>NZ_BBUZ01000028.1 GCF_001417735.1 Streptomyces sp. NBRC 110028
CCGTACGATCGCGGCCGCCGACGACCCCGAGGCGACCCGCTCCGAACTGATCGCGGACTACGAGGACACCCTGCTCAACCCGTACACGGCGGCCGAGCGTGGCTACGTCGACGCGGTGATCATGCCGTCCGAGACCCGGCGCCACATCGTCCGGGGCCTGCGCGCGCTGCGCAACAAGCGCGAGCAACTGCCCCCGAAGAAGCACGGCAACATCCCGCTCTAGGTTCAGGAAGGGCTGTTTCCATGATCCGAATCGTCCGGGGCAATCCCACCCCAGAGGAGTTGGCGGCCGCACTGGCGGTCGTACAAGCACGCGCGGCGGCCGCGTCGGCCGCCGCGCAGGGCGAGGGCGTACCGGAGGAGTGGTCCGATCCGGCCCGCACCATCCCGAGCCACCGCGTCCCGCAGCCCGGCCCCAAGGCGTGGCGCACGACGTACTGGCCCGCCTGACCCGGCACCCCGGCTGACCCGATGTCCCGGCTGATCCGGCATATCGGCACCACCCGGAAATAGCGCCCGCGCGCCGTGGCGCCTGAGTACGCGTACTCAGGCGCCACGGCATCGCCCGGCCGCACTATCGGTCGCATGCTGTGGTCCGAGCCGCCCGATGAGCCGCCAGAAGAACTACGGCGCGCTCAGGCGATGCTCCGCCGCGTACGGGCCGTCCTGGCGATCGCCGTCATGATCGCCACCTGTCTGCTCACGCTGCACCCCTGAGGGGTGGATCCGCGCCCGCCGGTCTACTGCTTCTTGAAGGAGCGGATCTGGTAGCTGCCCTGGAGATTGCCCCCGTGGCCGGCGGCCGTCGATCCGACGCGCGCGTTGTAGTTGGTCTGCGTGTAGTACTGCACGCGGTGGCCCGTTCCGTTCCACACGGACAGCACGTTCTTGCCGTTGCGGATGAAGGAACACAGGTCGGCGGTGTTCGCCACCTTCTCCGACGACCACTGGCAGCGGGTGCCACCGCCGTCCCAGCCGCTGTAGATGCAGAACTTCCCCGGATCGCAGTGGAAGGCCGCCGCGCCGGTGCCGGTCCCCGGGGTTGCCGGGGCCGAGCCGGTGGCGGACGCGGCGGGGGCCGCGCCGAGGGCGGCCGCGAAGGCGAGCGAGGCGATGGCGAGCGAAGCGGTGCGACGCATGGAAAACGTCCCCTTCCGTCGGTGTCCCCGGGCGACCACCCGGGCGGAAGTCAGTCTGGTGCGACGGAAACGGCCCTCGTCAGGGCGTGCGGAGGGGGCGCGGGAGGCACCCCGGGAGAGTGCGGACGCTCGCCCTCCGCACCATGAGCCGGGGGCTGGCGGTCGCACCGGTCGCGGACCACCCGCGCCGCCCGCCTACCCTGGTGCGCATGACTGCCCAGCGCGCTCTGATCCTCGCCTCCGCCTCGCCCGCCCGCCTCGGACTGCTGCGGCAGTCGGGATTCGCGCCGGAGGTGATCGTCAGCGGAGTGGACGAGGACGCGCTGAGCGCCGAGACGCCCGCCGCGCTGGCGCGGGTGCTGGCGGAGGCCAAGGCGGCGGCCGTGGCCGGGCTGCCGGAGGCCGACGGGGCGATCGTCGTCGGCTGCGATTCGGTGCTGGAGCTGGACGGGCAGGCGCTCGGCAAGCCCGCGGACGCCGAGGAGGCCACCGCCCGCTGGAAGTCGATGCGCGGCCGGTCGGGCGTCCTGCGCACCGGCCACTGCGTGATCGACACCGCGAGCGGCCGCCGCACCTCGGCCACCGCCTCCACCACGGTCCACTTCGGCGAGCCGACCGACGCCGAGGTCGCCGCGTACGTGGCGAGCGGCGAACCCCTGCACGTGGCGGGCGCGTTCACGCTCGACGGGCGTTCGGCACCGTTCATCGAGGGCATCGAGGGCGACGCGGGCAACGTCATCGGGCTGTCGCTGCCGATGCTGCGCACGCTGCTGGCCGAGATCGGCGTGGGCATCACCGACCTCTGGGCGTGAGGTCTGAAAGCGCCTCAGGCCGGACTGGGGGCGTCCTGGCCGCCCTCGCCCTCCGGGGCGGCGGCCCCGCCCCGGGCCAGGCCCTCCGGCTCGTACGCCAGCAAGCTGAGCACCACCAGCCCCAGCACCACCATCAGGCACACGAACGCGAACCAGCCCGCCAGGCCGATCGAGAACGCGCCCACCACCCCGTGCGTCACCGCGCAGGTGAGCAGCAGGATGCGGCCGGGACGACCGGGCGCGCGGTCGCGCAGCGCCATGCGGAGCAGCACCGCGCAGCACAGCAGCAGATAGACGCCGAAGACGCCGCCGCCGACCCAAGTCCCCACGGACATCGCGTCGGTGTCCATCCCGCCCAGGGACATCCGCTGCCGGTCCACGACCAGGCCCAGGATCCAGTTCAGCAGCCCTATCCCGACCGCCTCCAGCATCAGCGCCACGGCCGCCACCGCGGCCACTGGTCTGCGTGCCACCCCGCCCACCTCTTCCGGTTCGACATCGCGAACGCTACTAACGGGTAAGCCGCCCCACAAGAGCTGTGCGAGGAGCTGTCGCGCGCAGGACCGTGCGGCAAAGTTTCCGCCCCTCGTTCGTAGGGATCCCACAAAGAAACGCGAAGCTCCCCAGCACGGCGGAGCGGGGATCCCGCCCACAGCGCGGGCTCCGTCGCGGGCCGGAAAACCGGGCGTACCGTGGAGCGACGGGGGATTCGGCTGCCTGCCTCGGGCAGGGTTAACGCTCCGTGTGGTCAAGCTCACGCCCGAGGGCTTCTCGGCGTGGGGTGTCGCCTGTACCTAAACTCGGCTTGTTTCAAGGAGGGAGCCATCGTGCGCAAGGTGCTCATCGCCAATCGTGGCGAGATCGCTGTCCGTGTTGCCCGTGCCTGCCGGGATGCCGGGATCGCGAGCGTTGCCGTCTACGCCGATCCGGACCGGGACGCCGTTCATGTGCGCGCGGCGGACGAGGCCTATGCGCTGGGTGGTGACACTCCGGCGGCCAGCTATCTGGACCAGGCCAAGGTGCTGGCCGCGGCCGCCGAGTCCGGCGCCGACGCCGTCCACCCCGGCTATGGCTTCCTCTCGGAGAACGCCGACTTCGCCCAGGCCGTCCTGGACGCCGGCCTGACCTGGATCGGCCCCCCGCCGCACGCCATCCGCGACCTGGGCGACAAGGTCGCCGCCCGCCACATCGCCCAGCGCGCCGGAGCCCCCCTGGTCGCCGGCACCCCCGACCCCGTCTCCGGCGCGGAGGAGGTCGTGGCGTTCGCCGAGCAGCACGGCCTGCCGATCGCGATCAAGGCCGCCTTCGGTGGCGGCGGCCGTGGTCTGAAGGTCGCCCGCACCATGGAGGAAGTGCCCGAGCTGTACGACTCCGCCGTCCGCGAGGCGGTGGCCGCGTTCGGCCGGGGTGAGTGCTTCGTCGAGCGCTACCTGGACAAGCCGCGCCATGTGGAGACCCAGTGCCTGGCCGACACCCACGGCAACGTGGTCGTGGTCTCCACCCGTGACTGCTCCCTCCAGCGCCGCCACCAAAAGCTCGTGGAGGAGGCCCCCGCGCCGTTCCTGAGCCAGGAGCAGAACGCCGAGCTGTACCGGGCGTCGAAGGCCATCCTGAAGGAGGCCGGATACGTCGGCGCGGGCACCGTCGAATTCCTCGTCGGGACGGACGGCACGATCTCCTTCCTGGAGGTCAACACCCGTCTGCAGGTCGAGCACCCGGTGACGGAGGAGGTCTCCGGCATCGACCTGGTCCGGGAGATGTTCCGCATCGCCGACGGCGAGGAACTGGGCTACGACGACCCGCCGCTGCGCGGCCATTCCTTCGAGTTCCGTATCAACGGCGAGGACCCGGGCCGCAACTTCCTGCCCGCCCCGGGCACCGTCACCACCTTCGCCCCGCCCACCGGTCCGGGTGTGCGGCTGGACGCGGGCGTGGAGTCCGGGTCGGTGATCGGCCCGGCGTGGGACTCGCTGCTGGCCAAGCTGATCGTCACCGGCGCCACCCGCGCCCAGGCCCTCCAGCGCGCCGCCCGGGCGCTGGCGGAGTTCCAGGTCGAGGGCATGGCCACCGCGATCCCCTTCCACCGGGCCGTGGTCGCCGACCCCGCCTTCACCAGCGACCCGTTCACCATCCACACCCGCTGGATCGAGACCGAGTTCACCAACACCATCCCGCCCTACACCGCCGCTCCCGCCACCGACGAGGACGAGGAAGCCGGCGCGCGGGAGACGGTGGTGGTCGAGGTCGGCGGCAAGCGGCTGGAGGTCTCCCTGCCCGCCTCCCTCGGCGTGGCCACCGCACCCGCGGGCGGCTCGAAGAAGCCCAAGCGCAAGGCCGTCAAGAAGGGCGGCTCCGCCGCCTCCGGCGACGCCCTCGCCTCCCCCATGCAGGGCACCATCGTCAAGGTCGCCGTCTCCGAAGGCGACACCGTGGCCGAAGGCGACCTCATCGTCGTCCTCGAAGCCATGAAAATGGAACAACCCCTCAACGCCCACCGCGCCGGGATCGTCAAGAACCTCAACGCGGACGTCGGCTCCTCCGTCAGCTCCGGCGCCGTCGTCTGCGAGATCAAGGACTGACGCCGCGACCGCGCTCCACTCATCGGCAGGCGTCACCCCGACACGTCCGTTCCAGCGGGGGAGGGGCCTGCCGATGGTTGTGCCGGGCGGTCAGTCCTTCAGCGTCCGCTCCAGGAAGCCCAGCACCGTGTCCGCGTACACATCCGGCTGGGTCTTGATGCCCTGCAGATGGTCGGTGTCCGGCAGTGTGTGCACCTCGGCCAGCGGATAGCGCTCGCCCAGCGCCCGTACCCCCTCGGCCGGGATCATCGTGTCGCGCTCACCGGCGAGGAAGAGCATCGGCGTCCGCTCGTACGCCCCCTCCGCCGCCGGCGGCCACTGCACCCGCAGCATCGCCAGGGCCGACGACGCGGCGACCGTCTCCAGCGCCTTCCGGGAGAGCCCGGTGCGCAGCGGCCCGGGGATGGGCAGGCCGTCGGCCGCGACGAAGTTGCGGAACAGCGGGGACAGTTCCAGGGCCGGTCCGCTGTCGCAGATCACCGCGTCGACCGGGCAGTCCGCCGCCCGCCCCAGCAGATAGAAGGAGGGGAAGGCGGAGATGGAGAAGCCGAAGACGGCGAAGCGCGCCGCCGCGTACTCCTCCGTCGCGCGCAGATGCTTGACGACCGCGACCACATCGTCGGTGTGACGGTCGCTCATGCCCCAGCACGCCGGGTCCGAGACGCTCTTGCCGTGGTTGCGGTGGTCGAACAGGGCGACCGTGTAGCCCGCCCGGTTCAGCATCGCCGCCTGCGCCAGGCTCGCCGACTTGCTCAAGCCCAGCCCGTGGCCGAGCACCACCACGCGCGCGGTGTCCCCCGGGATGAGCCACACATGCAGCCCGCGCGGCTTCCCGCTCAGCGGCACCTGGACATCGGTGCTGGTCAGCCCCAGGTCCTCGGGCTTTTTGTGATGCGGCCGCCGGGGCGGGTGGTAGATGAAATACGAGAGGAAGGCGCCGTAGAACGGAGCCACCGGGAGAGTCGCCGCGGAGGCCGCCTTCGTCAGGAATCCCGTCGCCATATCGCAAACCCCCATCACAGATCGTGCCCGGTCGTGCGCGATCGTAGTGGTGTCATCCCGTGACCGGGCGGGCCGGGAACGGAACGTGTCCGAAGTCACCGGGGGTTTCCGTACGGCAACGTCGCGTCGTGGTAAGGGCGTTGCCGGTGCGGCGGGCGGGTACGGTCGTCGATGGACGGACGCCGGACGGCGGACACGGATGAACTCCAACGGAGGTAACGGAACAGTGCCGCTCATACGCCCGGCCGACGACCCTCCCCTTTCCGACGGCTGGGGACCGCTCGCCGCGCCGCCCCGCCCCGAGGACCGCCCCGGCCCCGGCGAGGTCGCCGTATGGCTGCTGCGGATCCCGCCGTCGGCCGCCGCTGCCGCCGCCCTCGCGGACCGGACGCTGGACGCGGGCGAGCGCGAGCGCGCCGCCGGAATGCGGCACGAGACGGCGCGCGAGCGCTACGTCACCTCGCACGTGGGGCTGCGGACGGTGCTCGGCGGATATCTGGGGACGGACCCGGCGGACATCGAGTTCACCCGCGAAACCTGTGGCATGCCGGACTGCGACAAGCCGCACGGCCGCCCAGCCGTTGCCGGCGAGTCCACCCTGGCGTTCTCGCTCTCCCACGCCGGGGACGCCGCGCTGTGCGCGGTGTCGGGCGGCGCGCCCGTCGGCGCCGACATCGAGGAGCGCAGCCCGAGGCGCACCGGCGCCCGGCTCGACGGACTGATCGGCCAGTTGCACCCCGGGGAGCGCGCGGCGATCGCGGCACTGCCGGAGGAGGAGCTGCGGGAGCGGGCGTTCATGAGCTGCTGGGTGCGCAAGGAGGCGTATCTGAAGGGCATCGGCACCGGGCTGCCGGGCGGGCTCCGTACCCATTACGTCGGCCTCGCGGACCAGCTCGACGCCCCGGCCCCCGCCGACGCGTCCACCCCGCCGGGCTGGGCCTTCGCGGACCTGCCCGCCCCGCCCGGCTACCACGCCGCCGTCGCCGTCCGTACCGACCCCGACCGTGCCGACGCGGCCCCGGCCGTGACCTTCACCGGTCTACGGCTGGGGTGACCGGGTCGGGTACCTTCGGACGCCCGGCATCCGCTGCATCGTTCCCACCCTGCCACTGGGTGGCCACCGCCGCCCCATACGCCGCCGAGTCCTGGAGCGGCTGGACCTCACGGACGTCACCGTCGCCATGAACGACTGGGGAGGAGCCCAGGTCCCACGGGCGCGTACCATCACGGCCGTGGTGTCGGACCCGCGGCGTACCGTCGTGGGTATGTGCAGATCTATCAAGACGCTCCGCCCGCCGTATGCCGAATCGGTCACCGAGGAGGACATGCGCGCCGCCGCGCTCCAGTACGTACGCAAGATCAGCGGCTTCCGGCAGCCCGCTCCGCACAACGCCGAGGCGTTCGACAAGGCGGTCGAGGCGATCGCCGCCGCCACCGGGGAGCTGCTGAGCACGCTGGAGGTCAGGGGCCGCACAACCTGAATGGCCCGGGTGTCTCACCCGGGCCATTCAGGTTGTGCGGCCCCGAAGACGAGATCATCGCGCAGCTGACGTGAACCAGGCGTCCTGCCGAAGCGTGAGACGCGTGTGATCATGCGGCAAGAGTGGCAGCCGTATCCTTGGCAAGGATTGAAAGCCAGGTGGGTACCTGCGGCTCTCGTTCGATTGTGCGTAGCACCTTGCGGAGGATGCTCCGGTTTCTTCCGGAACCGACAACACGCAGAAGCGAAGCAATGGACTCTAGTTCCGCTTCCGCCTCGCGCCACGCCTTTTCATCTTTGAAAGCGGAGAGTAGCCCGATCCGCAAATGCAATGCCCCGCGTCCGTCGGGGATCGTCACATGCTCGATGGCGTTCTGAATGGTTGAGGTAGCCTGGTCGGCCGCGCCCAGGTCCAGCAATGCAGCCCCCCGATGCCACCTGACCTCGTTATCGTCCACCCACCATGTCCACCCTGGGTCGCGCGGGCTCAAGGACTCTTCGACTCGGCCCCTGGCCGCGTCGAGGGCGGTCAAAGTGCGGTGGCGATCGCCTGTCTGGGCAAGTGCTCGACCGCGACGCACCTCCGCCAAGAGCGCGATCCTTGGTGGAACGCGACGCCGGCCGAGAAGCTCATCCGCGATGCGCAGGGCTTCCCCGGGGCGGCCCCGTTCGATGTCGAGCATGGCCAGCATGTCCAGGGCGAACCATTGCATCGAACGATCCCCGGCATGTCGCGCCAGCATGTGCGATTCCAGGAACGCGGTGCGGGCGGCGTCCCATTGCGCTGCATCGAACAGCAGCCATCCGGCAACCTCGGCTGATTCCGCCGCGGCGGCCAGAAAGCCGGTTCGATCCTTTTCTGGGATCGAACCGGCTTCGAGTTTCCCCTGTGCGGCTTGCCAGACTTGGACAGCGGCGGGCGCTACCGTGTCCCCGCCGTACCGCTCGGCGTGCTGGAGTAAGTGCGTGGCGCTGGCTTTCATGTACGCGATGTCCGAGCAGGCTCCACCGGGATGCTCGGAGGGTTCCTTCGCTGTGACCAGTGATGCCAAGCTTCCCTCTCCGCCGAGCAGTTGGTCCAGTGCTTCCGCCAGCCTCGGGGAAGGCAATTGTTTTCCGTTGACGACTCGCGACAGATAACTCACGTCGTAGTTGAGGACCCGGGCGGCGCCTCTCAAGCTTATGCCTCGTTCCGCGAGTGCGGCGCGGACGTGGGCTGCGAAGTCATCCATACCTGCTCCGAGGTGTTGACCGTTGACTCTTCAGTTTAGTCAACGCGGTTCAACTCCCGCAGGGCTGTGGCCATTCGCCAGCCTGAGAAGACGCAAGGACCCCGGCGGCGTGTCAGCGCCCCGGGGCGTGGCCAACAGCTGAGAAGGAGCTGATGACGTGCTCGACCTTATCCGGCGTGCACTCGAATGGGTGAGATCAGTTTGCGTCGCGTTACGCCCACGCGGCCGTCACCGGGCCGGGCCGACGGCTCTCACCGGGCCCGCAGCAACCGTGGCGCTTCCGCTGCCGATCACCAACGGCGTGCCGTCCTCGGCCTTCGCCGCACGACGTCCAACCGCGCCGGATCCGCGCGATCTTGATGCGACGTTCGACACCGGGCGGTTGCTCGTCCGGCCGTACGTCCTCGCCCACGAGGAACGCGAGCGGAGTCGATGCGAGCGACGCCACCAGCGGAAGCGGCGGCGGGTGTTGCTGCTGGCCCTCGACGGCGTCGACGCGGGACCGGAGTGGATTCACGGCGTCCTTGTGGGGGCGGGGCGGTGACGGCGACAGGCGGCCTGCGACTGTTGCCGTGGACCAGCCCGGACGGCAAGCCGTGCTACCTGGCGCCAGCCGGTGCCAACAGCCGGTTGAGCCGACGGGCGGATGAGATCGAGGCTCTCCAGCTCTCCATGGGCACCGAACTCATCGGTCACGCCCGCGCGTTGCTCGACGATCGGAAGGCGGGCATCAGGGAGATCCGCTTCCTGGCGGAACGGCTGTGTGAGGCGTTGCGAGACGCGCTTCGGGTGGCCGAGAGCAGAGGAGCGCGGTTGCCTGCGGGTGACGAGGGTGACGACCCGGCCGAGGCGGAGGGCCGCAAGGCGTCCGCCGACGGAGATGAGGAGGCGCCGTGACCGACTGGACAATCAGCCCCGTCCCGGGGCGGGGCTTGCGCCGAGCCGAGGGCGGCGTGCTCGCTCTGCCACTCGGGATCAGCGGGGACGGACGGCATCTCGCCGTCACCGAACTGCGGCTGACCCCCGCCTCTGCGGAACAGTTGCACGCGGCCCTGTGCTACGCGCTGGACGGACAGCTTCCGCCTCATGACGGACCAGAGTGCCGACAGCCGGTCCGCTACCCGGGTGGCCGACAACGATACTGACGATCGCCGCCCAGCCCTTGTCGCGCTTGCTCCGAGGCGACGAGGGCCGGGCGGTCCCGCACGCGGCCCGGGGATTCCATTCAGGACGCCCCGGTACGGACGCGCTGCTGTCTTGCCCGCACGTGCCCACCGCGGACCCGCGCCGGCCATGGGATCAGCGGACGTAGTTCTTCAGGACGTCCGAGTCCAGCGTGATGCCCACCGGAGCGGGAAGGACTACCTGCTCGCCGAAGGGGGCCCGGTGGATGTCGAGGTAGCAGCCGCTCTTCGGGGCGGGGTTGGTGTGGACGATGACCGCACAGGCGTCACGGTCCACGAGGAGATAGACGGGAATGCCCGCCGCCGCGTAGGCGGCGGGCTTGTCGACGCGGTCGCGGCGGTCCGTGTCCCCGTCGCGTGAGGTGACTTCGACGGCCATCAGGACCCCTTCGGGGTCGGACCACTCACCGTGTCCGCTGAAGTGCCCGTCCGGCGCCAGCACCCCGTCCGGGCGGGCCCGCCCCTTGCGGTAGGCCTCGACCTTCAGCCCACGCTCGCCCGCGTAGAGCCAGAGGTCGGGGCGGTGCTGCATGCAGCGCTTCTGCAGCCACCTGACAATCTCGTCGTGATCCCCGTCCGGCACGCACTTCTCCTCGATCCGCCCGTTGATGAACTCCAACGTGACGGTTTCGGGCGCGGTGGAGGCGATCTCCTCGAACTCCTCCACCAGCATGTGGGACGTGCGCTCGGTCATAACCGTCATGTTGCACCCCTTTCCTGGAGGAAGCCAGTGTTCCCGGGCGCATGTGCGGCGGGGGCGCACTCCAGGGTGGATCACTCCTGCGAGTGACAGTCCGGCATCGGACGGTGACGCGCACAGCATCGTGTGCCGAGCAAACACGACTGAGGCTCCCCGAAGAATCGGGGAGCCTCAGTCAATGCCATGGTGCGCCGCCAGGGACTCGAACCCCGGACCCGCTGATTAAGAGTCAGCTGCTCTAACCAACTGAGCTAGCGGCGCCTGCTGACGACATAAATACTACCTGGTCCGGAAGGGTGCTTCCGACCACCATCAGATGGTCAGCGAGAGCAGCATCGGAGCCGCCTCGCGGTTGAGCAGGTAGGCGGCCTGTCGCAGCCGGTGGGCGTGCTCCAGCGGCAGGGACAGGGCCAGGCAGCCGACGGTGTGGCCCGCCGTGACGGGCACGGCCGCGCAGACCGTGCCCAGGGCGTATTCCTGTAGGTCGAGCACGGGCACGGTGGGCGGCTGGCTGTCCAGCTTGTGGAAGAGCGCCTTCTCGCTGGTCGTCGTCCGCGAGGTGAGCCGCACCGTCTTGTGCCGGGCGAGGTGATCGCGGCGGCCGTCGTGGTCGAGCTGGGTGAGCAGGCACTTTCCGAGGGCCATCGCATGGGCGGCGGCGCGGAAGTCCACCCACTCGTTGACCTTGGGCGTATGCGGGCTGTCCGCGTACTGCGTGATCCTGACCTCGCCGTCCACATAGCGGCTGAAGTAGACCGCCGCGCCCACCGAGTCGCGCAGCGCGCCGAGCGACTTCTGCAGCTGGTCCTCGACGGCGCGCCCGCGCCCCGGGGCACCGGTGTCCAGCAGGGCGAGGGACGTACCGCCGATGTACGCCCCGTCGGCGATCTGCTCGACGTACCCCTCGCGGCGCAGCATCCGCAGCAGCTCGGTGAGCCGGTCGCTCGGCAGCCGGGTCTCGCGGGCTATTCCGGCGTGGCTCACCCCGCCGGAGTGCCGGGCGACGACCTCCAGGATGCGCAGGGCGTGCCGCACCGAGCGGAGCGGCGCGATCGGCTCGGGCCCCAGCACCACGGCGTCCCCTCTCGCAGGTGGTGACCGCTTGCGTCATGGCCGTCGCCGCGGGTCACGGGTGCGGGGGTGGCCCACGGGATGCCCGCTTGGCGCGGCTTCGTACCACGATAGCCGCCAAGGAGGCGATATGGAGCGGAAGTTGGGCGATGGCATGTGCCATCGCCGGGCCGCCCACATCGCCCCCTCACGCCACGGTGTGCCGTCAGAGCACGGCGCTCAGGAACTCCCGGGTCCGCTCGTGCTCGGGCTCCGAGAAGATCTTCTCCGGCGGACCGGACTCGATGACCCGGCCCGCGTCGAACATCAGCACGTCGTCGGAGATGTCCCGCGCGAAGTTCATCTCGTGTGTCACGCACAGCATGGTGATGTCCGTCGTATGGGCGATGTCCCGCAGGACGTCCAGCACACCGGCCACCAGTTCCGGGTCGAGCGCCGAGGTCACCTCGTCCAGCAGCATCACCTGCGGCCGCATCGCCAGCGCCCGGGCGATCGCCACCCGCTGCTGCTGCCCGCCGGACAGCTGCGTCGGGTACATGTCGCACTTGTCGCCGAGTCCGACGAGGTCGAGCAGCTCCCGCGCCCGTGTCTCGGCCTCGTCCTTGTCCAGGCCCAGGACGTGCACCGGGGCCTCGGTGATGTTCCGCAGCACCCGCATGTTGGGGAAGAGGTTGAACTGCTGGAAGACCATGCCGATCTTCTTGCGCACCTCGCGGGTGTGCTTCTCGCCCGCCGGGACCAGCTTGCCGCCCCGGTCCTCGTGGGTGAGGTAGTCCCCGTCGACCTTGATCGTGCCCTCGTCGGGCTTGAGCAGCGTCATCAGCAGCCGCAGGATCGTGGTCTTGCCGGAGCCGGACGGGCCGATGAGGGTGACGTGCTTCCCGGAGGAGACCGAGAAGTCGAGGTCGTCCAGGACCGTATTGCCGCCGAAGCGCTTCGTCACCTTGTCGAAGCGGATCAGTTCACTGCCGTCCACGGCAGGATTCGTGTGGTCGGTTTCAGTGGCCAAGACGACGCTCCAGGACTCGCATGAGAAGAGATGCCGGATAGGCGATGAGGATGAACGCGATGCCGACCATCGTGAACGGCTCGATGTAGTGGAAGGACGACGAGGCCTCGCCCCGCGCCTTCTGCAGCATGTCGACGACGCCGATCAGCGCGAGCATCGGGGAGTCCTTCAGCATCGCGATGACGTAGTTGCCGAGGGCGGGCACCACGCGGCGGATCGCCTGCGGCAGGATCACCGCCAGCCAGGTGCGGCCACGGGGGAGGCTGAGCGCGGTGGCCGCCTCCCACTGGCCCACCGGCACCCCGTCGATGCCGGCCCGGTAGACCTCGGCGGTGTACGTGGAGTAGTGCAGCCCGAGCGCGATCACACCGGTGGTCAGCGCCGAGAACTTGATGTCCCAGGTCGGCAGCACGTAGAAGAAGAAGAACAGCTGCACCAGCAGCGGGGTGTTGCGGATGAACTCCGTCACCGCCGACACCGGCCAGCGTACGAAGCGGGTCGGCGAGCGGAACGCCATCGCCCACACCAGCCCCAGCGCGAACGCCAGGACCGAGCCGAGGGCGGTGGCCTCCAGTGTGATCAGCAGCCCGTGGCCCAGCTGAGGGAGGAAATCCCTGGCCACGTCCCAGTTCCACTTCACTGGGCACCTCCTCCGACGACGACGTTGCGCGACTGCTCGGTCTCCTGCTTGCCCAGCAGCTTGCGCGTGACCAGCGAACCCTCGGCCGGAGCCTGGCCGATGTTGGCCTTGGCCCGCCGCTCCAGCAGCCGCATCAGCCGGGTGAGGATGAACGCCAGCACGAAGTAGAGGACCAGGATGATCGAGTAGATCTGCGCACTCTCACCCGTCGCCAGCCGGGAGAGCTGGGCGGCGAAGGTGATGTCGGCGACGTTCACGGCCGAGACCAGGGCCGTCGCCTTCAGGATCTCGATCAGCAGATTGTTGAACGGCGGGATCATCTCGGGGATCGCCTGCGGCAGGATCACCCGCCGCATCCGCTGCGCCGGGGTGAAGCTGAGCGCGATGGCCGCCTCACGTTGCGCGGGCGCCACGGAGGCGATCGCGCCGCGGACGATCTCGGAGCCGTACGCCCCGTAGTTCAGCCCGATGGCCAGCACCGCCGCCCACATCGGGAACAGCTGCCACCCGAACGCCAGCGGCATCACGAACGCCAGCCAGAACATCAGCACCAGGGCCGACGTGCCGCGGAAGATCTCCACGTAGGTGCCGGTGAGGAAGCGGACGATCCGCAGCCGCGAGGTGCGCGCCATGCCGATGCCGAAGGCGACCACCAGGGCGAAGGCCGCGCTGTACAGGGTCAGCTGGATCGTGATCCAGACGCCCGGAAGAAGCCAGTGTTCCCACAGCCCGGCCGTCATGTGCACAGCTCCTTGGCGGTCAGATCGGTCATCTCCTGCTCGGTGAAACCGAAGGGCCGCACGATGCGCAGCAGCTCGCCGCTCTTCTTCATCTTGTGCAGCTCGGCGTTGAAGGCGTCGCGGAGCTTGGTCTCCTCCGGCCGGAAGGCGAAGCCGCCCGCCCCGATGTCCGGCTTGCCGTCGAGCATCGGCTGGAACGGCTCGGTCGCCTCGGCCAGCCGGCTGTTCCGCTGCTTGACCACGTTGTGCACGGTCACGGTCGTGCCCGCGAACACATCGGCCCGGCCCTGCTCCACCGCCAGCAGACCGGCCAGCTGGTCCGGGAGGATCAGCATGTCGCTCTCCTTGACCCCGGCGTTCTTGGCGTAATCGATCTCGGCATAAGCGGTGCCGGTGGCCATTTTGGCCTTGTGTTTGACGATGTCGTCGTAATTGTGCAGGTTCTTCGGATTGCCCTTGCGGACGATGAACGCGTCCCGCATGCGGTAGTCGGGGTCGGAGAAGATCACCTGGGCGCAGCGTTCCGGATTGATGTACATCCCCGCGGAGACCACATCGAACTGCTGCGAGCGGAGTCCCGGAATCAAGGAGCCGAACTCGGTCGGCACCGGCTGGACCTTGGCCACGCCCAGCCGCTTGAAGATGACCTTCGCGATCTCCGGCGCCTCACCGGTGAAGTCGCCGTTTTTGTCGATATAGCCGAATGGGATCTCCCCCGCAATTCCCAGCCGGACCGTGCCCTGCGCCCGCAGGCGCTCCAGCAGATTGCCCCCGTCTCTGGCGTCCGTGCCGGATACCCGGCTACAGCCGACCGCGCCCAGCAGGCCAAGAGCCGCGCCGCCGACCAGAAGTGATCGACGGGATGCCCCTTTTGTTCTGCTATCGATATCTTTTCCACGTGGTGGAGCCATGGGCGCGCGGCTACCCGAACTCGCGGAATATATGCGGGCCGTTTCCAGCCCTTGATACGGACGTTGTTGGGTAGGCCCCCTGGGGAAGGACTGGGCAAGGACTGGTTCCGAAGTGACCTGGAGGAATGTCGATGGTTGACCGAGCCGACCGGTTCATCGAGGTCTCGCTCGACAAGCGTGGAGTGACCTGCACCGCGAAACTCCTCGACGACCGCGCACCGATCACCTGCGAGGCGGTCTGGAACGCGCTGCCGCTGGGAGGTGACGTGTATCACGCCAAGTACGCGCGGAACGAGATCTACGCGCTGCTGGCACCCTTCGCCCCCGAGGAGCCCCCGCTGGAGAACCCCACGATCACCCCCATCCCCGGCGACCTCTGCTACTTCACCTTCTCCGACACCCAGCTCGGCACGAAGTCCTACGGCTACGAGGCCCAGGCCAAGCACCAGGGCAAGCGCCAAGTGGTCGACCTCGCGCTGTTCTACGAGCGCAACAACCTGCTCATCAACGGCGACGCGGGCTGGGTCCCCGGCATCGTCTGGGGCTCGGTGGTCGACGGCCTGGACCGCATGGCCGACGCCTGCCAGGACCTCTGGCGCGCGGGCGCCCTGGGCGAAACGCTGAGCTTCCGCCGAGCGTAAGCCCCTACCGCCCCGACCCCGGGCACACCCGGCCCCTGCGGCGCTTGAGGGGCGGGGCCCCGCCCGAGGCACGGGGCGGAGCCCACCCGGGGGCCGGGGCGGTGATGCCCCACCCCCGGCCCCTCCGGCGTTTGAGGAGCGGGACCCGGGGCGGAGCCCCGGCGGGGGAGCGGGGGCGGAGCCCCCGCAGCGGGCCCGGGGCGGAGCCCCGGTTCGGGAAGGGGCGGGGTGGGGAATCACACCACCGGCGCCGGCACCCCCTCCGCAACCCCGGCCCCATACAACGCATGCGCCACCCGCAAAACCACCGCATCCGCATGCCGAGCCCCCACCACCTGCACCCCAATCGGCAACCCGCCCGCCGACATCCCGCACGGAACGGACGCCGCCGGCTGCTGCGTCATGTTGAACGGGTACGTGAACGGCGTCCACCCGGTCCACCGCGTGTGCCCCGACCCCTCGGGCACCTCCACCCCCGCCTCGAAGGCGGTGATCGGCAGGGTCGGGGTCACCAGCAGGTCGTACGCGGAGTGGAAGCGACCCATGGCGTGCCCCAGGGCCATCCGTACGTCCACCGCCGCCAGATAGTCCAGCGCGCTGTACGCGGCCCCCTGGGCGCAGATCTCCCGCAGCCCCGGGTCGAGCAGTTCCCACTGCTCCTGGCCGAGCGGCTGCACCACCCGCGCCGCGCCGCTGAACCACAGCGTGTGGAAGGCCTCCACGGGGTCCTCGATGCCCGGGTCGATCTCTTCCACCACCGCGCCCAGCCCGGCCAGCAGGTCCACGGCCCGCCGCACCGCCGCGGCGACCTCGGGGTCGACGGCGGCTGGGCCGCCGAGCGCCGGGCTGTAGGCGATCCGCAGTCCGTCGACCGAGCCGCCATCCGCGGTGATCGCCTCCCGGAAGCTGCTCCCGGCGGGGCCGAGCTGCGACCAGTCGCGCCAGTCCGGCCCGGTGATGACGTCCATGAGCAGGGCGGCGTCGGCCGCGTCCCGGGTCATGGGCCCCACATGGGCGAGGGTTCCGAAGGCGCTGGCGGGGTAGATCGGCACCCTCCCGTAGGTGGGTTTGAGCGCGAAGACGCCGCAGAAGGACGCGGGGATGCGGACGGACCCGCCGCCGTCCGTCCCGAGGCTGAGCGGACCGGCGCCCAGCGCGACGGCGGCCGCGCTGCCGCCGCTGGAGCCGCCCGCGGTGCGCCCGGGGTCGTACGGGTTGCCCGTCACCCCGTACACGGGGCTGTCCGTGACACCTTTCCAGCCAAATTCCGGGGTGGTCGTCTTGCCGAGAAACACCGCCCCGTGGTCCCGCATCCGCGCCACCGCGGGCGCGTCCTCGTCCCACGGCCCGTCCGTGCGCACCGTGCGCGATCCGCGCAGCGTGGGGCCCCCGCGCATCAGCAGGATGTCCTTCACCGACACCGGGACGCCGTCCAGGAGCCCGGCGGGCTCGCCGCGCCGCCACCGTTCGGCGGATTCCTCCGCCTGGCGCAGCGCTTCCTCGCCGTCCACCCGGCTGTAGGCGTTGACCTTCGGCTGGATCTGCTCGATCCGGTCGAGGGCTGCTCGGGTGGCCTCGACGGGGGAGAGGTCGCCGGAGCCGTACCGCTCGAGGAGTTGAACCGCTGTCAGGTCGTGCAGGTCGGTCATCCAGCTCTCCGTTCAGATCGTGCAGATCATTCAGGCCGTGCGATCAGTCCACCGGTACGTAGCCGAGGCGCTTGTCGACGATGTTGAGCAGGGGCTCGCCGACGCTCCAGCGGTCGTAGTTGTCCTGGAACTGTTCGGCGAGGTGGTCGCGCCAGCCGACCGTGTCGCCGCTCATGTGGGGCGAGACGAAGAGTCCGGGCACGTCCCACAGGGGGTCCTCGGGGGACAGCGGCTCGTTCTCGAAGACGTCCAGCGCGGCGCCCGCGATGTGCCGTCCGAGGAGGGCGGCCTTGAGGTCGTCCTCGACGACGAGGGGGCCGCGTCCGACGTTGATGAACCGGGCGGTGGGCTTCATCCGGGCGAACGCGGCCCGGTCGAACATGCCGCGTGTGGCGTCGGTGAGCGGGGCGACGGAGATCACCCAGTCGGCGTGCCGCAGCAGCTCGGGCAGCTCGTCGTTGCCGCGTACGCCCGGGCGGGCCGTGCGTCCGACCAGGTCGACCTTGATGCCGAGCGCGGACAGGGTGGTGCCGATGGCCCGGCCGATGGGCCCGGCGCCGATGACGGCCGCGCGCGTCCCGGCCAGGCGCATCGTCTCACGGTGCTGCCAGCGCCGCTGCCGCTGCAGCTCCCAACTCCCGAAGAAGTCCTTGCCCATGGCGATGACCAGGCCCGCGACATACTCGGCGATCGGCTGTTCGAAGACGCCGCGGGCGTTGGTCAAGACGGTGTCGGAGGCGGTCAGTTCGGGGCTGAGCAGCCGGTCCACGCCCGCGCTGGCGGTGTGGACCCACGCCGGCCGGGGGCCGTCGCCGGGCCAGGCGTCACGGACCGCGTCGGAGGTGAAATCCCAGACCAGGAGGACGTCGGCGGAGGGCAGGGCGTCGGGCAGGGTCTTCTCGTCGCACACCACGACCTGGGCCCGGCCGGCCAGCCGGTCCAGCCGGACCGGGGGCTGCTCGCCGAAGACGACAACAGTGCTTTCGGACATAGGCGGGAAACCGTTTCGAAACGTGGGTTTGTTTGGCTGACGACAGTTGGGGCAGGCGCCAAGGTTTGCGGGATTGACCACGCTAGGCAGCGGAAACTACCGTCGTCAACAACGGCATCTGTCCCGACGTCCCGGCATCAGGCCGGTGCTCTCTCTTATATCTCTGGCCAATGGTCCAGCCTCTCCTTTCTGTATTGGGGCTCGATATATGGACGTCTCCTTTCTGGGTGGCCCGCAGCCGCAGCGCGGTGTGGGCGTCGTAGCACCGTTCGACTTCGCGCTTGATCGCGAACTGTGGCGCTGGGTGCCGGACGAGGTCTCCTTGCACCTCACCCGCACCCCCTTCGTCCCGGTCGAGGTCAGCCTCGACCTGGCACGGCTCGTGAGCGAGCACGAAACCCTGCAGGACGCGGTGCGGGCGCTGAGCGCGGTCGCACCGGAAGTGGCCGCGTACGCCTGCACGTCGGGCAGCTTCGTCGGCGGTGTGGCCGGTGAGCGAGCGATGTGCGCGGCGATGACCCAGGCGGGCGAGCTGCCCTCGCTCACCACCTCGGGCGCCCTGCTGGAGGCGCTGCGCGAGATCGGCGCCCGGCGGGTCGCCGTGGTGACCCCGTACACCCGGTCGGTGACCGACTCGCTGGAGGACTACCTGGGCGAGGCCGGTATCACCGTGACCGGCCGGGCCTATCTCGGACTGACCCGGCACATCTGGAAGGTGCCCTACCGCGATGTGGTCGACATGGCGCGGCAGGCGGTGGTCGGGTCGCCCGACGCGCTCTTCATCAGCTGCACCAACTTGCCGACCTACGACGTGATTCCGCAGCTGGAGGCGGAGCTGCGGATGCCCGTGCTGTCGGCCAACCAGGTGACGATCTGGGCGGCGCTGCGGGAGATCGGTGCCCAGGCGGTCGGCCCGTACCAGGCGCTGCTGGACCCGGCCGCGCGGCGGGGCCCGGCGGGGATGGCGTCGTCGTCGCAGCTGAGCGGCCCGAGGGCGGTGCTAGCCGGACCGGTGGCGGACCCCGAGCCGGAGCCGGAGGCGGCACTGGCCGGGGCGGCGTCGCCCGGGGCGGACCTCGATCCGGCGGACGGGCTCGACCCGGGGTTCGGGCCGGGGATCGGCGAGGGCCCGTTCCTCGATGACTCGGGAGGTCCGTCCGTGATGTGAGGGAACCCGCCGGGCGGCTGCGGTGTATCACAAGTGACAGTGCAGGGGCGGCGCTCACGGGGGCCGCAGGTAAGGAGGCAGTCATGATGGACGCGACGCGAGCGATGCCGGACACGGTGGGCTTTCTCTACCCGGGCTATTCCGCCGAGGACGACTATCCGCGTCTGGAAGGGCTGCTCGGTGACAGCGTGCGGCTTCCGCTCGTCCACACCGACATCGGTGAGGACGCGCACCGGGTGGACGCCCTGCTGGAAATGGGCTCGGGGGCCCGTCTCGCGGCCGGGGTCGCCGAGCTGAAGGAGCGCGGCGCCCAGGCGGTGGTCTGGGCCTGTACGAGCGCGAGCTTCGTCTTCGGCTGGGAGGGCGCCCGGGAGCAGGTGCGCGAGCTGGAGGAGACGGCCGTGCTGCCCGCCTCCAGCACCTCCTTCGCCTTCGCCCACGCGGTGCAGGAGCTGGGCGTCGAGAGGCTGGCCATCGCCGCGACCTATCCGGAGGATGTCGCGGAGTATTTCCGGACGTTCCTGAAGGCGGCGGGCGCCGAGGTGGTCTCCACCCAGGGCAGCGGCATCATCACCGCCGCCGAGGTCGGCACCTGGGGACGGGATGAGGTGCTGCGGATGGCCCGCGCCGGTGACCACCCCGACGCCCAGGCGGTGCTGCTGCCGGACACCGCCCTGCACACCGCCGCCTGGCTGCCCGATCTGGAGGCGGACCTCGGCAAGCCCGTGCTCACGGCGAATCAGGTCACGGTCTGGGAGGGGCTGCGGCTGCTGGGCCGCAGGCCGGTCCATGACCGGCTGGGCACGCTGTTCGCCGCGAGGAGCTGAGCGGAGCGGGGGAGCAGGGGAGCAGCGAGCTGCCGGTGGCGACGGCGACGGGGGAGCGGGCGGTGACGGACCGGTGAACCTGGCGGGAATTCCCCCTCTCCGGGCATACCCGGCACGGTTCCGCTTCCCGGAATCCGCTTAGCATGCAGCCGTGCGCCGCCTTCCTCCCTTCTTCCCCGGGTCGCACCGCCCGCGGCTGATCGCCGGTGCCGTGGCGGTGGCCGCCGCGGTGGCCACCGCCACGCTGGCCACGGCCGGAGGGTCGTCGGGCGGCCGGGGCCCGCGGAGCCCGGCCACCGCGGCCGACGGGCTGCGGCACACCTCGGTCGAGGTGTCGGAGGGCGGCTGCGGCAAGGGCTGGGTCCATCCACACCGCGGTAAGCAGGTCTTCGACCTCACGAACACCTCCAGCCGGGCGGCCGAGGTCTATCTGACCAACCCGGCGAACGGCTCGGTGTTCGGGGAGGTCGAAGGTCTGGGCCCGGGCACCACCCGACCGCTGCGGGTCATCCTCGGCGGAGGCTCCTACGCCTTCCGGTGCCTGCCCGAGGACACGGACGCGGTCACCGGGCCCACGGTGACCGTGGCCGGACCGGCGCGCGGCGGCGGCCCGGCCGCCGTTCCGGTCACCCAGCAGGACCTGATCCCGCCCGCTATCGCCTACCAACATTGGGTCCAGGGCCGGATGGACGAGCTGGTGCGGCGTACCGACGCGCTGCGCTCGGCCGTCCGCGACGGCGACGTGGCCGCCGCCCGCGCGGCCTGGCTTCCGGCCCATCTGGTGTACGAGCGGATGGGCGCCGCCTACGGCACCTTCGGTGACGCGGACGGGGCGATCAACGGCACCACGGCGGGGCTGTCCGGTGGTGTCCGCGATCCGGGCTTCACCGGCTTCCACCGCATCGAGTACGGGCTGTGGCACGACGCGTCCGCGAGCGGTCTGCGCGGCGCCGCCGACCGGCTGGACCGGTCCGTCCGTGCGCTGCGGGACGGCTGGCCGCAGCAGCGGATGGATCCCGCGGAGCTGGGGCTGCGGGCGCACGAGATCATGGAGAACACCGTGCAGTTCGAGCTGACCGGCCGCACCGACTACGGCAGCGGCACCAACCTGGCCACCGCGCGGGCCAACCTCGACGGCACCCGGGCCGTGCTGGACCGGCTGCGCCCGCTGCTGACGTCCCGTGACCCCGGGCTGCCGGAGGTCGACTCCTGGCTGGATCGCACGGGGAAGGCCCTGGACGCCGCCCGCCAGGGGGACCGCTGGACCCCGGTGGACCGGCTCGATCGCGGGCGCCGGGAGAAGATCAACGCCGCCGCGGGGGCGCTGGTGGAGCGGCTGGCCGATGTGGCGGCACTGACGGATGCGCGGAGGTCCCGGTGAGCGAGGTGCGGCGGCGGGGTTTCCTGTGGAGCGCCGCGGCGGGCACGGTCGGCGCGGTGGCGGGCGCCTCGGCCGCCCCGGCCGCCGCGCGGGCGGGCGACGGGTCGGCGGGCGGCGTGCTGTCGGACGGGGCCTCGGCGGATGGCGCGTATTCGGGCGGTGCGTATCCGGGCGGCGCGTATCCGGGCGGCGCGTATCCGGGTGGTGTGGGAGGGGCGCCCGCGCGGGTTCCGTTTCACGGCGGGCACCAGGCCGGGATCCTCACCCCGCCGCAGCGCGCCACCGCGTTCGTCGCCTTCGACGCCACCGCCGAGGGGCGCACCGAGCTGACCGAGGTGTTCCGTACCCTCACCGCGCGCTGCCGCTTCCTCACCACCGGCGGTGCCCCGGATCCGGTGGGGATCACCGCCCCGCCCGTCGATTCCGGCACCCTGGGCCCGCTGGTCACCGCCGACCGGCTGACCGCGACGGTCGGCGTGGGCGCCTCGCTCTTCGACGGGCGCTATGGGCTGAAGGACCGCAAGCCCCGGCGGCTGCGCGCCATGCCGTCCTTTCCCGACGACGACCTCGACCCCGACTGGTGCCACGGCGATCTGAGCCTCCAGCTCTGCGCGGAGAACACGGACACCGTGCTGCACGCGCTGCGCGACATAGCCCGGCACACCCGGGGCGCGCTCCAGGTGCGCTGGCGCATGGACGGCTTCATCAGCCCGCCCCGCCCCTCCGGCACCCCGCGCAACCACCTGGGCTTCAAGGACGGCACCGCCAACCCCGACACCGGTGACGCCCGGCTGATGGACCGCCTGGTGTGGGCGGGCGGGCGCTCCGGGGAGCCGGGCTGGGCGACCGGAGGCAGCTATCAGGTGGTCCGGCTGATCCGGATGCTGGTGGAGTTCTGGGACCGGGTGTCGATCACCGAGCAGGAGCGGATGTTCGGCCGCAGCCGGGAGTCCGGTGCACCGCTGGACGGGCGGCACGAGTTCGACACCCCGCGCTTCGCCCAGGACCCCAAGGGCGACGTCATCCCGCTGGACAGCCACATCAGGATGGCCAATCCCCGCACCGGCCGCACCGACGACCAGCGCATCCTGCGCCGTGCCTACAACTACGACCGGGGCATGGACGGGAACGGGAATCTGGACATGGGCCTGTTGTTCTGCTGCTATCAGCAGGATCTGGACCGGCAGTTCGAGACGGTGCAAAAGCGTCTCGCGGGCGAGCCGCTGGTCGACTACGTCACCCCGTTCGGCGGCGGCTATTTCTACGCGCTGCCCGGTGTGCGGGACCACGCGGATTGGCTGGGCCGGGCCTTGCTGTCCTGACCGTCCGGTGCTGTCCGGGCCACCCGCTGGTCAAGAACACCTCAAGAATCCCTTGTGGTTTCCTGACTCGCTATTCATTCGCCCTCTTCCATGGATTCCATCGGAATGTCCTGCCCGCGGCCCAGGATTCTGGCGCAGGCGTGAAACACGAACATGTGGAGGCACGGCATGGGCGGTAGAGGACGAGCGAAGCGCTGGAGTGCCCTGGTGGGCGCCGCGGCGCTGGCGACCACGGGCGGGGCGGGGTCGGCATGGGCCGCGCCCGCCGAGGGGGCGGCGCAGCGGACCGCGACGCCCGTGAAGCATGTGGTGGTGATCTTCGACGAGAACATTTCGTTCGACCACTACTTCGGCACCTACCCCCAGGCCGCCAACACCGACGGCACGAAGTTCACCCCCGCCGAGGACACCCCGAAGGACATCGACACCCTCGCCCACGCGGGGCTGCTGGAGAAGAACCCCAATCTCTACAAGCCCAAGCGGCTGGCGTCCTCGCAGGCGATGACCTGCGACCAGAACCACTCCTACGGACCCGAGCAGTACGCGGCCAATGGCGGCAAGGCCGATAAGTTCGTCGAGAACACCGAGGTCAGCAAGTGCACCGGGCTGTTCGGCGAGCCCGGTCTGGTCATGGACTACTACGACGGCAACACGGTCACCGGGCTGTGGAACTACGCCCAGCACTACGCGATGAGCGACCGTTCCTTCAGCTCCGGCTACGGCCCGTCCAGCCCGGGCGCCATCGAGCTGGTCTCCGGCCAGACCCATGGCATCGTCTCCACCGATCCGAAGTCCTCCACCGAGGACCCGAAGCAGACCGACAAGCCGGATCCGGCCACCGTGGCCTCGCCGGACGCCCGGGGCGTCGGCACGATGACCCACGACCCGGACCCGGCCTTCGACGACTGCTCGGACAAGGACCACACCAGCAGCAGCGCCCTGGGCATGCTCAAGGGCAAGAACATCGGTGACCTGCTCAACGCCAAGAACGTCAGCTGGGGCTGGTTCCAGGGCGGCTTCCGGCCCAGCACCGCCTGGGACGGCAAGCAGGGCAGCTACGCGAAGTGCTCGGGCACCACGCACGCCAATGTCGGCGGCGCGTCCTCGGTGGACTACAGCCCCCACCACGCCCCGTTCCAGTACTACAAGTCCACGGCCAACCCCCACCATCTGCCGCCCAAGAACGTGGGGGAGATCGGCCACAGCGGTCAGGCCAACCACAACTACGACCTGACCGACTTCGACGCCGCCCTCAAGACGGGCCATCTGCCGGCGGTCAGCTTCCTGAAGGCCGCCGAGTACCAGGACGGCCACGCGGGCTACTCGGACCCGGTCGACGAGCAGCACTTCCTCGTCAAGCAGATCAACGCGATCCAGAAGTCGCCGCAGTGGAAGGACACCGCTGTCGTCGTCGCCTACGACGACAGCGACGGCTGGTACGACCACGCGTACGCCAAGCCCACCAACGGCTCCCGTGACACCACGACCGGCTCGAACGGCAAGGCCACCGACAGCCCCGCCTGCCAGTCCGCGCCCCGGCCCGCCGGCGGCTACCAGGACCGCTGTGGCCCCGGCCCGCGCCAGCCGCTGCTGGTGATCTCCCCGTACAGCAAGTCCAACAAGGTCGACCACACCCCCACCGAGCAGACGTCGATCACCCGCTTCATCGAGGACAACTGGCACACCGGCCGGATCGGTGACGCCTCCTTCGACGCCCGGGCGAAGCCGCTGACCGGCATGTTCGACTTCCGGCACCCGAACAACACCCAGGTGCTGCTGAAGCAGGACGGTTCGGTGGACTCGGTGCACCGGGCCGGGCACTACACGACCAGCGCCCTGGCCGCCGACGCCCCGATCGCCGACGCCCTCACCCCGCAGCGCCTCGCCGGGACCGCCGGGACGGCGGGGGCGGGCGGCTCGGCCGTCCTGCCGATCGGCCTCACCGCCGGTGCGCTGGCGTTCGGCACCGCGGCCACGGTCCTGGTGCTGCGCCGCCGCCGCACTGCCTGACGCCATCCGGCCCCGGGACTCACGGGACTCACGGGACCCAGGATTCCCGTGAGTCCCGGGGCCGGGAATAAAGCGGAGCCTTCATCCGGTTGACTGTGCGCGGTGGACGAACGTGCACCGCAGTGCGATCAGGGAGGCGGGCCACCGTGGCCGATGAGCGGGACCGGCGGGACGAAAAGCGAGACGCGGAGCGCGACACCATCCGGGCCAGGCCCCGGGGCAGTGCGCCCGTACCGCTGTCGGTGCTGGACCTGGCGACCGTCGGCAGCGGGCTGACCGCCACCCAGGCGCTGCGCACCACCACCGAGCTGGCCGGGCTCGCCGAGCGCCGCGGCTTCCACCGCTTCTGGGTGGCCGAGCACCACTCCATGCCGGGCGTCGCCAGCTCCTCCCCGGCTGTCATCCTCGCCCATCTGGCCGCGCACACCGAGCGCATCCGGCTCGGCTCCGGCGGGGTGATGCTGCCCAACCACGCCCCGCTCGTCATCGCCGAACAGTTCGGCACGCTGGAGGCGCTCGCCCCCGGCCGGGTGGACCTCGGCCTCGGCCGCGCCCCCGGCACGGACGGGGCGACCGCGGCGGCCCTGCGCCGCACCGACCGGCTGCGCGAGGGCGCCGACGAGTTCCCGCAACAGCTCGCCGAGCTGGTCCGGTTCCTGGACGACGACTTCCCCGACGGCCACCGGTACGCCCGTATCCACGCCGTGCCCGGGCCCGTCCAGGGGACGGTCCCCGGCGGGGTGCAGTCCGCCGACCGGCCCTCGGTGTGGCTGCTGGGGTCCAGCGGCTTCAGCGCCCGGCTCGCGGGCCGGCTGGGCCTGCCGTTCTCCTTCGCGCACCACTTCTCCGCGGCCAACACGATCCCCGCGCTCGACCTCTACCGCGAGTCGTTCCGCCCGTCCGCGGTGCTGGACCGGCCGTACGCGTCGATCGGCGTCTCCGCCTTCGCGGCCGAGGGCGAGGAGCAGGCCCACCGGCAGGTGCTCACCGGAGCCCTCTCCATGATCCGTCTGCGCACCGGCCGCCCGGGCCTGGTGCCGTCGCCGGAGGAGGCCGAGGCACACGAGTTCAGCGAGATGGAGCGCGACTTCGTGAACAGCTGGCTGGCCAACGTGGTGTACGGGACGCCGGACGAGGTGCGCGAGGGGCTGGACGACCTGGTCAAGCGCACCGGGGCGGACGAACTCAAGATCACGACGACCGCGCACGGGCCGGAGGCCAAGCTCCGTTCCTACGGCCTGATCGCGGACGCGTACGGCCTGCCGGACGCGCCCGCGTAAACCCCCTACGTGACGGCCGGGCAGGCGGGGAGCATGGGCGGGATGCGGTCCGGCGGGACCGGGCGGGAGTAGAACCAGCCCTGACCCGTATCGCAGCCGATCCGTCCCAGCCGCTCCGCCTGCTCCGCGCTCTCCACGCACTCCGCCACCACCGTGAGCCCCAGCCGGTGCGCCAGCTCCACCAGCGCCCGGACGATCGTCTCGTCCGCCGGATTGGGGTGCTCCTCGGCCCGGAAACCCTGGACGAAGGAGCCGTCCAGCTTGAGCGTGGAGACCGGCAGCCGGCTCAGATAGGCGAGGTTGGAGTAGCCGGTGCCGAAGTCGTCGATCGCGATGGCCACCCCCATGTCGCTCAGCTGCTGGAGCGCCTGCAGCGGACGGCCCGCCGAGCCCATGACCGCGGACTCGGTCAGCTCCAGCTGGAGCAGCCGCGGCGGCAGCCCCGTCTCGGCGAGGATCGTGCCCACGTCGGCGACCAGGTCCGAGTCCCACACCTGACGCACGGCCACATTGACGCTGACCACCAGCGGATGCCGGGGATGGGCCCGCTGCCAGGCGCGGGCCTGACGGCAGGCGGTCCGCAGCACCCAGCGCCCGAGCGGCACGATCGCGCCGTTCTCCTCGGCCAGCGAGACGAACCGATTCGGCGAGAGCCGGCCGAACTGCGGATGGTCCCAGCGCACCAGTGCCTCCACACCCCGCACGACCCCGTCGACCAGGCCCACCAGCGGCTGGTAGTCCAGCACGAACTCCTCCCGCTCGACCGCCGGTCGCAGCGTGCTGGACAGCGCCTGACGGGTCATGCGGTGGGCGTTGCGCTCGGGGTCGAAGAGGGTCCAGCGGGCCTTGCCGTCCTCCTTGGCCCAGTAGAGCGTGGTGTCCGCCGCCTGCATCAGCCAGGTGGTGTGGGTGCCCGCGGCGGGCCGCTCCACGACGCCGATGCTCGCCGACACCGACAGCCGCTGCCCGCCCACGTCGAACGGCCGCTGGAGCGCGGCCAGCACCGAGCGGGCCAGCTCGCACAGCTGCTCGGTGCCGCTGGACTCCCGCACCAGCAGGGCGAACTCGTCCCCGCCGAGCCGCGCCACCAGATGGTCGCCGGGCGCCGCGCATTCGCTGAGCCGCTGGGCGACCGCGCGCAGCAGCCGGTCGCCGACCCGGTGGCCGAGGGTGTCGTTGATCGCCTTGAAGCCGTCCAGGTCGAGGTAGCACAGCCCGATCCGGCCGGTGCCCGCGCGGTCGTACGCCCCCGCCTCCAGCGCGGCGGTCAGCCGCTCGAAGAACAGGTTCCGATTGGGCAGCCGGGTCACCGGGTCGTGCATCTGCAGATGACGCAGCCTGCCCTGGAGGTCCCGGCGGTCGCTGATGTCGGCCATCGACAGCAGCAGGCTGCAGCTGTCCGGGGCCGGTTCGACCGTGATCTCGGCCCAGAGGGAATGACCGTCGGAGTGATGGAGCCGACGGGTGCACGTCATCCGCTCGCGACGGCCGAGCAGCACATCCCGGTAGTCGCTCCAGGCCCGCGCGTCCTCCCGCAGCTCCGCCAGCTCGGCGGCGCCGCGGGTGGCCAGCTGGGCGGGGTCGGCGCCCAGCAGGGTGCCCAGCGCGGGGTTGGCGTCCAGGACGTTGCCCTCGCGGTCGATGACCGCCATGGCGAGCCGCGCGGCGTTGAAGGCGGCGCGGTAGTCGCTGGGCGCGGCGCCCGGCGGTGCGCCCCGGGGGGCGCCCGGCGGCGCGCCCAGCGGAGTGCCGGGCGCGCCCCGTGGCGCGCCCGGGGGCGCGCACGCGGGGGCCGCCGGGGTGGGGGGTGCGCCGGCGCCCGCCTCGATGGGTGGAGCGCTGGGGTGCGTACTACGCTCAGTGATCGTCGGCAGCGTCGCGCCGGGCGCGCGGCCCTGCCAGTCGGGGGTTCCGCTCACCGCTCGCTCCCGCGTGGCGTTCGTCTGGTCCAGGTATGTCATCTGTGTTGTACACGTCTCGTGCATCTCTCACACCGGGTGCCGGGCAGACGTCGAGAGCCTGCCTGAATAGGTAATCCCCGCTGGAAATGTGCCGATCATAGAGGCTCGTACTCCGCGCGTTCCATCCACGCCATCGCGATCACCGCCGCCTTGACAAGGTGTTTGGTCGTATCTGTTCGACTCTGCGCGGGCACACTGCCCGCTTGACCGGATGTGACCGTCTGTTACGTACCCGGATCCCGGCCGGTTCACTCGACCGGTCCAGCCGAACAGGGCGTACCGCGCCAATCCGCCCCAGGGTGGAGTGGGTGTTCCGTCTACGCCCGGGAGGTCGGCATGGCGCGTCCTCAAGCGTTCGCGGGGGCGTCGCGGCCGACCCGGTTGCGCCGGGCCCAGGCCGTACTGACCTCGCTGAGCGCGGTGGTCGCCACCACCGTGGTGGCGGGCCCCGCCACGGCCGTGGGCGCGGGCGGCCCGTGCACCCTGGAGCGCACCGGCGCCCACCACTCCGAGGGCCTGGACACCTGGAACGGCGACTACCCCCGCCCGGTCCGCTCGCTCCGCGCGGCCATGGTCTTCCTGTCCTTCCCTGACGCCGCGCCCAGGGTCACCCCCGCCCGGCTGGCCGCCGACCACACCCCCACGACCGGCGACTTCTTCCGGCGCGCCTCCTACGGACGCTTCTCGCTGCGCGTCCACCCGCTGCGGCGCTGGATCACCATGCCGAAGGCGTCCACCGCGTACGCCATACAGCGCGACTGGAACTCCTCGCACCGTGCCGCGTATCTGCGCGACGCCCTTCGCGCCGCCGATCCACACCTGGACTTCGGCCGCTACGACATCGTCTATCTCGTTGCCGACCCCGACGCCCCGGGCGTCGACGCCGACGCGACCAAAGTGGTCAACTTCGAACGACCACTGCGCGCCGACGGTAAGGATCTGCGCCGTCTGGTGACCGTCTTCGAGCACCATCCGCCCGATCGCAATGTCCTCGCCCATGAGACCGGGCACGTCTTCGACCTGCCCGACCTCTACCACCGGCCCAGCACCGCCGACAACAGCGGCGACTGGGACACCTACGTCGGCGACTGGGACCTGATGGGCAGCCAGTTCGGGCTCTCCCCGGACCCCTTCGGCTGGCACAAGTGGAAACTCGGCTGGCTCACCGGCCGCCAGGTGGTCTGCGTCCGGTCCCTCGGCCCGAAGACGTACACCCTCCAGCCCCTCAGCGCCCCCATGGAAGGCCGCCCCGGCACCGACACCCGCACCCGGCTGGTGGTGGTCCGCACCGGCCCCACCACCGCGCTGGCCATCGAGGCGCGCGGCGCGTACGGCAACGACGCGGGCACCTGCACCGAAGGCGTCCTGGTCTACCGGGTGCGCAACGACGCCGCCTCGGGCGAGGGCCCGGTCCGGGTCCTGGACGGCCACCCCGCCACCTCCGCCTGCTGGAACGAGTCCGTCTACCCCGATCTGGCCGACGCCCCGCTCGGCGTCGGCGACTCCCTCCTGGCCAGGGAGGAAGCGGTCCGCGTGACCGTCACCGGCCGTGCCGACGGCGGCTCCTGGGCCGTGCGGGTCACCCGCGGCGCGCGCTCCTAGACCGGTTTCGACCGCGCCGGCCTGCCTGCCCGTCGACCGGCCGGCACCGCACCACACCGCCGGCACCGCACCACACCGCCGGCGCCGCACCACACCGCCGGCACCGCACCACACCGCCGGCACCGCGACCGACCGGGCCGCCGCCCACGTGCCCGTTCCGCACCGACCCGGCCGCCTGGCCACGGGCCATCGGCCGCCACGCATCACCGAAACCGTCGCCCCCGACACCCACGACGCACGCTGTGCCGCGCCGGCCGCCGACGGCCCCGGCGGCTTCCTGCGCACCGGCGGCCTCGGCCTCGCGGCGGACGGCGGCATCCGCATGACCGGCCGGGTTCGCGACGGGCTGCCCCGGCTCGCCCCCCGGATCCGCGCCCGGGGGCGGAGGAGTCCGGCGTCACCACCGGCGCGGTGCTCCCCGTCAGCCCCGGTACGGTGCGCCGGGACGGGGCGGCGAAGGTGCGCCGTGGGGTGCCGCGCGAGTGATATCCACGCGGTGAATTGCGCGCCCTGCACGCCGAGTACGCGCCGGGGCCCACCGAACCGTGCCGGGGCGGCGCGGCCTGAACGGCGGCCGGAGTAATACCTCTGTTCGACACGGGGAATCGGGCGGAAAGGCTGCGAGGCCCGGAAACGCTTGGGAATAATCATCATGCGGGGGCCGGTGGGGGAAGGGGCGGGGCGACATGGTCAGGGTGCTCATCGCCGAAGACATGCATATGCTGCGCAAAGCACTGGTCGCCCTGCTGGAATTCGAACCCGATATCGAGGTCGTGGCCGAATTCTCCAGCGGCGCCGATATTCTGCCGCGGGCCCGCCAGCTCCGCCCGGATGTCGCGATCCTCGACATCGACCTGCCCGGAGTGGACGGGCTGACCGCCGCCGCCGAGCTGCACACCGCCGTTCCCGAATGCCGGACCATGATGCTCACCAGCCTCGGCCGGCCCGGAAATCTGCGGCGCGCGCTCGCGGCCCATGTCGCCGGATTTCTGCTGAAGGACAGCAGCCCGGCCACCCTGTGCGATGCCATTCGCGCGGTCGCGCGGGGCGAGCGGGTCATCGACCCACAACTCGCCCTGGCCGCCCTGGACGACGGCCCGCAGCCGCTGACCCCGCGCGAACTGGAGGTGCTGCGGATGGCCTCCGAGGGTGAGGAGGCCGCCCGTATAGCGGCCCGGCTCTTTCTGTCGGTGGGGACGGTGCGCAATTACCTGACCTCCGCCGTCACCAAGCTCAACGCGCGCAACCGGGTCGACGCCATCCGGATCGCCCGCGAGGCGGGCTGGCTGTAGGGGGCGTCTTGTGGATCACGCCGGGCTCCCGACGCCCGCTGTGACATCAGCCGCTGCCGCGGCGGGCGGCACCTCGCGGCCCCGCGCTCGTCGCACGCAGCGCCGCCGCGCTCGCCTCACGCGGGTTGCGCGCTTCCCCCAGCTACCGTTGGGAGGTGCCCCCTGCACCAGACACCGCTCGCTGATCCGGCCTGACCAACAAGACACCCCCCCCGGCGCTACGGAAAACGGCCGGGCGTCACGCCGTCACCGCGGGGCCGAACTCCTCCTCCGTACCGCGCCCCCGCCCGTTCCTCGGCGCCTCCGTGGACACCTCCAGCTCGGCCCGCAGCTCGAACCAGCCGTCGGGCCGTACGTCCGCGTACAGCCGCCCGCCGAGCCCCGCCAGCCGCACCCGGAGGTTGCCGATACCGCTGCCGCCCGCGGTGCCGGCGACGCCGTCGGCACGCAGGATCGTGGACGCCTTGCCCACCCCGTCGTTCACCAGGGTCAGCCGCACCGTGGGCCCGGCCCGCCGGGCCGTGATCGCGCAGTGCTCGGCCTTGCTGTGCCGCAGCACGTTGGTCAGCCCCTCGCGCAACACGCTCGCCAGCACTGTGTCCACCCGCTCGGGCAGCGGCCCGCACTCGATGTCCGCGGTGGCCCGGATGCCCGCCGCGGCCAGCATGGACCGGGCCGTCTCCGCCTCCGCGGACAGCGACATCTTGCGGTACCCCCGGGCCACCGCCCGGACGTCGGCCAGCGCCTGACGGGACGTCTGCAGGATCTCGGCCAGCTCCTGCCGCACCCGGTCGTTCTGCCGGGGCACCAGCCGGTGCACCAGCTCGCATTTGAGGGTGATGGTGGAGAGGCTGAGGCCGAGCAGATCGTGCACGTCCCGGGAGAACCGCAGCCGCTCCTGCGCGACCGCCAGCCGGGCCAGTTCCGCCCGCGACCGGGAGACCTCGGCGACCAGGCCGGAGAGCCGGGAGAGCCCGAAGACCACCAGCCCGGTGATCGTGGTGGACACCGTGGTGTACGCGACCTTGTCCCAGCCGAACCCCACCTGGAACAGCAGCACATCGGTGATCACCAGGATCGCGGCGAACGTCGGCCAGGCCACCGCCGGGACCAGCACCAGCAGCGCGGAGCCCGCCAGGAAGCCGGGCATGCCCAGCCACGCCTGCTCGAAGACGGCGAAGGGCAGAAAGGTCAGCGTCGCCTGGAGCAGCAGCGTCCAGTGCCGGGCGGCGGCCATCCGGGGCACCAGACCGGGGAAGGAGTGCGTCAGCTGGATGCCCAGCAGCGCGGCCAGCACCGGCAGGATCTCCAGCATCCGCACCACCGCGTCCACCGCGCTCCCCGGCGGGAGTCCTTCGACCACGTACGTCACGGCGACGGAGAAGTAGCCCAGGAGCACCACGACCGTGATCACCACGGCCAGGCGCGGCGCCAGGTCGTCGTGGTCGCGCGGCGGCTTTTTCCCGGCATCGTCGGGCAAGAGGCTCCCCTGCACTCGTCCTCCGGATGGTCGGGCCGGATTGGGCGGCTTGCCCGAGAGTATCCGATCTTTTGCGGGGGAGGAGGGGGTGCGGCGAAGGCTCATGGTGTACACAGAGTTACGGGTTGTCACCTTCGATCACAGGAAGAATCACAGGAAAAGGGGAACGGGGTTCAGGTCGCGGTACGCCGTCGGCCGCCGCAGCCGCCCCAGGGCCACCGGGACGTCGTAGAGCCGGCCGGGCGCGAACCGGGGCCAGTGCGGGCGCAGCCCGGGCACCAGCACCTTGGCCACGGGCAGCCCCACATCCGGCCGGGTCTGGTCCAGCACCAGCAGCTCCATCCCGCGCGCGCGGACCGCCTCCCGTACGGCGGCCAGGGCGTCACCGTCCGGGGGAGCGGCCACCCCGGGCGGCGGCGCCGCGTCCGGGCCGGGCGTCAGATAGGGCCGGCCGGCGGTGGTCGCGGTACGGAACCAGCGCAGCGCCACCGGGTCGGCCGCGCCGTAGCCCCCGCCGTCCGCGCGGGCCTCGACCACCGCGGGCAGCATCTGGTTCAGCTCGGCGAAGGCGTGGCACAGCGCGGTGTGCCGGTCGAAGTGGGCGCCGAAGCCCAGCGTGATGTCCTCCGCGGGCTTGTCGGTGCGGCGCGAGAGCGCGGCGACCACCGGGATGCCGAAGTCGGTGGTGAGGTCCAGCGCCCACACCTCGCGCCGCAGTCCGCCGTGGGCGCGGCGGACTTCGGCCAGCCAGGGGTCGTCGAAGGCGTCCAGGGCGACCGCGGGCTGACGGGTGCGGTTGTACCACCACAGGGCGACCGCGTCCCGCTCCACCAGCTCCAGGAAGCCCCGTACGACGGCGTCGGCCAGGGTGGGCCCGGCCGCCGCGCCGTTGGAGTCCGCCCGGCAGCAGCGCCGTCCCGGGGGCTGCGGGGCGCCGTAGTACAGCAGTGCGGTGGGCAGCAGCCGGTGCCGCTCGGCGGTGAGCGACCACACCGGCGTCCAGTCGAGTTCGGCGTCCTCGTCGAACGGATCGGGGGGCCGGTGGCGCGCGGGCGTGGCCCGGTCCGTGAACGGCCGCGCGAACTGCCGTGGATGCACGAGCTGGACGGTGTCCGGATGCACCGCGTCCGCCGGGTCCAGCGCGCGGTAGCGGGCGCGCTGGCGCGGCTCGTCCCCCTGGAAGTGGCCGCTGTAGTGCTCGAGCGCCTCGCACAGGGCGCTCGCCCGGGCCTGTTCGGCGGTCCGCCCCTTGCCGTGGGCGGCGGCCCGCAGCCCGGCCCGCACCGCGTCCAGCCCGCTCGGCGGCGCGGGGGCGGTGTGCGGACCGTAGGCGGCGTACGAGGGGTGGCGGGCGTGGTAGCAGTTGAGGAGGGCCGGGCCGCGCGGATCGCGGCGGATCTCGGTGACCAGCCCGGTGACGGGGTCCACGAGATGGCCGTACCGCTCCATGACGTCGCGCGGTGAGGCGGCGTTCACGGTGGTGTTCACGCGGTCGTCGCGCGGCTCACGCGGCGACGGCAGGGCCAGCGGCGCCCGTATCCGCTCCGCGACCAGCGCCGGATTCCCGCACCCGGCGCACTGCGGGCGGCGGGAGAGCGGATGGCGGTCCACGGTGGCGGTGAGGCTGTCCAGGGTGCACAGCGCCCGCTGCCCCGGATGCCGGTGCCCGGCCAGCCACTTGGCGGCCTCCAGCGCGGCCAGCTGGAGCGCGGCCGCGCGGCTCGCGGGCAGCGAGGCGGGCGGCCGTGGCACCGGCCCCGGGCGGCCCAGCCTGCGCTGGAGGTACGCCTCGGCCTGCCGCCCGCGCCAGAGCCGGTCGGCCAGACATGCCCAGCACGGGTCGTCGTGGGCGCCGAGGAACGGGCCGAGCCACGCCTTGGTGCCCACCGGTTTGACGGGCAGCCAGCGGCGGCCCGCGGCGCGATGGGCGGCGTCGACCGCGGCGAGCCGCGGATCGAGGTAGTCGTCGCACACCACAAGGGTGAGTTCCGCGGCGCCGTGTTGACGGGGGCCGACTTGACGTACGGCCCATCGGCAGTCCCGGCCCTGCGCGGCCGGGGCCGCCGCCCGGTCGTCCGACTCCCCGTCCGCCGAGGCCGCCGCCCGCAGCCCCGCCGCCCGCAGCGCCCGGACGACTTCGGCGGGGTCGGCCGAACCGAGGATCACCGACGCCACGGAGGCCGCGGCCGGGCGGTCGGCCGGGCGTATGGAGCGGCCGTCGCCGCCGCCCAGTCCGGCCAGCTCCCAGTACGCCTCCTCGGGCCCGGGGGCCTGCGTGGGCTCCCGCTCGGACACCAGCCCGGCCGCCCGCAGCCGCGCGATGACCCGTTCGGCCTGTCCGGCGGGCACCGCGCCCGGCAGCCCGGGCGCGCGGGCCGCCTCGGTGAGGATGTGCGCGAGGTCCCGCGACCCGTCCAGCAGCGGCGCGAGCGCCGCGATCGCCCGCCCGTGCAGCGCGGTGACGCCGTGCTCGGAGACCAGGTAGACGGCCTCTCCCGGCACCGGTTCGACCCGCAGGTGCGGGGTGAAGCCCAGTTCGCCCGCCATGTGTCCCCGTCCCTCATTCCCCGCTGAACGTGCAGATGCAGATGCGCGGCGCGACGGTCGGCCACCCGGCGTCGGTCAGGTCCTCGATGACCAGGTCGTCCGGGTCGGAGTCCGCGACGGCCGGGGGGCCGCCGTCGGCGGCCTCCCCGCCGTCCGGGAGCACTCGGGCGGTGTAGGGCAGGGACCGCGTGGGTTGCGTGGGGATGGAGGCTTTCGTCATCACAGGCTCTCCTCGGGGTGGGAGGCGGTCGTGGACCGGGGGCCGCGACGGGGCCGCCGCCGCGGGCCAGTGCCGCCGTCATCGCCAGGGTGTGAATTTGTCATGGGTCGAACTCCCAGGACTCATACCGACTTCGGTATTCCGGCACTGGTCGGATGCACCGCTCACCCGCGAGTCTTTTCTGTGCCTCGATGGCACGGCCGCGCGGCCAGGAGGCACCTGACGGACCGTTGACGGAGGTACAGGACCATGGACATCAAGGTGTTGGGGCCGCTGAGCGTCGAGGCGTGCGGTCAGTCGATCGTGCCCAGCGCGGGCAAGCCGCGGCAGATCCTTGCACTGCTTTCCGTCTACGCCAACCAGATGCTGCCGGTGCCCACTCTTATGGAGGAAATCTGGGGCACGCAGATGCCGCGCAGTGCGCCCACCACCTTGCAGACCTACATCCTTCAGCTCCGCCGCAGGCTGGCCGCCGCTTACGGCCCCCAGGCGCCGCAGGCTTCGAAGGACGTGCTGGCCACCCGGTACGGCGGCTATGTCCTGGAGGCCCAGCCGGGCGCGGTCGACATCCATGAGTACGACCGGCTGGTGGCCGCGGGGCGCGACGCGCTCGACGCCGGGGACGATGTCGAGGCGTCCCTGCTGCTGCGCGAGGCGCTCGCGGTCTGGCGCGGTCCGGCGCTGGTGGATGTGCGGGTCGGTCCGGTCCTGGAGATCGAGCTGGCCCGGCTGGAGGAGAGCCGCCTCGGCGTTCTGGAGCGCCGGATCGAGGCCGACCTGCGGCTCGGCCGCCATGCCGAGCTGCTGACCGAGCTGACCGAGCTGACCGCCCGCCATCCGCTGCACGAGGGGCTGCACGCCCAGTGCATGGCCGCGCTGTACCGGGCGGGCCGCCCCTGGCAGGCACTGGAGGTCTACCAGGGGCTGCGCGCCCGGCTCGTCGAGGACCTGGGGCTTGAGCCGTCGCCGCGGCTGCAGAAGCTCCAGCAGGCGGTGCTCGCCTCCGACCCCGCGCTCGACCTCGACCTGGAGGGGCACTGGCGCCGGCCGGTGCTCGACCTGTTCGCCGCCTGACCGCCGCACCGAGACGGTCCGTCCGACGCCCTGACCCGCTCGACCGCTCGACCCGCCGCACAGGCCCCGTCACCTCCCCTGGGCCCGCCCGGTGCTCCTCCCCCCCAACGCCCGGCGCCGCCCTTCAGCCGGGTCTGCTACGGCTCCGCTGCCCGATCCCCCCGCGCGGGCAAGCGGAGCCGTAGTGCATTTCCCGTCGGCCGGTCCGATGCGCCGCCCGCCCCCTACCCCGACTTGTCCCGTACACCGCCTGTGCCCCGTCTTGTCCCGTACGCAGCCCGTCCCGTATCCCGCCCGTCCGACACCAGCCGAGGGGGCGCCTTGCGCATCGTCGACCTGTCCACACCGGTGGACGCCCCCGTGCCCTGCGGCGCCACCGGTGCGTACGGAGCGTCGCGCGTCATCGACCGGATGCCGCGCGAGTGGTTCCCGCGCCCGGCGCACGTGCTGGACATCACCGGCGCCGACCCGGACACCCGCACCGCCGGGGTCGAGGACATCGAGAAGGCGCTCGCCCGGACCGGCTGCCGTCCGCGCCCGAGGGACATCGTCCTGCTGTACACCGGCGCCGCCTGCTGGGCCGGTACACCCCGGTACTTCACCGACTTCACCGGCCTCGACGGCCCCGCCACCGACTACCTCCTCGACCTGGGGGTCCGGGTGATCGGCACCGACGCGTTCAGCCTCGACGCCCCGTTCCACGACATGATCCGCCGCTACCACGCCACCGGCGACCGGTCGGCGCTGTGGCCCGCGCACTTCGCGGGCCGCCGCCGGGAGTACCGCCAGATCGAGCGGCTGGCGCGGCTGGACACCCTGCCGCCCACCGGGTTCCGGGTCGCCTGCTTCCCCGTGCGGACCGCGGGCGCGGGCGCGGGGGCGGGCTGGACCCGCGCGGTGGCCCTGCTCGACGAGGCGTGAGTCCGGTGGTGACGGCGCATCAGGAGGTCGACACCGAGGTCTGTGTGGTCGGCGGTGGCCCCGCCGGTCTCGTCCTGGCGCTGCTGATGCTGCGCTCCGGGGCGCGGGTGACGGTGCTGGAGCGCGCCCGCGCGCACGAGCGGGAGTCCCGTGGCGAGATCCTGCAGCCCGGCGCGCTGGCGCTGCTGGACGAGCTGGGGGTGCTCGCCGGGGCGCGGGCGCGCGGCGCCCAGGAGCTCGACCGGTTCCGGCTGTTCGAGGGCGACCGGATGCTGCTGGAGGCCGACTACCGGCTCCTGCCCGCCCCGTACGACCATCTGCTGTCCCTGCCCCGGACGCATCTGCTGGACGAACTCCTCGCCCACTGCCGCCGCCGGCCCGGCTTCCACTATCTGCCCGGCCGCAGGGTCGGCGGTCTGGTGTGGCGGGACGGGCGGATCGCCGGGGTCACCGCCGACGGCCCGGCGGGCCGCTGCACCGTGCGGGCCCGCGTCGTGGTCGGCGCGGACGGCCGCTACTCCCGGGTCCGGCGGCTGGCCGGAATCGGCGCGGGCCGTACCGAGGCGCTTCACCAAGTGCTGCTGTGGTGCACCCTCAGGGCGGGCGGCGCGGACGCCCCGCCGCTCCGCGAGGTGCGGGTGTTCCGCACCGGGGACGGCCCGGTGGTGGTCCACGGGTCCTGGCCGGACCGTGTCCAGCTGGGCTGGACGCTGCCGCAGCACGGCCACCGCGCCCTCACCGCGCTCGGCCCGGACCGGGTCAGGGAGCGGCTCGCGCGTGCCGTGCCGCCGTACGCCACGGCCATCCGCGAACAGGTCCGCGCCCTGGGCGACCTCGGGCTGCTGGACGTCTTCTCGGCCCGCGCCCGGCGCTGGGTGGACGACGGGCTGGTGCTGATCGGGGACGCCGCCCACACCCACGGCCCGATCGCCGCCCAGGGCATCACCCTCGCCATCCAGGACGCGGTGGTGCTGCACCCCGTGCTGGCCGGCGCGCTGGCCGCGGGTGACCTCGGCGCGGACCGCCTCGCCGCCTTCGAGGGGCGCCGGGGGCCCGAGGTCGCGGCCGTCATACGGACGCAGACCCGGCAGAGCCGGGCCCTGCTCTCGGGCGGCGCGTTCGCCACTCGTGTGCGCCCCCATCTCGCGCGGGTGCTGCGCCACACCCCACTGCACCGCGTGATGCTCCAACGCATCGCGTTCGGCGGGCCGTCGATCCGCGTCATGGACGCCAGGGTGTGCGGGCGCTCATGAGCGGGCGGTGCGCGTCGGCCCCCGGTGGCGGGTCGAGGCGGCCTCAAGTCACGGCGGCGACCATGGAGTTCTCATGAGAACGACCGCCTGGTACGACCGGGAGGAGGTGCCGATGGTGCCGAAGGTGTCAGACGCAGCCGGGCTGTCCGTCGTGGTGCTGGGCGGCACCGGCGCCCTGGGCGGCGCGGTCCGGCGCGCCTTCGAGGCCGTGGGCGCCCGGGTGCTGGTGGTCTCCCGCCGGGAGCCGGAGCCCGGTGAGGCCGTCTCCTGGGCCGGGCTGGACCTCACCCGTGCTCCGTCCGGACAGCTGGCCGCCGTCCTCGCCGGGGCCGCGGCCGACGTCGTGGTGAACGCGGCCGGGCTCACCCACGGCGGCACCGAGGAGGAGCTGTCCGCGGTCAACGCCGGGGTGGTGCGCACCCTGGTGGAGGCCGCCGCGGCGCTGCCGTACCGGCCCCGGCTGGTGCAGCTGGGCACCGTCCACGAGTACGGCCCGGTGTGCCGCGGCGTCGGCATCACCGAGGACCTGCCGCCCGCGCCGGTCAGCGCCTACGGCCGCACCAAGCTGCTCGGCGCGCAGTCCCTGCTGCGCGCCACCCGGGCCGGTCCGGTGGACGGCACGGTGCTGCGGATCGCCCATGTCTTCGGCCCCGGCGCGCCCCGCGCCGACCTCCTGGGCACCGTCGCCCGCCATCTGGCCTCCCACTGCCCCGGCCCGCTGCGACTGGAACCGCTGGAGGGGCGCTGGGACTTCGTGGACCTCCGCGATGTCGCCGCCGCGGCCCTCGCGGCGGCGACCGCGCCCCGGGTGAGCGGACAGGTGGTCAACATCGGCTGTGGCCAGGCGCTGGGCGTGCGGCGGCTGGTGGAGCGGATGATCGTCCTCAGCGGGCTCGGCGTGCCGCTGGTGGAGGAGCCGGGCGCCGGTGATCACCCCGCGGGCCCCGGCTGGCAGCGGGTGGACATCTCCCGGGCCCGGCTGCTGCTGGGCTGGCGGCCGCGGTTCGGCACGGTCCGGTCGCTGCGCGACCAGCTGGCCGAGGCGGGGGCGCCGGACCGCGCGGTGGTGGCGCGCCCATGATGGACCTCGGCCTGGACGGGCGCACGGTCCTGGTCACCGGCGCCACCGGTGTCGTCGGCCGGGCCGCCGCCCGCGCCTTCGCGGCGCAGGGCGCGCGGGTGGCGCTGGCCTTCCGGAACCGCCGCGAGGCCGCGGAGGAGCTGGCCGCCGAGCTGGCGGGCCCGGACGGCAACCAGGCCTTCGCCGTGCCGTACGCGTTGGAGGACTCCGCGTCGCCGCGCTGGGTCGTGGCCGCCGTCGAGGAGCGCTGGGGCGCGCTCGACGTCCTGGTGGCGAACGCCTGGCGGCGGGGCGCGCGATGCGATCCGCGCGCCCGTTTCGAGGACATCCCCGAGGGGGACTGGCTGCCGGTCGTCGCCGACAGCCTGGCCCCGGTGATCCGCACGGTGCAGTGCGCCGTCGTCGGGATGCGGGAGCGCGGCTGGGGCCGGATCGCGCTGGTGTCCTCGCGCCGGGTGCCCGACGAGTTCCACGGCGCGGCCGAGGCCGGGCTGCAGGGCCTGGCCCGCGGCCTGAGCGGGCAGGTGGCGGCGGACGGCGTGCTGGTCAACGCGGTGTGCCCGGAGGGCGCGCCCTCGGTGGCCGGGGCCGCCGCCCGGACCCTGCTGTTCCTCTGCTCGGCGGCCAACACCCAGCTCACCGGCCACGCCCTCACGCTCACAGGCGGCTGACCGGGGAGGGATCGTGCGCGTCCTGTTCACGACCTGGGCCCCGGGCGGGCATCTGGTCGCGCTGGTGCCGCTCGCCCGGGCCTTCCTCGCGGCGGGTCACCAGGTGCGGGTCGCGGTCCCGGGCGGCTGCGCGGCGGCGGTCGCCCGCGCCGGGCTGATGCCGGTGCACGCCGGGGTGCTGCCCCGCGCGCTCGGCACGCCACCGTCCGTGGCGCGCGGCGCGCGCGGCATCTGGCCCGCGGACTGGCCGGTGCGGCCCGGGGTGCTCGGCCCGGAGCAGCACGGGGCGCTGCGCGCCCTCGGGGACCGGTGGGTGGCCATCGCCGAGGCGATGGCCCAGGGCCTGGTGGCCTACGCCCGCTGCTGGCAGCCGGAGCTGGTGGTGCACGACGCGAGCACGTACGCGGGCCCGGTGGCCGCTGCGGCGCTGGGCGTGCCCGCGGTCGGCCAGCTGTGGGGGAGCACGGCGCTGCTGCGCCTGGACCGGCAGCGGCTGTCCGGGCCGCCGCTGCCCGGACTGGCCCGCCTGATGCGGCGTTACGGCGCGGATCCGGCGCGCGAGCCGGAGCTGTGGCTCGATCCCTGCCCGCCGAGCCTGGCGCTGCCCTCCCCGGAGCGGAGGCTCCCGGTGCGGTTCGTCCCGTACGAGGGGGCGTACGACGCGGCGGGCGACCCCTCGTACGATCCGGTCCGCCCCGGGCCGGGCACCGGGCCCACCCGGATCTGCGCCGTGTGGGAGGACCCCGCGGGCCCGCCCGAAGCCGTCCGGGCGGCGCTGCGGGCGGCCGAGGCGCGCGGGGTGGAGGTCGTCCGGCTGGGCGGCGCCGCCGGGGGGAGGCCGCCCGCCGGACCGCTGCACCGGATGCTGCCGGGCTGCCGCGCGGTGCTCCACCAGGGCGGCGGGGCCGCCGTGCTGGCCGCCGCCGTGGCCGGGGTGCCGCAGCTGATCGTCGCGCCCCGCCCCGAGCAGCGGCTCAACGGCGCGCGGGTGGCCCTCACGGGCGCGGGGGCGCACACCTCCGCCGACCTCCTCAGTGGTTCGCCCCGCACCGCCCCGGCGGCCGGTGCCCAGCTGGCCCGGGACCTGTTCGCGCTGCTGGAGCAGCCCTCGTATCTGGTCGCGGCCCGTGCGCTGCGGGAGGAGGCCCGGTCGATGCCCGGCCCGGAGGCGGCGGTGGTGCGGCTGACCACCCGCCCCGAGGACATACGGAAGGCCCCTCACCCGTGGTGAGAGGCCTTCCGTATGTCGGTGCGCCGCCAGGGACTCGAACCCCGGACCCGCTGATTAAGAGTCAGCTGCTCTAACCAACTGAGCTAGCGGCGCCTGCTGACGTAGAAGACCTTAGCACCCGGGTCAGGCGAAGTGAAAATCGATGTCCTCGGCCCGCTGTCCGCCCGGATTCCGCCTGCTCTCAGCCCGGAAACAGGGCGGGTGCGCTGGTCACAGCGGTGTCGTCGGCGTCCGTGCCGGCCGGGGCGCGCAGCGTGCGGGCCGCCCGCACACAGGCCCACAGCAGCACCTCGGGGCCGGGCAGCCAGGGGCTGCGGACGTCGGGGGCGACGAGCCAGCGGGGCGAGGGGGCGTCGTACGAGGCGATCTCCGCCGGGGGCTCGGGCTCCCCCGGCCCGGGGTCCAGGGGGTACAGGGGCGGCACGGTGACCGTGTCCCCCCAGCCGTAGCAGAGCAGTGGTGGTGCCGTGCCGCCCCACTCTTCCCAGCCGAGCAGCGCGGGCAGCCGCTGTGCCGCGCCCGGGGTGGTGAACAGCATGACCCGGCTGCCCTGGGCGGCCACCGGACCCGTGCCGGGGCCGTCGGTCCATAACCGGCTGACCACCCTGCGCCCGAAGAGCGCGTCCATGCTGACGACGTCGAACGCGGTGCCACACGGCAGGGGGACCGAGGTCGCCGGATGCTCCGCCCAGAGGGCGTGGACGCCGCGGGGGGACCGGCTGGCGGAGGCGAGCCAGTCGGCACCGGCCGGGGTGACGTAGGCGGCGGTGTGAAGTGAGTCCCGAGGCGTTCTGCTCATGTTTCTACAATTACCGTCAGCGGGGGAGGTGTCGGGGGATGCGGTAAAACCGGGACATGGCGCGGGGGGATGGGGTACCTTCCGCTCGCATATGCCCCCGGCGCGTGATAGCTGCAGGTCGCCGCCCGTTCATGGGGGTTTCCCGTACGGAGTACGCCCATCAGTCCGGCAGCTCGCCGCTTTGTATCAGTTCGCGACCGAACTCGATCATCTTTTTGGCGTAGTCCTCGGTCCACTCCGCCCGCTCGGCGATCGCGGCGGGGGTCAGCCGGTCGAACCGTCTGGGATCGGCGAGCTGCGCGGCCGCCATCGCCTGAAACTCCATGGCCCGGTCCGTCGCCGCGCGGAAGGCGAGCACCAGCTCGGTCGAGCGGGTGAGCAGTTCGCGGGGGTCCTCGATCGACTCCAGGTCGAAGAAGTGTGCCTCGTCCTTGACGGCGGCGGCCGGTTCGAAGAGCAGCGCGGCCGGTTTCATTCGCCGCGGCGCGGCGCTGTGCGGGCCTTGAGCCGCATCCGGCTCGGGCATGTGATCTCTCCTCCTGGGTCGTGAGACACGTTCGGTTCGCGGTGCGTCCTGTTCCCATTGTCGCGCGAGGGGCAAGACCGCCGCCCCCACCAGGGGTGTCTCCCCACCGGCCCCTCCTCCGAACCCAGCGCCGGGGTCCCGGCCCCGGCTCACGGCCAAGAGACGCCTACGGGCGCCAGGAGACGCGGTGTTCGGCCAGGTGCGACAGGACCGCGTGGTTCGCCTCCCATCCGTCCGGGAACTTCACCGTCACGCCCAGCTGCACGGGCTCCGTCGACGGATGCTCGTCCAGCAGCTCCGCCACCCCCGCCCGGCACACCACCACACACGCGTGCCGGTGGCGCGAGGCCAGCACGCACAGCCGGCCCGTCTCCAGATGGAAGGCCGTCGCGTCGGGGCGGCCGGACAGCGGGTGGAGCACCACCGTCAGGTCGAACTCACGTCCCTGGAGTCGGTTAGCCGTGTCCACGGTGACGCCCGACACCCCCAGCCCCGCCAGCGCCGCCCGCACGGCCGCCGCCTGGTCGCGGTGCGCGGTGCCGACGGCGATCCGGTCGGCCGTCAGCGGCGCCGGCTCGTCGGCGCGCTCGCTGACCGCCGCGCCGCCCCGGTCCAGCGTCCGCCGGACCACCTGGGCCACGGCCGCCACCGCCTCCGGGTCGGTGCGCGGCGTGTGGCGGGCCGGAAGCTCCAACAGCCCCCACCCCGAGACGGCGGCCTCGTCCAGCACCCGGTCCGGCCCCGAACCGTCCGAGGGCACCCCGAAGCTCAGCCGCCGGTCGCCGTGGCCGGTGCCGCTGCGGAACGGCGTGTACGGATAGAACGCGTCCGACACCAGCGGCGCGGCCGAAGCGGGCAGCCGCCAGGACACCGGCAGCCGGTGCTGCGGAAGCCGCGGGTTGTGCGCCAGGAGCGTGGTCACCGCGCTCGCCGACGGGTCGTACGACAGCCCCGCCCACTGATCGGCGCCCACCACGCTGAACGGGTCCAGCTGCCCGGGGTCGCCGACGAACAGCGCCCGCTCGAAGAGCCCCGCGACGGCCAGCAGCGCGTCCGAGCGCATCTGGTACGCCTCGTCCACGATCGCGTGGCTCCACGGCTCGACGTTCTTGACGTGGGCCCATTTCGCGGCGGTGGACACCACGATGCCGAGCCCGGCCAGGTCGGCGACCTTCGCGGAGCAGCGCACCGCCGGATGGTCGTCGAGCACGGGGTCGTACGGATGCGGATCGCTGCTGTGCAACCGGCCGACCGGAAGGTCCGGGTCCGCCGTGGCGAGCCGGTCCACCAGGTCGTCCACCTGCGCGTTGGTCTGCGCGACCACCATCAGTGGCCGCCCGGCGGCGGCCAGCTCCCGGGCCGCCCGGACGACCAGCGTCGACTTGCCCGCACCGGGCGGGGAATCCACGACGACACCGCGGTGGGTGCCGTGCAGCGTGTCGTGCAGGATCGCGTCGGTCGCGCGCGCGGCCGCGGCCGACGGGTCGAACGGCTCGCCCTTCCCCGTACGGGCCGCCCGGTCCGTGGCGATCAAAGGTAGTCCTCCTCGGTCACGGGGTCGGCGTCCTGCGCGGCCGGGTCCGGCGGGCCGCCGTGGGTCCACGGGGTGCTCTCGGGGCCGGGCAGCTCGGGCCCACCCCGGGGCGCGTGCTCGAACAGCGTCCAGCACACCCGGTCGCCCGGCTCGGGCACCGAACCCGGCTCCGGCTCCTTGCCCCGGCCCATCCCACCGGTCAGCCGGACCACCAGCATCCCCGGGGCGTCCTCCCCGGCGAACTCCCCGGTCTGCGTCCGGCCGTCGTCCGTCAGCCGGTACAGCTTCATCCGCTCGGCCAGGTGCGGACGGTCCTCGGTGCGCACCGTGACCAGTGGCCTCGGCCGTGGCACCTTCGCCTCCGACCAGGCCATCTCCACCTCGGTGACCTCGCCCGCGAACGCCTCCCCGGACAGCCGCCGCCCCGCCATGACCAGCGGATCGTCCAGCGCCTCCTGCGCGTCCAGCTGGGCCTGCGCGGTCTCGCGCGCCGCGAGCTTCTGCGCCGCCGTCACCGCGTCGTCCCGCTTCGGCTGGGGCGGTTCACCGGCCCGCAGCCGGTCCCGGTGGGCCGTGTACGACCAGCGGTCCCGCTTCCAGCGGTCCGCCACCCGCGCCCCCTCCGGCAGCTCCCGCAGCAGATCCACGCCCCGCCACAGCGCGTCCCAGGTGGGGCGCAGCTGGGAGGCGATCAGCTCGCGCAGCTCCGCCTCGGCCATCCGCAGCCGTGCCTCCCCTCCGGCGACGCCGCCGGTCACCTCGGACCGCGCCGCGTCGTACCGGGACATCGCCGGGGCCAGCAGCTTGTTGTCGAACGCCGGATCGGTGGCGGGGCCCGCGGGCGGGTGGAGCAGCTGCCCGTCCCCGTCCCGCGCCGACTCGGTGTGCAGCGCCGCCTCCGCGCCCGGGACGCCCTCCGGCGGGTCGATCCAGGCCAGCAGCGATCCCAGGTGCTGGTCCTCCAGGTTGCTCTGCCCGGTCGCCCAGTGGCGGCCCAGCAGCTCGGTCAGCGACAGCAGCAGCGAGGAGCCGGGCACCCGGGACCGCTCCCCGTAGTGCGTCAGCCACCGGCCGAGCAGCGGTACGCGCGCGGGCGCCGGGAACGGCGTCTCCGGGTCCTGCTCGGCGGTGCGCCGGAACCGCATCGACCGCCCCAGCAGCCGGACGAACGCCACGCCCGCGCCGCTGGGCACCAGCAGCTGCGGCGCGTCCGCGCACAGCTCGACCTGGACCGGCACCTTCTTCCCGGTCTCCGGGTCGGTCTCCTTGCGCTCCTCCAGCTCGACGTCGTCCGCGTACCCCTCCAGGTACGGAAGCATCTCCTCCGCCAGTTCGGAGAGGAACGCGAACCGCAGATCACGGTTGCGCGGCTGCGCGACGACCAGCAGCCGCGGCGCGTCCCGGTCGGTGCCCACCAGCGCCCCGAGCGGCGCGCCCGTCTCGCCCGCGGTGGTCAGCGGGACGAACGCCAGCGGCCGCCGCGACAGATGCCGGTGCCGCACCGTGGCGGCGGGCCGCGCCCGGCCCTCCCGGACGGCTTCCATCCGGGCCAGCGTGGTGATCAGCGACATACCGCCTCCGCAGGTCCCGGGGCGAGGGCCAGGGCCTCGGCGCGCAGGGCCGCCGCGCGCCGCAGGGTGTCCACGGCCGGGTCGCCGGTCGGCGCCGGGTCGTCCCCGCCCTCCAGGGCGGCCGTGAGCACGGCCTCCACCGTGGTCAGCCCGCCCAGCTCGCCCCGGACGCCGCGCCCCAGCGACTCGACGGCGCCGGTCGCCCGGGCCCGCGCCCGGCAGTGGAGGGCCAGCTCGCAGGTGGACAGGCACTCGGGCGCGTACGCCGCGTCCACCGCCTCGACCGCGGCGGTCAGCTCCTCGACGGGCCGGGTCGGGGTCCGGCCGTCCTCGGTGAGCCGCAGGTCGAAGGTGGTGCCCTCGGGGAGGGCGGCGGCGATCTCCTCGATCCGGGTGAGCCGGCCCAGCTGCCGCCGGGTCACGGCCAGCTGCTTGCGCACATCGACGAGCTCGGCGGTCGGCAGGTTGGAGAAGTCCTTGGGGCAGACGAGCAGCACTTCGTGCCGCACCCGGGCCGGGACGCCGTCCTCCTTGCCCTCCGGACCCTCCGTGACCTCCCCGAGGTGCGCCGCGACCCGCTCGAGGGCCAGGGCGTAGACGGCCGACTGCCGGGCCGCCGCGCCGACCTTGGCCGGGTCGGCGGCGCCGTCCACCATGGGGAAGGACTTGATCTCGATGACCGTCCAGGAGCCGTCGGGGTGCACCACGACCGCGTCCGGCTCCAGGAAGGCGGGGGAGCCCGCGACGTCCAGGCTCACCATCGGATGGTCGAGCAGCGCCCACCGCCCCGCCGCCGTGGCCTCCCGCAGCGCCAGCGCCGTACGGGCCGTGCGCCCTTGGAGACCGGCCGCCGTCAGATCGGGGGTCGCGGTGGTGTCCGGGTCGGGCGCGGCCGAACCGTCCGCCAGCCGCTCGTGCAACAGCCGCATGAGCAGCGCGCCGCGGTCGGCCTTGACCCGGGCCTCGAAGGTGTTGCCGCGCTGGTGCGCGAACTGGGACTGGCCGAAGGGCGCGGGCGTCCCGAGCGCCCGCGCGAGCGCGCCCTTGTCGACCCCGGCGCCGTCGAGCAACGCCCGGCGGCGGCAACCGGGGTTGGCCGCCAGCGCGGCCAGCGCGCGGGCGTCCATCGGGTGCGGAACGGCGGACGGGCCGCGCAGCTCAGCGAGCCGGTGCCGCAGCGCTGTCGGAGCCGCTGCCGCCCGCACCGGTGCCCCGGGCGCGGCCGGCACCGGCACCGGCTTGCCGTCCGAGGCCGTCGCCGCCATCCGTACGTTGCCTGTCCGCGCCCCTGCCCTGCTGTCGGGGGATCCGTTCCCGTTCACGGGCCGAAGTCTCGCACTTGTCACTGACATTCGCGGCCGCGCCGGGGTTTCCGACCGGGTTTCCGGCGGCGCCCGCCTCCGTGGAGACGTCCGCGGAGGCGGGCGTGGAGGCGTCCGTGGAGACATCGGCCGTACGGGCCGCGGCGCCGGTCGCGGTGACGGCGCGGGCCGGGCGGAAGCGCTCGCGGACGGTGTCCGCCAGCCGCAGCGCGGGCCGGGTCAGCAGCGCCCCGACCCCCACGGCGGCGGCGCCGGCGGCCGCGTCGAGGAAGTAGTGGTTCGCGGTGCCCATCACCACGAGGGCGATGACCAGCGGATAGGCCACGGCGACGATCTTCGCCCACACCGAGCGCCCCTGCCACCACAGCGCTATGCCGCACCACAGCGCCCAGCCCACGTGGAGGCTCGGCATCGCCGCGTACTGGTTGGTGAGTCCGCCCATGCCGCGCGGCGCGCTCGCCTCACCGCCCCACCAGCCGTACGAGCTGTACTGGGCCATCGTGTCGACGAAGCCCTGGCTCGCCTCCAGCAGCCGCGGCGGGCAGGTCGGCACCACGACGAATCCGATCAGTCCGATCATCGTGGTGATCAGCAGCCAGGTGCGGGCGAAGCGGTAGTCCGCGGACCGGCCGCGCTTCCACAGCCACACCAGGACCGCCGGGGTGGCCGCGTAATGCAGCGACGCGTACACGAAGTCGGCCGGTATGCCTATCCAGGCGTGGCTGGTGAACACGTCGTTGAGCGGCGACTCGAAGTCGATGTTGAACCGCCGCTCGAAACGGAGGATCGCCAGGCCGTGTTCGACGGCCGTGGACACATCGCCTTGGCCCAGAAGCCGACCGCCCGCGTACGCGAGGTACACCACCGCGATCAACGGCAGCTCGGTCCACCAACGGGGCCGACTGCCCAGTGTCACTCCGGCACGGGGCGCGGTTTGGGGCATCCGGACGCTCTCCCAGTTAAAAGTCGGGCGGCCACAATATGGCGCGCGATCAACCGTACGGTGTAGTCGAGGCGGTCCCCGCACCGCCCCCGGAGACCCACGGCCCAGGACCGCGCGAGGGAGAAGACGCCGGGAGTGCCCCCGAGGTTGCCTCTCGATCACGTGCGCGATGATGGATGGACGGCGGATGGACAGAGTTCTGTTCGCCGGGGCGCGTACAGCGCAGGTATCCGCGGGCGGCCGCGTGTCACGGCGCGCGGGGCGCGCGGCAGGCACGTATCCGGTGAAAGGCGACCCCCATGGCACCACGCATCCTCCTGGCCCGGCACGGACAGACGCGGTGGTCGCTCCTGGGCAAGCACACCGGCCGTACGGACATTCCGCTGCTGGACGAGGGGCGACGCGGCGCCAAACTGCTCGGTGAGCGGCTGCACCAGGACCCGTGGGCGGGCCTGCCGGACGTCGAGGTGCGCACCAGTCCGCTCGTACGCGCCAAGGAGACCTGCGAACTGGCGGGCTTCGGCGACCGGGCGCAGGAGTGGGACGCCCTGCTGGAGTGGGACTACGGCGCCTACGAGGGGATGACCCCGGACGAGATCAAGGCGGCCCGCCCGGGCTGGCTCATCTGGCGCGACGGCGTCCCCGAGGGCGAGTCCCTGGCCGCGATCACCGCCCGGGCGGACGCGGTGGTGGAGTGGGCGCGCTCCGCCGACCGCGATGTGCTGGTCTTCGCGCACGGCCACATCCTGCGCACCCTGGGGGCCCGCTGGCTCGGCTACGACGCCTCCTTCGCGGCCCGCGTACGCCTCGACCCCACGTCCCTGTCGATCCTGGGCTGGGCGTACGGCGAACCGGCCATCGAGCGCTGGAACGACACCGGGCACCTGGCCTGACCCCCGCCGGCACACCGGCCACGGCGGGCGGGTCGGGCAGACCCACCGTCAGGCCGGGCTCTCGCGGCCGGTCTGCTGATAGCGGGCGAGGAATCCGGCGACCGTCGCGTTGCGGCCGTGCGGGCGCAGCAGGCGGGCGGTGTCCTCCAGCATCCGGCGGATCCGGGAGGACGTGACCTGGTTCAGCAGGCCCAGGGCGCGGTCCGCCGCCGCGGCGGCCGCCTCCGGCTCGCCGTCCGCGACCAGGTCGCTCGCCAGCTCCGTGGTGAACAGGGCGATGTTGCGGGTGAAGTGGGGCTTCTGGAGGCAGACCGCGCGGCGCGCGTGCTCCGCCGCGCGCCCCCAGTCGCCCAGCGCCGACCAGCACTGCGCCTCCAGGCCCTCCAGTTCGGCCTCGCCGAAGAAGGTCATCCACTCCGGGTCGTCGTCGCGGGGGCCGCGGCCGAAGAGCGCCTGGGCGCGCAGCAGGGCCCGTTCACAGCCGCCGCGGTCCGCCAGCCAGGCCCGGCCGCCCGCCTCGCGCAGCGCGATGAGCGACAGCAGCCGGGGCGAGGCGAGCCGCCGCGCGGCCCGCTGCGCGGCCTGGGCTGCGCGCACGGCCTCGCGGGGGCGGCCCGCGTCGCGGGCCAGGAAGGCGGTGTTGCAGAACGCGTGGGCCTCCAGGGCCGGATCGCCCGTGACGCGCGCGGTGGCCAGCGCCTCCGCGTAGTGCGAGCGGGCGTCGGTGAGCCGCCCGGAGTCATGGGCGAGCCAGCCCACCGAGATGGCCAGCTCACCCGCGCCCGCGTACAGCCGCTCCGCGACGGAGCGGCTGTGGCCGCCCGCGTCGAGCAGCGTGTACGCGGCGCTCAGCGGGCGGGCGGTGTGGACGTAGAGGCTGTCCGCGCCGTGCCGGTCGTCCAGCAGCCGGATCCGGCGCACGGCCTCCTCCACGGCGGCCGCTTCGGCCTGCCCGGCCCGCCGGGGGGTTCGCACGGCCTCGGCGGCTGCCGCCGCCCCGCCGGCCATGAACGCACGCCGTAGCAGTTCGCTCTCCTCGAAGATGTCGATGTCGGCCGGGGCGCGGGGCTCCGGCTCCGGGCGGGGTGCCGGTACGGCGGCGGGTCCGACCGGGCGGCCCCGGACCGCCTCGCGCGGGGTGAACCCCAGGTCGGTGAGGGTGCGGCCGGGGAACATATGCCGGAAGACGCGCTCGTAGGCGTAGTTGGGGCAGCGGATCGCCCCCGACTCGACGCGGCCGATGTAGCGCGCGTCACAGGAGACCTGTTCGCCGATCTCGCGGGCCGCGCGCCGTACGGACGCCGCGAACTCGGCCGGTGAGAGCTGCCCGCGTAACAGCCGGAACGCGGTGTTCGGCCGGCGAGGCGGAGAAGACGACGATTCCGGAAGCGGCCTCATGGTGACCCTCCCTACGGTGCTGCCGTGTCGGCGGGGGAGCACCGTACCGGTTAAGACGTTCCTGACATGGGGATGTTTCCGGCAATAAAGACAAGTCGCCTGCGATCTGCCATGAACTGCCATCCTTTACGGCGGCATTCGGCCGTAGCCGTTGACACTGCCGAGCGTTGAACCCTGTGCAACCCGATGAAGAGGGAGGCCGGAGTGGACATCAGCCGCTCGCGGACGACTGCCCAACATCACCCGCGCCAGGACTGCGATCTGGTCACCGTGCCCGCCCGCCAAGGGCTGGAGGCGGTGGACATCCTGCGCCGCGGCTGCGACGGCCTCGGCCCCGTGATGCACGACAACGCCTGCGACACCCTCGGCTTCCTGGTGCCGCCCGGCACCGCGGACGGCTGGGACATGCCGGGCAGCGCCTGCACCCAGACGGCCGGGCGCGGCATGCGGATAAACGACGGCGGCGCCCCGGGACAGGCCCCCACCCACTGGCTGGTGCCGCCGGACGCCGCGTACACCGGGGCCACCGACCCCGCGGAGCTGCGGGCCGCGCTCGGTGAGGCGGCCCGCACGATCGAGGCCGTCGACCGCTGCCAGTGATCGCTGGTCAGGAGGGTGCCGAACCGGCTGTCGGTGGCCCGGCCCATACTGGGGCACATGGCGAAAGGCACGAAGAAGCGACCGGCGGCGCGCGGGCGCGCGGCGGGCCGGGGGCGCACCCCCGAGCCGATCACCGCCCCCGTCGACGGGGGCCTCGCCGAGCTGGTGCCGGACCGCGACCGCCCGCGCGGCTGGACGCTGCTGCTGGACGGCAAACCGCAGTCCCATGTGGACCTCGACGACCCCGCTCATCTGGACTTCGAGTACCAGCGGCGGCTCGGCCACGCCGCCGATCTCGCCGCCCCGCCGGGGCGCCCGCTGCACGCCGTCCACCTGGGCGGCGGCGCCTTCACCCTCGCCCGCTACATCGCGGCCACCCGCCCCCGCTCCACCCAGCAGATCGTCGAGATCGACGCCGCGCTCGTCCAGTTCGTACGGCGTGAGCTGCCGCTCGACCCCGGCGCCCGGATACGGGTGCGGGGCGCCGACGCCCGGGCCGGGCTCACCAAGCTGCCCGAGGGCCGGGCCGATCTGGTCATCGCGGACGTCTTCGGCGGGGCCCGCACCCCCGCCCACCTGACCAGCGCGGAGTTCCTGGCCGAGGTCCGCCGGGTGCTGCGCCCTGGCGGGCTGTACGCGGCGAACGTCGCCGACGGACCGCCGCTGGCCCATCTGCGCGCCCAGATCGCCACCGCCCGCGCCGCGTTCGCCGAGGTGTGCCTGACCGCCGACCCCGCCGTGCTGCGCGGCCGCCGCTTCGGCAACGCCGTCCTGCTGGCCGCCGACCACGAGCTGCCGGTGGCCGAGCTGACCCGCCGCGCCGCCGTGGACCCGCACCCCGCCCGGGTCGAACACGGCCGCGCGCTCGCGGACTTCACCGGTGGCGCGGCGCCGGTCACCGACGCGACCGCCACGCGGTCCCCGGCACCTCCGGCGGCCGTTTTCGACTGACCCGCGAAAATCTGTCGCATTCCACAGATCCGGTCGTGTGCCCCGGATCCGCTCGCTAGCGTGCCCCCCGTACACCACCCCCGACTTCGTACGCAGGGCAGGCACATGATGAGCCGCAGGAGCCGCCGCCGCACCGTGAGCCGGAGCACGATGGCGATCGGAGCGACCGCCGCCGTCCTCGTGGCGGGCGGGGCGGCGTTCGCGCTGAGCAGCGCGGTCGGCGGCGGGGGCGCGGTGGACGAGGCACCACCGGACATCGGAGCGGGCACGGGACCGGGTACGGGGCCGGGAGCCGCGCCGGGGACGACACCGGGCACGGCGCCGGGGTCGGGATCGCAGAAGCCCCCCGTGGAGGCCGCGGACGCCCGCTTCGCCCCGTACATCGACACCTCGCTCCACGTCCCCTACGACATGGTCGCCACCGCGAAGAGGACCGGCGTGAAGGAGTTCACGCTCGGTTTCGTCTCCCCCGGCGGCGGCTGCACCCCCAAGTGGGGCGGCAGGACCGCCCTCGGCGCCGACAAGGTGGCCCCGCAGGCCGAGGCGCTGCGGGCGGAGGGCGGCGACATCCGCATCTCCTTCGGCGGCCAGGCCGGTTCCGAACTGGCCCTCGCCTGCTCCTCGGTGGAGGAGCTGACGGCGGCGTACGGCGAGGTCGTGGACCGGTTCGACCTCACCAAGGTCGACTTCGACATCGAGGGCAAGGCGCTGAAGAACGCCGAGGCCGGCACCCGCCGGGCCCGGGCCATCACCGCGCTGCAGAAGCGGAACCCCGGCCTGGACGTCTCCTTCACCCTGCCCGTGATGCCCACCGGCCTCACCCGGGACGGCGCCGAGCTGGTCGCCGACGCCAGGGAGAACGGGGTGAAGATCTCCGCGGTCAACATCATGGCCATGGACTACGGCACCTTCTTCGACGGTGACATGGGCCAGTACGCGATCGACGCGGCCACCGCGACCCACAAGCAGCTCAAGCGCGCCCTGGGGCTGAGCGACGAGGCGGCGTGGAAGACCGTCGCCGTCACCCCGATGATCGGCGTCAACGACGTCAAGAACGAGATATTCACGGTCGACGACGCCGCACAGCTGGTGAAGTTCGCCAAGTCCAAGGGGCTGGCCCGGCTGTCGATGTGGTCCGCGACCCGCGACCAGCGGTGCGCGGGCGGCGCCCGGAAGTCGGCGTCGGCGACCTGCAGCTCGATCGAGCAGGACGCGCTCGCGTTCACCAAGGCCCTGGGCGGCTACCAGGGCTGAGCCCACACTCCCTAGTGGTGCGGGGTCTCCTGGTGCTCCCGGTACTCCTCGGCCGTCGGCTTGGCGATCTGGCCGCGGTCGCCGAAGTAGAAGCGGGACAGCCGCGTCCGCAGCCGCACCGAGCGGGACAGCTTCCGTTCGACCCCGGCCTCGTCCACCGCCGGCGGCAGTTCCAGGGGCTCGTACTGTTCGTCGGCCATCAGGGTGTACCGCTCGCCCGGTGACAGCGGCTCGTGCACCTCGATGTACTCGCCGTGCGGCAGCCGCTGGATGACGCCGGACTCGCGGCCGTGCAGCACCGTGTTCCGGTCGCGCCGCTGCAGCCCGAGACAGATCCGCCGGGTGGCGGCGAACACCACGGCCGGCACCACGAAGAAGCCGATCCGGCAGGCCCAGGTGATCGCGTTGATCGACAGATGGAAGTGGGTCGCGATGAGGTCGTTGCCGCCGCCGATCAGCAGGACCGCGTAGAGGCCGATCCAGGCGGCGCCGAAGGCGGTGCGGGTGGGGGCGTTGCGCGGGCGCTGGTTCAGATGGTGTTCGCGCTTGTCGCCGGTGATCCACGCTTCGAGGAACGGGTAGAGCCAGATGATCAGCAGCACCGCCGGGAAGATCACGAGGGGGATGAAGACGCCGAGGACCAGGGTGTGGCCCCACAGATGGATCTCCCAGCCCGGCATCAGCCGGATCAGCCCTTCGGAGTAGCCCATGTACCAGTCGGGCTGAGCGTCGGTGGAGACCTGGTCGGGCCGGTAGGGGCCGTACATCCAGATCGGATTGATCTGGGCGATGCCCGCCATCAGGGTCATGATTCCGAAGACGAGGAAGAAGAATCCGCCGGATTTGGCGACATAGACCGGCCACAGCGGCGGACCCACGATATTCATGTTCTTCTTGCCGGGGCCCGGGTGATGGGTGTGCTTGTGATAGACGAGCAGAATCATGTGGACGGCCAGCAGGCCGAGCATGATACCGGGGATGAGCAGCACATGGAGGGTGAAGAGCCGGGAGACGATGATCGTCCCGGGGAACTGCCCGCCGAAGAAGAAGAACGACAGATACGTGCCGACGATCGGAACCGACAGCATCGCGCCCTCCATGAAGCGCAGCCCGGTGCCGGACAGCAGGTCATCGGGGAGCGAATAGCCCATGAAGCCGTCGAACATGCCGAGAATCAGCAGTCCGGCGCCGGAGAGCCAGTTGATTTCGCGCGGTTTGCGGAAGACGCCGTTGAAGAACGTGCGCATCATGTGGGCGAGCATGCTCGCGATGAAGACCACGGCCGCCCAGTGGTGGATCTGCCGGATCAGCAGGCCGCCGCGCACGTCGAAGCTGATGTCCATCGTGGACGCGAACGCCTGGGACATGCGGATGCCGTTGAGCGGCGCGTACGAACCGCGGTAGACGACCTCGTTCATGGCGGGCTCGAAGAACAAGGTCAGATAGACGCCCGTCAGAATGATGATGACGAACGTGTACAGGGCGATCTCACCGATCAGGAAGGACCAGTGGTCGGGGAAGACCTTCCGCAGGTTGGCCTTGGCCATCTTGAAGAGGCCGACCCGCCCGTCGAACCACCCGGCGAGTGCCTCGCCCTTTGTGTCGCTCATATCTCATGCATTTACCAGCCCCGTCCGCCGTCCGCTCCGTCGGCCGGGCGTGTGGACCACGCCGTGACCCGTTCGGGGGAATCCCGGTTGCGAACGGGGCGAAAGGCGCGGCTCCGCCCGCCCCCCAGGTCGGGCGGAGCCGCGGTCTTTTCCCCGGCCCGGATCGGTTACGCCTCCGGCAGTTCTCCGGTGCGGGCGACATCCGCGTACCAGCGCGCGCTGGCCTTGGGGATGCGGGCCTGGGTCGGGTAGTCGACGTAGACCGCGCCGAAGCGCTTGCTGTAGCCGTATCCCCATTCGAAGTTGTCCATCAGCGACCACAGGAAGTAGCCGCGCAGATCGGCGCCGTCCGCGATGGCCCGGTGGGCGGTGGCCAGGTGGGCGCGCACGTAGTCGATCCGCTCCGGGTCGTGGACCTGGCCGTCCGCGTCCGGCTTGTCGTCGTACGCGGCGCCGTTCTCGGTGATGTACAGCGGTACGCCCGGCGCCTCCCGGGTGTAGCGCATCAGCAGGTCGTACAGTCCCGTCGGGTCGACGGCCCAGCCCATCTCGGTGCGCTCGCCCGGCGACTGGTGGAAGGCGACCTGCTCCGAGCCCGGCCAGGGGGAGTGGTCGCTGGCCCCGTGGCCGTCGTGCCGGGCGGGCCGGTCCCCGTTGTCGGTGGGGGCTGATACCAAGGAGGGCGTGTAGTAGTTGATGCCCAGCGCGTCGAGGGGGTGCTTGATGACGGCCAGGTCGCCGTCGCGGACGAAGGACCAGTCGGTGATGGCCGCCGTGTCCTCGATCAGGTCGCTCGGATAGGCGCCGCGCAGCAGCGGCCCGCTGAACACCCGGTTGGCCAGCGCGTCGATCCGGCGCTGAGCGTCCAGGTCGGCGGGGTCCTGGGTGAGCGGGCGGACCACGGCCGGGTTGAGGCTGATGGCGACCTGGGCGCGGGCCGGGAGGGCGGCCCGCAGCGCCTGGGCGCCGAGGCCATGGGCCAGGTTGAGGTGGTGGGCGGCGCGCAGCGGGGCCAGCCGCTCGGTGCGGCCCGGGGCGTGCACCCCGGAGCCGTAGCCGAGGAAGGCGCTGCACCACGGCTCGTTGAGGGTGGTCCAGTACTCGACGCGGTCGCCCAGCGCCTCCGCGACGATCCCGGCGTACTCGGCGAACCGCTCGGCCGTCTCGCGTTCCGGCCAGCCCCCGGTGTTCTCCAGCTCCTGGGGGAGGTCCCAGTGGTAGAGGGTCAGCACCGGCTGGATCCCGGCGGACAGCAGCTCGTCGACCAGGCCGCGGTAGAAGTCCAGCCCGCGCTGTACGGCGGGTCCGCGGCCGGTGGGCTGGACGCGGGACCAGGAGACGGAGAAGCGGTAGGCCCCGAGGTTGAGGTCGGACATGAGCCGGATGTCGTCGCGGAAGCGGTGGTAGTGGTCGGCCGCGACATCGCCGGTGTCGCCGCCGAGCACCTTGCCGGGGGTGTGGCTGAAGGTGTCCCAGATGGACGGGGTGCGGCCGTCCTCCTGCGCGGCACCCTCGACCTGATAGGCGGCGGTGGCCGCGCCCCACAGGAATCCGGGCGGGAAGGAAAGGGTCATGGAAGCGCTCCCATACGAGGTCGAGGTGCGGGGAGGGAGGGGAGAGGGAGACGAATCGGAGCGGGCGGACGGGGCGGTGCGGGCGGTCCGCCCGCTCCGCCCGGTGCGGGCGGTGCGGGCGGGCGGTCCGGGCTCAGCCCTTGACCGCGCCCTGCATGATGCCTCCCACGATCTGCTTGCCGAAGAGCACGAACGCGATCAGCAGCGGCAGGGTGCCGAGCAGCGCCCCCGCCATGATCAGTGATTGATCGGGGGTATACCCACGGCTCAGACCGGTCAACGCCACCTGCATGGTCGGGTTGCCGTTCTGCGTGAGCGCGATGAACGGCCAGAAGAAGTCGTTCCACGACTGGACGAAGGTGAGCATCCCCAGCACCGCCATCGCCGGACGCGCGGCCGGGAAGACGATGTGCCAGATGACCCGCAAGCTGCTCGCCCCGTCCATCCGCCCCGCCTCGATCAGCTCGGTCGGCAGCGCCTGGGAGAGGTACTGCCGCATGAAGAAGACCCCGAAGGCGCTGACGAGCGTCGGCACGATGACTGCCTGGAGCTGGTCGGTCCACTCCAGCTTGGCCACCATCATGTACAGCGGCACCACGCTCAGCTGGGGCGGCACCATCATCGTCCCGATGGTGAGCATCAGCAGGACGTTCTTGAAGCGGAAGCGCAGCTTGGCGAAGGCGAAGCCCGCGATGGTCGAGAACAGTACGGTCGACGCCGCGACCGTGCCCGCCACCACCGTCGTGTTGAGCAGCGCGGTGCCCATGTTGGCGCCGTTCCACGCCTTGTCCAGGTTGTTGAGGAGGTTGCCGCCGAACCACAGGGGAGGGGGTGTCTGGGCCAGCCGGGTGTTGGTGCGGGAGGCGGCGATGGCGGTCCACACCAGCGGGAAGAGCGAGCCGACGGTGAGCAGGATCAGCACGGCGTAGGTGATCCTGCCCCCGTGCAGCTGCCTGCCCGCTCGGCCGCGGCCCCTTCCGCCCCGCGCAGCGGTGCGCGCGGGAGCTGCCGGATCGCGTGTCTGCCGGGAAGGGACAGTGGTGCTCATGGTTCTCCTCGTCTCCCTCACTGGCTCTTCCGCAGCCGTCGCGCGAACAGCGCGTTGGCCGCGGCGATCAGCAGCAGGATCAGGAACATCGTCCAGGCGATGGCGGAGGCCCGGCCCAGGTGGAGGTTCACCCAGCCCTGCTCGTACATGTACAGGCCGAGCGTCTGGTACTGGTGATCGGCGCCGCCGGTGGCCGTCCCGGCGGTGTTGAACAGCAGTGGCTCACCGAAGAGCTGAGTGGCCCCGATCGTGGAGACGACGACCGTGAAGAGGATGGTGGGCCGCAGCGACGGGACGGTGACATGCAGGAACTGCTCCCAGCGCGACGCCCCGTCCAGCGCCGCCGACTCGTACAGATCGTTCGGCACGGCCTGCATGGCGGCCAGGTAGATCAGCGCGTTGTAGCCGGTCCACCGCCAGATGACGATCGTGGAGACCGCGATCTGCGAGGTCCAGGAGCCGTTCTGCCAGTCGATGCCGTCCAGGCCGACCAGCCCCAGAGACCAGTTGACCATGCCGTAGTCACGCCCGAAGAGCAGCGCGAACACCAGCGTGGCGGCGGCGACGGAGGTGGCGTACGGGGTGAGGATCGCCACCCGGAAGAACATCGAGGCGCGCAGCCGGTAGTTGAGCAGATGCGCGACCCCGAGGGCCATCAGCAGCTGGGGAACGGTGGAGATCACCCCGATGGTGAAGGTGTTCCGCAGCGCTTTCCAGAAGAACTCGTCCTCCCACAGCCGGGAGTAGTTGTGCCACCCCGCCCACTCCATGTGGGTGGGGTCGGTGAGCTCCACCTGGTGCAGCGAGGCCCACCCCGTGTAGAGCAGGGGGAAGAGGCCGAAGGCGGCGAAGAAGATGAAGAAGGGGGCGACGAAGGCGTACGGGCTCCATCGCAGATCCCAGCGGTAGCGGCGGCTGCGCCGGTCGCGGCGCCGCTGCTCGGCCGGATCGGGGGCCGTCGTGGTCGCGGCGCGCGGGGCCGCGCCCCCCTGCCCTGCGGGGGGCGCGGCCGTATCAGGGGTGAAACCGGAAGGTGCGGTCATGTCCGGGTCACTGGTCCAGCGCGTTGTCGTTCGTCTTGATCGCGGCCTTCCAGCCTTCGTCGGCGGACTTGCCCTGCTGCTCGACCTGGAGCAGGCCGACATCGGTGAAGTTCTGCTTGATGACGGCGTCCTTCGGGCCCAGGACCTGCGTCGGGCTTTCCTTCGCCGCCTTGGAGAAGATCTTGCCGATGGGCGCGTTGTCGAAGTACGGGAGCGTGGCGCCGCCCACCTGGGGCAGGTTGTACGCGGCCTGGGCGCTGGGGAAGCTCGCCTGCTTCTCGAAGAGGGTGGCCTGCTGCTCGGGCGCGGTCAGCCAGGTGGCGAGCTTGACCGCCTCGTCCTTGTGCTGCGCCGCCTGCGGCACCGAGAGGAAGGAGCCGCCCCAGTTGGCGGGCTTGGGCGCGGCGGCGACGTCCCACTTGCCCTTGTACTTGTCCCCGGCGTACTCCTTGATCTGGCCGAGCATCCAGGCCGGGCAGGAGACGGTGGCGAACTTGCCGTTGGCGAGCGCCTGCTGCCAGGGCTTGGTGAACTCCTGCAGCTTGGCGGAGAGTTTGGACGCGGACGCGTCGGTCGCCAGCTTCCACGCCTTCTTGACGGCCGGGCTGTCCTTGTAGATGGGCTTCCCGCTCTTGTCGTAATAGACCTCCGAACTTCCGGAGACCGCCGCGTTGAACAGTCCGCCGGCCGAGTCCAGGAACGCGGCCCCGCCCGGTGCCTTCTTCGCGTAGTCCTTGCCGGCGTCGAGGTACTTCTGCCAGTCGCCCGCCCAGAGCTGGGAGACCGCGTCACGGTCGGCCGGGAGCCCGGCCTGCTGGAAGAGGTCCTTGCGGTAGCAGATCGCCATCGGGCCCACGTCCGTGCCGAGGCCGATCGTCTTTCCGTCCTTGGCGGTGGCCTGCGCCCACTTCCAGTCGAGGAAGTTCTCCTTTTTGACGCCTTCCGCTTTCGAAAGATCAACGAACTTATCGGCCTGGGTGGTGGTGACCTCATTGATGTTGCCCACCTCGACCGCCTGGATGTCGGCGAGTCCACTGCCCGAACCGAGATGGGTGAGCAGCTGCGGGTAGTAGTTCGAGGCCGGGTCGATCACGTTCTCTTCGATCTTGATATTCGGGTGCTGCTTCATGTACTCGGCATAGAGCCCGGCCTGTTTGAAACCCATGACGCCGTACGTGCCGACGGTGACGACCGTCTTGCCCTTGCTGTCTCCGCCGCCGGACGAGTTGTCGCCGTCGTCGCCGTCGTCGGCGCATCCGCTGAGCAGTCCGGCCCCTAACGCGGCGATGGCCGCGAGAGCCACCGCTCTGCCACGGTACGTACCAGTGATCCTGCGCATTCCGTCCTCCTAGCGCCCTGACGTACCGCTCCCGGCCAAAAAGGGGGATTCCATGGGTCTTTGAGATGCATCGGCACGGGCGGGCAGTGTGCGGGTTGTGTATGACTCAGGTACCGTGGGAGCGCTCCCAGGTTGATGTGTTGAAGGGTCGCGGCTCCCCGTCGGAGTGTCAAGGGACAGCGCGGGACAACTTCCGGAAACCACACTGCTGTTGAATGTCACCGCAGCCGCCCATATGGGTGGATCTGCTGGTACGGAGGCTGGAGGCGCGAGATGGCAAGAACCCGGCGGCATGGCGCGGGGCGCGGCAGGCCCACGCTCGAGGAGGTGGCGGCCCGCGCCGGCGTCGGCCGCGGCACCGTCTCCCGGGTGATCAACGGTTCGCCGAGGGTCAGCGACCGCACCCGTACGGCCGTCGAGCAGGCCGTCGCCGAACTCGGCTACGTACCCAACCGGGTGGCCCGCGCGCTGGCCGCCAACCGGGCCGACGCCGTCGCGCTCGTCATACCCGAGCCCGAGACCCGGCTGTTCGCCGAGCCGTACTTCTCGGACATCATCCGCGGCGTCGGGGCCGAGCTGGCCGACACCGATCTGCAGCTGCTGCTGACCCTCATCCGCACCCCCAAGGAGCGCCAGCGCTTCGCCGACTACCTCTCGGCGCACCGGGTCGACGGCGTCCTGCTGGTGTCCGTCCACGCGGACGATCCGCTTCCGGATCTGCTGGAGCGCATCGAGATGCCCGCGGTCCTCAGCGGGCGCCGCTCGGCGCACGAGTCGGTGCCCTACGTCGACTCGGACAACACCGGCGGCGCGCAGTCCGCGGTGGAGCATCTCATCGGGCGCGGCCGCACCACCGTCGCCACCATCACCGGACCGCTGGACATGTACGTCGCCCAGTGCCGCCTGGACGGCTACCGCGCCGCGGTCCGGGCGGCGGGCCGGGAGCCGGAACCGGAGCTGGTGGCCGCCGCCGACTTCACCGAGGAGGGCGGCCGCCGGGCGATGCGCCGGCTGCTGGAGCTGCGGCCCGGCCTGGACGCCGTCTTCGCCGCCTCGGACGTCATGGCCGCGGGCGCCCGCCAGGTGCTGCGCGAGTCCGGGCGGCGCGTCCCGGACGACGTCGCGCTGGTCGGCTTCGAGGACTCCGCCGTCGCCCGCCACATGGACCCGCCGCTCACCAGCGTCCGGCAGGCGACGGAGGAGATGGGCCGGGCGATGGTGCGGGTGCTGCTGGAGGAGATCGAAGGCCCCATGGAGCGCCTCTCCAAGCGCCCGCAGGTGGTGCTGCCGACCCAGCTGGTGCGCCGCGGGTCGTCATGAACGCGGAAGGGCCGGTGGACCGCTGGGTGCGGCCCACCGGCCCCGCTGGGGGACGGCCGTCGGAGGGGGTTTACAGCGCCGGGTAGGCGTTCTTCAGCAGCTGCTGGAACTGGGCCGAGAACCAGTGGCCCGACAGCGGCGCGTTCGGCAGCGCGCCGGACATGTTGTTGCCGTTGCGCGCGTTGCCCGTGTACGTCGGGTCGCACATCCGGTCGAAGCCCTTGCCCTCGTCGTTCGGGACCTGGGAGCTGGCGCCGTCCGACTCGCCCGGAGGCTTCATCCACACGTACGCGTCGATCCCGGCGGCGGGTGATGCCTTGGGCCGCTCACCGAGCCCGGCTCCGGACTGGTTGCACCAGTTGCCGACGTGGATGCGGCGGTCGTACCGTCCACCCTCGACGTAGGTGTCGACAGTGGTCTTGGCGCCCGGGCCGGAGGGGCGGGCGGCGCCGCCCCAGCCGTTGCGGGAGGTGTCGATGAGCGCGCCGATGTTCGACGGGAAGCCGACGTTCACCATTTCCTGGCGGAAGGCCTGGGCGAAGGACAGCTCGTCCACGTAGCGGTTCCAGTCCACCCACTTGGACTGGCGGACCGTCGTGCCGTTGACGCTGTCGTTGACCGTGAAGTTGTCTTCCTTCAGGGCGCTGTAGTTGGCGGTGTTGACGATGATGCCGGCCACCTTGTCGACCGTGCTGCCCTCGGCGGTCGCGGCCTGCTTGATGATTTGGGCGCTCGGGTTGAAGTTGTCGTCCCAGCCGAGCCAGCCGTGGTGACCGGCGTCCACGTAGTTGTAGACGTTGCCGATGGCGCCCAGCTTGTTGAGCGCGTAGCCGACGCCCTTCACATAGTTGCCGTTGGCTTTCATGGTGTCGCACTCGGGCGTGGCGGTCGCCCGCCCGCCGGTGTTGGTGACCAGGTTCGGCAGCGAGTCGATCTCTACGGTGGTGACGATCCGCAGGTTGGAGTTGGCGTACTTCGACTCGCCCAGGATCGACGCGATCGGGTCGATGAACTGCGTCTTGTACTTGTCGATCTCCGTCGGGCCGATTTCGCCGTTGGACGCGAGCGCCGAGCAGTCGCGCCCGGGCAGGTCGTAGACGACGAGCTGGACCACGGTCGGCGAGCCGCCCGACTGCGACAGGGCGCGGTCGAGGTGGGCGCGCAGTCCCATCTTGCCGCCCGCTCCGTTGATCGCGGCGATCCGGTCCAGCCAGATGCCGGTGGGCTGGTTGGAGACCTTGGAGCCGCCGGGCTCGGCGGCGGCGTTGGCGGACCACTCCGGGTTGACGTACACCTTGGCGCCCGCGTACGGGTTGTCGACCTTGGCGGCCGCCGCGGACGGCTGCGCGGTGGCGGTGCCCGCGAGCGATCCGACGGTCAGGGCGGTGGCGGCCAGCAGCGCGCCGCCCGCGAACGCGGCCGCGCGGGTGTGGGTGTGGGTGCGGGGCTTGCGGGAGGGTGGGGGAGGTGAGCTGATGCGGCTCATCACAGTCCTTTCAGGTGATCGCGGAGTCCGACGCCGAAAGCGGTCGGGGTGCCGTTGAAGTCGCTGATGAGGGAGGGGCCAAAGGAGCAGTCCCAGGTGTTCCAGGTCCAGCCGAGGTACGAGGCGCGCTTGGTGTCCAGCCAGGCCATGACGCGGTCGATGTAGCCGTGTGAGCAGGTGTTCTCGCCGATCTCACCCGCCACGAGGGGCACTTGGGCGATCACCGGGGCCAGCTGCTCGTCGAAGCAGCTCTCGCTGGAGCAGGTGTTGAAGTTGTACGTGTGCCAGGCGGCGGCGAGGTTGCCCGCCGGGTCGCTCGGCTTGTACGTCAGCCACTGGCGCATGTCGTTGGAGTAGGCGAGGCCGCCGAGCAGGATCACGTTGCGGGCGCCGGTGTTCCGTATCGCGGTCACCATGCTCTGCGTGCCGGCGACCGGGTAGTCGATGCCGGGGCAGCTGCCACCGTCCCGCCAGCACTTCCACGCCGCCGTGAGGTCCGAGGTGGCGCGGTCCGGGAAGGGCTCGTTGAACAGGTCGAAGACCACGGCCTGGTCGCCCTTGAAGGTCTGGGCGACCGAGGACCAGAACGCCGGGGTGTACTGGGCGTCCGGCATCGGCTTCTGGCAGGTGGCGTACTCGGTGTCCGGGCAGTGGGCGTCGCCGCCGGTGTATTTACCGTGACTCCAGTGGAGTTCGAGGATCGGCGTGATGCCATGGGCCTCCAGCCGGGTCACGAACTCCTTGACCGCGTTGATGTACGTGGCGCCGCGGTACGCGGAGCCGATGTTCGACAGACCGAGCCAGCACTCCTCGTTGAGGGGGACGCGGACCGCGTTCGCCTTCCAGCCCGCGATGGCCTTGACGGACGCGTCGTCCACCGGCCCGTCGAAGATGCCCCGGCCCTGGACGCACATGAACTCACCCCCCGAGCGGTTGACGCCCAGGAGCCGCCGGGTGGCCCCGTTCTCGTCCACGAACGTGTTGCCCGCGACGCGCAGCTTCGGCGGTGTGCCGTCCTGGTCCGGCGGGGGGCCGGCCGGGTCGGTGGGGTCCGTCGGGCCGGAGCCGCCGTCGCACGCCTCGCCGTTGAGTCTGAACGCGGAGGGCGCCGGGTCCCACTGGCCGGTGGCGGTGTACGCCACGGTGCAGGCCGCGGTGGACGCGCCGGGCATCGTGGGCGCCGCGGCGGCGGTGCCCGCCATGCCCGCGAGAGTGAGAGACACGGCGGCCGCCAAGGCGTAAAGGCGCGGTGGTGCTCGCATGGAGCGACTCCTCGGGTGCACGCGCCGTCCCGTGCGGCGCTGACTGCTGGAACCGCTCCCACTGGTTGAGCTGACGGTAGCGCCAGAGGCGTACATGTCAACAGAGGCGTTCACAGATTTATCGGTCGGGGACGCTCGACCGGCCCATCTTGTTCAAAGACTTGACACTTCCTCAGAGGGAACCGACGCTTGGGAGCGCTCCCACTGGTTCGCACATCCCCCCTCATTTCCGAACCCGCGTGGAGGACCCCCATGCGCGTACAGCGAGGCTCACCCTTGTCAGGAGCGCGTCGGCGGATGAGACGGCTGGTGACCGCGCTGGCAGCAGCCCTCGCGCTGCCCGTGGCCATGACCGCCGCCGGTGGGGCCGCCCCCGCCCATGCCGACGCCGCCGTGCAGTGCAACGTCGACTACAAGACCAACGACTGGGGCTCCGGCTTCACCGCCGATCTCACCATCTCCAACCCCGGCACCGAGGCCATCGACGGCTGGACCCTGACCTACGACTACGCGGGCAGCCAGAAGCTCGGCAACGGCTGGAACGGCACCTGGTCGCAGTCCGGCAAGACCGTCACCGTCAAGAACGCGGCCCACAACGCGACCATCGCGGCCGGCGGCAACGTCACCACCGGCGCCCAGTTCAGCTACAGCGGCACCAACGCCGCGCCCACCTCCTTCGCCGTCAACGGCGTCACCTGCCGCGGCGCCCACCAGCCGCCGATCACCGTCCTCACCAGCCCCTCCCCGGGCGCCGTCTACACGACGGGCGGCACCGTGCCGATGGCGGCCACCGCCGCGGCCGCCGACGGCGCGACCGTCACCAAGGTCGAGTTCTACAGCGACACCAAGCTGCTGGGCACCGACACCACCTCCCCGTACAGCTTCGACTACACGGACGTCCCGGCGGGCGACCTCTCGCTGTACGCCAAGGCCTACGACAGCCAGGGCGCGTCCGCCGAGTCCAGCCCCGTCGGCATCCATGTCGCGGCCGGTCCGGCGCTGGTCGCCAGCCCCACCCAGCTCGGCGTGGAGCAGGGCAAGACCGGCACCTTCGGCCTCCGGCTGTCCACCAAGCCGTCCGCCGACGTCACGGTCACGGTGGCCCGCACCTCCGGCAACACGGGCCTGACCGTCTCCTCCGGCAACAGCCTCACCTTCACCCCCGCCAACTGGAACACCGCCCAGCAGGTGACGGTTGCCGCCTCGGACTCCGGCACCGGCTCCGCGACCTTCACCGCGACCGCCTCCGGCCACACCAAGGCCGAGGTGACCGTCACCCAGCTGGCCGCGGCGAAGACGTACGACGCCCGCTTCCTGGAGCTGTACAACAAGATCACCGCCCCCTCGGCGGGCTACTTCTCGCCCGAGGGCATCCCGTACCACTCGGTGGAGACCCTGATCGTCGAGGCGCCCGACCAGGGCCATGAGACGACGTCCGAGGCGTACAGCTATCTGATCTGGCTCCAGGCGATGTACGGCAAGGTCACCGGCGACTGGGCCAAGTTCAACTCCGCGTGGGACACCATGGAGAAGTACATGATCCCCACCCACGCCGACCAGCCGACCAACAGCTTCTACAACGCCTCCAAGCCCGCCACCTACGCGCCCGAGTGGGACCAGCCCTCGCAGTACCCGTCGAAGCTCGACGGCAACGTACCCGTGGGCCAGGACCCCATCGCGGGCGAGCTGAAGAGCGCGTACGGCACCGACGACATCTACGGCATGCACTGGATCCAGGACGTCGACAACACCTACGGCTACGGCAACGCGCCCGGCAAGTGCGAGGCGGGCCCGTCCGACACCGGCCCGTCCTACGTCAACACCTTCCAGCGCGGCTCCCAGGAGTCCGTCTGGGAGACCGTGACCCAGCCGACCTGTGACGCCTTCAAGTACGGCGGCAAGAACGGCTACCTGGACCTGTTCACCGGCGACTCCTCGTACTCCAAGCAGTGGAAGTTCACCAACGCCCCCGACGCCGACGCCCGTGTCGTCCAGGCCGCCTACTGGGCCTCGGAGTGGGCCAAGGCGCAGGGCAAGGGCGGCCAGATCTCCGCGAACATCGCCAAGGCCGCCAAGATGGGCGACTATCTGCGCTACGCGATGTACGACAAGTACTTCAAGAAGGTCGGCAACTGCGCCGGCGAGACCACCTGCCCGGCGGGCAGCGGCAAGAACAGCTCCAGCTATCTGCTCTCCTGGTACTACGCCTGGGGCGGCGCCACCGACACCTCCGCGGGCTGGGCCTGGCGCATCGGCTCCTCCCACGCCCACGGCGGCTACCAGAACCCCATGGCGGCCTGGGCCCTGAGCAACTACGCCGACCTCAAGCCCAAGTCCACGACCGGCGCGAGCGACTGGTCCACCAGCCTCAAGCGGCAGCTGGAGTTCTACCGCTGGCTCCAGTCCAGCGAGGGCGCCATCGCGGGCGGCGCCACCAACAGCTGGCAGGGCCGCTACGCCACCCCGCCGGCGGGCAAGTCCACCTTCTACGGCATGTACTACGACGAGGCGCCCGTCTATCACGACCCGCCGTCCAACCAGTGGTTCGGCTTCCAGGCGTGGTCCATGGAACGCGTCGCCGAGTACTACAACCGGACGGGCGACGCGAGCGCCAAGACCGTGCTCGACAAGTGGGTGAAGTGGGCGCTGTCCAAGACCACCATCAACCCGGACGGCACCTACCAGTTCCCGTCCACCCTCCAGTGGTCCGGCCAGCCCGACACCTGGAACGCCTCCAGCCCCGGCGCCAACACGGGCCTGCACGTCACCGTCGCCGACTACACCAACGACGTGGGCGTGGCCGCCGCGTACGCCAAGACGCTGTCCTACTACGCCGCCAAGTCCGGTGACACCTCGGCGAAGAACACCGCCAAGGCGCTGCTGGACGGCATGTGGGACCACTACCAGGACGCGCTGGGCATCGCGGTCCCCGAGTCCCGCGCCGACTACAACCGCTTCGACGACCCGGTCTACGTGCCCAGCGGCTGGACCGGCACCATGCCCAACGGAGACAAGATCGACTCCAGCTCCACCTTCCTGTCGATCCGCTCCTTCTACAAGAACGACCCGGCCTGGTCCAAGGTCGAGGCGTACCTGAAGGGCGGCGCGGTGCCGAGCTTCACGTACCACCGCTTCTGGGCCCAGGCGGACATCGCCCTGGCGATGGGCTCGTACGCGGAACTCTTCGAATAGCCACCGCCGTGAGCGGCGGGTCTCCCGGAACCGGGAGCCCGCCGCTCACGCGCGTCCTCAGCCCAGGGAGGACAACGGCACCGCCCTCACCCGTGGACCTGATCTTCGGCCCTTGCCCGGCCGTACCGAAGATCCGCGCCTCCCGGCGGTCGTCAGGCCGGGGCCGACGCGCGGTACACGCTGCGCACGTTGTCCCTCGGCCGCGGCCGGGTCTTCCCACAGGGCCCCGCCGCGAAGGCGCGCAGCAGGTTCTCGGTGGTGCGGGTGACGAAGGCGCGGGTGCGGGCGTCCATGCCGTGGTCGCGACCGTTCTCCCGGGTCCCCGCCATCAGCGCCTCGACCCAGCGCATCGTCCCGCTCGCGAAGACGCCCGCCCCGCTGTCCACGGTGTAGTACGCGGAGTCGGAGTGGCTGTGCCTGCCCCGGCAGACCAGCGGCGAGTGCGCGATGATCTCCAGCGGCTCCGGGGTGGGGTCGCCCGGGGTGACCCGGTCGTACTCCACGCCCACCAGGTGGTCGAAGGCGGTACCGCGCTCCACCCCCGTCCCCTCGAACAGCCAGTGGCCGTCCTCCAGGACGACATAGGGCGCGTCCGTCGGATAGCCCTCGTACATCACGCCGAGCAGCGACGACTCCGGAGCGGGTGCCGGGGGCAGCCGGAAGTCGGTGGTCGCCATGTCGCGGTGGGCGACCAGATAGGGGTCGTCGCGATAGGCGGTCTTGTAGCAGACCACCGTGCGCCCGGCCGCCCCGTCCGGCCCCGGCGCGAGCCTGATGCGGCGGAAGCAGGCGTTCGCGCCGAGGAAGGCCAGATTGGTTCCGGCGTCGCGCGCCCGCGTGAGGTGCGCCCGCTGCTCCGGCGTCCAGTACTCGTCATGGCCGAGGGAGAGCACGGCCGTCGCCCCGTCGAGCACGTCCGGGTCCAGGGCGACGTCCACCCCGGTGGTGTACGCCAGCGGAATGCCCAGCCGCTCGGCGAGCACCACGGCCGCCCGCTCGTACACCAGGAACTTCTCGGCCCCGTTGCCCGCGTACGGCCGGTCGAAGCTCACCGCCAGCGAACGCGTCCCGTACGCGCCGTCCTGCCCCTGGTAGAGGCTGAACCCTCCCCATGTGTTGTACGCCTGCCACGTCGCCGCCGCGTGCATCAGCAGCGTCCGGCCGCGCGCCCGGCGGGAGCGGACGACCATCGGCACGTACCGCTGATGGCCGTGGTCCGCGTCCAGCCGCAGCAGGTACGCGCCCTCGGGCCAGCCGGTGGTGTCGACGGTGAGGGACCGTCTCCAGCCCGCCACGACCGTACGGGTGCCGGTGATGAAGTCCGAGGCGCCCTGCCGCACTCCGGCGACCCGCCCCGAGCGCCACACCAGCCGCGCCTGCGCCCCGCCGTACCAGCCGACCCGGTAGGCCGAGACCCGGAAGCCGGGCGCCGTCGTCGATACGTACAGCCCGAACTCCTCGCCCGGCACCACGCTCACCCGGTCCGCGTACCCCTGTACCGCGGCGGCCGGTCCGAGGGACCGGACGCGCCAGTCGGGGTTGCCGGGCCGGGCCCGTTCGGCCGCCTCGCGCGCGCGGCGCGAGGCACGGGCCCTGGGCGCGGGCCGTTCCTTCCGGTCCGCGTCACAGCCCGCCACGGTGGCCCCGGCCGCTCCGGCGGCGGCTCCGAGGAAGTGCCTTCGGTCCACGGCCCCATCGTCCGGGGCCGCCCGCCGGCGGGCGAGCCGGAGTCGCCCGTCCGGGGTCTCGCGGGGTGCGCGGACGCCTCCCTGGCCGCAGCGTGGAGCCATGACCGAGAGCGAGAGCCCGCGCGTCACCCGGCCGACGATGGTGGTGCTCGGCGTCCAGGAGGGCGAACCCCCCTACCGTCTGGTGGAGGTGGCGGGGGAACTGGTCGGCAAGGCGCACTCGGTCCTGGACATCATCGGACTCGCCCGTCAGCTCGGCTTCGACGACATCGACCTGGACGACCCGGATGTGGTCCGCTGGGTCGGCGGCGACAAGTTCACCTGGACCCCGTGGTGGCCCCGCCACCGCCCGAAGGGCGAGCATCCCCGCTGAGCGCCGCCGCCGGTTCGCCTCTCGGCGCGCGGCCCGGCGGGGCGGCGGGCGAGCAGCGCCCCGGCCACCGCGAGCGCGGCGAGCGCCGCGAGGACGGCCGGGGCAGGCCCCCAGGGCGGAGGCGAAGGCCCCGCCGCCGGGCGACCGCGGCAGCGGTGTCCACCAGCGAGGAGTGGACACTGTCGATCGTCAACCACAGGTTGACACGCCCGGGAGTGTCAACCCATAGTTGACGCATGACGAACTCGAACCCCGAGCGCATGACGAATCCCGTACGCCTCGACGACCTGATCGAGGCCATCAAGAAGGTCCACACGGACGCCCTCGAACAGCTCACCGACGCCGTCCTGGCCGCCGATCACCTCGGCGAGGTGGCCGACCACCTGATCGGTCACTTCGTCGACCAGGCCCGCCGCTCCGGCGCGTCCTGGACGGACATCGGCACGTGCATGGGGGTCACCCGGCAGGCGGCCCAGAAGCGCTTCGTCCCCAAGGGCTCCGCCGCGCCGGACCTCGACCCCGGCCAGGGCTTCACCCGCTACACCCCGCGCGCCCGGAACGTGGTGGTCTCCGCCCAGAACGAGGCCCGCGCCGCCACCAACGCCGAGATCCTCCCGGCCCACCTCGTCCTCGGCCTCCTGGCCGAGCCCGAGGGCCTGGCCGCCAAGGCGATCCTCGCCCAGGACGTCCAGCTGGACGCCGTCCGCCGGGCCGCCACCGCCACCCTCCCGCCCGCCGCCGACTCCATGCCCGCGCTCGTCCCCTTCGACGCGGGCGCCAAGAAGGTCCTCGAACTCACCTTCCGCGAGGCCCTGCGCCTGGGCCACAACTACGTCGGCACCGAGCACATCCTGCTGGCCCTCCTCGAACACGAGGACGGCTCCGGCGTCCTCGCGGACCTCGGCCTCGACAAGGCCGGTGTCGAGGCGGCCCTCGCCCGGATGCTGGAGCAGATCCAGGCGGCCTTCCCCGAGGAGGTGTGACCCCAGCCCCTCCCGGGCCGCCCGCCCCACCAGAGCCCCGGCGCTCCAGGCTCCGGGGCCTCGGTGCGAGGGGCCCACGGGCAACGGGCCACGGGCCCCTGTGCGTCCCGGGCGCCTGCCGGCCGATCGGCCGACCAGGCGTGATGAGAGCCGAACGGGTCGTACGGGCGGCGTAGGCCGAGAGGTACGCACATACGCCCGAAGCGTCGGACTTATGATCCAACCCGTGGACATCCCCGACAGACTCATCGCCCTCCAGCAGGCCGCGGACGCCGAGCACGCCAAGCTGACCGGACTCGCGGACATCGAACGCGAGACCCAGTGGAAGCACTGGTACGAGGCCGCGGTCACCGTGCAGGCCGCCGTCACCGAGCACGCCCGGGAAGCGGGGCTCAGCCGCGCCGCACTGGAGTCCGCGGTGAAGAGGGCCGTACGGCACCCGGCCCCGGCCGACGGCTGATCCCGGCAGGCGCGTCCGGGCTGTGTCACTCGCGCGAGCCTGGGCACCCAAGGGGGGACCGGAGGGGGGAACCTCCCCAAGGAGCACCGCCGTGATCAAGAAGCTGCACGACATGGGCCTGCGCAGCGAGCACGCCTACACCGCCGCCATCACCTCCATCGGACTGTCCGTGCTGACGTGGAGTGCTTCGCTCCGCGCCGAGCCCGGCCGGGGCCTGGACCGGGCCGACCGGTGGGGCATCTTCGTCGGGGAGTGGGCGCCCACCCTCTTCGGCCTCGGCCTCGCGCTGTCCCACTACGAGCAGGAAGAGGGCTCGCTGATGGGCAAGGCGCACGCCGACGGGGAACGGCAGCGGCAGATGGCAGGCACCGCCTAGGTACGGGCACGACGAAGGGCTGACCTGCCCCGTCAGGTCAGCCCTTCGCGGTACCGCTGATGCGGTCGGCCGCCTGCTCGGCGGCGTGCGGGCGTGACGTGGCCGACCAGCGTGGGCCCGTCTCCGGGTCCCGGCACCACGCGTACTGCCGGTCAGGCGTCACCGTCAGGCCGAAGTCGTACAGCTCGGGGCGCCCCTCGGCCAGCCACCAGTCCCAAGCCCGCTCCACCTCGTCCGCCAGGCGCCGGGGCCCGCCTTGGTGGGCGACCGTGGTGCCGTCGCCGATCGCGGCGAGCATCGCCCATGACGCCGAGCCGTCGTGGAGCCAGGCGTTCAGCCCGTCCTCGTCCTCGGCGGTCGTGATCTGTACGTCCGGCACGGTGACGCGCAGGGCGAACCGCAGGTGCCAGTCGTCGCGAAGGGGGGCCGGGTCCCGTGTGAACGGCCGTTCGTCCTCGCCCGGAGCGGCCCCCCGTACCCGCTCGAAGGGCCGACCGAGGTCCGTTCCCCGGGCGGGCATGAACGTGGCCAGGCCCTGCACCCACCCGCTGGCCGACCGGCCATCGTCGGCGACGGTGAGCGCGACGTGCCCGAGCCGCCCCCAGGGGATGACGATCCGGCCGCCAGGCCGGGTCTGCTCGACCCAGGCCCACGGGATGCGGTCGACCGCATAGGTGGCGATCACCCGGTCGTACGGCGCGCCCGCCGACCAGCCGTCGGCACCGTCGGCCACCCGCACGTCCACGTCCGCACCGGCCCGCTTGAGCCGCTCGGCCGCGGCCGCCGCCAGCTCGCTGTCCGCCTCGACGCTGACCACGGAGCCCGCCCGCCGGGCGAGTAACGCCGCGTTCCAGCCGGTGCCGGTGCCCAGTTCCAGCACCCGGTGGCCGGGCTCCAGGAGCAGGCGGTCGAGCATGTCGACCACGATCCCCTGCGCGGACAGACTGGAGGACGGCGCGCCGCCGCTGATCTCGGTGACCGCGGCCGTGTCCGGAGAGCCGTACACCTCGGCCGCCCACGCCTCGAAGGCGGTACCGCGGTCGATGGGCACGTACGCCCGGCCATTCCAGCGCCAGAGCCGGTCCGGCGCGAAGGCGTGCCGCGGCACTTCGGCGACCGCGGTACGGATCCATGGGGACCGTCCGGGCCACGCGCCGCGCTGGTCCATGGCGGCGTCCAGCGCGGCGCGCAGCTCCTCTTGACCGGTCACTTCCGGTGCGTCCCGTTCCCGGGCTGCGGCGGCGGCACCTGCCCATCGGAATTGCCCGGCGGGGGCTTGCCCTGGCTCGTGTCCGGCGGCGGCTTCTCGTGCTTCCCCACGGGGTGCCTCATCCCGCACCGTCCGCCCGGGCCTGGCGCGTGGCCTCCTCGTAGGCGTGCAGCAGTCGCTCTCCGATCTCGCATCCGGCGCCGGGCGTGCGGCAGGCCGGGCAGCCTGCGGCGTGCTCGATGGCCGCGCGCCACGCCTCGTCGGCGAACAGGTCGGTGGCCGACTGGCTGCTCGTCATCGGGTCCTGCCTCGGTCAAGGGCGCGGCGCTGGGCGGCGGCCCGGGCCACGGCGTCGTGCGGGTAGTCCCGGGCGTGGGTGGGGCAGACGTAGACGGTCGCGCTGGCGACGCTGCCGCTGTGCTCCACGCTCACCTGTACCGGCTCGTCGGTGGGCAGCTGGCAGCGGTAGCAGAGCTGGCGGCCATCCGGGTGGGGACCGAGGACGTCCTTGACGGCCTGGGCCAGGGCCTCGTGCAGCTGCCGGACGTCGGTGAGGCAGCGGTCGATACGGAAGGGCACCCGCCAGTACGTGCTGTGGCCGGTCGTCCAGGAGGCGGGCGGTACGCCGAGGAGCGTTCCCTCGTCGGCGAGTTCGGTGAGGACGCGTACCTGCCGGATGTGCCAGCTGCGGGCGGTGCCGATGCCGATCAGCCAGTACGTCTTGCCGTAGGTGTCGTCCTGGATCACGGCGCCGGTGTTCGGGCCGAGGAGTCCAAGGGCGCGGTCCGCTACCGCTGTGGGTGCGGATACGGCGTCCCACCATTCGCCCACCGGTAACACCTCGATGTCCTCGGTGTTCGGCGGTGTCCACGGCAGGGCGTTGGTCCTCATGGTCGGCTCCATGTACGGGCGGTGTGCTGACCGTCACATCGTGTCGACCGGGGAAGGCCCGCGCGTTCACAGTTTGTGAACAAGCGCGGGCCCAGTGTCACCCCACCCCGCACCAGCGCGCGTACTCGCGCAGCTCCTCCGACAGGCGCGACTGCGCTCGAAGCATCGTCGCCACCGTCTCATGCACATACGGGTCGTACCGCTCCTGTTGAGGTGCCACCTCCCGAGCATTCTGCAGCGACTTCATCGCATCGTCGTGATCCGCCGTCCATACCGCCGCCCGAGCGCGGTTCGCCCAGTACCGGGCCACATGCGCCACCGTGGGATAGGACTCGGGTACCTCGACCGCGCGGGCCCGCTCCATCGCCAAGTCGTGCTCATTGCGGTCAGCGGCCGACGACACCCCGACCAGCCCCACGTAGAACGGGCCGAAGCCCAGACCGAAGCTGTCGGTCTCGCCCAGCTCGTCTGCTATCCCCTTGGCTTCCTCCAGGCGGGCGTTCGACTCGTCGCCGTCCCCGCGCCCGGACGCCAAGATGGCCGCCTTCAAATGCAGCGTGCCCAGCACCGCGCGGGTAGGCCGCTCCCGTCCCTCGGGGAAGTCACGGACCGCCAACTCGGCCAGGCGCATGCCCGCGTCCGCGAGTCCGCCGTCCAGCGCCAGCTGTCCGCGCAGCACCCGTTCCACCGCGACCCAGCGGGGATCTGCGCCGCGCAGCGCGGCGTGCTCCATGCGGGTCAGAGCCAGCCGCGAGAGGTCCATGTACCCGAGCCGGTAGGCGACCACCTCGGCGGTGTGGGCTGCCTCGGCCTGTAACCATCGGAGGCGCGCGAGGTCCGCCGGGACCGCGAAGATCTCGGCGGCATGCGCCAGTTCTCGGATGAGTGGCGGCAGCGTGGTGGCCAGCGGCAGGAACTCAGCGTCCAGCCGTCGCTGACGCGCCGCCATGACGTCCCTCTCCAGCGCGGGCAGAGCCCGGGGCGGCGGGTCGCCCAGCTCGGACGGCGCATCCCACAGGCTGAGCGTGCTGCCCAACGGTGCGATCACCGCGTCGAGCTGGTCCTGCTGAAGCTGCTTGATGTACGGCTGCCCGCGCAACACAGCGACGCTGACGCTCAGGGCGCGCGCTACCGATCCGAGCAGTTGCTCGCTGGGTGACCGTTCGCCCTTCTCGATCTGGCACAGCATCGAGGGGGACGCGTGCGCCCGTTGGCCGAGTTCTCGCAGCGTGAATCCTCGGATGAGACGCTGCTCTTTCAGCCGCGCTCCAACGGTTCCCGGGCGTGCCTCAGTGCCATCTGACATGATGACTCCGTTCCGACGTCGACACTCGGAACGGTACCCGCGGTCGGCTCCGCCGGTACGTGAACGGCCCCCATTTCGGTGGGGGCCGTCGCGCTTCCTTGACACGGCGAAGAGCCCCTCGCCCGGCCCGCAGGCCAGACGAGGGGCATCACGTATCAGAGGCGCCGCCGGTCCGGGGCCAGTGCGGTGGGCGTCGGCTCCGGCTGAGGCGCGCCATCCTTCCGGCATACCAGCGCATCCGGGTCCCAGCTCGGTGCCTGGAGGTTGTACCCATCCGGGCACGTCTGCCCGTCGTGGCCGTCGGCACCGTTCTTCCCGTACGCGCCCGTCCGAGCTGTGCGCGCCCGTCGGCCCAGGCGATCCTGATGGTCCAGGCGGGCCGGCCGGACCACGCGGAGCGGTGGATCCGGATCTCGCGGTGGTAGTCATCGCGGGTCCGATCGTCGATGCCCACCAGCCGATCGACGTATTTCGGACGCACCAAGGCCCTGACCCGCTTTCGCAGGTCAGGGCCTTGATCGTTCAGGGTGAGTAACGGGACTTGAACCCGCGACATCCTGGACCACAACCAGGTGCTCTACCAGCTGAGCTATACCCACCATGACCGGTGCTTTCCGCACCGGCCGAGAAAAAGTATACAGGCTCGGCGGGGGTGCTCGCTCCCGGCTTTCACGCGTGCCGGGAGCGAGTCGCTACGGCTGCCGGGCGGGCAGGACGTGGCGGGCCGCGATGGACTTCGCCGTGTCCGAGTCCGGTCCGGGCCGGGGGACGAAGACGGCCTCCCGGTAGTAGCGCAGTTCGGCGATCGACTCGTGGATGTCGGCGAGCGCGCGGTGATTGCCGTTCTTCTTCGGGCTGTTGAAGTAGGCCCGCGGATACCAGCGGCGGGCCAGCTCCTTGATCGAGGAGACGTCGACGATCCGGTAGTGGAGGTACGCCTCAAGCGTCGGCATGTCCCGCAGGAGGAAACCGCGGTCGGTGGAGACCGAGTTTCCGCACAGCGGGGCCTTGCCGGCGTCCGGGACGTGCTCGCGGATGTACGCCAGGACCTGCGCCTCGGCATCCGCCAGCGTGGTCCCGCCGTCCAGCTCCGCGAGCAGCCCGGAAGCCGTGTGCATCTCCCGCACCACCTCGGGCATGGTGGTCAGCGCCTCGGCGGGCGGCCGGACAACGATGTCCACGCCGTCGCCCAGGATGTTCAGCTCGGAGTCCGTGACCAGTGCGGCCACCTCGATGAGCGCGTCGTCGATCAGCGAGAGCCCGGTCATCTCGCAGTCGATCCACACCATGCGATCGTTCATGCGTCTCACCCTACGGGGCGTTCCCGCTGGCCGGGCAGGGTCGGACGGCCCGGGGCGCGGCCCGTGGCCTGCTCGGGCAGGCGAGGGGCGTACGCATCGGATTCCGGCTTGCCCGCTTCCGTACCGCCCGGTGGATGCGGCGAGTGCGGAGGGTGATGGTGGTGGCTCGTATGGGTGACGGGACCTCCGGGTCGGCGCAGCGGCATGGTGTGGTCCCCGGCGCGCTGTTCGAGCACCTCGGTGCGGTCGCCGCCGCCGAGCCGTTCGGCCCGCTCCAGCCGGTCCGGGGCGCCGCCCTGGGGCCTGCGGGCCCGGTACGCGGCCCGGTAGGCGGCCGGGGAGGACCCCAGCTGCCGCCGGAAGTGCCCGCGCAGCGCGACCGGGGACCGGAAGCCGCAGCGCCCGGCGACCTCGTCGACCGAGTAGTCGGAGGTCTCCAGGAGTCGCTGGGCCTGCAGCACCCGCTGGGTGATCAGCCACTGGAGTGGAGCGCTCCCAGTGAGCGACCGGAACCGGCGGTCGAAGGTGCGCCGGCTCATATAGGCGCGGGCGGCCAGGGCCTCGACGTCGAACTGCTCGTGCAGGTGCTCGAGCGCCCACGCCACGACCTCGGCGAGCGGATCCGCGCCGATCTCCTCTGGTAACGACCTGTCCAGGTAGCGCTCCTGCCCTCCGCTGCGGCGCGGTGGCACGACGAGCCGGCGGGCCAGGGCCCCCGCGGCGTCCGCGCCGTGGTCGGTGCGCACGATGTGCAGGCACAGGTCGATCCCGGCGGCGGTGCCCGCCGAGGTCAGTACGTCGCCGTCGTCCACGAACAGCTCACGCGGATCCACGTGGACGGATGGGTAGCGCTTGGCGAGCGTCGGCGCGTACATCCAGTGCGTGGTCGCCGGGCGGCCGTCGAGCAGCCCCGCGGCGGCCAGTACGAAGGCCCCGGTGCACAGGCCCACGATGCGCGCGCCCTCCTCGTGCGCGCGCCGTAGCGCGTCGAGCGCGGCGGCCGGTGGCGGCTGGGTGATCGACCGCCAGGCCGGTACGACGACGGTTCCGGCCCGGGACAGTGCCTCCAGGCCGTATGGTGCGGTCAGTTCCAGTCCGCCAGTCGTTCGCAGTGGCACATCTTCGCCCGCGCACACCAGCAATCGGTACCGAGGGACACCGGCGTCCTGCCGGTCGATACCGAAGACGGAGAGCGGGATGGAGCTTTCGAAGATCGGTCCGCCGCTGAACAGCAGCACCGCGACGATTTCTCGTCGCCGGCGTCCGGAGAGCTTGCGCGAGGTCTCCGGTACGGTCGTGGAGTCCTGGCTCATGGCTCTAAGCCCCCCTCGGTGGTCGCGTCCTCTCGGTCCTGCACGTTTCCCCTCGGTCCTGAACGGTTCCCCCGCCGGTCATGGCCAAGATCGAATCTACTGTGTCGCGTGTGGTCGCCGTGACCAGTTCACCACCCGCCACTATGTCGACATGACAACTTGGCGCGAAGCATTCGATCACGAAGCGTTGCACTCGTAGCCCTCGCTGTGAAGTGGGCCTCCTGCTAGCGCCCACTTCCCGTAGGGGGTACGGGTGGCTCGTACCCCTTTCCACGCTGGCCGGAAGGGGGTTGAGCATGGCGTTTGCCAAGGGAAGAACTGTGTCGCGAAGTTGGCTGAAAACCAGCGGGCGCAGATGTGCGGACGGGTCCTTCGACCGGCGTACGACCGGCTCATGCCACGTCGCGGTTGTCCGTACGGAGTGCGACGTGGCGCGCTTACGGAACCGTCCGGCTCCGCCGGGGCGCGCCGCCCCGGCCCCGGCGTCAGCTCCGCCGGCCGCCCCGGTGCGTCCCGATCCCGGTGCGCCCGTGCCGCCCCCGGTGGGGGCTCGCCGCACCGGCGCCCAGCCGGGCGGCCGCGCGTTCGTAGTAGCGCAGAAAGGAGTGGCTGGCGGCGGTCACGGCGCCGAGGCCCAGGGCGGCGCCCGCCGCGCCGCTCAGGGGTGATCCGCAGAGCAGGAGGACGGCGGGGACCACGGCGCAGCCGAAGGCGGACCAGCGGACGACCTCGTTCACCGGGTCGCGGCCGGGACCCCGGCCGGGGGAGTGCCCGGGGGCGCTGCCGGGGGCGTCGTGCTCACGGATGCCTGGCACGGTGGCGGCTCCTCTCGCGTGGTGGACGAACGGGTGGCCGGGCGGGTGGATGGACGGTTGACGGGTGAGCGGAGGGCGGGTCGGCGGACGGTGGAAGAGTGGTGGAGCGGGGCTCGAACGCAGGTCGATCCCGGTGTCCGGGAGGGCCGCGGGGAGGTCGTGACGGCGGCCGGTACGGGCCGTCCGGGCCCGTACCGTACGGAGTTGATCGCTCCGCGGCTACTACAACGTCCGGCCTGCCGACAGGTCACTGCCGGGCGTCCGCGCGGCGTATGCGAAGGGTCGGGGCGGCCCGAGTCGGGACCACTTGGGGCATTGCGTTACGGGCCGCCCTCCGGCATGCTCCGGGGAACGCTTCGGCCGCTCCGCTGCCGGGGCAACCTCTGGGCAGGCGAGGAATGGCGCCGTACCCTGGAGGGTAAGGGCTTGGAAAGATGAATCCCGGACGGATTTTCTTCGTTCGATACTCGTCTCGAGCTCTAGCGGAGCTCTAGTCCCCCGCCAACTTCAACCTGAGCCCCCGCCGTATCCCTCCGCACGAGGACACCCTTCGCCGAGACACCGATGGCCGGTCACGAAATCCCCGAACCCGCGGACCGCAAACGGGTCGCCGATCACCTGGCGCACCCCCAAGCGGCGGAAGAAACACGTCATTCCTGCGACCCCGCCTTCCAGCACGGCGTCGTGGTCGGATTCGACGGTTCCACATCGAGCGAGCGCGCCCTCGCCTACGCCATCGGCATGGCCCGGCGCTCCGGCTCGGGTCTGATCATCGTCCATGTGGCCAATCGGCTGCCGACGACCGTCTGGGCGGGCTGTGAGCCCCCCGTCTTCGTCGACGTTCCCGATCACCGCACCGAGGTGCTGGGCCTTGAGCTGGCCTGCGCCGATCACCTCACCGAGGTGCCGTGGATCCTCGTCGAGCGGGGCGGCGACATCTGCCATGAGCTGGAGGAGGTCGGCCGGGAGTACGCGGCCGACGCGATCGTGGTCGGCTCCACGCACGGGCTGGTGGGACGGATCTTCGGCTCGGTCGCGGGACGGCTCGCGCGGCGTGCGCAGCGGCCCGTGATCGTCATCCCCTGAGCATCCCCTCGGCATCCCCGGTCCATCCCTCGAACCATCCGCTGAGCATCCCCCCGAGCCCGGGCCCGGTTTTGGGCCCCGAGCTTTTCTCCAGCGGTCCCGCGCCGAAACCTCCGGGCGGGCACCGCCGCGGCCGGACGTTCAAAATTGGACAGCCTCAACTCCCTTTCCCCGCAGCCGAGATGGTCCCAAGACCGTCTTGACACCCGTGGAAACTACCCATGCGTAGGGGTGAATTGGGCACGTGGGCGGGGCATAAACCGTTCGGCGTGGCGCCGGGCGGGAAGTGACGGTTCCCGCGCGGTGGCCAGCGCCGGCGTAAGGGCGACGCCGGCCCAGGGGCGGCCCCCGCGTGCGTGGTGGCACACGCGGGGGACCGCCGAACCCGGGGGCGGCCGGGGGTCAGCCGGAGGTCACTCCACGGTCACCGACTTCGCCAGGTTGCGCGGCTTGTCGATGTCCCGGCCGAGCGCCAGCGCCGTGTGGTACGCCAGCAGTTGCAGCGGGATGCCCATCAGGATCGGGTCCAGCTCGACCTCGTTGCGCGGTACCACGATCGTGTGGTCCGCCTTCTCCTGCTCCTGGTGCGCGACGGCGAGGATTCGGCCGCTGCGGGCCTTGATCTCCTCCAGCGTCGCGCGGTTCTTCTCCAGCAGGTCGTCGTCCGGGAGGACCGCGACGGTGGGCACCTCGGGCTCGATGAGCGCGAGCGGTCCGTGCTTCAGCTCCGAGGCCGGGTACGCCTCGGCGTGGACGTAGGAGACCTCCTTCAGCTTCAGGGACGCCTCGCGCGCCACCGGGTAGCCGCGCACCCGTCCGACGAACATCATGCTCTTTGCATTCGCGTATTCCGCGGCGAGCTTCTTGATCTCTTCCTCGCCGCGCAGCACCTCGGAGATCTGCTCGGGCAGCTTGCGCAGCCCCGCGATGATCCGCTTGCCGTCGGCGACCGACAGATCGCGGATCCGGCCGAGGTGGAGGGCGAGCAGGGCGAAGGCGACGGCGGTGTTGGTGAAGCACTTGGTGGAGACGACGCACACCTCCGGACCCGCGTGGACGTACACCCCGCCGTCCGTCTCGCGAGCGATCGCGCTGCCCACGACGTTGACGACGCCCAGCACCCGCGCGCCCTTGCGCTTCAGCTCCTGGACGGCGGCCAGCGTGTCGTACGTCTCGCCGGACTGGCTGACCGCGATGTAGAGGGTGTCCGGGTCCACGACCGGGTTGCGGTAGCGGAACTCGCTCGCGGGCTCGGCGTCCGCGGGGATGCGGGCCAGCTCCTCGATCAGCTGCGCACCGATCAGGCCCGTGTGGTACGCCGAACCGCAGCCGAGGATCTTCACCCGGCGGACGCCGCGGGCCTCGCGCGCGTCCAGGTTCAGCCCGCCCAGCCGGACGGTGGAGAAGCGGTCGTCGATCCGGCCGCGCAGCACCCGGTCCACGGCGTCGACCTGCTCGTGGATCTCCTTGTGCATGTACGTGTCATGGCCGCCCATGTCGTACGACTCGGCCTCCCACTCCACCGTCGTCGGCGCGGGGGCGGTGCGGCTGCCCTCGGTGGTGTAGGTGCGGTAGTCGTCGGCCTTGATGGTGGCCATCTCGCCGTCGTCCAGGGTGATCACCTGGCGGGTGTGGCTGACCAGGGCGGCGACGTCCGAGGCGACGAACATCTCCTTCTCGCCGATGCCCAGCACGACGGGGGAGCCGTTGCGGGCGACGACGATGCGGTCCGGGAAGTCCGCGTGCAGCACGGCGATGCCGTACGTGCCCTCGACCAGGGCGAGCGCGTGGCGGACCTTCTCCTCCAGGGTGGCCGCCTGCGAGCGGCCGATGAGGTGGGCGAGGACCTCGGAGTCGGTGTCGGAGACCAGCTCCACGCCGTCGGCGGCGAGCTTGGCGCGCAGGTCGGCGGCGTTGTCGATGATGCCGTTGTGGACGATCGCGACCTTGCCGTCCCCGTCGAGGTGCGGATGGGCGTTGATGTCGTTGGGCGCGCCGTGGGTCGCCCAGCGGGTGTGCGCGATGCCGGAGGTGCCCGCGAAGCGCTTGGGCAGCCTGGCCTCCAGATCGCGGACCCGGCCCTTGGCCTTGGCGGTCTTCAGCCCGGTGGCGGACTGCCCGTTCTGTGCACCCTTGCCCGGCTTGGCCTGGACCGCGATGCCGGCGGAGTCGTAACCGCGGTACTCCAGCCGCTGCAGCCCCTCCAGCAGCAGCGGTGCCACGTCGCGTTTTCCGATGTATCCGACGATCCCGCACATGGTGTTCAGGCCCTCCCGATTGAATCGATCATGAATGGTCGCCGACTTCGGCGGCGTCGGCCGTAGGTGGCGGCGTCAGCCGTAGACGATGCGGCGCAGCTGGCGCAGCGAGAGTTCGGGCGGTGCCACCGCGCGGTACGGCAGCTCGGCCGTGATCCGCTCGAAGATGTCCGCGTTGGTCAGTCCGCCGGACTGCAGCTCGCGGTGGCGCCGCCGGACGAACTCCTCGGTCGTCTCGTCGAAGTACGCCAGGACGTCCAGCACCACCCGGGCCGCCTCGCCGCGGCTGAGCGGCGTGCTGCGGACCAGGTGGTCGATGAGGTCATCGTGGGACATCCGGCGATCGAGCATCCGTTGATACTGCGGTTCCTCGGGGTGTTTCGCAAGATTTCTGCCCGATATCGGGCAGACTCCGGTCTCGATGGCGGGAAAACCGACGGAGTGCGGCTTGTCCGGCGGTGGTGAACTCTCCTCGGTGAGGCCCCGCTCCGATGAAGACCGCCGAGTTCGCGCAACCGTGCCGGATCTCGCGACACATTGGTCTACACCTTGACCCCAACTGGGCGGCGCGGTACGCAAGATGTCGCGGTACCCACGATGCGACGCTTCGTTGAAGGGACCCCTGTGAGACGACGCCGTGCTCGACTGCTGTGCTCCCTCCTGCTGACCGCGGCGGCGGGAGCGGGAACCGCCGCCACGGCCCCGCCGCCCTCCGCGGCCGCCTCGGTCTCCGGCCCGGACGCCGCCGGCGCGCCGGTGCCGCTGGACCGGGTCGTGCCCGCGCCCGCCTCCGTACGGCCCGGCAAGAGCCCGTACACGCTGCGCCCGGCCACCTTGATCCGGGTGGCGCCCGGCTCCCGCGCGGCGCGCGCGGCGGGCGACTATCTGGCGGGCCTGCTGCGCCCCTCCACCGGCTACCGGCTGCCGGTCACCGCGCGCGGGGGCGTGGACGGCATCCGGCTGCGGATCGTGCCCGTACGACAGCGCGCCGCGAAGGGGCTCGGCGCGGAGGGCTACCGGCTGGAGGTGACCCGGCGCGCCGTCACCATCAGCGCCCGCACCTCCGCCGGGCTCTTCCACGGCATCCAGACGCTGCGGCAGCTGCTGCCCGCGTCCGTCGAACGCGCCACCCGGCAGCCCGGCCCCTGGCGGATCTCCGGCGGCACCATCACCGATGTGCCGCGCTACGCCTGGCGGGGCGCGATGCTCGACGTCTCGCGGCACTTCTTCACCGTCGACCAGGTCAAGACGTACGTCGACCAGCTCGCCCTCTACAAGATCAACAAACTGCATCTGCACCTCTCCGACGACCAGGGCTGGCGGATCGCCGTCGACTCCTGGCCCCGGCTGGCGACGTACGGCGGCTCCACCCAGGTCGGCGGCGGGACCGGCGGCTACTACACCAAGGCCGACTACCGGGAGATCGTGCGGTACGCGGCCTCCCGCCACCTCACCGTCGTCCCCGAGATCGACATGCCCGGCCACACCAACGCGGCCCTCGCCTCCTACGCCGACCTCAACTGCGACGGCGCCGCCCCGCCGCTCTACACCGGCACCGAGGTCGGCTTCAGCTCGCTGTGCGTGCCCAAGGAGGTGACGTACGACTTCGTCGACGACGTCATCCGCGAACTCGCCGCCCTCACCCCCGGCCGCTACCTCCACATCGGCGGCGACGAGGCGCACTCCACCAGCCACGCCGACTACGTGGCCTTCATGGACCGGGTCCAGCCCATCGTCGCCACGTACGGCAAGACCGTGGTCGGCTGGCACCAGCTGACCGGCGCCCGCCCCGCCAAGGGGGCGATCGCCCAGTACTGGGGGACGAACGGCAGCGAGAAGGAGGTCGCCGACGCCGCCAGGAACGGCACCCGGCTCGTCCTCTCACCGGCCAACCGCGCCTACCTCGACATGAAGTACGACCCGAGCACCCCGCTGGGGCTCAGCTGGGCCGGATACGTCGAGGCGAAGCAGTCCTACGACTGGGACCCGGGCAGCTACATCGCCGGTGCCCCGCCGTCCTCGGTGCTCGGTGTGGAGGCCCCGATGTGGTCGGAGACCCTCTCCACCAGCGCCCACATCGCGTACATGGCCTTCCCCCGCCTCCCCGGCATCGCCGAACTGGGCTGGTCGCCCCGGTCCACGCACGACTGGGACGACTACCGGGTGCGGCTCGCCGCGCAGGCGCCCCGCTGGGACGCCCTGGACATCGACTACCACCGCTCCCCGCAGATCCCCTGGCCCGCCACGGATTGAGCCGCCGGGCCCCGGTGCTCAGTTGCTGGTGATGGAGGGAATCGCCGTCGGCGCCCGGACCGGATCGAAGCGGAAGATCTGGCCCGTGTCGCCGGCGGTGCAGGGCAGCTGGACCACGGGGTCCCCCTTGCGGGTCGAACCACCGGGCAGCGACACGCACTGGCCCGTATGCACCGGCTTGATCCGGTAGCCGCGCACCGGCTTCGTGACCCGCTGGATGCGGAACCGCTCGGCGGCGCCCCGGTGCCCGCAGTAGTCGTCCATCATCTGCGCGCCTCCCTCGGAGCTCGCCTTCCCCACGCCGAGACATCCGTAGCCGAGGGCGGGGTGGAGGGACCGGATCCGGTAGACGGAGTCCTGCGCCCCCTCAAGGGCGTACGTCGGAATGGCGCTCCGGCAGTCGGTCTGGAAGACATTGCCGCCGCCCTGGCTCTCCAGCTCGGACAGGCACAGCGAGGAGATGACCGAACGGATGCGATAGGTGCCCGGCGCGGGAGCGGCCGAAGCGGGCTCCGCGGACGACGCGGTGGTGTCCCGCGTCTTCGGCTCGTCGTCGTCGGCCGTCATCGCCACAACGAGCGAGGCCGCGCCGACGACCAGCACCGCCAGCGCCACCTCGATCAGCCGCCCTTTCGGGATGCTCCGGCGCGGCCGGTCGGCCGCGCCGGACGCGACCTGCCGCTCTGCCGCCTCCGGCCGGGGCGGCGCCTCCGGCTGCTGCGCCGGGGCGCTCTGCGGCGGCTGCTGTGTCGCGATTCTCTCCCGCGCCTCCAGCCATTCCCCGATACGCGGCTCCTCGCCGCAGGCGCGCAGGAACGCCACCAGCGTTTCGGCCCGTGGCAACGCGTCCTGCCGCAGCGCATCGGCGAGCGTGCTGCGCGCCAGCACCTCCCCGCGCTCGGCCGCCCGGCTTTCCAGCTGCCGGTAGGTCAGCCCCGACCGTTCTTTGAGGGCCCGCAGCAAGGCCATGAACTCCCCGGCACTGCGCACCGCCCCCGGCTCGCACTCCCCCTGGCTCCCCATGCTCCGACATGGTGACGGTGCGCCGCTCGGGTCACAACGCCCTTTCACGCCACGCTGGTTGCCCCGTCAACCACCCGGCCGGGGGGATCAGCTCGCGAAGCCCAGCTCCCGCGCGATCAGCATCCGCTGCACCTCGCTCGTCCCCTCCCCGATTTCCAGGATCTTGGAGTCCCGCCACATCCGGGCCACCGGATATTCGTTCATGAAGCCGTAGCCGCCGTGGATCTGTGTCGCCTCGCGGGCATTGGTGACCGCGACCTCGGAGGAGTACAGCTTCGCGATCGACGCCTCCTTCTTGAACGGCTCGCCGCGCACCAGGCGGGAGGCCGCGTCGCGCCAGGCGACGCGGGCCATATGGGCGCGGGTCTCCATGTCGGCGATCTTGAACTGGATGGCCTGGTTGGCGCCGATCGGGCGGCCGAAGGCCTCCCGGGTCCTGGCGTACGACACCGACTCGTCCACACAGCCCTGGGCGAGCCCGGTGGCCAGGGCGGAGATGGCGATGCGGCCCTCGTCGAGGATGCGGAGGAACTGGGCGTAGCCGCGGCCCCGATCGCCCAGGAGGTTGGCGGCCGGGACGCGGCAGTCGGCGAAGGACAGCTCGCGGGTGTCCGAGGCGTTCCAGCCGACCTTGGAGTAGGGGGCGGCGACGGTGAGGCCGGGGGTGCCGGACGGCACGATGATGGAGGAGATCCTGGGGCGGCCGTCCTCGGTGCGGTCGGTGACGGCGGTGACGGTGATCAGGGCGGTGATGTCCGTACCCGAGTTGGTGATGAAGCACTTGGTGCCGTTGATCACCCACTCGTCGGTGGTCTCGTCCAGCCGGGCCGTGGTGCGGGTGGCGCCCGCGTCGGAGCCGCCGCCCGGCTCGGTCAGGCCGAAGGCACCCAGGGCCTCCCCGGAGCACAGCCCGGGCAGCCACTGGCGCTTCTGCTCCTGCGTCCCGTAGAGGAAGATCGGCATCGCGCCGAGCGAGACCCCGGCCTCCAGGGTGATCGCGACGGAGGAGTCCACCCGGGCCAGCTCCTCCAGGGCCAGGCACAGCGCGAGGTAGTCGCCGCCCATCCCGCCGTACTCCTCCGGGAAGGGCAGACCGAACAGCCCCATCCGGCCCATCTCGCGGATGATCTCGTACGGGAACTCATGGTGCTCCCAGTACTCCCCGATCTTCGGGGCGACCACATCGTGCGCGAATTCCTCCACGGTGCGGCGCAGTTCCTCGTGCTCGGGGGAGAGACGGTGGTCGATCGCCATGACTCACATCTCCTTCTGGGAGAGGGCGCGGACGGTGCGGGACGGGCTGGGTCGGCCCAGGTGCCGGGCCATCCACACGCTGGTGGCGGTGAGACGGCGGATGTCGACCCCGGTCTCGACGCCGAGGCCGTCGAGCATCCAGACCAGGTCCTCGGTGGCGAGGTTGCCGGTGGCGCTCTTCGCGTACGGGCAGCCGCCCAGGCCGCCCGCGGAGGCGTCGACGGTGGTCACGCCGTGCTGGAGCGCGGCCAGGGTGTTGGCGAGGGCCTGGCCGTAGGTGTCGTGGAAGTGGACGGCGAGCCGGTCGGTGGCGATCCCCGCCTCGTTCAGCGTGGCCAGCAGCTCCAGCACATGGCCGGGGGTGGCCACGCCGATGGTGTCGCCGAGGCTCACCTCGTCGCACCCCATGTCGATCAGGCGGCGGCTGACCGAGACGGTCTGCGAGATCGGGACCGGGCCCTCCCAGGGGTCGCCGAAGCACATCGACAGATAGCCGCGCACGGACACGCCCGCCTCGCGCGCCGCGGTGACGACCGGCTCGAACATGGCGAGCGCGTCGTCCACCGTCCGGTTGAGGTTGGCCCTGGCGAACGACTCGGTCGCGCTGGCGAAGACGGCGATCTCGCGCGCGCCGAGGGCGAGCGCGCGGTCGAGCCCGCGCTGATTGGGCACCAGCACCGGGAGCCGGGCCCGCACATCGTCGATCAGCGGCATCAGCTGCTCGGCGTCGGCCAGCTGGGGCACCCACTCCGGGCGGACGAAGCTGGTGGCCTCGATGGTGGTCAGCCCCGCGCCGGCCAGCCGCCGGATGAACTCGGCCTTCACGGCGACCGGTACGAGCGCCTTCTCGTTCTGCAGCCCGTCCCGCGGCCCCACCTCATGGATACGCACCCGGGCGGGCAGCCCCGGGGCCGGGACGGTCATGGGGAGGGACATCACACACGCTCCTCGGTCTCGCGGGTCTCGCGCGGGGTGACGACCGCCAGCAGCTGGTCCATGGCGACCGTGCTGCCGGGGGTCACCTCCAGCTCGGTCACCGTTCCGTCGTGCGGGGCGGAGATGAGGTGCTCCATCTTCATCGCCTCGACCACCAGCAGGCCCTGGCCCGCGGTGACCTCGTCCCCGACGGCCGCCTTCACGACGGTGACGGTGCCGGGCATGGGAGCCGTCAGCTCCCCGGCGTGCGCCGCCGCGGCGCCGCCGCGCAGCGCCTCCTCGATGGGGTCATGCCCCACCACGCGCCAGGCATCCCCGCCCCGCCCCAGCCAGTGGCTCGCGCCGTGGGCGACATACCGGAAGCGGTGGGTGACCCCGTCGAGGTCCAGCAGCACCGAGCCGTCCTCCAGCGCCACGAGCCGCGCCGCCGCGTCGGGAGCGGGGCTGCCGGTGCCGTCCGCGCGCTCGATCCGCACCCGCGCCTCGTGGGCCCGGCCGCGCACCCGGACCGTCACCGGGTCGTGGCCGGGGACCCGCAGCCGGTGGACCGTATCGGCGGACTCGCCGCCGATCCGCCACCCGGTGGGCACGGAGAACGGATCGACCCAGACGCGCCCGCCGGCTTCGCCGCCTCGCGCGCCGGGCGGCTCCAGCGCCGCCTGGCGCAGCAGCGCCGCCGCCACATGGACCTCGTCGGGGACGGCGCCCGGGAGGAGCGAGGCCGCCGCGCGGTCGACCAGGCCGGTGTCCAGCTCGCCCGAGGCGACCTCCGGGTGGGCGGCCAGGCGGCGGAGGAAGCCGGTGTTGGTGTCGACGCCGAGGACGGTCAGGGAACCGAGGGCGGCGCGCAGCCGGCGCAGCGCCGTGGGGCGGTCCGGGCCGTGGGCGACGACCTTGGCGAGCATCGGGTCGTACACGGTGCCGACCTCGGTGCCGGTGCTCAGCCCGGAGTCGACGCGCACCCCCTCGCCCGTGGGCTCGTCCAGGGCGAGCACCGGTCCGGCCGACGGCAGGAAGTCCACCCGGCCGTCGCCCGCCGCGCGGGCGGTCTCGGCGCAGATCCGGGCCTCCACCGCATGGCCGCGGAAGGAGACCTCGTCCTGTCCGCACGGCAGCGCTTCGCCCGCGGCGACCCGCAGCTGCCACTCCACCAGGTCCAGCCCGGTGATCAGCTCGGTGACGGGGTGCTCGACCTGGAGGCGGGTGTTCATCTCCATGAAGAAGTGCGCGGACGGGTCGGTGCCCGGCACGATGAACTCCACCGTGCCCGCGCCCACATAGCCGCACGAGCGGGCCGCCTGGACCGCGGCCTCACCCATCAGCGCCCGGGTGGCCTCGTCCAGCAGCGGGCTGGGCGCCTCCTCGATGATCTTCTGATGGCGGCGCTGGAGCGAGCATTCGCGCTCGCCGAGGTGGATCACCCGGCCGTGGCCGTCGGCCAGCACCTGGATCTCGATGTGGCGCGGCCGGTCGATCCAGCGCTCGACGAGCAGCGTGTCATCGCCGAACGCGCCGCGCGCCTCGCGCCGGGCGGCCGCGATCTCGTCGGCGAGCAGCGCCTTGTCGCGCACCAGCCGCATGCCCTTGCCGCCGCCGCCCGCGGACGGCTTGAGCAGCACGGGCGTGCCGATCTCCCGGGCGGCGCCGATGAGCTGGGCGTCCGTCAACCCGCTGCCGGACGAGCCCGGCACCACGGGCACCCCGGCGGCCCGCACGGTCTCCTTGGCGCGGATCTTGTCGCCCATCAGCTCGATGGCCCCGGCCGGCGGGCCGATGAAGACGAGCCCGGCGTCGGCGCAGGCGCGGGCGAACGCCGCGTTTTCCGCGAGGAAGCCATAGCCGGGGTGGACGGCCCGGGCGCCGGTGCGGTCCGCCGCCTCCAGCAGCCGCTCGATCGACAGATAGCTCTCCGCCGCGGCCGCCGGGCCGATCCGCACGGCCGTGTCCGCCTCCCGGACGTGCCGGGCGTCCGCGTCGGCATCGCTGAACACGGCGACCGAGCGGACGCCGAGCCGCCGCAGGGTGCGGATGACCCGCACCGCGATCTCCCCGCGGTTGGCCACCAGGACCGTGTCGAACATCGCATGCGCCGCGCTCATCGGGTGCATCCCCTCACATCCGGAAGACGCCGTAGCCGGGCGCCGCGGGTTCCTTGGCCGTGCGGTCGGGCAGCGGTGCGCTCGCGCACGCGGTGAGGGCGAGGCCGAGCACCGTACGGGTCTCCAGCGGGTCGATCACCCCGTCGTCCCATAGCCGGGCCGTGGCGTAGTAGGCGCTGCCCTGGGCCTCGTACTGCTCGCGGACCGGCGCCCGGAACGCCTCCTCGTCCTCCGCGCTCCACTCCTCGCCACGCGCCTCCAACTGGTCGCGCTTGACGGTCGCGAGGACGGAGGCGGCCTGCTCGCCGCCCATCACCGAGATCTTGGCGCCCGGCCACATCCACAGGAAGCGCGGCGAATAGGCGCGGCCGCACATCGAGTAGTTGCCCGCGCCGTAGGAGCCGCCGATGACGACCGTCAGCTTGGGCACGCGGGTGCAGGCGACGGCGGTGACCATCTTGGCGCCGTGCTTGGCGATGCCGCCCGCCTCATAGCTGCGGCCGACCATGAAGCCCGAGATGTTCTGCAGGAAGACCAGCGGGATGCCGCGCTGATCGCACAGCTCGATGAAGTGGGCGCCCTTCTGGGCCGATTCGGAGAACAGGATGCCGTTGTTGGCGACGATGCCCACCGGATGGCCCATGATCCGGGCGAACCCGGTGACCAGCGTCGTCCCGAACTCGGCCTTGAACTCGGCGAACCGCGAGCCGTCCACCACCCGCGCGATCACCTCGCGCACGTCGTACGGCGTGCGGGAGTCGACCGGGACCGCCCCGTACATCCCCGCGGGGTCGACCGCGGGCTCCTCGGAGGGCGTGAGCGGCCAGGGCGGGGCGCCCTGCTGGGCGGGGGACGGCGGCAGGGTGGAGACGATCGTACGGACGATGCGCAGGGCGTGGGCGTCGTCCTCCGCGAGGTGGTCGGTGACGCCCGAGACGCGGGAGTGGACCTCGCCGCCGCCCAGCTCCTCCGCGGTGACGACCTCGCCGGTGGCCGCCTTCACCAGCGGCGGCCCGCCCAGGAAGATCGTGCCCTGCCCGCGCACGATGACGGCCTCGTCGCTCATCGCCGGGACATAGGCCCCGCCCGCCGTGCAGGACCCGAGCACCGCCGCGACCTGCGGGATCCCGGCACCGGACATCCGGGCCTGGTTGTAGAAGATCCGGCCGAAGTGGTCGCGGTCCGGGAAGACCTCGTCCTGCAGGGGGAGGAAGGCGCCGCCGGAGTCGACCAGATAGACGCACGGCAGCCGGTTCTCCAGCGCGACCTCCTGGGCGCGCAGATGCTTCTTCACCGTCATCGGGTAATACGTGCCGCCCTTGACGGTGGCGTCATTGGCGATGACGACCACCTCGCGGCCCGCGACCCGCCCGATCCCGGCGATCACCCCCGCCGCCGGGGCCTGGCCCTCGTACAGCCCGTCGGCGGCGAGCGGCGCCAGCTCCAGGAACGGCGAGCCCGGGTCCAGCAGGGTGTCCACCCGGTCGCGCGGCAGCAGCTTCCCGCGCGCGGTGTGCCGGGCCCGCGCCTTCTCGCCGCCGCCCAGCCGGGCCGCGGCGAGCTTCTCGCGCAGCCGCGCGGCCAGCTCGCGGTGGGCGGCCTCATTGGCCTTCCAGGCGTCCGACCCCGGGTCGGCGCCGCTTCGCAGCACCGGTGCCTGCTCCATCGCCACGGGCCCCCTCTTGTCCTGCGGTTAGTGGTCGTTAACTCGATACCCACCAGGTTAACGACCACTAACCCCGCTGTCTAGAATTGCTTCCATGAGCACGCAAGCCCCTGCACAGACCCGCCGCGAACAGATCCTCAAGGAGGCCGCCCGGCTCTTCGCCGAGCGCGGCTTCCACGGCGTCGGCGTCGACGAGATAGGCGCGGCGGTCGGCATCAGCGGCCCCGGTCTCTACCGTCACTTCGCCGGAAAGGAGGCGATGCTGGCGGAGCTGCTGGTCGGCATCAGCGGCCGGCTGCTGACCGGCGGCAAGCGGCGCGCCGCGGAGGCGGCGGAGGCCGGGGACGCCCCGGCGGCCGTGCTGGACTCGCTCATCGAGGGCCATATCGACTTCGCCCTGGACGACCGCCCGCTGATCATCCTCCACGACCGCGAGCTGGACCGGCTCCGGGACACCGACCGCAAGCTGGTGCGCTCGCTCCAGCGGCAGTACGTGGAGCTGTGGGTCGAGGTCGTGCGGGAGGTCTATCCCGGGCTCGCCGAGGCGGATGCCCGGGCCTGTGTCCACGCCGTGTTCGGGCTGCTCAACTCCACCCCGCACCTGGGCCGCCCCGGCGCCCTTCCCGGCCGCGCGGCGACCGCCGCCCTGCTGCACCGCCTGGCCCTCGGCGCGTTCGGCGCGGCCCATGATGCGGACGGCCTCCGCGAGTGAGCCGAAGGGGCTCGGGCGCCCGGGGGCGAACCGGGCCTTCAAAGGCTGGACAGGCTCGGTGACTGGGCGGTAACTTCGGCTGAGCAAGCGCTTAGCCAGAGGGAGGCCGCAGAGATGCGTCGCACGGTGTTCAACGAGGATCACGAGGCGTTCCGGGAGACCATCCGCGACTTCATCGCCGCCGAGGTCGTGCCGTACTACGAGGAGTGGCGGGAGGCCGGTCAGGCTCCGCGCGACTTCTACAAGAAGCTCGGCGAGCTGGGCATCTTCGGCATCGAGGTCCCCGAGGAGTACGGCGGCGCGGGCGAGACCAGCTTCAAGTTCAACGCGATCATCACCGAGGAGTGCGCCCGCGCCGGGGTGAGCTTCGGCGGCAGCGGCGTCCACACCGCGCTGTGCCTCCCGTACATCCTCAAGTACGCCGACGAGGAGCAGAAGCGGCGCTGGCTGCCCGCCTTCGTCTCGGGCGACATGATGACCGCCATCGCCATGACCGAGCCGGGCACCGGCTCCGACCTGGCGGGCATGAAGACCACCGCCAAGCTGTCCGAGGACGGCACGCACTACGTGCTCAACGGCGCCAAGACCTTCATCACCGGCGGCGTGCTCGCCGACCGCGTGCTGGTCTGCGCCCGCACCGCCCCCGCCACCCCCGAGGACCGCCGCGGGGGCATATCGATCCTGGTGGTGGACACCAAGAGCGAGGGGTACGCGGTCGGCCGCAAGCTGGAGAAGCTGGGGCTGAAGACCTCCGACACCGCCGAGCTGTCCTTCACGGACGTCAAGGTGCCGGTGGAGGACCTGCTGGGTGAGGAGGGCAAGGCGTTCGGCTACCTCGCGCACAACCTGCCGCAGGAGCGCCTGGGCATCGCCGTCAGCGCGTACGCGCAGTCCGCCGCGGCGGTCGAGTTCGCCAAGGCCTACGTCCGGGACCGCGAGGTCTTCGGCAAGAGCGTGGCGTCCTTCCAGAACACCAAGTTCACGCTGGCCGACTGCAAGGCCGAGGTGGACGCGATGCAGGCGGTCGTCGACCGGGCCCTGGACGCGCACGACGCCGGTGAGCTGACCGCCGCCGACGCCGCCTCGGCGAAGCTGTTCACCACCGAGCGAGCGGCCGTCGTCATCGACAAGTGCCTGCAGCTGCACGGCGGCTACGGCTACATGATGGAGTACCCCATCGCCCGGCTGTACGCGGACACCCGCGTCACCCGCATCTACGGCGGGACCAGCGAGGTCATGCGGTCCATCGTCGCCAAGTCGATGGGGCTGTGACGGTCGCCATGCGCACGCGTACCGGCAACCGCGCCGCAACACGGGTCTGCAAGACTGCTTGAACCATGAATGACGCACTACAGAGCCTCCTCGATCTGCTCGACCTGGAGCGGATCGAAGAGGACATGTTCCGCGGCACCAGCGATGCCGCACCCCTCGTGCCGCGGGTCTTCGGCGGCCAGGTGGCCGCCCAGGCCCTGGTCGCCGCGGGCCGCACGGTCCCCGAGGACCGTCCGCCGCACTCGCTGCACGCCTACTTCCTGCGGCCCGGCGACCCCGGGGCGCCGATCGTCTACACGGTCGACCGGATCCGCGACGGCTTCTCCTTCACCACGCGCCGCGTGGTCGCCGTCCAGCACGGGCAGCCGATCTTCCACCTGTCCGCCTCCTTCCAGCTGCACGAGGAGGGGCTGGAGCACCAGGAGCCGATGCCGGAGGTGCCGGATCCGCTCTCGCTGCCCACCGCCGAGGAGCTGCTGCCCCGGTACGAGCACCTGTTCGCCGGGCCGGGGGTGGTCGAGCGGATGCTGCAGGCACGGGCCGCCGTCGACCTGCGGTACGTGGATGCCCCGCCGTACGGCAGCGTCGGGCAGCCCCGCGAGCCGAAGTCGCAGGTGTGGTTCCGGACCGACGGCAAACTGGACGGCGCCGCCGACGATCCGCTGCTGCACGTCTGCCTGGCCACCTACGTGTCCGACATGACGCTGCTGGACTCGGTGCTCCTCGCCCACGGCCGGGGCGGCTGGGCGGTCGGGGACATCGTCGGCGCCAGCCTCGACCACGCCATGTGGTTCCACCGGCCGTTCCGGGTGGACGACTGGCTGCTGTACGACCAGGAGAGCCCGTCCGCGTCCGGCGGCCGCGGCCTGGCCAAGGGCCGCATCTTCACCGCCGACGGACGGCTGGCCGTCTCGGTGATCCAGGAAGGGGTCATGCGGGTCCCGCGCCCGAAGAAGTAACCTTCGGGAGGGGCGAGATGACGCCCGTCCACCGGGGCGTGCGGCCGCTTCGACGCGCGTCCCGGGCGACGCGCGTCAGAACTGGGCCGTCAGCCCCGCCGCGTCCAGCAGATAGGCCGTCATCGGCGCGTAGAACCTCGGATTGGTGACGTGGTCGTCCAGCGGGACCACCGCCTGGAGCGTGCCCTCCGCCTCGCCGAGGAACAGCGCCGGGTCGTTGCAGTCCGCGTACCCCACGGCGTCGATGCCGCGCTGCCCCGCGCACCCGGCCCAGCCGTGGTCGGCGACCACCAGGTCCGGCAGCGGCCGCCCCTCCCGGGCCAGCCCGTCCAGGATCGCCGCCATGGGGGCGGGGGAGTGGGTGTGCCACAGGGTGGCGCCGCGCTCCAGCATGGCCACGTCGCAGAACTGGAAGACGTACCCCTCGTCCGCGTGCAGCCCGCCGGGGATCTCGACGATCTCGCACCCCGCCGCGTGCAGCGCCGACGCCGTCGCGCTGTGCACCTCCAGCAGCCCGCCCGGGTGCCCCGTGGCGAACAGCACCCGCTGCCGCGCCTCGGCCGCCTTCCGCAGCACCGACGCCATCCGGTCCAGCGCGCCGACCGTCAGCTCCGGGTCGATGGTGTCCTGCCCGGTGCGGTGCTCCGGATCGTCGATCACCCCGCACCGCTCCGCCATGACGGCCAGCACGTCCTGCTCGTCCACCCAGCGGTCTTCCAGCTCCAGCCCCAGCCAGTAGTGGCGGTCACCGTTCGCGAGCTTGCGGTAGTGGGAGAGGTTGTTCTCGCGGGGAGTGGCGACGTCACCCGCGATGCGCGTACGGACGAGATGGTCGATCAGCTCGGTACGGCTGGGCACGGTACTGGGTATCGGCATGTGGCCCATTGTCGCCCCTGTGCCCGGGGAATGGGGGGCATTGCCCGCTGTGTGGACGTGCCGCGGCCGGCGGCGGGGGTGGTGCGGGAGCGGCACGGGGGCGTGACGCGGTCATGGCGAACCCGGGGCGCCCCGGGGAGATCCGGACGCGCCCCGGCCACAACGGTCCCGGACCGCCTAGTGCCGCGTCAGTCAAGGTTTGCCCGGTAGCGAGGCGTCCTGGTGCGGTCAGATGCAAGGCGCCGGATCGGCCTCGTAGTGGGCCTACTCGGTCGATTCGGCAACGCCGCAGATGGCCGTGCCAGGGCGGCGAGCGGGGTGAACCTTGGCTGACGCGGCACTAGCGTCCGGAACGGCGGCTGCGGGCCATCCCGCCGCCGGAACCCCGCCCTGATCCACCGCCGGCCCCGCGCCCGGTCCCGCGCTGCGCTCCGCCGCCCGCTCCGCCGCCGGTCCCGCGCTGCGCTCCGCCGCCGGACCCGCCGCCGGTGCCGCGCCCCGCTCCGCCGCCGGTGCCGCGCTGCGCCCCGCCGCCGGTGCCGCGCCCCGAGCCGCCCCGGGAGCCGCGGCCCGAGCCACCGCCGCCGCCACCGCGGCGCGCCTGCCGGGGGCCGGGGGCCTGCTGGGGTGCGGGGGCGCTGATCGTCACCGGAACGCCCGAGGGCTCCTGCGCACCGGTGATACGGGTCAGCTCGTCGTCGGTCGAGTGCACCCGGGCCGTGTTCGGGGTGATGCCCGCGTCGGCCATCAGCCGGGTCATCGCACGGCGCTGGTCCGGCAGGACGAGGGTGACGACGCTGCCGGAGCCGCCCGCGCGGGCGGTGCGCCCGCCACGGTGCAGATAGTCCTTGTGGTCCGCGGGCGGATCCACGTTGAGGACCAGGTCGAGGTCGTCGACGTGGATGCCGCGGGCCGCGACGTTCGTGGCCACGAGCGCGGTGACGTCGCCGGTCTTGAAGCGATCCAGGGTCTTGGTGCGCTGCGGCTGGGACTTGCCGCCGTGCAGCGCCGCCGCCCGTACGCCGTTGGCCAGCAGATGGCGGGTCAGCCGGTCGACGGCGTGCTTGGTGTCCAGGAACATGATGACGCGGCCGTCGCGGGCGGCGACCCGGGTGGCTACCGAGCGCTTGTCGGTGTCCGCGATGTGCAGCACATGGTGCTCCATCGTGGTGACCGCGCCCGCCGAGGGGTCGACCGAGTGCAGCGCCGGGTCGGTGAGGAACTCTTTCACCAGCCGGCTGATGTTGTTGTCCAGCGTCGCGGAGAACAGCATGCGCTGGCCGTCGGCGGGCACCTGGCGCAGCAGCCGGGTCACCTGGGGGAGGAACCCCATGTCGGCCATCTGGTCGGCCTCGTCGAGGACCGTGATGCGCACCTGGTCCAGTCGGCAGTCGCCGCGGTCGATCAGGTCGTGGAGGCGGCCCGGGGTCGCGATGACCACCTCGGCGCCGCCCCGTAGGGCGTCGGCCTGACGGTTGATCGACATGCCGCCCACCACGGTGGCCGGGCGCAGCCGCAGCCGGCGGGCGTAGGGCGTGAGCGCGTCGGAGACCTGCTGGGCCAGCTCCCGCGTGGGCACCAGGACCAGGCCGAGCGGACGGCGGGATTCGGCGCGCTGCCCGGCGGTACGGGCCAGCAGCGCGAGGCCGAAGGCCAGGGTCTTGCCGGAGCCGGTCTGCGCGCGCCCGAGGACGTCACGGCCCGTGAGGGCGCTGGGGAGGGTGGCCGCCTGGATCGGGAACGGCACGGTGACACCCTGGTGCGTCAGCTCCGCGGCGAGACCGTCCGGAAGGTCCAGCTCGGCGAACGTGGCGACGGCGGGCAGCACCGGGGTGGTGCCGCGCGGCAGGGCGAACTCGTTGCCGCCGTCGGAGGGACGGCTGGTACGAACGGGTGGCCGGGAGTGGGACCGGGGCTTGCGGGGCGAGCGGGCGTAACGGCTCATGCGGCGCCTTCCTGTAACGGGCGGGGATCGGCCCGCGGAAAGCGGGCACGAGCCGGGGCCCGCACCTCATCAGGTGCGGGCCCCGGCTCGCGGTATGCGCTGCGTCAGGCGGGAACGATGTTCTCGGCCTGCGGGCCCTTCTGGCCCTGCGTGACGTCGAACGACACCTTCTGGCCTTCCTGCAGCTCACGGAAGCCCTGGGTGGCGATGTTCGAGTAGTGGGCGAAGACGTCGGCGCCGCCGCCGTCCTGCTCGATGAAACCGAAGCCCTTTTCCGAGTTGAACCACTTCACGGTGCCAGTAGCCATGTCATTTCTCCTTCAATGGGGGCCGAACCGGAATCCGCGATTTGACGGATTCCGCGTCGCCGCATTGACCCCATCCGGACATGACCGGTGAAAACAAAAATGCGCCTGACGCTACATCTCGTCAGGCGCACATAACGTTCATGGGTACCAAAACTGCAACTGCCACGAGCTTAACACGCGAGGGGCCCGGATGGGGAGAGACGCCGATCACGCAGGGAGGGCCACGTCGCCGGACGCGGTAACGGACGAGACACGCCCGGCGCCACCAGGCACGACACCGGCGGGCCGGCGGGCCAATGGACACGGTGTCCAAATCGCCCGGGCCACGTACTGGGAATCGTCCATGTGGGGGAACGGCCGCTCTGCCTACGCTCGCATGCATGACCGCAGCAGACCGTGAGCCCACCGGAACCCCCGTCGGCCCCGTAGGCCCAGTCGATTCATCCCGCATCCCGCGCTACGCGGGCCCCGCCACCTTCGCCCGGCTGCCGCGCGTCGACGAGGTCGGCGGCACCGCGGACGTCGCCGTGGTCGGCGTGCCCTTCGACACCGGCGTCTCCTACCGCCCCGGCGCCCGCTTCGGCGGCAACGCCATCCGCGAGGCGTCCCGGCTGCTGCGCCCGTACAACCCGGCGCAGGACGCGGCGCCCTTCGCCCTCGCCCAGGTCGCCGACGCCGGGGACATCGCCGCGAACCCGTTCGACATCAACGAGGCGGTGGAGACCGTCCAGGCCGCCGCCGACGACCTCCTCGACAGCGGCGCCCGCCTCATGACCCTCGGCGGCGACCACACGATCGCCCTCCCGCTGCTGCGGTCCGTCGCCCGCAAGCACGGCCCGGTCGCCCTGCTGCACTTCGACGCCCACCTGGACACCTGGGACACCTACTTCGGCGCCGAGTACACCCACGGCACGCCCTTCCGGCGCGCCGTCGAGGAGGGCATCCTCGACACCGCAGCCCTCTCGCACGTCGGCACCCGGGGCCCGCTGTACGGGAAGCAGGACCTGGACGACGACGCGAAGATGGGCTTCGGCATCGTCACCTCCGCCGATGTCATGCGGCGCGGTGTGGACGAGGTCACCGACCAGCTGCGGCAGCGCATCGGCGACCGTCCCCTGTACATCTCCATCGACATCGACGTCCTGGACCCGGCCCACGCCCCCGGCACCGGCACCCCCGAGGCGGGCGGCCTCACCTCCCGCGAGCTGCTGGAGATCCTGCGCGGCCTGGCCGGCTGCCACCTGGTCTCCGCCGATCTGGTCGAGGTCGCCCCGGCGTACGACCACGCGGAGATCACCGCGGTGGCGGCCTCCCACACCGCGTACGAACTGACGACGATCATGGCCCGGCAGATCGCCGCCTCCCGCACCGCCTGAGCGCGCCCATCAGCGCCTTCCCGCGAGCTCCCGAGGGCCGTACAGCGCCGCCGGGGCGCCGGTGTGGAGGGCCCAGTAGCGGTCGCCGTAGGACCAGTGCCACCACTCGGTCGGGTAGTTGACCAGCCCGGCGGAGGTCAGCGCCGTGCCCAGGGCGTCCCGGTGGGCGCGGGCCCCGGCGGGGATGTTCGCCGCCTCCGTGTAGCAGGCTCGGGCGCTCTCCTCCGGGGTCGCGTCCCAGGGGGTGCCCATGTCCAGCTCGTGCCCGTCCGCGCGCACGGGCGGGCGGGTGGTGCGCGAGAGCCGGGACGTACGCGAGGGCCGTCCGGGCGGGATGGAATCAACCCGCCCGCCTCAGCCGGGCCTGGTGCGCCCGACCGCGCGACCGCCCCGTTCCCACCCGTGAACGTGTGTTCAGGCAGTGAAGGCACCGCGCCGTCCATTGACCTGTTGTGTTCACCTCTTTATCGTCACTGCGACCGTCACCGGCGAACCACGACGGAGAACAATGACGTACTCCACCCCCCGGCTGCCGCGCACCGCCCGGCTGGTCGCACCGCTGCTCGTCTGCGGGCTGATCGCCGCCGTGCCTCCGGCGTCCGCCGCTCCCGAATCCGACTCCTCGGCGGCGGCCCGGGCCGCCGCCGGGGGCTGTGCGCGTGGGCCGTCCGGCGGCTGGGCGCTGACCTCGGACCGTATCGATCCCAAGGACAGCTACCACGCGTACGTGGGCAACGGCTATCTCGGGCAGCGCGTGCCGCCGAACGGCACCGGTTATACGGGCGGCGGCGACAAGACCGGATGGCCGCTGTTCACGCCCCGCTATGACGGCGCGTTCGTCTCCGGTCTGTACGCGCACAACGAGAAGACCACCGAGAACCGGCAGGTCGCGGCCGCCATTCCCAACTGGTCCACGCTGAACGTGGCCACCGGGGGCAGGGGTTCGCAGACCTTCGGCCCGGGGACGTCCGCGGGGCGCGTCTCGCACTACCGGCAGACCGTCTCCATGCGCTGCGGCTTCGTCCGTACGTCCCTCACCTGGACGGCGTCCGACGGCCGCGCCACCGACCTCACCTACGACGTGCTCGCCGACCGGAACGACGCGCACGTGGGCGCCGTGCGGCTGCGCATGACCCCGCACTGGAGCGGCGACGCCACCGTCACCGACCGCATCGACGGGCGCGGCGCGCGCCGCATGACGCAGACCGGCGGTGGAACGCACGGCGACCGTACGGTCGATGTGGCCTTCCGTACGGACGGCACCGATACCGACGGCGCCGTCGCGTCCACCCTGCGGCCCGGGCGTAACGTACAGAACACGAACGCGGAACGGGCCGCTCCGGAGGGCAAGTTGAGCGCCCGGCAGGCCGTCCGCTTCCCGGTGCGGCAGGGCCGCGCGTACGAGTTCACCAAGTACGTCGGCGTCGACACCGCGCTGACCTCCCACGCCCCGCGCGCCGACGCCGTCGCCGCCTCCCGGCGGGCCGCCGACCGTGGCTGGCCCGCGCTGTTCGCCGAGCACACCGCCGCCTGGCTAAAGCTCTGGCGCTCCGACATCGAGATCGGCGGGCGCCGGCAGCGCGATCTGCGGGACTGGGTGCGCTCCGCGCAGTACGGGCTGCTGTCCGCCACCCGCGCGGGCTCCCGCAACAGCATCTCCCCGACCGGGCTGACCAGCGACAACTACGGCGGCCTGATCTTCTGGGACGCCGAGACCTGGATGTACCCGGGGCTGCTGGCGAGCCACCCCGAACTGGCCAGGTCCGTGGTCGAGTACCGCTACAAGACCCGCGCGGGCGCCCGCGGCAACGCGCGCAAGCTCGGCTATCCCGGACTCTTCTACCCCTGGACCAGCGCGAGCAAGGGCGGGCTGTGGACCGAGTGCCACAGCTGGGACCCGCCGCACTGCCGCACCCAGAACCACCTGCAGAGCGATATCGCCCTCGCGGCCTGGCAGTACTTCCAGGCCACCGGCGACGCCACCTGGCTGCGTGAGCGCGGCTGGCCGGTGCTCAAGGGGATCGCCGAGTTCTGGGCCGGGCGCGTCACCCACAACGCCGACGGCAGCTACTCCATCAAAAACGTCGCGGGCCCCGACGAGTACAGCAACGGCGTGGACGACGCGGTGTTCACCAACGCCGGAGCCGCCACCGCCCTGCGCGACGCCGCCCGCGCCGCCCGCGTCCTCGGCGAGAAGCCCCCCGCCGCCTGGACCCGGATCGCGGACCAGCTGCGCATCCCGTACGACAAGAAGAAGCAGGTCTTCCAGCAGTACGACGGCTACAAGGGCTCGCTGATCAAGCAGGCGGACACCGTGCTGCTCATGTACCCGCTGGAGTGGCCGATGTCCCGGGAGGCCGCCGCCAAGACGCTCGACTACTACGCGGCGCGCACCGACCCGGATGGCCCGGCCATGACCGACTCGGTCCACGCGATCGACGCCGCGTCCATCGGGGAGCCCGGCTGCTCCTCGTACACGTACCTGATGCGCTCCATCAAACCGTTCGTGCGCGGCCCGTTCGACCAGTTCTCGGAGGCTCGCGGCGAGAAGGCGGGCGCCGAGGACCCGCTGGCCGGGTCGCCCGCGCAGGACTTCCTCACCGGCAAGGGCGGCTTCCTCCAGGTCTTCACCCACGGCCTGACCGGGATGCGGATGCGCGAGGACGCCGTACGGCTCGACCCCACGCTGCCGCCGCAGCTGAGCGACGGCGTGCGCCTGCGTGGCCTGCGCTGGCAGGGCCGTACGTACGACGTGGCGATCGGCCCGCACGAGACGACGGTGCGGCTGACCGCCGGTGCGCCGTTCGACATCGAGACGCCGCAGGGCGGGAAGCAGGTCGTGAGCGAGGGCGCCCCCGCCGTCCTCAAGACCCGCCGCCCGGACCTCACCCCGACCACCAACCTCGCCCGCTGCCAGGAGGCGACGGCGAGTTCGCGGGAGCCGGGCATGGAGCCGGGCGCCGCCGTCGACGGCAACGCGGCCACCGCCTGGGTGCCCGACGCGGCCCGGGGCACGCTCACCGCCGACCTCGGCCGGACCGTACGGATCGGTGAGGTCACCCCGCGGTGGACCACCACCCGGCCCGCCTCGCACCGCGTCGAGACCTCGCTCGACGGCAGGCACTGGCGCGACGGGACGACGGGCCCGGCCCGCTACGTCCGCGTCACGCTGCGCTCGGCGGACGACAAGAAGCGTGCGGGCATCGAGGAGCTGAAGGTGACGCGGGACCGGTGACCCGCGGACCGGGCAGCGCGGCGCCGGTGTACCTCGGTACGCCGGCGTCGCGTCGCGTCACGGTGCGGTCCTCCTGAGCGTGGACCGACTGAACGGGGACCGACTGAGCATGGACCAATTCTTATACCGGCATTAGTATCACGGTCATGGTGCGCACTCCTCTCACTCCGCTGGAACGCGAACGCGGCCGCTTCCTCGGCGCCCTGCTGCGACAGGCCCGCGGCGAACGCAGCATGGCGGCCGTCGCCGCCGGGGCCGGGATCTCGGCCGAGACCCTCCGCAAGATCGAGACCGGCCGGGCCCCCACCCCCGCCTTCTTCACGATCGCCGCCCTGGCCACCGCCCTCGGCCTGCGGCTGGACGACATCGCGGCCCGCTGCGCCGCGGTCACCATCCCGGAGGAGGCGCCGCGCGACGAGGCGGCGTAAAGGCCCCGGCCCCCGACCGATTGTTGCGGAAGGATGAAATCCGCACACCTGTGTGTTGGGCCTTCCGGTAGCAGTGGAGAACCGGGAGGTCACGGGTGGCGGACGGCAAGGGCGACAAGGGCGGCACAGGCGAGGGCGGCACAGGTGACGCGACGGATACCGGCGCGGGGTCCGGCTGGGCACGGCGGCTGATCCGCCACAGCATGCGGTACCGCCGCAATGTGCTGCTCGCGCTCGGGGCATCGCTCGCCGGGATGGGCGTGATGGCGCTGGTCCCGCTCGTCACCAAGCTGATCATCGACGAGGTGATCGTCCGGCACGACCGGGCGCTCGCGCCCTGGGCCGTGCTGCTGATCGTCGCGGCCCTCGTCGTCTACGCCCTCACCTACGTCCGCCGCTTCTACGGCGGACGGCTCGCGCTCGACGTCCAGCACGATCTGCGGACCGAGATGTACGACTCGCTCGTCCGCCTCGACGGCAGGCGCCAGGACGAGCTGTCCACCGGCCAGATCGTCGGCCGGGCCACCAGCGACCTCCAACTGGTCCAGGGCCTGCTCTTCATGGTGCCGATGATGATCGGCAACGTGCTGCTCTTCCTGGTCTCCCTCGTCGTGATGGCCGTGCTCTCCCCGCTGCTCACCGTCGTCGCCCTCGCCGTCGCCCCCGCCCTGTGGGTCCTCGCCTCGCGCAGCCGCGTCCGGCTCTTCCCCGCCACCTGGTACGCCCAGGGGCAGGCCGCCGCCGTCGCCGGGGTCGTGGACGGGGCCGTCACCGGCGTGCGCGTCGTCAAGGGCTTCGGCCAGGAGGCCCAGGAGGCGGGCAAGCTCCGCGAGGTCGGCCGTAAGCTCTTCGCCGCCCGGCTGCGCACGGTCCGGCTCAACGCCCGCTACACCCCCGCCCTCCAGGCCGTCCCCGCCCTCGGCCAGGTCGCGATGCTGGCGCTCGGCGGCTGGATGGCCACCCGCGGGCAGATCACCCTCGGCACGTTCGTCGCCTTCTCGACCTACCTCGCGCAGCTCGTCGGCCCGGTGCGGATGCTCACCATGATGCTGACCGTCGGCCAGCAGGCCCGGGCCGGAGTCGAGCGGGTCTACGAACTCATCGACACCGAACCGGTCATCCAGGAGCGCCCGGACGCGCGCGAACTGCCCGCCGACGCACCCGCCACGGTCGAGTTCGATCACGTCAGCTTCGGCTACGACGCCGACCGGCCCGTGCTCTCCGAGGTGTCGCTGCGCATCGAACCGGGCGAGACGGTCGCCGTGGTCGGCGCCTCGGGCAGCGGCAAATCCACCCTGTCCCTGCTGCTGCCCCGCTTCTACGACGTGACGGACGGAGCGGTGCGGATCGGCGGCCACGACGTCCGCGAGCTGACGTACGCCTCGCTGCGCGCCGCCATCGGGCTCGTCCCCGAGGACAGCTTCCTCTTCTCCGACACCGTGCGCGCCAACCTCGCCTACGGGCTGCCGGACGCCGACGACGAGCAGATCAGGGCCGCCGCCCGGGCCGCCCAGGCCGACGGCTTCATCTCCGCCCTCCCCGACGGCTACGACACCCAGGTCGGCGAGCAGGGACTCACCCTCTCCGGCGGCCAGCGCCAGCGCATGGCCCTGGCCCGCGCGATCCTCACCGACCCCCGGCTGCTCGTCCTCGACGACGCCACCTCGGCGGTCGACGCGCGCGTGGAGCACGAGATCCACGAGGCGCTGCGCGGCGTCATGGCGGGCCGTACGACCCTCCTCATCGCCCACCGTCTGTCCACCCTCGCCCTCGCCGACCGCATCGCCGTCCTGGACGGCGGCCGCCTGGTGGACCTCGGTACGGACGAGGAACTGCGCAAGCGGTGCGCGCTGTACCGCCGCCTGCTGACGGACCCGGACGAGCTGAGCGGCATCGCCCGCGACCCGGCCGGGCGCCTGGCCGTGCGGCCGCGCGGCGGGGACGACCCGGAGCACGCGGGTCCGGCGGTGGCGGGGCTCGCCGGGTCGTTCGGCGGCGAGGCCGCCGCCACCGCGCTGGTCGAGCCGTGCCGCGACGGCACGGCGCACGGGAACGGCGACGGCACCGTCGACGCCGACCGGCCGGCGGCGCGCGGCGGCGACGATCCCGGGCACGCCGCGCCGCGCGCGGACAGCGTGACCCCCGAGCTGTGGGTGCGGCGCGACGGGGACGGCCGGACCGCCCCGGAGGCGCGCTCCACCGCCACGCCCGCCCCCGGGATGGCCGGGGCGCTGGCCGGAATGCCCGCCACCCCGGACCTGCTGGCCAAGGTGGAGGCCCTGCCGCCCGCCACCGACATGCCCGAGGTGGACGAGGAGCGGGCCGCGCGGCCCGAAGAGGCCTACGGGCTGCGGCAGTTGCTGCGCGGGTTCAGGGCGCCCCTGCTGCTCTGCCTGCTGCTGGTGGCGGTCGACGCGGTGTCCGGGCTGCTGCTGCCCGTGCTCATCAGGCACGGCATCGACCAGGGCGTCCAGCGCCTCGCGCTCGGGGCGGTGTGGGCGGCGTCCGGGCTGGCGCTGGTCGTCGTCCTCGTGCAGTGGGCCGCGCAGTTCGGCGAGACGCGGCTGACCGGCCGCACCGGTGAGCGCATGCTGTACGCCCTGCGGGTCAAGATCTTCGCGCAGTTGCAGCGGCTCGGGCTCGACTACTACGAGCGCGAGCTGACCGGCAAGATCATGACGCGGATGACCACCGACGTGGACGCCTTGTCGTCGTTCCTGCAGACCGGTCTGGTCACCGCCGTCGTCAGCCTGCTGACCTTCTTCGGGATCCTGGTCGCGCTCCTGGTGATCGACGTCCAGCTGGCGCTGGTGGTGTTCGCGACCCTGCCGCCGCTGATCATCGGCACGTTCGTCTTCCGCCGCAAGAGCGTCAAGGCGTACGAACTGGCCCGCGAGCGCGTGGGCACCGTCAACGCCGACCTCCAGGAGAGCGTGGCGGGGCTGCGGATCGTGCAGGCGTTCCGGCGCGAGCGCGTCGGCCGGGAGCGGTTCGCCGCGCGCAGCGACGCGTACCGGCAGGCGCGGGTGCGCGGCCAGTGGCTGATCTCGGTGTACTTCCCGTTCGTCCAGCTGCTGTCGTCCACCGCCGCCGCGCTGGTGCTGATCGTCGGCTCCGGGCGGGTGAGCGACGGGACGCTGACGGCGGGCGCGCTGGTCGCCTATCTGCTCTACATCGACCTGTTCTTCGCGCCCGTGCAGCAGCTCTCCCAGGTGTTCGACGGCTATCAGCAGGCCACGGTGTCGCTGGGCCGCATCCAGGAGCTGCTGCGCGAGCCGACCACCACCCCGGCGCCGAAGAACCCGCGCGCGGTGCGGACGGTCCGCGGCGAGGTCGCCTTCGAGGACGTGCGCTTCCGGTACGGCGGCGACGGGGCGGGGGCCGCCGAGGAGGCCCTGTCGGGCATCGACCTGACGATCCCGGCCGGGCAGACGGTGGCGTTCGTGGGGGAGACGGGCGCGGGCAAGTCCACGCTGGTCAAGCTGGTCGCCCGCTTCTACGACCCGACCGGCGGCGCCGTACGGGTCGACGGCACGGATCTGCGCGAGCTGGACCTCACCGCCTACCGCAACCGGCTGGGCGTGGTCCCGCAGGAGCCGTATCTCTTCCCCGGGACCGTGCGCGACGCCATCGCCTACGGGCGTCCCGGCGCGAGCGACGCCGAAGTGGAGGCGGCCGCGCGGGCGGTCGGCGCCCACGCCATGGTGGCCTCGCTCGACGGCGGCTATCTGCACGCGGTCTCCGAGCGCGGGCGCAATCTGTCGGCCGGGCAGCGCCAGCTGATCGCACTCGCGCGCGCCGAGCTGGTCGACCCGGACATCCTGCTGCTCGACGAGGCCACGGCCGCGCTCGACCTGGCCACCGAGGCCCTGGTCAACCAGGCCACGGACCGGCTGGCGGGCCGTCGCACCACGCTGGTCGTCGCGCACCGGCTGACCACCGCGGCCCGCGCGGACCGGGTGGTGGTCCTGGATCACGGACGGGTGGTCGAGGACGGTACGCACGACGAGCTGGTGGCACGGCCTGACGGCCGGTATGCCGAGCTGTGGCGCACCTTCACGGGAGAGACGGCCCCGGTGGGGGCGTGACGCCCCCGCCGTCGGGGCGGGTTCGGCCGCCTCAGGAGTGCGCCGTCCGGCCGTGAACTATACGGCCGGTAACTCTCGGCGTTCGCCGCTCATCACATACCGTGACGTCACGGTTCCATGCCGCTCGCCCTCGCGATGCCCTCCACCTCGCGCCGGTCCGCCTCCCGCTGCTCCGCCTCGGCCGCCACGCGCTGCTTGTGGCGGTGCAGGAAGTCGGGGTCCTGGGCCCGGTCCTGGGGCACCAGCACCTTCATGCCCTTGGCGTGCGGGCTGTCGCCGAGGTCGACGACCACCCGCTCGTCCTGGGAGGTGAGCAGGCCGAAGAGCACCAGCAGCTCGGCCTGGAGTGCGGGGGTGAACAGCTCTTTCTCCTCGGGCCCCATGCCGAGTTCGTACGTCCCCCCGCGGACGGCCGGTGAGGTGCTCAGCTCGCGCAGCAGCCGCATGAGCAGCTCCAGCGAGCGCGGATCGATTCGTTCCTGTAATTCGGTCAGATACTGCGTCAGCCGCTCGGCCCGTTCGCTCCGGTCGTGCCGTTCGTCTCGGTCCATGTCAGCAGGATGCGCCATCACAGCCCGCTACGAAAGGGGGTGACGGCAACAACTCTCCGTATTCGGCGGCTGGTTGGCGTGATCGGACAGCTCTAGCCACTGTTGTCCGTGCCCCGATAGGTTCTCGGCGACCTGTGCGATTGATGTGCGCGCAGGTGATGTGCACCCAAGGGGAGGGCGAATGGGCAAGGCGCTCAGATGGCTGTTGTCGCTCGTGATAATCGTGGGGGCGGTCGGCGCCGGTGCGGGCGGCGCACCGGCGGCAGCGGCCGCCCCCGCGAGCGGGCCGGACATCAAGGAACGCGTCCTGGCGATTCCCGGGATGAGGTTCGTGGAGGAGCAGCCGTACGACGGCTACCGCTTCCTGGTCTTCACCTACCGGCAGCCGGTCGACCACCGGCATCCGTCCAAGGGCACCTTCGAGCAGCGGTTCACCCTGCTGCACAAGGCCACCGACCGGCCGACGGTCTTCTACACCTCCGGCTACAACGTGACCACCGCGCCGCGCCGCAGCGAGCCCACGCAGCTGGTGGACGGCAACCAGGTGTCCATGGAGTATCGGTTCTTCACGCCGTCGCGGCCCCAGCCCGCCGACTGGTCGAAGCTGAATATCTGGCAGGCCGCCAGCGACCAGCACCGGCTGTACCGGGCCCTGCACCGCGTCTACGGCAAGCACTGGCTCGCCACCGGCGGCAGCAAGGGCGGCATGACCGCCACCTACTACCGCCGCTTCTACCCGCACGACATGGCGGGCACCATCGCCTACGTCGCCCCCAACGACGTCGTCAACGACGAGGATTCGGCCTACGACCGCTTCTTCGCGGGCGTCGGCACCGCCGAGTGCCGCACCAAGCTGAACGCGGTCCAGCGCGAGGCGCTCGTGCGGCGCGACGAGATCGTGGCGCGCTACCAGAAGTGGGCCGACGAGGAGAAGCAGACCTTCACGGTCGTCGGCAGCGCCGACAAGGCGTACGAGAACGTCGTCCTCGACCTGGTGTGGGCCTTCTGGCAGTACCACCTGCTCAAGGACTGCGCGGACGTCCCCGCCACCACGGCCTCCACCGATGAGCTGTACACGTTCATCGACGACATCTCCGGCTTCTCCGCCTACACCGACCAGGGCCTGGAGACCTACACCCCGTACTACTACCAGGCGGGCACCGAACTGGGCGCCCCCACCTTCAAGACCCCCCACCTGGACGGTCTGCTGCGCTACCCGGGCATCTACAACCCGCGCAACTACGTCCCGCGCGACATCCCGATGCGCTTCGAACAGGGCGCGATGCGGGACGTGGACCGCTGGGTCCGCCACGACGCGCGGCGGATGCTGTTCGTCTACGGGGAGAACGACCCGTGGGGCGCCGAACCGTTCCGCCTGGGCAAGGGCGCGCGCGACGCGTACGTCTACACCGCCCCCGGCGGCAACCACGGCTCCAACATCGCCCAGCTGACGGCGGACGAGAAGGCGAAGGCCACGGCCGCGGTCCAGCGGTGGGCGGGCGTCCCGGCCTCGTCCAGGCCGCTGGCCCGCCACGACGCGAAGCTGGACCGGCGGGAGATGGAGCGCGAGCCGGCCCTGCGGCCGTAACGCTCCTGCCCGGCCTCCCGCCCCGCCCCGCCCCGGCCTTCCGTCCGGGGCGGGGCGGGAGGCTTCGCTAGTACGAGAGCCCGTGCCCGATCGGGTACAGCACCCGGTGCGGGGCGTCCGCGCGGCGCACCGCCACCGGCAGCCGGCCGCGCGGGTCCCGCTTCCCGGCGATGACCCGGGCGGCGGCGCGCACCTCGACGTCCGTCCAGCCGTAGGTGGCCAGCGACGCGCCGGGGTCGTTGCCCAACTGGGCGATGTCGTACGGGTCCTTGACCGCCACGTGCACCACCGGCATCCCGGTCGCAGACAGCTCCGAGACCAGCCGCCGCTGGCCGGACCCGGCGTCGACGTCGCGCGTCAGGACGATCACCGCGTCCCGCTCGCGCGCCGCCGCCACGGCCTCGTCGATCCGCCCCGGCGACGGATCGGGCGCGCTGCCGGTGCCGGTGGACAGGGCCTTCGCGGTGAAGCCGAGCGCGCCGAGGGCGCGGGCGAGGACGGCCGTCGGCGGACCGCCGGTGCCGGTCGGGGCGGCGGGGTCCACGCCGACCACGAGCAGCCTGCGATGGCGGCGGGGCGACAGCGGCAGCAGCCCGCCGCGGTTGGTGACCAGCGTGGTGGTGCGGTCCGCGATCCGGGCGGCGGTGGCGGCGTGCGCGCGGGTGCCCACCGTACGGTCCACCTTCCGGCCGCTGGTGTACGGCTCGTCCAGCAGCCCCCGGCGCGCCTTGAGCCGCAGGACACGCAGCACCGACGCGTCGAGCCGGGCCTCGCTGATCTCCCCCTTCCGTACCGCCGTGCGGACACTGTTCCAGGCCGCGGGCAGATCGGGCGGGGTCAGCAGCTGGTCCACGCCCGCCTTCAGCGCGAGCACCGGCACCCGGCCGTCGCCGTACTTCTCGCGCACGCCCCGCATGCCGAGGGAGTCGGTGATCACGACGCCGTCGTAGCCGAGTTCGTCGCGCAGGACGCCGGTGATGATGGGGCGGGAGAGGGTGGCCGGGTCGTCGGCCGGGTCGAGCGCGGGGAACAGCAGGTGCGCGGTCATGACCGAGTCGATCCCGGCGGCGATCGCGGCCCGGAACGGCGGCGCGTCCAGCCGCTCCCACTTCTTGCGGGAGTGGGTGATGGTCGGCAGCCCGACATGGCTGTCCACGCCAGTGTCGCCGTGCCCCGGGAAGTGCTTGGCGGTGGCCGCGACCCCGGCGCCCTGATACCCCTGGACCTGGGCCGCGACCAGCCGGGCGACCGCCTCGGGGTCGGCGCCGAAGGAGCGGATGCCGATCACCGGGTTGGCCGGGTCGACGTTGACGTCCGCGTCCGGCGCGTAGTCCTGCCGGATGCCGAGCGCGGCCAGCTCCGCCCCGGCGATCCGGGCCGCCGCCCGTACGTCCGGCACGCTGCCGCCCGCGCCGAGCGCCATCGCCCCCGGCAGCAGCGTGGCGGGCGCCCCGATCCGGGCCACCATGCCGTGCTCCTGGTCGGTGGAGAGGAGGAGCGGCACGCCCGCCGAACCGTCCAGGGCGGCCTTCTGCAGTCCGTTGGAGAGCGCGGCGACATGCCGGGGATCGCGGATGTTGTGCGCCCACTCGGTGTACATGATCCCGCCGAGGTGGTACCTCGCCACCACCTCGGCGGCGCTGCCGACGCCGTACTTCTTGGTGTTGGCCGCGGCGTCGGCGGGGTCGGGCGCGGTGGCGGAGTGGCCGTACACCGACAGGACGAAGAGCTGGCCGATCTTCTGGTCCAGCGTCATGCGCCCGAGCAGATCCGCGGCGCGGTCCCGATCGCTGGGCCGGGTGGGCGCGGGCCGGTGCGCCGGCGAGGACGTGGAGGGCGTCGACGGTGACGCGGACGCGGATGTCGCGGGAGAACCGGAACTGAGCGTCCGCGGGCTGCAGGCGGTGGCGACGGCGGCGGTCGCCGCGGCGAGCAGGGCGCGGCGCGAGGTCGGCTTGTGCACCCGCACTCCTTCCATGATCTTCGGAGGGGGTGTCTGGCGTTCATATGACACGCTGGTGGGCCGGGTGGGGCCCGGTCAATGGGAACCGGTAATTCGACTCAACTTCGTTCACCAGCGGGCGCCTTCGGTCGTGATGAGTCGTCACGGGGCGACGCCTCGCGGACCGGCCCTGCCGCTTCCCCCGAGCACGGGCACGGGCACGGGCACGGGCTGATGAGCAACGCCCTGACACACCTGCCGCACTTCAACACGAGCCTGCCCTGCGTCGTGACCGGCGACTTCAACACATCTGCCGGCAAGGGGCAGCCGGTGTACGACATCCTGCTCAGAGGCGGTCGGCTGGTGGACACGTGGGAAGTGACCGAGAAACCGTGTCAGGCCTACGCCACCTGCAACACCTGGCAGGACCCCGAGCCGGCCGACGAGCGGCAGGACTGGATCTTGACGACGCCGGCGGTCAAGGTCACCGAAGCCCCGGCGTGACACCGGGCGACTCCCCCATTTCAGGGATGCGCGTTGCTACCGTCGCAGGTTGCCGTCGTTGAACCACGCGAGGTGCTATGGGGTGAGCAGTCGAATCACCGCCACCCTCAGAAAGGGTCCGAGGAAGGGAACCCGGAGATGAGTGCAGAAAAGGCTGGTACGGCGCAGAACGTGGGACTCGACGAGGTAGTCGTTCAGGTGGCCGACAATTCGGGCAGCACCGGCTACCACTGGGAGATTGTCGACAAGCAGGGGTGTGAGGTGGTGGACACTTACGAAACACCGCCCGGCCCGCCCGGAGCCGCCCGGACCCGGCAATTCGACATCACGTTCGAGGACGCCCCGAGCAATCTGGAAATAGATCTTCTGCCGCCGGGGTCGAAGAGCGAGCCGACTGAACGGATCACCATTACGAGGTCGTGAACCAGGCCTCGGCACGTAGCCGGGGGTCGGCCTCCTCCTGAGTGAGGCGCAGGTGCGGGTCTCCTGGCCGGGGCGGGCGGCCCGTACCCGCCGGGCGAACCATCGTCCCGGGCCGGGTTCACGCGGCGTCGGCGAGCAGCCGCAGCAGGTGGTCCCGGCCCGGCGCCAGCAGCTCCGGCAGCTCCCGCGCGGCCGGGTACCACCGCTTCTCGTACTCCCAGCACAGCCAGCCGTCCCACCCCTCGCGGCTGAGCAGCTCCACGCACTCGGTCAGCGGCAGCACGCCCGCGCCCAGGGGCAGCGGGGTGGTGTCCTCGGCGGAGGCGATGTCCTTGACCTGGACGTAGCCCAGGTGCGGGGAGAGCGCCGCGTAGCTGGTGGCGGGGTCCTCGCCGGCCAGCCAGGGGTGCATCACGTCCCAGATCGCGCCGACGCTGCCGTGCCCGACCGGCCCGAGGACGCGGGCCGCGTCGGCGCCGGTGCGGTGCGAGTCGTGGGTCTCCAGCAGCAGCCGTACGCCCAGATCGGCGGCGTGCGGCGCGACGGCCCCCAGGCGGCGGGCGGCCGTCGCGTCGGCCTCCTCGGGGCTCTGGTCGCCGCCGCCGGGGAAGACGCGGACGTACCGCGCGCCCAGGTCGTGGGCGAGCGCGAGGAGCTCCCGCAGCCCGGTCCACACCGGCTCGTCGGGGCCCTCCGCCGCGACCCGTACGTACCCGGCGACGGCCAGGATGTCCACCCCGGCGTCCCGGAACTCCCCGGCCACCCGGGCGCGTTCGTCCGCCCCGATCCCGGGGTGCACCGGCTCCTCGGGATGTGCGCGCAGCTCGACGCCGTGATACCCGCTCCCGGCGGCGAGCCGGGCGACATCGGTCATGGGCATACCGGGGACGCCGAGGGTCGAGAAGGCGAGCTTCATGGCGGACTCCGTGGGTCGTGGGGGCTCAGCAGGGGGCGGGGATGATCCGGGCGGGGTCAATCCTGCCGTGCCGAAGACCCGTAACCCGGCACCGGTGACCCCAAACCCTCCCCCGCGCCGACGGACGGCGCCTTCGGGCGCCGACGCAGCGGGCACGATGGACCCGTCCGCCTCGCCTGAGCGGCGGAGAGGTGTGAGGAGAGGGAGGACAGGGATGCGGCCCGGACATGGTGGAGAGGTGGCCGACGCGGCGGAGCTTGCCGCCCGGCTGCGGCACGTGTACTGGATCGGCGGGGGCAGTGGCGCCGGAAAGTCGACGATCGCCGGCCGGCTCGCCGAGCGCTACGGCTGGCGCCTCTACGCGACCGACGACGTGATGCGTGATCACGCCGGGCGGGCCACCCCCGAGGAGGCCCCCTACTTGCACGAGTTCATGGCCATGGACATGGACGAGCGATGGGTGAACCGCTCTCCGGAGCTCATGCTCGAGACGTTCCATTGGTTTCGGGGTGAGGGCTTCGGCCTGATCGTCGAAGACCTCCTTCGGCTGCCGCGGGAGCCGTGCGTCATCGTCGAGGGATTCCGGTTGCTGCCGCGCTTGGTGAAGCCTCTGCTCACCGCTTCCGAGCACGCCGTCTGGCTTCTTCCCTCCCCCGATTTCCGCCAGGCCGCCTTCCGGAGCCGGTCGGTACCGGGGGAGGGGTTCATGTGGAGGACCAGCGACCCGGCGCGGGCCGGCCGCAACATCGCCGAACGGGACGACATGTTCACGCGACGCCTTCGGGAGGAAACCGGGCGTCTTCGGCTGCGTGCCCTTCAGGTCGACACCACGACGACGGAAGACGAACTCGCGGCGCGGGTGACCGCGGCGTTCCGGCTCTGACCGCGAGAACTCAGGCGGGCAGCTTCGTGTCGACGACGAAGCTGCTCTCGATGGCCTGGCCGGGGAAGGTCAGTTCGGTGACGCCGAGGACCGTGCCGGCCGGGCGGCGAAGTCGTCCGCGTGGCGGAACTCGCCCGCCCCGTCGAGCGAGAGCTGTCCGGAAACGTGGGTCAGATCGCCGGACGTGGTGGAAGACATCGAGGGTGGCCAACAGTCCCGCCCTTTCCGTTCCACTCTCTTGTGGTTACTCGGAAACTGTAGGAGAGTGACGGCTGACCTGGAAGAACACACTTTTCGGTGGCTGAGGAACCTGATGGTGACCAAGCAGCAGCTCAAGGGCCTGCCCGAGGACGCGGACCTGCGGCGCGCGGACTCCCTGGCGCGGGAGATCTTCTCGGACGTCGCCAACAAGTGGGCGCTCCTGATCATCGAGGCGCTCGGCGAGCGCACCCTGCGCTTCAGCGAACTGCGCGACGAGGTCGAGGGCGTCAGCCACAAGATGCTCACCCAGAACCTGCGCATGCTGGAGCGCAACGGTCTGGTCGACCGGAAGGTGTACCCCACGGTGCCGCCGCGGGTCGAGTACACCCTCACCGGGCCGGGCCGGGCCCTGCGCGCCACGGTCGACGCCCTCTGCGACTGGACGCACCGGCACCTCGGGCACATCGAGGGCGCGCGCCACCGCTTCGACGCCTGACGGGCGCGCGGCGCCCGGCGGTCCTCCCGGGCGCGTGGGCGTTCCCTCACCCCGCGGCCAGCCGCCACAGGGACGTCACCTCCGCGGCGCGGGCCCGGTGCAGCGGGTCGGCGGAGTCGGTGGCGCGGGGGTGGACGGGCCGGGTGTCCAGCCGGTCGACGACCCGCAGCCCGGCGGCCTCGAAGGCGTCCAGCAACTCCTCGCGGGTCCGCAGCCCCAGATGCTCGGCGAGGTCGGAAAGGATGAGCCAGCCCTCGCCGCCGGGGGTGAGGGCGTCGGCGAGCCCGTTCAGGAAGCCGTGCAGCATGCGGCTGCCGGGGTCGTACACCGCGTACTCGACCGGCGAGCTGGGGCGCGCCGGGACCCAGGGCGGATTGCAGACGATCAGTGGGGCACGGCCGGGCGGGAAGAGGTCCGCGCACACCACCTCCACCCGATCGGCGACGCCCAGCCGCTCCACGTTCTCCCGCGCGCAGGCCAGCGCCCGCTCGTCCTGGTCCGTGGCCACCACGCGCTCCACACCGCGCCGCGCGAGAACGGCGGCCAGCACGCCCGTCCCGGTGCCGATGTCGAAGGCGGCCGTGGGGGACGCGGGCAGCGGGGCTTCGGCCACCAGGTCGACGTATTCGCCGCGCACCGGCGAGAAGACCCCGTAGTACGGATGGACGCGGTCCCCGCCGAGCGCCGCGATCTCGACGCCCTTGACCCGCCACTCGTGCGCGCCGATCAGCCCCAGCAGTTCCCGCAGCGAGATCACCGACGGGCCCTGCGCCGCGCCGTACACCCGCGCACACGCCTCCCGTACGTCGGGCGCGCGGCGCAGCGGTACGGCGAGGCCGGCGTCCAGCGGCACCAGCAGCATGCCCAGCAGCCGGGCCCGCCGGCCCTGCTCCTGCCGGTGCCGGTGGAACGCCTCGGCCGTGCTCTCCGCCGGCCCGCGCCGCCCCCGGGGCCGCCGCGGCCCCCGGTCGACCCGCCGCGCCAGCGCGGCGAGCAGCTGCCGGGCGCCCTGGTAGTCGCCGCGCCACAGCAGCGCGGTGCCCTCGCAGACGAGGCGGTACGCGGCGTCGGCCGTCATCCGGTCGTCCGCGACCACCACCCGCCGCGGCGGCGGCGCGCCGCTCTCGGAGCGCCACTGGGCGGTGTGGGTCCGGCCGTCCTCGGGCCACTCGATGAGGTGCTGCGTGCTCAGGGGGTACACCTTTGCTCTCGTGCCGTTCGCACCCGCGGTGCGTGTGGGTCGATCCTTCCGGAGGACATCATGCCGATCGCCGGTGGGGCAGGGGGCCGAGCATGAGCGCGGTGCGCGGGCGCGGTCGGGTGCGGTTCTTCAGCGGCAACCCCCGGCGCCCGCTGCTGGCCGACCTCGCCCGTCTCGTGGTGGAGGGGAAGCCGCGTCCGATGGTCGACGCGGTCTTCCCCCTGGAGGAGATCGCGGCGGCGCGCCGGGTCCTGGCGCGGGGCGGAGTGCGGGGCACGTACGTGGTCCGCGTCGACCAGGCGACCACCGGTCAGCCCTGACCGTGATCACTGGTCGGGTGGTGCCCGGTCTTTGATGCTGCCCTGATCACGGGGCCGGCCAACATCGTTTGACAGTGGGACACGTCACTCAAGGGGGCACCTTGATCGAATGTCATGATCATGCCATAGTCATGATCGCTTCGCACTTCGGTGACAGAGGGGAGAGGGGCCCGTGGTCCGTCTCATGAGCCTCGAAGGGGCCGGGAAGATGAACGTCGAGAACGCGCACAAGCTCAGTCGAACGCGCAATGATCCTAGGAAATCCTGGCTGAGGATCTCCTTAGCCTTAGGATCCAGTTCAGGCCAGGTCCTCATCCATGTGGCCGGGGATGCCTCCCCGGGCGCCGCGCTCGTCGGCCGCCGCGCGTGTGAGGGGGCGATCTCGTGGTGACCGGCGCCCCGGACACGCCGCCGTACGCGGGCCGGTCCGCTCTTCCCGCCCGTGTCGCCGTCACCGGTGCCGCCGGGGTGCTCGGCGTCAGCCTGGTGGACCGTCTGGTGGACTCCGGCAGCGAGGTCCGGGCACTCGATCTGCGGCCGATGCCCGCCCAGCCCGGACTCATGCCCATCGCCGGGGACATCCGTGACCCGGCGGTCCTCGCCGAGGCGTTCCGAGGCGTCGACGCCGTGGTGCATTCCGCCTCCGCGCTGCCCAGCTACTCCGCGGCCGACATACGGTCGATCGTCATCGAGGGCACCACGACCGTGCTGAAGGCGGCCCGTGCCGCCGCCGTGCCCCGGGTGGTGCACATCTCCACGACCGCCGTCTACGGACTGCCCCAGAAGGTGCCCACGCCCGAGGACTACCCGAAGAGGCCCGTGGATCCCTACAGCTCCGCGAAGTCGGCGGCGGAGGAGATCGCCGAGCGGTTCCGGGCGGAAGGGATGAGCCTGTCGGTGCTGCGTCCCAAGACCTTCCTGGGCCCGACCCGCATGGGGCTGTTCGACATGCTCTTCCAGTGGGCCGAGGAGGGCAGGAACTTCCCCATGCTCGGCACGGGGGAGGTGCGCAGCCAGATGCTGGGGGTCGACGACCTCGTGGACGCGGTGCTGCTGGCGCTGACCGCCCCGGACGAGGTGGCCTGCGACACGTACAACATCGGCGCCGCCGAGTTCGGCACCCTGCGGGAGGACTTCCAGTGCGTACTGGACGCGGCAGGGCACGGCAAGCGGGTGGTGTCGATACCGAGTAAGCCCGCGGTGGCGGTGCTGCGCGCGCTGGCACGGGCCAAGCTGTCGCCGGTGTACGACAGGCTGATACTCAAGCTGCTCGCCGATTCCTACGTCAGCATCGACAAGGCCCGCGACAAGCTCGGTTTCCGTCCCCGGGTGTCCAACCAGGCCGCCATCTTGCAGTCCTACGACTGGTGGCGTGGCCAACGGGCGACCGCCGCGGCGGGCCGCGCCGGACGGACCAGCGGCGACCCCTGGCGACAGGGCATGCTGACGCTGGCGAAGGCGTTCTTCTGACATGCCGGCCACCGGAGTCGGAGGGTCGGACAACAACCCGCTCTTACCGCCGGCCGACCGGCAGGGCGTGCTCCCGGACGGCCCGCCGGATGGCCCGCCGGACAGGCCGCCGACAGGCCGCCGGCGTACGGCCACGCGCCTGCTGGTGGCGGCCACGGCGGCCTGGACGGTCTTCCTCGTCCTGCTCGTCCTCCTCGCCGGCCGCTGGTGGCCGTGGAACATCGTCCAGCTCATCCCACCACTGACCCTGGTGGTGGTGCCCCTGCTGCTTCTGTGCCTCGTACCGTTGCCGGCGCGGCCGGTGCGCCGCCGGCTCTCCATCGCCTTGGTCGTCCTGCTGCTGGCCGGGGGCCATCTGGCCGGATACGGCCCGGGGTGGGGCACCGCCACCGCCAGCCCCGCCGGTACGCCGGTCAAGGTGTTCGCCTGGAGCACCCGCTTCTGGCAGATGGGCGACGACAAGGACGCCTTCTACGACTTCCTGCGCCGGCAGGACAGCGATGTGTACCTCCTCCAGGAGTATCTGTACTGGAAGGACGACAAGCCGGTCCGCATCGACGACTCGGCCCGGCTGCGCGCGGAGTTCCCCGGCTACCGGGTGTCCGTGGAGGGCGAGTTGATCACCCTCTCCCGGCTGCCCGTGGTGACGGCACACCACCGGCGCGCTGCCGGGGGTGAGGACGCCTGGTACTGGAAGGGGACGAAGTTCCAGCGCACCGACATCCGGGTCGGCGGGCGCACGGTCTCCTTCTACAACGTGCATCTTCCGGTGCCCGTGCACCCCGGCAACCCCCTGAAGGTCAGTACCTACCGAGAACACCGGAACCGCGGCATCTGGTGGACGCGTGAGCTGCGCAAGCTGCGCGCGGATCTGGCCGGCAACCGCCACCCGTCGCTGGTGGCCGGCGACTTCAACTCGCCCTGGATGGAGCTGTCCTCCCTGGGCGCCGGCACTCAGTTGCACAGCCCGACCGGCTCATGGCTGCCCGTCCGCACCTGGCCCATCTCCGGTTTCGCACTGCCCCGGCTGTGGCGCCTCGACTGGCTGTTCACCCATCACGGCCTGGCTGTTTCCAGCGATCGCTTCGATGACGGCGGCGAGGACTTCTCGGACCACGCCGGCCAGGAGATCCGTGTCGTCGTCCCGGACGAGGCGGGCTCCGCACAGCCCACGCACACCCCTTGAACCCCAGGAAGGGAAGCACCGTGGCGCAACCCGACAGGTTCGATGTGAAGGTGACGCTCGACTCCTCCCCGTCCCGCGGAGTCGCCGGCAGGCGGCTCATGAGCGGTGCACGGTCATGAACTGGCTGGGCAGCGACGACATCATGGACGACCAGGGCGGCCCGGCCGCGACGGCGTCGCCCGGTACCCGGGCGGCCGTGCCCACCGCGGCGCCGACGATGCCCACCCCGGAACCGGTCCGCGCCACGAACGGCTCGCACGGTCCGCTCCGGGAGGGGACCGCGGGCGCGGAGCCCCGGCGTTCGCGGTTACCGGCGCCGCTGGTGCTGTTGCGCCCTCGGCAATGGGTGAAGAACATCTTCGTCCTCATCGTCCCGTTGGCCGTGGATCCCGCGGTGTTCTGGCACCGCATCGCATGGGCACTGGTCACCGCGGTCGCGTTCACGGCGGCCTCCGGTGCGGTCTACGTCCTCAACGACTGGCTCGACCGGGAGCAGGACCGGCTGCATCCGGTGAAACGTCACCGGCCGTTGGCCAGTGGCCAGGTCGGTCCACTTGGCGCGCTGCTGCTGGGCGCGGGATGCCTGGGCATCGCGGCGACCCTGGGGGCACTGCTGCCACCGCCGGTACGGGCTGCCGTCGTCGGGTACGCGGTGCTCAATCTGGCCTACTGCCTGGTGTTGAAGAACTACCCGCTGGTCGATGTCAGTGTGGTGGCACTCGGCTTCGTCCTCCGTGCCGTGGCGGGCTGTCTGGCGGTGGCGGCGCCCTTCAGCCCCACCCTGATCATCTGCGTCTACTGCACCTGTCTGCTGATGTCGCTGGGCAAGCGGCGGCACGAGCTGGTGACCGCGAGCCTGCGGGGGCAGGCGGCCGCACAGCGGCCCGCCCTCGCGGGGTACTCGGTGCCCCTGCTCGACCAGCTCACGGCCGTGCTGCTGGCCGCCACGCTGATCAGCTACGAACTGTTCATCCTCTCGGCACCGCAGCCGCACGCCGCCGTGCTGGCCGTCGTCACCGTGCCGTTCGCCGTCTTCGCCCTCTGCCGCTATACACAGCTGCTGTCGGTGCACCGCAGCGGTGGGGAGCCGGGCCGGGACGTGCTCATGGACATGCCGCTCATGATCAACGCGGCTCTGTGGCTCATCTGTCTGGCCGTCGGCCGGCTCGTGTGAGGCACGACGAGACACGACGAGACACGACGAGAGAAGCCGCACATCGTCAGCAGGGGAAGGGAACTGTTCATGCGTGACCACGAATTCGATTGTGCGATCGTCATCAACTACTACGCGCCGTACGTCAGTGGGCTGACGATCCATACCCAGCGCATCGCCGAGGGCCTGGTCGAACGAGGGCATCGTGTGGCGGTGGTGGCCACGCAGCACGACAAGTCGCTGCCTCTTCGCGAGGTCCGAGGCGGCGTCTCGGTCTTCCGCAGTCCGGTCCGCCGGACGATCGGCCGGGGACCGGTGAGCCCGGAGTTCGTGTCCCTGGCCCTGCACGTCGCCCGCAGGTCGGCGATCGTCAACCCGCACGCGCCGATGCTCGAAGTGGGACCCATCGCCCTGGGCGTGCGAGGCCGACCGCTGGTGACGACGCACCACATGGACCTGTGGCTGCCCTCGGGAGCGGTCAACGCGGTCGCGACGCGTGCGGTGGACGTGTCCACGTGGGCCGCGCTGCGGCTCTCCGACGCGGTCGTGGTGAACAGCACCGATCAAGCGCGGGGTTCCAAGCTGTGGCCGCTGATCAAGCGCAGGAACTGGCGGGGAATCGCCCCGCCGTGCCTCGACCGGCGCGGTGGTGAGCCCAGTTACCGCGACGGAAGCGGCATGCACATCGGATTCCTCGGGCGTATCGTCGAGGACAAGGGAATCGAATATCTGATTCGAGCATTCCAGATGCTCGATGATCCGGATGCTCGCCTGCTGATCGGCGGTGACTGGGTCAAGGTGGCCGGCGGCGGAATCGAAGACCGGCTTCGGCCGCTCATCGGCGACGACAAGCGGATTCAGATGCTCGGCCTGCTGAGCGGAAGCCAGATCGACAATTTCTACGCGTCGATCGACGTCTTCGCTCTGCCGTCCGTCGCCGAGTCCTTCGGTACCGTCCAGGCCGAAGCGATGATGGTCGGCGTTCCCTCGGTCACCACGAACCTTCCAGGAGGGCGTTCGCCCGTCCTGGAAACGGGATTCGGCCGCCGTATCCCCCCGCGTGACCCGGCGGCGCTGGCCCGTGCGATCACGGAGCTGGCGGCGCTGACTCCCGAAGAGCGCGCCGAGGGCGGTCGCAGGGCCCGTGACCTCTACAGTGTGGACACCTCCCTCGACGCCTACGAGGAGCTGTTCCAGCAGGTCACCCCGATGCGAGACCACTCCTCGGTGATCGGCGCGCGGCGTCAGAACACGCTCATGCGATGACGGTGAACGCGGTGAAGAATCGCCGGCGCATGCTCAAGCCGCTCAAGGCGATCCTCTATTCATCCATCGTCGTCTTCCTGTGCTGGCAGGTCTGGAGCGTGCGGGACGGACTCGGCGACAGCATACGTTCACTTGGCTGGCCGGTCGTCGGTCTCGCCACCACGTTCACCGTGATATCGCAATTCCCCGGTTTCATCGGGTGGAAAATGCTGGTCGCCAGTGCCGGGATACGGCTCACGTTCTCCGACGCGGCCTGGATCTACTTCACCTCCGGGGCGACGCGATATCTGCCCGGCGCCATCTGGCCCGCTGTCACCCAAGCCGCGCTCGCGAAGAAGGTCGGAGCGCCGGTGACCAAACTCGTGAGCACCGGTCTGGCCGCGGTCGTCCTGACCGCGCTCAGCGGCGGCATGGTGGGCCTGCTGGCGTTCCCCCGCCTGGTGGCGGACGATCCGACGTGGTGGCTCATGCTGCCGGTCCTGCTCTCCGCGTGCGCGGTCATGCTGACACCGCGCCTGCTGGGGAAGCTGCTCGCTCTCGGGCAACGCGTGCTGCGCCAGGGAGAACACGAGGTCGCGCCGCCCGATCGCGGGGCCTCCCTGGGGATGATCGCTCTCAGCATCCTCGGATGGTGTGGCAACGGAGTGCACGCGGCGATCATCGCGATCGCCTTCGGGGCACCCCCGCTCACCGCGGCGACGCTGGGCATCGGCGGTTTCACGCTCAGCTCCGTCGCCGGAACCTTGTCCCTGACACCCGCCGGTATCGGGGTGCGTGAGGCGGTGCTCGGTCTCACGCTCGGCGTTCTGATCAGCGGTCCGAATCTGGTCACGCTGCTCCTGCTGAGCCGGGTCCTCACGACCCTGGGCCACGTGAGCGTGACCCTTGGCGTGCTGGGACTCCTGGCCGGCAACCGTCACCTGAAACGGCGACGGAGCAAAGAGAAGACGCTGGACGCGCTGTCCGCGAGTTGAGCCCGCCCGGGATGCGTATCGGCACCCGCACTGTTCACGTCGAGCGACGTGGCGCGGCGCGCCCGCGTGAAGACGCGCCGCGCCACGTCCGCCGGCGACCCCTCGGCCACCCTTCCCGATCTCGTCTGACCACCGAGAGACTCTGGAGGTATCCATGGCAGCCATCGCAGGACCGGAGAAGACCACCCGCCCGAAGCCCGATGACGGCACCGACGTGCCCGCTCCCCGGCTGACCGTCATCGGCACCGGCTACCTCGGCGCCACCCACGCGATATGCATGGCCGTCCTCGGCTTCGACGTCCTGGGCGTCGACGTGGACGAATCCAAGATCAAGCTCCTCGGCGAGGGTGAGGTGCCCTTCTTCGAACCCGGTCTGCCCGAACTGCTGGCCAAGGCCACCGACTCCGGCCGGCTGCGGTTCACCACCAGCTTCGAGGAAGCGGCCGAGTTCGGCGACGTCCATTTCATCTGCGTCGGCACCCCCCAGCGGCAGGACTCCGACGCGGCGGACCTGCGGTACGTCGACAGCGCGGTGACCGCGCTCGCCCGGCACCTGCGCCGCCGTGCGCTCATCGTCGGCAAGTCGACGGTGCCGGTGGGCACCGCCGCCCGGCTGACCGAGCTGGTCCAGCGCCTCGCCCCGGCCGGTGACCAGGTCGAACTCGCCTGGAACCCCGAGTTCCTGCGCGAGGGCTACGCGGTCGACGACACCCTCCGCCCCGACCGGCTGGTCTTCGGCGCCTCCTCCCCGTGGGCCGAGGAGCGGCTGCGTGCCGCGTTCGGGCCCGTCATCGCCGGCGGCACACCGGTGGTCGTCACCGACCTGACCACGGCCGAACTCGTCAAGGTCGCCGCCAACTCCTTCCTCGCCACCAAGATCTCGTACATCAACGCCATGGCCGAGGTCTGCGAGGCCACCGGCGGCGACGTACGCGACCTCGCCGAGGCACTCGCCTACGACGACCGCATCGGTGGCCGTTTCCTCAAGCCAGGTCTGGGCTTCGGCGGCGGCTGCCTGCCCAAGGACATCCGCGCCTTCGCCCACCGCGCCGAGGAACTCGGCGTCGGCCAGGCCGTCGCCTTCCTGCGCGAGGTCGACGCCATCAACAAGCGCCGCCGGTCCCGCACGGTCGACCTGGTCCGCGAGCTCGCCGGTGCCCCGGGCGGGGACCTCACCGGCGTCCGCGTGGCCGCGCTCGGCGCCGCCTTCAAGCCCAACTCCGACGACATCCGCGATGCCCCCGCCCTCGATGTCGCCTCCACCCTGCACCGGCTGGGCGCCCACGTGACCCTCGTCGACCCGGAGGCCACGGAGAACGCCCGCCGCGTCCACCCCGAACTGGACTACGGCACGGACGCGATCTCCGCCGCCACCGGGGCCGACGTGGTCGTCCTGCTCACCGAGTGGGCCCAGTTCCAGGAGATCGACCCCGAGATCATGGGCTCTGTCGTCGCTCGACGCCGCATCGTCGACGGCCGCGACGCCGTGGACGCGGCACGCTGGCGCGCGGCGGGCTGGGAGTACCGGGCGCTCGGGCGGCCCTGATGCGCGTGGCCCGGGGCGCGGCCCGCTGCCGCGCCCCGGGCGAGATGACGCCGCGTCATGCGTATGGCCGCCGCTCGGATCCCACCCTACGATGGGAGCGCTCCCGCGCGCAGCGCGCGACACCTCGTTCCCGCACACTTCGACGCGGATCCGGAGGCTCTCATGAATTGTCATGATCATGCTCGTCGCTGGGGTCTTCGCGCCTCGGCCGTCGCGTCGGCCGCGACGCTGCTGACCACCCTGGCGCTGGTGGACACCGCCGCCGCCCACGGCTCGGCCATCGGTCCGGCGTCGCGCAACTACGGGTGCTGGAAGCGCTGGGGCGGCGACTTCCAGAACCCGGAGATGAAGACCAAGGACCCCATGTGCTGGCAGGCGTGGCAGGCCGACGCCAACGCCATGTGGAACTGGAACGGCCTCTACCGCGAGGGCGTCGCGGGCAACCACCAGGCCGCGCTGCCCGACGGGCAGCTGTGCAGTGCCGGACGCACCTGGTCCGGGCGCTACAACGCGATGGACGTGCCCGGGAAGTGGGAGGCCACCCCGGTCAACAACAGCTTTACGTTCAAGAACCACGACCAGGCCAAGCACGGCGCGGACTACTACCGCATCTACGTCACCAAGCAGGGCTACGACCCCACGACCCAGCCGCTGCGCTGGAGCAACCTCGAACTCGTCGCGCAGACCGGGAAGATCGCGCCCGGGGAGGGGGAGCCCTCCAGCGATCCCAGCCTCAACGGGGTCACGGTCTCGATCCCGGTCAACGCGCCCGGGCGTACCGGGCGCCATGTGGTGTTCATGATCTGGCAGGCCAGCCACTTCGACCAGACGTTCTACTCGTGCAGCGATGTGATCTTCCCCGGCGGCTGACCCGCCGAGTCGTGGTGTCCGCCTCAGTGCCGAGGCGGGGCCGTGGAGGCGCGGGCCATGAGTTCGGCGCGCACCATCGCCACCCCGCCCGGCGGCTGCGGCTCACGGCCCAGGGCCAGCCGCCCGGCCCGTACGCCCGCCTCGTGCAGCGGCAGCCGGACCGTGGTCAGGGCGGGGACGGCGTCGGCGCTGAAGGGGAGGTCGTCGAAGCCCGCGACCGACACGTCCTCGGGGATGCGCAGGCCCTGGTCGCGCAGGGCCGCGCAGACGCCGAGGGCGATGGTGTCGTTGGCGGCGACGACGGCGGTCAAGCCGACGTCGCGGCGCAGGAGTTCGAGGGTGGCGTCGTAGCCGGAGGCCCGGTCGTACAGGCCGTGGACGGTCAGCCGCCGCGCGTCCGCGTCGAGCCCGGCCGCGGCCAGGGCCTCGCGGTGGCCCTCCAGCCGGTGGCGGGTGGTGGTGCGGTCGGCGGGGCCCGCGACGTAGCCGATGCGGCGGTGGCCGAGGGCCAGCAGATGCTCCGTCAGCCGCCGGGCGCCGCCGCGGTTGTCGAAGGTGAGGGTGATCGCGTCCTCGATCGGGGGCCGTCCGCACAGCACCACCCGGGTGCCGGAGGCGGCGAGCCGGGACGCCTTGGTGGCGACGGCGGCCGCGTGGTCGGGGTGTTCGACCGCGCCGCCGGTGAGGACGACGGCGGCGGCGCGCTGGCGCTGGAGGAGGGTGAGGTAGTTCAGCTCGCGCTCGGGCGAGCCGCCCGTGTTGCAGATGACGGCCAGCTTCTCGGCGCCCCGCCCCGGCTCGGTGCCGGCGCCGCCCGGGGGACCCATCTCGGACTGCACGGCGCCCGCGATGATGCCGAAGAAGGGGTCCGCGATGTCGTTGACCAGCACCCCGACCAGATCGGACGTGGCGGCGGCGAGAGCGCTTGCCGGTCCGTTGACCACGTACTCCAGATCCTCCACGGCACGCAGCACCCGGGCCCGGGTCGATTCGGCGACCGGATAGTTGCCGCTCAGGACGCGCGACACGGTGGCCGCCGAGACCCGAGCCCGTGCGGCCACGTCGGCCAGGGTCACTGCCATGTTTCCTCCGTTGGATGGTCACCTGGGTCGTTGGTGGGACACCGCGTGCGCCAGGGGCTGTCTTGCCGATCATGCCGGGCGACAAGACACCCCCTGGTGGGGCCGGGTCAATGCTCTCACTGGTCAGGGCCGCCGCGGCCCTCGCGTACCGAACCGGGAACGGGTGCGGGAATCTGTTCGCCGGGGTCTTGTCCTGACATCCGGACCGTGCCTAGGGTCGACCCTCGGCAAGCGCTTTCCGTCCCGTTGGCGAGGAGCCTCACTCCATGGCCGCAGCAGCCACCGCCCGTATCCGTGCCGCAGTCATCGGCACGGGAGCCATCGTCACGGGCAGCCATCTGCCCGCCCTGCGTGATCACGCCGACCGCGTCGAGCTGGTCGCCGCGGTCGATGTGGACGCCGGCCGGCTCGACGCCTTCCGCGCGACGGCGGCAGAGAGCGCCGGATTCACCGTCGCCGGCTATCCCGATGTGGCCGCGATGCTGGAGGCCGAGCGCCCCGACCTGGTCCTCATCGGCACCCCGCCGTCCCTGCACCGCGAGCAGACGGTGGCGGCGCTCCAGGCGGGAGCGTGGGTGCTGTGCGAGAAGCCGCTGTGCCTCACGCTCGCCGAGTACGACGAGATCGCACAAGCGGAAACGGAGGCGGGCGGGCCGTACGCGTCCGTGGTCTTCCAGCACCGCTACGGCTCGGGCGCCGTCCACGCCCAGGACCTGCTGACCACCGGCGCCCTCGGCCGCCCCCTGGTGGCCCACTGCCAGACCACCTGGCACCGGGACACCGCGTACTACGCCGTGCCCTGGCGCGGCCGCTGGGACAGCGAGGGCGGCGGACCCTCCATGGGCCACGGCATCCACCAGATGGATCTGCTGCTCCACCTCCTCGGCGACTGGACCGAGATCCGCGCCATGGCCGGGCGGCTGGTCCACGACGTGGAGAGCGAGGACGTGTCCACCGCGCTGGTCCGCTTCGACAACGGAGCCATGGCCACCGTCGTCAACAGCGTGCTCTCGCCCGACGAGGTCAGCCGCATCCGCATCGACTGCGCGGACGCCACCGTCGAGCTGACCCACCTCTACGGCCACCGCAACGACGACTGGGTCTACACCCCCGCCCCGCACGTCCGCGACGAGCCCGCCCGGCAAGCGCACTGGCGCACCCTCGCCGCCGATCTGCCCAGCTCGCACGCGGCCCAGCTGACCGGGCTACTGGACGCCATGCGGGACGGCGTACGGCCGCCGGGCAGCGGCCCGGACGCCCGCCGCACCCTCGAATTCATCGCCGCGCTCTACAAGGCGGCCTTCACCGGGCGGCCCGTGCACGCGGGAGAGATCGCGCCCGGCGACCCGTACTACGACGCCATGCACGGAAACCACCCCGAGTGGGCTCCGAAGGCGCCCCAGGCCACGAACGCCGCGAAGAAGGAGAGCTGAGGCCGTCATGACCCAGCAGATCACCGTCACCCACACCCACGGGACACGGATCTCGGTCGCCTCCGGCGGTGTCGAGCTGATGGCCTACGTCTACGCGCCCGACCCGGACGCCTTCGAGGCCCGCAAGCCGTACGCCCACCCGCTGCGCACCCTCGCCGGAAGCCCGGTCTCCGGCTACCGGCCGAACGACCACCGCTGGCACAAGGGCCTGCAGATGACCTCCAGCCATCTGTCCGGCCAGAACTTCTGGGGCGGCAACTCCTACCTCGGCCCCGACCAGGGCTACCAGCGGGTCGAGGAGCGGGTCGGCTCCATGCGGCACGACGGGTTCGAGGAGTTCACGGTCACCGACGACCGGCTGCGCTTCACCGAGAAGCTCACCTGGGTCGCCAATCCTTCCCTTCACCACAGCGGCGGCCAGGAGTGGGCGCGCGAGCTGCGCACCATCGAGCTGCACTCGGTCGAGCCGGACGAGGGCACCTGGGCCCTGGACTGGTCCATCCACCTCACCAACATCCGCGGCGAGGCGCTGCACTTCGGCTCCCCGACCACCGCGGGCCGTGAGATGGCCGGATACACCGGGCTGAACTGGCGCGGCCCCCGCGACTTCACCGGCGGCGACGCCTTCGGCCCGGACGGGCGCGGCGGCGAGGGCGAGGCGGGCGCCTCGGACCTGATGGGCACCCCGGCCGCCGACGCCCCCTGGATCGCGTTCACCGGGGAGCACGACGCCATCGACGCGCACTCGACACTGCTGTTCGCGCACGCCCCGGAAAACCTGGACAACGCTGCCGCGATCCACGCCTCCCACTGGTTCGTGCGCTCCGAGCCGATCCCCTCGGTCGCCCCCTCGTGGGCGTTCTTCGAGGAGTTCGAGCTGCCGCCGGGGGAGTCCTTCGGCTACCGCTACCGCGTGGTGGTCGCCGACGGCGCGTGGGACCGGACGCGCGCCGAGGGCTACCTCAAGAACCACGGGTGGTGAGCGACATGGCCGCGTCCTCTGCGATGCCCGCCCCTCTGCCGGGTGGCGTGGGGATGTCCCACATCAGCGCGTACGACTGGGAGGCAGCCGACGGTGTGTGCGGCGGCAGCCCCCACCTCCACCTCGCCTGCACCGAGGCGTACGTGGTCACGGCCGGGCGCGGCGCCGTCCAGACCCTGACCGTGGCCGACGGCTTCAGCGAGACGCCGCTGGAGCCGGGCGCGGTGGTGTGGTTCACCCCCGGCACGGTGCACCGCATGGTGCAGGGCGGCGGCCTGAAGGTGACCGTGCTGATGCAGAACAGCGGGCTGCCCGAGGCCGGGGACGCGGTGTTCACGTTCCCGCCCGAGGTGCTGGCCGACCCCGGGCGTTACGCGGCGGCGGCCGCGCTGCCCGCCAAGGAGGGCCCGGCGGCGGAGGTGGCCGCCCGGCGCCGCCGGGACCTCGCGATCGAGGGCTACCTCACCCTGCGGGCCGCCGCCGAGAAGGGCGACGACGCGCCGCTGCGCGCCTTCCACGAGGCGGCGGTGCGGATCGTCGCGCCCAAGGTCGAGGACTGGGAGCCGCGCTGGCGGGACGGCGCGCTCGCCGCCGCTCAGCGCACCGGTGAGCAGCTGACCGCGCTCGCCGCGGGCGACCCGGCCCACCTCGCCGACGCCCGGGTCACCGCGACCGGGCCCAGCCGCCGCGGCGGCTACGGCATGTGCGGACGGCGGGACGAATACGAACTGCCCGGCGCCACGCTCCCGTACTACGGCGAATAGGCACCGGCATCCCCCCCACATGGACAGGCACATCGGCACATCACAGGAGGGAGGTCGGTCCGGCGATGCGCAAAAAAGGGACAACGGTGTCCTGCGCACTGTCTCTCGTCCTCACACTCGGCGGGACCCTGACCCTGACGGGCTGCGGCGGCGGTGAGGGCGGCGGCTCGGGCGGCAAGGTCACCCTCCGGTTCGCCTGGTGGGGCAACCCCGACCGGGCCGCCCGCACCGAGGAGGCCGTCAAGCTCTTCGAGAAGCGCCACCCCGGCATCGACATCAGTACGTCCTTCGCGGGTTTCGACACCTACAAGGCGAAGCTCGCCACCCAGGCCGCGGGCGGTGACGCACCCGATGTGATGCAGCTCGACTACCGGCAGATCGACCAGTACTCGAACTCCGGGATCCTGCTGGACCTGGACAGGTACCCCGAGCTGCGGACCGCCGAGATCGACAAGGGGCTGCTGGCCACGGGTGTGGTGAACGGCAAGCAGTACGCGATTCCGGCGGCCCGCAACACCGAGACGGTGGCGTACGACTCGGCGCTGTGGCGCGCGACGGGCATCCCCGAACCCACCCCCGACTGGACGTGGGACGACTGGGCCGACGCGATGCTCAAGCTGTCCAGGTCGAAGGCCGCGGGGGGCCAGGCCGGCTCCACCGACCCCGGTCAGAGCGAGGACATCTTCGAGGTCTGGCTGCGCGGGAAGGGCAAGGCCCTCTACACCCACGGCGGTACCCGCCTCGGCTTCGACGCCGACGACCTGACGCGCTACTGGCAGTGGTGCACCAAGCTGCGCAAGGAGGGCGCGGTGGCCCCGGCCGAGGTGACCACCCGGATGGACGGATCGGTGGAGACCACCGCGCTGGGCCTGCGCAAGGGCGTGACCAGCTTCAACTGGGACTCGGCGGCCAGCGGTTACCAGGCGATCATCGGCGAGGGAAAAGTGAGACTCGCGGCGCTGCCGGTCGACGTGACCGGGAAGCGGGGCCAGTTCTTCAAGCCGTCGATGTTCTTCGGGGCGTCCGCCAAAACGGCACACCCCAGGGAATCGGCCCGGTTCATCGACTTCCTGCTCAACGACCCGCAGGCGGGGGCCATCCTCGGGGCTTCCCGGGGCATCCCGGCCAATGAGTCCAGCCGGAAACGGGCGCTGCCCAAGCTGGAGGGCTTCGACAAGGTCGTCTACGACTACCAGAAGCAGTTCGAGGGCAAGCTCGATGCCCCGCCGGAGGCCCCGCCCAAGGGCGACGCCTCCCTCCAGACCACCTTCCAGCGCGACTACGACCAAGTGAGTTACGAGCGAATGTCTCCCCGCGAGGCGGCCGAGGACTACATCACCGAGGCGAAGGCGGAGCTGAGGCAATGAGCACGACCATGACCCGCTCCGAGGACGGCGCTGCCGTCCGTACCGGCGAGCGGCGGCGGCCGAAGCGCGAACGGCAGGGCGCCGCCTGGGTGTTCCTGTCGCCGTGGGTGCTCGGTGCCGCCGTGCTGACGCTGCTGCCCATGGCCGTATCGCTGTATCTGTCGTTCACCGACTACGACATGTTCGACGCCCCGAGCTGGGTGGGCCTCCGCAACTACACCCAGATGTTCACCGAGGACCCCCGCTACTGGCGGTCGGTCACCACGACCCTCACCTATGTCGTGATCGCGGTGCCGCTGCAGCTCGCGGCGGCCCTCGCCGTGGCGCTCGGGCTGAAGCCCGTCAGGCGGGGCAAGGGCTTCTACCGATCGGCGTTCTACGCGCCCTCGCTGCTCGGCGCGTCCATGTCCATCGCCCTCGTCTGGCGGGCGATCTTCAGCAACGGCGGCACCGTCGACAAACTCCTCTCCGGCGTCGGCATCCACACCGGTGGCTGGACCACCAAGCCGGGCTGGGCGCTGCTCGCGGTCGCGCTGCTGACCGTATGGCAGTTCGGTGCCCCCATGGTGATCTTCCTGGCGGGGCTCCAGCAGATACCGGTGGAGTTGTACGAGGCGGCGGCCGTGGACGGGGCGAGCTGGTGGCGGCAGTTCCGCTCGATCACCATCCCGATGCTGTCCCCCGTCCTCTTCTTCAACCTGGTGCTCCAGATGATCCAGGCGTTCCAGGTCTTCACCCCCGCCTTCGCGGTCAGCGGCGGACAGGGCGGGCCCGCCGACTCCACCCTCTTCTACACGCTCTACCTCTACGACCGCGGCTTCGTCGCCTCTCACATGGGCTACGCCTCCGCCATGGCGTGGGTGCTGCTGATAGCCATCGGAGCCGTCACCGCGGTCCTCTTCCGGACCTCCCGGGCCTGGGTCTTCTACGCCAACGACAACAACGAGGGGGGCCGATGACCACCGCCCCGATCACCACCACCGCCCCGGTGGCGCGGCGGCGGCCAACGGGCCGGATCGTCCTGCACATCTGCCTCATCGCCGTGCTGCTGGTGATGCTCTATCCGCTGGCCTGGATGGTGGCGACCTCGTTCAAACCCGCCGACGAGGTCATCGCCAGCCTCAAGCTGCTCCCCAGCCACCTGGAATGGAGCAACTACACCACCGCCCTGGAGGGCGTGAACGAGGTCAGCGTCGGCCGGCTGCTGTGGAACTCGCTGCTCATCGCGTGCGGCGCCGTCCTCGGCAACGTCATCAGCTGCTCGCTCGCCGCGTACGCCTTCGCCCGGCTGCGGTTCCGGATGCGCGGGCCGCTGTTCGCCTTCATGATCGCCACGATCATGCTGCCGCACCACGCGATCCTCATCCCGCAGTACATCATCTTCAACCAGCTCGGCATGGTGAACACCTACTGGCCGATGATCCTGCCGAAGTTCCTGGCCACCGACGCCTTCTTCGTCTTCCTCATCGTCCAGTTCATGCGCGGGCTGCCGCGCGAGCTGGAGGAGGCGGCCCGGATCGACGGCTGCGGGCCCTTCCGCTCCTTCTTCAGCGTCATCCTGCCGCTGACCAGGCCCGCGCTGATCACCACCGCGATCTTCACCTTCATCTGGACCTGGAACGACTTCTTCACCCAGCTCATCTACCTCTTCGAGCCGGAGAAGTTCACCCTGACCCTGGCCCTGCGCTCCTTCGTGGACGCCTCCAGCCAGTCGGCGTTCGGCCCGATGTTCGCGATGTCGGTCTTCGCCCTGCTGCCCATCGTGCTCTTCTTCCTCGCCTTCCAGCGCTTCCTGGTCGAGGGCATGGCCAGCTCCGGGCTGAAGGGGTGAGCCGCCATGCCGTCCTCCGCGACCACCCGTGAACCGGGCGAGCTGACCGGCCCGCGCTTCGCCCTCTTCGCCGACGTCCTGGCGGTGGGCCTGGCCACGGCCGCCGCCTCGCTGCCGCTGATCACCGCCCCCGCCGCCATGTCCACGGCCTGCGCCGTCCTCGACCGGCGGGTGCGGGAGGACGCCCCCGCCACCGCGGGCGGCTACCTCCGCGCCCTGCGGGCCCGGCTGCGCACCGGCGACCTGCTGGCCGGGGCCGGGATGCTGGCCGGTGGCGCGCTGCTGCTGTTCAACGCGCTCGCGTCCGGGGCGGGCCTGCCCGGCGCGGTCGCCTTCCGGCCCGCGCTGCTCGCGGTGGCCGGGCTGCTCACGGTCGTCCTGCTGCGGGCCTGCGCCCGCCCCGAATCGGCGACGAGCTGGCGCACCGCGCTACGCTCGGCCGCGTACGCCGGTGTGCGCACCCCGCGCGCGAGCCTCGTGCTGCTGCTGGCCGTGGCCACCGCCGCCGTCTGCGCCTGGGCCTATCCGCCCCTTCTCTTCCTCGTCCCCGGTCCGCTCGCGATCGCCGCCAGAGCCACGGAGCACCACCTTTGAGCCTGCCCCGACGTCACTTCCTCGCCGGATCCGCCGCAGCGGGCGGGTTTCTCGCCGCGCCCGGCGCGCCCCCGGCCGCTGCCGTCGGCCATACCGACAAGCCGTTCCTGGAGCTGCTCACCAAGGCCGCCGACAAGCGGGTGGCCGAAGTGGTCGACGGGCTCGACGCCACCCTCGCCCAGCTGAACAACCTCGGCCAGGCCCGCCCCGCCGCCCGCAGCCTGCGCCTGCTGACCTCCGTCCACGTATGGGCCGACGCCGAGCACCACCACGACGCCGCGCTCATCGCGCCCATGACCCGGCTCGCCGACGCGCTGGCCGCCGCCCAGTTCGACGACGGCCTCTTCGACCAGGGCGCGGTGCACTCCCCGCCGGACACCGCCTTCTCGATCGTCGACCTGGGCCTGCTGTACGGCCTGCTGGACGACGACGACCACCCGTCCACCGCGAAGGTCCGCGCCACCCTGAAGAAGATCCTCCGCAAGGCCGGGGCGGGGCTCTCCACCGGCGGGCTGCACACCCCCAACCACCGCTGGAAGGTGTGCGCCGCGCTCGCCCGCGTCAACTCCTTCTGGCCCGACGACCGCTACACCCGCCGCATCGACGACTGGCTGGCCGAGGGCATCGACCAGTACGAGGCGGGCCAGTACAGCGAGCGCAGCGCCACCTACGCGCCCATCGTCACCAACCCCGCGCTGCTGACCCTGGCCCGGCTCACCGACCGCCCGAAGCTGTACGACACCGTGCGGCGCAACCTGGAGGCCACGCTCCACCTCGTGGAGCCCAACGGCGACGTGGAGACGGTGCATTCGCGCCGCCAGGACCAGAAGACGGTCAAGCACCTGTCCGAGTACTGGCTGCAGTACCGGGCGCTGGCGATCCGGGACAAGGACGGGCGCTTCGCGGCCATGGCCGAGACCGTCCAGCGGCGCGGTGCGGACCAGACCTTCGACGAGACCCCGCTCGGGGACTTCCTCGCCGAGGTGCTGGACGAACCGGAGCTGGCCGCGCCGCTGCCGAAGGCCACCGCCGTGCCGTCGGAGTTCACTTGGCACGACAAGGACAGCGGGCTGGTGCGGATCGGCCGGGGCGCCACCCGTACGTCCCTGTTCGGCGGCACGGACTTCCCCGACGTCCACGCGATCTCCTCGGGCCTGTCCACCAACCCGACCTTCTTCAAGTGGCGCAAGGGCGCCGCGATCCTGGACTCGCTGCGGCTGTCCCCGCAGTTCTTCTCGCTCGGCCACTTCCGCGCCGAGAACGTCGAGCGCACGGCGGACGGCTGGCGGCTGTGGGCGGACGTCCGCGCCGGATACCACCTGCCGCTGCCCCCGCAGCACCGCCACCCCGACGGCCGCTATCCGCTGACCGACGACGGCCGCTTCTGGTCCGCGATGGACTTCCCGCACCGCCCCAAGCAGTGGCGCACCCTGCACACCGAGGTGCGGGCGGCCGAGGCGGACGGCGGCTGGAACCTGGACGTCGAGGTCGGCGAGTCCGAGGTCCCGCTCGCCCTGGAGCTGTGCTTCCGCACCGGGGGCACGCTGACCGGCGTCGAGCCCGTGCCCGGCCAGAAGGACACGTATCAGCTGGTCAAGGGGTACGGGACGTACACGTGCGGCGATGACGTGATCACCTTCGGCCCGGGCAACGGCAGCGGCCCGCGCCAGCCCGCCGTCATGGACCCGGGGGAGCGCTATACCTGGATGGGCGGCGATCTGCCGGTGTCCGGGCTGCGCGTGCTGATCACCGGGCGTTCACCGCTCGTGTATCGCTTGACTCTGCGGTGACTCCGCGGTGAAGCGCTGACTGACCCCTGTGCCGCCCCCGTGCCCGCTCTGTACAGGGATGGCCGGGGGAGTTAGCGTAGCCACTAGTAAGCGCTTACTGTGAAGCGCTTACTGCGATGCTGTTACCACCTCTGGTGACCTTGGTGAGGAGACGAAGCCACGTGACACGTAAGACCGTGCGGATCGCCATGAACGGTGTGACCGGCCGGATGGGATACCGCCAGCACCTCGTCCGGTCGCTCCTCGCCATCCGCGAACAAGGCGGCGTCGACCTCGGCGACGGCAGTGTGCTGTGGCCCGAACCGCTGCTCGTCGGCCGCCGCGAGCACGCCCTGAAGGAGATGGCCGAGCGCCACGGCCTCGACCCCGTCGCCGACGTCTCCACCGACCTGGACGCCGTGCTCGCCGACGACAGCGTCGACATCTACTTCGACGCGCAGGTCACCGCCGCCCGTGAGGAGGCCATCAAGAAGGCCCTCGCGGCGGGCAAGCACATCTACACCGAGAAGCCCACCGCCACCGGCCTCGACGGCGCCCTCGAACTGGCCCGGCTCGCCCAGGCCGCCGGCGTCAAGCACGGCGTCGTCCAGGACAAGATCTTCCTGCCGGGGCTGCTGAAGCTGAAGCGGCTCATCGACGGCGGCTTCTTCGGGAAGATCCTCTCGATCCGCGGCGAGTTCGGCTACTGGGTCTTCGAAGGCGACTGGCAGAGCGCCCAGCGCCCCTCGTGGAACTACCGCGCCGAGGACGGCGGCGGCATCGTCGTCGACATGTTCCCGCACTGGGAGTACGTCCTGCACGAGCTGTTCGGCCCCGTCCGCACCGTCCAGGCCCAGACCACCACCCACATCCCGCACCGCTGGGACGAGCAGGGCAAGCCGTACGACGCCACCGCCGACGACGCGGCCTACGGCATCTTCCAGCTCGAGGGCGGCGCCATCGCCCAGATCAACTCCTCCTGGGCGGTCCGCGTCAACCGCGACGAGCTGGTCGAGTTCCAGGTCGACGGCACCGAGGGCTCCGCCGTCGCGGGCCTGCGCAACTGCCGCGTCCAGCACCGCTCGGCCACCCCCAAGCCGGTCTGGAACCCCGACCTCCCGGCCACCGAGTCCTTCCGCGACCAGTGGCAGGAGATCCCGGACAACGAGGAGTTCGACAACGGCTTCAAGGCCCAGTGGGAACTGTTCCTGCGCCACGTCGCCCTGGACGAGCCCTGGCGCTGGGACCTGCTGGCCGGTGCGCGCGGCGTCCAGCTCGCCGAGCTGGGCCTCGCGTCCTCGGCGGAGGGCCGCCGGCTGGACGTGCCGGAGCTGACGCTGTGACCCTCCACCTCCCCGCGCCGGGCGGCACCACCCGCCCCTACGAGCCCCGCACCGAACCGCTCTCCCCGACGACCGGGGCCCCGCTCACCTCCCGCGTCGTCTTCTCGGCCGCCCACGTGGTCGCCGACCCGTACGCCGACGTCAGTCCCGACAGCCCCGCCGCCGTCGACTGGGACGCCACCCTCGCCTTCCGCCGCCACCTGTGGTCGCACGGGCTCGGCGTCGCCGAGGCCATGGACACCGCCCAGCGCGGCATGGGGCTGGACTGGGCGGGCGCCGCCGAGCTGATCCGCCGTTCGGCGGCCGAGGCGAAGGCGGCCGGCGGCCGCATCGCCTGCGGTGTCGGCACCGACCAGCTGCCGCCCGGGGACCGCACCCTGGACGAGGTCCGCGCCGCCTACGAGGAACAGCTCGCCGTCGTCGAGGCCTCCGGCGCCCAGGCGATCCTGATGGCCTCCCGCGCCCTGTGCGCCGCCGCCAAGGGCCCGGACGACTACCTCGACGTCTACGGCCATCTGCTGCGCCAGGCCACCGAGCCGGTCGTCCTGCACTGGCTGGGCCCGATGTTCGACCCGGCCCTGGAGGGCTACTGGGGCAGCGCCGACCTGGACGCCGCCACCCGCACCTTCCTCGACGTCATCGCCGCCCACCCCGACAAGGTCGACGGCATCAAGGTCTCCCTGCTGGACGCCCAGCGCGAGATCGACCTGCGGCGCAAGCTCCCCCACGGGGTGCGCTGCTACACCGGCGACGACTTCAACTACCCCGAGCTGATCGCGGGCGACGACCGCGGCTTCAGCCACGCCCTGCTGGGCATCTTCGACCCGCTGGGCCCGCTCGCCGCCGAGGCCGTACGCCGCCTGGACACCGGCGACACCGCGGGCTTCCGCGCCCTGCTCGACCCCACCGTGGAACTCTCCCGCCACCTCTTCCAGGCCCCGACCCGCTACTACAAGACCGGCGTGGTCTTCCTGGCCTGGCTGGCGGGCCACCAGTCGCACTTCACCATGGTGGGCGGCCTGCAGTCGGCCCGTTCGCTGCCGCACCTGGCGCGGGCGTACGAACTGGCCGACGGACTCGGTCTGTTCCCGGACCCGGCCCTGGCGGAGTCCCGTATGAAGCACCTGCTGTCCGTCCATGGAGTCGCCCAATGAGTTCCGTGCCGCGCCTGAGCCTGAACCAGGAAACGATCAAGCAGTGGTCGCTGCCGGAGCTGGCGGAGGGCTGCGTCAAGGCGGGCGTCACGGGCGTCGGTCTGTGGCGCGAACCGGTCCAGAAGTACGGAGTGGAGGCCGCCGCCCGGCTCATCCGCGACGCTGGCCTGACCGTCACCTCGCTGTGCCGCGGCGGATTCTTCACCGCGCTCGACCCCGATGAGCGCGCCGCCGCCCTCGCCGACAACCGCGCCGCCATCGACGAGGCCGCCACCCTCGGCACCGACACCCTGGTCCTGGTCTCCGGCGGCCTCCCGCCCGGCAGCCGCGACCTGTTCGCCGCCCGCGAGCGCATCGCCGACGCCCTGGGCGAGCTGGGCCCGTACGCCGCCGAGCGCGGCGTCCGCCTGGCCATCGAACCTCTGCACCCGATGTACGCCTCCGACCGCTGCGTGGTCTCCACCCTGGCCCAGGCCCTCGACCTGGCGACCCGCTTCCCGGCCCACCAGGTCGGCGTCGTCGTGGACACCTACCACCTGTGGTGGGACGACACCATCGCCGCCCAGATCGCCCGCGCCGGCTCGGAAGGCCGCATCGCCGCCTTCCAGCTCGCCGACTGGATCACACCCCTGCCGGAGGGCGTGCTGCTGGGCCGGGGCCAGCTCGGCGACGGCGCGGTCGACTTCCGCTGGTTCCGCGAACAGCTCGACGCGACCGGCTACGACGGCCCCATCGAGGTCGAGATCTTCAACCCGGACCTCTGGGCCCGCGACGGCGCCGAGGTCCTGGCGGAGGTGGCCGACCGCTACCGCGCGCTGGTGCTGTAGCGACCGCCGTCGGCTGCCCGTTCGCCTATGGGACCACCGCTGGGGCCACCGCTGGGGTCACCGCGTATCCGGGCACCGACGGCCACCGCACGGTCAACACCACCGACTCCTCCTCCGCGCACCAGGAGTGGTCGACGCCGCGCCCCCACACGACGTAATCACCCTGCTGCTCCAGGAGGACGCTGCGGCCGGGCAGCTCGACGCGGAAGCGGCCGCTGATCAGCACCAGCAGAGCCGTCCGCTCCTCGCCCCGCACCCACTCCGCCCGCTCGTCCCCGGGCGGGTGGACGCCCCACTTGATCTCCACATCCTCACTGTGGCGGGGGTCGTCGGCCTCCTTGAAGTGCCCGAGGATCCACCCCCGGTCCAGTGCCGCGTCCTTGCCCGCGTTGCCCACGTACACGTTGTCGTTCACGCCTTCGGAAGCTAGCAGGTGGGAGCCCCTGGAGCGCGGGGCGCCGTACGGGCCGGCCGCGATCCCCGCGCTCGGTGCCGATTTCCGCCCCAGCCGGTCAGCGCGGCAGCCCCGGGGCCGGTTTCGAGGGGGACGGCCGGGGGCGGGTGCTGTCGCCCGGGGTGGAGGTGGGGGCGGGGGCGGGGGTGGGGGTGTCGGAGACGCGGGGGTGGTGGGCCGGCGGCTCCGGACGGCTTCGCCCCGGCGAACCGGGAAGGAGCAGGAAGCACAGGACCGCGGTGGCGGCCGCGGCCGCGACGACGAGGGACGCGGTCCGCCGGATCCGGCGGGTCCCCCAGGCCCGGCCCACGGGAGGCCGCGCCGGTGACAGATCGTGGGCGGTGATGAGCCGCGCACGGGCGTCGAGGGCGGTGCGCAGCCGTCGTTCGACGGCGGGACGCCTCGTTGTCATCGGTCCACCTCCAGCAGCTTCTCGAGGGTGTCCAGCGCGCGGCTCGCGGTGGACTTCACCGTTCCACGGGACACGCCCAGGGTCTCCGCTATCTGTGCCTCGGTCAGGTCCGACCAGTAGCGCAGCACCAGTACCTCACGCTGACGCCGGGTGAGTTTCGCCAGCGCGTCCAGAACCTGGCGGTGCTCCTCGGCGAGCAGGAGCCGCTCGTCGACCGGCGCGCCCTGCCCCTGGTGGGGCGGGGTGTACGCGCGCGCCGTGCGGCGTCTGCGCAGCACGGAGCGGGCGGCGTTGACGACAGCGGTGTGCAGATAGGCGTGCGCGTCCTCCAGGCTGTCCAACGCGGAACCGTGCCTGCGGCACACCGCGGCGAAGGCGTCCTGGACGACGTCCTCGGCGGTGTGCTGGTCGTCCACCAGGAACACCGCCAGCCGGACCATGTCCAGCCGCCGGGCCCGGTACAGATCGGCCAGCGTGGGGCTCGGCTCCCGGCCGTTCCGGCCGCCTTGGCCGTCCCGGCCGTCCACCGGCTTGAGCAGCCGGAACCGCCGCCGGGCGCGTGGCGGTTCGACGCCCGGCGGCGTGGCGGTCGTCCGGGTGCGGCGGAGCAGCCGGACCCACCACGGCAGGACATGAGTGAGCTGCATCGTCCTCGTTCACCTCATCGGTGGGCCGGGGCCGGCTCCGGATCCGGCCCCGACCCATCCGGGACTGGCGGCTAGGGGCGGGCCGGAGCGGAGGGCACCGGCTTGGGGTGTGCGGAGCCGGGGACGGACGGGACGGGCTTGGGCTGGGTGTCGTCGGGGGTGGAGGGCACGGGCTTGGGGTGCGTGGAGCCGGGGACGGACGGGACGGGCTTGGGCTGGGTGTCGTCGGGGGTGGAGGGCACGGGCTTGGGGTGTGCGGAGCCGGGGACGGACGGGACGGGCTTGGGCTGGGTGTCGTCCGGGGCGGACGGCACCGGCACCGGGGTGGACGTGCTCGATGTGGTGGCCGGTCGCGCGTGGTCGGCGGTGGCCGCCTGGGCGGCCATGCCGCCGCCCACGAGCAGGGCGATGCCGGCGGCCGACCCCAGCACCCAGGTGCGCGCGGGGCGGCTCGGCTTTTGTGCGCGGATGTGCCGCATAGGGACGACTCCAAGAGGTCGGGGGAACGCTGACGGGTCAGGCGGCGCCGGAGGCCGGAAGACCCACCCCGGAAACCCGCCTTCACCCCACCAGACGTGCGGCCCCACCCGGGGTTGTCGCGGCCACCCGGAAATTTTTCCGCGACGGCGGGGCCACCTCTCCGCGGCGCCGGAGCAAGCCGATCAACCCCCGGGGCGCGAGCCGCGTCACTCACACCACGGGGGCCACCCGGGCCCCACGGCGACCCGGAGGTCTGCGGATGAGACAGAGAACGGCACGCGGGGGCTTATGCGCCCTGGTGGTGAGCCTGGCCGTGGGCGCCGCCACCCTCGCGCCCGCGCACGCCGCCACGACGGACGGCCACGAGGCCACGCGTGACGCGCTGCGGGAGTGGGTGGAGGAGGGCGGGATGCCCGGGGTGGCTGCCCGGGCTGGTCCGGGGCAACGGGAACGACGGTGGCGGGATCACCCTGCGGCGCCTGCTCAACCACACCAGCGGCCTCCACAACTACACCGACGACCCGGACTTCCAGGCCAACACCTCCGGCGGCGGCTTCCCCGAGCACCGCTACGACACCTACACGCCCGAGGATTTGGTGGCGGTCGCGATGAAGCATCCGCCACACTCCGCGCCGGGCGGGGAGCCGCGGTACTCGAACACCGACTACGTCCTCGCGGGGATGGTCATCGAGAAGGCGACGGGAACACTCCTACGCGCGGGAGGCGACGCGGCGGATCATCAAACCGCTGAAGCTGCGCGAAACGTCGTTCCCCGGCACCAGCCCGCGGACGCCCAGGCCGCACCCCGTCGCGTACTCATGGCTCCACGACGACTCCCCCGGCGCCCCGGTCCACGACGGAGTTCTGCGGACCTGAAGTAACGGATCAATAACTTCAGAAAATCGTGCAACCCTTCCGCACCCTGGCCGGTCGTACCTGGCATCGGGCTTCCTGGGAGGGGATCTGGGGGGATTTCAGAGGAAGCCCTGGGGAGGGGAAACGAGGGGCCTGGTCGACGGACCGGGCCCCTCGAAACGCGTCTCCGCCTTGTCCTGGGGGTGCCTAGCGCAGGTCGCGGCTCAGGGGGCGGTCGTGCCTCAGCTCGCCGAAGAGCTTGTTCGCCCGCGCGGTGTTCCACCGTACGGCGCTGCCCTTCGAGGTCCGGAAACCCAGGCTGGAGACGGGGACGTTGATCCGCTGCCCGTGGCCGGCCGTCACGCCCTTCATCGCCTCGAACAGCGACAGGAGATCGGGCATGCTCATGCCCTTGTCGACGATGAGGGTGTCCAGCCCCGCGCGTATCGTCGGATAGAGCGTGAACGGGTCGAGTGCGACACCCGGCGTGGCGGCCTTGTGGGCGAGCGCGGCGAGGAATTTCTGTTGATTCTTGGAACGTCCGAGGTCTCCCTGGGCCTCTTGGTGACGCTGCCGGACGAATGCGAGCGCCTGGGCGCCATCGAGGTTGTGACAGCCCTTCTTCAGATTCAGCCCCGACTTCTCGTCCTTGACATTCTTCTTCACGCACATGTCCACGCCACCGACCGCGTTCACCAGACCCACGAAGCCCGCGAACCCTATTTCCGCGTAGTGGTTGATGCGCAGACCCGTATTGCGCTCGATGGTGCGGATGAGTAAATCGGGACCGCCCAGCGAGTACGCCGCGTTCAGCTTGTTCCGGGCCGCGCGGTAGTGCTTGCCGGTCTCGGGACGGATGAAGGAGGGAATGGTCACCCAGGAGTCACGCGGGAGGCTCATCAAGGTGCTGCCGTGGGCACCGGTGTGGAGCACCATCACCGAGTCGGTGCGGCCGCCGTCGGCGGAGCCGGTGTGCAGTTGCTTCTTGGTGGCGCCGGACAGTCCGTTGCGGCTGTCGGAGCCCACGATCAGATAGTTGGTCCCCTTGCCGTGCGGCGGGCGGTCCGCGGCGGCCTTGTCGAGGTCGACCCGGCGGTCGAGGGCGCTGTCGGCCCAGACGTAGGTGCCCGCGGCTGCCAGGAGCGGCAGGCGGAGCAGGAGGGTCACCGTCCGCGCGATCCGGCGCCGCCGGCTGGCGGGCTGCCTGGGCGGTCTGCGTCTGAGGGACGGGCCTCCGCCGGAGCCCGTCCCGCCCCCGCGCTGGGGCGGGACGCCCGGCCATCCCGCGGCCCCCGGGGGTGCCTCTATGTCTTTCGTCAAGCGAGGCGTGGGGTTCGGGGTTCGTAGAAGGTGCCGTCGCGGAGCATGGCGAACAGCACGCTGATGCGGTGGCGGGCCAGGCGGAGAAGTGCCTGGGTGTGGGTCTTTCCGCGGGCCCGGCACCGGTCGTAGTAGGAACGGGAGGCGGGATCGTGCAGTGCTGCGAACGCGGACAGGAACATCGCGCGTTTGAGCTGCCGGTTGCCGCCTCGTGGTGCGTGTTCGCCGTGGATCGAGGTTCCCGACGACTTCGTTGTCGGGGCGAGGCCGGCGTAGGAGGCGTTCGCCGTGACAAAGAACTCACTTATGGCCGAAGGGCGGCAGTGGCGCCGAGGGCGGTTGACAGGTCGGCGCATTTGATGATCGAATCGCCAACCTCTCAACCGCGAGCCGGAATACGGTTATTCGCGCCGCCGTTGAATTTATTTCGCCGCATCGTTTTCGGCGGAGTGATTCAGAACGGCACGCCGCACCGCAGCAGTACGTTCGCGTACGGCCGCGCCTCACCGGTCCGTACGACCAGCTTCGCCGTGGCCGTCCGGGACTTCAGCTCCTCGTGGGACACGAGATCCAGCGCGGGGTAGGGGAAGCAGGCGTCGAGCAGGGCCATCGCCGCCGGGTTGTGCTCGCTCACCTCCTGCGCCGCGACCGCCCCCTCGGTCACCAGCTCGTCCAGCAGCCCGGTCAGCACCTGCTCGAAGGACGGCACACCCTCCCTGAAGGCGAGGTCGACGACGACGGGACCGCAGGACGGTATCGGCAGGCCCGCGTCGCACACCATCACCGTGTCGGTGTGGCCCAGCAGCGCGATACCCGCGCTGAGATGACGGTTGAGGATCCCCGCGCGCTTCACAGGGCGGCCAGCTCGTCGGCGGTCGGGAACGACACCTGCGCCCCGGCCCGGGTGACCGCGGCCGCGCCGACGCGTACGGCGTACCGGACCGCGGTCTCCAGGTCGTCGCCGACGCCCAGGCGCCAGGCGAGCGCGCCGGTGAAGGCGTCACCGGCGCCCGTGGTGTCCACGGCGTCGACCGGCAGGCTGGGGACATGGACCGTACGGTCGCCGTCGGCGACGAGCGCGCCCGCGCCGCCCAGGGTGACCACCACCGAGCGCGGGCCGCGCGACAGCAGCGCCGACGCCCACGCCTCGGGGTCCGTGGCGTCCCCGGCCGGATCGCCGCTCAGCAGATACCGCGCCTCGTGCTCGTTGACGACGAGGGGATCGCACGCGGCGAGCACCTCGGCGGGCAGGGGCGCGGGCGGGGAGGGGTTGAGCACCACGCGCGGCCCGGGCCGGTCGCCGAAGCCCGCGTCCGCGGTGCGCACCACCTCGGCGACCGTCTCCAGCGGGATCTCCAGTTGGAGGGAGACGACGCGGGCGGCGGCCAGCAGGCTCCCGGCGCCGCGCACGTCTCCGGGGGTGAGCCGGGAGTTGGCGCCGGGGGAGACCACGATGCTGTTGTCGCCGGAGGGGTCCACCGTGATCAGCGCCACTCCGGTGGGCGCGCCGCCGACCAGGACCCCGGCGGTGTCGACCCCGGCCTCCCGCTGCGAGTCCAGCAGCAGCCGGCCGTAGGCGTCGTCGCCGACCCGGGCCAGCAGGGCGGTGCGGGCCCCCAGCCGGCCGGCGGCGACGGCCTGGTTGGCACCCTTGCCGCCGGGGTGGACGGCCAGGTCGGAGCCGAGGACGGTCTCCCCGGCCCCGGGGCGGCGGTCGACGCCGACCACCAGATCGGCGTTGGCCGAGCCCACGACCAGCAGGTCGTAGTCGTGCATGCGGTATGTCCTTTCAGACGGGCGATTTTGTCAGCTGTCACTCGTCAGCCGTCACTCGTCAGCTGTCACTTGTCAGCTGTCATTCGTCGGCTGTGGCTTGTCAGCTGATACCTGTCAGCCGATACCCGTCATCCGTCAGTGGTCAGCCGACACCTGTCATCTGGTACGTGTCAGCCGGTGAGCCGTTCACTTCGCCGCGACGACCTTCACCGGGACCTTGACCGCACCGGCGATCTTCTCACCCTTCGCTGCCTTGATCGCGTTCCGTACGACCAGCCGCCCCAGCTGCTCGGGCTGCTGGGCGACGGTCGCGGTGAGCGTGCCGTTCCGTACCGCCTTGAGACCGTCCGGCTCGCCGTCGAAGCCGACGACCTTGACGGACTTGCCCGCCTTGGAGCCCAGCGCCTTGATCGCGCCGAGTGCCATCTCGTCGTTCTCGGCGAAGACGCCGTCGACGCCGGAGTGGGCCTGGAGCAGGTTGGTGGTCACGTCCAGGGCCTTGGTGCGGTCGAAGTCCGCGGGCTGCTTGCCGACGACCTTGATGCCCGGGTAGGCCTTCAGCCCCTCCGCGAAGCCCTGGCCGCGCTCGCGCGAGGCGGACGTACCGGCGACGCCCTGGAGGACCAGGATCCGGCCCTTGCCGCCCAGCCGCTCGGCCAGCGTCTTGGCGGCGAGCTTGCCGCCCGCGATGTTGTCGGAGGCCACCAGGGAGGCGATGTCCGCCTTGTTGACGGTCCGGTCGGCCGCGAGCACCGGTATACCGGCCTTGTTGGCCGCCTTGACGGACGGGCTCGCCGCGTCGGAGTCGACCGGGTTGATGATGATCGACTTCATGTTCTGGCTGGTGAAGTTCTGTATCTGATTGGCCTGCTGGGAGGCGTCGTTCTGGGCGTCGGTGACGGTGAGGCTGATCCCGGCGCGCTTGGCCTCGGCCTGCGCGCCCGCCTTGAGCTGGACGAAGAAGGGGTTGTTGAGGGTCGAGACCGACAGCCCCACCTTGGTCTTCGCGCCGCTGTCCGAACCGGAGTGCCACAGGGACGAGCCGAAGGCGAACGCGGCGACGACCACGGCGGCCACCGCGAACTTCCCGGCGTTCACGGCCGCCTTGCGGCCGCCGCCGGACGGACCGCCCGCCGAGGCGCCCGGCGCCGCGGGGCGGGCCCCGGCGCGCCGGCGCACCGTGTCGAGCAGTACCGCGAGCGCGATGACGACACCGATGACGACCTGCTGCCAGAAGGCGGAGACCTCCAGCAGGTTGAGCCCGTTGCGCAGCACGGCCAGGATCAGCGCGCCGATGAGCGTGCCCGACGCCTTGCCGACGCCGCCGGACAGGCTCGCGCCGCCGATGACGACCGCGGCGATCGCGTCCAGTTCGTAGCCGACCGCCGCCTGCGGCTGCGCGGAGGACAGCCGGGAGGCGAGCACGATGCCCGCGATCGCGGCGAAGCCGCCGGACAGGGCGTAGATGACCAGCTTCTGGCGGCCCACCCGGATGCCGGAGAGCCGGGCCGCCTCCTCGTTGCCGCCGATCGCGTACATCGCGCGGCCCGTGTACGTACGGCCCAGCACCGCGGAGGTGATCAGGCCCATGGCGATCATCACGAGCACCGGGACCGGCAGCCAGCCGCCGAGCGTGTCGCCGAGGCCGGACACCGAATCCGGGACGGAGATGGGGCTGCCCTGTGAGATGACCAGGGCGAGGCCCCTGCCGACCGACAGCATCGCGAGCGTGGCGATGAACGACGGCAGCTTGCCGAACGACACCAGCGCCCCGCTGACCAGGCCGCATGCGACGCCGGTGGCGACGGCGAGCAGCGCCGCGAGCCATACCGGCAGCCCCTGCGAACTGGCCGACCAGGCGAGCACGGTGGCGGACAGCGCGGCCACCGAGCCGACCGACAGGTCGATGCCCGCGGAGACGATGACGAAGGTGACGCCGAAGGCGAGGATCGCGGTGACCGCCGCCTGGACGCCGACGTTGAGGAGATTGTCGGTGGTGAGGAAGTCGCCGGACAGCAGCGACATCGCCGCCACCAGCAGCACCAGGGCGCTCAGCGCGCCGTTGTCGAGCAGCACGCGGCGCAGTACGGCCGGGCCCCCGGGGTCCTTCGTGGACGCGAGCGTGTCAGTGGCCACGGGAGCCCTCCTTTTCGTTGACGCCGACTCCTTCGTCGGCGCCGTCTGTGCTTCCTTCGACGCCCTTGACGTCCTTCACCGCCAGGGCCATGACGGCGTCCTGGGTCGCTTCCCGCGCGGTCAGCTCTCCGGTGATCCGGCCCTGCGCCATGACCAGGACCCGGTCGCTCATGCCCAGCACCTCGGGGAGGTCGCTGGAGATCATCAGGACGGCGTGGCCGGAGGCGGTGAGTTCGTTGATGAGCTGATAGATCTCGACCTTGGCGCCCACGTCGATGCCGCGGGTCGGCTCGTCGAGGATGAGCACCTTGCTGTCGGCGAGCAGCCACTTGCCGATGACGACCTTCTGCTGGTTGCCGCCGGAGAGGGTGCGCACGCGCTGGTCGAGCCCGGCCATCCGGACCGCCAGCTGCTCGGCGATCCGTTCCGCCGCGCGGCGCTGCCCGGCCCGGTCGACGAACCCGGCGCGGGTGGCGCCGCGCAGCGTGACCAGGCCCAGGTTCTCCTGTACGGACGCGTCCAGGACCAGTCCCTGGCCCTTGCGGTCCTCGGGGACGAGGCCGATCCCGGCGTCCATCGCGGCGACCACGTCATGGCGGGGCAGCGGCACGCCCGCGACCTCGACGGTGCCGGTGTCGTACGGATCGGCGCCGAAGAGGGCCCGTACGACCTCCGTGCGGCCCGCCCCGACGAGACCGGCGAGGCCGACCACCTCCCCGGCACGCACGTCGAAGTCGATGTCCTGGAAGCTGCCGCCGCGGCCGAGCCCCCGGACCTTCAGCAGCGGCTCACCCGCGTTCCCGGACGCGCTGCCGGAGGCCGGGCGCTCCCTCGGGTACTGCTGCTCGATGGACCGCCCGACCATCAGCCGCACCAGTTCGTCCTGATCGGTGGTGGCCGGGACCTGGGTGACGCTGCGGCCGTCGCGCAGGACGGTCACGCGGTCGCCCAGGGCGGCGATCTCCTCCAGGTGGTGGGTGATGAAGACGACGCCCACCCCGTCCGCGCGCAGGGTGCGGACGATCCGGAAGAGCTTGTCGACCTCGTCCGTGGTGAGCACGGCGGTCGGCTCGTCCATGATCAGAACGCGGGCGTTCAGGCTGAGCGCCTTGGCGATCTCGACCATCTGCAGCCGGGCGATCCCCAGGTCGCTGACGCGGGTACGGGGAGAGACGTCCACGCCGACGCGGGCGAGGAGTTCGGCGGCCCGCTCGTCCATCGCCGTACGGTCGACCAGCCCGAAGCGGCGCGGCTGACGGCCCAGGAAGATGTTCTCGGCGACGCTGAGGTCGGGGACGAGGTTGAACTCCTGGTAGATGGTGGCGATGCCCAACCGCTCGGCGTCCTGCGCGCCCTGGATGCGGACCGGGTTGCCGTCGACCAGTACGCGTCCCCCGTCGGGGCGGTGCGCGCCGGACAGCATCTTGATCAGCGTGCTCTTGCCCGCGCCGTTCTCGCCGAGGAGGACGTGCACCTCGCCCCGGCGGAGGTCGAAGTCGACGCCGTCCAGCGCGACCACGCCGGGGAACGTTTTGCGGACCCCCTCCATCCGCAGGATCTCCTCCCCGTGGTCCGCCGGTTCCGGCTCGGGGCTGGGCGTCGTGGTCATGGCGTGTTCCCTTCGGGCTCGCCGCAGGAGCGGCGGGGGACCAGGCGGGCGGACAGGGTCACCGATGCGGCGGTCCGCCCCTCCACGCGGTCGATCAGCGCGCCGACGGCGGCGTGGCCGAGGTCTCCGGTGGGCTGGGCGATGGCGGTGATCGGCGGATCGGTGTGGACGAACCACGGGATGTCGTCGAACGCGGCGAGCGCCACGTCGTCGGGCACCCGCAGCCCGCGGGAGCGGATCTCGTCCATCGCGCCGAGCGCCATCAGATTGTCGGCGGCGAAGATCGCCTCCGGGGGCTCGGGCAGGTCGAGGAAGCGGGCGGTCACGCGCCGCCCGCTGTCGGCCTGGAAGTCGCCCTGGCCGATGTGGTCGGCGGGCAGGGCGAGGCCGAACTCGCGCAGGGCGGAGCGGAAGGCGTCCACCCGTTCGCGCCCGGTGGTGGTGGCGGCCGGGCCCGCGATGATGGCGAGCCGGCGGTGGCCGAGGGCGTGCAGATGGGCGACCAGATCGCGGACCGCGCCCCGGCCGTCGGTGCGCACGACGGGCACCTCGTCCAGCCCCTCGCCCTCGATCCAGCGGTCGACGAAGACCATGGGCGTGCCGGTGCGGGCGGCGTCCAGCATCAGCGGGGAGCCGCCGTCGGTGGGGCTGACCAGCAGGCCGTCGATGCGGCGGTCCACCAAAGTGCGGACGTGGTGGTCCTGGAGGTCGGGCCGCTCGTCGGCGTTGCCGATGACCACGCTGTAGCCCCGGTCCCGGGCCGCGTCCTCGACCGAGCGGGCCAACTCGGTGAAGAAAGGGTTCAGCACATCGCTGACGACCAGCCCGAGGGCACGGGTCTGATGGGTGCGCAGCGAGCGGGCGACGGCATTGGGCCGGTAGCCGAGGTCGGCGACGGCGGCGAGCACCTTGTCCCGGGTATCCGTACGGACGGCCGGGTGGTCGTTGAGCACCCGGGAGACCGTCGCGACGGAGACCCCGGCGCGCCGCGCCACGTCCTTGATGGCCGGCATCGCCCCACCTCCTCGTGGAATCGATTACATCGATGACGCCGAGGGAGATTGGAATCGATTACACGAGGGCGGGGCAAGATGCCGGAGCGGGCCGCAATCGGATCGTGATGTTCCGCTCCGCCCGAACCGTCACCGCGGGCCCTTCGGATGACCCACAGGCTCGCTTTCGCCCCGGCCCGGTGTCCGCCCCTGGCGGTACGGTCGGTGCATGCTCAAACTCGCGGTGGTCGAAGGGGTTCTGGAGCGGATCACCTACGCCAATGAGGAGAACGGGTACACGGTCGCCCGGGTCGACACCGGCCGTGGTTCGGGCGATCTGCTGACCGTCGTCGGCTCGCTGCTGGGCGCACAGCCGGGCGAGTCGCTGCGGATGGAGGGCCGCTGGGGTTCCCATCCGCAATATGGCAAACAGTTCACCGTCGAGAACTACCGGACCGTCCTGCCCGCCACCGTGCAGGGCATCCGGCGCTATCTCGGATCGGGTCTCATCAAGGGCATCGGCCCCCGGATCGCCGACCGGATCACCGAGCACTTCGGCGTCGACACCCTCGACGTCATCGAGGAGCAGCCGAAGCGGCTGATCGAGGTCCCCGGCCTCGGCCCCAAGCGGACGAAGATGATTGCCGCGGCCTGGGAGGAGCAGAAGGCCATCAAGGAGGTGATGGTCTTCCTCCAGGGTGTCGGAGTCTCCACCTCCATCGCGGTGCGGATCTACAAGAAGTACGACGACGCGTCGATCGCGGTAGTGAAGAACGAGCCGTATCGGCTGGCCGCCGACGTCTGGGGCATCGGCTTCCTCACCGCCGACAAGATCGCCCAATCGGTCGGCATCCCGCATGACAGCCCCGACCGGGTCAAGGCCGGTCTGCAGTACGCGCTGTCCCAGTCCGCCGATCAGGGCCACTGCTACCTCCCCGAGGAGCAACTGATCGCCGATGCCGTGAAGTTGCTCCAGGTCGACACCGGTCTGGTCATCGACTGCCTGGGCGAGCTGGCGGCCGAGGACGAGGGCGTGGTGCGCGAACCGGTGCCGGGCCCGGAGGACGGCGAGCCGGTCTCGGCGGTCTATCTCGTGCCCTTCCACCGCGCCGAGATCTCGCTGGCCGGTCAGGTGCGGCGGCTGCTGCGCACCGAGGAGGACCGGATGCCCGCCTTCCAGGGCGTGGACTGGGACGCGGCGCTGGGCTGGCTCGCGGGGCGCACCGGCGCCGACCTGGCCCCCGAGCAGAGCCAGGCGGTGCGGCTCGCGCTCACCGAGAAGGTCGCGGTGCTCACCGGCGGCCCCGGCTGCGGCAAGTCCTTCACCGTGCGGTCCGTGGTGGAGCTGGCCCGCGCCAAGAAGGCCAAGGTGGTGCTCGCGGCCCCCACCGGCCGGGCCGCCAAGCGGCTCGCCGAGCTGACCGGGGCCGAGGCGTCCACGGTGCACCGGCTGCTGGAGCTGAGGCCCGGCGGGGACGCGGCGTACGACAAGGACCGCCCGCTGGACGCCGACCTGGTGGTCGTCGACGAGGCGTCGATGCTCGATCTGCTGCTGGCCAACAAGCTGGTCAAGGCGGTCCCGCCGGGCGCCCATCTGCTGTTCGTGGGGGATGTGGACCAGCTGCCGAGCGTCGGCGCCGGGGAGGTGCTGCGGGATCTGCTGGCCGACGGCAGCCCGGTGCCGGCCATCCGGCTGACCCGGATCTTCCGCCAGGCGCAGCAGTCCGGGGTGGTCACCAACGCCCACCGGATCAATTCCGGCGCCCCGCCGATCACGCGGGGCCTGTCGGACTTCTTCCTCTTCGTGGAGGACGACACGGAGGAGGCCGGGCGGCTCACGGTGGATGTCGCGGCCCGCCGCGTGCCCGCGAAGTTCGGCCTCGACCCCCGCCGTGACGTGCAGGTCCTCGCCCCGATGCACCGTGGCCCGGCGGGCGCGGGCACGCTCAACGGACTGTTGCAGCAGGCCATCACCCCGGCCCGGCCGGACCTGCCGGAGCGGCGTTTCGGCGGCCGGGTCTTCCGTGTCGGCGACAAGGTGACGCAGATCCGCAACAATTATGAGAAAGGGGCCAACGGGGTCTTCAACGGCACGGTTGGAGTCGTCACCTCCCTCGATACCGATGAGCAGCGGCTGACCGTGCTGACGGACGAGGACGAGGAGGTGCCGTACGACTTCGACGAGCTGGACGAGCTGGCTCACGCCTATGCGGTGACCATCCACCGCTCCCAGGGCAGTGAGTACCCGGCCGTCGTGATCCCGGTGACCACCGGGGCCTGGATGATGTTGCAGCGGAACCTGCTGTATACGGCCGTGACCCGGGCCAAGCGCCTTGTGGTGCTGGTCGGATCGCGCCGCGCGCTCGGGCAGGCGGTGCGTACGGTCTCGGCGGGCAGACGCTGTACGGCGCTGGATCACCGGCTCGGCGGGGCATAGGAGTCGAGTGTGTCAAGAGGGTTTCCGAACGGTGACGAACGGGGCAGGATGGCCGTGGAGGCGGCACTGAGTGCCGCCAAAAGGCCCTTCAGTCGACCCCGAGTGCAGCTTCATCACCCGAGTAGGGGAAGGTGGGGGGAGTCAGGGCACCTCGAGGAAGAGAACCAGACGTCGGTGAGGGATGACGTGAGCGACAACTCTGTAGTACTGCGGTACGGAGACGACGAATACACCTACCCGGTGGTCGACAGCACCGTCGGCGACAAGGGCTTCGACATCGGCAAGCTGCGCGCCCAGACCGGTCTGGTGACCCTGGACTCCGGTTACGGCAACACCGCCGCGTACAAGTCCGGCATCACCTACCTGGACGGTGAGCAGGGCATTCTGCGGTACCGCGGGTACCCCATCGAGCAGCTGGCGGAGCGCGCCTCCTTCCTGGAGACGGCCTTCCTTCTGATCAACGGTGAGCTGCCGACGGTCGACGAACTGGCCGCGTTCCGTGAGGACATCACCCGCCACACGCTGCTCCACGAGGACGTCAAACGGTTCTACGACGGCTTCCCGCGGGACGCGCACCCGATGGCGATGCTGTCCTCCGTGGTCAGCGCGCTGTCGACGTTCTACCAGGACAGCCATAACCCGTTCGACGAGAAGCAGCGCAACCTGTCGACGATCCGGCTGCTGGCCAAGCTGCCGACCATCGCGGCGTACGCGTACAAGAAGTCGGTGGGTCACCCGTTCGTCTACCCGCGCAACGACCTCGGTTACGTCGAGAACTTCCTGCGCATGACCTTCTCGGTCCCGGCGCAGGAGTACGAGCTGGACCCGGTCGTGGTCAGCGCGCTCGACAAGCTGCTGATCCTGCACGCCGACCACGAGCAGAACTGTTCGACCTCGACGGTCCGGCTCGTCGGCTCCTCGCAGGCCAACATGTTCGCCTCCATCTCGGCGGGCATCAACGCCCTGTGGGGCCCCCTGCACGGCGGCGCCAACCAGTCGGTGCTGGAGATGCTGGAGGGCATCCAGGCGTCCGGCAGCGATGTCGACACCTTCATCCGCAAGGTGAAGAACAAGGAAGACGGCGTGAAGCTCATGGGCTTCGGGCACCGCGTCTACAAGAACTTCGACCCCCGGGCGAAGATCATCAAGTCGGCGGCGCACGATGTCCTCTCCGCGCTCGGCAAGTCCGACGAGCTGCTCGACATCGCGCTCAAGCTCGAGGAGCACGCGCTCGCCGACGACTACTTCGTGGAGCGCAAGCTCTACCCGAACGTGGACTTCTACACCGGTCTGATCTACCGGGCGATGGGCTTCCCGACCGAGATGTTCACCGTGCTGTTCGCGCTCGGCCGGCTGCCGGGCTGGATCGCCCAGTGGCACGAGATGATCAAGGAGCCGGGCTCCCGCATCGGCCGCCCGCGCCAGATCTACACGGGCGTCGTCGAGCGCGACTTCGTCCCGGTGGAGCAGCGCTAGGGTTCTGGCAGAGCCCCAGGGTGCCCCCGTCTGACCGGCCGGGGGCACTTTCGCGCTCGGGTGCCCCGTTCTTCCGGCGAGTGAGCCGAAGGCCGGCCGAGCCTCAAAAGAAGCGAGAAGCGCCCCGCTTCCGATCCCCCCACGGGTCGGAGCGGGGCGCTTCCCTTGTCCCGGTTCGGATTCCCCCCACGGGATCCGGCCCGGGCGTTCTGTGGGCCGTACGGGCTCGTACGGACGCGATCTGCCGGGACGCGTACGTACGGGAGGGCCGCTCAAAGCTCCCCGAGTACGTCGCCCCGGCCACGCGTAGCAGGATGCGTCCCCCAAGACGTATCCCCACCGTCCCATTAGACTCGCGACCCGCCTCAATGGTTACGTTGGGTTGCCTGTGATCTGCGTCTCTTGCCATATGGGGGCGTAAAAGGGCAAGAGCCCCGATTTAAAATTCGAGGCTCTTGTGTATGGGTGTTGTGTGGCTTATGGGGACTTGGTGGAGACCGTGGACGCCGTGAAGGAACGCAGTCGCAGACTGTTGCTCACGACGAACACGGAGGAGAACGCCATCGCGGCGCCCGCGATCATCGGGTTGAGCAGACCGGCCGCGGCGAGCGGCAGCGCGGCGATGTTGTAGGCGAACGCCCAGAACAGGTTGCCCTTGATGATGGCGAGGGTCCGGCGGGCCAGCCGGATCGCGTCGGCGGCCACGCGCAGGTCGCCCCGGACGAGGGTGAGGTCGCCGGCCTCGATCGCCGCGTCCGTCCCGGTGCCCATGGCGAGGCCGAGGTCGGCGGTGGCCAGGGCGGCGGCGTCGTTGACCCCGTCGCCGACCATGGCGACCGTCCGGCCCTCGTCCTGCAGCCGCTTCACGACGTCGACCTTGTCCTGGGGCAGGACGCCGGCGATGATCTCGTCGATGCCGACCTCGCGGGCGACCGACTCGGCCACACGCCGGTTGTCGCCGGTGAGCAGCACCGGGGTGAGTCCGAGGGCGCGCAGCCGGGTGACGGCTTCGGCGCTGGTCTCCTTGACGGCGTCGGCGACGGTGAGGACGCCGCGGGCGTGCCCGTCCCAGGCGACGGCGACCGCCGTGTGGCCTTCCGCCTCGGCCGCGGCCTTGGCGGTCGCCAGGTCCTCCGGCAGTTCGATGGACCACTGGGCGAGCAGCGTGTCGCGGCCGACGAGCACCGCGTGGCCGTCGACGACGCCCCGGACGCCGAGCCCGGGCTCGGACGCGAAGCTCTCGGGCGCCGGGAGCGTCCCGGTGCGCTCGGCCGCGCCGTCGGCGATGGCGCGGGCGATGGGATGCTCACTGGCGTGCTCCACGGCGCCCGCGAGCCGCAGCAGCTCGTCCTCGCCGGTGCGCTGGGCGGGGATGATCTGGTGCAGCCGCATCCTGCCGGTGGTCACCGTGCCGGTCTTGTCGAGGACGACGGTGTCCACCCGGCGGGTCGACTCCAGCACTTCGGGGCCCTTGATGAGGATGCCCAGCTGGGCGCCGCGGCCGGTGCCGACCATGAGCGCGGTCGGGGTGGCCAGGCCCAGGGCGCACGGGCAGGCGATGATCAGAACGGCGACGGCGGCGGTGAAGGCGGCGGTCGCGTCGTTCGTCGTCAGCCACCAGGCCAGCAGGGTGCCCACGGCGATCAGCAGCACGATCGGCACGAAGACGGCGGAGATCCGGTCGGCGATCCGCTGTACCTCCGCCTTGCCGTTCTGCGCGTCCTCCACCAGGCGGGTCATCCGGGACAGCTGGGTGTCGGCGCCCACCCGGGTGGCCTCCACGACGACGCGGCCCGCCGTGTTGACGGTCGCGCCCGCGACCGTGTCACCGACCGCGACGTCCACCGGTACGGATTCACCGGTCAGCATCGAGGCGTCGACGGCGGAGCTGCCCTCGACCACCGTGCCATCCGTGGCGATCTTCTCGCCGGGACGTACGACGAAGCGGTCCCCGACTGCCAGGTCGCGCACCGGGATCCGTACTTCCCCTCCTCCGCGCAGGACGGCGACGTCCTTGGCGCCCAGCTCCAGCAGTGCGCGCAGCGCCGCCCCCGCCCGCCGCTTGGACTTCGCCTCCAGATAGCGGCCGATGAGGATGAAGGTGGTGACCCCGGCGGCCGCCTCCAGATAGATCGAGGACGAGCCGCCCGCACGGGTGACGGTGAGGTCGAAGCCGTGCCGCATGCCGGTCATGCCCGCGTCGCCGAAGAACAGGGCCCACAGGGACCAGCCGAGCGCCGCGAGGGTGCCGAGGGAGACCAGGGTGTCCATGGTGGCCGCACCGTGCCGGGCATTGGTCCAGGCGGCCTTGTGGAAGGGGGCCCCGCCCCAGACGACGACCGGCGCGGCGAGGGTGAGGGAGAGCCACTGCCAGTTGTCGAACTGGAGCGAGGGCACCATCGCCAGCACCACGACGGGCAGGGACAGGGCGAGCGAGACGAGCACGCGGTGGCGCAGCGGGTCGTGCCGGCCCGGCGCCGGGGCCGTGGTCTCGGCGCTGTCGGGGGCGGGCTCGGGCTCCGGCTCGGCGGGGGGCGGTTCCTCGGCGGTGTAGCCGGTCTTGATGACCGTGGCGATGAGGTCCGCCACCTCGACGCCGCTGCCGTAGGACACCTGGGCCTTCTCGGTGGCGAAGTTCACCGTGGCGGTGACGCCGTCCAGCCGGTTGAGCTTCTTCTCGATGCGCGCCGCGCAGGAAGCGCAGGTCATGCCGCCGATGGCCAGCTCGACCCGCGTCTGGTGCCCGGCGTCGGGAGCCGTGATGGTCATGCGAGCTCGTAACCTGCCTCGTCGACGGCGGCGCGGACGGCCGTCTCGTCCAGCGGGGCGGCCGAGACGACGGTGACCTGGCCGGTGGAGGCCACGGCCTTGACGGAGCTGACGCCGTCGAGGGCGCCGATTTCCTCGGCGACGGCACCCTCGCAGTGGCCGCAGGTCATGCCGGTCACCTGGTAGACGGCGGTGACGGTGTTCGCCTCGGAACTCATGGATTTCTCCTCTGTGGGTGAGTGGCTGACGGTGCGCGAGGGGCGCCGGTTGGCGCAGCGCCTCCTGCCCTTTCAACTTTATACCCCTAGGGGGTATTCCCGGAAGTCGGGGGTGCGACCGCTCTCGACAGGGGGGTCAGTGCCGGGCGGATGCCGCCTCGGTGCCGATGGCGGGGGCCAGGTACCCGTAAAGGCAGGCCTTCATCTCGGTGATGTACGCCGCCTGCTCCTCGCCCTCGTGGGAGAGGATCAGCTCCAGCCCGGCCTTGAACAACGCGAACGCCATGTTCGCGACGCGCGTGCGGCGCTCCGCGGGCAGCTCGGGGGCGTAGGTGCCGATCAGCTCCTCGACCCGGGCCTGCAGCGCGGCGTGGAGCGCGGCGTGCTCCTCGGTGACCGCGCCCGGGGTGTCGGAGGAGCGGATCAGGGTGAGGAGGACGGGATTGGCGCGGTTGAACTCGATCAGCGGGTCGAGGACCACGTCCAGCATCTCGCCGAGCGGCAGGGCGGCGTTCTCGTCGGTGAAGGCCACGCCGTGGGCGTCCCGCATCTGCCGGGTGAGGCGGTCGCCCAGCTCGACGGCGATGGCCTCCTTGTTCGGGAAGAACTGGTACAGCGTGCCGGGGGAGACCCCGGCCTCGCGGGCGATCGCGTTGGTGCTCGCGGAGGTGTAGCCGATGCGGCAGAAGACGCTGGCGGCGGCCTCCAGCAGCTGCTGGATCCGGCGCTCACCGCGCGCCTGCCTGCGGCGAGGGTTCGCGGGTCGGTCTACCTGGCTCTCGGTCACAATCCACAGCTTCCCATGTGCGATTGACAAACACGAGTGGCCGCTCGCATTCTTGAGAAATGCGAGCGGTCGCTCGTATTTGCCGCTCCGTGGCAATCGGCGACCCATGCTGCCTGCCTGCCCGAGCGGGGCCGGCCGCATGGGCACAGGTGAAGGGGACACCGCGTCATGACCGATGTCAATCGGCCGCCCGGCGAGCGGATCGGAGGATGGACCCGCCTGGTCACCGCCAGGCCGCGGCTGTCCCTGCTGGTCGCCCTGCTCTTCACGGCGCTCGCCGTCGTGGCCGGGAGCGGAGTCGCCGACCGGCTGTCCGGCGGCGGCTGGGAGGACCCGGCGGCCCAGTCCTCGTACGCCACCAAGGCGCTGGAGAAGCGCTTCCCCGCCTCCCAGCCCAACCTCATCCTGCTCGTCGACAGCGGCGGCAAGAAGGTGGACGACCCGGCGGTCGCCGCCGAGGCCCGGGCGCTCGCCAAGAAGCTCGCGGGCGAGAAGGCGGTCACCGGCGTCACCTCCTACTGGGACACCGGCGCGTCCGCCCTGCGCAGCAAGGACCGCGGTGAGGCGATCATCGCCGCGCGCATCACCGGCGACGAGACGGCCGCGGGCAAGGCGCTGGAGCGCATCGCCCCCGACTACCGCGGACAGCACGGACCGGTCGAGGTCTCCGTCGGCGGACCGGTCGCGGTCAAGCAGGAGATGCAGACCACCATTCAGGAAGACCTGCTGCGCGCCGAGATGATGGCCCTGCCCGTCACCCTGGTGCTGCTCGTCATGGTCTTCGGCAGCGCGGTGGCCGCCCTGCTGCCGCTCGGCATCGGCGTCATCGCCATCCTGGGCACCGACGCCGTGCTGCGCGTGCTCACCGAGTTCACCGATGTCTCGGTCTTCGCGCAGAACCTGACCACCGCGCTCGGCCTCGGGCTCGCCATCGACTACGCCCTGTTCATCGTGCGGCGCTTCCGCGAAGAGCTGTCGGCGGGCGGGGAGACGCTTCCGGCCGTCGCCGCCACCCTGCGCACCGCCGGGCGGACCGTGCTCTTCTCGGCGCTGACCGTCGCCGTCTCGCTCGCCGCGATGATGGTCTTCCCGCAGTACTTCCTGCGCTCCTTCGCCTACGCGGGCATCGCCGTGGTCCTCATCGCCGCGGCCGCCGCCCTGGTCGTGCTGCCCGCCGCGCTCGCCCTGCTCGGCGCCCGGGTCAACAAGTGGGACCTCACCCGGCTGCTGCGCCGCGGCCGCCCCGCCGGTCGAGCGGCCGCCGGGACGGACACCGGGACCGCCACCGGGACCGCCGCCGACCGGGCCGAACCGGGCGCGGGCTGGGGGCGGTTGGCCCGGCTGGTCATGCGGCGCGCCCCGGTCTTCGCGCTGGCCACCGTCGCCGGGCTGGTGGCACTGGGGCTGCCGTTCCTGCGGGTGGAGTTCGGCGCCGCGGACGACCGCCAGCTGCCCTCCGGCGCCGAGTCCCACGTGGTCCAGCAGCACATCCGGGACGGCTTCGCGGGCGGACCCGGCGGCGGGGTGGAGATCCTCGCCGAGGGCGAGCCCGGTGCCGCCGCGCTCGCCGACTACAGCGCCAAGGTCTCCGCCCTCCCCGGAGTGCTGCGGGTGGACAGCCCGGCCGGGCACTTCGCGGACGGCCGCCAGGTGGGCAAGCCCGGCCCGGCCGAGGCGGCGCGCGCGGCGGGCGGCGCGGCGTATCTCAGCGTGCAGCCCAAGGGCGAGGGCGTGGAGCCCGCCACCCAGGACCTGGTGCGGGACATCCGGGCCCAGAATCCCCCGTTCCGCACCTCGGTGACCGGCACCGCCGCCGTCGTGGTGGACACCAAGGAGTCCCTGGGCGACCGCGCCCCCTGGGCAGGCGCGATCATCATCGCCGTCACCCTGCTGCTGGTCTTCCTGCTCACCGGAAGCGTGCTGATCCCGCTCCAGGCCGTGCTGCTCAACGCGCTCAGCCTCACCGCGATGTTCGGTGCCATGGTGTGGGTCTTCCAGGAGGGGCATTTGTCCGGGCCGCTGTCGTTCACCAGCTCCGGCGACATAGAGACCACCCTGCCGGTGCTGATGTTCTGCGTCGCCTTCGGGCTCTCCATGGACTACGGCGTCTTCCTGCTCTCCCGGATCAAGGAGGAGTACGAGCGCACGGGGGACCATGAGGCGGCGGTGGAGTTCGGGCTGCGGCGCACCGGCGGGCTGATCACCGCGGCGGCGCTGATCCTGGCCGTGGTCATGGTGGCCATCGGCACCTCCCGGGTCACCAACACCAAGATGCTCGGCCTCGGTATCGCCCTGGCCGTGCTGATGGACGCGATGGTGGTGCGCAGTCTGCTGGTACCGGCGGTGATGAAGCTGACTGGCCGGGCCACTTGGTGGGCCCCGGGCCCGCTGCGGCGGCTGCACACCCGGTTCGGGCTGAGCGAAGGGGAGTCCGCGCCCTCGTCCGGCGCTCCCTCCGGTGGCTCTCCGGGCGGCGGTGGCTCTCCGGGCGGCACCTCCGAAGACCCCGGCGGGAAGGCGGACGGGGACGCGGGCTCCGGGCAGGAGAAGGGCCGCCGCCGGGACCGGGCGAGCGCCCGCTGACCCACCGCTGCGCCCGGCGCGATCCGCACGGCACTCACTGGTCCTTGCCCTCGCGGCGGGCGCGGCGGTTGCCGGGTCTGCGGGCCACCCAGGCCCGGACGGTGTCCGCGTACCAATACGGCTTGCCGCCCTCCACCAGGTCGGGGGGCGGCATGTGACCGTGCTTGCGATAGGACCGTACGGTGTCGGTCCGCACACCGATATGTGCGGCGATCTCCTTGTAGGACCACAGCCTTCGATCGGTCATCACTCGCGCCCTTTCACTCGGCCTGTGTCCGGTGAACGACGCCGGGTGACGGGCGGCTAGGGGCTGTTGAGCACCTGTGACGTAAGCCGCGCGGAGATGTGACGGCTGTGACCGCCGGGTGACGCGCGGGCCCGGGGGCCGGCCCGGGGGTCAGTGCTCCAGCTCGGACATCCGTCTGGTGATCTCGGCGAGCCGCACCGGGCGGTGCTCCAGCCGGGACAGCTCGCACGCCTCGGCCACCAGCAGCGCGGAGAGCGCCTGCCGGCCGGAGCACGGGTTGGGCGCCTCGCCCCGGGCCGCCGCGACGAAGGCCGCCAGCTCCGCCCGGTAGGCGGCTTCGAACCGCTCCAGGAAGTTGGCCCAGGGCCGGGCGGGCCCGGGGGGACCGCCCGGTTCGGCCGAGGTGAAGGGCGTACGGTCGTCCAGGCCGACCACGAACTGGTCGCGGTCCCCGGACAGTTCCATCCGTACGTCGTAGCCGGCCCCGTTGTAGCGGGTGGCGGTCGCGGTGACCAGTGTGCCGTCGTCCAGGGTGAGCAGCGCCGCCGCCGTGTCGACGTCGCCCGCCTCGCGGAAGAAGGCCGCGCCACCGTCCGAACCGGAGGCGAACACCTCCACCACCTCGCGGCCCGTCAGCCAGCGCACGGCGTCGAAGTCGTGCACCAGACAGTCCCGGATCAGCCCGCCCGAGTGGGGCAGGAACTCCGGCGGCGGGGGCGCGGCGTCGGAGGTGATCGCCCGCAGGGTGTGCACCCGGCCGAGCCGCCCGTCCCGCAGTGCCTCCCGCGCCGCCAGATATCCGGCGTCGAACCGGCGCTGGAACCCCATCTGGAGCATGGTCCCCGCCCGTTCGACCTCGCCCAGTGCGCGGACCGTGCCCGCGAGGTCCAGGGCGATGGGCTTCTCGCAGTACGTGGGCAGGCCGGCGCGCGCCGCCCGGGTGATCAGCTCGGCGTGGGTGACGGTCGGGGTGGCGATCACCAGGGCGTCGATGCCGCCTTCGAAGACCGCGTCCACCGACGCGGCGGCCCGGGCGCCGACGCGCATCGCGGCGTCGGCGGCCCGCCCGGCGTCGGCGTCACCGATCAGCAGGTCGTCGACCCCGTCCGTACTGGCCAGAGCGGCGGCGTGGAAGGCGCCGATGCGGCCCGCGCCGAGGAATCCGATGCGCATGGAGGCGTGTTCCCGTCTGTCGTGACGTCCGGTGCTACTTCCAGGTGGAGAGGTACTCGTCGATCTTCTTTCGCATGAAGAGGGACGATTCGCGGGCCCGGTCCTCCCAGGCGAAGACGCAGGAGGTCAGCGTGCCGTCGAAGTCGTTGGCGCGCAGCGCGCCGAAGAGCGCGTCGAAGTCGACCTCGCCCTGCCCGATGTCCAGGTGCTGGTGGATACGGGCCGTCGAACCGGGCGGGTTGATGATGTAGCGCAGTCCCGAGGAGGCGGTGTGATCGAAGGTGTCGGCCAGATGCACATGGGTGAGCAGATCGCCCGCGTGCTTGATCAGGCCGGGGGCGTCATTGCCGTGGTGGAAGGTGTGCGGGGCGCAATAGAGGTAGGAGACCAGGGGGTGGTTGATGCCCCGGATCATGTTGATCGCCTCGTACCCCTCCTCGATGAAGTCATCGGGGTGCGGTTCCAGCGTCAGCTTGATGGACTCGCGCTCGAAGACCGGCAGCAGCTCCTCGATCGACCGCCAGAACTGGCCCTCGCTGCGGCTGGGGTCCTCGGGGCGGCCGTTGAACTCCGAGATCATGCTGTCCACGCCCAGATCGGCGGTGATCCGGATGGCCCGCTTCCAGTAGCGGACGGCGGCCTGGCGCTCGTCCTCGTCGGGTCCGGACCAGCGGAACAGCGGCAGTACGGAGGAGATCTTCACCCCGGCGGCGTCCAGCGCCTTGCGGAACTGGCGCACCGTGCCGTCGTCCACCCGCGGGTGCTTGAAGAAGGGGATGAAGTCGTCCCGGGGCGACAACTCGATGTACTCGAAGCCCAGCTCGGCGACGAGGGCCGGGAGTTCGAGCAGGGGCCCCTTGCGCAGCATGTGCGGGTCGAGTGCGATCTTCATGAGCGAGCAGAAACCTCTCGAACAGTTCGAACAGGGAGAACGCGCGGGCGTACGGAAAGGGGAGGGCGGGCCGGCCGTGGCGGCGGCCGGCCCGCCCGTAACCGTCAGGCGTAGAAGGCGGGGCGCACGACCATGTCGACGGGCGTGCGCTCACCGGTGCTCTGCGCCCGCACCCCCGCCTCGCACACGGCGGCCGCGGCGTAGCCGTCCCAGGCGCTCGGGCCCTCGACCTCGCCGCGCTTGGTGGCGTTGACCCAGGCCTGCACCTCGCGGTCGTACGCCTCCTCGAAGCGGGCCACGAAGTCGGGGGCGATCTCGCCGCCCCAGGTGCCGGGGCGGTTGACGAGCATGCCGTGGGCGTCGCCGACGCGGGCGGTGCCGCGCTCGCAGACCGCCTCGGCCTGGACCTGGTAGCCGAAGCCGCAGCTCGCGAAGATCTCGACGTTGACGATCGCGCCGCCGGTGGTCTCGAAGATCACCAGCTGGGGGTCGGCAAGCCCCTCGGGGGCGTGCGAGTTGGAGGTCGGCTTGAGCACGGTGACGTTGGTGATCTCCTGCTCCAGCAGCCAGCGCGACTGGTCCATCTCGTGCACCACGGAGTCGTTGATCAGCATCTCCGTGGTGAAGTACGAGTGCACCGAGGCGTTGCGGTGGCGGCAGTGCATCAGCAGCGGGCGGCCCAGTTCACCGGAGGCGAGCAGCGACTTGAGCTTCATGAACTCGGTGTCGTAGCGGCGCATGAAGCCGACCTGGACCCGGCGGTGGCCGAGCCGCTGCTCGGCCTCCAGCACCCGCAGCGCGGACTCCGGGTCCGGGGTCAGCGGCTTCTCGCACAGCACCGGCAGATCGTGCTCGAACGCGCTGAGCAGCGCGGCCTCGTGGGCGGGGCCGGGCGAGGCGATCAGTACCGCGTCCACGCCCGGTGCGGCCATGGCGGCGGCCGGGTCGGTGAACGCATGGCAGCCCTCGGACAGGTCGGCGACGGCCTTGGCGCGCGCCTCGTCGATGTCGACCACGGCCGCCACCCGGGCGCCGCTGATCACGTCGTTGATGCGGCGGACGTGGTCGGCGCCCATCTTGCCGGTCCCGATGACGGCGATCCCGAGGGTGCCCTGCTGGCTCATAGGTGTCTCTCTTCTCTTTCTGCTCGTCCGGAGGATCGAAAGGGGATCGAAAGGGGATCGAAAGGGGATCGAAGGCGATCGAGGGGCGGGAGGTCAGGCGCCGCAGGAGCGCAGGAAGCGGCGGGTGCGCTCGGCGATCGGGAAGGGCTGGTCGGGCGGGCAGGGGTACATGTCCTGCTCGACGATGGCGAACAGGTCCACGTCCAGCTTCTGGGCGGCCGCCAGGACCGGTTCCAGCTCCGGGACCCCCTTGGGCGGTTCGCACATCACGCCGCGCTTGACGGCCGGGCCGAACGGCACGCCGTTCTTGACCACGTCGGCCAGGATCTCCGGGTCGACCTGCTTGAGGTGGAGGTAGCCGATGCGCTCGCCGTAGGTCTCGATGAGCTTGACGCTGTCCCCGCCGCAGTAGGCGTAGTGGCCGGTGTCCAGGCAGAGGTTGACCAGGTCGGAGTCGGTGGCGTCGAGGAAGCGGGCCACGTTCTCCTCGCCGTCGATGTGGGTGTCGGCGTGCGGGTGGACGACGATGTCGAGCCCGAAGCGCTCGCGCACCTCACGGCCCAGGCGCTCCATGCCGGTGGACAGGTGGCGCCACTGCTCGGCGGTCAGCTCGGGCGGTTCGATGATCTCGGCGGTCTTGTCGTCGCGCCAGAAGGAGGGGATGACCACGAGGTGCTTCGCGTTCATGGCCCGGGTCAGCTCCGCCACCTGGGAGACGTGCTCCCAGGTGGCGTCCCAGACCTCGGGGCCGCGATGCAGGGAGGTGAAGATCGTGCCCGCCGAGACGGTGAGGTTCCGGCGGGTGATCTCCTCGGTGAGCCGGGCGGGGTCGGTCGGCAGATAGCCGTACGGGCCCAGCTCGATCCACTCGTAGCCGGCCTCCGCGACCTCGTCGAGGAAGCGCTGCCAGGGGACCTGCTGCGCGTCGTCGGGGAACCACACCCCCCATGAGTCGGGGGCCGAGCCGACCCGGATGCGGTCCAGGGCGGGGACGGGGGAGGCGGCGGCAGTCATGGAAGAGGGTCTCCTCTCGCCGGCCCTGGAGACCGGGGAAGGGGGCAGTGCGGGTCGCTTGCTCCGGGTGGTGTCCCGGCCCGCGTTTCATGCTGGTTTGGGCAGCTTTGCTGGCCGGGTCGGTGGCCGTCAAGAGTTCGTCAGGACATTCGGACGTAATGTCAGGAGGAATGTCCGGTGGATGGTCAGGGTGAGGGGGTCTCGACGACCTCGGGAAGCTCCTCCACATCGACCCCGCGCACCTGTGCGAGCTCGTGTTTGAGGGCGGCCAGCTCCGTGCCGCCGGCCATGTGGTTGGTCAGTTCCTCCAGGCTGACCTCCTCCCGGGTGGCGTTCAGCTCCAGGGCGCCGAGTCTCAGCACCGAGAAGTGGTCGCCGACCATGTACGCGTGGTGCGGGTTGTGGGTGATGAAGATGACGCCCAGGCCCCGCTCGCGGGCCGCCGCGATGTACTTCAGGACGACGCCGGACTGCTTGACGCCCAGCGCCGCGGTGGGCTCGTCCAGGATCAGCACCCTGGCGCCGAAGTACACCGCCCGCGCGATGGCCACGGACTGCCGCTGGCCTCCGGAGAGGGTGCCGATGGGCTGTTCGAGGTTGTCCAGGTGGATGCCCATGGCGGACAGCTCCGCGTGGGTGGTCTCCTTCATGCGCTCGATGTCGAGCCGGCGGATGGGCCAGGGGCCGCGGGTCAGCTCGGAGCCGAGGAAGAAGTTCCGCCACACCGGCATCAGCGGCACCGTGGCCAGGTCCTGGTAGACGGTGGCGATGCCGAGGTCCAGGGCCTCGCGCGGGTTGTGCAGCCGCACCGGCTCGCCGTCGACGATGTACTCGCCCTCGTCGTGCTGGTGCAGTCCGGAGATGATCTTGATGAGGGTGGACTTCCCGGCGCCGTTGTCGCCGAGTACGCAGGTCACCCGGCCCGGCCGGACGTCGAGGTCGATGCCCTCCAGGGCCCGGATGTTGCCGTAGAGCTTGCCGACGCCCTTGAGCTGGACGACCGGCTCCGTCCCGTCCTCGGCGGCGGGGGTGGCCTTCGTGAGGTCATTGGCGGACATTCCCATCACCTCCTGGCGGCCTGACGGCGCACCCACAGATTCACCAGCGTCGCGAGCAGCAGCATCACGCCGACGAAGAACTTGAACCAGTCCGGGTTCCAGTTCGCGTAGACGATGCCCTGGTTGACCATGCCGAAGATGAACGCGCCGAGGAGCGCGCCGATCGCGGAGCCGTAGCCGCCGGTCAGCAGGCAGCCGCCGATCACCGCGGCGATGATGTAGTAGAACTCGTTGCCGACGCCCTCACCGGCCTGCACGGTGTTGTACTCGAAGAGCAGGTGCATGCCGACGAACCAGGCCGCGAAGCCCACCGTCATGAAGAGGGCGATCTTGGTGAGGTTCACCGGTACGCCGACCGCCCGGGCGCTCTCCTTGGAGCCGCCGGCCGCGAAGATCCAGTTGCCGAACTTGGTGCGCAGCAGGACCCAGGTGGCGAGGGCGGCGAAGCCCAGCCAGTAGAACACGGTGATGTTCACATCGACGCCGAGGACCGGGACGTCGGAGGCGAAGACCGCCCTGGCCGAGTCGAAGCCGTCCATGTCGTTGATGGTGTTGGTGGCGACGTTGTCGGTCAGCAGCTTGGTGATGGCCAGGTTCAGGCCCTGGAGCATCAGGAAGCTGGCGAGCGAGACCAGGAAGCTGGGCAGCCCGGTCTTGATCAGCAGCAGACCGTTGATCAGGCCCACCGAGAGCGAAAGGGCCAGGGCGACCCCGACGCCCACCCAGACGTTGGCGGTGAGCTGGAAGCTGAGCAGGCTCGCGGTCAGCGCCGAGGAGGTGACGGCGACACCGGCCGACAGGTCGAACTCGCCGCCGATCATCAGCAGGGAGACGGCGAGCGCCATGATGCCCAGGGTCGAGCCCTGGTAGAGCACGGTGGCGAACGAGTCCGCCTGGCGGAAGGTCGGGGCGACGGCGAAGAAGAAGACGTAGACGCCGACGGCGGCGACCAGGGCGCCGATCTCCGGCCGGGCGAGGGCCCGGCGGGCCAGCGAGCGTTCGGTGGTGCGGCTCTTGGGGCTCGCCGCCGGGGCGGCCGGTGGCATGGCGGCGGTGGGCGGGGCGGCTTGGGTCAGTGGCCGGATCACCGCGTGCCCTTCGCGGCGAACTCGGCGATCTTCTCCACGTTGTCCTTGGTGACGAACGCGGGCCCGGTCAGCACGGGTGCCTCGCCACCACCGCTGAAGTTGCCGTTGTTCTTGTAGAGCCACAGGGAGTCGACGGCCAGATAGCCCTGGAGATAGGGCTGCTGGTCCACCGCGAGCTGCACGTCCCCGCTCTTGACGGCGGCGATGAGGTCCTTGTTGAGGTCGAAGGTGGCGACCTTGGCCTTGCCGCCCGCCTCCTTGGCGGACTGCACGGCGGTCAGTGCGAACGGCGCGCCGAGCGTGACGACGTAGTCGATGCTCGGATCCTGCTTGAGCTTGGCGGAGATCGTGGACTTGACCGACGGCATGTCGGTGCCGTTGACGTAGAGGGTTTCCGTCTTGCCCTTGAAGGTCTTCTTCACGCCCGCGCAGCGGGCCTCCAGGGCGACATGGCCCTGCTCCTGGATGACGCAGATGTTGTGCTTGGCGCCCAGCTGGTTGAGGCGCTTGCCGAAGGCCTGTCCGGCGAGGTTCTCGTCCTGGCCGAAGTATTCGAGCAGTCCCTGGGACTTCCAGTCCTCCAGACCGGAGTTGAAGCCGACGACGGGGATCCCGGCCTTCTCGGCCTTGGCGATCGCGCCCTTCATCGCGGCGGGCTTGGCGAGGGTGACGGCGATGCCGTCGACCTTCTGGTTGATCGCGTTCCGGATGAGGTTGGCCTGGTCGCCGCCGTTGGGGTTGCTGGAGTAGACCAGATCGACGTTGTCCTTGGCCGCGGCCGCCTTGGCGCCCTTGCGGACCGTGTCCCAGAAGGTGTCACCGGGGGCGGCGTGGGTGATCATCGCGATCTTCATCCGGGGGGTGTTGGCCTTGCCGGCGGAGATGTCGTCCCCGGCGTCCTGGGCCTTCTTCCCCCCTTGGCTGCTGCAGCCCGTTGCGAGGAGAACCGTTACGGCGGCGATGGTGGCGAGTCGCACTCTGTGGCGTCGGTCGAATCTGAGGTCCATCTGCTCCAGCACCTCTCAAGCCAGGTCCGTGTTGACAGAGCCGTTGATGTGGGGGAGCCAACTCCTCGTGGCCGCCGCCTGTCAAGGGTTTGTCATGACAACATTTCATCTGGACGTAACGAGGCGATAACGCGCCCCGCGTCGGCTCTCGTGAAGACGTCCGAATGTAATGACAAATCCTTGACAGCGGGCCGTGAGCACGTCTAGACCTGAAGGGGCCGGGTGGGGACCGGTGTTCGCCACCCCAACCCTGAGCTGCGTCTTTCCCGAATTTCCCGAAGGGGTACGCATGAGTGAGCCGTACGACCTGATCACGATGGGCCGCATCGGAGTGGACCTCTACCCGCTGCAGACCGGAGTGCCGCTGCCGCAGGTCGAGTCATTCGGAAAGTTCCTGGGCGGCTCGGCGACCAACGTCGCGGTGGCCGCCGCCCGCTTCGGCCACCGCTCCGCGGTGATCAGCCGTACCGGCGCGGACCCGTTCGGGGAGTACATCCACCAGGAACTCCAGGGGTTCGGCGTGGACGACCGCTTCGTCACACCGGTCGAGGACTACCCGACCCCGATCACCTTCTGCGAGATCTTCCCGCCCGACGACTTCCCGCTCTACTTCTACCGCCGCCCCAAGGCCCCCGACCTGGCGATCCACCCCGACGAGCTGGACCTCGACGCGATCCGCGCCGCCCGGATCTTCTGGATGACCGGCACCGGCCTCAGCGAGGAGCCCAGCCGAGGCAGCACCCTCACCGCCCTCGCCCACCGCGCCAAGAGCGGCACCACCGTCTTCGACCTCGACTGGCGGCCCATGTTCTGGAAGGACCCCGAGACGGCACGCCCCTTCTACGCCGAGGCCCTGCGCCACGCCACCGTCGCCGTCGGCAACGTGGACGAGTGCGAGATCGCCACCGGTGTACGGGAACCGAAGGCATGCGCCCAGGCCCTGCTCGACGCGGGCGTGGAGCTGGCCGTCGTCAAACAGGGCCCCAAGGGGGTCCTCGCCGTGCACCGCGACGGCACCGCCACCGAGGTCCCGCCCGTCCCGGTCGACGTCGTCAACGGACTCGGCGCGGGCGACGCGTTCGGCGGCGCCCTGTGCCACGGGCTGCTGGCCGGCTGGGACCCGGAGCGGATCATGCGGTACGCCAACGCCGCGGGCGCGATCGTCGCGTCCCGCCTCGCCTGCTCCTCCGCGATGCCCACCCAGGCCGAGGTCGAGGCCCTGCTCAGCCACTGAGTGGTGCGGTTCGCCCGTGGGCTGCCTCCGGCGCTCGGGTGCCCTGGAGGCGAACCGAGCCTTAAAAAGAAGGAGCTTTCCTTGAGCATCAGCATCTCCGACCTCGTGACGGTACGGAGCCGGCATCCCGAGGCCATCGCCGAGGCTGCCGCCCGCCGGGTCCGCCGCCCGCTCATCGGCGACAGCGGCCGACTGATGATCGTGGCCGCCGACCACCCGGCGCGCGGCGCCCTCGCCGTCGGCGGGCACAAGCTGGCCATGGCCAACCGGGCCGATCTGCTGGAGCGGCTGTGCGTGGCGCTGTCCCGCCCGGGCGTCGACGGGGTGCTGGCCACCGCCGACATCCTGGAGGACCTGCTGCTGCTCGGGGCCCTCGACGGCAAGGTCGTCATGGGCTCGATGAACCGCGGCGGGCTGGCCGGCGCCTCGTTCGAGCTGGACGACCGCTTCACCGGCCACCGCCCGCAGGACATCGCCCGGCTCGGCTTCGACGCCGGGAAGCTGCTGCTCCGTGTCGACTACGACGACGCCGGGTCGCTCAACACCATGCTCACCACGGCCCGCGCCATCGACGAGATGGCCGAGCGGCGGCTGCCGGTGTTCGTCGAGCCGTTCATCTCCCGCCGGATAGACGGCAGGGTCTCCAACGATCTGAGCGCCGAGGCCGTCACCAAGTCCATCGCGATCGCCTCCGGGCTCGCCGGGACCTCCGCGTACACATGGCTGAAGGTGCCGGTCACCGAGGACCCGGACGAGATGGCCGCCGTCATGGAGACGAGCACGCTGCCGGCGGTGCTGCTCGGCGGCGAGGTGGGGAAGGATCAGGAGGGGGCGTACGAGAAGTGGCGCAAGGCGCTGCGTCTGCCCACCGTCCAGGGCCTGGTCGTCGGCCGCTCGCTGCTCTACCCGGCGGAGGGCGGCGTGGAGACCGCCGTGGACACCGCCGTCGGCCTGCTGTGACGTACGTGCTGTGAAGTCGGCCCGCTGTGAAATCGGCCCCGGAACCGGAGGAAACACTGACGCCATGACCACCAACGAATCGTCCCTCGGCTTCCATGTGCAGGCCGGTAAGGCGGCCGACGGTCCGTACGTCCTGGCCATCGACCCCCAGCGGGCCGGCTGGGGCTACTCCAGCCTGCGCGTGCTCGACCTGCCGCCCGGCGGCTCGCACCAGCTGGTCACCGGCGACAGCGAGTGGATCGTGCTGCCGCTCAGCGGCGGCTGCACGGTGATCACCGAGGGCGAGACCTTCGAACTGCACGGCCGCGAGAACGTGTTCAGCGGGGTGAGCGACTTCGCGTACGTCCCGCGCGACGCGCACGCCACGATCGCCAGCGGCGCCGGGGGCCGCTTCGCGCTGACCGGCGCCCGGTGCGAGCGCAGGCTGCCCGCCCGCTACGGGCCCGCCTCCGCCGTCCCCGTCGAGCTGCGCGGCACCGGCAACTGCTCGCGCCAGGTCAACAACTTCGCAGCCGCGGCCCCCGCCGGAGGCGGAAGACCAGGTGGCAGTTTCGCGTGCGACAAGCTCATCGCCGTCGAGGTGCTCACCCCCGGCGGCAACTGGTCCTCCTACCCGCCGCACAAGCACGACGAGTGCCGCCCCGGCGAGGAGAGCGAGCTGGAGGAGATCTACTACTTCGAGATCGCCGAGGCCCACGGCAACGAGGGCGTCGGCTACCAGCGGGTCTCACCTTCCGGCCACGGCCGTGGCACCGATGTGCTGGCCGAGGTCCGCTCCGGCGACGCGGTCCTCATCCCGGACGGCTGGCACGGCCCGTCCATCGCCGCGCCCGGCCACGCCATGTACTACCTCAACGTCATGGCGGGCCCCGGCGAGGAGCGCGCCTGGCTGATCTGCGACCACCCCGACCACGGCTGGATCCGCTCCACCTGGCCCGACCAGCCCGTCGACCCCCGCCTTCCGCTGTACGAAGCCCCTGAAACTCCCGCAGGAGACGCCCGATGACCACCCGCCGCCTCACCGTCGCCCAAGCCCTGGTGGAGTTCCTGGCGCACCAGTACACCGAGCGGGACGGTCAGCGGCACCGTCTGATCAACGCCACCTGGGGCATCTTCGGCCACGGCAATGTGGCCGGGCTCGGCCAGGCGCTGCTGGAGGCCGGGCAGGACACCATGCCCTACCTCCAGGGCCGCAACGAGCAGTCCATGGTGCACGCCGCGGTCGGCTTCGCCCGGCAGTCCAACCGGCTCGCCGCCCAGGCCGTCACCACCTCCATCGGCCCCGGCGCCACCAACCTGGTCACCGGTGCCGCGCTGGCCACCGTCAACCGGCTGCCGGTGCTGCTGCTGCCCGGCGACATCTTCACCACCCGGCCCGCCGACCCCGTGCTCCAGCAGCTGGAGGTGCCGTACGCGGGCGATGTGTCCGTCAACGACGCGCTGCGCCCGGTCTCCCGCTACTTCGACCGCGTCGTCCGTCCCGAGGCGCTGATCCCGGCCGCGCTGGCCGCGATGCGGGTCCTCTCAGACCCGGCCGAGACCGGCGCGGTCACCCTGGCCATGCCGCAGGACGTGCAGGCGGAGGCGTTCGACTGGCCGGAGGAGTTCTTCGCCGACCGGGTGTGGCGGGTGCGCCGCCCCGTCCCGGAGGCGGCCGAGACCGAGGCCGCCGCGCGGGCGATCCGCGCGGCCCGGCGGCCGCTGGTCGTCGCGGGCGGCGGCGTCCACCACAGCGAGGCCGAGGGCGCCCTGCGGGCGTTCGCCGACGCCACCGGCATCCCGGTCGCCTCCACCCAGGCGGGCAAGGGGTCGCTGCGCTACGACCACCCCGCCGACATCGGCGGCATCGGGCACACCGGCACCGCCGTCGCCGACGACCTGGCCCGCACCGCGGACCTGATCATCGGGGTCGGCACCCGCTACAGCGACTTCACCACCGCCTCCGCGACCCTCTTCGCCCATCCGGACGTCCGGTTCCTCAACCTCAACATCACCGGCTTCGACGCCCACAAGCTGAGCGCCACCACGCTGGTCGCCGACGCCCGCGCCGGTCTCGAGGCGCTGACCGCCGAGCTGGCCGGTCACCGGGTCGATACGACGTACGAGGCCGAGTACCGGACCGGCAAGGCGCGGTGGGAGCGCCGGGTGGACGCCGCGTACGCCGCCGAGGACGACTCCGTGCGCCCCTCCCAGCCCCAGGTGCTGGGCGCGCTGGACACGGTGGTCGGCGACGACGACGTGGTGATCAACGCGGCGGGCTCGCTCCCCGGCGACCTGCACAAGCTGTGGCGGGCCCGCTCGCCCCGCCAATACCACCTGGAGTACGGCTACTCCTGCATGGGCTACGAGATCCCGGGCGCCATCGGCGTACGGCTCGCGGCCCCCGACCGCCCGGTGTGGGCGCTGGTCGGGGACGGTACGTACCTGATGATGCCGACCGAGATCGTCACCGCGGTCCAGGAGGGCATCAACATCAACGTCGTCCTCCTCCAGAACCACGGCTACGCCTCGATCGGCGGCCTGTCGGAGACGACCGGCGCCGAGCGGTTCGGCACCGCCTACCGCTTCCGCTCCGCCGACGGCACGTACACCGGCGATCCGCTCCCCGTCGACCTGGCCGCCAACGCCGCCTCGCTCGGCATGGACGTGCTGCGCGCCCGGACCGTGGCCGAGCTGCGGGAGGCGCTTGCCGCGGCCCGCGCCTCGGACCGTCCCACATGTGTCTATGTGGAGACGGAAACGGGCGACACAGTGTCGGGCGCCCCCGACGCACAGGCGTGGTGGGATGTGCCCGTAGCCGAGACCGCGACCCGCCCGGCCGCCGTGAAGGCCCGCGAGGAGTACGACCGGCACGCCGCCGGCCGCCGCCGCCACCTCTGACGTTTTTCGAGAGAAAGGCTTCGCACCCATGAAGACCGTCAACCACTGGATCGGCGGGAAGTCCGTCGAGGGCACGTCCGGCAATCACGGTCCGGTGTTCAACCCGGCCACCGGCGCCCAGGACACCCGGGTCGCCCTCGCCTCGGTCGAGGAGGTCGACGCGGCCGTCGCCGCCGCGAAGGAGGCGTTCCGGTCCTGGGGCACCGTTTCGCTGTCCAAGCGCACCGCGATCCTCTACAAGTACCGCGAGCTGCTGGACGCCCACCGCGACGAGATCGCCGAGCTGATCACCGCCGAGCACGGCAAGGTGCACTCGGACGCGCTCGGCGAGGTGGCCCGCGGTCTGGAGATCGTCGAGCTGGCCTGCGGCATCGCGGAGAAGCTCAAGGGCGAGCTGTCCACCGGGGTCTCCACCGGGGTCGACGTCTCCTCGATCCGTCAGCCGCTGGGTGTCGTCGCGGGCATCACACCGTTCAACTTCCCGGCCATGGTGCCGATGTGGATGTTCCCGGTGGCCATCGCCTGCGGCAACACCTTCGTCCTCAAGCCCAGCGAGAAGGACCCGTCGGCCTCTCACCGGCTGGTCGAGCTGGCGGCCGAGGCGGGGCTGCCGGACGGTGTGCTCAACGTCGTCAACGGCGACAAGGTGGCCGTGGACCGGCTGCTGGAGCACCCGGACGTCGCCGTGGTGAGCTTCGTCGGCTCCACCCCGATCGCCAAGTACATCCAGTCCAGGGCCGTCGAGCACGGCAAGCGGGTGCAGGCGCTCGGCGGCGCCAAGAACCACATGCTGGTGCTGCCCGACGCCGACCTGGACTTCGCCGCGGACAACGCGATCAACGCGGCCTACGGGTCGGCCGGTGAGCGCTGCATGGCGGTCTCCGTCGTCGTCGCCGTCGGCGACATCGGCGACGACCTGGTGAAGAAGATCGCCGACCGTGCCGCCAAGCTCCGCATCGGCCCCGGCAACGACCCGTCCTCCGAGATGGGCCCGCTGATCACCAAGGAGCACCGGGACAAGGTCGCCTCCTACGTGCACGGGGCCGCCGCCCAGGGCGCCGAGGTGGTCGTGGACGGCACCGGCTACACGGTCGAGGGCCACGAGAAGGGCTTCTTCATCGGCGTCTCGCTGCTGGACAAGGTCCCCACCACCGCCGACGCCTACCGCGACGAGATCTTCGGCCCGGTGCTGTGCGTGGTCCGCGCCGAGACCTACGACGAGGCCATCGAGCTGATCAACTCCTCGAAGTGGGGCAACGGCACCGCGATCTTCACCCGCGACGGCGGCGCCGCCCGCCGCTTCCAGCTGGAGGTGGAGGCGGGCATGGTCGGCGTCAACGTACCGATCCCGGTGCCGGTGGGCTACCACTCCTTCGGCGGCTGGAAGGACTCGCTCTTCGGCGACCAGCACATCTACGGCAACGACGGCGTGCGGTTCTACACCCGCGGCAAGGTCGTCACCACCCGCTGGCCGGAGCCGTCGGAAGAGGTCGGCATCAACCTGGGGTTCCCCAAGAACCACTGACCCGGGTAGCGCGCGTCGGGAACCCTCGCCGGTCATCGACCGGCGAGGTTCCTTCGCCTCACCGTGCAACCATCCGCCCCTCCTGTAGGTCTTGTTGAGTGTTCGCCCGAACCATGGGCACACGACCACATTCAGGGGGATCTCCTATGCTTCGTACCCTTCGTCGCTCCGCTGCGGTCGCCGGAAGCTGCGCGGCCGCGCTCGGCCTCGGGCTGGTGCTGGCCGCGGGCTCGCCCGCGGCCGCCGCGTCCCACGGCGTGAAGACCGATCCGAACGGCCGCTTCACCGCCGAGGAGATCCACCACTTCCTGGAGGGCTTCTACGGCAACCACGGGCCCCGCCCCTGGGAGCGCGAGCACCTGGTCTCCGAGTACCTCAAGGAGCGGATCGCCCAGACGCCCGACTACGACCTGCTGCTGTGCGCCCAGAACGAGCCGCGGGACATCGAGGTCGGCGAGGTGACCACGGCCCAGTCCGCACGGGTCGGCTGGGCGACGATCACCACGTACTGGGGCCAGGGCTCGCCCAGCTCCTTCACCGCGTACGTCGACCTCGACGCGAGCCGGCCCATCGAGCTGCTGAATGTGGACTGCGCGACACCCGAGGGCTGACGAGGGCCGAAAGGGCGGGTACGCGAGGAATCGGCCCGGGACGGCCGGTTCCTCGCTTGCAGATCAAGGTCGTAGTCTCGGCGTATGAGCTGGTCACACGCGCTGAAGCAGACTGCCCAGGCCGGTTTCAGGATCGAGCGCATCCGGCTGGAGCCGCTGGTCGCGGTTCGTGGCGCCTGTGGTGTGGCCATCGTGGTCGGGCTGACCCTGTGGCTCGGCTCGCCGACGCTCGCGGTGTCGTCGGCGTTCGGCGCGTTCTCCGCCGGGATCGCCATCTTCCAGAAGAGCTGGCGGCCCCGCCCGGAGCTGGCGCTGGCCGCGGCGTCCCTGCTCGCGGTCTCCACCTTCCTCGGCTATCTGGCCGCCGCCCACACCGCGACCTTCGTCGTGATGCTCGCCGTGTGGACGCTGCTGACCGGCATGTCCTGGGCGGTCGGCCCGGTCTCCGGACTGGTCTCGACCCAGATGGTCGCGGTGATGCTGGTCACCGTCACCCTCCCCACCTCGGCGCTCGGCGCCCTGGAGCACGCCGCGCTGATCGGCCTCGGCGGGGTCGTCCAGGCCGCGCTGATCGTGCTCCTCCCGGTGCGGCCCTGGGGTGTGCAGCGCGACGCCCTCGCGGACGCGCTCGCCGGCGTGGCCGACTACGCCCGGCGGCTGCGCCACGACCCGCAGGCACCGTTCGACCCGCAGCCGCTGATGGACGCCCGCAGCGCCGCCGCCGTCACCCCGCGCGCGGCGAAGCGGCGCCCGAGCCAGCTGCGCGGCTACCGGCTGCTGGCCGAGCGCATACGGCCGGTGCTCGCCTCGATGGCCGACCCGGTGGTCGGCGCCCCGATGCTCGGACCCGAGCGCGACCGGGTGCGCGAGCTGCTGGCCGCGACCGCCACCGTGCTGGACGCGGTGGCCCACGCCATCCGCTGGAACAAGCCGGTCCGGCTGCCGCCCGAGGCGATGGCGGTGCTGGAGGTGCCGGAGAGCGGGCCGATGCTGGGCGGGGCCGCCCGCCGCGCCGCACTCCGGCTTCTGGCACTGGTGAACGATGTCGTGGAGTCCTCGGACGAGCGGGTGGAGGAAGTGACCGCCGAGGGCGCCAAAGACCGCCGCCATCTGCCCCGCCACAGTGTCCCCGGTCTGGTGCCGGTGGTGCTGCGCGCCCTGCGCCGCGAGGCCCGCTGGGACTCGCGGATCCTGCGGCACGCGGTACGCCTCACCGTGGTCGCGGTGTGCGGCTATCTGCTGGGCGCCGTGCTGCCGTTCGGCCACGGCTACTGGGCGCCGCTGACCTCGGTGATGGTGCTGCGCCCGGACTTCGGCCAGACCTTCTCGCGCGGGGTCGCCCGCTTCTTCGGCACCCTGGCCGGGGTCCTGATCGGCGGATCGGTGGTGACGCTGGCCCACCCGGACCCGTATGTGAGCGCCACGCTGGCCGTGGTGTGCGCGGCCTTCATGTTCATGCTGCTGCGCACCGGCTTCATCGTGGCCTCGCTGTGCGTGAGCGCGTACGTGGTCTTCCTGCTCGGCATCGCGGGCGCGGAGGTCGGCCAGACCGTCCAGGCGCGGGTGGCGCTGACGCTGCTGGGCGGGCTGATGGCGATGGCCTCGTACGTGGTCTTCCCCGCCTGGGAGACCCCGCTGCTGCGCGACCGGCTGGCCGACTGGCTGGCCGAGGGCGGCCGGTACGCCATCGCCGTCTTCGACGCCCACGCCCGCCCCGCCGAGCGCCGCCCCCGCCAGGTGCGGGAGGCGCTGCTGGACCAGCGGGCGGCCCGCAGCGAGTACGAGCAACTGGAGAGCCGGGCCCGCCGGGAACCGGTGCGCCACCGTGGGCTCGGCCCCCGGGCGGCGCAGGCGGCACAGACCGCGCTGTCCACCATGGGCCGTGTCACCATGCTGCTGGAGGCGCATCTGCCGGACCGTGACGCGGCCCCGTCGAGGGAGGCCGAGGACTTCGCGGCGGCGCTGCGGACGGCGGTCCCGAAGGCCGTGGAGGCGATACGGGAGCGGCGGCCGCTGGACTGGACCGCCGTACAGGAGTCGCTGGAGCACTGGCAGGAGCGCGCCGGGGAGCGGCAGGGGGTGGCGGTGCGCGGCGCAGACCTGTTGGTGGAGGCGCTGGACGACCTGGCGCAGGCGCTCGCGGGGGGCGCGCGGCAGCAGCCCGCGCTCCAGGACCCCACGCATGGGGGTGACCCCTCGCATTAGGGGTGCCCCTCCATCAAGGCGCGGCTCGTCAGCGTCGCCCGGCGGGTCGGCTGACGCAGGAACAGGGTGAAGCAGCGGAACACAACGACAACGTGAGGCTGATCTCGCTGGTCCCCGGGATCCTCTACGTGGTCGCCTCCTGCGGTACGTTCGCCCACCGCGCCGCCGCCCTCCGGCGCGACGCAATCATCGGCTGGACCATCACCCGGTCCGCCTTCCAGCGCCGGGCGGGGCTGCTCACGTTGGGGGACCGGCTCCTCAACGAGCCCCGTGACCGCCGTTCTTGAGGCTCGCCCGCAGGAACTCCCGGTTCATGTTCGAGATCGACTGGAGCGGGATGCCCTTCGGGCAGGCCACCGCGCACTCACCGGTGTTGGTGCAGCCGCCGAAGCCCTCCTCGTCCATCGTGCCGACCATGTCCAGCACCCGGGACTCACGCTCGGGCTGCCCCTGCGGCAGCACGTTCAGATGCGTCACCTTCGCCGAGGTGAACAGCATCGCCGAACCATTGGGGCAGGCCGCCACGCACGCCCCGCACCCGATGCACTCCGCGTGTTCGAACGCGGTGTCCGCGACCGGCTTCGGCACGGGCGTGGCATGTGCGTCCGGGGCGCTCCCCGTCGGGGCGGAAATGAAACCACCCGATCCGATGATCCGGTCGAACGCCGACCGGTCCACCACCAGATCCTTGACCACCGGGAAGGCGGCGGCGCGCCACGGCTCCACGTCGATGGTGTCGCCGTCGTGGAAGTGCCGCATGTGCAGCTGACAGGTGGTGGTGCGCTCCGGGCCGTGCGCCTGCCCGTTGATCACCATGCCGCACGCACCGCAGATGCCCTCGCGGCAGTCGTGGTCGAACGCGACGGGCTCCTCCCCGCGCAGGATCAGCCGCTCGTTGAGCGTGTCGAGCATTTCCAGGAAGGACATCTCGGGCGAGATGCCCTCGATCTCGTAAGCGGTCATGGCGCCCGGCTGCTCGGGGCCGCGCTGGCGCCAGATCCGCAGGGTGAGCCTCATGCGTAACTCCGCTGGGTGGGGTGGACGTTGGCGAAGACCAGGTCCTCGCGGTGCAGCACGGGAGCGTTGCCCGTGCCACGGAACTGCCAGGCCGCCACGTACGAGAACGCCTCGTCGTCGCGGGCCGCCTCGCCGTCCGGGGTCTGGCTCTCCTCGCGGAAGTGGCCGCCGCAGGACTCGGTGCGGTGCAGCGCGTCCAGGCACATCAGCTCGGCCAGTTCCAGATAGTCGACGATCCGGTTCGCCTTCTCCAGCGCCTGGTTCAGCTGCTCGCCACTGCCCGGCACCTTGATCCGCCGCCAGAACTCCTCGCGCAGCGCCGGGATGCGGTCCAGCGCCTTGCGCAGCCCGGTCTCGGTGCGGGCCATGCCGCATTCGTCCCACAGCAGCTCGCCCAGCTCGCGGTGGAAGGAGTCCGGGGTGCGGTCGCCGTCGTTCTCCAGCAGCCGCCGCAGCCGGTCGGTCACCGACACCACGGCCTCGGTCACGGCCGGATGGGCCGGGTCGACCTCGTCGTGCGGATGGCGGGCGAGATAGTCGTTGATGGTGGCCGGGAGGACGAAGTAGCCGTCGGCCAGGCCCTGCATCAGGGCGGAGGCGCCGAGCCGGTTGGCGCCGTGGTCGGAGAAGTTGGCCTCGCCGATCGCGAACAGCCCGGGCACCGTGGTCTGCAGGTCGTAGTCGACCCACAGGCCGCCCATCGTGTAGTGGATGGCGGGGTAGATGCGCATCGGCACCTCGTACGGGTTCTCCGCCGTGATCAGCTGGTACATCTCGAAGAGGTTGCCGTACTTTTCCTCGACCGCCGCCCGGCCCATCCGGGCGATGGCGTCCGCGAAGTCCAGATAGACGCCCTGCCCGCCGGGACCCACCCCGCGCCCCTCGTCGCACACGTTCTTCGCGGCCCGGGAGGCGATGTCGCGCGGCACCAGATTGCCGAACGCCGGATAGACGCGCTCCAGGTAGTAGTCGCGCTCGTCCTCCGGGATCTCGGCGGGCGGGCGTGTGTCGCCCTTCGCCTTCGGCACCCAGATGCGGCCGTCGTTGCGCAGCGACTCGCTCATCAGCGTCAGCTTCGACTGGTGTTCGCCGGAGCGCGGGATGCACGTGGGGTGGATCTGCGTGAAACAGGGGTTGGCGAAGTACGCGCCGCGCCGGTGGGCCCGCCAGATCGCGGTGGCGTTGGAGTTCTTGGCGTTCGTCGACAGGTAGAAGACGTTGCCGTAGCCGCCGGAGGCCAGCACCACGGCGTCCGCGAAGTGGGTGGAGATCCGGCCGGTGAGCAGATCGCGGGCCACGATGCCGCGGGCCCGCCCGCCGACCACGATCAGGTCGAGCATCTCGGTGCGCGCGTGCATCTCCACGTTCCCGGCCGCGATCTGACGGCTGAGCGCCTGATACGCGCCGAGCAGCAGCTGCTGACCGGTCTGGCCGCGGGCGTAGAAGGTACGGGAGACCTGGACACCGCCGAACGAGCGGGTGTCCAGCAGACCGCCGTACTCACGGGCGAACGGCACGCCCTGCGCCACGCACTGGTCGATGATCTCCACCGACACCTGGGCGAGCCGGTGGACGTTCGACTCGCGGGCGCGGAAGTCGCCGCCCTTGACGGTGTCGTAGAAGAGGCGGCGGACGGAGTCGCCGTCGTTGCGGTAGTTCTTGGCGGCGTTGATCCCGCCCTGGGCGGCGATGGAGTGCGCCCGGCGCGGCGAGTCCTGGTAGCAGAACTGCACCACGTGGTAGCCCTGTTCGGCCAGCGTCGCCCCGGCCGCCCCGCCCGCCAGCCCCGTACCGACCACGATGACCGTGTACTTGCGGCGGTTGGCCGGGTTGACCAGCTTCGCCTCGAAGCGGCGGCGGTCCCAAGCCTGCTCCACGGGTCCGTCCGGGGCCTTGGCGTCGGCGATCGGCTCACCGGTCGCATAGTCGGTGTACGCGTTCATCTCAGCTCACCACTCCAGTCATCACGCCGACGGGTACGGCGATGAAGCCGCAAGTCAGGATGGCGGCCAGGGCGTTCGCTGCCCGTTTGAGGGCCCGGTCGCGGCGCGGCCGGCCCGCCCCGAGGGTCTGGGCGGCGCTCCAGAAGCCGTGCCGGATGTGCAGGCCGAGGGCGAGCATCGCCACGATGTAGACGGTGTTGCCGTACCAGGTGGAGAAGGTCGCCACGACGTTCTCGTACGGATGGCCGGGCTCGGCGCGCTCGTTCACCGTGAGCGTCGTCAGGTCCAGGATGTGCCAGACGATGAACAGCCCGAGGATCACCCCGCCCCAGCGCATCGTGCGGGTCGCGTAGCTCGCCCGCCGCCGCCGGTGCGCGTAACCGCGCGGCCGGGCCGCCCGATCCCGGCGGCTGAGCTGGTACGCGGCCACGCCGTGCAGCACGACGGAGGCCAGCAGCCCGATCCGGGCCAGCCACAGGAACCCCTCGTACGGGAGGAACGGCTCGCCGAGGGTGCGCAGCCAGTGCGCGTAGCCGTTGAGGTCGCCGGGACCGAAGAAGACCTTCAGATTGCCCAGCATGTGGGCCACCAGATAGGCCAGCATGATCAGCCCGGTGACGGCCATCACGGCCTTCTTGCCGATGGTCGACCGCCACACGGAGCCGATGAAGGACGGCTTCCGCGGCGGCTTCCGCTTCTGGCCGGGCCGCCGGTCGTGGCCCGTGTCCGTCCGTGTCGCCAGTGCCATGTCCTTGACGCTAGGCAGCGGCCGGCTGATCAGTCCAAGACATGCTGTGGCTGGATTCCATAGGCCATGCCTATTATCGCTGGGTGCAGCTGCAGCAGCTCCGGTATTTCGCCGCCGTCGCGGACACCCGCCACTTCACCCGCGCCGCGCAGCGGCTCCATGTCGCCCAGCCCTCGCTGTCCCAGCAGATCAGGGCGCTGGAGCGGGAGCTGGGCGCCGAGCTGTTCCACCGCGCGCGCGGCCACATCGCCCTCACCGACGCGGGGGAGGCGCTGCTTCCGCTGGCCCGCCAGATCCTCGCCGACACCGACACCGCGCGCCGTGAGGTGCAGGAGGTCGCCCAGCTGCGGCGCGGCCGGGTGCGGCTCGGCGCCCCGCCCAGCCTGTGCGCCAGCCTCGTTCCGGATGTGCTGCGCCGCTTCCACGACGAGTTCCCGGGCATCGAGCTGATCATCGACGAGGGCGGCTCCCAGGACCTGGTCCGCACCCTGGCCGCCGGTGAGCTGGACCTCGCCCTGATCATCACCCCGCTGCCCGGTCAGGCCCCCGCGCTCGCCGCCACCGAGCTGCTGCGCGAGGAGCTGGTGGTCGCCTCCTCGCCCACGTCCCCACCGCCCGCGAAAGCCCGCCGGATCCGGGTCGAGGATCTGCGCGACCGGCCGATGGTGATGTTCCGCCGCGGCTACGACCTGCGGGAATTCACCACCGCTGCCTGCCGGGCGGCGGGCTTCGAGCCCTCGTTCACGGTCGAGGGCGGCGAGATGGACGCGGTGCTCGGCTTCGTCCGGGCGGGCCTCGGCATCGCCGTCCTCCCCGGCATGGTGGCGGCGCGCTCGGGACTGCGGGTCACGCCCTTCGCGGGCCGCGCGATGCGGCGCACCATCGCCGTCGCGCACCGCAAGGACGTCGCCCCGCCGAGGGCCGCGCGCGAGCTGCGCCGGGTGCTGCTGGAGTATCTGCGCTCGGCCGACGCCGACGACCTTCCGGGCCTGCCGCCCGGCACCCGCCTGCTGCCCTGACGTGTGCGCGGCGGGGTCAGCCCCACAGCGCCGTGGCCGCCGCGCCGCCCGCGAAGGCGGCCGCCACCCCCGCCACCACGCTCCCCACCACATTGGCGGCCGCGAAACCGCGTGCCCCGTCCTCCGCCAGCCTCAGCGTCTCGTACGAGAACGTCGAGTACGTGGTGAGCGCACCGCACAGCCCCGTCCCCAGCAGCAACTGCACCCGCGACGACGCGGCCCCGGCCGCCACCGCCCCGGTCAGCACGCCCAGCATCGCGCACCCCACCACGTTCACCACGAACGTCCCCCACGGGAACACCGAGTCGTGCCGGGCCTGCACCATCCGGTCGGTCAGATACCGCAGCGGGGCGCCGGCCATCCCGCCGGCGATCACCAGGAGCCAGTTCACCGGTCGCGCCCCGGGAAGCGGACGATCTCGACCGGGTCCAGAACCACCGGGCCGTCGCCGATGATCTCCTCCAGTTCGGGCAGGAAGGTCCTCACCCGCTCCTCCGTATCAACGATCACCACGCAGACGGGCAGATCCTCGCCGAGCGACAGCAGCCGCGAGGTGTGGACCATGGACGAGACGCCGAAGCCCTCCACCCCGCGGAATACGCTCGCGCCCGCCAGCCCCGCCCGGTGGGCACGGTGCACGATTTCGGCGAAGACCGGTTTGTGGTGCCAGGTGTCGTTCTCGCCGACGAAGACGGTCAGCCTCAGCCCGTTCGCGTTCATCCCGTGCTCCCGTTGTACGCCCCCGCGACCCCGACGACCCGACGGGTGCCCGCCACCGCGCCCCCTACCGCCGCCATCGCCGCCAGCAGCGTCACCACCAGATAGACCGCTCCGCTCGCGGCGTGGCCTCCCAGGACGAGCCGCCTGAAGTCCACGGCGTACGTCGAGAAGGTGGTGAACCCGCCCAGCACCCCGGTGCCGAGGAAGGGCCGCATCAGCCGGTGGGCCGTCCACACCTCGGCGATCAGCACCAGGAGGACGCCGATGAGCGCGCAGCCCACCACGTTCACCAGCAGCGTCGTCCAGGGGAAGGCGCCCGTGGGGGTCGGCCACAGCAGGGACGCCCCGTACCGGGCGGTCGCGCCGGCACCACCGCCGACCGCGACCACGCCCACCACCGGCCCCTGCCCATGCCACGACCGCCTTCTGCCCTGCGCCATACCGCTCAGGCTAGTGGTGTGGGCACCACTTCACTCCGCCCGGCCCCGGCCGGTACCGTCAGGCCCGGAAAAGATCGTGAGGCGTGCTGGAGAACGAGTTGAGACACCGAGGAGACAGCTCATGAGTAACCCGTTCGACAACCCCGACGGCCGTTTCGTCGTGCTCGTCAACGACGAAGGGCAGCACTCCCTGTGGCCCTCCTTCGCGGAGGTGCCCGAGGGCTGGACCGTCGCCCACGGCGAGGACGACCGCCAGGCGTGCCTGGACTACGTCGAGGAGCACTGGACCGACATGCGCCCGAAGAGCCTCGCGACCGCGATGGACGCCCCCGCCGGGTCCTGACCGGCCCCGACTGCGGGCGGTCCCGTCACGGCGTTACGTTGGGCGTGTGACGGGTGCGAATGCTGACACTTCGGGCACCATGCGGGCCTGGGTGGTTCGTACGCCGGGCCGGATCGAGCAGGCGGACCTGCCGATTCCGCGCCCGGCGGCCGACGAACTGCTGGTCCGGGTCCGGGCCTGCGGGGTGTGCCGTACCGATCTCCACATCCGCGACGGCGACCTGCCGCCGCACCGCACCCCCGTCGTCCCCGGGCACGAGGCCGTCGGCGAGGTGATCGCGGCGGGCGAGCGGGCCGCCGGGCCCGCGCCGGGCACCCGGGTGGGCGTCCCATGGCTGCGCCGCACCTGTGGCCGCTGCCGGTTCTGCGTGCGCGGCCACGAAAACCTGTGCCCCTCGTCCGTCTACACCGGCTGGGACGCGGACGGCGGCTACGCTCCGTACGTCACCGTACCGGCCGCGTACGCCTATGAGCTGCCCGCCGGGTACGCCGACGAGGAACTGGCCCCGCTGCTGTGCGCGGGCATCATCGGCTACCGCGCGCTGCGCCGCGCCGACCTCCCCGCGGGCGGACGGCTCGGCATCTACGGCTTCGGCGGCTCCGCGCACCTCACCGCGCAGGTCGCCATCGCGCGCGGCGCCGTCGTCCATGTGCTGACCCGCTCGGCCGCCTCCCGAGCCCTCGCCCTCGAACTCGGCGCCGCCTCCGCCCGGGGCGCCGACGAACGGCCGCCCGAACCGCTCGACGCCGCGATCCTCTTCGCCCCGGCGGGCGAGCTGGTGCCGGTGGCCCTGGAGGCGCTGGACGCGGGCGGCACGCTGAGCGTCGCCGGAATCCACCTCTCCGACATCCCCGCCCTGGTGTACGAGCGCCATCTGTTCCACGAGCGCACCCTGCGCAGCGTCACCGCCAATACCCGTGAGGACGGCCGCGAGTTCCTCACCGCGGCCGCCGCCCACCACATCCGCGCCACGGTCACCCCGTACCCCTTCGCCCGCGCCGACACCGCCCTGGACGACCTCGGGCATGACCGGGTGAACGGCGTCGCGGTGCTGACGGGCGCCGCCTGAGCGTGAGCGGGGCGGCTCCCGCTCACGCGGGGCGGGGCGCGGCGAGCCAGGAGGCGATGGCGGCGGCGATCGGCTGGCCGGTCTCCAGCTCGATGAACCCGAACTGGCCGCCCTGATTGCACTCCAGAAACCACCAGGTGCCGTCCTCGTCCTCGGCGAAGTCGAAAGCTCCGTAGGCGAGACCGGCCAGGGTCATGTATTCCCGTACGGCCTGGTCGATCGGGTGGGGAACGTCCACCGCGTCCCATAAATGGCCATAGAAGCCATACCTCCCATCGACCTGTCCGGAAGCGGTGGTCTTCCGGGCGGCGAACATACGGCCGCCGACGCAGGTGAGCCGGATATCGGCCGTTTTGGGAATGTAGTGCTGAAGAAGTGTGGCACCTGCCGCGACGCCCGAGAAATCCGTGTCGGGGGCGATGCGGGTGGTGGGCAGCGCCATTGGGGGATTGACCGGCGGGGGGCCCGAGACGGTCTTCACCACGATGTCCTGGAACTGCCCGGCGAACTCCTTGGCGGCGCGCGGATAGGTGGTGATGAGCGTCGGGGGAACGGCGAATCCGCTGCGGTGCGCGGTGCGCAACTGCCATGGTTTGGAGCGCGCCAACAGAGCGGCACTGGGATGGTTCATCCAGCGCGCCTCGGTGGAATACAGCATTCCGTACAGGGCCTGGCCGCACTCGGCGCTCAGCCACTCGGAAGGCTCGGGGGCGTGCGCCGCCGGTTGACCCGGGCGGCGCACCCAGATGGACCGCAGGCTGTGCACGCTGACCAGGCGGCCGTCGGTCGACAGATAGCCGGTGAAGTCACCGTGCTCGAATTCGGTCGAGATCCCCGCCGTTCCGGGGAGGTCGGCGGGGTCGAAGCGGATCAGAGGGACATTCCGCTCCCGTAATTCGGCCACCACCAGGTCCGCTGTCACATCCTCCTGGCTGGTCAGGATGAGTACCGTCATCGACGTGGGAGGCAGGTGGGGTCGGTCAGTCGTCGAAGTGCGTCTTGGAGCCCGCGGTGGAGGTCGTCGTGCCGCATTCCAGAAGCACCCCCCGGTCGGAGATGGCGGGGCGTCCATCGGGCAGCACATTCAACTGCAGGGCCGCGTTGTACGAGTACGGAATGACAGCTGGTGATTGATCGGCCGGGACCGCATGGTTCAAGGCGAAGGGCTGCATGACTGACCTCTAATGCTCCACGGGATTCGCTTGATTCGAGATGGGCTTCACCAACACACAACAGTACGTACTAAATAGGTAGGAGTCTCGCTACGCGCTGTTATGTCAGATCTGTGACAGCATGAAGTACGTCACACCGTCTGCGCAATTCCATTACCGCCGGCCCGCTTCCGGGTCGCGGCCGACGGTGCGACGCCCCCGGCGCGAGCGCCGGTCACCTGCCGGAACCATGCCTCCACCTCCGCTTTCGCGGAGGGAGTGCGCCCCTCCGCGAACAGCCCGCCATGCCTCTCGCTCTTCAAGACGCCATTCCGGCCGTCCGGGTTGGCCGATAAGTTCGCCTCGATCTTCCCGGCCGCCGGGGCGCACGTCGGCGCCGGTGTGAGCTGGGTCTCTCGCGCCTCGCCCCGCGCCGGCCCGCCGGGCCGCGCCGGGCCGGCGGCCGGTGCCGGAGGCGCTGTGGGGTCGTCGGCACCGAATCGACCAGGCAGTCGTTTGAACACCATCGCGGCGTTCACTCCTTCTCTGTGTGCCGTTCACTGTTCTCGCCGGACCGAACGCTCCGGCCGGGTGAAGCAACTCCCATGCCCACGTCATGGGGGGATCAATCCGGCCATATGGCCGGATGTCGCCCGCACTTCCCCGAGGCCCTTGCCAGGGAGGGGGTGCGGGTGACCGGCCGGGAACCTTCGATCGCGCTTTGCCGTTTCTTTACCGACAGTCCCTCGAGTCATGAAGGAGTCGCGGTCGCCGCGATGGACGAGCCTCCAAGTACCCCCCTCCCCCTTCCCGACGCGCACGCGCCGGATTTCGCCCACGAGTGGTCCGTCGAGCGCGCGGGAAGGGGCCCGGCATGCTGACCGAAGCGCTGCTGGTTCTGCTGGCCCTGGCGCTGACCCTCGCCTGCGCGGTCTTCGTCGCCGCGGAGTTCTCACTGACCACGGTCGAGCGCGGTGAGCTGGAGCGCGCCGCCGCACAGGGTGAGCGGGGCGCCGGAAGCGCGCTCAAGGCCGCCCGGAGGCTGACGTTCCAGCTGTCCGGCGCCCAGCTGGGCATCACTGTGACCTCGCTGGTGATCGGCATGCTCGCCGAGCCCTCACTGGCCGCCCTGCTGCGGGGCCCGCTGCGCGCCGCGGGGCTGGGTTCCGCCGCCCCGTCCGTGGCCTCCGTGCTGGGCGTGGCGATGTCGACCGTCGTCCTGATGGTGATCGGCGAGCTGGTCCCCAAGAACTGGGCGATCTCCCGGCCGCTGGCCGTGGCCAAGGTGGTCGCGGGCCCCCAGCGCGGCTTCACCGCCGCCTTCGCGCCGCTGATCCACCACCTCAACAACACCGCGAACCGCCTGGTGCGCCGCGCCGGCCTGGAGCCCGCCGAGGAGCTGGCCTCGGCCCGTACCCCGGACGAACTGGTGGCGCTGGCCCGCCATTCCGCCGCCGAGGGCGCGCTGGAGCCCGACTCGGCCGAGCTGTTCGTCCGTACGCTCCACCTGAGCGAGCTGACCGCGGAGAACGTGATGACCCCGCGGGTGGACGTCCAGGCGCTGGAGGCGCACGCGACCGCCGTCGACGCCGCCAACCTCACCCTGGCCACCGGCCTGTCCCGGTTCCCCGTCTACCGCGACACCCTGGACGAGGTGGTCGGCACCGTGCACATCCGCGACGTCCTCGCGCTGGACGCCGCCCGCCGGGCCACCACCCCGGTCACCGAGCTGGCCACCGCGCCGCTGCTGGTCCCCGACAGCCTCCCGGTGGACCGGCTGCTGGACCGGCTGCGCGGCGCGCACACCATGGCCGTCGTCATCGACGAGTACGGCGGCACCGCCGGTGTCGCCACCCTGGAGGACATCGTCGAGGAGGTCGTCGGCGACGTACGCGACGAACACGACCCCGACGAGTCCCCCGCCCTGGTGCCCGCCGGCCCCGGCGTCTGGGAGGCGGACGGCGCCGTACGGCTGGACGAGCTGTCCGCCATCGCCCTCACCGTGCCCGAGGGCCCCTACGAGACCGTCGCGGGCCTGATGGCCACCGCCCTGAAGCGCATCCCCCGGGCGGGCGACGGCATCGAGACCGACGGCTGGCAGCTCACCGTGCTCAAGGTGGACCACCACCGAGCCGACCGCGTACGGATCACCGCCCCGGCCTCCGCCGAAGCGGCGACCTCCGCCGGCAGGGGGAAGGACGCCCGATGACCCTGCTGCAATTGGCCATCGGCGCCCTCACCCTGCTCACCAACGCCTTCTTCGTCGGCGGCGAGTTCGCCCTGATCTCCGTGCGCCGCAGCCAGATCGAACCCCGCGCCCAGGAGGGCGGGAAGCGCGCCCGCACCGTGCTGTGGGCGCTGGAGCACCTGTCCGCCCTGCTGGCCACCGCCCAGCTGGGCATCACCATCTCCTCGCTGGTCCTCGGCGCGGTCGCCGAACCGGCCATCGCCCATCTGCTGGAGCCGGTGTTCGCGGCGGCCCGCGTCCCCGAGGCCCTGGTGCACCCGATCGCCTTCGTCCTCGCCCTGACGGCGGCCACCTATCTGCACATGCTCATCGGCGAGATGGTCCCCAAGAACATCGCGCTCGCCGCCCCGGAGCGCACCGCGCTGCTGCTCGGCCCGCCCCTGGTGGCCCTCACCCGCGCACTGCGCCCGGTCGTCTTCGGCATCAACGCCTTCGCCAACGGGCTGCTGCGGCTGCTGAAGGTCGAGCCCAAGGACGAGGTCGAATCGGTCTACACCGACGCCGAACTCATCCGGCTGGTACGGGACTCCAGCGACGCGGGCCTCCTCGACGCCTCCGGCAGCGAGCGGCTGCGCGACGCCCTGGAGCTGGGCACCCGGCGGGCGGGCGACATCCTGGTCCCGCTCGGTGAGATGGTCACCGTCGACCACCGGGTCACCCCCGGCGCGCTGGAGCGCGCCGCGGCCGCCTCCGGTTTCTCCCGGCTGCCGGTCACCGGCCCCAACAGCACGGTCCTGGGGTACCTCCACATCAAGGACACCCTCGGCGTGACCGACCGCGACCGGCCCTTCCCCCGCGGCGCCCTGCACACCGTCACCCGCGTGCCGGCCGACACCCCGCTGGACGACACGCTGACGGCGATGCGCGCCGCCGGTACCCACCTGGCCGCGGTGACCGGCGACGACGGCTCGGTGCTCGGCTTCGTGACCATGACGGACGTGCTGGAGGAGCTGGTGGGGGAGGCGGCGTCGGACGCCGCCCGACCGGCCCGGCGGGGCCTTGAGCCCCGCTCGTCTCCGGCCTGAGGCCACCTGGGGCGCCGCCATCGGCGGCGCCCCAGGCGCCGGCCGTAGGGATTCAGCCGTCGGTGACCCGCGGGCCGGGCTTGAAGGGTGTACGGGCCTTCGGGCTGGATTTTCCGGATCTCGGCCACATCCGCCGCTGCCATCGAGCGCGAACCTCGGCCGACCGTTCTACGGCATCGATGCCTCGGAAGTACGGGTCTGCGGCGGTCACGAGTTCGGCGCGGGCGGCATCCACCAGGGCACGGCCCTGGTCGGGAAGGGTGTTCCTGTTGTCCTCGGCTTCCTTGGTCCAGTCGGCCTGCCAGGGCGGTCCCATGAAGTCGTGCGTCACTGGCCGGGTTCGGCCTTCGCCGCTGCCCGGCGGATGCGCCCGGCTTCCTCGATCATCGACTTGGCGCGAGCGTAGTCGCGCTCCTGGGCGGCCTCGTCCTCCAGGCGGTGGACTCTGGCTTCGAGTTCGGGATTACGGGCGAGGGCGTACTCGCCCCACCAGCGGGCCATGAAGGCGGGGACGGGAGCAAGGTCGTAGGCATCGGCGATGTCGCGGCGCCAGTGCCGGTCGAAGTCCACAAGGAGTTGCGGCGCGTGCTGGGCGATGGCGGCGCGCAGAGACTTCGGAGTCCGCTCGGGCATGGGCGGGACGGCTGTCCCGCACTCGAAGGATGCGGTGGTCATGAGCGTGGGGATTCCCTTCGGCTCACCGGTCAGGTGGCGGTGTGGACTGAGGACGGCACGGCGGTTGCGGATTCGGATGGCTGTTGCGCCCTTCCGGTCCGGCTCCCGCGGACCACGGTGCGGATCTTGGCGACACGGTCGCGTTTGACGCCGAGAAGGCGTGCGACATGTTCGACGCGGCCGTAGGGGATCGGGCTGCCGGGCGTCCTGGTGGTGGCGGCGTACACGAGTTCGGCGAGCTTTCTCCGCTCGTTGCGCATGTCGTCCTCCAACCGTCGGACCACCTGCTGCTGGCGGGCGATGGCCGTCAGCGCCGATGTCTTCAGGTCGCGTTCGTATCGCAGGTCCTCAGCACTCACGTGCCTGACAATGGCACACGGGCATCACCCCCAACAATCGATCCCTCGAGAATGCACTCTTGCGAACGCTGTCCCGCGCGCGGTGGCTGGGTGAGCGCCACCCCGCTGCTCGGGCGAACGAACGTGTCCGGGCTCTCCGCGGATCTTGGGTCGTGGGCGGTCAAAGCGCTTGACCCATGAGCGGTGTGCTTCCGGACACATAAGAGCCTCACCGGCGTTTTCGCAGGTGAGGCTGGCGTATGCGCCCCCGGCAGGACTCGAACCTGCGGCCAAGCGCTTAGAAGGCGCCTGCTCTATCCACTGAGCTACGGGGGCCGGTGGTGGGCCTGGAACTGCTGAGCCCCCGGGTGCCGACGGGCCCGCGGTGCGGCCGTGGTGCCGGTGGCCGGGCGCGGCGGATCCGTGACCTTGCCGGGGACAAGGATAGGGCTCCCTGCGCCTCGCCCCGGTTGCTTCACCTCCGTGGCACGTTGTGGAGGTTCGGTGAAGCGGTCCGATAATCGCAGGCAGGTACGAAACTCGCATCGTTTTTCACGCCTCAAACGGCGGGTGTTGTCTACTCGTTATGCCTGAGGCTCGTCTGTCACGTCTGCCTCGTGTCCGATCTGGGGTGATCCGGGTGGGTCTCTTTGACGCACACGAATGACCATACGCTTCAAAAAGACATCAAAACCGGGCATTCTTCGCATGTGGCGATCTTGGACGTACGGCCCCGGCTGCTCGACGCGCTGACCGCACTGCGCGACCGCGTTGACGCCGCACGGTTTCCGCTCCCCCTTCCCGGCGCCGACCGCGCTCGCCGCAGCCGTGCCGAGTTGCTCGCTCAACTGGACGACTACCTCGTGCCCCGGTTGCGCGCCCCCGAAGCACCCCTGCTGGCAGTGATCGGGGGATCGACCGGAGCCGGGAAGTCCACTCTGGTCAATTCGCTGGTCGGACGGCGGGTGACGGAGGCCGGTGTGCTCCGGCCCACGACCCGTACACCGGTACTGGTGTGCCACCCCGACGATCACTCCTGGTTCGCCGGGAAACGGGTGCTGCCCCAGCTCACCAGGGTGTGGGTGCCCGCCCAGGGCGACCGGGCGGAGGGCCTGTACGACGAGGAGGAACGGGCCCGGGAGGGCGACGGGCCCGCCGCGCTGCGGATCGAGACGGATCCGTGGCTCGCCCGGGGGCTCGCGCTGCTCGACGCGCCCGACATCGACTCGCTCGTCGCCCGCAACCGCGATCTGGCCGCCGAGCTGATCTGCGCCGCCGACATCTGGGTGCTGGTCACCACGGCCACCCGCTACGCCGACGCCGTCCCCTGGCATCTGCTGCGGACCGCGAAGGAGTACGACGTGACCCTTGTCACCGTGCTCGACCGGGTGCCGCACCAGGTCGCCGCCGAGGTCTCCCGGCAGTACGCCGCGCTCCTCGACGAGGCCGGGCTCCGCGACGTCCCCCGCTTCACCATCCCCGAGCTGCCCGAGTCGGCGGGCGGCGGCAGCGGCCTGCTCCCGGCCACCGCCGTCGCCGCGCTGCGCGACTGGCTCACCCGGCACGCCCAGGACCCGCAGGCGCGTACCGTCGCCGCCGCCCGCACCGCGGCCGGTGTCCTCGCCTCCCTCCAGTCCCGGATGCCCGCGCTGGCCGGTGCGGCGGCGGCCCAGCACGCCGCGGCGGTGCGGCTGGTCCAGCGGGTCGAGGGGGCGTACACGGAGGCGGCCGAACGGGTGCGGCGGGAGATCGACGCGGGCGCGGCGCTCGCGGGCAGCGCGCTCACCCACTGGCACGGCCAGCCGCACGACAGCACCCCCGGTGAACTTTTCACGGCGCTCACCGACTCCCTCGCCACCCTGCTGCGCAGCGCGGCGGCCGCCGCCGACGAGCGCGTCGCCGAGGCGGGGAGACGGGACCCCGCCGCACGGACCGGGCTCGCCCCGGCCGACGCGCGCGCGGCCGGGGAACGGATCGGCGTGGCGGTACGGCGCTGGCGGCGCTGCGTCGAGGAGCTGGCCGAGGAGGAGACCCGCGCCCACGTCCCCGACGACGGCGGAACCGATGCGTCCGATGAGGTCGCCGCCCTGCTGGTGGCCGCCCTGCTGGGCGGGCGCCGGGCCCGTAAGGCGGGCGAGAAGCTCGCCGAGACACTGGGCGCGCACCGCGCGCTGCGGCTGGGCGACCGCGGCGGACGGCTGCTCGACGGCTGTGTCACGCGTGCCCTGGAGACGGAGCGCGACCGGCGGCTCGCGCCCCTCGACGCCCTCGACGCGACCCCGGACCACCAGGTCCAGCTGATTGCCGCGCTGTCCCTACTGCAGAAGGAGAGGTGACCGAGGTGACGGCCACTGCTGCTGGTCCCGACGGCGGGGATGGAGGCGGGCGCGGGGACGATACGGGTCCCGAGGACGCGGTGCGGGCGCGGCAGACCTGGGACGACGGGCTGATCGCCCGGCGCGCCGGGCGCCGCGCCGCCCGCCGAGTCCCGCGCGCCCCACGGGAGGCGCCCGGCCCGGAGACGGCCCGGACCGCTGAGGGGTACGAGCCGCGGGAGCTGGAGGAGGCGCACGAGCCGCACCGGTCCGGTGAGGTGTATGGGACCGGCCAGCCTTCGTACGACTCCTACGGCTCCCAGGGCCCCGGCGACACCTACAGGACGTACGAGGCCTACGAGGCCTACGAGGCGTACGCGTCGTTCGAGCGGCCCTTCGGGCCCGGCGCCCGCAGCTTCACCGCGGGCAGCCTGCGGCCGCGCCTCGACGCCCTGCGCCAGCTCGTCGGGCTGTCCCGCACCCGGCTGGACGGGCGCACCCTCGCCGGGGCGGGGCGGGTCCTGGACGAGGCCGCCGCGCGCGGACGGCATCCGCTCGGGCACACCGTCGTCGCCCTCGCCGGAGCGACCGGAAGCGGCAAGTCGACACTCTTCAACGCGCTCGCCGGGGCGCCGCTCTCGGAGGCCGGGATCCGCCGGCCGACCACCGCCACGCCGCTCTCCTGCGCTTGGACCGACCACGCCGACGGGCTGCTGGACCGGCTCGGCATCCCGCACGCGGACCGCCGCCGCCCGGCGTATCCGTACGATCCCGCGCTGCGCGGCCTGGTCCTGCTCGACCTGCCCGACCACGACTCGGCCGCCCCGGGACACCGGGACCGGGTGGACCGGCTGCTGGGGCTGGTCGACGCGGTGGTGTGGGTGGTGGATCCCGAGAAGTACGCGGACGCGGTGCTGCACGAGCGCTATCTGCGGCCGCTCGCCGGGTACGCCGAGGTGACCTTCGTCGTCCTCAACCAGGTGGACCGGCTGCCGGGCGACGCCGCCGACCAGGTGCTGGACGACCTGCGGCGGCTGCTGGACGAGGACGGGCTGGCGCTCGGCGAGCACGGGGAGCCGGGCGCGGCGGTGCTCGCCCTGTCCGCGCTCACCGGGGAGGGCGTCGGGGAGCTGCGGGAGATGCTGGGCGGGCTCGCGGCCGAATGCGGCGCGGCGGAGCGACGGCTGGCGGCGGACGTGGACGGCACGACGGCACGGCTGCGGCCGCAGTACGTGGCGGACGGGGCGCCGGTCGGGTTCACCGCCCGGGCGCGGGCGGAGTTCGAGGACCGGCTGGCGGAGGCGGCGGGCGCGGCGGCGGCCGGGCAGGCCGCGGAGCGGGCCTGGCTGCGGGACGCGCGGTGGACGTGCGGCACACCGTGGGGGCGGCTGGTGCGGGGCCGGAGGCCGGCCGGTGGGCGGGCGGAGGGGACGTGGGGTTCGGCGGCCCCGGAGAGTGCGGCGGGATCGGTGTCCTCGCCGGGCGCCGGGCGGTCGGGGACGCGGCGGGATGGCCGCCGGCGGGCGGAGGACGAGCGGGAGGTCCCGGGAGCGCGGGCGAAGGCGGCGGCGATGGAAGCGGTCACGGCCCGGCCCGCGGTGGAGGAGGCCGTGCGCACGCTCGCGGACGAGGCCACGTCCGGGCTGCCCGGGCCCTGGGCCCAGGCGGTGCGGGAGGCGGCGGGCTGGGGCGGCCGGGGACTGCCGGAGGCGGTGGACGAGGCGGTGGCGGCCGCGCGGCGCGGACAGTGCCTGATGCGGCCCGCGTGGTGGTCGGTGGTGGCGGCGACCCAGGTGGTGCTGCTGGTGCTGCAGGTGGTGGGGGCGGTCTGGCTGGTGGGGGCCGTGGCGGGGCTGTTCGGCGGGCCGCGGTGGTGGGCGCCCGCGGTGCTGGTGGCGGGCGCCGCCCTGGCCGGGACGGGGCTGGCGTGGGCGTGCGGGCTGGCGGCGCGGGGACCCGCGCGGCGGTACGGCCGGGCGGCGGAGGCGCGGCTGCGGGACGCGGCGGTGGACTGCGGACGGGCGCGGGTGCTGGGGCCGGTGGGGGCGGAGCTGGCGCGGTACCGGGAGGTGCGGGCGCAGTACGTGATCGCGGCGGGGGAGGGATGAGGTGAGGCGGGCCCGCCGTCCGGCCGCGGTTCACCGGAACGAGGCCGCGGTTCACCGGAACGAGGGAGCGGGTTGTCCACAGCCCGGGGGTTGTGCACAGGGCCCGGCGAGGGGCACCGATCGCGGGCAGCATGGGGGTCAGCGGTCCGGTGGGCCGCCGGGGGAGAGCGGGAGACCGGGGGAGCGGGGCATGAACGAGATCTGGACGACGGTGGTGGGGAACGCCGCGACGCGGCCGGATTTCTGGGAGACGGCGGCCGGGGTCGCGGTGGCCCGGTTCCGGCTGGCGGCGACGGTGCGCCGCTGGGACCGGAAGACCGAGGGGTGGGTGGACGCGTATACGAGCTTCTATACGGTCTGGACCTGGCGGACGCTCGCGGCGAATGTGGCCGCCTCGGTGTCGCTCGGCGAACCGCTGCTGGTCCACGGCACCTTGCGGGTGCGTGAGCGGGAGAAGGACCGGGTGCCGGAGAAGGCGCGGCCGGGCGCGGCGGAGGGGGAGAGCGGCCCCAAGCGGTGGATCACCGCGGAGATCGACGCGGTGGCGGTCGGGCACGATCTCACGCGCGGCACTTCCGCCTTCCGGCGCGTTTCCCAGGCCAAACCCCTCGTGAGCGCACCGACCGGGACAACATCGCCGTGACCAGGGGCGATTTATCGATAATCCCAGGTCATGCGGGGTCTGTGGGGGAGATAACAATTCCGATTCGGATCGGTTGGGGTCAGGTCCAATGGGGAGCGTGCGGCTTTTCGCTCCCTAGGATCCCTGAGTGCCCAACGGGGGTTACCGAGTTTTGAGTTCGCTGGCGAGGCGCACCAACTGACTGGCGCTCGCCCGGAGGGGAAACCATGCTTTCTGTGAAGAGGCGGGGTGCCGCCCGCCTTGCGGCCGCCGTTATGGCGTCAGGGCTGGTCGCCGTGGGCGCGATGGCCGGTGCCGGTCCCGCCGCCGCGGACGACGTGGCTTCGGGAAACGGTGGGGCCACCGCCACGTTGAGCGGCCTCAAGACCTTCGACAGGGCGGTCATTCACGACAAGGGTGACCAGGAAGTCGGCGCCGGTCTTTTCGAGATGGCGGTCGACGACGGCGGCAGTATTCAGACGTACTGCATCGATCTGCACAACCCGACGCAGAGCAAGGCGAAGTACGAAGAGAAGTCCTGGAGTCAGACCTCGCTGGCGAACAACCGCGAAGCGGGCAAAATCAACTGGATTCTGCAGAACTCCTACCCCCAGGTGAACGACCTCGCCGAACTCGCCTCGAAGGCGGGCTCCGGTGCCCTCAACGAGAAGACCGCGGCCGCCGGTACGCAGGTCGCCATCTGGCGCTTCTCCGACCGGGCGAAGGTCGACGCGGTCGACCCGGCGGCCGAGAAGCTCGCCGACTACCTGGAGAAGAGCGCGCGGAACCTGGCCGAGCCCAAGGCCTCGCTGAGCCTCGACCCGCCGGCCGTCTCCGGTAAGGCCGGTGAGCTGCTGGGCCCGGTCACGGTCCGTACCAACGCCGAAAGCGTCACTCTCACCCCGGGCACCGAGGCCGCCGGTTCCGGCGTCAGGCTCGTCGACAAGAGCGGCAAGACGATCACCAGCGCCGCCAACGGTGGCGAGGTCTACGTCGACGTGCCGGCCGACGCGGCCGACGGCTCCGCCTCGCTGACCGCCCAGGCCGCCACGAAGGTTCCGGTCGGCCGCGCGTTCTCCAGCGACACCAAGAGCCAGACCCAGATACTCGCAGGTTCCAGCGAGAGCACCGTCTCCGCCTCGGCCAGCGCCCACTGGGCGGAGAAGGGCGCGGCCCCGGCCGTCACCGCCGAGAAGAACTGCGCCGAGGGCGCCGTGGACGTCACGGCGGCCAACAAGGGTGACGAGGCGTTCACCTTCACGCTGCTGAACCAGAAGTACACGGTCGAGGCCGGTCAGTCGAAGACCGTCAGCGTCCCGGTGAACGAGGACCGCAGCTACGAGTTCCGCGTCCAGGGCCCGAACGGGTTCGGCAAGACCTTCTCCGGCGTCCTCGACTGCAAGATCACGGGCAGCGACAGTGACCTCCCCTCCACCAAGGCGGGCCCGGCGTCGGCCGGCGGTACCGGCGGCGGCGAGATCGTCAGCGGTGACACCACCGCCGTCGACGCCACCGAAGGCGGTGACCTCGCCGAGACCGGCAGCAGCAGCTCCACTCCGCTGATCGCGGGCATCGCCATCGCCCTCGTCGTGGCCGGCGGCGGCGCGATCCTCTTCGTCCGCAAGAAGAAGACTCCCTCGGGCGGGTGACCGCCCGGCGTCGGTGACGCCGAACGACGGACGGAGAGGAAGGGCCGGACCCGGAAAGCAGGGTTCCGGCCCTTCCTGCCGGGGCGGCCGCCCCGGACGGCGGAACAATGGGTTTCCGCCTCGGGGCCGCCGTACGGCAAGATGGGGTGGGGTGTCTCTGCCCTGGACGCGGCGGAGCCCGCATGCACCCATGCGGCGCGGCCGCACATCGATACCTACCAGATTGCCGGACGGTTTCTCTTGGCTGAGTTCATCTACACCATGCGCAAGACGCGCAAGGCGCACGGCGACAAGGTGATCCTCGACGACGTCACGCTGAGCTTCCTGCCCGGCGCGAAGATCGGTGTCGTGGGTCCCAACGGCGCCGGTAAGTCGACGGTGCTGAAGATCATGGCCGGGTTGGAGCAGCCGTCCAACGGCGACGCCTTCCTCTCGCCGGGCTACACCGTCGGCATCCTGCTGCAGGAGCCCCCACTGGACGAGTCCAAGACCGTGCTGGAGAACGTCCAGGACGGCGTGGCGGAGACCAAGGGCAAGCTCGACCGCTTCAACGAGATCGCCGAGCAGATGGCGACCGACTACAGCGACGCGCTGCTCGAGGAGATGGGCAAGCTCCAGGAGGAGCTGGACCACGCCAACGCGTGGGACATGGACGCCCAGCTGGAGCAGGCCATGGACGCCCTCGGCTGCCCGCCCGGCGACTCGCCGGTCACCACCCTCTCCGGTGGTGAGAAGCGCCGGGTCGCGCTCTGCAAGCTGCTGCTGGAGGCCCCCGACCTGCTGCTCCTCGACGAGCCCACCAACCACCTGGACGCCGAGTCGGTCCAGTGGCTGGAGCAGCACCTCGCCAAGTACGCGGGCACCGTCGTGGCCATCACCCACGACCGGTACTTCCTGGACAACGTCGCCGAGTGGATCCTCGAGCTCGACCGCGGCCGCGCCATCGGCTACGAGGGCAACTACTCCACGTACCTGGAGAAGAAGCAGGCCCGCCTCAAGGTCGAGGGGCAGAAGGACGCCAAGCGTCAGAAGCGCCTCAAGGAAGAGCTGGAGTGGGTCCGCTCCAACGCCAAGGGCCGCCAGGCGAAGTCCAAGTCCCGGCTGACCCGCTACGAGGAGATGGCCGCCGAGGCCGAGAAGACCCGGAAGCTGGACTTCGAGGAGATCCAGATCCCGCCGGGCCCGCGCCTGGGCAATGTCGTGGTCGAGGTGGAGAACCTCTCCAAGGCGTTCGGTGAGAAGGTCCTCATCGACGACCTCTCGTTCACCCTGCCGCGCAACGGCATCGTGGGCGTCATCGGCCCCAACGGCGCCGGCAAGACCACGCTCTTCAAGATGATCCAGGGCCTGGAGACCGCGGACGCGGGCAAGATCAAGGTCGGCGACACCGTCAAGATCTCCTACGTCGACCAGAGCCGCGCCAACATCGACCCCAAGAAGACGCTGTGGGCGGTCGTCTCCGACGAGCTCGACTACATCAACGTCGGCCAGGTCGAGATGCCCTCCCGCGCCTACGTCTCCGCCTTCGGCTTCAAGGGCCCGGACCAGCAGAAGCCCGCCGGGGTGCTCTCCGGCGGTGAGCGCAACCGCCTCAACCTCGCGCTCACCCTCAAGCAGGGCGGCAACCTGCTGCTCCTCGACGAGCCGACCAACGACCTCGACGTCGAGACCCTGTCCTCCCTGGAGAACGCGCTGCTGGACTTCCCCGGCTGCGCCGTGGTCGTCTCCCACGACCGCTGGTTCCTCGACCGCGTCGCCACCCACATCCTGGCGTACGAGGGCAACTCCAAGTGGTTCTGGTTCGAGGGCAACTTCGAGTCGTACGAGAAGAACAAGATCGAGCGGCTCGGCCCGGACGCCGCCCGTCCGCACCGCGCCACCTACAAGAAGCTCACCCGGGGCTGAGGGGAATGGCCCGGCACATCTACTCCTGCCCCCTGCGCTGGTCCGACATGGACGCGTTCGGCCACGTCAACAACGTGGTCTTCCTCCGCTATCTGGAGGAGGCGCGCGTCGACTTCATGTGGCGGCTGGCGCCGGGGAACGGAAGCGACGCGTTCACCGGCGGGGTGGTCGTGGCCCGGCACGAGATCGACTATCTGAAGCCCCTCGTCCACCGGCACGCGCCGGTGACCATCGAGACCTGGGCGACGGAGATCCGCGCCTCCTACATCACCCTCCGCTACGAGATCAAGGACGAGGAGACGGTGTACGTGCGGGCCGCCACCCGCATCGTCCCCTTCGACCTCGCAGCGGGCAGGCCGCGGCGGGTCACCTCCGAGGAGGAGAGCTTCCTGACCGACTACCTGGAGCCCGAGCCCGGCACCCGGCAAGCGGCCAGGAAGGCATCCGGGAAGTCCGCCGAGGGGGCCGTCAGGGTATGACGGCCTCCCGGCACGAGCTGCACTTCGCCGACGCCGGAGAGGCGGCCGATCTCGCCGCCTTCCTGGCCCGGCTGATCCACTACGACCGCGCCGCGGCGGTGCGGCTGCAGGCGGGCGGCGGGGTGCTGGCCGTCTTCGGCCGGCCGCCGTCCTTCGAGGTGCTGGCCATCCGTACGGCACGGCTGGAAGCCGTCGTCACCGCGGGCGTCACGGACGCCGGGACCCCCGGCGGGCCGGGGGCGCTGGACACCACCGTCTCTGCCGGTCAGTTCGCCGACGCGCTGGACGCGGCGGGCTCCGGCCGGACGGCGCCGGGCGCGTCCGGTGGGCTCACCGTCGCCGTGCCCGACGCCGTCACCGGCCCGCCCTGGGCCGGGCTGCTGCCGCCGCGCGGCGGCTGGCGCCGGGTCCCCGGGCTGCCCGGCGCGGACGAGGCGCGCAGGGCGGTCGCGGCCGCGGTCGCCGAGTTCCGGGCCCGCGACGAGGCGCTTCCCGAGGAGCGCCGTACGCGCGCGGAGCGCGACCGCATCGGCCACGAGATCTGGTCCCGCACCCTCGGGGACACCGGGCTGCCGCTGCGCGCCGTGCACGCCGCCCAGTCGCTGGGCTTCCTGCGCCCCGCCGCGGCGGGCGCGCCCGCCGCCACCGGCTCCGCCCGCGGAGCCACCGCCCTCGCCCCGGCGGCCGAACCGCCGGCCCTGCTCGCCGCGGGCGGCTGGCTGCGGCTGCGCACCCCGTACGGCTCGATCGCGGTGCGTACGTCGGGGCTGCTCGGGCTGTCGGTGACGCCCGCGTAGGTCCTGCCCGGCGGGCGTCCGGGGTGCGGTCTCAGCCCTCCGTGTTGATCATGGAGGCGGCCGCGTAGGTGAGGTAGTTCCACAGCTGGCGCTCCAGGTCGGGCGCCAGCTCCAGTTCGTCCACCGCGTCCCGCATATGGCGCAGCCAGGCGTCATGGGCCGCCCGGTTCACGGTGAACGGCGCGTGGCGCATGCGCAGCCGCGGATGGCCGCGGTTGTCGCTGTAGGTGCGGGGCCCGCCCCAGTACTGCATGAGGAAGAGCACCAGCCGCTCCTCCGCCGGGCCCAGATCGTCCTCGGGGTACATCGGCCGGAGCAGCGGGTCCTCCGCGACCCCCTGGTAGAAGCGTCGAACCAGGCGCCGGAAGGTCTGCTCGCCGCCGACCAACTCGTAGAAGGTCTGCTCCTGAAGTGTGCCGCGCGGAATGTCTTTCACGCCTCCATGCTCTCAGACCGCCCGGCCCGGGTAAGGGGGCGTGGGGCATGCCCTGCCCGGCGGCCGGAGGTAGCGGGCCGGGGGCGGGCGCAGGACAGTGGAGGCATGGGTGGCGCGGGCGTGACGGAGACCGGCGGCGGGCGCGGACGTACGGGCGACGGGCCCGACCCGTACGCCGAGGCGGCCGCCGTGGCGCGGGCCGGGCTCGTCCGGGAGATCACGGCGGGCGGCGGGCTGACCGACCCGCGGTGGCGGGCGGCGTTCGAGGAGGTGCCGCGCCATCTTTTCGTGCCCTATTACTACGAAGCGGGTGAGGCGGACGAGGTGGGCGGCGAGAGCGGGGCGGCGCTCACCACGCGGCTGTGGCGGGACGACCGGAACCCGCTGCGCCGGGCCCGCTGGCTGGCCGGGGCGTACGCCGACGCGCCCCTCGCGACGCGGGTGCGCGACGGCGAGCTGATCTCCTCCAGCAGCCAGCCGTCCCTGATGGCGCGGATGCTCGACGCGCTGCGGGTGCGCGACGGGGACCGGGTGCTGGAGATCGGCGCGGGCAGCGGCTACAACGCGGCGCTGCTCGCCCATCGGCTCGGCGACGCCCGGGTGACGACCGTCGATCTCGATCCGGAGATCACCGAGGCCGCCCGCAGGCATCTCGCCGCGGCCGGATTCCGTCCGGCGGTCATCACCGGTGACGGGGCGCGCGGCTGTCCCGCCCGTGCCCCCTACGACCGGATCATCGCGACGTGCGCGGTGCCGTCCGTACCGTCCGCGTGGCTCGGGCAGTGCCGGCCCGGGGCGCTGGTGCTGATGCCGCTGGCCACCGGGCTGGTGCTGCTGCGGATGCGCGGCGACCGGCACGCGGAGGGCCGCTTTCTGACCACGCCCGCCTACTTCGTCCCGCTGCGCGGCAGCGGGCCGCCGGGCCCGGTGCCCACGCACGGGCTGCCGTCGTGGCCGCTGCTGGACGAGTCGTTCCGCTTCCTGCTGCACGTGGCCGCGGGCCGGCTGGAGCCGGTCGAGGCGCTGGCGCTGTGGGAGCACGAGGGCAGGCCGGGGCGCGAGCGCTACGGGGTGACGGTGCGGGGCGAGCGGCAGTGGGCCTGGCTGGACGACGCGGAGGGCCCGTACGCCTGGCCGCTGGGCGCGGAGCGCACCTGACAGAGCCCGGCCGACGGGGACCGGGCCGGGGCGGAGCGCCCCGGCCCGGGTGCCAGTCCCAGTCCTAGGGGGTGTCTTGTGGGTCAGGCCGGATCAGCGAGCGGCGTCTGGTGCAGGGGGCACCTCCCAGCGGTAGCCGGGGGAGGCTCAACCCGGGTGAGGAGAGCGCGGCGGCGCTGTGTGCGACGAGCGCGGGGCCGCGAGGTGCCACCCGCCGCGGCAGCGGCTGATGTCACAGCGGGCGTCGGGAGCCCGGCATGATCGGCAAGGCACCCCCTAGCCGCGGCGGACGGTGATCGTCGTCCAGGCACCGACGTGCACGCGGTCGCCCTCCTGGAGCGGGATCGGAACGTACGGCTGGATCGGCTCCTCGCCGCCGTTGATCGTCGTGCCGTTCGTCGAATCCTGGTCGACCACCGCCCAGCCGCCGTCCGGCTGCTGGACGAGGACCGCGTGCTGGTGCGAGACGCCCGGGTCCTCGGGCGCGCGCCCGAGGTCGATGTCGGGGGCCTCGCCCGTGCTGTGGCGGCGGCGGCCGATGGTGATCTGCTGGCGGCCGCTGAGCGGCAGCTGCTGCTCGGGGGAGTACGCCGGGAGGTTCAGCCCGGCGGCCTCCGGGCCGCTGCGGTTCATCATCGCCATGAAGTAGTCACGGTCCGGCGCGACGACCGCGACCCAGTTCGCGGGCCCGGCCGGGGGTGGGGGCGTATGTCCTCCGCCCTGGCCGTACGGACCGGGCGGCGGGGGCGCGCCGGGACCCTGGTACGCCTCGTTGCCGTAGGACGGGGCCGGGGGAGCCGGCGGCTGCGGCGCCTGGGGGTAGCCGTAGCCGTAACCCTGCTGCTGCGGCGGGGCCGGAGCCGGGGGCGGCGGGGCGGCGCCCGCGGACGCCTGCGGCGGTGCCAGTGGCCAGTCGTCCTCCGCGGCGCCGAAGGCCGGGCCGGAGGGCTGGTTCGGGTCCGACGGGGACAGCGGCTCGGCCGGGCGGTTGATCTGGGACGGGCGCGAGGCCTGGTAGTCGCCGCCGTGCGTCTGGGGCGGCGGCTGCTGGCCGTGCGGCGGCAGCGGCTGCCCGTGCGACGGTTGTCCGGGTGACGGCGGGCCCTGCGGCGGCTGCCCGTGCGGCTGCGGCGGCCCGGGCGGCGGCGGGAAGCCGCCCTGTCCGGGGGGTGGCGGAGCGTACGAGGTGGGCTGCTGCGTCAGGAAGTTGTAGCGGCACTCCTCGCAGAACGGCGCCTGCGCCTCACGCGGCGTACGGCACTGCGGGCACACCTCCGGCTGGTAGGCGGCGCCCGGCTGCGGCGGGGCCGGATAGCCGTACCCGCCCGGGGGCGTGCCGGGCGGGGGCGGCGGGCCGCCCGGGGCCGGGTAGCCATAGCCGGCGGGGCCGCCCGGCATCGGAGGGGGCGGAGGCGGCGGGACGGGACCGGAGGGCATGGGCGTCCCCGACATCCGGTGGCCACACACCTCGCACCAGTCGTCGGCCGCCGATTGGTGGCCGTTAGGGCAAGTCGGCATGTCGGTGATCCCCCTCTTGTGCCGTTCTTGGCATTTCTGCCGTAACGCGATCTTTTTCTGCTATTTCTTGACGCGAACTGTCTTGGTTGACCGGGTTTCGAGTGTCATCTCGTCCGCCTCCGCGACCTTCGCTTTCAGTCGCACAGTACCTGTCGCCGCATCGACGACGTCCACCACCTTCGCAAGCAGTTTCGCCGTTTCCCTGTTCCCCGAGGCGTTCGCCAGCTGTACGGCCCGTCCCAGCTTGGCGGTCGCTCCCTCGGTATCGCCGGACTTGCGCGCATCCATGCCCTGTTGGATGGCCTGTGCCAGTTCGGCTTGACCCGTGTAGTGCGCGACCTCTGGATTCATCGAGGTCGAGGTGGCCATGTCGGCGGTCCACACGGCCCGGACGAGCCCCTGGGCCAGCGGGGGCGGCGGGCCCTGGCCATCCGGCTGCGGCAGGACGAGGGAGACCCGGGCCGCGAGCATTTCCTGGCCGATTTCCGCCGCCGGAACCCGCAGAGACACGTGGTAATCGCGGGATTCGTCCCCCCACGACCCGGTCGGGTAGTCACCGGAGCGCGGTCCGGCCCCGGCGCGCCGCCCGGTCAGGTCCTCGACCGTGGGTGCGACCTGTTTCACGTACAGCACCTCGGCACCCGCCGGGGTCCACAGCCGCAGATGGACGTCCGCGACCTCCTTCCGCATGGCCGTAGCCATCATGCGTGTGAAGTCCGCGGACAATTCGGCCGGATTCGCCACGATATCGGCCGTCCCGAGCAAGGCGGAGGCGATGCCGGTGACCTCCTTGACCTCCCAGTCCGTGCCGACCCCGCGGGCGTCGCAGGTGAAGCGGCCCGCGCAGGCGTCGAGCGCGGCCCGCAGCTCCTCCGGCTTCTCGTGCTCGTTGCGGCCGTCGGTGAGCAGGATGCCGTGCCGGATCGAGACATCGGCGGCCCCCAGCAGCCGGTCGGCGAGCCTCAGCCAGGTGCCGATCGCCGTGCCGCCGCCCGTGACGAGCCCGCGCACCGCGTCCTTGGCCTCGGCGCGGGTGACCGGATCAGCGGTCGCCAGATGCCCGTTGCCCGGATAGACCTCGACCGCCTTGTGGGTGCCCGCGATCACGGCGAAGGCGACCCCGTCGCGCACCGTGTCGATCGCGGCGGCGGTCGCCTCCCGGGCGTGCCGCATCTTCGTCGGCGGATAGTCCATGGAACCGGAGCAGTCCAACATGATCACCACGGCCGCGCCGCCGCCCCCGGCGTACCCGCCCGGGGCCGGCGAAGGAAGCGGGGGGCGGCATCCCTCCGGTCGTCCCGCCGCCGGTCGAGGTGACCGTGACGATCGCGTTGACCTCACGGCCTCCCTCCGGGAGGTACTCGTTCTGATAGACGTCGACCGAGAACCGCGGCGCGTGGGACTTGGAGAAATTGGCCATCTGATCCGCTCCTTGGCGCTCCACAGGGACGTTCGGGCGTCGCGGCGTGCCGCGAGAGCGTGGGCGATGATGGCGCGCGGCTACCGCCCCCGGGCCGGAGCCCGTCCCCCTCGGGCCGTCAGGCGGATCCTGCCCCTCCCGGCGCGGCGGGGAACGGCACCACGGCCACTGTTACGTTGTCGTGGCCCCCGCCGTTGAGGGCGTGGCCCACCAGAACCCGCGCGCTCTGCAGCGGCCGGGCCCGGGCGTCCGGCGGCACCGCGCGGGCCATCTCCTCCGCCGATTCGGCGTAGTTCCACAGCCCGTCGGTGCACACCACCACGACCCCCGGCCGGTCGGGCTTGAACGAGGCGGCGTGCGGCTCCAGTTCATAGGCGTCCGCCCCGAGCCAGCCGGTGATGGCGTGCGCCCGCTCGTCCGCGTACGCCTCGGCCTCCGACATCAGCCCCGCCGCCACCATCTGGGCCGCCCACGAGTCGTCCTCGGTGAGCCGGGAGGGCTGGGTCGTACGGTCGTCGGGCACCCAGTAGACGCGGCTGTCGCCGATCCAGCCGACGGTGAGCAGGTCGCCGGTGACGACGGCGCTGACGATGGTGCAGGCCGGAGCGTTCTGATGGCGCTGCTGGGGCTCCTCGTGCGGGACCGGCGCGCCGGCTTCCATGGCGAGCGCGGTGACCGCGTCGGCGGCGGCCACGATCGCCTCCTTCATGGCCTGCCGGGGGTGGGCGCCGCGGGGGAGCGAGGTGAGCAGCGACACTTCCGCCGCGTGGGCGGCCGCGGCTGACGCGTCGTCGGGGCGGGTGGCCGAGGAGACCCCGTCGCAGACCACCGCGACGACGGCCGGTGAGCCGTCCTGGAGCGCCACCGTGGCCACGGAGAACGCGTCCTCGTTGCGGTGGTGGCGCAGCCCGCGGTCACTGGCCGCGGCGACGCCCGCCAACTCCCGCTCCATATGGTCGCGCTCACGCGCTTGCGCGTGCCCGCAGTGCTCGCAGTATCCGTCCCTGTCGATGGTGCCCTCCTGGCACGCGGCGCACCGGGGGCGGCTGTCGCCGCCGGGCAGCCGGGGGTCAGCCCCGGTGCCGGTGCCCGCGCTCGTTGCCGTGCCTGTGCTGGTGCTGGTGTGCGTCCGAGTGTGCGGGTGCGGGCCGGCGGACGCGCCGGCGGGGGTGGTCGGCTGCGCGCCGGGCGCCGCGGGGCCCGGCGGTGTCGGGGCGTCGAGGGCCGCCGCGGCCCGCGGGTCGGCCACCGGTGCCGGGGCCGCCAGCCGGTAGTCCTCCGGCTCCTGCCGCGCGGACGGCACGGCCGCCGGCACTTCGGCCCCGCACCCGCCACAGTAGTTGTCTCCCGCCTCCAGCGGCTCTGCACAGGTCGGGCAGGCTGACAGCTGGGGCAGCTGCGGCATCTGCGACATCGATCACACCCACGTCCTGGGGCGGTAGCGGTTGGCCCGCTCCACCAGTTCGATCCTCTCCTCGCCGCGCTGCGCGAGCCTGGCGAGTACCCGGTACGAGCGCTCGAGTCCGAACCGCAGCCCGCGCTCGTCCAGGCTGCTGCCGAGCAGCGGCGGCCGGGTCTGGCCCGGCGGCGCGCCGCTGCTGCCGGACAGTACCCAATCCAGCGCACTGCCCAGGACTTCCGTGCACAGCCGCTCGCGCCGCACCGCGTCGAGGCCGAACTCTCCCAGCCGCTCCACCTGGAGGGCGGCCGCCGTCAGATCGGCCAGCAGCGCCTCCCGCGCGGCGCGCTGGCGCAGCCGGGCCCGCACCGCGGCGACCCGGGCCGCCGTGTAGTGGATCGACGACTCCGGGACCGACTCCAGCACCCGCACCGCGTCCGCCCGGTCCCCGGAGCACAGCCGCACCCGGGCCAGCCCGAAGGCGGCGCTCACGAAGCTCGGATCGGTCGCCCACACGAGCCGGTAGTACTCCGCCGCGTTGTCCAGCTGGCCCAGCACCTCGGCGCAGACGCCGAGCGCCAGCTTCGCCGCGGGCTCCCCGGGGAACGCGTCGTAGACGGCGTCGAACGACAGCGCGGCCGTCTCGTGGTCACCGATGGCCAGCGCGTGCACCCCCCGATACCAGACGATCCGCCAGTCGTCGCGGAACGCGGCCTCCAGACCGGTCAGCGCGACACCCGCCTCATGCGCCTGCCCCAGCTCCAGCAGGGCGCGCACCCCGCGCAGCCGCAGCTCGGGCGAGTCGAAGGGCGCGGTGTGCAGCGCCGCGCCGACCTCGGCGGGCGGGGCGGACAGCAGCCCGGCCAGAAACCCGGCGTTGGGGTCCGACGGATCCACCAGCGGCACGGGCAGGGCGAGCGCGGTCGCCCGGGTGTCCAGCGGTGCGATCGCGGGCAACGCCAGGACCGGTGGGCCCTGCGCCGGTACGGGGCCGCTCGGCGGCGCGCCCCGGCCCGCCGCCCGCCCGCCCAGCAGGGACGGGTCCTGGCCGTGCTCGGCGAACAGCACCGTGTCCACCACGCGGGTCTCCGGCCCGAAGAGAGTCGACAGCGCGGGCCGGGGCCGCCCGGTCTGCAGCGCCACGGCCTCCCGCAGCACACCGGTCAGCTGGTCGGCCATCTCCCGCGCGCAGGAGAACCGGCGCCCCGGGTCGGGGTCGGTGGCCCGCACCAGCAGCCGGTAGAAGGACTCGTACCGCCGGAAGACCTCGATGTGCTCGGGGTCCGGGAGGCTGTCCACGAAGACGTTCGTATAGCCCTGGAAGTCGAAGGTGAGCACCGCGAGCGTGCGCGCCACCGTGTACAGGTCGGAGGCGACCGAGGGGCCCTGCTCCGCGACCTCCGGGGCCTGGTAGCCGACCGTGCCGTAGATGGCGCTGTCCACGTCGTCCATCCGCCGGACCGCGCCCATGTCGATGAGCTTGAGCTGGTCCTGCTGCTGTATGGCGTTGTCGACCTTGAAGTCGCAGTAGAGCAGATTGCGGCTGTGCAGATGGCCCAGGGCCTCCAGAGCCTCGATCCCGTACGCGCACGCCTGCTCGACCGGCAGCGGATCGCGCCTGCCGTCCGGGGCGCGCCGCTCGTTGGCGATGTCCTTGAGGGACTTGCCGCCGACGTACTCCATGACGATGTAGCCGTCGAGACTGCCGGTGTTCTGGTCCAGGTGCTCGACGAAGTTGTAGATCCGGACGATGTTGGAGTGCTCGATCTCGGCGAGGAAGCGGCGCTCGGAGACGGCGGCCGCCAGCGCCTCCTCGTCGCCGGTGTCCAGCAGGCCCTTGAGCACCACCCAGCGGTCCGACACCGCGCGGTCGATGGCCAGATAGATCCAGCCGAGCCCGCCGTGCGCCAGACAGCCCGCCACCTCGTACTGCCCGTGCACGATGTCGCCGGGACCGAGCTTCGGCACGAACGAGTAGGGGTGACCGCACTTGGTGCAGAAGCCCTCGGTGCGGCCCGGCCGGTCGCCGCGGGCGCGGCCCACCGGCGCCCCGCAGTCGCCCCGGCTGCAAAAGCGCTTCCGCTCCGGCACCTCGGGGTTGGCCAGCACCGCCGAACGCGGATCGGGACGCGGCACTCCGGGGACGCTGACCAGGCCCGCGCCCAGCGCGTTCCGCCCCGAGGCGGACGAGGAGGGGCCGGAGCCGCGCACCGTGACCGAACGCGAGGAGCGCCCGGAGACGGAGCGGGACAGCCGTCCGGACACCGAGCGCCGGGCCGACGACGATCGAGACGGCCGGGACGCGCCCGAGGAGCGGGACGATGACGAGGCCGAGGCACGGCCCTCGCCGCCCTCGCCGACTCCGCCGCCCGCGACGCCGGTGGGCGGCGAACTCACCATGCCCTGTGGGGAGACCACCGGGGCCATCCCACAGGTGTCGCAGTACAGCTCGCCGCCGCCCACGTCCTCGTACGCCCCGCCGCACTCGCGCCGCTGGCAGGTGACGACGTCACTCATAGCGCTCCCCCTCACCGCCGTGATCGGCGGGGTCCTGCTGCCGGGGCGCGAACGCCTCGGCGGCCGCCCGTTGATAGCGCAGGACCGCCTGCTCGGCGGCGCGCAGATCGCACGGGGCGCTCCACAGCATCCGGCGCGCCATGTCATACCGCTCCACCAGCAGCGGATCCTCCGCCATACCGTGCCGGGCGACCTTCGCCTTGTACGCGTCCAGCCGGCCGCGAAGCTCTGCGCGGACCGCGAGCGGTGCGGTCACCGCCGTCAACGACTCGCGGGCGCGCAGCAGTTCGTCGTCGGCGCGCTGCTCCAGGCTGTCCAGCAGCGGGGAGAGCCGGTGCCACTGGGAGCGGCGGCGGTAGTCGGCGGCCGCGACCAGCTGCTCGTGCAGCGCGGTCGGCGGGCCGCTGACCGCGGGCACCTCGGACGCCGCGATCTTCGCCAGCACCTCACCGCGCGCCTGCCGGGCCTCCGCGAGGGTGCGATCGGCGCGGGAGAGCACATCGCGCAGCCGCATCAGACGCCGCTCGGCGTCCTGCCGGACGTCCAGGACGGCCTCGATCTCGCGCCGCACGTCGTCCAGGGCGCGGGCGGCGCGGTCGTAGCGGACGGTGTCGGGGCTGCCGCCGCCGGGCGCCGAACTCCCGGCGGCGGGTTTCCAGAAGGCCAGCGGATCGGAGACCACCTCGGCGCGCAGCGCGGTCAGCTCGGCGGTGATCTGCTCCAGATCGTCTCCCGAGGGGTGCTCCCCGGGCCGCACCCCGACCGAGTGGGCGAGCGAACGGGTGCGGTGCAGCTCGGCGGAGAGCATGTCGATCCGGGCGGGCAACGCGGACCACACGGCGTCGGCCGTGACGATGACGTCCAGCGCCTCGGCATACCAGCGGTTCATCCGGTCGGTCAGCTGCTCCAGGCTCAACTGCTCGCTGAGCAGCGGCGTGCCGGTGAGCGTGGCGGTGCTGGGCAGGGTGATACCGGGGCCGCGCAGCAGCTCGGTCAGCTCGGCCAGCTCGCCCGGGGTGGACCAGCGGTGCCGGGAGCGCACCTCGCGGGCCCGCTGGAGGGCGTCCGTGTAGGCGTCGAAATAACTCCACAGCAGGGAGATGGCCTGTTCGGTGGTGGCCCACCGGTCCTTGGTGACGCCGGCCAGCTCGGCACCCTCGAGCAGCCTTCTGCCCGCGTGATCCTGGAGGGCGAGCAGCGACGTCTCGATCGCCTCGTGCTCGGCGCCGAGCCTCGCCAGCGCACGGTCCACCTCTTCGCGGCCCATGGCCGGCCCCTCGGGTGTCCCCGTGGAGCCGGGGAAGGGTCCCGGGACCTCCATCGATCACCTCTCCGAGTCCGTGTCCGTATCCGTCAGGCGTGATCCGTCTGCTGCCGACATCCCTACGCGCGGGGACCGGGCGCTAATCCTTGCCGGTCCCTCAACCCTTGGCCCTTCTCACTGGGCCCTTCGGCCTTGGCCCCTCGGTTCTTGGCCCCGTCAATCCTTGGCCCCCCTCAATCCTTGTACAGGGGATCCGGAGGTGCCGGGTTCCGCTGTGTCCTGCCGAAATCCTCCGCGAGCCAGGTGCGGTAGGCGCGCTGCCAGGGGCTGTCGGCGCCACCTCTGCGGTAGTCCTCCAGGACCTTGTTGACCCGGCGTACCAGGTCGTCGTCCTTCTTATTCATCGCCACGCCGTACAGCTCGTCGGTGAATCGGGGGCCGACCAGCTTGACGGAGGGGTCCTGGGCGGCCTGGCCCGCCGCCAGCGCGTTGTCCGTGATCACCGCGTCCACCTGCCCCATCTGCAGTCTGACCAGGCAGTCCAGCTGGTTGGGAACGGGCTTCACCTTGATCGCCCCGAGCGCCTTGGCGCCCTTTTCCGGGTCGTCCAGCACGGCCTCGGCGGTCGAACCCTGCGCCGTGCAGACCCTCTTGCCGCGCAGGGTCGTGTTGTAGCCGGTGATGGACGAGGTGTCGGGGGCCAGCACCTGCTGTCCGGCCTGGAAATAGGCGGTGGAGAACGCCACGTCCTTGATCCGGTCGCAGTTGATGGTCATGGTGCGCACCACGATGTCCACCTTGTGCTGCTGGAGGGCCTTGATGCGCTGGTTGGTCGGGATGGTCCGGTAGATGACGGCGTCCGGATCGCCGAAGATGTCCTTGGCGATCGCGCGCACGAGGTCGATGTCGAACCCGGTCAGCTCGCCGGTGGCCGGGTCGCGATAGCCCCAGCGGTAGCTGTTCTGGTCGACGCCCGCGATCAGCTTGCCGACCTTGTGCCCATGGATCCTCCGGTCCTTGATCCGCTCGATGGCCTTACCGCTCGCGCTCGACGGCCGCAGGCTCGCCTCCGGCTTCTCACAGTCCTCCGCCGCCGTCTCGGACCCGGCGCCCAGGGTGTGCGGACCCAGGCGGGAGCTGTCGGACGGCCGGGGCTGCCGGGCCTCACCCCCGCCGTCCACCAGCGCGGGCCCCACGATGGCCGTGGTCACCCCGAGGGCGCACACCACCGCGGCGAGGCCCGATCGCAGTCGTGCCGATCGCAGTCGTGCCGGTCGCATGTCTCTGCCCCCCATCGCCGTCACCGGTACTCCGACAGCCTGCGGCCTATGCCCAGGACCGCGCCCGCCGCGCCCAGCACCGCCAGCGCCCCGGCCCCGGCCGCCATCCCGGTGAACGCCCCGCGCCCGCTGTCGGCGGCCTGCCGGAACTGCCGCTGCTCATGGTCCAGCGCCTTCGCCAGCTCGTCGTCCACCCGGTCGAAGGACTCGCCCGTGCTGTCCTTGGCGCCGATGACCTTCTCCAGCGCACCCTTGTAGTCGCCCGCGTCGTCGGCGCCGCGCGCCGCCTTGTGGCGGGCCTGCCACGCGCGGACCGCCGTGGCGGCCGCCTCCACCGGCGCCCGGCCCCCGCCGTCGTCCGCGAGCTGCCGCGCCCGGCCCAGCAGGCTGCCCTTGGCGGGACGGCCGCCGGGCTCGCGGCCGACGAGCCCGGCCATCCGGGAGGCGTAGCTGACCTCGTAGGCGTCCTTGCCCTTGTCGGCGCCGTCCTTGTCGACGACGACCGCGCCGCGCGCGACCAGCGTCAGGTTCTCGTCGGCGCGGGCCCGCAGCGAGGCGATCCGCGCCTCGTTGAGCACCCGCAGGGACTTCGCCCCGTGGTCGTCGGACTCGTTCAGATCGGCGCGGGCGATGGCATGGCCGGCCACCAGCCACACCAGCACCACCGCGGCGGCGGCGGACGCGCCCAGCAGACCGTGGTTGAACACCCGGTTGGTCCGGCGGTAGTTGCGGCGCTGGGCCCAGCCCAGGGTGGCCAGCGCGGCCACGCCCACTCCTATCGCCGCCCAGGGCCAGGACTTCGCGTCCCCGTAGTCCTCGCCGAGCCGGGCGGTCTCCACCTCGTACAGCCGGTCGGCGGCGGGCAGCAGCCGGGTGCGCATCGTGTCGTTCGCATACCGCAGATACGCGCCGCCCAGCGGCAGTCCCTGGCGGTTGTTGGCGCGCGCGGACTCGACCAGGCCCGTGTAGACCGGCAGCAGTTGGCTGATCTTCCGTATCTCGGCGCGCGCCGAGGCCGAGCGGTCGGTGTTGGCCGCGGCCCGCACCAGCAGCTCGGACGCGGTGCCGATATCCCGCTCATACCGCCGCCGCACCGCGGCGGGCTCCTGGCCGCCCGTCAGGAAGCCGCTCGCCGCCGTGGTGTCGGCGTCGGCCAGCGAGCGGTAGATCCGCGCGGCGTCCGCGCTCAGCGGCTGGCTGCGCTCGGCCACCGCGTCGGCCGCGGTCTCGCGGTCGGAGACCTGCCAGGCCGTCACCGCCCCGAACGCCACCAGCAGCGCGGCCAGCACGGCTCCGATGATCCGCAGCCGCCCGGGCTCCGTCGTGGCCGCGGTCCGCACCCGGTCCAGGCCCTCCCGCCACGCAGTCCGCGGCGGCGGCGGGGCCGCGGGCGCGGGCGGCGGCGGCGCGGGTCTGCCGATGGCCGACAGATGTGACACAAGACCTCCCCCTTGGTCCGGACCCCACGGTCACTGTCCGCAGAAGTATGGACCGCGCCCCCCGACCAGGTCACCGGTCGTGCCTGGATCTTGCTCGGATCGCGATCTCCCCTCCCCACTCTGATTACGCCCGGGAAGGACTTCCGGTTCCCCTTTCGTCACCGTCAGTTTCCGTGACGCCCCTTCGCGCACGCTGCGTTGCCACCTGCGTTGCCGCCTGCGCTGCCGCTCCCTCGGCCCCGTCGTAGTGCGCGCGCAGCCGGGCGTACGCCGCCGGTGGCGCGCCGGTGCGGTCCAGGCCGAGCAGCGCCGCACCGAGAACGGGCGGGGCCGTGACGACCCGGGGCGCGGCCTTCGGGGCGCGCTCCGCGAGGAGCGCGCGGACCCGGTCGTCCAGCTGCGGATGCCGGGCCGCCAGCACCCCGCCGCCCAGGATCACCGGCGTCTCCTCGGCCAGCAGGTCCAGCCGGGTCAGCGCGACCGTGGCCATCGTGACCACCTCCTCCGCCTGGCGGTCGACGATCGCGCGCGCGACCTCGTCGCCGCCCGCGGCCACCGCGAACAGCACCGGGGTCAGCGCATAGCGGTGGGACGGCTCCAGCCGCCCCAGGTGGACGGCCTCGATCAGCTCGTACATCGTGCTCAGGCCGAAGTGCGCGGGGAGGGCGCGGGCCAGCTCGGTCGGCTCGCCCCGGCCGTCCTCCGCGCGGGCCGCCCACCACAGCGCCTCCTCCGACAGGAAGCCCCCGCCGCCCCAGTCGCCGGAGAGCCGCCCGATGGCGGGGAAGCGGGCGGTGCGCCCGCCGTGGCCAAGACCGGCGCAGTTGATACCCGCGCCGCAGACGACGGCGACGCCGGTCGGCTCGCCGTCGTCCGCGGCCCCGGCCCGCAGCAGCGCGAAGATGTCGTTGGCGACCGTGACGGTGTCGCCCCAGCCGTGGCCGGCCAGCACCTGCGTCAGCTCCGCCTCCTCGCTCGGCAGATCGGCGTTGGCCAGGCACGCGGAGACGTGCCCGACCCGCGGCGGACCGGAGCCTCCGGCCTGCCGTGCCGCCTCCTCCACCAGCCGCGCCAGCGCGCCGACGGCCCGCTCGGTGCCCACGGCGGGCGGCCGGAAGCCGCCGCCGCGGGCCGTGCCGAGCACGGTGCCGTCCGGGCCGACGAGCGCGACGTCGGTCTTGCTGTTGCCCGCGTCGATCGCCAGCACGGACGGCCCCGGCGCGGCGGAGGAGGCTGGTGCCGCGGCGGAGGAGGCTGGTGCCGAGGCGGTGGAGGCCGGTGCGGAACCGGCCGGTTCGGACTGCGTCAGGCCCACGCCAGGTGCTCCCGGTTGTGCGCGATCAGGTCGTCGGTCAGCTTCTCGGCGTAGTCGATCTGGCCGATGAGGGGGTGGGACAGCAGCGCCTGGAAGACACGCTCCCGCCCGCCCTTCAACGCTGCCTCCAGCGCCAGGTGTTCATACGCCGTGACATGGGAGACCAACCCGGCGTACAGCGGCTCCAGGGGGCGCACCGGAAGGGGCTTCGCGCCTCGCGCGTCCACGGTCGCCGGGACCTCGATCACCGCGTCGTCGGGCAGGAAGGGCAGGGTGCCGTCGTTGAAGGCGTTGACGATGCGCACCTCCCCGCTGTCGCGCAGCAGCGACGACGCCAGATCGACCGCCGCCTCCGAGTAGAACGCCCCGCCGCGCCGGCTCAGTAGCTCCGGCTTCTCCTCCAGCGCGGGGTCGCCGTACATCTCCAGCAGCTCGCGCTCGATCGCCGCGACCTCCGCCGCCCGTGACGGCTTGGTGCGCTGCTCCCGTACGACGGCGTCGTGCTGGTAGTAGTAGCGCAGGTAGTAGGACGGGACGACGCCCAGCCGGTCCACCAGGTCGCGCGGCATCCGCAGATCGTCCGCGATCGCCCCGCCGTGCTCGGCGAGCAGCTTGGGGAGCACGTCCTCCCCGTCGGGTCCGCCGACGCGCACCGCCCGCTCCCAGGTGAGGTGGTTGAGGCCGACGTGCTCCAGCGTCACCTCCCCGGGTGCCACGCCCAGCAGTTTCGCGAACTTGCGCTGGAAGCCGATGGCGACGTTGCACAGGCCGACGGCCCGGTGCCCGGCCGTCAGCAGCGCCCGGGTCACGATGCCGACCGGATTGGTGAAGTCCACGATCCACGCGTCCGGGTTGCGGCGGCGCACCCGCTCCGCGATGTCCAGCACGACGGGTACGGTACGCAGCGCCTTGGCGAGCCCGCCCGCGCCGGTGGTCTCCTGGCCGACGCAGCCGCACTCCAGCGGCCAGGTCTCGTCCTGCTCGCGCGCTGCCTGGCCGCCGACGCGCAGCTGGAGCAGCACCGCGTCGGCGCCGTCCACGCCCGCGTCCAGGTCGTCGGTCCAGGAGATCTTCCCGGGATGGCCCTGCTTGGCGAAGATCCGGCGGGCGAGCCCGCCGACCAGCTCCAGCCGGTCCGCGGCCGGGTCGACCAGGACCAGTTCCTCCATCGGGAGCGCGTTCCGCAACCGGGCGAACCCGTCGATGAGTTCGGGGGTGTAGGTGGACCCGCCCCCCACGACTGCGAGTTTCAACCCTTGACTCCTGTCAGTGTGACGCCTTCGACGAAGGCTTTCTGGGCGAAGAAGAAGACGATGATGACGGGGGCCATGACCAGCAGTGTCGCGGCCATCGTCAGATTCCAGTTGACGCTGTGCGCGCTCTTGAAGCTCTCCAGCCCATAACTGAGCGTCCAGGCGCCCGGATTCTGCGCGGCGTAGATCTGTGGGCCGAAGTAGTCGTTCCAGCAGTAGAAGAACTGGAAGAGCGCGACGGCCGCGATGCCCGGTTTGGCCATCGGAACGATGATGCGCAGCAGGGTACGGAACTCACCGCAGCCGTCGACCCGCGCCGACTCCAGGTATTCCCTCGGAATCGTCAGCAGGAACTGGCGCAGCAGGAAGATGGAGTACGCGTCCCCGAACGCCATCGGGATGATCAGGGGCCACAGCGACCCCGACAGGTGGAACTGCTGCGCCCACACCAGATACATGGGCACCACGACGACCTGCGGCGGCAGCATCATCGTCGAGATGACCAGCAGCATGGCGGTACGGCGGCCGCGGAAGCGGAACTTGGCGAGCGCGTACGCCACCGGAATGGACGAGCAGAGCGTGAACAGGGTGCCGAGCACCGCGTACATCAGCGAATTGCGCCACCAGTCGAGGAACCCGGGGGTCCGGAAGACCTCGGCGTAATTCGACCAGTGCCATTCGGTGGGCCACAGGGCGCCGCTCATCGCCTGGCTGTCGCTCATCACGGCGGTCAGGAAGACGAAGACGAACGGCAGCAGGAAGAAGAGCGCCGCGGCGATGGCGACGGTGTGCACGGCGATCCAGTGGAGCGCCGCGCGGCGGCGGGCGGCCGGGGCGGGGGAGCGCCGGGTTCCGGGGCGGACGGGCGCGGAGGGCGCGGTGAGAGTGGTGGTGGTCGCGGTCATGGCGGACGGTCCTCTCAGTCCTCGGCCGACAGCAGGCCGGCGCGCCGGCGCATCAGCAGCGTCGTCACTGCCATCGCGATCGCGAAGAGTACGAGCGAGAGCACGCAGGCGGCTCCGGTGTTGAAGTTCTGGAAGCCGAGCGAGTAGACGAGCTGCGGCATGGTGAGGGTGGAGTGGTCGGGGTAGCCGGGCTGGATGACCGAACCGGGCCCGATGGTGACGCCGGAGGCGAGCTTTCCGGCCACCAGCGCCTGGGTGTAGTACTGCATGGTCTGGACGACGCCCGTGACGACCGCGAACATCACGATCGGGGTGATCGACGGCCAGGTCACATAGCGGAACTTGTGCAGCGCCCCGGCGCCGTCCAGTTCGGCCGCCTCGTACTGGTCCTTCGGCACGTCCAGCAGCGCCGCCATGAAGATGACCATGAGGTCGCCGATGCCCCACAGGGACAGCAGGACGAGCGAGGGCTTGGCCCATGCCGGGTCGTTGAACCAGTTGGGGGCGGAGATCCCGACGTTTCCGAGGATGTCGTTCACCGGGCCGGTGCCGGGGTTGAGCAGAAAGACGAAGGCGACCGTGGCCGCCACCGGGGGAGCCAGATAGGGAAGGTAGAACGCGGTGCGGAAGAAGCCGACCCCGGCCTTGACCTTGGTCACCAGAAGGCCGATCCCGAGGCCGAAGACGACCCGCAGCGCGACCATCACCGCGACCAGCCAGAGCGTGTTCCACAGCGCCGGCCCGAACAGCGGCATCTGCTCGAATACGTACCGCCAGTTCCGCAGGCCCACGAAGGTCGGGGCCTCGATCTGGTTGTAGTGCATGAAGGAGAAGTAGACGGTGGCGACCAGCGGATAGCCGAAGAAGACGGTGAATCCGACCAGCCAGGGGGAGAGGAAACCGAGGGTGCGCAGCCGCCGGCGCGTGGCCTTACGGCGCAGGGCGGGGGAGTTCATCACTGTGGCCATGTCGCGCTCCGTCAGTTCTGGGCCTGGAGGTTGTCGGCGTCGATTTCCTCGTCGAGTTCCCTCAGCCCCTTGTCCAGGTCGTGCACCGTGCCCCCCTCGACGCCGTAGGAGAAGTCCTGGAGGGAGACCACGTACTGTCCGCCGTTGATCGAGGCGGGCAGGGCGGTGCTGTATCGGTTCTGCGCGATATCCAGGAAGGCGCGGAAGGTGGGGTCCGGGTCGAGCTTGGGGGAGGTGAGCGCCGCCTTGGTGGACGGTACGTTGTGGATGGCGTTGGCGAAGGAGACGACCTGGTCGGTGTCGGCGGTCAGGAACTTCACCAGTTCCCATGCCGCGTTCTGGTGCTTGCTGCTGTGCCCTATGCCGATCACCGTTCCGGTGAGATAGCCCCGGCCGTAGGTCTCGGGCTTGTCGTCGGGCACCGGCAGGGGAGCGGTGCCCCATGCGAATTTCGCGCCCTTCATGAACAGGCCGCGCCATTCGCCGTCCATGTGCATGGCCAGCTTGCCGGTGAGGAAGGCGTTCTGCGAGGACATCTCGTCGCCGAAGGTGGTACGGAACTTCTCCAGCGGACCGTAGCCGCCCTGGCTCCGCACCAGATCCCGCGTGGTGGCGAAGAAGTCCTTGGCGGCGCTGCCCTTCGCCAGCCGCGCCTTTCCGTCCTTGCCGAAGTAGGTCGGCCCCCACTGGGCGAAAAGCCGGTCCGGGCTGTTCTGGTAGAGCCGGAAGTTCGGCATGAAGCCGACCCGCTCGTAACCGCCGTTCTTGGTGCGCTTGGTCAGCTTGACGGCGTCCCGCTTCAACTCCGACATCGTGCGCGGCGGGCGGGAGATCCCGGCTTCCCGGAACGCGTCCTTGTTGTAGTACATCCCGTACGCGTCGGCGAGCAGCGGCAGGGCGCACTGGTCGCCGTCGTAGCCGGTGTAGTCCAGCAGCGTCTTGGGGAAGACCTTGTTCTTGTCCAGGCCGGTCTTCTTCATGAACGGGTCGAGATCCACCCACATCCCGGACGAGCAGTACTGTCCGACATTGTTGGTGGTGAACGACGAGGCCACGTCCGGAGCGTCGTCCCCGCCGGCTCGCAGCGCCTGGTTCAAGGTGGCGTCGGTGACATTGCCGGTCGCCTTCACCTTGATGTTGGGGTGGAGCTTCTCGAACCGGGCGATACCGGCGTCGATCGCCTTGACCTCGTTCTTGTCCGACCAGCCGTGCCAGAACTTCAGCGTGACGGGTTTGGACGGATCGTCGGTCGCGCTGCCGGTGCTGGGATTGGCGCAACCGGTCAGCAGCAGGGCACCGGCGCTCAGTACCGGGACGAGGGCGGCCGGCATTCGGGGCATGGGGGTACTTCCTTTACTGCGGGGGACGGCAGGGGAAGCGGCGGTACGGGCGCCGGATGGACGGTGAATTTCAGGTGGCGTCTGAGGCGGTGATTCTCAGGCCGTGTCGAAAACGGTGTTACGCGCATCGGCGACCGCCTGACGCAGCGCGCCGATGAGTATCGGATCCCCCTCGATATCGCTGATCCGCAATTCCGGCCGGGGCAGCGCCAGCCCGGTCAGCTCGGTCTCGACCAGCTCGCGCAGCCGCTCCCCACCGGCCTGCGCGACCTCCCCCGACAGCACCACCAGCTCCGGGTCGACCACCGCGACGACGGAGGCGAGCCCGGCGGCCAGCCGCCGGGCCAGTTCGGTCAGCACCCGATCGCCCGCCCCCGGGGTGCGCAGCGCGGTGGCGAGGGCCTTGGCGGCCGTGGGTGCCTCGATGCCGTGCTCCCGGGCCAGCTCCACGACGGCGGGGGAGCCGACCAGCTTCTGGAACCCGCCGCCTCCGTCCGGCGCGGCCGCCGCGTCCGGTCCGCCGCGGGCGAGCGGCGCGCCCGGCAGCGGCATGTAGCCGATCTCCCCGGCTCCGCCGGTGGCCCCGCGCAGCAGCGTGCCGCCGAGCACGATGGCCGCGCCGACCCCCTCGTCGGCCCAGACGAGGGCGAAGTCGTCGAAGTCCTGGGCGGTGCCGTGGTGTTGTTCGGCGACGGCCGCCAGGTTGACGTCGTTCTCGATGACGATCGGTGTGTGCAGCACCTCGGCCAGCTCGTCCCGCAGGGCGCGCGACTGCCAGCCGGGCAGGTGCGGCGCGTAGCGCAGCTTCCCGGTGCGCGGGTCGAGGGCGCCGGGGGTGCCGATGACGGTCCCGTGCAGATCGGACCGGTCGAGCCCGGCCGCGGCCAGGGCGCCGTCGACGGCCTCGGCCACCAGCTCCGCGGTGCGGCCGGTCAGGGACTCGTCGGTGGTGGGGGCGGTCACCCGGTGCTCGCCGACCACCTGGCCGGTGATGTCGGCGACGGCGGCGGTGATGCCCTCCTGGTCGACGGCGAGCGCGGCGACATGGGCGGCGGCCGGGTTGATCTCGTACAGCTGGGCGTTGGGTCCGGGCCGCCCGGTCACATTGCCGGTCGGACGGACCAGCCCGGCGGACTCCAGGCGGGCCAGCAGTTGTGAGGCGGTCGGCTTGGACAGCCCGGTCAGCTCCCCGAGCCGGGTCCGGGTCAGCGGGCCGTGCGCGGCCAGCAGGTCCAGCGCGGCCCGGTCGTTCATGGCGCGCAGGACCCGGGGGGTCCCGGGCGTGCCGTTGGGGGTGTTGCCGGGGGGTGGTGCGGCCATGGTGGTGCCCCGCCTCACTCTGTTAAGAAACTTTCCTATTGATGAAGAGGAAGGTAAGACGCTTCCGGGGCGACGTCAATGGGTGTGAGCGTCCGGATTTGGTGTCTTCTTGGCGAAGCCATGGACCTGGCATGGACAAGTCACCGAGAGAGTGGCCTATCGACCATATGGATCACTCACAGGGGGTCAGGTGAGATCGTCTTCTTTCAGGTCGTCTTCCTTCCGCGTGCGCGCGGCCTTGGTGGTGGCGACGGCACTGCCGCTCACGGTGGGCGTACCCGTCGCTCAGGCCGACTCGGCACCGTCCGGACGGGACACCCTGAGCGCGACCAAGCCCGCCTGGGCGACCGCGAGTTCGGACCAGGGGGCCGCCGCCGACAGCGGTAAGGTCGCCGCGCGCGTCTACCTCGCCGGGCGGGACGCCGAGGGGCTCGCGGACTACGCCGCCGCCGTGTCCGACCCCTCCTCACCCACCCACGGCGAGTATTTGACGGCCCGGCAGACCCGGGAGCGGTTCGGGCCGACCCGGCAGCAGACCGACGCCGTGACCGACTGGCTGCGCGGCGCCGGACTCACCGTCACCGGCCACAACGAGCACTACGTCTCGGTGACCGGCCAGGTGGTCGCCGCGGAGAAGGCGTTCGGCACCCAGCTGCACAACTACACCAAGGACGGAACGGTCTACCGGGCCCCGGCCAAGGCCGCCACCGTGCCCGCCTCGCTGAACGGCGCCGTCCTCACCGTCGTCGGCCTGGACAACGCGCCCAAGCGGGCCAGGCACATGGCCACCCAGGGGGAGACGCTGCCGCCGCCCGGAGCGGTCTTCAAGAACGCCGGGCCCTTCTCCAGCTACTACGGCTCCCGGACCGACAAGAGCCTGCCCTCCGCGTACGGCGCCAAGCAGCCGTACGCCATCAAGGGGTACACCGGCGAGCAGCTGCGCGCGGCCTACGGCGCCACAAGCCGCAACACCGGCAAGGGCGTGACGGTCGCCATCACCGACGCCTTCGCCTCGCCGACCATCGCCGCCGACGCCGCCCGCTACGCGAAGCGCAACGGCGACCCCGGCTACAGCAAGGGCCAGCTGACGCAGGTGCTGCCCGCCGAGTACCGGAACACCGAGGACTGTGACGCGAGCGGCTGGTACGGCGAGGAGACCCTCGACGTCGAGGCCGTGCACGCGCTGGCCCCCGCGTCCGACATCGTCTACGTCGGCGGCGCGTCCTGCACCGACAACGACCTGCTGGACGCGCTCGCCAAGGTCGTCGACAACCGGCTGGCCGACATCGTCTCCAACTCCTGGGGCGATGTGGAGGCCAACCAGACCCCGGACCTGGCGCTCGCCTACGACCAGATCTTCCAGCAGGGCGCGGTCGAGGGCATCGGCTTCTACTTCTCCTCCGGCGACAACGGCGACAACGTCGCCTCCACCGGCACCAAGCAGGTCGACACCCCCGCCAACTCGGCGTGGGTGACGGCCGTCGGCGGCACCTCACTGGCCGTGGGCAAGAAGAACACGTATCAGTGGGAGACCGGCTGGGGCACCACCAAGGCCACTCTCACGGCGGACGGCAGCAACTGGGACTCGCTGCCCGGCGCGTACACCTCGGGTGCCGGAGGCGGCACCAGCAAGACCGTGCCGCAGCCGTTCTACCAGCGCGGTGTGGTGCCCGACGCGCTCGCCCGGGCGAACGGCGGAACCGCCAAGCAGCGCGTCACCCCGGACGTCGCGGCCGTCGCCGACCCCAACACCGGCTTCCTGGTGGGGCAGACCCAGACCTTCCCCGACGGATCGCTCCAGTACGGCGAATACCGCATCGGCGGCACTTCGCTGGCCGCCCCGGTGATCGCCGGCGTCCAGGCGCTGGCCCAGCAGGCGGGCGGCGGACGGCCGCTCGGCTTCGCCAACCCGTCGCTGTACGGCCGGTACGGCACCGCCTCGTACCACGATGTGACCGACCATCCGCTGGGCGCCGGGGTCTCGCTGGGCGTGGTCCGGGTCGACTACGTCAACAGCCACGACGCCTCGGACGGCCTGGTCACCTCGCTGCGCAGCCTCGGCCGCGACAGCTCGCTCAGCGCGGTCGTCGGCTACGACGACGTGACCGGGGTGGGCACCCCGGCCGCCGGATACCTGGCGTCCTTCGGCGCGCACCGCCGCTGATCCGCCGCTGATCCGCGCCCTGCGCCCGCCGTGCCGCCCGCCCCCTCGCTTCGAGGGGGGGCGGGCGGTTCACTTCGAGGGGGCGGGCGGGGTCGTCGTGGGCGGCGCGAGGGGGCTGGCCGCGGCGGACTGCGGCGACTCGGGGTTGGCCAGCGCGGACGGCGCGGTCATGGAGGCCGTCGGGTCGGCCGCCTCGCCCGCCGGATCGCCCTCGGGCGGGCGGCCGACCAACTGGATGCCCGCCTCGTTCAGCGCCTTCTTGATCCGCCAGCGCAGCTCGCGCTCGACGTTGAGGGACTTGCCCGGCATGGTCCGCGCCGAGACCCGGACGATCATGGAGTCCAGATAGACCGCGGTGAGTCCCAGCACCTCTATCGGCTCCCACAGCCGCTCGTTCCACGGCTCGTCCTTGGCCATGTCCACACCGACCTGGTTGATCACCTCGCGGACCCGGTCCAGGTCCTCGTCGGCACGGATCTGGACGTCGACCCCGGCCGTCGCCCAGCCCTGGCTGAGGTTGCCGATCCGCTTGACCTCGCCATTGCGGACGTACCAGATCTCCCCGCTGTCCCCGCGCAGCTTGGTGACCCGCAGACCGACCTCGATCACCTCGCCGGAGGCCACCCCCGCGTCGATCGAGTCACCCACCCCGTACTGGTCCTCAAGGATCATGAAGACGCCGGAGAGGAAGTCGGTGACCAGGTTGCGGGCGCCGAAACCGATGGCCACACCCGCCACACCGGCGCTCGCGAGCAGCGGCGCCAGATTGATCTGCAGGGCGGAGAGGATCATCAGCCCCGCGGTCCCCATGATCGCGAACGAGGCGACGGAGCGCAGCACCGAGCCGATGGCCGCGGACCGCTGCCGCCGCCGTTCGACGTTGACCAGCAGCCCGCCGAGCGCGGTGCCGTTCACGGCCTGGGCCGTGCGGTTCATGCGCTCGATCAGCTTGGTGATCCCCCGCCGCACGACGGACCGGAGGACGAACGCGATCACCAGGATCAGGGCTATGCGCAGCCCGACGCTGAGCCAGGTGGACCAGTTCTCCTCCACCCAGCCCGCGGCGTTGGTGGCGCTCCTGTGCGCATCGTCCAGAGTTGGGGTCGTGGGACGAGGCGTCGAGTCAGCGGCCAGAGCGGCGGACCAGAACACAGCGGAAACCCTTCGTGTACGGCATGCCCGCGCGGATGGCGCACGCGCAATTCCTTCACACAGTAGCCGGGCGCGGGAAAGCGCCGTTCCTGTGTTCGAGAGCGCGCGAGCGCGCCCGGGGGGCGCACAAAAGCAGGGGGAACGGCCTCAGCTCGCGGTTTCCGCCGCCGCCCGGAGGCCGGTCGTCCGCAGAGCGGCCCGGCGGCCGCCCGGGGCCGTGATTCTTGCCACTCCAGCGAAGCTCTCGTGGGCCTCGTGTGCAGTGTGGATGGGTCGTGGGCGGGTCGTCCACGCGCGGTACGCGGAAATGCCTCTCAACCGTTAACCCGGTGATAGTGGCGTTCCGGCCAGGGTTCAGGGGAAACTGGGGGAGATCGTCCCGGCGCGAGCCACGCGCCGCCGGCGTACAAGGAGGCATCCGTGCCGCATGTCCTGGTCCTCAACGCGTCGTACGAGCCGCTCGGCGTCGTACCGCTCCGTCGCGCGCTCATTCTCGTCCTCAACGACAAGGCCGTCAGCCTCGAGGACTCAGGCGCCCTGATGCACAGCGCAACCCGTGCGATCCCCGCTCCCAGCGTCGTCAGGCTGAAGCGCTTCGTGCGGGTGCCCTTTCGCGGGCCCGTCCCGCTCACCCGCCGCGCCCTGTTCGCCCGCGACGGCGGCAGATGCGCCTACTGTGGTGGCGTCGCAACCAGCGTCGATCACGTCATCCCGCGCAGCCGTGGCGGGCAGCACACCTGGGAAAACGTGGTCGCCGCGTGCCGTCGCTGCAATCACGTCAAGGCGGACCGGCACGTCGCCGAGATCGGCTGGCGGCTGCGCCATCAACCCGCGCCGCCGTCCGGCCTCGCCTGGCGCATCATCGGCACCGGCCATAGGGACCCGCGCTGGCTGCCATACCTGGAGGCATTCGGCGCGGACGACGCGATGGCCCGGATCGACGGCAAATCCGCCTGAGATACCGGGCTCGCCCTTTTTCGGGACCGGGTTCCGCCGGCAGGTGCCCCCGACCGTTGAGGTGGGGGCACCGCACGGCGATGGGGCCTATCTGTCTGGTTTCCCCGGTTTCCCCGTTCTCTCCGGTTTCTCCGCCGCGTACGCCGCTACCGACCAGAGCGAGTAGCCGAAGCGGGTGCCGCGCTCGATGCCCTGGATCCGGACGAACCGGGTGCCCGGGGCGTCCACCCCCACCATCTCCAGGCCGCCCTTGCCGTCGGTGACGGTCGCCGCCGTGCGCCAGATGCGTCCGTCCGCCGAGACCTGGACCCGGTAGCGCGAGGCGTACGCGTCCTGCCAGCGCAGATCGAGCCGCCCGAGGTGGGCCGGGCGGGCCAGTTCGAGCTGGAGCCAGGCGCCGTCCTCGGCAGGGGAGGACCAGCGGGTCCCGGGGTCGCCGTCGACGGCCGCGGAGGCCGGGAAGTCGGGGGTCTCATCGCCGGACGAGGTCGCCTTCGTACCCTTCGCGCGGGCCAGGTCGGGGCCGCTGGTGCGGGGCAGGGCCCGGACGGTCAGCATGCGCTGCTCCGACCCGAAGCGGACCGGGACGGCGTATGCGCCCGGCTTGGTGTCCTTGTCGACGGAAATCTCGATCCGGGCGGTCGCCGTGGCCCCGCGCGGGGCCGTCACCCCCTCGGGGGCCCGGGCCGTGATGCCGCGCGGGGTGCGCAGCGTCAGGTCGTCGTTCACATCGCCCGGGCGCAGTGAGGTCAGCTCGGCCCTGAGGGTCACGGACCGGCCGCCGGCCTCGGCGTCCACGGATTCGCGCGACAGCCGCAACTCGGCGGCCGGGGTGTCGGCGAACCAGGGGGTTATCTCGTGCACGGTGGGCGGCGTGGTGCCCGCCGCCCAGCTCAGCCGGACCGCGTCGGCGCGTATGCCCTTGCCGCCGACCTGCGTGAAGCCGTCCGTGGCCAGCGCGCCGAGCCGGCGCCAGCCCTCGCCCGGCACATGGGCCTCGACGGTGCCCGAGCCCTCCGCGGACCGCCCGGTGAGCGCGGAGACCGAGGACAGCGGGCGGGTACGGCCGAAGCGCACGGTGACCGGTTTGCGCGGGGAGGCCACCGCGGTGGTCGCCTTGCCGTCCGCGGCCGCCTGATCGGCCTCGCGCGTACGGAGCTTCTCGCTGCCGGACCGCTTCACGCCGGACCAGTCGTCCGCCTGGGCCAGGGCCTTCTTCAGGAAGGGGTCCAGCACGTCCTTGCCGACCGTGACCCGGCTGTCCGCGATCTTCTCGCGCAGCCCCTCCACCGCCAGCCGGGCCGTCCAGGCCCTGTCGCCGTCGCCGTGCGCCTGGGCGGTGAGCATGTCCACCGCCCGCACGCCCGCGTCGCCGTAGCGCCCGAGCTGGTCGAGCCAGGGCCGTACGTCGTCGCCCAGCGTCCCGGACAGCCGCTCGGGGGCGTCCCGCATGGTGCGGAACGCCGCGCGCAGCCGGTCCGCCGCCCGGTCCAGCCGCCCCACGTCCGTACGGCCGACCGCCGACCAGAAGGCGTCGGTCAGGGGGCGCAGATACGCGGACTCGTCGCCGCCGAGCACCGAGGACGCGTCGTTCCCGGCGAGCGCGTGCAGCGCCGCGCGGGTCTTGCCGTCCGGTCCGGCCAGGTCGTCGATGGCTGCCCGCCAGGACTCCTGGGGGCGGTAGCCGCGCGGGTTCCAGGCGAAGTCGGCCGCCGTGAACAGCGGGATGCGGGACGCGGTCGGCTGCTCCATGGCGTTGGCCAGTAAGGCGGCGGACTGGGTGGCCACGGCCGGGTCCCGGCCGGTGTAGGGGCCGAGGAAGATCCGGTCCTGGGCGTAGTCGTTGACCGGGTAGTTGTCCATGGTGACCAGCCGGTGCCCGAAGGCGGCCCGGGCGCCGGCCAGCTCACCGCCGGTGATCGTCCGGGGCACCACCCCGACGCCGGTCCAGGCCACCTCGACGGCGGTGTCGAGATCGGCGGCCAGCGCGCGCCGGAAGTCGGTGTCGCCGTCCTGGTAGTACTCGGTCGGCATCAGCGAGAGCGGCGCCGCGTCCGGGTGCCGCCCGGCCAGGTGACGGGCGACCGCGTTGGCCATCCTGGCCTGCGCCTTCGCCGCCGCCTCGGGGCCGGAGCCGAAGGTGTCGGCGTCCTTGCCGCAGTGCCACTCGCTGTAGCTGACGTCCTGGAACTGGAGCTGGAAGGAGCGCACCCCCAGCGCCCACATGGCGTCGATCTTCTTCAGCAGCGCCTTCAGATCGCTGTCGGAGGAGAAGCACATCTCCTGGCCGGGGGAGACCGCCCAGCCGAGCGTCACATGGTTGGCACGGGCGCGGGTGGCCAGCTCGCGGAACTCCTCGCGCCGCTCGGCCGGGTACGGATCGCGCCAGCGGGCCTGGCGGTACGGGTCGTCGCCGGGCGCGTACAGGTAGCGGTTCTGCTTGGTGCGGCCCATGAAGTCGAGCTGGGCCAGCCGGTCCCGGTGCGACCAGGGGGAGCCGTAGAAGCCCTCGGTGGTGCCCCGGACCGCCGTACCGGGCCAGTCGCGGACGGTGACCCCGGCGAACGCCTTGGCGTCCTGGCCGCCCTTCCGCTGGACGAGCAGCTGGCGCAGCGTCTGGACGGCGTGGAAGAGGCCGTCCGGCCCGACACCGTCCAGCGCGACCGTGGCGCGCCCGTCCACCCGGCCGGTGGCCAGCCGGTAGCCGCCGGACGGGAGGTCGTCGCGCTCCGGCGCCCGCAGCGCGCGCAACGCGGTCTGCGCGCCCTTGCCTCCGGCGTGCACCACGAGCCCGCGCGCCGGGGGTGTGCCCCCTGGGGTCGCTTCGGTGACCGTACGCACCCCCGCGTCGTGCAGCAGGGAGCGCAGCGCGTCCAGCGCGTACGGATCGGCGTCGCCGTCGGCTATCAGCGTGGCCTCGCCGGATATCGCCACATCCGCCCCCTGGGCGCGCAGCGACTGGGGCCGCGGCCAGACCGGCGGCACGGCTCCGGCGCTGTCCCGGTCCGGTGTGGAGGTCCCGGCGGTGCCGGGCTGATCGACGGGTGCGGCGCTCGCCCCCTGGGCGCCGCCGAGCAGTCCACCGATGACCGCGGCCGCCATGGCCGTCGCCCCCGCTGCCCTCGGCTTCTTCCCCCGGAAGTGCACGGGTGTCTCCTCGATTCAGATAGCCGGCCCCGTCGTGTCGGCCACAAAAGGCGCCAATCGGCGACGAGCCCACCAGTACGCCGGTGAGGGTGTCAACGCGCATGACCGAACTGTCGGCATTGCCGCGACCGCGGTGGTGCCTGCGGTTGCGCGCCCCCTGTGGCCCGCCCCCTGCGCGCCGTCGTGTCGCCCCCGCAAGTCTGACGGATGAAGGCGGCCTCTGTCCGTAAGCTCTGTGTTCCCGACCCCTCCCGGCCGCGAAATCGCCTGTCCCGCGGGTGTGACGTACGGCACGTCCAGGCATCGTTTACGTCTGCGGCCGGATTGAGTGGGTAGGGCTCGTCATTGACACACTGCCGACACCCCACGGAGGTCCGTGTGGCCGCGACAGCTCTTCTCCCCAGCGCCCTGTCCAAACCCATGCCCGAGGTCGTTCGCGAGCCGGACCCGTTCGCCGGGGTCTCCGACCCCGACTGCGGACTGTGCGGACTGGACGGCTTCGGGTCCGGTGTCGCCACCGAAGCGCCCCTCACGAGCGAGCCCCCGCTCGCCGACAACATCCCCCTGACCAGCGAGCCCCCGCTCGCCACCGAACGCCCCCTGACCAGTGAGCCGACCGCCGCCGGTACCGGCGCGGAGACAGCCATGGAGCCGATGGAGTACTGATGGGCAGAGCGCGGCTCGCCGAGCTGCACGGTGTCGCCACCTCTTACGAGCCCGCCCCGGGCCGCACCGTCCAGGTGCCCGAGGACACCGTCGTGGCCGTACTCGCCGCGCTGGGTGTGGACGCATCCACCCCCCGATCAGTGAAAGACGCGCTGGACCGGCACGAACGCCGACAGCGTGACCGGCTGCTGCCCCCCTGCGTGGTCCTGCGCCCCGGCGGAACGCCGCGCCAGGCCCTGCCCGACGGCCTGGCCGAGGCCCTGCCCGACGGCACGGAGCTGCGCGTGCGCACCGAGGACGGCGCGCCACGCGGGGGGTGGGGACCGGCGGCCGCCGAGCGCCCGTTATCACCCCCTGATGCGCGCCCGGGCACAAAACCCCCTCCGGGCGCGGAACCGTCCCCCGGTACGGGACTGTCTCCGGGCGTCGAACTGCCCCTGGGCACGCACACCCTCACCGCGCACGCCCCCGACGGGCGCACCGCCACCGCCGCCCTCATCGTGGCCCCCGACCGGATGCCGTCGCCCCCGGCCCGCACCCACGGCTTCCTCGTCCAGCTCTACTCGCTGCTGTCCGCCCGCTCCTGGGGCATGGGCGACCTCGGCGACCTGGCCGACCTCGCCGCCTGGTCCGGGCGCGCCTTCGGCACCGGGTTCATCCAGCTCAACCCGCTGCACTCGGCGGTGCCCGGCACCCCGGCCGCCCCCACCGACCCCTCCCCCTACCGGCCCTCCTCGCGCCGCTTCCCCGACCCCGTCCACCTGCGGGTCGAGAACGTGCCCGAATACGCCCACCTCGGCGCCGCCGCCCGCGCGCGGGCCGACCGGCTGCTGGAGGCCGCGGCCGCGCTGCGCACGTCCGTCCTGCGCGACGGCGCCCTGATCGACCGGGACGCGGTCTGGGCCCTCAAGCGCGAGGCCCTGGAGCTGGTCCGGGCCGTCCCCCTCGGCCCCGGCCGCCGCGCCGCCTACCGCGCCTTCCTCGCCGAGCGCGGCCGGGCCCTGGAGGACCACGCCCTGTGGTGCGCCCTCGCCGAGACCTACGGCCCCGACTGGCGCGGTTGGCCCGACGGCCTGGCCGACCCGCGCTCCGCCCGCACCGCCCGCGCCCGGGACGAGCACCTGGACCGCGCCGACTTCCACTCCTGGCTCGCCTGGCTCACCGACGACCAGCTCGCCGCCGCCCAGCGCGCGGCGCTCGACGCGGGCATGGGCATCGGGCTGGTGCACGACCTGGCCGTCGGGGTGCACCCCTCGGGCGCCGACGCCTGGGCCCTGCAGGACGTCTTCGCCTCCGGCATGTCCGTCGGCGCGCCCCCCGACGCCTTCAACTCCCGAGGCCAGGACTGGGGCCTCCCGCCCTGGCGCCCCGACGCCCTCGCCGCCACCGGCTACGCCCCGTACCGCGAGCTGCTGCGCGGTCTGCTGCGGCACGCGGGCGCGCTGCGCATCGACCACGTGATGGGGCTGTTCCGGCTGTGGTGGGTCCCGGAGGGCCGCCCGCCGACCGAGGGCACGTACGTGCGGTACGACGCGGACGCGATGCTCGGCGTGCTCGCCCTGGAGGCGCACCGGGCGGGGGCCGCGGTCATAGGGGAGGACCTGGGGACCGTCGAGCCCGGCGTGCGGGAGGCCCTGGCCGGGCGGGGTGTGCTCGGGACGTCGGTGCTGTGGTTCGAGCGCGACTGGAACGGCGACGGCCCGGCCCGTCCGCTCGCCCCCGAGGAGTGGCGCGCCGACTGCCTGGCCACGGCCACCACGCACGACCTCCCCAGCACCGCGGCCCGGCTCACGGGGGACCACGTCGCCCTGCGCCACCGGCTGGGCCTGCTCACCCGCCCGCTCGACGCCGAGCGGGCCGCCGAGGCGGCCGAGGTCGCCGAGTGGACGGAGCTGCTGGGGCGGCTCGGCCTGCTGCCGGAGGGCCCGGGCGACGAGGAGGCCGCGATCAGGGCCGTCCACCGCTTCCTGCTGCGGACGCCCGCGCGGATGGTGGGGGTGTGGCTCCCGGACGCGGTGGGGGACCGGCGACCGCAGAACCTGCCGGGCACATGGGATCAGTACCCGAACTGGCGGCTGCCGATCGCCGACGCGGCGGGGCGGCCGATGACCCTGGAGGATCTGGCGTCCTCGCCCCGCCTGCACGCCCTGATGACCACCCTGACCGAGGGAGCCTAGGGGCGCGGTGGGTCACGGCCTGTGCCCGGACACCGGTCCCGGGGCGGGCCCCGGTTGGGTAGGGGCGGGGTGGGGGATTGCTGTCATGGACACAGCCGCGACCGTAGAGGGGACCCATGCCCGGACGACTCCGCACCCTCGCCCTCGCCACCATGGCAGCCGCAGCCACGCTGATACCCACGGGCGGCGCCGTCGCCCAGGACGGTTGCGACGCCCCCATCGTCAACGCGTCACAGCACGTCGTCGAGGTCTGCGATGACCCCGCCCGCATCATCGACAAGGCCGTCCACACCGTTCCCACCCCCGGCCAGCTCGCCTGGCAGCAGCGGGAGGTCACCGCCTTCACCCACTTCGGCATGAACACCTTCACCGACCGCGAATGGGGCTCCGGCACCGAGGACGAGAAGCTGTTCGACCCCGCCGCGCTCGACTTCGGCCAGTGGATGCGCGCGTACAAGGCGGCCGGCGCCCGGCAGGTCATGCTCACCGCCAAGCACCACGACGGCTTCGTGCTCTACCCCAGCCGCTACACGGACCACGACGTGGCCGCCAGCCCCTGGTGGACCCGTGGCCCCGGGGGCCAGAACCCCGACGGGGACGTGCTCGGGGCGTATGTGAAGGCGGCGAGGGCGGCGGGGCTCAAGGTCGGGGTGTACCTCTCGCCCGCCGACGGGGCCGAGCTGCCGCACGCCTGGCACGCCCAGTGGGTCGAGAAGGTCAGGCAGAAGCAGGCGAACGGCGAGCAGCTGTCGCTGCCGGAGCGCATGGCGCTGGAGGACGCGGGCCGCGCGCCCGCCGGGCAGGGCAGGTACGGCAACGGCAGCAAGCCCACCGAGCGCACCATCCCGACCCTCGTGCCCGGCGACGACCGCGCCGCCGACGTCGCCTCCGGCAAGCTGCCCGGCTTCCGCTTCACCGCCGACGACTACGACGCGTACTACCTCAACCAGATCTACGAGATCCTCACCCAGTACGGCCCGATCGACGAGTTCTGGCTGGACGGCGCGAACCCCTGGTCGGGCGCCGGGGTCACGCAGAAGTACAACGTCACCAACTGGTTCCGGCTGATCCAGGACCTCTCCCCGGACACCGTCGTCTTCCAGGGCGCCCAGGGCGTGCGCTGGGTCGGCAACGAGGGCGGAGTGGCCCGCGAGACGGAGTGGTCGGTGACCCCGTCCGCCGTCGATCCCTGGACCGTGATCGGCGGAGGGCTCCCCAACGACTCGACCGACGCCGACATCGGCTCCCGGGCGAAGCTGACCGCCCCCGGTGTGAAGTACCTGCAGTGGTACCCGGCCGAGGCGGACGTCTCGCTGCGCCCGGGCTGGTTCCACCACCCCTCCGAGCGCCCCAGGACGGCTGCGGAGCTGATGTCGCTGTACGAGCGCAGCGTGGGCCGCAACGCCTCGCTGCTGCTCAACGTCCCGCCCGCGAGGAACGGCCGGATCGACGACGCCGACGTCGCCTCGCTGACCGCCTTCGGCGCGGCCGTGACGAAGACCTACGGCTCCGGCCTGCCGACCGGCGGCGGGCCCGTGACGTTCGACCGGGTGCGGCTCGGCGAGGACATCCGCTACGGGCAGCGGGTCGAGGCGTTCACCGTGCAGGCGCGGACGGCGGGGGTCTGGCGGGACATCGCCTCCGGCACCACCATCGGCGCGCGCCGCATTCTGGCGCTGCCCGCTGCCGTGACCGCCGACGCGGTGCGGGTGGGGGTCCAGGAGTCCCGCGCGACGCCCCGGCTGCTGCCGGTGACCGTCCACCGGGCGCAGAAACCCCGAGGTCAGGCCGTCCACCGGGCGGAACGGCCTTAAGGGGCACCCCGCGCACGGACCCCGCACGGACGTCCGATAGCTTGAGCGTGTGAGCAACAAGGTCAAAAAGAACGCCGTGCGCGCCGGTGCCGTCATCGCCGCGACGACGGTGATGCAGCTGATGTCGTCCCCCGCGTTCGCGCTCACCCGCGACGACGGTGACGACCCGGGTCCGGGCCTGAGCGTCGCCGAGACGCTGGGCCTCTTCGTCGTCGCCCCGATCCTTCTGTTCCTGGTGATCGCGGGCCTCGTCATGCTGGGTGACAGGAAGTCCCGTCAGCAGACCGACTGACGGCGGGCGAGCGAAAGACGAAAGCGCTGAACGGCGCTGCGAGGGCGTCCCTGGCCGAACCGGCCGGGGGCGCCCTCGTCGTATGCGCGTACCGCTCCCCGGATCAGGGGCCGCCACACGCGGAACCGGCCCTTTTATTTTCGCTTTAACCTACGGTGTCGTAACCTACGGAGGCGTAGGTAAAGCTCGTTGTACCCGTCCCCGTCCCCAGGAGCTTCGTAGTGACCCTCGCCCCCTCCAGCCGCAACGGTCAGGCCGTGTGGAGCGACGCCCAGCTCCTTTACGCGCTCGAAGAGGTCGTCGAGACCGAGCTGAACCGGCACCTGAAGGTCGCCAAGGAATGGATGCCGCACGAGTACGTGCCGTGGAGCGACGGCCGCAACTTCGACGGCGTGATGGGCGGCGAGGCCTGGGCGCCCGACCAGTCCAAGGTCAGCGACGTCGGCCGGATCGCGCTCGTGGTGAACCTCCTCACCGAGGACAACCTCCCCAGCTACCACCACGAGATCGCGACCCTCTTCGGCCGGGACGGCGCCTGGGGCACCTGGGTGCACCGCTGGACGGCGGAGGAGGGGCGGCACGGCATCGTCATGCGCGACTACCTGCTCACCAGCCGCGCCGTCGACCCGGTGCAGCTGGAGCGGTTCCGCATGACGCACATGGGTGAGGGCTTCGAGTCCGACAACAACCACAGCATGCTGCACACCGTGGCCTACGTCGCCTTCCAGGAGCTGGCCACCCGCATCTCGCACCGCAACACCGGCCACCACTCCGGCGACCCGGTCTGCGACCGGATGCTGGCGCGCATCGCCACCGACGAGAACCTGCACATGATCTTCTACCGGAACCTGCTCGCGAAGGCGTTCGAGCTGGCGCCGGACCAGACCATGTGCGCCGTCCGCGACGTCGTCGTCGGCTTCCGCATGCCCGGTCACGGCATGCCCGGCTTCGAGCGCGCCGCCGCGCAGATAGCGATTGGTGGCATCTACAACCTGCGCATCCACCACGACGACGTCCTCCAGCCGGTGCTGCGCTTCCTGAAGGTGCTGCAGATCGGCGGGCTCGGCCCGGAAGGGCTCAAGGCGCAGGAGGAACTGGGTCTCTACATGGGCGGACTGGACGACCAGGCCACCAAGTTCGACGAGCGCCGCGAGGCGCTGCTGGCCAGGCGCAGGGCCCGTGCCGAGCGGGATTGATCACTCTGGCACCATCGGGTGATGGTCGATCATCGTTCGCACGGGGCGTCCGGCGCGGCCCCTGCGGAAACCGCCGGTGGAAACCGTGACGAGGCAGCCGAGTTGCGGGCCGCGGCGGCGGCCGGGGAACCGGGCGCGTACCGCTCGTACGCCGAACTCCTCACCGGGCGCGGGCAGTTGGACGAGGCCCTGCCCTGGTGGGCCAGGGCCGCCGACGCCGGTGACGCGGACGCCTCGCGCACCCTCGCGATATGCCACCGGGACCGCGGCGACTTCGCCGAGGCCGAACGGTGGTACCGGACCGCCGCCGACCGCGACGGCGGCTGCGCCTTCGGGCTCGCCCGGCTGCTGCAGGAGGCGGGCGACCTGGCCGGTGCCGAGGAGTGGTACGGGCGCGGGGCCGCGCTCGGCAGCGTCGCCTGCACGACCAACGGCGCCCTGATGCTGGCCGCCCGGGGCGAGTGGGACACCGCCCTGGAGCGGCTGGCCGAGGCGTCCGCCGAGGGCGACGACGTCGCCACCCGCGCCCGCAAGGTCATCGAGGACCTGCTCGGGGAACTGGCGGACCGGCGCGACGCGCTCGCCGCGGCGGAGACCGCGGGCGACCCCGAGGCCGCGTACGAGGCGCTGCGCGCGCTGCTCGCCCCCGACCGGGCGACCATGTACGACACCTATCCGCACATGGTCGCCGAGGCGGAGGCGCTGTACGCCCGAGCCGCCGCGGTCGGCAGCGTCAAGGCCCTGGTCGACCAGGCCATCTTCGTCGCCCGCGACCCCGGCCGCCGGGACGAGGCCCGCGCCCTGGTGGAACGCGCCCATGAACTCGGCTACGACGGCGCCGCGTTCGTCCTCGGCGTCTGGTCCGAGGAGCGCGGCGACCTGCGGGCCGCGGAGTCCTGGTACCGCACGGCCGACGACGCGGACGGCGGCCACTTCTGGGCCTGCTACAACCTCGGCGTGCTGTGCACCCGCCAGCGGCGGCTGGACGAGGCCGAGGAGTGGCTGCTGGCCACCGGCGTCGACCCGGAGGACCGGGACCCGTTCTCGGAGAGCGAGGAGCGGGTCGTCAGAGCCCTGGAGGACGTCGCCGCCCTCCGCGACGACCCCGGACGGGAGGGCTCCGCCCAGTGGCGTGACCGTCTCCCCGGGCTGCGCGCCCGCGCCGAGGACGGCGGCCCCGACGCCTGGTACGCCTACGCCGAGGCCCTGGACCACATCCACCGGCTTCCCGAGGCCGCCGAGTGGTACCGCAAGGCCGGCACCCCGCGCGCCCTCCTCGCCCTCGGCCGGATGCTGTACCGGTCGGGCGGCGCCAGGGGCACGCTCATGGTGCCGTACTACGAACCCGCCGCCGGCGAGGGCGATGCCTCCGCCGCGTACGACATCGGCCGCATCCACGACGAGGCCGGGGACCGGCGCGCCGCCGAGATCTGGTTCCACCGCGCCGCCGGGCTCGGCCACGGGGGCGCCGCGTGGTGGCTCGGCCGGACCTCCGAGGAGCGCGGCGGCGATCCCCAGCAGGCCGAGCGCTGGTACGTCCGCGCCGCCCGCACCGGGCTCGTACCGCCCGCCTTTCTCGCCGGGCGCAGCATGGTCCGGCGCGGTGCCCACGCCGACGCCGTACCGCTGCTGCACGCCGCCCACGACGGCGGCCACGCGGAGGCCGCGTACTGGCTGGCCAAGGCCGTACGGGGGCTCGGCCGCCCGGAAGAGGCCGAGCGGTGGCTGCGCACGGCGGCCGAACGCCACCCCCAGATCCTGCGCGAGTACGGCGACATGGCTCGCCTGGCCATCCCCGACCCGGTGGAGTAGCAACCCCGTTCGCGGGCAGTCGTCCCGCCGGTCGGGACGACTGCCCACAGGCGAGGTCAGCTTGCCGCCGCCGCGTCCGCCTCGCGGGCCTTGAGAGCGCGCTCGACGCCCGCCCGGGACTCGGTCACCAGCCGCCGCAGCGCCGCACTGGGCTCGGCGGAGGCCAGCCACGCGTCCGTGGCGTCCAGCGTGGCCCGGGAGACCTGGAGCGCCGGGTACAGCCCGACGGCGATCTGCTGCGCCATCTCATGGCTGCGGCTGTTCCAGACGTCCTTGACCGCCGCGAAGTACTTCTCGGCGTACGGCGCCAGCAGCTCCCGCTGATCGGTCTGGACGAACCCCCCGATCACGGCCGCCTGCACCGCGTTCGGGAGTTTGTCGCCCTCGACGACCGACGCCCACGCCTCGGCCTTGGCGGCCTCGGTCGGCCGGGCGGCCCGCGCCGTGGCGGCGTGCCGCTCGCCCGCCGAGGTCTTGTCGCGCTCCAGCTCGGCGGCGATCCCGTCCTCGTCGATGCGCCCGGTCGCGGCGAGCCGCTCCACCAGGGCCCAGCGCAGCTCGGTGTCGATGACCAGGCCCTCGATCGTCTCGCTGCCGTCGAGCAGGGCGGCGAGCAGGTCGAGCTGGGCGTCGGTGCGGGCCGTCGCGGCGAAGGCGCGGGCCCAGGCGAGCTGGTGGTCGCCGCCGGGGGCGGCGGCGCGCAGATGCTCCAGCGTGGCGTCGGTCCACTGGGCGAGCCCGGTCTCCCGCCACTCGGGCGCGGCGTACAGGTCGAGCGCGAGCTTCACCTGGCGGTGCAGCGACTGCACCACGCCGATGTCGGACTCCTTGGCCACCCCGGACAGCACGAGCGCCAGGTAGTCGCGGGTGGCCAGCTCGCCGTCCCGGGTCATGTCCCAGGCGGAGGCCCAGGACAGGGCGCGCGGCAGGGACGCCTCGAAGTCGCCCAGGTGGTCGGTGACGACGGCCAGGGAGTCGGCGTCGAGCCGGACCTTGGCGTACGACAGGTCGTCGTCGTTGAGCAGGATGACGGCGGACCGCTTGGTGCCGACCAGGGCGGGCACCTCGGTCAGCTCGCCGTCCACGTCCAGCTCGATCCGCTCGGAGCGGACCAGCTTGCCGGTCGCGGAGAGGTCGTACAGCCCGATCGCGATGCGGTGCGGCCGCAGGGTCGGCTCACCCTTGGCACCCGTCGGAAGCGCGGGGGCCTCCTGCCGGATCGCGAAGGAGGTGATGGTGCCGGAGGCGTCCGTGGCGATCTCCGGGCGCAGCACATTGATGCCCGCGGTCTGCAGCCACGCCTTCGACCAGGCCGTCAGGTCCCGTCCGCTGGTCTCCTCCAGCGCGCCGAGCAGATCGGTGAGCCGGGTGTTCTTGTAGGCGTGGCGCTTGAAGTACGCCTGGACGCCGCGGAAGAACTCGTCCATGCCGACGTACGCGACGAGCTGCTTGAGCACGCTCGCGCCCTTGGCGTACGTGATGCCGTCGAAGTTGACCAGGACATCGTCCAGGTCGTTGATCTCGGCCATGATCGGGTGGGTGGACGGCAGCTGGTCCTGCCGGTAGGCCCAGGTCTTCATGGAGTTGGCGAAGGTGGTCCACGAGTGCGGCCACTTGCTGCCCGGCGCGTAGGCCTGGCAGGCGATGGAGGTGTACGTGGCGAACGACTCGTTCAGCCACAGGTCGTTCCACCACTCCATGGTGACCAGGTCGCCGAACCACATGTGGGCCAGCTCGTGGAGGATGGTCTCGGCCCGCACCTCGTACGCCGCGTCCGTCACCTTGGAGCGGAAGACGTACTGGTCGCGGATGGTCACCGCGCCCGCGTTCTCCATCGCGCCCGCGTTGAACTCCGGCACGAAGAGCTGGTCGTACTTGGCGAACGGGTACGCGTAGTCGAACTTCTCCTCGAACCAGTCGAAGCCCTGCCGCGTCACCGCGAAGATGGCGTCCGAGTCGAGGAACTCGGCGAGCGAGGGACGGCAGTAGATGCCGAGCGGCACCGACCGCCCGTCGCCGCCGTCCCAGCTGCTGTGCACGCTGTGGTACGGGCCGACGATGAGCGCGGTGACGTACGTCGAGATGCGCGGCGTCGGGTCGAAGCGCCAGACGTTGTCCTTGGGCTCGGGCGTCGGCGAGTTGGAGATCACCGTCCAGCCCTCGGGCGCGGTCACGGTGAACTGGAAGGTGGCCTTCAGGTCCGGCTGCTCGAAGCTCGCGAACACCCGGCGGGCGTCCGGCACCTCGAACTGGGTGTAGAGGTATGCCTGCTGGTCGACCGGGTCGACGAAGCGGTGCAGCCCCTCACCGGTGTTGGTGTACGCGCAGTCGGCGACGACCCGCAGCTCGTTGCGCCCGGCCAGCAGCGACGGCAGCGTGATCCGCGAGTCCTGGAACACCTCGGCGGGGTCCAGGGCGTCCCCGTTGAGGACCACCTCGTGCACGGCGGGCGCCACCAGGTCGATGAACGAGGCCGCACCCGCCTCGGCGGCGTCGAAGCGCACCGAGGTCACGGATCGGTAGGTGCCGCCCTCCTGCGCGCCGCTCAGGTCCAGCTCGATGTCGTACGCGTCCACGGTCAGGAGGCGCGCTCGCTCTTGCGCTTCCTCCCGGGTGAGGTTGGTACCAGGCACGTCGGCTCTCTCCCGTTCGTCATGTGCGGTATGTGCGGTACGCCATGCGTCAGGCGGATTGCCATCCTCGCACGTCGGAACCGGTTGGCGCCGGTACATGAGCCGGTACGCGGGGGCCCGGGAAACGCCGGAGGGGGGAGCGGCCGAAGCCGCTCCCCCCTCCACGTGTGGGTGTCAGCTCAGATCGGCCGCGACCAGCTCGGCGATCTGCACCGCGTTCAGCGCCGCGCCCTTGCGCAGGTTGTCGTTGGACAGGAACAGCGCGAGACCGTTCTCGACCGTTTCGTCCACCCGGATCCGGCCCACGAAGCTCGGGTCCTGGCCCGCGGCCTGCAGCGGGGTCGGGATGTCGCTGAGGGCCACGCCGGGGGCGCCCGCCAGCAGCTCCACGGCCCGCTCGACGCTGATCGGACGCTCGAAGCGGGCGTTCACCTGGAGCGAGTGACCGGTGAAGACCGGGACCCGGACACAGGTGCCGGAGACCTTCAGGTCCGGGATCTCCAGGATCTTGCGGCTCTCGTTGCGGAGCTTCTGCTCCTCGTCGGTCTCCAGCCGGCCGTCCTCGACGATCTTCCCGGCCAGCGGGAGCACGTTGTAGGCGATCGGGCGGGCGTAGACCTCCGGCTCGGGGAAGTCGATCGCCGAGCCGTCGTGGGTCAGCTCGGCCGCGCGGTCGGCGCCCTTGCGGATCTGGTTGTCCAGCTCGGCGACGCCGGACAGCCCGGAGCCGGAGACGGCCTGGTAGGTGGTGGCCACCAGGGCGGTCAGCCCGGCCTCCTGGTGCAGCGGGCGCAGCACCGGCATGGCGGCCATGGTGGTGCAGTTCGGGTTGGCGATGATGCCCTTGGGGCGCTGCACCGCAGCGTGCGGGTTGACCTCGGAGACGACCAGCGGAACGTCCGGGTCCATGCGCCAGGCGGAGGAGTTGTCGATCACGACCGGGCCCTGCGAGGCGACCTTCTCGGCCAGCGCGCGGGAGGTGGCGCCGCCCGCCGAGAACAGCACGATGTCCAGGCCGGAGTAGTCGGCCGTGGCCGCGTCCTCGACGGTGACCTCGGTGCCGCCCCAGGGGAGCGTGCGGCCCGCGGAACGGGCGGACGCGAACAGCCGCAGCTGGTCGGCGGGGAAGTCGCGCTCGGCGAGTATCCTCCGCATCACTCCGCCGACCTGGCCGGTCGCTCCGACGATTCCGATCCTCATATGAACCCTTTTCCTTGGTCGTGTCTCGCGATGGCGCCTACCCTTCCGGCCAGTGTCTCAGGCCCCGCCGTGACCCTTCCGTGACCAACGCCACGCTGGTCCGCCGCCCCGGGGCGAGGCCCGGCGTTCCCGCGCGGGTGAACACGAAGTGAGCGGAAGAATTCCTGTTCACGAGGGTGCGATGGCCGTTTTCTTCACCAAGATCGACGTGAGCAGATCGGCGACCGACGTTGCCGCGTCGTTCACTCCCAGGCCATCCCCGATGCCAACGATCCGAAGTGAGGACAGCCGCCGCTGTCCGCCCGCTTCGCGAATCCACTCGGGGAGAGATCGCGCATGTCCCGCATACGGTCCGCCGCCTCCGCCGTCGCCGCGCTCGACCGCCGCACCTTCCTCACCGCCGCGGCGGCCACCGGCGCCACGGCCGGCCTCGGCATCGCCTTCGGGCCCGGCAGCGGATCGGCGAAGGCCTCGCAGCCCGCCACGGCACGCACCGTGGGACGCCGGGTGGCCCAGGCGCCCGCCGCGCCCTCCAACGCGGGCACCACCCTGGAGACGTTCTCCGCGCCCCTCTCCGGCTCCGGCGGCTACCGCCGGCTCGGCGACGGCCCGGCCTGGGACCGCAGGGTACGCACCGACATCACCGGCGCCAAGGCGGGCCGGGAGGACCGGCGCACCGCGCTGGCCTCGTTCGTCCAGCTGACCGACCTGCACCTGACGGACGTCCAGCACCCGCTGCGCTACGAGTTCCTGCGCTCCGGGCGCACCGGTGCCTGGCGGCCCCACGAGGCGCTGACCGTCGTCGGCCTCACCTCCCTCATCGAGCGGATCAACGGGCTGCGCGGCGGCCCGGCCACCGGCGCGCCGCTCTCCTTCGTGATGACCACCGGTGACAACACCGACAACAACGCGAAGATCGAGCTGGACTGGTTCCTCACCGCCATGAACGGCGGCCGGATCACCCCCAACACCGGCGATCCGCGCCACTACGAGGGCGTGCAGAACAGCGGGCTCAAGGAGTTCTGGCACCCGGAGCAGGCGCTGCGCGACTCCGACAAGCAGGCCGGTTTCCCGCGCATCGACGGCTTCCTCGACGCCGCCCTGCGCACCGTCAACAGCCCCGGGCTGCGGCTGCCGTGGTACTCGACCATCGGCAACCACGACGACCTGGCGGGCGGCGTCTACTCGTTCGGCGGCGACTACCTCGCCGAGCTGGCGACGGGCAAGCGGAAGCTCCAGCTCATCCCGGCCGACGAGGCCGCGAAGATCTACAAGGGCGAGCGCAAGGGCGCCGACCCCAAGGGCGCCGACATGAAGGCGGTACTGGAGGCGCACGCCAAGGACATGCGCACCGTCACCCCCGACGAGCGCCGCGCTCCCTTCACCCAGAAGGAGTACGTCGCCGCCCACCTCGACCCGCTGGCCGCCGGGGCGGGCCCGGTCGGCCACGGCTACACCAAGGCCAACCTCGAAGAGGGCACCCTCTACTACTCGTTCCGGATCTCCGACAACGTCGTCGGCGTCAGCCTGGACACCACCGACCCGGGCGGCCACTACACCGGCTCGATCGGCACCGCCCAGCTGAAGTGGCTGGAGAAGACGCTCAAGGAGCACAAGGACGACTACGTCATCGTCTACAGCCACCACTACAGCGACAGCCTGAACAACATGAACACCGACCCGAACCACCCGGGCGAGGCCCGGCACGGCGGCGACGAGGTGGTCTCCCTCTTCCAGCGCAACCCCCACGTGCTGGCCTGGATCAACGGCCACAGCCACCAGAACGAGATCACCCCGCACGACACCTTCTGGGAGATCACCACCGCCTCCCACGTCGACTTCCCCCAGCTGGCCCGGGTCATCGAGGTCGTGGACAACGAGGACGGCACGCTGTCCCTGTTCACCACGCTCATCGAGGCGGCCGCCCCGCGCCGCACCGACTTCGAGGACCTGTCGCAGACCGGACTCGCCGCGCTCTACCGCGAACTGGCCTTCAATGCGCCCGGTGCCAGCCAGACCCTCGCCGGTGACCCGGACGACCGCAACACCGAGCTGCTGCTGCGCAAGCCGTGAGCGTTGAGCGCCCTCAGCGCGGCAGGAGCAGCACATAGGGGGCCGGGCCGCGGTCGGCCGCCGCGAACAGCGCCGTACGGACCACCGCGGCCTGCTCCTCCAGGCCCTCCCGGAGCCGCTTGGGCGTGACGCGCACGACCGTGATGCCCATCTCCTCCAGGCGCTCGCGCCGCCGGGCCTGGGCGGTGCCCGGGACGGGCCCGCCGTGGCGCGGCGCCCGGGCGTCGATCTCCAGCGCGACGCCCTGGTCCCGCCAGTACGCGTCCACCCCGCCGAGCGCGGGCCCGCCCGGCAGCCGCAGCTCCACGTTCCACAGCGGTTCGGGCAGGCCGCAGCCGCGCACCAGGTCGTACAGGCGGCCCTCGGCGATGGCCCGCCCCTCGGCGAGCAGCGCGTCCACGGCGTCGACGACATGCGGCCGGGACAGCAGCCGGGCCCCGCTCAGCTCCGTGACCACGGCCGCGGCGTCGCAGTGCCCCTGACGCACGGACTCGGTGAGCAGCGCCCGCACCGTCTCCGCGTCGGACAGCCGGGCGACCGCGTCGGCCAGCGCCCGGGCGACCGGGGCGGTGGGCATCCCGGCGCGGCCCTGCGGCGGCGGGAGGGGGTGGGCCCGGACGAAGCGCACGAAGCCGGTGGAGCGCAGCCGCCGGGCGCGCGGCACGAGGATGTCGATGCGGTCGAGGGAGACCGGCGGGGGAGCGGAGGCGAAGTGGTGCAGGGCGAGCGCGGCGAGCCCGGTGATCATCGCGTCGCCGTCATGGCCGCCGCCCGCGGCGTCGCCGTGCCCGCCGCCGCCCGCCTGGCGGCGGCTCGCGGTGTACAGCAGCGCCGCGTACAGCCGCTCCTCGCCGGTCGGGGGGCCGGGGTGCAGCAGATGCACCCCCGGCAGCATCCGCTGCCAGGGGCCACCGGCCCGGCAGCGCTCGGCGGTCTGGGCCGCCGTCACACCGTGCTCACGCAGCTGATGTGTCGTCAGGACCCGGCAGCGGGCGTCCGAGAGATGGTGGAGGGGGCGGGGCGACAGCGGTGTGTTGTGGTTCATGACCCCGCCATTCCCGCCCGCTCCACCCCGCTCACCGCTGTGACAGAACCGTCGACAAAACCGGACAACACCGCACTAAAGTACGGCAGTTCGAATGCCGAAAGGGCCCCCGTCCGCCGACGGGCGTCACCACCGCGGCCGTCAGCCCGCCGCCCGTGCGTCGCACTCCTGTCCGCGCAGGGTCCGCGCGAGGTCGTCGCGGGCCTCCAGCACCAGGCGCCGCAGCGCGGGCGGCGCCTCCGGGTGACCGGTCAGCCAGGCGTCGGCCGCCGCCAGGGTGGTGGCGTCGCCCTGGGTGGACGGGAACAGCCCGCGCACGATCGCCATGGCGATCTCGATCGACCGCTCCTGCCAGATCCGCTCGATCACCTCGAAGTAGCGCGGGGCGTACGGGGCCAGCAGCTCGCGCTGGTTCGCCTGGTCGAAGCCCGCGATGGTGGCCTCCACCAGCGCGTTGGACAGCCGGTCGGAGTCCACCACGGCCGCCCACGCCTCGGCCTTGACCGACGCCGAGGGCCGGGCGGTCAGGAGGCGCACCTGATGGCGCTTGCCGGACGCGGTGTCGTCGCGGGACAGCTCCGCCGCGATCGCCTTCTCATCGGCCTCGCCCAGCGCGGCGAGCGCCGCCAGGAACGTCCAGCGCAGCTCCTGGTCCACATCGAGCCCGTCAATCCGGGCCGAGCCGTCCAGCAGGCCGCGCAGCATCCGCAGCTCGGCGTCGCCGGTGGCGACCTGGGCGAAGAACCGCGCCCAGGCGAGCTGGTGCCCGCTGCCCGGTTCGGCGAGCCGCAGCTCGCGCAGCGCGCCCTCGGCGATCCGGCTCCCGGCCTCCGCACGCCGCTCCGGCGCGCTGTAGTGGTGCAGCGCGGACAGCGCCCACGCCTGGACCGTCTGGAGCACGCCGATGTCGCTCTCCGCCCCGGCGAACCTCGCCACCAGCGCGAGGTAGTCGCGGGCGGGCATCAGCCCGTCCCGGGTGAGGTTCCACAGCGCGGACCAGCACAGCGCGCGGGCCAGGGGATCGCTCAGCTCGCCCAGGTGCTCGCGCAGCGTGTCCAGCGAGCCCTCGTCGAAGCGGATCTTGCAGTAGGTGAGGTCCTCGTCGTTGACCAGGATCAGATCGGGCCGCTCGGCCCCGGTCAGCTCGGTGACGACCGTACGGGGGCCGTCGACGTCGACCTCGGCGCGGGCATACCGCACCAGCGCCCCGGCGCGCTCGCCGGCGGCCGCGTCCTTCCGGTACAGCCCGACGGCGACCCGGTGCGGGCGCAGCGTGCCACGCGGCGGAGCCGCGTCATCGGGAGCGGCGCGGGTGGACGCGGCCTCCTGGAGGACGGCCAGCTCGGTGATGTGCCCCTCGGCGTCGTAGACGGCCTGCGGGGTGAGCACATTGACGCCCGCGGTCTCCAGCCACGCCCGCGACCAGGCCACCATGTCCCGGCCGGAGGTCTCGGTGAGCACCGACAGCAGATCGGTCAGCCGGGTGTTGCCGTACGCGTGCCGCTTGAAGTAGCGGCGGGAGCCCTCCAGGAAGGCGTCCTGCCCGGCGTAGGCCACCAGCTGCTTGAGCACGGACGCGCCCTTGGCGTACGTGATCCCGTCGAAGTTGAGCTTGGCGTCCTCCAGGTCCCGGATGTCGGCCGTGATGGGATGGGTGGAGGGCAGCTGGTCGGCGCGGTACGCCCAGGACTTGCGGCGATTGGCGAAGGTGATCCAGCCGTCGGTGAAGCGGGTCGCCCCGACCAGCGCGAAGGACCCCATGAAGTCGGCGAACGACTCCTTGAGCCACAGGTCGTCCCACCACTCCATGGTGACCAGGTCGCCGAACCACATGTGCGCCATCTCGTGCAGGATGATCGTCGCCCGGTGCTCGTACGACGCCTGGGTGACCTTGCCGCGGAAGATCAGCTCCTCGCGGAAGGTCACGCACCCCGGGTTCTCCATCGCGCCGATGTTGTACTCCGGCACGAACGCCTGGTCGTACTTCCCGAAGGGGTACGGGTAGTCGAAGTGGTCGTGGAAGAAGTCCAGGCCCTGCTTGGTGACCGTGAAGACGTCGTCCGCGTCGAAGTGCTTGGCGAGCCCCTTGCGGCACAGCGCGCCGAGCGGGATCTCCAGCACCGAGCCGTCCGGCCGGGTGCGGCGGTAGCGGTCGCTCTCGTAGTGGTACGGGCCGGCGACGACGGCCGTGATGTACGTCGAGATGGGCAGCGTCGGGGTGAAGCGGGTGGTCGCGGCCCCGTCGCCGTCGCCGGACGGCTCGACCCCCTCGGCCGTCCCGTTGCTCAGCACCGTCCAGCCTTCGGGGGCGGTCACCGAGAAGGTGAACGGCGCCTTCAGATCGGGCTGTTCGAAGTTGGCGAAGACCCTCCGGGCGTCGGCCGGCTCGTACTGGGTGTACAGATACACCTCGCCGTCCTCGGGGTCCACGAAGCGGTGCAGCCCCTCGCCCGTGCGGCTGTAGGCGCATCGCGCGTCCACCACCAGCTCGTTCTCCCCGGCCAGCCCTTCCAGGGCGATCCGGGTCCCGTCGAAGACGGCCGCCGGGTCCAGCTCCCGCCCGTTGAGCCGCACCGCGACGACCTCCGGCGCCACCAGGTCGGCGAAGGACGCGGCGCCCGGTTCGGCGCAGCGGAAGCGCACGGTCGTCGTCGAGCGGAAGGTGCGCGGGCCCGGGCCGGTGTCCGCCCCGACCGCCGACCGCAGATCGAGGGCCACCTCATAGGCGTCCACCGACAGCAGCCTCGCCCGCTCGCGGGCCTCGTCACGGGTCAGGTTCTCACCGGGCACGTAGCGGCTCCCTCGTCTTCGGCTGGCCATCTCGGATGGCGGACAGCGGGAATCATGTCACGCGGCACTGACACTCGGTATCGGGGAATGGTCCCCGTACCCGGCCACGTTGTCGTACGAGATAACTCCGTATCCGCGCGTTTCCCGTCCGAGGAGAGACCATGGCCGAGACTGTCAAGACGCCCGCCGATTTCTGGTTCGATCCGCTGTGTCCCTGGGCCTGGATGACCTCGCGCTGGATGCTCGAGGTGGAGAAGGTCCGCCCGGTCGAGGTGCGCTGGCACGTGATGAGCCTCGCGGTGCTCAACGAGCCCAAGCTCGATGAGCTGCCCGAGAGGTACCAGGAGCTGATGAAGACCGCCTGGGGCCCGGTCCGGGTCTGCATCGCCGCCGAGCAGAAGCACGGCAGCGATGTCCTCGGCCCCCTTTACACCGCCCTCGGCACCCGCTTCCACAACCAGGGCCTGGAGAAGACCCGGGAGACGATCGTCGCCGCCCTGGAGGAGGCCGGGCTGCCCGCCGACCTCGCGGACGCGGCCGACTCCGACGCGTACGACACCGAGCTGCGCGCCTCCCACAAGGCGGGCATCGACCTGGTCGGCCAGGAGGTCGGCACCCCGGTCATCGCCGTCCCCGGCCCGGACGGCGAGCAGATCGCCTTCTTCGGCCCGGTCGTCACCCCCGCCCCCAAGGGCGACGCCGCCGCCCAGCTGTGGGACGGCACCCTGATGGTCGCCTCCATCCCCGGCTTCTACGAGATCAAGCGCACCCGCACGGTCGGCCCGATCTTCGACTGACCCGCCCGCCTGCCCCGGCACGGCAGGGCCCCCGCGCGACTCGACCGCGCGGGGGCCCTGTTTTTCCGCCTGCCCGTGAAGGTTGAGAAGACGATCACGTGAGCAGGAGGTCTGTCACGGAGCGAGCAGCAGGTTGTGGGCGCGCTCCTTCGCCGCCGTGTAACGGCGGGCCACATCCTGCCAGTTGACGACCTTCCACATGGCCTCGATGAAGTCCACCTTCTGGTTCTTGTACTGCAGGTAGAAGGCGTGCTCCCAGGCGTCGAAGACCAGGATCGGCACCGAGCCCTGCCCCACGTTGCCCTGGTGGTCGTACACCTGCTCCACCACCAGCCGCCCGCTCACCGGCTCGTACGCCAGCACCCCCCACCCCGACCCCTGCGTGGTCGCGGCCGCCTTCGACAGCTGCGCCTTGAACCGGCCGAAGGACCCGAAGTGCTCGGCGATGGCATCGGCCAGCTCGCCCACCCCGTCCTTCTCCAGCGGCTCACCACCGCCGTCGCCGGTCATGTTGTTCCAGTAGATGCTGTGCAGGATGTGGCCCGACAGATGGAAGGCCAGGTTCTTCTCCAGCCCGTTGATGGACCCCCACTGGTCCTTCTCCCGCGCCTCCGCGAGCTGCTCCAGCGTGTCGTTCGCGCCCTTGACGTACGTGGCGTGGTGCTTGTCGTGATGCAGCTCGATGATCTCGGGACTGATGACCGGGGCCAGCGCCGCGTAGTCGTACGGAAGTTCAGGAAGTGTGTAGATGGCCATGCCAAGCCCTCCGGACCCTTATTGCAATTAACTTGCAACTGCACGCTACCAGCAAGAGCGTTTTCCGCCAGGGGGGAGCCGAAGGTTCACGCCAAAAGACCGAGGCGGGGCGGGCCCTCGGATGGAGGACCCGCCCCGCCTCGGAAGCGGAAGGACAGAAGGGAGAGAAGGGGATCAGTGCCGGGCGGACACCGCCCGCTGACGCGCGTAGCCGATGACCGCGAGCACCACCGTCATGCCGAGCGTGAAGTACAGCTGGGTGCTGGTGTCGTCCTCGCGGAGCATCAGGAGCAGGACGGCGATGGTGGCGGCCAGGGCCACGTAGGTCAGATAGGGGAAGAGCCACATCTTGACCACCAGCTTCTCCGGGGCCTCGCGCTGGAGGCGGCGGCGCATCACGAGCTGGGACACGGCGATGAAGCCCCAGACGACCAGCACCGCCGCGCCGACCATGTTGAGGAGCCACTTGAAGATGGTGTCCGGCCACCAGTAGCTGAGCAGGACGGCGACGAAGCCGAAGAAGGACGAGGCGAGCACGGTGAGGCGGGGGACGCCACCGAAGACCCGGCCGAGGAAGGCGGGGCCTTCGCCGCGGACGACCAGGGAGTAGGACATGCGGGAGGCGCCGTAGATGTTGGCGTTCATCGCGGAGAGCAGGGCGACCAGCACGATGACGTTCATGATGTTGCCGGCCGCCGGGATGTCGAGGTGGTCGAGGACCGCCACGTACGGGCCGTCCTTGACGACCGACGCGTCGTTCCACGGTATGAGCGTGACGACGACGACCATCGAGCCGACGTAGAACAGGGCGATGCGCCACATGGCGGTGCGCACGGCGCCGGCGACGCTCTTGACCGGGTTCTCGGACTCGGCCGCCGCGATCGTCACCGTCTCCAGGCCGCCGTAGGCGAAGACGGAGGCCAGCAGACCGACGACGAGGCCGTTCGCGCCGTTGGGCATGAAGCCGCCCTCGCCGGTGAGGTTGCTGCTGCCGGGGGCGTCGGTGCCGGGCAGGACGCCGATGATGGCGAGGACGCCCAGAAGGAGGAAGATGCCGATCGCGGCGATCTTCAGCGCGGCGAACCAGAACTCGAACTCGCCGAAGTTGCTGACGGCCGCGAGGTTGGTGCCGCAGAACATCGCCATGAAGACGGCGACCCACATCCAGGAGTCGGTGCCCGGGAACCAGTGGACCATGATCCCGGCCGCGCCGATCGCCTCCGCGGCGATGCCCACGCACAGCAGCACCCAGAACATCCAGCCGACGGTGAATCCGGCCCACGGCCCGATCGAGCGCTCGGCGTGCACGGAGAACGAACCGGAGGCCGGGTTGGCCGCCGACATCTCGCCGAGCATGCGCATCACGAGCATCACGAGCAGCCCGGAGAGCGCGTAGGCGAGGATGATCGAGGGCCCGGCGGCGGCGATTCCGGCACCGGAGCCGACGAACAGCCCGGCGCCGATCACGCCGCCGAGGGCGATCATCGACAGATGGCGCTGCTTGAGGCCGTGCGAGAGCGGCCGCGCGGCGTCCCCGCCCGCGTCGGTCGCCTTGGTGCCGCTCTGCGGCGCTGAGGACGCAGGTGTCGGGTTCATGGCTGGTCTCTGTCCCTTGTGTGAGGGCGGGCGGATGCAAAACGCCCCCAGTGTGGGGCGTGCGTCCGATCAGGACAACATTGATGTCAAACTTTTCTGGATATCGGACATCCTGGTCACGCTCCGTATCGCGCCATTCTGCGTGACGATCTGCCCGAAGCCGCCAAGCCCGCGGCCCGGCATTTGTGCTGATCCGATGGTGCGCGGCGGCTTCACCTCGGGTTACCGTCGGGTAGTCCGCCCCTCCCGACCCCGGAGTTCCGCTCATGAGCACTGTTTCTGCCGCCGCCCCGACCGGTACGGTCCTCGCCGACGCGGTCTTCCCCGCGCGGCGCGTTCTCGCCCGTGACACCGCGCTCGTCGTGGGTGGCGCCGTGCTCACCGGCCTGGCCGCGCAGATCTCGGTGCCCGTCCCCGGCTCGCCGGTGCCGGTGACCGGCCAGACGTTCGCCGCGCTGCTGGTGGGCACCTCGCTCGGGGCCCGCCGGGGCTTCCTGTCGCTCGCGCTGTACGCGCTGGCCGGGATGGCGGGCATGCCCTGGTTCGCCGAGGGCGACTCCGGCGCCGCGATGCCGTCCTTCGGCTATGTGCTGGGCATGCTGCTCGCCGCGACCGTGGTGGGCGCGCTGGCGCGGCGCGGCGGTGACCGGAGGGCGCTGCGCACCGCGGGCACGATGGCGGTCGGCTCCGCGATCATCTACGCGATCGGCGTCCCGTACCTGGCGCTGGCCACGGACCTCTCCCTCGGCCAGGCGGTCGCCGCCGGACTGACCCCGTTCCTGATCGGGGACGCCCTGAAGGCCGCGCTGGCGATGGGCGCGCTGCCGGCCGCCTGGAAGCTGGTGGGCCGCCGCGGCTGAGCCGTCACTCCTCATCGGTACGCGTCGGGCGGGCTGGTTCTCCAGCCCGCCCGACGCGTATCCGGCGCACGGCCTACGGGGCCACGGACTCCTTGGAGGCGTTCTCGGCCGGGGCGGTCGGCTTGGGTCCGGCGACCCGGTCCCGTACCAGCGCGAAGCCCACCACGAGCACCGCCACCAGGGTGGACAGCAGCACCTGGTCGCGCCCGTCCTTGTCGGTGAGCATGTAGACCAGCACGAACAAGATCATCCCGATGGTCGCCCAGGTCAGATACGGGAAGCCCCACATGCGGACGACCAGCTTGTCCGGGCTTTCGCGCAGGATGATGCCGCGCATCCGCAGCTGGGTGAAGCAGATCACCAGCCAGACGAAGAGCGCGACCGCGCCCGAGGAGTTCAGCAGGAACTGGAAGACCGTGTCCGGCCACTGGTAGTTGAACCACACCGCGACGAAGCCGAAGACGACCGAACCGAGGATCGCGGCCTGCGGTACCCCGCGTCCGTTGGTCCTGGCGAACGCGGCCGGGGCGTCACCGCGCTGCCCGAGCGAGAAGGCCATGCGGGAGGCGGTGTAGAGGCCGGAGTTGAGGCAGGAGAGCACGGCGGTCAGCACGATGACGTTCATGACCTGGCCGGCGTGCGGAATGCCGATCGAGTCGAGCGCGGCGACGTAACTGCCGTCCTTGGTGATCGACTTGGCGTTCCAGGGCAGCAGGGTGACCACGACGAAGATCGAGCCCAGGTAGAAGACCGCGATGCGCCAGATCACGCTGTTGGTGGCCTTGGAGACGGCCCGCTGCGGGTCGGCGGACTCACCGGCGGCCAGGGTGACGATCTCGCTGCCCATGAAGGAGAAGACGACCAGCAGCACTCCGGTGAGGATCGCGCCCGGACCGTTGGGCAGGAAGCCGCTGTGGTCGGTCAGATGCGCCAGACCGGCGCCCTCGTTCTCGGAGCCGGGCAGGAGGCCGAAAACCGCGAGCCCGCCGATGACGATGAAGGCGGCGATCGCGACGACCTTGATCCCGGCGAACCAGAACTCGAACTCGCCGTAGGAGGAGACCGAGGCCAGGTTGGCGGCGGTGAGCACGAGCATCACGATCAGTGCCCAGCCCCACTGCGGTACGGCCGGCCACCACTCCTCCAGGATCTTGGCACCGGCGGTCGCCTCGACCGCCAGCACCACGACCCAGAAGAACCAGTAGAGCCAGCCGATCGAGAAGCCCGCCCAGCGGCCGAGCGCCCGGTCGGCATAGGCGGAGAAGGAGCCGGAGGTCGGATTCGCGGCGGCCATCTCGCCCAGCATGCGCATCACGAGGACGACCATGAGGCCGACGAGTGCGTACGAGACGAGGATGCCCGGTCCGGCCTTGGCGATGCCGGCGCTGGAGCCGACGAACAGCCCGGCGCCGATCACTCCGCCAATCGCGATCATCGAGAGATGGCGGTTCTTGAGCCCGGCCTTGAGGCCATCGGGGGAAGTCGCTGGTTGTGCGCTCATATGGCTCGATCCTTAGCTTCCGGAATAGGAGCGACGCCAGTGAATCTCAGGAGAACCAACAGGTGAACCTTCGATTTCAAATCGTTACTTGAGGTTTCCATGAGGTTCCTTGGTGTTGCGTAGTAATCACAGGGCGCCTACCCGGCTCGGCGGGAAAGACACGGCCATGCCACACTCAGGGCATGCGCGTGTACCTCGGCTCCGATCATGCCGGATACGAACTGAAGAACCACCTCGTGGAGTGGCTCCGGGCGGGCGGTCATGACCCCGTCGACTGCGGCCCGCACATCTACGACGCCCAGGACGACTACCCGCCGTTCTGCCTGCGTGCCGCCGAGCGGACCGCCGCCGACGGCGACAGCCTCGGCATCGTGATCGGCGGCTCCGGCAACGGCGAGCAGATCGCGGCGAACAAGGTCAAGGGGGTGCGCGCCGCACTGGCCTGGAGCGAGCAGACCGCCGCCCTCGCGCGCGAGCACAACGACGCCAACGTGATCAGCATCGGCGGGCGCATGCACACCCGGGAAGAGGCGATCAAGTTCGTCGAGATCTTCCTGGCCACCCCGTACTCCGGCGAGGAGCGGCACACCCGCCGCATCGCCATGCTCGCCGGCTACGAGACCACCGGCGAACTGCCGCCCATCCCGGCCCACCACCCCGCCGGCGACTGATGCCCGAGGGGCACACCATCCACCGACTGGCCGCCGACCACCTCGACCGGTTCGGCGGCCGGCCCGTCCGTGCCGCCAGTCCCCAGGGCAAGTTCGCCGACGGGGCGGCCCTGGTGGACGGGCAGGTGCTCCAGCACGCCGAGGCACACGGCAAGCACCTCTTCCTGGACTTCGCGGCCACCGGCTGGGTCCACGTCCACCTCGGGCTCTTCGGTAAGTACACCTTCGGCCCGGCCCCCGCCCCGCCGCCCACCGAGACCGTACGGCTGCGGCTCGCGGGCCCCGGAGGGTACGCCGATCTGCGCGGGCCGACCGCCTGCGCCCTGATCACCGAGCCCGAGAAGCAGGCCATCCACGACCGCCTCGGACCCGATCCGCTGCGCCCCGGCGACGACGGCGCCGACGCCTGGGCCCGGATCTCCCACAGCCGGGTCAGTGTGGCCGCGCTGCTCATGGACCAGAAGGTGGTCGCGGGCGTCGGCAACGTCTACCGCGCCGAGGTCCTGTTCCGGCACGGCATCGACCCGTACCGCCCGGGCCGCGGGCTGACCCGCGACGAATGGGACGCGCTCTGGGCCGATCTGGCGGAACTGATGCGCGAGGGCGTACGGAACAACCGGATCGACACGGTCCGCCCCGAGCACACCCCCGAGGCCATGGGCCGCCCGCCGCGCGTCGACGACCACGGCGGCGAGGTCTACGTCTACCGCCGGGCCGGGCAGCCCTGCCATGTCTGCGGCGGTGAGATCCGCACCGCGGGCCTGGCCGCCCGGAACCTGTTCTGGTGCCCCGCTTGCCAGCGGTCGTGAGGCGCGGCAGCCGGCGCTCCGTCAGGTGCGACCGCCGCTCCGGCCGCCGGTGGAGCGCTCGCATTCGGTCAACTCCCGCCGCAGCGCGGTTTTCCCCGTCGATCGGGGTACGGGACCGAAGGCGAACACCAGCTTTCCGTACCAATCATCCCAAACAGTCGATCGGCCGCCCCCGGCTCCGCCCTCATATCCCCATCCCCAGCAGCGGTTTCCCGTACACCCGAACGAATACCGCTTATAATTGCCCCCCTGGCTGGGTGGCTCAACGCGCCACGAATCGACGCGCGTCCGAACGGGTGGGTAGGGTCCCGGTGCAATGACTGGCGGCGCGGACACTCCGATGGCCCGGATGCGCAAAGCTCTGCACCGGGTTCGCACAGGCGTGCGCAAAGCCGGAGTCGACTACTTCCGCGGCGAGGGCTCCGACCGGCTCGCCCTCACCCTGCTGCTCCTCGCCGTCCCCGCCATCGCCTGCGGCACCATCGCCACCCCCGACTGGTGCGCCCCCTCGGCCCTCGTCCTGCCGATCGTCGCGGGCGGACTGCTGCTGCGCCAGGACTGGGAAGAGGGCTTCGCGACCTCCGTCCACCTCGTACTCGACCTCGACAGCGGCGACTTCGAGCTCTTCTCCGCCGGACATCTGCCCGCGCTCCAACTCAGCGCGGGCACCGGCAAATGGGAGGAGAAGTCCGCAGACGGCCCGCTGCTCGGCGTCTACGACGGCGCCCAGTTCGACCCCACCAAGGGCACCCTGCGCCCCGGGGACGTCCTGATGCTGTTCACCGACGGCCTCGTCGAGACCGCCGACCGCGACATCAGCGAGGGCATCGACCATCTGACCGGCGAGGCCGACCGCTACGTCGCCTCCGGCTTCCATGGCGCGGCCTGGCACCTGATCGAGACGGTGGCCAAGGACGTCAACGACGACCGGGCGCTCCTGCTGATCTGCCGCCAGTAGGACCGTCGTACCGGGGGTCAACCCCCCGTGGGCACGGCGGTGACCGCCATGGCCCCGGGACACCCCCGATCCCTACGTTCGTGGGACCCCGCAGGACATCGGGCGAACCTTCGGAGAAGGGCCACCACCATACGGCTGCGCAAGCGGCGTACGACAGCGGTGCCCCCGGCACCGCACCCCGCCCCCACGCCATCGAACTCCGGGGCGTCCAGCGCCGCTACGGCCGCGGCGGCAACGCCGTGCACGCGCTCCGCGGCATCGACCTCGCCCTCCCGCACGGCAGCTTCACCGCCGTCATGGGCCCCTCGGGCTCCGGCAAGTCGACGTTCCCGCAGTGCGCCGCCGGACCGGACCGGCCGACCGCCGGGTCCGTGACGCTCGGCGGCACCGAGATCACCGGGATGCTGCCGGCCGGGACAGCCGAGGTGCTCGGGCTGCTGCGGCACGCGGTGGACGCGCTCGGCGCGACCGTGGTGAGGGTCACGCACGACCCGGTGGCCGCGAGCTACGCCGACCGGGTGCTCTTCCTCGCGGACGGAAGCGTGGCCGACCGGCTCACCCGCGCCCCGGCGCACGAGATCGCCGACCGGATGACCCGGCTCACCGCCCGCACCCCCGCCGGCCTCGCCGTCGTCCGGTGAGGGCTGGGCACCCTGCGCCTGATCGGATCGACCCGGCGGCAGGTGCTGGGCATGGTGCGCTGGGAGGCGCTGCTGGTGGCCACGGCCGGTGTCGCGCTGGGCACGGCGATCGCCCTGGCCACGCTCGTACCGATGGTGCGCGGGCTGACCGGCGGGAGCCCGTACGTCCCACCGCTGACCTGCGCCGGGTTCGCGGGCGCGGCCGTGGCGCTCGGCCTCGCGGCGACCCTGCTGCCCGCCCGGGCGGCGCTGCGCCGGGAGGCGGCCGGAAGGAACGGGTGAGCGGATGAGCGAAAGGGGCCGGGGCCGGTGCGGTACCGGTCCCGGCCCCTCGGGGGCGTTCTGTGAGCCGTCAGGCGGCCGTACGGTGGCGCGCCTGCTCGGCGGCGTCCTTGCGGAAGGCCCACGTCATCTTCGGCTCCATCGCGAAGCGGAAGACGCGCTGCACCGGCGGGGTGCACAGCGCGGTGACCACACTGGCGGCGACGACGGTGACCGCGATCTCACCCAGCGGCTTGTGCACCCACTCGGCGTCGAACCAGCCCCAGAAGCGGGAGCCCTTGGCGAGGAAGCCGTGCAGCAGGTAGCCGTACAGCGTCCCGGCGCCCAGCACGGTGAACCACATGTGGCGCCGCGGCACCCAGGCGAAGAAGCAGGCGGTGAGGACCATCGAGCAGCCGAACATGGCCAGGGTCATCACGGGACCGGTCCACGCCGGGGCGTGGAGCTCCTGGACGCTGTCGCGGTGGTAGAACCAGGCCGAGTTCATCCGGGGCGCCGCCCAGTAGGCGAAGAGCAGCGCGCCCGCGAAGATCGGCACGGACGCGATCCGCATCTTGCGGCCCCGCATCAGCTGGAAGTGCTCGGGCTTCATGCACAGGCCGATGACGAAGAACGGCAGGAACTGCAGGACCCGCTGGAGGTCGAGGTCGTCGCCGATGTCGGGCGAGACGGACGCCAGGGTGGCGATCGCCAGCGAGAGCGGGACCGGCCAGCGCACCAGCTTCCAGATGGGCGTCGTGAGCCGCCACACGAACAGCGCGACCAGGAACCAGGTCAGGTACCAGGGGTCGAGCAGGCTGATCGGGTGGCCCGGGTCGTCGTCGGCCCAGCGCTTGAAGAAGCTGTACGCCACTTCGAAGAGCACGTACGGCACGGCGACCCCGGTGATGAGGCGCCGGAGCCGGTCGGGCCGCATGTCGAAGCTGCGGGAGAAGAAGCCGGAGATGACGATGAAGGCCGGCATGTGGAAGGTGTACACGGTCATGTACAGGGCTTCCGCGGTGCGGCTGGAGTCGGTGAGCGGCTCCCACGAGTGGGCCATCGCGACCAGCACGATCGCGAGGTACTTCGCGTTGTCGAAGAACGCGTCCCGCTGCTTCGGCTTCTGCCCGGCAGGGGCACTGGCGGCGGGCGGAGTCGCCTGACGCACCGCTTCTTCGCGCTGCGGTGTGGGGGGTGCCCCGGCCTCGGCCACCCGGGCCGGGGGGAGGGGGGACCGCTGGGAACCGTGCGGGCGCAGGGAGTTGGTCACAGGCCCTCCCACCAGGAGCTGGGGGAGAGCACCCGGGACCGCACTGCGCGTGGGGGAGAGATGGCAGCGTGGAACATCTGAGGCACGATAGCGCCGAAACCTCTATTGCGTAAAACCTCGTCCAGGTCTTCCCCGGTAATACAGTTCACACTCCGGCCGATAGCCGACCGTTATCAAGTCGACATAGCGATCCGGTTGTTCGATATGAGGAACCAGACCGCCCGTTCTGTCGGGTTTCATCCCCCTTAAATGGTGCATATGCCCCTCAGGTGGCTCCGGTGGTATGTCTGATTCATGGAAATCGGAATTCCCTTCCGGGTTATGTGATCAGGCCGAGAATTGATCCACGAAATTGTGGGGAGCGTCACCCGTAACCGCCCGTGTAAAGGATTTCTGACGGGGTACCAAGGGGGTGGGTGTGGTGTGCGCCGGCGCAGGTGATCACCTCACCCTGCTGCTGTGGAGCCGTAGTTGATGGCACGATGGTTGCAGCGGGGGTGTGCGAGGTCGCGTGCTTCCGGGGCCGGGTGAAGACATGAGCGACCGAGGAAGTGTGATCAGCTGTGGTCATTTCCCTGTCATTGGTGGTGCTGGTGGGGATCATCCTCGTATTGATGATCCGTGCCGGGAAGACGAAGCCGGGGCCGGCGCTGGTCGCCGCCCTCTTCGGCTTTCTTCTGGCCTCCTCCGACCTGGCGCCGAACATCCAGGACTTCCTCGACTCGGTCGCCAGCTCCATCAGCGACATCAACCTCTGAGTCGCGTCCGGGAACGCCGACGGCCCGGCTCCTGGGGGATCCCCGGGGCCGGGCCGTCGTGCGTATGGAGCGGGCGACGGGAATCGAACCCGCGTAGCCAGTTTGGAAGACTGGGGCTCTACCATTGAGCTACGCCCGCACGCGCCGCGCTTCGCCCAGGTGTGATCACCTGTGACCGCGGCACGGGAAGCATCGTAGCGGGTCCGGGCCCTGTCCCGCACACCCTTGCCCCGCGGTGGAATAACGGGCGGCCGGGGCGTCCGCGGCCATGTACCCTACGTGTCGCACCGACGGGGTGTGGCGCAGCTTGGTAGCGCGTCCGCTTTGGGAGCGGAAGGTCGTCGGTTCGAATCCGGCCACCCCGACCATCCACAGGCGTCAAGATCGCGTTGTGGGCCGCGTCATGCTTGCGGTTACTATGCAAGCTGCGCGTCTGTGTCCTTTCTCTACCGGGCGCGATCCGCTGCGAAGCATCAGTGCGAGGCAGCAGAACACCACACGTCAGCCCCAAGGAGACCGAACCGTGAAGAGCGCCGTGGAGAACCTGAACCCGACCCGGGTTCGGCTCACTGTCGAGGTGCCCTTCGAGGAGCTCAAGCCCAGCCTCGACGCGGCGTACAAGAAGATCAACCAGCAGGTCACGGTGCCTGGCTTCCGCAAGGGCAAGATCCCGGCCCGCATCATCGACCAGCGTTTCGGCCGCGGCGCGGTGCTGGAGGAGGCCGTCAACGACGCCCTCCCGAAGTTCTACACCGACGCGGTCAACGAGGGTGAGCTGAACCCGCTCGGGCAGCCCGAGGTCGACATCACCGAGCTCAAGGACAACGAGCTGCTGGCGTTCACCGCCGAGGTGGACATCCGTCCGTCGATCGAGATCCCGGACTACTCCGGCATCGAGGTCACCGTCGACTCGGTCGAGGTCTCGGACGAGGACATCGACAAGTCGGTCGAGCAGCTGCGCGACCGCTTCGCCACCACCAGCCCCGTCGAGCGCGCAGCCGGTGAGGGCGACATCGTCGTGATCGACCTGGAGGCCAAGGTCGACGGCGAGGTGCTGGAGGACGGTGTCGCCGAGGGCGTCACCTACACCATCGGCTCCGGTGAGCTGCTCGACGGCATCGACGAGGCCGTGACCGGCCTGGAGGCCGGTGGCACCGCCACCTTCACCTCCGAGCTGAAGGGCGGCTCCGCGCAGGGCAAGGAGGCCGAGGTCTCCGTCAAGGTGAACGAGGTCAAGGCCCGGGAGCTGCCCGAGCTGGACGACGACTTCGCCCAGCTGGCCAGCGAGTTCGACACCCTCGAGGAGCTGCGCGCGGACAGCCGCAAGCGCCTGGAGCAGTCGAAGAAGTACGACCAGGCCACCCAGGCCCAGGAGAAGGTGCTGGACGCCCTCCTGGAGCTGGTCGAGGTGCCGATCCCCGAGAAGCTGCTCGAGGACGAGATCCAGACCCGGAAGCACAACCTGGAGCACCACCAGCTCGGCCAGATGGGCATGAACCTGGAGTCCTACCTGGAGCTTCAGGGCAAGACCGCCGAGGAGTTCGACGCCGAGCTCAAGGAGCAGGCGGAGAAGGGCATCCGGACCCAGTTCGTCCTCGACGAGCTGGTCAACAAGGAGAAGCTGTCCGTCGGCCAGGAGGAGCTCACCGAGCACCTGATGCGCCGTGCGCAGTCCTCCGGCATGAGCCCGGACCAGTTCGCCCAGGCCGTCGTCGAGGGTGGCCAGGTGCCGATGCTCGTCGGTGAGGTCGCGCGCGGCAAGGCGCTCGCGGTCGTGGTCGAGGCCGCCAAGGTCGTGGACGACAAGGGCGAGACCGTCGACCTCGACGACGAGGACGAGACCGCGGAGACGGTCGAGGCCGGTGCCGAGGGCCCCGAGGCGGGCGACGAGGCCGCCGAGGCCACCGAGGCCGCCGAGGCCGCTCCGGAGCAGGAGAAGGCGCAGGACAAGGCCGAGGGCTGATCCTCGCCGCTCCGCAGCCCGTACGAACGGGCCCGAACGTCTGCGCGCGTCCGGGCCCGTTCGTGTTCCGCGAACCGTTCCGTGAGTCCTTTCCGTGGATCCTTCCGTGAAGGCGTTGCGCCAAGGCGTTGCACGAAGGCCGCGGGGGCGGCGGAACCTGCGCTCAGAGCGAACAGTTCCTGATGCGGGATGGCGCCCGCCGACCAGCGCGTTAGGGTCCGTAGATACGAGGGCAGGGAGTCTCGCAGGCCCGCCGGATCGCACCGGCCGGCCCGTCCCGAGCCCAGAAGAAGACGCTGAGACGGCCAGTCGCCGTCAGAGACGAGCAGGTGGATACGTGACGAATACGATGCCTTCCGCCGCCGGCGAGCCGACCGGCGGTGGCCTCGGCGACCAGGTCTACAACCGGCTGCTCGGTGAGCGGATCATCTTCCTCGGCCAGCCGGTCGACGACGAAATCGCCAACAAGATCACCGCGCAGCTGCTCCTGCTCGCCGCGGACCCGGACAAGGACATCAACCTCTACATCAACTCTCCGGGCGGCTCGATCTCGGCGGGCATGGCGATCTACGACACCATGCAGTTCATCAAGAACGACGTGGTCACCATCGCCATGGGCCTCGCTGCCTCGATGGGCCAGTTCCTGCTCAGTGCCGGCACCCCGGGCAAGCGGTTCGCGCTGCCGAACGCCGAGATCCTGATTCATCAGCCGTCCGCGGGCCTGGCCGGCTCGGCCTCGGACATCAAGATCCACGCCGAGCGGCTGCTGCACACCAAGAAGCGGATGGCCGAGCTGACCGCGTTCCACACCGGGCAGACCGTCGAGCAGATCACCCGCGACTCCGACCGCGACCGCTGGTTCTCCGCCGACGAGGCCAAGGACTACGGCCTGATCGACGAGGTCATCACCTCCGCCGCGAACGTTCCGGGCGGGGGCGGCACCGGGGCCTGAGACCCGCCGTCCCGCAGCCGACCTCCAGCCCTTTGATCGCCACAGGATGGTGAACACCCAGATGAACAACTTTCCCGGCAGTGGCCTCTACGACGGCCCGATGGCCGAATCGCGCTATGTCGTTCCGCGCTTCGTCGAGCGCACCTCCCAGGGTGTCCGGGAGTACGACCCGTACGCGAAGCTCTTCGAGGAGCGCGTGATCTTCCTGGGCGTCCAGATCGACGACGCCTCGGCCAACGACGTCATGGCGCAGCTGCTGTGCCTGGAGTCGATGGACCCGGACCGCGACATCTCGGTCTACATCAACTCGCCCGGCGGCTCGTTCACCGCGCTGACCGCCATTTACGACACGATGCAGTTCGTCAAGCCCGACATCCAGACGGTGTGCATGGGCCAGGCGGCGTCCGCCGCGGCCGTGCTGCTCGCCGCCGGTACCCCCGGCAAGCGGATGGCGCTCCCCAACGCCCGTATCCTGATCCACCAGCCGTACAGTGAGACGGGCCGGGGTCAGGTCTCCGACCTGGAGATCGCGGCCAACGAGATCCTGCGGATGCGGTCGCAGCTGGAGGAGATGCTGGCCAAGCACTCCACCACGCCGATCGAGAAGATCCGCGACGACATCGAGCGGGACAAGATCCTGACCGCCGAGGAGTCGCTGGCGTACGGTCTGGTCGACCAGATCGTCTCGACCCGTAAGACCTCGGTCGGCCTGGGCTGAAGCCCGGGCGGCCCGGCGCCCCTTGGACCAGTTCGGTCCAAGGGGGGCCCGAACCGGGGGCCCGGCAAGGTACCGTCATAGAGGGCTGGGGGCCGGCCCCCGGAAACATCAAGCGGAAAGCTCGCAGCGCAAGCACCCGGTTCCGCGGAGCAAAGCGGATCCAAGGCGAAGGGGAAGCACCTCGTGGCACGCATCGGTGACGGCGGCGACCTGCTCAAGTGCTCGTTCTGCGGAAAGAGCCAGAAGCAGGTGAAGAAGCTCATCGCGGGCCCTGGTGTGTACATCTGCGATGAGTGCATCGATCTCTGCAACGAGATCATCGAGGAAGAGCTGGCCGAGACCTCCGAGGTGCGCTGGGAGGAACTCCCCAAGCCGCGGGAGATCTACGAGTTCCTCGAGGGCTATGTGGTCGGCCAGGAGGCCGCCAAGAAGTCCCTGTCCGTCGCGGTCTACAACCACTACAAGCGGGTCCAGGCCGGAGAGAACGGCAGCCACAGCAAGGACGACGGCATCGAGTTGGCGAAGTCCAACATCCTGCTGCTCGGCCCGACCGGCTCCGGGAAGACCCTGCTCGCGCAGACCCTCGCCCGGATGCTGAACGTTCCCTTCGCCATCGCCGACGCCACCGCGCTCACCGAGGCGGGCTACGTCGGCGAGGACGTGGAGAACATCCTCCTCAAGCTGATCCAGGCCGCCGACTACGACGTCAAGAAGGCCGAGACGGGCATCATCTACATCGATGAGATCGACAAGGTGGCCCGCAAGAGCGAGAACCCCTCGATCACCCGCGATGTCTCCGGCGAGGGCGTGCAGCAGGCGCTGCTGAAGATCCTCGAGGGGACCACGGCCTCCGTTCCGCCGCAGGGCGGCCGGAAACACCCGCACCAGGAATTCATCCAGATCGACACGACGAACGTGCTGTTCATCGTGGGCGGTGCCTTCGCCGGTCTGGAGAAGATCATCGAATCGCGGGCCGGTGCCAAGGGCATCGGCTTCGGCGCCACGATCCGCTCCAAGCGCGAGATCGAGGCCAGCGACCAGTTCCAGGAGGTCATGCCGGAGGACCTGGTGAAGTTCGGGATGATCCCGGAGTTCATCGGCCGGCTCCCCGTCATCACCTCCGTCCACAACCTCGACCGCGAGGCGCTGCTGCAGATCCTGGTCGAGCCGCGGAACGCGCTGGTGAAGCAGTACCAGCGGCTGTTCGAACTCGACGGCGTGGAGCTGGACTTCGACCGCCCCGCCCTGGAGGCCATCGCCGACCAGGCGATCCTGCGCGGCACCGGCGCGCGCGGCTTGCGCGCCATCATCGAAGAGGTCCTGATGTCGGCGATGTACGAGGTGCCGTCCCGCAAGGACGTGGCCCGTGTCGTCATCACCGAGGACGTCGTCCACTCGAACGTCAACCCGACGCTGGTGCCCCGCTCGCGCGGTACCGAGCCGGGTGAACGGCACGAGAAGAGCGCGTGAGCGCCGCGTAGAGCGCATGCGAAGAGGGCCCCGGTCTCCCGGGGCCCTCTTCGTGTCACAGGCCGCCGTAGGGCCTCCTGTGGGCGGGCTAGGCGGGCTCGCGGGTGTCCTCGTAGATGCCCGCGGTCACCTTCGCGAAGGCTTCCAGGTCGACGTCGGACGCGGTGGTGTTCTCCGCGTTGACGTCCAGCACCATCGCCGCGTCCGTCTCCTCCGCCCAGGCGCACGCCGGGGCGTAGATCCGGTCGTACATCTTCACGACTTCGCAGTCGATGGCGGGCCCGTCCGCGCCGTCCGGCCGGAACGTCTCGCGCTTCTGCTCGACGGACGGGGTGCCCTCGCCGTCCTCGAAGCCCTTGAACATCCCGTCCTGGACCCGGTCGGGGTCGTTGATCTCCCCGTACATGCCGGAGAACGCGAGCCCCGAGTTCTCGTCGTCGGCGCGCTGGTACTGCCCGAGGACGGAGGTCGCGCCCTTGGGCATGCTGTCCTGCACGCTGGTGCCCTCGTCCTTCAGCTCGTCGGTGCCCTTGGACAGCGTGTACGTGCCGTCGTCGAGCGTCTTGGGCGTGACGAGCCGCATCGGCGCGGGGCCGCTGTCGCCGCCGGAGAGCACCACGGCGCCGGTGACGATCGCCCCCACCACCACGAGTCCCGCCGCCGACATCGCGATGATCTTGGTGCGATTGCGGCCCGGCGGGGGCCCGGGCGGCGCCGGGTAGCCCGGCTGCCCGGCCTGGCCATAGGGACCCGGCGCTTGCGGATAGCCGTACCCCGGCTGGGGCGGCTGCGGATAGCCGTAACCCGGGTTCTGCGCGTACGGGTTGGGCACCGCGGACGGCTGCTGCCCCCCGCCGTACGGGTTGGGCTGGGCGCCCCCGTACGGGCCGGGCCCGCCGCCGCCGTAGGGGCCGGGCGGCGGCGGTGGCTGGTTGTGGCTCATGGGCGTGGGGGTATCCCTCCGGACGGTGGACGGCGTGTGGACAGGGACGGTGCGGAACCGCGCCCGGGAGCGCGGCTACTTGGGGATCTCGACGCGCGCGTCCTTCCGGACCTTCGCGGTGATCTCCGCGGCCGCGTCCAGCGACATGCTCTTGCCGGAGAGCGCGGCCGCGGTGTCGGAGACGACCACATAGGCGATCGTGCTGTGGTCGCCCCACATGCAGATCGGGATGGTGAACCCCTTGGTGGGCAGCCCGCTGGAGCCGGAGTCCCCGCTCGGGGTGAACTTGGCGTTCTGGCACTTCATCACGGCGTTGTCGAGCCCGCTGGGGGACACCTTCTCCGGGCTGCCCACCAGTTCGGCCTTCATGCTGCCGGCCGACTTGTCCTTCTCGGATTCCTCGGCGATCTTCGAGAAGGCACCGTCCACGACCGCCTCGGGGTCCTTCACCTCACCCCAGACGCCGTTGAGCTGCAGCTGCTTCGAGGTCATACCCTCGCCGGACTTGTAGTCCGCGCCCTCGGTCTTCGGGTTGCTGACGCCGAACTTCTCGAAGTCGTCCGCGTCCGACGAGGTGATCCCGCCGCCGCTGGAGGAGTCGGACTTCGTGTACTCACCGGCCACGGTCTGCGGGGTGGTGAGCTTGTAGCGCTTGCCGTCGTCGGCGACCGTGCCGCCGCCGTCGCCGCCGCTGAACACCACGACACCGCCGACCACCGCGGCCACCACGACCACCGCGCCGATGGCTATCGCCAGGCCCTTCTTCTTGCCGCCACCCTGGCCCGGGCCCGGCTGGTACGGCCCCGGCATGCCCGGCTGGCCGTACGGCTGCTGGCCGTAGGGCTGCTGACCATACGGCTGCTGACCGTAGGGCTGCTGCTGGCCGTACGGGTTCGGGGGCTGACCGGGCTGCTGCGGGTGGCCGTAGCCGGACTGCGGGGGCTGTCCGTACGGACCGGGCTGCTGGGGCGGCTGCTGCGGGTAGCCGTAGCCGGGCTGGCCGGCGGCACCGCCCTGTCCGTACGGACCCGGCTGCTGGGGCTGCTGGCCGTAGGGGCCCGGCTGGTTGTGACTCATGTTCTTCCCTCGTTAGGTTGTGCTGTTGGAGCTATTGGTCGATCTCGACGCGTGCGTCCTCACGCACCTTGGCGGTCAGCCCCGCGGCGTCCTCCAGCGACATGCTGCCGCCGAGAACGGCCCGCGCCGGGTCCGCCATCACCGCGACGCCCAGGGTGCTTTTGTCGCCCCAGACGCACGCGGGCGCCTCCATGGATCCCTGATCCGACGTGAACTTCAGGGACTGGCACTTCATCACGTCCCCGTCGAAGCCGTCCGGCGAGAACTCCTGGGGAGTGCCCTTCGCTTGCGCGGTGCCGTTGTCCTGCAGCGCCTTGACGATGACCGCCAGGGCGAGGTCCGCGCCCCGCTTCGGGTCGGTCACCTCTCCCCAGACACCGGTGAACTTCAGCATCTCCTTGCCGTCGGTCTGGTAGTCGGCCGCCACCAGGTGCGGATCCTTGACCACCGGGACCTGCTGCAGGTCCTTCTTGCCCGCCGCCGACAGATCGCCGTCGTCCGTGCCGCTGCCCTGGCGCTGGTACTCCTCCGCGACCGTCTTCGGGGTCGTGAGCTTGTACGGACCGCTGTCACCGCCGAACAGCAGGAACCCGCCCGCCGTCAGCGCTCCCACGACCACCAGCGCACCCACCGCCAGGCCGACGGTCCGGCCCTTGCGGCGGCCACCGGGCGCGGCGGGCGGCGCGGGCGGGCCGCCGTGGAAGCCCTGCCCGGGCTGACCAGGCTGCCCGGGCTGACCCGGCTGTCCGGGCTGACCCGGCCGCGGGGCCTGCCGGCCGTAGGGGTTCGCCGGGGCGCCGTACGGGCCGCCGCCGCTGTACGGAGGGGGCGCGGCGTAACCCCCGGGCTGCCCGGGCTGGGCCGGCTGCGGGTGGCCGTAGCCGGTGGGCTGGGCATACGGATTCGGCACTGGTGGCTGGCCGGCGCCGTGAGGACCCGGCTGCGCCCCGTAGGGACCGGGCTGCGGCGGCGGGCTCTGATAGCTCATCGTGCCTCTCCTAGAAGCGCATGACAGGTCCCGAACATCCTTCCCGACGCGCCCCGGCGGCGTTGCGGCGGGGCCGCAACGGGTTCGTAACGGAGTCCGGCGGCCCTTTAGACTGCCGGGGTGACCGAGAACTCTCAGCAGCGCCCCGACAGCGGGCCGAACAGCCACCCTGAACTGCCGACCCAGTACGCGCCGGCCGATGTAGAGGGGCAGCTGTACGAGCGCTGGGTAGAGCGCGGTTACTTCGAGGCGGACGCCAAGAGCGGCAAGGAGCCGTACACGATCGTCATTCCGCCGCCCAACGTGACCGGATCGCTCCACCTGGGCCACGCCTTCGAGCACACGATCATCGACGCGCTCACCCGCCGCAAGCGGATGCAGGGCTACGAGACGCTGTGGCAGCCGGGCATGGACCACGCCGGTATCGCCACCCAGAACGTGGTCGAGCGCGAGCTGGCCAAGGAGGGCGTCTCCCGGCACGACCTGGGCCGTGAGGCGTTCATCGAGCGTGTGTGGCAGTGGAAGAACGAGTCCGGCGGGCAGATTTCCGGCCAGATGCGGCGGCTGGGCGACGGCGTCGCGTGGAACCGCGAGCGGTTCACCATGGACGAGGGGCTGTCCAGGTCCGTCCAGACCATCTTCAAGAAGCTCTACGACGATGAGCTGATCTACCGCGCCGAGCGCATCATCAACTGGTGCCCCCGCTGCCTCACCGCCATCTCCGACATCGAGGTGGAGTACCAGGACGACGACGGCGAACTGGTGTCGATCCGGTACGGCGAGGGGGACAACTCCATCGTCGTCGCCACGACCCGCGCCGAGACGATGCTGGGCGACACCGCGGTCGCCGTCCACCCCGACGACGACCGCTACCGCCACATGGTCGGCACCGAGATCGAACTGCCGCTCACCGGCCGCCGCATCCCGGTCGTCGCCGACGCCCACGTCGACCCGGAGTTCGGCACCGGCGCGGTCAAGGTCACCCCGGCCCACGACCCGAACGACTTCGAGATCGGCCAGCGCCACGGCCTGCCGAACCTCAGCGTCATGGACGAGCACGCGGTGATCACCGCGCACGGCCCCTTCCAGGGCCTGGACCGGCTGGAGGCCCGCAGCGCCATCGTCGGCGCGCTGCGCGCCGAGGGCCGGATCGTGGCGGAGAAGCGCCCGTACACCCACTCCGTGGGCCACTGCTCGCGCTGCAAGACCACGATCGAGCCGCGGCTGTCCATGCAGTGGTGGGTCAAGGTCGGCCCGCTGGCCAAGGAGGCGGGCGACGCCGTCCGCGACGGCCGGGTCAGCATCCACCCGGAGGACATGTCGAAGCGCTACTTCGACTGGGTCGACAACCTGCACGACTGGTGCATCTCGCGTCAGCTGTGGTGGGGCCACCGGATCCCGGTCTGGTACGGACCGGAGGGCGAGGTCGTCTGCGTCGGACCGGACGAGGAGCCGCCGAGCGGCGAGGGGTGGCGCCAGGACAGTGACGTCCTGGACACCTGGTTCTCCTCCGGCCTGTGGCCGTTCTCCACGCTCGGCTGGCCCGAGCGGACCGACAGCCTGGCGAAGTTCTATCCGAACGCGGTCCTGGTCACCGGCTACGACATCCTCTTCTTCTGGGTCGCCCGGATGATGATGTTCGGCCTGTACGCGATGGACGGCACCCCGCCGTTCCGCACCATCGCCCTGCACGGGATGGTCCGCGACCAGTTCGGCAAGAAGATGTCCAAGTCCTTCGGGAACGCGGTCAATCCGCTGGACTGGATGGACACCTACGGCTCGGACGCCGTCCGCTTCACCCTCGCCCGCGGCGCCAACCCCGGGGTGGACGTGCCGATCGGCGAGGACTGGGTCCAGGCGTCCCGCAACTTCGCCAACAAGATCTGGAACGCGACCCGCTTCGCGCTGATGAACGGCGCGACGGTCGAGGGCGAACTGCCCGCCCCCGAGCAGCTGTCGGCCACCGACCGATGGATCCTGTCCCGGCTGAACGAGGTCGTCGCGGACGTCGACGCGTTCTACGACGACTACCAGTTCGCGAAGCTCTCGGACACGCTCTTCCACTTCGCGTGGGACGAGGTCTTCGACTGGTACGTCGAGCTGTCCAAGACCACCTTCCAGAAGGGCGGCCCGGAGGCCGACGCCTCGCGGCGCGTCCTCGGTGAGGTCCTCGACGTCACGCTGCGGCTGCTGCACCCGGTGGTCCCGTTCGTCACCGAGAAGCTGTGGACCGCGCTCACCGGCCAGGAGTCGGTCGTCATCGCCGACTGGCCGACCGACAGCGGCTTCCGCGACGAGGCCGCGGAGCGGGAGATCGAGAACCTGCAGCAGGTGGTCACCGAGGTCCGCCGGTTCCGCGCCGACCAGGGTCTCCAGCCCGGTCAGAAGGTCCCGGCCCGGCTCGAGCTGTCCGGCACCTCGCTCGCCGCGCACGAGGACGCGATGCGCTCCCTGCTGCGCCTCCAGCCGGCCGGGGAGGGCTTCACCGCCACCGCCTCGCTGCCGGTGGCGGGCGCGACCGTGGCGCTGGACCTGTCCGGCGCGATCGACGTCGAGGCCGAGCGCAAGCGGCTGGCCAAGGACCTCGCCGCGGCCGAGAAGGACAAGGCGCAGACCACGGCCAAGCTGTCCAACGAAGGGTTCCTGGCCAAGGCCCCCGACCACGTGGTGGAGAAGATCCGCGTCCGGCAGGCCACCGCCGAGGCCGACATCGCCCGGATCACCGCGCAGTTGGCGTCCCTGCCCCAGGGCTGAGCCCGGCCCGTACCGAGCGCCCCCGCCTTCAGGCGGGGGCGCTCCGTGCTTCCCCCGCCCCCCCCGGGCCGGTGTGCGATGTCCCACGGTGACCGCCGGGGAGGCCGATCCGTACGGTGGGTCGGGAACCCATGACCGCCTTCCGGGAGTTATCCACCAGTACGTCCCGGAAGGAGCTCCCCCTCCCATGAACAAACCGCTGCGGCGCGCCTCCGTCTTCTCCCTGCTGCTCGTGCTGGTCCTGGTCGCCTGGGTCACCTATGTCCAGGTGGCGGAGGGGGCGAGTTTCCGGGACAACTCCCACAACGAACGCAACACCATCAGCCAGTACGCCAACCCGCTGGGCAACATCATGGCGGGGGGCAGGCCCATCACCGGCTCGACCGCCACCACCGGCGATCTGAAGTACAAGCGGACGTACCCCGACGGGAAGCTCTACGCCCCGGTCACCGGCTATTCCTCGCAGTCGTACGGCAGCAACCAGCTGGAGGCCCTGAACCGGTCCGTGCTCGACGGCTCCGACACCCGGCTGAAGAACCCCTTGGAGGCGCTGACCCGGGAGCCGTCCAAGCCGGGCGATGTGCTGACGACGATCGACCCGGCCGTGCAGAAGGCCGCCTTCGAGGGACTGGGGAACAAGACCGGCGCGGCCGTGGCGCTCGACCCGGAGACCGGCAAGGTGCTCGCCCTGGCCAGCACGCCCTCGTACGACCCGGGCACCTTCGCCGGGTCCGGTACCGCCGACCAGAAGGCGTGGCTGAAGCTGACGAAGGACAAGGACCAGCCGATGCTGAACCGGGCGCTGCGCCAGACGTATCCGCCGGGGTCGGCGTTCAAGCTGGTGGTCGCCGCGGCGGCCCTGGAGGACGGGCTGTACTCGTCGGTGGACGAGCCGACCAGGAGCCCGGACCCGTACCGGCTGCCCGGCACGGTCACCGACATGAAGAACGAGAACGCGTCGGCGCCCTGTGAGAACGCGACGATCCGCACGGCCCTGCAGTACTCGTGCAACACGGTCTTCGCGAAGCTGGCCGTGGACCTGGGCCAGTCCAAGCTGCGCGCCGAGGCGAAGAAACTGGGCTTCGGCGACTCCGAGCTGGACATACCGGTGCGGGCCGCCAAGAGCGTGTACCCGAGCGGGATGGACGACGCGCAGACGGCGCTGACCGGCATGGGCCAGTTCGACGTGACCGCGACCCCGCTCCAGATGGCGATGGTCTCCTCGGCGATCGCGAACGACGGCAAGCTGATGAAGCCCCACGAGGTGGACCGCACGACGGACGGCAGCGCGACCACCCTGGACCGCACCGAGCCGGAGACCTACAGCCAGGCGATGTCGAAGTCCACGGCGAAGGAGCTGCGGTCGGCGATGCGGACCGTCGTGCAGAAGGGCACGGGCACCAACGCGAAGATCCCCGGGGTCGAGGTCGGCGGCAAGACCGGCACCGCGCAGCACGGCGAGGACAACAGCGGTAATCCGTTCGCGTGGTTCGTGAGTTACGCGGATGACGGAAGCGGCCACAAGATCGCGGTCGCGGTGGTGGTCGAGGACAGCGACGCGCCCCGCGCGGACATCTCCGGTGGCGGTCTGGCCGGGCCGATCGCCAAGTCGATGATGTCCGCGGCCCTGGAGGGCGGCGCGGCCTCCTGAGGGGCCGTTCGGGGCCGCTCCCGGGACGGCATGGGCGCTTCCGGGGCCTGTCGGGGGTCACTCGTAGACTGGTCCGTGTGAGCGAGCGCCCCCAGAACCAACCGGACGAACAGAACGAACCGGACGAATTCGACGACATCGTCGGAGCCGAGACCGACCGCGACCCCGATCTGGCGGTGATCGAGGCGGGCAGCCGGACGCTGCGCGCGCAGTCGGGCCCGCCGCAGGGCGACGGCATTCCGGCTCGTCCCTCCGACCCCGAGGTGGACCGCGCGCTGCGCGAGGTGGAGGCGGAGCTGGCCACGCGGTGGGAGGAGACCAAGCTCGACCCCTCGCTGGTGCGCATGGAGGCGCTGCTGGACATCCTCGGCTCGCCCCACCGCGCCTACCCCTCGATCCACATCACCGGGACGAACGGCAAGACCAGCACCGCCCGCATGATCGAAACGCTGCTCGGCTCCTTCGAACTGCGCACCGGCCGCTACACGAGCCCGCACGTGCAGTCCGTCACCGAGCGGATCAGCCTGGACGGGGCGCCGATCTCCGCCGAGCGCTTCATCGAGACGTACCAGGACATCGCGCCGTACATCGAGATGGTCGACGACCGGCAGCAGTACCGGCTGTCGTTCTTCGAGGTGCTCACCGGCATGGCCTACGCGGCCTTCGCGGACGCCCCGGTGGACATCGCCGTCGTCGAGGTCGGCATGGGCGGCTCCTGGGACGCCACCAATGTGATCGACTCGGACGTCGCGGTGATCATGCCGATCTCGCTGGACCACACCGACCGGCTCGGCGGCACTCCGGGGGAGATCGCGGCCGAGAAGTCCGGGATCGTCAAGCAGGACGCCACGGTGGTGCTCGCGCAGCAGCCCGTGGAGGCCGCGTCCGTGGTGCTCAAGCGCGCCGTCGAGGTGGACGCCACGGTGGCCCGCGAGGGCATGGAGTTCGGGGTGGTCTCCCGCGAGGTGGCGGTCGGCGGCCAGCTGGTGACGCTGCGCGGCCTCGGCGGTGAGTACCCCGAGATCTTCCTCCCGCTGCACGGCGCCCACCAGGCGCACAACGCGGCGGTGGCGCTGGCCGCCGTCGAGGCGTTCTTCGGCGTCGGCTCCCAGCACGCCCGGCCGCTGGACCTGGACACCATCCGCTCCGCCTTCGCCTCCGTCAGCTCCCCGGGCCGGATGGAGGTGGTGCGCCGCAGCCCGACCGTGGTGCTGGACGCCGCGCACAACCCCGGGGGCGCCCGGGCGGCGGCCGAGGCGGTCACCGAGGCGTTCGATTTCAGCCGCCTCATCGGCGTGGTCGGGGCCAGCGAAGGCAAGGACGTTCGGGGGCTATTGGAAGCCTTTGAGCCGATTTTCGCCGAAATCGTGGTGACCCGTAATTCCAGCCATCGCGCGATGGACGCGGATGAGCTGGCCGGGCTCGCCGTCGAGGTGTTCGGCTCCGACCGCGTGCAGGTCGAGCCCCGGCTGGACGACGCCCTGGAGGCCGCGATCACCCTCGCGGAGGAGGAGGGCGAATACGCTGGTGCGGGGGTGCTGGTCACCGGGTCGGTCATCACGGTCGGCGAGGCCCGGCTGCTTCTGGGAAAGGGCTGAAATGCGGACGCTGTGCGCCTCCACTCTGATCGGCGAGTTCTTCGTGATCGGCTTCGCCGGGCTGGTCGCGATGAAGGTGTCCGGCCTGTCGATGGGCACCGTCTGGACGGTCTGCGGTATCGCCATGGCGCTGTGTGTACTGCTGTGCGGCATGCTGAGCCGCCCCGGGGCGGTGCAGATCGGCTGGGCCCTGCAGATCGGGCTGGTGCTGAGCGGTTTCGTGGTGACCACCATGTTCTTCCTCGGCGTGGTCTTCGCCGGGCTGTGGTGGGCCTCGGTCCACTTCGGCCGCAAGGTCGACCAGGCGAAGGAGCGGTTCGCCGCGGCCTCCGCCGCCTCGCCTGACGCTGCGTGACGTGGTCGGCGATCACCCATGTAGCCTCAGCCGCACAGCTTCACCCGCATGCCACTTCCCAAAGGAGCCCGCACCGTGAGCCAGCGCACGCTCGTCCTTCTCAAGCCCGACGCCGTACGACGCGGACTGGTGGGCGAGATTCTCGGCCGGATCGAGCGGAAGGCGGGGTGGACGATCTCCGCCCTGGAGCTGCGCCGGCTGGGCCGTGAGCTGCTGGAGCAGCACTATGCCGAGCACGTCGGCAAGCCCTTTTACGAGCCCCTGGTCGAGTTCATGTCCTCCGGGCCGGCCGTGGCGCTGGTCGTCGAGGGCGAGCGTGTGATCGAGGGCGTCCGGGCGCTGGCCGGGCCGACCGACCCGATCGCCGCGGCGCCCGGTTCCATCCGTGGCGATTTCGGCACCATCGTTCGGGAAAATCTGATCCATGCCTCCGACTCCGAAGAGTCGGCCGAGCGGGAAATCAAGATTTTCTTTCCCGGTCTCGCCTGATCTCATCTGATCTCGCTCTGATCGATCATCAGCTGGTCACACCCCTGCTGGCCTGGGGGCGGTCGAATTTATCGGCCGCCCCTCGGCATATGCGAGCCGATCGGGGGAACGCATCTCCGCGACACGACGTCACCATTAGAGGGGGCGGGCTCGTGTTCTGCTGACAATGGCGGAGGACCCCCGCAGCGTGTTCGCGCGGGCGTGACTACGATGAAGCTTCCGCGCCTCGCAGCGCACCACATCCTGCCGACCTCAAGCAAGCAATCGCTCCAGCAGGGAAGGCCTGACGTATCCTCATGGGGAACAACATGTCGTTCATCGGCCGTGACATGGCTGTCGACCTCGGGACCGCCAACACGCTGGTGTACGTCAGGGGCCGCGGGATCGTCCTCAACGAGCCATCCGTCGTCGCCATCAACACCAACACCGGCGGAATTCTCGCCGTGGGCGCCGAGGCAAAGAAGATGATCGGCCGCACCCCTGGCAACATCGTCGCCGTGCGTCCGCTCAAGGACGGCGTTATCGCCGACTTCGAGATCACCGAGCGGATGCTGCGGTACTTCATTCTGAAGATCCATAAGCGCCGCTATCTGGCCCGTCCCCGGGTGGTCGTGTGCGTTCCGTCCGGCATCACCGGAGTCGAGCGCCGCGCGGTCATCGAGGCGTCCACCCAGGCGGGCGCCCGCCAGGTCCACATCATCGAAGAGCCCATGGCCGCGGCCATCGGTTCCGGCCTCCCGGTCCACGAGGCCACCGGCAACATGGTGGTGGACATCGGCGGCGGCACCACCGAGGTCGCCGTCATCTCGCTCGGCGGCATCGTCACCGCCCAGTCCATCCGGGTGGCCGGCGACGAGCTGGACAACGCGATCATCCAGCACATCAAGAAGGAGTACAGCCTCCTCCTTGGCGAGCGCACCGCCGAGAACATCAAGATCACGATCGGCTCGGCGTTCGAGAGCGAGGAAGAGGAGCACACCGAGATCCGCGGCCGCGACCTGGTCAGCGGGCTCCCCAAGACCGTCGTGATCTCCGCCGCCGAGGTCCGCAAGGCCATGGAGGAGCCGGTCAACTCCATCGTCGACGCGGTCAAGACCACGCTCGACAAGTGCCCGCCGGAGCTGTCCGGCGACGTCATGGACCGCGGCATCGTGCTCACCGGCGGCGGCGCGCTGCTCCGCGGCCTCGACGAGCGGCTGCGCCGCGAGACCGGCATGCCCATCCACATCGCCGAGGACCCGCTCGACTCGGTCGCGCTCGGGTCCGGCAAGTGCGTGGAGGAATTCGAGGCGCTCCAGCAGGTGCTGGACGCCCAGCCGCGCAGATGACAACCAGGTGGATCGGCCGTGCGGGCGGTGTGTCGCCCGTACGGCGCATCGGCGGATCCGCTGATATACAGGCATAAGGCTCCTTAAGGACCGGACGGCCACAACGAGATCGGGACCGGTCCGACTTCGACGAGGAAGGCACGTCGCCGCACGTGAGGGACACACGAGAGAGCCGGCTGCTCCTGGTGCTGCTGATCGCCATCGCGTTCGCGCTGATCACGGTGGATATCCGCGGCGGTGAGGACTCGCCCCTCGACGGCGCCCGTCAGGCCGCCGCTTCCGCCTTCGGCCCGGTGGAGAACGGTGTCGCGAGCGCCGTCGATCCGGTCGGCAACGCCGTCGCCGCGATCCGGGACTCCGACGAGCGGCACGACCGCATCAGCCAACTGGAGCAGGAGAACACCAGACTCAGGCAGCGGCTCGGCAGCGACGACCGCAACCGCGCCCGTACCGTCGAACTCGACAAGCTGCGCAAGGTCGCCGGCGCCGGCCAGTACGGCATCAAGGGCGCCGAGGTCATCGGCATCGGCGCCGCCCAGGGCTTCTCCTGGACCGTCACCCTCGACGTCGGCAGCGACGACGGGATCCAGCGCGACCAGACCGTCATCAACGGCGACGGACTCGTCGGCCGGGTCACCACGGTCGGCCCCTCCACCTCCACCGTGCTGCTCGCCATCGACCCCGACTTCACCGTCGGCACCCGGATGGAGAAGTCCAGCGAGCTGGGCTTCGCCACCGGACGCGGCGATCGCTCCCTGCACGTCCAGCTCCTCAACGGCAAGGCCAAGATCAAGAAGGGGGACCGGCTCGTCACCTTCGGCTCTCAGGCCGACAAGCCGTTCGTGCCCGGCGTCCCGGTCGGCAAGGTGGTCCGCGTCGACCCCACCGGCGGCGACCTCACCCGCACCCTCCAAGTGCGCCCCTACGTCCGGTTCAGCAGGCTGGACATCGTCGGCGTCGTCGTCCAGGCGCCGCGCTCCAACCCGCGCGACACCGTACTGCCGCCCAAGCCCGCGAAACCCAAGCCGGCGCCCACGGTCACCGTCACGGCCACCCCCTCCGCCACCGCAACGAGCCCGGCCAACAGGAGCTGACCGATGCTGCGCCTCAACCGTGTCCTCCTGTCCACCGTCCTCGTCGTCGTCGCCCTCGTCGTCCAGATCTGCGTCCTCGCCCGGCTGCAACTGCCCGGCGCCGTCCCCGATCTGCTGCTGCTCGTCGTCCTCGGCCTCGCGCTGGTCTACGGCCACACCGGCGGCGCCCTGGTCGGCTTCGGCGCCGGTCTGCTCGCCGACCTCGCCCCGCCCGCCGATCACGCCGCCGGGCGCTACGCCCTGGTGCTGTGCGTCATCGGCTATCTGGCGGGGCTCGCCAAGCCCGAGAGCGGCCAGCTCCGGTCGGCCACCGGGCCGATGGTGGTGGTCGTCGCGGCGGCCATCGGCGCCACCCTGCTGTACGCGGGGGTCGGCATCCTCGTCGGCGACGACGCGGCCCGCCATGTGGGCCTGGGCGAGCTGCTGTTCACGGCCGCCCTGTACGACCTGCTGCTGGCGCCCTTCACGGTGCCGCTGATCATGGGGCTGGCCAGACGCGGGGAGAACGACCGGATGGCCGACAGCTCCGGCGGCACCGGCACCGAGAGCGCCACCCGCTGGATCACCTCGGCGAGCAGCGTCCGGACCGGCCGGATGAGCCGCTTCCGCCGTTCCGGCCGGGCCGCCCGGCTCGGCGGCCTGGGCGGTGGCCTGGGCGGCGGTCAGGGCGGTGGCCTGCTGGCGAAGGCGACGAAGCGGACCGGCCGCGTCAAGGACGGCCGCGTCAAGCTCAAGGGGGTCAAGCGCCTGTGAGCACCGCCGTCCCGCCGGCCGCCGCCGCCCGCCGGTCGCCCGCGGCCCTCCCGTCTCCCGCGGTTCTCCCGTCTCCCGCCTCCACCCTCGACGGAGCGCCATGAGCAATATTCCGGAGACCGGACGGACTCCCCGGGTCACCGTCCGCCTCGTCGCCATCCAGATCATCGTCTTCTCGCTCCTGCTCACCCTCGGCGGACGGCTGTGGTACCTGCAGATCCGCAACGGCGACGAATACACCGAGAAGGCCGCCAACAACCACGTCCAGCAGGTCGTCCACCCGGCCGTCCGCGGCTCGATACTGGACGCCCGCGGCGTGCCCCTCGCCGACAACGAGACCCGGCTCGTCGTCTCCGCCAGCCGCACCGCGCTGATGAAGGAGCCCGACGACGGCGAGGCCGTCCTCACCCGGCTCGCGGGCGTCCTCCACATGAAGCCCAAGGACGTCAAGGACAAGGTCCGGCTGTGTGACGCCGAGACCCCGCAGCCCTGCTGGAACGGCTCCCCGTACCAGCCCATCCCGATCACCGACGAGGCCAGCGCCAAGCAGGCGCTCCAGATCCGCGAGCGCGAAGAGGACTTCCCCGGGATCAGCGCCGAGCCCACCGCCGTGCGCCGCTACGCCGCCCCGGCCGGCTCCAACGCCGCCCAGGTGCTCGGCTACCTCTCGCCCGTGACCGACGAGCAGATCAAGAAGGCCGAGCACACCAAGTCGCCGCTGCTCCGCTCCGACCAGGTCGGCTCCAACGGGCTGGAGAGCGAGTACGACAGCAAGCTGCGCGGCAAGGCCGGGGTGACCCGCTACGAGGTCGACAACCTCGGCCGCGTCATCGGCCAGCGGGAGAGCCAGCGGGCCCGGCCCGGCGACAACGTCGTCACCAGCCTCGACGCACGCGTCCAGGCGGTCGCGGAGAAGGAGCTGGACCAGGCGATGAAGGACGCCCGCAAGCAGTACGACCGGAACACCGGCCGGAAGTACAAGGCGGACTCGGGCTCGGTCGTGGTCATGGAGGCCAAGACCGGCCGGGTGGTGGCGATGGCGTCCAACCCGGCGTACGACCCCAACGCCTGGGTCGGCGGCATCTCCGGCAAGGACTACAAGAAGCTCACCGGCAAGGACAGCAACTACCCGCTGCTGAACCGGGCGATCCAGGGCCAGGCGGCCCCCGGCTCGATCTTCAAGGTGATCCCGACGACCGCCGCGGTCAACGCCGGATACGCCTTCAACGGGCCCTACCCGTGCACCAGCTCCTTCAGCATCGGCGGCCAGGTCTTCAAGAACTTCGAGTCCGAGAACTTCGGCGGGATCAGCCTCGGCCGCGCGCTGGAGGTCTCCTGCGACACGGTCTTCTACCGCCTCGCCTACGACGAGTGGAAGAAGGACGGCGGCAACAAGCCCAAGAAGCACCCGGGGGACTGGTTCTACAAGACCGCCCACCAGTTCGGCCTCGGCAAGGAGACCGGCGTCGACCTCCCCAACGAGGTCAGCGGCCGGGTCCCGGACCGCCAGTGGAAGAAGGACTTCTGGAAGGCCAACAAGGACGCCTGGTGCAAGAACGGCAAGAAGAACGGGAACTACACCCAGCGCCTCTCCTACGAGAACTGCCTCGAAGGCATGAAGATGCGCGCCGGTGACTCCGTGAACTACTCGATCGGCCAGGGCGACACGCTCGTCACCCCGATCCAGATGGCCACCATCTACGCGGCGATCAGCAACGGCGGCACGCTCTACGACCCGACCGTCGGCAAGGCGATCGTCAGCCCGGACGGCAAGCACATCCAGGAGATCAAGCCCAAGGCGCACGGCAAGCTCCCGATGAAGGGGCAGACGCGCGAACAGATCGACCAGGCGCTCGCGGGCGTCGCCACCCGGGGTACCGCCGCCTGGCGGTTCCAGGGCTGGCCGCAGGACAAGATCCCGATGCACGCCAAGACGGGTACCGCCGAGGTCTACGGCAAGCAGACCACCTCGTGGTTCGCGACCTACACCAAGGACTACTCGGTCGTCATGACGATCTCGCAGGGCGGCACCGGCTCCGGCGCCTCCGGTCCGGCCGTCCGCAAGATCTACAACGCGCTGTACGGGGTCGACGGCAAGGGCAAGATCGACGAGAAGAAGGCGCTGCTGCCCAAGCCGCAGGCCGACCTCCCCAAGATCGCCTCCGACGGCTCGATCGAGGCCCAGCCGGTGGGCAAGCCGTTCTCCCTGCTGGGTGACACCAGGCGGCGGGGAGGTGCGCAGCAGTGAGCGCGTCGACCCACGGCTACTCCGTCCCCCGCTTCACCCCCGAGCGCGGCACCTGGCGCAAGCTCATGGCGCGCGACTCGCTCGTGCGCCGCCTGGACTGGGTGCTGCTGCTCAGCTGCCTCGCGCTGTCCGCGATCGGCACCCTGCTGGTCTACTCGGCGACCCGCAACCGCACCGAGCTGAACCAGGGCGATCCGTACTACTTCCTGGTCCGGCACGCCCTGAACACCGGCATCGGGCTGCTGCTCGCGATCGGCACCATCTGGCTCGGCCACCGCACCCTGCGCGGCGCGGTGCCGGTGCTGTACGGCCTGTCCGTCATCCTCGTGCTCGCCGTCCTCACCCCGCTGGGCTCGACCATCAACGGCGCCCACGCCTGGATCGTGATCGGTGCCGGGTTCTCCCTCCAGCCCGGCGAGTTCGCCAAGATCACGATCATCCTGGGCATGTCGATGCTGCTGGCCGCACGGGTGGACGCGGGCGACCGGCTCACCCCCGACCACCGCACCGTCGTCCAGGCGCTCGGCCTGGCCGCGCTGCCCATCGCGATCGTGATGCTGATGCCGGACCTCGGTTCGGTGATGGTCATGGCGGTGATCGTGCTCGCGGTGCTCCTCGCCTCCGGTGCGTCCAACCGCTGGATCGCCGGGCTGATCGCCACCGCGGTGGTCGGCGCGCTGCTGATCTGGCAGCTGCACATCCTCGACCAGTACCAGATCGACCGCTTCGCCGCCTTCGCCAACCCCGCCCTGGACCCGGCGGGCGTCGGCTACAACACCAACCAGGCGCGCATCGCGATCGGTTCGGGCGGTCTCACCGGCAAGGGGCTCTTCCACGGCACTCAGACCACCGGTCAGTTCGTGCCCGAGCAGCAGACGGACTTCGTCTTCTCGGTCGCGGGGGAGGAGCTGGGCTTCCTCGGCGCGGGTCTGATCATCGTGCTGCTGGGCGTCGTCCTGTGGCGCGCCTGCCGGATCGCCCGGGGCACCACCGAGCTGTACGGGACGGTCGTCGCGGCCGGAATCATCGCCTGGTTCGCGTTCCAGTCGTTCGAGAACATCGGCATGACGCTGGGCATCATGCCGGTGGCCGGTCTGCCGCTGCCGTTCGTCTCCTACGGCGGCTCGTCGATGTTCGCCGTATGGATCGGAATCGGGCTGCTCCAGTCGATCCGGGTGCAACGGCCCGTATCGGCCTGACCCGGACGCGGGGGACTCCCGCCGGGCGTCCCGGGCGACTACATTCACGCCATGGTGGACATGATGCGGGAAATCGAACGCAAGTACGAGACCACCGATGACGGCGCCCCGTCCGGCGGCCTCCCCGAACTGGCCGGGGTCGCCGGAATCGCGCAGGTCAGGGACGAGGGCGTCGTCACGCTCGACGCCACGTACTACGACACCCCCGGGCAGCGCCTCGCCGCCGACGGCATCACCCTGCGCCGCCGCACCGGGGGCGGCGACGCCGGCTGGCACCTCAAGCTGCCGGTGGGCCCCGACGTACGGGACGAGATCCGCGCCCCGCTCGCGGACGCGCTGCCCGCCCACCTCGCGGGCCTCGTGCGCTCCCGCGTCCGCGGCCACGGCCTCGTCCCCCTCGTCCATCTGCTGTCGGAGCGCAACGTCCGGCACCTCCTGGACGGCGATGGCACGCTGCTCGCCGAGCTGTCCGCCGACCGGGTCACCGCGCGCCGACTGGCCCCGGCCCCCGGCGACCCGGTGAGCTGGACCGAGGTCGAGGTGGAGCTGGCCGAGGGCGGCGACCCCGCGTTCCTCGACACCCTGGAACCGCATCTGACGGACGCCGGGCTGCGCCGGGCCGACCTCCCCTCCAAGCTCGCCCGCGCCCTGGCCGAAACCGGCCCGCACCGGGAAGGCGGGAAACCCGGAAAGCGCGACAAGAAGTCCGGCCAGAAGAAGATGGGCCAGAAGAAGGCCGGGAAGAAGGCCGCGGCCGAGGCCACCGCCGGTGACGCCATCCTGGACTACGTACGCCGCCAGATCACCGCGATCGTCACCCTCGACCCCGCCGTACGCCTGGACACCCCCGACTCCGTGCACCGCATGCGGGTCGCCACCCGCCGGCTGCGCAGCGCCTTCCGCTCGTACCGCAAGGTCCTGGACCGCGCCGTCACCGACCCCATCGGTGCCGAGCTGAAGTGGCTGGCCGCCGAACTGGGCATCGACCGGGACCGCGAAGTGCTCACCGCGCGCATCGCCGAACGGCTCTCCGAGGTGCCCGTGGAACTGCGGCTCGGCCCCGTCGCCGCCCGGCTGGAGATCTGGTCGCACGCCCGCCGCACCGGCTCCCGCGACCGGCTGACCGGCGTCCTGGACGGCGAGCGCTACCTCGCCCTCCTCGACACCCTCGACGCGCTCCTGGCCGACCCGCCGCTGCGCCCCGCGGCCGCCCGCCCGGCCGCCGAGGTGATCCGCAAGGCCGTGCTGCGCGACTACGAACGGCTCGCGGACCGTCTCGGCCCGGCCCTGGACGCCCCCTCCGGACCCGACCGCGACGTCGTCCTGCACACGGCCCGCAAGGACGCCAAGCGGGCCCGCTACGCCGCCGAGGCCGCCCGCCCGGTGCTGGGCCCGCCCGCGAAGGCGTTCGCCGGGCTCATGACCGAGGTGCAGGAACTGCTCGGCGACCACCAGGACAGCGTGGTCGCGCGCGAGGCACTGCGCGAACTGGCGATCCAGGCGCACGCGGCGGGGGAGTCCACCTTCACCGTCGGCCTGCTCTACGGCCGCGAGGAGGCCCGCGCGGCCGCCCGCGAGCGCGAACTGCCCGGCCTGTGGGCCGAGGTCTCGCGCCCGGAGCACCGGGCGGCGCTGGAGCCGTAACCGAACGGACGGACGATCGTTGGTCCAGGTGCACGGCTTTCCCCGCTCGCGCGGGGGTGGCCCGGAGTGCGATGTCCGTTGGGCACTGTGGACCCTGGAAGCGCGGGGTGTGCCGATCGCCGTGCCACGGGTGGCTCCGGTCGCGTTAGGCTTGTGGGTCACCCCTGTCAGCTCACGAAAGTCCGCGATGTCTGCCGAGTCGGTCTTCCCACAGCTCGAGGCCCTGCTGCCGCATGTGCAGAAGCCCATCCAATACGTAGGCGGTGAGCTGAATTCCACCGTCAAGGATTGGAACTCCTGCGACGTCCGCTGGGCGCTCATGTACCCGGACGCCTACGAGGTCGGGCTGCCCAACCAGGGCGTCATGATCCTCTACGAGGTGCTCAACGAGCGCGAGGGCGTGCTCGCCGAGCGCACGTACAGCGTCTGGCCGGACCTCGAAGAGCTGATGCGCGAGCACAAGGTGCCGCAGTTCACCGTGGACGCGCACCGGCCCGTCGGGGCCTTCGACGTCTTCGGCGTCTCCTTCTCGACCGAGCTGGGCTACACCAACCTGCTCACCGCGCTGGACCTCGCCGGTATCCCGCTGGACGCCGCCGACCGCACCGTCGACCACCCGGTCGTCGTCGCGGGCGGCCACGCCGCGTTCAACCCGGAGCCGATCGCGGACTTCATCGACTGCGCGGTGATCGGCGACGGTGAGCAGGCCGTCCTGGAGATGACCGAGATCATCCGCGCCTGGAAGGCCGAGGGACGCCCGGGCGGCCGCGACGAACTGCTCTTCCGCCTCGCCCGCACCGGCAGCATCTACGTGCCGAAGTTCTACGACGTGGAGTACCTGGCCGACGGCCGGATCTCCCGCGTCGTGCCGAACCGCTCGGGCGTGCCGTGGCGCGTCTCCAAGCACACCGTCATGGACCTCGACGAGTGGCCGTATCCGAAGCAGCCGCTGGTGCCGCTCGCCGAGACCGTGCACGAGCGGATGTCGGTGGAGATCTTCCGCGGCTGCACCCGCGGCTGCCGCTTCTGCCAGGCGGGCATGATCACCCGCCCGGTGCGCGAGCGCTCCATCACCGGCATCGGTGAGATGGTCGATCGCGGCCTCAAGAACACCGGTTTCGAGGAGGTCGGCCTGCTGTCGCTGTCCTCCGCCGACCACACCGAGATCGGCGACATCGCCAAGGGCCTCGCCGACCGGTACGAGGAAGACAAGATCGGCCTGTCCCTCCCGTCGACCCGGGTGGACGCCTTCAACATCGACCTGGCCAACGAGCTGACCCGCAACGGCCGCCGTTCGGGCCTCACCTTCGCCCCCGAGGGCGGCTCCGAGCGCATCCGCAAGGTCATCAACAAGATGGTCTCGGAAGAGGACCTGATCCGTACGGTGTCCACCGCGTACGGCAACGGCTGGCGGCAGGTGAAGCTGTACTTCATGTGCGGTCTGCCCACCGAGACCGACGACGACGTGCTCCAGATCGCCGACATGGCGACCAAGGTGATCGCCAAGGGCCGTGAGGTGTCCGGCAAGAACGACATCCGCTGCACCGTCTCGATCGGCGGCTTCGTCCCCAAGCCGCACACCCCGTTCCAGTGGGCGCCGCAGCTCAGCGCCGAGGACACCGACGCCCGGCTGGAGAAGCTGCGCGAGAAGATCCGCGGCGACAAGAAGTACGGCCGCTCGATCGGCTTCCGCTACCACGACGGCAAGCCCGGCATCGTCGAGGGCCTGCTCTCGCGCGGCGACCGCCGGGTCGGCGCCGTCATCCGCGCCGTCTACGAGGACGGCGGCCGCTTCGACGGCTGGCGCGAGCACTTCTCCTACGACCGCTGGATGGAGTGCGCCGAGCGCACCCTGCCCGACTTCGGTCTCGACGTCGACTGGTACACCACCCGCGAGCGCACCTACGAGGAGGTCCTGCCCTGGGACCACCTCGACTCCGGTCTCGACAAGGACTGGCTGTGGGAGGACTGGCAGGACGCGCTCGACGAGACCGAGGTCGAGGACTGCCGCTGGACCCCGTGCTTCGACTGCGGTGTCTGTCCGCAGATGGACACGTCCATCCAGATCGGCCCCACCGGCCGCAAGCTGCTGCCGCTGTCGGTCGTGCAGTAGCCCTCGGGCAACCGGCCGGTCACAAAGTACGCTGGAAGGCGCACGGGCCGCACAGGCCCGTGCGCGACAAGCGAAGAGACACCAGAAGAAGCAACAAGGAGCAGTCCCCTGGGCAAGCGACAGCCCGAAGGCCCGCCGCCCGCACCCGCGGTGCAGCGCATCCGTTTGCGTTACACCAAGCGCGGCCGCCTCCGGTTCACCAGCCACCGCGACTTCCAGCGCGCCTTCGAGCGGGCGCTGCGCCGCGCCGAGGTGCCCATGGCGTACTCGGCGGGCTTCACCCCGCACCCCAAGGTGTCGTACGCCAATGCCGCCCCTACTGGCACCGGCAGTGAGGCCGAGTACCTGGAGATCCAGCTCACCGAGGTACGGGACCCCGAGACGCTGCGCGGGCTGCTCGACGAGTCGATGCCCTCCGGGCTCGACATCATCGACGCCGTCGAGGCCCGCACCTCCGGGCTCGCCGACCGGCTCCAGGCGTCCGTGTGGGAGATCCGGCTCGACCGGGTCGCCCCGGCGGAGGCCGAACGGGCCGTGGCCGCCTTCCTGGAGGCCGAGACCGTCGAGGTCGAGCGCCGGACGAAAAACGGCATGCGCACCTTCGACGCCCGGGCCGCGGTGGCCCGCCTGGAAGCGGTCGCAGGTCGGGGCGATAGGCCAGGCGACGATGGCTGTGCGATACTGCGGCTGGTAGTACGGCATCTGACACCTGCCGTGCGACCCGACGACGTCCTGTCCGGTCTCCGCGCTACGGCCGACCTGGCGCCGCCGGTCCCCGCAGCGGTGACCAGGCTGGCGCAGGGGCTGCTCGATGAGGAGTCCGGCACGGTGACCGACCCGCTCGCGCCCGATCGCGAGGCAGTTCAGGCCGCCCCACCCACGGCCGCCGAGCTGACCGCCGCGATGGCGGCGCCGGAAGGTTCCGCGTAAGGACCGCCGTCGATGCGCCGCCCAGGCACTTGGGAGCCACCCGGGTCCGGCAGGCGCACTGACCAGGAGACTTTCGCCGGTCCCGGCCCTGAAAACCGGCCCGGCGAGCGATACGACAGCTCCCGTGCGGCGCCCGCGCCCCGGACGGCGGACACCGCGCAGCGCGCGGGGCCCGGCCGGAAACAGGCGCGGCGCCCGGGAGCGTGACGGGAGAACCGCCCGCATGCTCGAGCCCATTGAGCCGACCGAACCCATCCAGCCCCAGGGACAGGCCGCGCCGCGCGCCGCCGCCTCCGGGGATCCGACCTCGCCCAGTGACACCCTGCCGCCGCGCCGCCGCCGCGCGGCCTCCCGGCCCGCCGGCCCTCCGGTGGGCACCGTGGGTGACGCCGAGGTGACCACACCCGCCGTACCGGCCATACCGGCCGAGTCGATCGCCGCCGGCGCCGCCATGGTCGCCGGGGAGGCGTCCGACGGTGACACCGGTTCCGCCGCTCCGCCCGCCCGTTCGCGCCGCCGTGCGACGCGCAAGACGGCCGCACCGGCGGGTGCGCCGGAGGCCGCGGAGACCGTGGTCCCGGCGGACGCGCCCCGGGCCGCCGAGCCCGCCGGGGCCCCGGCCGCCGATCCGGAGCCCGCCGCCGAGCCCGCTCCGCCCGCCCGTACCCGCCGCCGGGCCACCCGTAAGGCGACCGCCCCGGCCGGAGCGCCGGAGACCGCCGAGACGGTGGTGCCGGCGGAGGAGCCCGTCGCCGCGGCACCGGCCGAGGCCGCCGCGCCCGTCGAGGCCGCGGCCGAGCCCGCCCCGGCGCCCCGTACCCGCCGCCGGGCGACGCGCAAGGCCGCCGCTCCGGAGGGTGCCCCGCAGGCGGAGCCCGCCGACGTGGACGCGTCGTCTGCGGCGGCCGCTGGTGGCAGTGGCGACGAGGACACCGCCCCAGCTGCAGTCGCAGCCGACGCCCCGGCCGACGAGGCGCCCCGTGGCCGTACGCGCCGCCGGGCCGCCCGTAAGGCGGCTGCCCCGGCCGGTGTGCCGCAGGCCGCCGACGACGAGCCGAGCGCCGGGGAGACCGCCCCGGCCGAGCCCGCGGCCGCCGAGGCCGAGGCCTCCGCGGAGGCCGCTCCGGCGCCGCGCACCCGCCGCCGGGCCACCCGTAGGACGACCACCGCCGTGGCCGAGGCCGCCGCCCCGGACGAGGCCGCCGACCAGCCCGCCGAGGCCGCTGCGGCGACCCCCGAGGCCCCGGCCGCGGAGGAGAGCGCCGAGGAGCCGCGCGCCCGTACCCGCCGCCGTGCCACGCGCAAGACGGCCGCCGCCGCCGAGGAGCAGCCCGAGCCGCGGGCCGCCGAGGCCGAGCCGGAGCCCGCGCCGCGCGGTGGCCGCCGCCGCGCCGTGCGCCCGCCGACAGCGGTCTTCCAGGCACCGGTCTTCACCGAGCCGGTCTTCCAGACCCCGGAGAGCGCCGCCGCCGAGGCCGCCGCGTCCGCCCTGGAGGAGGCTGCCGAGGCCGACGAGGCCGACGAGACCGACGAGACCGCGGCCCAGGACAAGACGGCGGCCGCCGAGCCGGTGGCCCCCGCCGCGGGCCGTCGCCGCCGTCGCCGCCGGGGCGAGCCCGCCGAGGAGCAGCGCCCGGCGGAGGCCGAGGAGCGCGCCGCCGTCGAGGACGCCGAGCAGGACGTCCGCGCGGCCGACCGTGAGCAGGGCGACGAGGAGTCGGGCGACCGCCCGGCCCGTCGCCGTCGCCGGGGCGGCCGTCGCCGCCGCCGGGGCGAGGCCGCCGACGCCGAGGGTGCCGAGGGCCGTTCCGAGGGCGAGGACGGCGAGGCTTTCGAGGACGAGGCGCAGGCCGAGGGCGAGACCGGCGAGGAGCAGGGCGCCGACGAAGAGGGCGCCGAGGCCGGTGAGTCCGCCGGTGGCGGCTCCAGCAGCAGCCGTCGCCGTCGTCGTCGCCGCCGTCGCAGCGGGGACTCCGCCGAGGCGGAGTCGGGCGGTGACGACCCGGAGCGTACGGTCGTCAAGGTCCGGGAGCCTCGGGAACGGCGTGGGAAGGATGCCGAGACCAGCTCCGACGAGGTGCAGTCGATCAAGGGGTCGACGCGTCTGGAGGCCAAGAAGCAGCGCCGCCGCGAGGGCCGTGAGCAGGGCCGCCGCCGGGTGCCGATCATCACCGAGGCCGAGTTCCTGGCCCGCCGCGAGGCGGTCGAGCGGGTGATGGTCGTCCGGCAGAACGGCGAGCGCACCCAGATCGGCGTGCTGGAGGACAACGTCCTCGTCGAGCACTTCGTCAACAAGGAGCAGGCCACCAGCTACGTCGGCAACGTCTACCTGGGCAAGGTCCAGAACGTGCTGCCGTCGATGGAGGCCGCCTTCGTCGACATCGGCAAGGGCCGCAACGCCGTGCTGTACGCGGGTGAGGTCAACTTCGAGGCGCTGGGGCTGTCCAACGGGCCGCGCCGCATCGAGACCGCGCTGAAGTCCGGGCAGTCCGTGCTCGTGCAGGTCACCAAGGACCCGATCGGTCACAAGGGCGCCCGGCTCACCAGCCAGGTCTCCCTGCCCGGCCGCTACCTGGTGTACGTCCCCGAGGGTTCCATGACGGGCATCAGCCGCAAGCTGCCCGACACCGAGCGCGCCCGGCTGAAGCAGATCCTCAAGAAGATCGTCCCCGAGGACGCGGGCGTGATCGTCCGCACCGCCGCCGAGGGCGCGAGCGAGGACGAGCTGGCCCGCGATGTCCAGCGGCTGCAGGCGCAGTGGGAGGAGATCAAGAAGAAGGCGAAGAGCGGCAACGCGCCGACGCTCCTCTACGGGGAGCCGGACATGACCGTCCGGGTCGTCCGCGACATCTTCAACGAGGACTTCTCCAAGGTCATCGTGAGTGGTGAGGACGCCTGGCAGACCATCCACGGCTATGTCTCGCACGTCGCGCCCGACCTCGCCGACCGGCTGCAGAAGTGGAACTCGGACGTCGACGTCTTCGCCACGTACCGGATCGACGAGCAGCTGATGAAGGCGCTGGACCGCAAGGTCTGGCTGCCCAGCGGCGGCTCGCTGGTGATCGACCGGACCGAGGCGATGGTCGTGGTCGACGTCAACACCGGCAAGTTCACCGGCCAGGGCGGCAACCTGGAGGAGACGGTCACCAGGAACAACCTGGAGGCGGCCGAGGAGATCGTGCGCCAGCTGCGGCTGCGCGACCTCGGCGGCATCATCGTGATCGACTTCATCGACATGGTGCTGGAGTCCAACCGCGATCTGGTGCTGCGGCGGCTGCTGGAGTGCCTGGGCCGCGACCGTACGAAGCACCAGGTGGCGGAGGTCACCTCGCTGGGCCTGGTCCAGATGACCCGTAAGCGGGTCGGCCAGGGCCTGCTGGAGTCGTTCTCCGAGTCCTGTGTCCACTGCAACGGCCGCGGCGTGATCGTCCACATGGACCAGCCGACGGTGGCCGGCGGCGGTGGCGGCGGCAAGCGCAAGAAGAAGAAGGGCGGCGGCCAGCAGGCGCCCGCGCCGGAGGAGACCTCCGTGGCCGACGCCGAGACGGTCGTCGAGGCCGCCGAGGAGATCGCGGCGGAGATCGCCGAGCCGAAGGCGCTGCCGGAGCCGGTCTTCGCGGCCGACGAGGAGCTGTACAGCAGCGCCGCCGAGGCCGAGGCCGCCGCGGGCCGCGGACGGACCCGGCGCCGGGCGACGCGCAAGGTGTCCGCCCCGGCCGGCGCCCCGAAGAGCGCCGAGCAGCCGCAGGCCGTGGTCGTCGTCGCGGACGAGCCGAAGCCGGAGGCGGCCGCCGAGGCGCCCGAGGCCGCCGCTCCCGCCCCCGAGCCGGAGACGGCCGGGCCGGAGGCCGCCGAGGAGGCCGCTCCCGCGCCGCGTGCGCGCCGCCGGGCGACCCGTAAGGTGTCCGCTCCGGCGGGCTCGCCGACAGGCTCCGAGGACGCCGCCGTGGTGGTCGTCAGCGCTCCCGCCACCGAGCCGAAGCCGGAGGCCGACGAGCCGGCGGACGGCGAGAAGCCGGACGGTGGCGAGGCTGCGGACGGTGGCGAGGCGGCGGACGGCGAGGCCAAGGCACCGGCGAAGAAGGCGGCCCGTAAGACGGCCAAGAAGGCGCCGGCGAAGAAGACGGCCGCCAAGAAGACCGCCGCGAAGAAGACCGCGTCGAAGACGACCGCGGCCAAGAAGACGACCGCGAAGAAGACGACGGCGAAGAAGACGACCGCCAAGAAGACGGCGTCGAAGAAGACCGCGGCGGCGGAGCAGCAGACGCCGCAGTCGGTCTCGGCCGCCGCCGACGACTGAGGGGGACGGTCATCAGTCCGGAGGGCACCTGCGCAGGTGCGTAGGTGCCCTCCGGGCTCTGGTAGCCTTGACCCTCGGCGTCTTACGCCAAGCCCCTGAGCACATCCCTCCCGTTCCGCGGGAGAGGCCGCTCGGCCGGTGCTGAACCGCGAGATATCACTCGGGGAATCACTCGGTTGTCATGACCTTCGTGGGGTCATGTGGAGCGGCTGGCATCAGAGGTCCCGTTTACTAGCGAGAGAGTGAGAACCGCGTGTACGCAATCGTGCGCACCGGCGGCCGCCAGCAGAAGGTAGCCGTGGGCGATGTCATCGAGGTCGACCGGATCGGCACCAGCAAGGTCGGCGACACCGTCGAGCTCTCGACTCTGCTCGTTGTCGACGGCGATGCCGTCACCAGCGATCCGTGGGTCCTGGCCGGTGTGAAGGTTCGCGCCGAGGTCGTTGACCACCACAAGGGTGCCAAGATCGACATCCTGAAGTACAAGAACAAGACCGGTTACCGGAAGCGGATCGGCCACCGCCAGCTGCACACCGCGCTGAAGATCACCGGCATCGACTCGGCTGCGAAGTAAGGGACTGAGGAGACATGGCACACAAGAAGGGCGCATCGTCCACTCGGAACGGTCGCGACTCCAACGCCCAGCGGCTCGGGGTCAAGCGCTTCGGCGGCCAGGCCGTCAACGCGGGTGAGATCCTCGTCCGCCAGCGCGGCACGCACTTCCACCCGGGCACGGGCGTCGGCCGCGGCGGCGACGACACGCTGTTCGCGCTGGCCGCCGGTGCGGTGCAGTTCGGCACCCACCGTGGCCGCAAGGTCGTGAACATCGTTCCGGTCGCCGAGTAATTCCGGCACCGGCACGACGCCACACACCTTTCCGAGGGCGGACCGCTCTTTCCCGTGACGGGGAAGCGGGTCCGCCCTCGGCGCGTTATCCCGGTAACGACGACACACCGATCCCGTACGCAACTGGAGGCACCCGTCATGACCACCTTCGTGGACCGCGTCGAGCTGCACGTCGCCGCGGGTAGCGGAGGCCACGGCTGCGCCTCCGTACACCGCGAGAAGTTCAAGCCGCTCGGCGGCCCGGACGGCGGAAACGGTGGCCGGGGCGGCGATGTGATCCTGGTCGTCGACCAGTCGGTCACCACGCTGCTCGAGTACCACCACAGCCCGCACCGCAAGGCCACCAACGGCAAACCCGGCGAGGGCGGCCACCGCTCCGGCAAGGACGGCAGCGACCTGGTCCTGCCGGTCCCGGACGGCACGGTCGTCCTCGACAAGAAGGGCAACGTGCTCGCCGACCTGATCGGCGAGGGCACCACCTACATCGCCGCCCAGGGCGGCCGTGGCGGCCTCGGCAACGCGGCCCTCGCCTCGGCCCGCCGCAAGGCCCCCGGCTTCGCGCTGCTGGGCGAGCCGGGCCACGCCGGGGACGTCGTCCTGGAGCTGAAGACCGTCGCGGACGTGGCCCTCGTCGGCTACCCGAGCGCCGGCAAGTCTTCCCTGATCTCGGTGCTCTCGGCCGCCAAGCCGAAGATCGCCGACTACCCCTTCACCACCCTGGTCCCCAACCTCGGCGTGGTGACGGCCGGTTCGACCGTCTACACCATCGCGGACGTGCCCGGTCTGATCCCGGGCGCCAGCCAGGGCAAGGGCCTCGGCCTGGAGTTCCTGCGCCATGTGGAGCGCTGCTCGGTGCTGGTGCACGTCCTGGACACCGCGGCCCTGGAGTCCGAGCGTGACCCGCTGACCGATCTCGATGTCATCGAGGCCGAACTCGCCGAGTACGGCGGCCTGGAGGACCGGCCCCGGCTCGTCGTCCTCAACAAGGTCGACATCCCCGACGGCAAGGACCTCGCCGACATCATCCGCCCGGACCTGGAGGCCCGCGGCTACCAGGTCTTCGAGGCCTCGGCCATCGCCCATCTCGGCCTCAAGGAGCTGTCGTTCGCCCTCGCGGACATCGTCGGACGAGCGCGCGCGGCCAAGCCGAAGGAGGAGGCGACCAGGATCGTCATCCGTCCGAAGGCCGTGGACGACGCGGGCTTCAAGGTCGTCGTCGAGGACGGTTTCTACCGCGTCGTGGGCGAGAAGCCCGAGCGCTGGGTCCGCCAGACCGACTTCAACAACGACGAGGCCGTCGGCTACCTCGCCGACCGGCTGAACCGCCTCGGCGTCGAGGAGGAGCTGGTGAAGGCGGGCGCCCACGCGGGCGACGAGGTCGTCATCGGCCCCGAGGACAACGCGGTCGTCTTCGACTGGGAGCCGACGCTCGCGGCCGGTGCCGAGATGCTGGGCCGCCGCGGTGAGGACCACCGCTTCGAGGCCCCCCGCCCGGCGGCGCAGCGGCGCCGCGACCGGGACACGGAGCGGGACGAAGCGGAGGAGGAGTACGAGTCGTTCAAGCCCTTCTAGGGGCCGGGGCCGGGGTGGGCGGCCCCCGCCACGAGCCCTGACAGCGGCTCTCGGCCGCGACGGACCGGTGGCACGGCAAAAGGACCCGGGAGCGATGCTCCCGGGCCCTTACGCGTGGCCGGCGGCGGCTCAGACCGTCGCCGTCTCCTCCGGCTCCGACGATCCGGCCTCCAGCTCCGCCTCCTCGGCCGCGTCCCGGGCCTCCCGCTGCGCGGGGATCTCATCGGCCAGCCGCGTGGCCATCCGCACCCGGCGCTCGTCGGCCTTCCGGCACAGCGTCTGCGCGGCCTGGTCGAAGCGCACCAGGGACGGCGGGTCGGACGGCCCGAGCAGGTGCACCTTCAGCTCGGCGCGGGCGGCCGCGAGGGTGTCCTTCTCGGGGTCGCGGACGGCCTCCAGCAGCTCCGGGACCTCCGTCGCCTCGGGGCTGAGGATCGTGGCGGCGCGCACGGTCGGGAAGGTCGCCCGGAACTCCTCCTCGCTCAGCCCGCTGGTGTTCGCCACCGCGTACGGCTTCTCGCTCGTCAGGTAGTCCGAGACGACGCTCGACACATCGCTGATCAGCACATCGGCCTGGTTGAAGCAGGTGAAGATGGCCGGCCGCGGCCCGGTGATGATCTGGTGCTCCCAGTCCGGCAGCGACGTCCAGTAGGCGCTCTCCCAGGCGGCGGTGGCCGCCGCCACGCCCGCGGCGCGGTTGTCGTCCGGGGTGCCCTGGAGCTTCATGCGCTCGATCTCGTCCGCGCTGTGGCGGAAGGACGTGCTGGTGAGCTGGTTCAGCTCATCGGCACGCCGGTTCAGCTCGGCCGCGGCCTCGGCGGGCGGACGGGCCCCGCCGCGCTTGGTGTTCGCCTCGGCGATCATCGCCTTGATGCGGTCGTCGGCGTGGCCGGCCCGCCGGTCGACGGAGCCGGTCATCGGGTGCGGCTTGTACAGCAGCCGCACCTTGGGGTCGGCGAGCAGTTCGCGGACGATGTTCTCGCCGGCCAGGATGACCGAGGTGTTGCCGGGGTTGCCGTCCCAGCCCTCCCAGGTCGGCGCGTACAGCACGGTGGTGTACTCGCCGGTCGGGGCGCCCGCGTAGGGGCGGATCGGCGCCAGCTGCGGGCGGCCGACCTCCACGACGTCCTTGTCCTCGACGCCGATGTCGGCGAGCTGGTAGCGGTCGCGCGCGGCCGGGCCCGCGACCCACACCTCGTCGTACGCCTTGGCGTACGGGTTGCAGCTGGAGAGCTTGTCGCTCTCGCCGTGGTTGATGAACGCGTGCTTGATCGAGGGGATGCGCAGCACCTGCGAGGTCTTGCCCGAATTGGCCGGGTGCAGCAGCACCTTGAGCGTCGAGTGCTCGAGCCGCATCAGATGGGCGACCTTGGGGAGGCAGACGATCGGGACGTCCGTCGCGTCGATCTTCTGCACCATGAACCGCTCGCGCAGCACGATGATGGGGTTGCCGTCGAGCGCGGCGAGGGTGGAGAGCCACATGTTCGCCTGGTAGGCGGAGCTGGTGCCGCCGGAGAAGTACATGCCGACGGTCGGCTGGTACTCGGCCAGCCAGGTGTCGAGCCACTCCAGGGCCTTCGCCTCGCTCACCGCCCGCTTGCGCGGCAGCAGCCAGGTGGCCAGGTGGGCGGTGCCGGCGATGCCGATCAGCAGGGCGATCGAGAGGCCGACGGCTCCCCAGGCACCGTTCTTGGTGCCGGCGGTCAGCAGCAGTCCGGCGGTGGCGGGGGCGGCGAGCCGCAGCATCCGGCGGCCGTGCTGGCGGGCGAACAGCCGCGGCGGGGCATCGCTCAGGCGCAGCGCGGAGGCGTCGATGTTGCGCGTGACGAAGGGCAGCTGCCGCGTGCGGCGCACCATTATGGCGGCCGCCTGGCAGGCGAAGTGCACGACGTAGAAGAGCAGCAGCCCGACGGTCAGCGGCGCCTGCTCGTGCAGCGGATTGATTCCCTCTATCCGCAGCAGCCCGACCATGATGAGCATGTCGCGGAACAGCTGGCGCACCGTGATGTCGAAGCGGACCTTGCCCAGCAGCGACAGCAGACCGGGCTGCTTGTGCTGCAGGAAAAGATCGAGGGCGAGGCCGCACGCCGAGGAGGCGATGAAGAGCGGTACGTTCGGGAGTACGGCGCCGACGAGCTGTGTGGTGAAGAACACCACCATGGCGAGCAGCGCCGTGAGCTGTACGACCCGGCGTGGGGCGAATCCGGCGGAGGGCACGGGTTGGGCTCCTGGCGGGAGGGCGGTGGACGACTGGGGGGACCCCTGACCGTATGCCGCCGTCCGGCCCGGTGACAATCCGCGCAGGTGCCAACCGCCCCGAAACAGGCCCAAACGCTCCGCGGAGCGGTCCGGGCGGCCGTCGCGGCGGTGAAGCGGCGGCGAAATGGCGGCGAAATGGCCGGGCGGCCATGGGCCCGGCTCACGTAGATTGCCCCCTTGTCATGATGTGAGTGTGCAGGACACGCGTTTTACGCTCATCGCGAGGTGCGCGTGAGAGCCGGGGACGAGCCCGGGGATGAGCAGGGGAGAGGCGTGGCGAAGCAGGACGGGTCGGCGGTACGGGACGAGGTGGCCGCGGCCCGCAGGATCGTGGTGAAGATCGGTTCGTCTTCCCTCACCACCGCGGCAGGGGGGCTGGACGCGGACCGGGTTGACGCGCTGGTGGACGTGCTCGCGAAGGTGCTCGGCCAGGACGCGGGCGGGGACGGCGGTGCGGGCGGTGGTGCCGGCGGCGCGGGCGGCAAGGAGATAGTCCTGGTCTCCTCCGGGGCCATCGCCGCCGGACTCGCCCCCCTGGGCCTGGACCGGCGCCCCCGCGACCTCGCCCGCCAGCAGGCCGCCGCGAGCGTCGGACAGGGCCTGCTGGTGGCCCGCTACACCGCCTCCTTCGCGCGCTACGGGCGCCGGGTCGGCCAGGTGCTGCTCACCACGGACGACACCAGCCGCCGCGCCCACTACCGCAACGCCACCCGGACCCTGGACCAGCTGCTGGCCATGGGCGCCCTGCCGATCGTCAACGAGAACGACACCGTGGCCACCGACGAGATCCGGTTCGGGGACAACGACCGCCTCGCGGCCCTGGTCGCCCATCTCGTACGGGCCGATCTGCTGGTGCTGCTCTCCGATGTGGACGGGCTCTACGACGGCGACCCCAGGACCCCGGGAACCTCGCGGATCGACGAGGTCAAGGGCCCCCAGGACCTCGCCGGGGTCTCGATCGGCAGCGCGGGCCGCTCCGGAGTCGGTACGGGCGGCATGGTCACCAAGGTCGAGGCGGCCCGGATCGCCGCCGCGGCCGGGGTCCCGGTGGTGCTCACCTCCGCCAGCCGGGCCGGGGACGCCCTGCTGGGCCGCCCCACCGGTACGTACTTCCACCGCACCGGCCGCCGCTCGGCCGACCGGCTGCTGTGGCTCGCCCACGCCTCGGAGCCCCGCGGCGCGCTCACCCTGGACGACGGGGCGGTGCGGGCCGTCGTGGAGCGCCGCACGTCGCTGCTGCCCGCGGGGATCGCGGCGGTGGAGGGCGAGTTCACCGCCGGGGACCCGGTCGAGCTGCGGGACACCGAGGGCCGCGCGGTGGCCCGCGGGCTGGTGAACTTCGACGCCAAGGAGATCCCGCGGCTGATCGGCCGCTCGACCCGCGACCTCGCGCGCGAGCTGGGCCCCGCGTACGAGCGCGAGGTCGTGCACCGGGACGACCTGGTGGTGCTGCACCGCCACGGATGAGCCGTCCCGTCGGGGCCCGCACGGGCCGGGGCGCCCGCCCGGCCGGCCGGGGGTGCCCCGGAAGGTGAGCCGGGCCTCAAAAAAAGGGGGGCTTACCTTCCGCAAAAACGCCCCGCGGCCGCGCGAGGACTGGTCAACTTTGTTCAACGGGGTCGCGCGGGCAGCGGGCCCGCGGTGGGAACGCGGCGGGTCCGGATCGGCACCGCCGGCCACGGCACCACCGCACCACAGTGCTCCGCCCGCGCGTGAGCGGAGCAGCGAGCTACAGGAGGCCGCCGGTGAGACGAGGGCGCCCGGGGGCGCCGCCCCGAGGGGCGGCGGAGCGCACCCTGACCAGTGTCGGGTTGAACGGTGCCGGCGCGAACGGTGCCGGCGCGAACGGCGCCGGGGCGGGCGATGCCGGGACGGAGGACGCGACGGCGCAGGGCAAGCGGGTCGAGGTGTCCCGGCTGTGGCACATCACGCTGAGCGTCTCGGGTGCCGAGGCGCCGCTGCGGGAGGTCCGGCGGGCGCTGGAGCAGCTGGCCCACGACCATCCCTTCCTGCTGACCAGTCGCTACGCCAACGATCACGCCGAGATCCGGTACTGGGAGGAGGCGCGCGATCTGCACGACGCCGCGGCGGTGGCGCTGCGGCTGTGGGGCGAGCACCGTTCGACGGCCAAGCTGCCGCCATGGGAGATCGTCGGGCTCGAGGTCATCGACCGTGATACGTATCACCAGCGCATCGCCGAGGGATACGGGCCGCCACCGGCTTCTCCGGTGGGTGTGCACCCGTTCTGAAGGGGCGGGCGGGGCGCCGAGATGTGAGAAGGCCATCTCGAAGGGCGGAATACCGGAGGGATCGCCGCGCTCGGCTCAGTAGGCTGCCTGCATGACCAGCGCACCCACGTCGCCGCTCACCGACCCCTGGCCGAAGTCCCCGGTCCTCCAGACCGCCTATCGGGCGCGCGCCGCGGCCGTCGACCTCGCCCCGCTGCCGCGCGCACTGAAGGACGACGCGCTGCTGGCGATGGCCGACGCGCTGGAGGTGCGGACGAAGGAGATCGTCGAGGCCAACGCCGCCGATGTGGAGCGGGCCCGGGAGGCGGGCACGAGCGAGGCGATCGTCGACCGGCTGACCCTCACCCCGGAGCGGGTGCGGGCCATCGCCTCCGATGTCCGCGACGTGGTCGCGCTGCCCGACCCGGTCGGCGAGGTGGTGCGCGGTTCGACGCTCCCCAACGGCATCGACCTGCGCCAGGTGCGCGTCCCGCTGGGCGTCGTCGGCATCATCTACGAGGCCCGCCCGAACGTCACCGTGGACGCCGCCGCGCTGTGCCTGAAGTCGGGCAACGCCGTCCTGCTGCGCGGCTCTTCGTCGGCGTACCACTCGAACAGCGCGCTGGTGAAGGTGCTGCGCGACGCCGTCGGCGGCGCCGGACTGCCCGCGGACGCCGTTCAGCTGGTGCCGGGGGAGAGCCGGGAGTCGGTGCGCGAGCTGATGCGCGCCCGCGGCCTGGTGGACGTGCTGATTCCGCGCGGCGGCGCCTCGCTCATCCGTACGGTGGTCGAGGAGTCGACGGTGCCGGTCATCGAGACCGGCACCGGCAACTGCCACGTCTACGTGGACGCCCAGGCCGACCTGGACATGGCCGTGGACATCCTGGTGAACTCCAAGGCCCAGCGCCCGAGCGTGTGCAACGCGGCGGAGACCCTGCTGGTGCACCAGGACATCGCCGCCGAGTTCCTGCCGCGCGCGCTGGACGCGCTGGCGGCGGCCGGGGTCACGGTGCACGCCGACGAGCGGGTGCTGGCGCTGGCCGAGGCCGAGGGGACGAAGGCCACGGTCGTCCCGGCGGTGATGGAGGACTGGGAGACCGAGTACCTGTCGTACGACATCGCCGCGGCGGTCGTGGACTCCCTGGAGGCCGCGGTGGCCCACATCGGCCTGTGGTCCTCCGGTCACACCGAGGCCATCGTCACGACGTCACAGGCGGCCGCCCGCCGCTTCACCCAATTGGTGGACTCCACCACCGTCGCGGTGAACGCCTCCACCCGCTTCACGGACGGCAGCCAGTTCGGCTTCGGCGCCGAGATCGGCATCTCCACCCAGAAGCTCCACGCCCGGGGACCGATGGGACTGCCCGAGCTGACGTCGACCAAGTACATCGTCACCGGCGACGGACACACCCGCTGAGTCACCCGTTCGGGGGATGACCGAACCCGGAGGTCAACGGGCGGATCTTCCCTCGAATACCATTTCACCCTGCCCAAATTGACCCGTCGGGTCTACTCTGAACGGGTGCCGGACGACGTGGGGGGCAAGCCGTTCCCGGACGGCGACGAGCCCGACGAGCGCAGCCACGGAGAGGCGAACGACGAGTTCGCCACCGTGGTCTTCGACGAGGACTTCGTGCGGTCCGCCGTCATCCATGAGCCCACCGCCATCGAACGGATGCTGGCCGCGGCGCAGGCCCGTGCCGAGGCCGAGGCGTCCCGGCGCGGCGGGGCCGGGATGGCCCCCGAGGACGAGCTGTTCGACGACGCGTACGGCCCGGAGGGCGAGTTCGGGGACGGCCCGTACGACGACTACGCCGACCCGGACGGCCGCTTCGGCCCGCGCCGGGACCTGGACGGCGCCTACGGCCCGTACGGGCGCTACGGAAGCGCCGGGCGGCCCTATCGCGGCCATGCCCGCTGGCACCGCCCGGTGGCCTGGCTGCTGGCCGTCCTGATGGGCATCGGGGTGGTCGCGCTGGCCTTCACGGCGGTCTACCGGGGCACCTCGGGCAACCGCCAGAACCCCGCCCCGCCGCCCGCCACCAGCGGCGTCGACGGCACGCCCGCGGGGCGGCCGGGCAGTGTGCCGTCCACGGCGGCCGAGCGCGAGGTGCCGCCCGCCTCCGTCGTGCCGCGCTCCCCGTGATGTCGTCGTCCCCCGCATCCATCGCCGTCCCTCACCTCCCCGGTGGCGTACCCGTAGCACGTCGCGCCGTATGCGGCGTTTCCTCCGTACCGTGCGTGAAGTTGTGGAGTACCACCGCGTTTACCGCTGCCCCCGGCGACCTACTCTTGAGGTATGACCGGGCGTGGAGACCCTCCCGAGGGGACACCCGAGGGCGTCCCGGGAGGTGGTGAGGACGAGTACCGCTCCGTCGTATTCGACGAGTCCTTCGTTCGTGCTGCCCGGCTCCAGGAGCTCTCCGCGCAGGAGCGCATGGACGATCACTCGCGCGCGGTGCGCAGCCGCCACGCCTGGACGCGCGCCGGGGCGTCGCGGCAGGCCGTCGTCCTCGTCCTGCTGATCGCCTTCGCCTTCGCGGCGGCCGTCTACATGGGCGTACGCCACCCCTACCAGCCGCCGGAGCCGCAGGCCGTCGAGCCGCTGCGCAGCAGCGTGGTGCCGCTCTCGCCGCGCGGCGAGGTGCCCGGCGGGCGGCCCGCCGAGCTGTTCCGGAAGAGCCCGGCCGCCGAGTTCCGCACCGGCGCCGAGGGGATCACCCTGCCCGCCGCCCGGCGCACCCAGGGCTTCTCCGAGAGCCAGGTGATGACGGCGCTCACCACGGCCAAGGACTACGTGGTGAGGTCCGCCCTCGACCCGGGCGTGCTCACCGGCGGACCGGTGCAGGCGGTGCGGCTGCTGCTCGATCCCGCCCAGCAGATCCAGTTCGACCAGAGCTTCGAACACCCGGTCGACGACGGCCGCCACGCGGCCACCGGCTGGCTGACCCGCTTCAACCCGGCCGAGGTGACGCTGGCCGACGCGCCGGTGAGGGTGCGCGGCTCGCTGACGGTCGTCGAGCGCACCCCCTCGACCCTGGAGGTCAGCGCCGACCACGTCTTCGTCTACGCTGTCCAGCGGGCCCACGAGCGGGCCCCGGACCACGCCTCGCTGTACACGGTCCGCCGGGAGACCCGGTTCCGCTTCGACCGCGGGGATCTGCGCGACCACCGGGTGGAGCTGGTGCACAGCTCGGTGCTGGCGGGCCCGCAGGCGTGCTCCGCGAACGCCTCCGGCTATCTGCGACCGCTGACGGCCGGGCAGAGCGTCCGGAACGACGCCCCGGCCGGCACCGACCCGTATGCCCCGGGCCGCACCCCGGTCTCCCTCTGCGGCGTGCTTTCCCCGGGCACGCACACCGTCTCTTAGCGCGCCCTCTCGGCGCGCCGCCGGCCCTCGCCGCGCGTCAGGCCCGTGGCGGCGGTCCGTCCCCCCGGGAATCCCCGCCGGAATCCCGGTCGGGGTCCTCCTGGGCGTCCCGCGGGGGCGTGCCCTCGGTGGTGTCCCCGCCTGGCCTTCCGCCGCCGCTGAACCGGTCGCGCAGCTTGCTGCCCAGGTCCCCGGCGCCGCCCGCCACGTCCCGTACGAACGCGATCAGCGGGTCCTTGCTGGTGCGGATCGACTCCGCGTAGTGGTCCGCGGACTGCCGGAAGGAGTCGCCGACCGAGGTGTCCTTGTCCTCGTCGCGGCGCGGGTAGTGGCCGTCCATGAGCCGCTGGAAGTCCCGGCTCGCGGCCCACTTCTTCAACTCGGCGGCGCGCACGGTGGTGAACGGGTGGCTGCGCGGCAGCATGTTCAGGATCTTGAGGACGGAGTCCCGCAGATCACCGCTGTTCTCGTACTCCTCGGCCTGCTCCAGGAAGGCGTCCACGTTCATCTCGTGCAGATGGTGGCCGCCCGCGAGCTTCATCAGCCCGCGCATCGAGGCCCGCAGATCCTGCCCGACCAGCAGCCCCGCCCGGTCCGCCGACAGCTCCGACTTGCGGAACCACTCGCGCAGCGCCGTCACCAGGGCCAGCACCGCCACATTGCCGAGCGGGATCCAGGCGACCTTCAGCGCGAGGTTGGTCAGGAACAGCAGTATGGTCCGGTAGACGGAGTGCCCCGACAGCGCGTGGCCCACCTCATGGCCGATGACCGCCCGCATCTCCTCCTCGTCGAGCAGCTCGACCAGCCCGGTGGTCAGCACGATGATCGGCGTGTCCATGCCGATGCACATCGCGTTCGGCTTCGGGTCCTGGGTGACGTACATCGCCGGGACCCGCTCCAGGTCCAGGATGTAGCAGGCGTCCCGCAGCATGTCGTGGAGGTGCGCGAACTGCCGGTCGCTCACCCGCACCGAATCGGACAGGTACAGCAGCCGCAGACTGCGCTCGGGCAGCAGCCCGCTCAGCGCCTTGAAGACGGTGTCGAAGCCGGTCAGCTTGCGCAGCGCGACCAGCGCCGAGCGGTCGGCCGGATGTTCGTACGCGCGCGAGGAAATGCCCGGAAACCGCCGCCTCTCGCGGCTGGGCACATGCGCCCGTCCCTCTTCGGCGCCGCTCCCGTCGCCACCGGTCCCCTGCGTATGGCTGTCGCTCATCTGTCCCCCTCGTACGGACTGTTTCCCGAACCGCCCCGGTACTGCCCCGGTCGCGCCCGTCCCCTGGCGGACCCCACCTTAGGCCCTGCCCGGCGAGGGGCTAGCGTGGAGACATGCCCGATATGACTGGACTCACCGCCGTGCTCGCCGCCACTTCCAAGGACCAGGGACCGGGAGCGCTGCTGCGCACCGTCATCGTCGTCGGCATCGTGGGATCCGCCCTGGTCGCGTGGTTCCTGCTGCGCGGGTACAAACAGGACTGACCGCGGGCTGGAGGGCGGACTGGGAGCAGGCCCGCGATCCGGCTCGCATACGATGTGGCGGACGTGACGTGACGCCGAGACCCGGATAGGTAACGCCTGCGATGAGCGCTTTCAGCACCGCACATGCCGCCCTGACCACCCTCGCGGCCGAGGGCGGTGAGCATGTCGACACCCACCCGAGCATCAGCCCCTTCATGACCGGCGGCGCGGCCCTCGTCATCCTGTTCCTGCTGCTGTGGATCACCACCCGCTTCAACCGGGACCGCTGACCAGCGCCGTTGCCTCTTCGGGCCCCGGTTTCGGGCCGGGCCCAGTAGGGTCTGCACGCATGGAAGAGGAGAAGGGCCCGGCCAAGCGGCGGCTCGGTGTGATGGGCGGGACGTTCGACCCGATCCACCACGGTCACTTGGTCGCGGCGAGCGAGGTGGCGTCGCAGTTCCACCTGGACGAGGTCGTGTTCGTACCGACCGGGGAGCCGTGGCAGAAGAGCCACAAAAAGGTTTCCCCGGCCGAGGACCGCTATCTGATGACGGTCATCGCGACCGCGTCGAACCCGCAGTTCTCGGTCAGCCGCATCGACATCGACCGCGGCGGTGCGACGTACACGACCGATACGCTCCGGGACCTGCGCGCGCTCAACGGTGACGCGGACCTGTTCTTCATCACCGGAGCGGACGCGCTCGCCCAGATCCTCACCTGGCGCGACGCCGAAGTGCTGTTCTCGCTCGCCCACTTCATCGGGGTGACCAGGCCCGGGCACATACTGGCCGACCCCGGGCTGCCGGAGGGCGGGGTGTCGCTGGTCGAGGTTCCGGCGCTGGCGATCTCGTCGTCGGACTGCCGCGCGCGTGTCGCCCACGGCGAGCCCGTCTGGTACCTGGTGCCGGACGGCGTGGTGCGGTACATCGACAAGCGAGAGCTGTACCGGCACGACTGCTGAAGGGGTACCGGTGAACGACGGACAGGACCCGTACGACCCGTACGCGCGGGATCCGTATGCCCAGGAGCCGCAGATCGTCGGCTACGACGCCTATGGGCAGCCGGTGTACCAGTCCCAGGGGGCGCAGCAGGGTTACGACCCGTCGTCGTACTACGGGCAGCAGCAGGGACAGCAGCAGGACGGGTACGGCTACGGCTACGACCCGTACGGCCAGGTCCAGCAGGGGCAGCAGGCCCCGACGCAGTATCCGCAGACGCAGCAGTACGACCCGTACTACGGACAGCAGCAGCACTACCCGCAGCAGGAGCAGTACGGGCAGCAGGGCTACGACTACGCCGCGCCCGCCCCGGCCTCGCCCGCGGCTCCGGCCGCACCGGCCCCACCGGCTCAGGACGACGAGCCGAACCCGTACGAGGAGCTGGCGGAGCTGGGCCGGGATGAGCCGTCCCATGCCGCCCCGGCCGGTGCCTCGGAGGGGCCCGGTAAGGGCAAGCCCGGCCCGGACGCGGAGGGCGAGGAGTACCGCACCGAGCAGTTCTCCTTCGTGGAGGACCCCGACGAGGACTCCGAAGACGTCATCGACTGGCTGAAGTTCGCCGAGACCCGCTCCGAGCGGCGCGACGAGCGCCGCCGCAAGGGCCGCAACCGGTTCGTCGCGCTCATCGTGGTGCTGGTCCTCGCCGCCGTGGGCGGGGTCGGCTACCTCTGGTACGCGGGCATGCTGCCCGGGCTCTCCGCCGACGGCGACGCCCAGACGGCCGCGGGCCCGCAGAAGCGGGACGTGATCGTCGTCCATCTGCGCGAGCTGAAGGGCGGCCGTACCTCCACCGCGCTGCTGGTGGACAACGAGACCACCAAGAAGGGCACCACCGTCCTGCTGCCGAACGCGCTGTCCGTCTCCACCGAGGACGGCGGCTCCACCACGCTCGGCAAGTCGGTGACCGACGAGGGCTCCGACGCCACCCGGGACTCCCTGTCCACGCTGCTGGGCTCGAAGATCCAGGGCACCTGGCGGCTGGACACGCCCTATCTGGAGAACCTCGTCGAGCTGGTCGGCGGCATCACCCTGGACACCGACACCACGGTGCCGGCCACCCGGAAGGGCGAGGACCCGCTGGTCAAGCGGGGCAAGGAGCAGGTCCTGAGCGGTCAGGCGGCTGTGGCGTACGCCACCTACCGGGCCCCGGGCGAGGCGCAGACCAAGCAGCTCGCGCGGTTCGGACAGGTCATGGACGCCACCTTGAAGAAGGTCTCCAGCGATACGGGCGGCGCCACCAGGACCGTCGAGCAACTGGCGCAGATCCCCGACCCGTCGCTGTCCGAGCAGCAGCTCGGCGCCTCGCTGGCGCGGCTCGCCGGGCAGGCCAAGGGCGGCGACCACGACACGATGATGCTGCCGGTCCAGGGCGACGGCACGCTCAGCGCCCGCGCGACGGACCGGGTGGTCAAGGACGTCCTCGGCGGCACGGTCAAGAACACCGACCCGGGCTCCGCGGCACGGGTGAGCGTGACCAGCGCCGGCGGGGTCAAGGACGCCTCGGGTGCCGCCCGGGTCGCGCTGGTCAACGGCGGTTTCACGGTCGTCGCCGCCACCGAGGGCGGCTCCCCGCGGCAGACCTCGCGGGTGACGTACGCGGACGCCGGGCAGGCCGGGCAGGCCAAGGAGGTCGCCAAGACCCTCGGACTGCCCGCGACCTCGGTCACCAAGGGCAGGGTCGCCGCCAACGCGGATGTGACGGTGGTCCTCGGCGCGGACTACGACCCTCAGGGCTGACCGCGGCCGCCGCCGCGCGGCCGCGGAAGAGTCGGGAGAGTCACCGCGGTCACGGGGGAATGGCCGGGAGTCATGACGGTGGGGCGTGAGACCCTTGGGGTTGCCCAGACCCTGAGGGTCCCCACCGACCGGAAAGCCTCGCCTGTGACCGCCACGGACCGCTCCATCGAGCTCATCAACGCCGCCGCCCAGGCGGCCGCCGACAAGCTCGCGCACGACATCATCGCGTACGACGTCAGCGATGTGCTCTCGATCACCGACGCCTTCCTGCTGGCCTCGGCGCCCAACGACCGCCAGGTCAAGTCGATCGTCGACGAGATCGAGGAGCGGCTGAACAAGGACCTCGGAGCCAAGCCGGTGCGCCGCGAGGGCGACCGCGAGGCCCGCTGGGTGCTGCTGGACTACGTGGACATCGTGGTGCACGTCCAGCACAGCGAGGAGCGGGTCTTCTACGCCCTGGAGCGGCTGTGGAAGGACTGCCCGCAGCTGGAGCTGCCGGCCGACGCCGAGGCCACCCGCGGCAAGGCGGAGGAGTACGCACAGGCGCAGGGCCCGGACGGCGGTGCGGGTGGTGAGCTGAGCTGAACGGCACCATGAGCGGCCGCGGCCGCCGCATAGTCCTGTGGCGGCATGGCCAGACGGCCTGGAACATCGAGCGCCGCTTCCAGGGCTCCCTGGATGTCGAGCTGACCGACACCGGTGTCGCGCAGGCCCACCGCGCGGCCCGGCTGCTGGCCGGGCTGCGGCCGGACGCGATCATCGCTTCCGACCTCAAGCGGGTCATGGCGACCGCCGCCGAGCTGTCGGCCGTGACCGGGCTCACGGTCGACCACCACGCGGGGTTGCGGGAGACCTACGCCGGTGAGTGGCAGGGGCTCACGCACGAAGAGATCATCGAGCGGTTCGGTGAGCAGTACGCGGCGTGGAAGCGCGGCGAGCCGGTGCGGCGCGGCGGCGGCGAGCTGGAGTCCGAGGTCGCCGACCGGGCGGCGCCGGTCGTGCTGGAGGCCGCCGAGAAGCTGCCCGACGGCGGCACGCTCGTGGTGGTCAGCCACGGCGGCACGATCCGCACCACCATCGGGCGGCTGCTCGGCTTGGAGCCGCACACCTGGGAGGCCCTCGGCGGCCTCTCCAACTGCTGCTGGTCGGTGCTGGGTGAAGGCGCGCGCGGCTGGCGGCTGCTGGAGCACAACGCCGGATCCCTCCCCGAGCCCGTCCTCGGCGACGACGACTAGTGCCGCGTCAGCCAAGGTTTGCCCGGTAGCGAGGCGTCCTGGTGCGGTCAGATGCAAGGCGCCGGATCGGCCTCGTAGTGGGCCTACTCGGTCGATTCGGCAACGCCGCAGATGGCCGTGCCAGGACGGCGAGCGGGGTGAACCTTGGCTGACGCGGCACTAGGGGGTGTCTTGCCGATCAGGACGGCCGGGGAGGGCCTTCCGACCCGGCCCGGGGTCACCTCCTGGCTCGATTTCCTTTTCCGGCTGGTCACCGGCTAAGCTCCTACTTGTTCGAAGCGCGGCGGCGCGGAGAGCAGCGGGGCTATAGCTCAGTTGGTAGAGCGCCTGCATGGCATGCAGGAGGTCAGGAGTTCAATTCTCCTTAGCTCCACAGATGGCGGCGATCCCGTCTCCCTCACCGGGAGGCGGGATCGCCGCTTTTGCGTGGGCGGAACCTCCGGTGGCCCGCCCCCTGTTGACGTCGGCTCAACTCGGCCCGACCCCGGGGTGGCTGGTTCGGTGCGATCTTCCTGGGTAGGTTGGACGACACCGCACCGAGCGCGCGAGCCTCGGCGGAAGTGGCGTTGCGCGCGGGGCGCTTGTGAGTCTGGTGAGGCGTCTGTTGCATCTCCGCTGACCTGGGCGTCGCCCCGTGGCAGAATCGGACAGCCGGCGGGGGCGCAGGGCCGATAGTCCGATGGGGAGGGACGGGTGGGATGCCGACCAGCATCCTCGACGCGCTCGAGGACCTTTCCGAGACGGCTCGGGAGGGCATCGAATGCCCGTCCTGCGGTTCCGGCCATGTGGCTCAGGTACTCGGCGACAACGGCGGTGTTTCCTACGTGTGTACGGCCTGCGGCCACAGCTGGAGCTGAGTGACATGGGAGCACACAGCCGGAAATGTGACTGGTGCGGCGGTGGCACGCCCATCGTCCGCGACATGGAGCCGCTCAACTCCGACTACCAGTACTGGTGTGCGGAGTGCGCCCAGGCGTTGATCATCAAGGGTGACCCGATCGAGACGTACCGGGAGCTGGAGGGCGAGCCGATCTACGGTCGGCTCCTCGAAGAGCACTGCACGCTGAAGCGTTTCTACTCGTTCGCGACAGCGTGAAGCGGCATGAGGTGGGCCGGTCACGGGGTCGCGGCAATCGATTTGGCTAAAGCCCGGGGCGTCCGTGTAATGTAGGCGATGCCGCCGAGGGGAACCGGGCGGAGCAAGACCTGGGGCTATAGCTCAGTTGGTAGAGCGCCTGCATGGCATGCAGGAGGTCAGGAGTTCAATTCTCCTTAGCTCCACAATCGCGGGAGCGGGTCGTCCGATACGGATGGCCCGCTTCTCGTTTCCCCGCTCCCGAGTCACCTCGATGCGGCTCGTCGGTGCCCTGCGGTAACCTGACCCCATGCGTGCCGTACGCCTTCTGCTTAGCGGGCCGCGCTGATCAGTACCGACCGCGATCATCTCCGGTCGGCATCGGCGCGGCGTCCCCTCCTGTGCGAGGGGCCTTTTTGTTTCACCGGACAAGAGGGAATCGGCCTGTACCGCGGGCAGAGACGACCAATGGAGCTTTGAGGATCATGAGCGAGACCAATGCCGCGGCCGAGGTGGCCGCGCCGCACCGCTACACGGCCGCGCTGGCCGCTGACATCGAGGCCCGCTGGCAGGATTTCTGGGACGCGAACGGCACGTATGACGCGCCCAACCCGGGCGGCGATCTGACCGGTGACGCCGAGGTCGTCGCCCGGCCGAAGAAGTTCGTCATGGACATGTTCCCGTATCCCTCGGGGGCGGGACTGCACGTGGGCCATCCGCTGGGCTACATCGCCACCGACGTGTACGCCCGCTACCACCGCATGACGGGCCACAACGTCCTGCACACCCTGGGTTTCGACGCCTTCGGCCTGCCCGCCGAGCAGTACGCGGTGCAGACCGGCACCCACCCCCGGGTCAGCACCGAGGCGAACATCGACAACATGCGGCGCCAGCTGCGCCGTCTGGGCCTGGGCCACGACCCGCGCCGCTCCTTCGCCACGATCGACCCGGACTACTACAAGTGGACCCAGTGGATCTTCCTGCAGATCTTCAACTCCTGGTACGACCCGGAGGCGAACAAGGCGCGCCCGATCGACACCCTGGTCGAGCAGTTCGCCTCCGGTGAGCGCGCCACCCCCGACGGGCGCCCCTGGGACGGGCTGACCGAGCCCGAGCGGGCGGACGTCCTGGGCGGCTACCGCCTGGCCTACGCCTCGGACGCGCCCGTCAACTGGTGCCCCGGCCTGGGCACCGTGCTGGCCAACGAGGAGGTCACCGCCGACGGCCGCTCCGAGCGCGGCAACTTCCCGGTCTTCAAGGCCAAGCTGCGCCAGTGGAACATGCGGATCACCGCCTACGCGGACCGGCTGCTGGAGGACCTGGACGCGCTGGACTGGCCCGAGGCCATCAAGCTGCAGCAGCGCAACTGGATCGGCCGCAGCGAGGGCGCCCGGGTCGACTTCCCGGTGCAGGACCACCCCGACGCGAAGATCACGGTCTTCACCACCCGCCAGGACACCCTGTTCGGCGCGACCTACATGGTCCTGGCGCCCGAGCACGACCTGGTCGACTCCATCGTCCCGGCGGCCTGGCCCGAGGGCGCCCACGACGTGTGGACCGGCGGGCACGCCACCCCGGCCGAGGCCGTCGCCGCCTACCGCAAGCAGGCCGCGGCCAAGTCGGACGTCGAGCGGCAGGCCGAGGCCAAGGACAAGACCGGCGTCTTCACCGGTGCGTACGCGGTCAACCCGGTCAGCGGCGACCGGGTGCCGGTCTTCATCGCCGACTACGTCCTGATGGGCTACGGCACCGGCGCGATCATGGCTGTTCCGGCGCACGACAGCCGTGACTTCGCCTTCGCCCGCGCCTTCGAGCTGCCCATGCGCTGTGTCGTCGAGCCCTCCGACGACCGCGGCACCGACCCGTTGACCTGGGACGACGCGTTCAGTTCGTACGACGCCAAGATCGTCAACTCCGCCGGTGAGGGTGTCTCCCTGGACGGCCTGGGCGTGACCGAGGCCAAGGCCCGGATCACCGCATGGCTGGAGGACCGCTCCATCGGCGAGGGCACCGTCAACTTCCGGCTGCGCGACTGGCTGTTCAGCCGTCAGCGCTACTGGGGCGAGCCCTTCCCGATCGTCTACGACGAGGATGGCGTGGCGCACGCGCTGCCCGAGTCGATGCTGCCGCTGGAGCTGCCCGAGGTCGAGGACTACTCGCCGCGCACCTTCGACCCCGACGACGCCGACACCTCCCCGGAGACCCCGCTGTCCCGGAACGAGGAGTGGGTCAACGTGGTGCTGGACCTGGGCGACGGACGCGGCCCGCGCCCGTTCCGCCGCGAGACCAACACCATGCCCAACTGGGCCGGCTCCTGCTGGTACGAGCTGCGCTACCTGGACCCGCACAACGGCGAGCGGCTGGTCGACCCCGGCACCGAGCGCTACTGGATGGGCCCGCGCGACGGCCGGCCGCACGGCGGCGTCGACCTGTACGTCGGCGGCGCCGAGCACGCCGTGCTGCACCTGCTGTACGCCCGCTTCTGGTCCAAGGTGCTGTTCGACCTGGGGCACGTCTCGTCGGTCGAGCCGTTCCACAAGCTCTACAACCAGGGCATGATCCAGGCGTACGTCTACCGGGACAGCCGCGGCATCGCCGTCCCGGCCGCCGAGGTCGAGGAGCGCGACGGGGCGTACTGGTACCAGGGCGAGAAGGTCACCCGGCTGCTGGGCAAGATGGGCAAGTCCCTGAAGAACGCCGTCACGCCGGACGAGATCTGCGCCGAGTACGGGGCCGACACGCTGCGCCTGTACGAGATGGCCATGGGCCCGCTGGACGTCTCGCGCCCCTGGGACACCCGCGCGGTCGTCGGCCAGTACCGGCTGCTGCAGCGGCTGTGGCGCAACGTCGTGGACGAGGCCACCGGTGAGGTCACCGTCGTCGACGCGGAGCCCGACGAGGACACGCTGCGCGCCCTGCACAAGGCGATCGACGGGGTCCGGCAGGACATGGTGGGCCTGCGCTTCAACACCGCCATCGCCAAGATCACCGAGCTGAACAACCACGTCACCAAGGTGCGCGAGGTGCCGCGCTCCATCGCCGAGCGGCTGGTGCTGCTGATCGCGCCGCTGGCCCCGCACATCGCCGAGGAGCTGTGGCGCAAGCTGGGCCACGAGTCCTCGGTCGTCCACGAGCCCTTCCCGGCCGCCGACCCGGCGTACGTGGTGGACGAGACGGTGACCTGTGTGGTCCAGGTCAAGGGCAAGGTCAAGGCCCGGCTGGAGGTCGCCCCGTCGGTCTCCGACGAGGAGCTGGAGGCGCAGGCCCTGGGCGACCCGGCGGTGGTCGCGGCGCTGAACGGCGCGGGCATCCGCAAGGTGATCGTGCGGGCGCCGAAGCTGGTGAACATCGTCCCGGCCTGACGGCTCCGGGAGCTTCCGCACGGGCGGGCTGGGGGTTCGTCAGGAACCCCCGGCCCGCCCGGTCCGTTTACGCTGGGAGGACAGCAGCCACCGCGGTGACCGCCGCCCTAAGGAGCGCACATGGAAGCCATCTGGATCCTGTTGCTGCTTTTCGTCATGTTCATCGTGACCGGCGCCTATGTCACGGTGCGGGTGGTGCGGACGGCCAAGCGCGGCCTCGACCGCACCGTGGAGCAGGCCCGCCGCACGGTCGAGGACACCCGGCTCCGGGCCCGCCAGTTCGCCCGGCCGGGCGCCTCCGGTGAGCTGGCCGAGCTGCGGCTGTCGCTGCGTACGTCGATGTCCGCCACCGAGCAGGCCCTGCGCGCGGTCGCGGGCCAAGACCGCTCCGTGGCGGAATCGTTGAACCTGTTCCAGCGGCTCAGCGCGCACGGCCACGAGCTGGACGACGATCTGAAGCGGCTGGAGCGGGAGCCGGACAAGACCCGCCTCGCCGCGCTGCTCCCCGAGCTGCGGGAGCGTACGGAGCGGATCACGCACTCCGCGGACTCGCTGCGCTGGGCGGTGCGGGAGCGGGCGCAGCGGTTCGCCCACGACGAGCTGGACGTGCTGGGGCGCGAGATCGAGATGGAGGCGGGGGCGCTGCGGCACTGGACGGTGGAGGAGCCGCGGCCCGAGGCGAGCCCGCGGCCCTCATCGGAGCCGGAGCCGGAGCGGAAGCCGGAGCCGGAGTCTGCGCCCGTGGGCGAGTCCGGGCCCCGGCCGGAACCGCCCTCCCTGGAGAGCACGCCCCGATCGCGGCCGTACTCCTGGCAAAAGTCCTGGCAGGAGTCCCCCCGCCCCGAGAACACCGCCTGAACACGGGCTTACCGATAGGGTCGGTGATCATCGGTGGGGTCGCGCTGTCGGCCCGGGGCTTCCCCGGATAATCTCCCAGTCATGTCCCGCCATGTCGCGATCGTGACCGATTCAACGGCTTACCTGCCGCAGGAGGCGATGGAGCGGCACCGCATCACCGCCGTGCCGCTGACGGTGGTGCTCGGAGACCGGGCGCTGGAGGAGGGGACCGAGATCTCGGCCCTGTCGCTCGCGGAGGCCCTGCAGAAGCGCAAGCCGGTGACCACGTCCCGGCCCAGCCCCGAGACCTTCGCGGACGCCTACCGCGCGGCCGCGGCGGAGGGCGCGACCGGCATCGTCTCGCTGCATCTGTCCGCCGAGATCTCCGGCACCTACGACGCGGCGGTGCTCGCCGCGCAGGACGCGCCCGTGCCGGTACGGGTGGTGGACAGCGGCATGGTCGCGATGGCGCTCGGCTTCTGCGCGCTGGCGGCGGCCGCGACCGCGGAGGGCGGCGGCACGCTGGACGAGGCCGTCGCGGCGGCCCAGAAGCGGGCCGACGGCACCTCCGCCTACTTCTACGTCGACACCCTCGACTACCTGCGCCGAGGCGGCCGTATCGGCGCGGCCCAGGCCCTCCTCGGTTCCGCGCTCGCGGTCAAACCGCTGCTCCAGCTCGACGAGGGCCGGATCGAGCTGCGGGAAAAGGTCCGCACCGCGTCCAAGGCCATCGCCCGGCTCGAGGAGATCGTGGTGGAGCGGGCGGGCCGGAGCCCGGTGGACATCGCCGTCCAGCACCTCGCGGCGGGAGAGCGCGCGACCGCCCTCGCCGAGCGGCTGCGGGAGCGGGTGCCGGGGCTCGCGGAGCTGTACGTGAGCGAGGTGGGCGCGGTGATCGGGGCACACACCGGGCCGGGGCTGTTGGGCGCGGTGGTCTCTCCGCGGTAGCGGCTGCTCGTCCAGTGGTTAACTCTTTCGGGTGGCGGGGTTATCCACATTCCGCGGGTTATCCCCGGGAATCGGGACTGATCAGCGGGGTCGGGTGAAGGTGCCTACCGTCGGGTGGCATGAGGACACGATCACGCACCGTTACGAATCAGCAGCCGGGCCGCGGCCGCCACCGCCTCGCCGCGCCCCGCCCGGGCGTTCACCTCCGGGCCACCTGTCGTCGGACCCGCCCCGCGCCGCCTGCGCGCAATGCCCGCGCGGCCGCTCTCTTCCCCCTCCCGCGCGAGGCGACCGCCCTCACCGCCCCCACCGTCCCCGGGAGCCGGGCTCCGGCCCCCGGCGCGCCGTCCCCCCGAAGCCCGACCCCGGCCGACCCCACCCCGGCTGCGACTGCGGCTCCGGCTGTGGCCATGCACGAGACGACGGTGGACGAGGCCATGGACGAGGAGGCGGCCGTAGACGGAGAGGGCGCGGGGGAGAAGACCGGCACCGGCGGCGGCCGGGCGCTGCGCCGCCGCGACCGGATGCGGCTGGCGCTGCGCGAACGCCTTCCGCTGTGGCTCCAACTGCGCTGCGGCATGGAGTTGCGGACCGTCGCCGCGCTGGCGGTCGCCCTCGTCGCCGCGATGGCCTTCGCGGTCCACCACTTCTGGAGCGGCCGCCCCCAGACCGTGCGGGCGCCCGAACCCGAACCGGCGCCTGCGGCGGCCCCCCACCCCGGCCCGATGTCCGGCCCGATGTCCGGACCGACGACCGGGGCGCGTGCGGCCGCCGGTGCGGGCGGCCGCTCGGTCGTGGTCGATGTGACGGGCAAGGTCCGCCGCCCGGGGCTGCGTCATCTGCCGTCCGGGGCGAGGGTCGCCGACGCGATCGAGGCGGCGGGCGGGGCGCGGCCGGGCGCGGACACGAGCGGACTGAACCGGGCCCGGCCCCTGGTGGACGGGGAGCAGATCGTGGTCGGCGCCCCGGCGCGTCAGGCCCCCGCGGGACCCGCCCCCGCCGGCCCGGCCGCCGCCCCCGCACCCGCCTCCGCGCCCGGAGCCGGCCCCGGCGCACCGGGCGGCGGCGTGATCAGCCTCAACTCTGCGACCGCGGAACAGCTCGACACCCTGCCGGGCGTCGGCCCGGTCCTGGCCCGGCACATCCTCGACTACCGCACCCAGCACGGCGGTTTCCGCTCCATCGATGAACTCCGCGAGGTCAACGGGATCGGCGACCGCCGGTTCGCCGATCTCCGACCGCTGGTTCAGCCATGACGCCCGTACGGACGGCGCGCCCCCGCGCCCCGGTGCACGCGGCCGCCGCCTCACCGCGCGGGGCGTCCGACCCCCGCCAGGAGGGCCCGGCGGACCTCCGCCTGGTGCCACCCGTGCTGGCCGCCTGGGCCGCGGCGGCGATCGCCCTGGGCACACCGGGCCGCACGGTGGCCGTGGTCTGCGCGGGAGCCTGCCTGGTGGCGGCCGCCCTGCTGTCCGTGACCCGCCGGCGCCGGGCGGCCATGGGGCGGACCCGGAGGCGGACGGCGGGGGCCGTGGCCGCGGTCCTGCTGTGCGGGGCCACGGCGGGAGCGGTCGCCGCGCTGCACGCGGCGGATGTGCGGCGGGGCCCGGTCCCGGCGCTGGCCGGGGAATTCGCCGAGGCGACCGTCGAGGTGGCGGTCACGGGGGATCCCAGGCTCAGCCGCCCCCGGGTGCGCGGGGCCGCGCTCGCGCCCGTGTCGGTGGTGGTCGAGGCGGAGGCCACCCGGGTCACCGGGCCTGACGGCAGGACGACGGACACCCGGGCCCCGGTGCTGGTGACGGTCCGTCCGGAGGCCCGGAAGCGAGCGGCGTGGCTGCGGCTGCTGCCGTCCACGCGGCTACGGGTGCCCGGCCGTCTGGCGCCGCCGCTGCGCGACGGGGACCGTGTCGCGGCGGTGGTGCGCGGCGGTGGCGGGCCGCCGCGCGTCATCGGGGCGCCCAGCTCCGTCCAGCGGCTGGCGGGCCGGTTGCGCGCCGGGCTCCGCACGGCGACCGACGAGCTGTCCCCGGACGCGCGGGCGCTGCTTCCGGGGCTGGTCGTGGGGGACACCTCACGGGTTCCGCCGGACCTCGAGGAGGCGTTCCGGGCCACGGACATGACGCATCTGCTGGCCGTCTCCGGCAGCAACCTCACCCTGCTGCTGGCGCTGCTGACCGGCCCTCCGCACCTCGCCGCGCGCGCCGAGCGGCGCGGGCTGGCCGCGGCGCTCGGTATGCGGCTGCGCACGACGGCCCTGCTCGGCGGCGGGCTCACGCTCGCCTTCGTGATCGTCTGCCGACCCGATCCCAGCGTGCTGCGGGCGGCGGCCTGCGGGCTGATCACGCTGCTGGCCATCGGCACCGGGCGCCGCCGCTCCCTGCTCCCGGCCCTGGCCGCCGCGGCCCTCGCGCTGCTGCTGTACGACCCGTGGCTGACCCGGAGCTATGGGTTCCTGCTCTCCGTCCTGGCCACCGGCGCGCTGCTCACCTTCGCACCGGGGTGGAGCGCCACCCTGCGGCGCCGTGGGGTGCCGCCCCGTCCGGCGGAGATGCTGGCGGCCGCCGCGGCGGCGCAGGCGGTGTGCGCCCCGGTGGTGGTGATGATGGCCGCGCGGGTGAGCCTGGTGGCGATCCCCTGCAATCTGCTCGCCGAGCTGGCGGTGGGGCCCGCCATGGTCCTCGGCTCCGCCGCGCTCGCGGTGGCCCCGCTCGCGCCTCCGGCCGCCCGGTGGATCGCCTGGCCCGCCAGCTGGCCTGCCGAGTGGATAGCCGGGGTGGCCCGGACCGGCGCGGGCCTTCCCGGCGCGGAGGCGGGCTGGCCGGGCGGCTGGCCCGGTGGGCTGCTGCTGGCGGCGGTCACCCTGGCCGCCGTCCTCCTGGGGCGCCGTCTGCTGCGGCACCGTTGGCTGTGGGCGGTCTGCGCGCTGCTCCTGCTGCTCGCGGTGGTCCGCCCGGCGCCGCTGACCCGGGTCATCACCGGCTGGCCCCCGCCCGGCTGGCGGATGGTGGCCTGCGATGTGGGCCAGGGGGACGCCCTGGTCCTGGCCGCCGGGCCCGGCACGGCCGTCGTCGTGGACGCCGGGCCCGAGCCACGGGCGGTGGACCGCTGTCTGCGGACGCTGGGTGTGGTCCGCATCCCGCTGCTCGTCCTGACCCACTTCCACGCCGACCATGTGGCCGGGCTGCCCGGGGTGCTGCGCGGCCGCTCGGTGGGAGCGATCGAGACGACCGGCCTGGCGGAGCCACCCGGCCAGGCCGCGGCCGTGCGGCGCGGGGCCGCGGCGGCGCGGGTGCCCCTGGTGACGGCCCGGCCGGGGGAGCGGCGCCGGTTGGGCCCGCTGTCCTGGGAGGTGCTGTGGCCCGGGCCCGGCACCCCGGCCGCCACCCCGGCCCAGGAGGGGCCGAACGACGCCAGTGTGACCCTTCTGGTCCGTACGGCGAGCCTGACCCTGCTGCTCCTCGGCGACCTGGAACCGCCCGCCCAGCAGGCCCTGCTGACGGCATATCCGGCCCTGCCCCCGGTGGATGTGCTCAAGGTCGCCCACCATGGCTCGGCCTACCAGGACCCGCGGCTGATCCACCGGCTGCACCCGCGTCTCGCCCTCATCTCCTGCGGCGCGGACAACCCGTACGGGCATCCGTCACCCCGCACCGTCGCGGTCCTGAGGGCCCGGGGCGCCGCCGTGCTGCGGACCGACCGGGACGGGCCGATCGCGGTGACCGGCCCGCGGCTGCGGGCGGCGGTCGGTGGAAAAAGGAGACGCCCGGTGCGCCGGGTGGCAGTAGGTTCCAGGGGCGGACTCGGTCGGTGCCGAAGGGAGGCTCACTCATGTCGCTCGCACAGTGGACCAAGGTCGATGACTACTTCAACGGCCTTCTGGCGCCGTCGGATCCGGCCCTGGACGCCGCCTTGGAGCACAGCGCGGCCGCCGGGCTGCCGCCGCATCAGGTGGCGCCCAATCAGGGGAAGCTGCTGCATCTACTGGCCCGGATCCAGGGGGCGCGCACCGTCCTGGAAATCGGCACCCTGGGCGGGTACAGCACGATCTGGCTGGCCCGGGCGCTGCCCGAGGGCGGGCGGCTGGTCTCCCTGGAGGCCGACCCCCGGTGTGCGGAGGTGGCGCGGGCCAATGTGGAGCGGGCGGGTCTGGGTGAGGTCGTCGAGATCCGCACCGGCAGGGCGCTGGAGTCGCTGCCCCGGCTGGCCGAGGAGGAGCACGGCCCCTTCGACGTGGTCTTCATCGACGCCGACAAGCCCGGCAACCCCGACTACCTGGCCTGGGCGCTGCGGCTCACCCGACCCGGCAGCCTCATCATCGGGGACAACGTGGTGCGGGACGGGGAGGCAGACGGTAGGCGAGAAGGGGTACGACGGCTTCGCGCTGGCGCTGGTCACCGGGTAGCGGACGAGGGGGCGGACGGTTGCGGCCACGGCCGGCTTCAGTCGGTCTCCAGCCAGCCCTCGTACTCCTCGGCGAAGGCGTCCAGCGCGGCCCCGTCCAGCCGCGCGGCCGGATCCTCAACGACCACCAGCCACTGGGCGTCCTCGGCGTCGTCCTCACCTGCCAGGGCGTCCCGCACCAGCTGGGGCTCCTCCGCGACACCGAAGCGCCCGGGCAGCGCCTCGGCCACCTCCTCCGCCGCGTCGCGGTCGGGCAGCACCAGCACATGGCGTACGCCGTTCGGTCCTCCATCCATCACCGGAACATTGTCGGCCATACGCGAGGCCGGGCCCGTCGGGGGACCGGGCCGTCGGGGGACCGGATCGTCGGGGACCGGCCCTCGGGAGACCGGGCTGTCGGTGGTCCGTGGGATGCTGGACCGCGATGGCCAGGAAGACGACGACCGACGATCCCCTCGCCCCGGTGACCCTCGCCGTGGGCCAGGAGGACCTGCTGCTCGACCGCGCCGTGCAGCAGGTCGTGGCGGCCGCGCGCGCGGCCGACCCCGACACCGATGTGCGCGACCTCACGCCCGACGCGCTGCAGCCCGGCACCCTCGCCGAGCTGACCAGCCCCTCGCTCTTCGCGGAGCGCAAGGTCGTGGTGGTGCGCAGCGCCCAGGATCTGTCGGCCGACACGATCAAGGACGTGAAGGGGTATCTCGGCGCTCCCGCCGAGGAGATCACCCTGGTCCTGCTGCACGCCGGTCAGGCCAAGGGCAAGGGGCTGCTGGACGCCGCCCGCAAGGCCGGGGCGCGCGAGGTGGCGTGCCCGAAGATGACCAAGCCCGCCGACCGGCTGGCGTTCGTCCGGTCGGAGTTCCGCACCAGCGGCCGTTCCGCCACGCCGGAGGCATGCCAGGCCCTGGTGGACGCCATCGGAAGCGATCTGCGCGAGCTGGCCAGCGCGGTGTCCCAGCTCGTCGCCGATGTCGAGGGCACGATCGACGAGGCCGTCGTCGGCCGCTACTACACGGGCCGCGCCGAGGCGTCCAGCTTCACCGTCGCCGACCGCGCCGTCGAGGGGCGGGCGGCCGAGGCGCTGGAGGCGCTGCGCTGGGCCATGGCCACCGGCGTGGCTCCGGTGTTGATCACCAGCGCCCTGGCCCAGGGCGTCCGCGCCATCGGCAAGCTCGCCTCCGCCCCGCGCGGAGCCCGCCCCGGTGATCTGGCCCGTGAGCTGGGCATGCCGCCCTGGAAGATCGACCGGGTGCGGCAGCAGATGCGCGGCTGGTCGGCGGACGGGGTGTCGATCGCGCTGCGTGCGGTCGCCGAGGCCGACGCGGGCGTCAAGGGCGGCGGCGACGATCCGGAATACGCCCTGGAGAAGGCCGTCGTCACCATCGCCCGTGCCGCCCGCGCGGGCCGTGCCTAGCGTTTCCGGCCGGCGGTCCCCGGCCCTACTCCTTCAGCTTCGCCAGGGTCGCCCGGGCGCTCTTCTCCAGCATCTCGGTGGCCTCCGACGACGACATGGCGTCGTCGCTCGATGAGCTGGACACGTACTCCGACCACGTCGACTGGTAGGTCGTCCAGCCCTCCCGCACGCCGAGGATCACATACGCCCCGGTGCCGCTGCTGGTGCTCTGCTGGGTGACGACGTACGCCTCGTCGCCGAGGCCGTCCACCTCGCTCACCCTGTAGGTGTAGCTGGAGGTCTTCTGGTCCTCGTACTGCCGGTACTGGGCCTCGAACTCGGGCTCCGGGTCGGACTCGCGGTGCAGGCCGGCCGTCGTGGAGAGCCACGCCGAGGAGTAGTCGCCGCTGGACGCGTCGCTCGGCTCGAAGTCGATCTGGCAGGTCATCGAGTCCAGGGCCGGGTCCCGGGTGGAGCTGTGCCGCGGATTCGTCGATCCGCTGGAGTTCTTCTGCTCGTACCCGGCGTCCTCGATGGCCTTGAGATCGGTCGAGGAGCACAGATCGCTCGTGTAGCCGTAGCCCGCGAGGTCGGCCTTCGGCTCGCCGCCGAACCCTCCGGTCGCGAACACCACGCCCGCCCAGACCGCCGAGGCGGCCACGGCCCCGCCGAGCGCCCACAGCCAGCTCTTCCCGCCCCCGCCCCCGCCCCCGTTTCCGCCGCCGCCGGGCGGCATCGGGGCGGGCGCGGCGTACGCCCCGTACCCACCGCCCACCTGTACGCCCGGCATGGTCGGCTGCGCGTACGCCGGGGCGTGCGGTGGAGGCTGCGGCGGCTGTCCGTAGGAGCCGGACGGCGGCTGGGGCTGAGGGTTCTGCTGTGACGGGAGCGGCGGCTGAGGTGGCTGCGGCGGCCCGTACGGATTGGGTGTCTCCCCCGGTATCGACATGACGTGAACATACCCGAAGAAACACCGAAATCCCCCCGCTGCGCAGGTGGATCCGGATACAGCAATGCCCCCGGAGTGGGCCCGGGGGCATTGAACGTAGCGTGGCGTACTACGAAGGCTGTCCGTGATCCGAGGTAGAGGGCTCGGATGTTCCCCACGGTGGGGTGGGGGCGACGGATCGCCCCGGTGGGTCACCCGTACGGGCGGCCCGGAAGCGTCAGCCCTTGAGGGCGGCGAGCTGCTGCGCGAGCGCCGACTTCTTGTTGGCGGCGTTGTTCTTGTGGAGCACGCCCTTGCTGACGGCCTTGTCGAGCTTGCGCGCGGCGGTCCGGGCGGCAGCGGTGGCCTTCTCGGTGTCACCGGCGGCCACGGCCTCGCGGGTCCGGCGGATGGCGGTCTTCAGCTCGGACTTGACGGCCTTGTTGCGCTGGCGCGCCTTCTCGTTCGTCTTGTTCCGCTTGATCTGGGACTTGATGTTCGCCACGTAAAGAGCCTTCGCAGGTTCGTTGGTTTTCGCTGTCTGTCGTGCGTTCGTGCCCCGCGCGAGAGGAGCGCGTAAGACACAGTCCGCCAGATTACCAGCAGCGCTGGTGGCCTCCCAAACCCGGAAGCGGTCGCCGTTCATGGGACCATGGAGAAACTGAGAACACCGAGTCCCGCCTAGACACAGGACGCTGCGTGCCCGCGACCCCTACCAATGTGCCGGAGCCGAGCCGTACCGACCCGGCTCTGCTCCGTAACTTCTGCATCATCGCGCACATCGACCACGGCAAGTCGACGCTTGCCGACCGCATGCTTCAGCTGACCGGTGTGGTCGAGCAGCGACAGATGCGCGCGCAGTACCTCGACCGCATGGACATCGAGCGCGAGCGCGGCATCACGATCAAGTCCCAGGCGGTCCGGCTGCCCTGGGCGCTGACCGAGGAGCAGGGGAAGCCGGAGCCGGTCACCCATGTGCTCAACATGATCGACACCCCCGGCCACGTGGACTTCACCTATGAGGTCTCGCGGTCGCTGGCGGCCTGTGAGGGCTGCATCCTGCTGGTCGACGCGGCCCAGGGCATCGAGGCCCAGACCCTCGCCAACCTCTACCTGGCGATGGAGCACGACCTCACGATCATCCCGGTCCTCAACAAGATCGACCTCCCGGCCGCCCAGCCCGAGAAGTACGCCGCCGAGCTGGCGCACCTGATCGGCTGCGACACCTCCGACGTGCTCAAGGTCTCCGCCAAGACCGGCGAGGGCGTGGACGAGCTGCTGGACACGGTGGTGCGGCTGGTCCCGCCGCCGGTCGGGGTCAAGGACGCGCCCGCCCGCGCGATGATCTTCGACTCCGTCTATGACGCGTACCGCGGTGTCGTGACGTACGTGAAGGTCGTGGACGGCACGCTCAGCAAGCGTGAGCGCATCAGGATGATGTCCACCGGCGCCGCCCACGAGCTGCTGGAGATCGGCACCAACTCACCCGAGATGACGGTCTGCGACGGGCTGTCCGTGGGCGAGGTGGGCTATCTGATCACCGGTGTGAAGGACGTCCGCCAGTCCAAGGTCGGCGATACGATCACCCAGTTCACCAAGGGGGCCGAGGAGCCGCTGGGCGGCTACAAGGACCCCAAGCCGATGGTGTACTCCGGCCTGTATCCGCTGGACGGCTCGGACTATCCGGTGCTGCGCGAGGCCCTGGACAAGCTCCAGCTCAACGACGCCGCGCTGGTCTACGAGCCGGAGACCTCCGCCGCCCTCGGCTTCGGCTTCCGGGTCGGCTTCCTCGGGCTGCTGCACCTGGAGGTCATCCGTGAGCGTCTGGAGCGCGAGTTCAACCTCGACCTGATCGCCACCGCGCCCAACGTGATCTACCGGGTGGACATGGAGGACGGCGCCGTGCACACGGTGACCAATCCCAGCGAGTTCCCCGTGGGCAAGGTCGACAAGGTGCACGAGCCGGTCGTGCGGGGCACGATCCTCGCCCCCAGCGAGTTCATCGGCGCGATCATGGAGCTGTGCCAGAACCGCCGGGGCGTGCTGCTCGGCATGGACTACCTCTCCGAGGACCGGGTCGAGATCCGCTACACGCTCCCGCTCGCCGAGGTCGTCTTCGACTTCTTCGACCAGCTGAAGTCCAAGACCCGCGGCTACGCCTCGCTCGACTACGAGCCCACCGGCGAGCAGGCCTCCGACCTGGTCAAGGTCGACATCCTGCTGCACGGCGACAAGGTCGACGCCTTCTCCGCGATCACCCACAAGGACAAGGCGTACGCGTACGGCGTGCGGCTGGTCGCCAAGCTGCGGGAGCTGATCCCGCGGCAGAGCTTCGAGGTGCCGATCCAGGCCGCCATCGGTTCCCGGGTCATCGCCCGCGAGACCGTCCGGGCCATCCGCAAGGACGTCCTCGCCAAGTGCTACGGCGGTGACATCTCCCGTAAGCGGAAGCTGCTGGAGAAGCAGAAGGAGGGCAAGAAGCGGATGAAGATGGTCGGCAGCGTGGAGGTGCCGCAGGAGGCCTTCATCGCCGTGCTGTCCTCCGACGAGGGCGGCGACGGCAAGGGGAAGAAGTAGGTGTGATCGGCGGGCCCGGTGCGCAGGAGGCGCCGGGCCCGTTGTCGTGTGACGCTCGATTCTGAACGCGCCCCTCATTTGAACTACGTGGCCCGGAACCCCTTACGCAGTACGGTTTCGGCCCTTACGCTGATCGCCACGCGAAGGTTACTCGCGAGTCACCAAGCACTGAGGCGGGCCCCGGAGGATGCCGTGACCGACACCCAGAATCTGCTCCAGAACCGGCCGCCGTCCCTGGCGACGCACTTCCTCCAGCGCGTCGAGGCGACTCCGGACCGGGAGGCGTACCGCTATCCCGTGCCACCCGCCTCCGGCCGGGGCCCCGACGAGTGGCGCCCGTTGACCTGGCGCGAGAGCGCGGACCGGGTCTTCGCCATCGCCGCCGGGCTGATCGCCCTCGGCGTCCGCCCCGAGGAGCGGGTGGCGCTCGCCTCCTCGACCCGCGTCGAATGGATCCTCGGCGATCTCGGCGTGCTGTGCGCGGGCGCGGCGACCACCACGGTCTACCCGAGCACCAACGCCGAGGAGACCGCCTTCATCCTCGCCGACTCCGGCAGCCGGGTCCTGATCGCCGAGGACGGCGCCCAGCTCGCCAAGGTCCGCGAGAAGCGCGACGAGCTGCCCGATCTCGCCCATGTGGTGGTGATCGAGGCCGAGGACGCGACGCCCGCCGGGGACGATCCGGAGGGCTGGGTGCTGTCCCTGGCCGAGCTGGAGAAGCGCGGTGCGGCGCATCTGGACGAGCAGCCCGACGCCGTACGGGAGCGGACCGACGCGCTGCGCGCCGACCAGCTGGCGACGCTCATCTACACCTCCGGTACGACCGGCCGCCCCAAGGGCGTGCGGCTGGCGCATGACTCCTGGTCCTACATGGCCATCGCGATCGGTACCCAGGAGGGCCTGCTCTACCCCGACGACATGCAGTACCTGTGGCTGCCGCTCGCGCATGTCTTCGGCAAGGTGCTGACAGCGGGGCAGATCTACGTCGGCCACACCACCGCGGTGGACGGCCGGGTCGACAAGATCATCGAGAATCTGCCGGTGGTCCGGCCCACCTACATGTGCGGGGTGCCGCGCATCTTCGAGAAGGTCTACAACGGGGTGGCGCAGAAGGCCCGCGAGGGCGGCGCCGCCAAGTACAAGATCTTCCAGTGGGCGGCCGGGGTCGCCCGCGACTACGCCAAGATCTCCCAGGACAACTTCCGCCGCACCGGCACCCCGTCCGTGCCGTTCGGCCTCAAGGCCCAGCACGCCGCCGCCGACAAGCTCGTCTACACCAAGCTGCGCGAGGCGTTCGGCGGGCGGCTGCGCGCCGCGGTGTCCGGGTCGGCCGCGCTGGCCCCCGACATCGGCTACTTCTTCGCGGGCGCCGGGATCAACATCCTGGAGGGGTACGGGCTCACCGAGTCCAGCGCCGCCAGCTTCCTCAACCCGCCGGACTACCGCACCGGTACGGTCGGCAAGGCGTTCCCGGGCACGGAGGTGCGGTTCGCCGACGACGGCGAGGTGCTGCTGCGCGGGCCCGGCATCATGCAGGGCTACCACGGGCTGCCCGAGCTGACCGCGCAGGTGCTGGAGTCCGACGGCTGGTTCCACACCGGGGACATCGGGGAGCTGTCGCCCGACGGCTATCTGCGGATCACCGACCGCAAGAAGGACCTGATCAAGACCTCGGGCGGGAAGTACGTCGCCCCGGCGGAGGTCGAGGGGCAGTTCAAGGCCGTGTGCCCGTTCGTCTCCAACATCCTGGTGCACGGCTCCGACCGCAACTACTGCACCGCGCTGATCGCCCTCGACGAGCCGACCATCATGGGCTGGGCGGAGGAGAACGGTCTGGCGGGGAAGTCCTACGCCGAGGTCGTGGACACCGAGGCGGTGCGGGAGTTGATCGACGGCTATGTGCGGCGGCTCAACGAGGGGCTGCAACGGTGGCAGACGATCAAGAAGTTCCGGCTGCTGCCGCGTGATCTGGACGTGGAGCACGGCGAGCTGACGCCCAGTCTGAAGATGAAGCGTCCGGTGGTGGAACGGGAGTACAAGGCCCTGATCGAGGACATGTACGCCGGTACGCGCGAGGCCTGACGGACGTCCCCGACGGCAGCCTCCGACGGAGGTCCCACCCCGGGTCCGGCCCCAGGGTCCCTTACCGGAACAGGCCTGGCGTACGCACGATTTTTCCCCTCAACACAGTTAACTTGCGTGACTCGGTGCATATAAGTGCGGTCCGTCTGTCACTCTGTCCGTGCCGGATACGGCGCATATGACGGAGCTTCTCAGGAGCCGCACAGTGGGGACGTCATCTTCCACCCCGTCTGCATCCGCAGGCGGGGTGGCTCTGCCGGTCGGGGGATTCGGCCCCGTCCGTACCAGCGCCTCGGCCCGAGCGAGCCTGCCCGGCAGCCCGCTCGCGGCCTCCGCCGCACGGCGGTTCGTGCGTGCCGCGCTCGCCGAGTGGATCGCGCTCGACGTACCGGCCGCGAACCGGATCACCGACCGGGTCGCGGACGAGGCCGTCCTGCTGGTGAGTGAACTGGTCACCAACGCCGTGGTGCACGCGGGCACCGCGGTCGAGGTGTGCTGTGCGCTCGACGTGTCGAGCCACGAGGGCGAAGCGCCCTCCCTCATCGTGGAGGTGACCGACCACCACCCCACCCGGGTGCTGCGCGGCGATCCGCCGCCCGACGAGGGCGGCGCGGAGTACGCCGGCGGCCACGGGCTGCGGCTCGTGGCCGAGATCGCCGAAGCGTGGGGGACGACGTACCGGCGGGCCAGCAAGACCGTGTGGTTCCAGGTGTCGGTCTCGGCCGCAGCCGAGCCGCCGGTGCCCGAGGAGCCCGCGGCCGGGGACCTCGCGCCGCAGTGGGCCTCGCGCGGGACCGAGATCGTCGCCCCCGCGCCCCGCCGGACGCCCGCCCGCCGCGCCGATCCGGAGTGGACCCGGCACGGGGCGCTGTCCTTCCTCGCCGAGGCGTCCGACCTGCTCGCCGGGCAGTTCGACGAGGAGATGGTCACCTCCCTCGCCGGACAGCTGCTGGTGCCCCGGCTCGCCGACTGGTGTGCGATCTGGCTCGACACCGGCAGCGGGCCGCCGCGGCTGGCCCGGGTCTGGCACGCCAGCGAGAGCCGCATGGAGGGGCTGCGGCAGGTGCTGGAGAAGGAACCGCCCCTGCTGCCCGCCACCGCGCGCGGCGGGGCGCTGGACTGGCCATGGCCGGCCGACCCCGCGGCGTACGGGCCCGGCGGTGCGGCGCTCGCCTGCCGGCTGATCGCGGGCGGGCGCGCGCTGGGCACGCTGCTGCTCGGGCGGGCCGGGCTCGTCCGCATGCCGGACGAAGTGGTCGGCCTGATCGAGGACTTCACGCGCCGCGTCGCGCTCGCCCTCGCCTCCGCCCGGCGCTACACCCGCCAGGCCACCATCAGCCGGGTGCTCCAGCGCGGGCTGCTGCCGTCCGGGATCGCCCGGATCCCCGGCGTCGAATCGGCCGTCGTGTACGAGCCGACCGGCGACATCTCGGCCGGAGGCGACTTCTACGACGTCTTCCCGGCCGGCGACGGGCGCTGGTGCTTCGTGCTCGGCGACGTCTGCGGAAACGGTCCTGAAGCGGCCGTGGTGACCGGCCTGGTGCGGCCCTGGCTGCGGCTGCTGGCCCGCGAGGGCTACGGCGTGGGGGAGGTCCTCGACCGCCTCAACCAGCTGCTGGGCGAGGAGGCCGTCGGCGAGGCCGTCGAGGCGGCCGGTGGCGCGGACGGCGGCGCGGGCCTGCCGCCGGGCGGCGGCTCGGCGCGCTTCCTGTCGGTCCTCTACGGCGAGCTGGTGCCGCTGCGGCAGGGCGGCGAGGCAGTGGTGCGGTGCACGCTGGCGAGCGCGGGCCATCCGCTGCCGCTGCTCCTCCAGCCCGATGGAACGGTACGAACCGTCGCCGTGCCGCAGATACTCCTCGGCGTGGTGGACGAGGCCGCGTACGAGAGTGAAACGTTCGATCTGGCGCCCGGCGAGACGCTGCTGTGCGTGACGGACGGCGTGACCGAGCACCGCTCCGGCAGCCGCCAGTTCGACGACGAGGACGGTCTCGCGGCGGTGCTCGGAGGCTGCGCCGGGATGAGCGCGCGGGAGGTCGCCGAGCGGGTGCGGCGGGCGGTGGACGAGTTCGCGGTGGAGCCCCCGGACGACGACCTGGCGATGCTGGTGCTCAGGGCGCTGTAGGGCGCATGGCGGGGGCGTGCCGCGGCATGGCGGACAATGGGGCGTATGCCTTCCGTACTGCCCGACGGCGACCCCATGCCCCAGGACGGCGCGCTGCCCCCCGGCGCGCTGGCCGGCGCGGCGGCGCGGCCGCTGGGGTTCTATCTGCACGTGCCCTACTGCGCCACCCGCTGCGGGTACTGCGACTTCAACACGTACACCGCCGCCGAGCTGCGCGGTTCCGGCGGGGTGCTCGCCTCCCGGGACACCTACGCCGAGCAGGTCGTGGAGGAGGTGCGGCTCGCGCGGAAGGTGCTGGGGGACGATCCGCGGCCGGTCGAGACCGTGTTCGTCGGCGGGGGCACGCCGACGCTGCTCGCGGCCGAGGACCTCGGGCGGATGCTCGCGGCCATCCGGGACGAGTTCGGCCTCGCGGACGACGCCGAGATCACCACCGAGGCCAACCCGGAATCGGTCGATCCGCGCTATCTGGAGGCGCTGCGGGAGGCCGGGTTCAACCGGGTGTCGTTCGGGATGCAGAGCGCCCGGCAGCACGTCCTCAAGGTGCTGGACCGCACCCACACCCCCGGGCGCCCCGAGGCCTGCGTCGCGGAGGCCCGGGCCGCCGGGTTCGACCATGTGAACCTGGACCTGATCTACGGAACCCCCGGCGAGAGCGACGACGACTGGCGGGCCTCCCTGGAGGCGGCGCTCGGCGCGGGACCGGACCATGTGTCGGCGTACGCGCTGATCGTCGAGGAGGGCACCCAGCTGGCGCGCCGCATCCGGCGCGGCGAGGTGCCGATGACCGACGACGACGCGCACGCGGACCGGTATCTGATCGCCGAGGAGACGCTGTCGGCGGCGGGCTTCGCCTGGTACGAGGTCTCCAACTGGGCGACCTCGCCCGAGGGCCGGTGCCGCCACAACGAGCTGTACTGGCGCGGCGCCGACTGGTGGGGCGCCGGACCCGGCGCGCACAGCCACGTCGGCGGGGTGCGGTGGTGGAACGTCAAGCACCCCGGCGCCTACGCCCAGGCGATCGGAGAGGGCCGCTCACCGGGTGCCGGGCGGGAGCTGCTGTCCGACGAGGAGCGCCGGGTGGAGCGGATCCTGCTGGAGCTGCGGCTGGCCGAGGGGTGCCCGCTGGAGCTGCTGCGCCCGGCCGGCGCCGCGGCCGCGGCGCGGGCGCTGGAGGACGGCCTGCTGGAGCCGGAGCCCTACCGGCGGGGCCGGGCCGTGCTCACGCTCGGGGGCCGCCTGCTGGCCGACGCGGTGGTGCGGGACGTGGTGGACTGAAAGACCCGTCAGGGCGCCGTCACGGCGCCGTGACGAAGTCGATCAACTCCTCGACCTTGCCCAGCAGCTCCGGCCGCAGGTCCTTGTAGGAGTGGACCGCGGACAGGATCCGCTGCCACGCCGCGCCCGTGTTCTCCGGCCAGCCCAGTGCCCGGCAGACGCCCGTCTTCCAGTCCTGGCCGCGCGGCACCGACGGCCAGGCGGGAATGGCGAGCGAGGACGGCTTCACGGCCTCCCACACGTCGATGAAGGGGTGCCCGACGACCAGGACGTTCTCGTCGGTGATCTGGTCGGCGATCCGGGACTCCTTGGACCCGGCCACCAGATGGTCCACCAGGACGCCGAGCCGGGCGTCCGGGCCGGGGGAGAAGTCGCGGACGATGGCGGGCAGGTCGTCGATGCCCGCCAGGTACTCCACGACGACGCCCTCGATGCGCAGGTCGTCGCCCCAGACCCGCTCCACCAGCTCAGCGTCGTGGCGGCCCTCCACGTAGATGCGCCCGGCGCGGGCGACCCGTGCGCGGGCGCCCGGGACGGCGATCGAGCCGGAGGCCGTGCGCCGCGGCGCGCCGGGGGCCGTCGCGCGCGGGCGTACGAGGGTGACGACGCGGCCCTCCAGGAGGAAGCCGCGCGGCTCCATGGGGAAGACACGATGTTTGCCGAAGCGGTCCTCCAGAGTGACCGTCGGCCCCTGGGCGGTCTTCTCACAGCGGATCACGGCACCACAGAACCCGGTGGTGACCTCCTCGACCACCAGATCCGGGTCGGCGGGGACCTCGGGGGCGGGCTGCTGCCGCTTCCAGGGCGGGGTCAGATCCGAGTCGTACCGTCGGCTGCGCATCCGGATGACGATAGCGCGGCGCCTCAGCGTGACACGCCGAAGCGCGCGGCCAGTTCGTCGCGTTGGTCACGTACGAACGCCGCGTCCACGACCGACCCGTGGCCGGGGACGTACCGCGCGTCCTCGCCGCCGAGGGCGAGCAGCCGGTCGAGGGCGGCGGGCCAGTGGGAGGGGATCGCGTCGGGCCCGGCCTGCGGCGGGCCCGACTCCTCGACCAGATCGCCGCAGAAGACCACCTCCGGTCGGCCCGGCACCAGAACGGCCAGGTCGTGGGCGGTGTGCCCGGGGCCCACGTTCGCCAGCAGCACGGACCGGCCGCCCAGGTCGAGGCTGATCTCCCCGGAGACCGCGTGATGCGGCGGTACGAGGTGATCGACGGCCTCGGCGGCGGCACCGGGGGCCACCCCGTGCCGTACCGCGTCCTCGCGCAGCACCTCCCTGTCGCGCCGCAACAGGGCGTCCAGACCGGTGGCCCCGTACGCCTCGCAGCCCGCGAAGGCGGCCGTGCCCAGCACATGGTCGAAATGCGGGTGGGTGAGCGCGATCCGGGTCGGCCGGCGGCCGGTCAGCCGGGTGATCTCGGCGCGCAGCGCCGCGCCCTCGCGCAGCGTCGAGCCGGTGTCCACCACGAGGACGTCCGTACGGCCGACGATCACGCCGACCGTGCAGTCCCAGTCCGGCAGGCGGCGCCGGGCGACATCGGGCGCGAGCTGTTCCCACCCGGCCTCTTCCCAACACGTCTTCATACCGAGACGCTAGCTCCAACAGCGATAGCGTGACGTGTGGCCGGGCACCGGCGGGGGGCGGCTCTTGCCGTGGCCACCGCACCCCGCCGTACACTGGCTGAGGGGTTCTGGCACTCGTGAGCATTGAGTGCCAGACGGACGACCTGATGACACGGCTGGACTGGAGGTGCGCGGGGTGCTCAGCGAACGCAGACTCGAGGTGCTGCGTGCCATTGTCCAGGACTACGTGGGCACCGAGGAGCCGGTCGGCTCCAAGGCGCTCACCGAGCGGCACCGGCTGGGGGTCTCCCCGGCCACGGTGCGCAACGACATGGCCGCGCTGGAGGACGAGGGCTTCATCGCCCAGCCGCACACCAGCGCCGGGCGCATCCCCACGGACAAGGGCTACCGGCTCTTCGTGGACAGGCTGGCGGGGGTGAAGCCGCTGTCCGCGCCGGAGCGGCGGGCCATTCAGAACTTCCTGGACAACGCCGTCGACCTCGACGACGTGGTGGGGCGCACCGTCCGGCTGCTGGCGCAGCTGACCCGGCAGGTCGCGGTGGTGCAGTATCCGTCGCTGACCCGTTCGACGGTGCGGCATGTGGAGCTGCTGCCGCTGGCCACGGCCCGGGTGATGCTGGTGCTGATCACCGACACCGGGCGGGTCGAGCAGCGCGTGGTGGACTGCCCGGCTCCGATCAGCGACGACTCGCTGGCGGATCTGCGGGCCCGGCTCAACAGCCGGGTGGTGGGGCGGCGGTTCGCGGATGTGCCGCAATTGGTGCAGGATCTTCCGGAGTCCTTCGAGCAGGAGGACCGGGGGACGGTCTCGACCGTGCTGGCGACGTTGCTCGAAACGCTTGTCGAGGAGACCGAAGAGCGGCTGATGATCGGCGGCACCGCGAACCTCACGCGTTTCGTGCATGATTTCCCCCTGACGATCCGGCCCGTGCTGGAGGCACTTGAGGAGCAGGTCGTCCTCCTCAAGCTGCTCGGCGAGGCCAAAGACTCGGGTATGACCGTGCGCATCGGGCATGAGAATGCTCACGAGGGGCTGAATTCCACCTCGGTCGTCGCGGTCGGCTACGGTTCGGGCGACGAGGCCGTCGCCAAACTCGGCGTGGTCGGACCGACCCGCATGGACTACCCCGGAACGATGGGAGCGGTACGCGCAGTGGCACGTTACGTCGGACAGATCCTGGCGGAGTCGTAAGTGGCGACGGACTACTACGCAGTCCTGGGCGTGCAGCGCGATGCCTCGCAGGACGAGATCAAGAAGGCATTCCGCCGGCTCGCACGCGAGCTGCACCCGGACGTGAACCCGGATCCGAAGACCCAGGAGCGGTTCAAGGAGATCAACGCCGCTTACGAGGTCTTGTCGGACCCGCAGAAGAAGCAGGTCTACGACCTGGGCGGGGACCCGTCGGGTTCGGCCGCGGGCGGCGCCGGTGGGTTCGGCGCGGGCTTCGGCAACTTCTCCGACATCATGGACGCCTTCTTCGGCACCGCCTCGCAGCGCGGCCCGCGGTCCCGGACCCGACGCGGCCAGGACGCCATGATCCGCCTCGATGTGGAGCTGAACGAGGCCGCGTTCGGCACCACCAAGGACATTCAGGTCGACACCGCCGTGGTGTGCACGACCTGTAGCGGTGAGGGCGCGGCGCCGGGCACCTCGGCGCAGACCTGCGACATGTGCCGCGGCCGCGGTGAGGTCTCCCAGGTGACGCGGTCCTTCCTCGGTCAGGTCATGACCTCGCGGCCGTGCCCGCAGTGCCAGGGCTTCGGCACCGTGGTGCCGACCCCGTGCCCGGAGTGCGCGGGCGATGGCCGGATCCGCTCGCGGCGCACGCTGACCGTGAAGATCCCGGCCGGTGTGGACAACGGCACCCGCATCCAGCTCGCGGGCGAGGGCGAGGTCGGCCCGGGCGGCGGCCCGGCGGGCGATCTGTACGTGGAGATCCACGAGGTGCCGCACCCGGTCTTCCAGCGGCGCGGCGACGACATGCACTGCACGGTGACGATTCCGATGACCGCGGCGGCCCTCGGCACCAAGGTGCCGCTGGAGACGCTGGACGGCATGGAGGAGATCGACATCCGGCCCGGCACCCAGTCCGGCCAGTCGGTCCCGCTGCACCAGCGCGGCGTCACCCATCTGCGCGGCGGCGGCCGGGGCGATCTGATCGTGCACGTCGAGGTGACGACGCCGACCAAGCTCGACCCGGAGCAGGAGGAGCTGCTGCGGCGGCTGTCCAAGCTGCGGGGTGAGGAGCGGCCGACAGGGGAATTCAAGCCGGGGCAGCAGGGGCTGTTCTCGCGCCTGAAGGACGCGTTCAACGGACGGTAGGCGCCCGGCCGGGGGTCCGGGGGTTGCCCCCCCCGGGGGAATGCAGCCAAGCCGGGGCAGCAGGGGCTGTTCTCGCGTCTGAAGGACGCGTTCAACGGACGGTAGGCGTCGTCGCGCGACGCCTTCGGTGACGCTGATCCGGTGACGGTTCGCCGCGGGGGACATGGCACCATGTGCCCATGTCCTCCGCGTTGACCGATCTCGCCCGGTACCCGATCGTGCAGGCTCCGATGGCCGGCGGGGCCTCCTGCCCGCAGCTCGCCGCCGCCGTCTGCGAGGCCGGGGGCCTCGGCTTCCTCGCCGCCGGTTACAAGACGCCGGAGGCGATGCACGAGGAGATCAAGCAGCTGCGCGGGCTGACCGGCCGCCCCTTCGGCGTCAACCTGTTCATGCCGCAGTCGCCCGGCGACGCGGCCGCCGTCGCGGTCTACGCCGAGCGCCTCGCGGGCGAGGCGTCCCACTACCGGACCGCCCTCGGCGACCCCGAGTCCGGTTCGGACGACGCGTACGAAGCCAAGCTGGCGATCCTGCTGAACGACCCGGTCCCGGTGGTCTCGTTCACCTTCGGCTGCCCCACCCGCACCGTGCTGGAGGCGTTCGCCCGGGTGGGCACCCGGACCGTCGTCACCGTGACCTCAGCCGTCGAGGCGGAGACCGCCCAGTGGGCGGGCGCCGACGCCGTCTGTGTCCAGGGCGTGGAGGCCGGTGGCCACCAGGGCGGCTTCCGCAACGACCCGGCCGACGACGCCCCCGGCGCCGTCCTCGGGCTGCTGTCGCTGGTCGCGCTGGTGCGCGAGACGGTGCGGATCCCGATCATCGCGGCGGGCGGGCTGATGCGCGGTTCGCAGATCGCCTCGGTGCTGGCGGCGGGCGCGGCCGCGGGGCAGCTGGGCACCGCGTTCCTGGTCTGCCCCGAGTCGGGGGCGAACGCGCTGCACAAGGGGGCCATCACCGACCCGCGGTTCGGCCGGACCGAGCTGACCCGGGCCTTCTCCGGCCGCCCGGCGCGCGGGCTGGTCAACCGGTTCATCCGCGACCACGGCCCGTACGCCCCGGCCGCCTACCCCCAGCTGCACCACCTCACCTCCGGGCTGCGCAAGGCGGCGGCCCAGCAGGGCGATCAGCAGGCGATGGCGCTGTGGGCCGGGCAGGGGCACCAACTGGCCCGTGACCTGCCCGCCGCGCGGCTGGTGGAGACCCTGGCCGCCGAACTGGACGCGGCGGGGGCCACGCACGGGCTCCAGGCCCCGCGAGGCGTGGTGTCGTGACCGCCCCGGTGTTCGTGGCCGACTCCCTCGCGGGAGCGGCCACAGGGGCCCGTATCGCGCTCGACGGCCCCGAGGGACGGCACGCGGTGTCGGTGAAGCGGCTGCGGGCCGGTGAGGCCGTGATCCTCACGGACGGCGCCGGTACGGGCGTCTCGGGCACCGTGGCGGCCGTCGAGGGCAAGGACCGGCTGCTGGTCGAGGTCGACGGCGTACGCCACGAGGCGGCGCCGAACCCGCGGATCACCGTCGTCCAGGCGCTGCCCAAGGGCGACCGCGGCGAGCTGGCCGTGGAGACCATGACCGAGACGGGCGTCGACGCGATCGTCCCGTGGGCGGCCGCCCGCTGCATCACCCAGTGGAAGGGTGAGCGCGGGCAGAAGGCGCTCGGCAAGTGGCGGTCGACCGCGCGCGAGGCGGGCAAGCAGTCCCGTCGGCTGACCTTCCCGGAGGTCGCGGACGCGATGACGACCAAGGAGGTTGCCCGACTTCTCGCCGATGCCGACCTCGCGGCCGTGCTCCACGAGGAGGGCAGCGACCCCCTGGCCACCGCCCGACTGCCCCACGAGGGCCACATCGTGCTCGTCGTGGGCCCCGAAGGGGGCGTTTCGCCCGAGGAGTTGACGGCCTTCGCCGCGGCGGGCGCACGGCCGTACCGGCTGGGCCCGAGCGTCCTGCGCACCTCCACGGCCGGAACGGCCGCCGCCGCACTGCTCTTGGGGCGCACCGGCCGCTGGGGCTAGAGGCGCACCGCCACGTGGCCGATGATGGTCTTCCGGTTCGCCACGCGCGATGGGAACCTGTCCCCTATGGGGGTATTGAGCCATCATGTGCGGCGCGGACGGACGCTGCTGGCCGCCGTGGCCGCCGTGGCCGCGGCCGTCGCGGCCACGGGGTGTGAGCCGAGGGACGGCGGGGTCACCGCGATCGCCGTATCGATCACCACGGACAAGGTCGGCACCTCCGCCCTGGAGCGGGGCGGCGTCGGGGTGCGCTGGCTGACCTGCAACGCGGACCTCAAGACCCGACCCACCGCCGGGGCCTCGGCCTCCGGCACCGGTGACTCGGGCACCACGGACGCCACCGTGAACTGCCGCGGCAGGACCGAGGACGACAAGTCCATCGGCATCGGCGGCAGGGTCACCTATGTGCGCAAGAACCACTGCGTACGCGGCGATCTGACCGGCAGTGTCGCGGGAGCCAAGGTGTTCGAGGCCAACGTCATCGGCGAGTGCGACGGCGGCGACGACACCGGGAGCCCCACGCCGGCCCGCACCCACCCCCGGGACGGGGCCACACCCACCCACCCCTGGGACCGGAGAACCACCGCACCCGGCACATAGGCCCGCATAAGCTGTGCGCCATGCCGGACGAGTCACCGCTGATCCAGAGCCTCCGCGCGGCCGTCGCCGCCGCCCCGGACGACGTGCCCCTGCGGCTGCACCTGGCCGGGCTGTTGCTGGAGGGCGGGCTCGGGCAGGACGCGATATCCCAGACCGCGGCGGCCCTTCAGCGCGACCCCGGGAACGCCGAAGCGCAGGCCCTGATGGCGCGCGCCGTCACGGCCCCGCCCGCCCCCGCGCCGGTGGACCCGCGCGTTCCCGCCCCGGCGGCCCCGCCCGCGCCGCCGCGAGGCGCTCCCGGTCCCGCGTCCGGACGTGATTCCTCCGGACGCGGTTCCTACGACTGGCGGCGGGCCGAGGGCGAGTTGGCGGACGTCGTCCCGCCACGCTTCGTCGAGACGCCGGACACCCCTGACGCCCCCGAGCCGCACCGGCCGCTGGCCGCCGACGGCTCCGACGACCCCGGGGGAACTTCCGCGTGGGAGGTGGAGCGCACCGGTGTGCGCCTGGCCGACATCGGCGGCATGGACGAGGTCAAACAGCGCCTGGACGCGGCCTTCCTCGCCCCCATGCGCAACCCCGAGCTGCGCAAGCTGTACGGCAAGAGCCTGCGCGGCGGGCTGCTGTTGTACGGGCCGCCCGGCTGCGGCAAGACGTACATCGCGCGCGCCGTGGCCGGGGAACTGGGCGCCCACTTCATGTCGGTCAGCATCAGCGACGTGCTCGACATGTGGATCGGGAACTCCGAACGGAACATGCGCGAACTGTTCCAGACCGCCCGCCGCAGCGCCCCCTGCGTGCTCTTCCTGGACGAGCTGGACGCCCTGGGCGCCAAGCGCAGCCAGCTCCGCCACAGCGGGCTGCGCACCACCGTCAACCAGCTGCTGGCCGAACTGGACGGGGTCGACGCGGACGCCAACGAGGGGTGGTTCGTACTCGCCGCCACCAACCACCCCTGGGACGTGGACGGCGCGCTGCGCCGCCCCGGCCGCCTCGACCGCACCCTGCGAGGCGGTGTGGTGCACGGTGTGCGCGGTGCTGATCGTGACCGTCCCGTGGACGGACCGGGTGGTCCTCCAGGTGCTCACGCACGCGGGCTGGGTGCCGCCCTTGATCACCATCTGGTTCGAGCGGGCCGCCCTGCGGGAGGCCCGGTAGCATCCCGTCCGAAACCCTTGATGATCCGTAAGTGCCGATGATCCAGCCGACGATCCGTGAGGAGCCACCGGTGGCGGGAGAACCGCAGGCCGACTGCCTGTTCTGCAAGATTGTCTCGGGGGAGGTGCCGGCGACCGTCGTCCGTGAGACGGACACCACCGTCGCCTTCCGCGACATCAACCCCCAGGCCCCGACGCATGTCCTGGTGATCCCCAAGGCGCACTATCCGGACGCCGCGTCCCTGGCGGCCGCCGAGCCGCAGGTCGCCGCGGACATCCTGTGCGAGACGAGCGCGGTCGCCGCCGACGAGAAGATCGACGGCACCGGCTTCCGGGTGGTGTTCAACACGGGCTCGGGCGCCGGGCAGACCGTCTTCCACGCGCATGCCCACGTCCTCGGCGGCCGCGGCCTCAACTGGCCCCCCGGGTAGTCCCGTTGTCCACGCGCGAACTGGTCGTCCTCGGCACCGCGAGCCAGGTGCCGACCCGGCACCGCAACCACAACGGCTATCTGCTGCGCTGGGACGGCGAGGGCGTGCTGTTCGACCCCGGCGAGGGTACGCAGCGGCAGATGCTGCGGGCCAGGGTCGCCGCCCATGACATCAACCGGATCTGCGTCACCCACTTCCATGGGGACCACTCGCTGGGGCTCGCCGGAGTCATCCAGCGGATCAACCTCGACCGGGTCCCCCACCCGGTGACCGCGCACTACCCGGCGAGCGGGCAGCGCTTCTTCGACCGGCTGCGGTACGCCACGGCCTATCGCGAGACGGTGCGGCTGACCGAGCGGCCGGTCAGCGGTGACGGCGAGGTGATCGCCCGCACCCCCGCGTACGCCCTGGAGGCGGTTCGCCTCTCGCACCCGGTCGAGTCCTACGGCTATCGCCTGGTCGAGCCCGACGGCCGCCGGATGCTGCCGGAGCGGCTCGCGGCGCACGGGGTGCGCGGGCCCGAGGTCGGCAGGCTCCAACGGGAGGGCGCGATTCTGCGGGACGGGCGCACCGTCACGCTGGAGGAGGTCAGCGAGGTCCGGCCCGGCCAGCGGTTCGCGTTCATCATGGACACCCGGCTGTGCGAGGGGGCGGAACGGCTGGCGGAGGGCTGCGATCTGCTGGTGATCGAGTCGACGTTCCTGGACGAGGACGAGCCGCTGGCCACCGAGCACGGCCATCTGACGGCCGGGCAGGCGGCCCGGGTCGCGGCCGGGGCGGGCGTACGCCACCTGGTGCTGACGCATTTCTCGCAGCGCTACGGCGACCCGGCCGAGTTCGAGCGCCAGGCGCGGGCGGCGGGCTTCGAGGGGGAGCTGACCGTCGCCCAGGACCTGATGAGCGTGGCCGTGCCGAAGCGGCGTTAGGGGGTGTCTTGTGGATCACGCCGGACTGATCCACAAGACACCCCCCGGCGCCGCCGTCCCGCCGCGGGGCGTATGCCATCGGGCACACTGGCCGCATCCGTCCCGGCAGCCGTGACCGACCCCGGACAGCGGCACAGCGCGGAACAGCGGCGCGGAACAGCGGCGCGGAACAGCGGCGCAGAACGGCGGCGCAGAGCGGCGGCGCGGAACGGCGGCAACGGAACAGAGCGGACCTCCCTGGGAGCACACGGTGACGACACACGACGTTGACCAGCCATCGCCCTGCCGCCCCCTGCTCGATCCCCTGGCGGCCGTCCGCGACCCCGGCGACCCGGGCTATGACGTCTATCTCACCGGCACCGTCTTCCTCGACATCATCTTCACCGGCCTGGACTCCGCGCCCGTCCGCGGCACCGAGTCCTGGGCCCGCGGCATGGGGTCCAGCCCCGGCGGCGTCGCCAACATGGCCACCGCGCTGGCCCGGCTGGGGCTGCGCACCTCGCTCGCCGCCGCCTTCGGCGACGACCACTACGGCGACTACTGCCGGGACGCGCTGGAGCGCGGCGAGGGCATCGATCTGTCGCTGTCCCGCACCATCCCCGGCTGGCACTCCCCGGTGACCGTCTCCATGGCGTACGAGGGGGAGCGCACGATGGTCAGCCACGGCCACGAGGCGCCGCCGCCCGAGGAGCCCGCGCCCAGCTGCCCGCCCCCGGCCCGGGCCGCCATCGCCTCCCTCGTGCCCGGCCGCCGGGAGGAGTGGGTCGCCGAGGCCGCCCGGCACGGCAGCCGGATCTTCGCGGACGTCGGCTGGGACGACACCGGCCGCTGGGACCCGGCGGACCTCGCCGACCTGGAGCACTGCGAGGCGTTCCTGCCCAACGCGGCCGAGGCGATGTCCTACACCCGCACCGACTGCCCGCGCGCCGCCGCCCGCGCGCTCTCCGACCGGGTGCCGCTCGCCGTGGTCACCCTCGGCTCGGAGGGGGCGTACGCGGTGGACGGCCGCACCGGCGAGACCGCCGAGGTGCCCGCGATCGCCGTGGAGGCCCTGGACCCGACCGGCGCCGGGGACGTGTTCGTCGCGGGCTTCGTCACCGGCACTCTCGCCGAGTGGCCGCTCGCCGACCGGCTCGCGTTCGCCGGGCTGACCGCCGCGCTGTCCGTCCAGGAGTTCGGCGGCTCGCTCTCCGCGCCCGGCTGGTGCGAGATCGGCGCCTGGTGGCAGCACGCCCGCTCCTACGACGACCAGACCCCGAGCGCGCTGCGCCGCTACGCCTTCCTCGACCGCCTGCTGCCCACCGCCGCCCGCCCGAGCCTCCTGCGCCGGGCGGTCCCCACGATCGGCTTCCGCCGGGCGTGAACACCCGTGCCCCGCACCAGGCACTTCAGCGTTCGGGGCACGGTGTGATGAACGGAAGGGAGCAAAAGCACTCGGGTGTTGTCGGTGGCCCGTCGTACCCTGGTATCCCAAGGTTGTCGAGCAGCGAGAACCCTTGTCGCAGGAGGTAGGAGCAGGCCGTAGAGCCGAGCCCATGACGCAACCAACCACAGCACCGCAGGCGCATGCGCAGTTCACGGTCCCGACCAAGCATCCGATGGTCATGGTTCTGGGGTCGGGTGACTCGCTGCTGCGTGTGATCGAAAAGGCGTTCCCGTCGACCGATATCCATGTCCGGGGCAACGAAGTCAGCGCGACCGGGGACCCTGAGGAAGTCGCCCTGGTCCAGCGTCTGTTCGATGAGATGATGCTGGTGCTCCGCACCGGTCAACCGATGACGGAGGACGCGGTGGAGCGCTCCATCTCCATGCTGCGCGCAGCCGAGAACGGCGAGGGCGAGGCGGCCGAGACGCCCGCCGAGGTGCTCACGCAGAACATCCTCTCCAACCGCGGCCGCACCATCCGCCCCAAGACGCTCAACCAGAAGCGCTATGTCGACGCGATAGACAAGCACACCGTCGTCTTCGGCATCGGCCCCGCCGGTACCGGCAAGACCTATCTCGCCATGGCCAAGGCGGTCCAGGCCCTGCAGTCCAAGCAGGTCAACCGGATCATCCTGACCCGGCCCGCGGTCGAGGCGGGGGAGCGGCTCGGCTTCCTGCCGGGCACCCTCTACGAGAAGATCGACCCGTATCTGCGGCCCCTGTACGACGCGCTGCACGACATGCTCGACCCCGACTCCATCCCGCGCCTGATGGCCGCGGGCACGATCGAGGTCGCCCCGCTGGCGTATATGCGCGGCCGTGCGCAGCCCGTCTTCACCAAGGTCCTCACGCCGGACGGCTGGCTTCCGATAGGCGACCTCCGGGTGGGGGACCTGGTCATCGGATCGAACGGCGAGCCGACCCCGGTCCTCGGTGTCTACCCGCAGGGTGAGAAGGACATCTACCGTGTCACCGCCCAGGACGGTTCCCGGACCCTGTGCTGCGGCGAGCATTTGTGGACCGTGCGCACCGCCTCGGACCGCCGCCGGAACAAGCCGTGGCGGGTCCTCGAGACCCGGCAGATGATCGGCAAACTGCGTGCCGCGCATGCCCGCAGGTACGAGCTTCCGATGCTCACCGCGCCTGTGCATTTCCCGGAGCGAGAGGTCCCCATGGACCCGTACGCCTTGGGTCTGCTGCTCGGGGACGGCTGCCTGACCGGATCCACCACGCCCGCTTTCTCCACCGAGGACCCGGAGCTGGCCTCAGCCTTCGGTGCGGCGTTGCCCGGTGTCCAGATGCGCCGGAAGTCGAGCGTGGATTACGTCCTGAACCGGGTGCGGGCGTCCGGTGACGTCGTCACCTTGGAGAACCCGGTCACAGGAGTGCTGCGCACCCTGGGGCTGCTCGGCACCCGCTCGCATTCAAAGTTCGTCCCGGAAAGCTATCTGCACAACGCGGCGGAGGTCCGGCTCGCCGTCCTTCAGGGCCTGCTGGACTCCGACGGCGGACCGGTCGCCCAGGTCGGCCGGACCTGCCGCATCCAGTACACCACCACGTCGGCCCAGCTGAAGGATGACGTGCTCTCCCTGGTCCGGTCGCTGGGCGGTGTCGCGTACACGCGCTGCCGGACAGCGGCAGGCCGGACGCCGGGCAAGGCGAACGGCCGTGATGTCGGCTACCGCCATGACGCGCACATCATGGACATCCGACTCCCAGAGGGCATCGAGCCGTTCCGGCTACCGCGTAAGCGGGACAAGTACCACGCAGCCGGGGGCGGTGGTCGTCCGATGCGTTCCATCGACAGCATCGAGCCCGCTGGCCGTGAGGAGGCCGTGTGCATCCAGGTCGCGGCGGAAGACTCGTTGTATGTCACTGAGGACTACCTGCTTACACACAACACGCTGAACGACGCGTTCATCATCCTCGACGAGGCCCAGAACACGAACCCCGAGCAGATGAAGATGTTCCTCACCCGGCTCGGCTTCGACTCGAAGATCGTGATCACGGGTGACGTCACCCAGGTCGACCTCCCGGGCGGGACCAAGAGCGGTCTGCGCCAGGTGCGGGAGATCCTGGACGGCGTCGACGACGTCCACTTCTCCCTGCTCACCAGCAAGGATGTGGTCCGGCACAAGCTGGTCGGCCGTATCGTCGACGCGTACGAGCAGTACGACAGCCGCAACGGGCAGTGACCCTCCCTGAGCGGACAGAGCAGACCGAGCAGACCCGAGAACCCCGAGAACCCCGAGAAAAGACGAACCACCCCATGGCGATCGACGTCAACAACGAATCCGGTACGGACATCGACGAGCGCGCGATCCTGGACGTCGCCCGCTACGCCCTGGCCCGGATGCGTATCCACCCGCTCTCCGAGCTGTCGCTGATCGTCGTCGACGCCGACGCCATGGAGCAGCTCCACATCCAGTGGATGGACCTGCCGGGGCCGACCGATGTCATGTCCTTCCCGATGGACGAGCTGCGGCCGCCCGTCAAGGACGACGAGGAGCCGCCGCAAGGTCTCCTCGGGGACATCGTGCTCTGCCCCGACGTGGCCAAGAAGCAGGGGGAGGAGGCGCCGACCGGGCACTCCATGGACGAGGAGCTGCAACTGCTCACCGTCCACGGCGTCCTCCACCTCCTCGGCTACGACCACGAGGAGCCGGACGAGCGCGCCGAGATGTTCGGCCTCCAGGCGGCGATCATCGACGGCTGGCGGGCCGAGTACGGTCTGACCGGGCCCTCCCCGGCCCCCACCACCCGATGAACGGGCAGCTCCTCACGGCGGCGGTCCTGCTGGTGGTGGTCGCCTGGCTGGCGGCCTGCGCCGAGGCGGGCCTCGCCCGCACCACCCGGTTCCGCGCCGAGGAAGCGGTGCGCAACGGGCGGCGGGGCAGCGCCAAGCTGATGCTGGTCGCCGAGGACCCCACCCGCTACCTCAACGTGGCGCTGCTGGTGCGCGTCGCGTGCGAGGTGGCGGCGGGCGCCGTCGTCACGTTCGCCTGTGTGCGCGGCTTCCCGGAGACCTGGAAGGCGCTGACGGTCGCGATCGGCGTGATGGTCCTGGTGTCGTACGTGGCGGTCGGTGTCTCGCCGCGCACCATCGGCGCCCAGCATCCGCTCAACACCGCGACCGTCGCCGCCTATGTGCTGATCCCGCTGGCCCGCATCATGGGCCCCATCCCGCCGCTGCTGATCCTCCTGGGTAACGCGCTCACGCCCGGAAAGGGCTTCCGGAAGGGCCCGTTCGCCTCCGAGGCCGAGCTGCGCGCGCTGGTCGACCTCGCCGAGCAGGAGTCGCTGATCGAGGACGACGAGCGGCGCATGGTGCACTCCGTCTTCGAGCTGGGCGACACCCTGGTGCGCGAGGTGATGGTGCCGCGCACCGATCTGGTGGCCATCGAGCGCTTCAAGACCATCCGGCAGGCGCTCACCCTCGCGCTGCGCTCCGGCTTCTCCCGGATCCCGGTCACCGGGGAGAACGAGGACGACATCGTCGGGATCGTCTATCTGAAGGACCTGGTCCGCAAGACCCACATCAACCGGGAGTCCGAGTCCGATCTGGTCTCCACCGCCATGCGGCCCGCCGCCTTCGTCCCCGACACCAAGAACGCGGGCGATCTGCTGCGCGAGATGCAGCGGGAGCGCAACCATGTGGCCGTGGTGATCGACGAGTACGGCGGCACGGCCGGAATCGTCACCATCGAGGACATCCTTGAGGAGATCGTCGGCGAGATCACCGACGAGTACGACCGCGAACTGCCGCCCGTCGAGGACCTCGGCGACGGCACCCACCGGGTCACCGCCCGGCTCGGCCTCGGCGATCTCGGCGAGCTGTACGGCACGGCCCTGGAGGACGAGGACGTCGAGACGGTGGGCGGGCTGCTCGCCAAGTCGCTGGGCCGCGTGCCGATCGCGGGCGCCACGGCCCAGGTCGACATCCCCGAGGGCGGCACCGACCCGGCCCTGAAGGCGCTTCGGCTGACCGCCGAATCCCCGGCGGGCCGCCGCAACCGCATCGTGACGGTGCTGGTGGAGCCGGTGCGGGAGACGGCGGCGGCCGAGTCGTAAGGCACCGGGTCGTAAGGCACCGGGTCGTAAGGCACTGGGTCGTAAGGCACCGAGTCATGAGACACCGGGGCGGCGCCGACGCGTGCCGTTTCGCAGCCGCCGGGGGGACGGGCGCGGGCGCGGGGGCGCCCTCTCTCACGCCCGCGCGTGAAGGCGCACGGACGTGCGAGGTCGCGCTGCGCCATACGGATGCATTCACCCTCTGCGGTCTGGCCCATCTGACGTAGGCGACGGCTTACTTGCAGATACCGACCGGTGGGCCGCCCATACCCCTGTCGGGGGACAGCCGGCTTGTCTGCTTGACGTAGACCGATCGGCTGTATGGGCACCCCCGGACAGAGGCCGTGGCTCCGCGCGGCGTGTACGCCACGCGGAGCCAGGCGGCTCACCTCCCCCTGAGCACAGGAAGGGCGGCCGCCTCCATGTCGACCACCACGGTGACCTCCGTACCGAACCCCTCCGTCGTCGGCCAATCCGTCACCTACACCGCCACCGTCACCGGCATCACCGCCGGCACCGCTCCGTTCGGTGACGTGACCTTCGTCATCGCCGGCGGCCCGACCCTCGGCCCCGTGACGCTCACCCCCACCGGGCTGGACTCCGGCACGGCCAGCGTCACCGATTCGTCTCTCGCCATCGGCTCCCATGTGGTCACGGCGAACTTCGTCAACACCGCAGACCCGCTGGACAATTCGTCCGGCACGACCATCCAGCAGGTCAATCAGGCGGCGACCACCACCACCGTCACCTTCACTCCGCCCGCGCCCGTCTGCGGGGAGACCGTGACGCTGACCGCCAACGTGGCGGCGGTGCCCCCCGGCAGCGGCACACCTACCGGCACGGTCACCTTCATCATCAGCGCGGACGGGCCCACGGCGACGGGCACCCTCGACGCCTTGGGGAACGCCTCCGTCACCGTCCCCGCCCTGAGCGTGGGCACTCACCAGGTCGCCGCGTTCTACAGCGGCGACACCACCTTCGCCGCGTCCAACTCGCCCTTGGTGCCGCTCACCGTCAGCCCGGCGTCCTCGTCCACGACTCTCACCGTGTCCCCCGCCTCACCGGTCTGCGGCGAGGCGGTGACCTTGTGCGCGCAGGTGGCGACGGTCGCGCCCGGTACCTGTACCCCGACGGGCACGGTGACGTTCGTTATCGCCGGTGGTCCGACGCTCACGGGCACGCTGGACGCGAGTGGTCAGGCGTGCGTGACGACCAGTGCCGTCCCAGTGGGGATCCACGCCGTGACGGCCACCTACGGCGGCAACGGGGACGTCTCCGGCTCGACGGGCGCCGGATCGCTCACGGTCGGTCAGGGAGCCTCGACCACCGTGGTCACGGTGTCTCCCGCCTCGCCGGTCTGCGGCGAGCCGATCACCCTCTGCGCCCAGGTGACGGTGTCGCCGCCGAGCACCTGTACGCCCACGGGCACGGTGACCTTCGCGATCACCGGCGGTCCGACCCTGACGGGCACGCTGGACGCGAGTGGTCAGGCATGTGTGACGACCAGCGCCATCCCGGTGGGGACGCACGCGGTGACGGCCACGTACGCGGGCAGCACGAACATCGCGGGCTCCAGCGGCACAGCGTCGGTCACGGTGGGCCAGGGCACGTCGGCCACCTCGGTGAGTGTCACGCCCAGCCCGTCCGTCTGCGGCGAGCCGGTGACCATCTGCGCGAACGTGACCGTCGCACCGCCGAGCACCTGCACTCCGACCGGGACGGTGACGTTCGTGATCGCGGGTGGTCCGACGCTCACGGGCACGTTGAACGCGAGTGGTCAGGTGTGTGTGACGACCAGTGCCATCCCGGTGGGGACGCACGCGGTGACGGCCACCTACTCCGGGAACACCGGCGTCGCGGCCTCGTCCTCGGCCTCCGTCCCCATCACCGTCAACCAGGCGAGCACCACCACCACGCTCACCTCCGCCCCCAACCCCTCCACCCCCGGCCAGAACGTGACCTTCACGGCCACCGTGACCGCGGTGCCACCCGCGACGGGCACGCCGACCGGGACCGTCACCTTCGCGATCAGCGGTGGTCCCACCCTCACCGGCACCCTCAACGCCTCGGGGCAGGCCACCGTCAGTACCAGCGCCCTCACCGCCGGACCGCACACGGTCACCGCCACCTACGGTGGCGACGGCTGCTTCACCGGTTCGACCTCACCGACGATCACCCAGGTCGTGAGCATGGTGTCGACCGGGACCACCGTGACCGCGACCCCGGCCACCATCCGGCTGCGGTTCAACGGCATGCTCATCATCCCGACCCTGAGCGCGACGCTGAGGGACGCGTCGAACAACCCGGTCCCCGGCCAGACCCTCACCTTCGTCGCCAACACCGCTGTGGGCCCGGTCGCCCTGGGCAGCGCGGTCACCGACGCCTCCGGCACGGCGACGCGCAGCAACGTCACCGTCCCGTCGTCGGTGCTGACCGCCAGCACGTACACCGCCTCCTTCGCGGGTGCGCCCGGACTGAGCGCGTCGTCGGGCTCCGCTTCGCTGACGTTCCAGCCGCTGCCGCTGTACCCGTAGCGGCGCCACGGGGCCCCCGAAACCGCCCGCGCCGGGCCGTCGCCACTGCGGCCCGGCGCGGGCCCATGCGCGCCAAGCGAGCCGCGCAAGCGGTGTCACGCCCGGTCAGCGCACTGTCAGCGCCCCGTCCTATGCTCATCCGTATGAGCGATGCAGCGCAGCTGGACCCCGAAGACCGCAAGATCATCACGCTGGCCCGCTCCGCGCGGGCTCGCAACGGCGTCGCGGAGGGCGCCGCCGTACGCGACGAGACGGGCCGTACGTATGTCGCCGGCACGGTCGCCCTCGATTCGCTCCGGCTCAGCGCGGTGCGCACCGCCGTCGCGATGGCGGTCGCCAGCGGCGCGAAGTCGCTGGAGGCCGCGGCCGTGGTGACCGAGGCGGAGACCGCCTCGGACGAGGACCGCGCGGCCGTACGCGACCTCGGCGGGGCCGGCACCCCCCTCCTGCTGGCGGGCACCGACGGCACCCTGCGCACCACGCTGCCCGTCTGATCCGCCGCCCCGCGGGCGGGGTGGGTGGACTGCTGGTCGGAGCGGGGCGGGGCATCGGGGAGAATGGTGGCCATGACTGCCGGTACCCCGTCCCCGACCGAGCAGCGGGAGACCCCGCACCGCTCGGGTTTCGCCTGCTTCGTCGGCCGCCCCAACGCGGGCAAGTCGACCCTGACCAACGCGCTGGTGGGGACGAAGGTCGCGATCACCTCCAACCGCCCGCAGACCACCCGGCACACCGTGCGCGGCATCGTGCACCGCCCCGACGCACAGCTGGTGCTCGTCGACACCCCCGGTCTGCACAAGCCGCGCACCCTGCTCGGCGAGCGGCTGAACGATGTCGTACGGACCACCTGGTCCGAGGTCGACGTCATCGGCTTCTGCCTGCCCGCCGACCAGAAGCTGGGCCCCGGCGACCGCTTCATCGCCGCCGAGCTGGCCGGGATCAAGAAGACGCCCAAGGTCGCGATCGTCACCAAGACCGACCTGGTCGAGTCCGAGCAACTGGCCCAGCAGCTCCTGGCCATCGACCGGCTCGGCAAGGAACTGGGCATCGAGTGGGCCGAGATCGTCCCGGTCTCGGCCGTGGGCGCGGAAAAAGAGAGGGCGGGACGCAGTCCCTCGGATGAGGGTGGTGGCGGGAGAGGAGCCGGCCAGGTGGGCCTGCTGGCCGATCTGCTCGTCCCGCTGCTCCCCGAGGGCCCGGCGCTCTACCCCGAGGGCGACCTCACCGACGAGCCGGAGCAGGTGATGGTCGCCGAGCTGATCCGGGAGGCGGCGCTGGAGGGCGTACGGGACGAGCTGCCGCACTCCATCGCGGTGGTGGTGGAGGAGATGCTGCCGCGCGAGGACCGTCCGGCGGACAAGCCGCTGCTGGACATCCACGCCAATCTGTACATCGAGCGCCCCAGTCAGAAGGGCATCATCATCGGCCCGAAGGGCCGCCGTCTGAAGGACGTCGGCTCCAAGTCCCGCAAGCACATCGAGGCCCTGCTCGGGACGCCGGTCTTCCTGGACCTTCATGTGAAGGTCGCCAAGGACTGGCAGCGCGACCCGAAGCAGCTGCGCAGGCTGGGTTTCTGAGAGCGGGGCTTACGAGCCCGCGCGCTACGTGCCCTCCTTCAGGACCGTCCGCACCAGCTCGCGCTGGGCGTCGCTGAGGTGGGGGTCCGCGGCGTGGACCGTGCGGCCGTCCACCGTGATCTCGTAGTGGAAGCCGTCCGGGACGCCGCGCGTGGCCTCCGGGGCGCCGGATTCGACGGCCTGGTGGGCCAGGGCGGACAGATGGGTGGCGTCGGGCCGTCCGGTGGTGTCCAGATCGGCCCGGCGCTCGATTCCGGCGAATCCGCCGGAGCGGGTCACGGAGATACGCATAGGTCCATCAGTACCCCGAGGGTGAGGATCAGCGCGCGTCCAGATCGGTGATTCCGACGCCTTCCCAGGCCTCCCGCACCGCGTCCCGCTCCTCGCCCTCACCGTAGCGGGCCTGCGCCGCGGCCACCGTGAGCCGGGCGAAGTCGGCGAACTGCGCCTCCTGCGACAGCTCGCCGCCGGTCAGCACGTCGTACCAGATCCGCCCGGCCTTCTCCCACGCGCTGCCGCCGAGTGCCGTGGCGGCCAGGTAGAAGGCGTGGTTGGGGATGCCGGAGTTGATGTGGACGCCGCCGTTGTCACGTGAGGTGCGCACGTAGTCGTCCATCGTGGCCGGCTGCGGGTCCTTGCCGAGGACGTCGTCGTCGTACGCCGTGCCGGGGGCCTTCATCGAGCGCAGGGCCACCCCGGTGACCCGCTCCGCCAGCAGCCCGGCCCCGATCAGCCAGTCGGCCTCGTCGGCGCTCTGGCCCAGCGCGTGCTGCTTGACGAGCGAGCCGAAGACGTCGGACATCGACTCGTTGAGCGCCCCGGACTGGCCGAAGTACTCCAGGTTGGCGGTGTACTGGGTGACGCCGTGGGTCAGCTCGTGGGCCATGACGTCCACGGGGATGGTGAAGTCGAGGAAGACCTCGCCGTCACCGTCGCCGAAGACCATCTGCTCGCCGTTCCAGAAGGCGTTGTTGTAGTCCTCGCTGTAGTGGACGCTCGCGTCCAGCGCGAGGCCCGCGTCGTCGATCGAGTGGCGGCCGTAGACCTTGAGGAACAGCTCGAAGGTCGCGCCCAGCCCGTTGTACGCGCGGGTCACCGAGTCGTCCGAGGTGGCCGTGTCGCCCTCGCCGCGGACCTTCTTGCCCGGCAGCGTGTCCTGGTGCTGGGAGTCGTAGATCGTGCGCCGGGGCCGGTCGGAGCGCGCGCCCTCCAGGGTGGGGGCGGCGATCCCGCGGACGGTGGTGATCCGGCGGCGCGTGCGCTCCAGGGCGTCCCGCTCCAGGGTGCGGCGGGCGGGGCCGGCGAGGGCGGAGTCCTCGGATCGGGACAGCTTGTCGAGGACATGCGGCGGCACGATCGTGCAGAAGACACCGCGGCTGCGGGAGTTCGCGTTGACATCCATCCAGGCAATGTCGCACTGGGTCGATCGCTTGTCACGCCTTGCGGTCATGATTGATGAAATCGAGTGGTTCATGGCCATTCGCCCGCGCGGGATGCCGTGGTCCGCATAGTGATACGGGACCCCGCGCCGCGCGCGTCTCGGTTAAGCTTCCGGACATCATGCGTTTCGGGCTGCTTCTTCTTAGCCGCCGCGGCGAGGGCCTGTAGTCGTAGGCCGACCCCCTCCCCGCGGAGTTCGGTGTTGCGGTGATTACGCCCCGTCGGCCGCCCCATGGACTTTCGTCCAAGCGGACAGCAGAGGAGCCCACGCATCATGAGCACGTCCGACAATCCCGGTCAGCGCGCCGTAGGCCGTCCCACCCCCGTCACCGCCGCGACCGTCACCCAGCGGCCCTCGGGCATGCCGATCCACAAGTACGGCCCGTACGAGGCCGTCGACATCCCCGACCGCACCTGGCCGAACAACCGCATCACCGCCGCGCCGCGCTGGCTGTCCACCGACCTGCGGGACGGCAACCAGGCGCTGATCGACCCGATGTCCCCGGTGCGCAAGCGCGAGATGTTCGACCTGCTGGTCCGCATGGGATACAAGGAGATCGAGGTCGGCTTCCCCTCCTCCGGGCAGACCGACTTCGACTTCGTGCGGTCGATCATCGAGGAAGACGCGATCCCCGAGGACGTGACGATCTCCGTCCTCACCCAGGCCCGCGAAGAGCTGATCGAGCGCACCGTCGAGTCGCTGCGCGGCGCGCACAAGGCCACCGTGCACCTGTACAACGCCACCGCGCCCACCTTCCGCCGCGTCGTCTTCCGCGGCACCCGTGAGCAGGTCAAGCAGATCGCGGTGGACGGCACCCGGCTGGTGGTCGAGTACGCCGACAAGATCCTGGGCGACGACACGGTCTTCGGCTACCAGTACAGCCCGGAGATCTTCACCGACACCGAGCTGGACTTCGCGCTGGAGGTCTGCGAGGGCGTCATGGACGTCTGGCAGCCCGAGGCCGGCCGCGAGATCATCCTCAACCTGCCCGCGACCGTCGAGCGCTCGACGCCCTCCACTCACGCCGACCGGTTCGAGTGGATGTCGCGGAACCTGTCCCGCCGCGAGCACATCTGCCTGTCCGTGCACCCGCACAACGACCGCGGCACGGCCGTCGCCGCCGCCGAACTGGCGATCATGGCCGGGGCGGACCGCATCGAGGGCTGCCTGTTCGGGCAGGGCGAGCGCACCGGCAACGTCGACCTGGTGACGCTGGGCATGAACCTGTTCTCCCAGGGCGTCGACCCGCAGATCGACTTCTCGCAGATCGACGAGATCCGCCGCACCGCCGAGTACTGCAACCAGATGCAGATCCACCCGCGCCACCCCTATGCGGGCGACCTGGTCTACACCGCCTTCTCCGGCTCCCACCAGGACGCCATCAAGAAGGGGTTCGAGGCGATGGAGGCCGGCGCGGCCGAGCAGGGCAAGACCGTCGACGACATCGAGTGGGCCGTCCCGTACCTGCCCATCGACCCCAAGGACGTCGGCCGTTCCTACGAGGCCGTCATCCGGGTCAACTCGCAGTCCGGCAAGGGCGGTATCGCCTATGTCCTGCGGAACGACCACAACCTGGATCTGCCGCGCCGCATGCAGATCGAGTTCTCCAAGACGATTCAGGCCAAGACCGACGCCGACGGCGGCGAGGTCACCCCGGCCCAGATCTGGGCGACCTTCCAGGACGAGTACCTGCCGACGGAGGACAACCAGTGGGGCCGGATCGCGCTGCGAACCGCCCAGACCTCCACCACCAGCGAGGGCACCGACGCGCTCACCGTCGAGGCCGTCGTGGACGGCGCCGAGACCGTCCTGACCGGCACCGGCAACGGCCCGCTGGCCGCCTTCTTCAACGCGCTGGCCGCCATCGGCATCGACGTACGGCTGCTGGACTACTCCGAGCACACCCTGAGCGAGGGCGCGGCCGCCCAGGCCGCCGCGTACATCGAATGCGCGATCGACGGCAAGGTGCTGTGGGGCGTCGGCGTCGACGCCAACATCGTGCGCGCCTCCCTCAAGGCCGTCGTCTCGGCGGTCAACCGCGCACGGCGGTGAACACCCGCTGACCTTGTCACCCACAAGGGGCCCCGTGCACCGCGAGAGGTGGGCGGGGCCTCGTGTTTGGCCTGTTGTCTCCGTTCGGGGTACTGACGGCACATCACGAATGTGGCTAGCATCACGTCAACGCGGCAACGTGGCCGAAGCGTTATGGAGGTGTGACGTGGTGCACGCGCGAGCCCACCGTGACCGGGACCGATGTGTGGTAGGCGTCCGCACCCTGTGGCGGACGGTCGGCGATGGTGAGTTCTTCTGCCCCGACTGCGGAGGCGACCGCAACTACCGCCGCCGCACCGGCCGCCGCCGCATCGTGGTGCTCGGCCTGCCGCTGCTGCCCCGAGGGCCGGTCGCGCCGGTCGTCGAATGCGCCGCCTGCGCGACCCGGTTCGGCACCGAAGTCCTGGACCACCCCACCACCACCCGGTTCTCCGCGATGCTGCGCGACGCCGTGCACACCGTCGCCCTCGCGGTCCTCGCCGCGGGCGGCACCGAGGCCACGGCGGTGCGGCAGGTGGCGGTCTCCGCCGTGCGCGCCGCCGGGTTCGCCGACTGCGACGAGGGCCAGCTCCTCGCGCTCATCGAGGCGCTCGCCGCCGACACCGGCCGCCTGCCCGGTGCCGCCACCGGCGAGCGCGACGGCCTCGACCCCTGCGGTACGGCGCTGGCCATCGAACTGCACGAGGCCCTGGAACCCCTGGCCCCCCACCTCGCCCCCACCGGCCGCGAGGCGATCCTCCTCCAGGGCGCCCGCATCGCCGTGGCCGACGGCCCCTACCGCCCCGCCGAGCGCGCGGTCCTCGAAACGGTCGGCCGCGCCCTCATGATCTGCCCCGACGACACCTCCCGCCTCCTGGCCGCCACCCGGGCGGCGTTCTAGGCGACCCGGGCGAACGGCGCGAGCCGCACGTCCCGGCGACGGAGAGCGGGGCGCGGCGGGCGCGGGTGAGGGCGTGGAGGTCGTCGAGGAGGGTGAGGCAGTCGCGGTCGCCGGAGTGCAGCGGCTCCAGGTCGAAGAGGACGCCGTCGAGGCCCGCGTCGAGCACCTGACGGGCGGAGCGCACCACGTGGGCCCGGCCGCGCGGATCGGTGAGCCGCAGCCCGGTCGGGACCTCGGTGGCCAGGACGTCGCCGAGCCACGCCTGTACGCGGACGCCGGGCAGTTCACGGTGGACGGCCTTCAGCAGCCCCCCCGGCGCGCGGGTGGCGCTTCGCGGGCAGCGTGCCGTCGTGCCGTAGCGGGCCCGCGTGGACGTAGAGGTCGCGGATGCCGGTGCCGCGTATCCGCCGGGCCAGGGAGGCCAGTTCGGCGTCGCCGTTGCGGCCGTCCACCCAGGCGTGGCCGAGCCACACCGCGGCCCGGCCGCGGGTGCGGGTGCCGGGCTCCGGATCGCCCGCGTCGCTCACAACGCGGCGCGATCCCGGCAGCGAGCAGGGACAGCGCCAGACACCCCGCGAGGGCCGCGACGACGCGCTTGGGCCACCTCAGCCGGGGATGCGACCAGGAGCGCGCGGCTGCGGTGCGGACCCGCCGGAGCCGGGCGCGAGCCGCCGTCCAAGCCTGGGATATCGGGGGCTTGGTCACGCACGGGAGCGTAGCGAGCGCCGTACGGACGCCGTCGGCCGTACGGCGCGGCTACCGTGACCCCGCCGCGCTTCCCGCGGCTTCGTGGGCCGTGCGCGCGGTCCTACGCCTTTTCGGCCGGGATCTCCTTGACCTCGGCCGAGGGCGCGTTCTTCTTGACCGACTCGACGCCTTTCTGGGCCGCGGACCTGGAGTCATACGATTCGCCGACCGCGATGATCTCGCCGTTGCCCGCTTTCGCGATCCCCTCGAACCACCGTAAATCGGGCCATGCGTCATCGCATCAGCGGCGCTCGGGGCCTGGGGCCGCGCCGAACATCTCCCGGCACGGCTCCAGCCCCCGCACCTCGACGGGCACGGTGCGCCGCTCCTCCCAGGCCGCGCGGTCCAGCCGCAGCCGCTGGAGCGTCCGGGCCTCGCCCCGTACGGCGAGCGTCCGCAGGCCGTCGGGGCGGTAGCCGAGGCGGCGCGAGACGCCGAGCGAGCGCCCGTTCTCCACGAACGCGCCCGAGGTGAGGCTGTGCGCCCCCAGCCCGGCGAACGCCAGATGCGCCACCGCCGCCCGCATCTCCGTGTCGAAGCCCCGCCCCTGGTGGGCGGTGCCGAGCCAGGATCCGGTCTCCGCTTCCCGCGTCACCGCGAAGTCGGCCGCGAACAGGTCCTGCCGTCCGATCACCGTGCCCTCGTGCAGCGCGGCGAGGCTCAGCGTCCAGTCCTCCGGCCGCCACTCGGCGATCGTGCGCAGCACATGCTGGAACGTCGCCCGCCCGCGCTCCTCCGGGGCGGCGTCGGACCACGGCACGCTGAACGGCATCTCCGCCGGATCGTGCACCCCGCCCGCGGCGACGGCGGCCAGTTCGTCGGTGCGGGGGATGTCGGGCAGCCGCAGCTCCAGGCGCGGGGTGTGGAGGCGGAGCCCGTAGAGGGGCCAGTGATGGGGGTTCATGGCGAGAGGTTGCCGGAGTCGCCGATGCCGCGTCGAACCGATTACCACCAGGGTTGTCAATCAGGGTTGACGCCACCCGGGTGTCAACATAAATTGACGGCATGACCGAAGCAACGGATCTCGCCGCACGCGCCGGCGACCGGGACCCCCGCGTGGGACTGCGCGCCGTCGCCGCGCTGCGCCGGCTGCTGGAGCAGCTGGAGGCCGTACAGGTGCGCAGCGCCCGCGCCAAGGGCTGGTCGTGGCAGGAGATCGCGGCCGAACTGGGCGTCAGCCGTCAGGCGGTTCACAAGAAGCACGGGAGGCGTTGATGTTCGAGAGGTTCACCACCAGTGCCCGCGAGGTCGTCCGCGGGGCCGTCCGGCGGGCGGACGGGACGGGCGGCGCCCCGGTCGGCGAGCCCGAGCTGCTGCTCGCGCTCCTGGACCGTACGGGCAGCCCCGCCGCCCACGTCCTGGCCGCCCTGGGTGCCACCGCGCGCCGCGCCTCCATCGAACGCGCCCTGGCCGAGGCCCGCCGCCGCGGCGGCATCTCGGCCACGGACGCGGAGGCGCTGGCGGGGCTCGGCATCGATGTGGACGCGGTCGTCTCCCGTGTGGAGGAGGAGCACGGCGCCGGCGCCCTGGCCGCCGCCACCCCGCGCCGCCGCCGCTCCCGGGGCCGGCTCGACGCCGAGGCCAAGTCGGTGCTCGAACGGTCGCTGCGGATCGCGGTCGGCCGCGGCGACAAGCGCATCGGCGACGAACACCTCCTGCTCGCCCTGCTGGCCCGCCCCGGTGTCGCCGCGAACGTCCTGGCCGATCACGACGTGACGTACGTCCGGGCCGAACGGGCCCTCGCCGCCCGCTGATCTCTACCGACCGGCTGATCTGCGGCGGCTCACCGGCCGCGCCGGCCCGCCCCGCTCGTGCCGGTCACGGAGGCGCGATCAGCCGCAACCGCCAAATGCGCTTGCCCCGACCGCCGATCGCCGCGCATCCTGTGCCGATGCTGATCCGACGAGAAACCCCCTCCGACATCGCCGGTGTACGCGACGTCACGGCGGCAGCGTTCGGGAAGCTGGAGAGCGCGGTCCCGGTCGAGGTCACCCTCCTCGATGAACTCCGTACGTGTGATGCCTGGTTGCCCGCCCTCTCGTTCGTCGCGGCCGACGACCGCGGGGACGTGATCGGCCATGTGGTGTGCACCCGGGGCCATGTCGGCCCCGACCTCGCGCTCGGGCTCGGCCCGCTCAGCGTCCACCCCGTCCATCAGCGCCGGGGCGTGGGTCTGGCGCTGATGCACGCGATCCTGGGCGCTGCGGACGCGTTCGGCGAGTCCCTGGTGGCCCTCCTCGGCAGCCCCGCGTACTACGGCCGCTTCGGCTTCCGCCCCGCGAGCGCGTACGGCATCACGGCCCCCGACCCGGCCTGGGGCGACTACTTCCAGGTCCGTCCCCTGACCGCGTATCAACCCACCCTCAAGGGGCCGTTCGCCTATGCGGAGCCGTTCGACCGCGTCTGAGGCGGCGTCTGAGGCCGCGTCCGGTCCGTGGGCAGGAACGTGTTCAGGGCCAGCGAGGTCAGGTACGGGCTCTCGGCGCCGGTCAGGGTCGTGGGGTTGATCGAGTAGACCAGGCGGCGGCCGAGGTCGCGGGTGGCGAACGTGTTTGCCAACGTGCCGGGACGCCCCCT
>NZ_BBUZ01000029.1 GCF_001417735.1 Streptomyces sp. NBRC 110028
AGACGACTTCTTCCGGAAGTCGTCACCGCACATGGCGGCGGGCCTGGAGGGCCACCCCCAGGGCGAGCACCGTCTGGGGGTCCTCCAGGTCGGTGCCGAGCAGCCGGGCGATCCGGGCCAGCCGGTCGTACAGCGTCTGGCGGTTGAGGTGCAGCGCGCGGGCCGTCTCCGCCTTGCGGCCCGCGTGCCGCAGATAGACCTCCAGCGTCGGCACCAGCGGCGGACGGGCGTCACGGTCGTGGGCGAGCAGCGGGCCGATCACCCGGTCGACGAAGGCGGCCAGGTCGCCGTGCTCACGCAGTCGCCACAGCAACAGGTCGACATCCAGGCTGCGGACGTCGTACCAGTCCCGGTCCGCCAGCCCGTGCGCCGCGTGCGCCGCCTCCGCCGCGTGCCGCAGCTCGCCGCCGACCCCGTCCCAGCCCGCCGCGAGACCGGCGATCACCACCGGCGGATGGGCCCCGGCGGGCCGGTCCGGCCAGGCCCGCCCCACCCCCGCCCGCAGCGCCGCCGCGACGCGCATCGCCACCGCGCCGCGGTCCGCCGCGGTCCGCAAGCCCACCAGCAGCGGCACCCGGGCCTCCGGCAGCCGTACGCCCAGCAGCACCGGCGCGCCCACCGACGCCAGCTCCTCCCGCAGCGCGTGGGCCAGCTCCGCCCAGCTCTCCGCGCCGACGCCCCCGGCGGCCCCGCCCCCGCTCAGCGGACGCGGGTCCTCCGCGAGCCGCATCACCATCGGCAGCAGCGGGCCGTCGCCGGAGGGCCGGAACCCCAGCACCCGCGCCTGCGCGGGCGCGTCCGACGGCTCCACCCGCCCCTCCGCGAGATCGGTCAGGAAGTCGCCCCGGCCGCGCGCCGTCAGCTCCTCCTCCTGGCGCGCCCGCAGCAGCACCACCGCCAGCAGATCAGCGGTCCGCTCGGCGGCGATGCGGTGGACCGGGGCGAGCGGCGCGGTCACCGGCAGCACGGTCAGCCGGGCCCGCACCGCGCCCGGTCCCCGGCCGCCGCCCGGCACATCGGCCAGCACGCTGCCCGCCGGCGGCTCGGGCGGCCTGCGGTCGGCGCGGCGGGCGCGCAGCCCCTCCCACGCCTGGAGCGGATCGGTGGCGCCAGGAGCCACGCCCGCGGGCCCGGCCGCGTACAGCAGCCGGCCGTCGGGGGTCTCCAGGTACACCGGGTTGCCCGCGAACTCGGCGAAGTTCCGCAGGATCTCCGGCACTCCGCCGCCGCGCAGCAGCACCTCGGTGCCCTGGCGGTGGACGACGTCGGCCTGGCGCAGCAGGGCGTAGTGCTCGTTGACGATCTCGGTGTGGATCTCCTCGGTGACCGCCACGAACGGCACCTCGCGGTGCAGCTGCACCAGCGGCAGCCCGCACGAGCGCGCCGCGTCGACCACCGCCACCGGGAGCGTGCGGAACCGCGGGCCCAGCTCCACCACCAGTGCCGCGATGCCGCGCTCGGCGAGCCGCCGGAGATAAGCGCGCTGCTCGGCGGGGCGGGGGCCGACCCCGAGACCGGTGGTCAGCAGCAGCTCGCCGCCCTTGAGGAGGGCGGCGATGTTCGGCGCCTCACCCGCGTGCACCCAGCGCACCGGCCGGTCCAGCAGCTCGGCCCCGGTCACCACCTCGGGGAGGCCGCGGCGCAGGGCGGGCAGGTCCAGGGCCCGCGCCACGGTGATCGTTCCTTGGGTTTCCATCCGGTCCGGGCCGCCCCCGCGGGCCGTCGCGTCAGCCGCCGTACGCGCCGGAGGCGGTCAGGCGCAGGGCGGTGTCGATCAGCGGGACGTGGCTGAACGCCTGCGGGAAGTTGCCCACCTGGCGCTGGTGGTGCGGGTCCCACTCCTCGGCCAGCAGCCCCAGGTCGTTGCGCAGCCCCAGCAGCTTCTCGAAGAGCCTGCGGGCCTCGTCCACCCGGCCGATCATCGCCAGGTCGTCGGCGAGCCAGAACGAGCAGGCGAGGAAGGCGCCCTCGTCGCCCTCCAGTCCGTCCACGCCCGCGTCCTCGCCCGCGGTCGGGTAGCGCATCACGAAACCGTCGGACGTGGACAGCTCGCGCTGGATCGCCTCGATGGTGCCGATGACCCGCTTGTCGTCCGGCGGCAGGAAGCCCATCTGCGGGATGAGCAGCAGGGAGGCGTCCAGCTCCCTGGAGCCGTAGGACTGGGTGAAGGTGTTGCGCTCGGCGTCGTAGCCCTTCTCGCACACGTCCCGGTGGATCTCGTCGCGCAGATCCCGCCAGCGGTCCAGCGGGCCGTCCACCTCGCCCGACTCGATCAGCTTGACGGTGCGGTCGACGGCGACCCAGGCCATCACCTTGGAGTGCACGAAGTGCCGGCGCGGGCCGCGCACCTCCCAGATGCCCTCGTCGGGCTCGTCCCAGTGCTCCTCCAGGTAGTTGATCAGCTTGAGCTGGAGCACGCTCGCGTAGTCGTTGCGGGCCAGGCCCGTCATATGGGCCAGGTGCAGCGCCTCGGTGACCTCGCCGTAGACGTCCAGCTGGAGCTGGCCCGCCGCGCCGTTGCCGACCCGGACCGGCTGGGAGTTCTCGTAGCCGGGCAGCCAGGTCAGCTCGGCCTCGGACAGCTCCCGCTCACCCGCGATGCCGTACATGATCTGCAGGTTCTCCGGGTCGCCCGCGACCGCGCGCAGCAGCCATTCGCGCCAGGCGCGCGCCTCCTCGCGGTAGCCGGTGCGCAGCAGGGAGGACAGGGTGATCGCGGCGTCCCGCAGCCAGGTGAAGCGGTAGTCCCAGTTCCGTACGCCGCCGATCTCCTCGGGCAGCGAGGTGGTGGGCGCGGCGACGATGCCGCCGGTGGGGGCGTAGGTGAGCGCCTTGAGGGTGATCAGCGAGCGGACGACCGCGTCCCGGTAGGGGCCGTGGTACGTGCAGTGCTCGACCCACTCCCGCCAGAAATCCTCGGTCGCCTCCAGCGCGGCCTCCGGCTCGGGCAGAGCGGGCGGCTCCTTGTGCGAGGGCTGCCAGCTGATGGTGAAGGCGATCCGGTCACCGGGGGCCACCGTGAAGTCGGCGTAGGTGGTGAGGTCCTTGCCGAAGGTGTCGACCTCGGTGTCCAGCCACACCGAGTCGGGACCGGCGACGGCGACCGTCCGCGAGTCCACCCGGTGCACCCACGGCACGACCCAGCCGTAACTGAAGCGCATCCGCAGTGCGGAGCGCACCGGCACCCGGCCGCTGACCCCCTCGACGATCCGCACCAGCTGCGGGGCGCCGTCGCGCGGCGGCATGAAGTCGATCACGCGGACCGTGCCGCGCGGGGTGTCCCACTCCGACTCCAGCACCAGCGAGTCGCCCCGGTAGCGGCGGCGGTCGGCGGTCGGGGGCTCGCTCCCGGCGGTGTGCGCGGGGCCCAGCCGCCAGAATCCGTGCTCCTCGGTGCCCAGTAGACCGGCGAAGATGGCATGGGAGTCGAAGCGGGGCAGGCACAGCCAGTCCACCGTCCCGTCCTTACAGACGAGGGCGGCGGTCTGCATATCACCGATGAGTGCGTAGTCCTCGATACGCCCGGCCACGTGCTTCCCCATTCGAACGGCCGTATGCCCCTGCGGGCGTGCTTACGGTCTCCGGAAAATATTGGACGAGCTCTTGTTCCGGAGGCGAGCTGGTGGTGCCGTGCCGGGGCTCGTAGCGTTTCGTCCGAGCAGGATACGACGCAGGACAGTGATCCGCTTGAGCCCGTCCATATCGTGGCTCGCGTCACGACCGCCGATCGGGTGGCCGGATCACGGGTGGGGCTCGTGGTGTCCAGGGGATGCGTACGCGGGGTAGTTGTAGCGATACGCGAGGTGCGGACGATACGCGTTGTTGTCATGACAGCGTACGGTGCGGCAGAGGTGCGGCGGGCCGTGTCACGCCGACGCCCTCCAGCGGCCGCTCCGGGGCACTGATACCCTGGTAGCCCGTGGAGCGGCGGGCACAAACCCCCCGAACCTCAGCGACGGCACCCCCGCGACAGCGGGGCAGCTGCCGGACCGCACCCTCACGACGCGACCACGGGAGCCCCCTTTTGGCCATTGCCGCTAAGCCCATGACGACCAAGCACCTCTTCGTCACCGGGGGTGTCGCCTCCTCGCTCGGCAAGGGCCTGACCGCCTCCAGCCTCGGTGCGCTGCTGAAGGCGCGGGGTCTGCGGGTCACCATGCAGAAGCTCGACCCGTACCTGAACGTCGACCCGGGCACGATGAACCCGTTCCAGCACGGTGAGGTGTTCGTCACCAACGACGGCGCCGAGACCGATCTGGACATCGGCCACTACGAGCGTTTCCTCGACGTCGACCTCGACGGATCCGCCAACGTCACCACCGGCCAGGTCTACTCCAGCGTGATCGCCAAGGAGCGGCGCGGCGAGTACCTGGGCGACACCGTGCAGGTCATCCCGCACATCACCAACGAGATCAAGCACCGCATCCGGCGCATGGCCACCGATGACGTGGACGTCGTCATCACCGAGGTCGGCGGGACCGTCGGCGACATCGAGTCGCTGCCCTTCCTGGAGGCCGTCCGCCAGGTCCGCCACGAGGTCGGCCGGGACAACGTCTTCGTGGTGCACATCTCCCTGCTGCCGTACATCGGCCCCTCCGGTGAGCTGAAGACCAAGCCCACCCAGCACTCGGTCGCCGCCCTGCGCAGCATCGGTATCCAGCCGGACGCCATCGTGCTGCGCGCCGACCGGGAGGTCCCCACCTCCATCAAGCGCAAGATCTCGCTGATGTGCGACGTGGACGACGCCGCGGTGGTGGCCGCCATCGACGCCAAGTCGATCTACGACATCCCCAAGGTGCTGCACGCCGAGGGGCTGGACGCCTATGTCGTCCGCAAGCTGGACCTGCCCTTCCGCGATGTGGACTGGGCCCAGTGGGACGACCTGCTCAAGCGGGTCCACCAGCCCGACCACGAGGTCACGGTCGCGCTCGTCGGCAAGTACATCGACCTGCCCGACGCCTATCTGTCCGTCACCGAGGCGCTGCGCGCGGGCGGTTTCGCCAACAACGCCCGCGTGAAGATCAAGTGGGTCACGTCCGACGACTGCAAGACCGCCGCCGGCGCCCGGCAGCAGCTGGCGGACTGCGACGCGGTCTGCATTCCCGGCGGCTTCGGCGACCGCGGTGTCATCGGCAAGGTCGGCGCGATCACCTACGCCCGCGAGAACAAGATCCCGCTGCTGGGCCTGTGTCTCGGCCTCCAGTGCATCGTCATCGAGGCCGCGCGGAACCTCGCGGGCATCACCGGCGCCAACTCCACCGAGTTCGAACCGGCCGCCACCGACCCGGTGATCTCCACCATGGCCGAGCAGCTGGACATCGTCGCGGGCGAGGGCGACATGGGCGGCACCATGCGGCTGGGCATGTACCCGGCCAAGCTCGCCGAGGGCTCGATCGTCCGCGAGGTCTACGACGACCAGCCGTACGTCGAGGAGCGGCACCGCCACCGCTACGAGGTCAACAACTCCTACCGCGGTGAGCTGGAGAAGAAGGCCGGGCTCGTCTTCTCCGGAACCTCCCCCGACAACAAGCTGGTGGAGTACGTCGAGTTCCCGCGCGAGGTTCACCCCTACCTCGTCGGCACCCAGGCCCACCCCGAGCTGCGCTCCCGGCCGACCCGCCCGCACCCGCTCTTCGCCGGTCTGGTGAAGGCGGCGGTCGAGCGACAGACCGCTGCTCAGGGGCAGGCCGCCGGAGCCTGACCGCTACGGTTGGGACGGGGGCGCGGGCGTCGCGCGAGCGGCCCGCCGCCCCCGGCCAACCGCATGCGGAAAGGACGCTGAGGCAGAGCAATGGGCATCCAGGACACCCCCGAGGAGTGGCGGACCGTCGCCACCGCCACGCCGTTCACCGGCAACAAGACGAGCGTGCGCACCGACGAGGTCGTCATGCCCGACGGCACGACGGTCACCCGCGACTACCAGGTCCACCCCGGCTCCGTCGCCGTCCTGGCCCTCGACGACACCGGCCGCGTCATCGTGCTGCGCCAGTACCGCCACCCGGTCCGCCACCGGCTGTGGGAGATCCCGGCCGGTCTCCTCGACATCCCCGGCGAGAACCCCCTGCGCGCCGCGCAGCGCGAGCTGTACGAGGAGGCCCACGTCAAGGCCGAGGACTGGCGCGTGCTGACGGACGTCTACACCACGCCCGGCGGCTGCGACGAGGCCGTACGGATCTTCCTCGCCCGGGAGATCTCGGCGGCGGACGGGGAGCGGTACGAGGTCTCCGAGGAGGAGGCCGACATGGAGCTGGCCCGGGTGCCGCTGGACGAGCTGGTGCGCCGTGTGCTGGCCGGTGACCTGCACAACAACTGCCTCGCGGTGGGCGTCCTGGCCCTCCACGCCGCCCTGACGGGCGACGGCGTGGACGCCCTGCGCCCCGCCGACGCCCCCTGGCCGGCCCGGCCCTTCGAGGCGTAGCCGCCGGGCTTCCCCCCGGTGGGGGTTGCGCCGGGGTGGGGAACAAACCGTCTCACCATCCGATGGGGTGATTTTCGGACCGCGTCACCGGCCCGGAGTGCCCGGGACCTGACGCGGAGTGAACTACGCTCGTACGAACCCTGACCGCAGCAGCGGCGGGCTCGTATGCGCAGGTGGACGGGAGTGGGGCCCGTGGCGGAGCAGGCGGTCGACACCGACGGGGAGCCCCTGGGCGAACCCGCGGACGGGGACGCGGACGTAAGTCCTCCGGCCCGTGGCGCGGCCGACGGCGGGGTGTGGAGCGGCGCGACGCGCGCGGTGCTGTTCGCGGCGGCCGCCACCGTGGGCCGGGGGTTCGCGGGCCGCCGCCGGGAGCTGCTGGCGCTGCGGGCCGACATCGACCGCGCCGGGCTCGACACGATCGCGGGCCGCAAGGCCGCCCGCAGCCGGGTGCTGCTCATCGCGGGGCGGCCCGGCTGGGGCCGTACGGCGCTGGCCGAGGAGCTGGCCCGGCGGCTGGCGGACGACTACCCGGGCGGGGTGCTGCGGGCCCGGCTGATGACATCCTCCGGCGACCCCGTGCCCACCGAGCGGACCGCCCGCGACCTGCTGATCAGGCTCGGCGTGACCGCCCCGCCGGGCGCGGACGAGGACGAGCTGGGGGAGACCCTGCGCGACACGCTGGACGGCAAGCGGGTCCTGCTGCTGCTCGACGACGTGGCGGGCGCCGGGCAGGTGGACGCGCTGCTCCCGGACGAGCCCGACTGCCTGGTCATCGCCGTCTCGCGGGGCCCGCTGACCGGTGTCCCGGACGTCCGCCCGTGCACCCTCGGCGGGCTGGACGTGAGCGCGGCGGTCGGGCTGCTGGCGCAGTACGCCGGGCCCACCCGGATCACCTGCGACCCGGTGGCCGCGCAGACCCTGGTCGAGGAGTGCGCCGGTCAGCCCGCCGCGCTCGTGCTCGTCGGCGGCTGGCTCGCCGCCCGCCCCAAGGACTCGGTGTCCGACGTCATCGAGCGGCTGCGCGAACTGCCCCCGGCCGACGGGGACGTGGACCGCGGCGCCCGCCCGCTGGCCCGCGCCTTCCGGCTGGCGTACGGCTCGCTGCCCCCGGCCGCCGCCCGGATGCTGCGGCTGCTGGCGCTGGCACCGGCCGGTTCGGCCGACGCGCACACGGCGTCCGCGCTGGCCGGATGCTCGGTGGCGGACGGCCGGGCGGCGCTGGAGGGCTTCGCCGCGTACGGGATGCTGCGGCCGCGCGAGAAGGGCCGGTACGAGGTGCCCGGCTGCCTCTACCCGCTGCTGCGCGCGCTGCTGGAGGCGACGGAGCGCCCGGCGGAGGTGGAGCTGGCCCGGGCGCGGATGCTGGAGCGCACCGTACGGCAACTGCACGCCTGCCGGCTGGCGGCCGAGCCGCCGGGCTCCCCGGCCCGCAAGAAGCTGGCGGCGCTGCCGGGGGCGCTGCGGTTCCCGTCGGCGGGGGCGGCGGGGGAGTGGCTGGAGAGCCGGCTGCCCGTGCTGGTGGAGGCCGCCCGGCTGGCCGTCGAGGCGGGCGGGGTCGACACCCTGGCGCGACGGCTGGTGGCCGCGCTGACCCATGCGCTGACCGCGCACCGCGGCGCCGAGGGCGCGGCACCCGAACTGTACGGGCTCCACCAGCTGGTGCTGGACGTGGCCCGGCGCCGCGATCTGCCCGTGGAGCGGGCGGCGGCGCTGCTGAACCTGGGTGACCTGGACGCGGGCGCGGGCCGGATCGACAAGGCGCTCGCCCGCTACAAGGGCGCGCTGGAGGCGGCCCGGGCGGCGGACGATCCGTACACGACCGGGCGGGCCCTGGAGTCGATCGGCGCGACGTACCAGGAGCTGGAGGACTGGAACCGGGCCGCCGACTGGTACGGCCGCGCCCTGGAACTGCGGCTGAGCCGCCGCGACCTGGCCGCCGAGGCCCGGCTGTACGCCCGTCTCGGCACCGTCCATGGCTACGCGGGCCGCTGGGCCGAGGCGCTGCGCGACTGGCGGGCCGCCGCGGCCGCCTGCCGCCGGGCCGGGGACCTGGAGGGGTACGCCCGGGCGCTGAGCGGCACGGCGAAGGCCCAGGAGAAGACGGGCCGGTCGAAGGAGGCGCTGCGCACGTGGTCGGAGGCGGCCGCGGCGGCGCGCCGGGCGGACGAGTGGGCCAGGTCTCAGCGGGATGAGGTCCCATGACGCCGAGGGCCGCGCATCCCGGGACTGAAGGGAGACCGCGAGTCGACCTACGAAATCAGTGGTGGTCTTGCTAAAGATTGAAGCAATGCAAGGCTAGACAGCGCGACGTCCTTCATTACACTGGCTGTACCGCGATCGCTGCGATCGTCACGGGCATGCGGACAAGTTCCATTTTGCCTGTCTATAGCCGGTTCCGGCCGGTCAAGCCCTTAAGTTCCCCCCCCATTTCAAGGACCGTGATCGACGTGAAGGTCGGTATCCCCCGCGAGGTCAAGAACAACGAGTTCCGTGTGGCCATCACCCCCGCAGGCGTGCACGAGCTGGTACGCAACGGCCACGAGGTCTTCGTGGAGCAGGGCGCCGGTCTGGGCTCCTCCATCACCGACGAGGAGTACATCGCCGCCGGCGCCGGCATCCTCGCCACCGCCGACGAGGTCTGGGCCACCGCCGACCTGCTGCTGAAGGTCAAGGAGCCGATCGCGGAGGAGTACCACCGCCTGCGCAAGGACCAGACGCTCTTCACCTACCTCCACCTCGCCGCCTCCCGCGCGTGCACCGACGCGCTGCTGGAGTCCGGCACCACCGCCATCGCGTACGAGACCGTCGAGTCCGCCAACCGCACCCTGCCGCTGCTCGCCCCGATGTCCGAGGTCGCGGGCCGGATCGCGCCGCAGGTCGGCGCGTACCACCTGATGCGCTCGGCCGGCGGCCGCGGCGTGCTGCCCGGCGGTGTACCCGGCGTCGCCGCCGCCCGCGCGGTCGTCATCGGCGGCGGCGTCTCCGGCTGGAACGCCGCGCAGATCGCCATCGGCATGGGCTTCCACGTGACCCTGCTCGACAAGGACATCAACAAGCTGCGCGAGGCCGACCGGATCTTCGGCAACCGGGTGCAGACCATCACCTCCAACGCCTATGAGCTGGAGAAGGCGGTCCTCGCCGCCGACCTCGTCATCGGCGCGGTGCTCATCCCCGGCGCCAAGGCGCCCAAGCTGGTCACCAACGAGCTGGTGTCCCGCATGAAGCCGGGAAGTGTCCTTGTCGACATCGCGATCGACCAGGGCGGCTGCTTCGAGGACTCGCGTCCCACCACCCACGCGGAGCCGACCTTCACGGTCCACGACTCGGTGTTCTACTGCGTGGCCAACATGCCGGGCGCCGTGCCCAACACCTCCACCCACGCGCTCACCAACGCCACGCTCCCGTACATCGTCGAGCTGGCCAACCGCGGCTGGCGGGAGGCGGTGCGCCGGGACGCGGCGCTGGCCAAGGGGCTCAACACCCATGAGGGCCAGGTCGTCTACGGGCCGGTCGCCGAGGCCCACTCGCTGCCCTCCGTCGACCTGGCCTCGCTGATCGGCTGAGGCCGCGCGGCCGGTCAACTCCGGTCGACGGACGGTCAACGCGGGCCGTCAACATCGGGTCAACACCGAGCATCCGGCCGGGTCTTGTCGAAGGACGGGACCCGGCCGAGGGCGTGTCCGGAACGCCCCGGATCAGGCCCGGCCCGGGCCTCGGTCAACTCGCCCTGAATGTAACCATCCAGACGCTTTGGGGGGTGGTGAAATCTCCGCGGCGCCGCCCATACGCCCTTGACATCGGGGTGTTCGATTGCCGACACATCGTGCCGTCTCCGGTGGATTGTGTTGCTGAGGACCGCCGACACGCCATAGAGTCGCCAACCGTCGGCATGGTGTCACGCTGACCTATCGAGAAATTTCCTGGTCACCAAGGAGGTAGGACGACTTGTGAATGAGTCGACATTTTCTCCCGGGGGTGGTCAACCAGGACCGGCTGCGCGGGGCCAGGGCCCCTCGGGGCTGGAGGCTGTCGGCTCCGTCGCTGTCCGTACTTTCGCAACCCACCAGAGCGTGACGAGCATGACGACAGCCCACCAGAGCCACAGCATGGACGGCCATCACGTGAACGCCATGGCCGGCGACCAGGGGGGCAACGAACCCGCCCGCTTCGCCGACTACGACGACCTGCCCGACGGGCACTTCTACGACCCGGACGCCGAGTACGAGCCCGATCCGGAGTACGCGGCGACCCTCGCCCCCGACGCGGCCCGCCAGCGACGCGAGCGCATCGGCCCCACCGGGCGGCCGCTGCCGTACTTCCCGATCCCGGGGCCGCTGACCGACCACGGCCCAGCGAAGATCATCGCGATGTGCAACCAAAAGGGCGGCGTCGGCAAGACCACCTCCACCATCAACCTGGGCGCGGCCCTCGCCGAATACGGACGCCGGGTCCTGCTCGTCGACTTCGACCCGCAGGGCGCGCTCTCGGTCGGCCTCGGGGTCAACCCCATGGAGCTGGACCTCACCGTCTACAACCTGCTCATGGAGCGGGGCATGTCGGCCGACGAGGTGCTGCTGAAGACGGCCGTGCCCAACATGGACCTGCTGCCCAGCAATATCGACTTGTCGGCCGCCGAGGTGCAGCTCGTCAGCGAGGTGGCCCGCGAGTCCACCCTGCAGCGGGCGCTCAAGCCGCTGATGGCGGACTACGACTACATCGTCATCGACTGCCAGCCCTCGCTCGGCCTGCTCACCGTCAACGCGCTCACCGCGGCGCACAAGGTGATCGTGCCGCTGGAGTGCGAGTTCTTCGCGCTGCGCGGTGTGGCGTTGCTCACGGAGACCATCGAGAAGGTCCAGGAACGGCTCAACCCCGACCTGGAGCTCGACGGCATCCTCGCCACCATGTACGACTCGCGCACCGTGCACAGCCGTGAGGTCCTCGCCCGCGTGGTCGAGGCGTTCGACAATCACGTCTACCACACGGTCATCGGCCGTACGGTCCGCTTCCCGGAGACCACGGTCGCCGGTGAGCCGATCACCACGTACGCGTCCAACTCCGTCGGTGCCGCCGCCTATCGTCAGCTCGCCAGGGAGGTGCTCGCCCGGTGTCACGCCGAGTGAGTCTGCCGGGAGCCGACGAACTGTTCCGCACCACGGGAGGGATGGGACTGCAGTCCTCCTCGCCCGCGTCCGGCCGCCGCCAGGCGAACGGCGAGGCCCCACGGGTGCCCGCCCCCGCCTCCGAGTCCGACCCGGGCAGCGAGGCGGCGCCGGGCGGCGCACCGGCCGACGGGGGCGAGCAGCCCGGCGCCGCCGAACACACGGGACGCGAGAGCACGCCCCAGGACGCGGCCGGTGGACGCCCCGCCGCGGCGGCGGCGAACGGCACCGGGGCCGGGGAGCGGCCCGCCAAGGGCCGCCAGGCGTCCGAGGGCACGTCCCCGCCCGCCCAGGGCGGCCCCGCCCGCCGCCGTGCCCGCGCGGCCAACCGGCGGCCCAGCGGGCGCGAGCGACACGACGAGAAGATCACGGTCTACGTCTCCGCCGAGGAGCTGATGGACCTCGAACACGCGCGACTGGTGCTGCGGGGCGAACACGGACTCGCGGTCGACCGCGGCCGGATCGTCCGCGAGGCGGTCGCGGTCGTCCTCGCCGACCTCGAGTCGCGCGGCGACGCGAGCATTCTGGTGCGCCGCCTGCGCGGCCGCTGACCGGGCCGGGCGATAGCCTGCCCCGATCGCGGGCTGACCGCCCGGCCTCGATGAGCACCCTGGACCGCGATGCCGACCAACGACCCGTCGCCCCGCCGCCGCCCCCTGGGCCGAGGCCCCGGCGCGCCCCCGCCCACCGGGCTCGCGCCGCCCGAGGCGCACACGACGCCCGGCAGCGCCGGGGACGCGCCGCCCGGGCACGAGGCCGCGCCGGGGGAGTCCGGCGGGGAGTCCGAGCCCGCGCACGAGCGCGCCGGAGGCGGGGACGCGGCGGACGGGGGCGCCGCGCGGGGCCATGGGGCGCCGCCCGACGTCGCCACGGACCCTTCCGGCGACCGCGATGGCGACGGCGACGGCGACCGCGATGGCGATGGCGACCCCGGCGGCGGCACCGGCACGGACGGCGAGCACGCCGGGGACGGCGAAGGCGCCGAGGACGGCAACGGCACGTTCACCGTGCGGCTCGACAACTTCGAGGGCCCCTTCGACCTGCTCCTCCAGCTGATCTCCAAGCACAAGCTGGACGTCACCGAGGTCGCCCTCTCCAAGGTCACCGACGAGTTCATGGCGCACATCCGGGCCATGGGGCCGGACTGGGACCTCGACCAGACCACCGAGTTCCTGGTGGTCGCGGCGACCCTGCTCGACCTCAAGGCGGCCCGGCTGCTGCCCGCCGCCGAGGTGGAGGACGAGGCGGACCTGGCGCTGCTGGAGGCCCGGGACCTGCTGTTCGCGCGGCTGCTCCAGTACCGCGCGTACAAGCAGGTCGCGGACATCTTCCACGACCGGCTGATCCAGGAGGCCCGCCGCTACCCCCGCACCGTCGGCCTGGAGCCGCACCACGCCGACCTGCTGCCCGATGTCGTCATCCGGGTCGGCCCGGAGGGGTTCGCCAAGCTGGCCGTCAAGGCGATGCAGGCCAAACCCAAGCCGCAGGTGTACGTCGACCACATCCACGCCCCGCTGGTGAGCGTGCGGGAACAGGCGGAGGTGGTGGTGGGGCGGCTGCGGGAGCTGGGGGAGGCCAGTTTCGCCGCGCTCACCGAGGACGCGCCGGACACGCTCACCGTCGTGGCCCGCTTCCTGGCCCTGCTGGAGCTGTACCGGGAGCGCGCGGTCCGTCTGGAGCAGCCGGAGGCGCTGGGGGCGCTCATGGTGCGCTGGACGGGCGCGGAGGACGGACAGCGGCCGCTGGTCACCGATGAGTTCGACGAACCGCAGAAGCACCGGGCACAGGAGGTACGGGCATGAGCGAACCGGCCACCCAGGCCGAGGCGGGGCTCTCCGAGGTCGCGGCGCTCGACCTCAGGCCCGCGCTGGAGGCCGTCCTCATGGTCGTCGACGAACCCGCCACCGAGGAACACCTCGCCAAGGTGCTCGACCGCCCGCGCCGCGTGATCGCCGAGGCGCTGCGGGAGCTGGCGGACGAGTACACGGCGCAGGGCCGCGGATTCGAGCTGCGGCTCGTCGCGGGCGGCTGGCGGTACTACACCCGGCCCGCGTACGCCGCGGCCGTCGAGGGCTTCGTTCTGGACGGCCAGCACGCCCGGCTCACCCAGGCCGCTTTGGAAACCCTCGCGGTGGTCGCGTACCGTCAGCCGGTCAGCCGTTCCCGCGTCTCCGCCGTCCGTGGCGTGAACTGCGATGGCGTGATGCGCACCCTCCTGCAGCGCGGACTGGTGGAGGAGGCGGGCACGGAACCCGAATCAGGTGCGATCCTGTACAGGACGACGAACTACTTCCTGGAGCGGATGGGCCTGCGCGGGCTGGAGGAGCTGCCGGAGCTGGCACCGTTCCTCCCCGAGGCGGACGCGGTCGAGGGCGAGTCCCAGGAGGGCGTGCCGTCGTTCGACCCGGACGCACCGGACACAGACGCAGACGTACACGACAGCAGCCACTCTCAGACGGAAACTTGATGCGAAGCAGCGGCAGGAACAGCAGGGGCAGCGGTAGCGGCGGCGGCAGCGGCAGCAGCGGCGGCAAGAACTACCGGGGGGCCGGGAACGGGCGCGACGACAAGCAGAAGCGCACCGGTCGCCCCCGTCCCGAGGAGCGCCGTTACGACGCGGGCGCCCCGAAGCAGAGCGGCGGCGGCCCCCGGGGCGGCGCGGCCAAGAGCGGCGCCCCCAAGGGCGTGGGCGGCCGCGGCCGGAAGCCCAACGCCCCGGCCCGCCCGCGCGAGTACGAGGCGCAGATAGAGGAGCGGAACCGGGCCCGCCACAACAAGCCGCAGACCAAGCTGCCCAAGACCTTCGGCGAGCAGGACGGCGAGCGGCTGCAGAAGGTCCTGGCCCGCGCGGGCATGGGCTCGCGCCGGTCCTGCGAGGACCTGATCGAACAGGCCCGGGTCGAGGTCAACGGCAAGATCGTCACCGAGCAGGGGCTGCGTGTCGACCCGGAGAAGGACGAGATCAAGGTCGACGGCCTGACCGTCGCCACCCAGTCGTACCTGTTCTTCGCGCTGAACAAGCCCGCCGGTGTGGTCTCCACCATGGAGGACCCGGACGGCCGCCAGTGCCTGGGCGACTACGTCACCAACCGCGAGACCCGGCTGTTCCACGTCGGCCGCCTCGACACCGAGACCGAGGGCATCATCCTGCTCACCAATCACGGAGAGCTGGCCCACCGCCTCACCCACCCGCGCTACGGCGTCAAGAAGACCTACCTCGCCGCCATCCAGGGCCCGCTGCCGCGCGACCTCGGCAAGCAGCTCAAGAACGGCATCGAGCTGGAGGACGGCTACGCCCGCGCGGACCACTTCAAGGTGGTCCAGAACACCGGCAAGAACTACCTCGTCGAGGTCAGCCTCCACGAGGGCCGCAAGCACATCGTGCGCCGCATGCTCTCCGAGGCCGGCTTCCCGGTCGAGAAGCTGGTCCGCACCGCCTTCGGCCCGATCCCCCTGGGCGACCAGAAGTCCGGCTGGCTCCGCCGCCTCACCAACACCGAGGTCGGCATGCTGATGCGCGAGGTCGACCTCTGAGGCACCCGCGGGACGCCCGAGCGGGCGGCGGCACCGGCTGGTTAGGCTGATCGGGGACACTGGGGACGCGTACGGCGCGCGGGGACGCGGCGGGCGCGGCACAGGCACAGCACGGGCAGGGAGCACAGACGTGGCGGTACGAGCGGTCCGCGGGGCGGTTCAGCTGGAGCGGGACGAGGCGGGGCACATGCGGGAGCAGGTCTCCGAGCTGCTGACCGCCATCCTGGAGCGCAACAGCCTGGCGCCGGACGACCTGATCAGCATGTGGTTCACCGCCACGCCCGATCTGCACAGCGACTTCCCCGCGGTGGCCGCGCGCAAGCTGGGGATCACCGACGTGCCGCTGATCTGCGCGCAGGAGCTGGACATCACCGGAGCCATGCCGCGGGTCGTCCGGATACTCGCGCATGTCGAGACCGACCTCGCCAAGACCGACGTCGCCCATGTGTACCTCGGCGCCGCGGCGGCCCTCCGCAAGGACATCGCCCAGTGAGAACAGCCCTCGTCATCGGTACCGGACTGATCGGTACCTCCGCCGCGCTGACCCTCGCGGGCCGTGGCATCCACGTCCACCTCGCCGACCACGACGCGGACGCGGTCCGTACCGCCGAGGCGCTCGGGGCCGGGACGCTGGGTGAGCCGGACGGGCCCGTGGACCTGGCGATCGTCGCCGTACCGCCCGCGTACGTGGCCCGGACCGTGGCCGACGTGCTGCGCCGGGGCGTGGCGCGGGCGTGTCTGGACGTGGCCAGCGTCAAGGGCGGGCCGCGGCGTGAGCTGGAGGGGCTGGGCTGCGACCTGACCCGGTACATCGGTACGCATCCGATGGCCGGGCGGGAGCGCTCCGGGCCGCTGGCCGCGACCGCGGACCTGTTCGAGGGGCGGCCCTGGGTGCTCACACCCGGCGCCGACACCGACACCGAAGTGCTCAATCTCGCACTGGAACTGGTCGCGCTGTGCCGCGCCGTGCCCGTGGTGATGGACGCCGAAGCGCATGACCGGGCCGTGGCGCTCGTCTCGCACACCCCGCACCTGCTCTCCAGCATGGTCGCGGCGCGGCTGCGGGACGCCGACGAGACCGCGGTGCGCCTGTGCGGCCAGGGCATCCGCGATGTGACCCGGATCGCGGCCTCCGACCCCGCGATGTGGATCGACATCCTGTCGGCCAACCCCGGCCCGGTCGCCGATGTGCTCGCCGCGGTCGCCGCCGACCTGGACGAGACGGTACGGGCGCTGCGCGCGCTGCAGTCGGCCGACGACGCCAAGCGCGGCGGGGGAGCGGCCGGTATCGAGGACGTGCTGCGCCGCGGCAACGCCGGGCGCGAGCGGGTGCCGGGCAAGCACGGCACCGCCTCGGCCGCCTACGAGTCCGTGACGGTCCTCATCGGCGACCAGCCGGGCGAGCTGGCCCGGATCTTCGCCGACGCGGGCCGGGCGGGCGTCAACATCGAGGACGTACGGATCGAGCACGCCACCGGCCAGCAGGCGGGCCTGATCCAGCTGATGGTGGAGCCCGCCGCCGCCCCCGGTCTGACCACCGCCCTCCGCGAGCGGGGCTGGTCCATCCGGCAGTGACCGGGCGCCCCGGATGAGCCAGTAACCTTGTCCGGGGCTCAAACAAGCTCCGTTCAAACCCAGCCCCGTGCATACGAAAGGTGTCTGTCACCGTGGAAACCGCCGCCCGGACCGCCCCGGCAGCAGTGATTGTCGCGATCGACGGCCCCGCAGGCACGGGCAAGTCCAGTACCTCCAAGGCCGTCGCGGCCAAGCTCGGCCTCGGCTACCTGGACACCGGCGCCCAGTACCGGGCGATCACCTGGTGGATGGTGGACAACGGCATCGACGTCGAGGACGCCGTCGCCGTGGCCGACGCCGCCCGCAAGCCGGTCATCGTCTCCGGCACCGACCCGGCCGCTCCGACCATCACCGTCGACGGCACCGACGTCTCCGGGCCGATCCGCACCCAGGAGGTCACCTCCCGGGTCAGCGCGGTCAGCGCGGTCCCCGAGGTGCGCCAGGTGATCACCGAGCTGCAGCGGACGATCGCCACCGAGGCACCGCGCGGCATGGTCGTCGAGGGCCGGGACATCGGCACCACCGTCCTCCCGGACGCCGACCTCAAGATCTTCCTCACCGCCTCCGCCGAGGCGCGGGCCGCCCGCCGCAGCGGTGAGCTGAAGGGCAAGGACGCCTCCGACCTGGCCGCCACCCGGGCGGCGCTCGCCAAGCGGGACGCCGCCGACTCGGGCCGCAAGGCATCGCCGCTGGCCAAGGCCGACGACGCGGTCGAGGTGGACACCACCGACCTCACCCTCGACCAGGTCATCGAATGCGTGGTCACGCTGGTCGAGGAGAAGCGGGCCGCCGCATGACCGCCACCGCCGACCCGGAGCTGCCGAGCGCGGCCGGCGCCGCGGTGGGGCGCCGCATCGGCATCGGCCTGATGTACGGGCTGTGGCGGCCACGGGTGCTGGGCGCCTGGCGGGTCCCGTCCGCCGGCCCCGTCATCCTGGCCGGGAACCACTCCCACAACGTCGACGGCCCGATGATCATCGGGACCGCGCCCCGCCCAGCGCACTTCCTGGTCAAGAAGGAGGCGTTCGTCGGTCCCCTGGACCCGTTCATGCGCTCCGTCGGCCAGCTGAAGGTGGACCGCACGACCGCCGACCGCACCGCGATCACCCATGCGCTGGGTGTGCTGGAGCGCGGCGGGGTGCTGGGAATCTTCCCCGAGGGCAGCCGCGGCGAGGGCGACTTCGCGTCGCTGCGCTCGGGGCTCGCGTACTTCGCGGTGCGGTCCGGCGCCCCGATCGTGCCGGTGGCCGTGCTCGGCACCGGCGAGCAGCGTCGCGCCGACGGGCGGGCCCGGGCGCTGCCGAGGCTGCGCAGCCGGATCGACGTGGTCTACGGCGACCCGTTCCAGGCGGGGGACGGCAGCGGCCGGCGGACCCGGGCGGCGCTGGACGAGGCGACCGTGCTCATCCAGAAGCGTCTGGGCGAGCACCTGGGGAGCGCCCGGCGGCTCACGGGCCGCCACGACGAGACATAGACCCGCGTGCCCACCGGGGCACGCGGCACTGAGGGACGACGAGGACATCACTTCATGAACGACCAGATCCACAGCGGCGGCGACGAGCACGGAGAGCTGGGCGACGCCGAGTACGCGGAGTTCATGGAGCTCGCCGCGCAGGAGGGCTTCGACCTGGAGCAGGTCGAGGGCGACCTCGCCGCCGCAGGCCACGGCCCGCTGCCGGTGCTCGCCGTCGTCGGCCGCCCGAATGTCGGCAAGTCGACCCTGGTGAACCGGATCATCGGCCGCCGTGAGGCGGTCGTCGAGGACAAGCCGGGCGTCACCCGCGACCGGGTCACCTACGAGGCCGAATGGTCGGGCCGCCGCTTCAAGGTGGTCGACACCGGCGGCTGGGAACAGGACGTGCTCGGCATCGACGCGTCCGTGGCCGCCCAGGCCGAGTTCGCCATCGAGGCCGCCGACGCGGTCGTCTTCGTGGTGGACGCCACGGTCGGCTCGACCGACACCGACGAGGCCGTGGTCAAGCTGCTGCGCCGGGCCGGCAAGCCGGTCGTGCTGTGCGCCAACAAGGTCGACGGCCCGAGCGGCGAGGCGGACGCGGCGATGCTGTGGTCACTCGGCCTCGGCGAGCCCCACCCGGTCTCCGCCCTGCACGGCCGCGGCACCGGCGACATGCTCGACGCGGTGCTGGAGGCGCTGCCCGAGGCCCCGGCCCAGACCTTCGGGGCCACGGTCGGCGGCCCGCGCCGCATCGCGCTCATCGGCCGCCCGAACGTCGGCAAGTCCTCGCTGCTCAACAAGGTGGCGGGCGAGGAGCGCGTGGTCGTCAACGAGGTCGCGGGCACCACCCGCGACCCGGTCGACGAGCTGATCGAACTCGGCGGGATCACCTGGAAGTTCGTGGACACCGCCGGTATCCGCCGCCGGGTCCACCTCCAGGAGGGCGCCGACTACTACGCCTCGCTGCGCACCGCGGCCGCCGTGGAGAAGGCCGAGGTCGCGGTGGTCCTCATCGACACCAGCGAGTCCATCAGCGTCCAGGACCAGCGGATCATCACGATGGCCGTGGAGGCCGGGCGCGCGCTGGTCATCGCGTACAACAAGTGGGACACCCTCGACGAGGAGCGCCGCTACTACCTGGAGCGCGAGATCGAGACCGAGCTGGGGCAGGTCCAGTGGGCGCCCCGGGTCAACGTCTCGGCCCGTACCGGCCGCCACATGGAGAAGCTGGTCCCGGCGATCGAGACGGCGCTGACGGGCTGGGAGACCCGGGTGCCGACCGGGCGGCTGAACTCGTTCCTCGGCGAGATCGTCGCCTCCCACCCGCACCCGATCCGCGGCGGCAAGCAGCCCCGCATCCTGTTCGGCACCCAGGCCGGCACCCGGCCGCCGCGGTTCGTCCTCTTCGCCTCGGGCTTCCTGGAGGCGGGCTACCGCCGCTTCGTCGAGCGGCGGCTGCGCGAGGAGTTCGGCTTCGAGGGCACCCCGATCCAGATCTCGGTGCGGGTACGCGAGAAGCGCGGCCGCAAGAGGTAGCGGGAGCGGCCGCGGGGGCGCCACCGGGAAAGAGGTGGCGCCCCCGGGGCGCCACGGCTCCGGTGGCGCTCAGCCCCGCCCGTCGCGCCGGCCGGGCGGCAGGGCGGGCAGGTACGTGCGGTAGTACAGCCCGCCGGTGTCCCAGGCCCCGCCGTGGCCGCCGCTGGTCAGGCCGCGGGGCTGGCCGATGGCGCTGAACGCGACGAACCCCAGATCCTCCTCGTCCGACCGGTCGCCGGGCAGCGCCCGGAACAGCCGCCGGTACTCCGCGTACAGCGCGTCGTAGATCGGCGTCGCGGAGTGCCGCCACGGGTCGGGCGACGCCTCCAGCGCCGGGCGCATGGCCGGGATGTGGGCGTAAGAGGGGGAGCGGTAGGGGAGGTCGTATCCGTGCACGTATGTGCCAACGACCAGGACGCCCTTCGGATGCGGCATCGGCGGCGAATGGGCCGCTTGGGTCAGGCGGCGGCAGCCCGGGACGGGGTGGGTCATGCGGATCAGGTGCCCGCGAGCGGCATCGAGGCACCGACCAGCGCGCCGCGCGCCGCGGCCCGGTCCAGGGCGGTCCGCAGCTGGTCCTCCCGCGGCTGGGTGCCGATCGTGCCCGCCGCCGCCGCGTACACCAGGACCTGCTGGGAGCGGCCCACCGCGCCGCGCCAGCCCTCGCTGAGCGGCATCGGGCTGTGCGCCTGCCACCAGGCCACCGGGGAGCCGCCGTTCGCCGCCGGCATCAGCACCGCGTGCAGCTGCCCCATGGCGAGCAGCACCGACCAGCCGGGAATGGCCACCGGCGGCCGGCCGAGGTCCACCACCGGCAGGAAGCCCTGCTCGGTGAGGAGCGGCAGGAAGTCGTCGCCGTGCCCGGTCGCACCGGGCCGGGTGATCGGCCCGGTCGGCTCGACGACCAGCGCCGGGCGCTGCTCCCCGCCCACCAGCACCACCCCGCTGGTGACGCCGAGCACCGCCTGCCGGGGCGGCGGCGGGGCGGAGTGCGGGTAGGCGGCGGGCTGCGCGGGGGGCGGCCCGGCCGCGTACGGCGAGGACTCCTCGGCGGTGATGGACCGTACCGCACCGGCCAGCTGCTCCTCGGAGACCGGGACGACCTGGGAGGGGACGCAGGTGGCGTGCGCGAACGCGAGCACGGCGGTCTCCTGCCCCACGAACAGCACCGTGCTGGTGCGCTCCTGGTCGGAGTTGCCGGGGGTGCGGCAGGACGTGCAGTCGTAGGCGCCCGGGGCGTTGACTCCGGCGAGCAGCCGGTCGGCTTCTTCGTCGCCGATCTCGGCGCGTACGTCATCGCTGACGTCGAGCATGCGCGGCACGGGTGGCTCCTCGGTCTCGGTCCGTGGCCGGGCGGTCCCCGGCTCATACGTAGACAACGGCCATCCACGGCGGGGGTCACGCGGCCACCGCCCGCCACACCTGTGATGCGGGAGTTCCCGTGGAAGTTCCCTGAATTGGCTACCGATTTCCTATCTGTTGGGGAACAAGACAGTGATGCCGCCCAACCCTGCGGCCGCTTTCGTTGTCTTACGTCGTGGTAGGCGGACGAGACACCCCGTCCGCGGGGAAACGGTGGGATACGGGACGGATGCACATCTCATTCCTGATTCACAACGCGTACGGGATCGGCGGGACGATCCGGACCACGTACAACCTCGCCCGCACGCTGGGGGAGCAGCACGACGTGGAGATCGTCTCGGTGTTCCGCCACCGGGACCGGCCGATCTTCGACCCCGGCCCGAACGTGCGGCTCGCGCATCTCGTCGACATCCGTAAGAACAGCCCGGGTTACGAGGGCGACGACCCCGCGTACACGCGGCCCGCGAAAATCTTCCCGGCCACCGAGGGCCGGTACCAGCAGTACAGCGAGCTGACCGACCGCCGCATCGGCGAGCATCTGCGGCGGCTCCGGGCCGATGTGGTGGTCGGCACCCGCCCGGGCCTCAATGTGCACATCGCCCGGGAGGCGCGCCGCGGCCCGGTCCGGGTCGGCCAGGAGCATCTGACGCTCAGCACCCATTCCCCGGGGCTGGCGCGGACCCTGCGCGGCTGCTACCCGCGGCTGGACGCGGTGACGACCGTCACCGAGGCCGACGCCAAGGACTACCGGGGACGGATGCGGCTGCCGGGCGTACGGATCGAATCCGTGCCCAACAGCGTCCCCGCGCCCGGTCTGGAACCCGCCGACGGCACCGGCAAATGGGTCGTCGCGGCCGGCCGGCTCGCCCCGGTGAAACGGTACGACCTGCTGATACAGGCGTTCGCCAAGGTCAGCGAGGCGCGCCCGGACTGGCGGCTGCGGATCTACGGCGGCGGCGAGCAGCGCGCCAAGCTGCGCGCCCTCATCGACAAGCTCGGCCTCTACAACCACGTCTTCCTCATGGGCCCCGCCAACCCCCTGGACCCCGAGTGGGCCAAGGGTTCGATAGCGGCCGTCACCTCCAGCCTGGAGTCGTTCGGCATGACCATCGTGGAGGCGATGCGCTGCGGACTGCCGGTGGTCGCCACCGACTGCCCGCACGGCCCGGCCGAGATCATCGACAATGGCGTGGACGGCCGCCTCGTGCCCTCCGGCGACACCAACGCGATCGCCGGGGCGCTGCTGGACCTCATCAACAACGACGAGCTGCGGCAGCAGATGGGCCAGGCGGCGCTGAAGGACTCCGCCCGCTTCGACCCGTCCCGGGTGGCGGGCCGCTACGAGACCCTGTTCACCGATCTGAGGGCGCGCGGCGGACTGCGCGGCTCGCTGCACCGGGCCCGCGGCTCGCTGGTCGGCGGGGCGCTGGCGACGACCGAGGCGATGCGAAGGGCGCACGCGGCATGAGGGGAACCGGGAGCGTGACAGCGAGATCGGCCGAGCCCACCCAGCCCATCGAGGGGGACAGCATGAGCGAAGCCACCGACGTCGCCGCGGTGCGCGCGGACTGCGTCGCGGACTCCGCCGGCGGGCTCACCTTCCACATCGCGGACTGGGCCCGCCCGGAGCCGGGGAGCTACGACAACTGGAACGGCGCGCTGGTGCTGATGCGGCGCGGCGCCGGCCCCGGCGAGGACGGCGAGGTCCGGCTGCCGCTCGGCCCGACCGCAGACGGGCGGCTGCAGGCCGCGCTGCCCGGTACGGTCGCCCTGCCCGAGGGCCGCTGGGACGTGTTCGTGGCGTACGGGGACCAGGAGCCGCGGCGGCTCGCCCCCGGGCTGCACGATCTGCGCTCGCTGGTCGACCGCAGGCCCGGCCCCAGCACCTCGCCGCTGTCCGTCCGCATCCCCTACGCCACCAAGCACGGCAACCTCAGCTTGCGCACCTGGCGCCGGGCGCCGCACGCCGAGGCCGGGGAGATCCGGCTCGACGACGGCACGATGACGGCCGGCGGGCGGCTGTACCAGGTGGAGTCGCCCGCCGACTGGCTGGACGGCGCGGTGGTGGAGGCCCGCTGCCGCCGGGACCCGGACCTGGTGCGCGCCGCGCCGGTGACGGCGGACGGCGCCGGTTTCTCCTTCACCCTCTCCTACGCGCGGTTCGCGGAGAGCTGGGGCGGCGGCACGGACCTGTGGGACCTGTGGCTGCGCCCGGCGGACGACACGGCGGCCCCGGTCCGGCTCGCCCGGATACTGGACGACGTCGCGGACAAGAAGGAGATCTTCACCTACCCGGCGCGGACGGTCGACGCCCCGCACGGCACCGCCACGGTCCGTCCGTACTACACGGTCGACAACGATCTGTCGGTGAAGGTCGCCGACCCGGACTGAGCGACCGTGAGGCACGCGCCCCTTGAGGACCACCCCTGTCCTCAAGAGCTGGCAGACTCGGCCCCATGTTGGAGACCTCGGCCCGGCTGCTCCGTCTGCTCTCCCTGCTGCAGGCCCACCGCGAATGGTCCGGCGCGGACCTCGCCGACCGGCTCGCCGTCACCCCGCGCACGGTGCGCCGCGACATCGACCGGCTGCGCGAGCTGGGCTACCCCGTGCACTCCACCCCCGGCACGGCGGGCGGCTACCGGCTCGGCGCGGGCGCCCAGCTGCCGCCGCTGCTGCTGGACGACGAGGAGGCGGTGGCGGTCGCCGTCGGGCTGCGCCAGGCCGCGGGCGGCGTCGAGGGCATCGAGGAGACCTCGGTGCGGGCCCTCGCCAAACTGGAACAGGTGCTGCCGGACCGGCTGCGCCGCCGGGTGAGCGCGCTGAGTTCGTTCACCGTGCCGATGCCCGGCGCGGCCCGGGGACCCGGTGTGGACCCGGCCGTCCTGACCGAGCTGGCGAGCGCCTGCCGGGACGCCCAGCGGCTGCGCTTCGAGTACCGCGACCACGGCGGCGCGGTCACCCGCCGCACCGTCGAACCCCACCGCCTCGTCGCCGCGCAGCGCCGCTGGTACCTGGTCGCCTGGGACGTGGACCGGGACGACTGGCGTACGTACCGGGCCGACCGCATCACCCCCACCCCGCCGCACGGTCCCCGCTTCACCCCGCGCCGCCCGCCCGCGGACGACCTCGCGGCCTACGTCTCCCGGGGCGTGTCCCACGCCGTCTACCGGGAACGGGCCACGGTCCTGCTGCGGGTGCCCGCCGAGCGGGCGGCGGAGCGCATCTCGCCCCTGGTGGGGGTGGTGGAGCCGGTCGACGAGCACAGCTGTCTGCTGCACACCGGCGCCCACGTCCTCGACGCGCTGGTGGTCCACATCGCGCTGACCGGCTTCGACTTCGAGGTGCGCGAACCGGCCGAACTGGGCCAGCACATCCGCGCGCTCAGGGACCGGCTGGACCGTTCGCTGGGCCACGACCCGGCCCCGGACCGACCGCGCCCCGGCCCTTGAGCCGCTGGTCCCGCTCCTGCCCGGCCGACGCGCTCAACGGCGCCGTCACTCCCTCGGGGGCAGCAGCGGGCCGAGCGGCCCGAGGTCGAGGTTGAGGTCGGACTCCTTGATGCCGTAGCGGTCGCACAGCGTTCCCATGCGGTCCTCCAGCAGCATCAGGGTCTGCCCGATCCGCTCCTCCTGGTCCTCCGTCAGATCTCCCTGGTCCACCCGGCGCAGCGCCTGCCGCTCCATCAGCTGCCGCAGCAGCTCGACGACGGTCAGGACCAGCTTCATCAGATCGCGCTCGACCGTGTCCTGGTCCAGCTCCAGCTTCCGGCTCACGGTTCCTCCCAGGGCGACGGCACGTTCTCGTTCACCGAGCTGATGAGCGCCCGCAGGTCGATGCGTACGAGATCGACGTCCGCGATGCGCAGGGTCACATCGCCGGTGATGACCACGCCGCCCGCGAGCAGCCGGTCCAGCAGGTCCACCAGGGCGATCTGCCGGTGGGCGAGCGGGGCAGGGGGTGTCTCCCGGATCATGCCGGACTCGCGGGGTCCGGCACGCACGCTCGCCGCGTTGTCGTCGTCGCAGGCAGCGCCGCCGCGCTCTCCTCCTCCGCCTTGCGATCGCACGCCCCGGACCCCGCCCCCTGATCCGGCCTGATCGACACAACACCCCCTCGTCGTCATGGCTCGGCCCGCCCGTTGCCCTCGGCGGCGACGAAGGAGTACGGCGCCCACGGACCGGTCAGCTCCAGCCGCAGCCCCGGCTCCCGCCCGGCCAGCCGACCCACCCGCTCCGCGAACACCTCGCTGTCCTCGCGCGGCAGGAGATACGCCGCGTTGAGCACATTGCGGTCCGCCTCGCCGGACAGCCGTACGTCCTGCGGCGGATGCAGCCGGGCGCCCTCGGCGAGCGCGGCCAGCGTCTCGTGCACCCGGCGCGCACCCTCCTCCGTACGCCCGTAAGCCTCCTCGGCGGCGCGCCGCTGCGCGCCGCGGCGGCGCAGATAGTCGCGGCCCGAGGTGGCGGCCGAGGGGTCGGCGGACGGCTCCTCGGCGGGGGCGGGGGCCGCGTACACCTTGACGCCCCACTCCACCCGCCCCTCCAGCCGGTCCAGCGCCGCCGCGAACCGGTCCCGGCCGGTGGCGAGCAGCCGCCGCAGCCCCTCCTCGCCGCGGCAGACGGTGGCCATCCGGACCGGGATGACACAGGCGTTGGTCCCGGCCGTGTCGACCACCCGCTGATGGGCGCGGGCCACGCCCTCCAGCCACGTCAGGTCCTCCAGCCGCTCGCGCAGCGGCCCCTCGTCGAACTCGGCGGCCGGGACGGATCCCGCCAGCACGGCGAGCCCCAGATGGCGGACGGCGCGCACCGGTTCGCCCGCGACCCCGCGCACCCGCTCCAGGGCGGTGCGCGGGATGCCGTCCTCGCGGACGACGGCGTACGCGTACTCCAGCGTTCCGGTCGCTTCAGCCGCTTCCGCGGTGTCCCTCGCGTCGGTCACATGGGTCGCGTCGGTCATCCGGCCGCCTCCTCGCTCGTGCCGTTCTCCACCGGCGGCGCCGGTGCCGGTGCGGGCGCCGGTGCCGGGTCGCGGCGGGCGCGCGACGACAGCGACGGGTCGTGCTCCCACCAGTCGATGCCCATCTCCCTGGCCTTGTCGACGGAGGCCACGATGAGCCGCAGCTTGATCGTCAGGAGTTCGATGTCGAGCAGATTGATGCGGATGTCGCCCGCGATGACCACGCCCTTGTCGAGCACCCGCTCCAGGATGTCCGCGAGGTTGGCCGAATCACCACGGGTGGCGAGCCCGGACGAGCCCGGGGCACCGTACGGAGCCCGCGAGCCGTACCCCGCCGCGGAGCCGTACGCGGTGGTCACAGGGTCCCGTTCGCCCATTGCTGCGCCTCCTCCATCCGGTCGAGCAGCACGTCCTCCTGCCGCTCGAACTCCGCCTCGTCGATCTCCCCGTCCTCCAGCCGCTGCTCCAGGGCCATCAGTTCGCGCTGGATCGCGGCCGGGTCGTAGTACTCGCGCTCCGCCGCGGCGAGCACCTGTCCGAGCACCCAGCCGATCAGCAGCATCAGGATTCGACGAAGCTGTAGGGCGGCAGCGGGCCGTTCACCCGCAGCTTCATCCAGGGGTGGTCGTTCTCCAGGTCGGCGACCGCTTCGAGCAGCGGCTCGGAGCCGTCCTTGGCCAGCAGCACCGACAGGCTCAGGAACCAGCCGCCGCCCTCGGGGCCGGGGCGCACCGCCTCGGCGGCGGGGGCCAGCGACTCCTCCACGGTCCGCGCGTCGCGCACCTCACGGGCCCGCACCGCGTTCGCCACCCGCTCGCCGAAGCGCATCCGCTCTTCGTAGGTGCCGCCGCCCGCGGCCCGGTTGGCCTCGGCCATCAGCCGCAGTTCCGGCTCCTCGGAGAGCACCTGGTGGAGCACCGCGTCCTCGTCGTGCACCGCCTTGACGTTGTACTCGACGCGGTCGGCCAGCCGCCGCAGCTGGTCCTCGTAGCGGTCGGCGTGCCGGCTCAGCACCGTGCGGACGTCGTCGTCGCTGGCGGAGACCGAGCCGAACCGCATCGGCAGCACCGAGCGCTTGTCGCTCACCTCGGTCAGTACGTGCTGATGGGCCAGCAGATCGCGGCGCCGGGGCTTCAGCTCCGGCGGGCAGTCGCTGACGATCGCGGCCAGTTCGCCCTCGTTGAGGGCGCGCACCGGCAGCGGTGGATCACCGATGCCGAGCAGCGTGTCGCCGAGGTCCGGGAGGGTGCCGCGGGCGATCCCGTACACATAGGTGCTCATCAGCTCTCTCCTCAGCTTTCGTCGGCCTTCTTCGGCGCGGACTTCCGGGCCGCCGGGCGCCGGGACCGGCTACGGGCGGGCGCTTCCTCCGGCTCGGGCTCCTCGTCGCCCCGGAGCGCGTCGGCCACCGAGTGGGCGGCCTTGGAGACGGTCTCGCCGGCCCCGGACAGCGCGCCCTTGGTCTTGCTGCGGGCACCGCTCTCGGTGGCGCCGTCGAGGATCTCGGGGATGCCGGGGGACTTGTTCGGACCGGCCTCCAGGTCGAGGCGGTTGCACGCCTCGGCGAACCGGAGATAGGTGTCGACGCTCGCCACCACGACCCGGATATCGATCTTGAGGATCTCGATGCCGACCAGGGAGACGCGGATGAACGCGTCGATCACCAGGCCGCGGTCGAGGATCAGTTCCAGGACGTCGTAGAGGCCGCTGGTGCCGCCCCCACCCCTGCTCTGCTGTGCTGGAACAACCGTGGTCATGTCGTGTGTGTCCTCTCGTGTCCGGCCGGGCCGGCCGTTTCCCCCTGCCGGTCAGCCGCGGTCACTTCGCCCGCGCTCGTAACGGCGGATGCGCCGGTAGCCGGTGAGCTGGCCGTCCGGGTCGAGAGTCACCTCGTACAAGGCCATCAGGCTCATCGACTCCGGCACCCGGGCCAGTTCCACCACTTCGGCGTCCAGCACCCAGCCGTCGTCGGTCTGCTCCAGGCGGGGCAGCGACTCGGGGTACAGGCCCGTCAGTTCGACGAGCTGTTCCCGGGCGGATCGCAGGAGCGCCAGTGGGCTCGGGCCACTGGTCGCCGTCGTCTTCTCGCGGGTTCCATCGGATGTGTCTGTCATGTTCGCCTCGATGCGCCGGGTACCGCGGTCCCGGCGGGGTAAACCTCGGGGTTCGAATTCCCCGATTTGTGTCGGAATTGTGTGCTCCGGAAGCCGGGTGCCCGATCGGCGCCGGCATATTCCCGCGGCCGTCGAATTCCCCCGGGGCATGTCATGGGCAAGCCCCGCGCCTATACCAGAACCACCTCTTTGCCAGGGGATACCGGCGAAAAGTATCCGTCAGCTTCCGGGCGTCAACCCGCGGCTCGTAAGAGTGACAAAGTCGATGACAAACCCGGGCGTGTTTTCTGTGACACAAGTGTGACGAATGGCGGACGCGGGGCGGACGAGGCTTGTCGGTGTGCTCCGCGGCGCGCCGGAAGGTGTTCCTTTCCCACCCGTTCGGCTGCGCCTACGGTGGCTGTCATGGGACCTGTACCGAACCTTCCGGCCGAACCCGACGACGACCTCGACAGCTATGTGGGGCTCGACGCCCGGAGCGCCGAGGACGTGGCGCGCGAGCGCGGCTGGACCACCGTGCGGGCGCTGCCGCCGGGCGCGATCATCACGATGGAGTACCTGCGCGGCCGCATCAACTTCGAGGTCGCCGACGACGCCGTACGGCGCTGCTGGCGCGGCTGACCGCCCACTCGGAGGGCACGCGACACACGGCGACGGCCCCGGAGGCTCCCTTGGGGAGCCTCCGGGGCCGTCGTCCGCGCCGGGTGCGGGCCGCGGGGGTGTGCGTACCGGCCCGCGGTGGACCGGGCGGCTAGCCGCCCGTGGCCGGGGTGCGGCCGCGCCCGGCCGAGGGGCCGAACGGGGTCGAGGAGCGCGGCACGCGGTCGGCGTGCGGCGGCCGGCGGCTGCCGACCGGGGTGACCGGGGTGCGCTCGGAGCGGACCGTGTGCTGCCGCCCCGCGTGGTGCGGCCGCGCCTCGGGCACCCGCCCGGTGGAGCCCGGCCGGCCGACCACGCTCACCGGCTCGCGGACCGGAGCCTCGTCGTCGCGCGCGGCCCGCGGCGTGGCCAGGGCGGGGCCGGGGGCCGGTCGCGCGGCGGGCAGGGGCACCGGTGCCCGGCCGTCACGCAGCCGCCGGTACAGGCTCAGCAGCAGCATCTCGGCACGGGCCATCGCCGGCTCCAGCCACGGCAGGGCCAGCAGCACCAGCACGCCGGCGGCCCAGCCCAGCACCACGTCGCTCAGCCAGTGGGTGCCCAGGTACACGGTCGTCATGCCGACGCCGAAGGCGAAGCCCGCGGCGATCAGCGAGGCGATCCTGCGGGCCAGGGGAGTGGTCGCCAGATAGGCCAGCACACCCCAGGTGACCACGGCGTTCGCCGTGTGACCCGAAGGAAATATATCGCCGGTGCGCCACATCTCATTGGAGCCGACGCTCGTCGCGTAGTGCGGGCCGAGCCGGCCGAAGCCGATCTTCACGGCGCCCACGGTCATGTTCAGCAGCAGCAGTGAGGTGCCCAGCACCAGCCCCGGGCGCAGGGTGCGCTGCTGGTAGCAGCACCACCCCAGCCACGCGGCGACCGCCACCGCGGTGGGGCCGCGCTGGCCCATCACGACGAAGTAGTCCAGGAACATGTGGAACTCCGGCCACTGCTTGTAGGGCCGGAACAGCATGACCTGCCAGTCGAACTCCACCAGCCAGGAGGTGGTGAGCACGCCGATCACGGTCGCGGCGTAGACCGCGAGGGTGGTTCCGAGCAGCCAGAAGCGCGTTCGGGTCATCCGCGGTCGCGTGGGATCGCGCCGCGCGAGATCGGTGGGTCGCCCCTCCTTGAGGAGCTTGTCTTCGGTACGCACCTAATCGACGTTACATTGCGTGACAGGTGGGTTCAGTCGATCAGGTCGCTTTGTGATGACGATGTGATGTGGGGTGTGTCTCGTCGGTCGGTTTTTGGCCGCCGCTTTCCACGGAATGCACGAGGCCCCGGCGCATTTGTGTGCAGGCCTTCCTATCAGCGATCCGGGATCTCTTTATGGAATTCTTACAGGGGTGTTTATCGGCGATTGGCCGTGGCGTTCCTCACCGTTTCCCGGGGCGTCGCCCGGGCGACAGCCGGGCTCCCGCCGCCGGAACCGGCGGCCCGCCGCCCGGCCGGACCGGGCGGCCGGATCACGGCGGCCCCGAGCCGTGCAGCCACCACGCCCCGTACGCCGCGGAGACCAGCCCCACCGAGCCCAGGAGCAGCGCGCTGCGCGCCGGACGCAGCCGGACCAGGGCGATCGCGAGCGGGATCAGCACCGGGAAGGCGGGTATCAACAACCGCGGCTTGGAGCCGAAATACCCCTTCGCGGCCAGCGCGAGGGCCAGCACCGAGCCGCTGTACGCCAGCAACGGCAGTGGCTGGCGCTGCCGTACGCACGCCACGTACAGCCAGAGCAGCGCGGTCACGCCGAGCAGCAGCGCGATCCCGGCGATGAACGGCGGATGCATCGCCAGCCCGCCGATGAAGGCCGCGAAGGCCAGCCCGCCGTCGAACCCGTTCCCCCAGCCGTTCTGGACGTCGAAGTACCCGGTGAGGCTGTCGGTCCGCACCGCCACCCAGACCACATAGCCCAGCCAGCCCAGCGGCGCGAGCGCCACCCCGGCCAGTACGCGCCGCTGGGTATGGAACGCGCACCGCCACCGCTCACCGGACAGCAGCTCCACCGCCGCCGTGATCCACACCGCGGCGACCACCGCCGCCCCCACCGGCCGGGTGAGCCCCGCGAGCGCCGCGAGGACCCCCGCCCACACCCAGCGCCGGGTCAGCACCCCGTACACCGACCAGGCGGCCAGCGCCGTGAAGAGCGACTCCGAATACGCCATCGACTGCACGATCCCGACCGGCAGCACCCCCCACAGCACCACCAGCGCGATCCCCACCCGGCGCCCGTACACCAGATCGCCGACCGCGAAGATCCCCCACGCGGCGAACAGCGAGGTGACCGAACTCACGGCCAGCCCCGCGTCCGGCGCGCTGAGCGGCGTCACGGCCGATACGGCGTGCTCCAGCCCGGGGAACAGCGGGAAGAACGCCAGATTGGAATGGACCGATCCATCGGGCAGATGGATCGTGTAGCCGTATCCCTCCTCGGCGATGCGGGAGTACCAGAGCGAGTCCCAGCGGGCCGTGAGGAGCTGGTGGGGACTCTTGCCCGCGACCGCCCCCCAACCCGCGAGAACCACGAGGCCGAGCGCGCGCGTCCCGGCATACAGCATCAGCGCCGGGGCGGCCCGGCGCAGCGCGGCGAACGCCACGCCGCCCGGCAGCCCGGCGCCGGGCGGCGCGGTGTCGGCTTGGGCGAGATCAGTCACGGCGACGATTATCGAGGATGATTCCGGGGCCCGCCGGGCCTGTGGACAACCGGCGGACGAACAGCCGGGGACGACGGGAGGACGGCCGGAGGGCCGCCGGCGGAACGGCCGGCGTACGGCGGACGGACGGGAAGGGGACGGGAAGGGGACGGGAAGGGGACGGGAGGGGGGCGGCGGACAAAAGGGGAGCGGCGGAACGTATTCCACCGACCTGGCCTGGGGCGATGCCCACAACATGACCTGCGGCACACGCCCCGCGCGGCGACTCGCGTACCCTGACCTCTCCACTCGTGCCTTCGCCGCCGGGCCGCCGGACGTCTCTACGAAGTGACGTTCGTCCCGTCCCGGCGCGACGCGAGCGCAAGACCAGGGAGGTGCGTACATGTCCGGGACGACCACGACCCGCGCTCGGCGGACGGCGGCCGTTCCCCGGCAATGGCGCGGTACCGATGCGGGCGGCGGCGCGAACCGCTGGATCGTCCTCCTCGTGCTCTGCGTCAGCCTGCTGCTCGTCGCCGTGGACGCCACCGTGCTGCACGTCGCGGTTCCGGCCGTAACCGAGGACCTGCGGCCCGGCGCGATCGAACTGCTGTGGATCGTGGACGCCTACCCGCTGGTCTGCGCCTCGCTGCTGATCCTCTTCGGTACCCTCGGCGACCGGGTGGGCCGCCGCCGGGTGCTGCTGCTCGGCTACGCGTTCTTCGGCGCCGCCTCGGCGCTCGCGGCCTTCGCCGCCACCCCCCAGATCCTCATCGTGGCCCGCGCCCTGCTGGGCGTCGGCGGCGCGATGATCATGCCCGCGACGCTGTCGATCCTGCGCCAGGTCTTCCCCGACCGCCGGGAGCGGGCCCTGGCCATCGGCGTCTGGAGCGCGGTCGCCGCGGTCGGCGCCGCGGTCGGCCCGCTGCTCGGCGGCTTCCTGGTCGAGAACTTCTGGTGGGGCTCGGTCTTCCTGGTCAACCTCCCGCTGATGGTCGTGGCGCTGCCCGTCGGCCGCTGGCTGCTGCCGGAGTCCACCGGCGACCGGGAGGGCCCCTGGGACGTGCTGGGCGCGCTCATGGCCGCCTGCGGGCTGTTCTGCCTGGTCTTCGGAGTGAAGAGGATGGGCAGCGGCGCGGGGCCGCTGGACGCCCCCACGGCCGCCCCCATCCTGTTCGGGCTGGTGGTGCTGGTCCTCTTCGTCCGCCGCCAGCGGCGCCGTACGCATCCGCTGGTCGACCTCAAACTGTTCGCCCGGCCCGCCTTCTCGATCTCCGTCGGCTGCATCGTGGTCGCCCTGCTCGCGCTCGTCGGCCTGGAGCTGATAGCCGCGCAGTACCTTCAGCTGGTCCTCGGGCTCACCCCGCTGGAGACCGGGCTGAGGCTGCTGCCGCTCACCTTCGCCGCCATGGCCGCCGGGCTCGTCGGCTCCCGGATGCTCCAGCGGCTCGGCCCCCGCACGATGGTGGCGCTCGGCTTCGTGCTCACCGCCGCCGGCGTCCTGTCGCTCACCATCATGGGCCAGTCCGACCGGCCCGCGGTGCTCGTGATCAGCTTCGTCGTCCTCGGCTTCGGCCTGGAGACCACGCTGTTCAGCGCGTACGAGTCCATGCTCAACGAGGCCTCCGCCAAGTCGGCCGGCGGTGCCGCCGCCATCGGCGAGACCTCCTACCAGCTCGGCGCCGGGATCGGCATAGCGCTCCTGGGCAGCGTCATGAACGCCGCCTACAAGCCGGGCGTCTCCTCGGTGGCCGGGGTGCCCGAGCGGGCCAGCTCCGCCGCGAGCCAGTCGCTGGGCGCGGCGTACGACGTCTCCTCCCATCTCGGCGGGAAGCCCGGGGCCGCGCTGCTGGCCGCGGCCCGCGCGTCCTTCGTCCACGGTCTGCACGTGACGCTCGCCGTCAGCGCCGGTCTGCTGCTGCTGGGCGCGGTGGCCGCGCTGCGGCTGCCGAAGACCATGGAGTGCGCGCCCGCCGACGAAGACGGTACGGACGACATGGACCGCACGGGCCCCTCCGGCGGCACGGGCGGCACCGAGGGCTCGGACGGCACGGCTTCCGCCGGGTCCGCGAACGCCCCCGAGACCCCGGAAGCCACCCGCGTGCCGGGCGCCCCGCAGCGCCGCGATCCCGCCGCCGCCGTCGGCGCCGAGTCCGGAAGCTGACGGCGCCTCTCCCCGGGCGCCGCGCCCCGCTGATCCATACGGTCTGGACGGCGGGCGTTACCCGGCCGTAGCGTCATCGGCCGGAAGCCGTACCGAACCGGAGGTCGCTGCTCATGTCCGCTGGCACCCTGCCGCCGTTCGACCCCGACGACCCGCTGGGCATCGACGATCTGCTGGAGCCGGAGGACCTGGCCGTCCGGAGCACCGTGCGGAAGTGGGCCGCCGACCGCGTCCTGCCCCACATCGCCGACTGGTACGAGCGCGGCGAACTCCCCGGCATCCGCGAGCTGACCCGCGAACTCGGCTCCCTCGGCGCGCTCGGCATGTCCCTCAGCGGCTACGGCTGCACGGGCGCCGGCGCCGTCCAGTACGGGCTCGCCTGCCTGGAGCTGGAGGCCGCCGACTCCGGCATCCGCTCCCTGGTCTCGGTGCAGGGCTCGCTCGCCATGTACGCCATCCACCGCTTCGGCTCCGAGGAGCAGAAGCAGCGGTGGCTGCCGCGGATGGCCGCCGGCGAGGTCATCGGCTGCTTCGGGCTGACCGAACCGGACCACGGCTCCGACCCGGCCGGTATGCGCACCTACGCCAAGCGGGACGGCACGGACTGGGTGCTGACCGGCCGTAAGATGTGGATCACCAATGGCTCGGTGGCCGGGGTCGCGGTGGTGTGGGCCCGCACCGACGAAGGCATCCGCGGCTTCGTCGTCCCCACCGATACGCCCGGCTTCTCCGCCCCCGAGATCAAGCACAAGTGGTCGCTGCGCGCCTCGGTCACCAGCGAACTGATCCTGGACGAGGTGCGGCTGCCCGCCGACGCCGTACTGCCCGAGGCCACCGGGCTGCGCGGACCGCTGTCCTGTCTGAGCCACGCCCGCTACGGCATCATCTGGGGCGCGCTGGGCGCGGCGCGCTCGTCCTTCGCGTCGGCGCTGGAGTACGCCCGGAGCCGGGAGCAGTTCGGGCGGCCCATCGGGGGCTTCCAGCTCACCCAGGCCAAGCTCGCCGACATGGCGGTGGAACTGCACAAGGGCGTGCTGCTCGCCCACCATCTCGGGCGGCGGATGGACGCGGGGCGGCTGCGGCCGGAGCAGGTCAGCTTCGGCAAGCTGAACAACGTGCGCGAGGCGATCGAGATCTGCCGCACGGCCCGGACCATCCTGGGCGCCAACGGGATCTCACTGGAATACCCGGTGATGCGGCACGCGACGAATCTGGAATCGGTGCTCACCTACGAGGGCACCGTCGAAATGCACCAACTGGTGCTCGGCAAGGCGCTCACCGGTCTCGACGCTTTCCGGTGAGCCGCCCCGCCGAGGCCAGGGCGTGTCCGCAAAGTCCCGCCGGGCCCGCGACGCCTGGCACGCACGCTCGCTGCGTTGTCGGGCGCGTCCAAGGAGAGACCGCCCCCAGACTCCGTCCGGGAGGTGCCCCCGCGAGGACGCCCCTCCGCCTTGCGATCGCACGCGCCCCCAGCTACCGCTGGGAGGTGCCCCCTGACGCCGCGGGCTGATCCGACGCGACTTTGCGGACACGCCCTAGCTCTGGTTGAAGAAGCCGCCGATCCTGCGGCTGGGCTCCCCGCTGACGATCTGGTAGTCGGCGGGGGTGAGGAGGAAGACGCGGTTGGCGACGCGCTCGATGGAGCCGCGGAGCCCGAACGTCAGTCCGGCGGCGAAGTCCACCACGCGCTTGGCGTCGGCGGGCTCCATGGTCGTCAGGTTGACGATGACCGGGATGCCCTCCCGGAACATCTCACCGATTCCGCGGGCGTCCCGGAATCCGTCCGGGGTGACCGTCGCGATCCGCGTGCCCTGGTTCTGCGCGGCCTGGTCGGCCACCCGCACCCGCGGGTCGGTCACCCAGGAGTCGCCTGGCTCGGGTCCCTCGGCGTAGTCGTCGTCGTAGTAGCGCTCGTCATCGCTGTCGTCGACGAGGCCAAGCCAAGCGCTCGCCTTGCGCACCGATCCCATGGACGCCTCCTCTCCTCTTTACGGTGTGTACTGTCCGCCCCTCTATGGTCGTCCATGATGCGGATGATGTGCCACGTGGATTGCGGCCGCACAGCGGATTTGTGACGTTACCGGTGCACAACGTTTGGCGCCATATCAGGGTCGCGCCTGATGACGGTGGCTGACGGTGCGCTGGGTAGACTCCGCAGGCCGGACGGGTGACACCGGGGACGTACGGGTGAACGGGGACAGTTTTGTTTGGCATTATCCGGCCTTGTCGGCACCGGCTGTCGCAAAATCTCCGGACGGAATGGATGGCGCATCTGTGCGGGTTGTGCCTCGCGCTGCGCGGTGACCACGGTCAGTTCGCCCGCATGGCCACCAACTACGACGGGCTGGTCATATCGGTTCTGGTGGAGGCTCAGGCCGGTCGTCCCGACGGCCGGCGGCGCACCGCCGGGCCGTGCCCGCTGCGCGGGATGCGCACCGCGTCGGTGGCCCGGGGCGAGGGCGCCCGGCTCGCGGCGACCGTCTCGCTGGTGCTGGCCTCCGCCAAGATGCGGGACCATGTGGCGGACGGCGACGGGGCGTTGGCCCGGCGGCCGGTCGCCGCGGCCGCCCGCCTGGTGGCCGGGCGGTGGGACCGGGCGGGCGCCCGCAGCGGTGCCGAGATCGGCTTCGACACCGCCGTGCTGCTGGACGCGGTCGGGCGGCAGCAGGGGATCGAGGAGCTGGCGGGTGCCGGTACCTCGCTGCTGACGGTCACGGAGCCGACCGAGACCGCGACCGCCGCGGCTTTCGGTCACACCGCCGTACTGGCCGGAAAGCCCGGCAATCGGGCGCCGCTGGAGGAGGCGGGACGGCTCTTCGGCAGGCTCGCGCATCTGCTGGACGCGGTCGAGGACCTCGCCGAGGACGCCGAGACGGGTGCCTGGAACCCGATCACGGCCACCGGCGCGGACCTCGCCGAGGTGCGGCGGCTGTGCGACGACGCGGTGCGGGGGGTGCGGCTCGCGCTCCAGGACGTCGCCTTCGCCGGGAAGGGGTCCGGCAAGCTCGCCCATGTGCTGCTGGCGCACGAGCTGCCGCGCGCGGTGGACCGGGCGTTCGGCACCACCGCCTGTACCCATACCGGGCAGGCCGCGGACGCCCCGGAGTCGTCCCGGGGCGCGCCGCCGCCGCAGTCGCCGTGGATCACGCCGCACGGACCCGGCGGTGGCCCCGGCGGCACGCCGCCCGAGCCGCCGGACCGGGGCAGGCGGCGCGGGCTGATGGCCGGGTGCGCGGTATGGGCCGGGCTCTTCTGCACCTGCCAGGTGTGCTGCCGGGATCCGTACCACGACCCGTGGTCGGGGCAGCCGCGCGAGGGCTGGTGCCACAAGTGCGACGACTGCTCGGACTGTTGTGATTGCGGTGACTGCTGCAGCAACTGTGGTGACTGCTGCGGTAACTGCTGTGACGGTTGCGACTGCGGCTGCGATTGCGGCTGCTAGCCGGTGCTCCGGAACAGGCCGTGCGCGAGGGGAAGCGCGAAGCGCTGAAGCGTGTGTGAAGGCGCGATGAGACGCGTGACGACGCGGACGTGGACGGCCACACCGGCACGGCCGGCGGGCGGGCGAGGCCCGGAACCTCGACGCCGAAGGGCAGCGGAGGCGGGCGGAGTCAGCCCGAACAGGACGACGACCACACCCGACCGAAGTCGATGTGGTCGCGCGTGACCAGTCGCTGCCATGAATGCATGAGGTAAGTGGAGCAGCCTTCCGGTTCCGCGTCAACCGGGGCGAGACACCTCGCTCACAGTGTGGACAGCCTTGACAACGGGCCGTGGCCACGCCTTAACCTCGGCCCCATGCCGTGCTGAGGGGCGCGGCGAGGTGTGTGCGGGCAACGCGTGTGTTCCTTTTACGAACTCACGGAGTCTTCGCATGTCCGCCACCCCGGACCTCCCCTCCCCATCGCCGCACGCCGTCGTCATCGTCGGCGCGGGCCCGCGCGCCACCGGGCTCGTGGAGCGGATCGCCGCCAACGCGCCCGAACTCCACACCCCCGCAGCCTCGTTCACCCTGCACCTGGTCGACCCGCATCCGCCCGGCGGCGGCCGCGTCTGGCGCCCCGACCAGTCCCCGCTGCTGTGGATGAACTCCATGGCCGAGGACGTCACCATGTTCACCGACGAGTCGGTGGAACGGGACGGCCCGGTCCGCCCCGGCCCCTCTCTCGCCGAGTGGGCCGACCGCGTACGCCGCGGCGCGCTGCCCGCCGGTGAACTGGCCGCCCTGCCGCCCGAAGCCGTCGCCGAGGCCACCTCGCTGACCGGCCGCAGCTTCGCCACCCGACGGCTGCAGAGCGCCTATCTGCGCTGGGTGTACGAGCGGTCGGTGGCCGCCCTGCCGCCCGGGATCACCGTCCAGGAGCACCGTTGCCGTGCCGTACGGGTCACCGGACCGCGCGACGGACGCCAGCGGGTGTGGCTCGAAGGGCGCGCCGCCCCGCTCCTCGCCGACGCCGTGGTCCTCGCCCTCGGCCATCTCGACGCCGAGCCCGGCCCCGAACAGCGGGCGCTGTCCGCCTTCGCGGCCGAGCACCAGCTGGTGCACCTGCCGCCCGAGTTCACCGCCGACAGCGAGCTGAACCGGCTGCGGCCCGGCGAGCCGGTCATCGTCCGCGGCTTCGGCCTCGCCTTTGTCGACCTTATGGTGCTGCTCACCGAGGGACGCGGAGGACGGTACGACCACGGGCCCGACGGGCGGCCGGTCTACCGGCCCTCCGGGCGCGAACCCGTGCTGTACGTCGGCTCGCGCCGCGGCGTCCCGTACCACGCCAAGATCGGCTACGGCCTGACCGGCGAACGGCCGCCGGTACCCCGCTTCTTCGGCCCCGCCCAGGTCGACCAGTTGCTGCGGCGCCCCGCACCGCCCGACTTCCGGCGCGACATCCGGCCGCTGATCGACAAGGAACTCGGATTCGCCCACTACCACCGGCTGTTCACCGTCCACCCGGAGCGTACGGCCGCCGACTGGGCCGACTTCGAGGAGCGGTACGCCGCCTGCCCGCCCGGCAGCGCCGAACTGCGCGCCCTGGTGGCCGCAACCGTCCCCGACCCGGCCGACCGGCTCGATCTCGACGCCCTCGACCATCCGCTCGACGGGCTGCGCCACCCCGGACCCGACGCCCTCCAGGAGGGCCTGCGCGGCTACATCGAGGCCGACCTCGCCCGCCGCCACGACCCCGCGCACAGCACCGACCTGGCCGTCTTCCTCGCCCTGCTCTCCGTCTACGGCCAGCTCACCCGGCTCGGCGACCTCGGCGACGGCGGCTGGTGGCACGGCTTCTTCAGCCACCTCGCCTCCGGGCCGCCCGGCCCGCGCCTTCAGCAGCTCCTCGCGCTCTCCCGCGCCGGGATCGTCCGGTTCCTCGGCGCCGGGATGACCGTGACCACCGATCCCCGGCGCGGGGTGTTCCGGGCGGGCGGCGCGAGCGTCCCCGGCAGTCAGATCGAGGCCCGTGCCCTGGTCGAGGCCCGGCTGCCGGAGCCGACCGTGCGCCGCTCCCGCGATCCGCTGCTGCGCGCCCTCCACCGGGACGGCGCGGCCGCCACCCCCGCCGGACTGCTCGCCGTCAGCCCCGACGACGCCCGGATCCTGGACCGCGGCGGCCGCCCCCACCCGCGCCGCTTCGCGCTCGGCCCGCACACCGACGGCCGCTCCTCCGGCGCCTTCGCCCGGCCCCGTACAGGCGCCCCCGCGTTCCGGCAGAACGACGCGACCGCGCGCGCCCTGCTGCTCGCGCTGCGCGACCTGTCCTGTCGCGCCGCGCTCACCGCCTGAGTCCGTACGTCCCCGTACGTCCCCGCACCCATCCGACAACCCGCTTCCCCGAGGACCTCCCGTGTCTGTGACCTCCGATCCACCTCTCCGCGAAGCGTCCGAACGCGCCGCGCCCGAGGACTACTCCGCGCTCACGGTCGTGCCCGTACGCCACCCCTGGCGCTGGGTCGCCGTCGCCGTGACGGCCGTCCTGGTCGCCCAGTTCGCGCACGGCCTGATCACCAACCCCGGCTGGGAATGGGACGTCTTCGCCGACTTCTTCACCACCGAGACGATCCTCAAGGCCGTCTGGATCACCATCCAGCTGACGTTCTACGGCACCGCGCTCGGCTTCGCCCTCGGCATCGTGCTCGCCTTCATGCGGCTCTCCAGGAGCCCGTTTTTGAAGTCGGTCGCCTTCACCTACATCTGGGCGTTCCGCTCCATCCCGCTCATCGTCCAGCTGCTCTTCTGGTTCAACCTCACCTACCTCTACAAGCGGCTCGACTTCGGCATCCCGTTCGGGCCCGGCTTCTTCTCCTTCGACACCGCCGGGCTCGTCGGCGCGATGAGCGCCGCCGTCCTCGGACTCGCCCTGCACCAGGCGGCGTACGCGGCCGAGATCGTGCGCGGCGGCGTCCTCGCCGTCGACGCCGGACAGCTGGAGGCGGCCGCCGCCCTCGGCATCCCCCGGCTGCGGCAACTGCGCCGCGTCGTGCTGCCGCAGGCGATGCGCTCCATCCTGCCGAACGCCGCCAACGAGGTCATCTCCCTCTTCAAGGGCACCTCGATCGTCTCCGTCATGGCGATCGGCGAACTCTTCTACCAGGTGCAGGTCGTCTACGGGCGCAACGGCCGCGTCGTGCCGCTCCTGATGGTCGCGACCGTCTGGTACGTCATCCTGACCACGCTGCTCTCGATCGCCCAGGCTTTCGTCGAGCGCCACTTCTCCCGGGGAGCCACCCGATGACCGCCATGGTCGACATCCGCTCCGTCCACAAGAGCTTCGGGTCGCTGGAGGTGCTGCGCGGCATCGACCTGGAGGTGCGCGCCGGGCAAGTGGCCGTCGTGCTCGGCCCGTCCGGCTCCGGCAAGTCCACGCTGCTGCGCGCCATCAACCACCTGGAGAAGGTCGACAGCGGCTGGATCAGCGTCGCCGGTTCGCTGGTCGGCTACCGCAAGCGGCACGGCAAGCTGTACGAGCTGCGCGAGCGCGACATCCTCAAGCAGCGCACCCGGATCGGCTTCGTCTTCCAGAACTTCAACCTCTTCCCGCATCTGACCGTGCTGGAAAACCTCATCGAGGCCCCGGTATCCGCCCTGCGCCGTCCCAGGAAGCAGGCGGTGGAGAGCGCGGAGCGGCTGCTCGCCCGGGTCGGCCTCGCGGACAAGGCGTCCGCGTACCCCCGGCAGCTCTCCGGCGGGCAGCAGCAGCGGGTGGCCATCGCCCGCGCGCTGGCCCTGGAGCCGGAGCTGCTGCTGTTCGACGAGCCGACCTCCGCCCTCGACCCCGAGCTGGTCGGTGAGGTCCTCGACGTCATCAAGGACCTCGCCGGCCAGGGCACCACGATGATCGTCGTCACCCATGAGATCGGCTTCGCCCGCGAGGTCGCCGACACCGTCGTCTTCATGGACGACGGCCGGATCGTCGAGCAGGGACCGCCCGCCGACGTGCTCGACCACCCCCGGGAGAGGCGCACCAAGGCGTTCCTCTCCAAGGTCCTGTGACGAGGGCCCGGTGAACCACCCCATGCATCCAAGGAGCACCCCCGTGACCAGCCGCCGCACCCTGCTCGCCGCCGCCCTCGCCGCCGTCCCCGCCACGGCCCTGCTCGGCGCCTGCGGCGACGGTGACGCCCAGCAGACGGTGGGCGCCGACGGCAAGAAGGGCGCCGGTTTCAACGTCAGCCCCCGGCAGCACCGGATCAGAGGCACGAAGGCGGACGCGATCGCGGCCAAGGTGCCCCAGGCGATCCGCCGCCGCGGCACGCTGCGCGTCGGCGGCAGCGCCGGTGCCTCGCCGCCGCTCGGCTTCTACGCGACCGACGACACGACCCGGATCGGCGTAGAGATCGACCTCGCCACCCTGGTCGCCGACACCCTCGGGCTCAAGATCGCCTTCGACGCGGTCTCCTGGGAGAACCTCTTCGTCGGCCTGGACAGCTCCAAGTTCGACGCCGTCTTCTCCAACGTCACCGTCACCGAGGAGCGCAAGCAGAAGTACGACTTCGCGACCTACCGGCTGGACAACCTCGCCTTCGAGGCCAAGAAGGGCACCTCGTGGCGGGTCAAGGGCCCGAGGGACGTCGCGGGCAGGACCATCTCCGTCTCCTCCGGCACCAACCAGGAGAAGATCCTCGTCGACTGGAGCAAGGAGAACCAGAAGGCGGGCCGCGAGCCCGTGGACATCACGTACTTCCAGAAGGACACCGACTACTACCTCGCCCTCCAGTCCGGGCGCATCGACGCCTATCTCGGCCCCCACCCCACCGCCGCCTACCACGTGGCCTCGGCCGGTCAGACCCAGATCATCGGCACGCTCTCCGGCGGCGGCGACCTGGTGCAGGGCAAGATCGCGGCCACCACCAGGAAGGGCAGCGGACTGGTCGACGCGTACGCCGCCGCCATCGACCACATCATCCAGGACGGCTCGTACGCCCGGGTGCTGAAGCGCTGGGGGCTTTCCAGCGAGGCAGTGAAGAAGTCCGAGGTCAACCCGCGCGGTCTGGCCACGTTGTGACCATCCCCCGACCGAGGAAGGGCCCCAGTCCATGACCACACCCGCCGGTCCCCTGCATCTGGCCGCCGCCATCGACGGCGCCGGCCAGTACGGGGCGCCGTACTACATCGAGCTGGCCCGGCTCGCCGAGCGCGGCGCGCTCGACTTCGTCACCCTGGACGACACGTTCGGCCCGCCGGGGGACGGGCAGGGCAGGCTCGACGCGCTCGCCGTCCTCGCGCGCGTCGCGCCCGCCACCGAGCGGATCGGCCTGGTGCCGACCGTCACCACCACCCACACCGAGCCGTTCCACGTCTCGTCCGCCGTGGCCACCCTGGACTGGGTGAGCCGCGGCCGGGCGGGCTGGACCGTCGGGGTGTCGGCCACCGAGGCGGAGGCGCGGCTGGTGGGGCGCCGCCCCGCCGCGCCCGCCCCCGAACTCTGGGCGGAGGCGGGGGAGGTGGCCGATGTCTCCGCCCGGCTGTGGGACAGCTGGGAGGACGACGCGGAGATCCGCGACACCGCCACCGGCCGCTTCATCGACCGCGACAAGCTGCACTACGTCGACTACGAGGGCGCCGGCTTCCGGGTGCGCGGCCCAGCCATCGTGCCCCGGCCGCCGCAGGGCCACCCGGTGGTCGCCGTCGCCGCCACCGACCCGGTGACCTGGGACACCGCGGCCCGTCACGCCGACATCGCCTGGATACGGGCCGCCCACCCGGAGGCGGCGGGCCGGGCCCGGGACGAACTGCGCCGCCGCGCGGCGGCGTACGGCCGGGACCCGGGCGCGCTCACCGTGCTCGCCGCCCTCGCGGTGGACCTGGGCGACGGCGGACCCGACTCCCCCCGGGACCCGCTGACCGCCCGGGACGGCGCTCCGCCGCTGTACCGCGGGGGCCCGGTCGGCCTCGCGGACCTGATCGCCGGGTGGCATGACGCCCGGGCCGTGGACGGCTTCCACATCGTCCCCGCCGTCCCGCACCGCGATCTGGAGCGATTCGTGGGCGGCACGGTCGGGGCGCTCCAGCACCGCGGGCTGTTCCGCACCTTCTATCCCGGTACGACGCTCCGCGAGCACCTGGGGCGGCCGCGCCCGGCCAACCGTTACGCCCTCGCGAGGGAGGCAGCCCGGTGAACGATCGACAGCAGCCCCGGCAGATCCATCTGGCCGCGCACTTCCCCGGCGTCAACAACACCACCGTCTGGGCCGATCCGCGGTCCGGCAGCCAGATCGACTTCAGCTCCTTCGAGCATCTGGCGCGCACCGCCGAGCGCGGTCTGTTCGACTTCTTCTTCCTCGCCGAGGGGCTGCGGCTGCGCGAGCACGGCGGCCGCGTCCACGACCTCGACGTGGTCGGCAGGCCCGAGTCGATCACCGTGCTGAACGCGCTCGCCGCCGTCACCGAACGGCTCGGCCTGGCCGCCACCGTCAACGCGACCTTCAACGAGCCGTACGAACTCGCCCGCCGCCTCGCCTCCCTCGACCACCTCAGCGGGGGCCGCGCCGCCTGGAACGTCGTCACCTCATCCGACGCGTTCACCGGAGAGAACTTCCGGCGCGGCGGCTACCTCGACCGGGCCGACCGCTACACCCGGGCCGCCGAGTTCGTCGCCACCGCGCGCGAGCTGTGGGACTCCTGGCCAAGGGGCGGTTCGCCGCGCCCGTTCGCGCACCGGGGCGAGCAGTTCGACATCGAGGGCCACTTCGGCGTACCGCGCTCCCCGCAGGGCCATCCGGTGGTGATCCAGGCCGGGGACTCCGACGAGGGCCGGGAGTTCGCGGCCTCCGCCGCCGACATCATCTTCACCCGGCACGGCACCCTGGAGGCGGGCCGCGCCTTCTACGCCGACGTCAAGCGGCGGCTGGCGGCGTATCGCCGGGCGCCCGGCGATCTGAAGATCATGCCCGGGGTGACCTTCGTCCTCGGCGACACCACCGCCGACGCCCAGGAGAAGGCGGCCGTGATCCGGCGGCAGCAGGTCTCGCCGCAGAACGCGATCCTCGCCCTGGAGCAGGTCTGGGGCGTCGACCTGTCCGGCTACGACCCGGACGGCCCCCTTCCGGACATCGACCCGGACCCCGGCTCCCAGCTCGTCCAGGGCCGGGTGCGGCACGCCGATCCGCCGGCGCTCGCCGCCAAGTGGCGGGCGCTGTCGGAGGAGAAGGGGCTCTCCATCCGGGAGACCGTCATCGAGACGACCGGACGGCAGTCGTTCATCGGCACCCCGGAGGCGGTCGCCGGGGAGATGGCGCGTTTTGTGCGGGACGAGGCCGCCGACGGCTTCATCCTGGTGCCGCATCTGACCCCCGGCGGGCTCGACGAGTTCGTGGACCGGGTGGTTCCGCTGCTCCAGGAACGGGGCGTCTTCCGCGCCGCGTACACCGGCCGCACCCTCCGTGATCACCTGGGGCTTTCCCGTCCGGACGCCCCGGAATAAGCGGTACCGGAGACGGTCGTACGGGGGCGGGGCCACCGGAGCGGTGCCGAAGTGGAACCCGGCCGCCGTCGTGCTCGTCTCACCACGTGCCCGAAGGGACGGGCGCACCGCCCCGGCGGCCGAAAGGCGCCGGGGCCATGAGGCGTGTGTCCAATGGTTTTCCGAACCGTCCTCTTGCCCTTTCCGGCCTCGGCCGCGAATACTTCCGGGCAGCGCTTGTCAGGAGCACGTCGGAAAATCCCGTCCGGTGTGCTCGCTGACTGCGCCTCACGGGCCTGCCCACCCAAGCAGACCCCCGATTCCCCGGAGGAAGAGTTGAGGATCAAGCGCACCACTACCCCCCACGGCACCCGGGCGAGACGCATCGCACTCCTCGCCGCCACATCGGCCCTGGTGACCGGGGCGGCGCTCGCCGCTCCCGCCGCCTACGCGGGGAACGACGCGACCCGCACCTTCAGCGCGGCCGAGACCACATCGGCGAGCGCGGCCGTGCTGAACGCGGATGTCGCGGGCACCGCCTGGTATGTCGACAAGGCGACGGGCGGTCTGGTGGTCACCGCCGACAGCACCGTCTCCCAGGGCGAGATAGCCAAGATCAAGGACGCGGCGGGCGGCAACGCCGACGCGATCGAGGTCAAGCGCACCCCCGGCAAGATCCAGAAGCTGATCTCCGGCGGCGACGCCATCTACGCGAGTAGCTGGCGCTGCTCGCTCGGCTTCAACGTACGCAACAGCAGCGGGGCGAACTACTTCGTCACCGCGGGTCACTGCACCGACGGCGCGGGCACCTGGTGGTCGAACTCCGGGCACACCACCACCATCGGCCCCACGGCCGGCTCCAGCTTCCCGACCAACGACTACGGTCTGGTCCGGTACAGCGGCTCGGTCACCCCGCAGGGCACGGTCGGCAGCCAGGACATCACCAGCGCCGCCAACCCGACCGTGGGCCAGACGGTCACCCGGCGCGGCAGCACCACCGGCATCCACAGCGGCCGGGTCACCGCGCTGAACGCCACCGTCAACTACGGCAACGGCGACATCGTGTACGGCATGATCCAGACCACCGTCTGCGCCGAGCCCGGCGACAGCGGCGGCCCCCTCTACGCCGGTTCCACCGCCCTCGGCCTCACCTCCGGCGGCAGCGGTGACTGCTCCTCCGGTGGCACCACGTTCTTCCAGCCGGTCGTCGAGGCGCTGAACGCGTACGGCGTGAGCGTCTACTAAAGACGTACGGACACGGCTGTCGCACCACCTGGCACGCCCCCGCCCGGGTCTCCGGGCGGGGGTTTCCCGGTTTCCGCAACCCTCCCAAGCCGGGCGGAGCGGGACTATTGTGGACATCGATACCCCGGGTGGGGCATCGTTCGCGATACGGACGGCAGGTGGCCGTGATGCTCGATGCATTCGTGACAGTGGTGGTGATCCTGGCCTGTATCGGTGTCGTCTGCGCCATGGCGGCGGCCCGCGTGGTCAAGCAGTACGAGCGGGGGGTGGTCTTCCGGCTCGGGAGGCTCCGTTCGGATGTCCGGGGGCCCGGCTTCACGATGATCGCTCCGGCCTTCGACCGGCTCCGCAAGGTGAACATGCAGATCGTGACGATGCCCGTGCCCGCCCAGGAGGGCATCACCCGCGACAATGTGACCGTGCGGGTCGACGCGGTCGTCTACTTCAAGGTCGTGGACCCGGCCGAGGCGATCGTCGCGGTCGAGGACTACCGCTTCGCGGTCTCCCAGATGGCCCAGACCTCGCTGCGTTCGATCATCGGCAAGAGCGATCTGGACGATCTGCTCTCCAACCGGGAGAAGCTCAACCAGGGGCTGGAGCTGATGATCGACAGCCCGGCCGTCGGCTGGGGCGTCCACATCGACCGCGTCGAGATCAAGGACGTGTCGCTGCCGGAGACCATGAAGCGGTCGATGGCCCGCCAGGCGGAGGCCGACCGGGAGCGCCGGGCCCGGGTGATCAACGCGGACGCGGAGCTGCAGGCGTCGAAGAAGCTCGCCGAGGCCGCCGCGCAGATGGCCGAGACCCCGTCCGCCCTCCAGCTGCGGCTGCTGCAGACGGTGATGGCGGTCGCCGCCGAGAAGAACTCCACGCTGGTCCTGCCCATACCGGTGGAGCTGCTGCGCTTCCTGGAGCGGGGCCAGCAGCCCCAGGAGGCGGCCCGGGCGGACGGCGGCAGCGCCAGGGAGCCGGCCGGGGAGCCGGTGTCCGCCGGGCGGGGAGCGTCCGCACCGGAGGCCGCCCCGCCCGCTCCGGGCGTCCCCACGCTGACGGAGCGCGAACCGGAGCGCGAGCCGGAGCACGAACCGGAGCGTGCCGTGGAGCGATAGCCCGCTGATCCGTCGGCCATGGGCCGGTGCCCGCGCGCCCGTTCGAGGTGCGCGGGCACCGTCATGTCCGGATATGAGGATCGACGCTCCATGAATGCCACGCGGATGACGTGAACGCGGTCTTGTGCGCCTCCGGCGGCGCTGGGAATACTCGGCGCGCAATGTGGCATGGACGCGCTCCCGCATGGGCAGGCGCGCGCCGTGCCGTACGCCCTCCGGGCCGGGCACCCCACTGCCTCAACGGCCCAACCCCCCACTGGAGGACCGAGAGTTGAAGCACCGCCGCATACCCAAGCGCCGTGCCGCCATCGCCGGGACCGGAGCCGTGGCTCTGGTCGCCGCCGCCCTCACCCTGCAGAACGCCAGCGCCGCCCCCGCCGAGCCGCGGCCCCACACGCTCTCGGTGAACGCCGCGGGCAAGCTCGCGAACACCCTCGCCTCGGCGCTGGGGGGTGACTCGGCCGGTTCGTACTACGACGCCAAGGCCGGGAAGCTCGTGGTCAACGTGGTGAACAAGGCCGCCGCCGAGCGGGTCCGCGACGCGGGCGCCGAGGCCAAGGTGGTCGAGCACACACTGGCCCAGCTGGGCCGGGCGAGTGCCACCCTGAAGGACAAGGCGACCATTCCCGGCACCTCGTGGTCGGTCGACCCCAGAGCCAACAAGGTCGTCGTCACCGCGGACAGCAGCGTCACGGGCAGCCGGATGGCCACCCTCGGCAAGGTTGCCAAGAGTCTGGGCGACAAGGTCGAGGTGAAGCGCTCGGCCGGTACGTTCTCCACCTTCCTTGCGGGCGGCGACGCCATCTGGGGCGGCGGCGGGCGCTGCTCGCTGGGGTTCAACGTGGTCAAGGACGGTCAGCCGTACTTCCTGACCGCCGGGCACTGCACCGAGTCCATCAAGAGCTGGTCCGACTCGCAGGACGGTGACGAGATCGGGGCCAACGAGGGCAGCGACTTCCCCGGCAACGACTACGGCCTGGTCAAGTACACCAAGGGCGTGCCGCACCCGAGCGCGGTGAACCTCTACGACGGCGGCACCCGGGCCATCTCCAAGGCCGGTGAGGCCACCGTCGGCCAGAAGGTGACCCGCAGCGGCTCCACCACCCAGGTGCACGACGGCGAGGTCACCGGCCTCGACGCGACCGTCAACTACCAGGAGGGCTCGGTCAGCGGGCTGATCCGGACCAACGTCTGCGCCGAGCCCGGCGACAGCGGCGGCGCGCTCTTCGCGGGCGGCACGGCGCTCGGTCTGACCTCCGGCGGCCGCGGTGACTGCTCCTCGGGCGGCGAGACGTTCTTCCAGCCGGTGCCGGAGGCGCTGAAGGCGTACGGCGCCGAGATCGGCTGACGTACCGGCGGATCCGCCCGCACAGGGACAGGCCCCCGGACACCCGTGGACGGTGTCCGGGGGCCTTCGCTCCGCTCGGCCCGCCCGGTGTGCGTGGCCCGCTCAGAACTCGAAGAGCTGGGTCGCGGCCGCGTTCTTGACGCAGTTGTTGGCGAAGGTGTGCTCGTACGCCACCCGCTGACCGTCCCAGACGCCCTGCGCGGTGACGGTGATCGGCCGCCACTCCTTGGTGCACATCCGGCCGGACTCGGCGGACTCGGTCAGGGTGGAGAACTCGCCGTCCGCGGCGCGCAGTTCGGCGCAGGCGCGGGCGGGCGCCGGGTGGGTACCCGTGGGGGTGGGCTGACAGCTGAGCGTCACCGCGCGCTGTACGGCCGGCGAGGACGCGTCGTCCCCGTAGCCGACGCCGAGGACCAGCGCGGACGGCGGATACAGGCTCTTCGGCGTCGCGGGTTCGGCGTGTGCCGTGCCGCTCGCCCCCAGCCCGAGCGCGGCGCTCATGGCCAGCGCGGCACCGAGACCGGCGATCGTCCCTGTCGACTTCCGCATAGCGAACACTCCCTTGCTCGTGCTTGCAGATACCGGACGGAGTTCTACGCCCCGGGGGTCGGGAACGCACGTTGATCGAGCACTTCCGGTCGCTACAAGTAGTCGTTCGGTGGCTCATTGTCGCGTGCGCACGGCGTGGCCCAGGGGAACGCCGCGTGTCGACCGGGTGCGGGCTGATGTGCGGGCCGGGGGAGTGCGGGCGGGCCGCCGCCTCCTCGAACGACAGTTCAGCGCCGCTCGAATCGATTCAGGGACGCTCGGCCGAGAGGTGTGCCGGGGGCCGCGGTGCGCGAGTGACACCGGAGCGAGAATCTGCCAGGGCAAGCCGACCGTATCGGGGCGAAGCCGGTGGTGTCTTCGACGGCGCCGGGCGCCGGGTCAGTCGAGCGCGCCGCTGAGCGGCCCGGTGTGGCGGCCCCAGCCGTACGCGTGGCCGACCCGCAGCCGCACCACCAGCCGGCGGTCGGCCACCATCGCGGCGCGGAACTCCTCCCAGTCCGGATGGTCGCCCTGGATGGCGCGGTAGACCTCGACCAGCTCATCGGCGGTGGCGTCATGGGGGTCGGTCGTCACCGGGGTCAGCTCGGCGTCGCCCTCGGCCACCAGATAGGAGAAGCGGTCGCCGCTGGTGACGTAGAAGCTCGCGCGCGGATCGCGGCGCAGATTGCGGGTCTTGGCGCGGTCGTCGGTCACCGAGACGCGGATGAGGTGCTCGGCCGGGTCGTAGCTGTAGGCGACGTTGGACAGCTGGGGGCGGCCGTCGCGCTTGAGGGTGACGAGCGCGCCGGTGCGCTGTTCCCGCAGCAGGTCGAGCAGGGTCGGCTCCGTCATGGTGATCAGGATACGTGCGCCGATGGCCGGTTCCCCGGGATGCGACACGCGGAATGAAGAGGTGATTTGCATGCTTATGGTGGATAGGTGAGGTGGAGTGAGGGGCGTGCGATGTCACTCGCACGCTTGTTCGAGGATGGGGTTAAGGTGGGGGCCGGGGAGGACGAGCGGAGCAGGATCGGCCAGGGGGTGTGAGCAGTGGGAGGTGCGGATGCCAGGCTTCACGCATCTGCACACCGCCTCCGGGTTCTCCATGCGGTACGGCGCCGCGCACCCGGAGCGGCTGGCGGCGCGTGCCGCCGAGCGCGGCATGGACGCCATCGCGCTGACCGACCGCGACAGCCTCGCCGGAGCGGTGCGGTTCGCCCGGGCGAGTGAGGCCGCGGGGGTCAGGCCGCTCTTCGGGGTGGACCTCGCCGTCCAGGCGGAGCCCCCGGACCCGGGGCGCACGGCCCGGCGGCGCACACCGGTGCGCGGCGGGGCGTTCATCGACGAGTCCGCGCCCCGGGCGGTCTTCCTCGCCCGGGACGGCGCCGCCGGCTGGGCCGCCCTGTGCGGGCTGGTCTCCGCCGCCCACACCGGGCTCGCCCACCCCGGCTCCGCCCGCACAGGCGGCGACGGGCCACCCCTGCTGCGCTGGCGCGACCTGGTGAGCACCCCCGGGGCGCTCGCCCCCGTGACCGCGCTCCTCGGCCCGGACTCCGACGTCGGCCGCGCCCTGGCCGCCGGGCGCCCCGACCGGGCCGCACGGCTGATCGCCCCCTGGCGCGAGCTGTTCGGCGACGCGCTGCGGCTGGAGGCCGTGTGGCACGGCCGCGCCGGCACCGGGCCCGGTTCGCTGCGGCTGGCCGCCCGTACCGTCGGCTTCGCCGCCGACCAGGGCGTCCGGGCCGTCCTCAGCAACGCCGTCCGCTACGCCGACCCCGGCGAGGGCCCGGTCGCCGACGTCCTGGACGCCGCCCGCCGCCTGGTCCCCATCGACCCGCGCGACCCCGCCTCGCTCGACAGCGGCGAGCGCTGGCTCAAGGGCCCGCGCGACATGGCGCGCGCCGCCGAGCGCGTCGCGGAGGCGGCCGGGCTGCGGCGGGACGGCGCGCACCGGCTGCTGGAGGAGACGGCGCGCACCGCCGCCGCGTGCCTGGTCGACCCCGAGGACCACATCGGCCTCGGCACGGTCCACTTCCCCGAGCCGGGCCTGGTCGGCGCCGGGCGGCGGAGCGCGGAGCGGGTGCTGCGGTCGCGCTGCGCCGCCGCCATGGTGCTGCGGGGGCACGACCGCGACCGGGTGCGCTGGGAGCGTCTCGAGGACGAGCTGCGCACCATCGAACGGCTCGGCTTCGCCTCGTACTTCCTCACCGTCGCCCGGGTCGTGGACGACACCCGCGCGCTCGGGGTGCGGGTGGCCGCCCGGGGCTCCGGCGCGGGCTCGTTCGTCAACCATCTGCTCGGCATCGCCCACGCCGACCCCGTGTCGTGCGGTCTGCTGATGGAGCGCTTCCTGTCGGTGCGGCGGGCCGCGCTGCCCGACATCGACATCGACGTGGAGTCGGCGCGCCGCCTCGACGTCTACCGCGCGATCTTCGACCGCTTCGGGGCGGAGCGGGTCGCGACCGTCTCGATGCCCGAGACCTACCGGGTGCGGCACGCCGTACGGGACGTGGGCGCGGCCCTCGGCATGGACCCGGCCGAGGTGGACCGGCTCGCCAAGTCCTTCCCGCACATCCGCGCCCGCGACGCGCGCGCGGCCCTCGCCGAACTGCCGGAGCTGAAGGAACTGCGTGAGGCGACGGCGGAGCAGGAACGGTTCGGCAAGCTCTGGGAACTGGTCGAGGCGCTCGACGGCCTGCCCCGTGGCATCGCCATGCACCCCTGCGGGGTCCTGCTCTCCGACGCCGGGCTGCTCGCCCGCACCCCCATCGTGCCGACCAGCGGCGAGGGCTTCCCCATGTCGCAGTTCGACAAGGACGACGTCGAGGAGCTGGGGCTGCTCAAGCTCGACGTCCTCGGCGTACGCATGCAGTCCGCGATGGCGCACGCGGTCGCCGAGATCCGGCGGGCCACCGGGAAAACCGTCGACCTCGACGACCCCTCGCAGGTCCGGCCCGGCGATCCGGCGACCTACGACCTGATCCGCTCCACCGAGACGCTCGGCTGCTTCCAGATCGAATCGCCCGGCCAGCGCGATCTCCTCGGCCGGCTCCAGGCCACCTCCTTCCACGACCTCGTGGTCGACATATCGCTCTTCCGGCCGGGCCCGGTCGCCGCCGACATGGTGCGCCCCTTCATCGACGCCCGGCACGGCCGCCACCCCGCCCGCTATCCGCATCCGGACCTGGAGGACGCGCTGCGCGAGACCTACGGGGTCGTCGTCTTCCACGAACAGATCATCAAGATCCTGTCGATCATGACCGGATGCGGGCGGGACCTCGCCGACGAGGCGCGCCGAGCGCTGTCCGACCCCGAACGGCAGGGCCGGGTGCGGGCCTGGTTCCACGCCGAGGCGGGGCGGCGGGGTTACGCGGCGGAGGTGCTGGGCCGCACCTGGCAGATCGTCGAGGCGTTCGGTTCGTACGGCTTCTGCAAGGCGCACGCGGTCGCCTTCGCGGTCCCCACGTACCAGTCCGCCTGGCTCAAGGCGCACCATCCGGCGGCCTTCTACGCGGGACTGCTCACCCATGACCCCGGGATGTACCCCAAGCGGCTGCTGCTGGCGGACGCGCGGCGGCGGGGCGTGCCGATCCTTCCGCTCGATGTGAACCGCTCGGGCCCCGGCTATCGAATCGAACTGGTGTCCGGGGCTGGTGATATGGGCGTCCGGCTGGCGCTGAGCGACGTCCACGGCATCAGCGAGGCCGAGACCCGGCGCATCGCCGCCGGACAGCCCTATTCCTCGCTCCAGGACCTGTGGCTGCGCGCCCACCCCGGACGTCCCGTCGCCGAACGGCTCGCCCAGGTCGGGGCGTTGGACGCGTTCGGTACGGGCCGCCGCGACCTGCTGCTGCACATCGCCGAACTGCACCGGCAGCGGGGCGGGGCCCACGACGAGGGTCAGCTCCCGCTGGCCGAGACCGGCCCGCCCGCCCCCGCCGGCCTGCCCGACCTCGACGAGGGCGAACGCCTCGGCGCCGAACTCGGCATCCTCGGCATGGACGTCTCCCGCCATCTCATGGCCGACCACCGGGTCTTCCTGGACGAGCTGGGCGCGATGCCGGCGAAGCGGCTGCGGTCGGCCCGGCACGGGGAGACGGTGCTCGTCGCGGGCGCCAAGGCCGCCACCCAGACCCCGCCGATCCGCTCCGGCCGCCGGGTCATCTTCACCACCCTGGACGACGGTACGGGCCTGGTCGACTGCGCCTTTTTCGACGACAGCCACGCCGCGTGCGCGCACACCGTCTTCCACTCCTGGCTGCTGCTGGTGCGCGGCGTCGTCCAGCGCCGCGGCCCGCGCAGCCTCAGCGTCGTCGGTTCGGCCGTGTGGAACCTCGCCGAACTGGCCCGGCTGCGGAGCGAAGGCGGCCTGGAGGCGGTGGCCGCCGAGCTGGCGGGCGCGGGCGCGGACGCGGCCGGCCCCGAATCCGGCCGCCGCATCCAGCTGTCCACCGGCTACGCCATGCACCCCTGGGCCGACCTCCAGCCCGCGGGCGACCAGTCCGCCACCGGCCGCAAGCTGTGGCACGCGAGCCCGGGGAGCGCGGGATGACCACCGAAAACCCCCGCGAGCCCCATGAGCCCGGCCGGCCGGCCGAGGCCGTGGCGCATGTGCTGTACGTGCGGTTCCAGGGGGAGGGCGTGCTCGCCGAGGACGTCTATCAGGGGCTGCTCGCGCTGCTCGGCGAGGTGACGCCCGTCGTGGAGGCGTTGCCGCCCGATGCCGCGCTCGCCGATGTCCGGGGTGCGCTGCGGTATTTCGGGCGGGACGCGGCGGGGCTCGCGGAGATCGTGCGGGTGCGGGCGCTCGCCCGGTACGGCGTCGACTGCACCGTGGGCGTCGCCGCCAACCCCATGCTCGCCCGCATGGCCGCCCACGACAGCCCGCCGAACACGCCCGGCACGGTCCGTACCGTCCCCGACGACCCCGACGCCGTCGCCGGGTTCCTGGCCCGTAAGCCGCCCATCGCCCTGCCCGGTGTGGGCCCCGCGACGGCCAGGGCCCTGTGCGCGTACGGGCTCGACACCACCGAGCGGATCGCCGCCGCGCCGCTGTCCACGCTGCAGCGGATCCTCGGCGCGGCGACCGCGCGCCGGGTGCACGCGTGGGCGCACGGCATCGACCCCGCGCCCGTCACCCCGAACGCCCCCGCCCGCGCCATGGGCGCCGAGCACCGCTTCGACCGCGATGAGCTGGACCCGGTCCGGCGGCGCCGGGCGCTGCTGACGCTCGCCGACGAACTCGGCATCCGGCTGCGCACGAGCGGGCAGATCGCGGCCCGGCTCAGCCTCACCGTCCGGTACGCCGACCGCTCCTCGACGACCCGTTCCCGGGCCCTGACCGAGCCGACCGGCCACACCCCGGTGCTGACCGCCACCGCGTACGCGCTGCACGACGCGCTCGGGCTGCAGCGGGCCCGGGTGCGGTCCATCAGCCTGCGGGCCGAGGGGCTGATGAGCGCCGAACTCGCCTCCCACCAGCTGTCCTTCGACGCCGCGGAGGACAAGGCCCGCCGCGCGGAGGCCGCCGCCGACCGGGCGCGGGCCCGCTTCGGCGTGTCCGCGGTCCGGCCCGCCGGATTCCTGGACGTCGCGTAACGACGTCGCGCAAGTGCCGCGTGCGTCGCGCCCCCCGGCGCCCACGCCGTCCATGTGAATGTCACATTCGTGTCACACGGCGTTCAGAAGATGAACTCGCCACCTGGGGCTCCCCTCTGACAGCACGTCATCAAGTGAAAGGAGCTCACGCATGTTCCGGAAGAGCTCACGTCTGCTCGCCGTGCCGATCGCGGCCGCCGCGCTGACCCTGACCGTCGCCGGCTATCAGGCCGGGGCGGCCGAGCCGTCCGCCCCGGGCGGCGCGCACCGGTCCGACCGCGCCGCCGACGCGTCGGCCCCGTGTCTGGCCGACGCGACCACGCTGATCGGCGATCTCGACGGCGACAGCTACCCCGACAAGATCGTCAACCCTGGGCACACCGGCACCGGGATGACGATCCAGTGGGGCGCCAAGGGCGGCTCGTTCGGCAACAAGGTCCAGGTCAAGGACCTGCTCGGGGCGAAGAAGAGCGAGACCGCGACCGCCGCGGTCGCCGACTTCGGCAACGACGGCACGCTGGACATGGTCGTCAACGTCGTCGAGCCGGCCAAGGGGGACGACCCCAACACGGCCCGTCTCGCGGAGGTCCGTCCCGGCCCGCTGAACCGGACGAACCTGCGGTCGGCCGACGCCCGGCACTCCGACATCGGTGATCACGGCGAGGCCAGGCAGCTGACCATCGCCCGCTACAACGACGACGCCTACCCGGACCTCGCCATCCTCAACAACGGCGGCGACGGCCAGCTGGACCGGGACGTGCGCCTGTCGAAGCCGGGCGGCGGCCTGGCGGACTTCGACTACGCGGCGTTCCAGAAGTACGGCGAAGCCGGGTCGCTGTCCGAGCCGCCGGCCATGCCCACCGACGGCTGGAAGCAGTTCTACAAGCCCTGCTCCTGACCACCGCCGGGCGCCGCGGCAGCTCCATCGGAAGCTGCCGCGGCGCCCGGCCGGCCCGACGGTTATTCGGCGACCAGCTCGACCTCGATGTTGCCCTGCGTCGCCTTCGAGTACGGGCACACCTGGTGCGCCTGCTCGACCAGCTTGCGGCCGGCCTCGTTCTCCAGGTCGGCCGGCAGCTCGACGCGCAGCGTCACCTTGAGGGCGAAGCCGCCGTCCGACTCGTCCTTGCCGATGCCGACCTCGGCGGTGACGGAGATGTCCTTGGTGTCCACCTTGGTCTGGCGGCCGACGAGGCCGAGCGCGCTCGCGAAGCAGGCGGCGTAGCCGGCGGCGAACAGCTGCTCCGGGTTGGTGCCCGCACCGTCGCCGCCGAGGGCGGGCGGCATCGCGAGGGGCAGGTCGAGCCGGCCGTCGGAGCTGACGGCGCGTCCGTCGCGGCCGTTCGCCGTGGCCACCGCGGTGTAGAGCGCATCCATGAAGACCAATCCCTTTCCAGTCCCGGTGGCCGGGGGAGTCCGGTCCGATCCGGCAGTGGCAGTAGAGCACACAATTAAATTGTGCACAACTAAGAGGTACGCTGGTCATATGTCATCTCAGCCCGACCCGCTTTCCGCGCAGAGCGGGGCCGCCACGGAGGACGATCCGCTCCGGCTCGACCTGCAGCTCTGCTTCGCCCTGCACGCCGCCTCGCGCGCTTTCGGCGGCATCTACCGACGGGTGCTGCGCGACACGGAGTTGACGTACCCGCAGTACCTGGCGCTGCTGGTGCTGTGGGAACACGGCGAGATGCCGGTCAAGCAGCTGGGCGAGTACCTGCGGCTGGATTCGGGCACCCTGTCGCCGCTGCTCAAGCGCATGCAGTCGGCCGGACTCGTCGAGCGCGAGCGCAGCGCGCACGACGAGCGCTCGGTGACGGTCCGGCCGACGGCGGAGGGCGTGGCGCTCAAGGAGCGCGCCCGGGAGGTGCCCCTGAAGGTGATCCGGGCCAGCGGTCTGGACAAGGAGGAACTGGTCGATCTGCGGTCGCGGGTGCAGCGGCTGACGGCGGCGCTCGACGCGGCGCTGGCGGACGAAGAGGCCTGAGCGCGCCCCCGGCGTACGTGCCCTGCCGCGATCATCGGCGGCCCGGTGCGGAGGGGAGAGCGTTGCCACACGCCGGGAATGATTGAGCTGTGCCGGGTGGGTGGAAGGTGTCAGGCATGACCGGAAACCATCCCCGCGCGGGCGCCCGCATGTCCGCCATCGACCTGGTCGAGACCCTCCTCGACCCCGGCAGCCGGCGCGGCTGGGACGAGCCGGTCGAGATCACGACCGCCGATCCCGACTACCGGGCCGACCTGGAGCGGGCCCGCGAGCGCACCGGGCTCGACGAATCGGTGATCACGGGCGAGGGGCGCCTCGACGGGCGCCGCGTGGCCTATGTGGCCTGCGAATTCCGCTTCCTCGCCGGCTCGATCGGGGTCGCGGCGGGGGAGCGGCTGGTCCGCGCCGTCGAGCGCGCCACCGCGGAACGGCTCCCGCTGCTGGCCGCCCCCGCCTCGGGCGGGACCCGCATGCAGGAGGGCACGGTCGCCTTCCTGCAGATGGTGAAGGTGGCGGCGGCGATAACGGACCACAAGACCGCGGGCCTGCCGTACCTGGTGCATGTACGCCACCCCACCACCGGCGGCGTCCTCGCCTCCTGGGGCTCCCTGGGCCACGTCACCGCCGCCGAACCGGGCGCCCTCATCGGCTTCATGGGCCCGCGGGTGCACGAGGCCCTGTACGGCGAGGAGTTCCCGGCGGGCGTGCAGGTCGCCGAGAACCTGATGAACCACGGCCTGATCGACGCGGTGCTCCCGACGAGCCGCCTCGCGGAGGTGGCGGCGAGGGTGCTGCGGGTCCTGTGCAAAGACCAGGGCCCGCCGCCCCGGCCCTCGGGGGATGGTTTTCGGCCAGCCGCCGAACCCCCGGTGGGGCGGGGCGCCGGGACGTCCGCGGACGGCGCGGCCGGGCCCGGCGCCGGGAGCGGGGGAGCCACGGCGGTGGGGCCCTCGACCGAGGAGTCGATCCGGGCCTCGCGGCGCGGGGACCGGCCCGGGGTGCGGGATCTGCTGCGGGTCGCCGCGCAGGATGTGAGCCCGCTCAGCGGGACGGGCGCCGGGGAGCACGACCCCGGGCTGCTGCTCGCCCTCGCGCGGGTCGGCGGCGTGCCCTGCGTGGTGCTCGGGCACAACCGGGGCGGGCGGCGGGGCGGTGGTGGGCGCGCCTCGGCCCAGGACCAGCCGCTCGGGCCCGCCGGACTGCGTACCGCCCGGCGCGGGATGCGCATCGCGGCCGAGCTGGGGCTGCCGCTGCTCACCGTCATCGACACCGCCGGGGCGGCGCTCAGCCGCGAGGCCGAGGAGGGTGGACTGGCGGGGGAGATCGCCCGGTGTCTCGCGGACATGGTGACGCTGCCCGCGCCCACCCTCTGCCTGCTGCTCGGCCAGGGCGCGGGCGGGGCCGCGCTCGCGCTGCTGCCCGCCGACCGGGTCGTGGCGGCGCGGCACGCCTGGCTGTCGCCGCTGCCCCCCGAGGGCGCGTCGGCCATCCTCCACCGCACCACCGAGCGGGCGTACGAGGTCGCCGACCGGCAGGGGGTGCGCTCCGCCGACCTGCTGGCGGGCGGCATCGTCGACCGCGTCGTGGAGGAGGGCGACGGGGAGGGGTTCCTGGAGCGTCTCGGGCACATCCTCGGCGCCGAACTCGCCGCCCTGCGCGCCCAGGACCGCGAGGAGCGGCTCGCCGCCCGCCGGGCCCGGCACCGCCGGATCGGGGTGTCGAGTTGACGGCGCAACAGGGCCAAACGGGCGTACTCGGCAGCCGAATTGGCAGTCTTAGGCATGCCTAACCTAATCTCGGCTCGTGAACGAGAATGATCTCGACACGGCACCCCGGCCGTCCCCCACCCCTGCCCACCCCGCGCCGATCCACCTGCTCGCCCTCAACCCCACCGACTCCGTCACCGAAGGCTTCCTCCCCGCCGCCGCCCGCCTCGGACTCGCCGTCACCCTCCTCACGGACCAGCCCGAGGCGCACGAGCGCGCGTACGCCCGCCACGCGGCCCGCGGCGGGCGGCTCCCCGCCACGCTCGACATCGCGCCCTGCGACGTACGGGACTTCCGCGAGGTCATCAGCCGGATCGCCGCCGCCCCCGACGGACGGCGGCCCCGAGCGGTCTTCACCAACAGCGACCACCTCCAGACCCAGGCCGCCCTCGCAGCCGCCTACTTCGGCCTCCCCGGCAAGGACTGGCGCGCCGCCCTCCGCACCAAGAACAAGGCCGAGCTGCGCCGCGCCCTCGCCGCGGCCGGTGCCGACACCCTCTGGTCCACCGAACTCGGCACCGGCGACGACCCGTCCACCCTCGCCGCCCTCGACGCGCCCTTCCCCTGCGTCGTCAAGCCGCGCGAGGGCGTGGCCAGCGAGGACGTCGTCCTCGTCGCCGACACGGCCGCACTCGTCCGCGGCTGCCATGGCATACGCGCCCACCGGCCCGGCGCGGCGCTGGTGATCGAGGAGTACCTGGACGGCGAACTGCGCACCCTCGAAACCCTCGGCGACGGCCACACCCTCCACGTCCTCGGCGCCTTCCGCACCGACATCTCCCCACCCCCGCACTTCATCGAGGAACGGCTGCGCCTCCTGCCCGCCCCGCCCCCGCAGCCCCACACCGATCAGGTGCTGGCCCAGCTCCGGGCGCTGGGCGTGGGATTCGGCGCCTGCCACACGGAATACGTCGTCCAGGGCGACCGGGCCCGCCTCATCGAGGTCAACTACCGCGCCATCGGCGACCAGTGCGACCTGGTGCTCGCGGAACTCCTCGGCATCCCGCTCTTCGAGCACATCCTCCGCACCCACCTCGGCGAACCGCTCCCGGCCGACCTCGGCGCCCGCACGGACGGCCGGGTCCGCATGGAGTACGTCACGGCCGACCGCCCCGGCCGCCTTGTCGCCGCCCCGGCGGCGAGCCTGACCGAACGCGACGGCGTACGGCTCGACTACCGCCCGCTGCGCGACATCGGCGAGGAACACCCCCTCTACCGCACCAACCGCGACTTCCTCGGCGTCCTGCGCGCGACCGGCACCGACCAGCGCCGGATCGACGCGGCCGTGACGGAGTTCCTGGCCGCCCACCGCTGGGAGATCGCGTCATGAGCCCTACGGAGGGGGAAGACGCGGAGGAGGAACTTCTCGGCCGGGTGCTCGACACCCTGCTCCGGGAGGACGCGTACCGGCTGCGCAGCGGCGCCCGCACCGTGCGCCGCCCCGACGGCGACCGGCTGCGCATCGTGCTGAGGGAGGGCGGAAGCGTGCTGCTGCCGGTGGAACCGGAAGGCTTCCAGTGCGAAATCCGCGCCCGCCGGCCGGTAACCCTGGAGCACGAGCAGCCGTGGCCCCCGGCCGGGGGCGTCGTGCTGCGGGGGCTCAAGGCCGTGCTCGGGCGGTTGCGGGAGGTCGTGGCGGACGAGGACCGGGAGTTGTACGACGCCTTCGTCGACGAGTGCCACCAGGCGCTGGACGCCATCCGGCTGCACCACCGCATCCGGCCCGGCGTCGTCCGGCAGCTGACCGCGCGGTACGGGGAGACCGGGGAGTGGGCCGGGATGGGCGGGGCCGTCGCGTACGACACGCTGGCCGCCTTCCGCGACCACCCCGTCTACCCGACCAGCCGCGGCCGGTCCGTGTTCGGCGAGGACGCCCTGCGCGCCCACGCCCCCGAGTTCGCGCCCGGCTTCGCGCTGCGCTGGCTCGCGCTCCCGCGCGCGGCGGTCGGCGGCGATCCGGGGCGGCTGCCCGCGTGGTGGCCGAGGCCGGGGGAGCTGGGGCTGCCCGGGCGGCTCGACGCCGACCACCTCGCGTTCCCCGTGCATCCGCTCACCGCCGGCCGTCCCCTCGACGCCGCCCTCGACGCGGCCGGGCTGCGCGGGCGGGCGCGGCTCGCCGAGCGGCCGTGGCTGGAGGTGCGGCCCACGCTGTCGATGCGGACCGTCGCCGTCACCGACGATCCGCTGACCCACCTCAAGCTGCCGCTCACCACCGCGACCCTGGGGCTGCGCAACCGGCGGACCGTCAAACCGGGCACGCTCGTCGACGGCGAGGTGGCGCAGCGCCTGGTGGAGGCGGTGATCGCGCGCGAGCCGCGGTTCGCGGACACCGTGCTGCCCGCCGACGAGACGACCCACCTCCACGCCGGGCACGAGCTGCTGGCCACGCTGATCCGCCGCTATCCGCCGGGGCTGGAGAACACCCAGGTCGTGCCGCTGGCCGGGCTGCTGGCCCGCACCCCGGACGGCGGGCTGGTGGCGGACGCGCTCGCCGAGCGCCACTACGGCGGGAACCTGCTCGCCCTGTTCGACGCGTACCTCACCCTCCTCTTCGACTTCCACACCACCCTCTTCGCCTACGGCATCGCCCTGGAATCGCATCAGCAGAACACCTCCCTCGTCTTCGACGACACCGGCGCCCCGGCCGCCGCCCCACGGCTGCGGCTGCTGATCAAGGACCACGACGGGCCGCGCGTCCACGCCGTACGGCTCGCCGCGATGATCGGCGGGGCCGACGCCGCGGACCTGTGCGGATTCGACGACCGCCGCATCCTGACCGGCGGCGACGGCCCGGTGGCGGACGTGTTCACCACCATCACCGTCCATCTGTGCGCCGCCGCGCTCGCCTTCGAACTGGCCGCCCTCGGCCGCGCGCCCCTGGACGTGCTGCTGCGGCAGGTGCGCGACCGGCTGACCGAGGCCGTCGACCGGCTCGGCGCGGCCCGCCCCGGGGCGGCCGCCGCCCTGCTGCGCGCCCGGGTGCTGGAGGCGGACCGGCTGCCGGTCAAGGCGATGGTGACCGCGGGCACGCTGTTCACCAAGGCCCGGTCGGGCGCCGCCGACGTCAACAAGCACTACGTGACCGGGCCCAACTACCTCCTGCGGGGGCGCGGCAGATGACGGCCGCGCTCCCCACCCCCTGATCCCTCCGCCTCCCGCCTCTCCGCACCCGCTGGAGCCGCTCCATGCCAACGACCTCCTCGCCCACCACACCATTGGTCTCCGCCGACCACGCGACCGCCCACACCCTGCTCAACTGTCTGCTGCGCGAGGTGTCGGGACCGGAACACCAGACCGTCGTGGCCGACGGCCGGCTGCGGCTGCGGCTGCCCCGCAGCGGGGTCCTGCTGCGGGTGGGGCTGCGCCGTACGTCGCTGATCGGCGCGCACCGGTTCACCGGACCGGTCAGCGAACAGCGCGACGGCACCTGGGCGGAGGTCTCCTGGCGCGGCCTGGCCGAGCGCATCCACCGGGAACTCCACCTGCGCACCGGGGTCCGGAACGACGAGTTCCTGGCGCAGGTCGCCTCCAGCCACGCGGGCATGACGGCCGCCCTGGAGGGGCGGGCGGCCCTGGAGGCGCGGGAGAAGGCCACACAGGGCCCGGCCCCGGACGCCTATCTGGCCTCCGAGCAGTCCCTCTTCTTCGGCCACCGCTTCCACCCCACCCCCAAGGCCCGCACCGGAAGCCCCGCCTCCTGGTCGCTGTTCGCGCCCGAGGCCGGCGCCCGTTTCCCGCTGCACCACCTCGCCGTGCGCCGGGAGTGCGTACGGGAGGAGACCGCGTACGCCGGGGCCCTGGCGCCGCTGGACCGCCAGCGGCCGGTCCCGGACGGCTACCGGCTGCTGCCCGCCCACCCCTGGCAGTACGCGATGCTCCGCGAGCACCGGGTACTGCGGGCGGCGCTCGACCGCGGCGACGTTCTCGACCTGGGGCCCGGCGGACCGGACTTCGCGCCGACCGCCTCGGTCCGCACGCTCTACGACGGCCGGGACTTCCTCAAGTTCAGCCTGAACGTGCGCATCACCAACTGCCTCCGCAAGAACGCCGACTACGAGCTGTCCGGCGCCGTCGCCCTCACCCGGCTGCTGGAGCCCGTCGCCGCCGACCTCGCCGCCCGCTTCCCCGGCGCCGACCTGCTGCGCGAGCCCGGCTACCGCACCCTCGACCTCGACGACCGCCACCTGACCGAGGGCTTCGGCGTGATCGTCCGCGAGGGGCTGGCCGCCCGGCTGCGGCCGGGGCTGACCGGGCTGCTGGCGGCGGCCGTCGCCGACGAGTACCCGACGAGCGGCGCCCAGCTCTCCCACCTCCTCGGCGGCACCGGGCCCGAGCACGCGCTCGCCTGGTGGCAGGCGTATCTCGACCTCCTCGTACCGCCCGTCCTGGCCGCCTGGTTCGACCACGGCGTGGTCCTCGAACCGCATCTGCAGAACGTGGTCATCGGCGTGGACAGCGCCGGCACCCCGCGCCAGGTGCTCTTCCGCGACCTGGAGGGCACCAAGCTGGTCCCCGGCCACCACGCCGCCGCGCTCGCCGCGCTGCCCGAGGCGGTGGCCCGCCCCATGACGTACGGGCGTGAGCGCGGCTGGGAGAGGGTGGTGTACTGCCTGCTGGTCAACCACCTCGCCGAGATGGTCGCCGCGCTCGCCGACCGCCACCCCCGCCTGGAGCCCGGCCTGTGGTCGGCGGTCCGCCGCGTCCTGTGGGCCCGCTCCGCGGCCCACGACGACCCGCCCGCGCTGCGCGCCCTGGTGGCGGGCGTCCCCCTGCCCGCCAAGGCCAACCTGCTGACCCGCTGGGGCCGCAAGGCCGACCGCGACGCCGGTTACGTCCGTATCGCCAGCCCGCTCGCCTCCGACCTGCTGTCCGAGGCGGCCCGCGTCAACGCCCCCGGGAGCGCCCGTTGAACACCCTGCCGACCACCGCCCCCGTCGCCGCCCTCGCCGGGCACCTGAGCGGGGACGACCTCCCCGCGTACGTCTACGACCTCACCGCCCTCGCCGACCACGCCCGGGAGATCCGGGCCGCGCTCCCGCCGGACATCGAGCTGTACTACGCGGCGAAGGCCAACCCGGCACCGCCGGTCCTGCGCAGCCTCGCCCCGTACGTCACCGGCTACGAGGTCGCCTCGGGCGGCGAGTTGGCGCACGTCCGCGAGGCCGTGCCCCAGCGGCCGCTCGCCTTCGGCGGACCGGGCAAGACGGAGGCGGAGCTGCGGCGGGCGCTGGAGCTGGGGGCGGAGCGGTTCCATGTGGAGAGCGAGCACGAACTGCGGCTGCTGGCGTCCCTCGCGGGCGACCGCCCCGTGGACGTCCTGCTCCGCGTCAACCTCCCCCTGACCGAGGCGGCGCTGGGCGGCGCGGCGCTCGCCATGGGCGGCCGCCCCAGCCCCTTCGGCCTCGACCCCGACCGGGTCGAAGACTGCCTGCCGCTCCTCACCCCGGACGGCCCGCTCCGGCTGCGCGGCATCCACGCCCACCTCGCGAGCGGCCTCGACGCCCCCGCCCAGACCGCCGTGGCCGCCCGGATCGCCGACTGGACTCGCGCGCTGTCCGCCCGCCACGGCCTGGACCTCACCGAGGTCAATGTGGGCGGCGGCATGGGCGTCGACTACACCCGCCCCGGCACCCGCTTCGACTGGAAGGCGTACGGCGAGGGCCTGGCCGATGTCGCCGGCCGGCACCCCGGCCTGACCCTGCGGATCGAGCCGGGCCGGGCGCTGACCGCCTACTGCGGCTGGTATGTCACGGAGGTGCTGGACCTCAAGCACAGCCGCGGCGAGGCGTTCGCGGTCCTCCGCGGCGGCACCCACCACCTGCGCACCCCGGCCGCCAAACAGCACGACCACCCCTTCCAGGTGCTCCCCACCGCCGACTGGGACCGGGACTGGCCCCGCCCCGCCGCCCGCGACGAACCGGTCACCCTGGCCGGTCAGCTGTGCACCCCCAAGGACGTCCTGGCCCGCGGCGTCCCGGTCGCCGAGCTACGGGCCGGCGACCGCGTCGCCTTCGCGCTGGCGGGCGCGTACGCCTGGAACATCTCGCACCACGACTTCCTCATGCACCCGAAGCCGGGCTTCCACTACCTGGGCGGATGACCTGACGTCAGCCGTCCGCGGACGTGGCGACGACGGATGCCATGGATGTGCGCCGGAACGGTGTTCCGCCGGCCGATGCCGGGGAGGCCGTCGGCGACCTCGCCGAGCGCTACGCGCGGGCGGGGCCCGTGCTGTGGCGGACGACCAGCTCGGTGGGGATGGTCACGCGCACATCGGGCTCCGGGGAGCGGTCGAGCTGGTCGAGCATCAGGGTCAGGCAGCGGCGGCCGATCTCGGTGAAGTCGGTGCGGACCGTGGTGAGCGGCGGAAGCAGATGGGCGGCTTCGGGGATGTCGTCGTAGCCGACCACGCTGACGTCCTCGGGGACCCGGCGGCCCGCCTCGTGGAGGGCGCGCAGGACGCCGACGGCCATCTGGTCGTTGGAGACGAACAGCGCGGTCAGGCCCGGCTGCCGGGCGACGCGGCGGCCCAGGTCGTAGCCGGAGTCCGCGCTCCAGTCGCCCGGCAGCGGCTCGTGGACCTCGGCGCCCGCGGCGTGGAGGGCGGCGCGCCAGCCGTCGACGCGGGCCTCGGCGGCGATCCAGCCGGTGGGGCCCGCGATGTGGCGGACGGTGCGGTGGCCGAGGCCGAGGAGGTGTTCGGTGGCCTGGCGGGCGCCGGAGGCGGAGTCGCCCGCGACGACCGGGATGTGCGCGCCGAAGCTCTTGTCCAGGGTGACCATGGGGACGCCGTGCTCCGCCTCGACCAGGGCCTGGCCGACCGAGCGCTGGGGCGCGATGGCGATGATGCCGTCCGCGCCCTGGCCGAGCAGGCGGTCCACCGCGCCGGTGACGTCGGCCTGGTCGGCGGCGGTGAGGGCGATCGTGCTGACGAGGTAACCGGCCGCCTGCGCCGCCTCGTTGATCCCGGCGAGCGTGGCGGCCGGGCCGAAGCGGGCCGCGTCGAAGGAGATCACGCCGAGGGTGCGGCTGCGGCCGCTGGCCAGGGTGCGGGCGCTGGCCGTGGGGCGGTAGCCCAGCTCGCGCATGGCGGCGCGGACGCGTTCGCGGGTCTCGGCACGGACCCGGGGGTGGTCGTTGAGGACGCGGGAGACGGTCTGGCCGGAGACCCCGGCCAGCCGGGCGACATCCGCCATGACCACCTTGCCGCCGGTGGTGGGGCGGCGGCGCCTGGTGGGGGCGCGGTGTGGCTCCGCCATGTGGTTTCGGCTCCTTGGTGTGCGTGCACCCCGGGTGCGGGCCGCCGCCCGCGCCCGGGGCTTTCGGGGTCAGTCCCTCGCGGTCCAGCCCAGGTCCGGTGCGTCGACGAGGTGTGCCACCCGGGTCGTCGCCGACTGTAGCTCCAGCAGGGTCAGCTCGTTCTCGCCCGCCTTCAGGACCGGCCACGGCACGTACAGCCGCCGCTGCGGGCCGCGCGACCAGTAGCGGCCCAGGCTGAATCCGTTGACCCAGGCCACCCCCTTGGTCCAGCCCGGCAGGGCGAGATACGCGTCGGCGGGGGTGTCCACCGTGAAGGTGCCGCGGTGGAAGCCCGGGCCCGCGACCGGGGTGTCCGTGGTGCGCAAGGGCAGGGCGGGAAGCTCGTCCAGGGGGAGGCGGTGGCAGGTCCAGTTCTCCAGCGGCTCGCCGTCGAGGGTGACCGGGCCGGTGATGCCCTTGGGGTCGCCGATGCGGGGGCCGTAGTTGGCGCGGCCCATGTTCTCGACCAGGACGTCCAGCCGGGCACCGTATTCGGGGCTGCGTATGTGCAGGCTGTCCTCGTGGCGCTCGCGCTCGATGACACCGGCCGGGGCGCCGTTCACGAACACCTGCGCCCGGTCGCCGACCCCGCCCGTGAAGTGCAGCACATGGTCACCGATGGCGGGCAGCTCGGTGCCGTAGAGGACAAAACCGTACCCCTGGCCCAGCGCCTCCATGGCGGGCGGATCGGTGAAGTGCTCCGCCGGGGACAGGAACTCGGCGCAGACCAGGGCGTTCGCCGAGGCGGTCAGCCGGACCTCGGCGGGCGGCAGCTTGGGCGACGGCTTTGGAAGCGGTTCGTCCGGTACGGCCGTGTGACGGGCGATGACCTCGCGGAACGCCGCGTACTTGGGGCCCGGGTCACCGCATTCGGTCAGCACCGCGTCGTAGTCGTAGGAGGTGACGGCGGGAGCGTAGGCGTGGTCGTGGTTCGCGCCGCTGGTGAAGGCGAAGTTGGTGCCGCCGTGGAACATGTAGATGTTCACCGACGCGCCCGCCGACAGCAGCGCGTCCAGATCGGCGGCCGCGTCGTCCGCCGCCCGCACATGGTGCGGCTCGCCCCAGTGGTCGAACCAGCCGATCCAGAACTCCGAGCACATCAGCGGCCCGCTCTCCTGGTGGGCGCGCAGCGTCTCCAGCGCCTCGCCGACCCGGCTGCCGAAGGTGCCGGTGGAGAGCACCCCGGGCAGGCTTCCGGCCGCCAGCATGGCCTTGTCGGCCTGGTCGCAGGTGAACAGCAGCTCCTCGACGCCGCGTTTGCGCAGGGCGTCGGCCAGATGCGCGAGATAGGCGCGGTTCTCGCCGTACGCGCCGTACTCGTTCTCCACCTGGACCGCGATGACCGGGCCGCCGGACGCCGCCATGTACGGGGCGAGCGGCGGCAGCAGCAGATCGAGGTACGCGTCCACGGCGCCGGTGAAGCGCGGATCGCTGCTGCGCTGCCGGATGTTCGCATCCGCCGTCAGCCAGAAGGGCAGCCCGCCACCCTCCCACTCGGCGCAGATGTACGGGCCGGGGCGCAGCAGCACGTACAGCCCCTCGGCTTGGGCCAGTTCCAGGAATCGGGGGAGGTCGAGCAGGCCGTCGAGGTCGAGCGGGCCGTCCGGGGTGGGCTGGTGCAGATTCCAGGGGACGTACGTCTCGACCGTGTTGAGCCCCAGCAGCCGGGCCTTGCGCAGCCGGTCGGCCCACTGGTCGGGGTGGGTGCGGAAGTAGTGGAAGCCGCCGGAGAGGATCCGGAAGGGCTTGCCGTGGAGCTGGAAGCCGTCATGGGTGAGCGTCAGGGCGGGCATGTGCCGGAAGTCCTTTCGGCCGCACGGGCGGGAGCGGGTGCGGCGGGAGTGGTGTTCGCAGGGGATACGGACGAGGACGTGGCGCGGATCAGCCAGCCGGTGGTGATCAGGCAGACGGCCGATACGCCGCCCAGGACGAGCGGTACGGCACGGATGCCCGACAGTTCGATCGCCTTGCCGAGCACGGGCCCCGCGGCCACCCCGCCGACCATCGAGGCGGCGATCACCAGCGCCCCCGCCCGGCGGGCGCGCGGCGCCGCCTGGGCCAGCCAGGGCAGACCGGTGGGGAAGACCGGCGCGATGAACAGGCCGACGCCCGCGTACGCGTACGGGGCCGCGGCCGGGATCGTGGCGAGCAGCAGACAGACGGTCATGCCCGCACAGCTGACCGCGATGATCACCGGGGCGGGCCGGCGCAGCGCGAGCGGGACGGCCAGGAAGCGGCCGGCGGTCATCATCAGCCAGTACACGGAGGTCGCGGAGGCGGCGGCGGTCGCGCCGTACCCGACCGTCTCCAGATGCGTGGGCTCCCAGCCCCCGACCCCGGACTCGACGCCGACATGGAGGACGTACAGCAGCACGAACGCGCCCAGGACCGTGACGAGGCCGCGGTGACGGGCGCCCTCGCCGGCGGTGTCCGCCCCGGCGCCGCCGCGCGCCGGTGCCTTGTCCCGCACCCCGGTCAGGCACAGCGCCAACGGCAAGTTCAGCGCGGCGAAGCCCAGGAACACCACGGTGTAGTGCTCGGCCCCGACCAGGCCGATGAGGGCCGGGCCGAGGATCGCGCCGATGCCGAAATGGGCGTTGAGGACGTTGAGCATGGCGGCGCTGCGCCGCCCGAAGCCGATCGCGAACAGCTGGTTGAGCCCGTAGTCGATACCGCCGAAGCCGAGCCCCGCGACCAGCGCCAGAGCCAGCGCGAGCGGCCAGTGGGGGGCCAGCGCGAACCCGGCCGCGCCGCCCGCCATGAGCAGATACGAGGAGCCGAGCAGCGTGCGGTTGCCGACCCGGCCGAAGAGCCGGTCGAAGCCGAGGACCCCCGCGACGCCGCCGACGAAGTGCGCGCTCAGGGCCAGTCCGGCGGCCGACGGCGACAGCCCGTGGTCGTCGCGGAAGGCGGGGATCGCCGGGCCGTAGAGGGCCTGCAGCGCGCCGATGAGGATGAAGCCGGCGCACGACGCGACCACCGCGGCCCGGCTGAACAGCGGTGGTCCGGGAGGGGATGGGGCCTGGCCCGTGTGCTGGTCCGCAGTGTCCACGAGGGGAGTGTTACCGCTAACATTTCCGTCGTCAAGACACCCGCCGCCGACGTATCCCGGCTGGTTCAGCCCGCCGCGGCGCCCCACCCCACGACGAGATCCACGACGTACGGCTCGGTGAGCAGCCCGTCCGGGAACAGCGCGAGCAGCTCCGCGCGCTCCGCGTCCAGCACCGCCTCGGCCTCCCCGGCGTCCAGCACCGCCAGATAGGAGTGGCTGCTCAGGGAACGCAACCGGCCCTCGACGGTGATGCTCCGCGACCAGCGGACCCTGCGGCCCGTCGTCCGCACCCCGAACGGCGCGAGCCGCCCGGCCACGGTGCCCGGGAAACCCGGCGGCCGGTGGGCCGGGCAGCGGGCGGCAAGCCGCTCCTCCTGCCGCGCCACCCAGGGGACGTCGAGGTCCGGCTGGTTCCACCACATCGCCAGCGCCCCGCCGGGGCGCAGCACCCGCAGCGCCTCGGGGACGGAGTGCCGCGGATCGGTCCAGTGCCAGGACTGGGCGTAGGTGATCAGGTCGGCGGCCCCGTCGCGGAAGGGCAGGGCGTCGCCGTCGCCCCGTACGAGCGGGACGTCCGGGGCGACGGCGCGCAGCTGCGCCGCCATGCCCTCGCCCGGCTCGACGGCGGTGACGCGCGCGCCGCGCGCGGCCAGCAGCCGGGTCGCGATGCCCGTGCCCGCCCCCACGTCCAGCACCTCCGCCCCGGCCAGCGCCCGGCCCGTGACCTCCTCCACCGCCTCGAACAGCGCGGCCGGATACCCGGGGCGGGCCGACGCGTACTGCGCGGCGACGGCGTTGAACGACGAGGCGAGGGCGGCGTGCGGCGACGAGGACATGCCCCCATGGTCCCCCGCGCGCCGGGCGCTGTCAGCGTGTGCGTCGATCCGGCGGTCGGCAGCGGGCGTTGTGTCGGTGGCGGGTGCGACGATGCGCCGTATGTGTGCTGAGGGAGCGACCGCCGATCACAGGACCGTGGACCACACCGCCGACTACTGGGACGCCGCCGCGGCCGGATTCGACGACGAGCCCGATCACGGGCTGCGCGATCCGGCCGTGCGGGAGGCATGGGCCCGGCGATTGCGCGACTGGCTGCCCGAGCACCCCTGCGATGTGCTCGACCTCGGCTGCGGCACGGGCAGCCTGGCCCGCCTCGCGGCCGAGCAGGGCCACCGGGTGACGGGCGTCGACCGGTCGCCCCGGATGGCCGAGCGCGCCCGCGCCAAGCTCGCCGGCACGGACGCCACCGTGCTCGTCGGGGACGCGGCGGCGCCGCCGGTGGGGGAGGGCGGCTTCGACGTCGTCCTGGCGCGCCATCTGCTGTGGCTGCTGCCGGATCAGGAGGCGGTGCTGCGGCGGTGGGCCCGGCTGCTGCGGCCGGGCGGGGCGCTGGTGCTGGTCGAGGGGCGGTGGGGCGAGTCGGACCCGGTCGGGCTGACGGCCGGTGACCTGCTGCGCATGGTCGAGCCGCTGGCGTCCCGTACGCATGTCGAACAGCTGGCGGCGGACACGGAGCTGTGGGGGCGGCCGGTGCGCGACGAGCGCTATGTGCTGCGCGCGCACCTCGCCCCGCCCCGGCGGCACGCCGAGATCGTCGACGTCCATCTGCTGCTGCGGCGCGGCGGCGAGATCCTGCTCGCGCGCCGCGCGGGCACGGGATACGCGGACGGGCTGCTGCACGCGCCGTCCGGCCACGTGGAGGACGGAGAGGACGTGCGGACCGCGGTGATCCGCGAGGCGGCCGAGGAGATCGGCGTCCGGCTCACCCCGGACGAGGTGCGGGTGGCCCTCGTCATGCAGCACAAGTCGCCCACCGGCGCGGCCCGTACGGGCTGGTTCTTCGAGGCGGAGCCGGCGGACGGCGCGCCGCAGCCGGTGAACCGGGAGCCCGACAAGTGCTCGGAGATCGGGTGGTTCGCGCTGGACGCCCTGCCGGAGGACATGGTGGCGTACTGCAGGGCGGGCGTGGAGGCGTACCGGGCGGGGGAGCGGTTCGCCGTGCACTGGCACGAACCGGGGGACGCCATCGCGTTCGCCCCGGACGGCCCGGACCGGCTGGTGGTGCTGGAGGCGTCGGGCCGGCGGCCGGTGCGGTGACCGCTCAGGGGCGCGGTCGGCGCACGCAACGCCGCTCCACTGAGGCCACGGCGTAGCCGAGCCGGGCGTTGATCGCCGGCATCGGGCCGTTCTCGCTGTCGTTGCCCGTGAACGCCTCGGCGCACCCCGCCGCACGCGCCCGGCGCAGCCCACCACCCGGCCGTCCGCCTCGGCGACGGCCCGCCCGCCCGGCCCGCCTCCGCATGTCGCCGACGCGCATTTCCGGACGGGCCCGGGGCGGCACACAATGGGTGCGACAAAGCCTGTACGCACCCCCAGGAGCCCCCGTGGCCTTGCAGATCACCATCGACCCCGACGCGGCGACCGCCCCCTTCGAGCAGATCCGCGCGCAGATCGCCGAGCAGGCCCGGTCCGGGCGGCTGCCCGTGGGCTACAAGCTGCCGACCGTACGCGGCTTCGCCGAGGAGCTGGGGCTGGCGGCGAACACCGTCGCCAAGGCGTACCGCGCGCTGGAGTCGGACGGGGTGATCGAGACCCGTGGCCGCCACGGCACGTTCGTCGCGGCGGCCGGGGACGCGGCCGGGCGCCGGGCGGCCGAGGCGGCGCAGACGTACGCCCAGCGGGCCCGGCGGCTCGGCCTGGACCGCGCGGCGGCGCTCGCCGCCGTCGAGGAGGCGCTGCGGGCGGCGTACGGTGAGTGACCCGAGAAGAGGGGAAGCCATGACCACCAGCCGCATCGCCCTGGTCCGCCGCCCGAGCCCGCGTCTCGCCGACGGGCTCGTCACGCACATCGACCGCAAGCCGGTCGACGCCGCGCTCGCGCTGCGGCAGTGGGAGGCGTACGTCGCCGTCCTGCGGACGCACGGCTGGGAGACGGTGGAGGCGGATCCGGTCGACGCGTGCCCGGACGGGGTCTTCGTCGAGGACACGATGGTCCTCTACCGGAACGTCGCGCTGATCTCGCGCCCGGGTGCGGAGTCCCGCCGTCCGGAGACCGCGGCCGCCGAGGCCGCCGTGACCGCGCTCGGCTGCTCGGTCAACCGGGTGCGGGAGCCGGGGACGCTGGAGGGCGGCGATGTGCTGAAGATCGGCGACACGGTGTACGTCGGGCGCGGCGGCCGCACGAACGGCGAGGGGGTGCGGCAGGTGCGTGCCGCGTTCGAGCCGTTGGGGGCGCGGGTGGTGGCCGTACCGGTCAGCAAGGTGCTGCACCTGAAGTCGGCGGTCACGGCGCTGCCGGACGGGACCGTGATCGGGTATCCGCCGCTCGTCGACGCCCCGGCCGTCTTTCCGCGCTTCCTCCCGGTGCCCGAGGAGTCGGGCGCGCATGTGGTGCTGCTGGGCGGCGGCAGGCTGCTGATGGCGGCGAGCGCGCCGCGCAGCGCGGCGCTCTTCGCCGACCTCGGGTATGAGCCGGTGCCGGTGGACATCGGCGAGTTCGAGAAGATGGAGGGCTGTGTGACCTGCCTGTCGGTGCGGCTGCGGGAGCTGTACGGATAAGCCGGACGGGGGCTACGGGGGCTACAGGTACAGCCCCGCGTCCGTCTCGCCCGGCTGGAGGGGGACCGAGGCGGGGCGGGTGCCGCGGCGCAGCGCGAACAGCTCCGCGAGCGTCGCGCCGTCCCGGCCGATGCCCTCCTCCGTGCCGAGCCAGTTGACCGCCTCCTTGCGGTTCAGCTTGCCGACCTCGATGCGGGCGAGGCAGCGGCCGGGGCGGACCACCGCCGGGTGCAGCCGCTCCAGGTCCTCGTTGGTGGTCACCCCGACCAGGACGTTGCGCCCCTGGCCCAGCAGACCGTCCGTCAGGTTGAGCAGCCGGGACAGCGCCTGGCCCGCGGTGTGCTTGGCCTCGCCGCGGATCAGCTCGTCGCAGTCCTCCAGGAGCAGCAGCCGCCAGCGGCCCTTGGCCGAGCCGTCGTCCTCGCCGATGGCGATGTCCATCAGATAGCCGACGTCGGTGAACAGGCGCTCCGGGTCCAGGACGCAGTCCACCTGGCACCAGTCGCGCCAGGAGCGGGCGAGGGTGCGCAGCGCGGAGGTCTTGCCGGTGCCGGGCGGGCCGTGCAGCAGCAGGAGGCGGCCCGCGATGTCGTCCGGGGTGACCTTCATCAGCCCGTCCATGGCCTCGGCGACCGGCGCCGTGTAGTTGTCGCGGATCTCCCCCCAGGTCCCGGCCGCGATCTGACGGGTGGTGCGGTGCGGGCCGCGGCGCGGTGAGACGTACCAGAAGCCCATCGACACGTTCTCCGGCTGCGGCTCGGGCTCGTCCTCGGCGCCGTCGACCGTCTGCCGCAGCACCGTTTCGGCGAGGTCGTCCCGGACGGCGGTCACCGTCACGTCCGCGCCCCGGTTCCATCGGGACACCAGCAGGGTCCAGCCGTCGCCCTCGGCGAGCGTGGCGCTGCGGTCGTCGTCGCGGGCCGCGCGCAGCACGGTCGCGGCGGGCGGCAGCAGCGTGGCGCCCGACTTCACCCGGTCGACGGAGTGGCTGCGGGCATACGGCTGCTCTCCGGTCGCGAACCGGCCGAGAAAGAGCGCGTCGACGACATCCGACGGCGAATCACTGTCATCGACGTTCAGCCGGATCGGAAGGGACTGTTCGGCGGGTGTAGCGGGCAGGGTCTGCCTCCTGAGCGAGCGGTCCGGTGCGGCGGTCGGCGCACCCGGCCCCATGATCCAGCACGAGGGGCGTCGGCGCACCGGGGTTTACGGCCGTTTACCAAGCCGTTCCGAAGAAGCCCACCGGAATGGGGTGTTCGCGGGGACTGCGCGCAGGATTCACCTTTTTGAGTGAACGAAAGTTTTTGGACAGTTCCACGCATAGATCATGATTTTCGGCGGCATGACGTAGTCATGTCACACCGCCGATCTCCGCACGGTGGCGTGATTGACGGTTTCGAACGCGACGGCCCCGTTTCGGGGCAGTCGCGCCTCACATCGGCACAGGAGTGATCCTGCTAGGGAGATTCGAATGAAACTGTCCAGACTCACGGCGGCCTTAGGGTCGTTCGTCGTCGGCGCCGTCCTCGTCCTCACCGGGGCCGGCGCCGCCCACGCCACCGGGCAGAGCGCCGGGCCCGCCTATGTGGCGCTCGGCGACTCCTACTCGTCCGGGGTCGGCGCGGGCAGCTACGACAGCGCCAGCGGCGCCTGCAAGCGCAGCACCAAGGCGTACCCCGCGCTCTGGGCCGCCGCCCACTCCCCCTCCAGCTTCGCCTTCACCGCCTGCTCGGGCGCCAAGACCGGCGATGTGCTCAGCGGTCAGCTCGGACCGCTCAACTCCTCGACCGGGCTGGTCAGCATCAGCATAGGCGGCAACGACGCCGGGTTCGCGAGCGTGATGACCACCTGTGCGCTGCAGGGCGAGAGCGCCTGTCTCACCGCCGTGGCCAACGCCCGTACGTATGCCCAGAGCACCCTGCCCGGCAAGCTCGACCAGGTGTACGACGCCATCAGCGCCAAGGCCCCGTCCGCCCATGTCGTCGTCCTCGGCTACCCGCGCTTCTACCAGCTGAACGGCTCCTGCCTCCTGGGCCTCAGCGAGGCATCGCGCACCGCCATCAACAACGCCGCCGACCTCCTCAACTCCGAGACCGCCAAGCGCGCCGCCGACCACGGCTTCACCTTCGGCGACGTCACCACGACCTTCACCGGCCATGAGATCTGCTCCGGCAGCGCCTGGCTGAACAGCGTCACCCTCCCCATCGAGGAGTCCTACCACCCGACCGCCGCCGGCCAGTTGGGTGGCTACCTCCCCGTGTTCACCTCCGCTGCTTGATCCGGCTGATCCGCGCATCGGAGGAGGCCCCGTCCGCCGGGGCCTCCTCGCACGTCGTGGTGAAGCCGACGTGCGAGGACGTCACGCCCTCCGGGCCCTTCGTCTCCACGGCGATCCAGTCCTCGTGGCGGCCGCCCGCCTGATACGACGGCTCGGTGTGGCGCACGGTGTGTGCCGTGTGGCCGCCGTCGAAGCGGGCCGACTTCCAGCCGCCGTCCGAGACCCGGCCGCTGCCGGTGATCCAGCGGTATTCGACCGTCGCGGGAGCGTGGTTCACGGTGAGCGTGGCGGTGAACGAGGGCGCCTTGTCGGGCGGCGGCGGGCAGGCTCCCCCGTAGGTGTCGCGCTCGGCCCTGATGACGACCGTGATGGTGGTCGCGGTGCGGGGGGTGTTCCCGGTGGCGTCCGTACGGTGCGTGCCGGTGACGGCCGTGCCACCGCCGGTGCCGCGGTTCTTGCCGTCCTGGCCGTCGTCGTCCAGCAGCGCCCAGGTCAGCCCGGCCAGCGCCAGCACGCCCAGCAGCGCTCCCGCCGCGACCGCGGCCACCGCCCGCCGGGGATACTCCGGCCGGGGCTGATCGTCCGCGGGACCGACGGGACCGGCGGGTCCGGCGGGGGTGGGAGCGGCCGGACAGCCGCTCGACGGGGCGGACGTCACCGGCGGCCGCGTGGGTGCCGTGGGTGCCGTGCGGCCGGTGTCCGATGGCGGCCGTACGCCGCCGGGCGTGCCGCCCGCGGCCACCAGTCGCAGTTGCCGCTCCGCCTCCGCGGCCGGCGTCCGCTGCCGCGGGTCCTTCCGCAACAGCCCCTCCAGTACGGGCCTCAGCGGCCCGGCCCAGCGGGGCGGCGGTAACGACGCGTCCACCACGGCCCGCAGCGTCGACAGCGGCGTGTCCTGCCGGAACGGCGAGAAGCCCTCCACCGCCGCGTACAGCATCACGCCCAGCGACCACAGATCCGCCTCCGGGCCCGGCGGCTGCCCGAGCGCCCGCTCCGGGGCGAGGAATTCCGGCGAGCCGATCAGCTCCCCGGCCGGCGTCACCGCCGCGTCGCCCTCCACCAGGGTGATCCCGAAGTCGGAGAGCACCACACGGCCGTCGTTCCCCAGCAGGACGTTGCCGGGCTTCACGGCCCGGTGCGGAACGCCCACCGCGTGCGCGGCCCGCAGCGCCGCCAGCACCTCGGCGCCCACGGACGCGGCCCGCGCGGGCGGCACCGAGCCCTCCGCCTCCAGCACGTCCGCGAAGGACAGTCCGCGCACCAGCTCCATGACGATCCACGGGCGGCCGCCCTCCATCGCCACGTCGTACACCGTGACCACGTTGCGGTGCGAGAGCCGCGCCGCCGCCCGGCCCTCCCGTTCCAGCCGGGCGTACAGCCGGTCGGTGTCGCGGTCGCCGAGCCCGGCCGGGGCCCGCACCTCCTTGATGGCCACTTCGCGGCCCAGCGCATCGTCGTACGCCCGCCACACCACGCCCATGCCGCCGCGGCCCAGTTCGCCGAGGAGGCGGTAACGCCCCCCGGCCAGCTGCTCACCCCGTCGGCCGAAACCCTCTTCGCTCATGGCCGAGCCCTCCCCCCCAACCGAGCAATTCGGGCTGAATGTACCTCAACCGAGCGTTGTTGCCGCCCCCCTGAGCACCAATCCGCAGCCGAGCGCGAGGACGACGGCGGCCGTCCCGAACGGCGACGCGCGGTGCAGCACGCCCAGGAGCCTGTGGCCCCGGCCCGCCCGCTCCCGGCGGGCCATCAGCCGTTCGGCCGCCTCCTGGCCCACGCGTACCGCCGTGAACCCGGCCGCCGTGAGGGTCAGCGCCAGCCCGATCCCGTACGCCACCACCAGCACGACCCCGAACCACGCCTGGCCGAGCGCGGCCGCGCCGACGAGCACGACGACGGCGGAGGGGCTGGGGACCATGCCGCCCGCGAAGCCCATCAGGAGGGTGCCGCGGAGGGTGGGGCGCAGCTCATGGGTGTGGGTGTGGCCGTCCCCGTGGTCGTGGGTGTGGTCGTGGGCGTGCGTGTGCCCGTGCGGGTGGTCGTGCGTATGCCCATGATCATGGTCATGGTGGTGGTGTTCGTGCTGGTGGGCCTTCACATGCCGATGTCTGCGCACCGCCTTGCGCAGCAGCCCCGCGCCCGTCAGCGCGACCAGCGCCCCGCTCGCGATGCCCAGCCAGGAGATCACCGAGGGCGCGGCCGCCGAACCCGCCGTCACCAGCAGCCCCAGGGCGAACACCCCCATCGTGTGGGTGACCGTCACCGACGCGCCCAGCGCCAGCACATCGCGCAGCGCGCTGCGCCCGCCGGCCGCGGCGGCCGCCGCCATCATCGTCTTCCCGTGGCCCGGGGCGAGCGCGTGCATCGCGCCCAGCAGGACCGCGATGCCGAAGGCGGTGAGCGCGAAACCGAAAGTGATGTCGTGCCGCGCCACCATCGAGGTGAGCGCCTGCGTCCAGCGGTCCGCGCCGCGCGGCAGCACCGACGAACCCACCGCGTCGTCCCGGTCGGACGCCGGGGTCGTCGCGGCGAGCGCAGGGCCGCCCGGCTCCACCCGGAGGGTGGCCGTGCGCTGGTCCAGCGGCGAGGAGAGCTGGCCCTTGGGGTAGCTGGTCAGCCGGTGGGAGACCGAACGGGCGGGGGCGGTGGATTCGGTGAGCGTCATCCGGTCGCCCCGGGCCGTCAGCTCGCGCCAGCCGGGGCCGGTGCCGACGTCGTGGGGGCGGTAGCCGATGGCCGCCTCGCGCGCGGGCGTCAGCTTCGCCGTCAGCCGGCAGCTCACCCGCAGCGTGGGCAGCCCGGCCTGGCCGGGCCGGTCGCGGGCCGCGGCGCGCTGGACGCGTACGTCGGTCTCGCGGCCGTCGACGGTCAGCCGGGCCTTGTCCGCGGCGGTCGCGCAGCGGGTCTCGGCCCAGGCGGCCAGCTCGCTCCGGGAGAGCGCGTCGTCGCCGTTCCGGTCGATCTGTGCCTTCGCCTGCGCGGACGGGATCTCGGCCAGGTCCTCGACGTGGTCGACGCGGACGGCGTCCCGCGCGATGACCAGGCCGTCGTAGCGGTTGACGGTGAAGTTGCCGAGCGGATGCGCCTCGGCGCTCCCGGCGGGCACCAGCACCGCCGCCACGGCTCCCGCCAGCACGCCGGCCGCCGCGAGCCGCCGCGAGCGCCGCCGGGCCGGGGGCCGGGGCCCGGGCCCCGGTGGGGGTGTGGGGGCGGAGCCGCCGTCGTGGGCGGCCGGGGTCTTGCCCCCGGACCGGGAAGGGGCGGGGCGGGGAGAGGTCATCGCGCACCACCCAGCCGCTTCAGCGCCGCCTTCGCGTCACGAGCGCCCGTCGGCGAGAACCCCGGGTTGAGATCGAGGGCGTCGGCGAGGTGGCCACGGGCGGCCTTCTCATCGCCCAGGGACTTCTCGATCATGCCCCGGTGGTAGAGGAACGCCGCATTGCGGTAGCCCGGTCCGGCCGCCCGCTCGGCGGCGTCCAGGGCCTCGCGGTCCTTGCCGTTGCGGTGCAGCGCCCAGGCCAGCGCGTCGGCGGTGTGCACCGTCCGCCGCCGGCCCCATTCGGCGCGGGCCGCCTTCAGGGCCTCCTTGACGTCGCCGTGGTCGGCCGCGACGAGGGCGCTGTCGAGGTCGGTCGCCACCCCGTTCGCGCGGGCCAGGGTGATCCAGGTGTCGACCACCGCGTACTGCTGCTTCGCCTTCGCCGCGTCACCACGCGCCTCGTACGCCTCGCCCAGCGCGGCCAGCTGGGCGGGCAGTGGAGAGCGCCGTACGACCTCCTCGAGATCGCGTATACCGGCGCTCACACGGCCCTGCGCGACCGCCGTGCGGCCGCGGTACTCCAGGGCCGGGAGATAGCCGGGTACGGAGCGCAGGGCGGTGCCGAAGGCGCGCCGCGCGGTGTCGTACCGGCCCTGGCCCCAGGCGAGTTGGCCGATCGAGGTGGAGACGTAGGCGATGTCGCTGGGCGAGGTCGCGGACTCCCGCGCGCGCTCCAGGACCTCGCGCGCCCCCTTCGGATCGCCGCGCAGCTCCATGACGTAGGCGAGCCGGGTGAAGACGGGGATGCCGGGCCGCACCGCGTCGGCGTGCTCGGCGGCGGCGTGGGCGTCCTTGTAGCGGCCCAGCTCCACCAGGGCGTCGATCCGGACGGCCATCGCCGCCTGGCCGTAGGAGTTGATCTTCAGCGCCTTGTCGGCGTCCCGCAGCGCGCTCGTGAAGTCGTGCCGGGCGGCGGCGAGGGAGGCGCGCCCGGCGAGCGCCTCGTCGTTGTCGCGCGGCTGGACGGCGAGCGAGCGGGCGAAGGTCTTCTCCGCCTGCGGATAGCGGGTGGGGTCGCCGGTGCCGCGGGCCTGTTCGATGTAGGCGGCACCCAGCCCGGACCAGCCGGAGGCGTCCTTCGGCTGGGCGCGCAGATGCTTCTGCAGGGCGCTGATCCGGCCTGCGAGGCCGTCCGCCGAGACCTGCTGGAGCGCTGCCGGCGCCCCGGCGGCGCTCAGCGACACCGGTCCGGCGGGCCGGTCGCCCGGCGTCCCGTCGAGTACGGACGAGGCGGCGGTCAGACCCACCGCGAGGGTGCAGACGACGGCCGCCGTGCGGACCGTGCGGGGGAGGGGTGGCCGGAGAGCCATGGGTGACAGCTGCCTTTCGCCGGGACGGTGGAGAGGGGGCGCGGTCCACACGGCTGGGAGCGTGCGATGGGGGCGGGACCGCGCCCGCGGGGTGGTGTGAGTGGCGGCGGGCGCCGGTCAGCGCCGGCGCGCGCGGGCGGGGCGGCGCGACTTGCGCATCCAGAGCAGGCCGAGCCCCAGCAGCAGTACGGCGCCACCGCCGGCCGCCGCGGACCCGGCGAGCATCATCGTGTCCTCGGAGGACCCACCGAGGCCCGAGCCGCCCTCCAGCAGGGACGAACCGGCGCTCTTCGAGACGGCCTTGGCGTCCGAACCGGAGCTGGGCAGCGCGAGGAACGGGAAGGCGCCGTAGAACTCCTGGTCGTTCTTGTCGACCGCGTCGCCCAGGTCGTTCTTCTTGCCCAGCAGCTCGCCCTCCACGGCCTGCAGCGAGATGTCCAGGACGTCGTCGAGCGGCCGCCGCCCGTTGGGGAACCCGGCGTTGTCACCGTCGAGCACGCCCAGCCGCTTGGGGTCCTTGGCGGGCGCGACGGAGGTGTTGAGCCGCAGCATCTCCGAGGGTCGGACGTGCGGCGGCTGGTTGAGCTTGGGCACACCGGTGAGGAAGACCTGCACGAGGTCGTCACGGGGGGTGTCCGGGGCCTCGATCTTGTAGATCTGCTCGATCAGCTTGGGCAGCTCGGGGTCCTTGACGGAGCCGGCGAACTGCGCGTCGTCCCACGGCGCCGAGGCGTTGAACTTGTCCTTGTCCTTGCGCGGGATGACGACCTCGTTGACCAGCGGGTTGCCGAGCCGGGAGACCTGCGCCCAGCCGCCGCGCGCGGTCTTGCGGTGGACGGTGGACCACACGCCGATCACCGGCTGGTCCTTGGACTCGACCAGCGCCTTGGTCGGCACCTCCAGGGCGAGGGACTGGACGTTGTATCCCTTGAGGGTGTCGTTGCCGATCTCGGACATGTCGCCGCCGTAGAGCAGGTCGAAGACCCGCAGATCGGCGAAGAAGGGGTCGTCGGCCTGACCGGCGAAGCTGGTCGAGCCGCCGCTGTAGCCGATCTCCTGCACCGCCTGGTCGCGGAGCTTCTTGTAGTCCGGCATGGACGCCTTGCCGACGTTCGACGGGGCGACCGGCAGGTCGTCGGCGAGCTTGGCCCGGGCGACGGCCCGCTGGTTCTTCAGCTTGAAGACCTCGAGGTCATAGCTCTGGGTGAAGTTGAGGTCCGGGTCGTCGAGCGAGTCGACCGGGCCGGTGTTGTAGAGGAACGTGTCCCCGTTCTTCAGATGGTCCTTGAACGTCCAGCGGAAGAGCAGATCGCCCTGGCCGTCGCCGTCGTTGTCGATGTGCAGGTCGTATCGGGCGTCCGTGCCGAACTTGTAGAAGTTCGGGCCGCCGGCCGGGTCCTGGAACGGCAGGAAGTTCGTGATCAGGGTGGTCCTGTCCGGCTTATCGGGGCTTTGGAACGCGTACACGTCCGTCGCGTCGTACTGCGGCTGCCCCGAGATCAGCGGCGCCTCGCGGTGGCTGGAGGCTTCGGCTGTCTGCGGCCGCAGCGCCGCCACGCCGACGGCCGTGAGCCCGCCCGCGGCCAGCGAGCAGCAGACGAGCCCGGCCAGGCTCCTGGTGAATGCGGTCATCGTGTCGGTCCTTCGCACCTTGCCGGATGTTCCTTCATGCGGCTATTCGGGGCGGAGGGCCGAATGGCTTGGCGCGTTCTGTAATTTGTCACGAAACGCAAAGGGGCTCCCACCGGGGCCGATCTTCACTGTATGAGCGTCAACACCCTTGACGTGGTGGTGAATCAGCGACCGGGGATGCGCGGGTGACGGCTCGGGGAGGTAGGGTTACTCTGCCCGGGGCGGGTGCCCTCGTACGGGTGGGGAGTGACAATGGAGCAGATAACGGTACGCAGCAGGCCTCGAGTGCCTGCCATTCATTGCGGGAGCGGAGCGTCCAGCGCGCGCCTCGACCGCCATCTCGCGGTGCTGGGCGGCCCGGCCGTCCCCGAGCGGGAGGCCGAGGGCGCGACGGTGCTGATGCAGGAGCTGATCGCGCGCGATCACGCACGCGCGAAGAACAGCCGGGGCGCCCGGGTGTCGCTGTTCGCGCCGCTGCGCCGGCTGCGGCGTTCGCTGTTCGGCAACCACGCCTGACCCACCGCGCCCGACCCACCGCGCCCGACCGCCCCTGCCAGGCGCGTCACACCCGCGCGCCCCGGCGCATCCGCGTCCCGGGCAGGCACCGGAACGCACCGGCCCGCTCCAGCCGGTGCTCCGTGCTGTGAGGCACGGCACCCCGCCGGCTTCCCGGGATGCGCGGCGCCCCGCGTCGTAGCGGTGGTCACAGCAGCGCGAACTGGCCCTCGGGCCCCTCCTCCTGGTGATCCAGCACCGACGCCGGGCGGCGGGCCGCGGCGGGCACCGGCAGCACCCCGGCGGCGCGCAGCTCCTCCGGCCCGACCAGCGGCCCTCCGTCCACCCGGTCGGCCAGCGCCTCCCGGTCCCGGCGCAGCTCGGCGAGCAGCGCCAGCACGGTGATCAGCTCCAGCAGCTCGGACGTCCAGGCCCGTGGCCACCCGGCCGGTGCGCCGACCGCTTCCAGCGTGCCCGGCTCGGCAGGCGCCGTACGCCGCCCGAACCATGCCTCCAGCACCCGCACCCCGCCCGCGTGCGCCTCCCACGCGGCCCGCGGTACGGGGGAGACGCGCCCCGCGCCCAGACGCAGGGCCGCCTCGTCCGGGTCGTAACCGATCGTGTCCGGCATTCCGCGCTCGGGCAGCGCGGCGCGCACATACGGGCGCTGGCCACCCGGCATGCGCGGGCGCTCACCACTGTGCGCCCCGCGCGTATGCAGCCACAGCGCACGGCGGCCCAGCTCCACGCCCGTCTCCCAGGTCTCGGGATCGGCGGTCAGCGGTACGGCGCACGGCGCGCCCCGGTGCGCGGCGGCGGCCCAGGCGAGGAAGTCCTCGGCGGCGACCGGCCGCCCGAGCCGCTCACCGAGGTGTTCGAGCAGCCCCGGCGCGAGATTGGGCTCGCGTCCGCCGGGGCGGCGGTACAGCGGGCGGATGCGCCCGGGGCGCCCGGCGGGAGAGTGGCCGTCCGGCAGCAGCGCCGAGAAGGTCAGCGCCGGGTCGGGGCCGGGCCCGCCCGCCTCCACCACGTGGATCTGCCGATCGTCCGCGACCCGCCACAGCTCGGGGCGCGCGGCGTCGAGCAGCCGGTGATCCGGTATCAGCCACAGCTGGTCGAACGGTCCGTGCCCGATCCGCACCGGCTCCGGACACGGCCCGTCCTCACGGGCCAGCCGGATGGTCGAGGTGGCCTGGCCGGGCAGCTGGCTCACGGAGGTGTGCAGCGTACGGGCGCGGCTCGGCCGGAACAGCGCCGCCCGCTCCGCCTCGTCCCCGGCGCCGACCAGCCGCGCCCAGCGGGCCCGCAGCGCCCCCGCGTCCGGCCCCACGACCCAGCCCCGCCCGAACCGTGGCGGCCGCACGGACCAGGGCATGAGATCCGCCAGCGGCGATGCGTCTCGGGTAGCCGTCACCCTGCCGCCTTTCACCCGGCACGTACGTCGGTCAGCCAACGCATCGTAGCTGTGTCTTCGGGAGCTCGGTCCGCCGTGCCGCATGCCGCGGTCAGTCGGCGTGGACCGTCACCGAGAACGAGAAGCGGTCGCCGCGGTAGTGGATGCGGGCCACGTCGACCACGCGGCCCGTGTCGTCGTACGTCACCCCCGTGTAGTGGAGGATCGGGCTGAGCAGCGGGATCTGGAGGAGGCGGGCGGTCTCCGGGTCGGCCAGGCGCGCTTCCACGGTGTCGGTGATGCGGCTGATCCGTACCCCCACCGCGTCCCGCAGCACCTTCGTCATCGGCCAGCGCGCCAGGTCGGCGAGGTCGATGCGGGCGGCGAGTTCGGGGCGCACCAGGTTCTCGGCCCAGTTCGTGGGCTCGTCGTCGCGCTCGTCCCGGCGCAGCCTGCGGTAGGAGGCGGCCTCCTCCAGGCCGGGGAAATACCCGGCCAGCTCCGCCGGGACCGGCGCCGGGCCGTGCTCCAGCACCGTGGTCCGCTCGCCGGACTGCTGGGCCACGATCGCGTCCACCGAGCCCAGCAGCCGCACCGGGGTGCCGCGCCGCGCGCTCGGTTCGATGAAGGTGCCGCGCCGCCGGTGGCGGCTGATCAGGCCCTCCGACTCCAGCTCCTTCAGCGCCTGCCGCATGGTGAGGACGCTGACGCCGTAGTGCTCGGCGAGCCGGTCCTCGGTCGGCAGCCGCAGCGGTTCATCGGGCCCGCGGCCGAGTATGGAGGCGCGCAGCGACTGCGAGACCTGGTACCACAGCGGCAGCTTGCGGTTGAGGGCGAGGGAGTCGGGGGCGAAGGTGGTCACGACGCGGCTCTCCGGTAACGGTCACAGCGGGCCTGACGGCATCACGCGCGGAAGTGGCGCTCCAGACCCTGCCACACCGCGTCGTACGCCCCCTGGAGCCGGTCCGACTCCAGCGCCTGCCGGGTGGCCGTCACCGGCCACCGCGTCTCGAACATGAAGGCCAGCCCGTCGTCCAGCTTCCGGGGCGTCAGCTCGGCCGCGCTCGCCGCCTCGAAGGTGTCGCGGTCGGGGCCGTGCGCCGACATCATGTTGTGCAGCGAGCCGCCGCCCGGTACGAAGCCGCCCGGGCCGGCCGTCTTGGCGTCGTAGGCGCCCTCGATCAGGCCCATGTACTCGCTCATCACATTGCGGTGGAAGTACGGCGGCCGGAAGGTGTCCTCGCCGACCAGCCAGCGCGGTGCGAAGACCACGAAGTCGACGCCCGCGAGCCCGGGGGTGTCGGACGGCGAGGTGAGCACCGTGAAGATGGACGGGTCGGGGTGGTCGTAGCTGATGGTGCCCATGACGTTGAAACGCCGCAGGTCGTAGACGTACGGCACATGGTTGCCGTGCCAGGCGACGACATCGAGCGGGGAGTGGTCGTACGTCGCGGCCCACAGGTTGCCGCAGAACTTGCTGACCACCTCCACCGGCCGCTCCACGTCCTCGTACGCGGCGACCGGGGCCAGGAAGTCGCGGGCGTTGGCCAGCCCGTTGGCGCCGATCGGGCCGAGGTCGGGGAGGACGAAGGGGCGGCCGTAGTTCTCGCAGACATATCCGCGGACGCAACGGTCCAGCGGCTCGACCCGGAACCGCACCCCGCGCGGGATGAGCGCCACGTGGCCCGGCTCGGCGCGCAGCAGCCCCAGCTCGGTGCGGAGCAGCAGCCCGCCGCGCTCGGGCACGATCAGCAGCTCGCCGTCCGCGTCGCTGAAGACCCGGTCGGTCATGGGCGCGTTGGCGACGTAGAGGTGGATCGCCATGCCGGTGCGCTGCGCGGCGTCCCCGTTGCCGCCCAGTGTCCACAGGCCGGAGAGGAAGTCGGTGGGGGCGGCGGGCTCCGGCAGCGGGTCCCAGCGCAGCCGGTTGGGGTCGGGGGTGGAGTCGGTGAAGGGGGCGCCGCCCAGGGTGCCGTTGTCGACGCGGACGAACCGCGGATGCGCGGCCGAGGGGCGGATGCGGTACAGCCAGGAGCGGCGGTTGTGGGCGCGGGGCTCGGTGAAGGCGGTGCCGCTCAGCTGCTCCGCGTACAGCCCGAGCGGGGCGCGCTGGGGTGAATTGCGGCCGACGGGCAGCGCGCCGGGGACCGCCTCGCTGCTGTGCTCATTGCCGAACCCGGAAGACCATGAGGAAGGGCCCAGCTCCTCGGCCGCCTTGCGCGCTCGCTCGATCCCCGTGCCCTCGCCCATGGCGTGCTCCCGACGCTGACGTACGAATCCTCTGTCCGACCATAGGAATCGAAGAGGGGTTACGTCAATGATCGGGCAGGATGGTGGCGTGCCCATACCGCCTCTCCGCCGCCCACCGGTCCAGCGCCGCAGCGCCGAACGCCTCGGCCGGATCCTCGACGCCTGCGCCGAGCTGCTCGACGAGATGAGCTATGAGCAGCTGAGCACCCGCGCGGTAGCCGAACGCGCCCAGGTGCCCATCGGCTCCGTCTACCGCTTCTTCTCCAACAAACGGGCGATGGCCGAGGCCCTGGCCCACCGCAACCTCGACGAGTACACCGCGCGCATCACCCGCCGGCTGGCCGGGGTGGGGCCCGGCGAAGGCGACTGGCGCGCGGCGATGGACGTCGTCGTGGACGAGTACCTGGAGATGAAGCGCGGCGCGCCGGGCTTCGCGCTCGTCGAGTTCGGCAGGCCGGTCCCGGCGACCGGCCTGCCCGACCAGCCCAACCACCTGGTGGCCGACCGCCTCCGCGCCATTCTCGCCGAACCCCTCGGCATCGACGGCACCGCCGAGGCCGACGAGCGCCTGCGGGTCGCCTTCCTGCTCGCGGTCGAGACGGCCGACGCCCTGCTCCGGGTCGCCTTCCGGGTCGACCCGGAAGGCGACCCGGTGGTCGTGGCCGAGACGAAGGAACTGCTGCGGGCGTATCTGGCGCGCGTGCTGGACTAGGGCGTGTTTCGAACGTCCCGCCTGCCCCGCGACGCCTGGCACGCACGCTCGCTGCGTTGTCGGGATCGTCCGAGTAGCCCACTACGAGGACGACCCTCCGCCTTGCGATCGCACGCACCAGACGCCGCGGGGCCCGCCCTCCGGGCGGACGGCGCTCCTTTCGCAACACGCCTTAAAGATCAAGCTAGCGTCCTGCCCGGTGCCTATCCGGCCGTCTTGGCTCCCGTCGCGCAGGCGGGGTGGCCCCAGCCGTCGGGGTTCTTCGCGATGAGCTCGCCCTTGGCGTACGGCTGGCCGCAGCGGCAGCGGCCGGGGAACTTGGCCTTGATCGAACCACCGCCCGAGCGGGCGGCCCGCGGCCGCGAGGGGCGGCCGCGGCTCGCCGATCGGGGGGCCGTCTGAGGCTCCGGCGGGGGCAGGGCGGAGCCGAGCGAGGTTCCGGCGGCCGCTTGCGTGCGGGCCGTGTGGCTGGCGGCCGCGTCCGCGGCGGCGTTGAAGGGGTCGCCGTCGACCTGGTGCGCGGGAACGTAGACGAAATCGACGGTGCGGCCGTCCAGTAGTTCGTCGATGCGCACCACGAGGTCCCGGTTGGCCACCGGTGAGCCGGAGGCGGTCTTCCAGCCCTTCCTCCGCCACCCGGGCAGCCAGGTGGTGACGGCCTTCATCGCGTACTGGGAGTCCATCCGCACCTGCAGCGGCGCGGCCGGGTCGGTGGCCTCCAGCAGCTCCCGCAGCGCGGTCAGTTCGGCCACGTTGTTGGTGGCGGTGCCCAGGGGGCCGGCCTCCCAGCGCTCCACCTCGCTTCCGTTCCCGGCGATGACCCATGCCCAGGCCGCGGGCCCGGGGTTCCCCTTCGACGCCCCGTCACACGCGGCGATGATCTGCTCAGCCATGCCCCGATACTGTCATCGCTTTCCTCACGCTTACGCCGCGCCGGCCGCCCAAGGGGACTGACCTGGGGTTTTGCGCTTATTGCTCACACGTCAAGACCTTGTTAACGCCAAGTTGCGCCACCTAACGTCGCCCCGACCGCCAAATCTGGGGGAGTTCAAAGGCGAACGTGAGGTAGCCACATGCTGACAATCCTCGGTTTCGTCATGATCGCAACATTCCTTGTTTTGATCATGATGAAAAAGATGTCCCCGATGGGCGCGCTGGTGCTCATCCCGGCGCTCTTCTGCGTCCTCGTCGGGAAGGGGGCGCACCTCGGGGACTACGTCCTCGACGGCGTCGGGGATCTGGCGCCCACCGCGGCCATGCTGATGTTCGCGATCATCTACTTCGGGGTGATGATCGACGTCGGCCTCTTCGACCCGATCGTCCGCGTCATCCTGCGGTTCTGCAAAGCGGACCCGATGCGGGTCGTGGTCGGCACCGCGGTGCTCGCGGCGATCGTCTCCCTCGACGGCGACGGTTCCACCACCTTCATGATCACGGTGTCGGCCATGGTGCCGCTCTACCGGAAGCTGAAGATGAGCCTGGTCGTGATGACCGGTGTCGCCGCCATGGCCAACGGTGTCATGAACACGCTTCCCTGGGGCGGTCCCACCGCCCGCGCCGCCGCCGCGCTCAAGGTCGACGCCAGCGACATCTTCGTCCCGATGATCTCCGCCCTCGCGGTCGGTCTGCTCTTCGTCTTCGCCCTCTCGTACGGCCTCGGGCTGCGCGAGCGCAAGCGCCTCGGCGTGCTGACCCTCGACGAGGTCACCGCGGGCGACCCGGAGACGGTGCTCGTCGGCGCGGGTGCGGGAGCCGGAGCCGAGGGCGGCAAGGGCACGGGCAAGCGCGTCAGCCTGGGCAAGCGCACCGGCGGCGCCGGGGGCGGTACGGACGCCGAGGCCCCCGCGAGCGGCCCGGCCGAGGGCGACGACGAGTTCAAGGGCCTCGACCCGAACCGCGCCACCCTGCGCCCCAAGCTCTACTGGTTCAACGCGGCGCTCACCGTCACCCTGCTGGTCCTGATGATCACCGAGACGCTGGACATCCCGGTCCTCTTCCTGCTGGCCGCCGCGGTCGCGCTCACCGTCAACTTCCCGCGCATCGCCGACCAGAAGGCCCGGATCGCCGCCCACGCCGAGAACGTCGTCAACGTCTCCGGCATGGTCTTCGCCGCGGCCGTCTTCACCGGCGTCCTCACCGGCACCGGCATGGTCGAGCACATGGCCCGCTGGCTGGTGGACGGCGTCCCCGACGCCATGGGCCCGCAGATGGGCCTGGTCACCGGGCTGTTGTCCATCCCGCTCACGTACTTCATGTCCAACGACGGCTTCTACTTCGGCATCGTGCCGATCCTCGCCGAGGCCGGTCACGCCCACGGCGTCGGCGCACTGGAGATCGCCCGCGCCTCGCTCGTCGGCCAGGCCCTGCACATGTCGAGCCCGCTGGTCCCCGCCGTCTACGTGCTCGTCGGCATGGCCAAGGTCGAATTCGGCGACCACACCCGGTTCACGGTGAAGTGGGCGGTGCTCACCTCCCTGGTGGTGCTGGCCGCCGGACTGGCGTTCGGCATCATCTGACCGTGACGATTTCGGAGCCCGGTAGGGGCTGGCTGCTGCGCCTGGTCATCGCCTTCTCCTTCGCGCAGGGGGCGGTGAACATGGCGAGACCGGCCGTCTCCTACCGGGCTCTCGCGCTGGGCGCCGACGCCCGCGCGGTCGGGGTGATCGCGGGCGTCTACGCGCTGCTGCCGCTGTTCGCCGCCGTACCGCTCGGGCGGCGCACCGACCACGGCCGGTGCGCTCCGCTGCTGCCGGTCGGCGTGGTGCTCATCGCCGCCGGATGCGGGCTCAGCGGTACGGCGGACTCGCTGACCGCCATGGCCGCGTGGAGTGGGGTGATGGGACTTGGTCATCTGTCATTCGTCATCGGTGCGCAGTCACTCGTCGCCCGTCAGAGCGCCCCGGCCGACCAGGACCGCAACTTCGGCCACTTCACCGTCGGCGCCTCGCTCGGCCAGTTGATCGGCCCGATCGCCGCCGGGCAGCTCGTCTCCGGCCACGACGGCGCGCTGGCCCGTACCAGCGCCGCCGCGCTCTTCGTCGCCGCCGTCGTCGCGGCCTGTTCGTTCAGCTCGCTGTGGCGGATCGAGCACCATCGCCTCGACAGAGCGGCGGGATGGGCGAAGGAGCCCGCCGAGGCGTCCCCCGCCCGGCGGGTGCCGGTGTTCCGCATCCTGCGCACCCGCGGGGTCGCCTCCGGCATCTTCATCAGCCTCGCCGTGCTGTCCGCCACCGATGTCCTCACCGCTTATCTGCCCGTCGTCGGCGAACAGCGCGCCATCCCGCCCGCCGTCGTCGGCCTGCTGCTCAGCCTGCGGGCCGCCGCCACCGTCGCCTGCCGCCTGGTGATGACCCCGATGATCCGGGTGCTGGGCCGCACCGTGCTGATGACCGTCAGCTGTCTGGGCGCCGGGCTGCTGTGCGCGGCCGTCGCCCTGCCGGTGCCCGCCTGGGCGCTCGGCGTGCTGCTCGCCGCGCTCGGCTTCTGCCTCGGCGTCGGCCAGCCGCTGTCCATGACCACCGTCGTCCAGGCCGCGCCCGACCAGGCGCGCAGCACCGCCCTCGCGCTGCGGCTCACCGGCAACCGCCTCGGCCAGGTCGCCGCGCCCGCCTCGGCCGGACTGCTCGCCGGGCTCGCGGGCACCGCCGCCCCCTTCGTCATGCTCGGCGTGCTGCTGCTCGCCTCGGCGGCGATAGCCGTACGGCCCCTGCGGCGGGCCCCCGGCGCGGCGACCCTCCCGGCGGCGCGCGGCCCTGGGTGCGGGCCCGGGGCGCGGCGCAGCGCGGTTTCGGGGAGGGGCGGGCCGGGGCAGGAAACCCCGGCCCGCACCGACCCCGAGGAGCCCACACCATGACCCGCGCCGCCGTCCTCCCCTTCCTCCGCACGCCGCTCCGCGTCCAGGACATCGACATCCCCGACCCCGGACCGGCACACGTGCGGGTGCGGCTCGCCGCGGCCGGGGTGTGCCACTCGGACCTGTCGCTGTCCGACGGAACGCTCCGCCAGCCCGTCCCCGCCGTCCTCGGCCACGAGGGCTCGGGCACCGTCACGGCGGTCGGCGACGGCGTGACGGGGATCGCCCCGGGCGACGCAGTGATCCTCAACTGGGCACCGTCCTGCGGCGGATGCCACTACTGCGGGCTCGGCGAGCCCTGGCTGTGTGCCAAGGCCGGGGACGCCGCGGCGCTGCCGTACGCCACGCTCGCCGCCGACGGCAGCGCGCTGTACCCGGGTCTTGGCACGGCCGCGTTCGCCGAGGAGACCGTCGTACCGGCGCACGCCGTGCTCCCGCTGCCGGACGGCGTACCGCTCACCGACGCCGCGCTGCTGGGGTGCGCGGTGCTCACCGGGTACGGCGCCGTCCACCACAGCGCGCGGGTGCGCCCCGGCGAGTCCGTCGCCGTCTTCGGCGCCGGCGGGGTCGGCCTCGCCGCGCTCCAGGCGGCACGCATCGCGGGCGCGGGGGCGATCGTCGCGGTGGACGTGTCACCGGAGAAGGAGGCACTGGCCCGGGCGGCGGGCGCGACCGAGTTCGTCCTCACCGGTGACGGTGACGGCGACCGTGACGCCGCCACGGCCAAGCGGATCCGCGCCCTCACCGGCGGCCACGGCGCCGACGTCGCCATCGAATGCGTCGGCCGTGCCGACACCATCCGCACCGCCTGGTCCGCCACCCGCCGCGGCGGCCGGACGACCGTCGTCGGCATCGGTGGCAAGGACCAGCAGGTCACCTTCTCGGCGCTGGAGCTGTTCTACTTCGGCCGCACCCTCTCCGGCTGCGTCTACGGCAACAGCGACCCGGCCCGCGACCTCCCCGTCCTCGCCGGCCACATCCGCGCGGGACGGCTCGACCTGTCCGCCATGGTGACCGAGCGGATCGGCCTGGACGGCATCCCGGCGGCCTTCGACGCGATGCTCGCGGGACGCGGAGGCCGGGCGCTGGTCGTCTTCTAACCCGTCTGTCCGTCCACCATCGCCAGCCACGGCCGGTACGCCTGCCCGAACGGCTCGGCGCCGCCCCCGACCGCCTCCATCAGCCACCGCCCCGCCGCCTCCGCCCGCGCGATGACGTCCGCCGGATACCCGTACCGCACCTGGTGCTCGGCGAACTCGTCCTCGTCCACCAGCAGCGTCGCCCCGTCGGCCCGCTTCCGCAGCACGTCCAGGTCCAGGTCGACCATGGTGACCTCGTCCGGGGAGACCCACTCCACCGGAGTGGTGATGTCGCAGTACACCTCGGTCGGGCGCGGCGGGGCGTTGAACACCGCGGTCCACCACGTCCCGCGCGGGAGGAGGATCACGTGCGCGCACTCGACGGGCACCTCGGGGCCGTACCCCTTGCGCGTCACCGAGTGGGCGGGCAGCCCCAGCCAGACCCCGTACTCGTCCTCACCCAGTCTGCGCATGCGCGTGTTCCAGTGCAGAGATCCGTCGTACTTCCGGTAGTTGACCTGGACCTGAGATGACATGCGGGGGATCCTAACGCCCGCCCGGGAGCCATGCCCTAAGCGCTTGCTCACCCTCCGTGTAGGGTGTCCGCCATGGACGTGGAGCGCAAGAACGCCGGGGGACGGGCCGAGGCGTGGGGGGACATTACGCCGGACGCGGCCCGGCGGCTGGTGAGTGCCGCCGTGCACGCCTTCGCCGAGCGGGGCTATCACGCCACCACCACGCGGGACATCGCCGGGCGCGCCGGGATGAGCCCGGCCGCCCTCTACATCCACTACAAGACCAAGGAAGAACTGCTCTACCAGATCAGCAAGGTCGGCCACCGGCTCGCTCTGGACATCCTGGAGGAGGCGCGGGACGGGGGCGGGACGCCCGCCGAGCGGCTGGCCGCCGCGGTGCGGGGGTTCGTGCGGTGGCACGCGGAACACCATACGACCGCGCGGGTCGTGCAGTACGAGCTGGGCGCGCTCGGCGAGGAGCACCACGCCGAGGTCATCGCCATGCGCCGGGACACGGACGCGACGGTGCGCTCGATCATCGAGGACGGGGTGCGGATGGGGGACTTCGACGTGCCGGATGTACGCGGCACCACGGTGGCGGTGCTGTCGCTGTGCATCGACGTCGCCCGCTGGTTCAACGCGCGCGGGCGCAGCACCCCCGACGAGGTCGGTGACCTCTACGCCGGGCTGGTGCTGCGCATGGTCGGCGCGGAAGACGCTCCCCAGGGGTAGAAGACGCTCCCGAGAGGTAGAAGGCGCTCCCTAGAGGTAGAAGCGGGACACCGTCTCCGCCACGCAGGCCGGTTTGGTGCCGCCCTCGCGCTCGACGGTGACCGTGAGCGTCAGCTGGATCCCGTCCTTCACCTCCGCCACCTCGGCGATGCGGCCCGTGGCGCGCAGCCGGGAGCCGACCGGGACGGGGGAGGGGAAGCGGACCTTGTTGCTGCCGTAGTTGACGCCCATCCGCACGCCCTCGACGCGCAGCAGCTGCGGGCTGAAGTACGGCAGCAGGGACAGGGTCAGATAGCCGTGGGCGATGGTCGTGCCGAAGGGGCCGGCGGCGGCCTTCTCGGCGTCGACGTGGATCCACTGGTGGTCGCCGGTCGCCTCGGCGAACTGGTCGATCCGCTTCTGCTCGATCTCCAGCCAGTCGGTGGGGCCGAGTTCCTCGCCGACCGCGGCGCGCAGTTCGTCGGGCGAGGTGAAGATCCTGGGCTCTGCCATGTGTGCTGCCTCCGGGCGACTCGCGATGCGGCTAAGCGACTGCTCAGCATGCTCGGGTGGCCAGGCTCCTGTCAACGCGCTGTGTGTGGCCTCACAGGCTGGGGGCGCTGTTCGCGGCGCGCCCGCCAGGTCCCGGCGGGCGCGCCCCCGGCCCGGGGCCGGGCCTCAGGCCGCCGCGTACCGCGTCACCGTCGCGCGGCCGGCGCGCCGGGAGGCCGCCAGCGCCTCGGTGGTGAGCAGCGGGACCGGCACCACGATGCCGCAGTCCTCGCAGACCGGTCCGGCCGCGGGATAGCGGTGCAGGTCCTCGCGCCAGACCAGCCGTTCCTGGGCGCAGACCGGGCAGGCCGATCCCGGGCCCGCTTCCATGGCCACGATCAGCCGCCGCAGGACGTCGGCGAGGCGGCCGTCGGGGTGGGTCGAGGGCGATTCGCACGGCATGATGTCGCAGCCGCCCCAGGTGCGCAGGTGCCAGTCGTCGACGGCGCTGGGCTGCCGGATGCCGTGGTGTTTCTCCAGCCTGCGCCGGGCGGCGAAGTCCGCCTCGTACGCGAGCCACAGGGTGCGGGCCTCCTCGAGTTCTTCGAGTGCCGTGATCAAACGTGTGGGTTCAGGCTGACGGTCCTCCGGGATGATCCCGGTCCTGGCGCACAGATGGTGCCAGGTCGCCCGGTGCCCGTACGGCGCGAACCGTTCCAGGCATTTGCGCAGCGAGGTGCGCCGGGCGGTGACGTGTCTGCGTGGATTGCGAACCTCTCGTGCGAGTGCTCTGAAACCGGCCACTTCTTACCACCTCCGCGAGTGCGGACCCGACTCGTTGTCGAATGGACGTAACGCAGCGCGATCCGGATCCATCGTGTTTCCAGAAACTCGCGAAGCAATCGGAACAAGGAAGTTGACGGCCGCTCATCTTCCGGGGTGGTTGTACCGCCGGTAACCTCCCCCTCAACTGCATCCGGGAGGAGCGGATATGCGTTTCAGAACCGGCAGGCTCACCCGTGTCGCGGTGGCCGCGGCCGCGGTATTGGCGCTCGGCGCCACGTTCGCGGCCCCGCTGCCGCAAGAGGCCCAGGCGGCGCCCGCCGCGCAAGCCGCCACCGACTACTGCGGGGGGCAGTGTTCCGACATCCTGCCGCCCGGCGCGACCGGCAACGCGACACTGGCCGACATCCTCGCCAACCGGGTGTTCGGCACCCACCCCGCGCACAGCGCCGACCAGCTCGGCCCGTACGGCGACCTGGCCCAGGGCTATCCGACGCTCACCGACGACAAGCTGAACACCTTCTTCAACGACTCGTCGTTCGGCGTCCCGGCCGACCAGGTCGAGTCGGTCACCAAGCCCCGCGACGACGTCACGATCACCCGGGACAAGAAGACCGGTGTCCCGCACATCCAGGGCTCCACCCGCGAGGGCACCGAATTCGGCGCCGGATACGCCGCCGCCCAGGACCGGTTGTGGCTGATGGACCTGTTCCGCCACGTGGGGCGCGGCGAGCTGACCTCGTTCGCCGGCGGCGCGCCCGCCAACCAGGGCCTGGAACAGGACTTCTTCCGCCAGGCGCCGTACACCGAGGCGGACTACCAGGCGCAGATCGACTACATCCTGGCCACCGGCGGCGAGCGCGGGAAGCAGGCGCTGGCCGACGCCCAGGCGTACGTCGACGGGATCAACGCCTACGCCAAGAAGGCGAAGGACGCTCGTAACTTCCCCGGCGAGTACGTGCTCACCGGGCACATCGACGCGATCACCAACGCCGGTGAGATCCAGCCGTTCAAGCTCACCGACCTGATCGCGCTGGCCTCCGTCGTCGGCGCCCTCTTCGGCAACGGCGGCGGCGGCGAGGTGGAGGGCGCCCTGTCGATGCTCGCCGCCCAGCAGAAGTACGGACTCGAAGAGGGCACCAGGGTCTGGGAGTCCTTCCGGCAGCGCAACGACCCCGAGGCCGTGCTGACCGTCCACGACGGCAAGGGCTTCCCGTACGCGGACAAGCCCGCTACGCCCAAGGGCACCGCGATGCCCGACCCGGGCTCCGTCACCCCCGAACAGCTGGTGTACGACCGCGAAGGCAGCGCCACCCCGGCCAAGGCCGAGGACCGCACCGCGGTCAAGGCGCCCGCCGAGCTCGACAAGCTGCGCGGCATCTACGACGACGGGGTGCTGCCCCGTGACCTGTTCAGCCGCAAGAAGGGCATGTCCAACGCGCTCGTGGTCTCCGGCAAGTACACCGCCGGCGGCCACCCCGTCGCCGTCTTCGGCCCGCAGACCGGCTACTTCGCCCCGCAGCTGCTGATGCTCCAGGAGATCCAGGGCCCCGGCATCAGCGCCCGCGGCGCCTCCTTCGCGGGCGTCGGGATGTACGTCCAGCTCGGGCGCGGCCAGGACTACGCGTGGAGCGCCACCACCTCCGCGCAGGACGTCACCGACACCTACGCGGTCGAGCTGTGCTCACCGGACGGCTCCACGCCGGGCAAGGACGCGACGTACTACCGCTACCACGGCGACTGCCTGCCCATGGACAAGCTGGAGCGGCGCAACGCCTGGAAGCCCACCGTCGCCGACTCCACCGCGGCGGGCTCCTACCGGATGCAGGTCTACCGCACCAAGTACGGGCTCGTGACCCATCGCGCCACGGTCGGCGGCAAACCCGTCGCCTACACCTCGCTGCGCGCCACCTACCGCCACGAGGCCGACTCGATCGTCGGCTTCCAGATGTTCAACGACCCGGGCTACGTGACCGACGCGAAGTCCTTCCAGAGCGCCGCGCAGCACATCAACTACACCTTCAACTGGTTCTACGCCGACTCCCGGCAGGCCGCCTACTACAACAGCGGGCTCAACATGCGGCGCGCCGATGGCGTCGACCCCTCGCTGCCCGTCAAGGCCGAGAAGGCGTACGAGTGGCGGGACTTCGACCCGGCGGACAACACCGCCGCGTACACCCCGGCCGCCGAACACCCCCAGTCCATCGACCAGGACTACTACATCAGCTGGAACAACAAGCTCGCCAAGGACTACAGCGCGGCGGGCTTCGGCAACGGCTCCGTGCACCGCGGCAACCTCCTCGACGACCGGGTGCGCGCCCTGGTCAAGAAGGGCGGGGTGACCCGCGCCGCGCTCGCCCGGGCGATGGGCGAGGCCGCCGTCACCGACCTGCGCGGCGAGGACGTGCTGCCCGAGCTGCTGAAGGTGCTGCGCAGCAAGCCGATCGACGACCCGGCGCTCACCACCGCCGTGCAGCGGCTGGAGTCCTGGCAGGCGGCCGGCGCACAGCGCCGCGAGACGAGCGCGGGCTCGCACACCTACGGCCACGCCGACGCGGTGCGCATCATGGACGCCTGGTGGCCGCTGCTGGTCGAGGCCGAGTTCAAGCCCGGTCTCGGCGGCGAGCTGTACGACGCGCTGCGCACCAATCTGAGCGTGGACGAATCGCCCTCGGCGGGCCACGGGCCGACCGGTTCGCACGCCGGATCGTCCTTCCAGTACGGCTGGTGGTCCTACGTCGACAAGGACCTGCGCGCGGTCCTCGGCGAGGACGTCAAGGGGCCGCTCGCCAAGCCGTACTGCGGCGGCGGCGACCTGGGCGCCTGCCGTGACGCCCTGCTCGCCGGCCTCAAGCAGGCCGCCGCCAAGCCCGCCACCGAGGTCTACCCCGGCGACGACAACTGCGCGGCGGGCGACCAGTGGTGCGCCGACTCCATCATCCAGCGCACGGTCGGCGGACTGACCCACGACAAGATCAGCTGGCAGAACCGTCCCACCTTCCAACAAGTGGTGGAGTTCGCCCGCCACCGCTGAACACCTGCCCGGTCATCTCTGAAGTTCCCGTGCTTCTCGCGATTTCCCTCGTGAATTCCGGAATATGCCTGTCAGGTCCGGACCAGGAATAGCGCCGAAGACGCTGCACTATGCTTCGAAACGTCAGGACGCGTTTTCTTGTACGGGGGAGCAGAAGACCGAAAATGTCCTCAAGCGATCGGTGGCAGTACCCCGCGGCGCTGCTGGACACCACAATGGATCAACTCCGCACACTGCTCGCGGTCCATGAGACCGGTACGGCGCTGGGCGCCGCCCGGCTCCTGGGCCGCGAGCAGTCCAGCGTTCAAAAACAGCTCGACACGATGAACCGGAACTTCGGCACCCTGTGCGGAGAACCGCTCGTCCTCAAACGGGGCCGCAGCCGGCATGTGCTCTTCACCGCCACCGGCGAGAGCCTCGCCGAACTCGCCCGCGGCACGCTGGACGGATGGCAGGACGAACTGCGCGACTGCCGCCGCCGGCTCGGCGGCCGGCTGGCCGTCGGCTCCACCCGCTACACCCTCGGCTTTCTGCTGAACGCCGTGGAGGTGGTCACCGCGGACTTCGAGAGCCGCGGCGTCGAGCTGAAGGTCGAGCACGTCCGCACCCGGGACCTGCTCCACCGGCTCGGCTCCAAGGAACTCGACCTGGTCTGCGGCAGCGTGCTGGCCACCGGGAGCGGGAACCGCGGGCTGGAGGACTTCGAGGTGATGCAGTGGCGGCGCAGCGGCCTGTCCCTGGTCACCAACCTCGGCGCGGGCGAACTGCCGGACCCCGCCGTCGCGGTGAGCGCCCTGCCCGGGGTGCCGCTCGCGGTCTCCGCCGACGGCCTCATCCCCGGCTTCCTGCGCGGCTGGTTCGGCGGCCGCTACCGCCAGGAGCTGCACATCGCGGCCGAGATCGACACCGTGAGTTACGGCCTCGAACTGCTCTCCTCGGGCGTGCTGCGCGGCGGGGTGCTCGTCACCCAGGGGATCGGCGACGCGGTGGCCGACGGGCGGCTGCGGACCGGCGCCGGGCTGCGCACGCTGCGGCTGGCCGATGACATCGCGCCGGAGCTGGAAGTGCTCGTCGGGGTCTTCGTACGGGCCGGGGAGCGCGCCGCGCAGGACGACCACCATCCGCTCAACGTGCTGTGGAACGCCCTGGCGGGGGAGAACGCCCGCTGGCGCCGGGTCATCGGCGACCAGCGCCCCCGGAGCCCGCGCGACCGGTGAGCCGCGCCCCGATGGTCATCCACCGGTCGGCCGATCGCCCTCTTCCGTTCCACATACCGACTGGTTAGTCTGCCGGTGAGGCCGGGCCGATCCGGGCCGACGGCCGCGCCGCACCCGAGGAGCGTCTCAATCGTGGAAACCGTGCGTGGAGCGCGAGTTGTCGTCACCGGGGCGGGAGGCGGCATCGGCGCCGCCCTGGCCCGCCGCTTCGCCGCCGAGGGCGCGCGGGTCGTCGTCAACGACCTCGACGCGGCCGGGGCGGAGGCCGTCGCCGCCGAGATCGGCGGCACCGCGGTCCCCGGTGACGCCTCCGGCGTGGTGCCCGCCGCCCAGGACGCGCTGGGCGGCGCCATCGACATCTTCTGCGCCAACGCGGGCGTCGGCCACGGCGGCGGCCCCGAGGCCGACGAGGAGCTGTGGGCGCAGTCCTGGGACGTCAACGTGATGGCCCATGTCCGGGCCGCCCGCGCGCTGCTGCCCGACTGGCTGGAGCGCGGGGAGGGGCGCTTCGTGTCCACCGTGTCCGCGGCCGGGATGCTCACCATGGTCGGCTCGGCGCCGTACAGCGTCTCCAAGCACGCGGCGCTCGCGTTCGCCGAATGGCTCTCCGTCACCTACCGCCACCGGGGTGTCCAGGTGCACGCCGTGTGCCCGCAGGGCGTGCGCACCAACATGCTGGCGGACACCGGAACCGCCGGAGACCTGGTGCTCGCGCCCACCGCGATCGAACCGGAGGACGTCGCCGAGGCCGTGCTCAAGGGCATCGCCGAGAACCGGTTCCTGATCCTGCCGCACCCGGAGGTGGCCGAGTACTACGCCACCCGCGCCACCGACACCGAGCGGTGGCTGCGGGGCATGAACCGCGTCCAGCGCACTCTGGAAGAGACCGAAGAGAGGCCGCCCCGATGACGTCGTACCAGGACCAGCCGTGGCTCGCCCAGCTCACCGAGAAGCAGCGCCGGCCGATCACCCCGCGCCCGAGCGTGCTGCACGCCTTCCGGGAGGCCGTGCGCGACTCCCCTGACCACCCCGCGCTTCGCTACTTCGACGGCCGGGTCACCTACCGGGAGCTGGACGAGCTGTCGGACGGGCTCGCGGGCCACCTCGCCGGGCGCGGCTTCGCCCCCGGCGACCGGCTCGCGATCATGCTGCAGAACACCCCGCACTTCGTGATCGCGCTGCTCGGCGCGTGGAAGGCGGGCGCGGCCGTGGTCCCCGTCAACCCCATGTACAAGGGCGCCGAACTCGCCCACATCCTGAACGACGCCGAGGTCACCGCGCTGGTGTGCGCCCGCACCGGCTGGGAGGCGTACATACGCGCCACGGCCGCGGGCACCCCGGTGCGCATCGCGCTCACCGCCGACGCGTACGACTTCCAGACCCGCGACGACGAGCGGGTGCTGCGCGACGAGCGCGTCCCCGTGCCCGAGGACACCGACGACCTCCTCGCGGCCGCCCGCGCCGGAGCCCGGCCGCCCGCCGTCCCCGAGCCCGCGCCCGGCGACATCGCGCTGATCAGCTACACGTCCGGGACCAGCGGCACCCCCAAGGGCGCCATCAACACCCATGTCAATGTCTCCTACAACGCCGACCGGCAGCACCTCCTCCACGAGCTGCCCCCGGGCTCGGTGATCTTCGCGCTGGCGCCGCTGTTCCACATCACCGGCATGGTCTGCGAACTGGGCGCGAGCCTCGCCGGGGCCGGGACGCTCGCGCTGGCGTACCGCTTCGAGACCGGCGTCGTCCTGGACGCGTTCGCGGAAGCCCGCCCCGCGTACACCGTGGGCCCCTCCACCGCCTTCATGGCGCTGATGGCCCATCCGCGGGCGACCCGTGACCACTTCTCGTCCTTCCGGATCATCTCCTCCGGCGGCGCCCCGCTGCCGCCCGCGCTGGTCGACCGGTTCGAATCGGCCCTCGGCCCGTATCTGCACAACGGCTACGGGCTCACCGAGTGCACCGCCCCCTGCGCCAGCGTCCCGCCCGGCGTACGGGCCCCCGTCGACCCGGTCTCCGGCACCCTGGCGGTCGGCGTGCCCGGCGCGGACACCGTCGTACGGATCGCCGGTGACGACGGCAAGGACCTGCCGTTCGGCGAGCCCGGCGAGATCGTGGTGAGCGGCCCCATGGTCGTCCCCGGCTACTGGCGCCGCCCCGACGCCACCGAGGCCGGCATGCCCGGCGGCGAACTGCGCACCGGGGACATCGGCTTCATGGACGAGGGCGGCTGGCTGTATGTCGTCGACCGCAAGAAGGACATGATCAACGCCTCCGGGTTCAAGGTGTGGCCGCGCGAGGTCGAGGACGTGCTCTACACTCACCCCGCCGTCCGCGAGGCGGCCGTCGTCGGCAAGCCGCACCCCTACCGGGGCGAAACGGTCAAGGCGTATGTGAGCCTGCGGCCGGGGGCCGAGGCCACGCCGGACGAGCTGGCCGCGTACTGCGCGGACCGGCTCGCCGCGTACAAGTACCCGCGGGAGGTCGACATCCTGCCCGAGCTCCCGAAGACGACCAGTGGCAAGATCCTCCGACGAGAACTGCGAGGATGAGAACGGAAAGAGAAGCGGGTGGCGACCATGGCCAGAACGACGAACGGTGACGGACAGCCGGTGCCGCGGCGGCTGCTGGCCGCCGCGACCCGCCTCTTCGCGGAGCGCGGGTTCGACCGGACGTCCGTCCAGGAGATCGTCGAGGCGGCGGGGGTCACCAAGGGAGCCCTGTACCACTACTTCGGCTCCAAGGACGATCTGCTCCATGAGATCTACGGCCGGGTGCTCCGCCTCCAGCAGGAACGGCTGGACGCCTTCGCGGACGCGGACGCTCCCGTGGAGCGGCGGCTGCGGGACGCGGCGGCCGACGTCGTGGTGACCACCATCGAGAACCTCGACGACACCACGATCTTCTTCCGGTCGATGCACCAGCTGAGCCCGGAGAAGTACAAGCAGGTACGGGCCGAGCGGCGCCGCTACCACGAGCGGTTCCGCGCGCTCGTCGAGGAGGGCCAGCGGACCGGGGTCTTCACCGCCGACACCCCGGCGGACCTGGTGGTCGACTACCACTTCGGCTCCGTGCACCACCTGGGCACCTGGTACCGCCCCGGCGGCCCCCTCGGCCCGCAGCAGGTGGCCGACCACCTGGCCGACCTCCTGTTGCGCGCGCTGCGGCCGTAAAGGAAACGCGGCGGAGGGGGCGCCCACCCCGTGGGCGCCCCCTCCGCTCGCCGTCGTGGCTACAGGTACCGCTTCAACTCCCGCCGCGCCAGCGACCGCTGGTGCACCTCGTCCGGCCCGTCGGCCAACCGCAGCGTACGGGCCGCCGCCCACAGCTCCGCCAGCGGAAAGTCCTGGCTGACCCCGCCCGCGCCGTGCAACTGCACCGCCTGGTCGAGGATCCCCACCACCGTCCGCGGTGTGGCGATCTTGATGGCCTGGATCTCGGTGTGCGCCTCCCGGTTGCCCACCGTGTCCATCATCCAGGCCGTCTTGAGGACCAGCAGCCGCAGCTGCTCGACCGCCACCCGGGCGTCCGCGATCCACTCGTGGACCTGGCCCTGCTGGGCGAGCGCCTTGCCGAACGCCTGCCGGGCCACCGCCCGGCGGCACATCAGCTCGATCGCCCGCTCGGCCATGCCGATCAGCCGCATGCAGTGGTGGATACGGCCGGGGCCCAGCCGGGCCTGGGCGATGGCGAAGCCGCCGCCCTCCTCGCCGACGAGGTTCGCGGCCGGGACCCGGGCCCGGTCGAAGACGACCTCGGCGTGGCCGCCGTGGTAGTGGTCCTCGTAGCCGTACACCGTCATCGCCCGCCGCACCTCGACCCCGGGCGTATCGCGCGGCACCAGCACCATCGACTGCTGGCGGCGCACGTCCGCGCCCTCCGGGTCGGTCTTGCCCATCACGATGAAGATCTTGCAGTCGGGGTTCATCGCCCCGGAGATGTACCACTTGCGCCCGGTGATGACGTAATCGTCGCCGTCCCGCTCGATCCGGGTCTCGATGTTGGTGGCGTCGGACGAGGCCACCTCCGGCTCGGTCATCGCGAAGGCCGACCGGATCTCGCCCGCGAGCAGCGGCTCCAGCCACTGCTCGCGCTGCTGCTCAGTTCCGAACTGGGCGAGCACCTCCATGTTGCCGGTGTCCGGCGCGGCACAGTTGAGGGCGGTGGGGGCGAGCTGGGGGCTGCGGCCGGTGATCTCGGCGAGCGGGGCGTACTGGAGGTTGGTCAGCCCCGCCCCGTACTCGGCGTCCGGCAGGAACAGGTTCCACAGCCCCTGCTTGCGGGCCTCGGCCTTCAGCTCCGCCACGACGGCCGGGGTCTCCCAGGGCGAGCCGAGCTTGGCGCGCTGCTCGCCCACGACCGCCTCGGCCGGGTAGACGTGCTCGTCCATGAAGGTCAGGAGCTTGGCGCGGAGTTCTTCGGTGCGGGCGTCGAATGCGAAGTCCATGGGGTGTCTCAGTTCTCCTGGAGGGTGGTGAGGCCGTTGTCGATGAAGGCCGGGACGATCGCGCCGATGCGGTCGAAGCCCGTGCCCAGGGTCTGTCCGAGGGTGAAGCGGTAGTGGATGCCCTCCAAGATCACCGCGAGCTTGAAGTAGGCGAAGGCGGTGTACCAGGCGATGCCGCCGACGTCCCGGCCCGAGCCCTCGGCGTACCGCTGGATCAGCTCGTCCGTCGCCGGGTGGCCGGGGGCGCCCTGGGTGGAGGAGATGGGTGCGTCGTCCAGGGTGGGGTGCTCGCTGTACATCACGATCAGTCCGAGGTCGGTCAGCGGATCGCCGAGCGTGGACATCTCCCAGTCGAGGATCGCCTTGATCCGGTCGTCGGCACCCACCAGGACGTTGTCCAGGCGGTAGTCGCCGTGCACCACGGTGGGCGCGGGGGAGGCGGGCAGTGTCTTGGCGAGCCGGGTGTGCAGCTCGTCGATGCCGGGCAGCTCACGGCTGCGCGAGGCCTCCAGCTGCTTGCCCCAGCGCCGCAGCTGCCGCTCCAGGAAGCCCTCCGGCCGCCCGAAGTCACCGAGCCCGACCTCGGCGGGATCGACGGAGTGCAGCGCGACGAGGGTGTCCACCAGGGACAGCACCACCCCCCGGGTGCGCTCCGGACCGATCGCGGCCAGCTGCTCGGCCGTACGGTACGGAAGTCCCTCCACGAACTCCATGACGTAGAACGGCGCCCCGGCCACCGCCTCGTCCTCGCACAGCAGCACCGGCTCCGGCACCGGCACGCTGGTCGGGTACAGCGCGCTGATGACCCGGTGTTCGCGCCGCATGTCATGGGCGGTGGCCAGCACATGCCCCAGCGGCGGCCGGCGGACCACCCAGCGGGAGGCGCCGTCGGTGACGGCGTACGTGAGATTCGACCGGCCGCCCTCGATCAGCTCCGCGCTCAGCGGACCGCCCACCAGCCCCGGCCGCTCGTGGTCGAGATGGGCGCGGAGCCGCGTCAGATCGAGTCCCGGCGGATTGCCTGCGTTCATCGAATCTCTTCTTCCCTGGGAGGCGGGCGGCGTAGGGTTCACTCCATGTCCACCTCATGATGCCGACCAGTCGGTATGTAGTCCAGTGCGCGGCCGTCACCGGTTCCTCGCGCTGCCGAGGTGCGGGGAGGGCGAGGGCGCGTTCCGGCCCGAACCCGCGCGGGCTGGACTTGCGGTGCCGGTTCCCGAGCAGGAGCGTCGGTAGGGGGAAGCGCCCGGCGACACCAGGAACCGCGAGGAGCAGCCACCATGAAGGCCATCAGCTACCGCCGCTACGGCGGTCCCGAGGTTCTCGAATTCGGCGAGGTCCGGGACCCCAAGGTCGGGCCCGACTCGGTGCTGATCCGGGTCAGGGCCGCCGCCGTGAACCCCGTCGACTGGAAGGCGCAGGCCGGATATCTCGACCCCGTCCTGGACGCCGTCTTCCCGGTCATCCCGGGCTGGGACGTCGCCGGAGTGGTGGAACGGACCGGACCGGCGGTGACCGGGTTCCGGGCCGGGGACGAGGTGATCGGGTACGTGCGCGAGGACTTCCTGTCCCGCGGCACCTGCGCCGAGTACGTGGCCGCGCCCCTGCGCACGATCGCCCGCAAACCGCGGAACCTCACCTTCGAGCAGGCCGCGGGCATTCCACTGGCCGGGCTGACGGCCTACCAGTCGCTGGTCGGCGCGCTGCGGGTCGGCGAGGGCGACACGGTGCTGGTGCACGCGGCCGCCGGGGGCGTCGGCTCGATGGCGGTGCAGCTGGCCCGGCATCTGGGCGCCCGCGTCATCGGGACCGCCGGTGAGCACAACCACGACTATCTGCGGACGCTGGGCGCCGAGCCGACCGTGTACGGGGAGGGGCTCGCCGAGCGGGTGCGGGAACTCGCCCCCGACGGGGTGCAGGCCGCGTTCGACCTGGTCGGCGGCGACGCCCTCACCGCCTCCGCTCAGGTGCTGGCCCCCGGCGGCCGGCTGGCGTCCATCGCCGATCCGGCGGTCCTCGGCGCCGGCGGCGCTTATGTCTTCGTCCACCCCGACCCCGAGGACCTCCAGGACCTGACCGACCTCGCCGAGCGCGGCGCGCTGGGGGTCGAGGTGTCGGCGACGTACCCGCTGGAGCGGACGGCGGAGGCGCAGGCGCGCAGCGCGGAGGGCCACACCCGCGGCAAGATCGTCATCACGGTCGATTAGCGCAGCATCGCCGCACCGCACACCGCCGCGCCCATCACGCAGACCACCGCGGCGGCCGCGGCGCGCGGGGTCAGCAGGGGCGGGCGCGAGGCACCCAGATGGCGGATACGGCGGTGCGCCACGGCCAGGAAGGCCAGCCAGGACAGGACGACCAGCGACAGGGCGAGGGCCGAGAGCGGGCCCAGCCCCGCGTGCAGGGTCTGCCGCCCGGCGAGCGAGGCGGCCACGGCGCAGGCCAGCGTCGTACGCCGCCACGCCAGCCGGGTGCGCTCCGGCTGCAGCCCGGGGTCCCGCGCCGACTGGGTCACCCGCCCCACCCCACGGCGACGACGATCACCATCAGCAGCGCGACCACCCCGACGGCCAGCCCCAGCGTCACCGGGAAGCGCGACACCGGCAGGTCCTCGCCGCGCCGCATGGCCCGCTCGCAGCGGATCCAGTGGTTGATGGCGCGCAGGGCGCACACCGCGCCGCCCGCGAGCAGGACGAGCGCGAGGGCCAGCCGGAGCGGGCGGCCGGTGTCCGGCAGGAACTGGTCGACCGCGAAACCGCCGCCCACCAGGGCCATCGCGGTGCGCAGCCAGGCCAGGAAGGTGCGTTCGTTGGCGAGCGAGAAGCGGTAGTCGGGGGTGTCGCCCTCCTCGCGGAGCCGTTCGGGCGCGAACCACAGCCGGACGCCCGCCACGGCGGCCCCGAGTCTGCCTCCGGTCACGGGGTGAGCCTCTCGCGGCGCCATTCCTTCAGCCGCCGGTACGCCTCCGCGCCGTCCGGGACCCACTCCCACTCGGTGAGCCGCCGCTCCAGCTCCTCGTCGGTGAGGAAGGTGTGCCAGGCGATCTCGTCGGCCTGCGGCGCGACGGGGAGGTCGCAGCGGACCTCGTAGACCCGGGACCACCAGGTGTGCTCGGGGGTGTCGTAGAGGAAGGAGAACAGCGGCACGGGCGCGGGGAGCCCCTGGACGCCCAGTTCCTCCTCCGCCTCCCGCAGTGCCGCCTCGTCGTAGGTCTCGCCCGCCGCGACGACCCCGCCGACGAACATGTCGTACAGCGAGGGGAAGACCAGCTTCCGGTCGGTGCGGCGGTGGACGAAGACGCGGCCCTGGGGGTCGCGCGCGAGGACGAAGACGCATCGGTGGCGCAGCCGGTGGGCGGTGGCGTCACCGCGACGGGCCTGGCTTATCACCCGGTCCCGCTCGTCCACGATGTCCAGCAGTTCGTCGGCGGAAAGCGGCTCCTGATCAGGCATGTGGCCATACAAGCAGATGGCGCCCGGGTCAGCGCGAGGGGCCACCGCCGTAGGGGCCGCCCTGCCCGCCGCCGTACGGGCCGGATCCGGAGCCCTGGCCGTCGGGCCCCTGCCCCTGGTCGTACGGACCGGAGCCGCCGCCCGGGTAGCCGCCGTTCCCCTGGCCGTTCCCCCAGCCGCCCTGGCCCTGGCCTTGATCGCCTTGCCCCTGACCGTCCTGCTGTTCCGCCTGCTGCCGGGCCTGCTCGGCCCACTGCCGCCACGCCTCGGCCCGCTTCCGCCACTGCTCGGCCCCGGACGGCCAGGAAGCGGAGGGCTTGGTCTGCTGACCGGAGGACGGGGTGCGGGGCTCGGCGGCGGGGGTGGCCGGGGCTCGCGTCACCGGCTTGGCGGCGGGCGCGGGGGCCGCGGGCTCGGTGGTGCGCGAACCGCGCAGCGGCTCGTCGCCGACGGCCGAGCCGCCGAACGCGGCGGCCTTCGGCTCCGGCTGGTCGGGGGCGGTGGACGAGGCGTCGGGCCCCGGGGCGGCCTGCGCCTGGCGCGCGTCCTTGCCCATGAGCATGAACAGCGCGGTGGCGGCGCCGGTGGCCGACAGCAGGATCGCCCCGGCGGCCGCCTTGTGCCGCGGATCGATGCGGCGGCGGCGGGCGTGCCGGGGGCCGATGATCTCGCCCTGGAGGATGTGCGGGGTGACGGGGGAGTCACCGGCCTCGATGGGCTGGGGACCGGGGGTGACAAGTGTCGGATTCACGATGCGCTTGTCCGCCTGGTACGGCGGCCCGGGTTGCTCAACGGAGCGGTCAGCCATGGTCGTTGATGATGCCGCTTTGGTTGAACCCTGTCCAATAGAGGTGAGGGATTGTTCCCTTTTGCTGCACAAGAGAGCTATAGCCTGGAGGGTGACGGTGTCCGGAAAGCGCTCTCACCCCTGGCTCCCGGACCAGTTGACGCCGTACTGGCCGGTAGGCAGGATCGGCATCCGACGACCGGCGTCGACCGGCTGACGAGGACGGGATACCACCAACCATGGCGTACGACGCGGATGTGATCGTGGTCGGGGCGGGCCTGGCGGGCCTCGCGGCCACCGCCGAGCTGGCCGACGCGGGCCGCAAGGTCATCCTGCTCGACCAGGAGCCCGAGCAGTCGCTCGGCGGCCAGGCCCACTGGTCCTTCGGCGGTCTCTTCCTCGTCGACTCGCCCGAGCAGCGCCGGCTGCGCGTCCGCGACAGCCGCGAACTCGCCTGGCAGGACTGGCTCGGCACGGCCGGTTTTGACCGCGAGGAGGACCACTGGCCGCGCCGCTGGGCCGAGGCGTACGTGGACTTCGCGGCGGGCGAGAAGCGGTCCTGGCTGTACGCCCAGGGGCTGCGGCTGTTCCCCCTCGTCGGCTGGGCCGAGCGCGGCGGCTACGACGCGACCGGGCACGGCAACTCCGTACCCCGCTTCCACATCACCTGGGGCACCGGTCCCGGCGTCGTCGCCCCCTTCGAGCGCCGGGTGCGCGCCGCGGCCGCCCGCGGCCTGGTCTCCTTGCGCTTCCGGCACCGGGTCACCGGGCTTGTCCGGAGCGCGGGCGCCGTCGACACCGTCACCGGCGAGGTGCTGGAGCCCAGCCGCGCCGAGCGGGGCACGGCCAGCAGCCGCGAGGTGACCGGCTCCTTCGAGCTGCGCGCCCAGGCCGTGATCATCACCTCCGGCGGCATCGGCGGCAACCACGACCTCGTCCGCGCCAACTGGCCCGAGCGGCTGGGCTCCCCGCCCGAGCGGATGATCTCCGGTGTCCCCGCGCACGTGGACGGCAAGATGCTCGGCGTCGCGGAGGCGGCCGGCGGCCGCCTCATCAACCGCGACCGGATGTGGCACTACACCGAGGGCATCGAGAACTGGAACCCGATCTGGCCCCGGCACGGCATCCGCATCCTGCCCGGCCCCTCGTCGCTCTGGTTCGACGCCCGCGGACGGCGGCTCCCGGTCCCGCTCTTCCCCGGCTTCGACACCCTCGGCACCCTCGAACACATCATGCGGACCGGCTACGACTACACCTGGTTCGTCCTCACCCGGAAGATCATCGAGAAGGAGTTCGCGCTCTCCGGCTCCGAGCAGAACCCGGACCTGACGGGCAAGAGCGTCCGCGATGTGCTCGGGCGCGGGCGGGCCGGGGCGCCGGGCCCGGTCCAGGCGTTCATGGACCACGGCGCGGACTTCATCGTCGAGCGTTCGCTGCCCGCCCTCGTGCGGCGGATGAACGAACTGACCGAGGACCCGCTCATCGACGAGGCCGAGCTGCGCCGCGAGATCGTCGCCCGGGACCGCGAGATCGCCAACCCCTACACCAAGGACCTCCAGATCACCGCCCTGCGCGGGACCCGTAAGTACCTCGCCGACCGCCTCATCCGCACCGCCGCCCCGCACCGCATCCTCGATCCCGGGGCGGGCCCGCTGATCGCCGTGCGGCTGAACATCCTCACCCGCAAGACGCTGGGCGGGCTGGAGACGGATCTGTCGTCGCGGGTGCTGACCGACGGCGGGGAGCCGCTGCCGGGCGTCTACGCGGCGGGCGAGGCGGCGGGCTTCGGCGGCGGGGGCGTGCACGGCTACCGGTCCCTGGAGGGCACCTTCCTGGGCGGCTGCCTCTTCTCGGGGCGGACGGCGGGGCGCGCGGCGGCCAAGGCGGTGTCGTAACACCTCCCCGCGCACCGCGCCGGGCGTTCAGACCTGACGGAAGTCTGACGAAAACCCACAGACGATGGCGCGCCGCCCCGCCCGGTGGTGTCATCAGCACATGGACGCAACCCCCGGCGACGACGGGCACAGGGACGGCGCGCGCTACGACGAGCGCGGCGCACCCGTCGGCCGCCGCATCCTGCTCGGCATGCTCGGCCTCGGCGCCGCCGGCATGGCCGTCGCTCCCTGGGCGCAGCGCGGGCTGGAGAACACGCTCGGCGCGGTGTCCGGCAAGGACCCCACCGGGGTGACCGGGCTGCTGCCCAACGGCGGCGGGTTCCGGTACTACTCCGTGACGTCCTCCGTCCCGCACAAGGACGCCACGAGCTACCGCCTCACCGTGGGCGGGCTCGTCGACCGGCCCGCCGACTACCGGCTCGCCGAGCTGCGCGCGCTCCCGCAGGTCCGGCTCGTCCGGGACGTCCAGTGCGTCACCGGATGGCGGGTGCCGGGGACGCCGTTCGAGGGGGTGCGGCTGTCGACGCTGCTGGACGCCGCCGGGGTGAGCCCGCGCGCCAGGGCGGTCCGGTTCACCTGCTTCGACGGCGCGTACTCCGAGAGCCTCACCCTCGACCAGGCGCGCCGCCCGGACGTCCTGGTGGCGCTGCGCATGCGGGACGAGCCGCTGGGCCACGCGCACGGCGGCCCGGTCCGGCTCTATGTCGCGCCCATGTACTTCTACAAGTCGGCGAAGTGGCTGTCCGGCATCACCGTCACCGACGAGGTGCGCCCCGGCTACTGGGAGGACCGGGGATACGACGTGGACGCCTGGGTCGGCAGATCGAACGGACGCGACGATGACCCCACTGCCTGAGACACCCCTGCCCGAGACCGCCGCGGCCCCGGCCGCCACCGAGCGCCGGGTGCGCCGCTTCACGTCCGCCGAGCGCTGGATCCACCGCACCACGGCCGCGCTCCTGGGGGCGTGCGTGGTCAGCGCGGCCTGTCTGTACCTCCCCGCCCTGGCCGAACTCGTCGGCCGCCGCGCGCTGGTGGTCACCGTCCACGAGTGGACCGGCGTCCTGACGCCCGTACCGGCCCTCCTCGGTCTCGCCTCCCGCGCCTTCCGGGCCGACCTGGGCCGCCTCAACCGCTTCGGACCGCACGACCGCCGCTGGCTGCGGGCCGCGCTGCGCCGCGACCACAGCCGGGCGGAGCGCCCGGCGGGCAAGTTCAACGCGGGCCAGAAGGTGTACGCCGCCTGGACCGCGGGCGCGGTGCTGGTGATGGCGGCCACCGGATCGCTGATGTGGTTCACCGGACTCGCCCCGCTCATGTGGCGCACCAGCGCCACGTTCGTCCACGACTGGCTGGCGCTGGCCGTCGGCATCGTGGTGATCGGGCACATCGGTAAGGCGCTCGCCGATCCGGAGGCGCGGCGCGGGATGCGCACCGGGCGGGTCGACCCGCGGTGGGCGGCCCGCGAGCATCCGCTGTGGCGTACGGAGGGCCCGCGTACGGAGGACCCGCGTACGGAGGGCGGCGGCGACGGCGACCGGAACGGCGACAGCGAACGCGACGTCCGCTGAACCGACGGCACGCGGTGCCATGATGCCTCGCATGCGCGAAAGATATCCGGTTAAGTCCGTTGTGCGCCGATTGCTGACGGTCGTCGCATGCGGTGCCGTGGCCGTGGCACCGCTGAGCGGATGCCAGCTGTCCGACCCTCCGCCGCGCCGGAGCGGGCTCTGGGTGAACCCGAACGGCCCGGCCGCCCGGCACGTCCGTGCGCGGGAGGAAGAGGGAAAGAACGGAGCGAGGAACAACGACGCCGAGCTGATCCGGCGGATCGCACAGCAGCCGGTCGCCGAATGGCTCGGCCCGCAGCCCCCTCGCGAACGGGTGCGCTTGATCACCGAGTCCGCGGCCCGGACCGGCACCACCCCGGTGCTGGTCGCCTACAACATCCCCCACCGGGACTGCGGCGGGCACTCGGCCGGCGGCGCGGCGAACGGCGCGTCCTACCGCGGGTGGATCGAGCAGATCGCCCTCGGCATCGGCGACCGCGAGGCGATCGTCGTGCTGGAGCCCGACGCGGTGGCGCAGGTCGTCGACCGCTGTGTGCCCCGCCGCGCGGTCGGCCCCCGGCTGGCGCTGCTGCGCGACGCGGTCGCCGCGTTCGCCGCGCTGCCCCGCGTACGGGTGTACCTGGACGCCGGGAACGCGGGCTGGATCACCAACCCCGCCCGGCTGATGGCGCCGCTGCTCAAGAGCGGCATCGAGCAGGCGGACGGCTTCTCCCTGAACGTCGCCAACTTCCAGCGCACCGGCCGCACCAAGGCGTACGGCCACCGGCTGTCCCGCGCGGTCGGCGGAGCGCACTTCGTCATCGACACCAGCCGCAACGGCAACGGCCCGCTGCGGCGCGGCGGCGCGGCCCGGCACGAGCCCCGCACGGAGAAGGCCTGGTGCAACCCGCCGGGCCGGGCGCTGGGCCATCCGCCGAGCACCCGCACCGGGGACCGGCTGGTGGACGCGTACCTGTGGATCAAGCGGCCCGGCGAATCCGACGGGACGTGCAACGGCGGGCCCCCGGCGGGCCGCTGGTGGCCCGAGTACGCGCTCGGCCTGGCCCGGAACGCCCACGGCCCGGGCCACCACTGAGGCACGCCGCTGGGCGGTATCACAGGGCGCACACCGCGTCCGCGTCCTTCGCCGGGGCGCACGGGCCCGGGCTGTCCGCACGCGCGGTCGGCACGGCCGGCGCCGCCACCGGGCGGCGCCGGTCCCGCACCACCCCGCCGTACCAGATGGCCACCGGCGCCAGGCACAGCGCGAGCGCCAGGACGGCCCACGCCCGCATCGCCGCGTGCGTGTGCCCCAGGAAGAACGAGGCCGCGAGCGAGGCGCCGAAGAGGGCGCCCCACAGCAGATGGATGCGGAACGTGGAGAGCCGGTCCGGGCTGGACGAGTCGCCCTTGGGCGTGACCACGAACCGGCTCTTCCGCCGCAGCGCCGCGTCGAACAGCGCCTTGGCGTAGATCGGCGCGGACAGCGCGGAGAGCAGCATTCCGGCGAGCCCGCCCGACCCCTCGGGCTCATGCGGGGAGACGTTGTGGCGGCGGTTCCAGATGTACAGCCCGATCTGGAGCATGGCGGCGTCGCCGTAGAGCATCATCCACAGCTCGGCCGGAATGTCGAGCCCGGCCGCGCCCAGCATCAGGAACAGCGTGCAGGACAGCGCCGAGAGGACCCAGTTGACCGCCGTCATCGGGTAGTACGTGATCAGCAGCGTGTAGTTGAGCAGCTTCCCCGGCGACAGCGTGAACGGGGCCTTCCAGAACTGCCCCAGCACCGTCTCGTAGGTGCCCCGGCTCCACCGCATCTGCTGGGTGAAGAAGTCCGTCCAGGAGCTGGGCCCCTCGCCGACCGCGAGCACGTCCGGGGTGTAGACCGAGCGCCACTTCCTGCCGGTGGCCGGGTTGCGGTGGCGGTGCAGCTCGAAGCCGGTGGCCATGTCCTCGGTGATCGAGTCGTACAGCCCGCCGATGGAGCGCAGCGCGCTGATCCGCACCGCGTTGTTGGTGCCCACGAACATCGGGCTGCCGTAGGCGTTCCCGGCCCGCTGGATCAGCGCGTGGAACAGGAACTGCTGGCTTTCGGCGGCCTTGGTGACGGCGGTGTCGTAGTTTCCGTACACCTGCGGGCCCACCACGAAGGACACGTCCGGATCGCGGAAGTAACCCAGCATGCGCTCCAGGAAGTTGGGCAGCGGCACATGGTCGGTGTCCACACACGCCATGAATTCGTAATCGTCGCCGTGCGCGTCCAGCCAGGCGTTGTAATTCCCGTGCTTCGTCCTCGCCCGGAAAGCGCCCTCTCGCTGGTTCCACTTCTCGATTCCCCTGCGGGAGAAGTGGTGTACGCCGAGCCGTGCGCACAGCTCCTTGACCTCCGCGTCGTCCCCCTCGTCCAGCAGCCAGACGTCCAGCGTCCCCTGGTGCCGGATGCGCACCGCGCCCTCCAGCGTGGCCCGGACCATCGCGATCGGCTCCTTGCCGGGCACGAAACTGGTCAGGAACGCCACCCGGGTGCCGGGCTCGGCCGTCACCGGCACCGGATCCCTGGCCATCAGCGTCGCGTGCGCGTTGGAGACGACCGTGACCAGCCGGAACGTCTCGATCAGCGCGATCGACACCAGCATCACGACATCCGCCGCGGTCTCCCACGCCGTCACATAGGGGCGCGCCGCCCAGTGGTCCGGCCGCAGCAGCCACAGCAGCAGCAGCGCCGAGCACACCGGCGCCCCGCACAGCAGCAGCGCCGCCCGGAACCGGTGCGGCTCCCGCGCCAGCAGGCTGCGGCTGCGCACCCGGTACGGGCGGCCGGCGGGCGGCTCGGTCAGCGGGCCCGCCAGCTCGCTGTACCGCTCGTACTCGTACACCGCGGCCGGGCGGGAGTGCGCGGCATCCGGGGCGGGGCGCGCGTGCGGGGGTGCCGCGGCGCGCCCGGGGACGTGCCCGGCGGTGCGCGCGGCGGCGGGGGCGACTCCACGACGCGCGTCTCGTGCGTTTTTCGAATCTCTGACGGGGGTCTGTGCAGACATGGGCACTCCCGCGGGCTGTCTGGAACCGGGTTCATTCGAAAACCGGCTGACTTGGAGCCGGATGTCGCGCCGCGATGACCCGAACGGACCACATTCGTCATGTCATCGCGCGAGATGAGAAGGTAACAATCGGATGAGTCGGTATCGCGCACATCGGATTTTCGGCGCGCCCCTGGTGAACCGGGTGCTGACGGGCCGCGAAAGAGCCACCCTGATGGCCCATGAACGCGCGTCTTACGTGATTTACATCCCGCCCTCTGGCAAGGTCGGAGATCGCGTGAAAAACGCGCGACCGAATCCACGGCCGCACGACGGAGGACGGGGCGGGGTCGCCCGATGAGAGTTCTGCACATCATCTCCCGCCTCGGCGCGGGCGGCGCCGAGCAGCAACTGCGGCTGCTGCTGCGCCATGTGCCCGTGCGCTGCGACGTGGTCGCCCTCGCCGCACCGGGCACAACCGCTCACGGCATCCGCGCCGACGGCATCCCGGTCACCCACCTGCCCCTGGACGGCCGCGCGGGCGAGCTGCGGGCGCTGGCCGCCCTGGTGCGCACCATCCGCTCCGGCGGCTACGACCTGGTCCACACCCACCTCTATCGGGCCTGCGTCTACGGCCGGATCGCCGCCCGGCTGGCGGGTGTACGGGCCGTGATCGCCACCGAACACGCCCTGGGCGAGCACAGCGTCGACGGACACCCCCTGACCCCCGCCGTCCGCGCCCGCTATCTGGCCGCCGAACGGCTGGGCTCGGCGACCGTCGCCGTCTCGGCCGCGGTCGCCGACCGGCTGCGCGACTGGGGCGTGCCCAGCCACCGCGTCCATCTGGTGCCCAACGCCATCGACGCCCGCCACTTCCGCTTCACCCCCGCCGTCCGCGCCACCGCCCGCGCCCGCCTGGCCATCCCCGAACGCGCCTTCGTCGTCGGCGCGGTCGGACGGCTGATGGCGGCCAAGCGGTTCGAGGTGGCGGTACGGGCCGTGGCCGCCGTACCGGGCGCCCGGCTGCTGCTGGTCGGCGAGGGGCCCGAGCGCGCCGCCCTGGAGGACCTGGCCACCCGGCTCGGCGCGGCCGACCGGATCCGGCTGCTGGGGGAGCGGGACGGGGCCGTGGCCCCGTCCGAGGACCGGCCCGCCGGGCTGCCGGGCCTGCTGGCCGCCATGGACGTCCTGGCCGCGCCGTCCGCCGAGGAGGCGTTCGGGCTCGCGGCCCTGGAAGCCCTCGCCGCCGGGCTGCCGGTACTCCACACCGGCTGCCCGGCCCTCGACGAACTCCCCGCGGGCGCCGCCCCCGCCGCCCGCCGCATCGCCCCCGGCCCCGCCGCCCTCACCGACGCGCTGCGCCACCGGCTGGCCGCGGGTCCGCGGCGCTACCCGGTGCCGGACGCGGTCGAGCGGTACGACATCGCCCGCGGCGTCCGCCGCCTGATGGACCTGTACGACCGCACCACCACCTGCGGCCCGGACGCCTGCCTGCGCGTCCCGCCGGTCAGCCTGCGGACGGCGCGCCGCGGCGAGCGCGGTGCTCCCGCGGGCTGACGCCGCGTACCCGCTTGAACCCCGCCGGCAGCGCGGACGCGCTGCCGTACCCCACCCGCCGCGCTCGCCGACTTCGCACGCGAGGCGGCGGCGGGCGGTGCCCGGGGCCGATCAGCGGTCAGGCAGCAGCTTGTCGCAGGTGATCGGCAGATCGCGCACCCGCACGCCGGTCGCATGGTGCACCGCGTTGGCGATGGCCGCGGCGGTGCCGACGACGCACACCTCGCCGACGCCCTTGGCGCCCATCACATTGGTGTGCGGGTCCGTCTCGTCCACCCAGTGCGCCTCGATCGTGTGCACATCGGCGTTGGCGGCGATGTGGTACTGGGCGAAGTCCTGGTTGACCACATGGCCGAAGCGCGGGTCCAGCACGCTGTGTTCGTACAGCGCCATCGAGATGCCCTGCGTCATGCCGCCCAGCAGCTGGGAGCGCGCGGTCCTGGGGTTGATGACCCGGCCCACGTCGAACATCCCGAGCAGCCGTGGCACCCGGATCTCCCCGGTGTCCGCGTCCACCCGGACCTCGGCGAACTGCGCGCCGAAGCTGTGCATCGCGTACCGCTCGGCGTCGGGGTTCACCGGCATGCCGGCGGTGACCTCCAGGCCGTCCGGCGGAACCACGTCGCCGTGCTCGGTCGCGAGGAGGGTGCGCAACCGGCGGGCGGCCTCCGCGATCGACGAGCCCCAGCTGTTGATGCCGGAGGAGAAACCGGCGGGGGAGGCGTTCGGCAGGGTGGTGTCCCCGATGCGCAACTCCACCCGTTCGACCGGTACGCCGAGCGCGTCCGCGGCGATCTGGGTGAGCGCCGTCCAGGTGCCGGTGCCCAGGTCGGCGGCGGCGATCAGCACCGTGCAGTGCCCGTCCGGGGTGACCCGGACCGTCGCCGCGCTGCCCGGGAGGCGCGGCGAGGGGTAGGTGGAGGCGGCCACGCCGGTTCCGATCAGCCAGCGGCCCGTCCGGCGCGCCCGGGGCGTCGGGTCGCGCCGCTCCCATCCGGCGCGGCGGGCGCCCTCGCGCAGGCAGGCCACCAGATGGCGGCTGGAGAACGGCAGCTGGGACTCGGGGTGGACGTCCGGTTCGTTGCGGACGCGGAACTCCACCGGGTCCATGCCGCACGCGAGCGCCATCTCGTCCATCGCCGACTCCAGCGCGAACATGCCCTGCCCCTCGCCCGGTGCCCGCATGATGGTCGGCACCGGGATGTCCAGCGGGGCCAGCCGGTGGGTGGTGCGCCGGTGCGGGGCGGCGTACATCAGGCGGGTGCACACGGCGACCTGGTCGGCGTACCCCTTGGCCCGGGCGGTCTGCTCGACCACGTCATGGGTGACGGCGGTGAGCCGGCCGGCTGCGTCGGCGCCCAGCCGGATCCGCTGGATCGACGCCGGGCGGAAGCCCACCAGCGCGAACATCTGCTGGCGGGTCAGCGCGAACTTCACCGGCCGGCGCACGGTGCGCGAGCCCATCGCGGCGAGCACCGCGTACGCGTGCGGATACACCTTCGACCCGAAGCCGCCGCCGACGTGCGGGGACACCACCCGCACCCGGTCCTGCCCGAGCCCCAGGGTGGCGGCGAGCAGATCGCGGCTCACCGTCGGCCCTTGCGTGGAGCAGTACACCAGCAGCTCGCCGTCGGCCCAGGTGACCACGGCGGTGTGCGGCTCCATCGGGTTGTTGTGGTACATCGGCGTGGTGTACGTGGCGTCCAGCAGGGTGTGCGCGGCGGCCAGCGCCGTATCGGCGTCGCCGACGACGCTGTCGGCGGGGGAGCCGTCCTGGAGTTCACCGCCGCCCTGCCCGAACTGGGCCGCGTCCACCGGCTTGTACAGGTCGTCGCGGTCCTCGCGCAGCGCCACATCGGGCGGGCGCTGCTCATAGGTGAACCGCACCAGGCCCGCCGCGTACCGCGCGGTCTCCGGAGTCTCGGCGACCACCGCGCCGGTGAACTGCCCGCGCCAGGCCACCTCGTCGGACTGCAGCACCGCCAGCTCCGGATCGCCCGTCACGGTCAGCCGCGGCGCGGTGAGATGGGTGAGCACGGCCAGCACCCCCGGCTCGGCCTCCGCCACCGCGGTGTCCACATCGGTGATCCGCCCGGCGGCGATGGTGGCCTGCAGCGGATGGAGATAGGCGGGGTGCTCGACGGGCCACTCGAAGGCGTAGGTGGCGGTGCCGGTGACCTTCTGCGCGCCGTCGATCCGGCGCAGCGGCGCGCCGACCGCCCGCGCCCGCTCCCTGACCTCGCGGACCTCGTTCACCGCGCCACCTCCATCACATCGAGCAGCGTGGCGACGAGGGTGTTGCGGGCGAGCGCCACCTTGAAGGCGTTGCCCGGCAGCGGGTCCGCCTGGGCCAGCTCGGCCGCGGCGGCGTCCCGGAAGGCGTCCCACGTCGCGGGCGCGCCGCGCAACGACTCCTCGGCCTTCCACGCCCGCCACGGCTTGTGCGCCACGCCGCCGAGCGCGATGCGTACGTCGCGTACGGTCCCGTCGTCCGCGACGTCCAGCGCGGCGGCGACCGACACCAGCGCGAAGGCGTACGAGGCGCGGTCGCGCACCTTGCGGTAGCGGGAGGTGGCGGTGAAGCCGGGCGGCGGCAGCTCCACGGCCGTGATCAGCTCCCCGCGCCGCAGCACCGTGTCCCGCTCGGGGGCGTCGCCGGGCAGCCGGTGCAGTTCGGTCAGCGGGACGCGCCGCCCGCCGTTCGGCCCCTGGGGACCCTGGACGCACACCACGGCGTCGAGCGCCGCCAGCGCGACCGCCATGTCGGAGGGGTGGGTGGCCACGCAGGACGGCGAGGCGCCGAGGATCGCCATATCGCGCTGATAGCCCTCCATCGCCGAACAGCCCGACCCCGGCTCGCGCTTGTCGCACGGGGTGGTCACGTTCTGGAAGTACGGGCAGCGGGTGCGCTGCAACAGGTTCCCGCCGGTGGTGGCGAGGTTGCGCAACTGGCCCGAGGCGCCCGACAGCAGGCTTTGCGAGAGCACCGGATAGCGCCGCCGGACCCGCCGGTCGGCGGCCAGATCGCTGCCCGTGACGGCGGCGCCGATGCGCAGGGCCCCGTCCGGCAGCTCCTCGATCCGGTCCGAGGTGAGCCTCCGGACGTCGACCAGCACCTCCGGGGTCGCCACCTCCAGCCGCATCAGGTCCACCAGGTTGGTGCCACCGGCCAGATACGCCGCCTCCGGCTCCTCGGCCAGCGCGGTCACCGCCGCCGACACGGTGTCGGCACGCTCGTAGCGGAAGGGCCTCATCGGCGCGCCCCCTCGTCCCGGTGTGCCACGTCGGCGATGGCCGGGACGATGTTGGCGTACGCGGCGCAGCGGCACAGGTTGCCGCTCATGCGCTCGGCGATCTCCTCGTCGTCCAGCACCACGTCGGCGGCGTTCACATCCTTGGCCACGGCGCTCGGCCAGCCCGCCGCCGCCTCGCGCAGCATGCCCACCGCCGAGCAGATCTGGCCGGGGGTGCAGTAGCCGCACTGAAAGGCGTCATGGGCGATGAAGGAGCGCTGGAGCGGATGCAGCCCGTCGCCGCTCTCGCCGCGTTCCCCGTCGCCGCCGTTCATGAGACCGGCGGCCGTGACGATGCCGGCGCCCTGGTGGGCCACCGCCAGTGCCAGACAGGCGAGGGCGCGGCGGCCGTCGAGCAGGATGGTGCAGGCACCGCACTGGCCATGGTCACAGCCCTTCTTGGGGCTGGTGTTCCCCAGCCGCTCGCGGAGGGCGTCCAGCAGGGTCGTACGGGTGTCGACGGTGAGCCGGTGGTCCCTGCCGTCCACCCGGAGCGTGATCTCCACGTCCATGCTTCACATCATCGGACATATATGCACTGATCGCCTGTTCCCGGCCCAGTGCACCTGGAGCGCCGGCGGCGCGGCTCACCCGCCGTGCCGCCGGCGCCACCGGCTCCGCGCGCTGTTCAGGACCGCTCGGCGCCGCCGTCGACGGACGTCAGCACACCGTCCAGATGCGGCAGGTAGTGGTCCATCCGCTCCCGCTTGGTCAGCAGGTAGGGCAGGTTCTCCTCGCACGGCTCGATCAGCAGCGGAACCTGTTCGCTGATCTTGATGCCGTGGCGCAGCAGCGCCTCCCGCTTGCGCGGATTGTTGGAGAGCAGCCGTATGGAGCGCACCCCGAGGTCGTGCAGCATCTCCGCCGCCACCTGGTAGTCCCGGGCGTCGTCCGGGAGGCCGAGCGCGAGGTTGGCCTCGACCGTGTCCAGGCCCTCCGCCTGCAGCTGCATCGCCTGGAGCTTGGCCAGCAGGCCGATGCCCCGGCCCTCGTGGCCCCGGAGGTAGACGAGGATGCCCCGCCCCTCGCTCACGATGGCGCGCAGCGCCGCGGACAGTTGGTCGCCGCATTCGCAGTGCCGGGAGCCGAAGGCGTCTCCGGTCAGGCACTCGGAATGCACCCGCGTCAGTGCGTCCTCGCCCTTGACGTCGCCGTATACCAGCGCGATCTGTTCATCTCCGCGTTTGTGGTCCTGGTAGCCGAAAGCGAGAAAATCGCCGTACACGGTGGACAGCCGGAGATTCACCACTCGTTCGACATCCGATCGACGAGCGCTGTCGACCAACACGCTATCACTTGCTGTCATGTTGTAACCCTATCTGGTGAACGCCGGGTGGCGTAGGGGAAAATGGGAAAGTCGGCCGGGTGATGGGCCACGCATCCGCAGCAGGAAGCACGCAGCACGAAGAACGAAAGGCCGCAAGAACATGAGCGATTCGGAAACGCCGGACCAGTGGGCCTCGGGGCTCCTGCCGTCGACGACCACGGAGGAGGTGCGGGCCCGGCGGGCCGGTGTCGCCGTCCTGCCCATCGGCAGCTTCGAGCAACACGGCGCGTATCTGCCGCTGGTGACGGACACGGTCATCGCCTGCACCATCGCCCGGGAGATCGCCGCGGCGTATCCGGTCCAGCTCCTCCCGCCCGTCACCGTCTCCTGCTCGCACGAGCACGCCAACTGGCCGGGCACCGTCTCCATATCCGCCGCGACCCTCTACTCCGTGGTGCGCGACATCGCCGGATCGCTGCGCCGCTCCGGTATCGGTTCGCTGATTCTGGTGAACGGGCACGGCGGAAATTACGTCCTGCGCAACATTGTTCAGGAATCCGCCGGCACCGGTACCCGCATGGCGCTTTTCCCGGGCTCGGCCGACTGGGACACGGCCCGTGGCAGGGCCGGTGTCCGCACCCCGTCGTACAGCGATATGCACGCCGGGGAAGTGGAGACCTCCATCCTGTTGCATGCCCATCCCGAACTCGTCCGTCCCGGTTATGAAACCTCCGATTGTCTCGCCGACAACCGGAAGCATCTGCTGACCCTCGGTATGGCCGAGTACACCGAGTCCGGAGTCATCGGCCGCCCTTCCCTGGCATCCGCCGAGAAGGGAAAGGAACTCCTCGCCGCGCTCACCGAATCCTTCGCCGAGTATCTTTCGGTGGTCGGCGAGTCCGTCGTCGGCGAATCCGCGGTCGGCGAGCGACAGGAAACGGAGACGCGATGACGACGCTGGACACGGCAGCGGCTTGGGAGCGGCTGCGCTCCATACGGACCGTGGCCGAGGCCCGGGCCGCCGGACTGGTGCGCGGGCCGGACGGCGCGGTGCGCTGGTCGCGGGACGCCACCCCCGGGGCGGACGCACTCGCCGACCGCTATCTGCCGCTCTGCCTGGCCGGGCCGCGGCTGACGATCGCCCAGCTCGGCCAGAGCCTCGACGGTTTCATCGCGACCCGCACCGGCGACGCCGACTACGTCACCGGCGAGGAGGACCGGTGCCATCTGCACCGGCTGCGCGCCCTCACCGACGCCGTCGTGGTCGGGGCCGGGACCGCCGTCGCGGACGACCCCCAGCTCACCGTGCGCGCCTGCTCCGGACCGCATCCGGTGCGCGTCGTCCTCGATCCCCACGGCCGGGTACCTCCGCATCGCCGGGTCTTCACCGACGGCTCAGCGCCGACCCTGTGGGTGGTGGGGGCGGACGCCCGCGACGGGCGGACGGCGCCGGACGGCGTCGACGTACTGACCCTGCCGGACCGTGCCGCGTTCACGCCGCAGCGCCTGGTGGAGGCGCTTGCGGCGCGTGGCCTGGGCCGGGTGCTGATCGAGGGCGGCGGCGTCACGGTGTCGCGCTTTCTGCACGACGGCGCGCTGCACCGGCTGTACGTCACCGTGGCACCGGTGCTGCTCGGCGACGGCATCCCCGGGCTGCGCTTCGACGGCACCCCCGTCATGCGCGACGCCCTGCGGCCCCGGACCCGCCGTACCCGCCTCGGCGAGGACACCCTCTTCGAACTCGACCTGGGGACGCCGCAGCCGGACGGCCCACTGCCCGACCAGCACACCCAGACCGGGCAGGCTCGCGGCGAAGGTGAGCACCCCGTACACGACGGCGACCGTCAGCCCCTGCGCGGCTCCCAGGCCCGCGGCGCCGAAGGCCCACGCGGTGACGCCCTCGCGGGGGCCCCAGCCGCCGACGTTCAGCGGCAGCGCCATGGCGAGCAGGGCCAGCACCATGATGGGCACCAGCCGGGCCGCCGGGGCGGTTGATCCCGCCGCCCGCGCGGCCAGCAGGAACATCCCGAGATAGCCCGCCAGCACCACCGCGGACGAGATCACGACCCCCGGCCAGCTCGCGCGGGCCAGCAGCCCGAGCCGCGCCTCGCCGAGCGCGGCGCGCAGCGCCCGGCGCCCCCGCGAGGTGCCGGGCCCGCGGCGCAGCCGTACGACGGCCACGGCCCCGAGCCCGCACACCGCGATCAGCGCGGCCGCGGCGCCGGGCGTCGCGGCCACGGCGTGGACCACCCGGCCGGCCTCGGACAGGGCGAAGGAGGGCCGGGCGAACAGCAGCGCCACGCCGGCCATCACCAGCACCACCTGACCCGCGGTCCGCTCCAGCACCACGGCACGCACACCCCGGGCCACATCGCCCTCGGTCCGCCCGTGCCGTACCGCGCGGTGCACATCGCCGAGGACGCCGCCGGGCAGCGCCGCGTTGAGGAACTGCGAGCGGTAGTAGTCGCCGACGGCCCTTGCCAGGGGCAGCCGGATGCGCAGCGCCCGCGCCACCACACACCAGCGCCAGGCGCTGAACACGGTGGTCAGCAGGCCGAGTCCGAGGGCGGCCAGCAGGGTGAGGCCGTCGATGCGGCGCACGCCCTCCAGGAAGGCGCCGGTGCCCATCTGCCACAGCAGCACCGCGATGATGGCCGCCCCGGCGAGTGTGCCGAGCCGCGCCCGGATCGACGCGCTCATGACACTCCACCCGTCGGCCCGGGGCTCACCGGCCGGGGCAGCGCGAGCAGATCGTCATGGTGCACCACCACCCGCAGCCCGCCCGCCGCGCACTCCGCCAGCCGCCGCCGCAGATACCTCTCGGCACGCGGTTCCAGCTCCGGCCGGTGCTCCACCGCCGCGCCCACCCAGCCCCGCAGCCACTCCGCGGCCAGCGCGGACTCCCCGGGCCCCAGCAGCCAGGGGCTGGCGTGCGTCCGTACCGTCGCGCCGTGCCGGGCGAACGCCTCGGAGGCCACCGCGACGGCGTCCGGCCCCAGCAGACCGGAGCGGCGCTGATGGGCGTCGAACGCCTCCGCGATCTCCGCGTCCAGCGGATCCTCCGGGGCCAGCTCGACCCGGCCCGCCACCGACAGCGCCAGCAGCACCGGACACCCCGCCCCGGCACAGGCCGCGGCGAGCCCTTCTATTTCGTCGGCCGTCAGCACGTCCAGCAGCGCTGAGGCCGTCACCAGCGACGCGCCCGCCAGATCGTCCGCGGTCAGCGAGCCCAGGTCACCGCGGCGCGTGCGCACCGTGACCGGGCTCCCATCGGCGGCCGTACGCGGCGCCCGCTCGGCGGCCAGCTCCAGCAGACCGGGATCGTGGTCGTGCAGCACCCACTCCTGCGGGCCGTCCAGCCGGGGCGCCAGCCACCGGCCCAGGGAACCGGTGCCGCAGCCGAGGTCGTGGATCACGCGTACGGTGCCCCCGGCCGGCCGGGCACGCAGCGGCTCCAGCAGTTCGGGCGCGCGGGCGGCGGCGTCCGCGCCCTCGCGCAGCTCCAGCCACTCGGGCGCGTATCGAGGCGTATCGGTGGTGGTCACGCGGCCCTCCGGGGTTCGCGGCGAAGTCGTTCCAGCACACCGGCCAGATCCGTTGCGGTCGTCCGCCAGCCGTCCAGCGCGGTGCGCCGGCCGCGGGCGGCCGTGATCAGCCGGCGGCGTACATCGGGATCGCCCAGCCAGCGGCGCAGCGCCGCACCGAGCGCGGCCGGATCGTCCGGGGGGACGAGCAGGCCCGGCACACTGCCCTCGGGCGCGTACCCGAGCGCCTCCGGGACCCCGCCCACGGCGGTGGCCAGCACCGGAACGCCGTGCGCCAGCGCCTCGGTCACCACCATCCCGTACGTCTCGGCGTAACTGGCGAGCACCAGCAGATCGGCACCGGCGTAGCTCGCCTCCAGCTCCGCGCCGCCGCGCGGGCCGGTGAGCCGCACCCGGTCGCCGAGCCCGGACGTCCCGATCAGCTCCCGCAGCCGGTCCACATAGCCGGGGTCCTGCTCCAGAGCGCCGACGCACTCCAGCGTCCACGGCACATCGGTGACCTCGGCCAGCGCCTCCACCAGCCGGAGCTGCCCCTTGCGCGGGGTCACCGAGGCGACGCACAGCAGCCGCGTGCCGTCGTCCGTGCCGGACGCCTGCGGCGCCACATCGGCACCGGGCGCCGCCACATGGACCCGGCCCGGGGCCAGTCCGTGGTGCGCGACGAGCCGGCGGGCCGCCCAGCCGCTGGTGGCCACGACCGCGGGCACCGCGCCCAGCGTCTTGCGCTCCAGCACGTCCAGGTCCGCCGCCCGGCCCGGGGCGAGCCCCGTCTCCTCACCCAGCGGCAGGTGCACGAGCACCGCGAGCCGCAGCCGTTCCGCCTCGGGAACGACGAGGTAGGGGACGGCGCAGGCGACGAGGCCGTCGAGGAGGACGATGCCGCCGTCCGGCAGCTCCGCCAGCAGCCGGGCCAGCTCCGCGCGCGCCGCGGGCCCGGCCTGCGGCCAGTCGCCCGCGACCGTGTGCTCGTGGACGTCCCAGCCGATGCCGGGCAGCTCCCGGCAGATCCGCCGGTCGTACGTGTTGCCGCCGCTCGGCGTGGCCGGGTCGGCCACCCCGTCGGGCATGACGACGTGCACCGCGCGCAGCGGCGGCGGGACGGCACCGCCGCCGAGACCGAGCAGGCTTCCGGGGCTCTCCACGTGCGCGGTCACAGCTCACGCTCGTAACTCGCCCAGGCGACATGCGATTCGTGCAGGGTCACCTGGATTCCGGACAGGCCGTGCGCGCCCTCGCCGAGCGCCCCGGCGTGCACCCGCTCCGCGAGCCGGTCGGCGATGACCTTGGCCAGGAACTCGGTGGAGGTGTTGATCCCCTTGAAGGCGGGCTCGTCATCCAGGTTGCGGTAGTTGAGGTCGCCGACCACCGCGCCCAGTTCCTGGGTGGCCAGTCCGATGTCGACGACGATGTTGTCGTCGTCCAGCGCGGCGCGCCGGAAGGTGGCGTCCACCAGGAACGTGGCTCCGTGCAGACGCTGCGCGGGTCCGAAGACCTCTCCGCTGAAGCTGTGGGCGACCATCAGGTGATCGCGGACGGTGATGCTGAACAACGGCCCTCCCGGTCCGGCTGGCACATCTCGGCTTCTAGTACGGCCGATGCCTTCCCCGTGTTCAGCCCCAGCTCAGCCTTGTTCGGACGGGTTTTCGCGCCCGGTCCTACGCGCCCTCGTAAGCCACCCGGTGACACAGCCCCGGCAGCTCACCCGCGGCGATCCGGGCCATCACCCCCGGCAGCTCCTCGAACGCGCATTCCCCGGTGACCAGCGCGTCCAGCGCCGGGTCGGTGAGCAGCTCCAGCGCGATCGCCATCCGGTCCGCATAGCCGCGGCGGCCGCCCCGGGCCGGGGACACCGTCCCCACCTGACTGCTGCGCACGGTCAGCCGCCGGGAGTGGAACGCCTCGCCGAGCGGCACGCTGATCCGGCGGTCGCCGTACCAGCTCAGCTCGATCACCGTGCCCTCCGGGGCGAGGAGTTCCAGGGAGCGGGCGAGTCCCGCCTCGCTCGCGCTGGCGTGCACCACGAGATCACGGTCGTCCTCGGCGTCCTCCGGCAGCGCGAAGTCCACCCCCAGCGCCTCGGCGATCCCGGCGCGCGCCGGGTCGGCGTCCACCAATTGGACCCGTACGGCCGGATAGCGGGCCAGCAGCGCCGCGACCGACGCCCCGACCATCCCCGCCCCCACCACCGCGATCCGGTCGCCGAGCAGCGGCGCCGCGTCCCACAGGGCGTTCACCGCGGTCTCCACCGTCCCGGCCAGCACCGCCCGCTCGGCGGGCACGCCCTCGGGGACGGGGGTGACGGCGCTCGCCGGGACCACGTACCGGGTCTGGTGCGGGAACAGACAGAAGACCGTACGGCCCGCCAGCTCCCGCGGCCCCTCCTCGACCACCCCCACGTTCAGGTAGCCGTACTTCACCGGCCCGGGGAAGTCGCCCTCCTGGAACGGCGCCCGCATCGCTCCGTACTGGCTCTCCGGAACCCCGCCCCGGAACACCAGCGCCTCCGTGCCGCGGCTCACACCGGAACACAGTGAGCGCACCACCACCTCGCCCTCGGCGGGCTCGGGCAGCACCACATCCCGTATCCCGCCGTGACCGGGGGAGTTGAGCCAGAAAGCACGGGCGACGCGCTCCATGGCGTCCTCCTGAACGAATCGAGCGGAAACTCCGCGCTGAACAACGGGCCGCACATGACGCTGAACAAACGGGGGACGCGCCACGTACGGGACATCATCAAGCCGCGGCACACGCTACGCGGCGCCAATCGACACTGTCACACAGCCGGAGGGGTGCCCGGTGGCCCTGAACCACACACACAACGCGAGGCTGTTGCGGCAGGAGACGGCCGCGGGCGCGGGCGTGCAGATCCTCCTGCTGACGCTTCTGGGCGCCTCGCTCGGCCTGGGACCCGCGGGCTGGCTCACGGGCCTCGCCTTCGCGGCCGTCACCTGGGCCGTGCTGACCCGCGCCGTCTCCCGCTCCTGGCTGTCCTCCTTCGGGCCCGCCAACCGCGTCACCCTGGCCCGGGCCACCCTTGTCGGGGGCGTGACCGCGCTGGTCGCCGACTCCTTCACGAGCCCGCCCCGGGTCACGGTCCTCACCGCGCTCACCGCGGTGGCCCTGATCCTCGACGCGGTCGACGGCCAGGTGGCCCGCCGCACCGGAACCTCCTCGCCCCTGGGCGCGCGGTTCGACATGGAGGTCGACGCCATCCTCATCCTGGTGCTCAGCGTCTACGTCGCCACCGCGCTGGGCCCCTGGGTGCTGCTGATCGGCGCCATGCGCTACGCCTTCGTCGCCGCCGCGCGCTTCCTGCCCTGGCTGAGCGCGCCCCTCCCGCACAGCATGGCCCGCAAGACGGTGGCCGCGCTCCAGGGCGTGGCCCTCCTCGTGGCCGCCACCGGCCTTCTCCCGGCCCCCGCGGACCTCGCGGTCGTCCTGCTGGCGCTGGCCTCGCTGATCTGGTCCTTCGCCCGGGACATCGGATGGCTGTGGAGCACGGAGAAGGCGCTCCGTACGGGCCTGGCGCCGGTCGTTCCCCACCCCCGCGCACAGACGGCGTACGTCACCCCCTCGTCGGCGGCCTGACCCCGGCCGCCGGAAGGCGGTGTCCATGGCGGTGATCACGGCGAAGTCCGGGCGGGCGACGCTGTGGGCGGCCTGCCGGGCCGCTTCCAGGAGCAGCATGCCTGGGCGTGGACGCCCTGCCCGCTACGGTTGCCGCGGCGGGCAGGGCGAGTTGTCGTTCATCGCTGTCACATGGCCGTGACCCAGGACGTTCCATTGCTGGTGGCGTCGCCCCGGAGGCGGTCACGGGCGGCGGTGTCGCCGTACAGGCCCCAGCGGAACCAGTCCAGGAAGGTGTTCTCCGTCTGGGCGTAGTACGGGTATTGCGGGGTCAGGAACGAGCCGTGATCGGCACCGTTCTGGGTGAGGAACGCCTTCGGCGCGGGGAGTTCGTTGTACGCCTGCCGCGCCAAGTTGATGTTGCAGGTCCCGTCGTTGCTGCCGTGGATGAACAGCACCTTGGCGGCCAGGCCCGCCGGGTTGCCCATGTCCACGCAGGCGACCGGGACGGCGGCGACGATGCGGTTGTCCGGCCAGGCGGTGAGCAGGCCGTGAGTGGTCATGCCGCCCATCGAGTGGCCGGAGACGCCGACACCAGCCTTGGTGTCGATGTGTCCGGCGAACGGACTGCCCGACGCGCTGTTCAGCGCCAGTGTCCGGGTGAGGACCTCGGAGACGTCCTTCGACCAGTTGCCGTTGTAGACGCTGCCGATGTTGGTGTTGTCGGAGAACGAGGGAGCGGGACAGATGAAGCCGGCGGCGGCCAGGTCATGGGTCTGCGAGGAGTAGCAGTCGGAGTTGCACCCCATGCCGTGGCTCCACTCGGCGATGGGGAAGACGCCGCTTGCGATGGGGGCGTCCGGGACGGGGTTGCCGCCCGGGTTGCCGGTGGCTGCCGGGTAGAAGACCTTCGTGAGGAGCCGGCGGCCGCCGCGGGACCAGTCGTACTGCCGTACCCCGATGGGGAACTTCTGGGTGGGCGCCTGTCGCGGGGAGGCCGTCCGGGGCGCCGGGGTGGCGGCGACCGCTGTGCCGCCGAGCGCGGATAAGCCCACGCCGGCCGCTGCGGCCGTGCCGAGGAAGGTGCGCCGTCGCATCGACATCGATGACTCCTGGTTGTGGAGGGGGATGTGGTTGCCGGGCTCAGTCGCTGAGCCCGTGAGCGATCACTTGCGGTGGTACGGGCCGGTCTCCGGCCCCGGCCCGAGCACGGACGCCGCTGCTGTCGGTCCGGTGGCGGATGGGGCAGGATCTTGGCGCGGCGCTACTTCGAAGCTGCCGCGGCGGAGGCGGCGGTGAACTGCCACCAGTTCATGTTGAGCAGATAGCCACTGCCGCCGGTGAACCTCAGATACAGGTCCTGGGTGCCCGTCGCGCCGCTGACCGGACAGGACACCGTCGTCCAGGTCTGCCACCCACCGGTGTTCGGCACACCGCACCGGCCCGCCACGGTGCCGTTGGGGCCGCCCAGGCGCAGTTCGACGGCGCTGCCGTCGACCGTCGAGGCCACGCGTGCCGTGAAGGACGACGCACCCGCGCCGAACCCGACGCCCTTGACCTTGATGGAGTCGCCGTTGTCGATGTATCCGACGTTCCGCCCTCCCTCGGCGGACGGCTCGGTCTCGACTCCCGACTCCCAGGCCATCGTCTCGGCTTCCTGACGTCTGTACGGATTGAGCGTGCCGACCTGAGGCGCCCCCGCGGTGGTCATGTTGATCGTCGGGATCGTGCCGTCGGACGTGTAGGAGAACTTCTCCACGGCGACCGAGCGCGTGTAGCCGCCCCCGCCAGGGAGGGCGCCGTTGTGGTAGAAGAAGTAGGAACCTCCCTTGAAGTCGGTGACCCCCGGGTGATTGGTGAAGCTGCCACCCTGTGTGGGCATGACGGTGCCCCTGTAGGTCCACGGCCCGGTCGGGCCGGGGGCGGTCGAATAGGCGATGAACTCCGAGCAGCACTTGGCCGCGAAGATGATGTAGTACAGGCCGCCCCGCTTGTAGACCCAGGGCCCTTCTTCGAACAGGGTGGGCCGGTTGGCGTCTCCCGTACGGGTACCGAAGCCCGCGGTGGTGAGCGGGATCTTGGTGGGGCTGCCCGAGTAGGAGGTCATGTCCGCGTTCAGCTTGACGTACCACAGGTCCGGGTTGCCCCAGTACAGGTACGCCTGGCCGTCGTCGTCGATGAAGACCGTCGGGTCGATCTGGCCGTTCTCCACCAGCGGATGACCGAGGGCGTCATGGAACGGCCCCGTGGGGCTGTCGGCCACCGCCACGCCGATGGCCATCCGGCCGGTCGCCCGGTTCGTCATCGGCACGTACCAGTAGAACTTGCCGTTGCGGTAGACGGCCTGTCCCGCCCAGGCGTTGGAGGATGCCCAGCTGAAGGAGGACAGGTCGAGCGGGGAGCCGTGATCGGTCCAGTTGACCATGTCGTCCGAGGACCACACCCGCCATTCCTTCATGGTGTAGTTGGTGGAGTTGTCCTCGTCGTGCCCGGTGTAGAGGTACACCCGGCCGTTGTGGACCAGCGGCGCGGGGTCGGCGGTGTAGATGGTCTGCACGATCGGGTTGTCCGCCCTTGCCGCGGTGGGCTGGACGGCGGCGGGGGCGACGAAAGCGAGCATGAGGCCCACGACCCAGGCGACTGCTCGTCTGAGTCTCCTGCCGGCCGAAAGCGGTAACGCTGGCGAAAGCGGTCGGGCATAGGTCATCGTCGGCTCCAAAGGCACTGACTGACGCAGAGGGTTGACGGCCGGGAGGGTCCCCGCCGCGATGAGGACGAGGGCGGCGGTCGGCCTCATGTCGGAACGGGCGGGTCAGCGGTAGCCGGCGGCGACCACGTTGGCCTGGACGGCGTTCTCCGTCTGGTCGGACGGATAGCCCGCGACCATGGCGCCCTCGTAGAAGGTGCCGGCGCTGAGGTTGGCGCCCCCGCCGGGTTTGCAGCAGTCGCCCCCGCTGCCCAGGACGATGGCGCCCTGTTTCTTCATGGGGCTGTAGCCGCCCGGCAGGGCGCCGTCCCACAGGGTGGTCAGGCTGCCGGACTGGGCGTCGCTGCCCTTGATGGCGAAGCGGGAGGTGCCGTTGTTCTTCAGGGTGGCGGTGACGAACTTGCTGGTGAAGGCCCGCTGTTGGGGATTCCAGGACTGGCTTCCACCCGGGTACAGGCCCCATTCGAGGTCCGCCTGGACCCACGGGCCGCGGCCGGAGCATCCGCCGAACCAGCACGAGGTGCTGAAGTTGATGGCGTCCATGGCGCCGGCGGCATCCGCCTTCCGTGTGGTCTCGCTGTTGCCGTAGTCGAAGCAGCAGCCGTTGTTCACATGGGTGCCGCTCGTCACCATGTACATGCCCTCAGGGCTGCTGCCGGTGGGGACGCCGGTGGCGTGGCCGTCGCGCCAGTAGCTGTTGCCGGGGTTGATGTACAGGGAGTAGGCCTTGCTGCCGCCGGCGGTCAGGGACTCGGAAGTCGCCTTGGCGGGGCTGCTCTGGCTCGAACCGGGGACCTGCCCGGATCCCTGGTACCACAGGTCGTTGCCGCGTCCGGACTGGTCGTAGACGACGGTTATCACGCAGGTGGTGCCGGAACAGAACGAGTCCTGGGCCGCGGCGTTGGCGACGCCGCCGGCGCCGAGGGCGCCGATGTTCCGGGTGGCGTTGTCCGACGAACGCCTGACCTGGTACAGGTTGCCCCCGTAGGACCCGTAGAGGGCGCGGACCGTACTGTGCGCGGCCACGCATGGGGTTCCGCCCGAGGCGTAGATGTCGCACGGCCCGGTGCCGGCCGCCGACGCCGACACCGGCCAGGTGGACACGGTCGCCAGCACTGCGATCGACATCAGCGCCGAGCGTGCGGCAACAGCCACGGGCGAATGCCGCCTGCGGGGCCGTGGCTCCGACGGTAATGCTGACGAAGGCTGCATGACTCTCCTCCCGGAGGGACGTGTCGACGATGGTGCGGTGAGCGGCCATGTCGTGGACGTCGACCTAAGCATGTGCATGACAAATCAGCCCTGAAGTCTGCGCACGCGGTCCACGGAGCCCACAAGCAGCATGGTTTTCGATATGTCGAACATTGGTCGTACTCTCGGTAGGCCAGGATCGTAGAGGGGCCCTGAGGTTTGTCAACCCTTTCGGTGGCGAGAGGGACACCGAACCGCCGGCCGCGACCGGTCGGGCAGGTCAGCCGAAGACCCGGCGCTGGATCTCACGCCGGTAGTCCTCGAGCGTGTTGTCGAGATGAGCCGTGGCGGCCCGGGCCGCCGCCTCCGGATCGCCGTCCCTGATGGCCCGGCAGATCGAGGCGTGTTCCTCCACGGCTTCCGCGGCATGACCGCCGACCGTGCCGTGCAGTCCGATCGTGCTGGACTGGCGCTGCAACCGGCGCGCCTCGCGTACCGCCGCGACGAGGAACGGATTGTGCGAGGCGGTGGCGACGCCGATGTGGAAGTCGTCGTCACCACGGTCGAACAACGCCCACCGCCTCGTCATGTGCCCCTCCCGGCACATCTCTGCCGCGGTCTCGATGGCGCGCAACTCGGCAGGAGTCGCCCGGGTGGCGGCCAACCGGCTCGCCGCGGCTTCCTGCACGCGCCGGAACTCGAAGAGCTGGTAGACGTGTTCCAGGTCGGTCGGCAGGAAGAAGCTCCCCCGGCGCGAGGAGCCCAGCAGGCCCTCGTCGTCCGTCACGTAGAGGCCGCGCCCCTTGTGCGCGCGCACCCGCCCGATCGCAGAGAGGATCTTCACCGCCTCCCGCACCACCGTGCGACTCGTGCCCAGACGGGAGGCCAGCTCGTTCTCCGTCGGCAACCGGTCGCCCGGCTGCAACCGCGACTCGGCGATGAACTCGAGGATCTGCTCGGCCACGAGCTCGTACCCGGGGCGGTACGCGCCCGTCGACTCGGCATGGCGCCGCTGCGAGGGCGTCATGCGGCCGGTCGCCGGGACGGCCTTCCCGTCCAACCGCTTGCCTCCTTCGGCTCAGGGGGCACACGTCCGGTGCTCAGGCGCCACCATCCTTGAAGAGGGTATACCTGGCCCTATGTGAAAAATGTGTCCGACTTATTCGCGGAGGCGAGCGGAGCGAATTATTCCGCAATGAGGCGGTGAAGCCGCGCCGTCACGTCAGTGGTGCCGAAAGATGGTGTTTCTTCTGCGGCCCACCGTCCGTCAGGGCCAGGCCCTTCGCGAGATGCTGCGGGATCACTGCTCGCTATACAACGGCGCGTTGCAGGAACGCCGCGACGCCTACGGGCACGTGTCGAAGGCAAGCGTCACGTACGGAATGCAGTCCGCGCAGCTCAAGGAGATTCGGGCGTTCGACCCGGAACGTCAGGGCCGCTGGTCCTTCTCCAGCCAGCAGGCGACACTCGACGGCTCGACAAGGCGTTCGCCGCGTTCTTCCGCCGCAAAAAAGCCGGCGAGACACCCGGATACCCGCGCTTTCGCGGAGTGGACTGGTTCGACACGGTGGACTTCCCCAAGGACGGGGACGGCTGCCGCTGGGACAGTACGCCGCACGATCCGGGCACCCGCGTCCGCTTCCAGGGCGTCGGGCACGTGAAGGTCAACCAGCACCGGCCGGTGACCGGCAAGGTCAAAACCGTCAGTGTCAAGCGCGAGGGTCGTAAGTGGTTCGTCGTGCTGACCGCGGAGCAGGCCCAGCCCGAGCCGCTGGCCGCCACCGGCAGTGTCGTCGGTATCGACGTGGGCATAGCGAACTTCCTCGCCGACTCCAACGGCAGCTTCGTTCCAAACCCGCGTCACGGGCGGAAGGCCTCCGCGAAGCTCGAAGCCGCGCAACGAGCCCTGTCCCGGTTCCCGCGCCGCAAGGCCAGGGACCGTACCGCCAACCACCGGCGTGCCGTGGAGAAGGTCGCCAGGCTGCATGGCACGGTGCGACGCCAGCGGCTTGACCACGCACACAAAGCCGCCCTCACGCTGGTCCGTGAGCATGACTTCATCGCGCACGAAGACCTCAAGATCCGCAACATGAGCAAGGCCCCCGCACCGAAGCCCGACCCCGGCAAGCCGGGCGCGTTCCTGCCCAACAGGGGTGCCGCGAAGGCCGGGCTCAACCGCTCGATCGCTGATGCCGGATGGGGGGTGTTCCTGACGATCCTGCACGCCAAGGCTGAAAGCGCCGGACGGGAAGTGATCGCCGTGGACCCCCGCAACACCTCCCGGCGGTGCCCCGAATGCGGGCACACCGCCAAGGAGAACCGGCCCACACAGGAGAAGTTCCACTGCGTCGCGTGCGGCCACAGCGCACACGCGGACACGGTGGGCGCCTTGAACGTTCTACGGGCCGGGCTGGTCCGTCGCGAAGCTCAACCCGCTTAGCGAGAAGCCACCCCGTTTACGGGGTGGAGGAGTCACGGCCTCAGCCTGACAGCTCGCCTCTGTCTCGTGCGATCGCATTTGATCAGCCGAGATCGCGATCTACAGCCGGAGTACTGGGCGCTGAGTCGGTGAGGTCACCGGCTTCGGACGGTCCACTTGGTGCGCCATGGTCGAGGAGGCGCAGAAGCTTTGGGCCGGCATGTCCGAAGCGGCCAGTAGCCTCAGTCGCCATGGGCATTCAGATCGATGTGGTGGTGAGTTACCCGATCAACGATGAGGTGGAGAGGGCGCTCGGGTTGGCCGAGGCGGTCGGCGAGCCCGTCACGGTCACGTTCCTGTGGGAGGGGGGCGGAGAGGCGGAACGCGCGGTGCTGGTGCCCGCGGCCACGCTGGCGCTCTGGGAGCATTGGGCCCCCACCGCCTATCCGGCGAGTGGCGCTGGGGAAGAGAACCATGCTGTGGCGGAGGAGCCGGAGCTGGCCCACCCAGTGGAATTCGGCGCGTTCACGCTCTTTCGTCGTCGTGTAGGAGGGCGCACGGCGGTTGCTCGCGAAGGCGTGGTGGTCGCCGAGCTACTGAACCCCGACGAGGCGCACTGGCTCCAGGAGAAGGCCCGCGATGTCCGCCAAGGCTTCATGGATCCGAAGCAGAAGGCGGCGTTCGAGGAGTTCCTTGCCCGCCAGGCGTCCCGCGATGATCAGTGACGCGCCGACTCGGGCTCTGGCTCAACTTTGTGGTGCCACCTCTCGCAGCGGCCGGTCTGGGGTGTCGCGTCGTGACAGTTTTGATCGTCGGTGGTTCCGGATTCCTGGGTGCCGAACTGGTCCGGCAAGCAGCAGCGGCCGGGCACACCACGGCCGCGACCTACGCGACCAGGCCCGGAAGCACTCCAGAGGTCGCGTGGCACGCCCTCGACCTGCGGGACCCCGGGAGTGTGGAAGCGGTCGTGGCCGAGGTCGGCCCTCGTGTCGTCGTCAACGTATCGAGCGGCGGGGCGGACTGGGCGGTCACGGCCGAGGGACCTGTCCCTCTGGCCATGCGGCGGCGAAGTCCGGCAGCCGACTGATCCATGTCTCCAGTGACGCCGTGTTCTCCGGCGCCCGTGTCCACTACGACGAGTCCTGCCTGCCTGATCCCGTTACCCCGTACGGGGCGGCGAAGGCCGCAGCGGAGACGGGGGTTCTTCTCGTGCGTCCGGACGCCGTGGTAGCCCGTACCTCGCTGATCATCGGCGATGGGAAGTCCGTACACGAACGTGCGGTGCACGAACTTGCCGCCGGGACCCGGCGCCGGCGTTCTGTTCACAGACGACATCCGCTGCCCGGCGCGGGACAAGGCTGAGATCTACCGGCAGCTCGGGGTGCGGCTCACATACGACTCCGGGAAACACAAAGTGCCGGCCGAGATGAGACTCGACCAGCACTCTCATGAAGCCCGTGGGCTGTCAGTATGTGTCCGAGGGGGGACTTGAACCCCCACGCCCGATAAAGGGCACTAGCACCTCAAGCTAGCGCGTCTGCCATTCCGCCACCCGGACCAGGTGTCTGCCGTCCGGCCCGAGGCCGTTCCGACGTGGAAAACCATAGCAAACATCAGAGCGTGCTCGATCACGCGGACGGTCGCGCGGCCGGCGGCGGCCGGCGGCGGCGGTGGTCCGTCGCTGTGTGACCGGAGCATGACGGCAGCATTGCGGCCTTGGGCTGCGGCGTCGGGAGGGGGAGGATGGCGGGATAGCCCCGCGGCGGGCCGGTCCGGGTGGACCCGGCCCGGGGGCAGGGAACGATGAGGAGGCAGCGTGAGTGAGTCGCAAGCGGGCGGGACGAAAGCCGGAACGGTCAAAGGCGAGGACGAGGTCGTCGATCTGTGCCGTGATCTGATCCGGATCGACACCAGTAACTACGGCCCCGACCACTCCGGCCCCGGCGAGCGGGCCGCCGCCGAGTACGTCGCCGAGAAGCTCGCCGAGGTGGGGCTCGAACCGCAGATCTTCGAATCGCGCAAGGGCCGGGCCTCGACGGTGGCGCGCATCGAGGGTGAGGACCCGTCCCGGCCCGCGTTGCTCATCCACGGCCACACCGATGTCGTCCCGGCCAACGCCGAGGACTGGACCCATCACCCCTTCTCCGGCGAGATCGCCGACGACTGCGTCTGGGGCCGGGGCGCGGTGGACATGAAGGACATGGACGCCATGACGCTCGCGGTCGTACGGGAGCGGCTGCGCACCGGCCGCAAGCCCCCGCGCGACATCGTGCTCGCCTTCCTCGCCGACGAGGAGGCCGGTGGCGTGTTCGGCGCGCGGCACCTGGTGAACCAGCACCCGGAGCTGTTCGAGGGCGTGACGGAGGCGATCGGCGAGGTCGGCGGCTTCTCGTTCACCGTCAACGAGGACCTGCGGCTGTACCTGATCGAGACCGCCCAGAAGGGCATGCACTGGATGCGGCTCACGGTGGACGGCACCGCGGGCCACGGCTCGATGACCAACAACGACAACGCCATCACCGAGCTGTCGGAGGCGGTCGGGCGGCTCGGGCGGCACAAGTTCCCGATCCGGGTGACCAAGACCGTACGGTCCTTCCTGGACGAGCTGTCCGACGCGCTCGGCACCCCGCTCGACCCGGAGAACATGGACGAGACGCTGGCCAAGCTCGGCGGGATCGCGAAGCTCATCGGGGCGACGCTGCAGAACACCGCCGCGCCGACCATGCTCGGCGCCGGTTACAAGGTCAACGTGATCCCCGGACAGGCGACGGCCCATGTGGACGGCCGTTTCCTGCCGGGTCTGGAGGACGAGTTCCTGGCCGACCTCGACCGCATCCTCGGCCCGCGGGTCAAGCGCGAGGACGTGCACGCGGACAAGGCCCTGGAGACGAGCTTCGACGGGGCGCTGGTCGAGGCCATGCAGACGGCGCTCAAGGCCGAGGACCCGATCGCGCGCGCCGTGCCGTACTGCCTCTCCGGCGGTACGGACGCCAAGTCCTTCGACGACCTCGGTATCCGCTGCTTCGGCTTCGCGCCGCTGCGGCTGCCCCCGGAGCTGGACTTCGCCGGGATGTTCCACGGGGTGGACGAGCGGGTGCCGGTGGACGGGCTGAAGTTCGGCGTGCGGGTCCTCGACCGGTTCCTGGACGGGTGCTGAGCCCTTCCCGGAGGGCCTAATCGATCACACATACCGAATGCATCACAAAGGGTGAATGCTGTCGTAGCTTGATAGCTTGATTGCGCCCTCCTCGTTACATGGGGTGTGCGGCTCGTGACCGGGCCGCGATGCCGAAGAGGGGGCGGGATGAAGAACCCCGGCCTTCGGCGACTACCGCATCGATCACGTGACGTCGAGTCACGGTCCACCGGAACGTGATCCCGGCGGGCCCGGAGCGTGCGCCACGCACTCCGGGCCCGCCCGGGCATGGGGGTGCGGGCGACACCGCCCGCACGCGTTCCGGCCGGGCCACCGGCAGGGGAGCGAAGAGTTATGCGACAGGTTGCGAAAAAGGGCCTGATCACCGTAGCGGCGGCGAGCGGCGTGCTGGCCGTGACCGGGGGCTACGCCCACGCGGATTCGGGGGCGAACGGCGGTGCCGGGTACTCGCCCGGGATCGTGTCGGGCAACAACATCCAGGCCCCGGTGCATGTGCCGGTGAGCCTGTGCGGGAACACCGTGAACGTCCTCGGGTTCATGAACGAGGCCCGGTGCGGCGCCGGTGCGCAGGCGGGCTCCGGCAGCGGCTCCGGCAGTTCGGCCGGCGGCTCCCAGGCGGGGGGCTCCTCCGCCCAGGGCGCCACCCAGACGTCGCCGGGCGTCGGCTCCGGCAACAACATCCAGGCCCCGGTGCACGTTCCGGTCCACGTGTGCGGGAACAACATCGGCGTGATCGCGGCCGGGAACAGCAGCGGGGGCGACTGCGGCGGCGTGGTCGACGCCGTACCGAACAACCCGGGGAACCCCGGCAACCCCGGCAACCCCGGTAACCCCGGCAACCCCGGTAACCCGGGGAACCCCGGCAACCCGGGCAACCCCGGTAACCCGGGTCAGCCCGGTACCCCCGGCAACCCCGGCCAGCCGAACAACCCGGGCGATGACACCCCCGGCAACCACGGCAATCACGGTGGCAACGGGAACGGGAACGGGAACGGCCAGAACGGAGCCCACGGCGCCGAGCAGGCCGCGAACCTCGGTGGTTCCCACCTCACCGGCAGCGAGCAGCTCGCCCACACCGGTGCCGGACCGATGGAACTGGCCATTCCGGCCGCCGCGGGCATGCTGCTCGCGGGCACGGTGATCTACCGCCGGGCGCGCGTCGCCCGGCACTGATCTCGCCTACCCCGTCTGACCTGGTCCGATCCGGTCCGACCGCAGCGGGCCCCGCATCATGCGGGGCCCGCTGCGCGTCACCAGGTGGCGCGGAGCTGGCGGATGATGCGACGCCGCAGCCGCACTCTTCGGCTGCCGTCGGGGTTGAGTCTCAGTCGATCCAACTCCCAGTGTCCGTATTCGGCATGGTCGGTGAGCAGGCGGGTAGCGGCGTTGCGGGACACCCCGCGCGGCACATACACGTCGCAGAATTCGTATTCCGGCATCGCATCTATTGTGCGGGAACTGCCCTGGTACGGATAGCGTCTGCACTATGTCTGATGCTGCGCAGCCATCCGCTGCCGAGGTACGCGCCGCCGCCGAAGCGGTGAAAGTCGCACTGGACCGTCACCTCGACGCCGTCGAACGCCGGTCGGGGGAAGGCGACCCGGCCGTCTACGCCGCATTCAACGAACTGGCGGCGGCAGCCGAGGTCTACGACGAGCTGCTCTACGACACCTACGACGAAGTCACGCCCTTCGAGATCCCGGGCGACGACAGCCTCCCCGCCTACGCGGGGCCGGACGAACCCAGCGCGCTCAGCGTGCTGATCCGCCGGGACTACGCGGTCGTCGAACCGCAGCGGCTGCTGTCGCAGGCCCAGCGCATCGTCGACCTCGATCCGGACCTCGAGACCGGGGGCGGCCGCCTGGGCGGTGGGACGGCCGGCGCCGGGGAAAGCGTCCACGCCGCCCTCGGGGTCGTCTTCGGCGAGTTCGAGCCGGACGAGATCGCCTCCCGGCACAAGGAGTTCGGCCTGGAGGAGGGCGACTCGACCCTCTGGGTCTCGGCCGTCGAGGAGGCGGCCGAACCGGGCGAATGGCTGTCCGCCCCGTTCGACCAGGCCGATCCGGAGCAGATCGTGTGCCGTTTCGACGTCAGCTCGGTCTTCGACGAGGAGCTGGACGAGGAGGACGAGGACGATCTCGAGGTGCTGGGCCCGGGGAGCTGAACCCGGCCGCACCACGCCGCACCCCGGGCCCTCCGGCCGCGCGCCCCGCGGCCCGAGGGCCCGTACCGCCCGTCATCCCGTGGGCGGCGTCTGGGTCTGGAGCAGGGTCCGCAGGCGCGTGGTGCGATCCTTGAACGGGATCTCCGCGACCGCCCGTGGCAGCGCCGCCTCCGCGCCGTGCACCACGGACAGATGCCGTTCACCCCGGCTGAAGGCCGTGTAGACCCAGGCCCGGGTCAGCCCGGCCGCCGCGTCCCCCGGCAGCACCACGACCGCCGCGGGCCAGCGCGCTCCGGCCGCTTGGTGCGCGGTGAGCGCCCAGCCGTGCCGCACCAGGTCGCCGACCTGCTCACGGGGCACCACCACCGGCGCGCCCGCGCACTCCAGCCGCAGCCCCTCGGCGTCCGCCGACACCACCGTGCCCGGGAGGGCGCGGCCCGGCGCCGGGGTGTAGACGACGCGGTCGCCCGGGTCGAACCCGGCGAACCTGCCGGGTCCGGGGTTCAGCCGCTCCTTCAGGGCGGCGTTGAGGGCCCGCGTCCCGGCCGCGCCACCATGGCCCGGCGTGATCACCTGCGTCTGCTCCGACGGCACGCCGATCGCGCGCGGCACCGAGTCCGCGACCAGCTGCACGGTGCGGTGCACCGCCTCGCTCGCGTCGCGCACGGGGACGATCACGACCTCCTTGCCCGGTGCCTCCACCTGGTTCAGCTCACCGATGCCGATGCCCGAGACCAACTCGCCGATCGGCCCCGGGTCGGGCGTACGGGAGACCACCTGCGGGCAGCGGCGGGCCGCCACCAGGTCCGCGAAGACCCGGCCGGGCCCGGCCGACCACAGCACGCCCGGATCCCCGCTCAGCACCAGCCGGGCGCCGTCCGGCAGGGATTCGACGAGCATCGCCGCCGACTCCACGTCCAGCTGGGGGGCGTCCAGCACGGCGATCAGGTCGACCGCCAGCGCGCCGTCCTCGTCGCGCCCCGGGCCCTCGCTGCCCGCGAGCAGCCCGGCGACGGTGACGGCCGCGTCGGCGCCGACCTCCGCGGCCAGCCGCCGCCTGCCGTCCTCGCTGTGCGCGGCGGCGCAGACCCGCAGCCCCATCGACTGCGCGGCGGCGACCAGCGCCGCCGGTTCGGCCCGGGCGGCCTCGCCGCCGCTGTGCGTGACCAGGCCGTGTGCCGCGGCGGTACGGATCAGCTCCGCCGCGGACGGGGACGGCGCGGCGGTGGCGGCCGCCTCCCAGTCCGGCGCGGACTCGTGCGCGTCGACGAAGGTGCTGATCAGCCGCGCGAACCCGTCCGCCAGGCTCTCCTCGGCCAGCGCGTACCGGTCGAGCCCCAGCAGCACCCGGACCGGCTGCTCGGCCTCCTCGTCGTCGGGCGCGTCGGGCGCGGCGGGCCGGGCGCCCGCGGGGGCCTCCAGGGCGTCCTGGAAGACCAGCACCCCGCCGCCCGCGATGGCCGCCCGCAGTGCCTCGTCCGGGTCCGGGACGGACACCTTGGCGAGCGCGGCACGCAGTGCGGACGACTCCAGCGCGGTGTGCCCTTCGAGGGCGGCGCGCTCCAGCAACCAGCCGGTGAGCGCCTGCGAGCGGCGCTCGTCGCCCGGCCCGCACTCCGGCCCCAGCAGGGCACGGGCGAACCCATCGGCCTGGTCGGGGCGCACCCCGGGCACGGCGAGCAGCTGCCAGGGGTCCTCGCGCAACGCCTCGGCGGCGCGCTCGCCCAGGGTCTCGGCGACCGGGGCGGTCAGCGCCTCGGGCGCCCCGCCCGCCGTCAGCACCTCCCGGACTCCGTCCATCCCCGCCGCCACAGGCCGCACCGGCGTCGGGACGGGAGCCGGGCCGGGGGCACGGGACGGTTCGGGCGCGGGGGCGGCGGCCGCGCGTGGCCGGGCGGGCGCGGCCGGACGGGGCTCGTTGAAGAACGACGCCGCCGACCGCTCCCCGCTCTCCACGGCCCGCACGGCGGCGGCCAGCGCCTCGGCGGCAGCCGACCGCCCGCCGGATCCCGCCCCGGCCCCGCCGGGTGTCTGCCCGGGGGCATCCGCGGGAGCGGGGCCCCCCGATGCGCCGGTGCCGGTCTCGGCGTGCGCGTCCGCCGGGGCGCCGCCTCCGGCCTCGGGCCGGGGCGATCCTGCCGTGGCGCTCTCCGCGTCCGCTGGGGCGGCCTCCTCCGGCTCGTCGCCCGGCCGGGCGGCTGCTGACGCGGCGCCGGGCCCGTCGGCGGGGCTCCCCGGCGCCGACGGCGCCGCTTGGGCATCGGCGGGCGCGGCGCGGTCCGCGCTCGCCTCGGTGGCCTCCTCGGGCGGGGGGTCGCCGGCGAGGTGGTCGGTCGTCACAGCGTGCTCCAGTCCTGATCGGGATAGCGGTGCACGGGCGCCGACACATCGTCGAGCGCCTGGCAGATCTCGTCCGGAAGACTAAGGGCCTCCACCGACAGCGCCGTGCGCAACTGCCGGGCGTTGCGCGCGCCCACGATGGGCGCGGTCACGCCCGGGCGGTCGCGCACCCAGGCGAGCGCGACGTGCAGGGCGCTGGTGGCCAGGCCGTCGGCGGCGATGGCCACGGCGTCGACGATCCGGCTCGCCTCCTCGTCGAGGTACGGGGCGACGAAGGCGGCCAGCTCGGAGGCGCCACGGGAGTCGGAGGGCGTCATGTGGCGGTACTTTCCGGTCAGTACGCCACGCCCCAGGGGCGAGGAGGGCAGCAGGCCGATGCCCAGGTCCAGGGCGGCGGGCAGCACTTCGCGCTCGACGCCGCGCTGGAGCAGCGAATACTCCATCTGGGTGCTGGCGAGCCGGGTGTGGGCACCGGAGGAGGCCAGCTGCCAGGTGGCGGCCTTGGCGAGCTGCCAGCCGCAGAAGTTGGACACGCCGACATACCGCGCCCGCCCGCTGCTGACCGCTATGTCGAGCGCCTGCAGGGTCTCCTCGAGCGGGGTGACGGGGTCGAAGGCGTGCACCTGCCACAGATCGACGTGGTCCGTGCCCAACCGCTCCAGCGAGGCGTCCAGGGCCGCCAGGAGGTGGCCGCGGGAGCCGTCGAAGCGGCGGTTCGGGTCGGGGACGCTGCCCGCCTTGGTGGCGATCTGCAGATCGCGCCGGGGCACCAGCCCCTCCAGCAGCCGACCCAGCAGATACTCCGCCTCTCCGTCCGCGTACACATCGGCGGTGTCGACCAGCGTCCCGCCCGCCTCCCAGAACGCCTTGAGCTGGTCCGCCGCCTCATGTTCGCCGGTGTCCCGCCCCCAGGTGAGCGTGCCGAGCCCGAGCCGGGATACGCGCAGGCCGGTGCGGCCCAGGTGCCTTAGCTCCATGTACGTCGCTCCATGAACATCGAGATTACTGGCCGGAAAGCGGACCGTGTCAGCCTGTGGATAACCCACCCCTGACGTACCGCGGGTTCGCGCGCTAGAGTCCCTGGAACAGCGACGTTACTGATCAGTAAGAGGTGCGGCACCATGGGTATGCGGCTCGGAATCAACCTCGGCTACTGGGGCGCCGGGATGGACGCGGACAACCTCGCGGTGGCGCGCGAGGCCGACCGGCTCGGCTACTCGGTCTGCTGGGCCGCGGAGGCGTACGGATCGGATGCCGCCACCGTGCTCTCGTGGGTCGCCGCGCAGACCGAGCGCATCGACGTCGGCTCCGCCATCTTCCAGATCCCGGCCCGTACGCCCGCGATGACGGCGATGACCGCCGCCACCCTGGACTCCCTCTCCGGTGGCCGGTTCCGCCTCGGCCTCGGCGTCTCGGGGCCGCAGGTCTCGGAGGGCTGGTACGGCGTGCGGTTCGACAAGCCGCTCGCCCGCACCCGCGAGTACGTGGAGATCATCCGCAAGGCGATGTCGCGCGAGCGGCTGACCCACGAGGGCGCCAACTGGACCCTGCCGCTGCCCGGCGGTCCGGGCAAGCCCATCAAGCTCACCGTGCACCCGGTGCGCGAGTACATCCCGCTCTACATCGCGGCCATCGGCCCGAAGAACCTGGAGCAGACCGGCGAGATCGCCGACGGCGCGCTGGTCATCTTCTTCGCCCCCGAGCACGCCGAGGCGACCACCCTCGGCTCGCTGCGGGCGGGCCGGGAGAAGGCGGGCAAGACCCTCGACGGCTTCGACCTGGTGCCCACCGTCCCGCTCGCGGTGGGCGACGACGTCCGCGGCCTCGCCGACCAGTTCCGCCCGTACACCGCGCTCTACGTGGGCGGCATGGGCAGCGCCAAGCAGAACTTCTACAACAAGCTCGCCCAGCGCATGGGGTACGAGAAGGAGGCCGCCGAGATCCAGGAGAAGTACCTGGCCGGGGACAAGGAGGGCGCCGCCGCGGCCGTCCCGCACGAGCTGATCGACTCCACCACGCTGCTCGGCCCGGTCGAGCGCATCGCCGACCGGATGCGGGCGTACGCCGAGGCCGGTGTCACCACCCTGTCGCTCAGCCCCGCGGGATTCACGCTGGAGGAGCGGGTGGCCGGGCTGCGGGCCGGTGTCGAGGCGCTGGAGCGCGCGGGGCTGGCGTAGCCGGGCTCGCGCGGCGGATGTTTCCGCGGCCGTGGTGGGGGCTCGGGGGTCTTCCCCGCCACGGCCGTCACCGAGCACAACGCCTCCGGCCCCGCCGGGTTACGCGTCCGGCGGGGCCCTCCGTATTCGCTCGTGATTCCCTCGTACGGATGAGCCGGACGCCCCACCTGTTGCCACTGTCGATACCCGGCATTTGACTCTTTTCAGCGCGGACATCGCGACCATCGCGCATGCCGTGCCCGGAGGTGGCAGTCATGCTCTCGGCGAAAAGCGTCTTCCAGGAGATCCTCGGGAACGACGAGTCGTTCCGGCTGTTCTGCTCCATCGCGGCCAGCGGCGAGGCGCAGGGCGGCTGGGAGAACGGCCGGATCGCCGCCCTCGTGCCCGACAGCCAGCGTGCCCTCGCCCCCAAGATCACCCGCCATGGCGCCGACGAGGACAAGCACGGCCGGATCTTCAACGCCCTGCTCCGCAAGCGCTGCCTGGAGCCGGTGGAGGTGCCGCGGGCGACGGACTACACCATGCTGCTGGAGGCCCGCGGCGTCGGCCTCGCCCACGAGAAGCTGCGCCGCGACGACCCGCTCACCGAGCACGACATCGTCCTCTACCTCGCCCACAGCCGGGTCACCGAGCAGCGCGCCGCCGCGCAGATGACCATGTTGCGCGACTGCTTCGGTGACCATCCGGAGGTCGGCCGGGCGGTCACGATGATCGCCAAGGACGAGGAGAACCACCTCGCCTACTGCCACGAGGAGTTGCTGCGGCTGGCCGCCGCCGGGTACGGCCGGACCATCCAGCGGGCGCTACGGGAGTGCGCGCTCGTCGAGATGGAGGTCCACCGGTGCGTCAGCCTCGCCGTGCTGGCGCAGATGGGGCGCATCCTCGGCTGGTCGAAGCGGAAGACCGCGGTGCTGACGGCGGGCATCAAGGCCGGGTACGGGTACGAGCGGCTGGGCGGCTGGCGCCGCATGGTGACGCTGCGGATGCCCGAGCGGCGGGACGCGCTGGGGGCCTCGGAGACGGCCGCCCCCGAGGCGCCCGAGTTCGCCTGAACCCCGGTCCCGAAGGGCCGGGCGTCGTTCAGAGCCAGCCGCGCCGTTTGAACATGCGGTACAGCAGCGCGATCACTCCGGCCATCAGCCCCAGCGCGGCCGGATAGCCCCAGGGCTGGCGCAGCTCCCACATGTGCGTGAAGTTCATGCCGTAGACACCGGCGATCAGCGTCGGCACCGCCGCCATCGCCGCCCAGGCGGAGATCTTCCGCATGTCGTCGTTCTGCCGCACGCCCATCTGCGCCAGATGGGCCGAGAGGATGTCCGACAGCAGCCGGTCCAGGCCCTCCACATGCTCGTTCACCCGGGTCAGATGGTCGCTGACGTCGCGGAAGAACGGCCGCGAGCCCTCGTGGACGAACGGCACCCCGGCGCCCGCGAGCCGGGTCATCGGCTCCGCCAACGGGCCGGTGGCGCGGCGGAATTCGAGCACCTCGCGCTTGAAGGCGTAGATCCGGCCCGCCGTGTTCTGGCCCCCGCCGCCCTCCGGTGCGAACACCTCGGTCTCCAGGCCGTCCAGGTCCTCGTGGAGGGCGTCCGCGACGTCCAGGTAGTGGTCCACGACCGCGTCGGCGACCGCGTACATCACCGCCGTCGGCCCGTGCTGGAGCACATCGGGGGTCTGCTCCAGCCGCTCCCGCACCGTGCTCAGCGGATTGGCCCCGCCGTGCCGTACGGTCACCACGAAGGAGTCACCGACGAACACCATCAGCTCACCGGCGGTGACGGTCCCGGCCTTCTCCTCGTACCGGACCGGCTTGAGCACGAGGAACAGCGAGTCGTCATAGATCTCCAGCTTGGGCCGCTGGTGCGCGGTCAGCGCGTCCTCCACGGCCAGCGGGTGCAGCCCGAACTCGCTGGTGACCAGCTCGAACTCCTTCTCCGTCGGCTCGTGCAGCCCGATCCAGAGGAAGGAGTCCCCGGTCAGACGCGCCTGGTCGAGGGCGTCGGAGAAGTCGGCGGGTCCCTCGGTGCGGCACCCGTCCCGGTAGATGGCACAATCCACGATCACGCGGGGCATTGTGCCTCGCCCGGGTAAGAAGCGCACCGGGGGGAGGCGCGCACGACGGGCGGACACCCTCCCTGAGGGGGCCCGGAGGGGCCGTAGGGTGGCAGACATGCCCACGCTGATCCTCGTCCGGCACGGACGGTCCACCGCGAACACGGCCGGCGTCCTCGCGGGCTGGACCCCCGGCGTCGCCCTCGACGAGCGCGGCGCCGCCCAGGCCGCGGCGCTGCCCGGGCGGCTCGCCGGGCTGCCGCTCGCCGCCGCCGTCGCCAGCCCGCTCCAGCGCTGCCAGGAGACGCTGGCCCCGCTGCTCGCCGCCCGCCCCGGACTGCCGCTGCACGCCGAGGAGCGGATCGGGGAGTGCCACTACGGCGACTGGTCGGGCCGCAAACTCGCCGAGCTGGGCGATGAACCGCTGATGAACATCGTCCAGCAGCATCCGTCCGCCGCGGCCTTCCCCGGGGGCGAGTCCATGCGCGCCATGCAGGCGCGCGCGGTCGACGCGGTGCGCGACTGGAACGCCCGGGTCGAGGAGGAGCACGGCGCCGACGCGACCTACCTGATGTGCTCGCACGGCGACATCATCAAGGCGATCGTCGCGGACGCGCTCGGCCTCCACCTCGACCTCTTCCAGCGGATCTCGGTCGAGCCCTGCTCGGTCACCGCGATCCGCTACACCCCCACCCGCCCCTTCGTCGTACGGCTGGGGGACACCGGCGACTTCGCGGGGCTCGTGCCCCGGGCGGATGCCCCCGCCGACCGTGGCGGGGACGCGGCGGTGGGTGGCGACGCGGGGGCACCATGATCTCCGGGCGCAGTAGGGTGGTCCCGCGGCGCGGCCGCGCCGCCGCGGCAGCCGCGACCTGAGTAGTCAACCAGCCGACCCGTCGACGCAAATGGAGCAGGACGTTGTCCCGTCAGGTGTTCCTCTATGACCCGCCGGACCGATTCGTCGCCGGTACGGTCGGGCTGCCTGGCCGCCGTACCTTTTTCCTGCAGGCGTCCGCGGGTGGCCGGACCACCAGCGTGGCACTGGAGAAGACCCAGGTCGCGGCGCTTGCCGAGCGGATAGACGAGCTGCTCGACGAGGTGGTGCGGCGCACCGGCGGCAACGCGCCGGTACCGGCCGTCGCCCCCTCCGAACTCAGCGACACCGCACCGCTGGACGCCCCCGTGGAAGAGGAATTCCGCGTCGGCACCATGGCCCTCGCCTGGGATGGCGAGGAACAGCGCATGATCGTGGAGGCGCAGGCGCTCGTCGAGCTGGAGGCCGAGTCCGAGGAGGACCTCGCCGAGGCCGAGGAACGGCTCCTGCAGGACGACGTGAACGGGCCTCCCATGCTGCGGGTGCGGCTCACCGGCACCCAGGCACGCGCCTTCGCCAAGCGGGCGCTCGACGTCGTCAACGCCGGCCGGCCGCCCTGCCCGCTGTGCAGCCTGCCGCTCGACCCGGAAGGACACGTATGTCCGCGCCAGAACGGATACCGCCGCGAAGCCTGACGCCCCCCGAGCCGTCCGAGCTGCTGGCCCGGGGCGAGCTGACGGTGCGCGGCCGGGTCCGCGAGGCGTCCAACGCGGTGCTCTACTGCACGGTCGAGTACGAGGGCCACAGCGCCCCTTGCGTCTACAAACCGGTGGCGGGGGAGCGGCCGCTGTGGGACTTCCCTGACGGCACCCTCGCCCAGCGCGAGGTGGCGGCGTACGAGATCTCCGAGGCGACCGGCTGGGGCCTGGTGCCGCCCACCGTGCTGCGCGACGGGCCGTACGGGCAGGGCATGTGCCAGCTGTGGGTCGAGGTGGCCGACGGCGGGCCCCGGGGCTCCGATGAGTCCGACGGCACCGGCGGGTCGGCCGCCGACGGGACCGAACTGCTCGCGCTCGTCGAGGGCGACGAGCCGGGCCCCGGCTGGAAGGCGGTCGGCTTCGCGGAGGTCGGCGAGGGCCGCACCGCGCTGCTGGTGCACGCCGATGACGTACGGCTGCGGCGGCTGGCCGTACTCGACGCGGTGATCAACAACGGCGATCGCAAGGGCGGCCATCTGCTGCCCGCCGCGGGTGGCCGGCTCTATGCGATTGATCACGGTGTGACCTTCAACGCCGAGGACAAGCTGCGCACCCTGCTGTGGGGATGGGCCGGGGAGCCGCTGCCGGACGACATGCTGGAGGTGCTGCGCCGGCTGGTGGACCAGCTCGCCGACGGCCCGCTCCACGCCCGGCTGGCGAAGCTGATCACCGACGCCGAGATCGAGGCGCTGCGGGCGCGGGTGGCGGCCCTGCTGCGGACCGGGGTGCACCCCGCGCCCAGCGGCCAGTGGCCCGCCATCCCATGGCCGCCGGTCTGAGCCGAGGGCGTACGGGACGGCCACGACAGCAGCGGCCAAGCAGCTCACGGCCGCATGCGCAAGACCGCCTATCCGGCCAACAAACGGTCAGCGGGGCCGGTCCGGTTCGTATCCGGAACTGGCATCCGGTTACGCTCATTGCATGTATGCCTGGCCCGCTTCCGAGGTTCCCGCCCTGCCTGGCAGAGGCCGCGACCTGAGGATCCACGACACCGCGACCGGGGGACCGATCACCCTCACCCCCGGCCCCGTCGCCCGCATCTACGTCTGCGGCATCACGCCGTACGACGCGACCCACATGGGTCATGCGGCGACCTACAACGCGTTCGACCTCGTCCAGCGCGTGTGGCTCGACACCAAGCGCCAGGTCCACTACGTCCAGAACGTCACCGACATCGACGATCCGCTGCTGGAGCGGGCCGTGGCGAACGGCGACGACTGGACCGCCCTCGCCGAGCGCGAGACCGCCCTCTTCCGTGAGGACATGACGGCCCTGCGGATGCTGCCCCCGCGCCACTACATCGGCGCCGTCGAGTCCATACCGGGGATCGTGCCGCTCGTGGAGCGGCTGCGGGACGCGGGCGCGGCCTACGAGGTCGAGGGCGACATCTACTTCTCCGTGGAGTCGGACCCCGCCTTCGGCTCGGTCAGCCGCCTCGACGCCGAGGCCATGCGCCTGCTGTCCGCCGAGCGCGGCGGCGACCCGGAGCGCCCGGGCAAGAAGAACCCGCTGGACCCGATGCTGTGGGTGGCCGCCCGTGAGGGCGAGCCGAGTTGGGACGGCGGCTCGCTCGGCCCCGGCCGCCCCGGCTGGCACATCGAGTGCGTGGCCATCGCCCTCGACCACCTCGGCATGGGCTTCGACGTCCAGGGCGGCGGCTCCGATCTCGCCTTCCCGCACCACGAGATGGGCGCCTCGCACGCCCAGGTCCTCACCGGCGAGCGGCCGTTCGCGCAGTCGTACGTGCACGCCGGGATGGTCGGGCTGGACGGCGAGAAGATGTCCAAGTCCAAGGGCAACCTGGTCTTCGTCTCCGCACTGCGCCGCGACGGCGTCGACCCGGCCGCCATCCGGCTCGCGCTGCTGGCCCACCACTACCGCTCCGACTGGGAGTGGACCGACGGCGTCCTGCGGGACGCCGAGGCCCGCCTCGCCCGCTGGCGCGCCGCCGTCTCACGGCCGGACGGCCCGTCGGCGGACGCGCTGGTGGAGGAGGTGCGGGAGGCCCTGGCGAACGACCTCGACTCCCCGGCGGCCCTGGCGGCCGTGGACCGCTGGGCCGCCGCCCAGTCGTCCTCCGGCGGCCCGGACGAGGGAGCCCCGGGCCTGGTCTCCCGAGCGGTGGACGCCCTGCTGGGCGTAGCCCTGTAGGCCTCGGCCCGGCCCCGGCCCCAGCCAGAGGTGAAGCCCCCAGGACCCCGGGTCCTGGGGGTTTCAGCCTTTGAGCCCGGCCTCGCCCTCGGCCCCCCGAGGGCGAGGCCGGGCGCGCGCCGGAGTCAGCCCTGGTCGTCCGGGCGGTCGTCCGGGCCGGTGCTGCCCGCGTCCTCGTCGTCGCCGGAGGCGTCGTCGCCGGAATCGTCGTCCTTCGCGGACGGCTTCCGGGGCCGGGGGTGGCCGCTGCCGGGGTCGCGCAGGTACGGGGCGCCCTCGCGGCCGTCGGCCACGCCGCCGGTGCCCGTCTCCGTCGCATGGCCGCCCGGCGTGCCCGGTGAGCCGTCCCGGCGGCGCAGGTAGCGCTCGAATTCGCGCGCGATCGCCTCGCCCGACGCCTCCGGCAGCTCCGCGGTGTCCCGGGCCTCCTCCAGTGACTGGACGTACTCGGCGACCTCGCTGTCCTCCGAGGCCAGTTGGTCCACGCCGAGCTGCCAGGCGCGCGCGTCCTCGGTCAGCTCGCCGAGCGGGATGCGGACGCCGATCAGGTCCTCGAGGCGGTTCAGCAGGGCCAGGGTCGCCTTCGGGTTCGGCGGCTGGGAGACGTAGTGCGGGACGGCCGCCCACAGGCTCACCGCGGGGACACCGGCGTGGGTGCAGGCCTCCTGGAGGATGCCGACGATGCCGGTCGGGCCCTCGTAGCGGGTCTCCTCGAGGTCCAGGCTGCGGGCCAGGTCCGGGTCGGAGGTGACACCGCTGACCGGCACCGGCCGGGTGTGCGGGGTGTCGCCGAGCAGTGCCCCGAGGACGACGACCATCTCGACGCCCAACTCATGGGCGTAGCCGAGGATCTCGTTGCAGAACGACCGCCACCGCATGCTCGGCTCGATACCGCGCACCAGCACCAGGTCGCGGGTCTTCTCGCCGCCCTCCGCGCGGACCACGGAGAGCCGGGTGGTCGGCCAGGTGATCTTGCGGACCCCGTTGTCCAGCGCGACGGTGGGCCGGTTCACCTGGAAGTCGTAGTAGTCCTCGGCGTCGAGGGCGGCGAAGACCTCGCCCTTCCACTCCCGGTCCAGGTGCCCGACCGCGGTGGAGGCGGCGTCTCCGGCGTCGTTCCAGCCCTCGAAGGCACAGATCATGACCGGGTCGATCAGCTCGGGAACCCCCTCAAGCTCGATCACCCAGCGCCTCCTTCCGACCGGGGCGGACGGGTTGGTACCGCCCCCGGTTGCAGTTCGTTTGCGTGCGCCCCAAGCCTACGGCTTCGAGGGGCTCCCGCCGCAGCCCCCGTACAGCAACCCACAGTCATTCATCCGACCTGTTTCCTGAAAGTTCCGCCACACCTCTGGACGAGACCGCCAGGTCAGCGCTATACATCGGATCACCGATAAAGGTCCGATGTTCTATTGCGCGTCGTTCAGGGAGCCCCCCATTGAGTTTGCGCCCGACCGTCACCGAGTTCGAGGTCCATGACATCCGGTTTCCCACCTCGGAGCAGCTCGACGGCTCGGACGCCATGAATCCGGACCCCGACTACTCCGCTGCCTATGTGGTGCTCCGCACGGACGCCGATGACACCACCGACACCACCGCCGGGGCGGAAGGCCACGGTTTCGTCTTCACCATCGGCCGCGGCAACGACGTGACCGCCGCCGCCATCCACTCCCTGCGCCCCCAGGTCATCGGCCGTCCCGCCCCGCTCACCGCGGCCGGGCTGGCCGACCTCTACCGCGACCTCACCCACGATTCGCAGCTGCGCTGGCTCGGCCCGGAGAAGGGCGTCATGCACATGGCGGCGGGCGCGGTGGTGAACGCCGCCTGGGACCTCGCCGCCCGGCTGGCCGGAAAGCCGCTGTGGCAGTTCCTGGCCGACATGTCACCCGAGGAGCTGGCCGACCTCGTCGACTACCGCTACCTCAGCGACGCCCTCACCCGAGACGAGGCGCTCAAGATCCTGCGCGCCGCCGAGCCCGGCCGCGCCGAGCGCGCCGCGCGCTTGCGCGAGCGCGGCTACCCCGCCTACACCACCTCGCCGGGCTGGCTCGGCTACTCCGACGAGAAAATGATCAAGCTGGCGCGGGAGGCGGTCTCCGACGGCTTCGATCAGATCAAGCTCAAGGTGGGCGGCGACCTCGACGAGGACCTCAGACGGATGCGGCTGGCCCGCGAGGCGGTCGGCCCGGACATCCGGATAGCCGTCGACGCCAACCAGCGCTGGGACGTCGCGGAGGCGCTGCGCTGGATGCGCGCGCTGGCGCCGTACGACCCGCACTGGATCGAGGAGCCGACCAGCCCGGACGATCTCCTCGGCCACGCCGCCATCCGCGCCGGACAGCCGGTCAAGGTCGCCACCGGTGAGCATGTCGCCAACCGCGTCGTCTTCAAACAACTGCTTCAGGCCGAGGCCGTCGACTTCGTGCAGATCGACGCGGCGCGCGTGGCCGGGGTCAACGAGAACCTGGCGATCCTGCTGCTCGCCGCCAAGCACGGGGTGCCGGTGTGCCCGCACGCGGGCGGCGTCGGGCTGTGCGAACTCGTCCAGCATCTGGCCATGTTCGACTTCGTGGCCGTCTCCGGCAGCTGGGAGGGCCGGGTCATCGAGTACGTCGACCACCTCCACGAGCACTTCGCCGATCCGGTGGTCGTCGAGGCCGGCCGGTACCGCGCCCCGGCCGCCCCGGGGTTCTCCGCCCGGATGCTCCCCGAGTCGATCGCCGCCTACCGCTATCCCGACGGGCCCGAATGGCAGGCCCGGAACGCCGCACAGCAGCCGGCACCGCAGTCCGTACGACAGGAGGAGACCCCTTGAGCCCCACCGGCGACTTCGAAGGGCTGGCCGCGCTCGTCACCGGCGGCGCCTCGGGCATCGGCGCCGCCATCGCCGCCACGCTGCGCGACCGCGGTGCGCGGGTCGCCGTGCTCGACCGGGACCCGTCGGGCGCCCCGGCCGGCACCCTGCCGGTCAAGGCCGACGTCACCTCCGACGAGGGAGTACGGACCGGGGTGGAGGCGGTGGTGGCCGAATTCGGCGCCCTGCACACCGTCGTCGGCAACGCGGGCATCGGCGCGATCGGCACCGTCGAGGACAATCCCGACGAGGAGTGGCAGCGGCTGCTGGACGTCAACGTACTGGGCCTGGTGCGCACCGCGCGGGCCGCGCTGCCGCATCTGCGCGCCGCGACGGCGAGGCGGCCCGGCGCCGTCTCCATCACCCACACCTGCTCGATCGCCGCCACCGCCGGACTGCCGCAGCGCGCCGCGTACAGCGCGAGCAAGGGCGCGGTGCTGTCGCTGACCCTCGCCATGGCCGCCGACCACGTACGCGAGGGCATCCGCGTCAACTGCGTCAACCCCGGCACCGTCGACACCCCGTGGGTGGGGCGACTGCTCGGCCAGACCACCGATCCGGCGGCCGAGCGCGCCGCCCTGGAGGCCCGCCAGCCGACCGGGCGCCTGGTGTCGGCCGAGGAGGTCGCCGCGGCCGTCGCGTATCTGGCGAGTCCCGCCGCCGCGGCCGTCACCGGCACCGCGCTGGCCGTCGACGGCGGGATGCAGGGGCTGCGCCTGCGCCCCGCCACCTGAGCCCCACACCGCGCCGCCGCACCGGACATCCGCACAGCGCACCATCGCACCCCGCACGTCGCACCACTCGACCAAGGACGGGACTCGATGAGGAGACTCCGCACGACCGGAGCCGCGGCCTGTGCCGTGCTGCTCGCCGTCGCCGGGCTGGCCGGCTGCAACCGCGAGAGCAACGGCGCCGGAGGCGGCAAGGTCGGTATCGACATGCCGCGCACCGACACCGACTTCTGGAACTCCTACCAGCAGTACTTGGAGAAGGGCATCGACAAGGGCACGGTCTCCGCGCTCCCGCTGTCCAACTCGCAGAACGACATCTCCAAGCTCGTCTCCAACGTCCAGGCGTTCACCGACCAGGGCGCCAAGGCGATCGTCATGGCGCCCCAGGACACCGGGGCCATCTCCTCCACCCTGGAGCGGCTGGAGGAGAAGAAGATCCCCGTCGTCAGCGTGGACACCCGTCCCGACTCCGGCAAGATCTACATGGTGGTGCGGGCCGACAACCGGGCGTACGGCACCAAGGCGTGCGAATACCTCGGCCGGCAGCTGGGCGGCAAGGGCCGGGTCGCCGAACTCCAGGGCGACCTCAGCTCCATCAACGGCCGCGACCGGTCGCAGGCGTTCGCCTCCTGCATGAAGAAGAAGTACCCCGGCATCACGGTGCACGAGCTGCCCACCGACTGGAAGGGCGACGTCGCCTCCGCGAAGCTGCAGAGCCTGCTGGCCCAGCACCACAAGCTCGACGGCATCTACATGCAGGCGGGCGGCGCCTTCCTGCAGTCCACCCTGGCGCTGCTGGAGCAGAAGAAACTGCTCAAGCCCGCGGGCCGAACGGGCCACATCACGATCATCTCCAACGACGGCATACCGGAGGAACTGGACGCGATCCGCTCCGGGAAGATCGACGCCACCCTCTCCCAGCCCGCCGACCTCTACGCCCAGTGGGCCCTGAACTACGCGAAGGCGGCGCTCGACGGCGAGAAGTTCACGCCCGGACCGACCCACCACGGCTCGAAGATCGTCAAGATCGAGAACGGTCTGGAGGACCAGCTTCCGGCGCCGCTGGTCACCAAGAAGAACGTCGACGACCCGAAGCTGTGGGCCAACCAGCTCGAAAAGAAGGAGTGATGACAGCGGCAGCACAGCCCACCGTGGTCCGGGCGCGGGGCATCGTCAAACGCTTCGGACCCACCGTCGCCCTGGACCACGCCCACCTGGCCGTGCGCCCCGGGGAGGCGCACGCTCTCGTCGGGCGCAACGGGGCGGGCAAGTCCACGCTGGTGTCCGTCCTCACCGGCATGGAGCGCCCGGACGAGGGCGAGGTGACCTTCTCCGGCGAACCCGCCCCCGGCTACGGCGACACCCGGGCCTGGCAGCGCCGGGTCGCCTGCGTCTACCAGAAGTCGATGGTGGTCCCGCATCTGACGGTCGCCGAGAACCTCTACCTGGGCCGCTTCCAGGGCACCGGGCGCATCCGGTGGCGCGCGCTGCGCGAGGAGGCCCGGGCGCTGCTGGGGGAGTACGGCGTCGATGTGGACCCCCGGACCCGGGCGAAGGACCTCGGCGTCGAACAGCGGCAGTTCGTGGAGATCGCCCGCGCCCTGTCCTTCGGAGCCCGGCTGATCATCCTCGACGAGCCCACCGCGCAGCTCGACGCGGGCGGCATCGACCGGCTCTTCACCAAGCTGCTCGAACTGCGCCGCCAGGGTGTCGCCTTCCTGTTCATCTCGCACCACCTCCAGGAGGTCTACGACCTCTGCGACACCGTCACCGTCTTCCGCGACGCCCGCCACGTGCTGACCGCCCCCGTCGCCGACCTGCCCAAGGAGGACCTGGTCGCGGCGATGACCGGCGACGGTGAAGCCGCCCGGGACGGCGGCTCCCGGGCCGCCGTCCACGCTCCCGTCACCGTGCGGAGGACCGGCCAGGGCGGCGAACCGGTGCTGCGCGCCGAAGGGCTCACCCTGGAGGACGAGTTCGCGCCGCTGGACCTGGTGGTGCGGCCGGGCGAGGTGCTGGGCCTGGCCGGGGCGACCGCCAGCGGCAACACGGCGATCGGCGAGACCCTGGTGGGCCTGCGCAAACCGGGCGGCGGCCGGGTCCTGGTACGGGGCAGGCCGGTGCGCCCCGGCAGCGTGCCGCACGCCATCGACGCGGGCATCGGCTACGTCCCGGAGGACCGCCACGACCAGGGCCTGGTCCTGGGCCGCAGCGTCGCCGAGAACGCCACGCTGACCGTCACCGACCAGCTGGGGCCGTACGGCACGGTGCTGCCGTCCCGCACCCGCGCCTTCGCCCAGCGCATGATCACCTCGCTCGACATCAAGACCTCGGGGCCCTCGCAGCCCGTCTCCGGCCTGTCCGGCGGCAATCAGCAGAAGGTCGTCATCGCCCGGGCGCTGGCCCGCGAACCGAGCGTGCTGGTCGCGATCCGGCCGACCGCCGGGGTGGACGTGAAGTCCAAGGACGCCCTGCTCGGCGTCGTACGGGAGGTGGCGGCGGCCGGGAGCGGCGCGCTGATCGTCTCCGACGAGCTGGACGACCTGCGGGTCTGCGACCGGGTCCTGGCGTTCTTCCACGGGCGGGTCGTCGCCGAGTTCGGCAGCGGCTGGACCGACCGCCAGCTGGTCGCCGCGATGGAAGGCATCACGGAACCGGACACGCACGGCACGCACGGCACGGCGCACGGCACGGCAGGGGGAACCGAAGACCGCACGGGAGGACCACAGACATGATCGGTACCGCACGGCAGCAGCCCGCCGAGGCGGTGGCGGACGGGGCGACGGGGGCCCACGGCCGTCCGCGGATCGACATCGCGCGCTGGCGCGATCTGTCCCTGGTCCCGGTGATCTTCGTCCTGGGCGTGATCGGCTTCATCGTCTCGCCCGCCTTCCTCACCGAGGACAACCTGATCGGCGTCGTCCAGCAGTCCACCGAGCTGGGGCTGCTGGTGCTGGGCGAGGCGCTGATCCTGATCAGCGGCCGGATGGACCTCTCCCTGGAGTCCACCATCGCCGTGGCGCCCGTGATCGCCCTCTGGCTGGTGCTGCCCTCGCACGGCGCACGCTTCGAAGGGCTCGGGCTGCTGCCCGTATGGACCGCCATTCCGCTGTGCCTGGCGGTCGGCGGCCTGATCGGCGCGGCCAACGGCTTCCTGATGCTCAAGCTGCGCGTCAACGGCTTCATCGCGACCCTGGGCATGCTCACCATGCTGCGCGGACTCCAGGTCGGCGTCGCCGAGGGGCAGTCCATCGTCAACGTCCCCGAGTCGTTCCGCTACCTCGGCAAGGCCGACTGGCTGGGCGCGCCCGCCGCCGTCTGGCTGTGCCTGGGCCTGTACGCGCTCGGCGGCCTCGCGCTGGGCTATCTGCGCCACGGCCGCGCCCTGTACGCGATCGGCGGCAACCCCGAGGCCGCGCGCGCCGCCGGTATCCGCGTCGACCGCATCACCTGGATCGTGCTCAGCACCGCCGGCGTACTGGCCGCGTTCGCCGGAATCCTCTACACCGGCCACTACGGCTCGGTCGCCGCGACCCAGGGCAACGGCTGGATCTTCCAGGTCTTCGCCGCCGCGGTCATCGGCGGCATCAGCCTCAAGGGCGGCCGCGGCACGCTCTTCGGAGCCCTCACGGGTGTGCTTACGCTGCAATTGGTCGTCAACGTGATGACCCTCGGCGGCGTTCCGCCACTGTGGAACCAGTTCATCAACGGCTCCATCATTATCGTCGCGCTGATCATCTCCCGCTACGCGAGCGGCGAGAAGCAGGACTGACACACAGCACCGGGAAACAGGGAACAGAGGCGAGGAACCATGGCGCAGGTACCCCAAGGGACGCGCGAACTGGGGCGCTCGGGTGTCTACGTACCACCCCTAGGGCTCGGCTGCGCCCCGCTCGCCAATCTGTACGCCGCCGTGCCCGAGGAACGCGCCCTGGCGACCGTCCACACCGCCCTGGAACTCGGCTGCACCTATCTGGACACCGCGCCGCACTACGGCGTCGGGCTCTCCGAGGAGCGGCTGGGGCGCGCGCTCGCCGGGCGCGGGCGCGGCTCGTACACGCTCTCCACCAAGGTGGGGCGGCGGCTGCGGGACCGGGCGCCCGGCGAGCCCGTCCAGCCGGACGGGTTCGCGGACACCCCCGACCGCGTCCGCGAGTGGGACTTCTCCCGGGACGGCATCCGCGCCTCCCTGGAGTCCTCCCTGGAACGCCTCGGGGTCGACGCCCTCGACATCGTCTACGTCCACGACCCGGAGAACCACATCCGCGAGGTGTACGAGACGGCCTTCCCGGCGCTCGCCGAACTGCGCGACCAAAAGCTCGTCCGGGCCATCGGCTTCGGCATGAACTTCAGCGACATCCTCGCCCGCTTCGTCGCCGACCTCGATGTGGACGTCGTCCTGTGCGCCGGGCGCTGGACCCTGCTGGAGCGCACCGCCTACGACGACCTGCTGCCGGTGTGCGAGCGGCGCGGCACCTCCGTGGTGGCCGGCGGCGTCTACAACTCCGGCCTGCTCGCCGACCCCCGCCCCGGCGCGCGCTACAACTACGAGGAGGCGCCCTTGGAGATCGCCGAGCGGGCCCGGCGGCTCGCCGCCGTCTGCGCCGAGTTCGGGGTGCCGCTGCGGGCCGCCGCCCTGCGCTTTCCCTTCGGCCACCCGGCCGTGGCCGCCGCCGTCGTCGGCTGCGCCTCCCCGGCCGAGGTGCGGGACAACGCCGAGATGTTCGGCCACGACATCCCCGACGAGCTGTGGCACGCGCTGGTCGAGCGCCGTCTGCTCGACGACGACATCCCGCTGCCGCTCTGACGGCCCGATCCCGAGGACATGCCGTGCCGCTGAGCCGAATCGACGCCCACCACCACCTGTGGGACCTCTCCCGCCGGCCGCAGCCGTGGATGGACGGCCCCTGGGCCGACCCCATCGCCCGCACCGTCACCCCCGCGGACCTGCTGCCGCATCTGGACGCCCACGGGATCGACGCCACGGTCGTCGTCCAGTCCAGCTCCTCGTACGACGAGACCCGCGAACTCCTCGCCCTGGCGGGCGCCTCGGACCGGATCGCGGGCGTCGTCGGCTGGGCCGACCTCACCGACCCCGAGCTGCCCGCGGTGCTCGCCGCCCTGGCCGCGGGACCGGGCGGCGACCGGCTGGCCGGGCTGCGGCACCAGGTGCAGGACGAGGCCGACCCCGACTGGCTGGCGCGCCCCGACGTACGGCGCGGCCTCGCCACCGCGGCCGACGCGGGGCTCGTCTACGACCTGCTGGTCACCCCGCGCGAACTGCCCGCCGCGATCACGGCGGTACGGGAACTGCCCGGCGTGCGCTTCGTCCTCGACCACGCGGCGAAGCCGCCGGTCGCCAGCGGCGAGCGCGAGCCGTGGACCGGCCTCCTGACGGAACTGGCCGCCCTGCCCAACGTCGACTGCAAGCTGTCGGGACTGGTCACCGAGGCCGACTGGACGGCCTGGAAGCCGGAGCAGGTGCTGCCGTACGCCCGCCATGTGCTGGAGGTGTTCGGCCCGGAGCGGGTGCTGTTCGGGTCGGACTGGCCGGTATGCGAACTGGCCGCGACGTACGCGGACGTCGTGTCCCTCGCCGACCGGGCGACGGCCGGCCTCACCGCCGCCGAGCGCGCCTCGGTCTTCGGCACAAGCGCCACCCGCGCGTACGGCCTGAAACCCTAGTGCCGCGTCAGTCAGGGTTTGCCCGGTAGCGAGGCGTCCTGGTGCGGTCAGATGCAAGGCGCCGGATCGGCCTCGTAGTGGGCCTACTCGGCTGATTCGGCAACGCCGCAGATGGCCGTGCCAGGGCGGCGAGCGGGGCGAACCTTGGCTGACGCGGCACTAGCGCCCAGCCCACCCCGCCGCGGCCGGTCCTCGGCCCCGGGGCGGTGCCCGAGGGCGGAGCCCTGACGGGGTGCCCGGCCCCGTCCCTCGGTGCGGTCGTTCCAGGCATCGGGCCGGGGATCTGACGCGGAGCCCCGAGGGGTGAGGGCAGTGGCCCGGTGGGCCTGCCCGGGCTCTATGCCTCGGCGCGGCTGTTCCTCAGCCTCGGGGCAGGGGCAGGGGCAGGGGCAGGGGCAGGGGCAGGGGCGGGGCCCCTGGCGGCGTCCGGCGTGATGCCCCGAGCCGGAGCCCGGGGGCGCAGCCCCAGCGCGGCCGGTTCTCGGCGCCGGACCGAGGGCCGGGCGGGGCCCCGGGGCAGGGGCCCCGCCCGGCCCTCGTGTGAAGCCCGAGCGGACCGCCCGGCCCCGTGCCTGGGCGTGGTCGGTCCCTGGGCATCGGGCCGGGGGGCTGGACGGAGCGTCCGAGGGGTACGGGGTGCGCCCCGGTGGGTCGGCCGGGCCCGCACACCGGGGCGCGGGCGGCCGGTCCTCGGCCTCGGGCCGGGGGTCTGGGGCGGAGCCCCGGTTCGGGAAGGGGCGGGGTGGGGGAAAGAGCCGCCCGCCGTCACAGCGTCGAGCGCAGCCACTGCTCCACGCTCGCCACATGCACCGTCGCCCACGACCGCGCCGCCTCCGCGTCCCGGTCCCGGAGCGCGCCCAGGATCGCCCGGTGCTCGTGCAGGGTGCGGCTGACCGCGTCCTCCTGCGTGAGGCCGCGCCAGACGCGGGCGCGGGTCGTGGGGCCGGAGAGCCCGTCCAGGAGGGAGCACAGCACCGAATTGCCCGACGCGTGGACGATGCCCCGGTGGAATTCGAGATCGCAGGCGACCAGCTCCTCCACCGATGGTGTCTGCCCCAGCGCGTCCAGCTGGGCGCCGAGCGCGTCCAGCGCGGCGTCGCTGATCCGGCTGCACGCCTGCGCCGTCGCCGCGGGCTCCAGGATGCGGCGCACCGCCAGGAACTCCAGGACGGTGTCGTCCCGGTGGAAGTCCACCACGAAGCTCAGCGCCTCCAGCAGCAGCTGGGGGTCGAGGCTGGTGACGTACGTACCGTCGCCCTGCCGTACGTCGAGGATGCGGATCAGGGACAGCGCGCGGACGGCCTCGCGCAGCGAGTTGCGGGACAGGCCCAGATCCGCGGCCAGCTCGCTCTCCTTGGGGAGCCGGTCACCCGGGCGCAGCGCACCCGAGACGATCATGCCCTTGATTTTTTCGATCGCCTCGTCGGTGACCGCCATGATGGACCTCCGGGTGAAACATCCGATGTATGGGTCCATTATGACGCGCGCGGACCGGCGGCGTCGTCAGGGGACGCCGCCGGCCCGCTGCCGGCTTCCGCCGAGGTGGCTCAGAAGGTGAAGGGGCCCGGGGACTGGGCCGAGGTGGCGGTGCAGTTGACCGTGATCAGGCCGAAGACCACCAGCTTCAGCGACTTGGCCTCCAGTACGTCGCCCTTGGCCACGGTGCCCTTGAGCGGGCCGGTGGTCACATCGGCGCCGGTCTTGATGGCCGGGTTGGCGTTGCCGGTGAAGGTCGTGGTGCCGGAGCCGTTCTTGGACAGGGTCAGGGTCGAGGCGACCGAGCCCGCCGGAATGTCGATCGGCGCCTTGACGGCCGCCGAGGAGAGGGTGATGGTCGCGGCGGTGCCGTTCTGCGTGGCCGTCAGCGTCGCCAGGCCGGAACCATAGGTTCCGCATTCGGCCGTCAGGGTCGCGGTGGTCGGGGTGACCGCGACCGCGCTCGGCGCCAGCGCGAGCGCGCCGGCGGCCAGTGCTGCTGCTCCCATTGCCGTGCCGATCCCGAGCTTGATGCGTCTCATGGGGACTGCCTTCCGGAGTGGGGGAAGTGAGCGGTGGGCTTGTGGGGGTGCGCTGCGCCCGCACTCTCTGACGGGTCGTCATATGTCGTGCGGGCGGAAGCTATTGATACGCGCGCAGCCGAAGAAGGCAAGAGTGATTCCGCAACTTTTTAACGCGCGAGTAAGGTCGCGCCCCGCACCGCGACAAGCGGCGACAAGCGGCGACAAGCAGCAACAGGCGGCAACAGACGGGCGGCAAACGGGCGGCCGGGCGAGGAGACGTTCCTCCTCGCCCGGCCGCCCGTCTGCCGCCCGTCTGCCGTCAGGCGCGCTTGGCCAGCAGCTCCTCGACCCGCCCGCGGATGGCGTCGTCGTCCAGACCGCGGATCGTCAGCGTGGTGCGGCGCCGCAGCACGTCGTCCGCCGTCTGCGCCCACTCGTGATCACGGGCGTAGACCACCTGGGCCCAGATCTCGGGGGCGTCCGGGTGGATCCGCTCGGCGAGCGCCGCGTCGCCGCTCGCCAGCCGCGCGATGTCGAAGGAGAGCGAACCGTAGTGGGTCGCCAGATGGCGCGCGGTGTCCGCGGCCATGCGCGGGCCGGGCGTACCGCCGTCCACCAGCAGCCGGTGGGCGACCGCGTGCGGATTGGCCAGGCCCGGCAGCGGCATGTGCTTGGGCAGCTGCCCGACCGGCTCCATGTCGTCCGCGAGCGGACGGCCCGGCAGCTGGGCGAGCTTGCTCATCACGGTGCGGCCGATGTGGCGGAAGGTGGTCCACTTGCCGCCGGCTATGGAGAGCATGCCGCCCTTGCCCTCGGTGACCACCGTCTCCCGCTTGGCCTTGGCGGTGTCGCCGGGGCCGCCGGGCAGCACCCGCAGCCCCGCGAACGAATAGGTGATCAGATCGCGGGAGAGCTGCTGGTCGCGGATGGAGAAGGCGGCCTCGTCCAGGATCTGGGTGATGTCCGCCTCGTTGACCGCGACATCGGCCGGGTCGCCCTCGTACGGCTCGTCGGTGGTGCCCAGCAGCAGCATGTCCTCCCAGGGGAGGGCGAAGGTGATGCGGTACTTGTCGATGGGCGTCGCCAGCGCCGCCCGCCAGGGGGAGGTGCGCTTGAGGACCAGGTGAGCGCCCTTGGAGAGACGGATGGACGGCGCCGCGTGCGGGTCCTCCATCCGGCGCAGGTGGTCCACCCACGGGCCGGTGGCGTTGAGCACCAGCCGGGCGTCGACGCCGAACTCGGTGCCGTCGGTGCGGTCCTTCAGCTCCGCCCCGGTGACCCGGCCGCCGGTCTTGCGCAGCCCGGTGACCTCGGCGTGGTTGAGGACGGTGGCGCCCGCGTCGACCGCGGCCCGGACCGTCATCAGGGCCATGCGGCTGTCGTTCATCTGCCCGTCGCCGTACACGGCGACCGCCCGCAGCCCCTCGGTGCGCAGCTCGGGGACGTCCCGCGCGGCCTTCTCAGCGTTGATCACATGGCCGACGCCGTCGCGGAACGCGGAGAGCGCCGAGTACGCGAAGACGCCCGCGCCCAGCTTGGCCGCGCCGTGCGGGCCGCCCTTGTAGACCGGCAGGTAGAAGGTGAGCGGGTTGGACAGGTGGGGCGCGACGCTGCGCGAGACGGCGCGCCGCTCGAAGTGGTTCTCGGCGACGAGCTTGACCGCGCCGGTCTGGAGGTAGCGCAGGCCACCGTGGAGCAGCTTGGAGGAGGCGGAGGAGGTGGCGCCGGCGAAGTCGCCGGCGTCCACCATGGCCACCCGCAGTCCGGACTGCGCGGCGTGCCAGGCAGTGGTGATGCCCAGGATGCCGCCGCCGATCACCAGGAGGTCGTACGAAGCCTTGGACAGCTGTTCCCGGGTTTCGGCGCGGGTCGGGTGCGAACCGGCAGCCGGGTGCGTCCCGAGGGAAGGAACGCTCTGCAGGGGGGTCATTGGGGTTACTCCTCGTCCTCGATCCAGCCCATGGTCCGCTGCACGGCCTTGAGCCAGTTCTTGTACTCGCGGTCCCGTATGTCCGCGTCCATACGGGGGGTCCACTCGGCGGCCCGGCGCCAGTTGGCGCGCAGCGCGTCGGTGTCCGGCCAGAAGCCGACGGCCAGGCCGGCGGCGTAGGCGGCGCCGAGGCAGGTGGTCTCGGCGACCATCGGGCGCACCACGGGTGCGTCGAGGGCGTCCGAGAGGGTCTGCATCAGCAGGTTGTTGGAGGTCATGCCGCCGTCGACCTTGAGCGCGGTCAGCTCGACGCCGGAGTCCTTGGTCATCGCGTCGACGATCTCGCGGGTCTGCCAGGCGGTGGCCTCCAGCACGGCCCGCGCGATGTGCGCCTTGGTGACGTAGCGGGTCAGGCCCGCGATCACGCCGCGCGCGTCGTCGCGCCAGTACGGGGCGAACAGACCGGAGAACGCGGGCACGAAGTACGCGCCGCCGTTGTCCTCCACCGAGCTGGCCAGGGTCTCGATCTCGGCGGCGCTGTTGATCAGCCCCATCTGGTCGCGCATCCACTGCACCAGCGAACCGGTGACCGCGATGGAGCCCTCCAGGGCGTACACCGGCTTCTGGTCGCCGATCCGGTAGCCGACGGTGGTCAGCAGGCCGTTGTAGGAGTTGACCGGCTTGTCGGCGGTGTTCATCAGCAGGAAGGTGCCGGTGCCGTACGTGGACTTGGCCTCGCCCTCGGCGAAGCAGGTCTGGCCGAACAGGGCCGCCTGCTGGTCGCCGAGCGCGGAGGCGACGGGCACGCCCGCGAGGATGCCGTCGGCGGTGTGCCCGTAGACCTCCGCGGAGGAGCGGATCTCCGGCAGCACGGCGGCCGGGATGTCCATCGAGTGCAGGATCTTCTGGTCCCAGTCGAGCGTGTGCAGGTTCATCAGCATGGTGCGGGAGGCGTTGGTGACGTCGGTGACGTGCACCCCGCCGTCGACGCCGCCGGTCAGGTTCCAGATGACCCAGGAGTCCATGGTGCCGAAGAGGATCTCGCCCGCCTCGGCCCGCTCGCGCAGGCCCTCGACGTTGTCCAGCAGCCAGCGGATCTTGGGCCCGGCGAAGTAGGACGCCAGGGGCAGGCCCGTCTCGCGGCGGAAGCGGTCCTGGCCGACGTTGCGGCCCAGCTCCCGGCACAGGGCGTCGGTGCGGGTGTCCTGCCACACCAGCGCGTTGTGCACCGGCTCACCGGTGTTCTTGTCCCACAGCAGGGTGGTCTCGCGCTGGTTGGTGATGCCGATCGCCTTGACGTCGGCGGAGGTGATCTCGGCCTTGGTGATCGCGCCGGCCACGACCTCCTGCACGTTCTGCCAGATCTCGGTCGCGTCGTGTTCGACCCAGCCGGGCTTGGGGAAAATCTGCTCGTGCTCCTTCTGGTCGACCGAGACGATGCGCCCGTCCCGGTCGAAGACGATGCAGCGGCTGGACGTGGTGCCCTGGTCGATGGCGGCGATGAACGGACCGTGTCCGTGGGAGGAGGCGCTTGTGGTGTGGGTGTCGGTCATGGTGAATTGCTCTCCTGCGAGTCCGATGGGGTGGGGGCTAGGCGAAGGCGATCTGGTAGATGCCGCCGGCGAGGGCTCCGCCGAGGAGCGGGCCGACGACGGGGATCCAGGCGTAGCCCCAGTCCGAGCCACCCTTGTTGGGCAGCGGCAGGAGGGCGTGCACGATGCGCGGGCCCAGGTCACGGACCGGGTTGATGGCGTAGCCGGTCGGGCCGCCGAGCGAGAGGCCGATGCCGACCACGACCAGGGAGGTGACCAGGACGCCGATCACGCCCAGGCCCTTGCCCTCGCCGTTCAGACCCTGGGTGAGGATGGCGAGGACCAGCACGGTGGTGGCGATGATCTCGGTGGCCAGGTTCTGGGCGGTGTTGCGGATCTCCGGGCCGGTGGAGAAGATCCCCAGCACCGGGCCCGCGCCGGTGGCCTGAGCGGCGTCGGCCGCCTTCGTGTCCTGGGCGCCCGGACCGCCGACGATCTCGCGGTCGGTGAGATGCGCCCGGAAGTGGCCCACGTACGCGATCCACATCAGCACCGCGCCGATCATGGCGCCGGTGATCTGCCCGAGGAAGTAGACCGGCACGTCGCTCCACTTGGTGCCGCCCTCGATCGCGAGGCCGAGCGTCACCGCCGGGTTGAGGTGCGCGCCGGAGAGCGGCGCCGAAATGTACGCGCCCATGAGGACGGCGAAGCCCCACCCGAAGGTGATCGCCAGCCATCCCGCGTCGAACGCCTTGGACCGCTTCAAGAGAACGCCTGCGACGACACCACAGCCGAGCAGGGTGAGTACGGCGGTACCGATGGTCTCGCCGATGAAGATGTCGGAGCTGGACACCCGCGACTCCTTTGTCCTTCGTCCAGGGGAAGGCGAACCCCCGGGTCCCGCCGAGGATCCGCGCCCTCGTGGGAGGGCGTTGGTCGGCCCGCGGCGAGTCCACCATAGCGAATATTGTCGTCAGGTGTTCGACAATGCCGACCGATGAACGGCAGTTTTCTTCACGGCGAAGACCCCGTCAAGGGTCGTGTGGAGGAAAACTACGGAGGATGTGAAACCGTGATGAATGACCATCGACCTGGCCAAAGGTCCTGGTCAGGACTCCCGGTCCAGGTCGGAGCGGGTCTACGCCGGACAGGGGAGGGCCGGGGGAGGCGCCGGGCTCAGAAGCGGCCGGCGCCCAGGTCGCGGGAGACCGCCCGCGCGCAGTCCCGTACGGCGGCGATCAGGTCGGAGCGCAGCTCCCCGTCCGCGCACACCCGCTCCACCGCGCCCGCGATCCCCACCGCCCCCACCGGCAGCCGCCGCCGGTCGTGCACCGGGGCCGCGACCGAGGCGACGCCCTCCCAGGTCTCCTCCACGTCCGAGCCCCAGCCGCGCGCCCGGGTGAGCGCCAGAACGCCCTCGAACGCCTCCGCCTCGGTCACCGTGCGCGGGGTGAACGGCTTCCGGTCGCCCTCGACCGCCTCGCTGTGCGCCACCGGGTCGTACGCCGACAGCACCTTGCCCAGGGCGGTGGAGTGCAGCGGCTGCATGGCACCGACCTCCAGCACCTGACGGCTGTCGTCCGGCCGGAAGACATGGTGGACGATGAGCACGCCCTGCTGGTGCAGCACGCCGAGGTAGACGCTCTCGCCGCTGGAGCGCGCCAGGTCGTCCGTCCACACCAGGGCCCGGGCGCGCAGCTCGTGGACGTCCAGATAGCTGTTGCCCAGCCGCAGCAGCTCGGCGCCCAGCTGATAGCGGCCCGAGTTCTCGTCCTGTTCGACGAACCCCTCCTGCTGGAGGGTGCGCAGGATTCCGTGGGCGGTCCCCTTGGCGAGACCGAGGGTGGAGGCGATGTCGGACAGTCCCAGCCGGCGCTCGCCCCCGGCGAGCAGGCGTAGCATCGCGGCAGCCCGCTCCAACGACTGGATGTTCCGTGCCATCGCCAACCTCCTGACTGCGGTTCGACAATGCTGAACACTATCGGTCCATGCCGACTTCGCGGTACATGGAGCCAAACGTCGACGATCACCAGTCCGCGACGGCCGGCCGGAGGATGTTCGTCCGGCTGCTGGGACGGACACCTGCCCCTTGCGCCCGGCAGCTAGGCTGGCCTGGTGCGTCCTCCCCGAGTGAGGGCGCAAAGCCGACAGCCGTCGCACTCCAGGGAGCACATCCATGGCCTCGCACACGTCATCGTCCGCATCCGCCGCCCGAGTCGACGCCCTCCGCGAGGCACTTGCCTCCCGCGTGGTGGTCGCCGACGGCGCGATGGGCACGATGCTCCAGGCGCAGGACCCCAGCCTCGACGACTTCCAGCAGCTCGAGGGCTGCAACGAGATCCTGAACGTCACCCGCCCCGACATCGTCCGCTCGGTCCACGAGGCGTACTTCGAGGTGGGCGTGGACTGCGTCGAGACGAACACCTTCGGCGCCAACCACGCGGCGCTGGGCGAGTACGACATCCCCGAACGGGTCTACGAGCTGTCCGAGGCGGGCGTCCGGATCGCCCGCGAGGTGGCCGACGAGTTCGCCGCCGACGGGCGCCCCCGCTGGGTGCTCGGCTCGATGGGCCCCGGCACCAAGCTCCCCACCCTCGGCCACGCCCCGTACACCACGCTGCGCGACGCCTACCAGCGGAACGCCGAAGGCATGATCGCCGGTGGTGCGGACGCCCTCCTGGTCGAGACCACCCAGGACCTGCTGCAGACCAAGGCCGCGGTCCTCGGCGCCCGCCGCGCCCTGGACGCCACCGGCAGCAACCTGCCCATCATCTGCTCGGTCACCGTCGAGACCACCGGCACCATGCTGCTGGGCTCCGAGATCGGCGCGGCGCTGACCGCGCTGGAGCCGCTGGGCATCGACATGATCGGCCTGAACTGCGCCACCGGCCCGGCCGAGATGAGCGAGCACCTGCGCTACCTCGCCCGCCACGCGCGCGTGCCGCTGTCGTGCATGCCGAACGCGGGCCTGCCGGTGCTCGGCAAGGACGGCGCCCACTACCCGCTCACCCCGGGCGAGCTGGCCGACGCCCAGGAGACCTTCGTCCGCGAGTACGGGATGTCCCTGGTCGGCGGCTGCTGCGGCACCACGCCCGAGCATCTGCGCCAGGTCGTCGAGCGGGTCCGCGACCTGACCCCGACCGCGCGCGACCCGCGCCCCGAGCCCGGCGCCGCCTCGCTGTACCAGACGGTGCCCTTCCGCCAGGACACCTCGTACCTGGCCATCGGCGAGCGGACGAACGCCAACGGGTCGAAGAAGTTCCGCGAGGCCATGCTGGAGGGCCGCTGGGACGACTGCGTGGAGATCGCCCGTGAGCAGATCCGCGAGGGCGCCCATCTGCTCGACCTGTGCGTGGACTACGTCGGCCGCGACGGCGCCGCCGACATGCGCGAGCTGGCCGGCCGCTTCGCCACCGCCTCCACCCTGCCCATCGTGCTGGACTCCACCGAGGTGGACGTCATCCAGGCCGGACTGGAGAAGCTGGGCGGCCGCGCGGTCATCAACTCGGTCAACTACGAGGACGGCGACGGCCCCGAGTCCCGCTTCGCCAGGGTCACCCGGCTCGCCCGGGAACACGGCGCCGCGCTGATCGCGCTGACCATCGACGAGGAGGGCCAGGCCCGCACCGCCGAGCACAAGGTGGAGATCGCCGAGCGGATCATCGCCGACCTGACCGGCAACTGGGGCATCCACGAGTCCGACATCCTCATCGACTGCCTGACCTTCACCATCTGCACCGGTCAGGAGGAGTCCCGCAAGGACGGCGTCAACACCATCGAGGCGATCCGCGAGCTGAAGCGCCGTCACCCCGCTGTGCAGACCACGCTGGGGCTGTCGAACATCTCCTTCGGCCTCAACCCGGCCGCCCGCATCCTCCTCAACTCCGTCTTCCTGGACGAGTGCGTCAAGGCCGGACTGGACTCGGCGATCGTGCACGCGAGCAAGATCCTGCCGATCGCGCGGTTCGACGAGGAGCAGGTCACCACGGCCCTGGACCTGATCTACGACCGGCGCGCCGAGGGGTACGACCCGCTGCAGAAGCTGATGGCGCTGTTCGAGGGCGCCACCGCGAAGTCCCTCAAGGCGGGCAAGGCCGAGGAACTGGCCGCCCTGCCGCTGGACGAGCGCCTCCAGCGGCGCATCATCGACGGCGAGCGCAACGGCCTGGAGGCCGACCTCGACGAAGCCCTCGCCGAGCGGCCCGCCCTGGACATCGTCAACGAGACGCTGCTGGAGGGCATGAAGGTCGTCGGCGAGCTGTTCGGCTCCGGCCAGATGCAGCTGCCGTTCGTGCTCCAGTCAGCCGAGGTGATGAAGACCGCGGTGGCCCATCTGGAGCCGCACATGGAGAAGTCCGACGACGAGGGCAAGGGCACCATCGTGCTCGCCACCGTCCGCGGCGACGTCCACGACATCGGCAAGAACCTCGTCGACATCATCCTCTCCAACAACGGCTACAACGTCGTCAACCTCGGCATCAAGCAGCCGGTCTCCGCGATCCTGGACGCCGCCCAGGAGCACCGCGCCGACGTCATCGGCATGTCAGGGCTGCTGGTGAAGTCCACGGTGATCATGAAGGAGAACCTGGAGGAGCTGAACCAGCGCAGCCTGGCCGCCGACTACCCCGTCATCCTCGGCGGCGCCGCCCTCACCCGCGCCTACGTCGAGCAGGACCTCCACGAGATCTACGAGGGCGAGGTCCGCTACGCCCGCGACGCCTTCGAGGGCCTGCGCCTGATGGACGCCCTCATCGCCGTCAAGCGCGGCGTCCCCGGCGCGGAGCTGCCCGCGCTCAAGCAGCGCCGCGTGCCCAAGCGGGACACGGCGTTCAGCGACCCGGAGCCGGAGGGCCCCGCGCGCTCGGACGTGGCCACCGACAACCCGGTGCCCACCCCGCCCTTCTGGGGCACCCGCGTCGTCAAGGGCATCCAGCAGGTCGACTACGCCTCCTGGCTGGACGAGGGCGCGCTGTTCAAGGGCCAGTGGGGGCTCAAGGAGGCCCGCACGGGCGACGGGCCGAGCTACGCGGAGCTGGTGGAGTCCGAGGGCCGCCCGCGGCTGCGCGGCTGGCTGGACAAGCTCCGTACGGAGAACCTGCTGGAGGCCGCCGTGGTCTACGGCTACTTCCCCTGCGTCTCCAAGGGCGACGACCTCGTTCTGCTCAACGACGACGGCAGCGAGCGGACCCGCTTCACCTTCCCGCGCCAGCGCCGGGGCCGCCGCCTGTGCCTGGCGGACTTCTTCCGGCCCGAGGAGTCCGGCGAGACCGATGTGGTCGGGCTCCAGGTGGTCACCGTCGGCTCGAAGATCGGCGAGGCGACCGCCGAGCTGTTCGCCGCCGACTCCTACCGCGACTACCTGGAGCTGCACGGGCTGTCCGTGCAGCTCGCCGAGGCGCTGGCGGAGTACTGGCACGCACGCGTCCGGTCCGAGCTGGGCTTCGCCGGTGAGGACCCCGGCGACATCGAGGACATGTTCGCGCTGAAGTACCGCGGCGCGCGCTTCTCGCTCGGCTACGGGGCCTGCCCCGACCTGGAGGACCGGGCGAAGATCGCCGATCTGCTGGAGCCGGAGCGGATCGGGGTGAAGCTCTCCGAGGAGTTCCAGCTGCACCCCGAGCAGTCGACGGACGCGATCGTCATCCATCACCCGGAGGCCAAGTACTTCAACGCCCGGTAACCGGTGGGCGCCCGACAGGGGGCGCCGCGACGCCCCGCGTCGTACACTGGTCGATCCGGTAGAGGCCGGTCGTCTTCCCGCAGCGGAAGGGGGCCGGCCTTCGTGCCCCTTATCCGGAGGTGTTTGGATGACCAGCAGCATCCCCGCCGTCGACACCCGTTTCGCCGAGGGCTCCGCCCTGCAGGCGGTCCTGCTCGACATGGACGGCACTCTGGTGGACACCGAGGACATCTGGTGGGACGCGGAAGTGTCCATCTTCGCCGAGCTGGGCCACGCCCTCGCCGAGGAGTACCGCGAGGTGGTGGTCGGCGGCCCGATGGCCCGCAGCGCCTCGTTCCTCATCGAGGCCACCGGCGCCGACATCGCGCTCGCGGAGCTGTCCGGCCTGCTGAACAGCCGTTTCACCGAGCTGCTCGACGGGACGGTGCCCATGCTGCCCGGTGCGCGCCGGCTGCTCACCGAGCTGGCCGCGCACGAGGTGCCGACCGCCCTGGTCTCCGCCTCGCACCGGCGGGTGATGGACCGGCTGCTGCGGTCCATCGGATCCGAGAACTTCGCGCTGACGGTCGCGGGAGACGAGATCAGCCGCACCAAGCCGCACCCCGACCCGTATCTGTTCGCCGCCGCGGGGCTGGCCGCCGATCCGGCGCGGTGCGTGGTCATCGAGGACACGGCGACCGGGGTACGGGCCGCCGAGGCGGCCGGGTGCCGGGTGGTGGCGGTGCCCTCCGTCGTACCGATCGAGCCCGCGGCGGGCCGTTCGGTCGTCGCGTCGCTGGAAGAAGTCGATCTTCCATTTCTGCGCTCGCTGGTCACAGCACTGCACTGATCGCGCACTGAGCGTATTTCTGTAAATTGCAGAATGAATAACGCGCTCCCCGTTTTTGTGCGGCGGCGACGGCATTTCGGACGTGATGTTTATCACTGCATATGCCGTCGACAGGTGGGGTGGGTATCTGCTGCGCGTCCCGTCTGGTGCGATTTGGGTGAACCCTTGTGTCCGGATTGGCGACATGCCGCACGATACGCGACCGTGTTCGGATATCGGTCGGCTCACGCCCGTTATCGGTGCGTGATATCGCCTCAACTTCGTTGTGTCTGAGCATGGCTGGCGCCTCGGACTAATCTCGTCGCGAGTGGTTGATCGATCGCAGGGAGACTCCCGACAATGAAGCGCAAGTCGCTCGCGCTGCCGACCGCGGCGGGCCTACTGACGTCAGTGCTCACCGCATGTGGTGGATCCGGCGGCTCGGGCTCTGAGGACGGCGCCATCGTCCTGGGGAGCACCGACCGGATCGAGGCATCGAAGGCGGCGCCCGCCCCGCTGGACCCCGCCCAGGCCTACGACTTCGCCTCCTGGAGCGTCCTGCACAACAGCTTCCAGACGCTGATGCGGCTGCCCCGCTCGGGCACCGAGCCGATACCCGACGCCGCGCAGAAGTGCGGCTTCCAGGATCGGCAGAGCGAGCAGTACCGCTGCACCCTGCGCAGCGGCCTCACGTTCTCCAACGGCCACCGGCTCACCTCCGAGGACGTCAAGTTCTCCTTCGACCGCATGCTGCGCATCAAGGACCGCAACGGCCCGGTCTCCCTGCTCTCGAACGTGGACAAGGTCGAGACCCCGACCTCCCGCGAGGTCGTCATCCACCTCCGCGCGCCCGACGCGACCTTCCCGTCCAAGCTCACCACCCCGGCCGCGGCCATCCTGGACAGCGAGGTCTATCAGAGGAACGCGCTGCGCAAGGGCTTCGACCTCGTGGGCTCGGGCCCGTACCAGGCGAAGACCGAGGTCCGGGGCGACCGGCTGGTGAAGGTGCTCTTCACCCGGAACCCCAACTACCGGGGCGATGTGAAGCCGGACAGCGACAAGGTCGAGCTGCGGTTCTTCGAATCCGCCTCGGCGATGGAGAAGGCGCTGGCCAAGGGCGACATCGACGTGGTGCACCGCGGCTTCGCGCCCGGCCAGATCGACAAGCTCAACAAGGGCGAGGTCAAGGGCGTCCGGCTCTTCGAGTCCTCCGGCCAGGGCATCCGCTGCCTCGTCTTCGACACCGAGGACCCGTCGGTGAGGGCCAAGGCCGTACGGCGGGCCATCGCCCATCTGGTGGACCGGCAGGCGCTGGTGCGCGACGTCTACAAGCGGACCGCCGAGCCCCTGTACTCGATGATCCCGAACAACGTCATCTCGCACACCAACTCGTTCTACAACGAGTACGGCGACCCCGACCCCGACGCGGCCCGCGGCGTCCTGCGCGATGCCGGGATCAGCACCCCGGTGAAGCTGACCCTGACGTACACGACCGACCACTACGGTCCGGAGACCGCCCGGGAGTTCAAGGAGCTGCAGGGCCAGCTCAACCGCAGCGGCCTGTTCAAGGTCAGGATCAAGGGCGTCCGCTGGACCGAGTTCCGCCCCAACCTCCCCAAGCACGCGTACGCCGCCTACGGCATGGGGTGGCTGCCGGACTTCCCGGACCCGGACAACTACATCGCGCCGTTCCTGACCAAGGACAACTTCCTGGGCTCGCCCTACCGCGACAGCACGGTGCAGGACGAGCTGATCCCGCGCACCCGGCAGGAGAGCCAGCGCAGCCGCGCGGCCGGAGACTTCCAGACCATCCAGAACACCATCGCCGACGATGTGCCCTATCTGCCGCTGTGGCAGGGGAACACCTATGTGGCGGCGCGAGAGAACATCACTGGGGCCGAATACGCGTTCGACTCCTCGACCATGCTGCAGCTATGGGAGCTGGGCCGAGGCGCCGGCAGCTGACGCGACGCCAGACGGGGGCCGGATACGAGACGACGAAACTGTGAGGAAACCACCCGTGAGGAAACGTGACCAGTGGCTGGCAGCTCCGCTCGGTGCGGGACTCGCCGCCGCCCTTCTCACCGGCTGTGGGAGCGAGGACGGGGACGCCGCGGGCAGCGGTGAGCACGTCGTCATGGGAATGTCGGACGAGGTGCTGGCCACCGACCCGGCATCCGGCTACGACCCGGGCTCCTGGCTGTTGTTCAATAACGTGTTCCAGTCGCTGCTGAGCTTCCCCAAGGGCGGCACCACCCCGCAGCCGGAGGCGGCGGAGAAGTGCGGCTTCAAGGACAACTCCAGCCGGGTCTTCAGCTGCACCCTGCGGAACGACCTGACGTTCTCCAACGGGCATCCGCTCACCTCCGAGGACGTCAAGTTCTCGTTCGAGCGCACCCTGCGGATCAACGACGAGAACGGCCCGGCGGTGATGCTCTCCACCATCGGGAACATCAAGACCCCGGACGAGCGGACCGTCGTGTTCAACCTGAGGACCCCGGACGCCACCTTCCCGCAGAAGATCGCCTCCGGCGCCGGGTCCATCGTGGACCACAGCGCGTACCCGGCCGACAAGCTGCGCACCGACAACAAGGCGACCGGCTCCGGCGTCTACAAGCTGGACTCCTTCAGCAAGAAGGAGGCGGACTTCTCGGTCAACGGCGGCTACAAGGGCCCCGCCAAGGCCCAGAACACCGGGCTGACCCTGAAGTTCTTCCAAGGCCGGCAGCAGGAGCTGAAGGACGCCGTCCAAAGCGGCGACGTGGACCTGGCCTACCGCGGACTGGCCATGAAGGACCTGGCCGACCTGCAGGCCGAGTCCCTCAGCGGCGGCAAGAACCTGAACGTCGTCGAGGGAACCGGCGCCGAGATCCAGCACCTGGTCTTCAACATGGAGGACCCGGTGGCCGGGAAGCTGGGCGTCCGCAAGGCCATGGCGTACCTCATCGACCGCTCCACCCTGGTCCGGGACGTCTACAAGCGCACCGCCGAGCCGCTGTACTCGGTCGTCCCGGCCGGGATCACCGGCCACAACACGGCCTTCTTCGACAAGTACGGCGACCGGCCGCAGCCGGAGAAGGCCGAGCAGGCGCTGCGGGAGGAGGGGATCACCGGCAAGGTCAAGCTCACCCTGTGGGGCACCCCGATCCGCTACGGCCCCGGCACCGTGCCGGGCCTGCACGAGATCGCCAAGCAGCTCAACGCCAGCGGGCTGTTCGACGTCGACGTGAAGAGCACCGACGCCGCCGCCTACGAGAAGGGCGTGGCCGCGGGCGACTACCCCGTCTACGTCAAGGGCTGGGTGCCCGACTACCCGGACCCGGACAACTTCGTCGCCCCGTTCTTCGGCGCCGGCAACGTCCTGGCCAACCACTACACCTCGGCGCAGCTCACCGGGCAGCTCATCCCGGCCACCGCCGGCCAGCCCAGCCGCGCGGCCACGGTCGGCGACTTCCAGAAGATCCAGAACCTGGTCGCCGACGACGTGCCGATGCTGCCGCTGTGGCAGGGCAAGCAGTACGCGGTGGCCCAGGACTCCATCTCCGGGCTGCAGTGGACCCTGGACGCCTCGACGGTCTTCCGCTTCTGGGAGATCAAGAAGTCGCCGACCGACTGACCCCCGGTCCCGTCCCGCCCCGGCGCGCGCCTTTCCGTGCACCGCGCTCGCCGGGACGGCGCGGCCGGCGCCGGGGCGGGACGGCTACTGCGCGCCGGGGCGGACCAGCCCGCTCTCGTACGCGTAGACCGCGGCCTGCACCCGGTCCCGCAGCCCCAGCTTGGTCAGCACATGACCCACATGCGTCTTGACCGTCGTCTCGCTCACGAACAGATCCGCGGCGATCTCCGCGTTCGACAGGCCCCGGGCCACCAGCTTGAGCACCTCGACCTCGCGCTCGGTGAGCGTGTGCAGGGTGTCCGGAACCGGCTCCTCACCCGACGGCAGGTGCCCGGCGTACTTGTCGAGCAGCCGGCGCGTGATGCTCGGCGCCAGCATCGCCTCGCCCGCCGCCACCACCCGGATGGCCTGCACCAGCTCGGTGGCCGGCGCGTCCTTCAGCAGAAAGCCGCTGGCCCCGGCGCGCAGCGCCTCCACCACGTACTCATCGAGGTCGAAGGTGGTCAGCACCAGCACCTTCGCCGGGCCGTCCCGCCCGGGGCCGGTGATCTGCCGGGTCGCCTCCACCCCGTCCATCCGCGGCATCCGGATGTCCATCAGCACCACGTCGGGCTGGAGCGCCCGCACCTGGTCGAGGGCCTGCAGACCGTCCCCCGCCTCGCCGACGACCGCCAGATCCTGCTCCGCCTCCAGGATCATCCGGAAGCCGGTGCGCAGCAGCGGTTGATCATCGACCAGTAGGACGCGGATCGCCACGGGATCTCCTTCGCTAGACCGCGTCCATTCTGCCGGAGCCGTCGCCCCCGGAGGGAGCGGGGGACAGGGGCGGGGACTGTGCCGGGATCACGGGCAGCGGATACGGCGGGGGAGTGCCACCGAATTCCGGACAGCGCTCCTGGTGATCGCACCAGCCGCACAGCTTGGTCCGGCGCGGCAGGAAGTCCCCCGTCTCCGTCGCCAGCCGGATCGCCTCCCACAGGGCCAGCACCTTGCGCTCCACGCCGAGCAGATCCCGCTCGTCCGGGTCGTAACTCAGCACATCGCCGCTGCCCAGATAGACCAGCTGCAGCCGGCGCGGCACCGTGCCGCGCAGCCGCCACAGCACCAGGGCGTAGAACTTCATCTGGAACAGCGCCTCGCCCGCGTACCGCGGCCCGGGCGCCTTCCCCGTCTTGTAGTCGACGATCCGCACCTCACCGGTCGGCGCGATGTCCACCCGGTCGATGATCCCGCGCAGCGTCAGCCCCGACTCCAGCGCGGTCTCCACGAACAGCTCCCGCTCGGCGGGCTCCAGCCGCGTCGGGTCCTCCAGCGAGAACCACTCCTCCACCAGCTTCTCGGCCCCCACCAGCCACTCGGCCAGCTGCTCCGGGGACTCCGCGCCGTCCTCCCCCCGGAACAGCTCCGCCAGCTCCGGCTTGGCCGCCAGCAGCCGCTCCCACTCGCCCGGCACCATCGCCCGGGCGCGCGGCGCGGTGCGCTCGGCGGCGGGCGCGTCGAACAAGCGCTCCAGCACCGCGTGCACCACCGTGCCCCGGGTCGCGGCCGCGCTCGGCTTCTCCGGCAGTTTGTCGATCACCCGGAAGCGGTACAGCAAGGGGCACCGCATGAAGTCTGCCGCTCGGGACGGGGAGAGCGACGCGGCACGGCCTGACTGCGGTGCCCCGTCCGGCTGTTCGGGCTGCCCTGAGGTGATTCCCATGGCCAAGACCCTACGACCCGCCACCGACAGCCGGACGCATACCATCGACGTCCGAGCCCCTCGCACTGCATGATCGTGGGGACCGTATCAAAACAGGGTGCGACGGACGCACCCGACGAGGGGACACCGTGGACAACAGCGGGCAGCGGCAGTCCGGCGACGGGGGAGCGGACCGCACGACCGAGCCCGAGGCGGACAAGCCGCGCCGCCCACCCGAGTCGGGCGGCGGCATCCTGATGGGACGCCCCTTCGGCGTACCCGTCTACGTCTCGCCCAGCTGGTTCCTGGTGGCCGCCCTCATCACCTGGGTCTTCGGCGGCCAGCTGGAGCGGGTGCTGCCGGAGCTGGGTGCCGCCCGCTACCTGGTGTCACTGTTCTTCGCCGTCGCCTTCTACGCCTCCGTCCTGGTGCACGAGCTGGCCCACACCGTGGCCGCCCTGCGCTTCAAGCTGCCGGTGCGCCGGATCCAGCTGCAGTTCTTCGGCGGCGTCTCGGAGATCGAGAAGGAGTCCGAGACCCCGGGCCGGGAGTTCGTCCTCGCCTTCGTCGGCCCGCTGCTCTCCCTGGTCCTCTCCGGGGTCTTCTACCTCGGGATGCTGGTCGTGGAGCCCGACTCGGTGCCCGGGGTGCTGCTCGCCGGGCTGATGATCTCCAACCTCATCGTGGCCGCCTTCAACCTGCTCCCCGGCCTTCCGCTGGACGGCGGGCGGATGCTGCGCGCCGTCGTCTGGAAGATCAGCGGCAGGCCCATGGCCGGCACCGTCGCCGCCGCCTGGACCGGCCGGGCGCTCGCCGTCGCCGTCCTGGTGGGACTGCCGCTGCTCACCCAGGCGGGCGGCCTCGGCGGCGAGCCCAAGGACTTCGGCAGCGTCGACTCGCTCACCGACGCGCTGCTCGCCGCCATACTGGCCGCGATCATCTGGACCGGCGCGGGCAACAGCCTGCGCATGGCCCGGCTGCGGGAGCGCCTGCCGGACCTGCGCGCCCGCAACCTCACCCGGCGCGCCGTGCCCGTCGGCGCCGACACCCCGCTGTCCGAGGCGCTGCGGCGGGCCAACGAGGCGGGGGCGCGCGCCCTGGTCGTGGTGGACGGCCACGGCGCCCCGACCGCCGTGGTGCGGGAGGCGGCCATCGTCGGGGTCCCGGAGCACCGGCGTCCCTGGGTCGCGGTCAGCGGCCTCGCCCAGGACCTCAAGGACGGTATGCGGGTCTCCGCCGAGCTGACCGGCGAGGAACTGCTGGACACCCTGCGCGCCACCCCGGCGACGGAGTACCTGGTGGTGGAGGAGACGGGCGAGATCTACGGGGTGCTCTCCACGGCGGACGTCGAGCGCGCCTTCGTCAACGCCATGGCACGCACCCCGACCGCCTGAGGCGGCCGCCCCGGGGCCCGCCGTCCCGGACAGCCTCCCCGCCCCGGTAGGCTGTTCACATGTCCGAACCGACCGGTGCCGCCCGCCGTCGCGGGCCCTTCCAGGTCGGGGACCAGGTCCAGCTCACCGACCCCAAGGGACGCCACTACACGTTCACGCTCGAAGCCGGGAAGAATTTCCACACCCACAAGGGTTCCTTCCCCCATGACGAGCTGATCGGCGCCCCCGAGGGAACTGTCGTGCGCACCACGGGAAACGTCGCGTATCTCGCGCTGCGTCCCCTGCTCCCCGACTATGTCCTGTCCATGCCACGCGGTGCCGCCGTGGTCTACCCCAAGGACGCGGGGCAGATCCTGGCGATGGCCGACATCTTCCCCGGCGCACGCGTCGTCGAGGCGGGCGTCGGCTCCGGCTCGCTCTCCACCTTCCTGCTGCGGGCCATCGGCGACCAGGGCATGCTGCACTCCTACGAGCGCCGGGCCGACTTCGCCGAGATCGCCTCCCAGAACGTCGAGCGCTACTTCGGCGCCCCGCACCCCGCCTGGCGGCTCACCGTCGGCGACCTCCAGGACAACCTGTCCGACACCGACGTCGACCGCGTCATCCTGGACATGCTCGCCCCCTGGGAGTGCCTGGAGGCGGTGTCCAAGGCGCTCGTGCCCGGCGGCATCCTGTGCGCCTACGTCGCCACCACCACCCAGCTGGCCCGCACCGTGGAGTCCATCCGCGAGCACGGCACCTTCAACGAGCCGTCCGCCTGGGAGACCATGGTCCGCACCTGGCACGTGGAGGGCCTGGCGGTACGCCCCGACCACCGCATGATCGGCCACACCGGCTTCCTGCTCACCGCCCGCCGGCTCGCGGACGGCGTGGAGCCGCCGCTGCGCCGCCGTCGGCCCGCCAAGGGCGCGTACGGCGACGACTACCCCGGCTACGGCAGCGGGAAGGACACCGGCACCAGCGGCGCCCCGGAGGGCAAGCGGGGCGCGTCCGGTGGCCAGCCCCCCGCGGCCGACGCCGGCTGACCGCCCGGTCACGCCAACGACCCGGCGCGGCCACCGACTTCCCCCTGCGGGGCGGTGGCCGCGCCGGTGTGAGATGTGGCACGATGCGGAGCATCCCCTCCGCCGCAGCCATGTCATGGAGTCATCCCGCGTGCAGTCTCTGGGCCCGGATCTCGCACACACCCGCACCCGTCCGGTGCACTGGATCGCGACCGCGGCCGCCGTGGCCGCCGTCGTCGCCGGGGCGTCGGTCTTCCAGCCCCCCGCCGCCAAGGCCACCCCGGCCCCCGCCACCCTCTCCGCGCACCGCGCCGGCGGCCTCCCGGCCCTGCTGGCCCCCGATCCGCGGGCCGCGCACTACCCGATGGACTGCGGCCGGGCCGAGCCCGGCGTCGTGGACCGGGCCTCGGGAGACCTCGACGGGGACGGGCAGCCGGAAACCGTCGCCGTGGTCCGCTGCGAGACCGCGGCCGGCAACCCGCCCAGCGGCGTCTACGTGCTCGCCCAGCCGGAGCGCGCGGGTGCGGCCCCCCGGATCGTGGCGACCTTCGTCGATCCGAAGGAGGGGATGAGCGTCAAGGATTTCGCCGTGCGCGGAACGAAGGTTTCGGCCACTTTGCTGGGCTACTCGTCCACGAACGTCCCGCGGTGCTGTCCCGATCTGCAGCGCAAGGTCAACTGGCAGTGGCGGGACGGCAAGTTCGTACTGAAGGCCCTTCCCGTACCGGGGAGTGTCTGACCGGTCACGCGCTGTCGCGCACCCGGACGCTACTCCGCGTCCGGGCCGTACACCTCGACCTTGTCCGCGGCGCGCCGCACATGGATGCAGTCGCCCGGGCACTCCTTGGCGGAGTCCACGACCTCGGTGAGCAGCGGCAGCGGCACCTTGGTCGTCGCACCCTTGTCCTGCAGAAGCTCGTCGTCGGCGCTCTTGACGTAGGCTAGACCGTCGATGTCGAGTTCGAAGACCTCGGGCGCGTACTGGGCACAGATCCCATCACCCGTGCACAGGTCCTGGTCAATCCAGACTTCAAGATCGCCGAGCTCCTCGTTCCGCACGGTGCGTCGCCTGCCGTTCCCTCGATACGCGTTTCAACATTGACTAAATATCGCCAGCCCTGGCGGGTGTTGACCGGGTCGACGATACAACCGCTCGCTTTCCGATGTTGTTGGGTGGGTATTCACCTGGCGTGAGGGAGTGCGCAAGGGTGAAGATCGGACACACGCCGACCGGGTTTGTGATCTAGGGGTTTCAACCCGCACCGGCCCAGGTAGGGTCAGGAAGCGTCCAGCTCCCCTTGGAGGAGGTGAGGACCGTGGCAGCCCACGACGACGACATCAACCGCGGCATCCGGCCGGGGCGCGGGTCTGACGACCCCGCCGGCCAGGTTGCCTATCTCGAGCAGGAAATCGCCGTCCTGCGCCGCAAGCTCGCCGACTCTCCGCGTCACACGAGGATTCTCGAAGAGCGGATCGTCGAGCTGCAGACCAATCTGGCGGGAGTGTCCGCACAGAACGAGCGGCTCGCGAACACCCTCCGTGAGGCCCGCGACCAGATCGTGGCCCTCAAGGAGGAGGTCGACCGGCTCGCGCAGCCGCCGGCCGGTTTCGGTGCCTTTCTGCAGGCGAACGAGGACGGCACGGCCGACATCTTCACCGGAGGCCGTAAACTCCGCGTGAATGTCAGCCCAAGCGTCGAGCTCGATGACCTCAGGCGGGGCCAGGAGGTCATGCTCAACGAGGCGCTCAATGTGGTCGAGGCCATGGAGTTCGAGCGCGCCGGGGACATCGTCACCCTCAAGGAGGTCCTTGAGGACGGCGAGCGGGCCCTGGTGATCGGGCACACCGACGAGGAGCGCGTGGTGCGGCTCGCCGAGCCGCTGCTGGAAACCACCATCCGCCCCGGTGACGCCCTGCTGCTGGAGCCCCGGTCCGGCTACGTCTACGAGGTCGTGCCGAAGAGCGAGGTCGAGGAGCTCGTCCTCGAAGAGGTCCCGGACATCGACTACACCAAGATCGGCGGCCTGGGAAACCAGATCGAGCTGATCCGGGACGCGGTCGAGCTTCCGTACCTCTACCCCGACCTGTTCAAGGAGCACGAACTGCGGCCGCCCAAGGGCGTGCTGCTGTACGGCCCGCCCGGCTGCGGCAAGACGCTGATCGCGAAGGCCGTCGCCAACTCCCTTGCCAAGAAGGTCGCCGAGGTCACCGGCAAGCCCGCGGGGAAGAGCTTCTTCCTCAACATCAAGGGCCCCGAGCTGCTCAACAAGTACGTCGGTGAGACGGAGCGGCACATCCGGCTGGTCTTCCAGCGGGCCCGGGAGAAGGCCAGTGAGGGCACGCCGGTCATCGTCTTCTTCGACGAGATGGACTCCCTGTTCCGCACCCGCGGCTCCGGAGTCAGCTCGGACGTGGAGAACACCATCGTCCCGCAGCTGCTCTCCGAGATCGACGGTGTCGAGGGCCTGGAGAACGTCATCGTCATCGGCGCCTCCAACCGTGAGGACATGATCGACCCGGCCATCCTGCGCCCCGGCCGCCTCGATGTGAAGATCAAGATCGAGCGTCCGGACGCCGAGGCCGCCAAGGACATCTTCTCGAAGTACCTGACCGATACACTGCCGGTCCACACGGACGACCTCGCCGAGCACAGCGGCTCCGCGAAGGCGGCCGTCGCCGGCATGATCCAGTCGGTCGTCGAGCAGATGTACGCGGAATCCGAGGAAAACCGCTTCCTCGAAGTCACCTACGCCAATGGCGACAAGGAAGTCCTCTACTTCAAGGACTTCAACTCCGGCGCCATGATCCAGAACATTGTGGACCGGGCGAAGAAAATGGCCATCAAGGCATTCCTCGACCACAACCAGAAGGGCCTCAGGGTCTCCCACCTGCTCGCCGCCTGCGTGGACGAGTTCAAGGAGAACGAGGACCTGCCCAACACCACGAACCCGGACGACTGGGCCCGCATCTCCGGTAAGAAGGGCGAGCGGATCGTCTTCATCCGCACCCTGGTCACCGGAAAGCAGGGCGCGGACACGGGACGCTCCATCGACACGGTGGCCAACACCGGTCAGTACCTGTAACACCGCTGTCCGGCTGCGGATGTCCTGGACGGGGCATCCGCAGCCGGATGCGCTTTTCGGACGGCATTCATCGTATGAGTCCTACGAGCCCCACCGGAGCAATGACTGTCATGATCTCCGCAGCACCGCACAGCCGTAACCGGCTCATCGGTACCGCCGCGATCCCGCGGCGCGGCGGCTCGGGGGCCGGTCGCGGACCGGAAGCGCAGCGGTACTTGAGCGCCGGCCCCGGCCTGGGGCCGCGCCGGGCAAGGAGGGCCGCATGACCGTACGGCGCGTAATGGGAATCGAGACGGAGTACGGGATCTCCGTCCCGGGGCACCCCAACGCCAATGCCATGCTCACCTCGTCCCAGGTCGTCAACGCCTACGCGGCGGCGATGCACCGGGCGCGCCGCGCCCGCTGGGACTTCGAGGAGGAGAACCCGCTGCGGGACGCCCGCGGCTTCGACCTCGCGCGTGAGTCCGCGGACGCCAGTCAGCTCACGGACGAGGACATCGGCCTGGCCAACGTCATCCTCACCAACGGTGCGCGGCTCTACGTCGACCACGCGCACCCGGAGTACTCCGCCCCCGAGGTCACCAACCCGCGGGACGCGGTGCTGTGGGACAAGGCGGGCGAGCGGATCATGGCCGAGGCCGCGATGCGCGCCGCCGAGCTGCCCGGCGCCCAGCCGATCCACCTGTACAAGAACAACACCGACAACAAGGGCGCGTCCTACGGCACGCACGAGAACTACCTGATGAAGCGGGAGACCCCCTTCTCGGACATCGTGCGCCACCTGACGCCGTTCTTCGTCTCCCGCCAGGTCGTCACCGGCGCCGGCCGCGTCGGCATCGGCCAGGACGGCCACGAGCACGGCTTCCAGATCAGTCAGCGGGCCGACTACTTCGAGGTCGAGGTCGGGCTGGAGACCACCCTCAAGCGGCCCATCATCAACACCCGCGACGAGCCGCACGCCGACGCCGAGAAGTACCGCCGGCTGCATGTGATCATCGGCGACGCCAACCTCTCCGAGCTGTCGACGTACCTCAAGCTCGGCACCACCTCACTGGTGCTGTCGATGATCGAGGACGGCTTCATCGCCGTGGACCTGGCCGTCGACCAGCCGGTCCGCACACTGCACCAGGTCTCGCACGACCCGACGCTGCGGCGCCTGATCACGCTGCGCAGCGGCCGCACGCTGACCGCCGTACAGCTCCAGATGGAGTACTTCGAGCTGGCCCGCAAGTACGTCGAGGACCGCTTCGGCGCCGACGCCGACGAGCAGACCCGGGACGTGCTGACCCGCTGGGAGGACGTGCTCAACCGGCTGGAGCGCGACCCGATGTCGCTGTCCGGCGAGCTGGACTGGGTGGCCAAGCGCGAACTGCTGGAGGGCTACCGCAGGCGCGACAGCCTGGAGTGGGACGCCGCCCGGCTCCATCTGGTGGACCTGCAGTACGCCGACGTACGCCCCGAGAAGGGCCTCTACAACCGGCTGGCGGCGCGCGGCAAGATGAAGCGGCTGCTGGACGACTCCGATGTCGCACGGGCGCAGAACAAGCCCCCGGAGGACACCCGCGCCTACTTCCGCGGCCGCTGCCTGGAGCAGTACGCGGACGACGTGGCGGCGGCCTCCTGGGACTCGGTGATCTTCGACCTCCCGGGCCGTGACTCCCTGCAACGGGTCCCCACGCTGGAGCCCCTCCGGGGCACCCGCAACCACGTCAAGGAGCTGCTGGACCGCTGCCGCACGGCCGAGGACCTGGTCCGGGTGCTGTCCGGAGGCTGAAATGGGCTCCGACCGGGAATCATCGTGGTGGCCTCCACGCGTTGTAGCGAGTGGGAGGCCGATGTCGGACCCTGCTTGTAGGGTCTGATCTTGACACCGATCGAATCAGCGGGCGAACCGAGCGGGGTGAGGGACATGGCGACCAAGGACACCGGCGGCGGTCAGCAGAAGGCGTCGCGCACGACCGAGGAGGTCGAGGAGCAGGCGCAGGACGCACAGGCCGCGGAGGATCTCAAGGAGCGGCAGGAAAAGCTCTCCGACGACGTCGATTCCGTGCTGGACGAAATCGATGATGTGCTCGAAGAGAATGCCGAGGATTTCGTGCGGTCCTTCGTTCAGAAGGGTGGTGAGTGATTTCGCCTTCGATTGCAGGGCGAGATCAAGGATCGCTCGGGGTGAACGAAGATGTGAAAGCGAGGCGCTGTTCGCGTTGCAAGCAGGATCTGCAGCGGACTGCCTTCGCAAGCAACACGTCCATGTCCGATGGTCTCCAGGCGTACTGCCGGGAGTGCTCCGCCGAGTACTACCGGCAACGCCAGGAGGCCAAGGGGAAGAGGGTCCGGGAGAAGGTTCCGGTCCCGCCGGAACACAAGCGGTGTCCGCAGTGCGAAGAGGTGAAACCGCACTCCGGATGGGGATGCGACAAGTCCTCATCGGACGGCTGGGCGAGCTATTGCCGTGAGTGCGGGGCGGAGCGGAACCGAGTCAGCTATTTCAAGCGCAAGTACGGCCTCACGCCGCCGGAGTTGGATGCGCTGGTGGCCGAGCAGCAAGGTGTCTGTTGCATATGCCTCGCCGCCCCGGCCGCGCATGTGGATCACGACCACGGGACGGGTAGGGTCCGTGGCGTACTCTGCTTCAGCTGCGATGCGGCATTGGGGCAGTTCAAGGACCGAGCGGAGGCCATACGGCGTGCCGCCGCATATCTGGAAGGAAACGTGTGGAAGCCAACACTCGTAGCACCGGGCGTCTACCAGCTGCCTTCCTGACGCCAGGCTCATCCTCCTTCATGGACTTCCTCGGCGCGCATCAGCCCGAGCTGCTTCCGGGGAACCGCCCGCTTCCCCCGGTGCAGGGTGCGATCGAGGCACCGCATGGTACGACGATCGTGGCGGCGACGTTCGCCGGCGGGGTGGCGCTCGCCGGTGACCGCCGCGCGACCATGGGGAACGTCATCGCGCAGCGCGACATCGAGAAGGTCTTCCCGGCGGACGAGTACTCGGCCGTCGGCATCGCGGGCACGGCCGGTATCGCCGTGGAAATGGTCAAGCTCTTCCAGCTGGAGCTGGAGCACTTCGAGAAGGTCGAGGGCACCGTCCTCTCCCTGGAGGGCAAGGCCAACCGGCTGTCGACCATGATTCGCGGCAATCTCGGCATGGCGATGCAGGGGCTGGCCGTCGTCCCGCTCTTCGCGGGTTATGACGTCGACCGGGGGAAGGGCCGCATCTTCTCCTACGACGTGACCGGCGGTCGTTCTGAGGAGCGCGGTTTCGCGGCCACCGGCTCCGGCTCGACGTTCGCTCGCGGTTCGCTCAAGAAGCTCTACCGCGAGGACCTGAACGAGGAGCAGGCCGCCACCGCCGTGATCCAGGCGCTGTACGACGCGGCGGATGACGACTCGGCGACCGGCGGCCCTGATCTGGCCCGGCGCATTTATCCCATCGTCACGGTCATCACCGAGGACGGTTTCAAGAAGTTCACCGAGGCAGAGGTGGCCGACATCGTCCACGCCATCCACGAGCGTCGGCTCGAGGAGCCGGACGGCCCGCGCGCCGCCCTGCTCTGAGGGGACGGTTGACCCGGAATGTATTCGCCAATGACAGAAAGGGACGGATAGCCGGTGACGACGCCGTTCTATGTATCGCCTCAGCAGGCCATGGCCGACCGCGCGGAATACGCCCGCAAGGGCATCGCGCGTGGCCGCAGCGTGGTAGTGCTGCAGTATTCCGACGGCATCCTCTTCGTCGCCGAGAATCCGTCCCGTGCCCTGCACAAGGTCAGCGAGATCTACGACCGGATCGCCTTCGCGGCGGTCGGCAAGTACAACGAATTCGAGAACCTGCGCATCGGCGGCGTCCGCTACGCCGATCTGCGCGGCTATACCTATGACCGCGACGATGTCACGGCCCGTGGCCTGGCCAATGTCTACGCGCAGACGCTGGGCACGATCTTCTCCAGCGCCGCCGAGAAGCCGTACGAGGTCGAGCTGATCGTCGCCGAGGTCGGGGAGGGCCCCGCCGACGACCAGATCTACCGGCTGCCGCACGACGGATCCATCGTGGACGAGCACGGCTCGGTCGCCGTCGGTGGCAACGCCGACCAGATCAGCAGCTACCTCGACCAGCGCCACCGGGACGGCATGACGCTGGCCGAAGCCCTCAAGCTGGCCGTCGACTCGCTGGCCCGGGACAACAACGGTGGCGAGCGCAGCCTCACCGCCGAGCAGCTGGAGGTCGCGGTCCTGGACCGCAAGCGGCCTCAGGCCCGGAAGTTCAAGCGCGTCCTGGGCGGGCAGCTGGCCCGTCTCCTGGAGGGTTCCGGGGCCGCGGCGGAGGCCGACACGGAGTCGGAGTCCGGCGATTCCGAGGAGTCCGGCGAGTCCGGGGAGTCCTCCGCGAGCGAGGAGTAGGCACCGCCGGCGCCGTCCCGTCGTGGTGGGCCCCGACCGGGGCCCACCACGACGGGCGTCAGCGCCTCATCCGCCCGGCGGGGGAGGGGCGCTGGAGTCCCGTACGACCAGCTCCACGGGCAGTGTCGTGTCCCCGGCCGGCTCCCCGTCCAGGACCGCCATCAGCGCGCGCATCCCCTCCGCCCCGACCGCCTGCGCGGGCAGCGTCACGGTGGTCAGCTCCGGCTCGACCGCCGTGGCCAGCGCCAGGTCGTCGACGCCGGTCACCGACACGTCCTCCGGCACCCGCAGCCCCAGCCGCCGGGCGGCCTTGCACGCGCCCGCCGCGAGAATGTCGTCGTCGCACATCAGCGCCGTGGGCCGGGGCCCCGGGCCGGTGAGCGCCCGCAGCGCCGCCTGCCGCCCCTCCTCCACGCCCAGCGCCGCGCGCTCGGTGTGCAGCACGGTGCCGGGCACCGCGCGCACCGCCCCGGCCAGGGCCCGGGCGCGCACCCGGAAGGTCCAGGAGTCCACCGCCGCCGCCACATGGACGATCCGGCGGTGTCCGAGCCCCAGCAGATGCTCCGCCGCCTGCCGCATGCCGTCGCCGATGTCCAGGTTGACGGTGGCGGCGGTGGCCGGGTCGTCGGGGTCGCTGTCGAGCATCACCAGCGGCAGCCCGCCCCCGCGCACCACGGCCAGCGCGTCGGCGGCCATCGAGGAGGCGATCACGCCGTCCAGCGAGGCCCGCGCCGAGTCGAACGGGTCCCGGGCCGGGCCGACGCCCTCGGGGGACGGGTAGAGGACCACGCCGAAGCCGTGGTCGGCGGCGACCCGGGCGGCGCCGGTGTACACGTGCGCGAAGAACTCGTTGGTCAGGGCCGGGACGACGAGCAGCACGGTCCGGGTGCGGCCCAGCCGCAGGCTGCGCGCCGCCAGGTTGGGCCGGTAGCCCAGCTCGCGCGCCGCGGCCCGCACGGCGTCCGCGGTGCGCTCCGAGACCCGTCCGCGCCACTTGTCGCCGAGCACGAGGGAGACGGTCGCCTGGGACACCCCGGCGCTCCGCGCCACGTCCCGGCTGGTGACCCGCGCCGCGGACGGTCCGGTCCCCTGTGCGGTCCCGTGTGCCACTTCGCCTCCGCTGCGTCCGTACCCGCTGTCCGCCCGCCACGGGTGGACCCGGGGCAGGCCGCCATGGTACGTATAACGTCGCGTCGTTATACGTAAAACCCGATCCATCACCCACCAGGAGGGGCAGCCATGGCCGCCGGTTACGGGGAACTGCTGCGCACCCGCCACGCGGCACGGCTGCTCACCGGCACGCTGATCGGCCGGCTCCCGAACGCCACCGCCGCGCTCGCCGTGGTGCTCTTCGCCCGCTCCGAGGGCGGGAGCTACGCGCTGGCCGGGGCGCTCACGGCCGTCTACGGCGTGGCCAACGCCATCGGGCAGCCCCTGCTGGGACGGGCGGTGGACCGCTGGGGCCAGCCGGTCGTGATGTTCCCGGCCGCCGTGGTGTCCGCGCTCGGGATGACGCTGTTCGCCGTCGTGGGCCTCGATCCGCTGCCGGTGGCGTACGCCGCCATGCTGCTCGCGGGCCTGTTCACGCCTCCGCTGGAGGGCGGGCTGCGGGCCCTGTGGCCGGACGTCCTGCGCCGTTCCGACCAGGTGCACGCGGCGTACGCGCTGGACGCCGTGGCCCAGGAGGTGATGTTCGCCGTCGGCCCGCTGCTGGTCACCCTTCTGGTCGCCGGCTGGTCCGAGGCGGCCGCGCTGCTGGTCATCAACGCGGCCGGGGTCCTGGGCGCGCTGTCCGTCGTGGTGTCCACGCCGTCCCGGCGGTGGCGCTCCGCGCCGCGCGAGGCGCACTGGCTGGGCGCGCTGCGTTCCTCCGGGATGCTGGTGCTGCTCGGCTCGTTCTTCTTCGTCGGGATCGCGCTCGGCGCGATCGCGGTGGCAGCCGTCGCGTACGCGGACGAGCACGGCGGTGGAATGGTCTCCAGCTATCTGCTCTCCGCGCTCGGCGTGGGCGCCCTGGCCGGCGGCGTGGTCTACGGGGCCCGCCCGTGGGCCGGTCCGCCCGAGCGGCGGCTGCGGCTGCTGGTGGCCGCCCTGGCGCTCGGCTACGTGCCGCTCGTCCTGGTGCCGGGCGTCCCCGCGATGACGGCCCTCGCGGGCGTGGCGGGGGTGTTCCTGGCCCCGGCGCTCGCCTGTGCCTTCGTCGTCATCGACCGGCACGCCCCGGCGGGGACGGTCACCGAGGCGTTCTCCTGGCTCGTGACCACCTTCGTGGTGGGCAGTTCGGTCGGTACGGCGGCCGCCGGCCCCGCCGTGCAGCTGGGCGGTGCGGGTCTCGGATTCGCCGTCCCGGGGGCCGCCGGAGCGGCCGCCCTGGCCGTCCTGCTGGCCGCCCGGAGGCACCTGAAGGAGGCGCCGGGGCGAACGCCGGATGACCTCCGTCGGGAAAATGATCGGAGCCATGCCGCCGAACCCGGTTTCAGAGCAGGCCATCAGGCGTAATGTTCAGGCATGGACCGCCGCATTTTCGGGCTGGAGAACGAGTACGGCGTCACGTGCACATTCAGGGGACAGCGCCGGTTGTCTCCTGACGAAGTGGCGCGGTACCTCTTCCGCCGTGTCGTCTCGTGGGGCCGTAGCAGCAATGTCTTTTTGCGCAACGGTGCCCGCCTCTATCTCGACGTGGGCTCGCACCCGGAATACGCCACACCCGAGTGCGACAACGTGACCGAGCTGGTCACCCACGACAAGGCCGGCGAGCGCATTCTCGAAGGTCTGCTCGTCGACGCCGAGCGCCGCCTGCACGAGGAGGGAATCGCGGGCGACGTCTATCTCTTCAAGAACAACACCGACTCGGCGGGCAACTCCTACGGCTGCCACGAGAACTATCTGGTGGCCCGGCACGGGGAGTTCTCCCGGCTCGCCGACATTCTCATCCCGTTCCTGGTGACGCGGCAGCTGCTGTGCGGGGCGGGCAAGGTGCTGCAGACCCCGCGTGGCGCGGTCTACTGCGTCAGCCAGCGCGCCGAGCACATCTGGGAGGGCGTCAGCTCGGCGACGACCCGCTCCCGGCCGATCATCAACACCCGCGACGAGCCGCACGCCGACGCCGAGCGCTACCGGCGGCTGCACGTCATCGTGGGCGACTCCAACATGTCCGAGACCACGATGCTGCTCAAGGTCGGCGCCACCGACCTGGTGCTCCGCATGATCGAGGCGGGCACCGTGATGCGTGACCTGACCCTGGAGAACCCGATCCGGGCGATCCGCGAGGTCAGCCACGACATCACCGGGCAGCGCAAGGTGCGGCTCGCCAGCGGGCGCGAGGCCTCCGCCCTGGAGGTGCAGCAGGAGTACTACGAGAAGGCCGTCGACTTCTGCGAGCGCAGGGGCATCCGCACCGGCACCGTCGAGCGGGTGCTGGAGCTGTGGGGCCGCACCCTGGAGGCGATCCGCACCGAGGAGCTGGACCGGATCGGCACCGAGATCGACTGGGTGATGAAGTACCAGCTCATCGAGCGGTACCGGGCGAAGAACAACATCACCATGTCCCATCCGCGGATCGCCCAGATGGACCTCGCCTACCACGACATCCACCGCCGCCGGGGGCTGTACTACCTGCTGGAGAAGCGCGGCCAGGCGGCCCGGGTGTGCAACGACCTGAAGATCTTCGAGGGCAAGTCGGTGCCCCCGCAGACCACCCGCGCCCGGCTGCGCGGTGACTTCATCCGCCGCGCCCAGGAGCAGCGCCGGGACTTCACCGTGGACTGGGTGCACCTGAAGCTCAATGACCAGGCACAGCGCACCGTGCTGTGCAAGGACCCGTTCCGTTCGGTCGACGACCGGGTGGAGAAACTCATCGCCGGTATGTAGACGGCCGCCTGAGTCGGCGTACGGCTTATGAATGACGCGGGCCCCGTGCGTTTCTCGGACGGGGCCCGCGTCACGCCGTAAAGTGGCGCGCATTGGCCATCGCAAGATCTACCAAACGAGGACCGACGTGCGCCGACGCTCCGTACTCCTTGCCGTGCCCGCGGGCCTGCTCACGCTCGCGGGCTGCGGTGACGACGAGTCAGGATCCGACAAGGCCAAGCCGTCCCAGGAGCCGACCGGGCAGACGCCCTCACCGGCCCCCAGCGGGAAGATCGTGAGCGGGCCGGTGCCGGAGATCACCGGTGGCAAGGAGTTCGGCCAGAAGCCGAAGGTCGCCAAGGGCAGCGGGAAGCCGTCCTCCGATCTCGCCGTCAAGACGGTGATCAAGGGCGATGGGCGGAAGACGGTCAAGGGCGACTACGTCCAGGTGCACTACCTCGCCCAGATCTGGAACACCGGCAAGGTCGTGGACAACACCTACGACAAGAAGCAGACGGCCGCGTTCCCGATCGGCAAGGGCCAGGTGCTCCCGGGCTGGGACCAGGGGCTGGTGGGCCGCACCGTCGGCAGCCGGCTGGAGCTGGCCGTCCCGCCCGCGTACGCGTACGGCAAGCAGGGTCAGCCGCAGGCGGGCATCAAGGGCACGGACACCCTGGTCTTCGTCATCGACCTCAAGGGCGCCTTCGACGCCAAGAGCTCCGCCAAGGGCAAGAAGGTGGCGCAGAGCAACATCGACCTGCCCAAGGTGACCGACAACACCGACGGCAAGGCGCCCACCATCACCGTCCCGAAGAAGGACGCGCCGAAGAAGCTCGTCTCCGAGTACGTCATCGAGGGCGACGGCCCCGAGGTCACGGCCAAGGACGCGCTGCTGGTGCAGTACAAGGGCGTGCTGTGGGACGGCGGCAAGGAGTTCGACTCCACCTACAAGCGGGGCGAGCTGGCCCAGTTCTCCCTGCAGCAGGTCGTCAAGGGCTGGTCTCAGGGGCTCACGGGCAAGAAGGCCGGGAGCCGGGTGCTGATCGTCGTGCCCCCGGACCTGGGCTACGGGAAGAAGGCCCAGAAGGGCATCCCGGCCAACTCCACCCTGGTCTTCACCGTCGACATCCTGGCCGTTCTGTAGGGTGTGCGGGTTGCCCACAACGTAACGAGGAGCAATTTCGTGAGCATCGACAAGCCCGAGGTCGACTTCCCGGGCGGCGAGCCGCCGGCGGATCTGGAGATCAAGGACATCTGGGAGGGCGACGGGCCCGCCGCCAAGGCCGGCGACAACATCGCCGTCCACTACGTGGGCGTGGCCTTCTCCACCGGTGAGGAGTTCGACGCGAGCTACAACCGCGGCACCCCGCTGCGCATCCAGCTCGGTGTCGGCCAGGTCATCTCCGGCTGGGACCAGGGCCTGCAGGGCATGAAGGTCGGCGGTCGCCGCCAGCTGATCATCCCGCCGCACCTGGCCTACGGCGACCGTGGCGCCGGCGGCGGCCGGATCAAGCCGGGCGAGTCGCTGATCTTCGTGTGTGACCTGGTCTCCGTCTGAGACCCCACGTACCGCACGGCGAGTGAGCTGAGGCGCGCCGGAGGCGAACGAGCCTCAAAGGTCAAAGCCGGGGGGTCCCCGCCTGTGGGCGGGGGCCCTCGGCTTTTGCGGTGCGTGCCCGGAGCGGTACGGTCACGGTCGTAAGGTCAAGAAGAAAGGGCGTCGATGGCGATTGCCAAGGCCGAGCGGCTGATGAATCTGGCGCTGTGCCTGCTGGGAACCCGGCGTCCGCTGACCAAACGGGAGTTGCGGGGCTCCATAGAGGCGTACCTGGAGGGGGCGAGCGGGCCCGGCGCCGCGGGTGACGAGGCGTTCAACCGCATGTTCGAGCGCGACAAGGACGATCTGCGCGAACTCGGCCTGGTCATCGAGACGGTGGAGGGCCTGGACGGCGAAGTCGGCTACCTCGCCCGCCGCGACAGCAACCGCCTCCCCCCGATCACCCTGGACGCCGAGGAGGCCGCCGCTCTCGGCCTGGCGGCCAAGGTCTGGCAGCAGGCCCGGCTCGCGGGCGCCGCGAGCGGCGCGCTGCAGAAGCTGCGCGCCGCCGGGATGCCGGTCGCTGAGGACCCGTACGACACCCAGCCGCAGAGCGCGCTGCAGCCGCACATCCCGGTCCACGAGGCCGCGTTCGAGCCGCTGATGCTCGCCTGCCGCGACCGCCGCCCGGTCGTCTTCGACTACCGCAAGTCCAACGCCGCGCGCCCCGAGCAGCGCCAGGTCGAGCCGTGGACGCTGGAGTGCTGGCGCGGCCACTGGTACCTCGCCGGATGGGACCGCGGGCGGTCCGCCGAGCGCGTCTTCCGGCTCTCCCGGATCACCGGCCGGGTGCGGCTGCGCTCCGGCGCGTACACCGCCGAGGTGCCCGACCACTCCACCGTGCGGGAGACCGTGGAGAGCTGGGCGGGGGAGACCGCCACCGGCACCGCCCGGATCAGGGTGCGGGCCGGGCACGGCTATCCGCTGCGCGCGAAGGCGCTCACCACCAGCGCCGGGGACGACGGCTGGGACGAGCTGGAGATTCCGTACGGACACGGGCTGGATGCCTGGCTCGTGGAATTCGGCCCGGACGTGGTCGTACTGGCGCCCGACGAGCTGCGGGCGGATGTCGTCGAGCGGCTGCGCGCCGTGGCCAAGGGCTGAGGGGACGGAACGACTTCATCATGGCCGGAAACGCCATTGACCAGACTCGCCGGATGCTGTCCTTGGTGACGTACCTGCGGGAGCGCCCCGGGGCCCGCGTCGCCGAGGTCGCCCGCGCGTTCGGCATCAGCGAGGACGAGCTGATCGCCGACCTCGATGTGCTGCCGCTGTGCGGCACCAGCTTCCGCGGCGGGGACCTGCTGGACATCGACACCGACGGCGAGCGCATCTGGTGGCACAACCCCGACGACGTCGCCGAGCCGCTGCGGCTGGCCGCCGACGAGGCCACCGCGCTGCTCGTCGCCGCCCGCGCGGTCGCCACCCTGCCCGGCCTGCGCGAGAGCGACCGGGAGGCGCTGCTGCGGGCCACCGCCAAGCTGGAGGCCGCGGCGGGCGAGGTGGCGGGCGCCAGCTCCCGGCTGTCGGTCACCTTCGAGTCCGAGGGCGGCGTCTTCGCCGACGTCGACCGGGCCATCTCCGAGCGCCGCAGGCTGTGGCTGCGCTACTACTCGCCCGCGCGCGACGAGGTCACCGAGCGCGAGGTCGACCCGATCCGGCTGTTCGCCGTCGGCCACACCTATATGGAGGCCTGGTGCCGGCTGTCGGAGGCCCGCCGCACCTTCCGGCTCGACCGGGTCGTGGAGATCAAGCTGCTGGACGAGGCGTCCGACCCGCCCCCCATCGAGCTGCGCGACCTCTCCGATCCGTCCACCGGGCTGGTGCAGACCGGCGCCGAGGACCCGGAGGTGGTCGTCGAGGTCGGTCCGGGCGGGCGCTGGGTCGCCGAGTACTACCCACACGAGCGCGCGGAGGAGCTGCCCGACGGGGCCCTGCGGATCACGCTGCGCGCCCCCGACCCCGGCAGCTTGCGGCGGCTGGCGCTGCGGCTCGGCAGGGACGGCCGGATCGTCGCACCGCAGGGGCTCGCGGACAGTGCCAGGGACGCGGCGCGGCAGGCGCTTGCGGCATATGGCGAGTGACGGCTTCGGTGAGTGACGGCTCGCGGTGAGTGAAGGGACGCACACAGTGACCGCTGGGGGGAATCCCACCTCGGTGATCTTCAAGGCAGCCTGCCCGGAGTGCCGGGGCCGGTTCGAGCTGGCCGCCGGGGCGCTGCGGCTGGCGATCGGGGCCAGTGACCGCACCACCTTCTACTCCTTCACCTGTCCCGACTGCGGCAGCGCGGTGCGCAAGCCCGCGGGGGAGCGGATCGTGGAGCTGCTCACCGGCGGCGGGGTGCGCACCCTGCGGCTGCACTCGACCGTCTGACGCCGGGCCGACCGCCGATCGGGCACCGCGGTCCCGATAGGCTCGTTCCATGCTCTGGCCGATGCTCGCCCTCGCCCTCGCCTTCTGCGGAATCGCCGTCCTCGCCGTGCTCTCGTTGCGGGTCTACGCCGAGGTGCGCCGGCTGGCCCGGCAGGTATCGGACAGCTCCGCCCGGATCACCCGGGCCGCCGAGGACCTGGAGCGGGCCACGGAACCGCTGAGTGCGCAGGTGGGAGCGGTGCGCCGGGACGGGAGCGCTGCGCACGGCCACTGATCGACGGCGCCCTGCTGCGTCACGGACGAGCGGGGTACGCTGGCTGGTCGTGGCCCTGGAATCGAGGCGGAGGGCCGCAACCAGGCGTCTGCATGGGGATTGCCCTGTATTTACCCCTGCGCGCTACGATCGCTGACAGCACGGCTGCCGGACTTTTGTCCGAACGGTCGGCAGCCCCACCCCCCAGCCGCCTCGGTGAGAAGGTAGACGAATATGTTCGGAAGGCTCGGCGCTACCGAGATCATCCTCATCCTGATCATTGTTCTGCTGCTGTTCGGCGCGAAGAAGCTCCCCGACATGGCGCGCTCGCTGGGTAAGTCGGCCCGCATCCTCAAGAGCGAGGCCAAGGCGATGAAGTCGGAAGGCAAGCAGGACCAGGACGCCCCGGCGGACCCGCCGCACCCCGGCCAGGACCAGGCCCACCGCACCATCCAGGCCGCTCCGGGCGATGTCTCCAGCTCCCGTCCGGTGGCCGAACCGAGCGACACCACCAAGCGCTGACCCGGGCCCACTTGGCGGCGGCGCCGACGGCCGCCGTTCGACGCACGAGATGAGGACGTGGGTTGCTCAAGTCTGCCCGCAACAAGAAGGAGAAGGACCCTGAGGGGCGGATGCCCCTCGCGGACCACTTGCGCGAGTTGCGCAACCGATTGATGAAATCGGTCCTGGCGATCTGTGTGATCACGATTGTCGCGATGTTCTTCTACAAGGACATCGTCGACTTCCTGATGAAACCGGTCCTGGATTCCGTCGGCTGCCCGGACGGTGCCCGGCTGTCCCAGCTGGCCAACCACGACGCCAAGAAGCAGTGCGCCTACTTCACCGTGAACGGTCTGCTGTCGCCGTTCACGATCATGCTGAAGGTCTCCTTCACCACCGGCCTGGTGCTGGCCACCCCGGTCTGGCTGTACCAGCTGTGGGCGTTCCTCGCGCCCGGTCTGCACCGCAACGAGAAGAAGTACGGACTCTTCTTCGTGGGCCTCGGCGTGCCGCTGTTCGTCGGCGGTGCCTTCTTCGCCTACAAGATCCTGCCGACCAGCGCCAAGGTCCTGCTCGACTTCACGCCCGGCGGGGCCAACAATCTGCTCCCGCTGGACGACTTCCTCGATCTGCTCGCCCGCATGATCGTCGTCTTCGGTCTGGCGTTCGAACTCCCGCTGCTGCTGATCCTGCTGAACTTCACCGGCATCCTCAGCGGCCGCCGGATGCTCGGCTGGTGGCGGGCCATGATCATGGGCATCACGGTCTTCGGCGCCGTGGCCACCCCCAGCACCGACCCGATCGGCATGTTCGCCCTCGCCGGACCGGTCACCGTGCTCTACTTCGGCGCGGTCGGAGTCGCCCTCGTCAACGACCGCCGCCGGGCGCGGCGCCGGGCCGCCGACCCCGACTTCGGCCTGAGCGACGACGAGGCGTCGAGCCTGGATCTGATGCCGGAGGCCATCGAGGAGACCGAGCGCGTCGGCGCGGGCGAGCTGACGGCCGGTGACGACCCGGCGCGGCGCAACGGGTACGACGACGTCACGTAGGCGTCCGCCGGCGGATGTCCGGGGCCCTCCCGGGGCCCCGGACCCCCATCCCGCCGTAAAGATCGCGTGCGTTGTCGGAGGTGGCCGGTAGTCTCGTACATACGATGACCGACGAGCTGACTCCCGCCGAGCGCTATGCGGCGGCCCGCGTCCGGGCCGCCGAGCAGGCCACCGCGCTGGCCCCCTTCCGCGAGATGTACGCCTTCGCCCTGGACCCGTTCCAGATCGAGGCGTGCCAGGCCCTCGAGGCCGGCAAGGGTGTGCTGGTCGCCGCCCCCACCGGCTCGGGCAAGACCATCGTGGGCGAGTTCGCCGTCCACCTGGCGCTGACCCAGGGCCGCAAATGCTTCTACACCACGCCCATCAAGGCGCTGTCCAACCAGAAGTACACCGACCTCGTCAAGCGCTACGGCGCCGACAAGGTCGGCCTGCTCACCGGCGACAACAGCGTCAATTCCGAGGCCCCGGTGGTCGTCATGACCACCGAGGTGCTGCGCAACATGCTCTATGCGGGCTCCCAGTCGCTGGTCGGCCTCGGCTATGTGGTGATGGACGAGGTGCACTACCTCTCCGACCGCTTCCGCGGCGCCGTCTGGGAGGAGGTCATCATCCACCTCCCCGCGTCGGTGACGCTCGTCTCACTGTCCGCGACGGTCTCCAACGCCGAGGAGTTCGGCGACTGGCTGGACACCGTCCGCGGCGACACCGAGGTGATCGTCTCCGAGCACCGCCCGGTGCCGCTGTGGCAGCACGTGCTGGCCGGGCGCCGGATGTACGACCTCTTCGAGGAGAAGAGCGGGCAGGACGGTGACCAGTCCGGCCGCCGCGAGGTCAATCCCGACCTCGTCCGGCTGGCCCGGATGGAGAACAGCCGCCCCGCCTTCGGCCGCGACAAGCGCCGGGGGCGGAACAACATGCGGGAGGCCGACCGGGAGCGCGAGCGCCGCCAGCGCAGCCGGATCTGGACCCCGGGCAGGGCCGAGGTCATCGACCGGCTCGACGCCGAGGGGCTGTTGCCCGCCATCACCTTCATCTTCAGCCGGGCGGGCTGCGAATCGGCCGTCCAGCAGTGCCTGTACGCGGGCCTGCGGCTCAACGACGACGCGGCGCGCGCCCAGGTGCGGGCGATAGTCGAGGAGCGCACCGCGGGCATCCCCGACGAAGACCTCCATGTCCTGGGGTATTTCGAGTGGCTGGAGGGCCTGGAGCGGGGCATCGCGGCCCACCACGCCGGAATGCTCCCCACCTTCAAGGAGGTCGTCGAGGAGCTGTTCGTCCGCGGCCTGGTCAAGGCGGTCTTCGCCACCGAGACCCTGGCGCTGGGCATCAACATGCCAGCCCGCTCGGTGGTGTTGGAGAAGCTCGTCAAGTGGAACGGCGAGCAGCACGCCGACATCACCCCCGGCGAGTACACCCAGTTGACCGGGCGGGCGGGGCGGCGCGGCATCGACGTCGAGGGCCACGCGGTGGTGCTGTGGCAGCGCGCCATGGACCCGGCCGCCCTCGCGGGCCTGGCCGGCACGCGCACGTATCCGCTGCGCTCGTCCTTCAAGCCCTCGTACAACATGGCGGTCAACCTGGTCTCCCAGTTCGGCCGACACCGCTCGCGGGAGCTGCTGGAGACCTCCTTCGCCCAGTTCCAGGCCGACAAGGCGGTCGTCGGGATCTCCCGTCAGGTGCAGCGCAACGAGGAGGGGCTGGAGGGCTACCGCGCCTCCATGACCTGCCACCTCGGTGACTTCGACGAGTACGCGCGGCTGCGCCGCGAGCTGAAGGACCGTGAGACCGAGCTGGCCCGGCAGGGCGCCGCGCAGCGCCGCGCGGCCGCCGCGGTGGCGCTGGAGAAGCTCCGCCCGGGTGATGTCATCCACGTGCCCACCGGAAAGTTCGCCGGGCTCGCCCTGGTGCTGGACCCGGGGCTGGCCGCCGGGCGGGCGGACCGCCACCGCGGCTTCGAGCACCACGACGGGCCGCGCCCGCTGGTGCTCACCGCCGAGCGCCAGGTCAAGCGGCTGGCCTCGATCGACTTCCCGGTGCCGGTCGAGCCGCTGGACCGGATGCGGATCCCCAAGTCGTTCAATCCGCGCAGCCCGCAGTCCCGCAGGGACCTGGCCTCCGCGCTGCGCACCAAGGCCGGTCACCACGATGCGCGGCGGCACCGCAAGGAGCGGTCGCACGCGGCCGACGACACCGAGATCGCCCGGCTGCGCGCCGCGATCCGCGCCCACCCCTGTCACGGCTGCTCCGACCGCGAGGACCACGCCCGCTGGGGCGAGCGCTACCACCGCCTGCTGCGCGACACCCGCCAGCTGGAGCGGCGCATCGAGGGGCGTACGAACACCATCGCCCGCACCTTCGACCGGATCTGCGCCCTGCTGTCGGAGCTGGACTATCTGCGCGGTGACGAGGTCACGGACGTCGGCAAGCGGCTGGCCCGGCTCTACGGCGAGCTGGACCTGCTGGCCAGCGAATGCCTACGGGAAGGCGTGTGGGAGGGGCTGAAGCCCGCCGAGCTGGCGGCGTGCGCCTCGGCGCTGGTGTACGAGTCCCGGGCGGCAGACGACGCGCTGCCGCCCAAGCTCCCCACCGGGCCCGCCAAGGAGGCGCTGGGCGAGATGGTCCGTATCTGGGGCCGGTTGGACGCCCTGGAGGAGGATCACAGGATCAACCAGGCGGAGGGGGTCGGCCAGCGCGAACCGGACCTGGGCTTCGCCTGGGCCGCCTACCGCTGGGCGTCCGGCCACGGTCTTGACGAGCTGCTGCGGGAAGTGGACATGCCCGCCGGTGACTTCGTGCGCTGGTGCAAGCAGCTGATCGACGTGCTGGGCCAGATCGCGGCGGCGGCCCCGGACGGCACGGTGGCGCGCAGCGCCCGCAAGGCGGTCGACGGGCTGCTGCGCGGGGTCGTGGCGTACTCCTCCGTCGGCTGAGGCCGAGCGCGGTATCACGAGGGGCGGGGCCCCCGGCCGCAGATCCCGTGGGTGCCCCGCGGGCGTTCGCGGGTCCTCGAAAAGCCAAGGGGGCGGGTGCGCGGCCTCAGCCGTCCACCCGCCCGCCGTCCGCGCGCGCCCGCGGTGCCCTACGCCGCGGCCTCGGGCCTCAGGCCCTCCTGCTCGGCCTCCACCTGCTGGTTCCACTCCCGCTTCGACGCCTGCCAGCCGTCCTCGTTATGACCGCGCCGCCAGTAGCCGGAGATGGACAGCCACTCGCGCGGCACCTCGCGCTCCAGCCGCAGATGGCGGCGCATCTCCTTCACGAAGCCCGCCTCGCCGTGCACGAACGCCTGCACCTGACCGGCCGGGAAGTCCAGCCCGCGGACGGCCGCCACCAGCGCCTCGCCGACCGGCGCGGCGCCCCGGTGCAGCCACACCACCTCGGCCCCGTCCGGAACGGCCAGTTTGTGCTCCTCCTCGGGGCCCGCGACCTCGATGAAGGCGCGCACCGGAGGCGTGTCCGCGCCCTGCGGCCGGTGGGTCAGCCGCTCCAGCGCGGCGGCGATCGCGGGCAGGGCGCTCTCGTCACCGGCGAGCAGATGCCAGTCGGCGTCCTCGCGCGGGGCGTAGGCGCCGCCCGGCCCCCGGAAGTAGATCTCCTCGCCGGGCCGCACCCGCGCCGCCCACGGCCCGGCCAGGCCCTCGTCGCCGTGGACCACGAAATCGAGCGTCAGCTCGCGGGCGGCCGGGTCCCAGGCGCGCACCGTGTACGTACGGGTGACCGGCCACTGCTCGCGCGGGAACTCCTCCCGGATCCGCTCCAGGTCGAACGGCTCGGGATAGGCCACGCCCTCGATGGGGAAGAACAGCTTGACGTAGTGATCGGTCCATTCACCGGCGCTGAAATCGGCGAGACCGTCGCCACCGAGCACCACCCGCACCATATGAGGGGTCAGCCGGTCGGTGCGCACCACCTGGGCACGGTAGGGCCGCGGACGTGTACGAGCCGGACGGTCTGCCATGGCGGCCTCCTTGATCGACAACAGTTAGGTTAAGCTAACCTAACACTTTATCCCTCAAGTGTGGAGAGCAGCCGCCGGAGGGATCCACCCAGACCCCAGCGCTCCGCGAGCGCGTCCACCGCGCGCGGGTCGCGCGGCGCCCGCGGTACGGCGGCGTCGAACGGGGGCAGCGGAACGTCCGAGGCGACCCGGACGACCTTCGGGGCGACCGCGAGATACGGCCGTGCCTCGTCCAGCCGCTTGCGCTGCGCGGGGGTCAGCTTCGACCCCGGATCGTCGACCGCGGCCATGATCCCGGCCAGATCGCCATGGGCGGCCAGCAGCTTGGCGGCGGTCTTCTCGCCGACCCCGGGGACGCCCGGCAGTCCGTCGCTCGGATCGCCGCGCAGCAGCGCCAGGTCCGCGTACCCCCCGCCGTCCACGCCGTACTTCTCGCGCAGCAGGGCCTCGTCCACCAGCTGCAGCGTGCCAACCCCCTTGACCGGGTAGAGCACCCGCGCCCGGCGCTCGTCGCTGACCAGCTGGAAGAGGTCGCGGTCGCCGGTGACGATGTCGACCGGCCCGGCCGCGCGCCCGGCCAGCGTGCCGATCACGTCGTCCGCCTCGTAGCCCGCGGAGCCCACCCGGGCGATGCCGATCGCGTCCAGCACTGCGTCGATCACCGGGACCTGGGGCGAGAGGGTGTCCGGAACCTCCTCCTGGTCGACCCCGGCCCCCTCCGGGGCCTCCTCGGCGACCCGGTGCGCCTTGTAGGTGGGGATCAGCTCGACCCGCCAGGCGGGCCGCCAGTCGAAGTCCATGCACGCCACCAGATCGTCCGGCCGGTGGTCCTGGACGAGTCGGGCGATGAAGTCGAGCAGTCCGCGTACGGCGTTCACCGGAGTGCCGTCCGGGGCCCTGACCGAATCGGGCACCCCGAAATAGGCACGGAAGTACAGAGAAGCGGTGTCGAGAAGCATCAGGCGTCGGGTCACGACTCGATGATGCCGCATGCCGGTGACAGCCTCGGACTGGGATTGTGAGCTGGGTCACCGTATGGTTTACGCCATGAAGAAAGGGGCAGGCGCGCCCCCGGAGCGAAGCCCTTGAGTGATTCAGCTATTGCGTAAGGCGTGCGGTCCGGTGCCGTACTGTTCCACGACCTGCCGACGGGGGTGGCGGGTCGTTTTTTGGTGCGATCTGAGAGGTATATGTGTCCAAACTGCGAGCCGAACACCTCTACAAGGTGTTCGGCAGAAGACCCGATGAGGCGGTAGCCGATCTCGAGGGCGGTGCGGACCGCGAAAAACTGCGAGCGGAGGGCACGACGGCCGCGGTCGTCGACGCCACCTTCGCGGTCGAGGCGGGTCAGACATTCGTCGTCATGGGTCTGTCCGGGTCCGGGAAGTCCACGCTGCTGCGCATGCTGAACGGGCTGCTGGAGCCGACCGCCGGACGCGTCCTCTTCGATGACGACGACCTCACCGCGCTCAGCCCGCGCGAGCTGCGCCAGGTGCGCTCCCACAAGATCAGCATGGTCTTCCAGCACTTCGCCCTCTTCCCGCACCGCAGCGTCCTGGAGAACGCCGCGTACGGTCTGGAGGTCCAGGGCATACCGCGCGAGGAGCGCGACAAGCGCGCCACCGAGGCCCTGGAGATGGTCGGCCTGGCCGGCTGGGAGAAGTCCTGGCCCGACGAGCTGTCCGGCGGTATGCAGCAGCGCGTCGGCCTCGCCCGCGCCCTGGCCACCGACGCCGACGTGCTGCTGATGGACGAGTCCTTCAGCGCGCTCGACCCGCTGATCCGCCGCGATATGCAGGACCAGCTGGTCCAGCTGCAGAAGCGGCTCAAGAAGACCATCGTCTTCATCACCCATGACCTCAACGAGGCCATGCGGCTCGGCGACCGCATCGCCGTCATGCGCGACGGCCGGATCGTCCAGATCGGCTCCGCCGAGGACATCCTGGTCACCCCGGCCAACGACTACGTCGCCTCCTTCACCAAGGACGTCGACCGCAGCCGGGTGCTCACCGCCGGGGCGATCATGTCGGACCCCGCCGATGTGCTGGGCACCACCGCTGACGACGGCACGCCGCTGCGCACCGCGCAGGACGTGCTGGACGCCGCCCCCGCCACCGTCGGCACCGACACCCCGATCGCCGAGCTGTTCACCCCTTGCTCGCGCAGCGCTGCCGCGGTCGCGGTGACCGACGGCGACGGCGCCCTCGTCGGCGTCGTCCCCCGCGCCCGGCTGCTCGCCGTCCTCGGCGACGGGGACACCGGCGGCGACGGCGCGACGCCGACGTCATCCGGCAGCCCGGACGCGCCCGAGTCCGCGAAGAAGGTGATCTCCGGTGCCTAGGCTCGAACTCGGCGACTGGATCAATTCCGGCGTCAACTGGCTCCGTGACAACCTGAGCTGGCTCTTCGACTTCATCTCCTCCGTCGTGCAGGGCATGTACGACGGGGTGAACTCGGTGCTCAGCGCGCCCGAGCCGCTGCTGTTCGCGGGCATCCTCGCGGTGCTCGCCTGGTGGCTGCGCGGTCTGCTGCCCGCCGTCCTCGCCTTCCTCGGCTTCGCGCTCATCGATTCGATCGAGCTGTGGGGCGAGGCGATGAACACCCTCGCGCTGGTGCTGGTCGCCGGTGTGATCACCATCGTGTTCGCGGTACCGCTGGGCATCTGGGCGTCCCGTAACCGCGGGGTGAGCGCGTCGATCCGCCCGGTGCTGGACTTCATGCAGACGATGCCCGCCTTCGTCTATCTGATCCCCGGCATCTTCTTCTTCGGCCTCGGGGTGGTCCCCGGTGTCGTCGCGACCGTCATCTTCTCGATGCCCCCGGGCGTCCGCATGACGGAGCTGGGCATCCGCCAGGTCGACGCCGAGCTGGTGGAGGCGGCCGACGCCTTCGGCACCCATCCGCGCCGCACCCTGATGCGCGTCCAGCTGCCGCTGGCCCTGCCCACCATCATGGCGGGCGTCAACCAGGTGATCATGCTGGCGCTGTCCATGGTCGTGATCGCCGGCATGGTCGGCGCCGAGGGCCTGGGCTCCACCGTCTTCCAGGCGATCAGCTCCGTCGACGTGGCCATGGGCTTCGAAGGCGGTATCGCGGTGGTCATCCTGGCCATGTACCTGGACCGGATGACCAGTGCGCTCAATCAGCGCGTCTCCCCGCTCGCCCGCCGCGCGCTGGCGAAGGAGAAGGCCAAGGCGCTCACCGGTTCCCGGGTGCTCCACTGGCGGCCCGCTACCTCGGTCGCCATGGTCGGCGTGGTCGTCCTGGCCCTGGTTGCCGGCGGCATGAAGATGTTCGGCGGCAACGAGAGCGGTCCGGCCGTCTCCGCCAACGTCGGCAAGGGCCAGTCGGTCAACCTCGGCTACATCAACTGGGACGAGGGCGTCGCCTCCACCTTCCTGTGGAAGGAGCTGCTGGAGGAGCGCGGCTTCAAGCCGAAGGTGCAGTCGTACGACGTCGGCGCCCTGTGGACCGGCATGGCCGCGGGCAACATCGACCTGCAGACCGACGCCTGGCTCCCGGCCACCCACGCCACGTACTGGGCGAAGTACAAGGACAAGCTGGAAGACCTCGGCTCCTGGTACGACAAGACCTCGCTGGAGGTCGCCGTGCCCTCGTACGTCAAGGGCGTGAAGTCCCTCGACGACCTGAAGACCAAGTCCGGCCTCTTCAAGAAGCAGATCACCGGCATCGAGCCCGGCGCCGGTGAGATGAAGCTGATGCAGGACAAGGTCATGCCGGGCTACGGCCTGAACAAGGACTACACCCTGGTCAAGGGCTCCACCGCGGCGATGCTGGCCCAGCTGGACCGCGCGTACCAGAAGAAGGAGCCGATCGCGGTCACCCTGTGGTCCCCGCACTGGGCGTACGACAAGTACAAGCTCACCAAGCTGAAGGACCCCAAGGGCGCCTTCGGCAAGGGCGACCACATCAACACGATCGCGCGCAAGGGCTTCTCCCAGAAGAACCCGCAGATCGCCAAGTGGATGAAGAACTTCAAGCTGAGCGAGAAGCAGCTCACCAGCCTGGAGGCGGCCATCCAGGACGCCGGTAAGGGCAAGGAGCAGCAGGGCGTGCGCGCCTGGCTGAAGGACAACCCGGGGGTGGCGAACAAGCTCGCCCCGGTGCCCGGCAGTGCCCAGCAGAAGGGCAAGGACGCGGGGGCCGCCCCGCAGATCGGCTACTTCCCGTGGGACGAGGACATCGCGACCACGTACCTGTGGAAGAACGTCCTGGAGAAGCGCGGCTACAAGCCGGAGATCAAGCAGTACGACGTCGGTTCCATGTTCACCGGGATGAGCACCGGTCAGGTCGACGTGGAGTTCGACGGCTGGCTGCCGGTCGCGCAGAAACAGTATTGGGACAAGTACAAGAAGAACCTGGTCGACGTCGGGTCGTGGTACGACAAGACCTCTCTTGAGATCGCCGTGCCGTCCTACGTCAAGGACGTGAAGTCCCTGGCCGACCTCAAGGGGAAGGCCGACCTCTTCAAGGGCAGGATCGTCGGCATCGAACCGGGCACCGGTGAGATGAAGCTCCTCAAGGGCACGGTTCTGAAGGAGTACGGCCTGGACAAGGAGTACAAGGTCTCCGACGGTTCCTCCCCGGCGATGCTGGCGCAGCTGGAGCGCAGTTACGCCAAGAAGGAGCCGGTGGCCGTCGTCCTGTGGACCCCGCACTGGGCGTACAGCAAGTACAAGCTCACCAAGCTCGCGGACCCGAAGAAGGCCTTCGGGGCGAACAACCAGCTCCACACGCTCGCCAACAAGTCCTTCCCGAAGAAGTTCCCGGAGTTCAACGGGTGGCTGAAGAAGTGGCACATGACGGAGAAGGAGCTCGCGACGCTCGAGCAGGCCGTGCAGGACGCGGGTAAGGGCAACGAGGAGAAGGGCGTCCAGAAGTGGATCGACGCCCACCCCGGCATCGTCGACAAGATGGCGCCGGTCACCCCCTGACCCCCGCCCCACCGTGGTGACATCCGCCGCCGCGGTCCGGAGCCTCACCGCTCCGGACCGCGGCGGCGGTCTTTTGCCCGCGGTGAGCGGCCGTACGGTGGGGCGATGAGCCCTCGTGCCCGCGTACGCGGTGTGGTGTCCCTGGTGCCCTCGCTCACCGAGTCCGTCGCCGCCACCGAGCCCGGCCTGCTGACCGGGGTGACCGACTGGTGCAGCCATCCGCCCGGGCTGCGCGCGGAGCGCGTCGGCGGCACCAAGAACCCCGACATCGCCCGGATCACGGCCCTCGCCCCGGACCTCGTCCTCGCCAACGAGGAGGAGAACCGCGCCCCCGACATCGCCGCGCTGCGCGCCGCCGGGCTCGATGTGCTGGTGACCGAGGTACGAACGCTGGAGCAGGCGTTCGCCGAGCTGGAACGGGTCCTGGTGCGCGGCTGCGGCCTGCCGCGCCCCGGCTGGCTGGACGAGGCCGAGGCCGCCTGGGCGGACGTCCGGCCCGCCGGGGCGCCGCTGCGGGCCGTGGTGCCGGTATGGCGGCGGCCGTGGATGGTGCTGGGCCGGGACACCTTCGCCGGGGACCTGCTGGCCCGGCTCGGCGTACGGCATCTGTACGCCGGGCACGCCGAGCGCTATCCCCGGGTCCCGGTCGACGAGCTGACCGGGTGCGGCGCTGAGCTGGTGGTGCTGCCGGACGAGCCGTACCGCTTCACGGCCGACGACGGGCCCGAGGCGTTCCCCGGGCTGCCCGCCGCGCTCGTCAGCGGGCGCCATCTGACCTGGTACGGCCCCTCGCTGGCGGAGGCGCCCGCCGTCCTCGGTGCGGCGCTCGCGGCTGCGCGCTGACGGCGGGCGCGTCTACGGCGGGTGCTTCTACGGCGGGTGCTTCTACGGCGGGTGCTTCTACGGCGGCGCGCTGGCGCCGGGCGCTTCTACGGGCGGCGCACGACAGCGGCCCGCTACGGCGTGAGCAGCGTGCCGCGCGCCAGACCGAGCGCCGTGCGCGCCGCGACCAATCCCCACGCCGCCACCAGGGCGCCGTACAGCCCCACCGCCAGCCAGCGATAAGCGTCCAGACCGGTGTGCCGGAACAGCGCCGCCGCCCCCGTGACACAGGTGCCCACCGGGAAGGTGAACCCCCACCAGGTCATCGCGAACGGCATCCCGCGCCGCGCCGCCCGCACTACCAGCGCCCCCGCCGACGCCAGCCACAGCAGCGCGAACCCCATCACCGGCACCCCGTACACCACCGAGGCGAACCGGGCGGCGGCCTCCGGCACGCCGGCCGTGTACGCCGCGGCGTCGGCCAGCCCGCCCGCGGCCGTCGTGGACTGCCCGAGCGGGCCCAGCACCAGGAACAGCGCGGGCGTCAGCGCCGCCGGGAGCGGACCGTGGCGCACCAGCCGGCCGAAGATCAGCGGCAGCATCAGGAACGTCCCCAGCAGGCTCGCCCCGGCCAGCGCCACACACCCCAGCAGCAGCGCCTCCCGCCCCTGACCGGGCGGCAGATGCGGCACCAGCGCCGGACCGGTCGCCGCCGACACCATCGGCGCCACGACCGGCAGCAGCCACACCGGGGACGCGTCCCCGGGCCCGATCCGGTGCGTTGCGACCATCAGCACCGGGATCCCGGCCGCCGTCAGCAGGGCGGTGAGCGTTCCGGCCGTCCACAAGGCCGCGTCCACGGCCACCGCCGCCCGTACGCCGATCACCTCCGCCCCCACCGACAGCGTCGCCGCGCCGACCGCCTGCAGCGCCATGGGGAGGCAGCCGTGGAAGGGCGCGACCGCCGGGTCCAGGAGAGCGGCGCGGGCCCGGTCACGATGGCGCGCCCAGTGCGCCGCGCGGGCGGCCAGCACGGCGCCGAGCGCCAGCACCGACACCGCCCACACCACCCGGCAGAGCCCGCCCAGCCCCGGGACGCGCACCGGCAGCCCGGCGCCCGCGGTGGCCACGATCGCGGTACCCATCACCGTGGCGTACCAGTTGGGGCCGAGGAGACGTACGGACGGCCGGGGGCGGTCCCGGGGGACGGCGGGCAGGGGCGGGGCGGGCGCGGCAGTGACCATGACCGCACCCTCGTCCGATACCGCGCCTCCCACCAGGCCCTTTTCTCCTATGAGGGCATAAGCTGGCTTTATGAGCGACGGCTTTACGGGCGACGGTTTGATGAGCGACGGCCTGACGAGCGGGCAGAGCCGGAAGAGCCCCGCCCCCGGCGGTGACGGGCTGACGCCCCCCGCCCCGCTCGCCCACCGCGTCCCCGACCTCGGCGCGCTGGAGCTGCTGATCGCCGTCGCCCGGCTCGGCAGCCTCGGCCGCGCCGCCCGGGAGCTGGGCATCACCCAGCCCGCCGCGAGCAGCCGCATCCGGGCGATGGAACGGCGGCTCGGTGTCGCGCTCGTGGACCGCTCGCCGCGCGGCTCCCGGCTCACCGGACCCGGGGCGCTCGTCACGGACTGGGCGCGGCGCGTGGTGGAGGCCGCCGAGGCGTTCGACGCGGGCGTCCACGCGCTGCGCGACCGCCGCGACTCCCGGCTGCGGGTCGCCGCCAGCATGACGATCGCCGAGTATCTGCTGCCCGGCTGGCTGATCGCCCTGCGCGGCCTGTACCCGGACACCGCCGTCTCGCTCCTCGCCGGGAACACGGCGGCCGTCGCCGGGCGGCTGCTGGACGGCGAGGCGGACATCGGTTTCGTCGAGGGACTGGACACCCCGGGCGGGCTGGACGGCGCGGTCATCGGCCACGACCGCCTCGTCGTGGTCACCGCCCCCGGCCACCCCTGGGCCAGGCGCCGCACCCCGCCGACCGCCGCGGAGCTGGCCGCCACCCCGTTCATCCTCCGGGAGCGCGGCTCCGGCACCCGGCAGGTCCTGGACGCCGCCCTCGCCGCCCACGGCGGCCTGGCCGCGCCGCTGCTGGAGCTGGCCTCCACGACCGCCGTCAAGGCGGCGGCGGTGAGCGGCGCGGGTCCCGCGGTGCTCAGCCGTCTGGCCGTCGGCGAGGAGCTGGCCGCCCGCCGTCTGGTCGAGATCGCCGTCCCGGACATCCCGCTGCGCCGCGATCTGCGCGCCGTCTGGCGCTCCGGCCCCCACCCCACCGGCCCGGCCCGTGACCTGCTCGGCCTGACCAGGCCGGGCCCGGCTCCCACCGTGTGAGCGACGGCCGCGGCCGTCCGGATCGGCGTCAGATGTGCAGCTCGCAGCACCCGTCGCGCCGCAACTGCCGCCCCACCTCCAGCCAGTGGTCCGCCGACCGCCCGTGCGCCATCGCACCGGCGGGCGCCGGGAACGCCTCGACGAGCTGCCGCTGCTCGAACGGCACCCCGCCCCGCAGCACCGAGACCGTCCGTACCAGCGAGTCGAAGTCGGTGAACGGGTCACCGTCCACGACCGTCAGGTCCGCCAGCTTGCCGACCTCCAGGGTGCCCAGATCCCGGTCGGTGCCGAACACCCGCGCCGGGAGGACGGTCACCGTGCGCAGCGCCTCCGCGGGCGACATCCCGAACCGGTGCAGCGCCCGCAGCCCCATGTGCAGGTTGAGCCCCACCGGCGTCAGCGGCTGGTCCGTCCCCAGGGCGAACACACCGCCACCGGCGAGGACCCGCCGGTATATGTCGATCTCGGTGCGCAGGGTGGCCAGCTGGGCGTCGGTCGGCGGCGCTCCGGCGAGCTGCCGCACCAGGGCGGTGTCCCACGGCGGCATCAGCCGGGTGACCCGCTCGTCCTCGGCCAGTGAGGGATCGGCGCCGACCAGCGGCTGGGCGGCGAACGGCGTGCCGATCAGCCGGAAGTCGGAGGCCGTGTAGATCTCCGTCACATCCTGCTCGGCGCGTCCGGTCGCCGTCGTCGCATGCCCGAACTCCATTCGCTGGGTGGCCTGGAGATGGGTCGTCAGGTCCTGCCCGAGCTGTATGCCGGGCGTGCACAGATGGCTGCCGGAGCGCACCCCGAGCTTGTCGTGCGCGAAGCGGGCGGCCTCCTCCATGATCCAGCCGGGCGCGCGGACGTACGTCTTGACGAAGTCCCAGTCGAGCGCCGCGGCGCGGTCCAGCGAGCGTCGCAGCCCCTCCCGGGTGCGGTGCGCCCGGGCCATGCTGTACGCCACCCGTGACCCGTCCAGCAGCTCCCCGGTGGCCAGCAGCCGCGGCCCGGCCAGCGCGCCCGACGCGACGGCCTCCCGCAGCCGCGCCTGCTCGTAGGCGAAGCCGCCGAACGAGACGGCGGTGGTGATGCCGTACGCGAGCTGCAGCGAGGTCTGGCGGCCGCCGTAGGTGTACTGCCAGGGGTGGGTGTGGGCGTCCCACAGCCCGGGGACGACGGTCCGGGCCGAGGCGTCGATACGGCGCTTCGCGGGCCGCCCGCCGCGGTGCGCCTCGACGGCGGCGATCCGGCCGCCGCGCACCACGATGTCGACGTCCTCGCGGACCGTGCCTCCGCCGCCCGTACCGGCCCAGAACCTCCCGGCGTGCACCACGGTGTCGGCCGGGCGCGGCCGCCGGTGGTCGAGCGCGACGCGCACCGTACGGACGTCGCCGCTCGCGACGTCCAGCAGCCGCAGCTTGCCCGCCGACAGATACAGGATGCTGCCCGAATCCCCGGACCAGGACGGGTGGTCGGCCGCCTCGTCGGTCAGCCGCCGCGCTTCGCCGTCCGGGCTGCCGTCCGGCCGGACCGGCAGCAGCCACAGGACGGACTCGGCGACGACGGCCATGTGGCGGCCGTCCGGGGACCAGACGGGGCCGGAGTCATAGCGGTCGGTCAGCGAGGTGTGCGGCGCGACGGCGTGCAGCTTCGCGGTGCCGCTGCCGGTGTCGACGACCCGGATGAGGTTGTAGCCCTCGCGGAATCTCTGGTTCAGCCTGTTGCGGTCGCACAGGGCGACATACCGGCCGTCCGGCGACCAGGTCGGCCGCCCGGGCAGCCCGCCCGCCCCGAGCGGCGCGGCCAGCACCTTGTCCGTACCGGCGGCCAGGTCCCGCAGCACGAGGTTTCCCGACATGTCGATACTGGCGAGCCGCTTGCCGTCGGGGGAGAGCGCGGGGTGCACCCGGCCGCCCGAGGCGAGCACCGTCTCCGCGCCGGAGGCGAGGTCCCGGCGGCGCACCGCGAGCAGCCCGTCGCGGTCGTCGGCGTACACCAGGGCGCGCCCGTCGCGCGTCCAGGAGGGGGCGAGCAGATACCGGGTGGCGTCCGCCCGTACGACCCGGCGCGGGGCGCGGCCGCCCGAGACGTCCGCCACCCACAGGGAGTTGAGGGCGGCGAACGCCACCTGGCGGCCGTCGGGCGACAGCGCGGGCAGATGCAGCCCGCGCACCGGACGCGCCCCGCCGCCCTCGAAGTCGTACCGCTTGACGGGGTACCGGGGCCGGTCGACCGGCAGGGTGGCGGCGAACGGGATCACCTCGCCCTTGGCCGGTGCCTCGGGGCGCACCAGCCGGAACCGCCCGTTCACCGTCAGCAGCAGCTCTTCGCGCGAGACCCACCGCGGCGGCACCGGCTGCACATCGCCCTCGACCGCGACCGCCGCGCCGTCGACGACCAGCGTGCAGGACGCGTTCGGCGCGACGGTGGTGCGCAGATAGGCGAGCGTGCCGCCCGCCGACACGGACGGCGTCATCACCTGGGCGCCCGTGGTCGCGTCGGTGTGCTCGACGGTCACCGGCCCGGTGCCGTCCGCCCGTACGGAGGCCACCGTACGGGCGTCCAGGACGGTCCCGGCGGGCACGCCGCGGACGAACAGCACGCGCTCGCCGTCCGGGGACCAGGTGGGGTCGAAGTCCTCCCAGGCGCCGCCCTGGAGCGGCCCCTCCTGGCCGGGCAGCCCGGTCAGCCGGGTCAGCTCGCCGCTGGCCACGTCCAGCACCCACACCCGGTACGGGCTGCCCGCCACCGGGTCGCCGCCGCGCTCGGAGGCGAAGGCGATCCGGGTGCCGTCCGGCGACCAGGCCGGACCGCGGTCGTCCCACGGCCCGTCCGTGCGCTGCCGCACGTCGGAGCCGTCGGGCCGCAGCGTCCAGATGTGGAAGCCGCCGCCCCGGTACGCGCACACGGCCAGCAGCTTCCCGTCGGGGGAGTGGACCGGACGGGTGGGCTCCAGATCGGGCGGGGTGAGCGCGACGGCATCGCCACCCTCGCGGGGGACGGACCACAGCACGTTCTGGACCTCGGCGATCAGCCGGTCGCCCGAGGGGGAGAGGGACGCGGCGCCGTTGGTGGCCGCCGTGAAGGAGAGCGAGATCCGCCGCGCCTCCGCCCGGGCCGCGGCCCGGGCCACCGCCTCGGCCGGCAGCGCGGTCCCGGCGGCGACGGCGGCGCCCGCGGCGGCCGCCTGGAGAAGGCGGCGCCGGGAGAGGGCGGAGGGACTGTCCGACGGCGCGTCCGATGCTTCGTATGTAGCCAACGATCCTCCTGGTACAGGGAATTGCACGGTTCAGGAGTTGCGGGTGGTACGGAAAGCGCTTGATCGTTACACACCGCACGTGCTCCCGGTCAACACCCCGTCAGCACCTTGTCGGCACGGCGTCAACGCCTCTCCACGGGCCTTGGCTTGGCGGCCCGGCGAGGGGAGAGTGGGATTCCGCCCTCACCCACCGGCCCAGGAGACGAGATACGCATGCCAGCTGGCGGCATCACCCACCGCACCGGCCATCTGACCGCCCCGGACGGCGTGCGCGTCGCGACGTACACCTGGCAGCCGGAGTCGAGCACCGCGCGAGCGATCGTCCAGGTCGCCCACGGCGCCGCCGAACACGCCCGGCGCTACGACCGGTTCGCCCGCTTCCTGGCCGGGCACGGCTACGTGGTCGTCGCCTCGGACCACCGCGGCCACGGGGCGACCGCCGAGTCCACCGGCGGCCTCGGGGTCGTGGGCGCCTCCGGTGACGAGGACGACGGCTGGCGGGCCATCGTCGCCGACCTGCGCGCCATCGGCGACCGGGCCCGCGCCGACCACCCCGGGCTGCCGCTGGTCCTGCTCGGCCACAGCATGGGCTCCATGCTGGCCCGCGACTGCGCCCAGGAGTACGGCGGGGAGCTGGCCGGGCTGATCCTCTCCGGCACCTTCCGCTCGCTGCCGGGAGCCGAGATCGAGGACGCGATGGCGGACATCGAACGGGAGATCGCGGACCGCGGCCGTACCGCCCTGTCCACCTTCACCCCCACCCTCTTCGCCTCGTTCAACGACCCGTACGAGTTCGGGACGGGCTTCGAATGGCTCTCCCGGGACCGGGCCGAAGTCGCCGCCTACGCCGCCGACGAGCACTGCGGCTTCCCCTTCAGCGCCGGCCTCTCGCTGGACTGGCTGCGCGCCGTCCGCAAGATCAACGACCCGCGCAACCAGGCCCGGATCCCGGCCGCGCTCCCGGTCCACCTGGCGGTGGGCACCGAGGACCCCTGCAACCAGCGGATGACCCTGGTCTACGAACTCCTGGAGGACTTCCGCTACGGCGGCACCCGGGACCTGAGCTGGAAGGGATACCAGGGCGCCCGGCACGAGATCCTCAACGAGACCAACCGCGAGGAGGTCCAGCGGGACCTCCTGGGCTGGCTGGACCAGCACCTCTGAGCCGCCGCCGTCTCGCCGCCGTCTCGCGCCGTCTCGCGCCGTCACGCCGCCGTCTCGCGCCGTCACGCCGCCGTCACGTGAGCCGCAGAAAACCGCCGATGCGCTCACGCAGCGAGACCGCGTCAAGCCCCTGCCCCGCCAGATGCTCCTCGATCGTCCCGTAGCGCCGCAGCTCGCGCCGGGCGATGCCGAGCCCGAGCACCCGGTGCGGCACGTCGGCGAGGGCGTCGTTCGCGGCCGCCGTCGAGGTCCCCGCGAGATACGGCTCGACGAGCACGACGTCCGCCGCGGCCGCACCGCCGCCCACGGCACTCGCACCGGCGGCGGCCCGCAGCGCGCGCCCGTCGAAGGGGCGCACGGTCGTGGCGTACAACACGGTCACGTCCAGCCCCTCGACGGCCGCGAGCACGCCGTCGAGCATCGGCCCGACCGCGACCACCACCCCGCCGCGCCCCTTCCGCACGGTCAGGAACCGCCCCGGGGCGATGGCGCGCGGCGCCGCGTTGGTGTGCGCCGACAGCCGTACGTACACCGAGTCGTCCCCGGCCCCGGCCGCGTCCCGCAGCAGCGCCTCGGCCTCGTCGGGGTGGCCGGGCACGTGCACCGTCCAGCCGTCGAGCGTGTCCATCAGGGCGACGTCACCGGGCGCCATATGGGTGAGACCGCCCGCGGGCCAGTCGTACGAACCGGCCGCGCTCACCAGCACCCCGCCCACCCCCTGATGCCCGAAGTCCAGCTTCAGCTGCTCGAACGGCCGCTCGACCAGAAAGCTGGCGAAGGTGTGCAGGACCGGTCGCATCCCGGTCAGCGCCAGTCCGCCGCCGACACCGACGAGCAGCTGCTCCCGGATGCCGACGTTGATCACCCGGTCGGGGTGGGCGAGCTGGGCGTCGGCGAAGCCGTCCTTGCCGATCTCCGCCAGGACGACGGCCAGCCGGGGGTCGTCGTCGAGGAGCCGGGAGACGGTGGAGGCGAAGCGCTCACGCATGGTGTCCACGAGGGATTCCCCTTAAAGGTCGAAAACTTCGATGCAGAACTGGACGCGGAACTGGACGGGCGACTGCGGAACTCGGCGCGGGACCTCACCACCCCTTGGCCTCGACCCGCGCGACGACCGCGCGCGGCCGCCCCGGATGCGGTGCGGTGAAGGCCTCGTACAGCGCGTCGTGGTCCCGCCCGTCGACCGTCGCCGCGGACCAGCCCGCGGCCTCGAACCGGGAGGCGATGCCGCCGGGCCAGCCATAGGTGGCGGAGGCGTTGTCCACGACGAGCGTGTGCAGCCGCTCCAGCCCCGCGGCGCCCGCGTACGCGATCGCCTCGTGATTGCTCCCCTCGTCCAGCTCGGCGTCGCCGATCAGCACCCACACCGCGGGCCCGCCGGCCCCGTCGCGCCCCCGCGCGCGCAGCCCCAGCGCCGTCCCCACCCCCAGCGGCAGGCCGTGCCCGAGCGAACCACTGCTGATCTCGGCCCCCGGCACCAGCACCCGGTCCGGATGGTGGCCGAGCGGCGAGTCGTACGAACCGAACCCCGGCAGCAGCGCGTCGGCGAAGAACCCCTTGGCCGCGAGCACGGCGTAGTACGCCATCGGCCCGTGCCCCTTGGACAGCAGAAACCGGTCCCGGCCGGGATCGTCCACGGTCTCCGGCGAGACCCGCAGCACCCGGTCGTACAGCACCCAGAGCGCGTCGAGCGTGGAGGTCGCGGCGGGCCCGTGCTTCTCGTCGCCGGTCATCAGGCTCATCAACCGAGGAAGGTCGGTGTAGGTCGAGGTCATGAGCAGAGCCTGCAACTTCAAGTCCACTTGAAGTCAAGCGCTAGCATCGCCGTCCATGAACTCGTCCTCCGACCGCCTCACCATCGGCGAGCTGGCCGCCCGCAGCGGCCTCGCCACCTCGGCCCTGCGCTACTACGAGGAACTCGGCCTGATCCACTCCGAACGCACCGCCGGCCGCCAGCGCCGCTACACCCGCGCCACCCTCCGCCGCGTCGCCTTCATCCGGGCCGCCCAGCACGTCGGCCTCACCCTCGACGAGGCCGCCGAGGCCCTCGCCCGACTCCCCGCCGACCGCGCCCCCACCGCCACCCAGTGGAACGCCGTCGCCCGTACCTGGACCCACCGCATCGACCAGCGCATCGCCGACCTGGAGCGCCTGAAGCGCAAGCTCACCGGCTGCATCGGCTGCGGCTGCCTCTCCCTGCGCAAATGCGCCCTCTACAACCCCTCCGACACCGCCTCCACCCACGGCCCCGGCGCCCGCTACCTCCTCGGCGACACCCCGCCACCCTCCGCGAACACCCCGTAACCCGAGGTCGCCCCAGCACCCCCACCCGGGGTGGAAGCGAGCACCCCCTGAAGTGCGGTATTGTTCTTCATGCGCGCCCGGCCAGGGGGAAACCCCGAGCCGGACAAGCACCGGGACGTGGCGCAGTTTGGTAGCGCACTTGACTGGGGGTCAAGGGGTCGCAGGTTCAAATCCTGTCGTCCCGACCAGCGTTTTCGCAGGTCGGAGGCCGTTTCCGCGGGTAGCGGAGACGGCCTTTGTCGTGTCTGGGCAGGGAGCGGTGGGGAGCCCTCTGGGAGCCCTCGTGCTCCCAACTCGCGGACGTGTCAACGGTGTCCGATTCGTCCGTCACCCGATCCGGTAGACCTACGGCGCCGTACCGGGCCCCTGCGTGCCGTCGTCAACCGTAGGCCCCTGAGATCACCCCATCGATCCGGATGCTCTCTGCATCGAGAGGCATAAGAACCCCTTGTCGGCTCCCGACCCTCTTTCGGGGTGGGAGCACGGCACCGTGCTCCCCATGCGACAGGGGGGAGCACAGACCTGAAGGGTGTCTTTATTGCCGTACGGTGGTTGACCTGGGGCTTTGCGGTCGTCTGCGTGTGGGCATGATCAATGATTGTGGGTCTGCGACTGCTCTACCTGATCTTCTGTCGACTACGGGGTTGCTTGCTTTTGCTGGGCCGATCGGCCGCCGCGAACAATGCTGAGATCCTCGTGCTTCGTCATTAGGTCGCTGTGCTTCGTCGGCAGGTGGAGCGGCCGCGGTTTCGTGGGCTGATCGTGCCGTGCTCTCCGCTCTCGCACGGCACCTGCCATCCGCCTTGCGCCGCCTTCGCGTCACCCCGGGCACGCTGCTGACCTGGCACCGGCGTCTGGTGCGCTGGAAGTGGCGCCAGACGACGGTCGCCCCCGGTCGGCCACCGTTGCCGGAAGAGACGGTCGCGCTCATCCAGCGCTTGGCGCGAGAGAACCCGACCTGGGGGTACGTCAGGATTCAAGGTGAACTGCGTCGGCTCGGGCATCGGGTCGCCGCCGCCACGATCCGGCGCGTCCTGCGCCGCTCCGGTCTACCGCCCGCACCGCAGCGCGCCTCCCAGCAGACCTGGCGCTCGTTCCTCCGCACCCAGGCCCACACGCTGCTCGCCCGCGACGTCATGCACGTGGAGACCGTCTTCCTCAAGCGCCTCTATGTCTTCTTCGCCATGGAGATCGCCACCCGGCGCGTTCACGTCCTGGGTGTCACCGCCCGCCCTACCGGCGCATGGGTCACTCAACTCGCCCGCAATCTGCTCATGGATCTCGGCGGCAGGGCTGGGTGTTTCCGGTTCCTCATCCGTGACCGGGACAGCAAGTTCACCGCCGCCTTCGACGCCGTCTTTGCCGGCAACGGCACAGCCGTCATCCCGACTCCGCCGCAAAGCCCACGGTCCAACGCATTCGCCGAACGATGGATACGCACAGCCCGTACCGAGTGCACCGACCGCATCCTGATCACCGGTGAACGGCATTTGCGTACGGTCCTCGACCAGTATGCCGAGCACTACAACGCGGGGCGGGCCCACCGCAGCCTCGGCCTACGTGCCCCTGACAACGACCCGAACGTCATTCCTCTTCCCGCTGTCGCGGTCAGGCGCCGCCGGGTACTTGGCGGGCTGCTCAACGAGTACCGCGCCATGTCACCCCGGTTGCCTCATCGCCCGCAGGAGACGCCCAGCTCAGTCGCCTGATCGGAATATTGACACCCTTCAGGAGGCGGTGCAGAAGGGCGGCCAGCAGCGCACGGTCTGGCCAGGTGAGCTTTGGTTTGTCGGTCTGTCGCTGCAGCACGGCCAGTTGATGGCGTAGCGCCAGGATCTCGGCGTCTTTGCCTGAAGGGTGTCTTTATTGCCGTACGGTGGTTGACCTGCGGCTTTGCGGTCGTCTGCGTGTGGGCACAATCATGATTGTGGGTCTGCGACTGCTCTACCTGATCTTCTCTCGACTACTGGGCTGCCTACTCTTGCTGGGCCGGTCGACCGCCGCGAACAATGCTGAGATCCTCGTGCTTCGTCATGAAGTCGCTGTGCTTCGCCGGCAGGTCGAGCGGCCGCGGTTTTCGTGGGCTGATCGCGCCGTGCTCTCCGCTCTCGCGCGGCACCTGCCATCCGCCTCGCGCCGCCATCGGTTGGTCACCCCGGGCACGCTGCTGGCCTGGCACCGGCGTTTGGTGCGCTGGAAGTGACGCCAGACGGCGGTCGGCCCCGGTCGGCCACCGTTGCCGGGAGAGACGGTCGCGCTCATCCAGCGCTTGGCGCGAGAGAACCCGACCTGGGGGTACGTCAGAATCCAAGGCGTGCTCCGACGGCTCGGGCATCGGGTCGCCGCCGCCACGATCCGGCGCGTCCTGCGCCGCTCCGGCCTACCGCCCGCACCGCAGCGCGCCTCGCAGCAGACCTGGCGCTCGTTCCTGCGCTCACAGGCCCACACGCTGCTCGCCTGCGATTTCATGCACGTGGAGACGGTCTTCCTCAAGCGTCTCTATGTCTTCTTCGTCATGGAGATTGCCACTCGGCGTGTCCATGTCCTGGGCGTCAGCGCACGCCCTACCGGCGCATGGGTCACCCAACTCGCCCGCAATCTGCTCATGGACCTCGGAGACAGGGCCGGGCGCTTCCGGTTCCTCATCCGTGACCGGGACAGCAAGTTCACCGCCGCCTTCGACGCCGTCTTCGCCGGCAACGGCACAGCCGTCATCCCCACTCCGCCGCAGAGTCCCCGGTCCAACGCGTTCGCCGAACGATGGATACGCACCGCCCGCACCGAGTGCACCGACCGTCTCCTCATCACCGGCGAACGACATCTGCGCACCGTCCTCACCAGGTATGCCGAGCATTACAACGCGGGACGGCCCCACCGCAGCCTGGATCTACGAGCCCCAGACGACGACCCGAACATCATCCCCCTACCTGCTGGCACAATCAGGCGCCGCCAGGTACTCGGTGGACTGCTCAGCGAGTACCACACCACGCCACTCCGATTGACTCACCATCGACAGAGAACGCCCAGCTCAGCAGCCTGATCGGAATATTGACACCCTTCAAGGTCCACTTCCGGGCGACGAGGCGTGCGTGCCAGCGTAGGACCGACCGCGGTGTGACCAGCAACGCCAGCCGTGCACGCTGCTTCTTGTTCACCATCCGGAGCAGCGCTGCCATGACAGCCCGATCGCTCCAGGAAAACCGAGGCCGTGGCTGGCTGCGTTGCGCGACAGCGAGCTGGTGCCGGAGCGTCAAGATCTCGACGTCCTTCGCCGCACTCGACCGGGCAAGCAGCGCAAGCCATCCGAAGAGCTGACACATGAGTTGATAGATCAGACGTATCGCCACGACTCAGCATGGTGCCGCACAGCACCCGCTAGCCTCCCGCGCTCGGGTAGATCCGAACCCACAGGTCACCTCGGGTGACGCAGTTTCCGGCACCCACAGGCCCGGCTGATGGACATCCCGGCTACGGGCGTCAGCGCGCACCAGCACCACACGTTCGTAGAACTGCCCGCGGGCGGTTTCGTGCCCTGGTCACTTGGGGCACGCCAGGGAAGCTCGCATGTGGACATGGCCCCACCCTGCTGGTCGTCCGGCTGATCCTCGCGGCCCCCCAGACACCTCTGCATCGAGGCTGCCGATCAGCACGTGGCCTGTTCGTCCAATGGACACGCCCATTGGCCGTGGCGGCGCGACGCTCTACCTTGTCGCTGCGCGCGCAAGAAGTCATCCATGGTTCAGGTTGATCCACCCAGTGAGGCAAAGGGAGAGGGCGGAAGACGCACTCTGAGCTCAGGCACTCTGGCGGCGATGGTTCTCGCCGTGCGCGCAACCCCTCAATGGTGTCGGGCCTGCGGCCATCTTACCGACGGGTCTCGCCATGGTGGTGGTCGGCACGCCCGCTACTGCCACCCGCGCGCGGGGCATGGCGTGGCGGGTCTGGGGCGCTGCGCTCTCAATGGGCGGCTTCCGGCAGCCACGGCGTATGACGCACAACGATTACCCGACGCATTCGGACAGGAGTCGAACGATGGCCAGCGCACACTCAGGATCAAGCAGTGTGAACAACGTCCGCATGCCGGATACGGTCGCTCAGGCGGAGGCGGCGTGGCTCGTCGCGATCACCAAGGGCGACGAGGAGCAGCGTGAGCTCATGCTTCCCAACTGTGTGATCGTTCATGGCCCGGTCGGGAATGTCCATGGACCCGAGCGCTTCCTCAGTTACAACGCGTCCATGGGACCCACCGTCGAGGCTGAGACCAGCGAGGTGATGTGCCGAGAACGAGGGGAGCGGGCCATCGTGACGTGTTTTCAGAAAATGCGCATCCGGCGCTCGCCCGATCTGGCGCCGTTCCTGGTTCAGGCCGTGGCCACACGGGTGTGGTTCTCGACCGACGAGGGATGGCGCCTCGGCCACATGCAGCTCTCCCGGCGGCAACCGCCGGCATGACGCGGTGGTTTCCTCGCCGCGCGAAGGGCTTACGAGGTGCGAAGGGGAACGCCCGGCCGCCAGCCGAGACTCCTGGACAATCCCAGTCCGCTCGCGACCAGCGAGGGAACGGCCGCTTGCAGTTTGATCGAGCCCGCAGCCACCACAACAGACAGAGCCGCGACGACTTGGCCGCGGCCATCGACGATGCGCGTCGCGACCGACTCGGCGCCTTCGCTCAGCTCCTCCTTGACCACCACCGTTCCGGTCGAGCGACAGGACGCCAGTTCGCGACGCAGGGCGGTCGGGTCCACGATCGTCTTGGGAGTGAAGCGCCGCAGCCTTCCCGACAGCACCTCGTCGATGAAGGCTGGGCTGCTGTGGCTCAGAAGCACCTTGCCGACGCCTGAGCAGTGCAGGGGGAGATGACCGCCGACCTGCGATGTCAGGCCAACGGCATTGACCGCCGACACTCGCTCGATGATCACGGCCTGGTCGCCTTGGAGGACGGCCAGTTGCACATGCTGGTGAAGAGCCGTGTACAGGTCCTCCACGAACGGCTGCGCGGCGCTGCGGAGCGTCTCGGCGCGCGGTGCGAGGGTCCCGAGGCGCCACAGCGGCAAGCCGATCGCGAAACGGTTGTCGGTGGTGCGTTCCAGCGCGCCGACCTCCACGAGTTCGAGTGTGAGGCGCCTGGCGGTGGCGTGCGGCATGCCGGTGCGCCGGACCAGGTCCGCGAGGCTCAGCTCGGTGTGGTCGGGGTCGAAGGCAAACAGCAGATCCCACAGCCGAGAGCTGACTGAGCGCCCTGGTTCGTTCGCGCGAGGCATCGGCCCTCCTCCTTTGTTCGTGGTCCCTGCCACCCTATCTTCAATGTTCATTGAATGGATGGTGTTGTTCTAACAATGCACAGTTTGCCGAACTCTTGCGTGCAGCCGGTTACCACCTCGCTCAAGGCTCACGGGAGTGAAAGAGCATGATGACTACAGAAGGCGCCCCCAGGATCGCGATCCTCGGTGGTGGCATCGGGGGCCTCGCTGCCTCGGCCTTCCTGCGCGACAAGGGCTTCGGATGTGACCTCTACGAGCAGGCGACGGCCCTGACCGAGGTGGGCGCCGGCTTGGTGATCGCGCCCAACGCGGCCCGCCTTCTGCGACGTCTCGGCGTGCTGGATCGGTTCATCGAGCGGGCGGTCCAGATGGAGACCGGTTGGGAGTTCCGGCGCTGGGAGAACGGCGCCGTCCTCTCCGCGGAGAACCTGGGGGAGGGGTGCATACGCCTGTACGGCGAGCACACCTACACCGTCCACCGCGCCCACTTGCTGAACGCCTTGAGGTCGGCTGTCCCCGAGCACTCGATCCACCTCGGCAAGCGCTGCGTTTCGGTCGAATTCGAAGGCGACCAGGCGGTTCTTCGGTTCGAGGACGGAGAGACGGTTCGCCCGGACATCCTCATCGGCGCCGACGGGGTCCACTCATGCGTGCGCAGCGCCATCGTCGGGCCGACGCAGACCAGGGAGTCAGGCATCTGTGCCTTCCGAGGTCTCGTACCGGCGGAGAGAGCACCCGACTTCGCCAAGCGGCGTGCCCAGACCCTCTGGATCGGCCCCGACCACCACCTTGTGCACTACCCGGTCTCCGGCGAGGAGTACGTCAACCTCGTCGCCTTCGCACCTGCCGGGGCCAATAGTGTCGAGTCGTGGACGGCCACCGCGACGGTCGATGAACTACTCGACGAGTTCGCCGGCTGGGATCCGCGTCTGGTGGAGCTGATCAGGGCGGCCGACACGCCGGGGCGCTGGGCATTGCTGGACCGCGAGCCCCTCGACCACTGGAACCGTGGGAACGCGACCCTACTCGGTGACGCGGCCCACCCGATGTTCCCGTTCTTTGCCCAAGGCGCTGCCCAGGCCATCGAGGACGGCGCTGTCCTGGCCCTCTGCCTCGCAGCGGACCCGGGCAACCCGACCGCGGCGCTGAGGCGCTATGAAGAGCTACGGCGTCCCCGCACGGCACGCCTCCAGGAGGTGTCGCGTGGAAGGTCTCACATCAATCACCTTCCCGACGGCCCTGAGCAGCAGGCACGCGACCTGGCGTACTCGCAGGCCGACCCGCTGAAGGCGAACGGCTGGATCTACGAGTACGACCCCGAGGCCGCTGTCTCAGCCTCGACGTGAACCGACTCCATACGCGGCCCATCTGCTGCCGGGAGGCGATGCGTGCGCCCTCCCGGCGGAGCGCGACTCGACGGCGGCACACCGATCACTTCAGGACCATGTGCAGGATGCCGGAGCCTGACATCGCTTCCGCGAACAGTCCGCTCGACGAGATCCCGAGCTTTCGACGCCGAACAAGGCATTGACCATCCAACGAACACAGCCGTTGTCTTCACGCAGGCCACACTCGAGACTCCCGTACGGGCGGCCGAGATGTGGCCCTGTCCCAGCGACTTTTGTCGAAACCTTGAGTACGTCCAGAGAGGCGGACCGTCGAATGGCAACCGCAACCGGTAGTGGGCTCGTCGTGCGCACACTGCAGCGTGCCGGAGTCAACGTGGCCTTCGGCCTGAACGGAGCACACGTCGACGGCATTTTCCAGGATGCCGTGGATGCCAAGATGCGGATCGTCGACGTGCGGCACGAGATGAACGCCGGCCACGCGGCCGAGGGCTACGCACGGGTCACCGGTGACCTGGGGGTCGCCGTCGTCACAGCCGGTGGCGGCTTCACCAATGTCCTGACCTCGGTCGCCAACGCCCATCTGGACCGCACTCCCGTCCTCTACATCGCGGGCTCCGGTCCTCTCGAGACGGACCAGATCAACGACCAGCAGGCCGGCTTCGACCAGGTCGCCATGGCCACCCCGGTGACCAAGTTCGCGCATCGCGTCACCCGTGCCGAGCTGATCCCCCGCCTGGTCGCTCAGGCGATCCGCACCGCGCAGTCGGAGCCCAAGGGCCCGGTGCTCCTGGACATTCCCTGGGACGTCCTGCGCCAGTCGGTCCACGTCGACGAGGTCGAGGACTACCGCCTCGAGATCGACGGCACCGGCATCGCCCCCGCCGGTGGCGTCGACCGGATCATCGAGGCACTCGGCGCCGCCCGTCGGCCGATCGCGCTGGTCGGCAAGTCTTTCGTCACCGCTGAGGCACGCGCGCAGTTGCACGAGTTCGCCGCCCGTGCCGGGGTGCCCCTCTTCTCCGACTGGGAGGGCCTCGGGGCGATCGTCGGCTCCGAACAGCACGTCGGTCTCCTCCAGACCCTGGCCACCGTCCCCGAGGACGAGCGGCCCGACCTGGTCCTGATGCTAGGGCTGCGCTTCGGACTGGCCACCCAGTTCGGCACGGGCCGGCTGCTCCCGAAGAGCTCGCGGATCTTCCAGATCGACCCCGACGGCCGTGAGCTCGGCCGTCTCCAGGACGTCGAGCTCGGCATCCAGGCCGACCCGGTCGGCACGATCGGCCTGCTGAACGAGCGCCTGGGCGACAGCCCCACCCCCTCAGGGCGCGACGACTGGTTGGGGACCCTGCGAGACGTCTCGTCCGCCCGGCGGTCCGCGCTGGCCGCCGAAACCGAGAACCACGAGGGCGGCATCCACCCGTACCTCGCGGTCCGCCGGATCGCCGAGAGCGTCCCCGACCAGGCCACCGTGGTGGTCGACGGCGCTCTGACCGAGCTGTGGCTCTCCGAGACGATCGCGCTCGCGCCTGTGGCCCACTACCTCGGACATGGCTACCTCAGTTCGATGGGCAGCAACTTCGGCGTGGCTCTGGGAGCGCAGTACGCGGCCCCCGACAAGGCGACGATCCTCGTCACCGGCGACGGCGCCGTCGGCTACAGCCTCGCCGAATTCGACTCCCTCGTCCGCGCGGGGCTGCCGGTCATCGCGATCGTCCTCAACAACCGAGCCTGGGGCGCCACCCTGCACACCCAGCAGTTCATCTTCGGACAAGACCGCGTCACCAACAACCGCCTGGAGAACGGCTCCTACAGCAGTGTGGCACGAGCGCTCGGCGCGGACGGCGTCGACGTCACGGAGCTGGACCAGCTTCGTCCGGCGATCGAGGCCGCCCTCGCCGCCCGTCGGCCGACCTGCATCGATGTGCGGGTGAGCCTCGCGCCCGTTCCGCCGGAGGAGCGCGTCCTGAACGGCGGAGCTCCCTTCGGCGGCGTCGAGGTCGACGCATGAGCCACCACTCCGGAACGACCATGAGGAGCACCATGAACGACACGACTGACGCGGGAGGTCGCGACCAGGCCGTCGCGGACCGGCGTCAGCGCTTCCTCGGGAAGACGTGCCTGGTCACAGGCGGCAGCCGAGGACTGGGCCTGGCCGCCGCACGGGCATTCGCGCGCGAGGGCGCTCGCGTGGTCATCCTCGCGCGGGACTCGGACCGGCTGAAGACCGCGAGCGGACTGATCGGCGACGGCACGATCACCGTTGAAGCCGACCTCTCCTCGTCGGCCGGTATCAAGGCCGCGGTCACCGAGGTCGCGGAACGCGTCGACAACCTTGATGCTGCCTTCCTCAACGCGGGGCAGGCGGGCATCAAGCGTCTCGACGACATGGACGAAGCCACGTGGGACATGGTGTTCGACACCAACGTCAAGGGCTCGTTCTTCCTCATGCAGGGTCTCAGACCTCTGCTCGCACCCGGCGGGGCCGTCGTCTTCTGCGGCTCGGCCGCCGGTCGAAGGGCCAGTGCGGGGACAGCCGCTTACGGAACCAGCAAGGCCGCACTCGAGCACCTGACACGCATTCTCGCCGCCGAGGTCATCGGCGAGGGAATCCGGGTCAACATCGTCATTCCGGCTGGCATGAACACCGACATCTCCGCACACACGCCGGGCGTGCCGCCCGGAGAAGCGGACGCCTTCCGGGAGCGGATCAGGCTCAGCACTCCGATGCTCCGAGAAGGAGAACCGGATGAGCTCGCCGACGCCGTGCTCTTCCTGTCCTCATCCGAAGCCAGCTACGTCACAGGTGCGGCCCTGCCGGTGGACGGCGGCCTCACCGGCTTCATCCGCCCGGCGGTATAGCGGCGTCGACCACTGTCGACCACCAGTCGCGCCACAGGACCCGAGTGAGGACAGTCACCATGGAGTTTCCCTTCGGCCAGCCGACGGGCGCCATCATTCAGGTCGCGTACGCGGTCCCCGATCTCAGCGCCGGGATGCGCTGGTGGATCGACGAACTCGGCGTCGGCCCATGGTTCGTGAACGAGAGGCTCGGCGGTGAGGGCTCCACCTACCGTGGTCAGCCGGGGAAGGCAGAGTTCTCCATAGCCCTCGCCTTCTCCGGGCACATGATGGTCGAGGTCGTCCAGACCCTCGACGACGAGCCTTCCATCTACAAGGACGCCTACGAACGCCATGGCTACGGCTTCCATCACGTCGCCAAGGCCGTGCCGAACCTCAAGGAAGAGGTCGAACGCCGTACGGCGACGGGAGCGTCGGTGCATTTCCACGATCTGGCCCCAGGGGGCAGCGTCTTCTTCCTTGACGGCGGTGAAGGCGCCCCGGGAATGATCGAGCTCGTCCAGGACAGCGAGACCACACGAGCGATCTTCACATCCGCCTGGCGGGCATCAGTCGATTGGGATGGATCGCGACCTGTGCGCGATTTTGCGGAGCTGCTGCCAGCCTGACCAATGGGGTCAGGTGGACGGCCGCCATGCCCTGTGACAGGTCGTCCCGCCCGGCAGGGCGCTACGCCTGGCTCTCGGCCGTTGCCGACAAGACCTGTACCGCTTGGACGACATCCGTTCGGAGGTCGTCGAGGCTGTGGCCGGGGCCGAGAACCATCCGCCGCAGCTGCGGCATGGCGATGCTCCAGCCGGCCAGGGCGAGGGTGAAGAACACGCGAGCGCGGGCGTCGCCACCCCGGCCGCCCGACACCGCGGCGTCGATCTTGTCCTGATAGTGGGCGGTCCGGGCCTCCTCCGCCGGGACCGGCTGGTCGCCGATCTCGAGGGCCTCCCACATGACCAGCCGCAGGGCCTCGGGGCGGGCGCGGTGATAGTCGAAGAGACGCTCGGCGTAGGCGGGGAGGTCGTCGCTGGGTGGTACGGCGTCGGCGAGTTCGGCCAGGGCGCGTTCCAAGACGACGGCGAAGAGCTTGTTCTTGTCGCCGAAGTAGTCGTAGATGGCCCGCTTGTTGGCCTTGGCCTCGGTGGCGATGCGGTCCACCCGCGCACCGGAGACACCGTGCGCGGCGAACTCCGCTGTCGCCGCCGCGAGGATGCGTGCCTTGGTCGCCGTGGAGTCGTACGCCATGCATCCCATCGTAACGAACCGGTTCGTTTGACGAAGGGAAGGTGGTCGTGCCAGCTTACATGTGAACCATCCAGTTCGTTCGGTTGGAGATGGGTGATGTCCCGAAACGATCCTCCGCTCGCCCCCGCGTCGACGGGCATAGGTCGCAGGCTGCCGCTTCTCATGGCGCTGGCCTGCGGCGTCAGCGTCGCGAACGTCTACTTCCCGCAGGCCCTCACCCCGCTCATCGGCGGCGGGTTCGACATCGCTCCGGCCACGGCGACGGTCGTGGCGACGGTGACACAGCTCGGTTATGCGGCTGGGCTCTTCCTGCTGGTCCCGCTCGGCGACCGCCTGCCGCGCCGTCCGCTGATCATCGGGCTGCTGGCCGTGACCGGTCTCGCGCTCCTGGCCGCCGGTCTCGCCCCGGCGTCCGGTCTGCTGCTCGCGGCCGGCAGTGTGGTGGGCGTGGCGACCGTGGTCCCGCAGCTCCTGCTGCCCATGGCCGCCGGGCTGGTCGAGCCGGACCGTCGCGGCAGTGTGATCGGCACCCTGCAAGCCGGACTGATCGGAGGCATTCTGCTGGCCCGCACCTTCGGTGGCGTCCTGGGCGAGCACCTGGGCTGGCGCATGCCGTACCTGATCGCGGCCGCTCTGACCGTCCTGCTCGCTGTGGTCCTCGGTCTTGCCCTGCCCGGTACCGCCCCGGCCGTGCAGGATCGCTACCCGACGCTGCTGGCCGACACCCTGCGACTGCTTCGCGACGAGCGGCAGCTGCGGCGTTCCGTGTTCTTCCAGGTCACCCTCTTCAGCGGATTCAGCGCGGCCTGGACGGCACTGGCCCTGTTGATCACCGGCCCCCGGTACGACATGGGCACCCAGGCCGTGGGCCTACTGGCCCTGATCGGCGCGGGCAGCGTGTTCTGCGCGCCCGCGGCCGGGCGCTGGGTCGACCGGCTCGGCGCCGACCGGGTGAACCTGTGGTGCATCCTGGCCGCCCTCGCGGCCGCGGCCGTGCTCACCGCGGGCCTGTTGGGCGGGGCGCCGGGGGCCGTGGGACTGGCCATCGGGCTTCTGCTGCTCGACGTGGCGGTCCAGTGCGGACAGGTCGCCAACCAGGCCCGCATCTTCGCCCTCCGGCCCGAGGCCAGCAGCCGTCTCAACACCGGCTACATGACCTGCGCATTCCTCGGCGGCAGCGCCGGGTCGTGGCTCGGTACCCGCGCCTACGCCGCACTGGGCTGGGGCGCCGTGTGCGCACTGATCGCTCTGACCGGGCTCGTCGCGCTCGCCGTGTACGCGGGCGGTCGGCCGGGACGCTACGGCGACCAAGGCGGCCGGACCCAGCCGGTTGCCGCCTCTTGCTGAGCCCCACCTGGGAGCCCGGCCTGTCGGCTGCCGACCTCACGGTCGGCGCCACCCCCTTCGAGTCGGCCATCGCCACCTCGTTCGGCGCGGTCGGGCAGCAACTGGCGCGACTGGGCCGAACGCAGCTCGTGCCGAACGCTACCGCGAAGTGCAGCTGGAGGCGCTCACGCGTCGCCTCGCGGAGACGGGCGTCGAGCTGCGGCCCGAGGTGTCCCCGGCCGTGTCGCTCATGCTCACCAACGCCCTCGGCCGGATCATCATGATGGAGAAGGCGACGGGCATGACGGAAGCCCAAGCGTTCGTGGAACAGTTTCTTCAACGCTACGAGAGCGCCGTCGCGGAACCTGAGGGTGCGCGGCGTGCGAATTCCGATCAGTGGTAGATCTTTGGTTCGCTTCGTCGAGGAGGGTAAGCGCACCGTGGATCAGGCAAAGGCACGTGGACCGTATGCCAAAACAGCGGCCCGCAGGACGGAGATCGTACGGGCTGCCCGCGACAGCTTCGCCGAGCACGGTTACGCCAAGGCATCCCTGCGCGACATCGCCGAACGGGCCGGCATCACCCACGCCGGGCTGCTGCACCACTTCCGCAACAAGGACGAACTCCTCGCCGAGGTGCTCGCCGACCGCGACTCCGAGGAGTGGCGGCAGGGTCTGGACGAGGTCGAAAGCCCCGACCAGTTCGGGCCCTACCTCGCTGGGCTCATCCGCCACCACCAGAAGGCCCCCGAGCTGATGCGGCTGTGGATCGAGCTCGCGGCGGCCGCCTCACGACCCGATCATCCCGCGCACACCTACTTCGTCGAGCGCTACGAACGCAGCCGCGCACAGTTCGTCGACGGATTTCCCGACGAGTCGACCCGCGACAGGCTCCGCGAGGGCGTCAGCCCCGAGAGCGCTGCGGTCCTCTTCCAGGCTGTGCTCAATGGGCTCCAGTTGCAGTGGGTCCTCGATCAGGGCCTCGACATCGTGGGGCCGGTCACCGACTTCGTACGGCTGCTGTTCGACCGGGGCGACACCGCAGACGCCGGCTGAACGGCGCGGGCGTCCGGTCGGGCGTCCACGGAGATCACGCGGCCATGAACGATCCCGGCCACGGCCGGGGAGCAGTCAACCCGTGCCTACTTTCATGCGCACGATGTCGCCCAACACCGCGGCCCGCTGGGCCACGGCTCCCATCTGCGGTACCCGCCTCCTCCCTGACCCGGTCTGTGCGCCCTGACGAAGGGGCAGAAACCTGTCCGCGCGGGTAACGCTCAGGTCACGAAACCGCCGTCCGGGCTTCCCTCCCTCGCCATCGCGGTTTACGTTCCAGCGAAAACCAACCACATGGTAAGAGTTGGTGCTTCGGGTGCAGCCACTTCCCGTCCCCCGTCCAGCGCCCGCACTCCCGGCCACCCGCGGGGGCACGCGGAAACACCCCGGCGGCCCGAGCCCTGCTGGGACCGTCACCCTCGGCACTCAGGAAGGCAGTCGACGATGACCGAACTCGCTCCCGGATTCCTCTGGGGCGCATCTACGGCACCGCACCAGATCGAAGGCAACAACCTGGGCAGCGACTTCTGGGCGAACGAGGGACGCATCCCCGGCATGGAGCGCAGCGGCGACGCCTGCGACAGCTACCACCGCTACCGCGAGGACATGCGGTTGCTCGCGGACGCCGGGCTGGGCGCCTACCGCTTCGGCGTCGAATGGGCCCGCGTCGAGCCCGTGCCCGGGCTTATCTCCCGCGCCGAACTCGCCCACTACCGGCGCATGATCGAAACGGCCTTCGAGCTCGGCCTGACCCCGGTCGTGACCCTGCACCACTTCACCAGCCCTCTCTGGTTCGCCCAGGAGGGCAGCTGGATCGGTGAACGCGCGGTCGACCGTTTCCGGACCTACGTCGAGACGGTCGCGCCGATCCTCGACGGCGTCGAATGGGTCGTGACCATGAACGAACCGAACATGCTGGCCATCATGGTCGGCATGGCGCGGGCCCTGCAGACCCCGCAGGCCGAAGGGGAGTGGCAGAGCCCCACCCTCGACAATGAGGGCTCTCGCCCGCCGCTCCCGGCCCCCGACGCGGCCATCGGCGAGCGGCTTGTCGAGGTGCACCACGCCGCGCGGACGGTGCTGCGCGAGCGCACCGGTGCCAAGGTCGGCTGGACGGTCGCCAACCGCGCCTTCGTGGCCCGTCCCGGCGCGGAGGAGAAGAAGCGGGAACTGGAGCGCACCTGGGAGGACCTCTACCTGGACGGAGCGCGCGGCGACGACTTCGTGGGCGTGCAGTCGTACTCCAGCCAGTGGGTCGGCCAGGACGGTATCGAGCCCTACCCGCCGCACCCGGACAACACGCTCGTGGGGACCGCCTACCGGCCCGACGCCCTGGGCATCGCGGTGCGCCACACCGCCGAGATCACCGGAGGCCTGCCGATCCTGGTCACCGAGAACGGCATCGCCACCGGCGACGACACCCGCCGTATCGCCTACACCGGCGAGGCCCTGGAGCACCTCGGCAAGGCGATCGCCGACGGGGTGGACGTACGCGGCTATCTGCACTGGAGCCTGCTCGACAACTACGAGTGGGGCCACTGGGCGCCGACGTTCGGCCTGGTCGAGGTCGACCGCGAGACGTTCGAGCGTCGCCCCAAGCCCTCTCTCGCGTGGCTGGGCGAGACCGCACGCCGCGGCCGGATCTGACCATGCTCACACGGAGGACACACCGTGCAGGTTTGCGTACCCGATGTCTCGTCGAAGTCCCTGGCCGAACTCGTCTCGCTGTCCGGGCGGCGCGCCGTCGTGACCGGCGCGGGCCGGGGGCTGGGCCGGGCCGTCGCCGAGCGGTTGGCCGAAGCGGGAGCGGACGTAGTCGTCGCGGACGTCCAGGATGAACTCGCCGGCATTGTGGCCGGGGGGGGGGGGGGGGGCTCAACTCCCGGGGGCAGGGCCGTGCCCTGGCCGCCCACCTGGACGTCACCGACCCTGACAGCGTCGTGGCTGCTGCCGACCTCGCGGTCCGGGAGCTCGGCGGGATCGACATCTGGGTGAACAACGCCGGGGTCTTCCCCAGCGTTTCCGCCCTGGAGATGTCCGACAAGGCCTTCGACGAGGTGTTCGCGGTCAACACCCGCGGGGTCTTCCTCGGCTCCCGGGAGGCCGCGCGCCGGATGAGCGAGGCCGAGCGCGGGGGCGTCATCGTCAACGTCGTCTCCACGGCCGGGTTCCGCGGGACGGCCCCCGGCCTCGCCGCCTACGTCGGCTCCAAGCGCGCGGCACGCGGTCTCACGCGGCAACTCGCCCTGGAGTTCGCGCCGTTCGGCATCCGCGTGCTGGGCGTCGCGCCGACGTTCGTACCGACCGAGGGGAACACGGCGGCGGCCGCCGCTGCCAGGGTGCCCCTGGACTCCGAGGCGATCCAGTCCGTGATGCGGCCGGGCCCCCTCGGCCGGCTCGGCGTGCCGGACGACATCGCCCGCGTGGTGCTGTTCTGCGCCAGCGACCTCTCGGCCTTCATGACGGGCAGCACGCTCCTCGCCGACGCCGGTGAGACGACGTAACCGCACATCGCCCGACCAACTCGACCGCCCCGAGCACCCGGTAGGAATTCCATGCTCTCGCCCCGTACCACCCCCACCCGCGACGTCGTCGGCCTCGATGGCCTGTGGCGGTTCGCTCTCGGCACCCGGACCGGCGCCACCCCGTGGGCGTCGCGGCTCGTCCCGCCGCTCGAAGTCCCCGTGCCCGCCAGCTACAACGACCTGTTCGTGGACCCGGAGATCCGTGACCACGTCGGCACGGTCTGGTACCAGCGCGACGTGCGCGTCCCGCGCGGCTGGACCGGTGAGCGCTTGGTCCTGCGCTTCGGCTCCGTCACCCATGCCGCGCAGGTCTACGTGGACGATCAGCTCGTGGCCGAGCACACCGGCGGCTACACACCGTTCGAGGCGGACCTGACCGGCATCGTCGAGCCCGGCGCCGCGTTCCGGCTGACGGTCGGCGTCGACAATCGGCTGACGAACGTGACCATCCCGCCCGGCACCGTCACGACCGGCCCCGACGGCCGCGAACGTCAGTCGTATCTGCACGACTTCTACAACTACGCGGGCATCGCCCGCCCGGTCCGCCTGTACAGCACGCCGACGACCTACATCGAGGACGTCACCGTCGTCACCGGACGGGACGGCGCGGCCGGTACCGTCGACTATCTCGTGGGGACCGCCGGCGCGCACGCCGAGGCGGTCGCCGTGCGGGTGCGCGCGGTGGACGAGGCCGGCCGGACCGTTGCGGAGGGTGAAGGCCCGGAAGGCGTCCTGCGCGTCGAGGACGTCACGCTCTGGCAGCCGGGCGCGGCCTACCTCTACGACCTCGTCGTAGAACTGGCCGTGGACGGCGAGACCTTCGACAGCTACACCCAGCCCTTCGGGGTCCGTACTGTCGAGGTGCGCGGCAGCGACTTCCTCATCAACGGGGAGCCGTTCTACTTCACCGGCTTCGGCAAACACGAGGACACCCCCGTCCGGGGCAAGGGCCACGACGACGCCTACCTCGTCCACGACTTCCAGCTCATGCAGTGGACCGGCGCCAACTCCTTCCGCACCTCCCACTACCCCTACGCCGAAGAGGTCCTGGACTTCGCCGACCGGCACGGCATCGTTGTCATCGACGAGACCGCCGCCGTCGGCCTCAACCTGGGCGTCCAGGGCGGGCTGACCGGTGTGCCCCCGACCCCGACCTTCGCGCCGGAGAACTTCGGCGGGACCACGCGGGACGTCCACGCCCAGCACCTGAGAGAACTGATCGAACGGGACAAGAACCACCCGAGCGTGGTGATGTGGTGCCTCGCCAACGAGCCCGCCTCCAACGAGGACGGCGCGCGCGAGTACTTCGAGCCGCTGGTCGAACTGGCTCGCAAGCTCGACCCGACCCGCCCCCTCACTTACGCCGCCGTCATGTTCGCGACCCCGCAGAACGACCAGATCGGCGACCTGTTCGACGTCCTGAGCATCAACCGCTACTACGGCTGGTACCTGTTCACGGGCGACCTCGCGACCGCCGAAGGGTATCTGGAGCAGGACCTGCGCGGGTGGGTCCAGCGCTTCGGCAAGCCGGTCATGATGTCCGAGTACGGCGCCGACACCCAGCCCGGTCTGCACTCCGTCTGGGACGCACCGTGGAGCGAGGAGTACCAGGGCGACTTCCTCGCCACGTACCACCGTGTCTTCGACCGCATCCCCGAGTTCGTCGGCGAGCACGTGTGGAACTTCGCCGACTTCCAGACCTCGCCCGGCATCCACCGTGTCGACGGCAACAAGAAGGGAGTGTTCACCCGCGACCGAAAGCCCAAGTCCGCCGCGTTCGCCCTGCGCCGACGCTGGCGCGGACTGGACGGCCGCAAGCCGGGCCAGGCCGCGGCCGGCTGACGACCGCGCCAGTCCGAAGGGCGCCGACTCATCGTTGGCGTGATGACGGCAAGGGCCGGCCCGTGCTCCCACCCCGTCGCTCCCGATGGCGCACTGCAGGTCGGCCCCGGCACCGTCCGCCGAGCCTTGCAGTCATGTGACAAAGGAGTCCTCATGCCTCACGACGACCGGGACGTCAGCGCGGCAGTTCCTTCATCGACGGCCTTACCACCGACGGCCTTACCGCCGACGGCCGCACCGCAGGACCCGGCCCAGTCCCAGGCTCTCGACAAGCCGTCCGCCACGCCCGAGGTCGAGGCGCCGCCGCTGCGGAAGGTCGGCAAGGGCTACCTCCTGTGGCTGATGATCGCCAGCTTCGGCAGCTCCCTGGCACTGATGGTCCCGCTCTCCTACTCCCTCGCGGTGCGGATCGACGACCTCGCCTCCGGGCACGATGAGCGACTCGGGTACGTCACCGGATCCGCCCAGGTCGTCTACCTCGTCCTGAGCCCCCTGATCGGCCTCTGGAGCGACCGCACACGTTCCCGGCTCGGCCGCCGCACACCCTTCATGTTCGGCGGTGCCCTGCTCGGCACCGCCGCGCTCGTCGGGGTCGCCCTCGCGCCGTCGGTCCTCCTGCTGGGCCTCGCGTGGGTGATCGGCATGATCGGCTGGTCGACGGCCGGGCAGGCGATCCAGAACATCCAAGCGGACCGGGTACCCGACGAACAGCGGGGCCGGATCTCCGCCCTGACCAGCGTCATGACCCAGATCGCCCCGGTGATCGGCATCGGCCTCGCGTACGCGGTGGCTTCCAGCACCTTCCTGGTGTTCCTGGTCCCGGGCGTCCTGGGTGCCGCCCTGGTGGTCCTCTTCCCCGTGCTCAAGCCCGAGGGCGACTCCCGCTCGCTGGTGCACACCAGCGGGGTGACGTTGAAGGGCATGGTCGCCAGCTACGGGTTCAACCCGCGCAAGTATCCGGACTTCGGCTGGAACTGGCTCGGCCGCTTCGTCTTCTTCATGGGCCTGTACTTCAACACTACCTTCGGCACATTCTTCTACGCGCAGCGGCTCGACCTGCCGGTCAAGGAGGTCGCCGGGATCGTGGCGGTCATCGGGACCATCGGCGTGGTGGCCGCGGCGGGCGGCGCCATCGGCGGCGGCTTCCTGTCCGACAAGCTCGGCCGTCGCAAGCTGTTCGCCCTGATCGGCTCCTCGGTGTTCGTGGCCGGGGCCGTCACCGAGGCGTTCGCCCGCTCACTGCCCCAGCTGGTCGTCGGAGCGGTGCTCATGCAGTTCGCCATCGCGGTGTTCAGCGCGGTCGACCAGGCGATCGTGTTCGCCGTCCTGCCGGACCGGGCCGAGGCCGGCCGCTACCTCGCCGTTGTCGGCTTCGCGCAGAAGATTCCCAGCGCCGTCGCCCCGCTGATCGCACCGCTCGTCATCACCCTGGGGGTCGGCCCCGGCGGCGAGAAGAACTACACCCAGCTCTATCTGCTCGGCGCGGTTCTGGCCCTGGTCGGTGGCCTGATCGTCAAGTTCAAGATCAGGTCGGTCCGATAGGTCGCCTCCCGGCCGTCGCCCCGAGAAGCATCCCGTTCCACCGACTTCAGAGAAGGCACAGCATGCGCAACGCACCACACGACCTGGGCATCGACAGCGGAGGCGACGACTTCCCCGTGTCGGGGCCCGCGCCCAGGCTGTCCTGGAAGCCGCCGTCGGACGCGGCGCACCCGGTGGTGTACGAGGTGCAGTGCACCGTCGACGGCGAAACGCGGGCCACCGTGACCACTGCCACCGACGGGCACCGGTTCCTCGCCTGGCCGTGGGCGGCGCTGGACAGCGGTCGCCGGGTGGCCTGGCGGGTCCGGGCGCTCGGCGCCGGCGGCGGCTCGCCGTGGTCGTGTTGGCACGCGTTCGAGAGCGGTCTGGCCGCCGCTGACTGGCGGGCGCGCTGGATCAGTCCCGCCGAGTCCGGCGACGGCGAATACGGCAGGCGGCCCGCGTACGCGCTGTCGACCCGGTTCCAGGTACCGGCCGGGGTGCGCTCGGCACGGCTGTACGCGACGGCACTCGGGGTGTACGAGGCGTACGTCAACGGTGAGCGGGCCGGTACCGCCGAACTCACGCCGGGGTCCACCTCCTACGACCGTACGCTCTACGCCCAGGCCTACGACGTCACGGCCGCCGTCGTCACGGGCGACAACCGGATCGCGATCTTGCTGTCCGACGGCTGGTACCGGGGCCAGGTGGGTGCCTTCCGCCAACCGGCGGGCTGGGGCACGGTTCCCGGCGCGCGGGCTGAGCTGCACCTCGTGCACGAGGACGGCACACGGCAGGTCGTCCGTACCGACGGGACGTGGACGAGCGCGGAGTCGGCCATCACCCGGGCCGATCTCATGGACGGGCAGACCACCGACTTCCGCGTCGGGCCGGGCAGCGGACAGCCCGTCCTGGTGGACCAGGTCGAGGCACCCCCGATCGCCTGGTCGTCGGCACCGCCGGTGCGGGTCGTGGAGTCGCGCCCCGCACAGTCGGTCCAGCAGCTCGAGGACGGGCTCTGGATCGCCGACTTCGGGCAGAACGCCTCCGGCTGGATCTCCCTGAGCGACCTCGGCCCGGCCGGCATCCGTACCGTCATCGACTACGGAGAACACGTCGGCGCCGACGGTGATCTGACAACCACCCACCTGGACGCGACTCGGCCGGGACAGGCGCCGATTCCCTTCGTCCAGCGCGACGAGACCGTGTCCGCGGGCCACGGCGAGACGTTCGAGCCGCGCCACACCGTGCACGGCTTCCGTTACGCCCGTGTCCGCCGCGACGGCGCCCCGCTCGACCCGGCGAGTCTCGTCATGCGGGTCGTCCACTCCGACCTGCGCCGCACCGGTACCTTCAGCTGCGGCCACCAAGACCTCGACCGCCTTCACGACATCGCCGAGTGGAGTTTTCGCGGCAACGCCGTCGACGTGCCCACCGACTGTCCGACCCGCGAACGCCTCGCCTGGACCGGCGACTACCAGGTCTTCGCCCCCACCGCCACGCGCCTGTACGACGTCCTCGGCTTCAGCCGCAAATGGCTCCGCTCCGTCCGCGACGACCAGCTGCCCGACGGCCGGATCGCCAACTTCTCGCCCGACGGACGCCGTATCAAACACCACCTCGACGACCAGTTCGCCATGATGACCGGCTCCGCCGGCTGGGGCGACGCGATCGTCGCCGTCCCCTGGGAGCTGTACCAGTCCTACGGCGACCGGGAGGTACTCGCCGAGAGCTGGGAGGCGATGGTGGGCTGGGTGGAGTGGGCGCTCACGACCGCCCGCACCGCCCGCCACCCGTCCCGGATCGAAAGCTCGACGGAGCCGCTGCCGCACGAACAGTACCTCTGGGACGGCTCCTTCCACTGGGGCGAGTGGGCCGAACCGAAGGCCAAAGCGGCCGACGGCACCCGTATCGACCCCGTCCAGGCCGACCCCGTCGCCTGGTTCATGGCCGACAAGGGCGAGATCGGCACGGCGTTCCTGTACCGCTCGACGGTGACCCTGGCCCGCGTCGCGCGGGTGCTGGGCCGCGGTGAGGACGCGGCTCGCTACGCCGCGATCGCCGAGCGGATACGCGATGCCTGGCGCACCGAGTTCCTCTCGCCCGACGGATGCACCACCGGCGACACCCAGGCCGGTTATGTGCGCGCGTTGTCTCTCGAGCTCGTCCCCGACGAGCTGCGCGAGGCCGCCGCCACGCGGCTGGTCGAGCTGATCCGCGCGGCCGGTACCCACCTCACCACCGGCTTCCTCGCGACCGGCGATCTGCTTCCCGTCCTCGCCGACACCGGACACGCCGACGTCGCCTACGAGTTGCTCCTCCAGCGCACCGCGCCCTCCTGGCTGTACATGCTCGACCGGGGTGCGACCACCATCTGGGAGGACTGGGAGGGCGTCGACGACGCCGGCACCGCCCACGACTCCCTCAACCACTACAGCAAGGGCGCGGTGGTCCGCTTCCTGTACACCCATATCCTGGGACTGCGCCAGCGCCCGGGGTCGATCGCCTGGGAGTCTTTCGAGGTCGCGCCCGTCCCGCACCCGGCCGTGGGGTGGGCACGGGGCACCCACGAGTCCCCACAGGGGACGATCGCCGTCGAGTGGCGCATGACGGACGACCTGTTCACCGTCACGGTGGACGTCCCACCGGCCACCACCGCACGCATCGTCTTTCCCGACGGCACGATCGTGGAGCACGTCTCCTGCGGCAGGTTCAGCGCCACCCGCCGCATGGGGGAGGGGAGTTGAGACGGCGCGAGAGAGATGGCCGCCGGCGGTCCGCCCTTCTGGCGTTACTGGGCGGCCATCTCCCGTGCCCCGGTGGTCCGAGCCTGTCAGACCTTCGCTCTCACGACGGCCCAGCAGAACGCGGCGACGCAAAGCGCCGGTGGCGAGTGTGAAACGACCCGCTTCGCGTTCGCGGCGGCAACTGCCTCCTCGGTCGGAGCGACAGGGACGGTCATACGCCCGCGGGGGCGAGAACGATGTCGAAGCGCACCCGGCTCCACGTGCCGTCGATGACGCGGCCGTCGGGTGTCGGAGTGCCACCGGGCTGCCGCTCGAACCGTTTGATGAGTGAGTCCTTCACGCCGAAGACGGTGTCCTGGCGGCCGATCGGGTCGCCCTCGGGGAAGATGTGGGTCACCAGAGTGCGCGCCCCTTGGTGGGAGACCATGAAGTGCAGGTGGGCGGCGCGCAGCGGTGAGCGGCCGACCGCGTCGAGCATCTTGCCGACGGGTCCGTCGTCGGGGATGGGGTACGGCGTGGGGGTGAGGCCCCAGAAGCGGTAGCCGCCATCGGCCGCGGAGAAGAGGTGCGCCCGGCCGGCGCGCTTGCCGGCGTCGTACTGCACGTCGTAGAACCCGTCCTCGTCGGCCTCCCAGACCTCGATCCGCGCGCCGGCGAGCGGTTTGCCGTCGGTGTCGGTGACGGTGCCCTCGACCCAGCAGGGCTCGCCGGGAGCACCGAAGGCCATGTCTTCGCCGAGCTCGATCCCCGGGGAGCCCTCGACGAAGAACGGCCCGAAGACGGTCGCCTCGGTGGCGCCCTTGTAGGCCTGGTTGTTGACGTTGATCGTCTGCATGCTCGCGCCGAGGGTGTCGGACAGCAGGATGAACTCCTGCCGGACGTCGTCGGTGATGTGGCCGGCCCTGGTGAGGAAGTCGATCGCCGCCCCCCACTCGTCCTCGGTCAGCCGGGCCTCGCGGATGAAGGAGTGCAGGTGCTTGACCAGACACACCATGAGCTCCTTCAGCCTCGGGTCCTCGCAGGCGTCGAAGGAGCCCACGACGCTGTCGACGAGCCGTTGCTCGACCGCCTGCTGCTCGGGCGACACCTCCCGGTGAATCGTGCCGTGGTCACCGGGCCGGGCCGAGCCGGGGTTGACGTAGGTAGCCATGACGGCCTCCTTCAGGTGATCGGGTCGCCGGCCCACGCCGCTTCCAGCAGCGCGGTCAGGCTCTCATCGGTGACGGGGGCGGGATTGTTGGCCGGGATCGCCTTCATGATCGGATCCACCGCCCTGGCGATGCCCTCCTCGGGCATGCCGTAGTCGCGCAGCGCCCTCGGCGCGTCCAGCACCTGGCGCAGGGCGGCCAGGCCGGCGCTCGCCGCGCGGGTGCGGAAGACCGCGCCGAACGCCTGGGCGATACGCGCCTCCGCCTCCGGGGCGTGCGGGGCGTTGAAGGCCAGCACGTAGGGCAGCACGACCGCGTGGGTCTGTGCGTGCGGGAGGTTGAACATGCCGCCGAGGACGTGGCACATCTTGTGATGCATCCCGGAGCCGGCCGAGGCGAACGCGACAGCGGCGAGGTAGGCGCCGTACAGCGTCTGCTCGATGCCCTCGACGCCCGTCGAGTCTTCGGCCACCGCCGGCAGGCCGGTCGCCAGACCGCGGATGCCCTCCTGCGCCAGTGCCCGGTCGATCGGGTCGGTCCGTGGTCCCCACATCGAGTCCACGCAGTGCGCCATCGCGTTCAGTCCGCTGGCCACGGTCATCTCGCCGGGCAACGTGGTCAGCAGGCCGGCGTCGTACACGACCGACGCGGGCAGCACCTTGTCGTCCGCACCGGTTCTCTTGGTCTCACCCTCGGTCAGGCCCCACACATTGGTCGCCTCCGAGCCGGCGTACGTGGTGGGCACCGCGACGATCGGCAGCCCGGTGGTCATCGCCACTGCCTTGGCCAGACCCGTGGTCGAGCCGCCGCCGACGCTGACCAGGATGTCCGCGCCGGCCGCCGCCTGACGGGCTCGTCGCGCGACCTCGACCGGTACGTGCATCACGACCTCCTCGTGACGCACCACGACCGGGATCTCCTCGGCGATCGGGTCGGCCAGTTCCTTCTCGCGGTCCGACGCGATCAGCATGACCTTGGAACCGCCGAGTGCCTCGACCTCCGCTGCCACCGCGACGGGCGACTCCCCGGCCGCGAACACCACCCTCTGGGGAAGGGTCTCGTGTGTGAACCTCATCGCCTGCTCTTTCGGTAGATTTTCGGCGGGTCGAGTGCAGCCGGGCATCGGCCTGCATCAGGTGCCGGTCAGCCATCGCGCGCCTTCGGAGTAGAGCTGCTCGACGGCTGTGCCGGTGAGGCCGGGAAGCCCTTTCCTCACCGTGAAACCCGCCTTGGTCTGTACGTAGGCCAAGTGCCGGTAGCCGGTCGGGAACCGGTTCAGGAGCTCGGGATCCAAGGTCATTGAGACAGCGGGGTCGATGACGTCGAGCCGGTCCTTCTCGTAGATCGGCTGTCGGCGCACGAGGGTCCAGCGCCCCTCATGGCGGGAAAGGAAGTCGTAGAAGCTACCGGTGCAGACGACATCGACCTCGACGCCGTCGATGCTCGATCGCTGGTTGATGGTCATCTTCGTCTGAGCGATGGCTCGGTCGCCGACGATGTCCGCGGTGTGGCCACCCAGGAAATGGAGAATGCTGACTCCGCTCTCGAAGCCTTCGCGACTGGCCTTGATGAAGTCGGCGGCACTTCCCTGGAACCACGTGGCGCTCATCCAGCCGTCGCGCGGATGCCAGACCGTGGCGAAGCGCCTCCAGTCCCCGGCATCGCGCCACAGCGCCCAATTCTCGACGAGCTGCCGGATCTCGTGACGGTCGGTCTGAGGCATTGTCCGATCTCCGATCCGGTGTCAGGGGAGCAAGACCGGGAGTACGGCGCACGCCGTGTCACGCGCGCCTCACGACCCTCGTCCTGTTTCATCAGATGGGGTAGTGGCGGGACCCCGACTGGATGGTGATCCAGCGCAACTCGGTGAACTCCTCCAGCGCGGCGCGGGAGCCGAATCGCCCCCAGCCGCTGGCTCCGACACCGCCGAAGGGCATCTGGGGCTCGTCGTGCACGGTGGCGCCATTGATGTGGCAGATGCCGGACTTGATCCGGCGGGCCACGTCGAGCGCCACAGCCGCGTCCTTGCCGAAGACCGCTGCGGAGAGCCCGTACTCGGTGTCATTGGCGACCGTGACGGCTTCGTCGGTGGAATCCACCTCGATGATCGAGACCACCGGTCCGAAGGACTCCTCGCGGTAGATGCGCATGTCCGAAGTGACACCGCGCAGCACGGTGGGCTCCACGAACAGGCCGTCGGCCGTGCCACCGGTCAGGACCTGTGCCCCCTTGGCACGTGCGTCCTCGATCAGCTCGATCACGTGGTCGCGGGCGCCTTCGTGGACCAGCGGACCGACTTGTGAGGTGGGGTCGCTCGGGGGGCCCACGACCAGCCCCGCGGCACGCTTGGTCAGGCGGGAGGAGAGCTCGTCGGCGACAGTTCTGTCGACGATGACGCGCTCGGTCGACATGCAGATCTCGCCCTGGTTCATGAAGGCACCGAAACCGGCTGCGGCGGCGGCCTCCTCCAGATCCGCGTCGGGAAGCACCAGGAACGGCGCCTTGCCGCCGAGTTCCAGGACCACGCGGGTCAGGTGGCGACCGCCGAGTTCGCCGATGATACGGCCCACCCGGCTGGATCCGGTGAAGTTGACGCGCCTCACGGCGGGGTGGGCGATCAGAGCCTCGACGACGCCCGGACCGTCCGCGGGCGCGTTGCTGATGAGGTTGACGGCGCCGGCGGGCACACCGGCATCGTGGAGGACCTGGGCGATGGCGGCCTGGGTGAGCGGTGTCTGCTCGGAGGACTTCAGCACCACGGTGTTGCCCCACACCAGCGGCCACACGATGGCGCGTACGCCGAGGATCAGTGGTGCGTTCCAGGGCGCGATGCCGACGACGACGCCGACCGGCTGACGCACGCCGAGGGCGGTGAGACCGGGCACGTCCGACGGGATGACCTCCCCGACGGCGGAGTAGGCCTGGGCCGCCGCCTCGACGAGCATGCCCTTGGCGACCTGCACGTTGAAGCCGCACCAGGGCAGAGTGGCACCCATCTCGCGGCTCATCGTGGCGACGATCTCGTCGGTGCGTTCGCCGAGCAGGACGGCCGCACGCTCCAGAACCGACCGTCGTGCGGCCGGGGGAAGGCTCGACCACTCCGGGAGGGCGGCCGCCGCCGCGTCCACCGCGAGGTTGACGTCCTCGACGGAGGCTGCCGCGACCCGCGCGATCGGTTCACCGGTCAGGGCCTCGGCCGTCTCGAAGTAGCGGCTGTCCTTGGCCGCGACGTGCTCGCCCGCGATGAGGAGGTCACTGGTCCGGACCGCGCCGGACGTGGGTGCCTCGATCTCAGTGGTTGACATGCGTTGCCCTACCTTCACGACAGCGGCGATCGCCGCCCGAACCATGTACGGGGAACTCTCCGTGGCCGGTGTCGCGCACTGAACCCTCTTGTTCATTCATCGGACAGCAGCCTTCAGCGGTTGGCGTTTCCGGGAGTCAGACCGGCGGCATGCGCTTGGCCTGGTGCATGTGCGCCAGACGCCAGCCCTCCGCGGTCTCCTCCCAGACTCGTGTCACCGCCTCTTGCACCGGGAACGGCGGGAGGTTCTCGTCGAAGACGATGTGCATCTCCTGGAGGCACGTGGTGATCGCGGTGTTGCCGCGCACCGTGATGCTGAGGTCTTCCGCCTTGGCGAACACCATGCGGCGGCGGGTCCAGGTGAAATGGACGAAGGTCTCCCGGTCGTCGATCTTCCCGACCGGGCCGTGGACGGCCCGGCTGTCCTCGAGCATGAGGGAGGTCATCGCGTCTTCGCCCTGGGTGAGAGCCACGAGCCATGCGGCCTCTGCCTGCTCGATCGCCTGGACGGTCGACGTGGTTGTGGTGGGCGAGGGGGTCGTCATAGGTCCAGCTCCAGGATCGATGAGTGTGCTCGTGACGAGCATGTGGTGAACATGCCTTCGGCGCGTTCACGGTCGGTCAGGATGTCGTCGCGGTGGTCGGGCTCTCCGGCCAGGACGCGCACGATGCACTCGCCGCAGATCCCCTGTTGGCACGAGTAGGGGGCGTCGATGCCGCCCGCGAGCAGGGCGTCGAGGACGCTCTCGCCCTCCTTGACCTCGTACTCGCCGCCGGTCCTGGCGAGCCGCACGGTGAAGGTCCCGTCGTCCATGTGCGCGTCGGCGTTCTCCACGGGTGCGAAGCGCTCCTTGTGGATCGCTTCGGCAGGCCATCCCGCTCCGTGTGCCGAGGAGATCACGAAGTCCATGAAGCCGCCGGGGCCGCAGACGTAGATCGCCGTCTCGGGGTCCGGCGGGCCGATGTCGGCGGCGATGCCGAAGCGCTGGTCGTCCGGGCCGTCGTCGAAGTGGAGCTGAACGCGGGGGTTGTGCTCCAGTTCGTCGACGAACGCGGATTCCGCCCGGCTCCGGGCGCAGTAGTGCAATTCGTACTGCGCGCCCCTGGCTTCGAGCGCGTGCGCCATGGCCAGCAGGGGAGTGATGCCGATACCGCCGGCCACCAGCAGATGGCGACGTGCCCGGTCCGAGACTCCGAACCTGTTCCGCGGATGGGAGATCCGCAGCCTGTCGCCCTCGCGGAGTTGGTGCATCCCCAGCGAGCCGCCGCGCGACGCCGTCTCGGCCAGCACCGCCAGCCGGTATCGGGTGCGGTCTTGCGGAGGCCCGCACAGGGAGTACTGGCGGACCAGCCCGGCGGCACTGTCCACGAGTACGTCGACATGGGCGCCGGCGGCGAACTCCGGGAGCTCGGCGTCGCCGTGACCGACCAGGTCGAGCACCACGATCCGGGCGGTCGCGTCGCGCCGGCCGACCACGATGGTGTCGAGCCACTCGTTGCTCATTTTTTCCTGCTCAGCTTCCAACGGTGGTGGTGGCGGTGGTGGCGTTGTCGCTCGGCGGGCGCTTGCCGATGGTGAAGAGGCCGGACTGGGTGTGGTGGACCTCTGACGCGTCGCGGACGATGTTGATCGGATCGCGCCCGGCCTCGACGTCGTCGGCCATCGCGAGAAGCATGCGGCGCAGCATGACGACGCCGCGGTCCCCGGTGGCCAGGGTCTCCTCGGAGTCCAGGGTGATCGCTCCCTGTGATTCCTGGGCCTCCGTGTCACCGGGGAACCGGTGGCGTTCCTCGTCGGTCAGCTCGTGGTTCTGCTTGCCGTTCTGCGTGATGCCGGTCACGAAGCGGACCATGCGCTCGGGATCGTTCGAGCGGATGGAGAAGAAGAGCCGGTGGCTGGTGTCGTCGGAGGGCACGACCCACAGCAACTGATCCGGCCGTCCGTCGGGGGTCACCTTCACGAAGTCCGGCAGGCCGAAGACGTTGGGAAGCTGTTGCTCGACCGCGAAGCCGTACTCGGTGACCTCGCCGTCCTCGCCCTCGACCTCGAAACGCTGGGTGTACTTCACGCCGTGGTCGGTGCGCTCGTACGTCAGGCGCTCGGCGATGGTGGCCGGATCGAAGAAGTTCTCGGGATAGCCGAAGGTGCCGGTGCCCAGCATCTGGTACCCGCTGTGCGTGGAGTGGAGCCAGGTGACGTGCGTCGGGTCGGCGGAGTTCTCGTAGATGTTGAGCCAGCTGAAGTCCGCCGGCATACCGAGGACCGCGGCGTGGGGGACCGGCCAGCTGGCGAAGTACTTCTCGTCCTCCGCGGGGTTCTCCAGCGCGTCGTAGCGGGGGAGTTCGGGCTTGAGCTCCGGCGGGCCCATGTAGACGAAGAGCAGGCCGTAGCGCTCCGCGACCGGGTACCACGGCTGACGGGCGGCGTCGCGCCTGCGCCCGAGGCCCGGTTCGCAGGCCTGCTCTATGCAGCGGCCCTGCACGTCGAACTTCCAGCCGTGGTAACAGCAGCGGATGCCGTCGTCCTCGACACGGCCGAAGTAGAGGCTGGCGCCGCGGTGGGTGCAGCGCTCGATCACGACACCGGGCTTGCCCTGCCCGTCCCGGAACACGACCAGGTCCTCGCCCAGCACGCGGGTCTTTTGCGGCAGCGCCCCGGCGACGAGCGTTTCCGAGCTGGCGATCGGGTGCCAGTAGCGACGCAGCGCCTCGCCCATGGGCGTGCCGGGCCCGACCTCCCGCAAGCGGGCGTTGTACGAGGGCTTCGGGCGACCGTAGCCCGTGCCGGTGTCGGCCTCTGAAGTGGTGGTCATGGTCCTGCCTCCCGTGCGGCTCGGGCACACCGCCGGTGACACGTGCAGGGCTGTGGGATCGCCTGCGAGGGCACCGTCATGTGCGGCCCTTGAATAGGATTGTTAATTCACATTCGCATTTTTTGGCGCGGTGCGTCAAGGGCCGCGTACATGGGCGCCCTTGACGAGGAGGGGAGTGGTTGCTCGACGGGTAGCCTCGACCACGAGTGATCGATCTTGTCGTCGCCCATGTGCGCCGCCCGCTCGTCGAGCTGCTGGCGCCGCCGTTCACGGCCCGGCGGCGCCAGGCGCGGAGACTGCCCGGAGCGGATGCCGGCGCTGTGGGCCTCCGCCTGCCTTTACGCTGGGGCGGTGAGTACCGAAGAGTCACTTGATCTGCCGCCGGCGCAGCAGGCGCGCAGCCGGCTGACCCAGCAGCGGATCCTGGAGGCAGGTACGACCCTCCTCGAAGAGGGCGGCACCGAGGCGCTCACTGTCGCGGCCGTCGCCGCTCGAGCGGGCGTCTCGGTGGGTAGCGTCTATCGGCGGTTCGGCGACAAGGACCGCCTGATCGCCGCTCTCCAGCACGACATGATCGATCAGTTTCGCGCTGACATCATCCGCCGCTTCGCTCCGCGGCGCGCGGATCCGACCGCGCTGGTCGCCTCGGCGGTCGCCGGACTCACCGAGACGTTCGAAGCGCACCAGTGCTTGATGCGCGTCTTCATCACCGCGGGCACCGCCGATCCGGCAGTGGCGCGAGTTGGGTCCCAGGCCAGCGTTGACGCTGGCCATGTCTTCCGGCAGTTCCTGGAGCCGATCGAGTCGATGATTGACGCGCCGGAGCCGGAGCTGCGCCTGGATGTCGCCTATCGCCTGGTGTACGGGGCGTGCATGAACCGCGTGCTGCACGGCGAACAGTTCGAGTCCGACCGGCCGCTGACGTGGCGTCAACTCACCGACGAGCTCGTAAACGCTGCCTGCCTGTATCTCCTCGGTGTGCCGGCGGAGTAATCTCCCAGCCTCGGACGTGAATGTGAGGGGCGCTTCACATTCGGGCCCCGCGGCGGCATACTGAGCGGCTCCGGGCGCCCCCGGAATCAGTGATCGTCTGGGCGGGGGTGCCCTGAGGACACCGCAGAAGACGCTCGGTCGACGTTTCGGCCGTCAAGGAAGGAAGCTCATCATGCGAGAGCCGCTCAGCTACGAGATCGCGCACGGCGCGGCACTTGCCGCTCTGGAGGCAGGAAGGTCCGAGGGGCACAAGGTGTGCGCTGCCGTGGTCAACCGGAGCGGCGTCACCAAGGTTCTCCTCAGCGATGACGGCGTCGGCCTTCTCGGCGTGGAGACCGCGCGACGCAAGGCCTACACCTCGGCCGTGAGCGGTGTCCCAACGGCTCGGTTCGCGACCTTCGCCGCGTCGCCCCAGATGCAGGTAGCGCCTCCCCACCTGGTCGACTCCAACCTTCTGCCGGTCGCCGGCGGCGTGCCGATCGTGACGGCCGACGGGGAGGTCATCGGCGCCATCGGCGTGGGCGGGGCGGACGACACTACGGACGACCGCATCGCGCATCAGGCTCGTGATTCCGTCGCGAAGATCGTTGCGTAGACCTTCCTCCTGGCCGGCCCTCTCGCGTGCATGGGGCGGAGGCATGCCGAGACGGTAGCGGGCGGGTGGCAGCCCGCAATGGGCAGAGGATGGGCGACGCGCGCATCACGCTGCGGGTGTCAGGAGGGTTGTTGCGCCATGGGGGGGGCTGACTTCAGGTGTCGTTGTCTTCAGAGTGCCGCCTGGATGATTTCCACGGTGCGCTCCAGGTGCGGCTCGGAGCGGTCGGCGCGGTGGGCGACGGCCAGCTCCACGCGCGCGTCGGCCCCGGTCAGCGGTAGGTAGGCGACGCCGCTGAGCGCCAACGCGGTAACGGGCTCGGGCACGACGGCGACGCCGAGGCCGCCGGCCACCAGCGTGACCAGCGTCGAGGTCTCGCCGACCTCGTGGCGGATGCGTGGCTCGACGCCGGCGTCGCGCAGGAGGCCCAGCACGACGTCGTACATCACCGACCGGCGGTCGGCGGAATGCACGATCAGGTCGGCACCGGCGAGGTCCGCGGCGCGCAGCCGTGACCGGCGGGCGAGGGGGTGGTCGACGGGTACGGCGACGACGAGCCGGTCCCGTCGCAGGGGGTGCACGGTGAGCGAGAGGCCGGCTGCCGGAGGGCGCAGCAGAGCGACATCGATCGCGCCGGTGCGCAGCGCCTCGGCCTGGTCGGGCGCGAGCATCTCGCCGCGGAAGGAGAAGTCGACGCCGGGAAGCTCTTCCGAAAGTCGCCGCGAGAGCGCGGGGAGGATGCTGTACGTCGCCGAGCCCACGCATCCGATCGCGAGGTGTCCCACCGAGCCGGCCGCGACGCGCCGTGCGTGGTGGGTGGCCTCGTCGACGTCGGCGAGGACCGCGCGCGCCCGTTCGAGGTAGGCCCGGCCGGCGTCGGTGAGGTCGACGCGGCGGGTGGTGCGGTGGAGCAACTCGACGCCCAGCTCGGCCTCCAGCTGGCGGATCTGCTGGGAGAGCGGCGGCTGGGCCATGTGGAGCCGCTCGGCGGCGCGACCGAAGTGGCGTTCCTCGGCCACCGCCACGAAGTATCGCAAGTGACGCAGATCCATATGTCTTCCATATCAATCGGGATGGATATGTGTACTTCAGAATATCGCGACCGGGGATTAGCGTCGCTGCCATGAGTGCTTTCCTCTACGCCGCGACGCGGACGCCGTTCGGCCGCTTCAACGGCGCGCTGGCCGGCGTCCGCCCTGACGATCTCGCTGCTGCCGCGATCACCTCGACGCTTGCCGGGGCGCCAGGCCTCGACCACGCCGCGATCGACGACGTGGTGTGGGGCAACGCCAACGGAGCCGGCGAGGAGAACCGCAACATCGGCCGCATGGCGGCACTGCTCGCCGGGCTTCCGGTGAGCGTGCCCGGCACCACGGTCAACCGGCTCTGCGGCTCGAGCCTCGATGCGGCGATGATGGCCGGCCGAATGATCGAGTCCGGCGATGCCGACGTGGTGCTGACCGGCGGCGTGGAGTCGATGACCCGCGCGCCGTGGGTGCTGCCCAAGCCGGCGAAAGCGTTCCCGGTCGGCGATATCACCGCGGTCTCCACCACGCTCGGCTGGCGGCTGGTCAACCCGCGGATGCCGAAGGAGTGGACCGCCAGCCTGGGTGAGGCCAACGAGCAGCTCCAGGAGCGTTTCGGGATATCCCGCGAGGAGCAGGACGAGTTCGCCGCCCGTTCCCACCAACTCGCCCACCAGGCATGGGAGTCGGGCTTCTGCGACGACCTGGTGGTGCCGGTCGAGGGCGTCGACCTGACCCGCGACGAGGGCATCCGAGCCGGATCCACGCCGGAGGCGCTGGCCGGTCTCAAGCCGGTCTTCCGCACACCGGAACAGGGCGGCACCATCACCGCGGGCAACGCCAGCCCGCTCAACGACGGCGCCTCCGCGGTGTTGTTGGGCAGCGAGAAGGCCGCGGCCACGATCGGCGCCGACCCGATCGCCCGCATCGTCGGGCGCGGTGTGATGGCACTGGAGCCGCAGGGATTCGGCTACGCCCCGGTCGAGGCCGCGAACCGTGCGCTGGCCCGGGCCGGGATCGGCTGGGACCAGGTAGGCGCGGTCGAGCTCAACGAGGCCTTCGCCGTACAGTCGCTCGCCTGTATCGAGGCGTGGAAGGTCGACCCTGGCATCGTCAACCAGAAGGGCGGCGCCATCGCGATCGGCCACCCGCTGGGCGCCTCGGGCGGACGCATCCTCGCCACGCTGGCCAAGGTGCTGCGCGAGACGAGGCAGCGCTACGGCGTGGCCGCGATCTGCATCGGGGTCGGTCAGGGGCTGGCCGTCGTACTCGAGAATTGCGACGTTACGGGGGCGGCCCAGTGAGCAGGACGGAGATCGTCGAGAGCGCCGATGCGGCGGTCGCCGGGATCGAGGACGGGTCCACCGTCCTCGTCGGCGGCTTCGGCCTGGCGGGGATGCCGTTCGATCTGATCGACGCGCTCATCCGGCAGGGTGCGAAGGACCTCACGATCGTGTCCAACAACGCCGGCAACGGCGATGTGGGGCTGGCCGCGCTGCTGGCCGCCGGCCGGGTGCGCAAGGTGCTCTGTTCCTTTCCGCGCCAGGCCGACTCCTGGGTCTTCGACGGCCTCTATCGCGAGGGGAAGATCGAGCTCGAGGTGGTGCCGCAGGGCAACCTCGCCGAGCGGATGCGCGCGGCCGGCGCCGGCATCGGTGCGTTCTACTGCCCGACCGCGGTCGGCACGTCGCTGGCCGAGGGCAAGGAGGAGCGCGAGATCGACGGTCGCACGTACCTGCTGGAGTACCCGATCAAGGGAGACTACGCACTGATCAGCGCCCACGTCGCGGATGCGATGGGCAACCTCGTCTATCGGAAGACCGCCCGCAACTTCGGGCCGGTCATGGCCATGGCCGCGACGAAGACCATCGTTCAGGTCGGCGAGGTCGTCGAGCCCGGGGTGCTCGACCCCGAGGCCATCGTCACCCCGTCCATCTACGTCGACCGAGTTGTCCAGGTGGACGCCCGTCACTACACCGTACAGGGGGCACGATGACCACCATGCCAAGTGGCCAGGCATACGCCGAGGCGCCGAGGAGCGCCGACCGTCGGCTCTCGATGGACGAGCTGGCCGCCGTCATCGCACGCGATATTCCCGCCGGTTCCTTCGTCAACCTCGGTATCGGGCAGCCCACCAGGATCGCCGACCACCTGCCGGCCGGCTCCGGGGTGGTGCTGCACACCGAGAACGGCATGCTCAACATGGGGCCGAAGGCCGAGGGCGACGCGGTCGACCCGGACCTGACCAACGCCGGCAAGGTTCCGGTGACCGAGCTGCCGGGGGCGGCGTACTTCCATCACGCCGACTCCTTCGCGATGATGCGCGGCGGGCACCTCGACGTCTGCGTCCTCGGGGCGTACCAGGCCGCCTTCAACGGCGACCTCGCCAACTGGCACACAGGTGAGCCCGACGACATCCCTGCCGTCGGCGGCGCCATGGACCTCGCCATCGGTGCCAAGGACGTCTATGTGATGATGACGCTCTTCACCCGCTCCGGTGAGCCGAAGCTCGTGCCGCAGTGCGCCTACCCGCTCACCGGTGTCGGTTGCGTCAGCCGCGTCTACACGGACTGCGGTGTCTTCGACGTCGGCCCCGACGGCGTACGGATCCGGGAGACGTACGGCGTCGGCGCCGATGAGCTGGTGCAGCGACTCGGCATCACGCTGTTTCTGTGATGACACGAGGCCGCTGCTCCCTGGGCAACGTGCACGGCACGGGCCGTTCAGCTGCCCTGGCTCTCCGAGCTGAGCACCCGCAGCTCCCTGATCAGGCCGTTCGCGTCGACGGTCACGTTCTCGATACCGCTATGGGAGTCGAGCCGACCGTCGGCGGTGCGCCACGCCGCTATGAAGTGGACTTCGAGCGTTTCCTCGTCGAGCACCGTGGTGGTCCATACGTGCTTGCTGTCGGCCATGTCGGAGTAGAAGCGTCGGTAGAACTCCGTGATGTCGGCCAGGCCGGTCACCGGTGGCAGCGCGCCGAACTGCACGGTGGCCTCCGGCGCGAACACCGCCCCGAGCTCCTCCAGCGCTTCCGGCTCGTGTACCGCACGGTCGACGAGTGTGATGTAGCGATCGACTACCGTCCCGGTCGTCCGGGTCATTGCGTTTCCTCGTTCTCGTGTGGTGTCAGCCCATCAGGGCCTTGCCGAGCTTGGCGCCGACCGGGGTGGAGACGGCGCGGATCAAGGTGCTGCGGGCGATGCGGCCGAAGCGGTTCGCGGGCATGAAGAAGTGCCGCATGCGCAGGGCTTCTTTTTGGTAGCGGGTGACGAGCGGGCGCAGTTGCTGTTCCCAGCTGCCCAGGGCGGTGGGCAGGTCGTCGTGTTCAGTGAGAAGTCGGGCCAGCAGTTCGGCGCCGGCGATACCCATGCCGGAGCCCTGGCCGGAGTGGAGGGTCATGCACCAGGCGGAGTCGCCGAGCAGCACCACTCGGCCCTGGCTCCAGCGGTTGAGGTGGATCTGGCTGACCTGGTCGAACAGGACGGACTCGGAGCGGTCCATCGCCTTCAGCATGGCGGGCACGATGTCCCCGCCGAAGCCGGCGAACGCCTGACGCAGGGCGTCGGAGGGCTTCTTGCGGATCTCTGCGGCGGGCCAGTCGGTGCGGTAGAGCAGGAAGGCAACCGGGGGGTGGTCGCGGTAGCTGTTGATCCAGGCGGAGCGGCCGGATGCGGTGGCCACCGCACCGTCACCCGCGCGCATGCCGGGCAGCGGGCCGTCCATGACACAGGCGGCCACGACGTGGTCGAAGTCCTTGCGGTAGAGGTCCTCGGGGCCGAAGACCAGGGAGCGGACGGTGGAGTGGATGCCGTCGGCGCCGATGAGGAGGTCCGCGCTCTCCCGCGACCCGTCGGTGAGAGTCACGGTCACCTCGTCACGGCTCTGCGTGATGGCGGCGGGGCCGGTGCCGTAGCGGATCTCCACCAGGTCCTGGACCGCCTCGTGCAGGACGCGCTCCAGGTCGCTGCGCAGCAGCATCCGCAGTGGGGTGCCGTTGATCTGTTCGGGAAAGGGCAGGCCGGGGCGGAGGCGACCGCGGGAGTCCACTTCGAACGTGCGCCCCTCGGGATCGCGGCGGTCCGGGAGGGAGCCCAGGATGCCCAGGCGTTCTGAGGCGGTGTAGCCGGGGCCGTTGAAGCGGACGAAGTAGCCGCCGGTACGGCGGTGGGGCGCCCGCTCGATGATCAGGGGCTGCCAGCCGGCCCGGTGCAGGCTCAGAGCCGCGGCCAGACCGGAGATACCGGACCCGACGATGAGGGCGCGGCGGGCGTCCTGTGGGGGGAGCGACGAAGAGGTCATGTCTCGACCCTACCTCTGATCGATACTGGATGACCAGTTTTGAAATTTGGTCACGCGAAGCGTGTGGTGGGATGCTGTGCACATGACCCCGGATCGCCTGGCCGCTTCCCCGCAGACCGACAACGAACGCGCCGAGCGCATCCTGGCCGTCGCGCGCGAACTGCTGCTGGCGTGGGGCTACAAGCGGGTCACCGTCGATGAGATCGCCCGCCGCGCCCGTATCGGCAAGGGCACCGTCTACCTGCACTGGAAGACGAAACAGACGCTGTTCACCGAACTGCTGCGGCGCGAACTCCGCAAGACGCTCGGCGCGGTCTCCGCCGGAATCGAGCAGGAGCCGTCCGCCGCCCTGCCCAGCAGGCTGGTCCGGCAGGTGTTCCTGCAGCAGACCCGCGACCCCGTCACCCGGGCCGTCCATGCCGGTGACGGCGAAGTCCTCGGCGCGCTCGCCATCACCGCGAACGGCCTTCCCGTCATCCAGGAACTCGGCTTCTACGCTCTGCTCGCCAGCCTCGTCGACGTATGGCGCGCGCACGGGCTGGTGACCGTCGAAGCGTCGGCGGCGGACCAGATCTACACGATCGACGCGGTGCTGACCGGGTTCATCACTGGGGGCATCGTCGTCCCCCCGAGCGAGGACTTCCCTCCGGACCACCGGGCGGACCTGCTCGGCCACACGATCGAAGCGGCCCTCGAACCCTCCGCCAAACCGGACGAGTCCACCGTCCGCGCTGCCGCCCAGGACGTTCTCGCCGTCCTGGCGGCCACCCGGAGCGCGCTCGCCGAGAACCGCTCGCGCTCGGCGTCCAGCTGAGGAAAGCGGTCCCGCCGGTCGGGCGGGCCAGAGGGCGAGCGCACGGGGGTGGCCGCTCATCTCCGTGCCCTGGGCACCGCCGGGCCGGACACGCTGCGACGCCTGGCGTGTCCGGCCCGGCCCCTGTCACCCGCTCGGGTGGGAGAGCACGATGTCGTGGCTCTCCACGCCGGAGCCGTGCACGGTCAGGCCGGTGGCCTGCGGCGGGTAGCCGGCCGCCAGGACCGTGTACTCGCCGCCGTCCAGGTCGGTGAAGGCGTAGCCTCCGTCCTCGCCGGTGGTCGCGGTGGCCACCACGACGCCGGCCGTGTCGATGAGCGTGACCCGTGCGTCGTTCAGTGGCCGGCCCGCGGCTTGGACCACGCCCCGCACCCGCAGGCCGGAGGGCAGCTCGACCTCCCTCTCGGCGACGCCCTGCGCGGCGATCTCGATGGGCAGGGCGACCGGCCGGTACCCGGCGGCCGTCACCGCGAGCGTCAGCTGGCCGGGCACGAGCTCGGTGAAACTGAACGTGCCGTCCGTGTCGGTCAGTCCGGTCGCGAGCACGTCGCCGCGCACGTCGGCCGCGACCACCGTGGCGCCGACGACCGGCTCCTTGTGGTCGGCCGACCTGACCGTGCCGGCCAGGCCGCTGGTGCCGGAGAGCAGGATGTCGTAGGAGACCGGCTCGTGGTCGACCACCACTGTGGAGGCCTGTGGCCGGCAGCCCTCGGCGGAGGCGATGAGCACGTAACTGCCCGCGTCCGGCGCGTCCACCGTGTACGAACCGTCCGGTTGGGCCACCACGCGGCCCCACTGCCGCCCGCTCAGCGAGATCAGGGTGACCGCCGCCTGCGGGACGGGTGCCGACTCGGCACCGCGGACGTGGCCGCTGACCGGGATGCCGCCGGAGGACGGGACCGTGGCCGCGGCGCTCGCGGTCGCCGCCGGGACGGACTGAGCGCCCGTGGCCTGCACGGCCGGGCTCGGCACCTTCGTGTCGTTCTCGTCGTGCCCGTCCTTCCGGCCGCGCAGGCCCACCGCTGCGAGGGCGGCGCCGACGAGGGCGAGGATGGCGGTGACGAGGACGGCGGTGTGGACGCCGTTCATGAAGGCGGTGTGGCTGCCCTCCGTCACGGCGGCCCTGAGCCGCGCCGGCATCGCGTCGGAGACCGGGGCGACGCCCATGGCGACCGCGTCCTTCGCCTCCTCGAGGCGACCGGCGATCGCGTGGGGCACCCCCGCGTCGGTGAGTGAGTCGGTGAGGGTGGAGCCGACGCGGCCGCTGATGAGGGAGACGAGCACCGACGTACCGAGCGCGCCGCCGACCTGCAACGAGGTGGCCTGGAGGCCGCCCGCGATGCCACCGTCCTTGACGGGGGCGTTGCCGACGATCGCGGCGGAGGACGCGGACATCACCATGCCGACGCCGAGACCGAGCGCGACGAACGGCGGCCACAGGGCGTGGTACGACGAGTCGTCGCTCCACGCGAGCATCGTGAACGCGGCGCCTGCCTGGAGCACCATCCCGAGCGGCATGGTCAGGCGCGGGCCGAACTTCTCGGTGAGCTTCGCGCCGAGCGGCGAGGCCACCATGGAGGCGAGGCTGAGCGGCAGGGTGCGCACACCGGACTCGACGGGCGTGAAGCCGCGCACGTTCTGTAGGTACAGCATCACGAAGAAGATCGCGCCGAGCAGGACGAAGAAGTTCAGGGCGGTGACGAACGTACCGATGGTCAGGGCCGGGTTGCGGAACAGCCGCATGGGGAGCAGGGGGTGCGCCACGCGGGTCTCGTACCAGCCGAAGAGGACCAGGACGACGACGCCCCCGGCGATCGCGCCGAGGGTGCCGACCGAAGCCCAGCCCCACGTCTCGCCCTTGACGACGCCGAAGATGACGGCGAGCAGTCCGGCGGCGAGCAGCACGACACCGGGCACATCGAACTTCTCGCCCGCGGCCGCCTCGTTCCTGGACTGCGGCAGGACCAGCAGGCCGAAGAGGAGGGCGATGACGCCGATGGGGGCGTTGATGGAGAAGACGGACTCCCAGTTGACGTGCTGGACGAGCAGCCCGCCGACGATCGGGCCGAGCGCGGTGGCGACGGACGAGATCATCGCCCAGATGCCGACCGCCATGCCGAACTTCTTCGGCGGGAACACGGCACGCAGCAACGCCAGGGTGTTGGGCATGAGCATCGCACCGAAGAGGCCCTGCACGGCGCGGAAGGCGATGACGCCCTCCACCGAGCCGGCGAAGCCGATCGCGACGGACGCGGCGGTGAATCCGACGACGCCGACGAGGTAGACCGTACGGCGCCCGAAGCGGTCGCCGAGCTTGCCACCGAGGATGAGGGCGGCGGCGAGAGCGAGCAGGTAGGAGTTGGTGACCCACTGTAGTTCGGCGGTGCTGGCGTTCAGGTCGCGGGCGATCTCGGCGTTGGCGATCGAGACGACCGAGCCGTCGAGGCCGACCATGAACAGACCGAACGCGACGGCGACCAGCGTCAGCCACGGGTTGGCGCGCGGACCGCGGAGGTGGGGGCCGGATACGGGAGTGGGCGCTGTGGAGACAGCGGTGACAGACACGGGTGAGATGTCCTCGAGACGTGTGGCGCGCGGCTTGGGGCGCGTGGACGTGTGGGGGAGCTGCGTAGGGGAGCCAGCACACCCAGCCCCCGCTACAGCAGCGGCAAGGGCAGTGGGCGTACGGGGAGTAAGGCCGGTCAGGCGGAGTGGTCGCGCAGGCGCTGAGTGAGAGCCTCGAGCGCGCCGAGCGCCGAGCCGAGGGCGTCACGGTCGCCGTCGGTGAGGGTATGCAGCGCGGACGCGAGCTGCGCCGCCGCGAAGCTCTCGACCTCGCGGATGCGCTGACGCGCCTTTGCGGTGACGCACAGGCGCGCGACCCGCTTGTCGGTGTCGCCCTGATGCCGTTCGAGCAGGCCCGCTTCGGTGAGGCGGGTGACCAGGGCGCTGACGTTGTTCGGCATCATCCGCAGTGCGTCGGCCGCCTTGTGGACGGTGGCGCCGTCATTCTCGGCGACGTACTGAAGCAAGGCCAACTGCCGCTCGGGGAGCTTGGCGTAGGGCAGCTGCCGGTCGACGCTCTGTTTGATGTACCGGTTCAGTGCGGGCAGGCACGCCACGAGGCCCGCGGCCACATGGTCGACGCTCCGGCTCGGACGAGCCTCACTGATTCCGGACACGCCACCACGTTACCTATGAGGAGAAACCTATGTCAACATACTTATTGATGATCGCGAGCGGCCCAGGTGGCGGCGGCCGGCTCGGCGGGTAGCCCGTACCCGAGGTACTCCGCCGCCTGCACGGCGGGCTACGCCGCCTCGGTCACGCCATCAGCACAGCCGCCGACCCCGCCGGCCGGAACCGGCTCGCACCCTTCGGGTCGAACGGGGAGTGCCGAGGCCCCTCCTCGGTCCCGGTCACGATGACGAGCAACGATCCTCTGCTGTCTGTTGACAGTCGGCATTTCAGTCGCTCACTATGACCGCGACAAAGGATTCACCTTTTGTCGAAAGTCACTTTTCGGTCAAATGTCGCGGCCCCGGTGCCCGAGTACGGACAGCACGCGCCGTCGGCATGGAAACACCTCGAATCGAGGTCACGGCTATGACCGCCCCCTCTCCTCCCCTCCATGCTTCTCTCTTGACCGTTCGCGGCCTGACCAGAGCGTTCGGCTCCACCCGCGCGCTCGACGGAGTCGACCTGACCGTCAAGGCCGGCGAGGTGCACGCGCTGCTCGGCGCCAACGGCGCCGGCAAGTCGACTCTGCTCGCCATCGTGGCCGGTATCGAGAGCGCGGACACCGGTGACCTGGAGGTCGCAGCCGGGGGCTCCCGCGATCGCCCGTCGGTGGCCATCGTCTACCAGGAACTGTCTCTGCTGCCGCATCTGTCGGTGCTGGAGAACATCGCCACCCACGAACTGCTGCTCGCCGGCCGGGCACGGGGGCGTCGGCGCCGAGCCCGTGCAGCCGCCCGCGCGGCACTGGCTTCCCTGGGCCAGGACACCGTCATTGACCTGGCTGCCCGGGTCGGCGACCTTCCGCTGGACCGCCAGCAGATGGTGGAGATCGCCCGCGGGCTCGCGCAGGGCGCCCGGCTGCTGCTCCTGGACGAACCCACCGCCTCGCTGAACCGGCCGCAGGTGGAGCGGTTGTTCACCGTGCTGCGCGGGCTGACCGCCGACGGGGTGGGTGTGGTGCTGGTCAGCCACCGCTTCCGGGAGATCCGCGAGGTGGCTGACGTGGCCACCGTGCTGCGGGACGGGCGCACCGTGGCGGACCGGGTGCCGTTGACCGACATCGACGACCAGGCCCTGCTGACGGCCATGGTCGGGGACGCCGCCCGGGCACTCGACCGGCCGACGCCGGTGGCCGACGCGGTGACCGGCGAGCCGCCTCTGCTTGAATTGCCCGACACCGAGGCGCCCCTGCGAGTCGGCCCCGGCGAAGTCGTCGGGATCACCTCGCTCGATCCCAGTGCCGCCAGCGACCTGCTGCTACGAGCCTGGGGTGACCGCCCCCACCCGCCCGGTCAGACGATGCGGGTCCTGGGCCGGTCCACTGCCCGTTGGTCGCCGCGGCGCGCGGTGCGCGCGGGCGTCGGCTATGTCTCGGGCAACCGCGCCCGCGACGGTGTCTGGGGAAACCTCAGCGTGCTGGAACATCTCGTCGGCCCACAGCGAGTCGCCCGGCGACGCCTGATCGCTCGCCCGGACGTGGCCGCCGCCCGGCGGCTGGTCGACCGGTTCGCCATCAAACTTCCCGATCTGACCGCCCCGCCCGGGGCGCTCAGCGGCGGCAACCAGCAGAAGATGCTGTTCGCCCGCTGGGCCCCGCTGGGAGTACGGCTGCTGCTGCTCGACGATCCCACCCGGGGTGTCGATCTCCACGCCAAGGTGGACATCTTCCAGGCCATCGACGAAATCGCCACCGACGGCGGCGGCGCCTTGTGGTGGTCCTCCGATCCCGAGGAGCTGGTCGCCCGCTGTCATCGCGTGCATGTGCTCGTCGGTGCCCAGGTCACCGCGACCCTCACCGGCACCGAGCTCACCGAGACGCAGATCGTCGACGCCCTGAACGCGAGCGGCACCCCGGCCGCCGGGACGCCGCCTCTCCTCGCGGGCTCCGTAGACCCCGTACGCCCCGCAGGCCACGCAGGATCCGTGGAAGGAGAAATCCAGTGACCACTGTCCGCACCGACCCGAACGACATCACCTCCGATCCGGTCCAGCCCCTTCGCCGCGGTGGACCACGCCTGCTGCGGACCGCTGCCCGGTTCCGGGTGGAGCTGGTCATCGCCTTCGCTTGCGTCCTGGTCGAACTCCTGCTCAGCACCGTCCAGTCGGCCGCGATCAGCAGCGGCAACATCACCAACATCGCCCAGAGCGCCGCGCCGCTGGTCATCATCGCCCTGGGCCAGCTGCTCGTCATCGTCACGGCCGGGATCGACCTGTCCGTCGGATCGGTGTTCTCACTGACCGGAATCATCGCCGCCGCCATGCTCAACCACCACGTTCCGACCGGCGTCGCGGTGTTGGGCGCGTTCGCCGCGGGCGCCTTGTGCGGGCTCGTCAACGGAGTGTGCGTCGCCGTGCTCGGACTGGCCCCGTTCATCGTCACCCTGGTCACCTACTCGGTGGCGGCCAGCCTGGCCTTCGTGGTCACCAGCGGCAACTCACAGCCCGTCGGCTCCACCAGTTTCGGCTCCATCAATTCCGGTCACTACCTGGGGGTCCCCAACTACCTGCTGTGCGTGATCGTACTGGTCGTCCTCCTGCAACTGGTGCTGTCCGGTACGACCCAGGGCCGCTGGCTGTACGCGGTGGGCAGCAACGAGCGTGCCGCCAGGCTCATCGGGGTTCCGGTACGCGGCATCAAGCTGGTCGCCTACACCGCGTCCGGGCTCCTGGCCGCCTTCGCCGCCGTCCTGTCGGTGTCCTACCTGGCCAACGCCGAAGCCACCGCCGGGAACGGCCTGGAGCTACAGGCCATCGCCGCCGTCGTCATCGGCGGCGCCAGCCTGTTCGGCGGGGTGGGCTCCGCGGTCAGCGCCCTCACCGGCGCGGTACTCGTCACGGTGATCCAGAACGCGGTGAACCTGCTCGGGGTGAACAGCTTCTACCAGGGCACCATCACCGGACTGGTCATCCTCCTCGCCGTCCTCGCCGAGCGGGTCACCCGCCGCAGCCGCACCCGCGGAGCCTGATGATCCGGCCGCCGACGAGGGGCTCCCGCCACCGGCCCCACCAAGGCCCTCCACATGCCTCCAGCTCCCTGTCCACGGTTTCCCCATGGCGGCTTCCCTCTCCCCGAAGCCATCCCCAGGTCCCCCCTCCCCGTCCTCCAGAAAGGACGCCCCCATGCGCTCCGCCCGCTCCCGCAGAGCCCGCCGGGCTCGTAGATCGTTCGCCCTGTCGGCAACCGTCCTGGCCACGGCCCTGGTCGCGGCCGGCTGTCAGGACAGCAACTCGGCCGCCCAAGGGCAGGCCAAGACCGTCAAGGGTCTGAAGCTCGCCTACCTCGCCCCGTCACTCGACATCTCATACTGGCAGTGGGTCTACTCGGGGGTCCGGCAGGAGGCCCGCAAACACGGCATAAAAGTGACCCAGTACAACGCCAACAACTCGCCCGGCGCACAGCTCGCCAACATCAAGACCGCGATTGCCGCCGGAGCCAAAATGATCGTTATCGGCCCGGTCAGCTCCACCAGCACCCCGCCGGTCCTCGCGGCGGCCAAGGCAGCGAAGGTGCCCATCTCCTTCGCCGGCATCGGCCCCCAGCCCGGAGCCACCGACTACACCTCCGCGATCACCGCCGACAACCACCGTACCGGCGTGGAGGAGGGCAGCTTCGTCTGCAAACAGGCCAAACAGCGCGGCGGCAACAAGGTCGGCATGCTGTCGCTGCCCCAGGACAGGGAGAACGCGCAGAAGTACCTGAGGGGAGCGCGGAAGAGCTTCTCCCGCGAGGGCTGCAAGCTGGTGCAGATCCTCCAGGCCCGCACCCTGACCGTCAGCGAGGCGGTCTCCCAGACCAACGACCTGCTCACCGCCCACCCTGACATCACCGGCATCTACGGCATGTACGACGCGGCCGGAACGGGCGCCGCCAAGGTGCTCAAGACCCGCAGGCTGGTCGGCAAGATCGCTCTCGCCACCGCCGACGGCAGCCCCACCACCGTCGCCCTGCTCAAGGAGGGCACCCTCCAGGGACTGTTCCTACAGGAGGCCGTGGGGCAGGGGACGCAGGCGGTGACCCAGGACGTCAACGCCATGCTCGGCAAGCCGACGACCAGGAACATACCCCTCAGCGAACCTCTGGTCACCACCCGGTCACTGAACTCACCCGATTCGCAGAAGGTGTTGCGGCGGACCTATCCGTCGTCGGCCGGCCCTTACAACTGATCCACCGGAAACCGAATACACGGAGACCGATATGTTCACCGATCACGATCTCGTCGACCTCACCCTCACCCTCGACGAACGACTGCCCACCACCTGGCCGCCCCATGTCCCCTTTCTCCGGCACATCTGGAACTGGTTCGAGGACGTGGACGAGGGGCCCCACGTGCTGCGCAGCCACTGCGGCTCGTACTTCACCGAGGTGCTGCTGCTGGACGAACACATAGGGACCCACTTCGACGCCCCGGCCCACTTCCTCAAGGAGCACGCCCACACGGGATCGGACCCGATCACCGGTGACATGGTCGATGTGCGGGTCTTCTGCGGCCCCGCCGCGGTCATCGGCGTCACGGCTGTCGAGGAGCGCGGTGCCGATCCCGGCGCCAGCCCCTTCATCACCAAGAGCGACGTGGAGGCATGGGAGAAGCAGCACCGGACGCTGCGAGCCGGCGACATCGTCCTGTTCCGCAGCGGCTGGGACCGCCACTACACCAGCCGTAACGGCGGGCGCGGGTACGCCTACGACGTCGCCGTGCTGAAACAGTCGCCCGGGTGGCCTGCCCCGGACGTCGACTGTATGCGTCACCTGCTCGACCGCGGAGTGCGCTGCGTCGGTACGGACGGTCCCAGCATGGGAGCCGCGCACGACGGCGGTCCGGTCCATGTCGAGGGTCTGGGCGGTGGCGCCGTGTTCATCGAAGGGCTCGCCAAACTCGACCAACTCCCCGCCACCGGCGCCCACTTCCAGTTCCTCCCGCTGAAGATTTCCAGGTCGTCCGGCGGACCGGGCAGGGCGGTCGGCTGGTTGCCCGTGGCCCGGTAGCGGGCCCCTCCCCCAGGGAAGGAACCGCGCGCTACCCGAGTAGATGACGCGGATCTTCGCCGGATGGGTTGACAGCGCTTCATCATCGCCGCAGCATCGCTCTCGACTGTTGACTGTCAACAGACAGCAGTCGGCATTTTCCGGGACAGATGACCGCCTACGATCGAGGAGGATCGGCATGGCTGAGTCCAGGGCGCCGCACCAGGCGGTGCACGGGTCGCCCGAGCGGCTGAGAGTCGCCGTCGGGTGCGGGGTCGGCGCGACCATCGAGACGTACGACTTCATCGGCTTCGGCACGGCCGCGGCGCTCTATTTCGGCGACGTGTTCTTCCCCGACTCCGACCCGCTGTCGGCGACCCTGCTGTCCTTCGCGACACTGGGGATCGGCTTCGCCGCCCGGCCTCTGGGCGGTATCGTCGCCGGTCACCTCGGGGACCGCGTCGGCCGCAAGCCCGTACTGGTCGGCTCCCTGCTGCTGATGGGCATCGCAACCGTGCTGATCGGCTGCCTGCCCACCTACCAGATGGTCGGGGTCTGGGCGCCGGTCCTGCTGGTGGCCGTCCGTGTGATCCAGGGGCTCGCCTTCGGCGCCGAGTGGGGCGGTGCCATCCTGATGACCTTCGAGCATGCGCCGTGGCGACGGCGCGGCCTGTACACGGGCATCACACAGGCGGGCTTCCCGGTCGGTCTGCTGCTCGCCAACCTCGCCTTCCTGTTCAGCCGGCACACCCTGGACGACACCTGGGCCTGGCGCGTGCCGTTCCTGCTCAGTGCCGTGCTGATCGCCGTGGGCATCTTCATCCGACTCAAGATCGACGAATCGCCCCAGTTCGAGGACGTCAAGGAGTCCGGCGAACTCGTCAAGAACCCCCTGCTCACAGTGATCCGCGAGGACTGGCGCAACGTTCTGCGGGCCTTTTGCCTGCGGACCACGGAGACCGCGGGGTACGCCGTCTCGGTCACCTTCGTCCTGTCCTACCTGGATGACGGCGACGCCCCCGACGTCTCGAGCACCACCACCCTCACCGCGCTGGTGACGGCAGCGGCCCTCGGCATCGCGGCCACCACGCTCTGGGGCCGCCTGTCGGACCGGGTCGGTCGCCGCCCGGTCTACCTGTTCGGCTGCGCGGTGAGCGTCGTCTGGGGCATCCCGCTCTTCCTGCTCGTCAACACCGAGACCGCGGCACTGGTCACGGTCGCCTTCCTGATCAGCTACGCCGTCTGCCAGAACTGCCTGGCCGGTGTGCAGGGGGCCTGGTTCTGCGAGCTGTTCGCCACCAAGACCCGTACCGCCGGAACGTCCCTGGCCTATCAACTGTCCGCGGTGGTCTCCGGGTTCACGCCCATGATCGCCACCGCGTTGTACTCCGGCACCGGCTGGATCGGCCCAGCGGTGCTGTTCACCTGCTACGGCCTGCTGGGCTTCGTGGCGACGCTGGTGACGCGCGAGACATGGGGCGAGTCGGAGCGCCGGGAGACCGACCGGGTCGTGACGGCGTCCGCCGGACCCGTGCTCAAGGCCGCCCACTGAGACCTCAAGGCCGTCCACCGAGAGAAAGAGATGAGGATGACTACGATGACCACTCCGGCCACCCCCGCGGCGGGGGTGTCGCCCGCCGAGCGGGTGCGTGCGCTGAAGGAATCCGCCTACCGCATCCGTATGCACGCGCTGGACATGGGGGAGACCCAGGGGCAGGGCTACATCGGACAGGCGCTGGGTGTGGCCGACGTCCTGGCCGTCGTCTACCAGGACGTCCTCAACCACCGTCCCCACGAGCCGGAATGGCCGCAGCGCGACAGGTTCCTGCTGTCGATCGGGCACTACGCGATCGCGCTGTACGCGGCGCTCGCCGAGGCGGGTGTGCTGGAGGCCGGCGAACTCGCCACCTACGGCAGTGACGACTCGCGTCTTCCCATGTCGGGCATGGCCTCGTACACCCCCGGCATGGAGATCTCCGGTGGCTCCTTGGGGCACGGTCTGGGCGTGGCCACCGGCATGGCCCTCGGCCTGCGCCACCAGGGCAGCGACGCCCGCGTGTTCAACCTCCTTTCCGATGGCGAACTCGACGAGGGCTCCACCTGGGAGGCGGCGCTGGCCTGCGCCCATCACGGGCTGGACAACCTCACCGCCATCGTCGACGTCAACGCCCTCCAGGCGGACGGCCCGACCAAGGGCGTGCTGCGCACCGAGCCGGTCACGGCCAAGTGGGAGGCGTTCGGCTGGTATGCGATCCGCGTGGACGGCAACGACATCGACGCGCTCGTCGCGGCCTTCGACAGCCTGCGCGAACACCGCGGATCACCTGCCGTGCTCATCTGCGACACCAGGATCGGGTGCGGTGTGCCGATGCTGGAGATCCGGGAGAAGGCGCACTTCATGCGGGTGGAGGAACACGAATGGCAGGCGGCCCGCGATGAGTTGACTGAGCGTCACCTGGCCGGGACCGACTCCGACCGCACAACCACCCACGGAGAGGGACTCGTCCGATGAACAGCTCCGCGCCGACTCACGCCGCACCCACGCCGGCCCAGGCCCCCAAGCGGAGGCTCACCACGTCCGCGATGATCGCCTCGATCGCGGAAGAGGGACAGCGCACCACGAGGGCCCCCTTCGGGCACGCGCTGGCCCGGCTCGCCGAGGAACGCCCCGATGTGGTCGGGCTCTCGGCGGACCTGGCGAAGTACACCGACATGCACGTCTTCCGCGAGGCCCACCCCGACCGCTTCTTCCAGATGGGCATGGCGGAACAGGTGATGCTGGGCGCGGCGGCGGGGCTGGCCGAGGTGGGGCTGACCCCGTTCGCCTCCACCTACTCCGTCTTCGCCACCCGCCGCGCCTACGACTTCCTGTGCCTCGACATCGCCGAGCCGCAACTGAACGTCAACGTCGTCGGCGCGCTGCCCGGACTGACCACCGGCTACGGGCCCAGCCACCAGGCGACCGAGGACCTGGCCATCCTGCGCGGCATGCCCGGCCTGACGATCGTGGACCCCGCGGACTCCGTCGACATCGAACAGGCCGTCCCGGCACTGGCCGCCCACCCCGGGCCCACCTACACGCGACTGCTGCGTGGGGCGGTGCCCACCGTCCTGGACGAGTACGACTACCGGTTCGAGCTCGGCAAGGCGGCGCAGCTGCGTGGCGGCCGTGACGTGCTGTTCGTCTCGACCGGCCTGATGACGGTACGGGCCCTGAGCGCGGCGGCGGAACTCGAAGCCGACCACGTCGACGTCGCCGTCCTGCACGTGCCGACGATCAAGCCGTTCGACCGTGAGACGGTGCTGCGGGAGGCCGGCAAGGGGCGCCTCGTGGTGACCCTCGAGAACCACAGTGTCGTCGGGGGCCTCGCCGAGTCCGTGGCTTCCAGCCTGGCCTTCGCCCAGCAGACGGCCCGCATCGTCCCGATCGGCCTGCCCGACGAGTTCCTCGCCGCGGGCGCACTGCCCACCCTCCACGACCGCTACGGCCTCTCCGTGGCGGCGATCAAGGAACGCGTCCGCCGCGAACTCTGATCCCGCGCGGGACGTCCGCGCTCACGCCCTTCCTCACTCCCCATTCCACTCCTCAGGAGAACCGCATGGCCAGCGAGCACACCCCCCGCACCGCCGTCGTCACCGGGGCGGGCTCCCGTCGCGGCATCGGACGCGCCACCGCGCACGCGCTGGCCGCCGCCGGCTACCACATCGCCGTCCTCGACCTGGACAAGGAGGCCGCCGAGGACACCGCCCGGGAGGTCGCCGCCCGGCACGGCGTACAGGCGTTGGGCCTGGCGGCGGACGTCACCGACGCCGACGCGGTTGACGCGGCGATCACGCAGGCCGAGGCGGGACTCCCGCCGATCGGTGCCCTCGTCAACAACGCGGGCATCACCTCGCCGACCCGTTTCCTCGACGTCACGCCCACCGAGTGGGACAAGATCTTCGAGGTGAACGTCCGCGGCAGCTACCTGGTCACCCACCGGGTGGCCGCGGGGATGGCCGAGCGCGGGTTCGGGCGCATCGTCTTCCTCTCCTCCGTGTCGGCCGAGCGCGGCGGCGGCGTCTTCGGGGGAGTGGCCTACTCGGCCGCCAAGGCCGCCCTGCTCGGCTTCGCCAAGGCGCTCGCCCGCGAACTCGGGCCCTCCGGGGTCACCGTCAACTCTGTCGCCCCCGGCCTGATCGACACCGACATCACCCAGGGCAAGCTGGACGAGGACCGCAAGGCGGCCATGATCGCGGACGTTCCCGTGCGCCGTATCGGCAGCGTCGACGACGTGGCCGACGTCATCGCCTTCCTGTCCCGGCCCGAATCCGGCTACCTCACCGGCGTCACCTACGACGTCAACGGCGGATCCCACCTGCACTGAGGCGGCGTCGGGGTCTTTCGCTCACCTCTGGGACCCGAGCCCGGAGGTGAGCGGACTCAGGACCTCCTCCGGGGCCCGTGGTCACCTGGCGGCGGTCCTGGGCGATGGCGGTGCGCCCGACGCCGTAGCGGATCCCCACCAGCTCGTGGACCGCTTCGTACAGGACGCGCCCCAGGCCACTGCGCAGCAGGATCCGCAGCGGGGCACCGTCGATGAGATCGCGCGCCGCGCCCGCATCGACAAGGGCACCGTCTACCTGCACCGGAGGACGTAGGAGGTGCTGTTCGCCGACTGCTGCGGCGTGAGTTCCAGGGCGTGCTCGGTGTCATCGCCTCCGAGGTCGAGCAGGATTCGGCGGCGCTCGCCCGCCTCGTGGGGTTGCCGTACGGCAGGCCCCTCCACGGAACACCGGGCGGGCCTGCCGGGTCGGGTGATCTGACCTTGCCGAGCGCGGCCCCGGTATGAGACATGCACCTCAGGTCGCGACGGTCAGGCGGTCTCGCGCGTGCCGTCGCGTCCGATGCCCAGCTGCTCGATCGCCGAGGCCATGTGCGCGTGCAGGATCTCCTGGGCCGCTGCGGCGTCTCCGCGGGCGATGGCGTCGGCGATGGGCTCGTGGGCCGCCGCGGACATGGCCACGTCGCGGCGTTCAGCGGCGGCGCTCATGATCACCACGCGCATCGGTCCCTCGAGCTGTCGCCAGGTCTTGAGGAGTACCGAGTTACCGGACAGCTCGCACAAGAGGAGGTGAAAACCGAGATCGGCCTCGACCTTCGCGGCCAGGTCCGCGCCTGACGCGAAGGCCTCCTGGAGCTTTTCCAGGGCCTTGCGCAGGGCCTTGGCCGAGTCCTGCCTGCGCGGTGACGCGATGATCTGTGCCACCGCGAGTCCTTCCAGCGCTTCCCGGACCTGGAAGAGTTCCCGGACCTCGGTTGGAGTCAGCTGGGACACGCGCAGCATTCCACGTGCTCCCGCGGTGACGAGGCCTTCCTGCTGGAGGTGGCGCAGGGCTTCGCGTACCGTGCCGCGGCTCACCGACAGGTGCTCGGCGATCTCCACTTCTCCGAGGTGGTCGCCGGGCTGGTACTGGCCGGTGGTGATAGCCGTCCGTAGTGCCACGAGCGCGCGCTCCCGGAGGGTTGTCGAGCGGGTGAGACTGGAAAGCGCCTGACCAGACACGGCTTAACCCTCCTTCGACTCCTCGAGTGATCATAGTAGCCCGAAATGATGTCGTCTGTTGACGGTCGGCATGAGTGGGTACGGCGGAGCGCCCCCGAGATCAGTACCGATCCAGCGCGGCGCGACGCGTACTTCCCGGCTGAGCGGACACCAACTCAGCACAGGTTTCTGCGGGAGTTGGAATCCTGTGACCAGGTGCGCATCCGGTTCCGGCGGCAGATGGCCGCCGAAGGCCGACTGACGGCTGCGTTCCCGCCCGTCCGGACTGAGGAGGCCGTGGCGGTCGACGTGACCTTGATCAATCGGTGTCCGAGCTATCGGGCCACCTCGTGGATGGACACCGCGTTCGTCAAGGTTACGGTCGCCCACTCATGGAGAAGATCGTGTGGCGTGTACGCGGGAAGCCCGAGCCGCTTGATCGCGCGCTCCCACGAATTGTGCACAGGCCCCGGATGTGTCATCCCGCCGACATGATTGCGGCCAGGGCCGCTTCCAGCGCTGTCCCGGCCGCGCCGTGCGCGATGGCGTACGTCAGGGGTTCCCTCATCCTGCGGTCCTCTCATCGGGCGTGGCGGCGGTGGCGCCGGAGGGGGCCGGCACCCCGCGGATCAGGTCCGATGCCTTCTCGGCGACGGCGATGACGGTGGCGTTGATGTTCGCTCCGGGCACGCTGGGCAGTACTGAGGCGTCGGCGACGCGCAGTCCGCCGATGCCCCGCACCCGCAGGTCGGGGTCGACGACGGCGTCCTCGGAAGTTCCGATCGCGCAGGTGCCGCAGGAGTGGTTGGCGGAGTAGCCGGTCTCCCGCAGATAGCGCTCGAAGTCCTGGTCGGTACGCACGTCGGGGCCCGGAGCGAGTTCCGCCCGGATCATCGGGGCGACGTCGGGGCTGCGCAGGATGGCCAGCGTGGTGCGCACGGTCTCCCGCAGGGCGGCGACATCCTCCGGGGCGGTCAGGAGGTTGAACGTGATGCGCGGAGGGGCCGTCGGGTCGGCGGAGGCCAGCCGGACCTCGCCGCGGCTGCGTGGGGTCGCGACGGCATTGAGGGCCACGCAGTGGCGGTCTTTGAGCGGCCGGATGCCGGGGAACCAGGGCCGGGCGTCGAAGCCGCCGGCCAGGATGCCGAGGAACCCGTCGGGGCGGTCCAGGTCGGCGCGGGTGCGAACGTAGGCGGACAGGAACTCGGGCATCCGGGCCAGTGGCCCGCTCCCGGTGAGGAACCAGCGGGCCGCGCCCAGCACCAGCCGGTCGGCGCGCAGGTGCTGGTGGAAGGTCACCGGATCCTTGACGTCGAACAGCACGGGCGCCGCCGGATGCTCCTGGAGGTTGCCGCCGACTCCGGGAAGGTTCATCACCGTGTCGATGCCGACCTCGCGCAGGTGATCTGCCGGGCCGATGCCCGAACGCATCAACAGCTGCGGCGAGTTGTAGGCCCCGGCGCACACGACGACCTCGCGGGCCGCCCAGATCACCTGGCTGCGTGAGCCTTTCATGACACGGACGCTGGCCACTCGTCCGTGCTCCAGCACGAGCCTGTCCACCAGCACCCCGGTGAGCAGGGTGAGGTTCGGGCGTCGCCGCAGCGCGGGGCGCAGGTAGGCGGCGGCGGTGCTGTGGCGTCGGCCGCGGCGGATGGCGGTCTCGTTCTGCCCGGCGCCGGTGGGGTCGCCGCTCTGCGTGTCGTCAGGGAACTCGATACCCAGCGATCGGGCGGCGCGGTCCAGGCGCCGGCCGAAAGGTCCTCGTCGGACGGAGGACGACACGGTGACGGGCCCGTACCCGCCGTGGTGCTCGGTGTCCCCGCGCCAACTGCTCTCCGCGCGGCGGAAATACGGCAGCAGGTCCTCCCAACACCAGCCCGTCGCACCGGATATGGCCCAGTCGTCGTAATCGCGGCGGTGGGCGCGGACGTGCGTCGAGCCGTTGATCGAACCGGTCCCGCCCACCAGTCGGCCACGCGGGATCGGGATCCGTCTGCCGTTCAGTCCCGGCTCGGGCTCCGACTCGTACCCCCAGCCGAACTCCTCGCGGTCAGACAGCAGACCAACGCCGAGGGGCAGTTGGACGAGCAGGTTGCGGTCAGCGGGCGGGCCGGCCTCGATCAGCAGCACGCTGGTACCGGTGTCGGCGGACAGACGTGCGGCGACGACGCAGCCGGCGGTGCCCGCGCCGATGACGACGTAGTCGTACTCGGCGCCGTGCCGGGCGCTCATGAAGCGGGTCCGGACATCATCGACTCCTTCGGCCTTGGACGGACGCGCGGCAGAGGCGGGAGCACGGGGGAGTGCGGTGGGGTGGTCGCTCGTGCGGCGCGTTCTCAGGGGTGATCGCGAGACGTCGAAACGGGCCGTGGGCGGCTCGTCGTCTCGGCGCCGTGTCAACGTAACAGAGCGATTGGGCGATCCGACAGGGTCTGCAAGTAATTCATCAAAGCAGGTCAAGCAGTTGACAGTTTTTCATCAGGGTCGTACAACGGCAGGAGCGCCATGCGGGCCGAACCGCCTGCCGCGTCTGCCCGAGCCGTGGAAGCAGGGCCGCCGTACCTCTGCGGTGTCCCCGCTGGACGGGAGCACGAAGGAGCCTTGAGCCACAGGTTCTCCTCAGCCGTCCGAACCTCCGATGGCCTTGCTTCTAACGGCCTCGTCCACGCGCCCCCGCCTCAACACCGAGGAGATGGTTGAGCATGACCGAGACCACCGTCATCGACACGGGAACCGGCTATGGGCGCAAGCCCTCGTCGCACGACGCCCGCCTGACCGAGGTCGGCCCCGGCACCCCGATGGGCGAGGCGCTGCGCCGCTACTGGCACCCGATCGCCAGCTCCACCGCGCTGACCAGCGACGTTCCGCACCGCGCCTGCCTCTTGGGCGAGAACCTGATCGTCTTCCGGGACGGCCGGGGACGCGCGGGCGTGGTTTTCGAGCGGTGCGCTCACCGCGGCAGCAGCCTCTACTTCGGCCGCATCGAGGAGGACGGCATCCGCTGCTGCTACCACGGCTGGAAGTTCGACGTGCAGGGCCAGTGCGTGGAGCAGGCATGTGAGGTGGACGGCGGTCGCCGCCGCAACCTGGCACGCCAGCCGTGGTACCCGGTGGAGGAGCGGTACGGCCTGGTCTTCGTCTACATGGGCCCGTCCGAGCTCAAGCCCCCGCTCCCGCGATTCGACAGCCTGGAGCCCCTCGAAGAGGGCGAGACCTACTTCAGCAGCTGGACGGTGCCCGGAGCCGAGGTCCTCGGTATGGAGCAGGACTTCAACTGGCTCCAGCTCTTCGAGAACGCGGTCGACCCCGTGCACGCGTCCTGGCTGCACTCCACCCACAGCGGATTCCAGTTCCAGGGGACCGGCACCACCGGCTTCCCCGAGAGCTTCTACGACGCCTCCACCGTCGCGGAGCGCGTCACCTACCACCGCACCGACCACGGCGTGAAGTACGTCCAGCGCTACCAGGACGAGAAGGGCCCCGACGGGGAGCTCGTGGACATCGACTGGTCGGTGGAGCTCCACCTGCCGAACATCATCTGCCTGCCCAACTTCAACAGGGTGACCCCCGACACCCGGAACGACATGCTCATCTGGGTCGTCCCCGTCGACGACACGCACCACCGTCTGGTCTTCACCATCCGCGCCGCCGACCCGAAACGGCTCGAGGACTTCGTCTTCGGCATCAAGCAGAACGGCAAGGACGGCTGGCTGCTGACCGACGAGGAGCGCCAGCGCTTCCCCGGCGACTACGAGGCTCAGCGGTCGCAGGGCGACATCACCCAGCACTCGGAGGAGACCCTGGCCCCGTCCGACCGCGGGGTCGTCATGCTCCGGCGCATGCTGCGCACGATGGTGGACGACGTCGAGGCGGGCCGGACCCCGCTGGGCGTCGCCGCGCCCGGCGAGCCGGTCCGGCAGGTGGAGTCCGGGGCCCTCATCCGGCGGGAGGCGGCGGACCAGGCCGGGGCGGCCGGGATCGCCGCACCCACGGCCGCGGGGGCGTGATCGAGGCGTGACCACCACCTGGACGGACGTGGTCGTCGTGAATCGGCACGACGCCGCGCCGAGAATCGCGGTCTTCGACCTCGCCCGGGTCGACGGCGGCGAACTGTGGGAGTACGAGCCCGGCGCCCACGTCGACGTTCAGGTCGGCGAGACGGGACTGGTCCGGCAGTACTCCCTGTGCGGCCCGTCCGGAGCCCGCAAGCAGTACCGGCTCGCTGTCCTGCACGACCCCGCGTCACGCGGCGGCTCCCAGGCGATGCACGCCCTCGCCGAGGGCGACACGCTGCGGATCGCCGCACCGAGGAACCGCTTCGGTCTGGCGCACGCGCGCCGGCACCTGCTCCTCGCGGGAGGTATCGGCATCACCCCGCTGTTGTCGATGGCCCAGACCCTCGATGCCACCGGCGGGGACTACCACCTGCACTACTGCGCCCGCAGCCGGGCCGAGGCGGCCTTCGTCCCCGAGCTGGAGAACCACCCGCGCGTCACCCTCCACTTCGACGACCAGGACCCGGACCAACTCCTCGACCTGGAAAGCGACATGGGCAAACCCGCTCCGGACACCGCGGTCTACCTCTGCGGTCCCGGCGGGTTCATGGACTACGTGCTCGGGCGGGCGGCCGAACTCGGATGGCCCGCGTCCGCCCTGCACAAGGAGCGCTTCAGCGCCGCGGTGCCCGCCGCCGAGCCCGACGGCGGAGAAGGGGACGGCTTCACGGTCCGGCTCTCCTCGACGGGGGCGGAATACCCCGTCCCCGAGGACCGGAGCGTCCTCGACGTCCTGCTGGCGAACGGCGTCCACGCCCCCAACTCGTGCGGGCAGGGCATCTGCGGCGAGTGCATCGTACGGGTGCGCGCCGGCGAGCCCGATCACCGAGACGACGTCCTGACCGACGACGAGCGCGCGGAGGGCCTGTTCACCCCGTGCTCGTCGCGGTCGAGGTCCCCGATCCTGGAGCTGGAACTGTGACCAGCTCGCCGACGGCGGTGACCCCCCACCCCACCCCTGCCACCGTCGAGGAGGCCGAGGCCGCCTGGCTCGCGGCCCAGACGCTCCCCGACCCGGAGCCGGCGATCCGCGCCCTGCTGCACCCTGACTGTGTGATCGTCCACAGCGCCGTCGGCCACATCCACGGCGTGGACGACTGGCTGCGGTACGTGGCACGTCTGGGCCGGACCAGCCAGGTGGACACCTACGACGTGACCGTCCAGCGGTTCGGCACCACGGCCGTGGTCAGCTGCCTGCAGGAAATGCGCGTTGCCTTCGTGCCCGAGCTGTCCTCGTTCGTCATCCAGGCCGCCGTCAGCCGGGTCTGGGTGGCGGGCACATCGCACGACTGGCTGCTGGCGCACATGCAGCTGGCCCGGCGGCTCCCGCCGCGATGATTTCCGTGCTCCCGATGGGCGGGAGCTACGTCATTCTTCGGGCGCGTCGCCCACCGGTGTACCGGGCACCGCCGCCTCGTCGGCCGTCGTCTCGGCAAGTGCGTTGATGATCCGGGCCACCTGCTCGGCGTAGTGGTTGATGAACTCCTGCGAGGTGGGGTCCTGTCCGGTGAACTCGCGGGCGATCCACGGTAGGGCCGTCGGGGCGATCGAGGCGGCGAAGAAGGCGAGGGACACCGCTCCGACATCGAGGTCGGAGCGGATCTCGCCGCGCGCCTGCCGCTCCCGCATCTCTTCGATGTTCTTGAACAGCTCGGCAGCGCGCTCGTCCTCGGCCGGAGGGCGTGTGCCGGGCTCTTCGCGTGTCAGCGTGTGGACCCAGCCAGGATCCTCATACGCCATGTGGCAGTACCGCCGGACGGCTTCGGCAAAGGGCAGGGCGTGACCGACAGGCATGGCCGTCTCCAGCCACCGTTCGCTCAGCGCCTCGTACAGACCGCGTTTGCTCCCGAAGTAGTAGGTGATCAGCTGATGGCTGACACCGGCCGCCTCCGCGATACGGACGACCCGGGCCCCGTCGAAACCGTGGGTGCCGAACTCGGCGCCGGCCGCGGCCAGAATGGCGCGCCGGGTACCCACGGGGTCCCGCTGGCGGCCGGGATCATTGGGGTGCCTGCGGCGCTGCCGCCTGCCGGACGGTTCCGTCTTGCCTGCTGTCGTTTCCTCCGCTGCCACAAGGACGACCTTACCGGCGGTTTTGTCCGGGCAGGCCGACCACCGCTTGGCGGCCTTCGGTCATCGCCGCCTTCCCCGACGCCGACGTGGAGTACGCGCTCGGCGCCGTCATCCAGGAGGGCATCGCCGAACTGCCGCTGGACGACCTCACCAACCCCGCCACCGGCGAACCGGGGGTGCGCGTGCGCTTCCTGAGCGACGGGCGCGAACCCTTCGCCGAGGACCGCTGCGCCACCCGCCTCGTCTGGTTCGGCGGAGACGTCCCGGTCGACCGCTCCCACACCCTGGCGATCACACCCGCTACGCCTCCCCCGCACCGAGACACTGCGCCTCGGCGTCGCCACCCCGGGAGTCTCACGGATCTGGGCCGACGGGCAGCTTGTCCTAGACGCCGATGTCCCGCTCGCGGACGACCAACCCGGTGCCGCGTTCCTGCACCTGCCGGCCACCTCCGCGCCGTTCCCGGTCAGCTGCGGGGCAGACGGTGGAGATCCGCGTCGAGTACGAGATCGCCGAGGACCTCGGCCTCGCCGGAGCCCTCGCGTACACGCTCGGCACGGAAGCGGACGACGCCGACCCGGACGGGCTGATCGAGCGGACGGCCGCCGGGCATCCTGCCCTGGCGCGACGACGTCGCCGCCGTCCTGCTCACCTGGTTCGGCGGCCAGGAGTACGGCAACGCCCTGGCCGACGTACTCACCGGAGTGCGCGAGCCCGGCGGCCGACTGCCCACCACCTGGCCGGCGCGCGAGAGCGACGTGCCCGTGCTCGACGTCACGCCGGTGAACGGCACGATGCGGTACGACGAAGGCGCCAAGGTGGGCTACCGGGCGTGGCTGCGCTCCAGCACCGCCCCTGCCCACCCGTTCGGGTACGGACTCGGCTACACCACCTGGGCCGTGGACCGGGCCACCGCTCCCACGGAGTTCGGCCCCGGCGGCGTGGTGGAGGTCCACGCCGAGGTCACAAACACCGGCGGCCGCGCGGGCAACACATCGTGCAGGTCTACGCGTCGCGCCCGCACACGGCCGTCGACCGCCCGGCGCGGTGGCTGGTCGGCCACGAGGTGATCCGCCTTGCCCCGGGCGCCACCGAAACCGTGGAGGTCACCGTCCCTGCCCGCGCCGTCGACCACTGGGACGAGTGCGCGTGGGCGTACGAATCGGGGAAGTTCACGCTGTAGGTGGGCTCCAGCGCCGAGGATCTGCCCGCCTCGGTGCGCCTGCGCCTGTGCTGACCACCAGTCGCGGCGAAGCCCCGCGGCGGGCCGGGTGCCGTGCCTGACCCGCCGCGGACGACTCAGCGGCAACGGACACATCCGCGCGATGGAACGCATGCTCGGCGCACGCCGCCGCGGCGGCGTGCGGTCGGCGGAGCCGTCGTAGAGGCCGGACCGCAAAAACGACCGGCTTGCGGACTCACGGGACATGATGACCCCGGAGTGCCCGCGTGCCCTGGTCGACGGTTCGCGTTGCGGTGTCGGCCGCAAGGATGCCAACGGCGCAACGCCCCGTCGAGGTGCCAGTGACGAGCAGGGGAATTGGGCGCTCGCATTTGCTGGGGGTAAGGAGGCGTCACCCCTATGCGACCTGCGTGTATTCGGTGGATGAGGCCGCAGAGTCGATCACGTCGACGGATGCGAGTGTCGTCGGTGGCGGTGAGTGGTTCGGGCTCGGTGAGTCGGTTCGGCGCCCGTTGTCCAAGGGATCGGTGCTGCCTGTGTCTGGTCGCGTCGGCAACGGGGGATGGGCCCTCTACCGTCACGGTTGACCGGCGGGCCCCACTGCAGCGCTCAGGCTCCCTGACCAGGACGGACGAGGTTTCTGGCACATGCAGGTCTGCACGGCGGCTATCGCCTGCTCGTAGGTGTCTGTCTCGGTGTCGATGGTCAGCCGCACGACGCTCCCCTTCGTGATTGCTGTCGGCATTCTTCTTCAGGACGGGGATGTGCCCGAGCGGCTGGTGGCGGTCGACCGGGGGGGGAGCCTGTCAGGATGGTGGGCATGGCGATTGAGACGGCGGCGCATGATGAGCGGTCCCTCGCCAACGTCGTCGGCGCGCCGGGAGACCGGTCGATCGGCCAGCGTCTGGACGCGGTCGAACGCGTCCTGTTCGCCCTCGCCCGTGCGCAGGGCATCGACCCCGCCATCGCTCCCTGACCCAGCCGACCCCGGTCGTCACGTAACGGGCACAACTGTGGGCCTCGGGCTTACGGACGGTCCGACGGAATGGTGAGGCGGGCTGGCCGACGATCGTCATTCAGCGAGGCGACCGCGGCGATCCAATGTCGACCGCACCCGGCGAGGTGCGGATTATCCCCCACGCAGGAGGGCTGCTGTGCGCTCGCCCGGAAGATCTTCCACGGCCGGGCCGGGCAGCTCTACCAGAACTACCAGGACGGCATGGAGGACCAGATCGGCGCGCACGGCCTGGTCCTCAACGCCCTGGTGCTCTTCAACACCCGGTACATGGACGCCGCCGTCACCCAGCTCCGCGCCGACGGCTTCGATGTCCGCGACCAGGACGTAGTCCGGTTCTCCCCGTTCGTGCGCCACCACGTCAACATGCTCGGCCGGTACTCCTTCCAGCTGCCGGAGCTGCCCGGGGGCCTGCGGCCCTTGCGCGATCCGGACACCGCAGATCAAGAGTGAGGCAGCTGCTCGACGACGGCGAGCAGGGTGCCGAACGTATCGCCGCTCTGCGGAGCCAGACACCTCCGGCCGTGCTGCGCTCCCTGGAGATGTACGCCCCCTTCATACGGAACATCCACATCGTCACCGACGGCCAGACCCCCGCCTGGCTGAACACCGACGCTGCCGGCATCCAGATTGTGGATCACAAGGACATCTTCTCCGACCCCGACGTACTGCCGGTCTTCAACTCCCATGCCATCGAGACGCAGCTCCACCACATACCCGTGAAGGGTGTCTTTATTGCCGTACGGTGGTTGACCTAGGGCTTTGCGATTGCTCGAGTATGGGCGTGATCAGTGATCGTAGTCTGCGACTGCCCTCCCTGATCTTCTGCCGACTACTGGACTGCCTCCTCTTGTTGAGCCGATCGACCGTCGTGAACAACGCCGAGATCCTCGCGCTTCGCCATGAGGTCGGCGTGCTTCGCCGACAGGTCGAGCGGCCTCGGTTTTCGTAGGCTGATCGTGCCGTGCTCTCCGCCCTCGCCCGGCACCTGCCACCTGTCGTACGCCGCCATCGGCCGCCGATGGAAGCTCACCGCCCGGTACGCTGCGGCCTGGCTCGCCGCCCGCGTCGAGAGCATGCCCGGCCCGTTCGAGCTGCTCACCGACGACCAGCTGCGCCAGATCGCCACCGTGGCCGCCCGCGCCGCGCACTGCGTTGAGACCACACTCGACATGGCCGACCACAAGGCCGCGCTCACCCGGCCGTGCCCGGACTGCTCCGGCGAACTGGTCATCACGGCCGAGGGCGGCGAATGGCCGTTGGTGTGGTGCGGCCGGTGCAGGCGAACCTGGCACGAGCCGGAGACCAGCGCGGCCTGACGGGAATACACGATCTGTTTCGGACGGCGGAAGGTGCCGGACAGGCGGAAATCAGCCAATCTCAACCTTGTTGATCCACAACGAGGTTGAGCGTCGCCGCAGGTCAGAAGTTGTCTCCAAACATTCTTGGAGATCCAAAGAGTTGAGGAAAAACCCCTGCTCAAAGGTGGGGTCGCCCAGATGGCTGCGGAGAACTCACGCGAACGTATCGGCAGGCCAGAAGCGCATAACGTCAGTTGAGCGAGGTAGAGGGCCGCCTGCCGGGGCGGCCCTCCTAGCGTCCTCGCACCTCATCAAGCCGATAAGAGAAGGAAGACATACCCATGCAAACACAGGCTTGGCGAAACGCGGGAGTCGAGTGGCGGCGCCCCGACCTCGCTGACGGCACGCTCGCGGCGATCGCCTGGTACCTCCTCCACACGACTCCGCAGGTCCCGGAGGTGATTCCGGTCGCGGTGGCGTTCATCTTGCTCCGCTGCGTCCGCGTCCACCGTCCGGCCGAAACCCGCCGGTAGTCGCCCAGCACGTGCGTCCCGGCCGCTGAAGCGCGGCCGGGAGCACACGCGTGCTCAGTTGATCACCAGATGTCTGGGCCGTCGCCGCGCCACTCGATCAGCTCCGGGTCGTCCAGGGCGAGTCCTCGGCACCAGCTCGGCGTAGGAACTCCAAGACGTCGGCGGGTCCCCGAGCGAGCCCGGCGATCTCACCCCGGATCGTGACCCGCTTCCCGCCCCTGAGGGATGGCGGATGCACGACGACGGGCGGGTGCACGGCCATGCATCCAGCGTGCGGCGGCTGGCAGGCGCACGCATCCCAGAGCCTCCAGCGTCAGGCAGTCTGGATCGGGCCGAAGTACGTCGGCGTGAGGAACAACGCCTCGAAACGCCTTTGGGTCGCGCCGCTTGCGCAGCCACCCGCACAGGGGAGTCAACACAATTGTGATCATGGACGTCAGTACGATGGCGTGCAGGCCTTCCGCCTCGTCGCGGCCGACCTCGGCGAGGAACCTCTTGTACCTCGCATCGATGGCCCGCTCAAAGTCGCCCATGGCCTTCAGAAGCCTCCGCAGCTGTGCTCGACGCCGCTGCATCACGCACCTCGGCACGGGCCATGGCGCCGGTATCCGCCACGGTCAAGCGCCCGGTGATTCTCGGAACGTGTACTGGTGGACCGCGTCGACCGGCTCGGCGATGTCGTACTGCCCGGCTGCGGCCCGTGCGATGGTCTGGGCCTCGCGGTCGGCGCGCCTCATCAGTCACGGCTGCTCAACGGTGAAGGCTCAAGGAGGACACGGATGGCCCGACCTACCTGAAGGGTGTCTTTATTGCCGTACGGTGGTTGACCTGGGGCTTTGCGACCGCCCAGGTATGGGCGTGATCGCTGATCGTGGGCCTGCGACTGCTCTACCTGATCTTCTGTCGACTGCTGGGCTGCTTCCTTTTGCTGGGCCAATCGACCGCCGCGTGCAACGCCGAGATTTTCATTCTCCGCCACGAGGTCGCGGTGCTGCGTCGGCAGATCGACCGACCGCAGCTGCCCTTGTGGGGAGCGCCCTGTTGTCACTTGACCGCTTCCGCGTAGAGCGTCCTATGGAGCTTGACGACGCGATAGGTCTGAGAGAGTATTAAAATAGAGCATAAGAGGAGAATTGTCGCGCGGCTGGGGGTCAAGGGGTCGCAGGTTCAAATCCTGTCGTCCCGACCAGCGTTTTCGCAGGTCGGAGGCCGTTTCCGCGGGTAGCGGAGACGGCCTTAACCATTTCCGGGCTGGGAGCAAGTGGGAGCCCTCTGGGAGCCCTCGTGCTCCCAACTCGCAGACGTGTCAATGGTGTCCGATTCGTCCGTCACCCGATCCGGTAGACCTACAGCGCCGTACCGGGCCCCTGCGTGCCGTCGTCAATCGTAGGCTTCTGAGGTCACCCCATCGATCTGGATGCTCTCTGCATCGAGAGGCATAAGGGCCCCTTGTCGGCTCCCGACCCCCTTTCCGGGTGGGAGCACGGTCCCGTGCTCCCCATGCGACAGGCACAGAGGGGCTGTCGGTGATCCTTGTGGGCAGGTTTTCGCAGGCAGCCAGTACGTGGGGTTTTTGGCTACCGTCGGGGCGTGCGTCAAGGGGTGGTAAAGCCCCTTGGTGTCTGCCGGCAGATAGGGCACTCCCAGGGCGTCAGCGCTGTATCCGGCTCCGTGGCGCCGTAGGGAGACTGTTTGCGGAGGCCTGGCCGGAAGAAAAAGTGTGCCAAGCGAGTGAGAATAATGTCGTGGGGCTCGAAAAGTCGTCGCTGCAGGTGACGCCAGGGATTTGGTCTCGGCTGGCGGCATGTCCGTGTGACCGTCTCACTGGTGATGGCGATTCCTGAAAACGGCTCTGGCCGCGCTTCCGTGAACAGGTTCACTGGGAAGGGGTGCTGTCCTCGCCCTGTCAGTAGGCTCGGGATGTGACGGATCACGGCATTGAGTTCCCGGTCTTCCGACTTCATGTTGTGCCAGCGGTTCTCGCCCTTGCGAGTCCCTCGTGGCAGCGCGATGTCTGGCTGCGGCCAGAGGAGGTCGAGGACCTGGACTACGTGGTCACCGTGCTGTTCAACGACTTTTGCAACGCAGACGATCCCGTGTCGTGGCTGGGCAAGAGCCTGCGGACCGAGGAGGAAGTCGCGCTCATGAAGGAGCTGGGCGAGGTCTACTCGACCGTGCAGGAAGAAGTAGGTCGCGGTGCCCCGGATGAGATCTATCTGGATGCTCCAGCCTGGAGTAACGTGATCGCAGTCGCGGGCAGGTTGGCTCAGATGATGGTCACCAATGACCTCCAGGCTGCGGCTCTCCTGCATGAACGGCTAAACCTCCCTCATCGCCAGCGGCCCGCTGAGGGGGCGTCGACGGCTGGGTGAGGATGCGGGTCCGGAGGAGTTCGAACGAGGCCCGGCCATACATGGCCGCTTGAGTGTTTTAAAAGTTACGTGGAATCTGCCGGGGTGATCATGTCTTCCCGGCGCAACCTGTGCCGCTCGAAAAGTCATCGCTGCATGTCATGCCGCGTATCTGTACTCGTTGATGAGGCCGCCGAGGATCCGGGTGCGTAGGACTACACCGGTGCTGAGGCCATGCGCTGCGGCGGGTTGTTCGTGGGAGTCGGGTGGTAGCTGGTTGCGGGCCTGGTGGGGTCGGTGTTCGTTGTAGTGCTGTTCGTAGGCAGCGAGGACGTGGCGGGCGTGGGACTCGTTCATGATCAGGACCTGGTCGAGGGCTTCGCGTCGGATGCTGCCGATGATGCGTTCGCAGTGTGCGTTCATGCGGGGAGCCTGCGGCGCACTTGTGAGGATGTCCATCTCCTCGGCTGCAAAGACGGCGTCGAACGCTTCGCCGTACTTGCCATCGCGGTCGCGTAACAAGAAGTGCAGGGGCTCGATGCGTATGCCCAGGTCGGCGGTGAGATTCCGCGCCTGCTGCACCGCCCAGTCGCGTGTCGGGCGGGTGGTGACCCCGGTGATGTGCAGCTGCCGGGTGCCGTGCTCGAGGAACACCAGCGCGTACAACCGCCTGCCGAGGGCGGTGTCGATGTGGAAGAAGTCTGCCGCGATGATGCCCTCGGCTTGCGTGGTCAGGAACTCGCGCCAGGTGGGGCCTGAGCGACGTGGCGCGGGGTCGATACCGGCCGCGTTGAGGATCTCCCACACCGTCGAGGCGGCGATGCGATACCCGAGTTGGGCCAGCTCTCCTTGGATCCGCCGGTGCCCCCACGTGGGATTCTCCCTCGCCAGCCGTAGGACGAGCTTCTTGATCTCTGTCCGGGTGGGTGGGCGTCCGGTGCGTCGGCGCGCGGTGTAATCCCACTTCGCGGCGATGAACCTGCGATGCCAGGCCAGCAGAGTGCCGGGGGCGACAGGGAAGACCTCGCGCCAGTGGCGTCGGGGTATGAGTCCGGACAGGGCGGCGAACCAGAACCGGTCGGCGGGCTCGTAGCGGACCGGCCCGGTCAGCTGGCGACGCAGGACCGCGTTCTCGTGCCGCAGCACCAGCAGTTCCGCGTCCTTCGCCGTCCCGCGACGGAGGAGAACTGATGGAACGCTCAGCAGTTTCCGGGTCACGTTGTACAGCAAGGACGCGATCACGGAGGACGTGATCCCAGCGGACTGCTCGCACCCGGCTCACCTGCGGCGATGACTTTTCGAGCGGCACAGGCTCAGAACTTCTCGGCGACGTGCTTGCCGAGATCGAGTTCGATTCCCTGAGGCTGCTGCAAGCCGCGTTCGAAGAGGCTGCGCAGGTGATCCGCGTTCTCCGGACGCATCGACGTGCGCCTGAAGGCGGCCATAGCGGCTGCGTAGTCCCCCGCTGGGATTGCGGTGGCCGCGTCGACGAACTCCTTCGCGCCGGAGACCCCGGCCTTGCTGAAGCCGGCGATGCGGCGGGCGAAGGTGTCGACGAAGTCGTCCAGCTCGTCCTCGGGAAGAACGCGGTTGACGTAGCCGTATTCGGCGGCGAGATGGGCCGGGAAGTCGTCTCCTCCCACCACGATCTCCATCGCGCGGCCCCGGCCCACCAACTCGGCCAGTCGCCCCATCGGGTTGCCACCGGGTACGGCGCCGAAGCCCACCTCGGGCTGTCCCAGGATGGCGTTGGTACCGGCGAAGCGGATGTCCGTGTTCAGGACGAACTCACTTCCCGCTCCTCGGACACGGCCCTTGATGGCCGAGATCGTGACAGCCGGGACCTTGCTGAGGCGCAGAAGGCTGTCCGGGTAGGGGAGGAGTCCGGTGGGGCCCGGGGCCGTGGTGTACACGCGCTCGATCTCGGACAAGAGGTCGAAGTGTGCCATGAAGAAGTCGGGGTTGGCACTCTGGAACACCACGACGGTCAGATCGGGGTCCTCCTCCATACGGGTCACCAGATCGGCAAGCTGCTCGATGGTGTCCGGATCGATGAGGTTGATCGGGCCGTTCTCGAAGGTCACCTTCCAGTAGGACGGCGACACCGCATGTACCTGAAATTGCGAGTGATTGCTCATGGGGGCGATGCTAGAGAGTCTGACTTTAAAAATGCAACCCAGTCTGGACGTGACTGTGACCCCACTTTCGAGGGAAGCGGTGAGTTCGAGGGCGCCGGACTGTCACCGCATCGGCGCTGAGCAGGCATGTCCGTCGTCCGGCTGCGCGGATGGCGCCGCGAGCCGCCGGAAGAGGAGGTGATGCGGGTGGGATTCTTGCTGCTGTTCATGGCGCAGCCCCCGAAGGCTCTCGCGCATCCTGACGCCGCAGCAAGGAGTGCCAGGAGAAAGCCTCGGTGACTGCTCGGGCCGTCAAGAGATCCATGGACCCAGGAGTACTCACTGGAGTGCGGGCAGGTTCTCTGTGTACCGCCCCAGCGCGGGTCCTGTGGGCCGCCGGCCCTCGCCGTTCCGCCGCATCCCGGATACCGCTGCAGTCGGCTGGGCGGGATCAGGAACTTGTTGGCGGGGGACGCCGTCAGCCGGACTGGCTGGCGGGTGGTCGACCCAGTGGACGACACCTACCGCAGGCAGATGAACCGGCAGCTCGCCGTGCAGGAGTCCCGCCACAAGCTGGCCCGGGACATCTGCCACGGCAAGCGTGGGCAGATCATGGAGGCGTACCGCGAGGGCCAGGAGGACCAGCTCGGCGCGCTCGGCCTGGTCCTGAACGCGACCGTGCTGTGGACGACCACTACCGGACGCCGCCTCGCCCAGCTGCGGTCGCTGCCGCCCGAGGAGCGTGAGCACGACGTTCTGGACGAGGACGTGGCCCGGCTCTCCCCGCTCAAGCACGCCAACCTCAACGTGCTGGGCCGCTACAGCATCCGCGCTTCGGTCCCGGCCGACGGCGGCCTGCGCCCGCTGCGCGGCCCCATCGCGCCGGAGCTTGACGAGGACGACGGTGGGCAGGGCTGACCCGGACCCAAGGCCGACGGCAGGTGCCTTGCCGGTGCGGCAACACTCTGTCTGGACCGGAGGCCAGGTGACTTCCGAGTGCCGCCTGGCCGTCCTGGATCCGTCGCGTCGGGGGCCGGGCGGGTCGGGGCCTGCTGGCGGCGTCAGGCACCGCTGACAACCCGCATGAAGACCGTCGGTTCAGTGTGCTCGTTGAGGTAGGCATACTGCTGGTCGCTGGGGATGGTGGCGCTCTGCCCCGGCCCCACCATCTGCGGTCCGGTTTCCAGGGCGAGGGTGAGACGGCCGGCGAGGACGTGGTGGATCTCCTGTGCTCCGGGCCGGTCGGGTTCGGCGTCGTAACGGCCGCCTGGGGTGAGGGTCCAGCGCCATAGTTCGGCGCGCGGGTTCTCGGTGGCGCCCAGCAGGAGGGCGGTGCTGCCGTCCCGGGCCTCCCATACGAGCGTGCCTTCGGCTTCCGCGCCGGGCGCGTCGTTCTCAGGCAGGGCGAGGGCGGCGAAGTCGGTGTCGAGGGCGAGGGCGACGCGGTCGACGGTGGCGAGGCTGGGGTTGGCCTGGCCGAGTTCGATGTCGGTGAGCATGCGCCGGCTGAGCTTGGCGGCGTCGGCGAGCTGCTGGACGCCCCAGCCTCGCTGTTTGCGCAGCGTGCGGATGCGCCTGCCGATACGGGTGACGAACTCCTGCGTTGCCTGACTGTCGGGGGCGCTCTCGCTGCTCATGGTGAGCACTATAGTGCTCAAAAAAGTTGCCACCCGATCGAGTGGGCAATATATTGCTCATTATGCGTGTGATCAGCTCTCCCCGCGTCTCCGAGCAGGCCGTCCTCGCCGCTCTCCGCGACGCCTTCGGGGCCCCTTCCCTCCGTACGGCACCGACTCCGGGCCAGTTCGTCGTCGACCTGCCCGGTGGCGGTGACGTCATCCACTACCCGGCCGTCCTGCCCCATGCCGGCGTCTACTCGGTCAAGGTCTCCCCGTACCTGCCCGACCCTGCCGGTCCCGCCGTGGTCACGGCGTGGACGATGCTCGTGAGCCTGTCCACCGGACAGCCGCTCGCGCTGCTGGACGCCTCCAAGCTGACTGTCGAGCGCACCGCGGCCACCACCGTGCTCGCCACCGACCTGCTCCTGCCGCCCGGCGCCCGCACCGCGGCCGTCATCGGTTACGGGCGCGTCGGCCGTGCGCACGCCCGCTACCTGCGCCACCTGCGCCCCGGCATGACCGTCCGCGCGTTCTCACCGAAGGGCGTCGACGAGGCCGACGACGGCGTCCAGGCCGCGGCGAACCTTGAGGACGCGGTGACGGGTGCGGACCTGGTGATGCTGTGCACCTCGGCCGCCGACGATGTGATCGACCCCCGTGCCCTGCCCGCAGGCACGGTCGTCACCTCGATCTCGACCAACGCCCCCGGCGCCCGCGAGATCCCGCCCGCCGCCGTCGAGGCCCTCGACGTCTACGTCGACGCGCTCACCACCCTGCAGGTCGCCGCCGACCTGACCCGCGCCGCCGCTGACGGCTGGGACCCCGCCGCCGTGCGCGGCGACCTGGCCGGCCTCGTGGCCGGCCGCGCCCAGGGCCCGAGCGGCGAGCGGCCGGTGTACTTCCGGTCCGTGGGACTGGGCATCGAGGACGCGGCCGTCGCCTGGGCCGCCCTGTACAACGACAATGCCATGACGAAGGGACAGTCCCGGTGAAGATCCGCCCGTTCGCCGTCGAGCAGTGGATGAACGACTACGAGGAGACCTGCCGCCACAACCTCGCCGAGACCTGCGTCCGCTCCCTGACCACCGGCGAATTGCTTCAGATGTCCGGACGGCGGGAGGAGATTCTTGCCGAACTCGACGACACCCCGCTCACCTACGGCCCCATCGCCGGCAGCCCCCGCCTGCGTGGCCTCGTCGCCGGCCTCTACGAGAGCCGGGGCCCGGACAACGTCCTGATCACCCACGGCGCGATCGGCGCGAACGCCCTCGTGCACGCCACCCTCGTTGAACCCGCCGACCACATCGTGGCCGTCGTCCCCACCTACCAGCAGCACTACTCCATCCCCGACAGCTACGGCGCCCGCGTCACCCAACTGCCGCTGCGCGAGGAGAACGGCTGGCTGCCCGACCTCGACGAACTCGACCGCCTGGTCTCGGCCGACACCAAGCTCATCGCCGTCAACAATCCCAACAACCCCACCGGCGCCCTCATCGACGAAGCCGGACTGGCCCGCATCGTCAAGATTGCCGAACGGGTCGGGGCATGGGTGTTGTGCGACGAGGTCTACCGGGGCGTCGACCAATACGGCGACGGCTTCACCGCCTCGATCGCCGACCTGTACGAGCTCGGCATCTCCACCGGCAGCATGTCCAAGCCCTACTCCCTGGCCGGACTGCGCCTGGGCTGGATCGTCGGCCCCACCCGCCTCCTCGCCGAGGTAGCCACCCACCGGGACTACACCACCATCAGCGTCGGACGCGTCGACGACCTCCTGGCCTGCGTCGCCCTGGAGAACAAGGACGCCGTCCTCGCCCGCTCCCACCAGATCACCCGCACCAACCTCGCCATCCTCGACGAGTGGGTCACCGGCCGTGACGACATCACCTACGTCAAACCGGCCTCGGGCACCACCGCGCTCCTGCGCTACAACGCCCCGATCGGTTCCTACGAGTTCTGCACCCGCCTCCTCGGGGAGACCGGCGTCATGTTCACCCCCGGCGCCGCCTTCGGCATCGAGCACACCGTCCGCATCGGCTTCGCCGACGACACCGAGACCCTGTGCACCGGCCTGGAACTGGTCGGCCAGTTCCTCGACCGCCTCGCCCAGGACTGACTCACCGGCAAGAGGGCCGGGGGAAACCGGGTGCTCCGCCTGAAGAAGGCGCTGCGCATCCCGACCCGGCGGACCGGGGGCCGGGTCGGCCATGGCGCCCGGGCACTCCGCCGCCGGCGCCGATCGACCCGGACCTGCCGAGCGCGGACATCCGCATCGGGTACGCCCGCTGCTCGACGCTCACCCAGGAACTCCGGTCGCAGGTCGACGCGCCCGACAAGCACGGCATCGAGCGTCCTGCTTCTCCGAGTGCGCCAAGACCAGGACGCCGTCGATGTCCACGATCAGTTGCCCGCACGCGTCCGGCGCCGCATCCCCGGCCAATCGCCAGACGTGTTCGCGCACTTCGGCGCGGGCGATGCGGAGCGCGGCCAAGACCCGCTTGCAGCCTGACGCCAGCCTGCCGACCAGACGAGAGACCGTGGGGTCCGAGGCCACAGGCCCGAACACGGCCGGCTCGGCCCGCAACAGGGCCACATTGGCCAGGCAGTCCCCGCCCAGCGCGACGGCGAGCGCCACATCCAGCAGGATCTTGCCCGGATCGTGCACCGCCGCGGACGCCGCCACGGCGAGAGCGCCGCCGATATCGCCCCATCCAGTCCGGCTTTCCGGACGGTCTCCACCAGCAGTACGCCGCCCGCCTGGCTGACGACTCCACGGCCGCCGCCCTCGACATGAACACGTGGGTAGGACCCGGTACGCTTCTTCACCCGAGAAATACTCCTAAGCCAGCAACGGACAAGACCCTCAGTAAGTCTCATCGTTGCAGCTCAGGAGCATTTCTTACGTTTTCGATCAGGGTGCGGACAGCTCGCCCCTGCGAGGGCCCGAGGCTAGTCGGCGCGGCCTGTCGCTGCCACGGTCACGCCCAGGCCGATCATTGCGAAGCCGCCCGCCCCGCCGACCATCGAAAGGCGGCGATCCGAGCGGGCGAACCAGGAACGGGCCGCCGAGGCGCCCAGGCCCCACAGGGTGTCCGTAATCATGCCGATGGCGACCGGGACCAGCCCCAACACCATCATCTGGAGGGGGACTTGGCCCGCCGAGTGATCCACGAACTGCGGCAGCACCGCCGCGAAGAAGACGACGCCCTTCGGGTTGGTGACGCCCACGAAAATACCGTCCAGGATCGTGCGCAGATCACCGCGCCGCTCATCCGCCGGGGCCTCCATGTCCGCCGCGCGCATCTCCTTGCGGTGCCGGAACGCCTGCACGCCGAGGTAGACGAGATACGCCGCTCCGGCCAGCTTCACACCCATGAACACCGTCGCCGAACTCTCCACCAGCGCGCCGAGGCCCCACGCCACAGCGATCACCAGGAGGTACGAACCGACCAGGTTGCCCAGGACCGTCGCGAGCGCCGTGCGGCGGCCGTGCGCGAGGGCTCTGCCGATCACAAACAGCACGCTCGGCCCCGGAATCACGATCACCAGCAGCGACATCGCCGCGAACGCGAGAATACTCTCCGTGGACACCATAAGTCCGCCACCTCCTGGATTGCCGTCCAGAGGTCATACAAACAGATGGCGGACCGTCCACTCCAGGCTCATCCACCTGCCGAGACACCTGAGGAGTGCAGCCTTCCCGACGACGAACAGGACCCTAGACAAGTCCCATCGTCCCAGGTCAGCGGCACACCTCACTCATCCGAACAAGCTTCGGACAGGTCACCTCGTGAAAGCGCGAGGCTAGTCTTGGAGATGCTCGCCGGCCCCCTGCCCGGCATCTACGACCCCACAGGCCCGGGAAAGCTGCTGTTCGCATTCTTCGCGGCGATGGCGCAGACCGAGCGGGAGGACATCCGCGAGTCCACGTCCGAAGGGCTCGACACCGCGGCCCGCAAGGGCAAGCACGGCGGCCGCCCGTCATAACCTACGACATGCTCCACACCGTGCTCCGCCGCCGCGCGGCCGGCGAGCCCGTCGAGCAGATTCAGCCCGACCTGATCATCCCCACCGGCAAGCGCAAGGACCAGAACCCCTCGGTGGCCAGCATCTACCGGGCACTCGCCGAGCACGCCAAGCGCGAGGCATACCCCGAAGCCGTCGCCCAGGCACACGCCGACTTCTCCGCCCTCCAGGCCGGGGAAGTCCGGAGCCACGGGCCAAGTCACAGCCCGTACGGTGACACGCCTCCAGGGGCACGGGAGCGCTTAGCGCTAACGGCTGTTCCGTAGTTCCCCGAGGCCGGACGAGTTCTGAGGGTCAGGTGCTGCCATCAGCGACACATCCTCCATGGGAACCTCGCGACCATCGTCATCGAGAAACCCCACGTGGACGGCCCGACCCGTGGAGCGGGTCCGCTGGGAAGCGGAGGGACCTGCGGGCCGCGGACGGTGACGGTCCCCCCACTGCTGCAGCGCACCCAGGACGGGCTGCAGTTCGAGCCCGGCCGGCGTCAGATGGTAGCTCTGCCGGTGCCTGCTACCGGCCTCCTGGTATGCCAGCGTCCGCAGCACTCCGGCGTCGACGAGAACCTTGAGTCGGTCACTGAGCAGGTTCGACGCGATGCCGAGAGCTGACCGGATTTCAGCGAACCGGTGCCTGCCGTAGAGGACCTCACGCAGCACCAGCAGAGTCCACCGCTCGCCGAGTATCTGCAGGCTCCGCTCCATGGAACAGGCCGGCTCGTCATCCATAGGGCCGGACACGTGCCTTCCTGACGGCACAGAACTCACCTCCACATCGACGCCGGGTACTCGTTCCGGTGGCCACATACGCCCCGCAGCCCGCACGACCTGAGTTTACTATCACTAACCAGATGGCACGTACGCCTGCCGGGCGGGAGCAGGCGACTCGGGCAGGTCCTGCCACGGGGTGGACGGCGTGCATCACGCGCAAGATCCCACACAGGCAAAGGGACGCGGCAGGTAAGCAGAAACAACCGTGCACCCCCTCGCAGGCCGGGCCGATTGCACGCCGCGGCCGCCGACCTGGCGCATGTAACGGCGAGACGGGCTGGCCAGTACGACCGGCGAGCCAGTGATCCGGTCAGTAAGGCGCAGCCGGGGGCGTCCGCAGCGGACGCCGGACATGGACGGCGCTGCGGGAACCGCGGCCAGCCAGCCGTCAGGCGCGGCGCCTCCGGCGAAGGCCGCCCGCTCCGGATTCCACGGAGCGGGCCGCAAGGCCTGGCGGCGTTCGTTCGCCTCCGGTCGTGGAGCCTGCGAGGGTCACGTCTTGGAACTGGAACCTGCGCTACTTCCGGCCAGGGGAGGCGGCGGTCGGCATCAGTGCCACGGAGCTTTCGTCGACTTCGTTTCCGTCGTCGTCGATGAACCCGACGTGCACCGGTCGTTCGGTGCCCTCGACCAGGCGCAGGATGCTCGGCCCGTCCGGCCACGGCAGGTACTTGTCGCCCCATTGCTGCAGGCCGAGCAGGACGACGAGGAGCTCCCGGCCCGCATCCGTGAGCACGTACGAGAAGCGAGCCCGCTCCCTGGGCTCCCGATAGGGCACCTTCTCCATCACGCCGTATTCGACCAGCGTGTTCAGGCGTGCGGTGAGAACATCCGGCGCCACACCGAGCCCGCTGCGGAACTCCGAGAACCGGCTCGACCCCGCCACGGCCTCGCGCAGGATCAGAAACGTCCAGCGCTCGCCCAGCACGCCCAGGCTGCGGGCGATAGCGCAACTGTCATTCGGAATCTTGCCCATGCTGCAAGCCTACCCTGAGTTGCTTCTTCCAACCCAGGTGGTCTACATTGGAAAAACCTACCCAGCAGGGAGTTGCGCAATGCAGATCGAAGGACAGACCGCACTGGTCACCGGGGCGAACCGCGGCCTGGGACGTCACCTGGCGAAGCAGTTGCGCGACCGCGGCGCGACCGTCTACGCGGCCGCCCGCAATCCCGCAGCCGTCGACCTCGACGGCGTGAAGCCGATCGCCCTCGACGTGACCGACCCCGCCTCCATCGCCGCCGCGGCAGAGGCGACCGGCGACGTGTCGATCCTGGTCAACAACGCCGGTTCGGCCACCTACGCATCGCTGCTGACGGGCGACCTGGCGGACATCCGCCTGGAGATCGACACCCACTACCTCGGCACCTTGGCGGTCACCCGGGCATTCGCCCCCCAGCTCGGCTCTCACGACAGCAGCGCGGTGCTGAACATCCTGTCGGTCGCCTCCTGGGTCAACTTCCCCGACTTCGGTGCCTACTACGCCGCCAAGTCGGCCTCCTGGTCGATGACGAACGGGCTGCGCCAGGAACTCGCCCCGCAGGGCACCCGGGTCTCGGCGCTGCACGTCGGGTACATGGACACCGACATGACCGCCGGCCTCGACGCGCCGAAGGCCGACCCTGCCGACATCGCGCGCATCGCTCTCGACGGTGTCGCTGCCGGTACCCCTGAGATCGTCGCCGACGAGATGAGCAAGACCGTGCTCGCAGGTCTGTCCGGAGGCGTTGGCGCGCTCCACCCGCAGTTCGGGACGGAGAAGGTCACGCCCGCTTACGTCATCGTCAACTTCGATGTGCTCGACGAGGAGGCCGGCCTGGCCTACGCGGCCGTGGCCCAGCAGTCCATCCTCGACCACGGCGGCCATTACCTGGTCGGGGGACCCACGCCCAGGCCCGTCGAAGGCACCTGGGACTCCTCCGGGTTCGTGGTCATCGAGTTTCCCGACATGGACCGGATCCGGGAGTGGTACGACTCCGCCGAGTACCGGCGGGCCCGGGAGATACGAAAGGACAAGGCCCGGGTGGCCATGCTGTTCGTCGAGGGCGCACCGCCTGAGGGCTTCTCCCGCCCGGCCTAGCCGTGCCGCTGGTGCGGTGATCAGAGGGGACTGCCGGGAAAGGCTCAAGGCGTCCGACGCGGTGCACTGGACGCCGAGGGCTGATTCGCCGAGATCGACCGGACAGGCCCTGGCCTCACGCTTCATGAAGCGGGCTGGCCGACAAGTGATCAGCGAAGCCGAAAGTGCCTCTGAGCTGCAAAAACGAAGGTCACTGAGGTTCTTGTTCTCGCTTCAGGCGGAGGCACTTTCCAGGGCCCCGTACTCCCG
>NZ_BBUZ01000030.1:0-263196 GCF_001417735.1 Streptomyces sp. NBRC 110028
TTTCGGGTTGTTTGTGGGTGAGGGTGGTGGTGAGGTGGGGTGTGGGGTGGTTGTGGTGGTGGAGGGTGTGTTGGGTTGCGGTGGTGAGGGTGGGGTCGGGGCCGATTTCGAGGTAGGTGTGGGTGTGGGGTGCGGTGTGGGTGATGGCGGGGTGGAAGTGGACGGGTTGGCGGATGTGCTGGGCCCAGTAGTGGGGTGTGGTGATCTCGTGGTTGGCGGGTTGTCCGGTGAGGTTGCTGATGAGGGGGATGGTGGGTGGGTGGTAGGTGAGGTGGCTGATGGCGTGGGTGAAGGGTTGGAGGATGGGGTCCATCTGGGGTGAGTGGAAGGCGTGGCTGACGGTGAGTGTGTGGGTTTTGCGGCCTTGTTCGGCCCAGGTGGTGCTGATTTGTTGGACGAGTGGGGTGGGGCCTGAGATGACGGTGTGGGTGGGGGTGTTGAGTGCGGCGATGGTGACTTGGCCGTTGGTTGCGGTGAGGTGGTGGTGGAGTTCGTCGGGGGTGGCGGCGATGGTGGCCATGGTGCCGTTGGTGGGGAGTTGGCCCATGAGGGTGGCGCGTGTGGCTACGAGGTGGCAGGCGTCGGGGAGGTTGAAGATGCCTGCGGTGTGGGCGGCGGCGATTTCGCCGATGGAGTGGCCGATGACGGTGTCCGGGTGGATGCCGGCTGAGGCCAGCAGGCGGACCAGGGCGATGTGGAGGGCGAAGAGTCCGGCTTGGGCGTAGGTGGTGTGGTTCAGTAGTTCTGTTTGTTGGGGGTTGTGGTTGAAGACGATCTGGCGTAGCGGGTGTTCGAGGTGGGGGTCGAGGTGGGTGCAGACTTCGTCGAAGGCTTCGGCGAAGACGGGGAACCGGTCGTAGAGTGCCGCTCCCATGCCGGGGCGTTGGCTGCCCTGGCCGCTGAACAGGAACACCGTCTGTCCCGAAGTACTCGCCGGTGCTCCGGGGTATACGACTGCCGGGTGCACCGCCCCGGTGGCCAGGGCCTGCAAGCCCGCCGTCAGTTCCTCACGGTTTTCCCCGATCACGACGGCTCGGTGGTCGAAGAGCGAGCGGGTCTTCAGCAGCGACCAGCCCACCTCCACCGGCGATACGTCGTCGTCCGCCGTCACCCGGTCGAGCAGTGCCGCCGCCTGGCCGTGAAGCGCCTCCGTACTCCTCGCCGACACCACCCACGGCACGACCCCGTCGACCCCGGTCGCCTCGGCTACCGGTGGCGAATCCGCCGCGTCCGGGGCCTGCTCCAGGATCAGATGGGCGTTCGTACCCGAGATGCCGAACGACGACACGCCCGCCCGGCGCGGATGCTCACCCCGAGGCCACTCCGCCGCCTCGGTCAGCAGCCGCACCCCGCCCGTGCTCCAGTCGACATGCGGGGTCGGCTCGTCGATGTGCAGCGAGGCGGGCAGCAGCCCGTGCCGCATCGCCATCACCATCTTGATGACGCCCGCGGCACCCGCCGCCATCTGGGAGTGGCCGATGTTGGACTTGATGGAGCCGAGCCACAATGGCTGCCCGGACGGTCGGTCCTGACCGTACGTGGCCAGCAGCGCCTGGGCCTCGATCGGGTCGCCGAGGGTGGTCCCGGTGCCGTGCGCCTCGACCGCGTCCACCTCGGAGGCGGCCAGGCGGGCGTTGGCGAGGGCCTGCCGGATGACCCGCTGCTGAGAGGGCCCGTTCGGCGCCGTCAGACCGTTGCTGGCGCCGTCCTGATTGACCGCCGTCCCCCGAATGACCGCCAGCACCTGGTGGCCGTTGCGCCGGGCGTCGGACAGTCGCTCGAGGAGCAGGACACCGACGCCCTCGGACAGGGTCATGCCGTCGCTGTTCGCCGAGAAGGCCTTGGACCTGCCGTCCGGGGCGAGCCCGCGCAGCTCGCTGAAGCCGATGAAGGGAGCCGTCGAGGACATCACGGCGACCCCACCGGCCAGTGCCAGCTCGCACTCGCCTTGCCGGATGGCCTGGCAGGCGAGATGCAGGGCGACCAGCGAGGAGGAGCACGCGGTGTCCACCGTCACCGCGGCGCCCTCCAGCCCCAGGGTGTACGCGACCCGGCCGGACACCACACTCGCGGAGCTGCCGATGGTGAAGTACCCGGCCGAGCCCTCGGGCACCTGGGAGGCGTCCGTGCAGTAGTCGAGGTGGTCGCAACCGATGAAGGTGCCGGTGAGGCTGCCCCGCAGCGATTCCGGATCGAGGCCCGCGTACTCGATGGCCTCCCACGACGCCTCCAGGGCGAGCCGCTGCTGCGGTGCCATGCCCAGGGCCTCGCGTGGGCTGATGCCGAAGAACGCGGCGTCGAATCCGGCGGGGTCGTCGAGGAAGCCGCCCTCGCGGCAGTAGCTGGTGCCGGGGTGCTCCGGGTCGGGGTGGAAGAGGCCGTCCAGGTCCCAATTGCGGTCCGTGGGCAGTTCCGTGATGGCGTCCCGCTCGGTGGCGACCAGTTCCCACAGCTCTTCCGGGGAGCGCACCCCGCCGGGGAATCGGCACGACATTCCCACGATGGCGACCGGCTCGTGTCCGGCCGACTCGACATCCTTCAGACGACGCTGTGTCTGGCGCAGATCCGCCGTCACACGCTTCAGATAGTCGAGAAGCTTCTCTTCATTGTTCGCCATGGCCGGCGCACCCACTTCCCTCGGCAAACTGCTATGGGCGACGGCAGTCGTAGCTGCCGCGCAAGGTGGTTCCGTCGGGGAAGGTGAAACTCGTGGCGTCCTTGAAATGTCCTGGACCGAGCATGTGGTAGTCGTCCACCACGTCCATGTTCACGCCGTCGGTCTTTCCGGTGGCGCTGGGGGTGACCACCTGGCTGAGTGGCCCCTTGAACACCAGGTGGCCGTTCCTCCAGCCGGGTGAGGAGTAGTTCGCGGAAGAACCCCAGTTGTCGTGGTACTGGACGATGAACTTTCCGTCCACGGGATCCCATCCGAACGACGACCGGCCGACCACATGGCCCGGTTCCAGGGTCGCGTCGGTGTAGTAGTAATGCCCGCCCATGGCCCGCCTCGTGGTCAGGTGCATCACCGCCGCCCTACTGCCCGGCGGGGGTGTGTATGCGCAGGTGTAGGACCCGAGGAGGAAATCCAGTGCGCGCATCTGCGGTGGCGCGGGCAGCGGATTGGTGGTGGCGCGCGACGGTTTCTCTCCGGTGTCCGGTTCGGCGTTCACCGGAGTGACGGCGAATGCCACCAGGCCCATGGTGGCCGCGCCCACGGCGGCCACCCCGACGACACCGACCGGGGCACGGAGCAACCATCGCGTCAGGCGCGCCGGGTGCCGTGCGCCCTGTCCTGCTGCCTTCCCGGTACGCACACACGGCTCACGCATACACAACCCACGCACACGCGACTCCCATCAGTCATCGGGTCAGTAATCGGGATGATCGGGCGCTGACCTGCGGCTGAGCCGACTGGCGAGCCCTGGAGCGGATACGGCGACCATCATTTGTGCCGTCCCTAAAGGTGCTCTAACGCGCGGCTTGCCCTCCTCGCCCGGGCTTCGTGCCCGCGCCCCATTAGCCCAGCTTTAGACCGCCCGCCGAGCATGAACCGGACGTCGGGATGAAGGAGGATGGCGATGAACGGCTGGCCGGCGCTGGAGAAGTACGTCGATCGGGCACCCACCTCGAAGGAGATGATGGGCTGGATCGAGCTGATCGTCAGCCAAGGCATTCGCCGCGCGGGCTATGCCGCCGACAGCTGGACCGAGGAGTGGGCCGCCGGACAGTTCCGGGAAACGGGGTTGGCGGACGTTCGGCTGGAGCCGCTGGCCACGCCGATCTGGCGGCCGCGCTCCGCCGCCTTCGAGATCTGGCCCGTCGGCCGCCCTGGCGACGTGACCCGCTTCACCGGCCTGGCCCTGCCGTACACCACCCCCACCGACGGCACCGAGGGTCGGCTGGTGCGAATGGAGGACGGGGGCGTGGGAGGTGGCATCGCCGTCCAGGAGATCGGCTTCACCCAGCTGCCGCAGACGGAGGTACAGGCCCGGGCCACCGACGCCTATGACCCCGAGGGCGTCTTCCCCGATCTGGTCCAGACCGTGCCGTTCGACCTTCCGCATGTGCTGGACTTCGACATCGCCATCAAGGACGGGGCGACCGCGTACGTCGGACTGCTCACCGGTGTGCCCTGGGAGACCAGCGACTTCTACTGGCCCTATGACGCCGAGCTGCGCTCGATCCCCGGCATCTGGCTGAGCGGCAGCGACGGCGAACGGGTCCGTGAGCTGATGGCTTCCGGCGCGTGCGAGGGCCGGATCATCTCCGATGCCACCATCACCGAGGAGACCACCCACAATGTGGTGGGCACCCTGCCCGGCGCCTCGGACCACTGGGTGATCATCGGCTCACACCATGACGGACCGTGGGCCTCGGCGGTGGAGGACGCGTCGGGAGTGGCGCTCGTCCTGGCACAGGCCAGGTTCTGGGCGTCGGTGCCCCAGGAACTGCGCCCGCACAACATGCTGTTCCTGCTGACGTCGGGCCATATGGCCGGGGCCGCGGGCACCCAGGCGTTCATCGCGGCACATCCGGAGCTGTTTCCGCAGGTCGTCCTCGAAATGCATCTGGAACACGCAGCCCGCCAGGCCGTCGTGGTCGACGGCGAGGTCGTGCCCACCGACGACCCGGAGGTGCGCTGGTGGTTCACCACCCAGGCCCCCGCGCTGGAGCGGCTGGTGGCCGACTCGATCGCGGCCGAGGACCTGCGCCGCTCGTGGATCCTGTCGCCGACCGCCTTCGCACCGAACCCGGCCACCGACGGCGCGTACTTCTACTACACAGGTGTGCCGCTGGTGCAGCTGATCACCACGCCGATGTACATCTTCGACCCGAGGGACACCCCCGACAAGGTGGACCAGCAGAGCCTGGTGCCGCTCACCATGGGCGCGGCGCGGATCATCGCGGGGACGCACGGCTGCGAACCGGACACCCTCCGGGTGCCCCTGCACTCCGACTGACGGTACGTACGGGGGCGGCCCGCCGGTGTCCCGGCGGGCCGCCTCCGGATCCCCGTGCGTACAGCCACCGCCCCTACGGTGTGCGCACCGCGCACATGGCCGTGGCCGTCTTGCGCGGGTCGCTCTCGGAGCGGGCGGTGAGGACGACCTTGCCGTGCCTGTCGGCCCCCTTCTTCGCGGTCACGGCCACGCCCACATCCACCGAGGATCCGGCCTTGGCGGTGGCGAGCCGGTTGGGCAGCCACGCGGACCAGCCCCGGCCGGTGGCCGTGGCCGACAGCCGGTAGACATCCGAGTCCAGGTGGGCGCCCGCGTTTCCGGCGCGGCCGGTGTTGGCGAGGTCGAAAGTGCACGTGGCGCTACCCTTCGAGGGGTGGCCCTTCGCCACGCCACGGTCCAGGTCGACGCCGCGCCGCTGCGGCCCGGAGCCGTCCAGGGATGTGACCGCGATGGTGTACGAGAGCACGCCCGACCGGTCGCGCTCGAGGTCGAGGACGTAGAAGTGCAGCCGGTTGGCCTGGTCGATGTACTCGTACTGGCTGCCGGAGTCGGCCCCGGCGTGGAAGAGCGCGTCGCTGAGCTGCCGGTAGTCGCCCATGGTGATCTTCTGCGTCGTGCCGTCGGGGCGCTGGAAGTCCACCATGTCGATGTCCTCGGGGTGGGCGTCGACCACCCAGGCGAACGGGGCCTGGTCCTTGTTCTTCGTCTTGGTGATCAGCACGCCGTTGTCCGGGGTGAACGAGTCCATGCCCATGCGGTCCACGACCTCGACGGTGTAGTTGTCGTAACCGCCGCCGTCGCACAGAGGGTCGGTCTTGCCGTCGCAGGACGGTGACAGATCCCTGCCCATGGTGATGTCGACACCCGCGAGCCCCTTCTCGCCCGGTGGCGCGGAACGCGCCGTGACCCGGGCGACCGCTGGACCGGAGCCCGCCAGCGCGTCCCGGTCCAGGCGCAGCACGTTCTTCTCGTCCACGATGCCCAGCTTCAGCTTGTCGCGCAGCACATGCTGGGCGCCCATCGACCCCCCGGCGGTGGCGGGTATCCGCCACCGGGTGTGCGGGCCGCCGGGGCCGTTGAAGGAGCCGCGGGAGAGCATGCCCCAGATACCGGTGTAGGAGCGGCTGAGGGGGGTGCCGTAGGGGTTGTTGTAGTTGTCGCCTATGCCCAGGATGTGGCTGAGTTCATGGGCGTACACGGCCATGCCGGAGCTTTCGGTCTGGAGGGACGAGCCGTCCTCCGCGTTGGGCCAGATACGGGCCGCGGCCTGCCACGACGTCCACGGTACGTAGCGCGTCGCCGCCGCGTTGCTCCCGGTGGCGACCGGCGGACCCCACACGGCCGGTATGTCCTGCCGGTCGGCGAACTTCATCTGGCCGAACTCCTGCCAGGTGGACGACTCGTCCTGCCCGGCGGTGAGATAGAAGACGAAGTCGAACTTCTTGGTCTCCGCGCCGCCCACGTCGGCGGTCCAGGCCGCCTTCCCATCGGCCCGGATGTCCATGTCGCAGGTTTCCCCGGCCGGGCAGGTGCCCGGGTTCATCGAGTCCTCCACCCCGTACTGGTAGGACTTCGCGGGCATGCGGTACACCCCGAAGGCCGTCAGGTCGACGCCGATGCGGCCACCGGAGTCCTCCATCCAGTACTCGTTGATGGTGTGACCGTGGTTGAGCGCGCCGGGCTCGTTGAGGAAGTCCTCGTAGAACTGGGGCAGGCGGTCGCGCGGTATGCCGGAGGCGGACGGCTGCGGGTTGCCGAACAGGGTCGAGCCCGCCGGCTTGCTGACCGTGAACTCCTCGTCCGGGTAGTCCAGGAGCACCAGCGCGCCCTTGAAGGTGCGCCGGGTGGGCTTGACGTCCGGGTCGGCCCAGCGGGTGCCGGGGACCGCGCGGTAGTCGGCCCATGTCATGTCGTCGGGGTTGCGCCAGCGCTGCGGGTCGATCGGGTCGACGAGGGGCGGCCGGGCGCTCGGCGTACGGTCGGGAGCGGCCCCCGCGGGGCCGGCCGCGACGGCGGCCAGGGCGGCGAGGAGTGTGGCGACGACAGTTAATCGGCGGACGCGTCTTCGGCGGAGGAACAAGGCTCACCTCTTGTCCGGAAGGTGTACTCAGACATGACCAGCCGTACGAGCGGTATCACTTACCGCTGCCACGGTAGGCCGGGGGCCGGGGTGACGCCAGAGTGCCGCTGTGGCTTCCGCGACCGAGCCGCCACCGAGCCGCGACGCAGCCGCCACCGAGCCGCGACGCGGCCGCGACGGGAACCCGGTATGCCGAAACCGCGCTGACGAGTTGGAATCCCCCCGCACACGGCTGCTGAGCACATCGAAAAGCGCGATAGCGTGTACAGGCCAACGGGAAGGTGCCGCCGACCTCCTGTATGGCGCGACGTGTGGAAACCAGTCCAAGGAGCCCTCTTGACCAGCCCAGAACAGCGCATGGCTGACCTGCTCAAGACCTTCGGTGAGCCAGCGGCGTGCACCGCGTACCTGCTGTGCGACCGGCATCCGTCCGACGCCGTGGCGTTCACCGTGGTGAGCAAGGACCTGACGGGCCATGACATGACGTTCGGTGAGCTCCGTGACCGCTCGTCGCGCATGGCAAGCGCCCTGGCCGCCCTGGGCGTCGGAGCGGGTGACCGGGTCGCCACCCTGATGAGCAAGTCCGCCGAACTGCTCATCGCGTCCCTCGCCATCTGGCGGCTCGGAGCCGTCCAGGTGCCGCTGTTCACCGCGTTCGCCCCGCCGTCCATCGCGCTGCGCACCATCGGCAACGGCACCAAGGCCGTGATCACCGACGCCGATCAGCGCCCGAAGCTGGGCCCCGAGGCCGGTTTCCCCGGTGAGCGGCCCTGGCATATCATCACGACCGGCCCGGTCACCGGCACCGACCTCGCCTTCTCGGAGCTGCTGGAGTCGCACACCGCGCAGCCCGAGCCGGTGGCGGTGGGCGGCGACGCCACCATTGTGGAGCTGTTCACCTCCGGCACCGCGGGCACCCCGAAGGCCGTCCCGATCCCGCTGAACGCCGTCGCGGGCTTCGCGATGTACCAGGAGTTCGGCCTGGACCACCAGTCCACCGATGTGTTCTGGAACGCCGCCGACCCGGGATGGGCCTACGGCCTGTACTACGCCATCATCGCTCCGCTCGCCCTCGGCCGCCGCAGCCTGCTGTTCAACAGTCTGTTCTCCGCCGAGGACACCTGGAACGTGCTGTCCCGCTACGGCGTCACCAACTTCACCGCCGGGCCCACCGTCTACCGCAAGCTGCGGGCATCAGGCGCCGCCCCCGGCGACCTGCGGCTGCGCTGCTGCTCCGCGGCCGGTGAACCGCTGCCCCCGGACATCGTCGACTGGGCGCGCGAGGCTCTCGGCGTCCCCGTACGCGACCACTACGGCCTGACCGAGACCGGTATGGTCATCGCCCACGCCTGGAACGAGGTGCTGCGCACCGACCTCAAGTCCGGTTGCATGGGCCGCCCGCTGCCCGGCTGGTCGGTGAAGATCCTGCGCGAGGACACCAACTCCGCACAGGCGGCGACGGGTGTCCCGGGCCGGGTGGCGATCGACATCGCGGACAGCCCGCTGATGTGGTTCAAGGGCTACCTGGGCGCTCCCGAGCGTACGGCGGAGAAGTTCAGCCCCGACGGGCGGTGGTTCTACACCGGCGACACCGCGGCGCAGGACGAGGAGGGCGATCTGTTCTTCTCCGGGCGCGGCGACGACGTCATCCTGATGGCGGGCTACCGCATCGGCCCCTTCGAGGTGGAGAGCGCGCTGCAGGAGCACGACGCCGTGACGGAGGCCGCCGCGGTGGGCATCCCCGACGACGATTACGGCGAGGTCATCGAGGCATTCGTCGTCCTGGGCCCCGGTGCCCGGCCGGGGGAGGCGCTCGTCACCGAGCTGCAGCAGCTCGTGCGGGACCGGTTCGCCAAGCACGCGTACCCGCGGCGGATCCACTTCGTGGACGAGCTGCCCAAGACCTCCAGCGGCAAGACACAGCGCTTCCTGCTGCGTTCGCAGCCGACCACCGGCCGGAGCCGCTGAGGCGGCGGATACGCCCTACGGCGTGGGCCCCGGTCCCCGTGTGCTCCACGGGGACCAGGGCCGAACTCGTGGCGCGCCACGGTCACTCCGTGGAGCGCGAGAGCGCCTCCCGCACCGCCTCCTCGGTCCGTCCCACCACCGCGGAACCGTCGTCGGCGGTGATGATCGGCCGCTGGATCAGCTTGGGGTGTTCGGCGAGCGCCGTGATCCAGCGGTCGCGCGCGCTCTCGTCGCGCGGCCAGTCCTTCAGCCCCAGCTCCTTCGCCGCGGCCTCCTGCGTCCGGGTGATGTCCCACGGTTCGAGTCCGAGCCGGGCCAGTACGCCACGGATCTCGTCCGGGCTGGGGACGTCCTCCAGGTAGCGGCGGACGGTGTACCCGGCGCCTTCCGCGTCGAGCAGACTGAGCGCGCTGCGGCACTTCGAGCACGCCGGATTGATCCAGATCTCCATGGTGCAACCGTACCGCGAGACACCTCCCGCCACGCCCGTTGGATCCCGGTCATCTGGCGTCTGACCAGGCTGCTTTGTCAGTACCCCGCCGTAGAATAGAGGCAGTGAAAGAGAGCGAGACCGACTGTCCCAGGAGGATGCCGATGGCCGCTGCCACAACCCCTCTTCCGGACCTGCCGAGCTTTACGACCCTGCCCAAGAAGCGCATGCCCGCCGGGCGTCCGCGTGAGTGGTACGAGACCCACAACCGCCGGCTGAAGGCCATGCGCCTGGCCATCGCCCTGCTCAACTCCGGTGTGTACCGCCCCGAGCAGGCGCGCAACCGCAAGATACGGGCCACCGCGGTCCGGATCGGGGTGCACCCGCCGTCCAACACCACGTGCCGCATGGTGCGCTCGCTCCTCCAGGAAAGCGACCGCTGACCCATCAGGGCCCCCGCCGCGCCCTCTTCACCGGGGCGCGGCGGGGGCCCGCCCCATCACTCCGATTCCCGTCTCACCCCGCCATCTTCAGGCGCTCGACCTTCGGCAGCAGGCACGCATAGGCGGCGGCGCCGGGCAGCAGCGGGGAGAGGACGCCCGCGATGGCCGCCGCCGATGACGCCGTTGACCACATTGCGCGGGGCCTCGCCCGTCAGCACCCGGTCCACGCTCGCGACGAGCCGCGCCCGGATGGCGTGGTACGCCTCGACCGTCACCCCGGCCGTGTGCGGGGTGAGCAGCACTTCGGACCGGCCGCGCAGCGGGGAGTCGGCGGGCAGCGGCTCCTCGGCGAACACATCGAGCGCGGCGCCCGCCAGCTGCCCCGAGTCCAGGGCCCCGGCCAGCGCGTCCTCGTCCAGCACGCCGCCGCGTCCGGCGTTGAGGACATACGAGCCCCGGGGCATCCGGGACAGCAGGTCCTCCCCGACGACACCACGGGTGGCCTCGTTCAGCGGCATGTGCAGCGTCAGCACATTCGAGCGCGAGGCCAGCTCGTCCAGGCTCACATACGTACGGTCCGGCTCGGAGGGCACCGGGTCGTGCACCAGGACGTCGCTGCCGAACCCGTCGAGGCGGCGCGCGACGGCGCGGCCGATGCTGCCGAACCCGGCGATGCCCACCGTGAGCGCGGACAGATCGCGTCCCCGCAGCCCCTCGGGCCCCCAGCCACCGTTTTCGATCTTCGCGTGACCCGCCGCGTAGCGGCGCAGGAGGGAGAGCAGGGCGCCCACGGTCCAGTCGGCCACGGCGTCGGTGTTGAAGCCGGGAAGGTTCGCGACCGGTATCGAGCGCTCGGCGGCGGCGAGGTGGTCGACACCGTCGAAGCCGACGGCCACCGACTGTACGAGGCGGCAGCGCTCCATCCCGTCGAGCAGCTCCGCGGAGATCCTGCGCTCCTTCTCCAGCGGGGCGAGCACGATGGTGGCATCGGCGAGCGCGTCCCGGTGGTCGTGCGGGGCCTCGTCCGATCCGATCTCGGTGATGCGCAGATCGGGGTGGCCGGGCAGCAGCCGGCGCAGCTCGTCGGCGCCGAGATCGATTCAGGTGGTACAGGGCCACGAGATGTTCGGACATCACATGCGGCTCATGGAGTGATGTGGTGGGGCCCTGGGGAGCGGCATGAGTTTTCGCCACGGTTACGATCTCTGTCAACGGTTAACCGAAAACGGATAACGGTTTTCCGAGTGAGGAGTCAGGCCCATGGACCGTCAGCGCACCGTCGTCACCGCGCTCACCACGCCGTTCACCCCGAGTGGCGATCTCGACCTGGACGCGGCACGCGACCAGTACGGCTTCGCCGCCCGCACCACCGGACAACTGCTCGTGGCCGGAACCACCGGAGAGTTCCCCGCGCTGAGCGAGGGCGAGCGGCTGCTGCTGGTCGAGACCGCGCTGCAGGAGGCGGGTGCCGACGGCGTGATCGCGCACATCGGCGCCGCCGACGCGCACACCGCCGTCCGGCTCGTCCGGGCCGCCGTGGCTGCCGGTGTCCGCCGCGTCGCCGCGCTCACTCCGTACTACCTGCCCGCGAGCGCGGACGAACTCGAGACCTACTTCAGCCGGATCCGGCTCGCCGCCCCCGATGTCCAGCTGTACGCGTACCTCTTCCCCGAGCGCAGCGGTCTGACGGTCGGGCCCGTGGAATTCGGCAAGCTGGCCGCCTCCTGCAGGCTGGCCGGGGTCAAGCTGAGCGGCACCCCCTCGACCGAAGTGGCCGCCTACCGTGCCGAACTCCCGGAGGAGTTCGAGGTCTACTCCGGCAACGACCAGCGGCTCGCCGACGTACTGGCCGCCGGTGGCGCCGGGGTGGTCTCCGGCTGCTCGGCCGCCTTCCCCGAACCCTTCCTCGACCTGGCCGCGGCGTTGCGCGACGACACCACCGACCCGGCCCGGCTCGCCGCCCTCCAGGACCGGGTGGACCGTACCGTCGGTCTCCTCGGCCCCAGCATCGGCCGGATCAAGCACGCCCAGAGGTCCCGCGGACTGCCCGCCGGAGCCTCCCGGATGACCGTGGGCGACCCGGACCCGGCGACCGCCGCCGACATCGAGGCGCTGGCCGGCGAGGTGTCCGGCGGCCCGGCCGCCTGACCCGGCCCGCCCCTCGAGCGATCAGCCCGCGGGCAGCGACTGCTCCGCCCAGATGCACTTGCCCGTCGGGGTGAAGCGGGTGCCCCACCGGTGGGAGAGCGCGGACACCAGCTGAAGGCCGCGCCCGCCTTCGTCGGTGTACGAGGCCCGGCGGATCCGCGGCATGGTGGGGCTGGCGTCCGACACCTCGCAGATCAGGCTGCGGCTGCGCAGCAGGCGCAGCCTGACCGGGCCCTTGGCATGCCGGACCACATTGCCGACCAGCTCGCTGACCAGCAGCTCGGTGGTCACGGCCAGCTCGTCCAGCTGCCAGGCGCCGAGCTGGTCCCGGACGTGGTGGCGGGCTTCCCCGGCGGCGATCGGCGCATCGGGCAGCCGCCACGACGCGATGCTGTCCGCGGTCATCGAATGCGTACGGGCCACCAGCAGCGCCGCGTCGTCCTGGGTGCGCGACTGCTCGGGCAGCAGGGCGGCGACGAGCGTGTCGCACAGCCGGTCGAGATGGCCGAGGACACGGTCCCCGCCCCCGTCCACCAGCGAACCGCCACCGGTGGCGCTCGGCCGCGGAAGCAGGTCCGGTGTCGTGGCCAGCGCGTCGGCCAGGGTGCGGGAGAGATACGCCATGCCGCGGTCGATGTCCCGGGTCGCGGACTCGATCAGCCCATCCGTGCACAGCACCAGGATGCTGTCCTCCGGCAGCTGCACCTCGATGGTCTCGAACGGCGGGGTCGCGGCGCCGAGCGGCGGGTCGGGGGAGAAACCGGGGGAGTGCACCGTGCCATCGGGGTGGATGATGGCCGGCGGCGGATGACCCGCGCACGCGAAGGCACACACGCTGGTGGTCGGATCGTAGATGGCGTACAGACACGTGGCGTAGAAGTCGTCGCCGAGCGCGCCCACGAGGTCGTTGAGATGCGTCAGCAGCTCATCGGGAGGCAGCTCCAGATCGGCGAGTGTGTGCACGGCGGTGCGCAGCCGCCCCATGGTGGCCGCCTCCGACAGCCCGTGGCCCATGACGTCGCCGATGACCAGCGCGACCCGCTCCCCGGACAGCGGGATCAGGTCGTACCAGTCGCCGCCCACCTCCATGCCCTCCCCGGCCGGCAGATAGCGCGCGGCGGCCGTGACGGCGGGCAGCGCGGGCAGGGTACGGGGAAGCAGCCCGCGCTGCAGCTCCTGGGCACGGGTGTGCTCGGCGTCGTACAGCCGGGCCCGCTCCAGCGCCTGGGCGACCAGCCCGCTGATCGCGATCAGCAGGGTGCGCTCCTCCTCGCTGAAGTGGCGCGGCCGGTCGAAGGAGACGACGCAGTAACCGGCCCGGTGGTCCGAGGCCACCAGGGGCAGGAAGGCCCACGCCTTCTTCCCGCTCAGGGACAGATAGCCGCCCACGTCGGGGAAGCGCTTGGCGTAGTCCTCGGGCGAGGAGATGAACAGCGGGCTGCGGGAGCCGAGGACCTCGGCGACGGGCGAGCGGAGCGGGGCTGCCGGCACCGGAATGTTGTCGAGGAAGCCGAGGAAGGTGTCCGAGTAGCCGGTGGAACCCACCACCCGCAGTCGCTTGTCCTCGATGAGCTGGCAGATCAGCCCGGTCGCCCCGAACGGTGGCAGCACCCGGTCGGCCACCGCCTTCACCACGTCCCGCGTGGTCAGCGCCTCGGCGAAGGCACTGGTCAGCTCCGCGATCCGGGTGGCGCGCTCGGCGGCGGCGTGTGCGGCGGCCGAGCGCTCGGCGTCCAGCGCCCGGCGGTCGGTGACATCCGTGATGTGCACCGTCATCCCGTCGGGCACCGGGACCAGCCGGATGTGGTACCAGCGGTTGCTGCTCGGCCAGCGGGCGTGGAAGTCGATGGGAGCCCGCGCTGCCGCCGCCCGCCTGAACCGCGGCTCCACGCCGATCGCCCGCGCCCGCGGAAGCTCCCACAGCACCTGGCCCCGCAGTTCCCCGGACGCCCCGAGGAAACGCTCGGCCTCGACATTGCCGAACGTGATCCGCCCGTCCTCGTCGACCACCAGGAACCCGTCGCCCATGTACCGCAGGGCACGGCTGAAGGCGTCCCGGGAACGGCGGGTCTCGGTGATGTCCCACAGCGTGCCGACCACCCGGGTCGGGAGACCGTCCGTCAGCGACGTCACGGTCCCGCGCGCCTGCACCCAGCGGTACGTCCCGTCGGGCTTCCGCACCCGGTATTCGACGCTGTACTCGCTGCGGCCGCGCAGCGACTCGGCGGTGGAGACCGTCTGCACCCAGGGCATGTCCTCGGGGTGGATGGCGCTCAGCCACGTGTTGACCTGGCCGTCGAAGGTGCCGGGCTCGAACCCCAGCAGCGTCTGCGCCTGATCGTCGCAGGTCAGGGTGGCGCCGCGGAGGTCCCATTCCCAGGCGCCGATCCGGGCCGTACGCAGCGCCCCCTGCAGCCAGGGAGTGGACCGCTCCTCCCGCGCCCGGCGTTCCTCCTGCCGCCGCGCCCGGCCGGTGTCCTGGGCCCCCTCCGCCAGCAGCCGCAGCCGCCGGGCCAGCCAGCCGGTGACGGTCCGGGCCAGGGCGCGCTGGGCCGCGTCCCCCACCCGCGGCGTGGAGGTCAGCACCGACAGCACCGCGAGCGGCGCCCCGGCGGTCATCGGCACCGGGACGGCCGCCATGCAGATACCCGGCGGGATGCTCCGGGCGAGGGAATCGCGGCCTGCCGGGTCGGCGGCCCAGACGGCGGTGCCGTCGTGGAAGGCGGCCATCGGAGCGGCCGTTTCGCCCCACTCCAGGGTCTGCCACGGTCCGAGAAGCGAACCGCTGAGACCACAGGTCGCCACCAGCCGCAGCCCCAGACCGTCCGGCCTGCGCAGATGCGCCATGCCGCCCAGGCCCTGAAGCCCGGCCACCAGATGGTCGAGGGCCAGCCGCAGCAACTCCGCGTAGTCCAGCCCCTCGCTCGCGGTTTCGAGCAGACTCAGCCGTGCCCGCTCCGCCTCCCAGACGGGGGCATGCTCCTGTGCCGGGGCGTAATCCTGTGCCGGGTGCCGATCGTTTACACCCACGCGATCACCTGCGCTCTGCGAGGCCCGGACAAACCGGCCCGGCCCTCGAGGTCAGTCTCTCTATAAGGTTATATCCGCATTTTCAGGCGTTTCACCCTCAATGGGGCATCCCGTCGCCCGGCCCCTGCCCCGGCGGCCGGTGGGCCGCGGCCCGCCCTTCCCCCGCCGAGTCCCGGCCTCGCCACCTTGTCGGTCCTGCGGATACAGGCCGTACCCCCGCCACCCGGCAGAACGCGGACATGGGAGCACCGGCATCACACACGGCATGAGGAACATCGGCATGACCAACTTCCAGCACGCACTCCGCCGTCCCCGAGGCCGCCGCCTGGCGGTGGTGGGCATCGTCGCCACGGGCGGACTGCTGCTCGCCGCCTGCGGCGGGAACGACGACATGAAGGGCATGGATCACGGGAGCAAGGACTCCTCCGCCTCCGCGAAGGCCACCGCCACTCCGGCGTCGGGTGACTTCAACGACGCGGACGTCTCCTTCGCGCAGATGATGATCGACCACCACAAGGGCGCGATCACCATGGCCGAGGACGAGCAGAAGAGCGGGCGTAACGCCAAGGCCAAGAAGCTCGCCGGGGACGACATCAAGAACCAGTCCGCCGAGGCGACCACCCTGCGGAAGATCCTCGACCGGCTCTGATCGGCTCGACCGGCTGTCGATCGGGGCGGCCGCCGCGCCCGGGGGGCTACATCACCCCCGGGGCGCAGCCGATCACCACCGGCAGCAGCGGCAGGGTCGCGGCGGCAGTGGCGACCGCGAGCCGGAGGGCGGGATGCGGGCGGTGGCACGGGCCCAGCATGCGGCGCAGCCGTACGAGGGCGCCGGGGCCACCGGCCGCGAACGCCCCGCGGGGGGTGCGGCCCGCCGCCATCTCGTACAACGCCGTGGCGAGTGTCTCGCGCGGGTGACGGCGCAACGCGCGGTCGTCCGCCGCCATCTCCAGCAGCATCGCCGTCTGCTCCCGGGCGGCCCGCGCCAGCGGCAGCCACCGGAAGGCCCTGGCGAACGCCTCGGCGGCGGCCAGCGCCAGATGGTGGCGGCCCGCGATGTGGGCGCGCTCGTGGTCCAGTACGGCGTCGAGCTGGGCACCGGACAGCGCGCGCAGCGCGCCCGTGCTGACGACCACGCGCGGACAGCGGCCCGGCAGGCAGTACACGGCGGGCAGCTCGTGGTCCAGGACGGTGGCGCGCAGCCGTGCCGAGCGCCGTCCGACCACGTCCAGCACGCCCATGTGGCGGGAGCGGGCCCGCCGCGCCCGCAGCACCTCGTGGCCGAAGCGGACGAGGGTGAGCAGCGCCACCAGGAGCGGCAGCACGGCGGCCGGGACGTCGAAGGGGGCGGGCAGCGGAACGCGGGCGTGCCAGGTCAGCCCGCAGAAGTGGAGGAAGCCGGACATCCCCGCGCCGAGGTGTCCGGTCGGGACGGCCAGGTGGTAAGCGGCCAGCGCCAGCGCGACGGTGAACGACGCGCTCAGTCCCTGCCAGGCGGCCACGGCGAGTGTGGGGGAGCGGTGCGGCCAGGCGCTGCGCAGCAGGGCCCGTGGGGCCAGGGTGCCGACCGCGGCCCCGTAGCAGGCCAGGGCGAGCGCCGGAATCACTCCTGGTTCCGCCGCCCGGCCGCCCGCAGCGCCTTGCGCAGGGCGCTGACCTCCTCGGGGCCCATCTGCTCGACGAAATGGGCGAGGGCCGCGGGGCGGTCCTGGCTGGTGCCCAGCGCGTCCTCCATCAGCGCGGCGGAGTACTCCTCACGGCTGCGCACCGGCGAGTACAGCCAGGCCCGGCCCTCTTTGCCGCGCTGCAGCCAGCCCTTGTTGTAGAGGATGGTGGCCACGGTCATCACCGTGGTGTAGGCGACCGGCCGCTGTGTGTTGATGTCGTCGACGATCTCCCGCACCGTCGCCGGACGCCGCCATGTCCACAGGCGATCCATGATCTCCGCCTCGAGATCCCCCAGCCGCCGCATGGACGCTTCCTTCCGCCGTCAGACGCTTACCTCCGTTAGTACGGAGGCCCATAGTAGAGAGCCGCCCTCGCGGGAGGGGCACCGGGGGAATGCCGGGCGGCCCGGGAAGATCGCCGGGCACCCGGAGCGCCGGGCGCTCCGTCCCTGGCCAAAGCCTCAACTGGCCATGCGCACGATAGGATTGACCGGACGCGTATTCAACACCGGTGAGGCGAAAGGGAAGTCTGGATGAGTGGTCTGAACAAGGGGCTCGGGAAAATCGAGGTGGCGCTCAAGTGGGACCCCAGCGCCAGTGGTGAACCGGCCAATGATCTCGACATCGTCGCCGGCACCTACCGTGCGTCCGATCCGTACGGTGAACCCGCGTACCTGGTGCATTTCGACAGCCGGTCGCCCGACGGCACCATCTACCTCAACCGGGACAGCCGCACGGGCCAGGGGCTGGGCACCGACGAGGCGATGACGCTGGAGTTCGAGCGGCTGTCGGAGGAGTACTCCCGCGTCGTGGTGGGGGTGGCCATCCAGCAGAGCGCCGGGCGGAAGACCTTCGGCGATGTCCGGAATGTCAGCGTCCGGATTGTCGAGGGATATACGGAGCTGCTGGAATCCGATTTCACCGGCGTCTCCGGGGCCACAGCGGCCACGGTCGCGGAGTTCGCCCGGGACGAATCGGGGGAATGGGGAATCCGCGGTGGCATCCGCGGATTCACCGTCGACCCGGAAACCTTTACGAGTGTGATGGGCAAGGACTATTCCTGACCGCGCTTGCGCGCTTTCTTAGCCGCCCGCGCGTACCCCGCTACGGGCCGATGTGCATCATCGACGCCCGGAACAGCGGTCCCGCGACAGCGCCGTTGAGCGCGCGGCCGCCGGACCGCCCCGCAGCGGCCCGCCGGCCGACGGCCTCGGCGGCGTACCGCACTCGCTGTACGGCGCGTGGCCGGATACTCCTTGAGAAGCAGGACGGAATCCGTCTGATGTCAGCTCCGACGTCGGCATCTCATGCCTAGGGTTCTGTCATGGATCTTCGAAAGACCCTGCGCGGTCGGCGGCTGCTCGCGACGGCGGCCGCCGTCGCCGTCCTCGCGGGCACGGGCACCTGGGCCGCCGTAGCCGCCGACGACCCGCCCGCCGTGCACCGTGAGGACCGGGTGCTGGACATGCCGGGGACGCGCCTCGACACCTCGTACTTCACCGCGGGCCGGGGCCGCCGCCCCGCGGTGCTGCTCGCCCATGGCTTCGGGGGCAGCAAGGAGGACGTCCGGCCACAGGCCGAGGGCCTGGCCCGGGACGGTTACGCCGTGCTGACCTGGTCGGCCCGTGGCTTCGGCAGGTCGACAGGCAAGATCGGGATCAATGACCCGGACCATGAGGTGGCCGACGCCCGGCGGCTGATCGACTGGCTGGCGAAGCGGCCCGAGGTGCGGCTCGACGCCCGGGGCGATCCTCGCGTGGGCGTCGCCGGTGCCTCGTACGGCGGCGCGCTGGCGCTGCTCGCCGCGGGGTACGACCGGCGGGTCGACGCCATCGCGCCCGAGATCACCTACTGGAACCTGGCCGACGCGCTCTTCCCGAACGGCGTCTTCAAGAAGCTGTGGGCCGGGCTCTTCTTCACCACCGGTTCGGCCGGTCTCTCCGGCGGCGGCCAGGAAGGCCAGGGCTCCCAGGAGTCCCAGAACGCGCCCGGAGGCGATCAGGGCGGCCAGGGCGGCGAAGGCGGCGAAGGCGGTCAGGGAAGTCAGGGCGGTCAGGCCGCCCCGAGCGCCCCGAGCGCCCCGGCCACCGCGGACGGGCGGGATCAGGGCTGCGGACGGTTCGAGAAGCAACTGTGCGCGATGTACGAGCGCGTCGCGGTCGCCGGGAAGCCGGACGAGGCGGCCCGTCGCATGCTGGAGGCCCGCAGCCCGTCCGCCGTGGCCGACCGGATCAAGACCCCGACGCTGATCTTCCAGGGCCAGTCCGACTCCCTCTTCCCGCTCGGCCAGGCCGATGCGATGGCCAAGGCGATCAAGGCCAACGGCGCCCCGGTCGACGTGGACTGGACGGACGGGGGACACGACGGCGGTGACCGCGAGACCGGGCGCGTCCAGGCACGCACCCGGGACTGGTTCGACCGCTACCTCAAGGGCGACCGGGGCACCGACACCGGGCCCGCCTTCCGGGTCACCCGCGCCGGCGGCGTCGACTCCACCAACGGCGCCCTCCAGATGCGCGGCGCCACCGGCGATCGCTACCCCGGACTGGAGAACGGCCGGCGAACCGTGGCGCTGCGCGGCCGCGAGCAGTCGTTCGCGAATCCGCCCGGCGGCGGACCGCCGTCGGTCTCCACGGTGCCGGGCATCGCCGCGCTGTCCCAGGCGTCCTCGCTCGGGATCGGCCTCTCCCTCGACATCCCCGGCCAGTTCGCCCGCTTCGACTCCGCACCGCTCGGGAAACCCCTGCGCATCACCGGGACGCCCGAGGTGAAGGTCCGCGTCCGGGCGGACACCGACGACGCCGTGCTGTTCGCCAAGGTGTACGACGTCGGGCCGGACGGACAGCAGGTGCTGCCCTCCCAGCTCGTCGCCCCCGTACGCGTCACCGACGCGAAGAAGGGGAAGACCGTCACGCTCCGGCTGCCCGCCGTCGACCACGAGATCATCGCGGGCCACTCGCTGCGGCTCGTGCTCGCCTCCACCGACCTCGGCTACGCGTCCCCGGCGCGGCCCGCCACGTACCGCGTCGCACTTGCGGGCGACGGCCTCACCGTGCCCACCGCGCCCGGGGTGCACACCCAGTCCGCCTCGCTGCCGTGGTGGGTGTGGGGGCTGCCGCTGGGCGGCGCGGTGGTGGCGCTCGCCCTGCTGCTGACCGGCCGTCGGCCGATGGCCGCGCCACCGTCCGACCCGGCGCTGGCCGACGTACCGCTGCAGATCACCGACCTCAGCAAGCGTTACGCCAAGTCCGCCGACCGGTACGCCGTACGCGACCTCTCCTTCCGCGTCGAGAAGGGACAGGTGCTCGGCCTGCTCGGCCCGAACGGCGCCGGAAAGACCACCACGCTGCGCATGCTGATGGGGCTGATCAGCCCCGACGGCGGGGAGATCCGCGTCTTCGGACAGGCCATCAGGCCCGGCGCGCCCGTCCTGTCCCGGGTGGGTGCCTTCGTCGAGGGCGCGGGCTTCCTGCCGCATCTGACCGGACGCGCCAACCTGGAGCTGTACTGGCGCGCCACCGGACGGCCCGCCGAGGACGCGCACCTCGACGAGGCGCTGGAGATCGCCGGGCTCGGCGACGCGCTGGAGCGCGCGGTGCGCACGTACTCCCAGGGCATGCGGCAGCGGCTCGCCATCGCCCAGGCCATGCTGGGCCTGCCGGATCTGCTCATCCTGGACGAGCCGACCAACGGGCTCGACCCGCCCCAGATCCGTGAGATGCGCGAGGTGATGATCCGGTACGCGGCCGACGGCCGCACGGTGATCGTCTCCAGCCATCTCCTGGCCGAGGTCGAACAGTCCTGCACTCATCTGGTCGTCATGGACCGTGGCCGGCTGGTGCAGGCGGGCCCGGTCGGGGAGATCACCGGCACCGGGGAGAGCCTGCTGGTCGGCCACGAGGGCGAACTGAGCGACGCCCTGGTCGACAAGGTGAGCGCCCTGCCCGGCATCACCTCCGCGGCGCGGACCGACGCCGGACTGCTCGTCCTGATCGACGGCGCCACCCCGGCGCGGCTGCTCGCCGAACTGGTGCGGCTGGAGATCCCGGTGACCAGTTTCGGGCCCAACCGGCGCCTGGAGGACGCGTTCTTGACGCTGATCGAAGGAGGCTCCGCATGAGCGACTCCGTGAGCTCCGCGAGCTCCGCGACGGAGGCGGCGCCCGGCTACCGGGCGCGCCACACCCTGCCCCTGCGGGTCGAGGCGGTACGGCAGCTGCGCCGCCGCCGCACCCTGGTGATGGGCGTGGTGCTGGCCGCGCTGCCGTTCGTCCTCGTCGCCGCGTTCGCGATCGGCGGCACTCCCGACGGGCGGGACGACCGCGTGACCCTGATGGAAACCGCCACCTCATCGGGCGCCAACCTCGCGGCCACCGCGCTCTTCGTCTCGGCGGCCTTCCTGCTGGTCGTGCCCGTGGCGCTGTTCTGCGGTGACACCGTCGCCTCGGAGGCCAACTGGTCCTCGCTGCGCTATCTGCTCGCCGCGCCCGTGCCCCGGGCCCGGCTGCTGGCCGGAAAGCTAGCCGTGGCGCTGGCGTTCAGCGCGGCCGCGATGGTGCTGCTGCCGCTCGTCGCGCTGCTGGTGGGCACGGTCGCGTACGGCTGGGGGCCGCTGCGCCTGCCCACCGGTGGCGAGCTGGGCGCGGGCGACGCCCTCGCCCGGCTCGCCCTGGTGGTCGTGTACATCTTCCTGTCCCAACTGGTGACCGCCGCCCTCGCGTTCTGGCTCTCGACCGTGACGGACGCACCGCTGGGCGCGGTGGGCGGTGCGGTCGGGCTGACCATCGTGGGCAATGTGCTGGACGCCGTCACGGCGCTGGGCTCCTGGCGCGAGTTCCTGCCCGCGCACTGGCAGTTCGCCTGGGCCGACGCGCTCCAGCCCCACCTGGAGTGGGGTGGAATGCTGAAGGGGACGGCGGTGTCGGTGACGTACGCGCTGGTGCTCGTCGCCCTCGCCTTCCGCGGCTTCGGCCGCAAGGACGTGGTGTCCTAGCGGCCGAAACCGGGGGGCAGTGGCCCTTGAGAGTCAGTAGTCCTTGAGGGCCAGCGAGTCGACCCGATGGTAGAAGTCCTCCGTGTACTCGTCCTGACCCGGTTCGGTCCCGTCCCCCGCGATCTCGGCTGCCATCCGCTCCTGGTTGACCAGGGCGATCTCCTGGTTGGCGGTCACGAAGTCGCGCAGCTCGCGCTCGTAGGCGGTGAAGGCCGTGGTGTGGTCACCACCCGCGGCCTTCAGCTCACCCGCCAGGACGTACGCGCCGACCAGGGCCATGGAGGTGCCCTGGCCGGAGGCGGGCGAACCGCAGTAGCCCGCGTCGCCGAGCAGCGCCACCCGGTCGCGGGACCAGGTGTCCATATGGATCTGGGCCACCGCGTCGAAGTGGAAGTCGGGCGCGCCCCACATGTACTCCAGCAGCCGGGGCATCTCCCATCGCGCACCCGCGTACCGCTCGGCCACCAGCCGCTTGTGCTCCGAGGGGGTCCGGTCGCCGAGGACTTGGGCGGGCGGCTCGTCCGAGCCGAACCCGACGTAGACCCGGGCCTCGGTGTTGTCGCGGACGCTCATCACCATCCCGCCCCACGCGCCGCCCGTCATCGGGTAGACGACCTGCCAGCGGTCCAGGCCCAGATAGTTCGGCACGGTCCACACCGCCAGATAACTCCCCAGCGGACGAAGGAAGTTCTCCTCGGGGCCGAATACCAGCCCTCGGGTGCTCGAATGCACTCCGTCGGCGGCCACCACCAGATCGAAGGTGCGCGACGTACCGCTGCGGAAGGTGATGGCCACGGAATCAGGGCCCTGGACGAGTGCGGCGATCGAGTCGTCGAAGAGATATTCGATGTTCTTTCCGCCGGCATCCACGAGGATCGTCGCCAGATCGTCGCGGAGAATCTCGACGTCGGGGCGGTCGAGCTGCCCGCCGCTCGCCGTCCGTTCGGTAGTGCTGAACACTTCCTTTCCGTTGTCGTCGACCGTCGACATCCCTCGCAGGCCGGTGCTGTGAGCGCGGATCTCCGCCAGGACTCCCATGCGCTCGCACACCTCCAGCGCCGAGCCCCGGACGTCGATGGCCTGCCCACCGGGCCGCAGCCGGGCGGCCCGCTCCACCACGGTGACCTGGCATCCGTACCGGTCCAGCCAGTACGCCAGGGCCGGTCCCCCGATACTGGCGCCGGAAATCAGGACTCTCATATTCCGCATCGTGAACTCCCTTTCGATTCCCCGAATCCGTTCTTTCCAGCAAGAGTGAGCGACGCCACCGACACCGCGCCTACGCGGCACCGACAGGCCGCCGACAAGGCCCGCACCCGCCGGTGTCCAACACCTACGCGAACGCGCTCGTCTCGCTGGAGGTCATCGACTTCTTCTTCGCGCTGTCCGTGTATCTGCTGACCCTGTCGTACGCGCGGCCGCGATCGACGGCGGCCCGACGGAACCCGCCAGGGTGTTCTCTTCCGGCGCGCCATCCGCATCGTGCCGCTGTACTTCCTGGCCATCTCGTTCGTCTGGGCGACCCGCAATCCGTCGCTGCCCGGAGACTGGCCGGACCTGCTGCGGCATCTCACCTTCACCCAGGTGCTCGACAAGGAACAGATCTTCTACACCATCGGCCCGACCTGGTCGCTGTCGCGCACTACGGGTTCGAGGTGCCGCACACCGAATGGCCGGTGTACTTCGGGCCGCAGGCCCGCTTCGGCGGGTTCGCGGCGGGCATGGGGCTCGCGGTGCTGACCGTCGCCCTCGGGGAGCGCGGGCGGCTCGGTCCGAAGGCCACGATCCCGCTGCGGGTGGCGCCGCTGGTGGCGATGTACGCGCTGTCGCCGCTCAGTGCGGATCCCGAGGACTTCGCCACCACTTTCCACCCTCCGCCCTCCGCTCTGCTGTGGACCGTGCTGCTGTTCGCCACGCTCCATGTGCGGACACAGGGCCGTTTGGAAGCGTGGCTGTCCGCCCGGTGGCTCACCGGGATCGGACTGGCCGGCTACAGCCTCTTCGTCTGGCACGAGCCCATCATGCTCGGTCTCTACGAGGCCGGACTGCTGCCGCCCGCGGGCGAGCAGGGGTTCCCGCTCGCCGTGCTGATCGTGCTGGTGGTGGCCGCGGCGCTGGTGAGCTACTGGGTCATCGAGTACCCGGCGAGCCTGCTCGGGCGGCTGAAGGACGCCAAGGGACAGTGGCGGGGCTTTCTATCCGGAAGTGGCGCGCTAGCGCCGTGTCACCGTGAATGGCGGTGTGCCACTGGTTGTCCCCGGTGTGCGGCCCTTCGCACACCGGGGACCTGTGACTATCATCTGGCTTGTTCTTGACGTGATAACGGGGAGACATCATCGATATGGGCCGACACAGCCGCCCCACCCCTGCCCAGCAGGCCCGAGCCACATCCCTCAAGGCGGCCGCGGCCCTCGGAGTGGCCGGGACCATAGCCTTCGGCCTGCACTCCTCGGTCGGGGGCGACAAGTCCACCGAGGCCCGTTCCGACGTCCACGCGTCTCAGGAGCAGATGCCGGACATCGAGCCCACGGCCGATGACAAGCCCACGGGCAGCCAAGTTTCGCCGTCCGAGTCGGCGAAGCCGCGGCCGCTCGCGGACCAGACGGACCGGGCCGACCGCACGGGCGGTACGGGCGGTACGGGCGGTGGCGGTGTGGAGCCCTCCGCGGCGGCCACCCCGTCGCACACGCCGAGCGCGACGCCCTCCACGCCCGCGCACACCGATGTGGCCACCACGCCCAACCAGCGTGTCGACCAGACCCCCACCGACGCCCCGTCGCCCAGCCGGACACCCGGCGGCGACCCGGCCACGCCCGGCACTCCGAGCGGGCAGCCCGGGAACGGCGATGGTCAGGGGAAGGGCGTGGTCGGTGATGTGGTGGACGGTCTCGGCAACACGCTGGACGGTGTGGTCGGTGGCCTGACCGGCGCACTCGGCGGCTGACCGCCCGCCTCCCCGCCCCGGATCGGGGCGGGGCGGCCGGTTACCCCTTGGCCAGCGCCTTCAGCGCGGCCAGGCTGCCGTTGAAGCGGTTGTGGTCACCGACCACGGGCCCCGCGGAGGTGTACTGCCAGATGGTGTGCGTCTTCCACCCCGTCGGCAGCTCCCCCGGTGTGGTGGCATAGCGCGCCACCCACAGCGGGTTCTTCGAGGCGAAGGCGCCACTGTTGCCGGTGCAGGACTTCCACCAGCCGGTGGACGTGTAGATCACCGGATCGCGGCCGGTGCCGGACTTCACCCGGTCACTGAAGTCCTTGATCCAGCCGACCATCTGAGTTTTCGTCTTGCCGTAACAGGGCGCGCCGTACGGGTTGTATTCCATGTCCACCACGGGCGGCAGCGTCTTGCCGTCGTCCGACCAGGCGCCGCCGTTGCGCAGGAAGAAGTCCGCCTGCTCGGCGCCGCTGGACTTGTTCGGCAGGGCGAAGTGGTAAGCGCCGCGGATCATGCCTTTCTTGAAGGCGCCGTTGTATTGCGAGGAGAAGGCCGGGTTCGTGTACGTCGTGCTCTCGGTGGCCTTGACGTAGGCGAACCGGACGTGTCTGTTCCAAAGGGATGTCCAGTTGACCGAGCCCTGGTAGTTGCTGACGTCGACGCCTTCCACTGTCGCGGCGTCGGGGGCGGCCGCCGGGGCCGCCTTCAAGGAGGCCTTCTCGTGCGAGGAGAGGGTCGAGCCCATCCAGTCGCGCTCGGGGTGCGGGACGGGCGAGGACCGGGCGCGGCTGGGTGCGGAGCCGGTTTCGGGGTCGGTCGTCGACGCCATCGCGGGGACGAGTGTGGCGAGGACGGTGGCGCCGACCGCGGCCCCCAGACCGCCGACGGCATGCGGCGAGCGCCAGCGCGAGGGGGCCCGGTGACGCCCCTTTCCGGCCTTTAAGGACATCTGTTCCTCCGGAATGGGTGCTCCGTGGGGAGAGCGGTCCGCACCGAAGGTACGCGCGTAGATGAAACATATGGAAGAGATTTCGGAAATTCCATGGGGCCGCGCCGCGGTTGCCGTCGCCACTGTCGACGGTATGGCCGGCCATAAAGCGGAAAACCTTGAATTTCCCTGCCGGGTGGGGAATTTCGGAGATATCAGCCGTCCGTGGGCGGTGTGGAATACCCCGCGACCAGGGCCCGCGCCGACCGCGTCGCCCGGGCGACGACATCCTCCACCACCTCGTCCGGGTCACCGAACACGCCGTCGAGCAGCAGGGTGGCGTACCCGCGGGACAGCGCATGCAACGCCTCCAGCAGCGCCACCGCCCCTTCCTCCGCCCCGCGCTCCTCCGACACCACCTCGAACGCGCTCGGCAGCAGCAGTTCCACGAACTCCCGCTTGGCTGTGAGCACCTCGGGGTGGGCGGTGCGCACACCGGGGGCGTAGAGGAGTTCGTAGCCGCCCCGGAAGCGGGCGGCCGCGCGCACCATACTGCCCGCCAGGGTGGCCAGCCGCTCCTGCGGCGAGGCGACCGTGGCCACCGCCTCCAGATAGCCGGCCCGCAGCCGCCGCGAGACCTCCAGCGCGGCGGCCGCCAGCAGCGCGTCGCGGTCGGCGAAGTGGCGGTAGGGCGCGCCGGGGCTGACGCGGGTGCGGCGCGCGGCCTCCGCGACGGAGAAACCGCGCACCCCGACCTCGTCGACGATCTCCAGCGTCACCCGCACCAGCGCGGCGGCGAGATCGCCGTGGTGGTACGTGGCGCGCCCCTTGCCGGTGGGTGCCATCCGGGCGACCCTACCCGACCGGTTTCCCCTGCTCAGCCGCCCCCGGCGCGCGCTTCCGCGCTCGGGCGTGCGCCGCCGCCAGAGCCTCGCGCGAGCGGTCCACGCGGATCGGCAGATCGCGCACCCGCTGCCCGGTCGCATGGTGGAAGGCGTTGGCGATCGCCGCCGCCGCGCCCACGATGCCCAGCTCGCCGATGCCCTTGCCGCGCACCGGATTGGGAGTGTCGTCCCGCTCGTCCAGCCAGACCGCCTCCAGCTTCGGGACATCGGCGCTGGCCGCCACGTGGTAGCCCGCGAAGTCGTGGTTGGCGAAGTCGCCGAAGACCGGATCGACCTCGCCGATCTCCAGCAGCGCCATCGACAGACCCATGGTCATGGCGCCCAGGAACTGCGAACGGGCCGTCTTCGGATTGACGATCCGCCCCGCGGCGAACACGCCCAGCATCCGGTCGACACGGACCTCGCCGGTGTCGGTGTCCACCCGGACCCGCGCGAAGTGGGCGCCGAAGGAGTGGCGGGAGAGCGAGGCCCGCAGTTCCACGTCCTTGATGGTGTCGGCCCGCGCCTCCAGCCCCCCGTCCGGGACCGCGCCGCCGTGGTTGTCCAGCTCCGCCAGCAGCGCACGGCAGGCCTTGTCCACCGCCCAGCCCCAGGAGGCCGTGCCCATCGAACCGCCCGCGAACGGCGCCATGCCGAGCGAGGCGCGCCCGATCTCCAGCCGCAGCCGCTCGACCGGGACGTCGAGGGCGTCCGCCGCCAGCTGGGTCAGCGCGGTGCGCCCGCCGGTCCCGATGTCGACGGCGCCGACCCGTACCGTGAACGTCCCGTCGGCCTCGGCCCGCGCCGTCGCCGAGGAGGGGAACACATAGTCCGGGTGGTGCGCGGAGGCCACGCCGGTGCCCACCAGCCAGCGCCCCTCGCGCCGGATGCCGGGCTTCGGATCGCGCAGCGCCCAGTCGAAGCGCGCGGCGCCCTCCCGCAGACACTCCACCAGACCGCGGCTGCTGAAGGGCTTGCCGCTGTCGGGGTCGACACCGGTGTCATTGCGGATCCGCAGCTCGACGGGGTCGATCTCCAGCTCGGTGGCCAGCTCGTCCATGGCCGACTCCAGCGCGAACATGCCCGGAGTGTGGCCGGGCGCGCGGAACCACGCCGGGGTGAGCACATCGAGCGGCGCCACCTTGACCGTCGTACGGACATGGGGCGCGCCGTACATCATCCGCGTCGAGCTCCCCGTCTGGTCCGCGAAGTCCACCATCGCGGAGCACTGCTGCACCACCTCGTGGTCGATCGCGGTCAGCCGCCCGTCGCGCTCGGCACCCAGCCGGATCCGCTGGATGGTGGGCGCCCGGTAGGGGATCAGCTGGAACATCTGCTGCCGGGTCAGCGCGATCTTCACCGGCCGGTCGAGGTGCTTCGCGGCGAGCCCCGCCAGCACGGCGGGGGAGCGCGGAATGCCCTTGGAGCCGAAACCGCCGCCGACGTACTCCGCGACGACCTCCACCGCGCCCTCTTCGAGCCCGAACACCGCCGCCAGCAGCTGGGAGGACATGAACGGGCCCTGATCGGAGTTGTACAGCGTCAGCCGGTCCCCGTCCCAGACGGCGATGGCGGCATGCGGCTCCATCGGGCTGGTGTGCTCCACCGGGGTGGTGTACACGGCCTCGGTCCGCACCGGCGCGGCCGCCAGCGCACCCTCGGTGTCACCGCGCTCGACGAACCCGGGGCTGCCGTCGGTCACCTGCTCGGCGACACGGGCCCGCTCGTCGTCGAAGCGCAGCAGCACATCGTGCGGCTCCTGCTCGTAGCTCACCCGCACCGCCGCCGCGCCCTCGCGCGCCGCCTCCAGCGACGTGGCCACCACCGCGGCCACGATCTGGCCGTGGTACGCCACCTCGGGGGATTGCAGCACGAACAGATCGGGGCTCGCCGGTGCCTCCGTGTTCAGCCGGGGGGCGTTGCCGGAGTCCAGCACCGCCAGCACACCGGGCAGGGCCAGCGCCGGGGCGCCGTCGACCGCCGTCACCCGGCCGCGGGCGATGGTGGCCTGCACCGGCCACACATAGCCCACGTCGGGCGTCGGGAACTCATACGCGTAGCACGCCGCGCCGGTGACCTTGTCGAGGCCGTCGATCCGGGTCATCGGCGCGCCGACGGTCTGCCGGGTGGTGGTCGCGGTGGTCATGCGCGGTCCTTCCTCACGACGAGATCGCGGATGACCGCGACGATGAGATCGGTGGCCAGGTCCACCTTGAACGCGTTGTCCGGCAGCGGGCGCGCCCGCGCCAGTTCGGCGCGGGCCGCCTCGCGCAGCGTGTCCTCGTCCGGCAGGGCGCCGCGCAGCCGCTCCTCGGCGATCCGGGCGCGCCACGGGCGCGGCGCCACGCCGCCGAGCGCGACCGCCACGTCCGTGAGCGTGCCGTCCTCCGCCACCGACACCGAGGCCGCCACGCTCACCAGCGCGAAAGCGTACGACCAGCGGTCGCGCACCTTGCGGTACCGCATGGCGGCGCCGCCCGGGGGAGGGGGCAGCTCGATGGCGGTGATGAGGTCCCCGTGGCCGAGCACGGTCTCCCGGTGCGGAGTGTCACCGGGCAGCCGGTACAGCTCCTCGACCGGGACGGTGCGTGTGGCGCCGTCCACCGATCGCAGATGCGCCACCGCGTCCAGCGCGACGAGCGCCACCGCCATGTCGGAGGGATGGGAGGCCACACAGTGGTCGGAGGTGCCCAGCACGGCCAGGTCGCGGTGCGCGCCCCCGATGGCCGGACAACCCGAGCCCGGTTCACGCTTGTTGCACGGCTTGGACACGTCCTGGAAGTACACGCAGCGGGTGCGCTGCAGCAGATTGCCACCCACCGTGGCCACCGTCCGCAACTGCCCGGAGGCGCCCGCCAGCAGCGCCTGTGCCAGCAGCGGGAAGCGCTCCCGGACGCCCGGGTCGCCCGCCAGGTCGCCGTTGCGCACGGTGGCGCCGATCAGCGCCGAACCGTCGGCGCGGTGCTCGATCCGGTCGTACGGCAGCCGGGACACGTCGATCAGCAGCCCCGGGTCCGCCACCCCGAGCTTCATCAGGTCCACGAGATTGGTCCCGCCGCCCAGATACGTGGCGTCGGGCCGCTCGGTCATCAGTGCGGCCGCCTCGGCGGCATCGCCCGCACGGGCGTAGGCGAACTCCTTCACCGCACGCCTCCGGTCGCGCTCGCCGACCGGGTGCCCTCGGCGCCCTCGGCACCGGCCGCCTCCATGATGGCGTCCACGATCCCGCCGTAGGCGCCGCAGCGGCACAGATTGCCGCTCATGCGCTCGCGCACCTCCGCCTCGTCCAGCCCCGCGGCGCCCGGCACTCCGACGGCGGTGTCCTCGGTGACATGGCTCGGCCAGCCTCGCCGGGCCTCGCCGAGCGCCCCGATCGCCGAGCAGATCTGGCCCGGCGTGCAGTAGCCGCACTGGAGACCGTCATGGTCGAGGAACGCCTGCTGCACCGGGTGCAGCCCGGCGCCGCCGGCCAGATCCGCGACCCCCTCGATCGAGACGATCTCCCGCCCCTCGGCCGCCACCGCGAACATCAGGCAGCTGTTCACCCGCTCGCCGTCCATCAGCACCGTGCAGGCGCCGCATTGCCCGTGGTCACAGCCCTTCTTGGTGCCCGTGAGACCAACGCGCTCGCGCAGCACGTCGAGCAGTGTCGTCCGGTTGTCGATGGTCAAGCCGTGGGTCGTGCCGTTGATCCGCAAACTGATGTCGCTACTCGGAGAGCGATGTGAGAGGCTCATACATTGAATGTATCAACCTCTTACATTCCTGGCGAGGAGAATGAGGAACCATGCGAGACGTCGAAGCGGAGATGCACCGATGGTGGCGCGCCGGTGAGACCTTCGCCCGGGCGACGGTGGTCGCCACCTGGCACTCCTCACCGCTGCCACCGGGCACGAGCATGCTGGTCGGACCCGACGGGTCCGCCGTCGGCAGCGTCTCCGGAGGGTGTGTGGAGGGCGCGGTCTACGAACTGGCCCAGGAGGTCACCGCAAGCGGCACACCGGTCCTCGAGCGCTACGGGGTCAGCGATGACGACGCCTTCGCGGTCGGCCTGACCTGCGGGGGAGTCATCGACGTCTTCGTGGAGCGCGTCGACCGCGCCGCCTTCCCCGAATACGACGAGGTGGCCGCGGCGGTGCGGAAAAGCGAACCGGTGGCCGAGGTCATCTGCGTGGCCGTCGCCGGCCCCGACCCGGCCGGGCGGCTCGGCCGGCGGCTGGTGGTCCGGCCGGACACCGCCACCGGCTCGCTGGGCTCGCCGCGGCTGGACGCGGCGGTCGCCGAGGACGCGCGCGGACTGCTGGCGGGCGGGCGCACCGGCACCCTGCGCTACGGCTACGACGGTGTCCGCACCGACGAGGAGTTGACCCTGTTCGTGTCGGCGCACGCCGCACCGCCACGGATGCTGGTCTTCGGCGCCGTCGACTTCGCGGCGGCCATGGCCCGTATCGGCGGGTACCTCGGCTACCACGTCACCGTCTGCGACGCGCGGCCCGTCTTCGCGACGAAGCGCCGCTTCCCCGAGGCCCACGAGGTGGTGGCCGACTGGCCGCACCGCTATCTGCGCACCGAGGCCGAGGCGGGCCGGGTGGACGAGCGGACCGTGGTGTGCGTCCTCACCCACGACCCGAAGTTCGACGTGCCGCTGCTGGAGGAGGCGCTGCGGCTGCCGCTGGCGTACGTCGGCGCCATGGGCTCCCGGCGCACCCACGAGGACCGGCTGCGCCGGCTGCGCGACACCGGGATCGGTGAGGACCGGCTGGCCCGGCTCGCCTCCCCGATCGGCCTGGACCTCGGCGCCCGGACCCCCGAGGAGACCGCGGTCAGCATCGCCGCCGAGATCATCGCCGATCGCTGGGACGGCAGCGGCGCCCGGCTGACCTCGCTCACCGGCCGCATCCACGGGCCCCATTCGGTGCGCCCGGCGGCCGAGGGCTGAGACGGGCACACGGCCCCCGGCCGCGGACCGCCATCATGGTCCGACGACCGAAGCGGGCACAGGAGGAGACCACAACAGCCGTGGAAACCGCACGTAGTACGGACGACACCGGAGAACCACGCCAGGGCGACCCGATCGCCGACCCGCCCGAGGGCACGGCCGCCCCGCCGAAGACCGGCTGGCGCCGCTGGGTCATGGACACCCGGCCGCTGCGCCACCGCCCCTTCCGCCGGCTGTGGACCTCCACCACCGTCACCGCCGTCGGCAGTCAGCTGACCGCCGTCGCCGTGCCCAAGCAGATCTACGACATCACCGACTCCTCGGCCTGGGTCGGTTATGCGAGTTTCGCCGGACTCGTGCCGCTCGTGGTGTTCGGGCTGTGGGGCGGCGTGGTGGCCGACCGGATGGACCGGCGCACCCTGATGCTGGTCACCAACGTGGGGATCGCCGTCACCTCGCTGCTGTTCTGGGCGCAGTCCTTCGCCGGTCTCGACTCGGTGGCGCTGCTGATCGTGCTGCTCGCCGCCCAGCAGGGGTTCTTCGGGATGAACTCCCCGGCCCGCAACGCCTCCATCGCCCGGCTCGTCCCCGCCCATGAGCTGCCCGCCGCGGGCGCCCTGCAGTCCACCGTCGCCCAGACGGGCATGATCGTCGGCCCGCTGCTGGCGGGCGCGCTGATACCCGTCGTCGGCCTGCCCGCCCTCTACCTGGCCGACGCCGTCGCGCTCTGCGCCACGCTGTGGGCCGTCTGGCGGCTTCCCGCCCTGCCACCTCTGTCGTCGTCCGTGCGCGAGTCCTCCGTGCGGGAGGGCGAGCCGGACGGGAGGTCGCGGGCCGGATGGCGCGATGTGGCCGACGGGTTCCGCTACATCACCGCCCACCGGGTGCTGCTGCTGTCCTTCCTCGCGGACATCATCGCCATGGTCTTCGGCATGCCCCGGGCGCTGTTCCCCCAGCTCGCCTCGCACACCTACGCGCCCTGGGGCGAGGGCTTCGCGCTCGGCCTGCTCTTCGCCGCGATCCCGCTCGGGGCGGTGGCCGGCGGGCTGCTGTCGGGCACCTTCTCACGGGCCCGCCGCCACGGCCTCATGGTCATCGTCGCCGTGGTGGCCTGGGGCCTGGCCATCAGCGGCGTCGGCCTCAGCTCCAGCCTGTGGTGGGCGGCCGCGTTCCTCGCCGTCGCCGGCGTGGCCGACATGGTGTCCATGGTGTTCCGCGGCGCGATCCTCCAGTCCGCGGCCACCGACCACATGCGCGGCCGGATGCAGGGCGTGTTCACCGTCGTGGTGGCGGGCGGCCCGCGCATCGCCGATCTGCTGCACGGCACGGCGGGCTCCCTCCTCGGGCCGCGCACCGCGGTCGCCGCGGGTGGGCTGCTGGTCGCCGTGCTGATGCTCGGCCTGGCCGTCGCGGTGCCCGGCTTCCGGCGCTACACGGCCTGAGGGCCGCCCCGCGCGCGCCCACGGACGGGCGCGCGCGGGGCCGCCCGGTCTCAGGCGCCGCGCTCGTCGCGGTCCTGACCCCAGTAGGTGTGGAACGAACCGTCGCGGTCGGTGCGCCGGTAGGTGTGGGCGCCGAAGAAGTCCCGCTGCCCCTGCACCAGCGCCGCGGGCAGCCGCTCCGAGCGCAGCGCGTCGTAGTACGCCAGCGCCGCCGAGAAGCCCGGCGCCGGGACGCCCAGCTCGACGGAGGTGGACACCACCCGCCGCCAGGCGTCCTGCGCCTCGCCCAGCGCCTGCGAGAAGTAGTCGTCGGCCAGCAGCGTGACCGGCTTGTGCTCCTTGCCGTACGCCTCGGTGATCCGGTTCAGGAAGCGGGCCCGGATGATGCAGCCGCCGCGCCAGATGCGGGCCACCGCACCGGGGTCGATGTCCCAGCCGTACTCCTGGCTGCCCGCCTGGATCTGGTGGATGCCCTGCGCGTACGCCACGATCTTCGACGCGTACAGGGCCTGCTCGACCTCATCGGCGAACCGCTCCGCCGCCTCGCCCGTGAGCCGCTCGGCGGCGGGCCCGGGCAGCCCCTGCGCGGCGTCCCGCACATCGGCGTGGCCCGACAGCGAGCGCGCGAACACCGCCTCTGCGATACCGCTCACCGGAACGCCCAGGTCCAGTGCGGTCTGCACGGTCCAGCGGCCGGTGCCCTTCTGCTCGGCCTGGTCCAGTACCACGTCCACGAACGGCTTGCCCGTCGCGGCATCGGTGTGCGCCAGCACCTCGGCGGTGATCTCGATCAGATACGACTCCAGCCGACCGCCGTTCCAGGTGCGGAACACCTCCGCGATCTCGCCCGGCGTGAGCCCCAGGGCGCGGCGCAGCAGGTCGTACGACTCCGCGATGAGCTGCATGTCCGCGTACTCGATGCCGTTGTGGACCATCTTCACGAAGTGTCCGGCGCCGTCCGGGCCGATGTGGGTGCAGCACGGCGTGCCGTCCACCTTGGCGGAGATGCTCTCCAGCAGCGGGCCGAGCGACTTGTAGGATTCCACCGAACCGCCGGGCATGATGCTGGGCCCGTTGAGGGCGCCCTCCTCGCCGCCGGAGATGCCGGTGCCGACGAAGTGCAGCCCGCGCTCGCGCAGCGCCTTCTCCCGGCGCCGGGTGTCCTCGAAGTGTGCGTTGCCCCCGTCGATGATCACGTCGCCCTCTTCGAGGAGGGGTGCGAATTCCTCGATGACGGCGTCGGTGGGCGCCCCCGCCTTGACCATGATGACCAGCCGCCGCGGCCGCTGGAGGGCGGCGACGAATTCCGCGGCGGTCTCGGTGGCGACGAAGTCACCCTCGTGGCCGTGCTCCTCGATCAGGGCCTTGGTCTTGGCAGACGTGCGGTTGTGGAGGGCGACGGTGTGCCCGTGCCGGGCGAAGTTGCGGGCGAGGTTGCTGCCCATGACAGCGAGTCCGGTGACGCCGATCTGGGCGGTGGGCTGGGTGGTGGACGGGCTGGGCATACGGTGTTCCACTCCTGTCACGCGCGTCGAAATCTTATGCGAGCAGCAACGACCAGGGGGCGGGGGTCCCTCCCGCTCGGTCAGCCGGGTTTCGCCCGGTCATAGTTACACGATGTGCTCGGCGCGTGGATGCGTGTCCGAAGAAAGCGGCCGGAGTGTGTCAGGTTTCTCCCACTTGCGCGAGGCGCCACCTTGTGGCGTATCCACAAGGTGGCGCGACGGGTGTGCTGTGGGCCACTGGACCCGAATGGCGGAAGCGGCGGCTACGAGCCGGTGCTCAGCGTTCCCTGTTCCCGGTCGGCGATGGTGGCCAGTGCCCGGCCTACCAATGCTCGATAGGCACTGATCTCAGGAGCCCGGTCCTCCATGATCCGGCGACCCTCCCTGCCGATGAGCGAGCGCGCCACGCGGGAGCGTCCCACCGCGCGATCACATGTGGCGTCGGCGACCGCTTGGGAGACCTCCCGGTGGTGCAGCCGCTCGACGCGGGTGCGGGACATCGTCTGCTGCCTGCTCGCCGCGCGGGCGATCCGATTCCTCGCGTCGTCGGGGGAGCTGAACCGGAAACCGTGCGAGGACATACAGTCGCTCCAGGGCTTCACGGTGGCTGTGAGCTCACGTGCTGCTCGCACGCGATTGTCCACCTCTGCGGGCAGATTCACCACGGTGGTGTTGGCGATCAGCCACTTCTTGAGGTCTCCGTAGAGCCGCTTCTCCGCCTGGGCGGTGCAGCCGTCGGTGTAGACGAAGGTGACCTCCCCGGAGGGCAGACGGGCGTCGAGACGGTGCGCCGGAGTACCGAAGAGAGCCGCGGAGTAGCGCTCCTGGCGCCGGCGGGACAGGGACGCGGCGTAGGCCGCGTTGGGGTCGGTCGGCTTCGCCGTACGTACGGTGGTAACGCCGTAACCGAACCGGCGGTGGAGCGGTATGTCGTCGCCGCGGTCAAGTCCCCGTGCCGCCGCGGCGTCGCCGTCCGCCGGATGCCATGACACCGGCTGATAGTGCCATCCGCGCCGGGCCATACAAGCGGCGATGGCGTGTTCCTGCGCCTCGAACAGCCGCTTGCGTGTCGTCGGGGCGCCCCGTAACCGGTCCAGATCCTTCGTCGCCGCCGGAGCCGACGTGCTGGAGGCGGTGATCGGCGCATCGCCGCGGTCAGCGGTGCAGGCAGTGGTGAGCAACAGGGCGAGAGCCGAACACGCCGCGCCCAGTGACGCTTTTGACCAGGGCGAGCGCGGGTGACGTGCGGACACGGGGGAACCTCCACAGCGGGGGCGGGAGCCCGCGCTGTCTTGGGCGACAGCGCGGGACCGGGACGGCCGGTGGCCGCCTGTTGACGCGTCTTCAGCAGTTCCAGGTCCAGATGTTTCCTTCGCCCCGGTTGGCGGGGTTGTGGTGCGACCAGCCGTGTCCCTTGGGCAGGCAGCCGAGGGTCCGGCCGCCGTCGCCGATGAGGTAGACGCCCATGCCGGAGGTGCCGGAGTTCCACGACGACTCGTCGTTGTGCCACGAGCCGAAGTCCCGCCAGCTGCGGTTGGTGTCCTTGTAGATGTAGCGGGTGCCCTCGTAGTTGTACAAGGACCAGACGCAGTAGTAGCCCGAGACGCACTGCTGGGCCTGCGGGGACGCGGTCGCGGCGGTTGCCGGTCCGGATACGGCAACACCACCCACGGTCGCCAGGGCCAGGGCGGCCGCTGAGGCGGCGGCGCGGAAATTGATTTTCACGGTGCATGCACTCCTTCGGGATCGTGACGCCAGTGCCGGATTTCGAGCACAGCAACAGGCAACCGCTCGTGCATAAAAGCTCAGTGAATTCAGGTGTCACCGAACTGACGTTCTCCTTCGAAGGTCTTTGTCCTGGTCACTGCCGCTTCCCATGACCTGTCCGGTAGCGCGGAAAGTCTCGCGATCGGACTTTCGGAATCGTGGCTGGTTGCGCACTGGGGCCGCTTCTACCGGGGGACTACCGTGATCAGGCATCCGTTGAAAAGGAGCATGGGGGCGAGCGGAGAGTGGATCAAGCAGTCTTCAGACGGCTGTGTGAGGAGCGTCAGTGGGGTCGGCCAGAGGCGTTTCTCAGGGCGTACGCCAGGGTCGCGGCCCGCCTGGGGGAGCCCGAGCAGGTGACGGCGCGGCAGTTTCACCGCTGGCGGCAGCCTGATCCACCGTGCCCGGGACCGTCTCGGCAGCGGGTGCTGGAAGAGATGTTCGACATGCCCCTGGAGCAGCTTGGCTTTAGCCTGCCCTCGCACCGCCGCCGATCGACGGCGGCCACACCCACCGCATCTGATTCCACCACCGATGCGCGGTTGCCGTCGGAGAAGGACGGTGCCACCGGAAGACTGGACACGCCGCACGGTGCCGCGGGCACGGCGTTACGGTTCGCCGTGCTGGGGCCGGTTCGTATCTGGCGTGGTGAACACGCACTTGCCACCCTCAGTCCGCAGGAACAGGCCCTGATGTGTGTGCTGCTGCTCCGGCAGGGACGCACGGCCACCGCGGACGAGTTGGTCGACGCGGTGTGGGGGGAAACGCCGCCGCCCGAAGTGATCGCGGGATTGCGTACCTATGCCTTCCGGCTGCGTCGGAAGCTGGGGCCTGGCGTACTGGTCTCGGAAGCCGGGGGATACGCGCTCCGAGCGGGGCCGGAGACGCTGGACCTCGAACTCTGCCGGAGGTACGAGGCGCAAGCGAGGCGTGCCCGGGCGGAAGGGGATCCGTCCGAGGCGCGGAAACTGCTGCACACCGCGCTCGGGTTGTGGGACGGGCAACCGCTGGCCGGGGTCCCCGGCCCGTACGCGCAGGCCCAGCGCGGTCGTCTGCAGGAGTGGCGCCTGGCCCTGTGGGAGGCCGGCTTCGAACTCGGCCTGGAATCGGGCCTCCACACGGAGATGGTCTCGGAGCTGACAGCGTTCACGGCCGAGCACCCGCTGCGGGAGCGGCCGCGCGGCATGTTGATGCTGGCGCTCTACCGCAGTGGTCGGCAAGCCGAGGCCCTGGGCCTCTACGCCGATACGCGCCGGCTGCTCGCCGCAGAACTCGGCGTGGACCCCGGCCCCGATCTCGAGCGGCTCCACCAGCGCATCCTGCGTGCCGACCCCGCCCTCGCCGCCCCGCCCGCCGCCCCGATGGACGCGGCGGCCGTCCACCCTACGGTCCCGCGCCCGGCGCAACTCCCCGCGCCGCCGACCGACTTCACCGGCCGCCGGGCCGCCGTGGACGCCCTGCGGGGGCAGCTGCTGCGCCCGCGCGGAACAGCGGTGGCCGTCGCCGCGGTGCACGGACTGGGCGGGGTGGGCAAGACCGCGCTGGCCGTGTACGTCGCCCAGTCCGTACGGGAACATTTTCCCGACGGACAGCTGTACGCGGACCTGATGGGCCACGGCCCGCGCCCGGCCGAGCCCGCGGCGGTGCTCGGCACCTTCCTGCGCGCCCTGGGAACCCCGCCCGCCGCCCTTCCCGAGGGCACGCAGGAGCGGGCGGCGCTGTACCGCTCGCTCCTGGCCGACCGCCGCGTCCTGGTGCTGCTGGACAACGCGCACAGCGCGGCCCGGATACGTCCGTTGCTGCCCGGGGCCCGGGGCTGTGCGGTCCTGGTCACCAGCCGTGCCCGCATGGCGGATCTCGACGGCGCCGGCCTGGTCGGTCTGGATGTCATGGACCCGCCGGAAGCCTTGGCTCTCTTCACCCGGATCGTGGGCCCGGCCCGGGCCGCGGAAGAGCCCGAGGCCTGCCAGGAGACGGTCGCGGCTTGCGGCTTCCTGCCGCTGGCGATCCGTATCGCCGCAGCCCGGCTGGCCGCCCGTCCGGCCTGGAAGGTCACTTCCCTGACCCGTCGGCTGGCCGATGAGCACCATCGGCTCCATGAGCTGCGCACCGGCGACCTGGCCGTCGAGGCCTCCTTCGCCCTGGGCTACGGGCAGCTGCCCCCGGAGCAGGCACGGGCCTTCCGCCTGCTCGCCCTCCCGGACGTGCCGAGTCTGTCCCTCCCCACGGCCGCCACCGTCCTCCGCCGCGACCCACGGGGCGATCGCGCCACCGCGTCCCTGCTGGAATCCCTGGTCGACCTGAGCATGCTGGAGTCGGCCGCGTCCGATCGCTGGCACTACCACGACCTGCTGCGTCTCTACGCCCGCGAGCGCGCCGAAGCCGAGGAGACCGGTGCGGAACGCCGGGCAGTCCTGGCCCGGCTCCTCGACTTCTACCTGGCCACCGCCACCGCCACCTACGCGCTGCACAACCCCGGCGACCGGCTGCTCGGCCATCTGGCCCCGACCACCTGGCCCGGGCTTCAGTTCGACGACAGCAAACCCGCGCTGAACTGGCTCTTCGACGAAGGGCCCGCGCTGCTCGCCACCGTCCACCAGGCGGTCGACGAGCCGACCCTGCTGCCCCGCGCGGCCGATCTGCTGCTCGCCGGCCAGGACCTGATGGAATCCGGCACCTGTGTGCACCAGTACGAGCAGGCCGCCCAAGCGGTGGCCGACCGTGCCGGCGCCGAGCGGGACACCGGGGCCGAGGGACGGGCCCGGCTCCTCCTCGGCCAGGCGCACCATCTCGCCGGCCGGCTGGACCAGGCACGGGCCCAGGCGCGGCTCGCCCTCACCCTCGGCCGGACCGCCCAGGACCCCCTCACCCACAGCTATGCGCTGAACCTGCAGGGCAACCTCGCCACCGCCCGGAACCGCCACGAGGAGGCGGCGGCCCGCTACCGGCAGGCCATGGAGGTCTTCCGGGCCGATGCCAACCGCTACGGCGAGACCACCATGCTCATGAACATCGCCAGAGCCGACCTGGAACTCGGCCGGAGCGAGCAGGCCATCGCCGCCTGCGAGCAAGCCGTCGAATCCTGGCAGGAACTCGGCGCCCGGCTTCGCCTGGCCAACGGCCACTACGCCCTGGCCCTCGCCCTCCACCGGGCCCATCGCCATGAGCAGGCTCTGTCCCAGCTCCAGCGGGCGCTGGACGGATTCGAGGAAACCAGACAGCCCTTCTGGCAGGGCATGACCCACTACCGGATGGCCCAGGCGGAACTGGCCCTGCTCCATCCCCAGCGGGCCGCCGTCCAGGCCGAACACGCCCTCGCCCTGCTCAACGACCTCGGCGGCGATCAGCGCCGCGCCCATGCGCTGACCGTGCTCGGGCGGGCGCTGGAACAGCTCGGCCAGTCCGGACGGGCCCGCACCTGCTGGGAGCAGGCACTGCGCCTCCTCGGCCGGTCCGGCACCCCCGAAGCCGACGAGGTACGAGCCCTGCTGGAAGCCCGCCCGTGATGCCGAGGCCCCGCCGGCCCCCGGCACCGGGCGAAGGCCGGGCCGGTGCGCGCCCGGACCCCGTGGCGCGCACCGGCTTCCACCCCTGTCAGCCGGCCGCCGACGTGCCCGCCGACCGCGGCGGCGGCCAGTTCCCCGTCCCCGTCCCCGTCACGACTCCGGCCGAAGCGCGGGCGACCGTGGTGTACCTGTCCTGGTTGCGCATGGTGATTCCTCCCCGTGTCGAGCCCGTCGGGCTCGCGTGGACAGCCCGCCCCTCGATCGGGGCTGGGCAGGTCATGACCGGGTCCGGGAAAGCGCCGTGCCCCCCGGCCTTCTGGTCCCGGCCACCTCCGACTTCAGCCGCCGCGGCATTGAATGACAGCCACCTCCCACCAGGCTGATCAATGGCCGCGACGCCGGGAGGGGAGCGCGGGTGGGCGGGACGGACAGGGAAGGATCACCCATGGCGGGTCGCCGTGAGACGCCGCTGGATCCGGCCGAGGGGCCGGTGCAGCGGTTCGCATACGAGTTGCGCAAGCTGCGTCAGGAAGCCGGAGGTCCCACCTACCGGGCGATGGCGCGGAAGTCGGACCACGGGGCGAGCACGCTGTCCCAGGCCGCCGCGGGGGAGCGGCTGCCGACCCTGCCGGTCGTCCTGGCCTACGTACGGGCGTGCGGAGGGGACGCCGAGGAGTGGGAGCGGCGCTGGCGGCAGGCGGCCGAGGAGGACGCCGCCGAGCCGCGGGCGGAGGACGGCACCCCCGAGCCGTATCGAGGGCTGGCCCGTTTCGAACTGGACGACGCGGCCCTGTACTTCGGCCGCGACCAGCTCATCGAGGACGTGTTGCGGCTGACCCGCGGCCGACGCCTGGCCGCCGTGGTCGGAGCCTCCGGCAGCGGCAAGTCGTCCCTCCTGCGGGCCGGACTCATCCCCCGTCTGCGAACGGCCGACGATCCGCGGCCCGCAGGCGTACGCATCATCACGCCGGGCGAGCACCCGCTGCGCGACCGCGACCGCCGGCTCACCCCGAAGGACGCCGCGAGCGGCGACACCTGGCTGATCGTCGACCAGTTCGAGGAGCTGTACACCCTCTGCACCGACCCGGCCGAACGGACGGCCTTCATCGAGCTGCTGCTGGAGGCCATGGATCCCGGCAGCGGGATGCGGGTGCTGATCTCGGTACGGGCCGACTTCTTCGGCAACCTGGCCGGTCATCAGCCGCTGGCCGACGCGCTGCGCGACGCCACCCTCCTGACGCCGCCCATGAACGGCGACGAGCTGCGGGAAGCGATCGTCAGACCCGCCCAGGCCACCGGGCTGATCGTCGAACGCGCCCTGACCTCCCGCGTCATCGCGGAAGTGGAAGGCGAGCCGGGCGGACTACCGCTGATGTCCCACGCCCTGCTGGAGACCTGGCGCCGCCGCAAGGGCCGCGCCCTGACCATGGAGAACTACGAGGCGAGCGGCGGACTGCACGGCGCGATCGCCCGCACCGCCGAGGAGGTCCACAGCCGGTTCAGCCCCGCCCAGGCCGACATCGCCCAGAGCGTTCTGCTGCGGCTGATCTCCCCGGGGGACGGTACGCCCGACACCCGCCGCCCCACCCGACGCGACGAACTCGACTTCGGCGAGGAGGGTGACACCGCCACCGTCATCGAACGCCTCGCCCTCGCCCGGCTGGTCACCCTCGACGGGGACACGATCGACCTGGCCCACGAAGCCCTGATCACCGCCTGGCCCCGGCTCCGGGGCTGGATCGACGCGGAGCGCGACCGGTTGCGCGTCCACCGCCGGCTCACCGAGGCGGCCACCACGTGGCGGGACCTCGGCCGCGATCCGGGGGCCCTGTACCGCGGAGCGCGTCTGACCGTCGCACAGGAGGTGTTCTCCCAGCCCGGCTGGGACGCCCGTCTCATCCCGCTGGAGCGGGAGTTCCTCCGCGCCAGCGGCACGGCGCTCACCCGGGAACGCCGCCGGCGGCACGGTCTGGTCACCACGTTGTCCCTGTTGCTGGTGGCGTCCCTGGTGGCCGGTGTGGTCGCCTGGCAGCAGAACCGCACCAGCGACGAGCGCCGGGTGCAGGCCGCGGCCCGGCGCGTGGCCGCCGTGGCGGAGAACCTGCGCTACTCGGACCCGGTCACCGCGATGCGGCTGAGCCTGGCCGCCTGGCGTACCGCCCCCACCACGGAGACCCGGTCGGCGCTGCTGGGGGCGATGGAACAGCGGGAGGAGGACCGGTTCGCCCCGGTGTCCGAAGACCTGGCCGATCAGCTCTTCCTCAGCGACGACGGACGTGTGCTGGTCCAGGCGACCGGTCGACAGGTGACGACCTGGGACGTCTCCGGCCACCGCAGGACCGGGCGGTACCCCGGCATCGGTGACGACTGGGACGTGAGCGCGCTGAGCCCCGACGGCCGTCGGCTCGCCCTGTCCGGGGACGGCGGGCTGGTCCTGTGGGACGTGGCCGCGGGACACCGGGTCGGCCCACCTCTCAGCTCGCGATGGCCGACGACGGCGGTCTTCGGCCCGAGCGGCCGCACGGTCCTGGCCGACGACGGCCTGGGCGGCGACACCGTCACGGTTCGCCTGTGGGACCTGGACCGCCGCCGCACGCTCTTCGAGCAGCGGGTGCCGGGACTCGGCAAAGCGGCTGTCAGCCGGGACGACCGCCTGGTGGGACTGTGTCCGGAAGACGGGCGGATACGACTCTGGCGGGTCGCTGGACAGCGCCCGGTGACGCTGCGGAACGCCTACCGGGTGGGGGAGTCCGACGAGTGCGCCGTGGCGTTCAGCCCCGACGGCCGCCGGGTGGCCTTCGGCGTCGGAGAGCGGGCGGGCACCTGGGACACGGCCACCGGCCGGCGGGTCGACGAGTTCCGGGGCAACGGATCCGCTGCGCTGCGCTACACCGAGGACGGAAAGTTCCTGGTGACCTCGGGGCAGCGGGGAATCCAGGTATGGCGGCCACCGGTGTCCGACGGCCCCGTTTTCCAATACGCCACCACAGCGGACTCGGCGAGCGACTTCAGTATCGACCCCGGCGCCCGGTTCATCCGTTACATCGCCGACGCGGGCCCCGACACCGGGGCCGGGAAAGCCGTCCGCACGGTCAGCCTGGGCGATCTGGCACACCAGCGCTGGACCACGGATCCGGCGACGGGCATGTGGCTCGGCCCGGACGGCGCGACGCTGGCCACCGCTCGGCCGTCGCACGGTCAGGAGCGGTTCCGGTTCGTCGATGTGCGCAGCGGCCGCGACAAGGGGAACTCTCCCGGGATCGGCACCTGTTCCGGGGCGGACTCACCGGGCCGGCGGGGCGGTGAGCCGGCCACCTCGTGCTACGGCCTCGTGGCGTTCGCGGCGAACGGACGCAGCGCCGCCTATACGCTGAACTCCGTGGACCAGCCGGGTTCCCGTCAGCGCGTCGTTCTGTGGCGCGAGCGGAGCGGTCCTGTCGAGCTGACCCTGACCATCCGTCCCAGGGCCCTGGTCCGCCGGATCGCGCTGAGCCCCGATGGCTCGACCCTGGCGGTGTCGCTCCGCCAGGGTGCGGAGAGGTGGCGGAGCGAGGTCTGGGACGTCCGTACCCGTACGAGGACGCGGGTCGTCAAGGGCGTCGGCGGCGACGCCCTGACCATCTCTCCCGACGGACGGTGGCTCGTCACATCGGACGGCCACGCCATCGATCTGACGTCCCCCTCGGCGCGGGTCAGGCGGCTTTCGGCCGGGGCCGGCACATCGGCCGTCCCGGCCGCCGGGGGAGCGGCGTCCTGGACGGGCGTCGAGGCGATGGCCTTCAGCCCCGACGGCCGGTATCTGGCGGCGGGCGACCACTCCGGCCGGGTGACCCTGCTCGACGGCGGTCTGAGCAAGCGCCTGGGCACCATGTCCGGGCTGATCACCGACGCCCATCAGGACTCCGCGGCGCCGGTGACCGCGCTGCGCTTCGCCCACGACAGCCGTACCCTGGCCGTGGCCGGACTCGACGGGACCCTCCGGCTGTGGGACGCCGCCGCCAACCAGCCCCTGGGGTCCGTCCTCCCCACCCCGTCCGACCCCGTCCAGTCCGTCGCGTTCAGCCGGGACGACGGCACCGTGACGGTCGCCAGCGATCACATCCCGTCGCAGACGTACCGCGTCTCGGACCACCAGGTGGCCGCTGCGGTCTGCGAACGAGCCCGGGGCGGGCTCTCGCGGAACGACTGGGAGCGGATGATTCCCGAAGTGCCGTACCGCCGGCTCTGCTGAGTGTCCAGCCGCTGGTGAACATGGCGGAGCGGGCGCATGTCGGCTCCCGATCCTGAGGGTCTGGAATCCAGCGCGGCGGTCCGCGGCGGGCCGGGCACCGTGCCCGGGCCCGCCGCGGGCGATACTCAGCGGAATGCCTGGACTACCCGCTTTCCGGCCTCATGGACCCGTCAGCAGGGACCGGCCGGGCGGCAGCCGGCGGCCGAACGTGGCGGCCACGCCTGCGGATCGAGGATGCCCAGCACATACGCCCGGCTGACCAGCGCCAGCCGGGTGGGTGCCGCCAGCAACTCCCGTAGCCGGCCGAGGTGGTAGTCCAGGGTCTGCCGGGAGAGCCGGAGCGAGGCGGCGATCTCGTTGTTGCCGTGCCCGGCGGACAGCAGGGTGAGGATGCGCAACTGCGCCGCGGTGAGCGGTGGCAGCGGCGGGTGCGGCAGGGTGTGGTGGGGCAGTACCGCCCAGACGCCGCGGGCCCGCCGCGAACCGCTGCTGACGGCGGTGAGCAGCACCTGGGCCCGCCACTCGTCGCCCCGGGCGTCGAGGAAGACCGCGGAGGTCTGGAACCGGCGTCGGCGCCGGTTCACCAGATCCCGCCAGGCGTGGCGCAGTCCGGCCAGATCGTCGGCGGGGGCCAGATGGCGGTGGGCGGGGCGGCCGAGCAGATCGGGCACATGGACCCGCAGCAGTTCCGCGGCCGAGGCGCTGACCCGGCGGATCCGGCCGCCCGGCGAGAGCAGGGCGCAGGGCAGACCGCTGTGTTCGGTGAGCGCCCGGAGGTCCTCCTCGGCAGCGCGCCGCCGGCTCAGGGCGAGGGTGTAGTCGGTGATGTCGATGTAGATCCCGGCCACACAGGTCCGGCCACCCTCGGCCACCGGGAAGCGGTGGCCGACCGCGCGCCCGGGTGAGCCGTCGGGGCGGTGGTAGCCGATGGTGTGCCGCACCGGCCTGCCCGAGCTGAGTACCTGCCGGTCCAGGGTCTGGAAGGCCGTCACGTCCTCGGGGGCGTCGACATCGGTGACGCTGCTGCCGATCACGGCGTCGGGGGTGGTGCCGTACAGATGGGCGTAGGCGTGGTTGGCCCACAGGTAGCGGCCGTGGGCGTCGCGGATGAACGCCGCGGCGGGCGCCATGCCGGCGAAGTCGGTGAACGCGGCGTAGCCGTGGTGTCCGAGCTCCAGGGCGCTGATGTCCACCGCGAGCCCGCTGACCCCGCCCCGGCCGTCACCGGCCAGTCGGCCGGAGTAGGAGGTGACGTCGAACAGCCGCCCGCCGAACCGGACCTGGCGGCGGTCGATCCCCGGCTCCCGGCCCTCGGCGGCCGCCCCTTCCCGCGTGGCGCCGGCCGTGCCGCCGAGACTGTCGACGAACCGCTGTGCGGTGCCGGGGTCGTGGAAGGCGCCCCCGCCGCAGTTGACGATGCGCAGCCCCTCATCGGCTTCCCACCATGACACGGGCATGCGCTCGAGCAGCGTACTCAGGCCCATATCGGACACCAGTCGCCTTTCCGGTCCGGCCTCCGGGTGCGGACGGCCGGAGGCATGACCAAGGATTGCCCAGGCCGCGCGCTCACATGCGGCGTATCCAGCCGGAACGCGAAACGTGCGGAGAAGGGCTGAAACCCGCACCCGGCGGTCCCGCTCACGGTGACCCCTTCGTGACACTCAGGCATTTGCCTGAGCGCCCACCCCTGATTCGGGGGGTACGCGTCATGCCCGACTGGTTCGCTTGACGGGCCCGGATCGCGGCGGATGTGCCGGCCCGCCGGTTCTCGCCGAGCCATCGGGAAACTCTGAACCGAGGAGTCGTTGTCTGTGAGTAAGGTGCTGTTTGTCTACGCCAAGGGCGGGCCGCCGCTGGAATACGCGCTGTCCCGGGTCGCCGCGAAGGCCGAAGTGCATCTGCTCGTGCTCGTTCCCCTTCCGCCCTCCGCCCACGAGGTGGTCACCCGGCTGTGCGCCTCGGTGATCAGCCCCGTGGACACCGCGTCCCAGGACCTCGTCGCGCTCATCACGGCTCAGGCACAGGCCGTCGGCGCCGACGCGGTGTTCACCCCGTCCGAGTACGCCGTGGTGGCGGTGGCGGACGCCTGCGAGCGGCTGGGTCTCGCCGGGGCCGGTGCGCACTGCGTGCTGGCCCGGGACAAGCGGATGATGCGCCGCACCTGGGACGCGCACGAGGTGTCCCAGCCACGGTTCCGCTCCGTGGCCACCGAGCGCGACCTGCACGAGGCCGCGGCCGAGATCCCGTACCCGATGCTGATGAAGGCGGCCTGGAGCGCCGGGTCCACCGCCCATCAGATCCTGCGCGGCCCGCAGGACATCGCGCCCGCCTGGGCCCGGGCCCGTGAGGTGATGGAGGACTCCGCCCGCCAGGGCTACGCCGAGCTGCACGTGGCCGGGGCGGCCGCCGATTTCCTCGTCGAGGAGATCGTGACGGGCACGGCCGCCGACTGGTTCGAGGAGCCCGGCTGGGGCGACTACGTCAGCGTCGAGGGCGTCGTGGCCGAGGGCGTCTATCACCCGGTGTGCCTGAGCGGGCGGATGCCCACCGTCGAGCCGTTCACCGAGCGCGCCGGGATCACCCCCGCTCTGCTCCCCGAGGATGCCCAGCGCAAGGTGGTGGAGCTGGCGACGGCCGCCGTGGACGCGCTCGGCCTGCGCACCTGCGGCACCCACACCGAGATCAAGCTGGGCGCCGACGGACGGATGTGGGTCATCGAGACCGCCGCCCGGTTCGGTGGCGCGATGACCGTCCCCCAGATCGAGGAGGTCTTCGGGGTGGACGTCATCGGCATGCTCATCGACCGGCTGCTCGGCCGCGAGGCCGACTGGCCCGATCCGGGGCCCGGTTCGGTGCTGGGCGCCGCGGACGCGAAGGGCGCGGCCGGCTCGCTGGTGGTGCTGGCCGTGGACGGCTCGGGCGCGCCGTGGCCGGACCGGCGGCTGTGGGACTTCGCCGCCGTCCAGGGCTCCGGAATGATCTCCACCGGGGCCCGGCTGACGCAGGTGGCCGAGCACTCGCTGCCGGACGGCACCCCGGTGCCGGTCTACGACCCGGCGGCGGGCGCGAACACCATGGCGGCGCTGTGTCTGCTGGTGGCCGACGATCCGGTCACGGTGATACGTGACTTCGAAAGGCTCAACGACGCCCTGCCCACCGTCCTGCCGCCCGCCCCGGTCACCGGGAAGCCGTGATGACCGGCATCAGCGCGCTTCCGGGCCCGGCCACCGCGCCCGGCACCGATGCCACCGTGGTCGGGGAGAACCTGTCGCTGCCGCTGTTCCGGTCGCTGTCCGGAGTGCTGGCCGGACACCCGTATCTGAAGGTGGTGGTCGACCGCACCGGGCACACCTGGCATCTGCTGGACACCGCGGTCCACCCCTTCCACGTCAACTATGTGGCCACCCGCATCCTCGGGATGGACCTGGACGACCTCGACGCCGGGCTCGACGCGTTCAACGCCTCGGTGTACACCGACCCCGGCCGCCGCTTCCTGCTCGGTGTGCTGTCGCTGCACGCCGATGAGGACACCGAGGGCCGGGACCGGCCGTTCCTGGTGCTGGAGACCACCGAGGCCGACACCATGGACGGCGCCTTGCTCCAGGAGTTCTACGACTTCGTCCGGGAGCGGGTGGACGGGCGGCTGCCGTTGCTGCTGAAACCCGCCAACCACGGCCAGGAGGCGGCACTCGCCCACGTGAGCGACGTAACGCTGCCGCGCATCCTCAGCCACGAGCTGTTCGTCAGCCGCCCCCGCACCCCGCTGAACACCGGGGAGGTCATCGGACGGCTGCGGTGGTTCGCCTCGCTCGAGGAGTACCGCGCGCACGCCGGGGACCTCGGCTGGTCGGACATCGTGGCCATGGACCGTCTGCCCGACGATGTGCCACGGGTGGCCGGATTCATCAACGCCGCCCCCATCACCCCGCTGTCCCACACCAATGTGCTGGCCTCCGGCTGGGGCATTCCGAACGCCATCGTGCGCGACATGGCCCGGCTGGTGGAGTCGGAGGAGCTGGACGGGGCGTGGGTGTGCTACCGGGTCCAGGACGACGAGGTGAGCCTGGTCCGGCTGCACGAGGTCCCGGAGCTGGACGAGCCCGCGTGGCACCAGCAGCGGATCCGGCTGGAGCCGCCGCTGCTGGAGGACATCCCCGTCCTGGAACTGCGCCGGCTGCGCCGCGAGGACCGCGACCGCTACGGCACCAAGGCCGCCAACCTTGGTGAACTCCACCATGTGCTGGACAGCCGCACCGCCGATCTCACCGCCTTCTACGGCCGCGCCCGGCCGCCCCGGAAGGACCTGTACGGCCATCTCGCCTCCCGGCTGACCGCGTCCGCCGACCCCGAGGCGCTGCGCCAGGCGGCCTCGGAGTTCGTGGCGGCCACCGTCACCGCGCCCGACGGCGTGGCGCTGCCGTTCGCCCTCCAGCACCGCTTCCTGATCTCCTCGCCCGCTCTGCAACAGGGCATCGGCAAGCTGAAGATGGCCCTGGAGCTGGGAGCCACCGATGTGCTGGACCCACTGTGCCTGAGCCTCCAGCAGCTGGTGCGCGCCACCCCGGTGCCGGAGGACGTGGCCGCGCGGATCACCGGCCCGTTCGCGGACCGCGTGTGCCGCAAGCGGCTGGTGGTGCGGTCCTCCTCCAATGCCGAGGACCTGCCCGGCTTTTCCGCCGCCGGGGTCTACGACTCCATCACCACGGTGCACGGCACGGACGAACTCCTCGACGCCGTACGGCAGGTGTGGGCCTCGCTGGTGTCGCCGCGCAGCGTCCGGCTCCGTCACGAGGCGGGCATCTCCCTGGACGACACCTACATGGGCGTCATCGTGCAGGAGTACACCCCGGCCGAGCTCGGCGGGGTGCTGGTCACCTGCAACCCCACGCGGCGCGAGGACTTCCGCAACGTTTACATCAACTGCACGCCCGGTTCGCCCGAGAGCGTCGTCGACGGCACCGCGCTGCCGTTGCAGTACCTCTACAACACTGTGGAGGGCGGGGGCCGCACCGTGGACCTCGGTTCTTCGGTCGAGGACCTGCCGTCCTCGGCCCGGGCGCGGCTGGCGGATCTCGCGCTCACCGGGCGGCTGCTCCAGTCGCACTTCGCGGACGATCACGATGATCCGGACGATCCGCTGGACATCGAGTGGCTGATGACCGAAGAGGGCGGTTTCAAGCTGGTCCAGCTCCGCCCGTACGCGCTGTGAAGGGCCGTGTGCCGTTCCTCCGCCGCTCCCCGGCGGAGGGACGGACCCCGCTCACCGCCGGGGCACGCCGGGTCATCGCCCTCAACAACGGTTTCCAGCTGCTGTTCAACCTGCTGTGGTGGATGCCGGTCTTCTACGGCTACCAGCGGCAGGCCGGGCTCTCGGACGCGCAGATCTTCGGCATCCAGTCCCTCTACTACATCGCCTTCTGCCTGTTCGAGATCCCGACCGGCCTGGTGGCCGACCGCATCGGCGCCCGCAACTGTCTGCGCGCGGGCGCCGTGGTGATGACCGCGGCGAACCTGGCCCCGGTCATCTCCCTCGACTACACCGGCTTCCTGGTCCACTTCCTCGCCATCGCCGCGGGACGCTCCCTCACCTCCGGGGCGGCCAGCGCCTACCTCTACGACGCGCTGCACGCGGAGGGCGCGGACGACCACTATCTGCGCGCCGAGGGCACCGCGCGGGCCCTCGGCCTGGCCGCGAAGGTGATGTGCTGGCCCCTGGTGGGACCGCTGATGGCGCTGTTCCGGCCCGCCCCGTACCTCCTCAGCGCGGCCAGCGCCGGGGCGTCACTGGCCTGTGCCATGGCCCTGCCCCGGCTGGTGGGCGCGGAGTCGGGGACACGCCGGTCGGGGGTGTGGCGGGAGGCGGGGCGGGCGCTGCGCCGGCTGCGCGGCTCCCCGTGGCTGGCCCTGGTGATGGTGCAGGGCGTGGCGGTCTTCACGCTCTCCCGGATCTGCCAGGTGAACCTGTTCCAGCCGATCCTGATCGGCCAGGGCATCCCGGAGCCCTCGCACGGCACTGTGCTGGCGGCGGTGACGGTGGCCGAGGCCGTGGGTGCGGCCCGGCCGCAGTGGCTGGGCCGCAAGCTGAAACCGCTGACGATGGTGTCCGTCTTGAGCCTGGCGATGGCGGTGTCCCTGGCCGGGATCACCCTGGGTGGGCCGATGGCGGCGGTGGCGCTGCTCTGCCTGTTCTCGGCGGTCACCGGCTTCGCGTATCCCATCCAGCGCAAACTGGTGAACGACGCGGTGCCGCCGGGCGCTCCGCGCGCCACCCTGCTGTCGGTGGAGAGCATCATCGACCGCGCGGTGTGCGCCCTGGCGGCGGTGGCCGCGGGCGCGTACCTCTCGGCGGGCCGGATGGACGCGCTGCTGTGGCACAGCGCCGCCGTGACCGCTGTGGTGATGCTCGCGGTGCACCTGGCCGTGCTGATCGGACGGCCCCGGCGCCCCCGCCCGCCAGGGGCCGCAGGCAGGGAGCGTCAGGAGGCCGTCGGGCACGGACGACGGTGATATCGGGCCGGCGAGCACCGCGGCCCCGACGTCGGCGAGGCCGATGAACGGTTCGGGGACCGCGCCGACCGGAAGCGCCAACTCGCGGGCGACCAGCGGCGCGCCTTCAGCGCACACACGGATCCGGGGCATCAGCCCCAGCGGGTTCCGGCGCACGCACCGCTACGGCCGTGGCCCAGTAGCCGACTGGGCCGCCGGCACCGCAGGGTCAGCTGGGCGGCGTATAGCGTCCGTCGATCGCCGTCCAGCCGCCGTCGACGAAGAGCTGGCTTCCGGTGACGAAGGACGACGCGTCCGACGCCAGGTAGACGACGGCACCGGCCAGTTCGTCCGGCCGGGACCAGCGGCCCAGGGCGCTCTTGGACGCGTAGGCCTCCGACCACTCCGGCACGGCCCTGATCTGCGCGGTCAGCGGGGTGTCCACGATGCCCGGGGCGACGGTGTTCACCCGCACCCCCGACGGGCCCAGTTCGGCCGCCGCGGTCCGCAGCATCTGGACCAGGCCCGCCTTCGTGGCCGCGTACACGCCCTGTCCCGGCTCGACGGCCACCGCGCGGATCGAGCTGAAGCCGATGATGCTTCCGCCACCGCGTGCGGCCATGCCACGGCCGAACGCCCGCACCAGGTCGAAGGAGGCGCGCAGATTGAGCGCCACGACCCGTTCGAACTCCTCGGCCGTGTAGTCGAGCAGCGGCTTGCGCACGTTCGTCGCGGCGGTGAAGACGAGCACGTCGACGGGGCCCAGCTCCTCGGCGGCCCGTGTCACCGCCTCGCCGTCGAGCACGTCGAGGGCGCGCGGGGAAAGGCCCGGCCCCATCGAGGCCGTCTCCGTGGCCGCCGTCAGGTCACGGTCGGCGCACACGACCGTGGCGCCGTGCGCGGCGAGGGCCAGGGCGCTCTCGCGGCCGATTCCGCTGCCCGCGCCCACCACGACGGCCTTGCGGCCGTCGAGCCGGAACAGGCGGGAGTACGCGTCCATCGGATCGGTGTGGTCCTGAGCTTGCACTGGGGTCCTCACGGCTTCTGTGTCGTCGGGCGGATCACTGCCATACGGGTGACGGTCAGCTCTTCGATGGCGAACCTCGGGCCTTCCCTTCCGGTCCCGGAGTCCTTGACGCCGCCGTACGGCATGACGTCGGAGCGGAAACCGGGAACCTCGTTGACGACCACCCCGCCCACCTCCAGGCGGTCGAGAGCGGTGAACGCCGTGTCCAGGGCGCTGGTGTAGACGCTCGCGTGCAGTCCGTAGCGTGAGTCGTTGACCACGTCGAAGGCGGTCTCCAGATCGGGGACGGACCGTACCGCGACCACGGGGCCGAACACTTCCTCGTCCCAGACGGGAAGGGCGCGGTCCACATCGAGCAGTACGGTGGGCTCGATCACCCCGTCGGTGACCCGGCCTCCGGCCGCCAGTGACGCCCCCGCCTCCACCGCCTCCGCCAGCCACGCGCGCACCCGCCCGGTCGACCGCTCGTCGATGAGCGCCGAGACACGCGTCGCCGGATCGCGGGGATCGCCCACGGCCACCTGGGCCACTCGCTCCGTCAGCCGGGCCACGAACTCCTCCCGCACGGCATCGACCACGATGACCCGCTGCACGCTGATGCACGCCTGGCCCGACGCGTAGTACCCGCCGCGTACGACCGCGTCGGCGGCGGCGTCGAGGTCGGCGTCGGCGGCCACCACCAAGGCGGCGTTGGAGCCGAGTTCGAGCAGCACCTTCGTGGGGGCGGCGTCCCGGGCGATCCGGTGGCCCACCGCGGCGGAACCGGTGAAGGACACCGCCCCGATCCGGCGGTCGGTGGTCAGCGCGACACCCACCTCGGGCCCGCCGGTCACCAGCTGCACCGCCGCCCGCGGCGCGTCGTGTGCGCTCAGGGCCTCGCGGAGGAGGTGCACCAGCCACAGGGTGGCCAACGGTGTCTGCGGGGCGGGCTTGACGATGATCGGGCAGCCGGCGGCCAGTGAGGGCGCGATCTTGTGCGCGGCGAGCAGCAGCGGGTAGTTGAAGCCCGCGATGCCCACCACCACGCCGATCGGCTTACGGGTCCAGAAGCCGAGCAGCCCCTCGCCCGACGGCAGCAGGTCCAGCGGCACCGTCTCCCCGTGCAGCCGGGCCACTTCCTCGGCCGCGGTCAGCAGGGTCAGCAGGGTGCGATCCACCTCGACCCGGCAGTCGACCAGTGGCTTTCCGGTCTCCAGGACCAGAAGCCGCTCGAAGTCCACGCGCCGGGAGGTGACGGCCTCGTGGGTGGCGAGGAGCGCGGCCCTGCGGGTGTGCGAGGGGAGCCGTCCGACCTGCTCGCGCACGGCGAGGGCCGCGTCCAGTGCCCGGCGCGCGAGGCCGGTGTCCCCGACGGGGGCCCGGGCGACGAGTGTCCCGTCGTAGGGGAAGCGGACGTCCCCGGTGGCGGGTGCCTCGACCCAGTGGTCGCCGATGGGAAGGCCCTCGGGGAACTCCTTCCCCACGGGGGATGCGCCGTCGGCGGATGGGACTTGGGTGGTCACGGTCGCTACTCCCGGTTGAGGTCGGCTGCCGACACCCCGGACAGTGCCTTGCCCAGGGTCGGAACGGCGGCGATGAGCCTGCGTGTGTAGGAATGCCGCGGGTCCTCGTACACCTGCTCCGTGGGCCCGGTCTCCACGATCTGTCCGGCGTGCATGACCGCGACCCGGTCGCACACATGGCGGACCACGGACAGGTCGTGGGAGACGAAGACCAGCGTGAGGGACAACTCCTCGACGAGGTCGGTGATGAGGTTGAGCACCTGGGCCCGTACGGACACGTCCAGGGCGCTCACCGGCTCATCCGCCACGATGATCTTCGGGCGGGGGGCGAGGGCACGCGCGATCGAGATGCGCTGCCGCTGGCCGCCGGAGAACTGGTGCGGATAGCGGTCCGCCGCGTCGGCGCGCAGGCCGACCGCCTCCAGCAGCTCGGCCACCCGCTCCCGGCGGTTCCCGTGCCCCTGCGCGACGAGCGGTTCGGCCACGATGTCGCCGACACGCATGCGCGGGTCCAGCGAACCCATCGGGTCCTGGAACACCAGCTGCAGCCGCTCGCGGACGAACTTCAGCCGTCTCTCCCCGAGCCCGGTGATGTCCCGGCCGTCGATCGCGACACTGCCGCTGGTGGGCCGGTCGAGCCCGGCCACAATCCGCAGCAGGGTCGACTTGCCGCATCCCGACTCGCCCACGATGCCGAACCGCTGCCCCTGGGGGACGGTGAAGCTGACGCCGCGCAGGGCGTGCACCGGCGGGCTGGGGCGGCGCAGCGAGGTACGGGCCCGCCGGTAGTCGCGCGTGACGTCGCGGACGGTGATGGCGTCCGCGGGGCCGGTCCGCGGCCCGGGCGTGAGAGGGGTGCTGGTCGGCTGCTCAGCCACGGCCGGCCTCCAGGTTCGCAGGGGTGCCGGTCCCGGGTGCGGCGCCCTCGGGTACCGGGTGGAAGCAGGCGTAGCCGGAGTCCGGCCCGGTCGAAACCCAGTCCGGCCGGGTGGCGCACTCCTCGGTCGCCTGGGCGCACCGGTTTCTGAAGACGCATCCGGCGGGGAACTGCCCCGCCGGCGGTACCGACCCGGCGATGGTGACCAGCCGGCCTCGGTCGTCGACTGCGGTCAGGTCCGAGGCGCCGAGCAGGCCCTGGGTGTAGCGGTGCCGGGGGCGCGTGAACACCTCCCGGACCGGGCCGGACTCGACCAGCCGCCCGCCGTACATGACCATGACCCGTTCGCAGGCGGTGGCCACCACGGCCAGGTCGTGGGTGATGAAGAGCATGGCCGACCTGCGATCCTGGACGCCCCGCACGATCAGGTCGAGCACCCGCGCCTGCACGGTGACGTCGAGCGCGGTGGTGGGTTCGTCGCAGACCAGCAGCGCGGGGTCGTTCGCGAGGGCGATGGCCAGCACCACCCGCTGCCGCTGACCGCCGGAGAACTGGTGCGGGTAGGCGTCGGCGGCGGTCGCCGGGTCGGGAAGCCCCACCTGGGCGAGCAGTTCCACGGCGGCGGCGCGGGCGGACGCCCGGTCGGGCCTGGTCCGGTGGATCAGCAGCACCTCGGCGATCTGCCGCCCGACCTTCATGGTGGGGTTCAGGGCGGTCATGGGCTCCTGGAAGACCATGGCGATCTCCTTGCCCCGCACCCGGGACATCCGCGCCTCGTCGGCGCCCACCAGGTCGTGGCCGACTCCGGCGAGCCGCACCGAACCGGTGGCACGGACCCCCTCGGGCAGCAGGCCCATGACGCTCAGCGCGGTCAGCGACTTGCCCGAGCCCGACTCGCCGATCAGGCCGACGCGTTCGCCCGCCCTGATGGTGAAGCCGACATCTTCGACGAGCGTGCGGCCGCCCACCGTGACGTCGAGGTTCCGCACGGCCAGCACGTCATCGGGAGAGCCATGGGCGGCGGCGGCCGGTCCCGTCTCGGGTACCGGGGTCATCGGCGGTCCTCCAGCTTGGGGTCGAAACGGTCGCGCAGCCCGTCACCGAGCAGGTTGAATCCGAGCACCGCCACCGCGATCGCGACGCCCGGGAACACCGCGAGCCGGGGAGCGATGGACAGCAGCTCCTGGCTCTCCTGGAGCATCCGGCCCCAGGACGGTGTGGGCGGCGGGGTGCCGAAGCCCAGGAAGGACAGCGCGGCCTCGGCGAGTACGGCGATGGCGAAACCCACCGACGCCTGCACGATGACGAGACTGCTGACGCCTGGCAGAACGTGCCGCACCGCGATCGCGAACGGCCCGCGTCCCGCCGCGCGTGCGGCGGTGATGTACTCGGTCTGCATCACCTGCAGGGTCCCGCCGCGGATCAGCCGGGCGAAATGGGGGATGGACGCGATGCCGATGGCGATCATCGCGACCAGCGTGCCCGCGCCGTACACGGCGGCGAACATGATGGCCAGCAGCAGCGCCGGGAAGGCGAGCAGCAGGTCGTTGCCGCGCATCAGCAGCTCGCCGAACCAGCGGGGGCCCATCCCGGCCACGATGCCGAGGGGCACCCCGATCAGGGCGGCGACCCCCACCGCCACGAAGCCGACGAACAGCGTGGTGCGCGAGCCGATCAGGATCTGGCTGAACACATCGCGGCCGAACTTGTCCGTGCCGAACCAGTACTCGGCCGACGGCTCCTGCAACCGCACCGCCGGATCCACCAGGGTCGGGTCGTGCGGGGTCCATGCGAAGGACAGCAGCGCCATGCCGATCACGAGCGCCACGATGAGCCCGCCCACCAGGAGGCTGCCCGTGACCGGGCGGCGCCGTCGGCGGGCGGCGGGCGCCGCGGACGCGACGATGGCCTCGGTGTCGAGAGCACTCATACCGCACCTCCCCTGAGCCGCGGGTCGATCAGGAGATAGACCATGTCCACCACGAAGTTCACGAGCAGCACCGCCATTGCGATGATCATGACCACGTCCTGCACCACGATGAGGTCCCGGTTGGCGACGCTGTCCAGCAGCAGGCTGCCGAGCCCGGGGATGACGAAGACCCGTTCGATGACGACGGAGCCCACCAGCAGCGTGGCGAGCTGCAGCGCCAGGACGGTGACCACGGGCACCGACGCGTTCCGCAGCCCGTGCCGCAGCAGCGCCCGCGTGGGGCGGAGTCCCTTGGCGCGCGCGGTGCGCAGATAGTCCTCCCGGAGGACGTCGAGCACGGCGCTGCGCACATAGCGGGTGAGCACCGCCGCCTGCACCATGCCGAGGGCCAGCGCGGGCATGGCCAGTTGTTTGACGAACAGGACCGGGTCCTCCACCGGAGGTGTCCAGCCGTTCGCCGGCAGCCATCCGAGTCCGACCGCGAACACGGTGATCAGGAGGATGCCCGCGAGGAACGCCGGGATGGCCACGCCGACTTGGGAGACGGCCGAGAGGAGGAGCCCGGAGGGCTTGCGGTGCCGCACGGCCATGAGCGTGCCCATCGGAACGGCCAGGATCAGCGCGATCACCATGGCGGTGCCGACGAGCCACAGGGTGACCTGGAGGCGGTCGGCGAGCTGCGGGCCGATCGGGGCGTGGGAGATGTAGGAGTCCCCCGGGTCGAAGGTCAGCAGCCCGTGTATCCAGTGGAGGTACTGGGCCACGAGCGGCCGGTCGAGCCCGAACTGCTCGCGCAGTTGCGCCACTGCCGAGTCCGACGCACTGGTTCCGAGGGCGACGCGGGCCGGGTCCCCCGGCAGTACCGCCATGAACGCGAACACCAAGACGGAGCTCACGGCCAGGCCGGCCAGGAGGACCCCGGCCCGCTGTACGAGACGGACGATCATTGGTTCACGCCGCCTTTCAGGACCGGCCCAGGCCGGTGAGGTCCAGTGACTCGGTCACGGAGTTCACGGGCAGTCCGGTGATGTCCTTGTCCGCCACCATCAGGTTCGGCAGCAGGAACAGCCAGTCGGCTGCCGCGTCCTTGGAGAGCAGCCGGGCGGCCGCTCGCATGTGGGTGATCTGCTGCTCCCGGGTGCCCTGGTCCGCCTTCGCCAGCAACGCCCGGAACGTGGGGTTGTCGTAGCGGATGTAGGACGTCTTGTTCCCGAACACCGTCTGCATGTCGCGGGGCTCCACGTGGCCGATGATGGACATGTCGTAGTCGGCGTTCTTGAACACGGTGGACAGCCAGGCGGCGGGGAACTCCAGCTGGTCCAGCTTGACCTTGAATCCCACCTGTTCCAGCTGGCTCTTGACCACGGTGCCGCACGCGGTGGCATACGGCAGGGTCGGAATCCGCAGCCGCAGCGTACGCCCGGCTTCGCCGGACTCCTTCACGAGCTTCTCGGCCTTGTCACGGTCGTACGGATACAGGTCCGTGAGGTTCTGATACCACGGGTCGGTCGGCGGGACCATGCTGCCGATGAGCTTGCCGCGGCCCGCCCAGCAGGTGTCCATCAGGGCCTTGTGGTCGATGGCGTAGCGGACCGCCTGGCGGGCCTTTGGATTCTTCATCGGGCCCGAGCCGTTGTTGAGGGAGAGGACCACCTCGCCGTTGGTCGTGCCCTCGATGACCTTGTACTTGGAGTTGTTCTGGAACCGGTACAGGGACTCCGGGGACTGCATCTGGCCGATCACGTTGATGGTGCCCGTGAGCAGCGCGTTGTTCATCGCCGTCGGGTCCTTGAAGTACTTGAGGGTGACCGACGCGAAGTGCGGTTCGCGCCCCCAGTAGCCGTTGCGACGGGCCAGCGTGATCGAGTCGCCGCGATTCCACTTCTTCACCACGTACGGGCCGGTGCCCACCGGCTCGGTGGCCAGCTCGCGCACGCCGGTCCGGCTGAACATCGCGCCGACGCGGGTGGTCATCCGGTACAGCCAGTCGTTGCTCGGCCTCTTCAGGGTGACCTTGAGTTCAGTGGGCGACACCGCCCGCGCCGAGTCCACGACATCCATCTGGGTCTTCTGCACCAGCGTCCAGTCGGTCTTGACGCGTTCGATGGAGAACCTGGCGTCCTCGGCGCTGAACCGTGCGCCGTTGCTGAACGTGGCGTTCTTCACCAGGTGGAACGTGTACGTCCTGCGGTCCTTGGACAGGCTCCAGGACGTGGCCAGTTGGGGCCGGATCTTCCCGGACTGGTCCAGCTTCACCAGGTTCTCGTAGACATTGTTCAGCAGTGCCTGCGGAATGGCGGCACCTTCGGTCTTGGTGAAGTCGAAGTTGGCCGGCTCGGCGGTGAGGCCGATGTTCAGGGAGTTCTTCCCCGCGCTGCCGGTTGCCGTGGATCCGGCGGAGCAGGCTGCCAGCGGCAGGCATGCGAGCGTGGCCGCTATCGCCCCGGGGCGCCGCGCCAGCCGCTTGTGAAGTCTCATCCGTGCTACTCCTGGCCTTCCATCGCGTGCAGAACGGCTGTTGCGACGTCCGCCGTGGTGGCGTTGCCACCGAGGTCGGCCGTGTGATGCCTGGTGTCTCGCAAGGTGTCCGCCACCGCCTCCCGGATGCGGCGCGCCGCGGTGGTGTGCCCGAGGTCGTCGAGCAGCATCGCGCCGGAGAGCATGCAGGCCACCGGATTCGCCACGCCCTTCCCGGCGATGTCGGGCGCGGAGCCGTGGACCGGTTCGTAGATGCCCGGCACATCCGCGCCCGGAAGGACGTTGGCGCTGGGAGCCATGCCCATACCGCCGGCGAGCACCGCGGCGAGATCGGAGAGGATGTCGCCGAACAGGTTGCTCGCGAGCAGCACGTCGAGGGAGCGCGGCGCCTGGATCATACGGGCGGCCATCGCGTCGACCAGCACGGTTTCCAGCTCGACGTGCGGATACTGCTCGCCGACCTCGCGCACCACCCGGTCCCACAGCGGATAGCCGTAACGCATCGCGTTGGACTTGGTCACCAGGCACAGGCGGCCCGACCGCCGGCCGGCCAGGCCGAACGCCTGGTGCGCGGCCCGCTCGATGACCCGGCGGGAGTGCACGGCGACCTCGATGCCGAGGTCGTGTCCGCTGCCGGCGTGGGCCACCCCGCCGGCGCCGGCGTATTCGCCCTCGGTGTTCTCGCGCACGATCACCAGGTCCACGCCATCGGTGTCGCGCACCTTGGTGGGGACGCCGGGGAACGCGCGCACCGGGCGCAGGTTCACGGCGAGGTCGAGCTGCTGCCGCAGGCCGATGATCAGGCCCCAGACCAGTTCGTGCTCGGGCACGTCGGGCCGTCCGACGGCGCCGAACAGCACGGCGTCCGCCTTCTTGACCTGGTCGGCCGCGTCGGCCGGCATCGCCGCGCCCTGCCGGAGGAACCGCTCGCCTCCCCAGTCCAGCGGGGTCACATCGAGCCGGTGGCCGTCGGCCTCCAGGGCGGCCCGGATCGCGGGCACGGTCGCCGCGACGACCTCCGGGCCGATTCCGTCGCCCGGAATGACCGCGAGCGTGACGACTGTGGTGTCCCGCGTCATCGACGCCACCTTCCGCTATGACTGGCCTGACCAGTAAGCTCACTTGTCAGGTACCGTCGCGACTGAAGCTGTTCCTGTCAAGGGTTCGAACGCCCCGGGTATCGCGACCGAAGGAGAGTGCGGGTGCTCACGGAACAGAACCTTGCCGCCATACCGGCCGTCGAGATGGTCGCCGGATTCGCCGACCGCACGCTGTCGCCGGTCGAGGTGCACGACGCCGTCCAGTCGGTGATCGAGGCGCGGGAGGGTGTGCTCAACGCGTTCTGGGTGCGCGATCCGGACGAGTCCCGCAAGGCGGCCCAGGCCAGCGAGGCCCGATGGGCCGCGGGCGAACCGCTCGGGCTCATCGACGGCGTGCCGGTGACCCTGAAGGAGAACGTCGCCCGCAGGGGCGTGCCCATGCCCTCGGGCAACGCGGGCACCGAGCCGGCCCTCCCCGAGGCGGACGCGCCCATCACCGCGCGGGTCCTCGAATCCGGCGGGGTGATCCTCGGCTCGACCGTGATGCCGGACTGGGGCATGCTCTCCTCCGGGGTCTCCAGCCGCCACGGCATCTCGCGCAGCCCCTGGAACCCCGACTGGACCACCGGCGGGTCCAGCTCCGGCGCGGGGGCGGCGGCCGCCGGGGGATACGGCCCGCTCCACGTCGGCACCGACATCGGAGGGTCGATCCGGCTGCCGGGCACCTGGCTGGGCCTCGCCACGCTCAAGCCCAGCTACGGGCGGATCCCGCTGGACGCCCCGTACCTGGGGCGCGCGGCCGGTCCCCTGACCCGCACCGTGGCGGACGCGGCCCTGTTCATGCGGGTCCTGAGCCAGCCGGATCCCCGGGACTGGTCGAGCCTGCCGCCGCAGGACATCGACTGGCCGGCGCTGGACGGTGAGGTGCGCGGACTGCGGGTGGGGGTCCACCTGGAGGCGGGCTGCGGGGAGCCGTGCGACGCCGAGATCCTGGCCGCGGTGAACCACGCGGCCGAGGTCTTCGAGGCGGCGGGGGCCGTCGTGGAGCCCGTCGAGCGGTTCATGACCCAAGACCTCCTGGACGACCTGGACCTGTTCTGGCGGGTGCGGTCCTGGAACGACTTCCGCGAGCTGGCCCCCGAGGCCCGGATGCGCGTCCACCCCCACATCATCCGATGGTGTCAGGGCGGCGCGGACATCCCCGGCACGAAGGTCCTCCAGTGCTACCAGCAGATCATGCGCATCCAGGCGCGGACCGTGGCGGCGACGCTCCCCTACGATCTGGTGCTCTCGCCGGTGGCCCCGGTGGCGGCGTTCCCCGCCGAGCGGCCCATGCCGTTCCCGGGGGACGCGAAGACCATGGCCCACATCGGCTTCACCGCGCCGTACAACATGTCGGGACAGCCCGCGGCCACCGTCAACTGCGGTTTCACAACCGACCGCCGGCCCATCGGGGTGCAGATCTCGGGCCGCCGTTTCGATGATCTCGGCGTCCTGCGGGCGGCGGCATGGTACGAACGGAACCGGCCTGCCGACGCGATCCCGCGCTGGCCGGATCACGCCCTCGGGGCGCCCACGGGGAAGAAGAAGACGACATCGACCACGCCCGAAGGGGAGAAGCCTTGAGCGACGGGGCACAGTTCCGGCAGGTCTCGCCGGTACGGCTCTACCAGCGCATCGTCGAGCAGATCGAACAGGCGATCGCGCGAGGTGACCTGAAGCCCGGTCAGCGGCTGCCGAGCGAGCGGGTGTTGGTGACACAGTTCGGGGCGAGCCGGCCCACCGTGCGGGAGGCCCTGCGCGTACTGGAGAGCAACGGCCTCGTCCGCTCGCGCCCGGGGGACCCCCACGGCCCGGAGATCCTGCCGTTCTCACCGGCCGGGCTGACCAAGGAGATGACCCGGCTCGTCCAGTTCGAGAACATGTCGATGGCCGAGCTGATCTCGTTCCGCATGATCCTCGACGGGTCGGCGAGCCTGCTGGCGGCCCGGCTGCGCTCCGAGGAGGAGCTGTCCGCCATGGAACGGACGCTCGCCGTCATGTCGGACGCGATCGAGACCGGGTACGAGGAGTTCAGCAAGGCGGACATCGCCTTCCACGAGGCGGTGGCCGTGGCCAGCCGCAACTCCCTCATCGAGGTCTGCAACCAGGTGGTCCGGGGCGCCGTCCTCACCCTGATCTCGGACAAGGTCGTCCACGCGCACAACAGCACGGCGCTCATGCGCGAGTCGCTCCAGCACCACCAGGAGGTGCTGGAGGCGATCCGGCAGGGGGACGGCCCGGCGGCGGCCCGCATCTCGCGGCGCAAGCTCTACGAGTACTACGCCGTCTACGTCCCCGAGGACGAGCGGGAGCCGCTGCTCGCGCTCATGGACGACGAAGAGGCCTGAGCGGTCCCGCGCCGTGCCCTGACCCGCTCAGGGCACGGGCGTGCCGCGTTGCCAGGAGTCGATGACGATCAGCGTCTTCGTCTGCAGCACACCGGCGCCCTTACGGCGCAGCCGGTTGACCACCTTCTGCAGGTCGTCGACGCTGTCGACGTGCAGCCGGACGAGTGCGTCCACATCGCCGGTGAGCGTCAGCACCTCGTCGACCTCCGGCAGCGTCGACGCGAACTCCACGATGTCGTGGATGTCCGTGTCGCCCGTGAAACGCAGCTCGGTGACCGCCTGGAGGCCCTGGCCGAGCTTGGCCTGATCCGTGGTGACCGTGTAGCCGGTGATGACCCCCGACTCCTCCAGGCGCGCGATGCGCCGCCGGACCGGCGCCGGGGAGAGCCGCACCAGGCGTGCGATGTCGCGAACGGTGCGCCGCCCGTCGGCTCGCAACAACTCCAGGATCCGCAGATCGACCGAGTCGAGATGTACGGGTGCCGACATGCCGCAAGTGTAAGCGGCGCTTGCCGCAACGGTCACTCCCCGCCCCGGTGGACTTCCCGCAAAGAGCGTCCGTCCATCGCTGTGCGCACTTTTGTTGTGCGCGTGTTGTGCCCGGCCCGGCCCCCTTGAAACCGTGTCCTCATGCCAGCCGCACCACACTCCGCAACGCTCCTGCGCCTCGATGTCGCCGCCGTGCCCCTGGCGGTGGCCCGGGTCGCCTCGATCCTGGCGCATCGCCGGTTCGACGTGCTCACCATGGACGTCGCCGCGCCCGTCGACGGGCTGCGGAGGATCACCATCGAGGTGGACACGGCGGACGAGACCAGGGTGCGGCAGCTCGTCGATTTCCTGAACCGGTCGCTCGACGTCGTCAAGGTCGTCTGAGGGGCGGCTGCCGTATGCGTGAGGGTGCCGTCCCGGCGCGGACGGCACCCTCACGCATACGGCGGCTACGCCGTGGTGCTCATCTCGGCATCTCGGTGGCCGTGCCGTTCAGCGACCCCGGGCCGTGCCCGGTGCCGTTCACCGGGCCGGTGGCCCGGGCGGGGCGTTCCAGGATTCCGCGGTCGCCGGGCGGAGTGTCCGCGGCGGTGGCGCCGGGCGGCGGACCGGAGGCCTCGGTGCCGCTCTGCGAGCCGCCCTGACCGGCCCCGCCGTGCGTGGCCCCGTTCTGACCGCCGTTGGGGGAGGGGGCGGAACCGTTGATCTTGTCGATGGCCTGGCGGGCCTGTTCGCCGGGGGAGCGGGGCGCGGGCTGCGCCGAGGGGGCCGGCGTGGGCGCGGGCTGGTTCCGCTCCAGCTGGGGCGGCTTGGTGTGGGTCGCGCCCATGGCCTGGGTGCGCAGCCGGTGGCTGACCGCCTCGTCCAGGCTCACCGGCCGGTGCGTCTGGGCGGCCAGCCGCCCGGCCTCCTGACCCAGTGCGGACACCACGTCCCACGGCAGATGGAGCACCAGACGGACTTCGGCATCCCCGTCCGGAAGGGCTTGGATGGGAGGAGTGAACCGTTCACTCATGAGCTGGTCCTCCATAGGGTTCTTCGCGTCCGCGCCCCGCCTGCCAGGGCGCGTACAGAGCCATACGGACAACCGCCGCGCCCCGTTCACCGGAAGCCGGACGGATCGGGGCGCCGCGTCAGGTGCGCAGCAGGATCGTGACCGTCGCCAGGATCGCCGCGAGGACGAGCGCTGCCACACCGTAGCCGATCCGCTGCGACCGCAGGCCCGGAATGAGCGCGTCGACGGCGATCCGGCCCGACCCGGTCAGCGCGAGCCCGGCCGCGCAGACGCCGATGAGCAGCGGAAGCTCGAATCCACCGAAGAGTCCGAGTTTCCAGGTGGCGGCGACCGCGTTGGCCATCGTGCCCGCCACGGCGGCTCCGGCCAGCGGCGTGAGCAGCCCCACGGCGAGCCCCAGCCCGCCCAGGGTTTCGACGAGCCCCGCGCAGACGGCCATCGCCCGGGGTGCCGGGTAGCCGAAGTGGGCGAATTCCACCGCGGTCCGGGAGATCCCGAGCCCGTCCCACCAGCCGAACAGATGCTGCGCCCCTCGCGCGGCGACGATCAGCCCGACCCCGAGCCGCACCACCAGCAGGCCGACGTCATGGGCGCGCAGGACGCCCGGCGCGCTCCTGGGGGAGGCGTGGACGGGCGTACCCATCGGGGGAGTGTTCTCGTCGCCGTAGTACGACATGGCGCCCTCGTCGGGTCGGGGTTCGGTGCGCGGCCACCGAGCCGGATAAGGGATATGGGCCTTATATTCACTTTGCCGTCATCACGCCATGGCTTCAATCGGTGCGCTCACCGGAGGCGCGTCAGGCCGCGGCGCGCCCCGGCGGCGAGCGGCAGGGCGGTGGCCAGACAGCTCACACCGGCCAGGGTCAGGGACGTCCCGGGGGCGGGAGCGCACAGGGCCACACCGAGACCGGCCGCGGTCGTGATGGCCGTCTTGGTCACGCCGGACGCCTCGCCCGCCAGCTCCGGGCCCGCGGCCGCCTGGGTGGCGATGAGCGTCAGCGCACCGGCCACCCCGAGCGCGGCCCCGCAGCCCGTGGCCACCAGCACATAGCCCGTCAGCGAGGTCGCCGCCTGCGCCGCGCACAGCCCCGCCCCGCCCAGGCCCAGACATCCGGCCATCGCCCCGACCGCCCTCGCCGGACCGATCCGCCCGGCCAGCGGACCGGCCACGGACATCGCCACGGCGGGGGCGAGGAAGGCCGCCCCGGCGGCCGCCGCCGACAGCCGCCACGGCCCCTGCAGTGACATCGGCACCACGAAGAGGAACACCACGGTCGCGGCATTGGCCACCGCGCCCGCCGCCGTGAGCGCCACGAAGGGCCGGTTGCGCAGGAGGGCCGGGCTCACCAGCGGGCTCGGTGCCGCCCGTTCGCACCGCAGAAAGACCATGAACAGGCCGGCGGCCAGGGTCAGGGCGGCGGCCGTACGGCCCGACGCCCAGCCCCACACCGGCCCGCGGCCGATGCCCGCCGCGAGCGCCGTCACCGCCGCGGTCGCCGCGACCAGGCCCCTCCCGTCCACCGGGCGCGGCGTGCCGGAGTCCCGGGGCTCCGCCGCCCGCGCCGCGCAGCCCGCCGCGAGCGCGGCGACCGGCACATTGAGCCAGAACACCGCACGCCAGGACACGGCCTCGGTCAGCACCCCGCCCACGAACGGGCCGCACGCCGTCGCGACACCCCCGACGCCCATCGCCCACCCCAGGGCCCGCCCGCGCAGCGCGGGCGGATAGGTGTGCGTCAGCAGGGCGAGCCCCACCGGCATGGCCAGCGCGCCGCCCGCTCCCTGGACGACCCGGGCGCCCACCAGCACCGGCAGCGAGGGGCTGAGCGCGCACACCAGCGAGGCGCCCCCGAACACGGCGAGGCCCGCCGTCAGCAGCGCGCGCCGCCCCAGCACATCGCCCAGCCGCCCGGCGCCCAGCATCAGCGAGGCCGCCGCCAGCAGATAGCCGCTGACCACCCACGACAGCCCGCCGCCGGTCCCCAGATCCCGGCCGATCCGGGGCAGCGCCGGGTTCAGCGCGAAGGCGTCCAGCTGGACGCAGAACATGGCCAGCGACACGGCGGCCAGCGCCGGGCGCCGTACGGAAGCAGCGCTCCGTACCGTCATCGGTAACTCCTCATCAGCACCACGGAAGGGGGACGGGACAGGGGCTGATGAAAGAAGTGAGAACTCGACGGGAGGTGAGGGGAACGGGCGGACGGGTCACGCCCGGGGGAACGGCGGCTTCAGCGGCGGGGCGGCAGCCGGTGCAGCTCCACGGCGGTCAGCCGCCCGGCCTCGATCGTGGCCGTCAGATACGTACAGTACGGCTGCCGGCGCCGGTCGGTGGGGGAGCCGGGGTTGAGCAGCCGGAGCCGCCCGTCGGCCGATGTGGAGTCCCACGGGATGTGGCTGTGGCCGAACACCAGCACGTCCAGCTCCGGGAACCGCTCCGCGCAGCGCCGCTCACGCCCTTGGGCCGCGCCTGTCTCGTGCACCACCCCGAGGCGCAGCCCGCCCAGCTCCGCGTACGCCACCTCCGGCAGCCGCGACCGCAGTTCGGGCCCGTCGTTGTTGCCGTACACGCCGATCAGCCGGTGCGAGCGCGCCTCCAGCAGATCGAGGGTGGCGGTGTCGACCCAGTCGCCCGCGTGGATGACCACATCGGCGCGGGCCACCTGGTCCAGCAGCTCCCTGGGCAGTTCCTTGGCCCGGCGAGGGAGATGGGTGTCCGACATCAGCAGGAGACGCACGCGTCGACCGTACCGTGTGGATCGGCGTCCATTGACCGTCGCACAGGGAGAGAATGTGACCGAGCGCCCGCCGCTTCCGCCGTTCACCCGGGAAACCGCGATCCAGAAGGTCCGTCAGGCGGAGGACGCCTGGAATTCCCGCGACCCCGAAAGGGCGGCCCTGGCCTGCTCCGTCGACTCCCGGGGTCTGAGCGATCCGGGGTTGTGAGCCGCCCGATGACATAAATAATGTGCCAAGCGGACGATCGGAAGAGGGTGACGGTGTGACGGCGCGAGCGGGCGGGACGGCTGAGACGGCGAAGGACCGGTATCCGCGTCCGGTGGTGTCGGCCGCGGAGGCGGAGTGGGTCTGGCGGCTGCTGTCGGTGCAGGCCCTGGAGAACGGGGCGAAGCCGGAGACGGTGCGGCTCGCGGTGATCGTGGGCCTGGCCCGGGCCAGCGGCGCCCGCTACGGCGGTCTGCTGCGCTGCACCATGTCCTCGCTCGACCTGGACGCGGGATGGGTGACCATCGAACACGGCAAGCACCGGATCCCCCGGCGGCACGGTCTGGACGCGGGGACGATCCTGGTCCTGCGCCGCTGGCTGCTGGTGCGCGAGGAACTGTGCACCGAACTGGAGGGATCCGTCCCGGACGCGCTGCTGCTCACGGTGCACCACACCCATGACAACGGGGTGACCGTCGCCGCCGGGCTGCCCATCACCCGGCAGGGGCTGGTGCTCTCGTGGCGCCGCTTCGTCCACCGTACGAACGCCCGGTACGCCGCGCGCCGTCCGCCGCTGCCGACCCGCTTCGAACAGGTCCGCCGGGTCTGGGACACCTGATGCCGCTGGTGGGGGGCGGGGCCACGGCGGACCCCGCCCCCACCGGCCCGTTCACGCCGCGGGAGCCTCGTCCCTGGCCGCCGCCGTGACCGAGAAGCGCGCCCGCGCCGTCGCACCGTTCACGGTCACCGTGAGGGTCGCCGTACCCGGGCGCAGCGCGGTGATCTTGCCGGTCGCCGGGTCGAACGCGGCGACATAGCGGGCCGGGGGCCGGGCGTGGGTCACGTCGCCGACGTAGACGCGCGGCGAACCGGTCCAGTCCGCGCTGAGCGGCCAGCCGACCGGCACCGTGCGGGCATCGAAGCCCTCGCCCTGGATCACCGACGCCGTGACGTCCGCGTCCTGCCCGGTGCGCACCTCGGCCGGCGCGGTGACCGTCAGCCCGTCCACATGGGCCCGGGTCTGCACCGACACCCAGTCGGGCCCGCCCCTCCACGGGGCGTGGCGCGCCGCCGCCCGCTGCCGGGGCGAGACGGGATCGACGCCCACCATCGACCAGCCGGTGAAGCCGCCCCGCGCGGCCGGAGTGGCCGGGTTCTTGCCCGCGTTGCCGTTGATCAGATACGGGACGCCGTCCACCCGCGAGGCGTGGAAGGTGCCCACATGGCCGCCGATGAACGCGGCGCCCTTGCCCGTCGTACGGCGGAAGTCGGCCAGCCAGTTCTCCAGCAGCGCGGCCTCCTTGCGGTCGCCGAGCCGACTGCCCTGCTGCGGGGTGGGATCACGCGGCGGGACGTGCTCGATCACCATGACCGAGCCGATGGCGGGATCGGCGGCGGCCGCGTCCAGCCGCTCGCGCAACTCCTTGATCTGGTCGAAGCCGCCGCCCCGGAGCCGCAGACTCGATGTGTCGAGGGTGATGAAGCGGGTGCCCCGGTGGTCGAACGCGCGGTGCGCGGGGCCGAATTCGGCCGTGAAGTTCTCGATCGAGCCGCCCATCACCTCGTGGTTGCCCGGTACGTAGGTCCAGGGCACGTCATCGCCCAGCTCCTCCGTCAGCACCCGGCGGGCGAAAGCGAGATCGGCGGGTGACCCCTCGTCGACCAGGTCGCCGTTGATGACCAGGAAGTCGGGCTTCGCCGCCTTGATCTCGCGCAGGGTGCGGCGGGCCCGGGCCACGATCGGACTGTCCGGGGCGCGGGCCACGAACTGGGCGTCCGACATCACCGCGAACCGCCAGTCCCGGCCCTCGGTGCGCGCGGCCGTGGCGATGAGCGGATCGGGGCGTACGTCCTCCTTCGGCAGATCGACGGCGGGCGGCACCCGCGCGGTGAGGTCGTCGAGGGTGACACCGCCGGTGTACTGGCGGCCGGCGGCCGTCTCCGCGAGGTAGAAGCGGCTCACCTTCAGCGGATACGCGATCCCGGCCGGAACCTCGAAGTCGACATGTCGCCAGCCGGTCCAGGTGATGTACGGGCCGCGCAGCAACTGGTCCGAGCCCGCGGCGTCCTTGAGGTGGAGGGTGGGCCACGCCCCCTTGCCGTCGCCCTTGATCCACAGGCCGAACGACTGCGGCTGGCCGTCCACCGCGATCGGCTCCGGCGGGGTGACATAGGCGGCGCGGGTGGCGGTGGACTGGCCGAAGTCGTAGGTCAGCTCCAGTCCGGTGCCGCTGCGGCCGTCGGGCGTGGCCCGCGCCGAGCCGGAGGCGCGGGCCTGGCTGAACGTCCACCGCCCGGCGTCGTCGAAGGACGCCTCCGGCTGGTCGGTCAGGCCCACGGTGACGGCGAGCACGGTGACGGCGCCGCCGACCGCGACCTCGACCTGCCCCGCGGCCCGGTCGCCGCGGGCCTTGACGGTGAAGTTCCCGGTCGCCGGTTCCGGGGCGATGTCGAACAGCGCGTGGTCGTAACTCAGCCGGACGTCGGACGGCTCGATGGGTGCGCTGGTGCCGTGCGCGTCCAGGCCGACGATCCCGAAACGGCCGGTGGCCCCGGCGCCGGCGAGCCCGATCAGCCGGCTGGTGGGCCGGATCCGGTCCAGCTCGTCCAGCACGCTCAGCCGGAGCGAGCCACGGGCGGTCCCGCGCCGGGCGACGACCGCCGTGCCGCCGCCGTGGCGCGCGGTGAACGTACCGTCGGCGCCGACCCGGCCGACCCGGGGGTCGGCCGTCTGCCAGTGCGGCGCGCCCTCGGCCGGGCCGTAGGTCTCGTCGTAGCCCGCGGCGGTGAGACGGCGGGTCAGCCCCGGGAACACCCGCTCCGGGTGGCCGCCCCGGACCGGATCGACGGTGGGCGCGTCGGCCGCGCCGGTCGCCGTCTCCACCCAGAAGCCCCGGAGCCGGCCGCTGCCGTCGGGGGCGGTGAAGGCGAGCCCGTTGGGCACGGGCCGCTCGCTGCCGTCGGACGGGCTGTTCTCCACCCGGCCCGTGTCGCTGCCGGGTTCGCGCGCCAGAAGCGTGGAGGAGCCGCCCCCGTCGAGGTTGAGCGCGCTGTAGGAGCCCGCGTCCTTCATCATCCGGCCCAGCTCGGTCAGGGTGACCCCGCCGCTGTCCGCCTGCCGTCCGTCCACGGTGAGGACCTGCATCGTCCGCCCGTCCCGGGAGAAGCCGACGGCGGTGCGCGGCGCCGCGGTGTTGTTGCCCTCGCCCTCGTGGCCGACCGGTGCGCCGTCCACGACGAGGAGTTCACGGCCGCTGACCGCCGTGCGCGGGGTGTCGCCGCTGTCGGTACGGGGCCGGTACTCCCACGACACCGCGTCCCCGACCGCCAGCCGGCCGAGGGCGTCCGCCCCGGCGTCGCGGCCGACCAGCACGGTGGCCCCCTCCGGGATCGCCCCCTTGCCGGGCGCTGTGGCCGCCGCGGTGACCTTGCCGTCCGCGACCGTGACCTCGGCGGCGCGCCGCGCCCCGTCCACGGTCTGCGCCCGGTCCGCCTCGCCCCACCGGGCGTTGTACGCGCCGATGCCGCCCGCCGGGACGTCGGCGGCGTTGATCGCCGCGAGCGGACGCCGACCGTCCGGGAGGGTCAGCGTGCCGTCGAAGTACAGCTGGAGGATGCGCCCCGCGGCGTCCGGACCGATGCCGACCGCGTTGCCGGAGCCGGACGCGGCGGAGTTGACGATGCGGCCGTCGCCGATGCCCGTGCCCTCGGGGGCGCCGGTCTGGTTGATGTCGAAGAAGTCGCCGTTGATCGCGGCGACCGTGCGGCGCCCCGGCCCGGCGTCGTGTTCCTGGGCCAGTTGGGAGACGGGCTCGCGCCGGGAGACCTTGTCCGGGTGCAGATAGTCGACCTTCGTCGCGCCGGTGAGGTCCACCGACAGCGCGTCGGCGCGCAGCCACTTGTCCGACTCCAGCCGGTCGTACGAGGTCAGCCGCACCCCCGGGGCCACCGGCCGCGACGAGCCGGCGGTCCGGATGCCGTCGCCGTCGGCGATCGACCGCGCGCCGGGAGCGGGGTTGACGGCGGCCGGCGGGGCGACCGGCCGCAGCATCTCCGACGAGGAGCGGGGGAGGGGTTCGGGCGCCGGGGCCGGGGTGCCCTCGGCGGCGGCCTGGTCTACGGCACCCAGCACGAGGGCACAGGCGGCGGCCAGCGCCGCCACGGGTCTGGTGAACGCGACAGGGGGCATGGCAACTCCATGGGGCCATGGGACGCGCGTGGTTCCCACGCACAGCGCCCCAGCATCGCCATGGAGGTGACGGCGCGCCAGAAGGCGTGGGCGACATCATGGAGAACAAACGCCGTTCGGCCGCCGCCGATGGGGGCGCGTCAGGGCAGGGACACCCCGTCCACGTACACCCACGCGCCCCCTTCACGGGTGAAGCGGCTGTTCTCGTGCTGCTCGCCCGTGCGCCCACCGTCCACGTAGTGCGCGCGGAACTCCACCGTGCCCGTCGAATGGAACGCGCTGCCGTCCGTCGTCCCGAGGATCTCCAGCCGCACCCACCGCGGCCCCGGGTCGAGTTCGAGCCGGGGCGGCCGGGTCGTCGAGTGCCAGCTGCGGAGCAGATACGCCTCGTCCCCTACCGCGAAGGCGCTGTACCGGGACCGCATCAGCTGCTCGGCCGTGGCCGCCCCGGCCTCCCCCCGGTGCAGGCGGCCGCAGCAGTCGGCGTACGGCGCGGGCAGTCCGCAGGGGCAGGTCACGGGGGCGGTACGGCGCGTGCGTCGGGACATGGACCCATTGTGACGTCCTCGGCGGAGCCCTCGGCGACGGCCCGGGCTCAGGCGGCGGACATCCGCAGGGGTTCGACCCGCTTGATGACCAGGCCGTAGGTGAGGGCGCCGACCACGCACAGCGCGCCGGACAGCATCAGCGGGGCGACGAACGAGTGGTTGAAGAAGCCCAGCAGCAGTCCGGTGGTGGTCGAGCCGAGCACACCGGCCAGGTTGGACGCGAAGTTCTGGATGCCGCCGAGCGAGGCCACATGGCGCGGGGTGGGCGCGACGTCGGCGGGCAGGCTGGCCACCGAGGCGGCGGAGAAGGCGAGGCTGGCGTAGCTGACGGACAGCAGCGTCAGGGCCCACATGGCGCTGGGGACGAGCACGGCGAAGGCGATGACGGAGGAGAAGAGCATTCCGCACACCAGGCAGGTCTTACGGGCCCGGGTCACCGACCAGCCGCGGCGCAGCAGGGTGTCGCTGGTCCAGCCGCCGAGCAGACTGCCGCCGATGGCGACGACGCCGGGCAGGGCGCCGTAGAAGCCGAGCTTCAGCAGGTCGAAGCCGCGGGCGTCGACGAGGTAGCTGGGGAACCAGGTGATGAAGAAGTAGATGACGTAGTTGAGGCAGAAGAAGCCGATCATCATGCCCCAGACCGTGCGATACCGGAACAGATCCCGCCAGCGCACCGCGGGCTCTTCCGGCGCCGTGTCCTCGGGCCCCTCGGCCGTGTCCTCGGCGGAGGCCTCCTCCAGCCGGGCGCCGCCCGCCGCGACGTAGGCGCGCTCCTCGGCGCTGATCCCGCCGGCCGCCGAGGGCTCCCGGTACGCCTTCAGCCACAGCGCGACCCACAGCAGGGCGACCGCGCCGGTGACCCAGAACGCCATCCGCCAGCCCTGCCAGGCGATCAGCGCGGTCACCACCGGGGCGGCGACCGCGGTACCGGCCCGGGCGCCGTTGTCCCAGACGCTGTTGGCCAGCGCCCGTTCGCGGACCGGGAACCAGCGGGAGACGGACTTGGCGCACGAGGGGTACGCCGGTGCCTCGCCCGCGCCGAGCGCCAGCCGCGCGACGAGCAGGCTGCCGATGCCCCGGACGAATCCGGTGGCGATGGTGACCACCGACCAGATCAGCCCGCCGATCGCGAGCATCTTCTTCTCGCCGTACCGGTCGATCAGCGCCCCGGCGGGCAGCTGGCCCAGCGCGTAGGTCACGAAGAACATGCTGAGGATGACGCCCTGCCACTCGGGGCCGATGTGCAGGTCATCGGTCATGTAGGGCAGGGAGATGGAGATGGTGGCGCGGTCGACGTAGTTGACGGTCATGCCGAGGAAGCAGAGGAAGACCATCAGCCAGCGGGTGTTGTGCCGCAGGCCGCGCGGGCGCGGTGGCGCGGTGGCGGACTCGTCCTGGGACGGCGGGCCGGTGGGGGTGGTGGCGACTCTGGGGGTCTTCAAGGCGGCTCTCCTTTGAAGGTCCTTCGAAGGGGTGGTACGTGAGGTCAGCGCGTCCGGGCGCCGGAGGGCAGCTCCGCCGCCACGGAGGCGATCAGGGAGGTGTCGTCCGCCAGGTCCCCGGCGCCCAGCAGGCTCAGCAGACGGCGGAGGGCGTCGCGCGGGGGCCGGGCGTCCCAGGCCCGGCGCAGCGCTTCGGCCTCGGGGTCGTCCAGGGGGCCGTCGCGGGTGACGCGGGCCCAGGCGGCGAGGGCCGAGACCAGTTCCGGGGTGTCCCGTCCGGCGGCGCGCAACTCGCGCAGCGGGGCCAGCCACCGTTCGGGGATCTTGCAAGATCCGTCCATGGCGATCTGCCGGATCCGGTGGTGCATGGCGGGGTTGGCGAAGCGGACGACGAGGCTGTCGATGTACCCGGCCAGGTCCAGGCCCTCGGCCGGCGGCAGGCTCTGCGCCGCCTCCGCGCAGTAGGCGCGCACGGCCGCCTCGCCCCAGGGCGTGGCGAGGACGTCGGCCACGGTCTCGCAGCCCTCGGCGAGGCCGCGGTAGGCCAGAGCCGAGTGCGCGCCGTTGAGCAGCCGGAGCTTGGCGGACTGGTACGGGGCCACATCGGCGACGAACCGGGCGCCCGCCTCCTCCCAGCGCGGGCGGTCGGTGGCGAAGATGTCCTGCAGCACCCACTGGGTGAACGGTTCGCCGGTCACCGCGCCCTCGTCCGCCACGCCGAGCGCACGGGCCGCGGTCTCGCGGTCGGCGTCGGTGGTGGCGGGCACGATGCGGTCGACGACGGTGGCGGGGAAGGCCACCGAACCGGTCATCCAGTCCAGGAGGCGATCGCGCTCGTCCCACGCGCTCGCCGCCACGAAGTCCCGTACCAGCCGCCGCAGGACCGCGCCGTTGCCCGCCATGTTGTCGCAGGACACCACCGACAGCGGCGCACCGTTCGCCCGCAGCCGGGCGCGCAGCCCCGCGGCGAGCCGCCCGACGACGGTCGCGGGGGCGGCGCCTTCGAGGTCGGCCCGTACGAGCGGGTCCTCCAGCGCCAGACCGCCGCCGGCCGGGTCGCGCCGGTAGCCCTTCTCGGTGACGGTGAGGGTCACCACGGTGACGTCCGCCGAGGCCAGGAGCCCGATCAGCCGGGCGCTGTCGTCTGCGGCGTGCAGCACCTCGGTCACCGCGCCGACCACGCCGGTGGCCGGGCCCTCGGGCCGCCGCTCGGTGAACGAGTACAGCCCGTCCTGCGGGCGCAGCGCGTCCACCACCGCACGGCTGCGCTGGGTGACCCCGGCGATGCCCCATCCGCCGCCGTGCGCCGCCTCGGCGGTCTGGGTGGCGAGCGCCTGGTGGGCGCGGTGGAAGGCGCCGATGCCCAGGTGCACGATCCGCGGGCGCAGCGCGCGCGGATCGACCGGCGGGCGCAGGTCGGCCGGCACGGCGGGCAGGGTGGCCAGGGACAGCCGCTGTGTCGCGCTCACCAGTCGTGCACCGACCCGTCGGTACGGCGGCTCACCGGCAGGTACTTCGGGTCGTACGGGAAGCGGGCGGCCGCCTCCTCGTCCAGTTCGATGCCGAGGCCGGGTGCCTCGGAGGGGTGCAGCGCGCCGTCGCGCAGCTCGTACGTCGGCCGGAACACCTCATGGGTGAGCGGATCGTGCGCCATGTACTCCTGGATGCCGAAGTTGGGCACGGTGACGTCCAGATGGACGGCGGCGGCCATGCTCACCGGCGACAGGTCGGTGGCGCCGTGCGAACCGGTGCGCACCTGGTACAGCTCGGCGAGGTGGAAGATCCGCCGCAGATGGGTGATGCCACCGGCGTGCACGACCGAGGCGCGGATGTAGTCGATGAGCCGTTCGGTGATGAGCTGCTGGCAGTCCCAGATGGAGTTGAACACCTCGCCGACCGCGATCGGGGTGGTCGTCGACTGGCGGATCTGCCGGAAGGAGTCCTGGAGTTCGGCGGGGGTGGGGTCCTCCATCCAGAACAGCCGCAGGTCCTCCACGTCGCGGCCGAGCCGCCCCGCCTCGGTGGGGCTGAGCCGGTGGTGCACATCGTGCAGCAGGTGGAATCCGAATCCGAAGCGCTCGCGGACCGCCTCCAGATAGCGCGGCGCGAAGTCCAGGTACGCCTCGGTCGACCACGGCTGCTCCTCGGGGAGGGCGCCGGTGGCGGGCTCGTAGACCGTGGCGACCGTGCCGTGGCGGATGCCGTAGGTCCCGGGTGAACCGGGGACGGCCGCCTGGGCGCGGATCGCGCGGTAGCCCATCTCCTGGAACTGGGCGACGTCGTCCAGCAGCTCGGGGATGTCGCCGCCGCTGGCGTGGCCGTAGACCATGGCCCCGTCGCGGGCCTTGCCGCCCAGCAGGTCGTACACCGGCATCCCGGCGACCTTGCCCTTGATGTCCCACAGCGCGGTGTCGACCGCCGAGATCGCGGTCATGGTCACCGGGCCGCGGCGCCAGTACGCCCCTTTGTAGAGGTACTGCCACATGTCCTCGATGCGGGCGGGGTCGCGGCCGATCAGCAGCGGTACGAGATGGTCCTCCAGATAGGAGGCGACCGCCAGCTCGCGCCCGTTGAGCGTCGCGTCACCGAGACCGGTCACACCGTCGGACGTGGTCACCTTCAGGGTCACGAAGTTGCGACCGGGAGAGGTGACGATGACCGTCGCCTCCGTGATCGTGGCCATGCGTGTCTGCTCCTCACTGCGCCGGCTCCGGGGTGGAGCCCGGGCTGCTGGTCGGCTACCATACAAGTACGTCAGCGAGTTCGGTCAAGGGTTCGGAAGGGGTCGGATGGCATCGGCGGAGGGACTGAACGCGGCACGCTCCCGGGGGCGCAACACCCGGCAGCTCGTCCACGAGGTGCTGCGCGCGCGCATCGTCGGCCTGGAGCTGGCCCCCGGCTCGGCCGTATCGGAGAACGACCTCGCGGCCGAGCTGGGGGTCAGCCGCACCCCGGTCCGCGAGAGCCTGATCCTCCTCGCCGACGAGGGGCTGGTCGACATCTATCCGCAGATGGGGACGTTCATCTCGCGCATCCGTGAGCGCGATGTGGCCTCCGCCCAGTTCATCCGGGAGGCCCTGGAGTGCGCGGCGCTGCGCGACGCCGTCGGCAGGGCCACCACGCGCGACGTGGCGGAGCTGCGGGTGCTGCTCATCGCGCAGGAGGAAGCCGACGCGCGGTCCGACATGGCGGGCTTCTTCCAGCTGGACGAGCAGTTCCACCAGCGGTTGATGGCGGTGAGCGGACACGGCTCGGCATGGCCGGTGGTCAGCCAGGCCAAGGCCCAGCTGGACCGGGCCCGCCGTCTCTCGCTGCCCATGACCCAGCAGATGTCGCTGCTCATCGGCCAGCACCGGGAGGTGGTCGACCTGCTGGAGGGGGGCGATCTGGAGCGGGCCGACGGGGCGCTGCGCTCGCATCTGCGGCTGGTCTTCAGCGATGTGGAGAAGATCCGCGCCAAGCACCCGGAGCTGTTCAGCGACCAGGACGCCCCGCTCAAACCGCGCCGCGACAGCGCCCGGCGCGCCGCCGCCCGCGAGGACTGAGCGCATGACAGCGGGGCGGGCCCGTGGTGGGCCCGCCCCGTGACCTGCTCGTATCAGCGCTTGGTCTTGATCCTCATGAACGTGACCGAGTCCGCCGGGAAGGTGTACGTGAAGGTGTTCGCCACCCCGTCCAGCTTCGACCGGACCGGTGTGACCGGCTGCTCGGAAGCGGTGTTGACCGCGTCCGGCGCGCCCTGGAGCGTGGTCAGCCGCGCCGTCCGCGCCACCGTGCCCCCGCCCAGGTCGATACGGGTGCGGGCGGCCGCGCTCTGTGCGTTGACGACCTTGACGATCAGCTCACCGGTGGCCTTGTCCCGCGTCACCACGTGGCGGAACGGCTCGGCCACCTTGTCGTCGGTGAAGCCGCCCCACTTCTTGCCGTCCAGGTACCGCGTCACCTGACGGCCGCGCACCTCGACGCGGGCGTCGTAGGCGCGCCCGGTCTCGATCTTCGTGCCGTCCTCGGTCATCGTCTGCTTGGCCCCGCCGACGGCCTTCTCCACGGCGGAGCGGGTGTTGCCCCAGCCGCCGAGGTTCCACCAGGAGTAGTTGCCGGTGTCCTTGACCCCGAAGGCGATGAGGAAGCCCTCCTTGCCGGACTTCTTCGTCGCCTTCACCCGCAGGTCGTAGTCGCGCCACGCCTTGTCGCCCGCCGTGACCATGGGGTTCTCGGCGGCGGTGTCGGACTGGACGTACGCACCGTCCCGGACCGTCCACGAGCCGGTGCCGGTGCCGGTGGCCTTGGTCCACTGCCCGTCATCGCCCGAGAAGTCGTCGCTGAGCAGCGTCGAACCGTCCGCGGCGGTCACCTTGACGTCGTCGTACGCCGCGCTCGTGGCCCACGTCGACAGGCCCACCGCGCCGCTGATCGGCTCGTTCGGGGCGGGGGTGGCGGACGCCCTGCTCGGCACCACCTCGTCACCGACGTTGTTCATGAACAGCTTCTGCGACTCGTAACTGGTCGAGCCCCAGGAGGAGGAGTTGTCGAACCAGATCATGTCGGGCCGCCACTGCACCGCGTTCTCGTTCGCCAGCAGCGGCGCGTACGACGCCAGCTCGACCACGTCGGCGTTGCGCTCCAGGCCCGTCATGTACGCCGCTTCGGTGAGCGAGTTGTACCACTTGTTGTCCTGCGAGGCGTACTCACCGAGGAACACCTTCGGGCCCGAGCGGTCGTAGGTGTCGTAGCGCTGGTTGTTCTCCAGGAACCACTGCGGGCTGTTGTAGTAGTGCTCGTCGACCATGTCGACGCCCGCCGCCCGGTTCAGCGCCCAGGCGCGGTCGAAGGTCTGCCCGCTGTCGTCGGGACAGAGACCGGAGAAGATGCCGGCGAGATCCTCGGTGGCGCGGAATTCCTCCCCGACGAGGGTCGCGGCGTTGGTGTACTCCAGCACGTATTCGCGGAAGTCCAGCTCGTTGGACAGGACGTGGTTGATGACGCCGCCGAGGAAGCCGATGTCGGAGCCCGCCCGGATCGGTACGTGCAGATCGGCCAGCGCGCTGGTGCGGGTGAAGCGCGGATCCACGTGGATGACCTTGGCGCCCCGGGCCTTGGCCTCCATCACCCACTGGAAACCCACGGGATGGGCCTCGGCGAAGTTGGAGCCCTCGATGACGATGCAGTCGCAGTGCTGCAGGTCCTGCAGAAAGGTGGTGGCGCCGCCGCGGCCGAAGGAGGTGCCGAGCCCGGCGACGGTGGAGCTGTGGCAGACCCGGGCCTGGTTCTCCACCTGGACCACACCGAGGGCCGTGAACCGCTTCTTGATGAGGTAGTTCTCCTCGTTGTCCAAGGTGGCGCCGCCGAGGCTGGCCGGCCCCAGGGTGCGGTTGACGCGGATGCCGTCCTGCTCCCACTGCCAGGTTTCGCGGCGGGTGCGGATGACCCGTTCGGTGACCATGTCCAGCGCGGTGTCCAGGTCCAGCGGCTCCCAATCCGTGCCGTACGGACGGCGGTAGAGCACCTGGTGGCGGCGGGACTCACCGGTGGTCAGCTGGAGGTGGCCGACCCCTTGGGCACAACCGGCCACGGCTGATGGGTGAGTCGGGGTCGCCCTCGATCTGCACCACCCGGCCGTCCTTGACGTACACGTTCTGGGCGCAGCCCACCGCGCAGTAGGGGCACACCGACTTCACCACCCGGTCCGCGGTGGCGGTGCGGGGCCGCAGCTCACGGGTGGCGGCCGAGGCGGCGGCGGCTCCGCGGCCGAGCGGATCGGTTCCGGTCAGCTGCCGGTAGACGGGCCACTCCTGGACCCAGGTACGCACGCCCATCGCCTGTCCTTCCCACCGCCCGGACCCACTGGCATGGCCGGGTACGGCGCATGGGTTCCCGTCGCGACGGTTTTCACGCCCCGCCTGCCGCCGAGATGCGTCCGCTACGCGACCCGAAGGTGGGAGAGAAGATCATCGGCCGCCGGGTAGGGGCGCTCCTCGGGCAGACGCCCGGCCGCCGCGTCGAGGTCTCCCGCCCGGACGAGGGCATGGACCTCGCGGGCCAGCGGCGTGACATCGGTGATGGACACCGTCCACTCGTCCGCGTACCGGCGGGCCGCCTCGCCCGCCAGGCCGAGCTGGAGGGAGCGGTACGGCAGCGGCCGCAGGTGGAGGTCGCGTTCCGGGTCCCACTGGACCCGGGTGGGGGACCGGTGCAGCCGGCGCTTCCAGGCCGCCTGGTCGGGGTGGAGGCCGCGTACGTAATGGGAGAGGCAGGCGTTGCGCAGCGCCCAGACGAAGCCCTCGTGGGTGATCTCGACGGCCAGGACCGTCTCCTGGCCCTCCTTCAGCCCCCAGCCGCAGCGGTACATCATCCACAGGAACGACGGTTTGATCCAGGTCATCCGGTCCCGCTTCCAGGCGGCGGGGAACCGGCCGTCGCGGGCCGCGGGCAGGCCGATGTGCGGGCCGTACGCCTGGTAGACGGTGACCGTGGTGGAGGTGTGCTGTGCGCGGATCTGGTGTGACGGGTGTTCCATGACCAGCAAGCGTGGCGGGGCGGGCGGTGTCCGGCCACCGGATTTCCCGGCGGGCGTGCCTGGCCGGCCGACGGCGGCCGCACCACCCTACGGTCGTCAGCGACTGTGTACGGTGGGCCCCATGTCCGACGCGTCGCGCCACCCCGAGCCGTTCCGCCACCCGGTTCCGTGCCCGGCCGTCGTCGGGGTGGACGCCTGCCGCTCCGGCTGGGTCGCGGTGACCCTGCGCGGTGGCGCGTTCGCCGGTGCCGAGACGGCCGGCGGGCTGAGCGATCTGCTGGCCCGGGTGGGGGACGTGGCCGTGGTCGCGGTCGACATGCCGCTGGGGCTGCCGCGGTCCGGGCGGCGCCGTGCGGAGGAGCTGGCCGCCGAGCGGCTGGGGGCGCACCGCTCGCGGGTCTTCCCGGTGCCGCCGCGGGAGGTCTGGGAGCAGCCCGGCTACGACGCGGCGAACGCCTGCTGCCGCCGGCTGACCGGCGCCGGGCTGAGCCGCCAGTCGTGGGGGCTGGCGGCGAAGCTGCGCGAGGCCAACGCCTGCCGGGACGGTGGCGACCACCGGCTCCACGAGGTCCATCCCGAGGTCTCCTTCGCCGCCATGCGGGATGACGCGCCGGTCGCCTGGAGCAAGAAGGGCTGGAACGGCCAGGCCGTACGCCGCCGTCTGCTCGAAGGCCAGGGCATCGTCCTGCCCGACGACCTCGGCCCGGCCGGGCGGGTGCCGTCCGACGATGTGCTGGACGCCGCGGCGGCGGCCTGGAGCGCACACCGCGTCGCGCTCGGCACGGCCATGAGCCTGCCCGCCCCGCCCGAGGTGTCCGACACGGGGCTTCCCATCGCCATCTGGTACTGACCACGCCCTCGGTGAAAGACGGCGGGAGGCCGCCCGAGCCGTGCCTCGGGCGACCCCCCTTTCCCCCACCCCCGGAAATGGTCCTCAGGCACCGATGCCGTACGGGCGCAGATGGTCCAGCGGGTCGACGTCCGACCCGTAGCGCGAGGTGGTGCGCACCTCGAAGTGCAGATGCGGACCGGTGGTGTTGCCGGTGTTGCCGGACCGGGCGATCCGGCGGCCCGCCTCGACGGTCTGCCCGCTGCGCACCGTCAGCGCCGACAGGTGCGCGTACTGGGTGTACAGCCCCTCGGCGTGGCGGATGATCACCTGGCAGCCGAAGGCACCGGCCCAGCCCGCGGCCACCACGGTGCCCGGGGCGACCGCGTGCACCGGGGTCCCGACGGGCACCGCGTAGTCCACGCCGGTGTGGTGGCCGCTCGCCCAGCGCGGGCCGCGCACCCCGTACGCCGCCGTGATCGGGCCGCTGACCGGCGCCACGAGCCGATGGGCCGCGGACTTCCGCGCGGCGGACCGCCGGGCGGTGTGGCGGGCGGCGGCGGCCGCGCGCTGGGCGGCGGCCCGGTGGGGCTGCCGCGTGACCGGGCGGGCCTTGCCCGAGGCCAGGGTGAGCCGCTGTCCCGGGTGGATCAGGTCCGGATTGGCGCCGATGGTCCGGCGGTTGGCGTGGTACAGCGCCTTCCAGCCGCCGCTGACGGAGCCGCGGGTCGCGATGCCGGACAACGTGTCGCCGCCGCGCACCGTGTACGACCCGGACCCGGCCGCTCGCCGGGGGCTGTGTTTACCGGATGGCTTGACCGTGCGCTTCGGCTGGTGCTTGGCGGGCGGCTTGGCGCTGCGCGTGGCGCCGCGGTTCGCCGCCCCGGCGGCGGGCGGGCCGGACCGGGACAGCCGGCCACGCACCGAGCAGACCGGCCAGGCGCCCGGGCCCTGGGCGCGGAGCACCGCCTCGGCCACGGCGATCTGCTGGCCCTTGGTGGCGAGGTCGGCCCGCTGGGCGTACCGGGTGCCGCCGTACGCGGCCCAGGTGTGCTGCGAGAACTGCAGCCCGCCGTAGTAGCCGTTGCCCGTGTTGATGCGCCAGTTGCCGCCGCTCTCACATGCGGCGACCTTGTCCCAGCTGCCGACCGGGGCCGCCTGGGCGGCCCCGGCGTTGAGGAACGGCAGGACGATACCGACGCTGCCCACGGTCAGGACCGCGCACAGCGGGGAGACCCGGCTGGGCGATGCGGGGCGGCGGTGACTTCCTCGTACGGCCATGAGGCTGGTTCCTCTCCACAACGGCTCTCGACGTCGCCCCCGGAGGTCCCGGCGGGCTGTACGAGTACCGCAGCCGGGGGCGGCCGGTCACAAGGCGCAGGGGTGGTCACGGGCCGCCGCGCGCTCCCGGGATCCGCCCCCCGGTCGGGTGACGCTCCATCAGCTGTGCGAGGCAAGGCGCGTGGAGGGCCGGGGGGCGCACGGACAGGCCCGGGGCTGACGGGACGGCCGGGGCACGCGGCCCGAGATCACTTTCCGCCGCCTGCCGCGTGCGGACCCCCGGCGGCGGAAAATGATTCGTCGGGCGGCCCCCCCGATGGGACGTCGCTTTTCCGGCGGATCGGTTTCCTGTTGGGCCAACGGCCGATCATCTTCGCGAGGGCGGCCGAATTCCGTGCCGGGGAGCGTCGGTTCGGCCCGGACCGGTCCATGGGCGGTCCAATGCGGGGGAGCGCGGCCGTTGGGCGCGCCGGGCGGATCTTGTGGTGCGGTAATGCGCCCGCCACCGGGCCAAGATCGGTTTCTTGGCGGTACGGGGGGCCGGACGAGGAACAGCGCGTACCGGCCCGGGTCCATCACCGGGCCCGGCGAAAGCGGTGAAGGGCGGGAGAAGGGATATGGAGGCAGGGCCGATGAAGCCGGCGAAGAGGGGAGGACGGCAATACGGGAGGAGAACGGCGGTCGCGGCGAACCCGGGACCAGGCCCCGCTGCCGGGGTGCCGGGACGGCCGCGGGGGAGGGGCCCGTGGACATCGGCCTCGACGTCGTCCTGGGAGCCGGCCCGGACATCGACCGGGCACCGCGGCTGCCCATCGGCGCGGGATACGGTACGCGGCGGCCGAAGAACCCCCGGCCGTAACGGCCCAGGCACTCGCCCGGCTTTGCTCCGGCCGGTTCCGGTGCCGGACAACCCGACACTTCACAAGCGGACTTGACGCGACCCTTGCCGAATCTCCCGCCGCTCATCGCCTCCCGGACGGCCCGCGTACCGCTCCGGTTCTCCGAAAAGCGAGCTGTCCCGAGGCGCCCGGGAACTGGCGGAGAATCACGCGGCCTCTGTATAGCGGGAAGCGCGCGGACAGGCATACCATTGTCTTACATCGACTTCATCACGGTAGATCGCTCGCAGGAGCGGTTCCGAATAGTCACCTCTTGGCCCCGGATCGCCAGGAGCCCCCGCGACGCCGACGCCGTCATTTCCGTACGGCATCGCCCGCCGCGTCGGGGGAATCGGTCGCGCGGCGGTCCGTAACCCAGGATGTGCGGCGCGCCTACGGCGTGTGCGGGTCGTCACCGCCCGTGCGCCGTCGGCCTTCTGGCGTATCCGCCGCTGGTCCATGCCGCTGGACGTCCGGCCGGGGGCGCACGCCGCCGCGGGGCGTGCCCTCGGACGCCGGTCGGCCCCCTCGGCCCTCGGCCCCAGGCGCCGCTGGTTCTCGGGCGTCAGTCCGCGACGACGAGCCGTCCGTCCTCGCGGCCGATCCAGTAGCGGCGCAGCACGTCGAGCATCACGGACACCTCGCAGGCGGTGATGCCGGGGAGCGCGGCCAGGTCGTGGGTGAGGAAGGCGGCCAGCCCCTCCTCGTCGCGGAACACCCCGTGGTGGATCACCGATGAGGTGCCCGCGACGATCGACACGTACCGTGCGGAGGGATGCCGGGCGAGGGCATCGGCCACCTGCTGGATGGCTCCGGGGGCCGCGTGCAGTTCGACCACCACCTCCAGTGCGTACCCCAGCAGCGCGGGCTCGATTTCCACTCGGGGCCGTACGAGCCCGCGCCGCAGGAGCGACTGGGTGAGCCGGTAGGCGGTGGAGCGGTTGATGCCGAGCGCGCGGGCCACTTCGGCGGCGCTGGCCCGCCCGTCGTGGCGCAGCAGTTCGACCGCGCCCAGCTCCTCGGCGCTGAAGCCGGCCGCGGTGGCGGGTTCGTCCAGCGGATCGGCCACCTCGCCCAGCGCCCGCAACTGGTCCTCGCCGAGCCTGCGCAACCGCCAGGAGTCGGACTTGGCCGAGGCCCGCAGCACCAGTTCGGTGTGGGCCGACCGGACGCCGGGGACGGTCGGGATCCGGTGCATCAGCAGCTCCCGCGCCCCGGTGCGGCGCGTGGCGTGCAGGGAACAGTAGACGTCGGCGCGTCCCGTGGTCGTCGCCACGAACGGGATCTCGGGTAGTTCGGCGAGCCGGCGGGCCACCTGCCGTGCCTGCCCCGGGACGGTCGCCACCCAGATGTGCATGGGGTTGCCCTCGGCCAGCATCGGCCATTCCACCTGCCCGATCACCCGCAGCAGCCGCTCGTCCGCGAGCCGGGCGAGCCGCCGGCCGACCGTGCTGGCCGAGCTGCCGAGCACATCGGCGAGCGCGCTGAGCGGGGCCCGCGGGGCCATCTGGAGGGCGGCCACCAGGTCGAGGTCCGCGTCGTCCAGGGGAGAGGTCTCGGACATGGGCCGACTCTATCGTGCGATTGGTGCGCTATCGGTGAATCATTCTTGCGTTACAAGTCTTTTACTTGCCTCATTCCGCCAGAGCCCTCTCTAATGGGCGACCACGCTTGCGTCATCTGACGAAGGAAGTGCGGCCGGTGAGCTCGAACGACACCACGACCACGCCCGACAACACACCACCCGGAACGCCACCCGGGGCGCCCACGGAGGGATCCGCGGCGCTGTCCGGTCTGCTCCGGGTGCTCGGCGCCATCGAACGGGCGGGCAACAAACTGCCCCATCCCTTCTGGCTGTTCGCCATCCTCAGCGCGCTGCTGGCGGTGGTGAGCTGGGGACTGGCCGCCGCGGACGTGTCCGTGAACAACCCGGCCGACGGCAAGTCCGTGGTCGTACGCAGCCTGATCTCGGTCGACGGCATCCGGTCGGCGATCACCGATGCGATCACCAACTACGCCACCTTCCCGCCGCTGGGCACCATCCTGGTGGTGATGCTCGGGGTCGCCGTCGCCGACAAGTCGGGGATGCTCACGGCGATGCTGCGGGCCGGGGTCTCCCGGGTGCCGGCGCGCTGGATGACGTTCGCGCTGGCCTTCACCGCGATGGTCGCCCACATCGCCTCCGACGCCGCCTATGTGGTGCTCGTCCCCCTCGGCGGCCTGGCCTTCCGCGCGGTCGGACGCAGCCCGGTCCTCGGCATCGTGGTCGCCTTCGTGGGGGTGTCCGCCGGATACGACGCGAGCCCGCTGATCACGCCGATGGACGCCGTGCTCTCCGGGCTGACCACGGCGGCCGCGCACACGGTCGACCCCGGATACACCGTCACCCCGCTGTCGAACTACTTCTTCTCCATCGCCTCCTCCGTGGTCCTGGCCTCCGTCATCACCCTCGTCACCGAAAAGGTGCTGGCCCGCCAGGTGGCGGCGCTGCCGCCCGAAACCGAGAAGGCCGACGCCGGCGCCGACCCGGTCGCGCTGGACCTGCGTCCCGAGGAGCGGCGCGGACTGCGCCGCAGCGGAGTGGTCTTCCTGCTCTTCCTCGCGGCGATCGTGGTGGCCATGATCCCCACCGGGTCACCGCTGCGCGGTGAGGGCGGCAGCATCGTCGAGTCGCCGGTGCTCTCCGGCATCGCCGTGGTGCTCGGAGTGCTCTTCGCGCTCCTCGGCACGGTGTACGGGCGGGCCGCGGGCACCGTACGCGGCAGCCGCGACATCCCCGACTTCATGGCGCAGGGCATGCGGGAGATGGCCCCGATCCTGGTGCTGTTCTTCGCCATCTCCCAGTTCCTCGCCTACTTCAAGTGGACGGGCGTGGGCCAGGTGCTCGCCATCCGGGGCGCGGACCTCCTCAAGGACCTCGGGGTGACCGGGCCGGTCGCGTTCCTGGGCATCGTGCTGGTGTGCACGGTCATCAACCTGGCGATGACCAGCGGATCGGCCATGTGGGCGCTGGTCTCCCCGGTGTTCGTCCCGATGCTGATGTTCCTGGACGTCCCGCCGGAGGCCACCCAGGCGATCTATCGCATCGCCGACTCCTGCACCAACGCCATCACCCCGATGAGCGCCTACTTCGTGATGGCGCTCGGCTTCCTCCAGCGCTACCGGCGCTCCGCGGGCATCGGCACCCTCGCCTCACTGACCCTGCCGCTGTCCGTGGCCATGCTGGTGACCTGGACCCTGCTGTTCTACGCCTGGTGGGCGCTGGGCATCCCGCTCGGCCCCGGCGCACCCGTCCGCTGAGCCACCGAACCCCCCTCCCGGAAGGACTCTTGATGACGCTCTCCGACATCGCCGCCGCGACGGAGCGGGCACTGCCCGAGATGACCGAAGACCTGCGGACACTGGTGGAACTGGAGACGCCGAGCGACGACAAGCAGCTGCTGAACGCCGGGCTCGCCGCGATCCGCGGCTGGCTGGTGGCGCGGCTCGGCGAGCCGGACGAAGCCGAGCGCCACGACTGCGGCCCGCACGGCGACGTGCTGGCCGTCACCTACCGCGGCACCGCGCCCGGCACCGCGTTGCTGCTGTGCCACTACGACACGGTGTGGCCCGCCGGAACGCTCACCGAGTGGCCCTTCGATGTGGCCGACGGCAAGGCGAGCGGACCGGGCGTCTTCGACATGAAGACCGGTCTGGTGCAGGCCGTATGGGCGCTGCGGCTGCTGCGCGAGCTGAACCTGCCGCATCCGGCCGTCCGGCTGCTGCTCAACGGGGACGAGGAGATCGGCAGCCCGGCCTCCCGGCCGCACATCGAGCGGCTGAGCGAGGGCGTCCTCGCCACCCTGGTGTTCGAGGCGGCGCAGAACGGGGCGCTCAAGACCTCGCGCAAGGGCGTCGGGCTGTTCGACGTGACCGCGCACGGCGTCGAGTCGCACGCGGGGCTCGACCCGCTGGCGGGAGCCAGCGCGATCCACGCCCTGGCCGAGGTCGTCCCGCACATCACCGCCCTCGGCGCCCCGGAGCGGGGCACCACCGTGAACGTGGGGCTGATCAGCGGCGGCACCGGCCGCAACGTGGTCGCCGCCCAGGCGCGCTGCGGCATCGACATCCGGATCACCGAACCCGCCGAGATGGCCCGCCTCGACGCCGCATTCGGCGCCCTCGCCCCCTCCGACCCACGGGTGCGGCTGACCGTCAGCGGCGAATGGAACCGGCCGCCGATGGTTCCGAACGAGCCGTCCCGGCAGCTGTTCAAGCAGGCCCACGCCATCGCGGCCGAACTGGGCTGGCAACTGGAGGAGACCGCGGTCGGCGGCGCGAGCGACGGCAACTTCGTCTCCGCGCTCGGCCGCCCGGTCCTCGACGGCCTCGGAGCCCTCGGCTCCGGCGCCCATGCCCGCCATGAACACACCCTGCTCGACGCCGTCCCGGCCCGCACCGCACTCGCCGTGGGGCTGCTGCGCTCCCTGGCGTCCGACGCCTCGTAGGGCAAGGCCGCGCACACGCCGCCGCCCGCCGCCGTGATGGTCACACCCGGCGGCGGGCGGTCGGTTCATGAGAGCGGCGTTCAGGACACCAGGAAGTCGGCCTTGCCCTCCTTGGCGCCCTCGATGAACGCGGTGATCTCGTTGCGGGTGTAGATGAGCGCCGGACCGTCCGGATCCTTGGACTGACGGATCGCGACCCGGCCGTCGTCCAGCTTCATGACCTCGACGCAGTTGCCGCCGTTGCCACCGCTCCACGGCTTGCGCCAGCCTTCGGTGCCGAGGTCGGTGGCGCGCATGCCGTTGTAGATGCGATCCATGAAGATCAGAGCTCCTTGCGGAAATCGTGGAGGATTTCCTTTGTGCGTCGTGCGGTTGCCGCCTGGGCCGCCATGCGGTCCATGGCCTCCAGGTGCGAGGCCACCTCGATGCGTTCATCGAGGTAGACGGCGCCGGTGAGGTACTCGACGTAGACCATGTCCGGCAGTTCGGGAACAGCGAAGCGAAAGAGGACGAAGGGCCCGTAGGTGCCCGGATGGTGGCCGGAGGCGAACTCCGAGATCTGCAGCGTCACATGCCGCATCTCGGTGCTCTCCAGCAGCCGGTCCACCTGTCTGCGCATGACCGCGGGCTCGCCGACGGGTCTGCGCAGCACGGTCTCGTCCATCACCACCCACAGCCGTGGCGCCTCCGGGCGGTTCAGCAGGGACTGCCGCTCCATGCGCAGCGCGACATGCCGCTCGGCCTCCTTGGGCCCGGCCCTGCCGATGGAGCCGGTCTGCATGACGGCGCGGGCGTAGTCCTCGGTCTGGAGCAGGCCGGGGACGAAGTGCGGCTCGTACGCCCGGATCATCTCGGCCGCGCCCTCCAGGCTGACGTGCACGCTGAACCAGTCCGGCAGGATGTCGTGGAACCGCTGCCACCAGCCGGGCCGGTTGGCCTCCTCGGTGAGGGCGATGAACGCCTCCAGCTCCGCGCCGACGACCCCGTAGGCGTCCAGCAGCATCCGCACATAGGGCACCTTGAGGGCGACCTCGGCGGTCTCCATGCGGCGGACGGTGGCCGGGGCGACCCGGAGCACCTGCGCGGCCTGTTCGCGCTTGAACCCCGCCTTCTCACGCAGCTCCTGCAGGCGCTTCCCGAGGACGACCTGGCCCACGGTCGGAGCCGACCGCGGTTCGCTCACCTTGCTACCTCCCCTGCCCCCGTGGCTGATGCGAGCAGTCTGCCACGTCCAGTGCGGCCCGGACACACTGCACAGGCAACTCTGCACAATTCAGAGTGCTCTTTGCCGAGTATGCCCGGCCATCGGGACAGTTGCTTCATGACAGCCCCGTCGGAGAGAACGGGACTCAAGCGACGCGGGATCGTGCCGTCTCAGCCGGACGTCGGCGTCAAGTGGCTCTCAGGGCCATCGCCGTCCGCGCGGTGGGCCGGGGTCTCCCCGGCCCGGCCGCGCGAGGGGCGGCGTGCCGGATCATGACGTGCCGTCGTCCGTCTGCAGATACGCGGCCGGACGCGGGTAGCGCATCAGCGCCGGACCGGAGCCGTCCGGGTCCTTGTCGGCGTCGGCGGGCCGGGCGGGCCGGGCGGACCGGGCCGGGGCGGCGGCCCTCAGCTCGGCGGGGTCGTAGTCGATGACCTGGGTCTGCTCCGCGGGGGCCGGCTCCGGCACGGGGTTCGACTCGGGCCGGTAGAGCGGGATCTGGTCGAGCGCGGTCTGCTCGGCGGAGGTGAGCCCCTGGGCGTACCCGGCCGTCGCGCCCTGGGCCGGAGCCTGCGGCTGGACGACCGGGATCTGACCGGTCTGGGCCTGCGCCATCTGCATCTGCGGGCTCTGCATCTGACCGCCTTGCATCTGACCGCCTTGCATCTGGCCGCCCTGCATCTGCGGGACCTGCGCCTGCGGGGTCTGCATCTGCGGGGTCTGGGCCATCTGCATGTACGACGGCTGGCTCGGCGCCGCCTGGGGCTGCGGCGCCGGGGCCTGCTGCATCTGCCCCATCTGGGGCTGTTGCATCGCCGCCTGCTGCATCTGCATCTGTGTCTGCCCCATCTGCGGGGCCTGCTGCATCGGCTGCATCTGCTGGGGCATCTGCGCTTGCGCCGGCGCCTGGTACAGGGGCGTCTGGACCGGGGGAGTGGCGACGTACGCGGGTGCCAGCTCGGCGGGCGGTTGCGACGTCGACTGCCCGGACGACCCCGACTGCCCGTACGGGTCGGACTGCCCGTACCCGTCCGACGCCACGCCCTGCGGCGCGGGCAGGGCGTTCGCCGAGTACAGCTGCTGCTGCGGTATCTGCTGCATCTGCAGGATCTGCTGCATCTGCTGCGGCGTCTGCTGGATCGGCGGCTGGGGTTCGGGGGCGGCGGCCGGGGCCGCGGCCAGCTGCGGCATCTGCTGGTACTGGTAGTCCAGCTGCTGGGCCGGGGCGGAGGAGAGCGGCGCCTGAAGGTCCCAGCCGCGCTGCTGCTCGTAGCTGACCTGGGGGGCGTAGTAGGAGGTCCCGTAGAGCACCGTGCTCAGTCCGGTCAGCAGCCGCTGCACATCCGGCTGGGAGCGCACCACCAGCCGCATGAACTGGCTGCTGCTGCCCAGCTTGTTGCCGCATTCGCGCACCAGGACACCGTGCTGGGTGAGGAGCTGGTCCCGTACCCAGGCGCCGTCCGTGCCGCCGGGCAGCTTGACGAAGACGAAGTTGCCCTGGGAGGGGAAGACCGTCATCCCGGGCAGCCCGGCCAGCTGGGTGGTCATCTCCTGCCGGTCGCGGCTGAGCATGCGCAGGCTCTGCACGTACTCCTGCCGGTACCGCTTGAGCATGAAGACGATGACCTCGGCGAAGGAGTTCAGATTCCACTTCGGCAGCCGGGAGCGGATCTGCAGGGCCAGCGCCGGATTGGCGACGAGATAGCCGAAGCGGACGCCGTGCAGTCCGAAGCTCTTGCCGAGGCTGCGCAGCACGATGACGTTGGGCCGCAGGATCGCCTCGTCCACGACGCTCGGATAGGCCTCGGCGTCGGCGAACTCCAGGAAGGATTCGTCGATCACCACCAGGTCCAGATCGGAGAGCGCGTCCATGAGGCCGATGACGGCCTGGCGGGAGAGCAGCCCGCCGTCGGGGTTGTTGGGATTGCAGATGACGGCGACCCGCGATCCCCGGGACCGGACGAATTGGACGAACGCCTGCGGGTCGAGCTGGAATCCGCTCATTTCCGGGAGCTGGAACATGTCGACCCGCTTGCCGGTCTCCATCGGCTGGTCGGTCCACCGGCCGAAGGTCGGAATCGGCACCGCGAGGCTTTCCTTCACCAGCAGGTGGTCGATCCAGGTGATCAGCTCGGTCGAGCCGTTGCCCATCGCCATGGTCTGCGGCTGAAGGCCCAGCACATCGGCGAGTTCGGCGGTGATGGTGTCCGCGGAACTCGGGTAGTACGTGAGGATCTCCCGCAGCCTGACCGCCATCACGGCGAACATGGCGGGGGTGGGGAAGTACGGATTGCAGGGGATGCAGAAGTCCACAAGCTCCTGTCCGCCACCCGTGATCCCGGCGCGGTTGAGCGCGAAGAAAGACGGGCTGTGGGCGGTGCCACGGAAGAGTTCCATGGCATCACCGGAATTGCCGACTGCGGCAACAGTCACGGCGGGACCTCCTCGGTCGCGTGGGTCGTGCAATCACGACCGTTGCGGCTCGTCCCTCGAGCCTGACGCATGATCCCAAAAACGTGGGGGACCTGAGGATTTTCGTGGTGTGTGAGCGAAACCGAGGGACAGGTGTGGCCTGATCGAATAAAATTCCGCCCCTCGCTCATCCTGTCGTCCGCTCTTGGCGGCGGGGCGGTGGCGGTCGGAGCGTCAGACGGGATCGTCCGGCGGACGCTCGCCGTCGGTGAGGGCGGCCCGGTCCTGGTGCGCTACCCACACAGCTACCTGAGCACGCGAGTTGAAACCAAGTTTGCTCAGAATGTGCTCAATATGGCCCTCGGCGGTGCGCTGTGCTATGACCAGTGTCGCGGCGATCTCCTTGTTGCTGAGCCCTCGCGCGACCAGCTGGGCGATCTCGGTTTCCCGGGGCGTCAGCGGCGACGGCCGCTCGGGCACGGAGGTCTCCCCGGTGGGCAGTTCGTCCTCCAGGGCGTAACGCAGCGCCTCGTCGTAACGGAGCCGGGCACCCTGTTTGACGGCCGCGTTGTACGCCGGTCTGCCCAGCGCCCGGGCCACGTCCGCCTCGCACTCGTCGTGGTAGTGGACCAGGTGGCCGTAGCCGGACAGCGAGGCGCCGATCGACTGCCAGACGGTCCGTACGACGCCCAGCAGCCGCGCCGACCGCCGGTAGTCCCGGTCGGTGGCGGCGATCCAGGCCAGCACCTCCAGGTTGACCCCGACGCCGAGGGGGTCGTCGAGCGAGCGGTTGAAGGTCAGGCTGTCCTTCTCCAGGGCGGCCGCGCGGGCGGTGTCGCCCTGGCGCCACACCTCGACGCCGAGCGCCATCATCGTGTACGCCCGGTGCCAGCCCTCGCCGTAGGCGTCGCACACCTCCAGCGACTCCTCGCCCAGCGCGATGGCGCGCGACGAGTCGCCGATGAAGGAGTGGGCCAGGGAGAGCCGGATGAGGGCCAGCGTGAGCCCGACCGGATCGCCGGTGGCCCGGTGGCGGGCCACCGCCTCCTCGTAGAGGACGATCGCCGTCGAGGCGTCGCCCCGGTACATGGCGACCATGCCGGAGTAGAGCGCCGCGTACGCCAGGACCGGGGCCAGGCCGAGCCGTTCGCCGATGGCCCGGCTCTCCGCCAGCATGGCCGCGGCCGCCTTGGTGTCGGACTGGATGATGGCCAGCCAGCTGTTGGTCCACAGCGCGCGGGCCCGTGCCTCCGTCGGCTCCGGGCAGGCGGCGAGCCCCTCGTCCAGCCAGCGCCGCCCCTCGCCGAGGTAGTAACTGGTGATCCAGTGGTAGAGGAGGTCGGCCGCGATCCCCAGACCACAGCTGGTCTCCTCCGGCTCGGCGAAGCTGGACTCCAGGGCGCTGCGCAGATTGGCGTGCTCCAGCTGGAGCCGGGTGAACCACTGCACCTGGGCCGGGCCGAACAGCGCGGCGCGCGCGTCGGCGGCCAGCCGCCGGTAGTAGTCGCGGTGCCGCCGCAGCCGGTCGGGCTCCTCCCCGGAGGCGGCGAGCCGTTCCCGGCCGTACTGGCGCAGCGTGTCCAGCATCCGGTAGCGCACCGTGGTGTCGTGCTCCTCCCGGAGCAGCACCGACTTGTCCACCAGCTCGGCCACCAGGTCCAGGACGTCCTCGCGGTCGATGCCGTCGCCCGAGCAGACCGCCTCGGCCGCGTCAAGATCCAGGCTTCCGGCGAAGACCGAGACCCGGGCCCACAGCAGCCGCTCCGGCTCGGTGCACAGCTCATGGCTCCAGTCGATCAGCGCCCGCAGCGTCTGGTGGCGGGGGAGCACCGACCGGGAGCCGGTGGTCAGCAGCCGGAAGCGGTCGTCGAGGCGGTCCAGCAGCTGCTGGACGGACAGGGCGCGCAGCCGTACGGCCGCCAGCTCGATCCCGAGCGGTATGCCGTCCAGCCGCCGGCACACCCGCTCCACGGCGTCCCGGTTGCTCTCGGTGACGGCGAAGCCCGGCAGGATCGCCCCGGCCCGTTCGACGAACAGCCGCACCCCGTCGCACTGGGCCAGCGCCGCGGTGGACAGCCGCGGCCCGGCCGCGTGGGGCAGTGCCAGCGCCGGGACGGCCAGGGTCTGCTCACCGGCGGTGCCCAGCGCCTGACGGCTGGTGGCCAGGATCCGCAGCCGGGGCGCCGCCCGCAGGAGCCGGTCGGCGAGCAGCGCGCAGCCCTGGACCAGATGCTCGCAGTTGTCCAGGATGATCAGCGCCTGCTTGTCGCGCAGATGGTCGACGAGGACGTCCAGCGGCGGCCGGGCGGACTGATCCCGGACCTCCAGGGCCTCGGCCACGCTCTGGGCGAGCAGATCCGGGGTTTCCAGGGCGGCCAGTTCGACCAGCCAGACCCCGTCGGCGAACGCCCGGCGGGCGTCCTCGGCGATCCGCAGCGCCAGCCGGGTCTTGCCGACCCCGCCCACTCCGGTCAGGGTCACCAGCCGGGACACGGACAGCATCCGCTTGGCCTCGGCCACCTCGTGCCGACGCCCCACGAAAGTCGTCACCTCGGCCGGCAACCGGCCTGTCTGCCGTCCGGTCGGGGTGCCCGTTGCCACCGCACCCATCGATGCCTCGCACCAGCTCGGGCGGGCGGTGTCCCCCGCTCGTCCCGAACGGTTACTGTCCAGGCTATGCCCGAGGGGCGGCCCTCGCAGCTCCCTCGCGGGCGCCACCGAGGGTGAGAGGCGGTCGCCCAGGGTGATCGCGATGCCGGTGGGGCAGGTCAGGTAGCCATCCGGGGAGTTCTCCCCTCCTCCCGGGGCGGCCCGCCGTTCCATGCTGGTGACCTCGTGAAGAGTTCCGCCGGGTCCTCGGCGGAAAGATCGAAGGTTCGCCATGTGCCTCCACCAGCCCCCTTGTCCTCCCGCCGACGCACCTGATCACGATTCGGCGCGTCTGGTGGCCTCCCACCCCGAGCAGGGGTGGAGCCTGCTCTGCAATGGAGTGGTGATCTTCGCGGACACGGGGGAACTGCTCCCCGACGGGCGCGTCATCCCGGCGCCCCGCGCCTGCCCCGACCAGGCGGGATGAAGGCCGACGAAGGGAGATGCCATAGCCGACTCCACGCCTCGTACCCACACGGTGATACGAAACGGCCCGGGACGGCAAAGGTGAACGCCCTCACCACACCTTCCGCTTCCCGGGCCTCCGTGTCTGTCGCCTCCGCATACCTTCGCGATCGACATTGATCGCCAGGATGCTGTTCGTGTAGCCTAATGATCGATTCGAGCAGCTTATTTATGCGGAATTCCATACCATCGGGGGGTGCGAGGGGGACCACTGTGCTGGACCGGGCCAACGATTCCGGTTTACCCAGCATGCTGGTCGGCCGCACCGATGAGCTGACCGTGCTGGCCAGCCACGCAGAGGCCGCATGCGCCGGGCGTTCCAGTCTGGTGGTGCTCTCCGGGCCCGCCGGAATCGGCAAGACCAGCCTGCTGCGCGCCTTCCTCGACAGCGACACCTGCCGGAAGATGACCGTCCTGCACGGCACCTGCGGCCAGGTCGTGGCCGGCTCCGGCTACGGCGGCGTACGGGCCCTCTTCGGCCCGCTCGGGCTGACCGCCGACGACGTGCACGACTCCCCGCTGCTCCAGGGCAGCGCCCGCCGCGCCCTGCCCGCGCTCGCCCCCAGCCCCGGTGAGGAGGAACCGGCCTCGCCGGCGACCTCCTACCCGGTGCTCCACGGGCTCTACTGGCTCGCGGTGAACCTCATGACCCAGGGCCCGCTCGTCCTCGTCCTCGACGACGCGCACTGGTGCGACGAACGCTCGCTGCGCTGGATCGACTTCCTGCTGCGGCGCGCCGACCACCTGCCACTTCTCGTGGTGCTCGCCCAGCGCACCGAGGCGGAGCCCGTCGCGCCCGCCGTGCTGGACGACATCGTCGCCCAGCCCCGCTCCTCGGCGATCCGGCTCGGCCCGCTGACCGACGCCGACGTGGCCGAGATGGCCCGGCGGACCTTCCCCGCCCCCGTCGCACCGTCCTTCGCCGAGCGCGCCGCCGCCGTCTGCGGCGGCAACCCCCTCACCGTCACCCGGCTGCTGCACCAGCTGCGGGCCAAGGGGGCGCGGCCGGACGACACGGGGATCCGTGAGATCGCCGAGGTCGGCCAGTACGTGGTCGCCCAGTCGGTGCACGACCTGTTCGCGCGCCGGCCGGGCTGGGTGCGGGACGTGGCCACCGCGATCGCGGTGCTCGGCGAGGAGGAGCCGGAGCACATCGGCGCCCTCGCCGGGGTGCCCGCCGCCCGCGTCGAGGAGGCCGTGACGCTGCTGCGCGGCGCCGAGGTGGTGGCGCCGGACCGCCCCGACCTGGCACACGACGTGGTGCGCTCGGCCGTGCTCGATGCCGCCGGGGCCGACGCGCTGGCCGGCCTGCGCGCACGGGCCGCCCAACTGCTCAGCGACATCGGCCGCCCCGCCGAAGAGGTCGCGGGCCAGGTGCTGCTGGTGCCCGGCACCACCGAGCCGTGGATGCGCGGGGTGCTGCGCGAGGCGGCCGTCCAGGCCGGGACCCGCGGCGCGCCCGAGGCCGCCGCCCGCTATCTGCGCCGGGTCCTGGAGGCCGAGCCCGACAGCGTGTCCGCCCACGTCCAGCTGGCCGGGGCGCTCGCCGAGACCCAACCGGCGGAGGCGATCGGGCTCCTGAAGGACGCCCTCGATCTCACCACCGACGTACGGGCCAAGGCGCCGATCGCCGTCCAGCTCGGCATGACCTGCCTGACGGTGCAGCAGTCACCGGCCGCCGTACGGACGCTCGGCGGCGTGCTGGACGCGCTGGAGGCCGAGCTGGGGCCCGGCCCCGAACCCCGCGACCGTGAACTGCTCACCCTCGTCCGGTCCGCGCTGCTGATCAGCGGCTGCGACGAGAAGGCGACCATCACCACGGTCCGGGAGCGGTTCGCGCGGCTGGCCGAACCGGCCGGGGACACCCCGGCACAGCGGCAGCTGCTGGCCATGATGACCGTGCTCAGCGCGATGGAGGGCACCTCGGCGGAGCGTACGGTGCGGCAGGCCCGCCGCGCCCTCCACCCCTCGGGGGTCGCCCTCGGCAACTGGTCGCTGCTCTTCTCCGCGTTCACCCTGAGCCTCGCCGACGAGGTCGGGGACGCGATGGAGGCGCTGGACCGCTCCCTGCGGTACGGCCAGGAGAACGCCGCGGTGTGGAGTTACGTCCTCAGCCTCTCCACCCGGGCCCTGGTGCTGCGTGACCTCGGCGCGATCCCGGACGCGCTGGCCGACGCCCAGACCGCCGTGGAGATCGTCGGCCACGAGCGCTGGGGCAGCCATATGACGATGCCCCAGATCGCCCTGGCCACCGTTCTGATCGACCGCGGCGAGCCCGAACGCGCCGAAGAGTTGCTGGGCCAGGTCACCCGGCCGAACCTGGACGGGTTCGTCATGGAGTACCACTGGTACCTGATGGCCCGCGCCCGGGCCCGCTGGGCGCTCGGCGACGGCCGCACCGCGCTGCGGCTGCTGCTCGACTGCGGCTCGTCCCTGGAGGAGACCGGGTTCGCCAATCCGTGCTTCATCCCCTGGTGGGCCGAGGCGGCCTTGGTCTACGCCGCCGAGAAACGGGCCGACGAGGCCCGGGACATCGTCGACCACGGAACCGAACTCGCCCGCCGCTGGGGCACCCCGCGCGCCCTCGGACTCGCCGCGCTCGCCCGCGGCGTGACCACCCGCGGGGAGACCGGCATCGGCCTGCTCACCGAAGCCGTCGCGCGGTTGGCAGCCTCACCCGCCCGCGCCGAGCACGCCCGGGCCGAATTCATGCTCGGCACATCCCTGCTGGACGCCGGGGACTCCCGCGGCGCCCGCGAACACCTGCGGACCTCGGCCGACCTCGCCCAGAGCTGCGGCGCGCTGGCGCTCGCCAAGAGCGCCCGGCGGCGGCTGGTCGCCGCGGGCGGCCGGATGCGCGAGATCACCGCCTCCCCGGTGGACCTGCTCACCGGCACCGAGCGCAAGGTGGCCACCCTCGCCGCGGCCGGGGCGGGCAACCGGGACATCGCCCAGTCGCTCTTCGTCACGGTACGCACCGTCGAGACGCATCTCACCAGCGTCTACCGGAAGCTGGGGCTGACTCAGCGGGCCGAACTGGCCTCGGTGCTGCGCACGCCGAGCGTCCCGCACCCACAGGCTCCGGCGTGGGTGTCCGCGGCGCGTGGCCGTCTTTGAAGGCGACGTCCCGGCGCTTCTCCGCACTCCGAATAAGTGCTCGACATATAGTCGTTCCATGCAGCTCAACGGGCTTCCGTTCCCCGGGCGGGAACGAGAGCAGGCGGTGCTGACGTCGTTCATCACCGAGCTGGCGGCGGGGCGCCCGGCCGTCGTCACCGTGTCCGGCGGTCCCGGCTCCGGCCGGGGCCCGCTGCTGCGCTGGACGGCCCGGCTCGCCGAGGAACGCGGGCTGCGCACCCTGACCGCCCGGGCCACTCCCGGCGAGAGCGAACTGCGGTACGGCGTGGTGGAACAGCTCCTGACGACACTGGACGGGATCAGCGACCGCACCCTCGCGGCCCTGGCCGAACCGGGCCGGGACAGCGGACTGCCCGGCCTGGCCGAACTGCTGCGCAGTGCCCACCACCGGCCGACGCTGCTCGTCGTCGAAGGGGTGGAATGGCTGGACCCGGCTTCACGGCGCTGGTTCGACGCCCTGGTGCGGCGGCTGCCGGGGAAACCGCTCGCGCTGCTGTCGAGCGGCAGCGGTGTCAGCCACCACGGATGGTGCGGCGCCTCCGCCCTCCCCGGCCCGGTCCCCACCCGGCAGCTCGCGCTGTCCGCGTTCACCGTGCGGGAGGTCGCCACCCTGATCGCCGCGGTCTGCGGACGGCCCGGCGAGGAAGCGTTCACCGGGGCGGCCTGCGAGATCGGCGCCGGCAACCCCATGGTGCTCCACGAGGCGCTGGGCCAGTTCACCGCCAGCGGACTCGAACCGGTCGCCGGACGGATCCCGGAGCTGCGCGCGCTCATCGAGGCCATCCGCGGTGAGTACGTCGTCCGCGCCCTCAGCGGACTGTCCGACACCGCCGTCGCCGTCGTGCGCGCCCTGGCCGTCTGCGGCGAACTTCTCCAGCTGCCCCTGCTGTACGCACTCGCCGGACCTCACGCGGCGAGCGAACCCGGCCTGGGCGCGGCGCTGGAGGCCAGCGGTCTCGCCACCACCTCCGGTACCGGGCTGCGGCTGTGCTGCCCGGAGGTACGGAACTGGATCCTGGAGGACATGTCCGGCGACGAACGGGCCGAACTCCACGCCCGGGCCGCCGAACTCGCCCACCGGGCGGCCGTACCGGACGAGGACGTCGCCCGGCTGCTGCTCGCCGCCCGCCCGCTCGGCGAACCCTGGGTCGTCCCCGTGCTGCGCCGCACCGCCACCGCCGCCCTGCGGGCCGCCCGCCCCGGCCACGCCATCGCCTGCCTGTCCCGCGCCCTTCAGGAGCCGCTGGACCTGGACGGGCGCGCCCAACTCGGCCTGGAACTGGCCGCCATCGAGGTGCTCGGCGCGCCCGAGGCGAGCGACCGGCGGCTGACCGAGATCATCCGCTCCGGCACCGGCGCGTCCGCCCGGGACCGGGTGCGCGCCGCCGACCTCGGCCTCACCCGCGGCGGTGTGGAGACCCTGCGGTCGGCCGTGGCGAGCGCGCTGCCCACGGCCCGCGACGGCGAGCGGGAGGCCCTGGCCGGGCTGTTCCGGCTCACCGAACCGTGCCGCGACGACGACGCCGACCTGCTGCTGCCCGAGATCCCCGCGCTGCCCGCCCGCCCCACCGACCCGGCGCAGGCCGCCGCCCGCGCCCGTCAACTCGCCTTCCTGGGCGAGGACCTGCCCACCGCCAGGGAGCTGGCCCGGCGCGCCTTCACCGACGAGCCCGGCACCGACGCGCTGATCCTGCCCCGGCTCACGGCCGGCCGGATCCTGCTCCTGACCGACGACCTGGACGAGGCCGAGGCCCGGCTGGACGCCCTCCACCTCGACCTGCGGCGGCGCCACGCCCGGGCCGCCGCCGGGCTGGTGCTGGCCATCCGGGGTGAACTGAACCTGCGGCGCGGCCGGCTCGACGCCGCCGAACGGGACACCGCCGCCGCCGGGCGGGCGTTGCCCCACGCCCACTGGCATCCGTACCACGCCCCCTATCTGACCGCGCTGCGGATCACCGTCGCCCTGGACGGCGGCCACGCCGACCAGGCCAGGGAGCTGGCCGCCGCGCCCGCCCCGGCCGAGGCCCCGGACGGCGCGTCCTTCGCCCATCTGCTCTTCGCCAGGGCGACGGTGGCCTTCCGGGACGGTCGGCACGCCGAGGCCGTGGAGCTGTTCCTCGGCTGTGGCAGACGGCTGCTGCGCCGCGGCCGGGCGAACCCCGCCCTGATCCCGTGGCGTTCCATGGCCGCCGCCGCGTGCCACGCGCTCGGGGACCACGAGGAGGCGCAGCGGCTGAGCCAGGAGGAGATCACACTGGCCCGGCGGTGGGGAGCGTCCAGCACCCTGGGCCTGGCTCAGCTGGGTGCCGGGCGGGTGGCCCACGAGACCCGGGACCGCCGGCTCCGCGAGGCCGTGCAGACCCTGCGCCCCACCCCGGCCCGGCTCGCCTACGCCAATGCGCTGATCGACCTGGCCACCACCGAACTGGACGCGGGGAACCCGCAGGCCGCCGCCCCCCTGGTGGCCGAGCTGTTCACATTCACCACCACCCACCGCCCCTCCAGCAGGCTCACCGCGCGGGTGCGCGCCCTCGCCGAACGGCTGGGACAGCCCGCGGCGTCCGGGCTCGGCCCGCACCCCGCCTGGGCGACGCTGACCGAACCCGAGCGGCGCACCGCCACCCTCGCCGGACTCGGCCACGGCAACCGGGAGATCGCCGAGATGCTGTCGGTGACCCGGCGCACGGTCGAGCTGCGGCTCAGCGGCGCGTACCGGAAGCTGCGGATCGCGGGGCGCGCGGAACTCCACGCGCTGGTCCGGGCGACGGAGGGATACGGCACCGATGTTGCTTGAGCGGGACGCCGAGGTGGCACAGGTGCGGGAGGCCCTGAGCGCCGCCGCCGCGGGCACCTCGTCGCTGCTTCTGCTCACCGGACCGCTCGGCATCGGCCGGACCGCGCTGCTGCAGCGGCTGTCCCTGCTGGCGGGGGAGGACGTCCGTGTCCTGCGCGCCAACGCCGCCCCGATGGAGCAGGACTTCGCCCTGGGCGTGGTCCGCCAGCTCTTCGACAGCCTGCTGACCGGCGACCCGTCCGAGACGTGCGAACGCCGGCTGCGGGAACACGGCGCATCCGCCCGCATGCTCCTCACCGACGACGCCCTGCCGCTGGACGAGCACGGCTTCGTCGCCCTGTCCGAGCCGGTGCTGAACGGACTGCGCTCCCTGCTGGCCGACGTCGGCGCCGACAAACCGCTGCTGATCCTGGTGGACGACCTCCAGTGGGCCGACGCCCCCTCGCTGCGCTGGCTCGCCTACCTCGTCAAACGGCTGCACGGGCTGCGCGCCGTACTCGTCTGTGCCCTGCGCGACGGCGACCCGGGGGGCCGGCAGGTGACGCTGCGCGAGATCACGGACTCCGCACAGCGGGTGCTGCGCCCCGCGCCGCTGTCCCCCGGGGCCGTGGGGGAGATGGTCCTCGGCCAGTTCGGCGAGCCGGGCGACGAGGAGTTCGCCCGCGCCTGCCACGAGATCTCCGCGGGCAACCCCCTCTTCCTGAGGTCGGTCCTGGCGGCCCTCGCGGTCGAGAGCCACCGCCCCACCGCCGGACACGCCGAGGCGGCCCGCCGCCAGCGCCCCTCCCAGCTGCGCGAGCGGCTGGCCCGCTGCATGCGCACCCAGCCGCCGCCGGTACGGGACCTGGCCGCCGCGATCGCCACCCTCGGCGACCAGGGCGGCGAACCCGAACTCATATCCCTGCTGGCGGGCCTGGACCCGATCGGCTTCGGGGCCGCGCTGCGCACCCTCGGCCAACTCGGCCTGCTGACGGCAGAGCGGGAGCCGCGCTTCCGGCACCGCGTGGTGCAGGACGCCGTCGAGTCCTCGATGACCGTCGCCGAGCGCGAGCGCCTGCACGACACCGCCGCGGCCCTCCTCTACCGCAACGGCTCCCCTGCCGAATCGGTCGCCGCCCAGCTGATGGCCGTCACCGCCTCACAGCACCCCTGGGCGGTCGAGGTGCTGCGGACCGCCGCCGACACCGCGCTGCGCCGGGGCGCGCCGGACGCCGCCACCCGGTATCTGCGGCGCGCGCTGCTGGACGCCACGCTGTCCGGTGAGAGCCGCGGGCGGCTGCTGATCGACCTGGCCACCGCGGAGCGCGGATTCGACCCGGCCGCGTGCGAACGCCACATCTCCCAGGCGATACCCCTGCTCCCCACACCACGGCACCGGGCCGCCGCGGCCCTGCGGATCTCCCCGACCGTCGTCGGCGTGCCGCCGCCCGCGGTCGTCGACCTGTTCCACCAGGTCGCCGAGGATCTGGGCCCCGCGTCCGCCCTGGAGGGCTCGGCGCGCGACGTGGCGCTGCGGCTGGAGGCGCGGCTGCGGTACGCCGAGTACGAGGACCCGGCAGGGCTGGCCGCGTCGGTGGAGCGGCTGTCGGCGCTGGGCGACGCGCCCCCGCTCGGCTCGACCGCCGAACGCGAGCTGGCCGCCGTACTGCTCGACGCCGCGATGCTCACGACCCGGCGGTCGGCGGCCGAGGTCGCCCGGCTCGCGGGCAGTGTCCTGGAGCGGGAACCGGCCACCGCGGACCGGTCCCACTCACCGCTGCCGCTGGTGGCGGTCGCGCTGGTCGCCGCCGACTCGGTACGGGGCATCAACTCCTGGCCCGCGCCCGAACAGCACTCCCCAGGGCAGGACGTCACGACCGTCGACGCGCTCGTCCACGCCGAGCAGGCGCTGATGCTGGTCGCGCGGGGCCGGGCGGCCCGGGCCCGGGAGCCCGCCGAGCGCGCGATGCGGCTGGCCGGCGCGCACTGGCCGGAGGCCGGGATGCTCGCCACCGTCGCCCTCACCGGCGTCGCCCTGGAGCTCGACGACCCCGAACTGGTCGAAGGGCTGCTCGACGATGCCGGGCGGCGCCGGTCCGCCAACCTCGCGCTCACCGCCTCACTCCAGCTCCTCAAGGCGTCCCAGGACGAGCGGCACGGCCGCTGGGCCAGCGCGCTGGACACCCTGCTGGCCTGCGGCCGGCAGCTGGAGGCGGCGGGCTGGCGCAACCCCGTCCTCTTCCGGTGGCGGCCCTGGGCAGCCGCCCTCCAGCACCGCATCGGGGACTCCCGCGCGGCGCTGGCGCTCGCCGAGGAGGAGCACGCCCGGGCCGAGGCCTGGGGCGCGCCCGTCGCGCTGGGCCGCGCCCTGCGGCTCAAGGGCCGGCTGCACGACGGCGCCCGGGGAACGAACCTGCTGCGCGAATCGGCCGACGTGCTGCGCGCGTCGGCCAATGAACTCGAACTCGCGCGCTCGCTCGTACTGCTGGCCCGGCGGATGGACGGCGGCGCCGAGGCGGCGGCCCTGCTGAGGGAGGCCAAAGCCCTCGCCGCGGCCTGCGGCGCGCCCTGGCTGGTCGAACGCGCCGAGCAGGGGCGCGGTACGCCCGCCCCACGGCCGGAGGCCGCGCTGACCCGTACCGAACGCACCGTGGTCTCCCTGGCCGGCGGCGGGCTCACCAACCAGGAGATCGCCGACCGGCTCGGCGTCACCTCCCGCGCGGTCGAGAAGCACCTCACCCACGCCTACCGCAAGCTGGACATCTCCGGCCGTCGCCAGCTGATGGAGATCCTGCCCCGCCTGGATTCGGAAATCCTGCGTTAACGGCGCTAATTCAACGAGTGTCCAACCGGCCTCGGCCGGGCTTCCCGCATGCCCGCGCGCCGGCCGGGGGACCGTTCGATCCGGGCAAGTTTCCCGGCTCACCGAACCCACCGAACCGACCACCGAAACCCCGGGGTGCGGACCGAACCTCCGGGGTGCGGTACCACAGGATTGGGTGACGCGCCCCCTGTTGACGTTGACTCATGCATGAGGATCTCCCTAGTCTCCATTCTGTAAGGAGTGTTCGAATTGAATAGCCGCGGTTTTCCTGCCCGGGTATTCGCATCCGGTCCTTCGCGCCCGGTCATTGATAAACAGGAAGGGATGGCAGTCCCTTGGCAGTTTCCGCACTCGCAGATTCAGCTCGGCCAACCCCCCATGATCTTGAATGTGCTCAGATCGAGCAGGCGGATCTTCTGTGCCAGTTCGACCAGCCCGGGGCCTGCGTCGTCTGCCTCGACCCGTCCCTGACGGTCCAGCAGGCGAATCGGGAGTTCTTCCGGCAGTTCGGCGACGACTCCTCCTCGAGCGTCTGCGGCCGTGACTTCTGCGACCTGGCACACCCCAGCGCGAGGCAGGCGCTGCACCGGCAGCTCTCCCGGCTGGCCGACGGCACCTGCCACCGGTTCGCCGGCCATGTGATCGTCGTCGGATCCCAGGGCACCGCCTTCACCTGCGCGCTCAGCGCCGTCGCCGTACGCGAGGGCACCTCGCACGTCGCCTCGCTGCTGCTGGTGCTGCGGCCCGTGGCGGGCGGCCAGGACCTGGACATGGTGACCAGCCGCAAGAAGATCCTCAGCGAAATCGAGGCGCGCATTCTGGAAGGAATCGCGGCCGGGCTCTCCACCGTTCCGCTGGCCTCCCGGCTTTATCTCAGCCGACAGGGCGTCGAATACCATGTGACGCGTCTGCTCCGTAAGCTGCGGGTTCCCAACCGGGCGGCCCTGGTCTCCCGCGCCTATTCCGTGGGCGTTCTCAGGGTGGGTTCCTGGCCGCCGAAGGTCGTCGACGATTTTGTGAAGTGATCCGCGCGATTTTGTGAAGTGATCCGCTGGGCGGTGACGCGGTAGATGCGGCGGCGCTCGGTTCGCACAGGGCCGAGGAGGGCCGCGCGTCACCGCGTCACGAGGGGCCCGAGCCGCGGGCGAGGCGCAGCACGCTGAACGCGGTGAGCGCCACATGCAACTGGGTGCGCTGCTCACCCGACTCCAGATCGCAGCCGAGCACCCGCTCGATCGCGTGCAGCCGCTGATAGAACGCCTGCCGTGACAGGTTCGCGCGCTTGGCGGCCACCGTCTTGTTGCCCGCCGCGTCCAGATAGGCGTGCAGGGTCGTCACCAGATCGGTGCCATGCCGCTCGTCGTGCTGCACCAGCCGGCCGAGCTGCCGTTCCACGTACTCCTGCACCCGCACATCGCCGCGCAGCGCGTACAGCAACTGCCGCAAGCCGATATCGCTCAGTTCATGGAACGGCTTGTCCGGCGTTCCCGGAACGGCGGCGTCCGCGACCCGCGCCGCCTGCTGGAAGGAGCGCGCGGTCTGCGACAGATCCGACACCTCGGAGCCCACGCTCACGACCGCGTCCGGATCGGACTCCCGTACGGTACGGCTCAGCCGCTCCACCAACGGCCGCCAGGGAGTGGCCGGGTGGAACGCCAGCAGGACGCCCAGGTGATCGCCGGGCACCACGCCGATCAGCACCGCGGCGCCGGCCGCGGCCATCTCCTCGGTCAGCCGCTCCTCCAGCTCCCCGGACTCCTCGCCGCCGGGCCCCCGGTCCAGGGTGACGAGCACGACGATCAGCCGCCGCCCCATGACCCGCATGCCCAGCGCCTCGGCCCGCGTCCGCGCCTCCCCGGCCGAGCGGCAGCGCTGCTCGACCAGGTCCAGCAGCAGTGTGCGCTGCGCGCGCCGCTCCCACCGGGTGTGCTGGGTCAGCCGGGCGATGGTCAGGGCCGTGGCCGTACGCTCCAGGACCATCGCGTGCTCGGGACCCACCGCCGGGACGCCCGCGGCATCCGGCAGCATGACCAGCCGCCCCCAGCGCTCGCCCCGGTACTCCACGGCCGTCACCAGCCAGTTCTCCGGACCGCGCAGTTCGGTGCGGTCGGGGGAGGGCGTGGCGCGGGACCGCCGCTCCCATTCGGCCAGCACCCCCTCGACGCCCTGGCCCGGCGGCCCGCAGATCACGGCCCGGTGGACCAGGTTCTCCAGCACCACCGGATGGCCGCTCAGCTCGGCGGCCATGCCCACCACCTCGTCCGGCTCGGCGCCGCGCAGGGTCAGCGCGGTGAAGGTGTCATGGACGTCCTGGGCCCGGCGCAGGGTCTCGATCTGATTGCCGATGATCATCGAGTGGACGATCTGGGTGACCTCCACGAAGTTCACGTTCCGCGACAGCAGGACCAGCGGGAAATCCCGGGCCCGGCAGGCGCTCACCAGCTCCGACGGCGGCTCGTGATACCGCCGGACCAGCTCGATGACCAGGCCCGCGGCGCCGATGTCGGCCAGCTCCTCCACATACCGGCGCACCAGCGCCGGGTCCTCCGGCAGGGGCATTCCGGTGGTGAGGACCAGTTCCCCGCCCTTGAGGAAGGAGGCCGGGTCGAGCAGTTCGGTGATGTGCACCCAGCGGACCGGACGGGACAGCTGATCATGGCCGGATACCACCTCCGGCCGCCCGGCGGCCAGCACCGGCAGCCGCAGCGCGTCGTCGAGGGTGAGCGGAGCGGAGCCGTTCATGCCGGTCACTCTGGCATCGCCTTGACAAAGTGTCCACCCGGTCCCGGTTGACAGAACGTCCATCCCGATCACCGGCCCGCGACACAATGATCATTGTCTTCGGCCGGTCCGCTCCCGCACGCTCGAAGCAGTCCCGAAGAAGTCCCGAAGCAGTCCGGTCACCGCCGTTCCGTGGGTGTTGGGAGAGATCATGACCAATCTGTCGCCGCAGCTCCGCCAAGCCACTCCGGTGGTCGCCGTCCGCGGGGAGGGCGCCTACCTCCATGGCGAGGACGGACGCCGCTATCTGGACTTCACCGCGGGCATCGGCGTCACCAGCACCGGACACTGCCACCCGCGGGTCGTCGCCGCCGCCCAGGAGCAGGTCGGCACCCTCATCCACGGTCAGTACACGACCGTCATGCACCAGCCGCTGCAGCGGCTGACCGCCAAGCTCGGCGAAGTGCTGCCCGAGGGTCTGGACAGTCTGTTCTTCACCAACTCCGGCAGCGAGGCCGTGGAGTCCGCGCTGCGCCTGGCCCGCCAGGCCACCGGGCGGCCGAACGTCCTGGTCTGCCACGGCGGCTTCCACGGCCGCACCGTCGCCGCCGCGTCCATGACCACCTCCGGGACCCGCTTCCGCTCCGGCTTCTCGCCCCTGATGAGCGGCGTCGTGGTGACCCCGTTCCCCACCGCCTACCGGTACGGCTGGGACGAGGAGACCGCGACCCGGTTCGCGCTGAAGGAGCTGGACTACGTCCTGCAGACCATCTCCTCGCCCGACGACACCGCGGCGATCATCGTCGAGCCGGTGCTGGGCGAGGGCGGCTACGTGCCCGCCACCGAGGGCTTCCTGCAGGGGCTGCGGGAGCGGGCCGACCGCCATGGCTTCCTGCTCATCCTGGACGAGGTACAGACCGGCGTCGGCCGCACCGGCCGCTTCTGGGGCCATGACCACTTCGGCATCCGCCCCGACATCCTGGTCACCGCCAAGGGCCTGGCCAGTGGCTTCCCGCTGTCCGGCATCGCCGCCTCCGAGGAACTGATGGCCAAGGCCTGGCCCGGCTCGCAGGGCGGCACCTACGGCGCCAACGCGGTGGCCTGCGCCGCGGCCGCGGCCACCCTCGATGTCGTACGGGACGAGAACCTCGTCGCCAACGCCGACGCCATGGGCGCTCGGCTGCGCGCCGGTCTGGAGGACATCGCCGCGAAGACCCCCGCCATCGGCGACGTCCGCGGCCTCGGCCTCATGCTGGCCAGCGAGTTCGTCACCGAGGACGGCGAACCCGACCCGGCGACCGCGTCCCGCGTGCAGCGCGCCGCCGTCGACGAGGGACTGCTGCTGCTCCTGTGCGGAGCCTGGAACCATGTGGTCCGGATGATCCCCGCGCTGGTCGTCGACGAAGCGGCGATCGACGAGGGGCTGCGCGCCTGGTCCGCCGCCGTGAGCGCCGGGACCGCCGGTACCTCCTGACGTTCGCCCTGTCACCCCCGGGAACCCCGGCCGCCGCCCGCCGTCCACGCGGGCGGCGGCCACAGAAGGAGATTGCCGCTATGTCTGCCCTGCCCACCGCTTCGTTCCCCGCAGCGGACGATGTCCTCGCGACGGTGTCCAAGAAGCTGTACATCGCCGGGTCCTGGTCCGACGCGGCCGGCGGCCGGACCATGCCGGTCGACGACCCGGCCACCGGCGAGGTGCTGTGCGAAGTCGCCGACGCGAGCCCCGCCGACGGACAGCGCGCGCTCGACGCCGCCCTGGACGCCCAGGAGAAATGGGCCGCCACCGCGCCCCGCGCCCGCAGCGAGATCCTGCGCCGCGCCTACGAACTCATCATGGAGCGCGCCGACGCGCTCGCCGCCCTGATGACGGCCGAGATGGGAAAGCCGCTGGCCGAGGCGCGCGGTGAGGCCGCGTACGCCGCCGAGTTCTTCCGCTGGTTCTCCGAGGAGGCCGTCCGCATCGACGGCGGATACGCCACCATGCCCGACGGCAAGAACCGCATGCTGCTCATGCGCCGCCCCGTCGGCCCCTGTCTCCTCGTCACCCCGTGGAACTTCCCGCTGGCCATGGGCACCCGCAAGATCGGCCCGGCGATCGCCGCCGGCTGCACCATGGTGCTCAAGCCCGCCCCGCAGACGCCGCTGTCCTCGCTCGCCCTCGCGGGCATCCTGGAGGAGGCCGGGCTGCCCGCCGGGGTGCTCAACGTCGTCACCACCTCCCGGGCCGGCGAGGTCGTCGAACCGCTGCTGACCGGCGGCCACATCCGCAAGCTGTCCTTCACCGGCTCCACCCAGGTCGGCCGCGTCCTGCTCGGCCAGTGCGCGCCCGCCGTGGTCCGCACCTCCATGGAACTCGGCGGCAACGCCCCCTTCATCGTCTTCGACGACGCCGACCTCGACGTCGCGGTCGAGGGCGCCATGACCGCCAAGATGCGCAACATGGGCGAGGCGTGCACCGCCGCCAACCGCTTCTTCGTCCACTCCTCCGTCGCCGCCGAGTTCGCCGACCGCCTCGCCCGCCGCATGGGCGCCCTCGACGTCGGCCCCGGCAGCCGCCCCGGCGTCGAGGTGGGCCCGCTGATCGACCGGGCGGGCCGCACCAAGGTCGAGGAACTGGTCGCCGACGCCGTCGCGCGCGGAGCCGAGGTTCTGGTCGGTGGCAGCACTCCCGAAGGCCCCGGCTGCTTCTACCCCCCGACCGTGCTCACCGGCGTGTCCCCCGCCAGCCGTCTCATGGAGACCGAGATCTTCGGCCCGGTCGCCGCCATCCTCACCTTCGAGGACGAGGACGAAGTCGTCGCCACCGCCAACAGCACCGAATGGGGCCTGGTGGGCTACGTCTTCACCCAGGACCTCAACCGTTCGCTGCGGGTGAGCGAGCGGCTGGAAGTCGGCATGGTCGGCCTCAACACCGGCCTGGTCTCCAACCCGGCCGCCCCGTTCGGCGGCGTCAAACAGTCCGGCCTCGGCCGCGAGGGCGGCCGCGTCGGGATCGACGAGTTCCTGGAGTACAAGTACATCGCCACCCCGGCGTGATGGGGCAGGGCCCCTTCCCCACCCGGCACCCGCCGGGCCCGGGGGGCGGGGCTCCTGCGGTCTCAGCCGGCCCGTGGCCGCCGGGCCCCCTCCGGTTCCGGTTCCTGCGCGTGGGGCGCCTCTCCGCGCCGGTGTTCTGGGCCGGGCGCACGCCTTGCGGCCCGTCCGGCGCTTGAGGACCGGGGCCGGGGCGGAGCCCCGGTTGCGGGGAGGGGGCGGGTAGGGGAGAAAGCCCCAGCCGGGAACCGCCACCGCGGGCGGGCCGTTGGCCTGGTGGATCCGCGGTGCGCAAGGAGGGGACCCATGGCCGAGCTGGTGCCCGGCGGCAACCAACCGCTGCCGGACGGCACGCTGACCATCCGCGTCCCGGGCCCCTTCGACCTGTCCGCGCTGATCACCGGCGATGACGGAAAGGTGGCGGGCGACGGCGACTTCGTCTTCTTCAACCAGCCCACCGCCCCCGGTATCCGAGTCGACGCGGGCACCATCACCGTGCGGCCCGGACAGCTGCGCCCCGGCGCGAGCCGGGTCACCGTCGTCGTCAGCCCCGCCGACCCCGGCACCCCGCTCGGCCGGCTGCCTCCGCCCGTCATGAGCGTCACCGGAAGCGGCGGGGCCCCGCCGGCCCGGTTCGCCCCGCCGAGACCCGGGGCCGAGACGGTGGTGCTGCTCGCCGAGATCTACCGGCGCGGCACCCGGTGGAAGGTGCGGGCGATCGGCCAGGGGTACGCGGACGGGCTGGCCGGGGTGGCGCGCGACTTCGGCGTCGACGTCGCGGACGACGGCACCACGGACGACCCGGCGGCGCCGGAGCCCCCACCGCCCGGCGGTGACGGGATCCTGGGGCTCGTCAACGCCGCCCGGTCACGGCACGGCGTACCACCCGTGGCCCTCGACCCGCGGCTCACCCGGGCCGCCGAGGCCCACGCGGCTGCCATGGCCGCCCAGGGCGCGCTCGGTTCGCAGGGCCCTGACGGGACGTCGCTCTTCCACCGGATCGCGGTCAGTGGCTACGCCCCGCTCACGGTCGCCGAGCACCTGGTCTCCGGGCCGCGCACCCCGGGCGCGTTCGTGGACTACTGCCTGTCCGGTGAGGAGCGCCGCGGCCCGTTCCGGGACCCGGCGGTCACCCATGTGGGCATCGGCCGGGCATCCGGCGCCGGAGACGTGTTCTGGACGGCGGTATGGGCGCGGCCCTTCACCGCGGACGGTCTGCGGCGCCTCGCGTCGGAGGTGATCGCGCTCACCAACGCCGAGCGCGCCGCCGCCCGGCTGGCGCCGCTGGCCCCCGACCCGCGGCTGACGGTGGCCGCGCAGGCGCACAGCGACGACATGGTCGCCCGCGACTTCTACGACCACATCAGCCCCGAGGGCCGCCGGCCCTGGGACCGGGCCGCCACCGCCGGGGCCACCCACCCCGGCATCGGCGAGAACATCGCGTGCGGGCAGCGCGGCCCGGCGGAGGTGGTCCGTGGCTGGATGGACAGCCCCGGCCACCGCGCCAACATCCTCAAGCCCGGCTTCACGCACATAGGCGTCGGCTACGCCACCGGCGGCCGCGCCGGCACGTACTGGACCCAGGTCTTCGGCGCGAGCCGGTAGCCGCCCGGGGAGCCGTCAGGTGACGGTGCCGGTACGGGACTCCAGGTCGCGCCGCGTGGCGTCGCCGTACACCCCGTCCTCGTCGCCGCGGATCCCGTACCACAGCTGGAATCGGGCCACGGCCTCGGTGAGTGTCCGGTCGTACCGGCCGTTGACCTGTCCGTCCCGGTAGACGTCGGGAATCTTCAGCAGACGGGTCTGGAGCTCGGAGACCTGCGGACCGCTGTCGCCCTGGCTCAGCACCCCGGCCTGGTCGCCCGGCGGTGCCGGGACCGCGGTGGTGGGGGCGGCGGACGCGGCCGGCGGGCGGCCGGTGTCGGACGCCGTGGGGCCGCCGCCCGGTGCGGCGGCGTTGATGACCGCGCCGCCGGGGAGGAGCAGTACGAGGGTGAGGGCGAGGGCGACGCCCAGCCCGACTCCCGCGACGATCAGCACGGCGGTCCGGGGATGGCGCCGTACCGTCGCGGGCGGGGGAGCGGCGGGCTCGGTCGGCGGGCCGACCGCGCCCCAGGAGTCGGACGCCGGGACGCGGGCATCCATCTCCTGGGTCTCGTCCTCGGCGAGCCGGTGTGCCTCCGGGGGGAGCGCATCGCCCGTTTCGCCCGGAGGCCGGAACAGATCCAGGTCCTCCATCCATTCCTCCACCGGCCCGTCCGCGTCCTCACCGCCCCCCGCCCCCGGACGGAAGATCGCGGTCGGCTCGATCACGTGACGCCCGCCGGTCCGGTCGGGATCGGTTTCGGCTGCCATACAGACCTCCTTGTGCCCCACGCCGTTCAGCGGGGGATACGGACGGAAGTCCGGGAAGACTCAAGCCGATCGCCATCCGGTGATCGCGGGGCCGTGACGTTCACCCGACTGCCGCGCCCGGTGCCGGGAGTCCGGAGGGAAGCGATACGGAACGGCCCCGGAACCCCGAAGGGAGCACATCGATGGAGCGGACCACATGTTGCGTGGTGGGCGGCGGTCCCGCCGGGATGGTCCTCGCCCTGCTGCTGGCCCGGGCGGGCGTGGACGTCACCGTCCTGGAGAAACACGGGGACTTCCTGCGCGACTTCCGCGGCGACACCGTGCATCCCAGCACCCTGGCGCTGCTGGAGGACCTGGGCCTGGCCGAGCGGTTCGCCGCGCTGCCGCAGCGTCATGTGCACTCCGTCCAGCTGCCGATCGGCCCGGACGGCGAGCTGTTCACCGTCGGCGATCTGAGCGCGCTGCCGGGCCCGTACAACTACGTCGCGATGGTGCCGCAGTGGGATCTGCTGAACCTGCTGGCGGACGAGGCCGGGAAGGAGCCGTCGTTCCGGCTGCGGATGAACACCGAGGCCACCTCCTTCCTCCAGGAGCGCGGCCGGATCACCGGGGTGCGCTACCGCACCGCCGACGGCGGCACCGGTGAGCTGCGGGCCACCCTCACCGTGGCCTGCGACGGCCGCGGCTCGCTGGCCCGCCGGCTGCCCGAGCTGGGACTGCGGGAGTTCTCCTGCCCGATGGACGCCTGGTGGTTCCGGCTGCCGCGGCACGAGGGCGATCCCAGGGGGCTGGTGGGCAACACCGGCGACCGCTTCCTGACCGCCATGATCGACCGCGGTGAGTACTGGCAGTGCGCCGTGCTGATCCCCAAGGGAGCCGACGCCACCCGGCGCGCCGGTGGTCTGGACCGGTTCCAGGCCGCGTTCGCGGCCGCCACCCCGTGGATGGGCGATCGCGAGCCGGAGCTGCGCTCCTGGGACGAGGTGAAGCTGCTGGACGTACGGCTGGACCGGCTGCGCCGCTGGCACCGCCCCGGGCTGCTGTGCATCGGCGACGCGGCGCACGCCATGTCGCCCGTCTTCGGCATCGGCATCAACCTCGCCGTCGAGGACGCCGTCGCCGCCGCCCGGCATCTGGCCGGACCGCTGCGCGAGGGCACCGTGGGCCTGCACGACGTCCGCGCCGTCCAGCGCCGCCGCTGGCCCACCGCCGCGGGCACCCAGGCGCTCCAGCGGATCGCCCACGCCCGGGTCATCGCGCCACTGCTCGCGGGGCGGTCACCGCTCGGCGACGGCAGGAGGCCGCTGCGGCTGGCGGAGGTGCTGACCCGTGCGCCCTGGCTCAAGCGGGCCCCGGCGTACTTCCTCGCGTACGGCGCGAAGCGCGAGCGGCCCCCGGTCTCCTCGCTGCTGCGCGGGGAGTGAGGGCGCGCACGACGGCCGGGCCGGGTGCGCGGATTCGTTTCCGCGCACCCGGCCCCGCGGGTCTCGCGGCTCGGAGGAGAGCCCGTCTCGGACGATGCCCCGTCTCAGACGATGCCCTCGGCGATCTCGGCCTCCTCACGGGCGGAGCCATAGGCGGAGGGCGTGTTGTACGAACGGCGGGCGACGAACCACCAGACGGTGGCCAGGACCAGCACCGCGGCCAGCGCGATCGACGCGTAGTTCATCGAATCGACCGTCACCGGGCTGGACTGCGGCAGGCAGAACAGCACCGTCACCAGCGCCACCCACACCACCGCCACCCAGCCGATCGGCTTGCTCCAGCGACCCAGGTGCCACGGCCCCTTGGTGAACCGGTCCCCGGCGCGCAGCCGCAGGAAGACGGGGATCGCATAGGCGGGGGTGATGCCGATGACGTTGATGGCCGTCACCGCGCCGTACGCGGTCTCCGAGTACAGGGACGGCAGGGCCAGCAGGCACGCCACCGCGACCGACAGCCACACCGCGAGCACCGGGGTCTGGGTGCGGCTGCTGACCCGCCGCCACAGCCGGGAGCCCGGCAGCGCGCCGTCCCGGCTGAACGCGAACACCATCCGGCTGGCCGCCGCCACCTCCGCGTTCCCGCAGAACAGCTGCGCGATGATGACGATCAGCAGCATGGCCGTGGCGCCACCGGTGCCGAGGGCGTCGATGAGGATCTGCGCGGGCGGCACCCCGGTGGCGCTCTTCTGCGTCCCGGCGTAGTCCTGGATGGCGAAGGTCAGCCCCGCCAGCAGCACGAACCCGGCCACCCAGGACACCCAGATGGCGCGGACGATGCCACGGGCGGCGGACACGGAGGCGTTGGACGTCTCCTCGGACAGATGCGCCGACGCGTCGTATCCGGAGAAGGTGTACTGGGCGAGCAACAGGCCGATGGCGGCCACATAGAGGGGATTCGACCAGCCGGTGTTGTTGACGAACTCGGTGAACACGAATTCCGGGGACTGGTGGTGGGACGGAATGATCGCCAGCGCGCCGACGATGACCGCGACTCCCGCCAAGTGCCACCACACACTGACCGAGTTGAGCAGACTGACCAGGCGCACTCCGAAAAGATTCAGTATGGCATGCAACAACAGAATGCAGACGAAGATAACCATGGTCGACTGTGGGGTGGGGGTGAACCCCCACTGCAAATTGAGGAGGGCGCCGGTGAATTGGGCCGCGCCGTAGTCGATACCGGCGATCGCGCCCAGCAGTCCCAGCAGGTTCAGCCAGCCGGTGTACCAGCCCCAGGCGCGGCCGCCGAGCCGGTCGGCCATGTAGTAAAGGGCGCCGGAGGTCGGATAGGCGCTGGTGACCTCCGCCAGCGCCAGGCCCACACACAGCACGAACAGCCCGACGCCGGTCCAGCCCCACAGCATGACCGAGGGACCGCCGGTGTCCAGCCCGAACCCGTACAGGGTCATGCAGCCGGACAGAATGGAAATGACCGAGAAGCTGATCGCGAAATTACCGAAGCTCCCCATCCGGCGGGCCAGCACCGGCTGGTATCCCAGCTCGCGCAGCCGTTGTTCTTCATCCTGCTGTGGTGTCGAAACGGAACGGGACCGGGGTGTGGACATGACATACCTCCGAAAGGGGAAACGGGGCGGTCGGCAGAGGTCGGAAGGATGGGGAAAAGGGATCAGCCGGGGGAAGGGACGGCTCAGCCGCCGTAGCCGGGTCTGTTTCCGCGGGCGCCCGCGAGACAGCGGGCCCGGGCGCGCAGGAACATGTCCTCGGCCTGCGCGCGGTCATTCGCGTCGGATGTGCGATAGGCCCAGGGGAGCGGGGTGAAATACGGTCCCAGCGCCTCGAAGACCCGGGCCGCCTCGGTGAATCGCAGCGCGCCCCACAGCGCGTGCGCCAGATGGTTGAGATCCAGCAGCGAGCTGGTCTCCGGGTCCGCGTGGTCGAACCAGAGGCGCAGCGCCTTGTCGGCGTCGCGCGCCGCGTCCTCGGTGGCCCAGTGCAGGTCCAGCGCCTTCTCGTAGCCCCGCTCCTCGCGGTACCGCTCGACGTGGACGTACAGCGGCAGCACATGCAGCGGGGAGCCCTCGGGCGCCCCCGAGACCACCCACTGAACGAAGTTGACCGCCTCGGCCAGCGAACCGCCCGCCCGCCGCGCGTACACGAACTGCAGCATGCGGTGGTACGCCTCGCGGTTGTGCGGATCGCGCCGGTCGGCCTCCGCCAGCAGCCCCCACGGACCGGGGAACAGCAACGGCCCCGGCGGGTCCGTGCGGTGGTCCGGAAGCCGCTGCTCCTTGTCGAGCTGGGCCAGCGCCAGCTGGCACACCCAGGGCACCGGGTCGGCCGGGGAGTTGTGCGCGGCCAGCTGGCAGGACTCCCACGCCTCCCGCCACAGCTCGCGGGTGCGCCGGTGCCCCTCGCGGTGGGCGCGCATGGTTCGCTCCACCACCACCCGGCCGTACATCACCAGCGCGGCGACGCTGTGCGGCTCCTCGGCGCGCCACGCCTCGACCACATTGGACCCGGCCGCCACCGCGGCCAGCACCTGCGTGCGCTGCGTCCACTGGGCCCAGGTCGGTGTCGCCGCCAGCAGGTCGCGCATGGATATCCACCGGCCCGTACGAACGTCCTGCACCGCGATGCGCAGTCCGCTGTCGTAACCCGCGGGGTGGTAGACGGGACGCAACACTTCCTCGGGCATCGGATGACTTTCGGACGGAGCGTGAGGTACCGGGCGTGACGGATTCCAGGGCCTGACGAGTGGATGTCCGGGATCCTATAGCCATCCCGTCATGACTCAAGGGGGCCAGGGTCCGCATCCGGCGCGCCCGCGGAACGGGTGTCCGGCAACCGAACACCGGACATGGGCTCTTGACGCGGCCTCGCCGCTGCACCACGCTTTCAGCCACGATCTCCCCTGCCACGGAGACGATCCCACCGAAGTACGTCCCGCCGAAGAACCCCCCACACGAAGAACGACCGCCCACCGAAGAACCGGACATGCTGCCTGCAGAGCGTCCCCACCGCACACCGGCCGGCCCCGCGACCGGAGCGGTGCTCGCCGTCGACCAAGGCACCTCGGGCACCAAGGCGCTGGTCCTTTGCCCGGAGCGCGGTGTGCTCGGCTCCGCCGAGGTGCCTGTGCACACGCGCCACCTCGCCGGCGGGCTGGTCGAGGCCGACCCCGCCGCACTCCTGGCGTCCGTCGTCGACGCCGGACGCCAGGCCCTCGCGCGGGCCGGTGAGCCGGTCGTGGCGGTCGGCCTCGCCAACCAGGGCGAGACGGTGCTGGTGTGGGATCCCGCGACCGGCGCCCCGCTGACCGACGCCCTGGTGTGGCAGGACCGGCGGGCCCAAACGGTGTGTGCGGACCTCGACGAACACGCCGACACCCTGCGCGAGATCACCGGACTGCCCCTCGACCCGTACTTCGCGGCGCCCAAAATGGCCTGGCTGCGCCGCCACCGGACCCGCGAGGGCGTCGTCACCACCAGCGATGTCTGGCTGATCCACCAGCTCACCGGCGCGTTCGTCACCGACGCGGCCACCGCCGGGCGCACCGGGCTGCTCGACCTCGACCGCGTCGCATGGTCCCCGGAGGCGCTGGCGGTCTACGGACTGACGGGCGAGCAGATGCCCAGGGTCGTCGACGCGGACACCATCGCCGGAACCACCACCGCCTTCGGGGGCGAGATCCCGCTCACCGGCCTCCTCGTCGACCAGCAGGCCGCCCTGCTGGCCCAGAGCGTCACCGAGCCCGGCGCCGCCAAATGCACCTACGGAACCGGCGCCTTCCTGCTCGCCCAGACCGGCTCCCGGCCCCGCCGCGGCACCAGCGGCCTGGTGAGCTGCGTGGCCTGGCGGCTCGGCGGGAAGACCAGCTACTGCCTCGACGGACAGGTGTACACCGCCGCCTCCGCCGTACGCTGGCTCACCGGCCTGGGCGTGATCGGCGGACCCCAGGACCTCGACCCGGTGGGCGGCTCCGTCCCGGACACCGGGGGAGTGACCTTCGTACCGGCGCTCGCCGGACTCGCCGCACCCTGGTGGCGCGGCGACCTCCGGGGCTCGGTGACCGGCCTCGGCCTCGACACCACCGCCGGCCACCTGGTGCGCGCCCTGTGCGAGGGCATCGCCGCGCAGGTGACCGAGATCGCCGACGCGGCCGCCGCCGACCTGGGCGCACCGCTCACCACCCTCCGGGCCGACGGGGGGCTCACCCGCTCCGCGCTGCTCATGCAGGCCCAGGCCGACCTGCTGCAACTGCCCGTCGAGGTGTCCGCCCTGCCCGATGTCACCGCCCTCGGCGTGGGCGCCGTCGCCCGGCTGGGACTCGACCCGGGCCTGCCGCTCGCGCAGGCCGTCCCGGAGTGGAAACCGGCCGCCGTCTACACACCCCGGATCAGCGCGGACCAGGCCGCCGAGCGCCGGGCCGGTTTCCGTTCGGCCGTGGCCACGCTGCTGACCCACCCCTGAGCAACCGCGACAAGGAGCCAAGGAACCCAGCATGACCGTAACGACCACGGGTGACCTCCCCGGCGAGGTCTACGACGTGGCCATCATCGGCGCCGGGGTGGTCGGCACCGCCATCGCCCGCGAACTCGCCGCGCATCCGCTGCGCATCGCCCTCGTGGAGGCCTCCGACGACGTCGGCGACGGCACCTCCAAGGCCAACACCGCGATCCTGCACACCGGTTTCGACGCCGCTCCCGGCACCCTGGAGGCCGGTCTGGTGCGCGAGGGCTACCGGCGGCTGAACACCTACGCCGCCGAGGCCGGCATCCCGGTCGAACCGCTCGGTGCCCTGCTCGTCGCCTGGGACTCCGAACAGCTCGCCGCCCTGCCCGCCCTCGCGGAGAAGGCCGTACGCAACGACTGCCACGACACCCGGATCCTCGACGCGGACGAGGTGTACGCGCGCGAACCGCGTCTGGGGCCCGGCGCGCTCGGCGCCCTCGAAGTCCCCGGCGAGAGCATCATCTGCCCCTGGACCACCACCCTCGCCTACGCCACCCAGGCGGTGGACGCCGGAGCCGACCTGCACCTCAACTGCACCGCGGGAGCCATCGCCACGGGCGGCGCACACGGCCACCACGAGATCGCCACCAGCCGCGGCCCGCTGCGCGCCCGCTACCTGGTCAACGCCGCCGGACTGTACTCGGACGAGATCGACCGGCGGCTCGGCCACACCGAGTTCAGCGTCACCCCACGGCGCGGCCAGCTCATCGTCTTCGACAAGTTCGCCCGCGGCCTGGTCAGCCACATCCTGCTGCCGGTGCCCACGGCACGCGGCAAGGGCGTGCTGGTGGCGCCCACCGTGTACGGCAACGTCATGCTCGGCCCCACCGCCGAGGACCTCGACGACAAGCACGCCACCGGTTCCTCCGCCGCCGGGCTGGCCCTGCTCCGCGACAAGGGCGCCCGGATCATGCCCGAGCTGCTGGAGGAGGAGGTCACCGCGGTCTACGCGGGGCTGCGCGCCGCCACCGAACACGCCGACTTCCAGATCCGCGCCCACCCCGAGCAGCGTTACGTGGCCGTGGGCGGTATCCGCTCCACCGGGCTGACCGCCTCGATGGCCATCGCCGCACACGTCCGGGACCTGCTCACCCGCTGCGGCCTCGACCCGGGCCCCGCGCAGGAACGCGAACCACCCCGGATGCCGAACATCGGCGAGGCGTTCCCGCGCCCCTACCAGCGCGCCGACCTCATCGCCGCCGACCCCGCGTACGGCACGGTCGTCTGCCACTGCGAGCGCGTCACCCGGGGTGAGATCCGCGACGCGCTGCGGGCCACCGTGCCCCCGGGGTCGCTCGACGGACTGCGGCGCCGCACCCGCGCGCTGGGCGGCCGCTGCCAGGGCTTCTACTGCGGAGCCGCCGTACGGGCCCAGTTCGACGAGGCACGCGCCACCCCCGCCGCCGCACCCGTCGAGGCCCGCCGATGAACGCCACCGACCGCACCCACCGCACCGTGGACGTCCTGGTCATCGGCGCCGGACCCGCCGGACTCGCCGTCGCCACCCGGCTGGCCGGGGCCGGAGTGGACACCGTCGAGGTCATCGACCGCGAGCAGCACGCCGGAGGCATCCCGCGCCACTGCCATCACACCGGATTCGGGCCGCGCGATCTGCGCCGGCTGCTCAGCGGCCCGGAGTACGCCCGCCGCCACATCGCCGCCGCGCTGCGCGCCGGTGCGGTCCTGCGCACCGGCGTCACCGCCACTGGATGGGCCGGGCCGCGCACCGTGGACCTCACCGCGCCGACCGGGCTGGAGCGCGTCACCGCCAGGGCCGTGGTCCTGGCCACCGGCGCCCGCGAACGCCCGCGCAGCGCACGGCTGGTGCCCGGCACCCGGCCCGCGGGCGTCTACACCACCGGGCAGTTGCAGCAAGCCGTCCATGTGCACCACCAGAGCATCGGCCGCCGCGCGGTCGTCGTGGGCGCCGAACGCGTCGGCTACTCCGCGGTCGACACCCTCCACCGCGCCGGGGTCGAGGTCGCCGCCATGGTCACCGGCCTGCCCCGCCACCAGACCCATCCGGCGCGCCACCTCGCCGCCCGGCTGCGCCACGGTGTTCCGCTGCTCACCGACACCACCGTGACCGGGCTGACCGGCCGCGGCCGGCTGACGGGCGTCCGCGTGGGGCACCGGGACGGCCGGAGCGCGACCATCGGCTGTGACACCGTGGTGTTCACCGGCGACTGGATCCCCGACCACGAACTGGCCCGCGGCGCCGGGATCCCCCTCGACCCCGGCACCCGGGGGCCGGAGACCGACGCCGGGTTCCGTACCCGCGAACCCGGGGTCTTCGCCGTGGGCAATCTGCTGCACCCCGTCGAGACGGCCGCCACCGCCGCGCTGGACGGCCGGTTCGCCGCCGGCCCGGTGCTGCGCCATCTGGCCGGCGAGCCGTGGCCGGGGGCCCCGCTGCCGGTCCGGACCGAGGCGCCCCTGCGGTGGGTGGCGCCGGGCCGGATCGCCCCGGACGGCCCGCCCCCGCCGCACAGCCGCTTCATCCTGCGCACCGCGGCGTTCCTCACCCGGCCGGTGCTCGTGGTCCGCCAGGACGGTCGTACGCTGCACCGGCAGCGCGTCCCGCACACCGTGGCGCCGGGCCGCCCGCTGCATCTGTCCGCCGGCTGGATCGCCCGGGCCGACGCGCACGGCGGCCCGGTACGGATCCGCGTGGAGTGACCGGGGCGGCCGGTGGCGCGGGCCCCGGTGTCACAGCCCGCGCAGCCGCTCCAGCTCACGCCGGTCGCGCTTGGTGGGGCGGCCCGCGCCACGGTCCCGCAGCCCGATGGGCACGGTCTGCTCGCGCGGCGGCGGAGGCGGGCTGTTGTCCACGTAAGCCTCGGCCGCCACGGCCGCCCCGACCCGCTTGCGCACGATCCGCGACACCACCACGACCCGGTCCCGCCCCGCGTGGCGCAGCCGCACCTCGTCACCCGGCCGCACCGCCTGGGCGGGCTTGACGCGCTCACCGTTGACGCGGACGTGCCCGGCCCGGCAGGCCGAGGCGGCGAGCGAACGCGTCTTGGTGAGCCGCACGGACCAGATCCAGCTGTCGACCCGAACGGACCCCTCGTCTGAAGCCATACTCCGACTCTAATGTCTAAGGTGCGACGCATGAGCGCACATTTTGACGTCGTGGTCCTGGGGGCGGGGTCGGGCGGCTATGTGGCGGCGATCCGCGCCGCACAGCTGGGCTTGCGCACGGCCGTCGTCGAGGAGCGGTTCTGGGGCGGGGTCTGCCTGAACGTGGGATGCATCCCGTCCAAGGCGCTGCTGCGCAACGCCGAGCTGGCCCATCTGCTCACCCATGAGGCGCACACCTTCGGCATCCGGGTGAACGGCGAACTGAGCCTGGACTACCGGGCGGCCTACGAACGCAGCCGGAAGGTGGCGGACGGCCGGGTCAAAGGCATCCACTACCTGATGAAGAAGAACCAGATCACGCAGTACGACGGGCGGGGCGTCTTCACCGACCGCCACACCCTGCGGGTCACGCTCGCCGACGGCCGGACGGAGGCCGTCTCCTTCGACCACTGCGTCATCGCGACCGGAGCCACCGCCAACCTGCTGCCCGGCACCTCGCGCGGCGAGCGGGTGGTCACCTACGAGGAGCAGATCCTCGCCCCCGACCTGCCCGGCAGCGTCCTGATCGCGGGCGCGGGCGCCATCGGCGTGGAGTTCGCGTACATCATGCACAGCTACGGGGTGCAGGTGACGCTCGTGGAGTTCCTGGACCGGATCGTCCCCCTGGAGGACGAGGACGTCTCCGCCGAGCTGACCCGCCGCTACCGCAGGCTCGGCATCAACATCCTCACCTCCACCCGCGTCGAGGCGATCAACGACGCGGGCCCCGCCGTCAAGGTCATGGTGACCACGGGCGGCCAGCGCCAGACCCTGCAGGCCGGGCGGGTGCTCCAGGCGATCGGCTTCCGGCCGCGGGTGGAGGGGTACGGGCTGGAGCGCGCCGGGGTCCGGCTGACCGACCGGGGCGCCATCGACGTCGACGGCCGGTGCCGCACCAGCGTGCCCCACATCTTCGCGGTCGGCGACGTGACCGCCAAGCTGATGCTCGCCCATGCCGCCGAGGCCATGGGCATCGTCGCGGCGGAGACCATCGGCGGCGCGGAAACCATGGAACTCGACTACGTGATGATTCCCCGGGCGACGTTCTGCCAGCCGCAGATCGCCAGCTTCGGCTGGACCGAGGCCCAGGCGCGCGAACGCGGCTTCGACGTCAAGGTGGCCACGTTCCCGTTCACCGCCAACGGCAAGGCCCACGGCCTCGGCGACCCCGGCGGCTTCGTGAAGCTCATCAGCGACGGCCGCCACGGTGAACTGCTCGGCGGCCACCTGATCGGCCCCGAGGTCACCGAACTCCTGCCGGAACTGACCCTCGCTCAAGCGTGGGACCTGACGGTCCACGAGCTGGCCCGCAACATCCACGCCCACCCCACCCTGAGCGAGGCGGTGAAGGAGGCCCTGCACGGCCTCGCCGGACACATGGTCAATCTGTGAGCCGAGCGGTGAGGCGCGTGCGGGCCGGAGCCGGTCACCGGCAGGAGCTGGAGTCCGACCGGGCCGAGCAGGATCTCCCGCAGGCGCTCAGCTGACGATGGCGGCCGCCGTGGACAGCAGCTCGGGGAAGGTGCCGGTGAAGTCGGGCAGCAGCCGCAGCGCCAGCGCCCACGCCTCCGGATCCTCGCCCAGATGGGTGGTGGCCAGCTCCAGGACCTTGCGGCTCGCGGCGAGCCCCGCCGGGTCCGGCCCGTCCTGCCGCGCGCGGTTGTGGCGGTACGCCAGATAGGCGGCCGCGTCCCCGGCGGGCCTCGCCTCGTACAGCACGTCCAGCGGGGTCAGCGTGCCGAGGCCGACCGCCTTGTCCAGCCAGTCGTTCCGGCGGTGGGGCGGTGGCGGCAGCGGATGGTGGCGCACCAGGTCCAGGGGGTCCGGCCGCGGCCCGGTGGACTTGTGCGGATGCGCGTGGTGCTCCAGCCGCAGCGCCGCCACACCGCCCGCGGTGCGCAACCCCTCCGGGCAGTCGTCTGCCTCGGCGAGCACCACCAGCAGGGCGTCCGGGAGCGGATCGCGCTCATGCTCCCGGGCCAGCTCCGCCCAGGGCAGCCCCGGCCCGGCCTCCTCGGCCAGCCGCTCCAGCGCCGGTGTGACCAGGTCACGGGTGGCGCCCTGGGCGCGCAGGAACGCCACCCGGCCCGCGGGCCCCCGGGAGCGGTCCAGCTCCGCGCGCAGCACGGCCGGACCGTCCGCCGCCTCCAGCGCGCTCCGGACGATCTCATGGGTCGCCTTCGGCAGCGGATGCTTGCGGCTGCGGCGCTCGGGGAACTCGGTCTCCTCCAGCAGCCCTCGCACCTCCTCGGCACCGTGCCGCTCCCAGACCCGGACCAGCAGACGCAGCTGCCCGGCGAGCGTATGCAGCTTGATCTTGCCCAGCAGGAGGCGGGCCAGCCGCGGATCGCCCGAGTCGCAGATCGGCAGCAGCCAGTGCCGGCGCCCGCTGAGCCGTATGTGCTCGATCAGTTCATCGGTGATCGGCAGCGGCTCCGCATCCGGCGTCCCGTCCGCTTCCGGTGCGGCGCCGAACCGGCGGCCCGCGAGGACGCCCCGGCGCTGCTCGTCGGTGAGCGCCGTGTACACATACAGATTGGTGTTGATCTCGGGCTCGTCGTGGGCCAGCAGTTCCTCGATCTTGTCCGCGGGCAGCTCCCAGTCGGAGGCGGCACAGGCCAGCACCGACGTGCCGTGGAGGTTCACCAACTGGTCGCGCAGGGCGGACGACGGCTGGTGGAAGACCAGCAGATGCTGGACGCCGCGCCGGTCCAGATGGGGCGCCAGGGCCGTCTGCACCTCCTCGGTGGCCTGGAGGAACAGCTGGAGGAACACCCCGCGGAGCCCGTCCGGGCGCTTCACCGGATACTCGGCCTTCAGCGGCCTCGGCCAGGTCTTGCCGCGGTGCTTGGCCTGCTGCTCGACTGCGGCGGCGACCAGCTCCGTGCTCGACCCGGTGAACCGGGGGAGCAGTGAATACAGCGCGCGCCAGGCCGCGAAGCCCCCGCCCAGCGGCTCCAGCAGCGCGGCCACCGCCGGGCCGAGCGGCTCCGTGCCGTACGGCAGCGAGGCCAGGACCCGGGACGCGGGCCGCACCTCGGCCAGGACGCGGTCCACCGGGAACGCGCCCTCCCGGATGCCGCGCCGCAGCAGCCGTGCCAGACGGTCGTGGTGGTAGCCGTCCTTCCAGTCGGTCTCGGTGAGCAGGCGCCAGGGCAGCGGGGAGGTGGCCGGGAGGGGGTCGGAGGACCTTCGGTACATGGCCAGCACCAGCTCGTCCGGGCAGTCCGGGCGGGACGCCAGCAGCAGCAGGGCTCGCCCGGAGAAGGGCTCCCGCTTCTCCTCGGCCAGCAGCAGCTCCCAGTCCACGGCGTCCAGCGAGGGATTCGCCATCCCGTAGGTGAGCTCGCGAAGCCGCCGCACCAGCTCATCACCGGCGGGTGCCGCCTCGACCGCCTCGGGCTCCGCGGCCGCCTCCTCACCGACGGAAGCCGCCTCGACGGCCGCCTCCAGCACGGCGGCCGGGTCCTGCGCCACCTCCACCCGGCGCACCACCTCCACCACCGCCGGGTGCACTGCGGGCAGTTCGGCCAGGGCGGCCACCTCGGCCACCCCACCGTGGGTGAGCGCCGCGCGGCAGGCCCTCAGCTGCTGCGACACGTCCAGCGATGTGCCGATCTTCTCGAGCACATGCCGCACCACCTCGGGGAAGGGCGCTTCCAGCGCCGGGAGCAGGTCGTACGACGCGGTGGCGGACAGCAGGAAGTCCACCAGACCGCCCGGGGCGCGCCAGCCGGGGTCGGCCGGGTGCGCGGCCGCCGCGCTGAGCACCGTGCGCCGTAGGTGCTGCCGCCATGTGCCGGACAGCGGCTCGGTGTAGAGCGTGCGGGCCAGGCCGGGGTCGGCCAACTCGGCGAGCCGGAGCATTTCGGCCTGCCGCTCGGCCCCGGCACGCGCCCCGGCCAGGGCCTCCAGCAGCTCCCGGTCGCCGGAGGCGAACACCTCGCCCACCAGATGCGCGGGCAGCCGCTCCCGGGACCGGAGCAGGCTCAGGGTCTCCTGCCGGAGCCGGGGCATCAGCGCCGAGGAGAGGGAGGGGCCGGCCACCTGGAAGGCCGCGGACACCAGGGTGTCCCGTTCGTACGTCACCACGCGGGTGCGCTCCGTTCGTCGTTCGGCCCCGCTGTCCGAGCGGGGGAGGGGAGGGAAGAGGGCGGGGCGGGCTCATCCGGCGCCGGACAGCTCCGTCATCCGGGCCAGTGCGCCGATCCAGAACCGCTGCCGCTCCGGCGACTGGCCCACCATGTGGGCGGCGCGCAGCTTGGGCGGCATATGGCGCAGCAGCCGGGCGACCACCTCGGCGTTCCGCTGGAGCTGGGACACCTCGGCGTTGGCGAGCGCCTGGTGCACCAGATCGGTGTCATGGGTCCCCTCGTCCGACGTTTCGGACGCGGCCGCCAGCCGGGCCTCCCAGTGGTCCGCGTCGCGCGCTATCTCCCGCAGGCCGATCACCCGCTGCTCGGCGCGCTCGGCGAGCCGCGCCTCCAGTTTGGCCAGCGGCACCGGCGCGTACTCGCCGTCGCCCAGATAGATCAGCCCCGTCTCCAGCGGCTGCCCGGCGTGGTGCAGCTTGATCAGCCGCTCCAGGGTGCGCTTGGTGATCCAGTCCCGGCCCTCGTCGTCGATGTCGCTCTTCCACCACTCCAGAACCGTCTCGGCCACTTCGCCGTAGGTGCCGATCAGCCATTCGTTGGCCGGGATGTCCTGCGGGCTCACCTCGTAGCTCACCGTGAAACGGCTGGCCTGGGCCACGTTGTTGCTGCTGACCAGCAGCTTGCGGCCGAGGTGGTACGGCGGGTTCTGCAGCGCCACCTGGGCGCGCAGTCCCGGGATCGGCCGCCCGGCCAGCGACCACTCCTGGGTGATCTCCATCAGCTTGGCGAACGTGGCCTTGTCCTTGGGGCGGTTGTACTCGTCCCAGATGATCACCTTCGGGTCGGGGTCCATCAACGCGCGGCTGAACAGGGTGTCCAGCGTGCCGTCCGGAGTGGGGATCGGCACGCACAGGTCCTCCACGTTGGTCACCGGCAGCGAGAAGTACACCGGATCGCTTCCGCTCTCCTCGCGGACCACCGCCTTGGTGATCTCCGTCTTGCCGCAGCCGGGCGGGCCCTGGAGCAGCACCGCCCAGTTCTCCCGGACCGCCGTGCGCAGGATGCTCCGCACCGGGTCGGGGATGGTGGCGGGGTTGGGGAGGCCCAGGGCGCCTGCGATGGCGTCGAGAAGCTCGGCGGTGCGGTCGGGCCCGGGCGAGCCGTCGGCCCCGCGGTCGCGCAGCCGCAGCCGCACCCCGCCCACCAGTGGCAGCCCCCAGGACAGCGGAAACCCGGCGCGGGCACAGTCCAGGACGTGCTGGAGGGTGCGCGGGGAGAGCAGCGAGCGCAGATACGGGGGGAGCCCGGCCCAGATCTGGAACACCCCGGTCAGGTCCCAGTCCTCGTACCGCTCGGCCAGTGTGGACCGCCAGGCGGTGTCATTGGCCGTGATCCGCAGGGTGACCATGCGGTCCAGGACGGCCAGATCGCCGCGCCGGGCGCTGGTCTCGGCCAGAGACTCGTTGTCCGCGAGGAAGACCCCGACACAGCCGAGCGCGCGCAGATCGTGTTCGCCCAGCGTCCAGTTGCAGGCGATCTGCATCAGCTGGGACTGGATGGTCTCCCCGGCCTGCAGCGAGTCGTCGATGAGCAGCACGAAGGGCACACCCGGCGTGAGCTGACGCATGATCAGCTGAGTGAGCACCAGCTCACCGGTGCGGTCGTCCCGCACCGGCGCGTTCACCAGCAGATCGTCGGGGGTGAGATTGGCCGCCGGGACCAGGATCACCTCGGTGCCCGGATGAGCCCGCGGGATGTAGGACAGAAACGTCGAGGTCTTGCCGATCCCGTGCTCACCGAAGACCTGGCCGGTCTGCCGCATCGCGATCATGGCGCTGATGAACTGCTCCAGCCGGGCCCCGGCCCGCCGGCCGCCCTCCCCGGCGGCCGGCTCCTGCCGCCCGACGGCCGCGTCCCTCGTGGCCGGCGCCGTCGTGACCACACCCGCGCCCGCACTCGTGTCCACCCTGCTCACGGTGACTGATCCCCCGTTACCCGTGTCGTTCGTTCGTTCGTGTCGCGCGCCCCGCCCCTCGGCGGAGACGGTTTCCCGGCCCCCGGCTCAGCTGTCGCCGGTGACCACCCGGTGGCAGGCCATCGGCGGGTCGTGCCGCTCCGGCCAGTCGTCGCCGCCGTCCGTGATCAGCCAGATCCACCGGTCGGGCTGGGCCGGGGTCACCGCGGGGGCGTGGCCGTCGGTGACCATGATCACCGCGTCGGCGCGCTGCTCGAACCGGTGGCCGTCCACCGCCCGCCGCCCCTCCACATAGTCCACGACCTGCTGGAAGTCGGTGCCCCCGCCGCCGTGCACCCGCTCGCCGGGGACGAACGGCATCAGCGCGCCGTCGAAGCTCAGCCAGTGGCTCTCGACTCCCTCGGCGCGGCCCACCAGCGTGGTGATCCAGTCGATCACCGGCTGGGGCATCGACCCCGAGGTGTCCAGCGCGATGACCACGACCTTGGTGCGCTCCGGGCCCCGCCGCGCCAGCATCGGATCGTGCCCGAGCGCCAGCAGCACCGCCCCCTGCTTCTTCGGGTAGATCAGTCGCTCTCCCTCGCGCAGTGCGGAGGCGAGGGTGTCGGACAGCCAGCGCCGCCACCACTCCACCCGCCGGGTCCGCTGTGTCTCCCCGCGCAGCGCGCCCAGCCCCATCCGCCCCCACAACTTCTCCAGCCGCTTGCCGCCGCCGGTGGTGCGGTCCGCGAGGGCCAGCAGCTCGTCCCGGGCGAGCCCTTCGCCGCGCAGCGCGCCGCGCGTCACCTCGGCCAGCGTCTCCTCGACGGCCGAGGCCACGGCCTCCGCGTCCATCGGCAGCCGGTGCCTCGCCCCGTCCCCCTCGCCGTCCCCGCCGGGGCTCATGTGGACGCACAGGGCCGGCGGCACGGGAGGGGTGCGCATCCGCTTCAGCTCCCCGTAGATCCTCAGGTCGGTCTCGGTGAAGTCCCGGTAGGACAGCGGCTCGAAGCCCTGCTCGCACAGATCGGCCACATACCGCCGGTGCACCTCGTACGGATCGACGCCCACCGGCTCCCGGCGGGTGCCGCCCGCGCCGTCCGGCACCGCACGGGTCGGCAGGCCGCCCTGCGCCAGCCGGACCAACGCCACATGGTTGATCGCGACTTCGGCCGCCAGGTCGAAGACCGGGTCGGCGCGCAGCTCCTCGTCCACGTACAGATGGCGGTGAATCAGATGGCGCGCCTCGTGGAACAGGACGAACCGCACTCCGCTCGGCCCGATCGCGACGAAGAACTCCGGGTTGTACAGCAGCAGACAGCTGCCGTCCCCCGTGGCCACCACCGCCGCCGTGTCCACCGCCGTGGTGGAGATCTGGTGGTGGCACTTGGCGTACAGCCACGAGGACACCACGCTGTCCTTGACCCCGAAGTCCAGCAGCGCCGCCTCCTTGAGCCTGCGGCCCTCCTCGGCCACCGCCGGATCGTCGGGCCGGCAGGCCAGCAGCGCCCGGCGGTCGGCCAGGTCGATCACCCGCCGGCCCGGCGCGTGCCGGCTTTCCCCCGCTGCCTGTGCCACTGCCTTCCCTCCGCTCCGACCCGCACGGGAGCGTAACCCGTCGCCGCGAGCGGCCGGTTGCCGCCCACACCGAAAACGGTATCCGCCGGGTACGACAACGCGGCCGGGAAGCGCACGCGGCCACCGCGCGCTCAGTCGCCCGCTCAGCCCTGGCGCAGGTCCCAGGCCACCTGGGCGACATCGGCGATCATGGCGACGATGTCCGGCCGGTCCTCCCCGCCGTTCAGATGGCGGTACTCGGTGCCCACCGTGATCACCATGCGCTCGGGCAGCCCCGGCAGCGGGTGGACGTTCTCGGCGATGATCTTGCGGGCGGCCTCCAGCGCGGGGACCCCGGCCGTGTGCAACTGCCGCGCCCGGTCCCGGATGTGCTCCAGATAGCCGATGTGGCCGCGGACGCCCTCCCGGTCCAGCACCGGCCCATGGCCGGGGACGATAATCTCCGCCCCGGTGGCCAGCACCCGCTCACAGGCGGCGATCACACTGTCCAGTGGACCGGCCCAGTGCACCGCGTGGTCGCCGGGGTCCCGGGGGCTGGAGGCGAAGATGACATCGCCGGTGAACGCCACCTTCTGCCGCGGCAGATACGCGAGGAGATCGCCGGTGGTGTGCGCGGCGGGCAGCGCGGTCAGCTGCACCGGCACCTGCCCGATCCGCAGGTCCAGCTCGCCCGTGAAGGTCGTCGTGGGCTCGACGACCTCGGTGTCGGCCCAGTCGAAGCGTCCGAAGTGGCTCTGGAGATACCACCCGAGCGGCGTCGCCGGGTCGCTGCCGCGCACCATGGCGTGCAACTGCTGCGGAGCCGGTTCGTACTCGATGTGGCCGAGCGCCTCGCGGGTGGCCACGATGTCGGCGCCGCGCACGACCTCCGCGCCCCACAGATGGTCACCGTTGGCATGGGTGACGATCACTCGCCCGATCCGGCCTCCCTCGGGCATCAGCGACCGGCTGCGGTCCAGGAAGTCCCGGGCCATGTGCCGGTCGTAGGGGGTGTCGATCCAGGCGGCGGCGCCATCGGGGGACACGATCAGCCCACAGTTGGCGAGCCCCCATCCGGCGCTGGGCGTGGGAGACCACAGGTGCACACCGTCGGCGAGGTGGTGGAGCGGCGCTTGCGCATTCATGCTCGCACAGTACTCATGGAGAGCCGGACGTTCACTCGCACCCGGCCCGGCCCGGGCCCGGTGCGAGGCTCAGGCCGTCATGGGCCGGTCCGCCGGTCCGACCGGGGCCGGGAGGGCGGTCTCGCCGGTCAGATAGCGGTCCACCGCGGCCGCCGCCGAGCGGCCCTCGGCGATCGCCCACACGATCAGCGACTGCCCCCGTCCCGCGTCACCGGCCACGAAGACGCCGTCCCGGCCGGTTCCGAAATCGGCGCCGCGGGCGATGGTGCCGCGCGCGTCCAGCTCCAGACCGAGCTGGCCCAACAGTCCGCCGTCCCGCTCCGGACCGCGGAAACCGAGCGCGAGCAGCACCAGATCGGCCCGCAGCACCCGCTCACCGCGTCCGTCCCCGGGCGCCACCGCCCGGCCCTCCCCTTCCGCCTCGACCAGGCGCAGCGCCCGGACCCTGCCGTGCGGCCGCCCCGGGCCCGGCGCGTCGCCCTCGAAGCGGACGGTGGTGGCCGAGAACACCCGGGCGTCCACATCCGCCTCCGGGGAGGCCGCCAGTTCCCGCGCCTCCTCGTGCGCGGCGGACATCCGGTAGATCTTGGGGTACGTGGGCCAGGGCTCGCCCTCCGCCCGCTCGTCACCGGGCCGGGGGTGGATGTCCAGCTGGGTCACCGAGGCCGCGCCCTGCCGCAGCACCGTGCCCAGACAGTCCGCGCCGGTGTCCCCGCCGCCGACGATGACGACGTGCTTGCCCTCCGCGGTGATCGGCGGCCGGTCGTAGTCGCCCTCCTGGACCCGGTTGGCCAGCGGCAGGTACTCCATCGCCTGGTGGATTCCGGCCAGCTCCCGGCCCGGCACCGGCAGTTCGCGCCAGGCCCGCGCGCCCACCGCTATCACCAGCGCGTCATAGCGCGCCCTCAGCTCCGCGGCGTCCACATCGGTGCCCACGCCCACGCCGGTGCGGAACTTGGTGCCCTCCGCGCGCATCTGCCGCAGGCGCCGGTCCAGATGGTGCTTCTCCATCTTGAACGAGGGGATGCCGTACCGCAGCAGCCCGCCCACCCGGTCGTCCCGCTCGTACACCGCCACCGTGTGCCCCGCGCGGGTCAGCTGCTGGGCGGCGGCCAGCCCCGCGGGGCCCGAGCCGATCACCGCCACGGTCCGCCCCGACAGCCGCTCCGGTGGCTTGGGGACCGCGTAGCCGCTCTCCCAGGCCCGGTCGGCGATGGCGACCTCGACGTTCTTGATGGTCACCGCGGGCTGGTTGATCGCCAGCACACACGCACTCTCGCAGGGCGCCGGGCACAGCCGTCCGGTGAACTCGGGAAAGTTGTTGGTCGCGTGCAGCCGCTCGCCCGCCCGCCGCCAGTCGTCGCGGGACACCAGGTCGTTCCAGTCGGGGATGAGGTTCCCCAGCGGGCAGCCGTCGTGGCAGAACGGGATCCCGCAGTCCATGCAGCGGTCCGCCTGCGCGGCGACGATCGGCAGCAGGCCGCCCGGTACGTACACCTCGTCCCAGTCACGCACCCGCTCGTCCACCGGACGGCGCGGCGGGAGGCGGCGTGGTGTGGTGAGAAAGCCCTTCGGATCGGCCATGACCTCCTCCAGTGCCCGTGTCCGGTCTGGCCGCTTTCACCCCACTGTACGGCCGCCGGGCATCCGGTCCAGGGCCGCGGCGGCCTCGGCCATGATCCGCTCCACCAGTTCCGCGCACGACGGCAGATCGTCGATCACCCCCGCCACCTGCCCGGAGGCCATCACCCCGGTGTCGGTGCGGCCGTCCACCATCGACGCCTTCAGCAGCATCGGGGTGTTGGCGGCCAGCAGCACCTGGCTCCAGGAGAGCCCCTTGCCCCGCCGCATCGCCCGGCCGTCGCGCACCATGCGCGCCCAGCCCAGCCCGGACAGCCGCCGGAAGGCCGCGGCGTGGCGCACGGCGCGCACGAGCGCGGCGGCGCGCCCGGAGCGTTCGAGGGAGGCGACCAGTTCGCTGCGGAGCATCCGGTGGGGGAGCCCGTCCACCGCGGTGGTGACCGCGACGTCCGAGGCGGCGGCCGCCAGATAGCGCGCCTTCACCGCGGCCGGCACGGTGCTGTCGGAGGTCAGCAGGAAGCGGGTGCCCATGGCGATCCCGGCCGCCCCGTACGCGAGCGCCGCCACCAGCCCGCGCCCGTCGTGGAAGCCGCCCGCGGCCACCACGGGGATGTCCACCGCGTCCACGACCTGGGGGAGCAGCACCGTGGTCGCCACCTCGCCGGTGTGCCCGCCGCCCTCGCCGCCCTGCACCACCACCGCGTCCGCGCCCCAGCCCGCCACCTTCTCGGCGTGCCGCCGGGCGCCCACGGAGGGGATGACCACCACACCCGCGTCCTTCAGCCGGGAGATCAGCTCCGGTTTCGGCGCCAGCGCGAAGGACGCCACCCGCACACCCTCCTCGACGATGATCCGCACCCGTTCCCCGGCGTCCCCCGCGTCGGCCCGCAGATTGACCCCGAAGGGCGCCTCGGTGCGGGACGCCACCTCCCGCACCGCCGACCGCAGCCGCTCCGGGGACATGGTGGCGGAGGCGAGGATGCCCAGCGCCCCGGCGTTCGCGGCCGCCGAGACCAGCCGGGGGCCCGCCACCCACCCCATGCCCGTCTGGACGATCGGATACCGGACGCCGACGAGCCGGGTCAGCGCGGTGTCCATCAGGGCCGTACCTCCCGCTCGCGCAGCCCCGCCGGATCGATGACCTCCCGGATCAGCCGCAGCTCCTCGGCGGTCGGCTCCCGGGTGGCGGGAACGCCGTCGGCCACGGCGAGCGGGAAACCGGTCGCCTCCCGTACCCGCTCGGCGGACACGCCCGGGTGGAGGGAGCGCACCCGCATGGTGCGCCCGGGCGTCTCGAAGTCGAGCACCGCGAGGTCGGTCACCACGCGGGGGATGCGGTGGAAGCGGGTCGCGGCGGGACCGGCGGCCGCGGCCCGGTCGTAGCCGACGCCGCACACCATGTCGACGCGCTCGACGAAGACGCGCGGGGAGTGCCGGGGCACCCAGTAACTCGTCGGATTGTTGAGGGTGTTGACGGGCGCCCCGCGCACCCCCAGCAGCTGCCGCCGGGGCCGCTTCCAGTCGCCGACGCAGGAGATGTTCTGGTTGCCGTAAGGGTCGAGCTGGCTCGCGCCCATCATCACATGGCGCTTGCCGCCCATGACCAGCCCGAGGTGGCGGCGGTACGGCAGCCAGCCCTCCACGGTCTCGTCATCGGTGCCGGTCAGCAGCGCCTCGCCGTCGGTGAGCAGCAGCTCCGGCGCGAAGGTGAGCCGCGCGAGCCGGGCGCCGAGCCGCGGTATGACGCCCATCGGGGCGGCCAGCACCTCCCCGTCGCCCCGCCAGGCCTCGGCGCAGGCCAGCACGCAGTACTCGGCCCGGGTGACGGTCATACGTCCTCGCCCTCCTTCGCGTACGCCGCGACCGCGGCCTGGTACGTGTCCTCGTCCCCGGCCAGGAACCGCCGGGTGAACGCCTGCCACGCCGCCGGGTCGGCGGCGGCCTTCGCGTACGCGCGCTGGAACGCCTCGTCCCGGCCGTAGTCCGGGGCGCACGAGGTGAAGTGCGCGCCGTGCGGGGTCTCGATCACGCCGGCCACCGCATGGCGCCCCACCAGCAGCGTCTGCGGACCGGCCGCCGCCAGGAACCCGGAGGCGGAGACGACGCGTTCACAGGAGAGATACGCCTGCTCGGCCGCCTCGCAGAACAGGTCGTCGAAGTACGGATCGGGGCCCAGATACTGGCCGTTGCCCTGCGCGTCGGCCCGGTTGAGGTGGACGAGCGCGACGTCCAGCCGCAGCGCGGGCACCGCCACCAGCTCCTCGCCGTCCTCGTACGGCGAGACCACCGTCCGCAGCAAGGGGTTGACCGTCATCACGTCCGATCCGAGCCCCGCCCGGATCGGCAGGAAGGGCAGCCGGTGCACGGCCGCGGTCAGCCCCCACAGGAACATCGCCTCGTCCAGCTCCACCAGCTCGAAGTCCGCGCGCTCGCGCGCCGCCCGGAAGTGCGGCTCCAGCGGAATCGAGTCCAGTGTGGCGAAGGCCGTGACCAGCTTGCGGATCTTCCCGGCGGCGGCCAGCAGCCCGACGTCCGGCCCGCCGTACGAGACCACGGTCAGGTCGCGGACGTCCGAGCGCAGCAACGCGCGCACCAGGGCCATCGGCTTGCGCCGGGAGCCCCAGCCGCCGATGCCGACCGTCATGCCGCTCTCGATCCGGCCGACGGCCTCCTCCGCGCTCATCCGCTTGTCGCTCACCGCCGCTCACCTCCGCCGGACCGGGATCCTCCGCCGGACCGGGATCCGCTTCCCGCCCCGCCCGAGACGAACGCGTCCCGGTGCTGGTCGGAAAGCCCCGCGAGATTCGCCTCGAAGGTGAAGCCCTGCTCGTAGCGGTAGCTGCGGTGGACGTCGACCGGGTCGATGCCGTTGATGGCCGCCTTGGCGAGCCGCAGCAGCGCGCCGTCCTTGGCGGCGATCTCCCGGGCCAGCTCCAGCGCGGCCTCCCGCAGCGCGGCGCGCGGCACCACCCGCCACACCGAGCCGTGCCGGTGCAACTCCTCGGCGGTCGCGGTGCGCGAGGTGTAGTACAGCGCGCGCATCAGATGCTGGGGGACGAGCCGGGCCAGATGGGTGGCCGCGCCCAGCGCTCCCCGGTCCAGCTCCGGCAGCCCGAACGTCGCGTCCCCGGCCGCCACGATCGCGTCCGCGTTGCCCGCCAGACCGATACCGCCGCCGAGACAGAAGCCGTGCACGGCGGCGACGACCGGGACCGGGCAGTCGTAGACGGCCGCGAACGCCGCGTGGCAGCCGTGGTTGGCGCCGATGAGCGCCTGGTGCCCCTCGGTGCGCTGCATCTCCTTGATGTCCACCCCCGCGTTGAACCCCCGCCCCTCGGCGGCCAGGACCACGCAGCGCACCCCCGGGTCGGCGCCCGCGGCGCGCAGCGCGTCGGCCAGCTCGTACCAGCCGCGCACGGGAAGGGCGTTGACCGGTGGGAAGTCCACGGTGACGACGGCGACGCCCGCTTCGGGGGCGGAGGTGGAGACACCCATGAGCAGATCCGCTACCTTTCCACCAAACGTTTGTTAGGTTTGAAGGTAGCAGCGCCCGGCGCACAGCGGGAGGGTGAGAAGGGGCCATGGCCGTCTCCATCGACCTGTCCGGCCGCGTCGCCGTCGTCACCGGCGGCACCCGCGGCGTCGGCGCGGGCATCACCCGGGCCCTGCTCGCGGCGGGCGCCGAGGTCGCTGTCTGCGCCCGCCGCCCACCGGACCACCCGGTCACGGCCGCCGGGCGCACGGCCCGCTTCCGGCCGCTGGACGTGCGGGACCCGGCAGCCGTCCCGGACTTCTTCGCCTGGGTGCGCGAGACGTACGGCCGCCTGGACGTCCTGGTCAACAACGCCGGAGGCAGTCCGTACGGGCTGTTCGCCGACTCCGGCCCGCGCCGCGCCGCACGGATCGTCGAACTGAACCTGACCGCCCCGATGACGGTCGCCCTCGGTGCCCACGAGGTGATGCGCGATCAGGACGGCGGCGGATCGATGGTGATGATCGGCAGCGTCAGCGGCACCCGCCCCTCGCCGGGCACGGCCGCCTACGGAGCCGCCAAGGCGGGCCTGGACAACCTCGCCCGCACCCTCGCCGTGGAATGGGCCCCCGCGATCCGGGTCAACACCCTGGTCCTCGGCATGGTCCACACCGAACTCGCGCCTCTGCACTACGGCGACGCCACCGGTGTGGCCGCCGTGTCCCGCACCGTGCCGCTGGGCCGCCTCGCCGCCCCGGCGGAGGCCGGTGACGCGTGCGTCTTCCTCGCCTCGGACCTCGCGGCCTACATCACCGGCGCGAGCCTGGCCGTCCACGGCGGCGGAGAGCGCCCGGCGTTCCTGGCGGCGGCGCAGCCGCCGGCCGACGCACCATCCGCAGAAGGAGGAGCAGGATGACAGGCATCTGCACCGGACGCGTCGCCGTCGTCACCGGTGCCGGCCGCGGCCTCGGCCGGGCGCACGCGCTCGCCTTCGCCGCCGAGGGCGCCCGGCTCGTCGTGAACGATCTCGGCGTCGGGCCGGACGGCGCCGGGGAGTCCTCGGGCCCCGCCCAGGAGGTGGTCGAGGAGATCCGGGCCCACGGCGGCCGGGCCGTGGCCCACGCGGGCGACATCGCCACCGCCGACGGCGCGGCCTCCCTCGTGGCCACCGCCCTCGACGCCTACGGGCGGCTCGACACCCTCGTCAACAACGCCGGATTCCTCCGCGACCGCATGCTCGTCAACCTCGGCGAGGACGACTGGGACGCCGTGATCCGCGTCCACCTCAAGGGGCACTTCCTGCCCCTCAAACACGCCGCGGCGCACTGGCGCGCCGAGGCGAAGGCGGGCCGCACCCCCACCGCGCGGGTGATCAACACCAGCTCCGGGGCCGGACTGCTGGGGAGCGTCGGGCAGGGCAACTACGCGGCCGCCAAGGCCGGGATCGTCGGCCTCACCCTCGTCGCCGCCGCCGAGCTGGGCCGCTACGGGATCCAGGTCAACGCCGTCGCCCCGGCGGCCCGCACCCGCATGACGGAGTCGGCCTTCGCCGAGACCATGGCGGCCCCCGACGAGCCCGGCGCGTTCGACGCGATGGCGCCCGGCAACGTCTCCCCGCTCGTCGTCTGGCTCGGCTCCGCCGCCTGCGCCGGGGTCACCGGACGGGTCTTCGAGGCCGAGGCCGGGCGGATCACCGTCATGGAGGGCTGGCGGCCCGGGCCGACCGCCGACAAGGGCGCCCGCTGGACCCCGGCCGAGGCAGGCGAGGCCGCGGCGACACTGCTCGCCGGTGCCCGGCCGCCGGGGCCGGTGTACGGGGCCTCCTGACGCGCCCGCGCCTCAGGGCACGCATCCGGCGCGCCGCAGCACCGTCAGAAACCGGGAGGCGAAGACCGGGTGACCATCGGCCGAGGGGTGCAGCCGGTCCAGCCCCTCCGGCTCCAGCAGCAGCCGCGCGCAGCTGGGCCCGAACACCTGCGGACCGTGGACGTAAGTCAGGTTCTTGTCGCCGTGGTCGCGCAGCAGCGCCACGGCCCGCCGTATGTGCGCCCGGCACTCGCGCATCGTCATCCCCGACGGCCCGGGCACCTCCTCCCGCTCGGGCGCGGTGATGGTCGACATCACGGCGAACGGGGTGTCGGGGTGCCCCTCCCGTACGGTGCGCACGAAGCCGACGAGCGCCGAGGCGAGCGCGTCGCGGTTGTGACTGCCGAGCGCCTGGATGTTGATGCCGACGCAGACGGTGAGCAGCTCGGCCGGAAGGTCCCGCATCAGCCGCGCCGTCATCGGCTGGAGGCAGCAGGCCGCCCCGAGGGCCAGCGAGGTCAGGTCCCAGCCGGCGCGGCGCGCCACCAGGGCGGCCCAGGTACGACTCGGCGACGCGGCCCCGCGCCCCTGCGAGATGGAGCTGCCGAAGTGGACCCAGCGCGGCCGCCGCTCCGCGCTGCCGCGGCTCTCGGGCTCGACGGCCGAACCTGCCTCCAGGGTCAGCCCCCGCAGCCGGAACTGGTGGTAGTACGGCAGCCACAGCTCGACCGCCGTCATGCGCCCCGGCAGCCCCTCGATCCGGACCTCCGCGTCCCCGCCGTGCGTCTCCAGAGGGGCCGTGGCCGTCCGCCGCCCGTCGCACACCACGTCGAGCCGGGCCCGCTCCTCGGGTCCGTTCAGCTGCGGCGGCGGATCGGCCTGGTAGCGGCAGACGAGCGAGGAGCTGTCGGTGCGCAGGGTCACCCGCACCCCGGACGGCATCGCGGCCCGCCCCAGTCCGCCCTCGGGGAGGTACAGCGCGGCGTCCTCGTACGGCAGCCGCCAGGGCGCGGTCCATCCGGGGCCGCGCTGGAGGGACACCGCGCCCCGGTAGGTCAGGCGCGGATCGTCGTCACCGATGTCGAGCGGGGCGGGCCGGTCATGCATGACAGGGAGTCTGGCACGCCCCACCGACACCACAGGCAGCAGCGAACCCGGCTCAGATGCTGATGCCGTGGGCGCGCAGATAGCTCAGCGGGTCGATGTCCGATCCGTAGGCGGGCCCGGTGCGCACCTCGAAGTGCAGATGCGGGCCGGTGGTGTTCCCGGTCGAGCCCGAACGGCCGATCTGCTGGCCGACGTTGACGCCCTGTCCGGCCCGCACCGACAGCTGGGACAGGTGCGCGTACTGGCTGTACTTGCCGTCCGGGTGCCGGATGACCACCTCGTAGCCGTACGCGTCCGCCCAGCCCGCCGAGACCACCTGGCCCGTGGCCATGGCCTTCACCGAGGTGCCGACCCCCACGGGGAAGTCGATGCCGGTGTGATGGCCGCTCGACCAGCTGGACCCGGACGCCCGGTACGAGGTGGTGGGGCTGACGCCGCTCACCGGGGCGGTGAAACCGGTGGCGGCGGCGGGCTTCGCGGCGGACTTGCCCGAGCGCCGCTCGGCGTGGTGAGCCTTGGCCTTCGCCTTGGCCTGGGCTCTGGGCTTGGCCTGGGCCTTCGCTTCGGGCTCGGCCTTCGGCGCGGCCGTGGCCCCGCTCAGGGAGAGCTTCTGGCCGGGGAAGATCAGGTCGGGGTCGGAGCCCACCGTCGCGCGGTTGTTCTCGTAGAGCGCCTGCCAGCCGCCGCGCACATCCTGCGTGTCGGCGATCCGGGACAGGGTGTCGCCGTCCACGACCACATACGGGCCGGACTTCGTGGTCGCGTTGCCCGGCAGGCTGGTGGGCGTCGGCTTGCTGTGCCGCACCCGCTCGGCGGTGCTCGCACTCTCCTTGGCCACCGTCTTGACGATCTTCGGGGCGCTCTGCGGCACGGCGCCGCCCTGCGCCAGACCGGCCTTCCCCGAGCACACCGGCCAGGCCCGCGGCCCCTGGGCGTCGAGCACCTTCTCGGCGACGGCGATCTGCTGGTCCTTGGTGGCCAGATCGGCCCGCGCCGCGTAGGCGGTGCCGCCGTACGCCTCCCAGGTGCTCTGGGTGAACTGCAACCCGCCGTAGAAGCCGTTCCCGCTGTTGATGTCCCAGTTGTTCGTGGACTCGCACTGGGCGACCTTGTCCCAGGTCTGGCTGGAGGCGGCGTTCGCGCCCGCGGCGGCGACGAGGGGAAGTGCGATGCCGGCGCCGCCCGCCGTGACGCTCAGCGAGGCACGGGAGATGCGGTTGGGCTTGTAACGGCGGTGGCGTCCCCGTAAGGGCATGGACGGCTCCTTCTCCTGCTGCCTGTGAGGTGCTGCCCGTGAGGCGGGCTGCCGAAGCGGGCCAAACATAAGGGGCCCGATTTGGCCACAACAAGAGGGAGTTCACCCCGGAAAAGGGCCACAGCGCGCTGTGCTGCGGCCCTCTTCCGATGGTGTGATGTGCATCACATGATTTCGGTCGGTGGTTCAAGTGGAACACAGGGTGACGGGCAGGTGAGGCCGTGTCACATCGGTTCCACCTGTCACACCCGTACCGCCAGCGACAGCGCGAAGCGGCCCTCGGCGTCGGTCCACCAGCGCCGTGACTCCAGCCCCGCGGCCGCCAGTTCGGCGCGCACCTTCTCCTCCCGGAACTTCGCGGACACCTCGGTACGGACCTCCTCCCCGGCCGCGAAGGACACCGCCAGATCCAGCGCGGGGATCTTCACGGTGAGGTCCTTGCGCGCCCGCAGCCGCATCTCGATCCACTCCCGCCCGGCGTCCCACACCGCCACATGGTCGAAGTCCGCGGGGTCCAGCTCGGCGCCCAGTTCGCGGTCCAGCACCCTGAGCACGTTCTTGTTGAACTCCGCGGTGACGCCCTGCGCGTCGTCGTACGCGGCGACGAGCGTGGCCTCGTCCTTGACCAGGTCGGTGCCCAGCAGCAGCGCGTCACCCGGCGCCAGCAGGGCGCTCACCGAGGCCAGGAACTCCGCCCGCTCGGGCGGCAGCAGATTGCCGATCGTGCCGCCCAGGAACGCCAGCAGGCGCGGCCCCGGGATGTCGTCGGGCAGCGTGAGCCCGCCGAGGAAGTCGGCGACCAGCGCGTGCACGGTCAGCTCCGGATGCTCGGCGAGCAGGGCGTGCCCGGCCGCTTCCAGGGCGCTCTCGCTGACATCCACCGGAACGTAGACGTGCAGATCCGGCAGCGCCTCGATCAGATGACGGGTCTTCTCGGAGGACCCGGAGCCCAGTTCGATCAGGGTCCGGGCGCCGGTGGCGTCCGCGATCTCCGCCGCGCGCGCGATCAGGATCTCCCGCTCCGCGCGCGTCGGGTAGTACTCGGGCAGCCGGGTGATCTCCTCGAAGAGTTCGCTGCCGCGGGCGTCGTAGAACCACTTCGGCGGCAGCTGTTTGGGGGTTCGGGTCAGCCCCTCGGCGACATCGGTGCGCAGGGCCGCGGCCGTGGCGTCGGCGGGCAGGGTGCGGGTGACGGTGAAGGGGCTCACGCGGAACCCTCCTTGAGTGCGGTGAGGAGTACATCGGTGCGGGTGGCGGTGAGCAGCGTGCGGTCGGGGACCTCGGTCCACTGCGGATCGTCGTCGTACGGCTCGGAGGCGACCACGACCGCGCTGTCCGGGCCGGTCAGGTACCACAGCGTGTCGCCCCAGGCGGTGGCGGCGATCGTCTCGCCGTCCATGAGCAGCAGGTTGAGCCGCGAACCGGGGGCGGCGGCGGCCACCGCCTCGGTGGTCCGGGCCAGCGCCTCGCCCGGCTCGTGGCCCAGCCGCAACGCGTGCAGCGTCAGCGCCCAGACCAGCGCCGAGTCGCAGCGCGCCTCCAGACCGAGCAGATCGGCGGGCGGCAGGGACGTGGCGAGCCCCGCGAGCGTGTGCGGCCAGCCGCGGACGGCCCCGTTGTGGCTGAACAGCCAGGCGCCGGAGGCGAAGGGCGAGGCGCCCGCCTCGCCGTCGGCGCTCGCCTCGGTGGCGTCCCGCACCGCCCCCATCAGCGCCTCGGCGCGTACCACCCGGGCGAGATCGGCGAACGACAGATCGCCCCAGACGGGCCCGGCGCGCCGGTAGCGCGCGGGCACCGGGTCGCCCGGGGCGTACCAGCCGACGCCGAACCCGTCGGCGTTGACGGTGCCGTGCGCCTGCCGCCGCGGCGCCCAGGACTGGGTGAACAGGCTGTGCTCCGGCGCGATGACGACCTCGCCGATGGGCCTCTCGGGCCCCAGGTACGCCAGATGCCTACACACCGGCGCCCCCGGTGAGCCCCCGCGTACCCGCCGCCCGCCGTCGCGTTCCGGCGCGCCGGCGCGCGCTCATGAGGCCTCCGCCGGGGACGCGTCGCGGGCGGTGCGGAAGCCCGAGAAGATCTGGCGACGGATCGGCAGGTCCCAGTTGCGGAACGTGCCGCGGCAGGCGACCGCGTCCACGGCGAAGGAGCCGCCGCGCAGCACCTTGTACGCGGGCCCGAAGAAGACCTGTGAGTACTCGGGGTAGGGGAAGACGGTGAAGCCCGGGTAGGGCAGGAAATCGCTCGACGTCCACTCCCACACGTCCCCGATCAGCTGCCGTACGCCCAGCGGGGAGGCGCCCCGCGGATAGCTGCCCGCCGGCGCGGGCCGCAGATGGCGCTGGCCCAGGTTGGCGTGGTCGGGGGTGGGGTCCGTGTCGCCCCAGGGGTAGCGCCGGGACCGGCCGCTGCCGGGGTCGTGGCGGGCGGCCTTCTCCCACTCCTCCTCGGTGGGCAGCCGGCGCCCGGCCCAGCGGGCGTAGGCATCCGCCTCGTACCAGCTCACATGGACCACCGGCTCCTTCGGCGGCACCGGCTCGGTCACCCCGAAGCGCCGGCGCAGCCACTGGCCGCCCTCGCGCCGCCAGAACAGCGGGGCGTCCAAGGCCTGCTCCTGCACGTGGGCCCAGCCCTCGGCGGTCCACCAGCGCCGCTCGGTGTAGCCGCCGTCGGCGATGAAGTGCGCGTACGCGCCGTTGGTCACCGGGGTGGTGTCGATGAAGAACGGCGGCACCAGCCGGTGGTGGGCTGGGCGCTCGTTGTCCAGCGCCCAGGGCTCGGACGAGGTGCCCATGGTGAACGGGCCGCCGGGGACCAGCACCTCGTCCGGCAGGGCGCCGCCGGAGGTGTCGGGCGGCGGCGGGGCGGTGAGGGCGGCCGGGCCGCGGCGCAGCTGATGGGTGATGAGCATCGTCTCGTCGTGCTGCTGCTCATGCTGCGCGATCATGCCGAAGGCGAAGGCCGCGTCGACGAGCGGGGCACCGCGCAGCTCGCTGCGCTCCAGGACGTCGAGCACCCGGTCGCGGACGTCCGCGACATAGCCGCGGGCCTCGGCGGGCGCCAGCAGCGGCAGCGTGGGGCGCGTCGCGCGCGGATGCTCGAACGCGTCGTACACCGAGTCGATCTCGGGGCGCAGGGCGTCCTGGCCGCCGACGGCGCGCAGCAGCCACTGCTCCTCCTGGTTGCCGATGTGCGCCAGGTCCCAGACCAGCGGCGACATCAGCGGGGAGTGCTGGGCGGTGAGGTCGTGTTCGTCCACGCAGGTGGTGAGGGTGTGGGTACGGTCGCGCGCGGTACGCAGAACCGATTCGGCGCGCTGCCGCAGCGTCTCGGGGTCGAATGCGGGGCCGGAAGCGGTCATGACCGTTCCTCCTTCCCGGGAAGGGGGGCGAGCAGATCGTCGGCCGGGCATCGGCCGCGGGCGACATACCGGTCGGCGAAGGCGGCGACGGCGGATACGACGGCGGGAGAGGCCCCGATCCGGGGCAGCGCCTCCAGCGCCGCGGCGAAGCAGGCCACGGCGGCGGCGCGCAGCTCGGGGTCGGTCAGGGCTTCACGGGTCGCCGTCATCCACAGCGGGTTGCGGGGCGCGGGCCGGGCGCCCGCCGTCTCGGCGAGCGGTTTCACCACGCGGTAGACGGTCTCCGCGGCCTGGGGGTCGTCGAAGAGCGCCACGGTCACGGCGAGCGGCACGATCCATCCGTCGTCGCCGCTCTGCGCGTCGATCATGCGCAGTTCGAGATGGCCGCGCGGGCGGACGGGCGGGAAGAGGGTCGAGACATGGAAGTCGAGATCGTCCTGGGTGGGCGGCCGCGGCAGGCCGGTCCGGGCCCACTGACGGAGGGTGAGGCCGTCCGGTACCGCCCAACGCGTGCCGTCGTCCCGGATGGCCATCACGGGCGCGTCCAGCACGTACCCGGTCCAGGCGGCGCGCGGATCCCCGCCGTCGGGCGGGGCGAGCGTGCGCCCGGGGTCCATCGCCGCCCACAGCGCCTGCCGGGTGGACCGGAAGCCGGTCGGGCGGCCCTCGCGCAGCGGAGAGTTGGCGAACGCGGCGGTCAGCACCGCCCCCAGCAGATGGGCCAGCCGCCAGCGCCGCCCGAGGCCCAGCGGACCGGGCTCCTCGTGCCCGGCGTCCACGCAGACCTGCACGGAGGCGGTGTTGCACATCATGGAGCGCCCCGCAGGCCCCCGGCGGTTGAAATAGGTCTCCATGGACTCGTAGCGGGGTGTGGTGAGGATCCTGCGCGGCGGGCGCCAGGGGTCGTGTCCATGCCCGGCGATGCCGAGGCCCAGCTCGGCGAGGAGCGAGCGGACGAGGACCAGATCGGCGGCTGCGGACTCCACGCACGCGGTGAGGGAGTCGGCCGGGAGGGAGCTGAGCTCCAGCTGACCGCCGGGTTCGAAGGTGAGCGCGGACGTGAGGCGCAGTCCGCGCAGCGCGGTGACCGCGGCTTCCAGCCGGGCCGCCTCGACGGGTCGTGCGGGGTCGTGCGGGTCGTACATGAGCCATTCGAGCTCGACGCCGATGCGTCGCGGGGGACCGGTCTTGAAACAGATGCCGTGGAGCCTGGCCTCCATCTCGGCCTCGTCGATCGCCTTGCTGTCGGGCACAGTCGTCATCTCCCGTCCCGTTCCGGCCATCGGATCGCTGTGATACGAACCGATATGTCGGCGCCCACTCTTGTCTCTCGAGGTCCCGGGCTCAAGGGTGCCTCCAGAGTTGCACAAGAGTTCACCGGGCGCCGGGCGGGGAAGGCAGGATGGCTGAAGCCTCCGTACGAGCCGGTTCCCCTGTTCGTACCGACTGGTTAGTATGTGCGCCCCGAGGCGTTACAGTGCCCCGACGCGCTACCGCGCCCCCTACCGAAAGCTTCTGGAGGCCACCGGATGCAGGCATGGCGAGTGCACGACAATGGCGAGCCGCGTGAGGTGATGCGCCTCGACGACGTGCCGGATCCGGTGGCCGGTCCCGGGGAACTGCTCCTGCGGGTCCGCGCCGTCGACGTCAACTTCCCGGACGCCCTGCTGTGCCGCGGCCACTACCAGGTGCGGCCGCCGCTGCCGTTCACCCCGGGCGTCGAGCTGTGCGGCGAGATCGCCGCCGTCGGCGAGGGGGCGCGGGGCGAGGTGGGCGCGCGCGTCCTGGCCACCCCCACGCTCCCCGCGGGCGGTTTCGCCGAATACGTGACCGTCGACGCGGCCACCGTGCTGCCCGCGCCCGACGCACTGGACGACGCCCAGGCCGCGGCCCTGCACATCGGCTACCAGACGGGCTGGTTCGGCCTGCACCGCCGGGCCGGGCTGCGGGCCGGTGACACGCTGCTGGTGCACGCCGCCGCGGGCGGCGTCGGCAGTGCCGCCGTCCAGCTCGGCAAGGCGGCCGGGGCGCGGGTGATCGGCGTCGTCGGCGGCGAGGACAAGGCCCGGGTCGCCCGCGACCTGGGCTGCGACGTGGTGCTCGACCGGCGCGCCGACGACATCGTGGCCGGGGTCAAGGAGGCCACCGGCGGCCGCGGCGCCGACATCGTCTACGACCCGGTCGGCGGCGACGCCTTCGCCCAGTCCGTCAAATGCATCGCCTTCGAGGGCCGCATCGTGGTGGTCGGCTTCGCCAGTGGCGTCGTCCCGCAGGCCGCCCTCAACCACGCCCTGGTCAAGAACTACGCCATCCTCGGCCTCCACTGGGGCCTCTACAACACCTACGACCCGGCCGCGATCCGCGCCTGCCACGACGAGCTGACCAAGCTCGCCGCCCAGGGCGCCATCAAGCCGCTGGTCAGCGAGCGAGTGCCGATGGCAGGGGCCGCGGACGCCGTCCAGCGCGTCGCCGACGGGGTGACCACCGGCCGCCTCGTGGTCGTCCCCGGACAGCCCGAGGTGGGCGCCCGATGAGCACTCCCGGGAAGGCCGCCGCACAGGACACCACGGCCGACGGGCTGCGGCGCCGCACCCGCGCGCTCCTCGAGGCCCACCCGCCCGCCACCACCGACCGCCTGGACTTCCTGCGGGCCCGCTTCGACGCCGGACTCGCCTGGGTGCACTACCCGGTGGGGCTGGGCGGCCTCGACGCGCCCCGCTCGCTCCAGGCCGTCGTGGACGCCGAACTCGAGGCCGCCGGGGCACCCGACAACGACCCCCGCCGCATCGGCATCGGCCTCGGCATGGCCGCGCCCACCATCCTCGGCTTCGGCACCGAGGAGCAGCGGCAGCGGCTGCTGCGCCCGCTGTGGACCGGCGAGGAGGTGTGGTGCCAGCTGTTCAGCGAGCCCGGCGCCGGCTCCGACCTCGCCGCGCTCGCCACCCGGGCGGTGCGCGACGGCGACGACTGGGTGGTCGACGGGCAGAAGGTCTGGACGTCCAGCGCCCACCTCGCCCGCTGGGCCATCCTCATCGCCCGCACCGACCCCGGCCTGCCCAAGCACCGCGGCATCAGCTACTTCGTCTGCGATATGACCGACCCCGGTGTCGAGGTCCGGCCGCTGCGCCAGATCACCGGCGAGGCCGAGTTCAACGAGGTCTTCCTGACCGGCGTACGCATCCCCGACAGCCGCCGCCTCGGCGAGATCGGCGAGGGCTGGCGGGTCGCCCAGACCACCCTGATGAACGAGCGCGTCGCCATCGGCGGCGGCCGCGTACCCCGCGAGGGCGGCATGATCGGCCTGGTCTCCGGGACCTGGCGCGACCGCCCCGAACTGCGCACCCACGATCTGCACCAGCGGCTGCTGCGGCTGTGGGTGGACGCCGAGGCCGCCCGGCTCGCGGGCGAGCGGCTGGGCCAGCAGCTCGCCGTCGGCCAGCCCGGCCCCGAGGGCTCGGCCATGAAGCTCGCCTTCGCCCGGCTCAACCAGGAGCTGAGCGCCCTGGAGGTCGAACTGCTGGGGGAGGAGGGCCTGCTCTACGACGACTGGACGCTGCGCCGCCCCGAACTCGTCGACTTCACCGGACGCGAGGCCGGCTACCGCTATCTGCGCGCCAAGGGCAACTCCATCGAGGGCGGCACCTCCGAGGTCCTGCTCAACATCATCGCCGAACGCGTCCTGGGCCTGCCGCCCGAGCCGCGGACCGACAAGGACGTCCCCTGGAAGGAACTGCCCCGATGAGCACCCCGGACCTGCTCTACACCGAGGCCGAGGACGATCTGCGCGCGGCCGTGCGGTCGCTGCTCGCCGACCGCTGCCCGCCCGGTGCCGTGCTGTCCGAGGCCGAGAGCGGCCGGGCGCACGACCTGGGGCTGTGGCGCTCGCTGGGCACCGAGATGGGCACGGCGGGGCTGCTCGTGCCCGACAAGCTCGGCGGGCAGGGCGCCACCGCGCGCGAGGCGGCGGTCGTGATGGAGGAGATGGGCCGGGCCTGCGCCCCCGTGCCGTACCTCACCAGCGCCGTCCTCGCGGTCGGCGCCGTGCTGGGCTGCGACACCGGCGAGGCCGCCGTGGCACGGCTGCTCGGCGGCCTCGCCGAAGGCCGCACGGTCGGCGCGCTGGCGGTTCCGGCGGCCACCACGCCCGGCAACGGCGCCCCGGACGCGACCGTGCGGGCGGACGCCGACGGGACGCTCAGCGGACGGATCCCCCATGTCGCGGGCGCGGCGGGCGCCGATGTGCTGCTCGTCCCCGCCGACGGACCGGACGGATACGGCCTGTACGCCGTGGAGACCACGGAGGCCAGCGTCTCCGTGGAGCCCCTGACCTCGCTCGACCTCACCCGCCCCATCGCCGCGGTGACCCTCACCGGCGCCCCCGCGCGCCGGCTGGCCGGGCCCGACCGCGCGCGGGCCGCCGTCGTACGGGCGCTGCTGACCGGCGCCGGACTGCTCGCCTCCGAGCAGCTGGGCGTGGCCGAGTGGTGTCTGGCCGAGACCGTCCGCCACACCAAGGAGCGCCATCAGTTCGGCCGCCCCATCGGGTCGTTCCAGGCGCTCAAGCACCGGATGGCGGCGCTCTGGCTGGAGCTGGTCTCGGCCCGCGCCGCCGCCCGGCACGCCGCCGACGCGCTGGCCGCCGACAGCCCGGACATCCCGGTCGCGGTGGCCGTGGCGCAGGCGTACTGCGGGCAGGCGGCCGTGCACGCGGCGGAGGAGTGCGTGCAGCTGCACGGCGGCATCGGCATGACCTGGGAGCACCCGGCGCACCTCTACCTCAAGCGGGCCAAGAGCGCCGAGACCCTGCTCGGCACCCCCGGCCGCCACCGCCAGGCGCTCGCCGCCCTGGTGGACCTCCCGGCCCCCACCGGCTGACCGGCCGGTGCCCGGTGAGTCCGCCCCACCAGGGGCCGGACTCACCGGGCACCAGCGGCATCCGGACGTCGAACGGGAAATCGGCACCCGTGTGGAGTACCCGCTTTGAGTGGATTCAGGACGATTCTGGGCCACACTGACGGCCGGATCCCGATCCCCTGAAGCGGCCCAGGAGGCTCCCCATGGCCATTTCGATCTCCGTGGTCCTGCTCCTGCTGATCCTGGCGGTGGTCTTCCTGCGCAGCGGCGGGCTGCGCGTCTCGCATGCCCTGGTCTGCGTCACCCTGGGCTTCTACCTGGCGAGCAGCAGTATCGCCCCGACCATCTCCGAGGGACTGTCCGCGACCGCGGACGTGGTCAGCAGCGTCCGCCCCTGACCGGCGCCCGCGGCCGCGGTACGGTCACCGCTCAGCGGCCGATCTCGACGTCCTCCAGCACGCCCAGGGCGTCGGGCACGAGAACCGCCGCCGAGTAGTAGGCGCTCACCAGATACGACGTCACGGCCTGGTCGTTGATGCCCATGAACCGCACGTTGAGACTGGGCTCGTACTCGTCCGGGATGCCCGTCTGGTGCAGACCGATGACGCCCTGGCTTTCTTCCCCGGTGCGCATCGCGAGGATCGAACTGGTGCCGGACTCGCTCACCGGGATCTTGTTGCAGGGCAGCAGCGGCACCCCGCGCCAGGCGCGCACCGCGACCCCCGCCACCTCGGCGCCCTGCGGATACAGCCCCCGGCTGCTGCACTCGCGGCCGAAGGCGGCGATGGTGCGCGGATGCGCCAGCAGATACTGCGTCTTGCGGCGGCGGGACAGCAACTCGTCCAGATCGTCCGGGGTGGGCGGACCGCTGCGGGTGTGGATGCGCTGGGAGAGGGCCGCGTTGTGCAGCAGACCGAACTCCTTGTTGTTGACCAGCTCGTGCTCCTGACGCTCGCGCAGCGCCTGGATGGTCAGCCGGAGCTGCTCCTCGGTCTGGTTCATCGGCTCGTTGTAGAGGTCGGCGACGCGGGTGTGGACGCGCAGAATGGTCTGAGCGACGCTCAGCTCGTACTCCCGCGGCTTCAGCTCGTACTCCGGATACGTCCCCGGCAGCGTCGGCTCCCCGGTGTGGCCGGAGGTGACCGCGATATCGGCCTCACCCTTCCGGTTCTGCGCGGGCGCGCTCCGCTCGGACGCCTCCCGGAGGTGGCCGCGCAGCGCCTCGGACCGGTCGGCGGCCTCCTGGAAGACCCGGCGGGGGAGGGTGAGCACCGTGGTCCGGGTGACGGCCCGCGCGGTGAACTCCCAGGTGCCCTCAGGTCCGGTCAGCACCGAGTCGCCGAAGAACTCCCCGTCGGCCAGCAGCCCCAGCGCCGTGCCCTCGTCGTACGCCCCGGGCGCGATCTGCCGGACCTTGCCGTGGGCGATGAGGAACACCTGGTCGGCCGGGCGCCCCGCCTCGACCAGCACATCGCCGGGCGCGTACTCCCGCTGCACGCAGCCGTCCGCCAGCGCCTCCAGCACCGCGGCGTCGCCGAAGCCGCGCAGCGTCGGCAGCTCACCCAGCTCGGGCGGGATCACCCGCACCTCGGATCCGGTGCTGATGAACTCGATCCGCCCGTCCCCGACCGTGTAGCTGAGCCGCCGGTTCACCCGGTACGTACCGGCCGACACCTGGACCCACGGCAGCACGCGCAGCAGCCACCGGGAGGAGACGGCCTGCATCTGCGGCACGGACTTGGTCGTGGTCGCCAGATTCCGGGCGGCGGCCGTTCCCAGACTCTGCGGCTGCTCACCGGACTCCACGGAGGTGGTCATCTGTGTTCATCACCCATTTCGGTAGATGTAGGGGCGTTACGGGAAGGCCATTCGGGCGGCCGATGGCGTGGCCGCCGGGCCGTTCAGAGTCCGATTTCCACGTTCTCCAGGATTCCGAGCGCGTCCGGTACCAGGACGGCCGCGGAATAGTAGGCGCTGACGAGGTAGGAGATGATGGCCTGGTCGTTGATTCCCATGAACCGGACGGAAAGGCTCGGCTGGTATTCATCCGGAATTCCGGTCCGGTGGAGGCCGATGACGCCCTGGTTCTCCTCGCCGGTGCGCAGCGCCAGGATCGAGGTGACCCCGCTGCCGGCCACCGGGATCTTGTCGCACGGGAAGATGGGCACCCCGCGCCAGGCCGGCACCGCGTGCCCGTCCACCTCCGCGTGCTGGGGCACGACGCCCCGGCTGTTCAGCTCCCGGCCGATGGCCGCGATGGCCCGCGGATGGGCCAGGATCAGCCCCGGGTCCTTCCAGACGGTGGCCAGCAGCGCGTCGAGGTCGTCGGGGGTGGGCGGGCCGCCGCGGGTGTGGATGCGCTGGGAGAGGTCGGCGTTGTGCAGCAGGCCGATCTCGGGGTTGTTGACGAGCTCGTGCTCCTGACGCTCGCGCAGCGCCTCGATGGTCAGCCGGAGCTGCTGCTCGACCTGGTCCATCGGCTCGTTGTAGAGGTCGGCGACGCGGGTGTGGACGCGCAGGACCGTCTGGGCCACGCTCAGCTCGTACTCCCGCGGCGACAGCTCGTACTCCGGATACGTCCCCGGCAGGGCCGGTTCGCCCACGTGCCCCGAGGTCAGCTCGATGGCCGCCTCACCGTGCTCGTTCTGCGCGGTCACCGGCGCCGAGCGCACCGCCTCCACATGCGCCCGCAAGCGCCGGGACCGGTCCAGCTGCTCCTCGAACTCCTGCCGGGACAGGGTCAGCGCCGTACAGGAGGTGATGGCCTTGACCGTGATGCCCCAGGTGCCGGGCTCGGCGGCGGCCAGCTCCCGCTCGCCGAAGTGGTCGCCGCCGGCGGCCGAGCCGACCACCGAGGGCTCGTCGAACGCCCCCTCGGCCAGCTTGTCGACCTTGCCGTGGGCGAGCAGGACCAGCTCGTCGGCCGGGTGACCGGCCTCCACCAGCAGCTCTCCGGGGGCGAACTCGCGCTGGGTGAAGCGGTCCGCCAGCGCCTCCAGCACGGCGGTGTCCTCGAAGGAGCGCAGCAGCGGCAGCTCGCGCAGCTCGACGGGGATGACGCGCACCGATGATCCGGTGGTGGTGAACTCCACCCGCCCGTCGCCGAGCGTGTGCGACGCCCGGCGGTTCACCCGGTACGAGCCACCCGGCACCTGCACCCACGGCAGCATGCGCAGCAGCCACCGCGAGGTGATGCCCTGCATCTGCGGCACGGACTTTGTCGTCGTCGCCAGATTCCGTGCCGCCTCCGTACCCAGACTGGTGGGCGGCTGCGGATTGCCGAGAGCGGAACCTGATTCAACGGACGTCGTCATCGTGAATGCTCACCCATCCCTGATACGGACTTGAAGAGATATTCCGCTCGATCGAGCAACTGCCAAGCTAGCAGCGGAGTTTGGGCGGTGCATTCACTCAAAAGAGTGCGTCATCAGGGGTTTGCAGAATTTAGTGGCGGGTGAATGCTCCGCATCCATTCGGGGCGGCCGTTCGGCCGACGGGGCGAGCGAGACGCCCGGGTCCGGTGTGCGACACCCGGCGCGATGACGGCGCTTGGGGCGAAGCGCGGCGCGCGGGCGTCGGTGCGCGCCGACGCCCGGTCTCGTCCCCCCGGACGTCGCCCCCGCCGCCCGGATCACGGGAACGCCGTGGAAATGGCCGGGGACCACCTGCGGAACTCTTCGCACGCCCCTGCCCACGGGGCCCGCCGCCCCCCGATACTCACTGGCGTCCGAACGCGCACATCCGGCACCACGCCGGAACGAGAGCCGGGAGGCCCCATGGTCCGCCGTACACGCCGCGCCTTTGTCGTCACCCTCGGAGCCGCACTCGCCGGCGGCACCGCCGCCCCGGCGTTCGCGGACTCGACCGGCCCCAGGCCCAAGCCGCCGCTGGCCAGAGCCCACGCGCACAACGACTACGAGCACCCGCATCCGCTCGCCGACGCCCTGTCGCACGGATTCGGCAGCGTAGAGGCCGACATCTGGCTGGTGGACGGCCAGTTGCTGATCGCCCACGACGCGACCGAACTCGACCCCGCCCGCACGCTGGAATCCCTCTACCTCGACCCGCTGTTCCACCGCGTCACCGCCAACGGCGGCCGGGTCTACCGCGGCTACGACCTCTCGCTGCAACTGCTGATCGACATCAAGACCCCCGGCGAGGCCACCTACCTCGAACTCACCAAGCGGCTGCGCCGCTACAGCCGGATGCTCAGCACGGCCTACGGCGGTGTCGGCGGCCGGGTGCGGCGCGGCGCGGTGACCGCCGTCATATCGGGCGACCGCGGAGCACGCGCCCCCATGGAGGCCGAGAAGGTGCGCCACGCCTTCTACGACGGACGGCTGGAGGACATGGGTACCGGCGCGCCGGCCTCCTTCATCCCGCTCGTCAGCGCCGACTGGACGAAGACCTTCACCTGGCAGGGCGTCGGCCCGATGCCGACGGAGGAGCGGGAGAAGCTGTACCGGATCACCGTCGCAGCCCGCGCGGCCCGGCAGAAGGTGCGCTTCTGGGCCACCCCCGACCTGGCCGGCCCGGCGCGCGACGCCGTCTGGCGCGAGCTGCTGGCCGCGCACGTCGACTACCTCAACACCGATGACCTGGCGGCTCTGGAGGACTTCCTGCGCGGCGCTCACTGACGCGGCGCGGGGCTCCCGGCGGACGGGCCCGGCGGACGCGCGGAAATCGGTTCGCGAAACGCCGGCCCGCTCCGCCATGCTGGCCGTCATGCTCATCAGGACCGCCACCTCCGAGGACTGGCCCGCGATCTGGCCCTTCCTGCACCGCATCGTCGCCGCGGGCGAGACCTACACCTATCCGCGCGACCTGGACGAGGGCCGGGCGCGCGAGATCTGGATGCTGACGCCCCCGGGCCGCACCGTCGTCGCCACCGACGCCGACGGCGCGGTGCTCGGCTCGGCCAAGATGAATCCCAACCAGATGGGGCCCGGCGCGCACGTGGCGGGCGCCAGTTTCATGGTGGCGCCCGAGAGCGCCGGGCGCGGCGTCGGCCGCGCCCTCGGCGAACACGTCCTGGAGTGGGCGCGCGCCGAGGGCTACCAGGCGATGCAGTTCAACGCCGTGGTGGAGGCCAACTCCCGGGCGGTCGCGCTGTGGCGCTCACTCGGATTCGAGGTGGTGGGCACCGTCCCCAAGGCGTTCCACCATCCGGCGGAGGGCTACGTCGGGCTGCACATCATGCATCGCTTCCTGTGACCGCTGCCGCCTCCCTGAGCCCCGCCGGATCGTCGAGGACGGCCTGCACCACGGAGTGCGCCGCGCCGAGCAGCGGACCGTCGGAACCCAGCCGCGAGACCGTCACCGCGCCCTGGCCGGAGCGTGCCGGGTCCGCGACCCGCAGCGCCAACTCCCGCTCCATGGCGGGCAACAGCCAGGGCGCGAGCGGGGTCAGCGCGCCCCCGAGCACCACCGTGCGCGGGTCGAGGAGGTTCACGGCCCCGGCCAGCGCGATGCCGAGCGCCTCGCCCGCGCCGCGCAGCGCGCGCCGCACCCGGCGGTCGCCGCCCGCCGCCCGCTCGGCCAGCAGGGCGATCCGGCCGCCGGGCCCGGGGTGCTGGGCGGCGGCCTGTTCGGGGGACAGGCCGCTCGCCCGCAGCACCGCCTCCTCGCCCGCGTAACTCTCCAGACAGCCGCGCCCGCCGCACGCGCACGCGGGCCCTTCGGGCCGCACCGGCACATGGCCCAGCTCGCCCGCGAAGCCGTGCGTGCCGCGCAGCAGCCGCCCGTCGAGCACGACCGCGGCGCCGATGCCGATCTCGGCCGAGACATGGACGAAGTCGCGGGGCGCCGGGTCATGGCCGCCGCGCCACAGCTCGGCGAGCGCCCCGAGGTTGGCCTCGTTGTCGACCGTCAGCGGCAGCCCCGGCAGCGCGGCGCGCAGGGCGGGGCCGATGTCCACGCCCTCCCAGCCGAGATTGGGCGCGCGCACCACCAGCGACGACTCGCGCGCCACCAGGCCGGGCACCGCCACCGCGAGCCCGGCCGGCCGCAGCCCCTCGCGCGACGCCTCCGCCGCCACCAGCCGGACCAGCTCGGCGAGCCGGGCGAGCGCCGGGCCCGCGGCACGGTCCCGGTTCGCCGACGCCACCTCCGTACGGGCCCGCACCCGGCCGCCCAGGTCCACCGCGCAGACGGCCAGATGGTCCACGCCTATCTCCGCGCCGATCCCGGCCGGACCGCGCTCGTTGAGCTGCAGCGCGCTGCCGGGGCGGCCGACCGTGCCGGGCCGGGACGGGCCCAGCTCGACCAGCAGCCCGTCCCGGATCAGCTCGTCCACCAGCGTGGAGACCGCGGCCCGGGTCAGCCCCACCCGGGTCGCGACGGACGCGCGGGAGAGCGGCCCGTGCGCGGCCACGGCGTGCAGCACGAGGGAGAGGTTGCGGCGGCGCATCGCCTGCTGGGTGTTGGGCAGTGGCGCTGCCACCGGTCGTCTCCTCTCCTACGGGCCGTCTCGCAGGGTCCGTCTCGCAGGGTCCGTCTCGTATGGTCCCACCGGCGTTCAGGCCCGGCGCAGCAGCCCGTCCGCGTCGGACAGCACCCGCGAGACGCGCTCCCGCGCCTCCTCGTCGCGCTCCACCGCCTCGTACGACGGCCCCTCCGCGGTCGCCCAGCGGCGCGCCACCGCCGCCGGGTCCTCACCCAGCGCCAGCCCCGCGGCCTGGGCGGCGGCGCCGAGGGCGACCAGTTCCTGCGCCCGCGGCACCTGGACGGGGCGGCCGCTCAGCCGCCGCACCGTCTCCCGCCAGGCCGTGCCCTTGGCGCCGCCGCCGATGAGCAGCAGCGGCGTATCGGGGGCCGCGTCCGCGTCCAGCACCTGGTCGAGCGCGGTCAGCAGGGCGAAGACGGCGCCGTCGTAGGCGGCCTGGAGGAGCTGGCCCGGCCCGGTGTCGTGGCGCAACCCGTGCAGCAGCCCGGAGGCATGGGGCAGGTGCGGGGTGCGCTCACCGTCCAGGAACGGCAGCAGCACGACCGAGCCGCCCGGCTCCACCGCCTCCCGGTCCCGGCCCAGCAGCGCCGCGACCTTGTCGACCGCGAGCGTGCAGTTCAGGGTGCAGGCCAGCGGAAGCCAGGCCTCGCGGGTGTCGGCGAACCCGGCGACCACCCCCGTGGGGTCCGCGGGCCGGTGTTCGGAGACCGCGTACACGGTGCCGGAGGTGCCGAGGCTGAGCACGGGCTGCCCCGGGCGCAGCCCGAGCCCGAGGGCCGCGGCCATGTTGTCGCCGGTTCCGGTGGCCACCAGGGCGCCGGTGGGCAGCGGCAGGTCCGGCAGGTCCCGTACGGTCCCGGCCGCCTCGCCGTGGCGCAGGACGCGCGGCAGCAGGGTGGGGGAGAGCCCGACCCGGCCGAGGATCTCCTCGTCGTACGCCTCGGCGCCGGACGCCCACCAGCCGGTGCCCGAGGCGTCGCCGCGGTCGGTCGTGCCGTATCCGGTGAGCCGTTCGGTGAGGTAGTCGTGGGGGAGCCGGACGGCGGCGGTGGCGCGGACCGCCTCCGGCTCGTTGTCCCTGAGCCAGGCCCATTTGGTGACGGTGAACGATGTCGCGGGCACGCTGCCGATCCGCTCCGCCCACGCCTTGGGGCCGCCCAGCTCCTCGATCAGCCGGTCGCGCTGCGGCGCCGAGCGCACATCGTTCCACAACAGCGCGGGGCGTACCGGACGGCCGGAGGAGTCCAGCGTCACCAGCCCGTGCTGCTGCCCTCCGATGGAGACCGCGGCCGCCTGCCGGGCGTGCGGACCGCACTGGCGCAGCGCCTCCGCCAGCGCCTCCCACCACGCTTCAGGATCGCTCTCCTTGCCCTCGCCGCCGACTCCGCCGCCCACGACGTGCGGACCCTGGCCGCGTGCGACGACCCGGCCGGTCGCGGCGTCGACGACCAGCGCCTTGGTCGACTGCGTGGAGCTGTCCACGCCGACGACCAGCGGTCCTTCCGGCACGGGTACGGCTGCTGCTGCCATCTCGCGCTCTCCCTTGCGTCCCTGTGTGCTGCGACGAGTCTTGTCCGGCCCTGAGCGGGGCTTCCCCGGAATGCTCGCGCATACTAATTTGTAAAGCGCCATGACGAAATAGGCGAGGAGCCGCGATGAGCTACAACCCCACCCCCGAGGACCGGTTCACCTTCGGCCTGTGGACGGTCGGCTGGCAGGGCCGGGACCCGTTCGGGGACGCCACCCGCCCGGCGCTCGACCCCGTCGAGTCCGTCACCCGTCTCGCCGAACTCGGCGCGTACGGCGTCACCTTCCACGACGACGACCTCATCCCCTTCGGCGCCTCCGAGACCGAGCGCGAGTCGCACATCAAGCGCTTCCGGCAGGCCCTGGACGCCACCGGCATGACCGTGCCCATGGCGACCACCAACCTCTTCACCCATCCGGTCTTCAAGGACGGCGCCTTCACCGCCAACGACCGGGACGTCCGCCGCTACGCCCTCCGCAAGACCCTGCGCAACATCGACCTCGCGGTCGAGCTGGGCGCGAAGACCTATGTGGCCTGGGGCGGCCGCGAGGGCTCGGAGTCCGGCGGCGCCAAGGACGTGCGCGCCGCGCTCGACCGGATGAAGGAGGCCTTCGACCTGCTCGGCGCGTACGTCACCGAGCAGGGCTACGATCTGCGCTTCGCCATCGAGCCCAAGCCCAACGAGCCGCGCGGCGACATCCTGCTGCCCACCGTCGGCCACGCGCTCGCCTTCATCGAGCGGCTGGAGCGGCCCGAGCTGTACGGGGTGAACCCCGAGGTCGGCCACGAGCAGATGGCCGGGCTGAACTTCCCGCACGGCATCGCCCAGGCGCTGTGGGCGGGCAAGCTCTTCCACATCGACCTCAACGGTCAGTCCGGCATCAAGTACGACCAGGACCTGCGGTTCGGGGCGGGCGATCTGCGGGCCGCCTTCTGGCTCGTCGACCTGCTGGAGACGGCGGGCTACGAGGGACCGCGCCACTTCGACTTCAAGCCGCCGCGTACCGAGGACGTCGCGGGCGTGTGGGCGTCGGCCGCAGGCTGCATGCGCAACTACCTGATCCTCAAGGAGCGCGCGGCCGCCTTCCGCGCCGACCCGGAGGTCCAGGAGGCGCTGCGCGCCTCGCGCCTGGACGAGCTGGCCCGGCCCACCCTGGAGGAGGGCGAGACCCCGGCCGCGCTCCTCGCCGACCGCACGGCCTTCGAGGAGTTCGACGTCGAGGCCGCCGCCCAGCGGGGCATGGCCTTCGAGCGCCTGGACCAGCTCGCCATGGACCATCTGCTGGCCGCGCGCGGCTGACCGTGATCGGCCGCCGGTCCCGCCCCCCGACGGGACCGGCGGCCGAAGTTCACCGGACCGGCCGGACTTCACCGGACCGGCTCAGCCCGGCGGCTCCGGCCGGACCCGCCGGACCCGCCGGACCCGCCGGATCAGGACGGCTGCCAGCCGGCGAGCCAGTCCGCGATCTCGTAGTCGGCGGCCTGGGCGTCGGTCAGCTGCGGCCGGTCGCCGCTCGCCGAACCGGAACCGGCGCCCGTGTTCTTGTACTCCGCGAAGCGGTCGTCCTTCCAGGAGAAGCCGCTCATGTCCGTCCACGGCGTGGTTTTGACCGCCGCCGACAGGCTCGTGTTGCGGACGACCGCCTGCGGGTCGAGGCTCGCGTCCCCGCCCGCGTGCCACGGGCGGCCGAGGTAGAACGACCGGTTGCCGACGTCCCCGCCGATGGTGCTGTCGATGAACAGGAAGCCCTTCTTCCCGGCGGCCGTCGAGGGCGCCGCCACATAGCCGCCGGAGCTGCCGTCGTAGCGCTTGACGAGCCGGATCGTCGACTTGTTGACAACGGCGGAGGCGCGGCCGAAGACGAAGTCGACATTGCCCTGGATCACGGAGTTGTTGACGTACACCCGGCCGGTCGTGGCCTTGCTCGCGGAGTCGAGCAGCAGGGTGTCCTGGTCGCCGACCGCGCCGATGTCGTCCAGCACGATCTTGTCCGCCGCGGTGCGCAGCGCGACCGCCTGCTTGTCGGTGATGCTGGTGTTGGCCTCGTTGAAGTCGTTCACGAACTGCAGATGGCGCGCCTGGAAGTCGTCCGCCTCGACGGCGACGGTCGCGCTGCCGCTGGTGCCGTAGGTTCCGCCGCCGGGCTTCGGGGTGCCGGAGGCGTTGTTGTAGACGATGGTCACGTCACCCTTGTTGCCGGTGCTGCCCACCAGCCGGATGTGCGGTTTGTTGGAGGGGATCTTCACGGTCTCCCGGTAGGTGCCGGGCTTGACGGAGATGGTGACCGCGGAGGAGTTGTTCGCCGGGACCGCGTTGACCGCCGCCTGGACGGTCGTGTACTGACCGCTGCCGTCCTTGGCGACGACGAGGGTCGCCGCCGCGGCGGATTCGGCCGCATGGGCCCGGCCGCCGTCGCCGAACCATCCGGTGGCCGGAGCGGCGATCAGCGCGGCGCCGGTGGCGAGGGCCAGGGGGCCGATGAGCGGACCGGGGCGGCGGCGCCGGGAGCGCGGACGCGATGGGAGCATGGGGGATCTCCGTCCCGTGGAGGGTTGTGCGGGGGGTGTTCTGACGCCCTACGGTTGCCACGCCCCCGCGAAAGGTTGCCGCCCCGCCGCCGCGTCCGCGCCGGGGTACCGGCGGCCCGGCCCGGTGCCACGTCAGTCCACGGCGAGCATCGCCAGTGCGGCCTCCGGATCCTGGGACGGCGGACCGGCGGGCCACCAGCGCCCTCGGTCCTTGCGGTACGGCCACCAGCGCCCGTCACGCCCGTAGCGCACCTGGGCATCGGTGCCCACCGCCGTCCAGCGGTTGCCCGCCGCGCGCAGCCGGGGCGCCCGCTCGCCTTCCTCCCAGGCGGCGGCGAGCTGGGCGCGGGCGCGCGCCAGGGCCTCGGCGTCCGGCGTCCACTCCTCCTCCAGCACCGTGAGCGCGGCGGTCCCGCCGTGCTCCCAGGCCCGTACGGCGCGGTCCAGATCCAGGCGGTCGCGCCCGCAGCCCGCCGCGAGCCGGGCGGCGACCGCGGCCGGGGGAACGGCGGCGGTCAGCCGCACCGTGTCCTGCCACTCCGTCAGCGCGGCCGGGACGGGGGTCGCGGCATGGCCGGGGGCCAGTGCCTCGGCCAGCAGCCGCCGGGCGCGTACGGCGGCGTCCGCCGCGAGGAACTCCAGCGCGGCCACGTTCAGCCCGGGCGCCGGGTCCGTACCACCGGTGAGCGCCGGGGGACGGCCGGGCGTGGCGACGGCCGGTGGGGGAGCGGGCAGCGGGCACGCGCCGGGCGCGGCGAACGCCGCTCGAGCCGGTACGCCCTCAGGGGCCGCGGCGGGTGTCTCCTCCCCGGCCTGCGGGGCGTGCCGGGCGGCGTGCGCCTCGCTGCGCACCTGGAGTTCGTCCAGCAGCTCCCGCTCCCCGCGGCCGCGCAGCAGCAGATACGGGCCCTGCGCCTGGTGGACGACCTGGCCGACGACATCAGCACCGCCCACGAGGAGACTGTCCGCCTCAACCAGGCGGCCCTCACACAGCCCAGCACCCCTGAGGGCCGGAAGTCCCTGCGCACCTGTCTCACCGCGCACCTCGTCACCCGACGTCCGCTGCCCTCGACCCGTCAGAACGGGAAGACCGCTCTGGCCCGGCAGTACATCGCCGGTGTCACCGGCGCTTCCCTCAAGCAGGTCGCACTGGCCTACCGGGACCGCGGACTCGGCGCCCTGGTCGCCGCCGATCCTGGTCCCTGCCCGCTGGACGTCACGGCCACAGGGCGGATCGCCGGCCGCCCCTGGCGCTCGCGCATCGACTACACCGAAACCAGCGAACTCCTGCGGCACCTGATCACGGCCGTGTTCATCGTCTGCGCGTACCTGGCCGGCGCCCGCACTCAGGGAAGTGCTCGCGATGGGCTCGGGCTGCTGTCCTGATTCCGAAGACGGGCAAGGACGGCACCTCATGCGCATCCAGCCCGGAGACATCGACGAATCTCTCGACGACGATGACGAGCTGGACGACGATCTTGACGGCGAGCCGCATCTGCTGATCCGCAGCAGGCACTTCAAGACCGCCACCGACCCGGACACCGGCACCTACTCTCCCGGCGGCGCCGAACGAGCTGTCCCCTGGGTCGCCATCGCCCCAGTCGTCAACGCGATCAGAGTCCTCAAAGCGATCAGAGTCCTCGAGCGACTCGTCCCCGAGGGTGACCTGCTCTTCGGTGCTTCCGTCCACAACCGGACCCACCCCAACACACGGACGGGCTCGCTGATCGTCGACACCATCCGGACTCGGATCGAGGACTTCGTGACCTGGGCCACCGCGGAAGCCGACGCTCACGACCTCCCAGGAGAAGTGATCCCACCCGACCCGCACGGCAAGATCGGACTCGGACGCTTCCGCCGAAGCCTTGCCTGGCACATCGCACGCCGACCAGGAGGACTGGTCGCCCTCGCCATCCCGTACGGGCACATGCGCACCATGCTGAACACCGAGGAGTCGGGCCGCTACGGCAGCCGCAGCCGCTCAGGCATTCACCAGCTCGTCGACGTCGAGACCGCGCTGGCCACCGCTGACGCCGCCGCCGACCTGGCTGAGCGATTCGGGGCCGGTGAGGGTATCTCCGGTCCCGCGGTCCGCCGCGCTCTCCTCCAAGCCACCACCGGCCCCATGTTCCAAGGCGGCCTGGTCAAACGAGACTTCCCCGTCAAACACACACTGGCCCGCCGCCACCTGGCCCGGGACGGCAGCGTGCTCTACGACAACCCCCGAGCCCTCCTGCTCTGCCTGTTCAGGAGCGACAGAGCCCCCTGCCAGGGGGACGGCCGACTCTCCGAGCCCATCCTTGACCGCTGCGTCCCGAACTGCGGAAACATCGACATCACGGCATGAGCCCGGCACCCGACGAACGCGACCGCATGCGCGCCGCCATGGACCGCATCCTTGACGGCACCCCTGAACGCAGATCGACGTAGGCGCCGTAGTCGATCACCCAGACGTCGAAGCGCTCGCCGGGCTGATCTTGCGCTGAGTAGCCGCGGCGAACGATGTGCAGGACTCGGGCGTCGAAGAGCGCGAATTGTCGATGAGCCATTTCGGGAGTCGGTCCGGCTCGGGATACGCGCGGAGAGCACGCGCCTTGTCGGACTGATACCAGGCTCGCGCTGCGTCCTGGACGATCGGAACGCAGATCTTGCGGTCTCGGGCCTGCATTGCCGCTTTCGCAGCGATGTAGATCGCATCGCGAGGAACGCCCTCGGAGGCCCGAACGAGTTCGTCGAAGGCGGGCTCGGACGAAACCCCGGAGCCGGCCTGGCAGGGTCAGGTGCCGGCGCTCAACGTGGGCTGCGCCGGCTCCGGTAGGCCGCGACGCTGGCCCGGTGTGCGCAGGTTCGGGTGCAGTACTGCTTCGAGCCGTTGCGCGAGAGGTCCACGAAAGTGGCCCGGCAGGTCGGCCCGGCACATACGCCGAGACGAGCGGGACCGAGCGTGGCGATCACGGAGGCCAGTGCGCTGAGCGTAGTCGCGGCAAGGTGCGCCGAGCAGCGGTCGGTGTCGGAGGTCACCTCGGTCCACCAGCGGTCGTCCTCGTGGCGCAGTACCGGAGTGGCGCGGCTGCGACGCAGACCGTCGTTGATCAGAGCCGCAGCTTCGACCGCGTCCGCGTTCGCCCGTTCGAGCACCTCACGCACCGTCTCGCGCAACGCGCGGACTTCCGCCAGGTCGGCGCGGGTGAGATGCCGCGGACCGGTCCCTTGGTTCGCGGCCGAACTCGGAGGCGCAGCCGCGGGATGGTCGTCAAGGAAGTCCCGGAGTTGCTCCACGGTCTCGAGCGCGTCCTCTCCCTTGATCGGCCTCAAGGTGTTGGCCAGGTCGACGGCCGTCTGGACCACCAATGGGCTGTAATACGCATGCTGCATTTGACGTATCTCCTCACTGCTCCGTAATGTTACACCCAAAGGAGTCTTGGCATGTCACAACATACCCGGCAGGGGACGACGCCGCAGACGATCCCGTCTGGAGGGGCCCCGGCACCGGAGCGAACCGACGCCCCGGATGGGCGTCGGCTGGGGCTGACTTTGGGGATGCTGGTGCTGCCGATGTACGTGGCACTGGGAGCGCCGTCGGTGGCCCTGCCGGCCATCGGCCGCGCACTCGCGGTGCCGTTCGGGGCCACCGCATGGATTCTCGCCGCGTGGTCGCTGACCTCCGCGCTCGCGATGCCGGTCGCGGGTCGGCTGCTGGTCCGCTGGAGCCCCTTCCAGGTCCTCGTCGCCGGGGTCGTGGCGCTCGCCGCGGGCTCCGCGCTCGCCGGAGCCGGGCCGGCACTGTCCGTCGTGATCGTCGGCCGACTGATCGGCGGCGCCGGGGCGGGCGCGACCGTGATCGCCGTCTTTGCCGCGGCCACCGCCCTTCCCGGGCGGCAACGGATCCGCGCCCTGGGAATCATCGCGGCCGCCAGCGCGACGGCGTCGGGGTGCGGGACACTGTTGGGCGGGGCGGTGACCGCATGGCTCGGGTGGCGTGCCGTGCTCGCGATCCCGGTCCTCGCGCTGCCCCTCCTGCTGGCCGCATTGCCGAGTAGGCGCGCGCTGACGCGGAGCGGTAGCGGCGAGCGAAACGGCTCGACCGGGCGACTCGATATCGTCGGCGCGGCCGTGCTATCGGTACTCGCCGGCTCCTTGATCACGTTGCTGCAGGCACACTCGGTCGGCCTGCCCGCTCCGGTCACGCTCGTCGTGGCTGCCACCGGGGCGCTCGCCGCCGGGGGACTGTGGTGGCGCGTGCGAAGCACGCCCGAGGGGTTCGTGCCCCGGCGGGTGATCGCGGCCCGCGGCTTCCTGGCGGCCGGGCTCATCGGCGGGACCGTCTTCGCCGGCTACTACGGGGTGCTGTTCCGCGCCCCGTCCCTGATCGAGCAGGCCACGGGCGGTGGCCCCCTGGAAGCCGGCGTGCTCTTGGTCCCGGCCGCCGCCTGCTCGGTGCTGGCCGGGCGGCTGGTCGGCGCTTTGACCGACCGGTTCACCGGCTGGCAGGTGTCGGCCGGGCTTGCGGCACTCACCGTCGTCGGTGTGCTCGTCGTCGCGGTCTTCAATGGGCCGATCCCAATTGTCGTCGGCACGGCGTTGACCGTGTGCGGGTTCGCCAACGCCCAAGCCGTACTGGTGAGCCTCGCGCCGGACCTGGTCGCCGCGGACGACCGCGACACCGCACAGGGCCTGCTCAACTTCATGAACGCCCTGGGTGGCGGGATCGGTCCGGCCGCTGTCGCGGGTCTGTCCGGCATCGTGCCGGTGCCGGCGGCCCTCGCTGTGCTCGCGGCACTCCCCCTGGCCGGACTCGTGCTCAGCCTGACCCGGCGCCCTACCGCCGACCGCCGCCCCCAACCCGACGCCACGCGTGGGAGCCCGCGATGACGGTCCACCTGCATCTGATCCGATAACGCCTTGACCAGTAAGGAGCCTTGCCATGTCCGCCGAGCCATTCGAGGTCGGCATCACCGAAGCCGAGATCGCGGACCTGCGTGAACGATTGCGACGGACACGGTGGCCCGAGCGCGAGCCGGTGGACGACTGGTCACAGGGTTTGCCACTGGCGTATGCGCAGGAGCTTTGCCGCAGCTGGGCCGAGGACTACGACTTCGGGTTCGCCGAGCGGCTGAACGTGTTCCCGCAGTACCGCGACACGATCGACGGGCTGGGCATCCACTTCCTGCACGTCCGCTCGCCGGAGCCGGACGCGTTCCCGCTCGTGCTCACGCACGGGTGGCCGGGTTCGGTGCTCGAGTTCCTGGAGGTCCTCGGCCCGCTCACCGACCCGCGCGCGCACGGCGGTGCCCCGGCGGACGCGTTCCACGTGGTCGCGCCGTCGTTGCCCGGGTACGGCTGGAGTGACAAGCCGTCGACGACCGGGTGGGGCATCACTCGCACCGCGCGCGCCTGGGACACGTTGATGGTCTCGCTGGGTTACGAACGGTACGGCGCGCAGGGCGGTGACTGGGGTTCGGCGGTGTCCGCGGTGCTGGGCGAGGTGGCGCCCGAGCGGGTCGCCGGCGTGCACCTGAACCTGGGATCCGTGGCGGCGGGCACGTTCGACGACCCGACGCCCGCGGAGGTGGCGAATCTCGAGGCCGAGAAGGAGATGCAGCGCACCGGCCGGGGGTACTCGGCGATCCAGGCGACCCGGCCGCAGACGCTCGGCTACGGCCTCACCGACTCCCCGGCGGGGCAGGCCGCCTGGATCGCCGAGAAGTTCTGGGCGTGGACGGACAACGACGGCCATCCCGAGGATGCGTTGTCGCGGCAGACGATCCTCGACGAGATCTCGGTCTATTGGTTCACCGCGTCGGCCACGTCGTCGGCACGCCTGTACTGGGAGAGCTTCGCCAACTTCCGAGACAAGGTGACCGCGCCATCCGGGCTGTCGGTCTACCCGTGCGACATAACCCGCCCGTCGAGGCGGGAGGCCGAGCTGCGGTTCACCGACCTGCGCTGGTTCGAGGAGCTGCCGCATGGTGGCCACTTCGCCGCGCTGGAGCAGCCGGAGTCGCTGGTCAAGCAGGTGCGCGGGTTCTTCCGCCTGTTCCGCTGACTGTCCGTGCCACCCCCTGGGAAGCCCGCGCCCAGGGGATGGTCCTGTCCGTCCCCCGGGTTACCGGCAAATCACGTTGGCGGTGCAATGGGCGAACGTTGTCCGGCTCGACGGCGCACGAATTCGCTTCGAGGTTCCTCTTGGAGGCGTCAGCCGCTTCGAGGTCCCGGGTGCGGAGGCGGGGCCGCCCATTCAGCACTTCGACGTGACGACCGATAGCAAGGGAGCGCGGCCTCTCCCTCGCTGACGGCGGCTCGGCTCAGTCCTCGGCCCCGTCGTCCTCTGCTGCGTCCGGGTCCCGGAAGGGGCGCAGGCCCTGGCCGGGGCGGCGGTGATGTTGAACAGGTAGCGGCCCAGAAAGTTGATGTGCCAGTCCTTCACGCCGGGACGACGGCCGCCTTGCCGCTGGACGTGCGCGGTCCTGCTGGGCCACGTACTCCACCGCGGCGGCGGGGACCTCCCCGGCCGACTCCGGGAACCGGGCCTCCACCTCGAAGAACTTCAGCAGCAGCGCGAACCCGAGCCGGGTCGCCCCGGACTTGTTCCGCACCCGCTTCATGTCATCTTCGAGTAACGTCCAGACCTCGATCAGGTCCTCCGGCTCCCAGTCCTGCCGCACTGCCCCGCCCTCCCGCCGACATCACTCGTTCAGCTCAACGAGATGACCGACGGTGGGAAACGACAACTCCGTCGGTCTCAGTCTGCAGGGACCCGGTAGCCGGCTCCCTCGTTGGACGACGCACGCCGGAAGGCAGGACATCAGGCTGAGAAGCTGTGAATGAACCGCCTTTACGTCTCCGCGATCGAGTATCTGCCCGAATGCCATTCGGCTGTGCGGACTTGAGGGGGAGGGAACTGTCAGCGCCCGACGCCGACCAGGCCTGGCGCCAGCATGTTTACCTGGGTCATACCCCCAGGTTCTCTGTCACGGGCAGGCACTCGGCGAGCAGGTCGACGACGTCGCGCCAGGCTCGCTGCGCGTGCTGTGGGTGGTAGCCGACGCCGGGGACCACGGGGTGGCCGACCGGCGGGTGGTGGAAGGCGTGCAAGGCGCCGCCGTAGACCGTGAGGCGCCAGTCGACGCCCGCCGCCTGCATCTCAGCGGTGAACGCGTTCCGTTGCGCGGGCGCCATGATGGGGTCCTCTGACCCGACCCCGGCCCACACCGGGCAGCGAATGCGCGCCGCTTCGCCCGGTCGGCCCGTGGTCAGTGCGTTGACTGTCCCGATCGCGCGCAGGCTGACGCCGCCGCGCCCGAGTTCCAGCCCGACGGCGCCCCCGGTGCCGTAGCCGACGGCGGCTATCCGGTCGGGGTCGGTCCGCGGTTCGGTGCGCAACACGTCGAGCGCCGCATGGCCGATGCCTCTCATCCGGTCGGGATCAGCGAGCAGCGGCATGCAACGGGCCAGCATCTCCTCGGGGTCACCCAAATAGCGCCCGCCGTGAAGGTCGAAGGCCAGCGCTACATATCCCAGCTCGGCGAGAGCATCGGCCCGGCGGCGCTCGACGTCGCTGAGCCCCACGCCCTCCGGCCCGAGCAGCACCGCGGGCCGACGGTCGACACCGGCCGGGAGCGCGAGGTGCCCGAGCATCGTCAAACCGTCGGCCGGATACTCGACCGTACGCGTCGTAATCATTGTCATGTGACTGGACTGTAGTGATCGTCGAGTTCGGTCCGGCCGGTGTTCTGCCGCTGGCAGAACACCGGCCGGGTATTCCTCTGACTGGCCCTCGCAGCGGGATTCTGAGAAACGCTGCAGGCAAATGACAGCTCCAAGGATCGGCGTCCTCGACGAGCAATAGCGAGCGGCACTTGTGCGCCCGCGGCGACCACGCGGGCGCCGCGCCATCATGCGGGCTGGGTGGTGATGGTGCACAGGCGCTTGGTGGCCCGGGTCAGGGCCACGTACAGGTCCCTCTCCCCGCCGGGGCGGGCCGTGATGATCTCCTCGGGGTTCAGGACGACGACCCCGTCGAACTCGAGGCCACGTGCTTCGGACGCGGGCACGATGCGTGCGTGGTCGGTGATGCCGTGAGCCGTCAACTGGCTCACCCGGGTGTCCGCGCAGATCACTCCCAGGAGTTCGTCCGGCTGCGCGGTGCTCTGGGCGCGCAGTTCCTCCACGACGGCGGTGACCAGCCCGTCCCCATGTGTGGTCACGGTGCGCGGGCTCTCACCGCTGCGCAGTGACCGTGTGGGCCGCTGGTCCGGAGCGATCCGCGCGAGCAGGTCCCGGACGCTCTCCAGGATCTCCTGCGTGGTGCGGTAACTGACCGTCAGGTCGTGCAGTCTGAACCGCGTCCCGACATGCGGGCTCAGGGCTTCCTTCCAGTCGCGTGCCGTCGTGGCCGGGCCCGACTGGGCGAAGTCACCCACCAGCGTCATCGCCCTCGCCGGGCAGCGGCGGACGATCATCCGCCACTGCATGGCGGTCAGTTCCTGCGCCTCGTCGACGACGACGTGCCCGTACGTCCGCTCGGGCGGGCCGTCGACCAGGCTCGCTGCCTCGTCCAGCAACGGCACGTCCGCATCGGTCCACGGGGCCTCCGGGGCACGCAGGAGAAGGGACCGCTCCTGCGGGGTCAGGGTCGGCAGGCGCTCGGCCAGGGCGTCGGCATCCGTCAGCAGTGCCTTCACGAGGTCGCCGGGTACCAGCCTCGGCCACAGCGCCTCGACCGCCCGGTCGACACCGGCGTCGTCGAGAAGATCGGCCCCGATGGCGTCCAGGTCCAGCTCGTGGACCGGACCCGGGTCGGCGGCGCCCTCGGCACGGCATTGGGCGACCCCCGTGAACCGGTCGAGGTTCAGGCCCGTCATCTGCTCGGCATCGGCGTCGATCTGCTCCAGGAGGTCGCCCATGTCCCGTTGCATCGCGTCGGTGACGGCGTCGACCAGGAGTTCCTTGAACGCCTGGCGCGCGGGGTTGTGGCCGGATGCGGCCGCCAGGGCGGCGGCGCGTGCAGTGGCGACCTCCTTCTCCGACAGGTGGACCAGTTCCTGCCCGACCCGGACGGTGAAGTCACCGGCGGGGGCCTGGTGGTCTCGCAGCAGGCCGGCCAGGGCGTTGGCGAGGTCCAGGCCGCCCTTGAGGCGCGCCGTGTCGAACGGGTCCACCGCGTCCGGGGACATTCCGGCCAGTTCCTGACAGGTCGCCAGATCGACGTCGTTCTCCCCGAGCGAGGGAAGGACCTGGGAGATGTAGTCGAGGAAACGGGCGTTGGGGCCCACCACAAGGACACCTTCCTCCGCGGCGCGCGGAAACGCGTACAGGACGTAGGCCGCCCGGTGCAGGGCGACCACCGTCTTGCCGGTGCCGGGCCCGCCCTGCACCACGGTCACCCCGCGGTGGGCGGATCGGACGATCTCGTCCTGCTCGGCCTGCAGCGTCGCGACCGCCGCGTGCATCCTGCCCGTACGCCGTGCCGACAGAGCCTCGGTCAACGGGCCGTCCCCCACGACGTCTTCGTCGGTCGGGGCGGTCCCGTCGAGCAGTTCGTCGCTCACCGAGACGACCGTGCGCTCCTCGAGGCGCAGGTGCCGGCGCCGCCGCAGATCCATCGGGTGGACCGGTGTCGCCTCGTAGAAGGGCCGCGCCGCGTTCGCGCGCCAGTCCACGAGCAGCGGCAGTTCGTCCTCCTCCGTGTGCAGTCCGATCCGCCCGATGCGCAGGGCCGTGCCGTCCGTCCAGTCGATGCGCCCGAAGACCAGCCCCTTCTCGGCGCCTTCCAGCCGGCCGATCTCCTTGGTCAGACGGTCGGCGGCGATCTCTCTCTCGTACGCCTCGCCGGCGCCGTCCGCCGGGGCCTTCAGCACACTCGCCCGGTTCGCTCGTGCCTCGGAAAGCCGCTCGGTGAGCAGCTCATACAATGAGGACACGTAACCTTGCTCCGATTCAACCGCACGCACGGCAGAATCATTTGTCTTTGACAACAAGGGGCTCCTTCGATTCGAGCCGCACCATACGGCCAAAGTTCCCTAAAGGTAAGTCTTGACTTACTTTTTGCGTCTATGTCCTTACGGCTGACCGCACTTCGTGTCATGCGTTCCGTCGTTTCCCTTGAATGCCGGTGATATTTTGCCGTGCACGGGAAAGGCAGTGAATCCACGGGAAAGGTTCGTGGTCGCGTCACAGGCCGGGACGGGGCTGGCCTGCATTCCACATGCGGAAACCGGCGGCCGCGGTGATCCGGTTGTGCGACGCGGCGAGTTGGGCGATGTTCCCGCCGTCGTGTGCGGCCCGGATGCCGGACCTCAACGATTCAACATGCTGACTTGACAGGGAAGATCAGGGTGATGGTCTTGCCGAGCCCCATGTCGTCCGCGAGACAGCCGCCGAGGCCGAGCGAGGTCATCCGGACCAGCCAGTCCAGGCCCCGGAGCTGGTAGTCGCGCAGCGTGGCGGCGAGGGCCGCGGGCTGGGCGACGGGCGGCTCGCCGCCGTCCTCCCCGGGCCGGGGCTCCCCGGGCCGGGCGAGGCGGTCGCGCAGCGCGGCCAGCCAGCCGGTGGCCCGCACCTCGACCTCGGCGCCGTCGGCCTCCGCACGGCCGGTGAGGACGGCGCCGAGCGCGCCGACGGGGGCGAGCTCGCGGTCCTGACGGTCGCGGGCGCGCCGCGCCGACTCGGGGTCCAGGACCACCCACTGATCGCGCAGCCGCACCACCGGGCGACCGGCCTCGGCGAGCCGGTCCAGCTCCTCCCTGGTCAGCTCCTGGTCGCCGACGGCGAACCGCCAGCGGAAGCGGAGCAGCGCGTCGGCGGAGAGGAACGAGGACATCCGGGGCCCCTGGGCCCTCTCGGGACCGTCCGCTTGGTCCGCCTCATGGGAGTCGTCCGGGCCGACGACGGCGCGCGCGGTGAGCCCGCGCACCAGCTCCTTGGGCCAGTGCACCTTCACCCCTGCGGCGTCCAGCGCGCCGGTCGCCGGGCCCAGCAACTCGGTGACCTCCTCGTCGGCGAGGTCGACCGCCTCGGGCACGGCGGCGGCACCCCAGAAGGCCGTCGCGGGGTCGGCACCTGCCCGGTCCGGCGGCTCTCCGCCCGGCCGCGCGGCGGCCCGCGCCCGGGCCCGGGTGAGGACGGGCAGCGTGTCGGGCAGGGACAGTACCCGCGCTCGTACGGCGCGGGTGCGGACTCCTGCGGAGTCGTCCGGGACGACGACGGTCAGTTCCTCTGCGGAGCCGGACGGCCTGCCGGGCGGCGGCCCGTCCGGCCGCCAGAAGGCGACGCGCCCGGCGCGCGAGGGGTCGGCGCGCGAGGGGTCGGCGGGCAGGAAAACGGCGGTGGAGCGGCAGAGTTCGGCGATCTCGGAGGGGGTGGTCGCGGAGGGTGGGGTCACGGCTCTGACGCATTCCTCAAATTTGACTACTGCGGTGGGCGGCCGAGAGTACAGGACGCCGGGGCGGATGTGGAACCGGCGGCCGCCGGTGTCCGTTGTGAGGAGTGAATACGGCTATGGGCCGGGTTAAGGAGGCGGGTGCGATGTCCACGCGCGCGAAGGTCGCCGCCGGGGGTGTGGTGGCCGGTGTGATCCTGCTGTGGCTGCTGCCCTTCTGGGCCGCGCTGCTCGTGATGGTCGGTGTGCCGGTGGCCGCCTATCTGCTGCTGGACCCCTCGCAGCGGCGCAGGCTGCGCGGGGTCTCCCGCAAGCAACTGGGGCGCTGACCCCCGGGTCCCTGGGCGCCTGGGGCCCTGGGTCCCGGCGCCCGGGCGCGGCCATAGAGCCGCCGGCCGGGTCCGGGAGCGGGGGCGACGCGCGCCCGGGAGTGACCGCGCAACACCGATCGCGGATCGTCCCGGCTCCCGGCCCCCGGCCGGTCACGGACGTCCGCCCGCAGCGGCCGGCCGCTGCCCCGCGCCGGTCCCGCTCAGTGCGGTCGTACGGCCAGCTCGTCCAGCGCCGTCAGCAGCCCCGGCAGCTGCGGACCGCGGCCGACCGGCAGCACCTCGCCCGGCGCCTCGTCCAGCAGCACGAACGCGATGTCGTCGGTCCGCGCCACCATGCTCCAGCCCGGCCCGTCAGCCCGCAGCGTCCGCGCGTCACCCCCGGCGAACGCGGACCGGATCCGGCCCAGCGGCGGAGGCTTGTCCAGATAGCCGCGTGCCTCCTCCAGGACGCGCCGCACGCCCCCGTGCGGCTTCTCGCCCGGGGCCACGAACGTCACCTCGCCGTCCACCTGTTCGCGCCAGATAGCCCACTGGAGCGCGATCTCGTCCGCGCCGAGCCGCCGCTGCGGCGGGCCCCACCGCCCGGAGTCCGGCGGTGCGAGCGGCGGCCTGCCCCCGGGCCGCGCGTCGGGCGCGGGGTCGTGCGGCGCGGGCACTCCCGGAGCGGCCACCGCCACCGCGAGCGGCCAGCCGGGCAGGGAGGCGACCACGGTCCGGTCGTCGAGCGCCAGCTCGTACTCCATGCCGCAGTCCCAGGTCGCGATGGCGCACGCCACGAGCGACACATCGTCGGTGACCACCGTCCAGCGGGCGCCCTGGACGTCCTGCCCCAGCACCAGGCCGTAGCCCGGCTCGTACGGCTCCAGCCCGAGCGCGGCGCACGCCTCGGGGTAGTCGTCGCCGAGCACGCTCGGGAACTGTGCGGGCGTCAGCAGCACGGCGGTCAGCACATACAGCGCGTCCTCGCCCGACTCCTCCGTGGCGGACACGGCAGCCTCCTCTTGCGGTTCTTCGTCCGGCGCACCCTAACCAGCCGGTAGGTGCGGCGTCGAGACTTCGTACCGTGGCCGGCCGTCAGCTCCCGTCCCCGGCCCGCAGCGCGTCCAGGGTGCGCCGCAGCCATGACAGTTCCGCCTGTCCGGCGGCGCGCGCGATGGTGAGGACGCCCCGCCGGAAGGGATCCTCCACCTCCTCGGCCCGCAGCGGCCGGTCACCCTCGTAGAAGAGGCGGGAGGGGCGGCGCAGATGGGCCAGCCGGCGTTCGAGCACGGCCGACTGCCGCGCCGGGTCGTCCAGGTGCCGCAGGAACGACAGCAGGGTGAACCAGCGGTTCTCGTCCGTGATGTCGCCCTCGGCCGGATCCGCGAGACGGTGGCGCAGCTCGGCGCGGCCCTCGGCCGTCAGGGTCAGGACGTGCCGGGGAGCGGCGCCCGTGCCCGGCCGGGTCTCCCGGGCCAGCAGGCCCGCGTTCTCCAGCCGCTTGATCGCCGGGTAGAGGGTGCTCTCGGCCACCGGCTTGACGTGCCCGGTCAGCGCGGTGATGCGGTGGCGCAGCTCGTAGCCGTGCAGCGGCGCGTCGTGGAGGAAGCCGAGGATGGCGAGTTCGAGCATGCCCGCATTGTGGCGTACCGATGTGCGCCTCGACGGTGTGGTGTGTCCATGACCATACGGGGCGATCGTCAGCCGGGATGCGGCCCGCTCGTCAGCCCTGACGGACCGCGAGGGCCAGATAGCGCGTGTCCTCGTCCGTGTACGCCTCCAGCCGCCAGCCGCAGCGGGCCAGCAGCGGCCGCAGGTTGGGCTCGGCCCGCAGATCATCGGGGCTGGGCGGCCGGCCGTGGCGGGCGGCGAGCGCGGCGCGCCCCACCGGGTGGAACAGCGCGATCGACCCGTGGGGCCGCACCACTCGGGCCAGCTCGCGCAGCCCGGTTCCGGGGTCGGCGAAATGCGAGATCAGCCCGGCGGCGAAGACCGCGTCGAGACAGCCGTCGCGCAGCGGCAGCCCGGCGACATCGGCGAGGGCGAGCATCCCGTCCCGGTCCCGCCCGGCGCGTACGGCCGCCGCCAGCATGGCGGGCGTGAGGTCGAAGCCCAGCACGGTCCCGCGGGAGCCGACCGCGGCGCGCAGCGCGGGCAGGGCGCGGCCGGTGCCGCAGCCCGCGTCGAGCACCGCGTCCCCGGCGCGCAGGCCGAGTTCGGCGACGGCGGCGGCATAGGCGGGGCCGTCGTCGGGGAAGCGGCTGTCCCAGTCGGCCGCCCGGGGCGTGAAGAAGTCCCTCACGTCGGCCGTGCTGTCTCGGTGGTTTCCATGGACGCGGTCATCGCGCATGAGGGGCTCCTCGGGTCGCCGTCCTGAGAACAGATCGGCTGAGAACAGATCGGTCTAGGAACAGATTCGGGCATCGAGCAATCATTCAGAAATCTGTCTCTGCCAAATTCCAACAGGTTCGTAATGCGCCCCCCAATGCGCCCCCTTGCTGGCTACGGTTCCTGGCCTATGGGGGACCCCGAGCGCGCCGCCCGCTCCCGGCGCGCGCCGACCGAGGGAGACCGTCATGATCAAGCGCCGCGCAGCCGCCGTCCGCTCCTCGGCCGGCCTCGGCCGGGGCCCACTCGACGCGGGCCTGTTCGACGCGGGCCTGCTCGACCGGATCCTGGACGACGGGGCCGCCCGCGCCGCCGGTGTCCGCCATGCCGTGCTGCTTTCCCAGGATGGGGCCACCCTCAGCGCCTCCCGCGGGCTCTCCCGCCGGGACGCGGCACATCTGGCCGAGGTCGCCTCCGGTTTCCACGGCCTGGCCAGGAACGCGGGGCGCCGTGGGCGGCCCGCCCGGGTGCGCGGGACGATGGTCGAGATGGAGAGCGGCACCCTCTTCGTCGCGGCGGTGGGGGAGGGCGCCTGCCTGGTCGTGCTGAGCGCCGCGGGCGCCGATGCGGTCACGACCGCCGGTGAGACGGCCCGGCTCGTGGAGCGGGTCGGCGCGTATCTGCGCGCCCTCGGCTGACCGCGGAATGCCAGGTTCCGCCGCTTCGGCCGTTCTCCGCCGGGTACTCGGGACGCCATGCCGAGACGGCCGACGGCCAGGCGAAAGGACACGGCGATGCGAGCGGTGACCTGGCAGGGCAAACGCGATGTGCGCGTGGAGACGGTGCCCGACCCCATCCTCAAGGAACCGACGGACGCGATCGTACGGATCACCACCACCGGACTGTGCGGGTCCGACCTTCATCTGTACGAGGTGCTCACGCCCTTCATGACCCCCGGCGACATCATCGGCCATGAGCCGATGGGGATCGTCGAGGAGACCGGTCCGGAGGTGACCGGCCTCCGGCCCGGCGACCGGGTGGTCGTCCCGTTCCAGATCGCCTGCGGATCCTGCTGGATGTGCGGCTCCGGCCTGCCCACCCAGTGCGAGACCACGCAGGTGATCGAGTACGGCATGGGGGCGGAGATCTTCGGCTACAGCAAGCTGTACGGGGCGGTGCCGGGCGCCCAGGCGGAGTACCTGAGGGTGCCGCAGGCCCATTACGGTCCGATCAAGGTGCCCGAGGGGCCGCCGGACGACCGCTTCGTCTATCTCTCCGACGTCCTGCCCACGGCCTGGCAGGCGGTCGAGTACGCGGCCGTCCCGAGGGAGGGCGCGGTGTGCGTGCTGGGCCTCGGCCCCATCGGGGCCATGGCCTGCCGGGTCGCGAGGCACCGGGGAGCCGGGCGGGTGATCGGCGTGGACCTGGTGCCCGAGCGGCTGCGGCGGTCCCGCGCCGACGGCGTCGAGACGTTCGACCTGAACGACTTCGACGGCCAGGACGACCTGGTCGAGGCCGTGCTCTCGGCGGGCGGGGGCCGCGGCCCGGACTCGGTCATCGACGCGGTGGGTACGGAGGCCCACGGCAGCCCGGTCGGGCGGACCGCACAGCGGGCCGCCGGGATACTGCCGCGGGAATGGGGCGCGAAGCTCACGGCCAGGGCCGGTGTCGACCGGCTGGCGGCGCTCCGGCTGGCCATCGCGCTGGTGCGGCGCGGTGGCACGGTGTCCCTCAGCGGTATCTACGGCGGGATGGCCGACCCGCTGCCGCTGATGATCATGTTCGACAAGCAGATCCAGCTACGGATGGGGCAGGCGAACGTCCGCCGCTGGGCCGATGACATCCTGCCGCTGCTGACGGACGAGGACCCGCTCGGCGTCGACGGCTTCGCCACCCACCGCCTGCCGCTGGCGGACGCACCCCATGCCTATGAGATGTTCCAGCAGAAGCAGGACGGTGCGGTAAAGGTCGTGATGCGACCGTGAGCGATTGATTTCGGCCGAATCAGCCCGCTCGGCCGAATCGGCCCACTCGGTCCGCGCCGGGGCTAGTGCCGCGTCAGCCAAGGTTCACCCCGCTCGCCGCCCTGGCACGGCCATCTGCGGCGTTGCCGAATCGACCGAGTAGGCCCACTACGAGGCCGATCCGGCGCCTTGCATCTGACCGCACCAGGACGCCTCGCTACCGGGCAAACCTTGGCTGACGCGGCACTAGTCGGCGATATCGGCGAGGGCGATGACCTTGTCGATGTGGACCCGTACCAGCAGCTCGCCGGGGACACCGTTGCGGGCCCCGAACTGTTCGGCGAGGTCATCGCCCACATAGCGGGCGGCGATCCGGGTGGCCCACTCCCGTACATCTTCCAGGTCGTCGCTGAGTTCGGCCCGGCCCCGCACCGTGACGAAGGAGAACGGGGGCCGCTCGTCGTCCACGCAGAGGCTGACCCGGGGGTCGCGGGCCAGGTTTCGCCCTTTGACCGTGTCCTGCCCGGTGTTGAAGACCAGGTCGTCCCCGTCGAGCAGGAACCAGATGGGCGCGAGATGCGGGCTTCCATCGGCCCGTACGGTCGCGAGTTTGCCGGTACGGGTGCCCTCGGAGAGGAACTTCTGCCACTGATCCCTCGACATGTTCTGTGCCATGTCCCCATCTTGCGTCAATCAGCGCGGAACGGCCGGAGGGGTCGGCAGGGCGGGTTGCCCAGACGGCGGCAGTGAGAAAGGCTGGCACGCAGCTGAAGGGGAATCGGGGAGGAACGCCAATGGCACTCAGCAAGGGCCTCGACTGGTTACTGGACGACCTGACCCAGCGGATCGCGCAGGTGCGGCACGTGCTGGTGCTGTCGAACGACGGCCTGGTGACGGGGGCGAGCGCGACGCTCGAACGCCAGGACGCCGAGCACCTGGCGGCGGTCGCCTCCGGGCTGCACAGCCTCGCCAAGGGGTCCGGCAACCACTTCCGGACGGGCCGGGTGCGGCAGACCATGGTCGAGTTCGAGGAGGGTGTCCTCTTCGTGATGGCCGCGGGTGACGGCAGTTGCCTGTGTGTCCTCAGCGGTCCGGACGCCGATGTCGGGCAGGTCGCCTACGAGATGACGCTGCTGGTGAACAGGGTGGGGGAGCACCTGGGAGTCGAGGCCCGGCAGGAGAGCGGCGCCCCGAGCTGAAGCCGGGAGGCGGGAGCCGGGGGAAACGGGGCCGGGAGGTTGTCCACAGGCGGTTGTCCACAGGCCTGACGGACCGTCGTGCCGCGACGCTATCGTCGTCACTGTCAGTGATTGACGGATCGCGGGGGAGGACTTCGGCATGGCAGTGGTGCGAGCGGAGCAGGAAGCAACGGGAGCGCGGGTAGTACCGGGGGCGCGGGAAGCACGGGGGACGCAGGAGGCGCGGAAGCACCGGAAGCCGTCGGGCCCGGCCGGACCGGGACAGCCGACGGGCGTCGCGTTCCGCACCGCGGCCCGGATGCTGGGCCTCATGCCGCGCGAATTCGAGCTGGCCGAGCAGCTGGGGGAGGTGCGCACCATCTCCACCCCTGCGGGGCGGCGGGTGGCGCGGGAGGAGCTGGCACGGTTGACGGGAGCCGAGGGGTTCCCGGAGGCGCTGCGCGCCAGGCTGCGGGTGGTCGGCACGGCGGAGGGGGCCGAGCTGCTGGGTATCAGCCCGGGCCGGCTCACCCGCCTGGCCCGCGGCGGTTTCTTCGCCCCGGCCCGGTTCTACGTCAACCGGTACCGGCGGGTGGTGTGGCTCTATCTGGCGACAGAGCTGGAGGAGTTCGCCGCCCGTGAGCCGGGCCTGCTGACCGGCCGCACTCCACCGGGGCTGAGCGCGTCGCTGGCCGCCGGAGCGGACGCCCGGGCCGAGGAGTGGCGCAAGCGGCGGATCGAGCAGTTGCTCTCCCGGACGCGGGACCCCTGGAAGCGCGCCGGAGTGCTGTCCGCGGTGCTGGACCCCGACGAACTGGCGCGGGCTGTCACCGATCCGCACGATCGGGACCATGTGCGGGAGCTTCGCCCCGCGCTCGTCCCGGTGCGCCCCGCCGCGGCCTCGGCGCGCAAGGTGATCGACCGGGTGCAGACGGCGGACGGGCCCCAGGAGATCCTGCGGTATCGCGTGGCGCTCGCCGATGCCGTGCGGGAGGCGCGCCGGGTCCGCCCCGCACCACGGCCGGACGCCGCGGTGGCACCGCTTCCCGCTTGTCGCACCCGGCCGCCGGGCCGTCCCGCGGGGCGGCCGCGCGGCCTGTGGCGCAGGCTGGTCGGCAAGCGCTGAACCACGGCTCGGCGCGCCGTCCTGAGCCTCAGCCGCTCTCCGTGGGCTTCGGCGCCGGAGCCAGCGGGCGGAACAGGCCCTCCTGGACGACGGAGACCAGCAGGTGGCCCGCGCGGTCGTAGATCCGGCCGCGCGCGAGTCCCCGGCCGCCGGTGGCGACGGGTGACTCCTGGTCGTAGAGGAACCACTCATCGGTGCGGAAAGGCCGGTGGAACCACATGGCGTGATCCAGCGAGGCCATGTCGAAGCCGCGCCGGCCCCACAGCGGCTCGATCGGCATCCGCACGGCGTCCAGCAGCATCATGTCGCTCGCGTAGGTGAGCGCGCAGGTGTGGACGAGCGGGTCGTCCCCGAGCGGTCCGACCGCGCGCATCCACACCGCGCTGCGCGGTTCCGCTTCCCTCAGCTCCTCCTCGGTCCAGCGCAGCCGCTCGACGTACCGGATGTCGAAGGGCTGGCGGCGCTCCATCCGCGCCAGCGACTCGGGGAGGGTCCCCAAGTGCTCCCGGATCTCATCGGAGAGCTTCGGCAGACTCTCCGGCTCAGGTACCCCGGGCATCGGCAGCTGCTGTTCGATGCCCGGCTCCGGACGGTGGAAGGAGGCCGTCAAAGTGAAGATCGTCCGACCCTGCTGGACGGCGACGACCCGGCGGGTGGTGAAGGACCGTCCGTCCCGGACCCGCTCCACCTGGTACACGATGGGCACACCCGGCCGCCCCGGGCGCAGGAAGTACGCGTGCAGCGAGTGCACCGGGCGGTCCGCCTCGGTGGTGCGCCCGGCGGCCACCAGCGCCTGCCCCGCCACCTGCCCGCCGAACACCCTCTGCAGCGACTCGTCGGGGCTCAGCCCACGGAAGATGTCCACCTCGATCCGTTCCAGGTCGAGCAGATCGACCAGACGTTCGGCGGGATTGGTCATCGTCGGTGCTCCTTCGCTGAGGTGGTTCGGGGGCCGGTCGGCGGCCGGGCGGCTACAGCTGGCCCACGTCGGTGACCCGGACCACGGCGCGGCCCTCCTCGTCCGAGGCGGCCAGGTCGACCTCGGCCGAGATGCCCCAGTCGTGGTCGCCGTTCGGGTCGTCGAAGGTCTGCCGCACCCGCCACAGGCCGTGCTCGGGCTCCTCCTCGATCAGCAGCAGCTTCGGGCCGCGGGCCTGCGGGCCGGTGCCCAGCTCGTCGTACTCCTCCCAGTAGGCGTCCAGCGCGTCCGCCCAGGCGTCCTCGTCCCAGCCGGACTCGGCGTCCATCTCGCCCAGCTCCGCCACCTTGTCGAGCGCGGCCAGCTCGACCCGGCGGAACATCGCGTTGCGCACCAGCACGCGGAAGGCGCGGGCGTTCGCGGTGACCGGCCGGACCTGGTCGGCACGTTCCTGCGCCTCCTCGGCGGACTCCTCCTCCGGGTTGGCGAGCTGTTCCCACTCGTCCAGAAGACTGGAGTCGACCTGCCGGACCATCTCGCCGAGCCAGGCGATGATGTCCTCGAAGTCGTCCGACTTCAGATCGTCCGGCACCGTGTGGTCCAGCGCCTTGTAGGCGCCGGCCAGGTAGCGCAGCACGATGCCCTCGGTCCGCGCCAGGTCGTAGAGCGCGGTGAACTCGGTGAAGGTCATCGCCCGCTCGTACATGTCGCGGATCACCGACTTGGGCGACAGCGGGTGGTCGCCGACCCAGGGGTGGCTCTTGCGGTAGAGGCCGTAGGCGTGGAAGAGCAGCTCTTCCAGCGGCTTGGGGTAGGAGACGTCCTGGAGCCGCTCCATGCGCTCCTCGTACTCGATCCCGTCCGCCTTCATCGCGGCGACCGCCTCGCCCCGCGCCTTGTTCTGCTGGGCCGCCAGGATCTGCCGCGGGTCGTCCAGCGTCGATTCCACCACCGAGACCATGTCCAGGGCGTAGGACGGGGATTCGGGGTCCAGCAGCTCGAACGCGGCGAGCGCGAAGGTGGACAGCGGCTGGTTGAGCGCGAAGTCCTGCTGCAGGTCCACCGTCAGCCGGACCTGCCGCCCCTCCGCGTCGGGGGCCTCCAGCTGCTCCACGATCCCGCCGTCCAGCAGCGAGCGGTAGATCGCGATCGCCCTGCGGATGTGGCGGAGCTGGTTCTTGCGCGGCTCATGGTTGTCCTCGAGGAGGCGGCGCATCGCCTGGAAGGCGTTGCCCGGGCGCGCGATGACCGACAGCAGCATCGCATGGGTGACCCGGAACCGGGAGGTGAGCGGCTCGGGGTCGGAGGCGATGAGCTTTTCGAAGGTGTTCTGGCCCCAGCTGACGAAGCCCTCCGGTGCCTTCTTGCGGACCACCTTGCGGCGCTTCTTGGGGTCGTCCCCCGCCTTCGCGAGCGCCTTCTCGTTCTCGACGACATGCTCGGGCGCCTGCGCCACCACGAACCCGGCGGTGTCGAACCCGGCCCGCCCGGCCCGGCCCGCGATCTGGTGGAACTCCCGCGCCCGCAGCGTCCGCACCCGCTGGCCGTCGTACTTCGTCAGCGCGGTGAACAGCACGGTCCGGATCGGTACGTTGACGCCCACCCCGAGCGTGTCCGTACCGCAGATGACCTTCAGCAGCCCGGCCTGGGCCAGCTTCTCCACCAGCCGCCGGTACTTCGGCAGCATCCCCGCGTGATGCACCCCGATTCCGTGCCGGACATAGCGGGAGAGGTTCCGGCCGAACTTGGTGGTGAAGCGGAAATTGCCGATCAGAGAGGCGATCTCGTCCTTCTCCGCCCGGGTGCACATGTTGATGCTCATCAGCGCCTGCGCCCGTTCGACCGCCGCGGCCTGGGTGAAGTGCACGATGTAGACGGGGGCTTGCCGGGTCTCCAGCAGCTCGGTGAGCGTCTCGGTGAGCGGCGTCGTGCGGTATTCGTAGCTCAGCGGCACCGGCCGGGTCGCCGACCGCACGACCGCGGTGGACCGCCCGGTGCGCCGGTTCAGATCCTCCTCGAACCGCGTCACATCACCGAGCGTCGCCGACATCAGGACGAACTGCGCCTGCGGCAGTTCCAGCAGCGGGATCTGCCACGCCCAGCCCCGGTCCGGCTCCGCATAGAAGTGGAACTCGTCCATCACCACCTGGCCGATATCGGCGTTTCGGCCGTCCCGCAGGGCGATGGACGCCAGCACCTCGGCCGTACAGCAGATGACGGGCGCGTCCGCGTTCACCGACGCGTCCCCGGTGAGCATCCCGACGTTCTCGGTGCCGAAGATCTTGCACAGCTCGAAGAACTTCTCCGAGACCAGGGCCTTGATCGGCGCGGTGTAGAAGGTGACCTCGTCCCGGGCCAGCGCGGCGAAGTGGGCGCCCGCGGCCACCAGGCTCTTTCCCGATCCGGTGGGCGTCGACAAGATGACGTTCGCCCCGGACACCACCTCGATCAGCGCTTCCTCCTGGGCGGGATAGAGCGAGATGCCCCGCTCCTCGACCCAGGTCGAGAACCTCTCGAAGAGAGTGTCGGGGTCGGCTTCGCTCGGCAGCTGATCGATAAGAGTCACGGACCCATACTGCCTGGTTTCCCCGGCGGGGCGGGAACCGGCTGTGCGGACGAAGATCGTCCGTCGCTAGGGTGTGGTGAGCCAATGCAAGCAACTCCCGCACCACAGCGGGCAAGAACAGGGGCGGGGTACGACCATGATGGGACCGGCGCATTCGCTGTCCGGAGCGGCTGCCTGGCTGGGGGTGGGCGCCGCGGCCGCCGCGGCCGGCCACGAGATGCCCTGGCCGGTGCTCGTCGTAGGCGCGCTGATCTGCGCCGGAGCGGCGCTCGCCCCGGACCTCGACCACAAGGCGGCGACCATATCCCGCGCCTTCGGGCCGGTGTCGCGGGTGCTGTGCGAAGTGATCGACAAGCTGTCGTACGCGGTCTACAAGTCGACCCGGAAACCGGGCGACCCCCGCCGCTCGGGCGGTCACCGCACCCTGACCCACACCTGGGTCTGGGCCGTCCTCATCGGTGCCGGGGCCTCGGTGCTCGCCGTGGCCGGTGGCCGCTGGGCGGTGCTCGGCATCCTCTTCGTCCACATGGTGCTGGCCGTCGAGGGGCTGTTGTGGCGCGCGGCGCGGGTCTCCAGCGACATCCTGGTGTGGCTGCTCGGCGCCACCAGCGCCTGGATACTCGCCGAGATCCTGAACAAGCCGGGCAACGGGGCGGACTGGCTGTTCACCGCACCGGGCCAGGAATACCTGTGGCTCGGGCTGCCGATCGTCCTCGGTGCCCTCGTTCACGACATCGGCGACGCCCTCACCGTCTCCGGCTGCCCGATCCTGTGGCCCATACCGATCGGCCGCAAGCGCTGGTATCCGATCGGACCGCCGGAGGCCATGCGCTTCCGGGCCGGGAGCTGGGTCGAGCTGAAGGTGCTGATGCCCGTCTTCATGATGCTCGGCGGACTCGGCGGGCTGGGCGCCCTCGGCATCATCTGAGCCGCGGGCCTGGCCGCGGCACCGCGGCGGCTCCGGTCCGGGCGATGCCGGTACCGGGACCGCCGGGCGGCCGTCGCCCCCGGGCGTCACTGGTGCCAGGAGCGCCACAGCGCCGCGTAGGCGCCGTCGGCCGCCACCAGCTCGTCGTGGCTGCCCAGCTCGCTGATCCGGCCCGCCTCGACCACCGCGATCACATCCGCGTCATGAGCGGTGTGCAGCCGGTGCGCGATGGCGACCACCGTCCGGCCCTTCAGCACGTGGCCCAGCGACCGTTCCAGATGGCGGGCCGCCCGCGGGTCCAGCAGCGAGGTGGCCTCGTCCAGCACCAGGGTGTGCGGATCGGCGAGCACCAGCCGGGCCAGCGCGATCTGCTGCGCCTGCGCCGGGGTCAGCGCCAGTCCGCCCGACCCGACCTCCGTGTCCAGGCCCTCCTTCAGCGCCCGCGCCCAGCCGTCCGCGTCCACCGCGGCAAGCGCCGCCCACAGCTCGGCATCCCCTGCGGAGGTCCGGGCCAGCAGCAGATTGTCGCGCAGCGAGCCCACGAACACATGGTGCTCCTGGTTGACCAGGGCGACATGGGTGCGCACCTGCTCGGCGGGCATCCGCGCCAGCTCCGCGTCGCCCAGGGTCACCCGGCCGGTCCGCGGGCCGTAGATCCCCGCCAGCAGCCGGCCCAGCGTGGACTTGCCCGCGCCGGACGGGCCCACCAGCGCCAGCCGCGTCCCCGGCGGCACCGTCATGGACACCTCGTGCAGCACATCGCTGCCCTCCCGGTAGCCGAACCGCACATCGTCCGCCCGCACCTCACGGCCGATGGGCGTGGCCCCGGCGTCGGCCGGGCCCTGCTCGATCTCCCGCACCCCCACCAGCCGGGCCAGCGACACCTGCGCGACCTGCAGCTCGTCGTACCAGCGCAGGATCAGCCCGATCGGCTCGACCAGCATCTGCGACAGCAGTGCCCCCGTCGTCAGCTCGCCGACCGACATCCAGCCCCGCATCACACAGAAGCCGCCGATCATCAGCACCGAGCCGGTGATCAGCGTGTAGCTCACATTGATCACGGGGAAGAGCACCGAGCGCAGCCAGAGCGTGTAGCGCTCCCACGCCGTCCACTGCTTGATCCGCAGCTCGGACTGGGCGATCCGCCGGTCGCCCAGCCGGTGGGCCTCGATGGTCCGGCCGGCGTCCACGCTCTCGGTCAGGGACGCGGCCACCGCCGCGTACCCGGCCGCTTCCGAGCGATAGGCGCTCGGCGCCCGCCTGAAGTACCAGCGGCAGCCGATCACCAGCACCGGCAGCGCCACCAGCACCGCGAGCCCCAGCGGCGGAGCCGTCACGGTCAGCGCGCCCAGCAGCAGGCCCGTCCAGACCACGCCGATGGACAGCTGCGGCACGGCCTCGCGCATCGCGTTCGCCAGCCGGTCGATGTCGGTGGTGATCCGGGACAGCAGATCACCGGTCCCGGCCCGCTCCAGCACACCCGGCGGCAGCCCCACCGACCGTACGAGGAAGTCCTCGCGCAGATCGGCCAGCATCTGCTCGCCCAGCACCGCACCGCGCAGCCGCACCATCCGCACGAACACGGTCTGCACCACGAGCGCCACCGCGAACAGCGCGACGGTGCGCCCGATATGGAGGTCGTCCTTGCCCTGCGACAGGTCCTCGACCACACCGCCCAGCAGCTGAGGGCCGACCATCGAGGCGATCACGGCGGTGGCGTTCACCGCCATCAGCCCGATGAAGGCCTTCCGATGCCGCCGCAGCAGCTCGCGCACATAGTCCCGCACCGTGGCGGCCCTGCCGACCGGCAGTGTCGTCGCCGACTCCGGCGCGGCCGGGTCATGGACGGGTGGTGCCACGCCGATCATGCCGACTCCTCGATCTGTTGCTCGACTCGTTCCAGCCCCGCGAGGCCGTCGCGGCCGTCGTCCCGCTCCCGGCCGTCGTCCGGCTCCCGGGTGACCACCGCCCGGTACGCGGGATCGGTGCTCAGCAGCTCGCGGTGGCTGCCCACCCCCGCCGCCACGCCGTCGTGCACGAACACCACCCGGTCGGCCTGGTCGAGCAGCAGCGGGCTGGAGGTGAACACGACCGTGGTCCGGTCCGTCCGGAGCCGCTTCAGCCCCTCCCCGATACGTGCCTCGGTGTGCGAGTCCACGGCGGACGTCGGTTCGTCCAGCACCAGCACCTCCGGGTCGGTCACCAGAGAGCGGGCCAGCGCCAGCCGCTGGCGCTGGCCGCCCGACAGCGAGCGGCCGCGTTCGGTGATCCGGGCGCCCATCGGGTCCCCGTCGCCGGAGTCGGCCACCGAGGCCTGCTCCAGCGCCTCCAGCACATCACCGCACTGCGCCGCCTCCAGGGCCTCCCGCGCCGTGACCGTGCCCGACCGCGGCACATCCAGCAGCTCGGTGAGCGTGCCCGACAGCAGCACCGGGTCCTTGTCCTGGACGAGTACCGCGGCCCGCGCGGTGGCCAGCGGCACCTCGTCCAGCGCGACCCCGCCCAGCAGCGCCGAGGGAGCGCTGCGACCGTCACCGGACTCCGCGCCGCCCCCGGAGCCGGCACCGTCCCCGGATTGCGCACCGTCCTCGGTGGGGTGGCCGCCGAGCCGGTCCGCCATCCGCCCCGCCGCGTCCGGATCCCCGCACACCACCGCGGTCAGCTGCCCGCTCGGGGCCAGCATCCCGGTGGCCGGGTCGTACAGATCACCGGTCGGCGGCTTTCCGCCGGACCCGGCAGCGGGCCCCGCCGCCCGCGCGTCCTCGGCCTCGGCCGACGGGCGCCGCAGCGCCAGCACCCGCGCCACTCGCCGCGCCGAGGGGCGGGAGAAGGAGTACGCCATCGCGATCTCCTCGAAGTGCCGCAACGGAAACAGCAGAAACGTCACGGCGCTGTAGACGGTGACCAGCTCGCCCACCGTGATCCGCCCGCTCCCGGCCAGCACGGCCCCGTACCAGACGACCCCGATCAGCAGCATCCCCGGCAGCGCGACCTGCACCGCCGCGATCAGCGACCACATCCGGGCGCTGCGCACCGCCGCGGCCCGCACCTCCTGGGAGACCGTCCGGTAGCGGCTCAGGAACAGGTCCTCGCCGCCGATACCGCGCAGCACGCGCAGCCCGGCCACGGTGTCCGACGCCAGCTCGGTCGCCCGGCCCGCCTTCTCCCGCTGCTCATCGGCCCGGCGCGCGGCCCGCGGCAGCAGCGGCAGCACCGAGAGCGCCAGCGCGGGCACGCCGAGTGCCACCACCGCGCCGAGCGCGGGCTGGTAGATCACCAGCGCCACGCACACCCCGACGGTCGTGAGGGCGGCCGCGGTGAAGCGGGACAGGGCCTCCACGAACCAGCCGATCTTCTCGACGTCGCCGGTGGACACGGCGACGACCTCGCCCGCCGCCACCCGCCGGGTCAGCGCCGCACCCAGCTCGACCGTCTTACGGGCCAGCAGCTGCTGGACCCGGGCCGCCGCCGTGATCCAGTTGGTGACCGCCGCCCGGTGCAGCATGGCGTCACCGAGCGCGGTGAGCACGGTGAGCCCCACCATCAGCGCCCCGGCCAGGGCGAGCCGCGAACCGGAGCGGTCGACGACCGCCTGCACGCCGTAGCCGATCGCCAGAGGGAAGGACACCAGGGCCGCCATGTGCAGCAGCCCCCACAGGGCGGCCCTGATCTGCCCGCCCAGCTGGTTCCGGCCCAGCCAGACGAGGAACCGGGTACCTGACCGTACGTCGGGCAAGCCGGGGTCGGGATACGGAAGATCGCGAATGCGCATGGCGTTCCTGGGTGAGTTGCGGCGGCCGGAAAGGCAAAGAGACGTGAAAGGTTGGCTCTTCACGGCTGCGAATTTCAACTGGTTTTCCCACCGAGGTCCGGAACACGCCAATCCCGCGCGCGCCGGGTCCGCGCCGGAGTGGGACGATGGGGCACATGCGAATTTCCGGCGTGATGTCCATGCGTACGGCGGTCGTGACCGCCGCTGCCCTTGCCCTGCTCACCGCCTGCGGCGGAGGCGGGGACAGCGGAGGCGACAAGGGCGGTGGCCAGGGAAAGCAGGCGATGCGCGGTAAGGGCCCGGCGTCGGATCCCACCCGGATCCCGGAGGTGGGCAACGCCCTCCAGGCCAAAATCCCGGGAAATTCACGGCAGGTCGTCGCGGTCTACGGCAAGGGAGTGAACTCCGCCGACGCGACCGTGGTGCTGTACACCAAGGACGGCAAGGACTGGAAGCGCACCCGTAGTTGGGCCGCGCACAACGGCAAGCGCGGCTGGACGACGGGTCATCACGAGGGCGACAAGCGCACCCCGGTCGGTGTCTACACGCTCAGCGACGCGGGCGGAGTGCTCCCGGACCCCGGCGCCCGCCTGCCGTACACCGAAACGGCCGCCTTCGCCGCTCCCCACTCCTGGCCCAAGTCGCACTGGACGGACTTCGACTACGTCATCGCCATCGACTACAACCGGGTCAAGGGCACCTCGCCCCTCGATCCGTCCCGGCCCGAGGGGCAGCGCAAGGGCGGGAGCATCTGGCTGCACATGGACCACGGCAGCGGTACGTCGGCCTGTGTGAGCCTGCCCAAGTCCGGTATGGAGTATCTGCTGCGGAACCTCGACCCCAAGCGGCACCCGGTGGTGGTGATGGGGGACAAGGCGCATCTGGCCGCCTGATCCCGGGCGCGGCGAACCGCTCCAGGCCCCCGTGTCAGCAGCGGCTGCCGGGGGGACCGGAGAGGGTGTCGAGCAGGCCGCCCAGGGTGTCACGCTCCTGAGCGTTCAGCGGGGCCAGGACGTCCTCGGCGGCCGCCCGGCGCGCGTCGCGCAGGGCACGCAGCGTCGACTGGCCGGCCTCGGTCAGCTCGATCCGCACCACCCGGCGGTTGGACTGATCCGGCGCGCGGCGCACCGAGCCGTGCGCCTCCAGCGCGTCCACCAGCGAGGTCACCGCGCGCGGAACCACCTCCAGGCGCTCCGCGAGGTCCGCCATCCGCGGCGGCCCGTCGTGGTGTGCCACGGTGCGCAGCAGCCGGGCCTGGGCGGGGGTGATGCCCAGCGGCTCCATATGGTGCTTCTGGGCACGCTGCAGTCGGCGGGTCAGGCGCAGCAGTTGCTCCGCGAGGCCGGATGTCTCGGAGATGGGCATGATCGCAGTCTATCGGACCCCGTTCATTGTGAGTGTAGGTAACAGTGAGCTATGCTCGGAAAGTCCGTGGCGCCTGCCATCAGAAGGAGCCCATGCATCACGACACACCGCCATCGACCCCCTCCGGCCCCGAACCGGAGCGGCCCGCGCAAGTGCGGCGCATCCTCCGGCTCTTCCGCCCCTACCGTGGCCGGCTCGCCCTGGTCGGCCTGCTGGTCGGTGCCTCCGCGCTGGTCTCGGTCGCCTCGCCGTTCCTGCTCCGCGAGATCCTCGACGACGCCATCCCCGGGCGGCGCACCGGTCTGCTGACCCTGCTCGCCCTCGGCATGATCGCCGCCGCTGTCGTCAACAGCGTCTTCGGCGTCCTGCAGACCCTCATCTCCACCACCGTCGGCCAGCGCGTCATGCACGACCTGCGCGCCGCCGTCTACGACCGGCTGCAGCGCATGCCGCTCGCCTTCTTCACCCGCACCCGCACCGGCGAGGTGCAGTCGCGGATCGCCAATGACATCGGCGGCATGCAGGCCACCGTCACCTCCACCGCCACCTCGCTGGTCTCCAACCTCACCAGCGTCGTGGCCACGGTCGTCGCCATGCTCGCCCTCGACTGGCGGCTGACCGTCGTCTCGCTGCTCCTGCTGCCGCTGTTCGTCTGGATCAGCCGCCGGGTCGGCAACGAGCGCAAGAAGATCACCTCGAAGCGCCAGAAGCAGATGGCGGCCATGTCCGCGATGGTCACCGAGTCCCTGTCGGTGAGCGGCATCCTGCTCGGCCGCACCATGGGCCGCTCCGATTCGCTGACCCAGGAGTTCACCCGGGAGTCCGAGCGCCTGGTCGGCCTCGAGGTGCGGGCTAGCATGGCCGGCCGCTGGCGGATGTCCACCATCGGCGTCGTGATGGCCGCCATGCCCGCCGTCATCTACTGGGCCGCCGGAATCGCCCTCCAGGCCGGGGGCCCGGCCGTCTCCATCGGCACCCTGGTCGCCTTCGTCTCGCTGCAGCAGGGGCTGTTCCGTCCCACCGTCAGCCTGCTGTCCACCGGGGTGGAGATGCAGACCTCCCTCGCGCTCTTCGCCCGCATCTTCGAATATCTCGACCTGCCGATCGACATCACCGAGCCCGCCCGGCCGGTGCGGCTGGAGACGGTGCGCGGCGAAGTCCGTTTCGACGGCGTCGACTTCGACTACGACGCCCAGGACCCGGCCTCGCCGCAAGGCACCCTGCGCGCTATCGACCTGACCGTCCCGGCGGGCGGCAGCCTGGCCGTCGTCGGCTCGACCGGCTCCGGCAAGACGACCCTCAGCTATCTGGTGCCCCGGTTGTACGACGTGACCGGCGGCCGGGTGCTGATCGACGGCGTCGACGTGCGGGACCTCGACTTCGACAGTCTCGCCCGCGCGGTCGGCGTCGTCTCCCAGGAGACCTATCTCTTCCACGCCTCGATCGCCGACAACCTGCGGTTCGCCAAGCCCGACGCGACCCACGCGGAGATCGTCGCGGCGGCCGCGGCCGCCCAGATCCACGACCACATCGCTGCCCTCCCCGACGGCTACGACACCCTGGTGGGGGAGCGGGGGTACCGCTTCTCCGGCGGTGAGAAGCAGCGGCTGGCCATAGCGCGGACGATCCTGCGCGACCCGCCCGTCCTCATCCTCGACGAGGCCACCAGCGCCCTGGACACCCGCACCGAGCAGGCCGTGCAGAAGGCCATCGACGGCCTCGCGGTCGGCCGCACCACCATCACCATCGCCCACCGGCTCTCCACCGTGCGCGACGCCGACCGGATCGTCGTCCTCGACGGCGGCCGCATCGCCGAGCAGGGCACCCATGAGGAACTCCTCGCCCAGGACGGCCGCTACGCCGCCCTGGTGCGGCGCGACGCCCAGCTGTCACCCGTCGCCCCCGCCGCATAACCCCCGGCGCACAACGCCGCACCGGGGCGTCAGGAGAACTCGGCCCGCACCGCCTCCGTGTGCTCGCCCAGCGCGGGCACCGGCCGCAGCGCCGCCTGACGCCCCGCCACCTCGACCGGCGGCAGCAGACCACGCAGCGGCCCGACGGGCGAGCCGAACTCACCCCAGCGCTCCCGGGCGGCCAGCTGCGGATGATCGGCCAGCCCCGCGACATCCCGCAGCCGGGCGTTGGCGATGCCCGCCGCGTCCAGCAGGCCCACCAGACCGTCGGCCGTATGGCCCGCGAAGGACCGCTCCAGCTCGGCCGTCAGCTCCTCGTCGTGCGTGCGGCGCAGCGGATTGTCGGCGAAGCGCGCGTCGCGGACCAGCTCCGGGTGGCCCACGACGCGTTCGCACAGGGCGATCCACTCGCGGTCGTTCTGCACGCTCAGAAACACCTGGGCGCCGTCGCCGCAGACGTAGGCCCCGTACGGGGAGATCGACGGATGGCGGGCCCCGCTGCGCACCACCCCGCTCCCGCCGTAGGCCTGCGCGAAGTACGGATGCCCCATCCACTCGCCCAGCGCGTCGAGGAGGCTGACGCTCAGGTCCGTCCCCGCGCCGGTGCGCTCCCGCTCGTACAGCGCGGTCAGGATGCCGGTGTACGCGTACATCCCGCCCGCGATATCGGCGATCGAGATGCCGGGGCGGGCGGGCTCCTCGGGGCTGCCGGTGATCGACAGCAACCCCGCTTCGCACTGGACGAGCAGGTCGTACGCCTTCTTGTCCCGGTACGGCCCGCGGTCGCCGTACCCGGTGATCGCGCAGTTGATCAGGCGCGGATGCCCGGCCCGCAGCGTGTCCGCCGAGAGCCCGAGCCGCTCCACCGCCCCGGGCGCGAGGTTGTGCACGAACACGTCGGCGCGGGCCAGGAGGGTGTCGAGCAGGGCCCGGTCGGCGTCGTCCTTCACATCGAGGACGACGCTCTCCTTGCCGCGGTTGATCCAGACGAAGTACGCCGACATGCCCTTGACCTCACGGTCGTACTCCCGGGCGAAGTCGCCCCGCCCCGGCCGCTCCACCTTGATGACCCGCGCGCCGAGGTCGGCGAGCTGGCGGGTGGCGAACGGGGCGGCGACGGCCTGTTCGAGGGCGACGACGGTGATGCCGTCCAGGGGCTGTGCGGGCATGGGCGACTCCTTCGATCCGGATAGCCCCTGTCTTCCCCCCGGTGAGCGGCCGCCGAACACCGCTCACCGCGCCGGATTCGGCCGGCCGGCTTCCGGCTCAGCCGAGCAGCTTCCGCAGGTAGGCGATCTGCTCGGCCTGCTGGTGGGTGCCCCCGCCCTCATGGCCGTTGAAGGACCACACCTTCAGCTCCTTCTCGCCCGCGTAGTGGTGGTACGCGGCGAAGCCGCACGAGGTCGGCGTGATCTCGTCGCGCAGGGCGGTCGAGAAGAGTGCGGGCGCGGTGGCCCGGGCCGCGAAGTTGAGACCGTCGAAATGGTCGAGGGTGGCGAAGACCCGCTCGGTGAGATCGCGCTGACCGGCACAGAAGCGGGCCAGTTCACCGTACGGATCGGCGTCGGTGATCTCGACGGCCCGCCGGATGTGCGTCATGAACGGCACGTCCACCAGCGCCGCCGTCAGGTCCGGCACCAGTGCGGCCGCCGCCAGGGCCATGCCACCGCCCTGGCTGCCGCCGCTCACGACGATCCGCTCCGGGTCGACCAGCGGATGCGTGCGGGCGGCCTCCACCGCGCGCACGGCGTCGGTGTACAGCCGCCGGTAGTAGTAGTCGTCCGGGGAGAGGATGCCCTGGGTCATCTTCCCCGGCGCCTCGGGGCCGGTGCCGCCGGCCGGATCGGGGGTGGCGCCGGGGGAGTGCTGGGCCCAGCCCTGGCCCCGGGTGTCCATGACGAAGACCGCGTAGCCCACCGACGGCCACAGCAGCCAGTTGTGCGGCAGACCCCGGCCGCCGTTGTAGCCGATGTACTGCACCACGCACGGCAGCGGGCCCGCGGCCTCGCGCGGGGCCAGCAGCCAGCCGCGTATCCGGTGCCCGCCGAAACCGGAGAACTCGACGTCGTAGGTGTGCAGCCGGGCCAGGCCCGCGTCGGTCCCGGTGAAGACCGCGTCCAGCTCCGTGGCGCGGGACTCGGCGAGGGTGCGCTCCCAGAACGCGTCGAAGCCATCCGGCTCGGGCAGCGGGGGCCGGTACGTGCGCAGCTGGTCCAGGGGCATATCGACGAACACGGGGCGAAGACCTCCGGAGAATCGGTACGGCGATGGCCGGGGACAAAACGTGGTAGGAGCAGGCTCGGACGTCAAGGTCGTTCGGACATCCGATCAGCGTTCGACTTCTCGGTCAAGAGGAATGACGCGCCGGGGGAGCGGTACTGGAACGGACGATCAGCCGGGTGGACAGCTCGGTCCGCATCCCCTCCGGGACCTCACCCGCCCTCAGCCGCAGCAGGATGCGCAGCGCCGTCGCCGCCATCTCCGACAGCGGCTGACGGACCGTGGTGAGCGCCGGTGTCGTCCAGCGGGCCTGCGGCAGATCGTCGAAGCCCACCACGCTGACGTCCTCCGGCACCCGCAACCCCCGCTCCCGCAGCGCCCGGTAGGCGCCGAGCGCCATCGGGTCGGAGCACACGAACACCGCCGTCGGCGGCTCGGGCAGTTCCAGCAGCTCCGTCATCCGCTGGTACGCGCCGGCCTCCCGGAAGTCGCCGTAGCGCACGTACGCGAGCGGCACCCGCAGCCCGGCCGCGGCCATCGCCGAGCGGAACCCGGCCACCCGCGCACCGCTGCACACCTTCCGCCGGTACCCGCCGATCACCGCGATCCGCCGGTGCCCCAGCGCGAGCAGATGCTCGGTCGCGCTCACCCCGCCCTGCCAGTCGGCGGCGCCCACGGACGGCACGCCCGGCGGCGGCACCGGCCCGGGGTCGATCAGCACGAACGGAATCCGGTGCTCATCGAGCCAGGCGTACTGGGCGGGCGTCAGCTCCGCGAGATGGAACAGCACCCCGGAGCTGCCCCGGTCGCACAGCTTGTCCAGCCAGCCCCGCTCGGGCCGCCCGTCGCGGGTGCGCGGCAGCCCCGCCGACACCACCACCTCCAGCCCCGCGTCGTGCGCAGCGGCCTCCACCCCGTGCAGCACCGCCCCCGACCACGCGCCGTCCAGCGAACGCACCACCAGATCGACCAGGGCGGGCGGCCGGGGCGCCTCCAGGCGCGGTTTGCGGACGTACCCCAGACGGTCCAGGACCTCGCTGACCCGGCGACGCGTGTCGGGCGCCACATCCTCGCGGCCGTTGACCACCTTCGAAGCGGTCGGCACCGAAACCCCTGCCTCGCGGGCGACGACCGCCAGCGTCGGACCCGTCGACCCCGGGGAACGCGCCATCGAGATACCCCTTCCCGAACCCGCCCAAGCGCGATACCGACCGGGCAGAAACCGGTTACTACAGTAAGGCCGCCTCAACTCGGACGGGAAGACCCGGGAATTGAGGCGGCGGCACCGCGCCGACGCGTCAGCCGGTCACGGTCACAAGCCGTAGCGGTTCTTCAGGTGGCGCCAGAAGTCCCGGTACATCCACTTGTCGAATTCGGTGATGTGGTCGGCGGTTCCCGCCTGCATGAGGAAACCGCCCACCCCGGTCGGGGTCCAGTCGTAGAAGTCGTCCAGACCGTAGGTGTGCCCGATCTCGTGCAGCAGGATGTGGATGTTGTCCTGGTTCAGCGCGCCCAGCATGTACTCACTGCCGATGCGCTGCCCCCAGTCACCGCCCGCGCCGCCGCCGAAGCCCTTGGTCAGCCACAGCGACTGGTCGTAGTGGCGCGCCGCGCCACCGGGGCACTTGGAGTAGTTGCCGTCCTGGTGGAAGAAGCGGCCGCAGTCCGGGGAGCACTGCGGGGCGCCGGCGCCGTCCAGACCGGTGTAGATGTCGACCGAGTTGTCACTCCACTGCAGCGTGGAGCGGTTCTTGACCGCCCAGCCGACGACCTTGACCGGAACCTCCTTGTACGGGAAGTTCTCGAATCCCGCGACCGAGTCGATCCACTTCTTCGACTGTCGCCCCAGCGCCGCCTGGATCTGGTCGCGCATCTGCGCCGTGACCGGCTGGTCGGATTCCCAGCGGACGCAGTAGTTCAGGCTGCCCTTGTTGGCCATCACCTGATCCCAGCCGTAGTTCTTGAAGCCGTACAGGTCGGGATAGGTGGACTCGACGTGCCTCCAGACCTCGTTCAGCGGCTGGACGAGATTGCTCGGCGGATTCCAGGTGTCCGACGCGCCCGTCCCGGCGGCGTCGGCGGGTGCGGTGAATCCGATGAGGGACAGCGCCCCGGCCGCCGCGGCGGTCAGGAGCGCGCGTAATCCGCGGAATCTTCGTACGGGCATGGCGGCTCTCTTCCGTGTGGGGAACGGGAGCGGGCGGCGCGCCCCCGGGGAGTGGCCGTACGGGGACGCCGCCCGCACCCTCCAGTGGGCCCCGCGGTCCGGAAGGTTGCCGCACCCTGCCGAATGCGCGCCGACTGACAAACCGCCGTGCGCTCAGCGGCCGCTGCGGGCGTCCCGCGAGCCGTCGTCCGGGACCACCCGGGCCGCGGCCGGGTCCAGCACCCGGGTGAGGAACGCCCGGGTCCGCGGATGCCGTGGTGCGGCCACCACCTGCTCCGGGCCGCCCTCCTCCACGATCACTCCGTCGTCCATGAACACCACCCGGTCGGCGACCTCCCGCGCGAAGCTCATCTCATGGGTGACGACCAGCATCGTCATCCCCTCGTCGGCCAGCGCCCGCATCACGGCGAGCACATCCCCCACCAGTTCGGGGTCGAGGGCCGAGGTCGGCTCGTCGAACAGCATCAGCTCCGGATCCATCGCCAGCGCCCGCGCGATCGCCACCCGCTGCTGCTGCCCGCCCGACAGTTGCGCCGGATAGGCGGCCTCCTTGCCGGTCAGGCCCACCCGGCGCAGCGTGTCCCGGCCGATCCGCACCGCCTCGGCCTTGTCGCGGCGCAGTACCCGCCGCTGCGCGATGGTCAGGTTCTCCAGCGCGGTCAGATGGGGGAAGAGGTTGAACGCCTGGAACACCATGCCGATCCGCCGCCGCACCCGGTCGATGTCCACGTCCGGGTCGGTGACCTCGGCCCCGCCCACGGTCACCGAGCCCGCCGTCGGCTCCTCCAGCAGGTTCACACAGCGCAGCAGGGTCGACTTGCCGGAGCCGGACGGCCCGATGACACAGACCACCTCGCCCCACTCCACGGCGAGGTCGATGCCCTTCAGCACCTCCAGCGCGCCGAAGGACTTGCGCAGCTCCCGGATCCGGATCACGGGTCCTCACCTCGCCTTCGCGGTACGGGCCTCCAGCCACCGGACCAGCTGGCCCAGTGGAACGGTGATGAGCAGGTAGCACAGCCCGGCGACCAGGATCGGGGTGAGACTGCGGTGCTGATTGAGCGCGTCCCGGCCGAACTTGGACAGTTCGTACTGATCCAGGGAGAGCCCGAGCAGATAGACCAGGGACGAGTCCTTGGTCAGCAGGATCAGTTCGTTGGTCAGCGGCGGCAGCACGATCCGGAACGCCTGCGGAATGATGATGGAGACCATGGCCCGGCCGTGGGACATGCCGAGCGAACGCGCCGCCTCCATCTGCCCCTTGGGAACGGCCCGGATGCCCGCGCGGATCGTCTCCGCCATGTAGGCGGCCCCGACCAGGCCGAGCGCCAGCATGACGGTGACATAGCGGTCCAGCGCCACTTGGAAGGCGAGCGGCACCCCGAAGCCGAGCGCGATGAACACCAGCAGCGCCGGGACGCCGCGGAAGAACTCGATGTACGCCACCGCCAGCCACCGGTACGGCGGCACCCGCGACAGCCGCATCAGCGCGAGCACCAGCCCGGCCACGAGCCCGAACCCGAAGCCGAGCAGGGTGTAGACGACGGTGTTGACCAGGGCGGTGGTGATGATGTCGGGGAACAGGGACCGGGCGACGCCCGCGTCGAAGAACGCGCGGCGCAGTTCACCCCAGTCCGCGGCCAGGACGACGGTGAGAGTTACGGCGGCGAGCACCGCGTACTGCACCGCCCGTATCGCCCGCGTCCGCTGCCGACGGGTCATGGTCACAGCTCACTTCCTGGGCGCGGTGCCGAACCACTTCCGGTAGATCGCGTTGTAGCGGCCGTCCCCCCTCGCGGCCTCGAGCACCTGGTTGATCTTCTTGCGCAGCGCGTCGTTGCCGGTGCGTACGGCGATGCCGTACTTCTCCCCGGTGCTGAACTCGGCCGTCACCTCGGTGTCCGGGTTGTCCTTGACGAAGTCGTACAGCACCCCGTTGTCGTTGATGCCCGCCGCGACCTGTCCGGTCTTGACCGCGGAGACCAGCAGTCCGAGGTCCTCGAACTGGACCAGGGTGGCGCCCACGGCCCGCTTCTGGGCGTAGGCCTCCCCGGTGGTGCCCTGCTGGACCGCCAGCCGCTTGCCCTTGAGGTCGCCGAGGTTCCGGTAGGGCTTGCCCTTCCGGGTGAGCAGCGCCTGGGTGGCGTCGAAGTAGGGGCGGGAGAAGTCCAGGTTCTTCTCGCGGACGGCGTTGATCGTCATCCCGGCCGCGGCGACATCGCAGGTGCGGGTGTTGAGGTCCTCACCGGACTGGATGCCCTCGAAGGGCGTGTCCACGATCTCCTGCTTCACCTTCAGCTCCGAGGCGACGAGATCGACCAGATCCACGTCGAAGCCGACGATCTTCTTGCCCTGCCGGGACTGGAAGGGCGGATAGGGAAGATGAGTGCAGGTGGTCAGCTTGCCGGACGTCACCAGGCTGATGCCCGGGCCGCCGGAGTCCGACGGTTTTGTGCTGGTACAGCCGATGAGCAGGGCGGCAGCGGCGGCAATGGCTATGACGGGCGGCGCGGAGCGAGCGGACACGGCACCTCCGGGACATGGTCGGCGAACGACCCCACGGGACACGTGATCAGGACGTCGGCCCGCATCCTGCCACTCTCCGTGCCGCCGTGACCCCGCCACGTGCGTTGCGAGCGCGTAACGGCTGGGGAGCCCGCCCCGGCCGGGAAGCTACCGGCGGCGCCTGCGGCGCCTGCTGAAGAACCAGCCGGCCGGCGGCTCGTCCGCCCGCCAGGGCTGGGGCTCGGGCGCCCCGCGCCGCCGCCAGCGCGCGGTCAGCACGCGCGTGCGCGCGGCGGGCTCGGTCACCTCGGCGCCCCGGACGAAGTCCTCGTCGAGAACGACGTCGTCCCAGTCGTCCCGGTTCCGGTCCCGGTCGTCCGCCTCGTCCCCCCGGTCTGTGGAGCCGGTGCTCAAGGGGCACCTCCCGTCCGCCGGTGTGCCGCTCGGGCACGAAAGCGTGTTCCTGGAGCGAGGAACGTGCGGGACGCCCGCCGAGTTCCGGTGGGTGCTACGCGGGGATCCAGACGCGCATCGCCCCGGGCTCCCGGTTCGCCCAGGCGTAATAGGGGATCGCGGTGACGCGCACCGGGTCGTCCGCTCCACCGCTGCCGCCCCCGGCGTCCGGGTACGGCCACCAGTTGTCGGACGGGACCGCCCGGCGCAGCACCCGGGCCATGATCACGGTCACTCCGCCCAGCAGCCGCGGCCGGTGCTCGGGGACCAGCTCGGTGTCCGTGTCGAGTGTGATGCCGTCCAGCCGCAGCCCGGCGCGCTGATCCGGCTGCTCCAGGCAGTACACCAGCGGTCCGTGCTCGATCGCGGCGCAGCCGCGCACCGCGTCCATCCGTGGGTCGGGGCGGGTCAGCCGCGGCGTCAGCGGCAGCGTCAGGACCACGGTCTCGCCCGGCCGCCAGCGGCGCCGCAGCCGCAGCCAGCCCCGTTCCGCGCGCTCCGTCACCGTCTCGCCGCCGACCGTCGCCTCGTACCGGTCGGCCCAGTGCGGAATGCGCAGCGACAGCGTCCAGTCGGCTTGCGCGGGAGCCTCGTCCACGACCACCGCGATCCGGCCTTCCCACGGGTAGCCGGTGCCCACCCGCACCGTTCCGCCGCCCGCCGCGTACACCCCCGAGGCGTACTGGTGCAGCTGCAGGCCCCCGGCGTCGCCGCTCGCCATGTAATGCGGCAGCGAGGCCAGCAGCCGCATCGCATTGGGCGGGCAGCAGGCGCAGCGGAACCATGGTGTCCGCCGCGCCTCCTGGTCGCTGTGCGACTCCGTACGGCCGTCCCGGACCTGGAGCGGATTCACGTAGAGCCAGCGCTCGCCGTCCAGGGAGACGCCGGAGGCGAAGCCGTTGAACAGGGTCCGCTCGATCAGATCGCTGTAGCGGGCGTCCCCCGTGAGCAGTGCCATCCGCCAGCTGAACTGGATCGAGGCGATGGCGGCGCAGGTCTCCGCGTACGCCCTGTCCGGCGGGAGTTCGTACCGGTCGCCGAAGGACTCCAGGTCGTGCCGCGAGCCCACCCCGCCCGTCAGATAGGTCTTGGTGGCGGCCATGTCCTCCCACAGCCGCACCAGCGCCTCCCGCAGCCCCCGGTCGCCGGTCTCGGCCACCAGGTCCGCGGCCCCGGCCAGCAGATACAGCTGGCGGACCGCGTGTCCGGCGACCGCCGTCGCGTCCCGCACCGGGACGTGGTCCTGCCAGTAGGGCGCCCCGGGACGCGGCCCCGTCGCCCCGCCGTCGCCCAGGGTTCCCGCACCGCGCCGGTCCACGAAATACCCGGCGAGATCGAGGTAGCGCCGCTCGCCGGTCTCCCGGTACAGCTCGACCAGCGCCGTCTCGATCTCCGGGTGCCCGCACACCGCGTCCACCGCCTTGCCCGGGCCGAAGACCGCGTCGAGGTGATCGGCGCACCGCACCGCCACATCGAGCAGCCCGTCCTCGCCGGTGGCCCGCCGGTGCGCGACGGAGGCCTGGAGGAGATGGCCCGCGCAGTACAGCTCGTGCCCCCAGTGCGGCTCGCTCCACCGCCGGGCGCCCGGCCGGGCCTGGTAATACGTCTGCAGATAGCCATCCGCGTCCTGAGCGTCCGACACCAGGGCCGCCAGCCGCGCCACCTGCCCGGCCAGTTCGCCGGCGGCCGGCCCGCCGGGCTCGTCGGCGAGCTGCCAGGACGCGGCCTCCAGCCACTTGTGCACATCGGAGTCCTGGAACGGGAAGTCCCCCGTGAACCCCTCCTCCGCCGTCCCCGCGGCGGCCCGCAGATTGGCCAGGTTGCCCGCCTCCTCCAGTCTCCCCGGCCCTTGCGGAACACTGACCTCGGCGTTGATCCGCCGCTTGGCGGCCCAGAACCCTCCGGTGATCCGGGCCGTGGCGGGCGGCCGGAGAGCGGTGTGCGCGTCGTGCGTGAGCCGGATCGGTCCTGTGGACATCTGCCTACCCCTTACCCCGTACGTTCCGTGGCGGCCATGCCTTTCACGACGTGGCGAGCCGCGCGCGCCATGTGGCCCATTCCACTGCACTTCGGCGCCGGAGTCAGGAGGGGAGACGCGGGTTGCGTGCGAGGAGGCGACGGAACGTCAGGCGGCGGACGGCTCCGCGCCGTCCACCACATGGGCCACACCGCACGTGACGTTGTCGGGCCCGCCCGCGCGGTTGGCGAGGGCGATGAGTTCGAGCGCGGCCTCGCCCGGATCGGCCACCGAGCCCAGCACACGCCGGATCTCCTCCGCGGCCACCACCCCGCTGAGCCCGTCCGAGCACAGCAGATACCGGTCGCCCGCCAGGGCGTCCCGCAGCGCCAGGTCGGGCTCGAACGCCGACCCGCCGCCCACGGCCCGCAGCAGCAGCGCCCGCTGGGGGTGGGACGCGGCCTCCGCCAGGGTGATGCGCCCCTCGTCGATCAGTGACTGCACCACGGTGCACCACGGTGTGGTCGTGGGTGATCTGGAACAGCTCGCCGTCGCGCAGCAGATACGCCCGCGAATCGCCGATGTGCACCAGGCCCAGCCGTGACCCCGACCACACCATCGCGGTCAGCGTCGTCCCGACGTCGCGCAGCGCGGGGTCGGACGCGGCCAGCTCGCACACCGAGGTGTGCGCCCGACGCGCCGCGTCCTCCAGGGCGCTCAGCAGTTCGGCCCCCGGAACCTCGGCCTCCAGCGGCTTGAGCGCCTCGATCGCCGCCTCGCTCGCATGGCGGCCGCCGCCGAAGCCGTCGGCGACGGCGAGCAGACGCGGACCGGCGTACCCGGCGTCCTCGTTGCTCGTCCGGACCGAGCCCCGGTCGGAGAGCACGGCGTAGCGGATTCCCGGGGAGCTGGGAGAAGAAGACATGGTGACGTCCTTTCCGGACAACTGCGCGACGAGGAAGGCGGCCAGGTCACGCCGGGCCGCCGTATCGGCCTCGACCTGCGCCCAGTACGCGCGGACCTCCCGCGCCGCCGCGCCCGGATCCAGCTCGCACACGGTACGGATCCGGGCCAGCGGCATCCCGAGCCGACGCAGCCAGGCCACCAGCCGGGCCCGCTCCAGCTGCGCCGGGTCGTAGAGGCGGTAGCCGGAGTGCGGGTCGACACGGGCCGGCGGCAGCAGCCCGAGTTCGTCGTACAGGCGCAGCGCTTTGGGGGACAGCCTCGATGCCTTCGCGAACGCGCCGATCGTCAGCAGTCCCATGCCCGCCCTCCTCGCGCCGGGCACCTCGCCCGGCCACCACGATGCTGGAGCTTCCCCCTCGGAGAAGGTCAACCAACGCCAATCAAGACCAACGAAGACCATCTATGGGCCATATTCAAAACCACATACCTCCCTCATTTATATTTATCAGTCATATACTTTCATTCGGTCTTCTTCAGGTATTCGTTGTGCTTGGCACGGGAAATGACGGGGCATCCGCACAGACTCGTGGCAGCCACGAGGCGAGGGAGGACCCATGTCCGTTTCCACCACACCCGGAACCGTGTGGGGCACCTGGATCAATCTGCAAGGCGGCATCCACTCCGAGCCCGCGCCGGTGGCCCAGGCCGACGACCGGATCCAAGTCTTCATCAGGGGCGGTTCGAACGTCCTCTGGAGCAGACTCGAGACCCGCGACGGGGAGTGGGGTCCCTGGCAGCAGTACCCGGGCGTGTCCGTCGACGGCATCCCCGCTCCGATCCGCGGGAAGGACGGAAAGGTGCGGGTCTTCTACCGCACCCCGGGCAACAACCTGGAGGTCATCACCCAGACCTCCATCAACTCCGGGTACGGCACGCCCCAGATCCTGGCCACCGGCATCGGGGACGATCCCGCCGCGGCGCTCGGCGCCGACGGCCGCATCTACGTGTTCTTCCCCGGCGCCGACAACGCCCTGTGGTTCCTGCGCAACCAGGACCTGCAGTACGAGACGTACACCACCGCGACCTCGCTGGGCGGCGGCATCTTCGCCACACCGTCGCCCATCCTCGACGGGGGAGGGCGGATCGTGGTGGCGGTCAAGGGCAGCGGCGAAACCCTCTACACCATCCAGCAGGCAACCGAGAACTCCGCCACCTGGGAGGGCTTCTCGCTCAACGCCTCCAACGTGACCAGCCGCCCCTCGGCGTGCCTGGACGCGGCCGGGCGGGTGCAGATCTTCTACCGGAGTTCGGACGGCTCCGTCCGGCGCGTCGGACAGACCGACGACTACGACTCGTTCAACGCGCCCGTGAGCCTGGGCGCCCAGATCGTGTGGCGGCCCACCTGCGGCCTGGGCCAGGACGGCCGGATCAACGTGTTCATCAAGGCCACCGACAACGCCCTGTGGGTCGCCGTCCAGACCACGGAGAACGGCACCGCCTACACCGGCTTCCAGTCCCTCGGCGGGGTCATCGGCTCCGCCGGCATCAGCGTCCCCATCGCCAACGAGGAGAACCTGCTCTACGTGTTCCTGCAGGGCAACGGGACCGCCAGAGACCTCTGGCTGCAGCGCCAGACGTTCGTCTGAGCGGCGCCCTTCGGGGGCTCCACGGTTTTCGAAACTTTCGCACCTGCCTCAGGGGCTGTCGGAAGTCATCAGAACCTTTAATCTCCGAACAAATTCGATCAACGAGCGGGTTGATCAACGGAGAGCCAGGAGCCCCCACATGCCCACAGCAGGAGAGCGACGATCGAGCCGCAGCGACGGACAGCCCAGCCGGCGACTGGTCCTGATGGGAGCCCTGGCCCTGGGAGCTGCCGCGGGAACCCCCGGCCTCGCCGAGGCCGCCGCCCCCACCGCGCGGGAGACGGCCGCCGGGGCCGCCCGGTACGCCAATCCGCTGGTCCGCAACCGTGCCGACCCGCACATCTTCAAGCACACCGACGGCTACTACTACTTCACCGCCACCGCCCCGGAGTACGACCGCATCATCCTGCGCCGTTCCAGAACCCTGGGGGGCCTGGCCACCGCGTCGGAGTCGGTGATCTGGAAGAAGCACGGCAGCGGGGACATGGGCGCCCACATCTGGGCCCCGGAGATCCACTTCATCGACGGCAAGTGGTACGTCTACTTCGCGTCCGCGCCCGCAGACGACGTCTGGAAGATCCGGATGTGGGTGCTGGAGAACGCGAGCGCCAACCCGTTCGCCGGGACCTGGACCGAGAAGGGGCGCATCGCCACCCCCATCGACTCCTTCTCCCTGGACGCCTCCACCTTCGTCCACCGGGGCACCCGCTATCTGATCTGGGCCCAGAGCAACCCGGACGTCGGCAACAACTCCAGCATCTACATCGCCAAGATGTCCAACCCCTGGACCATTACCGGGCCACAGGTGGAGATCTCCCGCCCGACCTACGACTGGGAGACCCGCGGCTACAAGGTCAACGAGGGCCCGTCCGTCCTCCAGAAGAACGGCCGGCTCTTCCTCACCTACTCCGCCAGCGCCACCGACGCCAACTACTGCATGGGGCTGCTCACCGCCTCCGCGGACAGCGACCCGCTGGTCGCCGCCTCCTGGAAGAAGAGTCCGCAGCCGGTCTTCACCAGCAACGACACCACCAAGCAGTACGGGCCGGGCCACAACTCCTTCACCGTCGCCGAGGACGGCCGCACCGATGTCCTCGTCTACCACGCCCGCCAGTACAAGGACATCACCGGCGACCCGCTGGGCGACCCCAACCGGCACACCCGGGTCCAGACGCTCGGCTGGAAGGCCGACGGCACCCCGGACTTCGGTATCCCCGTGGCCGACGGCCCCGCACCAAAGATCAGGGCCACCACCCGCTACACCATGACGGCCTTCACCAACAGCAGCGAATCCAACCTGTACGTGTACGACTCGCCGGACGCGCTCACGTACACGCTGCTCAAGGGGCCGGCGTACACCCCGCCCGCGGAGCTGATCCGCGACCCCAGCATCATCAAGCACACCGACGGCTACTACTACATCGTCTACACCACCAACTGGACCGGGAACACGATCGGTTTCGCGCGCAGCCGCGACCGCGTCAACTGGAGCTTCGTGCGCAACCACACGCTGCCGCTGGCCGGTCTCGAGCGCGCCTGGGCGCCCGAGTTCTTCGTCGACGCCGACGGCAGCGTCAACATCATCGTGTCGCTGGACACCACCGACACCCCCGATGACATCTTCCGGCCGCATCTGCTCACCGCCACAGGCGCCTCGCTGTCGTCCTGGACCACCCCGAAGCCGCTCACCGGCCTGGACAAGGCGAACTACATCGATACCTTCGTGGTCCGCCACGGTGGTCAGTACCACGCTTTCACCAAGCAGGAGACGACGAAGTACATCGAGCACGCCACCGCCACCAGCCTCGGCGGTCCCTACACCCTGCGCGGCACCGGCGACTGGGCGGGCTGGGGCAGCTGGCGCGAGGGTCCGGCGCTGGTCCCGCTGGACAACGGTGGGTGGCGGATCTTCTTCGACGGCTACGCCGAGAAGAAGTACTACTACAGCGACAGCCTCGACGGTTTCCGCACCTGGACCCCCATCCGGGAGCTGCCCCGGCTCTCCGGCTTCGCCCGCCACTTCACCGTCCTCAAGGAGAGCGTGTGATGCGCGGACGCCTGTGGGCCCTCGTCGTGGCCACCCTCCTCGGGCTGTCGGCCCCGCTGGCGGGCGCCGGTACGGCGCAGGCGGCCCCCGCCACCATCGTCAACGCCACGCAGTTCACGACCACATCGGGCGAGGCGCTGCACGCGCACGGCGGCGGAGTCATCAAAGTCGGCGCGTACTACTACTGGTTCGGTGAGAACCGCAACGCGGACAACACCTTCCGCTACGTGTCCGCCTACCGCTCCACGGACCTGAAGACCTGGGAGTTCCGCCGCCACGTCCTCACCCAGACCACGGATCCCGAGCTGGCCACCGCCAACATCGAGCGGCCCAAGGTCCTCTACAACGAGCGGACCAAGCGGTTCGTGATGTGGATGCACAAGGAGAACGGCAGCGACTACAGCGAGGCGCGCGCCGCCGTCGCCACCTCCGCCACCGTCGACGGCGACTACACCTGGCGGGGCAGCTTCCGCCCGCTGGACCAGCACATGTCGCGCGACATCACGTTGTTCGAGGACAGCGACGGCACCGGCTACATGATCTCAGCCGCCCGGGAGAACTACGACCTGCAGATCTACCGGCTGACCGACGACTACACCGGTGTGGCGAGCCTGGTGGCCAACCCCTGGCCCGGTGGCCACCGCGAGGCCCCGGCACTCTTCAAACGCGGCAACGTGTACTTCATGCTGACCTCCGGCGCCACCGGCTGGAACCCCAACCAGCAGCAGTACGCCACCGCCACCAGTCCGGCCGGCCCCTGGAGCGCGATGCGCGACGTGGGCGACGCCACCGCCTACGGTTCGCAGACCGCCTATGTCCTGCCGGTGCAGGGCACCCGGACCACCTCGTATCTGTACCTGGGCGACCGCTGGGGCAACTCCTTCGGCGGCAAGGTCAACGACTCGCGCTACGTCTGGCTGCCGCTGGCCTTCCCCACCGCGACCACCATGACCATGGACTGGTACCCGCAGCTGACCATCGACGCCGCCCAGGGCACCGTGACCGGCTCCGGCGGTCCGTACACCACGCTGAAGGCCCGGCACAGCGGCAAGTGTGCCGATGTCGTCTCCGCCGCGCAGACCGATGGCGCCGCGGTCGTGCAGTACACCTGCAACGGCGGCGGCAACCAGCTGTTCTGGTCCAGGAGCGCGGGCGGCGGATACGTCCAGCTGGTCGCCCGGCACAGCTCCCAGTGCCTGACCGTGGCCGGCGGCTCCACCGCCGACGGCGCGGCCGTCGTCCAGTCGGCCTGCGGCACGGGCGCGAACCAGCAGTGGCAGGCCACGGACACCGGCGGCGGATACGTCCGGCTCGCCGCCCGTTCCAGCGGCAAGTGCCTGGACGTGGCCGACGGGTCCACGGCGGACAAGGCCGCCCTCATCCAGTGGAGTTGCACGGGCGGCACCAACCAGCAGTGGCAGCGCGGCTGACCGTCCGCACCCTTGTCGGCCCTTCCCGTTCGGAGCTGTTGACATCCCCGGACGTGCCGGTAGCTTCACGTGCGCACGATGTCGGACGTTGTTCGTAATTTCGAACCTCCGTGAGGGAAGTCATGAACGAACCAGTCGACAGACGGCACTTCATCGCCGCCACCGCCTCGGGGGCCGCCGCCGTGATGCTCACCGCCGCGGCGGGCGGCACCGCGGCGGCGGCCGCGCCCGGCGCCGCCCCGCCCGCCGCGCCGCGGGGGGCCCGGGCGCTGACCAGCGTCCGCCCCTTCCCGCTCACCGCCGTGACCCTGCTGTCCGGCGCCTTCAAGGACAACCAGTCCCGCAACACCGCCTATCTGCGCTTCGTCGACATCGACCGGCTGCTGCACACCTTCCGGCTCAACGTCGGCATCGCCAGCGGCGCCCGGCCCTGCGGCGGCTGGGAGAGCCCCACCACCGAACTGCGCGGCCACAGCACCGGCCACCTGCTGTCCGGCCTCGCCCTGACCTACGCCAACACCGGCGACGCCGCACTGCTCGACATGAGCCGCAAACTGGTCGCCGCGCTCGCCGCCTGCCAGGCCAAATCCCCGGCCGCCGGCTACGGAACGGGCTATCTGTCGGCATTCCCGGAGAACTTCTTCGACCGGCTGGAGGCCGGCAGCGGCGTCTGGGCCCCGTACTACACCATCCACAAGATCATGGCCGGGCTCGTGGACCAGTACCGGCTCGCGGGCAGCGACCAGGCCCTGGAGACCGTGCTGCGCCAGGCCGCCTGGGTCGACACGCGCACCGGGAGGCTCGGCTACGACCAGATGCAGCGCGTCCTGGAGACCGAGTACGGCGGCATGAACGACGTCCTGGCCGATCTGCACGCGATCACCGGCGACGGCCGGTGGCTGAAGGTCGCCGAGCGCTTCACCCACGCCCGCGTCTTCGACCCGCTCGCCCGGAACGAGGACCGGCTCGCCGGACTCCACGCCAACACCCAGATCCCCAAGATGGTCGGCGCCCTGCGCTTGTGGGAAGAAGGGCTGGACAGCCGCTATCGCACCATCGGCGAGAACTTCTGGAAGATCGTCACCGATCACCACACGTACGTCATCGGCGGCAACAGCAACGGCGAGGCCTTCCACGAACCGGACGCCATCGCCGCCCAGCTCAGCGGCAACTGCTGCGAGAACTGCAACAGCTACAACATGCTCAAGCTCACCCGGCTGATCCACTTCCACGCGCCCGAGCGCACCGACCTGCTCGACTACTACGAGCGCACCCTGTTCAACCAGATGCTCGGCGAACAGGACCCCGACTCGGCCCACGGCTTCAACATCTACTACACGGGCCTCGCCCCCGGCTCCTTCAAACAGCAGCCGTCCTTCATGGGCCCCGACCCGAACCAGTACTCCACCGACTACGACAACTTCTCCTGCGACCACGGCAGCGGCATGGAAACCCACGCCAAGTTCGCCGACACCATCTACACCCGCGGCGACCGCAGCCTCCTGGTGAACCTCTTCATCCCCTCCGAGGTGCGCTGGCAGGAGAAGGGCATCACCTGGCGCCAGACCACCGGCTTCCCCGACCAGCAGACCACCACCCTCACCGTCGCCTCCGGCGCCGCCTCCCTGGAACTGCGGGTGCGGATCCCCTCCTGGGCGTCCGGGGCCCGCGCCACGCTCAACGGTGCCGCCCTCCCCGACCAGCCGAAACCCGGCAGTTGGCTGATCATCGACCGGCAGTGGACGGCCGGCGACCGGGTCGAGGTGACCCTGCCGATGAAGCTGCGGCTCGACCCCACCCCCGACGACCCCGACATCCAGGCCGTGCTGTACGGGCCCGTGGTGCTGGCCGGGGCGTACGGCGACCGCACCGGCATGGCCCTGCCGCGCCTCGAGCCGGACTCGGTGGTCCAGCAGGCCACCAGCCCGATGCGCTTCACCGCCACCGCGGACGGGCAGAGGGTCACCCTGCTGCCCGTGGCCAGTGTCCACCACCAGCACTACAACGTGTACTGGCTGAGCGGCCGGCCGCCCACCCCACCGCCCGCCTTCGCCGCCTGGTACCGCTTCGACGAGACCTCCGGCACCACCGCCGCCGACGCCACCGGCCGCGGCAAGACCGCGCGGCTCACCGGCGGCGCCACCTGGACCACCGGCAGGTCCGGCAGCGCCGTCACGCTGAACGGCACCGACGGATACCTGACCCTCGCCGACGACCTCCTCGCGGGCGCCACCGCGTACACGCTGGCCACCTGGGTCCGGCTGGACGGCACCCCCGCCCAGTGGACCCGGATCTTCGACATCGGCACCGGCGTCACCGCCAACATGTTCCTCACCCCGGTCGCCGACTCCGGCAAGCTGCGCTTCGCCATCACCGCGGGCGGAGGCGGCGCGGAGCAGCGCATCGAGGCCGCGCCACTGCCCACCGGCCAGTGGACCCATATCGCCGTCGCCTACGGCGGCGGCACCGCCGTGCTCTACGTCGGCGGGCGCGAGGCCGGGCGCAACACCCGCGTCACCGTCGAACCCGCCGACTTCGGCAACCACATCCGTGCCGCCTACCTCGGCAAGTCGCAATACCCCGACCCCTACCTCAGGGCCGCGTTCGACGACTTCCGCGTGTACGGCAGGACACTCAGCGCGAATGAGGTCGCCACGCTCGCCGAAAGCTGACAAGCTCGGCCGGGCGGGCCACGGCCCGCCCGCCCCCTACCGACCGGCATGGACAAGGACGACGTACATGGCCCACTTCGCGGCGGAGAACCGCTACGACTCCATGCAGTACCAGCGCTGCGGGCGCAGCGGTGTGCTGCTGCCGAAGGTCTCGCTCGGCCTGTGGCACAACTTCGGTGACACCCACCCGCTCGAGACCCAGCGCGCCGTGCTCCGCCGCGCCTTCGACCTCGGCGTCACCCACATCGACCTGGCCAACAACTACGGGCCGCCCCCCGGCAGCGCCGAGACCAACTTCGGCGCGGTCTTCGCCCAGGACTTCCGCCCCTACCGCGACGAGCTGTTCATCGCGAGCAAGGCCGGATACCTGATGTGGCCCGGGCCGTACGGCGAGTGGGGCTCGCGCAAGTACCTGCTGGCCAGCCTCGATCAGTCGCTGACCCGCACGGGCCTGGACTACGTCGATGTGTTCTACTCCCACCGCTTCGACCCGGACACCCCGCTCGAAGAGACGATGGGGGCGCTCGACAGCGCCGTACGGCAGGGCAAGGCCCTCTACGCCGGGCTGTCGAACTACCCGCCGGAGGCCATCGCGGAGGCGGCCGCGATCCTCAAGGATCTGCGCACCCCGTACCTGATCAACCAGCATCCGTACTCGATGCTCCAGCGCGGGGTCGAGGGCGGGGTGCTGGAGGCCTCCGCCGCGGCCGGCGCCGGTGTCATCGCCTTCTCGCCGCTCGCCCAGGGCCAGCTCACCGACCGCTATCTCAACGGTGTGCCCGCCGACTCCCGCATGGCGCTCGGCCACTCCCTCAAGCGCGACGCGCTCACCGAGGAGCGCCTCGCGCTGCTGCACGCCCTCAACAAGATCGCCGGCGAGCGCGGCCAGACCCTCGCCCAGCTGGCGCTGGCCTGGGTGCTGCGGGATCCGCGGGTGGTGTCCGTGCTGATCGGCGCGAGCAGCGTCGCCCAGCTGGAGCAGAACGTCGCGGTCCTTGACTCGCCCGGCTTCAGCGACGCCGAGCTGGCCGAGATCGACCGCCTCTCCGCCGAGGCGGGCGTCGACATCCCCTGATCAACCGCGGTGTCCCCGCTCCCGGAACCGGGAGCGGGGACACCGCGCGCCCTTGTGTCAGCGGCCGGTGAAGCGCGGAGCGCGCTTCTCACGGAACGCGGCCATCCCCTCGGACTGGTCCTCGGTGGCGAACAGCGCGTGGAAGGCGCGCCGTTCGAACAGCATCCCCTCGCGCAGCCCCACCTCCAGCGCCCGCTCCACCGCCTCGCGCGCCGCCATGACGGCCGGTGTGCCGTACGAGGCGACGGTCGCGGCCACCGCCGCCGCCTCAGCCATCAGCCGGTCGTCCGGGACCACCCGGGAGACCAGCCCGGCGCGCTCCGCCTCCTGCGCGCCCATCGTGCGCCCGGTCAGGATCAGGTCCATCGCCTTGGCCTTTCCGACCAGTTTCGTCAGCCGCTGAGTGCCGCCGATGCCCGGGATCACGCCCAGTTTGATCTCCGGCTGACCGAAGGTGGCCGATTCGGCGGCCAGGATGATGTCGCACATCATCGCCAGCTCACAGCCGCCGCCCAGCGCGTAGCCGGACACCGCCGCGATCTTGGGGGTGCGCAGCGCGGCGAAGGCGTCCCAGCCCGCGAAGTAGTCCTCGGCGAACATCTCGACGGACGTCCTGGGCTCCATCTCCTTGATGTCGGCGCCCGCCGCGAACGCCCGCTCGGAGCCGCGGATCACGAAGCAGCCGGTCCCCGGATCGCGGTCCAGCGGCCGCAGCGCCTCGACCAGTTCGGCCAACAGCCCGCCGCTGAGCGCGTTGAGCACCTCCGGGCGGTGCAGGGTCACGGTGACGACGCGTTCATGTCGCTCGATCTTGATGAAGTTCACGGTGTCTCCCTCGGGGGTGGGCGGTTCTACGAGTCCCAGATGGCGCCGTACGCGGGGATCCCGCGGCACTCCAGGCCGTGGACCACCTGCCAGGTGAGCTTCTTGTTGGAGATGCAGATGACGGCCTCCGCCTCGAAGTCCGCGTACGCGGCGTGGGCGAGCCGGACCATGTCGGGCTTGCCGTGTTCGGAGGTGTCCCAGATGAGCGCGTCGGGCTGGACGGCCAGGATCTCCTCCACCAGGGCGTCGCCGTAGGTCGTACGGGGGGCGCGGGTCGCCCACACCAGCCGCGCCGGGACCTGCTGGGCCAGCAGATGGGGGAGGCAGGGGCCGATGCCGCTGCCGGTGGCCACGTAGACCACCTTGCGGAACAGTGTCTCGATGTTGGCCACGCCCGCGGTGGTGATGCCCTTCACCCACACCCGGGACGGCGCGTCGTCGATGAATTTCCCGGTCCAGTCCCCGGCGCGGGAGATGGTGAGCCGGAACCCCGCCTCGCCGGGCGCGGGCACATTGGCGAACGAGTGCCATTCCCGCAGCGGGCTGCGGCTGATCGCGGTCGAGGATCCGGCGAAGGGCGTCACCCCGTGGTTGAAACGGGCGAGCGCCACATGCGCGGAGGGGCGTTCGACGGCCACCGCCACCCGGCGCAGCCGCAGCCATGGCAGCGCCACACCGAAGGTGACCACGGCCAGCACCCAGACGCCCGGCGCCGTCAGCAGCCGCCCGGCGGCGGACCCGCCGCCGGGCCCGTCGAGGGTGGTCAGCACGGTCTGCGCCCAGAAGAGCCCGAGTGCCGCCCAGCCGCCGAAGCGGTGCGTCCTCTCGAAGCGGTCGTGGAACCGCGCCCGGAAGGGCGGCAGCGCGGTGGCCGTGATCCCCAGCAGCAGCACGACCAGGGCGTACGAGACGGTGAGCGTCGCGGCCGGGGCGGCGTGCCGGGTCAGCGAGCCCACCAGGGCGAGGAACCAGAGCGTGCCCGCCAGGGCCCCGCCGACGTGCACCCCGCCGAAGTGGTAGACCTTCGCCAGCGCCCACCGGATCCTCAGCGGCCAGCTGACGGGCGGCGCGGTGGCGATGCGGAAGAGCAGATTGATGACGTACTGCTGACGGATGACGATGGCGACCGCGAAGTTGACGAGCGCCGCGTCGGAGAGTGTACGAGGCGGCAGTCCCTCGCCCGAACGGGACAGCACGAAGCCCAGGTTGACCGCGAGGACCAGGGCGATGAGGCGGTTGTAGTGCATCAGACGCGGATGCTTCAGCAGCCCGCGCAGCCCCGGCGTCCGGGGCGGCAGCGGCGGCTGCGCGGCGCGCGGCGGCGCTTGGGCGCGGGGTGTGGTCATGACGCCACCCCACCGGCCGTGCGGCGCTCGGCGGCCAGCCGTAGCAGGGCCGCCTTGTCGACCTTGCCGCGGCTGGTGAGCGGCAGCACCGGCAGGGTGTGGACGGCCACCGGCACGCAGTAGTAGGGCAGGGCCCGGGCCACGGCCCGCAGCGCCGCCTCGGGATCGACCCGCAGCGGGGCGGCGAAGGACACCAGACTGCGGTCGTCCAGCTTGAGGGTCACCGCGCGGACGCAGCCGGGGACCGCCTCGAGGACGGCCGACACCGAGTCCAACTCGACCCGGAAGCCCCGCACCTTGACCTGGTCGTCGGTGCGGCCCAGATGCTCCAGCTCGCCGTCGGGCGTCCAGCGGCCCAGGTCGCGGGTGCGGAACATCAGCCGCCCGCCGCCGAGGAACGGATCGGGCGCGTACCGTTCCGCGGTGAGCCGCGGATTGCGCAGATAGCCCGCCGACACGCAGTCGCCGCCCGCCCACATCTCGCCGGTCTCGCCGATGGCGCACGGGCGACGCTCGGCGTCCAGGACGTACACCGTGTTGTTGGGTGTCGGCCCTCCGATGGTCAACCGCAGCGCCGCCGGGTCATGGCGCTGCATGGTGTTGACGATGGTGGTCTCGGTCGGCCCGCACGCGTTGTAGAAGGCGCAGACCCGGGCCCAGCGGTCCGCGAGCGAGCGCGGACACGGCTCCCCGGCGACGGCCGCCACCTTGATCCGTCCGCACAGCTCCGGGTCGACCGCGCTGAGCACGGTCGGGGTCGCGATGACCACGTCCACCCGGCGTACCGTGGCGGCGATGTCGGCGCCGCGGATGACGAGGGTGGCGCCGTGGCTCAGAGCGCCGAGGATCTCCCACGCGGCCATGTCGAAGGCCACATTGAGGATCTGGGACACCCGCAGCCCGGGCCGCATCCTCAAGTCCCCCGGCTCGGTGAGCAGGAGGTTGCACACGTTGCGATGGGTGACGGTGACCCCGTTGGGCGCTCCCGTGGTGCCGGAGGTGAAGAGCACGTAGCAGCCGTCGTCCGGCGTCACGGGCCGGGCGGGCACGAAGGGCCGTCCGCTCTCCTCACCGTCGAAGGGTTCGTCCATCGCGGTGTCGAGCGGGATGACGATGTGGCCGGGCGGCACCGGTATTCGGTCCGCGTAGCCGGACGTCGTCAGGATCACCCGGGTCGATGCCGTGCGGATGACATGGCCGAGCTGCGCCTCGGGCGCCAGCCCCACGTCCTGCGGCACATAGGCCGCGCCCGCCTTCAGGGTGGCCAGCAGGCCGACGAGCAGGGGGAGGGAGCGCCGGACGAACAGCGCGACGTGGTCTCCGGGGCGTACGCCCAGCCGGGCGAGCCGGGCCGCGAGCCGTCCGGCCTGCCGGTCCAGCTCCCCGTAGGTGATCGTCTCGCCGAGGTGCTCGGCCGCGACGGCGAGCGGAGAAGCGGCGGCGTGCCGCTCGATGGCCTGGTGGATCAGGGAACAGGGCGGCGTGGCCACCGGCCCCTGGCCGTATCGCTGGAACAGCCGCCGGTCCGTGCCGGACAGGTGCCGAAGGGGGCCGGCGGGCCAGTCCGGGGCTGCGCCCGGAAGCCTGCTGGGTTGTTGACGCATGGTGTGTATCCGCATATGTCGCCCACTCTCGTTCGACAAGTCGGTCATCGTTCGGCTGATGGAGCCGGGTGCGGGCACAAGGGGCCCAGGTACGGGTGAAGGGTGAGAAGTGATGTGCCGTATGAGGTGCGAAGGCGCACTTCGGCGAAAGGATCAGGACACCGGCGACCCGGTCACCAGCACATCGTGTGGCATGTGGTGATCAGCCGTCTCGCTTGTTCGAGAGCTTAAGGACCTGTGCGGCGCGCATGGAAGACGGGCGATGGGCGCAAGTTGGCCAGGATCCCACTAGAGTGCGCCCGCGCGGAAAGGTACGCCTTGTGGCCTTGATGGCGACCTGGTAATGACCGAAGCGGGGCGGCGCCACCGAAACTGACAGCGCATCAGCCCGCCCGTCGATGGCCGAGATCCGCCCCGGATGATCCGGGCGGCCCGTCCCGATAGCATGAACGGCCCGCCCGTACCGCCCACGCACCGCCGCACGGAGACAGAACCTTGGCCACACAACGGATCCCGGTCCTTCTCATCACGGGTTTCCTGGGTTCCGGAAAAACCACGATGCTCAACCATCTGATGCGCGACAGCGTGGACACCCGGATCGGGGTCATCGTCAACGACTTCGGCAGCATCAACATCGACGCCATGGCCGTCGCCGGACAGGTCGACTCGATGATCCCCATCGAGAACGGCTGTCTGTGCTGCGCCGCGGACGCCTCCGAAATGGACGAGATGCTCGACCGGCTCACCGACCCGGAGCTGCGCATCGACATCATCGTGATCGAGGCGAGCGGCCTGGCCGAACCCCAGAGCATGATCCGTACGCTGCTGTCCAGCGGCAATGAGCGCATTCGCTACGGGGGTCTGGTGGAGGTCGTGGACGCCGCGGAGTTCGCGAGCACCCGCGACCGCCATCCCGAGCTGGACCGCCATGTGCGCGACGCCGACCTGATCGTGCTCAACAAGACCGACCGGGTGGGGGAGGACGAGCGGCGGCGCGTCCTGGAAACCGTCGCCGAGATCGCCCCGGGGCTGCCCGTCCTCACCGCCGAGCACGGCCGCGTCGACCCCGGGCTGCTCTTCGACCACGAGCCCCGGGACACTCCCGAAGAGCGCTTCCGGCAGCTGTCGTTCGCCGATGTGTGCGCCGAGGACCACGACCACGACCGCCATCTCCACGCCGCGTACCAGAGCGTCGAATTCACCTCGGCCGAGCCGCTGGACCCGCGCCGCTTCATGGCATTCCTCGACGCCCGGCCCGCGGGCCTCTACCGCCTCAAGGGCTTCGTCCACTTCGCGGGCGACGACCCGCGGTCCACATACGGACTGCACGCCGTCGGCGCGTACCTCCGGTTCCAGCCGGTGCCCCGGGAGCGCGGGGAACCCCGCACCACCCAACTGGTGATGATCGGCGCCGGCATCGACGCCGACACCCTCACCAAGCGGCTGACCGACTGCGTCGCGACCCGCCCGGAGGAGGTGGACGAGCGGCACATGATGGGAGTGCTGCGCTACGTGGACCAAGCGGACTAAGGCGTGTCCGTTACATGTGCGCCCGGACCAGCACTGTGGCGAGGACTGCGGCCGAGCGGTCGACGATCGCGAGCTTGTCGAATCTCGTGGCCAGGCCCCGCCATTGCTTGAGCAGGGCGAAGGGCCGCTCGACCACGTTGCGGTTCTTGTAGGCCACCGGATCGAGCTTCGGCGGACGCCCGCCTGCTGAACCGCGGTGGCGACGGTGCGCCTGCTGGTCACGCCGTTCAGGGATGACCGCGGTGATCCCGCGGGCCTTGAGCACCCCTCGGATCGCGCGAGAGGAGTATGCCTTGTCCCCGAGCAGCATGGTCGGGGTCGTGCGCGGGCGGCCTGCTCCGGCCTTGGAGACTCGCAGGTCGCCCAGCGGCAACGGCAGGGACCGGCCGTCGTGTGCCTGCCCGGGCGTCACGGCGACGGCCAGCGGTCTGCCTTGACCGTCCACGGCGTGATGGATCTTCGTGGTCAGCCCGCCGCGGGAACGACCGATCGCGTGCCCAGCGGGCTCTCGGCGGCTGTCGAGGCCCTGCCCTCGGGCTGCGGCCCGGCACTCCTCGGGGCGGCGGGTGTTGGTGGCGTGCTGGTGGGCCCGGCTGATGGTGGAGTCCACCGCGACCCGTCAGTCGATCAACTCGTCATCTGCGCGGGCGAGCAGGACGCCGAGCACGCGGTCCCAGGTCCCGTCGGCGGCGCCGGGCCGGCGGCCCGGCCGGGCTCAGTCAATCGTCTTGATCACCCGGGCGGGCACTCCCGCGACCGCGGTGCCGCCAGGGACATCATGAGTGACCACCGCACCGGCAGCGACCACCGCACCGGCGCCGATGGTCACCCCTTGCGTGATCACGGCAGCCGTCCCGATCCAGACGTCGTCCTCGATGACGATCGGGGCGAAGGAGAGGTACTCGCGGCGCTCGGCCAGGGGCAGTGGATGGCCTCCGGTGATGAGGCTGACCTTAGGGGCGATCATGACGCCGTTCCCGATACGGATGCCTCCCTTGTCCATGAAGGTACATCCCTGGTTGACGAAGACGTTTTCCCCGAACGTCGTGTTCAGCCCGTTCTCGGTGAAGAACGGCGGGTAGATCACCACCGACTCCGGCAGCGGGCCGCCGAACACAACAGAAAGTAGTTCCGCGCGACCTTCGCTGTCGCTGAATGGAAGCACGTTCAGTCGAGACGTCGCATCGGTCACCTCCACGATCCGCTCCACATGACGCGCGAACTCAGACGTCTGGACATACATGACCTGCTCTGTGCGGGTAGACATGTGCTGATCTCACCACCGCGCAGAACACTTGATCAAACAACCCTGCACCGCACCAGACACAACCAATGGTTGTGGAAGTAGGGTGGAAGCGTGGATGTTGAAGCACTGCGGACGTTCGTTGCCGTCGCCGAGACCGGCCAGTTCCAGGGCGCGGCCGACGAGCTGGGGATCAGCCAGCAGGCGGTCTCCAAGCGGATTGCGGCCCTGGAGAGGCACATCGAGGTCACGCTCCTGGTGCGGACGTCCCGAGGCTCCCGGCTGAGCCTGGACGGGCGGGTCTTCTTGCCGCACGCCAAGAAAGTCCTGACGGTCATCGAGCAGGCCGAGCGGGCCGTGCGCCCCGGAAGCCGTCCCTTGCGCGTCGATGTCCTCAATCGGCGCATCTCCCCGGCCCAGGCCGTCTATCGGTTTTACCGCTCCCACCCCGAGACGGACCTGGACGCGGTCACGCTGAGCAACGAGAATGCCGCCCAGGCCGTCCAGGCGGTGCTCGAAGGGACCGTCGACGCGTCCTTCCGTGCCCTGCCGGCAGACCAGGTCCCGGCCGGGATCAGCGCCGAACGACTTCTGGACGTACCCCTGGAGCTCCTGGTCGGGCCCGGCCACCCGCTGGCTGACGTGCCCTGGGCCAGTCCTGCGGACCTGGGCGGTCACCGCATCTGGATCCCCGGGATCAGGCCGAGCACGGAGTGGGCGGCGTTCTACCAGGCACTGTCCGAGGCCTTCGGCCTGAGCATCGACGCGCTCGGCCCCAACTTCGGTGACGAGGCCCTGATGGACGCTCTGGCCGACTCGGCCTCGCTGGCCACCCTCGTCGGCAGCGGGGACCGGTACCTGTGGCCCCAGACCCACGACCTACGGCGCATCCCGTTGCACGACCCGACCCCGGTCTACCCGCACGTGCTGCTGTTCCGCAGCGGAGACCAGCACCCAACGCTGACCGCGCTACGCGACCACCTGCGCACCGCGGGCCCGCGAACCCCGCATGACGCGTGGGCACCGGACTGGGTGGCCCGCTGACCAGAAGACCGAATCAACAGACACGGCCTAGTGGATTCCCTGTCCTTGGGTGCGCAACCCTTTGGCAACTCCAGCTGTCTCGGTGGGTGTACATGAGGTAAACGCTCACCAACGAGCTGGAGGATATGTGCGGCCCCGTTCCCTTTCCACCGTCGCGCGCTGCGCCACGGTGGTCGCGCTTGTGACCACCCCCGCCTTACTCGCCGCCCCCTCGGCGGGCGCCGCCGAGGCCCGCGCCACCGCCGCGGCTTCCGCGCCGCGGGCCGACTTCAACAAGGACGGTTACGCCGACCTCGCCATCTCCGCGCCGGCCGGCACCGTGGACGGCAAGGCCAAGGCCGGCTATGTCGCCGTCGTCTACGGATCGGCCTCGGGCGCGGACACCGCCCACCGGCAGATCATCAGCCAGGCCACCGCGGGCGTTCCCGGTGACCCCGACGCCTCGGCGTACTTCGGAAGCCGGACGGTCGCCCGCGACCTGGACGGCGACGGCTACACCGACCTGGCGATCGAGGTCGGCGACAGGCCGGCCGTCACCGTCCTGTGGGGCTCGGCGAACGGACTCACCGGCGGCACCCAGCTGCCCGAGGGCGACGGCGACAACTTCGGCTCCAGCATCATCGCCGGTGGTGACTTCAACGGCGACGGCCACGCCGACCTGGTCGATCAGGTCATCGTCAACAAGGGCTCGGACTTCGACGAGCGGACCGGGCTGCGCGTCCGGTTCGGCCCGTTCGACCGCGCGGGCGAAGCGGCGGGCAGCGCCACCGTCAACACCGACAAGATCGACCGGCCGACCAGCCTGACCGCGGGCGACCTCAACGGCGACGGCAAGGACGAGCTGGTCAGTACCCACGCCTTCGAGGAGATGTCCGAGGCCACCTTCGTCTGGAAGGGCGGCACGGACGGGCTCGGGAAGACGCCCACCAGGCTCACCGACGCCGCCACCACCGCCATCGGTGATGTCGACAAGGACGGCTACGGCGACCTGATCGTGCGCACCGTCCCCGACAACGTCGTCGAGGAACTGCCGTCCGACCACGGCACGCTCAAGGTGTTCTACGGCACCGCGTCGGGGCCGAGCACCACCCGCACCAAGACCATCGACCAGAACACCGCCGGGGTGCCGGGCGTCAACGAGGACGGCGACCAGTTCGGCTACTCGCTCAGCGCCGACGACGTCAACGGCGACGGCTACGCGGATGTCGCGGTCGGCATCCCGTACGAGGACCTGGAGGCCGGCCAGAAGGACGCGGGCAGCGTCGTCCAGCTGTACGGCGGCTCGGGCGGGCTGTCCGGCACCGGTGCCCAGGCGTTCACCCAGGACACCGCCGGGGTCCCCGGCGTCGCGGAGGCGGGCGACCGCTTCGGCGCGGCGGTGGGGCTCGCCGACACGAACGGCGACGGTGCGGCGGACCTCGCCGCCGGTGCGCCCGACGAGGACGGCGCCCACGCCACCAGCGGTGCCGCCTGGGTGCTGCGCGGCAAGCCGGCCGGGCTCACGACCGACGGCATCGTCTCCTTCGGGCCCGACACGCTCGGCGCGCCGGAAGCGGGCGCGGCCCTGGGGGCCGGTTTCTCGCGGTAACCACACCCCCGCGACAGTCGCGGACGCCGAACGATCCGCTGTGCGCCACTAGTTGACGATCCTTCATGTCTACTGGACGGTAGTGTCCATGGCGACGCATGCGACGCGAGGCACCGCGACTTCGAGGCTACGGAACGGCCGACCCAGAGCGGGTCGTACAGGGCTGCTCGGGGCGGCCGTTCTGCTGGTGGCCGCGGTCGCGGCCCCGGGCACCCCGGCGGCCGCCGCCGAGACGCCCTGGTTCGACGGACGGGCCGCGGACGAGGTGACCACGGACGGGGCCCGGTTCGCCGACGGCCACGGCCGCGAGGTCGTGCTCCGCGGCTTCAACGTCTCCGGCGAGACCAAACTGGAGGAGAACGACGGTCTCCCCTTCGCCGATGTCGCCGACGCCCGGAAGTCCGCCGCCGCGATGCGGACCCTCACCGGGGCGAACTCGGTCCGCTTCCTGCTCTCCTGGGCCCACGCCGAACCCCGGCCCGGCGAGGTGGACACCGGCTACCTGGAGCAGGCCACCGCCCAGATGAGGGCCTTCCTCGATGCCGGAATCCGCGTCTTCCCCGACTTCCACCAGGACCTCTACTCCGGCCACCTCTTCGACAAGGACAGCTGGTACAGCGGCGACGGCGCCCCGAAATGGGTCGTCGACGCGGGCGGCTACGGCAAGGAGTCCTGCGGCCTCTGCGCCCACTGGGGCCAGAACATCACCCAGAACCAGGCCGTCATGAAGGCCACCCGCGACTTCTGGCACAACCGCGCGCTGACCACCAGCGCCGGGACCGTGCGCGTCCAGGACGCCTTCCTCGCCACCGCCGAGAAGACCATGTCCTACCTCGCCCAGCACCTCTCCGTCGACGCGTTCGCCCGCGTCACCGGATTCGACCCGCTCAACGAGCCCTACGCGGGCGTCTACGACGACGGCGAGAAGAGCCGCACCTGGGAGAAGAACGTGCTGTGGCCGTTCTACGAGAAGTTCCGCGCGCGCATGGACGCCGCGGGCTGGCGGGACAAACCCGCCTTCGTGGAGCCCAACATGTTCTGGAACTCCAACCTGGACTTCCAGCGCCAGGAGGGCGGGCTGCTCGACGCGGGGAAGCCCGGCTCCCGCTACGTCTTCAACACCCACTACTACGACCAGAAGGCCATCTCCGGCATCTTCATGCCCGGCAAGGCCGCCGACGGCCAGTACTCGACCGACTTCGGCGCCGTCCGCGACCGCGCCACCGCCCTGGGCGTCCCGGCCGTCATGAGCGAGTTCGGCCATCCGCTCACCGGCTTCACCTCCGACAAGGCACCCACCGTCCTCAAAGGCATGTACCAGGCGCTGGACTCCCGCCTCCCCGGCGCCACCTGGTGGACCAGGCCCGCCGCCTCCGGCCCCGCCCTCTCCTCCACCCAGTGGCAGTGGGACCTCTACAACGGCCGCCACCACGAGGCGATGAACGGCAACACCGCGAAGATCCTCACCGAAGGCGACGCCTGGAACGACGAGGACCTCTCCGCCGTACGCCTCGACGACTCCGGCAACGCCCGGCTGCGCCAGGACGCCCGGCTGCTCGACCGCCTCTACCCGCGTGCCGTGGCGGGCCGCACGCTCGCGTTCACCTTCGAGGACCGCTCACGCGACGGCGGTACCACCCTCAGCTGGGACCGCGTCCCCAGCTCACTCCCGGGCGTCGCGCGACTCACCGGCTCCGGCCGCTACGGCCTGCTGGTGTGGCGCTCCGACGGCCGCACCGACGCCCCCACCGAACTGCACCTGCCCCGCGACTTCGACCCCGCCACCACCACCGTCGTCTCCGACCTGGGCACCGTCACCGGCCCGCCCGCGTACACCGCCCAGGGGCACACCGCCGACCACCCCATCGCCACCGCGGCCGAGCCCGGCGGCGCCGACGCCCGCCGTCTGGTGCTCTCCGCGCCCGAAGACACCGGCACCCTGCACTACGCCCTCGTCGCCGACGGCACCGCAGTCCCCTCGGCGGAACTGCGCGCCGCCGCCCAGCGGGAACTGACCCGATGGGCGGCGGACAGCGGCTTCTGAGGCCCTGGCGGCGCCTCGTCACCAGCGGTGGTGCACCTGCGCACGGATCCGCCGGTCGTACAGCTCGCCGATGGCGTCCAGGGTGGGCCGTGGCAGCGGCGGCAGCGCCGCCGCCGCCGCGTTCGCCCGCGCCTGCTCGGGGGAGCGCGCGCCGGGGATGACCGAGGTGACCCCCGGCTGCTGGACGATCCACCGCAGCGCCGTCTGTGCGGGCGTGGCGCCCTCCGGCGCCAGCTTCCCGAACTCCACCGCCGCCTCGACACCCTCCTCGAAGTCCACTCCCGAGAAGGTCTCGCCCTGGTCGAACATCTCGCCGTGCCGGTTGTAGGCGCGGTGGTCGTCGTCGGCGAACAGCGTGTCCTTGGTGTACCTGCCCGACAGCAGACCGGACGCCAGCGGCACCCGCGCGATGATTCCCACCCCGGCCTCCGCGGCCGCCGGAACCACCCTCTCCAGCGGCTTCAGCCGGAACGGGTTGAGGATGATCTGCACACTCGCCGTTCCCGGCCGGGCGATCGCCGTCAGCGCCTCCTCACACGTCTCCACGCTGACCCCGTACGCCGCCACCCGCCCCTCGTCCACCAGCGTGTCCAGCGCGTCGAACACCGCGTCGGTGGCGTACACCGAGGACGGCGGGCAGTGCAACTGCACCAGATCGAGCGTGTCCACGCCCAGATTGGTACGCGAACGGTCGGTCCACGCACGGAAGTTGTCCAGCGTGTACTCCTCCGCGACCTGCGGCACCCGCCGCCCCATCTTGGTGGCCACGAAGATCCCGGCGTCCGGCCGGTCCCGCAGAAAGCGCCCGATGAGCTGCTCGCTGCGCCCGTCCCCGTACACATCGGCGGTGTCGAAGAACGTCACCCCCGACTCGACGGCCGCCTCCAGTACGGCCAGGGCGTCCGCCTCGCTGACATCGCCCCAGCCCGCGCCCAGCTGCCAGGTCCCCAGCCCGACGACGGAGACCTCGCGGCCGGTCCGGCCGCACACCCGCTGCTCCATGGTCACGCTCTCCTCACGCGATCTCCTGTGATGCGGCTCACCGTACCCGCACCGGCCGAAAACCGTTCCGTCGCCCTGTCGGCCCCTCGCGGGCGGCCCCGGCGCCGGGTAACCTGGCGGGCATGCTGTGACGCCCGCCCCGCGCCCGGGGCCCACCGGCCACTCCTTCGCCTCCGTTCCCACAGCCGACGAAGGAGAAAACAGCCATGACCATCCTGACCGTCGCCCTGCTCCAGCTCGCCCCTCCCGGCCGCGACCCGCGGGCGAACCTCGCCATCGGTGACGCCGCCTGCCGCCGGGCCAAGGTCCTCGGCGCGGACATCGCGCTCTTCCCCGAGATGTGGAGCAGCGGCTACCGCCCGGCCGCCGCCGACCTGCCCGTCGACGACGTCTACCGCCACCCCCGGCGGTGGGACGGCGCGCCACCCGCACCGCCGCTGCCCGCGCACGAGGCCATATGGGGCGACGAGGCGATCACCCGCGACGGGCCCTTCGTGGCCCACTTCCGCGAGCTGGCGGCCGAGCTCGACATGGCCATCGCGCTCACCTATCTGGAGAGGTGGGACGGGCCGCCGCGCAACACCGTCTCCCTCATCGACCGCCACGGCCGCCTCGCCCTCACCTACGCCAAGGTGCACACCTGCGCCTTCGACGTGTCCGAGGCCGTCCTCACCCCGGGGGAGGGCTTCGAGGTGTGCGCCCTGGACACCGCGGCGGGCGAGGTCATGACGGGGGCGATGATCTGCTACGACCGGGAGTTCCCGGAGAGCGCCCGCGCCCTGATGCTCGCCGGAGCGGAACTCATCCTCACCCCGAACGCCTGCGATCTGGAGATCAACCGGCTCGGCCAGTTCCGGGCCCGCGCGTACGAGAACATGACCGCCCTGGCCATGGCCAACTACGCGGGCCCCGGCTGGGGGCACTCCATCGCCTTCGACGGCATCTCCTTCGCCGACGGGCGCTCCCGGGACATGCTCGTGATCGAGGCGGGTGAGGCCGAGGGGGTCTACCCGGCGGTCTTCGACCTCGACGCGCTCCGCGACCACCGGCGCCACGAAACCTGGGGCAACGCGTTCCGGCGCCCCGCCGCGTACCGCGCCCTGACGAGCCATGAGGTGCGCGAGCCGTTCGTACGAGTGGACCGCGACGGTGCCCGGCCGCCCAGCGCGGACACTCCCCAACGGTTGTCAAGTACCTACAAAAACATCATGTGAGCTGCGGCGATTGCTGTCGGGGTACCGGCCGAGTAGGGTATTTCGCATGTCAGCACTCAACGTGGAATTCAGCGATCGGGAACTTGAGGACCTCCGCCAGATCGCCAAGGAACGCGGGACGACGATGAAGGCCCTCGTCCGCGAGGCGACCGTCGCCGACATCGCCCGCCACCGCGCTCTGCAGGAAGGCGCCGAGGTCTTCCGCCGCTTCTTCGCGGACAACGCGGACGCCTTCGCGGACGCGTTCCCGGAGGACGAACACCGCGGACAGGCCGCCTGACGATGCCGCCGCTTCATATCGACGTCCCGTGGCTGCTCCAGCGCCATGAGGAGGTCCTGCCCGAACAGCCGGCCATCTCCGACTTCTCGGGGCTGGTCGCCGCCGTGGCCCGCCACCGCGTCGACCCGCCGCGCCTGGGCGTCGATCCCGACCCGGCGTGGCGGGCCGCGGCGCTGCTGCACACGCTCGCCATGCTCAGGCCGCTCCCGGCGAGCAACGCGCGCTTCGCCAGCGCGACCGCCGTGGCCTATATGCACGCGTCCGGCGAGGGCATCGACCCGCCCTACGGCGCGCTGATCGACCTGGTCCGCGACATCCTGTCCAGCAAGGCGGACGTCTTCGACGCGGCGGGCCGCATCCGCTCCTGGCGCATCTGACCGCCGCGTTTCCGCTTAAGGGAGCGGAAGCCCCCGGTGGCCCGCTGTCCGCCGCGCGCCTGTCGCCAGCCGCTGGAGGGCGGGGGCGGCGGCACGGACGGCGGTGGCGAGTGCCTGTTCGTCCTCGGGCGGCAGGGTGGCGAGCAGTCCGGCCAGCCGGGCGGTGCGGTCGCGGCGCCGTTCGGCGAGCAGGGCGCGCCCGCCGTCGGTGACGGCCACGAGCACCACGCGCCCGTCGCGCGGATCGTCGACCCGGGTCACCAGGTCCTGCCGCTCCAGCCGCTGGATCAGCTGGGTCATCGAGGGCTGGCTGACGCCCTCGTCGGCGGCGAGTGCGGTGAGCCGGGCCGGCCCCTCCCGGTCCAGGCGGCCGAGCGTGGAGGCGGCGGTGAAGCTGATGTCCCGGGTGGTCAGATGACGCACCGCGAGAAGCGCCAGCCGCTCCAGCGCCTCCGCGACCTCCTCGCGGGCCTCGGTGACCTCGGTGACCTCGGTGTCCGGGATTTCCGGCGAGCCGGACTGATGCGTGTACTCCACACGTACATGTGTATCACGGTCTGTACAGGCGGGCTGTGCACCGGGCGCCGGGCGACTTTGCCGGGCTCAGCGGAAGATGCCGGTGTGGCCGAGGGAGTAGCGGCCCGGCTGTGGATAGACGGCGAGTCCGTGCGGACCGCCGCCCACCGGGATCCGCGCGCGGAGCCGCCCGGTGCGGGTGTCGATCGCGTACACCTCGCCGTTGTAGCGGCCCGAGAGCCACAGCACCTTGCCGTCGGAGGACACCCCGCCCATGTCGGGGCTGGTGATGCCGGGCAGCCGCCAGCGGCCGGTGAGCTTGCCGGTCCTGAAGGACAGCAGGGAGATCGTGCCCTCGCCGCGGTTGGAGATGTAGAGGGTGCGGGAGTCCCGGCTGACGTAGAGGCCATGGGTGCCCTTGCCGGTGGGCAGCAGCCGGGGGCGGCCGAAGGTGTCCCCGTTCAGCACCCACACCCCGTTCGCCACCATGTCGGCGACGTACCAGGTCTTCCCGTCCGGCGAGATCTTGACGTCCTGCGGCATGGCCCCCGCGAGCGGCAGCCGCTGCTCGGCCACCACCTTCATCCGGGCCGTGTCCACCTTCAGCAGCTGTCCCGAGAACTCGCAACTGACGATGAAGTAGCGCCCGTCGGGGGAGAAGTCCGCGTGGTTGACACCGAAGCACGTCACCGGGACCGACTTCACCACCCGCATGGTGTGCGCGTCCCGGAACACCAGCGCCCGGTCCTTGGAGGCCATCACCACGGCATGCTTGCCGTCCGGGGTGAAGTAGAGGTTGTACGGATCGTGGACGTCCACCGGGCGGCCCACCCGGCCGGTCGCGGGATCGATCGGGGTGAGGCTGTTGCCGAGGTCGTTGTTGACCCACAGGGTCTTCAGATCCCATGAGGGCACCACGTGCTGCGGCTGGTGGCCGACCCGGACGGTGCGCACCACCTTGTACGTCTTCGGGTCGATCACGCTCACCGTGTCCGACAGCGTGTTGGGCACGTACACCCGCGACGGAAAGCCCTTCACCGCCCGCGACAACGCGCCCGGCCGGTCCGCCGCGTACAGGTCGTGCGGGTCGAGCGGCGGCGGCATGCCCGGCAGCAGACGCGCCCGCGCCGCCTTCCCGGCCGCGGACCGCACCCCGGCCGAGTGGTGCGGCGCCGCTGGCTTCCGCGGAGGGGAGGCGTGCTCGGAGGAGGAGGCACACGCCGGGACCACCCCGCAGCACAGCAGCAGCGCCGCGACCACGCGCGGCGCGACGCGGCGGCGGCCCGGGGAAGGCCGTGTCGCAGGCCCCGGTGTCGTGCGGCTCGGGCGGCGGGTCGGGCTGGCCACGGAAAGGTCCTCCTACGGTGAGGGGGCGCGGCCGTGCCGGACTGCGGTGGGGCCGTCGGCCCCAGATTGTCACCGCCCCCGCCCACCGGCATCCGCCCACGTCCAAGCAGGTGAGCGGCGTACCGCCGGTGGCCGACGACGCGCCCGGACGGCCGCGTGGGATCGCGCCCGGCTGCGGGACCACGGCGGTGGAGGCGTTCACCACGGCCGTCGACCGGCTGCTGACCGGCGCCCGGGAGGGCGTGCCCGACCCCTGCGACGCGCGGTCCGGCCGCGAGGTGGTCGCCGTGCCGGAGGCCGCCGACCGCTCCCGCCGCGAGGGCCGCACCGCCGTACCGGGCTGAGGCTTTCTCCGCGACCGCCGCCGGTCGCCGAAGACCGCGCCGCATATTCCGGCGGACGCTGGGGAACCGGAAGCCATGACCAAGCTCTGCCTGCCGGCGGGCATCCGGGCCTGCCTGTTCGACCTCGACGGGGTACTGACCCGGACCGCCGTGGTGCACGCGGCGGCGTGGAAGCAGATGTTCGACGAGTTCCTGCGACGCCGCGACGGGCCCTCCTTCCGCCCCTTCGACAAGACCACCGACTACGACGAGTACGTCGACGGCCGCCCGCGCGCCGACGGCGTACGCACCTTCCTGGCCTCCCGGGACATCGACCTCCCCGAGGGCAGCGCGGACGACCCGCCCGACAAGGACACCGTCCAGGGGCTCGGCAACCGGAAGAACATCCTCGTCCTGGAGAAGATCCGGGAGGACGGTGTCGAGGCGTACCCCGGATCGGTGCGGTTCGCCGAGGCCGTGCGCGCCGCCGGGCTGCGTACCGCGGTCGTCTCCTCCAGCGCCAACTGCCGCGACGTGCTGATCGCCGCCGGTATCGAGCATCTCTTCGAGGTGCGGATCGACGGCGTGGTCGCCGCCGAGCGCGGGCTCCCGGGCAAGCCGAACCCGGACACCTTCCTGGAGGCCGGCCGGGAACTGGGCGCCGAGCCCGCCGAGGCGGCCGTCTTCGAGGACGCCCTGGCGGGCATGGAGGCGGGCCGCGCCGGCCGCTTCGGCTGCGTCGTCGGAGTGGACCGGGCCGGCCAGGCCGACGCGCTGCGCGAACACGGCGCCGACATCGTCGTCAAGGATCTCGCCGAGCTGCTGGAGGGCCCCTCGTGATCACCGATTCCTCGTACGCCGTCGATCCCTGGCAGCTGCGCGAGACCGTGCTCCGCCTCGATCTGCTGCCGCAGAGCGAGTCCGTGTTCGCGCTCTCCAACGGCCACGTCGGCTGGCGCGCCAACCTCGACGAGGGCGAGCCGCACGGACTGCCCGGCTCCTACCTCAACGGTGTGCACGAGCTGCGCCCGCTGCCGTACGCGGAGGCCGGTTACGGCTATCCCGAAGCCGGCCAGACCATGATCAACGTCACCAACGGCAAGGTCATCCGGCTGCTGGTGGACGACGAGCCCTTCGACCTGCGCTACGGGCGGCTCCGCTCCCACGAGCGCGTGCTCGACCTGCGGGCCGGCCTGCTGCACCGCACCTGCGAATGGACCTCCCCCTCGGGAACCAGCGTGCGGGTCCGCTCGACCCGGCTGGTCTCCCTCACCCAGCGGTCCATCGCCGCGATCGCCTACGAGGTCGAGGCGCTGGACGCCGAGATCCGGGTCGTCGTCCAGTCCGAACTGGTCGCCAACGAGCAGCTGCCGGAGCGCGGCGGGGATCCCCGGGTCGCCTCCGCGCTGGAGAGCCCGCTGGAGCCGGAGGAGCACGCCGCCGTCGACAAGCGGCTGCGGCTGATCCACTGCACCAAGGCCAGCCGGCTGCGGGTCGGCGCCGCCGCCGACCACCTGATCACCGGGCCGCCGCCCACCCGTCACGTCAGTGAAAGCGCCGACGACGTCGCCCGCCTCACCGTCACCTCGGTCCTCAAGCCGGGCGAGAAGCTACGGCTGGACAAGCTGGTCGCCTACGGCTGGTCCGGCACCCGCTCACTGCCCGCCGTACGCGACCAGGTGGAGGCGGCGCTCGCCGGAGCCGCCTCCACCGGCTGGGAGGGCCTGGTCGAACAGCAGCGCGCCTGGCTGGAGGACTTCTGGGCCCGCGCCGACGTCGAGGTCGAGGGCGACGCCGAGATCCAGCAGGCCGTACGGTTCGGCATCTTCCACGTCCTGCAGGCCGGCGCGCGCGCCGAGGAACGCGCCATCCCCGCCAAGGGCCTCACCGGTTCCGGCTACGACGGGCACTCCTTCTGGGACGCCGACACCTTCGTCCTGCAACTGCTGACCTACACCTTCCCCGAGGCGGTCGCCCAGGCGCTGCGCTGGCGCCAGTCCACCCTGCCCGCCGCCCGGGAGCGGGCGCGTCAGCTGGGCCACGAAGGGGCCGCGTTCCCCTGGCGCACCATCGACGGCTCCGAGTGCTCCGCCTACTGGCCGGCCGGCACGGCCGCCTTCCACATCAACGCCGATGTGGCCGACGCCGTGGTGCGCTACGTCGCCGCCACCGGCGACGAGGAGTTCGAACGCGAGACCGGGGTGGAGATCCTGGTGGAGACCGCCAGGCTGTGGCGCTCCCTGGGCCATCACGACCACCACGGCCGCTTCCACATCGACGGGGTGACCGGCCCGGACGAGTACAGCGCCATCGCGGACGACAACGTCTACACCAACCTCATGGCCCAGTCGAACCTGCGCGCCGCGGCGGACGTCGTGGAGCGCCACCCGGACAAGGGCTCGGCGCTGGGCGCCGATGACGAGGAGGCGGCGACCTGGCGGGACGCGGCCGAGGCCATGGCCGTCCCGTACAACAAGACGCTGGGCGTCCATGAGCAGTCCGCCGACTTCACCGACCACCAGGAGTGGGACTTCCAGAACACCCACCCCAGCCAGTACCCCCTCATGCTCCACTTCCCCTACTTCGACCTGTACCGCAAACAGGTGGTCAAACAGGCCGACCTGGTGCTGGCCATGTATCTGCGTGGCGAGTGCTTCACCGACGAGGAGAAGGCCCGCAACTTCGCCTACTACGAGCATCTGACTGTCCGGGACTCCTCCCTGTCCGCCTGTGCCCAGGCGGTGATGGCCGCCGAGGTCGGCCATCTGCGCCTCGCCTACGACTATCTGGGCGAGGCGGCCCTGATGGACCTGCGGGACCTGGAGCACAACACCCGCGACGGCCTGCACATCGCCTCACTGGCGGGCACCTGGATGGCGCTGGTCGCCGGGTTCGGCGGGATGCGGTACCGCGAGGGCAGCCTGTGCTTCTCGCCCAAGCTGCCGGAGAAGCTGGCCCGGCTGGCCTTCAGCGTGCAGGTGCTGGGACGGCGGCTGCGGGTGGAGATCACCGACCTCACCGCCACCTACACCCTGGTCGAGGGCGCCCCGCTGGAGATCCAGCACTACGGCCGGCCCATCACCGTCTCCGACAAGTCGCCCCAGACCTGCGACGTGCCCGAGCAGACCGCCCGGCCCGAGCCCCGGCAGCCCCCGGGCCGCCGCCCGGACCGGCGCGCCTGAGGCACCGCGAGGACAATGGAGGGCGTGGTGGACCCGCTGACGGCTCTGGACCGGATCGCGTTCCTGCTGGAGCGCGAGCAGGCACCCACGTACCGTGTCCGCGCCTTCCGTACCGCGCAGGCGGTGCTCGCCGGGCTGCCCGCGGAAGAGGTGGAGCGACGGGTGGCGGCGGGCACCCTCGCCTCGCTCAAGGGCCTCGGCCCCAAGACCTCACAGGTGGTCAAGGAGGCGCTCAAGGGGGAGGTGCCCGGCTATCTGCGGAAGCTGGAAGCCGGCCCCGGGGAGCACGGGGCCGGGGAGCACGGGGCCGGGGCCGCCGCGGACGAGCTGCGGGCCGCGCTGCGCGGCGACTGCCATCTGCATTCAGACTGGTCCGACGGCGGTTCCCCGATCGAGCTGATGGCCCGTACGGCCGCCCGGCTGGGGCATGACTGGGCGGTGCTGACGGACCATTCCCCACGGCTGACCGTCGCCCGGGGACTCTCGGCGGACCGGCTGCGCGAGCAGCTGGACGTGGTGGCGGCGCTCAACGAGACGCTGACGCCGTTCCGGCTGCTGACCGGGATCGAGGTCGACATCCTGGCCGACGGCTCGCTGGACCAGGAGCCCGAACTGCTGGACCGGCTGGACCTGGTGGTGGCCTCCGTCCACTCCAAGCTGCGGATGGACGCCCGCCCGATGACCCGCCGGATGGTGACCGCGGTCAGCGATCCGCTCGTCGATGTGCTGGGGCACTGCACGGGGCGGCTGCTGGGCGGCAAGCGGCCCGAGTCGGCGTTCGACGCCGCCGAGGTCTTCGCGGCCTGCGCGGAGTCGGGCACCGCCGTGGAGATCAACTGCAGACCGGAGCGGCTGGACCCGCCGCGGCGGCTGCTCCGGGAGGCGGTCCGGGCGGGGACGTTCTTCTCGGTCGACACCGACGCCCACGCACCCGGCCAGCTCGACTGGCAGATCAACGGATGCACCCGGGCGGTGGAATGCGGCGTGCCGAAGGAGCGGATCGTCAACACCTGGACGGCCCGGCAGCTGGGGGAGTGGACCCGCACCCGCAGACCTCCGGGCCGTTAGCGGTTCCGTCGCTCAGGAACGCGGGCCCGAGGGGTCGAGCACGGCCTCCACGTCGATGGTGATATCGACCAGGTCGCTCACCACGACCCCGCCCCGGTCCACCGCGTCGTTCCAGGACACCCCGAAGTCATGCCGGTTGACCCGGCCCGTGGCGAGGAAGCCCGCCCGCTGCCTCGGCCCCAGGTCCTGGTCGCCCTCCCACCAGGGTGTGCCCCACTGCCCCAGATAGGCCACGTGCAGCGGCACCCTGCGGGTGACACCGCGCACGGTGAGGTCGCCCGTGACCTCGAACTCGGTTTCGCTCAGCTGGGTGACGCCCGTGCTGGTGAACGTCCACATCGGGTGGTGCGCGACGTCGAAGAAGTCCGCGCTGCGCAGATGGGCGTCCCGCTGCGGCTGCCCCGTGTACACCTGGGTCGCGTCGATGGTCGCCTCGATCCGGGCGTCCTCCGGCTTGTCGGGATCCACCTCGATCGACCCCTGAATATTTTTGAACTGCCCGCGCACGTACGTGACCATCATGTGCCTGGCCTTGAATTCGGCGCCCGTGTGGCCGGGCTCGAAGAACCATCTGGTGATCGCCATATCCGCTTCCTGACGTGTGATCCGCTCGGTCGCCCTGGAACGATCATGCGTCAGATGCGCGGGATCCGCCGCTCCGCGCGCCCGCGCCGGATCCGGCGCGGGCATGTGCCTCAAGGTGTGCGGTCAGGACCGGTCGCATCTGGTGAGGCCGGGCCGCCGGCGGCAGGCGATCGCGGCGAATCCGCCGTCCTTCACCACCGGGACGGACGCGGTGTCCCCGCCGCGCACCACCCTCGGCTCGCGCACCAGGCCGTCCGCTCCGTCGAGGACGAGGTCGACCAGCCACTTCACCCGCCCAGCCGCAGTGCCACGGCGGCGGTGTGCGCGTCGCCGGTGAAGGTGCCGCCGATGAACCAGCGCCCGCCCTTCGCCCGCGCGAGCACCGCGCTCTCCCCGGGTCGCCCCACCGGCAGCCGGGTGTCGTCCCAGGAGGCGGGTACCTGCTCCAGGAAGCGACGGGCCCGGGGACCGCCTCGGGACACCTGAAGGTCAGCGCGCCCGAGGCCGCTGTCCGTCGCGTGGGATCCTGATACCCGGCCAATGGTCGGGCAGAGACTCCGGCGAGAGAGGGACATCGACGATGAGCGAGACAGACCCCCGGCAGCCCTCGGCCCCCGCCCCCGCCGAACCTGAGGGCGGGGACGCCGCCTGCTGGCTGGACCGCGTCTGCGCCGCGTGCGGCGCCCTCCAGGACATCACTCCCTTCGAGCACTGCCGGCGCTGCGGCGCGGAAGCGGAGGACCGCTGACTCACGTCCGCTCCGCGCCCCCGAGCCGCTCCGTAGCCCCGCCGAAGGCCAGATGCGTGGTTCGCGAGGCCAGCAGCCACCGCCCCTCCACCCGGCGGAGCGCGTCCTCGTAGTGCCCCACATCGACCGGCGGCCGCGACGGGACGATGCCGCCGCGATAGCCGTCGACCCGGTACGTCGCGAAATACGACGTCGCACCGGCCGTCGTCGCGTAAGTCCACCGTGACCAGGACGTTCGAACACACCCGGCGCGACAGCCGGTCCACCGGCCGCGACGCGAAATACTCCCACAGCGCGTCCCGCCCCCGCACCAGCCGATCCCCGGCGGGCCACTCCCACGTCCCGTCGGCGGTGAACAACTCCGCCACCGTGCCCGGTTCCCCCAGATCGAGCCGCCACAGGAACTCCACGATCAGCCGCTCACAAGCCCGCTCGGCGAGCAGCCGCTCCATCGGATCGAGGATTTCGCTCTCCACTTCCGTCATCTCCACCATCTCCTCACGGTACGAGGCGCCACCGGCGAACGGCGGCGATTAACACGGGCCCTCGATCGCACCGATGTCGGGGGCGCCGTGGTAGAGCGGAGTGCCCCGGTAGTCGCGGCCGCCGTTGCCGGGGGTGGGGACGCCGGAGTCGAGCAGAGGGGAGCTTGGCCGGGGAGCGAAGGCCAGGCCGGTGCGCAGCCGCGGGCCGCTGGTGGGAGTGCCGTACGGGCCCGACACGTCCGGGGTGACGAACAGCGGGTCGCCGGTGCGGGCGTGTGCGTCCGTGGCGGGCGTCGGCCGGGTCTGACGGAGCGTCGTCCAGAGGTCATCACGCAATAGAAAGCGCTGTCATAAGTGGTGTCAAGGCGTCTGCCACACAGGTGACTTGATGATTGAAACCGCTTTCTTACCTTCGTGGCACGAGCCCCGCTTCGAAGGCCAGGATCACCGCCTGGGTCCGGTTCCCGGCGCCCAGCTTGGTCAGCACATTGCCCACATGCGTCTTGACGGTCTCCGGACTCACCGTCAGCGCCCCCGCGATCTGCTGGTTCGTCAGCCCCTCCGCCATCAGCTGAAGGATCTCCGCCTCCCGCCGGGTGAGCGCCGCCACCCGCTCCGCGGCCTCCCGCCGCACCGGACGTCCGGTGGTCAGACGGGCGACGGCTTCGGGGAAGAGGACCGAATCCCCGCTGGCCACCAGCCGGATGGCATGGGCGATCTGCTGGACCGGGGCCCGCTTGCGGATGAACCCGCTGGCCCCGGCCTCCAGGGCGTCGTAGACATACTCGTCGTTCTCGAAGGTGGTGATCACGATGATCTTCGGCGGCTCCGCCGACGCGGCCCGCAGCCGCCGCGTGGCCTCGATGCCGTTGACGGTGGGCATCCGCACATCCATCAGCACCACATCGGGCCGCGACGCGTCCACCAGCGGCAGCACTTCGGACCCGTCGGCGGCCTCGCCGACCACGGTGAGATCGGGCTGCGCGGACAGCAGGGTCCGCAGTCCGGTGCGGGTGAGTTCCTCGTCGTCCACGATGAGCACGCGCACCGCACGGCCGGCACTCCTGGCCCCGTCCGGCGCCCCACCGGCGTTCACGGTGGTCATCGCGCGGCCCCCAGCGGCAGCCGCGCCACCAGCCGCCACCGGGCGCATCCGCCCCCGGGGCCGTCCACCGGCCCGGCGGACACCTCACCGTTCAGCAGCCGTACCCGGTCGGCGATCCCGGCCAGCCCCCGACGCGGCCGCCCGCCCCGGCGGAAGCGCGCCCCGCCGCCCACCGGCTTGACGAGTTCCACCTCCAGCAGGCCGTCGCGGGCGGCGACCCGCAGCGTGATGCCCGCCTCGGCGCCGTGCCGCAGCGCGTTGGTCAGCCCCTCCTGGACGATGCGGTACGCCTCGCGCGACACGGTCGCCGGGACGCGGTCCAGGGCGCCCTCGGTCGTCATCTCCAGCACCGCGCCCGCCCGGCGCACCGACTCAGCGAGCGTGCCGAGATCGGCGAGGGTGCGCGCGGGAGCGGTGGACGCGTGCTGGTCCCGCAGGACTCCGAGGACATGGTCGAGGTCGTCCATCGCCGCGCGGGCCGTCTCCTCGATGGTGTTCAGGGCGCGCCGGGCCGCCGCCGGATCACGCTCCAGCAGTTCGCTCGCCACCGCCGCCTGGATGGTGGAGGCGGTCAGCGTATGCCCGATGGAGTCGTGCAGCTCCCGCGCCAGCCGGTTGCGCCCGGCCAGCAGGCGCGCCCGCTCCTCGGCGGCGGCCGCCCGCTCGGCGGGCCGGTGGTCGAGGAGGACCGGAGCCAGCAGCCGGAGCCCCGCCGCGGCGGCCGCGGTCACGTACGCGGCCAGCAGCAGACACAGGGCGGTGACGACGGGGCACCACGCCCCCGTCACGCCCGCCCGCACGGTGACGTGGCCCCTGAGGACGGCGACCCGGCCCCCGCCGTCCAGCCATACGGCCGGAAAGATGACGGCGGCGAAGGCAAGCGCCCCGGTCACCGCCGTCGCCGCCACGCCCACCGCCGCGTGCGGCACCAGCCAGGCCGCCGTCCGCGCCCGGTTGGCCCACCGGGACCGGGGCGACGCGGCGGCCGGGGCGGGCAGTTCGGTGCCGAGCCACCGATTGGCCAGCGTGACGCATCCGCGGCGCGCCGCGTGCGGACCGCCCATGACAGCGATCACCACGACGAGCGCGAGCGTGACGCCCGCGATACGGCCGGGCAGCGGCCACCCGGGCGGCGCCGACACCACCACCGCCACCACCAGCGGCGGCACACTCAGTGCCGCTCCGAGAAACGCGTAAGCCCAACCCCGATAGGTGGCGCCATCGAAAAGCGGGCGCATCAGTGTGCGCATGGCCCGCACGCTACCGGCGGCCCGGAGCGCACCGCCTCCCCCGAAAGAGCCAGCCGCCCTCCCGATGCCGGGGGACGGGGAATTCACCCTCGGCAGCGATGCGTCCGCACGCCGCCGGACGGCAGCCTGATCCAGCTCTCTTCCGCGGCCTTCCGCGCCGACCCGTCATCACTCACGAAAGGCATGCGCGTCGATGTCATCGAAAACCAGAGGAATTGTGGTGTACCTCGCCCTGTCCTGCGCCGGAACCTGGCTGTGGCTGTTCGTGGCGTACACAGCCATGGGACTGTCCGCACTGCATCCCCTGCTGCAGCTCCCGGCCTTCTGCGTACCCGGCATCGCGGCGTTCGTCGTACGGCGCTGGGTCACCCGGGAGGGATTCGCCGACGCGGGGCTCCGGCTCCGGCTGAAGTCCGCCTGGCGCTACTACCTCCTCGCCTGGTTGGGCCCGTTGGCGTTCGCCGCCGTGACCATGGCGCTCGCGGCCGCGCTGGGTGTGTGGCGCCCGGACCTCAGCCCGCTGGACGAGATCGCGGACGGTGTCCCGGGCTGGGCGGCGCTGTGCGCCCTGATGCTCGCGATGCCGCTCCTCACCCCGCTGTACTGGGGTGAGGAGTTCGGCTGGACCAGCTATCTCCGGCCGCGGCTCTTCGGCGGAAGAATGGCGCCATCGATGATCGTCACCGGGCTCATCTGGGCGTCCTGGCACTTTCCGCTGGCCTTCATCGGCTATGTCGAATTCCCGCATCTCTTGCTGGGGCTGCTGGTGTGGACCCTCAGCTTCCAGTGCCAGGAGGTCATTCTCGCCTGGCTCTTCATACGCAGCGGCACGATATGGACCGCGAGCCTGGCCCACGCGGGAAACAACATGGTGCTCTTCCTGCTCACCGGCCAGCTGCTCGGCAGCGGGGACGACGGTCTCGGAACGGTCGCCGTCACCGTCCTGACCACGATCCCGCTCGCGGGGCTCAGCCTGTGGATCGCCCGGCGTCCCCTCCGCGCGGTGGCGCCATCCATGAGCTAGTGCCGCGTCAGCCAAGGTTCACCCCGCTCGCCGCCCTGGCACGGTCATCTGCGGCGTTGCCGAATCGACCGAGTAGGCCCCACTACGAGGCCGATCCGGCGCCTTGCATCTGACCGCACCAGGACGCCTTGCTACCGGGCGAACTTTGACTGACGCGGGCACTAGAAGCGGTAGCGCAGAATGCGGCCCACGTCCTTGAAGCCGGGCAGACGCGCCATCACCTTCATGCTCATCCTGCCCGCGGTGGGCATCGCCTCCATCCCCGGCATGTCGACGCTGCGCACCGAGTCCATCAAGGTCAGCCCGTCGTGCCAGCTCTCGATCTCACGCGGATCGTCCAATCCCCAGTGCAGCGTCGCGCCCGCGTTGCGCACCGCCGGAACCAACTTCTGGAGCCGGATGCCCAGGGACCCGTAGACGTCGAAGAGCAGCTGACCGCCGGGGAACCGGTCGGTGATCCGCTGGATGAGGCGCTTGCCCTCCTCCTTGCGCAGATACATCGTCAGGCCCTCGAAGACGGCCACGGTCGGCCGGTCGTCGGGCACCTCGCGCAGCCACGCCTCCTCGGTCACCGAGGAGGCGATCATCTCGTAGGCGCCCGAAGGCCGCGGGAGCAGTTGCTCGCGCAGCTCGATGACGTCGGGGTAGTCGACGTCCAGCCAGCGCACCGACGGCGACGGGTCGAGCCGGTGGACCCGGGTGTCCAGCCCGCACGCCAGGTGCAGCACGGTCGCCTTCTGGTGCTCGGCCAGGAACGCGGCGGTCCAGTCGTCGAGCTGTTTGGCCCGCAGCGCGATGCCGACCGCGGTGGTCTCCGTCATGCCCGTCTTGGCGAAGTCGTAGGCGACGCGCTCCACCGCCTCCTGGGCCGTATGGTCGCCCAGGACGGAGTGCGGAGAGCGGCTGTCCACCGCCCTGCCGTACAGCGTGGCGAGCATCGTCTCCTGGGTGCCGCTGAGAGTGATCTTTTCGCGATCCATGGTTCCTCGGTCGGGTGCGGTGATACCGGCGGCCATGTCCGGCATTCATCCGGGATGGGCGGAATCCGTGCTGCGTACCGTGCCACGAGTACCCGGACCGAGGCGACCGCACCCTGGGCCATTCGTGTCCTTCACGCCGCGATCCGGGGCCCGGCGGTCGCCGGGGACGGCCGGAAAGCGGCGGTCGGGTGAGCCGGGGTCAGTCCTGGGCGAGCCACAGGTCGGGGCCGAAGACCTCGTAGTGGATGGCGGACGGCCGTACACCGCGCTCCAGCAGCTGGGTCCGCACCGACCGCATGAACCCCAGTGGTCCGCAGAGGTAGGCGTGGACGCCGTCGGGGATCTCGACGTCCGACAGGTCCACCCGGCCGGTGCGCTCGGCCGGCCGGCCGTCCCCCGGCCGCTCGTACCAGAGGTGCGCGGAGCCCTGGGCGAGCTTGGTGACCAGCCGCTCCTGGTCGGCGCGCAGCGCGTGGTCGTCGGGGGAGCGGTCGGCGTGGACCGCGATGACCGGGGCCTGGTGCCCCCGGTCGACCAGGTCCTCCAGCATGGCGACGATCGGTGTGCAGCCGATACCGGCCGACGCCAGCAGCAGGGGTGCGTCCGTGGCGTCGAGCACGAGGTCGCCGTACGGGGCGGACACGCTGATCACATCGCCCTCCCGGAGGTGCTCGTGCAGATGACCCGAGACCTCGCCGTCCGGCCCCTTGCCGCCGCGCACATGCTTGACGGTGATGGAGCGCACCGACGCACCGGGCGGGTTGGTCAGGCTGTACTGACGGATCTGGCGCGCCCCGTCGGCCAGTTCGACCTGGACCGAGACGTACTGGCCCGCCTTGAAGGCCGGTGCCGGGCGGCCGTCCGCGGGCCGCAGCCGGAAGGTGACGACGTCCGCGGTCTCCCGGACCCGCTCGGTCACCTCCCACGGCCGCCAGGTCCCGCCCGCCAGCACGCCCTGCTCGGCGTACAGCCGCCGCTCGATCTCGATGAGGGCATTGGCCATCAGCCAGTAGACCTCGTCCCAGGCGGCCACCACGTCCTCGGTGACCGCGTCACCGAGGACCTCCGTGATCGCGGCCGACAGGTGGCGGTGCACCAGCGGGTACTGAGCGGGGCTCACCCCGAGCGAGGCGTGCTTGTGCGCGATCCGGGTCAGCATCGCGTCGGGGCGGACACCGGGGTGCTCCACCAGCGAGGTGGCGAACGCGGCGACGGCGCCGGCGAGGGCCTGCCGCTGGATTCCGGCGGCCTGGTTCCCCCGGTTGAACATGTGCCGCAGCAGCTCCGGGTGGGCCTCGAAGAGCTTCCGGTAGAACAGGTCGGTGATGGACCCGATGGCCGCGCCGACGGCGGGCAGGGTGGCGCGGACGGTGTCAGCGGACTTCTGGGAGAGCATCACCGGCTCCTAAGCGGTACATGAGATTCGTATTCAACGGCGCGAAGAAACCCGACGCGGTGAGCGCCGGCGCACGGGCGGGGGAGGGTCGGCCCGGTGTCCCCGGAGGGTTCACCGGTCCGCCTCGGGGCCCTGTCCGACCAGTCCGAGCAGGACGGGCCCGGTGGGGGAGCCGACCAGATCGGTGACCGTCAGCGGGTCGAGCGAGGAGAAGAACGCCTCCTGCGCCTGCCGCAGCGCCATCCGCAGCCGGCAGCCCTGCCGGAGCGGGCACGGGGTGTCGCCTTCGCAGTCGACCACCTCGGCGGGCCCTTCGAGCTCCCGGACCAGTTGGCCGACCGACGCGGTGCGGCCCGCCCCGGTGAGCGCCAGCCCGCCGCCGCGCCCCCGTCGCGTCTCGATGAGGCCGAGGTGCTGCAGCCGGGCGGCCACCTTCGCCAAGTGGCTGTACGGCACCCGCATCTCCCCGGCGATCTGCCGCGCGGTGCACGGCTCGGCCCCGGTGACCGCCAGTCGCATGATGGCCCGGAGGGCCAGGTCGGTCGATTTCGTCAGCCGCATGACACCAGATTAGATAATGCGAATCTCAGATGCAATTTATCGGGGCGGGGTCCGCAGCGCACGGGTCACCGACCAGGCCACGGACACCATGGGCACGGCCACGATCGCGCCGACCACCCCGGCCACGATGCTTCCGGCGATCACCGAGATCGCCACCACCACCGGGTGCAGCCGCACCGCCCAGCTCATCACCAGCGGATGCAGCACATGCCCCTCGAACTGCCCGGCCACGACGACGAGCGCGAGCACCACCGCCGCGATGACCGGCCCCCGCCCGGCCAGGGCCACCACCGTGGCCACGGCCAGCGCGATCGGCGAGCCGATCAGCGGGATGAAGGTGGCGAAGAAGACCAGCAGGGTCAGCGGCAGCGCCAGCGGCACCCGCAGCAGCAGCAGGACCAGGCCGACCAGCGTCGCGTTGGCCGCCGCCACCAGGATGATCCCCCGGGTGTACCCCGCGAAGGTGCTCCAGGCCGCCCGGCCCGCCCGGTCCCACGGGGAGCGGGCCGCCTCCGGGAGCTGCTCGCGGAACCACCGCCACATCCCGTCACCGGAATGCACGAAGAACAGCGAGCAGAACAGCCCCAGCACCGCCGCGGTCAGCGCCTCCACGATCCGGCCCGCGCTGCTGAGCGCGCTGCTGATGAGGGTGGCGCGATGGGCCGACACAAAGGTGCTGATCCTGTTGTGCAGCCCGGTCAGCGTACGGTGCCGGAAATGGAACGGCGGCCCCTCCAGCCACTGCGTGATCCGGCCGATCCCGCCGCGGAACTCGCCCACGAGCCGTCCCGCCTCACCCGCCGCCGCACTGCCCACCAGCGCCAGCAGCCCCAGCACCGCCAGCAGACTGCCGAACACCGCCAGCGCCACCGCGAGCGGCCGGGGCAGCCCGCGCGCCAGCACATCGGCCAGCGGCCGCAGCAGCGCCGTGCCCACCAGCGCCAGGAACACCGCGACCGCCACCAGCTGAAAACGGCCCAGCACGGTGAACGCCAGATAGACCGTCACCCCGACGGCCAACAGCCGCCATGCGTACGCGGCGGCGAGCCGCACCCCGGGATGCACCCGATCACTCGCCCCGTCCGCACCGGCCCCCCGGGGCCCCGCCGACATCGGCGCCACGGCTCGCAGCGCCCGGCGCGGACGGCTGCCGAGCGCCGCGTACCGCGCCCGCCCGCCGCGCCGGATCCCCGGACGCCGTCCGCCCTCCCCTTTCCGCGCCCGCTCCGGCGGAGGGGGAGACTCGCTGCTCACGCCGGTGCCACCACCCTCCGCGCCCCGGTCCCGCGCCCGGTCCCGCGCTCCGGTTCCGTGCGGCGGAATGGGGGGGCGACCATTCTTCCCGTTATGTGTCCGATGGGATGATTCAAGCAGGGTGGCCGGGCACGCGCCTGATCACGCCTCCGCCCGGCGAAGCCGACCACGGCCGCCACGGGCCCCTCGAAGCCCCCTCCCGCGGGCCGGCGGGAGCTGTGGCGCTGTTCCCCGCAGCCCTGGCGAACTCCATAATCGATCACCACGGTGCCTCATCCGCCGACCGCCCTCCGCACCGCAGCAAGGAGTTGCCGTGACGTACGACATCACCGCCATCCGCGCGCAGTTTCCCGCGCTGAAGGCCGGTTCGGCCCACTTCGACGGCCCCGGCGGTACGCAGACCCCCGTCCCCGTCATCGAGGCCATCACCGACGCGCTGGCCCATCCGCTGGCCAACCGGGGCCGGACCACGGCGGGGGAGCGCAACGCCGAGGCGATCGTCGCGGCGGCCCGGCAGGCGATGGCCGACCTGCTCGGCGCGGACCCCACCGCGGTCGTCTTCGGCCGCAGCGCCACCCAACTGGCCTACGACTTCTCCCGTACGCTCGCCACGACCTGGTCGCCGGGCGACGAGATCGTGGTCACCCGACTGGACCACGACTCCAACATCCGCCCCTGGATCCAGGCCGCCGACCGGGCCGGGGCCACCGTGCGCTGGGCCGACTTCGACCCGGCGACGGGCGAGCTGACCCCGGACGACATCAGCGCCGTCCTGGGCGAGCGCACCCGGCTGGTCGCCGTCACCGCCGCCTCCAACCTCATCGGCACCCGCCCGGCCATACCGGAGATCGCCCGCCGCGCCCACCGCGCCGGGGCGCTGCTGTACGTCGACGGCGTGCACTACACCGCCCACTCCCTCGTCGACCTCGACCGGCTCGGGGCGGACTTCTACACCTGCTCCCCGTACAAGTTCCTCGGCCCCCACCTCGGCGTCCTGGCGAGCCGCCCCGAACTCCTGGAAACCCTGCGCCCCGACAAGCTGCTCCCCTCCACCAACGCCATCCCCGAGCGGTTCGAGCTGGGCACCCTGCCGTACGAATTCCTCGCCGGGACCCGCGCCGCGGTCGACTTCCTCGCCGGACTGGACCCGCGGGCGCGCGGCAGCCGCCGCGAACGCCTGGCATCGGCGTACGCGGCCCTCGAAGAACACGAGGACGCGCTGCGGCTGCGCATCGACAAGGGGCTGGCCGCCCTCGACCCGATCACGGTCCACTCCCGCGCCGCGGACCGCACCCCCACCCTGCTGCTGACCATCGACGGCCGCGACACCACCGACGCCTACGGCTACCTGGCCCGCCGCGGTGTGGACGCACCGTCCGGATCCTTCTACGCCATCGAGACCTCCCGCAGGCTGGGCCTCGGCGACACCGGCGGGCTCCGCGTCGGCCTGGCCCCCTACACCAGCACCGAGGACGTGGACCGGCTGCTGGAGGGACTGTCGGGCTTTCTGTCGTGAGCCACGTGCTCAGCGCGGGGCGTGACCGCCGTCGGTGTCGCCATCGACGCTGCCGGGTGCCACCGGCTCGCCCCGCACCCGCCGGTGCCCCGGATAACGCATCGCGCCGGCGGCCCGCGGCTGACACCCTCCCTCCATGGAACACGCCGAGGTACTCGTCATCGGAGGACGCGCGGGCGTCGGCAAGACGACGGTCGGCTGGGAGGTATCAGCGCAGCTGCGCGCCGCGTCCGTGCCTCACGCGATCCTGGAGGGAGACTTCATGGCACAGGTCCACCCGGCCCCCGAGGGCGATCCGCACCGCACGAAGATCGCCGAACGCAACCTGACGGCCGTCTGGGCCCACTACGCCGAACTCGGCCACCGGCGGCTGGTGTACACGAACACCGTGAGCGTGCTGCCCGCGACCACGGACATGATCGAGCGTGCCACCGGGCCCGGCGCCCGGATCGTCCGCGTCCTCCTCACGGCCTCGGACGCCACGGCGGAGGAGCGGCTGACGGGCCGGGAACTCGGCTCGGAGCTGGAGCGTGAACTGCGGGGCAGCGCCCGCAAGGCCCGCCTCCTGGACGAGCAGGCCCCCGCGGACACCCTGCGCGTGGCCACCGACGGGCGGCTGGTGGTGGACATCGCGCGCGAGCTGGTGACCGCCACCGGCTGGACCGGCGGCGCGTAGCGGTAGCGGCGTCGCCGCCCGCCCCTCGGCCGCCGAGGCCCGTACGCGACCGTCGGTTCGGAGCCCACCGCCCGGCTAGGCTCAGCCGTGCGGCATGGTCCACGGCATGCGGTACGCACACGGAGGGAAGGCGCGGGAGCGTGAGGGACGGTCAGGAATCCATACGGTCGAAGCCCGCGATGCGCGCCGACGCCCGCCGTAACCAGCAGCGCATCCTGGACGCGGCCCGCGCGATGTTCAGCGAGCACGGCACCGCCGCGCCCCTGGACGACATCGCCCGCCGTGCCGGCGTCAGCATCGCGACGCTCTACCGCCGCTTCCCCGACCGCGCCGCGCTCTGCCGTCAGGTGGCCGTCGAGGGCTACGAAACCGTGCTGGCCGAAGCGCTGGCCGCCCAGGAGGTGGCCGAAGGGGGCGGCCCGGACGCCCCGCTGCGGGCCGTCGAACGCTTCCTGACCGGCGTGGTCGAGCAGCGCTCCCGCCTGGTCCTCCCGCTGTTCGGCGGCCCGGCCTTCCACGACGAGGAGGCCACCGCCCTGCGTCACCGCATCACCGGATCCCTGGAGGCGGTGCTCGCCCTCGGCCGGGAGTGCGGCGCGGTGCGCGAGGACGTCAACCCCATCGACGTGCTGATGGCCGCGGCCCTGATCAGCAGACCCCTGCCCAACACCCCGCCCGAGTGGCTCGACATCACCGCCCGCCGCCACATCGCCGTCCACCTCGACGGCCTCCGCCCCGGCGCCGGCCATCACCTCCGCGGCCCGGGCCCCGGCCATCCGGAACCGGAGCACGCCTTCAGCCGCGAAACACCGGCCGCGGCGGAGAGCGCCCCCACCGGACACCGCGCGTGACAACGGGCCGTGGCCCCCGCCCGGAGGACGGAGGCCACGGCCGGCGGAGCGCTCCCGGTCAGGTGCGGTAGGCGTAGTACAGGGAGTTCGGGTTGGAGGCGATGATGCTCGCCACCGACTTCCGGTACGTGTTGACCGAGTGGTACGTCATGTACGGCACACCGCTGGAGGAGCGGTACGTGACCATCATGGTGTGGTCCTTGGACCCGTCCCGGTCGAAGTCCATCTGCATGACGTCCCCGACACCCATGTCGTACACGTTCCCCAGGTTGGTCGCGCGCTTGGCGTCCAGCGTGAACCACGACCACTCGTTGGCGCCCACCCAGGACGTCGCCTGGGTGGAGGTGTCGTACCACCAGGTGCGGTAGTCCTGCCCGTCACCCGGCGCGTGCTTCCACCCGCCCGCCTTCAGGGCCTGGCTGATGAAGTTGGTGCAGTCCCCACCGGCCTCGTTGAACTTCCGGTAGGCCGGGTTGTAGTTGCTCCAGTACTTCTCCGCGTACGCGGCCATCGCCGCGTAGTCGTACGCGCCCGCCGGCTTGGCCGTCGACCGGGACGGCTTCGTCGTGGACGCGGGAGTCGCGCTGGGCAGGGCCGCCGCCTTCACCGCCACCGTGGCCGGCTCGTTGATGGCCCGGGGCCCGTCGTCGGTGGGCCTGATGCCCGTCAGCTCCCACTTCCCGCCGGTCCCGGCGGTGAAGCTCAGCTCGTGGTGCGCCTGGAAGCTGGTCGTCGCGGGCTCGTCCCCGCGGATCTTCTTGTACGTCAGCGTGGTGGTCTCCGTGGCCTGGACGATCGCCCGCCCGCTCGCGACGCGGGTCTTGCCCACGGTGACCTTGGTGTCGGCTTTCGTGTACGCCTCGCCCAGGGCCGCCAGCCGCGCCTTGCGGGTCCGCAGCGTGGACAGCGCCGTGTTCTCGGTCCGCGTCAGACCGGCCGACAGCCGCGCCTTCTTGGTGGCCGGTGCCGCCGTACGCCGCGCCTGCTGCCCGTCCAGCAGTGCCGCCGTACGCTCGGTGAGCACCGCGTCGGCCAACTGCCCGAAGGACGTGGTGGTCGCTCCGTCCACCACACCTGTCTGCGCCGCACTCGCGGCCGAAGCGGGCAGTGCCACGGCCGACAACGCCACCGTCAGTGCCGCCCCGGCAGCGGATCTGAAGGTCATCGATTTCACTGTGTTTTCCCCTCCGCATCCCGGGCCGGATCGACCCGGGGGGTCGGATCCTTGCACAAGCGCCGCCTCTTTGGTGATTTTGTGCTCAGATCGCGAAGTGGTGTCCACGCGTTCTCCACCTGCGGCATAATGCGGATTTTCTTTGGCCCGGCCCGGCCGGGCTGCCGCGCGGCGCCTCGTCCTTCCCGCCGAAGTGTCCTGGATCGTGCTGTGTCGCATGTCTCGCCGGTTTGGAGCAGGGTAGGAGGTGAGCCGAGTCGTACACATGTCGGGCGGACACAGCCACGCCGCACGCTTCGGGAGGTACCGAATTGAGCACCGGTGGACCGGAGACACCCCGGGAAAAGAAGGAATTCACCCGATCCGGGCCGCACTTTTCCGACCGCATCACGGCCGACAGCCGGGACGGCTGGCCGGTCGAGGCCGGGCGCTACCGGCTGGTCGTCAGCCGGGCCTGCCCCTGGGCCAGCCGGGCACTGGTCTCGCGGCGGCTGCTCGGCCTGGAATCGGCCCTTTCACTGGCGGTCGCGGACCCCATCCAGGACGAGCGGAGCTGGCGTTTCACCCTGGACGCAGGGGAGCGGGACCCGGTGCTGGGCATCGCGTTCCTCAGCGAGGCGTACGACGCCCGTGAGAAGGAGTACCCCGGTGGTGTGAGCGTGCCCGCGATCGTCGACATCCCCAGCGGGAAGCTGGTCACCAACGACTTCCACACCCTCACCCTCGACCTCGCCACCCAGTGGACCGCCCTGCACCGGCAGGGGGCGCCGGACCTGTACCCGCGGGAGCATCGCGAGGAGATCGACGAGGTGATGGAGGCGGTCTTCCTCGACGTGAACAACGGCGTCTACCGGGCCGGTTTCGCCAACCACCAGGAAACGTACGACGACGCCTTCCGGCGTCTCTTCGCCCGGCTGGACTGGCTGTCGGAGCGTCTGGCCACGCGGCGGTACCTGGTCGGCGAGACCATCACCGAGGCCGACATCCGGCTGTTCACCACGCTGGTGCGCTTCGACGCGGTCTATCACGGCCACTTCAAGTGCAACCGCAACAAGCTGAGCGAGGACCGGGTGCTGTGGGGGTACGTACGCGACCTCTTCCAGACGCCCGGATTCGGCGACACGGTGGACTTCGACCACATCAAGCGGCACTACTACCAGGTGCACACCGAGGTGAACCCCAAGCGCCTCGTCCCCCTGGGCCCCGATCTCTCCGGCTGGTCGACCCCGCACGGGCGGGAGGAACTGGGCGGGCGCCCCTTCGGCGACGGCACCCCGCCCGGTCCGGTGCCGCCCGGTGAGGCGATCCCGGAGGTCGGCCGCGCCCACTGAACTGAAGGGGCTTCCACAGCGGGTGGCGGACATCAGGGCCGACGGTGTCCGACCCGGCGGCGAGGAGTCCTGGCGGCGGCTCCCCGTTCTCCGCCAGGACCCGGGCCCGGTCGTCGATGCGCACGCCGTGGAAGGGAAGGTGATGGCCGGCGCCGTCTCGATGACGTAGTACGGCGGTTCGTCCAGCGACAGCGGGTCCAGCTCCCGGCCGGGTGCCATGGTGAGCCCCGCTGCCGCGCGCCCGTTGAACCGCCGGACGCCGTCGCGGACGGAAGTCGCCCCGGTACCCCCGCTCCTCGGGCAGGGGTGTGCCGGTCGGCACGAGGTGGCCGTGGAAGCCCGCGTCCGCGTGGCCGGTGGCCCGCCGGCTGGCCGCCGAGGGGGCCCGGGCCGTGGTCCTGGCCGATGTCGACGGCGCGAGCGCGGCGGCCGTCGCGACGGACGTGCCGGCCGGCAGGGCGGTCGCGGTCGATGTGGCGGACGCCGCAGCGGTCGACCGCGCCGTCGAGGAGGTGCTGCGGCGGCACGGCGGGCTCGACCTGGTGGTGCACGCGGCGGGGGTCGACGATCCGTGGGCCAAGCAGCGCATCGCGGACGCCGTCGCGGAGGGCCGCGTACCCGAGGTGACCGACGCGCTCGGCGATGGGGTCTGGCGGCGCGTCATGCGGATCAACCTCGACGGCACCTTCCATGTGCTGCGCGCCTCGGTGCGGGCCATGCGGCCGGCGAAGGCGGGCGCCATCGTCGTGATCGGCTCGTCGTCGGCCTTCGACACCCCGGTCGGCTACCCCCACTACGCCGCGTCCAAGGCGGGGGTGCACGCCCTGTGCCAGGCCGTGGCCAAGGAGGTCATCCCCTCCGGCATCCGGGTGAACGTGGTCGCGCCGGGACCGACCGAGACGGGCATGGCCGCGCGCACGCCGGAGGTGCCGCGTACGGGGTTCGCCGATCCGCGGGTGCGCCCGTACGCGACCCCCGAGGAGATCGCCGACATCGCCCTGTTCCTGGCCGGCGACGCCGCGGTGAACCTGGTCGGCGCGGTGCTGCTCGCCAACGGCGGCCGGTTCACCGCCTGAGACCTGCACCCTGAATCCAGTTCAGGTCACTGCTCGCCGCTCCCGCCGTCACCTCCCGGATCCATCCGAGAAATCCGCTCCCGAGGCTAGCTGTACTGAGTTCAGTTCTGTAGCGTCCCGGGCGTCGGCAAGGAACGGGATTCGTTTCCGTTCGGAAGGAGAGCCGGATCATGAGCACCACTGAGCAGCCCGCCCCGCCGGGGGCGGAGTCAGCGTCCTACGCCCCCCGCACGGTGCGCCGTGCGATGCTCGCCGGAAGCATCGGCACCCTCATCGAATACTACGATTTCAGCGTTTACGGATATCTCGCCGTGGTGATCGCCCCGCAGTTCTTCCCGGGCGACGATCCGGCGGCCTCGGTGCTGGCGGCGCTCGCGGTGCTGGCCACGGGCCTGGTGGTGCGGCCGCTGGGCGGTATCTTCTTCGGACGCCTCGGCGACCGGTGGGGCCGCCGCAAGGCCCTGGTTTCCTCCGTGCTGTGCATGGGGGTGGCCAGCAGCGTCACGGGATTGCTGCCGACCTACGACCAGATCGGTGTGCTCGCCGCGGTGCTGCTGTTCATCACCCGGCTGATGCAGGGCATCTCCTCGGGCGGCGAGTCGGTCGGCGCCTACACCTACATCTACGAGTCGGCGCCACCACGGCGCAGGGCGTTCCTCGGTGCCGTCACACCCATCGGGTCCAACCTCGGCTTCATGTTCGCGGCCGCCACGGCCGGGGCGATCTCCGCGCTCACCACCACCGACCAGATGGCCGCCTGGGGGTGGCGGCTGCCGTTCCTGATGGCCGTCCCCCTCACCCTGGTCTGCCTGTGGGCCCGGCTGCGGATCGAGGACACCCCGGAATTCGAGGAGGCGGCGCGGCGCGCCGACATCCCCACCGCGCCGGTCCGTGAGGTGCTGTCCACCCACCGCACCGCGCTGCTGCAGTCCATCGGCCTGGCCATGGCCCAGGGCGGCGCCATCTTCGTCGGGCTGACGTACATCGGCATCTACCTGACCTCGAACCTGGGCTACGACCCCACGCTGGTGTTCTGGATGACCGCCGGGGTCGTGCTCATCACCGTGCTGCTCATGGTGCCGGCCGGGTGGCTCGCCGCCCGGTTCGGCTGCCGTCGCGTCCTGCTGGCCGGGCTGCTGGGCTTCCTGGTGATGGCCTACCCCGCAATGATGCTCATGGGGCGGCACAGCCTGGCCATGGCGGGCCTGGCCTATCTGCTGTTCATGCTGAGCAGCGCGTTCGTGCAGGTCCCGGCGGCCAGCCTGTGGCCGCGTCTGTTCGAACGCCGGGTCCGGTACACCGGTATGGCGATCGGGTACAACATCGGTACCGTCCTGGCGGGCGGTACGGCTCCCTACATCGCGGCCTTCCTGGTCCAGCGGACGGGGAACCTGCTCTCCCCGGCGTTCTTCGTGATGGCGGTCTGCCTGGTCGGGCTCGCCGCCCTCTTCACCGTCCGCAAGGACGTTTAAGGTCCTGCCCGGCGGATCTTCGCGGACCTGCGAAGGTCCGCCGCACAGGACCTACAGGCGTGGGCGGCGGCGGTCACCGGTCAGGCTTCGTCCGCCGTGCGGGCGTGGCCGACATGGCCGATGGTCTGGCCGCCGTCGACGGGGAACTCCCCGCCCGTGGTGTAGGAGGCGTCGTCACTGGCGAGGAAGAGCACCATGCGGCTGACCTCGTCGGGCTCGCCGATGCGGGGCACGGGCTGCTGGGTGAACAGCTCGGGTGAGGCGCTCTCGCCCATGGGCGTCCGGATGACGCCCGGGTGGACGGAGTTGATGCGTACCCCCGAGCCCGCCATGTCCAGCGCGGCGGCCTTGGTCATCCCCCGCACCCCCCACTTGCTCGCCACATAGCCGATGCCGTCGGCGAACCCCATGAGGCCGGCGGCCGAGGAGATGTTCACGACCGCCCCGCGGCCACGGGCGCGCATGCCGGGCAGGACGGTGTGCATGCCGAGGAAGGCGCCCACCAGATTGACGTCGAGGATCCGGCGGAAGTGCTCGGGCGACTGCTCCTCCACGCCGCCGAAGTGAATGATCCCGGCGTTGTTGACCAGGATGTCCACGGGGCCGAGGGTGTCCTCGACCGCGCGGACCACGGATCGCCACCCCGCCTCGTCGGTGATGTCGAGGTGGCAGTACCGCGCGTGGGGGAGTTCGCCTGCCAGGGCCTCTCCCTCCTCGTCCAGCAGGTCACAGACGGCGACCCGGGCCCCTTCCGCGGCCAGCCCGCGGACATGTGCTGCGCCCATGCCCCGGGCCCCGCCGGTGACGATCGCGACCTTTCCGCCGAAGCGCATACGGGCTCCCCTTCCGTGTCCGTTCCGCATCCATGAATTCCCCGAGCAAGAGTGATCGGGCGGCCTGTGGGCGTGATCAGTCGGGCACCAGCACGGCCCGGCCCCGCACCTGGCCCCGCCGGAGCCGGTCGATCGCCTCCGGCGCGGCGGACAGCGGGAACCGCTCCGTCTCGACCGGCAGTGCTCCCGAACCCGCCAGCGCGACCACTTCGGCGAGCTGGGGGCGGGGGCCCCAGAAGGGCAGCGAGAGCCTGAACCCGGGCGGCTGGGTGCCCGGCTTGGAGACCGTCAGACCGCCGCCTCCGCTGCCGACGAGCGCGAGTTCACCACCGGGCCGCAGGATGCCGGTGGCCAGTTCCAGCGTCTCCGCGGTGCCGACGAAGTCGAGCACCGCATCCGCTCCCGCGCCGCCGCCGCGCGCCCTGAGCACCCGGGCGGTGTCCGCCCGCATCAGGGTGCCGAAGTCCGCGCCGGAACGGTCCGCGAGGGCCAGGGCTTCCTCCCGGACGTCGACCGCCAGCACCCGGCTCGCCGTGGTCGCGCGGAGGATCCGCACCGCCAGGTGGCCGAGCCCGCCGATGCCGATGACGACGGTGGTGCTGCCCTCCCCGAGCGTGTGCCGAAGCCCGGCCACGGCGTGGTACGAGGTCAGACCGGCGTCGGAGAGCGGGGCCGCCTGTTCGGCCGTCAGATCGCCGGCCGGCACCAGATGGCGGGCGGAGGGGACGAGCGTGTACCCGGCCATTCCACCGTCCCGGCCCAGGCCGGCGCCGTGCCAGTGGAGAGTGCCACGCCGGTCGCAGTAGTTGTCCCAGCCCACGGCGCACCGGCCACAGGTGCCGCACCCCCACGGCCCGTAGAGCACCACGCGCTCGCCCACCCGCACGCCTTCGGCGTCCGGTCCCAGGGCCGCGACCAGCCCGGCGACCTCATGGCCGAGCGTGAACGGCAGCCGGTAGGGGAGCGCCCCCGCGGCCGCGTCGATGACGTGCAGATCGGAGTGGCACAGCCCGGTGGCCTCGACTCGCAGCAGGACTTCCGCGCCGTGGGGCACGGGCTGCTCGACGTCGATCAATGCCGGGGGGTCGCCCCACGCGGTCAGCCGCAGTGCCCTCATCGTCACCGTCCCAGGTCTTGTCGGGCCGCGGCCGCCACGGTAACAGAGGTGAAGTAAGTTCAATAGTCGATGCGAGGGTATGGCCGGTCCGTGCGGGGTCTTGCCGGGGTGAGGCTCCCTGTCTACGGTCATGAATTGAGTTCAATTCTCGAATGTGATCCCGTCGTACGAACACGGTGGAGCCCCCATGAACCCTCGCCACCCCGAGATCGCCCCCCAGCTCCTGTCCGAAACGGACGAACAGCGGCAGCTGCGTACCGTCCTGCGGGACCTCTGCGCCGAGGCGAGCGGTCCGGAGGAGGTCCGTGAACATCTGGCCGCACCGCGCGGATACGACGAAGCCCTCTGGGCCCGGCTCGCGGGCGAGATCGGTGTCCACGGGCTGGCCGTCCCGGAGGAGTACGGCGGGTCGGGCTTCACGTTCGCCGAGCTGGCCGTCGTCCTGGAGGAAACCGGACGGGCCCTGTGCTGTGCGCCGCTGCTGTCCACGGTGGTCCTGGCCGCGCACGCCCTGCTGTACAGCGGCGACCGCGCGGCATGCGAGCGCTATCTGCCCCCGATCGCCGACGGCACGCTCACCGCGACCGTGGCCGGGTTCGGTGACGACGCGCCCGCGGTCACCGCCGAGCGGGGGAGCGCCGGATGGGTGCTGCGCGGGCGGGCGGATTTCGTGCTCGACGGCGCCGGCGCGGATCTGCTCCTGGTGCGGGCCGGAACCCCCGGCGGACCCCGGCTGTTCGCCTGTGAACCGGCCCCCGGCACCTGCCGGCGCACGCCACGCCGCGTCCTGGACGAGACGCGCCGCCAGGCGCTGCTGGAGTTCCGGGGCGCGCCCGCCACCTCCGTGGGCACGGCGGAGGGCGCCGAGGCCACGGTCGCGGCGACCCTGGACGCCGGACGGGCCGCGCTCGCGGCCGAACAGGTCGGCGGCAGCGCCCACGCGCTGGACGTCACGGTCGAATTCGCCGCCCAGCGCCACCAGTTCGGACGGCCCATCGGCTCCTTCCAGGCCGTCAAGCACCGGCTGGCCGATGTGCTGGTCGCGCTGGAGGCGGCGCGCTCGGCATCCGCGTACGCCACGGCCTGCGCCGCCGTCGCCCCGCCGCAGCTGCCGGTGGCCGCGTGTGCCGCCGCCGTGGTCTGCTCCGAGACCTTCCGCCTGGCCACGGCCGAGTACGTCCAGTTGCACGGCGGCATCGGCTTCACCTGGGAGCACCCGGCCCATCTGTATGTGCGCCGCGCCCGCGGTGGCGAGGCGCTGTTCGGTACGGCGGACCGGCATCGGACCCGGCTCGCCGCACTGGTTCTTGAATCCCGTTCGAGTTGATCGACGTCTGCTCGTCCCGATCAAGGGGTTGACAGGGCGGCTCCCTGCTCCCAGAGTTGTAGTGAATTCAGTTCAGTTTAGAGGGGTGAGGGTATGACCGTGGAAGACGAGATCCAGTTCGAGCGTGACGGCCACGTCGCCCGGGTGTGGCTCAACCGCCCGTGGAAGAAGAACTGCGTCACCGTGCCGATCCTGGACCGGCTCGACGAGATCATCACCGAGGTCGACGAGGACCCCGAGCTGCGGGTCCTGGTGGTCCGCGGCCGTGGCGGCACCTTCTGCTCGGGCTTCGACCTGGACAGCCTGAAGGCCGAGTACGTCGGCAAGTCCAACGCGATCGACGTGGCGGTGAAGTCCGCGAAGGTGTGCGATCGCCTCTACTCGATGAAGACCCCCTCGGTCGCGGTCCTGGAGGGCCACGTCACCGCCGGCGGCTTCGAGATCATGATCTCCTGCGACTTCGCCATCGCCGCGGACGACGCCAAGATCGGGGACTTCCACATCCGCCGCGCGCTGTTCGGCGGCGCGGGCCCGATCTACCGGGTGCCGCGCATGATCGGCATCCGCAAGACCAAGGAGCTGATGCTCACCGGCAAGCTCCTGTCCGGCGTCGAGGCCGCCGAGTTCGGGCTCATCAACAAGTCCGCGCCGGCCGATGAACTGGACGCGACGGTCGAGGACTTCATCGGGGACCTCACCGACAAGAGCCCCTTCACCATGTGGCTCACGAAGATGACGATCGACCGCAGCCTGGACGCCGACACCCAGTCGCTGATGGTGATGGAGCATCTCGCCGTGGGCGTGGCGCTCAACTCCGAGGACGCCAACGAGGGCGTGTCGGCGTTCCTGGAGAAGCGTGACCCCAAGTGGCAGGGGCGCTGATCCGGATGGCCGCCCCACCGCGGAGTCCGGACGCCGGGCTCCAGGGCTCGCGCTGCTCCGGCTGCGCGGTGACGGTCTATCCCGCGGAGGACGCGTGCCCGCGCTGCGGGGGCTCCGCCGACCCGGCGGCCCTCCAGGGCACGGGCACGCTGTGGACCTGGACGGTGCAGCGGTACGCCCCCAAGTCGCCGCCCTACCAGGCCCCGCCCGGGGGCTTCGCGCCGTTCGCGCTCGGCTACGTCGAACTGGCGGAGGGCGTGCGGGTGGCCGCCGTCCTCGACGTCGACGACCTCGACGCCCTCCACATCGGCATGCCCCTCACCCTGACCGCGGACCCCGGGGTCCCGCGGGCCAGGCCCATCACCCCCGGCGAGGAGGGATCATGAGCACCGACGTCCTGGTCTGCGGCGCCGGGCGCACCCCCTTCGGCCGGTCCGAGGCGACCGGCCGGCAACTGGCCGTGGGCGCGGTGAACGCCGCGCTGGCGGACGCCGGAATCCCGTGGTCGCGCGTGCGGGCCGCGTTCGGCGGCAGCGACAGCGCGGGCCTCGCCGACACCCTGGTGGCCCAACTCGGCCTGACCGGGCTGCCGTTCATCAATGTCAAGAACGGCTGCGCCACCGGCGGCAGCGCGCTGATCTCCGCCGTGAACGCGATCCGCTCCGGCATGGCGGATGTCGTCCTGGCCGTCGGTTTCGACAAGCATCCGCGCGGCGCCTTCGACCCAAGACCCGAGGACTGGGGCCTGGGAGCGGAATACGGCAGCGACGGGCTGATGGTGACCACCCAGTTCTTCGGCATGAAGATCCAGCGCTATATGCACGACCACGGGATCACCCCGAGGACCCTCGCGCTGGTCGCCGAGAAGGCGTACCGCAACGGTGCCCTGACCCCCGGGGCATGGCGCCGCAAGCCGGTGTCCGCCGAGGAGATCCTCGGCTCCGGCATGGTCAGCGACCCCCTCACCCGCTACATGTTCTGCTCCCCCGGAGCGGGCGCGGCCGCGCTGGTGCTGTGCTCCCCCAAGGCCGCCCGCACCATGGACGGCTCGCCGGTCACCCTGCGCTCGGCGGCGGTGCGCACCCGGCGCTTCGGCTCGTTCGAAGTGTTCAGCCCGTGGATCCCCGCGGGCGAGCTGACCAGTGTCAGCCGCGACGCCTCGGCCACCGCCTTCGAGGAGGCCGGGCTCGGCCCCCGCGACGTCGATGTCTGCCAGCTCCAGGACACCGAGAGCGGCGCTGAGGTCATGCACATCGCCGAGTGCGGATTCTGCGCGGACGGCGAGCAGGAGCGGCTGATCGCCTCCGGTGCCACCGGCATCGGCGGGGCGCTGCCGGTCAACACCGACGGCGGCTGCATCGCCAACGGCGAACCCATCGGAGCCTCGGGACTGCGCCAGGTCTACGAAATCGTCCAGCAACTGCGCGGACGAGCCGGAGAACGCCAGGTCCCGGGCCCTCCCCGGGTCGGCTTCACCCATGTGTACGGAGCCCCCGGCGTCAGCGCCTGCACGGTGCTGTCCCGCTGAACGCCCCGCCGATCGGAGGTGGAGAAGGAAGTGGCAGAAGAGATGAGCGGCATCCCGGAACACGAGGAGTTCCGCACTGGGGCCCGGCAGTGGCTCCGCACGGTCGCCCGGCCCCGCGCCGCCGACGGGGAGTGGGGCAGCGGCTCCGACTCCGTCGCCGTGTTCGAGAACTGGACCGAGGAGCAGGAGCGCGAGCACACCGCCCGCGTCCAGGAGTGGGAGCGCATCCGCTACGACCAGGGGTGGTCCGCGCTCACCTGGGAGGAGTCGTACGGGGGCCGGGGCCTGCCCGCGTACTACGAGCAGCTCTACCGCGCCGAGGAAGCGGCCTTCGACGTGCCCCAGCGCCCCGAGATCTTCCCGGTGACGCAGGCGCTCGTCGCCCCCGCGATCGCCATCTGGGGCACCGAGGAGCAGAAGCGGCGCTGGCTGCGGCCCATGCTGCGCACCGACGAACTGGCCTGCCAGCTGTTCTCGGAGACCGAGGCCGGATCCGACCTCGCCGCGGTGCGCACCAGGGCGGTGCGCGACGGCGATGATTGGGTGCTGACCGGGCACAAGGTGTGGACCTCCGGAGCCCGTGTCGCCACCTGGGGCGTCGCGGTGTGCCGCACCGATCCGGACGTGCGTAAACACGCCGGCATCACCGTCTTCCTGGTGCGCATGGACGCGCCCGGCGTCACGGTGCGGCCCATCCGGCAGATGACGGGTGGCTCCAGCTTCAACGAGGTCTACCTCGACGGGGTGACCGTGCCCGACACCGACCGGCTCGGTCCGGTCGGCGAGGGCTGGCGGGTCACGCTCAGCGTGCTGGCCGCCGAGCGGCTCGACTCCGGCAGCCTCGGCCTCGACAACGCCGACCGGGCGCTGGACCTCGCCGCGCACCTGCCCCGCCCCCTCACCGGCGGCGAACAGCAGCGGGCCGCCGACCTCCACATCCGCACCCTCGTCCAGCGGCTCATCGGACTGCGGGTGACCGCCGCCCTCGTCGCCGGACGCGAACCCGGCGCGGAGGCCTCCGTCGGCAAGCTGTACGCCACCGAGACCATGCGCCGCACCAGCGACCTGGTGTCCGAGCTGCTGGGGCCGAGCCTGGTGGCGGACACGGGGGAGTGGGGCACGTACGCCTGGACGGAACATCTGCTCGGCGCCCCCGGCTACAGCATCGCGGGCGGCACCGACGAGATCCAGCGCACCATCCTCGCCGAACGCGTCCTCGGCCTGCCCAAGGAGCCCGCCCGATGAGCACCGCCACGAAGGGGCCCGAGCTGGCCGCCCGGGTCCGCGACCGGCTCGCCCGCCACCACCCGGGCGCGGCGATCGGCGAGCTGGCCGTACTGCCGGGCGGCCACTCGGGGCTGACCTACTCGGTCACCGCGGGGGAGGCCCGGTACGTCGTCAAGGCGGTGCCGCCCGGGCAGCGGCCCGTCGGACGCAACGACGTCCTGCGCCAGGCCCGGGTGCTGGGCGCGCTGGCCGGGTCCACGGTGCCGGTGCCGGGCGTCGTGGCGGTCGACGACACCGAACCCGCCTGGTTCGCCATGGACTTCGCACTCGGAGAGGCCATCGAGCCGGTCCTCGACGAGCACCGGATGCCCGCCGCGACCGCCCGCGCCCGGATGCTGGAGATCGCCTCCGTCCTGCGGCGGCTGCACACCACCGATGTGCACACACCCGGGCTCGACGCGCCCGAACCGCTCGACGCCGCCGGCGAGCTGGAACGATGGAGCCGCACCCTGCGTGCCGTTCCCATCGAACTGCGGCCCGGCGGGGAGGAGTTGCTGGCACGCCTCGCCGATGGCGTACCACGCGGCCTCCCGCCGGTGCTGCTGCACGGGGACTTCCGGCTCGGCAATGTGCTGTGCGTGGACGAACGCGCCGTGGCCGTCGTGGACTGGGAGATCTGGAGCGTCGGTGACCCGCGGATCGACCTCGGCTGGTTCCTGCTCTTCGCCGACCACCGCAACTTCCCCCGGCTGGGGCACCCGGTGCCCGGCCTGCCCGGTGAGACCGACCTCCTGGACACCTACCGCGACGGCCGGCCCGCCCTGCCCGCGATGGACTGGTTCCGGGCGCTCGGCCGCATGAAGATGGCCGCGATCATGGGCCACAACCTGCGCCGCCACCGCGAGGGCAAGCACCACGACCCGGACCAGGAGCGCCTGCCGCCCACCATCGCCGCGATGATCCGCACCGCACGCGACATCCTCGGCTGATCCGGCCCACCGAACAGGAGCCATCGTGGATTTCGGATTCTCGCCCCGTGCGAGTGAACTCTCGGACCGCATGCGGTCCTTCATGGAGGAGCACGTCTTCCCCGCGGAAGCGGTGTACGACCGGCAGATCGCCGAAGCGGACGACCCGCACGCGCTGCCGCCGGTCATGGCCGAGCTGAAGGAGAAGGCCCGCGCCGAGGGCCTGTGGAACCTCTTCATGGCACACGGCGACTGGGGCGCGGGCCTGAGCAACCTCGACTACGCGCCACTCGCCGAGCTGGCCGGCCGCTCCATCATCGGCCCCGAGGTGTTCAACTGTTCGGCGCCCGACACCGGCAACATGGAACTCCTCGCCCTCTACGGCACCCCCGAGCAGCAGGACCGCTGGCTGCGCCCGCTGCTCGACGCCGAGATCCGCTCGTGCTTCGCCATGACCGAGCCGGAAGTGGCCAGCTCCGACGCACGCAACATCCGCACCCGCATCACCCGCGACGGCGACCATTACGTCGTCAACGGCCGCAAGTGGTACACCTCCGGGATCCTCGACCCCGACTGCGAGCTGATCATCCTGATGGGCAAGACGGATCCGCGGGCGCCCACCTACCGGCAGCAGAGCATGCTGCTCGTCCCCCGGGACACCCCGGGCGTCACCGTCCTGCGCGACCTGCCGATGTTCGGCTACACCGACCGGCTCGGACACGGCGATGTGCTCTTCGAGGACGTCCGTGTACCGGTGGCGAACATCCTCGGCGGCGAGGGCGAGGGCTTCGCGCTCGCTCAGGGACGGCTCGGACCTGGGCGGATGCACTACGCGATGCGCGCCGTGGGGTTCGCCGAGCGCGCCCTGCAGCTGATGTGCGAGCGCGTCACCGTACGCATCGCCTTCGGTGGGCCCCTCGCCGACCGGGGCGTGGTCCGGGAGTGGATCGCCCGCAGCCGCATCGACATCGAGCAGGTGCGCCTCCTGGTCCTCAAATCGGCCTGGCTCATGGACACCGTCGGCAACGCCGCCGCCCGCATGGAGGTCGCCGCCATCAAGGTCGCGGCGCTGGAGGTGGCCCACAAGGTGGTCGACCGCGCGGTGCAGGCACACGGCGCCGCGGGCGTCAGCGACGACACCGTACTGGCCCGGCTGTACGCCATCACCCGGGCGCTGCGCATCGCCGACGGCCCCGACGAGGTACATCTGCGCACCGTGGCCCGCCAGGAACTCGCGCCATACAAGAAGAAGACCGACCGGACGACGGGGGCGGCATGAGCGACAACAGGCTCGACGGCAAGGTGGCCGTCATCACCGGCGGATCCCGTGGCATCGGCCTCGGCATCGCCACCGCCTACCGGGCGGCCGGAGCACATGTGGTGATCGCGGCCCGCAAAGCGGCCGGACTCGCCGGGGCCCGTGAGGAACTGCAGCGCGTGAAGGGCGACGGCGACATCCACACCGTGGTCGCCAACGCCGGTGAACCCGAGCAGGCGGAAGCCTGCGTCGAGGAGACCATCTCCCGCTTCGGCCGCCTCGACGTCCTCGTCAACAACGCGGCCACCAACCCGTACCACGGCGATCTGCTCGACCTGGACCTGCCGCGCGCGGAGAAGACCGTCCGCGTCAACCAGTACGGCATGATCGCCTGGACCCGGTACGCCTGGCGGGCCTGGATGGCCGAGCGCGGGGGAGCGGTGGTCAACATCTCCTCCGTCGGCGGGCTCGTCGTCGATCCGCACATCGGCTACTACAACGCCACCAAGGCCGCCATGCTGCACATGACCCGGCAGCTCGCCTACGAACTCGGGCCGCGCGCCCGCGTCAACGCCATCGCCCCCGGACTGATCAAGACCGAGCTGGCGCGGGCGGTGTGGGAGGTCCGTGAGCCGATCCTCACCGCCAAACTGCCGTTGCGGCGCCTCGGCACGGTGGAGGACGTGGCCCACGCGGCCCTGTTCCTGGCCTCCGACGCCTCCTCCTGGATGACCGGCCAGACCCTGGTGCTCGACGGCGGGGCGACCGCCCTGCCGATCGGGGTGGACGGATGAACGCGCCCCGACCCGCGGCGGAGCTGTTCTCCCTCCGGGGCAGGACTGCCCTGGTCACCGGCGCCTCCGCCGGGCTCGGCGCACGCTTCGCCGCCGTCCTCGCACAAGCGGGCGCCACCGTGTTCGCCGCCGCCCGGCGCCTGGACCGGCTGAAGGAACTCGCCGACTCCGATCCGCGCATCCACCCCGTCGCCTGTGACGTCTCACAGGAGGCGGACCGTACGCGGCTGGTCGACACCGCGCGTGCCGCCACCGGCCGCGTCGACATCCTGGTCAACAATGCCGCCGCCTCCGGCGAGACCCGCGCCGAGGACGAATCCCCGGACGCCTTCGCCGAAGTCCTCGGCGTCAACCTCACCGCGCCCTTCCACCTGGCACGTCTCGTGGCCGAGGCCCCCACCGAGGACGGCGCGCCCGGCCGGAGCGTCATCAACATCTCCTCCATCCTCGGCCTGGTGACCGCCGCCCCGCTCGGCGGCGCGAGCTACTCGGCGTCCAAGGCCGGACTGATCGGGCTGACCCGTGAACTGGCCGGACAGTGGGGCCCGGGCGGAACCCGCGTCAACGCGCTCGCCCCCGGCTGGTTCCGCACCGAGATGACCGCGGACCTCTTCGCCGACGAGCGCTCCAGCCGCTGGGTCGAGCGCAACACCCTGCTGCGGCGCGGCGGCGAGGGCCAGGAACTCGACGGCGCGCTGCTGTTCCTCGCCTCGGACGCCTCCTCGTACTGCACCGGGCAGATCCTGACCGTCGACGGCGGATGGACCGCGCGATGACCGTCGCCATCGCCATCGACGACGGTCTGGCCCACCTCACCCTGCGCCGCGGCGAGGCGGGCAACGCCATCGGCCTGGACATGGCACGCGGACTGCGGGACGCGGCACGCATCTGCGCGGCGGAGGGCGTACGGGCCGTGCTGCTGACCGGAGAGGGGAAGTCCTTCTGCGTCGGGGGCGACCTCAGGGAGTTCTCCCGGCTCTCCGGCGCGGCACTGGAGGAACACCTCACCGCGGTGACCGACGCGCTCCACGAGGCGCTGCGCACGTTCGCGGCGGGCGACGCGCCCGTGGTGGCCGCCGTCCAGGGCGCCGTCGCGGGCGCGGGCCTCGGCCTGGCCGCGTCCGCCGATGTGACCCTCGCCGCCGACACCGCCTCCTTCACCGCCGCCTACACCGGCATCGGCTATACACCCGACGCCGGGGTCAGCTGGTTCCTGCCCCGCCTCATCGGCCCCAAGCGCGCCCTCGACCTGCTGCTGACCAACCGCCGCGTCGCCGCGGCCGAAGCCGCGGACATCGGGCTGGTGACCGGTGTCGTCGCCCCCGCCGAGCTGGCCACGGAGGCGGCGCGCACGGCCGAGGCGCTGCGCCGCGGACCCACCGCCGCCTTCGGCGCCACCCGCCGTCTCGTCGCCGACGGTCTGACCGCCGACCTCGGCCCGCACCTGGACCGGGAGGCCCGCGCGATCGCCGCCGCGGCCGCCTCCGGCACCGGCCGGGAGGGCGTCGCCGCCTTCCTGGGCAAGCGGGCACCCGACTTCACCCGCGCCGCCCCCAGCACCTGAGCCCTCAACCCATGGAGCCCGCCATGTCCGAAGCGTTCATCGTCGGAGCCGTCCGCACCCCCGTCGGCCGCCGCAAGGGCGCGCTCAGCGGGGTGCACCCCGCCGACCTCGGCGCTCATGTGCTGCGCGCCCTGCTGGAACGCACCGGCGCCGACCCGGGCGCCGTCGACGACGTGTACTTCGGGTGCGTCGGCCAGATCGGTGCCCAGACCGGCAACGTCGCCCGCACCGCCTGGCTGTCCGCGGGGCTGCCGCAGCACGTGCCCGGCACCACCATCGACCGTCAGTGCGGTTCCTCCCAGCAGGCCGTGCACTTCGCGGCTCAGGCGGTCGGCTCCGGCGCCGCCGACCTGGTGGTCGCCGGCGGAGTGGAGGTGATGAGCCTGGTGCCCATCGCCAGCCCCATGTACGTCGGGGAGCAGGCCGGCCTGGGCAGCCCGTACGCGGGGAACGGCTGGCGCGAACGCTTCGGCGACCAGGAGGTCTCACAGTTCCGCGGGGCCGAACTGATCGCCGAGAAGTGGGGCATCTCCCGCACGGACATGGAGGAGTACGCGCTCACCAGCCACCAGCGGGCCGTCGCCGCCCAGGCCGGCGGCGTCTTCGACGACGAGATCACCCCGGCCTTCGGCCTCACCACCGACGAGGGCCCGCGTGCCGACACCACCCTTGCGAAGATGGCGGGGCTCCAGCCACTCGCCGAGGACGGTCGCCTGACCGCCGCCGTTTCCAGCCAGATCTCCGACGGCGCCGCCGCCCTGCTGATCGCCTCGCAGGACGCGGTGCGCCGCCACGGTCTGACCCCGCTCGCCCGCGTGCACACCATGGCCGTCGTCGGCTCCGATCCGATCCACATGCTGACCGGCCCGATCCCCGCCACCGAGAAGGTTCTGGACCGGGCCGGACTGCCGCTCGGCGCGATCGATCTGGTCGAGATCAACGAGGCCTTCGCCTCCGTCGTCCTGGCCTGGCGGAAGGAGACCGGCGCCGCCCCGGATCGGGTCAACGCCTTCGGCGGTGCGATCGCGCTCGGCCATCCGCTCGGCGCCACCGGGGCCCGGCTCATGACGACGCTCGTCCACCAGCTGCGCAGGACCGGGGGGCGCTACGGCCTGCAGACGATGTGCGAGGGCGGCGGCATGGCGAACGCGACCGTGCTGGAGCGCCTTTGACGCACACCGGGCCCAGGCGGGCCGGATCAGCCCGCGCCGATTGGCAACTGAGTTCAGCTTGGGGCTACTCTCGGGTACCGACGAGGTGGACGGCGGCCAGGAGACGGGGTCATGGCGACAAGGGTTGAACCGGAAGCGGGACCGAGGTCCAAGCGCGCCGCCATTCTGGCGGCCGCCGTCGGCTGCTTCGGCGAGACGGGCTTCGAGGCCACCAAGTGGTCCACCGTGGCCGAGCGGGTCGGCATCGGGCAGACGGCCCTGTACCACTACTTCGAGTCCAAGACCCACTGTCTGCTCACCATCATGAGGCTGGAGCTCCAGCGGTCCCACGACAAGTTCACGGAGGCGACCGAGGGCGTCACGGACCCGGTCGAGGCCCTCCGGGCGGCCGTACGAGCGGCGTACGAGGTCTCCGACCACGAGGTTCTGCAGATGCGCATCCTGCACAACCACATGGACCTGCTCTCCGGCCCGCGCAAGTCCAAGCGCGAGGAGGCCGAGCGCGTCGAGGCCCGGCAGCTGGTCCAGCTCGTCGAGCGGGACTGGACGAACCTGCTGGTGCGGGGCATGTCCCAGGGCGTGTTCCCGCTTCGGGACGCACAGCTGCTGGGCGCGGGCGTGCTCGGCCTGATCGTCAGTGTCTGGCGCTGGTACCGGCCCTCGGGCCCCACTCCGCTGTCGGAGATCAGCGAGCTGATCGAGGGTGCCTGCGTGCGGATGGTCGCCATGTGACGCGCTGAGCGACCCTGCGGCTCCCGCCCCCGGTGGACCTCCGCCGGGGGCTTCGCCATGCCCGCCGCCGGTGCTCGCCGCCGGCGGCCGCCGCCCGTGCCGTGTCCGCGCCGAAGGCGCAGGATGGTCTCGCACGGACTCTTGTCAGCCGTGTTTCGGCGGGCTTACGATTCAAACTGAATTGAACTTGACTCAATTTGATCAGACCCCTCGATGAGCGCCCGCCGACTGAAAGGGCCCCTCATGGTGTTGCGCGCGTATCTGGCCGGTATGGACAGCAGGCATCCGGAACGGACGCTCGACCTGCTGGAATCCGATTTCCGGTTCCTCATCGCCCTGCCGGGGAAGGAGATCACCGGCACATCCAAGGAAGACTTCGCCGCGTACATCGCCGGCCGCAACCCCGTGGACCGGACCCATGAAGTCCTGCGCCACAGCCGGGACGGCGACCTGGAGACCGTGTACGGAGTGGTGACCGAGGGCGGCCGGTACACCGGCTCCTTCCACTCGGGCGCGGTGATCACACCGGGCGGACTCATAGCCCGTTACCAGGCCTTTTTCACCACCTCCTTCCAGCTGATCGACTGGGGCCGGGCATGACGGACACCCCGGACGAGGCACCCTTCCTCACCGCGTGGTTCGCCATCCTCGACGGGGACGAACCCGCCAGGATCCTGGACCTGATCAGCGACGACTTCTCGCTGTCCATCCTGTTCTCCACCGGCGGCGGCGACGCCACCGACTTCGCGGGGGGCCGCGCCGCCCTGATCGGCTACCTCGAACAGCGCGAGAAGGGCACCCGCACCCACCACCGGCTGGCCGCCACCACGCTCGGCCGGGACGAGTTCTTCCTGGGCGAGGTGCGGCGCGCGGGCGTCCCCGAGGCGAGCTTCGTCGCCGCCGGGCGGGTGAACCGCGACGGGCGGCTGCAGCGCCTGCTGATCGGGCGCTCGTCCGAGATCCGCTTCACCTGACCGAAGTCCGTCCGACCCACCGACCCCGTGCGGAGGACCCGTTATGTACAACCTCGTCCTGCTGGCATCCCGGCCCCCGGAGTGGACACACGAGCGGTTCATCACGTGGTGGCGCGGCGACCACGCCGAGCTGACCCGCCGCCTGCCCGGACTGCGCAGCTGGCGGCACACCGAGATCGACGCCGCCCTGGAGCCGCGCTCCGAGGGCTGGGACGGCATCTCCGTCCTCGGCTTCGACTCCCCCGAGGACCTGAAGGCGGCGCTCGCGAGCCCCGAGTGGGCCGCCGCCGTCGCCCAGGTGGGCGACATGAAGGGCCGCCGCATCGCGGTCATGGGGCACGAGGCGGAGATGTTCGCCGCCTGAGCGATCCGGCCCGACCAGACGGAGTTCGGCACAGCGCGACGAGGGACACAATGCGACAGGTAGTGCGGGAGTTCCAACGGCAGGCCGCCGAGGCCGACTTCACCGCCGTCATCGACGACACCGGCAGCCATACGGCCCGGCAGCTCCTGGAGGAGGCCACCCGGCTGGCCGGAGCACTCTCGGCGGGCACGGCCGACGGAGCCGTCGGCACCGTCATGATCCAGGCGGACAACTCATGGCGCACGGTCGCCGCCACCCTCGCCGCGGGCCTCAGCGGCGGGGACGGCGGGGTCATCGCGCTGGTCAACCGGCACACCACCCGGGCCGAATTCGCCACCGCCTGGGAGGACATCCGCCCGGACGCCGTCGTCGCCGAACCCTCGGCGATCGACGAATGGGCGGTGCCCGAACGGCTGCCGGGCCCGGCGCGCACCGTGCTCGACGGCTGGACGTGCCTGGCCACGCCGCACCAGCGCGAGGTGTCCCGGTGGTCGGGCGGCGTCCTGATCGGCCTGACCTCCGGATCGACCGGGCGGCCCAAAGGCGTCGTACAGTCCGAAGCGGCCCTGCGCTACGCCGCCACGACCACCATCGACGTCAACGGCCTGTCGCCGGGCGACGCCGTCGCCGCGATCGTGCCGCTGTCGTCGACGGCCGCGTACTGCTTCGGCGTCTACCTCGCCCTTCTGCTGCGCGGGCCGCTCGTCCTGACGGGGAAGTGGGACAGGGCCCTGGCGCTGCGGCGGATGGCCGACACCGGTGTCCGCTGGACCATGTGCGTACCGACCATGGCGTTGCAGATGGGCGACGAGGCGGCCGGCTCCGGCATCCTCCGGGGCGTCCGGTCGATCACTGTCGGCGGCGGGCCCATGGACCGCGCGGCCCTGGCCCGGGCCGAACGGTCCCTGGGCACCCGGATCCTGCGGGTCTTCGGCATGTCCGAATGCCTCGGCCACACCTCGCCGAGCCCCGAGGACCCCGAGGAGATCCGGCTCGGCAGGGACGGCCGCCCCTTCCCGGGCACGGACGTGCGCGCGGTCACCCCCGACGGTCAGGTGGCGGGCCCCGGCGTGACCGGCCGGGCGCAGGTGCGCGGCCCCTCCCTCTTCCTCGGCTACGCCGGAGACGGCCGGGCCGTCCCCCCGGCGCTGACGGAGGACGGCTATCTGCCCACCGGCGATCTGCTGATCGTCCACGAGGACGGCACCCTCACCATCATGGGCCGCGAGAAGGACATCATCATCCGGGGCGGCCGCAACATCGACATCACCGAGATCGAGCGCGCGGTCGCCGGACACCCGCGGGTGGCCCGGGCGTGTGTGGTGCCGGTCCCCGACGACATCCTCGGCGAACGCGTGGCGCTGCTCGTCGTCACCACGGACGACCGGCCCCTCGACCTGGCCGAGGTGACCGGCCACCTGGACAACATCGGACTGTCCAAGACCAAGTGGCCCGAATACGTGTACGGTACCGACGAGTTGCCCCAGACGAAGGTCGGCAAGCTCGACCGGGGCGGCGCCCGGGACCTGGCCGCCAGAATGCGTGCCCGCGAGGCCGACCGGCCCTGACGAGACCACGTACGCACGCGTGAGCGCGTGCCACCTGGGCAGGCCATCCGGCGTGATCCAGGCAGTACACCGAGGAGGACCATGACAGCGCGGTTCGACCAGGGCCCGTGGGCGGCGGCCGGCGTCCAGACCGTACAGCCCGGGGTGCACCGCGTACCCCTGCCGCTGCCCAACGACGGCCTGCACGCCGTGAACGTCTACCTCCTGGAGGACCTGGACGACGACGGCGGCCTCGTCATGATCGACGGAGGCTGGGCGATCCCCGAGGCGCGCAAGACGCTCGAGGAGGCGCTGGCCGCCATCGACCGCGACCCCGGCGACATCAGCCACATCCTGGTCACCCACATCCACCGCGACCACTACACCCACGCCGTGGAGCTGCGCCGGCTGCTGGGCTCACGCGTCTACCTCGGCGCGGGGGAGCGCCCGGGGCTGGAGATGCTCGACCGGCTGCGCAGCGACCAGCCCGTCGGCTCGCTGCGCACCCTGCGCGCGGCGGGGGCCGGGGAACTCGCCGACCGCATCGAGGGGATGGACCATGGCGGCTACGACCCGAGCGTGTGGGAGGCCCCCGACCGCTGGCTCGGCGCCGAAACCCTCCGCTTCGGCGACCGCGAGCTGCGCGTCGTCCCCACCCCCGGGCACACCAAGGGCCATGTGGTCTTCCTGGACGAGCGGCGCGGCCTGCTGTTCTCCGGGGACCACGTCCTGCCGCACATCACCCCCTCCATCGGCTTCGAACTGGCCGAACCGGGCGGCCGTCCGCTCGCCGACTACCTCGACTCGCTGCGGCTGATGACCCGCTACGCCGACGCCCGACTGCTGCCCGCGCACGGTCCGGTCACCGACAGCGCCCACAGCCGGGTCGCCGAACTGCTCGGCCACCACGACGACCGGCTGGCCGGGAGCCTGACCGCGCTGGGCGAGGACACGCTCGACGCCCACGCGGTGGCGCGGCGGCTCACCTGGACGCGCCGGGCCGTGCCGTTCGGGAGCCTGAACGCCTTCAACCAGATGCTCGCGGTCAATGAGACCGCCGCGCACCTGGATGTCCTCGTGCTCCGCGAGAAGGTGGCGGTGGCGTTCGCCGACGGCGTGAACCAGTACACGCGCGTGCGGTGATGGCCCCTGCTCAGTGGGTGCGCAGGCCTTCCTTCACCGTGTCGAAGACGGGACGGTAGGGGACGTGTACCAGCGACTGCGCCTGGACCGCACCACCTTCCGGGGACAGTCGGCGGCGATCTGGGAGTGCACGTTCGCCGGCGGAGTGCGCACGTTCCGCGCCATCGACCTCGGCTTCGGACGGGAGGGCGACAAGGAGTACGACGTCTACCTCTCGGCGCCCGACGAGAAGTGGGACACCAGATGGTAGCCATGGGGCACGGGCGGGGGAGTGGCGGCGGGGGCCTTCGCCTTCCCGCCGCCGGTGCTGCCCGCCGCCGTCCGGCCACAGATGCAAGGCGCCGGCCACCGCCACGGTTGCGAGCGCCGCGACCGTGGCGCTCCCCATGACACGACGCCGCTTACGACGGCTGCCGCCGGTCGGCCCGGGCGCGGCCCCGGTCCCGGACGGCGGCGGGGTGGAGGCCGCGGGGTTGCTCGCGGCCGCGTCCGGGGCGTCCTGCCGCGTCTCCGCGGGCTCCTCCGCCGCCACGGCCCGCAGCCGCCGCTCCGTCTCCTCCGCCGACGGCCGCTCGCCGGGCTCCCTGGCCAGCAGCGCCTCGATCGGGGCGGCGCTGCGCGCCTCGCGGCGGGCGCGCTCGTACAGCGTGGAGACCTCGTCGTCGGAGAGGTGGTGCGGGGCGTGCAGCCGCTTGAGCGCCACCTGGCGGCCCAGCACATCGTCCTCGGCCCGCCACACCGTGCTCATGCCGCCGCTGCCGATCCGCTGGGTCAGCCGGTACCGCCCCGCGACCAGCCGCCCCTTGTCCGACACCGCATCCCTTTTCGTTCTTCCCCGCCCGTGCCCGATGTGCCCGGCACGATAACCGGCGCGAGGCGCACGCCCTCCACGGGCCCTCCCCGCGTGGCGGGCGCTGTCCTCGCACATGGCGATGACGACTCGGGCGGACGGAAGGGTTCCGCCTCCGCGGATGATGCCTCAGCAGGTGGTGTTGGTCTGGGTCAGCAGTCCCAGGCGCCAGGGGAGCTGGGAGTAGTCGCCGCTCGCCGAGGGGTTCATGCCCTGGTAGAGGAATTGGAGACGGCAGGGGTTGATGGTCATGGTCTGGTCGTTACCGGTCCGGATGAGTTCGCCGTGGCTGATGTCGCGCGTCCAGGCGCCCGCGGGGAAGGTGACGTTGTTGCTGCGGGCGAAGGGGTTGGACTCGGTGGCGGCCAGCGGCTGCCACTGGCCGGTGAGGCCCTGGGCGGTGAAGGAGCGGTAGTAGCGCCTGCCGTCGCTGCCGATGGCCTCCATCATCAGCAGATAGGTTCCGGTCCCCTGCACCCGGTAGACCGCCCCACCCTCGAACAGGGCGAACGTGGAGTCCTGGAAGACGAGTTGGGTGTTGCGGAAGCCGCCCGGGAACTCCCCGACGCTGGTCTCCGAGCGGAACACATGGCCGTTGTCATCCGCTGAGAAGAGATAGCACATGGCGCTGTCGCAGATGACCCAGTAGTCCAGCGTGCCCGAGCCCGCCGCGTTGTCGAAGGTCCTGGGCGCCGACCAGCTCCGCGGGTCGCCGGGGTCGGTGCTGGTGGAGTAGGACGGCGGACCGGTCTGGTACACGAGGTACCACAGGCGCTTGGGCGCGAAGTAGAGGACCTGGGGCGCCGCCGCGTACCGGTTGCCGATGTTGGGGTTGGTGTCCAGATACGTCAGCGGCGCCGAACCCGCCTGCGACCAGTCGGTGAAGCTGGTGTAGGCCATGCTCCAGGCGCCCTGGGTGTTGGCGGTCGTCATGAAGACATGCCACTTGCCGCCCGCCTGCACCACGGTCGGGTCCTTGACCGAGACGACGGGATGGGCGGCGTCGGGTTGGGGCGCGATCAGCGGACCGCTGGAGGACCACTGGAAGCTGCCCGGCAACTGCGCGGAGGATGTTTCGCCTGCCCGGGCGTTGGTGGCAACGTCGTGCGGGGCCAGCGCGGAGGACGGCTCGGCGGGGATGGCGAACAGCGACATCGCCAGACCCAGCAGGAGCACCGCGGCCGCGCGAAGGGCGCGCGGGCGGTGGTGTCGTCCTGGAAGCATGAGGGGCTCCAAGGGGCGTCGGGGCCCGCCGCACGAACACCGGGAGCGCCCCTGACGGATCCGGAACGGCGGCGCGTGGGGAGGGCCTTACCGGAACGGATGGTGCGGGTGCGTGTGCTGTCGTGCCCGGTTCGCGTACGGCTCGGTGTGCGGCACACCAACCGGTCCGATCCCGTCCCGTTCGTGATGTCGAACGCCGGTCGGGCTCTCGGATGACATGGATGATAGGGGGCTCACGAAGCGCGTCAATACCTCGCGCATCACCGGCGCCCGGAACCGCGCGCCGGTGGAATGCGCTCTGTCGGGGTGGGGCCCGGCCGGGCAGGCTGGCTCCGCCGGGCCTGTGGAGACCGGCCGGGGACGGACGAAGGGGCGTGGGGCGCGTGAGAGGGCAAGCCGTCGAGGACGTGCGCGGAGCCGGTGCCGCCGGCGGGAACGGACGCTGATGGCGGGCGGAGAGCGGGGCGGCCTGTGGGGCCGGCTGGTGGACGCGTTACGCGGGCACGAGCGCGGACGCTCCCCGGAGGAGGGGGAGGTCTGGACGTACAGCCCGCCCGGTGCCCCGGCCGGTTACCGGCAACTACGGGTGTGCCGGGTGCCGGACGGGGACGACTTCGCCCGGCTCACCTGGCAGGTGTGCGACGAGTGCCGGAGGGGCCTGGTGCGGAAGATCCGGGTCGACGACCGATGGCAGCGCCGGGGTTACGGGAGCCGCATGATGACGCGGGCCCTGCGCGACTGCGCGACGTACTCCTGGACGACCACCAAGCAGTCGGAGTTCGGCGAGAGCTTCTTCACGGCGCTCGCGGCCGCCACCGGCATCGAGTTCAGCCCCGAGTCCCGGGCCTGCGACCATATGCGGGCCGCGCGGGGCGCCGCCCGCGGTGAGTTCAGGAGGGAGCCCCCGCAACCGTACGACAGCCCTGGTGAGCCCCGTTGGACTCACCAGGACGGGCTGGGCTGAGCCGTCGGCCGGGCTACCGTCCGCCCGCTCCTTCGACCAGCACATCGCTCGCCGGGCGCCGGACGACGAGGCGCCGGGGCTTCCGGGGCGCCGCTCCCTCGGCATCGGACGGATGAGGCGGATGAGACGGATGAGAGGGGACCAGGTCTCTCAGTGCCTGGGAGGGCTCGAGCCCCAGCTCCTCGTGCAGCACCCGGCGGCACTGCTCGAACTGCCGCAGCGCCGCGCCTCGGTTGCCGGCGGCGAGATGCGCGGTGATCAGCACGCGATGCGCGCTCTCTCGCAGGGGTTCCGAGCGGACCGCTGCGAGCCCGGACGCGACGGCCTCACCGTGGCGGCC
>NZ_BBUZ01000030.1:263774-283137 GCF_001417735.1 Streptomyces sp. NBRC 110028
CCGGCCGCCGTCAGCCGCTCGGTCATCGCCTCCAGGGCGTACAGGCGTACCTCCGGTCGCTCCCGTGCCGGGGCGGGGAGCTTCTGCGACGTCCGTGACCGCAGCGCGAGGGCCTTTGGCGGTGGCAGAGGACGGCGCCCCTGCCATGGCACGTACTTCCCGGAGAAGGGTGGCAGCACGGGTGTGACGGGGCCGTCACACCCGCGTTCCCGAAGTGTCTCCGGGAGCCCGGAGCGCGTACTCGCGTGCGCGCGGGGAACGCGAGGAGCCGAGGAAAGGAGTCATCGTGCCCGTCACCTTCCGCAAGAGCTTCCGCATCTTTCCCGGCGTCCGGCTCAACATCAACCGCAAGTCCGTCTCGGTCACGCTCGGCAAGGGCGACGCCAAGCGCACCTACTCCTCCACCGGTCGCAGGACGACTTCGATGGACCTTCCCGGTCCCTTCGGTTACCGCAAGACCAGCACCCGCCACTGACCCGAGCCGGGCGCGACGAACGCACAAGGGAGCGGGCTGAAAAGGGCCGGGAGCGGCCTTTCTCAGCCCGCATGCGGTCAGACGCGGTCGGCCGCGATCAGGAGGTACTGGAAGGAGCCGTCCTTGTAGGAGTTGATGAACGCCTCCTCGATGCCGGTGACCAGGGAGGACGTGGCCCGCAGCTCCCAGTACGGCAGGGTCGCGGCGGTCAGGTCGATGACGGCCTGCGGTACCAGGCGATTGTCGGCCATGGCGCGCAGGTACTCCCGCCGGGAGTGGATGTTGCACTCGAAGTGCGCGTTGATCTGGGACACCCACTTCGAGGGCTGGCCGTAACGCGGGTTCCAGCAACCGGTGATGGTCACGTAGCGGCCGCCGACCGCGAGGATGCGGGAGTGCTCGGCGAAGAGGTCGTGCAGGTCGACGTACATGGTCGACTCGTTGTTCCAGGAGGCCGTTGCCTGCCCGGTCTCGAAGGGCATACCGAGCATGTTGCACACGTGGGCGCGGACGTGGTCCTCGATCCTGAGTTCGCGTGCCCGCTGGTTGGCGAAGTCGGCCTGCTTGGCCGACAGCGTGACGCCCTCCACCTCGCATCCGAAGCGCTGGTGGGCCATGACCATCGAGCCGCCGCGGCCGCATCCGGCGTCCACGAGCGTGTCGCCGCGCTCGATGGGGCCGAGGTGGTCCAGGAGAAGTTCGGCCTGTGCCGACTCCAGGCGGTGCAACTCGGCGATCAGCTTCTTCTCGTACTCGCTGTCGGCGCTGTCCCCGAGGGCGGTGTGGTCGACGTCGCCGATGCCGTAGTGGTGGTGGTACAGACCGTCCACATCGCCGAGGCGCAGGTTCACGGGCCTGGCCTCACGATCCCAGTAGCGGGCGATGTCCCCCTGGTAGGGCGTCGCCGGGGCGGGGATGAACGGGGAGCCGGTGGTGGTGAATTCGGTGCTGGTCATGGCTGATCCATTTCTCGTTACCAGAAGTCGGGCAGGCTGTAGCGGTAGGTATTGGTCTGGTGCCAGTAGTGGTTGCCGTCGACCCACGCGGCCACGCCCCGCAGAAAGCGCTGCACGGGCGGGACGGGACAGGCGGCGGCCAGGGCCGCGGCTTCGGACTCGAAGTCGTGCATGAGGTCGTTGTGGACCTCGACCGCCTTCAGATAGGCCTCGCGGTCGGAGACGCCCTCACGCTCGGCGATCACCACGGGAAGGTTCAGGTGCCGGCCGGGGCCGGCGAGTTCCTTGGTGTACGAGTACAGGTCGTTCACGATGGTGGTGGCGTTCCCGGCGAGCGCGATGACCCGCTGCATTTCGGGCCGGGCGTGCAGGTCCGCCGGTAGTTCGTAGCCGCCGACGGTGTCGGTGATGGTGGGGCAGGGCCGGAAGTTGTTGAACTGGCGCATCGCCAGGTATTCCCACACCTCGGGGACGTGGTCGGTCTGGGCCCAGGCGGCCTCGGCGAGGTACCCCATGTGCAGACGCGCCATGTCGTGCCGGTACCGGTCGGCCTGGGAGGGGCTGGCCCGTTGGACGAAGTACTCCATGGCCGAGCGGTAGGCGCGCCGGGGCGCGTCCGAGTGGAGCGACTGCGCCCACTGCGGCTGGTACTCCTTCGCGGTGTGCAACGGATCGAGGGCGGTGTGCGCCAGCAGCAGGCGTCCGCCGAGGCCGATGGGCGAGCCGCCGTGGTCCTCGCAGTAGCAGTCGTCCACCGCGTTCTCGGCGACCATCAGGCGCGTGGCGAGCATCAGATGGTCGACGGTGGGCGCGTCCGGATGGCAGGCGACCATGTAACGGCCGACGGAGAAGCCGTCGAACTCGTCCTCCCAGTCCTCCGGGTACAGATCGACCTCGTCCAGCGCCCACGCCTTGATCCGGCGGCTGACCTCCTCCACCCGCCCGGGGTCGGGCTCCGGCACCGGGTGGTGGTAGAGGCCCGGGACCGGGGTGCCTTCGGCGGGCGCCTGCGGCGGCGTCGGCGCAGTCGGCGGCGGCTCGCGCCGGGCCGGGTGCAGGCTCGCCGTACCCAGACCGGCCGGGCCGCGCAGGATCCGTTCCAGACCGGCGGATGGCGGGGCGGGCAGGGGCGGGGCGGGCAGGGACGTCGCAGGGGGAATGTCAGACGCAGGCATCCATCGCTCCTCAGTGGGGTGGGGGCTGTCCCGGTCGGACCCCGGGCACGCTCGGCCCGCCCGGAGACGGCCGGGCGCCCGGAAAGGGGGCCGGGCCGTCGTCGCCCGGCAGGGGAGGCCCTAGGGGGTGCGGGCGATCTGCACGTTCTCCAGTACGCCGAGGGCGTCCGGCACCAGGATGGCGGCGGAGTAGTAGGCACTGACGAGGTAGGAGATGATCGCCTTTTCGTCGATGCCCATGAAGCGCACCGACAGCCCCGGCTCGTACTCCTCCGGCAGACCGGTCTGCCGCAGACCGATGACCCCCTGGTTGTCCTCGCCGGTGCGCATGACGAGGACGGAGCTGGTGTTCTCCCTGGTGACGGGGATCTTGTTGCAGGGCAGGATCGGAACGCCGCGCCAGGCCGGGACCTGCTGCCCACCGAGGTCGACGTGGGTCGGATAGAGCCCGCGGGAGTTGAACTCCCGCCCGATCGCCGCGATCGTCCGGGGGTGGGCGAGGAAGAACTTGGAGCCGCGGCGGCGGCAGAGCAGCTCGTCGAGGTCGTCCGGGGTGGGCGGGCCGGAATGGGTCTGGATGCGCTGCTTGAAGTCGGCGTTGTGGAGCAGCCCGAACTCCCGGTTGTTGATCAGCTCGTGCTCCTGGCGCTCACGCAGCGCCTCGATGATGAGCCTGAGCTGCTCCTCGGTCTGGTTCATCGGCTCGTTGTAGAGGTCGGCGACCCTGGTGTGGATCCGCAGAACGGTCTGCGCCACGGAGAGTTCGTACTCGCGCGGCTTCAGCTCGTAGTCGACGAACGTGCCGGGCAGCGCGGGCTCCCCCGAGTGTCCGGCCGACAGGGCGATCTCGGCCTCACCGCGCCGGTTCTGCCGCTGGCCGAGACGTGAGCGGAACTCCTGGACGTGGGCCCGCAGGCTCGGTGCCGTGGACAGTACGGCGTCGAAGTCGGCGCGGGACAGGGTGAGCAGGGTGCCGGAGGTCTCGGCGGTGGCGGTGGAGTCCCACCGGGCGTCCCCGTCCAGCAGGGCGTCCTCACCGAACCGGTCGCCGTCGGCGAGTACGGCCACGGAGACCTCGTCGCCGTACTTGCCGACCGTGGTCCGGCTGACCCGGCCGTGGGCGATCATGTAGAACTGCTCGGCGGGCGCACCGCGCTCGACCAGCGTTTCACCGGGACGGAAGTCGTGCTGGACGCACCGGTCGGCGATCGCGGTCAGCACCTCCACGTCCTCGAAGCCGCGCAGCAGGGCCAGTTCGCCCAGCTCGCGGGGGATCACCCGGACCGTGGCGCCGTCCTGTACGAACTCCACGCGCCCGTCGCCGACGGTGTAGGTCAGCCGGCGGTTCACCCGGTAGGTGCCGCCCTTGACCTCGACCCAGGGGAGCGTCCGCAACAGCCATCGGGAGGTGATGCCCTGCATCTGCGGCGCGGACTTGGTCGTGGTGGCAAGGTTGCGGGCAGCCGCCGTGCTCAGGCTGGACTGCCGAGTCGGCTCCCGAGGTGTTTGCGAGCTGGTTCCAACAGTCATCGGGCGAGCTCTCCTTCGTGACGGCGGTGGCTTCGCGCGCGGGGGCGCGTCACCGGAAAAGAGAAGGGGGCGGGCGTCCGGCAACCCGTCCGGACCCGGGGAACGGTAGTGGCTGGTAGCCCACTTGGCCCGGGGGAGCCGTCAGCATTAACTCGATAAGATGATCGTGGCCTGTGTGGGGTTTGCCGACGTGGCCGACGGTGCGTCGAACGCGATCGTCGGCAGCACCCGATGCGCGGCGCCGCCCCCTCTACGCCTCGCCGGGCGAACTCCCGTGTCCCCTGCGCTCATTCCAGAGGCCGTTGACGAAGCGGAACGTTGCTCCGTATATTGATCCGGAACAGCGCTCCGTTTTTTCTGTGGCCATGTGCGGCCATATGTCGTCATGAAAGGGAAATACTCGTCATGAGTGAACCGACCTACCCGGTCGATACGTTCAGCTCGCCCGCCCCCGTCCTCTCGGTCAGTCCGGTGGTGCTGTCCGCTCCGGACCGGGCCGTGGATCTGGAGATGCGCGTCTCGGCGCCGGTGACCGGGAGCGACCTGCCGGTCATCCTCCTCTCGCACGGCCAGGGCCCCTCGAACCACCTCTCCTCACTGAACGGCTACGCCCCGCTCGCCAACTACTGGGCGGCGCACGGCTTCGTCGTCATCCAGCCCACCCATCTGAGCTCCAGGACGTTGAGCCTGGACCCCGCCACCCCCGGGGCGCCCCTGTTCTGGCGCTCACGGGCCGAGGACATGAAGCGCATCCTCGACCAGCTCGATGTGATCGAGTCCGCCGTGCCACAGCTCGCCGGGCGACTGGACCACAGCAGGGTGGCCGTGGCCGGGCACTCGATGGGCGGGCACACCGCGAGCCTGCTGCTGGGCGCCCGGCTCACCGACCCGCACGACGGTACGGAAGTGAACCTGGCCGAGCCCCGTATCAAGGCGGGCGTCCTGCTCGCCGCGCCCGGCAGAGGCGGCGACGCCCTCAGCCCCTTCGCGGCGGAGAACCTTTCCTTCTTCTCGACCATGGACTTCTCCACGATGACGGCGCCCGCGCTCGTGATCGCCGGTGACAAGGACACCTCGGCCCATCTGACGGTCATGGGCCCGGACTGGCACGCCGACCCGTACACCCTCGCCCCGGGCCCCAAGACCCTGCTCACCCTGTTCGACGCGGAGCATGGGCTCGGCGGAGTCTCCGGGTATGACGTCGCCGAAACCACGGACGAGAACCCCGAGCGCGTATCCGCCGTCCAGCGGCTCACCTGGGCCTACCTCCGCACCGAGCTGTACCCGGGGGAGCCCGCTTGGCAAGCGGCGCGTGACACGCTGACGGCCGGCCCCCACCCGGTCGGGCGAGTGGAAGCCAAGTGAGCGCACCCGGCGGGCGTTCGACCCTCTCCTTGACGGCAAGCCGTTGGAAGCGCAGGTAGAGGCGACCTTCGATCGGCGTGGAGCCGCTTCAAGGGCATCGGTCCGCCGCGGGCGGGCGCCGGATCAGCCGGCCGCCGTACCGGCTGTCCTCGCCCTCCGGCCCCCGGCTCACCGGCATCCCCGGCGCACCGCCCGACCTGCCGCTGCCGCTCGACGGCTGCGCGCACACGCCCCCGGCCGACGGCGGCACGATCGGCTCCGCGGCGAGGACGTCACCCGCCCCTCCCACACGGAACTACGGGCCCTGCGCCGCGAAGTGCGGATGGCGTTCCAGGACCCGTACGCCTCCCTCAACCCGTGGATGCGGGTCGCCGAGCTGCTGGAGCTGGTCGGCCTGGCCTCGGCCGTCGCCGACCGGCTGCCCCGCGGGTTCTCCGGCGGCCAGCCGCTGTAGGCGAGCAGATAGCTGCCGTACGCGCAGCACAGGGCGAGGAAGCGGCGGTTCCCCGGCCGGACCCGCACCCCGCCCCGCTGCCGGGTGCGGGTCCGGCCGGGGATGTGCTGCGGCATCAGCCGCGCGTGCCCGGCGAGGACGAGGACGAAGACCTCCGCTCCGGCCAGGCACGCGGTGCGGAAGTCCACGGCCGGCAGCAGACCGCCGAGCAGCGGCCCGACGAAGGCCCCGGCCTGCCCCGCCGCGCTGAACAGGGCCAGCACCCGGGTGCGGGGGCCACGGCCCTCCCGCTCCCAGATCACCGCCTGCCGGGCCACCTCGGACTCCACCGCCGGGGAGAACAGAGCGGCGGCGAAACCGATCACCAGCACCGCGCCGACCACGGCCCGGCTCGACTCCGCGTACCCCAGCCAGGCGAACCCCACGATCCGCAGCACGCACCCTGCCGGCACGACCGGCCGCACACCGTGCCGGTCCACCAGCCGGCCGCCGACCACGAACAGGCCCTGCCGGCTGAAGGTCCGCAAGCCCAGGACGAAGCCGACCAGCCAGCCCGCCATGCCGATCGCGGTGCCGAGGTGCTCGGCGAGGAACGGCAGCACGGCGTAGAAACCGATGTTGAAGACGAGCCGCGTCAGGATCAGCAGCCGCAGCAGCGGTGACAGGTCCTGCCCAGGTCCGTTCGCGCGGCGGCTTGGGGGCCCGGCCGGTCCGGCCGGTGCGGGTCAGGACTCGGCGGAGGGGATCGGCCACCGGGTGTCCACGCATCGCTGCCCTCCCCGACGGCGCCCGGCTCGCCACGAGGCTCCGCCCGGCACTCAGCCGACATGAACATGGGGCCGCCGGGCCCGATCCGGCTCGGCCTCGCGCAGCACCTCTCGCGTGACCGGAGCGACCTCCCCCTGGCCGAAGAGGAAGAACCGCAGGAACTGGGCGAAGGGGCTGCCCTCGGTCCACTCGAAGTAGATGTGCGGCCTGCCCCCGGTCACATCCCGGACGTGCAGCAGCAGCGCGGCCAGTGAGTTGGGGATGCTGGAGCCGTCGAGGGTCAGGACACGGTAGCGGCCGTGCAGCACCTCGCCGTGCACGCGCAGCGCCGATTCGAAGTCGGAGGGGTCGCGGACGGTGACCTCGACGAAGACCAGGTCCTCCTCGTCCGGGATGTCGTTGTCGGCCCGGATCTGCTGAATCTTGTCGCGGTACTCGGCCGCGTCCCGGTGGTCCGGCTCGTTGGCGATGAACCGTATGCGGCGGGTGGCGCAGTCACGGACGAAACGCCGGGCCATGTCGTCCAGATCCATGTCGGTGACCCGTAGCTCGAAGGCCCGGGCGAGCCGGGACAGCAGCGACACCGCGATGATGCCCGCGATGAAACACGCGCCGATCTTCACGCCGTCGGGGCGTTCCACGACGTTGACCGCCGTGGTGTAGACGAAGACCGCGGAGATCACGCCGAAGCCGACGGTCCAGCCCCGCTGCCCGGCGCGGCGGGCGGCGATCGTGACCGCGACGGCGGCGGAGGTCATCAGGACCAGCACCCCGGTGGCGTACGCGCCGCCCTGGGCGTCCACATCGGCGTTGAAGATCCAGGTGACCAGGAAGGCGATCAGGGTGAAGACCAGCACCATGGGACGCACCGCGCGGGCCCAGTGCGGGGCCATGCCGTAGCGGGGCAGATAGCGCGGCATGAGGTTGAGCAGTCCGGCCATGGCGGAGGCGCCCGCGAACCACAGGATGCCGATGGTCGCGGCGTCGTAGACGCTGCCGAAGACGGACCCCAGATAGTGGTGCGCGAGATACGCCAGCGCTCGCCCGTTGGCCTTGCCACCGGCCTTGAACTCGTCCTGCGGGATGAGCACGGTGGTGATGAAGCTCGTGGTGATCAAGAAGGCGCTCATGACCACGGCGGCGGTGGTGAGCAGCTTCCTGGTGTCCCGGATCCGCCCGGTGGGCCGCTCCTCGGTGTCGCCCGGGTCGCCCTGGACATGAGGCATGACGGCCACGCCGGTCTCGAAGCCGGACAGGCCCAGCGCGAGTTTGGGGAACACCACCAGCGCCAGACCGACCATGACCAGCGGGTTGCTGTGCTGTTCGGCCAGCGCCCGCGACCAGTCGGTGACCACATGGGACGCGGTGGCCACATGCCACAGCCCGACGATCACGACGACCACGTTCAGCGCCAGATAGCCGCCCACGAGCACCACCGCCACCCCGATGGCCTCCATGAAGCCCTTGAGGAAGACGGCGCCGAGCAGGGCGACCAGCCCCAGCGTGATGACCACCTCGTGACCGTGCAGAGCGCTGGTGAAGTGCGGATTCTCCACCAGGTGGGTCGAGGCGTCGGCGGCCGAGAGGGTGATGGTGATCAGGAAGTCGGTCGCCGCGAACCCCAGCAGCGTCAGAACGAACAGCTTGCCCTGCCAGAACGACAGCAGCCGCTCCAGCATCGCGATCGACCCCTCACCATGCGGGCTCTCCTTGGCCACCCGCCGGTACACCGGCAGCGCCCCGGCCAGGGTCACCGCCACCAGCACGATGGTGGCGACGGGGGACAGCAGCCCGGCCGCGAGAGCGGCGATACCGGGCTGGTAACCGAGCGTGGAGAAGTAGTCCACACCGGTCAGGCACATCACCCGCCACCACCGCTGCCCCTTGTGTCCCTCCGGGACCTGGGCATGGGGCCCGGGCTGCTGCTTGGCCATGTCGGACAAGCCCTCCAGCAGCCAGCTCCGGAGCCGGCCCCCCTTGCGGGCCTCCTCCGGGCGGGGCTCCACGGCGGTGGAGGTGGCCATCACGTACTCCCGATCACATAGCGTTACAGAACGCCGTCCAGGAACAAACGGCCGAATCAGGGTAAGCGGGACCCGCGCCGAGCGTGACGGCGGCATGCCCGGCCCGAGAAACGATCAGGCCGGGTGGCCGGTCTTGGCCATGCCCGTGCCGCGCGGTATCGTCACTCCGATATTGACGACGGCAAGACGGAAGCCGGTGGGAATCCGGCACGGTCGCGCCACTGTGTGCCATCGCCTCGCGGGAGGTGATGGTGAGTCAGACCCGTAGCAGTCGTCTTGTGCACCACCGAGATGGGACGCGAACTCCCAGAGGAGGCCCTGCCATGGCACAGCCAGTCGCCCAGCCGACACCCACCACCCCCGCTCTGCCCTCCCCGCTGCCGCTCAAGGCGATAGCTCCCTGGGCAGTCTTCTTCGGCATCCTGATGCTGGTCCTGCTGTACTTCGTCGGCGCCGAGCAGGGCGCCACCGCTGTCGTCTCCGGCGAGAGCGTTCACGAGTGGGTGCACGACGCCCGCCACCTGCTCGGCTTCCCCTGCCACTGAGCGAGGGGCGCCACGCACTCATGAACTCCGCAACGGTAAGAAATCTACTGGTCCGGGGCATGCTCGCGGGCCTGGGCGCCGGCCTGCTCGCGCTGATCGCCGCGTACTTCCTCGGCGAGCCGAACGTCGACAGCGCGATCAGCTTCGAGGCGGCCCACGCCCACGCCCACGAGCACGAGGTCGAGCTCGTCTCCCGCAGCCTGCAGTCCACCGCGGGCCTGGCCACCGGTGTCCTGATCTACGGCGTCGCCTTCGGCGGCATCGCCGCCCTCGCCTACTGCTTCGCCCTCGGCCGCGTCGGCCGCTTCAGCCCCCGGGCCACCGCGCTGCTGCTCTCCGGCTGCGCGCTGCTGGCGGTCTACGTCGTGCCGTTCCTGAAGTACCCGGCCAACCCGCCCGCGGTCGGCAACGCCGACACCATCGGCAAACGAACGACGCTGTACTTCCTGATGATGCTGCTCAGCGTCCTCCTCGCGATCGGCGCCACCCTCCTGGGCAAACGGCTCGCCCCGAAGTCCGGCACCTGGTACGCCACCGTCGCCGCGGTGGCCGCCTTCGCCGTCGCGATCGGGCTGGCGTACGCCTTCCTGCCGGTGGTCAACGAGGTGCCGGGAGGCTTCCCCGCCACCGTGCTGTGGCGGTTCCGGCTGTCCGCCCTCGCCATGCAGCTCACCCTGTGGGGCGGATTCGGGCTCATCTTCGGCGAGTTGGCCGAGCGGCTGCTGAACCCGCGGCCCGCGAAGGCCGAGGCGCCCCGCCCGGTGGCGGCCGCCCCGAACTGACCCCTGCCCGAGGCGTACGAGGGCCCGCGGAGCCATCCGCGGGCCCTCCCGCGTTCTTCGAGCCAGGCGGACCGAGCGGCCGGTCGGGCCCCGCCTGCGAGACTGCGTCCCATGACCACGCAGCAACGCCGGATCCTCGTCATCGGCATCGGAGCGGGTGACCCCGACTACCTGACGCTCGGGGCGGTGAAGGCGATGGGCCGCGCCGACGTCTTCTTCATCGTCGGCAAGGGGGCCGACACCTCCGCACTCACCGATCTCCGCCACCGTATGCTGGACGAGCACGCGCGGACGCCCTACCGCGTGGTGGAGGTGGACGACCCGAGCCGCGACCGGCGCCCGATGGGGCGCGGCGACTACACGACCGCCGTCCACGACTGGCGCGCCCGTCGCGCGGACATCTTCGAAGGTCTGCTGCGGGACGAGATGACGGCCGACGAGACCGCGGCGTTCCTGGTGTGGGGCGACCCGTCGCTGTACGACAGCACCCTCGGGATCCTCGCCGCCATCGAGGCACGCGGCTCCGTCTCCGTCGACGTCGAGGTCATCCCCGGAATCAGCAGCGTATCGTCGCTCGCCGCGCGGCACCGCATCCCCCTGAACCAGGTGGGCCGGCCGCTGCACATCACCCCGGCCCGCAGACTCTCCGACGTGGGCCGGAACGACGACGGAGACATCGTCGTGATGCTCGACGCGCACGAGTCGTTCACCCGGGCCGAAGGCGACGTCTGGATCTACTGGGGCGCCTACCTCGGCACGCCGGACGAACTCCTGGTCGCCGGGCCGCTGCGAGAGGTGTCCGACCGCATCCGGCAGGTGCGCGCCGAGGCACGCGACCGGCATGGGTGGATCATGGACACGTATCTGCTGCGCATCGTGGAGTGACCGGGGCCGGACCGGTGTGGCGGAGCCGGTGGCGGGAAGCGCCGTATCCGCGCTTCCCGCCACCCCACGCCGATGTGTTGCCCCGCGGTCGGCTGCTAGGAAGCCTGGGCCTTGTCGTACAGGGCCTTCGCCTCGTCGCCGAAGTACGGGCCGAACATCGTGTTCGGCAGGAAGACGTAGCCGAAGCTGTTCACGGAGACCTGCAGCCCGGTGCCGGTGGCCTCACTGAAGCCGGTGAGCCAGGGGCCGCCGCTGGAGCCGCCCGTCATGTTGCAGGCCAGGCCGTGGTCCTGCGTGAGGAGGAAGTCCTTGGAGCTGTTGCCGCTGCAGTAGATGAGCTTCGTGCCGTCGTACGGTGAGGCGGCGGGGAAGCCGAAGGAATACATCTGCTTGTTGTAGCCGCCGTTGAACTGGATTCCCTGCGCGCCGACGACCGAGGTGAGCTTCTTGCCGTTCAGCGGGGCGACGACCGCGGCGCCGATGTCGTAGTTCATGTCCTCACTCGCCTCCCACTGCGGGGTGGTGAGTGTCGTGGCCGCGGTCCACTGGCCGTACGGCGCGTTGCCGTTGTTGTAGCCGGGCACGAAGACCCAGTTGGTGTGCCAGCTGCCCTGGTACTTCACACAGTGCCCGGCCGTGATGACGGTGCTGGCGTTCTGACTGGTCACGGCGTTGCCGGTGCAGGACGCGGTACGCCCCTGGAAGGTGAAGAACACCCGGCCCGAGGTGGTGACGACGGTCCCGCTGCCGGTCCACGGGCCGCCGGCCTGCGGGAAGGACGCGGCGGCGGTGGGTTCGACGGTCGTCGACGGCCCCGCGGCCTCGGGAGCCGTCAGGCGCTTGGCGGCCTTCCGGGTCAGCAGCACATCGAGCGGGGTGGCCGCGCGCATCCGCTCGGCGGTCCAGAAGGTACGGGCCCTGTGCTGTTCGGCCGACGGGGCGGTGCGGGCCGCTACCGACGGCCCGGAGGCCGATGCGGGGGTTGCCGCGGTGGCCGTGCCGGTACCCAGGAGGCCGCCGCTGAACAGGGCTCCGACGGCCAGCAGAATGCCCGCGGCAGTGCGATGGCGTCTCACGCATGTCTCCTTCTGCCGTGCCCGGACGGATCGCGTCCGGGCAGGGTGGGGGAACGAAGAGCGGTGCGGATAGACGTGCGTGGGGCAGCGTGCCACGGGAATCCTGACTTGTCAGGGGCGCTTTGAGGCATTTTCCGGCCGCAGGCCGTCGGCGTGGCCGGGCCCATGGCGGTTCACCGCCCCTCGGGGGATGCCGCGGACGGCGGTGCGCTTCGGCCGAACCCGGGCGATGCGAGGTGATTTTCCTTCTTTCGGGTGGTCTTCCACCGTTGTTCCGTCATGCGTGGACCCGTCCCCGCACACTTCTGACACTGAAGGGCTCTGACTGGCGAAGAGCAGGGTCAGCAGGCTGAGGAGGGGGATATGGCGGGCAACACCGTTCTGTTCGCGGTCGGGGAGCACCCCGGCGGCGACACGGCCGGGGCCGAGCAGCTCCGCAGGATCCATGAGGCCATCGAGACCGCCGGGTTCGCCGTGCGGTGGGCCGGAACAGGCGCCGAGGCCCGGACGGTGCTGCGCACCGAGGCCGGTCTGGCAGCCGCGCTGGTGGACTGGGAGCTCGACCCGGGAGGCGGTCCGGGCGGCGAACCCGGCGGTGCCGCGGTGCTGCGCGACATCGGCCGGCGGTTCCAGGGCCTGCCGGTCTTCCTCAGCGCGGCCGACGAAGGGTTCGAGGACCTGCCGCTGTGGGTGTCGGAGACCGTCGTCGGGTATGTCTGGCCGGAGGAGGACACCGCCGCCTTCATCGCCGGGCGGATCTCCAGTGCCGCCCGCGCCTACCGCGAAGCCGTTCTGCCGCCGTTCTTCAAGGCGCTGCGCCACTTCGACGATACGCATGAGTACTCCTGGCACACCCCGGCCCACGCCGGTGGCGTCGCCTTCCTGAAGTCACCGGTGGGCCGCGCCTTCCACGACTACTTCGGGGAGCGCCTGTTCCGCAGCGACCTGTCCATCTCGGTCGAGGCGCTCGGCTCCCTGTTCGAGCACACGGGGCCCATCGGCGAGGCGGAGCGGAACGCCGCCCGGGTCTTCGGCGCCGACCTCACCTACTTCGTCCTCCACGGCGATTCGACCTGCGATCGCCTGGTCGGCCACTTCAGCGTGACCCGCGACGAGATCGCCCTCGTGGACCGGAACTGCCACAAGTCGGTGCTCCACGGCCTGGTCATCTCCGGCTCACGGCCGGTGTATCTGATCCCCACACGCAATGGCTACGGCCTCTCCGGGCCGCTGCCCCCGGGTGAGATCCAGGCGGACACCGTGGCCGCCCGCGTCGGGGGAAACCCGCTGGCGCGGGGCGCGCTCTCCCCTCGGGCCCAGTACGCGGTCTTCACCAACTCCACCTACGACGGCCTGTGTTACGACGCGGTCCAGGTCGCCCGGGCGTTCTCGGCCAGCACACCCCGGGTCCACTTCGACGAGGCGTGGTTCGCCTACGCCCGCTTCCACCCCCTCTACGCCGGGCGCTACGGAATGTCGGTGGGACCCGACACCTTCCCCGGCCCGGACCGCCCCACCGTCTTCGCCACCCAGTCCACCCACAAGCTGCTGGCCGCCCTGTCCCAGAGCGCCATGGTGCACATCAAGCCCGCGCCCCGGGCCCCGGTGGAGCACGACCGGTTCAACGAGGCGCTGATGATGCACGGCACCACCTCTCCGCTGTATCCGATGATCGCCTCCCTGGATGTCGCCACCGCGATGATGGACGGCCCACAAGGTCGTTGGCTGATCGACGAGGCGGTGACCGAGGCGGTCCGCTTCCGCCAGGCGGTGGTGCGGATCGGCCGTCGCGTCAAGGCCGCCGGTGACCGTCCCGACTGGTTCTTCGGGGTCTGGCAGCCGGACACGGTGACCGACCCGTCCAGTGGCGAGCGGCTGCCCTTCGACGAGGCCCCGGCCGAACTGCTGCGCACGGAACCGTCGTGCTGGGAGCTGGAGCCCGACGCGGATTGGCACGGATTCCCCGGGCTCGGCCAGGGCTACTGCATGCTCGACCCCCTCAAGACCACCGTGACCTGCCCGGGAATCGACGCAAGCGGCCGCATGGCCGACTGGGGCATCCCCGCCCGGGTCCTCACGTCCTACCTCGCCACCCGGAACGTGGTGGTGGAGAAGACCGACAGCTACACCACCCTGGTCCTGTTCTCCATGGGCATCACCAAGGGCAAGTGGGGCACGCTGCTGGACGCCCTGATGGACTTCAAGTCCCTCTACGACGAGGACGCGCCACTGGACCGCGTCCTGCCCGGGCTGGTCACCACCCACCCCAACCGCTACACCGGCGGGACACTGCGCGGTCTGTGCCAGGAGATGCACGACTACCTGCGCGAGGTGGACCTGGTCCAGCTGCTGGACACCGCCTTCCAGGATCTCCCGGAGCCGGTCGCCCCTCCGCAGCTCTGCTACCAGCGACTGATCCGCGGCGGCACGGAGCGGGTGCGGCTGGCCGACGCGGCGGGCCGGGTGGCCGCGGCCATGGTCACCGTCACGCCGCCCGGTATCCCGGTGCTGATGCCCGGCGAGGGCACCGGCACCGAGAACGGTCCGCTGCTGCGCTATCTGACCGCCCTGGAGTCGTTCGACCGCCGCTTCCCCGGATTCCGCAGTGAGACCCACGGGGTGACCATCGACCCCGAGACCGGCGACTATCTGATCGAGTGTCTGACCCGGGACGAGGAAGCCCACCACACCGCTCTGGCCGAGCCCCGCAAGATCGTCGTACCGGCCCCGGCCCTTGCCGACCACACCGTGCCCGCCGATACCGAAGGCCGGCCCCGACCCTGAAAACGCCGCGCCCGGAGTGGCCGAGTCGGCCGCTCGCCCAGGGAGAAGTCCCGGCGAGCGGCCACGAACGACTCGATACTCCGGGCGGGTGTGTTCGTCACGCGTGCCCCGCGAGCAGCCGCCCGCCTCAGGACTTCATGACGCGTACAGCTCCACGGCCACGTGGTCGGTGTAGAGGACCAGGAGAGCGATGCGGGCGGCTATGGCGGATGTGGCGGACATAAGCCTCCGTACTGATTCGTTCGCGTCACAACTCCGACTGGCCCCACGAGGTGACGTGCACTTCGTCGCCCACGGACAGCCTGCCGGGGCGTAGCACGGCGTACTTCGTGCCGAACGCGACGCCGCCCTCGGCGGCGCGGCGGTAGGTGGCCAGGGTGCGCAGCGGCTCGGGGCCCGCCTTGGCGCCCGACCGCTGGTCGACCATGGTGACGGCGCAGCGGATGGCGAGCTTGGCGTAGCCGAGTTCCGTGTCGCCGATGGTGATCCGGTGGGCGCGGTCCTCGGTGTGAGGGGTGTTCCAGCCGTCGACGACGATGTTCGGGCGGAAGCGGTTCATGGGTAGGGGCGGGGCGCCGCGCTCGTTCAGCCGCTCGTTCAGCAGATCCAGGGTGGCCCGGGAGAGGACGTGGACGGCACAGCTGTCGGCGTACCCGGAGGTGCCGGGCGTGCGGCCATCGGTGACCCGCTCGTGGTCGTCCGGAACGCGCACCAGACGGCTCGGCGTGCCGAGAACACCGGACAACCACGCGGCGGCTGCATCGCCCTGGTCGACGCCCCTGAACGGCGCCCCGAACAACTCGACCGCGCGAAGCGGTCCGGAGGCGTCGACACCGATCACGACCGGGTCCGCGTCCGGGGCACGCAGCGTGAGCCGTTGCCCGTCGGCGCCGATCCCGGGGCGGATCAAGGCCAGTCGCGGGTGGCGCCGTTGGCTGCGGAAGACACCTTCCTCGCTGATGACCATGAAACCGCGGTCATGGGCCAGACCGGCGGGCGTCAGCACAGCGGTGTGCGCCGACATCCCGGCGCACCCCTTGACGGGATAGGACAGCAGCTTCACGACCCTGGCCACATTGCTTCCCCTCGTCCGCGCGCATGCCCTACGCCGCGATGTTCGCCGGGCTGACCGTCGCCATCGTACTGGGCGTACCGTTCGGCGCCCTGGTCGGCGAACGCTTCGGCTGGCGCGCCACGTTCTGGGCGATCACCGGGATCGGCGTGCTGGCCGTGGCCGCCATCGCCGTCTGGGTCCCGGCCCGGGCGGGCGCCGTGGACGAGGTCCACCGGACGGCCGGCCCGCGCCCCCAGCTACGCGCCTTCCGCTCCCGGCAGGTGTGGCTGACCCTGGCCGCCACCGCCCTCGGCTACGGCGGCATGTTCGGGGCGTTCAGCTACCTCGCGTACACCTTCACCGAGGTCACCGACTTTTCCAGTACCGATGTCGCCTGGCTGCTCGTCGTCTACGGCAGCGGCCTGGTCATCGGCAACATCGCCGGGGGCCGGGCGGCCGACCGCGACCGCGACCGTACGCTGATCGTGTCCCTGGCGGGGCTCGCCGTCACGCTCGCGGTGTTCGGTCTGCTGGCAGACGGACCGATCGCGTCGGTGGTCCTGGTCTTCCTGCTGGGCGTCTTCGGGTTCGCCGGCGTCCCCGGCATGATCACCCGCGTCACGGACGCCGCCGCCAGCGCCAACGTCTCGGCCTCCAACGTCGGCAACGCCCTGGGCGCCTGGCTCGGCGGCCTCGCGATCAGCGCGGGTCTGGGCTACACGGCGCCGCTGTACGCAGGCGCCGCGATCGTGACGCTCGGCCTCGCCGCGTGCAGCATCAGGTCGCGGCGGCGCCCGTGGCCCGTTGCCATGGCCTGTACGTTGTGGATCCAGGAGGCGGACCGACGGCGGCCGGATCAGCGGGCAGGCAGCCGGACGCCCAGCTCGGAGGCCGCCGCCTGAAGCAGCGGCACCATGGCGACCAGGTCGTCCATGCTGTGGCGGAAGGCGGGCGCGGCGGTGGACAGGGCGGCGAAGACGCTGCCGTCCGGCCGCAGGACGGGGACGGCGATGGCGCGCAGCCCGCGGTGGTGCTCCTCGTCGGCGGTGGCGTAGCCGCGCTCGGTGGCGCGGGCGACGGCTTCGCGCAGGACGCCGCCCTCCTCGACGCCGCCCGACCGTCGCTGAAGGTCCTCGGGCTGGCCGGCATGGGATTCGACGCCGTCGACCGGGACGCGGCGGCCGAACGCGGAGTCGTGGCCATCCACACCCCCGGCGTCCTCGCCGAGATCACCGCCGACCTCACCTTCGCCCTCATCCTCATGGCCCGCAGGCGGCTCGGCGCCGCCCGCGACTCACTCGCCGCCGGGCAGTGGGGCCTGTTCCGCATGGACGACTACCTGGGCCTGGACATCCACGGCGCCACCCTCGGACTGGTCGGCTTCGACCAGATCGGACGCGCGGTGGCACGCCGCGCCCAGGGCTTCGGCATGCGCGTGCCGCGCCATGACCCCTTCGCGCCCGATGACACCCAGGACCCGCCCTCCACGGCCGTGGACCTGCCCACCCTGCTCGCCGAGGCCGACGTGGTCTCGCTGCACGTCCCGCTGACCCCGCGGACCCGCCACCTCACCGGCGCCGCAGAGCTGGCGGCCATGAAGTCCACCGCGACCTTGGGACGCCCTGCTCCACGCCGTGCGCGGGGGAGTCATCCACTCGGCGGGCCTGGACGTCTACGAACGCGAACCCATGGGCGCCGACCTGTCGCCCCTGGCCTCCGAGCCGCATGTCGTGACGCTTCCGCACATCCTCTCGGCCACCGACGCCACCAGGGCCGCCATGGTCGATCTCGCCGTCGACAACATCCTCGAAGTGCTCGCGTGCCGCCCGGCGACCACACCGCTGCCGGGCAGCGCGGCCCTGCCGGGCGTCCTGGCCCCCGCGCCTGACCCGCACCGAACCGTCCGCGTCAACCGGACGAAGCGGGCGGCGGATCCTGTCCGCCGCCCGCAGTCCCTCTCCCGGGCCATCGGCCTCCGGCAGGGACGGCAGCCGGGTGGCCACGCCGGTCTGATCAGGAACTGAGGGCGGCGGCCTGGTCCCGGAGTCCGCGCAGCGCGAGCTGCAGCAGCGGATGGCCCTCGCTGCCGCGCCGGACGGCGGTGAACACCCGCCGCGTCGGGCGGGAGCCGCTGACCGGACGTACGACGGCGCCACCGAAGGCGATGCCGTGGAGTGCCGAACGGGGTACCAGCGCCACCCCGGAGCCGGCGGAGACCAGTGCGCACACCGCCCGGGAGTCGTCGGCCAGGCACTCCGCCCGGGGCTGGAAACGCGCCGTCTCGCAGGCGCGCAGGACGACGTCATGCACCGGGTTGCCGGGCCACGGCGTGATCCATGGATCTGTGCTCAGGTCGGCCAGGTCCACCTCCGGGGCGGAGGCCAGCGGATGGTCGGACGGCAATACGACATCGAACGGCTCCGCGTACAACGGCTCGCGGAGCAACTGCTCGCCGCCCTGCGTGAGAGTGTCCCGGTGCTCCACCACCAGGGCGATATCGACCACGCCGTCGATGAGGAGCCGTCGGCTCGCGAGCCCCTCGGCGTCCTTCACGCGGATCCGCACCTGCGGAGCGCGTTCCCGTAGCGGCGCCACCGCCGGGGCCACCACTTCACTGATCGCACTGGCGAACGCGGCGATGGTCACCTCCCCGGCCACGCCCGCCGAACTGGCGGCCATATCGGCCTCCGCCTGCTCCAGCTGAGCAGCGATCTTCGCCGCGTGGGTGGCCAGCACGGCGCCCGTCGGAGTCAGCCGGACGGTGCGGCCGCGCCGCTCCAGCAGCACGTGCCCCACCTCCGCTTCGAGCGCGGCGAGCTGCTGCGAAGCCGCCGATGGGGACAGGTAGAGGGCTTGGGCGGCGGCGGTGACGGTGCCGTGCTCGGCCAGCGCCCGCAACACCCGGAGCCTCCGTGGATCGATCACATCAGGGAGTACATCAGAAGGAGCGATGTCTGTGAAGGTGAGCTTCACAGGCAACCTGGGAAATTACCGATGGACTTCACAGGGTCGACTCTTCAGAGTGGTCTTCCGTGAACGCGACGGCAACGACCGCTGCCGGCCCCGGGTCCTTGAGCTGACCGACGTCCCCGCACCGGCGGGGAAGCGGCGATAGCCGGAGGGCCGCGCCCGTGGTCCCCGCCGCCAGTGCCTGCCCCGGTGCGTCGTGGGTGTGCTCGCGTCATGTCATTTCCGTGCCCGAACCCCGCCACCTGCTCGCGAAGGAATCTGAAGTGTCCATGACCATCGGTCGCCGTGAACACGACCTGCTCGGCGACCGGGACGTGCCCGCCGACGCGTACTGGGGCATCCACACCCTGCGCGCCTCGGAGAACTTCCCCATCACCGGTACGGTGATCTCCGCGTACCCGCACCTGACCAACGCCCTCGCCGCGGTCAAGGAGGCCGCGGCGAGGGCCAACGAGGACCTCGGCCTACTGGCTCCGGAGAAGGCCGACGCCATCGCCGCCGCGTGCCGGGAGATCCGGGA
>NZ_BBUZ01000031.1 GCF_001417735.1 Streptomyces sp. NBRC 110028
TTTCCGGCCCCCTGCTGGAGCGGGGTGTTTCGCGCCTTCCGGCGTGTCCACCACTTTAGCCAATTTCCCGCTCAGCTCCTAATCGGAGCCCCGGGGCATGATTTCGCGCAGCGAAATAGAGCCCTGTTCGGGAAGTGTCAGTAGTGGTTGGCCGCTCCGGGGCTGCTGTGACCCGACCTGCTGGTCGTGCCGACAGCGCTGCCCGTCTCAAGCGACTCGGGCTACGTTAGGCCCCCGGCCGACCGGAGTCAAATTGCCACCTGACGGCGCGTCCGATCGCGGCGCCTCGGGGTGTGCGCCCGGTACGGGCTCACCGAGGGGTCCCCCTCGATCCAGAAGCGCCACGGATGGGTCGCGCCCTCGCCGCCGACCCCCGTGCGGGGTCCGCTGAGCACCTGTTCGGGCCGGGCGGGGCAGCCCGCGAGTATTTCCAGCGGGGCCTCCGGGCCCGCGCACACATCGGCGCCGTCCAGCCGGCGGTCGACACCGAGTGCCGTGGCCAGCCGGGCGGGACCCTTGGCCAGTTCATGGTCGTTGCGCGCCTTCGGCCGGCGCTCATGGGCGTGCTCATGTCCGCACAGCACCTCCCCCGCGCGCAGCAGTACCCCGCTCGGGGAGCCCTCCGGCCCGCAGACCAGGTTGAGGCAATGCCACATGCCGTAGGTGAAGTAGACATACGCGTGGCCCGGGGGGCCGAACATCACGGCGTTGCGCTCGGTGCGGCCGCGGTAGGCGTGCGAGCCGGGGTCGGCCAGGCCCGCGTACGCCTCGACCTCGGTCAGGCGCACGGCGATCGCGCCCTCCGGTGTGCGGCGTACGAGGGTTCGGCCGAGCAGGTCCGGCGCGACCTCCAGGACCGGGCGGTCGAAGAAGGTACGGGCCAGCGGCGTGCGGTCGGGTCCATCGGTCACTTCGGCTCCGTCAGTCACGCGTTCCGAGCGTAGTGGAACCGATAGGTACCGGTGGTTGGAGCCGGGGCGGTCCGCTGCGAGGGTATGACCTGCGGAACCGCCGGAGGCTGTTCCGCGTATCTACTGTTCAACAGCGATCGACGCGATCGAGTCGTGGCGCGAAAGCGTCGGCGCCGAAGCGTGCTTGAGAGGGAGAACATGGGCTTCAAGAAGCTGCTCGCGAGTCTGGGTGCCGGTGGCGCCTCGGTGGAGACGGTGCTGACCGAGGAGAACGTCGTCCCGGGTGGCGTCGTTCAGGGTGAGGTCCGGATCCAGGGGGGCTCCGTCGCGCAGCAGATCGAGGGGCTCTCCGCCGGCCTGCAAGCCCGGGTCGAGGTGGAGCGGGACGGCCAGGAGCACAAGCAGGACATCGAGTTCACCCGGCAGCAGCTGGGCGGCGCGTTCGAGGTGCAGCCGGGTGCGGTGCACTCGGTGCAGTTCGGTCTTGAGATCCCCTGGGAGACGCCGGTCACGATGTTCCTGGGGCACCATCTGACCGGGATGAACGTGGGGGTGACGACGGAGCTGGCGATCGCGCGTGCGGTGGACTCCGGCGACCTGGACCCCGTCAATGTGCATCCGCTGCCCGCCCAGCAGGCGATCCTGGACGCGTTCGGCGCGCTCGGTTTCCGGTTCAAGAACGCCGACTTGGAGAAGGGCCACATCCGCGGCACGCGCCAGCGGCTGCCCTTCTACCAGGAGATCGAGTTCCACGCGCCGCAGCAGTACCGGGGGCTCAACCAGGTGGAGCTGTCCTTCGTCGCGGACGACCACGAGATGGACGTCGTCCTGGAGATGGACAAGAAGCCGGGGCTGTTCAGCTCGGGCAGCGACTCGTACCGGTCCTTCACGGTCGGCCTGAACTCCTACCAGGAGACGGACTGGGCCGCGTATCTGAACCAGTGGCTCGCCGAGGTCGGCGGCAAGCGCAACTGGTTCTGACCTCGCCGATGCCGCGGGGCGTGCGCCGGATGGTTCGGTGCGCGCCCCGCGCGCTATGTGTCCGGGCCGTCGTCGTACCAGATGGTCAGCGGTGTGCCGCGGGCCGACCAGTACGTGACGGCGTCGCTGAGGATGTCCGCCGCGATCGCCGCGGCCTCGGGTGCGGCGTCGCGGAACGCCGTCCAGCCCCGGACCCGCAGCAGATAGCCACTGGGCGCGGCGCCCTCGCCCCACCAGGACAGGTCGGTGAGGCAGTCGGCGAGCGCGTCCCAGTTGTGCCCGTACCAGTCGGGGAAGCGCAGGTCCCGGGCGCAGCGCTCGAGGAAGCCGTCCTTGTCGTGCACGCCGTCGAGGTGCAGGGGGAGGACGGGGGTCGGGCCGGTCATGGGCGCCATGGTGCCAGCCCGCGCCGGTCCGGTCTCGTTAGGCTGGCCGGACAGCTGATCAACCACGATCATCAGGAGGTTTTCGACGTGTCCGATCAGAACCGGCGTCCGCTCCCCCATGACTTCCATCCGCCGGTGCCGTCGTTCACGGTGGTGAGCGACGATGTGGAGGCGGGCGGCACGCTGCCGTCCGCCCAGGTGCAGGCGGAGGGGAACACCTCGCCGCAGCTGCGCTGGGAGGGTTTCCCGGAGGGGACGAAGAGCTTCGCCGTCACCTGCTTCGACCCGGACGCGCCGACCGGCAGCGGGTTCTGGCACTGGGTGCTGTTCGACATTCCGGCGACCGTGACGGAGCTGCCGGCCGGAGCGGGCGGCGGTGGCTTCGCGGGGCTTCCCGAGGGTGCCGTGCACGCCCGTAACGACTTCGGCACCCGGGACTTCGGCGGGGCCGCGCCGCCGCCCGGGGACGGGCCGCACCGCTATGTCTTCACGGTGTACGCGGTGGACACCGAGAAGCTGGGCCCGGACGCCGACGCGACGCCCGCGGTCGTCGGCTTCAACCTGCGGTTCCACACGCTGGGCCGGGCGCACCTGATCGGTGAGTACGAGGTGCCCGCGGCGGGCTGACGCCGCGAAATTGCGTTGTCCTCGGCCATCCTCCCGGCCAGAGTTGATCCCGGCCCGCCCGTCACGGAGCGGCGGGCGTGGCCGGGACGGGGAGGTGGTCGGGATGCGCGAGACGCTGGTTCTGAACGCGAGCTTCGAGCCGCTGTCGACGGTGACGCTGCGGCGTGCGGTGGTGCTGGTCCTGCAGGAGAAGGCCGTCGTCGAACGCGCCCATCCCGGGCTGCGGGTGCGCGCCGCGCAGGTCGATCTGCCGCTGCCGCGGGTGATCCGGCTGTGCCGCTACGTACGGGTGCCGTTCCGAAGACGGGCCGCGTGGTCGCGGCGCGGGGTGCTGGTGCGGGATCAGCACCGGTGCGCGTACTGCGGGCGGCGGGCGACGACGGTGGACCATGTGGTGCCGCGGTCGCGCGGGGGCGGGGACACCTGGCTGAACACGGTCGCGTCGTGTGCGGAGGACAACCACCGCAAGGCGGACCGGACTCCGGAGCAGGCGGGGATGCGGCTGCTCAACTCGCCGTTCGAGCCGACGCCTTCGGACGCGCTGCTGCTGGCGCTGGGGGCGGCGGAGCGGGACGGGCTGCCGGAGTGGCTGTCGCTGCCGGCCTGAGCCCGCCGGAAGGGCCAGGACGGCGGAAGGGCCGGTACCCCGCGGGGTGCCGGCCCTTCGGCTTCGGTCGGTGTCGCTCGGTGCCGGTCAGTCGATCCTCGGCTGCTCACGGCGCGGGGCGGCTTCCTTGCCGGTGCCCGTCGGGGCGGCCGGGGTGGCGCCGCCGTTCCCGCCGGTCATCGGGCCGAAGTTGCCGAAGGCGCCGCCGAGGCCCTTGAGGGCGTCGCCGATCTCGCTGGGCACGATCCAGAGCTTGTTGGCGTCGCCCTCGGCGATCTTCGGCAGCATCTGGAGGTACTGGTAGGACAGCAGCTTCTGGTCCGGGTCTCCGGCGTGGATGGACTCGAAGACCGTACGGATGGCCTGGGCTTCGCCCTCGGCCCGCAGCGCGGCGGCCTTGGCCTCACCCTCGGCCCGCAGGATCGAGGACTGCTTCTCGCCCTCGGCGCGCAGGATCTCGGACTGCCGGACACCTTCGGCCTGGAGGATCGCGGCGCGCTTGTCACGGTCGGCGCGCATCTGCTTCTCCATCGAGTCCTGGATGGAGGTCGGCGGCTCGATGGCCTTCAGCTCGACGCGGTTGACGCGGATGCCCCACTTGCCGGTGGCCTCGTCGAGGACGCCGCGCAGCGCCGCGTTGATCTCCTCACGGGAGGTCAGGGTGCGCTCCAGGTCCATGCCGCCGATGATGTTCCGCAGGGTGGTGACGGTCAGCTGCTCGATCGCCTGGATGTAGCTGGCGACCTCGTAGGTCGCGGCCCGGGCGTCGGTCACCTGGTAGTAGATGACCGTGTCGATGTTCACGACCAGGTTGTCCTGGGTGATCACCGGCTGCGGCGGGAACGGGACGACCTGTTCGCGGAGATCGACGCGGTTGCGGATCGAGTCGATGAACGGGACGACGATGTTGAGGCCCGCGTTGAGGGTGCGCGTGTAGCGGCCGAAGCGTTCCACGATGGCGGCACTGGCCTGCGGGATGACCTGGATCGTCTTGATCAGTGCGATGAAGACGAGCACCACCAGGATGATCAGGACGATGATGATCGGTTCCACAGCGGCTCCCCGTGCCCTTCATGCGTGCTTCTGGATGATCGGGATGATCAAGTCCGGTCTTGTGGGTGGAGTCTGTCAGATCAACGGCCGACTCCGCAGCTGAGCGGGGTGGGGCTCAGCTCTTGGTACTACGACGTCTACATGACGACGGCGGTGGCGCCGTCGATCTCGACGACGTCGACCTGCTGGCCCGGTTCATAGGTCTGGCCGGGATCGAGTGAGCGGGCGGACCAGATCTCGCCGGCCAGCTTGATGCGTCCGTCGCCGCTGTCGTCGACGCGCTCGAGGACGACGGCCTGCCGGCCTTTCAGCGCCTCGACGCCGCTGCGCAGCCCGGGTTGCTGCCTCCGGCTGCGGACCGCCATCGGGCGGACGACGGCGACCAGCGCGACCGAGACGGCACAGAAGACGATGACCTGGAGCACGACGCCGCCGCCGAACGCGTCGGTGATCGCACCGGCGACCGCGCCGACCGCGACCATCCCGAATTCGGGCATCGCGGTCAGCACGAGCGGAATGCCCAGCCCTACGGCGGCGATCAGCCACCACACCCACGGATCCACAAGGTCATGGTAGTTCTCAGGGTCCGTCGGGGAACAGGGCGCGATCCGGGTCGCCGGTGGCATGTGCCGTGTTCGGAGGGGGTTCAGGCCACCGGAGGGCGGTTTCAGGTCAGCGGCAGGCCCTGGGCGGTCCAGCGGTCGCCGTTGCGCTCGACGAGCAGCGGGAGCCCGAAGCAGCGCGAGAGGTTACGGGAGGTCAGTTCCATGTCGATGGGTCCGGCGGTGAGCACCTTGCCCTGACGGATCATCAGAACGTGGGTGACGCCCGGGGGGATTTCCTCGACATGATGTGTCACCATGATCATCGACGGCGCGTACGGGTCGCGGGCGAGCCGTCCGAGGCGGCGTACGAGGTCCTCGCGGCCGCCGAGGTCGAGCCCTGCCGCCGGCTCGTCGAGGAGCAGCAGTTCGGGATCGGTCATCATCGCGCGGGCGATGAGGGTGCGCTTGCGCTCGCCCTCGGAGAGGGTGCCGAACTTGCGGTCGAGGTACTCGTTCATGCCGAGGCGGTCGAGGAAGGCCCGGGCCCGGGTCTCGTCGACCTGGTCGTAGTTCTCCTGCCAGTGCGCGGTCATGCCGTACGCGGCGGTGAGCACGGTCTGCAGGACGGTCTGGCCGCGCGGCAGCTTCTCGGCCATGGCGATGCCCGCCATGCCGATGCGCGGGCGCAGGTCGAAGACGTCGACGGCGCCGAGCTGCTCGCCGAGGATCCGGGCGGACCCGGTACTCGGGAAGAGATAGCTCGACGCGAGGTTGAGCAGGGTGGTCTTCCCGGCACCGTTGGGGCCGAGGATCACCCAGCGCTCCCCTTCCTTGATCGACCAGGAGACGTCGTCCACCAGAGCCCGACCGTCGCGGACCACGGATACGTCCACCAGCTCCAGAACCTCGCTCATGAGCGCGTTGTCTCCCATTGCAGTCTCGAGTGTCGCGTGCGCCTGTGGGCGCAGCCCCCAGAGGAAAACCTACGCCACGCATTGTCGGCGCCAGTCCTTAGGCTGGTTCCATGCTCGATGAACCACGTTCAGGGCGCCTCGCAGCCTGGGGAAATGCCCTTCTCGCCGGACTTGTCCCGCCGGACGACGCCGCGCACCGGATCGCCGGGGAGGACGCGTCGCACCGGGTGGCGGGGCTGCCCGGCGAGTCCGGGCCGGTCGGACTGACGCTGGCGCTGGGGCGGCTGAGAGCGCTCGGGGCCAAGGGGCTGCGGGTGGCGCTGCCGGTAGCGGGGCATCCGCTGGGGCTGAGCGGGCCGCCGGAGTTCAACGCGAGGGCGCTCGACGCGGGCGAGGCGGTGGTGGCCACGGGGGTGGCGCTGGGCCTGGTGCCCGAGGTGTCGGCGGTGGGGCCCGAGGGCGATCAGCACGTCGAGGTGGTGTGGCACTGTCTGCCGGTGCGGGAGGCGCCGCCGGCGGATGTGCCGTCGCTCGGCGAGGCCGAGCGGGAGCTGGCCGAGGCGCTGCGGGAGGCAACCGAGGTGCTCTCCCGGCTGAATGTGGCCGGGGCCGGTCCGGCCGCCCAGGCGGCGCTGGAGGCGTACCGGGCGCGGGCCGAGCGGGGGCGTGAGGTGCTGGCGCCGGGCTATCCGCCGCGGGCCCTGCGGGTGCTGGAGCTGGCGCAGCGGGTGGGCGCGCTGGTCGGCATCGCGTACGCGCCGGGCGGGGACGGCAAGGATCACGGCGCGGCGGTGAGCGCGTCGGAGATCGCGGCCCGCGCGGAGGCGCTGCGGCCGGTGGAGCGCACGGCGCGGCGGGCCCAGGTGGCGGCGTACAACGCGTATGTGGAGGAGCTGGAGCGGGGCGGGTTCTGACGCCGTGACACCGTGACCGCATGGGGTCGGCCCCGGAGGCGGGTGCCTCCGGGGCCGACCGGTGCTGAGCGGTGCCTCTGCCCTGAAGAGAGCGCTCAGTCGCAGAAACCGGGGTTCATCGCCCCGATGACGTTGATGGTGTTGCCGCAGACCTCGACCGGCACATGGACGGGCACCTGGGCGTTGTTGCCCGACACGACGCCCGGGGACATCGTCGCCCCGCCGTCGGCCACGGGGCCGTCCTGGGCGGAGGCGACGCCGGCACCGGCGACGGCGAGACCGCCGGCCGCGATGGTGATGGCAGCGATCCTCTTGATGTTCTTCACTTTCTCAAGACCCTTCGTCCATAGCGCGTCGCCGCGGCGAATCGCCGCAGTACGCCGTGAAGAACGGCCCGGGGCGGGCGGGGTTGCGCTGTTCAGGTGACATACACACGTTGGTGTGATTGCACGGAGAAACGCTGTTCATGCTCCGATTCCATGGCGTACCGCCCAGAGCGCGGCCTGAGTGCGGTCGGCGAGGTCCAACTTCATAAGGATGTTGGACACATGTGTTTTTACGGTCTTTTCGGACAGCACGAGCGCGCGGGCGATCTCCCGGTTCGACCGGCCGTCCGCGATCAGCCCCAGCACCTCCCGCTCCCGGTCGGTGAGGGAACCCCCGCGCCCCTGGCCGCCGCCCGCCTCGTCCTGGGTGAGCAGCGCGTCGGCCACCTCGGGCTGGAGCACCACATGTCCGGCGTGGACGGACCGTATGGCGCTCGCGAGGGCGTCGGGGTCGACGTCCTTGTAGACGTAGCCGGCGGCGCCCGCGCGCAGGGCGGGGACCACGGTGCGCTTCTCGGTGAAACTCGTCACCACCAGCACCCGGGCCGGGTTGCCGAGGTCACGCAGTCTGCGCAGCGCCTCGATGCCGTCGACGCCGGGCATCTTGACGTCCATCAGGACGATGTCCGGGCGCAGCTCCTCGGCCCGGGCGATGCCCTCCTCCCCGTCCGAGGCCTCGCCCGCCACGTCGATGTCGTCCTGCACCTCCAGAAAGGTCCGCAGGCCCCGCCGCACCACCTGGTGGTCGTCGACGAGCAGCACCCGGATCGCCGCTCCGTCAGGTCGCTCAGCCACCGGGCACCTCCATCTCGATCACGGTTCCCTTGCCGGGCGCCGACTCCACGGTCAGTCCGCCGCCGACGCCGCTCGCCCGGTCGCGCATCGACACCAGCCCCAGGTGCCGCCCCGCCCGGCGCACCGCCGAGGGGTCGAAGCCGCCACCGTCGTCGGTCACCCGCAGCAGGGCGCCCTGGCCGTGCCGGGAGAGGGTGACGTCGACCCGCTGGGCGCCGGCGTGGCGCAGCGCGTTGTGCAGGGCCTCCTGGGCCACCCGCAGCAGGGCCTCCTCCTGGGAGGCGGGCAGTGCCCGCACCCCCAGGGCCTCGAAGGTGACCCGGGCGGTGTGGGCCCGGTCCAGGACCTGCACCTGAGTGCGCAGGGTCGCGACCAGGCCGTCCTCGTCGAGCGCGGCGGGGCGCAGCTCCACGACGGCGGAGCGCAGCTCGTCGGCCGCCTCGGCGGCGAGGGCCGCCACCTGCTGCAGCTCCTCCTTGGCGCGGACCGGGTCGCGGTCGACGAGCGCGGCGGCGGCCTGGGCGGTCAGCCGCAGCGAGAAGAGCTTCTGGGCGACGGCGTCGTGCAGCTCATGGGCGAGCCGGGCGCGCTCCCCGGCGATGGTCAGCTCCCGGCTGCGCTCGTAGAGCCGGGCGTTGGTGAGGGCGATGGCGGCATGCTGGGCGAGGATGGCCAGCAGTTCCTCGTCCTCGGGGGTGAAGCCGCAGCCGCCCTCCGGTTTCGCGCATCGCTTGTTGGCCAGGAAGAGCGCGCCGAGGACTTCCTCGCCGTCCGCGATGGGCAGACCGATGAAGTCCGACATGTTCGGATGCTCCGGCGGCCAGCCCTCGAAGCGCGGATCCCGCCGGACATCGGCCAGTCGCTGCGGGGTGGCGTCCTTGAGCATCGCGGCGAGGATCCCGTGCTGGCGGGGCAGCGGCCCGATGGCCTTCCACTGCTCGTCACTGACGCCATCTACTACGAACTGGGCGAAACCCCCATGGTCGTCCGGAACCCCCAGTGCCGAGTACTCCGCGTCAAGCAGCTCACGGGCGGACACAACGATGGTCTTTAGGACATCCCGGACTTCCAGATGTCGGCTCATCGCGAGGAGCGCACTGCTCACCCAGGCCAGGCCCGCCCCGGCTCCACCGCCCGGTCCGTTGGTCATGCGCCTCACCGTACCGGCGCCGCGACAGCGGGCGTATCGGCCTTGTCGCGGCGCTTCATTGCGACCTGAGACCTAGGGCGAGGGAAGTATGGGGAGCGCCCGGAGAGCGCCGTTACAAGAGCGGGAAATTCGGCGACACTCCGCATTTGCGCGGGCACACCTCGCGATATTAAAGACTCTGCAATGTGACCCCTAACACAGGATACATATCACTTACGAAGACAGTTAGTGGATGTTTCAACCCGGCATGAGCGGGGACAACGCCCGCCCGCATGGCCAGGGAAGACCTACTTATCCACTAAGCAGGATCGTATGTCACACCTTTGCCACAGCTTTTTGCGACCGCTAAGAATTTCCCCCAGTCGCACGGCGCCGTAGATCCAGACACGGCGCACAAGGCGCCGATTTGGCCTGCGACACATAGCGATTGGAAGAGGTCCACTCCGTCATGCCCCTGCCCAGTATCCCCGGCTACACCCGCCTGACGAAGACAACCAAGTACTCCGCCGCCGGCATAGCCGCGGCCGCCGCGGCCGCCCTGACCTTCACGCTCGTCCCCGGCGGCAACGCCGACGCCAAATCGACCGCCCAGGAACTGCCGGCGAAGCCGGTCTCCTGGACCTCGCAGAAGGTCGACAGCAAGGCCCAGCAGGAGGTTCTGCTCAAGCAGGCCACCCTGGCCAGCAAGCAGGCACAGGCGGAGGCCGCGCAGAAGAAGGCCGCTGAGGCAGCGGCCGCGAAGAAGGCCGCTGAGGCCGCGCAGAAGAAGGCCGCCGCCGAAGCGGCCGCCAAGAAGGCCGCCGCGGCGCAGGCCGCCAAGGAGCGCGCCGCCAAGGAGGCCGCGAGCCGTGCCGCCGCGCGCGCCAAGCTCGCCGCCGCCAAGAAGACCTACCCGGACAACCTCGACGGCTGGATCCGGGAAGCCCTCGACATCATGAAGAAGCACAACATCCCGGGCACCTACGAGGGCATCCACCGCAACATCATCCGGGAGTCCGGCGGTAACCCGCGGGCGATCAACCTGTACGACATCAACGCCCGGAACGGCGTCCCGTCGAAGGGTCTGCTCCAGGTCATCCTGCCGACCTTCCAGGCGTACCACGTCCCGGGCACGCCCTTCGACCAGTACGACCCGGTCGCCAACATCGTCGCCGCGTGCAACTACGCGGCCGACCGGTACGGCTCCATCGACAACGTCAACGGCCCGTACTAAGCCGGCGTGCACACGCCGAAGGGCGGCGGCATCCCCTGTGTGCGAGGGGTGCCGCCGCCCTTCGGCCGTGCGGTGCCGGTTGCCGCTACTTGCGCATGACCTCCGGCTCATGGCGGCGCAGCAGCCGCGCGACCGCGATCGCGCAGATGATGCCGAGCACCAGCAGGATGGCCATGTCGATGCTCCACTGGGCGGTGGTGTGCTCCCACAGCGGGTCCGTGTCCAGCGGCTTCTTGCGGTCCCACGGCGCCATCAGATGGCCCGGGCCGGGACCGAGGTCCAGCGTGGCGCCGACCGCGCCGACCGCCCAGCGGGCGGGCATCAGATACGCGAACTGCTCGATGCCGGGCGATCCGTAGATCTTGAACAGGATGCCGGTGAAGACGACCTGGATGATCGCGAACATGACCAGCAGCGGCATGGTCTTCTCGGCGGTCTTCACCAGCGCGGAGATCACCAGGCCCACCATCATCGAGGTGAAGCCGATCGCGATGACGGCCACGCACATCTCGACGGCCGGCGGCATGATCAGCGCCTCGTCGGGCAGCTCGCGGGTCGAGAAGCCGATGGCGCTGATGATCACGCCCTGGAAGGCGGTGATCACGCCCAGCACGATCACCTTGGACATCAGATAGGCGGAGCGGGACAGGCCGACGGCCCGTTCCCGTTCGTAGATCACCCGTTCCTTGATCAGTTCTCGTACGGAATTGGCCGCGCCCGAGAAGCACATGCCGACCACGAGAATCAGGGTGATCGTGCCGGAGTCCTGGTTGAACTGGCCCTTGGGCGCTCTGGTGAAGCCGAAGTCCGACGGGATCACGGTACTGACCGCGCCGAGCACGGCGGGCAGGATCACCATCAGCGCCATGAAGCCGCGGTCGGACGCGATGACGGAGACGTAGCGCCGTATCAGCGTCCACAGCTGGGAGCCCCAGCTCTGCGACTTCTGCATCCGCGCGGGCGGCGCCTGCACATCGACGGACTGCGGGGCGACGGCGTCGATGTCCGCGGCGTACATCTGGTAGTGCTGCGAACCGCGCCAGCGGCCCGACCAGTCGTAGTCGCGGTAGTTCTCGAACGCGGAGAAGACATCCGCCCAGCTGTCGTAGCCGAAGAAGTTGAGCGCCTCGTTCGGCGGACCGAAGTAGGCCACCGAACCGCCCGGCGCCATCACCAGCAGCTTGTCGCACAGCGCCAGCTCGGCGACCGAGTGGGTGACCACCAGGACGGTGCGGCCGTCGTCGGCGAGGCCGCGCAGCAGCTGCATGACGTCGCGGTCCATACCCGGGTCGAGACCGGAGGTCGGCTCGTCCAGGAAGATCAGCGACGGCTTGGTGAGCAGCTCCAGCGCGACCGAGACCCGCTTGCGCTGGCCGCCGGAGAGCGCGGTGACCTTCTTGTCCCGGTGGATGTCGAGCTTCAGCTCGCGCAGCACCTCGTCGATCCGGGCCTCGCGCTCGGCGGTCGCGGTGTCGCCGGGGAAGCGGAGCTTGGCGGCGTACCGGAGGGCCTTCTGGACGGTCAGCTCCTTGTGCAGGATGTCGTCCTGCGGGACCAGACCGATGCGCTGGCGCAGCTCGGCGAACTGCTTGTAGAGGTTCCGGTTGTCGTAGAGGACGTCGCCCTCGTTGGCCGGACGGTAGCCGGTGAGCGCCTTCAGCAGCGTGGACTTACCGGAGCCGGACGGGCCGATGACCGCGATCAGCGACTTCTCGGGGACGCCGAAGGAGACGTCCTTGAGGATCTGCTTGCCGCCGTCGACGGTGACGGTGAGGTGGCGGGCCGAGAAGGAGACGTCACCGGTGTCGACGAACTCCTCGAGCCGGTCGCCGACCAGCCGGAAGGTGGAGTGACCGACGCCGACGGTGTCGTTCGGGCCGATCACCTGCTGGCGGACCGGCTGGCCGTTGACGTACGTACCGTTGTGGCTGCCGAGGTCGCGGATCTCGAAGCGGCCGTCGGGCAGCGCCCGGAACTCGGCGTGGTGGCGGGAGACCTGGAGGTCGGAGACGACCAGTTCGTTCTCCAGCGCACGGCCGATGCGCATCACCCGGCCCGCGTCCAGCTGGTGGAACGTGGTCGGGCTGCGGTCGCCCTGGCCGGACCGCGCGTCGGCGGAACCGCCGGGTCCGCCCTGTCCGCCGGGAGTGCCGGGGCCGCCGCCGCTGCCGTTCTGCGCGAGGTTGTCGAGCGGGCTCTGCTGCTGCGGTACGAACGGCTGCTGCTGCGGGGGCTGCTGCCACCCCTGAGGCTGCTGGCCCTGCTGCGGCCAGCCCGCGCCGGGCTGCTGCTGGTAGGGCTGCGGTGGGGGCTGCTGATACTGCTGGGGCTGCGCCTGCTGCGCCGCTCCCTGTGGGCTGTACGCGGCGGCGCCCGCGGCCGCCCCGGCCCCCGCCCCCGAAACGTTCAGCCGCGGGCCATCCGTCGCGTTGCCGAGATGGACGGCCGCACCCGGGCCGATTTCCACCTGTTGGATTCGCTGCCCCTGCACATAAGTGCCGTTGGTGCTGCCGTGATCCTCAACGAGCCAACTGCGCCCGCCCCAGCGCACCGTGGCATGCCGCCAGGAGACTCTGGCGTCGTCCAGCACCATGTCGCCCTGTGGGTCACGCCCCACGCTGTATGACCTGGAAGGATCAAGCGTCCAGGTCCGTCCGTTCAATTCCAGTACGAGTTCCGGCACTCCATGCCCCACTAGTTGTCCCCCGAGCTACCCCCTGTCAGGGAGTCTAGGGATGGCGAACATCGTGAGGAACTATTTCAGGCTCAGCCGCTTAACCGGAAGTCGGGTTTTGAGCAAGACGGCAACTCGGGCATGTTGGTTCATCCGGAAAACCCCAGGAAAGCGATAAGCGCGTCCGGATGCTGCCGACCATGGATGATCCGGGCTATTCGGCACGGCCATGGCCATCCCGGGGGCGGTGACGGGGCGACGTCCGGCAGATGAACGTTCCGCGGCGCGCGGCCGTCCACGAAGCGGGCTGCCGCGCGCCGGGCGGGGGCGGCCGGATACGGTGGGAAGACCATGAGCGCATCGCAGATCCCCCCTGCCACCACCGTCCCGGCCGACGACGATCCCACCCTCCTTGTCAAGATCTTCGGCAAGGACCGCCCCGGCCTCACCGCCGGACTCTGCGACACCCTCGCCGGGTACGGCGTGAACATAGTCGACATAGAGCAGGTCGTCACCCGGGGCCGCATCGTGCTGTGCGTGCTGGTCACGGCCCCCAAGGGCGACGGGGCCGAGGGCGAGCTGCGGGCCACCGTGCACACCTGGGCCGAGTCGCAGCGGATGCAGGCCGAGATCATCTCCGGCCGGGGCGACAACCGGCCGCGCGGCACCGGCCGCTCGCACGTCACCGTGCTGGGGCATCCGCTGACCGCCGAGGCGGTGGCAGCGATCGCGTCCCGCATCACCGGCACCGGCGGCAATATCGACCGTATTTTCCGGCTGGCGAAGTATCCGGTGACGGCCGTGGAATTCGATGTCTCCGGAGCTGAGACGGAGCCGCTGCGCACCGCGCTGGCCACCGAGGCCGCCGATATCGGGGTCGATGTGGCGGTCGTGGCGTCGGGGCTGCAGCGCCGGGCGCAGCGGCTGGTGGTCATGGACGTGGACTCCACGCTGATCCAGGACGAGGTGATCGAGCTGTTCGCGGCCCACGCGGGCTGCGAGGCCGAGGTCGCCGAGGTCACGGCCCGGGCGATGCGCGGTGAGCTGGACTTCGAGCAGTCGCTGCACGCGCGGGTCGCGCTGCTGGCGGGAATCGACGAGTCGGTGGTGGAGAAGGTGCGCGCGGAGGTCCGGCTGACGCCCGGCGCCCGCACCCTGATCCGTACCCTCAAGCGCTTGGGCTACCAGGTGGGGGTGGTGTCGGGCGGCTTCACCCAGGTCACCGATGATCTCAAGGAGCGGCTGGGGCTGGACTTCGCCTCCGCCAACACCCTGGAGGTCGCGGACGGCAAGCTCACCGGGCGCGTGATCGGCGAGGTGGTGGACCGGGCGGGCAAGGCCCGGCTGCTGCGGCGCTTCGCGGCCGAGGCGGGGGTGCCGCTGGTGCAGACCGTCGCGATCGGCGACGGGGCGAATGATCTGGACATGCTCAACGCGGCCGGGCTCGGGGTGGCCTTCAACGCCAAGCCGGTCGTACGGGAGGCCGCGCACACCGCCGTGAACGTGCCGTTCCTGGACACCGTGCTGTATCTGCTCGGCGTGACCCGTGACGAGGTCGAGGCCGCGGACGCGCACGTGGAGGACTGACCGCCCGACGCCCGCGGAAGTAACCCCGCCCCGCCCCCGGAAGTATCCGCGCCCCGCCCGCCTCGCTGCCGAGGCGGGCGGAACGGTAGGGCGGCGGAACGGTACGGCGGCGGGGTTTACTCGTGCGGCGCCCAGAAGTCGTCGAGGCGGCCGACGCCGTGCTCCACCGACTTCCACGAGCCGTTGAACGTCACCACGGCGATGGCGGAGGTGGGGAAGCCGGTGCGGGCCATCCGCTCCCGGGTGCCCTCCGCGGCCCGGCCCGCGAGGGCGTCGGCGAGGGCGTGCACCCCGGGGTTGTGGCCGACCACCAGCAGGTCGGTGATCTCGTCGGACGTCTCGTTGAGTACCGCGATCAGGTCGCCGAGTGAGGCGTCGTACAGCCGCTCCTCGTACACCGTCTTGGGGCGCTGGGGCAGCTCGTGGACCACGAGCTTCCAGGTCTCCCGGGTGCGCACGGCCGTGGAGCAGAGGGTCAGTTCGGGGACCAGACCGGCTTCGGTGAGCCGGCGCCCGGCGAGTGGGGCGTCCTTGCGGCCGCGCTCCGCGAGCGGCCGCTCATGGTCCGCCACCTCGGGCCAGTCGGCCTTGGCGTGTCGGAGAATGACAATCCTGCGGGGCACATCGACGCTCATGCGTCCCAGCTTCGCATGAAACGGCTGGCGAGGCGCAGGGTGTTGAAACGGTGCTCACCTAAGTGAGCGCACGAGGCGAACGCTCCCGCGCACCGTCGGTCACGCCCCCTGGTGCCCGAGGACCTGGCGCAACAGCTCCAGGAACTGCGAGAGGGCGCCGGGCCCGCTCGCGGCCTGCGCGTCGGAGGGCCCGGCGAGCAGGAGCAGCAGCGCCGCGAAGGCGAGGGCGGGCAGCGCGAGGGCCCACCACGGCAGCCGGGCGTCCATGCCGCCGTCCGCCGGGGTCGCGGGCCGGGTGGGGGTGCGGGCGGACATGGGGATCGCCTCCGGTCGGGGAACCACGCTGCTTCGGATGGTTCGACGGTACGGAGCGGGCGGCCCCGTTCCCATCCGGTGATCCACCCAGTTCCCCCTGACCCTCACCCCCTAGGGGATGGTGGGGCCGGCCCCACCCCGCGGGCGGGCGTCCCCGTGCGGGCGGGCGTCAGGGAGAGGCGATGGTGGCGATCACGCCGATGACCACCGTGATCCCGAGCATCACGCCCAGGATGAGGAGGAGCTTCTTCTGGCCGTCCGGCGGGTTCTCATCGAGCACTGGCATGACGCCAGTGTCCCACCCGCCGGTCACATCTCGTCCTCAAGGGTGCGGTCACGCCCGGCGATCAGGCCCGTCACGATCTGCGGCACCATGAGCCCGGCCATCAGCGCCAGCGGCGGCCCCCAGCCGCCGCTGTGCTGGTACAGCGTGCCGACCAGCAGCGGGCCGGGGATGGACAGCAGATAGCCGGTGCTCTGGGCGAAGGCGGAGAGCCGGACCACGCCGGCGCTGGTCCTCGCCCGCATGCTGATCATCGTGAGGGCGAGCGGGAAGGCGCAGTTGGCGACGCCGAGCAGGACGGCCCACACCCAGGCCCCGCCGGCCGGGGCCAGCCACAGCCCCACGTAGCCGATGAGCCCGCAGACGCCGAGCACCACGGCCAGCACGCCCTGGTTGCGCAGCCGGGCCGCCGTGCGGGGCAGGACGAAGGCCAGCGGGACGCCCATGGCCATGGTGACCGCGAGCAGCACCCCGGAGGTGGAGGCGGAGACTCCCGCGTCACGGAAGATCTGCGGCATCCAGCCCATGGTGATGTACGCGGCCGTGGACTGGAGGCCGAAGAAGACGGCCATCGCCCAGGCGGTGGGGCTGCGGGTGATCCGGATGGCGGGAGCCGCCGGGCCGGACGCGGACCGGTCGGCGGCGGGGTCCGGCGCGGCCGGCTGCTCGGAGGGGCGGTGGTCACGGTCGCGGGCGAGGAACAGCCAGGGCAGCATCGCGACCCCGGCGAGCACCGCCCACACCCCGAGCCCGGCCCGCCAGCTGCCACCCAGCGCGTCGGTCATGGGCACCGTGATGGCGGCGGCGCTGGCCGTGCCCAGCGACAGCCCCATGGAGTAGAGGCCGGTCATGGTGCCGACCCGGTCCGGGAACCAGCCCTTGACGATCACCGGCATCAGGATGTTGCTGACCGCGATCCCGGCCAGGCCGAGCGCGCTGGCGCACAGGAAGGCCACCGTGCCGCCCGCGAACGGGCGCAGCGCCAGGCCCGTGGCGATGGCCGCGAGACCGGTGCAGACGACGGCTCCGGGCCCGAAGCGGCGGGCCAGCCGGGGCGCGGTGACGCCGAAGACGGCGAAGCAGGCCGCGGGCATCGAGGTGAGCAGTCCGGCGATGGTCCCGCTCATGCCGAGGTCGTCCCGGACCTCCTTCAGGAGCGGGCCCAGGCTGGTGACGGCGGGGCGCAGGTTGAGCGCGGCCAGCAGCAGGCCGACGACCACGATGCGGCGGCGCCACGGCGAGGGCGCGGGGGGCGGTTCGTGGTCCCGTCGGGCGGGGGCCGCGGTGTCGAGCGTCGCGAGGTCGTCATGTGACATGCCGGCCATCATAGAATCATGGGATGAATGGCTGTCCAGTTGATACGTAACCGCCAGGTGACAACGGGACGGCATCATGGAATCCCCCATTTTCCAGCACCAGACCCAGTCCCAGTCCCAGGAGAGTCATGCCGCTGACGTCGCCCCAGCGCTCCGTCCTCGCCGACCAGGTGATCGCCCAGCTGCGCGCCCAGATCACCTCGGGCGAATGGCCGGTGGGCTCGCGGATCCCGACCGAGCCCGAACTGGTCGAGCAGCTCGGGGTGGCACGCAACACCGTGCGCGAGGCGGTGCGCGCGCTGGCGCACAACGGCCTGCTGGACATCCGGCAGGGCTCGGGCACGTACGTCCTGGCGACCAGCGAGCTGGCCGGGGTGATGCACCGCCGCTTCGCGAGCGCCGAGCCGCGACACGTGGCGGAGCTGCGCAGCGCCCTGGAGACGAAGGCCGCGCAGCTGGCCGCGGAGCGCCGTACCGAACAGGACGTCAAGCAGCTCGACGCCCAGCTGGACCGGCGCGAGCGGGCCTGGGAGTCCGGTGACAGGGACGCGTTCGTGGAGGCGGACGCGACGCTGCACATGGCGATCGTCGCCGCCGCCCACAACGACGTGCTGGCGGCGCTCTACGCCGACCTGGGCTCGGTCGTACGGGACTTCCTGCGCGCCGACGTGGCCGACGGCCTGAGCCCCGAGGCGTACGTGGACCACGCGCGGCTGGTGGAGGCCATCCGGCAGCGGGACGGGGAGCGGGCGGGAGCCGAGGCGAGCACCCACCCGTTCGCCTGCCGGCTCAGCGCCGAGACCGGCTGAGCCCCCGTACCTCCGCCTCACCGGCGCCGGTGGGTCACCCACGCCTTGCGGATCTCCTTCCAGCAGCGCTCGTCCAGCTCCACGTGCTGCGCCGGGCCCACCTCCACCCGGCGGCTGTCCATGTCCGGGTCCCACCAGCGGGCGCATTCGACGTGCAGCTGCACCCGGTCGGCGTCGGGGTAGGGGTTGAAGCAGCTGGTCCTGGCGTGCGAGCCGCGCACCGAGGTGGAGCAGGCGGCCTCGCGCGGCCGGGGTCGCTCCTGCGCGGCGGAGCTGGAGGCGGCGAGGACGCAACCGACCGCGGCGACGACCATCGAGGCGACCGCGAAGCGCCGGGGCGTACGCATGGCAGGACCTCCTCGGCCGGGCTGTCGCTCCGCGAGTCGTGTCGTACTCCACCCTGCGGGCCGCGCCATCCGCCCGCCCGCTCGCTGGTCCGAACGGGTGACCACACACACGAACGGCCGCCGCCCCGCTCCCGCTGCACGCGGGAGGGGACGGCGGCCGGAAGGTCCGGTGACTCAGGCGCCCATCATGTGCACGCCACCGTCGACGTGCACGATCTCGCCCGTGGTGCGCGGGAACCAGTCGGACAGCAGGGCGACGACACCGCGGCCGGCCGGCTCCGGATCGGTCAGGTCCCAGCCGATCGGGGCCCGGTGGTTCCACACGTCCGCCAGCTCCTCGAAGCCCGGGATGGACTTCGCGGCCATGGACTTGATGGGACCGGCGGAGACCAGGTTGCAGCGCACGTTCTTCTCGCCCAGGTCACGGGCGAGGTAACGGCTGGTGGACTCCAGGGCGGCCTTGGCCACGCCCATCCAGTCGTACTTCGGCCACGCGAACTGGGCGTCGAAGGTCAGACCGACGATGGAGCCGCCACGCGGCATGACCGGCAGGCAGGCCATGGTGAGCGCCTTGAGGGAGTACGCCGAGACGTGCACGGCCGTGCCGACGTCCTCCCAGCTGCCCTCCAGGAAGTTGAACGCGCCCTGCGGGCCGAAGGCGATGGAGTGCACGACGCCGTCGAGGTCGACGCCCTCCCCCAGGTGCTCGCGCACCTTGTCGGCGAGCCCGTCGAGGTGCTCCTGGTTCTGCACGTCCAGCTCGATGACCGGGGCGGGCTTGGGCAGCCGCTTGGCGATCCGCTCCACGAGGGAGACCCGGCCGAAGCCGGTCAGGATGACCTCGGCGCCCTCCTCCTGGGCGAGCTTCGCGGTGTGGAAGGCGATCGAGGACTCGGTGATGACGCCCGTGACGAGGATGCGCTTACCGGCGAGAATTCCACTCATGACGTTCAGTGACCCATGCCCAATCCGCCGTCGACAGGGATGACGGCTCCAGTGATGTACGCGGCCTCGTCGGAGGCCAGGAAGCGGACCGAGGCGGCGATCTCCTCGGGCTGCGCGTAGCGCGCGAGCGGTACCTGCTTCACGATGTTCTCGCGCTGCTCGTCGCTGAGCGCGCGCGTCATGTCCGTGTCGACGAAACCGGGCGCGACCACGTTGACGGTGATGTTCCGCGAGCCCAGCTCACGGGCGAGCGACCGGGCGAAGCCCACCAGGCCCGCCTTGGACGCGGCGTAGTTCGCCTGCCCGGCGGAGCCCATGAGCCCGACCACGGACGAGATCAGCACCACGCGCCCCTTACGGGCCCGCAGCATGCCCCGGTTGGCCCGCTTGACCATGCGGAACGTACCGGTGAGGTTGGTGTCGAGGACGGCGGAGAAGTCCTCCTCCGACATGCGCATCAGCAGCTGGTCACGGGTGACCCCGGCGTTGGCCACCAGAACCTCGACCGTGCCGTGCTTCTCCTCGATCTCCTTGTACGCCTGCTCGACCTGCTCGGGCTCGGTGATGTCGCACTTCACCGCGAGGAAGCCGGCCGGCGGCTCACCGGACCGATAGGTGATGGCGACCTTGTCGCCTGCGTCGGCGAAGGCCCGGGCGATGGCGAGGCCGATGCCGCGGTTGCCTCCGGTGACGAGAACCGAGCGGCTCAAGGGACCACCCTCTCTTGTAGAAGTCATGCCGGTCGCCACGCGCGTGCGTACGTGTGCCGACCCTTGCACTAATGAAAACTATCGGGCTCCGGGCGGCTCCGGAGAATCGAGCACGCACAGGGGCGCCGACCGGACCCTGTCGACTTCCTACAGAAACCCGCCGACCGGCGGGAGCGGTCCCCGCGCGAGCTCCCTCTGACACACCCCACCAGCCCCTCACCCTGGCCCACGGCACGGTCGAAATGGCGGACTGCACCGGATACCGACCACGAAGCCCCGCCCAGGCGGGGGTGGTCCGTACACCTCCAGCTTCCCGGAGACCTTCCGGACGTGGTCCCCGCGCAGCCGGGGGTGGTCCGGGGTGCTCGGGCAGCGCGACGTCCCGCTACCCGGAGCGCGGGGTGAGGCGGACGGTGGCGCGGCCGCTGATATTGGGCGAAGCATGCTGACGCGGCGGTGATGCAGTGCCAGGCGCGTTCGAGTTCCTCGCTCACATTGCGCCATGTCTCACACCTCGCTTTCCGGCCAACCCACCGGTTCACGACCCGCCGAACCCGAGGCGTCACGACTGTAGCGATGGGAATCCCTTTACCGCGATGGACATCACTTTACCCCTCATGGGGAACTAACGCGGACAGCCGGATCGGGATCGACCCCGATCCGGCGCACATTAAAACATGAACAAACACTTGGTGAATATTGATCCAAAGAACCGCCTGGGGCTCCAGGAACCCGCAGGGAAAAGTGCTGTCCAAAACTCCACGGACACAGCGTCACGCGAATCCACTTTGCCCCAATTCGCACATCAATGCATCACTCAACGTTTTATTGCCCCCGTCTTGACCGGCATCGATGGCCCCTCCTACGTTTTTTCCGCCCAGACTCAGGCGTTTCATCTGGCGCCGGAAACAGCGAAACGCCTGTCGCAAGTCAACGAGAGGCGCGATGAAGGAGATCGCGAAGTCATCGACGGCCTCGATTTTGCCAGCCAGGCAAAGACAGGACGGCCGCCGAGCCCTCGCACACAAAGGGCTGGATGCGCCCGCTGAAACACGCCATCCAGCCCTTCCAATAGGAGACGCACTTGATTCGGCGATGACTCATCTCGACCTGGTCGACGCGACGGGACTATCGGGAGCAGCCATTGTTCTCGGGAATGATCCGGCTCCTTTCACCATGGCGTTCGCAGAGGAGCGGGCCTCGGTCATGGCAGGGCGAGAATGTCGGACAGGGACGGAGACGGCGCGCATGGCCCCATCGCAGGGACGCATGAACAGCACATTCACCCGGTTGCCCCGGCACGGGTTCACCGACCCCCCGGCCGCCCGGCGACTGCTGGACGCGCTCGAACTGGCCGGGGTACGCGGCGATTCGGTGCTGCTCGACGGGCTCGGGGCGACCGTCGATCCCGACCTGGCGCTGCGCGGGCTGGTGCGGTTGATCGAGGCGCTCCCGGAGATTCCGGAGGGCGGGGACGACAAGGAGGGCGCTGACTCGCGGCAGGCGTTGCTGGACACGCTGGTCACCACGAAGCCGCTGCGGGACCGGCTGCTGGGGGTGCTCGGGGCGTCCGAGGCGCTGGGCGATCATCTGGCGCGCCATCCGCAGGCCTGGCACGCGCTGCAGACGTACGAACCGGCGGATCTGCATCCGGCGACGCCCGAGTTCGAGCAGGCGCTCGCCGAGGGGGTCTGGGGCGAAGCGGGGGCGGGGATGCCGCGGCCGGACGCGCTGCGGGTCGCGTACCGCAAGGCGCTGCTGGCGATCGCGGCGCGCGATGTGTGCGGCTCCACGGACATCACCCAGGTCGCCGCCGAATTGGCGGACCTCGCGACGGCGACCCTGCGCGCCGCACTGGAGATCGCGGCGCAGGAGGAGCCCGAGGACGCGGCGGCCTGCCGGCTGGCCGTGATCGGGATGGGCACCTGCGGCGGGCGCGAGCTGAGCTACGTCTCGGACGTCGACGTGATCTTCGTGGCGGAGGCCGTGGACGGGGTCGAGGAGGGCAAGGCCGTCCGGGCCGCCACCCGGCTGGCCACGCGGCTGATGCGGATCTGCTCGGACGTCACCGTCGAGGGCACCATCTGGCCGGTCGATGCCGATCTGCGACCGGAGGGACGCGACGGCCCGCTGGTGCGGACGCTCTCCAGCCATGCGGCGTACTACCGGCGGTGGGCCAGGACATGGGAGTTCCAGGCACTGCTGAAGGCCCGCCCGGTGGCGGGCGCCCCCGGTCTCGGCGAGCGTTTCATCGAGCTGATCGACCCGCTGCGCTACCCGCCCGGGGGACTGGAGGAGGACGCGGTCCGCGAGATCCGCCGGCTCAAGGCGCGGATGGAGTCCGAGCGGCTGCCCCGCGGCGCCGATCCCACCACCCACACCAAGCTCGGCCGCGGCGGGTTGAGCGATGTCGCGTGGACGGTCCAGCTCCTCCAGATGCGTCACGGCCGCGCCGAACCGGGCCTGCGCACCACCCGCACCCGCCGCGCCCTGGCCGCCGCGCACGCGGCCGGTCTGATCGGCAGGGACGACGCCCGGACCCTGGACGAGGCGTGGGTGCTGGCCGGCCGGGTCCGCAACGCCGTGATGCTGATCCGCGGCCGCCGAGGCGACAGCTTCCCCGGCGACGCGCTCGAACTGGCCGCGGTGGCCCGCTACCTGGGCTACGGCCCGGGTCGGGCCGGCGAGATGCTGGACGACTACCGCCGCACGACCCGCCGCGCCCGCGTCGTGATGGAACGCCTGTTCTATGGCTATGAAAGATGATCGCCGCGCCGGTCCGGTCAGTTCCGGGGCTGACCGGACCTCGGCCTACGCCGAACCGTTGCGCTCCGGTTGGGGTGAAGCGATGGAAGGCCCCGGTGTCGTAGCGGCATGGTTCACTGCTGCCGGACACTCACAGACGAAGGGGCCGCCGTGGGGCACGAGATCGATCCGTCCTTCCTCGCGTTGCCGCTGCGCGCGCTCGCCGACGCGGCGCTCGCGCGGGCGCGGGCGCTGGGGGCCGAGCATGCGGACTTCCGGTTCGAGCGGGTGCGCAGTGCCGCGTGGCGGTTGCGGGACGCACGGGTCGCCGGGTCGTCCGACACCACGGACCTGGGGTATGCGGTGCGGGTGGTGCACGGGGGGAGTTGGGGGTTCGCGTCCGGGGTGGATCTGTCGATGGACGCGGCGGCGCGGGTGGCCTCGCGGGCGGTGGCGATGGCGAAGCTGTCGGCCAAGGTGATCGAGGCGGCCGGGTCGGACGAGAGGGTGGAGCTGGCGGACGAGCCGGTGCACGCGGACCGGACGTGGGTGTCGTCGTACGAGATCGACCCGTTCGAGGTGCCGGACACGGAGAAGACCGGGCTGCTGGCCGAGTGGAGCGGGCGGCTGCTGGCGGCGGACGGGGTGGCACACGTGGACGCGTCGTTGCTGACCGTCCATGAGAACAAGTTCTACGCGGATACGGCGGGCACCACGACCACCCAGCAGCGGGTGCGGCTGCATCCGCAGCTGACCGCGGTGGCGGTGGATCCGGTGAGCGGCGAGTTCGACTCGATGCGGACCCTGGCGCCGCCGGTCGGGCGGGGCTGGGAGTATCTGACCGGGGCGGGCGGCTGGGACTGGGACGCGGAGCTGGCCGAGCTGCCGGGGCTGCTGGCGGAGAAGATGGCGGCGCCGTCGGTCGAGCCGGGCTCGTACGACCTGGTGATCGATCCGTCCAATCTGTGGCTGACGATCCATGAGTCGATCGGCCACGCGACCGAGCTGGACCGGGCGCTGGGGTACGAGGCGGCGTACGCGGGGACGTCGTTCGCGACCTTCGACAAGCTGGGCAGCCTGCGGTACGGCTCGGAGGTCATGAACGTCACCGGTGACCGGACCGCCGAGCACGGGCTGGCCACGATCGGGTACGACGACGAGGGCGTGGCCGGGCAGTCCTGGGACCTGGTGAGGGACGGCCGGCTGGTGGGGTATCAGCTGGACCGCCGGATCGCCCGGCTGACGGGTTTCCCGCGGTCCAACGGCTGTGCTTACGCCGATTCGCCGGGCCATGTGCCGGTGCAGCGGATGGCGAATGTGTCGCTGCGGCCCGACCCCGGCGGGCCGTCCACGGACGGGCTGATCGGCGATGTCGAGAACGGGCTCTATCTGGTCGGTGACCGCTCATGGTCGATCGATATGCAGCGCTACAACTTCCAGTTCACGGCGCAGCGCGCGTACCGCATCCGGAACGGGGCGCTGGCGGGGCAGGTGCGGGACTTCGCGTACCAGGCGACGACGACTGATTTCTGGGGCTCGATGACGGCCGTGGGCGGCCCGCAGACGTACGTCCTGCACGGCGCCTTCAACTGCGGCAAGGCCCAGCCCGGCCAGATCGCGTCCGTCTCGCACGGCTGTCCGTCCGCGCTCTTCCGCGGCGTGAACATCCTCAACACCACCCAGGAGGCGGGAGCATGAGCGTGAAGCCGCACGAGATCGTGGAGCGCGCCCTGGAGCTGTCCCGCGCGGACGGCTGTGTGGTGATCGCGAACGAGACGTCGACCGCCAATCTGCGCTGGGCGGGCAACGCGCTGACCACCAACGGCGTCACCCGGGGCCGCACCCTGACGGTGGTGGCCACCGTGGACGGCGCGGAGGGCACCGCGTCCGGGGTGGTGTCCCGGTCGGCGGTGACGGCCGAGGAGCTGGAGCCGCTGGTACGGGCCGCCGAGGCGGCCGCGCGGGACGCGGGCCCGGCCGAGGACGCCCAGCCGCTGGTCGGGCCCGGGGCCGCCGCGCCCGCCTCCCCCGGCTTCACCGACTCCCCCGCCGAGACCTCCTCGGAGGTGTTCGCGGCGTTCGCCCCGGCGCTCGGCGAGGCGTTCGCCCGGGCCCGCGCGGGCGGCCGGGAGCTGTACGGGTTCGCCAACCATGAGGTGGTCTCCAGCTATCTGGGCACCTCCAGCGGGCTGCGGCTGCGCCATGACCAGCCGAGCGGCACGCTGGAGCTGAACGCGAAGTCGCCGGACATGACGCGTTCGGCCTGGGCCGGGCGGGCGACCCGCGACTTCGCGGACGTCGACCCGGCCGCGATCGACGCCGAGCTGGCCCGGCGGCTGCGCTGGGCCGAGCGGAAGGTCGACCTCCCGGCGGGCCGGTACGAGACGCTGCTGCCCCCGACCGCCGTCGCCGATCTGCTGATCTACCAGTTCTGGTCCTCGGCGGCCCGGGACGCGGCGGAGGGCCGTACGGTCTTCAGCAAGCCCGGCGGCGGCACCCGGGTCGGCGACACGCTGTCGGACCTGCCGCTGACGCTGCGCAGCGACCCGCGTGAGCCGGGGCTCGAGGCGGCGCCGTTCGTGATCGCGCACTCCTCCGGGGACGACGCGTCGGTGTTCGACAACGGGCTGCCGCTGCCCGCCACCGACTGGATCCGGGACGGGGTGCTGAAGCACCTGGTCACCACCCGGCACACCGCGGAGCTGACCGGGCTGCCCCTGGCCCCGGGGATCGACAATCTGATCCTGGACGGGGGCGGCACCCGCTCGCTGGAGGAAATGGCCGCCTCGACCGAGCGGGGCCTGCTGCTGACCTGCCTGTGGTACATCCGCGAGGTGGATCCGGCGACCCTGCTGCTGACGGGGCTGACCCGGGACGGGGTGTATCTGGTCGAGGGCGGCGAGGTCGTCGGCGAGGTGAACAATTTCCGCTTCAACGAGTCGCCGGTGAGCCTGCTGTCCCGCGCCACCGAGGCGGGGCGCACCGAGCCGACGCTGCCGCGCGAGTGGGGCGACTACTTCACCCGCGCCGCGATGCCCGCACTGCGGATCCCGGACTTCAACATGAGCTCGGTCAGCAAGGGGGTGTGAGACCGGCCGGACGATATCGGGACTGGCCTCGGGGGACCGGCTAATAGACTGGTCCCCGCCCATCCATCCGCCCTTTGACTCTCCCCAGGAACCCCATGACACGCCTCGGCGCATCCGTCGCCCGCGCCCGCGAGCTGCTCGACCAGGACCTCTCCTCCGACAAGCCCGTCGAGCAACTGCTCGCCGAGACGTCCGCGCGGCGCTCCCTCGACCTGAGCGACCTGTCGGCGCAGGAGCAGGCCGAGCTGATCGCCTCCCGTACGGTCGAGGTCCTGCCGGGGGTCAAGGAGCTGGCCGAGCGGATCGAGGAGCGCCGGGCCGTGGGCCGGGGCCTGGCCATCAAGCTGGGCATCGACCCGACGGCCGCCGATGTGCACCTCGGCCACACCGTGCCGATGATCGTCCTCAACCGCTTCCAGCGGATGGGGCACGACGTCACCCTGCTGATCGGTGACTTCACGGCCAAGATCGGCGACCCGTCGGGGCGTACGGCCGAGCGCCCGCCGCTCACCGACGACGACATCGCGCGGAACCTCGCGGGCTACCAGCAGCAGGTGCGGCCGTTCTTCGACTTCGGACAGGTCAGCTTCCGGCAGAACAGCGAGTGGCTGGCGCCGTACACCTTCCCGGAGCTGCTGGGGCTGCTCTCCCAGGTGCCGGTGTCGCAGCTGCTGCAGCGCGAGGACTTCCGCAACCGGCTGGCGTCGGGGTCGGGGCTCACCATGTCCGAGCTGCTGTACCCGATCGCGCAGGGCCTGGACTCGGTGGCGCTGGAGAGCGATGTGGAGCTGGGCGGCGCCGATCAGCTGCTCAATCTGCAGATGGGCCGCAAGCTGATGGAGCTGCGCGGGCAGCAGCCGCAGCTGGTCGTGACGATGCCGCTGATCGAGGGCACGGACGGCACCGGCGCCAAGATGTCCAAGTCCAAGGGCAACTACGTGGCGCTCAGCGCGCCCGCCGACGATGTCTTCGGCAAGATCATGTCGATTCCGGACCGGCTGATGAAGCCGTACCTGGAGGCGTGGACGGAGTGGACGGACGAGGAGATCGCCGCCGTGACCGCCCGGCTGGAGGCGCGGTCGCTGCACCCGATGGACCTCAAGAAGGTGCTGGCGGGCGAGGTCGTGACGGCGCTGTACGGCGTCGAGGCGGCGATGGCGGCGCGTGCGGGCTTCGTGGCGCAGTTCTCCAAGAAGAGCTTCACCGACGTCGGGACGCTGCCGGTGGTCGACGCCGCGGAGCACGGCGGTGAGACCATCGCGACCGTGCTGAGCAAGGTCCTGGAGTTCCAGCCGAGCGCGTCGGCGGCCCGCCGGGTCGCCAAGCAGAACGGTCTGCGGCTGGTCGTGGAGGCCGAGGACGGTCAGCGGGCGATCGTGCTCGCCGAGGCCCAGGCGATCCGGCCGCTGGCCGAGGTGGTCGCGGAGATGCTGGCGGCCGAGGGGCTCAGCGCGGCCTCCGGCGGGGTCTACCTCAAGGCGGGGCGGAAGATCGCCCAGCTCCAGGGCGTATAGGCGCTGACATCCTTGAGCGGCGGCCGGTGCGCTTCCACCATGCGCGCCGACCGCCGCGGCTCCTGGTTCCACGGGCTCAGGCCCGCTCTCTCCTGCCGCCGTGGCGGATCGTCTGCCACAGCGGCGTGCCGAGGGCGACGATCACGATGGCCCCGGCCAGCTGCAGCAGATGCCGGATCCAGTCGAATCCGCCGGTGTGCCTGACCCCGATCCAACCGGCCACCGCATTGCCCACGATGGCCCCGAGAATGCCGTAGACACAGGTCAGCCACAGGGGGATGTCTTGCTTTCCCGGCAGGATCGCCCTGGCGATCACGCCGAGAATGATTCCTACGACGATCGCCCACAGCCAGTTCATGTCGCCTCCTGACGCGGCGGGGGATGCGCGTTTCCTCCCAGTGTTCGGCCGTTTCCACTGCGGCGCATGTCGAAGCGCCCCGTACGTGCCCTGCCGTACGGGCTTCATCACCCGTCGGGGTGCCCCGGTATCGAACCGTATGGGGGCGAGGCGTAACGTTGAGTACGTATCGGAGCGGGGGGATACCTGCTCGGGGACCAGGTGGTGGAACGTGATGCGGAAGCACAGCGAGACCGAGGTCTTCCGGATCACCGGGGCCCGTCAGGGACTGGCCGACGATGTGCGCGGCCGGCAGCGGCGCTATGTGATCTCGATGTCGGTGCGGACGGTGTCGGTCGTGCTGGCGGCCGTGTTGTGGAACGTCGAGCGCCATGTGGCCATCGTCGCCCTGGTGCTGGGGGTGCTGCTGCCCTATGTGGCGGTCGTGATGGCGAACGCGGGCCGGGAGAACGCCCCTTCGCTTCCCACCACGTACATTCCGGCGCCGCTGCGCCCGATGCTGGGCTCCGGCCGGGACGAGAAGCCGTCGGATGCGCCATCGGATGCGGCGCCACATTCGGCGGCGCATTCGGCGGGGGATTCGGGCCCGGATTCGGCGGGGGCGGAATCCGTCCCGGAAGATGCCGCACATACCAGCGAGGATGGACGCGGCGGGCACGGCTGACCTGCCGCGTTTGCGGAACCTCAGGAAAACCTCAGATCAATCATGCTGTTCCGGTGCACCGCGCCCTATGCCTCGTGACATACTTCGTACGCGCTCCGCATCCCCCGTCGGAGCGACGGACCGACGCCGGGCGGCTCCCCCCGTGGCTGCCCGGCGTCGTCATGTCCGCGGCGGTTTCCGTACAGTTTGCGGTGTGAACATCCTCGACACCGCCACCGAGACCGACGCCCCGATCTGCTCCGCCAAGGGCTGCCGCGCCCCCGCCGTCTGGGTGCTGGCCTGGAACAACCCCAAGCTCCACACCCCGGAGCGGCGGAAGACCTGGCTGGCGTGCGAGGAGCACCGCGAGCATCTGTCGAACTTCCTCGGCATGCGCGGCTTCCTGAAGGACGTGGTGACGCTGGAAGAGTGGTCGGCCACCGAAAGCCAGTGATCAGCACCCGCTGATCAGCCGCGATCGCCGGTGATCAGCCGCCGATCGCCGACATCGGGCGGTCCGGCTGCAGGAACGACGGGTCGTCCAGCCCCGACCCCGCCTTCTTCCCCCACATCGCCAGCCGCCACAGCCGGGCGATCTCCTCGTCCGGCGCGCCGGAGCGCAGCGCGCCCCGCAGATCGGACTCCTCGCGTGCGAACAGGCAGGTGCGGACCTGTCCGTCGGCGGTGAGCCGGGTGCGGTCGCAGGCGCGGCAGAAGGGACGGGTGACGGAGGCGATGACGCCGACGCGGGCCGGGCCGCCGTCGACGAGCCAGCGCTCGGCGGGGGCGGAGCCGCGCTCGTCCCCGCCCTCGGGGGTGAGGGTGAAGCGGGTGCGCAGGCTCTCCAGGATGTCCCCGGCGGTGATCATGCCCTCGCGCTTCCAGCCGTGCTGGGCGTCGAGCGGCATCTGCTCGATGAACCGCAGCTCATAGCCGTTGTCCAGGGCCCAGGCGAGCAGATCGGGTGCCTCGTCGCCGTTGAGCCCGGGCATCAGCACGGCGTTGACCTTGACCGGGGTGAGCCCGGCGGAGTGCGCGGCGGCGAGACCGCGCAGCACGTCGCCGTGGCGCTTGCGCCGGGTCATGGCCTGGAAGACGTCGGGGCGCAGGGTGTCGAGTGAGACGTTGACCCGGTCCAGACCGGCGTCGCGCAGGGCCGCGGCGGTGCGCTCCAGGCCGATGCCGTTGGTGGTCAGGGACATCTCGGGACGCGGGGTGAGGGCGGCGCAGCGCTCGACGATGGAGACGAGGCCGGGGCGCAGCAGCGGCTCACCGCCGGTGAAGCGGACCTCGGTGACGCCGAGGTCGGTGACGGCTATCCCGATCAGCCGGACGATCTCGTCGTCGGTGAGCAGGTCGGGTTTGGCGAGCCACTGGAGCCCCTCTTCCGGCATGCAGTAGGTACACCGCAGGTTGCACCTGTCGGTCAGGGAGACACGCAGGTCGGTGGCGACTCGACCATAGGTGTCGATCAGCATGTCGGCGGCCCCTCACGGTTCGCTTGCGTGCACTGTGGTCAATTGTCCAGCACGGTACGCCAAGGCGATGACATCGAGGGGCCGCCGGGGGCTGTCGGCGTCAGTGGGCGCCGTGTCCGGTGAGCGAGCGGACCTCCAGTTCGGCGTATTTGGCCTTGTCCGGCTCCTCCTTGGAGACGAGGGTGCCCAGCCAGCCCAGCAGGAAGCCCAGCGGGATGGAGATCAGGCCGGGGTTCTCCAGCGGGAACCAGTGGAAGTCGACGTCCGGGAACATCGAGGTCGGCTTGCCGGAGACGACGGGCGAGAAGAGCACCAGGAAGACGGAGGAGATGAGCCCGCCGTAGATCGACCAGAGGGCGCCCTGGGTGGTGAAACGTTTCCAGAAGAGGCTGTAGAGGATGGTCGGCAGGTTGGCGGAGGCGGCGACCGCGAAGGCGAGGGCGACGAGTCCCGCGACGTTGAGATCGCGGGCGAAGACCCCGAGGACGACGGCGACGGTGCCGATGCCGACGGTGGCCCAGCGGGCGGCCCCGATCTCCTCCTTCTGGGTCGCCTGGCCCTTGCGGATCACATTGGCGTACAGGTCGTGGGCGAAGGACGACGAGGAGGCGAGGGTGAGCCCGGCGACGACGGCGAGGATGGTGGCGAAGGCCACCGCGGAGATCACCGCGAGGAGGATCGCGCCGCCGGTGGAATCCGCGCCGCCGCCGATCTCCTCGGCGAGCAGGGGTGCCGCGGTGTTGCCGGACTTGTTGGACGCGATGATGGCGTCCCGGTCCAGCAGGGCCGCCGCGCCGAAGCCGAGCGCGATCGTCATCAGGTAGAAGCCGCCGATGATGCCGATCGCCCAGTTGACCGACTTTCGGGCGGCCTGGGCGGTGGGGACGGTGTAGAAGCGGATGAGGATGTGCGGCAGTCCGGCGGTGCCGAGGACCAGGGCGATGCCGAGGGAGAGGAAGTCGAGCTTGGAGGTGGCGTTGACCCCGTACTTCAGGCCCGGCTCCAGGAAGGAACTGCCCATGCCGCTGTTCTTGGCCGCCTCGCCCAGCAGGTGGGAGACGTTGAAGTCGAACTTGAGCAGCACCAGGAAGGTGATCAGGAGCGTTCCCGCGATGAGCAGGACGGCCTTGACCATCTGCACCCAGGTGGTGCCCTTCATGCCGCCGATGGTGACGTAGAGCATCATCACCACGCCGACCAGGACGACGATGAGGATCTTCCCGGCCTCGCTGGTGATGCCCAGCAGCAGCGAGACGAGGACGCCAGCGCCCGCCATCTGGGCCAGCAGGTAGAAGATCGACACGACGATGGTGGAGACGCCCGCGGCGGTGCGCACCGGGCGCTGGCGCATCCGGTAGGCGAGCACGTCGCCCATCGTGTAGCGGCCGGAGTTGCGCAGTGGTTCGGCGACCAGGAGCAGGGCGACCAGCCAGGCGACGAGGAAGCCGATGGAGTACAGGAAGCCGTCGTAGCCGGAGAGCGCGATGGCTCCGGCGATACCGAGGAAGGACGCGGCGGACATGTAGTCGCCGGAGATGGCGAGTCCGTTCTGGAAGCCGGAGAACTGTCTGCCGCCGGCGTAGAAGTCGTTGGCGTCCTTGGTCTGGCGGCCCGCCCAGACGGTGATGCCCAGGGTCGCCAGGACGAAGACCGTGAAGAGCGTGATGATCAGTGGCCGGTTGTCCGACGCGCTCTCGGCCGCGAGCAGATAGGTGCTCATGCCGTGCCCCTTTCCTTCGCCCCGCCGCGGTAGCGGCTGCTCGTCACATCAGCGGCTCCGCCGCGGGCACTGCCGCCCGCGCGGCGCAGAGGCGCGGCTTTGTGTGTCGTCCGCGGCCGGGCGGCCGCGTGTGCGTCGCTCATGCGTCATCCCCCAGACGGGCCTTGATGGCCTGCGCGCGCGGGTCGAGCTTGGCGGCGGCGTGCCGGGAGTACCACCAGGCGATCAGGAAGGTGGTCAGGAACTGGGCGAGCCCGAACACCAGAGCGACGTTGATGTTGCCGACGACCCGGGTGCCCATGAAGCCGTCCGCGTAGTTGGACAGCAGGACGTACAGCAGGTACCAGCTGACGAACCCGATGGTCAGCGGGAAGGCGAACGAGCGGTGTGCGGTGCGCAGTTCGCCGAACTCGGGGCTCGCCTGCACCTCGTCGTACGGGGGTCGGTGGTGCTGCCGCTGATCGTCGGGACGATCGCTGGCCGGTGCGGTATCCACGGTCTCTCCTGGTGAGTGGGTCTGACGGGACGTACGGCGGCGATGGTGATCCAGATCACGCATCGTAAAGCGGGAGTCAATTCCACAACAGGGTCTGGTGGTTGAAAGGCGGAGGGAAGAATCGCTGATGCGTTTGGATCGGGGCGCTGTGGCGGGTTTTCTTCCGGAATGTATTGATACCCGGTGATGATCAGCGATAGCTTCGCTCGTCATGTACCCGCCCACGCGCATCCGCGCTGCGGCGGTCGCTACGGATGAGGTGGAGACCCCATGGCTCAGCTGAGATCGGATGCTCCCAGACCCGGGATGAGTTCCCTTAAGCGAATGGCGCCTTCCGGGTCGCGGGGGCTGACGCCGCGTGCCGTCGCCGTACCCGCCGCCCTGGCGCTCACCGGCGCGCTGGCGTTCCTGCCGACCTCGGCGGGCGCCACCGGGCAGGACAACCACCAGCCCGCCGCCCCGTCCGCCGCGGCCGCCGACGGCCCGTCGCTCAGCTATGTCGTCAACGTCCGCCCGGGCCACCACGACAGCGCGCGGATCGAGAAGGCCATCAAGGGGGCCGGCGGCACGGTGGTCGTCTCGTACGACCGGATCGGCGTGATCGTCGCCCACTCGGCCAACCCGGACTTCGCCAAAACCCTCCGTACGGTCCGTGGCGTCGCCTCCGCCGGTGCCACCCGCACCGCGCCGCTGCCCGCCCAGTCCACCGGCGACGTCGGCACCCCGAAGCTGCTGGGCGAGAAGGAGCGCAAGGCGGTCGCGGCCCGCGCCAAGGCCGGTCAGGACCCGCTGGAGCCGCTGCAGTGGGACCTGCCCGCCATCAAGGCGGACAAGGCCCACGAGAAGACCCTCGGCAGCCGCGACGTGACGGTCGGGGTCATCGACACCGGAGTGGACGACACCCACCCCGACCTCGCCCCCAACTTCGACCGCAAGGCCTCGGTCAACTGCGTGTCCGGCAAGCCGAACACCGCCGACGGCGCCTGGCGGCCGAGCGCCGAGGAGAGCCCGCACGGCACGCATGTCGCGGGCGAGATCGCCGCCGCGAAGAACGGCATCGGCGTCACCGGGGTCGCCCCGGGCGTCAAGGTGTCCGGCATCAAGGTGTCCACGACCGCCGGGTTCTTCTACACCGAGGCCGTCGTGTGCGGCTTCGTGTGGGCCGCCGAGCACGGCGTCGACGTCACCAACAACAGCTATTACACCGACCCGTGGTACTTCAACTGCACCGGCGACCCGGACCAGAAGGCCCTGGTCGACGCGGTGCGCCGGGCCTCGTCGTACGCCGAGCGCAAGGGCGTGGTCAACGTCGCCGCGGCGGGCAACGAGAACTACGACCTCACCTCCGACAAGATCACCGACACCTCCAGCCCGAACGACACCACCCCCGGTGAGCGGGTGGTGGACCCCAGCACCTGCCTGGACATCCCGACCCAGCTGCCGGGCGTCGTCACCACCGCCTCGACCGGCGCCAAGGGGCTCAAGTCGTCGTTCTCCAACCACGGGCTCGGGGTCATCGACGTCGCGGCCCCCGGCGGCGACAGCACCGCGTACCAGAAGCCGGCGCCCCCGGCCGAGGACGGCCGGATCTACAACACCCTCCCGGGCGGCAAGTACGGCTACATGGCGGGCACCTCGATGGCCTCCCCGCACGCGGCGGGCGTCGCGGCGCTCATCAAGAGCACCCACCCGAAGGCCTCCGCCGCGATGGTGAAGGCCCTGCTCAAGGCCGGGGCCGACGACACCGCCTGCCCGACGTCGTACGACATCGACGGCGACGGCGAGATCGACGCGGTGTGCGAGGGCGGCAAGGGCTACAACGGCTTCTACGGGGCCGGAATCGTGGACGCCCTGGACGCGGTCCGCAAGTGACCCGCTGACAGGATGTACGGGCCGCCGGGCAGCGCTTCCGCCCGGCGGCCCGTGCGCGTATCCCGGGGCCCGGCCGTCCGGCTCAGGCGGCTGCCGGAAGCGCCCTGAGCGGTGCTTCGCGGGCGGCGCGGCGCAGCAGCCCGTCGGTCAGCAGATACTGCGCGGCGACATAGGTGGCCATGATCCAGAACTGGGGTACGGGAGGCCGCGGCCAGTTGGCGAGACCGGCCGCGATCAGCCCGTCGGAGAGCAGGAACAGCGCCCCGCCGAGCCCGGTCGCCCGTCCCGCCCGCAGCGCGCCCAGGGCCATCGCCGTCAGCAGCAGGCCGTACGCGGCGACGGGGGCGCGCAGGGCCGGGTCGAGCCCGGGCCACAGCGCGGCCGTGCCGCCGAGCCACCCGGCGCCGTAACCGGCCGCCACCCACGGCACCGTACGCGGCCGCCCGGAGCGCGCGAACAGGGCGAGGTAGCACAGGTGCCCGGCCGCGAAGCAGCCCATCCCGGCGAGGAAGGCGGTGTCGCCGCCGAGTTGCAGCCAGACGTCCCCGCCCCAGCCGCACAGCAGGGCGGCGACCAGCGGGCGCGGCCCGCCGCGCAGCAGGACGTACGCCGCGAGGACCGGCATCAGGGCGGGCTTCGTCAGCTGGACGAGCGTGGTGGCGCCGGCGAGCAGCGCGCCCAGCTGCGCGGCGACCAGCAGCGCGAAGAGCCCGCGCAGGGCGCGCGCGGCGCTCATACGGCGCGCTCCGGCTCGCGCTCCCCCTCGGCCGCGGTGGCGGGCGTCGCCGCGGGCGCCCAGCCCGGTCCGCGGAAGACCCGCCCGGCGCGCTCGCGCCAGTCGCGGGCCGCCGCGATGTCGCGGGCGATGGCCGCGTACTCATGGGTGGCCACGCGCAGCGGGTTGTAGGTGTCGATGTTCTTGGTGAGCCCGAAGACCGGACGCCGGGTCTCGGGGACGAACGACCGGAAGAGCCGGTCCCAGACGATGAGGATCCCGCCGAAGTTGCGGTCCAGATAGCCCCCTTGGGAGGCGTGGTGGACACGGTGGTGCGACGGCGTGTTGAAGACGAACTCGACGGGGCGCGGGAGGGTGCCGATCCGCTCGGTGTGGATCCAGAACTGGTAGACGAGGTTCACCGACGAGCAGAACGCGACCGCGGCCGGATGCACGCCGAGCACGATCATCGGTAGGTAGAACGGCCATACGGTCCAGGTGGTCCACGGCTGCCGCAGCGCGGTGGTGAGGTTGAACTTGCGGCTGGAGTGGTGCACCACATGACAGGCCCACAGGAGGCGGATCACATGGTGCCCGCGGTGCGACCAGTAGGAGAGGAAGTCCTGCGCGAGCAGCATCAGCGGCAGCGTCCACCACTCCACCGGGACGCGCAGCGGGGTGAGTTCGTACACCGCGGAGTAGACCGCCACGATCGGGATCTTCCACACCAGGTCGAAGACGAGGCTGCCGAGCCCCATGGTGACGCTGGTCGCGGCGTCCCTGGCCGCGTAGCCCGCGGCGTCCCTCTCGGGGCGCAGGCGGTAACTCACCATCTCCACGACGGCGAGCAGCACGAAGGCGGGTATCGACCACAGCACGGCGTTGGGCAAATGCGGCATACCGGCAACATAGAGCCGGTTCCACTCCGCCGCCAGAGGTAGTTACCAACAAGTATGATAGACGCGATGTCAACAACGAGCCCGCACCGGTCGACTGACGGAACGTATCGGCACGGGCCCGGCCACCCGGGCTGTCGGCCCCGGCCCGTATCCTCATGGACCATGCTCGAAGACCCCACGGCAGCCGCCCCGCGAACCGCGTCAACACCCTCGTGGCCGGAGGCCTATCCGCAGGGGTACGCGGTGGTCGACGTCGAGACCACCGGCCTCGCCCGCGACGACCGGATCGTCTCCGCCGCGGTCTACCAGCTCGACGCCCGCGGCGCGGTCCAGGACCACTGGTACACGCTCGTCAACCCGCGGCGCGATCCGGGCCCGGTGTGGATCCACGGCCTCACCCGGGAGGTCCTGGAGGACGCCCCGCTCTTCCCCGACATCGCCGCCGCGTTCGCCGAACGCCTCGCCGACCGCGTCCTGGTCGCGCACAACGCCGCCTTCGACTGGGCGATGATCGCCCGCGAGTTCGCCCGGTCCGGGACCGAGGCGCCGGTGCGCCAGCGGCTGTGCACCATCGCCCTCTCCAAGGAGCTGGGGCTGCCGCTGGCCAACCACAAGCTGGAGACGCTGGCCGCGCACTACGGGGTCGTCCAGGAGCGGGCCCACCACGCGCTGGACGACGCGCGGGTGCTCGCCGAGACGTTCCGGCCGAGCCTCCACCGGGCCGCCGGGACCGGGCTGCGGCTGCCCCTGCTGGCCTGTCAGCCGCTCACCGAATGGACGGACCCGCCGTCCCGCGGGATCGGCGCCCAGCGCTCGTACCGGCAGCAGAGCTGGCGCCCCAGCCGCAAGCGCCCCGCCTGCCCCTACCCCAATCCGGGGCGCTACCAGCCGGGCGGGCTGCTGACCCAGGGCATGCGGGTCGCGTTCTCCGGGGACACCTCGGTCGACCGGGAGCTGCTGGAGGACCGGGCGGTCGAGGCAGGGCTGCACGTGGCGACCAGCGTGTCCCGGCTCACCAGCCTGCTGGTCACCAACGATCCCGACGCGTCCACCTCCAAGACCGTCAAGGCCCGCTCCTTCGGCACGCCCATCGTCGACGAGGCCGCCTTCACCCAGCTCCTCCTCGACGTCATCCCCGCCGAGCCGACAATCAGGTGAAGTCCGCGCGACGCGCCCGCCCACCGCTCGCCCGCCGTCGCCCGGACCCGCACGCTGTGGCCCATGGCACGCTGTGAGGTCTGCGGAAACGACTACAACATGACGTTCGAGGTGCACGCCCAGGGCAATGTGCACGTCTTCGACTGCTTCTCCTGCGCCATCCACCGCATGGCGCCCATCTGTGAGCACTGCCGGTGCCAGATCATCGGCCAGGGGGTCGAGGTGGACGGCCACTACTACTGCGGCGCCCACTGCTCCCGCGCGGAGGGGAAGGTGGGCATCGTCGACAAGGTATGACCCCCGGGCCGGATGCGTGGATTGTCGTCCGGCGCCCCCCGGGGCCGGGGGACAATCCACGCCGAGTAGGGTCAAGGACGTGTACCGCTTCCTGTTGACCCGGCAGTGGGTGATTCTCACGCTGATCGGGCTCGCACTGATCCCGACCATGATCAGGCTGGGCTTCTGGCAGCTGCACCGCCACGAGGCCAAGGTCGCGCAGAACCAGCTGATCGGGAACAACCTCGGCGCCCCCGCCGTCCCCGTCGACAAGCTCACCGCCCCCGGCCGCACCGTCCCCCGCGACGACACCTTCCGCACGGTGACCGCCACCGGGACGTACGACACGGCCCATGAGGTCGTCGTCCGCCAGCGCACCGGCTCCGACGAGCAGAGCATCGGGTACTTCGTCCTCACCCCGCTGATCGAGGGCAAGCGGGCCGTCCTGGTCAACCGGGGCTGGATCCCCGCCGGGGCCGACCTCACCAAGTTCCCCGACGTCCCGGCCGCCCCCCGCGGCAAGGTCACCGTCACCGGCCGCCTCAAGGCCGACGAGACCAGCGCGGACAGCGGCATCAAGGACAAGCGGGGCCTGCCGCCGCGCCAGGTCATGCTGATCAACAGCGAGGAGCAGGCCAAGGCGCTCGGCCGCCCCGTCCTGGGCGGCTACATCGAGCTGACCTCGTCCTCCCCCAAGGGCGGCAAGCAGCCCGACCCGGTGCCGGAGCCGGAGCACAGCGACATCGGCCCCCATATGGCGTACGCCGTCCAGTGGTGGATGTTCTCCGCCGGAGTGCCCTTCGGCTGGTTCGTCCTGGCCCGCCGGGAGCGCCGCGACCAAGCCGCCCAAGCCGCCCAGGCCGCCCAGGCCACCGGGGCCGCTGGGAACACCGGGGCCAGCGGGAACACCGGGCGGAGCCCCGGGAAGACCCCCGCCGCCGCCAATACGGACTAGCCTTCCCGCTCCCCGGGAAGGTGCCCGACGTGGCACAGGACATTGACGACTACGCGCTCATCGGCGACCACCAGACGGCGGCCCTGATCAGCCGCGACGGCTCGATCGACTGGCTCTGCCTGCCCCGCTTCGACTCGGGCGCCTGCTTCGCCGCCCTGCTCGGCGACGAGGACAACGGCCACTGGCGGCTCGCCCCCAAGGGCGCCGGCGCCTGCACCCGCCGCGCCTACCTGGACGACTCCCTGGTGCTGGAATCCGTCTGGGAGACCGGCACCGGCACCGTCAAGGTCATCGACTTCATGCCGCAGCGCGACCGCGCGCCCGACGTCATCCGCATCGTCGAGGGCGTCTCCGGCAGCGTCGAGATGGCGGGCGTCCTGCGGCTGCGCTTCGACTACGGGCACGTCATCCCCTGGGTGCGGCGCACCGACGGCCACCGCATCGCCGTCGCCGGGCCCGACTCCGTATGGCTGCGCTCCGAGCCGGAGGTGCACACCTACGGCGAGCACTTCAGCACCCGCTCCGACTTCACCGTCTCCGCCGGGGACCGGGTCGCCTTCGTCCTCACCTGGCACCCCTCCCACGAGCCCCGGCCCCGCCTCCTCGACCCGTACGAGGCCCTGCGGTCCAGCCTGGAGGACTGGCGCGCCTGGGCCGCCCGCTGCACCTACCGGGGCCCCTACCGGGACGCCGTCGTGCGCTCCCTCATCACCCTCAAGGCGCTCACCTACGCCCCCTCCGGCGGCATCGTCGCCGCCCCCACCACCTCGCTGCCCGAACGGCTCGGCGGGGTGCGCAACTGGGACTACCGCTACTGCTGGCTGCGCGACTCCACCCTCACCCTGAACGCCCTGCTCTCCGCCGGCTACCGCGAAGAGGCCGTCTCCTGGCGCGACTGGCTGCTCCGCGCGATCGCCGGCGACCCCGCCGAACTGCAGATCATGTACGGTCTCGGCGGTGAGCGGCGCCTCCCCGAACACGAGCTGCCCTGGCTGGAGGGGTACGGCCACTCCTCCCCCGTCCGCGTCGGGAACGGCGCCGTCACCCAGCGCCAGCACGATGTCTACGGCGAAGTCCTCGATTCCTTCTTCTTCGCCCGCGCCCACGGCATGGCGCCCGAACCGCACGCCTGGAAGATCCAGAGCGCCCTCATGGACTTCCTCGAATCCGCCTGGCAGGACCCCGACGAGGGCCTGTGGGAGGTCCGCGGCCCCCGCCGCCACTTCGTCCACTCCAAGGTCATGGCCTGGGTCGCCGCCGACCGCGCCGTCCGCACCATCGAATCCCACCCCGACCTGGACGGCGACACCGGCCGATGGCGGGCCATGCGGGACGCGGTCCACCGCGAGGTCTGCGAAAAGGGCTACGACGCCTCCCGCAACACCTTCACCCAGTCCTACGGCTCCACCGCGCTGGACGCCGCCACCCTCCTCATCCCGCGCGTCGGTTTCCTCCCCGCCGACGACCCCCGCGTCATCGGCACCGTCGACGCGGTCCGCCGCGAGCTCAGCCACGACGGAATCATCCGCCGCTACTCCACCGACGACACCTCCGACGGCCTCCCCGGCACCGAGGGCGCCTTCCTCGCCTGCTCCTTCTGGCTCGCCGACGCCCTCCACCTCATCGGCCGCCACCGGGACGCTTCCGCCTTGTTCGACCGGCTCCTGTCGCTGCGCAACGACGTGGGTCTCCTCGCCGAGGAGTACGACCCCGGGGCCGACCGGCTGCTCGGCAACTTCCCCCAGGCCTTCAGCCACATCGGACTGGTGGGGACCGCCCTTACCCTCGCGGACACGCCCCAGGCAGACTGACCCCATGGATCTTGGACTCAAAGACCGCGTGTACATCGTCACCGGAGCCACCCGCGGGCTGGGCCGCGCCGCCGCGGCCGAACTGGTCGCCGACGGCGCCAAGGCCGTCATCACCGGCCGCGACGCCGACACCGCCGCCGCGGCCGCCGCCGATCTCGGCCCCGACGTGGTCGGCGTCGCCGCCGACAACGCCGACCCCGGCGCCGCCGCACGCCTCATCGCCACCGCCCGCGAGCGGTTCGGCCGCTTCGACGGCATCCTCATCAGCGTCGGCGGGCCGCCCGCCGGGCCCACCGCCGACATCACCGACGCCCAGTGGCAGGCCGCCTTCGACTCGGTCTTCCTCGGTGCCGTCCGGCTCGCCCGCACCGCCGCCGCCGAACTCACCCCCGGCGGTGTGATCGGCTTCGTCCTCTCCGGCTCCGTCCGCGAGCCCGTCTCCGGCCTCACCGTCTCCAACGGTCTCCGCCCCGGGCTCGCGGGCTTCGCCAAGAACCTCTCGCTGGAGCTCGGCCCGCGTGGCATCCGCGTCGTGGGCCTCCTCCCGGCCCGCGTCGACACCGACCGGGTCCGCGAGCTGGACGGCCTCTCCGGTGACGCCGAAGCCGCGCGCGAACGCCACAGCGCGGCGATTCCGCTGCGGCGGTACGGCAAGCCCGACGAATTCGGCAAGGCCGCCGCGTTCCTCCTCTCCCCCGCGGCCTCCTACCTGACCGGGCTGATGCTCCCGGTGGACGGGGGCGCGCTCCACGGCTGGTGACGGTGGAGGTCTTCCCCCACCGCGCACCGCGCGCCCAGGTCCTGTCCGGCGGATCTTCGTGGATCAGCCCGCGGCGTCTGGTGTGGTGCGTCGCAGGGCGGAGGGTCGTCCTCGTACCGGGTCGTACTCGGGCGATCCCGACAACGCGGCGAGGTGCCGCGCCAGGCGTCGCGGGCCCGCGGAGATCCGCCGGACAGGGCCTAGTGGGCTCGCTCCGGGGCGTGGGGGGTGGCGCGCAGGTGGACTTCCGCCGGGAGGTGGGGCAGGCCCGCTGAGGTGCGGGCGGGGGTCAGGGCCTCGGTCTCCAGGGACCGCAGGGTCGCCGCCGGTTCCGCCCCCGCGGTCAGGACCAGGCGCACCCTGGCCCTGGGGGCGGCCCGGCGGCCGTGGAGGTGGACGTGGGCGCGGGTGACGCCGGGCAGGGACTCCGCGTCGGCGCTCAGGACGGCCTCCAGGGCGCGGCCGCGCAGTGACGCGCCGGAGCCGTCGTCCATCGGTACGAGGACGTCGTCCAGGCGGCGCCGCCGCAGCTGGGCCAGGGCCCAGCACAGCGCGAGCAGCACCAGCACGCTCAGCGCCGCGATGACGCCGGGCCACCACCAGTCCTCGTCACGCCAGCGCACCCGGTCCGCGCGGGTGAGCAGGACGGCGTCGGGGGAACGCCGGCCGGCGATCAGGACCGCCGCGCCCGCGCACGCGACGGCCAGGCCCAGGATCCCCAGCAGCACCCGGTTCACGATCCGCACGCGCCCGTCACCTCGCCGGTCGCCGTACGCGGACGGACAGCCCCGGGCGCCGGGCGAGCCCGAGTTGCCGGATGCCGTCTCCGAGGACGGTCAGCAGGTCGGCCCGTACGTCGTCGAGGTCGCGGAAGTGCGCCTGGGCGCGGGCCCTGATCCGGCGGCGGCCGACGTCGACCCGTACGGCCCGTACGCCGGGCACGGCCATCGCCCGGTCGCGCAGCATCAGCCCGGCGGCGGTGCGGTCGATCCCGGCCCGGAGGGCGGCCTTGCCGTCGTCGCTCATCGGGAGGAGCGCGCGCAGGCCCGGGGTGACGGCCAGCGCGACCATCCACACGCCCAGCACGACCAGGGCCACCGCGATCCCGACGATCCAGCCGTCGCCGAGCGGACGCGTGGCGAGCTGGCCGGCGAGCCAGCGCCGCCACTCCATCACGGGGTGGCCGGTGCGTTCGGAGGCGATGTCGTACAGGAGCAGCCCGAGCGCGCCGAGCAGGACCAGCGCGGTCAGAGCGGCCGGTACGCGCCGGGCCGACCAGAAGCGACCGGTGGCGCTCATCGCACCGTCCCCCGCTCCAGCCGCGGTGAGTGCAGCCGTTCCACGGTCACCGCCACGTCCGGCACCTCCATGCCCGTCAGTTCGCCGATCCGCGTCGCCACATGACGCCGTACCGCCGCGCACTGCGCGCCGAGGTCGGAGGGATAGCCCAGCTCGACGGCGACGCGTACGCGCGCGGCGCCCGCGCGGACCGCGACGACCGCGTAGGGCAGGAGCCCGCGCTCGCCGCCGAGCGCTTCCCGCGCCGCGCGCGAGGCGATCTTCGCGACGACGCGGTCCGCGATCCGGGTCGCGCCCCGCTCACCCCGCTCACCCCGCTCATCCGGCTCACGCTGCTCGCTCGGCTCACTCGGCTCACTCGGCTCATCCGGCTCACTCACGGCGCACCGTCACCGCCGCCGTTCGCCACGGTCGCGGGTGCGGAAGAACTCGCCGGGTTCCAGATCCCCGTCCAGGAACCGGCCCGCGACGAAGCCGACGGCACCCAACGCCGCCACCAGCAGAAAGGCCCCGAAACCACCGAAGTATCCGGCGAAAGCCAGCGCCATCCCCGCGATCATCCCGATCACGGCCATGCTCATCGTGTGCTCCCCTGCTGGAGCCAACCGGAGCCGCTACCGCGGCTACTGCAGCCTGGGCTCCGGCGATTCCTCTTCCTCATCCGGCAACTTCACATCGCTGACCGCGATGTCGACCTCGACGACCTCAAGTCCGGTCATCCGCTCGACCGCCGTGATCACGTTCTCCCGTACGGCCCGGGCGACTTCGGTGATCGAGACGCCGTACTCCACCACGATCTCCAGGTCGAGGGCCGTCTGCACCTCGCCCACCTCGGCCTTCACGCCGCGGGAGACCGATTTGCCGCCACCGGGCACCCGGTCGCGCACGACGCCGAAGGTGCGGGCGAGCCCGCCGCCCATGGTGTGGACGCCGACCACATCGCGGGCGGCCATTCCGGCGATCTTTTCGACCACACCGTCGGCGATGGTGGTGCGGCCGCGCGCTCCCGGGTCGACGCCGCGGCCTCCGCCGAGGGTCTTCGGCGTACCGGCGGACGGCTCCGTGGCGGGGGTCTGTGGCCGGTTGCGTGGCGCGGTCTCGGACATCACCGATCACCCTCCTCTCCGTTCGCCCTACTTGCCACACTAAAGCTGATTGGCCCGTAATGCGCATTTTGTGCATCATTCAGGCATGGTCACCGACCGGCTCGCACAAGCCGTACGGCAGCAGCTGCGGCTCGGCCGCCTCCTCCCCCTGGGCGGGCCGGGGGACGGCGCCTGGCTGACCGAGCGCGCGGCGGACGCCGTGCTGCGCCGGGCCGCCGACGCCCTGCCCGGGGTGCGTCTCGGCGCGCTCCGGATCGCCCTGGCCGATCCGCAGGCCGCCGCGCCGCCCGCGGTTCCGGCCCCGCCGAGCGCGCTGCCGCCGGGGGCGTTGCGGGTCGAGGCGGAGTTCGCGGCGACCGCGGACCGGCCGCTGCCGGTGACGGCCGACCGGCTGCGCGGGGTCCTGCTGGGCGCGGCCGCGGACCGGCTCGGGCTGGCGGTGGAGACCGTGGACCTGCGGGTGACGGACGTGCTGGACGAGGTTCCGGAGCCGGAACCGTCACCCACCGGGCAGCCGGAGGACCGAGGGGTCCCGGAGGACCGGGAGGACCGGGAGGACGAGGGCTCGGCGATCACCGCCGCGGTCACGGCCGTACCCGGTGTGGCCCGGCTCGCCCCGGTGCTGAGCCACCAGGCGGTACGGATCGAGGGACGGCACGTCCGGGTGGAGCTGGCCGTGGCCCCGGGGCACCGCGCGGTGGACGTGGCCCGCGCGGTGCGCGGGGCGCTCGCGGCCACCGCGCCGCCCCCGGCGACGGTGGCCGTCCTGGTCACCGCCGTGGACGACGGCGGCCGGCCCTCCCCCGTCCGGCCTCACCAGTGGTAGCGGTGCACCGCCTGGGCGACACAGCACGGCTTGTCGCCGCCGTCCTGTTCCACCACCAGGTCGATGACGGCCTGGGCGCCGCCGTCCCCGAGATCGTCGACGGAGACGAGGGTCGCCCCGGCCCGAATCCTGGCACCGGCCGGTACCGGCGCCGGGAACCGCACCTTGTTGAGGCCGTAGTTGACGGCCATCCGGACGCCGCCCAGGTCGAGGATCTCGCCCCACAGCGGGATCAGCAGGGACAGGGTGAGATAGCCGTGGGCGATGGTGCCGCCGAAGGGGCCGTCCTTGGCCCGCTCGGGGTCGACGTGGATCCACTGGTGGTCATCGGTGGCGTCGGCGAAGGTGTCGATCCGGTCCTGCTCGATCCGGTGCCACCGGCTGTGGCCGAGGTGCTGTCCGGCCAGCTGCTTCAGCTCGTCGAAACTGTTCACGGTCGTGGGCACGCGAGGTCTCCCTATCGTTCGGTGAGGCTGGTGGGTCTCGTCAGCGCAGGGCGGATTTGCGGATCTTCCCGCTGGCGGTGCGCGGCAGCGCGGTCCGGAACTCGACCGTCTTCGGCACCTTGTACTTCGCGAGGCGGCCCGCGAGGTGGTCGAGCAGGCCCCGCGGATCGGCGGTGGCTCCCGCCCGGAGGACCACGACGGCCTTGCCGACCTCGCCCCACCGGGCGTCCGGCATGCCGACGACGGCGCATTCGACGACATCGGGGTGGTCGTACAGGGCGTTCTCCACCTCGGCGGGATAGATGTTCTCACCGCCCGAGATGATCATGTCTTTGACGCGGTCGACGATGAACACATAGCCGTCCTCGTCCCGCACTCCCACGTCCCCGGAGCGGAACCATCCGCCCTCCAGCAGCGCGTTCGCGGTCGCGTCCGGCAGGCCGTAGTAGCCGCGCATCACATGGGGGCCGTGCACCAGGATCTCGCCGGGCTCGCCGGGTTCCGTCTCGCCGGTCAGGTCCGAGCGGACCAGCCGGACGTCGGTGAAGAAGTGGGGTACGCCCGCGGAGCCCGCCTTCGCCTCGCTCATCTCGCGGTCGAGCAGCAGCGTCCCCGGTGACGCCTCGGTCATCCCGTATCCCTGGATGAAGGAGAGGCCGCGGCGCAGATAGACGTCGATCAGCGCCTTGGGGACGGGGGAACCGCCGCACATCAGGGTGCGCACGGACGACAGGTCGGCCGTCGCCCAGCGCGGCGACTCCGCGACCGCCGCGAACATGGTGGGGACTCCGAAGAGGCAGGTCACGCCCTGGCTCTCGATCAGGTCGAGCATGCGTTCCGCGTCGAAGCCAGGCTCTATCACCACGCGTCCGCCCTTGAGCAGGGTCGGCAGGCAGGTCATGTTCAGCGCGGCGGTGTGGAAGAGGGGCGCGGTGACGAGGGTGATCTCGTCCGAGGCGAGATCGGTGTCGACCAGGACGTTGAGGCTGTTCCAGGTGATGTTGGCGTGGCTGAGGACGGCGCCCTTGGGCCGGCCGGTGGTGCCGGACGTATACATGATCATGCACGGATCGTCGGCGCCCATGACCTCGTCCGGCCCATGGTCACCATCGCCCTCGGCCAGCTCGTCGACCGCCACCGCGATGCCCGCGCCCGCCTCCGCGGCGGTCCGGGCGCAGCGCGCGTCGTGGAGGAGCAGCCGCGCGCCGGAGTCGTTCAGCATGTAGGCCAGTTCGGGCGGGGCGAGCCGGGTGTTGAGCGGTACGAAGACGGCGCCCACCGCGCAGGTGGCGAAGAGTGCGTGGAGGAACGAGGGGTGGTTGGGGCCGAGGTAGGCGACGCGGTCGCCGCGCCGGATCCCGCGCGCCCGCAGGGCCCGGGCGAACCGGGTGACGGTCGCGTCCAGCTCCCGGTAGGTCTGGGTGTCGTCCCCGTGGACGATCGCGATCCGCCCGGGGGTCTTGCGGGCCCGGCGTCGCGGCCACGATCCGACGCCCTCTCCCGCACCCCGGCCGATGCCTTGTTCCAGCATCTTTCGCTCACTCCTTCGTGAGGCCGAGCAGCCGCGCCGCGTTGTCCTTGAGGATCAGCGGCCGAACCTCGGGTTTGATGTCGAGTTCGCCGAAGTCGGCCAGCCATCGGTCCGGGTCGATCACCGGATAGTCGGAGCCGAACAGGACCTTGTGCTTGAGCAGCGAATTGGCGTAGCGGACCAGCTGCGGCGGAAAGTACTTCGGCGACCAGCCGGACAGGTCGATGAAGACGTTGGGCTTGTGTGTGGCGACGGCCAGCGCCTCGTCCTGCCAGGGGAACGACGGATGGGCCAGGATGATCGGCAGGTCCGGGAAGTCCACGGCGACATCGTCCACGTCCATGGGGTTGGAGTACTTCAGCCGGATTCCGCCGCCCCCGGGCACGCCCGCGCCGATCCCGGTCTGCCCGGTGTGGAAGAGCGCGGGCACCCCAAGCTCCTGGATCGCCTCGTACAGCGGGTAGAACCGCTGGTCGTTCGGGTGGAACGCCTGGAGGGACGGATGGAACTTGAAGCCGCGCACCCCGTGGCTCTCGACCAGCCGCCGCGCCGCCCGCACCGCCGCCCGGCCCTTCCACGGGTCGACGCTGGCGAACGGGATGAGGATGTCGGCGTGCTCGGCGCAGGAGGCGGCCACCTCCTCGTTGCCGATCGGCGGATGGCCGGTGGCGGTCTCCGCGTCCACGGTGAAGACGACGGCGGCGATGCGGCGTTCGCGGTAGTGGGCGGCCAGCTCGGGGATGGTGGGCTGCCGGGCGCCGTGGGTCCTGAAGTACGCGGCGGAGGCTTCGGCCAGTTCACCGCTCAGCGAGGAGTGGCCGTCGGCCGAGATCTCGGCGTGGGTGTGGACGTCGATGGCGACGAGGTCGTCGAGGTTCACCGCCCGGCCTCCTCCGTGCTCCCGGGGCTCTTCGGCTCCAACACGGGCGCGGGGATGCCCACGCCCTCCGGGTGCCGGCCCAGCGACGTACCCCAGACGCCCGCGATGGCGTCCGCGTCCCAGCCGCCCTCGCGGTAGACCGCCGACCGCTCCTCGGGATGGGTCCACAGGGTCAGCCGGTCGCCGCCGACGCCGATGGCCTGCCCGGTGATGCCGTCGGCGGCGTCCGAGGCGAGGAAGACCACGAGCCCGGCGACATCGTCGGCGGTGCCGAAGCCCTCGCCCTGCCGCAGCCAGCCGGGCAGCGGTTCACCGCGCTCCTCGTACGCCTCGACGTACGGCGCGAAGGCGGGGATGGTCGCGGTCATGGCGGTCGCGGCGACGGGGATCACCGCGTTGACGCCGATCCCGGCCTTGGCGCACTCCATCGACCAGGTGCGGGTCATGCCGACGATGCCCGCCTTGGCGGCGGAGTAGTTGGTCTGCCCGAAGTTGCCGCGCTGTCCGGCGGGTGAGCCGATGAGGATCAGCCGGCCGCCCCCGCCACGCTCGCGCATGTGCCGGACGGCGGCGCGGGCGCAGGTGAAGGTGCCCCTGAGGTGGACGCCGAGGACCGCGTCGAAGTCCTCGTCGGTCATCTTCCACAGCACCCGGTCGCGCAGGATGCCCGCGTTGGTGACGAGGACGTCCAGCCGCCCGAACGCCTCGACCGCGCGTTCCACCAGCGCGTCGGCGACCTCGCTGGTGCCGACCGCGCCGGGCGCGGCGACCGCCGTGCCGCCCTCGTCGGTGATGACCTTGACGGCCTGTTCGGCGGTGGCGGCGTCGGCGTCGTTGACGACCACGCGGGCGCCCGCCCGGGCCAGGGCACGGGCGTAGGCGAGGCCGAGGCCGCGCCCCGCGCCGGTGACCACGGCGGTCTTCCCGGTCAGCTCCATGGGCTGGGATCCTTCCACGAGTATCATCAGGGTTCCTGATTCTGATGGTGAGTGGAGCACTCCGGGAGGTCGGGTGTCAATGGGCGGAGCAGCGGCCGGACGCCGTCCCCGGTCACCGGTCGGGCAAGATGGCCGAATGACCACTTCCGAGCCGTCCGACACCGCGCAGCTGGACCAGGTCGGCACGCTCTACCTGGTGAAACGGCTGGAACAGGCAATACGGGCGCATCTGGACGCGCTGCTGCGCCCGTATCGCCTGACCACGCTGCAGTACACGGCGCTGACCGTCCTGGAGCGCCGGGACGGGCTGTCCTCGGCCCAGCTCGCACGCCGCTCGTTCGTCAAGCCGCAGACGATGCACGAGATGGTCCAGACGCTGGAGGAGCGGGGGTTCATCGAGCGCCGCCGGGATCCGGCCAACCGCCGGGTGCTGCTCATCAGTCTCAGCGACCGGGGGCGCGAGGCGCTGCGCGCCTACGACGAGCAGGTACGGCTGCTGGAGGAGCGGATGCTCGGCGGGCTGACCGAGGACCGGCGCGGGGAGCTGCGGCAGGCGCTGATCGACTGCACCCGGGCGATGTCGGCCGCGCCGCCAGGGAGGGACGACGACGTGCCACCGGGGGCGGGGCGGGACGCGGCGGCGCCGTAGCGCATCCGTCATCGGTCCTGGCAGGCCTGGCGGGCGGCCCGCAGTTCCTCCACGGTGCGGGCCAGCTCGGTGACGCAGTCGACCAGTTCGGACGCTTCCTCACCGCCCGTGTTCTCGCACAGCGCCTCCGCGGTGCGGGCGAGCTGTGCGGACACCCGCTCCAGCCGCTCGCCCGAGGGGTCCGGCTGACCGGCCAGCTGCCGGCGCAGTTGCTCGGCCTGGGCGGCGAGCTGGAGGTTCTTGCGGTGCAGATCCAGAAAGATGTTGACCTTGGTCCGCAGCAGCCAGGGGTCGATGGGTTTGGTGAGGAAGTCGGCGGCGCCGATGGCATAGCCCCGGTAGGGGTAGTCCGAATCGGTGTCGGTGCCGGTCAGCAGGATGATCGGGACGTCCTTGGTCTGCTCGAGACGCTTCATGTTGGCGGCGGTCTCGAAGCCGTCCATGCCCGGCATCAGGACATCGAGCAGCACGACGGCGAAGTCCTGCCGGAGCATCGCCTTCAGCGCCTCCTCACCGGAGTGGGCGCGGACGAGCCGGTGCTCGAGCGGGCCCAGGACGGCCTCCAGCGCGATCAGGTTCTCCTCCATGTCGTCGACGATGAGGATTCCGGCACGGTCGGGTGCGGCGGCGCTCATGACTCCCCCTGCCTCGGCGTCGGCGGGCGCGTCTCCGCGTCCGGGCCGGCCGTCTCGTCCCCGGGCTCCCCGTCGCTCCGGGCGGGCTCATCGGCTTCCGCGGTCTCCACCGGTTCTCCCGGGACCGGCGCGCCCTGCGGGTCGAGCAGATCGCAGACCGTGGACATCAGCCGGTCGACGTCCACCGGCTTGGGGACGTAGTCGTTGGCGCCGCTTTCGAGGGCCTTCTCGCGGTCGCCGGGCATGGCCTTGGCGGTGAGGGCGATGATCGGCAGATCGGCGAGCCGGGGGGTGCCGCGGATGGCGCGGATCGTCTCGTAGCCGTCCATCTCCGGCATCATCACGTCCATCAGCACCAGGGACACATCCGGGTTGCGGTGCAGGACGTCCAGCCCCTCGCGGCCGTTCTCCGCGTACTTCACGGTCATGCCGACCCGGCCCAGCACATGGGTGAGCGCGAAGACGTTGCGGATGTCGTCGTCGACGATGAGGATGCGGCGGCCGGTCAGTACCCGGCCGGGGCGGCCGCACTGCCACTCCTGGAGCCGGGGGGCGTCCGCCGGCGCCCCGCCCTCCCCGTCGCCGTCCCCGGCTCCGTCGCCGTCCCGGGGGGCCAGCAGACCGGCCAGGGAGCCGCGGTCGCCGGTCACGCCGCTCTGGTCGCCGAACACCCCGCTGGGCGCGTGGTCGGCGGTGTCCGGAAGCGGTTCGTCCCTGGTGGGCGGGGCCGCGGGGACGGTGGCGCCGGTGGCCCGGGGGTCGGACACATCGGGCGGCGGGACGACTCCGACGTAGTGGGCGGGGACGTAGAACGTGAAGCAGGAGCCGACGCCCTGCTCGCTCTCGGCGACGATCCGGCCGCCCAGCATTCCGGCGATCTCCCGGCTGATGGACAGGCCGAGGCCGGTGCCGCCGTATTTGCGGCTGGTGGTGCCGTCGGACTGCTGGAACGCCTCGAAGATCACGGGCAGCTTCTCGGGCGCGATGCCGATGCCGGTGTCCCGGACGGCGAACGCGACGACCGCGTCCGCGGTGCGCAGCGTCTCCTCCTGGAACTCCCCGCCGGCCGCCCGCTCCACGTGCAGCTTCACCCCGCCCGAGGAGGTGAACTTCAGGGCGTTGGAGAGCAGGTTGCGCAGGATCTGCTGGAGCCGCTGCTCATCGGAGTACAGCTCGCGCGGTACGTCCTCGCCGACGGCGATCTCGAACGACAGGCCGCGGTCGATGGCGAGCGGCCGGAAGGTGGCGTGCACGTAGTCGAGCAGCTTCATCAGCGGCAGCTTCTTCGGACGGACGTCCATCCGCCCGGCCTCGATCTTCGACAGGTCCAGGATGTCGTTGATCAGCTGGAGCAGGTCGGAGCCGGAGCGGTGGATGGTGGTCGCGAACTGCACCTCCTGCGGCGACAGCCGCTGGTCGGCGTTGTCGGCGAGCAGCCGGGCCAGGATCAGCAGGGAGTTGAGCGGGGTGCGCAGCTCGTGCGACATGTTCGCCAGGAACTCGGACTTGTACTGGGAGGCGGTGGCCAGCAGCGCGGCCTTCTCCTCCAGCTCCGCGTTGGAGCGCTGCAGCTCGTTGGAGCGCTGCCGCAGCTCGGTGGTGAGCCGCTGGGATTCGGACAGCAGCGACTCGGTGCGGGCGTTGGCGATGATGGTGTTGATCGAGACGCCGATGGTGTTGACGAACTGGTCGATGAAGGCGAGGTGGACCTCGCTGAACCGGCCGAAGGAGGCCAGCTCGATGACGCCGAGCACCTGGTCCTCGTACAGGATCGGCAGGATGACGACGCTGGTGGGGAGCGCGGAGCCGAGTCCGGAGTTGATGGTGATGTAGTCGGACGGGACGTTGTTGATCAGGATCCGCTTCTTCTCCAGGGCGGCCTGGGCGACCAGCCCCCGACCGGGGGTGCCGGTGGCCGGCAGCGGTCCGTCGTCCTGTTCGGTGCCGTATCCGGCGATCAGCTTCAGGCCCTCGCCCGGCTGGACACCGGGCTGGCCCAGGAAGAACGCTCCGAACTGGGCGTTCACCAGCGGGGTCAGCTCGCGCAGGATCAGGTCGGCGACCTCGACCAGATCACGGTGGCCCTGCATCAGGGAGGCGATACGGGCGAGGTTGGACTCCAGCCAGTCCTTGGCGCGGGTGGTCTCTCGCAGGTTGGCGACCATGAGGTTGACGTTGTTCTTCAGCTCGGCGACCTCGCCCTGGGCCTCGACCGAGATCGATCCGGACATATCGCCCTGGGCGACGGCGGAGGCGACCTCGGCGATGGCGCGCACCTGGGTGGTGAGGTTGAGGGCGAGGTCGTTGACGCTGGTGGTCAGCCGCTTCCAGGTGCCGTAGACGCCCTCGACCCGGGCCTGGCCGCCGAGGCGGCCCTCGCTGCCGACCTCGCGGGCGACGCGGGTGACCTCGGAGGAGAACGAGGAGAGCGTGTCGACCATCGTGTTGATGGTCGTCTTCAGCTCCAGGATCTCGCCGCGCGCGTCCACGTCGATCTTCTTGGACAGATCGCCCTGGGCGACCGCGGTGGCGACCTGGGCGATGTTGCGGACCTGACTGGTCAGGTTGCCCGCCATGAAGTTGACGTTGTCCGTCAGGTCCTTCCACACCCCGGACGCGCCCGGCACCTGGGCCCGGCCGCCGAGCTGGCCCTCGGTGCCCACCTCGCGGGCCACCCGGGTCACCTCGTCGGCGAACGCCCGGAGCTGGTGGACCATGGTGTTGACGGTGTCCTTCACCTCCAGGATCTCGCCCCGGGCGTCGACGGTGATCTGCTTGGACAGATCGCCGTTGGCGACCGAGGTGGTCACCTGGGCGATGTTGCGGACCTGACTGGTCAGGTTGAGCGCCATGAAGTTGACGTTCTCGGTCAGGTCCTTCCACACCCCGGACACGCCGCGGACCTGCGCCTGGCCGCCCAGGTTGCCCTCGGTGCCCACCTCGCGGGCCACCCGCGTCACCTCGTCGGCGAAGGACGACAGCCGGTCCACCATGGTGTTGATCGTCGACTTCAGCTCCAGGATCTCGCCCTTGGCCTCCACGCCGATCGTCTTGCTGAGGTCGCCCTCGGCGACCGCGGTGGCCACCTGGGCGATGTTGCGGACCTGACTGGTCAGGTTGTCGGCCATGAAGTTGACGTTCTGGGTGAGGTCCTTCCACACCCCGGACACGCCGCGGACCTGGGCGCGGCCGCCGAGCCGGCCCTCGGTGCCCACCTCGCGGGCCACCCGCGTCACCTCGTCGGCGAACGCCGACAGCTGGTCGACCATCGTGTTGACGGTGTTCTTGAGCTGGAGGATCTCGCCCCGGGCGTCCACGGTGATCTTCTGGGAGAGGTCACCGGTGGCGACCGCCGTGGTCACCTGGGCGATATTGCGGACCTGACTGGTCAGGTTGCCCGCCATGAAGTTGACGTTGTCCGTCAGGTCCTTCCACACCCCGGACACGCCCCGGACCTGCGCCCGGCCGCCCAGCTCGCCCTCGGTGCCCACCTCACGGGCCACCCGCGTCACCTCGTCGGCGAACGCGCGCAGCTGGTCGACCATCGTGTTCACGGTCAGCTTCAGCTCCAGCAGCTCACCGGTGGCCTCGACGGTCACCTGCTGGGTGAGGTCACCGCGGGCCACGGCCGTGGTCACCACGGCGATGTCGCGGACCTGGCTGGTCAGCCGGGAGGCCATGGTGTTGACGGCCTCGGTCACCTCGCGCCAGTCCCCGGACAGCCCCTGGACCTTCGCCCGGCCACCGAGGCGTCCCTCGGTGCCGACCTCGCGGGCCACCCGGGTCAGCTCGCCGGTGAACAGCGACAGCTGATCGACCGTACGGTTGACGCCACGGGCCAGCCGCCGCAGATCGCCGCGCAGTTGACGGTTGCCGTCGTGCAGGTCCACCCGCCGGGTCAGATCGCCCTCGGCGATGGCGTCCAGCACCCGGGTGGCGTTGGACACCGGGCCGGTCAGCGCGTCGACCAGCTGGTTGGCGTCGTCCACGCTGGTCGCCCACGCGCCCTGGCCGGGGCTCGCGGTCAGCCGCTCGTCGAGCCGCCCCTGGCGCGCGACCTCGCGGCGGACCCGCTGGAGTTCGGAGGCCAGGTGGGCGTTGCGCGCCACCAGCTGGTTGAACGTGCCGGCCATTTCGCCGAGCACTCCCTCGGCCGAGCCGTCCATACGCACGGTGAAGTCGCCGTCGCACAAGGCGTTCATCGCCGCCAGCATGGACCTCAGCTCGGTTGTGCACTCCGTGGGATTCGGCTCGCGTGCCATGGCGCCGCCCTTTAAAAGATCATTAGATATCCCTACGTCTGTCATAATATGGCACCTAGATGGCCTAATACGCCCTAATTGCCCTGGAGCCGCACGTGGGAGTTCTGCTTCCTCTCTCGCGCGAGTCCGTTGCCCGGACGACGCTGCCCGGAAGCGTGCGCGCGCCAGGGGCGGCGCGGGCGTTCGTCCGCACCACCCTCGCGGGGCGGACCGCGGCCCAGATCCTCGGACCGGACGCGATCGGCACGCGGGTGACCGAGGACGCGGTGCTGCTGGTGAGCGAGCTGGTCACCAACGCCGTCCTGCACGCGGGCACCCGGGTCGAGGTCACCTGCCGCGTCCGGGCCGGGAACGGGCCGGAGGATTCCGGCGACGCCTCGGCCGAGCCGCCGGACCGCCCGGGCATCGTCATCGAGGTCGCCGATCTGCACCCCGCCAGCGTGGTGCTGGGCGGTCCCGACACCCAGCGCCACGGCCGGGGCCGCGGCCTCCAGCTGATCGGCGCGATCGCCGAGTCCTGGGGCGTGACGTACCACCGCACCCGCAAGTCGGTGTGGTTCCGCCTGGGCACCGAGACGGCGCCGGGCCAGGTCGACTCCGTACCCGCCGGGACGCCCGCCCGCGCGCCGCTCGCCGCCGTGCCCCGCGCCCCCGTGGCGCCGCGCGGGCGGGCCGACCGGACCGCCGATTGGGCCGACCGCGGCGGGCCGTCGTTCCTCGCCGAGGCCAGCGAACTGCTCACCGGACAGCTGGACGAGAACATGGTCGCCGCCCTGGCCGGGCAGCTGCTGGTGCCCCGGCTCGCCGACTGGTGCGCGGTGTGGCTGAACGGCGAGAACGGCAGACCGGAGCTGCGCCGGGTCTGGCACAACGACGAACGCCGCATCGAGGCGCTCCGCGCCGCGCTGGAGCGCGATCCGCCGCCGAGCGGGCTCAGCGCCCCCGGCACCCCCTGGCCCTGGCCCGAGGCCGCCGACCCCTTCGGCACGGGTGGCACCGCGCTGATCTTCCCACTCATCGCCCGGGGCCGCGGCCAGGGGGTGCTGCTGCTGGGCCGGGCGGGGGTGGCGCAGATGACCGAGGGCGTGGTGCGGCTCTCCGACGACGTGGCGCGGCGGATCGCCCAGGCCGTGACCACCGCCCGGCAGTACACCCAGCAGGCCACCATCAGCCGGGCGCTGCAGCGCCGTCAGCTGCCGATCTCGCTGGCCCACATCCCGGGCGTGGAGACCGCGATCGTCTACGAGCCGCACGGCGAGGGCCAGACGGTCGGCGGCGACTTCTACGACCTGTTCCCGATGGGCGGCCGCCGCTGGTGCTTCCTGCTCGGCGACGTCTGCGGCAGCGACCCGGAGGCGATGTCCATCACCGGCCTGGCCCGCCATCTGGTGCGGCTGCTGGCCCGCGAGGGCCATGGCGTGGAGTCGGTGCTCACCCGGCTCAACCAGGCCCTGGTGGAGGAGGAGGCGGAGGCCACGTCCCTCGGCGGCGATCAGGCCCGGTCACGCTTCCTCAGCCTGCTCTACGGCGAGCTGGAGCCCGACCCCGAGTCGGGCGGCGCACACTGCGTCCTGGCCAGCGCCGGGCACCCGCTGCCGCTGCGGCTGAGCACCGACGGCACGGTGACGCCGGCGGCGCTGCCGCAGATGCTGCTGGGCATCGACGACGAGCCCGACTTCCACGCCGACTGCCTGGACCTCGCACCGGGCGAGACGCTGCTGTGCGTGACCGACGGGGTGACCGAGCGGCGGGACGGCAACCGGCAGCTGGACGACGACGACGGCCTGGCCGAGATCCTGCGCGGCTGCGCCGGGCTCGGCGCCAAGGCCATCGCGGAGCGGGTGCGCAGGGCCGCCCATGACTTCGGCACCGAGCCGGTCGACGACGATCTCGCGGTGCTGGTGCTGGAGGCGGTGCCGACGCCGGCGCGGGAGCTGCTGCGGGTGACGTGAGACGGTGCGGCGCCCAGGGGGTGCCGAGGGGGTGCCTAGTCCGCCAGGCCGGCCAGGTCGCGGATGCGGCGGGCCTGGGCGGCGCGCTCGGCGGCGCGCTGCTCGTCGTACGTACGGTCCGCGGCGCCCCGCAGCAGCGCCTTGGTCTCGACCACCGCGTCCCGGGGGGCGGCGAGCAGGGCCGCGGCCAGGTCCTGGACGGCGCCGTTCAGCTCGGCGGCGGGCACCACGAGGTTGGCGAGGCCGGTGCGCTCGGCCTCCTCGGCGTGGACGAAGCGCCCGGTCGCGCAGATCTCCAGCGCCCGGGCGTATCCCACGAGCCCGACCAGTGGGTGGGTGCCGGTCAGGTCGGGCACCAGCCCGAGGCTGGTCTCGCGCATCGCGAACTGCGCGTCCTCCGCGCACACGCGCAGGTCGCAGGCGAGGGCGAGCTGGAAGCCGGCGCCGATCGCATGGCCGTGCACCGCGGCGATGGACACGATGTCGTTGCGCCGCCACCAGGTGAACGCGTCCTGGTAGGCGGCGATGATCGCGTCCAGCTCGGGGTCCGGGCGGCGGGCCATGTCCGGGAAGGACGGCTCGCCCTCGAATCCCTCGGGGGTGAACGCCTGCCGGTCGAGACCTGCCGAGAAGGACACGCCCTCGGCGCGCAGCACGACGATCCGCACGCTGCCGGGCAGCAGGGACCCCGCCTCCGCCAGCGCCCGCCACAACGCGGGCGACTGGGCGTTGCGCTTGGCCGGGTTGGTCAGGGTCACCGTGGCGATCGCGTCATCGACGGTGAGCGATACGCCGTCCTTGTCGAGCAGGGTCACAGGAAGCCTCCGGTCGGCCGCAGTCAGTACAAGTGACTGCACAGTAACCACCCGGTCGAAAGGGACGATCAACCGGGTGGCACTGTCCACACCTGCTGCCGGTGACGAACCGCTGACGCGAGACGCGCGATCAGGCCGATGCGGCCTTCTTGCCTCGCGTCGCGCCACCGCGACCACGTAGGGACACTCCTGATTCGCTGAGCATCCGGTGGACGAATCCGTAGGAACGGCCGGTCTCCTCGGCCAGCGCCCGGATGCTCGCACCGGAGTCGTACTTCTTCTTCAGGTCTGCCGCGAGCTTTTCGCGCGCGGCGCCGGTCACCCGGCTGCCCTTCTTCAGAGTCTCGGCCACCCGTGCCTCCTCATGGGAAGTGCGCTCTGGACTCTCATGATCACCCCTACGCGCCTTCCTGGCCACCCATTCGGCAAGACCTGTGGAGGAAGGATTACGGGAAATGACGCCGTCCGAGCCTTCGGAATCCAGGATTCCGGTGGCTTACGCCCTGCCACTCTTTCTTGATCCACGAAGAAGCGGCAGGTCAGGGCCCCTATGCCATAGGTTGGACGGAGAGCGACCGGCGCGCGGCACGTGCCGTGCGCCGGTGGTGGGCGGCGCGCCGCGATACCAGCCGTTCTCACTCAGATGACGGATCACACCTAGGCCGAATGATCTACGGGAAGTGGATCAGGCGGGGAGGAAGCGGACCGGACGCCCCGAGGTCGGCCCGGCACACGCCGGACCGGGCGGGCGCCGGGCCGGGCGGGCGCCGGGCCGCGCGGGCGCCGGGCCGCGCGGGCGTCGGGCCGGGCGGGCGCCGGGCCGACCTCGGTCAGGCCAGCGCGACCAGATCCGCGTAGTCCTCGCCCCACAGGTCCTCGATCCCGTCCGGCAGCAGGATGATCCGCTCCGGCTGGAGGGCGTCCACCGCGCCCTCGTCGTGGGTCACCAGCACCACGGCGCCGGTGAAGGTGCGCAGCGCGCCGAGGATCTCCTCGCGGCTGGCCGGGTCGAGGTTGTTGGTGGGCTCGTCGAGCAGCAGGACATTGGCCGAGGAGACGACCAGGGTGGCCAGCGCCAGCCGGGTCTTCTCGCCGCCGGAGAGCACTCCGGCGGGCTTGTCGACGTCGTCGCCGGAGAACAGGAACGAGCCGAGCGTCTTGCGGATGTCGACGAGGTCGAGGTCCGGGGCGGCCGAGCGCATGTTCTCCAGGACGGTCCGGTCCGGATCCAGCGTCTCGTGCTCCTGCGCGTAGTAGCCGAGCTTCAGCCCGTGGCCGGGCGTCACCTGGCCGGTGTCCGGCTTCTCGACCCCGGCCAGCAGCCGCAGCAGGGTGGTCTTGCCCGCGCCGTTGAGGCCCAGGATGACGACCCGGGAGCCCTTGTCGACGGCCAGGTCGACATCGGTGAAGATCTCCAGGGAGCCGTACGACTTGGACAGGCCCTCGGCGGTCAGCGGGGTCTTGCCGCACGGGGCCGGGTCCGGGAAGCGCAGCTTGGCGACCTTGTCGGACTGCCGCACCTCCTCCAGGCCGGACAGCAGCTTCTCGGCGCGGCGGGCCATGTTCTGCGCGGCGACCGTCTTGGTGGCCTTGGCGCGCATCTTGTCGGCCTGCGAGTTGAGCGCGGCGGCCTTCTTCTCGGCGTTGGCGCGCTCGCGCTTGCGGCGCTTCTCGTCGGCCTCGCGCTGGGCCTGGTAGAGCTTCCAGCCCATGTTGTAGATGTCGATCTGCGAGCGGTTGGCGTCCAGGTAGAAGACCTTGTTGACGACCGTCTCGACGAGGTCGACGTCGTGGGAGATGACGATGAAGCCGCCGCTGTAGGTCTTCAGGTAGTCCCGCAGCCAGATGATGGAGTCGGCGTCGAGGTGGTTCGTCGGCTCGTCCAGCAGCAGGATGTCGGAGTCCGAGAACAGGATCCGGGCCAGCTCGACGCGGCGCCGCTGACCGCCGGAGAGGGTGTGCAGCGGCTGGCCCAGCACCCGGTCCGGCAGGCCCAGGCTGGCCGCGATGGTCGCGGCCTCCGCCTCGGCCGCGTAGCCGCCCTTGGTCAGGAACTCCGTCTCCAGGCGCTCGTACTTCTTCATCGCGCGCTCGCGGGTGGCGCCCTTGCCGTTGGCCATGCGCTCCTCGTTCTCGCGCATCTTGCGCAGCACGGAGTCGAGGTCGCGGGCGGAGAGGATGCGGTCGCGCGCGAGGACGTCGAGGTCGCCGGTGCGCGGGTCCTGCGGCAGATAGCCGACCTGGCCGGAGCGGGTGATGCTGCCCCCGGTCGGCATGCCCTCGCCCGCCAGGCACTTGGTGAGCGTGGTCTTCCCGGCGCCGTTGCGGCCGACCAGACCGATGCGGTCGCCCTTGGCGATGCGGAACGAGGCGGACTCGATCAGAACACGGGCGCCGGCACGCAGCTCGACGCCGGAGGCGGTGATCACGGGAATTACTCCTGGGCAGGGTGGACGGCGGACGGGACGGACCAGCGGGCGGGGCCGACGCCGTCTAATGCACGAGGAGAATTGCCATGCGGCCAGTTTAGCGGTGCGGGCAACCGGTTTCTCCCCTGGGGTCCGGCGCTCCCCCGCCCCCGCCGGGCCCCTCGCCCGCCCCCGGCGGGCACCTCACCCGCCTGCGGCGGGCCCGTCAGACGCCGCCGGTGTGGACCTGGAAGGCCGCCCGGCGCACCGCCTTGGCGAGGGCCGGGTCGGGATGGGCGGCGGCCAGCGCCACCAGCACCTGCACCGTACGGGGGTGTCCGACGGCCCGTACCTCCTCCAGCAGCGCGGGCACGGTGCCCTGCACCGCCGACTCCAGGTGGCGCACCAGCAGCGGGCTCTCGCCGTGGTCGGAGATGGCCGCCGCGGTGTCCACCCACAGCCAGGTGGCCTCCTCGCGGGTGAGCACGTCCAGCGCGTCCTCGGGGTCGGCGCCCTCGTGCTCGGCGAGCCACAGCAGCGCGTACGGCCGCAGGCACGATTCGTCCACGACGGCGCGCACCGCGGGCTCGGCGGGCGCCCCGGCGACCCGCAGCGCCTCGAACGCGAGCCCGCGCAGCAGCGCGTCGTCGCCGCGCGCGGCCTCCAGCAGTTCGGTGATGGCGCTGCCCACCGGGCGCGCGGCGAGCCAGGCCCGGTACTCGGCGCGGGCGGGCCCGGGGGTGAGCCCCGCGCAGCCGCGCAGCATGTCGGCGGCGGGGTGCTCGATGTTCCCGGCGGGGCTCTGGGCGGCCACGCAGATCTGTTCGAGCTTGACCCACACCGCCCAGTTGCCGAGCGCGGTGAGCACGGCGTCCCCTTCGAGGACGGTGAGCGCCCCGACCGAGGCGAGGGCGTCCAGGGCCCAGCCGAGCAGGCCCTCCAGCGCCTCGTCGTCGTCCTCCGCGCCGTCCGGGCGCTCCCCGTGGGCGGCCGGGGCCAAGGGCGCGGCGGTCTCGCCGTCGCCCGCCGCGGCCACCCCGTACGGCACCTCGCAGCGCTCGGTGCGCAGCTCCGCGACCCGCTTGCGCAGCATGTCCAGCAGCGTGGAGATCTGCACCGGGCCCGCGGACAGCTGGAGCAGCGGGAGCAGCTGCGGTACGGCCTCGACCACCTCGGCGACGGCGGCGGGCTCGGCGGTCTCCGGCGCGGGGCTGGCCAGCGACCAGGCGTCGAGCAGCGCGACCCAGCCGCGCAGCACCGCGCTGTCGTCGCGGTCCCAGGCCTGGAGCCGCCAGCCGGGGCGGGCGGTGCCGTCGTGCAGATCGACGAGTCCGACGAGCCGGGCCCGGTCCCAGTCGGTGCGCACCTCCTCGGGGTCGCGCCCCAGCGCGGCGGCGGCCCGGGCGGCGGCCTCGTCGGAGAGGGCCCCGAGCGCGTCGCCCTCGGCCGCGGCCCAGCGCGCCACTTCCACGGCCCCCACCAGCCCGGCGCGGGCCTGCCGGGCCAGCTCCGAACGGGGTGGTGTGCCCTCGGGCGGGCGTGGCGCCGGCCGGGAGCGGTTCGGCGCGGGCCGCGGGGCGGTGGCCATCGGCCGCTGGCGGACGAGTCGGAGCCGGGAGTCGCGCGGAGTACGGGACGTCACAGAAGCAGTCTCGCCGTTGACGGCCCGAAAGCCCAATCGGCACCCGTCCGGCGGTCGCCGCGGCCGGATCGCGGCAGCTAGTGCCGCGTCAGCCAAGGTTCACCCCGCTCGCCGCCCTGGCACGGCCATCTGCGGCGTTGCCGAATCGACCGAGTAGGCCCACTACGAGGCCGATCCGGCGCCTTGCATCTGACCGCACCAGGACGCCTCGCTACCGGGCAAACCCTGACTGACGCGGCACCAGCCGTAAACCCCCCGGACGCCTTACATGAGGGGCGTGAGGAACCGCCTCAGGACCTCTTCGTAGCCTTGGGGATCGGCGTTCCACATGGCGGCGTGCGGGGCGTGCCGGACCGGGTGAAGGGTGACCAGCTCGGGCCGGGCGTCGGCGAGTTCACGCGAGGCGCCCCAGGGCGCCAGGGTGTCGCCGGGGCCGTGCACGATGAGCGTGGGCACCCGCAGGCGCTCGGGGTCGGCCGCCTCCGCGAGCTTGCCGTCGTGCAGCCCGGTGCGCCCCTCTGCGGCCCGGACGGCGAGCGGGAGCAGGGCGGCGGGGGTGCGGTGCGCCGCCGCGAGGGCGCGCACGGTGGCCCGCCAGTCGAGCACCGGGGAGTCCAGGACGATGCCGCTGAGCCGGTGCCGCAGCGCGGAGTTGGCGGCCGCGTGCAGGGCCATGGAGGCGCCGGTGGACCAGCCGTGCAGGACGATGCTCTCCGCCCCGTAGCGGACCGCGTAGCGGATGGCGGAGTCGAGATCGCGCCACTCCGTGTCGCCGAGGTGACCGATGCCGTCGGGCGGGCGCGGGGCGCCGGGATCGCCGCGGTAGGCGAGGTCGAGCACCGGGATCCGCAGCCGGTTCAGCAGCGGCATGACGACCATGGGGTGTTCCCGGGTGGTGCCCAGGCCATGGGTGGTGATCACCCAGGTGGTGCGCTCGCCGGGCAGGAACCAGGCGGGCAGCGGGCCGAGTTCGCCGGGGACGTCGACGTCGGCGTGCTCGATGCCGAGCGCGTCCTTCGGGTCGCCGGCATACACCTGCGGGGTGAGCCGGACCCGGGTGCCCGCGTGGGGGGTGCCGTGCGTCACCCGCTCCAGGCGGCGTACGACGCAGTCGGCGGGGTGCGCAGCGTCCTCGTCCACCGGGCCGACGACGGCGTGGAGGTCCCGGCCGGTGAGACCGTAGGTGCCGGGGCGCAGCGAGGCGAGCGAACGGGTGAGGGTGATCCGCCCGTCCTCCACGGCGTGCACGGTGAGCGGCGGCTCGTTCGGCAGCGGCCGGTCGGGGGCCGGTTTGAGCGCAGCATCAGTGACGTACCGGCCCGCCGCCACCGCGGCCGCGCCGATACCGAGCAGAGTGGTGGCACCGGCCACCGCCGTTGTCCGCACACGCATCCCTCCCAGTGTCGGCGGGTACCCACGCGGCGGCCAGCGGAACTGGTTACTTTGGCTGGCCGTAACCGCTGAGCTTGGCCGCGGCTCGATCCAGCTCGGCGGGCGGGAGGAGGGCGGGGCCGCGGCCGGGCACGGACGCGGCGGCCAGCCAGACCTGGCACATCCATTCGAGCTGGGCGGTGCGGTCGTATGCCTGGTCCAGCGTCGCCCCGTGGACGACGGTGCCGTGGTTGCGCAGCAGACAGCCGGAGCGTCCGCGCAGCGCGTGCAGCATGTTCTCGGCCAATTCATCGGTGCCGTAGAGCGCGTAGCCGGCGACCCGGACCGGCCCGCCGAGCGCGGCGGTCATGTAGTGGATCGCGGGGAGTTCGTCGACCAGCGTGGAGACGGCGGTGGCGTGAACGGCGTGGGTGTGGACGATGGCCTCGGCGTCTTCCGTGTGACGGTAGACGGCGAGGTGCATGGGCAGCTCACTGGTGGGCGCGAGCGTGCCCAGCACCTGTCGGCCGTCGAGGTCGACGCCGACCACGTCGCGGGGGCCGAGCCGGTCGTACGGGACGCCGCTCGGGGTCACCAGGACGGTGTCGCCGACCCGGGCCGACACGTTGCCCGAGGTGCCGACGACGAGCCCGTCGGCGGTGGTCCTGCGGGCCGTGCGCACCACATGCGTCCAGGCCTGCCGCAGGGGCTGGGTCATCCTCGGCCGTGGCCGTCGTGCCGATCGCGGCTCCGTCACGGGCCCTCACCTCCGGGGCGCGATCCTTCCATACGGGCGTCGGCGCGCACGGGGGTCCGCACGGTCCGGTTACACCGGGTCGATGTACGGCTGTCAAACTCCCTGTGACGAACGGAAATACGGTCGAAATCCAGCCGTTCTCAGGCCCCCGCGATCGCGTCACCGTGACGCCCGCCTCAGTTCATCTCCCGTTCACCCAGTTTCCCTACGTTCACCGTGCACTGACCGCCCTCCGAACGATTGACCGGGTGTATGGAACACATCACGCTTCTCATCGGGATCGTGATCGTCACGGCCTTGGTGTTCGACTTCACCAACGGCTTCCACGACACGGCCAACGCCATGGCCACCACCATCTCCACCGGAGCACTCGGTCCTCGGGTCGCGGTGGCGATGTCGGCAGTCCTCAACCTCGTCGGCGCGTTCCTCTCCGTGGAGGTCGCCAAGACCATCTCCGGCGGAATCATCGACGAGGGTTCAGGTATCCGGCCCGAGGTGATCTTCGCGGGGCTGGTCGGCGCGATCCTCTGGAATCTGGTGACCTGGCTGGCCGGTCTTCCGTCCAGCTCCTCGCACGCCCTCTTCGGCGGTCTCATCGGCGCCACCGTGGTCTCCGTCGGCATGGACGGGGTCAACGGCGAAGCGGTCGTCATGAAGGTCCTCATCCCCGCCGTGGCCGCGCCGATCGTGGCGGGCATCGCCACGGTGGCCGCCACCCGGCTCACCTACCGGCTGGCGAACGACCGGGCCGCGGAGGACACCGCGAAGGGCTACCGCGCCGGGCAGATCGCCTCGGCCGCCCTGGTCTCCCTGGCCCACGGCACCAACGACGCCCAGAAGACCATGGGCGTCATCACCCTCGCGCTGGTCACCGGCGGCGTCATCGCGCCCGACTCCGACCCGCCCATGTGGGTCATCGTCTCCGCCGGACTCGCGATCGCCCTCGGCACCTACCTGGGCGGCTGGCGCATCATCCGCACCATGGGCAAGGGCATCACCGACATCCAGCCGCCGCAGGGCTTCGCCGCCCAGACCGGCGCGGCGACCGTCATCCTGGCCTCCTCGCACATCGGCTTCGCGCTGTCCACCACGCAGGTCTGCTCGGGCGCCGTCATGGGCGCGGGCATCGGCCGCAAGGGCGGTGTGGTGCGCTGGTCGACCGCGGGCCGCATGATCGTCGCCTGGGCGCTGACCCTCCCGGCCGCCGGTCTGGTCGCCGCCGGTGCGGCGCTCCTGGCCGGCCAGGGCAACGGGGGCGTCGCGGCCGTCGCCGTCCTCGCGGTGGCCGGCTGCGGCGTCATCTGGGTGCTCTCGCGCCGCAAGCCGGTGGACGCGAGCAACGTCAACGCGCCGGGGACGGAGTCCGCCGAGCCGGTCGGTGTCGTCACCGCCGCCGTGCGGTCGGTGGCCCCGCCGCCCGCCGGAAAGACCCCGGCCCCCGCGTCGGCCGCCGATGGCGCCGCCGGCACGGACGCCCCGGACGCCACGCCCGCGGTGTCCGCCGCGCGCGCCTCGTCCGAATCCGCCCCCGCCCCCGCCGCCGCGGGGACCCGTTCCTCCAGCTGACAGGGAGCACACACCATGCACATCGACTGGGCGGCCCTCGGCCAGGTCTTCGGCGTCAGCCTCGCGGTGACGGTCGGCGTCGTCGGGGTCTTCACCCTGGGCATCGTCGGCACCTCCCGTACGGCGCAGCCGCAGCCCCAGACCACCGCGGGCGGCGCGTCCCCGGCCGCGCGCACCGGCGCGTACGCCTGTTTCGCGCTGTGCGCCGCGGTGGTGGCGTACGGCATCTATCTGATCGTGGCCTGAGGCCACGGAACGGCCGCGGGGCGGTGGGTGCCGATCGGCGCCCACCGCCCCGCGGCCGTTCCCACCGGCTGTGGGCCTCGGCACACTACGGCATCGCAGGTCACATGCCAGTTGACGGCCATTCGCGCCCCATGGTGGACTTCCCGAGCCAAACGGCGGCAGGAGAGGAAGCCGGTGAGAATCCGGCGCGGTCCCGCCACTGTCACCGGGGAGCGCTCTTCCCTCACCGCAAGGGGTCACGGCCGTCCGTACGCGAGGACGGCTGGAAGACCGGGAGAGCCGCGGATCCGGGAGCCAGGAGACTCTCACCGCCGGTCACGTCGAGCCAGGGCGCGGACCCTGAGTGAGGACATACCGTCATGCCCGGCACTGCCACGCCGTCAGCCCCACCTGTCCCTGTGCTCGGCGGCGGTCCCCGCCGCAGAGGCGTGACGGCGGCCTGAGGATGCGCGCGGACCACGCCTCGTACGCGTGCGGCGCCGCTCTCGGCTTCCTCGGCGACCTCGCCACGGGCGATCCGCGCCGCGGCCATCCGGTGGCCGCGTTCGGGCGCGCCGCCGCGGCCGTCGAGCGGCGGCTGTGGCGCGACCACCGCGGTTCCGGGGCCCTGCACACCGCGCTGTGCGCGGGCGGCGCGGCCGCCGGTGCCGCGCTGCTGGCCCGTACCGTACGCACCCTCGCGGGGCCCCGCCGGACGGCCGACGCCGCGCTGACCGCCGCCGCCACCTGGGCCGTGCTGGGCGGCACCTCGCTGGTACGGGAGGCGAGGACCATCGGTGACGCGCTGGCCGCAGGCGACGTCGGCGCCGCGCGGGAGCGGCTGCCGCATCTGTGCGGACGCGATCCGCAGGCGCTGGACGCACAGCAGATCGCGCGGGCGGTCGTCGAGTCGGTGGCCGAGAACACCTCGGACGCGGTGGTGGGCGCGCTGGTGTGGGGGGCCGTGGCCGGGGTGCCGGGGCTCGTCGGCTTCCGGGCCGTCAACACCCTGGACGCCATGGTGGGCCACAGGTCGGCCCGCTACCGCCGGTTCGGCTGGGCGGCGGCCCGGCTGGACGACGCCGCGGGCTGGCCCGGCGCCCGTCTCACCGCCGTCCTGGCCACCCTCGCCGGGCCCGACCCGCGCGGCGCGCGGCGCGCCTGGCGCCACGACGGCGGACGCCACCCGAGCCCCAACGCGGGCCCGGTGGAGGCGTCGTTCGCGGGCGCGCTGGGGGTGCGGCTGGGCGGCACGCTGGCGTACGGGGGCCGGGTCGAGCACCGCCCGGTACTGAATCCGGGCGGCCGTCCCGTGACGGTGGCCGACATTCCGCGGGCGATCCGCCTCTCCCGGCGGGTCTCGGCGCTCGCCCTGCTCGTCACTGTCGCGGGGCGTTGCGCAACAGGCAGGAAAGGGGTGACCCGATGACCTCGGGGGGCGGACTGCTCATCGCGGGGACGACCTCGGACGCCGGTAAGAGCGTCGTCACGGCGGGCATCTGCCGCTGGCTGGCGCGCAAGGGGCTCCGGGTCGCGCCGTTCAAGGCGCAGAACATGTCGCTCAACTCCTTCGTCACCCGGGACGGCGCCGAGATCGGGCGGGCCCAGGCCATGCAGGCCGCCGCCGCGCGCGTCGAACCGAGCGCCCTGATGAACCCGGTCCTGCTGAAGCCGGGCAGCGACCGCAGCAGCCAGGTGGTGCTGCTCGGCAAGCCGGTGGGCGAGATGAGCGCGCGGGGGTATTACGGGGGGTCCGGGCCCGCGGCGAAGCCGCTGTCGGGCGCGGTGTCCCCCGGGGAAAAGCTGCACAGCGAACGGCGCGAAGGACTGCTGGGCACCGTCACCGCATGCCTGAGCGAGCTGCGGCGCACCCATGACGCGGTGATCTGCGAGGGCGCGGGCAGCCCGGCCGAGATCAATCTGCGCCGTACCGACATCGTCAACCTGGGGCTCGCCCGGGCCTCCGGGCTGCCCGTCGTCGTGGTCGGGGACATCGACCGCGGCGGCGTCTTCGCGTCGTTCTTCGGCACGACCGCGCTGCTGTCCCGGGAGGACCAGCGGCATGTCGCCGCCTATGTGGTGAACAAGTTCCGCGGCGACGTGACCTTGCTGGAGCCCGGTCTGGACATGCTGCGCGATCTCACCGGCCGGCCGACCGTCGGGGTGCTGCCGTACGCGCACGGCCTCGGCATCGACGAGGAGGACGGACTGCGGGTCTCGCTGCGCGGCGCGGTGCGCGAGAGCGTCGTCGCGCCGCCGCACGGCGCGGACGTGCTGCGGGTCGCGGTGGCCGCCGTACCGCTGATGTCCAACTTCACCGACGTGGACGCGCTGGCCGCCGAGCCGGGCGTCGTCGTGCGCTTCGTGGACCGCCCGGAGGAGCTGGCCGACGCCGATCTGGTGGTGCTGCCGGGGACCCGGGGCACCGTGAAGGCGCTGGAGTGGCTGCGGACCCGCGGTCTCGCCGACGCGATCGTGCGGCGCGCCGCCGAGGGGCGGCCGGTGCTCGGCATCTGCGGCGGCTTCCAGGTCCTCGGCCACACGATCGAGGACGAGGTCGAGTCGAAGGCCGGAACGGTCGCGGGGCTCGGGCTGCTGCCCGTGCGGGTCCGCTTCGCCACGGGCAAGACCCTGGCCCGGCCGGTGGGCGAGGCGCTGGGCGAGCCGGTGGAGGGCTACGAGATCCACCACGGGGTCGCCGAACTGCTCGCCGGGGGCGACGAACCCTTCCTGGACGGCTGCCGGGTGGGCGCGGTGTGGGGCACGCACTGGCACGGCTCGCTGGAGAGCGACGGCTTCCGCCGCGCCTTCCTGCGGCGCGTCGCGGAAGCGGCGGGCCGGGCGTTCGTGCCCGCCCCCGACACCCGCTTCGGGGAGCTGCGCGAGGAGCAGCTGGACCGGCTGGGAGATCTGATCGAGGAGCACGCGGACACGGACGCGCTGCTGAGGCTCATCGAGAACGGCGTACCGGACGGGCTGCCCTTCGTGCCGCCCGGGGCGCCGGGAGGAACGGCTTGAGCACGAGACGCGAGCCCGCACGCACCGACCGCGCACGCACCGTAGGAGGTACCCGAGCATGACCACCGCTGCCTACCCGTTCACCGCGGTCGTCGGAATGGACGACATGCGGCTCGCCCTGCTCCTCAACGCCGTCTCGCCCGCCGTGGGCGGCGTGCTGGTGCGCGGCGAGAAGGGCACGGCCAAATCGACGGCCGTGCGCGCCCTGTCCACGCTGCTGCCGCCGGTCGAGGTCGTCCCCGGGTGCCGCTTCTCGTGCGATCCGGCCGCGCCCGACCCCGGCTGCCCGGACGGGCCGCACGAGACCAGCCCGGGGGACGCGCGCCCCGCGCGGATGGTGGAGCTGCCGGTCGGCGCCTCCGAGGACCGCCTGGTGGGGTCGCTCGACATCGAGCGGGCGCTGTCGGAGGGGGTCAAGGCGTTCGAGCCGGGGCTGCTCGCGGACGCGCACCGCGGCGTGCTGTACGTCGACGAGGTCAACCTGCTGCACGACCACCTGATCGACCTGCTGCTCGACGCGGCGGCCATGGGCGCCTCCTATGTGGAGCGCGAGGGCGTCTCCGTACGGCACGCCGCGCGCTTCCTGCTGGTGGGCACCATGAACCCGGAGGAGGGCGAGCTGCGGCCGCAGCTGCTGGACCGCTTCGGGCTCACCGTCGAGGTCACCGCCTCGCGGGACACCGAGGAGCGCGTCGAGGTGGTGCGCCGGAGGCTGGCGTACGACGAGGACCCGGCCGGGTTCGCCGGGCGCTGGGCGCGCCAGGAGGGCGAACTGCGGGAGCGCATAGCGGCGGCCCGCGCCCTGCTGTCCTCCGTCCGGCTGGGCGACCGCGCGCTGCGGCAGATCGCGGCGGTGTGCGCGGCGTTCGAGGTGGACGGGATGCGCGCGGACATCGTGACGGCGCGTACGGCGACGGCGCTGGCCGCCTGGGCGGGCCGGACGGAGGTGAGGACCGAGGACGTACGGCAGGCGGCGCTGCTGTCGCTCCCCCACCGGCGGCGGCGGGCGCCGTTCGACGCGCCGGGGCTGGACGAGGACAAACTGGACGAGGTGCTGCGGCGGTTCGAGGACGACGAGCCGGACCCCGAGCCGGACCGCTCCGGTCCAAACGACGATCCCGATAACGACCCCGACGGACCGGGCGGGCCCTCCGGGGGCTCCGGGGAGGGCCCCGACGGGCCCGGCCGTGGCCACCCGCAGGACGCCGGGCAGCAGCAGGCGCCGCCGCCCGGCGGGCCCGAGCCGTCCGTGCCCGAGCAGCGGTCGGCCGGCCCCGAGGCGTCGGCCGACGCCGCGCCCGAAGAGCCGGAGCCCCGGGCGGAGGACGGCGGGGCCGGTGGCGGCGGCGCCGAGCGGGCGGCCGTGGGCGCCGGGGAGCCGTTCCGGACCCGGCGGCTGGACGTGCCGGGGCTCGGCGAAGGCGCGGCCGGGCGGCGGTCGCGGGCCCGCACCGCGCACGGCCGTACCGCCGGTGCGCGCCGCCCCCGGGGGACGCTGACCTCGCTTCACCTGGCGGCGACGGTACGGGCCGCCGCCCCGCATCAGCACGTCCGCGGGCGGCGCGGCCCGGGGCTGCTGGTGCGCCGTGACGATCTGCGGGAGGCGGTGCGCGAGGGCCGGGAGGGCAACCTCGTGCTGTTCGTCGTGGACGCGTCGGGGTCGATGGCCGCCCGCAAGCGCATGGGCGCGATCAAGGGCGCGGTGCTGTCGCTGCTGCTGGACGCCTATCAGCGGCGGGACAAGGTCGGTCTGATCACCTTCCGGGGGGCGGACGCGGAGCTGGCGCTGCCGCCCACCTCGTCGGTGGACGCGGCCGCCGCCCGGCTGGAACAGCTGCCGACCGGCGGCCGCACGCCGCTCGCGGCGGGGTTGCTGAAGGCCCGCGAGGTGCTGCGGGTGGAGCGGCTGCGGGACCCCTCGCGCCGTCCGCTGCTGGTCGTGGTGACCGACGGGCGGGCCACCGAGTCCAAGAGGGCGGCGGCCGCCGGTTCCGGCGGGTCCACGCCGGTGGCCCGGGCGAGCCGCGCGGCGCGGCTGCTCGCGGGCGACGGGGTCGCCTCGGTGGTCGTCGACTGCGAGTCGGGGCCGGTGCGGCTGGGCCTGGCGGGGGCGCTCGCCCGCGATCTGCGGGGCACGCCGGTCACCCTGGACGAACTGCGCGCGGACAGCGTGACCGCGCTGGTCCGCGATGTACGGACGGTACAGAACACTCGGAGGGCAGCCTGATGCCGCAAGGACAACCGACCGTCGTCCCCGACGACGGGCTGACCACCCGCCAGCGCCGCAACCGGCCGCTGGTGCTCGTGCACACGGGCGTGGGGAAGGGCAAGTCGACGGCCGCGTTCGGCCTGGCACTGCGGGCGTGGAACCAAAGCTGGCCGATCGGTGTATTCCAATTTGTAAAGAGCGCGAAATGGCGGGTCGGCGAGGAGCGCGCGCTGCGCGTCCTGGGCGACTCGGGCGAAGGGGGGACCGTCGCATGGCACAAGATGGGCGAGGGCTGGTCGTGGGTCCAGCGCGACATGGCTTCCAGCGAGGAGGCCGCACGCGAGGGCTGGGAGCAGGTCAAGCGCGATCTCGCGGCGGAGACATACCGGCTGTACGTGCTGGACGAGTTCGCGTATCCCATGCACTGGGGCTGGGTGGATCCTGAGGAAGTGGTGGCGATCCTGCGCGACCGGCCGGGCACGCAGCACGTCGTCATCACGGGGCGCAACGCACCGGCGCCGCTGGTGGACTTCGCCGACCTGGTCACCGACATGTCCAAGGTCAAGCACCCGATGGACACCGGTCAGAAGGGCCAGCGAGGCATCGAGTGGTGAGAGTTCCCCGGCTGGTCGTCGCCGCGCCCGCCTCCGGCAGCGGCAAGACGACCGTCACCGCGGGGCTGATGGCGGCCTTCGCGGAGCGCGGCCTGGATGTGTCCCCGCACAAGGTGGGCCCGGACTACATCGATCCTGGCTATCACGCGCTGGCCGTCTCGCCCTCCGGTGGCGGCCGGGCGTCTGGTGGCGGGGCGTCTGGTGGCGGGGTTTCTGGTGGCGGGGTTTCTGGTGGCGGGGCCGGGCGGCCGGGCCGGAATCTGGACGCCTATCTGTGCGGTCCGGACCGGATCGCCCCGCTGTTCCTGCACGGCGCGGCGGGCTGCGATCTGGCCCTGGTCGAGGGCGTGATGGGGCTGTTCGACGGGGCCGCCGGACAGGGCGAGCTGGCGTCGACGGCCCAGGTGTCCAAGCTGCTGCGGGCGCCGGTGGTGCTGGTGGTGGACGCGTCCTCGCAGTCGCGTTCGGTGGCGGCGCTGGTGCACGGCTTCGCCTCCTGGGACCCGGAGGTGCGGGTCGCCGGGGTGATCCTCAACAAGGTCGGTTCGGACCGGCACGAGGCGATGCTGAGGGAGGCGCTGGAAGGCGCCGGAGTACCGGTGTTCGGCGCGCTGCGCCGGATGCGCGAGATCGGCACACCGAGCCGTCACCTCGGTCTGGTGCCGGTGGCCGAGCGGCGCGCGGAGGCGACGGATTCGGTCGCGGCGCTGGCCGCGTGGGTGCGGGAGGGCTGCGATCTCGACGGGCTGATGGCGCTGGCGCGCAGCGCGCCTCCCCTGTCCGGGCCGGTATGGGATCCGGTGGCGGAGCTGGGCCCGGCGGCGCGGGCCGCCGCGGAGCGTCCGCTGCCGGAGGGGCGGCGGCCGGTGGTCGCCGTGGCGGGCGGGGCCGCGTTCACCTTCTCCTACGCGGAGCACGCCGAGCTGCTCACCGCGGCGGGCGCCCGGGTCGTGCCGTTCGACCCGCTGCGGGACGAGCGCCTCCCCGAGGGGACCGGCGGGCTGGTGATCGGTGGCGGCTTTCCGGAGGTGTACGCACCGGAGTTGTCCGCGAACGAGCCGCTGCGCGCCGAGGTCGCCAAGCTGGCGGCGACCGGCGCGCCCATCGCCGCCGAGTGCGCCGGGCTGCTGTATCTGGCGCGTTCGCTGGACGGCCGCCCGATGTGCGCGGTGGTGGACGCCGAGGCACATATGTCGGATCGGCTGACGCTGGGCTACCGTGAGGCCGTGGCCATTTCCGACACCTCCCTCGCCGCCGCGGGGACCCGGGTGCGCGGTCATGAGTTCCACCGCACCACCGTCGAGCCGGGCGCGGGACAGACGCCCGCCTGGGGCCTCGTCCATCCGCGGCGCCGCGCCGAAGGGTTCGCCCCCGGCGCCGTGCATGCCTCGTATCTGCATGTGCACTGGGCTGCGGTGCCCGGGGTGGCGGCCCGGTTCGTGGCCGGATGTGTGCCCGCCGCCGGGTGACGGAAGGCGGTGAGCTGAGGGTGGACCAGCCGCGGAAGCCGGATCTGGTCATCGGCGTCGGTGCGCGGCGAGGGGTGTCCGTGGACGAGGTGACCGGTCTGGTGGCGGCGGCCCTCGCCGGGGCGGGCCTCGCGCCCGGCGGCGTCGCCGAGTTGGCGACCGTCCAGGCCAAGGCCGGTGAGCCGGGGCTGCTGGCCGCCGCCGAGCGGTTCGGGGTGCCGCTGCGTGGGTACGGAGCGTGGATGCTGGCCGCCGTCGAGGTAACGAATCCGTCCACGGCGGCGCTCACCGCTATGGGGACGCCCAGTGTGGCCGAGGCGGCCGCGCTGCTGGCCGCCGGGCCGGGAGGCGAACTGCTCGTCGCCAAGCGGACGTCGGAGCCGGGCGCCGGCAGGCCGTCGAGGGCCACCTGTGCGATCGCCCGCCGTGGCCCGCGAAACGGCAGAAGACCTGCTGTGGCGTGTCCCGACGGCGCTCAGTAACGTCGCGGGGCGAGACTGCCATTCGCTCCCGTGAGACCCGCTTCATCTGCACCAAGGAGACCTCGTGACCACCCCGCCCGCGCTGCTCATCGCAGGCATCGGCACCCGAGACGCAAGGCGCGCCGGCGCCTTCCAGGACTTCGTACGGGAGTTGGGCGCGCGCCACCCCGACCTGCCCGTGGCGGGCGGCCTCACCAGGCCGGACGCTCCCCCGCTGGCCGACGCGGTGGCCCGGCTCGTCGGAGAGGGGGTGACGCGTTTCGCCGTCGTGCCCCTCAGCCTGAGCCCGGTGGAGCACCCCAGAGAGGGCGTCGCCGCCGCGCTGGCCCAGGAGGCGGAGCGGCACGCGGACGCCTCGTTCGTCTTCGGCCGCCCGCTGGGCCCGGACCCCCGGCTGCTGCGGGTGCTGGAGCAGCGGCTGGACGAGGCGCTGGGCGGCGGGCGGCGCTCCCCCTCGGACCGGGCGCAGACGACGGTGCTGCTGGTGGGCGACGGGTCGCCGCTGCCGGAGGGCAACGCCGAGGTGCACCGGGCCGCCCGGCTGCTGTGGGAGGGCCGTGGTTTCGCGGGCGTCGAGACGGCCTTCGCCTCGCTCGCCGCGCCGGACGTGCCCTCGGGTCTGGACCGCTGTGTGCGGCTCGGGGCGCGGCGGATCGTCGTGCTGCCGTATTTCCTGTTCGGCGGGGACGCGCTGGAGCGGGTGCGGCAGCAGGCGGAGGGCTGGGCGCTCGCGCATCCGGAGGCCGAGGTGGTGTCCGCCGATGTCATGGGCCCGACCGTGGAGTTGGCGGAGCTGGTCATGGAGCGCTACGAGGAGGTGGCCGGGGTGACCGAGCGGGCGCGGCTCGACGACGAGGCGGCTCATGCCCACGCCCATCCGGACCTCCACGCCGATGTCCGCTGACACACCTGCCGGTGGTGCGGTCCCCGGGTTCGATCTGCGGCATCACGGGGACGCGGAGGTGCGGGGCGCCGAGGCCGGGCTGACGGATCTCGCGGTCAACGTCCGGGCCGGTACGCCGCCGCGCTGGCTCAAGGACCGTATCGCCGCGTCCCTCGACGGGCTGGCCGCCTACCCGGACGGGCGGGCGGCGCGCGCCGCGGTGGCCGCGTGCCATGGGGTGCCGGAGGGGCGGGTGCTGCTGACGGCGGGGGCCGCGGAGGCGTTCGTGCTGATCGCCCGCGCCCTTCCGGCGCGGCGCCCGGTGGTGGTGCATCCGCAGTTCACCGAGCCGGAGGCCGCGCTGCGGGACGCCGGGCATCCGGTGGAGCGGGTGCTGCTCGACGAGCGGGACGGCTTCCGGCTGGATGCGGCGGCGGTGCCGGACGACGCCGATCTGGTGGTCGTCGGCAATCCCACCAACCCCACCTCCGTGCTGCACCCGGCCGCCGCCCTCGCCGAACTGGCCCGGCCCGGGCGGACGCTGGTGGTGGACGAGGCGTTCATGGACGCCGTGCCGGGCGAACCCGCGTCGCTCGCCTCCCGCACCGATGTGCCGGGGCTGGTCGTGCTGCGCAGCCTCACCAAGACCTGGGGGCTCGCGGGGCTGCGTATCGGATACGTGCTCGCGGACCCCGGGATCGTCGCCGGGCTGGAGCGGGTACAGCCGCTGTGGCCGGTGTCCGCCCCGGCCCTGGCGGCGGCGGAGGCGTGCTGTGCGCCCGCCGCGCTGGCCGAGGCGGCGCGGGCCGCCGAGCGGACCGCCGCCGACCGCGCCTATCTGGCCGGCCGGCTGGGCGAGTTCGGCGAGGCCGGGCTGCGGGTGTGCGGCCCGGCGGCCGGTCCGTTCCTGCTGGTCCGGCTGCCGGACGCGGCGGCGATACGGGCCCGCCTGCGCGACCTCGGCTTCGCGGTGCGCCGCGGGGACACCTTCCCGGGGCTGGGCCCGGACTGGCTGCGGCTGGCCGTCCGCGACCGCGATACGACCGACCGCCTGGTCATCGCCCTGGCCAAGGCCCTGCAGGACGGCTGAGCCTCGCCACGGGCCCCGGAAGGCCCCTTGGGGGGCCTGCCCGGGCGGGGTGAGCCGCGCCGGGCAGGCCCTGGCCGGTGCCGGGGGCCGGGGTGGGTCGGCCTCCGGCACCGGCTGCTGGGTGGGGTGGTGCCTTACGCATCACCGCGCGTTCCGGCGGCCCGCCGACGGCGGGCCAGGATCACCGCGCCGCCACCGGCGGCGAGCAGCACGGCGCCGCCTGACACCAGGTACGGGGTGGCCGAGCTGCCGCCGGTCTCGGCGAGGTGCTCCGGCTTGGGCTCCGACTTGGTCTGGTTGCCGACCTGCGGCTTCTCCGGCTTGGCCGGGACGCCGGGCGCCTCACAGGTCGCGTGGGCCAGGGTGACCTGGCCCTCGACCTCGGAGACGTTGAGCTTGAGCGGGTTCACCGAGACCTTCAGCGCGAGCGCGGTGGCCGCCGCGGTCCGCGAGGTGGTCGCCGTGCGCGACAGATCCAGGCTCACCTGACCGAGCGAGGGCACGTCGACCTTGGTGGAGGCGCCCGCGGTCAGGGTGGCCTTCTTGCCGAGCACACTGACCGTGCCCAGCACGTTGGAGTCGGCGGTCGGCTTCTTCCCGGCCGCGCACACGGCCTTCGAGGTGACCTGCTCGACCGTGATGAGCGGCACCGAGAGCAGCCCGGGCACGTTCACCTTGGCGTTGACGAGGTTGGAGTAGCCCTCGGACCGGGCCGCGTCCGTGGCGGCGCGGGCCGTGGCCACGTCGGCGCGCAGCACGCTGAAGGGGCGGTCGCCGTTGACACCCGCCACGGTAGCGCTGAGCGCGGTCTTGCTGGCGGTCCGGGGCGCCTGGACCTCGTTCAGCGAGGTCACCAGCGGTGCGGTGACGGTCTTGTTGAGGAGCGAGACGCTCAGGTCGGTACGGAGCACGGCCGCGCTGGCCTTGCCGGCGGTGTTGCCGGTCCGGGCCTGCGCCGTGGCCGCGGGCAGGACGCCCAGGACGGAGACGGCGCAGACGCCGGAGACCGCCACCAGACGGCGGGCGGGCATGCCGAAGAAGGTATTGCGTGAAAAGGACACGTGAGTTGACCCCCACAGGAGACATGGAGCCGCCGGCGCCTGCCGCGGGGGACTCCACGGGCGCCGACGGCCTCGACGACGCCATATTTGCGCACCGAGGGTAAACAGGCAGACACATGAAGACCGTTCATCCCAAAGGGTGTTGTTCGCCGAAGCGTTCGACCGCCTCGTGTCCCCAGGCCCCCTGGACCCCGCTCAGAACACCCGGCCCCGCAGCACCACCCGGCGCGGCGCCGTCAGCACCCGTACGTCGGTCCGCGGATCGGCGTCGTACACCACGAGGTCGGCGGGGGCGCCCTCGGTGATCCCGGGCCGTCCCAGCCAGGCCCGGGCGCCCCAGGTGGCCGCCGACAGCGCGTCCCGCACCGGGATGCCCGCCTTGACCAGCTCGGCGACCTCCTGGCCGACCAGCCCGTGCGCGAGCGAACCGCCCGCGTCGGTGCCGGTGTAGACGGGGATGCCCGCGTCCCAGGCGGCGCGCACCGTGTCGTAGCGCCGCGCGTGCAGCCGCCGCATGTGGTCGGCCCAGCGCGGGAACTTGGCCTCGCCGCTGTCCGCGAGCGTCGGGAAGGTGGCGATGTTGACGAGGGTCGGGACGATGGCGACGCCCCGCTCGGCGAACAGCGGAATGGTGTCCTCGGTCAGCCCGGTCGCGTGCTCGACGCAGTCGATCCCGGCCTCGACCAGCGGGGCCAGGGTCTCTTCGGCGAAGCAGTGCGCCGTGACCCGCGCCCCGAGCCGGTGGGCCTCGGCGATGGCCGCCTCGACCGCTCCGCGCGGCCAGCAGGCGGCGAGGTCGCCGCTGTCCCGGTCGATCCAGTCGCCGACGAGCTTGACCCAGCCGTCGCCGCGGCGCGCCTCGGCCGCCACGTAGGCGACCAGGTCCTCCGGTTCGATCTCGTGCGCGTAGTTGCGGATGTAGCGCTTGGTGCGGGCGATGTGACGGCCCGCCCGGATGATGCGGGGCAGGTCCTCGCGGTCGTCGACCCAGCGGGTGTCGGACGGCGATCCGGCGTCGCGCAGCAGCAGCGCCCCGGCGTCGCGTTCGGTGAGGGCCTGCTTCTCGCTCGTCGCGTCGTCCACCGCGCCGTGGGCGTCCAGGCCGACGTGGCAGTGGGCGTCGACGAGCCCGGGCAGGACCCAGCCGTCCAGCCTCGATACGTCCCGCGCCCCGGCCGGCCGGTCGAAGGTGATCTTTCCGTCGATCACCCACAGTTCGTCCCGCAGTCCGTCTTGGCCGCCCCCGGCGTCCCCGTCCTCCGGGCCGACCAGGATCCGCCCCGTGATGTGCAGCACCGCGCTCTCCCTCATATCACGCACTGTACGAGACGGCGCCGGGGTGCTGACCGGCCAATTCCCGGGAAGCGATAGAGCTCCCCTCGTACAACACAGGGAGCGCTGCTACGCTCACGCAACCCACCGGACGAGGGACAGTGAGGAGGCCCGCGTGAGCGCTCCTACCGATGGCCCGGCAGACGCGGCCGCCGACTTACCGCCAGCGGACCTACGGGCAGCGGACTTACGGACGGCCGGGGTGCGGACGGCCGACGCGCAGGCGGAGTTCCGGGAGTTCTTCGAGCGGCACCATGCCGAGCTGGCCCGCCTCGCCCATCTGCTGCTGGGCAGTTCCGACGGGGCGGACGACCTGACGGCCGACGCGCTGGTCGCGGTCTGGCACCGGTGGGACCGGGTGCGGCTCGCCGAGCATCCGGCCGCGTACGCCCGGGGCGTGGTGGCCAACCTGGCCCGGTCCCGGATCCGCAGCCTGGTGCGCGAGCGGCGGCGGGTGGCGCTGTTCTCCTCGGAGCGCTCGGACCGGGTGGACGATCCGGATGTGTCCGCCATGGTGGATGTGCAGGCCGCGCTGGTGAGGCTGCCGTTCCGGAAGCGGGCGTGTGTGGTGCTGCGGCACGCCTTCGACCTGTCGGAGCGGGACACGGCCCGCACCCTCGGCATCTCGGTGGGCACGGTCAAGAGCCAGACCTCCCGTGGCATCGCCGAGCTGGAGCGGCTGCTCGGCCCTCCGGACGACGACCCCGAGCGGCCCGCGGCGGGGACGCGGGCGCAGGCCCGGCCGGCGGCGCCGTCGGCACAGGAAACGGTGCGGGGGCTCCGCCCCGGCCGCGTGGGTCACGCCGGGCACCCAGGAGGGAACGGTTGATGATCGACCATCGCGACGACCGGCGCGATGTCGCCGCCGAACTGCGCGAGGCCGCCGAGGCGCACCAGCCGGACCGGTCCCGGATGCTGGCCCGGGTCACCGCGGGCATGGCCGCGGACGAGCGGCGACGGCTCCGGCTCCGGCTCCGGCGCGCCCCGGGCCGGCAGTGGGCCCGGGTGGTGGGCCCGGCGGCGGGGCTGGCCGCGGCGGTGGCCGCCGCCGGGATCGCGGTGGTGACCACCGACACCGCCGACGGGCCGCAGACGGTACGGACGTCGAGCGAACCGGCCGGGCCACCCGCGGGCCGGGGCGGCGACACGACGAAGCGGCCGGGCGGCGGCGCGGGGGACGAGGCTGGTCGGCACACGCCGAGCGCCTTTCCCACGACGGTCGGTCCAAACCATCTCGCCGATCCGGCGGTGCGCTCGCAGGGGGCGGTCAACCCCCATTCCAACCCGTACTGGGCGCAGAGTGACATCACGCTCACGACGAGCAAGCCGCTGACGTCGCTGACGGTGGAGCTGCGGGTCGCGGAGAACGGCGGGGTGCGCACCACCGGCTCCTTCAGCACCGTGCACACGGGCGGCCTGGCCACCTCGGTGCGCTCCGAGGACGGGGTGCTGGTCTTCCGCTGGACGCTCCGGAAGGGGGCTACGGTACCGGCGGGCCGCTACGTCTTCGCGGGGCAGTACAACCACACCGAGGGCAGCCGGGACGCCGGACGGGACGGTTACTCCGCCACCGGCCACGGCCCGTCCGGGGCATTCGCCGTCCGCGGCGACTTTCGCCGGTAAGCCCCCGAAGACCCGCCGGAATGAATTCGGGAAGGCCGTAAGATAAATTCGGGGCGTTTTCCAAGCACCTCTTCCCATCTCGTCTTCCCCGGCTTCCGATCTCTAAACGCACTTTTTTTAGTGGCCCAGGACACGGTAATTCGGCGGCATCACGAGCCCGTTACACATATGTGACACACTCCACACCCAGTCCGTTTCACCCCACTAACTCCCCCTCAAATCACCGCTTTTCAGCGATCCGACGCGCGCATGCGCGCCCTCGCGTGATACCACATCGACCCCCCTCTACGTAACCCCTCTCCTCGATGCATTTTTAGATCGCGCTGGGTAAATTGAATTTGCATGACCGCCGCACAAGCAGACCGAGTAGGTGCCCGTAGCGAATTTGATTTGCCAGAGGGGCTGACCCTCGACACACCACGCGTCGAGGATGGAGCCGCGATCTGGCGAATCGCCCGCGACTCCAAGACTCTGGACCTCAACTCCTCCTACAGCTACCTCCTGTGGTGCCGCGACTTCGCGGCGACCTCCGTGGTGGCGCGCGACGCCGAGGGTGGACCGGTCGGCTTCATCACCGGCTACGTCCGCCCCGACCGGCCCGAGACCCTGGTGGTCTGGCAGGTCGCCGTCGACCAGGCGTGGCGCGGCCGCGGACTGGCCGCCACGCTGCTGGACGGGCTGACCGCCCGCGTCACCGCGACGGGCATCCGGGGCATCGAGACCACGATCACCCCGGACAACACCGCGTCGAACCGGCTGTTCACGTCCTTCGCGGAGCGGCACGGGGCGCCCGTCGAGCGCGAGGTGCTCTTCGACGGCGGCCTGTTCCCCGACGGAGGACACGAGCCCGAGGTGCTCTACCGCATCGGCCCGCTCGCGGACCGTGGCTGAGCCCCGGATCCCCTGAGGTCATCCCCGATTCCCGCCCCCGACCCCCTGTACCCCGAGGGCGTACGCCCTTCACCCCCTCACCCCTCGCACTCATCTCCCAGGAGAATGCTGTGACCATCACCCCGCCCGCCCTGAGCGTCTTCGAGGCCCTGGAGTCGGAGGTGCGCAGCTACTGCCGCGGTTGGCCTGCTGTCTTCGACCGCGCGCAGGGCAGCCACATGTACGACGAGGACGGCCACACCTACCTCGACTTCTTCGCCGGAGCCGGGTCGCTCAACTACGGCCACAACAACCCGGTCCTGAAACGGGCGCTGATCGACTACATCGAGCGTGACGGCGTCACGCACGGTCTGGACATGTCGACCACGGCCAAGCGCGCGTTCCTGGAGTCGTTCCAGAACAACATCCTGCGCCCGCGCGACCTGCCGTACAAGGTCATGTTCCCGGGCCCGACGGGCACCAACGCGGTCGAGGCCGCGCTGAAGCTGGCCCGTAAGGTCAAGGGGCGCGAGTCGATCGTCTCGTTCACCAACGCCTTCCACGGCATGTCGCTGGGTTCGCTCGCCGTCACCGGCAACGCCTTCAAGCGGGCCGGCGCGGGCATCCCGCTGGTCCACGGCACCCCGATGCCGTTCGACAACTACTTCGACGGCGCGGTCGAGGACTTCCTGTGGTTCGAGCGGCTGCTCGAGGACCAGGGCTCCGGCCTCAACAAGCCCGCCGCCGTGATCGTCGAGACCGTGCAGGGCGAGGGCGGCATCAACGTCGCGCGCGCCGAGTGGCTGCGCGCCCTGGCCGATCTGTGCGAGCGCCAGGACATGCTGCTGATCGTCGACGACATCCAGATGGGCTGCGGCCGCACCGGTGCCTTCTTCTCCTTCGAGGAGGCGGGCATCACCCCGGACATCGTCACGGTCTCCAAGTCGATCAGCGGTTACGGCCTGCCGCTGGCGCTCACCCTCTTCAAGCCGGAGCTGGACATCTGGGAGCCGGGTGAGCACAACGGCACGTTCCGCGGCAACAACCCCGCGTTCGTGACCGCCGCCGCGACCCTGGACACCTACTGGGCCGACGGCCAGATGGAGAAGCAGACGCTGGCCCGCGGCGAGCAGGTCGAGCAGGGCCTGCGCGCCATCTGCGAGGAGAACTCCGGCACCTCCTTCCGCGGCCGCGGCCTGGTGTGGGGCATGGAGTTCGAGGACAAGCCGCGCGCCTCGGCCGTCTGCAAGCGCGCCTTCGAACTGGGCCTGCTGGTCGAGACCTCCGGTCCGGAGAGCGAGGTCGTCAAGCTGCTGCCCGCGCTGACGATGACGCCCGAAGAGCTGGACGAGGGTCTGCGGATCCTCGCCCGGGCGGTTCGCGAAACCGCCTGAACACCCTACGTAACGTAATAACAGAAAGGCAGCGACTCACCGTGATCGTCCGATCCTTCAAGGACATCGAGGGCACCGAGAGGCATGTAAAGGCCAAATCGGGTACCTGGGAGAGCAAGCGCATCGTGCTCGCACGGGAGAAGGTCGGCTTCTCCCTGCACGAGACCACGCTCTACGCGGGCACCGAGACGTCCATGTGGTACGCCAACCACATCGAAGCGGTCCTCTGCGTCGAGGGGGAGGCCGAGCTCACCAACGACGAGAACGGTGAGAAGCACACCATCACGCCCGGCACCATGTATCTGCTGGATGGACACGAGAAGCACACCATGCGCATCAAAAAGGACTTCCGATGCGTTTGCGTCTTCAACCCGCCGATCACCGGACGGGAGGACCATGATGAGAACGGGGTTTACCCCCTGATCACCGAGACCGAGGAGGCATGATCCGATGACCACGGTCACTGACCTGTACCCGACCCGCGGAACCATCGAGGTGGCCACGCCCCGCGTGGACCCCGTCGTGTGGTCCGAGCCCGGGGCCGAGGGTCCGATGCAGCCGTCCGAGCTGAGCGATTTCGATCGCGATGGCTTTCTGGCGATCGATCAGCTCATCACTCCGGACGAGGTCGCGGTCTACCGCGCCGAGCTGGACCGGCTGATCGTCGACCCGGACGTGCGCGCCGACGAGCGCTCGATCATCGAGCCGAAGTCGAAGGACGTACGGTCGGTGTTCGAGGTGCACCGGATCAGCGAGGTCTTCGCGAACCTGGTGCGCGACCCGCGAGTGGTGGGCCGCGCACGGCAGATCCTCGGTTCGGACGTCTACGTCCACCAGAGCCGGATCAACGTCAAGCCGGGTTTCGGGGCCTCGGGCTTCTACTGGCACTCGGACTTCGAGACCTGGCACGCCGAGGACGGCCTGCCGAACATGCGGACCGTGTCGGTCTCGATCGCGCTCACCGAGAACTTCGACACCAACGGCAGCCTCATGATCATGCCGGGGTCGCACCGTACGTTCCTCGGTTGTGCGGGTGAGACGCCGAAGGACAACTACAAGAAGTCGCTGCAGATGCAGGACGCGGGCACTCCGTCCGACGAGGCGCTGGCCGGCTTCGCCGACAAGCACGGCATCAAGCTGTTCACCGGCAAGGCCGGTTCGGCGACCTGGTTCGACTGCAACTGCATGCACGGCTCGGGTGACAACATCACGCCCTACTCGCGCAGCAACGTCTTCATCGTGTTCAACAGCGTGGAGAACACGGCGGTGGAGCCGTTCGCGGCGCCGGTGCGGCGGCCCGAATTCATCGGGGCACGGGACTTCACGCCGGTGCGGTGAGCCACCGGTCCTCTTGACCGTGGGTGGCCAGGGGGAGGGCGTCTGCCGCCCTCCCCCTGGCCATCTGCGTTTCCGCGCCCCCGCGCCCCTCCTACGCGTCCCCCCGCAGCGCCGCCCTCATCCGCCGCGCCTGCTTGACCGTCTGGGACGAGCCCGGGCGGGCCGCCAGCTCGTCGACCTCGGGTATCGCCCCTCGGGCGCCGGACCGCTCCGCGCACTCCGCCGCCAGCGTGAGGACGGCGGCGGCGCCCTGTGCCGACTCGCCCGCCAGGAATCCGGGGAACGTGCCCGACAGCACCGCCCACACCGTGGCGTACGCGCCGGTGCGCGCCGCCTCCCGCAGCGCCTCCCCGAACCGCTTCGGCTTGAGCCGGCGCAGACCGGTCAGCTCGGCGATGTCCCGGCCGAGCCGTTCCGCGTCGAGTTGTCCGCGAGCGGCGAGCACGAGCATCGCGTCCACCGCGAACATCCGCTCGTCGAAGCGCCGCGCCCCCAGCCCGTACGCCACGAGCAGATGGGTCGCGGGCCCGGCCGGACCGCCCGACTCGGCCAGCGCGGGCAGCACCGGCACGACCTCGCCGAGCTGGTCGAACTCGGCCAGGACCGCGAAGGCCGACAGCATCCGCGCCGCGATGATCTCCCGGTGCCGGGGCAGGAGGGCCAGAGCCCGCGGGGAACACTCCCCGCCGTGCCCGCACACGCAGGGGCTGCCGAGGGGATCGTGCGCGGCCAGCAGGGAGCGGAACGGCTCGGGAAGATCCTCGTGCCCGGGAAGGGCCTCGGTGCGCACGAGCACACCGGGGCGGGGGCTGCGGAGCCTGAGCGGCTCGGTCTCCCGGGAGACGACGGGATCGGGCAGGCCGCCGGAGGTGAGCCAGGCGGCCAGCCGCCGCCCCGCCGGGGAGGTCAGCCCGGCCGCCGCCGCCCGCACCCCGGGCGGCACCTCCCGGTCGAGCCGCAGCAGGGCCAGTTCGAGGTCCGCCCGGCCGGGCTCGGTGCCGGAGCGCTCGTACGCGGCGAGCCGGGCCACCAGCTCCGCCGGATCGATGGCCCCCGTCGACCAGGTGGGCGTGGCCAGCAGGAACGGCAACGGGTCACCGCTGTCCAGCCGCTCCCCGATCTCGGCCGCGCGGCTGAGGCAGACGGACCAGATCGCCGTGTGCGGGCACTGGTGCTCCCCGGACCGGAAGCGGAGGGTGCGCAGGTCCTCCTCGGTGGCCGTCCCCATGACGGACGTGACGACGGCTTCGAGCGCCTGCGCGAAGGCGTGGCCGCTCCCCCACGTGACGAAGTCCCGGCGCTGCGCCACCACCGGGCCCAGCGCGGTGCGCAGGCCCGCCCGGTCGCCGTGGGCGTGCGCCACGAGACTGTTCAGCGCCCGCTCCTCCTGCGCCGGGGTGCCGCCACCGCGCAGCAGCGCGCCGACCTCCTCGGCCAGCTCGGCGAGGCCGAGCGGTGCGGGGTCCAGGCGCTCGGGGCCGGGCACGGGCGGCAGGACGTCGCCCTCCGCGACGGGCGGGTCTGCCGCCTCGGCGGCCACGGCGTCCCCGAGCGCCTCGGCCGCACGGACACGCAGGTCGGAGGGGAGTTGCCGGGCGCGCGCCGCGACCTCGGCGAGGGCGGCGGCACCCGCGTGCCGCCGGTGGCGGACGACCAGGGCGAGGGCCTTGTCCTGGAGGCTGTGCTCCTCGTGCCCGAAGGTTTCGGCGGCCACCGGCAGCAGCTGGTCCGTGAGGGAGCGATCGCGCCTCATCGCCTTGTCGAGCATGGCCAGCTGGGCGCGCACGATCTTCTTCTCGGGCCGGAACAGGGCGGCCCCGGACGCCTCGATCAGGTGCTCGGTCTCCAGGCGGCCCGCCGCGTCGAGGCCGGCCAGCGTCTCCTGGGCCAGGGACGCGACCAGGGGATGGCCGTCGGGCAGCATCCGCACCCAGGTGAGGGTGTGCGCCGTCCGCTCGTCCGCGGTCAGGTCCAGGGCGGTCAGCAGGGCGAGGAAGCCCGTCAGCACACCGGGCCGGCCACCGCGCAGCAGCCGCGACAGACAGCCCTCGACCAGGGTCTCCCGGCTGAGCAGCCCCTCCCGGGCGAGCCCGGCGAGGGCGGCGGCCCAACCGGGGTCGTCCGGCCGGTGGTACGGGAAGTCCGAGCCGACCCCGGGCACTTCGAAGAGCCGGGGGACGACCGCCGTGAGGAACGGGTCGTCCCGGAGCCGTTCCTCGATCGTCATGCCACGGGCCGGGATGCCGCGCAGCCAGCCGAGGACGAAGCCGTCCGTCGTGGGCGGCTCGCAGCCCGCGGCCGACACCAGCCCCGCGATCAGCGGATAGTCCTCCTCCGCCGTACGGCGGTCCGCCAGCCGTCGCGCCACCTCGCCCAGCCACGCGGGGTCACGGCCGCCCATCGCTTCGAGCACCAGCGAGAGATCGCGGTCGCCCTGCCACAGTCCGCTGCCCACGAGCCATCCGGCCGCGGCCGCCGCACCCGTGCAGCATCCGGCCCCGGCGGGCAGCAGCGCCCGGAGCACGGCCAGGTGCCGCTCGCTGCGCCGGGCGAGGTCGTCCCGCGTCTCCTTGCGCCACGCCTTGAGCACCGGCAGACACCTCCGCCGCTCGGCGCCGGTGAGCGCGCCGACCAGCTCGGGGACGTCATCGGCGCGGCCCTCGCGCACCGCGTGCAGCAGCCCGCGCACGCCCTCGGTGGCCCCGTCGGGGATGGCGTACGCGGTGTCGTACGTGTCCTGGGTGGCGTCGCTCATCGGGTGGCTCCGTCGGGGGTGAGGGCCGGGTCCTGGACGGTGCCGGCCGTACGGGGCGCGGCCGTGCGGCGGGCGATGCGGACGGCGAGGGCGTGCTTGCACGGGCCGCGGCCGCCGCGGTATTCGGCCCACCAGCGGCAGGTGCAGCTCAGCCGCCCTCCGGCGGATCTGACCCGGTGGATGTGGTCGTCGACGGTGACGGTGGCGAGGGCGCCGTCGAGGCGCACCGCGCCCGCCTCGACGAGGGCGCGGGCGGCCCGCAGCCGGGGGTTGTCGCGCTCGGCCCGCCCGGTGTCGTACGGCAGTTCCCGATGGAAGTACGCGGCCTCCGCCGTGTCGTAGCCGATGCGCCCGGCCGTGCCGAGGCGGGTGAGCGCCGCCCGTACCCGCCGCGGGGTGAGCCCGGACTGTGCGGCCAGGTCGGCGATGTCGACGGCCGGGTCCCAGGCGAGCAGGACGGACACCAGGTCGGCGTCCTCGGCGGACTCGTCCGACGCCAGGGCGTCGAGGACGCCGCCCTCGCCGGAGAAGCCCCGCGCGGCGTCCGGGGACAGGGTGAGGGTGAGGCGCATCCCCGGGAGCCCGATCTCCCACGCGCCGGCCACCGGGCCGCTGCCCGCCGTGACGGCCGGGCCGTGGATCCGCAGGCCCGTGGCGTGGCGCAGCACCCGGGTCAGCGCGGTCAGCCGCTCCGGCCCCGGCAGGCAGACCGCGCCGGGCACCGGCCGGGTGGTGGCGCGCAGCGAACGGCCCGCGGGGACGACCCAGCGCGCTCCGCGCGACGCGCCCCGGTGGGCACCGGGGCGGGGCAGGGAGCGGAGGAAGCGCACCGCCTCGGCCGCGGGGAGTTCGGCCCGCAGGTCGAATCCGGAGGCGACGACCTGCGTCTCGGCGAAGCCGCGCAGCCAGCGGCCGGGCAGCGGCACCTTCTTCTCCACCACCGGCCCGTCGAAGGTGGTGACGGTCAGCTCGTCGGGCCCGACCTCCAGGCGCAGCGGATCGGCCGCGCCCACCCGGGTGAGGGCGTCCCGGAGCGGGATGTTCACGTCGACGTTGGTGGTGCCGTGACCGATGTCGTCGCCGTCGAGGGCGTCGCCCAGCATGTCGAGGCGCGCGTACACCCCGCAGCAGCCGGAGAACGACTCGAACCTCAGCCGGTCCCCGTTCCCGGTGACGACCGGGTCGAGCGAGAACGGGGGCAGCGGCTGGTAGTAGCGGGCTGCGGCGACGTCCGCGACGCACAGCAGTCCGGCGGCGGCTGCCTGGGGGTGGGTCAGGAAGCCGCGGAAGAAGCGCGGATGGGCTTCCCCGCCGGCGGGGGTGCTGCCGCCGGAGGTCTCCAGGCCGAGGCTGCGCCCCTCCGCCGTGGAGCGCACGGCGGAGGGGCGGAGATAGGCGTAGGTCTGTGCCGTTCGTGTCATGGCTGGGACGCTAAGGCCCGCCACTGACAGCGTTGCGGGTCAGCGGTGGAACATCCGGCCACGGGCCGGGCGGTCGAGGTGTTTCCCCCGTGCTCAAGCCGCGCTCAGACGCCGGGCAGCAGCTCCAGCAGGCGGTCCACGTCGGCGGGGGTGTTGTAGAGGTGGAAGGCGGCGCGCAGGTTCCCGGCGCGCGCCGACACCTGCACGTCCGCCTTGGCCAGCCGGGACGCGGCCTCGCCGAGCCCCGGTACGGAGACGATCGCCGAGCCGGGCGCGGGCAGGCAGGTGTGCCCCAGGCCGGTGGCCCCGGCGCGGAAGCGGTCGGCGAGGGCGCTGTTGTGGGCGTGCACGGCCTCGGTGCCCAGTTCGTGGAGCAGGGCGAGCGAATGGCGGGCCGCGACGTATGCGAAGACGGCCGGAGCCCCGTCGTAGCGCCGCGCCGACCGGGCCAGTTCGGCCACCGGCCCGTAGCAGCTGTCCCACGGCTCCTCCCCCGCGACCCAGCCCGCGAAGACCGGGGTGAGGCCGCCCAGGTCGTCGGGCACGGTGAGGAAGGCGGTGCCGTGCGAGCCCATGAGCCACTTGAAGCCGATGGCCACGGTGAAGTCGTCGGCTCCGGCGCTCACCGGCAGCCATCCGGCGGCCTGGCTGAGGTCGACCAGGGTGCGCGCCCCGTGCGCGCGGGCGGCGTCCCGGATGGCGTCGAGGTCGGCGATCCGGCCGTCAGCCGACTGGACAGCGCTCACCGCGACCAGCGCGGTATCCGGCCGTACCGCGTCCGCCAGCTCCTCCAGCGGCGCGCTGCGCAGCACGAGGTCGCGGCGTACGGCGAAGGGGTTGACCAGGGAGCTGAAGTCGCCCTCGGCGGTGAGGACTTCGGCGCCGGGCGGCAGCGAGGTGGCGATGAGTCCGGCGTATACGGCGACCGAGGCGCCCGTCGCGACCCGCCGTGCCGGTACGCCGGCCAGCCGGGCGTAGGCGGCGCGGGTCTCCTCGACCGATTCGAAGGCCATGTCGGTGACGCGGCCGCCGGCGGCCGCGTCGTCGAGGGCCGCCTTCATGGCGGCCACGGAACGTGCGGGGATCAGACCGCTGGAGGCGGTGTTGAGGTACGTCGTCTGTGGCGCGAACTCGGCGCCCGCCAGGCTCTCCATGACCATCCACTATGGGGCGGGCCCACCCCGGCGTCCATCACACATCTCTGCAGAGTGCCCCCCAGGGATGCTTATGCGTCCTCGCTGACCTGCGACGATTCCCACGCCTGGGTCAGCGCCCGGGTGAAGACCTCGGCCGGCTGTCCGCCGGAGACCCCGAAGCGGCGGTCGAGGACGAAGAAGGGCACGGCGTTCGCTCCCAGCTCCGCGGCCTCGCGCTCGTCGGCCCGTACGGCGTCGGCGTAACGGCTCTCGTCGGCGAGCACCGCGCGCGCCTCCTCGGCGTCGAGCCCGGCGTCGGTGGCGAGGGCGACCAGCGTGGCGGGGTCGAAGACGGAGCGCTCCTCGGCGAAGTGCGCCGTGAGGAGCAGGTCGAGCAGGCGGCCCTGGCGGCCGCGGTCCTTGGCGAGGTGCAGCAGCCGGTGGAGGTCGAAGGTGTTGCCGTGGTCGCGGCCGGGGTGCCAGCCGAGCCCGGCGTCGGCGGCGGCCCGGGCCACGCGTGCCTCCATGGCCTCGGCCTGCTCGCGCGGGACGCCGTACTTCGACGCGAGCATGTCGAGGACCGGGGAGGTCTCGCCGCAGGGGCTGTCCGGGGCCAGCTCGAACGAGCGGTGCACCACCTCGACCTCGTCCCGGTGCTCGAAGGCGGCGAGGCCCTGTTCGAAGTGGGCCTTGCCGATGTAGCACCACGGGCAGGCGATGTCGGACCAGATTTCTACGCGCATGCGGGAATCAACCACCGGAGCCGCGGATTCCTTCCCGCCCCGGATCCGTTCCGCCCCGGATCCGTTCCCGCCCGGGATCCGTTCCGGTCCCGGAACGCGCGGCGGCCGTCGGGCGCGCGGGACAGGTCCGCGCGCCCGACGGCCGTGCCGTCACCGGAGGGGGGTCAGCCCTGCTGTTCCCGGATGCCGTTGACCCGGCGGGGCAACCCGAGCGGGTTGTCGTCGCGCAGCTCCGGCGGGAGCAGCGCGGGCGGGGTGTCCTGGTAGCTGACCGGCCGCAGCCAGCGCTCGATGGCGGTGCCGCCGACCGAGGTGGAGGTGGAGGTGGTCGCCGGGTACGGGCCGCCGTGGTGCTGGGCGGGCGCGACGGCGACGCCGGTCGGCCAGCCGTTGACCAGGACCCGGCCCGCGAGCGGGGTCAGCTCGGCGATCAGCTCACCGGCCCGGCCCTCGGTGCCCTCGGCCTCGGCGGCGGAGATCTGGACGGTGGCGGTCAGGTTGCCCTGGAGGCGGCCGAGGACGGCGGTGATCTCGGCGTCGTTCTCGTACCGGGCGACGACGGTCACCGGGCCGAAGCACTCCTCCAGCAGCACATCGTGCGGGCCCTGCTCGGCGAGGCGCGCGGCCGGGACGGTGAGGAAGCCGGGGCTGACGCTGTGCTCGCCGCCGGAGCCCGGGGTCACCGGGGCCTCGACGTCCGCCAGCTCGGCGCGCTCCTTGACCCCGGCGACGAAGTTGTCGCGCATGCGGTGGTCCAGGAGGACCCCGGCGTCGGTGTTGCTGACGGCCTCGGTGAGCGACTTGACCAGCGCGTCACCGGCCGCGCCCGCGGGCGCCAGCACGAAGCCGGGCTTGGTGCAGAACTGGCCCACGCCCAGCGTCATCGAACCGCCGAGCCCGGAGCCGATCTGGTCGCCGCGCTCGGCGGCGGCCGCCTCGGTGACCACGACCGGGTTGAGGCTGCCCAGTTCGCCGTGGAAGGGGATCGGCACCGGCCGGGCGGCCGCGGCGTCGTAGAGGGCGCGGCCGCCGCGGATCGAGCCGGTGAACCCGGCGGCGGCGATCAGCGGGTGCTTGATGAGCTCGATACCCGCCTCGAAGCCGTGCACCACGGAGATCACGTCGGCGGGCAGCCCGTGCCGCTCGGCGGCGCGGCGCAGCGCGGATGCGGCCACCTCGGAGGTCGCGGGGTGGTCGGGGTGCGCCTTGACGACGACCGGGCAGCCCGCGGCGAGGGCGCTGGCGGTGTCGCCGCCGGGCACGGAGAAGGCGAGCGGGAAGTTGCTGGCGGCGTAGACGGCGACGACGCCCAGCGGCAGCTTGTAGCGGCGCAGATCGGGCCACGGCGGGGTCTGGGTGGCGTCGGCGTGGTCCACGTGGACGTCGAGGAAGGCGCCCTCGTCCACGATCTTCGCGAAGGACCGGAGCTGGTAGCTGGTCCGGGCCAGCTCGCCGGTGAGCCGGGCCGGGCCGAGCGCGGTCTCGGCGTCGGCGGCCTCGACGATCGTGTCACGGGCCTCGTCGAGCAGATCGGCGGCGGTGCGCAGGAAGGCGGCGCGCACCGTACGGTCGGCGAGGGAGCCGCGTGCGGCGTCGGCCGCCCGCACCACCTTGTCGACCTCCTCCGCCGTGGCTTCGACCGCTACCTGCTCACGCTGCTTTCCGGTTCGGGGGTCGACGCTCCACACTGGTGCTGACACCGCGGATTCCTCCTGCTGTGTTACCGCTTCTTGCGTCTCGCACATCGACTGTTGTTCGATATGCTGAACGCTGTCCCGGTTGATGAATTCCATCGGGACTCTATGGCTGGTCGAACAGAGGGGTCAAGGCGATGACAGCTGCCGAGACGGGCGGGGCCCAGGTCAAGTCGGCGGTCCGCACGGTCGAACTGCTGGAGTTCTTCGCCGGACGGCCCGGCATGCACAGTCTGGCATCCGTGCAGGAGGCCGTGGGCTACCCCAAGTCGAGCCTCTACATGCTGCTGCGCACCCTGGTCGAGCTGGGCTGGGTGGAGACGGACGCGACCGGCACCCGGTACGGCATCGGGGTGCGGGCGCTGCTCGTCGGCACGTCGTACATCGACGGCGACGAGGTCGTGGCCGCGGCCCGGCCCACCCTGGACCGGCTCTCGGACGACACCACCGAGACCATCCACCTCGCCCGGCTCGACGGCACCAACGTGGTCTACCTCGCCACCCGCCAGTCCCAGCACTATCTGCGCCCCTTCACCCGCGTCGGCCGCCGCCTCCCGGCCCACTCCACCTCGCTGGGCAAGGCGCTGCTGGCCACGTACACCGACGAGCAGGTGCGCAAGCTGCTCCCGGAGACGCTGAGCCCGCTCACCGAGCACACGCTGACCGACCGCGAGCAGCTGATCGAGGAGCTGCACCTCATCCGCGAGCAGGGGTACGCGGTGGACCGCGAGGAGAACACCCTGGGCCTGCGCTGCTTCGGCATCGCCATCCCGTACCGCACCCCGTCCCGGGACGCCATCAGCTGCTCGGTGCCGGTGGCCCGGCTCACCGCGACCCATGAGCAGATGATCAAGGACGCGCTGTTCGACGCCCGCGACCGCCTCACCCTCGCCACACGCCGCCTCTGACCCGCCTGCCCCGAGGGGCTGACATCGGGCGTGCGTCAGTGGTCTCCTGTGACCGGCCGAAGCCGAGGCGGCTGTCAGGGGCCGGGAGAGGAGACCGCCGTGGAGTACGCGCGACTGGGCATGTCGGGGATCAAGGTGTCGCGGATCTGTCTGGGCATGATGAGCTACGGCGACCCCTCGTACCGGGCATGGCAGCTGGACCTCGACGCGTCCCGGCCGATCGTGCGGCGGGCGGTGGAGAGCGGGGTGACCTTCTTCGACACCGCCGACATGTACGCGGTCGGCCGCAGCGAGGAGATCACCGGCGAGCTGCTGGCCGAGTGCTTCCCGCGGCGCGACGACTATGTGCTGGCCACCAAGGTCTACCACCCGATGGGCCCGGGCCCCAACGACCGGGGGCTGTCGCGCAAGCACATCCTGGCCGGGATCGACGCCTCGCTGCGGCGTCTTGGCACCGATCACGTGGACCTGTACCAGATCCACCGCTACGACCATGAGACGCCGGTCGAGGAGACGATGGAGGCGCTGCACGACGTGGTGCGCGCCGGGAAGGCCCGCTACATCGGCGCGTCCTCGATGTACGCGTGGCAGTTCGCGAAGGCCCAGCACACGGCCGACACGCACGGCTGGACGCGGTTCGTCTCCATGCAGAACCACTACAACCTGCTGTACCGGGAGGAGGAGCGGGAGATGAACCCGCTCTGCCTGGACCAGGGCGTCGGCGTCATCCCGTGGAGCCCGCTCGCGCGCGGCCTGCTGGCCGGGACCCGCGACCGGGACCGCACCGGCTCCACGACCCGGGCCGCCAACGACCCCCTGGTCGAACGGTGGTACGCGGACGCCGACTTCGACATCGTCGACGCGGTGCGCGCGGTCGCCGGGGAGCGCGGCGTCTCCCCCGCCCAGGTCGCCCTGGCCTGGCTGCTGAGCCGCCCCGCCGTGACGGCGCCGATCGTCGGCGCCACGAAGCTGTCCCATCTGGAGGACGCGGTGGCGGCGGTGGACCTGACCCTCGACGACGACGAGATCGCCCGCCTGGAGGCCCCCTACCGCCCCCGGGCCATCATGGGCCACTCCTGAGCCCCTTGAGCCGCTTGAGCCCCTTGAGCCGCTTCACCGCCCGCCGGGCCTTCGTCCGCCCGGCGGCGGCGCTCAGTTCATGGCCGAGCCGACCTCCGTATCACCGGCGACCACGAGGAAGCTGGTGACGGGCAGCGAGCCGTCCTGCCGCCGGGCGCCGTACGCCGTGCCCGGTTCGGTGGACACGAACGGCGGGGTGATCGAGGCGTCGGGGTTCCAGTTGTTGCCCCGGGAGACCGCCGACTCCCCGGTGTCGGCCTTGCCGCGCTCGTTGGCCACGGCGAGGTTCTGCTGGAGCAGCACGCGGGAGTCGGGGAAGGAGTAGCCCCGGCCCTGGTTGGCGTAGGCGGTGGTGCGCAGCAGCCGCAGGGCGCCGGTGTTGCCGCCCGCCGCGAAGCCGTTCTTGGAGTTCTTCCAGGCGGCGGACGCCCGGACGACATGGGCGGGGGTGGGCGCCGCGTCGGTGTCGGCGCCGAGCTGGAATCCGCTGCCGTCGCCCTCGAAATCGCGGATGCCCCAGCGGTTGATGCCGTTGCCCCAGGCCCAGGAGTGGTCGATGGCGACGGGGCTCGCCCACATCCACAGGTCGAGGCCGTCGTCGCTGTTGTCGAAGAAGCGCGACCCGGTGATCACGTTCCCGGAGCCGGAGCCATGGGTGATCGCGATGCCGTCGGCCCTCTTGCCGCCGCTGGCGTCGTCGTGGTTGCCGTAGGAGTCCAGGTTCCGGATGAGGTTGCCGTCGGTGTGGTCGCCGCGGAGGGTGAACCCGGTGTCGCCGTTGCCGCGCGTGGTGAGGTTGTTGAAGACGCCGCGCGAACAGGAGGTGCAGACCAGGCCGCCGCCGGGGGCGTTGCGCAGTTCGAGGCCGGAGACGGTCCAGTAGTCGGCGCTCAGGGAGAGCAGGGAGGCGCCCTCGCGGAGCCGGGAGCCGTCGACCCTGACCTTCTCGCCCCGGTACGGCCGCAGCCGGACGCGGTCCTCGGCGGTGCCGCTCACGGAGCTGCGCAGGGTCCGGGTCGGGTAGTACGTACCGCCGCGCACCTCGATGGTGGTGCCGGGCTTGGCCACGGCGAAGGCCTTCTCCAGCGTGCGGTACGGAGCTGCCGGGGTGCCCGCCTGGCTGTCGTCGCCGCCGGGCGCCACGTAGACGGTGGTCGGAACGGCGCTCGCGCCCTCGGGCGAGGCGGTCAGGTACACCCCGGCCACGGCGGAGGCCACGATCACGGCGCTCCCGAGCGACAGGGTGCGGTCCTTGCGACGGCGGTGGCGACCGCGGCTTCGCCTCACTCTCATGGCAACTCCTGTTCTGCGTCGAGAGAGCGGGCCGTGGGATCCTGAACGACCCGCTCCATGGCGTAGTTGCCGCCGATCCAGATTAGGTTGCCGCCGTCTGGAGATTCTCAGATTACGGAATCACGATCGTCCAGCGATAGGCCATGGCAACTGTTGATCATTCTGCGACCCGCATTGCCCGGCAGTCCAATTGGAGTTGACCACAACATCGGCGGGGAAGGGGGAGGCCGGGCGGGGCCGGTTGACGCCCGGTCTCCCCCGCTCAGGGTGCCGGCGAGGCGTCAGAGGCGGCCCGCGCCCGCGTCCTTGCCGACGATGCCGGGCACCGCGCGGGGCGCGTCGACGCGCGTGCGCAAGCTCGGGGTCCAGCCCGCGTCGCCGCCCAGTTGCTCATCGGGGACGCCCGCGTTGTGGAGGGCGAGGAGATCGGCCGGCTTACCGCCCACCTCGTTGTTCTTCGCGGTCAGTGCCGTGCCCTTCCACTTCTTGATGATCTTCGCGGGGTCGACGGAGGACGGCACCGTGAAGGCGTTGGCCTCGGCGAAGAGCTGGGATTCGGCGCCGACGCCCCAGCTGTACGCGTAGCCGCTCCGGGGCGCGACGAAGTGGTTGTTGTACGCGTCGACCTTGCCGAACCGCACGCGCGGCGCGCGCTCCACGATGTTCTTGAACAGGTTGTGGTGGAGCGTGACACGGAGCTTGCCGCGGTCCGTGGCGCCCGCGCTGTCGCTGTTGCCGATCATCAGCGTCTTGTCGTGGTCGGCGAACACGTTCCAGGAGGCGGTGACCAGGTCGGCGCCGCGCACCACGTCCAGTTCACCGTCGTGCTGCTGGTAGAGGCGGCCGTAGTAGCTGGGCTGGGCGCTGTCGGGGCGGCGGCCGTCGGTGAAGGTGTTGTGGTCGACCCAGACGTGCGTGGAGCCGTGGACGACCAGGTTGTCGTACTCGGAGTTCCAGTTGCCGTCGTCGCCGTCGGTCGGGTCCCAGGCGGGGAAGCAGTCGAAGGCGTCCTCGAAGGTGAGGTTGCGGACGATGACGTCGTCCACGCCCCGGATCTGGAGGCTCGCGCCCAGCAGCCTGGCGTTCCGGCCGACGCCGAGGATGGTCGTGTGGGAGCCGACCTTCAGCTCGACGCGCTCGTACTGCCGGGCGGCGGACGCGGCGCGGGCGTCCTCCTGCGGGCCGGACGGGGCGGCCTTGCCCCAGGTGGCCGGGTCGTACGCGGTGAGGTACGCGTCCAGGGAGTAGCCGTCGGTCGCGTAGTCGGCGCAGGACAGCGGCTTCCCGGCGTCGTCGGTGTTGGCGTCGATCGTTCCCTTGACGTAGATCAGCCTCGGGGCCGGGTCGCCGTCGCCGAGGGCCTTCACCAGCTCGGCCCGGTTGGTGACCGTGAAGGTGTGCGCCTTGTCGGCTGCTGAGCCGCCGGTCGTGCCGCCGTCGGCGGAGGCCCAGCCGTCACCGGCCGGGAGGGCGCCGTTTTGGGGCGTCCGGGCGGCCGCCGACGGGCCCTGGGCCACGCCGAGGGCGAGTGCGGCACAGCCGAGCACGGCGGCCACGCGGGCATGACGTCTGAACATGGTGGCTCCTGGAGACGGGGGACGGGGAAGGGGGGTGGCTACCAGGTGATCCAGCTGTCCGGGATCGCGGCGTCCAGCCGCCGGACATCGCCCGGCCGCAGCACCCGCCGGGCCGCCAGCTCGCGCGCGACGAGCCGGGCCACCTCGATCGCGCCGTGCGGCTGGAAGTGGGTGTTGTCCTGGACCCCGGCCGGGTAGTTGGGCGACTCCCCCGGCCGCAGCCAGTTGAAGCAGCCCTGGGTGGCCACGGGTCCGAGCCGCTGCCACAGCGCGAGGCTGGACGCCTGTACGTCGACCAGCGGCACCCGCTCGGCGCGGGCGAGGCGGCGTACGGCGTCGGGGTAGGCGCCGTGGGTGGGCAGGGCGTTGCCCGCCGCGTCGAACCTGCGGCGCTCCACGGAGGTCAGCAGCACGGGGTGCGCGCCGCGCTCGCGCGCGCCGTCGAGGTAGAGCCGCAGATACCGCGGATACGTCGTCTGCGGATCGGTGCCGCGCGCCGGGTCCTCGGTCTTCTCGTCGTTGTGGCCGAACTGGACGAGGAGCAGGTCGCCGGGGCGGAGGGCGGCCAGGATGGGGGTGAGCCGCCCCTCGTCGTAGAAGCTCTTGGAACTGCGGCCGTTGACGGCGTGGTTGGCGACCGTGAAGCGGTCGCCGGCCAGGAAGAACGGCAGGGCCATGCCCCAGCCGGTCTCGGGCGCGGCGGTGGGCTGCTTGGTCGCGGCGGTGGAGTCGCCCGCGAGGTAGACGGTGGTGCGGGCCTTCGTGGCGGCGGCCGCCACCGCGCCGGGGGCGGCGAGGGCGAGCGGCAGCCCGGCGAGGGACGCGGCCGCGCGTCTTCGGGTCAGGGACATGACGAGACCTTTCGTACGAGGCGGGGCCGAGGCGGCCGCCGGTGCGGTGCGGCCGCCCCGTACACGCGCGGGAACCGCTACTTCCGGTGCTTCTTCCAGTCGGCCTGGGCCTTGTTCAGCTCCCCGGCGACCTTGTCGCAGAAGGCCTTGGCGGTCATCTGGCCCAGCAGCACCTTCTGGAAAGCGGGCTCGTTGTCGGCCTTGCTGATGTTGTTCCAGTCCGGGAGGTGGTACGGCAGCTGGACGACCTTCGTCCGCGGGTCGTTCAGCGACTCCAGGGCGGCCTTGGTCGGCGGCGCCTGGTTGATCCACTCGTCGTCGGCGGCGCCGATGTTGGCGGGGATCGCGCCGACGTCCTCGTTCCAGAGGCTGTTCATCTCCGGGGAGGCGGCGAACTCGATGAACTTCCAGGCGGCCGCCTTGTTCCTGCTCGCCTTGAACAGGCCGAGGCCGTCGACCGGGTTGGAGACGATCGTGCGCGCCGACCCGGCCCGGGACGGCGGCAGCGGTATGCCCGCGATCTTGTCCTTGCCGAGCTGCTTCACATGGTCGACGTAACTGCCCAGGTTGTGCTGGAGCATGCCGATGTCGCCCTGGTCGAACTGGGCGACCATCTTGGCGAAGTCGTTGTTCAGGTCGGCGGCGGGGGTGACCTTCTTGAAGAGGGCGACGTACTTCTCCAGCGCCGCGACGTTCTCGGGGTCGTTCAGCGTCGTCTTGTCGCCGTCCCAGAACGAGGAGATCCCCGACTGGGCGTACATCATGTCCAGCGCCTGGGCGATCGAGCCCGCGCCGCCGCGCAGGGTGAAGCCGAACTTGTTCCTGCCCTTGTCGGTCAGCTTCTCGGCGGCCTTGTAGAAGGCGTCCCAGGTCGTCGGGGCGGGGAGGTTCGCCGACGTGAACAGGTCGGTGCGGTACCAGAGGGTGCCCTGGTTGGCCGAGGTCGGTACGGAGTACAGCTCCTCGTCGTCCCCGCCGGCCGCGCGGACGCTGTCCACCATGTTCTTGATCAGCTTGCCCTTGAGAGGGCTGTCCTCGATGCGGTCGGTGACCGGGTCCAGGGCCCCCTGGGCGGCGATGTTCGCCAGGTACGCGGTGCCGACGCCACCGACGTCGGGGAGGCTGTCGCCACCGCTCTGGATGGCCGTGTCGTACTTCGACTGCACGTTCGTGATCGGAATAGGAACGTACTTGACCTTGATGTCCGGGTTCTTGGCCTCGAACTTGGCGATGATCTTCTTCCAGACCGCCGTCCGGGGGCCGCCGTTGTTGTCCCAGAACGTGATCGTGCCCTTGCCGGACCCCTCCTCCCCGGTGGTCGACCCGTCGTCACCGCACGCGGTGGCGGTGAACGCGAGGCTGAGGACGACGGCGACGGCCGCGGCGGCTCTGTGGTGCGGGGATGGTTGCTTCATGATGCGCGTCTCCTGGTCTGTTGGGGTGCCCGGCCGTCCGTCCCCGCGAGGTAGTCGGCGACCTCGTGGTGCGCGGCGTCGGCCTCGTTCATCTGCGGCCGTCCGGCGGCGGGATCCGGCCCCGCCGCGCCCGGTCCGGTGTTGCGGTACTCGGTGAAGCGGGCCTCCTGCCACGGGAATCCGCTCATGTCCGTCCAGGGGGCGGACTTGACCGCGGCGGGGAGGCGCGTATCGCGGATGAGCACCTGCGCGACCGCGTCCGGCTCCCCGCCGGGGTGCCACGGGCGCCCGAGGTGGAAGGTCTGATCGGGCGCGTCGCTCACGACGCGGCCGCGGGTGATCAGGAAGCCGTGGGGGTTGCCCTTCCAGGTGCTCGCGGCGGTGATGGGGTGGCGGGCCGTGACGTCGCTCGCCGCGATGACAACGGTGGCGCTGCCGGTGGATGCGCCGTACTCGGCGGGGGTGTCGTGGACGATGGTCGTGTCCGCGCGGTGCCTGCCGGTGCCGAGGAGCACGGCGACGTCGCGCGGCCCCGCCGCGTCCTGGGCGGAGCCCACGGTTTCGGGGAGGGGCGGGGTGGGGGACATCTCCATCACTCGGCTCCGTCCGTCACCCGGAAGTCGGCGAAGGTGGCGTGGCCCGCCGCGCCGCGCCCCGGCGGGGCGGCGGCGAACAGGCCCAGCAGGGCGCCCACCCACCGCCACGGCGTGGCGGCGAAGACGGGCCCCGACGGGCGGAAGCCGTCGCCCGTGTCGGCGAAGAAGCGGCACCGCGCGCCGGGCGCGACCTCGATACGGAGGCGGGCCCGGGCGGCGGGGGCCGGGCGGGGGTGTTCCGCGTCGCGTTCGCGCTCCATGCTCACGCCGGCGAAGCGGTGGACCAGGCGGACGCCGTCCGCCGCCCGCTCCAGGCCGATCCAGCCGAACGCGTCGCCCAGCACCGCCAGCCCGGCCTTGGCGCCCACGGCCTCGCTCTCCAGCGCCAGGTCGGCCGTGACCGTGAAGGACTCGGCGGGCAGGCGTTGGACCAGGACGTTCGGCAGCTTCCGCAAGTCCTCGGCCGCATCGGCCCGGTGGCACGTCAGCCACAGCCCGGAGCCGTCGTGCGCGGTCGTCCAGCCCGCCGCGGGGTTGGCCGTCCAGGACCACTGGGGGCCGTACCGGCCCTGGGGGAAGACATCGTCCACGGCCGGGGCCTGGATCTCCGCCGTGGTCCCCTTCGGCTTGCGGTACCACGCCACCGGCTCGCCCTCGTCGCCCGCCACCGGCCAGCCCGCGTCGTCCCATCGCATCGGCTGGAGGTGCACCACGCGCCCGTAGGCGCCGCGATGCTGGAAGTGGAGGAACCAGTCCTCGCCCTCCGGGGTGTCCACCCAGGCGCCCTGGTGCGGGCCGTTGACGTCGGTGCGGCCCTGGGCCAGGATCGTCCGCTCCTCGTACGGGCCGAAGAAGTCCCGCGAGCGGAAGGCGCCCTGCCAGCCGGTTTCGACGCCACCGGCCGGGGCGAAGATCCAGAACCAGCCGTCGCGCCGGTAGAGCTTGGGCCCCTCCAGGGTGAACCACCCCGGGATGGTGTCCCCGTCCACGATGACGCGGCCGTCGTCGAGGAGTTCCCGGCCGTCCGGGCTCATGCGGTGTCCGGTGAGCCGGTTGTTGACGCCGGAGCGGGACTTGGCCCAGGCGTGGACGAGGAAGGCGTTGCCGTGTTCGTCCCACAGCGGGCAGGGGTCGATCAGGCCCTTGCCCGGCTTGATCAGGTGCGGGGCGCTCCACGGCCCGCGCGGGTCGCGGGCGTTGATCTGGTGGACGCCGGTGTCGGGGTCGCCCCAGAAGATCCAGAAGCGGCCGTCGTGGTGGCGGATGCTGGGCGCCCAGACCCCGCAGTCGTGGCGCGGGAGGGCGAAGGCGCCGGCGGGTTCGAGCCGTTCCAGGGCGTGTCCGAGGACGCGCCAGTTGACGAGGTCCCGGGAGTGCAGGACGGGCAGTCCGGGGGCGCGTCCGAAGCTGGAGGCGGTGAGGTAGTAGTCCTCGCCGACGCGGACGACGTCGGGGTCGGACCAGTCGGCGTCGAGGACCGGGTTGCGGTACGTGCCGTCGCCGAGATCGGCCCGCCATACGGGTCCGCTCATACGGCCGCTCCCTTGTCCGACAGCTGCCCCGCGATCCGCGCCGCCTCGTCCCGACCCAGGCATCCGTCCACGACGGCGGTGACGACGCGCCGGGTCACGGTGTCGGCGGGGGCGATCGTCAGCGGCCGCCTCCGGGTGTCCAGGGCCGAGCCGACGCCAGGGTGCTCACCGGTGCGCACGTACCAGGGGGCGGAGCGGGTGTCGCCGGTCGCCCCGGCGAAGACCAGCGTCCAGTCCTCGGCGGCCAGCGCCACCCAGTCCGCGCACCGCCCGTCCACGGCGGCCTCGCCCTCGCCGCCCGCGCTGAAGACCCGTGGCGGCTGCGGACGGCGCGGCGCGCTCCAGAAGAAGCCCCCGCCGGACCCGGAACCGGCGCCGCCGACGCCGATCTCCTGGCCGCTCACATTGGTGAGCGCCGTGGTGAAGTCCAGCGCCCAGCACCCCGCCGACAGGGGCCGCACCGCGACCGTGCGCCGCTCCAGCAGCAGGTGCCGTCCGCCCGCGCCGCCCCAGGACAGCTCCTCCACGAATCCGTCCGGGTCGCGCAGCAGCCAGCCCAGGTGACGCTGGCCGCCGTAGGCGTCGGGCACGGCCATGGACACGCCCGGCTGGTCGGTGACGGTGACGCCGCCGAGGGTCCGTACCGGGTGCAGAAAGGGGCGCGGGGCGGGCGTCCCGGCGAGCTGCGGCCGGTGGACGTACGTACCGACGGGCCGGTTCTCGTGGCGCAGCACGGTGCAGGGGGGACGGTTGGTGAAGGACGCCTTCATGGGCGCGTTCACGGGTGCGTTGATGGGCGCGTTGATGGGCGCGTTGATGGGTGCGTTCATGGGTGCGGGACCTCCGCGGGGGGTGCGGCCCAGGGGGCGCGCAGTTCGGAGTACAGAGCGAGGCGCTCGGCTCCGGCGGCGACCAGCTGGTCGATGCCGGTGACGACGCGCCGCTTCGCGCCCGCCGACGCGCCCGCACCGGGTTCGGTGCGCCAGGCGTCCGCGGGCAGCGGGACCGGTGCGGGGGCGGTGCGGACCGCCTCGACGACGCGCATGAACGCGCCGGTGCGGTCCGGTGGGACGAGCAGTTCGGTGCCGTCGCGCACATGGGCCGCCAGGTTCTCCAGCAGGTCGGTGCGCGCGTAGTGGGTGGTCTCGGGGGGCGCTCCCGCGCGCTCTACCCGGACCCGGTCCTGCTTGTACCAGAAGGTGATGCGGCCCTGGTCGCCGTGGACGACGACGTACGGCTCGCCGGGTTCCTCCGCGCACAGGGTGACGGCGGCGGTGAGGGTGGTGCCCCAGCGGGTCCGCACGCGCAGGCAGGAGGTGTCGTCGGCCTCGATGTCGTTGGCCCGGTACAGCTCCAGTTCCAGGGCGGTGATGTCCTCGGCGCGGTCGGCGCCGTCGATGCGCAGGGCGGTGGCGACGGCGTGCGCGAGGGGGTTGGTGAGGACGCCGTCGATGACGTCGTGGCCGCCCAGGGTGCGGTGCCCGGCCCAGGGGGCGCGGGTGTAGTAAGCCTCGTCGCGCGACCAGGCCCCGGCGGCGCCGATGCCCCGTACGGTGCCGATGGCTCCGTCGGCGATGAGCTTCCGGATGGCGGGCAGGGCGTGGGAGCCGAGGGACTGGAAGCCGATCTGGCAGGCGGTGCCGAGGTCGGCGAGCCCGTCGCGCAGCCGGGTGAACTCGGCGTAGGAGGGTGCGGGCGGCTTCTCCAGCAGCAGCTGCGCGCCGTGCGCGGCGGCGGTGAGGGCGAGGTCGGCGTGGGTGTGGATCGGGGTGCAGATGACGGCGATCCGGGCGCCGGTACGGGCCACCAGCGCACCGAGGTCGCCGGACTGCTCGGGTCCGGGCTCGCCGAAGCCGTCGCCCAGCTCCTCCGCGTCGAGCCGCCGGAGTTCGCACACCCCGGCCAGCCGCACCAGCCCCTCCCCCGCCAGCCGCCGGATGTTCTCCAGGTGCCAGCGGCCGTGCCCCCGCGCGCCCGCCAGGACGACGGGTACGGGTGCGTGTCCCTCGGTTGCCCCGCGTCCCCCGGGGTGTGTCGTGCGCATGGTACGAACCTCCTTGCCCGCGAAAACGGTGACCGGGGTCAGCCCTTGACGGCGCCCGCGCTGAAGCCGGTGATCAGCCACTTCTGGATGAAGGCGAAGACGATGACGACCGGCACCGCCGCGATCACGCCACCGGCCGCGAGGGCGCCCAGGTCGACGCTGTCGGCGCCGATGAGGGTGTTGAGGCCGACCGGGATGGTCTGCGTGTCCTGCGAGCTGAGGAACATCAGCGCGAACAGGAAGTGGTTCCAGCTGTGGACGAAGGCGAAGGAGCCGACCGCGATCAGCCCCGGCCGCAGCAGCGGCAGCACCACCGCGCAGAAGGCCCGCAGTCTCCCGCAGCCGTCCACCCAGGCCTGTTCCTCCAGGGAGACCGGCACGTTCTTGATGAAGCCGCTGATGAGGATGATGGACAGGGGCAGCTGGAAGACGGTCTCCGCGATGATCACACTGCCCAGCGAGTTGATCATCTGGAGGTTCTTGAAGATCTCGAAGAGCGGTACGAGCATCAGCGCGCCCGGGATGAACTGCGAGGCGAGCAGGGCCAGCATGAAGCCCTTTTTGACACGGAAGTCGAAGCGGGCGAGCGCGTAGCCGCCCGCGAGCGCGACCACGGTCGTCATCACCAGCGACGCGACGCCGACGATCATGCTGTTCTGGAAGAAGGTTCCGAAGGCGCGCTCGTTCCAGACCTTCGCGAAGTGCTCCCCGGTGACCGGCCACGGCACCAGCGAGGTGGAGCCCGCCGGGCGGAGCGCGAAGAGCAGCATCCAGTAGAAGGGGACGAGGGTGAACAGCAGATACAGGCCCAGCGGCGCGTAGATCTGCCAGCGCGGTACGCCGTCGTCGAGCGAGCGTCCGCGCCGCCTGCCGGTGGCGGCGGGCGGGACGGGGGCTGCGGGGGCGGCCTCGGACCGGTGGTCCTGTTCCGCAGTTACGGCGGTCACTTGGTGTCGCCTCCGAACTTGCTCAGGCGCAGATAGAGGATCGAGCAGAAGAGGAGGATCACGAAGGCGACGGTGGTCAGCGCGGAGGCGTAGCCGAAGTCGTGGCCGTTGATCCCGGTGTTGGCGACGTACAGCGGCAGCGTGGTGGTCTGCCCGGCCGGGCCGCCACCGGTGAGCGTGTAGAGCAGGTCGACGTTGTTGAACTCCCACACCCCGCGCAGCAGGGTCGAGAGCACGATGGCGTCCTTCAGGTGCGGCAGCGTGATGTGGAAGAACTGCCGCGCCCGCCCGGCGCCGTCGACCGAGGCCGCCTCGTACAGGTCCCCCGGGATGGACTGCAGGTCGGCGAGGATGAGGATGGCGAAGAAGGGCACACCGCGCCAGAGTTCGGCGAGGACGGCGGCCCAGAAGACGGTGCCGGTGTCGGAGAGCACGGAGGTGCCGTACGTGCCGATCCCGGCGTCCGCGAGGTAGCGGCTGATGCCGGTCGACGGGTTGTACAGCAGCATCCAGATGGTGGTGGTCAGCACCCCGGAGACGGCCCACGGCGAGAAGACCAAGGCGCGGGCGATGCCGCGTCCGATGAAGGTCTGGTTGACCAGCAGGGCGAGCGCCACGCCGAGGACGAGTTGCAGCAGCACCTCGGTGACGACCCATGTGCCGCTGAAGGTCAGCGCGTCCCGGAACTGCGGGTCGTCGGTGAAGATGCGGGTGAAGTTCTCGAAGCCCGCGTAGCCGTTCCGCCAGGGCTTGGTGACGTTGTAGTTCTGCAGGCTGTAGTAGAGGACGCTGAGCATCGGATAGGCGATGAAGCCCAGCATCAGCAGCCCGGCGGGGGCGATCAGCAGGTACGGGAGGCGGCGTGGTGTCGCCCCCGTACGGCGCCGGGTGCCCCGGGGGGCGACCCGGGGTTGTTCCGCCACGGCGTCGGCCATGACTGCTACTCCGTTCTCAGGGGGAAGTGCGGAATGGAAGCGCTTTCCGTACGTCGTTCGAGATACCGTGCAAAAATTTCTCGGTCGAAAGTCGCGGGCCGCTCAGCCCGCGTACGGTTCCGGCACCGCGCCGTCCCGGGCCAGGAAGCGGAAGTCGCAACCGGTGTCGGCCTGGGTCATCTGGTCCTGGTAGAGCGCCCCGTAGCCGCGCCCGTAGCGGGGCGGCGGTGTCGTCCATTCCGCTCGGCGCCGCTCCAGCTCGGCGTCGTCCACCTCCAGCCGCAGCACCCGCGCCGCCACGTCCAGCGTGATCAGGTCGCCGTCGCGGACGAGGGCGAGCGGCCCGCCGATGTACGACTCGGGGGCGATGTGCAGCGCGCAGGCGCCGTAACTGGTGCCGCTCATCCGGGCGTCGGAGATCCGCACCATGTCCCGCACCCCCTTCTTCAGCAGGTGGTCGGGGATGGGCAGCATGCCGTACTCGGGCATGCCGGGCCCGCCGAGCGGACCGGCGTTGCGCAGCACCAGCACGGTGTCCTCGGTGATGCCGAGGCCGGGGTCGTTGATGGTGGCCTGCATCGTCTTGTAGTCGTCGAAGACGACGGCGGGCCCGGTGTGCTTCAGCAGGTGCTGACCGGCGGCGATGTGTTTGATGACCGCGCCGTCCGGGCACAGATTGCCGCGCAGCACCGCCACCCCGCCCTCCTCGGCGAGCGGGTTGTCGCGCGGCCGGATGACGTCCGGGTTGTGCACGAGGGCGCCGTCGAGCTGTTCGCGCAGGGTGGCGTGGGCGACGGTGGGCCGGTCCAGGTGCAGCCGGTCGGTGAGCCGGGAGAGGAAGCCGGGCAGTCCCCCGGCGAAGTGGAAGTCCTCCATCAGATACCGGCCGCCGGGCCGCAGATCGGCCAGGACGGGCACGGTGCGGGCGATCCGGTCGAAGTCGTCCAGGGTGAGCCGCACCCCCGAGCGCCCGGCCATGGCGATCAGGTGGATGACCGCGTTGGTGGAGCCGCCGAGCGCGAGCACGGTGGTGACCGCGTCCTCGTACGCCTCCCGGGTCAGGATCTCCGACAGCCGCAGGTCCTGCCACACCAGCTCGACGATGCGCAGCCCGGAGGCCGCGGCCATCCGCTCGTGCCCGGAGTCGACGGCCGGGATGGACGAGGCGCCCGGCAGGGTCACGCCCAGCGCCTCGGCGGCGGCCGTCAGCGTGGAGGCGGTGCCCATGGTCATGCAGTGGCCGGGCGAGCGGGCGATGCCCTGCTCCAGCTCGGCGATCTCGCAGTCGCCGATGAGCCCGGCCCGCTTGTCGTCCCAGTACTTCCACATGTCGGTGCCCGAGCCCAGCACCTCGTTGCGCCAGTGCCCCGGCAGCATCGGCCCGGCGGGCACGAAGACGGTCGGCAGATCGGCGGTGGCGGCGCCCATGAGCAGCGCCGGGGTGGACTTGTCGCAGCCGCCGAGCAGCACGGCGCCGTCCACCGGGTAGGAGCGCAGCAGCTCCTCGGTCTCCATGGACAGCAGATTCCGGTACAGCATCGGAGTCGGCTTCTGGAACGTCTCGGAGAGGGTGGAGACCGGGAATTCGAGGGGGAAGCCGCCCGCCTGCCAGACCCCGCGCTTGACCGCCTGGGCGCGGTCGCGCAGGTGGACGTGGCAGGGGTTGATGTCGCTCCAGGTGTTGAGGATCGCGATGACCGGCTTGCCGAGGTGTTCCTCGGGCAGATAGCCGAGCTGGCGGGTGCGGGCCCGGTGGCTGAAGGTCCGTACCCCCTCGGCGCCGTACCACCGGTGGCTGCGCAGCTCCTCGGGCCTTCTGCGGGGGCGGCTCCCGCTTCCCCGGGGGCCGCTCACAGCGCCCACCCCTGTATCAGCGCGGCCACCTCGGCTCGCTGCGGCTCCGGCAGCAGCCGGCTCGGCGGGCGGACGTCGCGGCGGCACAGGCCGAGCGCGGCCAGCGCCTCCTTCACCACGGTCACGTTGTTGGCCGACTGCCGGGCGGCCCGCAGATCCTCGAACGGCCGGATCTGCTCCCACACCTTCATCGCCGCCGCGTAGTCCCCGGCGCGCAGCGCGCCCAGCATGTCCAGCGAGACCTTCGGGGCGACGTTGACCAGCCCGGAGGTGAAGCCGGTGGCGCCGGCGGACCAGTACGAGGGCGCGTACAGCTCGGCCAGCCCCGCCACCCAGACGAACCGGTCGAGCCCCGCGTCCCGCGCGAAGGCCGCGAAGCGGGCCGCGTCCGGGACCGCGTACTTCACGCCGATCACGTTCGGGCACGCCTCGCCGAGCCCCGCCAGCGCCGCGCCCTCGATCAGCGGGTTGCGCAGGTACGGCACCACGCCCAGCTCCGGAACCGCCTCCGCGATCTCGCGGTGGTAGTCGACCCAGCCGTCCTGGGACACATACGGATGCACCGGCTGGTGCACCATCACCATCTGGGCCCCGGCCTCCCGGGCGTGCCGCGCGGCGGCCACCGCCGTCGCCACGTCCTGCCCGACTCCCACCACCACGACGGCCCGGTCGCCCGCCTCCTCGACGCTCAGCTCGGTGCACAGCCGGCGCTCCTCCAGGGTGAGGGCGTAGAACTCCCCGGTGTTGCCGTTGGGGGTGACGGCCCGTACGCCGCTGTCGAGAAGCCGGCGCAGCAGGGCGCGGTAGGCGTCCCGGTCGACGGCGCCCGTGGCGTCGTACGGGGTCACCGGGATCGCCACGACGTCCGCGAGCGCGGTTCTCAGCGGTGTGAAGTCCATGCGGGGCCTCTCTAGTCCGTGTTCGCGTCGGTGTCCGGGTCCGGGAAGGCCCGCTCGACGAAGGAGGAGATGTGGTGGTGCAGCGCGCGGGCGGCCCCGTCGGCGTCGCCGTCGTGCGCGCGGGCCAGGATCTCCCGGTGCTCCCGCGCCTCCCGGTCCCAGGACGGCACCGCCTGCCAGGCGACGGCCGACACCAGCGCGGCCTGGTCGCGCAGTTCGTCGAGCATCCGGGTCAGCAGCGGGTTGCCGCACGGGAGGTAGAGCGAACGGTGGAAGTCCCGGTTGGCCAGCGACCGGTCGGCCGGGTCGGCCGCCGCGTCCGACCGCTCCAGCGCGGCCCCCGCCGCCGCCAGGCTCGCCCGCGCGGTGACGGTCCGCCGCAGCGCCTCGGGCTCCAGCAGCAGCCGTACGTCGTACACGGCCCGTGCCATCGCGGTGTCGACGGTCCGCACGGTCGCGCCCTTGTACTCGCTCATCACCACCAGCCCCCGGCCCGCCAGGGTCTTCAGCGCCTCCCGCACCGGCGTCTTCGACACCCCGAACTGGGCCGCCAGCTCGGTCTCGACGAGTGGCTGCCCCGGCCGCAGCCGTCCCGTGAGGATGGCGTGCTTGACCGCTTCCAGCACGTACTGGGTACGGGACGGGATCGGGCTGGGGGCGATGTCCATAGTGGCTCTCAGATCTCACGTATCGCGTCTCATATATGACGTACGAAGTACGACGCGATGAAGTTAGGGCGGCCCCGGGGATTCGTCAACGGTCCTGACGAAACTTCACGTTCCCTTGCCGGTAACGTGATCGGAGTGCTGACGGGATCCCCGACGAGACGCCTGGTCCTGCCGCGCGGCAACTCCGCCTCCGGCAAGTCCTCCATCGCCGCCGGGCTGCGCGAGGACCACCGGGGCCGGACCCACGCCTACTACCTCGACGTGCCGTTCGTGTGCGACGGGGCGGGTGCCCGGTCGGCGCAGACCGACCGGATCTCCTCCAGCAGCTCCGGGTAGTGCTCGCCGTACGTGTTCACCGCGTGCCACACCGCGTCCAGCGCGGCCTTGAGCGGGGCGGGCTCGGCCGCGGCGAGCACGGCGGGAAGAGCGAAGTGCGGCTGTGAGATCCGCGCGGGGCCGGGCCTGCCGCCGGGGGCGTGCACCACCACGGCGGCTCCGCACCCCGCGCCCCCGGTCGGCGTCACGCTCCGGTCGGCGGCCGTCTTCGGTACGAACGCGCCCAGCCTCCGGCCGAGACCCGGCCGCCTCGCCCTCTCGTCTGCGGACGCCGCGGCCGGAACCCACGCCCACCCGGCCGCCGCCGGGGGAGCCGGTGGGCGGTAGGGCGGTCGCTCGGGAGCTATCGCCTCCAGCACCGACCGGTTCGGGACCCGGGGGTCGGAGCGCAGGGTCTCCCACATCCGGCCCACGTCGTCGAACGGTGGCGGCAGCGGACGCCTCTCCGCCAACGCGGTGAGCGCCTGGGCGACCCACGGCACATCGGTCAGGCCCGCCGCCGCGCAGGCCCGTCGGGCGGCCAGCGACGCCACCGCGCGCTGCGCCTCGGGACCCGCGGCGTCGAGCGCGTGCACCAGGTCGCTGTCGAAGCGGAGCAGACCGCGGATATTGCCGCCGACACCGCGCAGCGCCTCGCTCGGCAGCCGTCCGCCCCACTCCCACCGCTCGCGGTGTGATCGCCGCTCCTCCGCGGCCCGTTCCTCCGCCTGGCGGGCCAGGCGTTCGGTCTGGGCGCGCTGCTCGGGTGTGGGCGGCGGCGGAAGTTCGCGCGCAGAGCGGTGCCAGTACGCGGCGATCCGTGAGGCCTGGCGGACCACGCGGTCCGGTCGGGGCGGCGCGGGCCAGAACTGCAGGAGGTAGCTGTCCACCGGTGGCTCCCCGGCCACTCTGGTGTCGCGCTCCCGCCCTTCGTCCATCCCCCGGGCGCAGTACCGTACTCGGTAGTCGGTCGGGGCGAGGTTCAGGTCCCACACGGCCTCGCCCGCCCATTGCACCAAACTGGTGCGTTCCGACACCGGACGGAAGGACACCTCCACCACGTCCTCCCAGACCGGGTCCGGCGGAGGTGCCTCGTCGTGGACCTCCACGACGAATCCGACGTTGCCCGTGTGCAGTCCGGTGGTCAGCCAGAGCGCACCCGGGACCGCGGCCCCGCACAGGCCCCCGCTCTGGCCCGCGAAGGCCTCGAAGAGGTCCGGATTCGCACTGTCCGGATCGCTCTGGACGTAGATCTGACCGTAGTCAACGTGGACTTCGCCTGTGACCGGCCTGCGCACGGCAACCCCCTCTTCGTCGCTGACGGCCTCAGGACCCCTGCCGGACGGGCCGTCACATGTCCCACAGCCTGCCGCAGACCACTGACAACGGGCCCGGCGGTGTCAGTTCGGCTGTCCGGTGAGCTGCTTGATCAGGAACCGGCACCTTTCGAAAACTGCCTAGTTGCGCGCGCGCAACGCCTGCGAGAGAGCGTCGACGGTCACGTCCACGATGGCCAGGAGCTGCGCCGGGCTCGCCCCGGCTCTGCTCATGACGGCGAGAGACTGGTTCACGGCCGCCGCGTGTACGGCGAAGGCGTCGGCGTCCCGGTCGGCCAGCCGGCCGGCCTTCAGCGCGGCGCGCAGGCGCAGGCGCTGCGAGCCGAGCGCCTGCCTGGCGTGCGCCGCGACGGCCGGGCTCAGCACCGGGATCGCCATGGCCGACTGGGCGATCAGGCATCCGTCGGGCAGGTCGGGATCGGCGATGCGCGCGAGGGTGACGTCGAAGAACGCGCGGACAGCCGCGAGGGGCTCGGAGGCCGCACACGACAGGGCGGCGTCGTACTTGTCGCCGTAGCGCGTGCCGTAGCGGTCCAGGCAGCGAAGGAACAGCGTGTCCTTGTCGCCGAGCGAGGAGTAGATGGAGCTGCGGTTCAGGCCGGTCGCCCGGGACAAGTCGTCGACCGAGGTGTCGGCGTAGCCGGCGCGCCAGAACTGGATCATCGCGGCATCGAGCGCCGTGTCCATGTCGAACTGCTTCTTGCCTGCCACGTGCACTTCCTTGCCGGGGGTCGGTGTTCGGGATGCCGGTCATCATCCCATCTTGAACCGATCAGTTCAAGATGTGTTAGCCTTCGGACGTGATCATGACCGGGCGTCCCGGCGCCCTCGGACTCGCGGGTCCTCAGCGGCACGGCAAGCCCTCGGGCGAACCGCCGGACCAGCACACCCCAGCCCCCGATGGAGGATCCATGACCGTCTCCGGACGTCACCCCGTCCGCGACCTGCCCCTGGACGACCTGGCCGGATTCACCCACCACTGGGTCGACGCGGACGGCGTCCGCCTTCATGCCGTCGAAGGCGGCCGGCCGGCCGGCCCGGCTGTCGTCCTGCTCGCCGGGTTCCCGCAAACCTGGCGGGCCTGGCGAAAGGTCATGCCCGGCCTCGCCGGCCGGTTCCGCGTCATCGCGATCGACCTGCCGGGCCAGGGCCACTCCGAGCGCCCGGAGCGCGGCTACGACACCCATACGGTCGCCGCCCACGTCCACGCCGCCGTCACGGCACTCGGAGTGCCGTCCTACTGGCTGGCCGCCCACGACATCGGCGCCTGGGTCGCCTTCTCCCTCGCCCTCGACCACGAAAGCCAACTGCGCGGGGTCGCCCTGCTCGACGCCGGAATCCCCGGCATCACCCTCCCGGAAACGATTCCCACCGACCCGGCCCGGGCGTGGAAGACCTGGCATTTCGCGTTCCACCTCGTGCCCGGCCTGCCCGAGACCCTGCTCGCCGGCCGCGAACGGGACTACGTCGGCTGGTTCCTGAAGGCGAAGGCCCTCGCTCCCGGCACATTCGACGACGCCGACCTCGACCACTACGCGGCGGCCCTCGCCGCCGACGGCGGCCTCCGCGCCTCCCTCGCCTACTACCGGGACGCCGCCGAGTCGGCGCGCAAGAACCACCAGGCGCTCAACCGGCGGCACCTGACCGTGCCCGTTCTCGGGATCTCCAGCAGCCACGGCTCCATTCCGGACATGGCGGCCTCCCTCAGCCCGTGGGCCGACCACACCACCGGAGTCAGCGTGCCCGGCGCCGGGCACTTCATCCCCGACGAGCAGCCCGAAGCCGTCGCTGCCGCGATAGCCGACTTCATCGTCGGCAGCGACTGACGCCGTTCAGGGACGAACCTCGGCCTTGGACCGATCGTCTAGGACAGGGTGCCGGCGACGACGGACGCCGCCTTCGCGATCAGCTTGTCGTCGTGCGCGTCGTCCTCCTCGCCGCGGTTCGTCATGACCGCCATGACGATGGGCGCGGCCCCGGGGCGCCACACCACGGCGATGTCGTTGCGGGCGCCGTAGCCGAAGCCGCTCCCCGTCTTGTCGCCGACCACCCAGCCCTCCGGCACCCCGGCCCTGATGAGGGCGTCGCCGGTGGTGTTGGTCCGCAGCCACGTCGCCAGCTTGGCGCGTTCGGGCTTGCGGAGGACGTCGCCGAGGACGAAGGCGCGCAGGTCCCCGGCCAGCGCCCGGGGGGTGGTGGTGTCCCGCGTCTCACCCGGGGTCCATCGGCTCAGGTCGGGCTCGACGCGGTCCATCCGGGTGATGTCGTCGCCGAGCCTCCTGACCTCGCGCTGGAGCGCCTTGGGTCCGCCGATCACGTCGAACAGCAGGTTGGCCGCGGTGTTGTCGCTGTAGCGGACGGCGGCGTCGCACAGCTCGCGCAGGGTCATGCCGGTGTCGACGTGCTTCTCGGTGATGGGTGAGTTGTCGATCAGGTCGTCACGGGAGTACGTGATCACCTTGTCCATCCCGCCGAGCGAGTACCGGCGCAGCACGGCCCCGGCGGTGAGCGCCTTGTGCGTGGAGTGGAAGCCGAAGCGTTCGCCGGCCCGGTAGGCCACCTCGCGTCCGGTGCCGGTGTCAATGGCGTAGAGGCCGAGCCGGGCGTCGAACTCGCGCTCCAGGGCCTTGAGTTCGCCGGTGTACGGCTTCGTGGCGGCGGCGGTCGCCGCCGTGGGCGACGAGGCCGTGGCGGTGTCCTGCCCGCAGGCCACGAGCGGGACGAGGGCGAGCGCGGCGAGAGCGCCGAGCGCGGTGCGGCGGGCACGGGTGAACCGCATGGGGACCTCCAAGGGCCGGTGCTGGTCGGTGAGTTGCGAACACCTTCACCGCCGGGCACTCATGCGGTCCAATACGCTCACGCGCCACTTCATGCCGATCTGGCATAAGGTTCCGGGTTGTGGATCTCGTCGGGGCGTGCCGTGCGTTCGTCAGCGTGAGCGAGTACGGCAGTTTCACCGTGGGGGCGGCGGCTGCCGGGATGTCCCAGCCGGTGGCCAGCCGTCGCGTCGCCGCCCTGGAGGAACGCTTCGGTGAGCCGCTGTTCGAGCGCACGTCGCGGCGGGCCGTGCTCACCCCGTTCGGGCGGGACATGCTGCCGACGGCCCGGCAGCTCGTCCAGGCGGCGGACGTGCTGCTGCACGAGGCCGAGGCGGTCAAGCGCAAGCCGTGGCGGCTCGCGGTGCCCGGCATCTGCACCACGGCCGGTCTCGCCCGGCTCGTCGCCGAGGCGCGGGGGCTCGGCGTCACCCTGGACCTCCGGGTCGCGGCACCGGCGCGGCGCGCGGAGCTGATCCACACTCAGCACGTACGCGCCGCCCTGCTCACGGTGGTGCCGGACGACGCCGCGTGGTCCGTACCGCTCGGGCTGGCCGGTGCCGTGGATCCCGGGGTGCGGCGCGTCTACCTGGAGACGCTGCGGGTCGGCCGGGCCTCCTCCGGCCCGGCCCGGCGCGTCTGGATACAGCCGGAGGACGACGTGCCGCACATCCGCGATCCGCTGACCCGGCTGCGCGACGCGGTGGGCCTGCGGCCCGCCCAGCTCGTCACCGCGACCGACCTGACCACTGCCGTGGCGGAGGCCCTGCGCACCCACGACGTGCTGCTGTGCTCGCCCGCGCAGGCCGCGGAACTCGGCCTGCACTGGCGGCCCGTGGGCGAACTGGCCACCCTCACCCGCGGCTACGCCCTCGTCTCCGCGGAGGGCAGTCCCCAGCACATCGAAGCACGCCTGGGCGGGGCCATAGCCCGCTGCCTGGGCGCCGAGACCCGGCGGGTGCCCACGTGAACACCGAAGCGCTGCTCCACGACGTACGGCGGCAGCTGCACGACGGCGGCCTGCGCGGCTGCCTCCTCGTACGGGACCTGCACACGGGCGAGGAGCTGGGCATCGACCCGGACACCCAGCTGCCCTCGGCCTCCCTGGTCAAGGTCCCGCTGGCGCTGGCGACGGCGGAGCGCGTCCGGCGCGGCGAGCTGGACGGGGCGACACGGCTGGAGGTGCGGCCCGGGCGCGTCACCACGCCCGGCCCCACCGGGCTGAGCCGCTTCCGCCACCCGGCGCGGATCGCGGTCGACGACCTGCTGTACCTGAGCACCTGCCTGAGCGACGGGGCGGCCGCCGACGCGCTGTTCGGGCTCACCCCACCCGCCCGGGTCGCCGACATCCTCCACGAGCTGGGGCTGCGCGGCATCACCGTCCGGCACACCGTGGACGAGCTGTCCGACACCCCGGTGGAACGCTTCGACACCGCCCAGGCCCACCTGGCCCACGCCCTGGCCATCGGCGCCGGTACGGGCGGCCGCGGCCACCGGGTGCCACAGCTCGACACGACCCGCGCCAACACGGGCAGCGCCCGCTCCTACGTCGACCTGCTCCAGGCCCTGTGGACCCCGTCGAAGATCCACCCCGAGGTGGCGGAGCGCGTACGCGACCTCATGGCCCACAACGTCCTGCGGCACCGACTGGCCCCGGACTTCAGCTCGGACGCCACGAAGTGGTCCTCCAAGACCGGCACCCTGCTGAACCTCCGCCACGAGGTGGGCGTGGTCGAGCACGCCGACGGCCAGTCCTTCGCCATCGCGGTCCTGACGGAGTCCGAGGTGCCGGCCGCCGTCCAGCCCGGCGCGGAGGCCCTGATGGCCCAGGCGGCCCGCACCCTGCGGGACCACTTACGGCAGCTCTAGGGCGTGTTTCGAAGTCCCGCCTGCCCCGCGACGCCTGGCACGCACGCTCGCTGCGTTGTCGGGATCGTCCGAGTAGGCCCGCCCCCGGACTCCGTCCGGGAGGTGGCCCCGCGAGGACGACCCTCCGCCTCGCGATCGCACGCACCAGACGCCGCGGGGCCCGCCCTCCGGGCGGACGGCGCTACTTTCGAAACACGCCCTACCGTAGAGGAGTCACGCCTGGACGGTTGGGCGCACGTTGATCTCGCCGATCTCGACATCATCGGGCTGCTCGACGGCGAAGGCCACCGCGCGGGCGACCGCCTCCGGTGGGAGGCCCACCGCGGCCATGTTCTCGCGCGTCTGCTCCCGCAGGTGCGGGTCCGCCATGGAGTCGGCGAGATCGGTGCGGACGTATCCCGGCGAGATGGCCGTCGTGCGCACCACCCCGTCGGTGGACTCCGTGCGCAGCCCCTCGTGGATGGTGCGCACCGCGTTCTTGGTCGCGGCGTAGACCGCCATCGAGGGGGACACGCCCGCCAGGCCCGCCACGGAGACGATGCTCACCAGATGGCCCGCCCCCTGTTCGCGGAAGACGGGCAGCGCGGCGGCGACGCCGTTGAGCATGCCGCGCAGATTGACATCGATCATGGCCGACCACCCTTCGGTGTCGAGGTCGGCCAGCGGGCTGATCGGGGCGATGCCGGCGTTGTTCACCAGGACGTCGATGCGGCCGTACTGGCCGGTGGTGGTCGCGACCAGGCGCCGCAGGTCCCCGGCCCGGGTGACGTCGACGACGCACGTGGCGGCACGCCCCCCGGCCTCCCGGATGTCCCGCGCTATCGCGTCGACGCGCTCGCCGCGGCGCGCCGCGAGGACGACCGCGGCGCCGCGCCGGGCGAGTAGACGGGCCGTGGCTTCGCCGATGCCGCCGCTGGCCCCGGTGATGGCGACGACCTTGCCGTGCAGAGAGAGCACTGCTGCCTCCAAGTAAAGTGGACACGTGTCCGCGTGGGATTCACCCTACCGGACACGTGTCCACTTGTCGCAGGCGGAACGTCAGGAGAGACCTATGAGCGTGCCGGCACGCCGTCCGGACGCGGCGCGGAACCGGACCCGCATCGTGGAGGCCGCCCGCGCGGCCCTCGCCGAGTCCAGCCACGTCCACCTCAATGAGATCGCCAAGCGCGCCGGTGTGGGACAGGGGACGCTCTACCGGAACTTCCCCAACCGCGAAGCGCTCCTCGCCGAGGTCTACCGGCGCGACGTCGAAGCGCTCGTGGCCGCCGCCCCCGCGCTGCTGGCGGAACACGAGCCGGTGGAAGCCTTGCGTCACTGGCTCGACCGGGTGATCGACTACGCCGAGATCAAGCACGGCGTCCTGGCGGCGCTCGAACCGGCGGCGTGGCAGGACCTCGTCGCCCACAGCCACAACCCCATCGAAGGCGCCCTCGGCCGCCTGCTGGACGCCGGGAAGGCGGCCGGTGCCCTCCGCACGGACGTGGACGCCCACGGGGTCCTGCTGCTGATCGCCTACCTCGGCCGGCTGGACCGGGACGCGTGGGAATCGACGGCACGGCCGCTGATGAGCGTCATCCTCGACGGCCTCCGCCGACGGGACGCGGAGCGGTGAGGGCCCGTACGGCGAGGCGGGACACCCCCAGCCCTCCGGTACCTGAGCAGCCGAGCGCCGGGGGGCGGAGATGCCCCACCCCCAGCCCCTCCAGCGTTTGAGGAGCGGGGTCCCGGGAGCGGAGATGCCTCACCCCAGCCCCTCCGACACTCAAGCAGCAGGGCCCCGGGGCGGAGAAGCCCCACCCCCAGCCCCTCCGGCGTTTGAGGAGCGGGGTCCGGGGGCGGAGCCCCGGCGGGGGTGTGGGGGGCGGAAGCCCCCACCAGGGGGGCCGGGGGCCGTGCCCCCGGTTCGGGAAGGGGCGGGGTGGGGAAAGGTCACCCCAGCTGTTTTCAGCGGGGTGAAGTAGAGCCGGTGGGGCGGTGGTTTTGGGAGCCGCTGGTTCGGCGGCGGGAATGGGAGCCACCTGGTGTGATGGTGCGCGACATGCCACCTTTGGAGTAATCGGGGTTTTGGGCTGTTTGGCCGCTCACGCTGTGGTCGTTGATCACGGTCGTGTCAGGAGACCCGTGTGTACAGGTCGCGTGAGTGGATCTTTGAGCGGATCCGCCGGGACCGGCGTCTGGACCCGGCGGTGTCGGGGCGGGCGCTGGCCCTGCGGTACCGGGTGTCGCGGAACACGGTGGCGAAGGCGCTGGCGTCGCCGGTGCCGGCGAAGCGGAAGAAGCCACCGCCGCGTGCGAGTGTGCTGGAGGTGATGCCCGCTCTTCTGCACCCTGCCGTCCTGAGCAGCGTCGAAAGGAGGCCAAGGCCAATGGTGGACCGATGAAGGAAAGGCGCCAGAGTGACTGAGCACGACATGACGGTCGAAGGGCTGCTGGCAGCGGTGGAACAGGCGCCACCAGTAGATTCTGTTGCAGTGGTCGCCCAGGCCCTTGCCAGGCAGATGGATGCCCGTGAGGTCCGCTTCTGGATCATCGATTTCACCGGCGACGTCTTGCTGTCTCTACCGGTGGCCAATAACACGGAAGGCGAAGGCGGAGACCAAGACCACATCGACCTTCGCGGCGGCCTCCACGAGGAGGTGATCCGCTCCCAGCAACTGCACATCACCCAGACCCCCGAGCCGGTGAGCGGATACCGGGCGCTGGCACCGGTGACCACCCATGGAGACGCCATCGGCATCCTGGAAGTGACCACAACCGCCCAGCCCAGCCCACGTCACCGCCACCAGATCACGCAGGCCTCCCAAGCCCTGGCCTACATCGTCACCTCCAACCGGCGCTTCACCGACCTCTACGAATGGGGCCGGCGCAGCATCCCGCCCACCCTGGCCGCTGAAATCCAGCACAACCTTCTCCCACAGGCTCTGTCCTGTGAAGCCGGACCGGTCACTTTCGCCGGCGCCCTCCAGCCAACCCACGACATCTCCGGCGACACCTTCGACTACAGCCTGGACAGGCACACCCTGCACGTCTCCATCACCGACGCCATGGGCCACCACACCCACGCCGCACTACTGGCAACGCTCATCGTCGGCTCCCTGCGCAACACCCGGCGCGCCCGGGCCCCTCTGGCCGAGCAGGCCCGGGCAGCACACCAGGCCGTCCTGGACTACGGCCAGGACGCCACCGTCACGGGCCAGCTCCTGAACATCAACCTGTCCACCGGCCACGCCCAGTTCGTCAACGCCGGCCACCCCTGGCCACTGCGACTGCGCAACGGCCGCGTCAGCGAGATCCAACCGGAAGTGGACCTGCCCTTCGGCGCACCCTGGGACGGCCACTTCCGCGTGCAGAACCTTCACCTGGCCCCCGGAGACCGACTGGTTCTGATCACCGACGGGATGACCGAACGCAACACCACCGCCCTGGACCTCCCCGCCCGCATCGAAGCCGACGCCGCCCTACACCCCCGCGAAGCCGTCCGCTCCCTCATGCGCGCCCTCCGCCGAGCCACCCAAGGAAACCTGCTGGACGACGCCACCGTCATCTGCCTGGACTGGCACGGCACCGGCTCCAGCCGGCACACCAGCACGACCAGCGCCGACACCTTCCCAAATCGCCACTGACGCACACCAGAACACGAGCACCACCGCAGCCCGCTCCCAGCACACGGAGTCGGGCCCCTTGGCACGCGCCTGTCAGGGACACGAATCAAAGGGCCCGGGGACCACAAGGTATCGAGACCGACGACCAGGCCAACGCGGACATGCTCGTCCGTGTCCTCACGGACAAACATCACCCGATAGGGGCGGCTCCCGATCCCACCGCCGATCATGATCCGCGGTGCTGTCCCTCTCGTGCACAAACGCAGCAGTCTGGCTCCCGATCCCACCGCCCAAGTGGCTCCCGTTCACCCCGTCAGAAACACCCCAGCCGAGCCAGCGCCTTCCGCACCTCCCCCAAATCCCCGTCCGACGCCAACCCCGCGTGGTACAGCCGGATCTCATCCGCGCCCAACTCCACCGCATGCGCCGCGTCATCCACCAGCGCCGACGGCCGGCCCCCCATCCCCGCCACCACCGTGAAGTTCGCGGCGAGCACCGTCCCCTCCCGCCGGTGCGGAACAAACGGCGGGAGGACGGCCGTGCGCACCGCCCCGTCACCGGTGCACGGCAGCACCACCCCATCCGCGTGCGCCAGCACATCCGCCGGGTCGACACCCACGTTGGCCCCGACGCCCCGCCGGTTCGGCACCGCGTGCAGCAGCACCTGGAAGCCGGCCGGGGCCGCGGCCCGTACCGCGGCGACCGCGTCCCGCTGCAGCCCGCTCGCGACCCCGTCCCGCCACGCCGAGAAGACCCCGGCCACGTCCGCGTCCAGGGTCCCGGGAGCGGGCGCCCCGGCCCACACCGGGGCCAGCGCCCGCCGTACGGCCCCCCGCAGCTCCCCCGGGTCCGCGCCCAGCCCCTCGTAGCCCGCGCAGCAGCACTCGCAGAAGCACAGCGACATCAGGTACTGCGCCTCGTCCCCCAGCCCCACGCCCCCGATCTTGTCGTGGGCGTGGAGATGGGCGAGCCCGTACCACCCGCAGGACTCCAGCTCGACGCCCAGCGCCCCCGGCCGCGCCGAAGCCTCGGCCGCCAGGTCGACCAGGTACTCCCGCACCTCGGGCCGCCCGATGCACGGCGCCCACGGATAACGGTCCCCGTACGCGTTCCGTACGGAGGTGCCCGGATGCTCGTCCCCCATCCGCGAGTTGTGGGCCAGCACGACCCACGCGTGCACCTCGAGACCGGCCCCGGCCAGGGCCTCCGCGGCCTCGCCGAAGGGGTCGGCCCCGGCCACCCACGCCTGCTCGTACGGCCGCAGCGCGCGCCCGGCCCACCGCTTGGCGTCCGGCGGGTACAGCACCGCCGCGTGCCGGGCGGTCACGATCCGGTGTTCGGGGTGCCGGGGGGTCAGGGCCCGCGTCGAGTGGTACGCGGACGCCAAGGTGACCTGCCGTACGCCCAGGTCGGCGATCCGCGCCGCCGCGTCCGGGTCCCCGACCACATCCCACGGATAGACAAAGGCCGAGGACTTCATCGCGCCCCGCCCTCCCCCACCAGTTCCATGCCCCGCTCGATGAGCCCGGCCAGTTCCTTGACGTGCGCCGCGCTCGGCTCGCTCAGCGGCGGCCGCACCTCGCCCACGTCCAGCCCGCGCAGCCGCACGCCCGCCTTCACCAGCGATACGGCGTACCCCCGCCCCTGGTTCCGCAGTTCGACGAGCGGCCGGAAGAAGCCGTCCAGCAGCCGGTTGACGACATCGTCGTCCCCGGCCGTCAGGGCCCGGTGGAACGCCAGCGCGACCTCGGGCACGAAGCAGAAGACGGCGGACGAGTAGAGCGTCACCCCGATCGACCGGTACGCGAGCCCGGTCAGCTCGGCGGTCGGGAGGCCGTTGAAGTACCGGAATCCGTTGTCCGCTCCCGCCTCCCGCACCGCGCTCACGATCCGCTGCATCAGGTCCAGGTCGCCGAGCCCGTCCTTCAGCCCGGTGATCCCCGGCACCCGCGCCAGCCGCACCACGGTCTCCGGCGTGAAGACGGCGTTGTCGCGCTGGTAGACCACGACGTCCAGCCCGGTCGAGCCCGCCAGCGCCGTGTAGTGCCGGACCAGCCCCTCCTGGTCCGCGACCACCAGGTACGGCGGCATGGCGAGCAGCCCGTCGGCCCCGGCCCGCTCCGCGAGCTCGGCGTACTGGACGGCCAGCGCCGTCCCGTACCCGGCGCCCGCGACGACCGGCACCCGCACCCCGCCGGCGGCCTCGACCGCCGCGGCCTCTTCCACGGCCACCGTGACGCAGTCGTGGAACTCCTCGGGGGTCAGCGCGTGGAATTCCCCCGTACCGCAGCACGCGAAAACGGCCCCCGCGCCCGCTTCGATGCCTCGGCGCACATGGGTGCGGTACACGTCGAGGTCGAGGGCGCCATCGGGCCCATAGGCGGTCACGGGGAAGAACAGCAGTCCGTCAAGGCGCTCGGCGAGCGATGCCGAGGCTGCGGGGGCTGTGGTCACGGGCTCTCCCTGTCGCGTGCACGTTTCTGACCGACATCTATATTCATGAACGCACACACCGTAAGGTAGCCGTCGCGTACGGGTCAAGAGTCGAGGCGTGCGTCGATCACCCTTGACGCCACCTCCCGTAATCCCTACGTTGTCCATGCATCTGAACAAGATGCACATATACGTCCTACGTCGCGTCCGTACGGAGGAGATCCGCCCATGTCCGCGCCCGCTCCCCGCACCATCCTCCTCACCGGCGCCGCCGGAGGCATGGGCACCCTGATGCGGGAGCTGCTGCCCCCGTACGGCTACGAGCTGCGCCTGCTGGACATGGCGCCCATCCCCGACGCCCCCGACGCGATCGTCGCCGATCTCGCCGACAAGGACGCGCTGCGCCACGCGGTGGAGGGCGTCGACGCGATCATCCATCTGGCGGGCATCTCCCTGGAAGCCTCGTTCGAGAAGATCCTCAGCTCCAACATCCAGGGCACGTACAACCTGTACGAGGCGGCCCGCGAGGCGGGCGTCCGCCGGATCGTCTTCGCCTCCAGCAATCACGCGGTGGGTTTCACCCCCCGCCCGGCCGGCGACGACGCCCCGCTGATCCCGGTCGACACCCCGCGCCGCCCGGACACCTACTACGGCATCTCCAAGTCGTTCGGCGAGGACCTGGCCTCGTACTACTGGGACAAGCACGGTATCGAGTCCGTCGCCATCCGCATCGGCTCCTGCTTCCCCCAGCCGACGAGCGTCCGGATGCTGTCGATCTGGATGAGCCCGGCCGACGGCGCCCGCCTCCTGCACGCCGCCCTCACCGCGAAGGACGTCGGCTACACCGTCGTGTACGGCAGCTCGGCCAACACCCGCCTGTGGTGGGACCTGTCCTCCGCGCGGGCGCTGGGCTACGACCCGCAGGACGACTCGGAGCCGTACGCCGCGAAGCTCATCGCCGAGCAGGGCGAGCTGGACCCGGACAACCCCGAGCACGCCCACCTGGGCGGCGCGTTCTGCGTCAACCCGCCGATCTGGCCCCACTGATCGCGTACAACATCACGTACGCAGGTCATCACGTACCACTCCGGCCGACGCGATCGCGAGGGCCGGAATGCCGGGGCGGTGGCGGCGGTTGGGCTGATCATGACGCAGAATCCGGGACCCAGACCCCTCTCCGACGACGCCGCCTCCGCGCTGCTCGCCGCCCAGCAGTTCGGCACGCTCGCCACCGTCAAGCGCAGCGGCCACCCCCACCTGACCACCATGGTCTACGGCTGGGACCCGGACGCCCGCATCGTGCGGTTCTCCACCACGGCGGACCGGGTCAAGGTCACGCATCTGCGGCGCGAGCCCCGGGCGGCGGTGCATGTGCAGGGTGGCGACCCGTGGTCGTTCGCCGTGGCGGAGGGGGAGGCCGAGGTCTCCGAGGTGACGACGGCTCCGGGGGACGCGGTGGGGCGGGAACTGCTGGGGATGCTGCCGGAGGCCGCGAAGCCGGAGGACGAGGACGCGTTCCTGGCGCAGTTGGTCGCCGAGCGCCGGGTGGTCATCCGGCTGAAGGTGGACCGGCTGTACGGGACGGCGCTGGACTTCGACACCCCCTAAGGGCCGTCGGGGGTGATCGTGGCGGGCATCGGGCCGTCCGGGCGGACCGTGAAGCCGAACACGGTCGCCGCCGGGGTGGCGTGGAACGCCGGGGTGAAGGCGGGCAGGAGGTGCCGCAGCAGCTCGGTCGTCTCGCGCATCGCGAACTGCGCGCCCAGGCAGGCCCGGGCGCCGAGGCCGAAGGGGTAGTACGCGCCCTGCCGGGAGGAGCGGTCCACCCCGGCGAACCGCGTCGGGTCGAACCGCTCCGGGTCCGGCCACAGGGCCGGGTCGCGGTGGGTGAGGTAGGGGCAGACGAAGATGTCGGTGCCCGCCTCGACGCGGTAGCCGGTGAGGGTGTCGTCCTCGGTGGCGTGCCGGGGGATCAGCCACGCCGACGGATAGAGCCGCATGGCCTCGGAGACGAGGGCGCGCAGGGCGCTCTCGCGCTCGGGCGAGCCCTCGTCTCCCGCGTCCAGGGCCCAGCGGCGGGCCTCGGGGTGGCGGTCGAGCAGCAGATACAGCCAGGACAGGGTGGTGGCGGTGGTCTCGTGCCCGGCGGCCATCAGCGTGACCAACTCGTCGCGGATGAGCTGGTCGGTGTATTCGGGGCGGGTCTCCCCGGCGTCCACCAGGACGCGCAGCACGCCGGGCCCGTCCGGGCCCGCCTCTCCCCGGCGGGCGGCCGCGATCGCGCGTGCGGCGACGGCGTCGATCCGCGCGAGGTCGGCGGCCACGGTGGCGCGCAGCGCCTCCGTGTCGGTGGAGGCGGAGGGGGTCGACGGGAGGGCGGCCCCCACGGCCTCGACGGCGGCCAGCTCGCGGTGGGTGGCCTCGTCGAGGGGGTGGCCGGTGAGGGAGCGCCAGATGGTGTCGAGGGCGAAGAAGCGCAGGTCCTCGGCGACATCGGTGGGGGCGCCGGTACGGGCGGCGGCCGCCCAGCGCTCGGCGGCCCGGCGCGCGGCGGCGGCGATGCGCTCCTCGTAGCGGCGGATGCCCGCCCCGGTGAACTGGGCCTGGAGCAGGCGGCGCTGCCGCTTCCACGCCTCCCCGGTGGCCGAGAGCACCCCGTCGCCGACGAGCACCCGCGCCCGGTGGGAGCGCTTGACGTAGCGGTCGGGGTGCAGGGCGAGGACGTGCCGCACCGCCTCCGGTTCGGTGACCAGCACGGTGGGGCGCGGCCCGAGCCGTACGCCGCTGACCCCGCCGAGTTCGCGCGCGAGGGCCAGCAGATCGACCACCGCCCCCGAGGTGGCGCGCCACCGCTCGACGGCGGCCGGGTCGAGGAGCGGGACGGGGGCGCCGTGCGGGGCTGTGGTGGCCAAGGTGCTCTCCTGCTCGCTCGATGAACACTGGGTACGACGACGCTCGGTACAACGAGGGAGCGGGCTCCCGGGTCAGCGTACTGGCCCGGCAGCCTTGAGGACGTCACCCGTTACGGCTTGGGGCCCTGTGCGGCGACGGCCTCGACCCACGCGTCCACGGTCGTCACGGTCGCCTGGCGCGGGAACACCTTCTCGGTGAGCACCCGGTGCACCTCCTCGTCGGTGTCGGCGCAGCCGTCGGCCAGCACGGTGAGCCGGTAGTCCAGGTCGGCGGCCTGCCGCAGCGTGGACAGCACGACACCGCTGGTCGCGACGCCGGTCAGGACGAGATCGGTGATGCCCTGGGACCGCAGGACCAGCTCCAGGTCGCTTCCGGCGAAGGCGCTGATCCGCTTCTTGGTGATCACCGGCTCATCGGGCCGGGGCGCGATGTCGGGGTGGATCGCGGCGCCCGGGTCCACGGGCGTGAACGCCTCGGACGCCCCCAGCGCGCTGAAGGACATGTTCCGTTCCGACACCTCCGGGTGCCCGGACCGGAAGCCGACCACGACGTGCAGCACCGGAATCCCGGCGCTGCGGGCGGCGTCGACCGCGCGGGCCAGGCGCGGCAGGTAGTCGGGGTCGGCGACGCGGCCCACGATGCCGTTCTGGATGTCCATCGCGAGCAGTGCGGTGTGCGGCATGGTTGAGCCTTTCAGCGCTGAGGGGAAGGGGCGGAGGCGATGCGGCCCAGCGAGCGGTCCGCGACCGTCATCGCCAGGAACAGTCCGGCGATGGCGAGCATGAGCCAGGCCAGGCCGTGCAGGCCGACGGTGTCGGCGTGGGGCCCGAAGAAGGCGCCGTTGGCGCCGGAGGCGACCATCGCGCCGATGTAGAGGAACGTGCGCAGCAGCCCCGCGGACGAGCCCATCCGCTCGGGGTCCGCCTGGTGGTACACCGCGTTCTGCAGGGCCAGGTTGTTCAGCCCCTGCGGTACGCCGCACACGAGCGCGACGGCGATCAGCAGCCACACCGGGCTGTGCGGCTGGAGCGTGAGCAGGATGAGGCATACGGCGATCTGCCCGACCGCGCCGACGATGAGTTTGCCGCGCACCTCGCTGCGGCGGCCGGTCGCCGTGGACACCGCGATCGCCGCCAGGAACAGCGGCAGTTGCGCGAGGCCCGCCTGCGACGCGGTCAGCCCCCGCCCCTCCTGGAGCCACTGGGTGTAGCCGTACAGCATGACGTACGACACGACAGCGACCAGGAACATGCGCGCGTACGTCAGCAGCAGCGGAACGTTGCCTCCGAGCACCCGCAGATCGATGAACGGCTCCGCCACCCGCAGCTCACGCACCGCGAACCCGGCCGCCGCCGCCACCATGAGCACCGGCAGGTACCAGCGGTCCGCGCCCGGCTCCATCAGGAACAGCAGCAGCGATACGAGCATCCCGGCGAACAGCGCCATGCCGACGAGGTCCAGCCCGGCTCCCGCGCCTTCACGGCGTGGGTGGGCTTTCGGCAGCCGCCGGGCGCCGAGGATCAGCCCGGCCACGGCCAGCGGGAGGTTGACGGCGAACGTCGTACGCCAGCCACCGACCCCGATCAGCAACCCGCCCAGGGACGGGCCGATCACCGCGACGGTCTGGTTGGCCACCGCGAGCGCGGTCAGCACCCCGGCGGGGCTCTCCCGGCCCGTACGCCGGGCCTCGCTGCGGATGAGGTACATCGCGGCCGGATAGCCCGCGCACGTACCGAACCCCAGCACCACCCGCGCCACGATCAGCGCACCCAGGTCCGGGGCCAGCACGCCGATGAGCCCCGACAGCCCCGTCAGCGCCGAACCGGCGAGGAACAGGCGGCGCGGCCCGTACAGATCGATCAGCCGCCCCACCACGGGCTGGCCTATCGCGGTCGCCAGATAGAGCGCCGAGACCAGCCAGGCCGTCTGCGCGGGCGGAGCGCCGAAGGCCGCGCCGATCGGCACCAACGACACCGAGACGATGGAGGAGTTGACCGGGTTGAGGATCGACCCCAGCATCATCGGCGCGAGCAGCCTGCGGTCGAATCCGCCGGGCGCCTGGGGCTTGCCGACGCGTCGCATGAGTCGCGTGATCATATGGCGTTGAGCCGGTCGAGCAGGGCCAGCGCCTCGATGACGGTCTGCCGTTCGTCCTCGGTGAAGCCGGATTCGAGCGACCGGGCCAGCCACTCCTCGCCCGCCCGCCGCTTGTCCTCCAGGAACGCCTGCCCGGTCTCGCTCACCGAGATCAGCTGCCGCCGCCGGTCATCCGGATCGGGCCGCCGCTCGATCAGCCCCCGCTCATCGAGCGCGCCGAGCGTGAGCGCCATGGACTGCGGCCGCACGCGCTCGGCGGCGGCGAGCCCACTGGCCGAGGACGGCCCGTCCTTGCTGAGCCTGCTGAGCACGGACGTCTGCGTGGGGGTGAGCCCTTCCACGTCGTACGTCTCCCGCAGCCGCCGCCGCAGACGGCCGACGACGATACGGATCTCATGCGCGGCGCGCACGGACGACGCGGACATGCCGGGTGGGGTCTCTGCCATGCCCCCACCATAAATTTCATCAGGCCAGCCTGTCCAGTCTGCACTGAACAGGCTGGCCTGCCATTCAGCCGTCTCCGGCCGGTCAGGGGATCAGCCTGCGCGGCAGAGCGTGTCCTTTACGGGCATCGTGCCCTCGACGAGGTAGCGCGTGGTGGTGTTCAACGCGCAGGGATTGTCGCCGAGGACGTAGGCACCGTGCCCGGTGTCGTCGACGCTGAGCAGCCGGGACCGGTCCGCGAACTTCTGGCGCAGCATCTTCCCGCCCTCGTGCGGTGTCGCCGGGTCGCGCAGGTTCTGGACGAGCAGCACGTTCCGTGGCCCGTCGTCGTCGATCGCGACCGGCGGCTCGGCCGGGGCGTACGGCCAGAAGGCGCAGGGCGTGATGTTCGCGGCGGCGGCGCCGAACAGCGGGTAGCGCTCGCGGTCCTCGGCGACGCCGTTCCGATAGGTGTCGACGTCCTTGGGCCACTTGACATCGTTGCAGGTCACGGCGGCGAACACGGCCAAGGGGTTGTCGATCGAGGACGACGGCCCGGACGCCCTCAGACGGCGGGCAGCCGCCTCGTCGCCACCCGCCAGCGCCTGCCACTGCTGAGCCAGCTTGGGGTACTGCGACTTCTTGTACAGGAGGCCGAAGGTGTACTGCCGCAACAGGCTGCCGTCGACGCCCGCCACCGGAGCCTTGTCGAGCCGCTCGGCGAGGGTGAAGTAGGTCGTGCGGACCTGCTCGGGAGTGCGGCCCAGGCCGTAGCTGTCGTGCCGGGCGGCCGCCCATTTCGCGAAGTCGGGGAACGCCTGCTCCATCCCGAGGGCGTAGCGGCGCATGCCGTCGCGGTCGAGGTGGGTGTCGCCGATGTTGCTGTCGAGCACGACCCGGTCGGAGCGCTCGGGGAACATCGACGCGTAGGCGGCCCCGAGTGCCGTGCCGTAGGAGTAGCCCAGGTAGCTGGTCTTCTCCTCGCCGAGCGCGGCCCGGATACGGTCCAGGTCGCGGGCGGTGTTCGCCGTGGTCAGGTGACGTAACACCCCGTCGCGGTCATGGCTCCGGCACTGCTCGGCCGCCTCCTTCGCGACCTTCGCCTGTGCGGTGACCGCCGCGTCGTCGACCGCGTAGGGAGGAATGTTGGCGTTGTAGGGGCCGTCCTCCGTGAACCCGCACGCGACCGGTGCCGAGTGCCCGACGCCGCGCGTGTCCATGCCGATCAGGTCGTAGCGGTCCAGGACGCCGGCGGGTATGCCCCGGGCCGCCAGCAGCGCGGGCAGTGCCAGCCCGGACCCGCCGGGGCCACCCGGATTGAGCATGAGCGTGCCGCGCCGCTTGTCCGGGTTCGTGCTGGCCAGCCGGGAGATCATGACATCGATCCGAGCGGCCCCGGGGTCGGCGTAGTCGACCGGCACAGGCACGGTGGCGCACTGCAACGTGGTCGGGGCCGCCTCGGTCACGACGTCCTCCGGGCAGGTGCCCCACCGCACCTGCGGCGCTCGCGGCGCGTCCGCGACGGCCGGCCCCGGGGCCAGCGAGCCGCTGAGGCCGAGGACGAGCGCCAGGGCCGACGTCCGGCCGATACTGCGTTGTCGTTTCATGTCCAGTCTCCGCATACCCATCGCACGGCTGTGGTCGCCACCCATCGCACCCCGTGCCCTTGGGGCATGGTCAACACCGGCGCGGTCGAGGCTTGACCATGCCCCAAGGGCACGGTCTTGAATGGATCGCGGGAAAGGGCACCCCGATGACATGGAGCACACGTCAGCTGGCCGAACTCGCCGGCACGACACTGAAAACCGTCCGGCACTATCACGAGATCGGCTTGCTGGACGAGCCGGACCGAGCGGCCAACGGCTACAAGCGGTACGGCGTCACGCACCTGGTCCGCCTGCTGCGCATCCGCAGGCTGGTCGACCTCGGCGTACCGCTGTCGGACATCCCCTCGGTCGAGGCCGCCGACGAGAGGTCCGAGGAGATCCTCCGCGTCCTGGACGCGGAACTCGCGGCGAGCATCGCTCGCCAGCAGCGGATGCGACGGGAACTGGCGGCGATCCTGGACAACCGGGCCTCGATCGACCTTCCGGCGGACTTCACGACGCTCGCCGACGGTCTGCCGGAAGCGCAACGCTCCCTCCTGCTGGCGTACTCCAGCATTCTCAACCCCTCGGCGATGTCCGCGCTCCGGGAGCAGCTCTCAGGGCCGCGCAGCGATGTCGCCGCGCAGTTCGAGGCCCTCCCCGAGGACGCGCCCGAGGAGGTGCGGCGGCACATCGCGCGACGCCTCGCGCCCGAAGTCCGCGAACAGCAGAAGGACCACCCGATCCTGCGTGACCTGGAAGCCTCCTCCCGCCGGGGAGCGGCGATCACCCAGTCGGTGATCGTGAAGGCATTGACCGAGTTCTACAACGAGGCCCACCTCGACGTTCTGCGCCGCGTGCACGCGTTGCTGGCGGAGGACGACGACGGTCCAGCCTGCCGCCGCGAGGGCTGAACAGGCTGGACCGTTGGTTCAGTTGTGCGCGGCGAACCCCACGAACGTATCCCACGCGGTGGCCGGGAACGTCAGCACCGGGCCGGTGGTGTCCTTGCTGTCACGGACGTGGATGGTGCTCGGGCACGCGGCGACCTCGACGCACTGGCCGCCCTCACCCCCGCTGTAGCTGCTCTTACGCCACTCCATGGCGACCTCGACGCAGTTGCCGCCCTGGCTACCGCTGTAGCTGCTCTTGAACCAGACCAACTCGCCTATGCCCCTGTTCATAGCTCTCCCAGCATCCCCTCGATGAGGTCCAGCGACTCCCGTGGATTGAGAGCCTGGGCCCGGATGATTCCATACCGTACGGCGATGGAGCGGACCTCTTCCCGGTCGGTAATCAAAATGCCGCGCCCCTGACCTTCCAGGTAGGCGACCTGCTCCCCCTTCTTGGGAACCATCAGCGTGAACGGGCCGTCGATACCGGCGTTGTCCTCCCGGGCCGTCGGCATGACCTGGATCTCGACGTTGCGCTTCTCCCCGATGAGAAGCAGCTGCTCCAACTGTCCGCGCAGAACCTTCCGTCCACCATACGGCTTGCGCAAAACCGACTCCTCCATGACGAAGCTCATGATGGGAGCGGGATTCGCGCTGAAGACCGTCTGGCGGGCCAGCCGTGCGGCCACGCCCTGGTCGATGATTTCCTGACCCAGCAGGGGGCGCCGCAGCACGAACATCGCGTTCGCGTAGTCGTCCGTCTGCAAGAGTCCGTTGATGACGTGGGTGTCGTACACATGCATCTCGACAGCTTCCGCTTCGATCTGCGCCGCATCACGGAAGAACGCCGGGTAACGGGCCAGCGCGGCCTGTTCCTTCATCGTCTTGAGGATGCCCCCGGCACTCAGCACCTCATCGGCTTTATCGATCAGATCCGGCTTCGGGATGCGGCGCCCGCACTCCACCGACGCGATCTGGTCCGCGCTGTACCCGACGCGTGCCCCCAGTTCCGCCTGCGTGAGTCCCGCTCGCTCCCGGAACAGCTTCAACTGCCTGCCGAACGCCCTCGTGAACGCTGACGTGTTATCCGAACCTGCCATTGGGTCACCACCCCTGCCCATCGCGCCCTCGCGTGTCCGACAGACACTGTCCGTACAGGCGCGCTTACTGGTCACGGTAGGCACACGACCGCCACCCTCGTTGCCATGACGACCGAAAATCCCCCCTCACGGGGTACGACGCAGGGCCAGCTCCCCTCCGTACCCGGCGAGTTCGCCATGCGCTTCACCTCGACGCCGCGCGGTGCGCGGCTCGCGCGGCGGCTCGTATCGCACCGGCTGGCCGCGTGGGGGTACCCGTACGATTCCAGCCCCAACGAGATCACCACGCTGATCGCCAGCGAGCTGTGCGCGAACGCGGTGCGTCACGGACGCGTCCCCGGGCGGGACTTCCACGTACGGCTGACCGCGCCCCTGGACGCGTCCGGCCCGATCCGTATCGAGGTCTCCGACACCCGCACCGAACGGCTGCCCGCGCTCAAAGCGGCGGCGCCGGAGGCGGAGACGGGCCGTGGTCTCTTCCTCGTATCGCAGTTCGCCGAGCGGTGGGCGGTCGGGCCACGGCCCAACGGCGGGCCCGGGAAAACTATTTGGGCTGAGATCGCAACAAAATATGGGTCGCCCGCGCCTATCGTTGGCGACCATGGAACAGCGGATACAAGCCGCCCTGCGCGTGGAGATCAGCGCCGAGGCGGATGATGGGGATCTCGCGATCCACGACCTGTACCGGTGGCTGCGGCAGGACAAGGACGTCCGCGCGCACGCCGATCTGAACATGCTCCCGGCCCACCCGCACGGAAAGCTGGAGATCATCGATCTGGTGGTCACCCAGGGGCTCGGCGCGCTGAACCTCGGGCTGTCCTACGCCGCGTGGCGCGCCGCGCGCCCGACCGCGCCCGCCGTCGTCATCAGCGCCAACGGGCGGTCGATAACGGTGCGCGGGGAGTGTGACGCGGAGACGGTGCGCCGCTTCGTGGAGGCGATGGAGTCCGCTTCCGCCCCCGTGGCGGAAGCGGACGGCTGACCGCTCGGCCTTGACGGCCTCCGCCTCCCGGGTGACAGTCGTGGAACGTCATAGAACCCACAGGAGAGTGGAGCGAGTCATGGCGTTACGGTTCATCGCCAAGGACCCGAACACCAACGGGACACAGTGCCCCACGGCCTGGGTGGACGACGAAGCGGAGGAGATCGTCGTTCAGGGATGGAAGGCCGGGGAAGCGCTCTTGGCTCAATGCCGGGAGACGGGTCCGATCCCCGAGTCGGAATCGGTGGTACGGCTGCCCATCCGCATGGTGCCCGCACTGAGAGAGGCGTGTGATGTCGCAGACCGACTTGGCATTCACTGAGCTACTCGCCAACACGTACCATTCAGCCGTCCATCTGGAGATGCGCGACTCCTATGGAATCGGGGAGGAGGCGGCGGAGTTCGAACAGTGGTGTTCGGGCTGGCGGCCCGATCCGGACCCGGCCACGTGGTGGAACGACTTCCACACCTGGGTCCGCGAGGCGACGGCCCGGGGCGTGGTGTTCCGCCGGGCACGCCTCGTATCCGAACCGGTCAGCGAGTACATCCGATACGAACACGCCTGCACATACCAGAACGTGACGGCCGGGGAGCTGGTCCGGTGGCTTCCACGCCGCCAAGCATCGGACATCGCACTTCCTGGAAATGACTTCTGGCTCTTTGATGGTCGTCTGGTCATGTGGAACCACTTCACCGGTGAGGGTGGTTCGGCCGGGCCGGAGCTGGACGAACGCCCGGAAGCGGCGAAGCTGTGCGCGTCGGCGTTCGAAGCCGTCTGGGAACGTGCGACGCCACACGAGGACTACACGATCCGATAGACCTGTTCAGCACATGCCCGTGTCTCCGTCATCAAGCGTCCAGGCTGCCCGTAGGAGCGTTGCCGACCGACTCCGGGAGCTACGGAGGGACGCGGGCCTGACCGGCCATGGCTTGGCCGAGAGGGCCGGTTGGTACAAGTCCAAGGTGTCCCGGCTGGAGAATGCCGTGACCCCGCCATCGGACGACGACATACGTCGATGGTGTGCCGCGTGCCGGGCGGAGGACCAGGCCCCCGACCTGATCGCGGCGGCCCGCTCCGCCGACAACATGTATGTGGAGTGGCGGCGTGTCCAGCGCACGGGGCTGCGCAGACTCCAGGAGTCCTACGCCGCTCTCTATGAGCGCACACGGCTTTTTCGGACCTACTGCGCCAACGTCGTCCCCGGCGTCCTCCAGACGCACGAATATGCCACGGCCCTGCTGCGGTCCATCAGTCAGTTTCACGAGACACCGGACGACGTGGCAGACGCGGTAGAAGCTCGGCTGGCCCGCTCGGCGCGCGTCGTGCGCGAGGGAGACCACCGGTTCGCACTGCTCGTGGAGGAGTCGGTCCTCCGCCATCGTGTGGGTGACACGGAGACGATGGCCGGCCAGTTGGGCTATCTGCTGTCCGTCATGGCGTTCCCGTCCGTCTCTCTGGGGGTGATTCCGTTCACCGCCGAACGCCGTATGTGGATGATCGAGACCTTCACGGTCTACGACGACGAACAGGCCGAAGCGGAGTTGCTGACTGCCCGCGTGAACGTGACCGCACCCACTGAAGTGCGCCAGTACCTGAAGGCGTTCGGGGAGTTCTCCCGTCTGGCGGTCTACGGGGGCGACGCGCGGGCCCTGATCACCTCCGCCATCAGCGCCCTGGAGTGATCCGCGTGGAACTCTGTGGAACTTCCTTGGGGTGGCCCCACCGCCATCCCTAGCGTGCTGCTCACCCAGCACAACCGACCGATGAGGAGCGGTGAGACAACGATGAGGGTAAACATCAACCTGAACGCCCAGGGCGACGACGACAACACGCCCGGCCAGCCCTGGCAACCCCCGCAGGACCCCCCGAGCCCCGACGGTTCCAGCCCCGAGGGCGACGGGAAGCACCGCAAGTGACACTGGACGTTCTGCGTACGGACCGCCCCAGCCGCAAGGAGCTGGGGCGAGTCCTCATGGAGTCCGGCGCCCTCTCCTCGGATTGGGCGCCGACATTCGCGGCCGTGGACCGGGCCATGTTCCTCCCGGATCTCATCTGGCCCTATGACATGACCACCCGCACGAGTAGCCCCGTCGACCGGCAGAAGGACCCGGACGCCTGGTACGACGCCGCGGACAGCGACATTCCCATCGTGACCCAGTGGGACGACGGGGCACACCGGGGCCCCGGCCCCGGGGAACTGTCCACCAGCTCGTCGTCCATGCCGTCCGTCGTCTATTCCCTGCTCCAGGACCTCGGCGTGGAGGACGGATTGCGGGTGCTGGACGTGGGCACGGGCACCGGGGAAACGGCTGGGGCGCTCACCCACCGGCTGGGGCGCGAAAACGTGACGACGATCGAGGTGGACGGGGCGGTGTCCGCGGCGGCCCGCGAATGCCTGTGCAGGCATGGCCTGTACCCCCAGGTGGTCGTGGGCGACGGGTTCGAGGGCTGCCCGGACGCGGCTCCCTATGACCGCGTCCTTGCAACGGTCGGCATCCGCAGCGTGCCCACGGCGTGGATCAACCAGACCCGGCCCGGCGGGGCCATCCTCGCGCCCTGGGGCACGTTCTACAGCAACGCGGACGCCATGGTTCGGCTGACGGTCACGTCAGGGGTGGCCACGGGCCCTTTCACTCGCTCCGTGGAGTTCATGAAACTCCGCGCACAGCGCGGCCCCACGACCCGTCATGACGACTACCTGTCGGCTGGACACCTGGAAGACGCGGAGCGGAGCGCCACGGACATCACGGAGGAGGAGTTCGTCACCGGTCGGTTCACGGACCTGCCGTTCGTGCTCGGTCTCCGGGTGTTCCAGTGCCGCCAGGCCGTAGCGGTCAAGCGCGACGGCGCGCGACCCGTGTGGTTCTACGGCCTGACGGACAGCTCCTGGGCGTGCGTGATGTTTCGGGACGAGGAGGCGCGAGCCTCCGTCTGGCAGTCAGGGGCCCGGCGCCTGTGGGACGAGGTGACCGACGCCTACCGCTGGTGGAAGCGCCGGGGTTCTCCTGAGCTGACCCGCTTCGGACTTACGGTCACCGCGCACGGTCAACGCGCGTGGCTGGACGATCCGGCACAGGAGTCATGGCCCGTGTGCTCCCCTGACTGACACCCTCGCAGTACCGGCCCGGCCGTGCAAATCCCGGTGGCGCATGGGCGGGCCGTTGTCCTCGGCCACCGATTCCTCCGGTCCCGGGCCAGGTGACCCCGGGCCTTCGCAACGCACCCCCAGGGGCTCGGCGCGCTGAACCTCGGGCTGTCCTACGCCGCGTGGCGCGCCGCGCGCCCGACCGCGCCCGCCGTCGTCATCAGCGCCAACGGGCGGTCGATAACGGTGCGCGGGGAGTGTGACGCGGAGACGGTGCGCCGCTTCGTGGAGGCGATGGAGTCCGCTTCCGCCCCCGTGGCGGAAGCGGACGGCTGACCGCTCATTCGCTGCCGCGCAGCGTGAGGATGTACGTCGCGGTGAGCGCGACGGCGCGGTCGTCGTCATGCGACAGATCCGCGAGGGCACGTGACGCCAGGCTCCCGGGGATGTCCGCGAGCGCCTGGGTCAGCCGTCGACGTGCGGCCGCTCCGACGGCGGCTCGGGCGAGGCAGTCGACGAGCCCGGTGGCGATCTGATTCGCCAGCGCGGGATCACGCGCCAGCGTGCTCAGCGCGTCGGCCGCGTCGACGTCGTTCCGCTCCTCGACGATCATGTCGATGAGCGTCGGGACCGCGTCGGCCACTCCCCGCGCCCCGAGCGCCAGAGCCGCGTACCCGCGAACCACGACGTCGGGGCTCGTGAGGGCGTCCCGCAGCAACGCGGTCGCCTCGTCGTTCGGAATCTCGGCGACGCACTGGACGGCACGCTTGCGCACCTCGGCCTCCGGGGAGCCGAGGCCGTCCGCCAGCAGTGCCGGCCCGTCCCCGCCCGCCTGCGCCAGCGCCCAGCGGAGGGCCCCGGCCACATGCGGATCCGATTCGCTCAGCACGGCCTCGACCAGTGCTTCCACCGGCACGGGCACGTCCTCGACCGCCGACAGGGCCGCGCGCTGCCGCGCCGCCGCGCTCGTCGACCCCAACGCCTGGAGGAGCGCGACGGTCTGGAGGACGTCCTCCCACCCGGCGGGTTCCGCGGCCCCGATCCGACGCAGTCGCGTCAGCAGCTCCGTCTCCGCCGCGATACGGTCCCGCGTCTGGCGGATGAGGTCGTCGACCAGCTCGGCGGGCGCGAAGCCGGGGTCATCGAGCGTGCGCCTGACGTCGCGCAGCGACAGCCCCAACGACCGCAGGCTCTCGATATGGAAGATCCGCCGGATGTTCTCGCTCGAATACTCCCGATAACCGGAGTCGGTACGGCCCGTCGGCCGCACCAGGCCGAGCGATTCGTAATGCCTGAGCATGCGGGCGCTGACCCCGGCACGCCGCGCGACATCACCGATCAGCACTGCCTGCCCCCGCCCCTCCTGAGCCGCCCGCGCCGAGGGCCACGACGCGCTTCGCCTCCTCCATCGCGAACTCGAACCCGGCGTCCGGGTCGCGCCACAGCCGTTCCGTGGCGATCGCGTGTGCGCGCACGCGAGGGTCGGGATGGGTCGTCGCGGCGTCCAGCGTCGGCAGCATCACCTCCCCGAGCGCGATCAGCGCCCGGCTGAGGCTCAGCCGCGTCTCGCGCCCGCCGCGCCCGAGCTGTGTCGCCAGCCCTGCGGCCAACTCGCGCTCCTCGCCTTCAGGTACGAGCACGACCGCCGCCCGCCAGGCGCTGCGGGCCACCTCGTCGTCGGCGTCGGCCAGCAGCGCCGGTGTGATCACCGGCCAGGCTCCCCGATCCCCGATCTTGGACAGGGTGTGCAGCGCCTGGCTCCGTGCCTGCGCACGCTCCGAGCGGACTTCGGCGCACAGCACCGGGACCGTCATCGCCGCCGCGTGGCGGGTGAGTGCCCACGTCAGCATCTCGCGCACGGAGAATTCGGCTTCGATCGCGCACCGCTCGACGAGCGTGCCGATGAACCGGGGGTCCGGGGTCGTGCCGACCGCCAGCGCCGCCCGCAGCCTGACCGACGCGTTGTTGTGTTCGAGCCCCTGAAGAGCGCGTGCCGTGTTCGTGTCCACATCCGCAGTCAAGACCTTGTCACCGTGTCAAGGTCAAGCTCACAGGCTCGTGGGCCCTTCGAGGGCCTGCAGCATCCCCGCGGGCAGCCGTTCGGTGCCCCAGCTGCGCTCGATGTAGCCGATGATCCGCGCGATGTCTTCGGCGGGCACCCGCTCCGGTTCGCCTTGCTCAAGCGGGTCGGCGTGGAAGATGTAGAGCCGCGAGGCGAACTGGTCGAACGGCAGTGAGGCCTCGCCGAACCGCTCGCCGTTGCCCGCGGTGGAGACGACGACGCCGTCGCCCCAGTCCTGGCCGCTGTCTCGATTTGCCGCACAAGCCCCTCGCGCCCGCGCGCGTGCCCGCGCGAAAACCTGCTCCCCACTACCGGCGCGGCCTCACCCGGCTTCGCTCCGACCAGCTGACCGAAATACTGGGCGCGGTCGGAGCGCTATCGACGCTCTGGGGGCCGGCTTCACGATGCGCTACACCACTCTGGCGGCCACCGCCGTCCGTACCCGCCCGGCTCACCGCGCGCACAACCGCTCCAAGGCCGACTGGCTCTCCTCGTCCGCGGCGCGGTGGATCACCAACCGATGGTCCGGATCTTGAAGTGGCATCAGCACTTCGAAATGCACGGCGATCACACCGACCTCAGGATGCCGGATCACCTTGCGCCCGCGGCCGTTGACCTTGACGTCCCGCTCGGCCCACAAGCGCGCGAATTCCTCGTCATGAGCGGTGAATTCGGCGATGAGGTCGGTCAACGCCCGATCCTCCGGATGCGCGGCCCACGCGGCGCGCAGGTGGGCGATCCCCTCCCGCACGACGCGTTCGCGGTCGACATAGAACTCACGCACCTCCGGATGCATCAGGCACAGCCACATCGCATTGCGCCGCGAGGGCGGAAGGGTGCCGAAATCCAGCAGCAGCCTCGCCATTTCGCCGTCCGAACGCAACCTCGCCATCGTGGACGTGGTGAAGGAGGTCGCCGCGGAGCTGGGCCGCACACCCGCCCAGGTCGGGCTGGCCTGGACCCTGCGGAACCCGGGCGTGACGGCACCGATCATCGGCGCCCGCACCCCCGCGCAGCTGGAGGACAACCTGGGCGCCTTGGAGATCGACTTCACCGCCTCCCAACTGGCCCGCCTCGACGGGGCCGGCGCGCCCGAACTCGGCTTCCCTCACGACATGCTCGCCAGTGACCACATCCGCGGTGTGACCGCGGGTGACCTGAAGATCGAAACCCGCCGCTGATACTCGCGGGCGCCGGCTGTCGGTCGCCGGGCAGGTGCTGGAACCACCAACCGGTGGCCACCGATGACGCGCGAGGGCCGCGCCCCCACGACGCAGCCGCACCAGGACCCGGCACCCGGCACCCGGCATTCGCACCAGGTCAAGGAACTGTAAAGCAGGGACGTTCGTTACCCCGGACATGACCGCTATGACTCCCGGCTCGAACCTCCCCCTCTCCGTCGCGCGCGTGGCGGTTGACGTCACCGCGCCCGTGCGGCTCGACGTATCGGGCCTGCTGCTCACCGCCGACGGCAAAGTGCGCTCCGACGACGACTTCGTGTTCTACAACCAGCCCACCGGCCCCGGCGTGAGCCACCGCGCCGGGGCCGGGGGCGGTGGTGACGCGATCACCGTCGACACCGCCGCCGTTCCGCCGGACATCGACAAGATCGTGGTGACGGCCAGCCTGGACGCCCCCGGCGCCACCTTCGCGGGCACCGAGCCGACCGCCACCGTGCGCGGGGCGGACGACGGCGCCGTGATCGCCACGTTCACCCCGCCCCAGCTGGGGGCCGAGACGGCGCTCGTGGTCGTCGAGGTGTACCGGCGGGGCGGGGCCTGGAAGGTGCGGGCCGTGGGGCAGGGCTATGCGAATGGTCTGGCGGGCATCGCGACGGACTTCGGCGTGACGGTGGAAGAACCCGCCGCCCCGGCCGCCCCGGCCGCGCCCGCCGCGCAGCCCGCGCCCCCGGTCACCCACGCGCCCCCGCCGACCGGCCCGGCGGCCTCCGTTCCGCCGCCGCCCATGCCGGCGGCCCCGCCCTCCTCGGGGAAGATCAACCTGGACAAGGGCCGGGTGAGCCTCCAGAAGAACCAGACCGTCTCCCTGGTCAAGGGCGGTCGCCCCATGCTCAGCTCGGTGAGGATGGGCCTGGGCTGGGAGCCCGCCTTCCGTGGCGCCGACATCGACCTGGACGCCTCCGTGATCGCCTTCGGCGCCGACCGCAAGAAGATCGACGCGTGCTTCTTCGGCAAGCTGGCCATCCTGAACGGCGCCATCCAGCACTCCGGTGACAACCTCACCGGCGAGGGCGGCGGCGACGACGAGTCCATCACCGTCCACCTGGGCGGCCTCCCCCCGGAGGTCACGGGCCTCGTCTTCACCGTCAACTCCTTCTCCGGCCAGAAGTTCACGGACGTGGCCAAGGCGTACTGCCGCCTGGTGGACGCCCAGACGAACGAGGAGCTGGTCCGCTTCGACATCACCCACGCCGAGCCCCGGACGGGCGTGATGATGGCGAAGCTGATCAGGCAGTTCTCGGGCGAGTGGGAGATGACGGCGATGGGCGAGTACGTGGACTCGCGCACGGTGCGCGGGATGGCGAAGCCCGCGGGCAAGGCCCTCTGAGTCCCGGGCGGGGTGCGCCCCCGGCGGGCTCGGCCCGGTCCCGCACCGGGGGGGCGCACCGAGGCAGACCCGCAGCTTCGGCCGTTCCGTCATGCGCAAGCCGCATTATGAAGCGGATTGCTAAACTAGGGCACGTGGCAGAAGAAGCGGCAGAGCCCGGCCTCGGCGAAGGCCCGGCCAAGGCGATCAGCGTGTCCCTCCCCGAGGGCACCGTGCGGGCCCTGCGCGACTACGCGGGCAATCGCGGGGTCTCGGCACTCGTCGCCGTGGCCATCGAGGAGCATCTGCGTAACCAGGCCACCCGCGAATACCTCGCCGAGTTCGAGGATGAGAACGGCCCGTTCACCGGCGCGGAGCGTCAGGCGGCCGCCGACGTCTGGGCCGCGGCCGAGCGTCGGGAGTCCCGGTGGCACGAGGCCGTCTGACCGGGGGCGGCTGCCTCGTCCTGGACAGCCAGGGACTGTCGCTGTACCTGGAGCAGGACCGGGCCGTGATGAACATGGTGCGATCGGCGCTGGATCGCGGTGCGGACCGGGTGGTCAGCGGCGCCACCCTCATCGAGGCCCAGCATGGGAGCATCAAACGCGCACGCTGGAACTACGTGCTCTCCCAAGTCCGCGTGGAATCCCTCAGCGTGGACTGGTCGAAGGAAGCCGCGCTCCTGCTCCAGGAGACCGGTTTGCACGGCCACAAGTACGCCATCGACGCGATGGTGGCGGTCACGGCGCTGCACCAGCCCGGCCCTGTGGTCATGCTGACGTCGGACACGGACGACATGGAAAAACTGTGCGGGGGCCGGGTCACTCTCGTCGCCGTCTGACCGGAAAAAACGGGGCGCGCCCGGCCGCGCCGCCGCAGTACGGTCCCGGCCATGGGCCATGACGACGAGGACAGGTACTTCGCAGAGAGCGTCGCCGCGACATACGACGAGTCGTCGGCAGAGATGTTCGAGCCGGGCGCGGTGGACCCGGTGGTCGACCTGCTGGCGGAGCTGGCCGAACCCGCGTCACACGGCGCTGAGCGGCGCCAGGCCGGCCAGCCTCGCCAGGCGGCGGTAGGAGTCGAGCAGGGCGTCCTGGTCGTACGTACTCGTCGTGACCAGGACCTCGTCCGCGCCGCTGCTCCCGATCAGCTCATCGAGCGCGGCGGCCACCTCGTCCTCCGTGCCGTACAGCTGGCCCCGCAGCCCGTCCTCGTAGAAGCCGCGCTCCTTCTCCGTCATGTCCAGCGCGGCGATCTCCTCCGGCGGGGCGAGCGGGGGGAAGCTGCCGTGGGTGCGGGAGTGGGCCATCGCCCAGGCCTCGGGGACGAGGAGGCGGCGGGCCTCTTCCGTCGTGTCGGCGACCGCCACGTTGCCCGAGACGACGACGTACGGGGCGGACGACCACGCCGAGGGGCGGAAGCCCGCCCGGTAGCGGTCGATCGCGCGGAGCATGCGGTCCCTGCCGCGCAGATCGCCGATGACGAGAGACAGCCCGGCCTCGGCGGCCACATCGGCGCCCGCGCCCGTCGCCAGGACGAAGGCGGGCAGGGTCAGGCCCTCCGCCGGGTGGGCGTGGACCTGGGGGTAGGCGCGCTGCTCACCGGTGAACCAGCCCAGCAGCTCGGCCAGGTGCGCGCCGAAGTCCCGCGCGGCGTCCTTCTCGGCACCCAGGGCGCGGCGGATGCCGTCGGTGAAGCCGACCGAGCGGCCGAGCCCCATGTCGATGCGGCCGGGGTGGAGGGAGGCCAGCACCCCGAACTGTTCGGCCACCACCAGCGGGCGGTGGTTCGGCAGCATCACACCGCCGGTGCCCACCCGGATGCGGTCCGTCGCCGCCGCGACGGCGGCCGCCAGCACGGTGGGCGCGGACCCGGCGACGCCGGGGACGCTGTGGTGCTCCGAGACCCAGAACCTGTGGAATCCCAGAGCCTCGGCCTGCCGCGCGAAGCCCACGGTGTCGCGCAGCGCCTGGGACCGCTCCCGCCCCTGCCGGGTGCGGGAGCGGTCCAGGACGGAGAAGGGCACGTTACGAAGGCGCGAGGTCACCTACGCGTCAACGCAGTCGCCCGCCCCCGGGATTCCCCGCCGTGAAGGCCGCTCAGCGCTGACGGCGCCAGGGGCCGGTGATCGCCAGCATGATGCCCGGCTCCTGGATGTTGGCGTACAGGGTCGCCCCGTCGGGCGAGAAGACCACGCCGGTGAACTCGCTGAACTCCGGCTCCTCGGCCGAGCCGATGTTCAGGTCGTTGCGGGCGATCGGGTACGTGCGGCCGTCGTCCGTCGCCCCGAACAGGTGCTGGACGCCCTCGCCGTCCTCGGCGATCACCAGACCGCCGTACGGCGAGACGGTGATGTTGTCCGGGCCGTCGAACGCGCCGTCCTTCGACGGGTCCGGGTTGACGCCCAGCAGCACCTTGAGGGTGAGGGTGCGGCGCTTGGGGTCGTAGAACCAGACCTGGCCGTCGTGCTGGACCGGGCTCTCCTCACGGGCGTACGAGGAGACGATGTACGCGCCCCCGTCGGCCCACCACATGCCCTCCAGCTTGCGCGCCCGGGTGATCTGGCCGTCGGCGAACTGCTTGCGGACGGGCACGGACTTGGCGTCGCGGTCGCGCACCGGCTCCCAGTCCACGCCGTAGACCGTGCCGGTCCTGGTTGCGCGGGACAGGTCGTCCACGAAGTTGCCGCCGGAGTCGTAGCACTTGGGCGCCTGGAGCACGCCCGCGTCGTCCTTCAGCGTGCGCAGCCGGCCGCGGCCGTGCTCGAAGCCGTGCGGCGGGACCCAGCGGTAGAACAGACCGTTCGGGCCGGAGGCGTCCTCGGTGAGGTAGAGGTGGCCGCGCTTGGGGTCGACGACGACCGCCTCGTGCGCGTACCGGCCCAGCGCCTTGATCGGCTTGGGGTCGCGGTTGGCCTCGCGGTCCTGCGGATCGACCTCGAAGACGTAGCCGTGGTCCTTGGTCATGCCGTTCTGGCCGGCCTTGTCCTCGGTCTCCTCGCAGGTCAGCCAGGTGCCCCACGGGGTGCGCCCGCCCGCGCAGTTGGTCGAGGTGCCCGCGATGCCCACCCACTCGGTGACGTGGTCGCCGTGCTTGGCGACCTCGACCACGGTGCAGCCGCCGGACGCCGCCGGGTCGTAGACCAGGCCGTCGATCAGCGGAACCGGGTGCGGCCAGTCCGCGCGGGGGCCCTTCAGCTCGTGGTTGTTGACGAGCAGCGTCGCGCCGCGGGGACCCTCGAAGGTCGCGGTGCCGTCGTGGTTGGACGGGGTGGACTCGCCGGATTCCAGCGTCGTCTCACCGGTCCGGGTGATGATCTTGTACGTGAAGCCCTTGGGCAGGGCCAGGATGCCCTTGGGGTCGGCGACGAGCGGGCCGTAACCGAGCCCCGCGGCGCTGCCGGTGGCCTCCGCCGCCAGGGCGCCGGGCGCGGTGCCGAGCACCCCGGCGCTGCCGACGAGGGCGAACCCGGCCCCGGTGTAGGCGGAGCGCTTCGCGAAGTCTCTTCGGGTGAGGGGCATCTTTATCTCCTGAGCGGCGAGGTCCTGGCTGCGGACGCCATGCTGGGGACTGCGCGCATAGATTTTCGTCCCAGACCGAACAGCAGTTGAACGGAACGAGACATCGACGGACCAAACGGGCCCATCGATGTCTCGCTGACAGATATCGACGCCCATGCAGGCGATAACAGATTTCGACATCTGTCATCCGTTACCTGTTGAACGTCAGCCGTTGGCCGTTGGTCGCTACCCGCTCTCCGTCATCCGCTGTCCGCTGTCCGCTGTCCGTCCATCGCCGCCAGGAGACTCTACGCCCGGGAGCGGGCCTTGAACGCGGCCTTCCGGGCCTCCTTCGCGGCCTTCTTGTCCGGGTGCAGCCGCCCCATCGCCTCCAGCACGTCGGCCGTCGCCGGGTGGTCCACCTTCCAGGCCGACTCGAAGAAGCCGCCGGACTGGTCGACCAGCCCGCGCACCAGGTCCCGCAGCTCCTCGGAGTCGTCCTCCGCGGCGAGCTGCGCGGCCAGGGTGTCCACCGTCAGCCAGAAGACCATGGTCTCCGACGGCTCCGGGATGTCCTTCGCGCCGTGCTCGGCCAGCCACACCCGGGCCAGCCCGCCCAGGTGACGGTCGTCCAGCACCTCCCGCAGGGCGGGCTCGGCCGCGCCGCCGACCAGCGACAGCGTCTGCTGGCAGGTGAGCCGGCGCAGCGGGGCGTCCTCGTCGTCGCCGCGGGCGGCGGCCAGGAGCTCCCGGGCGGCCCCGTCGGGCGTACGGCGGTCGAGCCACAGCTCGGCCTCGGCGTGCGCGGCGGACTCGGGGTGGCCGGGGAGGGTGTCCAGCAGGACGTCCGCGCCCTTGTCGGCCAGATCGCCGACGACCGGGGCGTCGACGCCCGCGTCGAGCATGCGGGAGCGGACGGCGTAGACGCCGAGGGGGGTGAGGCGGACCATCCCGTAGCGGGAGACGTCCTCCTCGTCGTCCTGCGGCTGCTGCCGCGCCGGGTCGGACTCGTGGAGGCGGACCTCCCCGTCGACCTCCTCGATCAGCGCCTCGTCCACCGGCTGGTACTCGATCAGACCGGTCGGGGCGAGCAGCCGGAACTGGTCGTCCAGCCGCACCATCGCCTCCGACACCTCTTCGAGGATGTCGTCGGTGGGCTCGTCCATGTCGTCGGGGACGACCATGGAGGCGACGAGCGCGGGCAGCGGCACCGCGCCGACGGCCGCCTCCTCGTCCATGGCGGTGAGCAGGTAGAGGTTGCCGAGGATTCCGTCCAGGAACTCGGCCTCCTCCTCCGGGTTCCAGTCGATCGAGTCGAGGTCGATCTCGCCGCCCTCGCTGATCTGGTCCACGATGTCGGCGAGGTCGGGCGCGGCGGCGTCGGCGAGGACGGTCTCGAAGCCGTCGAGCCAGATGTCGAGGACGTCCTGCGGGCTGCCGCCGGTGATCAGCCGCAGTTCCTCACCGCTGGTCGCGATGGCGGGCGCCTCGCTCTCGCCGTCGGCCACGGAGTCCACGTCGTCCGCCTCGGCCGCGTCGTCGGCCTCGGACTCCTGGATCGCGACCAGCCCGGTGTCGACGGCCAGCTGCCACGCCTGGGCGACGTGCTCGGCGCCTTCCTCGTCGGCCGCGAGGTCCAGCAGCTCCACCGCGGCCCGCAGATCCTCGGCCGACAGCACGCCCCCCACCGCCACCGGCTTTCCGGGCTCGGCCCAGCGGGCGAGCCGCACCGCGCGGGCGAGGAGCGGCGCGGCGAGCGCGTCCCGGGCGAGTTCCGCCTCGGTGCGGAGCCGCACGGGCGGCATGGTGGGGCGGTCTCCTGGCATATCGGGAAGTCTCCTCGGCCGTGGTGGTACGGAGGGCACGGGGCGCGCGGCCCGACCCCCCAGCGTAGACGGAACGCGGGGGCAGTTTCGTCCCGATGTGGCCGCCCGCCGCGTTCCCTCGCCCGTTCCCGTGTCTGTTCATTCCTCTGTCCGGGTCCGTACACCTGACCGCCCTTGACAACTGTCCTGCGGAGACAAGAGATTGACGCGCGTAGAGGCCACCTCGTCCCTCTGTTCACTCCGCATCGGAGGCCATCACTCATGTCCCCTCGCGCCCGGCGCACCGCCGTCGCCGTCACCGTCACCGCCGTCGCGGCAGGGCTGCTCGTCGGCCCGTCGTCCGCGTTCGCCTCATCGTCCGCCGACGCGGCCCGCGTCCATGACATCCAGGGCCGCACCCGGATATCCCCGCTGGCCGGGAAGCAGGTGACCGACGTCCCCGGCACGGTCACGGCGGTGCGCGCCTTCGGCTCGTCGCGCGGCTTCTGGATCCAGGACCCCCGGCCGGACGCCGACCCGGCCACCAGCGAGGCCGTCTTCGTCTTCACCGGCTCCACCACACCGTCCGTCGCCGTCGGGGACGCGGTCCTGGTCAGCGGCACGGTGAGCGAGTACTACCCGGGCGGGGCGTCGGCCGGGCTGCAGTCGCTGACCGAGATCTCCAAGGCCACGTGGACGGTCCGGTCACAGGGCAACGCGCTTCCCGCCGCCTTCCGGCTGAACCCCTCCACCGTCCCCGACCGCTACGCCCCCGGCGGCTCCCTGGAGGGCCCGGCGCTGCGGCCCCGTTCGTACGCCCTGGACCGCTACGAGTCCCTGGAGGGCATGCGGGTCGCGGTCGCCGACGCGCCCGTGGTCGGCGCGACCAACACGTACAAGGAGCTGTGGGTCACCGCCGAACCCCGCCACAAGCGCACCGCGCGCGGCGGCGCCCTCTACGACACGTACCGCGACCCGAACGCCGGGCGGCTGAAGGTCACCTCCCTGCTCCCCTACGCCGAACGCCCCTTCCCGGTCGCCGACGTCGGCGACCGGCTCACCGGGACGACGGCCGGGCCGCTGGACTACGACAACTTCGGCGGCTACACGATCGCGGCCAGTGCGCTGGGGACACTGGACGATCGCGGGCTGGAGCGGGAGAGCACCCGCAAGCAGACGTCCGGCGAACTGTCGATCGCCACGTACAACGTCGAGAACCTGTCGCCCAAGACCGCCCAGTCGAAGTTCGACCGCCTCGCCTCCGGCCTGGTCGACAATCTCGCCTCGCCCGACATCGTCGCCCTGGAGGAGGTCCAGGACGACAACGGCGCCACCAATGACGGGGTCGTGGGCGCCGACGCCACGCTGAGGAAGCTGACGGACGCGATCGCCGCGGCCGGTGGCCCGGCGTACGAATGGCGGCAGATCAACCCCGTGGACGACCAGGACGGCGGGCAGCCGGGCGGCAACATCCGCGTCGCCTTCCTCTACAACCCGAAGCGGGTGGCCTTCACCGACATCCCGGGCGGGGACTCGACGACGCCGGTCAGGGTCGTGAAGAAGGACGGCGGGGCCGGCCTGTCGGCCTCCCCGGGGCGCATCGAGCCGGGCAGTGCGGTGTGGAAGGACAGCCGCAAGCCGCTGGTCGGGCAGTTCGCCTTCCGGGGCCGCCCGGTGTTCGTGGTCGCCAACCACTTCAACTCCAAGGGCGGCGACCAGGGCCTCGACGCCCGCGTCCAGCCGCCCGTCCGGTCCTCGGAGACCCAGCGCACGGGCCAGGCCACGGCGGTCAACACCTTCGTGAAGTCCCTGCTGGCCGCCGATTCGAAGGCGGCGGTGGTCGTCGCGGGCGACCTCAACGACTACCAGTTCTCCCCGGCGCTGTCCGGCCTGACCGAGGGCGGCGTCCTGACCGACCTGGTGACGCGCCTGCCGCGCGATGAGCGGTACGGCTACGTCTACAACGGCAACTCGCAGGTGCTGGACCACATCCTGACCAGCCGGGCCCTGCGCGGCCCGGACTACGACATCGTCCACATCAACGCGGAGTTCGCCGACCAGTCCAGCGACCACGACCCCCAGGTGGTCCGCCTGCGCCCCTGACGGAAGGCTCGGCCCCGCCGTGGTGATGCTGCACGGTGGCGCATGTCCGGCGCGGCAGCCCCAGGGGCCGCCGTCGCCGTGCGGCACCGCGAGCCCCGGGCCGCGCCCGGCCCGGGGGCCCGGGGGCCGGAGCCCCCGGGTCCGGGGAGGGGCGGGGTGGGGGGCTTTCCCGACTGCCGTCAGTTGTGGGTGTGCAGCGCCTCGTTGAGGCCGCCCCAGGAGCCGGTGCGCGGCAGGACCTCGACCGCGCCGGTCGTGGAGTTGCGGCGGAAGAGGAGGTTCGTCGCGCCGGACAGCTCAAGCGCCTTGGCGATCTTGCCGTCCGGGAGGGTCACCCGGGTGCCCGCCGTCACGTACAGGCCCGCCTCGACGACGCAGTCGTCGCCGAGGGAGATGCCGAGGCCCGCCTCGGCACCCAGCAGGCAGCGCTCGCCGATGGTGATGGTCTGCTTGCCGCCACCGGACAGCGTGCCCATGATCGACGCGCCGCCGCCGATGTCGGAGCCGTCGCCGACGACGACGCCCGCGCTGATGCGGCCCTCGACCATGGAGGTGCCCAGCGTGCCCGCGTTGAAGTTGACGAAGCCCTCGTGCATGACGGTCGTTCCGGCGGCGAGGTGCGCGCCGAGCCGTACACGGTCGGCGTCACCGATGCGGACACCGGCCGGAACGACGTAGTCCGTCATCCGCGGGAACTTGTCGACGCTGGTCACCGCCAGGTGCAGACCCTCGGCGCGGGCGGCGAGCCGGGCCCGCTCGACCTGGTCGGCGGCGACGGGACCGAGCGAGGTCCAGGCGACGTTGGCGAGCAGGCCGAACTGGCCCTCCAGGTTCAGCCCGTGCGGCTTGACCAGCCGGTGGCTGAGCAGGTGCAGCCGCAGGTACACGTCATGCGCGTCGAGCGGCTTGTCGTCGATCGAGGCGATGACCGTGCGGACGGCGACGACCTCGACGCCACGGCGCGGGTCCGGGCCGAGCGCCTTGAGGGCGGTCTCGCCCAGGAGCTGCGCGGTGCGCTCGGCGTCGAGCCGTTCGGTCCCGGCCGGGCCGGGCGCGTCGGCCAGCTCGGGGGCCGGGAACCAGGTGTCCAGAACGGTGCCGTCCTCGGTGAGGGTGGCGAGCCCGGCGGCGACGGCGCCGGTGGTGCGGGTGGTGGTGGCTGCATCGGTCATGGTCAGCACGCTAACCGGAGCCGGGGCCCGGAGGCTAACCGGTCTCAGCGGACAGACGCCGGGCGGGGCGCCGGGCCCGGCCAGGGCCGGGCGGTGCCGCGCCGCCGGTCGTCAGCGGGCCCGGCCGCGGAAGGCGATCAGGAAGGTCTCGGGCCGTTCCGGCGCCCGGGTGGCCGGACCGTCTCTACACCCCGGCCACCCGGGCGAACGCCGCCCGCGCCTCCTCCCGGTCGAACTCCCGCCCGGTCAGCAGGATCTGCAGCAGCATCCCGTCGAACAGGGCGTTCACGGCGCGCGCGACGTCCCGGTCGGCGGTGCGCCGCTCCAGCAGCTCCGTCATCCGGTCCAGGAACGCGGCGGCGATCGGCCGCACCGAGGCGCGGCGCAGGGCCGCGAGATACAGCTCGTACTCCAGCTCCAGCCGCTTGCGGTCGCCCGTCAGCAGCAGCTCCATCAGCCCCGCCATGCCGTCGGCGAGCGGCGTCCCGGGGGGCGCGTCGCGCTCCCAGCGCTCCATGTCGGCCAGCCACTCGGCGTTGACCTGGTCGAGCGCGGCGACCAGCAGGTCGTCCAGGGTCGCGAAGTGATACGTGGTCGAGCCGAGCGGCACGTCCGCGGCGGCGGCCACGGACCGGTGGCTGAGCGCGCCCATGCCCCGCTCCCCCACCACCGCGATCGCGGCGTCGATGATCCGCTGCCGCCGCTCGGGGTCGTAGCGGCGCCCCATCAGTGGGCCCCGCCGAGGTTCAGCATGATCACTCCGACGATCACCAGGAGCACCCCGATCACCCTGGCGGCGGTCGCCGCCTCCCCGAGGAACACCATCCCGATCGCGGCGATGAGGGCGGTCCCGGCCCCGGCCCAGACGGCGTACGCGGTGCCGACGGGGATCGTCTTGAGCGTCTGGGCGAGCAGCACGAAGGCGATTCCGTAGCCCAGGGCGGTCGCCAGCGAGGGCCAGAGCTTGCTGAAGCCGTCGCTGTACTTCATCGAGGTGGTCGCCAGGACCTCGGCCAGGATCGCGCCGGAGAGCGTCAGGTATCCCATGTGTACGATCGTACACAACGATGCGTACGAACGTACACAAAACGTTCCGGATACGCGAAAGCGGCCCTTGGCGCACGGTGCGCCAAGGGCCGCTTTCGCGTATCCAGGACCCTCAGACGTTGAAGCCGAGAGCCCGCAGCTGGTCGCGGCCGTCATCGGTGATCTTGTCCGGGCCCCACGGCGGCATCCAGACCCAGTTGATCCGCAGCTCGTTGACGATGCCGTCGGCCGCGGACTTCGCCTGGTCCTCGATGACGTCGGTCAGCGGACACGCCGCGGACGTGAGCGTCATGTCGATGGTGGCGATGTTGCTCTCGTCGACGTGGATGCCGTAGACGAGGCCGAGGTTGACCACGTCGATGCCCAGCTCGGGGTCGACCACGTCGTAGAGGGCCTCGCGGACCTCTTCCTCGCTCGCGGGCTTGGTGGTGGTTTCCACGGTGGAATCCAGGTTCTCAGTCATGCGGTCTTCCCTTCAGCGCCGTCGCCCAGGGCCTGAGCGGTGGCGTCCTTCCATGCCATCCAGCTCAGCAGCGCGCACTTGACCCGGGCCGGGTACTTGGAGACACCGGCGAACGCGACCGCGTCCTCCAGCACCTCTTCCATCGCGTCGTCCGGCTCCAACTGGCCCTTGGACTGCATCAGCTCCAGGAACGTCGTCTGGATCCTGCGAGCCTCGCTCAGCTCCTTGCCCACCAGCAGGTCGTTGAGCACGGACGCGCTCGCCTGGCTGATGGAACAGCCCTGGCCCTCGTAGCTCACGTCCTCGATCGTCTCGCCGTCAAGCCGCACCCGGAGGGTGATCTCGTCACCGCAGGTGGGATTGACGTGGTGTACCTCGGCGTCGCCGTCCCTGAGCCCCCGCCCGTGGGGGTGCTTGTAGTGGTCCAGGATGACGTCCTGGTACATCGAATCCAGCTTCACGTGGCATCCCCTAGCCGAAGAAGTTCCGTACGTGCTCCAACCCGTCGACCAAGGCATCCACCTCGGCCGGCGTGGAGTACAGATAGAACGACGCTCGCGTGGTCGCAGGAATTCCGTACCGCAGGCACACCGGACGGGCACAGTGGTGACCCACTCGGACGGCGATGCCCTGCTCGTCGAGGACCTGGCCCACATCGTGCGGGTGGATGTCACCGAGCGTGAAGGAGATCGTGGCGCCGCGCTCCTCGGCCGTGGTGGGGCCGATGATGCGCAGATCGGGCACCTGAAGGAGCCTGCCGACCGCGTAGTGGGTCAGGGCGTGCTCATGGCGGGCGATGTCCTCCATGCCGATCGAGGCCAGATACTCCACGGCCGCGCCCAGGCCGACGGCCTGGGCGATCGGGGGCGTACCGGCCTCGAACTTGTGCGGCGCCGGGGCGTAGGTGGAGGAGTTCATCGAGACGGTCTCGATCATCTCGCCGCCGCCGAGGAACGGGGGCAGGTCCTCCAGCAGCTCCTGGCGGCCCCACAGCACACCGATACCGGTCGGGCCGCACATCTTGTGGCCGGTGAAGGCCACGAAGTCGGCCTGGAGCGCCTGGACGTCCAGCAGCATGTGCGGGGCGGCCTGGGAGGCGTCGATGACGACGAGCGCGCCGACATCCTGCGCGCGGCGGACGATCGCCTCGACCGGGTTGACCGTGCCCAGGATGTTGGAGACCAGCACGAAGGAGACGACCTTGGTCTTCTCCGTGATGACCTGCTCGATCTCGGACAGGTCGAGACGGCCGTCATCGGTGAGGCCGAACCACTTCAGCTTCGCGCCGGTGCGCTGCGAGAGCAGCTGCCACGGCACGATGTTGGAGTGGTGCTCCATCTCCGTGATGACGATCTCGGTGTCCTGGTCCACCCGGTAGGGCTCATCGGCCCAGCCGAGCATGTTCGCGACCAGGTTCAACGACTCCGACGCGTTCTTGGTGAAGATCACCTCGTCGCGGCTGGGAGCGTTGATGAAGGTCGCGACCGTGTCGCGGGCGCCCTCGTACAGCGCCGTGGCCTCCTCCGCGAGCACATGGACGCCACGGTGCACATTGGCGTTGGAGCGCTCGTAATAGCTGTTCAGCGCGTCCAGGACCTGACGCGGCTTCTGCGAGGTCGCCGCGTTGTCCAGGTAGACGAACTTCTTGCCGTCGTGGACCGTGCGGTCCAGGATCGGGAAGTCCTTGCGGATCGCCTCGGTGTCGAGGAGGCCCGGCAGCTGTGTCACTCGGAGACGCCTCCCTTCACGTACGCCTCGTAGCCCTCTTCCTCCAGCTTGTCCGCCAGCTCCGGGCCGCCGGACTCGGCGATCCGGCCCGCGGCGAACACGTGGACGTGGTCGGGCTTGATGTACCGCAGGATGCGGGTGTAGTGGGTGATGAGCAGGGTGCCGACCTGGCCGGACTCGCGGACGCGGTTGACGCCCTCGGAGACCACGCGCAGCGCGTCGACGTCGAGACCGGAGTCGGTCTCGTCGAGGATCGCGATGGCCGGCCTCAGCAGCTCCAGCTGAAGGATCTCGTGGCGCTTCTTCTCACCGCCGGAGAAGCCCTCGTTGACGTTCCGCTCGGCGAAGGACGGGTCGATCTGGAGGCGCTGCATGGCCTCCTTGACCTCCTTCACCCAGGTGCGCAGCTTCGGCGCCTCGCCGCGGATCGCGGTCGCGGAGGTGCGCAGGAAGTTGGAGACGGAGACGCCGGGCACCTCGACCGGGTACTGCATGGCGAGGAAGACACCGGCGCGGGCCCGCTCGTCGACGGACATCTCCAGCACGTTCTCGCCGTCGAGGGTGACGGTGCCGCCGGTGATCGTGTACTTCGGGTGACCGGCGAGCGAGTACGCCAGGGTGGACTTGCCGGAGCCGTTGGGGCCCATGATGGCGTGCGTCTCGCCCTGCTTCACGGTCAGGTCGACGCCGCGCAGGATCTCGCGCGGGCCGCCCTCGGCCTCGACGGAGACGTGCAGGTCGTGGATCTCAAGCGTTGCCATGGGTGCCTCAGGACTCCTGGGTGACGGAGACGAGCACGTCGTCCCCTTCGATCTTTACGGGGTATACGGGGACGGGGCGCGTCGCGGGGAGGCCGGACGGCTTGCCGGTGCGCAGGTCGAAGCTGGAGCCGTGCAGCCAGCACTCGATCTGGCAGTCCTCCACCTCGCCCTCGGAGAGCGAGACGTTCGCGTGCGAGCAGATGTCACTGACCGCGAACACCTCGCCCTCGGTGCGCACCAGCGCGACCGGCACGCCGTCGAGCTCGACGCGCTTGGGAGCGTCCTCTTCGAGTTCGGTCAGCGCGCACGCGCGCACATAGGTCGCGGTCATCCTACGGACGCCTCCAGCTCGGCCTCGATCTTGGCGATCAGACGCTCCTCCAGCTCGGGCAGCCCGATCTGCTGGACCAGCTCGGCGAAGAAGCCGCGGACGACGAGGCGGCGCGCCTCCTCGGCCGGGATGCCCCGGGCCATCAGGTAGAACAGCTGCTCGTCCTCGAAGCGGCCGGTCGCGCTCGCGTGACCGGCGCCGACGATCTCGCCGGTCTCGATCTCCAGGTTCGGCACCGAGTCGACGCGGGCGCCGTCGGTGAGGACCAGGTTCCGGTTCAGCTCGTAGGTGTCCGTGCCCTCGGCCGCGGCGCGGATCAGCACATCGCCGATCCAGACCGCGTGCGCGTCCTTGCCCTGCAGCGCGCCCTTGTAGGCCACGTTGCTGCGGCAGTGCGGGGTGTCGTGGTCGATGAAGAGCCGGTGCTCCTGGTGCTGGCCGTTGTCGGTGAAGTACAGGCCGTACAGCTCGGCCTCACCGCCCGGCGCGCCGTAGACGACGCGCGGGTGCAGCCGGACCAGGTCGCCGCCGAAGGTGACGACCACGGACTTGAAGGTGGCGTCCCGGCCGACCAGCGCGGTGTGCTGACCGACGTGGACGGCCGTGTCGTCCCAGTCCTGGACGGAGACGACGGTGAGCTTGGCGCCGTCGCCGATCAGGTACTCGACGTTGGCGGCGACCGTGGCGTCGCCGGTGTGGTCGATGACGACGACGGCCTCGGCGAAGGCGCCGACCTCGATCACCTGGTGGCCGAAGGCGGTGCCGCCCTCGCCGTGCACGGCGATCCGCACCGGCTGGTCGAGCACCGTCTCCTTGGGCACGGAGACGACCGACGCCTTCTCGAAGGAGCTGTACGCCTGGGCCGCCACCCGGTCCACCGGCTTGCCGGCCCTGCCCAGGCGCGCGTCGTCACGGCCCACGGTCTCGACGGTGACGCCCTCGGGGGCGGACACCTCGACCTTGACGCCGCCATCGGCGACGGCGGTGCCGTCGTGGAGGCCGCGCAGCCGCTCCAGCGGCGTGAACCGCCAGTCCTCCTCGCGCCCGTGGGGCACGGGGAAGTCGGCCACGTCGTACGACGCGGGGGCGCTCACGCGCGCGTCGATGGGCTGCTTCCCCACCTGGATGACGCCGTCCGTGGTGGATCCGGCCGGAATGGTTTCAGCCATGGCTGTCGTACTGCTCGCTTTCTGCCTTCTGGGGCTTACACGGGGGTGCCCCGACGGCGGGGCGGGAAGGACGGTTGGCGTCAGCCGACCGAACCCTCCATCTGCAGCTCGATCAGCCGGTTGAGCTCCAGCGCGTACTCCATGGGCAGCTCGCGCGCGATCGGCTCGACGAAGCCGCGCACGATCATCGCCATGGCCTCGTCCTCGGACAGACCGCGGCTCATGAGGTAGAAGAGCTGGTCATCGCTGACCTTCGAGACGGTCGCCTCGTGGCCCATGGACACGTCGTCCTCGCGGACGTCCACGTAGGGGTAGGTGTCCGAGCGCGAGACGGTGTCGACCAGCAGGGCGTCGCACAGCACGTTGGACTTGGAGCCCTCGGCGCCCTCGCCGATCTCGATCAGACCGCGGTAGGAGGTGCGGCCACCGCCCCGGGCCACCGACTTGGAGACGATGTTCGAGGAGGTGCGGGGCGCCATGTGCACCATCTTGGCGCCGGCGTCCTGGTGCTGGCCCTCGCCCGCGAAGGCGATGGACAGCGTCTCGCCCTTGGCGTGCTCGCCCATCAGGTAGACGGCCGGGTACTTCATGGTCACCTTGGAGCCGAGGTTGCCGTCGACCCACTCCATGGTCGCGCCCTCGTACGCCACGGCGCGCTTGGTGACCAGGTTGTACACATTGTTCGACCAGTTCTGGATGGTCGTGTAACGGCAGCGGGCGCCCTTCTTGACGATGATCTCGACGACCGCGGAGTGCAGCGAGTCCGACTTGTAGATCGGCGCGGTGCAGCCCTCGACGTAGTGGACGTAGGCGTCCTCGTCGACGATGATCAGCGTCCGCTCGAACTGGCCCATGTTCTCGGTGTTGATCCGGAAGTACGCCTGGAGCGGGATGTCCACGTGGACGCCCTTGGGCACGTAGATGAAGGAGCCGCCGGACCACACGGCCGTGTTCAGCGAGGCGAACTTGTTGTCGCCCGCCGGGATCACCGTGCCGAAGTACTCCTTGAACAGCTCCGGGTGCTCCCTGAGCGCGGTGTCGGTGTCCAGGAACAGGACGCCCTGCTCCTCCAGGTCCTCACGGATCTGGTGGTAGACCACCTCGGACTCGTACTGAGCCGCGACACCCGCGACGAGGCGCTGCTTCTCGGCCTCCGGGATGCCCAGCTTGTCGTACGTGTTCTTGATGTCCTCGGGCAGGTCCTCCCAGGAGGCGGCCTGCTTCTCGGTGGAGCGGACGAAGTACTTGATGTTGTCGAAGTCGATACCCGACAGGTCCGAGCCCCAGGTGGGCATGGGCTTCTTGCCGAAGAGCTTCAGCCCCTTGAGACGGAGCTTGAGCATCCACTCCGGCTCGGACTTCTTCGCCGAGATGTCGCGTACAACCTCCTCGGAGAGGCCGCGCTTGGCCGAGGCGCCGGCCACGTCGGAGTCGGCCCAGCCGTACTCGTAGTTGCCCAGACCCTCGAGCTCGGGGTGAGCGGTCTCCGTGGGGAGAGTCATTCGGGGTTCCTCCCGGCCGTGCTGGCAGATGCTGTGGTGGTCTTGGTGGTGCGGTGGTCGGTCTTCTCGACCGCGAAGTCGGTCTGTCCGGTCTTCGGAATGAACGTCGTGCACACCCCGTCGCCGTGGGCGATGGTGGCCAGACGCTGGACATGGGTCCCGAGCAGCTGGGAGAAGACCTCGGTCTCCGCCTCACACAGCTGCGGATATCGCTCGGCTGCGTGGGCGACCGGGCAGTGGTGCTGGCAGAGCTGTTCGCCGACGGGCGCGCTGCGCGCCGTAGCAGCGTACCCGTCCGCGGACAGCGCGCCCGCCAGGGCTTCGGTACGCCGCCCGGGGGCGGCCGCCTCGACGGCGCCGCGGTACGCCTCGGCCTGGGCGGCGAGCCTGGCGCGGGCGAACGCCGCGACGGCGGCCCGGCCCGCCTCGCCGCCGCCCGCGCTCTGCTCGATCCAGCGCAGGGCGTCGACGGCGAGATCGTCATAGGCCTGGTCGAAGGCGTCACGGCCGCAGTCCGTCAGCGCGAACACCTTGGCCGGGCGGCCGCGCCGACGCGCCCCGTACACCCTCTTCTCACGGGGCTCGACGACGCCGTCGGCGACGAGGGTGTCGAGGTGGCGCCGCACGGCCGCCTGGGTCAGCTCCAGCCGCAGGGCCAGCTCGGCGGCCGTGGACGGTCCGTGGTCGAGGATGGAGCGGGCGACCCGGTTCCGGGTGCCGTGCTGCTCCTCGGGAGCGGTCGCGGCGGGCACACCGGATCGCGCGGCCGCCTCGGCCGCGCTTCCCTCGGGAGCCTCGCTCGCGTATTTCACAACGCCATTGTTGCGTAATTCCGCCGCAAGGTACAACCGGAAGCGGAGACGGCTTCCGGTGGAGTGTGTCACTTAGGCGTACCTAAGTGTGACCTGCGGCGATGCCGCTTCCGTGCCCGCCGGAGGGGATCTCACGGGAGCCGCGCGGGGATCGCGTTCCGGCCCTGCCGCCCACGGCGCGCCCCGGCGTTCGTAGACTGCCGGACATGCGAGAAGAGCCCGCGGTCGACGTCGTCGGCCTGGTCAAACGGTACGGCTCGAAGACCGCCGTCGACGGGCTCGACCTGTCCGTCGGCCGTGGCACCGTGAGCGCCGTCCTCGGCCCCAACGGCGCAGGCAAGACCACCACCGTCGAGACGTGCGAGGGATATCGCCGCCCCGACGCCGGGACGGTGCGCATATTCGGCCTCGACCCGGTCGCCGACGCGGCGGCGCTGCGGCCGCGGGTGGGCGTCATGCTCCAGTCCGGAGGGGTTTATTCCGGGGCGCGCGCAGAAGAGATGCTGCGCCACACCGCCTCCCTCCACGCCCATCCCCTGGACGTGCCCGCCCTCATCGACCGGCTGGGCCTCGGCTCCTGCGGCCGGACGACCTACCGGCGGCTCTCCGGCGGCCAGCAGCAGCGGCTCGCGCTCGCCATGGCCGTCGTCGGACGCCCCGAACTGGTCTTCCTCGACGAGCCCACCGCCGGACTCGACCCGCAGGCCCGCCGCGCCACCTGGGACCTGGTCCGCGATCTGCGCCGCGACGGCGTGACCGTCGTGCTGACCACGCACTACATGGACGAGGCCGAACAGCTCGCCGACCATGTCGCGATCATCGACGGCGGCAAGGTCATCGCCCAGGGCACCCCCGAGGAGCTGTGCCGCGGCGGCGCCGAGAACACCCTGCGCTTCAGCGGCCGCCCCGCGCTCGACCTGGCCTCGCTGCTCAAGGCGCTGCCCGCCGACAGCAGCGCCGCCGAGCTGACCCCCGGCGGCTACCGGGTCACCGGCAAGGTCAACCCGCAGATGCTGGCCACCGTCACCTCCTGGTGCGCGCAGAACGGCGTGATGCCGGACCGCATCTCGGTCGAGCGGCACACCCTGGAGGACGTCTTCCTGGAGCTGACCGGTAAGGAGCTGCGCGCGTGACCGCCACAGGCACTTATCTCCCCCGGCCGGGGGCGGCACCGCTGCTCCGGATGATCCGCGCGCAGGCCGCGCTGGAGACCCGGATGCTGCTGCGCAACGGCGAACAGCTGCTGCTGACCGTCGTCATCCCCTCCCTCGTCCTGGTGCTCTTCAGCAGCGTGAACATCGTTGACACGGGCGCCACCGGCGCCGCCGGGAACACCGTCGACTTCCTCACGCCGGGCGTGCTGGCGCTCGCCGTCCTGTCCACGGCCTTCACCGGGCAGGCCATCGCGACCGGTTTCGAGCGGCGCTACGGCGTCCTCAAGCGGCTCGCCGTCTCCCCGCTGCCCCGGTGGGCGCTGATGACCGCCAAGACCTGCGCGGTGCTGGTCACCGAGGTCCTGCAGATCGCGCTGCTGACCGCGATCGCCTTCGCGCTGGACTGGTCGCCGCACGGCGACCCGCTCGCCGTGGTGCTGCTGCTGGTCCTCGGCACCGCCGCGTTCTCCGGGCTCGGGCTGCTGATGGCGGGCACCCTCAGGGCCGAGGCGACCCTCGCCGCGGCCAACCTGGTCTTCCTGCTGCTGCTCGTGGGCGGCGGGGTGATCGTCTCGCTGGACAAGTTCCCGGGCGGGGCCCGCGCCGTCCTGGAGCTGCTGCCGATCTCGGCGCTCTCCGGCGGGCTGCGGGACGTCCTCCAGGACGGGTCCGGAGTGCCCTGGCGGGACCTCGGCATCCTGGCCGTGTGGGCCGTGCTGGGGCTCGGGGCGGCGGCGCGGTTCTTCCGCTGGGAGTGAGGGCTGGGAGCGGGGGCTGGGAGTGAGAGCCCTCCCGGGCCGCTTCCGCCGGTAACCGGGACCCTCGTGAAAAGCTGCACAAGCTCCGTCCTACGATGGCTCCGTGCCGAATTCGCTGAATCCGTTCGAGCTGATCGCCCGGCGCTGGCAGCCCTCCGCGCGCTTCGTGGAGCGCGCCGCGCTCGCCACCGTGGTGATGGCCGTGGTCATCGTCGTCACCGGGGGCGCGGTGCGGCTGACCGAGTCCGGGCTGGGGTGTGACACCTGGCCCCGGTGCACCTCCGGGAGCCTCACGCCCACCGCCGACATGGGCATCCACGGCGCCATCGAGTTCGGCAACCGGATGCTGACGTACGTGCTGTGCGCGTTCACCGGTCTGCTGATCATCGCCGCCCGGGCCCGTCAGCCGTGGCGCCGCTCCCTCACCCGGCTGGGCTGGGCCCAGTTCTGGCTGATCATGAGCAACGCCATCATCGGCGGCATCATCGTCCTCACCGGCCTGAACCCGTACATCGTCAGCTCGCACTTCCTGCTGGCCACCGCGCTCCTCACGGTCGGGATGGTCGTCTGGCAGCGCTCCCGCGAGGGCGACGGCGCCCCGCGCGACCTGGTGGCCCGTCCGGTGCGCCAGCTGACCTGGCTGCTGGTCGGCGCGACCCTGACGCTGATCCTGATCGGCACCGTGGTCACCGGTTCCGGTCCGCACGCCGGTGACGCCCGTGAGGTGCACCGGATCCCGCTGAACTGGCAGGAGATCACCCAGCTGCACGTGGACTTCGTCTACATCGTGCTGGGCCTCACCGCCGCCCTGTGGTTCACGCTGCGCGCCGTGAAGGCCCCGGAGCCCCAGCGCCGTGCGGTGCGCGACCTGCTGGCCGTGCTGCTCCTCCAGGGCGTGATCGGGTACGTCCAGTACTTCACGGGCCTGCCCGAGGTGGTCGTCGGCATCCACATGTTCGGCTCCTGCCTGGTGTGGATCGCGGTCCTGCGGGTGCTGTTCTCCCAGCGCGAGCGCCCCGCGCTCGCCGTCGCCGCGGACCCCGGCCCGGCCGGCGACCATGAGGCGGTTCAGCCGGACAGCGCCCCGGCGGACCCGGCCCCGGAGCCCGAGCCCGCCGCGTCCAGCCGGTAGACCCGGCGCGCGGTCCCGGCCGCGACCAGCCCGGCGATCCGCCGGGCCTCCGCCCCCGTACAGATCCCGTCGGCGACCCACTCGGCCGCCAGCCGGCCCATCGCCTGGCCGAACAGCCGGACGGCGGTCACATACAGCTCGGGAAGCGCTCGGGCGCCGGTGGAGAACAGCAGCTTGCCGAACGGCGCCTCGGCCAGCGTCTCCGCCGGGCGCGGTCCCGCGTCCGCGTAGACGTGCGGGAACACCGCGGCGAGCCGGGCCGCCCGGCGGTGATGCGGCCGGTCGGGCAGCAGCACCAGATCGGTGCCGAACCCGGCGGTGGCGCGCAGGAAACCGACGAGCGGCCGGGGATCGGCGCAGTGCAGCTGCACCGGCAGCCCGGTCGCCACCGCGCTCCACATCAGATGCTGGGCGAGCACCGGGTCGGGCGCCCGGTCGCGCACCGGGCGTACGGACAGCCGCCGGGCCGCCGCGCGCCGCACCTCGCGCGGGTCGGGCGGGGTCTCGTCACAGAAGGTGATGCCCAGCGCGAAGGCGGTGGCGTGCTGGGATGCGGAGTACAGGGCCTCGGCGGTGTTGCCGATGAACGCGTCGACCGTCCCCGAGGTGTCCGCGACCTGTTCGGCCAGCGGTTCGAGCCGTACGACCTCGTGCACCCGGCCGTCGGCCGCCGCCGCCAGCTCGGCGGGCGAGGTCAGGTCGCTCGGGGCGCCCGACTCCAGCAGGAACGTGCCGATGCCCGCGCCGCGCAGCAACAGCCGGGCGGCGCGGTATGCGCCCAGCTCGCGGCGGCGGGCGAGGTAGCGCACCGGCGTGCAGTGCGGCTCCATGCCCAGCAGCGGCGGGCACCAGCGGCGTACGGCGAGCCCGGTGAAGCTGTCGAAGTACGTGGTCCCCACCGGCGCCGGGCCCGATCCGGCGGCGGCGGCCAGATGCGTCTCGAACGAGCCGAGGCCCAGCTCGCCGTGGACGATGCCGTGGCCGTGCTGGTCGACCAGCGGCGGCAGCGCCACGCCCGGCCCATCCCGGGGCACCGGGCCGGGCGCGGGCCCCGCGGCGTGTCCGCAGGGTCCCAGGGTGTCCGGGGAACCCGTCGCCTCGTCCATCGCCGCCGCCTCCTCGCCCTCCGGCATCGCAGGGCTTAACGCCCGGATGCCGCACGAGGTGTCGCCGGTCGGCGTCCGGCGGACCGGCCGTATGCGGGCGCGGCCCCATTGTGCCGGTCCGGGGCCCGGACTTCGCGGGGTTCGGGCTGTGCGGGGTTCGGCCGTCGCGGGGCCGGCTCTGCGGCTCAGGCGTCGCGGTGGAAGGCTTTACGGCTCACGCGTCGGGGGTGTTGCGCGGGCCGCCCATCTGGATGCCGGCCATCCGCTTCCATTCGTACGGACCCGTGCGGACCTTCGCCGCGAGATCGCCGTCGAAGTCGTCCTGGAGGGTGAGCCCGGCGATCTCGACGGCGCGGCGGGCCGTGTCCTGGCTGGGGGCGACGAGGGTGCCCCATTCGCCGTTGGCGCCCACCAGGGCGATCCGGACGGTGCCGCGGCCGATGTGGGCGAGCTGGCCCTCGGCGCTGCCGCCGTGGCTCTTGGCGAAGGCCGTGATCTGGTGGGCGAGCCGCTGGGCCCGCTTCTCGTCCTTCGGGGACGCCTGCGTGGTATCTGCCATACCCCCGATGCTACCCGCCGGTAATTACCGCAGGAAGGGGTCCACGGCGACGGCGACGAACAGCAGCGAGACATAGGTGATGGACCAGTGGAACAGCCGCATCTCCTTGAGCTTCGCGCCGGTGATCTCCGCCCGGGCGCGCGCCTGGAGCCCGTGCGCCTCCTTGAGCCAGAACGCGCCCAGCACGGTCGCCACCACCGGGTAGAACCAGCCGGTGTAGCCGAGCGGCCACAGCAGCAGCGAGACGCCGACCATGGCCCAGCTGTAGAGGACGATCTGCCGGGCGACCGCCTTGTTGCCCGCGATGACGGGCAGCATCGGCACGCTCGCCCGCTCGTAGTCGTCCTTGACCTTCATGGACAGCGGCCAGTAGTGCGGCGGCGTCCAGAAGAAGATGACCAGGAAGAGGATCACCGCGGCCCAGGACACCTCATTGGTGACCGACGACCAGCCGATGAGCACCGGCATGCAGCCCGCGATGCCGCCCCACACGATGTTCTGCGAGGTACGCCGCTTGAGCCACATCGTGTAGACGAGGACGTAGAAGGCCAGCGCGCCGAGGGCCAGCATCGAGGACAGCGGGTTGACGAAAACCCAGAACCAGGCGGTGGAGGTGACGGCGAGCGAGAAGGCGAAGACCAGGCACTCGCGCGGCGAGACCATGCCGGTGACCAGAGGACGCTGCGAGGTGCGGTCCATCATCGCGTCGATGTCGCGGTCGTAATACATATTGAACGCGGCGGCGCCACCGGCGGACAGATAGCCGCCGACGCAGGTCGCGAGGACCAGCCACAGGTCCGGGACGCCCCGGGCGGCCAGGAACATGACCGGCACCGTGGTCATCAGCAGCAGTTCGATGACGCGCGGCTTGGTCAGCATCACGAACGCCTTGACCCGGGCCCCGGCCGGCCGGTGGCCCGGAAGCCGCTGACCGAGGCTCGATTCGCTCGTTTCGAGCACCCCCGCAGGACGGGATTCGACGGCCGTCACGCACACCCCTGGTGGAAGCAAGAACCAGCAAGCACCGGAGATGAAGCCCCGGTAAAGACTTGCGCGTACCACGCCACTCTAGACGTAGCGGATACGCCGCCCGCCCCCGGGGTCCGGTCGTGTTGGCACCCCCCGAAAGACCAGCGCGGACGGTCCGCATAACCCTCCGATGACCATGGGAACACCGCCGGAACACCGCTTTGCGTGAGCCCCGTGAGGGAACTGGCAGGGAATGCCGGAACCTTGGGATTCGTTCCCCAGGACGTTGAGTGGAACTCGAAAAGATGACCGTTCTTACAGGGGTAGGCTCGACAACGCCGGTGTGCATACGGTCACCGGACAGCGACATTGTGGAGAGGAGCCCTGACTCAGGGTGAGCACGAAGCCGACTACCACAGACCTCGAATGGACCGATCTGGACCAGCGGGCCGTTGACACCGCCCGCGTCCTGGCCATGGACTCCGTACAGAAGGTCGGTAACGGCCACCCTGGCACGGCCATGAGTCTCGCGCCCGCCGCCTACCTTCTGTTCCAGAAGCTGATGCGGCACGACCCCTCCGACGCGGGCTGGGCGGGCCGCGACCGGTTCGTCCTCTCCCCCGGGCACACCAGCCTGACCCTCTACGTCCAGCTCTACCTGGCGGGCTTCGGCCTGGAGCTGGAGGACCTCAAGTCGTTCCGCACCTGGGGCAGCCTCACCCCGGGCCACCCGGAGTACGGCCACACCACCGGTGTGGAGACCACCACCGGGCCGCTCGGCCAGGGCATCGCGAACGCGGTAGGCATGGCGATGGCCGCCCGCTACGAGCGCGGCCTGTTCGACCCCGAGGCGCCCGAGGGCGCCTCTCCGTTCGACCACACCATCTGGGCGATCGTCTCCGACGGCGACCTGGAGGAGGGCATCTCCGCCGAGGCGTCCTCGCTGGCCGGCCACCAGAAGCTGGGCAACATCGTCGCCCTCTACGACGACAACCACATCTCCATCGAGGGCGACACCGCCACCGCGCTGTCCGAGGACGTGCTGAAGCGGTACGAGGCGTACGGCTGGCACGTCCAGCGCATCGAGCAGGCGGCCAGCGGCGACTTCGACATCGAGCAGCTGTACGCGGCGCTCAAGGCGGCGCAGGCCGAGACCGAGCGCCCCTCGATCATCGCCGCCCGCACGATCATCGCCTGGCCCGCGCCGAACGCGCAGAACACCGAGGCATCCCACGGCTCCGCGCTCGGCGCCGACGAGGTCGCCGCCACCAAGCGGGTCCTGGGCTTCGACCCCGAGCAGCACTTCCAGGTCGACACCGAGGTCATCAACCACACCCGCGGCCTGGTCGACCGCGCCCGCGAGGCGCACGCCGCCTGGGACAAGAAGCTCCAGGAGTGGCGCAACAACAACCCCGAGCGCGCCGCCCAGTTCGACCGCGTCACCGCCGGTGAGCTGCCGGACGGCTGGGAGAGCGCGCTGCCGGTCTTCGAGGCGGGCAAGGACGTCGCCACCCGCAAGGCGTCCGGTCAGGTGCTCAAGGCGCTCGGCGGAGTGATCCCGGAGCTGTGGGGCGGCTCGGCCGACCTCGCGGGCTCCAACAACACCACCATCGACGCGTCCTCGTCCTTCCTCCCGAAGGGCAACCCGCTGCCGGAGGCCGACCCGTACGGGCGAACGATCCACTTCGGCATCCGTGAGCACGCCATGGGCTCGACCATGAACGGCATCGCGCTGCACGGCAACACCCGTGTCTACGGCGGCACGTTCCTCGTCTTCTCCGACTACATGCGCCCGGCCGTGCGGCTGGCCGCGCTGATGAAGCTGCCGGTCACCTACGTGTGGACGCACGACTCCATCGGTCTCGGCGAGGACGGCCCCACCCACCAGCCGGTCGAGCACCTGTCCGCGCTGCGCGCCATCCCGGGCCTGAACATCGTGCGCCCGGCCGACGCCAACGAGACCGCCATCGCCTGGCGCGAGATCACCCGCCGTCACCACGACAAGCCGGCCCCGCACGGCCTCGCGCTCACGCGGCAGAACGTGCCGACGTACCAGGCCAACGAGGACGCCGCCAAGGGCGGTTACGTCCTGTTCGAGGCCGAGGGCGGCCAGCCGCGGGTGATCCTGATCGGCACCGGCTCCGAGGTCCAGCTCGCCGTCGAGGCGCGTGAGCAGTTGCAGGCCGCCGGTGTGCCCACCCGTGTCGTCTCGATGCCCTCGATCGAGTGGTTCGAAGAGCAGGACAAGGGGTACCGCGACAGCGTGCTGCCGCCGTCCGTGAAGGCGCGCGTGGCCGTGGAAGCCGGTATCGGCCTCACGTGGTACCGCTACGTCGGCGAGGCCGGCCGCATCGTCTCGCTGGAGCACTTCGGCGCCTCCGCCGACTACAAGGTGCTCTACCGGGAGTTCGGCCTGACCGCCGACGCCGTGGCCAGCGCCGCCCGCGAGTCCCTGGACGCCGCCGGGCAGTGACGCCCGCATCCGACTTGAACAGCGACGAGCAACAGGAGACACACCCCATGACAGACGCACTCAAGCGGCTGGCCGACGAAGGCGTCGCGATCTGGCTCGACGACCTCTCCCGGAAGCGGATCACCTCCGGCAATCTCGCCGAACTGATCGACCAGCAGCATGTCGTCGGCGTCACCACCAACCCGTCGATCTTCCAGAAGGCGATCTCCGGCGGCGACGGTTACGAGCAGCAGCTCACCGATCTCGCGGCCCGCAAGGTCACCGTCGAGGAAGCCGTCCGGATGATCACCACCGCGGACGTCCGGGACGCCGCCGACATCCTGCGCCCGGTCCACGACGCGACCGGCGGCCAGGACGGCCGGGTCTCCATCGAGGTCGACCCGCGGCTGGCCCACAACACGAGGGCCACCATCGCCGAGGCCAAGCAGCTCGCCTGGCTGGTGGACCGCCCGAACACCTTCATCAAGATCCCGGCCACCCAGGCGGGCCTTCCGGCGATCACCGAGGTGATCGGCCTGGGCATCAGCGTCAACGTCACGCTGATCTTCTCCCTGGAGCGCTACCGCGCGGTCATGGACGCCTACCTGACCGGTCTGGAGAAGGCCAAGGCGGCCGGTCTCGACATCTCCAAGATCCACTCGGTGGCGTCCTTCTTCGTGTCCCGGGTGGACACCGAGATCGACAAGCGCATCGACAAGCAGGGCACCGACGAGGCCAAGGCGCTGCGCGGCAAGGCCGCCATCGCCAACGCCCGGCTGGCCTTCCAGGCGTACGAGGAGGTCTTCGGCTCCGACCGCTGGGCCGCCCTGGACCGCGCATCCGCCAACAAGCAGCGTCCGCTGTGGGCCTCGACCGGCGTCAAGGACCCGGCCTACAAGGACACCCAGTACGTCGACGAGCTGGTTGCCCCGGGCACCGTCAACACGATGCCGGAAGCCACCCTCGAGGCGGTCGCCGACCACGGCGAGATCAAGGGCAACACCGTGGCCGGTGGCTACGAGCAGGCCAAGGCCGACATCGAGGCCCTGGCCTCCATCGGCATCTCGTACGACGAGGTCGTGCAGCTTCTGGAGGACGAGGGCGTCGAGAAGTTCGAGACGTCCTGGAACGACCTGCTGAAGTCCACTGAGGCGGAGCTGAACCGCCTCGCACCGTCGGAGGCGTGAAACCTTGACCACCAGCAGCAATCCGCTGCGTGACCCGAAGGACCGGCGGCTTCCGCGCATCGCGGGGCCGTCCGGCCTGGTCATCTTCGGGGTCACGGGTGACCTGTCCCGCAAGAAGCTGATGCCCGCCGTCTACGACCTGGCCAACCGCGGTCTGCTGCCGCCGGGCTTCTCGCTCGTCGGATTCGCCCGCCGCGACTGGGAGCACGAGGACTTCGCCCAGGTCGTCCACGACGCGGTGAAGGAACACGCGCGGACGGAGTTCCGCGAGGAGGTCTGGCAGCAGCTCGCCGAGGGATTCCGCTTCGTACCCGGGGAATTCTCCGACGATGAGGCGTTCGCCAAGCTGAAGGCGACCATAGAGGAGCTGGACAAGGCCCGCGGCACCGGCGGCAACTTCGCCTTCTACCTCTCCGTGCCGCCCAAGTTCTTCCCCAACGTGGTGCGGCAGCTCAAGAAGCACGGGCTGTCCGACGGGCAGAACCACTCCTGGCGGCGCGCCGTCATCGAGAAGCCCTTCGGCCACGACCTGAAGAGCGCCCAGGAGCTGAACCAGGTCGTCCACGAGGTCTTCCGGCCCAGCGACGTCTTCCGGATCGACCACTACCTGGGCAAGGAGACGGTCCAGAACATCCTGGCGCTGCGCTTCGCCAACACCATGTTCGAGCCGCTGTGGAACCGTAGTTACGTCGACCACGTACAGATCACCATGGCCGAGGACATCGGCATCGGCGGCCGCGCCGGCTACTACGACGGCATCGGCGCCGCCCGTGACGTCATCCAGAACCACCTGCTCCAGCTGCTCGCCCTGACCGCCATGGAGGAGCCCGCCTCCTTCGACGCCAAGGCGCTGGTCACCGAGAAGCTGAAGGTCCTCACCGCCGTCAAGCTGCCGCGCGAACTGGGCAAGCACACCGTGCGCGGCCAGTACGCGCACGGCTGGCAGGGCGGCGAGGAGGTGCGCGGCTACCTCGAAGAAGACGGCATCGACCCGCAGTCCAAGACCGACACCTACGCCGCGGTCAAGCTGGAGATCGACAACCGCCGCTGGGCGGGCGTCCCGTTCTACCTGCGCACCGGCAAGCGGCTGGGGCGCCGGGTCACCGAGATCGCCGTCGTCTTCCAGCGCGCCCCGCACTCCCCCTTCGACGCCACCGACACCCAGGAGCTGGGGCAGAACGCCCTGGTCATCCGGGTGCAGCCGGACGAGGGCGTCACCATCCGGTTCGGCTCCAAGGTGCCCGGCACCTCCATGGAGATCCGCGACGTGACGATGGACTTCCAGTACGGCGAGTCCTTCACCGAGTCCAGCCCCGAGGCGTACGAGCGGCTGCTGCTCGACGTCCTGCTGGGCGACGCGAACCTCTTCCCGCGCCACCAGGAGGTGGAGGAGTCCTGGCGGATCCTCGATCCCGTAGAGGAGTACTGGGAGAAGCACGGGAAGCCCGAGCAGTACACGGCCGGAACCTGGGGGCCGAAGGCCGCGGACGAGATGCTCGCACGAGACGGACGGAGCTGGCGGCGGCCATGAACATCGATCTCACGGACACCACGTCCAGCCGGATCAACTCCGCTCTGGTCCAGGCACGCCGGGCCACCGGCACTCCGGCCGTGGGCATGGTGCTCACCCTCGTCATCGTCACCGACGAGGGCAACCACTACGACGCGCTGAAGGCCGCGAGCGAGGCGTCCAAGGAGCACCCCTCACGCATCCTGGTCGTCATCAAGCGGCCGGGCCGCTCGCCGCGCGACCGCAAGATGGCCCGGATGGACGCCGAGGTCCGGGTCGGCGGCGAGACCGGCACCGGTGAGACGGTCCTGCTGCGGCTCCACGGCGAACTGGCCAACCACGCCTACTCGGTGGTCCTGCCGCTGCTGCTGCCGGACGCCCCGGTCGTGGTGTGGTGGCCCGAGGACGCCCCGGAGCACCCCGCCAAGGACCTGCTGGGGCAGCTGGCCCAGCGCCGCATCACCGACGCCCAGGCCACCGAGGACCCGGTCGCCACCCTCGGCCTGCGGGCCGAGACGTACACCCCGGGCGACACCGACCTGGCGTGGACCCGGATCACGCCGTGGCGCAGTGTGCTGGCGGCAGCGCTGGACCAGAAGCACTCGAAGATCACCTCCGCGGTCGTCGAGGGCGAGGCGTACAACCCGAGCAGCGAACTGCTCGCGCTGTGGCTCGCCGAGCGGCTGCGGGTCCCGGTCGACCGGCAGATCACCGAGGGTCCGGGGCTGACCGCGGTGCGGCTGGAGACGGCCGACGGCGTGATCTGCCTGGACCGGGCCGACGGCGCGCTGGCCGAGCTGGCGATGCCGGGCCAGCCGGACCGGCACGTCGCACTGCAGCGGCGGGAGATGTCGGAGCTGATCGCCGAGGAGCTGCGCCGGCTCGACCCGGACGAGATGTACGCGATCTCGGTGAAGTTCGGCGTGAACAAGCTGAACGGCGGCGGTACGGCCCGGCACGACCCGGCCCCCGCCGGGACCGCGGATGCCGCCCCGTCCGGCGGCGGCACGGCCACCGCGACCGCCGAGAGGCCGCGCGAGGCGCCGGCGCCGCCCCGGCCGCCGCTGCCGACGCGCGACCCGGGCACCGCTCCGTCCCCGACGAACACCCCCGCCCCGCCGCAGGCCCCGTCGGCTCCGAAGCCCTCGGACCTGAAGCCGGGCGGCAAGCCGGAGGGAAAGCCCGGCGGGAGCAGCGGGAACGGCGGGAACGGCGGGAACGGCGGGAACGGCGGAAAGGCAGACAAGTGACCGCCCCGCAGGTCGTCGTCCACCGCGACAAGGAGCTGATGGCCCAGGCGGCCGCGGCCCGGCTGATCACGAAGATCGTCGACGCCCAGGCCGCCCGGGGCTCCGCCTCCGTCGTGCTGACCGGCGGCCGCAACGGCAACGGCCTGCTGGCGGCCCTCGCCACGTCCCCCGCGCGCGACGCCGTGGACTGGTCCCGGCTGGACCTGTGGTGGGGCGACGAGCGGTTCCTGCCGGACGGCCACCCGGACCGCAACGTCACCCAGGCCCGGGAGGCGCTGCTGGACGCGGTGGATCTGGACCCGGCGCGGGTGCATCCCATGCCCGCGTCCGACGGCCCGTACGGCGGCGATGTGGAGGCCGCCGCGGAGGCGTACGGCATCGAGCTGGGCCGCGCCGCACGGCCGGAGAACCACGGCGCGGCACCGTCCTTCGACGTCGCTCTGCTGGGCGTCGGCCCGGACACCCATGTGGCCTCGCTCTTCCCCGAGCTGCCCGCCGTCCGGGAGACCGAGCGGACGGTGGTCGGGGTGCGCGGTGCGCCCAAGCCGCCGCCCACCCGGATCTCGCTGACCCTGCCCGCGATCCGCGCGGCGCGGGAGGTGTGGCTGCTGGCCGCCGGTGAGGACAAGGCGAAGGCGGTGACCATCGCCCTGTCGGGGGCCGGGGAGATCCAGGCCCCGGCGGCGGGCGCGTACGGCCGCAGCCGCACGCTGTGGCTGCTGGACCGGGCGGCGGCGAGCGGTCTGCCGCGCGAGCTGTACCCACCGGCCTCGCCGTAGGCGCTGTCCGGCGGCGATCCCCCGTGCGCTCGGGTGCGCACGGGGGATCGCCGCTTTCAGGGCAGCGTCACCGCCTCAGCGGCCGCGCAGCGAGCGGTACGTGGCGACGAGTCGGGCCGTCGAGGCGTCGAGCCCCGGCACCTCGGCGCCCTCGGTCAGCGCGGGCTCGATCCGCTTGGCGAGCACCTTGCCCAGCTCGACGCCCCACTGGTCGAAGGAGTCGATGTCCCAGATGGCGCCCTGGACGAACACCTTGTGCTCATAGAGCGCGATCAGCTGGCCGAGCACGGAGGGGCTCAGCTCGGCGGCCAGGATGGTGGTGGTGGGGCGGTTGCCCTGGAAGGTCTTGTGCGGCACCAGCTCCGGGGCCACGCCCTCGGCGGCGACCTCTTCCGGGGTCTTGCCGAACGCCAGCGCCTGCCCCTGGGCGAAGAGGTTGGCCATCAGCAGATCGTGCTGGGCGACCAGCCCGGGCCGCAGGTCGTCCACCGGCTTGGCGAAGCCGATCAGATCGGCCGGGATCAGCTTGGTGCCCTGGTGGAGCAGCTGGTAGTAGGCGTGCTGGCCGTTGGTGCCGGGGGTGCCCCAGACCACCGGGCCGGTCTGCCAGCCGACCGGGTCGCCCTGCCGGTCCACCGACTTGCCGTTGGACTCCATGTCCAGCTGCTGGAGGTAGGCGGTGAACTTGGACAGGTAGTGGCTGTAGGGCAGGACGGCGTGCGCCTGGGCGTCGTGGAAGTCGCCGTACCAGACGCCCAGCAGACCGAGCAGCAGCGGTACGTTCCGCTCCGGCGGGGCGGTGGTGAAGTGCTCGTCCACCAGATGGAATCCGGCCAGCATCTCGCGGAAGCAGTCCGGGCCGATGGCGACCATCAGGGAGAGGCCGATCGCCGAGTCGTAGGAATACCGCCCGCCGACCCAGTCCCAGAACTCGAACATGTTGTCCGTGTTGATGCCGAACTCGGAGACCTTCTCCGCGTTGGTCGAGACCGCCACGAAGTGCTTCGCGACGGCCTCCTCACCGGCCCCGAGCCCGCTCAGCAGCCATGCGCGGGCGGCGACGGCGTTGGTGATGGTCTCGATGGTGGTGAAGGTCTTGGAGGCGACGATGAACAGCGTCTCCGCCGGGTCCAGGTCGCGCACCGCCTCGTGGAGATCGGCACCGTCCACATTGGAGACGAAGCGGAAGACCAGCTCGCGGTCGGTGTAGGCGCGCAGCGCCTCGTACGCCATCGCCGGGCCCAGGTCGGAGCCGCCGATGCCGATGTTGACGATGTTCTTGATGGGCTTGCCGGTGTGGCCGTGCCAGTCCCGGGCCCGGATGCGGTCGGCGAACACGCCCATCTTGGTGAGGACCGCGTGCACCTCGGGGACGACGTCCTCACCGTCCACCGTGATGACCGCCGAGTGGGGCGCGCGCAGCGCGGTGTGGAGCACCGCGCGGTCCTCGGTGGTGTTGATCTTCTCGCCGCGGAACATCGCGTCCCGCAGCGCGGCCACTCCGGTGGCCCGTGCCAGCTCCCGCAGCAACCGCAGCGTCTCGTCCGTCACCAGGTGCTTGGAGTAGTCGACGTGGAGATCGCCGACCTGGAGCGTGAACCTGCTCGCGCGCTCGGGGTCGTTCGCGAACAGCTCGCGCAGATGCGCGTCGCCCAGCGCCTTGCGGTGCTCGGCCAGCGCGTTCCACTCCGGCAGCTGATCGAGCCTGGTGCGGCCTTCTGCGTTCATCTCGGACATCAGCCCACTTCTCATCGGTGCCTGGCCCCCGTTGTCCACCAACCTAATTGACCGTAGCCCGCGGCACTGACAACGGCCCGGCCGCGCACCCCCGTAGGGTGCCCGGCCGGGCCGTCGTCACGCGCTGTCGCTGGGGTCCGGGCGTGGTCCGGCTCAGATCTCGCCGCGGAGCTTGGCGAGCGCCTCGGCGAGGATCGCCTCGCCGTCGGCATCGCTGCGCCGCTCCCGCACATAGGCGAGGTGGGTCTTGTACGGCTCGGTGCGGGGCGGGTCCGGCGGGTTGTCCCGGTCCTTGCCGGCCGGGAAGCCACAGCGGGGGCAGTCCCACGTGTCCGGGATCTGCGCGTCGCTGGCAAAGCTCGGCACGGTCTCGTGCCCGTTCGAGCACCAGAAGGAGATGCGCAGGCGCGGCGCCGATTCGCCTCGCTCGGCTTCTCCCATCGGCCCCGCTCCGACCCGACTTCCACGGATCGCGTTGCCACTTGCCACGGTCGTAACTCCCTGCGTGATGGTGCCGCGAAGCATCGAAATGGCGGCCCCGCTGCCCGGCGCCCCAGTCTACGAAAGGCCCAACGCGCGTCCATCGACAGGAGTTACACCCGCCCTTGAGGACGCCACTCCCATGATAGGCCGCGAATCGGCCGCACTGACGACGGTACGTCAGTTATCGGGCCGGAATCGCGCCTCGACAGAACTTCGGTCGAATGTCAGTCGAGCTTCATCAGCAATCCGAGCACGACGATGACGACGAACCACAGCAACCCGACCACGATGGTGATGCGGTCCAGGTTGCGCTCAGCGACCGAGGAGCCACCGACGGAGGACTGCATTCCGCCGCCGAACATGTCGGACAGACCCCCGCCCTTCCCCTTGTGCATGAGCACCAGCATCATCATCAAAAGGCTCAAGATGATGAGGGCGATCGAAAACCCCATGATCACAGCCGGACCAACTCTCTCGGGCTCGTTACGGACGGTTTATTACGGGAGACGGGGGCCGGGGAGGCACGAAACGCGCCACCACGACCCCCGACAGAGTACGACGAGGCTCGGCTCAGGGCCTACTCACTGGTCGCGGAAACGAACGATCTTGACGAATTCGTCGGCGTCCAGCGCCGCGCCGCCGATCAGGGCGCCGTCCACGTCCGGCTGCGCCATGATCGCCGCCACGTTCCCGGACTTCACCGAGCCGCCGTACTGGATCCGGACCTTGTCGGCCAGCTCCTGGCTGTACAGCTCGGCCAGCCGGGCGCGGATGGCCCCGCAGACCTCCTGGGCGTCCTCGGGGGTGGCGACCTCGCCGGTGCCGATCGCCCAGACCGGCTCGTACGCGATCACGATGGTCTCGGCCTGCTCGGCCGGGACGTCCTTGAGGCCGCCGTCCAGCTGCGCGAGGGTGTGCGGCACCTGCTGGCCCGCTTTGCGGACGTCCAGGCCCTCGCCCACGCACAGGATGGGGGTGAGGTCGTTCCGGAAGGCCGCCTTGACCTTGCCGTTGCAGATCTCGTCGGTCTCGGCGTGGTACTGGCGGCGCTCCGAATGGCCGATGGTCACATAGGTGCACTTCAGCTTGGAGAGCATCGGCCCGGAGATCTCGCCCGTGTACGCGCCGGAGTCGTGCGCGGAGAGATCCTGGGCGCCGTACTTGATCTTCAGCTTGTCGCCGTCGACCAGGGTCTGCACCGACCGCAGATCGGTGAAGGGCGGAAGAACCGCGACCTCGACGGCCTCGTAGTCCTTGTCGGCGAGCGCGAAGGCGAGCTTCTGGACGTGGGCGATGGCCTCGAGGTGGTTGAGGTTCATCTTCCAGTTGCCCGCCATCAGCGGGGTGCGGTCACTCACGGTTGTTCAGTCCTCCAGTGCGGCGAGGCCGGGGAGCGTCTTGCCCTCGAGGTATTCGAGGCTTGCACCGCCGCCGGTCGAGATATGGCCGAAAGCGGACTCGTCGAAGCCCAGGATGCGGACGGCCGCGGCGGAGTCGCCGCCGCCCACCACGGTGAAGGCCGGGCTGTCGAGGAGCGCCTGGGCCACGGCCTTGGTGCCGTCGGCGTAGTCGGGGTGCTCGAAGACGCCCATCGGGCCGTTCCAGAAGACGGTGGCCGTGTCGGCGAGCTTCGAGGCGTACAGCTTGCGGGTGTCCGGACCGATGTCCAGCCCCTCCAGATCGGCCGGGATGGCGTCCGCGGAGACGACCTGCGGATGCGCCGGGGCCTTGGTCTTGAGGTCCGGGAAGCCGTCCGCCGCGAGGACGTCGACCGGCAGCACGAACTCCACGCCGCGCTCCTCCGCCCGCCGCAGGTAGTCCCGGACGACCGGAACCTGGTCCTCCTGGAGCAGCGACTTGCCGACCTCGTGGCCCTGGGCCTTGAGGAAGGTGTACGCCATACCGCCGCCGATCAGGATGCGGTCGGCCTTCTCCAGCAGGTGGTCGATGACGCCGAGCTTGTCGGAGACCTTGGCGCCGCCGAGGACCACCGCGTACGGCCGCTGGACGTCCTCGGTGAGCTTCTTCAGGACACCGACCTCGGTGGCGATCAGACCGCCCGCGGCGTGCGGCAGCCGCGCCGGGAGGTCGTACACGGAGGCGTGCTTGCGGTGCACCGCGCCGAAGCCGTCGCCCACGTAGAGGTCGGCGAGGGCGGCGAGCCGATCGGCGAACGCGCCGCGCTCGGCGTCGTCCTTGCTCGTCTCACCGGCGTTGAAGCGCAGGTTCTCCAGCAGCGCGACCTCGCCCGCGGCGAGCCCGTCGACGGCCGCCCGGGCGCTGTCGTCCACGGTGTCCGTCGCGAACGCGACCTGCTTGCCGAGGAGTTCGCCGAGCCGCTTGGCGACCGGGGCGAGCGAGAACTTCGGGTCGGGCTCACCCTTGGGGCGGCCGAGGTGCGAGGCGACGACCACCTTGGCGCCCCGCTCCAGGAGCGCGGCGATGGTCGGCGCGACGGCGCGGATCCGGCCGTCGTCGGTGATCGTCTCGCCGTCGAGCGGGACATTGAGGTCGGCGCGGACGAAGACCCGCTTCCCGTCGACCTGGAGATCGTCAATCGTCTTCACAGAGTGACTCCTTGATCATGGCACGGGGCCCGTTACGACGTGTGCCGTAGCGGGCCCCGTTCCTCGCTCATTGCGGCAGGTTCAGAGCTTGCCGCCGACGAAGACGGTCAGGTCGACGAGGCGGTTGGAGTAGCCCCACTCGTTGTCGTACCAGCCGACGACCTTGACCTGCTTGCCCTGGACCATGGTCAGGGAGGAGTCGAAGGTGCAGGACGCCGGCCAGTTGACGATGTCCGAGGAGACGATCGGGTCCTCGGTGTACTCCAGGACGCCCTTGAGCTGACCCTCGGCGGCCTTCTGGAAGGCGGTGTTGACCTCGTCCTTGGTGACCTCGCGGTCCAGCTCCAGCACCAGGTCGGTGACCGAGCCGGTCGGGACCGGGACGCGCATCGCGATGCCGTCCAGCTTGCCCTTCAGCTGCGGCAGGACCAGCGCGGTGGCCTTGGCGGCACCGGTGGAGGTCGGGATGATGTTCTCCGCGGCGGCGCGGGCGCGGCGCAGGTCCTTGTGCGGGAAGTCCAGGATGCGCTGGTCGTTGGTGTACGCGTGGACCGTCGTCATCATGCCCTTGACGATGCCGAAGCTCTCGTCGAGGACCTTGGCCATCGGCGCCACACAGTTGGTGGTGCAGGAGGCGTTGGAGATGACGTGGTGCTGGTCCGCGTCGTACTTGTCGTTGTTGACGCCCATCACGATCGTGATGTCCTCGTCCTTGGCGGGCGCGGAGATCAGGACCTTCTTGGCGCCCGCGGCCAGGTGCTTGGCCGCGTCGTCACGCTTGGTGAAGATACCGGTGGACTCGACGACGATGTCGGCCCCCAGCTCTCCCCACGGAAGGGCGGCCGGGTCACGCTCGGCCATCGTCTTGAAGGTCTGGTTGCCCACCGTGATGGTGTCCTCGGTGTGGCTGACCTCGTGCTTCAGCCGTCCGAGGATGGTGTCGTACTTCAGCAGGTGCACCAGGGTGGCATTGTCGGTCAGGTCGTTGACACCGACGATCTCGATGTCCGCGCCCTGCTCCAGGAGCGCGCGGAAATAGTTGCGACCGATGCGGCCAAAGCCGTTGATGCCTACGCGGATCGTCACGAACCGATCTCCTCGTTGGTGTGCCGGTCTGGACGCCGGCGAGCTGTATGGGATGTCCCCGACCGCCTCCGACCCTACCGCTATCACGGAACGTCCGTGACATTGGCGTCGGTGGCCCAAAGACCCCCGGAAAGGGGCATGGACCACCGATTGAGTCACGATTCGTCACACTCTGTCAACGGCGCAGCGCACGCAGCGCGCCCCCCACGAGCTTCGCGCGCTGGGCGGCGTCGTGGACGTGCTCCAGGCCGAAGCCGTCCCGTCCACGTCCGCCCTCAGCAGCAGCGGGACCTGGGCCCGGGTGACCTGGGCGGTCCATACGGACAGCGCCTCGCCGGCGGTGCCGGACGCCGGTCGTGCGTGGGCGGCGGGTGTGGCGGCCAGTCCCCCCAGTAACAGCGCGCTCGCCGCGAGGATCGATCTCGCCGTGCGTCTCTTCATGAGCCCCCCTGACTGTCGTTCCGACGTGTGGGTGCGCCGACGCATAAGCCTCATGTCGACCCATGACCATGTCAACACCGGCTCGCGGCGATGATCCGGCAATGTGACCATCTGTACGCACCGCGCCCCCGGCTCCGCACAGGAAACCGGGGGCGCGGAACGCGCGGGACGCGGGGTGTGGGGCGCGGGGTGTGGGACGCGGGGTGTGGGGCGGGCGGCCGGTCAGCCGACCATGCCCTCGGCCATCTCGTCGGTCAGGGTCGACTCCGTACCCGGAATGCCCAGGTCCTGGGCCCGCTTGTCGGCCATGGCGAGCAGTCTGCGGATACGGCCGGCGACGGCGTCCTTGGTCAGCGGCGGGTCGGCCAGCGCGCCCAGCTCCTCCAGGGAGGCCTGCTTGTGCTCCATGCGCAGCCGCCCGGCCGCGGCCAGGTGCTCGGGCACCTCCTCGCCGAGGATCTCCAGCGCGCGCTGCACCCGCGCCCCCGCGGCGACGGCGGCCCGGGCCGAGCGGCGCAGATTGGCGTCGTCGAAGTTGGCCAGCCGGTTGGCGGTGGCCCGCACCTCGCGGCGCATCCGCCGCTCCTCCCAGGCGAGCACCGACTCGTGCGCCCCCAGCCGCGTCAACAGCGCGCCGATGGCATCACCGTCCCGGACGACGACCCGGTCCACTCCGCGCACCTCGCGCGCCTTCGCGGCGATCTGCAGCCGGCGGGCGGCGCCGACCAGCGCCAGCGCGGCCTCCGGACCGGGGCAGGTCACCTCCAGGGAGGACGAGCGGCCGGGCTCGGTGAGCGAGCCGTGGGCGAGGAAGGCCCCGCGCCAGGCGGCCTCGGCGTCACAGGTGGCACCGGAGACGACCTGCGGCGGCAGCCCGCGGATCGGCCGGCCGCGGCCGTCGACCAGACCGGTCTGGCGGGCCAGCTGATCACCGCCCGCCACCACCCGCACCACGTACCGACTGCCGCGGCGCAAGCCCCCCGGGGCCATCACCACCAGATCGGAGGAGTGCCCGAAGATCTCCAGGATGTCCTTGCGGACTCTGCGGGCCGCGATGCCCGTATCCAGCTCCGCCTCGATCACGATGCGCCCGCTCACCAGGTGCAGGCCGCCCGCGAACCGCAGGATCGCCGAGACCTCCGCTTTCCGGCAGCAGGTGCGGGTGACGGGGAGCCGGGAGATTTCATCCTTCACCGCTGCCGTCATCGCCATGGGCCGATCCTTCCATGCATCCGAAAAATACGGTCGTACGCGGCCGCCAGTAGCTCCGGGTCGTGCTTCGGGGAACCGTCGGTCGCGGCCACCGGCGCCAGCTCGACCGTGCCGCCCAGTCGCTTCGCGGCATCGCACAGACTGCTCTGGTCGGGGACGGCGGCCTCGTCGGCCAGCACCACGTCGAAGGCGAGTTTAGGGGCGTGTCGGGCCAAAACCTCCAAATGACGCTGCGGGGAGAAGCCATCGGTTTCGCCGGGCTGCGGCGCGAGATTCAGCGAGAGCACCCGACGGGCCTTGGTGTCGGTGAGCGCCCGCAGCAGATCGGGCACCAGGAGGTGCGGGATGACGGAGGAGAACCAGGAGCCGGGGCCCAGCACCACCCAGTCCGCGTCCATCACCGCCTCGACCGCCTCGGGGACCGCCGGCGGGTCGTTCGGCACCAGGTGCACCGACTGCACCTCGCCGGGGGTGAGGGCGACGGTGGCCTGCCCGGCGACCGTCGACACCTCGTCCGGGCGCGCCGGGTCATGGCCCTTGACGTACGCCTGCAGCTCCAGCGGCACCGCCGACATCGGCAGCACCCGGCCGTGCGCGCCCAGCAGCTTGCCGACCAGGTCGAGCGCGGCCACATGGTCGCCCAGCTGCTCCCACAGGGCGACGATCAGCACATTGCCGACGGCGTGTCCGTGCAGCTCCCCCTCGCTGATGAAACGGTGCTGGATGACCCGGGCCCACGTCTGGCCCCAGTCGTCGTCGCCGCACAGGGCCGCCAGCGCCTTGCGCAGATCGCCGGGCGGCAGCACCCCCAGCTCGTCGCGCAGCCGCCCGCTGGAGCCGCCGTCGTCGGCCACCGTGACCACGGCGGTCAGATCACCGGTGATCCGGCGCAGCGCGGCGAGCGAGGCGGACAGGCCCATACCGCCGCCGAGCGCGACCACCTTGGGCTGGGCGCTACGGCCCGTACGGGCCCCGACGAGCCGCCGCAGCCGCCCGTTACGGATCGTCACTCGCGCCCCATGTCGCGGTGGACGATGACGGTCTCGACCCCTTCGGCGCCGAGCCGGGCGGCCAGCCGCTCGGACATCGCGACGCTGCGGTGCTTACCGCCGGTGCAGCCGACGGCGATCGTCACATAGCGCTTGCCCTCGCGGCGGTAGCCCGCGGCGATCAGCTGCAGCAGCTCGGCGTAGCGGTCCAGGAACTCCTTGGCGCCGGGCTGGTTGAAGACGTAGCCCGACACCTCCTCGTTGAGCCCGGTGAAGGGGCGCAGCTCGGGGACCCAGTGCGGATTGGGCAGGAAGCGGCAGTCCACCACCAGGTCGGCGTCGACGGGCAGCCCGTACTTGTAGCCGAAGGACATGACGGTGGCGCGCAGCTCCGGCTCCTCCTCACCGGCGAACTGGGCGTCCATCTTGGCGCGCAGCTCGTGCACGTTGAGGCTGGAGGTGTCGATCACCAGATCGGCGTCGCCGCGCAGCTCGCGCAGCAGATCGCGCTCGGCCGCGATGCCGTCGACGATCCGCCCGTCGCCCTGCAGCGGGTGCGGGCGGCGCACGGACTCGAAGCGGCGCACCAGGGCCTCGTCGGACGCCTCCAGGAACAGCACGCGCCGCTTGACGTTCTTGGCGGCCAGGTCCGCGAGGGATTCGCGGAGGTTGTCGAAGAAGCGGCGGCCGCGGACGTCCACCACCACCGCGATGCGGGCCACGTTGCCCTGGGAGCGGGCGCCGAGGTCCACCATGGTGGGGATCAGCGCGGGCGGCAGGTTGTCCACCACGAACCAGCCGAGGTCCTCCAGACATTTGGCGGCGGTACTGCGGCCCGCGCCGGACATGCCAGAGATGATCACCAGCTCGGGAATGGCTGCCGCCTCGGCGGACTCTCCCGTCGTGCCCGTATTCACCTGCGCTCCGTCTCCGTGGATCTCGTGCTCTGTCATGATCTCGTCCCCCGGTTCGCGGACGGCGCCGACGCTGCGGCCTCATCCTCAATGATCTCTCCTGTGGCGGTGTTCACCGCGGGGGCGGCCGGAGCCGCCCCGGCGAGCGCCGCCGCGACGGTCTCGGCCGTCTTCCGGCCCACGCCCGGCACCTCGCATATCTGCTCGACCGTGGCGGCGCGCAGCCGCTTGACGGAGCCGAAGTGCTTGAGCAGGGCCTGCTTACGGCTGTCACCGAGGCCGGGTACGGAGTCCAGCGGCCCGGCCTTCAGCGACTTGGCGCGCTTGCTGCGCTGGTAGGTGATGGCGAACCGGTGGGCCTCGTCGCGGACCCGCTGCAGCAGATACAGCCCCTCGCTGCTGCGGGGCAGCACCACCGGGTCGTCGTCGCCGGGCAGCCAGACCTCTTCCAGCCGCTTGGCGAGGCCGCAGACGGCCACGTCGTCGACGCCCAGCTCGTCCAGCGCCCGCTTGGCGGCGGCGACCTGCGGCTGTCCGCCGTCGACCACGACGAGCTGGGGCGGATACGCGAACCGCTTGGGCCTGCCGTCGTCGTCGAGGGGATTGCCGCTGCCCTCCACGGCCTCGTCGGGCCCGGCGGGGGGCTGCTGGGCGGGCTCGCCGAAGGCCTCCTGGGCGGGCTCGCCGGGCACCTCCTGGGCGGGCTCCACGGTCTCCTCCCACTCCCCCGTCTTCTGCTTCTCCTGCAGATAGCGGCGGAAGCGGCGGCCGACGACCTCGTGCATGGAGCGGACGTCGTCCTGCCCCGCGCCGTGCCAAATTTGCGCGTCTCCGACACGACCTTTGATCTGGAAGCGGCGGTACTCGCTCTTCCGCGCCAGCCCGTCTTCAAAGACCACCATGGACGCCACCACGTCATCGCCCTGGAGATGGGAGATGTCGAAGCACTCGATGCGCAGCGGGGCCGAGTCCAGACCGAGGGCCTCCGCGATCTCCTCCAGGGCGCGCGAGCGGGTGGTGAGGTCGGAGGCGCGCTTGGTCTTGTGCAGCGCCAGCGCCTGCTGGGCATTGCGCTGGACCGTCGCCATCAGGTCCTTCTTGTCGCCGCGCTGCGGGATGCGCAGATCGACCCGGGAGCCCCGGCGCTCAGTGAGCCACTGGGTGACCGGCTCGGCCGGGTCCGGTACGGCGGGCACCAGGACCTCCTTGGGCACGGCGTCGCCCCGCTCCTCCCCGTACAGCTGCTGCAGGGCGTGCTCGACCAGGTCGGCCGTGTCGACGGCCTCGACCTTGTCGGTGACCCAGCCGCGCTGGCCGCGCACCCGGCCGCCGCGGACGTGGAAGATCTGGACGGCGGCCTCCAGCTCGTCCTCGGCGACCGCTATCAGGTCGGCGTCGGTCGCGTCGGCGAGGACGACCGCGTTCTTCTCCATGGCGCGCTTGAGGGCCCCTATGTCGTCGCGCAGCCGGGCGGCCCGCTCGTACTCCATCTCCTCCGCGGCCTCCCGCATCCGCTGTTCGAGGCGGCGGATGTAGGTGCCGGTGCGACCGGCCATGAAGTCGCAGAACTCGTCGGCGAGTTCGCGGTGCTCCGCGGCGCTGACCCGGCCGACGCAGGGGGCCGAGCACTTGCCGATGTAGCCGAGCAGACAGGGGCGGCCGATCTGGGCGGAGCGCTTGAACACCCCGGCGGAGCAGGTGCGCACGGGGAAGACCCGCAGCATCAGGTCGACGGTCTCGCGGATCGCCCAGGCGTGTGCGTACGGGCCGAAGTAGCGCACGCCCTTCTTCTTGGGGCCGCGCATGACCTGGACCCGGGGGAACTCCTCGTTGAGGGTCACGGCGAGCGACGGATAGCTCTTGTCGTCGCGGTACTTGACGTTGAACCGGGGATCGAACTCCTTGATCCACGAATACTCGAGCTGCAGCGCCTCCACCTCGGTCGAGACCACGGTCCACTCGACGGCCGCGGCCGTGGTGACCATGGTCCGGGTGCGCGGGTGGAGGTTCGCCAGGTCCTGGAAGTACGAGGAGAGCCGCTGGCGCAGGCTCTTCGCCTTTCCGACGTAGATCACCCGGCCGTGCTCGTCACGGAACTTGTAGACCCCCGGCGACTCGGGGATCTGTCCCGGCTTGGGGCGGTAGCTGCTCGGGTCGGCCATGGTCACCACCCTACTGGCGGGCGGTGACAGTTCCGGGGTCTCAGGCGTCCGGCCCCGCGACGAGCTTTCCGCCCTTCGTCCTGACCGGCACGGACGGCAGCGGGGCGGTGGCGGGCCCCTGGAGGACCTTGCCGGTGCGGGCGTCGAAGACGCTGCCGTGGCAGGGGCAGCTGATCTTTCCGTCCTCGACGGCGTCCACGACGCAGCCCCGGTGGGTGCAGACCGCGCTGAACGCGGTGTAGCGGCCCTCGGCGGTCCGGGAGACGACCACCCGGTCCTCGCGGTAGATCTTCGCGCCCCCGGCCGGGACGGCGTCGGCCGCGCCGAGGTCGACGGGGGCGGTGGGGGTCGGGGACGCCTTCTTGCCCGATCCCGCCGGTGAGCAGGCCGCCGCCCCGAGCCCGGCGGCTCCGGCCAGCGCCGCTCCGCACAGCACGGTTCGTCGGGAGGCGGGCTGACCGGTCATGGGGGCTCCACGGGGCAGGGCGGTACGGATGCGTGCTGCCATACGACGATACCGGTACGGATCGGTCCGTTCGCGGGCGGATCCAGGGCGCGCGTAAACGCTTGCGCAAGCGTTTACGCGCGGTCGCCGATGCGATACGTTCCCCCACGTTCTTGCAGCACGCCGAGAAGAGCGGCACACCGAGGGGAGGGGCGGGCGGATGGCGACCATGGTCGACGTGGCCCGGCGCGCGGGTGTCTCCGTGGCCACCGTCTCGCACGTGGTCAACGAGACCCGCCGGGTGCGCCCGGACACCCGCCAGGCCGTCCTGGACGCCATCGACGACCTCGGCTACACCCCCAACACGCTCGCCCGCTCCCTCGTCACCGCCCGCACCCGCTCGATCGGGCTGGCCGTCTCGGCGATCAGCAATCCGTACTTCACCGAGATCCTGCGGGGCGTCGAGTCCAGCGCCCTCGAACACGGCTACAGCCTGCTGATCGCCGATCCGCACGACGATCCGGCCCATGAGCGGAAGGTCGTCCAGCTGCTCCACGAACGGCGGGTGGACGGAGTGATCGTCGCGCCGTCCACCGAGCCCGCCGAGCTGATCGGCTATCTGACCCGGCGCGGGGTCCCGTGCGTCTTCCTCGACCGGCTGATCGGCAACGGGCACGACCATCCGTACGACCAGGTCGGCGCCGAGAACGCGTTCCACCTCGAACAACTGGTGCGCCACCTCGCCGAGCTGGGCCACACCCGCATCGGCATGGTCGCGGGTCTACCGGGGCTGAGCACCACGGTCGAGCGGATCGACGGTTACCGCACCGGACTGCACCACAGCGGCCTGGCGTTCGACCCCGGGCTGCTGGCGGACGGCCACTCCGAGGCACGCGGCGCGGAGGACGCCACCCACCGGCTGCTGGCCTCCGACGAGCCGCCCACCGCGATCGTCACCGCCAACAACGCGATGACGATCGGCGCGCTGCGCGCCCTGCGGGCGGCGGGCCGCACCGTCCCGGGCGATCTGGCGCTCGTCTGCTTCGACGACTTCTCCTGGGCCGATGTCTTCTCCCCCGGGCTCACCGCGATCTCCCAGCCCAGCCGGGAGATCGGCAGCACCGCGGTCCGGCTGCTGCTGGACCGGCTGGAGCATCCGGAGCGACCGCCGCGCACCGTGCGGCTGCCCTGCGCCTTCGTCCACCGCACGTCCTGCGGCTGCGCCCCCGAACCCGCGCCCGAAACCGCCGGCCACCCCTCGCTCCCAGGAAAGGACCCCCTCCCGTGATCGTCGTCGCCGGAGAAGCCCTGATCGATCTCGTGCCCGACCACGCGGCCCCCGCCGCGACGGGCGACGAGCTGCCCGCGCTGCGTCCCGCACGCGGCGGCGGCCCCTACAACACCGCGATGGCGCTGGGGCGGCTCGGTGTGCCGACCGCGTTCTGCTCACGGGTCTCCACGGACGGCTTCGGCGAGGCGCTGCTGTCCCGGCTGCGGAAGGACGGGGTGGACACCACCCTGGTGCAGCGGGGCCCGGAGCCCACCACCCTCGCCGTCGCGTCGATCGGCGCCGACGGGTCGGCGGGCTTCGGCTTCTATGTGCAGGGCACCGCGGACCGGCTCTTCGAGCTGCCCCCGGCCCTGCCCGAGGGGACCACCGCGCTGTCCCTGGGGACCTGTTCGCTGGTGCTGGAGCCGGGCGCGAGCGCGTACGAGGCGCTGCTGCGGCGCGAGGCCGGGCGCGGCGTCTTCACCGCGCTCGACCCCAACATCCGCACCGGGCTCATCCCCGACGCGGACGCCTACCGGGCCCGCTTCCGCGGCTGGCTGCCGTACGTCGGGCTGCTCAAGCTGTCCGTCGAGGACGCGCGCTGGCTGGCCGGTTCCGGGGACGCCCCGGCGGAGTCCGACGAGGCCGTCGAAGCGGCGATACGGGAGTGGGCGGCGGCCGGACCGGCGGCCGTGGTCTGCACCCGGGGCGGGGACGGGCTGAGCGTGCTGTGCCAGGACGGATCCCGCTGGTCCGTGCCCGGGGAGCGGGTGGAGATCGTGGACACCATCGGGGCGGGCGACACCGTGAACGCCGCGCTGCTGCACCGGCTGGCGGCGCATGACGCGCTGTCGGCGCCTTCGGTGGCCAAGCTGGGCGAGGCGGCCTGGCGGGACGTCCTGGGTTTCGCCGCCCGCGCCGCCGCGATCACCTGCTCCCGGGCGGGCGCCGAACCGCCGTACGCCGCCGAGCTGGCGTAAGCGGGCGTAGGAGCACGTAAGAGTGCGCCGCGCCCGGTCCGGGCGCGGCGCATCGCGTGCCTACTTCGCGGCTGCCCGCTTCGAGGCGGTCTTCTTGGCCACGGTCTTCTTGGCGGCGCTCTTGTCGGCGGCGCTCTTGTTGGCAGCGGCCTTCTTGGCGGTCGCCTTGGCGGGGGCCTTCTTGGCGGACGCCTTCTTCGTGCCGCCGCCCGTGCGGGCCACCGGCACCGTCGCGTCGCTCACCCGCTCGCCCAGCATGTCCCGCAGGAACTTCCCGGTGTGGCTGGTCGGGACCGAGGCCACCTCCTCCGGGGTGCCCTCGGCGATGACCAGACCGCCGCCGCTGCCGCCCTCCGGGCCCATGTCGACGACCCAGTCCGCCGTCTTGATCACATCGAGGTTGTGCTCGATGACGATCACCGTGTTGCCCTTGTCGACCAGTCCGGACAGCACGTTGATCAGCTTGTTGATGTCCTCGAAGTGCAGACCGGTGGTCGGCTCGTCCAGCACATAGACCGTCCGCCCGGTGGACCGCTTCTGCAGCTCGCTCGCCAGCTTGACCCGCTGCGCCTCACCACCGGAGAGGGTCGGCGCGGGCTGGCCGAGCCGCACATACCCCAGGCCGACCTCGTTGAGGGTGCGCAGATGGCGGGCGATCGTCGGCACCGCCTCGAAGAAGTCCAGCGCCTCCTCGATGGGCATGTCCAGCACCTCGGCGATGGACTTGCCCTTGTAGTGCACCTCCAGGGTCTCCCGGTTGTAGCGCGCGCCGTGGCAGACCTCGCACGGCACATACACGTCCGGCAGGAAGTTCATCTCGATCTTGATGGTGCCGTCGCCGGAGCAGTTCTCACAGCGGCCGCCCTTGACGTTGAAGGAGAAGCGCCCGGGCATATAGCCGCGCACCTTCGCCTCCATCGTCTCGGCGAACAGCTTGCGCACATGGTCGAAGACCCCGGTGTACGTGGCCGGGTTGGACCGCGGCGTACGGCCGATGGGCGACTGGTCGACATGGACCACCTTGTCGACCAGGTCGTCGCCGGCGACCCGGGTGTGCCGCCCGGGGACGGTCTTCGCCCCGTTCAGCTCGCGGGCCAGATGGGTGTAGAGGATGTCGTTGACCAGCGTGGACTTCCCGGATCCGGAGACGCCGGTGACGGCGGTGAGCACACCGAGCGGGAAGGACACATCGATGTCCTGGAGGTTGTTCTCCCGGGCGCCGTGCACCGTCAGCTGCCGCGCCTGGTCCATGGGACGCCGTGCCCGCGGCAGGGGGATGACCTTCTTGCCCGACAGATAGTGGCCGGTCGCCGACTCCTCGTTGACCAGCAGCTCGCTCAGCGGCCCGCTGTGCACCACCTTGCCGCCGTGCTCACCCGCGCCCGGACCGATGTCCACCACCCAGTCCGAGGTCTTGATGGTGTCCTCGTCGTGCTCGACGACGATCAGGGTGTTGCCCAGGTCGCGCAGCCGCACCAGCGTCTCGATCAGCCGGTGGTTGTCCCGCTGGTGCAGGCCGATCGACGGCTCGTCCAGCACGTACAGCACGCCCACCAGACCGGAGCCGATCTGGGTGGCCAGCCGGATGCGCTGGGCCTCACCGCCGGACAGCGTGCCCGCCGCCCGGTTGAGCGAGAGATAGTCCAGGCCGACGTCGACCAGGAACCGCAACCGCTCGTTGACCTCCTTGAGGACGCGCTCGGCGATGGTCTTCTCGCGGGCGGTCAGCTCCATGTTCCGCAGGAACTCGGCGCATTCGCTGATCGACATCGCGGAGACATCCGCGATGGACCGCTCCTGCACGGTGACCGCGAGGACGATCGGCTTGAGGCGGGTGCCCTCACACGTGGGGCAGGGCACCTCGCGCATATAGCCCTCGAACCGCTCCCGGCTGCTGTCGCTCTCCGCCTCCGAGTGGCGCCGCTTGACGAACGGCACCGCGCCCTCGAACGCGGTGGTGTACGCGCGCTGGCGGCCGTACCGATTGCGGTAGCGGACGTCGATCTGGGTGCGGTGCCCGTTCAGCAGCGCCTTCTTGGCCCGCTGCGGGAGACCGGCCCAGGGGATGTCCGTGCGGAAGCCGAGCGCGTCGGCGAGCGCGCCGACCAGCCGCCCGAAGTAGTCCTTGGTGTGGCCGTGGGACCAGGGGTGGATGGCGCCCTCGTCGAGCGACTTCTCCTCGTCCGGAACGATCAGCTCCGGGTCGACCTCCATCCGGGTGCCGATCCCGGTGCACTCCGGGCAGGCGCCGAACGGCGAGTTGAAGGAGAAGGAGCGCGGCTCCAACTCCTCGAAGGACAGGTCGTCGTACGGGCAGTAGAGGTGCTCGGAGAACATCCGCTCGCGCTGCGGATCGTCCTCGTCGAGATCCACGAAGTCCAGGATGATCATGCCGCCGGAGAGACCGAGCGCGGTCTCCACCGAGTCGGTCAGCCGCCGCTTGGCGCTGTCCTTGACGGTGAGGCGGTCCACGACCACCTCGATGGTGTGCTTCTCCTGCTTCTTCAGCTTCGGCGGGTCGGACAGCTGGATCGTGGTGCCGTCCACCCGGGCCCGGCTGTAGCCCTTGGTCTGCAGATCGGAGAAGAGGTCGACGAACTCCCCCTTGCGCTCGCGCACCAGAGGGGAGAGCACCTGGAAGCGGCTGCCCTCGGGCAGCTCCAGCACCCGGTCCACGATCGCCTGCGGCGACTGGCGGGCGATCGGGCGCCCGCACTCCGGGCAGTGCGGCTTGCCGATGCGCGCGAACAGCAGCCGGAGGTAGTCGTAGACCTCGGTGATGGTGCCGACGGTCGAGCGCGGGTTGCGGGACGTCGACTTCTGGTCGATCGACACCGCCGGGGACAGGCCCTCGATGAAGTCCACATCGGGCTTGTCCATCTGGCCCAGGAACTGCCGGGCGTAGGAGGAGAGCGACTCCACGTAGCGGCGCTGCCCCTCGGCGAAGATCGTGTCGAACGCGAGGGACGACTTGCCCGACCCGGACAGCCCGGTGAAGACGATGAGGGAGTCGCGAGGGAGGTCGAGCGAGACGTTCTTGAGGTTGTGCTCACGAGCCCCACGGACGATGAGACGGTCGGCCACGCCGGTCGGCACCTTTCTTGAGGAGAGGTGGGTGCGCCGGGCCCGCTCCCGATTCCCCTCCCGCCGGATCTTCCGACGGACAGGACGGAGGCGGAGCGAAGCCCCCGACCCAGGGTATGGGGGCGCCACGGCGATGTCTTAAGGATGCAGCACACCGAGCCTATAGCACGCACATTCGATTTGCCGGGCCAGCGTGCCTGGTTCACCCGATCGTGTGGCGGGCGCTACGGGATAAAAGGCGCATCACGTCCCTGGTATTCCCCGCCCGCATCCTTGCCCCCGAGCCCACGCCGCCGGGCCTCCCGGCGCTAGGGTGAGGTCATGACCTATAGCGGAGTGGTGACGGTCGGCGGACCGGCGGACGTGCACGAACTGCCCGATCTGATGATTTCGAAGGTCGCGGTCGGCCCCATGAACAACAACGCGTATCTGCTGCGCTGCCGGGCCACCGATGAGCAGCTGCTGATCGACGCGGCCGCCGATCCGCACACCCTGCTGTCACTGATCGGCGAGAGCGGCATCGCGTCCGTCGTCACCACCCACCGCCACCAGGACCACTGGAACGCGCTGCGCGAGGTGGTGGACGCCACCGGCGCCCGCACCCTGGCGGGCCGGTACGACGCCGAGGGGATTCCGGTGCCCACCGATGTGACGGTCGAGGACGGCGACACGGTGCGGGTCGGCCGGGTCGAGCTGACCGCCCGCCATCTGGTGGGCCACACCCCGGGCAGCATCGCCCTGATCTACGACGACCCGCATGGCCATCCGCACGTGTTCACCGGCGACTGCCTCTTCCCGGGCGGCGTCGGCAACACCTGGAAGGACCCCGAGGCGTTCGAGAGTCTGATCAACGACGTCGAGACCAAGCTCTTCGACCGGCTCCCGGACGAGACCTGGGTCTACCCCGGCCACGGTGACGACACCACCCTCGGCGCCGAGCGCCCGCACCTCGCCGAATGGCGCGAGCGCGGCTGGTAGCACCGGCCGGCAGCACCCCCTCCGCGCCCGCACACGACGCCGACGGCCGACCATCCGGCAAGCGGACGGTCGGCCGTGGGGCGGGCGTCAGACGTCGGCGCCGTCCCTGTCCCGGCCCCGGCCCTTCTCGGCCTCGGCCTCCGCCAGAGCCTGCTTCTTCGAGGCGTAGAGGCTGGTGATCGTCGTGATCGCGAGCACCGCGCAGATCACGCCCAGCGACACCGGTATGGAGATCTGGGGGACGTGCACCCCGGACTCGTGCAGGGCGTGCAGCACCAGCTTGACGCCGATGAAGCCGAGGATGACCGACAGCCCGTACGACAGGTGGACCAGCTTCTTCAGCAGTCCGCCGATCAGGAAGTACAGCTGGCGCAGTCCCATCAGCGCGAAGGCGTTGGCGGTGAACACGATGTACGGGTCCTGGGTCAGACCGAAGATCGCGGGTATGGAGTCCAGCGCGAAGAGGATGTCCGTGGTGCCGATCGCCAGCATGACGATCAGCATCGGCGTCATCAGCCGCTTGCCGTTCTCCATGATGAACAGCTTGGTGCCGTGGTACTGGTCGGTGGACGGGACGCGCTTCTCGACCGCCTTGAGCAGGCGGTTCTCCTCGAACTCCTCTTCCTCCTCATCGGAGCGCGCCTCCTGGATGAGCTTCCAGGCGGTCCAGATGAGGAAGGCGCCGAAGATGTAGAAGACCCAGGCGAAGGTCGAGATGATCGCGGCGCCGGCGGCGATGAAGACCGCGCGCAGCACGAGCGCGATCAGCACGCCCACCATCAGCACCCGCTGCTGATAGATCGTCGGCACCGAGAACTTCGCCATGATCAGGACGAAGACGAAGAGGTTGTCGACGCTCAGCGACTTCTCGGTGATGAAGCCCGCGAAGAACTCGCCGGACGGCTGGCCGCCCGCGAAGACCAGCAGCCCCAGCCCGAAGAGCCCGGCGAGGACGATCCACACGGTGGTCCAGATACCGGCCTCCTTGAGGGAGACCTCATGCGGTTTGCGGCCACCGATGAAGAAGTCGACAGCGATCAGAGCGCAGAGACCGACAATCGTCAGCCCCCACATGGCCACGGAAACGTCCACGGATCCTCCGGCATTCGTACGGCAATTTCAGCGTCGTCGCTGCCGGAGGTCTCTTCCGCCCGGGCTCGCGCCACGGACCGGTACCCCGGGACCGCGCCCGACCCGACTCAAGGTGCTCGGGCGCGGCCCGTGATGACGGGAACACCGCTAAGGAGTACTCCCCTCCGCGTAAAGAAGAGTACAGGAAAACCCATGAAAGAGTAAAGAAAAAGGCAAATACCAAGCTCAGGCCGGGTTCTGACGGGGTGACGGGCGCTTGGTGATCTTCGGTCGGACGTAGACGATCTTCGCGATCAGCGTCCGTACGCCTGCCGGGCCCGCCCCACCTGATCCAGCACCTGCCGCAGTACCCCGCTGCCGGCCGGGACCAGCGACGGCTCGTACGTCCAGGCGTGGCCGACCCAGGGATCCGCGAGGTGATCGTCGGCGACCGGAGTGATCCGCAGCAGGGAGCGCCACAGCGGGTCCAGCACCGGCCCGTAGGCCTGCGCGTCCTCCCGGTCGGCGACCATCATCAGATGCACCCCGGCCGAGGGCCCCTCGTCGGCGAGATAGCGCAGCTGGGTCACGGCCCGGTCGTCGAACCCGTGCGGGAAGTCGTGGACGATCAGCAGCTGCTGGGCGAGGTCCAGGTCGGGCGGCAGCGCGTCGGTGGCCCCGCTGCGGATCGCCATCTGCACCAGGTCGACGCGCCGGATCAGCGCGGCGAGCACCGAGGACACCCCCGCCGCCCCGGCCGCGGGCGGCTCACGCAGCGCACCGGACGACAGCAGCGGGGCCAGCGACGCCGCGGCCGAGCCCGCCGGGTCGATCACCCGCACCGCGAACTCGTCCACCGGATGCACCGCCAGCAGCCGCGCCGCGTGCGCCACCGCCGTCTCGGCGGCCAGCCCGCGCAGCTCACCGGAGTCCAGCAGCGCGCCGCGGGCCGAGCCGGTGCGCCCCGCGTCGATCCACAGACCGCGCTCCAGCGGCAGCCGCACCAGCATGGGGATGCGCAGATCGGTGCGCTCCGGAAGGTGCAGATCCCCCAGGCGCAGTGCCATCGGGATCTCCATCGGCACCTGGTAGCCCTGCCAGACCGGGCTGTCCCAGCGGGCGTACGCGGGCGGCAGCGCGGGCTCGACCACCTCGGACTCGGCGGCCAGCTGCGCCAGGTCGCGGTCGAGGGCGGCCCGGGCCTGCTCCACCAGACCGGCCTGCTTGGCGCGGGCCTGCGCACGGGCGGCGTCGGCCGCGGGACCGACCCGGGTGCGGGGGTCGGAGAGCACCTTGTCCAGCTCCTGCTCCATCCGGGATTCGGCGAAGTCGACGGCGCTGCGATAGGCGGCCGCGGTGCGGGCCAGGTCCTCGAACATGCCCCAGACCTGGTTGTAGAGCCGCTCGTCCATGGTCCAGCCGGAGGCGTCACCCGCGACGGGCCTCGCGGGCTCCCCGGGCGGGGCGGGCGGCGCGGTGGGCGGGGGCGTGGGCGGCGCGGCGGTACGGCGCCGGGGGTGCCGGTAGTCGACCCGCCCGCCCGGAGCCGTGCCGCCCGCCGGGGACGGCGGCTGCGCGGCGGCCGGAGGCCCCGCCTGGGCCTGTGACGGGGTCTGGGGCGGGGCCTGTGACGGGGTCTGGGGCGGGGCGTCCGGTGCGGGCCCTGCGCCCGCCGTGGCCGTACGCATCCGGCCGTCGTCCCCGGCGGCACGCGGCGGGGGCTGGGCCACCGAGCGGGCCACGCCGCGCGCCACCGCGTCGTTGATCTCGGCGGCCAGCCCGGCGGCCCGGGACAGCCCCTGGTCCCGCAGCATCTCGGCCAGCCCGCCCGCGTACCCCTGGCCCACCGCGCGCACCTTCCAGACGCCCTGCCTGCGGTACAGCTCCAGGGCGATCACCGCGGACTCCGCGTCCAGGTCGGTGATGGTGTAACCGGCCACCCCGGTGCCATCCAGGCCGGTGACGACGACGGACGGCGCGGCCATGGCGCCGAACCGGGCCGGGCCACCGGACTCGCTCACCAGGGCGAGCAGCACATGCACCCGGTGGACGCCCTCGGGCAGCGCGTCGAGGTCGACGGCGAGCCGGTGGTCGGCCGCCGCCTGTTTGGACACTTCGACGCCGGGCAGCTGCGGCGAGGCGGGGTGCGCGACCCACTCGGCGCCCCGCACCGTGCCCCGCTCGTCCCCGAGTGTCGCCCCGGCCACGATCGGATTGCCCGCCGAGATCCGGATCTCCAAACGGGTCTGGGGCAGCGGGTGGTTCTGCCCACGGACCAGCTCGGCCGTCATCGTGCGTCCCCCTCGTTGTGTTCCGTTGTGCGTTCCGTTGTGCGCGTGGTGGTGTGCGGACCGTGCCGCGTGAGCGCGTCGGCCCGGTGGGCATGCGCACCACCGGGCCGACGGGAGAACCGCTCCGCTTACAGGTGCGGCACCATGTGCGGCATCAGGTCCTGGAAGGTGCGCCCGTTGGCGGGCTCGCCCACGGCCTTCATCTGCCAGGCGCCGCCCGCGCGCTGCACGATGGCCATGATCTGTGCGGTGTACTGCCCGCCGCCGGTGAGGGTGTAGCGGGCCAGCTCCTGGCCGTTGGTCTCGTCGACGAGCCGGCAGAACGCGTTCTGCACCTCGGCGAAGGTCTGGCCGGTGAAGGAGTTCACGGTGAAGACGATCTGGTCGATGTGCACCGGCACCCGCTGCAGGTCGACGAGGATCGCCTCGTCGTCGCCGCCCTGCCCGGCGCCGCCGACCAGGTTGTCGCCGGTGTGGCGCACCGAGCCGTCGTCGCTCACCAGATGACGGAAGAAGACGACGTCGGTCGGTTGCTTGTCGGCGAAGAGCACCGCCGACGCGTCGAGGTCGATCTCACGGGTGCGGGAGCCGAACAGTCCGCGGCGGGGCGCCGCCTGCCAGCCCAGTCCCATCCGCACCGCGGTCAGGGTGCCCCCGTCGGCCTTCTGCAGGCTGATGGCCTGTCCCTTGGACATGTTGACCGTCACGCGCTGTCCCTACTCTCGTCTCTCGGTTTCCCCGTGGCCACCGACGCGGCGCGGCCGCGGCCGCGCCGTGTGCACGGCCCTCCCGAAACCCTATGCACGGCCGCGGGGACTCCGGCCAGGCGAGCGGGCTTTTGTGTCGGTGTTGCAACACAGCGGGACCACAGCGGAACCTCAGCGAGCCCAACCGCCCCAGGAGTCAGGACAGCCCGGCCTCCCTCATCTGCCGCAGCTCCTTCTTCAGCTCCCCGACCTCGTCCCGCAGCCGGGCCGCGACCTCGAACTGGAGCTCCGCCGCCGCGGCCCTCATCCGGGCGGTCATCTCCTCGATCAGCTCGGCCAGTTCGGCGGCCGGACGGTCGGTCAGCGCGCCGTCCCCGGCTCCCTTCGCGGCCTTGCCGCCCGGCTTGTGGGAGGCCAGGGCGGGCACCGGCGCCTTCGCCTGCCCCTTGCCCTTGTCCGCCGACTTGCGGTAGCCGGTTTCCAGCAGCTCCTTGGTGTCGATCTCCTCGCGCGCGAGGGTCGCCACGATGTCGCCGATCTTCTTACGGAGGGGCTGCGGGTCGATCCCGTTCTTCTCGTTGAACGCGATCTGCTTCTCCCGGCGGCGGTTGGTCTCGTCGATGGCCTTCTCCATCGCCGGGGTGACCTTGTCGGCGTACATGTGCACCTGGCCCGAGACGTTACGGGCGGCGCGGCCGATGGTCTGGATCAGGGAGGTACCGGAGCGCAGGAAGCCCTCCTTGTCCGCGTCGAGGATGGCGACCAGGGAGACCTCCGGCAGGTCCAGGCCCTCCCGCAGCAGGTTGATGCCGACCAGGACGTCGTACTCGCCGGCGCGCAGCTCGCGCAGCAGCTCCACCCGGCGCAGGGTGTCCACGTCGCTGTGCAGATAGCGCACCTGGATGCCCAGTTCGAGCATGTAGTCGGTCAGGTCCTCGGCCATCTTCTTGGTGAGGGTGGTGACGAGGACCCGCTCGTCCTTCTCGGTGCGGGTGCGGATCTCATGGATCAGATCGTCGATCTGGCCGTCGGTGGGCTTGACCACGACCTCGGGGTCGACCAGGCCGGTCGGCCGGATGATCTGCTCCACGAAGCCGTCGCCGCGGGACATCTCGTACGGCCCGGGGGTCGCGGAGAGGTAGACGGTTTGGTCGACCCGCTCCAGGAACTCCTCCCACTTCAGCGGGCGGTTATCGAGCGCGGAGGGCAGCCGGAAGCCGTGCTCGATCAGCGTGCGCTTGCGGGACGCGTCGCCCTCGTACATCGCGCCGATCTGCGGCACGGTGACGTGCGACTCGTCGATGACCAGGAGGAAGTCTTCCGGGAAGTAGTCGAGGAGGGTGTGCGGCGGGGATCCGGTCTCGCGGCCGTCGATGTGCAGCGAGTAGTTCTCGATGCCCGAGCAGGTGCCGATCTGCCGCATCATCTCGATGTCGTACGTGGTGCGCATCCGCAGCCGCTGGGCCTCCAGCAGCTTGCCCTGCTTCTCCAGCCGGGCCAGGGTCTGCTCCAGCTCGGACTCGATCCCGGCGATGGCCTTCTCCATGCGCTCGGGCCCGGCCACGTAGTGGCTGGCCGGGAACACATACAGCTCCTGGTCGTCGCTGATCACCTCGCCGGTGAGCGGGTGGAGTGTCGACAGCGCCTCGATCTCGTCGCCGAACATCTCGATCCGGACCGCCAGCTCCTCGTAGACCGGGAAGATCTCGATGGTGTCGCCGCGGACCCGGAAGGTGCCCCGGGTGAACGCCATGTCGTTGCGGGCGTACTGGATGTCCACGAAGCGGCGCAGCAACTGGTCGCGGTCGATCTCCTCGCCGACCTTGAGCGGCACCATGCGGTCCACGTACTCCTGCGGGGTGCCCAGGCCGTAGATGCAGGAGACGGACGCCACCACGACCACATCGCGCCGGGTGAGCAGCGAATTCGTCGCGGAGTGGCGCAGCCGCTCGACCTCCTCGTTGATCGAGGAGTCCTTCTCGATGTAGGTGTCCGACTGCGGTACGTACGCCTCGGGCTGGTAGTAGTCGTAGTACGAGACGAAGTACTCGACGGCGTTGTTCGGCATCAGCTCGCGGAACTCGTTGGCGAGCTGGGCCGCCAGCGTCTTGTTCGGCGCCATGACGAGCGTGGGCCGCTGCAGCTTCTCGATCATCCACGCGGTGGTCGCGGACTTGCCGGTGCCGGTCGCGCCGAGGAGCACGACGTCCTTCTCACCGCCACGGATGCGCCGGTCCAGGTCGGCGATGGCCGTCGGCTGGTCGCCGCTGGGCTGGTACGGGCTGACGACCTCGAAGGGCGCCACCTTGCGTTCGATCTGAGTCACGGGCCGCATGAGACCCACCGTACGACTCGCCACCGACAACGACCGGACGACCGGGTCCCGGGCTCCCTCCCCCGCCGTCCCGCGCCCGTTCCGCGGCCCGTGCCATGGTCCGGATCCGGGAGGGGTACGGAATGGATCAATGTACGGCTTTTCTGTGACTGTCCTCCGTACGGCGGGTCTGGCACGCTTCGGCCGTCCGCGAGTCAGACGACGCGAGGAGTCCGTATGCAGATCCGCCCCGCCGCCGCCTTATCCGGCACTCTCCTGGGGGTCTCCGCGCTCTTGCTCCCCACGGCGGCGCAGGCCGCCCCCGGCATGTCGCACCACCACACCGTCACGGTGGCGCACCGGGGAGCCTCCGGCTACGCCCCCGAGAACACCCTGGCGGCCGTCGACGCCGCCGATGACCTGGGCATCGACTGGGTGGAGAACGATGTGCAGCGCACCCGGGACGGCGAGCTGATCGTCATGCACGACACGACACTGAACCGGACCACCGACGCCGAGGAGGTCTTCCCGGACCGCGCCCCCTGGAACATCTCCGACTTCACCCTGGACGAGATCGAGAAACTGGACGCCGGCAGCTGGTTCGGGCCGAAGTTCGCGGGCGAGCCGGTGCCGACCCTGGAGGAGTACCTGGACCGGGTTTCGGACAACCACCAGAAGCTGCTCATGGAGGTCAAGGCGCCGGAACTGTACCCGGGCATCGAGCGGCAGGCGCTGCGCGAGCTGCGCCGGGAGGGCTGGCTCGACCGCAAGCACCTCAAGCGGCTGATCGTGCAGAGCTTCAGCGCCGACTCCGTCCAGACCGTCCACCGGCTGCGGCGGGACGTCAAGACCGGTTTCCTGGGCACCCCGGCCGTCGCCGATCTGCCGCGGTACGCGGAGTTCGCCGACCAGATCAACCCGAGCCACACGACGATCGACGCCTCGTACGTGAAGGAGATCCAGGCGGTGCGCGGTGCGCACGGGCGTCCGCTGGAGGTCTACACCTGGACGGTGAACGACGGCCCGACGGCGGTCAAGGTCGCGGACATGGGGGTGAACGGGATCATCACCAACAAGCCCGACGTGGTGCGGGAGGCGCTGGACGACGCCCGCTGACGCCCACCGACGGCGATGGGACGGCGGGGCGCTGTCGGACCCCCCGCCTAGGCTGAGGGTGTGACGAACGAGCAGCGGCGGCCGGAGCGGCAGGAGACCCACGAGTGGTCCTGGGCGGTGTCCGACACGCCCATCGGTCCCCTGCTGCTCGCGGCCACCGGCCAGGGGCTGGTCCACGTGGTCTTCCACGCCGATCGCACGACGGCGGCCGGGGCCGTCGACCGGCTCACCCGCCGTCTCGGCACCGGTCCCGCGCCGGAGCCCGGTGCGCGTCTCACCGAGGCGACAGGTCAGGTGGAGAGCTACTTCGCCGGGAGGATCCGCGCGTTCACCCTGCCGCTGGACTGGTCCCTGTCCGCGGGATTCAACCGCCGGGTGCTGCGCGAGCTGGCCGCCCACGTTCCGTACGGCACGGTCGTCGGCTACCAGGACCTGGCCCGCCGGGTCGGCGAGCCGGCCGCCGCCCGCGCGGTCGGGGTGGCCATGGGCAGCAATCCGCTGCCGGTGGTGGTTCCCTGCCATCGCGTCGTGGAGAGCGGCGGCGGTATAGGCGGCTTCGGCGGCGGACTGGAGACCAAGCGGACCCTCCTGGCTCTGGAAGGGGTACTTCCGCAACCGCTTTTCTGACCGGACGGGTTCTCCGGTTACCGGTTTGGAAGATATTTTGCCGATGAAATGCGTCGCCATCTTGTCATGACCACCCTCCCCCCTTACCTTGGGAGCGCTCGCGGGCCCCACCCCGGCGAGAATGTAACGCAAGCACATTCCGGTACGCGGTGAAGCTCTTTCGTTCTTCCGCTCTTCCTCCGCTCTTCCTCGCTCGCGCCTTCCCCGCTCACACCCGAAAGACGAACGCGTTCCTTCACGGCTCAACCACGTCCCCCGATGATCGAATTGGAGAGCCATGTCCGGTGTTCTGCTCGCCGGCGGCGCGGCCGCGGCGTTATTCGCCTCGGCCTTTTCCGCTCAAGGTGTTTCCTCGGCCCCCGATGCTCCGCCGGAAAAGATCCAGATAAGCGTCAAGACCGTGAACGGCTCGGGCTGCCCGAAAGGGACCGCCGCGGTGGCCGTCGCCGGTGACAACACGGCCTTCACCGTGACCTACAGCGACTATCTCGCGCAGGTCGGACCCAGCTCGGACCCCACCGACATCCGTAAGAACTGCCAGCTCAACCTGGGCGTTCACGTACCGCAGGGGTTCACCTACGCCATCGCCCAGGTCGACTACCGCGGCTACGGCTCGCTGCAAAAGGGCGCGAAGGGCACCGAGAAGGCGAGTTACTACTTCCAGGGGTCGTCGGACACGGCATCGCGTACCCATGAGTTCGGCGGCCCGTACAACGACAACTGGCAGACCACCGACGCCACGGAATACAGCGCGCTGGTATGGGCGCCGTGCGGCCAGGACCGCAACTTCAACATCAACACCGAACTCCGGGTGAACGCGGGAACGTCCGCGAACGGCACCACCAGCTTCATGGCCATGGACTCGACGGACGGCGGAGCCAACACCATTTACCACCTGGCCTGGAAGGAATGCCCGTAGTCCTTCCGGCGAGGCGGTCCTCCCCAGCAGCGCGGGGAAATCCACCATCGAATGGAGAATCATGCCCGGTGTTCTGTACGCGGGCGGTGTGGCCGCGGCGTTATTCGCCTCGACGCTCACCTCCCAGGCATACGCGCAACCACCGTTCGAGACCGTGCCACCCGACAAGATCGTGATCACCGTCGCGACCGTCAACGGATCGGGCTGTCCGGCGGGAACGGCGGCGGTGGCGGTCTCTCCCGACAACACCGCGTTCACGGTGACGTACAGCGACTACCTGGCCCAGGTGGGCAAGGGGGCCAAGCCGACCGACTTCAGGAAGAACTGTCAGCTGAATCTGGTCACGCATGTGCCCCAGGGCTTCTCCTACGCCATCGCCAGCGTCGACTACCGGGGCTACGCCCATCTGGAGAAGGGCGCGTCCGCCACCGAGAAGGCCTCGTACTACTTCCAGGGGCAGTCGCAGACGACATCGGCCTCGCATGACTTCGCCGGCGCCTACGACGACAACTGGCAGGTCACCGACAAGGCGGACATCGCCACCGTGGTCTGGTCCCCCTGTGGCGAGCTGCGGAACTTCAACATCAACACCGAGCTGCGGGTCAACGCCGGATCGTCCAACACCAAGGACACGACGAGCTTCATGACCATGGACTCGACGGACGGCGACGTGAGCACCACCTACCACTTCGCCTGGAAGGAATGCCCGCAGAAGAAGTAGCGCGCGGGCGGGCGGACGGCCTACGGTCCCGGGCGGTGCCAGGCCGGATGCCGCGGGTCGTCCGCCCGCACCACCACGTCCGCGCTGTCCACGGGCCGCACCTCCTCCTCGTACCGCGCGAAGGCGGGCAGCGTCCAGCGCTCGTCCTCCTCGGTGCGGCGGCCGAGGGCGCCCGGCGTCAGCCACAGATGCACCGACAGGTCGAACGGGAACCAGTGCCCCAGCAGCAGCGCGCCGTGCAGCAGCAGCACCCCGCCCGGCGGCAGTTCGGCGTAGGGGCTGCGGGTGGCCCGGTCGGTCGCCGGGTCCCACAGGTCGGGCAGCACCCGCCCGGTGCCGCCCGGCCCCGGCTCCAGCGGGGTGAACACCTCGCGCCACAGGGCCCCGGTGTCCAGCCAGCGGTCGTAGTACGCGTCGGCGTCCCGCTTCCCGTACTCGTAGCGCAGCGACGCGGGCCGCAAAAACCCCGCCGCCGCGACCACGAGCACCGGGCGCCCACGCATCCGCAGCGCCTCCGCCAGGTCCCGGGCCAGCTCCCCGGGACGCGCCGCGGGCGCGCCGTCGACCGCCACCCTGAGCCAGGGGCCGCCGTCCGCCGCCGTCATCCCGGCGATGCGGTCGGCGGTCGCGTCGGTCAGCCGTTCCCAGGTGATCGCTTCCAGCCGCACGCCCCCATGATGCCGTGCCGCTCCCGGTGCGGTGCGGGTACGCTCCCCTCAGGCCCACCGCACCGGCCACAGGCGTCAGGAGTTCCGCCCATGTCATCCCGGATAGCGCTGCTGCGCGGCATCAACGTAGGCGGCAACAACACGTTCCCGATGGCGCGGCAGCGCACGCTGATGGCCGAGCTGGGGTTCGAGGGCGTCACCGTCCACCTGCAGAGCGGCAACATCGTCTTCGCCGACCCCGGCACCCCGCCCGACCAGACGGCCCGCGCGCTCGAGGACGCCTTCGCCGCCGACCTGGGCTTCTCGGTACCCGTGATGGTGCGGACCCGCGACGAGCTGGCCGCCGTCGTCGACGCCAACCCGTACCCCGCGGCCGCGGCCGAGCCCAAGACCCTGCATGTGATCTTCCTGTCGGACGCGCCCACCGACACCTCGGCGCTGGACGCGCTGGACCCGGCCGCGTACGCGCCGGAGGAGTTCCGGCTCATCGGGCGGGAGATCTACCTCTTCTGCCCGTACGGAATCGGCCGCTCCAAGCTGGCCGCGAAGCTCACCAACTCCCGGCTCGGGGTGACGGCCACCGCCCGCAACTGGAACACCGTCACCAAGCTGCTGGCGCTGGCCGACACCTGACCCGGGCCTCGCCGGCAGGAGCTCAAGTCCAGCCGTACCGCTGCCGCAGCCGCATCACGACCAGGTCGAAGCGCGGCCGGTCCAGCGCACACGCCTCGCGCCGCATGCCCTCCGGATGCACCCGCAGCACGCGGTCCAGGTTGACCCAGGAGTCGCGCCCGGCCCGGTCCCACGGCCCGGCGCCGATCCCCACCCATTCGCGGTCGTCGTCATGCCGCTTGCTCGACAGCTGTACGGCCAGCAGCGTGCCGCCGCGCTCCCGCGCGACGACCACCACCGGCCGGTCCTTGCCGCGGCCGTCGTTCTCCTCGTACGGAACCCACGTCCAGACGATCTCCCCCGGGTCGGGGTCCCCGTCCGGATCCGGTGCGTACTCGGTCCGTACCCGCCCGACCTGGCGCGGCTCGGCTTCGACGGTGGCGGCGGGGCCGGTGCTCCCGGGCAGCGCCTCGTCGTCTTCGGTTCCCTTGAATGGCCTGATCACGCCGCACACGTTAACCCGTCCGAGGTGGCCGGGCGGCGGCGCGGTGGCCGTTCCGGGCGCAGCGGGAAGGGACAAGCATGTGCCTGATGCCCTCGACCCGGTGGCGGACCTCGTCAAGCGCCGCAACGACCCCGTCGTCGTCCAGACCCTGCGTTCCGCGGCGGCCGCGACCATCGCCTACGTCGTCGCCCTCCAGCTGAGCAACGAATCGGCCCCGCTGACCGCCCCGCTCACCGCGCTGCTCGTGGTACAGGTGACCCTCTTCGCGACCCTCACCACCGGAATCCGCCGGGTGAACGCCGTGGTGGTGGGCGTCTTGCTCGCCATCGCCTTCTCCATCCTGGTCGGGCTGACCTGGTGGAGCCTGGGTCTGATCATTCTCGCCGCGCTGACGGCCGGGCATTTCGCACGGGTGAGCGAGTTCGTCCCCGAGGTGGCGATCAGCGCCATGCTCGTCCTCGGCGTGAGCCAGGTGACCACCACCGCCTGGGACCGGGTGCTGGAAACCCTGATCGGGGCCGTCGTCGGACTGGGTTTCAACTTCCTGTTCGCACCGCCCGTCTGGGTCCGCACCGCCGGCGAGTCCATCGTGGACCTCGCCCGCCGGATGCGTCAGCTCCTGCTGCACATGGGCGAGGAGCTGGGCAGCCACACCCCGGTCGAACGCGCCGCCGCCCGCCTCCACGAGGCCCGCCGCCTCGACCACGACATCTCCCAGGTCGACGCCGCTCTCCGGCAGGCCGAGGACAGCGTCCGCCTCAACCCCCGGGTCAAGGAGGGCCTGCTGCACCGGGTGGTGCTGCGCACCGGACTGGACACCCTGGAGATCTGCACGGTCGTCCTGCGCGTCCTGACCCGCACCCTCACCGACCTCGCCAAGAAGCGGACGGACGAACCCCTCTTCCCCGCGGACGTGGCCGAGGCGCTGGAGGACCTCTTCCGCTCCACCGCCGCCGCCGTCGAAAGCTTCGCCATCCTGGTCACCAGCCCGATCAGCGCCAACGCCGAGGAGGCCGAATCCCACCTGGCCACCGAGCTGTCCCGGGCCCACACCAGCCGCGACAAGGCCGCCCACCTCCTCCTCCGCCGCGTCCAGCGCCACCCGGGCCAATGGCAGCTCCACGGCGCCCTGCTCGCCGAGGTCGACCGCATCCTCGCCGAACTGGACATGGAGCAGCGCTCCCGCCGCCTCATGGAAGAACTCGACCGCAGCACCCGCGAGAACCGCGAGCGCTTCCCCGCCCTCCACAAACTCCGGCGCCGCATCGGCGGCGACCGGCGCGGTCAGTTGAGCGGGTAGCGGTCGCGGGGGAAGACCGTGTCGTCGTGCGGCTCGGCGGAGGGGTGGAAGGCGAAGGCGAGGTCGTCGGCCAGCTCGGCTATCGTGCCGCGGCCCTCCACCCGCGCCAGCCAGGAGGGTGGCAGGCGCAGGTCGCCGTGGTGGACGCCGAGCAGGTTGCCGCAGATCGAGCCCGTCGAGTCGCTGTCGCCCGAGTGGTTGACGGACAGCAGCAGCGACGCCTCGGGCGAGGTGTGGGCCAGGGCGGCGTAGACCCCGATGGCCAGCGCCTCCTCGGCGATCCACCCGCCGCCGAGCGACTCGGCCTTCTCCGCGGTCGGGTCGCCGTCGGCGGCCAGGTCGAGCGCGCGGCGCAGGGCGGTGGTGGTCTCCTCGTGACGCGGGTAGGTCCGCAGCAGCTCCAGGGTGCGCAGAGCCGCGCCCTCCAGGGAGTCGCCCTCCAGGAGGTACGCGACCATCGCGGCCAGGGCACCCGCCGCGAGGTAGCCGGTGGGGTGGCCGTGGGTGATCTGGGCACAGCGGGCGGCGAGTTCGAAGCATTCGCGGGCGGGCAGGCCGGTGAGGCCGAACGGGGCCGATCGCATCACGGTGCCGCAGCCCTTGGAGCCGGAGTTCACCGGGCCCGGGGCGCCGTGGAGGGGGTGGTCCGCGGCGGGGACGTGGCCCTCGTGGAGGCCGGAGAGGCACGCGCTGCCCGGCGCACGGCGGGCGTACAGCCACGGGTGGGTGCGCAGCCAGCCGGTGCGGCGGATGTCGTCCGCGGTCCTCGGGGGCGGCGGCTCGGGGTAGTTCTGGGTGTCGAGCCAGCGCAGATACGCCTGGCGGACGACGGCGATCTCGGTGCCCCCGCTGCCCTCGACGGACGCGCGGGCGTGCGCCCGGATCAGCCCCTCGGCCGTGAACAGGGTCATCTGGGTGTCGTCGGTGATCCGGCCCGCGGTGCCGCTCCCGTCCGGGACGAGGCCGGTGACGCCCGCCTCGCCGTGGGCCGCCCGGATCCCCTGCAGGGAGCTGAACTCGATCGGATTGCCGAGGGCGTCGCCGATCGCGCCGCCCAGCAGACAGCCGCGGATACGGGACCGCCGGGCGGCCGACTCGTCCCAGGACTGGTGGATCACGTGCGGCTCCTCGTCGTGCGCGGTGGGTGCACACCTCCTGTGCTCAGCACATGATCGCAGGCCGCACCGACAGCGCTGTCGCGGTAGCGTCGAAGAGGGAGACGGTGCGATGTCGATGCGATTCATCCGGACGGGCGATGAGCCCGCCCATGCGCGCACTCCGCTGCGGGCGCGGCTGTGGCTGGCGTCCTGGGGGCTGCTGTGGACCGTCGGCGGCACGGTGGCCTTCGTGCTGGCGGGCAGACCGGGCTGGGCGGCCGCCTGCGCGGCGCTCGCCGCCATCACGGTGATCGACCTGGCCCTGGTCATCCGGCACATCCGGCAAGGGCCGCACTACCAGCCGGGGCGGGACGTGCCCCCGTACGCACCGGTCAGGGGGCGGCGGCGCTAGGCCCTGACCGGCGGATCTTCGCGGGCTCGCGACGCCTGGCGCGGCGCCTCGCCGCGTTGTCGGGATCGCCCGAGTACGACCCGGTACGAGGGCGACCCTCCGCCTCGCGATGCTCCCCCGGCTACCGCTGGGAGGTGCCCCCTGCACCAGACGCCGCGGGCTGACCCACGAAGATCCGCCGGACAGGACCCAGTGGCGCCACGCCACCACCCCCGGGCGGGCTCAGGCCTGCTCGTCGAACCGCGCCGCCTCCACGAAGTCCGGGCGCGGATCGAGCGCCGCGGCGAGGCGGAAGTGGCGGGTGGCCTCGTCCCGGCGGTCGGCGCGCTCCAGCGTACGGGCGAGGGCGAAGTGGGCGAACGCGTTGTCCGGCTCGCGCTCCAGAACGATGTGGAATTCGAGTTCCGCGGCACGGAGCTGGGCCGATCCGAAGAACGCGCGGGCCCGCAGCAGCCGGGCCGCGGTGTTCTCGGGGTGGGCGGTGATGACCGAGTCGAGCAGCTTGACGGCGCCTCGCGGATCTCGGGCGGCGAGCAGCTGCTCCGCGGCGCGGTAGTCGATGACATGGGTCTCGGGCGTGGGCTCGGACACGGCCGCTTCCTTCCCCGGGCTTACGTGATCATAGGTCCCGTGTGCGGTGATCCCTCGGTGGTGATCGGGTGGTGATCGGTGGTACGGGCGGCACAACAACCACCCGGTGCGCCACATTCCCGCTCGGCCCGCCCGGCAAGCACGGTCCGCCCGGCAAGCACGGCCCGCCCCCTCAGTCCGTGGCGGCCGCCCGCTCCACCAGCTCCGCCCAGACCTTCCGGACCTGCGGCTCCAGCCGCTCCAGCGGGCCATCGTTGTCGATCACGACGTCGGCGACGGCCAGCCGCTCCTCGCGGGTCGCCTGGGCCGCCATCCGGGCCCGCGCCTCGTCCTCGGTCATGCCGCGCAGCCGGACCAGCCGGTCGAGCTGGGTCTCGGGCGTGGCGTCGACGACCAGTACCAGGTCGTACAGGGACCCCAGACCGTTCTCGGCGAGCAGCGGGACGTCGTGGACGACCACCGCCCCCGGACCGGCGTCCGCCTGCAGCTCGGCGGAGCGGTCGCGGACCAGGGGATGGACGATGGCGTTCAGGGCGCGCAGCCGCTCGGGGTCGTTGAAGACGATGCCGCCGAGCTTCGGCCGGTCGAGCCGGCCGTCGTCCATCAGCACTTCGGGGCCGAACTCGGCGACGACGGCGGCGAGGCCAGGAGTTCCCGGCTCGACCACCTCACGGGCGATCCGATCGGAATCGATCAGCACCGCGCCGTAAGAGACCAAGATCCGCGAGACTTCGCTCTTGCCCGCGCCGATACCGCCCGTGAGCCCCAGCTTCAGCATGGGGCCCACGCTATACGGACCGCCGCTCAGGCGCCGCTCTCGCCCTCCCGCTCGGCCAGGAAGCGCTCGAACTCGGCGCCCAGCTCGTCCGCCGACGGCAGCTCGGCCGACTCCGCGACCAGGTTGCCGCGGCTCTCGGCCCCGGCCACCGCGTCGTACTGGTGCTCAAGGCCCCGGACGAGCGCGACCAGTTCGTCGTCCCCCTCGGAGACCTGCCGCTCGATCTCCTCCTGCGTCTTCAGCGCCTCGTTGCGCAGCGCGTGGGCGGCGCCCGGCAGCACCAGGCCGGTGGCCGCGGTGACCGCCTCCAGCACGGTGAGCGCCGCGTCGGGGTAGGCGGATCGGGCCAGATAGTGGGGGACGTGGGCGGCGACCCCGAGAACGTCGTGGCCCGCCTCGCCGAGCCGGTACTCGATCAGCGACTCGGCGCTGCCGGGCACCTGGGCCTCGTCGAAGTAGCCTCGATGGCCGGGCATCAGATCGGTGCGGTTGCCGTGTGGGGTGAGGCCCACCGGCCGGGTGTGCGGAACGCCCATCGGGATGCCGTGGAAGTTCACGGCGAGCCGCACGCCGAGCCGCTCGACGATCTGCCGCACCGCCGCCGCGAAGCGCTCCCACTCCACGTCGGGTTCGGGCCCGCACAGCAGCAGGAAGGGTGCCGCGGTCGCGTCCCGCACCAGGTGGAGTTCGATCGCCGGGGTCTCGTAATCCGTCCAGTGGTCGCGCTGGAAGGTGAGCAGGGGGCGCCGGGCCCGGTAGTCGACGAGCCGGTCGTGATCGAAGCGGGCGACGACCTGCCGCGGCAGCCCGTCGAGCAGCCGCTCCACGATCTGGTCGCCGGTCTCCCCCGCGTCGATGTAACCGTCGAAGTGGTAGAGCAGCACCAGCCCGGCCGAATCCCGGGAGGCTATCGCGTCGACTTCCGCGAGTCCGCTCGGTTCCCACGCGTACAAATCCTGCGGATCAAGCACTGTGACCGCTCCTCCTTGTGTTCCGTACGCGAAAACACCGCGCGGGGGCGGGCGCATTCCCGGACCCCGGCCACAACTCCTGTGCGCATCATGGCCGTCCGCGCCCCGGAACATGCGAGGACATGCAAGGACAGGCGAGGACAGGCGCGAGGACAGCCGCGAGGAACGCGTGAGGCCCGCTCCCCCTGAGGGGAGCGGGCCTCACACTCGATCTAGCCTGCGCCGCCGGCGATCAAGTCAGCGGCACAGTGGTTCAGCTCTGGCCACCGGCCAGCTTCTCGCGGAGCGCGGCCAGCGCCTCGTCCGACGCCAGGGCGCCGGAGTTGTCGGCCGACTCCGAGGAGTACGAACCGCCGCCGCCACCGGAAGCCTGCCCGCCGGGCGCCGGGGCAGCGCTGCCCGCACCCTCGGCAGCGGCCTGCTCGTCGGCCTCGCGGGACTTGATGACCTGCGCCTGGTGCTGCTCGAAGCGGGTCTGCGCGTCGGCGTACTGACGCTCCCACTCCTCGCGCTGCTTCTCGTAGCCCTCGAGCCAGTCGTTGGCCTCGGGGTCGAAGCCCTCGGGGTAGATGTAGTTGCCCTGGTCGTCGTAGGACGCGGCCATGCCGTACAGGGTCGGGTCGAACTCGACCGCGGACGGGTCGGCACCGAAGGCCTCATTGGCCTGCTTCAGCGAGAGGCTGATGCGGCGGCGCTCGAGGTCGATGTCGATGACCTTGACGAAGATCTCGTCGTTGACCTGGACGACCTGCTCCGGGATCTCCACGTGGCGCTCGGCCAGCTCGGAGATGTGGACCAGACCCTCGATGCCCTCGTCCACGCGGACGAACGCACCGAACGGCACGAGCTTCGTGACCTTACCCGGGACCACCTGACCGATCTGGTGGGTCCGGGCGAACTGCTGCCACGGGTCTTCCTGGGTCGCCTTGAGCGACAGGGAGACGCGCTCGCGGTCCATGTCGACGTCGAGGACCTCGACCGTGACCTCCTGGCCGACCTCGACGACCTCGGACGGGTGGTCGATGTGCTTCCAGGACAGCTCGGAGACGTGGACCAGACCGTCGACGCCACCCAGGTCCACGAAGGCACCGAAGTTGACGATGGAGGAGACGACGCCGGAGCGCACCTGACCCTTCTGGAGGGTGGTGAGGAAGGTCTGACGGACCTCGCTCTGGGTCTGCTCCAGCCAGGCGCGGCGGGACAGGACCACGTTGTTGCGGTTCTTGTCCAGCTCGATGATCTTCGCCTCGAGCTCCTTGCCCACATAGGGCTGGAGGTCGCGGACACGGCGCATCTCGACCAGGGAGGCGGGGAGGAAGCCGCGGAGGCCGATGTCGAGGATGAGACCACCCTTGACGACCTCGATGACGGTACCGGTGACGATCCCGTCCTCTTCCTTGATCTTCTCGATGGTGCCCCAGGCACGCTCGTACTGGGCGCGCTTCTTCGAGAGGATCAGGCGGCCTTCCTTGTCCTCCTTCTGGAGAACCAGGGCCTCGATCTCATCGCCGACGGCCACGACCTCGTTCGGGTCGACGTCGTGCTTGATCGAAAGCTCGCGGGAAGGGATGACGCCTTCGGTCTTGTAACCAATGTCGAGCAGGACCTCGTCCCGGTCGACCTTCACGATGACGCCGTCGACGATGTCGCCGTCGTTGAAGTACTTGATCGTCTCGTCGATCGCGGCGAGGAAGGCTTCCTCGGAACCGATGTCGTTTACCGCCACCTGCGGGGTGGTGCGGGTTGCCTCGGTGCTGCTCGTCATGTGGGAAAGGGCTCCGGTACGGACATTGAGTCGTAGGTACTGCTACGCCGAGGACCCTTTATCGCACCGCCGAAGCCGGACAGCCTGCGAGGCGTGATCTTCCGGAACCTTCTGAGAGACCGAAAACGCCTCGACAACCGAGGGGACATACAACAGATGCGAGCGCGGCCTGCTCCGTCTGAGTCGCACAGGCCCGCAGCGCAACTTGTAGCATACGGGGGCGGCCGGGCATGGTCAATGCACGAAGAGCGCACGTGGGGCTTAACGCCCCGAACCCGGCAATGTGCAAGTCACTGCTGCGACGCGGTCCCTTGCCGTGCCCCGCGGCCACAGGTCGATACAGAGAGTACGACGACGCGCCCCATGGTCCAAGAACACGAGCCCAACGGTGCCTTCGAGGCCCCCCAGAGCGCCGACGAGGCCCTCGAACCCACCGCCACCCGCCGGATCGCCGACGACACCGAGAGCAGCCGGGCCAGCCGCGGCTGGTGGGACCGCAACGCGGACGAGTACCAGGAGGAACACGGCGCCTTCCTCGGCGACGACCGCTTCATATGGGGCCCGGAGGGGCTGGACGAGGAGGAGGCCGGGCTGCTCGGCCCCGCGGACCGGCTGAAGGGCCGCGACGTGCTGGAGGTGGGCGCGGGCGCGGCGCAGTGCTCGCGCTGGCTCGCGGCGCGCGGGGCCCGCCCCGTGGCCCTCGACATCTCCCACCGGCAGCTGCGGCACGCCCAGCGGATCGACACCGGGGCCCCTGCCCCCGGCTCGTCCGGGATCGCGCTGGTCCAGGCCGACGCGACCGCGCTCCCCTTCCGCGACGGTTCGTTCGACCTCGCCTGCTCGGCGTACGGGGCGGTGCCCTTCGTGGCGGAGCCGGTACGGGTGATGCGCGAGGTGCGCCGGGTGCTGCGGCCGGGTGGCCGGTGGGTGTTCTCGGTGACACATCCGGTGCGGTGGGCGTTCCCCGACGAGCCGGGGCCCGAGGGGCTGAGCGTCTCCGGCTCGTACTTCGACCGCACCCCCTATGTGGAACAGGACGACGCGGGCCGTGCCGTCTATGTCGAGCACCATCGGACCCTCGGTGACCGGGTACGGGACGTCGTGGCCGGAGGCTTCCGGCTTATCGACCTCGTGGAACCGGAATGGCCCTCCTGGAACCGTCAGGAGTGGGGCGGCTGGTCCCCGCTGCGCGGGGGCCTCATCCCCGGCACGGCCGTCTTCGTCTGCGAGCAGGACTGAGCGGGGGGCGGGCATGCGTACGGACGTCCTCGGGCAGCTCCCCGTCCGCGAAGCCGTGCCCGAGCTGCTGAGCGCGCTCGACCGGCGGGGGTCGGCGGTGCTGTGCGCACCGCCCGGGACCGGTAAGACCACGCTGGTGCCGCTCGTCCTGGCCGGGCTGCTGGACGGCGCCGGACCGCCGGTGGATGGCGGCGGCGCGCCGGTGCGGCGGCGGGTCCTGGTGGCCGAGCCGCGCCGGATCGCGGCGCGGGCCGCCGCGCGGCGCATGGCGTGGCTGCTCGGCGAGCGGACCGGCGAACGGGTCGGCTTCACCGTACGCGGGGAGCGGCAGGCCGGGCCCCGCACCGTGGTCGAGGTGGTCACCACCGGTGTGCTGGTGCAGCGGCTGCAGCGGGACCAGGAGCTGGCCGGGGTCGACGCCGTCGTGCTGGACGAATGCCATGAGCGGCACCTGGACGCCGACACGGCGGCCGCCTTCCTGCTGGACGTCCGGGCCACGCTGCGCCCGGAGCTGCGGCTGATCGCCGCGTCGGCGACGACCGACGCGGAGGGGTGGGCGCGGCTGCTGGGCGAGGGGGGTGACAGCGGGCAGCCCGCGCCGGTCGTCTCGGCCCCGGGCGTGTCGCACCCCGTCGAGGTGGTGTGGACGCCGCCCGTACGCCCCGTACGCCCGCCGCACGGAATGCGCGTCGACCCGGCCCTGCTCGACCACGTCGCGGACGTGGTGCGGCGTGCGCTGCGGGAGCGGTCCGGCGACGTCCTGTGCTTCCTGCCCGGCGTCGGCGAGATCGGCCGGGTGGCGAGGCTGCTGGGCGGCGTCGGTGCCGAGGTCCTCCAGGTCCACGGCCGGGCCCCCGCCGCCGTACAGGAAGCGGTGCTCGCGGGCGCGGACGGCGGCCGGCGGCGGGTGGTGCTGGCGACCTCGGTCGCCGAGTCGAGCCTGACCGTGCCGGGCGTACGGGTCGTCGTCGACAGCGGTCTCGCCCGTGAGCCGCGCATGGACCACGCGCGGGGGCTGAGCGCGCTGACGACCGTACGGGCATCACGGGCCGCGGCCCGGCAGCGCGCGGGCCGGGCCGGGCGCGAGGCGCCGGGGACGGTCTACCGCTGCTGGCCGGAGGCCGAGGACGCCCGGCTGCCGCGCTTCCCGTCCCCGGAGATCGCCGAGGCCGACCTGACGGCCTTCGCGCTCCAGGCCGCGTGCTGGGGCGACCCGGACGCGTCCGGCCTCGCCCTGCTCGACCCGCCGCCCGGCGGGGCCATGACGGCCGCGCGGGAGGTGCTGACGGCGATCGGCGCCGTCGACGCGGGCGGCCGCGCGACCGGGCGCGGCCGCCGCATGTCCCGGCTCGGCCTCCACCCCCGCCTCGCCCGCGCCCTCATCGACGGCGCGCCCGAGGTCGGCGCCCGCCGGGCGGCCGAGGTGGTGGCCCTGCTGAGCGAGGAGCCGCCACGGGACTACGGCGACGACCTGGCCGCCGCCTGGCGCACCGCCCGCCGCGCCGGCGACCCGTACGCGACCCGCTGGCGCCAGGAGGCCCGCCGCCTGGAGCGCGCGGTGGCCGGGAACGACGCCGCCCCTGCCGGCACCGGCCGGCCGGACCGCGGCGGCTCGGCGCGGGGCGATGACGCTGTCGCCGGGCTGGTCGTCGCGCTGGCGTTCCCCGAGCGGGTGGCTCGGCTGCGGGGCGGGCGGGCCTACCTCATGGCGGCCGGGACCGGGGCCGAGCTGGGCGACGGGTCGCGGCTGGGCGGTGCGCCGTGGCTGGCCGTGGCGGTCGCCGACCGGCCGGTGTCCGCCGCGTCGGCGCGGGTCCGGCTCGCCGCCGTCACCGACGAGGAGACGGCCCGTACGGCGGCCGCGGCGCTGGGGTCGGACGGCGAGGAGGTGCACTGGGCCGACGGGGACGTCGTCGCCCGCCGGGTGGCGCGGCTCGGGGCGATCGAGCTGGTGGCCCGGCCGCTGGCCGCGCCCGACCCGGCGCTCGTGCACGCGGCGCTGCTGGAGGGGCTGCGCCGGGAGGGGACGGGGCTGCTGCGCTGGTCCGGGCAGGCCACGGCGGCACGGCAGCGGATGGCGTTCCTGCACCGGGAGCTGGGGGCGCCCTGGCCGGACGTGTCGGAGGCGGCGCTGCTGGCGGACCCGGACGCGTGGCTGGGCGTGGAGCTGGGCCGGGCCCGGCGGCGGGCGGATCTGGAGCGGGTGGACGCCGGTCAGGCGCTGGCCCGGCTGCTGCCGTGGGCGACGGGCGACGCCGCGCGCTTCGAGGAGCTGGCGCCGGAGCGGGTCGAGGTGCCGAGCGGGTCCCGGGTGCGGGTGGAGTACGGGGACGGGCAGCCGGTGCTGGCGGTGAAGCTGCAGGAGCTGTTCGGCTGGCAGGAGTCGCCGCGGATCGCGGGCGGGCGGGTGCCGCTGCTGGTGCACCTGCTGTCACCGGCGGGGCGTCCGGCCGCGGTCACGGCCGATCTGGCGTCGTTCTGGCGGGACGGCTACCGGTCCGTACGGGCCGAGCTGCGCGGCCGCTACCCCAAGCATCCGTGGCCGGAGGACCCGACGAGGGCCGAGCCGACGCGGCGCACCAACGCCCGCCGCTGAACCACCGCCCCTGGCTCATACGGCCCAGGCGCGCAGCCGCCGGGCGGTCTCGCTGAGGCGGAACCGGTTGTCCCGTATGTCGCGGATGAGCCCCACCATCGCGCCGGGCGGCGGGGCGATCGCCTCGCCGGACTCCTCCAGGTACATCTGGGCGCAGGCCGCGCCGATCACCGCGTTGTAGTCGGAGAAGGGTTCCAGGATCAGCGAGGTGTGGAGGAAGGTCGCGGCGCGCGCCGCGGCCTCCTCGTAGTACGGCTCGCCCGCGAACCGCTCGTAACGGTGCCGTTCGCTCATGCAGTGGAGTGCGCCCCAGTCACGCACGGGGGTGTTCACCGGGGAAACATCGACCTGGACGTTGAGCACCCAGCCGGCGTCGACGTACAGGATCAACGCAGCCCTTCCGGGAACTCCCGCTCGAACTCGGCCTTGTAGCCCATGGCGAAGCGCACGGCGCCCTCGACGAAGCGCTGCTTCTGACGCCGCCGCACGACGTCCTCGGTCAGTATGTCGTGCGCGAGGCGCTTGATGGCAACGCCCTTCTCCTTCGCCTCCGCGCGCAGCTCGGCCAGTTCCTGCTCGGTGAATTCGATCGTGATACCCGGCATGGAGCGCATGCTAGCCAGCCAACTACCGAGAGTACTACCGGCGTCACTATCAGGAGGGAACGCGGGGACGGAGGTTGACGAGCCGTCGCCGCCCGCCCCTCGACGGCACCCCGGACGACGAGGACCGGCCGCGCGCCTCCAGCAGCAGCGCGAGCGCGAGCAGTCCGGTGCCCAGCGCGCCGAAGCCCCAGGGCACGTACGTCGTGAAGGCCAGGACCAGCTGCCGCTGGGAGGTGACCATGTCGACCGTGTGGGCGATGTAGTCCTCGCGCATCTTCACGTGGCCGGAGAAGACGGTCACCCGGTCCCGGCCGCCCAGCAGGGTGCCGCCGCGCAGTTCCTCGCGGTGGATCTCCTGCCCGTTGACGGGCGCTCCGGTGGTGGGTTCGACCCAGAACATGCGCTTGGTGGTGTACCAGCGGGAGGTTCCGGCCTTGCGGACGGTCTCGGGGGTGATGCCGGCGACCGGCATGGTCTTGGGCAGCGGGACCCTGGTCCAGGGAATGGTCTGCTCGAAGTAGTACACCGTCAGGCCGCGGAAGTTCCGGGTGCCCTTGTAGTGGATGGGCGCGGAGGTGCGGGTCTGGGCGTCGAAGTAGCGGTAGTCGCGCTTCTCGGTGAGGAAGGGCCACTTGTACTCGATGCCCTCGCGGCGCACCGCGTCGCCGTCGACGTGTTCGCCGCCCGCGTGGACCGGGTCCTGGGAGTGGGCGTCGAAGACGTAGCGCTCGGGGATGCGGGAGACCATCGCGCCGTCGGGGCCCTGGATGTACGACAGGGCGTCCCAGACGACGACGTCGCGCCCGGTCTCCTTCCCGACCTTCTTCGCGGCCGGCACGTTCCCGCGCAGGGTCTGCACGATGCTGATCCCGGGGACCGTGCGGGGCTTCATGGTGGCGTAGTCGAGCAGGGTGGCGGGGCGGGCCTCCAGGACGGCCGTCTGGTACTCGCTGGGCGGGATCTTGGCGAGCCGGGGGAAGGCGTACCAGCGCACCAGCGGGGCGAGGGCGGCGAAGAAGACGGCGAAGGCGAGCAGTACCAGGCTGGCTTTGCGGCGCATGGCGGGGCGTCCCTCCCTCAGGGGTGCTCGGGGACGGTGGTGAGCAGCGGCTTGGGGGAGGTGGTGCCGTCGGGGGCGCCGATGGCCGTCACCGTGAGGACGAGGGCGAGGGCGGCGGCGAGTCCGATCGCGGCGGCGACGAGGGCGCGCATGCGGGCCTCCCGTGGTTCCGGTACGAGACGGCCTGAACCTGACGCGACGTCAGCTCGGCCGGGGCTGGGGCACCGTAGCAACGGGGGGCGCAGATGAGAACACGCAAGCCCGAAACGCGAACGCGCGCCGCCCGGGCACACAACAGCGCCGCCCCCGGGCCCGGTGGGGCTCGGGGGCGGCGCGAAGTGTGCCCGGGGGCGGCGGCCCGCTAGGGCGTGTTTCGAAAGTAGCGCCGTCCGCCCGGAGGGCGGGCCCCGCGGCGTCTGGTGCGTGCGATCGCAAGGCGGAGGGTCGTCCTCGTAGTGGGCCTACTCGGACGATCCCGACAACGCAGCGAGCGTGCGTGCCAGGCGTCGCGGGGCAGGCGGGGCTTTCGAAACACGCCCTAGGAGGCGGCGGCCGGGGTGACCGTCAGCTCGACGTCCAGGACGGTGCCGTTCGCCGTGGTGAGGCGGAGCAGATAGGTGCCCGCGTGCTCATCGGTGAGGATCTTCGGAAGCGTCAGCCGGCCGAGGGCGTCGGTCTTCAGACCGGTCAGGGTGCGGACCGGCTTGCCCTTGGCGTCGAGGAAGTACGGGCCCTTGTCGTTCGGCTCGGGCTTCTTGGCGTCGGTGATCATGGTCGCGGTGACCGGGACACCCGCCGCGACCTTGCCCTTGTTGGTCGCCTTGACGGTGAGGAGATCGGCGAACGAGCCGCCGGTCCCGGCCTTCAGGACGCCGTCCCCGAGGCGGGCCAGGGCGTCGGCCCGCGGTACGGGACGGGCCTTGACGGACGCGGCGAAGTCGACCGGGGCCACCTGCTCGCGCCCGACGGCCGTGGCGCGCAGGGTGAAGGAGCCGGTCTGCTCGCCCGCGAGCAGCTTGGGGGCGGTGGCGGTGCCGTCCGCGCCGGTGAGCACGGTGACGGAGCGGACGAGGCCGAGGAAGCGGGCGCCCGTCTCGCCGCGGATCTCGTACTTCACGCGCGCCGCGGCCACCGGCTTGCCCTCGGCGTTCACCGCGTGGACCTTGGGAGTGCCGGTGAACGTCCCACCGGCGGTGGCGGTGAACCGCTTGGCGCCGACCGCGGTCAGCTTGGCGGTGCCGGTGGGCTTGGGGGCGGGCGTGGTGGGCGGTGTGGTCGGCGGCTTGGGGAGCTGCGGGACGGGCGTCTGCCCCGGGTCGCCGTCCGGGTCGGTCGAGGGGGGAGTGGTGGAGCCGTCGGGCTTGTCGTCGGACTTGGGCAGGGTGTGCGCACCGCCGTCGCCCCGGCCGGAGCCGTTGCCCCGGTGGGAATCCTTGCCCGTGTCCTTGCCGGAACCGTTGCCCTTGCCGGATCCCTTGGAGCCGGACTTCGAGCCGTCACCCGACGGGCCGCTCCTCTCCGAGGGCAGCACGCCCGTGCCGTCGGGCACCTCGTGGGTGCCGCGCTTGTAGTACTCGAACCACGACAGGACGGTGTTCAGATACTCCCGCGAGTGGTTGTAGCCCAGGATCGCCTTGTCGATGTCCTCCTGGACGGACAGATCACGGTTGTTGGCGCACAGGTAGAAGCCCGCGGCGAGCGCCGCGTCATAGATGTTGTTCGGGTCCGAACGGCCGTCGCCGTTGCCGTCCTGGCTCCAGTTCGCCCAGGTCGACGGGATGAACTGCATGGGCCCGACGGCGCGGTCGTGGGTGGTGTCCCCGTCGAACTCGCCCCCGTCGGTGTCCTTGATCATGGCGAACCCGTTGCCGTTGAGGGCCGGGCCGAGGATGGGACTGACGGTCGTCCCCTCGCGGTCCACGCTGCCGCCGCGGGCCTGGCCGGACTCGACCTTGCCGATCGCGGCCAGCAGCTGCCACGGCAGGTTGCAGCCGGGCTTGGCTTCCCGGAGCGCCGCCTCCGCCTTCTTGTACGCGGCGAGCACGCTCGCCGGTATCCCCGCCTCGGCCTTGGTGCTGCTGCCCGGGAACCCCGGCAGGTCGATCGAGGAGCCCGGCTTGTCCGGCTTGATCAGGGGCGGCAGATCGGTGTGGTACGAAGAGCCGCCGTCGATCGGCGTATCGGGCGACGGCGCCCCACTGGCCCGGTCCCGGTCCCGGTGGTCCCGGTCACCGTGGTCCTGGGTCCCGAACCCGGGCGCCTGAGATGCGGTGAGGGCGGCCATCGCGGCCGCCGCCACCGCCGTCGTGGCCGCCCCCTTACGCAAACGTCGGCCGATAAGCGGTGCCATCCGTGTGTCCCTCCCGTCGAACACGATGCGCTCCCCCCGCGCGTCAACCTTGGTGACACTACGACAACTTCGGGCCCGCGACCACCGCTGCCTACCGCCTGTCAGCCGCTATTCGGGGGTGAACATTTGGCCGGTTCCGCCGGTTCCACCGGCCGCCCCTCAGTGCGCGGCCGACTCCCAGTCGGCGCCGACGCCCACCGACACATCCAGCGGAGCACGCAGGTGGAAAGCACCGGCCATCTCGCGCCGCACCAGCTCCTCGACCCGCTCCCGTTCCCCCGGCGCGATCTCCAGCACGATTTCGTCGTGCACCTGGAGCAGCATCCGCGACGAGAATTCGCCCGCCGTCAACGCGGCGTCCACCTTCAGCATCGCGATCTTGACGATGTCGGCGGCGGTGCCCTGGATCGGGGCGTTGAGCGCCATCCGCTCGGCCATCTCACGGCGCTGCCGGTTGTCGCTGTTGAGATCGGGGAGGTAGCGGCGGCGGCCGAGCATGGTCTCCGTGTAGCCGGTGGCGCGCGCCTCCTCCACGACCCGCTGCAGATAGTCGCGGACGCCGCCGAACCGCTCGAAGAAATTGTCCATCAGCCGCCGCGCCTCGTCCGCGCCGATGCCCAGCTGCTGGGAGAGGCCGAACGCCGACAGCCCGTACGCCAGGCCGTACGACATGGCCTTGATCTTGCGCCGCATCTCCGGGTCGACCTCGGAGGTGTCGACGGAGAACACCTGGGAGGCAACCGTGGTGTGCAGGTCCTCACCGGAGGTGAACGCCTCGATCAGGCCCTCGTCCTCGGAGAGATGGGCCATCACACGCAGCTCGATCTGGCTGTAGTCGGCGGTCATCAGCGACTCGAAGCCCTCACCGACGACGAAGCCGCGCCGGATCGCCCGGCCCTCGTCCGTGCGCACCGGGATGTTCTGCAGGTTGGGGTCGGTCGACGACAGCCGGCCGGTCGCCGCCACGGTCTGGTTGAAGGTGGTGTGGATGCGGCCACTTGGGGAGATCGTCTTGATCAGCCCCTCCACGGTGGAGCGCAGCCGGGCCTGCTCCCGGTGGCGCAGCATGATCACCGGAAGCTCGTGGTCGGTCTGCGCGGCCAGCCACGCGAGCGCGTCGGCGTCCGTGGTGTACCCGGTCTTGGTCTTCTTGGTCTTGGGCAGGCCCAGCTCACCGAAGAGCACTTCCTGGAGCTGCTTGGGCGAGCCGAGGTTGAACTCGTGGCCCACCGCGGCGTGCGCCTCCTTCACCGCCTGCTGGACCGCGCCCGCGAACTGCTGCTCCATACGGTCCAGCCAGCCGCGGTCGGCGGCGATGCCGGAGCGCTCCAGCCGGGCCAGCAGCTCGGAGGTGGGCAGCTCCACATCGCTCAGCAGCCCGGCGGCGCCGACCTCCTCCAGCCGCCCCCGGAACGCCTCGCCGAGGTCGAGCACCGTACGCGCCTTGATCATCAGGGCGTCCTGCTCGGCCTCTTCGTCGGCGCCGAAGGCGAGCTGCCCGCTGTCCGCTGCCGCCGCCGGGGACAGCTCACGGCCCAGGTACTCGACCGACAGCGCGTCCAGCTCGAAGGAACGGCGGCCCGGCTTGACCAGATAGGCGGCCAGCGCGGTGTCCATCGAGACGCCCGCGACGGACCAGCCGTGCTCGGCGAAGACCCGCATGGTGCCCTTGGCGTTGTGCAGCACCTTCGGCCGGTCCGGGTCCGCGATCCAGGCCGCGAAGGCCCGCTCGTCGGCCTCGTCCAGCTCCGAGGGGTCGAAGCAGACGGCGGGCCCGCCCGCGGTGGCCAGCGCGATCTCGCTGACGCTGCCGCTGCCCAGCGCCCAGGTGTCCACGGCGGCCAGGCCCAGCGGCTCGGCGCCGCGCTCCGCCAGCCAGGGCGCCAGCCCGCCCGCGCCCAGCGTCACCCCGTCGACCTCGACGCCGGGGGCCGCGGCGGCCGGCTCCTCGTCGGCCGCGCCGGGGTCGACGGCCAGGATGCGGTCGCGGAAGTTCTGGTGGCGGAACTCCAGCGCGTCCAGGACCACCGCCATCGCGGCCCGGTCGTACGGAACGCGCTTGAGACCCTCCGGGCCGACGCCCAGCTCCACGTCCCTGACCAGCTCGGTCAGCTGCCGGTTGAGCTTCACGGCCTCCAGGTGGTCGCGCAGCTTCTCGCCGACCTTGCCCTTGACCTCGTCGACCCGCTCCACCAGCTCCTGGAACGACCCGAACTGATTGATCCACTTCGCGGCGGTCTTCTCACCGACCCCCGGGATGCCGGGCAGGTTGTCCGACGGATCGCCGCGCAGCGCCGCGAAGTCGGGGTACTGGCGCGGGGTGAGGCCGTACTTCTCCTGCACCTTCTCCGGGGTGAACCGGGTCAGCTCGGAGACGCCCTTGGTCGGGTAGAGGACCGTGACATGGTCGCTGACCAGCTGGAACGAATCGCGGTCACCAGTGACGATCAGCACCTCGAAACCCTCGGCCTCGGCCTGGGTGGCAAGGGTGGCGATCACATCGTCCGCCTCGAAGCCGTCCACCGCGAAGCGCGTGACGTTCATCGTGTCCAGCAGCTCGCCGATCAGCTCGACCTGCCCCTTGAACTCGTCCGGGGTCGAGGAGCGGTTCGCCTTGTACTCCGTGAACTGCTCGGAGCGCCAGGTCTTGCGCGAGACGTCGAACGCCACCGCCAGATGCGTGGGCTGCTCGTCACGCAGCGTGTTCGCCAGCATCGAGGTGAAGCCGTAGATCGCGTTGGTCGTCTGGCCGGTGGTCGTGCTGAAATTTTCCGCCGGCAGCGCGAAGAACGCCCGGTATGCCAGGGAATGCCCATCCAGCAGGAGCAGGCGGGGACGGTCCCCCGTGCGGTCGGGCGCGGGCGCTGCGGTCTTCTTCGATGCTTTCTCTGCCACGACCCCGATCCTGCCACGCCCCACCGACAACGCCTCCCGCCTCCCGCCCACCCGCACCGGCCCACCGCACCGGGTGGTCCCAAAGTCCGTGACTCATGAAAGGATCGAGAGGAGAAAGGCACCCAACCACGGCGGAAAAAGGGGAGCGACATGGCAGCCAAGCCACCCGCAGGCGATCCGGTCCAGGACGCGCCCGAGGTCGTACCCCCGAAACACGCCGCCGCCGGGTTCCCCGCGGTCGGTCACTCGCTGCGCATCGCCCATCAGCAGATGGGAGTGCGCCGCACCGCGCTCACCCTCCTCCAGGTCAACCAGAAGAAGGGCTTCGACTGCCCGGGCTGCGCCTGGCCCGAGCCGGACAAGCGGCACACGGCCGAGTTCTGCGAGAACGGCGCGAAGGCCGTCGCCGAGGAGGCGACCCTGCGCCGGGTCACCCCCGACTTCTTCGCCGCCCACCCGGTGGCCGACCTCGCCACCCGCAGCGGCTACTGGCTCGGCCAGCAGGGCCGGCTCACCCAGCCCATGTACCTTCCCGAAGGCGCCGAGGGCTACGAGCCGGTCAGCTGGGACCGCGCGTTCGACATCATCGCCGACGAACTCCAGGCCCTGGCCTCCCCCGACGAGGCCGTCTTCTACACCTCCGGCCGCACCAGCAACGAGGCCGCCTTCCTCTACCAGCTCTTCGCCCGCGAGTTCGGCACCAACAACCTGCCCGACTGCTCCAACATGTGCCACGAGTCCTCGGGCTCGGCGCTCACCGAGACCCTGGGCGTCGGCAAGGGCAGCGTGCTGCTGGAAGACCTCTACAAGGCCGACCTGATCATCGTCGCCGGGCAGAACCCGGGCACCAACCATCCGCGCATGCTCTCCGCGCTGGAGAAGGCGAAGACCAACGGCGCGAAGATCATCTCCGTCAACCCGCTGCCCGAGGCAGGTCTGGAGCGGTTCAAGAACCCGCAGAACGCCAAGGGGCTCGCGGGCGGCGGCACCTCGCTCACCGACCTCTTCCTGCAGATCCGGATCGGCGGCGACCAGGCACTCTTCCGCCTCCTCAACAAGTTGATCCTGGAGGCTTCCGACAACGCCCCGGGCGTCATCGACGAGGACTTCATCGCCCAGCACACCCACGGCTTCGAGGACTTCGCCGCCGCCGCCCGCGCCGCCGACTGGGACGAGACGCTGCGCGCCACCGGCCTGGAGCGGGCCGACATCGACCGCGCGCTGAGCATGGTCCTCGCCTCGAAGCGCACCATCGTCTGCTGGGCCATGGGCCTGACCCAGCACAAGCACTCGGTGCCCACCATCCGGGAGGTCGTGAACTTCCTGCTGCTGCGCGGCAACGTCGGCCGCCCCGGCGCCGGGGTGTGCCCGGTGCGCGGCCACAGCAACGTGCAGGGCGACCGCACCATGGGCATCTTCGAGCGGCCCGCCCCCGCCTTCCTGGACGCCCTGGAGAAGGAGTTCGGCTTCGCCCCGCCGCGCGAGCACGGCTTCGACGTCGTCCGCGCCATCCGCGCGATGCGCGACGGCCAGGCCAAGGTCTTCTTCGCCATGGGCGGCAACTTCGTGGCCGCCTCCCCCGACACCGACGTCACCGAGGCCGCGATGCGCGCCGCCCGGCTGACCGTCCACGTCTCCACCAAGCTCAACCGCTCCCACGTGGTCACCGGCGCCCGCGCCCTGATCCTGCCCACCCTCGGCCGCACCGAGCGGGACGTCCAGGACGGCGGACCGCAGTTCGTCACCGTCGAGGACTCGATGGGCATGGTGCACGCCTCGCGCGGACGCCTGGAGCCCGCGAGCCCCCACCTGCTCTCCGAACCGGCCATCGTCGCCCGGCTGGCCCGGCGGGTGCTCGGCCCCGGGAGCGCCACCCCGTGGGAGGAGTTCGCCAAGGACTACGCCACGATCCGGGACCGCATCGCGGCCGTCATCCCCGGCTTCGAGGACTTCAACGCCAAGGTGAGCAACCCGTCCGGGTTCGCCCTGCCGCACGCCCCCCGGGACAGCCGCAGCTTCCCCACCACCACCGGCAAGGCCAACTTCACCGACGCCCCCGTGGAGTACCCGACGGCCCCCGAGGGCCGGCTGCTGCTGCAGACCCTCCGCTCCCACGACCAGTACAACACCACCATCTACGGGCTGGACGACCGCTACCGCGGCATCAAGAACGGCCGCCGGGTGGTCCTGGTGCACCCCGAGGACGCCCGCGCGCTGGGGCTCGCCGACGGCTCGTACGCCGACCTGGTCAGCGAGTGGACGGACGGCGTGGAGCGCCGCGCCCCCGGCTTCCGGGTGGTCCACTACCCGACCGCGCGCGGCTGCGCCGCCTCCTACTACCCCGAGACCAACGTGCTGGTCCCGCTGGACGCCACCGCCGACACCAGCAACACCCCGGCCAGCAAGTCCGTGGTGGTCCGGCTGGAACAGACCCGCCCCGCCTGACGGCCCACCCCGTCTAAGCGTTCGCTCAGTCGCCTGATATGAAGGTGGCCATCACCAGCAGGTGGCCACCGTCAGCGCGGGCGGTCACCGTCAGCAGACGAACGGAGCGGGTCCCGATGGGCGAGCAGGCCAGCGTGAAGTTCCCCCAAGAGGTCATCGACGAGTACGCGGCACTCGGCGTCGACCTCCTCGCGCTGTTCTCCGCGGGTCACCTCGGCACCCGCATGGGCGTGCAGATCCTCGAGGCCTCCGCGGAGCGAGTCGTGGGCACCATGCCCGTGGAGGGCAACACCCAGCCGTACGGGCTGCTGCACGGCGGCGCCTCCGCCGTGCTGGCGGAAACCCTGGGCTCGGTCGGCTCGATGCTGCACGGCGGCAGCGGCCGGATCGCGGTGGGCGTCGACCTCAACTGCACCCACCACCGCGGGGTGCGCTCCGGCCTGGTCACCGGCGTCGCCACGCCCGTCCACCGGGGGCGTTCGACCGCCACGTACGAGATCGTCATCAGCGACGAGCAGGACCGCCGGGTGTGCACCGCCCGGCTGACCTGCCTGCTGCGCGACGCGGAGGGGCTGCCCAAGCCGTAACACCCCGCCCCACTCAGCAGAAGCGGCACCCCCGGATCCGGGGGTGCCGCTTCTGTTTGCACATCGCCCTGAGTACATGCGGCTGGAATTGCTCGCTCTATTTGTAACACTCCGTAATGCGCATGCAATCGAAGATCGGACACGCTCACTCGGTGACGTCATCCATGACGACCTCTCGCCGTCGCCGTGGGTACGCGTCTCCACGCTTCGTCCACACGTTCCTTCGACTCCTTAGCGGAACTGCAGCTTCTCACTATCCGGACTTCACGGATCGCCCGTAAACACCCTCTTTGTCCATTCCGTTCCGCTACACCGATACAGGAACGTGATCTGGGTCATAACAAGACAGTCACATCATGGCCCGCACCTCTGCCCTCTGTTGCGCCCCGCGCTTACATTCACAGCCAGTGACGACCCCCGTCAGGTGTTCGCCAGCACCTGTACGGCTGTAACAGGTCCAGCGGCGCGGACACGGCGCCCCATCCCGAGGGGCGGCCGGGCCAGGGAAAGGATTCTTCGTGCGACAGCGTTCCTTGCTCATCCTGACGACCACGATCACCGCGGGAGCCCTCACCCTCAGCGCCTGCGGTTCGCGCGGCCAGACCGACAGCGGCGACAAGAACAAGAAGACCACCGTCGTCATCGGCGTCGACGCCCCCCTCACCGGCTCGCTGTCGGCACTCGGCCAGGGCATCAAGAACTCCGTGGACCTCGCCGCCAAGGTGGCCAACCAGCAGAAGGAGGTCCCCGGCGTCACCTTCAAGATCAAGTCCTATGACGACCAGGCGGTGCCGTCCTCCGGCAAGCAGAACGCCACCTCGATGGTGGACGAGGACGCCATCCTCGGCACGGTCGGCCCGCTGAACTCCGGCGTCGCCCAGTCCATGCAGGGCGTCTTCGCCAAGGCGGACCTGGCCGAGGTCTCCCCCGCCAACACCAACCCGGCGCTGAGCCAGGGCGACGCCTGGGCCTCGGGCAAGAAGTCCCGCCCGTTCAAGACCTACTTCCGCACCGCGACCACCGACATCATCCAGGGCCGCTTCGCCGCGCAGTACTACTACAAGGACGCGAAGAAGCGGAAGGTCTTCGTCGTCGACGACAAGCAGACCTACGGCGCCGGACTCGCCAAGATCTTCGCCCAGGAGTTCAAGCGCCTCGGCGGCACGGTCGTCGGCACCGATCACCTCACCGTCAAGGAGACCGACTTCTCCGGCATCGCGGGCAAGGTCAGATCCTCCGGCGCCGACTCCGTCTACTTCGGCGGCCAGTACCCCGAGGGCGGACTGCTGTCCGACCAGATCAAGCAGGCCGGTGCGCAGGTCCCGGTGATGGGCGGCGACGGCATCTACGACCCCGCCTTCATCAAGGCGTCCGGCACCAGCAACGACGGCGACCTCGCGACCTCCGTCGGCTACCCCGTCGAAGACCTGCCCTCCGCCAAGTCGTTCGTCAAGAACTACACGGCCCAGAAGTACCCGGACCCGTACGGGGCGTACGGCGGCTACTCCTACGACGCCGCCTGGGCCATCATCCAGGCCGTCAAGGCCGTCGTCGCCGACAACGACGGCAAGCTCCCCGACAACGCCCGCGCCAAGGTCACCGAGGCACTGAACAAGGTCTCCTTCGACGGCGTCACCGGCAAGGTCTCCTTCGACGGTTACGGCGACACCACCAACAAGCAGCTGACCGTCTACCAGGTGAAGAACGGCGTCTGGAAGGACGTGACGAGCAGAACCTTCAAGGACTGATCCCAGGGCAACACCCCGCCCATCCACGCAAGACAACCGCGCGAGGGCGCACACCGGCGCCCTCGCGCGGCGTCATATCCGACCCGCTCATCGGAGGCCCTGCGGTGCACGAACTGCCGCAAACGCTGGTCAACGGCCTGACCCTCGGCGCCCTCTACGGTCTGATCGCCATCGGGTACACCATGGTCTACGGCATCGTCCAGCTCATCAACTTCGCCCACGGCGAGATCTTCATGATCGGGGGCTTCGGCGCCCTCACCGTCTATGTCTGGCTGCCCAGCGGCACCGCGCTCGCCCTGGCCCTGCCGCTCATGCTCATCGGCGGCATCCTCGCCTCGGTCGCCATCGCCACGGCCGCCGAACGCTTCGCCTACCGGCCCCTGCGCGGCGGCCCCCGGCTGGCGCCCCTGATCACCGCGATCGGCCTGTCCATCGCACTCCAGCAGGCCGTCTGGGCCTTCTACCCCGACGCGAAGAAGGCCCGCAGCTTCCCCCAGTTCGAGGGCAGCTCATTCGAGATCACCGGCAGCCTGCACATCCAGCGCGGCGACGCGTTCCTGCTCATAGCCGCCCCGCTGTGCATGCTCGCCCTGGGGCTGTTCGTCTCCAGGAGCCGGGCCGGGCGCGCCATGCAGGCCACCGCGCAGGACCCCGACACCGCCAAGCTGATGGGCATCAACACCGACCGCATCATCGTGATGGCCTTCGCCATCGGCGGCGCGTTCGCCGCCGTCGCCGCCCTCTCCCACGGCCTGAAGTACGGCCAGATCAACTTCGAGATGGGCTTCATCGCCGGACTCAAGGCCTTCACCGCCGCCGTCCTCGGCGGCATCGGCAACATCTACGGCGCCATGCTCGGCGGCGTCGTCCTCGGCATCGCCGAGGCCCTGGCCATCAAATACATCCAGGACATCCCCGGAATGGACCAACTCGGCGGCGGGGCCTGGAAGGACGTCTGGGCCTTCACCCTGCTCATCGTCGTCCTGCTGGTCAGACCCCAGGGGCTGCTCGGCGAACGCGTAGCGGACCGGGCCTGAAGGGAGTGAACCGATGACCACCGACCTCGGCACGACCGCGGCGAGCACCCCGGCCCCGCGCACCACCACGCTCCGGGCGCTCACCGCGGCCGGCGGCCTCGCCGCCATGGCCTCCACCTTCCTCGCCTGGACCTGGACCTCCGACTTCCCCGGCGACCTCACCGTCTACGGCTACCCCGGCGGCCTCCAGGTCCTCACCCTCGTCCTGGGCCTGGCCACCCTGCTGTTCGCACTCGCCGCCCTGGACGTCCGGGGCTTGCGCTGGCTCACCCCCGCCGGCTCCACCCGGGCCCTGCGGCTACTGGCCCTCGGCACCTTCGCCACCACCTGGTTCACCCTCATCGCCATCGCCGTCGACCAAGGCGGCCTGGTCAACCTGGAACCGGGCGGCTGGGCCGCCGCCGTCGCCTCGGCCGCGCCCGTCGCCACCGCGTATCTGCTCACCGACGACACCCGGCCCGTCCGCCGCCCCCGGCAGCTCCCCTCCTGGGCCGACATCCTCATCATCGCGGCCGTCTTCACCCTCGGCCTCTACGTCGTCAACTACGGCATCCAGACCGACGAGAACAACCCCGAACCGTTCCTCGGCTACCTCATCGCGCTCTGCTTCGCCACCACCGCGCTCCTCAAAGCCGGACTCATCACCCGGCTCAGCGGACTCACCAGCGCCTACCGCTCCCTCACCCTGGTCGCGGCCCTGGTCACCGCGCTGGTCTTCCCCTTCACCCAGGACAAGGCCAGCTACACCGAACTCGGCGTCAACATCGCCATCTTCGCGACCGTCGCCCTCGGCCTGAACATCGTCGTCGGACTCGCCGGACTCCTCGACCTCGGCTACGTCGCCTTCCTCGGCGTCGGCGCCTACACCGCCGCCCTGGTCTCCGGAACCGCCGCCTCCACCATCCACGTCACCTTCCCGTTCTGGGCCGCCATGCTCGCCGGGGCCGCGGTCTCCCTCATCTTCGGCGTCGTCATCGGCGCCCCCACCCTGCGGCTGCGCGGCGACTACCTCGCCATCGTCACCCTCGGCTTCGGAGAGATCTTCCGCATCGCCGTCAGCAACCTCGACGGCACCTCGGGCCCCTCCGTCACCAACGGCCCCAACGGCGTCCCCAACATCCCGGCCCTGGAGATCTTCGGCTTCAACTTCGACGACGACCACAGCTTCGCCGGACTCACCCTCGACTCCAACAGCAACTACTACCTGCTGATGCTGCTCGTCACCGTCATCGTCGTCCTCATCTTCAGCCGGGCCGGAAACTCCCGCATCGGCCGCGCCTGGGTCGCCATCCGCGAGGACGAGACCGCCGCCACCGCCATGGGCATCAACGGCTTCCGCGTCAAGCTCATCGCCTTCGCCCTCGGCGCCACCCTCGCCGGAGTCGCCGGCACCATCTGGGCCCACGTCCAGACCACCGTCGTCCCCGAGCAGTACGTCTTCGCCGGGCCCGTCCCGCCCAACTCCACCTTCCTGCTCGCCGCCGTCATCCTCGGCGGCATGGGCACCATCGGCGGCCCCCTGCTGGGCGCGGCCCTGCTCTTCCTCATCCCCGAGAAGCTGGAATTCCTCCAGGACTACCAGCTCCTCGCCTTCGGCATCGCGCTCATCCTGCTGATGCGCTTCCGCCCCGAAGGGATCATCCCCAACCGGCGGCAGCAGCTCGAATACCACGAGACGGGACAGCTCGACGTGCCCGACCAGACCGCCCTCAGCGGCAGCGCCGTCGGCGTCACCAAGGCGGAGGCATGACAGACATGACCACGACCACCGTGGCGCAGGCCGCCCCCGTCCTCACCGCGACCGGCGTCACCATGCGCTTCGGCGGCCTCACCGCCGTACGCTCCGTCGACCTCGACGTCCACCCCAGCGAGATCGTCGGCCTCATCGGCCCCAACGGCGCGGGCAAGACCACCTTCTTCAACTGCCTCACCGGCCTCTACGTCCCCACCGAGGGCCGCGTCTCCTACCGGGGCACCGTCCTGCCGCCCAAACCCCATCTGGTCACCCAGGCCGGCATCGCCCGCACCTTCCAGAACATCCGCCTCTTCGCCAACATGACCGTCCTGGAAAACGTCCTGGTCGGCCGGCACACCCGCACCAAGGAAGGACTGTGGTCCGCCCTCCTGCGCGGCCCCGGCTTCACACGCGCCGAAGCCGCCTCCAAGGCCCGTGCCATGGAACTCCTGGAGTTCACCGGCCTCGCCGCCAAGGCCGACCACCTCTCCCGCAACCTCCCCTACGGCGAACAGCGCAAGCTGGAGATCGCCCGCGCCCTGGCCAGCGACCCAGGACTGCTGCTCCTCGACGAGCCGACCGCGGGCATGAACCCCCAGGAGACCCGGGTCACCGAGGAACTCGTCTTCGCCATCCGCGACACCGGCACCGCCGTCCTCGTCATCGAGCACGACATGCGCTTCATCTTCCACCTGTGCGACCGGGTCGCGGTACTCGTCCAGGGCCAGAAGCTGATCGAGGGCACCTCCGACGTCGTCCAGCGCGACGAACGCGTCATCGCCGCCTACCTCGGCACCCCCTTCGAAGGCGAACCCGGCGCCGAGGAGGCCGCGGCGGTCGAGGCGGCCGAGGGCCACCACGTACGGACGGAGGACGGACAGTGACCGCACTGCTCGAGGTCGAGGACCTGAGGGTCGCCTACGGCAAGATCGAGGCCGTCAAGGGGATCTCGTTCAGCGTCGAGGCCGGCCAGGTCGTCACCCTCATCGGCACCAACGGCGCGGGCAAGACGACCACCCTGCGCACCCTCTCCGGCCTGCTCGCCCCGCTCGGCGGCACCATCCGCTTCAACGGCAAGCCCCTGAGCGGGGTCCCCGCGCACAAGATCGTCGCCCTGGGCCTGGCCCACTCCCCCGAGGGACGCCATATCTTCCCCCGGCTGACGATCGCCGAGAACCTGCAGCTCGGCGCGTTCCTCCGCAAGGACGCCGACGCGATCGCCGCCGACGTACGGAAGGTGTACGACCTCTTCCCCATCCTCGGCGAACGCCGCACCCAGGCGGCCGGCACCCTCTCCGGCGGCGAACAGCAGATGCTCGCCATGGGCCGCGCCCTGATGTCCCGCCCCAAGCTGCTGATGCTCGACGAGCCCTCGATGGGCCTCTCGCCGATCATGATGCAGAAGATCATGCAGACCATCGCCGAGCTGAAGGCGCAGGGCACCACGATTCTGCTGGTCGAACAGAACGCCCAGGCGGCGCTGTCCCTCGCCGATCACGGCCATGTGATGGAGATCGGCAAGATCGTGCTGTCGGGGACGGGGGAGGCGCTGCTGCACGACGAGTCCGTGCGGAAGGCGTACCTCGGCGAGGACTGAGGAGTACACAGCCCGAGGTCCTGTCCGCACCGCCGTGGTACGGGCAGGACCTCCGCCGTCACCGGCTCAGACCACGCCGGCCACGTGATACATCGCGTAGAGGATGGCCGGCAGAACGCCGACCAGCGTCCCAAGGGCAATGATCACCCCGGGCAGACGCCGTGCCGCCCGCAACACCCTGGCCAGATAGCCCACCAAAACGAAAAAGGCCAAGATCACCACGACCCCGGCCAGCAGCCACACCACAGAACCCGCGTACACGGCAGCACTCTCCTTCGACTATGCCTAGTCCAGCTCGGCCCTCCGCGCACGTGGAAGAAGACTCCACACAGGCCTTGGTAGGAGGCCCGGATCGCTGCGATCGCACGGCGAGTCAGAAATGACGGTAGCCGAAGTAGCCTGAGTTAGGCCAGAGTTAGCGAGAAAGCACGACAAGGCAGGGCTCCCGGGCTACCACCCCCGGAAGGCCCTGCCTGAACGCACGCTGGACTAGGCAAGTCGTCAGTGCGCCGTTAGACCAGAGTGCCCTCGCTTTGTGGACGATTGATGAACGCTCAGACGCGACAGCATCTTCCGCGCTCCCCTCCACTCGCCCTCTGTTTACGCTCTGAATCTGCTCTGCACTCACTTAACGCCGACTAAGTGTACTGCTAGGCTGGCCTTCATCAATCGCCAATCAAGAGGAAGTGAAGGCGATTTCACTCCGCTTCGGACTCCTGGGACCGGTGGAGGCACACCACGACGGCGCCCCCCTCACCATCGGCCCCCCTCAGCGCCGCGCCGTCCTCGCCGTCCTCCTCCTGTCACCACGCCAGGCCGTCACCGTCGCCACTCTCCGCGAGCGCATCTGGACCAGCACCCCTCCGGCCTCCGCCACCCAGGCGCTGCATGTGCACATCCACCATCTGCGCCAGATGCTCCGGCAGCCCATGCCCGACAGCGGACCGACCCGCCTGGTCACCCACCCCGGCCACCCCCCGGACCAGGTGAGCTACGTCCTGCACACCGCCCCGGACGCCGTCGACGTGACCGGCTTCCGCGCCCTGCTGGACGACGGCGAAACCGCCCAGCACGCCGGCGACGCTCGCACCGCCCTCACGCACTACGCCACCGCGCTGAAGCTGTGGCGCGGCCAGCCGCTCGCCGGCCTCCAGCCCTCCCCGTACATCCTGAGCACCCGCCAAGCGCTCGCCGAGATCCGGCTCGACCTCGGCAAACGCCACGCCGCCAGCCTGCTGGAACTCGGCTCCGCCGCCCGGGCCATCGCCGAACTCCAGGACCTCCGCACCCAGTACCCGGGCGACGAGAGCCTCGTCGTCCTCCTCGCCCGCGCCCTGTGCCGCACCGGAGCGGAAACCCGCGCCCTGCGGCTCGTCACCGACGAACTCGCCCGCTGCGAACGCGAATACGGACTACGCCCCGCCGCCCTGCTCCACCAACGGAACGCCATCGTCCAGGGCACCGGGACCGGAGCGGCCTCATGAAGACAGAGGCACGTCTGCTGGGCCCCGTCGAACTCACCGTGAATGACACCGACGTCACGCCGACATCGGTACGCGCTCGCGTCTTCCTCGCCTCACTCCTGCTGCGCTGCGGACAGCCCGTCCCCATCGAAACCCTCACCGAAGAACTCTGGGCCGACTCCCCACCCGCCTCCGCGCGCGCCCAACTCCACACCCACGCCAGTCACCTGCGCCGACGGATCGACCACGCGGGCGGAACCGGCGCCGGACGCCAGCTGCTCGCGACCCACCCCATCGGCTACACCCTCCTGGTGCCGCCACAGGACCTGGACCTCACCCGCTTCGCCGGACTCCTCGACGAGGCCAGAAGCCAGTCGGAGAAGGGCCGTCACGAACGCGTCAGCGAACTGCTGCGCACAGCGGACACACTGTGGCGCGGCCCCGCTCTCGCGGGCGTCACCACCGCCCCGCGGCTGGCCGCCCAGGCACAGCGCCTGGAGGATCAGCACCGGGAAGCAGCGACCCTGTGCCTCGACGCCGAGCTGCGTCTGGGACGGCACGCCCGGGTCATCTCCGAGCTGCGCGCCCTCGTCCAGGAACACCCCGACCACCAGCCGTTCCGCGCCCTCCTGAGCCGGGCCCTGCACGAGACCAGCCGCACCACGGAAGCCCTGGACATCAGGCGCCAGCCACCCCCCTCCTCTGTCCCGCCGGATGAACCCCCACCCCACCCCGAACCGCTCGCCGCGCCGGTCCAGCGCCCCGCCAAGGCTCCACAGCCGCTGCGCTTCACCGTCCTGGGCCCCATCCGCGCCTGGCGTGGCGAGGAACCGATCAGCGCCGGTTCGCCGCAGCAGCGCGCCCTGCTCGCCGCCCTGTTGCTGCGCAGGGGGCGCACCGCGACCGCCTCCGAACTGATCGACGCCCTATGGGGCGAAGAACCGCCCGAGGCGGCGATCGCCGCGCTGCGCACCTACGCCTCCCGGCTGCGCAAGGCCCTCGGCCCTGACTCCGAGATCCTGGTGAACGAATCGGGCGGCTACGCCCTCCGGATCGAGCCGGACGCCCTGGACATCGACATGGCCGCGCGGTACGCGGCGGAAGCCGAAAAGGCACAACACCACGGAGACCGCCTCCGGGCACGCGACCTGTTCAACGAGGCGCTGACGCTCTTCCAAGGCGAGCCGCTGGCCGGAGTGCCGGGTCCGTACGCGGAGACCCAGCGCACCCGGCTGGAGGAGTGGCACCTCTCCCTGATCGAGACCCGGCTCGACCTGGACCTGGAGCTGGGTCACCACTCCGAGGCGGTCTCCGAACTGACCGCGCTGACCGCCTCGTACCCGCTGCGCGAGCGGCTGCGGGAGCTGCTGATGCTGGCGCTGTACCGCAGCGGACGGCAGGCGGAGGCCCTGGCCGTCTACGCCGACACCCGGCGGCTGCTCGCCGACGAGCTGGGCGTGGACCCCCGCCCCGAACTGTCCGACCTCCAGCAGCGCATCCTTCAGGCAGATATCGAACTGGCCGTCCCCACCCCGGCTCCAGCGGAACGCGACCGACTCACCAGACCGGCCCAACTCCCGGCGACCGTACCGGACTTCACCGGCCGCGCCGTGTTCGTCGAGGAGCTGAGCAGTCAGCTCACCACGGCCGAAGGACGCGCCATGGCCGTATCAGCCATCGCCGGAATCGGCGGCATCGGCAAGACCACCCTCGCCGTCCACGTGGCACACGCCGCCCGCCCCTCCTTCCCCGACGGACAGCTCTACGTCGATCTTCAGGGCGGGGCGCCCACCGCCGCCGACCCCGAAGCCGTACTGGGCTCCTTCCTCCGCGCCCTCGACACCCCCGACGCCGCCATCCCCGACGGCATCGAGGAACGCGCCGCCCTCTACCGGTCCCTGCTCGACGGCCGCCGCGTACTGGTCCTCCTCGACAACGCCCGCGACGCCGCCCAAGTACGGCCGCTCCTCCCCGGCATCGAAGGCTGCGCCACCCTGGTCACCAGCCGCACCCGCCTGGTCGACCTGGCAGGCGCCCACCTCGTCGACCTCGATGTGATGAGCCCCGACGAGGCGCTGGCCCTCTTCACCCGCATCGTGGGCGAAGAGCGGGTCGCCGGGGAGCGCGACGCCGCGATGGACGTCGTGGCAGCCTGCGGCTTCCTCCCTCTGGCCATCCGCATCGCCGCCGCACGGCTGGCCGCGCGGCGCACCTGGACCGTGTCCAGCCTGGCGCAGCGGCTCGCCGACGGCCGTCACCGACTGGACGAACTGCGCGCGGGCGACCTGGGGGTCAAGGCCACCTTCGAGATGGGCTACGGCCAGCTCGCGCCGGGGCAGGCGAGGGCCTTCCGGCTCTTGGCCCTGGCGGACGGACCGGACATCTCCCTCACCGCGGCGGCCACCCTCCTCGGCACGGACACGTTCGCAACCGAAGAGCTGCTGGAGTCCCTGGTCGACGCCTCCCTGCTGGAATCCGCTGTTCCCGGCCGCTACCGCTACCAAGAGCTCGTACGCCTCTTCGCCCGCGACTGCGCCGAGCGCGACGAGCCCCCTTCCGACCGGGACACGGCGCTCTCCCGGCTCCTCGACTTCTACCTCGCCACAGCGGCACGGATATACGCGCGGGAACGGCCGGGTGACCGGCTCGTCGAGCATCTGACACCCACCGCCCACCCGGGCCTCGACTTCCCGGACCGCGACGCCGCGCTCGACTGGCTCTTCGACGAGGGCGACTGCCTCTTGGCATGCACCACCCAGGCAGCCACCGGCGTGGACCCGGGCCGGGCAGCGGACATCCTCCTCGCCGCCTCCGACCTTGCCGAGTCCGGATCCCATACTCGACGGTACGAGGCCGTGGCCGCGACCCTCAGCACGGCCGCGCACACCGCAGGGGATCTCCGGGCCGAAAGCCGCGCCAGGGCAGCCCTGGCCCATGCCCTCCACCTCCGCGGTCAGGCCGAAACGGCCCATGAGCAAGCACAGCGCGCCCTGAGCCTCGGCCTCGCCGCGGAAGACCCGGCCGTCAGCGGCCGTCTCCCCAACCAGTGCGGCATCACGGCGATCCTTCTGCGGCGGTACGCCGAGGCGGAGGAACACTTCCGCCAGGCCATCGACGCCTTCCGCGCCGACCGGGACCGGCCCGGCGAAGCCGCGGCGTTGTGCCATCTGTCACGGGTCCGATCCGCGCTCGGCCGCACGGCCGATGCCGTCGAGCTGGCCGGGCAGGGCGTGGCGCTCTACGAAAGCCTCGGCCTCACCCTGCGTCTGGCCAACGGGAGGTACGCGCTCGGCCTGGCGCTGGCCGCGGCCGGGCGTCTCAGGGAAGCGGCCGACCAGCTCACCGAGGCGGTCGACAGCTTCCGCGAGAACCGCCAGCGCCTGTGGGAGGGAACAGCCCACCACCGGCTGGCGGACATCGAGCTGGCCCTGCACCGACCGGGCGAGGCCGCCGCGCACGCCGAGGAAGCCCTCACCCTGGGCCTCGTCGGCGGCGACCGGCGCCGCGCCTCCACCCTGACGGTGCTCGGCAAGGCCCTCGCGGAACTCGGGCAGGTCGACCGCGCCTCGGCCTGCTGGCGTGAGGCGATCGCCCTCTACGATCAGCTCGGAACGGCCGAGGGCGACGAGGTACGGGAGCTGCTGGACCCGGTCCAGGCGTTCTGAAGCCCCACCCCGATGGCCCCTGCCCCGGGCCTACTGCTCGGACTGTTTCTTCTTCTCCGCCGCGTCCTCGATGACCGCCTCCGCCACCTGCTGCATCGACAGCCGCCGGTCCATCGACGTCTTCTGGATCCAGCGGAACGCGGCCGGCTCGGTCAGCCCGTACTCCGTCTGCAGGACACTTTTGGCCCGGTCCACCAGCTTGCGGGTCTCCAGCCGCTGGGAGAGGTCGGCGACCTCCTGCTCCAGGGTCTTCAGCTCGGTGAAGCGGGAGACGGCCATCTCGATGGCGGGCACCACGTCGCTCTTGCTGAACGGCTTCACCAGGTACGCCATCGCCCCGGCGTCCCGGGCCCGGTCGACCAGTTCGCGCTGCGAGAACGCGGTCAGCATGAGGACGGGCGCGATGCGGTCGGCCGCGATGCGCTCAGCGGCGGAAATCCCGTCCAGGACGGGCATCTTCACGTCGAGGATCACGAGGTCGGGCCGGTGCTCCCGAGCGAGCGCGACGGCCGTCTCGCCGTCTCCCGCCTCACCGACGACGGAGTACCCCTCCTCTTCGAGCATCTCCTTGAGGTCGAGACGGATGAGGGCCTCGTCCTCGGCGATGACGACGCGGGTCGTGTGTGGCGGGACGTGCGACTGCGCGTCGGGGGCGTCAGCGGTACTCACTGTGCTCCTCGGGTTCCTCTACAGGTGGGGCACCACGAGCCTACCTAGCTCCGCGCGGCACCGGGACACGCGGTATGCTCCTGTCGGGGTCACCAGCCGGGTTGATGGAAGCGGCAGACATGATCGCCTCAAAAGCGATTGCCCGAAAGGGCGTGCGGGTTCAAGTCCCGCACCCGGCACTCTTGAGTCCGCCAAAGAAGTGGACTCTCACGTTCTCGTGAATCTTGGCAGTTCAGCGGTGCGAGGCGCATATCGTCACGCAGAGTTGCCTCATGCATATGCACGGCACTCATGTGCGACAGAAGGCAATCGCCCTGCTGCGATCCGGCGCCAGGAACGCGGATGTGTCCCGAAGGCTCGGCGTCCCCGTGGGCACAGTGGCTTATTGGCTCCACCTTGACCGCGCTCAGCAGGGCACGCTTCCAGGGAAGTCCGCCCCTCCGTGCCCACGCTGCGAAGGCACCGGGCTCGACCGCGCGGCCTACTCATACCTGCTGGCCCTGTATCTCGGTGACGGGCACATCATCCAGTATTCCCAGCATCGAGTACCGAGCCTCATGATCGCCTGCGATGAAGCATGGCCCGGGTTGATGGACGAATGCGAGCAAGCAATGCGCGCGGTCTTCCCGGACAACTCCGTCTGCCGGGTCCGCAGGACGGGCTGCCGCAATGTGAAGGTCTACTCCCTCCACCTGTGGTGCATGTTCCCGCAGCACGGGCCGGGAAAGAAGCACGACCGCCTCATCGCCCTCGAACCCTGGCAACAGGAGATCGTGGACGCACACCCCTGGAAGTTCATCCGCGGGTTGTTCCACTCCGACGGCTGTCGGATCACCAACTGGACAACGAAGGTCGTCGCCGGCGAGCGCAAGCGTTACGAATATCCCCGGTACTTCTTCACCAACAAGTCCGACGACATCCGCAAGCTCTGCTCCGACACCCTCACCAAGGTCGGCGTGGAGTGGACGACACTGGCGCGCGGGAGCGATCCGTTCAACATCTCCGTCGCCCGCCGGGCCTCCGTCGCGCTCATGGACGCCCACGTCGGGCCGAAGTACTGAGCGCGGCACTTCGGCCCAGTCCGAATCAGCGGAGGTCGTCGGCGCCGATGTGGTGGACGCGGACCAGGTTGGTGGAGCCGGAGACGCCGGGCGGGGAGCCAGCCGTGATGACGACGAGGTCGCCGCGCCGGCAGCGGCCCAGGCGGAGGAGTTCCTCGTCGACCTGGGCGACCATCTCGTCCGTGGAGTCGACCATCGGGCCGAGGAAGGTTTCGACGCCCCAGGTCAGGTTGAGCTGGGAGCGGGTGCCCGGGTCCGGGGTGAAGGCCAGCAGCGGGATCGGGGAGCGGGAGCGGGAGAGGCGGCGGACGGTGTCCCCGGACTGGGTGAAGGCGACCAGGAACTTGGCGCCGAGGAAGTCGCCCATTTCGGCCGCCGCGCGGGCGACCGCACCGCCCTGGGTACGGGGCTTGTTGCGCTCGGTGAGCGGGGGGAGCCCCTTGGCGAGGATGTCCTCCTCGGCGGCGGCGACGATGCGGCCCATGGTCCGGACCGTGGCGATCGGGTATGTGCCGACGCTGGTCTCGCCGGAGAGCATCACCGCGTCCGTGCCGTCGATGACGGCGTTGGCGACGTCGGAGGCCTCCGCGCGGGTGGGGCGGGAGTTGTCGATCATCGAATCGAGCATCTGGGTCGCGACGATCACCGGCTTCGCGTTCCGCTTCGCCAGCTTGATCGCGCGCTTCTGGACGATCGGCACCTGCTCCAGCGGCATTTCGACGCCGAGGTCGCCGCGGGCGACCATGATGCCGTCGAAGGCGTCGACGATCTTCTCCAGGTTCTCGACCGCCTGCGGCTTCTCGATCTTGGCGATGACGGGGAGCCGGCGGTCCTCCTCCTGCATCACCCGGTGCACGTCCACGACGTCGTCCCCGTTGCGGACGAAGGACAGGGCGATGATGTCGGCCCCGGTGCGCAGCGCCCAGCGCAGGTCCTCGATGTCCTTCTTGGAGAGGGCGGGGACGGAGACGGCCACGCCGGGCAGGTTGAGGCCCTTGTGGTCGGAGATCATCCCGCCTTCGATGACGATCGTGTGCACGCGCGGTCCGTCGACGTCGACGACCTCGAGGGTGACGCGGCCGTCGTCGACGAGGATGCGCTCACCTTTGCTGACGTCGTTGGCCAGCCCCTCGTAGGTGGTGCCGCAGCGAAAGCGGTCGCCTTCGATCGGCTCGACGGTGATGGTGAACTCGTCTCCGCGTTCAAGGAGTACGGGCCCCTCGCGGAAGCGGCCGAGCCGAATCTTCGGGCCTTGAAGGTCGGCGAGGATGCCGACGCTGCGACCGGTTTCCAGCGAGGCCTTGCGGACTCGCCGGTAACGCTCCTCGTGCTCGGCATAGGTGCCGTGGCTGAGGTTGAGGCGGGCCACGTCCATTCCGGCTTCGACGAGTGCCTTGATCTGCTCGTACGAGTCGGTCGCGGGTCCCAAAGTACAGACGATTTTTGCTCGGCGCATGCAGCCGAGCCTATGACTTACCCGCGGGTAAAGAACCGGAAAATGAACACTCCCCCATGGCCTTTGCGTGGCGGGTTATCGACAACTAATGAAACGTGCACGGGGGTGCTCCGATGAGCGATTCGGGGCCGTTGCACGGACCCCTGTGCCGGGTGCCCGGCGTGCTCTGATCGCAACCTTTCGGGGGTGTCGCGGGCGGGTGTGGCTGCGCCAGAATCTACGCGCGTTGTGCTCATGTCGCAGGTATCCCAGGGGAGTTCAAGCCATGCCGCTCGACCGTCGGACATTTCTGGGCCGCACCGCGGCCACCAGCGCGGGGGCCGCGCTCGCCTCGGGCGCGGCCGGCGCGGAGGTCAGGTCCGGGTGCGGGTCAGGCCGCCGCGCTGGTCGGGCAGGTGCATGCGACCGCTGCCCCGGGCGACCGGCGCCGACGGGGCGGCGGGCCGCTGCGGGGCGGCCGTGCCGGGCCGGGAGGGCTGGAGGCCGAAGGTGGTGAAGGCGGTGCGGGGCGGCAGGGGGTAGACCGGCGTGTCCGTGAGCGAGTTGAGGATGACGGCGGAGCGCCAGGCGGCGAGTCCGAGGTCGGGGGCGCCGACGCCGTGGGTGTGCCGCTCGGCGTTCTGGACGTGCACGGAGCCGGTGATGAGGGGGTCGAGGACCAGCCGGTGCTGGTCGTCGACGCGGGGCCGCTCGGAGGAGTCGCGCCGGATGTATGGGTCGAGGGCGGCGAGGAGGGTGTCGACGCGGCGCTCGCGGTAACCGGTGGCGAGGACGACGGCCTCGGTGGTGTGGCGGGTGCGGGTGCCCTGCTGTGCGTGCTCCAGGTGGAGTTCGAGCCGGGCGGCGGCGATGCGGCCGGCGGTGCGGACGGTGACGCCGGGGGTGAGGACGGCGCCCGGCCAGCCGCCGCCCTGCTGGGCGCGGCGGTACAGCTCGTGGTGGATGGCGGTGATGGTCTCCTGCGCGATGCCCTTGTAGAGCTGCCACTGTCCGGGGAGGAGCTGGTCGCGGACGGCCTCGGGGAGGGCGTGGAAGTAGCGGGCGTAGTCGGGGCTGAACTGTTCCAGGCCGAGCTTGCTGTATTCCATGGGCGCGAAGGACGGCGTACGGGCGAGCCAGTGCAGCCCTTCGGCGCCGAGCGGCCGGTTGCGCAGCAGGTCGAGGAAGACCTCGGCGCCGGACTGGCCGGATCCGACGACGGTGATGTGGCCGGTGTTCAGCAGCCGTTCGCGGTGTTCGAGGTAGTCGGCGGCGTGCAGGACGGGGACGCCCGGGGCGTCGGCGAGGGGGCGCAGGGGTTCGGGGACGTGGGGTTCGGTGCCGACGCCGAGGACGAGGTGGCGGGCGTGGGCGCGGCGGGGTGACACGGTTTCGCCGTCGGGTCCGAGCCGGCTGATGTCGATTTCGAACAGTTCGTGGTCGTGGTCCCAGCGGACGGCGTCGATCCGGTGGCCGAAGTGGAGGCCGGGGAGTTGTTCGCTGACCCAGCGGCAGTAGGCGTCGTATTCGGTGCGCTCGATGTGGAAGCGCTCGGCGATGTAGAAGGGGAAGAGCCGTTCGCGGGCCTTGAGGTAGCTGAGGAAGCTCCAGGGGCTGGCGGGGTCGGTGAGGGTGACGAGGTCGGCGAGGAAGGGGACCTGGACGGTGGCGCCGTCGATGAGGAGGCCGGGGTGCCAGTGGAAGGCGGGCCGCTGTTCGTAGAAGGCGGTGCGCAGGGTGGGGACGCCGTGGGCGAGGGCGGCGAGGGAGAGGTTGAACGGGCCGATGCCGATGCCCGCGAGGTCCAGGGGCTGTTCCGGGGTGGTGGGGCCGGGTTCGGGGGCGGACGGCGGTGTGGGGGGCTGTGCGGTGCTCATGGGGTGGTGTTGCCTTCCACGAGGTCGAGCAGCCGGCGCAGATCGCCGGGCTGGGTGTGCGGGTTGAGGAGGGTGGCCTTGAGCCACAGCCCCTCGGGGGTGGCCGCGCGGCCGAGGACGGCGGTGCCGTGGTGCAGGAGGTGGCGGCGCAGGGCGGCGACGGCGGCCGGCGGGGCTCCCGTGGGGCGGAAGAGGACGGTGGAGAGGGTGGGGCGGGCGTACAGCTCCAGGGTGGGGCGGGCCTGGATGAGGTCGGCGAGGGCTCCGGCGTGTGCGCAGACCCGGTCGACGAGGTCGCCGAGGCCGTGGCGGCCGAGGGCGCGCAGGGTGACGGCGATTTTGAGGATGTCGGGGCGGCGGGTGGTGCGGAGGGAGCGGCCGAGCAGGTCGGGGAGTCCGGCGTCGGTGTCGTCGTCGGCGTTGAGGTAGTCGGCGCGGTGGTTCAGGGGGGTCAGGGCGGTGGTGTCGGGTACGGAGAGCAGTCCGGCGGCGGCCGGTTGCCAGCCGAGTTTGTGCAGGTCGAGGGCGACGGTGTGGGCGCGGTCGAGTCCGTCGAGCCGTTTGGTGAGGGTGTCGCTGAACAGGAGCGGTCCGCCGTAGGCGGCGTCGATGTGGAGGGTCGCTGAGTGGTCGTCGCAGAGGTCGGCGAGGTGCGGGAGGGGGTCGATGGCGCCGGTGTCGGTGGTGCCCGCGGTGGCGATGAGGAGGGTGGGGTGGTCGTGATGTCCGCTGAGCGCGGTGTGGACCCGGGCCGGGTCGAGGACGCCGGTGGGGGTGGGGAGGGTGTGGGGCGGCCGCAGGCCGAGCAGCCAGGCGGCGCGGTGGACGCTGTGGTGGGCGTTGGCGCCGCAGATGACGTGGAGGGGTGCGCCGTGGGCGGCTTCGCGGGCGAGCAGCAGGGCGAGCTGGTTGGATTCGGTGCCGCCGGTGGTGACGAGGGCGTCGGGGGCGGGGCCGTGCGGGTGGACCAGCTCGGCGAGGGCGCGGCAGGTCAGCGCCTCCAGTTCGGCGGCTGCGGGGGCTTGGTCCCAGGAGTCGAGGGAGGGGTTGAGCGCGGAGACGGCGAGGTCGGCGGCGGCCGCGACGGCGAGCGGCGGGCAGTGCAGATGGGCGGCGCAGTGCGGGTCGGCCGGGTCGGCGGCTCCCTCGGTGAGGGCGGTCACGAGGGTGCGCAGCGCGTGGTGCGGTCCTTCGCCGTGGTCGGGGATGGCGGGCCGGGCCGCGTGGTGCAGGCGGTGGGCGACGGCGCCGGGTCCTCCGGCGGGGAGGGGTCCGCGGCGGTGGGCGGCGCCGTGGGCGAGGGCGTCGAGGACGGTGTCGAGCATCGGGCGAAGCGCGCCTGGTCCCTCGCTCCCCCCGGCGAGGAGGCGGGCGGTGCCGGAAGCGGGCATGGGGGTGCCCCTAGGAGGTGTCTGGTTTTGGGCAGCTGGGTGCGGCTCGGACGGATGTCGGAGCTGCCTCAAGCTACTTCGCCCGCATGCGGTTTGGCCGGGGTCGGCCGGAAATGCACCCGTACGTGGTACGGGCCGGTGGTGCGGGTTGATCGGTGACGGGGTCGGGTGGCGGTCTCAGCGGGAGGTCCGGCGTTGCCGCCGGGGTGGGGTGTCCGGGTTGGTGAGGGCGGGGTGGTGGTAGGGGCGGGCGGGGGTGCGGGAGCGGTAGACGACGTAGGGCCGGGCGAGGTAGCCGAGGGGGGCGGTGAAGGCGTGGACGAGGCGGCTGAACGGCCAGAGGGCGAACAGGGCCATGGCGAGCAGGGCGTGGATCCGGTAGACGAGGGGCGCGCCGGTCATGGCGGGCACGTCGGGGTCGAGGGTGAACAGGCTGCGGAACCACAGGGAGACGCCTTGCCGGTAGTCGTAGGCGTGGGGGCCTGCGCCGGTGGCGGTGGCGGTGAGTCCGGCGAGCAGGACGGTGGCGAGGAGCGGGTACACGGCGCGGTCGCTGCGGCTGGTGGCGGCGCGTACGGCGGGGACGCGCAGCCGCCGGTACAGCAGGATGCCGAGGCCGGTGGCGGTGGCGAGGCCCGCGGTGCCGCCGACGAGGAGGGCGTTGGCGTGGTAGAGGGTTTCGCTGATGTGGAGTCGTTCGGTGAGGGTTTCGGGGATGATCAGGCCGACGACGTGTCCGGCGATCACGAAGAGCAGCCCGTAGTGGAAGAGGGGGCCGCCGACGGCCAGCAGGCGGTGTTCGTGGAGCTGGCTGGAGCGGGTGGTGAAGCCGAAGCGGTCGTAGTGGTAGCGCCAGGCGGTGCCCACGGTGAAGAGGGCGAGGACGAGGTAGGGCAGGACGCCCCACAGGGCGATGTGCAGGTGGTTCATCGGCCGCTTCCTTCCGCGACGGGGCTCGTGCCGAAGGGCGTCAGTCCCACGGTTTCGGTGGGTGGTCCGCCGCGGGCGAGGGCGAGGGCCGCCGCGCGGTCGGCGGGTGAGGGGCCGGGGAGGGTGTCGCAGACGGCGCGCAGGATGTCGGCGTGGGGGCCGCCGTGGTCGGTGAGGGCGAGCCGCAGGAGTTCGAGGGCGGCGCGGTGGTCGCGGAGGAGCCGGTGGCCGGGGGCGGGGCAGCGGGCGGCGAACTCCAGCATCAGGGGCAGGTGGTCGGGGAGTTCGTCCTCGGGGGGTGCCCAGCCGTGGGCGCGGTAGCGGGCCTTGAGGCCGGCGAGGGTGCCGCCGCGGCGGCGGGTGTCGCCGTCGGTGTAGTAGGTGAGGTGGAGGGTGCGGCGGCGGCTGCGGTCGAAGGTGGTGACGTACGCGGCGGCCAGGTCGAGCGCCGGGACGCCGTCGACGGCGGCGCAGAACCGGAGCAGGGGTGCGGTGGCGGGGGTGGCGAGTTCGGTGAGGGAGTCCCGTACGAGGGTGTGGCGGGCGGGCCAGTCGGGGCCGGGGTAGCCGAGGAGGAGGGCGGCAGCCTGATGAATGGCGGGGATGGTGGGGGTGGCGGGGTTCACCGGGTGTCCTCGTTCCGTTTGGGGAAGAGTCCGGCGGGGCGTCCGCGGCCGTTCCAGCCCAGGAGGTTGAGCCGGCCGGCGAGTCCGGTTCCGGCCGTGGCGGGTTCGGGGGCCGGGGGCGCGTGGAAGGCGTCGGCGGCGTCGTGGGGCATCATGCCGGGCAGCCCGTCGCCGTCGAGGCTGCAGGTGTCGGTGGGGGCGTCGCCGCCGGGTCCCGCGGTGTAGCTGGTGGGGATGACGTAGCGCTCCTCGTATTTGGCGAGGGCCAGCAGCCGGTACATGGCCTCGATGCCGTTTTGGTCCATGCCGACGGCGGCGGCGATGGCGGGGTCGCGGTCCTCGCCGAGGTTGACGCGCCGCATGTGGCTGCGCATGGCGGCGAGCCGGCACAGGGCGGCCTCGACGGGTGCGGGGTCGCCCGCGGTGAAGAGTCCGGCGAGGTATTCCAGCGGGATGCGGAGGCTGTCGATGGCGCCGAAGAGGTTGACGGGGTCCTCGCCGTCGTGGCCGGTGGCGGTGAGCGCGTCGACGACCGGGGACAGCGGGGGGACGTACCAGACCATGGGCATGGTGCGGTATTCGGGGTGCAGGGGCAGGGCGACGCGGTAGCGGCTGATGAGGGCGTGCACCGGGGAGCGGCGGGCGGCCTCGATCCAGTCGTCGGGGATGCCGGAGTCGGCGGCGGCGCGGGCGACAGCGGGGTCGTGGGGGTCGAGGAAGCAGCGGAGCTGGGCCTCGTAGAGGTCCTTCTCGTCGGGGGTGGCGGCGGCCTCGCCGACCTTGTCGGGGTCGTAGAGGATGACGCCGAGGTAGCGCAGCCGTCCCACGCAGGTCTCGGAGCACACGGTGGGTTCTCCGGCCTCGATGCGCGGGTAGCACAGGGTGCACTTCTCGGCCTTGCCGGTGCGGTGGTTGAAGTAGACCTTCTTGTACGGGCAGCCGCTGACGCACATGCGCCAGCCGCGGCAGCGGTCCTGGTCGACCAGGACGATGCCGTCCTCGATCCGCTTGTACAGGGCGCCGGAGGGGCAGACGGCGACGCAGGAGGGGTTGAGGCAGTGTTCGCAGATGCGCGGCAGGTAGAACAGATAGGCTTGTTCGTACTCCAGCCGGACCTTGTCGCTCATCTTCGCCAGGACCGGGTCGCCGGCGAGGTGTTCGGGGCCGCCGCCGAGGTCGTCGTCCCAGTTGGGGCCCCAGGTGATGTCGGTGGGGCGGCCGTCGATGAGGGAGCGGGGCGGGGCGGTGGGCACGTCGTCGCCGAGCGGGGCGGTGGTGAGGGTGTCGTAGTCGTAGGTCCAGGGCTGGTAGTAGTCGTCGAGGCGGGGCAGTTCGGGGTTGGCGAACAGCCGGGCGAGGCGGCGGGCGCGGCCGCCGGTGCGGGGCACGAGGTTGCCGTTCTTGAGCTTCCAGCCGCCCTTCCAGGTGTCCTGGTCCTCGTAGCCGCGGGGGTAGCCCTGGCCGGGGCGGGTCTCGACGTTGTTGAACCAGACGTATTCGGTGCCGGAGCGGTTGGTCCAGGTCTGTTTGCAGGTGACCGAGCAGGTGTGGCAGCCGATGCACTTGTCGAGGTTCATGACCATGGCGACCTGGGCCATCACCCGGGGGCTGCGCGGCGGTCGGCGCGGCATGTCAGTACTCCACGTTCTGGGAACGGCGCCGGATGACGGTGACCGCGTCCCGCTGGTTGCCGGTGGGGCCGTAGTAGTTGGGGGCGAAGCAGAGCTGGGCGTAGCCGCCGATGAGGTGGGTGGGTTTGATGAGGAGTTTGGTGAGGGCGTTGTGGACGCCGCCGCGGCGGCCGGTGGCCTCGGATTTGGGCACGTTCACCAGCCGTTCCTGTACGTGGTACATGAAGACGGTGCCGGTGGGCATGCGGTGGGAGACCACGGCCCGGGCGACGACGACGCCGCCTGCGTTGACGGCCTCGATCCAGTCGTTGTCGGATACGCCGATGGCCCGGGCGTCTTGGACGCTGAGCCAGATGACCGGGCCGCCGCGGGCCAGGGTCTGCATGATGAGGTTTTCCTGGTACTCGGAGTGGATGGACCACTTGGAGTGCGGGGTGATGTAGCGGACGGTGACGGCGCGTCCGGTGCCGTCGCCCGCGGCGGATTCTGCGGGCGGGGCCTCGCCGAGGGCGGCGAGGTCCAGGGGCGGCCGGTAGACGGGGAGTTGTTCACCGAGTTCGGCGATCCAGGCGTGGTCGAGGTAGAAGTGCTGGCGGCCGGTGAGGGTGTGCCAGGGCTTGCGGTGTTCGGTGTTGATGGTGAACGGGGCGTAGCGGCGGTCGGGGGCCTCCTTGCCGGACCATTCGAAGCTGGCGCCGACCTGGACGGGCCGGGCCTGGGTGTCGGAGAACACCACGCGGCGTTCGGCGACGGAGGCGCCCAGTTCGGTGAGGCCGGAGCCGGGGCCGCAGCGCTCGGCGAGCCGGGCGAAGCCTTCGGCGGCGAGGCGTCCGTTGGTGGTGCCGGAGAGGGCGAGGATGGCTTCGCACATCTTGGCGTCGGTGTCGAGCAGGGGTCTGCCCTCGGCGGCGCCCCGGGTGGCGGTGCCGCATCGGTCGGCGAGCCAGGCGGCTTCCGGCCCTGGATGCACGGTGACGCCCTTGACCTGCATGCCGTCCCGTTGGGCCAAGGGGCCGAGGGCGGCGAGGCGGTCGGCGACGGCGGTGTAGTCGCGTTCCACGAGGGTGACGTTCGGCAGGTTGACGCCGGGTGCGGCCGGGGTGTGGCCGTCGCGCCAGTCCGGTACGGCCCCGCCGGGCTGGGCGGTCTCGCCGGGGGTGTCGTGCATGAGGGCGGTGGCGACCAGGTCGTGGGCCGTCTCCAGCCGTCCGGCGGCGAGTTCGCTGAGCTTGCGGGCGAGGTCGTGGAAGATGTCGAAGTCGGTGCGGGCCTGCCAGGGCGGGTTGATGGCCGGGGTGAAGGCATGCACGTAGGGATGCATGTCGGTGCTGGACAGGTCGTGTTTCTCGTACCAGGTGGCGGCCGGGAGGACGAGGTCGGCGAAGAGGGTGGTGGAGGTCATGCGGAAGTCCAGCGCGAGCAGCAGGTCGAGCTTGCCGCGGGGCGCCTCGTCCTGCCAGGTGACATCGGCGGGGCGGTGGCCGGGCGGGGCCTCCTCGGCGGTGGCGTTGTCCTGGGCGCCGAGGAGGTGGCGCAGGAAGTATTCGTTGCCCTTGGCGGAGGAGCCGATGAGGTTGGCGCGCCACACGGTGAGGACGCGGGGCCAGTTCTCGGGCGCGTCGGGGTTCTCGCAGGCGAAGTCCAGTTCGCCCGCGGCGAGTCGTTCGGCGACCCACTCCCCCGCCGAGCGTCCGCTCTCCTTCACCCGGCGGCCCAGGTCCAGGGGGTTGGCGGCGAAGGTGGGGTACGAGGGCATCCAGCCCAGCCGCATGGACTGGGCGACCAGGTCGGCGGTGTGGCGGCCGGTGAACAGCCCCTGGCCGGTGGGCGAGGCGAGCGCGTCGGCGCCGTAGCGTTCGTAGCGCCACTGGCCGGTGTGCAGGTACCAGTACGGGGTGCCCGCCATCTGCCGGGAGGGGCGGTGCCAGTCGGCGGCGGTGGCCAGCTGCTGCCAGCCGGTGTACGGGCGCACCTTCTCCTGGCCCACGTAGTGGGCCCAGCCGCCGCCGTTGACGCCCTGGCAGCCGGTGAGCAGCAGCAGGGTGAGGAAGGAGCGGTAGATGGTGTCGGAGTGGAACCAGTGGTTGGTGCCGGCGCCCATCACGATCATGCAGCGGCCGCGGGTCTTCTCGGCGGTGCCCGCGAACTCCCGGGCCGCGCGGATCACGGCGGCGGCCGGTACGGAGGTGAGGGCCTCCTGCCAGGCGGGGGTGCAGGGCACGGTGGCGTCGTCGTAGCCGGTGGGCCACTGGCCGGTCAGGCCGGGGCGGCCCACCGCGTACTGGGCCAGGAGCAGGTCGTAGACGGTGGTGACGAGCCGTCCGCCGATGCGGCGCGCGGGCACGGTGTGGCGGACGGTGGCGCCGGGTTCGTCGAAGCGGGGCAGTTCGACCTCGATGGTCTCGGCGCCGGGAGTCCGGTGGAGGGTGAGCCGGGGGGTGATGCCCTCCAGGTCGAGGTTCCAGCGGCCCTCGCCACCCTTGCTCCAGCGGTCGCCCAGGGTGCCGTTCGGGACGACGGGCCGGTCGGTGTCCGCGTCGCACAGCACCGGCATCCAGCGCCGGGCCTCGTCCTCGGCGTGGGCGCCCAGGCCCGGTTCGACGTCCGCCAGGGCGGCGGCGGTGAGGAAGCCGCCGGGGGTGCGGCGCCCGTTCCGCTCGGTCAGTTCCACCAGGAACGGCAGGTCGGTGAAGCGCCGCACGTAGTCGGTGAAGTAGGGGACCTCGCGGTCGACGAAGCACTCCTTGAGGATGACGTGCCCCATCGCCATGGCGACCGCGCCGTCGGTGCCGGGGTGGGGGTGGAGCCATTCGTCGGCGAACTTGGTGGCGTCCGCGTAGTCCGGGGAGACCACCACCACCTTCTGTCCCCGGTAGCGGGCCTCGGCCATCCAGTGGGCGTCGGGGGTGCGGGTGACCGGCACGTTCGATCCCCACAGCATCAGATACGCCGCGTCCCACCAGTCCCCCGACTCCGGTACGTCGGTCTGGTCGCCGAAGACCTGCGGGGAGGCGATCGGCAGGTCCGCGTACCAGTCGTAGAAGGAGATCATGGGCGCGCCGATCAGCGACATGAAGCGGGCGCCGACGGCGTGGGAGGCCATGGACATGGCAGGGATGGGGGAGAAACCGGCGATCCGGTCCGGGCCGTGGGCGCCGAGGGTGTGGACGTGGGCGGCGGCCGCGATCTCCAGGGCCTCGTCCCAGCCGATCCGCACCAGCCCGCCCTTGCCCCGGGCGGACTGGTAGCGGCGCCGCTTGTCCGGGTCGCCGGTGATCTCGGCCCAGGCGGCGACGGGGTCGCCGAGCCGGTCCCGGGCCTCCCGGTACAGCTCGGCCAGCACCCCGCGGATCAGGGGGTGGCGCACCCGGGTGGGCGAGTAGGTGTACCAGGAGAAGGAGGCGCCGCGCGGGCAGCCGCGCGGTTCGTATTCGGGCCGGTCCGGTCCGACCGAGGGGTAGTCGGTCTGCTGGGTCTCCCAGGTGATGAGCCCGTCCTTGACGTAGACCTTCCAGGAGCAGGACCCGGTGCAGTTGACGCCGTGGGTGGAGCGCACCACCTTGTCGTGCGCCCAGCGTTCGCGGTACGGGGAGTCCTCGACGGTCTGGTCGGTCCGGTAGACGGCCCGCAGGTCGGGGGTGGTCGGGACGCGGCGGAGGGAGGCTCCTGCGGCGAGCAGTCGTTCCGTCACCGCGGAGGCGAGGGTCCCGTTCTGGCTGTCTGCGGTGCGGCGCGCCACGGTCCACTCCTTCGGCGGTGGCTCCGCGCCGGGTGTTCCGGCCGGGGCCCTGGATGGATGTCGCGCGACAGCATCACTCGGGATTCGGCCACAAAGCCGCCAGCCTTTCGGCCATTTAGCATCACCTAGGGTGGTTTTTCCTTGTAGTTTGCCTTTCCTCTATGGGACTTGGGCTCCACCCGGAATATGACGGTGGACCAGTCCGGCCACGGACAGCGACCACACCCCCAGCGCCACCCAGGCCCCCAGGTGCCCGAGGAGCACCAGGGGGCGCAGGGCTTCGGCCTTGCCGAGGACGGTCGTGGACATCGCGTACATCCCGGTGGGGAAGACGATCGTCCACCAGGTGGGTTCGTATGCCAGCGGTATGTGGTGCCACAGATGCCGCCAGGCCCCGGCGGCCAGCAGCGGTGGCAGCAGACAGGTGGCCCACACCCACAGGGTGAGGAGGGTGTCGCGGGTCAGGGCGGGGCCCAGGGCGGCGTCGAGCCCCGGGCGGGCGAGGCGGGCGCCGGCCAGGAGGCTGATGGCGCAGGCCCCCATGGAGATCCAGTACGGCGGTGACAGTTCCCTCGGCGGGATGCCGAACCGCAGCAGCCGGCGGGCCACCAGGGTGGCCACCGCCGCGTACAGCAGCAGCCCGGCCGCCCAGGCGATCGCCGTGCCCGGCAGGCCGCGGCCGGGCGCCGGCCCGGCCACCGCCAGCACGGCGGACTGGACGCCCACCACGCACAGGAACCAGGTGCCCTCGGCCCGCCGCACCGCGCCGCCCGCGCCGTCCGCGCCGTCCGCGCCGATCCGGCGCACCACGCGGGCCGCGCACCCCAGCAGGACGGCGCAGGTGGGGACGGCGACCAGGGTCAGGGCCGCCGCGGCCGCCCGCCACGGCCCGGGTGCCAGCCGGGCGGCGAGCACATCGGAGCCGGCGACGAAGGTGAAGAAGCCGAACACCCGTCCCGTGTCGCGCAGATCGGCGGCCACCTCCCGCGGATAGCGCGCCACGCGCCACACCAGCCCCGCCAGCAGCCCGGCGTACAGCGCCACGGCCACCGCCAGCAGCGCGCCCGATATGCGTGGCGCGCCCGCCGCCGCGAGTCCCTGGGACACGATCCCGGTCGCCATCACGGGGGCGAAGGCGGCGGATGGCAGGTTACGGGCTGTCGCCCCGTTCGTCGTCCGCGTCACGACAGCAGGCTGCCATGGGCCGCGGTTCCGCAGAATTCTCCTTAAGCGGAGTTGGTTCGAGTTGGTAAATGGTGGCCCGTGTGTTGGTCTGTGCTTGACGTAACGCGGCCCTGCTCCCTCCCCCGACCGGTCGCGGCCGGGGGAGGGTGGGGGCCGTTGAGGCGTGAAGTACCTCTACGAACAGGTGTTTCCCCCCCGCCGGGCCCGGTCCGCGGTGGCTACTCGCCCTGTTTCTCCCGCACCAGCAGGGCGCGGCGCAGGTCGTCGAGCTGGTCCTCGAGGCGGCGGCGCAGGGCGGGGAGGAGGTCGGGGGCGGCCAGGCATTCCTCGCCGAGCCGCAGGGTCGTGGCGTCCACCGTCGTCGGGAAGCCGGAGCGGGCGATGGCATCGGCGATGGCGGGTCCGCGCCGGGCGGCGGTGGCGGCGGCGTCGGTGAAGTAGCGCGGTACGTAGCCGGTGAGCACGTCGTGGTGTTCGGGCTGCCAGAAGCCGGTGGCGGTCGCGGTGACCAGGTAATTGGAGAGTGGGGCGCGTGCGGCGGTCTCGCCGAACAGGGCGTCCCAGGCGGCCTGTTTGGCGTCCGGGCCGGGAAGCGCGGCGCGGCAGCGGGCTGCGCCCTCCTGCCCGGTGGCACTGGAGTCGCGGGCGAGTTCGGCGTCGATGTCGGCGGGGCCGGCGGCGCCGAGGACGGCGAGCCGGCCGAGGATCTGCCAGCGCAGTTCGGGGTCGAGGGCGGGGCCGCCGGGGACGGTGTCGCCGTCGAGCCAGTCGCTCAGCTCGGCGGGGACGGTGGCGCTGGCGATGTGGACGCGTACGGCGGAGAGCCGCAAGCCCTGCCCGGAGCCGTCCTCGGTGCGGCGCAGCAGGTCGCGGCAGGTGGCGGCGATGGTGTTGAGGGCGGCGGGGCGGCGGCCGTCCGGCAGGTAGCGGTCGGCGATCTGGAAGCGGGCGAAGGCGAGGACGCCCTGGACGATCGCTATGTCGGTCTCGTGCGGGAGGTGGGCGCGGACGGCGTCGAGGTAGTCGGCCGCCGGGAGGTCGCCGTCGCGCACCATGTCGCGGGCGGCGTTCCAGAGGGTGGCGCGGCTGACGGCGTCGGGGAGGCCGGAGAGGGCGCGGACGGCGGCCTTCCAGGAGCCGGGGTCGAGGCGGACCTTGGCGTAGGTCAGGTCGCCGTCGTTGAGGAGGAGCAGATCGGGGCGGGGGCCGGAGAAGGAGAGGTGGGCGGTGGCGTCGGTGCCGTCGAGTTCGATCTCGACGCGGTCGCGCGGCACGAGCTGGTGCGGGGCGGCGGGTGCGTGGTCGTAGAGGCCGATGGCGAGGCGGTGCGGGCGCCGGGGGGCGGGGCGCGGTCCGTCGTGGCCGCCGCCGTCGTGGCGGATCTCGGCGCTCCACCGGTCGCCGTGCGGGGTGACGGCGGGGGTGAGGGTGTCCACTCCGGTGGTGCGCAGCCAGGCGTCGGCCCAGGCGTGGACGTCGCGGTCGGAGGAGCGGGCGAGGGAGTCGAGGAAGTCGGCGAGGGTGGCGTTGCCGAAGCGGTGCCGGGCGAAGTGCTCGTTGATTCCGGCGAGGAAGTCCTTTTCGCCGAGCCAGGTGACGAGCTGGCGCAGGGCGGAGGCGCCCTTGGCGTAGGAGATGCCGTCGAAGTTGAGGCGGGCGGCGGCGGTGTCGGGGACGCTTTCGGGCGCGGGGGCGACGGGGTGGGTGGAGGGGCGCTGGTCGGCGTCGTACCCCCAGCTCTTGCGGCGGACGCCGAAGTCGGCCCAGGTGTCGGTGTAGCGGGTGGCCTCGGTGAGGATCTGGAAGCCCATGTACTCGGCGAAGGACTCATTCAGCCAGATGTCGTCCCACCACCGCATGGTGACGAGGTCGCCGAACCACATGTGGGCCATCTCGTGGGCGATGACCATGGCGCGGGTCTGGCGTTCGGCGTCGGTGACGGCGGAGCGGAAGACGAATTCGTCGCGGAAGGTGACGAGGCCGGGGTTCTCCATGGCGCCGGAGTTGAACTCGGGGACGAACGCCTGGTCGTAGGAGTCGAAGGGGTACGGCTCGTCGAAGATCTCGTGGTAGCGGTCGAAGCAGCGCCGGGTGATGGCGAACAGCTCGTCGGCGTCGGCTTCGAGGTGGGGGGCGAGCGAGCGGCGGACGTGCAGTCCGAAGGGCAGCCCGGCGTGCTCGGTGTGCACGGAGTGGTACGGGCCGGCGGCCAGCGCGACCAGGTAGGTGCTGATGGGCGGCGTGGAGGCGAGCGTCCAGCGGCCGCCTGTGGGGTCGCCGTCGCGGGTGGCGATGCCGTTGCCGAGGACGGTCCACCGGGGCGGGGCGGTGACGCGCACGTCGAAGACGGCCTTGAGGTCGGGCTGGTCGAAGGCGGCGAAGACGCGGGGGGCGTCGGCCATGCAGCACATGGTGTAGAGGTACGTCTCACCGTCGGCGGGGTCGGTGAAGCGGTGCATGCCCTCGCCGGTGTGCGAGTACGCCATGTCCGTCTCGACGCGCAGCTCGTGCTCGCCCTCGGCGAGGCCGGTGAGCGGGAGCCGGCCGTCGGCGATGACTCCGGCGGGGTCGAGCGCGAGGTCCTGTCCGTCGAGCACCGCCCGGTGCAGGGCGGCGGGGTTCAGCTCCACGAAGGTGTCCGCCCCGGCCTCGCGGGCCTGGAAGCGGATGGTCGTGGTGGAGCCGAAGTGTTCGTCGCCGCGGGTGAGGTCGAGGTCGATCGTGTAGCGATGGACCTCGATGAGGCGGGCTCGGATCTGCGCTTCCTCGCGCGTCAGTACGGACATGGGGACATGCTGCCCTACCGGCGGTGGGCGGCACACGGCGCGAGTACCGAGCTTCCCATGGGTTCAGGCTCTGCCGGGCGCGGGCGCGGGCGCGGACGGGGGCGCACCACCGGTGTGCGCCCGTACCGTACGCCCGGCAGGCGGGGTCCGCGCCGGGCTCAGGAGCGCGCGATCGTCTCGTGGTGACGGATGACCTCGGCGATGATGAAGTTGAGCAGCTTCTCGGCGAAAGCGGGATCGAGTTTGGCGCTTTCCGCCAGCTCGCGCAGCCGGGTGATCTGGCGGGCCTCGCGGGCGGGGTCGGCCGGGGGCAGCTTGTGGGCGGCCTTGAGGTGACCGACCTGCTGGGTGCACTTGAAGCGCTCGGCGAGCATGTGGACCACGGCCGCGTCGATGTTGTCGATGCTGTCGCGCAGCCGGGCCAGCTCGGCGCGTACGGCGTTCTCCGCCTCGTCGGTCGTGCTCGTCGGGTCCGGCTGGCCGGGGCGGTCGGCGGGGTCGGTCTCGCGGTGCGTCATGGCCCCCGACCCTATGCCAGCGGAGCCGTGCGCTCGGCTCCGGGACCGCCCCGCCCCCGGTGGGGGGTTGTGAAGGGGACGGGGCGCTCTCCCCGGAGCGCGCTGCCCCCGGTGCGGCGCCTCCACCCTGCATGAGCCGTAAACGCGAGGCGGGGTTCCCTTCGGCGCCGGATTTTCCGCCGTGTAGGGCCATAGGCCCACGGGGTGATCGTGTCACTTCAGCGGATTCCTGCGAGGCCCCCGGGGCTTCAGCCCTGGGGGCCTCGCATCCTCGTAGTCGCGGCACGGAGTGCCGCGGAGGCCCGGCGGGCCAAGGACATCAACCACAAGATCGCGAAACATGTGGTGGCCGAGGCAGAACGCACCGGTCGCGGGATCGCCCTGGAAGACCTCAGGGGCATCCGCGAACGGGTACGGCTTCGCAAGCCCCAACGGGCCACCCACTCCAGTTGGTCCTTCGCCCAGCGGGGACAGTTCATCGCGTACAAGGCCCGCAAGGCAGGTGTGCCGCTGGTACACGTCGATCCCGCGTACACCTCCCGCACCTGTGCCGAGTGCGGCCACATCGACAAGGCGAACCGGGTCTCGCAGGCTTGGTTCGCGTGCCGGAACTGCGGATTCGTTGATCACGCAGACCGCAACAGCTCCCGCGACATCCGCGCTCGCGCGTGGGCGTCGTGGCGACGCGGGGCGAAGTCAACCGCCCCGATCCCACTCTCCGGTTCGGGGAGTGGGACAGGACGCAAACGCAGCACCACAGCCAGTGGCGCCCGTTGCGCAAGCCCGGGACCTTGAGTCCCAGGTCGTTGACTACGCCGTCATCGACTGTCCAGACGCCGCCGCGCCGGCCGGACCCGGCGCGCACTGCCGCGCCGGGTCCCGTTCCGTTCCGTAAGCCGTGGACTGTGTGCCGGAAGATCAGCCGCCGAGCTGGGACGCGGCGGTCTTGATGTTCTGGGCGAAGGTGCTCACCTCGGTGTAGACACCGGGCTTGCCGGGCCGGGCGCAGCCGTCGCCCCAGCTGACGATGCCGACCTGGATCCACTGGCCGGCGTCGTCCTTGCGGAACATCGGGCCGCCGGAGTCGCCCTGGCAGGTGTCGACGCCGCCGGTGTCCACCTTGCCCGCGCAGATCTCCTCGCTGGGGACGAGTTCGTCGTACGCCGACCCGCAGGTGGCGTCGTCGACGAACGGCACGGTGGCCTTGAGCAGGTAGCGCTGCTGGGCGCCGCCCTCGCGGGCCGCGCCCCAGCCGGCGACGGTGAAGTCGCCCTTGTTGTACGCGGTGGTCTCGGCGATCTTCAGCGTGGGCTGGTTGATCGGCTTGGCGAGCTTGATGAGGGCCCAGTCCTTGCCGGTGCCGTTGTAGCCGGGGGCCTGCAGGACGCGGGTGGACTTGACCTTGACGGCGCTGGAGCTCTGGAGGTCGACGACGCCCGCGGTGGCGGTGATGGAGGTGTCGGCGCCGCTGCCGTCCACACAGTGGGCGGCGGTGAGCACGATGTCCTGGGTGTAGAGCGCGCCGCCACAGCCCATGGAGAGCCGGACCATGAAGGGGAATTCACCCTGGGCGGCGCGGGTGCCGCCGACGACGGAGGGGCCGGGCTCGGGACCGGTGGGCTGGGCGGTCGCGGTGCCCGGGGCGAGGCTGAACGCGGCGAGGGCGACCGCGCCGAGGGCCGCGGATCTCTTCAGGTGCTTCAGAGCGTTTCGCAACGGAATTCCTCTCGTGGGGGGTTGCGCAAAAAATGTCAGGCCCATGCCAAATGACAAGGCCTGCGTATGCCCTGCGATTATGTGAAGTCCGTGAACAGCCTGACAAGGGTCGGGTTCCGGCCAAGCGCAGGTCGCGCCGCTGCTCACACGCCCCGTCATACGCCCCGTCACACCCCGCGCGGCCTCCGCGCCGCCGCGCCCGGCCGCCCGTACAGTGGGCACGTGGCGGCACCGGGCAGCGACATCGAACACGGCTATCCGCACCTGGACACGGTCCGGGCCGCGATCGCCGCGCTCTACCGGCGGCTCTCCCGCGACACGGTGGACACCTTCGGGCTCAGCGTGGCCCCCGGCGACGTCGCCTTCGCCGACCAGGACGATCTGCACCTGGGCGTCCAGCGGGTGGCCCGGGTGATGGTGGGGCACATGCGGCTGCCGGACGCCCGGATGATCGTGAGCTTCCGCGAGATGCGGCACGCGGGGAACGTGGAGCTGGCGGCCGGACCGGAGTACTTCATCGAGCTGAACTCCCGCTTCAAGACCCACCGCCGCGACATCGGGGCGGCCCTCGCCCACGAGGTCACCCATGTGTATCTGCACCGGCTCGACCTGGCCTTCCCCGGCACCCGCGACAACGAGATCCTCACCGACACCACGGCCGCCTACCTCGGCACCGGCTGGCTGCTGCTCGACGCGTACCGCCAGGACGCGGTCACCAGCCAGAAGCTGGGCTATCTGACGCCGGAGGAGTTCGGCTACGTCCTCGCCAAGCGGGCCCGGCTCTTCGGCGAGGACCCGGCGCCCTGGTTCACCAGCCCGCAGGCGTACGAGGCGTACGCCAAGGGGCTGGAGCTGGCGCGGCGCGACGAACGGCAGCCGCCGCTCGCCGCGGCCGGGTGGACGGGCCGCCACCGGTACGCCAGGGACCGCCGTTCGGCCCAGTCCGGTCACCCCTCCCCCACCGGCGGGGACTACGCCTTCGAAAGCGGTCCGCCGTTCAGCGTGTCGTTCCCCTGCCCGACCTGCCGTCAGCGCATCCGGCTCCCGGTGCGCGGCAGGCTGCGGGCGCGCTGCGGACTGTGCCGTACGGCCCTGGAGTGCGACACCTGAGCGGCCGTGACGGGGGCGGGGCGACGCCGGGGCGCGCTCCACGTCGTACCCTCGCGTGCATGAGCCCCTCCATCGCCACCACCACCCGTGTCGCCCGGGACGAGCTGCTGGAGTTCGTCCGCCCGCGCCACCGCGCCATCCTGATGACCCGCCGGACCGACGGCTCCCCGCAGGCATCCCCGCTGACCTGCGGCGTCGACGACTCGGGCCGTATCGTCATGTCCACCTACCCCGAGCGGGCCAAGGTCCGCAACGCCAAGCGCGACGCGGCCGTCAGCCTGATCGTGCTGTCCGACGAGTGGAACGGCCCGTGGGTCCAGATCGACGGCACCGCCGAGGTGATCGACACCCCCGACTCGGTCGAACCGCTGGTCGAGTACTACCGCAACATCGCCGGTGAGCACCCGGACTGGGACGAGTACCGCTCGGCGATGCGCAAGCAGGGCAAGTCGCTGATCCGGGTCACGCCCGACCGCTGGGGCCCGATCGCCACCGGCGGATTCCCCGCCCGGCTGGTGGAGGGCGAGGAATAAGGGCCGGTCGCCCGTTCCCGATCCGCGGATACGGGAAACGCCACGCGGCGCCCGCCCCCAGTCGGGTGGGGGAGGCGCCGCGCGGCCGGTCCGTACGCCGTTGTACGGGCGGAGACCTGGAAGAACTGTCAGACCATGAGGGCCCGGTCGGTGGGACGGATCGGGGCGGGCAGGGCGCTGGCCCCGGCCAGGTAGCGGTCCACGCCGCGCGCCGCGGAGCGGCCCTCGGCGATGGCCCAGACGATCAGCGACTGGCCGCGGCCCGCGTCACCGGCGACGAAGACACCGGGCACATTGGTCGCGAAGTCGGCGTCGCGCGCGACGTTGCCGCGCTCGTCCAGCTCCAGGCCGAACTGCTCGACGAGGCCGTTCTCCCGGTCGGTGCCGGTGAAGCCCATGGCCAGGGTGACCAGCTGGGCCGGGATCCTGCGCTCGGTGCCCGGCTTCTGCTCCAGCTTGCCGTCCTTGAACTCCACCTCGATCAGGTGCAGCCACTGGACATTGCCGTCCTCGTCGCCCTCGAAGTGGGTGGTGGAGACGGAGTAGACCCGCTCGCCGCCCTCCTCGTGGGCCGAGGTGACCTTGTAGAGCATCGGGAAGGTGGGCCAGGGCTGGCCCTCGCTGCGCTCCTCGCCCGGCTTGGGCATGATCTCCAGCTGGGTGACGGAGGCGGCGCCCTGCCGGTGGGCGGTGCCGACGCAGTCGGCGCCGGTGTCACCGCCGCCGATCACCACGACGTGCTTGCCCTCGGCGGTGATGGGGGGCGTGGTGAGGTCGCCCTCCTGCACCTTGTTGGCGAGCGGCAGGTACTCCATCGCGAAGTGGATGCCGTTCAGCTCGCGGCCCGGGACCTTCAGGTCGCGGGAGGTGGTGGCACCGGCCGCGATGACGACGGCGTCGTACCGCTTGCGCAGCTTGGCCGCGTCGATGTCGCGCCCGATCTCCGTCTCGGTGCGGAACTTGGTGCCCTCCGCGCGCATCTGCTCGATGCGGCGGTTGATGTGGCGCTTCTCCATCTTGAACTCGGGGATGCCGTAGCGCAGCAGCCCGCCGATGCGGTCGGCCCGCTCGTAGACGGCGACCGTGTGGCCGGCGCGGGTCAGCTGCTGGGCGGCGGCGAGTCCCGCCGGGCCCGAGCCGATGACGGCGACGGTCTTGCCGCTGAGCCGCTCGGGGGGCTGCGGGGTGACGTCGCCCGCGTCCCACGCCTTGTCGATGATGGTGACCTCGACGTTCTTGATGGTCACCGCGGGCTGGTTGATGCCGAGGACACACGCGGACTCGCACGGGGCGGGGCACAGCCGCCCGGTGAACTCCGGGAAGTTGTTGGTCGCGTGCAGCCGCTCGCTGGCCTCGCGCCAGTCCTCGCGGTAGGCGTAGTCGTTCCACTCGGGGATGAGGTTTCCGAGCGGACAGCCGTTGTGGCAGAACGGGATGCCGCAGTCCATGCACCGGCCGGCCTGCTTGCTGATGATCGGCAGCAGCGAACCGGGGACGTAGACCTCGTTCCAGTCCTTGACCCGCTCGTCCACCGGACGCGTCTTCGCGACCTCGCGGTCGGTGGTCAGGAAGCCCTTGGGGTCAGCCATTGGTCGCCGCCTCCATCATCTTCTCGGTGGTCTCGGACTCGGAGAGTCCGGCTCGCTCGGCGGCGTCCTTGGCGGCGAGCACGGCCTGGTACGTAGCGGGGATGATCTTGCTGAAGCGGGTCAGGGCGCGGTCCCAGTCGTCGAGCAGCGCGGCCGCGACGGTGGAGCCGGTCTCCTCCTGGTGGCGGCGCACGGCGTCGTGCAGCCACTGCTTGTCGGTGTCGTCCAGCTCGCCGAGGGCGTCGAGGAGAGCGCCGTTGACGTTGTCCCGGTCGAGGTCGATGACGTACGCGATGCCACCGGACATGCCGGCCGCGAAGTTGCGCCCGGTCGGGCCGAGGACGACGGCCCGGCCGCCGGTCATGTACTCGCAGCCGTGGTCGCCCACGCCCTCGGAGATCACGGTCGCGCCCGAGTTGCGGACGCAGAACCGCTCGCCGACCTTGCCGCGCAGGTACATCTCGCCGCCGGTCGCGCCGTACGCGATGGTGTTGCCCGCGATGGTCGAGTACTCGGCCAGGTGGTCGGCGCCCCGGTCCGGGCGGACGATCACGCGGCCGCCGGACAGGCCCTTGCCGACGTAGTCGTTGGCGTCGCCCTCCAGCCGCAGCGTGACCCCGTGGGGCACGAACGCGCCGAAGGACTGGCCGGCCGAGCCGGTGAAGGTGATGTCGATGGTGTCGTCCGGCAGGCCCGCGCCGCCGAACTTGCGGGTCACCTCGTGGCCGAGCATGGTGCCGACGGTCCGGTTGATGTTGCGGATCGCGACCTGGGCCCGGACCGGCTGGGCGTCCTCGGCGGAGTCTGCGGCCAGCGCGTCGGCCGCGAGCTTGATCAGCTCGTTGTCCAGCGCCTTCGCCAGGCCGTGGTCCTGCTCGACCACCTGGTGGCGGACCGCGCCGTCGGGCAGCTCGGGGACGTACAGCAGCGGGGCGAGGTCCAGACCGCGGGCCTTCCAGTGCCGCACGGCCCGGCTGGTGTCCAGCAGCTCGGCGTGGCCGATGGCCTCGTCGAGGGTGCGGAAGCCCAGCTCGGCGAGGAGTTCGCGGACCTCCTCGGCGATGAACCGGAAGAAGTTGACCACGAACTCGGCCTGGCCGCTGTAGCGCTCGCGCAGCACCGGATTCTGGGTGGCGATGCCGACCGGGCAGGTGTCCAGGTGGCACACGCGCATCATCACGCAGCCGGAGACGACCAGCGGCGCGGTCGCGAAGCCGAACTCCTCGGCGCCGAGCAGCGCGGCGATGACCACGTCGCGGCCGGTCTTCAGCTGGCCGTCGGTCTGCACGACGATGCGGTCGCGCAACCCGTTGAGCAGCAGGGTCTGCTGGGTCTCGGCGAGGCCCAGCTCCCAGGGGCCGCCCGCGTGCTTGAGCGAGGTGAGCGGCGAGGCGCCGGTGCCACCGTCGTGGCCGGAGATCAGCACGACGTCGGCGTGGGCCTTGGAGACGCCCGCGGCGACGGTGCCGACGCCGACCTCGGAGACCAGCTTGACGTGAATGCGCGCCTTGGGGTTGGCGTTCTTCAGGTCGTGGATCAGCTGGGCGAGGTCCTCGATGGAGTAGATGTCGTGGTGCGGCGGCGGGGAGATCAGGCCGACGCCGGGCGTCGAGTGCCGGGTCTTCGCCACCCACGGGTAGACCTTGTGGCCGGGCAGCTGGCCGCCCTCGCCGGGCTTGGCGCCCTGCGCCATCTTGATCTGGATGTCATCGGAGTTGACCAGGTATTCGCTGGTCACGCCGAAGCGGCCGGAGGCTACCTGCTTGATGGCGGAGCGCCGTGCCGGATCGTACAGCCGCTCGGAGTCCTCGCCGCCCTCACCGGTGTTGGACTTGCCGCCCAGCTGGTTCATGGCGATGGCCAGGGTCTCGTGCGCCTCCTGGGAGATGGACCCGTAGCTCATGGCGCCGGTGGAGAACCGCTTGACGATCTCCTCGACCGGCTCGACCTCCTCGATCGGGATCGAGGGCCGCTCACCGTCCTTGAAGGAGAACAGGCCGCGCAGCGTCATCAGCCGCTCGGACTGCTCGTTCACCCGCTCGGTGTACTTCTTGAAGATGTCGTAGCGGCGCGCGCGGGTGGAGTGCTGGAGCCGGAAGACCGTCTCCGGGTCGAACAGATGCGGCTCGCCCTCGCGCCGCCACTGGTACTCGCCGCCGATGTCCAGCGCGCGGTGCGCGGAGGGAACGCCGGTGGCCGGGTACGCCTTGGCGTGCCGGGCGGCGACCTCCTTGGCGACGATGTCCAGGCCCGTGCCGCCGATCTTGGTGGCGGTGCCGTGGAAGTAGGTCTCCACGAAGGACTCGTCCAGGCCGACGGCCTCGAAGACCTGGGCGCCACGGTAGGAGGCCACGGTGGAGATGCCCATCTTGGACATCACCTTCAGCACGCCCTTGCCGAGCGCCTTGATCAGGTTCTTGATCGCGGTCTCGGCCTCCATCTCCGGCAGGAAGGTTCCCGCGCGGACCAGGTCCTCGACCGACTCCATCGCCAGGTACGGGTTGACGGCCGCGGCACCGTAGCCGATGAGCAGCGCGACATGGTGCACCTCGCGCACATCGCCCGCCTCGACCAGCAGCCCCACCTGGGTGCGCTGCTTGGTGCGGATGAGGTGGTGGTGGACGGCGGAGGTGAGCAGCAGCGAGGGGATCGGCGCGTGCTCGGCGTCCGAGTGGCGGTCGGAGAGCACGATCAGCCGGGCGCCGTCCTCGATGGCGGCCTCCGCCTCGGCGCAGATCTCGGCCAGCCGCGCGGCGAGCGCGTCGCCACCGCCGCCGACCCGGTAGAGACCGGAGAGGTTGGCGGCCTTCAGGCCCGGCATGTCGCCGTCGGCGTTGATGTGGATGAGCTTGGCCAGCTCATCGTTGTCGATCACCGGGAAGGGCAGGGTGACGCTGCGGCAGGAGGCCGCGGTCGGCTCCAGCAGATTGCCCTGCGGGCCCAGCGAGGAGATCAGCGAGGTGACCAGCTCCTCGCGGATCGCGTCCAGCGGCGGGTTGGTGACCTGCGCGAACAGCTGGGTGAAGTAGTCGAACAGCAGCCGCGGCCGGTCGGAGAGGGCGGCGATCGGCGAGTCCGTGCCCATCGAGCCGATCGGCTCGGCGCCGGCCTTGGCCATCGGCGCGAGCAGGACCCTCAGCTCCTCCTCGGTGTAGCCGAAGGTCTGCTGGCGGCGGGTGACCGAGGCGTGGGTGTGCACGATGTGCTCACGCTCGGGCAGGTCCGCCAGGTCGATCAGCCCGGCCTCCAGCCAGTCGCCGTAGGGCTGCTCGGTGGCCAGCTCGGCCTTGATCTCGTCGTCCTCGATGATCCGGTGCTCGGCGGTGTCCACCAGGAACATCCGGCCCGGCTGCAGCCGGCCCTTGCGGACCACCTTGGCCGGGTCGATGTCCAGGACGCCGACCTCGGAGGACAGCACGACCAGCCCGTCGTCGGTGACCCAGTAGCGGCCCGGCCGCAGGCCGTTGCGGTCCAGTACGGCGCCGACCTGGGTGCCGTCGGTGAAGGTGACGCAGGCCGGGCCGTCCCAGGGCTCCATCATCGTGGCGTGGTACTGGTAGAAGGCGCGCCGGGCCGGGTCCATCGAGGGGTGGTTCTCCCACGCCTCGGGGACCATCATCAGCACCGAGTGCGGCAGCGAGCGGCCGCCGAGGTGCAGCAGCTCCAGGACCTCGTCGAAGGTCGCGGAGTCGGAGGCGTCCGGGGTGCAGAGCGGGAAGATCCGGTCCAGCCCCTTGTCCCCGAACAGGTCGCTGACCAGCTGGGATTCGCGCGCCCGCATCCAGTTGCGGTTACCCTGCACGGTGTTGATCTCACCGTTGTGGGCGACGAAGCGGTACGGGTGGGCCAGCGGCCAGCTCGGGAAGGTGTTCGTGGAGAACCGGGAGTGGACCAGCGCGATGGCCGTGGCGAAACGGCGGTCGGACAGATCCGGGAAGAACGGCTCCAGCTGACCGGTGGTCAGCATCCCCTTGTACACCAGGGTGCGGGAGGACAGCGACGGGAAGTACACGCCGGCCTCGCGCTCGGCGCGCTTGCGCAGCATGAACGCCTTGCGGTCCAGGGCCAGCCCGCTGCTGGTCCCGTCCGCGACGAAGAGCTGGCGGAAGACGGGCATGGTGGTGCGCGCGCCGTTGCCCAGCAGCTCGGGCGCCACCGGCACCTCGCGCCAGCCGAGGACGGTCAGCTCCTCCTCGGCGGCGAGCCGCTCGATGTGCTCCACGGCCGTGTCGTCCCCTGCCTCGGGGAGGAACGCGATGCCCACGGCGTAGGAACCGGCCTCGGGAAGCTCGAAGTCGGTCACGTCCCGCAGGAAGGCGTCCGGGACCTGTACGAGAATGCCCGCGCCGTCGCCCGAGTCGGGCTCCGAACCGGTGGCTCCGCGGTGCTCAAGGTTCCGTAGAACGGTGAGAGCCTGCTCAACGAGCTCGTGGCTGGCCTCGCCGGTGAGGGTCGCCACAAAGCCGACGCCACAGGCGTCGTGCTCATTGCGCGGGTCGTACATCCCCTGTCGGGCGGGGTGGGATGCGGAACGCATCGGCTCTCCCGTCGTCGTCATGGCATTGTGCGTGTGCCGAGGGACGACGTTGGCCCTCCGCGAGAATTTCGTGCAGGTTACATGATGAGCCGGTTCTCGGGAAGTGGATATTCCGTTTCACCATGCGGACACCCCTGCACGGGGTAAGTCGGGCGATGGGGACTGTTCGTCCACCATCGCCGTGGCGCGAGACGGGCCACACTGCCCGAGCGCTTCGGCTTTATGCCCGCTGGTAAATGGATCGAAACCGTCGAGTAACAGCGCAATGATGCGGTCACTCGCATGAGAGGCGGCTGAGGGGTCAGCCTACGGCCGTGCCGAAGAATGCGCCGAGGGCATATGTCACACCCGCCGCCGCGCCGCCCAGCGCGAGCTGCCGCAGTCCGCTGAACCACCAGGGCCGGGCCGTCACCCGGGCCACCACCGCGCCGCAGGCGAACAGCCCGATCAGCGCCAGCAGCACCGCGGGCCACAGCTCCACCGCGCCCAGCAGATACGGCAGCACCGGCAGCAGCGCGCCCAGCGCGAACGAACCGAACGAGGACACCGCGGCGACCAGCGGCGACGGCAGATCGTCCGGGTTCACGCCCAGCTCCTCACGGGCGTGTATCTCCAGCGCCTGCTCCGGGTCCTTCGACAGCTGCGCGGCCACCTCGCGGGCCAGCGCCGGCTCCACACCCCGCGATTCGTACAGCGCCGCCAGCTCCGCCATCTCGTCCGCGGGATGCTTGCGCAGCTCACGCCGCTCGACCTCCAGCTCGGCCTCGACCAGCTCGCGCTGGGAGGCGACGGAGGTGTACTCGCCGGCCGCCATCGAGAACGCGCCGGCGGCGAGCCCCGCCAGCCCGGTGATCACGATGGTCTGCCGGTCCACGGCCCCGCCGGCGACGCCGGTCATCAGCGCGAGGTTCGAGACCAGCCCGTCCATGGCCCCGAAGACGGCCGGGCGCAGCCAGCCGCCGTTCACATCCCGGTGCGTGTGGTTGTCGCGGTGGGCGATATGCGGCGACTCGATGGTGTCGATGACGGACATGGGTGAGGTACTCCCTTCGCGGGCGCAAGCCTGCCGCCCGCGCCCCAATGACTCGAAGGTAGACACGGAATCCCTGGTCGCGCCAGCAAGGAAGGCCGAACTTACCCTTCTGACCTGCGGAAACGTAAAAAGGCCGCCGAAACCCGAGGGGTTCGGCGGCCTCTTGGCGCAGGTGTCAGGGCTTCTTGGTGGCCTCCGCCTCGGCGGGGGCCTCCGCCTCGCCTCCGCCCCCGGCCCGTGCCTCGCTCCCGGCCTTCTCCCCGGCCTCGGCCTTCGTCTCGCTCCCGGCCTTCGTCCCGCCGTCGGTCCCGGACTCGGCCTCGGTGGCCTCCGCGACGTCTCCCGCCGCGCCGGCCTCCACCGCGGCGGGTTCGACGACCGCCTCCCGGCCGGGGGCCTTCTTCGCGGAGATCACCAGGTACGCCACCGCGCCCAGGAAGACGACGATGGACGTCCAGCCGTTGAGCCGCAGGCCCAGGAAGTGATGGGCGTCGTCCACCCGCAGGTATTCGGTCCAGAAGCGCCCGACGGTGTAGGCGGCCACATAGAGGGCAAACGCCCGGCCATGGCCCAGCTTGAAGCGGCGGTCCGCCCAGATCACCAGGAGCGCCACGCCGACGCACCACAGCGACTCGTACAGGAACGTCGGGTGGTACGTGCCGGCGACGCGCCCGGTGGCCGGGTCGGCGTCGATCTTCAGCGCCCAGGGCAGGGTGGTCGGCTTGCCGTACAGCTCCTGGTTGAACCAGTTGCCCCAGCGGCCGATCGCCTGGGCGAAGGCGATACCGGGCGCGATCGCGTCCGCGTACGCCGGGAGCGGGATGCCCCGGCGGCGGCAGCCGATCCAGGCGCCCACCGCGCCGAGCGCGATCGCCCCCCAGATCCCCAGGCCGCCCTGCCAGATCTTGAAGGCGTCGACCCAGTCCCGGCCCGCGGTGAAGTACAGCTCGTAGTCGGTGATGACGTGATAGAGCCGCCCTCCCACCAGGCCGAAGGGCACCGCCCAGACGGCGATGTCGGCAACGGTGCCGACCTGGCCGCCGCGGGCGACCCAGCGCCGCCCACCGAGCCAGACGGCGACGAAAACGCCGATGATGATGCAGAACGCGTAGCCGCGCAGCGGGATCGGACCGAGGTGGATCACGCCGGAAGACGGGCTGGGAATGTAAGCGAGGTTCATGACAGGGTCGACGCTACCGTGCCGGGCGGCGGATGCGGCAACCTGCCCGGCACAACGTGTGGATAACGGGTCTCAGCCCGTGGCCGCCGCGGCGACCATCCGCTTCAGCTTGTTGGGCGACAGCGGGGTCTTCGGACCGTAAATCGACTTTCCGTCCAGCAATACGGTCGGGGTCGAAGCGAAACCGGCACGGTTGAAGTCGGCGTGGGACTTCCTGACCCATCCGTCGTGCCGGCCGTCCTCGACACACTTCTTGAACGCCGCCGTGCTGAGCCCGGGCACCTTGTCCGCCAGCCGGATCAGCCCGGCGTTCTTCGCGTACGCGTCCCGGGTCTCCTCCGGCTGGTTCTTGAACAGCACGTCGTGGTACGCTCGGAACTTCCCCGCGTCCTGGGCGCACGCGGCCGCGTTCGCCGCGCGCACCGAGCCGGTGCCGCCCAGGTTGCCGTCGATGATGGCCACGAGGTGGTACCGCACCCGCATCCGGCCGCGGTCCACCAGCTGGTTCACGGTCCGGTGGAAGACGTCCTCGAACTGCTTGCAGCCGGGGCAGCGGAAGTCCTCGTACACCGTCAGGGTGGCCGGGGCGGTTCGCTTCCCGGCCGGAATGACCAGATCGCCCTTCCCCGTCGCGCCCCGGGGCGGCTCGGCGGAGCTGCCCGACTTCCCCGAGTCCTGGTTCACCTTGGTCGCGAACACGCCCACACCGCCGGCCACCGCGAGGACGGCGACCACCGCCCCGGCCACGCCGAGCGTCCGCTTCCGCTTGCCGCGCGCCCTGTCCTTCTCACGCTGTTCCCGCAGCCGCTCCCGGGCGCTGCGCTTTCCCTCACGGTTTTTCTGGCTCACGCCCTCGCCTAACGAGGCGGAGGGGCACCGCTCGGCCCCTCCGCCCCGTTTTCCCTCTAACGAGGGACTACGCAGCGGCCCTGACGCCTTCCGCCAGCTCGCCCGCCAGCCGGCGCACGCCCTCCAGCCCGGCCTCCGGGCTCTCGGCGTCCAGCAGCCGCTTCACGAAGGCCGACCCGACGATGACCCCGTCCGCGAACGCGGCGACCTCGGCCGCCTGCGCCGGGTTGGACACCCCGAGCCCGACGCACACCGGCAGCGCGGTGACCGCACGGGTGCGCGTGACCAGCTCGCGCGCCTCCTGCCCCACCGATTCCCTCGTTCCGGTGACGCCCATCAGGGACGCGGCGTAGACGAAGCCGCTGCCCGCCGCCGTGATCTTCGCCAGCCGTTCGTCCCGGCTGCTCGGCGCGACCACGAAGACCGTGGCCAGCCCGTGCTGCTCGGCGGCCTTCCGCCACACCTCGGACTCCTCGACCGGCAGGTCCGGCAGGATGCACCCGGCGCCGCCCACCGCGGCCAGGTCCGCGGCGAAGCGCTCGACGCCGTACCGGTCGACGGGGTTCCAGTAGGTCATGCACAGGATCGGCGCGCCCGTGGCGGCGTGCACCTCCCCCACCGTCCGGATCACATCGCGGATCCTCACCCCGCCCTTGAGGGCGATGTCGTCCGCGGTCTGGATCACCGGCCCGTCCAGCACCGGGTCGCTGTGCGGCAGCCCGACCTCGACGACGTCGCAGCCGCCCTCGATCATGGCGGTCATCGCGGCCACGCCGCCGTCCACGGTCGGGAAACCGGCGGGCAGGTAGCCGACGAGCGCCGCGCGGCCCTCGTCCTTGGCCTTGGCCAGTACGGACCCCAGCAGCTCCAGATTTCCGGCCATCACTTGGCTCCCTCGTCGTACAGCCCGAAATACCGCGCCGCGGTGTCCATGTCCTTGTCGCCCCGCCCGGACAGGTTCACCAGCACCAGTCCCTCACTGCCCAGCTCCCGCCCGAGGTCCAGCGCCCCGGCCAGCGCGTGCGCGCTCTCGATCGCCGGGATGATCCCCTCGGTCTGCGAGAGCAGCCGCAGCGCCTGCATCGCCTGGTCGTCCGTGACGGCCCGGTACTCGGCCCGCCCGGCGTCCTTCAGATAGGCGTGCTCGGGGCCGACCCCGGGGTAGTCAAGACCGGCCGAGATCGAATACGGCTCGGTGATCTGCCCGTCCTCGTCCTGCAGCACGTACGAGCGCGACCCGTGCAGAATCCCGGGCTCGCCCAGGCTCAGCGTCGCGGCGTGCTCACCGGACTCCACGCCGTGCCCGGCGGGCTCGAACCCCACGATGCGCACGCTCTCGTCCGGCAGGAACGCGTGGAACAGCCCGATCGCGTTCGACCCGCCGCCCACGCACGCCGCCACCGCGTCCGGCAGCCGCCCGGTGCGCTCCAGGATCTGCCGCCGCGCCTCCACGCCGATCACCCGGTGGAAGTCCCGCACCAGCGCCGGGAACGGATGCGGTCCGGCGACGGTCCCGAACAGGTAGTGGGTGCGGTCCACATTGGCGACCCAGTCGCGGAACGCCTCGTTGATGGCGTCCTTCAGCGTCCTGCTGCCCGACTTCACGGCGATGACCTCGGCGCCCAGCATCCGCATCCGCGCCACGTTGAGCGCCTGCCGCTCGGTGTCGACCTCGCCCATGTAGATCGTGCACTCGAGGCCGAACAGCGCACACGCGGTCGCCGTGGCCACCCCGTGCTGGCCGGCGCCGGTCTCGGCGATGACCCGGGTCTTGCCCATGCGCCGGGTGAGCAGGGCCTGCCCCAGCACGTTGTTGATCTTGTGCGATCCGGTGTGGTTCAGGTCCTCCCGCTTCAGGAAGACCCGCGCACCCCCGGCATGCTCGGCGAACCGCGGCACCTCGGTCAGGGCACTGGGCCGCCCCGTGTAGTTGACCAGCAGATCCTCGAGCTCGGCGGCGAAGGCCGGGTCGGCCTTCGCCTTGGCGTACTCCGCGGCGACCTCATCGGCCGCGGCGACGAGCGCCTCGGGGATGAACTTGCCGCCGAACGCACCGAAATACCCCTCGGTGCTGGGGATCTGACCCTCGGGGTCCGGAATGAAGAAATCAGAGGACATCAGACGTACTCCGCGAAGTCGTGATGAACGGAACGGTCCACCGGACGGGTGGCCGCCTACGCAACGGGAGGGGACGGGGCCGCGGGGGCGGCCGGACGCCGGCGTGGACGCGGCGGCGCCGTGGCACCGCGCTGTCAGCGCATGCGACAACGCGCCGTCAGCGCACCGGTGACGAACCCCGGCGCATCCCGCGACACCCCGTCCTCAACGCCATCGGCGCCCGTTGACCTGTCCGGGCTCGCATCCGATGTGATAGCGCACGCGACGCCCCCGCACCCGTCGGGCGGGTGCGCGGCAACCCCGGGGGCGGCACCCCCGCGCCAGGCGCGCGTACACGTCCATGTTCCTCAGTCCCGCCCGTGCCGCAGCGCCGGATGAGCGCCCGCCGCCACCAGGTCGGCGACCGCGCCCTTGGGGTCGCGGCCCGTCACCAGGGACTCCCCCACCAGCACCGCGTCCGCGCCGTCGTTCGCGTAGGCGATCAGGTCGTGCGGCCCGCGCACACCCGATTCCGCGATCTTGACGATGTGGTCCGGGATCTCCGGTGCGACCCGCGCGAAGGTCCCCCGGTCCACCTCCAGCGTCTTCAGGTTGCGCGCGTTGACGCCGATCAGCCGCGCCCCGGCGGCCACGGCCCGCTCGACCTCGTCCTCGTCGTGCACCTCGACCAGCGGGGTCAGCCCGATCGACTCGGCCCGCTCGATCAGCGAGACCAGCGCCTCCTGCGGCAGCGCGGCCACGATCAGCAGCACCACGTCGGCGCCGTACGCCCGCGCCTCCCACAGCTGGTAGGAGGTGACGATGAAGTCCTTGCGCAGCACCGGGATGTCGACCTTGGCCCGGACGGCCTCCAGGTCGGCCAGCGATCCGCCGAAGCGCCGCTGCTCGGTGAGCACGCTGATGACCGACGCGCCGCCCGCCTCGTAGTCGGCGGCGAGCGCGGCCGGGTCGGCGATCGCGGCGAGCGCGCCCTTGGACGGGCTGGACCGCTTGACCTCGCAGATCACCTTGACGCTGTCGCCCTTGAGGGCCGCCACGCCGTCCTTCGCCGGCTGGGCCCTGGCCGCCCGCTCCTTGAGCTCGTCGAGGGTGACGCGCGCCTGCCGCTCCGCGAGGTCGGCACGGACACCGTCGATGATCTCGTCGAGCACACTCACGCGAGCGGCCCCCTTCCGGGACGGGGATGGAGCTTCTGGTCGAATGCGATGGTAACTGTCAAAGGACCGAGGTCCCGCATCCGGTTGACGCCGCGTCCCACCACGTGGTCGTACGCGCCGTCACGTACAACAAGGGTCAGGGTGCCAGTAGTCCCCCGAAGGGGAAATTCCGGATGACGGTGAAGGCGAGGACCGCGCCCCCGATGGCCCAGGCGTGCCACGCCCGCCACGTCCACGCCGCGCGGCGCCGCCGCCACCCCAGAGCCCGGGCGCACCACACCGCCCACGCCACGCAGAACACGCCCGCGCACGCCACGACCAGCGCGTTGTCGCTCAAGCCGCGCAGCAGCTCGCCGTGCGCGAGGGCGTGGGCGCCGCGCAGCCCGCCGCATCCGGGGCAGTAGAGGCCGGTCAGCCGGAACAGCGGGCAGACCGGGTAGTGGCCGGGCTGATGGGGATCGACGGCGCCGACATACCCGAAGGCGGCGACGACACCGGCGAGCACGCCCAGCGGAGCGAGGAGCCGGCGCGCCGCGGAAGTCAGGACCACATCGCCGAGTCTCCCCGGAAAACCACGAAGGCGCAGCTCAGGACCGTGCCCGATGACCCGTACGGGCCAAAAGGCACCGGCCCCGCGCCGCGCCCGGGCCGCGTCACTCCTGGGTCTGCACCTGCTTCTCGCCCACCATCCGCAGCGGCTTCCCCTTCGGGGCGCCGAGCCCGGCCGCGCGCATCCCCAGGGTGACGACACCGCCGAGGAGAGCGATGACCATGCCCGCCCAGAAGCCGAGCGGGTTCGCCAGCACGGTGAACGCGCCGGAGACGCAGAAGCCGATGAAGGCGATGGTGACACCGGTCCAGGCGGCCGGGGTGTGCCCGTGGGCGTTGGACATGAATACTCCTCGTAGCTCTACACAGCGCCTGGGTCCGGGCGCGTGGGGCGAAGCTCCCACGCCATTGTCCCCGATGCCGGAAGCGCCCTTGAGCGGGGGTGCCCACCGGGTGCGCACCGGCTGTCCACCCGCTGTCTACCGCGAAAGCGTCGGGTCCTCGCCCCGGTCCAGGGCCTTCCACAGCTCCTCGGGGCGGTCCGGGTCGGGTGCGGCGGGGGCGCGGCGCCCGCGCCGGGCCCCCTCCGCGCCGGCCCGCTCGTACCGCCCGGACATGGCGGGCCAGTGGCGCCCGTACGCCAGCGCGAGCACGCCCGCGAGCAGCAGCAGCACACCGCCCGCCAGGGCGACCCATGGCCAGGGCGTGTACGTCACGTCGTGGATGGCGCTGCCCGCCACGCCGGTCACCTTGGACGCCTTCTCCTTGAGCGCCGCCTTGTCGGAGGCCCCGAGGGCGGCGCTGATGACGATGCCCGTACCGCTGAGGGCGAGCAGCAGGGAGACGACGACGCGGCCGACGCGCCGTACGGCGAAGACGGCCACCAGCGCGGCGAGGCCGACGACGGCGAGGGCACCGGGCAGCCCGGTGATGTCGTCGCCGTTGGCGCTCTGCGCCAGGGAACCCTGGGCGACGCTGGCCGTGCCCTGGGCCCATTTGCGGCTGGTGGCGAGCAGGACCAGTGCCGCGCCGAGCGCACCGCACAGCAGCGCGACGGCGAGGCTGCCGCGCGCCGCTCGGCGGCCGCGCGCGGCGGGGGCGGAGGGCTCGTTCTCGGCCCAGGGCGGGGGTACGGCTGCTGCACTCACGCCTACCACTATCCCCCACGCCGAACCCACGCCCGCCCGAGGGCCGCCCGGGGGGCGGGGACGGGGCGGGCGCGGGGCTACCCCTGCCGGCCGCCCAGGCGGTTGGCCGCGTGCACCGCTCGCAGCACCGCCGCCGCCTTGTTGCGGCACTCCGCGTCCTCGGCCACCGGGTCGGAGTCGGCGACGACACCGGCGCCCGCCTGCACGTAGGCCGTGCCGTCGCGCAGCAGCGCGGTGCGGATGGCGATGGCGGTGTCCGAGTCGCCCGCGAAGTCGAGGTAGCCGACGCAGCCGCCGTACAGCCCGCGCCGGCTGGGCTCCAGCTCCTCGATGATCTGCATCGCGCGCGGCTTGGGGGCGCCGGAGAGGGTGCCCGCGGGGAAGCAGGCGGTGAGGACGTCGTAGGCGGTGCGCCCCTCCGCGAGCCTGCCGGTGACGGTGGAGACGATGTGCATGACATGGCTGTAGCGCTCGACCGACATGAAGTCGACCACCTCGACGCTGCCGGGTTCGCAGACCCGCCCCAGGTCGTTGCGGCCGAGGTCGACCAGCATCAGGTGCTCGGCCCGCTCCTTGGGGTCGGCCATCAGCTCCTCGGCGAGGGCGGTGTCCTCCTGCGGGGTGGCGCCACGGGGCCGGGTACCGGCGATGGGGTGCAGCATGGCGCTGCCGTCCTCGACCTTGACCAGCGCCTCGGGGCTGGAGCCCACTACGTCGAAGCCCTCGAAGCGGAAGAGGTACATATAGGGGCTGGGGTTGGTGGCCCGCAGCACCCGGTAGACGTCGAGCGCGCTGGCCGAGCAGGGCGTCTCGAAGCGCTGCGAGGGGACGACCTGGAAGGCCTCGCCCGCGCGGATGCGCTCCTTGATGTCGTCGACGGCCGCCATGAAGTCCGGGCCGCCCCACAGCGCGGTGTACTCGGGCACCTCGGACGGGGGCAGGACGGTGGGGTCGGTGGGGACGGGCCGTACGAGATCGGCGGCCATCGCGTCGAGCCGGGCCACCGCGTCCGCGTACGCCTCGTCGACGCCGGTGTCGAGGTCGTTGTGGTTGATCGCGTTGGCGATCAGCAGCACCGTGCCGTCCCAGTGGTCGAGCACCGCGAGGTCCGAGGTGAGCAGCATGGTCAGCTCGGGGAGCCGCAGATCGTCCCGCCCGTGCTCGCCGATCTTCTCCAGGCGGCGGACGACGTCGTAGCCGAGGTAGCCGACCATGCCGCCGGTGAAGGGCGGCAGATGGACGAGGCCGCCCAGGTCACGCGGGGTGTGCAGGGTTTCGACCGTGGCGCGCAGGGCGGCGAGCGGGTCGCCCTCGGTGGGGACGCCGACGGGCGGGGTGCCCAGCCAGTGGGTGCGGCCGTCGCGCTCGGTGAGGGTGGCGGCGCTGCGGACGCCGACGAAGGAGTAGCGGGACCAGGAACGGCCGTTCTCGGCGGACTCGAGCAGGAAGGTGCCCGGGCGCTCGGCGGCGAGTTTGCGGTAGAGGCCCACCGGGGTGTCGCCGTCCGCGAGCAGCTTGCGGGTGACGGGGATGACACGGCGGTCGGCCGCCAGCTTGCGGAAGGTCTCGAGGTCCATCGTGGCAGCGTCCTGGGTCATGGCTGGGGAGCCTAGTGGGCGGATCGTGGGGCCGGGCGCGGCCGCAGGGCGCGCTACTGGCCCAGCGGGAGGACGTCGGCGTCGAAGCAGGTGCGGTCGCCGGTGTGGCAGGCGGCGCCGGTCTGGTCCACCCGGACGAGCACGGTGTCGCCGTCGCAGTCGAGCGCGACGGACTTGACCAGCTGGATGTGGCCCGAGGTGTCACCCTTGACCCAGTACTCCCGGCGGCTGCGGCTCCAGTAGGTGCAGCGGCCGGTGGTGAGGGTGCGGTGCAGCGCCTCGTCGTCCATCCAGCCGAGCATCAGCACCTCGCCGGTGTCGTACTGCTGGGCGATGGCGGGGACGAGGCCGTCGGCGCCGCGCTTGAGGCGGGCGGCGATGGCCGGGTCGAGGGCGGAGGGACGATCGGAGCCGGTCATGCGACCATTCTGCACTGCCGGGGGGACCGGGCCCGATGGTCGGGATACGGGGGTGATGGGGCATGCTTCGGGCATGACGTTTCCGCCGCCGTCGCACGACCCCAACAGGCCTGGAAACGGCGGGGGGTTCGGTCCGCCGCCGCAGCCGCAGCAGGAGCCACAGCCTTCACAGCGGCAGCCGGAGGGTTTCGGTCCGCCGATCGATCCGGTCCCCTCGGCGCAGCCCGGTCCGCCCGCGCTCCGCGGCGGCTTCGGACCGCCCCCGCCGCCCCTGCCGCCCCCGGGCGCGCTGCCTCCGGGCGCGCTGCCTCCAGGGGCGCTGCCTCCGGGCGCGTCTGCGGGGATGCCTCCGGGCGGTCCGCGGCCCGGCACCGGCCGTTCCCGGACCGCCGCGATCGTGAGCGGCGTGGCGGTGGGTCTGGCGGTGGTCGCCGGGGTGGCGTTCTTCGGCACGCGGGACGACGGCGGCGACGACAAGGCGGCCGGCGCGCCCCCCACCTCGAACCGCCCCCTCTCGCCGTCGGCCGCCGCGTCCGCCTCGGCGGGTGGTACGGAGGACCCGGGCCAGGGCGCGCCGCTGGGCGGCGGGGACGACCAGGCTCCGCCGTCCCCCGAGGCCTCGGAGTCCGCCTCGTCCGACAGCCGGATGCCGTATGCCGTGCTCAAGCCGGGCACCTGCTTCGACCATCCGGCGATGGACAGCAGCGTGACGAGGATCGAGAAGCGCTCGTGCGACCGCGCGCACGACGGCGAGGTGATCTCCAACGAGACGCTGAGCGGGGACTTCGCCTCCGAGCGGGCGCTCCAGCGCAAGGCGCTCTCGCTGTGCGCGGCGGACGCCGAGAAGCGGCTGAAGAGCGTCCCCAACGACGGCCGGGAGTATTACTACTACGCCCTCTACCCGGCCCTGGGCACCTACACGGAGCACGGCAAGGACCGGGTCTCGTGCGCGCTGACGGTGAGCACGGGGAAGGACGGCGCCAAGCTGAAGGAACCCATACCGCGGTAGCGCCCTCCGGGGCGCTTCGTGGCCTTCTCGTGGCGGGCGGCGCGCGTCGGCCGTAGGGTGGGCGGTATGTCCACTCACGCGAAGCGCGAACGCCTGCTCCTCGCCGATCTCTTGGAGAACGCGGGCCCCGACGCCCCGACGCTGTGCGAGGGCTGGACCACCCGCGATCTGGCGGCCCATCTCGTGGTGCGCGAGCGCCGCGCCGACGCGGCCGGCGGCCTGGTGATCAAGCCGCTGGCGCAGCGGCTGACCCGGGTGCAGGCCGAGTTCACCGCGAAGCCGTACGAGGAGCTGGTGCGGCTGTTCCGCACCGGCCCGCCGCGCATGTCACCCTTCGCGATGAAGCAGGTGGACGAGGCGGCCAACACCGTCGAGTTCTACGTGCACGCCGAGGACGTCCGCCGTGCGCGGCCGGACTGGACGCCGCGCGAGATCGACCCCGTCTTCGCCGACGCGCTGTGGTCCCGCACCGAGCGGGTCGCGCGGGTGTTCGGCCGCAAGTCCCCGGTCGGCCTGGTGCTGCGGCGCCCCGACGGCCGCACGGCCGTCGCCCACCGCGGTGTCCCGGTGGTCACGTGCACCGGCGAGCCCGGCGAGCTGGCGCTGTTCCTGTACGGGCGGCAGAAGGCGGCCCGGGTCGAGCTGGACGGCGACAAGGAGGCGGTGGCCGCGGTGCGGGAGGCCAAGCTCGGCGTCTGAGGCTTCCGAGCATCCGCGGCATCCGCGGCGGCTGAGCCGCGCGCCGTCACTGCGCGCTGCCGAGGTTGAGCGTGATGACGCCGCCGATCACCAGGGCCACGCCCAGCGCCTTCACCGCGGTGAGCGGTTCGCCCAGGAAGAGCAGACCGATCAGCACGATCAGTGCCGTGCCGAGGCCCGACCACAGGGCGTACCCCACGCCGACCTGCATCCCGTCGTGGATCGCCCGCGCCAGCAGGAAGCACGCCACCGCGTACGAGGCGAGGCAGGCCAGGGCGGGCCCGGGGCGGGAGAAGCCCGCGGTGGATTTGAGGAGACTGGTGCCGATCAATTCGGCGGTGATGGCGGCCAGAAGGAGGAGGTAGGCCATGCCGACAGTCTCCGAGCGGCGGGAAGTACCCGTCAAACCTGTCGGCAGGGGCCTGAGACCCCCGAAATGTGTCGCTCGCCCTTGCCCGGCCGGCCAGGCGCCGCGTAGCGTCGCCGACCGTGCGTACGCCCCTCCCCCCGCTGCCCGGCCTGCTGGCCTACGAGGCGACCGCGCGGCTCGGCAGCATCACGGCGGCCGCCGATGAGCTGGGCCTGTCGTCCTCGGCGGTGAGCCAGCGCATCCGGGTGCTGGAGACGCGTCTGGGGATCGCCCTGTTCGAGCGCCAGGCGCGCAGCATCCGGCTGACGCCGATGGGCCAGGCGTATCTGCCCACCGTCCGGGGCGCGTTCGACGATCTGTCGGCGGGCACCACCGGGCTGTTCGGCCCGGCGGCCGGGCGGGGCCGGCTGACCGTACGGGTGCAGGTCTCGTACGCCATGACCTGGCTGATGCCCCGCCTCCAGGACTTCCACGACTGCTATCCGCACATCGACCTGCGGGTGGTGACCGCGATCTGGGCGAACGAGGTGCCGCCGCACGAGGTGGACCTGGAGATCCGTCACGGCAACGGCCGCTGGGCCGGGTTCACCGCCGATCTGCTGCACGAGGACCAGGCCGTGGTGGTCGGCTCCCCCGCCCATCTGGAGGCGTACGGCCCGCTGACCGGGCCCGCCGACCTGGAGCACCGGCCGCGGGTGCACGTCATCGGCTACGACGACCTCTGGCAGCGGCTGTTCCCGCACACCCCGCCGCCCTCGCGGGGCGCCGAGGCGACCATCACGCTCGACACCACCGTGGCCGCGACCCAGTTCGCCGCCACCGGGCTGCACTGCGCCCTGGTCCCCGAGCGCTTCGCGCGCGCCGCCGTCCGCGACGGCCGGCTCGTCGTGCTGCACGACCGTCTGGTGCCGTTGCGCCAGTCCCACTATCTGCTGCGGCGCGAGGGCGAGGCCCATATGACCCCGGAGGGGCGCACGTTCGTCCAGTGGCTCATCCGCCAGGACATCGAGGACCCACCGCTCCAGCCGGGAGGCTAGTACGTTCTAGGGATTCCTGGGGGCCGGCCCCGGCCGCTGCGAACCGGGCACCGGCGAAATCCACTACCCCGCCATCGCCCGCGCCCTCCGCGACCTCGGCTACACCGGCGTCGTAGCCCTCGAATCCTGGGCCCGCACCGACCCCGACACCGCCCTGACCGCCTTCCGTACCGCTTTCACGCCCTGACGGGTGCCATCGAGAAGCCGCAAGCCGTGGTTTGTCGCTGATCAGACGCCCGGACTCGCTCGCCGCTCTTCAGCGAAGGCCTGTGCGTTGAGGACGAGGCCACCGGGACCCCGGAGGAGTCGGCCGGGCACAGCGGCTGCGCACCACGATGCCCATCAGCAGAGCTTCATCGCCAACTCGGTCGGCTTCCCCGTCCGTCACGAGGCGACGGTCAGGGTGGGGTAGTCGGTGTAGCCCGTCTCGCCGCCCACGTACATCAGGTACCGGTCGCGGACCGGGTTGAGAGGAGCGCCGGTGCGGAGGCGGTGGACGAGGTCGGGGTTGGCGAGGAAGGGGCGGCCGAGGGCGATGAGGTCGGCGCCCTCGGCCAGGAGGTGTGTCGCCCGGCGGAGACCGCCGTCGGCGGGGATCGCGGCGCTGGGCAGGTGGGGATTGGCGATCAGCGTTCCCGTCCATGTCCTGCGGATCTCCTGGAACACGGGGTCTTCCGGTTCGGCGCGGACGATGTGCGCATAGGCCGGGCCGATGTCGGCCAGCGCCTCGATGAGGGCGGGGTAGATGTGCGCGGTGTCGCCCTCCTCGATGCCGTTGACGGTGGAGTGGGGGGAGATCCGCACGCCCACCCGCTCGGGGCCTATCGCGTCGGCGACGGCGCGGACCGTCTCGGCCACGAATCTGATGCGGCGGCCGACCGGGCCGCCATAGGCGTCGGTGCGGCGGTTGGTGTTCCCTGCCAGGAACTGGTGGAGGAGATGGCCGTTGGCGGAGTGCACCTCCACCCCGGCGAAGCCCGCGGCGACGGCGTTACGGGCGGCGGCCGCGAAGTCGGCGATGGTGGTGCGGATGTCGTCGGGGGACATCTCGCGCGGTACGACGGCCTCCTGATGACCGTTCGGGGTGAAGATCGTCTCGGGGAGCGGGACCGGGGAGGGGGCCACCGGGGTCAGTCCGCTGGTGGCGGGGTGGCCGACCCGGCCGCCGTGCTGGAGCTGGAGGAACATCCGGCCGCCCGCCGCGTGCACGGCGTCGGTGACGCGCCGCCAGCCGGCCACGTGGGCCTGGTTGTGGATCGCGGTGATGTTCGGGTAGGTCTGGCCTTCCGCGTTGGGGGTGGATGCCTCGCCGATGATCAGCCCGGCGGAGGCGCGCTGGGCGTAGTAGGTGGCCATGATCGGCAGCGGTACGCCGTCGGCGGCGGCGCGGTTACGGGTCAGCGGGGCCATCACCAGGCGGTTGGGGAGGTCGAGGGGGCCGAGGCGGGCCGGTTCGAAGAGTGCGTTCGTCATGCCGGTACC
>NZ_BBUZ01000032.1 GCF_001417735.1 Streptomyces sp. NBRC 110028
ATCGCAGCCACTTCGAGATCAGGGGACTTCCGCAGACCGAACAGCCCGGCCGACAGCCCGCGCACATCCCCTGAACGGTGATCAGCCCCGTTGCCCGGCGCGGGCCCAGCGGTCGCGGACGGGGGCCGGGACGGGAACGCCGGCGTAGGTGGCGGGCGCGGTCGCGGGCTCCAGCTCGGGCATGGGGGCGGGGAGGGCCGGCCGCGCCTGCGCCTCCTCGTCGGCCGCGATGCCGGCGTGAACGGTGAGCATGGCGTCTGCCACGGCGGCGCGCTTGGCGTTGCCGGAGTGCTCGGCCTCGGCCTTCTTGCGCTCGAACTGCTGGCGGATCTGCTCATGCGTCAGGCCCTGCGCGTGCATTTCAGCAACGGCCTTGGCGGTCACGGCCGCCGTAGCGGCGGGCAAGGCTCCGGTGAGACGGTCCTGGCGGATCGCGCCGGTTCGGACCTTCATGAGCGGGTGTTCCTTTCGTGGGCGCTGGGTGGGCCGGGCGCTGTGGCTGGCGCCCGGCCGGGGCGAGTGGGTCAAGCGGCGAGGCTGAGGATGTGGGCGGCGATGCGGTGCTTGCAGGGGTGGAGGCCCCTTGATGCCCGCCGGGCAGGTGCAGGCGGCCCGGTGCGCCTTGTAGGCGGTGGCGCCGTCGCTGCTGACCGCGTAGAAGACCCGGCGCCCGCGGAGCGGGATGAGGCCGCCCTGTTCGATCAGCGCTTCTGCCTTGGCGACCTGGTGCGGCTTGTAGGCTTGTACCGGGCGACGACCTCGGCGTGGGCGGCGGCGCGGACCTTGACGCGGCACTTGGGGCCGTAGCGTCGGTGGTGGCGTTGCGCAGCGCCCGGCCGCAGCGCAGGCAGTGGGCGGCGACGGGATTGGTGGCCCGGGTGGTGGTGGTCATCGCGTCGTCCCTCCGTCCTTGTCCGGGCCTCATGGCGCGGCGCGGCACGACGGCGAGCCCGAGCCAACTGCTCGACGTGTGTGACCTCCAGGACGCCTGGTCGCGCCGCCGGCATCTGCTGGCCTGGGGCGCCAAGTCCCGGACCGCCTCGACGGCCACCGCGGCGCTTGCCGAACACCTGCGGCACGCGGCACTGTCCGAGCCGGCTTCCCGCGGCAGGCACCCAGACCCCGGCCAGTAGACAGCTGACCGACCACCGGACACATCGCCTGGACAAGGGGATGAACGCGAGCCACATATGGGTATTGACATGTTCACGACCTCTCCCTATGGTCCAGGCCAATCCTGCGCCACCGCGTCCCCCATCGAGCATGGAAGAGGTCATCGGATGGCACGAACCAGAACCGCGCTGCTCGGCGTGCTCGCCCTGCTGGCCGGGCTGCTGAGCCTTCAGCTCACCGGACCGGTCCCCCGCGCCGCCGCCGCGCCGGCCACGTTCACCCACCCCGGAGTGCTGGTGAGCCGGGGGCAACTCGACTACGCCCGGGCCAAGGCGCAGGCCGGCCAGCAGCCCTGGAAGGCCGCCTACGACGACATGATGGGCAGCTCCTACGCCTCACTGTCGCGTAACCCCAAGCCCCGCGCCGTCGTGGAGTGCGGATCGTCCTCCAACCCCAACTACGGCTGCACCGACGAGCGTCAGGACGCCATCGCGGCCTACACCGACGCGCTCGCCTGGTACTTCACCCGGGACAGCCGCTACGCGAAGAAGGCGATCGAGATCATGGACGCCTGGTCCGCGACCATCACCGATCACACCAACAGCAACGCCCCGCTGCAGACCGGCTGGGCCGGATCCACCTGGCCGCGCGCCGCCGAGATCATCAAGTACACCTACGACGGCGGCTGGTCGGGCGCCGGTCGCTTCGCGACCATGCTGCGCGACGTCTACCTCCCCGAGGTGATCAGCGGCGCCGAGACCAAGAACGGCAACTGGCAACTGGTCATGACCGAGGCCGCGATCGGCATCTCCGTCTTCATCGAGGACCGCACCAGCTACGACAAGGCCGTCAGCACCTACCTCGCCCGTGTCCCGGCGTACGTCTATCTGACCAGTGACGGTGATCTGCCCAAGCCGCCCGCGGGCAGCAGCATCGACACCAAGGCCGAGATCGTCAAGTACTGGCAGGGCCAGAGCACCTTCGCCGACGGCCTCTCCCAGGAGACCTGCCGCGACTTCGGGCACACCGGCTGGGGCCTCGCCTCCATCGCGGACATCGCCGAGACCAGCCGCATCCAGGGCCAGGACCTCTACCCGAAGATCCAGGACCGGTTGCGCTACGCCCTGGGTCTCCACACCTCCTACGAGAACGGCGCGACCGTGCCGTCCTGGCTGTGCGGGGGTTCGGTCAAGAAGGGCCTCGGCGAGGTCACCGAGGTCGGCTTCAACGCCCTCCACAACCGTCTGGGCATCGCCATGTCCAACACCCAGAAGTACACCGAGGCGCACCGGCCGTCCGGCACCGACAACTACTTCAACGCCTGGACGACCCTCACCCACGCGGACAACCCGTCCTGAGCGGCCACGTGAGGTGCCCGACCGCTCCACCTCAGCCGTCCAGCGGAAAGTGGCACAGGCCCTCGTGCGGCTCCCGGCCCGGGTCCGCCGTGGCGTCGCGGGCGACGGCCGGGGGAGCGGTCGCGGCGCAGCGGGGCTCGCTCTTCCAGCAGCGGGTCCGGAACCGGCAGCCCGAGGGGATGCCGTACGGGGAGGGGATCTCCCCGTACAGGGCAATCTCCTCCCCGGGGGGCGCCCCGGACACATCGAGCCGGGGAGCGGCCGACATCAGGGCGGCGGTGTAAGGGTGCAGCGGCCGGTCGAAGACATCGTCGGCGCGGCCGTGTTCGATGACCTTGCCCAGGTACATCACCGCCACCCGGTCGGAGATGTAGCGGACCACGGACAGGTCGTGGGAGATGAACACATAGGAAACGCCGAGCCGCGTCCGCAACTCGGAGAGCACGTTCAGCACTTGCGCCTGCACCGACAGGTCCAGCGCGGACACGGGCTCGTCGCACACGATGAGGTCGGGTTCGAGGGCCAGCGCGCGGGCGATGCCGATGCGCTGCCGCTGCCCGCCGGAGAACTCGTTCGGGTAGCGGTGGGCGTCGCTCTCGCGCAGTCCGACGAGGGACAGCAGTTCAAGGACCCGGCGCTCCCGCTCGCGCGCCGTGGGCAGGATGTCGCGGTGGGTGCGCCACGGCTCGCCGATGAGATCGGCCGCGGACATACGGGCGTTGAGCGAGGCGAACGGGTCCTGGAACACCATCTGCACCCGGCGCCGCCACGCCAGCAGCTCCCGGCCCTTCAGCGTGAACGGGTCGGTGCCGTCGAAGCGCACCGTTCCCGCGTCCGGCCGTTCCAGCCCGAGCACCACCCTGGCCAGGGTCGACTTTCCGCATCCGGACTCGCCCACCAGGCCGAGGGTTTCTCCGTGACCCACCCGGAGGTCGACCCCGTCCACCGCGGTCAGCCTGCGGCGGCCGTGGCCGAACGACTTCGTCACGCCGCGGACGTCGAGGAGCGGCGTTCCGAAGCTCCCGGACACCTTCCCGGACACCTTCCCGGACACCTTCCCGGGCACGTTCTCAGCCACGGTCCAGCTCCTCGGAAAAGTGGCAGGCGGCCGAGCGCGAGGCGGCCACCGGCTCCAGGGTCGGGCGCTCCCGGACGCAGCGTTCACCGGCCAGCGGGCATCTGGCCCGGAAGACACAGCCGGACGGCACCGCGCTCAGCTCGGGCGGGCTGCCCGGTACGGCCGGCAGGGGGCGGCCCCTGACGGTGTGTTCGGGCACGGAGCCCAGGAGCGCCTTGGTGTAGGGGTGGCGGGGGCGGGCGAAGACCTCCCGCACCGGGCCGGTCTCGACCACGGTGCCCGCGTACATCACCACGACGTCATCCGCGTGCCGGGCGACCACCGCCAGATCGTGGGTGATCAGCACGAGCGCCATGTCCCGCTCGGTCCGCAGATCCCTCAGCAGCCGCATGATCTGCGCCTGTACGGTGACGTCGAGCGCGGTCGTCGGCTCGTCGGCGATCAGCACATCAGGGTCCAGGGCGACGGCCATCGCGATCAGCAGCCGCTGGCGCATGCCGCCGGAGAACTGATGCGGATACGAGCGGGCCCGCAGCCGGGGCTCGGGGATGCCGACGCGCGTCATCAGCTCCACCGCCTTCCGCGCGGCCTGGCGCCGAGACAGCCCGCGGTGGATGCGGAACGGTTCGGCGAGCTGCCGGCCGACCGGCTGCACGGGGTTGAGCGCGGCCAGCGCGTCCTGGAAGACGATCGACAGTACGGGACCGGCAAGCTTTCGGCGCTCGGCCCGGCCGAGCCGCACCACATCGGTGCCGGACACCCGCACGGCTCCGCCCGTCACCTCGGCCACCGGGTCGAGCAGCCCGGCGATGGACAGCGCGGTCATCGACTTCCCGCAGCCGGACTCGCCGAGGAGCGCCAGGGTGCGCCCCCTGTGCACACCGAAGCTGACGCCGTCCACGGCGCGGAGCGTGCCGGTGGGGGTGTGCAGATCGACGCACAGCCCCTCGACCTCAAGGGCGGCTGGTGGCTTCACGCGACTATCTCCGGGGGTACGGCGGCCCGGTTGCCGCGCCGCTTACGGGGCAGCGTCAGCCGCCACCGCTGTCCGGGGTCCGTGGCCAGGCGCACCCAGGCGGCGAGCACCGTGGCCGACACGGTGGTGAGCATGATGGCGAGTCCCGGCAGCACGGCGATCCACCAGGCGGTCCGGAGGTACTGGCGGCCCTGGGCCACCATCAGCCCCCAGCTCACCTCGGGTGGCTGGATGCCGACACCGAGGAAACTCAACGACGATTCGGTCAGCATGACGAAGCAGAAGTCGAGCGTGGCCACGGTCAGCAGCGTCGGCAGCGCGATCGGCAGCAGGTGCCGGTAGATGATGGCCGAGCTGGGCGTGCCGAAGGTCCGGGCCGCGTCGACGAACAGACGGCTTCTCAGCTCGGCCGACTCCGCGCGGGCCGTGCGCAGATAGACGGGGACACGGGCGACGGCGAGGATCAGCACGATGTTCATCGCGCTGGGCGCGAAGACGTACAGCACGACCACCGCGATGAGCAGGGACGGAAAGCTGAGGATGACATCGGCCGCGCGCATCGCGACGTTCTCGCGCATGCCTCCGTGGTACCCCGCCCACAGCCCCAGGGCGGAGCCGATCAGCAGCGAGCACAGCACCGCGGGCACCGCGATGGACAGCGTCGTCCCCGCGGCGTCCACCAGCCGGGCCAGCACGCTGCGTCCGAGGACGTCCGTGCCGAGCAGCCCGGAGAGCCCGTGGTCGAAGGAGGGCGGACGCAGCGAGGCGCGCAGGTCCTGCCGTACCGCCCGGTCGCCGAGGAACAGCCGCCCGAACAGCGCGACGAGGAACACCAGGGCCAGCACGACGGCCGCGGCGGCCGCGGTCCGGTCCCTGCCGAGCAGCAGCCACCAGCGGGGCGGACGGGAGCGCGACGGGGGAGTGGCCGCGTCGGAGGGGATGCGGCCGTCGGGGGCGGGCATGGTGGCTCCTTCGCTCACGCCGGTACCGCCTGGCGCACTCGGGGGTCGATCAGCGCGTGGCAGACGTCGACGAGGATGTTCAGCGCGAAGATCGTCACGGCGGTGAGCAGGACGGCGGCCTGCAGCACCGCGAAGTCCCGCTGCAGAATCGAGTCGATCATGAGCTTGCCGATCCCGGGCCAGCCGAAGATCGTTTCCACCACCACCGCGCCGTTGACGAGGCCGACGGCGAGATCTCCGGCGACGGTCAGCACGGGCGTGACGGCGTTGCGCAGGGCATGTCCGAACACCACGCGCGTGGCATCGGCCCCCTTGCTGCGGGCGACCTTGACATAGGGCGCGGACAGCGCGCCGACCATGCTGCCGCGGACCACCTGCACGAGCACCCCGAACGGGCGGATCAGCAAGGTGGCCAGCGGCAGCACCCACACCTCCGGACCGCCCAGGGTGCCGGAGGTCGGCAGCCAGCCCAGCCCCACTCCGAAGACCAGCACACCCATGATCGCGAACCAGAAGTCGGGAATGCTGGCCGCGGTCATCGACAGCAGACCGGCGAGCCGGTCGACGGCCGACTGGGGCCGGTAGGCGGCCAGGCTTCCGACCAGCAGGGCGCCGAGGACCGCCAGCAGCATGGTCATGCCCGCGAGCTGGAGGGTCACGGGAAACGCCTCCAGCACCATCGAGTCGGCGGACTCCCCGGTGCGCAGCGAGGTGCCGAAGTCGAGCCGCGCGGCGTTGCCGAGGTAGTCCCACAGCTGCACCGGGATGGAGTCGTCGAATCCGTGGGCGGCGGAGAAGTCCGCGCGCTGCCCGGGGGTGGCGCTCAGCGGGAGGTAGAGGTCGACGGGGTTGCCGGTCAGACGGGCCAGGCAGAACACACCCAGCACCACGAACACCAGGGGGATCGCGCTGGAGATGATGCGCTTGCGCAGGAAGGACGCCATATCAGGGGTTCGCCGCCTTCCGTGGCTTCACCGGCCGCACCTCGGCCAGCCGCATCTCGTCCCCGGTGGCGGAGTCCGGGCGGTATCGCACCGAGGACGACAGACCGAGCAGCCCGCGCATATGCGCCAGATAGGCGTACTGCGCCACCTTCTCGTTCTGGTAGGCGAGCACGCGAGCGAAGGCCCTCTGCCGGGCCTTGCCGGACAGCGCGTTCGCCGCGGCGATGCGGCGGTCGAGCCGCGGGGTGCCGAAGGTGGACTGGGGGCCGTCGCTCAGCAGGTACTGGCTGGTGGTGAAGGCCGCGTCCCCGGCCTGGTTGCCGTGCATGATCAGCAGCGCGATCGGCCCGACGCCGCGGGGGAGCGGGCGCAGTTGGTACTGGAGGTGGGTGGCGGTGTCCGCCATCCGGATCCGCACGTTCAGCCCGATGCGCGCCATCTGGTACTGCAGCGCCTCGGCCACCTCCGCGATCCCGGCGAACTGGCCGTTGCGCGCGACGAGGGTGATCCTCCGGTGGACGGGTACGCCGTCGGCGGCCGCCCGCCCGACCAGCGCGCGGGCCGCGGCCACCTGGTACGGGGTGGTGGCGAGGTCGTCGTTGTGGCCCACCACACCGGGCGGTACGAGTTGCGCGGCGGGCTTGGCGAGCCCCCCGAGCAGAGCGTCCACGATGCCCGTGCGGTCGATGGCCATGCCGATCGCCTTGCGCACCCGGATGTCGTCCAGCGGTGCCTCTCGGCCGTCCAGCCGCAGGGCGGTCGTCTCGTTGTTGGGGTAGGCGACGGTGGTGTCCTTGGACGCGTCCACGGGGTCCAGCGCCGTCGCGATGTCGGCCTCACCCTTGTCGATCATCGCGGCCCGCACACTGGCGTCGCTGCGCCAGACGTATCTGGCCCGGGGATAGGCGGGCGCCCTGCCCCAGTAACGTTCGTTGCGGGCAAGGGAGATCGACACGCCGGTCTCCCACTTTCTGACGGCGTAGGGGCCGGTCCCGATCGGTATGCGCACCTTGGCCCGGGTATCGGTGGTGCGCGGCACGATCTCGATGAAGCTCAGCCGCAGCGGGAGGATGGGGTCCGCCTTCTCGGTCGTGACGGTCAGCCGGGTGGGGCTGACCGCGCGCACGCGAAGCTTCTCGTCGCCGAAGACATAGCCGTCCACATTGCAGGCGAGATCCGAGTTGACGGCGCGTTCGATGGAGAAGGCGGCGTCCTGAGCGGTGAACGGCCGCCCGTTCTGGAAGGTCACACCCGAGCGGATGCCGAAGCTCCACGTCGTGGGCCTGGTCCGCTGCCAGCCGGTCGCCAGCAGCGGTTCGAGCTTGCCCGAGGTCGGGTCCCGTTCAACCAGTGGTTCGGTGACGTTCGAGCGGACGACGACTCCGGTCGCGGTCAACGAGGACTCACAGGGCTCCAGCGTCGGGGGTTCCTGAGTGAGGACCACCCGCAGCGTGCCGCCGCCGGCGCTTCCGGCATCCCCCGCGGCGTCACCGTTCGCCACGGCACACGCGCTGGTCAGCAGCATGGTCCCGGAGACCGCGAGGGTGAACCCGGGGCGCGCCCGGCCCCGCCTCGGCCGCCGGTTGGAGCGTACGGAGGATCTCATCCCGGGCGACCTCCGAGGATGCTGACGCGGTGCCGCGGGAGACACGACACTCGACCTGGTCGTCTACACTTGCGTACTCGGTCTGCATTTATAAACGCCGAAGCTAAGGCTGAGGTGGCGGGGCGTCAAGGGATCTGACAAAAGGCGCCGTTGGCCCACCATCGGGGTCTCGGCAGGCCGCTTCCCGGCGTGCCGGTGCGCCGGTGTGAAGCGCGGTGTGTGAAGGGGGTGTGATCGGTGCACCCTGCCCGCTCGGCGGGGCGGCCGATGACCTTAGACTGCCCTGGTCTTCACGTCGATCAGGAGCACCACGTGCAACGCCGCCTCGCCCCCGCCCTCGCCCTCGTGGCCGTGACCGCCCTCGCACTCACCGGGTGCGCGCAGGACTTCGGCAAAGGCCCGGAGGGGAAGGTCACCGAGAAGGTCAAGGACGGGAAGAAGTTCTATCTGGTCGTCGATCCCGCCAAGGGAGGCGCGGAGAAGAAGTTCCGGGTCAGCAAGTACGACTACCACGACTGCAACCGGGGTTCGAAGTACCCCAAGTGCATCGACGACTAGACCTATTCGAACCGCGCGGTGTCGCCAGCTCCCCGGCGTACGATCTGGGCCTCACCGTCGGAGAAGTCGATGACCGTGGTCGGCTCGGTGCCGCAGTCTCCCGAGTCGACCACGGCGTCCACCACATGGTCGAGCCGCTCCTTGATCTCCCAGCCCTGGGTCATCGGCTCGTCCTCGCCGGGCAGCAACAGGGTGCTGGACAGCAGCGGCTCGCCGAGGGCGGCGAGCAGTGCCTGGGTGACGGTGTGGTCCGGAATCCGCACCCCGACCGTCTTCTTCTTCGGGTGCGGCAGTTGCCGCGGCACCTCCTTGGTCGCCGGGAGGATGAAGGTGTAGCTGCCGGGTGTCGCCGCCTTGATCGCCCGGAACACGTCCTTGTCGATGTGCACGAACTGGCCCAGCTGTGAGAAGTCCTGGCACACCAGGGTGAAGTGGTGGCGGTCGTCGAGATGCCGGATCGACCGGATCCGGCTGATACCGTCGCGGTTGCCCATCTGGCAGCCCAGTGCGAAACAGGAGTCCGTCGGGTAGGCGACCAGCGCGCCGGAACGGATCCTGTCGGCCACGTTGCCGATGGTGCGCGCTTGGGGATTGTCGGGGTGAACATCGAAGTACTTCGCCATCCGCCGAGCGTAGTCGATCGTCCGGATCCTGCGCAGAGTGGTGATCCGGAAAGGTCGCGGGGAGGGCGGCGCCTCACCGCACTGTGAAAACACCGTTACGAGGAGAGAAACATGGCGAAGATACTTTTTGTGATGACCGGCGCCGACGCGTGGACACTGGCGGACGGCAGCACCCACCGCACGGGCTTCTGGGCGGAAGAGGCCGTCGTCCCGCTGGAGGCATTCAAGGCCGCGGGGCATGAGGTCACCGTGGCCACTCCGGGCGGCGTGGTGTCGCCGGTCGACCCGGTCAGCCTGGCCCCGGAGGCCGCCGGCGGCGCCGAGGAGGCCGCGCGGCTCACCAAGGTGGTGGAGACCGCCTCCGAGTTCCGCCGGCCCGCCGCCCTGGCCGATGTGCGGCTTGAGGACTTCGACGCGGTGTACGTTCCCGGCGGCCACGGCCCCATGGAGGACCTCACCGTCGACGCCGACTCCGGGCGCCTCCTGACGCGGGCGGTGGACCGGGGACTGCCGGTGGGCGTGGTGTGCCACGGCCCGGCCGCGCTGCTGGCGGCGGTCAAGGAGGACGGCACCAACGCCTACGCCGGTTACCGGATCACCGCGTTCACCAACACCGAGGAGCAGCTGGCCGGCACCGCCGGCAACGCCAAGTGGCTGCTGCAGGACCGGCTGACCGAGGCCGGGCTCACCGTCGAGGCCGGCGAGGCGTGGGCGCCGCACGTCGAGGTCGACCGCAACGTCGTCACCGGCCAGAACCCCGCCTCCTCCGGCCCCCTGGCCACCGAGCTGCTCAAGAAGCTGGGCCAGGAGTAACCGCCTGCGAGCAGCCTCTGCTCGCACCAGATGGTCTTCCCGGCGGTGGTCTGGCGTGTTCCCCAGCCGGATCGGCCCCGCCGTCGGGGGAGACGAGGACGGGCAGCGGGTGTCCGGCCGACGCCGGCGCGCAGTGCCGGGAGACCGGATCGTAGACCGCGTACAGACAGGTCGCTCCCACCCCACCGGTGGCCGCCTGGTCCGCGCCGGTGTCCATGACCTCCTCGGCGATGGTGTCCTGCCCGTCATCGGTGAGACGGACGACCAGGTCATCGAGGTGGGTGAGAAGCTCGTCGGGCGGCAGGTCGACATCGGCCGGCCCGATGTCCCCACGCATGCCGCGGCCGACGCCTTCCTCGACCACGCGACGCGGTTTCTCCGCAGGTCAGGTGGTGGCCAACAGCAGGTCCTCGCCGCTTGACGGACGGAGGCCATCGGCGCGGTCGGCGAAGTAGCGCGCGGTGTGCGACGCGCCCGACACATGGCGCGCCTCACGGAACCCCGCTTCGCGGGCCAGGGCCAGCATCTCCTGCGGGGTGTAGAAGCTGAGGAACGGCGTCCCGGACGCTCGCGCGCCCTCCTGGCTCGCCCGGAGGCCGGGCCGGTCGGCGTCCTCGACGAGTTCGATCGGCAGCAGAAACGTCATGGCGAGCGTCGAACCGGGGGCGAGCCCGGCGATCCGGCGCAGGGTGGCGGTGGTGGCGTCCCTGGTGAGGTACATGCTGACGCCGGTGGAGACGATGACCGCCGGCTGCCCGGGATCAAAACCGGCGGCGGCCAGCCGCTCCAGCCAGGACGCACCGGCTTCGAAGTCGAACGGCACCAGGTGCAGCCATTCGGGGATGCCATAGCCGAGTTCGGCGAGGCGGCGGCGCTTCCAGGACTGGGGGCCCGGCTGGTCGACCTCGAAGATCCGCAGCCGGGAGGCGATCTCCGGCTTGCGCTGGGCGAAGGTGTCCAGACCGGCGCCCAGGATGACGTACTGGGCGACGCCGCGCCCGGCCTGCTCGGTGATCAGGTCCTCGATGAAACGGGCCCTGGCCACCATGGCCGCCCGGAACCCGCTGGTGGTGTGCGGGTCCATGTCGGGCCGCTCCCGCCAGTCCTCACCGGGCGCCACCAGCCGCAGCCCGACCTCGTCCTCGATCACGTACGGGGGCGCGTCGACCCGCACGTGCATGGCCCGCCAGAGCGCGGTCCGCACCGCGGTGCTGTCGGGTGCCCCGATGTGTTCGTCAGCCATGGTGTTGTCCCTTCGCCCCGGCCGTCGTGGGTCAGTCGCCCGCGGGAGCCTGGAGGCTCCACAGACGCCCGTCGGGGTCGCGCACGGTCATCTCCCTGGTCCCGTAGTGGGTGTCCGCGAACGGGGTGACCACCTCGACAGCAGCCGGATCGGGCCGGAACGCGTCCGCGTCCGGCACCTTCAGCACCATCCGCGTCTGGGGCTCCTGGTCCTCGGGGACCTCGGCGATGAACACATAGGGCCCGTCGCCGTTGCGGAGCTGTCCGGAGTTGTGGTCCGTGGCGAACTCCAGCTCGTAGCCGAGCGTTTGGAAGAACTTCGCCGCCTTGCCCCAGTTGTGTGTCGTCAGAAACACGGCCTCGATGCCTTCGGTTGTCATATCAGCTCTCCTGCTCGGTCGATCGCTGTCCGGAAGACCTGTCGGTGTCGTCGAGGTAGGCGCGCAGCGCGTCGGCGACCAGCGCCGACAGTGACATGCCCGACTCGATGGCGCGGTACTTGACCTGCTTGATCAGCCCGATCGGCAGGTACACGTTGAACTGTTTGACGTCCTCATCACCCACGCGGGCAATGCTAGCATCCTAGCAAGCTAGGCAACCATGGTGTGGCGGTGACGTGAGGTCCTTCACAATGGGGGGTGGCATGCGACGTGACGAGCCGGGTATGCGCGCCATGATCACCGCGTGAGACACCGATGTGATCGGCACAGGTAGGGCATCGTTGGAAGGAGGGCGACATGTCGTCGAAGCGACGTCGCAAGAAGAAGGCCCGTCGTAAGAACGGCGCCAACCACGGTAGCCGCCCCCAGTCCTGATCTGAGGCGCTCTGCCGAGTGGCACCGAGGGACTCCCCGCGCGCATGGCGTACGGGGAGTCCCTCGTTTCGCGTGCGGCGGGTCAGGCGGGCTCGGCCACGGTGCCGCGCACGACGAGTTGCGGGCTGAGGACGACCTCGCGCAGGTCGGTGCGGCCCTGGCCGAGGCGTTCGACGGCGGCGGCCACCGCCTGCCGGGCCTGCTGCTCGGCGTTCTGACCGGCCTGGGAGAGGGCGGCCAGGACGCCGATGGCGCGCTGGTCGTTGAAGGCGACCACGGCGGTGGGAACCTGGTGTTCTCCCCGGTCACCCTGAGTGGCTGGTCGAGGAGACCGGCGCCACCAACGCCGGCGCGGAGATGGGCCCCTCGCACCTGATGTGGCAGGGCATGGACATCGTGCCCTCCATAAGTGGCTCGGCCCCCTGGTGTTCCACGCCGTGGCGAAGGACGCGACGCTCTGCCCCGGCGCCGACATCCGTGGCGTACTGGACTCGTCGTTCACCCGCGTGCCCGCCGACGCCCCCGGCAAGGTGCCCACCGGTTGCGGCTTCTGGCGCAACGCCTGGCCGGAGAACCCGGCGTGGAAGTCCGTCGCCGTCGGCCTCGGACACGACACCGCCTACTGGACCGAGTTCCTGTGCGCGCTCGCGGAGGCCGACCCGGACATGGCCGTGAACATCGAGCACGAGGACGCCGCCTATTCCCGGACCGAGGGGCTCGCCCCGGCCGCCGAGAACCCGCACACCGCGGCGGCCGGTCTCTGACCCACCGCCACGGCTCGTCCCGGGGCCGGGGGTCAGGGGCGGCTGGTCAGGTAGCCGCCCATGGAGGTGAAGTACTCGGTGGCGGCCATCTCGTGGCCCTCCTCGGTCCGTACGCGCGTGATGGCCAGGCCGTGGTTGCGGCCGGTGCGGGCGTCGGCGCCGGCGACGATGACCACGCCGTCGCCCTCGCGGTAGAAGATGCGGCCGGGAGTGCCGCCGTACCGGCCCTGGGACACGACCGCGGCCAGGACTTCGAGGCGCTTGCCCCGGTGGAAGGCGTAGGGGCTGGGGTACGGCTCGGACTGGGCGCGGACCAGGCGTTCGAGGTCCTCCGCCGGCCAGGTCCAGTCGATGCGGATGTCCTCGACGGACCGCTTGTGGAAGAAGCTCGCCCGGGACCGGTCCTGCGGGGTGAACTCCGTCTGCCCGGTGGCGATGAGGTCGAGCGCGCCGATCGTGACCGGGGCGATGAGGTCGACGGTCTTGTGGAAGAGATCGGTGGCGGTGTCCTTCGGCCCGACCGGGACCGCCTCCTGCCGGACGATGTCCCCGGCGTCGAGCTCCTCGTTCATCATGTGCGCGGTGACGCCCACTTCGGACTCGCCGTTGATCAGGGCCCAGATCAGCGGGGAGAACCCGGCGTACTTCGGCAGCAGCGAATCGTGGACGTTGAGCGTGCCGCGACGCGGCAGGCCGAAGATGCGCGGGGGGATCCACGTCCGCCAGTTGTTCGCCACGATGATGTCCGGGTCGGCCTCCTTGAGGCGCTCGAACAACTCCTCGTCGTCGGGGCGGTTGCGGATCAGCACCGGGACGCCGTGCTCCTCGGCGAGGTCGGCGACGGAGTCGCTCCAGATCTTCTCGTACGCGTGCTCGCTCTTGGGGTGCGTCACGACCAGGACCACGTCATGTTCGGAGTCCAGGAGGGCTCGCAGGGTGCGGTGCCCCCAGGTCTGGTAACCGAACATGACGACCCGCATGGGGTTCCTCCTCGCAGCAGGGAATGACCGAGGGGCAAGTAAAGCAAGGCTTACCTTATTGCGCAACGATCCTCCGTGGTCAGCCAGTTGGTGCCCGCGGATAATCCGGATTCCCCGCGGTGGCCTATCGACAGCCTTGCTGGTTTAGCTTAGGCTCACCTAAGTTCTTGGCGTGTCGCTTCGTCGGCGCGCCCCTTCGCATCTTCCGCACGCCTGAAAGGCGATTGCCCCGCACGATGGGAGTGACATGTCACAGGTTCTTCCTGGTGACGCCTTACCGGTCCACGACCTCATAGGCATCGGCTTCGGGCCGTCCAATGTGGCCATGGCGATCGCACTCAGCGAGCACAACGCACGCGCCGGGGGGCAGGGGGCGATCAGCGCTCGCTTCTTCGAGCAGCAGCCGCGCTTCGGCTGGCACCGAGGCATGCTCATCGACGACGCCACCATGCAGGTGTCCTTCCTCAAGGACCTGGTGACGCTGCGGAACCCGGCCAGCGAGTTCAGCTTCCTCTGCTACCTGCAGAGCAAGGGGCGGCTGATCGACTTCATCAACCACAAGAACCTCTTCCCGCTGCGGGTGGAGTTTCACGACTACTTGGAGTGGGCCGCGGCCAAGGTCGAGGGCATGGCCTCCTACGGCCACGAGGTCGTCGGCGTCGCGCCCGTCCTGTGTGACGACGCCGTGGAGTACCTGGACGTGACGGTCCGGTCGGAGGAGGGGCTGGAGGTCCACCGGGCCCGCAACCTCGTCATCGGCACCGGGCTGCGCCCCTTCATGCCGGAGGGCGTGGAACGCGGTGACCGCGTCTGGCACACCTCCGAACTGCTGGCGAAGGCCGGCCAGCTGGAGGGCACCTCGCCCTCCCGGTTCATCGTCGTGGGCGCCGGGCAGAGCGCCGCCGAGAACGTGGCCTATCTGCACCGCCGCTTCCCCGGGGCCGAGGTGTGCGCGGTCTTCTCCCGCTACGGCTACAGCCCCGCCGACGACAGCGGTTTCGCCAACCGGATCTTCGACCCGGCGGCGGTCGACGACTACTTCGCCGCGCCCGAGGACGTCAAACGGCGGCTGATGGACTACCACGGCAACACCAACTACTCCGTGGTGGACATCGACCTGATCGACGACCTGTACCGGCAGACGTACCGGGAGAAGGTCCTCGGCGCCGAGCGGCTGCGCTTCCTCAACGTGTCCCGGATCACCGAGGTCAAGGAGACACCCGCCCAGGTCCGTGCCACCGTGCGGTCCCTCGTCACCGGCGAGGAGACCTTCCTCGACGCGGACGTCGTGGTCTTCGCCACCGGTTACAGCCCCGTCGACCCCATCGGACTGCTCGGCGAGGCCGCCGGTCACTGCCTCCGCGACGACGAGGGCCGGGTCCGCGTCGAGCGTGACTACCGCGTCGCGACGGACCCCGGCCTGCGCTGCGGCATCTATCTGCAGGGCGGAACCGAGCACACCCACGGCATCACCTCGTCGCTGCTGTCCAACACCGCGATCAGGGTCGGCGAGATCCTGGACTCGCTCCTCGACCGGGGCGTCACGTCCGCTTCCACCGAGGCGATGACGTACTGAGACATGGGCACGACGGTGATGGAGCGCCCCGTATCGAGGGGCGCGGCAGAGTCCCGCCGGCGGCGGGGTGCGGGCCTGGGTGCGCTGGTGGTGGTCCTGGTGGCCGTGGCGGCGGTGTCGCTGGCCGTCGGTGCGCGCGCGCTGAGTCCCGCCGAGGTGTGGCACGGGTTGTTCGCCGGGCCGGACTCCGACCAGCGGCTCACCGGGATCAGGCTCATCGTGCGGACGGTGCGGGTGCCCCGGACGGTGCTCGCGATCGTGGCGGGCATCGCCCTCGGGGTCGGCGGGGCGCTGATCCAGGGGTACACGCGCAATCCGATCGCGGACACGGGCCTGCTGGGGGTGAACGCCGGTGCCTCGTTCGCCGTGGTGTCGGTGATCGCCGTGTTCGGGTTCGCCGACCCGTTCCAGTACGTCTGGTTCGCCTTCCTGGGGGCGGCGGTCGCCGGAGTCGTGGTGTTCGGGCTGGCGAGCATCGGCCGGGGCGCCGGGAATCCGCTGACGCTCGCACTGGCCGGGCAGGGGATCACGGTGTTCCTGGCGGCGATGACCACGGCGGTCGCGCTGGCGGACCAGAAGTCGCTGAACGCGCTGCGGTTCTGGAACGCGGGTTCCGTGGCCGGTGTCGGATTCGACGTCATCTGGCCGGTGGCCGCGTTCATCGCCGTCGGGCTGGTGCTGGCCGTGATCACGCTGCCCGCCATCAACCTGCTCAACCTGGGGGACGACGTGGCGCGGGGGCTGGGTGTGAACATCGCGCTGAACCGGACCATCGGCATCGTCGCGATCACCCTGCTGGCGGGCGCGGCGACGGCGGCGTGCGGCCCCATCGCGTTTCTCGGGCTCATGGTGGCCCATGTGGCCCGGTATCTGACCGGGCCGGACTATCGCTGGCTGGTGCCGTACGCGGGCCTGCTCGGCGCCGTCGTCCTGCTGGTCTGCGACATCGTGGGGCGTGTGGTGGTGCGGCCGGGCGAGTTGGACGCGGGTGTGGTGGTGGCCCTCCTGGGCGCCCCGTTCTTCGCGGCCCTGGTGTGGCGCGGGAAGTTCAAGGACACATGAGCGGAACAGACGTGAAGCGAACGGTCGCGAAGCCATCGGTGGTCGCGCCGGGGGTGCGGCTCGGCCGGCTGTCGTTCGTGTGGCGGCCCTGGCTCATGGGCGTCACCCTGCTGCTGGCGGCGGCGGCCTTCCTGGTGTTCTGCCTGTCCATCGGTGTCGGGGAGTTCTCCATCGGCCTGTCCCGGGTGGTCGCCACGGTTCTCGGCGGGGGCGAGCGGGTCGACCGGTTCGTCATCATGGACCTGCGGATGCCACGGGCCCTGGCCGGGCTCGTCGTGGGGGTCGCGCTGGGGGTGTCCGGGGCGATCACGCAGTCCGTCGCGCGCAACCCGCTGGCCAGCCCGGACATTCTGGGGATCACCGGGGGCGCCGGTGTGGTCTCGGTGTTCCTGGTGACGGTGTCGGGCGGGGCCGGCGCGGCGGTCGTCAGCGCCGTGGGCCTGTCCGTGGCGGCGCTCGCGGGCGGTCTCGGCACGGGGCTGCTGGTGTACTTCCTGGCGTGGCGGCGCGGGATCGACGGCTTCCGGCTCATCCTCATCGGCATCTCGGTGAGCGCCGTGATGGAGGCGATCACGACCTGGCTGCTGACCACGGCCGACATCAAGGATGTGGCCCGGGCTCAGGCGTGGCTGGTCGGCTCGCTGGACAACCGCTCCTGGGGCGAGGTCCGGATGGGCGTGTGGTGCACGCTCGTCCTTCTGGCCGTCGTCTCCTGTGCCGCGTTCCAGTTCAAGCCGATGCACCTGGGCGACGAGGTCGCCGCGGGCCTGGGCGTCCGGTACTCGATGGTGCGGGCCGTCCTGCTGCTGTGCGCGGTGCTGCTGGCCGGTGTGGCGGTGAGCGTGGCGGGCCCGGTCCCGTTCGTCGCGCTGGTGGCGCCGCAGGTGGCGATGCGTCTGGTCCGGTGCCCGACACCGCCGATGGTGGCCTCCGGCGTGGTGGGCGCGCTGCTGCTGATCGGCGCGGATCTGATCGCGCGCACCGCGCTGCCGATCACGCTCCCGGTGGGCGTGGTCACCGCCGCGATCGGCGGCCCTTTCCTCGTCTGCCTGCTGGTGCGGGCGAACCTCAGGTAGATGGCAATGAATGGGGCGAACGTGAAGACAGGGGGACGTGTGAGCGCCGAGTGCGTCACCGGGACGGAGGCCGGCACCGGGACCGGCACCGAGACCGCATCAGGGGCCCAGGACCTCTCACGGCTGGCGGCCCGGGGCGTCACCGTCGGGTACGGCGGACGGAACGTCATCGACGACCTGGATGTGGCGATCCCGCCGGGTGTGGTCACCACCATCATCGGGCCCAACGGCTGTGGGAAATCCACGCTTCTGCGCACCCTGACCCGGCTGCTGAGGCCCGCCAGGGGGACTGTCGTGCTGGACGGCGAGGACATCGCCCGGCTCAGGACCCGGGACGTGGCGAAGAAGCTGGGCCTGCTGCCGCAGGCGCCGGTCGCGCCGGAGGGGCTCACGGTGGCCGACCTGGTCGCCAGGGGCCGCCATCCGCACCAGAGCTGGTTGCGGCAGTGGTCCTCGGACGACGCGGACGTCGTGGAGCGCGCGCTGGCCATGACCGGGGTGTCGGATCTGGCCGACCGCCCGGTCGACTCGCTGTCCGGCGGGCAGCGTCAGCGGGTCTGGATCTCCATGACCCTGGCCCAGGGCACCGAGCTGCTGCTCCTCGACGAGCCGACCACCTACCTGGATCTGGCGCACGCCATCGATGTGCTCGACCTGGTGGACGATCTCCACGAGTCGGGGTGCACCGTGGTCATGGTGCTGCACGACCTCAATCTGGCCACGCGGTACAGCGACAACCTCGTGGTGATGCGGGCGGGTTCGATCCTGGCGCAGGGGCACCCCCGTGACGTGATCACCGCCGAGCTGCTGGACGAGGCGTTCGGGCTGCGCGCCACGGTCGTCGACGACCCGGTGGGCGACCGGCCGCTCATCGTGCCGATCGGGCGCACCCACGTCCGGCCGGAGCGGGTCCCGGCCAGGGCCCGGCCGGGCTACGGCCAAGAAATATCCAAGTAAGGCTAGGCTGGCCTCACTTGGGCGGGATAAGGTTTGCCTGTCCTTAGTCAGGGCGTAACGGTGGCGCGACAGCAAGGGATTTTGGATGCTCCTCCAGAGAACGACGCGTACGACGCCGGGGCGGCGGTTAGCGGCGGCACTCTCCGCCGCGGCCCTCGGCATCGGTCTCCTCGCCGGATGTGGCGGGGGCTCGGCGGACTCGGCGGACACGACGGGCGACGACGCCCCGGCCGCCGCCTCCGGCGCCTTCCCGGTCACCGTGGAGCACGCGTTCGGATCCACGAAGATCGCTGAGGCGCCCAAGCGGGTCGTCTCCCTCGGCTACACGGACGACCAGGCCATGCTGGCGCTCGGCGTCAAGCCGGTCGGCATGGTCGACCAGTACCCGAACCCGGCGGGCAAGGAGCCCGATATCAACACCCAGTGGCCCTGGGTGAAGGACAAGTGGGGCGACACCCGGCCCGAGGTCGTCATGAAGAACGGCGACACCGGCCCCGACTACGAGAAGATCGCCTCACTGCGGCCGGACCTGATCGTGGCGGTCTACTCCGAGATCGACAAGGCCGCCTACGACAAGCTGTCCCTGATCGCCCCGACCGTGGGCCGTACCAAGGGTGAGAAGGAGCCGTTCAGCGCCCCCTGGCAGGACAACGCCGCGCAGATCGCCAAGGCGCTGGGCAAGGAGGACGAGGGCGCCGAACTGGTGCGGGGCGTCCAGGACAAGCTCGACGCGGCCAAGAAGGCGCATCCGAAGTTCGCCGGGCAGACCGCCGTCGCGGTGTCCTGGTACAAGAACTCGGTGGCGCCGTTCACCTCCACCGATGTGCGCGGACGACTGGTGACGGGCATCGGCTTCACCTACCAGACCAAGGTCGACAAGGCCGCGGACGGGAAGTTCTTCACCGTCCTCTCGCCCGAGCGCGTCGACCTGGCCGACGCCGACCGCGTCTTCGTCATCAACGACGCGGCGGACCAGCGGGCGCTGAAGAAGTTCAAGCTGTTCACCAACCTGGACGCCGTGAAGAAGGGCAAGGTGTCGTACCTGCTGGACAGTGAGGGCCCGGCCGTCGGCGCGGCCATGTCCCAGAGCACCCTGCTGTCCCTGCCGTACGCGATCGACCAGCTCCTCACGTCGGCCGGCCAGGGGTGAGCGTCACCGACGCCCCTGTCGCCCCGGCCACCCTGCGCACGGCCACCGGACGCGTGGCCACCCGATGGGTCGCGGCGCACTGCCGCGAGGTGCCGTGGCTGACGGCCGCCGCCGTGCTCACCACCGTGGCCGGTGCGGCGCTCCAAGTGCTCCCGGTGCTTCTGCTCGGCCGGGTGGTCGACGGGGTGGTCGAGGGCGAACCGCGGTCGGCCCTGGTCACGGTCGGGGTGCTGATGGGGGCCGCCGCGCTGCTCGGCGCGGCGGCCACCGCGGTGTCGACCTATCTGATCGGACGGCTGGGCGCGGATCTGCTCGCGCGGCTGCGGGAAGGCGCCGTCCGCGCGGTGCTGGGGATGCCGAGCGCCCGGATCGAGCAGGTGGGCCGGGGAGATGTGCTCTCCAGGGTCGGCGACGATGTGGCCGTGCTGTCCAAGGGCATCCGCACGGCCGTCCCCACGGTGTTCTCGGCGGGCGTGCTGGTCCTCATCGCCACGGTCGGGATGTTCGGTCTCGACTGGCGGCTCGGCCTGGCGGGCGCCGGCGCGCTGCCCGCGTACGCGCTGGCCCTGCGCTGGTACCTTCCCCGGTCCGCCCCGCTCTACCAGAAGCAGCGGGCGGCCCAGGCCGACCGCGCACAGGCGCTGATCAGCGGTCTGAACGGGATCGACACGGTCCGGGCCTACCGCCTGGAGGGCGCCTTCCGCGAGAAGGTCACCCGCGAGTCGTGGCGGGTGCGCGATCTCGGTATCGAGGTGTTCCGGTTCTTCGGCCGGTTCGTCGGCCGGGAGAACCGCGCCGAGTTCATCGGGCTGGTGCTGATCATCGTGGTGGGATACGCGCTGCTGGAGGCCGACGCCGCCAGCCTGGGCGAGGTGTCGTCGGCCCCGCTGATGTTCCACCGGCTGTTCACACCGCTGGGCTCCATCATGTTCACCTTCGACGAGGCGCAGAAGTCGGGCGCGAGCCTGACCCGGCTGGTCGGGGTGATGGGAGAGGCCGCGGAGGACCGGCTGGTGGGCGACACGGCCATCGCGCCGCCGGACGCCGTGCCGCACCCGGTGACGGTGACGGGGCTGACGTATCGCTATCCCGGCGCCGAGGACCCGGTCCTCCGGGACGTCAGCCTGACCATCCCGGCCGGGGGTTCGCTCGCGCTGGTGGGGGCGACGGGAGCCGGCAAGTCGACCCTGGCCGCACTGATCGCGGGCATCGGGACCCCGCAGGCCGGGTCGGTGCACATCGGGCCGACCGACCTGGCCGGTCTGGACGAGGCCGGGGCGCGAGCCCTGGTGAGCATCCTCACGCAGGACACGCACGTGTTCTCCGGTCCGCTCGCCGACGACCTGCGGCTCGCCGCGCCGGAAGCGACCGACGCCGAGCTGATGGACGCGTTGCGCACGGTCGGTGCCGGGGGATGGGCCGACGCGCTGCCCGACGGGCTGCACACCACGGTCGGCGAGGGCGGCGAGCGCCTGGACGTCACCAAGGTCGCCCAGATCGCCCTGGCCCGGCTGGTGTTGCGCCGGTCGCCGGTGGTGGTGCTCGACGAGTCGACCGCGGAGGCGGGCAGCGAGGGCGCCGCCGAACTGGAGCGGGCCGTGCTGGCCGCGTGCGCGGGCCGGACCACGTTGTTCGTGGCACACCGGCTGACCCAGGCGATGGCGGCGGACCGGATCGCCGTGCTCGACGCGGGACGCGTCGTGGAGCAGGGGACGCACGAGGAGCTGGTGGCCCTCGGCGGCCGGTACGCGCGGCTGTGGCGCGCCTGGCGAGAAGGCGGCTAGGCACGCCCTGACGCAGGTGAGGTCGTCATGACGTGGGTTCATGACGTGGGTTTCGTGACGTGGTGTTCGTGACGTGGAAGGAATGCTGAGTCTTCGATGATGGAACCGAGCGCTCGTCGCGTACTGCTGTCGCCGGCGCGCCTTTCCGGCGTACGCCGGCGGGCCGGTGACTTCTCCGACCGGACCATCGCCGAAGCATGCGCCATCGGGCTGTCGTACTGGGCGACGGGCCGGAGCCCCGACGGCATCGACCTCACCCCCGCCACCCTGTTCGCCGACGTCCTCGGCTGGGCCGACAACGGCGGTACCGCGCCCGGCGGTTGGGAGGTCGGCGCGGACGGCCGCGGCATCACCCTCCCCGAGGGTGTCGTACCGGCCGACGCGCAGCTCGCGCTGGACGACCTGGCCGACTTCCCCGACCGGCCCCTCGGCACCATCGGCCCGTCCGGCGTGGCGGCGCGGCTCGCCGCCCTGGCCGAGTGGAACGACACCCACGCCGACCGGGTCCGCCCGACCATCGTGGAGATGTTCCGCGAGCAGGCGCGCACCCGGCCGGACGCCGTCGCCATCGTCGACGAGCACCGTTCGCTGACCTACCGTGAGGCAGCCCGGCTCTCCGGCCAGCTGGCCCACCATCTCATCGAGCGCGGACTCGGCCCCGAACAGGTCGTCGGCATCTCCCTCGGCCGCTCCGCCGACATGGTGATCGGGCTGCTCGGCGTGCTCCGGGCGGGGTGCGCGTTCGTACCGCTCGATCCGGGGTGGCCCGCCGCGCGCCGGGCGGTCGTCATCGACGACGCCCAGGTCGTGGCGCAGCTCAACGACTCGGGCGAGCACGACCCGGGTGAACCGCACGCCGTGGCCGTCGACCTCGGCGACTGGGCTTACGGTGCCTTCCCCGCGCAGGGGCCCGAGGTGGCCGTCCCCGGTGATGCCCTGGCCTACGTGATCTTCACCTCCGGTTCGACCGGGCGGCCCAAGGGCGCGATGATCCGGCACGCGGCCATCAGCGAGCGCCTGCTGTGGCAGGGCCACGAGATCCTGGGCTTCGGCCCTGACGACGCGTCGCTGTTCAAGGCGCCGCTGTCCTTCGACATCTCCATCAACGAGATCTTCCTGCCGCTGGTGCACGGCGGCAGGCTGGTGATCCTGCGGCCCGGCGGCGAACGCGACCCCCACCATCTGCTGAGCGTGATCGCCGGGCAGCGCGTCACCTTCACCTACCTGGTGTCGTCCATGCTGGACGTGCTGCTGGAGATCGCGGGCGACTCCGGACGGCTGGCCGGCCTGCGGCACGTGTGGTGCGGCGGCGAGGTGCTGACCCCGGAACTGTACGAACGGTTCCGCACCCGGCTCGGCATTCCGCTCTACCACGGCTACGGCCCGGCCGAGACCACGATCGGTGTCTCACACGTCGTCTACCGGGGCGCGGCGGAACGCCTGTCGACCTCGATCGGCAAGGCCAACCCCAACACCCAGCTGTACGTGCTGGACGACGAACTGCGCCCGGTCCCGGTCGGGGTCGGCGGCGAACTGTACGTCGGAGGCTTCCTCCTGGGGCGCGGGTACATCGGCGCGCCTGGTCTGACGGCGTCCCGGTTCGTGGCGAACCCCTTCGCGGGGGACGGGTCCCGGCTGTACCGGACCGGTGACCTCGCGCGGTTCGCCCCGGACGGGTCGCTGGACTTCCTCGGCCGGGCCGACAACCAGATCAAGATCCGCGGAATGCGGCTGGAGATCGAGGACGTCGAGGCCGGCCTCGCGGAGCACCCCCGGGTACGCCACACCTGCGTCGTCGCGAAGAAGAACGCGGCGGGCGCCACCCACCTGGTGGGCTACGTGATCCCGGCCGCCGGGAGCGAGGATCTGCGCGCGGACCAGGTCAAGGCGTGGGCCGCCGAGCACATGGTGGAGTACATGGTGCCCGCCCACATCGTCGTGATGAAGGAGTTCCCGCTCACCGCGAACGGCAAGCTCGACCGCCGCGCGCTGCCGGAACCCGCGACGGACAAGGGCCCGCTCGTCCCGCCCGCCACCGAGAACGAGCGTGTGGTGTGCGCGGCGGTCGCCAAGGTGCTGCGGCTGGACGCGGTCGGTGTCGACCAGGACTTCTTCCAGCTCGGCGGGGACAGCCTGCTGGCCATCTCGCTGCTGAGCGCGGTGCGCGACGCGGGCCTCCACCTCACGACCGGGCAGATCTTCACCCACAGCACCGTGGGGGCGCTGGCGGCGGTGGCGAGCGTCGAGGACACCGCCACCGCGGACCACGCCGATGTGGCGACCGGCTCCGTCGTGGGATCGCCCATCGTGCGGTGGCTCGGCGAGACCACGGACGCGATTGGTGGATTCGTGCAGTCGGTCGTGGTGAACACCCCGGCGGACCTGACCGCCGACGCCCTCGACGCGATCCTCACCGCCGTGGTCGTACGGCACGACATGCTGCGCGCCAGGCTGGTGCGCGGCGACCGCTGGAGCTTCGACATCCCGGCGGCGGACCGGGCCGTCGCCGGATGGCGGGAGAGCGACCGGCCGCTCGATGAGTGCGTCGCGCTCGCCACCGGCGGCCTGGACCCGGCGGGCGGTGTGATGCTGCGGGCCGTCTGGCGACGCGAGGCACGGCAGTTGGTCATGGTCGTCCACCACGTGGTGATCGACGGCGTGTCCTGGCGTGTCCTGATGGACGACCTGGCCACGGCATGGCGGCAGTTCGCCTCGGGCGCGCCGATCGCGTTGCCCCCGGTGGGCACGTCGTTCCGGCGCTGGACCCAGCTGCTGGCACAGGCCGATTTCGAGGCGGACGGTGCGTACTACCGGCGTCCCCTGCCGGGCGTGGACGGGCCCGTGGGCAGGCGCGCGCTCACCGACGCCGACACCGTCGCGCGGGAGCGGGTGCGGACCGTCTCGGTCGGCCCCGAGGTGACGGCCGCGCTGCTGGGCGAGATTCCCGCGAAGTTCCACACGGGCGTGGGCGAGGTGCTGCTCACCGCGCTCGCCGTCACCCTCGCCCGGTGGCGCCGTGACCTCGGTCAGGAGCAGACGTTCGCGCACATCGAGCTGGAGGGCCACGGCCGCGAAGGACGGTTCGTGGCGGACGCCGCCGGATTCGAACCGGAGCTGTCGCGGACCGTGGGCTGGTTCACCACTTTGTTCCCGGTGACCGTGGACCCCGGCCCGGCAGCCGATTACACCGCCCCCGCCTCCCTGGGCGCCGCGCTCAAGGCGGTCAAGGAAGACCTCGCCCGCGTGCCGGGGAACGGGCTCTCCTACGGCGCCCTGCGGTATCTGCGCGGCGCCGAGTTCGACGCGCCCGCACCGCAGGTGCTGTTCAATTACCTGGGCCGCTTCGACGCGGGAGCTTCCGGGGACTGGCAACTTGCCGGACCCACCGGGCAATTGGGCGAGCGGCGCGATCCGAGGATGCGCCTGCCGCGCGCCCTGGAGTTCAACGCCATCACCGAACCGGCCGCGGCCGGCGCGTACGAACTCGTCACCGCCATCTCCTGGCCGGACGGCGTGTTCACCGACGAGGACATCACGACCCTCGGCACGTACTTCCGTCAGGCCCTGACCGGGCTGGCCGCGCTCGACCGGGGCGGCCACTCTCCCGGCGACTTCGACCCGGTGCCGCTGACCCAGGCCGACGTCGACGCCCTGGACGGCCCGGCGCTGCGCGACATCCTGCCCCTGACCCCGCTGCAGGAGGGCCTGTACTTCCACTCGGTCTTCGACGACGACTCGACGGGCGCCTACGTCGAGCAGCAGCTGCTGACCCTGGACGGCGAGGTGGATCCCGACCGGCTCTCGGCGGCGGCCACCCGGTTGCTCACCCTGTACCCGAACCTGGCCGCGCGGTTCACCGCCCTCGCCGACGGCCGCGTGGTCTCGGTGCTGGAGAGCGGTGTGGAGGCGCCCTTCACCACCCTGGACCGCCCCGGCATCACCGACGACGAGATCCGCGCCGTGGCCGAGCGGGACCGCCGCGCCGGGTTCGACCTGGCCACCGGCCCGCTGATGCGGTACACCCTCATCCGAGGGGGCCCCGGCCGCGACGTTCTGGTGCAGACCGTGCACCACATCGTCGCCGACGGCTGGTCGGTGCCCCCGATGCTCCGTACCCTGCTCGCCGAATACCACGCGCCCGGGTCCGGGTATCCGCTCGGCGGCTTCCCCGGCTACGTACGCCGGCTCGCCAGGCGCGACGACGACGAGAGCGACCGGGTGTGGCGCGATCAGCTCGCCGGACTGCCCGGTCCCTCGCTGGTCGCCGAGGGGCACACCCCGTCCGACCGGTTCGCGGACACCGCCGTGGTGCCGGAGGAGGACATCGACGCGGCCGCCCGCGCGGCCGGGATGCCGCTGAGCGTGGCCGTGCACAGCGCCTGGGCGGTGACGCTGGGCGGCATCCTGCACGGCAGGGACGTGGTGTTCGGGTCCACGGTGTCCGGCCGGGACCCGGAGGTGCCCGGCATCGAGGACATGGTGGGGCTGTTCATCAACACGATCCCCGTACGCGCCCGGTGGACCGGTACCACCACGGCCCGTGACCTGCTCGCCTCGGTGCGCGAACACCAGAGCGCGGTGCTGCCGCACCAGCATGTCTCGCTGGCGAGGATCGGCCGCAGGGCCGGGGCGGGCACGCTGTTCGACACCCTGGTGGTGTTCGACGTGGCGACCGACGTGGACGGGCTGCGGCGGCCCGGCGACACGCTCGTCATCACCGGCGTCGTCAACGAGGGCGCCCCGCACTACCCGTTGACGCTGGTGGTCGAGCGCGCGCTCGACGGCCGCCCGCGCTTCAACCTGATCTACGACGGCGCGCTGCTGCGGGAGGCGGCCGCCCGGTCGGTCCTGCGCACCTTCACCCAGGCCCTCACCGGCCTGCTCACCCGCCCGGACGCCCCGGTCGACACCCTGGCGCCGGGGGATGCCCGGCGTGCCGCGCCGCCGGTCACCCCGGCCACCCTGGGCGCGCTGTTCGACGCCGCCGCCCGTCGCGACCCGGCCGCCACCGCCGTCACCTGGTGCGGTCTCGACGGCGGCGCCCGCTCACTGACCTACGGCGAACTGGCGGACGCCAAGGACGAGCTGGCCTCGGCCCTGCGCGCGGCCGGGGCCGGGCCGGGCCGGCGGGTCGCCGTCGCCGTCCCGCGCTCCGTCGAGCAGGTGGTCGCCCTGGTCGCGGTCGTCACCGCCGGCGGCGCGTACGTACCGCTGGACCTGGCGTACCCGGACGAACGGCTGGAGTACATCCTCGCCGACGCCGCTCCGGACGTCGTTCTCGTGGACCGTGAGCAGCGGGGCCGCCTCACGCGGCTGCTGGCCCGGGCGGGCGTACCGGCCCGCGTGCTCGTACCGGGGGAGGAGCCGCCGCGCACCGCCACCGGGCCCGCTGCGGAGGCCGGCTGGCACGACCCCGCGTACGTGATCTACACCTCCGGATCGACCGGCAGGCCCAAGGGCGTCGTCGTCCCGCACTCCAGTGTGGTGTCGCTGCTCGTGAACACCCGGCCCGGCATGGACTTCGGCCCGCACGACGTCTGGGTCCAGTTCCACTCCTTCTCCTTCGACTTCGCGGTCTGGGAGCTGTGGGGCGCGCTGGCGCACGGTGGTGAGCTGCTGGTGCCGGAGTACGGGCTGACCCGCTCACCGGTCGACTTCCACCGGCTGGTGCGCGAGCGCGGGGTGACCGTGCTCAACCAGACCCCGTCGGCGTTCTACCAGTTCATCGAGGCCGACCGGCAGGCCGGTGAGCCCCTGCCCGCGCTGCGCCGGATCATCTTCGGCGGCGAGGCGCTGGACCTCGGGCGGCTGCGCGGCTGGGTCGAGCGGCACGGCACCGGATCGCCCGAGCTGGTCAACATGTACGGCATCACCGAGACCACCGTCCATGTCACCCACCGGGTGCTGACCGACGAGGACTTCCGTCCCGGTGGCGACACCAGTCCGATCGGCGGTCCGGTCCCGGGCCTGGTCACCTATCTGCTCGACGACCGGCTCCGACCGGTGCCGCCGGGCCGGGTGGGCGCCATCTATGTCGCGGGGGACCAGGTGTCGCTCGGCTATCTGGGCAGGCCGGGGCTCACCGCGGGCCGGTTCGTGGCCAACCCGTTCGCGGGCGACGGCTCCCGCATGTACCACACGGGCGACCTCGCCGTCCGCACCCTCGACGGTGAGCTGGAGTTCACCGGCCGCGCCGACGATCAGGTCCAACTCAAGGGCTACCGCATCGAGTTGGGGGAAGTGGAGGCCGCGATCAGGGAACTCGACGGTGTGGCCGACGTGGCCGTCACCGTGGCGGACGGCGGCGACCACCTGGTCGCGCACATCGTGGGCCGGGCGCCCGGCGACCTCACCGCCCTGCTGTCCGCGAAACTGCCCGCGCACATGGTGCCGGGCCGGGTGCTGCCGGTGGACGTCCTGCCCCTGACGGTCAACGGCAAGCTCGACGTCAAGGCCCTGACCGAGCGGGCCGCACAGCACCACCCGCCGGTGGCTTCGGGTGGCGACGCGCTCAGCGCGCTGGTCGACATCTTCGCCGGTGCCCTGCCCGGAACCGCTGTGGACGGTGACACCGACTTCTTCCGGGCCGGGGGCGACAGCATCGTCGCCATCACCGTGATCAACCGGGCCAGGGCGCTCGGCCTGCCGATCGCGCCACGGGACGTGTTCCTGTGCAGGACACCGAGCGCGCTCGCCGAGCACCTGGGAACGCGGACACCGCGGGCCGCCCCACAGCCCGCGCCCGCCCGCCGCGCGGACGGCCCGCTGACGCCGACACCCATCATCCTGCGCCAGCGGGAACTGGGCGGATCACTCGCCCGCTTCGCCCAGGCCAGAACGCTGGTCGCCCCGGAAGGCACCGGGACCGCCGACGCCGAGCGCGCCGCGAACGCCGTCGTGGCCGCGCACCCGGCCCTCCGGCTGCGGCTGCGCGCCGAGCACGGGGTGTGGGCCCTGCGCACCGAGCCCACCGGCGAGGTCGCCGTCGTGGCGACGGATGCCACCGACGCGACGGCCGTGGCGAACGAGGCCGCCGCCCGGCTCGACCCCGAGTCAGGGAACGTGGCCGCGTTCGCATGGCTGGAGGCGAGCCGGACCCTCGTGGTCACCGTGCACCACCTCGCCGTCGACTCGGTGTCCTGGCTGATCCTGCTGGAGGACCTGACCACCGCCCTGCGCGGTGAGCCCCTGGCGCCGCCGACCACGCCGTACGCCGAGTACGCCGACGCGCTGGCGACGCGGGCCGCCCACGCGACCGCCGACCTCGGGCACTGGACCGGCACGCTCCAGGCGCCCGGACTGCTGCCGGCCGTAGGGGAGTCGCGTGAGACCACCGTCGTGCTCGCGCCCGACGTGAGCGACCGCGTGACGCGCAGCGCGCCCGCAGCGCTCGGCGTCGGCCTCACCGAGCTGCTGTGCGGCGCCCTGCGCACCGCGCTCACCCATATCCAGTCCCCGCCCACCGATCTCGCGATCGACCTGGAGCGGCACGGCCGGGTCCCGGCGCTGGAACACCACGACTACACCCGCACGGTCGGCTGGTTCACCTCCATCGCGCCCGTACGGCTCAGCCCGCACACCGACCCCGTCGCGGCGGCGCACGAGGTCGCCGAGCGTCAGCCGGACGAGCGCGGACACATCGCGTACGGGCAGCTCCGGTACCTCAACCCGCAGACGGCCCCGCTGCTCACCCGCCACCCCCAGGTGCTGTTCAACTACCTCGGCCGGGGCGGCGAGTCCCAGGCGCCGCGCCTCACCGGCGGCGACCAGCGCGGCCCGTACGCGGTCGAGGTCAACGCCTGGACCGACGCGGCCACCGGAAGCCTCCACGCGGACTTCACCCTCGCCGAGGGCGTCCCGGACGAGATCACCGAGCACTGGCGGAGCGCACTGCGGCGCGTCGCGGACGCCTCCGCGACGGCCGAGCGCACCGCCCCCGTCACCCCGCTCCAGCGGGGCCTGTTCTTCCAGGCCCAGATGGCGGGCCCGGCCGGACACTACGTCGCGCAGAGCTGGTTCACCTTCGACCGGCGCCTGGACACGGGCGCGCTGGCCGAGGCGATGGCGCGGGTCATCGCGCGGTACCCGGGCGTGGCCGCCGGATTCGCCACCGACGACGACGGCAACCCGGTCCAGGTCCTGAGGGCGGGCCGACGCGTCGATGTCCGCACGATCGCGCTCGCCACGGACGCGGACGTCGACGCCCTGCGCGCCCGGGACCGCGACACGGGATTCGACGTGGCGGAACCGCCGCTGATCCGGCTGACCGTGGTGCGGCTGCCCGACGACCGCGACGGGCTGCTGCTCAGCTACCACCTGCTGCTGTGGGACGGCTGGTCCCGCGAGATCGTGCTGCGGGACCTGTTCGACGCCTACCGGGCCGTTCTCGCGGGCGAACCACTGGACGCCACCCCCGCCACGCCGAGCTTCGAGGACCACGCGCGGGCGCTCGCCGCCAGGGACTCCGCCGTATCGGAGCGCTTCTGGGCCGAGCACCTGACCGGCCTCCCCGGCCCGACGCTGCTCGCCGGACCGGCGCCGTCCTTGTCGGACGACCTGCCGGACACGCTCGTGCACACGCTCTCCGCCGCCCAGTCGGAGCTGCTGCGGGAAGCGGCCAGGGCGCACGGCGTCACGCTGAACTCGGTACTGACCGGCGCGTTCGGCCTCCTGCTGGGCGCCCATACGGGCCGCGGCGACGCCGTGTTCGGCGTGACCGTCTCCGGCCGGGAGGGCGAGGGCCTGGACGGCATCGTCGGCGTGCTGCTCAACACCGTGCCGATGTGGACGCGGGCCCGGCCGGAGGACACGGTCGGCGCTTATCTGTCGGCCGTCCAGGCGGCCAGGGTCGAGGCGATGGACCACGAACACCTGGGGCTCGGCGAGATCCAGCGGGCCAGTGGGCACGACACCCTGTTCGACAACCTGTTCGTGCTGCAGAACTTCCTGGACCTGGACGCGTTCGCCGAGATGAACGCCAGGCACGGCATCACCTCGGTGAAGGCCGACGACTCCACCCACTACCCGTTCACCTGGGTCATCACCCCCGGCGACCGGCTTGACATCAAACTGGAGTACCGCGACAAGGACACCGGGCGCGCCCGCCGTCTCCTCGGCGACTACCTGCGCGTGCTCGACGACCTGGCCCGCTCCACCGGACCGGTCGGCGCGCTGCCGGGGCTGGGCCCGTGGCCCTCGCGGGGGCCGCGCACGGACATCGGCACGGACACCGTGGTCGACCGGTTCGACCGGGCGGCGGACCGCGACCCGCAACGGGTGGCGCTCGTCGCCCACGGCTCGACGCTGACGTTCGCCCAGCTCAGGGACCGTAGCCGCGCCGTGGCAGGAGTGCTCGCCCGGCGCGGCATCGGCCCCGAGCGGACCGTGGGTCTCGCGGTCCCGCGCTCCCTCGACTCGATCGTGGCGCTGTTCGCCGTGCTGCGCGTCGGCGCCGCGTATGTGCCGCTGGAGCTGGACCACCCGGACGAGCGGATCGCCGCGATCGTCGCGGACGCCCGCCCCGAGGTGATCCTCACGGTGAGCGCCGTATCGCCCCGGCTCACCGGCGATCTGATCGAGCTGGACCGCCCGCTGCCCGAGGCCGAGCCGTGGGTGACGTACGCTCCGGACGACCCGGACCGGCTGCGGCACCCCGCGTACACGATCTACACCTCCGGCTCGACCGGCACGCCCAAGGGTGTGGTGACCGAGTACGCCGGGCTCACCAACATGCTGATCAACCACCAGCGCCGGATCTTCGAACCGGTGCTGGCGGAACACGGCCACCGGACCTTCCGGATCGCCCACACCGTGTCGTTCGCCTTCGACATGTCGTGGGAGGAACTGCTGTGGCTCGCCGACGGCCACGAGGTGCACATCTGCGACGAGGAACTGCGCCGCGACGCGCCCCGGCTGGTCGCCTACTGCCAGGAGCACGGCATCGACGTGATCAACGTGACCCCGACCTACGCGCAGCAACTGGTGGCCGAGGGCCTGCTCGACGACCCGGACCGGCGGCCCGCGCTGGTGCTGCTGGGCGGCGAGGCCGTCACCCCGGCGCTGTGGCAGCGGCTCGCCGGGACCGAGGGGACGGTCGGCTACAACCTCTACGGGCCCACCGAGTACACCATCAACACCCTCGGCGTCGGCACCTTCGAATGCCAGGACCCGGTGGTCGGGGTGGCGATCGACAACACCGATGTGTATGTGCTGGACCCATGGCTGCGGCCGCTGCCCGACGGAGCGCCCGGCGAACTGTACGTGGCGGGCATCGGCATCGCGCGCGGCTATCTCGGGCAGCCCGCCCGGAGCGCGCACCGCTTCGTGGCCTGCCCGTTCGGCGAACCCGGCGCGCGCATGTACCGCACCGGGGACCTGGTGGTCCGCCGCCCCGACGGCAATCTGATGTACCTGGGCCGCACCGACCAGCAGGTCAAGATCCGGGGCCACCGGGTCGAACCCGGCGAGATCGAGGCCGCGTTCGTGGCACACCCGGCGGTGCGGTTCGTCGCCGCGGTCGCCCAGCCCGACCCGCAGGCCGACGGCGCGTACCGGCTGGCCGCCTATCTGGTGCTGGACGGCGCCGAGTTGGCGACCGTCGCCGCCGAGGTGGGCGCCGGGCTGCCGGACTTCCTGCGCCCGACGCACTACGCGCGGGTCGACAGCATCCCGCTGACGGTGAACGGGAAGGCCGACACCAAGGCGTTGCCGGAGGCCAAGCCGCTGGGCGCGCTGACCACGGCGGGGGAGCGGGGGCCCGCCACGGAAACCGAGACGGCGGTGTGCGAGTTCTTCGCCGAGGCACTGGATCTGGACGACGACGAGGTGAGCGCGGTGAGCGACTTCGTGTCCCTGGGAGGGCACTCCATGCTGGCGGTGCGGCTGATCGGGCTGCTCCGCCGCGAGTACGGTCCCGTGATCACGATCCGGGACCTGTTCACCCTGCGCACCCCGGAAGCGATCGCCCGACACCTCGACTGCCAGGATCCCCGATGACGATTCCGGACACGCAGCGGCCCCGCCCGGGGTCCGACATCCTCCGCACCGCGCTGCGCCGCAACCTCGGCGCCATGGCCTGGGGCACCGTCCTCATGGGCCTGTACCAGGCGGGTGAGACGGCGTTTCCCATCGCGCTCGGCCTGATCGTGGAACATACGATGCGCGACCGGAGCCTCGGCGCGCTCGGCCTGTCGATCGCCGCGCTGGCGGTGATCATCACGACGGTGTCGCTGTCGTGGCGGTTCGGGATGCGGGTCCTGCAGAAGGCCAACACCACCGAGGCGCACCACTGGCGGGTGAAGGTCGCGGGCTGTGGACTCCAGCCGGTGGCCAGGGACGTGGACCTCAAGTCCGGCGAGGTGCTGACCATCGCCACCGAGGACGCCGACCAGACCGCCGACATCATCGAGGTGGTGCCGCTGCTGATCAGCTCGCTGGTCGCGGTGCTGGTCGCGGCCGTCGCGCTGGGCCTGGCCGACGTCCGGCTCGGCCTGCTGGTGATCGTGGGGACCGTAGCGATCCTGTCGGCCTTGAGCGTGCTGTCCAAGCGGATCGGCTCCAGCACCCGCGAACAGCAGGCCCGGGTGGCGCGGGCCGGCGCGAAGGTCGCCGACCTGATCACCGGCCTGCGCCCGCTGCACGGCTTCGGCGGCAACCACGCGGCGTTCCGGTCCTACCGCGAGGTCAGCACGGAGGCGAAGCACCAGGCGATCACGGTCGCCAAGGTCAACGGCGTGTACGCGGGCACCGCGCTGGCCCTCAACGCGGTCCTCGCCGCCGCCGTCACCCTGACGGCGGGCTCGCTGGCGTGGAGCGGCCGGATCACCATCGGGGAACTGGTCATGGCCGTGGGGCTGGCGCAGTTCATCATGGAACCGCTCAAACTGTTCTCGGAGATGCCCAAGTACGTGATGATGGCGCGCGCGTCGGCCGAGCGGATGGCGCTGGTGCTGTCCGCGCCCCCGGTGACGACCCCGGGGCCGGGCCGCCCGGACGCGGGCGGAGACCTGGAGGTCGACTGCGTCCGGTACGGGGCCCTGCGCAGGCTCAAGTTCCAGGTGGCCGCGGGCGAGTTCGTGGCGATCGCCGCCTATCAGCCGCGCGCGGCGGCCGACCTCGCGTCGATCCTGGCCGTGCGCGTCCCGCCCGGCGCGTACGAGGGAGCGGTGCGGGTCGGCGGGCAGGAGCTGGCGGACCTGTCGGTCGAGGCGGTCCGCGCGTGCGTCCTGGTGAACCCGTACGACGGGGAGATCTTCGCAGGCACCCTCCGTACGAACATCGACCCGTCGGGCACCAGCCGGACAGTGGCCGAGGCCGTCGAGGCGTCCATGCTGACCGATGTCGTCGCCCTCCACCGCGAAGGGCTCGACTACGGTGTGCGCGACCGCGGCGCGAACCTCTCCGGGGGGCAGCGTCAGCGGCTGTCCCTGGCCCGCGCCCTCGCCGCCGACACCGACGTCCTCGTCCTGCACGACCCGACGACAGCCGTCGACGCGGTCACCGAACAGCTCATCGCACGCAACGTCGCGAAGGCGCGCCGGGGCCGCACCACCATCGTGATCACCAGCAGTCCGGCCCTCCTGGACGCCGCCGACCGGGTCCTCGTCCTGGACGACGGCGTCATCACCGCCGAGGACACCCACCGCAATCTCCTCGCCACCGACGAGGGCTACTGCGCGGCGGTGGCGCGGTGAACCGAGGTGCCGTGCCGGGCGTCGGGAGCCCGGCATGATCCACAAGACACCGCCTAGCCCAGTGCCCAGGCGACATCCCTGAGCAGGGCGTGCCGCCAGCCCGCCCGGTCGTGGCCGGACGCCGACCGCGAGACCCGTACGGTCGCGCCGGCCCGCTCGGCCAGGGTCTCGGTCAGCTCGCAGTGGGGCAGCATCCGTGTCTCGTGTTCCCCCACGTCGAACGCGACCCGCAGGCCGGACAGGTCCGGGCGCTCCCGCAGGCGCGCGGCGAGGGCACCGCCGACCGGGCCGCCCAAGGGGTCCGGCAGATCCGCGGCGCCCGGGCTCCACCAGAACGACCCCGACTGGCAGGCGACGCGGGACACCAGGTCCGGGAACTCCAGCGCCGCGTACATCGCGCTCAGCCCGCCCAGGCTCTGCCCGGCGACCACCAGCCGGTCCGGGTCGGCGGGCGCGCCGGATTCCGCCACCAGCGGCAGCAGTTCGTCCCGGATCGCCTCCCACAGCCCGGGCCCGCACGCGAACTCCGCCTCCCGGTCCTTGGCCGGGAGGAAGACGAGCGTCACGGCGGGCATCTCGCCACCGGTGTGAGCCGCGTCGAACGCGGTCATCGCCGGGTGCAGATACAGCCAGTCGTCCCCGTCGAGCAGCAGGACCACGGGCCCGCCGCCGCCCACCGGATGGATGCGCACGGTGCGCCGCCCGCCGAGCCGTTCGCTGCTCCAGCGGATCCGGGTGCGGGGGAGGGGGAGCACGTCCGTGTCGCCGACGGCGGGCCAGTGCGGCTGGGCCGGGGCGTCCGGGGTCGCGGCGATGGACCGGTCGCCGCCGGCGCCGGCCGGGTTGAACGGGTCGGCGTGCGCTTCGTCGTCCACGAGGAACTGGTAGGTCACCCGCAGCCGCGCGGGCATGCGCACCTCGGCGTACCAGCAGTCCGTCTCGCCCCACCGGCGCAACGGGACGGGCTCCGACCAGCTTTCGAAGACGACGGTCGCCGGGGACCCGCGCCACAGGAACAGGGTCACCCAACCGCCGTCGGCGGCCGGTATCGAGGCGGGTGTCCCCACCGCGTCCCAGAACGCGTCGGTGCCGGGTGCGCCGGGCACTCCGAACGCGACGAAGGCGTTGCCGATGCCGGCCGTGCCCAGGCGCATGAACGTCTCCTCGGGAGAAGGAAGGGCCGCGGATAAGCCTCCGTCACTTAGGTTAGCCTAAGTGATGTGTTCGCTGGTCTCCGGTTCGTGCCGCGGGTCGCTGAGCTGCTCGCGCAGGTAGTTCCAGACCACCGCGATCAGCGCGGCAACCGGCACGGCGAGCAGGCTGCCCACGATGCCCGCCAGGCTGCCGCCCAGGGTCACCGCCAGCAGGACCACCGCGGCGTGCAGGCCGAGCCCCCGGCTTTGGATCATGGGCTGGAACACGTTGCCCTCGAGCTGCTGCACCACGACGATGATCGCCAGCGCGATCAGCGCGTCCGTCACGCCGTTGGACACCAGCGCGATGAGCACCGCGACCGCGCCCGCGAACAGGGCACCCACGATCGGCACGAACGCGGAGACGAAGGTCAGGACCGCCAGCGGGAGAACCAGGGGCACCCCCAGAGCCCACAGTCCGAGCCCGATGAGGACGGCGTCGAGCAGGCCGACCAGGGCCTGGGAGCGCACGAAGGCGCCCAGAGTGTCCCAGCCCCGCGCGGCCACGACGGGGATGTCGGTGGCGAGCCGGCCGGGCAGTTGGCGGGTGAGCCACGGCAGGAAACGCGGGCCGTCCTTGAGGAAGAAGAACATCAGGAAGAGCGCCAGAACGGCGGTGACCACACCGTCGACCACGGTGCTCAGCCCCGTGACCACCGTGGTGATCATGCTTCCGGCGCCGCTTTGTATGCGGGCGGCCGCGGCGTCGGAGGCCTCCGAGATCTGGGCATCGCCGATGTTCAGCGGTGGCCCGGCGGTCCACTGGCGCACCTCGTGGATGCCTGCGGCCACGCCGTCGGTCAGTTGGCCGGACTGGGATGCCACCGGTACCGCGATCAGCGCCACGATGCCCGCGGCGACCAGCAGGAACCCCACGGTCACGGTCGAGGCGGCCAGCGCCGGAGGCCACCCGCGCCCGCGCAGGAAACGGGCCGGGGGCCATGTCAGCGTGGTAAGGAGCAGGCCGACTATGAGCGGCCACACGACCGACCACATGCGGCCCAGAAGCCACAGCAGCACCGCGGCCATCACCAGGACCAGGAGCGACTCAAGGGAAATACGGGCCGATGCGCGGAGCGCTGCGCGGGTTCTCGTCGAATTCAGCATGGCAGGCATGGGACCACCGGTACTCTCTTCGCGCTTCGCTATCGCCGCTGTTCAACGGCGCGTTCTTCCGCCCGGGCCCGGACGGCCCGGGGGTGTGGAAGCAGCGTACCGGGGCAGTCGGCAGTGACGATCTTGACGCCGATACGCGAGGGGGACCGCCGGCCCCGGGGCCGGCGGCGCTTTCGGCCGCCGTTCGAGCAGGCGGTGGCGGACCTGTGCGCTCACAGGTGGTCGCGGGGAAGTGTCTCGTTCCAGGTGCGGGAGAACACGCGCCGGTCGTTCTCGTAGCCGTCCAAGGTGGCGTCGACGAAGAGGTCCGTCTCGCTGGAGCGCAGCACGGTGTGGGTGACGACGCGCACATTCCAGTCGTCGCGCCGGAAGCGCATGGTCCAGGTGGACTCGCCGCTGACCGAGGTGAAGTCGTCCGCGACCGCCGTGTAGCGCTCGTGGGCGCGGCGGTCGACATCGAGGCCGGTGTCCTCGTAGCGCACCGTGCCCGCGTCCTTGACGATCTCCAGCGCGGAGCGGTAGCCGACCAGGTCGCGTGTGACGTCCCACCGCATCTCCGGCGGGGTCACCTGCGTGGTGGCGACGGGCGGTGTGCCCTCCGGTTCGCCGAACGGGCGCTCGGGGGACTCGTCGGGCTCATGGGTTCCGCGCACCGGCAGGGTGAGGGTGCTGGAGCCCTCGTACACGGTCAGCAGGACCGGCCGCGGCGGGGGCCAGGCGAGGGGCCAGTACGAGGTGGACAGCGACAGCCGGATGCGGTGCCCGGGCGGGAACGCCTGGGCCACGCCGTTGAGTCGCACGGTGGCCCGGTAGCGCCGGCCGGGTTCCAGCGGTTCGGGGGCGCCGCCGAACGCGAGATACCGCGCTTCGCCGAACGACCCCCGGCCGTCGAGGGCCGCTCGATCAGCCAGACCCACTGCCACCAGCACACGACGAGACGTCGTGTCAGTTCCAGCGGTCGGGGTCGGCGGCGTTCCAGTCGGCCGCCCAGGACTCGGGGGGCTCGGCGAGCAACTGGCCGTGTCCGAGCCACTCGTACAGCTCCTCGTACGAGCGCAGCGTGGAGGGGTCGATACGCCGGCGAAGCATGTGCGGGCGCAACTGCGCGGGATCGGTGACCCCCATCGACGCCATGATCTGCAGCGCGCTCGCCACCGTCGCCTCCTGCAGGCGCCGCACCCGGGGCGTCTTGTCGCCGACGTCGAGGGCGCGGGCCCGCCGGGGGTCCTGGGTGGTGACGCCGGTGGGGCAGGTGTTCGTATGGCATCGCTGGGCCTGGATGCAGCCCACGGCGAACATCATCGCCCGAGCGGCGTTGCCGTAGTCGGCGCCCTGCACCATGCGCTTGACCAGGTCGGTACCGGTGGCGATCTTGCCGCTCGCACCGATCTTGACCCGGTCGCGCAGCCCGGCGCCGACGAGGGCGTTGTGCACGGTGAGCAGCCCCTCGGTGAGCGGGGCGCCGATGTGGTCGGCGAACTCCAGGGGCGCGGCGCCGGTACCGCCCTCGGCCCCGTCCACGACGATGAAGTCGGGGGCCGTCCCCTCCTCCCGCATGGCCTTGCACACGGCGAGGAACTCCCGGCGCGAGCCCACGCAGAGCTTGAACCCGGCCGGTTTGCCGCCGGACAGCTCCCGCATCCGGGCGATGAAGCGGACGAGTTCGCGCGGGGTGGAGAACGCCCGGTGGTACGGGGGCGAGATGACCGTCCGCCCTTCGGGCACCTCCCGCACCCGCGCGATCTCGGCGTTGACCTTGGCTCCCGGCAGGACCCCGCCGATGCCCGGCTTGGCGCCCTGCGAGAGCTTGAGCGACACGCACTTCACCTGGTCGTGCGCGGCCTTGTCGGCGAACTCGCCGGGGTCGAAGCCGCCGTCCCGGGTGCGGCAGCCGAAGTATCCGGTGCCGATCTCCCAGATGAGGTCGCCACCCGGCCGCAGGTGGTACTCCGACAGGCCGCCCTCGCCGGTGTCATGGGCGAAACCCCCGGCCGCCGCACCCCCGTTCAGGGCGAGGATCGCGTTCGCCGAGAGCGAGCCGAAGCTCATCGCCGACACGTTCAGCAGCGCCATGTCGTAGGGGCGGGCGCAGTCGGGCCCGCCGACGCGCACCCGCGGCGCCGCCTTGGGCACCGGGCAGGGAGCCATCGACGGCACCAGGAACTCGTAGCCGGGCTGGTAGACGTCCCGTTCGGTGCCGAACGGCTCCTCGGCGTCGGTGCCCTTCGCCCGCTCGTAGACGATGCTGCGGATGTCCCGGTCGAAGGGGCGCCCGTCGAAGTTCCGCTCGATGAAGTACTGCTGGAGTTCGGGGCGTATCCGCTCCATGAGGAAGCGGGCGTGGCCCAGAACGGGATAGTTGCGCAGCACCGAGTGCCGGCGCTGCAGCAGGTCCCAGGAACCCAGCAGGCCCAGCAGGGCGAGCGGTACGGCGGCCGGCCACCACCAGGGCGAGATCCCCACCGCGGCCACGCCCGACGCAAGGGCCGCGACCACCATCAGGACGACGATTCCGATGCGTGTCATGCTCGGCTGGTTGCCCAGCGGCTTTACTCCATGCCCGTGGTGCGGTCAAGAGATCTTCAAGCGCACTGTCGGCGGACCCGGGACCACCAGGGGATTCGCCGGTCCCGGGCCATGGGTATGTGTCTGACGGGAAGTCGCGCACCGGGCACCGCATCCGTCCCGCCGTTCACTCCGCTCCACGTGTCACCGTCGTGCACCGCCGCCCTACGCCACGCCACGCCATGCCACGGAGGAGATAGTTCCATGCGCCGAAGCTCCCGCCCTCTGGCCGCTGTGATCGCGTTCCTCACCTTCCTCGGGCTGCTGCTGCCCACCGGCGCCACCGCCGCCACCGGCGCGCGGTCCGGACCGTTGCCGTCCGTCGTCCCGCGTCCGCAGGCGATGGCCCGGCTGGGCCCGGACGTCAGGGTGCCCACCGAGGTGCGCGTGGTCTACGGCGACGGGGTGGACCGGCCCACGCGCGAACTCGTCGCCGCCGTGCTGCGCCGGGCGGGGGCGCAGCTCCTGCGGGGCGGCTCCGGGCCGGGGCTGACCGTGACCGTGGGGCGGCTCGCCGAGGCCCGGGTGGCGAAGGCGCTGCGGTCCGCCGGGGGCCGGGTGCCCGGGGAGCTGCCCGCGCAAGGGTACGCGCTCGCCGCGAGGGGGAGCGCGGTGGCGCTCGCGGGCGCGGACGCCGACGGGACGTACTACGCGGCGCAGACGCTGCGCCAGCTGGTCACCGGCGCCCGCACGATCGCCTCGGTCTCGGTCGTGGACCATCCGCTGATGCCGCTGCGCGGGGTGATCGAGGGGTTCTACGGAAGCCCGTGGACCCATGCCGAGCGCATGGACCAGCTGGCGTTCTACGGGGACGTCAAGATGAACACGTACGTCTACGCGCCCAAGGACGACCCGTACCACCGGGAGAAGTGGCGCGAGCCGTACCCGGCCGACCGGCTCGCCCAGCTCGGCGAGCTGGTCCGGCAGGCCACCGCCCACCATGTGCGGTTCACCTTCGCGCTCTCGCCCGGCAACTCCCTCTGCTACAGCGATCCCGCCGAGTTCACGGCGCTGCGGACCAAGCTGGGGGCGATGTACGACCTCGGCGTGCGCAGCTTCTCGGTGCCGCTGGACGACATCAGCTACACCCGGTGGAACTGCGATGCCGACCGCGCCGCCTACGGCGAGCCCTCGCGGCGGGCCGCGGGCGAGGCGCAGGCCGATCTGCTGAACCGGGTGCAGAAGGAGTTCCTGGACGCCCGCGAGGGCACCGCGCCGCTCCAGACGGTGCCGACCGAATACGGTGACGTCACCGACACCGCGTACAAGCAGGCCCTGCGCGAGCGGCTGGACCCGCGGGTCGAGGTCATGTGGACCGGCACCGACGTGGTGCCGCCGCGGATCACCGTGGCCGACGCCGCCCGGGCCGCCGCCGTGTGGGGGCGCAAGGTGTTCGTCTGGGACAACTACCCCGTCAACGACTACGGCCAGGCCGAGGGACGGCTGCTGCTCGCCCCGTACGACGCCCGCGAGGCCGGTCTGCACCAGCAGCTCTCCGGGCTGGTCCTCAACCCGATGAACCAGGCCGCCGCCAGCAAGGTCGCCCTCTTCGGCGGGGCGGCCTTCGCCTGGAACGACACCGCGTACGACCCGGACCGCACCTGGCGGGCCGCCGCCGCGTACCTGGCGGGCGGAGAACCGGACGCGGCCACCGTCTCCGCGCTGCTGTCCTTCTTCGACACCCAGCACCTCGCGCCCACCTTCGGCGCCGAACCCTGGCAGCCCCAGGCGCCCGAACTGGCCGCCCGGCTGACCCGGTTCCGTACCGACTGGGACGCCGGACGGCGGCGGGCGGCGCTGGCCGCCCTGCGCCCCTCCGCGGCGCGGCTGGCCACGGCACCGGCCACCATCAGGGCGGGCGTGGCCGACCGCGGCTTCGTGGCGGACTGCGCGCCGTGGCTGGACGCGCTGGCGCTGTGGGGCCGCGCGTTCGAACGCACCCTGGACGCGCTGGGCGCCCGGCTCGACGGCGACACCCGGAGGGCCGAGCGGTGGTTCGCCGAGGCGTCGTCGCTGGCCGGGCAGGCCGGGCGGATCCGCACGATCCCGGGGGAGACCCGCCCCGAGGGCCCGGTCCGCATCGCGGACGGCGTGCTCGACACCTTCCTGGCGGCCGCGCCCGGGCTCGGCGGGTCCCCTGGGTGAGGTGGAGGCTCCGATGGGCGAGAGCGGTCCGGGCACGGCCGGTGGCCGTGCCCGGACTCGGCCCATGGAGATCACCGATCCCGCCGCGCTCGCCCGCGACCTCGCCCCCGCCGGAGCGCTGCGCGCCGCCGTCAATCCCGGCAACCCCGTCCTCGCCCAGGGCACCCCGGACGCGCCGCGCGGGGCCACCGTCGATCTCACCGGTGAGATAGCGCGGCGCCTCGGCCTGCCCGTGGAGTTCCTGTGCTTCGACGCGGCCCGCACGTCCTACGAGGCCATGGCCGCCGGCCGCGCCGACCTGTGCTTCCTCGCCGTCGAACCGGCCCGTGAGGCGGAGATCGCGTTCACCGCCCCGTATGCGCACATCGAGCGGGTGTACGCCGTCCCGGCCGAGTCCACGCCGCGGCCACCGGAAGACGTGGACCGCGAGGGCGTCCGCATCGAGGTCAAGCAGGGCTTTCGCCTACGACCTGTACCTGACGCGCACCCTGCGCCACGCCACCGTGGTCCGGGGCGCGGAGGGGGCGGACGTCTTCCACGCCGGGAATCCGGAGGCCGCGGCCGGAATCCGGCAGCCCCTCACCGCGCACGTCGCCGAACGGCCCGGGCCGCGCCTGGTCGAGCCCGCGTTCATGATCATCCGGCAGGCCGTCGGGACGACGCGGACGCGGCGGCCTGAGACGGTGCGGTTCCTGAGCGAGACGGTGGCCCACCTGACGGCGTCCGGGTTCGTCGCCCCGGCGCTGAGCCGGTCCGGACGGGACCCCTCGCGCGCCGCGCCCGCGGAGCCGTGACCGGACCGCCCGTCACCTCGGCGACGGGCGATGGGCGATCATTGGGGGAGTACCGACAAGGAGATGCGGATGGCGCTGTGGGACCGCCTCAGGGACTCGATCCAGGCGATGCAGGCTCAGCTCACGGCGAGAAAGCAGGAGTTGCGCAGCGGGGCGTTCCGGGATGCGAGCATGGCGATGTGCGCCCTGGTCGCGGCGGCCGACGGCACGATCGACCCGTCCGAACGGCAGCGCGTCGCCCAGCTCATCGCCACCAACGACGTGCTCCAGAACTTCCCCTCGGACGATCTCCACCGCCGCTTCGAGGACCACCTCGACGAGCTGAGCGCCGATTTCACCCTCGGCAAGGTGAGCGCCATGCGGGAGATCGGCAAGGCGAAGAGGAAGCCCGCCGAGGCACGGGCCGTCATCCAGATCGGCATCGTCATCGGCTGCGCCGACGGCTACTTCGACGAAAGCGAACGGGCCGTCGTCCGCGACGTCTGCTCGGCCCTGGACATCCCGCTGGCCGAGTTCGACCTCCACCGGGCCCTCCGTGTGCCCCGGCAGTACCGGGCCCCGGACGGCCCCGGGGCCGCCCTGCCCGGCGACGACCTCCAGGTCTTCCTCAAGGCGCTGGCGAGCGGAACCCGGCAGCGGGTCTTCTCCCACTTCGCCGACGGGGAGGAGCTGACCGTAGGCGAGATCGCCGAACGGGCCGGGCTCGGCCCGTCGACCGCCTCCGAACACCTCGCGGTCCTCCGGCGTGGCGGCCTGCTCCAGTCGACGCGCAGCGGCAAGCTGGTCCGCTACCGCGCCGACCGGGAGGGCATCAGCGAACTGCTCGGGCAGCTCCAGTCCTACCTTCTCGCCCCGTCCGAAGCGCGGGACCGCCGATGACCCCGGCCGCACCGGAGAGGCGGTACGCGCCGCTCCCGCGCGGCCCGGGCGCCCCGCCGCCGTCGGTGAGCCCGCCGCGCCCGCGTGAACGACGGCGCCGCGTTCGGCGTCAGCCGGTGACCGTGGCGCAGGCCCCGCCGTCCCGCTCGGGCAGGGCGGCCGCCGCGGTGTGCAGGAGGGTGAGGGCCTGGGGGAGGAACGGGTTGGGGTCGTTGGTGCGGCGCGTGGCGTAGACCCGGCGGGTGTGGGTCGGGTCGGTGAGCCGGACGAGGTGGGTGCCGGAGGTGTCGGGGGAGGCGGAGGTGTCCGCGATGGCGAGTTCCGGTGCGATCGCCACCCCCAGGCCCTGCCGGACCAGTTCGTAGGGCAGGTTGTAGTCGTTCGTACGGAAGAGCACCTCCGGCACAAAGCCACCGGCCGCGCAGATGTGGCGCAGACAGCGGGCGGCGTCGGTGTCCTCGTGGTAGCTGATCCAGCGCTCGTCCCGCAGATCGGCGAGGCGGAGGTGGCGCCGCCCGGCGAGCGGGTGCCCCGCGGGCAGGAGCACATAGAGCGGCTCTTCCCGTACCAGCGTATGGTCCAGGCCGTCGGGCCGGCTGCGCGGCACCACGCCGTACTCGAAGATCACGGCGAGATCCAGCCGACCCTCCACCACCGCGGGCACGGTGACCTGCGGGTCGCCCTCCTCGTAGCGGACGTCGACCTCGGGCCGGTCCCGGAGGAACCCCGTCAGCACCGTCGGCACCAGCCGGAACCCCGCGGACCAGAAGCTGCCCAGCCGCAGCCGCCCCCGCTCGGCGGCGGCGTAGGCGCGCATCTCGTTCTCCGTCGCCGACAGGTCGGCCAGCAGCCGGCCCGCGCGCCGGGCGAGCTGGAGCCCGGCCGGAGTGGGGCGCACGCTGCGCGGTGAGCGCTCGAAGAGCGCGACGCCCAGAGCCCGCTCGATCGTGGAGATCTGCTGGGAGACGGCGGAGGGCGTGTAGCCGAGGCGCTGGGCTGCCGAACGGAACGAGCCCGCGGCGACCACCTCGCATATCGCCTTCAGCTGCGGCGGGGTCAGCATCAGACGAACTTAACACTCCGCGTGGAAACGTTCACTCTCCCTGATCTTGCCCGGGCCGCCGCCATCGCGCAGATTGGGCGTCCACCAGCCCCGTACCGGTCCCCCGGCCAGCAGCCCAGAAGGGAGGCACCGTGCCCGGAAGGCAGGCGCGAGCCCGCGCCACCGCACTTCCCCTCGCACTCGCGGCACTGCTCACGCCGGCCGTGACGGCGTGCGGCGGCACCACGACCGTCAACCAGTCCAAGGTGCCCGAGCAGCGCGTCGACCCCGCACTCCGTGCCCTGCTCCCGCGCGACATCCGCGACAAGGGATCACTCACCTCGGCTGTCGGCAACGACTACCCGCCGCTGTCCCTCCTGGACATCGACAACAAGACCGTCATCGGCGCCGAACCCGACCTCATCCGCGCGGTCGGCCAGGTCCTCGGCCTCCGCGTCCACCTGGTGCAGGCGAACTTCGACAGCATCATCGGCGGGGTCAGGTCCCACCGCTACGACGTGGCGATCCAGGCCATGCTCGACAAGAAGGAACGCCGGTCGCAGGTCACGTTCGTCGACTACATGAAGACCAGCAGCTCGATCCTCGCCTCCGAGAAGGCCGCCGGAACCATCCGCTCACTCGGCAGCCTGTGCGGCGGCCAGGTCGCCGTCGAGCAGGGCACTTCGCAGGTGGACGACGTGGCGGCGCAGGCGAAGAAGTGTGCCGCGAACGGCAAACCCGAGCTGGAGAAACTGGTCTTCCCCGACTCCGTCGGCTGCTTCCAGGCCCTGTCCACGGGCCGCGCCGACGCGTTCGTCGGCGGCACCCCCACCGTCGTCTACCAGGCCGAGATGTCGCACGGCAGGTTCCGCACGGCCGACGAGCCGTACCGCTTCCTGCCCTACGGAATCCTGATCAACAAGGAGGAGCGGACCTTGGTACGGGCTGTCCGCGGTGCCCTGCAGAAACTCATCGACAACGGCACCTACGCGAAGATCCTCAAGGCATGGAACATCGCCTCCGGGGCCCTGAAGCGCGCCACGGTGAACGGGGGAGCGGCATGACCGAGACCCTCACCCGGGCGGAGTCCGGCGGCACCGGTTCCGGGCCCGCCGCCGAGACCCTGCGCGCCGTCCCCGTGCGCCGCCCGGGGCTGCGCGTGGCCGCGGTCGCCGTGACCTTCCTGATGGTCTTCCTCCTGGAGGGCTGGATCACCAACCCCCGTATGCAGTGGGGGACCGTCGGCGAATTCCTCTTCTCGCCAGTGATCATGGAGGGGCTGCGGACCACCCTGCTGCTGACCGTCCTCGCCATGGCGGTGGGCATCGTCGGCGGGGTCGTCCTCGCCGTCCTGCGGATGTCCGCCAACCCGATCCTGTCCCGGCTCAGCTGGTGCTACATCTGGCTCTTCCGCGGCACCCCGCTGCTGGTCCAGCTCCTCTTCTGGTACTTCCTCTCCGCGATCGTCCCCACGATCGGCCTCGGCATCCCCTGGGGACCGACCTTCATCCAGGCCGACACCAACACCCTCATCACCCAGCTCACCGCCGCCGTCCTCGGCCTCGGGCTGCACGAGGCCGCGTACATGGCCGAGATCGTCCGCGCGGGCATCACCTCCGTCGACGACGGCCAGAGCGAGGCCGCCCAGGCGCTGGGCATGTCCCGCGGGCAGACCCTGCGCCGCATCGTGCTGCCGCAGGCGCTGCGCATCATCATCCCGCCCACCGGCAACCAGGCGATCTCCATGCTGAAGACCACCTCGCTGGTGTTCGCCATCGCCGTGCCCGAGCTGCTGACCTCCATCCAGGGCATCTACTCGCGCAATTTCCAGCAGGTGCCGCTGCTGGTCGTCGCCTGCTTCTGGTATCTGGTGGCCACCTCCGTGCTCAACGTCGGCCAGTACTACCTGGAACGGCGCTTCGGCCGCGGCACCAGCCGCACCCCGCCGCCCACCCCGCTCCAGCGGCTGCGCGCCGCGACCCGGAAACACCGTGAGGAGACCGCACGTTGACCTCCGCCCTGATCAGCGCCGAGAGCGTGCACAAGAGCTTCGGCCGCACCGACGTCCTCAAGGGCATCGACCTGACCGTCGCCCCCGGCGAGGTGATGTGCCTGGTGGGCCCGTCCGGGTCCGGCAAGTCCACCTTCCTGCGCTGCGTCAACCACCTGGAGACCATCGACCGGGGACGCCTGTACGTCCGCGGTGAACTCGTCGGCTACGAAGAGCGCGACGGCAAGCTCCACGAACTGAGCGAGAGGGCCGTCTCCCGGCGCCGCCGCGGCATCGGCATGGTCTTCCAGCGCTTCAACCTCTTTCCGCACATGACCGCGCTGGAAAACGTCATCGAGGCACCCGTCCAGGTCGCGAAGGAGCCGAAGGAACGGGCCCGCAGGCGCGGCGCGGAACTGCTGGACCGCGTCGGCCTCGCCGACAAGGCCCACAGCTACCCCGCCCAGCTCTCCGGCGGCCAGCAGCAGCGGGTGGCCATCGCCCGCGCCCTGGCCATGGAGCCGGAACTGATGCTGTTCGACGAGCCCACCTCCGCGCTCGACCCCGAACTCGTCGGAGAGGTGCTGGAGGTGATGCGCGCACTCGCCGACGACGGCATGACCATGGTCGTCGTCACCCACGAGATGGGCTTCGCCCGGGAAGTCGGCGACTCGCTGGTGTTCATGGACGACGGCGTCGTCATCGAAACCGGCCCGCCCGCGGACGTGCTGAGCGACCCGCGCCACGAACGCACCCGCGCGTTCCTCAGCAAGGTGCTCTGAAAGGTGCTCCGACCACCCCGGCACGCCCCCTTCCCCCGACTGCCACCGAAGGAGTCCGACATGACCCGTGCCCTCGTCATCGGCGCCGGAGTGATCGGCGCCGCCACCGCCCACCGCCTCGCCGAGGCGGGTGTCGGCGTCACCGTGCTCGACGCCGGCGGACCCACCCCGGGCACCTCGGGCGCCACCTTCTCCATCGACGTCACCCACCTGAAGACCCCCCACTCCTACTTCCTGCTCAACCAGCGCAGCGCCGCGCTCCACCGCGAACTGGAGCAGGACATCCACGCCCGCACCGGAGCCCCCGGCTGGCGCCACCCCGCACCGCTCGTCCAGTGGGGCCACACCGAGGACGAACAACGCACCCTCCGCACGCGCGCCGAGCGCCTCGCCGAGTGGGGCCACCCCTGCCGCACCGCCGACCCCGCCGAACTGCGCACCCTCGTACCCGCCGTCGACCCCGCCTCCTGCCGCGCCACCGAACTCGTCGTGCACGACGAGGCCACCTGGTACGACGCGCCCCTCCTCGCGCGCGCCCTCCTGGACCGGGCCGCGGCCCTGGGCGCCGACATCCGCTACGACACCCCCGTCACCGCCCTGCTGCGGGACGGGACCCGGATACGCGGCGCCGAGGCGCGCGGCCGGCGCTTCGAGGCCGACCACGTCGTCAACTGCGCGGGCCCCGGCGCCGGACGCATCGCCGAACTGGCCGGGATGCGGCTGCCGCTGCGCCAGATCCCCGGCCTGGTGGGCGAGTCCGTCCCCCTCGCCGAGCCACTGCGCGCCATCGTCGCCACCCCCGGCGTCGACCTGCGCCCCGCCCCGGGCAACCGGGTCTGCGCCATCTCCTGGCCGGTCGACGCCCTCCTCGACCCGACGCCGGCCACCCGGGTGCCGCCCGAAGCGGACCTCCTCAGCCGGTGCGCCGCCGTCCTGCCCGCCGTCCGCGCCCTGGGCGGCACCCGGGTCGGTGTCCGTCCCGTACCCGAGGACGGCCTCCCCCTGGTCGGCCCGCACCCCCAGGCACCCGGCCTCTACACCATCGCCACCCACAGCGGTGTCACCCTCGCCCCGCTCCTCGCCGCCCTCGCCACCGCAGAACTCACCACCGCCACCCCCGCACCCGAGCTGGCCCCCTACCGCCCCGACCGCGACACCTCACAGCCCATCCGCGACGAAAGCCTGGCCGTGATGAGCGGCCACCGCGCCGAAGCCGGCTGACCACCCCACCGGCCCGCGGGCGGTGGTCAGCACCGCCGGTATCCGCGAACAACCTCGCGAGGCCGGCCGACGGCCGCGGCGGACCTCGCGTGGTTTCACACGCCACCGGCACCCGTGTGCTGTCCCTGGCCGGGAGGGGCGGTGCTCTGTCGTACGACCAGCTGAGGAGTGGGCGCCTGCACGGAGCGGGGCTCGGGGCGCTCGGCCATGACGCGCAGCAGTTCGGTGGCCGTGAGCGTGCCGAGCGCGAAGGTGTCGCGCGTGAGCGCGGTGAGCGAGGGGTGGGCCATGGTGGTGAGTACGGAATCGTCGAAGGACACCACGGAGACCGCGCCGGGAACCGGGATGCCCATCTCGGTGGCCACCCCGAGCCCGGCGACAGCCATCACGTCGTTGTCGTAGACGATCGCCGTGTGGCGGGGGTCGGCTTCGAGCAGGCGGCGGGTCGCCGACGCGCCCTGGGCGTCGGAGTAGTCGGTGGCGACGGACGTCACGTCGATGCCGGTGGACTCGCGTACGTCGTCGATGGCCCGCAGACGGCGCCGGGTGTGCTGGTAGGCCACCGTGCCGCTGACGTGGCCGATGCGCCGGTGCCCGAGGGCCACCAGATGGCGCAGGATGCTCACCGTGGCGGCGTGGTCGTCCACCCAGACGCTGGTCAGCGGCATCGGTTTGCCGTGGCTTCCCAGCACCACGGCCGGGATGCCCAGATCGGCGACGAGTTGGGGCCGGACGTCGTCGACCGCGAGGTCGAGCAGGACGAGGCCGTCCACCCGGTGCTCGGCGGCCCAGCGCCGATAGACCGCCACCTGGGTCTCGGTGTCCTCGACGATGAGTAACTGCGTGGCGATTCCCCGGTTGGACAGGCAGGACTGCAGGCCGGAGAGGAACTGGGCGAAGAAGGGCTCGACACCGAGCGTGCGGGCGGGACGCGCGATGACCATGCCGACCACGTCGTTGGCCGCGCCCTTGAGCGCCCGGGCGGCCAGGTGGGGGCGCCAGTTGAGTTCGTTCGCGACATCGAGGATGCGCTTGCGGGTCGCGTCGCTCAGCCCGGGGCGCCCGTTGACCGCGATGGACACCGCCGCGACGGAGACGCCCGCGAGCCGCGCGATGTCGGTGCTGCGCGGCCGGGGCGGCGAATCCTCGGCGCGCGGGCGGCCGGGGGAGCCCGAGCCCGCCCCGGCTCCTGACGAGGCACGGTTCTTCGGTGGCATCGACCCTCCATCGTGACCCACGTCGACTTTACGCAACCGTGATGATCCGCCGCGGTGACTGACGAACTGAAACGTATTAATCTGCGGCCACTCGCGATTCTACTAAAACGTATTAGACGACCTGTTGCTCCTCCTCTGCGGTGAGGACCACTCATGCACCGTCACTTCGGCAGGACACTTGAGCGGCTCGACCGCGTACGTCGTGAGCGCATCCTTCCCCGGCTCCACCGCCGCCTCGGGGACGTCGAGACCGAGGCATGGACGGTCGGGGACGACGGTGAGCCGGTGAGCCCCCGTCATGCGCTCGGGCTGATGACGGAGGCTCGGCGCGGCCGCCCCGACTACCGGCCCTTCGCCCTGGGGGAGGCATGGGGGCCCGCGTGGTCCACCACCTGGTTCCGCGTCAGCGGCCGGGTCGAGCCGCCGCTCCCCGGACCGGTCGACCTGCTGCTCGACCTGGGCTGGTTCGACCACTCCGTCGGTGGCCACTGCGAAGGCCTGGTCTTCACCCCGGACGGCACCATCGTCAAAGGTCTGCACCCGCGGCAGACCGCGATCCGGCTCGGCGAGGGGGACACCGGTCCCGGACTGCTCGGCCCGGACGGCCGCTTCGTGCTCTACGTGGAGGCCGCGGCGAACCCCCTGCTGCTGGGCCTGCCGCCCTTCGTCGCCACCGAGCACGGGGAGAAGGGCGCGCGGGAACCCTTCGAGCGGTTCCGGCTACGGCGCGCGGAGACCGCCGTGTTCTCGCCCGAGGTGCACGCCCTCCTGTCCGACCTGGACGTCCTCGGCGGGCTGGCCGCCGAACTCACCGAGGACGAACCGCGGCACTGGCGCCTGCTGTACGGCATCGAGCGCGCCCTCGACACCTACGACGCGGCGGACTCCGAAGCGAGCGCCCGCCGGGCACGCGCCCACCTCGCGCCACTGCTCGCCGCACCCGCGCACGCCTCCGCCCACCGGATCACCGCGGTGGGACACGCGCACATGGACTCGGCGTGGCTGTGGCCGCTCCGTGAGACGGTGCGCAAACTCGCCCGGACCGTCTCCAATGCCCTCGCCCTGCTGGACGCCCACCCGGATCTCGTCTACATCATGTCGGCGGCGCAGCACTTCGCCTGGCTCGAAGAGCACTACCCGGACCTCTTCGCGCGGGTGCGGCACCATGTCGAGCGCGGGCGGCTGGTGCCCGTCGGGGGCATGTGGGTGGAGCCGGACGGTGTCATCCCCACCGGTGAGTCCATGGTCCGCCAACTCACCTACGGCAAACGGTACTTCCTCAGCCGCTTCGGTATCGAGACGCGGGAGGTGTGGCTGCCCGACTCCTTCGGCTACTCGGGAGCGCTGCCCCAACTGGCCCGCCGGGCCGGGGCCCGCTGGTTCCTGACCCAGAAGATCTCCTGGAACGACACCACGGCCTTCCCGCACCACTCCTTCTGGTGGGAAGGCATCGACGGCACCCGGATCTTCACCCACTTCCCGCCCGCGGAGACCTACGCCGCCGAGGTCACCGCCCGCGAACTGCGCCACGCGGTCACCACCTTCAAGGACAAGGCCATCGCCTCCCACTCGCTGCTGCCCTACGGCTACGGCGACGGCGGCGGTGGCCCCACCCCGGAGATGGCCGAACGGCTGCGCCGCTTCGCCGACCTGGAAGGCGCGCCACGCGTGGAGTCCCGCACCCCGGCGCGGTTCTTCGAGGACGCCGAGGCGGAACTGCGCGAGGTCGAGTCGGCCGCACGGCCGCTGGCGCCCGTCCACCGGGGCGAGCTGTACCTCGAACTGCACCGGGGCACCCTGACGTCCCAGGTGGCGATGAAGCGGCACAACCGGCGCTGTGAATCGCTGCTCCGGGCGGCCGAGTACCTGGGTGCCGCGGCCACGGTCCTGCGGGGTGCGCCCTATCCGCGTGAGAGCCTGGACGAGATCTGGCGCGGCGTGCTCCTGCACCAGTTCCACGACATCCTGCCGGGCACCTCCATCAGCTGGGTGCACCGCGAGGCCCGCGCCACCTACCGGGCGACCGAGTCCCGGCTGCGCGGGCTCATCGGACAGGCGGCCAAGGAGCTGAGCACTGCGGCCCCTGGACGGACGGCGGGGCTGCTCCCTCCGTTCGTCCCGGCACGTCCCGCCGGTGCGGACCCCGTCCGCGTCACCGACGGGGAAGCCGGTGCCACCGTTCTGGACGACGGCCTGCTGCGGGTCGTCGTCGACGCCGAGGGCCACCTCACCTCGCTCCACGACCTGCGCGGCGGCCGGGAGGTGGTACCGCCCGGCGGGCGTGCGGGCGTACTGCAGCTGTTCCGTGACGAGCCGGTGCGATGGGACGCGTGGGACGTGGACCGCCACACCCTACGGAACTTCCAGGTGGTCGACGATGTCACCAGCCGGACGGTGGTCCACGACGGACCCGACGCCGGGGTCGAGGTCATCCGGCGCTTCGGCGCCTCGACGGCCACGCTGACCATGTGGCTGAGAGCGGGCACCGGCCGGTTCGAGACGGAGTGCGCGGTCGACTGGCAGGAGCGTGAGCGCCTGCTCAAGGTCGCCCTTCCGGTCCACGTCATGGCGCGGACGGCACGGTTCGAGACGCAGTACGGATACGTCGAGCGGCCGCTCCTGGTGAACACCGCGGAGCAGGACGCGATGTTCGAGGCCGCCATGCACCGGTACATCCAGGTGGGCGACGGCGACTACGGCGTGGCCGTCCTCAACGACACCATGTACGGCGCCGACGCGCGCGCCGACCGCGACGCCACCGTCGTCCGGCTGTCGCTGCTGAGGGGCAGCCGCTTCCCCGACCCCGACGCCGACGCGGGAACCCACCACTTCCGCTGGGCGCTGCTCCCCGGAGCGGATGTGCCCGCCACGGTCGAGGCCGCCTCCCTGTTCAACGCGCCCGACCTCCCGCCGCTCCCGCCACTGCCACCGCTGGTGGGAATCGAGCTGCTGCGCGGACACGCGGTCGTCGACTGGATCAAACTCGCCGACGACGGTTCGGGGGACCTCGTCGTGCGGGTCTACGAAACGCGGGGAAGCCGGGCGCGGGCCCAGCTCCGCCCCTGCGCGGAACTCGGCGCGGACGCCGTCGTCACGGAGACCGACCTGCTGGAACGCGAACTCGCGCCCGACGTGCCCGAAGCATCCGACGTATCCGATGTGCCCGACGTGCCCGGGGCGTCCGGGGCGCCCGGCGACGCCCTGCCCACCGCCCTGCCCCGGACACCGGCCGGTACGCCCCGCCCCGCCGACGGCGCGGCCCTGCACCTCGGCCCCTTCCAGGTGGCGACCCTGCGGATCGCCCCCCGACACGCACGCGCCACCACACACCCCGGACGAGGAGAAGACCAATGACGCCAGCGGGAAGACGGGCCGCGCGCATCGCGGGACTCGCTGCCGGATCGCTGATGCTGTCCGCCTGCGTCATGGGCGGCGGCGGGACGACGAAGGCATCGGACGGAAAGGTGTCCGGCAAGATCACCTTCCAGACCTGGAACCTGAAGAACGACAAGTTCACCTCGTACTTCAACGGCCTCGTCGCCTCGTTCGAGAAGGCCCACCCGGGCACCGACATCACATGGGTCGACCAGCCCGCGGAGGGCTACCAGGACAAGCTGTCGGCCGACGCCGCGGCCGGATCCCTCCCCGACGTCGTCGACATGGGGCCGGAGGCCGCCTACACCCTGGCGAAGGCGGGAGTCCTGCTCGACCTGAACAAGGCCGACCCGAAGGCCGAGGGCCGTTACGCCGGCAAGGCCTGGGAGGCCATGACGTTCAAGGGCCTGGACGGCGGCACGTACGGCTACCCGTGGTATCTGAACACCGGGCCGTCCTTCTTCAACAAGGCCCTGTTCACCAAGTGCGGTCTGAACCCCGGCAAGCTGCCCGCCACCTACGACGAGCTGTTCGACCAGGCGGAAACCATGGCCGAGAAGTGCTCGGACACGATGATGATCGCCCGGATGCCCGCCATCGAGACCTTCGGCGAGTACGGCGTGCCGCTCATGGACGCCCGCGGGAGCAAGTTCACCTACAACAACGCCAAGGGCGTGGAGTACGTCGAGCGGTTCCGCACGCTCTACGCCAAGAAGGGGATCGGCGAGGAAGCGCTGAACAACCTCCAGACGAAGGAGGTGGAGGAGTTCAAGGCGGGCCGCCTGGCCTACCTGCCCGGCAGCTCGTACACGCTGGACGACCTGAGGACCACCGCACCGGACGTGTACAAGAGCCTGGGCATCGGCCCGCGCATCAGCAACGGCGCCCCCAACATGTACCTGGAGTCCCTGGTCGTCAACGCGGCGAGCAAGAACCAGTCCCTGGCCACGGCCTTCGCCACGTACGTCACCAACTCCGCCAACCAGCTCACCTTCGCCAAGAAGGCCTCGGTCTTCCCCTCCTCCGCCGGGACGCTGGACGACGCGTACTTCACCAAGGACGACGGGAGTCCGGCCACCAAGGTGCGGCGGAACAGCGCCGCACAGGTGAGGAAGGCGGCCGTGTGGTGGCCGCCCGCGTTCTCCGGGGCGGCCGACAGCCAGACCCTGCGGGAGCAGATCGCCCAGGCGCTGCTGGGCAAAAAGTCCGTGAAGGCGGCGCTGGACGCCTCCGTCCGGTACTCCAACGAGCGCCTGAAAGCGGACAAGTGACCATCTCCCTTCAGCGCGGGACCCCCCTGAAGCGGGCCGAGCGCGCCGATCGCCCGTCCCGCCGCCGGGGGACCGTCCTGGCCACGCACCGCTGGAGCGTGACCCCGTGGCTGTTCCTGCTGCCGGGACTGACCGTCATCGTGCTGATGGTCCTGGTGCCGTTCGCGAACACCTTGGGACTGTCGTTCACGGACTCGACCCTGCTGCGGCAGGGCGGGTTCGTCGGCTGGGACAACTTCCGCCGGATGTTCGCCGACGAGCGGTTCACCACCGCCCTGCTGAACTCCACGCTCTACACGGTGTGCGTGGTGCCCTGCATGGTGGTCCTCCCGCTCGTCCTGGCCACCTTGGTGAGCAGCGCGGGACGGCTGACCGGCTTCTTCCGCACCACCATGTACCTGCCCGTGGTCATGTCGCCGGTGGTCGTCGGTCTGATCTGGACGAACATGCTCGACAAACGAGGCCTGGTCAACGCCCTGTTCTCCACGATGGACGCGGTGGCCGAGCCCGTCCCGTTCCTCACCGGCCGATGGCTGCTGCTCTTCAGCGCCATGTTCGTCACCGTGTGGACCGGCCTGGGCTACTACATGGTCATCTACCTCGCCGCCCTGGCCACCATCGACCGGAGCCTGTACGACGCGGCGGCGATGGACGGCGCCGGCGCGGTGCGCAGCTTCCTGGCCGTCACGGTCCCGGGCGTGCGTTCGACGATGGCGCTCATCGCCGTGCTGTCCTCCGTGGCGGCCTTCCGCGTGTTCGGCGAGGTGTACGTCCTCACCGGCGGCACCGGGGGAGTGGGCGGAGGCGATCTCACCATGACCATGCTGATCCAGCGCGAGGGGACCGGGCTGCAGGCGCGCACCGGCTACGCGGGCGCCATCAGCCTGTTCATGTTCGTGATCCTCGGCGGGATGCTGCTCGCGCAACTCGCCCTGCGGCGCAAGAGGAGTTCCTGATGGCCCGGCTCTCTCCGCGCACCCCCACCGTCACCGCCCGGCGGCGCAGGGCTTCGCCGGGCTCCGCGGCACGCTACCTGATCCTCGTGCTCATGGCCGTGCTCCTGGCGGGACCGCTGGTGTGGCAGCTCTCGCTGTCCCTCAAGGGCGCGGGGGAACCCCTCTACACACGGCCGCCCCGGCTGATCCCCCAACACCCCACGTTCGACCACTTCGCCACGGTGCTCGACCGCGTGCCCGTACCCCGCTATCTGCTGAACTCCCTGGCGGTGGCGGCCATGGCCGTGGTGGGCAACGTCGTGGGAGCCACCTGCGCCGGGTACGCGCTCGGCAAGCTGCGCTTCCGCGGCCGGGGCGTGGCCACCGCGATCTGCGTCGCAGCCCTGCTGGTCCCCTCCGAGACCGTCCTGATCGCGCAATTCCTCACCGTCAGGGCCACCGGGCTGGTGAACACGCTGTTCGGGGTCGCCCTGCCGACCCTGGTGGCGGCCCTGAACGTGCTGCTCATGCGCAACGCCTTCCGCAACCTTCCCGGCGAGCTGGAAGAGGCCGCCGTCGTCGACGGCGCCAACGCCTGGCAGCGCTTCATCCGGATCTCCGTACCGCAGGTCAAGGGCGTGATCGCGGTCGTGGCCATCTTCGCCTTCGTCGGCTCGTGGAACGACTTCCTCTGGCCCCTCATCGTCCTGTCGGACGAACAGAACTACACCCTCACCGTCGGCCTGAACCGGTTGCGCGGCACCTTCTACGACGACCCGCGCCTCATCGCGGCCGGCACCATCATCGCCCTGGTCCCCATCGTGGCGTTCTTCGCCGTCCTGCAGCGCCACTTCTTCCGCGGGCTGGAAGCCGGCGGCCTGAAAGGTTGAGATGCTGAGGTTTGGAGTCAACTACACGCCCTCCCAGGACTGGTTCTACTCCTGGCTGGCCCCGGACCCGGAGAACACCCGCCGCGACATGAAGGCCCTGGCGGGCCTGGGAATCGATCACGTGCGCGTCCTGCCGCTGTGGCCCGTGGTGCAACCGAACCGCACCCTGATCCGTCACCGCGCCCTCCAGGACATCCGCGCGGTCGTGGAAATCGCCGGCGAGGCCGGTCTCGACGCGAGTGTCGACGTCCTCCAGGGGCATCTGTCCGGCTTCGACTTCGTGCCCAGCTGGCTCGCGGACTGGCACCGTCGCAGCATGTTCAGCGATCCCGAAGCCATCGCCGCCCAGGCCCGGCTGGTCGAGGCGTTCGACGAGCAGCTGCACGATCTGCCCAACTTCCTCGGGCTGACCCTGGGCAACGAGGTCAACCAGTTCACCTCGGCGGTGCACCCCAACCCGATGGCCGCCACCCCGCACCAGGTGACCTCCTGGCTCGACGCCCTCCACGGCACCGGCCCGCGCGACCCCCGCCACTTCCGGCTCAACGCCGAATACGACGCCGTCTGGTACGCCGACGGCCACGCCTTCGTCCCGGCCCACTCCACACGGCACGGCCGGATGAGCGTCGTCCACTCGTGGATCTTCAACGGCACGGCGCAGGGCTACGGCGCCATGTCCCACGAGTCCGTCCACCACGCCGCCTACCTCATCGAGCTGTCCCGCGCCTTCGCCGCCGACCCCGCCCGTCCGGTGTGGCTCCAGGAGGTCGGCGCCCCGCTCAACCACCTCACCGAGGACCAGGCGCCCGACTTCCTCGAACGGACCGTACGAGCGGCGGCCGACAGCGAGGCGCTGTGGGGCATCACCTGGTGGTGCTCACACGACGTGGACCGCCGGCTCGCGGACTTCCCGGACCTCGAGCACAGCCTCGGTCTCATCGGCGCCGACGGCGCGGTGAAGCCGATCGGCCACCGCTTCGCCGCACTCGCCGCGGAACTCCGCGGCCGACCGCGCCCCTCGCCCCGGCGGGAAGCCGTCGCGGTCCCGGTCGACGGCGAGGACGTCCCCGTATCCCGCGCCGAACTGTCCCCGGGTGGCGGCGTGTTCGAGACATGGATGCGACGCGCCCGCGCCGGAGCACGTCCCGCCCTGGTCACGTCCGCCACCGCCGCCGACCCGGGCGCGCTGGGCGCCCGAGGCATCACCTCCCTCGTCCCCGCCGAACCGACCGGGCGTACCTTCTACACCTCGGTCAGCGACGCGGCCGTACTCGATCGGGCACACACCCATGCCGAACACTGAACACGACCCCATCACCGCCCCCGCCACCGTCGAACGCCTCCTCGCCGAGCTGACCCCACGGGAGAAGGCCGGCCAGCTCAACCAGCGCCTGTACGGCTGGCAGGCCGTCGAACGCGCCCCTCGGGGCGGCTTCCGGCTCACCCGCCGGGCCCGCGCCGAGATCGACCGCTGGGGCGGCCTCGGGGCCCTGTACGGGCTGTTCCGCGCCGACGCCTGGTCGGGCCGCTCCTGGCACGACGGCATCCGGCCCGAGGAGCGTGCCGAGGTCGCGGCCCTGGTCCAGGAGGAAGTGGCCCGGGCGGGCCGCCACCGCATCGGCGTGCTCCTCTCGGAAGAGGCACCCCACGGCCACCAGGCCCTCGGCGGAACGCTGCTGCCCACCAACCTGGCCGTCGCCGCGGGCTGGGACCCGGATCTGCTGACCGAGGCGGCGGCGGCCGTCGCCGCCGAGCTGGCGGCGAGCGGGGTGCATCTGGCGCTGGTCTCGGCGCTGGACCTGCTGCGCGACCCGCGCTGGGGGCGGGCCGAGGAGTGCTTCGGGGAAGACCCGCTGCTCGCCGCGGAACTCACCCGCGCCGTGGTGACCGGGATGCAGGGCGGGCACGACGGTGCGCCCGGCGCGGACGGCGTCGCCGTCGTGCTCAAACACCTGGCGGCCCAGGGCGAGGCGGTCGGCGGACGCAACGGCCAGTCCTCCGTCATCGGCCCCCGCGACCTGCGCGAACTGCATCTGCCGAGTGTCAGAGCAGCGGTCGAGGCGGGGGCGCTGGGCTTCATGGCCGCCTACAACGACATCGACGGCGTGCCCTGCTGCGCCAACCGCGATCTGCTCACCGGCTTCCTGCGCGCCGAGTGCGGGTTCGCCGGCGTCGTCATGGCGGACGGCCGGGCCGTGGACCGCCTGACCGCGATGACCGGAAGCCCGGAGGCCGCGGCCGTGGCCGCCCTCGAGGCCGGTGTGGACCTCTCGCTGTGGGACGAGTCCTTCGCCCTGCTGGAAACCGCCGCGGCCCGGGACCCCCGCGTGGCCGAGCTGGTCGACGCCGCCTGCCGCCGGGTGCTCACCCTCAAACACCGCCTGGGCCTGCTGCCGGAAACCCCCGGCCCGCCCCGGCCCGTGCCCGGCCGCGAGCGGCTCACCCTGGCCGGGCACACGACGGACCGGCTGTCCCGGCGCCTGGCCCGCCAGTCCCTGGTCCTGCTGCACAACCCGGACCGGCTGCTGCCGCTGGCCCCGCCATCCCTCACCAAGGTCGTGCTCGCCGGGCCCAACGCCCACGATGTCACCGCGATGCTGGGCGACTACGTGCCGCCGCTCCCCGCGTCATCGGCACTCTCCCTGGAACACGCGCTGCGCCGGGCGCTGCCCCACACCGAGATCGTGTGCCCGCCGGGCCCGCCCTCCCGGGCCGACCTGTGCGGCGCCGACGTCGTGATCCTCGCCCTCGGCGGGACGAGCCACCGCGCCTACGACGACGACTTCGCCGACAACGGGGCCGTCGCGGGCCACGCCGCGGTGGCGACCGCGGGAGAGGGCGTCGACCTCGCGGACGTGTCCCTGCCCGGAGGCCAGGACGACCTGGTCACCGCCGTACGAGCCCGCTCCGCCTGCCCCGTCGTCGCGGTGGTCGTCGCGGGCAGACCACACGTCCTCACCACCGTGACGGACCACACGGACGCCGTGCTGTGGGCGGGCTACCCCGGTCCCCACGGCGCCGCTGCCCTCACCGACGCGCTCCTCGGTGGCCACGAACCCGTCGGCCTGCTGCCGTTCACCGCGCCCCGCCACTCCGGAGCCGTACCCGTGCGGTACAACGACCGCCACGCGGCCACCGACGTCTACCGGGACGTACCGGACCCGGTACTGTTCCCCTTCGGGCACGGCCTGCGCTACGGGACCGTCGCCTTCGGCGACCTCACCGCCCACGTGTCCGAGCGCTCCGTACGCGTCGAAGTCGGTCTCACCAACCCCGCCCCCACCGAGGCCGAGGTCATCGTCCCCCTGTTCGGCCACCGCACCGGCGGGACGGTGCTGCCCCGGCGACGCGAACTCCTCGCCTTCCGCCGGGTCACCGTCCCGCCGCGCGGCCACCTCACCGTCGCCTGGGAGCTGCCCGCCGCGCGCTGCTTCGCCGAGGGCGCCACCGCACGGGCCCGCACAGACCTGTACGTGAGCGATCTGCGCACCACGATCCGCCCCCACCAGGGAAGCGAGGACATGGCATGGCACGACAACGGCGATACCACGGCAGCGGAAGACGGACCCCGGCCCGGATACGCACCGGCGCTCTGGCAGGGGCGCTGGCCCTGATCCTGGGCGCCGGCAGTGCCCTGGCGAGCGACACCCTCCCCTGGCCGGGGGAGAGCGCCGTCGGGGCCCACCAGCCCTACCAGCACGGCTACTCCTCCACCGATCTGCTGCGGTGGAACCCCGCCGACGACACCGACGCCGAGTTGCTGCGCGCCAAGGTGCCCCTCCAGACCCGCATAGCCCCCAACGCGGCGACCCAGCGCACACCGGCGCTTCCGGCCGACACCCAGATGCTCACCCTCGCGGGCGACTACGGCAACGCGTTCTTCGAAAGCCACCCGTACACAGGCGAGTTCAGCCAGTACCTCTTCAACTACTGGCAGTACGCCGACGTGTACGCGTCCTGGCACGGCATGCCCACCGAGGGGGTGCCCGTGGACTACTACGACCCGAACCTCGACTGGAAGGAGAAGTGGTTCGAGTTCGGGGCGGTCAACCTCCCCAACCCCGGCTACACCAACGCCGCCCACGCCAACGGCGTGCGGTCGCTGGGCTGCGTCTTCTTCTCCCCGAACGACCGGGGCGACCAGGCGTACACCGAACTGCTCCAGCGGGACGCCGACGGCACCTTCCCCGCCGCCGCCAAGCTCATCGAGGTCGCCACGTACTACGGCTTCGACGGCTACTTCATCAACCAGGAGGACGCGGTCGCCCCGGCCGACATCCCCGCCTACAAGAAGTTCCTCGAGCAGCTGCGCGACGGCGGCCTGTACGTGCAGTGGTACGACTCCATCGACAACTCCACCGGCAGGATCTCGTACCAGAACGAGTTCAACCCGGTGAACGGCCCGTTCGTCCGGGACAACGCCCAGGGTGACGTGTCCGACTCCATCTTCCTCAACTACTGGTGGAACAAGACCAAGCTCACCCGGTCGAAGGCCTACGCGAAGGGCCTGGGCCTCGACCCGCGCAGAAGCGTCTTCGCCGGTGTAGAGGCGGGCATGTACCAGTTCGACCAGCCGTACGACCTCGACGACAACCTCGACACCGACGGCGCCCCCATGAACGGCATCGCCACCCTCGGCGCCGACTTCGTCTCCTCCGACTACGCCAAGAAGACCGACGACACGGCCCAGTCGGCCGTCTTCGACCGGGAGCGCCGCTGGTGGACCGGCTCGTCCCAGGGGGCCACCACACCCGAGGGCAACTGGAAGGGCATCTCGAAATACATCGCCGAGCGCTCCGTCATCAAGGGCAGCACCTTCGCGACGTCCTTCAACACCGGGCACGGCCTGTCGACGTGGCGCGACGGCAAGCTCTCGGGCGACGCGGAGTGGGGCAACATCAACCTCCAGGACATCCCGGTGACCTGGCAGTGGTGGATCGACGCCGCACGCTCGCCCCTCGAGGCCGACTTCGACTACGGCCCCGAGTACACGCCCGCCGACCGCTTCTCGTACCAGAAGATCGGCGCCTACAACGGCGGCAGCTCCCTGGCGCTCAGCGGCACGCTCGACAGCGACAACACCGTCCGCCTCTACAAGACCGACCTGAGCGTCGAACCGGCCTCGACCCTCGACCTGACCTACACCAAGCCCTCGGCGGACGACGACTCCCAGCTGCGGCTCGCGCTGGTGCTCGCCTCCGACCCGGACAAGGTGGTGCAGGTGCCCCTGTCCGGCACCGGCAAGCGCACCAGCGGCTGGACCACCGTCTCCGCCGATCTGTCGAAGTACGCCGGTGAGCGCATCGCCTCCCTCGGCCTGGTCGTCGCAGCGGGGGCCCAGCCGATCAAGAACTACCAGGTCAACGTGGGCGCCCTGGCGCTGCACGACGGCGTCGACCGCACCCCGGCGACACCGAAGAAGCTGCGCATCGACCAGCTGCTGCCCGGCAGCGACGAGCTGTTCCTGTCCTGGCAGCGCAGCGACTACGACACGGTGCGCCGCTACGACGTCTACCTCGACGACACCTACCTCGGTGGCATCTACGACGACGTCTACTACGTCAAGCGGTTCACCGCCACCTCGGGGAAGCTGCGGCTCGTGGCGGTCGGCCCCGACGGCACCCGGAGCAAGCCCGCGACCGTCTCGTTCGACCTGTCCACCGCGCCGGCCGAGGTGACCGCCAAGGCGGCCCCCGACGGCACCCTCGAGGCGACCTGGGCCCCGAAGCAGACCGGTGAGCCGGTCACGGTGGTCGTCCGGGCCCTCGACACCTCCCATCCCTACACCAAGGAGGTCACGGTGCCGGGCAAGCGGTCGAGCGTGACCCTGACCGGCGTACCGGTCAACGGGGACAAGTACCTCCTCACGGTGAGGACCGCCGGTGGCACGGCCACCGGCGTACGTGGCGCCTTCGCCGACGCCGACATCAGCCCCTACCCCCGGTCCGCCGTGAAGGTCGCGGGGAACACCTTCACCTTCTCCCGTCCCACCCTCCCGGACTGGCACACCCTCACCGTCCTCGAAGACGGTCAGCCGAAGTCGTTCGCCACGACCTACGGTTCGGGGAGCAAACCGTACATCGTCCGCGGCCGCACCACCCGTGCGGCGATGACGGTGACGATGTCCAGCCCGAACAGCCAGGTCGTGGCGGTGCTGGAGGACTACGCCGGGAACAAGACCACCACGGTGCTGCGATCGTAAAGTCGTTGGCCATGGAATTCGGCGGTGCGAGGGCGTGCTCGCGTTCGAATTCCGTTGGCCTGGCGCATTGGTGAGGGTTGGTATGCGCCGGCCAGTTCGATGACCTGGCCCGGCGCGCTTTCTTGACGCCACCCGTGCCGTCCCCGCTCCCCTTCTGCCCCGGGCGTGGACTTCAGTCCCTTCCCCGAAATGGCGGGCAAGGTGAGATTCCGTCAAAGCCTGTCCGTCATTTTTTGGACTTTGCCAATGCATTGCCTGTCGGGATAACTGAATAACCGTTTCCGCGTCCTTAGGATCGCGGGCTATGACGGACACCCCGAGCGGTAACTCCGCCACGCGTGCGCGTTGGCAGACGTGTCTCCGGCTCGCCCGTGAACTCCTCCTCGTCGGGCCGGACAACGAGGACCTCAAGCTCGGCTATCTGCGGACCCTGATCGACACGGGTGACCTCGGCGCCACCCCGCACCCGCGCAAGAAGATCCTCATCGTCGGCGCCGGTATCACCGGCCTCGTCGCCGGCCGTCTGCTCAAGGACGCCGGTCACGACGTCACCATCCTGGAGGCCAACGCCAGCCGTGTCGGCGGACGCATCAAGACCTTCCGCGCCACCAAGCACCACCAGCCGTTCGGCGACCCCGCCCAGTACGCCGAGGCCGGGGCCATGCGGCTGCCCGACTTCCATCCGCTCGTCCTCGCCCTCGTCGACAAGCTCGGGCTGGGCCGCCGGCAGTTCTACAACGTGGACATCGACCCCTCCACCGGCAGCGGCCCCGGCGTCGCGGTGCCCCCGGTGACGTACACCTCCTTCACCGGCCACACCTGGACCCATGGCGAGGACGGCACCGGCTTCCGGGAACCCGACAAGCGCGGCAACTCCTGGATCCGCGCCAACCGCGTCCAGGTGCGGCGTGCCGACTACAACACCGCCCCCGAACGGATCAACGAGGGCTTCCATCTCACCGACGACGAGGTCCGCGCCCCGGTGGTGAAGATGGTCGACGACGCGCTGGAGCACGTACGCGACTACTACTCCGACATCGTCGACGGGCGGCGCGTCAACAAGCCGTTCGACCAGTGGGTCGAGGGCTGGGCCCGGGTGATCCGCGACTTCGACGGCTACTCCATGGGCGGTTTCCTGCGCGACTGCGGCGGGCTCAGCGACGAGGCGATCGAGGCCGTCGGAACGCTGGAGAACATGTCCTCGCGGCTGCACCTGTCCTTCTTCCACAGCTTCCTGAGCCGCAGCGACATCAACCCCGGCGTCCGCTACTGGGAGATACCCGGTGGCAGTTGGCGTCTGCCCCACGCCCTGCACCAGGGCCTGCGCGACGAGGTGAAGGCCGGCCACCGCATGATCCGCCTCGAGTACCACGACCCCAGCCGCGATGCCGCCCCCGAGGGCGCCGACGCCGTCGGACCCGACGGGTGGGGCGTGGCGGTGCGGACCGTCGCCGAGAACGACCCGACGGCCCCGCCGCGCCAGTGGACCGCTGACCTGGCGATCGTCACCATCCCGTTCTCCGCCCTGCGCTTCGTGGAGATCGTCCCCTCGATGTCGTACAAGAAGCGCCGCGCCATCATCGAGACCCACTACGACCAGGCCACCAAGGTGCTGCTGGAGTTCAGCCACCGGTGGTGGGAATTCACCGAGCAGGACTGGCGCAACGAACTGGAGAGCATCGCGCCGGGCCTCTACGAGCACTACCAGCCGAACGGCGAACAGGACGCCGGCACCGCCCCCGCCACCCTGCTCGCCGAGGCCGGTGCCGACCTGCTCGGCGCCGCGGTCAAGGACAGCGGCGTCACCGAGGACATGCGGCGGCTCAACAGCACCATGCCGCTGCGCGGCCCCGCCGTCCGCCCCGCCTCCCACTGCTTCGGAGGGGGCTCCGCCACCGACAACCCCAACCGGTTCATGTACTACCCCTCGCACCGCGTCGAGGGCAGCACCGGCGGCGTGGTGCTCGCCTCGTACTCCTGGTCCGACGACGCCGCGCGCTGGGACTCCATGCGCGGCGATGAGGCTTACGTCTACGCCCTGCGCAACCTCCAGGCCCTGCACGGCCGCCGCATCGAGGTGTTCTTCACCGGCCGGGGCGCCACCAAGAGCTGGGCCCGCGACCCGTACGCGTTCGGCGAGGCCGCCATCTACACCGCGCACCAGATGACCAGCTTCCACCTGGACGTCTCCCGTCCCGAAGGCCCCGTCCACTTCGCCGGGGAGCACACCTCCCTCAAGCACGCCTGGATCGAGGGCGCCCTGGAGAGCGCCGTCCGCGCCGCCACCGCCGTCCACCGGGCCCCGCGGGTCACCACCCCGGGCCCGAACCAGGAGGGCCGCTCATGACCGCGATCTTCCCCGAGTGCACGGTCGCCCGCTATCTGGCCCGCCGCCTGGCCGAGTTGGGCATCACCCATCTGTTCGGCGTCCCCGGCAACCACCTGGGCCCGTTCCTCACCACCCTGCGGGACGAGGGTGACGTCGACTGGGTCGGCACCCCCACCGAGGGCGGCGCGGGCCAGGCCGCCGACGCCTACGCCCGCGTCCACGGCATCGGCGCGGCCGCGGTCACCTACAGCGTCGGCGCGTTCAACCTCCTGGGCGCCTGCGGCGGCGCGTACGTCGAGCACATCCCGCTCGTCGCCATCAACGCCTGCCCGCCCTACGAGCAGTGGCAGAACTACCGCGCCCTCGGCATGCTCACCTCCCATATGAGCCCCCGCCGGGAGAGCAACCTGGACGTCTACCGGCAGGTCACCGTGGAAGCGCAGGTCATCTCCAACCCGGGCCTCGCCCCCGGCCAGATCGACGCCGCGCTCACCGCCTGCCTGTCCGAGCGCAGGCCCGTCTACCTGGAGGTCATGGAGGACCTGTGGGACGAGCCCTGCGCCGCCGCCGAGCAGCCCCTCGTCCGCCGTGAGCGGCCGTTCAGCACCCGCAACCAGACCATGCTGGACAGCGCGGTGGACGCCGTCCTCACCCTGATCGACGAACACCCCGGCCCGGACGGCAGGCCCCGCCCGATCGTGTGGGCCGGTGAGGAGATCGACCGGTTCCGCCTCGGCGACCAGCTCACCGACCTGACCGACGCCACCGGAGTGCCCTTCTGCACCACCGTCGGGGCCAAGGCCGTCGTCGACGAGGACCTGCGGCAGTTCCACGGCGTCTACAACGGAGACGCCAGCCACCCGGATGTGCACTGGATCTTCAAGGACTGGGCCACCTGCCGGATCGGCCTGGGCGCCTGGTCCACGTCGAAGAACCTCGGCGGCGATCAGTGCGTCGGCACCGACTGGGTGATGGCCGCCCAGGGCGGCGTCAGCGTCGGCACCCGGTACTTCCCCGACGTCCAGCTCGAACGGCTGCTGCCCGCCCTCCAGGACGCGCTGGTGAAGCGCTTCGGATCCGGAGGCCTGGCCGCCGACTACTACGCCGAGGCCCACGCCCACCACGGCGCGCCCGGCGACCGCCCCGCCAGCCTCCGTAACCACCGGGCCACCCTCCGCACCAGCGGTTCGCGGTCCCGGCACGACGAACGGCTCACCTACGACGGTGTGTTCGACCGGATCAACCACTTCCTGGGCCAGGAGACGCAAGCGGACTGGACGGTCGTCTCCGACGCCGCGTTCTCCCTCATCGGCTCGATGAACCTGAGCCTGCCCGCGGGCGGGTTCCTGTCGCAGATCAGCTGGCTGTCCATCGGCTGGTCCGTCGGCGCGGCCACCGGCGCCGCGCTCGCCCCCGAGCGCGAGCACGCCCGCCCGATGGTGTTCGTCGGCGACGGCGCCTTCCAGGAAACCTGCCAGGAGATCTCCACCCACACCAGGCTCGGGCTGCGGTCGGTGGTGTTCGTCATGGACAACGGGCACTTCTACGGCATCGAGCAGATGCTGGTGCACCCGTCCTACTACGCCGACGACGCCACGGACGACGCGGACTTCTACAACGTCCTCCACCCATGGCGCTACGACCGCCTCGCGGAGGTCTTCTCCGGCAAGAAGACCCCGGCGAACGGAATCAGCATCGCGCACACCTCGGAGCTGGACGCACTGCTGGCCCGCCTCGCCGACCCCACCGACCCGCTCAACGCCGGACCACTGCTGGTCCGCGTCCGCCTGCACCGGCACGACTACCCGCGGGCGATGGCATACAAGGTGCAACAGAAGAGGGGTTAGGAACATGTCCGAGTTCATCAACGTGATGATCGCGTTCGACGCGTTCACCATCGCCCAGCGCTACCCCAACGCGTCGCGGAACCCCGACGCGCCGACCCAGGTCGACCACGACTTGATCTACATGACGACGCGTCACGACCGGATCGTCGGCACCTCGGGAGCCGAGCTGAACTTCCGGGCCAATCCCCGGGACATCATCAGGTGGCGCGAGACGACGCTGTCGCTCAACGGCGAATACTGCGCCCTGCTGTACCGGTACGTGAGCAGCGATCCCCTCATCAGCAAGCCGCGGATCGTGACAGGCGACGGCACGTATCCGATGCCGAAGGACGGGGCCGTCGACCAGCCGGACTTCGTCACCCAGGACTACCAGGACCACTACTGGGAGGCGGACGTCCGCAAGGTCGGCCGGGTCACGTACCGCTTCTACTTCCAGCTCCTGGACAGCGACCGGCATCTGGTCGGGTACTTCCAGTGGGACCCGTTCATCACCATCGACAAACGCTCCTGACGGCCCACGCCGCGGTCGGGTGACAGCGGCCCCGTGGACGGCGCGATGCCCGCGCCGTCCACGGGGCGCCGGCCGCCGATTCGTCAATGAATTCCGGTGGAGTCCGGGCGTCACGGAGCACCGCCCGGCCCGGGGCGGTGCGGGCTCAGCCGACCGCGTAGTCGCCGAGAGCCGGTTCGAGCAGGTCGAAGGCGCGCACCGCCTCCTCCGCGACGGACGTGGCGATCTCGTCATTGGTGTGCCCGGCCAGGGTCAGCTCCTGAATGCGCTGGAACAGGACGCGGTGCACGGCGCCGAGCAGCCCCGCGACCGTGCGGACGGTGATGTCGTCCGGCGCGGCGCCGACGGCCTCGGCGAGGGCTTCGGCCAGCGCCTGTTCGCGCTGATCGTGCAGGCCGCGCAGGCATGCCGACAGGGTGGGACTGTTGGTGATCATGCGGGAGAAGTCCGGTCCGGCGAATCCCGCGACCGGGTCCCGCGCCGTGACCGCGGAGTCGAAGGAACGGCGGAGCGCCGCGAGGGCGGACTCGCCCGGGCGCCGGGAGCCCCCGGCGCCATCGTCCCCACCCCCGGGCACACCGACGGACACCAGTCCCTCATCGTCCGTCAGCCGGACGGCACGGTCGTCCTGGCCGGCCAGGCCCACGACTTCGCGTCCGAGTTCGCCTCCGGCCACCTGGCCCGTCAGGCCGCCCGGGACGGCCTGGCCCCGCCGCTTCCGCCGTACCGGCCCTGGCTGGACCGGCTCGCCGACTTCGATCCGCGCCGTGTGCTCTTCGCCCACGACCACGCCGTCTGGGAGGGCGGAAGTCATTCCTTGGAGTGACGAAGGCCGGTGTGCGCGTTCATAGTGTGGGCCGGATGAGGGAAATCTCCAGCCGGTGGCCCGCGTGGGGCGCTGATGCCGGGCTCGTCGCGCTGACCTTGTTGCCGCCACCGCTGTCGCAGCCGAGCACGGACACGTCGGGGACGGCGTGGTCGTTGCTCATCGGCTACGAGGCGGTGGCCGCGCTGGTCCTGGTGCTGCGACGGCGGCTGCCGGTCACGGCCTTCGTCACCGTCGTCGGCGCGGTCGTGGTGTCGGTGACGGGCGGGGCGGGGGAGGGCGTCAAGCTGTCCCCGCTGGTGTTCCTGCCGCTGGCGGTGCTCCTCTACAACCTGGGCAGCCACTGCGCACACTGGTCGCGCACCGTGCTGGCGATGCTGTGCGGCGGTGCGCTGATCCTGGTGGGCCTGGGGGTGAACCGGACGACGGTCACCGCCGGTGACTTCCGGGGCGGTGTCGACGTACTCGCCGTCCTGGCCCCGATGCCGCTGGCGTGGGCGCTGGGGTTCGCCGCGCGTACCCGGCGTGCGCTGCTCGCCGCGGCCGAGCAGCGGGTGGCCGACGCGACCCGTGCGCAGCGTCTGCGGGCGGAGCGGGCCGCACAGCAGGAGCGGGTGCGGATCGCCCGCGAGATGCACGACGTGGTCGCGCACTCGCTCACCCTGCTCGTCGTGCACGCGGAGGCCCTGCGCGCACGGGGTGGTGAACTGCCCGCGTGGGCCCGCACGCAGGCCGACGGGCTTGCCGCGGCGGGTCGGCAGACCGGCGGCGAACTGCGCGATCTGCTGCGGATGTTGCGTGATCCGGCGGACGCGGCCCCGCTGCGGCCGACGCCCGGGCTCGGTGATCTGGGCGCGTTGCTGGACAGCCACCGGGCCGCGGGAGGAACGGTCGACGTGCGGGTCGGGACCGAACTGGCGTCGTTGCCGAGTCCCGTACAACTGGCCGGCTACCGCATCGTGCAGGAATCACTGACCAACGCCCGCCGCCACGCGCCCGGGTCGCCGGTCCGGCTCACCGTCGACGGCATCGCCGGGCACCTGCGGTTCGAGGTGGCGAACGGCCGCGGGGCGGGTGGCGGCACGACCGGCGCGGGGGCCGGGCTCGGCCTGGTCAGCATGCGTGAACGGGTGGACGCGCTGGGCGGCGAACTCACCGCGGGGCCGACCGACGACGGCGGGTTCCGCGTCGTGGCCACGATGCCGCTGGAGGCTGCCGGTGTCTGAGCGGATCAGCGTGCTCGTGGTGGACGACGAGCGGATCATCCGCGCCGGGCTGGGCGCGATCCTGGAGAGCCAGGCCGACCTCACCGTGGTGGGCACCGCGGAGAACGGTGAGGAGGCCATCGAGGAGTGCGCGCGGCTGGGGCCGGACGTGGTGTTGCTGGACATCCGTATGCCCCGCCGGGACGGCATGTGGGCGCTGGCCGAACTGGGCCGCCGCGGGCTGCTCGGGCCGGGCCGGGCCCGGGTGCTGATGCTGACGACATTCGACCTCGACGAGTACGTCGACGACGCGCTCGCCGCCGGGGCGGCGGGATTCCTGCTCAAGAACAGTTCGTACGAGGAGCTGACCGGGGCCGTCCGGGCGGCGGCGGCCGGGCACAGCGCGCTCAGCCCGGCCGTGACCCGCCGCATCATCGAGGGGCATCTGACGGCCCGGTACCGGCCGGACGACGGGGAGCTGGCCCGGCTCGGGGAGCTGACCACGCGGGAGCGCGACGTGCTGCGGCTCGTCGGGGACGGGCTGAGCAACGCCGAGATCGCCGATCGGCTCGTGGTGAGCCTGCACACGGTGAAGACGCATGTCAGCCGCATGCTCGCGAAGACCGGCTGCCAGAGCCGGGCGCAGGCGGCGGTGCTGGCCAGGAACACGCTGGCCTGACCGCCCCTCCGCAGCTCATGTCATTCCTCCGAGTGATTCGGAGCCCGCGGGACCCCCTCCATCGCGCGATGTACCGGGCGGTCGCACCTGGCTGAATGGTTCATGTGTGCGGGCCCGCCGCGAAAGCCCCCGTAACGGGGAGGAATCCCGGGCCCTCGACACACGAAGCAACCCGTCATGCGCCGGAAGGAACTGTCATGCCCGCACACTCATCGCCTCGCCGCCGGATCCTGCGCTGGGCACTGACCGTGGCCTTGGCGACCGGTATGAGCGCGGGGCTCACCGCCTGCTCGGACCCGGACCCGGGTCCGGGCAAGGTCGCGGCGAAGACATCGGCCGACCAGCGATTGGCAGATGTCGCCCAGAAGGCGGCTGACGCGGGTTCCCTGGGCGTGATCGTCCGGATCGACAAGGGCGGCAGCGGGAACCCCGTGGAGATCGCGCGTCAGGCCGCGTGGACCAAGGCCGATCACCGGCTCGCGGTGAACGACCAGTTCAGGGTGGCGTCCAACACCAAGACGCTCGTCGCCACCCTCGTCCTGCAACAGGTGGCCCAGCACAAGGTCGAGCTGGCCGACCCGGTGGAGAAGTGGCTGCCGGGACTGGTCCCGGGCGGACGGGACATCACCGTACGGATGCTCCTCAACCACACCAGCGGCCTGGGCGACTACCTGCTGACCCCGGAGTTCCTGCCCTCCCTCACCGGGAAGGAGCGGCGCGGCTGGCGGCCCGAGGCACTCCTCGCCATCACCCCTCCGCAGGATCCGCCGGCCGCTCCCGGTGAGAAGTACTCCTACAGCAACGCCAACTACGCGGCCCTCGGGCTGATTCTCGAAAGGGCCACCGGGAAGAGCCTGGCCGATCTGATAGAGCAGAAGATCACCGGCCCGCTGGGGATGAAGGACTCCTTCCTGACCACCAACGCGGACTGGCCCTCCGGGAAGCGGCACGTGACCGGCTACGAGCCGAACGCCGAACGCCTCCGCCGCATCTTCCCTCCGGAGCTGCACCTGCCCGAGGGCACCGGATTCGCGGGCCCCGGGCGCCCCCACGGCAACGTCGACACCAGCGCCATCGACCCGAGCTGGGCCTGGGCGGCCGGAGGCATGGTGTCCACCGCCGAGGACTGGCAGCGGTTCCAGACCGCGCTGATGTCCGGCAAGCTCCTGCCCGAGGCCCAGATGCGGCAGATGCGCACGACGGTCCCCGCCCCCGAGGAGGGCGGCGGTTACGGACTGGGCCTGATGGAGGTGAAAGCTCCCTGCGGAACCGTCTGGGGCCACACCGGCGGCCAGCCCGGCTACTCCAGCGAGATCTACACCGACCCGCGCGGCCGCCGCAGCGTCGCGGTGCTGACCGGCACCAACTTCGGCATCAAGGAACCCGAGGCCGCCACCGCCAACAAGGCCCTGGTCAACACCGCGATCTGCGCCATGCTCAACGGCCTCCCGTAGCCAAGGGCGGGATCAACGCCCGTGGTTGTGCATGAGGTGCTTGGTGCGGGAGTAGTCCTGGAGCGCGTAGACCGACAGGTCCCGGTCGTAGCCGGATCCCTTGAATCCGCCCCAGGGGACCTCGGCGGCCAGCACGAGGTGGGAGTTCACCCTGGCGGGCAGGCCCCGCCTGCGCCGCGACGATCCACGGGACACCGCCCACTGACGCGGATCGCGCTCCACGTAGTGCCTACGGCGCCTCAGATGGCGTCGCGAATGGCCCGTTCGAAGTTCTCGACGTGGTCGCGGGCGAGCTGGGCCGCCTTCTCCGGGTCACCGGCCACGATCGCCTCGATCAGCGGTCCGTGCTCTTCGACGTGGCCCGCCATGTCGGACAGCCGGTCGATGAACAGGCACCAGATGCGGGTGGCCAGGTTGTCGTGGCGGACGAGGGTGTCCTCCAGGTACGGGTTGTGGGTGGCGGCGTAGATGGCGCGGTGGACCGAGAGGTCCAGGCGCATCAGCTCGTCGGCGTCCGGCCGACGGGAAGCCACGCTCTCCAGCTCCCGTAGCGCGGCGGTCAGGTCTGCTCGGTCCGCGGCCGTGGCGCGCCGCGCGGCCTGGGCGGAGGCCAGCGGCTCCAGCTCCTGGCGCACCTCGGAGATATGCGCCAGATCGGTGATGTTGACCTCGGTGGCGAAGGTGCCGCGCCGGGGGTAGGTCGTGATCAGGCGCTCGTACTGGAGCCGCTTGAGCGCCTCGCGCACCGGCGTCCGTCCGACGCCGAGGGACTGGGCCAGCTGGTCCTCGTTGATCGGCGCGCCGGGCCGGATTTCGAGCATGACGAGCCGGTCGCGGATGGCGCGGTAGGCGCGCTCGGCGAGGGACAGCTCCTCGCCCCTCGGCTCGGTCGCCACGTGCCGCATGAAACCCCCTTGACCTGTCCAGCGGGCTCCCATACCTTACCGCAGAGGCTAATATATCAGTTGCCCATTAGTTGGCTCTCAGGATGGTGCACAGATGGCAACGAACCCGTCGATCACCACGGTCACCTCCCCCCTCTCCCTCCCGCTCAGCGCACTCGACCCGGATGTCGCCACCGCGGTGGACGCCGAGCTGCACCGTCAGCAGTCGACCCTGGAGATGATCGCCTCGGAGAACTTCGCTCCGGCCGCGGTCATGGAGGCCCAGGGCTCGGTCCTCACCAACAAGTACGCGGAGGGCTACCCGGGCCGCCGCTACTACGGCGGATGCGAGCACGTCGACGTCATCGAGCGGCTGGCCATCGCCCGGGTGAAGCAGCTCTTCGGCGCGGAGGCCGCCAACGTCCAGCCGCATTCGGGCGCCCAGGCCAACGCGGCGGCGATGTTCGCGCTGCTCGATCCCGGCGACACCATCCTCGGCCTGGACCTGGCGCACGGCGGCCATCTGACCCACGGCATGCGCATCAACTACTCCGGCAAGCTGTACGACGTGGTGCCGTACCACGTGCGCGCGTCCGACATGCGCGTCGACATGGACGAGGTCGAGCAGCTCGCTCTCGCACACCGGCCCAAGATGATCGTCGCCGGGTGGTCGGCCTACCCCCGCCGGCTGGACTTCGCCGCCTTCCGCCGCATCGCGGACGCGGTGGGCGCGTATCTGATGGTGGACATGGCGCACTTCGCCGGGCTGGTGGCCGCGGGCCTCCACCCGAGCCCGGTGCCGTACGCCGACGTCGTGACGACCACCACGCACAAGACGCTCGGCGGCCCGCGCGGCGGTGTGATTCTCAGCCGCGCCGACCTGGCCAAAAAGATCAACTCCGCGGTCTTCCCCGGTCAGCAGGGCGGCCCGCTGGAACACGTCGTCGCGGCGAAGGCGGTGGCCTTCAAGGTGGCGGCGAGCGAGGAGTTCACCGAGCGCCAGCAGCGCACCCTGGCCGGTGCCCGCATCCTCGCCGGACGGCTGCTGGCCGACGATGTGGCGGAGGCCGGGATCACGGTGCTGACCGGTGGCACGGAAGTCCATCTGGTCCTCGTGGACCTGCGCGGCTCCGCGCTCGACGGGCAGCAGGCCGAGGACCGGCTGCACCGCGTCGGCATCACCGTCAACCGCAACGCGGTGCCGTTCGACCCGCGTCCGCCCATGGTCTCCTCGGGGCTGCGGATCGGCACCCCGGCCCTGGCCGCCCGCGGCTTCGGCGAGACGGAGTTCCGGGAGGTGGCCGACATCATCGCCCAGGCCCTGAAGGACGAGCGGTTCGGCGACGAGCAGGCGGGCCTGCTGCGCGACCGGGTCGACAAGCTCGCCACCGCGTTCCCCCTCTACCCCCACCTGAACATCCCCAGCTGAACGGAGACGCGGCATGACCACCCAGCCGCTGCCGGAGCACCCGGACTTCCTCTGGCGCAACCCCGAGCCGCGTTCCTCCTACGACGTCATCATCGTCGGCGCGGGAGGCCACGGCCTGGCCACCGCCTACTACCTCGCCGAGAACCACGGCATCACCAATGTGGCCGTCCTGGAGAAGGGCTGGCTGGCCGGCGGCAACATGGCGCGCAACACCACCATCATCCGCTCGAACTACCTGTGGGACGAGAGCGCGGCGATCTACGAGCACGCGCTGAAGCTGTGGGAGCGGTGGCCGGGGGAGCTGGACTACGACTTCCTGTTCAGCCAGCGCGGCGTTCTCAACCTCGCGCACACCCTCCAGGACGTCCGCGACAGCGTACGCCGCGTGGGCGCCAACCGCCTGGGCGGAATCGACGCCGAGTGGCTGGAGCCGGAGCAGGTCGCCGAGGTGTGTCCCATCCTCAACGTCTCGCCCCGCACCCGGTATCCGGTCCTCGGCGCCACCTTCCAGCCCCGGGCCGGGATCGCCAAGCACGACCATGTCGCCTGGGCACTCGCCCGGCGGGCCGACGAGCTGGGCGTGGATCTGATCCAGGGCTGCGAGGTCACCGGTTTCCTCAAGGACGGCGACCGGGTCGTGGGCGTGGAGACCAGCCGCGGCCGCATCCTCGCCGGCCGGGTCGGCCTCGCCGCGGCCGGGCACAGCAGCGTCCTGGCCGAGCTGGCCGGTTTCCGGCTGCCGGTGCAGTCCCATCCGCTGCAGGCGCTGGTCTCCGAACTGCACGAGCCGGTGCACCCCACCGTGGTGATGTCGAACCATGTGCACGTCTACGTCTCCCAGGCGCACAAGGGCGAGCTGGTGCTCGGCGCGGGCGTCGACGCGTACAACGGCTACGGGCAGCGCGGCTCCTTCCATGTGATCGAGCACCAGATGGCGGCCGCCGTGGAGCTGTTCCCCGTCTTCGCCCGGGCCCATGTGCTGCGCACCTGGGGCGGCATCGTCGACGTCACCCCGGATGCCTCCCCGATCATCGGTGCCACTCCCGTGGAGAACCTCTACGTCAACTGCGGCTGGGGCACCGGCGGCTTCAAGGCCACCCCGGCCGCCGGGTGGACCTTCGCGCACACCATCGCCACGGGCGAGCCGCATCCGCTGAACGCCCCGTTCGCCCTCGAACGCTTCACGACGGGCGCACTGATCGACGAACACGGCGCCGCGGCCGTGGCCCACTGAGGAGAGAGCCCGTGCTGCTGATCACCTGCCCATGGTGCGGTCCTCGCGACGAGACCGAATACCACTACGGGGGCCAGGCCCACGTCCCCTACCCCGCAAACACCGCGGACCTCACCGACGAGCAGTGGGCCGCGTATGTCTTCTACCGCGACAACCCCAAGGGGCCCTTCGCCGAGCGGTGGATGCACAGCACCGGATGCCGCCGCTGGTTCAACCTCCTGCGCGACACCGCGAGCCACGACGTGCTGGCCGTCTACCGGCTCGACGAGCCCCGCCCCGAACTGCCCCAGACCGGAGGGAACCGATGACCGACCAGCCATTCCGGCTCCCGGGCGGGGGCCGCGTCGACCGCGGCACCGTGCTGCGGTTCACCGTCGACGGCCGTGAGATGACCGGCCACCCCGGAGACACCGTCGCCTCGGCGATGCTGGCAGGCGGGGTCGTGGAGGTCGCCCCGTCGATCTACCGGGGCCGCCCGCGCGGCATCGTCACCGCGGGCGCCGAGGAGCCAGGCGCCCTGGTGCAGATCGACGGCCCGTGCTCGGAGGGCATGCTGCCCGCGACGACGGCCGAGCTGTACGACGGCCTGTCCGCCACCACGCTGTCCGGGATGGGGCGGCTCGACCCGGCCCCCGACCCCGCCGTCTACGACAAGAAGTACGTCCACACCGATGTCCTCGTCGTCGGCGCCGGACCCGCAGGGCTCGCCGCCGCCACCGCCGCCGCGGGCTCCGGCGCCCGTGTGATCCTCCTCGACGAGCGGCCCGAACCGGGCGGTTCGCTGCTCTCCGGGCGGACCGAGACCGTCGGCGAGCAGACCGCCCTCGCCTGGGCCGCCGAGGTCCGCGCGGCGCTCGACGCCGCCCCCGAGGTCGTCGTCCTGCCACGCACCACGGCGTTCGGCGCCTACGACGACAACTATGTGCTGGCCCTGCAGCGGCGCACCGATCACCTCGGCGCCGACGCCCCCGAGCCGTCGAGTGGCGTCTCGCGGCAGCGGCTGTGGCACATCCGGGCCCGCCAGGTGGTCCTGGCGACCGGCGCCCACGAGCGTCCCCTGGTCTTCGCGGGCAACGACCGCCCCGGGGTGATGCTCGCCGCGGCTGTGCGCTCGTACCTCAACCAGTACGCCGTGGCCCCGGGCTCGCGGGCCGTGGTGAGCACCACCAACGACAGCGCCTACGACACGGTCGCCGATCTGCACGCCGCCGGGATCGACATCGCCGCCGTCGTGGACGCGCGCCCCGAGCTGTCCCACCGGGCCGCCGAGGTCGCGGTGGCCACCGGGGCGCGGGTGCTGACGGGCAGCGCGGTGGTCGACACCACGGGCGACAGCCGCCTCACCGGCGTCACCGTCCGGGCCCTCGACGGCGACGGTGGGCTCGCCGGTGCCCCCGAGTCGTTCGACTGCGACCTGCTGGCCGTCTCGGGTGGATGGAGCCCGGTGGTGCATCTGCACAGCCAGCGCCAGGGCCGGCTGCGCTGGGACGAGGAGGTGGCCGCCTTCGTGCCCGACGGCACCGTACGGGACCAGCAGGTCGTCGGCGCGGCCCGCGGGACGTACGGCCTCGACGGCTGCCTGGCCGAAGGGGCGCGGGCCGGCGCCCGGGCCGCGACGGACGCCGGATTCCCGGTCGCCGTGCCCGCACCGCCGTCCGGTGATGCCCGGGGCTCGGGCCCGGTGCGCGCGCTGTGGCTCGTCCCCGCCTCCGAGGGCGAACCCGCCACCTGGGACACCCACTTCGTCGACCTGCAGCGCGAGGTGACGGTCGCCGATGTCTGGCGGTCGGTCGGCGCCGGCATGCGCGGCGTCGAGCACGTCAAGCGCTACACCTCGCTCGGCACGGCGAACGACCAGGGCAAGACGTCCGGCGTCAACGCGATCGGTGTCATCGCCGAAGCGCTCGGCGCGGGCGCGTCACCCGGCGAGATCGGCACCACGGCCTACCGGGCGCCGTACACGCCGGTGGGCTTCGCCGCCCTGGCCGGGCGTGAGCGCGGCGAGCTGTTCGATCCGGAGCGCACGACCTCCATCCACGGCTGGCACCTCGCGCACGGTGCGGTGTTCGAGGACGTCGGGCAGTGGAAGCGCCCCCGGTACTACCCCCGGCCCGGCGAGGACATGGACACGGCCGTGGCCCGCGAGTGCCGCGCGGCACGCGAGGGGGTGGCGTTCATGGACGCCACCACCCTCGGCAAGATCGAGATCTGGGGCGCGGACGCGGGCGAGTTCCTGGGGCGTATCTACACCAACGGCTTCAAGAAACTGAGGCCCGGCATGGCCCGCTACGGCGTGATGTGCAAGCCCGACGGCATGATCTTCGACGACGGGGTGACGCTGCGCCTGGAGGACAACCGCTACTTCATGACCACCACGACCGGTGGCGCCGCCGGGGTCCTGGACTGGCTGGAGGAGTGGCTGCAGACCGAGTGGCCCGAACTCGACGTCCACTGCACCTCGGTGACCGAGCAGTGGACGACCATCGCCGTCGTCGGCCCCCGCTCCCGCGAGGTCGTCGCCCACCTCGCGCCGGACGTCGACCTGTCCGCCGAGGCGTTCCCCTTCATGGCCTTCCGCGAGACCACCCTGGCCTCCGGCGTCCCGGCCCGCATCTGCCGGATCTCCTTCTCCGGTGAACTCGCCTACGAGATCAACGTCTCCGCGTGGTACGGCCGGGCGGTCTGGGAGGAGGTGTACGCGATCGGCCGACCGTACGACATCACCCCGTACGGGACCGAGACCATGCACGTCCTGAGGGCCGAGAAGGGCTACATCATCGTCGGCCAGGACACCGACGGCACCGTCACCCCGCAGGACGCGGGCATGTCCTGGGTGGTCTCCCAGCAGAAGGACTTCATCGGCAAGCGGTCCTACGCCCGCGTCGACACCTCCCGCACCGACCGCAAGCAGCTGGTCGGCCTGCTGCCGAGCGACCGCAGGACCCGGCTGCCCGAGGGCGCCCAGCTTGTCGCGCCGGACGTGCCCATCACCCCCGAGGCCGGGCCGGTGCCCATGCTCGGCCACGTCACCTCCAGCTACCACAGCCCGGCCCTCGGCCGCCCCTTCGCCCTCGCCCTCGTCGCCGACGGGCGGGCCAGGATCGGCCAGACCCTGCTCGCCCCGGTGGGCGAGGACCTGGTGCCCGTCGAGGTGGCCGACTGTGTCCTGTACGACCCCGAAGGGACCAAGCGAGATGGCTGAGCCGACCGAGCCGACCGAGCCGACGACCGACGCGGGTGCGGGCCCGGTGAACTTGCGCACCAGCCCCCTGGCCCACCTGGAGGAGCGGATGCGCGCCGCCGCCGTCACCGGCGCGCGGGGCGTCACGCTCAGCGAGTGGCCGTTCGTCGCCATGGTGAACCTGCGCGTCGTCCCCGCCTCCGAGACGGCCGGCCGCGTCGAGAAGACCCTGGGCGCGCCGCTCCCACGCCGGTGCGGGGACACCACCGACTCCGGCTGCCACAAGGTCCTGTGGCTCGGCCCCGACGAGTGGCTGGTGCTGTCCCAGGCCGACGGACACGCCGTGGCCGCCGAGTTGCGGGAAGCACTCGCGGGCGACCCGGGGTCGGCCGTGGACGTCTCGGCGAACCGCACCACGCTGGAGCTGCGCGGCCCGGCCGCCCGGCAGGTGCTGGAAAAGGGCTGCCCCCTGGACCTCCACCCCCGGGCCTTCGGCCCCGGCCGGGCGGTCTCGACCACGGTGGGCCCTGTCGCGGTGCTGCTCTGGCAGGTCGACGACGCGCCGACGTACCGGCTGCTGCCGCGGTCCTCGTTCGCCGACTACCTGGCGCGCTGGCTCATCGACGCGATGGGCGAGTACCGCGGCCCGGAGCTGCCGTAAGGACGCGGGCGGGGGACGCGGTGGGGGATGCGGTCACGTCCTGACCGCATCCCCTGCGATCGTGGTCCCGCACCCGACAGCGACCGGAACCGAAGGAAGCCGATGACCGTTCTCGACAACCGGGCGCTGGGCCGCGCGACGCTGGCCCGGCAGCTGCTGCTCGACCGCGCCGACCTACCGGTCCTCGACGCCGTCGCGCACCTCGGCGGGCTGCAGGCGCAGGAGCCGCAGGAACCCTTCACCGGTCTCTGGTCGCGGCTGCGCGCGTTCGACCCGGCGGCGCTGGACGGCCTGCTGACCGGGCGGAGCGTGGTGCGAACCCACCTGATGCGCCGCACCGTTCACCTCCTCACCGCCGACGACGTCCTGGCATGGCGGGCCCGCCACGACCCCATGCTGCGCCAGCGGGCGATGGCCGCCTACCGCCGCGAGATGGACGGGGTCGACCTCGACGAACTCGCCGGCGCGGCCCGCGCGGTGCTGGCCGACGGCGAGCCCCGCTCGATGGCCGAGGTCGCGCGGGCGCTCGCCGACCGCTGGCCCACCCCGAGCCCGAGGGCCCTGGGGGAGATGGCGATCGCCGCCCTCGTCCCCGTCGTGCAGCTGCCGCCGCGCGGGCTGTGGCGCGCGAAGTCAGGGGTGCGCAACACCCCACTGTCCCGCTGGCTGGGCCGCGAGATCGACCCGCCCGCCGCCGAGGGAACCGACCCGGTCGGCGAGGCGCTGGTACGCCGCTACCTGGCCGCGTTCGGCCCCGCGGCCTCGGCCGACCTGCGCGCCTGGTGCGGCCTCGCCGGACTGCCCGCCGCGGTGGCCGCCCTCCGCGCGGAGCTGGTCACCTTCCGCGACGCGCGCGGCCGCGAACTGCTCGACCTGCCCGACGCGCCACGCCCCGGCCCCGACACCCCCGCCCCGGTGCGGTTCCTCCCCGCGTTCGACAACGCGATCCTCGGCTACGACGACCGGAGCCGCATCATCGACGACGCCCACCGCGGCCTGTCCGTCACGGGCGCCCGCTTGCTCCTGGTGGACGGCCGGGTCGCCGCGACCTGGACCGTCGACGCGGGCACCGTGACCGTCACCCCGCTGCGCGGTTTCTCCCGAGCCGAGCACACGGCCGTCACCGAGGAGGGCCAGGCCCTGGCGTCGTTCCTGTCCGACAAGGAAAGCGATCGCGTACGGATCGCCGCGTCGTCCCGCTGAAACGGCACATCCGCGAGCCTCACCCGGCCCCGGGCGCTTACGATGACGGGCATGGTCCGTGGCGTGATGTTCGACTTCTCGGGAACGTTGATGCGCAGCGAGTCGGTCGAGGAGTGGCTCGGCGCGGTCCTGGCGGACACCGCCGTCTCCGTGGACGGCGAGGAGTTCTCCGACTGGGTGCGGCGGCTGACCGAGTGCGGAGCGCTGCCGGGCGGGCCGGCGCCCCAGCGGATTCCCGCGCGCCTCGAAAGGCTGTGGCGCGAAAGGGACCTGGGCGCCGATCAGCACCGGGAGGCCTACAGCGGGTTGATCGCGGAGGCCGGGCTACCGAGGGCGGAGCTGATACCGGCGCTCTACGACCGTCACAAGGCGCCCGCCGCCTGGCGGCCCTACCCCGACACCCAGGCGACGTTGCGGGAACTGCGCCGCCGCGGGATCCCGGTGGCCGTGGTCAGCAACATCGGCTGGGATCTGCGGCCCGTCTTCCGGGCCCATGGGCTGGATGGGCTGGTGGACGCCTATGCGCTCTCCTTCGAGCTGGGGGCGCGGAAACCCGACCCCGCCATCTTCCGTTCCGCATGCGACACGCTCGGCCTGGCACCCTCCGACGTGCTGATGGTCGGTGACAATCACGCCGCGGACGGTGGTGCGGAGGCGCTGGGGTGCCCGGTGCGCTTCGTCGACCATCTGCCGGTCGACCAACGTCCGGCAGGGCTCGCGCCCGTCCTGGAGCTGCTGGGCTGAGGCCGAGGAGCGGCTGAGACCGAGGAGCGCTCACCCCGAACTTGCTTACTTAAGTTAGGTATCTGTAGCATCGCGGTCGCCCCGAAAAAAGATACCTAAGGTAGGTAGATGTAGCGGGGCCGTCCCACGAAAGGAGCCCCCGATGAACCACTCCACGCACCGCAAGGTCCTCATCTCCGGCGCGAGCATCGCCGGTCCGTCCCTCGCCTACTGGCTCAACCGCTACGGCTTCGAGGTCACCGTCGTCGAGAAGGCATCCACGATCCGCGGCGGTGGCTACTCCATCGACATCCGAGGCACCGCCCGCGACGTCGCGGACCGTATGGGGCTGCTTCCGCGGCTGCGCAAGGCACACGTCGGCACCAACAAGGTCTCCTTCGTGGACGTGGGCGGAAAGCCCGTCGGCTCCCTCAGTCCCGAAGCCCTCACCGGCAGTGAGGCGGGCCTGGACCTCGAAGTGCGGCGCGGAGATCTGGCGGAGGCTCTCTACGAACCGGTCCGCGGCCAGGTCGAGTTCATGTTCAACGACTCCATCGCCACTCTGGACGACCGCGGGGACCGCGTCGAGGTCACCTTCGACAGCGGCGCCCACCGCGCCTTCGACCTGGTCATCGGCGCGGACGGGCTGCACTCCAACACCCGCCGTCTGGTCTTCGGCCCCGAAGAGCGGTTCCACCGCTACCTCGGCCACGCCTTCGCGGGCTTCACCCTCGAAAACGACCTCGGCCTCGCACATGAGGGGGTCATCTGGAACACCCCCGGCAGGGCGGCCGTACTCTACGCCCACGAACCCCACGACCCCGTGTACGGGTTCCTCGTCTTCGGGCAGGACGAGCCGCCCTTCGACGCCTTCCGTGACCCCGGGGCCCAGCGCGACCTCGTCGCCGCCACGTTCCCCGAACGCGCCTGGCACATCCCGCGCCTGGTGGCCGCCATGCGCGAGGCCGACGACCTGTTCTTCGACATCGTCAGCCAGATCCACATGCCCACCTGGGCACGCGGCCGCGTGGCCCTCGTCGGCGACGCCGCCCACGCCACCTCGTTCCTCTCCGGCCAGGGCTCCAGTGTCGCCCTCGTCAGCGCGTACATCCTGGCCGGGGAGCTGGCCACCCACGCCGATCACGCGGACGCCTTCGCCGCCTACGAGCGGACGGCGCGCTCGTTCGCCGAGCAGAACCAGGCCCTCGCCACCTCGGGCGGCACCGTCATGGTTCCCGGCACCAGGGACATGCTCGACGCCCGCAACGAGGCCCTGCGCAACCCCGCCACGCTGGCGGAACCCGAGTTCAGCGCCGCCTACACCGGCCTGATCCTGCCGGACTACAGCCACGTCGAATGACGGGCTACAGGCCGTCCCGCACCATCGCGGCGACGATGTTGACGTGCCGGTCGGCGGTGGTCTGGGAGAACTCGTTGTCGTAGGTTCAGGCCGTACGGCCAGAAGTGGCCGCCTCCGGCGGACAGCGTGGCACTGGCGCCGTCGTACTGCCGGACCAGCCGGGTGGCCTCCGCGCCACGCCACGTTCCGCCGCTGGTGAGCGAGGCCCAGCGGCCGCTCGTGCCGACGCCGATCGTGTGCGCGATCTCGTGCAGCGCGGTGCGCTCGGCCATGGAGGAGCGGTTGCTGCGTCGTCCGTGCGTTGCTGTGCGCGGGCGTTCGACTTTGTGCGGGTATCACGACAAGGCATGGGTGACGAGGTGTCAAGGTGTCGTGCAGCGCGCCGTGAGGCCGCCGTCCACCGGCAAGCACACGCCGTTGACGTACGCCGCCTCGTCGGAGGCGAGGAAGACGGCCGCCGCCGCCACGTCCCAGGGGCTGCCCATGCGTCCGGTCGGGCTCGCCGCGTGGCGGGCGGCGAGCGCGGCCTTAAGATCATCCGCACCGGCCACGATCTGCCGGGCCACCAGCGGGGTGTCGATCAGCCCCGGAAGGACGGCGTTGACGCGGATGCCCTCGGCGGCATGACGCAGCGCGAGGACGACCGTGAGCTGGTCGACCGCCGCCTTCGCGGCGCTGTAGCTAGGGTAGGGGTAGCCGGTGTCGCGGATCGCGGCGATCGACGACACGTTGACGACAGCTCCGCCGCCCGCGGCCACCATCCGCGGCAGCACGTGCTTGCAGGTCAGGAAGACGCCGTCGACGTTGACCGCGAGGGCGGACCGCCACGCGGCGAGATCGAGTTCGGTGACATCGCCCAAGCGGGCCACGCCGACGTTGTTGTGCAGCACCGTCGGCGTGCCCAAAGCGCGTTCGGCCGCCGCGACGGCGTCGGCCACCTGCTCCTCGACCGTCACATCGGCCGTCAGCGCCAGCGCCTCACCGCCCTCGGCCACGATCGCCTCGGCCGTACGCCGTGCCTGGCCGGCGTCGATGTCGATGGCCGCGACACGCGCGCCCTCGCGGGCGAACGCGAGCGCGGCCGCCTTGCCGTTGCTCACTCCGCCACCGCTGGAGCCGGCCCCGAACACGAGTGCGGTGCGGTCGGCCAGTCGTCGTCCCCTGCGCATGGCCCGATCCTGGGCGCCGCGGTGCGCCCCGGACCACCGACGACCGTCGCAAACCTGCCGTACCGGATCCTCGCTCTGTAGAAAACGCCAGGTCATAGCCCTTCACCTGGCCCCGAACATGCGTAATGATCTTCCAGGGACAGCGGCAGCGTCCGGTGGGAGGGAGCGCACGATGCTCGGAGGGCGACTCCAGGAGATCGTGGACGAGGTGGCGGAGCGCATAGGCCGCTCCGTCGCGGTCAACGATCCACGCGTTCACATCCTCTGCGCCAGCCGCCACTTCGGAGACGAGGACCGGGTGCGGGTGCGCGCCGTACTGCAGCGCGACGCGGGGAGCGCCGCCGCCGGTCACATCCTCGCCCAGGGCGTCGACCGCTGGACCGAACCCGGCGTCATCCCGCCGCGCGCCGACCTCGGCATGCGGGCCCGGCTGTGCGCACCGATCCGCTGGCGGCACCACCTGCTGGGCCTGCTCATCGTCATCGACCCCGACGGCTCCCTGCCCGGCTCCAGCATCGACGCCGTCACCGCCGCCACCCGCACCCTCGCGCCCCTGATGTACCAGGACTTCGCCGCGGGCGACACCGAACGCATGGCCCGCGAAGGAGCGCTGCGCCAGCTGCTGAGCGCGTCGGCCACCGGGCGCGAAACCGGGCGGGACGCCCTCGCACGCGGCGGACGGCTGCCGTCGTCCCGCTACGCCACCGTCACCGTCGCGCGGATCGCCGGCGACCCGCCCGCGGACCGCGCGGGAGCGGTGGAGGTGGCGCTGCGTACGGGACTGGAGCGGGTGGCGGCCGACAGGTCGTGGCGCACCGAGTTCTGCCTCACCGGCCCCCAGGGCGTGCTGCTGACCTTCTCCGACCGCCCCATGCGTCAAGAGCCGCTCCGCGCCCGCGCGTCGGCCCTCCTCGACCAGGCACGGTCGGTGCTGGCCGGGACGGCGGAGTGCGTCGCGGGGATCGGCGAATGCGTGGAAGGCGGCGCCGAAGCGGCGTGGATGTCGTACGAGCAGGCCATCGGTGCCGCCCGGGCGGCCGGTGTGCGGTCCGGCGGCGACGGCATCGTCCACTGGGAGCAACTGGGCGCGCTGGCACCGCTGTCGCTGCTCCCGCCGGACCGCCTGACCCCCGCGCTGCTGCCCGGACCGCTGCGTACCCTCCTCGCCCGGGACCCGTCGGGTCGTCTCACCGAAACCCTCACCGCCTACCTCGACCACGGAGGTTCGGCCCCGCGCACCGCGCACGCCCTCCACCTCCACCGCACCTCGCTCTACTACCGGTTGCGGCGGATCACGGAACTCACCGGGCTCGACCTGGCCGACGGCGACCACCGGCTCGCCCTCCACCTGGGGCTCCGCCTCCACGCGCTGATGCGCGGGGCCGACCACAGGTGAGCCATGAGCCCTCGACCGGATTTCGACAAAGCGAGGAAAGCACCCGGCCGATTCCCGACAGGAGGCGGTGGCGCGCTCCGCCGCCGCGCCCGATACTCCGTCCGCAGTCCAAGGTCATCTGGGAGCCGCCGTCATGTCCACCACCGCCCCACCCGCCGTCCGTACGGTGTCCACCGCGCGGATCGCGGTCGCCAGTTTCGTCGGAACGGCCATCGAGTTCTACGACTTCTACATCTACGGGACCGCCGCCGCGCTGGTCCTGGGCAAGCTCTTCTTCCCCACCTTCTCCGCGCTCGCGGGCACCCTGGCCGCGTTCGCCACCTTCGGTGTCGGCTTCGTCGCCCGCCCGATCGGCGCAGTGATCTTCGGCCACTTCGGGGACCGCACCGGCCGCAAGACGATGCTGGTCACCTCCCTCCTCGTCATGGGGACGGGAACGGTGGCCATCGGACTGCTGCCCACCTACCGGGACGTCGGGATCGCGGCACCGGTACTGCTGGTGCTGTGCCGGTTCCTGCAAGGCGTGGGGCTGGGCGGCGAGTGGGGCGGCGCGGTGCTGCTGGCCACCGAGTACGCGCCCCGCGACAAGCGAGGGCTGTGGTCGAGCTTCCCGCAGATGGGCCCCGCCATCGGTTTCATCGCCGCGGGCGGCTCGTTCCTGCTGCTGGGCCGGGTGATGGACGACGCGGCCTTCGAGTCCTGGGGGTGGCGGATCCCCTTCCTCGCCAGCGCGCTGCTGGTGGTCGTCGGCTTCTACATCCGGATGCGGATCGCCGAGACACCGGTGTTCCGGAAGGCGCTGGAACAGCATGAGCGGGCCAAGACGCCCATCGTCGAGGTGGTCCGCCGTCAGGGCACCACCCTGGCCCTGGCGACCTGCGCGTTCATCCTCGCGCACACGCTCTTCTACACCATCACCACCTTCGCCCTCTCGTACGGCACCACGGTCCTGGACCTCGACAAGGACATGCTGCTGCTGTGCGCGATGGCCGCGGCGCTCGTCCTGGGGCTGGCCACCCCACTGCTGGCCGTCCTGTCCGACCGGGTCGGCCGCCGCAACGTCTGCCTGAGCGCGGGGGTGCTGGCCGCGCTGTGGGCGTACCCCATGTTCGCCTTGATCAACACGGGTGAGCCCCTGCTGATCGGGCTCGCGATGTCCGTCGGGATGCTCGCCTTCGCCGCCCTGTACGGCCCGATGGGCGCCTTCCTCCCCGAGATGTTCGCCACCCGCTACCGCTACACCGGCGCCTCCGTGGCCTACAACGCGAGCGGCATCGTCGGCGGGGGCATCACGCCCCTGCTCGCCACCCAGCTCGTCGCCTCCACCGGCTCGTCGGTGCCGGTGTCCGGTTACATCGTGGTGGTCGCCCTGGTCTCCGCGCTGTGCGTGTGGTTCCTGAAGGAGACCCACACCAGCGACCTGGAGACAACCTGACCGGCCGACGAGGGTCGGCCGGGGACGTCCTCGGCCATCAGCCGGATACGTCCTCGGCCATCAGCCGGAGCCGCCCGGCGAACTCGGTGAGCCCGGCCCGGTCGACGTTGCCGAAGCTGACCCGGAACACCTGACGGTCGTCGGGCAGGAAGGCGGTGCCGGGGATGACGAGCGTGTCGTAGCGGGTGATGAGGTCGCGCACGACGTCGTCGGTGCCGCGCCCGGCGAAGGGGTGGCGGACCCAGCCGAAGAACCCTCCGCGGCTCAGCAGTTCGAAACCGCCCGGCCGGTCGGCCATCACGGTCTCCAGCCAGCGCCGCTTCTCCGTCATCTCCTCCGCCCGCTCCGCCCGCCACTCCTGGGCCGAGGTCAGCCCGGCCCAGGCGGCCTCCTGCCCGACGCGCGGCGGGCAGATCGCCACGCAGTCGAGCAACTTCATCACCTCGCGGTTCAGCTCCGGCGAAGCGACGACCGCGCCCACCCGGTAGCCGGGGATGGCGAGGTCCTTGGAGAAGCTGTGCAGGCTCACCAGGGTCCCCGCCCAGTCCGGCTCGGCGAACAGCTCGTGCGCCGGTTGCGCGGTGCCGCGGAACGAGCGGTAGGTCTCGTCCACGATCAGCGCGATGTCGTGCCGCTTCGCCACCGCGTAGAAACCGGCGAGCACATCCGGCGGAAGGGTGACGCCGCTCGGGTTGCCCGGAGTGACCAGCACGATCGCCTTGGTGCGCGGCGTGATGAGCGCTTCGGCCGCCTCCGGGGTCGGCACGAGATCCGGGCCGGGCTCCAGATAGCGCGGCACGACGCCGTTCATGCGCAGCCACATGTCGTAGTTGAAGTAGTACGGCAGGACTTCGATGACCTCGTCACCCGGCTCGGTGAGCGCCTGGGCGACGAGGCAGAACGCCTGGTTGCACCCCGCGGTGACCACCATCTGATCGGCTCCCACCGGGCTCCGGTACCCCTGACCGAGGTCGGCGGCGAACGCCTCCCTCAGTCGGGGCAGCCCGGGCGCCGGTACGTAGGCCGCACCGTCCGGCCGGCGCGCGACCGTGGCGACGTGCTCGATCATCTCGGCCGCTGGCGGGTAACTCGGCGCGGCCTGGGCCAGATCGAGCAGGGCCCGCTCGCCGCTGCGGCCCGCCAGCAGGGCGTACGTCGCACCCATCGGCGAATCGGTCTCGCGCACGGTTCGCGGGCTGAGTCGCACGTCGGTACTCCCTCACAGGCTGGTCGGCCGCTGCCGTCTCCCCGCGATGCTATCGACATTCCTCCCGCGTCAGCCGGGCCTCAGCCGTGGCCGGCCCGGAAGCAGAGCCGGTCGCTCAGCTCCCACGGGACGAGCGGAGGCGTCCGCCTCGGATGGGCAGCGGAACTCGCGGCGCCGCGCCGGTGGGAGGCGACCGGCGGCGGACGCCTCCACAGTGGTCATCCGGCCGGAGGTGCGGTGTCGACGCCCAGCAGGGCCAGGAACGCGCAGGCCGCGGGGGACGGGGTGAACCGGCTCCAGGCCAGGCGCTCCACCCGTACCGGCCCATCGGTGACCGGTACGCTCCGCAGGCCGGGCAGTTCGGCGGCGAACGGCGCGGGCAGCAGGGCGATGCCCAAGCCGTGGCGGACCATCCGGGCCACGAGTTCGACGCCGGACACCTCGAAGGCGACCTCGCGCCGCAGGCCGGCCGCCGCGAACGCCTCGTCCGACTGGGCGCGGGCGGCACTGCCCGCGGCGAAGTCCACGAAGACCTCCTCGGCGAGGACGCGGAGGTCCACCTCCTGCGCCGTGGCCAGCGGGTGGCCCGGGGCGACCACGGCGACGTGCTGCCCGTGGGCGAGCTCCCGGTCACGGACGCCCTGTGGCCGGAATCCGGGCTGTACGCCGAGGAACGCCGCGTCCAGTCCGCCGTCGCGCACCTGCTCGACGAGTCCTTCGCTGGAGTCGACCCGCAGACTGATCCGCACCTGGGGGTAGCGCAGGCGGTAGTCCCGCAGCACGGCCGGGAGGTCGACGGCCGCCACGGTGGGGATCGAGCCGACGGCCAGCCTGCCCCGGATCTCACCGGTGGCCGCCGCCACCTCCGCCCAGGCGCGCTCGGCCGCTTCCAGGGCTTGGCGGGCGGCGGGCAGGAACGCCTCTCCGGCGGTGGTCAGCCGCACCCGGCGGCTGGTCCGCTCGAACAGCCGGACGCCCAATTCCTTCTCCAGCCGGGCCACTTGGTGGCTGAGCGCGGACTGGACGATATGGCACCGCTCGGCGGCGCGGGTGAAGCTCGCGGTCTCCGCCACCGCGAGGACGTAGCGCATCTGCCGGAGGTCCATTGATTCATCGTGAAACACGATGGCTCGCATGACAAGCATGTGTTGGACCGATGGATCCCTGCTCGGCGATGCTGGAGCACCGACCGGCGCCCCGACCCCACGGAGACACCCATGCGCGTGATCGCCTTCGACCACCTCGTCCTGAACGTCGCCGACACCGAGCGCTCGCTCGCCTTCTACACCGGCCCGTTGGGCCTGGAGCCGGTGCGCCTGGAGGAGTGGAGGGCGGGCAAGGTCTCCTTCCCGTCCGTACGGGTGAGCCCCACCACCATCATCGACCTCGTCGAGGCGCCCGACGGGCGGCCGGAAGGTTCCAACGTCGACCACATCTGCCTGGTCGTCGAGCCGACCGACTGGCAGCAGGTCATCGACTCCGGCGTGTTCACGGTGCTGGACGGCCCCGGTGAGCGCTTCGGTGCCCGGGGCACCGCGGTTTCGCTCTACGTGGCGGACCCGGACGGCAACACCGTGGAACTGCGCTGGTACCCGCAGGACGCCTGAGGTGTATTTCACGAGTGCCATTGGTTGGACCACCGGGCACGTTCGATTTCCCTGAATCGGGCGCTGCCATGATCCTTTGGAGGGCTTTATCCCGACCTTTTCATGGTCACAAATTGGCGCGCCGAGGTGCGGGTTATTCGGCTTGTTCTTGTCGCCTCGGTGTGCCCGTAAAAAAATTGATCATGCGTGGTGCGGCGGGACACGTCAGGTCATATGGTTCTCATTCAGGCCACGTCGGCCGAGTTCGCGCCCCGTCGCATTGTCGTACGGGATGGCCGGAAAGTCTTCTTGACCCTCATTCCGTCGCGTTCGAAACTGCCAATGGCACCCATGCATCAGGAGCCGCAAGCGGCGTGTCGGATCTCGCGATACCGATTTCGCGGGGTGTGCGACGGGGGAACTGGTGGAGGAAGTGTGTGCATGGCGGCGCCGTGCTTGCGCTTTCTTCACTTCCTCTCCTCATCTCTTGATGCGCGCAGAGAATGGAGGGGGAATGCCGACACAAGCGGGCTATCCCGGCGTCTACGTCGAAGAACTTCCCAGCAGCGTACGCACCATCGCCTCGGTCACCACATCGGTGACCGCTTTCGTAGGGCACACCCGCCGGGGTCCGTTGAACACCCCCGTGCGGATCACCAGCTTCGCCGATTTCGAACGCCGATTCGGCGGCCTCACCTCGCAGAGCGCGGTCGGCTACGCCGTGCACCAGTTCTTCGGTAACGGCGGCACCGTCGCCGTCATCGTCCGGGTGGCCAAGGCGGGAACCGGCAAGGCGGCCCGCGTCACGCTCCACTCCACCGAGGGGCACAGCGAATGCCCCGTGCTCGAGGTGCACGCCAAGGAACCCGGGGTATGGGGTTCCGGTCTGCGGCTGGCCGTCGACTACGACACGAGGCACCCGGAGGAGACCTTCAACCTCCATGTCCTCGACGCGCGCGGCACCGCCCGCGAGACCTTCTCGGGCCTGTCCATGGACGCGAGTCACGGCCGCTACGCCGAGACGGTCGTGGGCTCCGGCTCCGGCCTGATCCGCGTCAAGGTCGTCGGCGAGGGCCGCCCCGACCCGTCCGGCACCGTGTCCAAGAGGTTCGCCGGCGAACTCCCCGACCTCAACGTCGAACTGACCGTCAAGATCGGCGACATCGAGCGCGAGTTCACGCTCCACGACCCGGACTGCGACGGCGAGGCGCCCCGCGACGTCACCGAACTCGCCCTGCTCCTGGAGCACAAGCTTCGCGCGCTGCCCGACGCCCCGGGCCGGCACGCCTACGCGGGAGCGCAGGTCACCGCCTTCGGCCGCCGCCTCCAGGTCGTCGCCGGGTCCGTCGACCCCGACGACGTCGTGCGCTTCCTGGGGGAGTGCGCGAACGACCTCGGCCTCGAAGCCTCCGTCAATCCGCCCGTCTTCCCGCTCTCGGGCGGCGAGGACGGCGGCCTGCCCGGCCCCGGCGACCTCATCGGCGGCGAGGCCCGCAAGACCGGCCTGCAGGCGCTGCGTGACATCGAGGACGTCAACCTGCTGTCGCTGCCGGAGCTCGCCTCGTACGAGTCCGTCGACGACATGGTCACCGTCATCTCGGCGGCCCAGCGGCTCTGCCGGGAACGCCGGATCTTCCTGCTTGTCGACTCGCCCTCCGCCTGGGGCAGCGTGGACGCCGCGCGCGCCGGGATCGCCGCGTTCGAACCCGTGCGCGGCAACCACGCCGGTCTGTACTTCCCGCACCTGCAGCTCACCGACCCCCTCACCGGGCGGCTGCGCTCCTTCCCGCCGTCCGGCGCGCTCGCCGGCGTCATCGCCCGCAACGACGGCGAGCGCGGCGTCTGGAAGGCCCCGGCCGGCACCGAGGCGCGGCTCGCCGGGGTGCGCTCGCTCACCGTCAAGCTGACCGACCGCGAGAACGGGCTGCTGGGCCCCCTCGGCATCAACTGCCTGCGCACCTTCCCCCTGGTGGGCCCGCTGGTGTGGGGAGCCCGCACGCTGGAGGGCTCGGACGCGGCCGACAGCGAGTGGAAATACGTACCGGTCCGTCGCCTCGCCCTGCACATCGAGGAGAGCCTGCGCCGCGGACTGCAGTGGGTCGTCTTCGAGCCCAACAACGAGCAGCTGTGGCAGCAGATCAGGCTGAACGCGTCGGCGTATCTGCACACCCTCTTCGAGAAGGGCGCCTTCAAGGGCACCACCCCGCGCCAGGCCTATTTCGTCAAGTGCGACAAGGACACGACCACCGACGAGGACATCGCGGGCGGCATCGTCAACGTCGTGGTCGGCATCGCGCCCGTCAAGCCCGCGGAGTTCGTGATCGTCAAGATCCAGCAGATGGCCGGACAGTTCGAGATTTAGGAATGTGATGGCAGAGTTTCAGATCAACGCCCATCGCTTCGACCCGTACAAGAACTTCAAGTTTCTGGTCCTGTGGGACGGTCGTACGGTCGCTGGCATCAGCAAGATCAGCCCGCTGAAGCGCACCACCGAGGTGGTCAAACACCGGCACGGCGGCGACCCCAGCTCACCCCGGAAGTCTCCGGGCCGCTCCGAATTCGAGGGCGTGACCCTGGAGCGCGGCGTCACCCACGATCCCGAATTCGACCGCTGGGCCAACAAGGTGTGGCAGGTCGGCGCCGGGCTCGGCTCCGAGGTCTCACTCGCCGACTTCCGCAAGGACATCGTGGTCCAGGTCCTCAACGAGGCGGGCCAGGTCGCCGTCTCGCACAAGCTCTACCGGGCCTGGCCCAGCGAATACCAGGTGCTGGGCGAGCTGGACGCCAACGCCAACGCGGTCGCCATCCAGAGCCTCAAGCTCGAATGCGAGGGCTGGGAACGGGATTACGAGGTTCCGGAGCCGGAGGAGCCGTCCTTCACCCACCCCGCGTAGGGGGCAACGGGACGGAGCGGATCCGAACGGCACGGAACCGAACGGAAAAGAAACGGGCTTGAGGGATGGTGGACACGGGGACCGGGCCCGCTGAACTGCTGGCCATCTGGGAGGCGGGCCTGACGCACCACGGCCCTGGCCGCGCCCTGCTGCTGCACCGGGCGGCCCGCCCGGAATCCGGAACCGACGCCTTGCGGTCGGTTCCGGTGGGGGAGCGGGAGGCGGATCTCTTCGCCCTGCGCCGCGCGCTGTTCGGCGAGCGGATGCAGACCCGGGTGGAGTGCGGCGCGTGCGGTGAGGCGATGGAGTTCGACCTCGACGCGCGCGACCTGGCGGCGGTCGGGCCGGAGCAGTCGGCCGGGCCCCTTCGCGTGACGGACGGCGAGTGGGTGGTGGAGTTCCGGCTGCCCACCGTCGCCGACATCGAGGCCGCGGCCGGAACCGGTCCCGAGGCCCCGCACGACCTCCTGGCCCGCTGCACCGTCTCGGCCGTACGGGCGGGGCGGCCGGTCCCGGCCGACCGGCTGCCCTCCGCCTTGCCCGGCTCCCTGCGGCGGCGTCTCGCCGAAGCCGCGGCGGCCGCCGACCCGGCCGCCGACGTGACGCTGAACGTGGCCTGCCCCGAGTGCGGCGAGGCCACCCGGGCGGAGTTGGACATCGCCTCCTACCTCTGGACCGAACTCGACTCCTGGGCACGGGACCTGCTGCTCGACGTCCACCTGCTCGCCACCGCGTACGGCTGGAGCGAGCCGGAGATCCTGGCGCTCAGCCCACTGCGGCGCCGCTACTACCTGGAGCTCTGCGCAGATGGCTGACTACTTCGACCGGCTGATCGCGCGCCACGCCCCCGCCGCCGCCCACGGCCCGGTGACGCCGCGCGTACGGCCCCGGCTGCCCGGGCCGTTCGAACGGATCGAGGCGCTACGGGCCCCCGAACCGCTTCTCGACGAGCCCGTGCCGCCCTTCGCCGCCCCGCTCCCTTCCCCGCCCGCGCCGGAGGGGCAGATCGTGCGGGAGATCAGGACCGAACGCGAGACCGTCGTACGCCACACCGGGTCCGTCCCGCGCGCCGAGGGGGACCGCACCGCCGAGCCCGAGACGCCCGCCCCGCCGCTGCGCCCCGCTGCTCCGCTCGGCCCCGGGCCGCGCCCCGCCACCCCCGGCGCCCCGCGCCCCGAGCGGCGGTCCGCCGCACCCGGCGGCGCCCCCGGTGGGCCGCGGCCCACCGCTGTCCCCACCGCCCGCCCCATGGGTCCGGCGGCCGCCCGCCCGGCCCTCGGCGCACCGCCGTCGACACGCGCCGCCGACGCCGGGCCGGACCGCGCCGCGGCCCGCTCCGCCGCCGGACGGCGCCGGCCAAGGACCGCCGAGCGCGTCGTCCACGTACAGATCGGGCGACTCGAGGTCAGCGCCGCCGACCTGTCCGGCCCCCGCCCGGCCCCCCGCCCCGAGCGGGCCGGCCGGCGCGAGCCCGCCCTCAGCCTGGACGACTACCTGGCGCGCGGCGAGAAGAGGGACTGACGACACATGAGCAACGGACTCGCCTTCGCGACGGTCACCAAGGCCTTGGCGCTGCTGATCGCGAACAACCTGAGCCCCGAGATCGACATGGCGGTCACGGTCGATACGAAGAAGCCCCCGGCCGAACCGCCCCTCGATCCGACGATCAACGTCTTCCTCTACCAGGTCACACCGAACGCCTCCATGCGCCACACCGATCTGCCGACCCGCGCCTCCGACGGCACGCTGCTCAAACGTCCGGCGGCGGCGATGGACCTGAACTACCTGATCAGCGCCTACGGGGACGAGGCCGAGCTGGTCGGGCAGCGCCTGATCGGGTGCGTGGTGCGCACGCTGCACGAGATCCCCGTCCTGCCGAGGGAAATCATCGAGGAGGTGGCCCGGGTCCCGTATCTGGAGGGCAGCGACCTGGCCGAGTCGGTGCAGCGAGTGCGCTTCACACCCACGCAGATGGACGTGGACGAGACCTCGAAGCTCTGGGGCATGCTCTACCAGACCCCGTACAGCCTCTCGGTCTGCTACCAGGGGGCGCTGGTCCTGATCGAGGGCCGCGAGAAGCCGGTCCCGGCGAAGCCGGTGGAACGGCACACGGTGCGGGTGGTCCCGTTCGGTGCCCCGGGCGCGCCGGAGCCGTCGGGCCCCCTGGAGGAGGCGGGGCCGGGGGCGGGCTCGGCTGACGGGGCCGCCGGGCCCCCTGCCCCTCCCCGCCCGCCCGCGCCCACGGAGGGCGAGGCCTCGGCCGCCGACCAGGACCGGGCGGACACCTCCGCCGAGGCCGGAGCCCGGCTGCCCGCGAAGAAGCGTGCCGCACCGAAGACCGGCGGCGCCAAGTCCGCCGCCTCACCCGCCCGCACGCGCAAGGCCACCGGCCGTGGCAGGCCGCGCGGCGGCGGGCAGAGCGGCTCGGGCGGCTCGGGCGCATCGGGTGCGTCGGGCGGTTCGGACGGACCGAGCGCGGCCGGGTCGTCCGACAGCACGGAGAGCTGAGACGCGGTGCGACGAGGGACGGGGGCAGGGGAGGGCATGGGCCGGACGCACGACACCCGCGCGCCGGGCACGGCGGACGCCGCCGTGGACGACGGCCCGGCGCTGGCCGCCGCCGTCCGGGCCGTCCTGGCCCACGTAGACGCCCACGCCCGCCGCGCCACCGCCGGGACCGACGAGCCCGGAGGCGGCGGGGAGACGACCGCTACGGGCACCCCGGACGCACCGCACGCCACCCCCGCCGTACCGGCCCCCGACGGGGCGTCTCCCGCCGCGCCACCCACCCCCGCCACCCTGGACGCGCTCGTCACCTGCTTCAGCCTCAGCCCCTTCGAGCGCGACGTCGTCCTGCTGGCCGCCGCCGCCGAGCTGGAGCCCACCGCCGCCGCCCGCTGCGCGGCCGCGAGCGGCGATCCGGCGCGCACGTACCCCACCTTCTCCCTCGCCCTCGCCGCCCTCCCCGCGCCCCACTGGAGCGCGCTCACCCCCGTCGCCCCGCTGCGCCGCTGGCGGCTCGTGGAGCTGGAGGACGACACCCGGCTGACCACCACCCGGCTCCGCCTCGACGAGCGCATCCTGCACTTCCTCGCCGGCTCCCCCTACCTCGACGCCCGCCTGCACGGCCTGCTGCGCCGCGCCCCCGCCCCCCGGGCGCTGACCGCCTCCTACGACCGTGCCGCGAGCCGCGTCGCCGCCGGATGGGCCGAGTCCCGGCCCGACGCCCCGCTCCGCGTCGAGCTGGTCGGCGCCGACCTGCGCAGCCGTCACGACATCGCCGCGGCCGCCGCCCACCGCTCCGGGCTCGGCCTGTACGCGATGGCCGCCGATGACCTCCCGACCGACCCCGCCGAACGCGACCGCCTCGCCCGCCTCTGGCAGCGGGAGGCGATCCTGCTGCCCGCCGCCCTGCTCCTCGAAGCCGGTGACCTGGACCGCGAACAGGCCGCCGCCACCGACGCGTTCCTCGCCACCGCCGCAGTCCCCCTCGTCGTCTCCAGCCAGGACCCGCGCCGGACCGACCGGCCACGCGGCGAGCGGGTCGCCGTGCCCCGGCTCGGCGACGAGGAGCAGTACGGCCTCTGGGCCGACGCCTTCGCCGACGTACCGGAGGTCGAAGAGGCCCACCTCCGCTCCCTGGTCGCCCAGTTCCAGCTGCCGCCGCACGTCATCCGCTCCGCCGCCGCGTCCGTACGACGCGACCTCCCCGACGAGGACGAGCGGGACGCCACCGAACTCGCCTGGCACGCCGGGCTCACCGAGGCCCGCATCGGCCTCGACGAACTGGGCCGCCGCATCGAACCGGAGGCGGCCTGGGGCGACCTGGTGCTGGCCGAACGGCAGCTGCGGATCCTGCGCGAGATCGTCGCCCACGTACGCCGGCGCGGCACCGTCCACCAGGAGTGGGGCTTCGCCGAGACCCTGCGCCGCGGCCTCGGCGTCACCGCGCTCTTCGCGGGCGGCTCCGGCACCGGCAAGACACTGGCCGCCGAGGTGATGGCCAAGGAGCTGGGCCTGGACCTGTTCATCATCGATCTCTCCCAGGTCGTCAGCAAATACATCGGCGAGACCGAGAAGAACCTCCGCAAGGTCTTCGACGCCGCCGAACGCGGCGGCGCGCTGCTCCTCTTCGACGAGGCGGACGCCCTCTTCGGCAAGCGCAGCGAGGTCAAGGACAGCCACGACCGCTACGCCAACCTCGAGGTCAGCTATCTGCTGATGCGGATGGAGGCCTACCGGGGCCTGGCGATCCTCACCACCAACATGAAGAAGGCCCTCGACCCGGCCTTCATGCGCCGCATCCGCTTCGTCGTCGACTTCCCCTTCCCCGGGGAGACCGAACGCGCCGAGATCTGGCGCCGCGTCCTCCCCGCCCGGGCCCCCATGAAGGACATCGACGCGGAACGCCTCGCCCAACTCACCGTCGCGGGCGGCTCGATCCGCAACATCGCCCTCTCCGGAGCCTTCCTCGCCGCGGAGGAGGGCGACCGCCTCCAGATGCGCCACATGCTGGCGGCGGCCCGTACGGAGTACCTGAAGCTGGACCGTTCGCTCACGACCTCGGAGGTCCACGGATGGGTCTGAACGAGACGACACCGCGCACCTCCGCGATCCGCGTCGACATCGGCGCACTGGTCCTGGACGGCTTCGACACCCGCATGGACCCCGACCAGGTCTCGGCGGCCTTCCACTCCGAACTGACCCGCCTGCTGCGGGACCGCGGCGTCCCCCTGGCCGCCTCCGGCGACGGCGCGGCCCTGGACACCCTCTCCGGCCTGCCCCCGCTGCCCCGGACCACCTCCCCGGCCCGCCTCGGCGAGGCCCTGGCCCGAGCCGTGCACGCGGGCCTGTCGGGGCGCGGTGAGCCGTCCGCGGAGAAACGGAGGCCGAGGCGATGAGCAGGAACCAGGCCGCCACCCAGGACGACCGCACCGCCCGGTCCGCCAAGCGCCGCAAGCGCAAGGAGCGCGCCGCGGGCACCCGTACGCCCGAGCCCAAGGCCATCGTCAGCGGCGCGGGCCAGCCCCTCGACCTCAGTGTCCGCCGCGAACTGGAGGAAGCGCTCGGCCACGACTTCGGCCGGGTCCGCCTGCACACCGACCGCGACGCCGGTCAGCTCACCGAGATGCTGGGCGCGGACGCGGTGGCGGTCGGCCAGGACATCTTCTTCCGCGAGGGCACCTACCACCCCGGCACCACCGACGGCCGGCGCCTCCTCGCCCACGAGCTGCTGCACACCGTCCAGAACCCCCACGGCCTGGGCGCCCTCCGCGCGGGCCGCGACCTGGGCGCGGTGAGCCTGCCGCAGCAATCCATCGAACGCGAGGCGGAGGGCGCGGCGCAGGAACTCCTACGTAACGGTCAGCCGGAAACACACCTGGAACCCCAGGAGTCCGCCACCCCGGGCTGGCTTCGCTACGCCACGGTCGACGCGGACCGCAACCGCATGGAGAAGCTCGACCCGGCCACCCTGGTCGACCGCCTCGCCAACGTCGTCATCCGCTCCCTGCGCGGCGATCCGGAAGACCACTCGAAGCGCACCCGTATGCAACTGGCGCGGATCTCCGACGAGGTGCGGGACGCGGTCCTCGACCGCCTGGAGACCAGGCTCCTCAGCTCGGAGCACGAGCGGGTGCTCGACTTCGTCGACGAGGTCGAGGCGGACGGCAACCTGGAGCGGGAAGCTCTGGACGCGCCGACAGTGGAGCCGGATCAGGCCGAGGAGCTGCTGTTCGAGCGGCGGAGGGCCGAAGAGAAGCGCGAGGAAGAGCGGCGGATCCCCCCGGCGCCGGGCCCGGAGGAAGACCAGGCCACCGAGGAGGGCGCCGCGGGCAGAACGCCGCGGAACGGACCGCAGCCAAAACGGCAGGCCGGGGACCAGAAGCAGAAGCCGGGCACCGGCGCCGGCGCGCGAAGGGACGGGAACTCTCCGTCCGGTGGGCAACCCGGCGGACCGGCCCCCGCCACTTCGGCGGCACCGGCCGCCGCGCCGCAACCCCAGTCCCAGCAGCAGTCCTCCTCGTCTTCCGAGGGGAGGTCCGAGGGCTCCGACAAGGACGAGCAAGGGAGCGGAGGAAAGGAGGAGCGGGACGAGCAGGGCGTCGCGACACCGAGCGAGGAGGAGTCGGCGGCCAGGAACCGTCCGGGCGCGGTCGACGCGCTCGTGGCGGGCCGGCAGCTCAAACAGGAGGACAAGCGGGGGTCGGAAAAGCAGCCCACGGGTTCGCCGACGGCATCCGGTCAGGACACCCAGCCGCCCGGCCCGGTCTCCACCCTCGACGGCGTACGGGCGCAGGATCTCGACGGCCCGGAGGAGCGGGTCGAGGAGGATCCCTTCGGCTCAGGCAACGAGTCGGAAGTCGATGTCGGGGGCGAGGAGAAGAGCGCCTGGGACATCAGGCTCCAGCCGGAGGACTTCCTGCCGGAGCAGGACCTCGATGTGTCCGGCGTCCCCACCGCGGACAAGCTCGACCCCGCCTCGTCGGCCACCCCACCGGTCCCCTCGTTCCCGGCCCCTCCGGTGACCAAGGCCGACAAGGTGCAAGCCGAGCGGGACGCGGAGGACGCCGAGGACGAGGCGGCGGAGGCCGAACCCGAGGAGGACGCCGCCGACTCGGCCACCGATACCGGACCGTCGGCCGAGGCGGACGAAGGTCCGGAGGGAGAGGGCGGTCCCGACGGTTTTGCCCTGGAACAGACGGCCGAGAGCCGGCCTGGACCGGCCACGACACGGGACCCGAAGAGCGGAGCCGACCCCAAGGACGGGCCCGTCGCCGCCCAGCTGACCGTGCAGCAGGCCACGGGCACGTCCGAAGGCGGCAGCGAGGCACGGGAACAGGCCGCGAAAGAGGAGAAGGGCACCCCTGCCGCAGGCGACCGGACCGGCGGTGCGCAGGAGAAGGCCTCCCAGCAGGCGGCGGGCGGTCAGGCAGCGGGGCAGGAGCCCGCGGCCAAGGAGGAGCAGAAGGAGACGGACGCGGCACCCGCGGGCAAGAGCGAGCCGACGGCCGACGCACAGTCCCCCTCACCCGCACGGGACACCCAGGTCACCGGCGGGTCCAACGCGGACACGCCGGGCGGGGCGAGCAGCGGGGCGCGGAACGAGCCCAGCATGCCGGCGGAGCGTACGGAGGCACCGGCTGCCGAGCCGGCGCCGTCCGCCCCGGCACCCGCGAAGAGCGCCGCCCCCGCGCCCACGCCACCGAAGGAGACACCGGCGGCCAAGCCCGCGTCGGGAGCGAAGCCCACCACGCCCAGGTCGGCACCGACCCCCAAGACACCGCCCGGCGGTGGTGGCGCGGGTGGAGGCGGCGGAGGTGGCAAGGCGTCCGCCTCGGCCAAGGGGAAGAAGAAGGGCTCCGCACCGGCCCCCAACCTCTCCCAGGTCTCCCCGGAAGCGGGCCTGTCCACCGCCTCGAGACTCAAGCCCCACGTGGCCCTCCAGGCCATGACCGGCGTGAGCGGTTCGGTGGACCGCACCGTCGGTGACGAACACAAGGCCCTCGCCGCCGCCCCACCGTCGATGCAGCGCCCGGCGGGCGCCCCGCAGACCCTCCAGGGCAAGCCGAAGACGGACGCCCCGGGCCAGTACTCGCAGGATCCGGCTCAGAAGTCCGAGGCCCCGGAGAAGGAAGACGCCAAGGTCACGGGCGCCAAGGAGCCCGAGGGCCAGATCGAGGCGGAGAAGGCCGAGGAGCCCGGCGGCTGGGACACGTTCAAAATGGCCCTGGGCTTCGGCGTCGGCAAGCTCCTGAGCTGGGTCGGTTTCAAGGTGGACGCGCAGGAGCTGGCCGCCAAGTTCGCCGGACTGCCGACCAGGGACGAGGCGCTGAAGCAGGCCCAGGCAGGTAACGCACCGGGCGTACAGATGCAGGGCGCCGCCGACCAGACGGCCGGTGAGCAGGGTTCGGCCGTCGACACCAAGGGCCAGGAGACCGTCGCCGCGGGTCGCGACGATGCCGGCCGTCGCATGGGCGAGGACCAAGTCTATCCCGACGCTCCCAAGGAGCAGATGGAGGCGAAGGTCCCCGGCCGGCGGGGTGGCGGGGGCGGCGGTGCGCCGCAGGGCGGTGCGGCGACCGGCGCGGTCCCGCCCGAGGCCGCCTCGGAAGTGGCGGAGCACGAACGCGGACCGCAGTTCCAGGCCGCGTTCTCCGACGGCCAGAAGAGCATGTCCGAGGGCCGAAAGGCCAAGGACCGCGACTTCCGGAACGGTCAGCAGAAGCACAAGCAGCAGGTCAACGCGGAGATCGCGACCAACACCAAGAGCCAGGCGAGCGAGCGCCAGAAAGCGATGACAGAGGTCACCGCCAAGCGCGCGGACTGGCGCACGGAGCAGGACAAGGAACTTAAGTCCCTCGGCGACAAGAAGACCGAACGCCACGAGAAGATCCGCAAGGACGTCAAGGACAAAGAAGAGAAGACCGACAAGGACGTCGACAAGGAGAAGGACGACAGCGACAAGAAGATCCGGGACAGGGGCGACCGGGCCGAGCGGGATGCCGAGAAGAAGCGCGACGCCAGCGTCAACGACTCGGGCAACTGGGTCACCAAGGCCTTCGACTGGATCAAAGAGAAGGTCATCGAGATCAAGAACGCGATCGTCCGCGTCATCAGGGAAGCACGTGACGCGGTCGTCGGCTTCATCAAGAACTTCAAGGACACGGTCGAGCGCTGGATCAACGACGCCCGCAAGGCCATCGTTGACGCGATCAAGAACTTCATCAACGACCTGATCGAGTTCGCCAAGGCGATGGTCCGGGCCGTCATCGACCTGGCCAAGCGCATCCGCAATTTCATCACGGGACTCATCGAGGCGGCGATCGCCCTCGTCAACAAACTCGCCACCATGCTCAAGCAGGCCATCACCGACTTGTTGAACGCCCTCGGCAAGCTGCTGAGCAGCATCTTGGACGTCCTGAAGAAGGCTCTGCTCGACGTGGTCAAGGCCGTTGTGGACGCGGTCAAACAGGTCCTGGACTTCGCCTCCAAACTGCTGGGCGCGCTCGGTGACTTCATGCTCATCGCGGTCGACTTCCTCTCCGACCCCGGGGGCTGGCTGAGCGGTGCCAAGAACTCGGCGGTGGACGGGGCGAAGAACCACCTCTTCCGCGAGGTCAAGTCGGCCGTCAAGGAGTGGTTCCAGTCCAAGATCCAAGAGATCATCGGCGTCCCCAAGGCCATCCTGGACAGGCTGCTCAAGGGCGGCTTCAGCCTGGAGCAGATCGTCAAGGAGACCTGGGACGCGATCGTCCCCCAACTCCCCTTCATCATCGGCGAGATCGTCATCACGAAGGTCATCGCCAAGCTGATCCCGGGAGCCGGCTGGGTGATGGCCGTCATCGACGCCATCCGCACGGCCATCGGCTCGCTCGGCGCCATCCTGCGCGCGATGGGCGCGGTCCTCGACTGGCTGAAGCTCGTCCGCATGGGCGGCGCGGGCCTCCTCTTCGCGAAGGCCGTCGCGGCGGGCATCGTGGCGCTCCTGGAACTGGCCTACCAGGCGTTGCTGTCCGGCATCGGCAAGTACGTCGCGAAGGTGGGCCGGCGCTTCAAGGCCATCGCCGCGAAGCTGGGTCAGGGGAAGGGTGGCAAGGGCGGCGCGGGAGGGAAGGGCGGTGCGGACGGGGAGGGCGCGGGTGGCCGGGGCGGCAAGCCGAAGCCCGACGAGAGGCCCGAGCAGCCGACCGCACCGAAAACGACGACGCGCCCGACATCAACGCCAACGACCACGAAGCCGAAGCCGGGTACCGAGGCTCCTCCCAAGAGCCCCACAACGCAATCGCACTCCCCAGCCAAACCCGGGCCCGAAACCCCCGGCAGGCCCAAGCCCACACACGACACCAAGACCCCGGCCCCCACCACGAAGGACAAGAACGGCAAACCCAAGCCCGAGGAAGATCACCCGGACACCCGCCCAACCCCATCCCCGAAACCCAAGCCGAAGCCGGAACCCCCGGACAAGCCGAAGCCCGAGCCGCACACCGAGCCCAACCCCAAGGACGACAAATCCCCGGGCAGCCCCAAGAACGACAAGGGCCCCGAGGACCGGCCGAAGAACGACGACAAGCCCTCGACCAAGGACCCCAAGGACCAGGACCCCACCAAGCCCGGCCAGGAGGACCCGAAGAAGCCCAAGCCCGACAAGGACGGCGACAAGCCCACCAGGCCCAAGGAAGGCGACGGCAAGAAGCCCAAGCCGGACAAGGGCGGCGATAAGCCGGGTCCCCGAAAGCCCGAACCCGACAAGGACGGCCCCGGCAGGCGGCCGAACAAGAAGGGCCCCAACAAGCGCAAGCCCCACCCCGACAAGAGCGGCCCGGGCAGGCCGAAGTCCAAGCCGGAGAAGGGCAAGCAGAAGAAGGACGAAAATTCTGGGGGCGCCAAGCAGAAGAGGCTGAACAACGCAGTGGAGCGAATCCGGGCGATCCTAAAGAAGCTGCTACGGCCTGGAGTTGCGCAGGCACTTCACCGCGGCACCCTTTTAGTCCTACGACGGTGGTATCGGCTTGCCTCTCTGGAGCGGCGCGGTGGTCGCGGTCATTTTGAGGACCACGCGAGGCTGAACCCTCCGGATAAGGTGATCGACGGATTCCCTGACTCGAAAGCGAGGACGGACTACCTGGAGGAGCAGAAGCTCCCGGACCCTCAAATAACCAAGCGCGCGGAAGACCCAATTCCCGCCACGGTCGCTGACTATATGAATGGTGTCCCGAACATCTCTCGAAAGAAGACCGAGGGGGAGTTTCTCAGTAAGGTGGTCAAGGGTACGGGCGAGAAGCCGAACTTGGCAGAAGATGGTCAACCGCTCGGTTGGCAGTACGTCCTGCACAAGCAAATGACAAAGGGAACCGCCTGGGTGCGTATGCATCTTCTGCCGGAAGCTCTAGGGGGGTCGGCGGGCGGAAAAAATCTGGTGCCCGCCAGGAGTCAGCAGACCAATCTCACCTTTTACCGAGAGATCGAAGGAGATGCCTACGAGGACGTGCCAGATACGGAAAGAATGATTTGGTACGAGTCGGAGGCGCAGTTCGGTTATGCCGACTTCCCGGGGTTCCCGAGCTATATCAAGTCGTCCTACGGAACGTATACGCACAAGAAGGGGACGGGTCGGTCCCCTCGTGACTGGGACAAAGATGAAGGCGCGAAAGATACGTATTCTCAGTCGAGTATACCCAAGCCGGATCCTGCCGAACACGGAAAACTGCCGATTAATAGTGCGGGCGCGGAGACGATAAGGAACTTCCTCGGCAAAGAGACGCTGACGGAAAGGGCGGCCAGGTATCTGGCAGGGCTCACGGGTGATGGTGCGCGCTATACCCGTGACTCTGAGAACGGCAAGGTGCCCATTCCTCGCCAGGTCTTCCATAATCCGAAAGATGTAGAGGGGTTCATGTTTGATCTGCAAAAAAACAAGAATCTGAAGGATTCCTTCAAACTGGCGAACATCGTGCGCATCATGAAAAAGATTCGTGCTCGGAAGCGAGATATCCTGTGGGACGCTCCGTTTGAAAATTCTCGAAACTGAGGGGCTCTTGAAATGTCTGATAATCCTTCTTATGAGGTCAGGGTCGCCGCCTCCGTGCAAGACTTGTCCGATAGTCCACTTTTTCGCTTGGGGAATCACAGTATCTCACCTCTTTCCGGGGTCCGCGCGGATGCAGGGAGTGCGGCTCGTGAGATGTCACGTGTGTTGGGGTTCCCTCTGGATGGGGTCGATCGCTTGTTTCTCGGCGCTGACGAGATTCATGCCATTTGGCGTTCGGTGGAGGGCCCGCTCATCGTGGGGGAGTTCTGCCTCGTGCATCTCCACAAGAGCTTTACTGGTGACGAATTCCCTCCCGATGACCCGACTCTTCCCGTGTCCGACTATGCGAAGTTGGGGGCTCTCAAGGTCATCGACAGTGAACCGCACAGCGGATCAGGCAGTGTGACCGGAATGTATGTGACAGCAAGTGATCAGCATGAGATTTGGTTCTACGACGCAGGGCTTCACCGACTGGAACGGCTGGACCTGGATTACCTTGCATACCTCGACGCCGTACTCGTGACCAAGGGTACCTGCGGTTGGCAGTATCTCTTCGCGGATGTCGACCTCAACACGACAGAAATGCACACCACCGCCGTCGGCCTCAATGTCATGCTGGAGAAATTTCCAGAGCAATTCCCGGAATACGACTATGAGCCCCTGCGGCAGAGGCTGGAGGCCCGCCTGTGACCCGCTACGCCGACATCCCCAAACCCATCCGCTCCGGCATCGTCATCGTCGACCCCGACCGCGGCACCCCCCAACGCATCATCGTGCTGCAGTTCAACCCCGACACCCTGGAGCGCTCTCTCGCCCCCCAATCCGCCGGCGACCAGGCCGACAGCGGCGGAGGGGGCAGTGGAAGCGGGGACAGGAACGAGGCCCTCAGACTCAAGGGCCCCGCCCAGGAGACGTGGAAGTTCACCGCCGAGATCGACGCGACCGATCAGTTCGAGGTGGCGGCACCCGACGGGATTCATCCGCAGCTCGCCGTGCTGGAAATGCTCGTGCAGCCCACCACGGCCAAGTTACGCGAGGCTTCGCGGCTGTCGAAGAAGGGGACCATCGAGATCACCCCCATCGAGATGCCGCTGACCCTCTTCACCTGGGGGAGCAAGCGCGTCATGCCGGTCCGCATCACCGAGCTGTCGATCAACGAGTCGGCCTTCGACGTGAACCTCAACCCCATACGGGCCTCGCTCAGCATCGGCCTCAAGGTGCTGACCGTCAGCGACCTCCCCCCGGGGCACCGAGGCGCGGAGTTGTACCTCGCGCACCTTGCCCAGAAGGAGCGGCTGGCCGCAGCAGCGCGCGGAGGGGCGCTGAGCGCGTTGGGGCTCAGCAACGGGGACATCGGGCTGGGGAGGGTGTAGAGGCAGATGGCCGGGATTCAACCGTACGAGAGCGCGCTGGACGGGGTACCGGGGTCGCACCCGTACCCCCGCACCAGCCGGTATCACGACGCCGAGATCGGGGTGCACACCCAGCCCGACGGGACCGAAGTGCGGTACGTCAAGCGCCGGTTGCTGCCACCCCTCGCCGAAGCCAAAGCCGAAGCCGAAGCCGAAGCCGAGGATGAGACAGTGCCGCACACCGTCGGCAGCGGCGAGCGGCCGGACCAGCTCGCCCAGCGGTACCTCGGAGACCCCGGCCAGTGGTGGCGGATCGCCGACGTCAACCCCACCCTCGACCCCCGGGAGCTGACCGCCGAGCCCGGCCGAGAGATAGAGATTCCGCTGCCGGGCGGATTCCCCGGAGGTGGCCATGGCCGATGAGCCCGTGGGGCAGGGGCCCATCCACCTGGAACTCAGAATGGGGCCCCAGCTCACCCGCCCCGTACCGCCCGAGGTGACCGAGGCGCTGCTCTCCGCGCAGATCACCATGACCGCGGGGGAGCGGAGCGGCTTTCAGATCGCCTTCGACCTGACCAAGAAGGGCGCGATCATCGATCGCCTGCTGCCCGAGGGGTTCTTCGACCCCCGGACCAGGGTGATCATGACGGCGGCCGTCAAGGGCACCCCCATCGTGCTGCTCGACGGCCTGATCGTGCGGCAGGAGGTCGGGGCCAGCAACCAGCCGGGGCAGACCACTCTCACCGTCACCGGCGAGGACCTCACCCTGCTGATGGACCTCGAGGAGCGGACCGACCGGTACCCCGGCCTCCGCCCCGCCAGACGCGTCGAGCGGATCCTTCAGAAGTACAAGGACTACGGGATCCGCACCCACATCATCGACGAGAAGATCCCGCAGACCCCCAACGTCCAGCAGCGCGTGGACTACCAGACCGGCACCGACCTCCAATACCTGAACGAACTCGCCCGCGCCAACGGGTTCACGTTCTACCTCGAACCCGGGCCGACCCCCGAGCGCTCCCTCGCCTACTGGGGGCCCGAGCGGCGCATCGGCCGGCCGCAGCACGCGCTCAACGTCAACATGGACGTCAACTCCACCGTCGACCAGCTCACCTTCGCCTACGACGGCACCGCACGGGAGGAACCACAGGCCCGGGTCCAAGACCCCAGGACCCGGGACTCCACGCTCCTCCCGCAGCCCGATATCAGCCCCCTCCGCCCGCCCCTCGGCAAACGGCCCACACCCGCGCTGAAACGCAAGACGCTCTCGGGGACGGCCAAGATGGACCGGGGGCAGGCCGAGGCCGAGGCGATGGCGCGGGCGGCGACCTCCGCGGACGCGATCTCCGGGTCCGGGTCGCTGGACGTCAACCGGCACGGGTACATCCTCCAGCCGCGCCAGCTGGTCGGCGTGCGGGGCGCCGGCAAGACGTACGACGGCGAGTACTACGTCAAGTCCGTCACCCACACCATCCGCCCCGGGTCGTTCCAGCAGAACTTCACGATCTCCCGCGAAGGACTGGTCGCCCGCAGCAGCACCGTTCGACCGTGAGTCCCCGCCAGGAAGGATCAGGACCACCACATGGCCGTTGCGCCCAACAACCGCTTCCTCGGCAAGTTCCGGGGACGGGTCCGCGACAACCAGGATCCGCTCGGCATCGGCAGGATCACCGCCGACGTGCCGGACGTGCTCGGTGACGAGCCCAGCACGTGGGCCATGCCGTGCTTCCCCTTCGCCGGGGATCAGGGGCGCCCCGCCGGGCAGTACGTCGTGCCGTCCGTCGGGGCGGGGGTGTGGGTGGAGTTCGAGCAGGGAGATCCGAGCTTCCCCATCTGGACCGGGTGCTGGTTCGGGGCGCGGGAGCAGCTGCCGGAGGACGCGCGGCCCGACCCCGCGACCGCCCACCCCGTCGTCATCCAGACGCCCGGCAAGCACAAGTTCGTGATGTCCGACGTGCCCGCCGAGGGGATTCTCCTCCAGGCGCCCGGTGGCGCGTCGCTGAGGATCGACGCCACCGGAGTGCACATCGACAACGGCCAGGGGGCGTCCGTGTCGCTCCGCGGAGACCAGGTCGACATCAACCAGGGCCGGCTGACCGTGCCCAAGAAGCGATAAGCGCGGAGCACCAGCGCAAACGGGGAGGGACCGCAGTGCCATCCGGCAATCTCGTCAGCCACACCACCACCATCAGCTGCCCCCACGGCGGACGGGCGCGTCCGGTGTCCGTTCCGTCCTCCGGGGTGCTCCTCGACGGGCAGCCCGTGCCGGGCGCGGCCGACGCCTTCGCCGTCATCGATTGCCCGCACACCGTCGACGGGCTGCCCGTGCCGTGCACCACCGTCCGGTGGATCCCGGACCGCGACGGCGTGCTGGTCGATGGCGCACCCGTGCTGCTCGACACCACCGCCGCGCAGTGCTTCACGGCGGCCATGGTTCCCCAGGGCCCGCCGGTCGTGGCCGCCACAGGACAGGGACGACAAGGAGTGGTGTGCCAGTGAGGGCACGAACATCGCGTACGGACATCGCGTTCCCGTTCAGGATCGATCGACGCGGGCGCACCGCGCACGCGGACTACGACGACCACCTACGGGACCTGATCGAGCAACTGCTGTTCACCAGCCCCGGCGAGCGCGTCATGCGGCCCGACTTCGGATGCGGGCTGCTGGACCTGGTGTTCACGCCCAACAGCCCCGAGCTGGCCTCGGCCCTCGAACTCTCCGTCCAGGCCGCGCTCCAGCGCTGGCTCGGCGAGCTGATCGACGTGGAGGCGCTGGGCGTGGTGAGCGAGGAGAACGTCGTGCGCGTCCATCTGCGGTACGTGGTGCGCTCCACCGCGAGCCTCCGCGACGAGGTGTTCGAGGGGAGGGGAGCGGCATGACCCCGCACACCCCGCACACCCAGCACACCCCGCACACTCCCACCCGGCGTCACCGCGTCCGCGCCGCCCACCTCAACGGCGTCGACGCCGTCGAAGTGGCCGACGACGGCCTCACCCTCACCGTCTCCTTCCTCGGCAAGGCCCCCCACGGCCTGGCCCCCGAGAACGTGCGCATCGACGGCGGGCGGCGGATCACCGATATCACCGTCGATGACATCTCCGTCGAGCGGGAGGAGGACCCCGAGCTCGACGACAAGCTGTACGTCACCGTCGATCGGGCCGGGGATACGTCGCCGTACACGCTTTCCCTCGTCGAAACCGACCCGTACGGCCGCCCCGGCGACGAACCCTTCCCCGGCTTCGACCAGCGCTACTACCGCGCCGAGTTCCGTTTCAGGCCCGACTGCCCCACCCCCTTCGACTGTAAGGAGGGGGAGGACGACGGCCCGGCCACCTATCGGCCCGCCCCCGTCATCGACTACACCGCCCGCGACTACGACACCCTCCGCGCGGTGGTCCTCGACCGGCTCCGCCTCACCACCCCCGAATGGATCGAGCGCAACGCCGCCGACCTCGGCACCACCCTGGCCGAACTCCTCGCCCACACCGCCGATCAGATCAGCTACCACCAGGACGCCGTCGCCACCGAGGCCTATCTCGACACCGCCCGCCGTCGCGTCTCCGTACGCCGCCACGTGAGGCTCATCGACTACCCGATGCACGACGGCTGCGCCGCCCGCGCGTACGTCGCCGTCGAAGCCGCCGAGCGGCTGACGCTGCGCCCGGGCACGTACCGCTTCGCCGCCGTCGACGTCCGTACGCTCGCGCCCCGCGACCGGCCCGAGATCGGTACCGTCATCGACGACCGCGACCTCGCCGTGCTGGACGAGCGCGGCACGGTGGAGGTCTTCGAACCGGTGTCGGACCGGCCCCTGCGGCTGCGGCCCGCGCACAACGCGATCCGGCTGTGGACCTGGGGCGGAGAGGTCTGCTCGCTGCCCAGGGGCGCGAGCGCCGCGACGTTACGCGACGAGTGGACCGACGACGGCTGCCAGGAGCGGGCCCTCGACCTGAGCCCCGGCGATCTGCTGCTCTTCGAGGAGGTTCGCGGCCCCCGCTCCGGCATCCCCGGCGACGCCGACCCGGCCCACCGGCACGCCGTACGCCTCACCTCCGTCACCCCCGCCGTCGACCGGCTGGCGCAGCAGCCGGTGCTGGAGGTCACCTGGGCCGAGGCGGACGCGCTGCCGTTCCCGCTCTGCCTGGCCACCCGCGCCGGTACGGAGTGCGCCCTCGTCGAGGACGTGACCGTGGCGCGCGGCAACGTGGCCCCGGCCGACCACGGCCGCTCGCTGACCTGGGGGTGCGAGCCGGGCCTGCCCGATACGGTCGCCGTCCCTCCCGTTCCGCCCGTCGCCGGGTCCTGTGCGCCGCCCGCCTTCGGCTGCTTCGACGAGGACGCGGGCAACGAACCCGCCCGGCTCATCGGCTCCCTCCTGGACCAGACCCGCCACGGCGGGCAGCTCACCGCCGCTGACGTGACCGCACTGTTCACCGTCGTCGGCCAGGACCGGACCGAACGGGCCGGGCTCGGCCTGGAGCGTGCCGGGCAGCGCCGGGAGCGGGTCGTGCCCGGCACCGCGTACGCCCAGGCCGAGGCGCTCAGGACGCTGCTCGCGCAGGGCCTCTACCCGGGCATCGCACCCCGCTTCCGGCCGGTGCTCCAGCGCTCGCCCGTCGCCCAGACCGTGCCGTTCCCCGACCCGCGCCACATCGCGGCGGGCCAGGCCGAGCGGCTGGCCGCCATCCCGGACCGGGTCGGGCACCGTCTGCTGGAGCTGTGGCGCGGCGCCCGCGACCACGACGGGCTCTCGGACGACGAGACGGGCGAGCTGACCGTGCTGTTCGGGCCGCGTCTGCTGGAACGGCTGGAACTGGCCCGCCACCCGGTGCGCGCGCTCCGTGAACTGCTGCACCGCTCGGACCAGTTGCTCGCCGCGAAGCGGCGCCGCCTCGCCGTGCTGACCGCACGCGCCGGGGCGGGCACGGTCCTCGGCCCGCACATCGCCTGGGAGATCAGCCACAGCTGGGGCCGGGCGTACGCACACGGGCTGCACCCGGACGATCCGGTGCTGCACGGCCCCGCCGCCGCGCTCACCCCCGACCCCCGGGCCGCGCTGCCCGCCGTACGCGTCGAAGACGGGCACGACACCTGGACCCCGCGCCGGGATCTGCTCGCATCCGGCCCCCGCGACCGCCACTTCGTCGGCGAGCTGCGGGACGACGGGCGGATCGCGCTGCGCTTCGGCGACGGCCGCCACGGCGCCGGGCCGGCCCCGGGGGCCCGGCTGCGTCTCCACTACCGGCTCGGCGGCGGCACCGCGGGCAATGTCGGCGCGGAGGCCATCAACCACCTCGTCCTCGCCCGCGATCCGGACGACCCCGACGAGGCGGCCACCGGAGAGCCGATGCCGGTGGCCAAGGTGCGCAATCCGCTGCCCGCCGTCGGCGGCACCGGACCCGAGGCCGTCGAGCAGGTACGCCAGCTCGCCCCGCTGGACCTCAAGCGGACCCGGCTGCGGGCCATCACCGCCGAGGACTACGCGGCGCTCGCCACCGAACTCCCCGGCGTACAGCGGGCCGCGGCCGAGATCCGCTGGACCGGAAGCACCGGGGAAGCACACATCGCCATCGACGCGCACGGGACCGGCGCACCGCGGCAAGCCCTGCTCGACTCCGTCGCGCACGCCCTGGAGCGGTACCGCCGGATCGGGCACGACCTGGTCGTCGGGCCCGCCCACCCCGTACCGCTGGACATCGCCGTCGAGGTGTGCGCCGCGCCCGGCCACCAGCACGGGCAGATCCTGGCCGAGCTGTACCGGGTGCTCGGCAGCCGCCCGCTGCCCGGTGGACGGCTCGGCTTCTTCCACCCCGACGCGCTCACCTTCGGCGAACCGGTCCGCCTCAGCCGCCTGGTGGCCGTCGCCGCGGCCGTACCCGGTGTCGAGAGCGTGGCGGTCACCCGGCTGCGGCGGATGTTCCACCCCGACGACGGAGAGAGGGAGGCAGGCGTGCTGCGGCTCGGCCCGCTGGAGGTCGCCCAATGCGACAACGACCCCGACCGGCCGGAACGCGGCCGCATCGAGATCACCCTGAACGACGGACGGAACGACGGAGGTGCGCGATGAGCGCCGGCTGCGCCTGCGGCTGCGGCGGCCACGACGAGCGCCGCGCCCCCGGCGCCCTCTACAACCCGCCCGGCCGCGCCGCCCTGGACTACCGGGTGGGGGAGTACGGCTCGTTCCTCGCCGCCATGCTCGACCGGCTTGCCTCGCCCGCCTACCCCGCGCTGCGCGACCTGACGGTCCGCACCCCGGACGACCCGGCCGTCGGACTGCTCGACGCCTGGGCCGTCCTCAGTGACCTGCTGACCTTCCACTCCGAGCGGATCGCCGACGAGGGGTATCTGCGCACGGCCGCCGACGACCGCTCACTCGCGCTGCTCGGCCGCCTCGTCGGACATGTGCCGCGCCCGGGCGTCGCCGCCGACACCCACCTCGCGTACACCGTGGACCGCGACCCGCGCGCCGAGGACGTCCTTGTCACGATCCCGCGCGGCGCCATCAGCCACAGCGTGCCCGCCGCCTCCGACGAGGAGTCGCACACCTTCGAGACCGACGAGGACCTGACCGCCCACTGGTCCTGGAACGAGCTGGCGGTCCGGCGCCGCCGCCCCGCCCTGCTGACCCCCGACGACCTGAAGCAGCGCTCCGAACTGCTCGTCGCCGGGACCTCCACCGGCCTGGCCACTGGCGACCAGCTCCTCTTCGTCTTCACCGGCTCCGGCGAAGGCACCGACGGACAGCGCCTGCTGCTGCCGGTCTCCCGGATCCGCATCGACCGGGACGAGGAGGTGACGGCCATCGGGCTGCCGCAGTCCCCGCCCGCCTCCTTCAAGGAGCTGGTGGACGAACTCCGGCAGTGGATCACCCCACCGGAGCCGGACCCGGACACCGGTGACCCCGAACCCACCCCCGACCATCCGAACCCCCGCCCCGTCAGCCGGCTGATCGAGGAGTTCGACGCCCAGGTCCTCGGCCCCCTCCGCGCCGACCTCGACGACATCACCCGCCCCGGCCAGCTCGCCCGGCGGCTCGCCGAACCGCACGCCCGGCTGGCGGAGGCGCAGGCGCTGGCCGCCCCGTACGAGGAGGTCGCGGCCTGGTTCGAGCGGCTGGAGGCGGTGATCGGCGAACTGGCCGAGCGTGCCGGGGAACTGGACACCGCACAGCCCGCCCAGGTCGGCCCGCGCTCGCAGCTCACCCACGACCGTCCGGAGGAGACCGGCCCCCGGGCCCCGGCCGCCCTGCGCGCGCTCGGCGCCGTACTCCCCGCCCTGCGCACGAGCGTCGTACGGCCCCCGGCAGGAGCGGCCGGGGCCGGGCCCGCCGGGCGTCTCCTCGCGCCCGGTTCCGACCTCGCCCCGCAGCTCCTGGCCGCCCTCGACCCGCGCCTTCGGACCGGGCTGTACGCCGCCTGGCGGCAGGCCGCCCCGCCCCAGCAGGCCACCACGCTGCTCCGCGAACTGCTGGCGATGCGCGTGACCGCCGCGCCCTTCGGCGCGACCGCGCCGCTGAAGGCCGTGCAGGACGACCGCGGCCGCGTCATCCGGCAGGTCGACTGGCCGCTCACCGGCGGCGCGCTGACCAGCATGCGCGTCGTGTACGACACGGCGGGCAAGGTGCCGGTGAAGGCCGAGTTCCAGCACACCGAGACCGGCACCTCGGTGCAACGCGGTGAGAACCTGCCACAGAACGCGACGTTCGACCTCCCGCCCGGCCGGATCGAACTGTCCACCCGCACCGGCCAGGACCACGACCTGAGCTGGCTGAGCCGCCGCCCCGTCGACACCCAGGAGCCCGGTGTCACCGCCAGGCTCCTGCCCGGCCTGCCCGCGTACACCCTGTTCGTCTCCCGCCCCGCCGAGGACGGCCGGGTGCACATCGCGGTGGAGGTGGAGGGCGGCGAGTCCCCGCAGTGGCGGCTCGCGCGCGGCGAGCAGAAGCAGGTCCCCCTCGGCCGGTACGAACTGACCATCCGCTACACCCCGGGCAGCGAGCCACCGGCCGTCGAGATCGGCATCGCGACCGTCCCCGAACCCGCCGACCGCTACGTCCTGGCGCTCGACTCCGTCCTGAGCGGCATCACCGTCGGCAGCTGGGTCGCCATCGAGCGCCCCCGCAAGGGAGCGGAGGGCGGGGTGCCCGGCGACGAGAAGCTGGCCTTCGTCACCACCCGCGTCACCGCCGTGCGCACCGCCGCGTACACCACCTACGGCATCACCGGCCGCGGCACCGAACTCACCCTCGCCGATCCCTGGCTGGACGAACACGACGTCGTCCTCTCCGCGATCCGCGACACCACCGTCCACGCGGGCGGCGAACCGCTCCGCCTCGCCGACGAACCGCTCGGCGAGGACGTGCACGGCAACGAACTCGAACTGGCCGAGCTGTATCAGGGGCTGCGTCCCGGCCGCCGCGTCGTCGTCTCCGGCGAGCGCACCGACCTCCCGGGCTCCGCCGCCGTCCGCGGCACCGAACTCGCGGTCGTCGCGGGCGTCGAACAGCGCGTCGACCCCGACCTGCCCGGCGACCACGTCCACACGGTCCTCACGCTCACCGCCGACCTCGGCCACCGCTACCGCCGCGACACCGTCCGCGTGCTGGGCAACGTCGTCCCCGCCACCCACGGCGAGAGCCGCGACGAGCCGATCGGCAGCGGCGACGCCACTCGCGCCCACCAGACCTTCGCGCTCTGGCAGTCCCCGCTGACCTGGCTGCCCGCCGGCAATCCGCTGGGCGCGACCCCGGCCCTCGAAATCCGCGTCGACGGGCTGCTCTGGCACCGGGCCGACAGTCTCGCCGGGCGCGGGCCGCGTGAGCGGATCTACGTCATCGGGACCGCCGCGGACGGGCGTACGACGGTGACCTTCGGCGACGGCGTCCACGGCGCCCGCCTCCCCACCGGCCACGAGAACGTCCGCGCCCGCTACCGCTTCGGCACCGGCGGCCCCCACGGCGCGGCCAACGTCCCCGCCAACCGCATCACCCAGCCCCTCACCCGCCCCCTCGGCGTCACCGCCGTCACCAACCCCCAGCCCGCCACCGGCGGAGCCGTGGGCGACGGCCCCGGCCTCACCCGCCGCACCATCCCGCTCGCGGTCTCCGCGCTCGACCGCCTCGTCTCCGTCCAGGACTACGAGGACTTCGCCCGCTCCCGGGCGGGCATAGGCCGCGCCCACGCCGCCGAACTCCACGACGGGCGACGCAAGGTGCTGCACGTGACGGTCGCCGGAGTGGACGACGTGCCGATCGCCGACGACGCCGAGGTGCTGCGCGCCCTGCGCGCCTCACTCGCGGAGTACGGCGACGCGCGGCTCCCGGTCCGGGTCGAGCCGCGCGAACTCGTGCTCCTCCTGCTCGCCGCGCGGGTGAAAGTGGCGCCCGACCACACCTGGGCGCTCGTCGAGCCGCGCGTGCGCGCGGCGCTGCTGGCGAAACTCGGCTACCCGGGCCGGGAGCTGGGCCAACCCGCCCGGCTGTCGGAGGTGCTGGCCACCGCGCAGTCCGTGCCCGGCGTGGACTACGTCGACGTCGACGCCTTCACCGGCGTCCCCGCCTCCAGCACCCCGCAGGAGCTGAGCCGGCTCGCCGAACAGCTCACCACACCCAGCGCCACCGTCCCCGCCCGGTCCGCCACCTACGCCGAGGACACCTACCGCGTCACCGCGTCCGACGGCGAGACGCTCACCGACATCGCGGCACAGGGCGGCATCACCCTCGCCGAACTGCTGCGCCTCAACCCCGGCATCACCGACACCGCCCGCCTGCCCCAGGGCCGTTCGGTGTTCGTCTTCCGCGGCATCAGGCCCGCACAGCTCGCGCTGTTCACGCCCGACGTCCCCGACACGCTGATTCTGACGGAGGTCACATCATGACCAGGGAGCCGGACGGGCTCGCCGAGCTGCTCCCGCAGTGGCATCGGCTCCGGGACGCCGAGGCGGGCGAGCCCTTGCGCGCGCTGCTCGCGGTCATCGCCGAGCAGGCCGACCTCGTACGCGACGGGGTCGAGCGGCAATACGAGGACTGGTTCGTGGAGACCGCCGCCGACTGGGTGCTGCCCTACCTCGGCGACCTGGTCGGCTACCGCCCGCTGCCCGGCTACGAGCGGGTGCTCGCCACCGGCCTGCGCGACGGCGGACGCCCCGACGCCTCCCGGCGGCGGCTCGCGGAGGCCCTGGCCCCGCGCCGGGACGTGGCCGCCACGGTCGGCCACCGGCGCCGCAAGGGCACCCTCGCGCTGCTGGAGGAGCTGTCGGCGTCGGTCGCCGGATGGCCCGCACGGGCCGTGGAGCTGTCCCGGCTCGTCTCCCACCAGCAGCCGGTGAGGCTCCTGACCGGCAACGGGGACACCGACGCCCGCAGGCTCGCCCGCGGACGCCTCGCCGACCTGAGGGACGGCTCGGCACTCGACCTCGCGGGCGGCCCGTTCTCCGCGGTGGCCCGCTCGGTGGACGTACGGCGCGCCGACTCCCGGCGCGGGCAGGGCGGTTGCACCCCGGCCGGTGTCGGCCTGTTCGTGTGGCGGCTGAAGCCGTACCCGGTGACGCGGGCCCCCGCGTACTGCGTCGACCGGGCCCGCGACCTGTACACCTTCTCCATCCTCGGCAACGACACACCCCTGGTGACCCGGCCCGAGCCGGAACCGTCGGCCTCGCACATCGCCGCCATCGACAACGTCCCGGCGTACATCCGCCGCAGACAGCTCGCGGACCGGCTCGCCGACTATTACGGCCCGGGCAAGTCCTTCGCCATCTGGCGCGACGGACACCAGGAGCCCGTACCGCCGTCCGACCTCGTCGTGGCCGACCTGACCGACTGGCGCTACCGCCCGAAGCGCGGGCAGGTGGCCATCGACCCGGTGCTCGGCCGGATCGCCTTCGGATCGCGCTCCGCGCCACGGCAGGGCGTCTGGGTGACCTACCACTACGCCTTCGCCGACGACCTGGGCGGCGGCGAGTACGCGCGCGAGGACCGCGCGACCCCGCCGGACGCCCGGATCTACCGGGTCGGCCCGGGATGCGGCCATCAGCGGATCATGGACGCCTACGAGCAGTGGAAGAACGACCGCCGGGCCGGGCGATGCGGCCCCGAGGGCATCATCGAGATCACGCACAGCGGCGCCTACCAGGAGCAACTGGACTTCGACCTCGACCCCGGCGACCGGCTCCAGGTGCGCGCCGCCGAGGGCACACGGCCCGTGATCCGGCTGCTCGACTGGTACAGCAACCGGCCGGACGCGCTCAACATCCGGGCGCCGGAGGAGTGCGCGGGACGCCGCGACGCCCCGCGCATCGTGCTGGACGGACTGCTCATCGCCGGACGCGGGCTCAATGTCACCGGCCCGGTCGGCACCGTCGTCCTGCGCCACTGCACCCTGGTGCCCGGCTGGTCCCTGGAGCCGGAGTGCGAGCCGCGCTCCCCGGACGAGCCCAGCCTGGTCCTGGAGCGCACCACCGCCTGTGTGCAGATCGAGCGCAGCGTCCTCGGCACCATCGAGGTCATGGGCGACGAGGTGCACACCGACCCGCTCAGCCTCCACATCCGCGACAGCATCCTCGACGCCACCGGCCACGACCGCCCCGCCCTGTCCGCCCCGGACTGCCGCCACGCACACGCCGTGCTGCACGCCCACCGCACCACCGTCATCGGCGAAGTCCACGCCCACGCGGTTCAGTCGGGCGAGAACAGCGTCTTCACCGGCCGGATGCACGTGGCCCGGCGCGGCATCGGCTGCCTGCGCTTCTCCTACGTCCCACCGGGTTCGCGCACCCCGCGCCGCCACCGCTGCCAGCCGGACCTGGTGGGCGCCGGTGAGGCGTGGCGGGTGCGGCCGCACTTCAGCGGCGAGCGCTACGGGACCCCGGTGTACGGGCAGTTGGCCACCGGATGCGCCGACGAGATCCGCCGGGGCGCGGAGGACGGGGCCGAGATGGGCGCCTTCCACGACCTCTACCAGCCACAGCGCGCCGACAGCCTGCGTGCCCGCCTCGCCGAGTACACACCGGCCGGAACCGACGCGGGAGTCCTCTACGTGACCTGACGCCGAGCACCCGCAGCGCCTTCTCCGCAGCTTTCACGAACCTGATCGAGGGGGACCCCTTCCGATGCACGCAGACCTCTCCCGCGTCACCTTCCGGCCCGACCGGCACTACTCGGCGGTCGTCGCCCAGCAGGGCCGCGTCCAGCTCGACGCGGACGCCAACGAACAGACCGCGATCCAGCTCAGCCAGGCCCGTACGCTCGCCACCGACCTGATCGGGCAGCACGGCGGCCCGGCCGGGAACACCGGCTTCAAGATCGACTTCAAGGGCGGCAGCCGCGAGCTGGACGACCTCGTCATCGGCGGCGGGCGCTACTACGTCGACGGCATCCTGTGCGACGCGAGCCGGCCGCGGCCCGAGGAGGCGGTGGACGACGAGGCGGAAGCGCCGGGCACCGGCAACGCCGCAGACGAGGCCGGCCCGGACGGCGAGCCGTCCGCGCCGCCCGCCACCTGGACGTACTGGGACCAGCCGGACGCCCACCGCGACCCGGAGCGCCCGGCCGACCGGCTGCCCACGCGGTTCCCGTACCTGGCCTACCTGAAGGTGTGGGAGCGCACGGTCACCGCCGCCGAGGACCCGGCGTTGCGCGAGGTGGCCCTCGGGCCGGCGATGCCGGACACCGCCGCCCGGCTCAAGGTGGTGTGGCAGGTGCTGCCGCTGGAGGGCTCACAGCTCGACATCGAGGACGGGCCCGGGGACCAGCGGGACCTGGTCCGCAAGGCGTTCACCACGTGGGCGGCCACCGCCGGGGCGCCCGCCTCCCGGCTCGCCGCGCGCAGCGAGCGGCCCGACCACGCGGACGAGGACCCGTGCACGGTCACGCCGGACGCCCGCTACCGGGGCCCGGAGAACCAGCTCTACCGGGTGGAGATCCACGACGGTGGCCCCGCCAAGGGCGCCACCTTCAAGTGGTCCCGGGAGAACGGCTCCGTGGTCTTCCCGGTCGACGAACTCGACGGCACCTGGGTGGAGCTGGCGTCGCTGGGCGGCGACGGCAAGCTCGGCCTGAACGTGGGTGACCGGGTCGACTTCGTGGACACCGCCACCATCAGCCGTGGTGAGCCGCTGCCGTTGCTGCGGGTGGAGGAGGTCGACCTGCCGGGCCGTCGGGTACGGCTCTCCGGCGAGCCCGAGCCGGGCGTCGGGCGCCGCCCGGACCTGCATCCGTACCTGCGCCGCTGGGACCAGCGGGACGCGTCCCGGCGCCCGCGCAAGGGCGGCGGCGCGGCCACCGCGAGGCTCCGGCACGGCGCCGTCCCGGTCGAGGAGGGCCGCTGGCTGCCGCTGGAGGACGGCGTCGAGGTGTACTTCGCGCCCGGCGGCACCTACCGGACCGGCGACCACTGGCTGGTGCCGGCCCGTACGGCCACCGGCGCGGTGGAGTGGCCGGTCGACGCGGCCCACAAGCCGCTGCTGCGGGCCCCGGACGGAATCCAGCTGCACTACGCGCCCCTCGGATGGGTGTTCGGCGAGGGTGAGGTGTCCGACCTGCGGATGACGTTCGCGCCCCTGGCCGCCCCGGTCCCGGCGGCGGACGACGGTAGTTGACGCGCCGGACACCGACCCAACTGAGTCATGTCATGACGGCATCCGTACATGACGGATACCAGTAACACCGAAGGAGCACCTCATTATGGCAACACCCCTGAGCGCCGACAGACTCCTGAAGGTCCTGCGCGACGAGGGCCTGACCGTCCACGAATACCGCAACTGGCGCTCACACAACCGCAACTCCAAGGGCCCCTGGGGCCCGGTGAACGGCGTCATGATCCACCACACCGTGACCTCGGGCACCGCGAGCTCGGTCGAACTCTGTTACGAGGGCCACGCGTCGCTGCCGGGACCGCTGTGCCACGGCGTCATCGACAAGAAGGGCGAGATCCACCTCGTCGGCCACGGCCGCGCCAACCACGCGGGCCTCGGCGACAACGACGTCCTGAACGCGGTGATCAACGAAACCAAGCTGCCGACCGACAACGAGGCCGACAAGGACGGCAACGCCCGCTTCTACGGCTTCGAATGCGTCAACCTCGGCGACGGCGACGATCCGTGGCCGGAGGCGCAGAAGCTGGCGATCGAAAAGGTGTCCGCCGCCATCTGCCGCGCCCACGGCTGGAGCGAGCGGTCCGTGATCGGCCACCTGGAGTGGCAGCCGGGCAAGGTGGACCCCCGGGGCTTCACGATGAGCTCCATGCGCACCCGCATCGGCAAGCGCCTCGGCAACAAGCCGGACGGCCCGACCGAGCCCAAGCCGAAGCCCCCGGCGACGTACGAGCCCTTCCCGGGCGCCGACTTCTTCCGCGCCGGCCGCGAGAGCAAGATCATCACGGCGATGGGCAAGCGGCTGGTGGCCGAGGGCTGCGGCCGCTACGAAGTGGGCCCGGGCCCGGAGTGGACGGCCGCCGACAAGAAGTCGTACGCGGCCTGGCAGCGGAAGCTGGGCTACTCCGGCGATGCCGCCGACGGCGTCCCGGGCAAGAAGAGCTGGGACAAGCTGCGCGTCCCGAACGTCTAGAGCACCACCGACCGGGCCGGTGCGCGGCCCCCGCCGCGCACCGACGCCCGCTCCCCGAAGTGCCCTCGGCGATACGTTCCCGCCGTTGCGGCCGGCCTTGGCCCGGACGACACGACCTAGTCGTAGCAGAGACCGTCGCAGGTCTGCCCGTACCACCATCCGCAGCCGCTCGAAGACGTCTGGCAGTTCCCTGGGCGGCAGTGGTAGCCGAGCCCGCAGCAGCCGTCCTCTTGGTGGCAGGCGCACCCCGAGAGCGGCCCGGCGGCGGCGCTGTCGGCGTCCACCGGTCCGAGGACCGAGACGATCGCGCGGGTTTCCTCCTGGCCGAAGGCCTCGATCGTCGCGTCCTTGAGGCGCTGCGGGGGTTGGTACGGCCCGTTCCCGCGATCGAAGATCGAGGGGTTGGCGACTTCGGCGCCGAGCCTGTCGAGTGCGCTGATCTGTTCGGCGGACAGACCGGCATGAGTCGCCCGGTAGTGGCTCAGGTGTTCCTGCCAGACCCTGCTCGCCTCCGGCGGGGAAAGCCGTGCGTGGATGGCCCGCCGGTAGGTCATCGGATAGGCGATGATCGCCGTGTACGTCTTCGGGAGGCGGTCCTTGTTGTCCTCCGCCCATCCGTGGGCCTGTTCCGCCAGGGCGGGCGTCCTGCCCATGAAGACCAGCCCCACGGCTACGGCCGCTCCGGCGCCCACCCGCAGGAACTGCTTACGGCCCATGGCGTCCCGGTCCAGGGGATGTCCGTTGTACTGATGACGCAACTGCCCCAGGGACTGCAGCACCCTCACCGTGGAGCGAGGCCCCAGGCGGCGCAGGAGCGGTAACGTCATGTGGGCCCCGGTCCAGGCGCGTACGGCACCGCCGTTGACGCGCAGCAGTGTCGGAGCCCAGGCGGCCTCGCGGCCGAGTGCCTCGTGCCGCCAGTCTTCGACATCCGGATGGGTCAGTGGCAGCACCGTCAGCTTGTTGGCGCAGGCGCGTGCGACCGCGACGTCGCGGCCTCTCCGCCACATTTGCCACGCGCACACCGGCCGGCAAGAGGGCAAACAGGCCACGTGCCGGCAGGGGATCGGCCGTTACGCGTTCATCGCGTCGCCGAGCAGAACGGGCGGATGGCGCGTGAGGACGAACACGGGCCCCATGGCGCTGAAACCCGGCCGGGAAGTCGAGCACCCCGGCCGGGTTCCGCCGCGGCCCGCTCAGCCGCCTTCCCCCGTGGTGGGGGAGGGCAGGGCGCCGGGCGAGCCCACGGCTCGTTCGTCAGCGGGCCCGGAAGGCGGTGGCCAGTACGGAGACGGTGACGTGGCCGGGCAGGCAGGCGTTGCCGGCCAGGTCTGCCGGGATCTGGTGGCGGGCGCTCGGCGTCATCCCGACCAGGTCGAGGACGTGCTGCCTGGTCAGGGGCATAGCGTACTCGACCCGTTCGGTGACGACTGCCTCGAAGCAGGGGTTCAGCGCCTGGTGGAGGCGCTGCTCCTTGGCCGGGTCGATCGTGACCATCGCGGGCAGTCCGCGCAACTCGGCCAGATGCCGCCCGGTGGGACGCACCACGATCAACCGGCCGCTCGGACGCAGTACCCGGCGGAACTCGGCCGGGTTGCGCGGAGCGAACACGTCCAGCACGACGTCCGCCACCCCGTCGGCCAGCGGGAAGGGGCGGAAGATGTCCCAGGTCGCCCCTGCGGTCCGTTCATGGGCTCGGACCGCGAAGCGCAGCGCGCGCGCCGAGGTGTCCAGCCCCAGGCCACGGGCGCCGGGCACCTGGTCGAGCACGCCCGCCAGGTAGTAGCCCGTGCCGCATCCGGCGTCCACGACCGTGTCCGGTACGGGCATGTCGCCGGACGCCAGGCGGGCCACGGCCCGGCGGATGGGCTCGTAACCGCCGGTGGACAGGAACCGGGCCCGGGCCCGGACCATGGGCGCGTCGTCGCCGCTGGTGGCGCGGCTGCCTGTGAGCAGGCTGACGTAGCCGTGGCGGGCGATGTCGAAGGTGTGGCCCGCCGGGCAGCGCAGTGCGCCGCCGTCGGGATGCACGCGGGCCCGGCACGTTGGGCAGCGCAACAGGTCGAGGAACTGTTCGAGGGCAGGGCGAGGCGACACGGGCACGAGGCACTCCTGGCAACGGTGAAGGGAAGGGGCCGTGCCCGCGGGCGCGCGGAAGGGCACCGCTCACGCGGCAGGCACACCAAGGAGGGCGACGCCGTCCGGCGTCGCCCTCAAAGCCTTCCGGTCAAAGGAAGTTGCAGTGCGGGGTGCTCATGAATGCCACGCCGTCATTCTACGGGCCCGGGGCGCGGGGGAGCGTGTCCACTGCCGCCTGCGTGTCCGCTTACGGCGGCGTGCACGAGCTTCCCGGCCGCTCCGGCGCACACCCCGGCACCATCAGCACGAGCCTGCCGGGCACCGGCCCCCAGCTCGGCGGCAAGCCGGACCTGCTGACGCGGGCGGCTATTGTCGGCGAGGCAAACTTGATCTTGACCAGGTATCACATGACACGGTTGCTGTTCCGGATCACACCACGGGACCGTTCAGGAGCGGCATGGACATCGGCGTCTTCATTCCCATCGGCAACAACGGCTGGCTCATTTCGAAGAGTTCTCCGCAGTACATGCCGTCCTTCGAGCTGAACAAGGCCATCGTGCGGAAGGCCGAGGAGCACGGCCTCGACTTCGCGCTGTCAATGATCAAGTTCAAGGGGTTCGGCGGTGAGACCGAGTTCTGGGACCACTGCCTGGAGTCGTTCACACTGATGGCGGGCCTGGCCGCCGTGACGGAGCGGATCAAGCTGTACGCCTCGACCCCGATCCTCGCCCTGCCCCCGGCGATCACCGCGCGCATGGCCACGACGGTCGACTCGATCGCCCCCGGCCGGTTCGGCGTCAACATCGTCACCGGCTGGGCGCCCGGCGAGTACTCCCAGATGGGCCTGTGGCCCGGCGACGAACACTTCGCCAACCGCTACGCCCGCGCCGCGGAGTACGTCACCGTGATGAAGGAGCTGTGGCACGAGGGCGTCAGCAACTTCAAGGGCGAGTTCTACACCATGGACGACTGCGTGCTGTCCCCCCGCCCGGCGAACGGCCACATCGACATCGTCGCCGCGGGGCAGAGCAGCACCGGCATGAAGTTCTCCGCCGAGCACGCCGAGTACAACTTCATCCTGGGGAGCGGCGTCAACACCCCGCTCGCGCTCTCGGGCACCACGGCCGCGCTCGTGGACGCGGCGCGTGAGACCGGCCGCGATGTCGGCGCGCTCTCGCTGTTCATGGTCATCGCGGACGAGACCGACGAGGCCGCCCAGGCCAAGTGGCAGGACTACCACGACAACGCCGACCACGCGGCGCTGGCGTACATGGCGGGCGAGACGGCCACGGACAAGACCGCCGACGACTCCTCGACCGCCAGGACGATCTCGCTGCCCGAGGGCGCCGTGAACTTGAACATGGGCACGCTCGTCGGCTCCTACGAAACTGTCGCGGCGATGCTGGACGAGGTCGCCGGAGTCCCCGGCACCAAGGGGATCATGCTGGTGTTCGACGACTTCCTCGAAGGCATCGAGAACTTCGGCACGCGCATCCAGCCGCTGATGAAGTCCCGGCCGTGACGGCTGACGGCTCCGGATGGCGTTGCCACCCGGAGCCCGTACGGAATCTCCGGGGCTGTTGCGGCTCGGTCCTCCGGCCACGCGGCCGGCCTCGGCGGCGGCGTCCTCGACGGATCTGACCGCCACGGCGATGCCGGTCAACTCCCGGCTGATGCGGAAGTCCCGGGAGACGGCCGGCCTCGCGGCCCCGAACGGCGTGCACATGGTGTTCGTGCACCGCGAGCGCGGCCCGCGTCCGGTGGCGGTGACGAGCGAGCTGGGCGCGGGCGGCCGACCACACCGGCCTGGCCGTCGCGGCGATCGGTTGCACGGTGTGGGTCGATCCGTGTCAGAGCGGCGAAGTGCTTGGGAGACCCGAGGATGGTGCCGGCCCCCCGGCCGGATGGTCGTAGGGAGTACGGCGCGGCGGCCCGAATGGGGAGCCAGCAGGAGCGTGCTCCCTGTGCTCGTCGCGTACAGCACGCCGCCGACCAGGCTGAAGGAGCGCGCGAGCGGGCCGAGGACCAGGATTCGGGACCCCGGCTCGGGCATGCCGCCGACGGTCTTGAACCGGTCCCCTTCGGTCAGCAGCGACTCGGGTGTGCGGCCGATGGCCTTGGCGAACCCGGTGCTTCCGGGCAGCCGCGGAAGGTTGCGTCCGAGAGTGAAAGGGGTGCGGGGGAAGGGGCCGGCGACGCGAAACTCCGATCAGGTGGCCCCTTCCGTCGCGAGCAGGAAGCGCTTGGCGTCGACACCACCGGCGTATCCGGTCAGGGAACCCTTCGCTCCGACGATGCGGTGGCAGGGCAGCACCACGCACAGCGGATTCGAGCCGAGCGCCATCCCCACCGCCCGCGCGGCTCGCGGGCGGCCCAGCACGGCGGCCAGCTCACCGTAGGTGGCGGTGTGGCCGTAGGGCACGAACGACTCCAGCGCGAGCACGGTCCGCGCGGTGAACGCGGAGGCGAGGGAGAGATCCAGGGGAACGGAGAACGACCGGAGATTCCCGGCCAGATACGCGGCGAGCTGAGCGCGCGCCTCGGTCAGCACGGCCAGTTGCCCGGGTGTGGCGTCCGCGTCCGTGAGGAACTCCACCCCGCTCCCACCCGCACGGGCGGCGCGCCGGCGCACGGCCTCCGCGGTGTCGTACGCGCAGGCGAGCAACGCCTCGTCCGTGGCCGCGAGGACGAGCCGGCCACATGGACTCGGCTCCTCGGCGAGTGCCACGGAGGTCACCGGGGCACGGACGTCGGACTGCATCGATCTTCCTCCTTCTCCGGGCCGGACAGCTCAGGCCGTAGCGGGACGACAGCTCTTGCAGGCGCGGTAGCCCGCCTGCCGGGCATCACCTGCGGTACGGAACGGCACCTGGTGCGGCCGGGTGATCCGGCGGGCGTGCGCGCACGTCGGATGGCAGTAGATCCGCGTGGTGTCGCTGCCGAGGAAGACGGCCCCGCGCCGGGTCAGCTCCTTCATCCGGTGCATGTCGATGCCCTCCGCGCTCCGCAGGGCATCCCCGACGCGCTCCGCGTAGGCGGCGTCGCACGGCGTGCCGCTCTCATCGGTGACGCGGTGGCACGGGATCAGCAGCGGCACCGGATTTTTGGCCAGGGCCTCGGTGATCGGCTTGGTGGCGGAGGGCAGCGACGCCTCTCGCGCGAGCCAGGTGATCGGCCGCAGCTGCCCGGAGGGAATGGACCGGACCGCGTGGAGCACGGCGCGCTCCAGCTCGGTGAGGCCTCCCAGATCGATCGGCAGCCGCTTCGCCCGGCCCGTGCGCAGGGCGGGGCGGAGCCCCGGGAACGGCGCTGAGGCGCGGATGGCGGTCCGGCCGGTGCGGGCGTGATGCAACCGCTCGAACTCCTCCGAGCCGGTCACCATCGTCTCGACGGCCGACCCGGTCACCGCGTCCGGGCTGTAAGCGACATAGATTCCGCCCGCCGCGCTGTCGAGATGGCTGTAGGTGTCATAGTGCTCTCGCGGAATTCCTACGCGCTGCAGTACCCTCAGGGCGAAGTCCGCCGGGGCGGGGGCCGCGAGATCGGCCAAGGCGTGCTCCAACTGTCCCTCCGCGGACTGCTCTTCTTCATCATTCCGGTAGTTCATCTCGTCACCTCCCCCAACACCGACGCCTCGGGTGTCAAAATCTCGCGAAGCGTGCCGATCCCTCTCGATACTTGTGCCTTGACCGTGCCCACAGGACACCCCTGGGCCTCCGCCATATCGCTGTAACTCATCCCGATGACATGGCGCATCACCACCGCGACGCGATGTTTCTCGGGCAGTTCGGTGAGTGCCTTGACCAAAATCGTACGGTCGGCGGATGCCGCCGCCCGCTCCTCCGGGCCCGGACTCTCGTCCGGCCAGCCGTCGCAGGCGTCCTCCGCACGGGTGGCCGACACCGGGTGACGGACTCTGGTACGCACATGATTGCGCCAGACGTTCGCCGCGATCGTCATCAGCCAGGCGCGCGGTTTCAGCTTGCGCCGACGCTCCGGGGAGTAGGTCTGCAGCGCCGAATAGGCGCGTAAGAAGGTGTCCTGGCCCAGGTCGTCCGCCTCGGCGGCCGATCCTGAGACCCGGAACAGAAAGGCACGCACCGCCGAGGCGTGGACCCTGACCAGCTCCGTGAAGCCGTCATCGAGGTCCGACGCCAGGCGCTCGGTCAGCTGCTCCGCCGTATCGTCCATCAGCTACAGAAACACCAGGACTTCCGCAATGGTTGCACAGCGCCCGTCGGGCTGCCCGGGAGCCGAGCCGGACCCGCATGACACAGCACCGCGCCAGGGCGTACGGGTCAGTCGGGCAGCTGCACCGACTGGCTGTGCCGGGAGCCGTCGGCCACTGGCTTCCGCGGTGATGCAACCCCCCGGCGGCCGACGGTGTTTCTCCTCCGTCGGTTCGATCACGAGCCGCGCCGTGGGCCGTGGGGCCATGACCGGCCCTCGAGACACCAAGCGGCGCGGGGCGAGCCGGCGGACGTGAGAGTCACCGGAGGAGAGGCAAAGCGATGACCGAGCTCCATGCCATCAGTGAGGCGCGGGACAAACCCGCCGAGGAGCGGATGACGCCCCGGCACCGGCTGATTCTGGTTCTCCTGCTCGGTGCCCAGTTCATGCTCGCGGTCGACTTCTCCGTGCTCAACATCGCCGTGCCGACCATCGGGGCCGACCTCGGCTTCGAGCTGAGCACCCTGCAGTGGATCGTCACCGGCTTCATGCTGCCCGCCGCGGGCTTCACGCTGCTGTTCGGCCGCATCGCCGACCTCTTCGGCCGGCGGAATCTCTTCCTGGCGGGCATGCTCATCCTCGGCGCCTCGTCGCTGGTCGGCGGCCTTGCCCAGTCGCCCGGCATGCTCCTGGCCGGCCGCACCGGACAGGGGCTCGCCACGGCCATGGCGACGCCCGCGGCGATGTCGCTGCTCACCACGTCATTCCCCGAAGGCCCCTTCCGCCAGCGCGCGCTGGGGCTCAACGGCACCCTTCTCACCGGCGGCTTCGCGCTGGGTTCGGTGCTCGGCGGGGTGCTGACGGAGCTGTTGAGCTGGCGCTGGGCGTTCCTCATCAACTTGCCGGTCGTCGTGGTGATCCTGGTGTTCGCCCCGCGTGTCCTGAGCGACACCGGCGACCGGACCCGCAGCCGTCTCGACGTTCCCGGCGCGGTCGCGGTCACCGGTGCTCTGGTCAGCATGGTCTACGGCATCTCCGCGACCGAGCAGGACGGCTGGGGGGACCCCGTCGTCATCGGCTGCCTGATCCTCGCCGCGGTACTGCTGGTCGCCTTCTGGTTCATCGAGCTGCGCAGCTCCAACCCGCTGGCGCCGGTCAGCGTGCTCCAGCGGCCCACCGTGCGCTGGGGCAACTTCGCCGGGCTCCTCGTCGTCAGCATGCCGAGTGCCGTGGTCTTCCAGATGACGCTCTACCTGCAGGACGTCCTCGACTACAAGCCGCTCGCCGCCGGTCTGGCGTTCGGTGGGTCCAGCATCGCCGCCATCGCGGGCGGACTTCTCGCCCCCAAGGTGATCGGTGCCATCGGCAGCAAGCGCACCCTCGTCACCGCCCTCACCATTCAGGGGCTCGGCCTCATGGGGCTGCTCACCGTGGACCAGGGTGACGCCGGGATCTACATCGTCCTCGTCGCCGTCGCGGTCGCCTTCTTCGGCCACGCCATGGGTCTCGTCTCCTACACGGTCATCGCCACCTCCGGCCTGCCGAACGAGGAGCAGGGCCTGGCGACCGGTCTGAGCACGATGAGCCAGCAGATCGCCCTGACGCTCGGCACCCCGGTGCTGGCAGCCGTCGCGGTCTTCGGTGCCGACACGGCCGAGGGTGCGAAGGCGAGCATCACCGACACCCTCGACGGCATGCACCTGGCGGTGCTCGTGGGCGCGGTGGCGAGCCTGGCGGTCGCCGGTCTCGTGGCCGTCTTCTTCCGCTCCGGGGCGGCGGCCCGGAGCGAGGAGTCGACTGCCTGAGTCCGGCTCCTCGCCCGCTCTGTTCTTCCTCCCCTTGTTGTCCACTCCGGCTCCGGCCGGTTCCATGTCGGCGCTATCGGCGTCAGCGGCGGAATGGGGGACGAGGACCTGACCGTCGCTCGCGCGGGAGCGACGGCCATCGTCTGACCGACGGGCGGTGGTGAATGCGAGGGCAAGAATGTGAGTGCGCGGCGTTGCCGAATCGACCGTGGCCTCGGGACTCCGGACCACACTCGGCATCATCTTCCACAACGCCCGCTGACCTCGACCGCCCGGTCCGTGAGACCGGTGACGCGCATGGTGATGTTCAGGCGCCCGGAGGCGAGCCCCGCGGCGGGGTCGGCGGTGCCCTCGTAGACCTTGGGCACGCCGTGGTAGATGTACCGGGAGGGGCCGCCGAAGACGAACAGGTCGCCGGAGGCCAGCTCGATGTCGGTGTAGGGCCTGGTGCGGGTCTCGGTGTTGCCGACGCGGAAGACGCAGGTGTCGCCGATGGACAGCGAGACGACCGGTGCGGAGGACCTCTCGTCCTTGTCCTGGTGCATGCCCAGTCTGGCCTGACCGTCGTAGAAGTTGATCAGCGCGGTGTCCGGTGTGTAACCGGCCGCGCCCTGTGCGTCGCCGTACGCGTCCAGCAGGGCGCGGCGGCCCAACCGGACCATCCAGTCGGGAAACGCGGCGACACGCTCGCCGTTCACATCGCCGGCGGTGCGGGTGTACTTGTAGGGCTGCCAGTGCCAGCCGACGCACACCGTCTGCACCGACATCACACCGCCGCGCGGCAGACGGGTATGGCGGATGGGTACCGGGCCGGTGGCCCAGGCGCGGCAGGCGGTGACGAGCTCGCGCTGCTGTTCCAGGGTGAGCCAGCCGGGCAGGTGCACGGCCCCGGGGGCGACCTCCATGGGCGGGCGGGGGATCAGGGCGGTCATGCGCTCCTCCCGGCCGGCGGGTACGAGGTGACCCAGCGCCGGCGTACCTCCCAGGTGCCGCCCTCGGCGGTGGCGCCGCGCAGGCCGTGCAGCGTGTCCGGACCGGTCAGCGCGGGGAGGCGGGAGTCCTTGAGGGCGGCGAAGGCGACCGTGCGGGCCGGGTCCCAGTCGGTGGAGTGCCGCAGCCGGCGGGCCAGCTGGGCGAGGCCGAGCGGGGCCGCGGCCATGACCCAGGCGTCGGGCTCCTCGGCGGTCAGCCGGCGCGCCGGCCGCAGCCAGGACGCGGCGCTCTCCGGCCAGTCCACCGTGGCGAGGACCTTTCCGCCGCGCCCCTTCCACGCGGCCGCGAAGGCCTCGGCGGCGGCGCGGGAGGCCGGGTCCCGGCTGTGGCCGACGGCGACGGTCTCGACGCGGCCCTCCCTGGAGGCCAACAGGCCCAGCAGGGCGTCGAGTTCGGCGGCGGTGTGCGGGGCGGGGCTGGGCAGGTCGCCGTACGCGTCCAGGTCCTCCGCGCGGATCAGGGGCGATCGGGACGCCGGTGGTCCCGTGAGGGGGCTCATGGTGTGGGTGTTCTCCCAGTCGGCTTTCCACCGGGCGTACCGCTGGGGGAGGCACACGTCGCACGCCCGGTATCCGGCGGCGGTCGCGGTGGCCTCGTCCACGAAGAACACCCGGTGCTTCACGTAGTGGCCGCGGGCGATGGCCCGCAGCGCGGAGGGGCAGTCCAGACGCCCGTACAGCCGCAGGCGCCGGTGCCCGCCGAGACTACCGGGCGTGGCGCTGCGATACGGCGCCCCCTCGGGGCCGATCAATGTGCGGTGCTTCCCGTGCGGGGCGCGGCCGGACGGGGCGGGCGTCATGAGGCGTCGTGGAAGACGAGGCCGAGGGTGTGGCGGTGTCCGGAGCGTACGGTGCTCACACCGTGCCGCATGGGGCCGTTCGCCCAGCCGCGCTTGGAGGCCACCGGGCGGTCCCGGGTGGTGAAGATCAGCCCGTGGCCCTTGGGCAGGGTGGTGGACGATCCCCTCGACTGTGCGCGGGGGCGCTGCTCGGTCATGATGAACTCGCCGCCGGTGAAGTCCTCGCCGGGCGCGTCGAGACCCACCACGACCTGGAGCGGAAACAGCATGTCCCCGAACACGTCCCGGTGCAGGGCGTTCCAGTCGCCGGGGCCGTAGCGCAGCAGGATCTGGGCGGACGTGGCCTGCCCCGCCTCGTGGCACATCGCCAGCCACTCCTCGAGCGTGTCCGGCCACGGCGCGGGCCGGTTCAGCTTGCGGGCCCAGTCGCGGGCGATGGGCAGCAGCCGCGGGTAGAACGCCTCGCGCAGCTCGCGCACCAGGTCGGGGAGGTCGTGGGTGAAGTAGCGGTACTGGCCCGAACCGAAGCGGTAGCGGGCCATGTCGATGGTCGTGCGGAAGCGTCCGGTCTCGTCGTACAGTCCGGCGATCCGGCGGCATTCGGCGGGGGTGAGCAGTGGTCCGGTGAGCGCGTTGCCATGCTCGTCGAGTTCGGCGGTGAGCGCGTCCCAGTCGTCCGCCGCGACGCGGTCGGCCACCTGGCTCGCGGAGCGGGTGGTGTCGGTCATGATGTGCGGTTCCTTCGGTGTGCTTCGTCCGGCGGCCGGGTGCGGGCGCCCCGGCCCACAGGTCAGATGAGTGTCGGCTGCAGTGCGCCCTCGTGGGTGAGGAGCCACACCTTGCGCTCGACGCCTCCCGCGTAGCCGCGCATCGTCCCGTCCGCGCCGATCACCCGGTGGCAGGGCCGTACCAGCAGCAGCGGGTTCGCGCCGATCGCCGCGCCCACGGCCTGGACCTGCTCGCGCGGCACGCCCAGCCCTTCGGCGAGCTGCCCGTAGGTGGTCGAGGTGCCGTAGGGGATGTGCTCCAGCGCCTGCCATACGCGCCGCTGGAAGTCCGTGCCGCCGGGCGTGAACGGGATGTCGAAGGCGGTGAGCCCGCCGTCGAAGTACGCGCCCAGCTGCCGGACGATCTCCGTGAACCGGCCGGGCGCGTGGTGCCGGCCGGGCCGTACGGCCGGGGCGTTCTTCTGCCCGGGCATGGACAGCGAGGTCAGTGTGGCGCCGTCCGGTGTCTCGTCGCCCACCAGCAGCAGTTCGCCCAGGGGGCTGTCCCATGTGGTGTAGATGGTCATCGTCGCGCTCTCTCATCCTCTGGGGCTTCACTGTCGACGATGCGGGGTCGTGACAGGGAATGCTGGCGGTATTCGGACATCACGCTGAGTGGCGCGAGCATCCCCGGGCCGTCGTGGGATGACTCGTGCCCGCTCCGTCCGGGTAGGCGTGCTGTGCGGAACGAGGAGGCGGCCGCGTTCGCCGCGGCCGCCGAGGCGCAGCTGACCGGGCGGCTCGCCGTGTGCGCGGGCAACTGCGGGCCCGGCAACACCCGCGGCCGTCATCCTCGACGAACTCGCCGACGACGACGCCGTGTTCACCGCCGACACCCCCTGATGGGCTTCCTGCCACATACCTTCGCACCTGGCGGGTACCTGGGGCGCGGCCCGGTCGGGTCCGGGGGCCCTCCGTAGTGAATGGAGACACCATGCTGATGGCACACCCTGCGGTGCTGCGCAATCTCGTCGAGCAGTACGAAACCCTCCGGGCCCTCCACACCGACGCGGGCGGTCCTGAGGTGCGGCGGCGCATGGACGACGTGGCCTACACGCTATGCGTCTCCACCGGGACCCGGGACGTGGACACCGCACTGGCAACCGCCCAGGACCGGCTCAGCAGCGCACTGGCGCGCGACGACTCCGTCGTCGACCTCTGAGGAAACCGCGAGGCGCGGCGGCGCGCACCGACTGGTGCGCCGTCACCGCGCGGCTGCCGCTGGGTGACTTCGACGCCACCCCCGACGCCGCGAGCATCCGCGTGCCGGGCCGGTGGCGTTGATTCCGCGCTGTGCCCCCGGCTGGCGGATGAGTTTGTTTGGGGGTGTGGGCGCGGGGCAGGCGCTGGTTGTGCTTCGGACTGGAGGCACGCCCAAGGGAGCAGTTCGGCTGCTCGGGGTGTGCTCTGTCCGGCACCCCCCGGCAGGCGGATTTTCACTCCCGTGGTGCTACCGACCATGTGATGAGGGAGACCGCGCCATGACTGCCGTACGCGCACGCAGCAAGCACTCACACGACGACGCTCCCGACACCACCGCCGAGTTCGAGCGCATCGCCGCTTTGCCCGATGGTCCCGAAAAGGAGGCGCTGCGGCAAGAGGTCGTACGCGCCTGGATGCCGATGGCGGAGCGGCTGGCGAGGCAGTTCCGCAACCGCGGTGAGTCCGCGGAGGATCTGCGGCAGGTCGCCATGCTCGGCTTGGTCAAGGCCGTCAAGCGTTATGAGCCGGACCGCGGCAGTGCCTTCGCGAGCTTCGCCGTGCCGACCGTTGTGGGGGAGATCAAGCGCCACTTCCGGGACCACATGTGGGGCGTGCACGTGCCGCGCCGGGTTCAGGAGCTGCGCAACCGGGTGCGGGCCGCGGTGCAGGACCTCACGCGCACCCCCGATGACCGCTCCCCGAGCGTGGCCGACGTCGCCCGGCACACCGGGATGAGCGAAGAGGACGTCCTGCTGGGGATGGAGGCGATGGAAAGCTTCTCCGCGCTGTCCCTGGACGCCGAGGTCTCGGGCGCCGACGACGGGTATTCCCTGGCGGATACGCTCGGCGCGCCGGAGCCCTCCTACGACCGTGTGATTCAGCGCGAGGCCCTGAAGCCCAAGCTGCGTGCCCTGCCCGAACGGGAGCGCCGGATCCTGTACCTGCGCTTCTTCCGCGAGGAGACCCAGGGCCGGATCGCCGAACAGCTCGGCATCTCCCAGATGCACGTCTCCCGGCTGATCAGCCGGACCTGCGCCAAGCTGCACGACCAGATCGAGGCCAAGGCGGCGTGAGGCTCTCCAGGCCCCTGACGTACCCCCGGCGCCCGGCGGAGCACTTCGACGGGAGGCGGGCGCGGTCAGTTCGTGGTGCGGCGCTGGTCCCCGCTGCCCTGCCGCAGCCGGTCGGTGTGGCGGGTCATGGTGTCGACGAGATCGGCGAGATCGGCGTGACGTGCCGTCAGGTGCTGATGGGTCTCGGCGAGCGGGGCGACGAGCCGGGCGGGGTCGTCGTGGGCGAGGGCGTCCGCCAGCCGGGCGATGTGGCCATGGGCCTCGGCGGGCAGGTCGGTGAGCGCGGTGACCTGCCCGGCGAGTCGGCGCAGGTCGGCGGCGTTGCCACGGGCCCAGGAGGTGACGGTGCGGTCGGCGGCGCGGCGGTCACGGGTGGCCTGCACGCGCTGCTCCCCGGTGGCGCCGGGGGCGCCGGGCCGTACGCGCAGATAGCGGCGCTCGGCGGCCTGGCGGCTCGCCACGCCCAGGGGGTGTGCGAGCTCGGCCCAGCTGGCGCCCGCCTCACGAGCCGTCTCGATCAGCCACGGCTCCCACCCGGCGAGCTGGTCCCGCAGCTCCCGCAGCAGCAACAGCGCGCCCAGAGCCTGCTCCGAGCTGGTCCGGTCCGGCTCCGGCGCCCGGCCCGGCGGGGTGGTGGCGCTGCGCACGGCGTCGTTGATGGCCTCCAACGCCGCCGCGGTGGCGGGGAACGAGATGGGTGCGGGGTCGGGTCCGCGGGATTCCTCCGGGCTGGTCATGGCACACCCTCTCTGTCATCGCATCGACGACATCAGCGTTTGTCATCGTTTCGATGACATGCTACAACGGAGGCAGGTTGCAGCGCATTGGCGGTACTGCCCAAGACCACTGGAGGTGTTTCCTGATGTTGATGCGCACCGACCCCTTCCGCGAGCTCGACCGGCTCACCCAGCAGCTCGTGGGGTCCACCGGTACCTGGTCCAGGCCGTCCACGATGCCGATGGACGCCTACCGCGAGGGCGACGACTATGTGATCGCCCTCGACCTCCCCGGCGTCTCGACCGACGCCATCGACATCGACGTCGAGCGGAACATGCTCACCGTCAAGGCGGAGCGGAGGCCGCTCGCCAAGGCCGACGATGTGCAGATGGAGCTGTCCGAGCGGCCCCTGGGCGTGTTCTCCCGCCAGCTCATGCTGGCCGACACCCTCGACACCGAGCACATCAGGGCCGACTACGACGCCGGTGTCCTGACCCTGCGCATCCCCATCGCCGAGCGGGCCAAGCCCCGCAAGATCGCCATCGGCGAGGGCGCCGGGCGCAAGCAGATCAGCGGCTGACCGTCAGTCAGCCACCCCTCGCGGGCGGAGGGCGGTCGAGGCCGGTCCTCCCTTCCCGTTCTCCGCCCCGCCCTTCGCGATCACTCGCGTCACTCCCACACGACGAGCAAGCATGACGAGAAAGGCGACCCAGCCAGCCATGCCGGTCCAGTTCGAATACGCCCCGGTCACCGCGGACATGACGTTCGACCAGATGCTGGAGAAAGTTCGCTACGAAGGGGCGTACCCCACTCGGGAGCGGGCCGAGACGGTCGTGCGCGCCGTGCTGACCGGCCTGGGCCGGCAGCTCACCGGCGACGAGCGGGTCGACCTCGCCGCCCGTCTGCCCGTGGAGGCGGCCCGGATCCTCGCCGACCAGATCCCCGACCGCGAACCCCTCACGGGCTGGGGCTTCGTCAAGGACCTCGCCACCCGGCTGGGCGGCACCCCCGCCACCGCGCGCTGGGACACCGGCTCCGTCCTCAGAGTCGTCGCACACCTCGCGGGAGACGACCTGATGGACCGCATCCTCGCCCAGCTCGCCTCCGGCTACGCCCTCCTGTTCGGCCGGATCGAGCTGACGCGCGCGGCCTGACGCCCGCGCCGGGCTCCTCGGTGGCCAGGGCGACGATCGCGTGTCCGCCCTCGGCTCCGGCGGCGTTCGCGGCCGCGGCGGCCACCGACGCGCCGTCGGTGACGATGGGGATCGTCATGTGTTCGATACTGGTCCTGATGACGGAGGCGGGCCACGGACAACCGACCCGCCTACGACGGACAATGGCGCCAGGCGGCCTGGGCGCTGGTCTCGCGCGGGGCGCGGATGATCGAGTACTGGCACTGGCACACGCTGCACTTCGGCACGGAGACCTACTGGGGCGGCGTGCTGCCGCACAGCGGCCGTCCCGGGCGCGTCTACCGGGAGATCGCCCGCATCGGCCAGGAGCTCGAAACCGCGGGCGACCTGGTGGCCGGGCTGACACCGGACGCGGATGTGACGATGATCTACTCCTCCGCGAGCAAGTGGGCGCTGGCGTTCCAGCCGCCGCTGGCCGGGCCGGACGGCGGCCCGGACCGGCGCTCCTACCAGGGACTGTTCGACCCCTTCTACCGGGGCGCGTTCGACGCCGGGCTTCAGGTCCGCATCCTGCACGCCGACCGCCTCGCCGACACAGGCGCGCGCGAAGCCGCCGAGCGGCACCCGGTCCTGGTCGTACCGGGCCTGTACAGCGCGGACGACACGACGCTGGACTGGCTCTGCGACTACGCCGCCGCGGGCGGCCACCTCGTGCTCGGCCCGCGCACCGGCTACGGCGACCCGTGTGCCAGGGCCCGCACCGACGTCATGCCCGGGCGCCTCGCCAGGGCGGCCGGAGCCCGGTACGACGAGTTCAGCAACCTCGCCGAGGACGTGCCGGTCCGCCCCGCTGCCGATTCCCCGCTCACCCTGCCGGCCGGGGCGGCCGCCACCCGCTGGGTGGACGGCCTCCAGACCGACGGCGCGCAGGTCCTGGCCGGGTACGACCACCCGCACTTCGGCCGCTGGCCCGCCGTCACCACCCATCCCCATGGTGACGGCAGGGTGACGTACGTGGGCACCGTGCCGGACCCGGTCCTGGCCAGGTCGCTGTTCCGGTGGGCCGTCCCGGAGCGGGAGGGCGGCTGGAGGTTCGCCCAGGAGAGCGTCACCTGCACGGGTGCCACCGCCCCCGACGGCCGCAGGGTGCGTTTCGTGCACAACTGGTCCTGGGACGAGGTGCCGATCCGGCTCCCCGCGGCGGCCCGGGACGCACTCGACGGTACGGACCACGGGGTCGGGGAGGAGCTGATGCTGCGGCCCTGGGACGCCCGGGTGCTCCTGGACCGCTGACCCGAGGTGCACCGCCGCCGCCCGGCCCGAGGACCGCCGCGTGTATCGGTCTCATGTGGTGTGTCACGAAGTGGTACCCGTCTTGTGGTGAGCGTCCACCCGGGGGATGGGCGGCGGGGCGGTGCGCTTAGAGTTCCGATCATGTCTCAGCCAAAGATCAGCGAGCGTGTCGCCCCGTACCGTCAGTCCGCCCGGACACCGTCCCGCCGCATGAAGAAGACCCTGGTCGCGGCCGTCGGCATCGGCATGGCCGTCGTCGCTGTGAGCGGATGCAACGACGACACCGGCAAGGCCACGGACAAGAGCGCCGACGCCGCGGGGTCGAAGGCGCCCTCGGCGGGGTCGTCCGCGTCCTCCGGCCCGGCGAGCCCGTCGGGCGATCAGCCGTCGGTCCCCGGATGGCAGACGCAGACCGCGCAGAAGCACCACTTCCGCTACGACGTGCCCGCCAAGGCCGCCAAGTGGAAGGTGATCGAGGAGGGCACGGCCCTGTCCTACACGGACAAGAGCGGTCAGCCGATCGTCGTCATGACCGGAACCGCCAACTACCGTGAGGGCGGCTGCGGGTCGAGCCCCAATCCGAAGGCCATCGGCGAGGCGGGCAAGGGTCAGCTCGCCACCGTCGGCACCACGGGCGGTGGCAAGGACGGCTCCCTCCAGGAAAACGCTCGTAACTGGGCGGGCAACTGGGGCTTCGCCGCGTACGGCGGCGAGGACCACAAGCCCAAGATCAAGGTCAGCCAGGCCAAGCCGATCGAGCAGGGGGGCCTCGACGGTTACACCGCGACCGCCGAGGTCACCGTCACCCACCGGCCCAGCTCCTGCGTCCCGCCGAAGGCGATCGTGCACAGCATCGCCCAAAAGCTCCCCGACGGGACCATGCACGGCTGGGTGATCTACGCGGACCAGGGAGTGCCGAACGCGCTGACAGCCGCCGAGATCAAGAAGATCATGAGCACCGTCCGGTCCACGGACGGCTGACACCCCACGCACGGGTCGGGGCGGGGGAGCGCCCAAGCCCTTTTGCTCGAGCGGAAGTTGTGTACGCGAGATCATATCGCTGCTTTAATTGGGTGGATGATCTTGAGCCCCGGCCCCTCGGAAAGGCGATCCTGATGTCCCCCGCCCTCTACCAGTCCCGCTCCCGATCCGAGGCTCCCTTCGACGTGGCCGGCGCCGGCGTTCTCCGCGTCATGTCCGACTCCCGTACTCCGGTGTTCCTCACCGTGCACGCGAACGGACGGCGCCGGTACGGCTACTGGCAGCCGTACGACTCCGCCACCAACAGGGGAGGGTGCTACGTCGCCCTGCCCACCCCCGAATGCGACAGGCTGTACGCCGAGGGACGGATCATCCTCGGTGATGCCCTGGTGGACCCGGCCAAGACCACCTACCGCGTGTGGCCCGCCCGTTCGCCGGTCACGCCGGTGCGCATCCCGGTGGCGCGCGTGCCCGCGGCGGCGGTGGCCCAGACGCTGGCCGCGTGAGCTGAGACCTCCGGGCAGACCGCACGCATCCGTCCGGGACGCGCTCGCCGCAGGTGAGCGGCCGGGGCACCCTTCCGGCCCGAACGCCCTTGCGGATCTGCGGCGTTCAGGATGCGTTCAGGCGTCGGCTGGGAGCGTCGGACCGTGGGCGAGGCCATCGCTGTGCGCGGTGTGTCTCGTACCCGCCGTACGCCGACGCCCCGGAGGGACCGACATTGCCCGAGCCCGAAGTCCTCACCGACATCGACGTCGCCGGCACCGACAGGTACGTGCCGCGGAAGCTGCCGGAGGTCACGCTTGCCTTCTGGGTCATGAAGGTCGCCGCGACCACGCTCGGCGAGACGGCCGGTGACCTTTTCGCCCAGACCCTCAAAATCGGCTACTTCCTGACCACCATCGCACTGTTCCTGATCTTCGTGATCACGCTGGCGGTCCAGCTCCGGTCCCGGCGGTACCACCCCTTCTGCTACTGGACCGTCATCCTGTCCACGAGCATGGCGGGCACCACGATGTCCGACTTCATGAACCGGGACGCCAGCGCCACGTTCCTCACCGATGGCGCGACATCACTCGGCTGGGGGCCCCAGGGCCTGGGGCTGGGCTACCCGGCGGGGGCCGTCATCCTGATGTCGCTGCTGGTCGTCATCTTCGTCGTCTGGAAGTGCACCGGCCTGACCTTCGCCATCCGCGACATCGTCACCTTCCGCGCCGAAGCCCTCTTCTGGGCGGCGATCCTCGTATCGAACACGCTCGGCACCTCGATGGGCGACTTCCTCTCCGACAGCTCCGGACTCGGTTACGCGGGCGGCGCCCTGCTCGTCACCGGAGTGCTCGCCGTACTCGTCGCCCTGATGCGGGTGCCCGCCGTACCGAATGTGGTGCTGTTCTGGATCGCCTTCGTACTCACCCGCCCCCTCGGGGCCACCGCCGGCGACTTCCTCACCAAGCCGATCGCCAAGGGCGGCCTCGACCTCGGCACAGCCGGCTCGTCGGCCGTGCTGCTCATGGTCCTGGTCGGCCTCATGGGCTGCGCCCATGGTCGGGAACGCCGTACCGCCGCCGCCCAGGACACGACCCTGACGGGCGTCTCCTGAGGGCTGCCGGAGCGGCGGAGGCCGCTTCACTCGTTTTCTTACCGCTTTCATGCCTTCTCCGCATCCGGCTCTCACCCCGCGCCCCGTAGGCTTTTCCGACCCCGCAGCCAGGAGGAACGAAGGGCGGATGATGACCGGGACCGTGAACATCCCGCTCGCCGGTACCGAGCGCCGCACCTCACCGTCGGCCGCCCGGACATCGCGGCGCGCCGAAGGCCAGTACTGGCTCGCCCTCGTGGCGGGCGCCTTCACGCTCGCGCAACTGGTCCTGGTGCGGCCGGGGATGGGCCTCGGCTGGGACGAGGCGGTCTACGTCAGCCAGGTCAGCGGACACGCCCCGGCGGCGTTCTTCAGCGCGCCGCGCGCCCGTGGGATCTCGCTGCTGGTCGCGCCGATCGCCGAGTGGTCGTCGTCCACGGCACTGCTGCGGGGCTATCTGGCGCTGCTGTCCGGACTGGCGCTGTTCCTCGCGCTGCGCGTGTGGCGCGGACTGTTCCCCCCGCGCGTACTGGCCCTGGCGGGCGCCCTGTTCGCGACGCTCTGGGTGACCCTGTTCTACGGCCCGCAGGCCATGCCCAACTACTGGGTCGCGGTCGGGGCCCTGGCGGGCGTGGGCTGTTTCCTGCGCGCGCGGGCCGACCGCCTCGACCGGGCCGCGCTGTGGGGCGTGGCCGCGAACGCCGCGCTGATGGCGTGGATGCGGCCCACGGACGCGGTCTGGGTGAGCCTGCCACTGCTCGCCCTCTCGGTGGGCGTACGACGCCGGGGGTGGCACATCCGGCTGCCGCTCGCACTCGGCGCCGGGCTGGCGGCCGGGGCGGCGGAGTGGATCGTCGAGGCATACGTCAGATACGGCGGCCCCTTGCAGCGCCTGTCCGACGGCTCTCGCATCCAAGGCGGCCTCGGCTGGCACATCGCCATCGGTGACCAGCTGCGGAGTCTCGGCGGGCGCGCCCTGTGCCGCCCGTGCACCGGGCCGATGCCGAGTGCGGCGGTCACCGCGTGGTGGTACGCCCTTCCCCTGGTGGTGGTGGCCGGGCTCGTGGTCGCGGTGAAGGCCCGGCGCGCCGCGGCCACCCTCGTGCCGCTGGCCTGCGCCACGACGGCGGCGATCCCCTACCTGTTCATGATCGGGTACGCCGCGCCCCGCTTCCTGCTCCCTGCCTACGCGCTGCTCGCGATACCCGCCGCCGACGCCCTCGTCCACCTGGTCACCGCCTCCAGCCGGGCCTGGCGCCCGGTGGCCGTGGCCTTCGTGGCGCTCGGTCTCGCCGGGCACCTGGCCGTGCAGTTCGCGGTGCTGGACCACGCCGTGGACCGCACCACCGCCACCCACCGCGAGTGGGCCCGTACCGCGGCCGAGCTGCACCACCTCGGCGTACGCCCGCCGTGCCTCCTGACGGGACACGACGCCATCCCGATCGCCTTCTACGCCGGCTGTTCCTCCGCGCAGACCCGGGGCCACAACGCCGACACCACCCGGGCTCACCTCCTGCGGACCGCGCGCCGGACGCCGGTGGCCGCCCTCGCCACGGCGCACGGCGAGCCACCGGCGTACGCCCTGGGCTGGCCCCTCCATGCGTTCGGCGGGCTGCGCCTCTATGTGGACCCGGCCGCGCGCAAGGGCGTACCCGGATGAGCCCGTGGGCGCGACGGCCGCGCCGCGCACCGGTCAGGAAACGTTCAGGTATGCGGTGACACGGTCGGGTCTATGACATCCGAGACTTCCGAGACCTCCACGGTCCACAACCCCGCCGCCGCCCCGCCCGGTCACCGCCTCCGCCTGAACAAGGTGCCCGAAGTCACCGTGTACTTCTGGGTCATCAAGGTGTTGTGCACGACGGTGGGCGAGACCGCGGCCGACATGCTGAACGAGAAGCTGGGCTTGGGCCTGACCGGTGTGTCGCTGCTGATGAGCGCGTTGCTGGCGGTCGTGCTCGTCGTCCAGTTCCGCACCTCGGCCTACCGCCCGGGCGTGTACTGGCTCGCCGTGGCCCTGATCAGCATCGTCGGCACGCTGATCAGTGACAACCTCACGGACAACATGGGCGTACCGCTGACCACGAGCACCACGGTGTTCGCGGTCGTCCTCGCGATCGTGTTCGCCGTCTGGTACCGCCGGGAGCGGACCCTGTCCATCCACGGCATCGACTCCATGAGCCGCGAGTCCTTCTACTGGCTCGCGGTGCTGTTCACCTTCGCCCTCGGCACCGCCGCCGGCGACCTGGTCGCCGAGCGCATGGACCTGGGCTACTGGGTGTCCGCGGCGCTGTTCGCCCTGGCGATCGCCGCCGTCGCGGTGGCACACCTCGCGCTCGGCCTGAACGCGGTGGGGAGCTTCTGGATCGCGTACGTGCTCACCCGCCCGCTCGGCGCCTCGGTGGGCGACTACCTCTCCCAGCCGTCCGGGAGCGGAGGACTGGGCCTTGGCACCGTGGTCACCAGTGTGCTGTTCCTCGCGGTCATCCTCGGCCTGGTGGTGTATCTGGCGATGACACGCAAGGATGTCATCGAGACCCGGGTCAGCCGGTCGGCAGGCTGACGATGAACCTCGCCCCGGGCGCGTGCCCGCTGTCGTAGGACACCTCGCCACCGGCCGCGCGGGCCAGACGCCGTGCGAGCGGCAGCCCCAGACCCGCTCCGCCGTGTCCGTCACCGGGATCGGCCCGCCGGCCCGGCGCGAAGAGCTGCCCGGCGAACGGCCTCGGTACGCCGGGCCCGTCGTCGGTGACGTCGATGCGTACGCTGCCGGATTCGCGGGCCGTGCGCACGACCACGCTGGACCGGGCATACCGGAGGGCGTTGGCGAGCAGGGGGCTCACGATGCGTTCGAGAAGGGCCGGCGGGATTCCGGCTTCCAGGCCCCCGGCGGTGTCGCCTCCCTGGTGGGCGCGGTGATCGGCGAGATCGATCGTCACATGTGCGGGGACGTCGAGGCGTTCGAGGAGTTGGCGCAGTACGGGCCGGACCTCGGCCGTGCCCGCGGTGGACGTGCCGCCGCGGGCGTCATCCAGGAGGGTCTCGCAGATCGTCAGCATGGACCGCGCGGCGTCGGCGATGACCTGGTGGGTGGCGTGGGTCTCGGCGGCGGAGCGCGGACGGGTCTGCCACCAGTCCAGTTCGGCGACGATCCGGCTGAGCGGGGTGCGCAGTTCGTGCGAGAGTTCCCCGGTGAGCTGCCGCTCGTGGCGCAGCACCGCGCGGATGCGGTCCAGGAGTGTGTCCAGGGAGGCGCCCAGGCGGGCGAGTTCGCTCGGCAGCCGCACCGCGCCGAAGCGCTCCTCGGAGGCGACCGTGCTCCGCTGGGTGGCCTGGTCGGTCATGGTGCGTACGGGACGCAGCGCGCGGCCCACCGCCAGCCGGGTGAGGACGTAGGTGCAGCCGAGCATCGCCGCGTCCAGGGCGAGTGAACCAAGGAGCAGCGTGTCCGCCGAACTGTCGTACGGGGCCAGGTCGAGGGCCGTGACCACCGTGGCCGGCTTGCCGCCGCCGCGCACGGGCCGGGCACAGAGCCTTATGCCCCCGGACCCGTGGCCCGCGGCGGCGACGGTGGCGCAGTCACGCCCGCCGCGGGCGACGAGCCGTCCGGTGGCGCGGGTGAGCGAAGCGGCGGGTGACGGCGGCTGTTCGAGCAACCGGGTGCCCGCGTAGATCCACACGTTCGCGTCGAGGAGCCCGTCGTCGGAGGCTTCGAGGACCCGCACCCTCGGGCCGCTCGTGTCGACGGTCGTGGCGACGGCGGCCGCCCGGGTGCGCAGCTCGTCGTCCGCCTGGCGCTGGAGGTGGTGGCGGACCGCGGTGTTGAACACCACGGTCAGGAGTGTCATCAGCAGCGCGGCGGTGGTCAGGGCGACCAGGGAGAGGCGGCCGCGCAAGGTGCGCGGCGCGAGCCGGGTAAGCACGGTGGTCATGACAGCCGGTGCCCGATCCCGCGGGCGGTGCTGATCGTCAGCTCACTGCGGACCGCACCCAGTTTGCGGCGCAGCCGGGTCATGTACTGGTCGAGGGTGTTGTCACTGACCTGCGCGCCCTCGGGCCAGCCCGCCCGGACCAGCTCACGCCGGCGCACGATGCCGCCGGAGGCCGCGATGAGGGTGGCCAGTAGACGGAACTCCGTCGGGGTCAGGTCCACCTGCGCGCCACCGACGGTGGCGCTGTGCCGGACGGGGTCGAGGACCAGGTCCCCGGCGCCGGCCGCGGGGCCGGGCCCGGCGCGCTTGAGCGCGGCGCGCAGCCGGGCGGCGAGTTCGGCGAGGTGGAACGGCTTGGGCAGATAGTCGTCGCCCCCGGCGGAGAACCCGGACAACCGGTCGGCGAGTTTGTGACGGGCGGTCAGGAAGACGACGGGGGAGAGGAACCCGCCTGCCCGCATCGCCTGGCACACGTCCCGCCCGTCCGCGTCGGGCAGCCCGACGTCGATCACGGCCGCGGTGATGTCGCCGAAGGCCAGGCGCAGGGCGGTGGCGCCGTCGGGGGCCGGCACCGGGTCGAAGTCTTCCTCCCGCAGCCCGCGCAGCAGTACGTCACGCAGGGCGTGATCGTCCTCGACGACCAGGATCCTGTGGCGCATGGTCCTCCCTCGCTCCTTCGTCCGCGAGCCGTGGTTTCCGTGATGAACCGTGTGGGCGGCCACCGGCAGCGCTTCACGGCATCAGCAGCGGCCGCAGCCGGGTGGCCGCGATCCGCCGGGCCAGGGCATGGGAGGACCGCTTGAGCGCACCCTGCGCGCCCAGCGCCACGAGCGTGCCGACCACGGCACCGGCCACCACGTCGTGCGGATAGTGGACACCGATCCAGACCCGGGACGCCGCCATCGCGACGGTGGCCACGGCGGCGAGAGCGCCGAGCCGGCGGGAGACGAAGAACAGGGCGACCGCGGCCGCGGCGGCGATGGCCACGTGGTTGCTGGGGAAGGACCAGTCGCCCGGCGCGGGGCACGCCTCCAGCGTGCTCATGTGCAGGCTCCGGCAGGGCCGGTCCTCGCGCACCACCAGCTTCAGCACCGAGTCCACGGCATACGCCAGCACGGCGGCCACCGGCACCGCCAGGGCCGTCAACGCGGCCCCGGCCCCGGCGCGGCGCGCCCGCCACCAGCCCAGCACCATGAGCACGGCGAACACCACGAGCCCGTAGGCCGACCACGCGGAGATCGCGCCGTCCAGCCAGCCGGGGGCGCGATGCGACAGGTCCACGACGGCCGTGTAGGCCGACGCGTCGAGGGACGAGCCGTCGACCGCGAGCTGTGATGCTTCGGCGAAGGGGGGTGCTGCCATCGGCGCGGGCCCTCTCATACTGGACGGACGGGCGCCGAAACGGCACCCGAGTGACTACAATCCTGTAGACGGTCTACTGAACTGTAGACGATGGCGGGGTGAGGATCGTTCCCATGACCGACGAGAAGGACGAACGGCGCCCGGCGGGCGAGCTGGAAGCCGCCGTCATGGCCGCCCTGTGGGCCGCTGACGCGCCGCTCACCCCCGGCCGCGTGCAGCTCGAACTCGGCGTCGGCCTGGCGCGTACGACGGTGACGACGATCCTGTCCCGCCTGCACGACAAGGGCGTGGTCGGCCGCGAGCGGCAGGGCCGCGGCTACGCGTACTTCCCCGTCCAGGACGCCCCCGGGCTCACCGCCCGGCGCATGCACGGGGAACTGGCGCGGGACACCGACCGGGAGACGGTCCTGGCCCGGTTCGTCGCCCAGCTCAGCGCCGACGACGAGCAGGTGCTGCGCCGGCTGCTGGAAGCGGAGGAGCGGTGAGCGCCCTGCTGCTGGTCCCCCTGCTGCTGCCCTTCGCGGCACCGCCGTCGGCCCGGCACACCCTCGCCCGCCTGGACCCGGTCACCGCGCTGTGGGTGCTGACCGCCTCCGCCCTGCTGCTGGCCGGCGCGTGCGTGGCCGCCCTGGGCGCCCTGGTGCTGACCGGACTGCTCACGTTCCCCCCGTTCGCGGCGCTCGGCGAGCTGGTCCACCCCCTGCGCACCCCCTCCGGCCTGCTCGTCCTGCCCGCGGCCGCGCTGGCCACCGGCGCGCTCACCGTCTGCGTCTGGACCCTCGGACGTTCGGCCCTCCGTCAGGCCCGCACCTTCCGCACCGCCCGTAGCCAGGCCGAAAGCCGCCCCGCCGCGGGGGACCTGTGCGTCATCGACTCGCCCCACCCGGACGCGTACGCGCTGCCCGGCCGCCCGCAGCGCATCGTCGTCACCACCGCCATGCTGCGCAGCCTCGACCCGGCCGAGCGCGAGGCGCTCTTCGCCCATGAGCGCGCCCACAACCGGGCCGGCCACCACTACTTCCTCGCCGCCGCCGAACTCGCCGCCCACTGCCACCCCGCCCTGCGCGGGCTGCGCGCCGACATCCGGCTCGCCGCCGAACGCGCCGCCGACGAGGCCGCCGCCGGGGCCGTCGGCGACCGGCACCTCACGGCCAGGGCCATCGCCCGGGCCGCGCTGGCCGGTCATGCCTCGCCTTCCGCCCGCCCGGACTTCGCGGCCGCGGCGGCCGCCGGCCCGGTCCCGCGGCGCGTCGCCGCGCTCCTGGCGCCCGGGGGGCGACCGGCCCCGGTCAGGCGCGGCGCCGCCCTGCTCCTGGCCGTCTGCGCGCTCCTGTCGGCAGGCGCCGCGACGACCGATGTGCTCGCCTTCCATCACGACGTCGAAGTCGCCCAAGGGGAGGAGAGCCGCTGACAGCCGCTGACCAGCCGGCCGCGGATTCCCTCGCACAGCTCGTTCACTTGGAAGGCGGCCGCACGATGCGTCCGAGCGCAGCCTCCTCTCTTCTGCCGGTCAACACCACGCTGGCCGTGCTGCTCGTCCTGCTCCTCCTGGCCGCGACCGGAGCCGTCGCCCTCTTCCGCCTGTCGCCGGACGCGCGCACGCACCGGGCCCGGCAGGTCCTGCTGGCCGGGGTGCGTGCCGCGCTCCAGCTGGCCGTCGTCTCCACGATCATCGCGTGGGTGGTGCGCTCGCCCCTCGCGACGGTGGCCTTCCTGGTCGTGATGCTGGGCGTGGCGGTGCGGACCGCCGGGCGGCGCCTGACCACGGACGGATCGTGGTGGGTGACGCTGTGGCCCATCGGCTTGAGCGTGCTGCCGGTCGTGAGCGTGCTGCTGCTGAGCGGCCTGGTACCGCCGAAGGGCATCGTGCTGATTCCGGTGACCGGGATCTTCATCGGCGGGGCGCTGACCGCGACCGTGCTGTCGGGCCGGCGGGCGCTGGACGAACTCAACCTGCGGTACGGCGAGTTCGAGGCAGGGCTGGCCGTGGGGATGTCGGACCGGGACGCCCGCATGGAGATCGCGCGCCCGGCCGCGTCGGACGCCCTGCTGCCAGGTCTCGACCAGACGCGCACCGTTGGCCTGGTGACGCTCCCGGGCGCCTTCGTCGGCATGCTGCTGGGCGGCGCCAGTCCCGTCGCCGCGGGAGCGGTCCAACTGTTCGTCCTCGTCGCCCTGATGGCGATCCAGGCGGTGGCCGTCGCCTGCACCGTTGAACTCATCGCCCGTGGCCACCTGCACCGCCCCAAGGACCATCGCAGGTGAGGGCGCCGCATATTCCGATGGCACCCCGGCTCGTGGTCTTCGTACACTGACCGGCATGGCATGCCGCATCAGTGAGCTGGTCATCGACTGCGCCGATCCCGACCGGCTCGCCGCGTTCTGGAGCGAGGTCCTGGGCTACGTCGAACTCGGCCGGGAGGACGACGGAAGCATCGAGATCGGCCCGCCCGTCGGCTTCGGCGGCCCGCAGCCCACCCTCGTCCTCAGCCCCAGCGGCGACCCGCGGCCCGGCAAGCTCCGGCTGCACATCGACGTCAACGCCACCGACCGCGACCAGGACGCCGAGCTGGAGCGGCTGCTCGCTCTCGGCGCCAGGCCCGCCGACGTCGGCCAGACCGGCACCGAGAACTGGCACGTCCTGGCCGACCCGGAAGGCAACGAATTCTGCCTCCTGCACGCCCGGATCCAGCCCCTGGGGGATCCGCGCCGGATCTGAGTACGTCCTGAGTATCCGAGCGGATACGGAGCCGGTCAGGCCCCCCGATCCTTGTCCGCATGAGTGAGACACCGGTCAAACAGCAGAGCACGGCCGCGTTCCACGGCCAGGCGATCGCCTCCTTCGCCGTCGCGATGGCGGCCACCGCCATCGGCATCTTCCAGCTGAACGCCGACGCCTGGGTGCGCGGCTTCCTGGCCATCGCGGTCCTCTACCTGGTGACGTCCGCCTTCACCCTCGCCAAGGTGATCCGGGACCGGCAGGAGGCCGGGCAGATCGTCAGCCGGGTCGACCAGGCGCGTGTGGAGAAGCTGCTCGCCGAGCACGATCCCTTCGAAAAGCTGTGAAGCTGTGAAGCTGTAAACCCGTTCCCAGCCCCCCACTCCTGGGGATCCCGCTGGTCAGGTCCATGGCCGGTTGAGGGAACCACACCGGACTTTTCTTCCGCCACACCTCTTGACGTGCCCCACGGCACGGTTGTGCAATCGATGCCGTCATCGATTGCACAGGAGTGTGTCTCATGAATCCCATGGATCTGCGCGGTCTCGTCCCCGCCCCGGTCACCGCGTTCACGGCCGACGGCGAGGTCGACCACACGGCCAATGCCGGCCTGGCCCGCTGGCTGGTGTCCGTCGAGGGGGTCAAGGGGCTGGTCTGCCTCGGGCACGCCGGTGAGGGCACGTACCTCACCGCGGAGGAGCAGGTGGCACTCATCGGCACGCTCGTCGAGGCGGTGGACGGCCGGGTCCCGATCATCGCGGGCATCACCGGTGAGGGCACGAAGACCGCGGCGCTGGAGGCCCGCCGGGCGGCCGACGCCGGCGCTGTCGGCGCCCTGGTCTACCCCTCGCACGGCTGGCTGCGCTTCGGGTTCCAGCCCGGCGCGCCGCAGGAGCGCTACCGGGCCATCCACGAGGAGTCCGGCCTGCAGTGCATCCTCTTCCAGTACCCGGACGCCACCAAGGCCACCTACGACCTTCAGACGCAGCTGGACATCGCGGCCCAGCCCGGCGTCGTCGCGACCAAGAACGGCGTGCGCAACATGCGCCGCTGGGACACCGAGATCCCGGTGCTGCGCGAGCGGTTCCCGGATCTGCAGATCCTGACCTGCCACGACGAATACCTGCTGCACACCATGTTCGACGTGGACGGCGCCCTGGTGGGCTACGGCGGTCTGGCGCCCGAGCCGCTGGTGGAGTTCATCGCCGCCGGTAAGGCGAAGGACTACCCCACGGCGCGGGAGATCCACGACCGGCTGCTGCCGGTGACCAAGGCGGTCTACCACCGCGGCTCACACATGGAGGGCACCGTCGCGCTCAAGCTCGGCCTGGTCGCCCGCGGCGTCCTCGAGGACGCCACCGTCCGCCAGCCGCTGCGGCCGCTGTCCGATGGTGCCGCCGCGGAGATCGAGCTCGCCCTCAAGCAGGCGGGGCTCGTCTGAGCGGCGCCCGCCGAGAAGCACGACATGAGGACCCGGCAGTCTCTCCCGCCTGCCGGGTCAGGCAGGATCGGCAGCGCAGTCCGCCCATCCCGCGTCCCGCCCGCCGCCGCGTGTTCCCCTCCGGACCGGCCGGCACCACCTCCCACCGCAATGGCGAGGAACGAACGACATGACCACCACTTCGGTTGCCGATGAGGCAACGGCGAGGGCTTCCCACGCCGCCCTCGTCGCCCGCCTCGAGCGGCTTCCCGTCACCCGCCGGCTGATGCTGATCCGCGTGATCGTCGGCAGCGCCACCTTCTTCGACGCCTACACCGTCCTGGCCATCGCGTTCGCGATGCCGCAACTGGTGGACGCATGGCACCTGGGATCCGCCCAGGTCGGCCTCATCCTGTCCGCCGGCTACGTGGGCCAGCTCGTCGGAGCGCTGGTCTTCGGAGCGCTGGCGGAGAAGGTCGGCCGCCTGCCCACGCTGCTCATCACCCTCGTGCTCTTCGCCTCCATGGACATCGCCTGCCTGTTCGCGTGGAGCGGCACGTCCATGATGGTGTTCCGCTTTGTGCAGGGCATCGGCACCGGCGGTGAGGTGCCGGTGGCCAGCGCCTACATCAACGAGTTCATCGGCGCCCGCAAGCGGGGCCGCTTCTTCCTCCTGTACGAGGTCATCTTCCCGGCCGGTCTGATGTTCGCCGGCATCGCCGGATACTTCCTGGTGCCGATGTTCGGCTGGAAGGCCCTGTTCGTCGTCGGCATCGTCCCGTCGGTGCTGGCCATCCCGCTGCGCCGGCTGATGCCCGAATCCCCGCGCTGGCTCGCCTCCAAGGGCCGCTTCGAGGAGGCCGAGGCGGTGGTGGCGAAGCTGGAGAAGGACGCGGCCGGGCAGGGTCTGCCGCTGCCCGAGCCGAGGGTCCGTCCGCTCGCCGCCACGGCCACGGCCCGGTCCGGCTGGCGGGAGCTGTTCACCGGCGTCTACCGCAAGCGGACCCTGATGATCTGGGTCCTGTGGATCTGCGTCTACATGGTCAACAACGGCCTGGTGACCTGGCTGCCCACCCTCTACAAGCAGGTGTTCCACCTTCCGCTGGAAACCAGCCTCGCCTACGGATGGATCACCTCCGGCGCCGGCGTCGTCGCCTCGGTCATCTGCGCCCTGCTGATCGACAAGGTCGGCCGCAAGCGCTGGTACTCCGCCGCGTTCCTGGCCGCCACCATTCCGCTCCTGCTCCTCACGGCGCTGGGCGCCACGACGGCCACCCAGGTCGTGATCCTCGCCCCGATCGCCTACGCGATCCTGCAGACGATCTCCTTCTCGCTCTACCTCTACTCCGCCGAGCTCTACCCCACCCGGCTCCGCGCGATCGGCACCGGCTTCGGCAGCGCCTGGCTCAGGGCGGGCTCGTCCCTCGGCCCGGTCATGGTGGGCTGGATCGTCGCCGACCTGGGCGTTCGCTACGTCTTCAGCGCCTTCGCCGCCGTGGCACTCATCGGTGGCCTGGTCACGACGGTCTTCGCGGTCGAGACCAGGGGCAGGGTCCTGGAGGAACTCTCACCCTGACCACCGCTCGTCCCGTCCGCCGGCGCCCCTGCTCCCGCGGGCGGGACGAGACGGATGTGCAATCGATTCCCTTATCTGTTGCGCGAACGGTAGGCTTCTTTTGCCGAAGCGGGCCGACGGAAGGGGACACGGGACCATGAACGGGCCGGACAACGGTGGATCGACGACTCCGGCAGGGGAAAGCAAGCCGCCGACCATCGCCGACGTGGCCCGGGCCGCCGGAGTCAGTCCATCGACGGTCTCACGCGCCCTCAACCGTGAGCACCGCTTCTACCGCAGCCCGTCCGCCGCACGGATCCGCGAGGTCGCCGCCGAGATCGGTTACGCGCCCAACCCCGTGGCGGCCAACCTGCGCCGCCGGCAGACCAACACCATCGGTGTGCTGGTGCCCCGCCTCACCGACACCGTGATGGCGATGCTCTACGAGGAGATCGCCTCCGCCGGCCTCAACCGCGGCTACCACACGCTCGTCGCCACCACCCACGACGACCCCGGCCGCGAACGGGAGAACGGCGAGGTCCTCCTCCAGCGCCGCGTCGACGGCCTGGTGCTCACCACCGCCCGCACCGACGGCGGCTTCTGCCAGGACCTCGCCCACAAGGGCATCCCGTATGTGCTGGCCCTGCGGACGTACGGGGACAGCGCGGCCGCGGTGGGCGACGACCGCCTCGGCGGCTACCTCGCCACCCGCCACCTCATCGACCTCGGCCACCAGCGCATCGCCCTGATCGCCGGACCGGGCTACGCCTCCAGCGCCCTCGGGCGGCGCGCCGGGTACGAGGACGCCCTGCGCGAGGCGGGCCTCCCGCTCGAGGAGGAGCTGATCCTGCCCTCCACGTTCAGCATGGAGAGCGGCGAGGACGCGGGCCGGCGGCTGCTCGGCCTCGCCCCCCGGCCCACCGCGGTGTTCGCGGTCAACGACAACACGGCCATCGGCGTGCTCGCCGCCGTCCAGCGCGCGGGCCTGCGCGTGCCCGAGGACCTGTCCGTCGTCGGGTACAACGACATCCCCCTGGCCTCCCGGCTCGCACTGCCGCTGACCACCGTCCGCGTCCCCTTCGGCACCATCGCCGCCGCGGCCGTCGACCAGCTCATCGACCGCATCGCCGGTACCCCCGCCGGCACCCGCACCTTCGCCCCCACGCTCATCCCGCGCCGCACCACGGTCCGCGCGCGGGCTACTCCCGTGTGAGCGGTGTGACGGCGATCTGGTCGATGACCGGGGCGTACGGGGACCGCTGGCCGTGCTGGTTGTAGGTGTCGCCGTTGAAGTCCGGCAGTTCCTCCGCGGTGAAGGTGATCCGGTTCGTGCCCTTCTTCAGGGTGACGGGGACGGTCAGTTCCCGGAAGTCGTTGAAGTGGAAGGTGGTCGGGAAGAGCACTCGGCGGGCCGCCCCGCCGTTCACCGAGACGTCGGCGTGGCGCGCGATCGGGTCGGGGTTGTAGTGGGTGGCGGGCGCCTGTTCGCCGTTGGAGTAGCGGATGGTCATCGCGTGCCGTCCGGACCGCCCGGCGACGACGTCGAGTGAGAGCGCGTTGGCCTTGCCGTCGCCGACATCGGTGACCGCCTTTCCACCGGTGGCGAAGGTATGGGTGTCGGTCACCTTCGCGGCGCCCGTCAGCGTGCCGTCCTCCGCCTGGTACACCGCGGTCGCCGGGGCGCCGCGGGCCGGCGTGACCCGCAGCCGGTCGAGGAGCAGTTCGCGCGAGGCACCGGTGAGGGTGATCTTGTTGATGCCACCGGAGAGGAAGACCCGGACATGGTCCGTGCCCTTCTCGGACCCGCCGACCGTGGGCACCTCCAGCTTCTCGCCGCCCAGCGACAGCGCCGCCCGGCCGCCGCCGAGGTGGTCGACGGATACGGTCGACTCGCCGTCGGCGCGGGAGTAGACCCAGAAGCTCGCGGAAGCACCCCTGCTCAGCGGCACCGTGCCGGGACCCGAGGCGCCGGGCCGGGTGTAGTCCGGCCTCGCTCCCTCCAGGGCCGCGTACTCGGCCTCGTAGACCGCGGGCGCGGTCACCTTCCGGTCGCGCAGGGACAGGTCCAACTTGTCGATGATGACGTCGCCCTTGGTGACGCCCAGTCGCGGGTCCTCGGCGGCGAGAGTGATCCGGTGTTTCCCGGCGGTGAGCCTCACCGTGGTGTCGGTGTGGCCCCAGACCACCCACTTGTAGCCGAGCGGCATCCGCAGCTCCCGCGGATCCTTGCCGTCGACGCGCAGGAAGACATTGGTCGGACCCTGCTCCTTCACCCGTTCGTGGAGGTTGTGGGAGTTGGCGAACACGCTCAGGTCGTACGTGCCGTCCCGCGGGACCTCCACGTCGAAGGCGAGCACGCCGTCGGATCCGGTGCGCAGGCCTCCCACGTCGTAGGCGCCGGAGGTCGCGAACCCGCCGACGTTCGAGGGCGTGCCCTCGGGGCCGTTCCTGGAGTAGCCGCCGCCGGTGTACGTGGCGTTCTCGGCCTCGTACGTCGTGCGCCAGCTCACCGAGGGTTCGGCCGGTACTCCGCCGTTGCCGCCGGGGGAGAGGATGACCTGGTACGCCGACATCTCGTTCATCCCGCTCATCGGCAGGGTCACGTTACCGTCCGCGCCGACCGTGATTTCCTGGTCCGCCAGCCGGATCGGCTGGGCCGAGTCGCCGACCTGACCGCTCCAGGGGATCTCCTGCACGGTGGCCCGCACGGTCGTGCCGAACAGCTCGGGATCGACGTTCTCGAACACGACGTCGGCGTCACCGCTCTTGCCGCCGAAGAGCGCCCGGGACTGCTTCTTGGCGGAGTCGAGCGTGGCGACCCCCTGGAGGGTGTACTGCTGGTTGGCGTGGGGAGCCGTCACCTTCACGGTGTGACCGGACATCTGGCCGTAGGCGTTGAACAGCCACCATTGCCCGTTGCCCCTGTTGGCCTCGACGGCGGAGTCGTTGAGGTTGCCGTCGATGTTCCAGTACGCCAGGTCGGCGTCGATCTTGGACTCCTCGATGGCGGACACCCACTGGACGACCTGGCCGGGCACCGAGAGGTGGTAGTTGTGGCCGTACTCGTTGACGTTGATCGGCAGCGGGCCGATCCCGGCCTCCCTCTCCATCTGCCGGTACGCGGCCACGCTCGTGCGGACCGCGGCGGGCGAGGACAGCTCGTGCCAGGTCATCACGTCCGGGACCACGTCGTTGGCCTTGGCGTACCGCAGGAAGCCCTTGACCTGGTCGTAGAGCACGCTGGTGTTCGGACCGGCGATGCGGGCCCGCGGGTCGAGGCCCTTGATGAGGCGGTAGACCTTCTTCCAGGCCGCGAAGTAGTACTGCGGGTCATCCAGCCAGGAGACCTTGTTGTAGCTCCACTCGCCCGAGCCGAACATGTTGCCCTCGGGCTCGTTGAAGGGCACGTAGACGACGTGGTCCTGGTAACCGCCCATGGTCAGGACCTGTTCGACCTGCTTCTTGATCTTCGCCTCGAAGTCGGCGAGCCGCGCGGGGCCGTCCGCCCCCGGCCACTGGTAGGGGAAGCCGCGGTAGATGTCGGTCATGTAGATGTAGACGTCCTTGCCGCCGGAGTCCACGAACGGCGGAAGGATCTCCAGCGCGTCCGCCCCCGGATGCTGGGGGCCGTCCTGCGCCTTCGTCGAGACCGTACGGACGTGCATCCCCTCGACGACGTTACGGCTCGGCACGCCATCGCCGTAGATCCCGTACAGCGAGCCGGAGGCACCGCCGTGGAAGGCGCCGGTGTCCGTGGCGAGGTCGATCGTGAGGCGCTCCGGCTCCGCCGCGCGGGCGGTGCCCGCGGTGGGTACGGCGAGCAGGGCGGCGAGGGCGGTCATGGCCGCGGCGCCGGCGGTTGCTCTGCTTCTGCTGTGTCTGCGTCGCATGGAGGTCTCCGTCGGGTGATCCATCTCATCCACGATGCGAACCGGTTCGACGGAAGCTAGCACCGCCTGAAAACAGCCAGCAATACCTCCGGCGCGGATCGAAGTGCGGGTTCTCGAAGTGTGCGCGGGGATTGACGGCGACGGACAGCCGGTCCTAACGTCCCTTTATGCGAACCGATTCGACAACCGGTCCGCTTCCGGACCGGGTCGGCGAAGGGGCGCCGTGAACATCGGGGAGATCGCCAAGCGGGCCGGTGTCTCGCGCAGCACCGTCTCCTACGCCCTGAGCGGCAAGCGCTCGGTGTCGGACGAAACCCGGCAAAAGATCCAGCGGGTCATCGACGAACTGGGATACCGCCCCAACGCGAGTGCGCGCGCCCTGGCCAACGGCCGGACCAGCACGATCGGCCTGGTCTTCCCTCCGGCCGGCAATCACTACACCGGCATGCAACTGGACTTCATCGGCAGCGTGGTGGAGGCCGCCGCTGCCTACGACTACGACGTCCTGCTCTCGCCGAGCGGCGTGGACAGCGACCGTTCGTTCCAGCGGCTGCTGGCCGAGCGGCGGGTCGACGGCGTGATCCTGATGGAGATCAGGCTCCGGGACGACCGGATCGACCACCTCGCAGCCGAGGACTTCCCCGCCATCTGCATCGGCCGCACCGCGCACCCGGACGGCCACTGGTGGGTCGGCCTGGACCACACCGCGCTGGCGGCGGCCTGTGTGCGTCACCTCGCCGACCTGGGCCACCGCAGGATCGCCCTGGTGAACCGGCCCGAACACCTGCTGCGCGCGGGGTACGAGTCCGCGCACCGCGGGCTGGACGGCTTCACCCAGGCCGCCGCCGAGCGCGGCCTCGGTGTGCGGACGTACTGCTGCGGCGACGACGCTCCCTCCGGGCAGGCGTGCCTGGAGCGGATCCTGCGCGACGATCCGGCCACCACCGCGCTGGTCACGCTCAACGAGGCCGCGCTGGGCGGCCTTTACCGTGGCCTGGCCGTGGCGGGCCGCCATGTGCCGCGCGATTTCTCCGTCACCGGGGTGGTGGCCAGTCGGTGGGCGGAGACGATGACCCCGCAGCTCACCGCGGCGGACGTGCCGGCGGAGCGGATGGGGCGCCTCGCCGTCGAACTGCTTGTCGAGCGGTTCGGCCGGCCCGGCGCGGCTCCTCGCCACCACCTGCTGGCGCCGCCGGTCTCCCTGCGGGCCAGCACCGGGCCCGCCCGGCACGAGACGAGTCGCGACGCATGACCGAAGCGCGGCCCGGCCCGGCCTTCTCCGTACACGACATCCCGTTCAGCACCTACGGATCCTGGTTCGGCATCTCCCCGGTGCTGGCGGAGAAGACCCGCGCCGACGACCTTCACCTGGTGTCCCACCAGAACGGCATGCACGCCGTCCTGCGCCTCGTCCCCCTCGATCCGACGGCCCGCGAGCGGATCGCGACCCGGGTCACGGCGACACCCGGCCTCCTCAGCTGGACGACTCCCGAGGGCGGGGCGATCGGCCTCGCCTACGCGTCACCGGACACCGTACGCCTGCGCGGAGACGGGCCGGGGCTGCGCGTCACCGCGGCGGCACAGCGGCTGACCCCGTTCACGGGTTCCTACTTCTACCGTGACCCGGTGGACGGGGCGTATGTCTTCACCTCGTACGAGACCGGCCGCCGCTACCGGGTCACCGTCCTGGCGGGCGACGTACGCGGTGTCACCGGCGACCAGGCCCTGAGCACCGCCGATCGCGGCCTCGCGATCTGCGCGCGTCCCGGCGAAACCTGGGAGGCCGCCATCGAAGAGCTGGACACCGCACGCGGCCCCTGCACCGCCGGGGCGACGTTCGGCGAGGTGGTGGCCGCGGCGGAACACAGCTTCGCGGCATTCGCCGACGCGGTGGCGCCCTGGCGCTCCTCCCGCACCCCGGCCGCCGAACTCGCCGCGTACGTCCTGTGGTCGGCGACGGTCGCCCCGGCGGGTTTCGTCACGCGACCCGCCGTGCTGATGTCCAAGCACTGGATGGACAAGGTCTGGAGCTGGGACCACTGCTTCAACGCCCTCGCCCTGGCACCCGGAGCGCCCGCGCTGGCCTGGGACCAGTTCTCGCTGCCCTTCGACCACCAGGACGAGAGCGGGGCCCTGCCCGACTCGGTGACCCACTCGGAGGTCCTGCGCAACTTCGTCAAACCACCCATCCACGGCTGGGCCCTGGGCCACCTGCGCAGACGTCTCCCCGAACCCCCGGACCGCGCCGGACTCGCCGCGATCTACGCCAGGTTGCGGCGCTGGACGAACTTCTGGCTCACCGCGCGCCGCACGCCCGGCACCGCACTGCCCCACTACCAGCACGGCAACGACAGCGGCTGGGACAACGCCACCACCTTCGACCGCGAACGCGTCGTCGTCACCGCCGACCTCGCCGCGTTCCTCGTCCTGCAACTGCGTGAACTCGCGGCCCTGGCCACCGAACTCGGCCACCCCGACGACGCGCGGAAGTGGACACGCACCGCGCGGGAGACCCAGGCGGCCATGCTCGGCGAACTCTGGACGGGGGAGCGGTTCCTTGCCCGGGGCGCCGGGAGCGGCGAGACCTGGAGCGGCTCCAGCCTGCTCGACCTGATGCCGATCGTGCTGGGCGAGCACCTGCCCGCCGACATCGCCACCGCCCTGGCCACCCGGATCGAGGCGCATCTGACCCCCCACGGGCTGGCCACCGAGCATCCCACCTCGCCCCACTACCGCCCGGACGGCTACTGGCGCGGCCCGATCTGGGCGCCCGCCACCATCCTCGTCGAGGACGGACTGCGGCGCGGTGGCCACCACCGGCTCGCGGACGAGATCAGCGCCCGCTTCCGGGCCCTGTGCGAAAGCCACGGCTTCGCCGAGAATTTCGACGCCCTCACAGGCAGCGGGCTGCGCGACCGCGCCTACACCTGGACGGCCGCCGGCTACCTCCTCCTCGCCGAAGCCCACGCGTCCCGGCACGCCACCGAGGGCGCCGACGCTCCACCCGGGGGGCGCCCCGCGACCGGGTCGAGCCCCTGACCCGCTGACGTACCGGCCGTCGCGCTGTCCCGCAGGAAGCCCGCGAAGGACTGGGCAGCGGGGGTGAGGATGTGGTCGCTCATGCGGACGAGGAGGATGCGGCGCACGGGCGCGGGGGGTTGCAGGGGCAGGACGCCGACGCCGCCCCGGATGCCTTCCAGCGCGAGGGTGGGCGCGAGGGCGACACCGATGCCCGCGGCGACCATGGCCTGGGCCTCCTGGTAGTCGTGGGCCTCATAGGCGATCCGCGGTTCGAAACCGGCCGTGTGACAACTGCGGGCGAGAGCTTCGGCCACCGGGTGGTGGTCGGCGCGGGTGATCCAGGGATCGTCCGCGAAGTCCGCGAGGGCGGCCATCGGACGGTCGGCGAGGGGATGGTCCTTGCTGACGAGGAGGGCCGGGGGGTCGTCGGCGAGCGGGGTGACGACGATGTCCTCGCGGTCGATGCGGTTCCAGTCGTAGTCCCACATCAGGGACATCTCGATCTCCCGGTTCTCCAGCATCGCCCACAGACCCGCGATGCGGGCGCTGCGCACCGTCAGAGTGACATCCGGGTGCGCTTCCCGGAAGGCGATCACGGCCCGGGGGAGGAGGGAAGCGCCCACGGTGGGGAAGGTGCCGATGCGGAGGGTGCCTGCACGCAGTCCCGCGAAGTCGGCGAGCTCGTTCTCCGCGGCCGTCAGCTCCCGCTCGATCCGCTGCCCGCGTATCGCCAGGGCGCGTCCCGCGTCGGTGAGCGTGACACCCCGCGCATGGCGCTGCAGCAAGGGCTGCCCGGCCTCCGCCTCCAGGCGGCTGACCTGCTGGGACACCGCTGACGGCGTGTAGTTGAGAGCCCGCGCGGTCGCGGTGACCGAGCCCCGGCGGGCGACCTCGGTGAAGAGCAGGATGCGCCGGACATCAAGCATCGTCCACCTCCAGGATTAACTTCAACTTAATAGCCATGCAGATTTCCGTGATTGTACTTCACGCTCTCCGCGCCCACTGTGGATCACACCCCACACGGAAGGGCCGTCGGGGTTTCCACGAGGAGTCTGTTGTGTTGCGTCTGCAGGGCGAGATGATCCGCGGAGGAACCAGCAAGTGCTGGATCTTCGACCGCCGCGATGTGGTGGCGAGCGGTGTGGATGCCGACACCTTGCTGCTCGCCGCCTACAACGCCGCCGACCCCCGCCAGATCGACGGTGTCGGCGGTGCCTCCTCCACCACCTCCAAGGCCGCGATCGTGGAGGCGTCGCCCGAACCGGACATCGACGTCGAATACGCCTTCGCGCAGGTCGGCATCGGTGACGAGCACGTGGAGTGGACCAGCAACTGCGGCAACTGCGCCACCGCCGTCGCCCTGTACGCCGTCCACAACGGCCTGGTGCGGATCACGTCGGACTCCACCACGGTGCGGATGCTCAACGTCAACACCGGGGCGCGCCTCAGCGGCACCATCCCCACGCCCGGAGGCGCGGCCCCCGACGAGGGCGCGGCCGCGGTGCCGGGCACTGCCGCGCTCGGTGTGCCGGTCCTGCTCGGCTTCGAGGACCCGGCGGGTACGGCCACAGGGCGCGCCCTGCCGACCGGCCGGGCCCTGGACACCCTGGCCGGGCCCACCGGCCCGGTCGAGGTATCCCTGGTCGACGCCGGCGCCCCGGCCGCCTTGTTCGAGGCCAAGGCCTTCGGCCTCGACGGCACCGAATCCCCGGCCGAGTTCTCCGCCGCGGTGCCCGCGCTCACCGTGCTGCGCCGCCGGGCCGCCCTGACCATGGGGCTGGCCGAGGAGAGCGATCCCGTCGGCCACGCCGTACCGAAGGTCGGTGTCGTCGCGGAGCCTGCCCCGTACCGCACCACGCATGGCACCCTGGTCGCACAGGACGAGTACGACCTGGCCGTGCGCATGGTCTCCATGCACGCACCCCACCCGGCGATCGGTCTCACCTCGGCCGTCGCCCTGGCCACCGCGGCCGCCATCCCCGGCACGCTCGCCCACCGCCTCGCCCGGCAGACCGCCGACGGCACGCTGCGTCTGGGCACCCCGGCAGGTGTCATCACCGCCCAAGCCGTCCCCGCGGTGGGCGGCGCGTCCCCCACGGTGCTGCTGCACCGTGCCGCCCGCCGCATCGCCCGAGCCGAACTTCTCGTTCCCGTCCTGGAAGGACGCCCCGCATGAGCCGCAACGACGCCGCGCCGGGTACCGGCACCGCTCCACCGCGCCGTATCCGACGGCTACTGTCCCTGCTCTATGTGCAGTGCCTGATCGGTGTCCTCGCCGGGGCCGCCGTCGGCTGGCTGTGGCCGGCGTTCGGAGCCGACCTGAAACCCCTGGGCGACGGTTTCATCGCCCTGGTGCGCATGATGATCGCGCCGATCATCTTCTGTACCGTCGTCCATGGCATCGCCTCCATGGGCAACGCGCGCGCCGTCGGCCGGGTCAGCCTCAAGGCGCTGATCTACTTCGAGGTGCTGACCACCGTCGCCATGGTGATCGGGCTGATCGTCGTCAACGTCGTCCAGCCCGGCAGCGGACTGCACGTCGACGTCTCCACCCTGTCCACCGAGGGGCTGCCGCCGGAGGCGACCGCGAGCCACGAGAGCTTCGCCGCGTTCGTGCTCGCCATGATTCCGGACACCCTGGTCGGCGCGCTGACCGGTCACGAGATCCTGCCGGTCCTCCTGATCTCGGTGCTGTTCGGCTTCGGCCTGAACGCCGCCGGCGAGGCGGGTCAGGGGATCACCCAGGGCATCGAGAAGCTGTCCAAGGTCCTGTTCACGCTCATCCGCTGGATCATGCGGCTGGCCCCGGTCGGCGCCTTCGGCTCCATGGCCTTCACCATCGGCAACTACGGGCTGGACACCCTGCGCCACCTCTTCCTGCTGGTCGGCTCCTTCTGGCTCACCGCCCTGTTCTTCGTCCTGGTCGTCCTGGGCACGGTCATGCGGATCAACGGACTGCGTCTGCTGCCCTTCCTCCGCTACATCAGGGAAGAGCTGCTGATCGTCCTGGGCACCTCGTCCAGCGAGCCGGTGCTGCCGCGCATGATGGGCAAGCTGGAGCACGCGGGCGCCTCCAAGCCGGTCGTCGGCATCACGCTGCCCGCCGGGTACTCCTTCAATCTCGACGGCACCGCCATCTACCTGACCATGGGCTCGGTCTTCCTCGGCCAGGCCCTCGGCATCGACCTCAGCCTCACCCAGCAGCTGTCGATGCTCGCCGTCATGCTGGTCACCTCCAAGGGCGCCGCCGGGGTCACCGGCTCCGGCTTCATCGCCCTGGCCGCCACCCTCAGCGCGGTTCCCCACGTACCCGCCGCCGCGCTGGCGCTCATCTTCGGCGTCGACCGCTTCATGTCCGAGGCCCGCGCCCTGACCAGCGTGGTCGGCAACGGTGTCGCCACCCTGGCGGTGGCCAAGTGGGAGGGGCAGCTCGACGAGGACCGCGCCAAGGCCGTCCTCCGTGGCGAGATCCCCTACACCTCCGCTTCCGATCACACCCCCGAGCCGCAGGCCGCCCCCGCACCGGGTGAGAAGCCCGCGGAGCCCGACCCGAAGCCGGCGGCCGGGACGGATCGTGAGCCCGTGGCCGCCGCCGGCTGACGTACATCCCCACGGCACAGCCGGTCCGGAGCCTCTGCTCCGGGCCGGCTGTGCCGTCCGCGCCGGCCGGACTCGCCGCCGACGACCTCCCCCACACGGCGACGATCACGGTCGGCACCCAGGTCACACGCCGGTCCTCCCGCCCGACGAAGTGAAGTACGGTCTGGCGAATGACGAACCAGCGGAAGCCCCGGGGCCCGTATCGCAAGAGCGCGGAGCGACGGGAACGGATCCTCCAGGCCGCCTACGAGGCGATCGACGAGCACGGCGAACGAGCCTCCCTGCAGGACATCGCCGACCGGGTCGGGGTGACGCAGCCCGCGCTGACGTACTACTTCCCCACCCGCGACGACTTGCTCCTCGCGGTCCTGGACCGGCGGGACGTGCTGGGCAAGTCGCTCGCCCGTGGCGCCGGAGAGGACCGGAGCATGATCGACAACATGGTGGCGAGCACGCGTCACACCACCGATCACCCCGCTCTTGCCAAGCTGTACGTCACGCTCTCGGCGGCGGCCACCGATCCGGAGAGTCCCGCGCACGGTTACTTCGCCGAACGCTACCGGGACCTCGCGGCGGAGGTCACGCAGGACTTGCAGGAGGCGCAGCGGGCCGGGGTGGTCCGGGCCGACCTGCCGGCCGAGCACCTGGCCAGGGCGGTGCTGGCGGTGCTGGACGGCCTGCAGATCCAGTGGATGCACGACCCCGCGGTGGACATCGCCGCGGTCGCCGAGTCCTTCACGCGGATGCTGGTGCCACCGCCCGGTTCCGGGCCGGAAACGGAGCCGGAAGAGTGATCGGCCGGGCCTCGACCGGCCCGGCTTTCGCGCGGCGGCCTCTCGCCGTAAATTCTCAAGATTGCTGGATTTCGGGTGCGGCAGACCACGGGAGCCCCCATGCCGCTTGATCCTTTCCTCGCCGGGAAGACGCACCTTCTCCAGGGCCTCGGCTGGGAGGACGCCCAGGCCGACCCGGAGGCCATGGCCAGGTTCACGGAAATACTTCCGCGATGAAATACTTCCGCGATCCGGGCGAGTGGACCATGCCGGTTGTCTCCGTCGAGAACCACACCGTCCCCGGGCCCCACGGAGAGGTCCCCATCCGGACCTGCGCCCTGTAGTGGAACTGGGGCATGAGGGCGACACCGGCGGCCACCACGGTGCGGCCTTCGGGACTGGTGGGCCGGGGTTCGCGGTGCGGCTGGCAACGGTCCGTTGCACGGGCGGGTTCTTCGACGATCCGCTCGATGGGGTGCCGCCGGAGCTGGTGAAGTGCCTGGCCGAGCAACTGGACATCGATGATCCGTCTACGCGGTGTCCGGGCCCTGTGGCGACCTGTTGCCGGCGGACCGTTTCACCCTCACCCTGACCCGCCGGCGGGGGCCGGCCGGTCCTCCTGCTTGACTTCGAGCGCGCTCCAAATCCTAGTGTCGAAGGCGTTCGTCAGCCCTCGAGGTACCGCCCGGTCCGCCGGGCAGGAGGAGTATCCGCGCATGATCACCCGAATCACGCTCGGCTCGCCCGGGCTCACCGTCAGCGCGATGGGCCTGGGGTGCATGGGGATGAGCGAGAGCTACGGCGCCGCCGACTGGGACGGCGGCCTGGCCACCATCAACCGGGCCCTGGAGCTGGGCATCACGTTCCTGGACACCGCCGACGCCTACGGCACCGGGCACAACGAGGTGCTGGTGGGCCGGGCCATCCACGGCCGCCGGGACCAGGTGCAGCTGGCCACCAAGTTCGGCATCGATCGCAGCGCCGGTGACCGGGCACGCCGCATCCGCGGCGCCCGGGACTACGTGCTGCGCGCCTGCGACGCTTCGCTGCTGCGGCTGGGCGTCGAGGTGATCGACCTGTACTACGCCCACCGCCCGCCCCAGGACGTGGAGATCGAGGAGACCGTCGGGGCGATGGCCGAGCTGGTCGAGGCGGGCAAGGTCCGCCATCTGGGCCTGTCCGAGGTCGACGGCGAGCTGCTGCGCCGGGCGCACGCGGTGCACCCGATCACCGCGGTGCAGAGCGAGTACTCGCTGTGGACCCGCGATGTCGAGGCGGTGACCCCGGTGATGGCCGAGCTGGGGGTCGGGTTGGTGCCGTACTCGCCGCTGGGGCGGGGGTTCCTGACCGGCGCCCTGGACCGCTCCACGCTGGGTGAGAAGGACTTCCGGCGCACCAACCCCCGCTTCGCCGGCGAGGCGGGCGAGGCCAACGAGAAGATCGCGCAGACCGTGCGCGAGGTGGCCGACCGGCTGGGTGCCACCCCGGCCCAGGTGGCGCTGGCCTGGGTGTACGCCCAGGCCGAGCGGCTCGGGGTGGCGGTGGCGACCATTCCGGGCACCCGCAGCCCGGCCCGGCTGGAGCAGAACGCGGCCGCGCTGGAACTCACCCTGGACGCCGAGGCGCTGGCCGCGCTGGACCCGCTGAGCGACCAGGTGATGGGCGAGCGCTACCTACCCGCGTTCACCGCTGAGATCCCTCGGTGACCTCGCCGATCACGACCAGCCGGGGCACGCCGACGCTCAGCCCTGTCGGCCTCGGGGCTGGTGGCTCGCATGGTGAGGTGACGCGTGTTCCTCGTTGAGGTCGGTCCTGGTGCCACCGTGTGTGGTGGCCAGGGGCGTATCGGCTCCAGGTTCCTCCGGCTTCCGTGACCAGGCGAGTGGCTGTCTTGTCGTGGTAACCGAGCGCCCTCGCGATAACGGGCGCCGGGGCTTGGAGGACGAGCCGGCGGATCGCGGAGGTCCTGCCTCGCTGCGGCGGGACACCGATCTCCCGCAGGTGGACTTGGAGGCTGACCGGGTTCATCGGCTGGCCGGGCTGTCGGCCGGGGAAGAGCCACTGGGAGCTTCTGCTGCTGGCGTAGGGCAAGCGCTGACAGGACTGGACGTATGCCCGCATGAGGTCAGCCCTTCTCCGCAGGCTCCGCATCTGGTGCCAGATGGCGAAGCGCTGGGAAAGCCGCCGGTGTTCGGGGTTCTCAATGGTGGCGAGCCTGGTGCAGCCCGTCATGGGTGAGCGGGATGCTGCCGGTGGCCAGGCCCCGGAGGAGACGGACGACGTTGGGATTGCGGAGCCAGATCAGGCGGCTTCCGGCGTTTGATCTCGCCCGGCTCGGGCGGGGGTCTGCGGCGGCTTGCGGGCCGGTTGTCGCGGAGTTTGTGAGGCCCGATGTGGTGGTGATGATGGCAGGCAGGGCGAGGCAGGGTGAGCGGGCCGCCGCGACGCGGGAGGGCATGAACCGCTGTCTGCCCGACTTGCCTGCCGAGGTGTACGAGGAGCGCGCCGCCATGACGCGCCATCTGGTCACGCAGATGGCCGCCGAAAGGGAGCGCGCCCTCGCCGACGACGCCCCTGCCTGCTCCCGTGCCACGTGGTGCGATGTCGCCACCGGCCTCATCGACGTGATCGTCGCGTTGTGGCAGGCGCCGGTCACGCAGACCACTCCGGAACGCATCGACCCCGACACCCGGCTCGACCAGCTCGGCCTGGAGTCGCTGATGGCGGCCGAGCTGAGCTCCGTGCTGCAGCGCAGGCTGGACTGCGTCGTCCCGACGATGGAACTGGCCACCGCGGCCGGTGTCCGGCAGCTCGCCCCGCGCCTTCTCGGACGGGTCAGGCGAGGCGCATGACACCGCGTACGCCCTTCCCCACCCCGGAGCTCAACCGGCTCACCGACCGGCAGACCGCGCGGATCCGGCTCTACTGTGTGCCACCGTCCGGCACCGGATCGGAGTTCTTCCTGCCCTGGACCGCCGCATTCTCCGACCTGTTCGACCTGGTGGCCGTGGACCTGCCGGGCCGCGGCACCCGCACCGGGGAACCGTCGATCACCGACATCGGCTGGGCCGCCGCCGGCATCGCGGAAGAGATCGCCGGTGACCTGCGGCACCGGCCACCCGCCGACGGTTTCTACGCCGTCTTCGGCCACAGCTTCGGAGCGCTGCTCGCCTTCGAGGCCACCCAGCGCCTCCGGTCGGCGTCACGCACCGAACCGGACCTGCTCGCCCTCTCCGCCGTTCCGCCACCGGACCGCGACGGCCTCGACGACCACATCGCGCGCAACCTCGGCACCGGGATCGCCGTCATCACCGAGATCATGGGCTGGGAGCCACCGGCCGAGGACGCGCTCACACGCACCGTCTACACCCCGTTCCTCGCGGACGCGGTGGCGCTGCTGCACCATACGCGGCGGTCCTGGCCGCCGCTGCGCGCGCGGCTGAGCGTCTTCGGTGGACTCGACGACCCGATGGTCGACCCCGGGACCCAGCACGAGTGGAGCGCCTGTACGACGGCCGACGCCCGGGTCCACCGCTTCCCCGGTGGCCACCACTATCTGCGCACCCAAGTGGCCGAGGTGGTCGGCCGGCTCACGGACGATCTGCTGGCCGCGTACCGGAATCCGGCGGGCCGGTGACCTCGCCCAGGAGCTGCGGACCGTTGTTGCGGGTGTTGTTCACCGCCGTCGAAACGGGCCGAGCGCTCAAGTGGCCGTCCGCGGGCTGAGTGAGCAGGCCGCGCAGCTCGCCGGCGTCGTCGCGGTGAGGGTCGAGCCAGGCATCGTAGTGCTCCGGGGCCAGGGCGAGCGGCATGCGGGGGTGGACGCGGCCGGCCGCGTCGGTGGCCTCGGTGGTGATGATGGTGCAGGTCATCAGCCAGCCGCCCGGGTCGTCGTCGCCCGCTTCCGGGTCGCGCCAGTACTCGTACAGGCCGGCGAGGGCCATCACCTGCTCATCGGTGGGGTGGATGAAATACGGCTGCTTGCGCCTCTTGCCGCTCTGGTCGTTCCCGAGCTGCTGCCATTCGTAGAACCCATCGGCCGGGAGCAGGCAGCGGCGCCGGGCGAAGGCGGTGCGGTAAGCGGGCTTCTCGTGCACGCTCTCCACCCGCGCGTTGATCATGCGGGATCCGATCTTCGGGTCTTTCGCCCAGGAGGGCACCAGCCCCCACCGCAGCGGCCGCAGCTCCCTGCGCACCGACGACGCCCCGTCGTCGTCCCGGCGCGGGGCGCGCTCGAGGACGGCATAGACCTCGTCGGTGGGGGCGACGTTCCAGTTCGGTTCCAGTGTCTCCTCGGAGCGCCAGTCGAGGACGCCGAAGAGCCGGGTCAGGTCCTGCGGGCTGCGGGTGGACACATAACGGCCGCACATATCGCCACTGTGCCACGCATCCCCCCGGGACGGCGGATGGCCCACGCCACCACAGCCGCACAGCATGCCGCGCGCCGGCCGCTTCGAAGGCGGCCGCCCTGGTAACCCGTCGCGGCGGTCCCGGCGGCCGATGAGGGCCCGCCGGTCACCACCCGCTGTGATGGCCACGCGGAGGGACATGGAACCGCTACTGATCACCTTCGGGCACGGCACCGCCGGCCGTGAACAGATCATCCGGCTGCTTCATGGAGCCGGTGTCACGTCCGTCGTCGACGTACGCATCGCCCCGGGCAGCCGTCGCGATCCGGACCTGGCCAGGGAGCGGCTGGAGGTGTGGATGCCCGCACACGGGATCGCCTACCGCTGGGAGCCCGACCTCGGCGGGTTTCGCAAACCGCCTCCTCACAGCCCGGACGTGGTCTGGCGCAACGCGTCCTTTCGCGGCTATGCCACACACACCAGAACGCCCGGTTTCCTCGCCGCCATGGAACGGCTGCTGCACGACGCCGCGATGGCTCGTACGGCGGTGATGTGCGGCGAAGCGGTCTGGTGGCGCTGCCACCGCCGCCTGATCGCCGACTTCGCCGTCCTCGCGCGAGGGACGCCGGTGCACCATCTGATGCACGACGGGAAACCGCGCCTCCACGTGCCGACGGCGGGTGTGCGGCTGCGCGAGGACGGTCTGCTTGTCTACGACGACCTCGCGGCAGCACACGCGCCGGGCGGACCCCGCACGTCCTGACCGGCCGGATGGGGGGCACAGGGCTATGCGTCGCGAGGGAGTCGGGTACCCAGCAGATCTTCCATCGCGGCTGTCATCCCACCGACGAGGTCGAGTCGCTGGTCGATGAGCCACTGGAGCTGGAGCCCGTCCCACACGGCCACGAGGACCCCCGCGATCGCGCGGGGGTCGCGGCTGTTGGAGACGCGGCCCTTGTCCTGGTCCCGCCGGATGGTGATCGCGAGGGTGGCGATGACCCTCTCGTACCTGTCACGGAACCACTGGTGCGCGGGATGGTCCGGAGCTGAGGATTCCGCAGCCATGAGGGCGAGCAGGCGCAGCATCTCCTGCCGCTCGAGGTTGCGACGAACGTACTGCAGCACGGCGTACGCCACGCCCTCGCTGCGGCTGTCCGACTGGAAGGAGGCGACGCTTGCGAAGTCGGCGTTCTCGAGGACGGCCACCAGGAGCGCGCTCTTGCTCGGGAAGTGGTGCACGACGCTGGTCAGGCTGAGATCGAGTTGTTTGGCGATCTCCCGCAGGGACCCGCCTCGGTAGCCGCGCGCCGAGAAGACGGATGTGGCGGAGCTGATGATCTCGGCTCGGCGTCGCGCGCTCTTGGCGTAGGGGCCACGCCGAGCGACTGGGCGAGTCTGTTCGGTCATGGCATCAACCCTATGGCGGCGCGGCCGCGCCGCGCTCCGTCGCCTCTCCACACACGCCCCGGCTTTCGCCTTGTCGAAACTGTGGCACCTGTTCGGTTTTCGCTGTACCGTCTCGCTCACCTACACCACGGCGTGCGGAAGAGCCGCTCACGCATCCCTCGGGTGGAGAGGAACAGGCAGGAATGTTCAGATCACAAACCGCGAAGACATTCGTTCTCGGATTGGCCGCCGCGCTGCTCATGACCGGCTGCGGCCGGACCGGCACCCCCCGTGGGCAGGAGTCCGCAGGCACGCCCATCGACAGCTCTCCCGCGACCGGCGACATCACGGTATGGGCAATGGGAACGGAGGGCGAGCTGCTGCCCAAGCTCGCCGCCCGGTTCGAGAAGGCGAACCCCGACGCGAAGGTGAAGGTCACGGCCGTTCCGTGGCAGGACTACGGCAAGAAGGTCGAAACGGCGATCGCGTCCGGTGACACCCCTGACGCCACCTTGGTGGGTGCTTCGGATCTCGCGATGTTCGCGTCCACGGGCGGGCTGGAGCAGGTCCCGCCGAAGCTCGTCGACGACTCGGCTTTCTACCGGGGTGCCGTCCGCAGCAGTGCCTTCGAAGGGGCCACGTACGGCGTCCCCTGGTACGTGGAAACCCGCTCCCTGTTCTACCGCAAGGACCTGGCGCGGGCCGCCGGAGTGTCCGCGCCGAAGACCTGGGACGAGTACGGCCCGTTCCTCAAGGCCCTCCAGAAGGAAGGCGCCAAGTGGGGCCTCTCGCTGCCCACCGGCGCGGCGCAGAGCTGGCAGAGCGTGTTGCCCTTCATGTGGCAGGCCGGCGCCCGGCTCATGAACGAGGACAAGACCGAATTCACCTTCGACACCCCTGAGGCGCTCAAGGGGCTGGAGTTCTACCAGTCGTTCTTCACCTCGAAGACCGTGAGCCGGAACGGCCCGGTGAGCCTCGGAGAGATCGAGCCGGACTTCGTCGACGGGTCCACCGCCGCACTCATTTCCGGCCCGTGGGAGCAAGGCCTGCTGAAGTCCGCCGGTGGCGCGTCCTTCGTCGACGACAAGGTGGGGATCGCGCCGCTCCCGGCGGGACCGCGTTCCAACGCCGGCTACATCGGCGGCGGGCACTGGGCGGTGTTCAAGAACGCCGAGAACCGCGAAGGGGCCTGGAAGTTCATCCGGTGGACGGCCCGGTCCGGCAGCCAGAAGGCATGGCATGAGCTGTCCGGCGACCTTCCCGCCGTACAGTCGGCCTGGAACGAGGGAAAGCTCGCTACGGACACCGCCCTGGGCGTCTTCCGGTCCCAGCTCAAGACCGCACAGCCGGGGCCGACGGCCATCACGTGGAAGCAAGTCACCGCGGTACTGGACGCCGAGATCGAAAAGGTCGCCAAGGGAATCTCCTCGCCGAAATCGGCTCTCGAGCGGATCCAGGCCAAGGCCTCGACGATCGGAACCGGAAACCACCGATGACTCCGACCGCCGCTGCGAAAGCCCCACCGGACCGCGCCGCCATCACCCGGCGAACCGATCCGCCAAGGACCGCATCGGGACGCCTTCGGCGTACGCTGATCGCCTGGGGATTCTGCTCGCCGTTCATCGCGCTGTTCGCCACCTTCGGTCTCTGGCCCGTCGTCTCTTCCCTGTCGATGAGCGTCACCGACATCACCAGCAGGGACGTACGGGCACCCTTCCAGGTCGACTTCGTGGGCCTCGACAACTACAGCGCCCTGTTCTCGGATCCCACGTTCGTCCGCGCGATCCTCAACACCCTCTATTTCGTCGCCGCGGGAATCCCCCTGACGATGGTGATCGCCCTCGCTCTCGCCGTCGCACTGAACTCGGGGATCCGGCGCGCGAAGGCGCTTTTTCGGGTCGCGTACTTCGCCCCTGTGGTGACCAGCATCGTAGCCATCGCAGTGGTGTGGAGATACCTCTACAAACCGGACGGGATGATCAATTCCATCCTTGCCGGCGTAGGAATCCACGGCCCCGACTGGCTGAACGATCCGGACTGGTCGATGCCCGCGCTCATCCTGATGGCGGTGTGGCGCCACTTCGGCATCCCCATGGTGATCTTCCTGGCGGGGCTGCAGGCGGTGCCTGCCGAACTGTACGAGGCGGCGCGCATCGATGGCGCTACCCGCTGGCGCTCCTTCCGCAGCATCACCCTGCCGCTTCTCAGGCCGACCACATTGATCGTGGCGGTACTTCTGAGCGTCAGCTACCTCCAGTTCTTCGAAGAACCGTTTGTGATGACCAGTGGCGGTCCGCTGGACAGCACGACATCGATCAGCTACTACGCGTACCAGCAGTTCGGCTTCGGCAATTACGGCTTGGCCTCCGCCGCCTCGTACGTGCTGGTGGCCGCGATCGCGCTGCTCAGCTTCGTTCAATTCCGCATCTTCCGAGCGAAAGCCTGACATGATCACCACGACCGCAAGGACGGTTCCGGTCAACCGCGCCGTCAGCGCACGCCGACGCATCCCGACTTCCCGCATGCTGCTGTACGGTGCCTTGACCCTGGGGCTCCTCGCGACGCTGGCTCCGTTCGCCTGGATGTTTCTCGGGTCGGTCAAGCCGACTGGCGAAATCGTCGCTCATCCGAGTTCCTGGCTCCCGGATGCTCCGACGCTCGTCAACTTCGACCAGTTGCTCTCGAAGCAGAACTTCGGACTGTACTTCTTCAACAGCGCGCTGGTCGCCCTGGCTTGCGTCCTGGGAAATCTGCTGTTCTGCTCCATGGCCGGGTATGCGTTCGCGAAGATCGAGTTCGCCGGAAAGCGCCTTCTGTTCAGCCTCGTCCTCACCATGCTGATCATTCCGGGTGTCACCACCTTCGTACCGCTCTTCGTCCTGGTCAGCAACATGGGCCTGAGCAACTCCTATCTCGGGTTGATCCTGCCCTTCCTTGTGACGCCGCTCGGCGTGTTCCTCATGCGGCAGTTCATCCGGGACATCCCGGATTCGCTGGTCGAGGCGGCCCGCCTCGACGGTGCCGGTGAGGTGCGGACGTTTCTCCGGGTGATCCTCCCGCTCTGCCGTCCTTCTCTCGCGACGCTGGCGATCCTGACGTTCCTCGCGCAGTGGAACAACTTCCTGTGGCCACTGGTGATCGCCCAGACCGAGGAGCACTACACGCTGCCCGTCGCGCTCGCGTTGTTCTCCGTGGGCGCCAACGGCACCAACTACGGCCTGCTGCTCGCCGGCGCGGTAACCGTCGTCACACCGATCGTCCTCCTCTTCCTGGTCCTCCAGAAACATTTCGTCCAGGGAATCGCCAACACCGGCATCAAATAGCCGGAATGCCGCCGGGGCCGACTTCATCGAAACATCGCGTGACAACACGCGAAGAACAGGAGAACCGAAGATGCTTCGCCCGCAGGACGGTCCCACACGCGAACGCCGCTCACTGGGCGGTCTGTGGAGGCTCCGGCTCGACCCGGAGGGAGCCGGCCGCACCGAAGGCTGGTGGCGCTCGCCCCTCACAGCGGCTGTGGACATCCCGGTACCGGCCAGCTACAACGACATCTTCCCCGACGCGACAGTCCGCGACCACGTCGGCGACGCGTGGTACCAGACGAGCATATGGGCGCCGGCCCGGTGGGCAGGGGAGCGGATCGTCCTGCGCTTCGACGCGGCCACACACCGCGCCACCGCCTGGATCAACGACACCGAGGTCGTCACACACGAAGGCGGCTACACACCGTTCGAGGCCGACGTCACCGCACACGTGCGCCCGGGAGCCGAGAACCGTGTCACCGTCGTGGTCAACAACGAGCTGACGTGGGAGTCGATACCGCCGGGCCGCGTCGAGGAACGTCCCGACGGCCGCCGGACACAGCGGTACTTCCACGACTTCTTCAACTACGCGGGTCTGCACCGGCCGGTCTGGCTGTACACCACCCCCCGTACGCACATCAGCGACATCACCGTGGCCACGAGCTTCGAGGCCACGACCGGCGTGGTCGACTACCGGGTGGACAGCACCGGGGAGGCGGACACGGTCCGCGTGGCGTTGCGCGACGCCTCCGGCGCCGAGGTGGCCACCGCCACCGGTGCCGTCGGCACACTACGCGTGCCCGACGTGCATCCCTGGGCACCGGGCGACGGCTACCTCTACGAACTGGTGGCCACGCTGTCGGACACGTCGGGCGGCATCGTCGACGACTACCGTCAGTCCGTCGGCGTGCGCACCGTGGAAACACGGGGCAAGCAGTTCCTGATCAACGGAGACCCCTTCTACTTCAAGGGATTCGGCAAACACGAGGACGCCGCGGTGCGCGGCAGGGGCCACGACGACGTGCTGATGGTGCATGACTTCGCACTGCTGGAGTGGACCGGCGCGAACTCGTTCCGGACCTCGCACTACCCCTACGCGGAAGAGGTCCTCGACTATGCCGACCGCCACGGTGTGGTCGTGATCGACGAGACCGCGGCGGTCGGCCTCAACCTCAATATCGGCGGAGGTGTCTTCAAGACCGGCAAGGTGGCCACGTTCTCCTCCGACACCATCGGCGAACGCGCCCGGCACACCCATCTGCAGGCGATCCGGGAACTCGTGGCGCGCGACAAGAACCACCCCAGCGTCGTCCTGTGGTCCATCGCGAACGAGCCCGACAACGTCCAACCGGAGGCCCGCGACTACTTCGCCCCGCTGGCGGCCGAAACCCGCCGGCTGGACCCGACCCGGCCCGTCGCCTACGTCAACGCACTGATGGGCTCACCGGACCAGTGCGCGGTCACCGACCTGTTCGACGTCGTACTCCTCAACCGCTACTACGGCTGGTACTTCGGCCCCGATGACCTGGCAGCGGCCGAGACCGAGCTGGAGGCCGAACTGCGGCAGTGGGCGGAGCGGCACGACAAGCCCATCGTCATCACCGAGTACGGCGCCGACACCTACCCCGGTCTGCACAGCGCCGTGCCCAGCCCCTGGACGGAGGAGTACCAGACGGAGCTGCTCGACGTGTATCACCGGGTATTCGACCGGGTCGACGCGGTGGTGGGAGAACAGGTCTGGCATTTCGCCGACTTCGCCACCGCGCCCGGCGTCTTCCGCGTCGACGGCAACAAGAAGGGCGTCTTCACACGCGAGCGCCGCCCCAAGAGTGCCGCCTTCAGCCTGCGCGCCCGGTGGCGAAAGGCCGACTGAGCACGGGAGAGAAGGCGGATCACGTCAGTCGGCGCGGCCTTCATCGCGCTGCGTCCGCCTCCCGGTCATCCGGCCGGGGACGACCGCGAGCGGGCGTTTCCCTCGGGAAGCGCCCGCTCGCGGTCATGTCAGCACGTGCGGTGAACCCACCGAGGGGCTCAGCCACTGGTCCAGTGACATTCACGCACGCGGTCAACCAGCAGCCAAGGAGAACCCCGGTTTCCTGCCGGGTCTGAACGCGGGAGCCTTCAACCTCGGCGCGGGCCTCGGCTTCGCCCTCGTCTACGCGGCCCGGACCGCCGCCGAGCCCGCGGACAAGACGTCCACCACCGGATACGGCGCGGGCATCATCACCGGAGCCGCACTCATCGCCACCGCCTTCGCGACGTCCTTCCTGATCCCGAAGCCGGTGGAGGCGGAAGCGACGCTCGTGACGCCACCGGTCGGCCGTGCATCCGAGTACCAGGGCGACGGCCACCGGTCCGGCGCGGCCAGGCGAGGCGATTGCCGGCAGCCCGTGCGGTGACCTGACTCCCGAACACCTCCGCACAAGCCCACCCGCCCGGAGGGGCGTCGGTGGCGCCCCTCCGGGCGGGGAAGCGACCGGACCGCTCAGTCCTCCGCTGCGTGCTCGTCATCGTCGGGGGAGAGCAGTGAGCCGCCGGCCGAGGGGGCCACGGTGAACATGTTGATCAGGCCGTGGGGCGCGTCGTCTCCGTAGAACAACTCGTGGACGAAGGCGCCTTCGACGGCGGCCGCGGCGCTGCGGGGGAACATGGCCTGCTCGTATGCGGTGAGCGCGGTCTCGAGGTCGTCGGGGTGCGCGGCGAGGGCCTTGCCGAGTTCGGCGGCGTCGGTGAAGTCGATGGCCGCGAACCAGTCCCGCGGCCGGGCGAGCATCACGTAGGTGTGCAGCGTGCCGCCCTTCTCCCGGTGCGTCAGGAATCCCTTGCCGGGCGCGAGCGCGAACAGCGACCCGCCGCCGACCGCTTTCGCGGCGGCTGGGTGGAGGGTGTCGGCGTCGAACAGGTAGGTCTCGACGCCCGACATGCCGATGTACTCGGGGGTGGCGTCGGACAGCAGCGGCCGGACTCGGGACCACGCGCCGTCCGCGCCGACCAGCAGGCCGGTGGTGATGGTGGTGCCGTCGGTGAAGGTCACCTGGTGGCGGCCCCGGCCGAGGGCGCGGGTTCCGCTGACCTTGTGCCCCCACCGGACGGTGTCGGCCGGGAGCGAGCCGAGGAGCATCTGCCGCAGCTCACCGCGCAGCACACCTCGGGGCTGCCACCGGTACCGTCGTCGGCCCGGTCGAACAGAACGCTCCCGTCCCGGTCCAGGACCCGCATCGCCTGGCGGCCTTCCAGGACGAGGCCGCGGAGCTCGTCCGTCAGGCCGGCCGCCTGTAAGGCCGGCTGTCCGCTGTCCTCGTGGATGTCGAGCATCCCGCCCTGGGTGCGCGCCGTCGTGGAGGACTCCGCCTCGTAGACGGTGGCCGGGACGCCGTGCACGTGCAGGACGCGGGCGAGTGTGAGGCCGCCGAGTCCGGCACCGATGATCGTGATCTCAGGGGGCATGGTGGTTCCTTGCTGTCGCACGCCTGCCGGATGGGCGCCCGGCAGGATCTCTGTGGAAGGTGTCAGCCCCCGCGGGAAGACCACCGCCCGCCAGGTGGCCCCGGCCGTCCGATGAAGGACGGCAACAAGATGGCCTACGACCGGGCGGGCGGACGAGTGCAGCGGTCCCTGGCCAGCCGGGTGCGCAACGCCGAGGAACGGCTGCGCCGCCTGCTCGACGACCCGGTCCCGCCCCCGCCCGAGCCGCTGCGCTTCACCCCCGTGCTGCGTGCCCGCCACCTCCAGAGCGTCGTACTCGACGCCGTGGACATCGCCGTCACCGACCGGCTCGACCGTGCGAGCCTCACCGTCACGGCGGGCGAACGCCTGCTGATCACGGGGCCGAACGGAGCGGGCAAGAGCACCCTGCTCGGCGTCCTGGCCGGAGAAGTCGCCCCCGACAGCGGGAGCGTCACCCGCCGCGGCAGGGTCGGGCACCTCCCCCAAGAGCCGCACCCCGGGGAGCCGGACGAGACCGTGCTGGCCGCCTTCGCCCGTGGACGGGCGGGGGAGGCCGCCGCGTACACCGAGCAACTGCTGTCCCTCGGCCTGTTCGGCCGCGACCAGCTCACGGTGCCGGTCGGCCGACTGTCCACCGGGCAGCTGCAGCGTCTCGCCCTGGCACGATTGCTCAGCGAGCCGTCCGACGTCCTGTTGCTCGACGAACCCACCAACCATCTGTCGCCCGCCCTCGTCGAGGAGCTGGAGGCCGCTCTCACCGGGTACAACGGCGCCATCGTCATCGTCAGCCATGACCGCCGGCTGCGTCGGCGCTGGCAGGGCGCCCACCTGGCCATGCGCGCCACCTCGACGTCCGCCACCCGGTGCTGAGGCCTCCGGGCCAGCCGACACCTGTTCAGAAAGGGAAGCAACTCGTGATGCCCTCTGTTCCCCCCGACCCGGCCGTGCTCCATCCGATGCCCGGGCAGCCGCGGGTGGTCCTGCTGAAGCCACTGGTCACCTCGCCGCTGATCGAGGTCGGAGAGTTCTCCTACTACGACGACCCCGATGATCCGACGGCCTTCGAGACGCGCAACGTGCTCTATCACTACGGACCGGAAAAGCTGGTCATCGGGAAGTTCTGCGCGCTGGGCGAGGGCGTGCGGTTCATCATGAACGGTGCCAACCACCGCATGGACGGCCCCTCGACGTTCCCCTTCCCGATCATGGGCGGTTCCTGGTCCGAGCACTTCCCCCTCATCACCGGCCTGACCGGGCGGGGAGACACCGTGGTGGGCCATGACGTCTGGTTCGGTTACCGGGCCATGGTGATGCCCGGCGTCCGCATCGGGCACGGAGCGATCATCGCTTCCGGCTCCGTCGTCGTGGACGACGTCCCCGACTACGGCATCGTCGGCGGCAACCCCGCCCGCCTCATCCGCCGCCGCTACAGCGATGCGGACGTCAACCGCCTCCTGGCCCTGGCCTGGTGGCACTGGCCGCTCCGGCGCATCACCGAACACGTCCACACGATCATGTCCGGCAGCATCGACGACCTGGAAAACGCGGCGGCCGCGCAGCCGGCGGAGGCGCCTCAGGACCCGCCGCCGGTGGCCGGGTCCTCGTAGGCGGGGCTGCCCACGCACCGCGGTGAGCGGCGCCTGACCAGAGACCCAATTCTCGTACCGGTATAGTATGGCCGGTATAGTTATTGGTTGCATGAGAGGGCGCCGCATGATCGAGATCCTGAGCTCCACCCAGCTGGCCCGAGCAAAAGACACCGGCGCCCTGGTCGCTGACATCCTGCAGACGCTGAAGAGCCGCAGCACGATCGGCACGAACCTGCTGGACATCGACCGGTGGGCCAAGGCCATGATCGTCGAGGCGGGAGCGCTGTCCTGTTACGTCGACTACGAGCCTTCCTTCGGGCGCGGCCCGTTCGGCCACTACATCTGCACGGCTGTCAACGACGCCGTGCTCCATGGACGGCCATACGACTACACGCTCGCCGACGGCGATCTGCTGACCCTCGACCTCGCCGTCTCCCAAGGCGGCGTAGCCGCAGACGCCGCCATCAGCTTCATCGTGGGCGACGCACAGCCCCCGGAGAGCGTCGCGATGATCAGTGCCACCGAACGCGCGCTGGCCGCGGGGATCGCCGCTGCCGGGCCCGGGGCCCGCATCGGCGACATCTCCCATGCCATCGGCACGGTCCTCGGCGAGGCGGGTTACCCGATCAACACCCAGTTCGGAGGTCATGGCATCGGGTCAACGATGCACCAGGACCCGCACGTTTCGAACGCCGGCCGGCCTGGCCGTGGATACAAACTGCGCCCTGGGCTGCTGCTGGCACTGGAGCCGTGGATCATGGCGGACACCGCTGAACTCGTCACCGATGCCGACGGATGGACGCTCCGAAGCGCGACAGGCTGCCGGACGGCACACAGCGAGCACACGATCGCCATCACCGGCGACGGAGCCGAAATCCTCACCTTGCCCAAGCGAGCGCAGTTGTGAGGCTTTGGGGCGCGCGTCGAGAAGAGAGTCAGGAGGTGGATGGTGAGGACCGTTGCTCCTGTGGCCACATCGCCCTGGGTCTTCACCACGTTCGTGGTCAGATCGGCGTTCGAATCGAGGACCAGCCGGTGATCCGCCCAGGGCCCGATTCGGCCCGTCGCCGCTGAACCGCTTCCCAGGTCGGCTCCTCGATGCCTCAACGCCCCGGGACCGTCGCTCCCACCGCTCACGACCGGTGGCCCGACGCCCCCGCTGCCTCGCCGCCGGGAGACCGGCCATCACGATCGGCATGACGGCACTGTCGCACAACGGGCCCGATGCCGTGCAGACCGTCAAACTCCGCAAAGACAGCCATCACGGTACCGATGACTGAGCAGCCTCACCAGGTCGGCGACCTGGTTCCGGGCGAGACGAAGGGCACCTTGACGCCCATGTGCTGGACGGGGAGCTCTGGCCTGCGCATCACGAGCACACGGGCGTTCATGCCGGCTCATGACCGCTGGTGCCGCAGAGCGACATCGCGCCTGATCGCAGCGCGCACCGAGCCCTGCAGCTCACAAAACCTCCACTCAAGTTGCCTCCACATGGCCGCTATTCGCGTTTGACCGGAAGGACGGAAGCATAAGCGCTGGTCACAGCGTTGCAAGGTGCCGTTCAACGCCTCCGAGATCATCACGGAGGCCGGCTCACCTCAACAACCTCATGCGCCCCAGGCGTTGACTCCCTCCCGGGAGTGGTGGAACGTGAGCAATGCGCGCGGTCGGCGAATGGGTCCGCCCGTCAGGGGATGAATGCGACGTGCCCGGAGTCGGTCACCCGTCGACGTCGTGCGCGCGAATTTGCATATTCCGGATTTCACACTTGCAACGTAAGGCGCCGTGTCGGCACTGCGGTGGGTGGGCGAGGAGAATCTGTTGAGTTCGGGTACGGAATCGGCGAGCGGGTTGTACGGGCGCAAATCAGGGCAGCGGGTGACAGTTCGCGAGTTGGCGCAAGCCAAGCGGCGTCAGGAACGTTGGGTGATGCTGACGGCGTACGACGCCCTCACCGCAGGGCTCTTCGATGAACAGAAGGTGCCGGCGCTGCTGGTGGGCGACAGCGCGGCGAACGTGGTCTACGGCTTCGACTCCACGGTACGTGTGGGCATGGACCATTTGATGCCGCTGGTGCAGGCAGTGGTGCGGGGAACGCGGCATGCCCTGGTGGTGGCGGACATGCCGTTCGGTTCCTATCAGAATTCCGTTACCCAGGCGCTGACCAGTGCTACGCGGTTCCTGCAGGAAGGCGGGGCGCAGGCGGTGAAGCTGGAGGGCGGCGCCCGGGTGGTCGACCAGGTGTCGGCGCTGGTGGAGGCCGGCATCCCGGTGATGGGCCATCTGGGGCTCACCCCGCAGTCGGTCCACGCTTTGGGGGGCTACCGGGTCCAAGGCCGCGCGGAAGCCGGTGAGCAACTGCTGGCCGATGCCAAGGCGCTGGCAGCGGCCGGGGCGTTCGCTCTGGTCCTGGAGGTGGTGCCGAGCGATCTGGCGCGTCGGGTAACCGCCGAAGTCGACATTCCCACGATCGGCATCGGCGCGGGCGCCGACTGCGACGCCCAAGTACTCGTCTGGCAGGACCTGGCCGGACTGACTCCCGAGCCGGCACCGAAATTCGTCAAGCGCTACGCCGACATGCGCTCACAACTGGCTGCGGCGGTCGGCGAGTTCATCGACGACGTGGCCGCTGGCGGATACCCGGACTCGCAGCACTGCTACTCGTAGGAGTCAAATCCCGTGAACACTACACAAACAGCCGGTGACCTCACCGCCCTGTTGAAGGACGCCCCCACCAACTGGGGCCGGTGGGGCGACAACGACGAGGTGGGATGCCTGAACCTGCTCGACACCGGACAAGTCCTGCGCGGCGCACAGGCGATACGGCAGGGCCGCGTGGTGACGCTGCAGCAGCTCATCGGGGACGCAGCGGACGAACTGATGCACCCCAGCCGCGATCCCGCACAGCACACGATCACTCAGGACCGGCAGAGCTACCGGAACGGCAGCGCCGTGCCTTTCCCCGGCGGTCTGCAGTTTGCCGATGACACACTCTCCATGCATCTGCAGGGCACCACCCACGTCGACGGCCTCGGACACGCCTGGTTCGACGACACCATCTACAACGGCCGCAGCGCCGACACCACCGTCGGTGGGATGCAGCATGCCGGGGCCCTGCCGCTGGCCGAACGCGGCATCGTCGGTCACGGCGTACTCATCGACATCGCCGCGCACCGCGGCAAAGAGACGCTGGAGCCGGGCGAGACCTTCGACCACCACGACATTGTCGAATGCGCCGGTGCCCAGGGCATCTCCCTCACTCCCCGGGACATCCTGGTGATCCGCACCGGCTGGCCGCGCTATTGCACGCAGGCAGGTCCCGACGTACTGACCGACCTCAACGAGCCGGGACTGCTCTACAGCCCCGAACTCGTCGAATGGTTCCGGAGCATGGAGATTCCGGTGCTGGTCACCGACACCATCGCCAACGAAGCAACCCGCACCCCCGGCGGCTCCCAATTCGCCCTGCACGGTGCGCTCATGCGCAACCTCGGCGTGGTCTTCACCGAGCTGGCCGCGCTGGAAGAGCTCGCCATGGACTGTGCCCGCGACAGCCAGTACACCTTCCTGTACGCGGCCTCACCACTGAAGATCACGGCAGCCACCGGTTCTCCCGTCAACCCCCTCGCGATCAAATGAGCAACGGTAGAGCGCAATGGACCGTGAGCGTGATCGGCGGGGGGCGGGTCGGCACCGCACTCGGCGCGATCTTGGCCGGTGCCGGGCACCGAGTGGTGTGCGCCTCCGGATCCTCGCCGGCCTCCCGGCGTCTGATCGACGAGCGGTTGCCCGGAGCACAGATCAGCACGCCGCTGGAGGCCGCCCGTGCCGCAGAGCTTGTGCTGATCGCGGTACCCGACGACTCTCTGCACACCCTAGTTGAGGAGCTGAAGCCCCTCCCCTGGCACGGCAAGCTCGTTGTGCACACCAGCGGCCGGTACGCCGTCCAGGATCTGGCCCCCTTGGCCGAGGCAGGCGCCGGCACCGCCGCCATCCATCCCGTGATGACGTTCACCGGGCAACGCGACGACCTTGACCGGATCGCCGGCACGCCATTCGGCCTCACCGCACCATCCGCCCTCACCGCCACCATCCGCGCCCTCATAGCCGACTTCGGAGGCACGCCCTTTTCCCTGCCAGAGGACCGCAGCCTCTACCACGCGGCTGTCACGCACGCTGCCAATCACCTCGTCGCCCTGGTATCCGCAAGCCTTGACATGCTGCGCAGTACCGGAGTGGACGACCCCGCCGAGCTGCTCGGTCCGCTGACGCGGGCCGCCCTGGACAACACGCTGCGCCGTGGCGTGGACGCCCTGACCGGCCCCATCGCACGCGGAGACAGCCGCGTGGTCGCCGGTCACCTCGACGCTTTGGCTCGCCACTCGGCCGAGGACCACCACGCCTACCTGGCCATGGCCCGCCACACTGTGTACCGCGCGGCAGCAGCGGGACGTCTCACCGGCTCCGCTGTCGCCACGCTCCAGAACATCCTGAACGATTCCATAGCGAGCCATGGCCAGCAAGCGGCAACGGCGCAGACGCCGGCTCGGCATGGACGCGACCAGGTGGTGCTCGATCTGGTACCCCGTCCCAATCAACCGCTGGATGATGCACCGTCAGCAGCGTCAGAGCACCGAAACAGCACAGCGGGACGGTAGGCGCCTCTCGTCGACGCCGCCACCTGCTGCGCATCCAGCCGGACGGTTGTCGACGTGGCAAGGCGGCGCGTACGACGAGCTCGAACAACGCGGGTGGTCCGTTTCCGGCACTCGACTTTGTGCCTGCGCTTGTACATGTCGCGGTTGACGCCTGGTGGTCTGCCGCCTGCCGAACCGCGGCGGAGACGGTGTCCTGCCTGGTCACGCTTCTCCGGGATGGTGTGCGGGATCTGCCGCCGGCGCAGGTACTCGCGGATCTGGCGGGAGGAGTAGGCGCGATCGGCAAGGAGGTGGCTGGGGCGGACACGTGGTCGTCCACCAGCAGGCCGTGGAACGCGGATGCGGTCCATGACCTTGGTGAACACCGGCGCGTTGGCGCTCTGTCCGGTGGTGATCACGGCGGACAGGACGTGAAAGGAGGTTTCGACAGCGAGGTGGATCTTGGTTGTCAGGCCGCCGCGCGAGCGTCCGAGCGCGTGGTCCTCCGGCTCGGCCGCCAGCCCGTTGGCAGGCGGCCGGCCCGGATCGTGATCCCCTTTTTGCGGGCCCCGGCTTCCGCCTCCAGCTTCCGCAGCGCGTACGACAGGGCTGGCTGGCTCACGTACAGCCGCGCTGCCGCCCGGCGGAGGAAGCGCGTTGATTTCTGTCTTGGACAACGGGAACGGGCGGTGGCCGTCATGGAGACGCGCGCCGGGACATCGCCCGGGCGTGCTCGCCGGCTGGTACCCCGTCGGCTTCCGGAACCACCCTGGAGATTTCCATGTGCGACAACGCCCGCGCCGTTTCTGCTCCCGTCGCCACCCCGCCCGCTCCGCAACCGGCAAGGTCTGGCTGATCAACGGCGCCGGCTCCGGTTTCGGGCAGGCGATCGCGCGGGCAGCTCTCGGCGCCGGTGACACCGCGGTGGCCGCCGCCCGCCGCCCCGAATCCCTGACGTCACCTCTTCGGCGCTGGGGGACTGGAGGGGCGGATCGTCGTGGTGAGGCGTCGCAGCGCGGTCTGGGCGGGCGGGCCCCAGGTGCGCTTGCCGCCCGGACGGCCGTGGACGCCTGCCTCTCCGATGAAGATGCAAGCGAGGGCTTTCAACACGGCCCAGCCGCGGGCGCGGCGTCGGGTCGCTGCGTCGGCGGCCGGTTGGCAGGCGTCGTGGAAGCGGTCGACGGCGCCGTCCGGCAGAAGCATCCAGGCGGCAGCGAGATCGCAGGCCGGATCGCCCGCGAACAGATCGCCGAAGTCAATCACACCGCAGAAGGTGCCGTCCGCCGTGAGGACGTTGGCCGGATGCAGATCGCCATGCAGCCACAGTGCCGGCCCCGTCCAGTCGGGTGCGGCGACGGCATCTTCCCAGACGGCGCGGACAGCGTCCGGGTCAGGGATCAGCCGCGACTCGGTGGCCGAGGCCAAGGCCTGTTCGAACCCTTCCGCCTGATCGGTCAGCGGCCCTCCGCGGTCACGACCGGTCGGCGCCCCGGCGGGGGCAGGTCGGTGAAGAGCGGTGAGGAACGCGGCCAGGGTGTCGGCCGCCTCCGCGGCGCGCGTGGCGGGGGCGCGGTCGGCGGGCGTTCCCGGCACCCAGGTGGTGACGATCCAGGGCCGCGGAAACCGCTCGGAGGGTTCGCCGAGGCGCTGCGGTACGGGGACCGGCAGGGGAAGGTGCGGGGCGAGAGCGGGAAGCCAGGCGTGCTCCTTTCGCAGCAGCGCGTCCGCGGACAGCGTCGCCCAGGGCAGCCGGACGGCGAGGTCGTCGCCGAGCCGCCACAGCTGGTTGTCCCAGCCCCGCGCACCGAGCCGCACAGGGTGATCTGCCAGGTCGGGGTGCTGGTCGCGTAGCAGATCCCGGACCAGTTCCGCGGTGATCTCGATCTCGGTGTGGGTCATGCGGAGCCACGATAGCCGGACGGTGGACCACCGTTCGTGACGTCCAGTACGCAGCAGAGTCCGGCCTGAGCATCCGGGCCGCTCGGTTGCTCGACGCGGTGATGACCGCGGTCACGATCTTGCGGGCGGCTCCAGCCTCCGGCGGGCCTCGCCGCCAGGCCCGGGTCGTTCTCGCGGGCTGTCCACGCAGGGCGATCCCCATGGAGGCATCGACATCAGCTGACCCCCTGCGACCGCACGACACAGCGGCGGCCAGCAGGGGCCCTCCTGCCGACAAGGGCAACGAGTTCTGCCTCGGCTGAGCGTCCTCCAAGGCGGCGAGGCGGGAGCCGTCTCCCTCGGGCCTCCTTTGGCCAGGCCGCCGGCGCGCCCGATAGCCGCCGTCCGCGAGGACCGCGGTCGGGGAGGCCGGCATCGCGCAGCCGATCTCCCCCCGGTGACGGCCGCCATCGGCGCCTGTCTGGGGTTACCTCGCGGCCAGGAATGCGGGCAGGGTGAGGGCCGAGTGGGCCGGTCGTCCCTCCCCGGAGGGCATGGTGCTGAGATCGCGCAGCATGTCGTTGCGCCGCTCCAGGGCGCGAGCGGTGGTGGGGAAGAGCGTGGCGTCGCCCACGCCGATCCGCCCCTGGTTCAGGGTCACGAACTCACGCGTGTCGTGTTCGTAGGCGGCGAAGCCCGCGGTGGCGTCACGGTCGGCCAGGGAACCGGCCAGCATGTACGCACCGACGAGCGCGAGGCTGGTGCCCTGTCCGGTGAGGAACGAGGGTGCGTACGCGGCGTCGCCCACCATGGCGACCCTGCCGCTGGACCAGCGAGGCATGCGGATCTGGCTGACCACGTCGATGAACAGATCATCCGCCTCGCGCATGGCGGCGATCATGCCCGGGACTTCCCATCCCGCGTCGGCGAAAAGAGTGGCCACCAGGTCCCGCTGGGCCTCTGGGTCGCGGAGCGCGTCGAGTGGCGGTTCCGGGTGGGCGAAGTTCAGGAAGGCGTGCACTTCGTCGTCGTCCCCTACGGCGTAGAGAGCCGCGGCTCTGCCGGGGGTGTTCCACATCATGGTCTCGTGGGAGAGGCCGAAGGTGTTGCGCATCGTGAACACGGCGAAGCAGTACCCGAGATACCGGTGGAACTGCTCTTCGGGGCCGAACAGGAACTCCCGGGTACGTGAGTGCAGACCATCCGCGCCGAACACCATGTCGAACGTACGTCTGCCGCCCCCGCGGAAGGTGACATCGACCCCGTGGCCGGACTGGTCGAGGGTGGCGATGGAGTCGTTGAACATGAACTCCACGTCGTCACGGACCGCCGTGTAAAGAGCGTCGGTCAGATCCCCGCGCCGCACCTCCAGGTCCCGTCCCGCGACACTGCCGACGACGGTATGCGGGTTGACCGAGGCCACCTTGCTGCCGTCCCCGTCGAGGAAGGTGAGCCGACGCAAGTCGACGTGTGCGTCATGTAATTGTGGCAAGATTCCCATCCGCCGGACGACCTCCAGTGCGGTGCCGCGCACGTCGATGGGGTATCCACCGCTCCGTAGTGCGCCCGCCTTCTCCACCACCGTGACCGCGTATCCGTAGCGGTTCAGCCAGAACGCGAGGGCGGACCCCGCGATGCCGGCCCCCGAAATCAAGACCTCGTGCCTCGGCGTGGTGCGGATGTCCGTCAACGGATCGGTGAGGGTCATGCCTTGACTCCTTTGCTCATGGTGCGGACGGCAAGCAGGGACAGCGCCGTGACGGCGCCGGCGATGACGAAGCCGGTGACGAAGGCCGATTCGGCCGGGCCTTCCATCCCGGGATGGGTCCCGGCGGTGAGGAAGGCGCCGCTGACCTGTGCGCCTGCCGCGAAGCCGATCACGCGAGTCACCAGGACCAGGCTGGTGGCGGTGCCGGTGTTGCCGTGATCGACCGAGGTGGCGGTCTTGACGACCATCGCCGTGATGCAGACACCGCTGGTCAGGGCGATCAGCGCCTTACCGACGACGAGGTGCCAGATCTCGGTGTGCACGAACGCCAGGGCGACCAACGTGGCCGTCATGACGCCGACTCCGGCAGTGACCACGGCGCTGGAGCCGAAACGCCGCGCCGCGGCCCCGCCGAGCGGCCCGCTGATCGCCCCCGCGACGGCGCCGGGCAACAGGTACCGCCCGATGTCGGTGGAGCCGGCCCCGAACCCGTATCCGTCGGCGGACACCGCGAACAGCTGCGGAACGAGATACATCGACACCGAGGTACCCACGCAGACGGCGAATGTGACCGCATAGGAGCTCCATATCGCTGGCTTCGCCACCAGGTTCAGATCGACCATCGGCGAGGGTGACCGGCGTTCAACGAAGATCCATCCGGTCACGAGGAGGGCCAGGAGCACAACGAGGGCGCCGAGCGCCAGCGGCCGGCTGCCGAACTCGGGCGCCATCGAGAGCCCGAGCATGAGGGTCAGCAGAACGCCGCTCAGGAGGACCAGGCCGGGCCAGTCGATCCTGGCGTCCGACCGGGCCGGCGGATCGTTCGGCATCAGCCGGTGGACCAGCAGGGTCGCCACGGCGACCGCGATCGTCGGTATCGCGAACATCCAGTGCCGGGACAGCCCTTCCGCGATGGGCCCGGCCAACAGCGTCCCCAGCATGCCGCCGCCCACGAACAACCCGCTGACCACCCCGATGGCCACCTGGGACTCTCCCGTGGGGAGGTGCTTGCGTACCAGGATGAACGAAAGCGGCATCGCGCCCACCATCGCGCCCTCCAGCACCTGACCGAGCAGCAGGACCGGCAGGTTCGGTGCCAGCGAGGACACCAGTCCACCGGCCGAGACCACCGCCATCAGCCGGAGCATCATCCATTTCCCGCCGTAGCGGTCACCGAGGTTGCCCGCGACGGGCGTGACGAGAGCACCGGTGATGAGCATCGTGATGCTGAGCAGTGCCCCTTGGGCGGGACTCATGGACAATTCCCGTTGCAGCAGCGGGAGCGTCGGGGTCACCACCGACTCCAGGGTCCCGGTGGCGGCCGCCAGCATGCCGAGGGCCCCGACAGCGGCCTTCCCGATGCGGAGCGGGGGCGCCAGGGTTGTGGTCATGAATGTTCTTTCCTTCGTTGTCGGACGCGTGAGGGTTCGGCAACGCGCGTAGCGCTGCCGTTTCGCCGGGCCCGGTTCGGGCACTGTGCTTGAGCACGTGCGCCCCCTTGTCCGTGTGAGCCGGCATGTTAGGAAGCGCGGCGCTCACCCCACATCACCCCCCAGAGCCACTGTTCGTGCCATACCTGGGGTGGGTCAGGGTGACAAAAGGCGGGCACGGTCGGCGCACCAGGTTTCCACCTGCGACGCGGCGCCAAGTCGAGGAGGAGCCGGAGACCCACGAGCAGGTCAAAGGGGCTGGGGAACAGCCGTAGTGTCAGGGGGCGGGTGAGCGGCCTGTGGAGGCAGCCGGATGGCTGTTCGGCGACCAGGAGCGGACCGTTGTCACCGCCGAGCGCGCAGACGGGCTCGGCAGCGTGACCGCCGGCGGCCACAAGTCCTCCCGCCACCAGCAGAGGGGACTCGTCGACCTTGGATACGGCGGCACCACCAGCGAGGTGACGGCGAACAGGCCGGCCGGCGGCAGCATCCTTCTCGCCCGCGGCCAGGGGCCCCAGCGCAGCCCCTCCCGCAGGTAGAGGCCCAGAACGAGAAAGAAGGCGTTCAGGCCGCAGGTGAACAAAGCGATCAAAGCCGGCCCGCGCCTCGCAGCAGCCGAGCAGGGGCCAGCCCCCCGGCGGTGGGCGCCGGCGCGCACCCGGCGGAGGCGACCACGATGAACACATCCAGGTTGGCCAGCGGCGTGCCGACCAGCATCACCGCGAGAGCGGCCCAGCGTCGCGCCCCGGGGCATCCCCGTGACGGGGACCGCGGCGTGAGCCGCGTCGGCTGGAGCTGACTGGGACATGCCCTACGGGTGAACCTGAGCGGCCATGGCCGCTCAGGTGTGCTCGGGAGCGGTGGCGCTGGCGCTGGTGGCGCAGTGGCCGTCGGCGCTGCCCGGGGAGTCGGTGATGGGCGGGGTGCCGGCGGCCGAGGCCCGCACGAGGCGGGGTCCGTCCGGCCCGTACACCGCGCGCGGTTCGGGAAACGCGGTCAGCAGTCCGAGGTAGCTCACGGCCGCGAGGGCGAGGCCGACCGGCAGGGAGATGTCGGCGCCGTTCGCGAGATCACCCAGCGGGCCGACGAACTGGCCCGGCAGGTTCACGAAGAGCAGCGCCACGACGGCCGACACCAGCCAGGCGGACATCCCGCGCCAGTTCCAGCCGTGGGTGAACCAGTAACGGCCGCCGCGCTGACGGCGGTTGAAGACCTGCAGCGCCTCAGCGTCGTACCAGCCACGGCGGGTGACATAGCCGAGAACCATCACGATCATCCAGGGCGCGGTGCAGGTGACGATCAGCGTCGCGAAGGTGGAGATGGACTGGGTGAGGTTCAGGACGAACCGGCCGAGGAAGAGGAACACGATCGACAGGGCCCCGATGAGGAAGGTCGCCCTGACCCGGCTGAAGCGCGGAAAGACGCTGGAGAAGTCGAGGCCGGTGCCGTAGAGCGCTGTGGTGCCGGTCGACAGACCGCCGATCAGCGCGATCAGGCACAGTGGCAGGAAGTACCAGCCGGGTGAGATCGCCAGCAGCCCGCCGACGTAGTTGGGAGCGGCCGGGTCGACGTATGCGGCGGCCTTTGTGGCGATGACCGAGGCGGTGGCCAGGCCGAAGACGAACGGCAGCAGGGTGGCGAGCTGGGCGAGGAACGCGGCGCCCATCACCCGGCGGCGCGGTGTCGCGGCCGGGATGTAGCGGGACCAGTCACCGAGGAAGGCGCCGAAGGAGACCGGGTTGGACAGCACGATCAGTGCGGCGCCGATGAACGAGGGCCAGAACAGCGGGTCGGCGGTGGAGGTGAAGGTGCCCGCGTAGCCGGGGTCGAAATCGCCGCCGAAGGCGACGGCGCCCAGCACGAAGAGTGCCGAAGCGGCCGTCACGGCAACCTTGTTGACCAGCAGCATGAAGCGGAAGCCGTAGACGCAGACGATGAGGACGAGGACCGCGAACACCGCGTAGGCGGCGCCGTACGAAACCTCCGACTCCGGTACACCGGCGAGCCGGTGCGCCCCGCCGATGAGCGCGTCACCCGATGACCACACCGAGATCGAGAAGAACGCGATCGCGGTGAGCAGCGAGAGGAACGAGCCGACGATCCGGCCGTGCACCCCCAGGTGCGCCGAGGATGAGACCGCGTTGTTCGTGCCGTTCGCCGGGCCGAACAGCGCCATGGGGGCGAGCAGCAGCGCCCCCGCGACCAGGCCGAAGACGGTCGCCGCGAGACCTTGCAGGAAGGACAGCCCCAACAGGACGGGAAAGGCGCCGAGTACGCACGTCGCAAAGGTGTTGGCGCCGCCGAAAGCCAGCCGGAAGAGGTCGATCGGGCGGGCCGACCGCTCCTCGTCCGGTATGCGGTCGACACCATGGGTCTCGATCTCGGTGATCGACGTGGTCACGGACTCCACCCTCCGGTACGGCTGTGGTATCGCCCCGTGGTCGGGGACGGGGCCACAGTCTGCGTCCTATCGCTGACCAGCGGCAACCGCCCGGCGGGGGCACCCTGGCATAGGGTGGCCGTCTCATCCGACGCACTGCGACGAGGATCAGCCCATGCGCGGCAGCACCAGGATCCGCCTGATCGAGCCCACCGACGCTGCCCCGATCGCCGCGCATCGGGTGCGGGACTTCGAGGCTTTCCGGCCGTGGGAACCGGCCCAGCCGGCCGGCTTCTTCACCCCGGAGGGCCAGGCGGAACGGATCGACAACCTGCTGGCCGGATACCGGGCCGGCGCGGTCTGGCCGGGCGTAGTGCTCGCCGACGACTGACCGATCACCTCGGCGGCGCCGCCGGAAGCACGGCTACCAGCCCGTGGAACGCGAACGCCCGGTCGTCAATCGCCGGCCGACGCACTGCCGCGCGCCACCGGCCCTGGGCCGTCGTGGGCCTCGGCGTCCGGGACGAAGTCCAGCCCCGTCATCAGTTCCGCGAAGGTGCGGGCGGCGTTGCGCGAGGTGAAGAGGCGGTCGAGTCTGGCGCGGGCCAGGCCTCGCTGGAAGGGGCCGGAGTGGGTGTCGTCACCGGCGTCGTGGAGGGTCCGGGTCAGCCAGTGGGAGAACTCCTGGTCGTTCCAGACGCGGCGGAGGCAGCGGCGTGAGTAGGCGTGCAGGCCTGTGTCGTCGTGGTCGTGGACCGAGTCACGGACGGCGCGGGCGAAGAGGTCCGCGTCGTGGAGGGCGAGGTTCATGCCCTTGCCTCCCAGGGGGGAGACGATGTGGGCGGCGTCGCCGACGAGGAAGAGGCGGCCGTACCGCATGGGCTCGTGGACGACGCTGCGGAGCCGGAAGACCTCGCGGTCGGTGATCGGGCCGGGGACGAGGGCGGGGTCGGCGAGCCGGGTGCGCAGGGCCTCCCAGATACGGCTGTCGGGCCAGGCGTCGGGCCGGTCCTCGGGCGGGCACTGAAGGTAGTAGCGGCTGGTGTGCGGGCCGCGGGCGAAGTGGGCGGCGAAGCCGTGCGCACTGACGGCGAGGAGGGGGCGGGCCGGCGGCGGGGCGTCGGCGAGGACGGTGAGCCAGCCGATGCCGTGATCGAAGGCGTGGGCGGTGAGAACACCGTCGGGGACGGCGGCGCGGCTGACGCCATGGTCGCCGTCGCAACCGGCTACGAAGGCACACGAGATGGCACGGAGAGTGCCGTCGGCGCTGCGGTAGCGGACGGTCGGGCGGTCGCCGGCCAGATCGTGCAGGGAGATGTCGGCGGCCTCGTAGCGCAGGTCGCCGCCATCGGCGAGGTATGTGGCGGTGAGCTTCTGGACCAGCACCTGCTGCGGGCACAGACGGGCCCGGGGGCCTTCGGAGCCGTCGTCATCGGACACCAGGTGGCTCTCACCATCCACCCGGAACTCCATGAGGCCATCGGACGGGGCTCCACCGAGGACTTGGTCGGCCAGCCCCCAGGAGTCGAACATCCGGACGGCGCGGGTTTCGACGATGCCGGCCCGCTGGCGCTGTGTCACGCGCCCGCGGCTCAGGCGCTCCAGGATCACGCAGTCGATACCGCTGCGCCGCAGAAGGTTGGCGACGGTCAAACCGGCCGGACCCGCACCGATCACCACGACAGTCGTGGACTCCGACGGCTCCCGCGACTCCTGGGGCCCTGCTGCCATTTGACCGCCTCCTGGGTAAGCCCGGCCAAGCGCGATCATGCTCGATCCCGCCCGCGCCATGCCCTTTGACCGCCCCGTCCGGGCTTCGCCGGTCGCCGGTCGGCGGTCCAGGCACCGGCATGGGCCATCACTGTAGGGCACATCACCTACCGATCGGGGACTGGACAGGATAGGGGAAGGCGTTGTGCGGTGGCCGGCCGGCAGGAATGGTCCGTAGGCCACGACCGCCGGCAGGGAGCCGCCGAAGACCAGCAGGGCCTTGTCGCGCTGCGGCCCCCGGATACGAGGTCGTGAGGATCGACATGGCGGCGGGTCGATGAAGGCCGCCGCCACGCCGGTGGCCGGGCCGAGGCCGGCGCGGACGGCAACCGGCACGCGCACTCGGTGTGCGGCGCCACCGGACAGGGTCCTCAACGCGGCCCAGTCGGCAGTGCCGGGACGTGTCCGGGGTGCCGGTGCAGACAGCCAGGAGAACGTCCTTCACGGCAGCTCAGAAGGCATGCCTTCATCGCCGAGGCGCCGGCGGACGCTCACCGATCGGTGGAAGCGGCTTCAAGGTTTGGGCACAAATTCCACACATCCTCTCTTCAGCGGGGCCCCGATGGTCTAGATTGGCCCGTGCTTCACATGTTTGGACACCAGGCGACAAATAATGATCTATGGGTCCGGCTCTACGAGTAGCGAGCAGTCGCCTCGTCGGCGCCGGACGTGGGGGTGATCGATTTTTGGAGCCGAGGGGGGCCTTGGGTGCGGGGAGCGCCCGAGGACGCGACGGGCTCCCACGTACCTCAAGAGTCTGGCCGGACAGGCGAGTCCGCTGCCGCCAGGGTGAGTCGTTCACGTACGTCTGAGACAGCCGGCATGGCATGCGTGGGAGGCGGGGGCCTCCCACGGGGAGGAACAGCGCGGCGCGGGGGGCGGGGGGCCTCCCGTGGGGGAGGAACAGTACGGGAGGCGGGGGCCTGCCGAAGGGGGAGGAACAGTGCTAGGCGAATACGTCGAACCACTGGGGACCTGGGGGGTTCTGTGCGGCAAGGGGGATTAGTCAACCCGTTTTCGCCGGCGCGAGGGCGTTTGGCGGACGGGACAATCAGCCAGCCCGCCACCGACTGGGAGCAGCGGTACCGCCGTACCGTGATCACCAGCGATACGGTGGCCACGGCCTGCGTGGTGGCGGCGATCGGCAACTTCTTCGGGGCCCGGGACGCGGCCAACTGGCATGAAAAATGGGGAATTCTCGCGTTCGGCACCGAGCTGCTGGTGCTGGGGGCGCTTGCGGTGACCCGGTCGTGGGCTCCGGCCGTGCTCGGCCAGGGCGCCGAGGAGTTCCGCAGGCTCGGACGCTCACTGTTCGCGGCGACCGTCGTGCTGGCGCTCGGCGGGATCGCCCTCACCTCGCGCAACATCAAGCTCTGGATCTTCGTCGCGATCCCCGCGATCGCGCTCATCACCATGACCGCGCGGTATCTGCTGCGTCTGTGGCTGCACAAACAGCGGAAGGAAGGACGCTGCCTGCGACCGGTGCTCGCTGCCGGGAGCCTGGCCACCGTACGCGACCTGATCACCCGAACCCGCAAGTTCCCGCACCTCGGCTGGCGGGTGGAGGCGGTGTGCACGACGGACGGTCTCGGCCTCGGTGGTGACCAACTGGACGGAGTGCCGGTCGTCGGCCCGCTGGCGGACGTCGCGGGCCACGTGCGCCGCGACGGCTACCGTGTCGTCGCGGTCACACCGGATCCGCACTGGTCACCGGACCGGCTGCAGCGGCTGGCCTGGAACCTCGAAGGCAGCGACGCCGAGATGGTCGTGGCCCCGGTGCTGATGGAGGTGGCCGGCCCGCGGCTGCACATCGACGCGGTGCTCGGGATCCCGCTGCTGCGGGTCAGCATGCCGACCTTCACCGGGGGCCGCCGGGCGGTCAAAGGGGTCGTCGACCGCATGGGCGCGGCGATCCTGCTGGTGCTGTTCGCGCCGCTGATGGTGTTCGTCGGGCTGCTCGTGCTGGTGGACAGCCGGGGTGGCGTGTTCTACCGCCAGCGCAGGGTCGGCAAGGACGGCCGGGAGTTCACCATTCTCAAGTTCCGCACCATGGTCGCCGGGGCTGACCGGGGGCGAGCCGCGCTGGCCCACCGCAACGAGGGCGCCGGCCTGCTGTTCAAGCTCCGCCGGGATCCGCGGGTGACCCGGGTGGGAGCGGTGCTGCGCCGGTACTCGGTCGACGAGCTGCCGCAGCTTTTCAACGTGCTCACCGGATCGATGTCGCTCGTCGGTCCGCGGCCTCCGCTGCCGGAGGAGTCCGCCGCGTACGGCCCGGACATCCGGCGGCGGCTGCTGGTCAAGCCCGGGCTCACCGGCCTGTGGCAGATCAGCGGACGCAGCGATCTGCCGTGGGAGGAGGCGGTCCGGCTGGACCTGCGGTACGTGGAGGACTGGTCGCTCGCCCTGGACACAGTGATCTTGTGGAAGACGCTGCGCGCGGTGCTCCAGGGGCAGGGGGCCTACTGATGGGCGGGGGCGTCGTCCGGTCGGCGCACGGAAGGCAGGCCGGAAGGGCGTGCCTGAGGGGGGAACGGTCATGAGAGTCAGCGTTTTCGGGCTCGGCTACGTGGGCTGCGTGTCGGCCGCCTGCCTGGCCGGCATGGGTCACGAGGTCATCGGAGTGGACGTGAACCAGGTGAAGGTCGACCTGGTCAACGACGGCAAGGCCCCGGTGGTCGAGGAGCGGATCGGCGAGCTGATCGCCGAGGTCGTGCGGGCCGGGGCGTTGCGCGCCACCGTCGACGTCCGTGAGGCGATCATGGGCAGCGAGGTGTCGCTGGTCTGCGTGGGCACGCCGTCGGAGCCCAACGGCAGCCTGTGCACGACGTACTTGGAGCGGGTCACCGAGCAGATCGGCGCGGCGCTCGCCGAGCGCGGCGGGCGGCACACCGTCGTGTTCCGCAGCACCATGCTGCCGGGCACCTGCCTGAACCTGCTGGTGCCGATCCTGGAGAAGTACATCGGCGGCACCGCCGGGGTGGATATCGGGGTCGCGGTCAACCCGGAGTTCCTGCGCGAGGGCACCAGCGTGCGGGACTTCTTCGACCCGCCCAAGACCGTCATCGGCGAACTCGACCCGGCGAGCGGCGATGTGGTGGCGGCGCTGTACGACGGCCTGCCCGGAGAGGTGTTCCGGGTGCCGGTCCCGACGGCCGAGGCGATCAAATACGCGGACAACGCGTTCCACGGCCTCAAGATCGGCTTCGCGAACGAGCTGGGCGCGGTGTGCCAGGCGCTCGGGGTGGACTCGCACCAGGTGATGGACGTGTTCCTGGCCGACCGCAAACTGAACATCAGCCCCGCCTACCTGCGGCCCGGCTTCGCCTTCGGCGGCTCCTGCCTGCCCAAGGACCTGCGCGGCCTGGTGTACGCGGCGCAGCGGGCCGACGTCTCGGTGCCCATCCTCGCCCACGTGCTGCCCTCCAACTCCGACCATCTGCAGCGCGCGGTGGAGCTGGTCGAGCGCACCGGCAAGCGCCGGGTGGGCCTGTTCGGGCTGTCCTTCAAACCCGGCACCGACGACCTCCGCGAGAGCCCGCTCGTCGAGCTGGCGGAGAGGCTCTTCGGCAAGGGGTACGACCTGCGGATCCACGACGCCAACGTGAGCCTCTCCCGGCTGCTCGGCGCGAACCGCGAATACATCGAGAACCGGCTGCCGCACCTCGCGCAACTGCTCGCGGATTCCGTCGGCGAGGTGCTCGAACACGCCGAGGTGTGCCTGGTCGGGACCAGGGACCCGGCCGTACTGTCGGCGCTGCCCCACGGCGGCGACGGCCCGGCGATCGTCGACCTCATCCGCCTTCCCGACGCCGAGGCGCGCCGGACCGAACCGGGGTACATGGGCCTTGCCTGGTGACGCGATCAGTGGTGACGGGCCGGGCCGGCGTGCGCTGATCCTGGTGGAGAACCTGTCGGTGCCGTTCGACCGGCGGGTGTGGCAGGAGTGCACGACACTGCGCGACGCGGGCTGGACGGTGCACGTCATCTGCCCCCGGGGGAGCAAACGGGACACGGAGCCGGAGGCCGTGATCGACGGGGTGCGGATCCACCGCTACCCGTTGCGCGCGGCCACCGGAGGACCGGCCGGCTACCTGCGGGAGTACGGATCGGCGTTGTGGCACACGGCCCGGCTGATCCGCAAGGTCGGCCCCGTCGACGTGGTCCACGCGTGCAACCCGCCCGACCTGCTGTTCCTGCCCGCACTGTGGCTGAAGCGGCGCGGAGCGCGGTTCGTCTTCGACCAGCACGACCTGGTGCCCGAGCTGTACCTCTCCCGGTTCGGCCGCGGCGAGGACCTGCTCTACCGCGCCGTGTGCGCGCTGGAACGGCGGACCTACCGCGCCGCGGACGTCGTACTCGCCACGAACGAGAGCTACCGGGACGTCGCGCTGCGCCGGGGCGGCAAGCGGCCGGAGGACGTCTTCGTGGTGCGCAGCGCGCCCGCCGTCGAGCGGTTCCAACCGGTGCCGGAAGAAACGGAGTTGAAGCGCGGCAGGCCACATCTGCTGTGCTACCTCGGCGTCATGGGCCCGCAGGACGGCGTCGACTACGCCTTGCGGTCCCTCGCCAGGCTGCGCGACGAACTCGGGCGGACCGACTGGCACGCGGTGTTCATCGGCTCCGGCGACGCCTTCGACGCGATGGTGGAGCTGTCCCGGCGGCTCGGGCTCACCGAGCAGGTGCAGTTCACCGGGCGCATCCCGGACGCCGACCTGGTGCGCTACCTGTCCACCGCGGACGTGTGCCTTTCCCCGGACCCGCGCAATCCGCTCAACGACGTGTCGACCATGAACAAGGTCCTGGAGTACATGGCGATGGGCCGGCCGATCGTCTCGTTCGACCTGAAGGAGGCGCGGGTCTCCGCCGGCGACGCCGCCGTCTACGCGCCCGCCGACGACGAGGCCGAGTTCGCGAAGCTCATCGCGCTGCTCCTCGACGACCCGGAGAAGCGGACCCGGATGGGCAAGATCGGCCAGGAGCGGATCAGCGGGCCGCTCTCCTGGCGGAACTCACAAACGTCGCTGCTCGCCGCCTACGCGTCGGCGGGGAACCCGGACCGGTCAGGGAAGAGGCCGCGCCGTTGAGCGATGACACGATACGCCTGGTCACGATCGGGCGGATGATCCGTCGGCGCTGGCGGCTGCTCACCGTCCTCGCCGTGGTGGGGGCGCTCGTCGGCTACGGCACCTCCTTGCTGTTTCCGCCGCGCTACACGACGTCGGCGTCGGTACTGCTGCCGGGGGCGTGGGAGGAGCGCGAACTGCTGACCCAGGCGGAGATCGCGACCAGTTCGGTGGTCCTCGACCGCGTGGCCGCCACGCTCGGCCGGCCCGGCGCCGGCGGCAGCGAACTGCGGGACCGGGTGAGCGCCGAGGCCACCGACGGGAACATCATCAAGATCTCGGGGACGGCCGACACACCGGAGCGCGCGCAGCGGCTCTCCGACCAAGTGGCCCAGCAATTCGTCACCTTCGCCGCGCGGCTCGCAGGCGAGGACAGCGAATCCGAAGCGTCGGCCCGGCCCGAGGACTTGCGGAAGATGGTGGTGCGGACCAGCCGCCGCATCACCGAGCTGGCCGACGCGGCCGATCCGGGGCGGACCGTGGAGAGCGTGCAGGGCCGCACCGAGCTGGAGAAGCTGCGCATCGCGCTGCAGGAGGCCATGAAAAAGCTGGACGAGGCCGACCCGGTGACCAACAAGTCCACCATGGTCGTCATGGGACCGGCGGCCCGGCCGGCCGGCGCGGCACCGCCGACGAGGACGCAGCTCATCGTCGCCGGAGCGCTGCTGTTCTTCCTGCTCGCGGTCATCGGCCATCTCACCGCCGCACGGATGAGCCGCCGGCTGCGCACCGAACCGGAGATCGCCGCGGCGCTGGGCTCGGCGCTGCTGGGTACCGTCGACGTACCTGTCGACGTGCCTGGTGAACGGCGCGCGCACCGGCCGGAAGGCAGTGGTGTGCGGGCCCGGATCCGCCGGCTGCTCGGCGTCGACACCCGGTGGGACGTCCCGGCGCCGCAGGCGTCCGGCGACGAGGCCAGCAGGCACATCCGCTACCGGCGGGTGTGCGCCCGCCTCCGGGACCGGCTGCCGGCCCCACGGCGGCTGCTGGTGGTCGTACCCGAAGGCGACGAGATCGCCCGCCGGGCCGCCGAGCAACTCGTCGCCGTGTCCGGGGGTGATCCCTCCCCGTCCGCTTCGACCAGGGGATACCCCAGGCTGCGGGTGGTGGCGGTTTCGGTGTCCCAGCCGCTGGTGCCGGACCGTGGCACCGAGTCCGGCGCCCTGGTCGTGCTCAGCGCGGGCAGCTGGAGCGCGGCGGAGCTGGCCGGCATCGCCGAGGCGTGTGTGGACGGCAAGCACGAGGTCGTCGGCATCGTCGTCGCCGGCACGGTCCGGGCCCGCCCGAAGCGGTCTGCCGGCACCCCTTCCGATGACGCCACTCCGGCGCTCGCCGTTCCCGGCCACGCGACGGGAGGTGCCGTGTGACGGCGAGCACGACGCCGGAGTGGTCGGCGGCCACTCCGCTGTTCGACCTGCAGGCGCTGGTGGTGGCGGTGCGCAGGCGCCGCCGGCTCTGGTGCTCCATGGCCGTGCTGGGGCTGCTGGCCGGCGCGGCGATGGCGGCCCTGCTGCCACCGCCGCCGAGCGCGGTGACCAAAGTGCTGGTCGCGCATCAGGAGGACCAGCCGAACGACACCGGAACACTGATCCGCACCGACGTCGCGCTGCTGGGGACCACACGGATCGCGGGCAAGGCCCTGCAGTCCCTCAAGTCCCCGGAAAAACCCGAAGACTTCATGCGGGAGTACCGGGGCACCGGTTTGACCAACAACCTGCTGCAGATCGATGTGACAGGTGACAGCGACGCGGAAGCGGTGGCCCGGGCCAGGGCACTGGCCGACGCGTTCGTCGCGGACCATGTGCGGCGGATGCGGGAGGCCGCGAAAGCCGAGTCCAAGGCCCTGCTCGACCAGCGTGACCGCGTGCGGCGCGAACTCGCCGAGGTCAACAAGGCGATCGGAGACCGCTCGCCGGGCAGCGACCCGCAAGCGTCGGCGGGCATCGAGTCGCTCTTCGCCCGCCGGGCCGAACTCAACTCGCGGATCGCCGACTTCGACCAACGCGCCGCTGAGGCCCGCACCGGCGCGCCCCGGGTCATCGCCGGCACACAGATCGTGGACGCCCCCCGCGCGGTGCCGCACTCCCTGCCCAGAACCGCCGCCACCAACGCCGCGATCGGGCTCGTCCTCGGGCTCGTCCTCGGGCTCGCGGTGGCCGCGGTCGGCGCGGTGGTGGCGGACCGCCCCGTGCTGCGCCGGGAGATCGCGGCGAACCTGGGCGCCTCGGTCATCGCGGAGCTGCCCCGCCGGCCGGGCACGCTGTGGCGGCGCCGACGGACCGGGGCGGCACGGACACGGCTCACCGCGTCCCTGGCCCGCACCGTGCGCGGCTCCACGGAACCGGTGTCGCTGCTGGAACTGGGCTGTGCGCGCGGCACGAGCGAGATCGCCCGGGACCTCGCCAGCGCACTGGAGGCGGACGGGCCGGTGGTCATCATCGACGGTCTGCCCGGCCCGCAGCTCGCAGGCCGCCGCCCGAAGCCAGGAGACCCCACCGTGGTCAGCGGCGAGCAGGCCACGGCCGTGTCGCACCAGGAGCGCCGGGTCGGCGTCGGCTCGGTGGCGCCCGGTACGGCGTGGACCGACCTCCAGTACCTCGGTACCCGGACCGTGCTCGTCGTACGTGCCGGGCACGGCAGCGCCGCATGGCTGCACACCGTGGCGCGGCAGCTCGCCGACCAGCGCATTCCGGTGATCGGCGTGGTGCTGATCGACCCCGATCCGCGTGACCGGACCGACGGCACGCTGTGGGACGGACTGCACATAGCGCTGCGGGGCCATGGCGGGCGGCCGGCCCCGCGACACGGGACGGGCCAACTACGGACGGAGCGGCCGCCGATGTGGGCCGCACGCGTCCCGGACAGCGACCAGGAGGCACGGTAGGACATGTGTGGCATCGCGGGCACCTACCGATGGCCGGACGGGAAGGCCGTGACCGACCGGCTCACCGACACCCTCGCCCACCGAGGCCCGGACGGGACGGGACGGTACAGCCACCCCGCCGGTGACGGCGAAGTGCACCTCGGGCACCGCCGGCTGGCCATCATCGACCTGTCCGGGACCGGCGCCCAGCCGATGGTCTCCGGCGGCCTCGTCCTGACGTACAACGGCGAGCTGTACAACGCGCCCGAGCTGCGTGCCGAACTGACGGCCACCGGGGTGCGCTTCCGCGGCACCTCCGACACCGAGGTGCTGCTGGAGGCCTGGCGGCGCTGGGGCACGGACTGCCTGCCCCGGCTGCGCGGCATGTTCGCGTTCGGCATCTTCGACGAGCGGACCGGCGAACTGGTGCTGGCTCGCGACCAGTTGGGCATCAAGCCGCTGTTCTGGCTCCGGCGCGGCGAGGGACTGGTGTTCGCCTCCGAACTCAAGGCGCTCGCCACCGCGACCGGCGGGCCGCTGGAGGTGGACCATGCGGCGCTGGTGGCCTCGCTGCTGTACTACTGGGTGCCGGACTCGCGCTGCGCGTTCCGCGAAGCGGAGAAGCTGCCGCCGGGGAGCTGGCTGAGGTGCCGGCCCGACGGCCGGGTGGAGCGCGGCCGGTTCTGGCACCTGAAGGACATCGCCGCCGAGGGCCGGGAGCGGGCCCGCGGCGGCGAGCGGCCGGACCTCGCCGCCATCGTCGAGGAGTCGACCCGGCGCCACCTGCTCTCCGACGTGCCCGTGGCCACCTTCCTCTCCGGCGGCCTCGACTCCAGCTACCTGACCGCGCTGGCGGCCCGCCACCAACCCGGGATCTCCGCCTACACGATCGGGTTCCGCGCCGAGGACGCCAGGTTCGAGGCGATGCCGGACGACCTGCGCTACGCCCGGCGGGTGGCGACGCGGTTCGGTGTCGACCTGCACGAGATCGAGATCGCCCCGAACGTGCTCGACCTGCTGCCGCGGATGACGTACCACCTGGACGAGCCGATCGGCGACCCCGCCGCGATCAACACGTTCCTGATCTGCTCGGCCGCCCGGGAGGCCGGGGTCAAGGTGATGCTCTCGGGGATGGGCGCCGACGAACTGTTCGCCGGCTACCGCAAGCACCTGGCCAACCTGATCGCGCTGCGCTACCAGCGCGTGCCACGGCCCCTGCGGCGCGGGGTGTCAGCGGCCGTGGACCGGCTGCCGGTGGCGACGAGCCGCCGGGGCTACCGGTCGGTGCGCTTCGCGAAGCGGTTCCTCTCCTTCGCCGATCTGCCGGAGGAGACCGCGTTCCGCCGCAGCTACACCATGTACGACCAGGCCGAACTGCTCGCCCTGGTCGACCCGGACCTGGCCGGGACGGTTCAGGACGTGCTGACCGAGCACGCCGATGTCTACCAGGACAACGACCTCGACGACTTCGTCAACCGCATGTGCCTGGGCGACGCCCGGATGTTCCTGCCGGGCCTGAACCTCACGTACACGGACCGCTCCAGCATGGCCGCGTCGACCGAGGTGCGGGTGCCGTACGTGGACGTCGAGGTGGTCAAGGCCGCGTTCGCCGTACCCGGTGACCGCAAGATCGTCGGACGGCAGGGGAAGGCCGTCCTCAAGGAGGCGGCCACCTCCGTCCTGCCCCGGGAGATCGTGTACCGGCCCAAGGGTCTGTTCAGCGCCCCGCTGCGGGCCTGGATGAGCCGGGACCTGGCACCGCTGGTGCGCGAGGTGGTCAACGACGGCGTGCTCGTCCGCTCCGGGCTCCTGCGCCGCGACGCGCTGGCGCGGATGGTCGCCGAGGACGCCGCCGGGCAGCGGGACTTTTCCAAGCATCTGTGGCATGTGCTGACCCTCGAGTACTGGTATCGCGACGCGACCTCTGGGTCCGGCCAGAGCACTCGGTTGACGGCTTAGGAATCAGAGGAGTTCGGGTGAAGCAGGTTGTGCAGAACTACAAGAGCGGCGAGCTGGCGCTGCTCGACGTGCCGGTGCCGGGGTGCAAGCCGGGTGGTGTGCTGGTCCGCAGCGCCTACTCGCTGATATCCACCGGGACCGAGCTGATGAAGGTGTCCGAGGCCGGCATGTCGATGGTGGGCAAGGCCCGCTCCCGGCCGGACCAGGTCGCCAAGGTCGTGCAGAGCGCGGCCACCAACGGGCTGCCCGCCACCTACCGCAAGGTGATGGGGAAGCTGGACTCCTACACGCCGCTCGGCTACTCGCTGTGCGGAGTGGTCGAGCAGGTCGGCGCCGGGATCGACGAGGTGAAGGTCGGCGACCTCGTGGCCTGCGCCGGCAACGAGCACGCGTTGCACGCCGAGCTGAACTGGGTGCCGAAGAACCTCTACGCCCGGCTGCCGGACGGCCTCGCGCCACGGCACGCGGCCTTCGGCACGGTCGGATCGATCGCGTTGCAGGGCGTCCGCCGCGGTGAGCCACAGCTCGGCGACGTGGCGCTGGTCATCGGCCTCGGGCTGATCGGGCAGTTGGTGGTGCAGCTGCTGGCCGCCTCCGGAGTCCGCGTCGTCGGCGCCGACCCCGACCCGGCGCGCTGCGAGCTCGCCGAGCGCCTGGGCGCGGCGGCCTGTGGCGACCCCGCCTCCGCGGCCGTGGAAACCGCCATCGCCGAACTCACCGGCGGGCTGGGCGTGGACCAGGTGTATCTGGCCGCCGGCGGCGGCAGCAACCAGCCCGTCGAGCTGGCCGCCAGACTGAGCCGGGACCGCGGCCGCGTCGTCGACATCGGCAAGTGCCGCCTGGACCTGCCGTGGAACGCGTACTACGAGAAGGAGCTGGACGTCCGGTTCTCCCGCAGTTACGGCCCCGGTCGCTACGACCCGGAGTACGAGCTGGAGGGGCGGGACTACCCGATCGGCTACGTGCGCTGGACCGAGCGCCGCAACCTGGCCTGCTTCCTCGATCTCCTCGCCCGTGGCAGTGTCGACGTGGAGCCCCTGGTCTCCCACATAGCCGACTTCGATGACGCCGTGGAGACGTACCAGCGCCTGAAGGACGGCGACCTGAAGGCCGTGGCCGTGCTGTTCCGGTACCCCGGCCACCCCGGCCGAGCCGTGGAAACGGGGGCCCCGGCGGTGGCCGTGCCCGCGGTGCGACGCGGCGGCAAAGCGTCCACCCCGGCCCGGCTCGCCAATGCGTCGGTGCGGCTGGCGTTCGTCGGCGCGGGAAACTACGCGACGTCGATGCTGCTGCCGCACCTGGAACGGCGCGACGGCGTCGAGCTGTCCACCGTCGTCACCACCACGGCGCTGTCCGCGGCCAACGCGAAGCGCAAGTTCGGCTTCGCCGAGGCGACCACCGACCTCGACACCGTGCTCGGCGACCCGTCCATCGACGCGGTGTTCGTGGTCACCCGCCACAGCTCCCACGCCGAACTGACCATGAGGGCGCTGCGGGCCGGCAAGGCGGTGTTCGTGGAGAAGCCCCTGGCGCTCACCGAGGACGAGCTGGCCGGCGTCCTCGCGGCGGTGGAGGAGTCCGGCAACGACCGGCTGCAGGTGGGCTTCAACCGCCGGTTCGCGCCGCTGCTGCAGGAGGCCAGGAAGCGGTTCGGCTCCCGGACCGGACCGGCCAGCCTCCGCTACCTGGTCAACGCAGGCCGCCTCGACCACGGCAGCTGGTACCTCCGGCAGGGCACCGAGGGATCGCGGTTCGCCGGCGAGGGCGGACACTTCATCGACACCGCGAGCTGGCTGCTCGGGGCCGACCCGGTCTCGGTGTACGCGGTCGCCGCATCCGGCAACGAGAACCTCCAGGTCGTGCTGCGCTACCCGGACGGGTCCACCGCCACCATCGCCTACGTCACCACCGGCGCGCCCGGCTTCCCGAAAGAGACGCTGGACCTGATCGCGGACGGCAAGGTGCTGCGGCTGGATGACTTCGTCCGCGCCACCGTGTACGACGGCCGCCGCAGCCGGTGGGTCAGTTCGCGGCTGCCCAAGGCCCGCGACAAGGGCCAGAACGCCGAGCTGGCCGCGTTCATCAAGGCCGTGCGGACCGGCGGGCCGATGCCGGTGCCGCTGGAGTCGGTGGCCGCCACCACGGCGGCCACCCTCGCCGTACAGGCCGGCCTGGCCGGTGGTGCGCCGCTGACGTTGGCGAGGGCCCTGTGACCATGAGCGCGGGCTGGTACCTGCGGCGGCTGTCCCGGATGGGACCGCGGGAGGCCGTCGGCCGGGCGGGCGACGCGGTGCGCAGACGGCGGTGGCGGTCGGCGCGGCCGGACTGCCCGAGCGTGACCGGCGCCCGGTTCACCGCCGTACTGCCCGCGGGGGCGATCGCCGCGGTGCCACCGGACGCCGCGAAACGCCTCATCGCCGAGGCGGACCGGCTGATGGCCGGGCACGCCGAGTACTTCGGGGTGGACCGCGACGACCTGGCCGACCCGGACTGGTGGTACGACCCGAAGACCGGGCGCCGGGCCCCGTCGGGCTACGCCTTCGACGTGCCGTACCGCGACGAGGACGCGGTCGGGGACATCAAGCAGATCTGGGAGCCGTCCCGGCACCAGTACCTCACCCAGCTCGCCGCCGCCTACGCGATCACCGGGAACGAGCGGTACGCCGAGCGCGTGGCCGAACACCTGCGGTCGTGGTGGACGGCCAACGCGCCGCTGCGCGGAGTGCACTGGACCAGCGGCATCGAGCTGGGGATCCGGCTGCTGTCCTGGGTGTGGATCCGCCGGCTCCTCGACGGCTGGCCGGGCGCGGCCGGGCTGTTCGAGGACAACCCGGTGGCGGTGAACCAGATCTGGCACCACCAGCGCTGGCTGGCCGCCTTCCCGAGCCGGGGGTCCTCGGCGAACAACCACGTCATCGCCGAGGCCGCCGGGCAGTTCGCCGCGGCCTGCGCGTTCGGGTGGTTCCCCTCCTCGGCGCGCTGGCGCACCGACGCGCTGCGGTCGCTGGAGCGGCATCTGCGCGGCAACACCTTCGGCTCCGGGCTCAACCGCGAGCTGGCCACCGAGTATCACGGACTGGTGCTGGAGCTGGGTCTCGCCGCGGTGGCCGAGGCGGATGCCGCAGGCGTGCCGGTCCCCGCGACGGTCCGCCTGGTGCTGCTGCGGATGACCGACGCGCTCGCGGCCATCGTGGACGGCCGGCTACGGCCACCGCGCCAGGGGGACGCCGACGACGGGTACGGCCTGGTCGTGGACGGCGCGGGCACCGACCGCTGGGGCTCGCTGCTGGCCACCGGGGACGCCGTGTTCGGCCGGCTCGCCTGGTGGCCGGCGGTGACCGGAACCGATGCGCGCACCCCGCTGCTGTCCGCGTTCATCAAACCCACGGAACCGTCTGTGGTCCGCCCTCCGAGCCGACCGGGCCACTTCGCCGACGCGGGGCTCACCATCCTGCGCGGTCCGGGGGAGATCTGGTGCCGCTGCGACGGTGGTCCGCACGGCTTCCTGTCCATCGCCGCGCATGCCCACGCGGACGCCCTGTCCGTGGAGGTCCGGCACGACGGGGTCGAGGTGCTCGCCGACCCGGGGACGTACTGCTACCACGGGCAGCCCGAGTGGCGGCAGTACTTCCGGTCGACCCTCGGCCACAACACCCTGCAACTCGACGGCGGTGACCAGTCCGTCTCCGGCGGCCCGTTCCTGTGGACCCGGCATGCCGAGAGCCGCGTCCTGGTCGCCGACCCATCCGGCGAGGGCGTCGCCCGCTGGTGTGCCGAGCACGACGGCTACCAGGGCTCCGTGCACCGCCGCCGGGTGGAGCTGACGGCCGCGAGCCAGGAGCTGCGGGTGGTCGACGAGGTGCGCGGCCCGCGCCGGGCCGTACGCCTGGCGTTCCACCTCGGCCCGGCCATCGCCGCGGACCTGGTGGACCACCGGGCACGGCTCACCTGGACCCGGGACGGCGAGGACCGCTCCGCGGTGCTCGACCTGCCCGGGCAGCTGACCTGGCGGGCACATCGCGGCGAGACCGACCCGCCGCTGGGCTGGTACTCCGCCGGTTTCGGGCGCAAGGAACCCACCACCACGCTGGTCGGCACCGGCTACGCCGACGGCGTGCGGGGATTCACCACCGTACTCAGGTTCCACGGCTGAAGGGGGGAGCGTGGTGATCAAGTGGCGGACGTGGGCGTTACCGCTGGCGCTGGTGGCTCTGCCGGCGGCGACCGGCTGTGTGAACACCTCGGGCACCGGTGCGAACCCGACCGCCGTGCCCGCCACGCCCGGGGCGCGGTCCACGTCCCCGGCCCGGGTGTGCGCCAAACCCACGCCCGGGCCGGCGAAGGCGCCGGCGGGCGCGGTGACGGTCGACCCCGCGGTGGCCGGTGACCTGGCCGCGAAGACCAACAGCAGCCCCCCGCACACCACGTTCTGGCTCCGGCCGGGCAAGCACAGGCTCAAGCCGGACCGCTACGCCCAGGTCATCCCCAAGAAGGGGGACACCTACCTCGGCGCGCCGGGCGCGGTGCTCGACGGCCGGAAGACCAACCAGTACGCGTTCGGCGGCACCGCCCGCGACGTCACCATCCGCTACCTGACCGTGCGGGGTTTCGTCGCGCCGCAGAACGAGGGCGTGGTCAACCATGACTCGGCCGACGGGTGGGTGATCGAGCACGCGACCATCCAGGACAACTCCGGCGCCGGTCTGATGGCCGGTGCCCGTCAGCGGGTCCGCGCCAGCTGCCTGCGCGGCAACGGCCAGTACGGCATGAACGCGTACAAGACCACCGGCCGTATCAGCGGCCTGGTGGTCGAGGGCAACGAGATCGTGGGCAACAACACCGACGACTGGGAGCGGCGGCGGAAGGGCTGCGGCTGCACCGGAGGCATCAAGTTCTGGGCCGTCAACGGAGCCGACGTACGCGGCAACTGGGTGCACGACAACCGCGGCACCGGGCTGTGGGCGGACACCAACAACAACGACTTCCGCATCGAGGACAACGTGCTCGAGGCCAACGACGGCGCCGCGCTGATCTACGAGACCAGCTACAACGCCGTCATCCGAAAGAACACGATCCGGCGGAACAACTGGGTCGAGGGCCGCAAGGCAGCCGACCGAGGCGACAGCTTCCCCCTCGCGACCATCTACCTGTCCGAATCCGGTGGCGAACCACGGATCGAAGCCCGCACCGACAAGATCGAGATCTACCGGAACGCGCTGGAGAACAACTGGTCCGGGATCACCCTGTGGGAAAACGCCGACCGGTTCTGCAACAGCCCGGCCAACACCTCCTCCGGTGACTGCACCTTGCTGGTCCGGGACACCGACCGCTGCGCGAGACCGGCGATCGCCACCGCACCGCTCTACGCCGACTGCCGCTGGAAGACCCAGCGGGTGGACATCCACGACAACCGCTTCGTGCTGGACACGTCCGTCGTCACCTGCACGGTGAAGTGCGACCGCATGGCGATGCTGGCCAACTACGGAACCTACCCGGACTGGTCGCCGTACCAGGGCGAAGGGGTGGCCGAGGCGATCACCACCAAACAGCACAACCGCTGGCACGACAACGTCTACATCGGACCATGGAAGTTCGTCGCCCATGACCCGAGCCGGGTGCTCGACTTCGGGCAGTGGCAGGTCACGCCGTACCAGCAGGACGCGGGCAGCACCCTCCGCGCACGGGACGGCGGTTGAGATGGGCGGGGGCCACACACCGAAGATCGCCGGGACGGTCTGGGGGCTGCTGGTCCTCAACACGCTCGGCTCCGCCGGGGCGAAGACCATCGTCCCGCTGCCCCGCTCCCTCATCCAGATGGCCACCATGGGGGCGCTGGTCGCCGCGTTCGCGCTGGCGCTCGCGGTCAATCCCCGGCTGCGCATCCGAGCCAGTGCGTACGTGTTCCTGCTCACCCTGCTCCTGGTGACGAGCGTGATCTCCAGCGCGCACCTGGAGTCCGGGTTCGGCGCGCTGTTCCGCTGCGCCCGGCTGGCTCTCTTCGTCGGCACGCTGTGGCTGCTCAGCCGCTGGTGGGACGGCGGCCTGACGTTCGCCCGGCACCACATCCGGATGTACTTCGCGGTGCTCGGCTCGGTGGCCGCCGGCCTGGTCATCTCACCGGGCGCGGCCCTGCCCGACCTCTACGGCGGGCGGCTGGTCGGCGCGCTGTGGCCGCTCACCCCGCCGCAGATCGGACAGTACGCCGCGGTGATCATCGGGCTCACCGTGCTGCTCGTCCTGGGCCGCCGGACCGGCAGGGCGAGCGCGGCGCTGGTCATCGTGCCGTCACTCGTCCTGCTCGCGCTGACCCATACCCGGACGGCCACCCTCGGCCTGTTCATCGGCCTGGCGTTGGCGATCGGCTCGCTCCTCCTCACCAGCGGCGCGGCCCGCCGCTTCTTCACCTGGGCGGTGCTGTGCGCCACGGTGGCCGCGGTGGGGTTCGCCTCCGTGCTCCAGGCGTGGTTCCTGCGCGGACAGACCAAGGAGAACTTCTCCAGCCTCACCGGCCGGGCCAAGGTCTGGGACGCCCTGCTGGCCGCGCCACGCACGACGGGGGAGAAGCTGTTCGGCGTGGGCCTGGGCGACAAGTCGTTCGGCGGGCTGCCGATCGACAACAGCTGGCTGGCCGTCTACAACGAGCAGGGTCTGGCCGGCGTCACCCTGGTCGCTGCGATCATCATCGTGCTGGGCGGGGTCGCGCTGCTGCGGCCACCGTCGCTGCAGAGGGCCTGCGCGATCTTCCTGATCAGCTATTGCGCGATCGCCTCGTACACCGAGGCCGGTCTCGGCGACGCCTCGCCGTATCTGCTGCACCTGGCCCTGGCCGCCTCGCTGCTGGCGGCGCCTGCCGAGGCCGCTCCTCTCGCCACGCCCGACGTTCCTCGACGACACATCCCGCGCTGGGCCCGGGCTCGAACGGAGGTTCCTTGAGCATGCACGTTCTCGTGGTGCACAACCGCTACGCCTCGGCGCAGCCGAGCGGGGAGAACAAGGTCGTCGACCAGGAGGTGGAGCTGCTGCGCGCGGCCGGCCACCGGGTCGAGGTGTTCGAGCGGCGCAGCGACGACATCGCCGCCATGTCCCTCCTCGCCAAGGCCGCGGTGCCCCTGCGGGTGCCCTGGAACCGGGCGGTCCGCGCGGAGCTGGCCGCCCGGCTGCGCACCGAGCGGCCGGACGTGGTCCACGTCCACAACGTCTTCCCGCTCCTGTCGCCCGCGGTGCTCGCCGCCTGCGCCGACGCCGGCGTACCCGCCGTCGCCACGCTGCACAACTACACCCAGGTGTGCCCGCCCGGCACGCTGCAGCGGGACGGCCGGCCGTGCACCGAGTGCGTCGGGTCGGCGGCGCCGCTGCCCGCCGTCCGGCACGGCTGCTACCGCGGCTCCCGCCTGGCGACGGTGCCGCTCGCGGTCGGCCTGTCGGCCAACCGGCGGCGATGGTGGTCCGGCGTGGAGCGGTTCTTCTGCATCTCCGCGGCGCAGCGCGACGTCCTGGTGCGGGCCGGCATGCCGGCCGAGCGGCTGGCGGTGAAGCACAACTTCGTGCCCGACCCGGGCGCCCGCCGAGTGGGCGGGGGAGAGCATCTGCTCTATCTCGGCCGGCTCGCGGAGGCCAAGGGCGTGACGCTGCTCATGGCCGCGTGGGACGAGATCGCGGCGGACGGCGGGGTGGGCGCACCGCTCGTGATCGCCGGCGCGGGGCCACTGGAGGCAGAGGTGACCGCCTGGGCGGCGGGCCGGGACGACGTGGCGTTCGTCGGCCTGCTGGACCCGGCGGAGTGCGCCGAGGCCATCGCGCGATCGGTCGCCGTGGTGGCCCCCTCGACGTGGCTGGAGGCGTTCGGCCTGGTGGTCGTGGAGGCGATGGCGGCCGGGGTGCCGGTCGTCGCCGCCGGCCACGGTGCGTTCGTCGAACTCGTCGAGGACGGCGTGACCGGGCTGCTGCACCGGCCGGGCGAGACCGCCTCGCTCGCGTCCCGCATACGCCGGATCGCGGCCGAGCCGGCCCTGGGCCGGGAGATGGGCCGGGCGGCCCGGCGCCGTTACGAACAGGGCTTCAGCCCGGCCGTCGGGCTTAAGCGCCTGGTGGAGGAGTACCGCACCGCGATCGCGGGTCGGTCAGCACTGACTCGCGGCGGGGACTCCCGCGCGAGCAGGGGGGATGGGGACAGCAGATGACACGATGCCGACTGTGCGGCTCGGAAGCGATGGCGAGCGTGGTCGACCTCGGGGCGACGCCGCCATGTGAGAGCTTTCTCGCCGCGGACCAACTGGACCAGCCGGAACCGGCGTACCCGCTGCACCTGCGGGTCTGCACCGACTGCTGGCTGGCGCAGATCCCGCCACTGATCACGCCGGAGGAGACGTTCAAGGAGTACGCGTACTTCTCCTCGTACTCGACCTCCTGGGTGGAGCACGCGCGCACGTACGTCACCGACGCCGCGGCGCGCCTCGGTCTCGGCGCCGACGCCTTCGTGGTCGAGGTGGCGAGCAACGACGGGTACCTGCTGCGACACGTGGTGGACCGGGGGATCCGCTGCCTCGGCATCGAGCCCTCGGTGAACGTGGGCGCCGCGGCGCGGGACGCGGGGGTGCCCACGCTCACGGAGTTCCTGTCCCCGGACACCGGCGCGGCCGTCCGTGCCGAGCACGGCCCGGCGAACCTGGTCGTGGCCAACAACGTGTACGCGCACATCCCCGACGTGGTCGGGTTCACCCAGGGGCTGCGCGCCCTGGTCGCCGACGACGGCTGGGTCTCCATCGAGGTGCAGCACCTGCTGACCCTGATCGAGGAGAACCAGTACGACACGATCTACCACGAGCACTTCCAGTACTACACGGTCGCCTCCGCGATCCGGGCGCTGGCGAGCGGTGGACTCACGCTCGTGGACGTCGAACTGCTGCCCACGCACGGCGGCTCCATCCGGCTGTGGGCCCGGCCCACCGAGGCGGCCGGCGAGCCGACGCAGCACGTGGCCGACGTACTGGCCCGGGAGAAGGCCGCCGGACTGCAGGAGCTGTCCGGGTACACCGAGTTCTCCGCCCGGGTGGCCAAGGTGCGCCGGGATCTGCTGCGGTTCCTTATCGAAGCGGCCGAGCGCGGGAGGAAGGTCGTCGGCTACGGCGCCCCGGGCAAGGGCAACACCCTGCTCAACCACTGCGGCATCCGGCCCGACCTGCTCCCGTACACGGTCGACCGCAACCCCTACAAGCACGGCAGGTTCACCCCGGGCACCCGCATCCCGATCCTGCCGCCCGAGCGGATAGCCGAGGACAAGCCGGACTATGTGCTCGTCCTCCCGTGGAACCTGCGGGCCGAACTGGCCGAGCAGCTGTCCTTCGTACACGACTGGGGCGGCCGGCTGGTCTTTCCCATCCCGGAACTGAGCATTGTCGAGGTCGCGTCGTGAAAGGGCACAGCATGAAGGTCGTTCTGTTCTGCGGCGGTTACGGGATGCGGATGCGCAGCGGTGCCGCGGACGATGTGCCCAAGCCCATGGCGATGGTCGGCCCCAGGCCGCTGATCTGGCACGTCATGCGCTACTACGCGCACTTCGGGCACACGGAGTTCATCCTGTGCCTCGGATACGGCGCCCACCACATCAAGGACTTCTTCCTCAACTACGAGGAGACGACGTCCAACGACTTCGTACTGCGAGGCGGGCGGACCGAGCTGCTGTCCACCGACATCTCGGACTGGACGATCACGTTCGCGCAGACCGGCGTCGAGTCGCCCATCGGGGAGCGGCTGCGCCGGGTGCGCCACCACCTGGACGGCGACGAGATGTTCCTCGCCAACTACGCCGACGTCCTCACCGACGCCCCCCTGCCGGAGATGATCGACCGGTTCCGCGCGCGCGACGCCGGTGCGTCGATGATGGTGGTACCGCCGCAGTCCTCGTTCCACTGCGTGGAGTTGGGCGAGGACGGCCTGGTGGGCGGCATCACCGCGGTGAGCGAACTGCCGCTGTGGGAGAACGGCGGCTACTTCGTGCTCCGCCAGGAGGTCTTCGACCACATCCCCGAGGACGGCGACCTGGTCGCCGACGGATGCGCACAACTGGCCAAGCGCGGAAGGCTGATGGCGCACCAGCACCGCGGCTTCTGGAAACCGACCGACACCGTCAAGGAGCGGGCCGCGCTCGACGCCGCCTACGCACGGGGCGACCGCCCGTGGGCCGTGTGGGAGCACGACAACGCGGGGGTGGGCGCGTGATCCGGCTCGGGGCCGGCCCCCTGGACCGGATCGTCGCCGTGGGCGCGCACTGCGACGACATCGCCATCGGCGCCGGCGGCACACTGCTCGCCATGTGCCTCGCGCGGCCCGGTCTCCGGGTCGACGCGCTGGTGCTCTCCGGCGGCGGCGGCGAACGCGAGCAGGAGGAGCGCGCCGCGCTCACCGCCTTCTGTCCCGGCGCCGACCTGCGGCTGACCGTGCACAAGCTGCCGGACGGCCATCTGCCCGCGCACTGGGAAGAGGCCAAGGCCGCCCTCGAGGAACTGCGCGAGCGGACCGACCCGGATCTGATCCTGGCCCCGCGCACCGACGACGCGCACCAGGACCACCGCGGCCTGGCGCGGCTGGTACCCACCGCCTTCCGCGACCACCTCGTCCTCGGCTACGAGATCGTCAAGTGGGACGGCGACCTCGGCCGCCCCGCGGCGTACCAGCCACTGTCGACGGACACCGCAGAACAGAAGGTGCGGCTGCTGCAGGAGCACTACCCCTCGCAGCGGCACCGGCCCTGGTACGACCGGGAGGCCTTCCTCGGCCTCGCGCGGATCCGCGGCATCGAATGCCACGAGGCTTACGCCGAAGCGTTCGCCGTCACCAAACTCACGCTCAACCTGGGGGGTTGAACCATGCGCGTACTGCTGACCGGACACCAGGGCTACCTGGGAACCGTCATGGCCCCGGTCCTCGCCGCCGCCGGGCACGAGGTCGTCGGCCTCGACGCCGGCCTGTTCGCCGACTGCGTCCTGGGCCCGGCTCCCGCGGACCCGCAGGGGCATCGGGTGGACCTGCGCGACGTCACGGCCGAACACGTGGCCGGGGCCGACGCCGTGATCCACCTGGCCGCCCTGTCCAACGACCCGCTGGGATCGCTGGCGCCGCAGCTCACCCACGACATCAACCACCACGCGTCCGTGCGGCTGGCCCGGCTGGCCCGCGACGCCGGAGTGCGGCGCTTCCTGTACGCGTCGACCTGCTCGGTCTACGGCGCCGCCGGCGGTGAGGACCTGGTGGCCGAGGACGCCCCGCTGCGCCCGGTGACGCCGTACGCGGAGTCCAAGGTGCGGGTGGAGGACGACCTGCACGACCTGGCCGACGGCGACTTCAGCCCGGTGTTCCTGCGCAACGCCACCGCCTTCGGCTACTCGCCCCGGCTGCGTGCCGACATCGTGCTGAACAACCTGGTGGGCCACGCCCTGTTGTCCGGCGAGGTGCTGGTGCTCTCCGACGGCACCCCCTGGCGGCCGCTGGTGCACGCCGCCGACATCGCACGGGCCTTCACGGCCGCGCTGGCCGCGCCGAGGGACGCGGTGCACGACCGGGCGTTCAACATCGGCAGCGAGGCCAACAACGTCACGGTCGCCGAGATCGCCGGGCAGGTCGCCGAGGCGGTGGCCGGCGCCGAGGTGGTGATCACCGGGGAGACCGGCGCCGATCCGCGGTCCTACCGGGTGGACTTCTCCCGCTTCCGCGCCGCGATACCCGGCTTCGACTGCGAGTGGACGGTGAAGCAGGGCGCGCTCGAACTCGCCGACGCCTACCGGAAGTTCGACCTGACCCGGGAGGACTTCGAGCGGCGCTTCACCCGCCTCGCCGTGCTGCGCGCGGCGTCCGACGCCGGCACCGTCGACGCCACCCTGCGGTGGCGCCGGTGACCACGCAGATAGGAGGAGGTGCCGGCGAGGAGATGTACGCCCTGGTGGAGCGGCTGTACCCGCTCTGCCGGAGCATCACCGGCGACGGTGTGCGCGCCACCCTGGACATCGTCGGCGAGTACATTCCGCTGCAGGTGCACGAGGTGCCGACCGGGACGCAGGTGCTCGACTGGACGGTGCCGCAGGAGTGGAACATCCGCGACGCGTACATCGCCGACTCGGACGGCCACCGGGTCGTCGACTTCCGGGCGTCCAGCCTGCACGTGCTCGGCTACAGCGTGCCGGTGTCGGCGACCATGCCGCTGTCCGAGCTGCGCGCGCACCTGTACACCCTGCCGGACCACCCGGCCTGGGTGCCCTACCGCACCAGCTACTACAAACCGGAGTGGGGGTTCTGCCTGGCCCAGGAGACCCTGGACGCGCTGCCGGACGGCGACTACGAGGTGCGTATCGACTCCACCCTCACCGACGGCCACCTCACCTACGCCGAGCACGTGGTCCCCGGGCAGGTCGCCGAAGAGGTGATCGTCTCCTGCCACGTCTGCCACCCGTCGCTGGCCAACGACAACCTGGCCGGCATCGCCGTGGCGACGTTCCTGGCCCGGGCGCTGGCGGAGCGTACGCCGTACTACACCTACCGGTTCATCTTCGCGCCCGGCACCATCGGGGCGATCACCTGGCTGGCCCGCAACGCGGAAAGGGTGAATGGGGTATCCCCCGCTCGAGCGGAGCCGAGAGCTCGGGGAAGGGTCGAGCACGGACTGGTGCTGGCCTGCGCCGGCGACCCGGGCAGCCTGACGTACAAGCAGAGCAGGCGCGGCGACGCCGAGATCGACCGGGTGATGCGGCACGTGCTGGCCGCCTCCGAACGCCCGCACCACGTGGCCGAGTTCACCCCGTACGGCTACGACGAGCGGCAGTACTGCTCGCCCGGGTTCAATCTCGGCGTGGGCTCGCTCACCCGCACCCCGTACGCGGGCTACCCCGAATACCACACCTCGGCGGACAACCTGGACTTCGTCTCCCCGGAGGCGATGGCGGACACCCTCGCCGTCTGCCGCGAGGCGTTCACCGTCCTCGACCACAACCGGCGGTACCTCAACCTCAGCCCCTACGGCGAACCCCAGCTGGGCCGTCGCGGGTTGTACGACGCGCTCGGCGGCCGCAGCGACACCAAGCAGGCCCAGATGGCCATGCTCTGGGTGCTCAACCTCTCCGACGGCGAGCACAGTCTGCTGGACATCGCCGAGCGGTCCGCACTGCCGTTCGACACCGTCGCCACCGCGGCCGGCGCCCTGCACGGCGCCGGGCTGATCAAGGCATGACGCCGATGACCACCGAGGGGGAGAATCCGCGGACGACGGTGCCACCGGCCGGATCCGCCAAGCGGGCCCTCGTCGGCCGGTTGTCCTGGGGACTGGCCGACCAGGCGGCCTCCAGCATGTCCAACTTCGCGGTCGGCATCTACGTGGCCCGCTCGCTGGGGGTGACCGCGTTCGGCGTGTTCAGCCTGGCCTGGGTGACCTACGGCGTGGTGCTCAACATCTCCCGCGGGCTGGCCACCGATCCGCTCGTGGTGCGCTTCAGCGGCGTGTCGGACGCGTCCTGGCGCGGGGCGGTGGCCCGGTCGACGGGCACCGCACTCGGCGTGGGCGTGGCCATCGGCGCGGTGTGCCTGGTGGCCGGGCCGGCCCTCGGCGGCCGCGTGGGGCCCGCGTTCGTCTGCCTCGGCGTCATGCTGCCGGGGCTGCTGCTGCAGGATGCCTGGCGGTTTTCGTTCTTCGCCGCCGGCGCCGGGCGGAAGGCGTGTCTCAACGACATCGTGTGGGGCGTCGCGCTCGTCCCGGCCATGATCGTGGCGGCCCGTGTGGGCAGCGTGGCCGGGTTCGTCCTCGCCTGGGGCGCGTCCGCCACGGTCGCGGCGGGGTACGGCTACCTCCAGTCCGGCATCCGGCCCCGGGTGACCGAGACGCGCGGGTGGCTGCGCGAGCAGCGCGACCTCGGCTACCGGTACCTGGTCGAGAACACCTGCCTCAGCGGCGCGAGCCAGCTGCGGGCGTACGGGCTCGGCGCGATCGCCGGGGTCGGCGCGGTGGGCGCGGTGCGCGGCGCCGAGCTTCTGCTCGGCCCGTTCCTCGCCGTGCTGATGGGCCTTTCGCTGGTCACCGTCCCGGAGGCGGCACGGGTACTGCGGCGGACGCCGCACCGCCTCGGCGCGTTCTGCCTCCTGCTGGGTGGCGCGCAGGCCGCCGGGGCGCTGCTCTGGGGCGGGTCGCTGCTGCTGATGCCGGACCGGCTCGGCGCGTTCGCGCTCGGCGGCGTCTGGACCTCCGCCGCACAGCTCATCGTGCCGATCACCCTCGGCGTCGCGGGCGCCGGCCTCGGCACCGGCGCGGCGGCCGGGCTGCGCGCGCTCGGCGCCGCCCGGCGCAGCCTGCGCTCCCAGCTGTTCGCCTCCGCCGCTTACGTCGGCGGCGGGCTCGGCGGGGCGGCCGTCGCCGGCACGGTCGGCTCGGCCTGGGGCGTCGCCGCCGCGACCGTCAGCGGCTCGGCCGTGTGGTGGCTGCACCTGCGGTCCGCCCTGCGCGAGCACCACCACCCCATTCCCGAAATGAGGACGACATGACCGCCCACCCCAGGCTGAGCATCGGCCTGCCCGTGTACAACGGCGAGGAGTACCTGGCCGAGTCGCTCGACGCCCTGCTCGGCCAGACCTACGAGGACTTCGAACTGGTCATCTCCGACAACGCCTCGACCGACGGAACCGAGGACATCTGCCGCAAGTACGCCGCGCAGGACGCGCGCGTCCGATACATCCGGCTGCTCCGGAACGTCGGCGCCACACCGAACCACAACTACGTGTTCACCCAATGCCGCGGCGAGCTGTTCAAGTGGGCCTCGCACGACGACCTGTACGCCCGCGACCTGCTGCGGCGTTGCGTCGAGGCGCTGGACGAACGGCCGGACGTCATCCTCGCCCACGCCGACCAGGCGGTCATCGACGGCGGCGGCCAGGTGAAAGTCCCCTACGCATACACGCTCGCCACCGACTCACCGCACCCGCCGGAGCGCTTCCGCAGCATGCTGTTCGAGCCCGGCGGCGACGACTTCTACGGGGTGATCCGGGCCGAAGCGCTGCGCCGGGTGAAGCCGATGGACAGTTACCACCACGCGGACCGCACGTTCGTCGCCGAGATCGCCCTGCACGGTCGCTTCCACCAAGTGCCCGAACTCCTGTACTTCCGCCGCGACCACCCCACCCGGGCCGAGCGGGCCAACCCCTCCAAGCGCGCCCGCTGCGTCAACCTCGACCCGCGCCGGGCGGGCCCGCTGCACCCGACGCCCCGGCTGCTCGCCGAATACGTCCGGGGCTTCGCCTCGGCGATCCGGCGGGCCCCGCTGTCCCCGGCCGACCGCCGCGCCTGCTACCGCCACCTGGCCGCATGGATGACCAGCCGGGCCCGGTCGGGCGCCGGTGAGCGGGTCGAGGACCGCGCCCCGGTCGACCCGGCCAAGCTGACCGTCTCCGTCGACGCCCTCGTCGCCGGCCGTGAAGGGAGGCGGGTATGAGGACGGCGACACGTGTGGGGCTGTTCGGCCTGCTCGGCTCCGGCAACCTCGGCAACGACGGATCACTCGAGGCCGTCCTCGGATACCTCCGCGCCGAGCACCCGGAGGCGGTCGTGGACGCGCTGTGCGGCGGTCCCGAGGCGGTGACGGCCCGGTTCGGTATCCCCGCGACACGACTGCACTGGTACCGCGGGGAGTACCGGACCGCGTCGCGTGCGGGCGCGATCGCGGGCAAGGGCCTGGGCAAACTCGTCGACGTCTTCCGCACCGCCGCCTGGGTGCGCCGGCACGACGTGGTGATCGTGCCCGGCATGGGCGTCCTGGAGGCCACGCTGCCGCTGCGGCCGTGGGGCTTCCCGTACGCGCTGTTCCTGCTCTGCGCGAGTGGCCGGCTGCTGCGCACCCGGGTCGCGCTGGTCGGCGTCGGCGCCGCCGAGATCCAAAGCCGCCCGACCCGGGCCCTGGTGCGCTGGTCGGCGCGGCTGGCCGCGTACCGGTCGTACCGGGACACCCCGTCCCGCGACGCGATGCGGGCCATGGGCGTGGACACCACGCGCGACGAGGTCCACCCCGACCTCGCCTTCTCCCTGCCGACGCCGCCGACGAGCGCGCCCCCGGGCCCGCCGGGCCTGGTCTGCCTCGGTGTCATGGACTTCCACGGCGGCAACGACGACCGCGCCCGGGCCGAGGAGATCCACCGGCGCTACCTCGACGGGACGATCCGATTCGTCCGCGCGCTGGTCGAGGAGGGCAGACCGGTCCGGCTCCTCACCGGCGACCAGTGCGATGTGGCGGTGGTCGCCGCGATCCTCGACGCGGTCGACTCACCGCTGGTCACCGCGGCCGAACCGGCCTCACTGACCGACCTGATGAACGAGATGGCGGCCGCCGAGACCGTGGTGGCCGTCCGCTACCACAACCTGATCTGCGCGCTGAAGACCGGCACGCCCGTGCTCGCCCTCTGCTATGCGGCGAAAAGCGACGCTCTCATGGACCGGATGGGCCTCGGCGCGTTCTGCCACCCGGCTCGCCAGGTCGACGCCGACCGGCTGCTCGAACAGTTCCGGGCGCTGGAGAAACGATCGGCGGAGCTACGGCAGACCCTCACCGAGCGAAACCGGGTCGCCGCACAGCAACTCGCCTCCCAGTTCACCGCCTTGACCACGACCCTGTTCCCGGCGAACGACCACGCCCACGTCCCACGGAAGGCTCCATGAAAGCGACCGCAATCCCGGAGATCACCGGCGCGTACCTGTTCGAGCCGACACCGTACGCCGACGAACGCGGCTTCTTCTGCCGCACCTTCGACGCCGATGTGATCCGCTCGGTGGGCCTCGACCCGCACGCCTTCGTCCAGGACAGCGTGTCCCGCTCGGTCCGGGGCGTACTGCGCGGCCTCCACCTGCGCTCCGGCGCCGGCGAGGCGAAGCTGGTGCGGTGCTCGTACGGACAGATCTTCGACGTCGTCGTGGACCTGCGCCCCAACTCGCCGACCTACCTGGGCCGGGCCTTCTTCGAACTGTCCGGCCAGACGCAGAGGACCCTGTACATCCCGGCGGGGTGCGCGCACGGCTTCCAGGCGCTGACCGAAACCGCCGACACCTCGTACCGGATCGACCGCCCGCACGACCCGGCCGAGGACGTGACGATCGCCTTCGACGACCCCGAGCTCGCCATACCCTGGCCCCTGCCGGTCACCTCGATGTCCCAGCGGGACCGGGAGGCACCGAGCCTCGCCGAGGTCCTGAAACACAAGGAAGGGTGAAGGCGGCTTGGACACCGAACACACCGAGCAGACCACGCAGTTCCTCCTGCCCCGGTCGCGGACGGCGAACGAGCGGCTGCACGCCCTGATCCCCGGCGGCGCGCACACCTACGCCAAGGGCGACGACCAGTACCCCGAGGACCTGGCCCCGGTCATCAGCCACGGCCGCGGCGCCCACGTATGGGACATCGACGGCAACCGCTACATCGAGTACGGCTCCGGCCTGCGGTCGGTCAGCCTCGGCCACGCCCACCCACGCGTGACCGAGGCGGTGCGGCGGGAGATCGACCGCGGCAGCAACTTCGTCCGGCCGTCCATCGTGGAGGCCGAAGCCGCGGAACGCTTCCTGGCCACCGTGCCGACCGCGGAGATGGTGAAGTTCGCGAAGAACGGCTCCGACGCCACCACCGCCGCGGTGCGCCTCGCCCGCGCCGCCACCGGGCGCCCGCGGGTGGCCATCTGCGCCGACCATCCGTTCTTCTCCGTCGACGACTGGTTCATCGGCACCACGCCGATGTCCGCCGGCATTCCGGCGGCCACCAATGAGCTGACCGTGTCCTTCCCCTACGGGGACCTGGCCGCCACGGAAGAACTGCTCACCCGGTACCAGAACGAGGTCGCCTGCCTGATCCTCGAACCCGCCACCCACACCGAGCCTTCCCCCGGGTACCTCGCCGGCCTGCGCGAGCTGGCCGACCGGCACGGCTGCGTACTGATCTTCGACGAGATGATCACCGGCTTCCGCTGGTCCGAGGCGGGCGCCCAGGGCCTGTACGGCGTCGTCCCCGACCTCTCCACCTTCGGCAAGGCGCTGGGCAACGGATTCGCCGTCTCCGCGCTGGCCGGGCGCCGCGAACTGATGGAACTGGGGGGTGTGCGTCACTCCGGCGACCGGGTGTTCCTGCTGTCCACCACGCACGGTGCGGAAACGCACTCACTGGCCGCCGCGATGACCGTGCAGACCACCTACGCCGAAGAGGGCGTCACCGCGCGACTGCACACCCTCGGCGAGAAGCTGGCCGCCGGTGTCCGCGCCGCCGCGGCCGCCACGGGCGTCGGCGAGCACATCGTCGTCCGGGGCCGGGCCAGCAACCTGGTCTTCGCCACCCTCGACGAGAACGGGCGGCCGTCGCAGCGATACCGCACCCTGTTCCTGCGCCGGCTCCTCGCGGGCGGGGTGCTCGCCCCGTCGTTCGTGGTGAGCAGCGCGCTCAGCGACGCCGACATCGATCACACCGTCGACGTGGTGGCCCAGGCCTGCGCGGTGTACCGGAAGGCCCTCGATGCCGCCGATCCCACTCCCTGGCTGGGCGGACGACCGGTGCGGCCTGTATTCCGCCGCTTGGCGTGACGTCAGCGCCGCTCGCGACGGCGGGCGTCGGCCATCCGGTCGACCAGCCACGCGGTCGCCGGAACCACCGCCAGCGCGGTGCACCAGCCGCCGAGGACGTCGGTCGGATAGTGCGCGCCCAAGGCGACCTGCGCCCACCCCATCGCGGCGCCGGCCACGAGCGCCGCGGCGAGCACGAGTGCCGTTCCGGCCGCCCTGCCGAGGCCGAGCCGGCCGGTGGCGAGCAGCGCCGCGATGAGGGCGAGCGCGGTGAGGAAGGCGGTGTGCCCGCTCGGATAGGACAGGTTGCCGTCGCCGTGGATGGTGCGTCCCACCAGATGCTTGAGCAGCGTCGCCGCCCCCACCGTCGCGGCGGCGCCGGCAACGACGAGCACCGCCGCACGAGGACGCCGAAGCAGCAGGCAGCCCGCCACGACGGCCACGATCAGCGTCGCCGCTCCGGCGGGTTCCCCCAAGAAGTCCAGGGCCAGAGCAACCCGCCTCCACGGCGGCCGCACACTGTCCGCCGTCGGCTCGACGATCCACCCGTCCACCCTGCCGGGCTCGCCGTGGCCGGCGTACCGGACCCCGAGCACGCCGACCACCAGCGCGGCCAGGACCGCGATCGAACCGAGCCACGCGCGCAGCGACCAGGGCACCACCGCGGGCGCCGACCGGCCGGTCACACGCCCACCGCGCCCGGCCGACCGGCGGTAGTGACCTCTCCGAACGCCCCCTGCCGCCCGCCGACACGGCCGGGATCGTCAGCCTGTACGGGCTGCGGGACCGGACCGCGCAAGACGACGAACCGGTCAAGCACAAACGGTGTTGGGCCGACTTCCAGGTGCGTTCCGGCCAGCCGATCCAACGCGAGCCCCCCGTCGTGTCCGACCACCCCGCAGCGACCATAACCACCCCGCGCCACCCGCTCCCGGCCCGCACGACTCCGCGGGAACCGTCAGCCGGTGGAGCCCGAACTCGCCGCCCTGGCCATCGTCCTGGCCGAGAGCATCAGATCGGCCTCTCCTACTCATCCTACCGGTAGTTGGTCAATTCCGGCGGTAGAGATCAATGCCGTGGCGGCCGGCGCCGCTGTCGCTGCCGGCGACGCAGGGCAACCACGCGGTTTTCAACGGTCTTCGTCCTCATGGTCATCGTCTTCCTCGTCGTCTTCGTCTTCACGGTCGCCTTCGCGCTCGTCTCCGCCATCGCCCTGGGACGGGCCGGCTGGGCTGTTGGTGAGCGGCGGTTGTGCGGCGGTGGAGTCGGCCGAGGGGTTTTCCTCGGGGGCGGATGAGGGGGCGAGCTCGTCCTCCTGGCCCGGAGGGGCGGTGATCGAGACTTTTCCTCCTGAGGGCCACCTGTCGCCGGAGGAGGAGGAAGCTGAGTCGATGATCGTCGACATGGCCAGGAGACACCCGGTAAGGACGAGAGCAGCAGCTGCCGCGGTGAGAACCGTGGTCTTGCGGCTCCCCAAGCGGTCCCGGACGCTCGCGTCGTCGTCGCTCTCTTCGTCGGGCCTGATCCGCGTCTCGGCGAAGTCGCTGGTCCGCCACACGCGTGTGACGGCTCGCTCATCGTCCACGTGGTGTTCCGCCAGCGGTGACGACGGATCTCGGGCTCCGGAATCGGGTGGCACATCTCCTCCTGGTAGCCGATGTCACGACGCCGGGTGCTTCGGCCTTGCGGCGGCGGATGGGGGCGGGGCCGCAGACCACCCTAGGAGCCACTGGTTCAGGGCAAGGACAGCGTTGCCACAGCGTTCAGTTAAGGAAGGACTAATTTTCGGCGGCTACGGCTGGACTGACGCGCCTGTTCGTAGCTGCGCACCGCTGGTCGCGCGGTGCGCGGCAACCCGGTTCCTGAACGTGCAGCCGTGGAACCCCATGGCGCCACCACCACGGCCGACTCTTGAGGGGTGACTTTCTCGGCGTACGTCCACCGATGCCAAAAGGCACGGCCGCCCTCATCCAGCGTCTGGCGCGAGAGAACCCGACCTGGGGATACGTCAGGATCCGAGGTGAGATGAACGTGACACCGCGCCATCACCCTGCGGAGACTGTCCGGAAGCCGGCGTTGCCCATGGATGAGTCAGGAGTGTTGGAGGAGCGGGCAGCAACGCGGTAGCGGTTGCAGTACGAGTCGTGGCACACATACGAACCACCGCGCAGTACGCGGGCGTTGCCCACCTCCGGCCCGCGCGGGTTGTCAGATGCCGACGCGCGATAGTATCCAGCACCGAACCAGTTGGCGCACCACTCCCACACGTTGCCGACCATCTGCCACAGTCCGTACCCGTGCGGCCGATAGGAGCGTACGGGTGCCGTCGTGAGCCAGCCGTCGTCCAGGGTGTTGTGGACGGGGAACTCACCCTGCCAGATGTTGCACTCCCATTCGTCACCAAGCTCATCGCCCCACGGGTAGCGGGCTCCCGTGAGACCGCCACGGGCCGTGTGTTCCCATTCGGCCTCAGTGGGCAGCCGCCTTCCGGCCCACGCGCAGTAGGCCAGTGCGTCGTGCCACGAGATGTGTACGACCGGGTGGTCACCGAGCCCGTCCAGGCGGGAACGCCGGCCGCCAGGGTGTGCCCAGTCGGCGCCACGCACCCCAAGCCACCAAGGCGCCTCGCCGGACCGGCCGGGCACGTCGCCGGGTTCGGCGCGTACGGCCAGGTGAAAGACGGCCGAGAAGCCGTATCGTTCGGCCTCGGTACGGTATCCGGTGTCGGCTACGAACGCGGCGAAGTCGTCGTTGGTGACACACGTCGCGTCTATCGTGAACTCCGGTACCCACACGGTATGCACCGGCCGCTCGCCGTCCTCGGGCCTGCCGTCGCCATGGTGGTCGCCCATCGCGAACACGCCGCCGGGGATGAGTACCTGTTCAACACCGTGCCGTGACTCAGCCGCTCCTCGCTCCACCGCCTGCCACTCCATTGCCGGCGCCGTGTTCTCCGGCACGCTCGACGACGTGCCCGCGGCGCCCGGGGGCCGGAGCCGGAGCGGTTCCGGCCCCCGGGCGGGGGTGCAGCACGGCCTGAGACCGTCGCTCACCGTTCGGCCCGCCACGAACCCGCGCCCGTCCACGTGCCATCCGTCGGACGGTAGGTGCCGACGCTTCCCAGGCCCCGGTGCGCACGGCGGCATACCCGGCGCCTGGCCCCCGGAGCCGGCGCTCCCACCCTCCGGCGGCCGACGGCGGGCTCCGTCGCCGAAGGCCGAGCCGGCAACGGACCGGCCTGCTACAAGAGGTGGCCGAGCAGCCCTTGTGATGCCCTGGACGAGTGGCCGGCCTGCGGCGCTTCGTCGTCATCGGATCAGCGCGGGGACTCCCGGCCGGCGGCCTGGCCGTGCGGTCCGGGTATGAGGGGCAACTGCTCCGCCAGGTCGCCCGGCGCCCGGCCCTGTGCCCGCGCCAGGGACCAGAACAGCAGGGCCACGCCCATGGCCCCTGGGTCGGGCGCGCCGAGGGCGCGTTGCCCGACGTAGGAGGCGCGTCCCCGGCGGGCGCGCAGGGACGCGGTGGCCCGCGCACCCGCCAGGGCGGCCGCGGCGACGTCCCGCACGTCCAGGCCCGCCTCCAGGGCGTCCCGGGCGGGGACCAGGGCGTCCACCATGGTCCGGTCCCCGGGTTCCGCCTCTCCGACCCGCTGGATCGCGGCCAGGCCCTCACGGACACCGGAACGCCAGGCCGCGCGGTCGTCGTCATGGGTGGCGAAGGCTCGGGCCAGTTCCTGGAACAGCAGACCCATGAGCGGGCCACTGGTTCCGCCGACGTCGTCCAGGAAGACCGCGGCGGCGACCGCGAAGGGCGGGTCAGCGGGGCGGGCCTCCAGCGCCGTGGAAATCCGGTCGAGTCCTTCGCGCAGGTTGTCGCCGAAGTCGCCGTCGCCGGAGAGCTGGTCGAGGGCGGTGAGCACCTCGTACGCGGTATGAGTTGCCTCGGTGTAGGTGCGCAGGACGAGCCGTGGGTCGGTGGTCATCGTGTGGACTCCTGCGCGGGGAAGGCGGGGGTGAGGGCCGGGGCGCGCCAGAAGGCGGTCCAGTCGTGACGCAGCTCGGTGATGGTGAGTGAGAAGCCGCTCATGTCCAGTGCGGGCACGACCGTGCCGACCAGCCTGTCGACCACCTCCAGCCCCCGTTCGTCGAGCAGTTGGGACACCCGGGCGTGCACCGCGTACAGTTCGAGCAGCGTGGTCGCGCCGAGTCCGTTGACCAGGAGGACCACGGAACGGCCGGACGCCGGAAGCGCGTCGAGTAGTTGTCGGGTCATGCGGTCCACGAGCCGCTCGAAACCGGGGTGCTCCAGCGTCGCGGGAGCGCGTTCGCCGTGGATGCCGACGCCGTATTCGAGTGTCCGGTCGGGGAGTTCGAAGGCCTCGCCGCCGCGGGAGGGGGACGTCTGGGCTCGTGCGGCCACCGCGATGCTGCGTGAGGCCGCAGCGAACTCGACGCCGAGCAAGGCGAGTTCGTCGAGTCCGAGCCCCGAGTCGGCGGCGCCGCCGAGGAGTTTCTCCACGATGACCGTGGCACCCGTGCCGCGGCGGCCCGTCGCCGTCTCGGCGCTTTCGGTCGCGAGGTCGTCGTCGACGAGTACGCGGCGCACCGGAATGCCGTCGGCGCGCAGACGTTCTGCCGCTATGCCGAAGTTGATGCGGTCACCGGTGTAGTTCTTCACGACATGCAGGACACCGTCGGGGCCGGCGACGGCTCTTGACGCCTCGTAGACCTGCCGGTTGTGCGGGGAGGAGAAGACGCGGCCCGGGACGGCGGCGTCCAGCATGCCGAAACCGACGAATCCGGTGTGCAGCGGCTCGTGCCCCGAGCCACCGCCGGAGACGATCCCGACGCGTCGGCCGGTGTGCCGTCGGCGGGCTGTGACGTACAGCGGGTCCTCATTGAGGTTCAGCAGCCGCGGGTGGGCCAGGGCCAGGCCGTGAAGGGCCTGTTCCACGGGGCTTTCGGCGGGCAGGAACAGACGGTTCACGAGACCTTGGTCCCTTCGGGGAGATGCGGGGCGCTCGTGGGACGGGTGAGGTGGTCGGGGGCTTCGCCCGCACCCAGGCGGGTCGCGGCCACACCGGAGACGACGGCCACGCCGACGCAGTAGATGATCAGCCATGCCCAATGGCCGCCTCCGGCGGACAGCAGGGCCGTGCCGATGAGCGGGGACAGTCCACCGCCGAGCGTGGCCCCGAACTGCTGGGTGACCGACAGCCCGGTGTAGCGGATGTTGACCGGGTAGAGGTTGCAGAACAGGGCGCCCTGCGCGCCGTACATCGCGCCGTGCCCGACGCCGAGCCCGAGCGTCATCCCGAGGACATACCCCCAGAAGTGGCCAGTCTCCATCAGTAGGAAGAACGGTACGGCGAGGACGGCCTGGAAGGCGGCCCCGGCGACATAGACCTTGCGCCGTCCGATGCGGTCGGACAGGGCGCCGAACAAGGGGAGGGTGCAGCACTCGACGGCGCAGGCGATCAGCACGGCGAGCAGTACCGGGCCCTTGGCCAGGTCGAGTTCGGTGGTGACGTAGGTGATGGCCACCACGTAGTAGATGTTGAACAGACCGCTCTCGGCGATTTTGGCGAGAATGGAGAGGACGACGGTTCCGGGTCGCCGGGTCACGACCTCCCGCACGGGCAGGCTGTGCACCTCGCGGTTCTCGCGCATCTTGACGAACTCGGGGCTCTCGGTGATGTGCAGCCGGATCCAGATGCCGACCCCGACCAGGAGAAGACTGGCGAGGAAGGGCAGGCGCCAGGCCCAGGACTCGTAGGAACCCGAGGGCAGCGTGGCGTCCAGAGCGGTGACCAGACCCACCGGGATCAGAACACCGGCGGGCGTGCCGATGTGTACGAGTGAGGTGAAGAAGCCCTGACGGGAAGGAGGGCTGTACTCCAGAGCCATGAGTACGCCGCCGCCGTACTCGCCGCCCATGCCCAGGCCCTGGATCAGCCGGATCAGGACGAGCAGGAGCGGCGCGGCGATGCCGATGCTGCCGTACGAGGGGAGCAGGCCGATCGCGAACGTCCCGAGGCCCATCATGAGCATCGTGATGACCAGGATGTTCTTTCGGCCGAGGCGGTCTCCGAAGTGGCCGAAGAGGATGCCACCGAGCGGGCGGGCCGCGTAGCCGACGAAGTACGTGGCGAAGGCGGCCAGGGTGCCGACCAGAGGGGAGGCGTCGGGGAAGAAGATCTTGTCGAAGACCAGCGCCGCGGTGGTGGCATAGAGGGTGAAGTCGTAGTACTCGACGGTGGTGCCCAGTGCGCTGGCGGTGACGACTTTGCGCAGGGAGGACGCCCGGGAATCGGGGGTCGCGGCCGGTGAGGGCATGCTCGCTCCATTGCGATGGCGGCTCGGATGACGCGGTCGGCGCCCTTGCCTCATGGTGGGCGGGCGGGACCGTGCCCGGAAAGCGGCGGTTCTCCTGGAGGGGTCCGCGTGCTAACATCTGATGTATCAGACATTACATCCGCGCTGTTCTTGCGGCAATACCCGGGAGATGCACGTGAAGGACGTCCAGCTCGGTGGCATGATCTCCACTGTCGTCACGCCGTTCGACGCGAACGACGAGGTCGATCTCGACCTCCTGCGCGGCGAGGTCAAGTACCTACTCGACCAGGGTGTGACCGCCATCTGCGCCTGCGGCAGCACGGGCGAGGGGCAGACCCTCTCCCTGGAGGAGAGCGCCGCGATCTGCGCCACCGTCGTCGACGAGGTGGCCGGCCGGGTCCCCGTGATCGGCGGTGTCATCCAGAACTCCACGGCCCAGGCCAAGCGCTATTCGCTCGCGCTCAAGGAGGCCGGCGTCGATGCCCTCCAGGTCACCCCGGTCCACTATGTCTTCGCACCCTCGCCGGAGGAGACCGTCGCGCACTACCGCGAGATCGGTGAGGCCACGGATCTGCCCATCGTGCTCTACAACGTGGTGCCCTGGGCGCTCGTCCCGGTGAGCACGGTCGAACTGCTGCGGGACGTGCCGCACGTCGTCGCCATCAAACAGTCCGGCGGCGACGTCCATCTGCTCGCCGACTTGCTGCACCGCATGCGCGACCGGTTCACCGTGCTCGCCGCACTCGACGACCTGCACTACCCGGCGTTCGTCATGGGTGCCCACGGTGCTCTCGCCGCCATCCCGACCGTCACCCCGCGCCTGAGCGTCGAACTGTGGGACGCCGTCCAGGCCGGCGACCATGCCAAGGCGCTCGCCCTGCACGAGCGGATCCTCACAGTCTGGCGCGCGATCGACGCGCCCAACCTGCCCGCGACGCTGAAGGCCGCGCTGGAACTCCAGGGCCGCTCGCCCGGCCTGCCACGCCGGCCTTTCAAGCCCGCCACCGAAACCGAGCGCGAGCGCATCGAGGCCGCCTTGCGCGAGGCTCATCTGATCGATTAGATGCTGTATCCACGGCGTCGGGCCCGCACCGCCGACAGGCGCCGTAGCGATTCTTGGAGAAGAAGGGCGATCATGACCACCCCGTCCGTCCGCAGCCATCGTGGCACCGCCCCCCTGGTTGTGGAGTCGATCTCCGAGCAGCTCTACTCCATCTTGTGCGAGCGCATCACCACCGGCGTGTACGCGCCCGGATCCCGGCTCGATCCGCAGGCCATCGCGAACGAGTTCGGCGTGTCGCGCACCCCGGTGCGCGACACGCTGGTGCGTCTGGAACACGACCGGCTCGTCGAGACGCGTCCACGCTCCGGCACATTCGTCACCCGACCCACCCACCAGGACGTGCACGAGGTGTGTCAACTGCGCAAGGGCCTGGAGTGGCTCGCCACGGGCGTCGCCGCCGAAGCGATGTCGCAGGAGCAGATCGCCGATCTGCGTGAGGAGTCCCTGGCCGCGCTGCGCGCCGCTGAACAGGGCGACTACGAACCGTTCTTCCTCAGTGACACCCGCATCCACCGCGAGATCATCGCCAGCACCGGCAACAGCCGCCTGATCGCGGCCCGCGAATCGGTCGAACCCTTCGTCTACTGGCTGCGTGTCCTCGGCGCCACCGGCCCGCACCGCCTCGCCGGATCCACCCAGCGGCACCTCGAGATCCTCGATGCCATGGCGGCCCGAGACGTCGCCGCCGCTCAGGAGGCCGCGGCACTCCACCTCGCCGAGGTGGAGGAGTGGACGCTGGCCGACATGGCCTCCCACGAGATCGTCACCTGACCCTTTCCGAACTCCCTCCGTGAACACCGTTTCGCCCCGCACCGCCCGCCGTACGGGGCGCCACCATCCCCGAGAGCGGACTCGTCGAGCCGTGGGGACAGGCCGTCACGGACAGCCGGGCGAGCCTCCCGCGCGTCCAGCCGTGTCGGCCGGACCAGCGGGCGCCGGCCGGTCAGGTGAACGACGGGCCGCGCTTCTCGGTGAACGCGGCGAGGCCCTCGGCCGCGTCCCTGCTCCCGGCGGCAGCCCGCAGCGCCGTCTGCTCGCGCTCGAGCCCCTCCGCGGGAGCCGGCAGGGCCTGCCGGCGCACCAGGTGTTTCGTCGCCGGGAGAGCCTCCGCCGAACCGTCCGCGAGCGTCTCGGCGAGGTGCCGTGCCCGCGTCATCAGGCCCTCCGGCTGCACGACCTCCGTGACCAGGCACTGCCACAGCGCGGTCCCGGCGTTCATGACCGGATTCACGAGGGCCGCATGGAGTAACCGGTGGACGCCGAGTGACGCCGACAGCATCGTCGTCCCTCCCGCCGGGAGTCAGCCCCAGTTTCGTGTATCCGAGCGTGAACCTGGCGCGGCTGCTGGCCGGCACGGTGTCCCGGCCGTGGCCAGCGGCATGCCCGCACCCGCCGCGGCACCGTCGACCACCGACAAGACGATCGAGTCGAGCGACTGCAGTCCGGACACCGCGGCGGGCAGCCTGGTCGCGAGCTCGTCGATGCAGCCCTGGTGATCCTGGGACGAGGCGAATGTCGCGACGTCACCGCCGAAACACCACACGTCCTCGCCACCCGTCAGCACGAGTACCTCGGGATGCCGGGTGCGCGCCTGGTCGGTCACCCCGAGCAGCGTCGGCGTGGGCCGCGGGTCGGCATCTACGCCTCCGCGCGGACCACGGGCGTGGCGTCCGGGGTGATCGTCGCGGCGTCAGCGGGAGCCGAGCCCCTCGCGCAGCATCGAGAGCCGAACGCCGTAGGGAAGTCGCAGGCCGGCGTGGGCGACACCATGGCGCCAGACGGTGACAGGACGGCGCAGCACCTCCAGGCCCTCGGTGAGCAGGTTGCCGTCCGCCAGCAGCAGGTCGGCGTGCTTGCCGGGCTCGATGGAGCCGTACCGCTCCCCGACGCCCGCCATGTCGGCCGCCGTGGACGTGGCGGCCGGCAGCAGGTCGAGCACATCGGCTCCGGTCGCCTCACCGATCAGCTCGAGCTCCTCGACGACCTCGCCCGAGGTGTCGGTGCCGGCGGCGACCGGTACCCCGGCCTCCCAGGCCAGGCGCACGCTCTCCATGTGCGGGGCGACGATGTCGTCCATGATTCGTTGGTACATGTGCTCGTTGCCCACCAGCCGGTGCTGGAAGCCGATGGCGATGACACTGGAGAGCGTCGGCACCAGCGACGTGCCGTGCTCGAGCATCGCGGTGATCACCTGGGGGGTGCAGAAAGCGCCGTGCTCGATGGTGTCGCTGCCGGCCCGCACCGCGTTGAGGATCGCCTCGGTGCTGTAGGCGTGGGTTGCGGTGCGCTTGTTGAACTTGTGCGCCTCGGCGATGCCGGCGCGGAGCTCCTCGGTGGTCAGCTCCGGGATGCCCGGGTCCTCCTCGGGGTAGGTGCCCAGACCGCCGGAGCCCATGAACTTCATGACCGCCGCGCCCTTGGCCAGTTGACGGCGCACCGCCCGGACCACCTCGACGGGGCCGTCGGCCTCCTCCGCGCCCCAGTGGCCGGCGTGCCCGCCCGTGATGCAGATCGGGTCGCCGCCGGAGATCACCGAGGAACCGGGGACGACGCCCTCGCGCACCGCCCGCGAGGTCTGGATGCCGGTCGTGCCGGGCAGGCCGAAGTCGCGGATGTGGGTGACGCCCGAGCGCAGCTGGGCCAGCACGTTGGCGGCCGCGTGCAGCGTGAGGAACTCCACCGGCTGGCGCATCAGGATGTCGCTCTGGGCGCGGTAGGTGGTGGAGAGGTCGGAGATCCGCAGCTTCTTACGGGCGATGTGGTCGTGCATGTTGAACAGGCCGGGGGTCAGCGTGCCGCCCGCGCCGTCCACCCGCTCCTCGGCGGCCGGCGCGGTCTCACCGGTGCCGCCGACGGAAGCGATGACGTCGTCCTCGATGAGCACCCAGCCCCCCTGATGGACCTCACGGTGCTTGCCGGTGACGACGGTGACGTTGTTGATGAGCGTGCGCATGGCCTTCCTTCATCTGTGGTGTCCGGTGGTCGCCGAGGGCGCCACGCTCTCGCGCAGCGCGGCGATCTGGCCGGCGATCTGGCGGGCCTGCTGCAGCGTGCGCGCCGTGGCGCCCGGTTGCGGCAGGTTGGCGATGTTCCACTCCAGGGGCTGCACCGGGATGCCGAGCGCGAAGAGTGTGGGGTCGGCCGTGCCGTCGGCTCCGATCACGCGGCACGGGGCGGGTGATCCGGTGCGAGTCACATCGAGGCCGCCCGTGGGATGTCCGTCGGTCAGCTCGGCGAGGCGACAGGTGCCCCGCTCCAGCAGGTCGCGCACCAGGGACGAGGTCGTCAGGCGCAGATCGTCGGCCGGCAGCCGGGCCTCCACCAGAGCGCGCACCGGACGCTCGGGCAGCGTCTGCGAGCTGAGCACGAAGCCGCGCTGCTCGTCGGAGTCGACGCGCGCGCGTCGGCCGGCCAGTCTCACCAGGCCCGCCTCCATGAGCGCCAGCAGCTCCACCACCCGTGACACGGGTGGGCCGGCGGCCACGAAGCCGCCGACCGTGCGGAACCAGCCCTGCAGGTCACCGAGTACCGACTCGGGCGACATGGCGCCGTGCGCGACGAGCTCGCGAACGGCGTCCTTGGCCTGTGCGAGGCGTTCGCCGACGGCGATGGCCGGCCCGGCGGGCTCCGCCGTCGCCTGCGCCACCAGGTCGGTGAGGAAGGCACGCACGAGGTGTTCCGCCTCGGCGTGGTCGACGATGCCCCGCAGCGGATCGCAGAGCCGGTCGAGGTCGAATGGCGGCGCACCAGGCAACTGGACGGCGCACCAGCGCTCGACCTCGGGCCCTTCGGCGGGAAGATCGCGCAGCTGCCGCGCCAGCCAGTCGGGCCGCGTCCGCGGACAGGCGCTCATCAGCCAGGCGTGACGCATCTCGCGCACCACGACGGGCCACACGTCGCGTCGCAGGTCCAGGCCGCCGCCGTCCCGGGCGATATGCGCGGCGATCCAGTCGGCGTTCATGAACGCCGGCCGCTGCCCGGTGGGGCGCCTCGACCGGGGCAGATAGGGAACGCCGCGGCCCGAGCCGACCCAGAGGACGGGCTCCTCGCCGCTGGCCTGATAGCGCACGACATCGCCGTCGTGGGTGAAGCGGCCGCCGCGCGCCACGGTGCACAGCGCCATGACGTCGTAGAAGTTCAGCCCGGCGCCGAGCACGGCGACATCGTCGCCGGGGCCGATTCGGGTCCAGTCGGCCTCGGCGGCCGGGCCGGGCGCGACATAGCCGAGCCCGTGCCGGGCGGCGAACTCGGCCCGCGCCCGCTCGACCTCGCCCATCTCGACGTCGAGGTGGCCGAGCGCCAGGACGACGGCGTCCGCCTCCAGGGGCGTACCGTCCTCCAGGAGCACCCGGTGGCGGCGCTCGCGACCGGGCTCGAGCCGGACGGCCTCGGCACGCGCCAGCGCGGCCCCGCCCGCGAGCAGCCGCTCGAGGACCCACCTGGTGTAGCCGCCGAAGAGTGCCCGCGAGCCGAAGTCAGTGGGGCCCAGAGGGGTGGCGCCGCCGATGTCGGGGCCATAAGAGGCGTACCAGTCGGCGAACGTGGGCGCCTCGCCGGTGGACGGCGCGAAGAGGGTCGCCTGCTGTAGCCGCGAGTTCATCAGCAGGCTGCGGTCCTGGTCCTCGCGCCACACCCGGCCACCCGGATGCGGGTCGACCAGCGTCAGGGATACCCCGCCCGCCAGCGCCGCCTGGATCTCCAGCGCCGTGGCCAGACCGCGAGGGCCTGCTCCGACGACCACCACGCTCAGCGGTGGCTCCGGGGGTTTCCGGCCGTTCATGCAAGCCGCCGTGCCGCGACCAGCGCCTCGAGGCGCGAGAGCAGGAAGTCGATCCCGACGACCACCAGCGCGGTGATGACCAGGCCGGCGAAGATGTCGGAGGTTCGCAGCGTCGACTGCCCCTGCAGGATGAGGTAGCCCAGGCCCTGCTTCGAGCCCAGGTACTCGGCGACCACGGCAGCGCTGAAGGCGAAACCGAGGCTGCTGCGCAGGCCCACCACCAGCCACACGAACGTGGCCGGCAGGTACAGCTTGCGGTAGAGGTCCCAGCGACCGGCGCCGAACAGCCGCACCTGAGAGATCAGCTGTGGGTCGACGTTGCGCACGCCGGCGTAGACGCTGAAGAACACCAACACCACCACCGCCAGCGCCGCGGCGGCCACCTTCGAGGCCAGCCCGAGGCCGAACCAGAGGATCAGGAATGGTACCAGCGCGATTTTGGGCACCGAGTACAGGGCGGTGAAGAACGGTTCGAGGATCGGCCCCAGCCGCCGCGTGGTCCCGAGCCACAACGCCAGGACGACGCCCGCGAAAGCGCCGAGCGCGTATCCGAGCACGGCCTCCGTCAGCGTCGTGCCGATGCTCGGGAACAGGATGCCCTCGCTCTGCCAGCGCTGGACGGAGTCGACCACGGCCGCGGGCGAGGCGTAGAAGAACGGCGCCAGCGCGCCCGTGCGCGCCCCGAGTTCCCAGCCGCCGATGATGACGACCGCCGCGGTCAGCTGCAGCGCCAGTCGCGTTCCGGCCGAATAGTGGGGTCGACGGAACGGGCGCTTGCGCGTGCGCTCAACCGACATGGCTCGCCGCCCGGCGGTCCTCGACGACGTCGAGTTCGTCGCGCAGCTCCGACCAGAACAGGCCGCGTGCCTCGGCGAATCCCGGCAGCGACTGCACGGCGGCGACACCGCGGTCGCGGGGCAGGTCGATGTCGTGGACCGCCTTGATGGTGCCGGGCCGTTTGGAGAACACCGCCACCTTGTCGGAGAGCGCCACGGCCTCGTCGAGGTCGTGGGTCACGAACAGCACTGTGGCGCCGATCTCGCGGCAGAGGTCCTTGAGCAACTGCTGCATGTTGATGCGCGTGAAGGCGTCCAGGGCGCCGAACGGCTCGTCCATCAAGATGATGGAGGGGTCATAGACGAGGGTGGCGGCCAGCTGGGCGCGCTTGCGCATGCCGCCGGAGAGGGCGGAGGGCAGCGAGTCGGCGAAGTCGCCCAGCCCGACCTCCTCGATCAGCTGCTGCACGCGGTCGGCCTTCGCGCGGTACTCCCCGCGGATCTCCAGGGCCAGCGAGATGTTCTTGCGCACGCTGCGCCACGGCAGCAGGGCGTCGCCCTGAAGCATCATCGCGGTGTCGCGGCGAATGCCCCTGACATCGCCTCCGTCGACGACCACGCGGCCGTCCTGCACCGGCACGAGTCCGGAGATCAGCGAGAGCAGCGTCGACTTGCCGCAGCCCGATGGGCCGACGACCGAGACGAAGGAACCTTTCTCCACCTCCAGGTCGACGTCGGTGATGGCGAGCACCTCGCCGGTCTTGGTGCGGAACCGGTGCGAGAGCGACTCGAGCCGAATCATGGGGGCGCTCATTTCAGTGACCTTCCCTCGAAGCGGGACGACAGCGTGCCCACCAGGGACGCGATCAGCAGGGCGACGGCGATGATGGCGACGAGGGCCGCTACAGCGTGATCGAGGTTGGAGACGCTGCGGGCCGAGGCCAGCAGCGCGCCGAGGCCGACCGAGGAGCCGAGGTACTCCCCGACGACGACTCCGAGGAATCCGAGGCCGATGGAGGCCTTGAGGCTGGCCAGGATGCGGAACACGGCCGTGGGCAGGTAGACGATGCGCATCAGGTCCCGGCGGCCGGCCCCGAGCAGCAGCAGGTTGTCCAGTATCCGCTCCTCCACGCCGACCAGCCCCTCGTAGACCGTGAGGAAGGCGTGAAAGAAGATCAGCAGCGCGGCCAGGGCGATCTGCGTTCGCAGGCCGACGCCGTACCAGAGCAGGAACAGAGGGGCGAGCGCGGCACGCGGCAGACCGTTGATGGAGACCAGGAACGGCTGGAGCGCCACCGCGAGGGGCGGGAGCGCGCCGAGGAGGAACGCGGCGGCCGTGCCGGCCGCCGTCCCGACCACGAGGCCGAGGGCGAGGGCCGTGGCGGTGGAGGAGAGGCTCGGCAGCAGGGTGCCGTCGCGGAGCCAGAGCACCAGCACGTCGAGGACGGCGCCGGGGCGCGGCAGCAAGTCGGGGCCGACCACGCCGGAAGCGGTGGCGACCTCCCAGACCAGCAGGGCGAAGAGGATGACGCCGAGGCGCGCCCCCGTGGTGCTCAGGTCAGGCAGACGACGGACCTGGGACCGACCGGACTGCGCTGTGGCCACGCTCATCGCAGGAAGGAGTTGTTGTAGAGCTTGGCGATATCGACCTTCTGCCCGGGGTCGATCGCGCCCTGCTCCTGGTCGATCTTCAAGATCCGCTTGAGGGCCGCGGCGTTGACGGCCGGGTTCTCGGGCAGGGCTTGTTCCACACGGCCGAAGATCTGGGGAAAGATCGGTTTGAGGTCGGAGTAGTCGCGGGGCAGCTTGGCCAGCACGGTGTCCGGGTGGTTCTTGTTCTCCTTCATCCAGATCATGGTGCGCTCGAAGGCCCGGGTGACGGCGCGGACCTGGTCGGGATTCTTCTTCAGGTAGCCGCCGTTGGCCATGAGCGTGACCGAGGCGTACCTGCCGCCCATGATCGTGTTGACCAGATCACGATTGAAGAAGTTGTACATGAGTTTGCCGTCCCCGGCCGCGACCGCCTGGGAGATGACGGGTTCGCCGGGGAGGATCGCGTCGACCTGGCCACTGGAGAGCGTCTGCTGGAAGGCGGACTGGTCGGAAATGGTGAGGAAGTGGACCTTGGAGGTGTTCACGCCGTCCCTCTTGAGGGCGGCCAGCAGCAGCGGGTAGGCGGCCGTCGCCTTGCCGGTGAAGGCGACGGTCTTGCCCTCGAGGTCCTTCGGCGAGGAGATGTCCTTGGAGACGACCAGTCCGCCGACACCGACGTCGTTGAGCACCTCCGTGATGACGAGATCCTGTCCCTTCGTCTGGGCGCGGGCGGCGTTCTGGGCCAGTTGCACGTCCATGTCGATCTGACCGGCGGCGAGGGCGGCGAGGCTCTGGCTGGACGAGTCGAACGGCACGATCTTCACGGTGGAGCCGACCTTCTTCGCCTCCTCCTTGAGGTAGCCCAGGCTCTCGGCGAGTTCGCCGGGCATGTAGGTCAGGGTGCGGGCCAGGCCCACCTTGATCGTGGAGCCGTCGGAGGAGGAGCTTGAGGCGCCGCCATCGGCGCAGCCGGCCAGGAGCATGCTCGCGACGGCCAGCACGAGGGCGGTCCGTGGGCCAGGGCGACTTGGAGCTGCGTTCATGGAACTGCTCAATTCGGTCGATCTCCCGCGAGGCGGGATGGAGGGACTGCGCCAGCTGGGCCACGCTGCCCGGCGCGATCGGGTCGTGTCAGTTTGTGTGAAACGGCACTCTGCCGACAAGAGACCCCGATCGAAAAGTAACATTCATACATCTGTCAGTTGACATAAATTTCACCTATGCCCAGCGGATGACGGGCCGTGCTCGTGCGGCGAGTGCAGTCCGAGCTCCCGCCCGGAGGCCACCAGCCCGGAGACCGTGCGTGCCACGGCGGGAACCCGACGGAGCCCCTTGAAGGTGACCACTCCGACGTGCCGTACGACCAGCGGGTCCAGCAGGCGGAACTCCAGGCTGCCGCGCGAGGGCAGCACGGTGTGCATGAGCTCGGGCACCAACGCGATGCCCAGGCCCTGCGCGGCGAGCTGGTGCAGGGCCAGGTAGTCGTCGGTCTCGAACCCGATCACCGGCTCGAAGCCCGCGCTGGCGCAGACATTCATCAGGTTGCTCCGGCACACCGGACACCCGGCGATCCAGGTTTCCGCCGCCAGGTCGGCGACCTCCACCCACCGCCGCGCGGCCAAGGGGTGGGACGGCGGGAGCGCGACGTGGACACGCTCATCGAGTACCGGGGTCAGTATTTCCTCGTCGGTCAGCTCGAGCCGATCGAGCGACTTCCCCAGCATCTCGTGGTGGTAGACCATCGCCAGGTCGACCTTGCCCTCGCGCAGCATCGACAACGCCTGCTCGGGTGTCACCTCGACCATCTCGAAGGCGACGCCGGGGTGCTCGGCCTTGATCGCCGCGAAGGTCTGAGGAAGCAGGGCCCCGGCCGCGCTGTCGAAGCTGGCGATGCGCACTGTTGCCGCGCGCAGCCCCACCACCGCCTCGACCTCGGCCTCCGCGGCGGCCATCGCCCGCAGCATCTGCTCGCCGTGGCGCACCAGCACCTCGCCGGCCTCGCTGAGCCGGATGCCACGCCGTCCGCGGATGAGCACGGGCGTGCGCAGATGCCGCTCGACCGCCTGGATCTGCTGGCTGATGGCGGGTTGGGAGTAGCCGAGCTCGCGCGCGGCCGCCGAGATGGAGCCGTGCCGGCTGACGGCGTTGAGTGTGCGCAGATGTTTGAGTTCGATCATGTCCCATTGTATAAGCGCTAGCTATCTCACAGCAAAGTAGTTGACCGTTGCGGTTATGAACAAAGCAGCGCACGCTGAAGCAGGCGCTCCGGCGCCGCCCCGTCGCGCCTCACCGGAATCGAGCCCCATCTCGTGTCTCCTCTCTCGGTCTCTCCTGCCTCCGCCAATGCGGGCAACTCCGCGTGGACCCATGCGGCCGTGCGCGCCATAGAGGCCGACCAGAACCGCAGCTCGGACACCCACCTGCACCGGTTCCCGCTGCCCGAGCACTGGGGGATCGACCTCTACCTCAAGGACGAGTCGGTGCACCCCACCGGCTCGCTCAAGCACCGGCTGGCCCGGTCCCTGGTGCTCTACGGCCTGGTCAACGGCGACATCCGTCAGGACACCACCCTGGTGGAGTCCTCCAGCGGTTCCACCGCCGTTTCGGTGGCGTGGTTTGCCCAGCTGATCGGCGTCGACTTCGTCGCTGTCATGCCGCGCGGCACCTCGCGGGCCAAGCTCGACCTCATCGAAAAGTACGGCGGCCGCTGCCACATCGTGGGCGCCGGCGACCTCTACGACGAGGCCGAGCGGCTGGGCGCGCGGTCCGGCTGGTTCTACCTCGACCAGTTCAGCCGGGCGAGCGTAGTCACCGACTGGCGCGGCAACAACAACATCGCCGGCGCGATCTTCGACCAGATGAGCCATGAGCCGCACCCGGTACCCACCTGGATCGTCGTCGCCGCCGGTACCGGCGGCACCAGCGCCACCATCGGGCGGTACGTGCGCTACATCGGAGCCGACACCCAGCTGGCCGTCGTCGACCCCGAGGGATCGGCGTTCACCCGAGGGTGGCGCGAGGGCGACACGAGCGTCACCGCGCCCGGGTCACGGATCGAGGGCATCGGCCGCCCGCGGGTCGAACCGTCGTTCGTGCCCGGCGTCATCGACGAGATGATCGAGGTGGCGGACGGAGACTCCATCGCCGCCGCGCGTTGGCTGGCCGCCCGCAGCCACATCTGCCCCGGCGCGTCCACCGGCACCAACCTGATCGGAGCCTTCGATGTCATCTCGCGCATGCGGGCCGCCGACCAGCGGGGCAGCGTGGTCACCCTGGTGTGCGACTCGGGACTGCGCTACGGCGACACCTACTTCTCCGACGCCTGGGTCTCCGACCAGGGCATCGATCTTATCGAGCCCACCAGGCGGCTCGACGACTTCCTGCGCACGGGAGTGTGGCGACACCCCCGCCCAACGGCGCAGGATCCGGCCGTGAGCACGCCCGACCCGTGGTCGTTGCTGCGCGAGGACCTGCGCAGACACACGGCGGACGTGGACGCCGTCGTCATGCGCCCCGCCGACGACCGGGGCTTGTCCCGGGCCGACCGGCTGCGCATCGCGCTGCGCGTCGCCGACGTCAACGAGGATGCGGCCCTGCGCGCGATCTACGCTGCTGAACTCGAGGCCGAGGCGCCCGGCGCGGTGGCCGTGGTCGAGGACCCCCAGCAGTGGACGACACTCCCGCCGCGGACCGCCGCGTTGTTGGCGCACTGCGAGCAGGTGGCGCTCGACCCGGCCGACAGCGGGGAGTCCGAGATGACCGCGCTCCTGGCGGCCGGCGTGCCCGCGCAGGTCGCGGTGGCCGCCGCCCAGGTTGTCTGCTACGTCAGCTACCGCTCGCGCCTGCTGCGCGGCCTGACCTGCCTCGCGCACAGTCCCGCGCAGCCCACGGGGCGGCGCCCCGAGGCCGTCGCGCCGTCGCGCGAGGCCGTACCCCAGGGCACCGCGGCCTTCCCCGTGCTGAAGTGGCGTCCCTGGGTGCCGGCGCCGGCCGAACCCGACCGTGAAGCGGGAGCCGATGCCAAGACGCCGAAGAAGTGGACGCCCTTCTATCGCACCCTGCTCCACGACCCCGAGGTGCTTGCGGAGCGGACGGCTCTTTACGACGCCATCATGACGGGGGAGGGCGCGCTGGACCGTGCCGAGCGCGAGCTGGTGGCGCTGGCCACGTCACTCGTGACCGGCTGCCGCTATTGCGCCTCGGTGCACGGCCGTCGGCATGTGCAATTGTCGAAGGACCAGGCCAGCGCCGCCGCGCTCGCCGCCTTCGGGCCCGAGGTGCTCACCGACGTGCGCGCCCGTGTACTCGTCGGCGTCGCCGCCAAGCTGGCCCCCACCCCGGCCACTCTCGATGCCGACGACATCGCCGCGCTCCGCGGGATCGGCCTGGACGACGCCTCGGTCGCCGACATGATGGCGGTCAGCGCCATGTTCGCCTGGGCCAACCGGCTGATGATGACACTCGGCGCGGCCGAGGAGTCCTGAGAGGGACTTCACCGTCATGGCCATCCCTTCGCCATCCGGTACGACACGGCGCACCCACCTCGCACAGGTCCTGAACGGGTACCACATCGGCGCGCGGGGCGCGCCACCACCGCGCCACCTCGGCGCCGGAGGCGGGATCCCAAGTGCCGACAGCGGCCGTTACGGGTGAAGCGGGCGCGTGGTGCCGGCGTCTCATCAGGTGGCCGGTCCTGACCGGGCATCCGCCACGCGGTACCGGCGACGCGATATCGACGGTGGCTGACGGGAGCCGCTGGGCGCGCCTGACCGCCGAACCGGGACACGTGGGGTGTGGACCGACGGATCCGAAAACCAGTGGGACGGAACCGAGGACGCCGGTGCCGAGGCGTGATGACGGGGCGGAGATCCTCCCGCCCGGCGCCGGTGTGACACGGCGCGCGCTACGGAGGTTCGGCGGGAATCCCCTCAACCGTCTCTCGCCCACGAGACGCTCGTCGTTCGGGGCCGACGTGCTGGAACAAGGGAGCAAGGGGCGACGTGAACTCGCTACTCGCGGCGATGACCGCTGTGGCCCTGCGTGACGCGCTGGTCGGCACACGCCGGACACCGGCGACACGCCGGGTGCAGCGTGCCTTCTTCGTGGCGTCCCGGCAGGCATGGGACATCTCGGCCGGGGCGGGCAGGAGCAAGCCGGGCGCCATCGGGAACGCGGTCGCCTCACGGGCCGTGGACCGGCCCGTCGGCTGGTATCCGCGCCGGGCCCAGGAGCGCGCCCCCGGCGACACGGGGTGGGCGACGCCTTCCGCTTGGTCCTGACGTTGAAGGAACCGATCAGCGCGCTGTTCGCCCCGGCGGTGGCCCGTGCCGTGTTCTTCGGCCCGCAAGGCCCGCCCCCGCCCCCGCCCCCGCCCCCGCCCCCGTCGAGCCTCCGATGAAACGGGAGGAGCCGGATGCCTGACGGTGAACGGGGGAGGGCGGACCGTATCCGGCACCCCGGCCCCGGGGCTGGGGCCACGACGCTGTCCGAGGACACCGCGCCCCGTTCCGCCATCTCCACCGCCCCGGCCGCACATCGATCCCCGCGCTGGCGGAGCGGACGCCGCCGGAGGGGCGCCTCGGGGCCGCGAGGGGATCAACGCGGTAGAGCCGGTGACGGCTGACTTCGGCCCGGTGCGCCCGCGGCACGGCCGTTGGTCCGGTTCCGCAGGGGAGGCCCCGCTCCGCCCTCGCGTTCCCGAGGCGCCGCCGTCTGCTCCGGGGCCGGCCGTCAGCGCGATCACTTCGGCGACGTACCGGTCGGCGCTGTCGAAGTGGCGGCTCATCGCGGCGATGGCGGACGGCGGATCGCCTGCGGCGACCGCCTCGAAAACCCCACGGTGCGTCTTGTCTTCGCGCGTAAAGTCAAGGAATCGGTATCGAACTCCCCAACGCTCAGGCCGGCCGTGCGCCTGTGGTCCGAACTTCCTTCGCCGGATTTTCCCGTCCACGGACTTCGGCATTCGTCGCCGCGGCCACCGCCACCGCCAACTCCCACCCGCCCAGGGAGCTCGGGGGACGCAACAACCACTGGGCCGTAGCGCAATCAAAAGTGGCTCTATTTCGACCAGCCGGTATCCGGACAATGCCGGACGGGTTGGTGTATCTATCGCGCGGAAATCTCACGATGCGATACGGCCGCCGTGCGGCCCTATAGGAAAACGCCTCCAGGTTGCTCCAGGCGGCAATCAGTGATTGCATCACGCCTGCACTGGTGACGAACCATCAGCACACGTGTGGCGCCCGCCTCTCCGGACGCAGGGAAAGGCGTCGACTGTGCGGGGCAAACGACGACAGAACGGCACCGCCTGTCCCTGGACGGGGGCGATGTAGCTGGTCAGAAAGGAGCAACGTGGGTTGCTCGCACGCCGCAGGATGTCCACTCTTCCCCTTGCTCAGGGCGAGTCTGGAGGGCTGGCGCGATTACTATTGTGATAGCGAGGACCGGTGGCACGATTGTGCACGTTATAGGCTGTCACTCACCGGCGAGCGCGTGCCCATCAGCCTGCTGCCCAACGGACGCCACGCGCATCACATCAGGCGCGCGGCCGATGCCGACCCGTCCCGTGCGGCCACCTCGGAGCAGATATCCGGGCAGACCCCCCCATCGCCGACCACGGCCCAGATGGAACCGGCACCTTCACCCGCACCGGCCCAGCATCACCGGCCGGCACCGCCCACACCGGTTGCCCACCCACCGGAGCGCCCCGCTCGGCGCGGGTGCTGGGCCCGGGTCGTCGATTGGATGAGAGGTTCAGCGTGAGTTCCTATTGGCCCTGGTGGGCGGGCGCGATCGGGCTCGCCTTCGTCACTGTCGCCTACACCCTCGCCACCGGCCGGTCCTTCGGTGTCTCCTCGGCGTGGGACCGGGTGTTGCACTGGCGGCGTGAGCACCGACTCGAGCGGCTGGACGAGGAGTTCACCGATGATCGTGTCCTTGCCGACGCGCTCGCCGCAGCCACCGCCGAGCACTTCGGCACCGGCCCCGCCGCACCGACCGCGCCACCGGTCCCGCAGCAGAAGGCGCGGCCGCTGACCCCGGACGCCGAGCCGGCAGCGGACACGAGCCCCTCGGCCACAAGCCTGCGCCCGGTCCCGGTGGTCACCCAGGCTGTACTGCTGGTGTCGATCTTCGTCGGCGGATGGATCGCCGCCGTCACGTCCGGGCGGTTCCGGCTCCGCTTCGATATGGGCCCTGGTTTCCGGGACGTGGTCACCGCCGATCCGGCCCTCACCATCGCCCTGTTGTTCGCGGGGGGCGTCCTGGTCGGCTTCGGTACCCGACTGGCCGGCGGATGCAGTTCCGGCCACGGGCTGAGCGGCTGCGGTCGGCTGAGTCCGGTCAGCATCGTCGCGACCGCCGTGTTCTTCGGTACCGCCGTCGCGGTGTCGTTCCTTCTGTGGAAGGTGATCTGATGCGTACCCGGGGCACGATACTGCTGGCCACCATCATCACCGGTCTGGCACTCGGCTACACCGTCACCAACATCGGTTTCGGCGACTACGCCGAACTGAACCGCATGTTCACCTTCCAGGACCCGCGGATGTTCTTCGCCTTCATCGGGGCCGTCGGGATCATCGTGTGCGCGTTCGCCCTGCTGCGAGTCCGCCGCGCACCGGGGCGCATCCACGCCGGCGTGGTCCCAGGCGCGGTGCTGTTCGGTACCGGCTGGGCCATCTCGGGCGGATGCCCGGCAATCCCGGTCATCCAGGTTGCCAGCGGATACCTGCCCGCCGTGGTCACGATCGCCGGCGTCGCCGTCGGTATCCGGCTGTGCCGCTGGGCCAACGCCCGGTACTTCCACCTCGACAGGGGATCCTGCGGGCTGTGACGGCCCGGACACCCCATTGCCGAGCTTCCCGCCACGTGGCCCCCGATGCCCTTTCGCCCCTCAGGGGGCGGATTCGGCTGCGCAGGGCACCGGCCCGCGGGCTCGTCACGAGCACGCGGGCCAAAGCGAAGGCCGTCGAGCCGATTGTCACGGCGCATGGTCCGACGGTCGACAGCGGCAACGTGGATGTGCGCCGGCCCCGGTCGCGGCGTCAGTTCGCGGGACCCGGCGCCGTGGACGCTCCAGCGGTACGTCTCGTTGGTCCGGGGCGCTGACACGGCAGCCGGAGGCGCGGATCTCCACCGCGCCCGGAGCGGTTCACCGGTGCTCGTGGCAGGCGGGACCACACTGATCCGCGGGAAGCGGCCGACGGTCGATCGAGCGGCCTACGGGGAACCGGGTCCGGTTTCCCGGCCGATTCCCCGCCTCCGCCGTCCGCGGGCCGTTCAGGTGCACCTTCGGGATGAACGCCGCATGGGGCCCGTCGGAGAAGCGGCGCGGTTCGACGCCGTACACCTCGGCGGCGCTCGGCTGCTGACCGAGAAATAGAAACCTCGGTTGAATTCGGGCGGAAATCGGCTGGCCGCAATGGCCATGCGGAGCCTGCCCACGGCCAGATTCGACTCGATGGTGCGCAGGAAGAAACCCTCGTCGATGGAATATCCCATCTCCGCCGGCAATTGCTCTCCGGTACTGCCCTGCAACTGGGCGGTGTACTCGAGCGACCGCTGGAGTATGTGGATCGGCCAGTGCCGCGCCCCGCTGCCCGCGTAGTCGAGAATTTTGGCGAGCGCGCTCTGCGCTTTCCAGGTGTCATGCGGTTCCACGACTTCTCGCCACCTACGGACAGGGCCGGGACCGTCCGCCGCTGCTTGGTTCGCTCGTATGTCACCGCCTTCAACGAGGCGCTGTCCGCCGTGGTCTCCGACGCCGGTGGCAGGCTCGTGGGGCTCGGCCTGGTCAGTCTCGACGACGCGGACCGGGCGCGCACCCAGATGGAGCGGCTGGCCCGGACCGACGGTTTCGCCGGGATCGCGATACCGCCGCTGCTCGCCGGGCGCTCCCTGGACCACGGCGTGCTGCGCCACGTCCTCACCGCCGCCGCCGAACTCGATCTCGCCGTGCTGGTGCATCCCATGCAACTGTCCCGGCCGAAGTGGTCCGAGCACTACCTCTCCAACCTCATCGGCAACCCTGTCGAGAGCGCCACCGCCGTCGCCGCGCTCATCCTGGGGGGTGTCAAGGAGCGGCTGCCGCGGCTGCGCATCTGCTTCGTCCACGGCGGTGGCTGCGCACCATGGCTGCTCGGCCGGTGGTCCCACGGCTGGCGGACCCGGGCCGAGGTGCGCCGCCACTCGACCCGCCCGCCACAGGAGGTGTTCGGCGAGCTGTTCTTCGACAGCGTCACGCACGACCCCGGGCCGCTGGGGCTGCTGACCGCGCACGCCTCCAAGGGCGGCGTGGTCTGCGGGAGCGACTACCCGTTCGACATGGCCCAGGGCGACCCTGTCCGCTTCGCCACCGACCACGGACCGGATGCCGGAACGCTCACCGCCAACGCGCGGGCGTTCCTCGGACTGTGACGAGCCCGGCGCCACCCGTCCCCGCACCACGGCCCGCAGCCTGAGCGCTCCCGCACGAGCCCACCCGGCTCCGAGCGATCCGCGCGGTGCGCGACGGCCGGCTCCACCCGTGCGCCGGCTCCGGCCGGCGGCAGGTGGACGACACCATCGAGGGCCAGGGTGGTCACCGGCTCGGGCACGACCGCGACACCGAGGCCGCCGGCGACGAGGGTGACCGGGGGCGAGGTCTCGCCGACCTGGTGGCGGATGTGCGGCTCGACGCCCGCATCGCGAAGGAGGACCAGGACGACGCCGTACATCACCGAGCGTCGGTCGGCGGAGTGCACGATCAGGTCGGCGGCGGCGAGGTCGGTGAGCGGCACACGCCTCCGGCGGGAGAGGGGAGACATACGGCGTCGGGGTCCACGAGCTCGCGGAACGACTCGGCTTCACGCGGTGGGACCAGGCCGTTCAGGCGCGTTGACGGATGATCCGATGGGAGGCGGACGCGCGCTCCGGCATGCCGTGTCCGGGCTGTTCGGGCTCTGCCCGGCTGTCGTCGGCCAGATCCGGGCCGACCGGATGCCGGGTGCGAGGGAGTGGTGAAGAGTTCGCACGCGATCCTTTGGATTCCGCCATGGGAGCGGAAAACTTGGAGGGATCACTCGGCGTGCGGACAGGTCGGACGCCGACCCATGCGAGGGGAGACCGGTCAATGATGTTCACTCTGGTACGGAGCAGATTACGGACGGCCGCGGTCGCGCTCTCCGCGGTCGTGGCCCTCGCCTTCGGTGGGACCGCCGCGACCGGCGCGTCGGCGGCCCCCGCTGCGGTGAAACAGGGGCCGACCTCGGTGGCGTACGTCGAGGTGAACAACAACAGCGTGCGCAACGTCGGCAAGTACACCCTCGCCAACGGCGGCGGCAACGTCTTCGACGTCGCCGTGGTGTTCGCGGCGAACATCAACTACGACACGGGCACGAAGGCGGCGTACCTGCACTTCAACGAGAACGTGCAGCGCGTCCTCGACAACGCCGCCACTCAGATCCGGCCGTTGCAGCAGAAGGGCATCAAGGTCGTCCTCTCGGTGCTCGGCAACCATCAGGGCGCGGGCTTCGCCAACTTCCCCTCCCAGCAACAGGCTTCGGCGTTCGCGCGACAACTGTCGGACGCCGTCGCCAGGTACGGTCTCGACGGCATCGACTTCGATGACGAGTACGCGGACTACGGCAACAACGGTACCGGCCAGCCCAACGACAGCTCGTTCGTGCACCTGGTGACGGCGCTGCGCGCGAACCTGCCGGGCAAGATCATCAGCCTCTACAACATCGGCCCGGCCGCGTCGCGTCTCTCCTACGGCGGTGTCGACGTCTCGTCCATGTTCGACTACGCCTGGAACCCGTACTACGGCACCTGGCAGGTTCCCCGGGTGGCACTGCCCAAGGCGAAGCTGTCGCCGGCGGCCGTCGAGATCGGCCGTACCTCGCGGAGCACGGCCGCCGACCTCGCCCGCCGCACCGTCGGCGAGGGGTACGGCGTCTATCTGACGTACAACCTCGACGGCGCCGATCGCAGCGCCGATGTCTCCGCGTTCACCAGGGAGCTGTACGGCAGTGACGCCGTCTACACGCCGTAGGGCGAACGCACCCCGGGCGTGCGGACCGCGATCCACGCGGTGGGCCGCGCCGCCGCGACGTCGGCCGCGGCGCGCCGGCGGGCCCACCGGCGCGGCCGGGACATGGCGCGCGGCCGGCGTCTCTTCTCCTCGGCGCGGTCCGCCGGCCCCACCCGCTCCACGGCGCGCTGCACCGCCGCCGGGATGTCCGCCTTCGGCACCTCCTTCAGCCCTGCCATGTACTCGACGAACTCACGCACCGTGAAGCGCTTGTAGTAGCCGAACCCCTGCGGCAGGTAGCCGATCCGGCGGCGCAGCGCACGGTGCTCGCCCATACCGCCACCCGGCCCGGTTCGCCCGCCACGGCACCACCCCGCCGCCCTGTGCCGGGTGGGAGCGCGTTCACACCGGTGTGGTGCCACCCGCCTGAGGGACACCGTGTCCACGGGCGGTGCCTCCTCGTGTTCGGCGTCCGCGGTACGCCACGCGCCCGGCCTCCTTGATGACGGGCCGCTGAACCGGCCCCCCCAATCGTCCGCCCCCGGCTCAGGGGGCGGCGCATCAGGCGTTCCCGTGAGCCGGGGCCCGTGTCACGCCTGGGCCGGCCCGGGGATGCCCAGCCGCGCGGCCACGGTGGTGAGGGCCGCTCCCAGCGGGAGAGAGACCCGGGTGAGCGCGTGCCGGTCGCCCCGGGTCGGGTCCATGTTGACGATCAGCACCGGCTTTCCGGCCTGGGCCGCCTGGCGGACGAATCGCAGCCCGGACATCACCGTCAGTGACGAGCCCAGGACCAGGAGCGAGGCCGCCTCGCGTACCAGCTCGCGGCAGTGCTCGACCCGCTGCGGCGGGACGGCTTCACCGAAGAAGACCACGTCCGGTTTGAGGATGCCGCCGCAGTGCGCGCACGGCACCGCGCGGAAGTCCCCGACCTGTTCGTCGGTGAGGTCGGCGTCACCGTCGGGGTTGATCCCGGCGGCCACGGGCGCGAAGCCCGCATTCGCCGCCTCCAGCCGCCGGGCGAGTTCGCGGCGTGGGCTGAAGGTGCCGCAGGAAAGGCAGACGACCCGGCTCAGGCTTCCGTGGAGTTCCACGACGTCCTCGCTGCCGGCGGCCTGGTGCAGGCCGTCGACGTTCTGGGTGATCACTCCCGAGAGCAGACCGTGCCGTGCGAAGGCGGCCACGGCCCGGTGGCCGGTGTTGGGACGGGCGCGGCCGAAGGTGTGCCAGCCGAGGTGGCTGCGCGCCCAGTACCGGCGCCGGGCCCGGGCGTCGGCCGTGAAGTCCTGGTAGGTCATCGGGGTGTGGCGGCTCAGGCTCCCGTCCACGCCCCGGTAGTCGGGGATGCCCGACTCGGTGGAGATGCCCGCCCCGCTGAGCACCAGCACACCGCCGGTGCGCAGCGCGTCGGCGACCGGTTCCAGGTCCGTGCTGCCCGGCGGCAGGTCTTCGGCGGGAGTCCAGCTCAACGTGGGGCGCGTGTGCATGCCGCCAGAGTACGGAACGACGGCCACCGCACGCTTCCCCCTGACCGCTCACCCGCGGCGGGCGGAGAGGGGTGACCGCCGCGTTACCGGCGCTGTCGACCCGGACTCCCGCGAGGAGAAGCGAGGTGCTCCGCCCGCCCCGGTGCGATGGCTTCGCATGCCGCACACTGCCGAGGCCGAGGCCGCGGTGAAGCGGCCTGGCTGGTCGAGAACGGCCCGGCTCGCTGTCCGGGCCCGGCTCGACACCAGGACGGAGAACTTCCCGTGATCCCCACCGGTCTCTACCCGGCCGACCGGTTGGTGAAATTGTCCGGGAGGCTTGGTGGGCCAGGACAGATCTGCGTCAGGAGCGGAAGGCGCGCCGCACGGCCGCGGCGAGGCTGGTACGGCGGCGGTCGTGGTCAGCGCTGGGGTCGGCCGCAGTAGCGGTGTAGGTGAGGCTTCCCGGTGACCAGGTCATGGCCATGGAGATCACCATGGAGTGCACATCGGCAGCAGGCAGAGCGGGATCGATGTGCCCGGAGTCCTGTGCCCGGGCGATGGCCTGGATCTTGGGACTTTCGTCGGCCTCGGAGAACAGGTGTCCGGCAGGGGTGCGCTCCAGGCGGGCCCAGGTGGCCAGGCGCACGAGCTGCGGATGGGCGAGATAGGCGTCGTAGAGGCGGACGGCGTAACCGGGCAAGTCCTCGGCGGTCAGCGGTGCGGCTTCGAGGATGCCTTCGACCTGGTCGGCGAGAACGGCGTCGAACAGGCTCTCTTTGCTGCCGTAGTAGGCGTACATCTGTGCCTTGCTTACCTTCGCGTCGACCGAGATGCGGCACCAGGTCGACGAGTGTGGACTGGGCCGATGATACGGCGGGTGCCTTGGACGTGTTCCTCTTGAGTGCCTGCTGGAACGTGCTTGCCAGCAACGGCTAGCAGTTCACCGGAGGCGCGGGAAGTGGCGCGGCGGCTTCGATCTTGGAGCCGATTCGCATGGTTTCCTGAGGGATCGTTTGATTGTCCGTGACGGGTGTCACCTCCATGCTGGGCTTGTCCTGCTCAGGGAGGAGCGCCACATGCATGCGCGAACGATGGATCCCCTGCTCCAGCCCTTCACGATCAAGAGCCTCACCCTGCGCAACAGGGTGGTCAGCACGTCACATGAACCGGCGTTCGGGGAAGAGGGGCTGCCGCGGGACCGGTATCGGATGTACCACCTGGAGAAGGCGCGCGGCGGGGTCGGGCTGACGATGATCGGCGGGTCGGCGGTGGTGTCGCCCGACAGCCCCCCGTCCTTCGGCAATCTGCTGCTCTACCGCGACGAGGTGGTGCCGTGGTTCCGGCGGCTGGCCGACGATGTGCACGATGCCGGGACGGCGGTCATGTGCCAGATCACGCATCTGGGGCGGCGCACCAGCAACTACACGGGGGACTGGCTGCCGGTGCTCTCCGCGTCGCCGGTGCGGGAACCCGCGCACCGGGCATTCCCCAAGGAGGCCGAGGCGTGGGACCTGGACCGGGTCGTACGGGATTACGCGGACGCGGCCGCCCGCTGTGAGGCCGGGGGGCTGGACGGGATCGAGATCCAGTCGTACGGACACTTCTTCGACAGTTTCCTGTCGCCGACGACGAACCACCGGGACGGCGAGTTCGGTGGCAGCCTCGCGCATCGCATGGCCTTCCCGCGCCGGGTGATCCGGGCGGTCCGGGCGGCGGTCGGGCCGGACTTCATCGTGGGCATCCGCATGATGATGGACGAGGACCGGCCTGGCGGGCTGGTCCTGGACGAGGCGCTGACCGCGCTCCGGGCGTACGTCGCGGACGGTATCGACTTCGTCAGCACCATCCGGGGTTCGATCGAGAGCGACGTCACGCTGGCGAGGGCGATCCCGACGATGGGCATGCCGTCCGCGCCGTTCCTCGACTTCACCGCCGGGATCAAGCGACGGATCGATGTGCCCGTTATGCACGCGGGCCGCATCGCCGACGTCGCCACCGCGCGGTACGCGGTGCGGGAGGGGCTGCTCGACCTGGTCGGCATGACCCGGGCCCAGATCGCCGATCCCCACCTCGTGGCCAAGGTGGCCGCCGGAGACGAGGACCGCATCCGGCCGTGCGTGGGGGCGAGCTACTGCCTCGACGCGATCTACGACTCCGGGGACACCAAGTGCGTCCACAACCCCGCCACCGGGCGGGAGCAGCGGCTGCCGCACACCGTTCCGCCCGCGGCCGAGCGGAAGAAGGCCGTGGTCGTGGGAGCCGGTCCGGCGGGTCTCGAAGCGGCCCGGGTGCTGGGCGAGCGCGGCCATGCGGTGGTCGTGTTCGAGGCCGGCGACCTGCCCGGCGGGCAGATACGCATCGCCGCGTCCAACACCCGCAGGCGCGATCTCCTCGGCATCGTGGACTGGCGCGTCGACGAGTGCAAGGTGCTCGGCGTCGACCTGCGGCTCGGGACGCTGGCCGAGCCCGAGGACGTCCTCGCCGAACGCCCCGACATCGTGCTCGTCGCCACCGGCGGGCTGCCGAACGTCTCCTTCCTCGCCGAGGGCGCCGACCTGGTGTCCGACACCTGGGACGTCCTCGGCGGTGCCCTGCGCCCCCACGGACCCGTCCTGGTCTACGACGACAACGGCGCCTACCCGGGCCTGGACGCCACCGAGGTGCTGGCCCGCAAGGGGCTGCCCATCGAGTACGTGACGCCGGAGCGCACCCTCGCACCCGACGTCGGCAGTATGAACTCGCCCGCCTATCTGCGGGCCTTCGCCGCACACACGGTGCGCACCACCCTGGCCCACCGGCTGACGTCCGTACGCCGCACCGAGGACGGCCGTCTGGCGGCCACGCTGCGCAGCCCGTATGCGGACACCGAGGCGGAGCGGATCGTGGACCACGTGGTGGTGGAACACGGGACGCTGCCCCTCGCCGACCTCTACTGGAACCTGCTCCCCGCCTCGCGCAACCTCGGCCGCGTGAACCACCCGGCCCTGCTGGCCGGTGAACCGCAGCGGGAAGCCGACAACCCCGAGGGCCGCTTCCAGCTGTTCCGCATCGGAGACGCCGTCACCAGCCGCAACATCCACGCCGCGGTGCTCGACGCACTGCGTCTTTGCCTGCCGATGTGAGAGGAGAGCACCGTGAGCACCGTGACACCACCGGCCACCGCCGGGCCCCCCGAGGAGCGGGAGACGTCCCGGGTCCGGGACGCGGTGGCGCGACGGGCCGTCGGCCACAGCCTGGAGCGGCCCTTCTACACCGACCGGGAGTTCTACGACCTCGACATCGAGGCCGTCTTCACCCGCCACTGGCTCTTCGTGGCCGTGGACGCCGAGATCCCCGCGCCCGGCGACTACACCAGGGTGGAGATCGGCCCGTACTCGGTCATCGTCGTACGCGACGACGAGGAGAACCTGCGCGCGTTCCACAACGTGTGCCGTCACCGCGGCGCCCGCCTCCTGGAGGCGGAACGCGGATCGGTCGGCAACCTGGTCTGCGGCTACCACAAGTGGACGTACGGAACCGATGGCGCCCTGCGGTACGCCCCCTCCCAGCCGGCCGACTTCGACCGCGACTGCTTCGGCCTCAAGGCGGTGCACGTGCGCAGCGTCGGCGGACTCGTGTTCGTCTGCCTCGCCGACCGGCCCCCGGCCGACTTCGCCGACGTCGCCGCCCGTATCGAGCCGTATCTGCTGCCGCACGGCCTGCGCCGGGCGAAGGTGGCGGCCCGCACCGACCTCGTCGAGGACGGCAACTGGAAGCTGGTGATGGAGAACAACCGGGAGTGCTACCACTGCGACGGCCACCCCGAGTTGCTGCGCACGTTCTTCCCCACCTACGGCTACGCCGAGGAGGACATCCCCGCCCCGCTGCGCCCGGCCCACGAACGCTATCTGCGGGCCGACGCCGAGCTGCGCGCGACATACGAACGGCTCGGCCTGCCGTACGCGCTCATTGAGGAACTGGACCACCGCACCACCGGCTTCCGCGTCCAGCGCGACGCGCTCGACCTGGCCGGTGAGTCCTTCACCCCGGACGGCCGGGCCGCCTGCCGCCGACTGTTGGGCGACCTGCCCACGCCACGCCTCGGCCACCTCTCCCTGCACATGCAGCCCAACTCCTGGTTCCATGTGGTCGGCGACCACGCGATCACCTTCAGCGTCCTGCCACTCGCGCCGGACAGGACGCTGCTGCGCACCACCTGGCTGGTCCACCCGGACGCCGAGGAGGGCGTCGACTACGACCCGGACACCCTGCTCGCGGTGTGGATGGCCACGAACGAGCAGGACGCGCGCCTCGTCGCCCGCGCCCAGCGGGGCGTCTCCAGCCCGGCCTATGTACCCGGCCCGTACGCCCCGACGGAATACCAGGTCGAGGCGTTCTGCAGCTGGTACATCGCCCGGCTGCGCGAGGAGCGGCGACGATGACCGGCCCGCTGAGGTGCAGGCAGGTCCGCGACGTCACCCACGACATGAAGACCTTCGTCTTCGAAGCGCCTGGATCCGCTCTCTTCCGGCACGACCCGGGCCAGTACCTCACCTTCACCTTCGAGATCGACGGCCGGGAGACCGACCGCTGCTACACGCTCTCCTCCCCGCCGTCGCGGCCACACCTCGCCGCGATCACCGTCAAACGCGTGCCCGGCGGCCGGGTCTCGAACTGGCTGCACGACCACCTGACACCGGGCGACGTGGTGCGCGCCCGGGGCCCGCTCGGCGGGTTCTCGACCGCGCGGCACCCGGCGCCCGCGTACCTCTTCCTGTCCGGCGGCAGCGGCATCACACCACTGATGTCCATGACCAGGACCCTGTACGACCTGGCGTCCCCGGCGGACGTGGTCTTCGTGCACAGCGCCCGCACCCCCGACGACATCCCGTTCCGGCAGGAGCTGGAGCTGATGGCGGCGACCGCGCCGCACATCCGGGTCGCCCATGTCTGCGAGGACGACGGGCCGGTGGAGCGGTGGGACGGCCACCGGGGCCGTCTCACCCTTGACATGTTGCGGCGGATCGCCCCCGATCTGCCCCGGCGCGAGGTGTTCACCTGCGGACCGCCGGGGTACATGCGGGCGGTCCGCGGGATGCTGGCCGCGGCGGGGCTGCCGGAGGACCGCTGTCACGAGGAGAGCTTCGAGGCGCCGGCCCCGGTCGCCAGGAAGACGGCCGGGGACACGGGCTTCGCGGTCCATCTCTCCCGCAGCGGCACCACCATCGCCTGCGACACCGGTACGCCCCTGCTGGAGGCCGCCGCCCGGGCGGGCATCACCCTCCCCTCCTCCTGCGGGCAGGGCCTGTGCGGTACGTGCGTCACCACCCTGGAGAAGGGGACCGTCGACATGCGGGACAACGGCGGCCTCCGTCCCGGGGACGTGGCGCGCAATAAGATCCTTCTGTGCTGCTCAACGCCCCTGGAGGACCTGGTGATCGACGCCTGACGCGGCCGGAGGACGCGCCTCCGGGCGGGGGAGGCGAACCAGAACGTGGCCGCCAGGGCGAGCCCGCGCGGCACCGCCGTACAGCGAGCCCGTGCCCGAACCCGGCGAGGACCGTGGAGGTGAGCATGGCGGGCAGGGAGGAGGCTCCGGGGATGCGAGGAGCAGCAGGCTCCCGGCGAGCGCGACGAGGCCGTAACTCCGGGCGGCGTACGGGAGCGGCGCGCGCCGAGAAGCTGGGCCGGCAGGGACCACACCAGGACGCTCCCCGGCACGCCCCCGGTCAGGGCCGGATGGGCGCCGTGCGGGAGTCTGTTCGAGCAGCGCCGGGAGGAGGGCGAGGTAGATACCGACGACGGCCCGGGCGAGGAACCCGCCGAGCCCGGCGACCAGGAAGAGCGTGCGCAGATCGCGTGGGATGTGCGGGTGCGTGGGGTGCCACCGCATCCCTGCCGCGCGGTCGGCCATCGGCGCGGGCACGGTCCGGCGCAGTCGCTGCCACACCCACGCCAGGAGGGTCAGATGCGTTACCGAGGGCGTGATCAGTGTCCCGGGGACGTACTCAGCGAGCACACCGGAGACCATCGGCCCCAGGGCGGTGCCCGCCGCGAAGGTGAGGCCCGCGAGCAGCGGTCCGGCCATACGGGCCGTGGGGCGGGCGTGGCCCGCGATGAGTGCCTGCGCCGCCCCGGTCGCGGCGCCCAGGGCCAGCGCGTCGCCGATCCGGCCGGTGAAGAGCCACGCGGGGCTGTCGGCGAGGAGGAAGCAGCCGGAACCGGCGGCGGCGAGCAGCACGCTCAGCCGCAGCACCGGCCCGTTGCGCGAGAGGTCCGCCACCGGTCCGCACAGCAGCAGCGCCGGTCCGCTGGCCCATGCGAATGTCGCGAAGAGCAGCGTCATCACGAGGTCGTCGTACCCGAACAGACGCTGACAGCCGGGATACAGCGGGCCGGGCGGATACGCCCCCGCCGTCAGCACCACCACCAGCAGAACGGAGGTCCGTACCGCCCGTTCCGACCCCACCCTTTGCTCCATCACGCCAGCCAGTCCGATGCCGGGCGAAGGCGAAGAGAATCAAACGGTTCTCGCCTCAATCATGCAAACTATTCGCATGATTGACTCTCGGCTCCGGATTCTCCAGATGGTCGCCGAGCACGGCACGGTGACCGCCGCGGCGCAGGCGTTGCACTACACGCCGTCCGCCGTCTCCTACCAACTGCGCCAGCTCGCCGCCGAGATCGGGACCGACCTGGTGGTGCAGCAGGGCCGCGGCATCCGGCTTACCAACGCGGCCCGCATCCTGCTGCGCCACGCGGAGCGCCTCCAGGAACAGTGGGAGCGGGCCCGGGCGGAGCTGGCCGCCGCCGGTACCGAGCCCACGGGGCAGATCACCCTGTGCGGGTTCTCCACCGCGGCCAGCCGTCTGCTGCCGCCCGCCGCGGCCGACCTGCGCGACGCCCACCCCCACCTCACGGTGCGGATCATCGAGGCCGAACCCGACCGCTGCTTCGACCTGCTGCTCTCGGAGGAGGCCGACCTCGCGCTGCTCGTCGTGTCCGCCGATTCGCCGCCCATGACCGATCAGCGCTTCGACCAGCGGCCGCTGCTGGACGATCCGCTGGACCTGGTCGTCCCCCGGGACCATCCGCTGGCCCGGCAGCGGCGCGTCACGCTGGCCGACGCCGCGCGCGAGCCGTGGATCGTGGGCAATCCGGGCACGACGTACCACCAGTTGGTACTGACGGCCTGCATGAGCGCGGGCTTCACACCCCATATCGCGCACCACGCGGACGAGTGGGCCACCGGAACCGCCCTGGTCGCCCACGGCTTCGGCGTCATCCTCGTACCGCGCCTGGCGCCTCTGAACGAGGAGCCGCTGGTGGCGCGCATCCCGCTGCACGGCGAACCGGCCCCGGCCCGTCGCATCATGGCCGTCACCCGCCTCGGAGCCAGGGAGATTCCCGTGCTCACCCATGCCGTCGAGACGATCACCGAGGCCGCCAAGAGCCTGCTGCCGAAGCCCAGCTTGTAGGTGCCGGAGAGGTTGACCGGTGCCGGAGGGGCCCTCACTGTCCTCACACCCTCGCCGGTATATCAATGAAGACCGTGTCCTACGTGGTGAGGTGGATAAGGCACTTGTAGCAACACAGGAACGCGGCCAGGCCGAGAAACGCCAGGTAGTTGCGGGGGTTGCGTTCGTAGCGGGGGCTGAGTCTGCGGTAGCCGGACAGCAAGGACATCGTGCGCTCGCTGACCCAGCGGCGGCGCCCTAATCGTTCATTGGACTCGCTGCCTTTGCGGGCGATGCGTCCCTTGGTCCGGGCTGGGAGTTCTTTTGGTGTTCGGGGATCTTGTGCGGTGCCGCTGCATCGTCCGGGGCGGGCGGGGATTCTGGTCGGCTTGTCCCACTGGTGTTGATCGGAGGGTCGAGTTGCCCAGGGCCCGGAGGGCGGCTCGAGGGTATGTGGGAGCGTGACGGGGCCGCTTGATGGTGCGGCTGTGTGTGGTACTGGTTCGGTGGGGTGTCAGCCGGGTGGTGCGCCGTTGATGAGGCCGACGAGGGCGAAGGCGAGGAGGACGCTGTTTTTCGTGGTGCCGAAGACGCGGGTGAAGCCGCGGTCCATGTGGAGGCGGTGGGTCTTGATTTCGGCGTTGCCGGATTCGACGGCGGCAGGACGTCCGTAGTCGGTGGCCCAGGTGGCGGTGCCCCAGATGTTGCGCTGGCGGGTCCAGGCCATTTCGTCGGGGCTGAGAGTGATGGTTTTTCCACAGGCGCAGTCCTCGCCCGGGCGGCAGTTGCTGAGCGGGATGGTGTGGGGCAGGCGCATGGAGCGGGGGTGGTTGGGGCAGCGCAGGCGTCCGGCGACGGCAGGGCTGCGGAGAAGAGAGTGCCGTCGATGGTGACGGTTCCGGTGAGGGGGCTCGGGTGGGTGCCACGCTGGGCCGGGTGGAGATCGATGACCGCTTCCAGACCGCGGAGTCGTACGGGGAGGGCCCAGCGGGTGGGCGTGCAGTGGGAGTAGCCGCGGTCGGCGATGACCTCGCGGGCACCGGTGTGGAGGGCCATGTGCTGGTCGATCGGAGCGATACCGGCATCGCCTTGGTGGGATCCGGCCGGGGCCAGGTGCATGGGGCTGATCACGGAGGGGACCTCTGCACCGCCGAGGGCGCGGGCGTTGACTGCGAGGTGGAGGTTGTGGCCGCAGAAGACGTTGCCGGGTGAGGCGTTGGTGCCGGAGCGGTAGCCCTCGCGTGCGTCGGGGTCGATCGTGCGCTGGAGGTGGCCGTCGTGCCCGGTGGTCGGCCAGCCGGGTTCGTTCGGCGGGCGCTTGTGGCGGGGCGGGGCTGTGTCCTTGACCGGCGGATGGTCGGGGTCGACATCGGGTGTCCAGGCCCGGCGGCGCGCCCAGGTCTCGTAGTCGGTGGAGTCGATCGCCAGCACCCCGGTGAGGGGGAACCCTTCGGGGAGGGAGGCGTCCAGGAGACGCCCGGTGAGAGCCCTGAGGGTGATCGGTTCGTAGGGGCAGTCCTGGTGGGGGCATGGCGCGTGCCGGCCGTCCGCCGCCGGGTCAATGTCGGGTGCGGTCGCTGGGTGGAGGCGGTTGTGGGGGATGGCGAGGGTGCCGGTTTCGAGGGCGTGCCAGAGCATCCGGTAGGTCGCCTGGCCGGTGAGACCGAGGTCGCGATGGGCGGTGCGGGGCAGCTTGGCGAGAGTGTCGAGGACCTTGGTGAGGTGCATCTCCTCCAGCCGCAGCCCGTGGACTGCCAGTCCGGCGAGCAGGGCGCGGGCGGTGAACTCCCTGTGTGCGCCGGTGTGGTGGTGCAGTGTGGCTTCGACGGCGGGCAGCAGGCCGCTGCCCTCGACCAGCAGGGTGGCGCGGTGCAGGGCCTGGGCAAGGGTAACGCGCCGGGTGAGGCCGGTCAGATGCAGCGGCATCATGCGGGCCCGGGCTGGTCACGTGCCCGCCGACGGCGGTTGGGACAGGGCTTGGGTGATCGCGCGGTGGGCCTGCTCGGCAGTCCTTCCTCCGTCGCTTCGACATCGAGCACACGTTTCGCGTGTGCAAGCAGACCCTCGGTTGGACCAGGCCCCGGCTTCGCAGCCCGGAAGCGGCCGACCGGTGGACCTGGCCGGTGATCGCCGCCTATGCCCAGCTCCGGCTCGCCCGCCCACTGGCCACCGACCTCCGACGCCCCTGGGAGAAGCCGACCGAGCCGAACAAACTGACACCCGCCCGCGTCCGCAGAGGGTTCAGAAACCTCCACACAAAGACCGGCTCGCCGACCGGTGCACCGAAACCCTCTCGTCCCGGCCCCGGCCGACCGCTCGGCTCGAAGTACCGCTATCCGGCTATCCGTCATGACGTGGGACGCGTCCTCGCCACCGGCGAGGCATACAGCCGTCCCACCCACCACAAGATCGGCACCAAACCCTCAGAACAGGCTGACGAGCGACACAGAGGACCAGCACACTGAGCGCATGCGCTATGAGGAGAGAGCCAAGCTCACGGCCGTGAAAACCCTGATCCCGCTGGCCATCCTTGTCGCCTCACCAGTATTGCTGATAGCAGGAGCACCGATCCGCCGCCGCTATCTCCGCTACGTCTACCGCGATGAGGCCCCGCAGATCCTGCACAAGAAGCGAGGTTGGGTCAGCGCCCACTACTTCGTGGTCACCGACCCACTCCTGCAGTGGCTCTGCTGGCCCACGGAATCACTCGCCCGTCTCATCGAGCGCCGAGGTTGAACGGCAAGCTGAGTACTTGTTTCTGAACCGGCTTACTGAGACTCGGGCCAGCCAAGATCTCAACCGACGGAGTGCTCGGCGAACTGGAAGGCCTGCTCGCCGAGTCGCTGATGAAGCCGCGAGCAGGGCAGTCGCTGTAGTCCCGCAACACGTCATCGTCCGAGGTGTGACCCGATCAGTGGCCACTCTGAAAAAGCTCACTGACCGACTTCGACCGGCTGGAGCAGCTGGTTCCGTACGACGATCGCTTCCTCAGTGGGTGGTACGAGAAGCGCACCGCCACCCTCGACCGTTCCCTGGGCGAAATCGGCGTAGGGCCGTTGGCGAGCCTCGTATTGCGGGAACGCTGTGACGTGATCTCCATCCGATCGCTCAAGCTCTTCGGCGAGGAACTGAGCCCCAGTTAGCGCAAGGGAGGTGCCCCGGCCCGCGAGAGGGGATGCGCAGTGGGCGGCATCGCCCACCAGCGCGACCCGGCCCCGGTGCCAGATAGGCATGTGAATCTGGCTGACCGAGTCGAAGTAGACATCGGGATCGGCGCCCACCGCGTCGAGGATCTTCTGGACCTTCCACGAGCGGCATTCGGCAAACTGGCCAAAAAGGATCTTCTTCTGCGCTTCGACGTCGCGGTAGTCGTAGTCGATGGGATCTGACGCGAACATCAGCAGACCTATTGCTTTGTCCTTGAACCGGGCGATGCCGGCCAGGTGCCCGGGGTAGCTGTACATGGGATTAATTCGCTCGGCTTCGGCATCGGCCTCGTCGGGCATGTCGGTGATGGCGACGTAGAGACCGAGATGCCGAATCCACTCCTGCTCCGGTCCGAACACGAGCCGTCGCACCGTCGAATGTATGCCGTCGGCGCCGAGAACCAGATTGAAGCTTTCCGAGTTGCCGGAAGCGAAGTCGACATCCACCCGGTCGTTGTGCTCGGCGATCGAGTTCACTGACTCTCTCAGACGCAGGTCCACGTTCTCGGGCAGCGCGTCGGCCAGAATCCTGGACAGGTCCTCCCGGGCGATTTCTATGTCGTCGGGCGAATCGCCGATGCCGTCAGGCAACCGACCGACGGCCGCGCCGTTCTCATCGACGAAATGCACCTGCTCGGTCATTCGGATGCGCGCATCGCGGACCGCGGACAGGATGCCCATTTTCTCGGCGACCTCGATCGCGTCGCCGCGGACATCGATGGGCGAACCGTTGCCCCGAAGCCGGTCGGCTCGCTCGATGATCGTGACGTGATGACCTCGCATCCCAAGGGTACGTCCGAGTGAGAGGCCGGCGACGCCCGCGCCGGAGACAAGAATTTTCATGCGTTCTCCACAATAGTGACGATGGGCCGGAGGACTCTTACCGTGTCGGTTGCGACGGGTGGGTGAGCGCGAAATCACGGAGCAACTGGGCGGTTTCTCGTGCGAACTCCACCGTGATTCCATGGCGCGCCCCCGGGATCACTTCCAGCCTCGCCCCAGGGATCGCGTCAGCTATCTTCTGTCCGATTTCGGGACGAGCGGCGGGATCGTCCTCGCCGTAGATGAGCAAGGTGGGTGCCGTAATCTCGGGCAGGCGATCGGTGAGGTCGTAGCCTAGGATTGCGGCCAGTCGTCGCGCATCCGCCTCCGGTGAGCGGTGGACCAATATCGACCGCAGTTCGGCCAGCAGCTTCTCGTCCGCCTGTCCGCGTGTGGACAGGGCGAAGGAAAGCATCTGCGCATCGCGCTGCGACGGCGACAACTCGATGATCTCGGAGGCTACGGGAGCTTGCAGGGCCGAGGCGTCGGGAAAAGTGGCGCCGACCGTCAGCGATTGCACGACGTCAGGCACCGATACCGCGACCTGCAGAGCGATGAAGCCGCCGAATGAGGATCCGAAGATGTGAGCTCGTTCGTATCCGAGTGCCCTGATGAGTGCGGCGCAGTCCTCGGCCAGGTCGGGGATGCTGTAGGGGCTGGGCGGGTTGACCGACGTTCCACTGTCGCGCTGGTCATAGGCGATCGCGCGGATGCCGTCACCGAGCAGAGGCCGGAAGGTGTCGTACTGGATGCGGGTGCTTTCGCCGCCGTGCAGCAGAATCACCGGCTCGCCGGCACCGGACTCCGCGTAGGCAATCTCGATCTCGCCGGCCTTTACCGTGCCCAGCGCGGTAGTCACTTCCGCCCCTCGCAGGTCCCGTTGACGAACGGTCCCCGACTGTTGGTCTCCGCGGGCAGGCGTTTCTCACTCGGTGATCGCTCGATGATGTAGTGCGTGACCGCCGTGTCACTCACCTTGCGGACGCGGTGCGAGATGAGGGGCTTCGCAGTGTCAACCGCCTGAAACCACATGAAGCCCGGCTCGGGCGCCAGTGAGGTTTCCCGGTCGGGGTTGCCGGGCCTCTGCGTCACGGCCTGCCTCCTGCCCGGACACAGGATCACGTAGTCGTGGTGGTGCTGATGGACGTCGTACATGCCCTCCGGCTCCAGCATCGTCGAACAGACTCGCACTCGATCGTTCTCGAACACCAGGGTGTCGTCCGGTGCGCTCGGATAGGTGGACTTCAAAACGCTCACGCCCTTAAAGAGACGAGTAGTCTCTTTAAGGTACTACCGATCTGCCGTGGCGTCTACGGAGAGGTGGATGTGACAATCAGAGGTGTGCCAGAGAACGCGGAGACCGTGGAAACGACTGATGCCGGCGCGCGACGGGCAGCGCGGCCGGGCGGTCGCAACGCTCGGGTGCGGTCGCAGATCCTCGCGGCGACGATGGAGCTCGTCGCTCGAAACGGTGTGGTCGGCCTGCGCTACGAAGAGATCGCCGAACTCGCCGGAGTCAACAAGAACAGCGTCTACCGCAACTGGCCGGACCGCGCCGTACTCATCAGCGACGCACTGCTGCAGTACGCAGAGGACTCCGCGCCTCTCCACAACTCCGGCGACCTTCGCCGTGATCTGGTCGACTTCCTGATGGTGTTGTCCGAGCGCATGTCGAGCCCGATCGGCCGGGCCCTGGTGCATGCCGCCCTCGCGACTCCCGGCAACACGGATCTCGATGAGGCAGTGCGGGTTGCTTACGACCAACGGCTCGCCACCGCCCGAAAGCGATTCGACAGCGCCGTTGACAAGGAAGAGATTCCCCCTGTTGACAGCTACTTCCTCACCGAACTGCTGTCCGGGCCGGTGTACCTTTACATCCATCGGCGACGCCACCCCTTCACCCGAGAGGTGGCCGAGAAGATCGTCGACATCGTCCTGGCCGGCATCCAGGCCACCGCGCCGTAGGGTCCGATCAGTCAGAGGCGCGAATAAAGGGCTTACTCAAGGGTGTTGCGCACGGCTGCGAACTGGGCACTTCCTCGGTATGGCTGAGGTGTTGAGGGCTGAGCGGGTATGAGTGGAGACGTTCACGGGACTGCGGTTGACGCAGTTTCTGCAGTTACTCAAGGCAGTGCGGGGGCGCGGTGGCAGTGGCACGATGCAGGGCCGGCTGTGGAGTCTGCCGCTGGCCGAGCGGCTGCTGCCACTGTGTGACCGGACGAACCTGACTATGCGGCAACTGGGACCGCTGTTCGCAGTCTCACACCGGCAGCGGCCCGAGCCGGCCACGGCCCTGCGGCACCGCATGGTGCCGGAAGGCGTGACGACACACCCCGTGTACGGCTATCCGCTGCGCGTCTACACCATCGATCTCACCCAGTTCCAGGCGTGAACCGGCCGAGCCATCGGATCACCATGAGATCGTCGGCCGCTGCCCATACCTCCGCGGCCGAATTGATCGCCACAAGGCGAGGTGTCCCAGGCGAAGGTGTTGCCTTCCTGTCGCTGACCTGTGCTTTCACGGAACTGCGGCCAGAGCCCTGAAAACGGCTGGGGCCGCTCCTCGCCTTACTTGGTTGGTCCTTGATGTGTGGGGACGCTGGGGAGCGAGGAGCGGGGTTTGATCACCTGCGGGTAGGTTCTGGCCATGACTGGTGACTGGCGGATGGATCGGATCGGGGCTGCTCTGCGAGGGGAGAACCCAACCGTTCTGCGGCGGCTTGAGTCGGGATTCGCGGTGATCGGGGATGTTCAGTTCTTGCCGGGCTACTCAGTCCTCCTGGTGGACGACCCCGGTGTTCAGCGGCTGTCTGACCTGCCGAAGACCAAGCGGCTGGCATTTCTGTCCGATATGGACCAGCTCGGGGAAGCGGTTGAGCGAGTCTGTCGGCGGCTGGATCCCGATTTTCGCCGGGTCAACCTGGAGATCCTCGGTAACACGGACCCGTTCTTGCATGCCCACGTCTGGCCGCGGTTCGAGTGGGAGCCGACCGAGCTGGTAGGCAAGCCTGTATGGCTGTATCCGCATGAGCGGTGGAGTGATGAGCGGTTCAGGCTCGGTCCGCAGCATGACGTGCTGCGGGATGCGATCAGCAGCGAATTGGATCAGTTGCGTTCGACGGCCTGCCGGTGTGGGCCCGCCGACCGGTCAGATCAGCGGGCCCGGCCAGTGGTGACGGTCATGGAGTCCTACGCAGCGGAACGATCCTGCCACGCGGGTTCGGCCGCGTAGTGGCCCTGAAGTAGCCGGCGAGCTTCAGCTTCGACGCGGCGGACTCGTCGACCACGACGGTTGCGTGCGGGAGCGCGGACGGCTTGCCGCACCGGTAGCCGCCGTCGGAGGTGATGATGACCTTGGCGTCTGCCTCCTGGATACGGGTGGTGAGGGCGTCCGCCGAGAACCCGCCGAAGACGACCGAGCGCGCGGCGCCGATCAGGGCGCAGACCGGCATCGCGACGGCCGTCTCCGGGATCATCGGCATGTAGACGGCGACCGGTCGCCCTCCTGTACTCCCAACTCCAGCAGGGTGTTGTGGCGGTCATGGCCACCCCGTCCTTGAGCTCGGCGTAGGTGAGGGCACGGCTGTCGCCGGACTCGCCCCCTGGGGCGCCCGGGAGCCATCGGCCCGACCTCAACGGCCGACCTGCTCGATATCGACGACGACACGGCCACCGCGCTTCAGCGGTCAGAGCCCGCAGACTGCTGGTCTCCCGGCTTGTCCTGTACGGCAGCTCCGGCGGCCTCTGCGGCGGTGTAGAAGACGGACGAGCCCTGCTTGGTGCGCTGGGCCTGGTTCTTGGCCACGAGGTTTTCGAGCGTGGTGCGCACGACGGTGTTCTTGACGTTGCGCTCGGGGTGCTGCTTGTCGAGCGCGGCGGTGATTTCGGCTGCGGAGCGCGGCTCGCCCTGGCCTGTCAGGTGCTCGCGGACCAAGTCGACGAGGGTGGGCTGAGCCGATTGTACGGCGGATGCCTTGGACGTGTTCTTCTTGCGGGTCTGCTTGGGGGCCGGCGTGGCGGACTTCTTTACCTGCGGCTGCTTGTCGACCTTCGACGTGGCCGTCTTCTTCTTGCGGGGTGCGCGCACTGCTGTGGTGGACTCGGATACAGCGGGTGCTGCCGCGGCCCCGAGGGCCTGCTGGACGTTCACCAGGACGGTGTGGTCCTGCTCCAGCGCGACCAACTGTGCCTTCAGCGCTTCGATTTCACCGCTGATTCGTTCCTGTTCCTTACGGTTGAGCTCGAGGTCATCCGCCACCTTCGTGCTGTACTGCGAGGTCAACTGGCTGGGCGGAGCAGTGGTTTCGGGCATGTGCTTAGGTCCCTTTCTGGGTGCCACGATCGACGGGGCGAAGCTCGCGGCGTGTGCGAATCTCATGCGTGTACTCTCAGGGCCTGCTGCCACGTGTACGGGAGCAGGCCCTCCTGCACGGCAATGTCCTAGTGATAGTACGGAAAGGGCATGTGTTTTGCTCTGCCGCGCGACGCAGACGCAGCGCATCCGGAATCTGGTGATGGTCAGTGTGGCATGCGCGCCGCAGGGACGGGATGCGGGTGTTGTCGTGAACGACCGCCCACGGCTTGCCCAACCGACCCGACGTCCGGTGCGCCTCGTCCGTTTTACCGAGTTTGGAAGCGCTCGGGATGTTCCTGAGCTGCTCCAATGCGTCGCGGACATGTTCGCGACGCTTGGATGGAGGCGACGCTCACAGGTGCCGACGACGAGCCCATGCCGTCGTTGCCTCAGCTTTGAGCCCTGGCCAGGGAGTAGCCGGCGCGATGGGCGATGACCGTCTTGTGGGGGACTGTAAAACGTTCGGTGTAACTCCCGATCATGGAAGATACATCGATGACCAGTGAGAACGTGTCCGGCTCCGAGGCTGTCGAGCCCGTGGAGGCTGTGCCGGCGAAGGCCGTGGACGACCAGTTGATCGACGTGGGCCGGGCTCAGGCCGAGGGTCTGCAGTTGACTGGTGAGGGCGGGTTGCTGCAGCAGCTGACCAAGCGGCTGCTGGAGTCCGCCCTGGAGGGCGAAATCACCGACCACCTCGGCTATGACAAGCACGACCCGGAGGGCAAGAACGGCGGCAACTCCCGCAACGGCAAACGCTCCAAGACAGTCCTGACCGACGTCGGACCCAGGGGATAGCGGCGGGTGTCGAGTTCGGCTTCGACCCGCAGCCCACTGCGGGTGCGTGTCGCGGCGATGGACTCGACAACGACCTCATGGCTGGTCAGCGAGCGACCCCGCCAGTTCATCGTGATGTGAGAAAACAGCCGGTGCTCGATCTTGTTCCATTTCGAGGTGCCGGGAGGGAAGTGACAGATGGTGATCGACAGGCCCGTCTCGGAGGCGAGTCTGGCCAGCTCCGCCTTCCAGACGCGGAAGCGGTAGCCGTTGGAGCCACCCGCGTCCGCGGTGATCAGCAGCCGGGTGGCCTGCGGGTAGTCGTGGCGGCCCCGCGCCTGCCACCAGCGGCGGATCGAAGCGACCGCGAAGACCGAGGTGTCGTGGTCGGTGCCGACATTGACCCAGCCGGTGTCCGCCGAAAGATCGTAGATGCCATACGGGATCGCCACTTCACCCGTCGGCCCGGAGAAGAAGCTGTGGTCGTCGACCCGGACCGGGTCGCCCTTCGGGCGCCACTGCCGTCCGGGGTTGGGCAGTCGGCCGATCATCTCCTTCTTCTTCGTGTCCACGCTGATGACCGGCTCGTCGTCGGCCTGGTGCTGCTTGACCTGCTCGTTGAGGTAGCGGAACTGCGCGTCCCGGTCCGGATGTTGCTCGCCCTCCAGAGTCTTGGCCTGGGCCTGGAGGCTGAAGCCGCTGTCCTTCAGCAGCCGACCTACCGTCATCGCGGACACCGGATGCCCCTGATGCGTCAGCTCCTCGGCGAGGTTCCGCAGCGACTTCGTCGTCCACCGCAGCGGCGACGTCGGATCGCCCCTCTCATCCGGCTCGACCAGCGCCATCAACGCAGGCAGCAGAGCCTGATCGACGTCTTCGGCCCGCTTGCGGCCCCCGCCCGACCTGCGAGTCCGGCCTGCAGGCGGTGGGGCCTCGCCAGCCTCCAGTTCGAAGACACCCCGGCGGACCGTGGTCTCGCTCACCCCCGCGACCGCCCGGACACCGCCATGTCCCAGCAACCTCGCCTCGGCCGCCAGCAGCAAACGCCGCTGCCGCTCGTCCAGATGGGGCAGCAACACCTCGAACCGCAAGGCGAGTTGACCGTGCTCCTCCTCCGAAAACGCCATACCAGGTCAACGAGGCCCACTGCCGAAAGCGACACCTTGTTTCCGTACGGCTCCACCTGCTGCGGAGCTCCTTCCGCTATGCCGCCCGCCAGGACTGGGACAAGATCGCCAAGCTTCTGAAGCGCGT
>NZ_BBUZ01000033.1:0-218237 GCF_001417735.1 Streptomyces sp. NBRC 110028
CGGCGTCCTCCAGATCACGATCAATCGACCCGACCGGTACAACTCGCTCACCCTGCCGATGTTCGAGGAGATGAACCAGATCTGGGCCGACGTCGAGCGCGACGACCAGACCCGGGTCGTCGTCATCACCGGGGCCGGCAAGGCCTTCTGTACCGGGATGGACGTCGCTCAGCCCGATCCCACGCCCCAGGACGCGCTCGCGATGCTGGAGACCGAACGCAAGCGGGTCGCGACGATGTTGCGCATCGAGAAGCCGATCATCTCCGCGATCAACGGCCCCGCGGTCGGCTACGGGCTGTCGACCGCGCTTCTCGCCGACATCAGCATCGCCGCGGACGACGCGGTGCTGATCGAAGGCCATACCAAGGTCGGTGTGACCGCCGGCGACCACGCCGCGCTCATCTGGCCGTTGCTTGTCGGCATGGCCAAGACAAAGTACTACGTGCTCACCTCCGAGAAGCTGACGGGCGCCGAGGCCGAGCGGATCGGGCTCGTGAGCCTGTCCGTTCCCCGCGAGCAGGTGCTGCCCCGCGCCCTTGAGGTCGCGTCCCAGCTGGCCCGCGGTTCCCAGCAGGCGCTCCGTTTCACCAAGCGTGCGCTCAATGCCTGGCTCACCAACGCGGTGCCTCAGCACGAGCTGTCCGCGGCGCTCGAGATCCTCGACTTCGCCGGTGCCGACTACGCCGAAGCACGCCAGGCTTTCCGGGAGAAGCGCCCCGTGGACTTCCCCTCCGCTCGCACCGCCGGCGGACCGGCGAACTGAGGGAAGGCGAGCATGAGCATTGCCTCGCACAACACAGCGCCCAGCGCTGTGCACGCGTCCGACGAAGTGGACGGCGTGGTTGTACTCACCCTGAACCACCCGCCGGCGAACGCGCTCAGCAATTCGCTCGTCAGCGAGCTGACAACGACCCTGGAAACCCTCGCCGGCGGACCCCGCACCCCCGCGGTGGTCTTGACGGGAGCTGGTGAGCGCTTCTTCTGCGCGGGTGGCGACATCAAGGAAGCCATCGGCTTCGGCGCCGATTCGATGGTCGAACGGATGGCGTCGTTTCACGCGCTGCTCTGCGCACTGGAGGACTTTCCCCGGCCGCTGGTGTGTGCGGTCAACGGCTGGTGCGTCGGTGGCGGCATCGAAATGGCCCTGTTCGCCGACACGGTGTACGCGTCGACTGAGGCGCGTTTCGTCTTCCCCGAGATCAACCACGGGATGCTGCCGGCCGTGAAGGGGATCACTCGGGTGCGCGGGGTCCTGGGCGACCGCGCGGCCCGGCGCCTCCTGCTGGGCGGAGAGCCCGTCGACGCGTTCGACGCGGAGCGGATGGGCATCGTCGACCAGGTGGTCGAGCAGGGCGACCTGCTCGCGATCGCGATGGCGGACGCGCGGGCGGCAGCGGCGAAACCACCTGCCGTGTTCGCGGCGCTGAAACGGGCCCTGCACTCAGGAACTTCCCGTTGGCCGGTCGAAGAGCAGCTCCGCGTCACGGTCGCCGACGCGCGCACGGTCTTCGACGACCCTGCCGCCCGAGCCGCCCGCGAGGGATTTCATGGTTGATCGATTTCAAGGGCTGGACCCGGACGCCTTCCGTTCGGCGTTGGCCCGCTTCCCCTCAGGCGTGACGATCGTGACGACGCGAAGCGCGTCAGGCACGCTGCACGGGTTCACCGCGAGTTCCTTCGCGGCGCTGTCGCTCGATCCACCGCTCGTCCTGGTGTGCCTGGACCGAGGAGCGGACTGCTCCCCCGTCTTCACTGCGGCCGAGCGGTTCATCGTCAACATCGTGACTCCCGCGCACGCCGAGTTGGCGATCAAGTTCGCGACAAAGGGTGAAAACAAGTTCGCGAACGGAGCCTTCGAATTCGACGAAAGCGGTCACCCGCTACTGCCCGATGCGGCGGCAGTCATCCATTGTGAACTGGAGCACGTCGCACCCGGCGGAGATCACGTCATCCTCATCGGCCGTGTACACGACGCACGGACAGGTAGCGGCAAGCCGGTGACGTGGTACCGAGGTGGCTTCCTGCACCTCGGGGAGAGTGCCGCATGAATCTCATCGGGCCCGGGATTGTCGGCTCTGGAAGAGAGGCCGTGTGATGAATCTGACCAGTTTCGAGCCAACCCGGACGCTACCGGGGCTGCTGCTCGATCGCGCGAACAAGGAACCCGACGCCCTCGCGCTGCGCTACTGGCGTGACGGGGTGATGCAGACGATCACGTGGCGGACGTACCGGGATCGCGTGCAAGATCTCGCGCTCGGCCTTGTCGCGCAAGGTGTGCGGCACGGCGATCGCGTCGCGGTGATGAGCAGCGCACGCCCGGAGTGGGTGTTCGCCGCGCTGGCCGTGCAGAGTGTCGGCGGCGTCGTGATCGGCGTCTATCCGACCAACTCACCTGCCGAGATCGAGCAACTCCTCGTACACAGCGAGGCCGTCGCCTTCATCGGCGAGACGACGACGGAGCTCAGCAAGGTGGCGAAGGTCGCCGCACACACGCCGAAGCTGCGGCTCGTGGTCGGAATCGACGCCACTCCGCCGGAGCTACCCGAGGTGATCAGAGGGACACCGTGGGAAGCGCTGTGCGAAGAAGGAACACAGTACGCCGACGACAGCGCCGATCCTCTGTCCGAGCTGGTCGACGGCGGCTCCCTCGACGATGCCGCCGTGCTGTTCTACACGTCGGGATCCACGGGAGCTCCGAAAGGCGTCACCCACTCGCACCGCACGCTTCAGCACGCGGTTCAGACCTTCGTCGGCCTCTACCCGCAGCTCCTCCGCCACGAGCACGATGCCGTGGGCTTCCTGCCGTTGGCCCACGTGGCGCCAGCGTTGGTGTCGGTGTTCGCGCCACTGCTCTCACGGCTGATGGTCACATACTGCCCCATTGGTGACTACGAAGACGTGTTGCGCTCGGTGCGGCCGACAGCAGTGCTCTGGCCGCCGCGGTTCTACGAGAAGATCGCCAGCGAACTGATCGCACAGACGGAGGTCTGGCCGCGACTTCGTCGCTACGCCTATGGCGCCGCCATGTGGGTCGGCCGCAGAGTAGCCGAACGCCGTTGGTCCCACCGCCGGCCCTCGGTACCGCTGCGGATCGCGTACGCTGCCGCACTTCGTTGGGTGTTCTTGCCACTGCGGGCAACCGTCGGAATGGATCGCATCCGGGTTGCCTACACCGCGTCTGCCGCGATGCCCGAAAGCGTCATCGCGATTTGGCAGATCTGGGGGCTCGATCTTCGTGAGAACTACGGTCTCACCGAGACCGCCGGGTGTCCGATAGCTCATTTCAACCATCCGTTCCCCCGTCCGGGCTCCATCGGCAGGGAATTCCCGGACCCACGGTTCCAGGTGAAAGTCGCGGACGATGGCGAAATGCTGCTCCGCGCGCCGTTGCTCTTCGACGGATACTGGCGCAACCCGGCGGAGACCGAGGCTGCTTACCAGGATGGTTGGTTCCGCACCGGTGACCTGATAGAGCGCACACCCCGCGGCGACATCCGGCTCATCGGCCGGAAGAAGGACGTGATCATCACCCGAGGCGGCAAAACGATCAATCCTCAGCCCATCGAAACCCGGTTGAAGGAGAGCTCACTGATCAACGAAGCGATCATCGTCGGCGACTCCCGTAAGTACCTCACCGTCCTGCTCGAGCCGAGCGCAACCGCAGCCGCCCGGTCGGCAGAGGTGCTGGCCGAACGCCTGCGGGCGGAGGTCGATCGGGTCAACGCGGACCTCGCGCGGGTGGAGCAGTTGAAGGACTTTCGCGTTCTGCCGCGGCCCCTGGAAGTCGAGCGCGGCGAACGGACCGCGAACGGCAAGATCAAGCGCAATGCCGTCGTGAGCTCGTTCGCCACGTTGATCGACGACATGTACGGCGCGAACGACGATGCGGCGATCGCGAACCATGTGCGCTCGAGGCCGAACTAGGTGGTCGATCGCATGGAGATCGCGTGAAGAAGTGAGATCGGTCCGCAGGCGTGGGAGGAGGGCGTTCAGCTTGATGTGTGAGCGAAAAACCGAACACCCCTCTGATGGCACTCTACGTGCTGATCTACGACCAGGTGGTCGTATCCCGTGCCTGCCGTGGCCATCACCCGTTGTTGTCCGCCACCCCTGTGCCCCGCGGCATGTCGCGGGAAACGGTCAAGCGCTCGGAGCCGGCCGGGCACGCCGACAACGGCTACTACGCCGCCGGACCGCAGGTTCAGTCACGATTGCCACGTCCACCCGCGTGTACGGCAAGAGGTGGAGCCATGCCGATCCCTGACCTCACGCTGCAGCAGCTTCGCGCAGTCCGGACACTCGCCGCCTCCGGCAGTTTCACGAAAGCGGCCGCCGCAGAGCACATCTCTCAGTCGGTCCTCAGCAGAAGGATCAAGGAAGTCGAGCGTCTCCTGCGGGTGCGGTTGTTCGACCGAACCACTCGGCAACTCGACATGACGGCCGCGGGGCATGCCTTTCTCCTCATGACGGGCACCGTCCTCGACGACATGGACATGCGACTGAGCCGCTTCATGTCGTACGTAGCGGCCCAGTCCGGAACCATCGCCGTAGCCGCACTTCCGTCACTCGCAGCGGCTGTGCTGCCGGACATGATGCGCGGCTTCATGCTGGATCACCCCGAGGTGGAGTTCGAGATCATCGACGGGGCCGCGGATGAAGTTGTCGAACGGCTCGAAGGCGGGACTGTCGAACTCGTCCTGACCGCCCACGGTGACCTGCCGGACGGCCTGTGCTTCACACCACTGCTGCGGGAACAGTTCTACGGCGTCGCGCACCACAGCCATCCTTGGTCGACGCGGAGTTCCCTCTCGTGGGCGGACTTCAACGGTGAGACCGTGGTCGCGACGCGGCCCGGAACCAGCATCCGAGCGATCACCGACACCGCGTTCAACAGGTACTCGATCTCGGTGAGCCACCACTTCAATGCCTGTAGCGCGGCGACGATCCGCGGGCTACTGAGGGCCGGCGTGGGCGTAGCAGCTCTGCCGGCCTTTGAGTTGCGGGGTTTCGCTCTGGATGATCTCGTCGCGGTACCCGTGGATTCTCCGGGAGCAACCAGGGTCACCGGCGTGATGTACCGCTGCTCTCAGGATCTCTCGCCCGTCGCGGCTCGCTTTCTGGATTTCATGCGCGCCTCCGAGATCGATCCCCCGCGAGGAGTCTCCCGCGTTCACGAAGGCCACACCGGCGGACCAGACACATCGAGCCACGCGGGGGCGCAGCTCGCAAAATGAGGGTGGCAATCGTCTCGGGCCGGGTGGATCAGGGTCGGCACCACCTGCTGCTCCTGCAGCATCAGGTCGGCAAGCCGACCTTCACCGACAGCGACCGCGCCATCGGGGATATCGCCGGATCCACGACGAACTCACCGCGCTGGGGATCAAGGTCGCCGCCTCCACCGTCTGTGAAATCCTCCGCCAGCGCGGCATCCCACCCGCGCCCGAGCGGCAGAGAACCACCTGGACCGACTTCCTCCGCAGCCAGCCCACCTGCCCGGCCGGGCCGGCGCCCGGGCAGGTGGGCGGCCGCGTGGTGATGATGATCCCGCACCGCACGTCCGGCGTGGAGGAGACCATGCTCCCGCCGGACGACCAGCGTGTCCTGGCCATCGTGCGGGAGGCTGCCGGGCCGGTCATGGCTCGGCAGGTCGGCGAGGCAGCGGTCCGTACGACCTTGATGGTGCGGGAGCGACCGGCACACCCACGGCAGCGGGGTTTGCACGTGCCGTAGCGGCATGTGATCCAGTAGGCGGCGAACACGACATTGAGAGGTTCCCTCGCATGCCCCTTCCTCCGATTCCCCGCCGGGTCAAGATCGGCGATGCCGCCGCGTTCGCCGGGACCACACCCCGCGCCATCCGCCACTACCACGCCATCGGGCTTCTCCCCGAGCCGGAACGCGGCGGTGATGACCGCCGCCGCTACGGATACGACGACATGATCCGCCTGCTGTGGATCCGCAAGATGGCTGATGCGGGTATCTCCCTGGACGACATCCGGGCCGGCTTTGAGGGCACCACCGCCATCGAGCAGTCCCTGGCCCGGCTGGAGGAAACCCTCGCCTCCAAGGCGGCCGCCATCGAAGCCCAGCGGACCGCCGTGCACCGCCTCCGCGAGGCGGGCAGCCCCCTGGGCCTGCTCTCACCGTTGGTCAGCGGCCGCCTGCGCGATCTGCCGCCCGGAGCCCTGCGCTCGACCGATCTCGACACCCTTCTGGTCACGGAGCGTATCTTCGGCCCGGTGGGCGCCGCCGTCCAGGTCGACCGGTTCATCGTCCTGGCCACCCACCCCGAGTTGCGGGCCGAGGAGGACCGCCTGGCCGAGGCCGAGTCGGCCCTGGACGACACCATGTCCCCCGACGACCCCCGCATCGAAGACCTGGCTGCCCAGCGATGTGCTCATGAGACCGCCTTGGTAGCCACCATCGACAGAGCCGGCCTGGACGAGGCCCTCGACGACCTCCTGGACCAGCACGACGAGCACGCCGGCGAGGAAGAAGCAGAGGCGACGATGAGCACACTGGAGGCCATCGGCAAGATGCCGTACGACTTCTCCCCGGCCCGTGTCCGGTACGAGGAACGCGTCATCGAACTGCTCCACCCGGCCGATCAGGACAGCGACACCCCACAGACCTGCTGACCGGCCTCCCCCGCCCAGGGCCAGCCCGACAAGAGCACCCGGAGTGGTGCAGCGCGAACGTAACCACGGTGCCCCCGGCGGCCGTTGGGCACTGGGTGAAGAGAGCCGAAGAGCACGTCGAGGACACCTGCCCGCTTGTCCACCGGTGCCGTCTGCCGCTGTCCACGCGCGGGTCAAGGCCGCCTCCGCTACTTGCGAAAACGGCCTCCGACCTGCGAAAAAGCTGGTCGGGACGACAGCATTTGAACCTGCGCCCCCTTGCCCCCAGCAGTGCGGCAACTCTCCTCGACGATCCGTACCGGACTGTAGCCAGTCGTCGGGGCTTCGTACGCCGCCGTACGACGCAATGGAGACACGTCATCGCTCGCCCGCGCCAAAGGACACCCGTACCACGCGCGTACGGCGATCTGCGCACCCGCGCCAATCAGGTCGCCCAGGTGCTCACCGCGGACCTGGGCCTGATACCGGGGCAGCGCGTGATGCTGCGCTCGCCCAACAACCCCTGGATGGTGGCGGCCTGGCTCGGCGTGCTCAAGGCCGGCGGCGTGGTCGTCACGACCATGGCCGCCCTGCGTGCCCGGGAGCCCGCCCCGCTCGTCGAGCGGACCCGCCCCTCGATCGCGCTCGTGGACCACCGGTTCGCCGAGGACGTATACGCCGTCCCTGGGCGACGCCGTCCGCCAGCACCGCCTCACCCACAACCCCGCGCGCCCCGCCGTCCTACCCCGGCCACCCACCGCCGAGCGACGGATCTGGACAGCCGAGGGAGCAACCCGCTTCCTGCGCTACCAGGTCGACAAGCGTGAGCAGAGGCAAGCTCGGCCGGCGGCTCAGAGGCAGCAGGCGCCGCTTCGGCCGCTCCGGTGGGAGCGGCGGGCGCCGCACCGAACTTCAGTGCTGGGGTATGGGTTCGGCCTCGTCAGGACCGTGTTCGTGGTCGCAGGTCTCGTCGAGGCCGTAGGTCTCCCAGGCGGGGAAGGGGTCGCCCCAGGCCGACCAGCCCTGGGGGCCCAGCGCGTACTCGTCGTCGGTGAGCAGGCATGTGGAGAGGGCGTGGTGCAGGGTGGTGGGGTGCAGTCCGGTGCCGATGAAGACGAGTTCCTGGCCGTGGCCGGTGTTGTCCCCGGCTTCGCTTCGGCTGTCGTGTGCTCCGGACGGCTCGAACCGGGCGACGGCGCCCGCCTGTGACCACAGCCCGGTCACACCAGGACGTGTGGCCAGGCGGAAGAAGCCCTTGGAGCGCAGCACACTGCCGTGGGTGTCGCTGTCCAGGTCGGTGGCGATGAAGTCCCACAGCCGGGCCGGGTGGAAGGGCCGGGTGGCGCGGAAGACGGTGCTGGAGATGCCGTACTCCTCGGTCTCCGGCACATGGTCGCCGTTGAGCTCCATGACCCAGCCAGGGGCCTGCTGGGCGCGTTCGAGGTCGAAGCGGCCGGTGCCGAGCACTTCCGCGGGGGCGACCCGGCCATGGGTGGCGGGCACGAGATGGGCGGCCGGGTTGAGCCGGGACAGCGTCGCTGCCAGGCGTTCAGCGGACTCGGCGGTCACCAGGTCGAGCTTGTTGAGGACGATGACGTCGGCGAACTCGATCTGGTCCATGAGGAGATCGCTGACGGTGCGCTCGTCGTCCTCGTACTGGTCGAGTCCCCGCTCCATCAGCTCGTCCCCGCCGGTCAGCTCCGGCAGGAAGTTCGCGGCGTCGACGACGGTGACCATGGTGTCGAGCCGCGCGACCTCGCCCAGCGTGGCGCCGTCGTCGCGCGGGAAGGCGAAGGTGGCTGCGACAGGCATGGGCTCGGAGATGCCGCTGGACTCGATGAGGAGATAGTCGAACCGCCCCTCTCCGGCGAGCCGGCCCACCTCCTCCAGCAGGTCGTCGCGCAGGGTGCAGCAGATGCAGCCGTTCGTCATCTCGACGAGGCGCTCTTCGGTGCGGGAGAGGGCGGCGTCACCGTCGCGGACGAGCGCGGCGTCGATGTTCACCTCGCTCATGTCGTTGACGATGACCGCGACCCGCAGCCCTTCGCGGTTGTTGAGGAGATGGTTGAGGAGTGTGGTCTTGCCGGATCCCAAAAAACCCGACAGGACCGTCACGGGAAGCTGGACAGACATGGCGGGTCAGCCCTCGGGGCGCAGCAGTCCGCGCTGGTAGGCGGGGACGAGTCGTCGCGGCACCCGGTGTTCGCGGCCGTCGACGGTGATCGTCACCAGCTCGGGCGCGCTCGCCTTCCACTGCGCGCGGCGGTGACGGGTGTTGCTCCGGGACATCTTCCGCTTGGGCACGGCCATGATGCACGGGTCCTTTCCGGTGGGCGGTGTCCCATTCACCGTATATGAAAATGGGTACCGTTTCCATGTAGCGTAGTGGTGGCCGCTGCGAGGTCGTCAGCCAGGAGGAAGAAGTGCCGTTGGTGATGTTGCGGGCGCGCAGGACCGCTTATGCGCTCATCACCGCCGTCGGAGGGATGGCGGAGTGAGAGCCGGGAGAGAGGGCCAGGGGTTGCTGGGGCTGGTGTCCGGCAACTCCCCCGAATCCCGGGCCGGGTGCTGGACCTGCTGCTGCGCGCCTCGCCGGACGCACTGGTGCTCTCGTTCTCGATTCACGGCGACGAGGCGGGGCGGTATCCCTTCGTACCGCGCTTCGCCACAGGCGGCGACGAACGGCAGCGAGCCTCACTATCGCAAGCGGCGACGGGTAACCCGGCGGTGATCGTGCGTCAGGATCTGCGCGCCATCGCACGGGCCGACGCAGGGGCGCACGTCGTGCTCGCGCTCCCTGGCAACGTTGACGCCGCGGCGTTCCTGGCCGAGCCGAGGCAGAACCCCTGGGCAGGTCTCCGCTGTCGGACCACTATGACCTGGCACCGATCGCGGTCGGCCTCGATCCCGGCCGGCTGCTGAGCGATCTGGGGTGTGTACACCGCGCCGTCCACGTCTTCGGCGACGTCCGCATGCCGTACCCCTCACGGTCACCGAAGCCGCCGCCCGACATGTAGAGGCCGCCCAGGCGGTGGCCCTGACAGAGGGGCGGCGGCAGGACGACGGCCGCGGGGAAGGCTCCCGCGCCCTGCTCGCCCGTCTCAACCCGTCCGCGACGGTGCTCCGCGACCAAGGGGAGGACGGCGGCACCGCCTCGCTGATGAATCTGACACGTCCCGCTTCCGGGTGGGCCGCAGCCGACCCGGCGACCCGGCTCGATGTCGTCGCTCCGGTCATACGCCGCCGCGGCGTCGACCACGATGTGGCCTCGGTGCAAGGAGGACAGGCCGCGCGCCACGCTGGACGCCGCCGTACTGGACGACCGTGAACTGGCTCTCGGTCGTCCAACGCTGGGCCCGCCTGCCCGATCCGCTGCTCGGCACGGCGGCACAGGGCCCGGAGGGCTGAGCCGCCGGTGGGGCCCGACTCACGGCCGGGCCCCACCGGCGGTGAGTGGATCAGCGACGAGGCTCGGCTTCAGGGGACCTGACGAGGACTCACCAGCTGCTCTTGGTCACACCGGGGAGTTCACCCGCGTGGGCCATTTCGCGCAGCCGGATGCGCGAGAGACCGAAGGCGCGCAGATGGCCACGGGGGCGGCCGTCAATGGAGTCGCGGTTGCGCACCCGAGTGGCGCTGGCGTCGCGGGGCTGACGGCGCAGTTCCCGCTGGGCGTCGAGGCGTTCCTCATCCGAGGTCCCAGGATCGGCGATGACCGCCTTCAGTTCGGTGCGGCGCTTGGCGTAGCGGGCCACGATCACCCGGCGCTGTTCGTTCTTGACGATCTTGCTCTTCTTGGCCATCAGACCTTTCCTCCTCGTGCGCGGATGCGGGTCACGGCGGCCTCGATGCCGATGGCGTCCACGGTCTTGATCGCCCTGGTGCTGAGCGTGAGCCGGATGTGGCGCCCCTCGCTGGGCAGCCAGTAGCGCTTGCGCTGGATGTTGGGGTCGAACCGGCGCTTGGTGCGGCGGTGTGAGTGGGAGACGTGGTTGCCGAAGCCGGGTTGCCGGCCGGTGAGCTGACAGTGGGCGGACACGGTTCCTCCTGGTTCTCGTTGCCTTATGAGGTCGCAGCACCGTAACACCTAGATGAAAATGAAAACCAACTCCATGTATGCTGTCGGGCATGGCCCGGAACGAACTACGCCCGATCATCAAGCTGAGGTCCACCGCCGGCACCGGCTACACGTACGTGACCCGCAAGAGCCGACGGAACGACCCCGACCGCATGACCCTCCGCAAGTACGACCCGGTCGTCGGCCGCCATGTCGACTTCCGCGAGGAGCGCTGACCACCATGAAGCCCGGCATTCACCCCGCCTACAGGCCCGTCGTCTTCCGTGACCGGTCCGCCGACTTCGCCTTCCTCAGCCGCTCCACCGCCACCAGCGACAAGACCGTTGAGTGGGAGGACGGCCGCACCTATCCGGTCATCGACGTCGAGATCTCCTCGGCGAGCCACCCCTTCTACACCGGCACCCAGCGGGTCCTGGACACCGCGGGTCGTGTCGAGCGGTTCGAGCGTCGCTACGGAGGCGGTCGGAGGGGCCGGTGAACGCGGACGACACCCGGCTGGCCGTCGCGGTTGTCGGCGGGCTGCACGCCGACGCCCGCCGCGCCGCCGTCGAGGAGATCCTGCGCACGGTGCCCGGCGCCGTCGCCCTGCACCACGACCTGTCGGCCGCCACCAACAACGCCGTGCACCGCACCGTGCGGGACGCCACGGGGCTGCTCGACAGCGGCGAGGCGCCATTGGTGAACGACTGCGCGTGCTGTGCGCTGCGCGAGGACATGGTCCCCGAACTGCTTCGCCTGGCCGCGGGCGGCGCCCACCGGCTGGCTGTCGTGGAGCTGTGGGACTCGGTCGAGCCGCAGGCCATGGCCACCGTCATCGCCTCTGCGGGCGCGCCCCTGACGCTGACCGGGGTGGCCACCGTCATCGACCCGGCCCTGATGGTGCCGTACCTGTCCAACGGCGACGACCTGGCCGACGTCGGCCTGGCCGCGGCCCCGGCCGATCAGCGCACCGTGGCCGACACCTTCGCCCGGCAAGTGGAGTACCCCACCGTGATCGCCATCGCCGAGGACACCACAGGTGAGGAGCCCGCGGACGACGGCGACCACGCGTTGCTCACCCAGCTCACACCGGGCGCACGGCAGGTGCGGCTCGACGAGGGTGCCCTGGGATCGGCCCTTCTCCAGGGCTTCGACGTCGACGCGGCGGCCACGCGTCAGCACCCGGCGTGTGCGTTGCTGCCCCAGGACAGTGACGAGCACGGCGTGAGCACCCTCGTCTGGCGCCGCGAACGCCCCTTCCACCCGGGCCGTCTCCACGCCGCGCTGGAGGACCTGAGCTGCGCGGCCGCCCGCAGCCGCGGCCGCTTCTGGCTGGCCGACCGGCCCGACACCTTGCTGTCGTGGGACGCGGCCGGCGGTGCGCTGTGCGTAGAGTCCGCCGGCCCCTGGCTGGCCGCTCTCCCGGACGCCGCCTGGGACATGGTCCCCGCGGAACGCCGCGTCGCCGCCTCCCTCGAGTGGCATCCCGACCACGGCGACCGCTGCCAGCACCTCACCTTCACCTCGCCCGGCCTCGACCGGGACAACCTGCTCGCGCTGCTCGACTCGTGCCTGCTCACCGACGACGAGTACACGGCGGGCCCGGACGGCTGGAAGAACCTCTCCCACGCCTTCGACGACCTGCTCGATCCCGTGGTGTGAAGCGCGCCTCGAGCACAGCACAGAAAGGGACGCATCATGTCTCAACGCCTCGGCTCCAAGCGCCAGGACACCAAGCGCCGCCGCATCAACCCACTCGACGCCGCGGGCATCACCTACGTCGACTACAAGGACACCGATCTGCTGAGGAAGTTCATTTCCGACCGTGGCAAGATCCGCAGTCGCCGGGTGACCCATGTGACGCGCCGGCAGCAGCGGCAGATAGCCCGCGCCATCAAGAACGCCCGCGAAATGGCCCTGATCCCCTACAGCTCCCGATAGCCCCATGAAGGAGCCCAAAAAATGCCGCGTGGAGCACTCGGTCGTCCGAACTGCCCCTTCACGCTTGCCGTCTGCGTGAGCTGTCACGAGGGAGCCGACGGTGGTGAGGTGATGGAGAGCCTGCGGAAGGCTGTCCAAAGCTCTTCGCACGGAGTGCTGGTTTCCACCGGCTGCCTCGGCAAGATCCTGGACTGCCGTCGCCCTCATCATGGGCTCTACGCTGCCGTGCAGCAGTGTGCGGTGGACCGCAAGCCCAGCGGGCCTGTGGTGCGGGTCGGTCCGATCGTCACCGTCGCCGACGCCGACGCGCTGGGAACGTGGCTACGGCGAGGGATGCCGGACGACGGCGCACAGCCTGACCGGCTGCGTGCGGCCCCTGCTCCGTCGCACGTCGCCCACCTCGACTGACTGCCTCATATACCCAGCAGGGGCACCTCTCCCGCGCCGAGGCCGGGGCTCGATGGCCGTGCCGTCGGGCCCCGGCCCCGCGGTATTGGTGATCTTTCGGCGACATGCCGCAGCGGGTGATCAGGCCGAGGGTTCACAGAAGCCGGAGGTGATGGGAGACGGCGGACTGCGCCATGCCGACTTCGGTGGCGAGTTCGGTGACGGAGTGCAGGGTCCAACGGTGGACCCGGCCCTCCAGGGGAAAGACAGCGATGGCCGTCTCCAGGGGCGGGGTGCCGGATTCGGTGCAGGCGAGTTGCCGGATGACAACGGCGCTGTCCTCGTCGAGTCCGAGCACCTGCCGTACGGCCTGCCCTCAGCTCGCGCACTTGTGGACTCGGCCCCGGCGGGGCTCCCAGCGGCATGACGGTGGTTCTCCTTCGTCGGTGGCGAGTTGACAGTCGCCGCAGATGCCGGTGAGTTCGACGGTGTGCTCCACCGCGGCGAATCCGGTGTCCGCGCCGGTCCCGTCCGTCCAGCGCTCTACGACCTCGGAGTCCACCGGGCGGCTGCGGCCGAGCAGCAGCGGCAGATCAGGTGGTGGCGGTGCCCGTCGGCGGGCGCCGGCGGTAGAGCCGCTCCCCCGCGTCGTCGCGGACGACGTCGGCGCCGCCCGCCGCCTCCAGGTCCCGCAGGGCGCGGTAGACGGTGGTCAGCCCTATGGAGATGTCGGCGGCGGTCAGCAGCGTGTGCAGTTCCTGCGCCGAGACGAAGTCCTGACACCCGGTGAGGACGCGCAGAACGGCGCTTGTCTGCCGGGTTACCCGGCTGGTCATGGCGGATCACCTCTACTGACGCGTGGCGCCGCGGGTCCGCGCGTGCGACTAAGGTGGGTCACCGTATGTCGGCGTGGTGAAGTTCCGGTGAGGGGAGGCAGGTTGGGCAGCGATGTCGGCCTCGCGCCGCCGCCGTCGTCCGCAGACCGCGACGGTGGTGGGGTGGCGTCTCCCTCCGAGGAGGCCGGAGGGATGCGCACGGCGGTGCGCATCGCCTCTCATGCGCTGATCGCGGGCCTCCCGGTGGTGCTGCTCGGCGGTGTCGCCCTCGCGCTGGGGCCGAAGATCACCACCGCGCTCGACGATCGGGGGGTGGCGGCGTGGCGGACGGTGTTCACCGCGATCGTGATCCAGGGGGTGCCGTTTCTGCTGTTGGGCACGCTGGTGTCGGCCGCGATCAGCGCGTTCGTACCCGCCTGGGTCTTCACCCGGGTGCTGCCGCGCAACCCGGCGCTCGCGGTGCCCGTGGCGGGCGTCGCCGGGGCGGTGCTGCCGGGCTGTGAATGCGCCTCTGTTCCGGTGGCCAGCAGCCTGATGCGGCGCGGAGTGGCCCCGGCGGCCGCGCTGGCCTTCCTGCTCTCGGCCCCGGCCATCAACCCGATCGTGCTGGTGGCGACCTATGTGGCCTTCCCCGGCAACCCGCAGATGGTCGTCGCCCGCCTGATCGCCTCGCTGCTGACGTCCGTTGCCATGGGCTGGCTGTGGATCCGGGCGGGCCGGCAGGAGTGGCTGCGGTCGCCCAAGGGGCCGACCGGGCACGCGCCCGGCGCGAGCCGGGTGGAAGAGTTCCGGGTCTCGCTGCAGCATGACTTCCTGCACGCCGGGGGGTTCCTCGTCCTCGGCTCGGCGGCCGCGGCCACCTTCAACGTCGCGGTACCGCACTCGGTGCTGCGCACCTTCTCCGACTCCCTGTGGCTGTCACTGCCCCTGCTGGGGCTGCTCGCGGTGATCCTCGCGGTCTGCTCCGAGGCGGACGCATTCGTGGCCGCCTCGCTCACCGGCTTCTCCCCCACCGCCCGGCTCGCCTTCATGGTGGTCGGCCCGATGGTCGACCTGAAACTGATCGCATTGCAGTCGGGCACCTTCGGGCGCGCCTTCGCGCTGCGCTTCTCGTCGGCCACCTGGGTCACGGCGATGGTGTGCAGCGCTCTGGTGGGGTGGTGGCTGCTGTGAAGCGCAACATCCAGGTGCTGCTGCTCCTCTTCCTCGGCGTCGGTCTGCTGCACATCTCCCTGCTGACCGATCTGTATCTGCGCTATGTGCGGGCAGGTCTCAGGCCCGCGCTCATCGCCTCGGGCGTGTTGCTGATCGCGCTCGGCACGGTCGCCGCCGTCCGTGACGGCTTCCCGTTCAACCGCCCCCGCACCGACCACGAGCAGGACCACGAATACGAGCACGGCCACGGTCACGCGGGCGGCCCGAAGGTCGCCTGGCTGCTGTACGTACCGGCCCTGACCATCCTGTTCCTGGCCCCGCCCGCCCTCGGCTCATACACCGCCTCGCGAGACGACGCCGAGGCACCGAAGGCGCCCGCCTCCGCCACCGGCGACAGCCTCTACCCCGCACTGCCGGGCAAAGGCGTGGTCGAGATGTCGCTGAACGACTTCACCTCCCGTGCGGTCTGGGACACCGACGGCTCGCTCAAGGGCCACACCGTGCGCCTCACCGGATTCGTCACCCCCGGACGCCACGGCACCTGGTACGTCAGCCGCCTGGCCATCAGCTGCTGCGCCGCCGACGCCACGGTGCGCAAGGTACGGGTGCACGAGGCCGCCGCCCCGCCCGCCGACACCTGGGTGACCGTCATCGGCACCTGGCACCCGACCGGAAAGATCGGCACGGACGGCGCGAGCCCGGCCCTGGACGCCACCACGGTCCGGCGCATCCCCGCACCCAAGGACCCGTACAACGATGTGGTGGCCACTCCGGCGGGCTCGTGAGCCCGAAGCGCGGATGAGCCCCAGGCCAGTGGCCTGAGGCTCGGCGCTATTCCGCGCGGCTCGATGTCAGCAGTCGCGGAACTCGGGCGACTGGTTGAGGATCTGGGACCGCGTGGAGGTGAACTTCGCGTAGGTCGAACCCTCTTCGGTGCCCGGGCGGAACACGGCCACCCGGTGGCAGTTCATGAAGGCGAGAGTGACGCCGAAGTGGCGTTCCAGGCTGCCGCGGATGGCGTCGCTGGCGAGTGCGCGCAGCAGTTGGCCACGCTCGGCCTCGGACGGGGGCGGAGTCTGGTTGTCGGCGAACTCGGCATCCCCCTCACGGAGCGTGCCCGCCAGCCCGGCGATGAGGTCGTAGGCGTACGGCAGCGATTCCCGGACGGTGGCGACGAAGTCCTGTTCAGGGACCTCACCCTGCTCGGCCCGGGCGAGGAGTTCCGGTGCGACGTTGAGCGACATGACGGATCAGTGTCCAATCGTTGCGGGTGAGGAAGCGTTGGGTGTTCAGCCGACGGGGGCGGAGTGGGTCCCGGGCTCGGGGTGTGCGGGCAGCGCGGCCGGCCCGTGCCGGAAATCCGGATCGACCTGGGCGCTCAGGTCCTGGCCGGTGGAGCGGTTCGCCCAGGCGTGAGCGTTGCGCAGGTGGAACTCGATCGCCTGCCGCTGGAAGGTCTCCCAGTCCTTGGTGCGGGAGTCCACGGCGATCCGCAGCTCCCCCAGTGCGAGGCGGTGTTCGGGCTCGAGGTCGCCGGTGTGACGGCCCTGTTCGCGGGCGCGGACCCAGTCCGAGTGGCCGAAGCAGGCCAGCAGGTCCTCGCCGATGTGTTCCTTGAGGAAGAGGCGGTCGTCCTCGCCGGCCACCTTGTTGCCGACCACGGCGAGAGGCACGCCGAACTCGGCGGCGTGGTCCTTGTACTGGCGGTAGACGGACACGCCCTTGCGGGTGGGCTCGGCGACCAGGAAGGTCATGTCGAAGCGGGTGAAGAGCCCGGAGGCGAAGGAGTCCGCCCCGGCGGTCATGTCGACGACGGCGTACTCGCCGGGGCCGTCCACCAGGTGGTTGAGATACAGCTCGACGGCGCCGAGCTTGGAGTGGTAGCACGCCACGCCGAGGTCATCCTCGGTGAACACGCCGGTGGTCATCAGCCGGACTCCGGCGACTTCCCGGACATGGCGGGCGTGCACCGGATCGGCGCCGAGCAGGCGCAGCAGACGGGAGCCGCTACCCGGCGGGGTGGTCTTGACCATGGCGTCGACCGAAGGGATACGGGGGTTGTCGCCCCGCAGATACTCCTTGATCTCGGCGAGGCCGGTGTTGAGCGGGACGACCTCGCGCAACTCGTCCTCGTCCAGTCCCAGGGCGGCCCCCAGATGCTGATTGATATCGGCGTCGATGGCGACGACCGGGGCCCCTGAGCGGGCAAGATGCCGGGCGAAGAGGCCGGAGAGCGTGGTCTTGCCGCTCCCGCCCTTGCCGACGAACGCGATGCGCATGGCCGTGCATCACCTCCAGGTGAATATGAATGTCATGTTTGACAGTGAAGGCTTCCCGGGATGCGGCTCCCTGTCAAGTCGCCGTCGCCCAGAGGGAGATGGGCACGGACGGCCTGAAGGGTTTCAATATTCCGATCAGGCTGCTGAGCTGGTCGTTTCCTGTAGATGGTGAGGCGGTCGGGATGGCGTGGTGTGGTACTCGTCGAGCAATCCGCCAACACCTGTCGACGCCTGACCGCGGCAGCGGGCAGGGAGACGACGTTCGGGTCGTCGTCGGGTGCTCGTAGGCCGAGGCCGCGGTGGGCCCGTCCCGCGTTGTAGTGCTCGGCGTACTGGTTGAGGACAGCGCGCAGGTGTCGCTCGCCGGTGATCAGGAGTCGGTCGGTGCACTCGGCGCGGACTGTGCGTATCCATCGTTCGGCGAACGCGTCAGACCGGGGACTTTGCGGCGGAGTCGGTATGACGGCTGTGCCGTTGCCCGCGAAGACGGCGTCGAACGCGGCGGTGAAGTCGGGGACGTTCGACGAATACCCGCGACGACTACGCGTCTTTGTACGCGTCGTCACTCGTCAGTAGTGCTCCCACCGCTTCGCCACTGGCCTCGCCCTTCATGTCAGGTTGGGCGGACCGGGGCGGGACTCGACCGGAAGGGCAACTCCGCCACGCCCAGAATTGCTTGCGAAGCCGACACCCAAGACGTGGGAAAAAGCCAGCTCAATCAGGGTGTCAAATCGTGTGAACACCACACTGTAATCTCTGCACTGCGCTCGTGAACAGGAGGAGCCATGGCCACCGTCACCGCAGCCACGCCGGCCTGGGCCCAGCGGGGAACGGACCTGACCGGTGACCGTCCTCGTCGTCGGTGGAGCGAGCCGCGAATGGAACCGGACCCACTAGTGGTGAACAGCACTGGAGCGGAGACCGATGCATGGCGCGGGGCATTCTTGCTGGAGTCCGCCGCCCCCGGCAACGCACCGGAAAAATTCGATGTCTTACAGCGCGTGTGGGACACACAGCTCGGTGCTGTCTTCCCCATGCCGGCCTTGAGCCCGGCCTCAGTCGATGGCATCCGGGCCCGGGGACGCTTGGCCAGGATCCGCGACGTGGCCATCGTCGATGTCCATGGCCCGACGGCCATCCGGAGCCCGGACACCTTTGTGGGCGCTGAGGATTTGGTGGGGGTGTCCGTGGTGCGGCGAGGCGCATGGACGTTCGGTGGACCTCGCGATCGTTTCCAACACACCATTTCGGCCGGGCAGTTCTTACTACGGCACTTCGGGACGTTTCCGTGCTTCAAGACAGCGCCCAACACGACGACGCAGTTCCTGATTCTGCCGCTCGCGACGTTCAAACCACTGCTCGGGGACCGGAGCATCGCCGGGCCGCTGGACTCGGCCGAGATGCGTCTGCTGGTCACCCACGCGAACATGGTCCATGCGACCGTGGCCGACCTCGGGCCGGCCGGTCTGCATGCCGCCCACGGCGCCCTGATCGAGCTGGCCAAGGCGGTGGTGAAGGGGCGGTTCGACGATGTGGAACCCCGGCTGGCTCCCGCGCTCGCCCAGGCGGCGAAGGACCTCGCGGACAGTCATCTCACCGATCCCGAGCTCGGTACGGCGATGCTGGCGCGTGAGCTCAACGTCTCCGTGAGTACCCTCCAGCGGGCGTTCGCGAGGGTGGAAGACTCAGTGAGCGCCTACATACGCCGTCGGCGGCTGGAGGAGGCCCGGCTCGCCCTCACCGCCCCGCACGGCGGGCTGAAGGTCTCGGAGATCGCCGCCCACTGGCACTTCGCCGACAGCAGCCACTTCATCCGCGCCTTCAAGAAGCGCTACGGCCAGACGCCCACCGAATACGCCCGCTCAGCCCGGGGCGGCCGGTGACTGAACCGATCCAATAGCGCCCCCTCGGTCTGCGGCCAGAGCGAAAGCGAACGGAGCCCGGGCGACACGTGGCCGGTGTTCATGCCCACGCATGCCGCTTCGAGCGCACGAACCGCATGCGTACGCATGCGAATGGATACGCGTCACCGGAGTACGCGCCACCCGACCGACGCCTGGTTGAGCCGCCGCCACGGCGACTAGCTTCCGCCGGGTACAGCCCCGCTCGATCACAGCCGGTATCTGCTCCACGACGTCCTCGGCGGAGGGTGCGCTTGCACGGTCTGGCGTGCCCACGACGATCTACTGGACCGCCCGTTTGCCGCCAAAACTGCAGATCCTCAGGGAGAGCGTCTTCGCGTGGTTCCTCGCCAGCGTCGACACCCCGTGGTGCGCCACGAGCGGCAGCGGAAGCTGCAAGTGGAGACCGGCGGTACGCCCGCCCATCGAGCACCTGGCGCTGTGGCTGGGTCTCAAGGAGTACGCCGACGACTGCGAAGTGGCGCACCTCGCACCGATTCTGGCCGGCACCCGGCTGCCGGCGGTGAAGCGTCTGGCCCTGCACAACAGCGAGATACAGGACGACTTCTGCGCGGCCCTCGCCGCCGCGCCCGTCGTGGCGCGGCTCGACGAGATCAGCATATCCACGGGCGTGCTGACCGACGACGGCGCGACCGCGCTGCTGACAGGCCAGCCGCTCACCCACCTGAAAATCGCTGGACATGCCCCACAACTTCCCCAGCGACGTGTGCGCATCTGATCGAGGCCGGGCTGAAGTCCGGCATGGCTCCGACGTTGTCCTTATGACGCTCAGGTTCAATCCGGATGCTGCCGTGGTTCAAGCGCACGCCGCGCCGATCTTCCTAGACTACGGCCGTAGGGGCAATCCGTGTGGTTCTGGGCCCCTACGCATACGAAAGACGAGACGTTCGTGAACCAAGAGAGCACCAGAGGTGTGGTCGCCATCACTCGTGCCCGCACCGGCGCGCGCTCCGCCACGCACGACATTGCGTGGCCCAGCAGGGGACCGAGCTGACCGGCGACCGTTCCGTGGACGGTGCCATCAATGATGTGGCGGCCCACCCCCATCGTCATCAGACTTCCCGTACGCCACCATTCCGGCTGCCGGGGAGGGCAATCCGGTCTCGGGGCCCGCGGGCCGACGCCGGGAGTCGTGGACAGCCGTGGCCGCCCTCCGGGCACTCCGTCCGTGTACGTACAGTAAGGATTGAAAGAGCATGACGAAGCAGGACACGCGATCTGCGGACAGCAGGGACATGTACGCGGTCCACACCATGTTCCGGCGTGAATTCGCTGCGCTGCCGACGCTGATCCGCAGCGTTTCGGCGCATGACCAGAAGCGGACACGGACTGTCGCTGATCACGTCGCTCTGCTGGTGGATCTGTTGCACGCGCATCACCACAGCGAGGACGACCACTGCTGGGCCAAGTTGGCAAGCCGGGGGCCGCATGACGTGGCGCCCGTCGTCGAACTGATGCAGTCACAGCACCAGGCTGTCGACACGGCGCTCCAGGACACCGAACGGCAGACTGCCGCGTGGCGGGCGTCGGCAACAGCGGAGGACCGCGACGCGCTCGCCCACACGATCGACGGAATGCTTCCCCTGCTCGGCGAGCACCTCAACGCCGAGGAGGAGAAGATGCTCCCGCTCATCGACCGGTATCTGACCGCTGATGAGTGGGCCGAGGTCGGCAACAAGGGACTCGGCAATGTTCCCCGCACCAAGGTTCCCGTGTTGTTCGGAATGCTGCTGCAGGAGGCCTCCGACGAGCATCGCGAACTGTTCAAGGAAGCCGTCTCCCCTCCAGTATTCGCGGTGATGTCCAGGGTCGGCCCGATGGCCCTGAAGCGTTACCAGCGCAAGGTGTTCGCATTTCGCTGACATCGTCGCGTCGACCACCACCGTGGTGGACGAGGGTTTCCAGAACCGAGCGGGGTGCGGCCGGGGGCACATCGAGAAATCGGTAGCCACCTCACATGACCCGATGTCACCGTCACCGTGCCGGTAGGTCAATTTGGCGCACAGTAAGGAGTTACGGACATGAAAATCGGTATAGGACTGCCCAATCAGGTGCGCGAGCTGCCACCGTCGATCATCCCCGAGTGGGCGTCACAGGCCGAGAAGGCAGGATTCTCGTCGCTCGGATCCGTCGGCCGCGTCTCGTACCCGGGCCTCATGGACACCGTCGCGCTCGCCGCCGCGGCCGGCGCCACCAGCACGATCGGGCTGATCAGCCATATCACGATCGCGACAGCGTGGCCGGCGGTGCTGCTGGCGAAGGAAGCAGCCGGTATCGACGCGGTATCCGGCAACCGTTTCACTTTCGGTCTCAGCGTCGGCGAACGTCCCGACGACTTTCTCGTCGACGGGCTGGGGTTGCGCGGCAGGGGCAAGCGGCTTGACCGCGACCTGGAGGTCTACCGGAGCGTCTGGCGCGGAGAATCCGTTGACGGCGCGTTGAATCGCCTGGTGCCCACGGGTACACGCGACGTGCCCATGATGTTCGGCGGCATGTCCCCCGCCTCCTTCGAACGCATGGCGCGCTGGGGTGAGGGATACATCGGCCCGTCGGTGCCCGCGGGAATGGCCGCCCCGCTGTTCGACGCAGCCAGATCCGCGTGGCAGAACGCGGGCCGCGAAGGATCCCCGCGGCTTGTCGCCATCGCGTACTTCGTGTTGGGCGATATCGAGCAGGGACGCGCCAACGTACAGCACTACTACAACGCCTCGGGCGAACAGATCGTGGACCTCGTCAACAGTGGCATCTGCGCCGAGCCCGACGCGGTGCGCGACGCGGTGAAGACTTACTCGGACCTCGGAGTCGACGAGCTCATCTTCATCCCGGCGCTCGCCGACATCCATGAGGTGGGGCGACTTGCCGAAGTCGCCCTCTGAGCTTCGCGACCCGGCCCGTACACCTGTCGGGCTGTGAGCCCGCCCGATCCCGTTGCCGCTTGAGGTTATGCGGTGAGCGGTGCTCCGGTCGGGTGAGTTGGCTGGTGCGGGTGCGGTTCGCCCCAGCCGATCGAGTATTTCCGGCAGCCCTGATGCACCGGCTCCCCACGGACGTCCTACGCAGCGTGCGGCTGCTGGGGCGTCCGGAGACGGTGCTGCGCCGGCACCGCGACGTGCTGACCCCGCGGGGTGCCGATACATCATCCACGCAGGCCGGGAGCCTGATCACGGATCTTCGGTTCTCCTCGACGGTTCACCCCGGGGTCTTCACCAGCGCAGGGCCCTGGCGGCATCAGGATCTGTCGTGCTGCTGCGTCTGGCCTACCTCGCCGTGGCCAACGCCCTGGCGTTCCTACGCCTCCTGCCGATGAGCGACAGGGAGAAGGACGTCGAGATCCTCGTGCTCCGGCACCGGCTGCTGGTCCTGCAACGCCAGGTCGGCAAGCCGACCTTCACCGACGCAGACCGCGCCATCCTGCTCCACCACCTCCCCAAAGACAGGCTGCGGCACCTTCTGCTCCTGGTCCGCCCCGACACGGTCCTGCGCCGGCATCGCAACCTGCTCAGGCAGCGTCATGCCGCAACCCGCGTACCCAGAACGACGCTGACGCCCACGCACGATCCCATCGATCCGCTCCCTGGTCCTGCGCCTGGCCACAGAGAACGCCTCGTGGGGGGTATCGCCGGATCCACGGCGAACTCGCAGCCCTGGGGATCAAGGTCGCCGCCTCCACCGTCTGGGAAATCCTCCGCCGGCACGGCATCCCACCCGCGCCCGAGCGGCAGAGCACCACCTGGGCGGACTTCCTCCGCAGCCAGGCCAAGGCCCTACTCGCCTGCGCTCTCTTCGAAGTCCGCACGCTGACCGGCGCGCGCCTGTACGTCTTCGCCGTCATCGAGCACGGCACCAGGCGCCTGAGAATCCTCGGCGCCACCGCACACCCCACCGCGGAGTGAATCGTGCAGCTTGGTCGCAACCTCTTCATGGATCTCGAGGACGCAGACAGCAAGGCGAAGTTCCTGATCCGCGACCGCGACTCGAAGTTCACGACCGCCTTCGACACCTGATGACCGATTCCGGCGTGAAGGTCGTCACCACCGGCATTCGAGTACCGCGGATGAACTCGCTCATGGAGCGCTGGACACAAACCTGCCGCAGGGGGCTGCTGGACCGGAACCTTGAGCTGGAACCAGCGCCACCTCCTCCACGCCCTACGAGAGTTCGAGGCGTTCCACGACTCCCATCGACCGCATCAGGGCATCGCGAACGCCTGGCCAGACATGCCGCGTGACCTGCGCGGATGAGCATTCGGCAACGCCGTCGACCACGAGGTGTACGCCCTGCTGACCGTCTACCAGGCCCTCATACGGATCACCGCCGACGCCGCGGCCAGCGAGCCAAGGCCCGAACCCGAAAGAACCCGACCAGCAAGTACGGCAAGAACTCCCTCCAGCACCCTGCCACCGCTCAGCACTACACCCTCGAAGCCGAGGTCACGGTGATGGAAGGCGGCTTGAAGGCCAGGTCAAAGCGCTGAATCACATGTAGAGACTGGAGTACTAGCCGGCTCGGGAGTCCGGAGGGTCTGCGCCGCGGCGCCGGGCGATGAGTTCGTGCTCGATGCGCCGGAGTGTGGCGTTGACGGTCTCGATGGTGGCGGGGTCGTCGACGATGCCCCGGAGGGTCTGGGCCCAGTTGTCGCGGAGGTATTGCAGATTCTGGTGGGCCTTTTCCGTGGGGTACAGGCACACGCCTCGCGCGTTGCTGCTGTCCACCACGCGGTCCACCAGGCCCCTTTTCTCCAAGCCGCGCAGCACGCGGCTGAAGTTGCTCGACGGGAGCAGGGCCGCCGCCGCCGCGGCACGCGCCGAGGTGCCGGGGTGGTGGTGGATGTACCGCATGACGCTGATCTCGATCGGCGTGCACGGCTCGAACGAGGGATCGGCCGGGGGGCGCAGCTGTCGCCCCACGGCGAAGATCAGGTCGGCCAGCTCGTGGAGGCCGGCGGCTTCGACATCGCTCATACCGTGACGACGCCTTTCCTATTGCATGATAGCTATTGCGTGATAGTGTCGCTGGTGAGTTTACCGAACGATCTGGCGCCATAGCTATGGCATCTTCCGGGGAGCTCCCCGGTCCACAGAGGAGGAACCGTTCATGGACATCAACGGAGCCGTCGTGCTTGTGACTGGAGCGTCGTCGGGTATCGGAGCGGCCACTGCCCGAGCCGCCTCCCTCGCCGGGGCGCGAGTGGTGCTCATCGCACGCCGCGAGGAGCGCATCCGGCAGCTCGCTGAGGAACTGGGCGATGACGTGGCCCTGGCGGTGCCGTGCGATGTGACGGACCGAACTCAGGTCGAGGCGGCCGTACGTGCAGCGACGGGGAAGTTCGGGCGGATCGATGTGCTGGTGAACAATGCCGGCCAGGGGCTGCAGGCCACTGTTGACGCCATCGACCCCGACGACTTCCGGGCTCTCCTTGAGCTCAATCTCATCGCGCCTCTGGTGCTGATGCAGGCGGTCCTTCCGCAGATGCGCGAGCGGGCAACGGGAGCCATCGTCAACGTGAGCTCTGGCATCACCTGGTCGACACTGCCCGGGTCCGGTGCCTATGCCGCATCCAAGGCGGCTCTGCAGAAGCTCTCGGCCATCGCCCGCGCCGAGGCCGCCGACGCCGGCGTCGCCGTGTCGTTGATGTTCCCGTCGATCACCAAGACCGAGTTCGTCGGGACGGTCCGCGGCAGCGTCGAGGACGCGCTGCAGATGGAAGCCTCCAGTGGACTGCAACCGCAGTCGCCCGAGGGCGTTGCCGACGCGATCCTCGACCTGATCAGGAGCGGCGACGAGCAGGCCGACTTGGTTCCGGAGGAGTTCGGCGGCACGGTCAAGGGCTGACCCGTCGCGAACCGGAAGCACCCTCAGCACACGACAGAGGCGCGGTGAGCCGCGCCCGCGGCCAGGGCAGATCATCCGCCTCGCCCGCTGCTGACGAAGCGCGCCTGTCAGCAGGTGGGGGCGGCATCGCATCCAGGCCGCTTCGAAGGAGGAAACAGTGGAGATCGGGATAGGGCTGCCCGGTCACGTCACAGGGGTCGAGGGACACACCTTGGTGGCGTGGGCGCGGCGGGCCGAGGAACGGGGATTTGCCTCACTGATCGCCAGTGACCGTCTGGCCTGGACCACCCCGGAGCCTCTGATCACGTTGGCAGCGGCAGCCGGGGCCACCGGACGCATCCGGTTGGTCACCAGCGTGCTGATCGCCCCGCTGCACACCAACCCTGCGCTGTTCGCCAAGGCGGCGGCGACCTTGGACCGGATCGCTGGCCCCGGGCGGCTGCAGCTGGGCGTTGCTCCCGGAGCCAGGGAGGACGACTACCGGGCAAGCGGCCTGGACTTCACGGCCCGAGGACGCGCCTTGGACCTGCTGGTGGAACGGGTCGCCGCCATCTGGCGAGGCGAACAGGAAGTGGGGCCGGACCCGGTCACCCCCGGGGGGCCAGCATGGTGGTTCGGGGGTACATCCCAGGCGACGCTGCGACGCATCGCCTCCCACGGAACCGGATGGATCGCCGGAACCGGCGACATCGACGAATTCACCGCCTTCGCCGCGCGCGTCCGAGGCCAGTGGGCGCAGGCAGGCAGACAAGGCCGCCCGCGTACCAGAGCCACCGTGATGTTCGCCCTCGGCGACCACGCCCACACGTCGCTCGCTCGCGCCGTCAGCGACTACTACGCCTTCGCCGGCCCCGACTACGTCCGGCACGTCATCGACACGGCGGCCACCACCCCCGACCAGATCCGCGCAACCATCGCCGCCTACGACGCAGCCGGACTCGACGAACTCATCTTCGTGGGCAACGATGTCAACCCCCGGCAGATCGACCTGCTCGCCGACCTCCTCGGCGACAAACTCACATCCCAGGTACCCCCGGTGCGCACGGGCTGACCCGGCACCCCAGAGGCCCTCGGCCAATGGCAGGAGACCGGCACACTCGGCCTCGCAGCCACGGCAGGTCGACAGCCTCGGCTGCACGGTCCAGGCCTGCCTGAAGAAGAACGACGTCCCTTTCTGGCCGGACCCGGGCAAATCCCGTGAGGGCTAGATCAACCACAATGACTCGGGTTCTTTCGGGTTCGGGCCTTGGCTCGCCGGCGGCGGCGGGCGGGCAGGAGGCTGTCCAGGATGGCGTGGCCGATCGCACCGACCAGGGTGATCTCGCCGGGAAGGATCCCAGCGGCAGTGGTGACCTGGTCGTGGGCCTGAAGGGTGTCAATATGCACATCAGGCTGCTGAGCTGGGCGTTTGCTGTGGATGATGAGGCGGTCGGGGTGGCGTGGTGTGGTGCTCGTCGAGCAGTCCGCCGAGTACCTGGCGGCGCCTGACCGCAGCAGCGGTCAGGGGGATGACGTTCGGATCGTCGTCGGGTGCTCGTAGGAAGACGGCGTCGAACGCGGCGGTGAACTTGCTGTCCCGGTCACGGATGAGGAACCGGAAGCACCCAGCTCTCTCCTCAAGGTCCATGAGCAGCCGGATCCGACCGCCGTCTGGCGCCACTTCCAGCGCACCAGACGGCGGTGCCAGGTCAGCAGGGTGCCCGGGGTAACCAGCCGATGGCGGCGTAAGACTGATGGCAGGTGCCGTGCGAGAGCGGAGAGCACGGCACGATCAGCCCGTGAAAGCCGCGGCCGCTCGACCTGTCGACGCAGCGCAGCGACCTCATGACGAAGGGCAAGGATCTCGGCGTTGTTCGCGGCGGTCGAGCGGCCCAGCGAAAGGAAGCAGCCCAGCAGGCCGCAGAAGATCAGGTAGAGAAGTCGCAGACGCACGATCACTGATCAGGCCCACACCTGGACGAGCGCAAAGTCCCAGGTCAACCACCGTACGCCAATAAGGACACCCTTCAGGTGTCGTAGATCTCTCAGGACGCGGCGCACCGTCTCGAAGGCGGCCCGCGCGGTCAGCTCCGCCAACTCTCTTCTGCCCGTTCCATGGCTCGCTCTGCGTTCGCGGCTTCCCGCACTCGGGTCTGCGCGACCGCGAAGTCGGCGGCGGCGCCCGCGATCCGGTCCTCGTTCTCGGTGCGGCCGTGCGCGGCGGTCGGGTTGGCGCGGGCCGGCAGTTCTCGGGCCAGCTGGGCATTCCGGGTCGTGACGGCCTCGTCCAGGCGCGCGAACAGTCGCCCCGCTCTGATCGACGACTGTTTCACCGGCGCTCGCCTGAAACTGACTTGCCGTCCGACAACACCCCGAGGAGATCAGTGGACAAGGGTCGGCCGCCGTCCGTGACGGCGGCCGACAACCTGCTTCGCCCCTCAGGTTCTCACCAGATTTTGCGTGAACGCGCCTCGACGACCAGGTCGGGGTCGGGAACCTGTCGCTTGGCAGCGACGGTGGCAAGCATCTGTTGCGAGAAGTGGAAACCGAAGTCTTCGGCAACGAGCTTGCGCCAGGGGCGAGACGCGATGTTGTGGGTTGCCCAGCGAGCGAACCGCGGGCGCTTCATGATGTCGCCTGCGATCGCCCACGCCTTCGGCAGGAGCTCCTCGCGCGGAAGTACGTCGCTGACGAGCCCGTAGTCGAGTGCTTTCCGCGCGGGGATGGAGCGGCCACTGTAGAGGTCGTAGGCCGCCCGCTTCGTGCCCATCAGGTGCTGCAGGGCGAGCGAGAGTCCGTCTCCCGGCGCGGTGCCCGCCATGAAGTGCGGGTCCATGAAGTCTGCGTCTTCCGCGGCCAGAGTGATGTCGCAGAGCAGCGCGAACTCGGTGTGGATCCCGGGACCGTTTACCGCCGCGATCGTCGGGATGTCGAGGTTGTTGACGAAGTTCTCGATCAGCTTCCACGCATCGATGGTTTGCTGAAAGATGTAGTCGGGCTCCTCGTCGACGATGGGCCGCGGCCACGTTTCCTCGGGGTCGCCTCGGAACCAGGTCTCGCCGGTGCCGGTCAGGATGAGGACATGGTTGTCGGGGTCGTTGCCCACGTCCTGCCACACCCGGTTCCACGCGTTGTGGGCGGCCCAGTTGTGGATGTACGGACCGCCGTCCGTGTGGAGCCGAAGCTCGATGATCCCGTTCTCCCTGCGCATCTTGAAGAAGGCGGCGTACTTCTCTGAGTACTCCTCAAATGCGGTCGGTGGAACGTGGCCTTCCCACCGGGGGTCTGACATGGTCGCCAAGGTCGTCCTCCTTCGTCAGCGCCGGGATACCGACGCTCTCGCACTAATGCGAAGATCATTGCTCCGCGAGGAAGCCGCATGACCGGCAACGCAGGAAAAATCCCCAGAAGCCTGCCGCGATGAAGGTTGACGGCAGGCAGGCGCGCCCCTCTGCCGCAATTCGGCCAGCGTCACGAGCTCCACGCCGGCACTCAAAGGCCATCGCGAGTTGCGGCGTCTGGAATCTCCGCACGGAGCCACGTCAGGATGCTTCGGCACACTGCACTTGAACAACCGCATGCCCGCCGAAACATCAACCTTTCCCGTAACATAGAGTCACATCTCATGAGTCATTTGGACGAGAGTCGGCAGGACTACGACCTCGATGAGCTCGATCGGCGGCTCATCCATGCCCTCCAGATCAACCCGCGAGCACGCTGGTCCGCGCTGGCGCCGATTATCGGGGTCGACGCGGTCACCCTCGCCCGGCGCTGGGAACGCATCGTCGAGGCTGGCATCGCGTGGGTGTCCGGACATCCCGGCCCGGAGCTGAGAGGGCCGTCGGCCATATTGGAAATAGAAGCCCACCCTGCCGCCACGCTCGGTCTCGCACAGGCGATCTCGGCGGACAGTGAAGCGTTCACGGTGGACCTCACGGCCGGGGGACGCGAGATGCTCGTGCTGGTGGCCACATCCAGCATGGATGCCCTCACGGAGTATTTGATGACGCGGGTACCGAAACTTGACGGGATTCGGGCGGCCCGGGCCCACTTGTTCACGTCACCCTTCGTGGACGGAGGTCAGTGGCGTCTTCGGTCCCTGTCAGTCGAGGAGATCGCTGCGGTAGAGCGGAGCATCGAGGTCTCGCGACCCCCGAGGGGCCGCGTCGACTCTCAGCTGGAGGACCAACTCCTTCGCCTTCTGGGACCGGATGGCAGGGCGACAGTGGCTTTCCTGGCGAGGACCGTCGGCGTGGGCCAACGTCGGGTACGGCAGGCGGTCGCGGCCATGACTGCACAAGGGCGGTTGGACACCCGCCTGGATATGGCAAAAGCGCAATCGGGCCGGCCGGTTCATGCGTGGTACTTCCTCCGTGTCCCTGCCGCGCTCGTGCAGCGCGTCGGGTCGGTGCTCACACGTATCGGCGAGATCCGCCTCGCGGTTTCAACTGTCGGCCAGTACAACCTCATCCTCGCCGTGTGGTTGCCGGCGCTGGCTGACGTGCAGCGGCTCGAGGTCGTCCTCGAGGAGAGACTTCCCGGCGTCAGCATCGCCGACCGTTCCGTCGTGCTGCGCACGGTCAAGAAGGAAGGACACCGCCTCGATGCCCATGGACACGCCACTGGCGAATTCAGCCCTCTGCTGACCAATATGCCTCAGCCAAACCCGTCTTTCGAGTGAAATCCTGCAACAGGCCGGGACCATGACACACGCGGACTACCGTCCCGCTTCATGACCACTTCGACAGCTCCTGTCAGTGCCTCCGACCTGTTCGCGATCGGGATTGGGCCCTCAAGTTCGCACACTGTCGGAGCGATGAAGGCAGCCTCCGCCTTTGCGAGGGACCTACGACGAGCGGGCACGGCGGATAGCGTCGATTCAGTGCGAGTGGAGATATTCGGCTCGCTCGCCGCGACCGGACACGGGCACGGCACGTTCACCGCAGTGCTTCTCGGCCTCGATGGTGCGCAATCAGCCAGGATCGACTCCGGCGAAGTTGAGCGAAGACAGGCGGACATCACGGCATCCGGCACGGTGGGCCTCGGCACAGGGCAACGACATCGTCGAGAGGTTTCTGCTCACCGCCACGGCGGTGGGCACCCTCTGTATGGCCAACGCCTCGATCTCCGGTGCCGAGGTGGGTTGTCAAGGTGAGGTTGGCTCTGCGTCGGCGATGGCTGCGGCCGGACTGACCGAGATCCTCGGTGGCGCCCCACGCCAGGTGGAGAACGCCGCCGAGATCGCGCTGGAACACAATCTCGGGCTGCCCCGTGGTCCCGTTGCCGGCCTCGTACAGGTGCCCTGCATCGAACGCAGCGCGATCGCTGCGGTGAAAGCGATCAACGCCGCGCGAATGGCGCTCTGGGGCGACGGCAACCATCAGATCTCGCTGGACCAGGTCATCGCCACCCTGCGTGAGACCGGCGCAGACATGAACCACAAGTACAAGGAGAAGGCCCCGGGCGGGCCGTCAACGTTCGTCAAGTGCTGAGGCCTCGTCGGACACCCCGCGCCCAACCTGCGCAGTCGAACATTCATGAAATGAGGAGCAATGGCAATCCGCACAGTCTTCAAGAATGGGACCGTCTTCGACGGAACCGAAGCAGGCATAGCCGACCTCGTCATCGAAGGCCGCCACGTCGTCGATGTCGGGACCGATCTGGACGGTGATCACGTTGTGGACTGCTCCGGAAAGTCGGTCCTCCCCGGGCTGTTCGACTGCCACGTGCACGTGATGACCCGAGACTTCAACCTCGCACGCGCCGAACAACAAGCCTTCTCCCTTCAGTATTACGAAGCAAAGCGCAACCTGTCGCTCCTGCTCGACCAAGGCATCACCTCTGCCCGAGATGCCGCAGGCGCAGACCTAGGAGTGAAGCAAGCGATCGCACAGGAGCTCATCGAGGGACCGCGACTGCAGATCGCGATCTCGATGCTGTCCCAAACGGGCGGGCACGGCGATGTCCATCTCCCCTCGGGAGGTCATCGATCGATCCCGATGATGACGGCACACCCCGGACGGCCCAACCCGATCGTCGACGGCCCGGACGGAGTACGGCGAGGAGTTCGTGAAGTCCTGCGCGCGGGAGCCGACGCAGTCAAGATCGCCACCACCGGCGGAGTCATGTCTTCAGGCGACAATCCCCGCCACTCCCAGTTTCGCGCCGACGAGCTAGCGGTGATCGTCGCCGAAGCCGCCGCGGCCGACACCTACGTATTCGCCCACGCGCAGGGGACCGAGGGAATCAAGGCAGCCTTGCGGGCCGGCGTCCGTTCCATCGAACACGGCTACTACCTGGACGACGAAGCAGTCGACCTCATGCTCGAGCGTGGCGCCTGGCTCGTTCCCACGCTGTCAGCAACACGCGCCATCATTGACGCCGCTGACAGCGGCATACCGATCCCGGAAGAGAACGCCAACCTTGCCCGTGAGGCCGTCGAAGCTCATCAGGCGAGCTTCGCACTCGCCGTCCAGGCAGGAGTGAAGATCGCCATGGGGACCGACAGCCCGCCCTACTGGAGCCCGGCAGCGAGCAACCTCAGAGAACTCGCTCTGATGGTGGACTCCTCGTCGATGTCCGCGCTGGATGCCTGGCGCGCCACGACGTCGAGCCCGGCCGAACTCCTTCGATTCGACACCGCCGGAAAGTTGGCAGCCGGCAAGCTCGCGGATGTGGTCGTCATCACGGGCAGTCTGTCCGATCTCGACGACCTTCGCGGCCGGGTCCATCAGGTGTGGCTCGACGGCACGCAGGTACGGTGACGCGCTGTGCGCATGCCCTCGATCAAGCCCAGCGAACTGACAGCCGAGCAGCGCTCGCTCGACAGTCACGTCCGATCGCTCATGGCCGGGTTGCCCGCGCCGTTTACCTCGACTGATCCCGACGGCGCGCTGATCGGCCCGTTCCCGGTGATGCTCCGCTTTCCCGGGCTCGCCCGCCCGCTGCTGGAGTGGTTCACGGCCGGCACCAGTGCCTCAGTGCTGCCCGCCCGGGTTCGCGAGGTTGCGATTCTCACCACGGGCTCGCGGTATGCCGCGGCCTACGAGCTGTACTCGCACTCCCGGGTTGCGCTCGACGTCGGTCTGCCGGAGGACATCATCGAAGGCCTGGTCGCCGGGCAGCGCCCGGCAGGCATGACCGCCGAGGAAACGGTCGCTCACGATGTTGCTGCCCGGCTGCACAGCGGCGCGCCTTTGCCGGGAGCGCTTTACCGAGCCGCGGTCCGCACCTTCGGCGACTCCGGTACGGCTGAACTCGTCTTCCTTGTCGCGCAGTATGCCGCCATCTCGGCGATCCTCAACGCGTACGACGTGCCACTGCCACCCGACGGCGACTGACTCTGCGTCAGCGAGCCCCGGGACGGCAGACCGGGTGTCCGCCGCTTCCCTGGCCAGGTGCGGCTGTCACACCCCGGCGCTATTTCCGACGGGATTTGTCAGCCTGCCCGCGCATTTCGTCTGACTTGTACCCCGTCGGCGATCTTCAAGCGTTGCGCCGCGTTTGGTGCTTTCATCAGGATCGCGGCGGATGGCGGGAGCCTGCCGGGCGTCCGGATCCGGGGATGCTGGGCTTGATGCCCCGGCGGTCTCGCGGCGCGTGCCCGGTCACGTCCACACCGGCGAGGCGGACAAGGGCGCCGATGAGGTAAAAACACCATCGGCACGTGTCGTGGCGCCCAGGACTGGGAGCCGGAGGGCCTGACCCGGGCTCCGGGTCTGACCCGGAGCCCGGGTGACGACGATGTTGTCCGGGGCGCTGAAGCGTCCCGGGGAACGTGTGTGAGCGGCAGCGGCGGGCCAACTGGCCCGGTCTCCTGTCTGACCCACGGTGCAAAGTAGCGGCGCGCCCGGATGGCCCCTCGCCGGACCGCTACGGCCGCTCGCCTCCGGGGACCTCGTTAACGTCAGTGCCGAACTACGCGCCGCGACCGAGGCATCGGTTCCCAGCCCCCGCACGAGGCATTCGCCACCACCCCGGGCGGGCACCTGACTCTGCGCGTCCTGCTCAGCGTCGCAGGCGCTACGCCGTGGCCTGCGGAGTCAGCGACTGGTTCGACGACCCCGAACCAACTTTCACCGCCCTCACCCCGGCACTGGCGGACCTGCAAGTTCTGCTTCTGGACCTCCTGAGCGGGGAGGTTCCAGCCGAGCTCGCGTTCCACCGGTTCGCCGATCTGCAAGTCGCCGCCTCTCTGATCCAGGCGGGCTGGCCCACCGCGGCCGACCTCGCCCCCACCGAGATCCGGGCGACTCTGGAAGCGCATCTCGCACCCCGGCCGCAGACCAGCCGCGGTCGCCGCCCAGCGGCCACAACAGCCGACACCACATCCGCGACTCCATGGCACACACCGCCCGGGGACGCCCGCGCCACCGCAGCTCTCTTGTCCGCGGCCTACCACCTGCTCGCCCAAGATCCCGCCGAACCTCGCAGCACCATGCCACGGCTGCTGCGGCACCTGCCCACCCGCAACGACCTGCGCTGGGGGGAACCTGGCACATCCTGGCGAACGAGGCTTCTCCCTCCCTCCGACACCAGGTCGATCAGGTCTTCCGACACGAGCTCCCCTCAGACTGGATCCGGCAAGGAGCTCCGACGCTGCGGATCGACAGGGCAAGTTCCACCCGGAAGCTCTTCGCCCCCACCCACAGCCTCAAAGACCTCGTACTCGCTCCCGAGTACATCCCGCAGAGACTGCCCGCCTCCTGGCTGCTTGCCGCCAACCTCGGAGACACCGTGCCCGCCTTGCAGGCAGCCGCTACCTCCGGCGGGTTCTCCCCGTTCACCTGGTCCAAGCAATCAGCAACCTGAACTTCCTGGAAGCGGCAGCATTCCTCGGCATCCCCATTTCCTGGACCACCCAGGAGCCCCGGCGGGTCAAACCACTGGTCCCTCACCGAGACCTGAAAGATCACGACCTTCCGACCACCCTCACACGGCTTGCCCACCACATCCTCGGCCAGGAGAAGGTCGACTACCAGGCCCGACGCACGCAGTTCGCCAACTGTCATCGATGACCCAACATGGGGCGAGCTTCGTCAGCTCCACGACTCGCGCAGAGGCAGGATGCCGACCGATCGAACTCGCGAAGCCGCATCCGCTCTCGTCGGGAGCCGCGTCACCGGAAGCGAGTTTCAGCTCGCGCCGGTCTTCCGACCGCCGATGTCCCCACCTGATCGACAGCTGAGCGCGGAATCACCAGAGATGGTGATCGTCAGAAACTGGGAACAGCGGAGCCGCTACATGTCCTACCCCGAGATCCTTGAGGCCCTGGAAGCCCTCGCAGCCCGGATCACGGGCAATTCCGGGTAGCGCTGTCATCTTTGATTGTCGGCACTCCGGCTGTCGGCGGGGTGACGGGGTCAAGGTCTGCCCCCGCATCGATCCTGTGACTGCCTTGAGGTAGGCGTGGACAACATCGCTCAACGGTGTGCCTCCCTCGCTGTCCATACCGAGCTTTTCAAGGGTCTCCCTCACCCAGCCTGGGCTGATGACGTTCACTCTGAGCCCGCGGGGCAGCTCGATGGCCGCAGCCTGGACGAAGGCCTCCAGGCCGGCATTGACGAGAGCCCCGAACGAACTGCCCGGCGTCGGTTCCTCGAAGGTGCCGCTAGTGAGTGTGATGGAGCCGCCGTCGCGCACATGGTCAAGAGCACGGCGCAGCAGCATCACCTGGCCCAGCAGTTTGCCTTTCAGGCCGAGGGTGAACTCGTCGTCGGAAGGAGATGTGAGCGGCGTCAGCTGACCGCTGGCCGCGCAGCAGATGACCGCGTCCACCTCGCCGACGGCATCGAAGAGGGTGTCGATAGAGTCCGGTATTTCCAGGTCGACGCGTGTGCTGCCGTTGCGTGAGGCCCGTATGACCTCATGCTCGGGCTCCAGTGCGTCGGCGACCGTGCGGCCGATGGTGCCGGTCGCACCGATCACGATGATCTTCATGCTGATTCCGCCGGTTACCGGGCGAGGCGGGCCGGCAGGGGTGCCAGGGGGAAGTTGGCCCAGACGTAGGCGTCCATCTGGTGCTGGTCTCCGCTGAGGTTGTCCACCCGGTCGACTTGGCCGTCGGCGTCGAAGTGCCACACCAGCGCCCACATCGTGTCGACCTGCCCCATACCCTGGGTCGTCCAGCCCCGGTGGATGTCGACGACGTAGTCACCGTTGCTGCCTAGAAACACGGGCTCGGCCTGGAAGCCCACCTTACCGAGCTGGTCGAAGAAGCTGACCACCTCGTCGAGTCCGCGCTTGGTGCCTGAAAGCGGATGGTGGCCGGGGATGCTCCACTCGATGCCCGGAGCCAGGATCGTGCTCATCCCCGTGACGTCATTGGCAGCGTAGGCAGAGAAGAAGTGGTTGATGGCCTCGACCTTGGGGTCGGACACGGCTGCACTCGTCGTCACCTGGATACTCCCTGATGGTTCGGTACCGGTCTGTCCGGTCGCGTGATCAACGATCACGCCAGTCCGCCGTGGCCGTCCAATACCTGCTTCCATAACCTGGCGGCATGGATATCGACACCCGTCTGCTGCGCTACTTCGCCGCAGTGGTCGAGGAAGGCAACCTCACACGGGCCGCTGAACGACTCTACGTCTCACAGCCCGCGCTGACGAAGCAGATCCGGCGGCTGGAAGCCCAGCTCGGCACGGCCCTGTTCGTCCGTTCCCGCACCGGGATGACCCCCACCGAAGCCGGGGAGGCACTCGCCGCACACGCCGGCGCCGTACTGACCGCTTGGGACGGTGCTCTGCGCATCACGCGAGTCGCCACGGCCCGGGCCTCACGCACGCTCCGGGTCGGCTTCGTCGCCAGCGCAGCCAATGAACACACCCAGCCGATCATGGCCGATTTCGCCCGGCGCCGCCCCGGCTGGCGGGTCCAGATGCGGCAGGCCGAATGGACTGACCCCACCGCCGGACTGGCAACCGGCGAAGCAGATGTGGCACTGCTACGCCTGCCATTGCCTGCCCAAAGCGACTTCAACATCGAGGTCCTGCTGACCGAGCCACGCTGGATCGCCCTGCCGGCAGGGCATCACCTTGCGGCGGAGGACCGCGTCAGGTTCGAGGATGTGTACGACGAACCGTTCGTGGCGACTCCCGCCACATCGGGGACATGGCGCAACTACTGGCTCGCCACCGACGAACGCGGGGGCCACCCGGTGCTTATCGGCGCGGTCGCGCACCACCCCGACGAATGGCTCAATGCCATCGCCCACGGCCAAGGCATCAGTCTCACACCTGAAGCGACCGCCCGCTTCTACCAACGCCCCGACGTCGTCTACCGACCCGTGACGGGCGTCAGCCCCAGCCAGATCGCTGTCGCCTGGCCCCGCACACAACCGGTTGACGACACCGTCGATGCCTTCGTTCTCAGCTGCCGCGCCGTATGCAACAACAGCCACCTCGCACATACCAGGCCAGCGTCACAGAACCTCACAGATCACCGGATCTGACACAGCTTCTGGCTTCTCCGGGATGCAGATCCGCAAGATGAAACGCTCAAGATCCGCAATCTGCAATCCCCGCCACTCCCACGACCAGCACTGCCCCAACCAAGATCCGCAAACCGTGAATCCCGGTCACAGACCTGTTCGATGCCGTCTAGCGCGGATGCGGGGATCAAGGCCGTCCTCAGCGGCGTTCAGATGCCGAGAATGAACTCGATCACGGAACGGTGGGTGCAGACCTGCCGACGGGAACTCCTGGACCGCACCTTGATCTGGAACCGTCGGCACCTGCTCCACGCCCTACGGGTGTTCGAGCATTTTTACAACGGACACCGACCACACCTGGGCATCGCCAACGCCCACCCACTGCACCCATGACCTGCGCGGATGAAGGTATCGGCAATGTGGCCGGCCGGGTCGCCAACACGGACGGTGGCGGTGTCCGCTACGTACGGGGCCGACACCCGGTCCGGGAACCTCTGCATGGAAGGCTCCCGGCGACGTCGCCAAGCCGAGCCCGCGCCGGTCACCTTCCGCCCCGAGGGCACCCGGCCGTATGACGACCGGTGCTTGAGTCGGGCCGTGCGCCGAGCTGACGGTCAGGCTTCGGCTGTGCGGCGGAAGTCGCTCGGGTTGATTCCCCGGACTCTCTTGAACGCCACGCTGAACGCGAACGGATCGGTGTAGCCGACGGCGCGGGCGACATGAGCGACGGTCGAAGGCTCTCGTTCGACCAGGAGATCCGCCGCCAGCGTCATCCGCCAGCGGGTCAGGTAGGCCAGCGGTGGCTCGCCGAGCAGATCGGCAAACCGTTTCGCCAGTGTCGAGCGGGACACCCCCGTACGCCGAGCCAGCTCACCCACCGTCCATGGCGCCGCCGGCTCGGCGTGCAAGAGACGCAGCGCTTGGCCGACCACCGAGTCCTTCTGGGCGGTCCACCAGGCCGGGGGGTGGCCGCCTGGCCGGTCCAGCCAGGCACGCAGCGTGCAAACCAGCATCCAGTCGAGGAGCCGGTCGAGCACGACCTGCTGGCCCGGTTCGTCGCGGGCGATCTCCGAGGCGAGGTGGTCCAGCACCGGGTCACCGCTGCCTCCGGCGTCCACGCGCAGCACGACGGGCAGCGCGTCCATCAACGGTCGGCCGATCTCGCCGCGGACCGGATAGGCACCGACCACAAAAGTGGTCGCGCCACTGTCGTCGCTGCTCCCCTCGCCGGGATCGTGCCAGCCCAGACGGTGCCGTGTGCCACCCTGTTCGGGCGTCGCGCAGTGCTGCCCACAGGCAATCGGCTCTGCCGTACTGCCGGGCTCGTCGACGAAGGTGAACGTCGTTGGACCACGCACCACGATCGTGTCGTGGGCGCCGAGGCGTTCAGGCGGATGCCCCTCCGGCACGATCCAGCCTGCCCCGGTGAGGACAGTGCACAGGGTCAGCGGCGCACCGTCCACGAAGTGCAGTGACCAGGGTGGGGACAGCGTCGAACTGCCGAACAGGGAGCCGCGAGCCCGCACCCCGCGGAAGAGATCACTGATGACGTCCACACCTACAAGGTAGACGATCGCAAAGGTATTGCGGCTTCTTGCCCATGTGAATGTCTGGCTCCTACGTGTTCAGTAGTTGTCATGACGCAAAAGACTCACCTCGTTCTCGGTGCGACCGGAAAAACGGGTCGCAGAATCGCCGCTCGACTACGGCTGCGCGACACACCGGTACGAGCCGCCTCCAGGTCGAGCCGGGTCCGGTTCGACTGGTCCGAGCCCGACAGTTGGGACACTGTCCTGCGGAACGTTGACGTGGCCTACGTAGTACCCCCGCCCGTGCCGGGGCCGGTGCACGAGTTCGTGGGGCGGGCCGAAGCTGCCGGAGTGCGGCGGCTGGTACTGCTCTCCGGACGCGGTGCGGACAGCTGGGGCGACTCCGCTTTCGGACGGCACATGCGCTCGGCTGAGGAGGCCGTACGCGGATCGTCACTGGGATGGACCATCCTGCGGGCGTCGAACTTCGCTCAGAACTTCGACGAGGACGTCTTCCACGCGCCGCTGGTCGCAGGCGCACTGGCACTTCCGGCCGGCGAAGTTCCCGAACCCTTCGTCGACGTCGACGACCTGGCCGCCGCCGCTGTCACGGTGATGACCGAAGGACACCGGCACGCCGGGCAGGTGTACGAGTTGAGCGGTCCTCACTCCCTCACCTTCGCCGAAGCCGTTGAGCTGATCTCCCGGGCGTCCGGACGACCTCTCACCTATCGTCGAATCACCCGGGACGAGTACATCTCGTCCCTCACCGGGCAGGGCCTGAGCCGGCACGACGCCGAGGACGTCGCCGCCATGTTCGCACTCATGGAGAGCGGGCTGATCGCCGGGACGACTGACGGACTGGCCTCCATATTGGGCCGGGCGCCTCGGACCTTCGAGGAGTACGCCATCCGGGCGGCCGCGGCGGGCGCCTGGGACGAACGATGAACCACCAGGCACTACGCCTCCGGGCGCAGCCGACGCCGCCGTGTGCACCGGTTGCCCATGACGGTCGACGCGACGCCTCGCATCCTCGGATCCCCACCTCGTGGACGGAAACACTGACATGAGTACTGATGACAGCAACTCACTGACCCTGCTGGTCACGGCACATCCGGACTCCGGCTCCCTGACTCACCACGTGGCAGAACGACTCGTCTCGGCCCTCCATCCCCGGGCGGTCGAGGTGGCGGACCTGTACCGCGAGCAGTTCGACCCCAGGTTCACCCCGGTGGATCGCCAGGCTTACCACGAAGGCGGCAACTATCCTCCCGACGTCGCCCGCGAACACCGTCGTCTCGACCGCGCCACCGACCTCGTCCTGGTCTTTCCCGTGTACTGGTGGTCCATGCCGGCGCTGCTGAAGGGATGGATCGACCGTGTGTTCGTCAATGGCTGGGCTTTCGAGTACTCGGCCGAGTCGGGTCTGCGCCAGAGGCTCCAACGGCTCACGACGCATCTGCTGCCCATCGCTGGTGCCGACTCCGGCACCTACGAGCGCCACGGATATGAACAGGCGCTGCGGACACAGATCGAGCACGGCATCGTCGGCTACGTCGGAAGCCGCCGCGGTGCCACCGCATTCATCCACGAATCCGAGCAGCTTTCCTCCACAGCCACGGCGACGAGTGTCACTCGCGCTGTACGCGCCGTCAGCGAAGCCATACAGACCGGCTCGTCGGCAGGGTGACCTCTCCGGTCTCTCACAAGGAGGCGGCACCGACAGGGCCCGTTGAACTCGGCGCCACTGGCATCGAGGCACGGCCGGCGGGACGAGAGTTCCCTCAGAAGGTTGCGGTCTTTGGAAGTGGTGTACCGGGTTCCGCCTGATCCGGGGGTTTTCCTCGGCGTCGGGGTGAGGGCCCGGATAGACAGACGGCCGCCGGCTGATCCTTCGAGAACGACGAAGATCTTGAAGGAGATCAGCACGATGACCGCACCTGACAGTGTGCCTCTACACGCCCTGACCGAGGACAATCTCGCTCGTCGAGTCCGGATCTGCTCCGCCCGGTGATCAAAGGATTCGCCGACGCACTGATGCCCGCCGAGGCCGATGCCCTATGCGGTGCCGAGTCGGTGTGCCGTTCAGCAATGCGTCGTTGCAGGTCGTAGGGGTCTGGTGATACTCGGGTCCAGTGCGCTACGAGTCGGTGGACCGACTGTGGTTCGGCGCGCTGTCCTCCCTGACACCCCGGCGCATGCGGCTGGGACTACAGCAGTGGCCGGGCGGCCGGGGCCGACGGAAAGGCGGGCGCCTCCGGTCCGGAAGCGCCCGCGGTGCGGTCATGTCAGCCCGTGTTGTCGGCGCGCCAGGTGACTGTGTGCACGGTGGTCGGGTTGTAGAAGAACTGTCTGCTCGCCCTGCTCGTCGTGACGCACACCGCGCCGTCCACCGGGACGGTCCCGTCGTTCGGGTACGTCACCAGGACCGGGTTTCCGACGGGTGGGGGGTAGGACGCGAAGGTGTGGCACGTGGTCGGTGCGGCGGGCGTCGTGGGGAAGCGTCGTGGGGAAGGACGTGAGCTCGGAAACGACGGTGACCCTATCGAGGGGCTTCCTCGGAAGTCGACACCACGTTCTGCCCCGAGGAGGAGTGCCGCCGGGTGAACCGCGACGGCCGCTGCCCTGACGCCTTCCGGGGCGGGTGCAGTTCGATGGTGAGTGAGGCGGCGGTGAAGACGGAGGAGTAGGTGCCGGCCGCCAGGCCGATGAGCAGGGCGAGGGCGAAGTCGGCGAGGGTGTCGTCGGCGAGGACGGCGAGTGCGGTGAGGATGAGTGCCGCGCCCATGCCCGTGTTGACGGTACGGGGCAGGGTCTGCAGGATCGCCCGGTTCGTCAGGCGGGGAAGCGGTGTGGTGCGGTCGCGGTCGAGCAGTTCGCGGACGCGGTCGAAGAGGACGACGGAGTCGTTGACCGAGTAGCCGATGACGGTCAGCAGGGCGGCCAGGAAGACCCCGTCGATGGGCTTGCCGAGCCAGGCGAAGGCGCCGATGACGATCACCACGTCGTGGGCGAGCGCGACGACGGCCGCGGCCCCGAAGAACCAGCGGAAGCGCACCGCGAGGTACAGCAGTTGGGCGCCCAGTGCGAGGGAGAGCGCGATGAGGGCGTTGCGGCGCAGTTCGTCGCCCATGCTGGGGCCGATCAGCTCGTCGCGGATCTTCTTCGTCTCGCCGCCGAGGTTGCTGATGGTTTCGGTGACGGTGGCCTCGTCGGCGTTGGTCAGGTTCTCGGCGCGCACCGTGAGCCCGGTGTCACCGGAGGACTGCACCACCGCGCGGGGGAACCCGGCGTCGGTGAGGGCGGTGCGGGCCCGGCCGGGGTCGACGGAGGTGCTGGTGGCGTACTCGATCAGCCGGCCGCCGGTGAACTCGATGCCGAAGTCCAGGCCGCGGACGAGGATGCCCAACGCGGCCATGACGGCGAGTGCGGCGGAGGCGGCCAGCCAGCGGCGCGGACGGCGCATCAGGAACGGGTCGCGGCGCAGCAGCCGGTCGCGGACCCAGCCGGTGCTCGCGATGCCGGTGACGCGGGTTCGGCGGAAGACCGCGGGGCGGTTGGCCGCGTACTCGGCGAGCATCCGGCTGATCACCAGGACGCTGACCATCGAGGCGAGGACGCCGACGGCGAGGGTGATGCCGAAGCCGCGCACCGGGCCGGAGGCGAAGGCGAACAGGAGAGCCGCGGCGATCAATGTGGTGATGTTGGAGTCGGCGATCGCGCTGAGGGCTCCGCGGAACCCGGCCGTCAGTGCCGATCGGGGGGTGGGGCGGCTGCGGGCCGCGTACTCTTCGCGGGTCCGTTCGAAGACCAGGACGTTGGCGTCCACGGCCATGCCGATCGCCAGGACGAACCCGGCGAGGCCCGGCAGGGTCAGTGTGGCGCCGAGCGCGGCCAGGGCGGCGTAGGAGACGAGGGCGTAGCAGGCCAGGGCCACGGTCGCGAGCAGGCCCATGAGCCGGTAGACGGCGATGATGAACAGCGCGGTCAGCGCGGTGCCGATGCCGGCGGCCCAGGCCGCGGCCTCGATGGCCGCATCGCCGAGCGTGGCGCCGATGGTGCGCTGTTCCACGGTCTCGACCGGTACGGGCAGGGCTCCGCCGGAGATGAGCAGGGCCAGTTCGCGGGCTTCGGTGTCGTCGAAGGAGCCGGTGATCTGGGTGGTGCCGCCCGGGATGCCGGTCCCGCACGGTACGGAGGGGTCGACCTGCGGCGAGGAGATGATCTTGTTGTCGAGGACGATGGCGACCCGGCGCTGCGGATCACCGGCCGGGTGACAGGCGGCCCGTGCGGTGATCTGCCGCCATTGGTCCTGGCCGGTCTTGGAGAAGTCGACCGCGACGTGCCATCCGGCACCGCCCTGCTGGTCGAAGCGGGCGTCGGCGCCTTCGAGGTCCCGTCCGGTCAGATCGGCGGCCCGCAGGCGCAGGGGCTGTCCGGACTCGTCCGGCAGAACGCGCTCCTTGGCCGGATCGGTCGCCGGGGCGGTGGCGCCGTCGGCGGTGCGGGCCGGGCCGAGGACCGCGTGGACGGTGAGCTGCGCGGTGCGGCCCAGCACGTCGGCGGCTTTCTTCGGGTCAGACACGCCGGGCAGCTCGACGAGGATGCGGTGGTCGCCGGAGCGGACGAGGGTCGGTTCGGCGACGCCGAGCGCGTCGATGCGGCCGCGCAGCACTTCCACGGTGCGGTCGGTGGCCGCGGCGTCGGCGTCGGTGGTGGGGGTGGAGCGGGTTTCCAGCATGATCTGGGTGCCGCCGCGCAGGTCGAGGCCGAGGCGGACGGGCGTGGTGAGGGCGATGGCCAGCGATCCGGCGATCACGGCGAGGGCGAGTAGCGCACGCACGCGCAAGGACTTGGTGCGGTTGGTCCGGCGGTTGTTCTGGCGGTTGTTCCGGCGTTTCAACACGAGCCTCCGGCAGGCACGCCGCGGCAGCGGCCCGCGCGGCCGCGACGGAGAAAAGGGTGATGGTCGCGTCAGGTACCTGCGGGTGCCGGAGGGGCCCGGCCGCGGTCGTGGGCCGACCGGCCGGGAGAGGCGGGTGCGCACGCGGAAGGCGCTGAAGCACGGGTACCGACAGCCGGGCCGGCATCCGCGTCAGGGAGGTCGGTGGCGTGGTGATCCGGTGGGCACGGGCGCTCACCGAGGTGGTCGTGGCGGACCCTGGCCTGGGCCGCGCAGCCGACGGCCCACGGGTCGTCCGCGTGGGGACCGGTGTCGGGGCGCTCGGCGCCCGTGGCCGCCGGGGCCGGATCGAGCACCGGAACGGAAGCCGCGGGCACCGGAACGGAAGCCGCGCGCGCGGCATCGGCGGGAACCAACGCCAGCAGGACGGCGAGGAGCGCGATGAGCGTCCCCGCGAGCGGGTGAACTGCGCTCGGGGTGCTGCGGGGTGCTGGGCGCATGCACCGTCCCCTTCCTGCGGGGTGCTCGACTCCTGCCGTGTGCTCGGCGTGGGGTGCCGGCCCGGGGCTCCGGCCGGGGAGTGGACGACCAGAGCCCGGACGTCGGTGCGGGGCGGGCGTCAGGGTTCGATGAGACCTGCGCGGATGGCGTAGCGGGTCAGCTCCAGCCGGTCGTGCAGACCGAGCTTGTGCAGGAGGTTGGCCCGGTGGCGGTGCACGGTCTTGACGCTGATGAACAGGATCTCGGCGATCTCCTTGGAGGAGTGCCCTTCGGCGACGAGTTTGAGGACCTCCTCTTCACGAGGGGTGAGGAACTGGTCGGGGTCTTCCTCGCCGTGGCGGACGCGCTCCAGGTAGTTGCGGATGAGGGCGGTGACCGCGCCGGGGTAGAGGAACGGCTCGTTGCGCATCGCGGCCCGGCAGGCGGCCACCAGGTCGCGGTCGGCAACCGACTTCAGCACATAGCCACAGGCCCCGGCCTTGAGTGCCTGGAACAGGTACTGCTCGTTGTCGTGCATGGTCAGCATCAGAATGCGCAGACCCGGCTTGAGCGCCACCAGCTCCCGGGTGGCCTGAAGACCGGTCAGGCGCGGCATGGCGATGTCCAGCACGGCCAGGTCGATCTCCTGGCTCCGGGCCGCCTCGATGGCCTCGGCACCGTCCCCGGCCTCGGCGACGACCTCCAGGTCGGGTTCCCTGTCGAGGATCAGGCGTACGCCGCGGCGTACGAGAGCGTGGTCGTCGGCGAGCAGGATGCGGATCGGCTTCCCGGCCGTGGCGGACGGTGCCGAGGCCGTGGTGGGTCCGGGCGGGGTCGGATCGGGCATGGTCAGAGCTGCTTCCTGAGAGCGGGTGTCATGAGGCGGATCCGGGTACCGGTGCCAGGCGTCGAGATGATGTCGAGGGTGGCCCCGGCGAGCAGGGCCCGTTCGCGCATGCCGCGGATCCCGGCGCCTTCGCAGGCGGCCTCGATGCCGCGGCCGTCGTCGGCGATCTCCAGCACCACCGCCTCGCCCACCCGGTGCAGGCTCACCTCGACCTGCCGCGCGTCCGCATGGCGGGCCGCGTTGGTCAGGCTCTCCTGAGCCACCCGGTACAGCACGAGCTCGCTCTCCCGGTCGAGGGTGGGCGGATCGGGATCGAGGCGGCGCACGACGCGCAGCCCGGTGTGGGTGGCGAAGTCCTGCGTGAGCGAGGTCAGTGCGCTGACCAGGCCCAGGTCCTCCAGGACTCCGGGCCGCAGGCGGCGCACCAGGCGGCGGACCTCGTCCAGGCTCTCCCGGGTGATCTCCTGGGCCTGCTGGAGGTCCTCGCGCAGTGGTTCGGGGGCGTCGTCCGCGGTGCGCCCCAGCACCAGCAGGATCGCGGTCATGCTCTGCCCGACCTCGTCGTGGAGTTCCTGGGCGATGCGGCGGCGTTCCGCCTCCTGGGCCAGCAGCGCCCGGGTGCTGGACGTGGCGCGTTCGTGCTCCAGCCGGTCGAGCATTGCGTTGAAGGTGCGGATCAGCTCGGACACCTCGCTACCGGCGCCGGCGCCGGGCACGGGCAGCCGCTGGCCCGGGCGCAGCAGGTCGACGGTGGTCATCAGCCTGGTCAGCCGGTCCAGCGGGGCCAGGCCCCAGCGCAGCAGGGTGCCGTTGGCGACCAGCATGACGGCGAGACCGCCGACCAGGATGATCGCCTCGGTCAGCAGCACCGGCACGGAGACGGTCACCGGCGCCCACAGCAGCAGCGCCGTAGCGGTGCCCAGCACCAGGGCGTTGAGCCCGAAGATCCGCCAGAACAGCGACACCGGGGAAGTTCCTCCTTCTGCGTTCCGCGTGTGATCAGCTCTACTGTCGCCCATCGGACCCCGGCGGAGCCGCCACAACTGATCACGACCGAGCCTGACACAGCCTGCCTCCCGCACCGCGCGCGGTCGATGGGGCCCGTCACCCATATCCGAGGTCATCGGGTACCCACGCGCCCTTTCCCGCCATCGCCCCGTGGTCACCGCTGCCCCGGGCAAATGGGGTCCGCGCCCGATGGGCTTCCGACGCCGGGTCGAGCAGAGTCGAAGGTGCTCGAGCCGTCCGGTACGGCCAGTGCGCGGGGTCCTGGAGACCGCGGCCGGCGGAACCGGGCGGCTGCTGCCGCGCCTGGCGCGCTTTCACGAAAGGACCTCATCGTGCCGCTCGACACCGCCCAGACCGGCCCCCGCTCCCGGCGGCTGACCTCTCATGAAACCCGTCAGCGCCTCGAACACGCCCGCAACAGCCGCCTGGCTCAGCTGCGTGCCCTCGACGAGAGCGCCCAGAGCACGGACGCCCATCTGGTGTCCGCGCAGACGGAGGCGATCCAGCGAGTCCTCACCGAGATCGACGAGGCGTTCGCCCGCGTGGAGGACGACACCTACGGCATCTGCCAGGGCTGCGCCAAGCCCATCCCCGCCGAACGCCTGGAGATCCTCCCCTACACCCGGTACTGCGTCGCCTGCCAGGGCCGCGCCACCGCCTGACCCGCCCCGTCCGCCTCCTGTTTTCGTCTCCGCCCTGCTCAAAGGGGTGAAGTGGTGAACCACCAGACCATCGGCGACCGTGCCGCGCACCTGTCGCCCGAGGACCTCGCCGCGCTGCGGGAGAACCTCCACGAACAGCGCCTGTTCCGCCAGGAACAGCTGCGGCAGATCGCCGCGGCGCCCCGCGCCGAGGACCTGCTCCGGCGCCGCTCCGCGGCACAGGCCGAAGTGCACGTCAAAGTCGCCGCCTCCGCGCGCATGGTCCTCGCCGACGTGGAGGCGGCGCTGCGACGCATCGCCGAGGGCCGCTACGGCACGTGCCATCTGTGCCGTCGCCCTGTCGAGCGCGACCGGCTGATGATCGTTCCGCAGGCCCGCTACTGCGCACGGTGCCAGCAGGTGCGGGAGGCCGGACGATGACCGTCCCCCGCCGCTTCCGGTCCGGCTCCCCCACCGGGCACCGGCACCGGCCCTGGCCGTTGTGCCGGCACTGCTGCGGCCTCGCCCTGGACCTGGGCAGTGCCCGCACCCGCGCCTGGATAGCCGGCCGCGGGATGGTCCTCGACGTACCCACCATCACCTTCCGCGGTGCTGGGGCGGTGTATCCGGTCCAGCGCGGCGCCATCGTCGACGTTCCGGGAACGGCCCGGATGCTCGACCGGCTCCTCAGCCACCGCCTGCCCCGCCTCACCCGCCCGCTGGTGGTGGTCACCGCGCCGGTGCTGGACGGCCCCGACTACCGGGAACGGGCCCGCGCCGCCGTGGAAGTGCTCCGCCCCCGCGCGGTCCTGACCGTCCCCACCGCGCGCGCCATCGCCCTGGCCGCGGGCGCCGACCTCTCCCTGCCGCTGCTCGTGGTGGACATCGGCGCCCATCTCACCGAGGTGGTCCTCCTCGTCGACGGCCTGGTCTTCGACGCCCGCCGCACCGCCCTGGGCACCACCGACCTCGCGGACGCCGACGCCACGGCGGAGATCAGCGAAGCCATCAGCACCATGTTCACCTCCATGCTCCGGCAGGACCGCACGTCCCTCACCGCCGAGGCCCTGGGCCGGGGTGCCCTCCTGGCCGGTGGCGGCGCACTGCGCCCCGACCTCACTCACCGGCTCGTCGGCGGCACGCACGCGCCCCTGCGGGCGGTTCCCACACCGCATACCGCGGCGGTCCGCGGCGCCGCCACGATGTTGCGGGCCGCGCACGGACATCCGTCGGCCAGGGGCACGTCCCCACCCGGGCCTGGCCCGCTCTTCCGCTGACCTCGCCGACCTCGCTGCCCCCTGACCCCGCCACCTCACCGGCCGGGGTCTGCTGTACGCCACCCCCTGCTCCGGAAAGGAGAACCTGTGTCCGGCGTGCCACCACCCGCACAGCCCCCGGATCCCCCGCACCACGGGCTCGTGCACCCCCTGTCGCTGTGGCGCTGGCGGCACAATCCGCTGTACCGGCGCACCGACCGCCTCCAGGGCCGGATCGCCCTGGCGATGTTGCTGCTCGTACCGATCCTGGGGCTCGGTGCCATGTTCGCCATCGGTGACGCCGCCCACCGGCACTACCGCGCGGCCGCCGAGCACCAGAGGCAGACCCTGCGCCTCACCACCGCCGTCCTCACCCACGACGCCCCGGACCATCCGGAGCCGGGATCGGCGGAGGCGAGAGAGAACCGCTATCCGGCCACGGTCCGCTACACCGGCCCGGACGGACGGATCCGCACCGCCGAGACCGACGTCCTGCCCGGGCTCAGCGCGGGCAGCTCCGTCGACGTGTGGGTCGACGCGGACGGAGCGATCGCCGAGCCGCCCATGCCCGCCGAGCAGATCCGCAGCCGGACCATGGGCTGGGCGCTCATCGGCTTCCTGACCGTGGCCCTCGCCGGTGCCGCCGCCTACCGCGGCGTCGCCGTGGTCCTGCGTCGGCGCAATCTCGCCCAGTGGGACGCCAAGTGGGCCGAGACCGCGCCACGCTGGACCACGTCCCCCTGAGCCTGCGCAAACGTTCACGCCTGCCCGGACCGACCACCCTGGACGAGCGCAGCCGAGCCATGTCGTCCCCGGCCGCGGGGCGGACGGCCGGGCAGGTCGTCGACGGGCCGCCGAGCCGACAGCGGCGGCGGCCACCGGGCCGCGGCCGCTACGTGCACCTCATGGCGGAGAACACTGCCCTTGCCGGTCGAGCTCCAGCCCGACGATCCGGTCGTAGGACTCCAGCGCGATCTGCTTGAGCCGCGTGAAGACGCCCATGGCGATCCACTCGTCGCGACGGTTGCGGATCGTGGTGGCCGAGCAGGTCGTGTCTGCGATCACCTGGTAGGAGCAGCCGAAACGCAGGAGCTGCAGCATCTTGTTGAAGACGATCCGATCGCCGATGCGCCGGCGATGGCAGCCCAGCGGATGGTCCGGGTGGTCCTCCGGCCGTTCGGGCAGCAGGGCCGCGAATTGGCCCCAGAGGGGTTCGGCCAGCCATGATGACAGCACAGGCGCAGGTCTCCCCAATGAGTGGTGTGCGGGCGTGCGACGGAAGTCGCACGGCGCCAGGGCCCTGCCGAAGCCAAGGAACGGCGTGATTCATCGACTCGCACACCGAGACCCCTGTGGCCGTGCTGGCGCCGCCACTTGAGTCGTTCGCCTCCGGCGCGAAAGGCTGCGGAATATATCGGGAGCCCGACGGGTTCTGGGCCGACATGAGCGACGAGAAAGCAGAGTTCAGCGTGCCGAACTGGGTCGGTGAACAGATCGAGAGGATCCGGCAGACCGGGACGACGGAGGGCATTGAGGTGCTTGGCTCGCCCGTCGTGCTGCTGACGCTGCGCGGGGCGAGGTCCGGCAAGCTCCGCCACACGCCGGTGATGCGTGTGGAGCACGACGGCAGTTATGCGGTCGTCGCCTCGAAGGGCGGCGCACCCGAGAACCCCGTCTGGTACCACAACATCAAGGCGCACCCGGAGATCCAGCTTCAGGACGGGACCGTGACGAAGACCTACGTCGCCCGTGAGGCATCCGGCACCGAGCGCGCGCAGTGGTGGGAGCGGGCCGTAATAGCCTTTCCGTCCTACGCGGAGTACCAGATCAAGACGGACCGTCAGATCCCGGTCTTCGTACTCGACCCAAAGTGAAGTGTCGGGGCGGCGGGTTCCGGCGCGCCGCCCCGGGTGGCGATGTACCGGGACGTGCTCGCAGCGGTGTGCCGTTCAGAAACGTGTCACTGCTGGTCATGCTTGAAGGATGTCAATATTCCGATCAGGCTGCTGAGCTGGGCGTTCCCTGTGGTTGGTGAGGCGGTCGGGGCGACGTGGTGTGGTACTCGTCGAGCAGTCCGCCAAGTACCTGACGGCGCCTGACCGTGGCGGCGGGCAGGGGGATGATGTTCGGGAGGTCGTCTGGGGCTCGTAGGTCGAGGCCGCGGTGGGCTCGTCCGGCGTTGTAGTGCTCGGCGTACCTGGTCAGGACCGTACACAGGTGTCGTTCGCCGGTGATGAGGAGTCGGTCGGTGCACTCGGCGCGGGCTGTGCGTATCCATCGTTCCGCGTAGGCGTTGGACCTTGTGGCGGAGTCGGGATGACAGCTGTGCCGTTGCCGGCGAAGACGGCGTCGAACGCGGCGGTGAACTTGCTGTCCCGGTCACGGATGAGGAACCGGAAGCACCCAGCCCTCTCCTGAAGGTCCATGAGCAGATTGCAGGCGAGTCGGGCGCCCCATGCACCGGTCGGGTGGGCGGTGACGCCCAGGACGTGAACGCGCCGGGTGGCGATCTCCATGACGAAGAAGACATAGAGACGTCGGAGGAAGACGGTCTCCACGTGCATGAAGTCGCAGGCGAGCAGCGTGTGGGCCTGGGCTTGGAGGAAGATGCGCCAGGTCTGCTGGGAGGCACGCTGCGGCGCGGGCGGTAGACCGGAGCGACGCAGGACGCGCCGGACCGTGGCGGCGGCGACCCGATGGCCGAGCCGTCGCAGTTCACCCTGGATCCTGACGTATCCCCACGTCGGGTTCTCTCGCGCCAGGCGCTGGATGAGCGCAGCTGTCTCTTCCGCCAGCGGTGGTCGGCCGGGTCCGACCGCCGTCTGGTGCCACTTCCAGGGCACCAGACGGCGGTGCCAGGTCAGCAGTGTGCCCGGGGGTGACCAGCCGATGGCGGCGTAAGGCAGGTGTCAGGTGCCGTGCGAGAGCGGAGAGCACTGCACGCTCGGCCCATGAGGGCCGCGGCCGCTGGACCTGTCGACGCAGCACACCAACCTCAGCCTCCTGCTCAAGGCGGGCGCGGACGCCACCAAGGCGTGCAACGGCGGCACCAAGGTGATCATCCACACCGCGAACGCGGACAGCGACGGAGGCGTGTCCTTGTGCGTCAGGCGCGCCCGAAGGGCCTGGCCACAGGCATCTCGTCAGCGGCCTATCCAACCGGATGCCGGTAGCCGAAAGGCAGCAGGAAACCTGGACCGAGAACTGGTTCCTCCGTCAGCTGCAATCCGCCGGGGACAGAGCCCAGCGCCGACAGTAAGTTCTTTCTGCTCTTTCTGCCGAGGTCCTTCGGAAAGGTGAAATTCACCGGGCACCCATCCGAAGGGCGCCGTCCATACGGATGGTCTCGCCGTTGAGGTAGTCGTGCTCGGCGATCACGGTGACCAGAAGCGCGTACTCGCTGGGCTGAGCGAGGCGTTGGGGGAAGGGCACGCTCCCCGCGAGGCTGGCTCGTACGTCGTCGTCAAAGCCGGCCATCATGGGGGTGTCCACGATGCCGGGGGCGATGGTGACCACGCGGATGCCGTGCCGGGCCAAGTCGCGGGCCGCGGTGACGGTCATGCCTGCGACGCCGGCTTTAGAAGCGGAGTAGGCGATCTGGCCGACCTGTCCTTCGAACGCGGCGATTGACGCGGTGTTGACAATGACCCCGCGCTGGCCGTTTCTGTCCGGCTCGTGCCGAGCGATCGTCTCGGCTGCCAGGCGCAGAACGTTGAAGGTCCCCAGGAGGTTGACCTTGAGCACGGTGTGGAAGAGGTCAAGGTTGTGCGGGCCGCCGCGACCCAGTATGCGAGCCGACGGAGCGATTCCGGCGCAATTGACAGCGAGTCGCAGTTCCGCGCCGTCGGTCTCGATGCGTGCCAGCGCCCGTCGGACCGGCCCCTCCTCGGTGACATCGGCGGCCAGCAGGGTGATGCCGTCCGGCTGCGGGCCGGCCGCGGTCACAGCCTTCTCGAGATCCAAGCCGTAGACAGCGGCACCGCGCGCGGCCAAGGCGGCGGCGGTCGCGGCGCCCAGACCCGAGGCCGCGCCGGTGACCAGCGCCGCGGTTCCGGAAAGGTCCATGGTTCTCCCTTGCGAAGGCCGTGAGGCTGCGGGATGAGGTGTTGACGGGGTGTTCGGGCGTCAGCGGGCGAGACAGCGGGTGATGACCAGTCGCTGGATCTGATTCGTGCCCTCGAAGATCTGCATGATCTTTGCCTCACGCATGTATCGCTCGACAGGGAAGTCGCGGGTGTAGCCGTAGCCGCCCAGTACTTGGACGGCGTCGGTGGTGACCTTCATCGCTGCGTCTGTGGCCACCAGTTTCGCGACGCTGGCCTGGCGGCTGAAGGGGCGTCCCAGGTCGTGCCGACGCGCAGCGTCCACATAGGTGGCACGGGCGGAGTCCACCGCGGCGGCCATGTCGGCGAGAAGGAAGCCCAGACCTTGATGATCGACGATCTTGCGGCCGAAGGTGGTGCGCTCGTTGGCGTAGGCGACGGCCGTGTCCAGAGCTGCCTGGGCGAGCCCAGTGGCGCAGGCGGCGATGCCCAGTCGCCCGCTGTCCAGGGCGCTGAACGCGATCTCAAGGCCCTGTCCCTCGTCGCCGATCAGTCGGTCGGAATCAATGACCGCACCGTCCCACATCGCTGAGGTGGTCGGGATGGCGTTCAGGCCCATCTTGCGTTCGGGCCGGCCGAAGGTGAGGCCCTCTGCCGCACCTGGCGCGAGGAAGCAGGAGATGCCACGAGTACCCGGCGCCGTTCGGGCGAAGAGGGCGTAGAAGTCGGCCTTGCCGCCGTGGGTGATCCACGCCTTGGTCCCGCTGATGCGGTATCCGTCTTCGACGCGTTCGGCCTTGCAGGTCAGGGCTGCCGCGTCTGAGCCGGCTTGGGGCTCGGACAGGCTGTAGCCGCCGAGGAGTTCGCCGGCCAGCATGCGGGGCAGCCAGCGTTCCTGCTGTGCCGAGGTGCCGAAGGCGTGCAAGGGGTGGCAGGCCAAAGTGTGCACACTGGTGGCCACTGCGACGGCGGCCCACTGGGTCGCCAGTTCTTCCAGAACTTGCAGGTATACCTCGTACGGCTGGCCTCCGCCGCCGTGCTCCTCCGGGTACGGCAGGCCCAGAAGTCCAGCCCGTCCGAGCAGCGCAAATAGCCCGTCCGGGTAGCGCTCGTCCACCTCGTGCTCCTCGACCCGTTTGCCGAGTTCCTTCTCGGCGAGTTCGCGGGCCAGGTCGATCAGATCCTCGGCCTCCTGCGTGGGAAGCATGCGGTCGACGGCCATCACAGCTCCAAGCGGTACTTAAAGCGGTACGTCAGTACCGCTCAAGGTAGCGCTTAATGGTCGTGGTGTCACCCCTGGGATACTTACCGGATGATCAAGGCCTCCCCACCAACCGGCCCGAAGCTCACAGGCCGGGGTTCCGCCCGGCGCTCCGAGCTGTTCGAGGAGCTCGTGGCACTGCTGACCGAGGAAGGTTTCGCCCGCTTCACTCTGGACGAGGTGGCGGCACGTCTTCGCTGCTCCAAGCGCACCCTGTACGGGTTGGCCGACAGTAAGGAGCAGCTGGTCCGCGCCGCGGTAGTGCACTTCTTCCGGGGAGCCACCGAGCGCGTCGAGGCCGCCGTGGCCGCCGAGAGTGATCCCGCGGCCCGGCTGGCGGCATATCTCCACTCCGTGGCGGCCGAGCTCGGCCCGCTGTCTCCTCAGTTCTTCGAAGATGTGGCCGTTTTCGAGCCTGCCGCGGAGATCTATGAGCGCAACACGCGCGCGGCCGCTCGCCGCGTGGAGCAGTTGATCGACGAGGGCGTCACAGCGGGTGTGTTCCGCGATGTGCACGTGGCGTTCGCCGCCGATGTCATCACTGCGGTGATGGTGCGGATCCAACAGCGCCAGGTAGCCGCAGCCACCGGCCTCGGCGATGCCGATGCCTACGCTCAGCTCTCAGAGCTCCTGATGCGCGGTTTGGCCCGCTAGTTGCACTGACCTGGAGGGCTGCCGAGTGGAGAAAGGGTGTGCGGGCTTCGGCTCGCCCGGTGCTGCTGGTGCAGGGCCGGGCGTCGGACCCGTTCCCTGAGCCGCCGCACACCCAACCTCATGCCCAGTGCGTTGAGGCGAACTCGGCGGCGGGTGAGCGATTGAAGTTGTTCGCGGACCTGAGCGTCCACTGTGGGGTGCGCGTCATCGCCTTCCGCGTCCAGGCTCGCGAGCAGGCGCAGCCCGTCCTCGGCGGGGCCGCCGGGGGCCGCGGAGAGCACAAGCAGCTCCATGCCCGGCCGCAACGCCCGCGACCCTCGCCGCCCCCGGGACCACGCCAGGGAGGGCGGGCACGCTACAGGTACCGTGTCGTGGACCGTGGACCGTGGCCCGCACCCAAACCCGAGGACATGTTGATCGAGCGGTCCGTGCCGGTTATCTCCGCTCCTGCCCGTCCTGACAAGACGCCGGTGTCGAAGCGGTGGTTGCGTACGTCCCAACGCCCAGGCAGCAGCGCACCCATCATCGCGCATAGTGGAGGCCCTGGGTAATCGGCCATGCGTGCGAATCGCCCGTCGCCTGCCCGGTGCTACGCGGTCCATCTGATGGCGGGGTTCAGTCGCCCGGTCCAGTTGAAGACGGCCATGTTGTCCCAGCCGTCCCCGCTGTTGTTGATGTCGGCCGGATCCCAGCCGTTGCCCGGGACCGCGTACCAGGTGGGCTCCCAGTAGAAGACACCGATCGCACCGGCGTTGCGGGCGGTGTTCTGTACGTCGGTGAAGTTGGCGGCCTGACCCGTCCAGGTGAGTGGATAGCCCGAGCAGCCGGAGGTGACCGAGTTGCCGGTGCTGTCGGCGTTCGCCGTGGTGAAGGGGTACGCGGTCTCGGTGATGACCACGTCCTTGCCGTACCGGGACCTCATGTCGGCGACGACGTCGTACAGGGTGGACAGCGTGCCGTGCCACATGCAGTAGTACGACAGCCCGGTGATGTCCCAGTTGACGCCCTTCGCCTTGATCCCGTCGTAGAACCAGCGCGCATGGGCGTCGCTGTCCGCGTTCGCGGTGTGGATGATCACCTTGGTGCCGCCGTCGCACGCCTTGGTGGCGTCCGCGCCCGCCTTGAGCAGGAGGCTGAGGTTGGTGAAGTCGTTGTTGACCACCTTGCCGTCGTTCCACAGCATGCCGACGTTGATCTCATTGCCGAGCTGCACGCTGTCCGGGGCGGTGCCCTGGGCCTTGAGGCTGGTGCAGACGTCGTAGGTGTAGTTGTAGACGTCGGTCTGCAACGCGCCGATGCCATGGTTCGCCCAGGCCGCGGGCTTGCGCTGATTGCCCGGGTCGGCCCAGGTGTCCGAGTAGTGGAAGTCGACCAGCAGCTTCAGGCCCTTTGCCTTGACCGCCCTTGCGTAGGCCAGCACCTTGGCCTTGTTGTTGTAGCCGCTGGCGGGGTTGTTCCAAAGCCGCAGGCGGACGTAGTTCACTCCGGAGCCCTTGAGGATGTCGAGCGGGTCCGCGGCATTGCCGTTCGCGTCGTAGTACGTGGCGCCGAGGTCGAGGGCCCGCTGCGCGGTCGACACATCGGCGCCGCGCATGCTGAGCGCGTTCGCGGCGGACGCTTCGGCCGGCACCGTGAGCAGGGCCGCCGCCAGGGCGATCACGGCGAGCAGGGCGACCTTGAGCGTGTGCGTGCGCCCGGGGCCGGGCCGGCACACGGTCACCGCGCTCTCCTCCGGTTCGGCACCGCCGCCGCGCCGGGGGCGTGGCCGGCCGGGGCCGCGATGTGGGTGGCGGCCGCGGTGCCGGGGGCGGTGCAGGGCTTGCCGTTCAGGGTGAAGTCCCGTGGCGCCCGGTTGCCGCCGGTGTAGGAGCCGTTGAAGCCGACGGTGGTGGAGGCGCCGGTGGCCAGGGTGGCGTTCCAGCCGGCGTCGTCGACGGTGACCGCGGTGGCGTCCTGGCGCCAGGTGCCGTTCCAGCCGCTTGCCACCTTCTGGTCACCAGTGAAGGAGAAGCCGAGGCGCCAGCCGTTCAGCGCGGGGCCCTTGTTGGTGATGGTGGCGGTGGCCGTGAAGCCGGTGCCCCAGTCGTTGCCCACCACGTAGCCGACCGTGCAGGTGGCCGCCGGGGCGGCGGCGGCGGTGGTCACCCGGACCGGGGCCGATGGCGGGGAGCTGCGGCCGGCGGTGTCCTTGGCCACGACACGGAAGGTGTACGCGGTGGCCGGGGAGAGCCCGGTGACGGTGGCGCTCGTGGCGGGGGCGTCGACCGTGGCGACCGGGGCGCCGGTGGTGTCGCCGGAGTACACCTGGTAGCTCGCCACCGGGGACGATCCGGCGGTGGACGCGCCCCAGGTGAGGGTGGCCCGGTCGGAGCCGACGGCGGTGGCGGACGGGGTGCCGGGCGCGGTGGGCGGCTTCGCCTCGGAGGATCCGGCGGGCAGGACGTACTCGGTGATGGAGTAGGCCGGGAAGGTGGTGGTGAAACCGCCGTCGGTCAGCGGCTGATCGGCCAGGTGCTTGATCGCGGTGACGTCGTCCTGGCCGTACCGGTAGACCTGCGCCGCGCCGCCCGGCGCGGTACTGCCGGTGATGGCCACCGGGGCGGTCAGATCGCCGGTGGTCTTGTTGACGACGATCACGGTCAGCGCCTTGTCGCCGCTGCGCTGGGCCGCGTAGACCGCGAGCTTGCCCTGGTCGGCGCTGGCGGCGTGGACCGAGGTGTCGCCGAAGGAGCCGCCGTCGCCGTCGTAGTTGCGGAACATGCGGAAGGCGAAGGCGCCCGGCTCGGTGGATGTGGGGGGATCCCACAGGGTGGCGAGGTCCAGCCCCTCCCGGCCGAAGATGCCGAGCACATCGGTCTGGGCGAGGGCCCCGTTGATGTGGTCCAGCGCGCCCCAGTTGTACTCGGTGATGGCGAGCTTGGTGCCCGGGTAGTTCTCCTCGACCAGGGAGCGCATGCGCGGGATGAACTGGACGGGCTGGTTGATCCAGCTCTCGTCCACGTACGTGGGGTCCCACAGCTGCCGTGTGGAGCGCAGCCGCAGCGCCTGGGTGGCCGCGTCCACGTTGTCGCCGAACACTCCGGTCTGCTGGGGGTAGATGTGCTCGTCGAAGTAGTCCAGGATGCGACGGTCGTGCGTCTGCTCGTACGCCTTCATCTGCTGGAGGTACCAGGGGGCGAACAGCTGCCCGCCGTGGGCCGCCCGGTCGGGCGGGTCGGACCAGCAGTCGCCGCCCTTCTCGTTGCACGTCTTCTGGTCCAGGCCGGAGTAGATCAGGGAGTTGAAGCCCCAGCCGACCGGGCCGAGGGTCTTCGCCCCCGGGTCGGCGTCCTTGATGGCGGCGGCGGTGGCGTAGGTGCTGTCGCGCATCTCGTCATAGCCCGTGCCCTGCGGGTGGACGTCCCGGTGGGTGCTCCACCACAGGTCGGGCTCGTTGTCGAGGTTGTAGAAGCGGACCCCGCCGTCGTCCGCGGTGCCGTAGGTGCGGTTCAGGTACTCCACCCAGCCCTTGGTGAACTCCGGACCTGCGGGGACGCTGGTCTCGGCCGGGTCGTTGCCGGTGACGTTCGTACCGTCGGCCTTCACACCGTTGCCGCAGTCCGGGCGCCACTGGGCGTCACTGGCCTTCTGCGGGCCGTACTTGGCGATGCTGAAGCCGCAGGCGGCGTTGCGGGCCGCGGTCGTCCAGCCGCTCATCGGCACGGTCAGCACGGTGTCGGTGCCGGTACGGCGGTTCTGCTCGACGAACTTGTCGGCCTCCGAGCCGTTCGGCATGTCCGCGGTGCCGTTCTCGTAGTACAGGTTCTCGAAGTACCAGTCGGCGCCCGCGTTGTACGCGTCGAGCTTGTAGTTGTAGCGGGTGGTGGCGTTGCCGCCCCACCGGCGGACCGGCAGACGCAGTTCCCGGGCCAGCGCCTCGTCGGCGAAGTTGATCCCGTAGATGTGCGGGTCGATCGCCTTACGGCCGGTGGTGGTGTCGACGCTGAGGGCGGGGCCTTCCGGGGCGGCGGAGGAGACGGCGGACCGCGCTCCCCCGCCCGGTAACGCGCTCGCCTGGCCGGGACCGGCCAGACCGGCGCCGGCCACCAGCAGCACCACGGCCACCGGCGCGGCTCTCGACGTCATACGCCTCGGTCTCGACGTCATACGCACGAACCTCCTTCTCAACGGCCGTGCCGACAGCAGGACCGGACGACAAGGGATGGGAGCGCTCCCATCTAGCGCATAGTCAGTGAAGCCCCCGGAAGTGTCAACCACCTCGACCGGCAGCATGGCAACGGTCGGTACGGCAAGCCGCCGGCGCGCCCCGGTGGCGTTCTTTGGCGCGCGGTGGGGCGCGGTCATGCGGGTGCCAGGGTGAGCAGTCCGCATCCGTCGGCTTTGCCGCGTCCGATTCTCCTCGGTGAGACGGCGCTGGAGCAGGTCGGCGTCGGTGATGGTGGCGGTGTCGTCGAAGCGGGTGCGGGCGTGGCGGATGAGGTGCTTGCCCTCGGCGTGTTCGCCGCGCGCTGTGTCCAGGGGGGCCTGTGAACGGTGTGGATGGTGAGGCCGCTTTGGCGGGCCTGGCGGATCCTGTGCGGCTCGGCTATTCATCGTTGCTGGTCAAACGCCCCACCCGGCGCCCCCACCGGACCCGACGCCAACTACCTCCCCAATCTCACGGACACCCACCTCCGGTCCTGGAGCCGGCCAGCCGCAGAGTCCTGCGCACCCGCATCCTCGGCGGCGTGATCAACGAGTACAGATATGCCGCTTGACCAGGAGCGACGATGATTCGAGCCCCACAGGGCCGGGCGTGAAACTCCGCAGCCTCCGACCAGCGGTCCGGCCGGAACACGGCGGGACGCACCGCCGCACAAGCCGCCTCGTCCGCCACCGCGCCCGGAACGAAAGGCACGGGAAAACCTCAATGGCCCGCGGTAACCGATAGCGATGCAAGAGGCCGATGAAAGGCTGAATCAGGGTAGTTCTTTCCGGGACGAGCAGCAGTATCGTTCTGATGGAAGCCGTTGAAGCCGAACTGCATCAGCCGGGGGATCCCTTTGATTACCCATGTCCGGAGCGTGGCGCTCGGCGTACCCGACCTCTCCGCCGCGCGCGAGTTCTTCCAGAAGCACTGGAAATTGGACCTCGTCGATACGGACTCGGACCGGGTGTTTCTCGGAGCCGGGTGCCAGGAGAACCAAGTGCTGCGGTTACGGGCCACCGCCGAGCCCCGGGTCGATCTGCTGTGCCTGGCCGCGGCCACCGACGCGGATGTGGACGCGATCGCCGGGCGAGTGGCGGCACACCCGCTCGGCCGCCTCGTCAGCGAGCCTGCCACCTGTGATGATGTGGGTGGCGGTTACCGGTTCCGGTTCCTTGACTGCGAGGGGCGCACGGTCGAGGTGTCGTCCCGGGTGGCCGCGCGGGCGTTCCGGTCCGTCGAACCGGGCGAGGGCAGGCCGACCGGGATCAGCCACGTGGTGCTCAATACGTCTGATCTGCGGACCGCGCTGGCCTTCTACCAATCGATATTCGACCTCAAGGTGAGCGACTGGGTGGAGGACATCATGGTATTCCTCCGATCCGGAACGGCCCACCACATGCTCGCGTTCACCCGCGCACCGCACACGTCACTGAACCATGTCGCCTTCGAATTACGCGGGATCGATGAATTCATGCGAGCAACCGGCGCCATGGTCAGGAAGGGGTACTCACCGCTGTGGGGGCCGGGCCGGCACGGGGTCGGTGCGAATACTTTCACGTATTTCCAGGAACCCGTATCGAGATTCGTCGCCGAATACACCACGGGGATGCTGCGGATCGACCCCGACCACGAGTGGACTCCCCGCGTCTATCCGGGCAACGCGCAGACCAGTGACACCTGGGGGGTGGCATCGCCGCGTGACGACGCGGTGTCGGCGAACCTCCTGGGCTGCCCGGACACGGGATTGTGGCAGCCGCCACCGGTGTGACCGGGAGGGGACCGGAGAACGAGGAGTGAGGGATGGCGAGATGAGGAGGGGACAGCCGCATGGGAGGCGAAGGTGGACGGCGGATGGAGCGGGAGCCGGTTGCCGTGGTGACGGGGGGTACCTCCGGAATCGGCCGTGCCGTCGTGGCCGACCTGGCCGCACACGGCTACCGGGTTGTCGTGCTCGACCGAGACGCTCCCGTGGACGGCGACTCGGACAGGGTGCGGTGGGTTGTCGGCGACGTACGCGACCCCGATGCGAACGATCACGTGGTGGACGCCGCGTTGACCCGCTTCGGAGGGCTGGACCTGTTCGTCGGGAACGCGGGGGTTCACGACGGCGGGGTCGGGGTGCGCGACGTCGGCGGCGCCGAGCTGGCCGAAGTGGCCCGGTATGTGCTCGACGTAGACGTCGTCGGCTACCTGCTCGGGGCACGGGCTGCCGCCAGGAGCCTCTCGGACAGTGGGGGGTCGATGGTATTCACCCTGTCCGACGCCTCCTTCCTCGTGCGTGGCAACGGCGCGGGCATCGCGTACGCCGCCGCCAAGCACGCGGCGCTGGGGGTGGTGCGCCATCTGGCCGCCGACCTGGCGCCCGCGGTCCGGGTCAACGCCGTGGCCCCGGGTGGGATCGTGACCGGGCTGCGCACGGTGGACGGTCGGCAGGTCTACGCCGACCCTGACGAGATCACGGCGACGGTGCGGGCGTTCAACCCGCTGGGCGTGATGCCGCGCGCCGAGCAGGTCGCCCCGCTCTACCGGTTCCTGGCGTCCCCCGCGGCAGCAGGCATGACCGGTGAGGTGCTGCGCCCCGATGGCGGCCTGACCGTGCGGTAGGGCGTGGCTCACCCGTTCACCACCACGTCGAGCACGTGGGGGCCGGTGGCGGTGAGCGCGGTCCTCAGCGCGGGCACCAGTTCGGCCGGGTCGTCGACGCGTGTGCCCGCGCACCCCTGGGCGGTGGCGAGTGCGGCGAAGTCCAGCCCGCCGAGCGTCGTGCCCACCGGTTTGCCCATGCCCAACCGTTCAGCGAAGCCCTCCACCGTGGCGTAACGGCGGTTGTTCACCACGATGACGGCAATCGGGAGACGTAGCCGGGCCGCCGACCACAGCGCTTGGATGGCGTACATGGCGGAGCCGTCGCCCACCAGGGCGACCACGCGGGTCCCCGGCCTGCCCAGCGCCATGCCGACCGCTGCGGGAAGTCCGTGTCCCAGCGCGCCGCTCGCGGTCGTGTAGAAGGTTTCGGGACCCAGGTTGGGCAGGTAATCGCACATCACGGGCCGGGTTCCGGGGGCCTCCTCGACCACGACGCAGCCCACGGGCCGTTCCTCCGCAAGGGCGTGCATCAAATGGGCCTGGGAGATCCGGTCGGCGGAGGGCACGGGCGGCTTTGCGGGCTGCCGGGCGGGCGGCGGTGTGCGCGGCCGCCTCGGCGGGTGGGCGCCAAGCATTCGCAGCGCGGGCGCCAGACCGGTGATGACAGCGGTTCCACTCGGGCACCAGGACGCCTGTTCGGGGTCGTCGGTGAGCAGGCAGAGGTCGGCCCCGGGCGGGAGGTGCGGGCCGGTTCCCGGCACATGGTAGGTGAACACCGGTGCACCCACCGACAGCACGAGGTCGTGGCCGGTCAGCTCGCGAACGATGCCCTCGCGCACCGGCGGCAGGAAGCCGGCGAACAGCGGGTGCAGTTCGGGGAAGGCGCAGCGGTGGGACATCGGTTCCGCCCAGACCGGCGCCTGGTGCGCCTCGGCCAGCGCCACCAGGTCGGGTACGGCCTTCTCGCGGTCGACCCCGGCCCCCGCGATGAGGACGGGCGACTCCGCGCGCGCCAGCGCCTGGCCGACGCGGGCGAGCAGGCCGGGGTCCGCGGCCACGGTGGTGCTTGTCAGCCTGGCAGTGACGGGTGGTTCGGCGGGGTGGTCCCAGTCGTCGCTCGGGACGGATACGAGCACGGGCCCCGCGGGCGGAGCCGTCGCGAGGTGCCGGGCGCGGGAGATGGCCGACGGCACGTCCTGGGCGCGGGCGGGCTCGCGACTGAGCTTGACGTACGGGCGGGGCAGCGTGGCCGGGTCCTCCGACAACAGGTACGGGTGGCCCTCCAGCAGCGAGCGCGCCTGCTGGCCGGCGACGACCACCAGCGGCGTCCGATTCCGGCGAGCGGTGAACAGCGCGCCCATCGCGTGCCCCACCCCGGCCGCCGAGTGCAGGTTGACCAGCACGGGACGGTGGGTGGCCTGCGCGTACCCGTCGGCCATCGCCACCACCACCGATTCCTGAAGGCCCAGCACGTACCGGAAGTCGTCGGGAAAGTCGCGCAGCATGGGGAGCTCCAGCGACCCGGGGTTGCCGAAGACGGTGGTCATGCCCTCCGCGCGCAGCAGGTCGAACACCGCCTCACGCACTGTTGTGGTCTCGCCGGAGTGTGTCATCGGACGCCGCCTTCCGCCGTGATGCCCGCTGCTCGCAGCGCCGCGCGGACGCGCGACGGAGTCAGGGGGAGCGAGGTGAGGGTGTGTGCGATCTCCGGAACCGCGGCGGCGACCGCGCAGGTGACCGCCGCGGGCGGCAGGATGGTGCCGCCCTCTCCGAGGCCCTTGAACCCACCGGGGATCGCTGTGCTGGGAGTGCAGGTGTGCTCGATGACGAGGTCTTCGGGAATGTCCTGGTCCGCGGGGATGGTGTACTCCCGGAAGGACCGGGTCACGGGGACGCCCTCGGTGTCGGTCCTGGCCTCCTCGGTGAGGGCCTGTCCCAGTCCCTGGGCGATCCCGCCGGCAATCTGTCCGTGCGCGATCAGGGGGTTGACCAGCACGCCGCTGTCATGAACGGCCCAGTAGCCGGTCACCGTGACACGCCCGGTGCCGACATCGACCGTAACCTCGGCGGCGTGCGCGCCATGGGCGAAGGTGAGCTGCGGCGGGTCGAAGTCCACCGCCTCTTCCAGCCGTATCCGGTCGGTACTCTTCCTGGTCCCCCATCCCCGGTAGCCGCGGTGGGCGACCTCGCGCCAGGTGATCCGCGCGCCGCCGGTACCGTGAAAGGCCGCGTCCGGGGACGACGGGCCCGCATGGGAGGGGATCCGCTGGGTCACCCGGTCGGGATCGGTGCCCAGGAACCCGGCAGCCAGTGTTCTCATCCGCTCGGCGAGCCGCCGAGCGGCGATGAGCAGTGCGCCGCCCGCGAGCGTCAGAGCCCGGCTTGCCTGGGCGGACAGATCGGAGTGCGGGGCGGTGTCGGTGTCCCCGAGTTCGACCCGCACCCAGTCGAGGGGTACGCCCAGCCCCTCGGCTGCGATCTGGGCCAGGCTGGTCTCGATGCCCTGGCCGACCGCGATCACCCCGGAGTAGGCGGTAACGGTCCCGTCGTGATTGATCCGCAGCCGCACTCCCTCCCAGCCGCTCCACGCGATCCCGAACGCTTCGAGCAGAGCCGAGGGCGCGAACGCGCTGATCTCCACCGCGGCCACGACTGCGGTGGCCCGGCGCACCCACGGCGGGTCCGAGGGGGGCGGGCGCTCGGCCAGCGTGGCGGCACGGCGCAGTGCGGCACCGTAGTCGCCGCTGTCGTAGGTGAGCCCGGTGTACGTGGTGTGCGGCAGTTCCTCCGGCCGGATCAGGTTGCGCAGTCTCAACTCCAGTGTGGACACGCGGAGTTCGCGGGCCGCTTCGTCAATGAGCCGTTCGCGGATGAACGCCGCTTCCTGCATGCCGTACCCGCGGTAGGCGCCGGTGGGGACGCGGGTGGTGTACACCCCGGTGACGGTGGCCGCGGCGGCGTCCACGTGGTACGGGCCCTGGAGGGTCAGGGCGGTCACCTGGTGCGGTCCGCTGCCCGCCTGGGTCGCGTACGCACCCAGGTCCGCGAGGATGTGCGCGTCGAACGCGAGGAACCGGCCCTCGGAGTCGATGGCGAGGCGAGCGGTGGTCCGCTGGCCCCGCCCCTGATAGGCGCCGGTGAGGTTTTCCGTGCGCGACTCCACCCAGCGCACCGCGGCGCCCAGGGCGACCGCGGCCGCGCACACCATCGCCTCGTCCGGGTAGAGCAGGACCTTGCTGCCGAACGACCCGCCCACGTCGGGCGCGATGACGCGCACCCGGTCCGCACGCATCCCCAGCACGGTGCAGAGGTCCTGGCGCATGGAGTGCGGGGACTGGCTGCTGGCGTGCACGGTGAGCAGTCCGGTGCCCGGGTCGTACTCGGCCAGCACACCGCGCGGCTCCAGGGGGGAGTGGTTCACCCTCGGCAGGGTGAACTCGCGTTCCACGACCAGTTCCGCTCGTGAGAAAGCCGTGGCGATGTCCTCCTCGGGAGAGCCGAAGCGAATGCTCCCCGCCTCGTTGCCGACGGCGCCCGGCACGATGAGCGGCGCTTGCCCGGCCAGCGCGTCGGCGATGGTGACTGCCGGAGGCAGGGGATCGAGGTCGAGCCGTACGGCTTCGGCCAGGTCCTCGGCCGCGGTCGGCGTGTCCGCGACGACAATGCCCAGCGGCTGCCCGGCGTAACGAGCGGTGTGCGTGGCGACGGGGATGTGGTCCTCCGGCTGGCCGGGCAACCGCCAGACGGTGGGGATCGGTGCCGTGCGCTCGGCGAGGTCGTCGGGGCCCAGCACGAGTGCGCAGCGCGGGTCGTTCCTGGCGGCGGTGGCGTCGAAGCCGACAACCCGCGCGTGCGCGAGCGGGCTTCGCACAAGCGTCGCGTACAGCGATCCCGCCGCGCGCAGGTCGGCGAGGAACCGGCCGTGCCCGCGCACCAACCGGTCGTGGTGGTGGGGCGGAACGGGCCTTCCGATGTGGTGGTGCCGCGTCCCGCTCATCGGTCGGTCCCCGAGTCACCGCAGATCCCGCGAAGCGCGGCGCGGATGCCGCCGTAGCCGGTGCACCGGCACAAGTGCCCGGCCAGCACGTCCTCTTCGCTACCGCCGCGGTCGGCGGCGTGGGCCATCCGCACCACCAGGCCGGGGGTGCAGAATCCGCACTGGAGGCCGTGCTCCTCGATGAGGGCCCGTTGCGCCCTCGTCAGGTCACCGCCGGCGGCGACGCCCTCCACCGTGCTGACCTCCCGGCCGTCGGCCTGCACCGCGAGGACGAGGCAGGAGCAGACCGGGTCCCCGTCGAGCAGCACGACGCAGGCGCCGCAGTCCCCGGTACCGCAGCCGACGTGCGTGCCGGTCAGCCGCAGCGCGGTGCGCAGGTGTTCGGCCAATGTGGTGTGGTTCCAGGCGTCCTCGGTGCGCACGACCCCGTTGACCCGTACCGTGACCGTCCGGACGCTCATCGTCCCTCCCGGCCGGCTCGCGCCGACAGCGCTCGCAGGAGCAGCACACCGGCCACCTCGGCCCGGTACTCCTGGTCCTCGTATCCAGGGCCTCGGGCCGCCTCCCGTGCTACCGAGGCGACCAGCTCCGGGTGCGGTCCGGTGACGGGGCGGCCTGCGAGTGCGGCCTCGACGCCGGGCAGCCGGGCAGGGACGGGCCCGCACCCGGTCACCACCACGCGTGCGGTCCGGACGAGACCGTCGGCGACCTGGAGCCCCAGGCACACGCCGACGACGGGGTACCCGGTGCTGCCACGCGTGCACAGCTCACTGAACTCGTACGCGAGCCCATCGATGCGGGGGAAGGTGACCTCTGTCAGCACCTCGTCCCGCGCCCGGACCGTGGTTCCCGCACCGGAGGCGAACCGGGCCGCGGGAACGGACCGCGCACCGCGCACCGACCGCAGTACCACGTCGGCGCCGAGAGCGACCGCGACCGCAGGCAGTGCGGCGGCCGGGGCCGCATGGCACAACGAACCGCCCAGCGTGGCACGCACACGGATGTGCGGATGGGCCACCGAGGCGGCGGCGGAGGCCAACACGGGCAGCGCCCTGGCCAGTTCCGCGTGCTGCTCCAGATCACGCAGTCTGGTCATCGCGCCGATCCTGACGCGGTCGGGACCCACGTCGATCCCCGCGAGAGCGGATATCCCGTTCAGGTCCACGACCACGTCCGGGCGTATCTCTCGGCGGGTCAGCAGAGGGACCAGGCTCTGCCCCCCAGCCAGCGGTGTCACCGTCAGGCCCGGGGCGTGAAGCGCGCGCAACGCGTCGTCGACGGTCGTGGGTGCGGTGTAGTCGAACGCGACGGCCGTCATGTGGGCGCCCCCTCCTGTACGGCGGCGCGCACCACGGCGGTGACCGCCGAGGGGGTCAGGGTGCACAACGCGTCCAGGACGGTGGCGTCGAGCAGCGCACGGTGTCCCGTGCGCTCGGACACCAGCAGCAGCCGCCGGCCGTTGCCGGTCGGATGCAGCAGGACGTCGACCGCCGCCGACTCGCACGAGACCCTGCACAACAGGACATCCTCCCGGGGTTCGCCTTCACACGATGACGGAGAGCTGTTCATGGGTGGCGACCTCCACGTCTAGCAGGACACACCTGCGCAACAACAGCCAGCGCCCGTGGCGCTCGCGGAGCAGGTCCCGGCGGGCGGCGCTGATGAGCACGGTGTGCTCGACTCCCCGGTTACTGGTGACCAGGAGATTGGCGTCGGCCCGCACTACGCCGGCGGCGGGTGCGTCGAACACCCGCACCGAGCCGATGAAGTGACGCGTGGTGGCGGCCGGCCGGTCCGACCACGCCGGGAACAGTCCGACACGGCCGAACTTCAGCTCGAGCACCCGCTTGGAGGCCTCGAACAGCACGGCGCCCCGGCTGTGCCGGGGCAGCGCGGGGTCCTCCCGCAGCAGCGGCACCGGGATCTCGTAGCGGAAGGCGGGATCGAGCATGTCCAGCCAGCGCTGGTGCTCGCCCTCGTCCAGCGCGGCGCTCTCCTCCGTGAGCACGGCGGTGATCTCCGCGTCGAGGCCGGTGAGCCGTGGGCCGCGGTCGGGAAACGGGCATCGGGCCAGCTCCTCGGCGCAGGCGACGAACTGTGCCGGGGGGCGCGGGTCAGGCTGGTCGATCACGGCAGTTCCCCCATCAACGTCGACCAGCGCCGGTAGAAGGCGCGCTGGTTGTGCTCGCTGAGGGTGGCGACCTCGGCCGTCGCCGGCCCCGGGAACCCCCGGGCCGGGGTGGACCGGCCGATACCGAGGGTCAGGTCCACGGGCCCTCCCCGTCCCGGTGCCGAGCGGGTGAGGGCGGCATCGATCCGGGCGAAGTTCTCGAAGTCGTCCATCTCGAACAGGATTCCGCCCGCGGACTGGGTGCGTGCCTGGAAACGGTAGGAGCGGCGCCGCCATTCCGGGTCCATCGCGGTGGGCACGAGCGTCCAGTACAGGCACTCGGTCTCGCGGGCGTTGACCGGCACATGGGCGCGGACGACCAGGTAGCGGGTCAGCGGATCGGTGTCCTCACCCACAGCGCGGTCATGCGCGACGGTGAGGAACACGGTGTTCGGGAACACCACCCCGTGCGCGACCTCGCAGTGCGAGGTGAACCGCACCTGTTCCGGGGTTTGCGCCGCGGCCAGTTCGGCCCAGCGCTCGGGCGGGTAGCCGGGGAACTGCGGGGCGGTGAGGTCCCTGTCGTCGATAGAGCGCCCGCTCTCGACGACGTAGCCCGCGCGCACGCTGTGCCCGGCCGCGGTCGCAATGTTGACCGCGACGAGGTCGGTTCCCGCGCGCCCCCGGGTGCCGTCGGCCAGGGTGTCACCGTAAATACCCTGGTCGAGCGCGATCTGGTGAGTGGTCCGCATGTGGTAGCCGTCGCCCGCGAAGTTGTCCGTGGGGATCTTCCAGTTGCCCTTGGCGCGCACGCGCTGCGGGGGGCCGCAGACCTCCCACTCTCCTGCCCCACAGTCGAGGATGGCGTCGAGGTACCAGGCGATCTCGCCGAGGTAGTCCTTCAGGGCGGGGGCTTCGGGGTCCCAGGTGGCGAACAGGAACCCGCGCCGGCACACCACGCGCGCAGTGGGCAGGCCGTGACGGGTGTGGTCGAAGTCCGGTGGGTACCCCGACCGGAGCGCGGGCACGCCGACCAGCCTGCCGTCGTTGGCGAAGGTCCAGCCGTGGTAGCTGCACCGAAGGTGTGCGGTGTTGCCCAGGCTCGCACGGCACAGGCGGGTGCCCCGGTGGGTGCATGAATTGTGCAGCGCGCGTACTTCGCCGTCTTCTCCTCGGACGACGACGACCTCGTCCCGGCCGAGCACGCGCAGGACGTAATCGCCCGGCTCGGGCACCTCGTCAGCGAATCCGAGAAATTGCCAGGAAGGGTAGAAAACGCGATCGTATTCAGTGTCGAGGATGTCGCTGTCAATAAATGCCCGGCGACCGATTGCGCGCACGAAAGCATCAACTCCGAACGGCATGCATCCCTCCCGAAGGGCCATTTCGCGACAGGGTGAACCGCGCATCATGCAGCGAGGGACACCCGTTCCGGAAAAGCGGATCGCGTAAACGCTGCAAGGGTCAGGACAAGAAGGACGACAGGGGGGACGTACAGACGCGAGTCCCGCCAGGCAGTCGCATCGCAGGTCACTACCGGATGAGGACTCCGGGTCCCGCCAGACAACGGAGTGCCGCTCACCGGAAAGCCATGCTAAATGCGGCGACTTGGGCACGCAAGGGCCGGTCCTCAGGACCGTGTGCCACCCGCCCCGATCGCCCCGGCACGCCTCCGCTCCCGCGTGACGGCCGGACCCTCATGCCCTTTCCCCTGGTCGCGAGGGGTGTGGCGGTGGGTGCGGGAGCCCTCGGACGGCAGGCCGACCGCGTCGGGCCGCCGGCTGCACAGAAACGGCAACCGCCTCAACTGAGCCAGGTGAACCGGCCGTTCGTTGGCGATATCCGACCGCTTTTCCCGCGGGCCGACGCCTCCCTGCACGGGTCTTCAGCCTCGTCGGCGCGCACCTCTGCCCCCCTGTCGGCGACCTGTGAGGCGGCGCCTGTAGGCCCGTCGAAGCTGACTGAAAAGCAACCGTAATTCCGTCTGAAAACCAGAAGCGAAAGACGGGATCCCGGCGCCTTGAAGCACGCCAGAAACATATATTACGGTGACACCGCGAGATTCACGGATTTATGTTCCGGCTCCGATCCCGGTGTCAACTCCGGCCCTATCGGATGCCCAGTGTCCTCCCACCTACCTCTTGGGAGTCCTTGCTGTGTCACTCGACCTGACAGCCATCGATGACTTCTCCCACAACAACGTCCAGTACATCGAGGACCCGTTCTCCTTCTACGCGCTGATGCGCGAGCACAGCCCGGCCCACATGTCCGGAACGATCTTCGGTGGCACCTGGCTGATGTTCCGGTACACCGACTGCGCGCGCCTGATGAAGGACGAGCGGCTGTCCAACGCACGCTCGGCGGTCCCCTTGCGGTTCCTCCCGCCCGAGCAGCGCGAGGAGTTCGCGGACATGCTCGACATCTACGGACGCTGGCTGGCGTTCCACGACGGCAAGGAGCACACCCGTAACCGCCGGCAGGCCAACCGGGGCTACGTGCCGTTCACCGACGAGTACCTCGAGCCGCGCATCCAGGGCATCGTCGACGGACTGCTCGACCGGGTCGACCCCACCGGGTTCGACCTCATATCGGATTTCGCCTTCCCGCTGCCCGCGATGGTGATCGCCGATGTGCTCGGCGTCCCCGTCGAAGCACACGCCGACCTCAACCGCTGGACGGATGACATCGCGCACCTGTTCGGCTCGACCTCGGTTTCGGTGGAGCACCTGCGCCGGACCAGGAAAAGCACCCAGCAACTCGCCGACTTCCTGGCGTCCGAGGACAACGCGCGCCGCTCGCGCGCCGCGGGCGGGTTGCTGCACCACTTACGGGAGATCGAGGTACACGGGCACCGCTTCTCCGAGCGCGACGTGATCGCGCAGGCGGCACTGCTGCTGTTCGCGGGCGTGGCGTCCATCCGCTATCTCATCGGCAACAGTGTGCACGCCCTCGCCGCCGTCCCCACCGCCGAGCGGGACCTGCTGCTGCATCCAGGCTCCGTGGGCCCCGCCGTCGAAGAACTGCTGCGCGTGTGCACACCGGTCTCGTTCGTCGGACGAGTCGCGGGTGAGGACTTCGATTACACCGCTTCCGACGGGACCGTCGTCCCGCTGCGCAAGGGGCGGCCCCTGCTGCTGTACGTGGCCTCGGCCAACCGCGACCCCGACGTCTTCGACCGCCCGGACGAGCTGGTCCTCGACCGTCCGCTGCCCAACCCACACCTCACCTTCGGCATCGGCCGGCACCTCTGCTTTGGTGACCCGCTCGTGCGTCAGACGACCCGGATCGCGCTGAGTGCCCTGTACCGCAGGTGGCCGGACCTGCACGTGCCGCCCCAGGAGACCAACTGGAACAACAACCTCGGCTTCCACGGCTTCACGTCGCTGTGGGTCACCGGCGGCCGCTGAACACCGGACCGGACCGGTCGCCGCTCGTCCGCCACCAGCGGCAGATCCACCTCACCGCCCACAACGGACTCCTCGGAGCCGACAGGAGAACACCGCCGTGACAGCACCCACCGTTCGCAACGTCATCAACGCCAAGCGGGCCGATCCGGTCCCGGGCACCGAACACATCGAGGTGCTCGACCCGTGCACCGGCGACGCTCACTTACGCGTACCCAGCACCGGAGCAGAGGACGTCGACCGCGCCATGCGCGCGGCGGCGTCGGCCTTCGTGGAGTGGTCGCGGAGCACGCCCAGGGACCGCCAGTCCGCACTGCTGGAGCTGGCCGACGCCGTCACCGGGCAAGCCGCCGAGTTCAGCGAGGCGGAGCTGCGGGACACCGGAAGCCGGGACGCCGCGGGCGAGATCCGCGGGATCGTCGACGAACTGCACTTCTTCGCCGGTGCCGCGCGGCTGCTCGACGGTGTGGCGGGTGGCGAGTACGCGCCGAAGCACACCTCCTATACCCGGCGCGAACCGGTGGGAGTGTGCGCGCAACTCGCCCCGTGGAACTTTCCGCTGCTGATGGCGGTGTTGAAGGCGGCTCCGGCGATAGCCGCCGGGAACACCGTCGTGCTCAAGCCCGCGCACACCACCCCTTCGTCGGCGCTCATGCTGGCCGACCTCGCCGCCCGAATCCTGCCACCCGGCGTGCTCAACGTGGTCTGCGGCGGCCCGGCGACGGGGCGCCTCATGGTCGAGCACCCCGTTCCCGCCGCGGTCTCGCTGACCGGATCGGTGGCGGCCGGTGTAGACGTGGCCACCCGCGCCGCCGCCACGCTCAAACGCACCCACCTCGAACTGGGCGGCAAGACCCCGGTCCTCGTGTGCGCCGACGCCGACATCTCCGACGCCGCGCGGACCATCGTCACCGGGGCCGTCACCAACGCGGGGCAGGACTGCACGGCCGCCAGCCGGGTCCTGGTGGTCGACGCGGCGCACGCGCCGCTGCTCGAGGCGCTCGTGGCGGAGGCCTCGACACGGCGCCCCGGTCCGCCCTCGGAACCCGGCAGCGCGTACGGGCCGCTGAACAACCCCGAGCAACTGGCGCATGTGCGGGGGTGCGTCGAGGCGCTGCCGCCGCACGCACGGGTGGTCACGGGCGGCCACGAGGTGGGCGACCGAGGCTTCTTCTACGCCCCCACCGTCATCGACGGAGTGCGCGGGGACGACGACATCACTCGTACGGAGATCTTCGGCCCCGTGATCACCGTCGAGCGCTGCACCGACGAAGCGGACGCCCTGCGACGGGCCAACTCCTCGCCGTACGGCCTCGCTTCCGCCGTCTGGACAACCGATCATCAAAGGGCGATGCGGCTTTCGGCGGAGCTGGCCTACGGCACCGTATGGGTCAACACCCATCTACAGTTTCCCTCGGAACTGCCGCACGGCGGCTTTCGCCAGTCGGGCCACGGCAAGGATCTGTCACGATACGGTTTCGAAGCGTACACACGGATCAAGCAAGTGACGCATCGTCTGTAGCAGTTGGTTGAGGAGATCGTGGAACGTTCCCCTGGTGTTTTCGCACCGCAGTGGCGGCTCACCAGCATCGGTATCGCCGTGTCCATCAGCTTGTTCGCGTTCGAGGGTCTGGCGGTCGCGACCGCAATGCCCTCGGCGGTGCGCGAGCTGCGCGGGCTCGCCTTCTTCGGCTGGGCCTACAGCGCTTTCTTGGTCATGAACCTGGTGGGCCTCGGCGCGGCGGGCCAGTGGTGCGACCGCGTCGGTCCGCGCAAACCGCTGCTCACCGGCATCGCCGTGTTCACCGTCGGACTGCTGGTGGCGGGAACCGCTGTGAACATGGCGTTGTTCGTCCTGGGCAGGGGCGCGCAGGGGATCGGCGTCGGGCTGGCCTCGACAGCGGTGTTCAAGATCGTGGCCACCGCCTACCCGCCGGAACTGCGCCCCCGGGCACTGGCCATCATCTCCGCGGCCTACGTCGTGCCGGCACTGGTCGGGCCGGTCCTCTCGGGCACGATCACCGCGCACGCCGGGTGGCGCTGGGTGTTCCTCGGCCTGGTACCGCTGGCGCTGGCCTGTGCGGGGGCGCTGCTCCCCGCCCTGCGCACGTCGGACGCGCCCGGTAGCGCCCCGGCGGGCGGGGTCCGCAAGCCCCTGTTCGCGCTGCTCGCCGGGGGTGGAGTCGTCGTGCTCCAGTCGGGGGGCAACGCCGTCGTCGCCGGGCGGACGCCGCTGGCCGTGCTCCTGCTGGGAGTGGGTCTGCTGGCGCTGGTGGCGGGGCTGCGGGAGCTCCTGCCCCGGGGGGCGGCACGACTGCGCAGGGGGGTACCCGCCGTGATCGCGGTGCGCGGCCTGCTGGCGGGGGCGTTCTACGCCGTGGAGTCCGTCGTGCCGTTGACCCTCGCCACGCTCCACGGCTTCGGGACTGCGGCTGCGGGCCTGCCCCTGCTCGCGGGATCCATCGGCTGGTGGGCCGGGGCCCAGGCGCAGGGCCGGATCACCAGGATGACGAGGTCGTCGCTGCTTCGCTGGGGTCTCATCGCCCTGGCGTGCTGCTTCGTGGGCATGACGGCCCTGTGTCTCGAGGGGGCTCCGGGGTGGCCGGTGTACCTGCTGTGGATCGTGGGCGGACTGGGCATGGGGGTGTGCGTTCCCACCACCGGTGTACTCGTCCTCGAACAGTCCGCCGAGGACGAGACGGGAGCGAACTCGTCGGCGCTACAGATCAGTGACGTGACCGCGGCCGGACTGGGCACGAGTGTGGCCGGACTACTCGTCGGCGCCACCGAGGCCGGGCACCTGGGGTTCGGCGTCGGGATGGGGGTGCTCGGCCTGGTGGCCACGGCCGTCTGCGCCGCCACGGCGATGGGTGCCTCGCGCACCGCCCCCGCGAGGGAGAGTGCCGCTGCGGGCTGAGCCGTACGGGACCCGGGCCCACCAAGAATCGGCTGGCGTGTCTCGGCAGTAGGTTGCTAGCATGACGCGCATGTCTACTCCGCGTGTTTCCTAGCGACCGATCCCGCCTCATGGGACAGGTCTGCCTTCAGGAAGCCACGGAGAGTATTCATTGATTACAGTTTCTCGTGTGGATGTGCGTGTCGGTGCACGTCTGCTGCTGTCGGACGTCGACTTCCACATCTCCCCCGGCGACCGGGTCGCCCTCGTCGGGCGCAACGGAGCGGGCAAGACGACGCTCATGCGCACGATCGCGGGTGAGCTGCGGCCCGCCGCCGGGACCATCAAGGCGACCGGACCGGTCGGGTACCTCGCACAGGACCCCCGCGGAGCCGACCAGAACCAGACGGTCATGGACCGGGTCCTGGCCGCCCGTGGCCTGGACCGGGTCACGGCCGCGATGCGCGCCGCGGAGACCGCCATGGCCGAAGCCCGGTCCGACGCCGAGCGGGACCGGGCCATGCGCGCCTACACCAGGGCGCAGGACGAGTTCGACGTCCTTGGGGGATACGCGGCCGAGGCCGGCGCCGCACAGGTGACCGCGGGCGTCGGGCTGCCCGACCGGGTACTGACTCAGCGGCTCGGCGAACTGTCCGGCGGGCAGCGCCGACGGGTGGAGTTGGCGAGAATCCTCTTCGCCGAGCAGGACACGCTGCTGCTCGATGAACCGACCAACCACCTCGACGCGGACTCCATCGCCTGGCTGCGCACCTTCCTGTCGGGGTTCCCCGGCGGTCTCCTGATGATCAGTCACGACATTGATCTGATCGCGGCCGTGGCGAACCGGGTCGTCCACGTCGACGCCGAACGGCTCGCGATCGAGGTGTACAACACCGGTTGGCGGCGCTACCAGGCCGACCGTGAGGCCGCCGAGCGCAGGAGAGCCAGGGAGCGTACCAACGCCGAACGCAAGGCGGCGGCGCTGCGCGCGCAGGCTGAGAAGATGCGCTCACACGTGGCGACAGCGGTGGCCGCGCGGAACATGGTCCGGCGTGCGGACACCATGCTGAGGGAACTGGAGCCGGCACGCAGGGCCGAACGCGTGGCCCGGGTGCGGCTGCCCACCCCGGACCCCTGCGGGCGCATCCCGCTGGCGGCGGTCGGCTTGACCAAGTCGTACGGCGAGCACACGGTCTTCAACGGGATCGACCTGGCCGTCGACCGGGGCAGCCGCCTGGTCGTGCTGGGGCTCAACGGTGCGGGCAAGACCACACTGTTACGCGTCCTGGCAGGTGAGGAGCGGCCCGACCGGGGACGGGTGGTGCCGGGATACAACCTGCGTCTGGGGTACTTCGCCCAGGAGCACGACACGCTCGATCCCGCCGCGACGGTGTTCCAGACGCTGTCGTCCGCGGCCCCGGGACTGGCCGACGGCGAGGTGCGACAGGTGCTGGGCGCGTTCCTGTTCCGAGGCGACGACGCCGACAAGCCCACCGGTGTGCTCTCCGGCGGCGAGAAGACCCGGCTGGCGCTGGCGTGTCTCATCCACTCCGGCGCGAACGTGCTGCTGCTCGACGAACCCACGAACAATCTGGACCCGGTCTCCCGCGACGAGGTCCTGGCCGCCGTGGGCGACTATCCGGGCGCGGTCGTCATGGTCACCCACGACCGCGGCGCGGTGGAGGCACTGCGCCCCGACCGGGTCCTCTTCCTCCCCGACGGGGAGGAAGACCTGTGGAGCGAGGAATACGCCGACCTGATCTCCCTGGCCTGACCCCGGGCACCGGCGCGCCGCCCGGTCCGTAAGGACCGGGCCCCTTCCGGGCCCATACCGGCACAACACCATACGGCCGTACCCGGTCCTTGCGGACCGGTCGATTCGCTGAGGGAGCACCATGCTCGACCTGAAAGGCCGCACAGCACTGGTCACCGGTTCCTCGCGCGGAATCGGCCGCGGCATCGCCGAGCGGCTGGCGGCGGACGGCGCCCGTGTGGCCGTCCACTACGCACACGACGAACGGGCTGCCCAGGAGACCGTGGCGCACATCCGTGAACGCGGCGGAGAAGCGTTCGCCGTCGGTGCCGACCTGTCGACGGTCGCCGGGGTGGACGGCCTGCTGGCCGAGACGGGCTCCCGGTTCGCCGACGGCGGCCGGGACAGACTCGACGTGCTGGTCAACAACGCGGGCTTCAGCACGACGTTCTTCGAGGCCACCACCCCCGAGATCTTTGACAGGCTGTTCGCGGTGAATGCCCGGGCGCCGTTCTTCCTGGTGCAGCGCGCGCTGCCGCTGCTCGCCGACGGCGGCAGGGTGGTGTCGGTGTCCTCCGCGGCGGTCCGGGTGGCGGTGGCGGACGTGGCGTACACGATGGCCAAGGCCGCGGTGGTGGCCATGAACCGGACCCTGGCGCACCTGCTGGGCGAGCGTGGCATCACGGTGAACACCGTGGCCCCCGGTGCCGTGGACACCGACCTGACCGCGGCCGAGCGACGGGAGCAGCCGGAAACCAGGCAGGTCATCATCGACATGACCGCGCTCGGCCGGATCGGCACCCCCGCCGATGTCGCCGATGTCGTGGCGTTCCTCGCCTCGGATGACGCGAGGTGGGTCACCGGGCAGCTCATCGAGGTCAGCGGTGGCCTGTTCCTGGGGCTTCCCCCGGGTCTCGCACACTGACCGCGTTTCCGCCAATGACGGAGGGGAGGAGTCCGTGTCTTCAGGGCGTGTTCCGAAACTGCCGCCTGCCCGTCGGCGCCTGACGCGCACGCTCGCCGCGTTGTCGGGATCGTCCGAGTACGCCCAGTACGAGGGCGAACTTCCGCCGTACGATCGCACGCACCAGGCGCCGCCGGGCCCGCCCTGCGGGCGGATGGCGCTCGTTTCGAGGCACGCCCTAGTGGGACTCGCCGAGCCAGCCCGCGTCCGACGGGGCATCACAGCCGACGAAGGTGTTCACGAATGCCTCAACGGCCCGCTCGTCGGCAGCGGTCCGCGTCAGGTCGTCGAGGAACTCGCCGGTGAAGGGACGCAATTCGGCCTGCTGGCAGGTGTAGGCGAAGGCCGCGAGCCGCTGCGCATCGCGGGTCGCGGAATAACCCGCCAGTGCCTCGTCGAGCCCGAGGGATCCCGAGAGCCCGGCGTCGAGGGCGTCGGCGAGCACGGCGGCGTCGGCGAAGGCGTCGGAGATGCCCTGGGCCGAGACGGGATCCTTGTGGTGGCCGGCGTCGCCGGCCAGGACCCATCCTGGGCCGTGGACGTGTCTGCGGGCATTGCGGACAGCTGCGGATCGAGGCTGCGATACCAGGTCCGCGCCGGCCAGGGCCTGCCCGACCTCGGGCACCTCTCTCAGCGACGACATGTAGAACGCATCCCGCGCCGTACGTCCCGGGGCGGGGGCCTCCTCCGGAGGGAAGACCAGCGAAACCACGGTGAGATCGCCGTTCGTCGGCCACAGGGAGATGCCGCGCCGACCGCGGAACACCACCCGCACCCCCCGTTCCGCGGCACCCCTCCAGTAGCCGTAGAGGCTGCGTGCGAGGATCCCCCTGTCCTCCAGGACCGGGGCCTTCACCAGGCGGGCAACCGTCGAGTTGCGGCCGTCGGCCCCGACGACCACGCGGGCGTGCAGGTCGACGGGCCCGTCCGGGCCGGTCCCCCGCACCCCCGCCACCCTGCCGCCGACGACGATGAGACCGGTGACCGCGAAGCGTTCCCGCAGCCGCGCCCCCTTGGCGCGGGCCTCGGCCACCAACAGGGCATCCAACGCGGTCCGCCGGGGTGCGTAGGTCACGGCTTCCGTCCCTCCGGCCTTCGGTCCGCCCGTCACCACACGGCCCTCGAAATCGAGCGAGGCGCTTGCAATGGGCGGGCAGCCCGTTTTCTCCAATGCTGGAACAAGGCCCCATGCACGAAGCTGTTGAACACCCGGCCACCGGATCCAGTGAGTGGATACCGTATCGGTTCCGGCTGCGTTTTGATCTACCATCTCCACCGCGTAGCCGCGTTGAGAAAGCAGCATTCCCAGTGGGGCGCCCGCGCACCTCGCACCCACGACCAAGACATCGTAAGGGTGATCTTCCGTACCTAATTGATTAACGCTCACTAAACACTTTCCTTTCCCTACGGCAAGGCTGACTCCGGTGTTCGCGCAGCCCGCGCACCATCGAAAGGTGACGCGGCGCAATCGTGCCTAAAACAGCAGCTCAGACGCACTGTAGAGGCAGTCGAGTGAGTGACGGGTTTCCGTCGCAGGTGACTTAATCCCACCCCCCGGAGGGAACCGCCCCCGCCTGCGATCACAGGTACCCGTCCGGCTGCGGGCCGACACTCCGCAACATTGGCTTGGCTTAAATCATTTTACTTACTTTGATGTACTGTTGACGTCGCTCGGCGGACCAACCTAGCATCGCATTATGGTCAGCGATTCGATGCCGCTAATTGCGGCGCGATGTCATCAGGAGACAGATCCCGTACACCTGCTCTGTTATTTCGCCCCCGAGGTCGAACAGGAATTGACCTCCGTAGGACTCCAGCCAGGGCACATGGCGTATTTCGCCGGCCGCGCCGCTGCGCTCGGCCGCGCCTCGTCCGCCGCAGTGGCAGCCATGTTCTACAACTTCAACCCCGCTCTCGTCGCCCGCCATCTCCCCCGGGCGTGGGACCTGGCCTCGCCGGAGTGCGTGATCGAGGCCCGTCTGACTGCCGTGGACCGCGCGTTGCGCCGCATCCTCGGCGACGAAGCGCTGGACAGCCCGGAGGTCGCCGAGGCGGCCGCACTCGCCCGAGTCGCCGCCGAGGCATGCTCTCCCGAGGGACGGCCCCTGTACGCCGCGCACGCCGACCTTCCGTGGCCCCGTGAACCGCACCTGGTGCTGTGGCACGCCATCACGCTCCTGCGCGAGCACCGGGGCGACGGCCACATCACCGCGCTGGTCGGCCACGGTGTCGGCGCCATCGCGGCGCTGGTCACCGATACCGCCACCGGCAGAAGCCTGTTCCGGGCGCAGCAGATGCGCGAGCACCGCGACTGGTCGGAACAGGAGTGGGACGCGGAGGTGACCGCGCTCACCGAATCGGGCTTCCTGGACTCCTCCGGTCAGTTGACCGAGGCGGGCAGGCGGCTGCGTTCCCGGATCGAGGACGCGACCGACGCCGCCGCGGCTCCTCCCTACCGATCCCTGGGAGCCGAACGCGCGGAACGGCTCATCGCGCTGTGCAAGCCGCTCCGTGATGCCGTGGTCGCCTCAGGCGAGCTGCCCGGCGACGACGCGGTGGACGAGCCCGCCCACGGGTGAGACCGAACCCACTCCCCGTCCGCACGCACCGGGGCTCCCGCCGACCACCGGTGCCCGCCTGGGAGGAGGAATCCGCACACCACCCCGCCACACGTTGTCCACCTCACCACTTTCCGCTCGCCGTCCCGCTGCGGGTCGTGTCCGTACCGCCATTCGGACGCGACCCGCTCCAGACGCAACGCCCGGAATGAGTCGCCGGTACCCGGTCCGCCCGCCGTGCCCCGACCGACGACCCGTTGAGGTCGTCCGTTCCGTGGCAGCACGTGGAGCACAGGGTCGGGCCGTCCACCGCCAGGAGCGTCGGCATCCGACGCCGACCGGCGGGCACCACCTGCGGCCCCGTACCCCGCCACGCGACCAACCCCAGCGGATCCAAACGACTCACGCAGTGGAAGTGATCTATGGACGTCACCACACTCATCGACGCGGTCGCACGGATCAAGAGTCAGGCCGACGAACTCACACAACAGCAGATCGTCGACAGCCTCTCCCGCACGCTCGCGGAGTTCACCACCTCGGCGGAGAACCAAGTCTTCGCCGAGGCGTACAGCCCGAGCGGGAACTACACGCGACTGCTGCTGAACGACCCACAGGAGCCCTATCAGATCGTCCTCGTGTTCTGGGGGCCGGGACGGGGGAGCCCGATACACGACCACGACGACACGATCGGCGCGGTCAGCGCGCTCACCGGTACGGCGAAGGAGATCAAATACATCGTCACCCGGTGCGCGGGAGAACAGGTCAAGCTCACCCAGGGCGACGAGTTCACCATCGCGCCCGGCCGGGTCACCCCGATCCTGCCCGAGGACGACAAGCAACTGCACCTGATGGTCAACGAGGAGACACGCTGGGCGGCCACCGTCCACGTCTATCTCACCGCCATCCACCGATACCGGCAGTACGAGCCCGCGCCGGACGGCTTGTTCCGCACGGCCGAGATCTCGCTGTGGTTCGACGAGTGCGGAGTCGGGCGCAGGATGCCCGCGAGCACCCGCTCCTGACCCCGCCGGGCTACACCTCCCGGCCGCCCGGGGCGCGCCACGCCCACCGTGCGCGTCCGGTCCCGAGGAAAAGGGGGTAATGATGGACATGCTCGACGCCGTGGCCCTTCACGCCCGCCAGACGCCGAACTCGCCGGCGCTCACTGACCACCGGGGCACCCGGTTGTCCTACGCCGAACTCGACTCCTCCGCCCGTGCGGCGGCCGGTGCCCTGAGCTCTCTCGGCGTACGCCCCGGGGACCGTGTCGGGCTGGTGCTGCCCCGCACCGCAGACCTGTTCGTGCTCGAACTCGCCGTGCTGCTCGCGGGTGCCTGCTTCACGCCACTGGACCAGGCCCAGCCACCGGACCGGCTACGCCTGCTGCTGAAGCGCGCCTCCGTGGCGCTGCTGGTAACCGACGACGACGAACTGGCCGCGGCCGCCGATGTCCCCACGGTACGGCCCGATGGGCTGCCGGCCCGGGACGGCCCAGCCCCGCACGATCCGGGTGCCCGCCCGGAGGACCCCGCCTACTGCCTGTTCACCTCAGGATCCACAGGCACCCCGGTGGGCACCCTGATCAGCCGTGCGGCGCTGGACGTCTACGTCGCCGCCTACGCGCGGCTGGTGGGCGCCTCACCACGAGAGCGCGGAGCGCAGATCGGCTCGCCCGGGTTCGACGTCACCATCGACGAGCTCTGGCCGTTCCTGAGCACGGGCGCATCCGTACACATCGCGGCCGACACCGATCGCTCGTCGCCCCGCGCGCTGGTGGACTGGCTGCGCGTCAACCGGATCACCCAGACCTACGTCCCCCCGCTGCTGCTGGAGGCGATTTTCCGTCTCGACGGCGTGGACCTCGGCGACGTACGGCTCATCCGCACCGGGGGCGAGCGACTCGCCGCCTACCCACCGCCGGGTTTCCCCAGCCGCGTCCTCAACGAGTACGGGCCGACCGAGACCGTCGCCGGCGCGGTGTTCTGCGATCTCTCCGCGTGGCCCGACCGCGACATCCTGCCGCCCATCGGGACGCCGCTGCCGCACATCAGGGCCAGTGTCCGCGACCCGCGGGGAGCGCCGGTCGTACCGGGCACACCGGGTGAGCTGTACCTGGGCGGCCCGACCGTCGGCATCGGCTACGTCGGCGACGACGAGCGCACCGCGCGCAGGTTCATCGAGGTGGATGGGGAGCGCTGTTTCCGCACCGGCGACCTGGTCCGCCAACTGCCCTCCGGCGACCTGGAGTTCCTGCGCCGACTCGACGACCAAGTGCAACTCTTCGGGAAGCGCGTCGAGCTGGGCGAAACGGAGAGCGTGGCGGTCACCCATCCCGCAGTCCGGCGGGCCGCGGTGGCCGCTCCGACGGACGACGCGGGCCGTGCGGAGCGACTGGTGTGCTTCGTGGAGTGGCACCCGGGGCACGGCGACGCGGACACCGCCGACCTCCGCGCCCACCTGAGCCGACTACTGCCCGGCCACATGGTGCCCACCGAGGTGCGCACAGTCGACCGGCTGCCCACGACCCCCGCCGGGAAGATCGACCGGAGAGCGCTGCTGCGCCCCCGGCCGGGTCCGCCACGTCCGGCGCCGACCCCGCAGGCGCTGGTGCGGGTCTGGGAACGGGTCCTGGGCGTCACCGGTCTCACCGTCCATTCCGACTTCTTCCTGCACGGCGGTGACTCCGCGCGGGCGGTGACCGTGGTGACCGAGATCGGTCTGCGGCTGGGCCTGCGGGTCAGCGTGCGCGATGTGTTCGTCAACCCCACCCCTGCCAAGCTGGCCGAACGGCTGACGGAGGATAAGCAGTGAGCGCAAGCCTTGTGCTCGACATGGTCACGAACACAGCGACCGCCCACCCGGAGGCGGCCGCCATCGTCCAGGGCGAGCGGTCTTTGACCTACCGCGAGCTGGCGGCGGCCGTGCACCGCTTCGCGGCGGCACTGACCGGTGCGGGCGCGTCCCCAGGTGCGCACGTGCTGCTCGCGCTGGACAACCGGCCCGAGTTCGCGGTCGCCTACTTCGCCACGGCCAAGGCGGGCTGCACGGTGGAGGCCATCGATCCGGACCAGCCGGAAGAGGTCCTGCGGCGGAGGCTGGCAGACGGCCGGCCGGCCGTCGTGGTCACCACGCCGGGACACCCCGTCGCCGCACTCGCCGGCTGCTCCGTCCTCACCGTGGACGCCCCCCTCCCCCCGTCGCGGTCGACGACGGGACACCCTCCATCACCGACGGACGGCCCGTGGGTGACCGCCCTCTCCTCGGGCAGCACCGGCGAACCCAAGCGCGTCGTCCGCACCCAGGCCCACCAGGTCGCCGAGGCGACCAATATCACCGCGACGGCGGGTATCACCTCCGATGACGTCCTGCTCTGCCCACTGCCGCTGTTCCACGCCCTCGGACAGTTCTGCTGCCTGCTGGCGGCGGTGCGCTCCGGCGCCACGCTGGTGCTGCCGGACCGGAGCGCGGGCGCGTCGTCGGTGGACGCCGTGGTGCACGCCCTGGCGCTGCACCGCGTCACACTGCTGATCGCCGTGCCCCAGATCTTCGACGCCCTGGCCGACCTGCCCTCGGACATTCCGGCCGACCTGGGCACGGTGCGCCTGTGCCTGTCCGGAAGCAACTTCCTCGATCCCGTTGTGGTGCAGCGCTTCGAGGCGCGCTTCGGCCTCCCCATACGCCAGACCTACGGGAGCACGGAGGCGGGCAGCGTCTGCTGGGACGTTGCGGCGGAGCCCTCCCCGGGCACGGTCGGCAGACCGCTGAAGGGCGTACAGGTCCAGGTGACCGACGAGGGCGGCGCCCCGCTGCCGCCGGGTGTGACGGGCGAGATCGTGGTGTCCGGCCCCGCCGTGGTCAACGACCCCGGAAGCGGCCACCACAGAACAGGCGACCTGGGCAGGCTGGACACACACGGTCGACTGACCGTCGTCGGGCGGTCCCGGGTACTGATCGACACCGGCGGGCACAAGGTGAATCCGGTCGAGGTCGAACAGGCGCTGGCCGACCACCCGCTGATCGCCGACGCCGGAGTGGCCGGAATCCCGCTGCCCGGCCGGGGGGCCCTGCTGGTGGCGGCGGTACGGCTCCGCGACGGCACCCGGGCGGCACCCCCCGATGTGCTCGCGCACTGCGCACAGCGCCTGCCCCCCTACGCGGTCCCCAAGCGGGTGCGCGTGGTGGCCGAGGTGCCGCGCACTGCGCTGGGCAAGATTCGCCGCGCGGTGCTCGCCGCCCGGCTCGCGGACGAGCGGAACGAGGCGACGGTCGGCCTACGGGAGCGGCTGGCAGCGCTCCCCCCGGACCGGCGGCGCGCCGAGGTGTGCGATCACCTGCGCCTCCAGGTGGCCGAGGTGGTGGGTACGGCGCCCTCGGCGGTGGAGCCCGGTGCCTCAGCCCGGGCGGCCGGCGTGGAATCGCTCGCCGCGCTGCGGCTGCGCATGGCCGTGCACCGGGAACTGGGGGTGAAGCTGTCGCTGCCCTCTCTGCTGGGCGCACGCACGCTGGTGGAACTGACCGACGAAGTCGTGAAACGGCTCGACGGGGCCGAGGACGACCCCGACCCGGTGCCGCACGGACCGGCCGAGGGCCCATTCCCACTGGCACCGAACCAGATGTCGCTGTGGCACGCCGACAGCCTCGACCTGGGCGGGTCGGCCTACGTGGTGGCTTTCGCGGCGCGCCTGGCCGACGGCTGCGACGTGGAGGCACTGCGGCGGACGTGGACGACCCTGGCCCACCGGCATCCCGTTCTGCGCACGTCCTTCCCCCTGCGCGACGGCACCCCCGTGCAGCAGGTGTCCGCCGGGGCGGACGTGGACTTCGCGGTCGTGCCGGTGCCATCGAGCTGGGACCGCACGAACCGCGAGGACCTGGTCTGTTCGGCGTTCGAGCCCTTCGACCTGACCGCACGACCGCCGCTGCGCGTCCGGCTCTACACCGGACCGGCCGAGGGGCCGGTGATGGTGGTGTCCCAGCACCACCTGATCACGGATTACTGGTCCATGATCACCATGCTGAGGGAGCTGGCGGTGGTCTACGCGGCGGAGAGCAGCGGCACGGAGGCCTACCTGCCCGCCCCCGCACACACCTACACCGACTTCGCGTCCTGGTCGATCGCACGGTCCCGGACACCCCGCGGCGCCGAGGACCTCGAGTACTGGGTGCGGCATTTGACGCCTCCGCCCCCGCCCGCGGACCTGCCCACCGATCACCCCCGACCGGTGGTGCGCGGGCAGCGCGGCTCGGCATTGCGAAGGGACCTGTCGCCCACCCGGGTGACCGCCGTCCGCACACACGCCCGTGCCACCGGGACAACCCCGTTCGCCGTGCTGCTCGCGGTGTTCCACGTGCTGCTGCACGCCCACACCGGACGCGGCGACAGTGCCGTCGGGGTGAACACCGCAGGCCGCGAGCGGCCCGAATTCGCCGATGTGCTCGGCTACTTCGTCCTCCCCGTGGTGCACCGGGCCCAGCTGACACCGGACCAGACGTTCTCCGCCCTGCTCGACTCGGTCACCGAGACGCTGCTGGCGGGGCTCGGGCACAGCGGCGCCACCTTCGAGGACTTGCTGGGACCGGTGGGCGCACCCCGCGACCGAAGTCGCGCACCGCTGGTGGAAGTCGGCTTCGGACAGAACACCGCGCACGACCCGGCACTGAGCGGAGTGGGCGCACTGCTCTTCGCCGACCGCGACGGCGTACGCGTGCCCCTGGGCCCGCTGACCCTCGAAACGGTCGCACTGCGCCGCACGGGAGCCGTCTACGATCTGGCGGGTGCGGTCTTCGAGGGCGACGATTCGATCTCGATCACCTGGGAGTACGACGCGGACCTGTTCACCCGGGCCACGGTGTGCCGGCTGGCGGCCCGGTTCGAAACCTTGCTGGACACCCTGCTCGCCGCACCTGACACCGAGCTGGGGACCCTTACCGTGGCGGCCTCGCGCCCGCGTGGGCTCACCGGAGCGCCTCCCAGTGAGCCGATCACCGACCGTGTACGGCGGTGGGCCGAGGCGGACCCCGCGGCCCTGGCGATCGTCGACGGCACGGACAGGGCCACCTACGGCGAGATCGACCAGCTCGCGGATCGGGTGGCAGCCGCTCTCACCGTCCACACCGACCCAGCCCGCCCCGCCGTGGTGGCCGTGCGGGCAGAGCGGGCAGCCGACCTGGCCGCCGCGTGCCTCGGGGTGCTGCGCGCGGGTCTGGTCTGTGCCCCCGTCACCGGAGAGGGAACGGAAGCGTCTGACGAGCCGTCAGAGGTGGGGGCATCGGCCCTGCTGGACATGGCAGGGTCCGCGGACGACCCGGGCACCCCCACGGTGCGCGTCCATGGCACGTCCGCGGCATCCACGCCGTCGGCAGAGCGCCCCGACGGTCCGCGGGCACCGCTGCTGGTGGTACGCACCAGCGGTACCACCGGCGCCCGACGGCCGATGGCGCTCCCACACCGGGCGCTCGCCGGCGCGGTGCGCGACGATGAGCGGGGCGAAGTGCTGATCGCCCGCGGCACGGCCGACCGTCTCGCACTCGACCTGCTCACCGCTCTCGCGGTAGGGAGTACCGCGGTGCCCCTGGCTCCCGCCACGCGGCTGGCGGAGCTCGCCCGGGGGCGAGCGGCGGCCTCGGCCCAGGTCACCCCCACCGAACTGGCCGATCTCCTCCGCCGGTTGGACGAGGACGGCGGCACCCCGTCGGTGCGGACCCTGGTGGTAAGCGGCGAGACCCTCGGCTCGGACCTCGCCGACCGGTGGCGGAACCACGCTCCGCAAAGCCGCCTCGTGCACAGGTACGGCGGTGTCGAGTGGGGACCGGTGGTCGCCGAGGAGGAGGTGCCCACCGGCCATGCCGCGACGGTTGTGGAACCGGTCACCGGCATCGTGCCCGTGGGCAGGCCCTCGGCCGATCCGCTGCTGTGCGTGGTGGACCCGTGGGGCCGTGCCTGCCCGACGGGGGTGCCCGGGGAGATCTGCGTCGGTGCCGAGGGGGCGCCAGCACCGCTCGGCGCGGCACGGGAGGACCCCGCGCTCAGTCACCCGCTGGCACCCGATGCCCGAGTGCGGCGGACGGGGGACGCCGGCGTGTTCCTCCAGGACGGCAGGCTGGTCGTGCTCGGCCGGATCGCGGAGATCCACTCCGAACACGGCTACCACCATGCCCCGGCCCGGGTCGAGCGCGTGCTGCGGGGGCACCCGGCCGTACGGGCGGCCACGGCTCCAGGAGGCGGAGCGGAACGGTCCGTCGCGGTGGTGGAGACGGACGGTTCGGTGCCCGAGGGCGAGCTGATGGACGCGCTGCGCCGCGAGCTGCCGGCCCACCTCCTGCCCGAAGAACTGCGATGCGAGGCGCGGCTGCCGAGGACGCCGGACGGCAAGGCCTCGCGCGTCCTGCCGACACCAGTGGTCACCGGCCCCGGGAAGCCCGTGCAGGCCCGGGACATGACCGAGGTCGAGGCCGCGCTGGCGAGCGTGTGGCGCGAAATCCTCGGCGTCCGGTACGTCGGCCTGGATGACGACTACTACGCGCTGGGCGGCGACTCGGTGCAGGCCGTGCGGATCGCCACCAAGGCCGCCGAAAAGGGGCTCCAGGTCACCCGTCGGCATCTGTTCACCCACCCGACCATCCGGTCGCTGGCCCGGGTCACCACCTCGGCCGCCGGGGCGACCAAGGTGAGCGAGACCTTCGCCCGGCGCAGGTCCATCCCCCTGACCCCGGTCCAACGCTGGTTCTTCGGGCTGGATCTGTCCGACGCGAACCACTGGAACCAGTCGGTCGGGGTGCGCGTACCGCGGTCGCTGGCCTCACAGACGCTGCTGGCCGCCGTCCAAGCGGTGGCCGACCACCACGGCGTGCTGCGCCACCGCTTTCGCCGACGGGGAACGGAATGGGAGCAGGTCAGCGATCCGACGGCGCAGACCGTGGCGATCGAGGACGTGACGGCATCCGACGACGATGCCGTGTCCGCCGCGATCAACCGGGCCAGGCGGGGTGTCGACATCTCCGGGGGGCCACTGCTGCGCGCCACGCTGATCCGGGACGCGGCAGGCAGCCGCCTACTGGTCCTCACCGCGCACCACCTTGTGGTGGACGTGCTGTCGTGGGGCGTGTTCCTGGACGACCTGCGGGCCGCCTGCGTCAACCGCGCCGCGGGAGATCCCGTCCGGCTGCCCCCGGTGCCCATCCCCTACCACCAGTGGGCGCGTTCCCTGGCGGAGCACGCCGACGGCCTCGCCAGGCGCCTCGGCCCGGCCGTACGGGCCGACACCCCCGGCGCCATCCCCGGTCCGCCACCCACGACGTACGAGGGCGACACCCGCGTCGTCGAGCGCGCGCTCGACTCGGTGCACACCCGCTCCCTGCTCGAGGGCCTGCGGAGGCTGGGCGCGCACCCGGCTGACGCCGTGCTGGCGGCCGCGGCGGGCGCAGCCGCAGCCGACCTGGACTGCCGCGGGCTCCGCGTCGTGATGGAACTGCACGGCCGTGAAGAGGAGGTGGTCGGCGGTGCGGACCTGTCGCGGACAGTGGGCTGGTTCACCACCCTGGCCCCCGTGCTGGTCGACGCCGCGCCGGATGCCGAGCCGCGCGAGGTGCTCGACAGCGCCCGGGAGGCCCGTTCACGCCATGCCCTCGAACACGGCCTGGTGCGGTACGGCACCCCGGACACCGCCGCTCGGTCCCGGCCCGCGGAGACGGAACGCCCGTGGGTGAGCGTGAACTACCTGGGCCGGCTCGGAACGGTGTTCACGGGCACGGCCGGACGGAGCGACGACGGCCTGGTGGAAGTCCCGTTACCGCACCGGGGTGACCGGGCCCCGGATAACCCAAGGCCATTTCACTGGGAGTTCAGCGCGTACACGAAGGGGGGCGAGATGAGGTTGCGGCTGGCGCACGCGGGCAACGGCGGCCAGGCGGAACGCCTTCTGGACACCGCCTGCGACTACCTCCGCTCCCTCGCCGCCGTCCTGGACCCGGCAGAGACGCAGGAGTTGCGGTGAGCGAGAACTGGCTGGTGGACCTCGTGCCCGCCGAGCAGCCGGGGCGGGTGGCATACCTGTTCCCGCACGCGGGCGCGGGCGTCGGCGCGGTGCTGGCATTGGGCCGGGCCCTGGCTCCGGACCCCCATCCGGTGGCGATCCGTCTGCCCGGGCGGGAGGCGCTGCTCGACCACGCTCCGATCGCCGACCTTCCGGCCGTGGCCGGGCGGCTGGCGGACGCCATCCGTACGCACGCGGGCGAGGCGCGGATCATCCTCTACGGCCACTCGTCAGGGTCGGTGCTGGCGTACGAGACGGCCCGTGCGCTGGAGCCGGAGAGCGCCGTTCTGCTCGCGGTTTCGGCGCAACAGGCGCCGGGGACGCCCGTCCGTACGGCCGCCGGGCTCTGGGACCTCCCGGACGACCAGTTCTTCGCCCAGGTCGTCGCGGACGGCTACCTGCCCGCCGAACTGCTCGACGCCCCGGACGTCCTGGAGCTGGTGGCTCCGGCTCTGCGCGCAGACTACCGGGCGACCCACGAGTACCTCGCCGGAACCACCCGATGGTCACCCGTGGCGTCGCCGATCCTGGCCATCCGCGCCACGGAGGACGAGACCGTCGCCGAGGAGGACATCGCCGCGTGGGCGGCGCTGACGACGGGCGGCCACACGACCGCGCTGATCGCCGCCGAGCACAACCTGCTGCGCGACCGTCCTGCGGAGTTGGCCGACGCGCTCCGGGACGCACTGTCCTGAGCGCCGGGCCCGGCGGTGGCCGGTCAGGGCCTACAGTGCACGGAAACGGCGTACTCTCCGCCGGTGTAAGGCTCCCGGGACCACGTCGCGTAACGGACTTCGAAGGTGAGTCCCGCCGCACGGCAATGAGCGTCGTAGTCGTCCAGCGTGTAACCGCGGTTCAGGGAGAACCCGGCGACCAGGCGCCCGGCCGGACGGACGTGACCGGCCACCCCGGCCACCAGGGCCGGCTCCGTTCCCGGCGGGGTGAACAGCGGGACGTTGCCCGCCATCACCACAACGTCGAACGACTGCCCGAGGTCGAGGTCCACCAAGTCGCGCTGGTACCAGCTGATCCCCGGCGCCCGGCGCCGGGCGGTGGCGAGCATCGACTCGTCGACGTCCACGCCCGTCACGGCGATCCCGTGGCGGGCCAGCTCGATGGCCACCCGCCCGGTGCCACAGCCCGCATCGAGGACCGAGGCGGGCTGGAAGGAACGGACCAGCGCGGCCTCACCGTGGATATCCCCTCCTTCGGCGGCTATGCGGTCGAACCGGGACTGGTACTCCTCACCGTTCCACGTCATGCGGCCAGAGTGCCACATACGCGCGTGCGCGCGACCATACGGGCAGCAAACGACTCTGGCCGCTTCCGGAATCCGCCCGAGGAAACTGCCATCAGCCTGACTCAGTCCCCACCGATGGCATGCTTGGCACACTATTCACGTTGATCATCCGCGCACGCACCAACAGCCGCGCTACCGCACTTGTCGCCACGCCAAGAGGAATCTCCAGGTCAGCCCCCTGTAGGGCATGAGGTGGTCGCATGATGTGTCCCTGGGCGGAGACTGGTGGTGTCGACTTACCGCAGGCATCCCCCTCACCATCGTCTCCAAGACCCTGCGCCACTCCACCCTCTCCACCACCGCCAACATCTACAGCCACCTCACCCACCAAGCCGCACACGACGCCGTCAACGCCATCGACACCACCCTGGAATGACGGACGGTTACGGAATCCCGCTGGGCCGGGTCCTGGCCGGAGCGAACTGCCATGACTCGCCACTACTGGCCCCGACCCTGGACCTGGATGAGGGCTCCCGAACTGAAGAACGCCGCGACCGCGAGGAGCACAAAGAGCGTTGCCCAATTCATGGCGAAACAGGGTAGGGCGAACAGGCCTGCCAGAAGAACGCTGCCGCTCCCTATCGCACCCCAGGTCATTACCCACCGGTGCCCGGCCCGGTCCCGGAACGTGTGCTTCTCGGCCTCCGCGATGGGTAGGATCACGCCGCACGCTGAGCGGGCGGTTCGAACCGCGCCGCGCACGGCACAGATCGAAACATCGGGGGAGCACGGCATGAGTACGAACGGCAATGGTTACTGGGATCCGACGGGCGGACCCGGACCCGGTCCCGGTCCCGGTGGACAGCCGGGCCCAGGTCCCGGCCATCAGCCCTACCCCGGGGCCGGACACCCCTCGTACCCCGGCGGTCCCGGCGTGGGTCCCTACCCGCCGCAGCCCGCGCCCGTGCCGCCGCAGGGGTACCCGCGGCATCCGCACGGCGGTGGCTTGCAGCCGCCGTTCCCGCGCCCGCCGCTGACGCGCAGCCAACGGATCCTCAAGTGCGTCTACAACCCGTTCTACGCCGCCCAGCGGGCCTTCCGCCCCTCGCGCCCGGACGCCGTCGAGGACCTGACGGTACGCAAGATCCAGATGTGGCGGACCGGGCTCGGCATCGCCGCCTGGCTCGTGCTGGTCATGTCGTACAAGCCGGTCGACACCGCCAAGGGCGTCGAGACCGTCGCGGGCGACAAGTTCAACCAGAGCTGGATCAGCACACTCGTCCTCGTGTGCGCCTTCCCGTTCATGATCGCCCTGTTCGCGTTCGCCGCGCAGGGTGCGCTGCGCGGGCTCTACCTGCGTCGGTCCCTGAAGTCCTTCGGGGCGGTGGCGGCTCTGATGGGGGCCATGGCCACGTTCCCCCTCGCCGTCGCGCCCGACCCGGAGACCGCCGGCTTCCGTGACGCCATCGGGACCCCCGGCATGGTCGTCGTCATCACCCTCTGCACGTGGTCGCTGGGCTTCGCCCTGTACGGGATCGCACTCTGCCTCATGCACGTGTTCCGCACCGCCGACATCCACGCGGTGCTGCCGCCGATCCTCGCCACCTTGCTGGTGTGGGTGATGGCCGCCCTCGACGTGATCAACAACGAGAACGCCGAGGTTCCCGTCCTTGCCCGGATCGTGTTCCTGCTCGGCGCTCCGGTGTCGGTGACGGTGTTGTCGTGCTGGGAACTGTACCGGCTGCGGAAATACCACAACCTGACCGTGCGACAGGCCCTCGGCCGCTAGGTCATCTCTGCGTCGCTAAAGCTCGCACAGATAGGTGTGGGGTCATGGTCGTCGGGTGGGGCGGTCGTCCCAGCGGTCGCGGGTGACGGCGAGCTGTCCGCCCCGGGCCGGTGCCGGGCGGCCTTCGCCGTGGCCGAGTTCCTCCCAGGCCGCCACCGCGTCCAGGACCGCGTGCCTGTCACGCGCTTGCTCCGCCGCCCAGGCAAACGCCTGGGCGGCGCCGAAGGAGCCGTCGACGCCCACGACAATCCGCCGCTGTGCCGCCAGCTGCCGATCAGCCACCTCCTCCACGGCGGGAGCCAGGCCTGCGGTACTCGCGGCGAGACGCTGATTCGTCACGGCCTTGTCCGTCCCCTTTGCGGGGCCCGTTCGGCGGTCAGCCGGTCCAGGTCCAGTCGGCGACCTCGGGTAGGTCGGTGCCGTGCTCGCGGATCCAGGCGTGGTGGCGCAGCCGGGTGTCCTCCATCTGCTGCCGCAGCGACGCGGCGCGTACGGCGAGGCCGGGGACGCGGTCGATGGCGTCCATGACGAGCCGGTAGCGGTCGAGGTCGTTGCGGACGACCATGTCGAAGGGCGTGGTCGTGGTGCCGATCTCCTTGTATCCGCGTACGTGGAGGTTCGGGTGCCCCGCTCGGCGGTAGGCGAGCCGGTGGATCAGCCACGGGTAGCCGTGGTAGGCGAAGATGACCGGCTTGTCCCGGGTGAACAGGGCGTCGAAATCGGCGTCCTTCATACCGTGCGGGTGTTCCTCGTGGGGCAGCAGCCGGGCCAGGTCGACCACGTTGACCACGCGCACCATCAGGTCGGGCAGGTGGCGGCGGATCAGCTGGGCAGCGGCCAGGATCTCCTGGGTGGGCACGTCCCCGGCCGCGGCGAGGACGATGTCGGGCTCACGGCTGCCGTCCTCGGTGCCCGCCCACTCCCAGATCCCGGCGCCGCGGGCACAGTGGGCGCGGGCCTGGTCGAGGGTCAGCCAGTCGAAGCAGGGCTGCTTGCCGGCGACCACCACGTTGACGTAATCGCGGCTGTCCAGGACGTGGTCGGCGACCGACAGCAAGGTGTTGGTGTCCGGCGGCAGGTAGACCCGGACGACCTCGGGTGCCTTGTTGAGGACGTGGTCGACGAAGCCGGGGTCCTGATGGGAGAAACCGTTGTGGTCCTGCCGCCACACGTGCGAGGTGAGAAGGTAGTTCAGCGAGGCGATCGGCGCGCGCCAGGGCAGTCGGCGGGTGGTGCGCAGCCATTTGATGTGCTGGTTGACCATGGAGTCGACGATGTGGACGAACGCCTCGTAGCAGGAGAACATGCCGTGCCGGCCGGTGAGGAGGTAGCCCTCGAGCCAGCCCTGGCAGGTGTGTTCGGAGAGGATCTCCATGACCCGGCCGTGCCGGTCCAGATGCTCGTCGACGTCGAGAGTCTTGGCCTGCCACGCCTTGCCGGTGGCGCCGTAGACGGCCTGGAGCCGGTTGGAGGCGGTCTCGTCGGGGCCGACCAGCCGGAAGTCACGGCGCTCGGTGGTGTCCTCCATGACCTGCTCCAGCAGGCCGCCGAGGACTCGCGTCGGCTCGTGCAGGGTCACTCCTGGCTTGTCGACGTCGATCGCGTACCGCTCCAGCGGCGGCACCGGCAGATCGCGCAACCTGAGCCCACCGTTGGCGTGTGGGGTGGCACCGAGCCTGCGGTGTCCTTCGGGTACGCAGTCGAGCACCTGGGCGGTGGGGCGGCCGTGGTCGTCGAACAGCTCTTCCGGACGGTACGAGCGCAGCCACGCCTCCAGTTGGCGCAGGTGCTCGGGATGGTCGCGGACGGCGGACAGCGGGACCTGGTGGGCGCGCCAGGTGCCCTCGACCGGGAGGCCGTCGACTTCGGCGGGCCCGGTCCATCCCTTGGGGGTGCGCAGCACGATCACCGGCCAGTGCGGCCGTTCGACCACGCCCTCCTCGCGTGCGGCGTGCTGGATGAGCGCGATGCGGTCCAGCGCGGTGTCCATGGCCTCGGCCATGGCGCGGTGGACGGTCATGGGGTCGTCGCCGGTGACGTGGATCGGCTCGTGGCCGTAGCCGTGCAGCAGGTCGTCCAGCTCGGGTCCGTGCAAGCGGGCGAGCACCGCCGGATTGGCGATCTTGTAGCCGTTCAGGTGCAGGATCGGCAGGACGGCGCCGTCGTGCACCGGGTCCAGGAACTTGTTGGAGTGCCAGGAGGCGGCCAGCGGTCCGGTCTCCGCCTCGCCGTCGCCGATGACGCAGGCCACCAGCAGGTCCGGATTGTCGAACGCGGCACCGTAGGCGTGCGAGAGAGCGTAGCCCAGCTCGCCGCCCTCGTGGATCGAACCGGGCGTCTCGGGCGCCACATGGCTCGGCACACCGCCGGGGAAGGAGAACTGCTTGAACAGCCGCCCCATACCCGCCGCATCCCGGCTGACGTTCGGGTAGGTCTCGGAGTACGTGCCCTCCAGCCACGAGTTGGCCAGCACGGCTGGGCCGCCGTGGCCGGGGCCCCACATGCACAGGGCGTCCTGGCCGCGGGCCCTGATGACCCGGTTGAGGTGGGTGTGGACCAGGTTCAGGCCCGGTGAGGTGCCCCAGTGCCCGAGCAGCCGGGGCTTGATGTGCTCCGGACGCAGGGGCTCGGTGAGCAGCGGGTTGTCCATCAGGTAGATCTGTCCGACCGCCAGGTAGTTCGCGGCCCGCCAGTGGGCGTCCAGCGCCCGCAGCTCCTCGTCGGTGGGAACGGTCGGCATGGTCTGTCCTCCGGTCGTGTCGGCGTCACCACCAGTCTGTGCGCGGCCGGTCACACACGGGTAGGGCCGTGCGGGTGAGCGGCAGGGCCGTTCGGTCCCGTCCGCCGGTGTTCGTTCCGGGCGGGTTCAGTGAGAGTGACGCAGTCAGTGCGCCGCAGCCCGGGGCAGCGCGTGGGCCCTCCTACCGAGGACTGAAGGATCGCGAAGGCGAACGGCCCCTGTTCGGATACTGGCGCGTCACACACAGCAGCAGGGAACACAGGATGAGGAGCATCTGATGGTGAACAGCGACCGGCCCGGACCCGGCACTCCGATCCGGGTCTTCCTGCTGGACGACCACGAGGTGGTACGGCGCGGGGTGCACGACCTGCTGAATGACGAACTGGACATCACGGTGGTCGAGGGGAGGCCGCCACCGTCGAGCAGTCCCTGAACCGCGCCCCCGCCCTGCGCCCCGACGTGGCTGTTCTCGACGTCCGCCTGCCGGACGGCGACGGCGACGGCGACGGCGACGGCGACGGCGACGGCGACGGCGTAACGGTGTGCCGGGAACCGCGCTCGCGGTTGCCCGAGCTGGCCTGCCGGAGCCGGACGCCCTGCCCGGTCTGACCACACGCGAGCGGGAGACCTTGGCCCTGATCGGCGAGGGGCTGACCAACCGGCAGATCGGCCAGCGACCGTACCTCGCGGAGAAGACGGTGAAGAACCACATCTCCCGCCTGCTCGCCAAGCTCGGGGTGGAACGTCGCATCCAGGCCGCCGTCATTGCCACCCAGGCCCGGGACCGGCTGGGAAGGAACGGCCACTGAGCCCACCGCCGCCTACGAACGCGGTTTCGAATCCTCTGGGCGCCATGGCGCGCCTGATGCCGTTTCGTCCCGACCGGCGCCCGACTGCCCGAACGCGAGAGCCCCGATCTGCGCCTGCCGGCGCGCGATCCGACGTCGGGCACGGGCCACGTCCAGATGGTCGGTTGCGGCTTTCGCCCCCGGTATCAGGGGACGCGGGCGGGGCCAGGCTCACCGGGACGGTGGCATGCCGGTAGGGCCACACGGCCCCGGTTCATCCTCATTCCTGGGCCTGACCGGCCTGACCTGCGCAGCCGTTCGTCCTCGATCGCGTCGCCCGGGGCGCCGAGGGGGCCGATCGGCTGGTAAACGAATTGCAGATGCGATGCCTGAGCCGCACGCCCCGTCGTCTGCACTTCTGAGGAGACCCATGCTTTCCCTCGAGTCCGCCACCGTCGTCCGCGCCACCCTGCCCACCGTCGGCGGAGCCCTTGACGAGATCACGACTCGCTTCTACGGCACGATGTTCGCGGAACAGCCAGAACTGCTGGACGGGTTGTTCAACCGCGGCAACCAGGCCAGCGGTGAGCAACGCAAGGCGCTGGCCGGTTCCATCGCCGCCTTCGCCCGGGCGCTGCTCGCCGACCCCGACGCCCGCCCGGACGCACTGCTGTCCCGGATCGCCCACAAGCACGCGGCACTCGGCGTGACCGAGGACCAGTACACGATCGTCCACAAATATCTGTTCGGCGCCATCGCCGATGTCCTCGGAGACACGGTCACTCCGGAAGTCGCCGCCGCCTGGGACGAGGTGTACTGGCTGATGGCCGGCGCGCTCATCGCCCAGGAGGCCCGCCTGTACCAGGAGGCCGGCGTCGACCCGCGCGGCCCCTGGCGGCAGTGGGCCGTCGTCGAGCGCCGGGAGGAGACCCCCGACGTCGTGTCCTTTGTGCTGTACCCTGCCGACGACGAACCCGTACCGCCCGCCAAGGCCGGCCAGTACGTCAGTGTCCGGGTCCGCATGCCCGACGGCGTACACCAGCTGCGCCAGTACAGCCTGTCCGGCGCCCCCTGTCAGAAGATGCGCCGCATCACGGTCAAACGGGTCGCGAGCGTGGCCGAGGCCCCTGAGGGCGAGGTGTCCCATCACCTGCACCGCACCGTCCAGGCCGGCGACGAACTCACCCTGTCGGCCCCATTCGGCGACGTGGTCCTCGACGATTCCGACGCGCCGCTGGTGCTGGTGTCGGCCGGCATCGGATGCACCCCGATGGCCGGCATGCTCGAGCACCTCGCCGCCACCGGCTCCACCCGACGGGTCTGGGTCCTGCATGCCGACCGCTCCCCGGCCGACCACGCCCTGCGCGACGATGTCCGTCGTCTGGTGAGCCGGCTGCCGGACGCTCGTGCGGAGTTCTGGTACGAGCGGGACACTGACGGTGAACCCGGCGCCCGCAGCGGCCTGATGGACGTGCACGGACTGGCCCTGCCGACCGACGCCGACGTGTACCTGTGCGGCTCGCTGTCCTTCATGCGCGCGGTCCGCACCCAGCTCCTCCAGTCCGGCGTCCCCGCCCGCCGTATCCGCTACGAGGTCTTCGGCCCCGACCTCTGGCTGGCCCACGAGGAGGGCTGACACCGAGCGCCATGCCCCCGTAGGCCGAACGGCTCACCCCCGACGGCCGGTACGTCAGATCGACTGGATCGCCGGGCCGAAGGCCGGAGGCCGGGCGGCCCGTCGTCACCGATGCGGGAGTACCGCAGGCTGGGAGCCGAAGCCGGCCCGCAGCGGTCAGGCAGACTGCACCAGGCGCTGGAGTGACCGGACCTCAGGTGGGTGCTTGGACGACCCGGACGAGGGTCGCGCTCCCGTACAAGATGTTGATCCGCCTCTAAGTACGGGCCGCAAGGGTCCGCCATGCCGCGGAGCCCGGCCCGGGACGTGCTGGACGGTGCTCCGGAGTCGGACACCGGCGACTGATCATGCCGTTTGGGTGAGTGGCACGCGCCACACCAGACGGGTGCCCCCGTCCGGCGGGATCTCGACCGTCATCTCGCCGCCGAATTCCAGGGCCCGTTCCTCCAGGTTACGCAGTCCGCTGCGGCGGCCGCCTTCGGGGACGCCCACGCCGTTGTCCGCGACGGTCACGGTGAGGGTGCCGGAGGCGACCACGAGCGCGATGTCGGCCGTCGTGGCGTGGGCGTGCCGCGCCACGTTCGACAGCGCCTCGGCCAGGACGGCGGCGGCGTGGTCCGCGACCGCGGACGGTACGTCGGTGTCGACCAGGCCTTCCATACGCAGTGCCGGGGTGAAGCCCAGCGTGCCCACGGCTTCCTCGACCGCCCGCGCCGTGCGGACCCGCAGACCCTGCTCGGCCGCTCCCGTCTCCCGGATCCGCAGGCCGAAGATCGTCGACCGGATAATCTTGATCGTCTCGTCGAGGTCGTCGACGGCGCGCAACAGCCGATCACCCGCCTCCGGGTGATCGACGAAGCGGACCGCGCTCTGCAGTGTCATCCCGGTGGCGAACAGCCGCTGGATCGCCAGGTCGTGGAGGTCTCGGGCGATGCGGTCCCGGTCCTCCAGCAGCGCGAGGTGCTCGGCCGTGCGCCGCCGTTCGGCCAGTTCCATCGCCAGCGCCGCCTGTCCGGCGAAGGCCTGCAGCGGCGCCGTCTCCGCCTCGGTGAAGGCCGCCCGCCGTTCGGCGCGCGCCAGCAGCAGCACACCCCGCGCCCCGCCGCGCCCGGTGACCATGGGGACCGCCACCGCCGGCCCGAGCCCTGCCCACCGAGGCGGACCCGCGGTGACACGCACGTCGCAGCCGATGTCGACGCTGGTGATGGGCTCACCGGCCGTCGCCGCAGCTCCGACGAAAGAGCCCTGCCGGGGCAGCACCAGACCGCGGTGGATGTCGGCGTCGGTGCCCGAGGCGATCGCCACGCTCAGGCTGCCGTCCTCCTCCACCGGCAGCGCCAGGGCGCCGAGGTCCGCCGACAGGATCCGGCGCGCGTGATCGACGATCAGCTCCAGCACTCGCATCTCGTCGGCACCGGACAGCAGGCTGGCGGTGATCTCCGCGTTGGCCTCCAGCCAGCGCTGCCGGTGACGGGCCTCCTCGTAAAGCCGGGCGTTCTCGATCGCGACACCGGCCGCGACGGCCAGGGTGGACAGCACGGCCTCGTCCTCGCCGTCGAACTCCCCGCCGCCCCGCTTCTCGGTGAGGTAGATGTTCCCGAAGACCTCGTCGCGGACCCGGATCGGCACGCCGAGGAAGGTGTTCATCGGCGGGTGGTTCTTCGGGAAGCCGTACGAGGCCGGGTGGTCGGCCAGCTCGGGCAGCCGCAGCGGCTCCGGCTTCCGGATCAGTTCGCCCAGGATCCCGTGGCCGGACGGCAGCGGACCGATGGCCTCGATGTGCTCCTCACTGAGCCCCACCGGCAAGAACTGCGACAACTTCCCGTCGCCGCCGATGACCCCCAGCGCGCCGTACTCGGCGTCGACCAGTACCACGGCGGCCTCGACGATCCGCCGCAGTACCCCTGGAAGATCCAGCTCCCGACCGACCGAGAGCACCGCTTCCAGCAGGCTGTGCACCCGGTCCCGGGTGCCGCGCACCGCGTCGATCCGGACCTGCAACTCCTCCAGCAACTCGTCCAACTGCAAGCGCGGCAGCCGCTCCCCGGCACCGGCGCTCATGCCACCCCCACCCACTGGCCCCTCCTTCTGTCGCGCCTCCGCATCCGCGGATACTCAACGCGTCAACGGTAGCCGCTGGAGTCCCACCCGTTGCCGTGGTCGCGTGCCTCGACCATGCTCGCTGTCGACTTCTTCCACATCGACCGCGCCCTCACCCTGCGACGGGTGTACGTGTTCTTCGCGATCGAGATCAACACCCGCTACGTGCACATCCTGAACACCACGTCCCATCCCGACGGCCCCTGGACCACCCAGCAGGCATTCAGTTCATGATCCGGGACCGGGACGGGAAGTTCTCCGACCTCTTCGATGCCGTCCTCAAGGACGCGGGGATCGGCATCGTGCTCAGCGGCATCCAGATACCGAGGTTGAACTCGGTCACGGAGCGCTGGGCCCTTCTGCGAAGAGTTGACCACCGCCGGTCGCCGTCGGGCAGCCCGTTCGACGGCAACCGGCCAGACCAGGCCGAGGAAGCTGGTCATCGGCGGGTGCCCGGACGGGAAACCCGAAGACGAGGGATGCTGCGCCAGGTCGGCCAGACGCAACGGCTCCGGGTGGCGGATCAGCAGCCCCAGGATGCCCTCGCCGCGCGGGTAGTGACCGATCCGCGCGATGGTCTCCTCGTCGATGCCGACGGTGAGGAACTGCTTGATCGAGCCTTCCTCACCCAGCACGCCGAGCGCGCCGTACTTCGCGTCGACCAGACTGACGGCGGACTCCACGATGCGCTGCAGCACCACCTCCAGCTCCAGATCGGAACCGATCGCGAGCACCGCGTCCAGCAGTGTGTGGACGCGGTCGTGCGCCGACCGCACCTGCGCCACCTGCCGCTGCAGGCCGTCCAGTAGCTCATCCAGCCGCAACTGAGGCAAAGCCCCGGACGCCCCGGCAGGCGCACCCGCGCGTCGAGCACCGAGACCCCTTCCGCTGTGGCGAGCACGGGGTTGAAGTCGACCTCGGCAAGCTGCGGCAGGTCGGCCGCCATCCGGGACAGGCGCAGGAGCAGCTGCTCCAGGCCTTCGAGATCGGCCGGTCCGCTGCCGTGGGCTCCGAACAGCAGCGGGGCGCAGCGCGGCGCGGTGATCAGGGCGTGCACGTCGTGGACGGTGAGCGGGGCCAGGCGGGCGGCGTGGTCACCGAGGACCTCGGTCGCGGTGCCGCCGAGCCCGAACAGCACCAGCGGGCCGAAGACCTCGTCCTGGACGACGCCGGCGAACAGTTCGGTGCCACGCGGCGCGAGCGGCTGCACCACCACGCCCGTGAGCAGCCCCGCAAACCGGGTCTCGAAGTCCCGGAATGCCGCGCGGACTTGGGCATCGCCCTGGAGGTCGAGGTGCACGGCACGCTGCTCGCTCTTGTGCACCAGTCCCGGCCAGTGGGCCTTCATCACCACCCGACCGTCCGGGCCGCGCAGCCGCTGGGCGGCGAGGACGGCGTCGTCCTCGGTCTCCGCCCACGCCCACGGGATCTGCGAGATGCCGTAGCAGGCCAGCAGGTCGGCGCAGGTGCGCGGGTCGAGCCAGCCGCCATCCGGATGCCGGGTCAGGAAGGTCTCGACGACCTCTTGGGCGCGGGCCGCGTCGATGCCGTCGAGGTCGGGGACGGTCTCCACGGGCCGGGCGAGCCAGGCCTCGCGACGGGCGGCGTGGGACAGAGCCCGTGCCGCCGCCTGGGGTTCGGCGTACGACGGGATGGTGCCGCCGTCCGCGGCGGGCAGCAGCTTGACCGGCAGGTCCTGTTCGAGGCGTACGACGGCAATCGGCTTGGCCCGGTGTCCGGGGGCGTCGGTGAGGGCCCGGACGAGATCGTCGCCGGTCGCTGCGGCGACCGCGGTGGGGACGAGGACCACCAGGACGGCGTCGATGCCCGGGTGGCGCATCAGCCGGTCCAGGCAGTCCGCGAGCTGTTCCTCCCCGACGGCAGCGGTGGCGTCGACAGGGTTGCCGACCACGGCGCCCTTGGGGAACACGGCGAGCAGATCGTCGACCACCTCCGGGGTGAGCGGGGGCAGGACGAGCCCCCGCCTCCGCACAAGCGTCGGCCGCCAGCACCCCGGCGCCCCCCGTGTTGGTCACGATCGCGACGCGATTGCCGGCGGGAAGTGGCTGAGAGTACATCAGCGCGGCCGTTTCCAGGAGTTCGCCGACCGAGCGGGTGGCGGTGATGCCGGCCTGGGTGAACAGCGCCTGCCGGGTCATGGCGCGGGTGGCCGCGGCCGCGGTGTGCGAGGCGGCGGCGCGCCGGCCTGCATCGGTGCGGCCCGCGTCCACGGTCAGGACCGGCATGCGGCGGGTGACGCGGCGGGCCGTGCGGGAGAACGCCCGCGGACTGCCGAAGGACTCCAGGTGCAGCAGGGCGAGTTCGGTGCGCCCGTCGCCCTCCCACCACTGGAGCATGTCGTTGCCGCTGACGTCGTACTTGTCGCCGAGCGAGGCGAAGGACGAAACGCCGATGCCCAGCCGGGACAGACCGTCGAGCAGGGCGATGCCGACTCCGCCGGACTGCACGGAGACGCCTGCGGTGCCGGGGCGCGGGTGGTCGGCGGCGAACGTGGCATCCAGACGCAGGCCAGGTTCGGTGTTGGAGATACCGAGGCAGTTGGGGCCGACCAGCCGCATGCCGTGGGTGCGGCACGTGGCCAGCAGCGCCTGCGCCTGCTCGTTGTCGAATCCGCCGGTGACGACGAGCAGCGCCCGGACACCAGCTTTGCCGCACTCCTCTGCCGTGGCCGGGACCGCGGGGGCGGGAACGGCCACAACCACCAGGTCGGGAGTCTTGGGCAGGGCGCTGACGGACGGGTAGGACGCGCCACGCCGAGGATGTGGTTCGCGCTCGGGTTCACGGCGAACAGGCGGCGGGAGTAGCCACTGCCTTCAGGTGGTGCAGGATCGCCCGGCCGACCGAGCCGGGTTTGCGGCCGGCATCGACGACGGCAACGGCCTTCGGGCGCAGCAGCGGTTCGAGGCTGGCCACGTCGGCGGCCCGGCCGCGGGCCTCTACTGCGGACAGGTAGGCGTCGTCCTGGTCGAGCCGGATGGTGCAGCGCACCTCGGGGCCCTCGAAGTGACGGGCGGTGGTCAGGCCAAGGTCGGCGAAGAGCCGGAGAATCTCGCGGTTCTCGCTGAGCGCGTCGGCCGTGAAGGTGGTGATGCCCTCGGCGCGGGCCGCGGAGACCAGGTGCCGCCGCGGAGACCAGGTGCTCGACGAGCAGGGTGCCCACTCCGCGGTGGTGCAGCCCGTCGCAGACAGCGATGGAGATCTCGGCCGAGTCCTTCTCCCCCGCCGAGTCGTACTCGGCGATGCCGATCACCCGGCCCTGCATCTCCGCCAGCAGCGCCCGGTATCCGGGGCACTCCGGTGCGCAGGCACGGTCGGCGGCCAGGGCGCCGGAGCGCCGGCTGACTGAGAAGAACCGCAGCCGCAGGTTGTCCTGGGACATCTCCTGGTAGAGCCCCTGCAGTTGGTCGTGGTCGGCCGGGGTCACGGGACGGATGCACACGGTGGTGCCGTCCGCGAGCAAGCCGTGAACCGGGGGGTGGTAAAGCACGTCGTCCGTCATCGCGGTTCTCCTCCAAAGCTCTTGACGGTTCGAGCATCCAGCGGAGCGAAGACCGGTTCCATTGGGCCGTCCGGGGGCGAGTCCTGGGCCGGTCGGCCCCAAGTCCGTCGAGGGCTGTCGGCCCGGCCGTTCGCGTACCAACGGCCGCCCGGCCTGTCGTCCTACACGGTCGTGCCGGCCCTGACCGGGCGCTTTGGGTCGCTGTCCTCCGTATCCGTCAGTCGTCCGCGACCAAGGCGGTGAGGTCCAGGAGCCGGTTGGTGTAGCCCCACTCGTTGTCGTACCAGCCGAAGACCTTGACCAGAGTGCCGTTGGCCTGGGTCAGAGCCGGGTCGAAAACGCAGGAAGCGGGGTCACCGATGACGTCGCGCGAGACGATAGGGGCCATCGAGGCGCGCAGGATGCCGTGCAGCGGGCCGTCGGCGGCCTCGGTGAACGCGGCGTTGATCTCGTCGGCCGTGGTCTTCCGGTTCAGCACCACCGTGAGGTCGGTGAGCGAGCCGTCCTCGACCGGTACGCGGACCGCGATTCCGTCCAGGGCTCCGGCCAGCTCCGGCAGTACGAGGCCCACCGCGCGGGCGGCGCCGGTGCTGGTCGGGATGATGCTCAGGGCCGCCGAGCGGGCCCGGCGCAGGTCCTTGTGCGGGCCGTCGAGAAGGGACTGGTCGTTGGTGTAGCCGTGGACGGTAGTGAGCAGGCCGCGGTCGATACCGAAGGCTTCGTCGAGCACCTTGACCATGGGTGCAAGGCAGTTCGTAGTGCAGGAGGCGGCCGAGATGATCCGGTCGCGCTCGCGGTCGTAGGTGTCGTCGTTGACGCCCATCACGATGGTGGCGTCCACTTCCTTGCCGGGGGCCGACAGCAGCACCGTGTGGGCTCCGGCGCGAGGGTGGCAGGCGGCGCGATGTCGTTGATCGCGACCGCCCTGAGGTCCTGGGTGCCCGCTTCGACGCGGTCGAGGGCCGCACGCAGGTAGGCGCGGCCGATGCGGCCGAATCCGTTGATGCCGACACGTACGGTCATGGCGGTGAGCTCCTCTTCGGTGAGGGGTTTCGGGTGGTGGTCCGGAGTGCGCAGCTCTTCGTGGGTGAGTACCGTGGTGTCCTGGTGTTCGTCCTTGGGGAACCGAGCGGGGAGACGGCATGGCCGGCAAGGAGGCGGCGCGCCTGCCGCGCAAGGTGTACGAGACAGAACTGCTGCGTCTGCAGATCGAGTTGGTGAAACTGCAGGAGTGGGTGAAGGCGGAGGGCGTCCGGCTGGTCGTCGTCTTCGAGGGGCGGGACGCAGCGGGCAAGGGTGGCACCATCCAGCGGGTGGCGGAACATCTCAATCCCCGCGTCGCCCGGATCGTGGCCCTGCCCAAGCCGACCGAGCGTGAGCGCACCCAGTGGTACTTCCAGCGGTATGTCGAGCATCTGCCGGCCGCCGGGGAGATCGTGCTGTTCGACCGGTCCTGGTACAACCGCGCCGGCGTCGAGCATGTGATGGGCTTCTGTACGAAGGAGGAGTACCAGCTGTTCCTGCGCCAGTGCCCGATCTTCGAGCGGATGCTGGTGGAGGACGGGATCCTGGTGCGCAAGTACTGGTTCTCGGTGAGCGACACCGAACAGCAGGAACGGTTCCGGCGCCGTCTCGACGATCCGGTGCGGCGCTGGAAGCTGTCGCCGATGGACCTGGCCTCGATCACCCACTGGGAGGCGTACTCCCGGGCGAAGGACGAGATGATGGTCCACACCGACATTGGCGAGGCGCCCTGGTACGTGGTCGAGAGCGACGACAAGCGCCGCGCACGGCTGAACATGATGGCGCACCTGCTGAGCTCGGTCCCGTACCACGAGGTTTCGCCGCCGGTGCTGGAGCTTCCGCCCCGGCCGCCGTCGACCGGCTACCAGCGGCCGCCGCGCGATCTGCAGACCTACGTCCCTGACCACGCGGCGAGCCTCTGAGCAGCCGGTCACCTCTCTCACCCCCGCTGGGGTACGACGGCGACCGGGCAGGCGGAGTGGTGCAGCACCGCGTGGGCGACACGGCCGAGCTGGAGGCCGTAGTGGCCCTCGCGGCGCCGGGCTCCGACGACAAGCAGGTCGGCGTCGGCCGAGGCGTCGGGCAGGACCCGGCGGGCGTGGCCCTCAACGGTGCGCCGGTGCACCTCGACATCGGCCGGGACGTCCTGCAGAGCCGCGTCCAGTTCGTCCTTGGCCCGCTCCTCGTGCAGCCGGGCGGGTTCTCCGGCCGGCAGAGGGTCATCGGTGGTCTCGTGCGCCGGACACCGCCAAGCTCGTACGGCCTCCAGCGGCACACCACGACGTTGCGCCTCCTCGACGGCGAAGCGCACCGCCGCGCCGTCCGACGGCTTCTCGCCGATGCCCAGGACGACGGGGCGTCTCCCGGAACGGACCCGGTTGTCGTGGCTGCCGCGCAGCACGATCACCGGGCAGTGCGCGTGGCCGGCCACCGTCACGCTGACGGAGCCGAGAAGCGCCTCGGCGAAGCCGCTGCGGCCGCGCGAACCGAGGACCATGGCAGCGGCGGTGCGGCTCTCGCTTACCAGCGCGTACTCCGGCTCCTCGGGCAGCACATCGGTGGTGACCTTCGCGTCAGCCTGACGGCTGTGCGCACGTCCTGCCGCGCTCTCGACGATGTCCTCGGCCATCACCTCCTCGGACGGCTTGCCGAGATCCTGGGCGAGGGAGGTGCCTTCGTACCGTTCCCACAGCGAGGCGTACACCAGCCGCAGCGGCAGCCCACGGAGGGCGGCCTCGTCGGCCGCCCAGTCGACGGCCCGCAGGCTGGGCTCCGAACCATCCACGCCGACGACCAGGGGGAGTTCCATCGTCCTCACCTTCTTGCGCCCAGGCCGAAGACGATCCGGGCCTTGATCTCGCCGCGCAGCACGGCGTCGATGGACTCGTTCACGGACGCGAGCGGGCGGGTCTCGTAGATCACCTTCGTGCGGCCGGCGGCGTGGAGGTGGAAGACCTCGGTGAGGTCCTGTCGCGTGCCCACGATCGAGCCGATGACGGACGTGCCGTTCAGGACGGTGTCGAAGATCGGGACCTGGATCGTGCCGCGCGCGGGCAGGGCCACCATGACGAGCTTTCCGCCGCGCCGCAGACCGGAGCTGACCGCCTCGAACGCGGCCAGGTTCACTGCGAGCGCGATCGCCGCGTGGGCACCGCCGTGCTTCTTCAGCTCCTTGCCGACGTCCTGCTTGCGGGCGTCGATGACCACGTCCGCGCCGAGCTCGGTGGCGAGTTGGAGCTTGTCGTCGGTGACGTCTATCGCGGCGACGGTCGCTCCGGCGATCTTGGCGTACTGCAGGGCGAGATGACCGAGGCCGCCGACCCCCGAGATCGCGACCAGCTGCGTGGGCTTGACGTCCGCGACCTTGAGGGCCTTGTACGTCGTCACGCCGGCGCACGTGAGGGGGGCGGCCTCGCACGGGGTGACGCCCTCGGGCACCGGCTGGGCGAAGTCGGCCCAGGCCAGCATCTTCTCGGCGTACCCGCCGTCGCAGCCGTACCCGGTGTTGATCTGCTGCTCGCACAGCGTCTCCCAGCCGGACAGGCAGTGCTCGCACCGCCCGCACGCCCTGCCGAGCCACGGCACGGCGACTCGCTGACCGAGGGGCAGGTGGGTGACACCCTCGCCGAGTTCCTCGACCAGGCCGACGCCCTCGTGGCCGGGCACGAACGGCGGGGTGGGTCTGACGGGCCAGTCGCCGTGCGCGGCGTGGATGTCGGTGTGGCACAGCCCGGAGGCCTCGACGCGGATGCGGACCTGACCGGGGCCGGGTGCGGGGTCGGGGCGCTCCTCGATGACCAGGGGCTCGCCGAAGGCTCGTACGACTGCTGCCTTCATGGTCCGTTCTCTCCTCGGGGTGTTGTCGGAGTACGTCAGTCGTGGGCGACGACGGCGACGGGGGCGGTGGCGTGGTGCAGGACGGCATGGGTGACGGGGCCGATGTGGGCGCCGACCGAGGAGCGGCGAATGCGTCGGCCGACGACGACCAGGGAGGCCTCCTGGGAGGCGTCGATCAGGAGGGTGGACGGACTGCCGTAGTGGGACTGTTCGACGACCTCGACGTCGGGGAACTTCTGCCGCCAAGGGCGCAGTACCTCGGTCACGATGACGGCGTCGCCCTTCGCCATCTCCCGCTCGACCGCCGGCTCCAGGGCCATGCCGTAGGCGTAGTAGGGCGGCAGGTTCCAGCCGTGCACGACGCGCAGCGGCACTTTTCGGCGCGTGGCGGCGTCGAAGGCGAACCCGATCAGGGCCTCGTCGGGGCGGCTGACGTCGAGTCCGAGGACGACGGGGCGGAAGGGAGCTGCGGTGGAGGGGATGCCTACCGCGTCCATCGCCTGTTCGTCAGTGGCCTGTTCATCGGCGCGCACCAGGACGACGGGGCGTTCGGAGTGTGCCACGACCGCGAGTCCGACTGAACCGACCAGGAAGCCGCCAATCCCGCCCAGGCCGCGCGAGCCGAGGACGAGCAGTTCGGCGTCCTGCGCCGCGCGGGCCACGGCCTCGGCGGGCAGCCCGGTGAGCTGCTCGGTGGTCACCTCGACGCCGGGATGGCGCAGCCGCAGGCTCTCGGCGGCCTCGCGGGGGATCCTCCCCCAGCCTTCGGCCGGGGGTACCCCCATCTCGCTTCGCCCGGTCCAGTGCTGGAGGGTCTCCGCGCCGCTGTGCGTGGCGTCGGCCAGGTGCTCGGGGATCGGCTCCCAGACGTGGATGAGCTTCACCGGCAGTCCGCGCAGCTTCGCCTCGCGGGCCGCCCATTCGGCGGCGGCCCGGCTCTCGGGCGAGCCGTCGATGCCTACGGTGATGGTGCGGGGCATGTTCTCCACCTCCTGAACCGGGTCCCGGCGGGACCCGATTCCAGCGTCGTGTTCAGGGGTTACATGGGGCAGGGACCGCCGGTCCTCCAACGGGACCGACGGACCATGCGGGGGCCGGCGCGACGGGTTGTGGGACGAACGTCCGCATCGCGGCCGCGCCAATGCCGAGCAGGCCGAGCATGAACACCCAGTCCGCCCACCCGTCACCGGCCCACGAGTGGAACGTCGACTTCATCGGCCCGGAGGCGACGGAACCGAGGAAGCCCTTCGTCGGCGACCCGCCGTCGATCCAGCCCTTGCCGGACGCGGTCGCATAACCGAGGCCGAAGGTCTTGTCCAGGAACGCCCACAGGAAAACGAACCCCGTGAGCAGGCGCGGAGACGCGAGGGCGCAGGCCCGCACGGAGAGGGTGTCGGAGCCTGCCGACACGGCGATCGTGGAGCCGTTCCGGTTCCTGCGGAAGGACAGGTGGAAGCCCAGGCTCCGGTGATGGTGCTCGTGCAGGCCATGGCGCTGATCCCTTCGGGGATGTCCGATCGGTGTCCTGACACCCCTCACTCTTGCCGCGGGCGCCGCGCGCGGCCGGATGCCGAAGGGCCGCGGCCGTTGGGCTGAAGGTCCCCTTCTGCCGGGGCCCGTTGGGACGAACGCCACCGGATCGGCACGCGTCGGGCCGCGTGGACACCGCGTGGATCGCTCCCCTCAAGTGGGGGGCATGGCGCTCTGATGGATCCCGAAGGCGAAGGGCGGCTCATGACCGACGGCTCGGACGGGCACGTTCCGTGGTGGCGCCGCCCGGTGCCCGGCCTCGCCGCGCTTCTCGACCACCGGCGTACGTGGCTGAAGGGAGACCTGTTGGCCGGGATGACCATGGCGGCGTACCTCGTGCCGCTGGTCATGGCGTACTCGGGCGTGGCCGGGCTGCCGCCGGTCGCAGGACTCGCCGCCGGGGACTCGGGCCGCTACGCCGCGCTCGCGGCCACGGTCGGAGCGGCCAGAAGGCCCCTGAGCGGCCGACGGTCCCGGCGCGGCAGGCCCATCCAGCCCCATTCGCTGCCACCAGCGCGTGAACTCGGCTCCGGTCTGGGGCCGTTCGGCCTTCGGCTTTGGGGCTATCGGCCGCTTCTGTGCGAGGAGGCCGCTTTCGACAGTGGAAGGCAGGCCGGCCCTGCAGCCGCTCATCCGGACGCATCGACGATCAGCTGCGTGCCACGTCCTTCTGGCTCGTTCGAGCTGAGGCAGCTCTCCGTCCCCGGGAGCCCCGGGAGCCCCGAGGACATCCTCGCGAGTCGCGTGTCGGGGGAGGCACGACGATTGCGCCACGGCCGTCGCCCGCGCCGACACGCGGGCGGCGGCCGTCGTCGATTGCGAGAAGAGCAGCGCCCCGCCCGAGGCAGGCTTTTCACTCCCGGGACCTGGCATCCCCTGCTGGCCGGCCGGAGCAATCTCCGCCTCGGGACGGCTGGTCCGTGCTCCGGGCCGGATAGCCCCTCGCCTGCTCCCGGCCGCCGGCACAGGCTGAAAGCGCCAGTTCCCTACGCCCCGTCCGGAAGGCAGGCCATGAACACCCCCACCATGCTGCGGGCGCTGCCCATCGAGCACCGGCAGCGGCTCATGCGCCTCGCCGGGGAGGTGTCCTTCCCGCAGGGGACCTCAGCGCCCTTCCTGCCTCTGCCGGTCCTGGGCCTGGGTGGCGATGACCGCGGCTTGGATACGGCGCTCCACTCCGAGTTTGGCCAGCAGGCGGGAGATGTGGTTCTTCACCGTCTTCTCGGCGAGGTACAGCCGCTGGCCGATCTGGCGGTTGGTGAGGCCCTCGCCGATCAGGGCGAGGATCTCCCGCTCCCGCTCGGTCAGGCCCTGCAGCCCGTCCGGCGCCTCTTCCTGCTGCTGTCCGCCACGCAGCCGGGCCATCAGCTTGGTGGTGGCGCTCGGGTCCAGCAGGGACTGGCCGGCGGCGACGGTCCGTACAGCGGACACCAGGTCCGAGCCCTGGATCTGCTTGAGGACGTACCCGGATGCGCCCGCCATGATCGAGTCCAGCAGGGCCTCCTCGTCGTCGAAGGAGGTCAGCATCAGGCAGGCAAGCTCGGGCATCTTCGAGCGCAGCTCCCGGCACACGGTCACGCCGTCACCGTCGGGCAGCCGGACGTCGAGCACCGCCACCTGCGGGCGCAGTGCGGGGACACGCACCAAGGCCTGCGCCACCGTGCCGGCCTCGCCGATCACTTCGATGTCCGGCTCGTCGTTCAGGAGGTCGCGCACTCCACGCCGTACCACCTCGTGGTCGTCCAGCAGGAAGACCCGGATCGGGCTGTCGGGGCCGGGCTGCTTGCTGTCCGCCATCGCTGCTCCCTGGTTCCCTGTGTCTCGTCGATGTCCACTTGTCAACCGTATCGGTGTCCGTAGCAAGATCCTGGTCGGATCCTGGCCGAAGGGCCAGGGCCGGTCGGCCCTGTTTCCGCGGACATCCACAGCCGGGGATCACACACCCTGGGTGGCTCCCGGCAGCGGAGGAGGGCCTTTGGCCCCCCCTCCTGGGGCCTGACAGCCCTGGGCTCACGCCGGTCTTCGCAGAAGTCTGAAATCCCACCAAGCGATCGAAGGAGCGGAGCAGATGACTGCGAAGGACACCCGCGCCCAGGCCACCTCCACCGTCGCCGTACAGGTACGAGCGGAAGGGGAGGTGGCCGAAGAGGCGCTCGCGTACGTCCGGACCAAGGTCGGAACCGCCCTCAACCGGCCCGGAATTCCGGAGGTCAGCGGCGAGGTGAGGATCACCAGGGCCGCGGCACACCACGTCGAGCAGCCCTGGTCCGCCGGGGCCGAGCTCGTCGTGGGGAACACCCTTGTGGTCGTACACGCCCAGGAGGCGACCGCACATGAGCTCGCGGACCGGCTGCAGGACCGCCTTCGCAGCCGGCTGAACAGGGTCCTGCACCGCAGGGAGGCGGCTCGCAAGGCGGCCACTCCCCCACCGTGGCGCGGTGGCCCAGCCGTCAGCGGGCGGGATTAGAGTCCCTCAGCCCTCCGGGACGAGGCAGGACGGCCCTCCTTCATGTGCGGCACGGCCCTGCACGGCAGCCGGGGCGGCTGCAAGGCTGAAGCACACGGGCAGCCTGCTGCTCCCCCGCTTGCACCGGTGGAGGAGGGAAGCGTGATGAAGACGCGCACCGTCGGCGAAGTCATGACCAGCGAGGTCGTCTGTGCAAGCCGACAGACCCCATTCGACGACGTGGTGCGGTTGCTGGGCCGGCACCGGATCAGCGGGCTGCCGGTCGTCGACCACGACGACAAGGTGGTCGGGGTGGTCTCCGGCACCGATCTCACGCACGGCTCCGTGGCCACGACGGCGGAAGAACTGATGACGACACCAGCGGTCACCGTTCATCCGGAGCAACGCGTGCCGGACGCCGCACGACTGATGGAGCGTCAGAATGTTGATCGTCTGCCCGTGGTGGACGAGGAGGACCGCCTCATCGGTATCGCCACCCGCCGCGACCTGCTGCGGGTCTTCCTCCGTACGGACGAGGAGATCCGTCGCCAGGTGATCGACGAGGTCCTGGTCGGTGCACTGGGCCTGCCGGCAGGGGCGGCCGCCGTATCCGTCCGCGACGGCATGGTCCTGCTGGAGGGACGCCTCCGCCACCGCGGTGACGTCCCAGTGGCGGTCCGGTTGACCTGGCGGGTGGAGGGCGTCATCGGTGTGGTCAACAGGCTCGGGTTCGACGTGGACGACTGTTCCAACGGCTCAGCCGGCCCGCCCGAGGCGGTACCGGTCAGCCCCCGGAAGGGACCATCGGCACCTGGGAGCACGGGCCAGGCAGGACGAGAGTGAAGGTGCGAGCGGCACCGGTCCCCCGCGGTGCCGCTCCCGTCCGCACGCCGCCGGTCCTCTGGCGGCTCTCGTCAACGGAGGCGCATGCCATGTCCCGTCAGGACGCCGGAACCGACGCAACGGTCACCGCCGACGCGCCGTCCGAGATCGCCATCGCCGTGGACCGGCTGGTCACGAACGGGCTGAAGGCGCTCGCCGACTACGACGCCCTCACCCAGGAACAGGTCGACCACATCGTCAAGAAGGCCTCGGTCGCCGCCCTGGACCAGCACACCGCGCTGGCTCGCCTCGCCGTCGACGAGACTGGGCGAGGCGTCTTCGAGGACAAAGCAGCCAAGAACATGTTCGCGCGCGAACACGTCACGCACAGCGGGTCAGCGCGCGCCGCAACAACCTGCAGTGGTTCAAGGTGCCGCCGGAGATCTACTTCGAGCCGCAGTCCATCCGCTACCTGGCCTCGATGCCGGACGTCCACCGGGTCACGATCGTCACCGACGCGACTATGACCCGCCTCGGCTTCGTCGACCGCGTCAGCCGCGTTCTGCAACGGCGCCACGAGCCGGTCACTCTCCAGATCATCGACAATGTCGAGCCGGAGCCGAGCATCGACTCCGTCCAGCGCGGTGCCCAGCTCATGCGGGAACGCGCGCCCTCGGCCTGCCTGCCTCGACCTCACAGGAGGGCGTGGAGTCGCTGGCCACCGCGGTGGAGCGGCTGCGCGACGCCGTGGGCATCGAGCCGTCGTTCCAGGCCCTGGGTATCGACCAGCGGTCCTTCCTCGACGCTCTGCCCCGGCAGGCCCTGAACGCCTTCGAGGACCAGTGGGCGCCCGCCAACCCGCGGATGCCCGTGCTCGACGACATGGAGGAGATCATGCGCACCGCCTACTTCTGGGGTGCACAGGGCCGGCCGGAAGCAGACAAGGGCCGAACGGCCCTGGTGTGAGGAGCCCCGGCGCCGTTCCAATGATCTGATCGTGCCTGGCTGTGGCATCCGCCTCGGCGGATGCCACAGCCAGGCGACCAACCCACGTGCCGAAAGGACGGCGCACATGCCGTACCGACGTTCCGGTCGTCATCACAGCGACGGGTCACGTCACAGCCTCCGCGCGTCGGCCGGAGACATACAGCAGTGAGCAACGAATCCGTACGGAAACCCTCCATGCCCATCGACAACACCCAGACCCTGCCCGCCGGGCCGCGCACGAGCATTGAGCTGGACGGCGACGAAGCCCTGCGACTGCTGGGCAGTGTGTCCTTCGGAAGGATCGCCTTCACTCGTCACGCGCTGCCGACAGTCCGACCGGTAAACCATGTCCTGGACAACGGGGACATCGTGATCCGCACGCACGAGGGCGCGGCACTGACCTCGCATGCCCGGCATGCCGCCGGCCCGGGTGTGGTCGTCGCCTACGAGGCCGACGCCATCGACCCCGACACGCACCTCGGCTGGAGCGTAGAGGTCACCGGTTACGCCCACCTGGTGACCGATCCGGATGAACTGGCCCGCTACCAGGCGCTGCTCAGCCCCTGGGTGAACCAGACCATGGACTACGCGGTGCGCATCCGCCCGGACCTGATCACCGGCATTCGGCTCACCGCCGCCGACGAGCCCGGCAAAGCCTGATCACGGTCCAGGAGACCCGTCTCGTCCCTCTGTGCCGTCCCGGCTTCACGCTCGCCCCGCCCGACAACGTTGCCCATGCCAGGGCGGCACCTCCTGACGGGGCGCTACCTATCACGGCGTCGTGCGGAGCCGCCAAGTTGAGGCCGAGCACGACTTCACGGAACGGACCGCGAGCAGGGCGGGGAGGGGCTCTTCGGGAACACCCTCGGCAGTGATCCGCCGGCCCGGGTGGTGGCGCGCGATCCTCGCTTCGGCCCCGCGCACCCTGTGGTCGGCCGGGCGGCTCTGCGCATCCAGGTTCAAGGACGGCTTGGGTGCCGCGCCCAGAGGCGCGTTCATGAACGGCGGCCGTCGAAGGGCGTGGACCAGGCGCAGAGGGACGTCGCGGAGCGGGGCTTCCCGGGCCGCCCATTCAGCGGCGGGACTTACGCCGGCGCAGAGATCGGCACGGTTGGGCGGCCGCACGATTCGGCGGTGGGCCGTTGCATGCGGGAGTTGCACCCGTCCACGCCCGACCCCGAGCAGCCCGGCTCACAGCGCCCGCAGCCCGTGCTCCCGGAATTGTTCCCGCACCCGTTCCGTCAGATCCGGAGCCGGGACGGGGGTATCGCGCCGGGGGAAGTCGATGCCGAGGGCGTCGTACTTGTGGGCGCCGAGCTTGTGGAACGGCAGGACGTCCACCCGGTCGACGTTGCCCAGCCCGGCCAGGAAGGCGCCGAGGCCGTCCACGGCGGACGGGTCGTCGGTCCAGCCGGGGACGAGGACGTAGCGGATGTGGACGGGGACGCCCAGGCGGTCGAGGCGGGTGGCAAAGCTGAGGGTCGGGGCAAGCCGGCCGCCGGTCAGCTTGCGGTAGGCGGGGACATCGAAGGACTTGATGTCCAGCAGCACCAGGTCAGTGTCGGCGAGGAGTCCGTCGGAGGCACGGGCGCCCAGGAAGCCGGAGGTATCCAGCGCCGTGTGCAGTCCGGCCTCCTTGCAGCGGTGCAGCACCGAGCCGGTGAAGGCGGGCTGACCACCACCCGGAGCAGGGCCTGCGAGAACCCGTTGCCGCGCCGGCCGGCCCCTTCACCCTGGGGCCGATCGGCCCTGGCTTGACAGCCGGCACCGGCGCTCAGGCGGAGAGGTGCAAGCCGTACATCGTGCGACCGAGGACGAGTTCACGTCCCGTGACCAGTTCCGGCTCAATACGTACGAAGACCTCTTGGGATGAGGGAACCCAGGAGTCCGGACCGAACCGATCCAGGCGATCCAGCTCGGCCGTGTCGGTCACGACAACGGCCCGACCGGTGACGACGACGCTCCAGCCCGAGCACGCGACCGCATCGACCGCGTCCCCCTCGAAGGCGACGACCGCGCCGTCGACCGCACGGGCCAGCTCCGAGCTCGCAGAGGTGCGCAGCAACACCGCCCCGTCACTGTCCAGTACGAAGGTGACCGGCACGACCGCGGGCAGGGCCTGGCGCGTGAAGACGATCCGGCCGACGGGCACCGTGGCCAGCAGGCCCAGACACTCCTGACGGCCGAGTTCGCGGAAACCATCGTTGGAGTACATGAGTCAGTCCGTCTTTCGCCCGGAGGAAGGATTACGTTCCATACTGAGCGCGACGGCAGCCGGGCGTGAGGGACCACCGGCCCAGCCCCCACCGGAGAACGGCCCGGGGAAGCGTGGCGGCCAAGGGGGGCCGACCGGCCCTTCCGACACGCACATCGGCCCAGCTTTCCTCTGACCATGGCCGAAACTTTCATCCAGTCCGCGACCCGCCATACCGAACGTGCCGTCGGCGGGACCACCGTCGTGGAGCTGCGCGGCGAGATCGACATCCTCACGGCACCAGCTCTGATGGAGCGCCTCGACGTCCTGACAGCCGTCGTCCACCCCGACCTCGTGGTGGATCTTCGCACCCTGTCCTTCATCGACTGCGCCGGGCTGGCGCTGATGTGCCGGGCGCGGAACCGGGTCATGGCACGGCACGGTCGGCTGCGGCTGGTCACAGACGATGGACGCTTCTTGCGGATACTGCGCGGCGCCGGGCTGGACGGCGTGTTCGAGATCTACGACCGCCTGCCCGAAGCCCTCGCTGCCGCCCGAGTCAGGCGCCTCCCCATCGATGCGGGCTGACGAACTCTGCAGGCCATCACAGGAACACCGCACAACGCCAGGCCGTCCTGTCACTCAACGTCGCACACCTGCTCCGGTGCACTTCGCGGACTGGCCGGGCCCTCCGGGCCGTACCCGAGGCGAATCAGCATCTGCGCATGCCCAGTGAGGTATGGTGCTGGATTCAGCTCGCGGCGCAGGTCGGCCCACTCCATCGGCTGGTGCAGCAGGGAACCGCGCACACCCTGCGCGAATTCGAGCAGTTCTCTAACAGACACCGACCACACCAGCGCATCGCGAACGCCAGGCCGCTGCACCCCCTGCTCCCGCCGATCGACGGTCCCGACGCGTTAGCCCGCCTCGACATACGTCGGCACGATCGCCTCGGCGGCATCCTCCACGAATATCAACATGCGGCGTGACCGGCACGGATGAGGTTTCCGGCAAGGGGAATCTGCTGATGCGCCGGGAGAGGTGAGGCAGGGCATCAGCCGAGGCCGGGCCCGCCGCGGAGCACCGCGGCGGGCCGGATCCGTCACTCCGGGCGGCGCGGCGGGACGTGTGGCAACCGCGGCCCGACCCTTCTCGGCAGCTACCGGCGCATCGGCGAAGGCCCGTATGCCGGATCTGGTCAGCCCGGCGGACGGGTGTACCGGTTGCGCAGGTTCGTGATCAACCCATCGGTGTCGACGGTCGCGTGCTCGACCCCGGCCGCGGTCATCAGGCTGCCGTCGGCCCGGCGCGCCGCGACGACCCAGTGCGACTCGATCGTGCCGTCGTCGAGAATCGTGGTTGTCCAGTAGTGCTTGCTCTCGGCCACGGCCGCCACGAACACCCGGTAGAACTCCATGATGGCGGGCATGCCGGTCACCGGCTCGTCGCGCAGCCTCACGGTGGCGTCCGGCGCGAAGATCGTGGGGAGCTCCGCCAGCGCCGAGGGGTCCCGCACGGCGCGGTCGGCGAGCTCCATGTAGCGGTCGAGTGCCGTGTGCGTCATCTGGCCCGTCACGTCGTCTCCGTCATCGTGTACTCCTGCCGGATCCGCTCCTCCGGCACACCGTTGACCCGCGCCGCGCGAAGCACCAACTCCGGTGCCATCAGCGACGCCGGATGGGCGGTCATGAACCCCACCGCCCGCAGGGCCGTGCCGACCTGCTCGTCCCGGCCCGCTGCCTCCCGCACCTGTCGCAGGGCCCACGCCTGCCGCCGCCCCTGATCGGTGGCCGGTGGCTTTGCCAGGCCCAGCCGGATGGCGTCGCCGGCCGTGGACGTCTGCCACGCGGCTTCGACGACGACCTTTTCCAGCTCGAGGAAGTGCCGGGCCGGGGCGTCCAGGTCGGGGCCGGAGCGCAGGTACTCCGACAGGCAGGAGGCGTGGAGCGCGGCCGAGGACATACCTTGCCCGTACAGGGGGTTGAACGAGGCGACGGCGTCGCCGAGGACCGCCAGGCGGGCGGGGAAGCGGTCGAGCGCCTCGAAGTGGCGCCACCTGCTGTCGGGGTGGCGGTACGGGACGACCTCGCCGACGATTTCGCCCTTGACGGCTTCCTGGAAGATCGGTGGCAGCTCACGGCACCGGGCGACGAACTCGTCGGCCGTGCGGCCCTCGGCGGCGTTGCCGAAGTGGGCGAGCATCACCACCCACTGCTGGTTCTCGATCGGGTTGACCGCCGCTCCGGCGATGTCCTTCGGGAAGTGCGGGCTGTAGCGGGAGATGCCGCTGAGGGGGCCGTCCCAGTCGGCCGAGCGCGTGAAGCGGGCAGACAGGTAGCGGATGTCGGCCTGGAGCCGTTGCGTCTCCGGTCGGGGCCAGCCGCCCTGCTCCAGCCAGTCACTCAGCCTGCTGCCGCGGCCGGAGGCGTCGACGACGAAGTCGGCTGGGACGACGACGTGGTCGCCGCCGACCGCGTAGCGCACCGACTCGACGGCGCCGCGCGCGTACCGCAGCCCAATGACGCGTCCACTCACCAGCTCGACGTTGGGCAGTGCGAGCGTGCGCCGACGGATCAGCGACTCCAGGAAGGGGCGACTGCTCCCCACGAACCGCGCGTTGGGCGTGGCGATCTGCTCGACGTCGTCGAGGTAGGTGGCGGTGCGCTCCGGACCGCACGAGACAGCACCCCCGGCGAGGGCCTGTGCCACGACACCGGGGAAGAAGCGTTCGAGCTGCGCGCGTCCGCCGGGCAGCAGGAGGTGCACCTGGGAGCCCTGCGGGACGCCGGGACGAGCCGCGCCGCTGAGCGCGGCTTCCGGCTGGTCGGGCTCGATGATCACGACACGGTTGGCGTGATCCGCGAGCACGCGGGCCGCGACCAGGCCGGCGACGCCGCCGCCGAGCACGCAGGCGGTGCCGAGACGAACCTCGGTGCGGACCGGCGGAACGGTGGTGGTGAGCCGCTCGAAGACCGCGGCGGGAGAGTTCGGCATGGGATCCCTCATCCGTCGTGGACGACCTCTCGTTCGAGGAGACTCGGCAGGAAAGCCTCCCGCACGAGACTGACGGGCACGGTTCCACGGCACAGCAGTGCGGTGACGGTCAGCACGGGAGCGTCGGCGTCGCAGGGCGGTCGCACGGCGGGTTCGAGGCGGATCGGTTCGGACGTGACCATCACGCGCCGCACTCCACCGCCCGCGGCCAGCACGGGCCCCAGCGGTGCGTTGGTGGTGCTGAGCACGGCGCGCTCCTCCGGGCTTATGCGGTCGAGCGCCACGACGGCGCTCGCGGTGACGACCTTTTCGGTCCCGGCGCGCAGGTGAACGGTGCGGAACTGCACACGGGCACCCGCCGAGAGCCGCATCAGTTCGGCCACCCGCTCCGGCGGCAAGAAGGGGTCTCCCTCCGCCTGCGCCGAACCCCCGCCGAATGTCCGCTCGGCCGGCGGGACGAGTAATTGGCCATCCGCGCGGTGGCGGATCTCCGCGGTGACCGGAGCACCGCACCACTCCTCCAGCACCTCGGTGGCCAAACTCGCCGGCTCCCGCAGGAGCGCCATGAACTGGGCCAGGCTGCGCGACTCCGTGCGCACGGACCAGGGGCCTGCGTACATGTGTTTCCTCCGCCGTCACTCCGGTGCGACCGCGTGGCCGCGCCTCAAAAGATGCTCCCCGCAACGATGGCGACGAGCACGAGCCACCCGAAGAAACGATTTGCCATGAACTTTTCCCGGCAGTCGGCAGGGTTGTCGATGTCCACCGTCACCACCTGCCAGAGCAGGTGCGCCACGCCCGGCAGAAACAGCGCGTAGAACGTCCAGTGCAGACCGGCGACGGCTCCGGCGGCCACGATCCCGACCACGGTCGCCCCGTAAAACCCGGCGACCCAGGGCCGGGTCGCCCTGCCGAGGCGCAGCGCGAGGGACTTCACCCCCACCTGCACGTCGTCCGCCTTGTCCTGGTGGGCGTAGATCGTGTCGTACCCCAGCGTCCAGAAGACACCGGCGACGAAGAGCAGGAGCGCGGGAGTCCCGATCCTCCCGGCCACCGCGAGCCAACCCGCGAGGATGTAGCAGCCGAAGACCATCCCCAGCCAGGCCTGCGGCCAGTAGGTGATCCGCTTCATGAACGGGTACGCGACCACCAGCGGATAGGAGGCGGCCACGAACACCGCCGCCGGAACGCTGGCCACAGCCAGCACAAGCAGCCCCGCCACCGCCTGCACCACGGCGAAGACAAGCGCTCCCGTGACCGTGACCGTACCGGCCGCGAGCGGCCTCGCGACGGTACGTGCCACCCGGGCGTCGATCTTGCGGTCGGCAAGGTCGTTGACGACGCAGCCGAAGCCGCGCACCAGCACCCCACCGACCGTGAACAGCAGTACCTGGCGCCAGTCGGGCAGCCCGGCCGAGGCGAGCGCGATCCCCCACAGGCCGGGGAGGAGGTACAGCCAACTGCCTATGGGCGCGTGCATACGCGCCAGTTGCAGATAGGGGAGGACGGCCTTCGGCGCACGCGGCACGACCGACGCCGCGATGCTCGGCACGACAAACCGGTATCGCGTGCTCACCTGCGAGGGTTGGGCGGAAATATCGATCACCTGACCGTGCGAGGACTATTTTCGTGACTCTCGCAGAAAGCCCACCGCGGCTGAACACGGTTTCCCCGTGATCTTGGACACGTTTGTTCGCGCCGCGCCGATCTCGTCCCGTTAACCACAATGTGTCGGCCTTGGTGACTTCCTGATGGTCCGTCGATTCATCGGCGGCACAGTAAGCCGTTGCGTAAACGCCGCCTTGTCCTCACGGTGTTTGCCGAACCGAGTGTTCACGTTCGAGGCACATTCGACGCCGGATAGTGACGATGGGGCTGGACGAACTCGTCGCCCTGTGCGCGGAGTACCCTGCGCAGCACTTTGCCATTGCCGTTGCGGGGCAGTGCGTCCAGCCATACGACGTCCTGCGGAACCTTGTACCAGGACAGGGTGGATCGGGCGCGCTCGACCAACTCGGCGGCGAGCGCGTCGTCACCCCGCGCCGGCCCTTCGCCGGGCGAGCCGGGTGCCGCGGCGGCGACGACGTAGGCGCGCAGGCTCGTGTCCCCGGCCGGGCGCCGCACGGAGCTGACCGCCGCCTCCAGCACGCGCGGGTGGCTCTCCAGCAGGCGTTCGACCTCGCTCGGCACCACGTTCTGTCCGCCGATCACCTCGACGTCGTCGAGCCGGCCGTGCGCGTGCACGACACCGTTCTCGTCGATGGAGGCGAGGTCGCCGGTCGGCCACCACACGTCGGTCAGGATGTCGGGGCCGAGGCTGCCGCGGGCGACGCCGCGGGTGGCGACGGGGACGCGGATGTGCAGCTCGCCCCTGCCGCCCGTGGGCAGCTCCTGTCCGTCGGCGTCGACGACACGCACCGGCCTGCCGGGCAAGGGCGGACCGACCGCCGACGGCACGTCGTAGACCGCGGGCGGGCCGACGGCGACGCCACCGGCTTCCGTCGTGCCGTAGGTATTGAGCAGCCGGGGGCCCATGATCGGGACCAGCTGCTCGCGCAGTCGCGCGGTGAGCACTTCCCCGGCGCAGAAGGCCTGACTGACGTTGCCCAGTACCTCGGCATGGCCGGGTTCGAGCAGCAGCCGCGCCAGGAAGCTCGGCTGCGCGAACAGGACGGTGACGTTGTGGCGGCGCATGAGCTCGACCGCGGCGGCCGGGGTCGCGCGGGGCCGCGACAGCACGGCCACCTGCCCGGTTTCGAGGGTGGTGAACACCGACGCGCTCAGCCCGCCCACGAAGTACATGCGCGACACCGAGAGCCCGACGGTGCCGGGTCCGCTCACCAGGCCAGGCGCGCGTGGGGCGCCGAGGTCGCGATGGCGGAAGAAGCACAACTTCGGCGCCCCGGTGGTGCCGGAGGTGAACACGGCCAGCGCGGCGGCGTCCCCGCCCGTGGCGAACACCTCCTCCGGCTCTGCCGCCACGAGCGGACCGACCTCGCTGGTGGGAGCCGGCCCGCTGTCCCCGAGCCACCCGGCGGTCTCCGGGTCGACCACGACAAGCGCCGGTTCAGCCGTGACCACGTCGCGCGTCAGATCCTCCCGGCTCATCTGGACGTTCACCGGCACCGCGACGAGACCCGCCTGCCACGCGCCGAGCAGACACCACACCATCTCGACACTGTCGGGCAAGGCGAGCAGCACCCGGTCACCGGTGCGCAGACCGTGCGACCGGTATCCGGCCGCCACCCTCGCCGCACCGTCGAACACCTCCGCGAAGGTCCACGCCCGGCCGTCGGCATGGAACGCGGTCCGTTCGCTCCACCCCTTCTCGCGCACATGCTTCGCCCAACGGCGCGTCAAGTTCTCGGGTATGTCCACCCGATGCTCCTGTCTCATCCGGGAAACGTCGCCCCATTATGGCTGGCGCGAATTGGCCGGTCTCCAGAGACTCAGGAGGGGTCGGGCGGGGTCAGGCCGTTTCCGCCGGCTCTTGGACGGTGTCGCGGAGCCCGATGACGATCATGGTGACAGTGCCCTGCCCGCTCAAGCTCGGCACTGGGCCGACTTCCCCACACCTGCCGCTGGAGCAGGCCGGGAACTCGGAGGAACGCTGCGGCGGATACGGCAACTCGTCGATCATCAGCAACGGGCGCGGTGAACGTCCGGCGACTGCGGCCGGACGGCTGCTCGCCCAGATCCACGCGGCTGGGACCACGACCCGTGCGGTGGCGACCGCACGGGCGGGTCTTGCCCGCAGCGCCGCCGGAGCTGCCACGGCCGAACTCCAAGCCCTCGGTCTGATCCGTCTGCGAGATGCCGTCGCCAGCACACGCGGACGCCCGTCGCCGATCCTGGAACCTGTCCCGGCGGCGGCCGTGGTCGTCACCGCGGACGTACGACCAGACGGGATGATCCGCGACCGGGACCCGAAGCCCACAACTGCCTTCGACGTCCTCATGGCCGATGCCGGTCTCAAGGTCGTCACCACCGGTATGCGGATACCACGGATGAACTCGCTCATGGAGCGCTGGGATACAGACCTGCCGCACCGAACTCCTGGACCGGACCCATGCGGCGTGAGCTGCACGGATGAGATCTCCGGCAAGGGCACTGCTCCGCCTATGAACCTCGTCCGCAAACGGGTAGTAAGCGGCTGCCTGCCCGGGTGTTACGCGAGTCTGGCAGTCGGCTCACCGGGCGTGGGCCAGCAGGCGTCGCAGGACGGCGTCGGCCACCCGCCCCGCCGTTTCCATGGGGCCACCGTCGATTTCCCTCAGTCCCGTCGGACTGGTGATGTTCACTTCGATGAGCCGGTCCCCGATGAGGTCGATTCCAGCGAAGCCGATACCGCGCCCGATCAGCTCGGGGCGGAGCGTCGCGCAGATCTCGCGGTCGGTCTTCGAGAGGGGTACCGGGGCTGCTGAGGCCCCGACGGCCATGTTGCAGCGGAAGTCGGGCGCCTTGGCTGTTCGGCGGAGCGCGGCGACCGGTTCACCGTCGACGACAAGGACTCTTCGGTCACTGTGGGTGCCGTCGTCGACGAAACGCTGCAGCACCACGTGTCGCCGTCCCCGTGCGGTGCCGACCTCGATCAGGCCGGCGAGGTTCGGGTGTCCGTGTTCCAGCAGTAGTACGCCACGTCCGCCCATGGCATCGGTGGGCTTGAGGACCGCGCGCCCCCATCGCGCCACCGCGTCGGCCAGCTCCGCCGCGGATGCGCTCACCACGGTCTCGGGGATGAGGTCGGGAAAGTGCAACGCGAAGAGCTTCTCGTTCGTGTTCCGCAGTGCGTCGGGACTGTTGCACACGGGGGTGCCACGGCGTTGCGCGAAGTCGAGGAGGTAGGTGGCCCGCAGGTAGTCGTCGTTCACCGGCGGATCGGTGCGTACGAGCACGAGGCCGGCGTCGTCCAGGTCCAGGACCTCGGCCCGGCCGCGGACCAGGGAGCCGGAACGGAGGTCGGCCGCGTGGGCGCGGGCGAGTACGTGGCCGTCGCGTAGGGACAGTTCGCGCATTTCTGCCATGAGCGCCTGATGGCCGCGCGCGGTGGCTGCTCTCATCAGCGCGATGGAGGAGTCGTGAGCGGGGTCGAGCCGGTCCGGCGGGCTGACGAGGAACAGCAGTCTCATGCGGCGGGCCCGGTGTCCGTCAGCCGTTGCGGGTTGTGCACCAGGATCCGCTGGCGCAGCCCGGCGTCGTCGACCCAGTCGCAGAAGATGTCGGCGAGGTCGGCGACGTCAGGGGCGGATTCTCCCATCCGGACGAAGGGCCAGTCCGAGCCCCACAGCAGCCGGGTCGGCGCGGCCTCGACGAGAGCGTCGTGGAACGGGCGGGCATCCGCGTAGCCGCGCGCGGGGTCTCCCACGCGGCACAGGGTCAGCTTCACCCAGGCAGCGCCGTCCCGCACCCGGTCGAGCAAGGCGCGAAAGGCTGCCGAGTGGGGGCCGGCGGCCACGTCGGGCTGGGCCATATGGTCCAGGACGATCGGTACATCGGTGTCGGCGAACTCGTCCACCAGCCGGACGCAGTCGTCCAGCCCCGCCCAGATCTGCGCGTGGATATCCAGCTCGCGCATGGCCGGTGCCAGTGCGCGGAAGGCCTCGGTCCCGATGGCGCCGGGGAAACGCGCGCCGGTCGAGGGGGCGATCCGGTCGTTGAACCGCAGGGCCCGGACACCGGCGGCGTGCAGGCGTGCCAGCTCATCGGCGGAGCAGTCGGCGGGGGCCGTGGCCACGCCCACGGCCCGGCCGTGCGACTGTGCCATGGCGTGTTCCAGCGCGCTGGTGTCGTTTCCGTAGGGTGCCGGCTGAACGAGCATGCCGCGTGTGGTGCCCGTGCGGTCGAGCATGTCGAGGTACGTCGCGGGAGGCGCGTCCGGAATGGGATAGGTGGACGGCCCGGGTGGGAACCGGTCGAAGGGGCCGAAGACATGGGAGTGGCAGTCCCAGGCGCCTGCCGGGAAGTCGCGGGCGGCACGCCTGGGCAGGCGCGCCGGGACGGTGTTTGCGGTGGTGGACATGGTTCAGCCCGTCGTCGGTGTCATCGTGGCAGGCGCGCCGAGAACGGCTTCGGGCAGTTCCACGAGCCGGCGCACCGGCCCGCCGGAGGACGTCAGCGGGCGCTCGCCGCCGGGTGCCGGGATCCGGTGGACGTTCAAGGTCATGGCGACGAGCGTGTAGTAGCCGACGACAGAGGAGAGTTCGACGGCGCCCACCTCCCCCCAGCGCCGCCAGACCCGCTGGTACACCTCTTCGTCGACATCCCCGGTCTGCTGGAGCCGGCGGGCGAACTCATGGACGTCATAGGCGTCCTGGTCGTGGAAGACCGGGGGCTCGCCGGTGCGCAGGGCGTCGACGATCTCGGGTTCCAGACCCGCGCGCAGCGCGGCGTCCGCGTGGATCGACCATTCGAGCTGGGCGGTCCAGTGCCGGGCCACGACCAGGATGGCCAGTTCGTTGAGGCGGTCGGGCAGGCTGGTGCCGTAGCGCAGTATCTCGCCGAAGCGCTGCCAGCGGTCGGCGAGTTCGGGCCGGTGCAACGCCGCTCGCAGCGGTCCGACCAGCCGGGCACGAGGGCCGTTCACGATGTCGCGGTAGACCCTCTCCTGCTCCGGAGTCATCGTGTCGGGGTCGAACAGGGGGATGCGGGGCACGAAGGGCTCTCCTGCTTCTCGATGGTTCACAGAGGTGGGGGGTCGGTTCGTCAGGTGCGGTTGCGAGCTGTCAGACCGTCGGTGGCCTCTGCGCTGTGCTGTCCCAGCAGCGGCGGGGCCATGACGAAGTCGAGCGCGGCGTTGCGGAAGCGCAGAGGGCTGACCACCTGGGGAACGGAACCCAGGGTGGGGTGCGGCAGTTTTCGGACCATGCCGCGATGGCGCACCTGCTCGTCGGCGAAGGCCATCGGCACGGTGTTGATGGGACCGCACGGCACCGAACGGCTGCCGAGTTCGTGCAGCCAGTGCTCCAGATCGCCGCCGGCCAGCGTCTCCCGGATGAGGGCGGTGAGCGCTTCGACGTTGCGCACGCGGGCCTTGTTGGTGGCGTAGTCGGGGTCGGTAGCGAGTTCGGGCTTGCCGAGTGCCTCGCAGAACTGGACGAACTGGCCGTCGTTGCCGACCGCGACGACGAGGTGGCCGTCCCGGCAGGGGTACACGTCCTGGGGCTGGATGTTCGGGTGGCGGTTGCCGCGGCGGACCGGCACGTCCCCGGAGATCAGGTGGTTCATCGCCTGGTTGGCGAGGATGCCGACCTGGACATCGAGCATGGCGAGGTCGATGTGGTCACCCTCCCCGGTGCGGTCCCGGTGGGCGAGGGCAGCCAGGACCCCGGTGGCCGCGTACATGCCGGTGAAGAGGTCCACCACCGGGATGCCGACCTTCTGCGGGCCTCCTCCGGGGCGGTCGTCGGGTTCGCCGGTGACGCTCATCAGCCCGCCCATGGCCTGGATCATGAAGTCGTAGGCGGCCTGGTCGCGGCGCGGGCCGGTCTGGCCGAAGCCGGTGATCGAGCAGTAGATGAGGTCGGGCTTGACGGCCCGCAGGTCCTCGTAGCCCAGTCCGTACCGGTCGAGCGTGCCGGCTTTGAAGTTCTCCAGCACGATGTCGCTGGTGGCGGCGAGCCTGCGGACGAGTTCCTGTCCCTCGTCGGTGGCGAGGTCCGCGGTGACCGAGCGCTTGCCTCGGTTGACGGAGAGGAAGTAGCCGGATTCCGTGTCGAGGAACGGCGGTCCCCAGGAGCGGGTGTCGTCGCCGGTGCCGGGCCGTTCGACCTTGATGACGTCGGCGCCGAGGTCGGCGAGCACCTGTCCGGCCCACGGCCCTGCCATGATGCGGCTCAGGTCGAGGACGCGCACGTGCGTCAGCGGGCCCGTCACGACGCGCTCCCGTCGGCGAGAGTGGCGGAGTCGTCGAGGATCCGCGTAGCGCGCATCGACGGGCGGTCGGACACCTCGGCGTGCCATGCGGCGAGGTTCGGCCGCCCAGCGCGCCAGTCCAGGACACCCCAGCGGAAGTCCAGGTGCGCCAGGGCGATCGCGATCGAGACCCGGCCGATGTCGAAGCGCTCGCCGAGTTCGCCGGCGCGGGACTCCAGGTGGTCGAGCGTCGTGGTGACCTTCAGGCCGAAGGCGTCGAGGTAGGGGTCGGCGGCGTCGTGGGCGAGCCCGCGGTCGCGATGCCAGTTGCGCCACACGAGGAGCAGGTCGAGCAGGCCGTCGCCGAGGGCCTGGAGCGAGGTCGCCTCGAAGTAGCCCGCGTCGTCGTTCGGGTACAGCGCCGTGTCATTCGCCCTTCGGGCGAAGAACTCGCAGATCACCCGCGAATCCAGCAGGACCCGCCCGTCGTCGAGCAGCAGTGTGGGGATCTTGTTGAGCGGATTGGCCTCCAGCACCTGGGGATTGGGCTCGGCCATCTGCACCGGAGTGCGCACGGTGTCGACGTCGCCCACTTGGTCCGTCTCGTGCAGTACGACCATGACCTTGCGGACGAACGGTGACTTCGGGGACCAGAACAGTCGCACCACACACTCCTAAGTCATTGATGCAGCTTTATAGCTTTTACGGTAAAGGTGTGTCCCTGTCGACGGCAAGTCGCCCCGTCAGGAGTGGACGGAGATGTCCAGTCGGACCACGTCACCTCGGTACATGCCGTCCCCGACGAAGACCACGATCCCCTCCGCGTCGACCGCCGTGCGCTGGAGCCGCGCGATCGGCGAGTTCAGCGGGATATCGAGGTCGCTGCTGAGTTCGACGTCGGCCATCACGATCGTGAGGGTCTGATGCACTGTGGCCAGGTGCAGGCCCGGCATCTCCTTGAGCATCCGCAGCGTCGTGTTCTCGGCGAGCTGTTCGTCCGTGATCCGCGCGGCCCACCGCTCCGCGATGTAGGCGTCGCCCAGGTAGTAGGGACGCCCGTCGCGGGAGTGGCGCCGCCGCCAGTGCCGGTACGACGGCGCCGGCGTACCGTCGGCGTGCTCGACATACGGCGGCTGGGCAGCGACGTCACTCGACAGCAGTTCGACCTCGATACCGGGAGGGGAGAGCAACAGGCCGTTCCAGTCGGTGGGGACCTCGCACCACAGATCCTGCTGCGGCCGCCGCCTGACGAACGTTCCCTTGGCCCGGTACCGCTCGATCAGCCCGGCCTCTTCGAGCAGTCCGAGCGCCTGCCGGACCGTGGCGGGCGCGACACTCCACTCCTCCGCCAACTCCACAACGGTGGGAATGCGCTCCCCCACGACCCAGTGACCCGACTCGATACGCCGCCGGAAGATCGTGGCCAACTGACTGTATCGGGCAACGCCGGCGCTGTTGCCGTGAGGGGTGATAGCCATATCGGCCATTGTTGCAAACCGGTCGTACGGCGGGGACACGTGCGGGTCAGACCCTGGCCCCGGTGCGCTCCGGACGGATGAGGAGGAACATCAGCAACGTGCCGACTCCCAGAACCACACCGTAGAGCAGCTGGTTGTACGCCTGGGTGCCGGTCGCGCTGCTCAGCCATCCGGTGACGGCGGGCGTGATCAGGTTGCCGATGCCCGCGAAGGCGGTGATGGTGGCGATACCGCCCGCAGCCGCGGTACCCGTGAGCAGCGCGGCCGGCATGCTCCAGAAGGGTCCCATCGCTCCCATCGTTCCCACGGCGATCAGCGTGAGGACCACGAGCGCGAGCCCGGTCTGCCGCGCTACCAGCGGCAGCACAAGCCAGCCGACGGTTCCCACCAGGGCGGGGAGTCCGGCGTGCACGCGGCGCTCCTGGGTCCGGTCCGAATGGCGGGCGTTGAGGTACTGGACGACGACCGCCGCGGCGAACGGCACCGCGCTCAGCAGCCCGATCTGCACCACGCTGAGCGAGCCGGCGTCCTTCAGGATCGTGGGAAGCCACAGGAACAGGCCACTCGTACTGGTCATGATGCCGAAACCGAGCGCGGCCAGACCCCAGAACCGCCCATTGCGCAGGGCGGCGCCGTAGGAGTGCGGGACCTTGTCCCCGGTGGGCCGGTCGCGCTCGACCTCGCCGGCCACGAGGCGGCGTTCGTCCGCGCTGAGCCAGCGCGCCGACTCCGGGCCGTCACTGAGCACGAAGTACACCACGACGCCGAGCAGACAGGCAGGCAACCCCTCCACCAGGAAGACCCACTGCCAGCCGTCCATGCCCCCGAAGCCGTCCATGGCGTCCATGATCCCGCCGGATACGGGGCCGCCGACGATACCCGAGATCGCCATCGCAGACAGGAACGTCGCGTTGGTGCTCGCCCGCCGCTTCGAGGGGATCCAGTACGACAGGTAGAGCAGGACCCCGGGGAAGAAGCCCGCTTCGAAGACGCCGAGGAGGAACCGCACCGCGTAGAAGTGGCCCGGGGACGCCATGAAGGCGGTGACCGCGGACACAAGGCCCCACGGCACCATGATCCGCAGGAACGTCTTGCGGGCCCCGACCTTGTGCAGCATCAGGTTGCTCGGCACCTCGAACAGCACGTATCCCAGGTAGAACAGGGACGCTCCGAGACCGAACACCGCGTCGGAGAATCCGAGGTCCGCGGAGAACTCGAGCTTCGCGAACCCGATATTGGAACGGTCGATGAACGCGACCACGTAGCACACCACGAGCAGCGGCAGGATGCGCCACTTGATTTTCCGGTAGACCGCGTCGGACTGCGGGCGCCCAGTGCTCTCCGGCCGGGTATCCGGCGTGGCTTCCGTCGCCATCGGCTGGCTCCTCATCGTTGAGAGTTCGCGACGGAGAGACGCACCGTCGCGGCGCTGGCGAGGACGCTAGGTACCGACCAGGCAAAAGTCAATGACCTAACTTTTTGATTGTTGCGATTTTCCGCGCTAGGTTCGTTGAGTCGGCGCTGTCCGAGCCACGGGAGGAACGAAACCTTGGCGATCACCTATGACTTGCTGAAAAGCGTCACGTCCCAGATGTACGCGCGGTCGCTGCGGGCGGTGCCCGCCGACGCGAAGAAGGCCCTGGCGGGCGCCCGGACCCGGGAGACGAACCCCGTCGCGCGCAACACCCTGGACCTGATGGTGGCCAACGCTACCGCGGCCGAGGAACGCGGTCACTTCCTCTGCAGCGACTCCGGAGTGCCGACGTACCAGATCCGGGTCGGGACCCAGGCGAGGTTCGACGGCGACGTCAAGCGGGCGATCCGCGACGGGTTCGCCGAACTCGTGGCCGCGTCCGACCCGCCGCTCCTCAAACACGTCACCAACCCGCTGACCAACGAGCGCGGTTACGCCGGCAAGGACATGCCCATCGTGACCTTCGACCTGGTCGACGGCGCCGACGACGTAGAGATCATCTGCTCGCCCAAGGCGCTCGGCTCCGGACGGTGGGCCGCACTGGAGATCTTCACGTTCCCCTCGATCGCCGAGATCGAGGAGTACATCATGAAGGTCGTCCTCACGGCCGGCTCCCAGGCATGTCCGCCCGTGGTCGTGGGCGTCGGCATCGGCGGCACCTTCGACTACGCCACCAAGCTGGCCAAGGAGTCAGTGGTGCGGCCGATAGGCCAGAGCCATCCCGAACCGCTCATCGCCGACATGGAAAAACGCCTGCTCGAAGCGGTGAACAAGACCGGCTTCGGCCCGATGGGCACTGGAGGCGCCACCACCGCCATGGCCGTGCACGTCGACTACGCCTCCGGGCACGGGTTCACACCTGTCGCCGTGTGCTTCAACTGCTGGATCGATCGCCGCACGCGGGTACGGATCAGCAACGACGGCACCGTCACCGAGACGGAGTGAGGACCATGGCCGAGATACGGGACATCGAGCTGCCCGCCGACGAGCACTTGGTCCGGGAGCTGCGCGCCGGCGACCTGGTCCGGTTGACCGGGGAGATCGTCATCTCCGCGGGACTGCCGGCCTACCGGCGCCTGCTGAGCGAGCTGCACCAGGGTATCGCGCCGCCCCTCGACCTGCGGGGCCGCGCGCTGTTCCACGTGGGCAGCCTGGGCGAAGAGGCCGGCGGCGAGTACAGGCTCCGCTACCTCAACCCCACCACGAGCACGCGGTTCAACGCCGAGATGCCGGAACTCATCCGCGGACTCGGCATCCGCTTCGCCGGCGGCAAGGGCGGTCTCGGCGACGAGTCGGCGGCGGCCATGCGCGACACCGGTTGCGTCTACCTCTCCTTCCTCGGCGGCGGCTGCACGCTGCTCTCGGACGCCATCAGACGCGTCACAGCGGTGCACTGGACCGAGATGGTGGAGCACTACCGCCTCGTGCGGGTCGAGGTCGAACGGCTGGGGCCGCTGACGGTCGGGATCGACACGCACGGCGCGAGCATCTACCGGGACCTCAGAGACGACGCCCAGGCCAGGCTTCCGGACATTCTCAGCGGGCTCGCCGAGGCGCGGGAGATCCGATGAACTGTATCCAGAAGCTGACGCAGTCTGCACTGCGCCTGTCTTTTCTGGGACGTCGTCAGCCGGCAGAGTCGAGGACGAAGCGCAGGGCCTCACGGATCGTCTTCGGGTCGTGGGCTCCCGCCACGGACGCGAGGACGGTCAGCGCCGTGCGTGCAAGATGCTCGGCGACCAGCCGGGAGGCCTGCCGGCCGTCCCGCGCCTGCGCCGCCCCCAGGATCTCCTGGTGGCCGGTCCGTCCCATCGAGATGAGGGCCAGCCGGTAGCCGGGCTCGTTGTGGTAGATGCGCAGATAGCGCACCGAGTGGTCCCACATCGACTCCGCGTGCGTTCGCAGCCGGTCCTCCGTGCGGGACAGGAGCAGGAAGTGGAACCGGCAGTGATGGTCCGTGGCCCTTTCCTCGTCGCCGTCCGACGCCGCCGTCTCCATGGCCGTCAGCGCCGCTTCCAGCTCGCTGACGTCCTCCGCGGTGAGCTGCGGCACCGACAGCAGTACCGCCAGCGGTTCGACAGCCAGCCGCATCGCGTACAAGGCCTCCAGGTCCGGGATGGACAGCGGAGCGACCCGGATCCTGCGGTTGAAGTCCAGTTGCACCAGCCCTTCGGTCTGCAGCCGCCGCAGCGCCTCGCGCAGCGGCGTCCGGCTGACGCGCAGGTCCGCCGCCAGCCGCACCTGGGAGATCCATGTTCCGGGCCTCAGCTCGCCCCGGAGGATCGCGTCGCGCACGTGCTCGTACGCGAGGGTCATGGTGTCGCCGGCCAGGTCATGCGGGCGTTCACCGGAAGAAGGAGCGGGAGTCGTGGACACAGAACCCACATTAGCGGACCCGATCTTCCCTCCAGACGGTGAGAAGACTTCCAAAAACTGTATCCAGTTTGCTTGGATCGTAAGTTCCTTCTGTGTAGAGTCCAGTCACATGACAGCATCTGCAGACAATCCAACGACCGTGCACGGCGTCCGCCTGGAGATTCACGGTCAGGTGGCTGAAGTAGTACTCGACCGTGCTCCGGTCAACGCGGTGACCGTCGGGATGTACGAGACGCTCATCACCGTCTTCCGTGAGCTGTCGGCCCGGACCGACGTACACGCGGTCATCCTCCGGTCCGCTGTGCGGATCTTCAGCGCCGGGGCCGACATCAAGCAACCGGTGGAAGCGGTCTCTCCCTCCGAGAGCGCGGCCGAGTTCCGGCAGCGGATGGCGCGGACCGCCTACGAGGCCATCCTCGACTGCACACTCCCCACCATCGCCGTGATCAACGGAGCCGCGCTCGGTGCCGGGGCGGTCCTCGGCGCCTGCTGCGACATCCGCTACGCCGCCGACGACGCGCGGATCGGACTGCCCGAGATCAACGCCGGCCGCTGTGGCGGCGGCGCCCACCTGATGCGGCTGCTGCCCCAGGGGCAGGTCCGGCTCATGTACCTCACCGGCGACCCCGTGGACGCGGCCGAGGCATACCGCACCGGACTGGTCCAGCACGTCGCCGCGCCCGACGCGATCCTTACTGAGGCCCGGGAGCTGGCCGCCCGGATCGCCGCGAAGAGCCCGCTCGGCCTCCGGCTGGCCAAGCAGGCCCTCAACGAGGCCGAGAACCTGCCTGTCCGGCCGGGGTACGCCGCCGAGCAGGTCTACACGCTGCGGCTCGGTGCTCACCCGGATGCCGCAGAGGCGGCGAAGGCCGTCCTGGACAAGCGCGAGGCGGTCTGGTCCTGGCCCGGCGTCGCGGAGGGCTGAGCAGAGCCAGTCGAGCCGAGCACATGCCACCCCTCAGGAAGAGTTCCCCGTGAGTGAGTACCTCCGCACGACCGGCACCCCGCGAGCCGCGGCAGGCGTCTGCCAAGTACCCCGGGCCGCCGCCGTCCCCTGCCCGGAGACGGTGCGAGTCCCGTGAACACCGTGACCATCGACGAACGTGACGACCGGACCGTCGTCACGCTGAACCGGCCAGATGCCCGCAACGCCATCAACGCGGCGATGATCGCTGAACTCCACGAAGTGTGCGCGCAACTGGAGGCACGCCCGAAGCCCCTGCTGCTGACCGGTTCCGGCGGGGTCTTCGCCGCCGGTGCCGACATCGCCGAACTGGCCGGGCGAGGCCGGGAGGATGCCCTGCAGGGCATCAACAGCCGCCTCTTCGACCGCCTGGCCCGGCTTCAGCAGCCCACCGTCGCCGCTGTCGACGGCTACGCGCTGGGTGGTGGCGCGGAGCTCGCCTTCGCCTGCGACATACGCATCGCTTCACAGACGGCCCTCTTCGGCAACCCCGAGCCGGGCCTTGGCATCATCGCCGCCGCCGGGGCCTGCTGGCGACTGGCCGATCTCGTCGGTACCTCCGTCGCCAAACAAGTCCTGCTCGGCGGGATACGCCTGGACGCGGAGCGCGCCCACCGCCTGGGCCTGGTCGCCGACGTGGTGCCGGCCGCTGACCTGCACACGCGGGCCCACGGGCTGCTGGACCGCATGACGCGCTCGTCCGCTGCCGCCCTGCGACTCACGAAGCTCGTCGTGGACTCCCCGGGCGGACACCCCTCCGTGGACGACCTCGCGCAGGCGGTGTTGTTCGAGACGGACGACAAGCGTGACCGGATGGCCCGGTTCCTGACCAAGGAGACCCGATGACAGCGGTACCCCACCGGATCGGAGTGATCGGCGGCGGCCGGATGGGGGGAGGAATCGCCCAGGTCTTCGCCGCCGCAGGCGCGCACGTGACCGTGGTCGAGAGCTCGCCACAGGCCGCCGACACCGCCCGCGCACGCATCGCGGACAGCCTCGAACGGGCCGTCCGGCGGGGCAAGTCGAATGCCGATCCCGCCGACGTGCTCAGCAGGCTCGACCTGGTGCCCGACGTATCCGAGCTGCCCGAGGAAGCCGATCTCGTGGTGGAAGCGGTACCGGAGATCACGGCCCTGAAGGCCGACGTGCTCACCGCCGTCGAGCAGGTGGTCTCCGCACGGACCGTCCTCGCCACCAACACCAGTTCGCTGTCGGTGAGCGAACTGTCGGCCGCCCTTGAACACCCCGAACGCTTCCTGGGCATGCACTTCTTCAATCCCGTTCCCGCCTCCAAGATGGTCGAGGTGGTCACCTCACCGGCCACCTCGGACACCGTCCGCGACCAGGTGCTCGGGTATGTGGGAGCGCTCGGGAAGAAGGACGTGCTCGTACGCGACTCGCCCGGGTTCGCCACCAGCCGCCTCGGTGTCCTGCTCGGTCTGGAAGCGATCCGCATGCTGGAAGAGGGCGTCGCCGACGCCGACGCCATCGACACCGCCATGGAACTGGGCTACGGCCATCCCATGGGACCGCTGCGCTCCACCGATCTCGTCGGCCTCGATGTGCGTCTGGCCATCGCCGACCACCTGCATCGCACCCTCGGAGACCGGTTCGCCCCACCGCAACTGCTACGTGACAAGGTCACCGCGGGACAACTGGGCCGCAAGACCGGACAGGGCTTCCACGCCTGGCCTCGGTGACCAGCTACGTACTCGGAGTACGGATCGGCATCGGCCGCGACGCGCGCTACCGCTACCCGCGGCGATCACCCACGTGGGGCCGGACAGGCACGGTCAAAGTCGCCGCCGACGCCGTGCTCTTCCTTCGCCAGTGACCCCTCGCACATCACGGGCACGGCAACTGACGTCACCGGCGGAGGACCTCGCAGACCCGCCCGCGAACGAAAGAACGATCGATGACATATCTCTACGCTGCGGCTCGCACACCGTTCGGACGGTTCAACGGGGCACTGGCCGGCGTACGCCCCGACGACCTCGCCGCACACGCCATCGCCGCGGTACTCGACAAGGCGCCGGAACTCGACAGGGCCCGGATCGACGAGGTCGTATGGGGCAACGCCAACGGCGCAGGCGAGGAAAACCGCAATGTGGGCCGGATGGCCGGGCTGCTGGCCGGACTCCCCGTAAGCGTGCCCGGCACGACGGTCAATCGACTGTGCGGATCCGGCCTCGACGCGGCGATGGTCGCCAGCCGGCAAATCGAGACCGGCGACGCCGAAATCGTACTGGCCGGCGGAGTCGAATCGATGACGCGCGCACCGTGGGTGCTGCCCAAGTCCGACCGGCCGTACCCGGCGGGCGATGTCACCGCGGTCTCGACGACCCTGGGCTGGCGGCTCGTCAACGACCGGATGCCCGCCGAGTGGACCGTCAGCCTGGGTGAGGCGAACGAGCAACTGGGAGAAAAGCTCGGCATCTCCCGCGCACGGCAGGACGAGTTCGCCTCACGCTCCCACGAACTGGCGCACCAGGCGTGGGAATCCGGCTTCTACGACGACCTGGTCAGTCCCGTGCCCGGCACCGGCCTCACCCGGGATGAGAACATCCGCTCAACCACCACCGCCGAGGTGCTGGGAGGCCTGCGGCCGGTGTTCCGTACGGACGGCACCATCACCGCGGGCAACGCCAGCCCACTCAACGACGGCGCCTCCGCGCTGCTCCTCGGCTCAGACCGGGCCGCTCTCGCCATAGGGCTGGACCCGGTCGCACGGATCGCCGGCCGCGGCACGTCGGCCCTGGAGCCGCAGATGTTCGGCTACGCCCCCGTAGAGGCCGCCAACCGAGCCCTCGCACGCGCAGGTATCAGCTGGCAGCAGGTCGGCGCCATCGAGCTCAACGAAGCCTTCGCCGTCCAGTCGCTCGCCTGCATCGACGCGTGGCGGGTCGACCCCTCGATCGTCAACGTCCACGGCGGCGCGATCGCCATCGGCCACCCCCTCGGCGCGTCCGGGGGTCGCATCCTCGGCACCCTGGCCAAGGCCCTGCGGGAACGAGGCGAACGCTACGGTGTCGCCGCACTCTGCATCGGCGTGGGCCAGGGCCTCGCAGTTGTCCTGGAGAACACCGGGACCGTCGCTACGCCCGCCCCACACGCCGACTAATACTGCAACGGTGCTTGCTGACGCGGGCTTGGTACTGGCGTCGTCGTCGCCAGCGGGACCAGTGCAGGATGTGGCTGACCGGGGCGGGGCGGCGGTCGGCGAGGCGGGTGATCAGGCGTCGGATCTCGGCGAGGCTGAGGTGGATGAGCTGGGAGGATCCGTTTTCTGCTTTCTCCGCATCCAGCTCTCGGGCCCTCAGGACGGTCAGGCAGACGTGGACGGCCATGGCCAAGGTCATGTGGCGGTGCCAGCCGGGATAGCGGCGGACCTGGTAGTCGTCCAGGCCGCACTCCTGCTTCGCGGTCTGGAAGCATTCCTCGACGGTGTGAGGCTCGAATAATCATCGCTCCTGGTCAAGCGGCATATCGGTACTCGTTGATCACGCTGCCGAGGATGCGAGTGCGCCGCAGGATTCTGCGGCTGGCCGGCTCCAGGACCGGAGGTGGGTGTCCGTGAGCTTGGGAGAGTAGTTGGCGTCGGGCCCGGTGGGGGCGGTGCGCGTTGTAGTGCCTCTGATACGTGGCCAGGACCTGACGCGCGTGGGCTTCGCCGAGGATGAGCATGTGGTCCAGGACTTCTCGGCGGAGGGTGCCGATCATTCGTTCGCAATGGGCGTTGGCCTTTGGCGCCCGGATCGGCGTCTTGATGATCTCGATGTCCTCGGTCTGGAACACGGCGTCAAAGGCGTCGGTGTACTCGCTGTCGCGGTCCCGGATGAGGAAGCGCGGCGAGTCCAGGCGTATGCCCAGGTCGGTGGCGAGGTTGCGGGCCTGCTGGGTGGCCCAGGCCGCGGTCGGGTGTGCGGTGACGCCGGCGATGTGCAGGCGCCGGGTGCGGTGCTCGAGGAAGATCAGAGCGTAGAGACGTTGCAGGCTGATGGTGTCAATATGAAGGAAGTCGCAGGCGATCAGACCGGTCGCCTGCGTAGAGAGGAACTCGCGCCTGTGGGTGCCGGAAACTGTGTCACCCGAGGTGACCTGCGGGTTCGGATCTGCCAGAGCGCAGGAAGCCGGCGAGTGCTGTGCGGCATCATGCTGGGTCGTGGCGATACGTCTGATCTATCAGCTCGCGTGTCAGCTCTTCCGATGACTTGCGCTGCCGGCCCGGTCGAGTGCGGCGAAAGACGTCGAGATCCTAATGCTCCGGCACCAGCTCGCTGTCGCGCAACGCATCCAGCCACGACCTCAATTTTCCTGGAGCGATCGGGCTGTCATGGCAGCGCTGCTCCGGATGGTGCACAAGCACCAGCGTGCACGGCTGGCGTTGCTGGTCACTCCACGGTCGGTCCTGCGCTGGCACGCACGCCTCGTCGCCCGAAAATGGCCCTATCCACACCGCCGCCCAGGCCGACCACCGACGCCGGGAGCGGTGCGGCGCTGAAGTACGGCTCGCCATAGCCGCGGTGTCGCGCTGGAAACGCCAGCCTACGGCGAGCGGGCCAGCGTCGAGCGTTGTAGCCGATCGGGTCGAGGAAGGCCGTCCTGTCAAAGTGCATCTGCCAGATTACGAGCCGTTGACCTGCTGGGATGTCAGGTTGGCTGAGAACGCGGGGGCCCGGGGTTCTCAAATGGCCTGACTTTCGCGGAAGTCGCGATGTCGGTAGATGCAGAACTCCGGTAGAGGGAAGCCGGAGCCTCTAAGGAAGACGAGCAGCTCCGAACGCACAAGAGGGGCGCTGACGTGCGGAGACGTGACCGATGTGGCCGCGCCGGGAATCCCTTGGGCCAATCCTCGGCATGATCGGGCGAGGCGAAGCGGGGCGAGGGAGCGGAGTGGCTGTCACAAACGAGGCTGCCGCCCGGTCTTAGGTCATGACTGGACGGTGTGACCCATCCCGCCGCCGATGTCTTCGGTCAACGCTTCAAGAGGAGAACAACATGAGCCAGGTCAACATCGCACGCCCCGATGCGCCGGGGTACGACGAACTAGTCCCGTCGCGCTACGCGCTGAAGGTCGGCGACATCGACGTGATGATGATCAGCGACGGGGTGCTGCCGATCTCCCCGACAACGATGGCCACCAACGCCGCCACGGCCGACCTGTCGGCCTGGCTCAGTGACATGTTCCTGTCGCCGGAGGTGCTCGACTGGCCACTGAATGTGGCCGTGGTGCGCAGCGGTGGCCGGACCATACTCGTCGATTCCGGACTGGGGACGGAGTTTCCGGGCTTCCCGCGGGCCGGCCAGTTGGCCATGCGACTGGACGCCGCCGGGATCGATCCCGCGTCCGTGACCGACGTAGTGCTCACCCACTTGCACATGGACCACATCGGCGGGCTGCTCGTCGACGGTCTCAGGGGCCGACTGCGCCCGGATCTGCGGGTCCACCTGGCGGCCGCCGAGGCCGAGTTCTGGGAAGCGCCTGATTTCTCCCGCACCGCCATGCCGACACCGGTGCCGGACGTGCTTCGAACGACCGCCTCGCGGTTCCTGGACGTGTACCGCAGCCAGTTGCAGCCATTCGAGACGGACTACGAAGTGGCGCCAGGAGTAATGATCCGTCGCACCGGCGGTCACACTCCCGGCCACAGCATCGTCCGCCTGGAGTCCGGCGGCGACCGGCTGACATTCGCCGGCGATGCCGTGTTCCAGTGCGGGTTCGACAAACCCGAGTGGCACAACGGCTTCGACCACGACCCCGAGGAATCAGCCCGCGTCCGGATCCGTCTCCTGAAAGAGCTGGCGGCGAGCGGCGAACAACTGGTGGCCACTCACCTGCCGTTCCCGTCCGTCTGCCACGTGGCGGTCGCCGGAAACGCCTTCCGTTTCGTACCGGCCGTCTGGGATTACTGACCGCACTTAGGTCGGGCCCGACGCATGAGCCGCGCGTGAGAGGCCAGCCCCGATATGTAGCCCTGGTTGTCAAGCGAGCAGGGTGGAGCGGTGCCCACTTGCCATCGCTGTGGGCATCGCTCCGGGATCGGATGTGTCTGCTGACGCGTATGCGAAATCCGGCGCTTCTCCTGTGCCGTTCAGAAACCCGTCGCGGCAGGTCAGGCCGTGTACCAGTATTCGTTGATCAGGCTGCCAAGGACACGAGTGCGGAGTAGCCATCGCCTGCTGCTCAGGCCGGTCAACGGCGTGGTCTGGTCATCGGCGAGGGGAGGTAGTTGCCCTCGGGCCTGATGCGGGCGATGCCCGTTGTAGTGCCGGGCATCGGTCTCGAGAACGTGTCGAGCGTGGGCCTCGTTCCAGATCAGCACGTGGTCGAGGGCCTCACGCCGTAACGTCCCAATCACCCTCTCGCAGTATGCGTTCATCCGCAGGGTCCGTGGGGCGGTCTTCACGGGTTCGACGTCCTCGGCCGCGAAAACCGCGTCGAAGGACTCGCTGTATTTGCCGTCCCGGTCGCGGATCAAGACGCGCAGCGACTCGAAACGCACGCCCATGTCACCAGCGAGGTTGCTGGCCTGCTGAACCGTCCACCGCGCGGTCGGGTGTGCGGTCACCCCAGCGACGTGCAGGCGACACGTGCCGTGCTCGAGGAAAACCAGCGCGTAGACACGGCGCAGGTCCACCAGGTCGATATGGAGGAAGTCGCAGGCGATGGTGGAATCGGCGGCGCGGGTTGCCGGGCTGGTGTCCGTGGCGGTGCTGCCGCTGCTGGTCGGGATGGGACCGGACGCCTACCGGTCGGACGCGGCCTTCGACGCGTCGTTCAGCCGGGCCATGCCGCTGTGCGCGGGCCTGCTGGCCGTCGGCGCGTCAGTAGCCTTCGGCACGCTGCGGCAGACTGGGGCGGCTGCTCATCCGCCCCACGGGCGGACACACGGCTGGCTGATGGAGCCGCCAGGTGTCCCGCTTCAGCCGTCACCAAGCCGTCGAATGACACCCGGCCGGGATCCCCGGCTGTCACACCGGTGGGTGCCCACCGGTCTCGTTGTCGAGAGGACCGCTGTCCTGTAGTCCGCATCGGCGCACCACAGCGCGCCGACCGCAGGAAAGGATGCAGATATGTCATACCCGTACCCGGAACAGAAGTACTGGGGTGAGGACGGCGAGGTCAGCGCCGTCTTTCGGCCCGCCACCACACCCCCGGACATCGGCGAGAGCGGCACCGGGAAGGACGCCACGCACTATCTGGCGACCACCGGCACCACACGGGGTGAGTTCGGGCTGTACCGGGTGGAGATGCGGCCCAGGGCGGGCGGGCCCAAGACGCATTTCCACAAGCGGATCTCGGAGTCGTTCTACATCCTGGACGGCACGGTGCGCGTGTTCGATGGCGTGCAGTGGGTCGACACGCGCAAGGGAGACTTCCTGCACGTGCCCCAGGGCGGGCTGCACGCCTTCCGGAACGACTCCGACGCCCCGGCCAACATGCTGCTCCTGTTCACCCCGGGCGCCCCGCGCGAGGAGTACTTCGAGCAGGTGTCACAACTGGCACACGCTTCGGAGGAGGAGCGTGCCGCGTTCTTCGACAAGCACGACTCGTACTTCGTGGAATAGGAACCACCGGCAGGCGGGGCCCCGCGCGTGTGACACCGTTCGTCGCCGGGATGTCACTGGCGTGGGGCCCCCGCCGGCGCACCGGGAGTACCGCCCCGCCGTGTTGCCGACACTCACCCGCGGAAGCTCCCGCCCGGTGAGTGCCGGCCCTGCGGGGATTAGGCGGTGGGCCGCGGGACGCGAAGGTGGGCGCGTTCCTTCAGCTCCGCCTCGTCCACCAGCTCCGAGCATGGGCTCGCCGGGGGCGCACATCATGGTGACGACGAACTCGGTCCGCTCGTCGGCGAGAGCGTTGCCGTCCTGGTAATGGATAGCGTCTCCGCCCGGCTCCCAGAAGGTGCCACCGGCCTCGACGACGCGCTCGGGCTCGCCCATGTCGTGGTGGGCCTGCCGCTCTTCGGCGTGCTGGAGGCAGTCGGGCCCGAAGAACTCCGGCTCGAGGACGCCACCGACGAGTTGCTGACCGCCCTGGGCCGGCCCCGCCCGGTGGTCGCTGACGCGCGTGCCCCGTTCTTCGGCGCGGTGCTCGGGGAGCGAGCCCTCCTTCCCGGGCCGGACGCCCATCTGGGCCATCACACGTTCACTCAGTGGCTCCAGAACCACTGAGGTCACCGGCGGCCACGCATCACCACCCGTGCTTCCCACCCGTCGCCCCGCGGCACGCACCGTGTCCGCGACCGGCGTCGCCGACACCCACGCCGTGCCAGGACGGCTGCCATGAGTGATCCGTCCCGGCCCACTGAGACCCCTGTGATCAGTGAGTCGGCAGCGCCAGTGCCGCGCAGCCAAGGACCGAACTGCCGTTCCCCTGCGTGTGGGTGGCGCCCTGGAACCGCACAGACGGTACCGCTCCACCGAGGGACGCACTCGTGCTCTCGGCCCTCACCCGCGACCACGCCCTGCTCGATGCGCTGCTGGCGGAACCCGCCATCGCCAATGTGTACGTCGGTGACCACCCCACCTACTGGATGGCTCCGGGAGTTCCCCACGACAGCTACCTCTCGGACCTCCTGATGCGCAGCAAGGCCGTGGTCGGTGCCCTTTGACACGCGGTCAGCGGGGCATGAGCACCATCACGGCCGTCCCAAGCGCCATCGCTCCGTCCCGCAAGTAACCGTACGGGTCCCTCGCGGCGGCGCGATGCGCGACGGCCGCGGCGGACCGCAGCCAGGGCATGGGACGGGTCAGTGACCGCAGCGCGCACACAAGGAGATACACGGCCAGCAGGCCGGTGATCCAAACACCCGTTGCTGAGGCGCCCGCGGTGTGGCCGAGTGCCGCGCCGTGGTGCGTGCAACGCCGCGAGGGCGAAGAGCATCGTCAGCATAACGTGCACGACGTCGACGGGAGTGTCCATGGGGCGGGGCAATGGATGCGTGACAGGCGTCGGCCCCAAAGGGTGTGATCGCGAGCTCGGAGCAGTGCCCGTGCTGCGACAGCAGGTATCCCTGACTGATCGAGTGCCACGGTGCGCCACCGCGCGGCCCCCGGCACGCCCCTCGACAACCGCTTGTAGCATGACTCGCACGAAGCCAGAAGGGGAGATCCATGCACGCTGGCGCCCATCCCGACAACCTTGGCCAAGCGACGAAGGAGTTCATTTCGGCGCGCCCGCAGCTTTTCGGCATCGCGTACCGAGTCCTGGGCGGCAGTGCGGCGGAGGCTGAGGACATCGTGCAGGAGACCTGGCTGCGATGGCAGAACACGGACCGCGCGAAGGTCCACGAACCCACCGCCTTCCTGACCACGATCGCCACCCGCTTGGCGATCAACCTGGCCCAGTCCGCCCGCGTACGCCGTGAGTCCTATGTGGGGCCCTGGCTTCCCGAGCCCGTCGACACCAGTCATGATCCGCAGCTGGGCGCGGAGCGGGCCGAGGCCCTGGAGATGGCGGTTCTGCTGCTCCTGGAAAAGCTGAATCCCGTGGAGCGCACGGCCTACGTGCTACGGGAGGCGTTCGACTATCCCTACGGGCGGATCGCCGAGATCCTGGAGACGACCGAGGCCAACGCCCGTCAGCTGGTGAGCCGCGGGCGCAAGCACCTGGCCGCCGAGCGCAAGGAGCGCGTCACGCCAGCAGCCCATCGGCGACTGCTGGAGGTGTTCCTCTCCGCGGCACGAACGGGCGACCTGTCGGTACTGGAGGACGTGCTCACCGCCGACGTCGTCAGCTACACGGACGGTGGCGGGATCCGCGGCGCGTCCAGGATCCCGGTGGTCGGACGGGCCCACGTTTCGCGATACCTCGTGGCCTTCGCCCCGCGCTTCTGGCCACAGGCGGACATCCGGTGGGTCGAGACGAACGGCCTGCCGGCCGTGCTGGTCTCGTCCGGCGGGGCGGCTGTCGCCCTGATGTCCGTCGACATCTCGGCGGAGGGCATCGAGCGGATCATGTGGGTGATGAACCCGGCCAAGCTGTCGCCCTACGTGGCCTCTCTGAGCAGCTGACCTGCTGTCGGGGATTCTCGGGTCGTCAACGGGCAGGCGCCACAGGAACGGTTACTTGTCGGTCATCCAGGAGTCCGGACCTCGGACCGTCCACCACTCTGAGGACAGACACTCTGCGGACAGACAACGTGACGTGCGTCGTGTGCGGGGCGGTACAGCCTGCGACAGAGGGCACCCGGTCTCACCGGGGCGCACCACCGCCCTGCCCGTCACCGCCCCCTGGCACCCCAAGCCCCCGTGTACGCGCTCCCGGCGGTCCGCCGGGAAGCCGTACCGCGACGACATCGGAGTCATGCCATGACCGAGCGAATACAATTGCCCTGAAGGGTGTCTTTATTGCCCTACGGTGGTTGACCTGGGGCTTTACGATCACCCGAGTATGGGCTTGATCAGTGATCAGTGATCGTGGGTCTGCGACTGCTCTGCCTGATCTTCTGCCGACTACTGAGCTGCCTCCTCTTGTTGAGCCGCTCGACCGCCGCGAACAACGCCGAGATCCTTGCCCTTCGTCATGAGGTCGCTGTACTGCGTCGACAGGTCCAGCGGCCGCGGCTCTCTTGGGCTGATCGTGCCGTGCTCTCCGCTCTCGCCAAGCACCTGCCACTCGCCTTGCGCCGTCATCGGCTGGTCACCCCGGGCACGCTGCTGATCTGGCACCGTCGTCTCGTGCGCTGGAAATGGCGCCAGACACCAGCCAGGCCCGGTCGGCCACCGTTACCGCAAGAGACAGTCGCGCTCATCCAACACCTGGCGACAGAGAACCCAACCTGGGGATACGTCAGGATCCAAGGCGAACTGCGACGGCTCGGCCATCAGGTCGCCGCCGCCACGATCCGGCGCGTCCTGCGCCGCTCCGGCCTACCGCCCGCACCGCAACGCGCATCCCAGCAGACCTGGCGCACCTTCCTCCAAGCCCAAGCCCAAGCCCACACGCTGCTCGCCTGCGACTTCATGCACGTAGAGACCGTCTTCCTCCGACGTCTCTACGTCTTCTTCGTCATGGAGATCGCCACCCGGCGCGTCCATGTCCTGGGCGTCACCGCCCACCCGACCGGCGCATGGGTCACCCAACTGGCCCGCAACCTGCTCATGGACCTTCAGGACAGAGCTGGGCGCTTCCGGTTCCTCATCCGCGACCGGGACAGCAAGTTCACCGCCCCTGTCGACGCCGCCTTCACCGGCAACGGCACAGCCGTCATCCCGACACCGCCACAAAGCCCCCGGTCCAACGCCTACGCGGAACGATGGATACGCACAGCCCGCGCCGAGTGCACCGACCGACTTCTCATCACCGGCGAACGACACCTGCGTACGGTCCTCGACCAGTACGCCGGGCACTACAACGCCGGACGAGCCCACCGCGGCCTGGACCTACGTGCCCCAGACGACGACCCGGACGTCATCCCCCTGCCCGCAGCCATGGTCAGGCGCCGACAGGTACTCGGCGGACTGCTCAACGAGTACCACCCGACGCCCCCCGGCCGCCTCACCGTCCGCAGGAAACACCCAGCTCAGCAGCCGAATCGGAATATTGACACCCTTCAGGGCGGCGGCGTGCTGGGTTCCGATCAAGGACGGGCTGACGCGGCACGGATTGCGGCACGGCCACAAGACTCTGATGGAGGAGCTTGGTACGCCGAAGGTGCTCATGGATGAGCGCATGGGACATACGGACAGCTCGGTATCGGCGAACTACTCGCACGTCACCTCGGAGATGCGAGTGAGGTTGTGCGAGCAGTTGACCGAGCAGTGGGAGGCATCACTCAACGCGCGCCTGGCGTTGTGCCGCACATCGCCGGTGCCAGTGCTGGAGCAGCTTCGACGCGGTGCATCGCGCCCCACCGAACAACGCAACTACCCAGGTTTCAAACCTATGAGACCGCTACCAGCGCCCGAAACCTGACCAAGGCGGATGTAATATTCGGCACCCACAATGTCAAGATGCGATCGGGCACGTTCACACCAGGAGCGAAGGGAGCTCCGTCGGGGCAGGGTGACCCAATGGGTCCCCTGCCCCGACGGAGCTCGGCTGGCCGGGCGGCGGGTTACCGGCGCCCGGCAGAGACCGGTGCCGTGTGCGGCGCTCCCCTGCTCAGCCGAAGTTCACGTCGCTGCACCACATGTAGGCCTGGTCGAGGTGCGAGGCCTGCCAGATCACGAACAGGATGTGGTGTCCGGTGTAGCCGGAGGTGCTGACGTTGAACGTGTAGTCCGTCGCCGGGCCGAAGCGGCCGGTCTGCGTGATGAAGTCGAGGTTGCCCCAGCCCAGGGTCTGGGTCTTGGGGTCGAAGCCCTGCTTGCTCACGTAGGCCGTGAAGTAGTCGGCACCGTGGGACGCCTGGTCGTGCACGTGGACCGAGAAGTTGTTGCCGACGGTGGTCGTCTTCCACTGCCCGGGCTTGTTCAGACTGGCGTTCCTCGAGAGGTTGTTGCTGCAGAGCGTCCCGTTGGGGGTCTGCGACTGGAACTGGCCACCGAGGCCGTCGCGGAGCGCGCTCATCCAGTTCCACATGGTGTCGGGGTTCGCCTGGAAGGCCTGCCAACACATGGGGTCTTCGGTCTGCATGGCCGGGTTCATGTGGTCGTTACCCCACCTTTCCCAGCAGTGGTACGCGCGGGAGGCGGGGCCGACGACGGAGCCGTGAGCCTGGGCGGGGGCCGACCAGGTCAGTGCGCCGACAACCACGGCGAACAGCATGGCGAGCGCCTGGAGAGGCCGTCGGAGGGCCGACCGGGAACGCCCGGTTAATGGGCTCTGTTTGCGCATGTGGGGGGAACCCCTTCCAGTTGAAAGGCACCATGGGAGCGCTCCCAACGTACGACTTCCGAGTGAAATGTCAATGAAACAAACGGAGTTGATCACAGGGGCGGGCGGCGATCAGGGAATCTGCCGTGAGCCGGGAGTCACGGGAGGATTCGGCGACTTCGGTGGCACGACAGTCAGAACCCTTCCCGAAACCGGAGAGCGAGGGTGCGGCCTGCCTGCGTTCCGCGTAATTCGGAGCTCGGAGAGCCACGACACTGCGGGTGCCGATGAATCATCCACGCAGGTTGGGAGCCTGATCACGGATCTTCGATTCTCCTCGACGTTCACCCCCGGGGTCTTCACCTGCGCAGGGCCCCGGCGGCATCATGGCCTGTCGTGCCGCTGCGACTGGCCTACCTCGCCGCGACTGGCGTTCGTCGGCCTCGCCCCGTATCGAGGAACTCAGGCTCCTCGATACGGTTTAGGTACCAGAAACCCCATCCGTGCTGGTCATGATGGGCGAGCGCTGCGGTGGGCCCGCCGGCCTCGCCACCGACTGCTTCGAGACCAAGACGTCGTCTGGTGCGTTGGAAGTGGCGCCAGACGGCGGTCGGACCCGGTCGTCCACCATTGCCGGAAGAGACAGTTGCGCTCATCCAGCGCCTGGCGCGAGAGAACCCGACCTGGGGGTACGTCAGAATCCAAGGCGTGCTCCGACGGCTTGGTCATCGGGTTGCCGCCGCTACCATCCGGCGCGTCCTGCGCCGTTCTGGTCCACCGCCCGCACCGCAGCGAGCCTCCCAGCAGACCTGGCGCTCGTTCCTGCGCTCACAGGCCCATACGCTGCTTGCCTGCGACTTCATGCACGTGGAGACAGTCTTCCTCAGGCGTCTCTACGTCTTCTTCGTCATGGAGATTGCCACCCGGCGCGTCCATATCCTGGGCGTCACTGCCCACCCGACCGGCGCATGGGTCACCCAACTCGCCCGCAATCTGCTCATGGACCTCGGCGACAGGGCCGAGTGTTTCCGGTTCTTCATCAGTGACCGGGACAGCAAGTTCACCGCCGCGTTCGACGCCGTCTTCGCCGGCAACGGCACAGCCGTCATCCCCACACCGCCTCAGAGCCCCCGGTCAAATGCGTTCGCGAACGATGGATACGCACAGCCCGCACCGAGTGCACCGACCGACTACCTGCTGGCATAATCAGGCGCCGCCAGGTACTCGGTGGACTGCTCAACGAGTACCACACCACGCCACTCCGGTTGCCTCACCGTCGACAGGAAACGCCCAGCTCAGCAGCCTGATCGGAATATTGACACCCTTCAGGCGCAGGACCGCGTTCTCGTGCGGCAGCACCAGCAGTTCCGCGTCCTTCGCCGTCCCGCGACGCAGGAGCACCGATGGAACAGTGAGCAGCTTCCGGGTCACCTTGTACAGCAAGGACACGATCACGGAGGAGTGCCGGTGAGGGCCGCACGGCGCGGGTGGTTATGCGGTGTCCAGCGCGGCCAGTTCGGCCGCGACGGCCCGCAACTGCGCGACAGTGATCCGCGCGACGGGCAGCGCGGCCAGGCCGATCAGCGAGATCGTCCGCATGAATTGCAGGTTCTCCGAGTCGGTGACCCCGGGGATGTGGCGGTTCAGGATATCGGCGGCGGCCGGGTCGGCGGTCAGGAGGTGAACGGGGGTGCGGACCGACAGCCGGCTGTCGGGGAAGTCCTTGACCGGCGGCAGTGGGCGAAGGGCGGCCTGTGCACGCTCGCGCTGGGCGCGCACCAGCAGATGCCGCTCGGCCACCGGGCCGTGCCGGGGCAGACCGAGGCGTTCGTACTGGTCGTCGGGGGCATCGGTGGCGCGCAGCAGGTCGGTCAGCAGCCCTGCCATGCGCAGTTCCGCCTCATCGTCGACGAGAGGGTCGGTCTGGTCCGGGTCGGTGGCGAGGTCGAACAGAAGGGTTCCGTAGGCACCGGGGTTGACCATCGCCCGGCCGGGGACCCGCAGGGTGGGAGTGCCCTTGGTGAAGGCGAAGGGCTCGGCGAGCGTGGCGTCGGCCAGTTCGGCGGGGGTGAACCGGCCCCGCATGCGGGTGGGCATCAGGGTGTGGTCGTACAGCGGGGTGTTGGTGTCGTCCGCGCAGGCACGCATGTAGACGTAGTGGCCGTCGGTGACGTTGACGTGGCCGCCGAACATGCCGAACAGGCCGGCGTCGCGGACGGGCGTGTCGTCTGCGAGGACGCCACGCAGCGGCCTGCCCTGCATGTCCTCGGGCAGCGGCACGCCGAAGTACTCCAGCAGGGTGGGGCCGAGGTCGATGGTCTGCACGAGGGCGGCGCGGCGTTCCCCGGCGGTGCCCACGCGTGGGTCCCAGACGAACAGCGGGAGGTGGACCAGTTCGTTGTACCAGGGCAGCACGCCCTTGCCCCACCAGTCCTTCTCGCCCAGGAACAGCCCATGGTCGGTGTTGACGATGAGCATGGTGTCCGACCACAGGTCCAGTTCGTCCATCAGGTCCAGCACCCGTCCCAGGGAGCGGTCGCACATCGACAGCAGGGCGGCGTACTCGTAGCGCGCGTGCGCGGTCTCCTCCGCGGTCTCGGCCACCCGCTTGTAGTCTGGCCAGTCGAAGTGCGGGCCGTCGTGGTCGTGCGGGTAGAGGTCCTTGTAGTGCTGGTGCGAGAAGAAGGGTTCGTGCGGGTCGAACGTCTCCACCTGCACGAACCAGCGGTCGGCGGCGGCGTTGGTGCGGATGAACTCGATCCCGGCGTCGAAGGTGAGCGTCTGCGGGTGCAGGTCCTCGGTGGCCATGTGCTGCCGGTTGACCCAGTCCTGGCGATACGTGGGGCGGCGCACCTCCTTGAGGTCGTCCGGGATCTTGGGGTCGGCGACCTGGCCCTTCCACGGGTCACCTTCCTGGCCGCGGAAGAACTCCCAGGTGGAGTATCGGCCGTGATAGGTGGCGCCGCCGTCCTCCCAGTAGTGCAGATGGTCGCTGGCGAGGTGGGTGTGGACACCATGGCGGCCCAGTAGCTCCGGCACGGAGTCGTCGAACGGCTCCAGCGGCCCCCAGGAGCGGTGCAGGAAGTTGTAGCGGCCGGTGTGCAGCTCGCGCCGGGCGGGCATGCAGGGCATCGATCCGGCGTAGGCATTGTCGAAGACGGCTGTGCGCTCGGCCAGCCGGGCGAAGTTGGGGGCGTGCGTCCAGCCGGCCCCGTACGGCGGAAGCATGCGCCGGTTGAGACTGTCGAACATCACCATGATGGCTTTCATGTCTGCTCCTCAGAGGTGTCCGGGGCGAGGTCGTCGTCCTCCAGCTGCCGCAGCACGTCCTCCAGCCATGCCTGCCACCGGTCCACGGCGTCGGCGCCCCACCGGTGGACCAGGTCCGCGGCAACCCGGTGGCGGACGGGGTCGAGCCCGGGAACGGGGTTCTCGAAGAGGAGGGTGCGGTCCCGGTGGCGATTTTTCGCGACCTGATTCCTGCGGTAGTCCAGTTCCGTGGTCACCAGACGGATCGCCGCCTGCCGGTCGAGGGCCACGGTGGCCAGGAAGCGGTTGGTGAAGTCGGGGTCGGCGAAGCGGCTGGTGGGTTCGTACGGCGAGTGGATCCACTCCAGCAGCGCCGCGCGGCCGGTGTCGGTCAGCCGGTAGACCTTGGCGTCCGGACGGCGTTCGCGGGGGTCCACGCGGAACTCCACCCAGCCGCTGTTCTCCATGCGGGCCAGGGCCCGGTAGACCTGGCTGTGGTGGATCCGGGAGCTGACGAACTGCCCCTCGGCGGACAACCATTTGCGCAGGTCATAACCGCTGTATGGGCGTGCTGCGAGCAGTCGCAGCAGGACGTGTTCGAGTTTCACCGGGCATCCCTATGTGCGACGTCACATATGTGCGGCTGAAAATAGGCGGCTCGCCGCGGGACGTCAAGCTCCCGGATATCGTTGCCGCCATGCGTCCCGAACAGTCAGCACACACCGGCGGTACCGGCGCCGTCGGTGACGGCAAGGGGTCCGGCCAATACGCCAAGGGCCGGGCGCGGCGCGAGGAAATCCTGCGCACCGCCCTGCAGGCCTTCGCCGACCAGGGTTTCCGGGCGACGTCGATGCGGGAGATAGCCGAGGCCGTCGGGTTGAGCCAGGCGGGGCTGCTGCACCACTTCCGCTCCAAGGACGATCTGCTCGCCGAGGTGCTGCGACTGCGCGACTCCGAGATCTACGCCTTCAACCAGCGTTTCGGGCAGGAGACGGGGCTTGCTGCGCTGAGCCGGCTGGTGGACATGGTGGAGCTCAACGCCCGCCAGGCGGGTCTGGTGCAGTTGTACACAGTCCTGTCGGGAGAGTCCGTCAGCCTTGATCACCCGGCGCAGCCGTACTTCACTGTCCGTTACGCGGAGCTGAGGGAGCGGGTGGCGGGGTACTTGCGCACCGTCAGGGACGAGGGGCGGATCCGCGAGGACGTGGACCCGGAGCAGGCGGCCGCAGCGATCATCGCCGTGATGGACGGCCTGCAGATCCAGTGGCTGCTGGCCCCCTCGTCGGTGGACATGCCGGAGGTCTTCGCCCGGTTCCTGGACGACTATCTCCGCGGTCTGGCGTAGTACCGGCGCGCCGGGAGGTCACGCCCCGGCACCGAGGGCGGTCACGTAACGCGACCGACGCAAACCATTCACATGAATGGTTTCTGGGCCTACAGTGCTCCCCACGCTGCCCGCGGCTCCGGGCGGCGACGCCAATTTCGGCGGATGGAGAGACGAGACGCTCATGACAGCCGATCTCAGAGCCGGGCCACCGACCCGGCGCACCACCTTTCTAGGACTCGCGGGGCTGGGGCTCACCGGGCTCGCCACGGCCAGCGGATGCCGCCTCGCCGTGGACGAGGCCCGCGGCGCGACCGGCGACAGCGGGGCCCACCGCGGCGGAACCCTCACGATCGCGATGAACCTCGACGCCAGGCCGGTGGCGGCCCAGGCTCATCAGGCCCAGTCGGTCGTCTGGCGGCGCATGGTCTTCGAGACGCTCACCGAATACGACGCGGCCGGCATCCCCCGCCCCCTGCTGGCCACCAGCTGGAAGATCACCGATGGCGGCCGCACCGTCGCGCTGCGCCTGCGCGACGACGTCCGTTTCCATTCCGGGCGGCCCATGACCTCCAAGGACGTGATCTTCTCGCTGAAGCGGACCGCGGACCCGGTGGCGGTGACACAGGCCCGTGCCGTCAGCGCGCATATCACCGATATGACCGCCGACGGTGACCACGCCCTGCGCATCCGGCTGGGCCGGCCCGCAGGCAACCTCTTCGACATGTTCGAACTCGCCTCCATCCTCGACCGGGAGAGCGCGGCCGGGCTGGCCAGTGGCAAGGAGGTGGTCGGCACCGGCCCGTTCGCCTGGCGGTCCTGGGCCCCCGGTTCGCACCTCACGCTCGTACGCAACCGGTACTTCCGTACCCGGGGCCGCCCGTACCTGGACCGCATCGACATGCCCTGCATCACCGACCCGACCGCGCTGGTCACCGCCGTGCGCAGCGGCCGTGCGGACATCGCCTACGGCGCCGCCCCGCTGGACGCCAAGGGCCTGTCAAGGGACGATCGTTACGTCATCGACCTCGGAACCGCGGTCGACTACGCCGTCAGCATGGACGTGCGCGCCCACCCCTTCGACAAGCCCGAGGTGCGCCGGGCGGTCGGCTACGCCCTCGACCGCGAACGCGTCCTGAGCCAGGTCTTCGCCGGATACGGCCGTGCCAGCAGCTTGTGGTGGACGGACAAGGAACCGGGCTGGAGCAGAGAGCAGTCCGACGCCTACACCTACGACCGGACCCGCGCCCGCCGGATGATCGAACAGTCGGGGGCCAAAGGCGCGGAGGTGATGATCGACGTCATCGCGGTCCAAGCCGCGCTGGCCGCCGCCCAGATCGTCCGATACGACCTGTCCGCGGCCGGGCTGAGCGTGCGTACCCGGGTGCTCGACCCCATCGACTTCTCGGCTCGGCAGGCCGCCGGGAAGCTCGGCCACATGTTCATCAACGGCTATGGCATCGCCGACCTGTCGGCGGCCACGCTCGTGGGCGCGCACCCGGCCTTCGCCGCCACCAACTCCTCGCACTTCCACACCCCCGAGTACACCGCTGCCATCAACCGGGCGGCGACCGCGAGCAGCGGCGAACGCAAGGCCGCCGTGCGGGCCCTGGGCGCCTACATGCAGCGGCATGCCTTCAGCCAGTCCATCGCGACGACACGGTCCGCCATCATCCGCTCCAAACGAGCCCGTGGGCTCGGGCTGACCTATCTCGGCTGCCCCCGCCTCGACAACACGTACCTGGTGTGATCACGATGACCGGTTTCCTGATACGCCGCCTGCCGTCGGCCCTCCTGGTGCTGTTCGCCACCTCGGTGCTCGCCTTCGTCCTTCCGCGGCTGGGCGGCGGTGACCCGGCGACCGCCGTGGCCGGCCCCGACGCCACCGCCGCCCAGATCGCCGCCGTCCGCTCCGACCTGGGCATGGACCGCCCGCTGGTCAGCCAGTACACCCACTGGCTGGACGGGGTGCTGCACGGTGACTTCGGTACCTCCTACGTCACCGGGCGACCCGTGACCGCGCTGCTCGGCGACCGGTTCGGCAGTACGGTACAACTCGCCCTGGCCGCCGCCCTCCTGATGATCGTCATCGGGGTGGCGCTGGGCGTGGCCGCCGGTTCCAGCAGGCGCCCGTGGGCCCGTTCCCTGCTGGACGTCACCTGCACGGTGCTGCTCGCCACCCCGGCCTTCCTGACCGGCCTGCTCCTGGCCCTGCTGCTCGGGGAGGCATGGAAGGTCCTGCCCGTCAGCGGCGAGGTCTCGATGCTCGTCGACCCCGAGATCGGCATCCAGTACCTGCTGCTGCCCGCACTCGCCCTGTCACTGCCTCAGGCGGCCTCGATGGCGCGACTGATCCAGACCGCCATGCGGCAGGCATACACCGAGGAGTACGTGCAGACAGCCGTGGCCAAGGGCGCCTCGCGCCGGCGGGTCACCCTCCGGCACGTGCTGCGCAACTCGCTGGCCACCGCTCTGGTCTCGCTCGGCATGCGGCTGGGCGAGCTGCTCGGCGGCGCCATCGTCATCGAGGCCGTCTTCGCCCGCAACGGTCTGGGCGCGCTGGCCGTGTCCAGCTCCGGGCAGCGCGACTACCTCGTCGTCCAGGCACTGGTGCTACTGGCGGTGACCATCGCCGTAACGCTGCAACTACTCACCGAAATCGGGCTGTCCCTGCTCGATCCCCGGATCAGACTGGAGGGCACGCGATGAGCACCACCGCGGACGCCACCCCGGGCGGGGCCTCGGCAGCGGCCCCGGTCATCCCCCGGCCACCGAACGCTCCCCGCCCGGCCGAGGGCTGGCGACGCTACCTGCGCGCGGCGCGCCAGCCGCGCGGCGCCATCGGACTGTCCCTGCTCGGCCTGCTGGTGCTTGCGGTGCTGCTGGTGCCCGTCTTCAGCGGCGGCTACGACCAGCAGTCGGCCACCACTTTCTCCTCCCCGTCGTGGCGGCACCTGTTCGGCACCGACGAACTGGGTCGCGACATCTTCGTCCGGACCTTGTACGGCCTGCGCTCCGACCTGGTCCTGCTGTTCGTCGGTGTTCCGATCGCGGCAATCGTCGGCACGCTCCTGGGGATCGCCGGCGGGCTCTCCCGGTGGCTCGGGATGTTTCTCCAGCGTGTCTTCGACATCATCCTCGGCTTCCCGGGGCTGGTGCTCGGCATCGTGATCGCGCTGATCCTCCAGCCCGGCGTCTCCGCCCTGCTGCTGACCATCGCCATCGTGCTGCTGCCCGGCTACGGGCGGCTGGCACGGGCCGCCCTGCTCACCCAGGAACAGCGCGAATACGTGCTGGCCGCCCGCGTGCTGGGGGTGCCCCGGCGGCGGGTGCTGCTGCGGCACATCCTCCCCAACGCCCTCGACCCGATCATCGTGCACACGGCGATCGCCATGGTCGTGGCCATCTTCATGGAGACCGGCCTGTCACTGGTCGGGCTGGGCATCCAGCCGCCGCAGCCGTCCCTGGGCACCCTGCTCAACACCGGAATCCGTTTCCTGTCCCTCGCGCCCATGTACGTCCTGGGTCCGACCATGGTTCTCCTGCTGCTGGCCCTGGCCTTCAGCCTGCTCTCCGACGCACTCAACGAGGCGGTGACCCGGACATCATGACCACGAACGCGGCTGACAGCGGACCAGCGAACGACACGAGCGGTGCCGGCGGTGTCCTGCTGGACGCGGCCGACGTACGGGTGTCCTTCGACACGGCGGCCGGACCCGTCACCGTGGTCCACGACGTGTCCCTGCGCATCCGGCGCGGCCACATCACCGGCCTGGTCGGCGAGTCCGGCTCCGGCAAATCCGTCACCGCCCGCACGCTGATGCGCATGGTGCCCGCCCCGGGACGCGTCACCGGCTCGGTGCGCTTCGACGGCACCGACCTGCTGGCGCTGCCGGCGCGGGAGATGCGGGCGGTGCGTGGCGATCGGATCGCCATGGTCTTCCAAGACCCCCAGGCGTCGCTCAACCCGGTCATGACCGTCGGCAGGCAGGTGACCGAGGCCCTGGTCGTGCACGGCACACCGCGCGGGCGGGCCCGGACGCGGGCCGTGGAACTGCTCGGCACGGTCGGCATCCCGGACCCGCGGCGGCGTGCGGAAGAGTACCCGCACCAGTTCTCCGGCGGTATGCGCCAGCGCGTGGTCATCGCCATGGCGCTGGCCCGCGACCCCGACCTGCTGATCGCGGACGAGCCCACCACCGCTCTGGACGTCACCATCCAGGCCCAGATCCTCCGCCTGCTGGGCGAACTGCGCGACCGCACCGGCGTGGCGGTGCTCATGATCACCCATGACATGGGTGTGGTCGCCGAGCTCTGCGACGACGTGGCGGTCATGTACGGCGGCCGCATCGTGGAGACCGGCACCACCGCCACCGTCTTCGCAGCCCCCGCGCACCCCTACACCCGGGCCCTGCTGCGCGCCATGCCCCGCCTGGACGCCCCGGCATCCGCGCCCGGCGACCGCCTGTTCGCCATCCCCGGCCAGCCCCCGGACCCCGCCCGGCTCCCCGCCGGCTGCGCCTTCCAACCGCGGTGTGATCTGGCCCGGGACAACTGCCGGGACGCCGTACCGGCCTTGGAACGGCTGACCGGGGACACGGCGCACGAGGCCGCGTGCTGGGTGACGGCGGGTCCGGACACGCTCACGGACCCCGCGCCCGGGTGTGCCGGTGCCGACACCGGCACACCCGCCACGTCACTCCCCGCCCGCCCCCGCACCGCCATCGGCGACCCCATCCTGGACGTCACGGACCTGCGTGTGAACCTCGGCGCGCGGCGCGGGTTCGGCCGACGCGGCGGCGGGGCGGTGTACGCGGTGGACGGAGTCAGCCTCACCGTCCGCGCGGGCGAGACGCTGGGCCTGGTGGGCGAGTCCGGCTGCGGGAAGTCCACCCTCGCCCGGACCCTGGTGGGTATCAATCAGCCGACGGCCGGCCGGGTGCGGGTACGCGGCCAGGACGTCACCGCGATGTCCCGCCGGGCGGCCGGCGAGCTGCGGCGGGGCCTGCAGTACGTCTTCCAGGACCCGTACGCGTCGCTCAACCCGCGCCGCACGGTGCGCCAGGTCCTGGACGAGGCCATGGAGGTGCGCGGCGTGCCCGCCGCCGAGCGGCCCGACCGCGCGCTGGAGCTCCTGCACACCGTCGGGCTCGGCGAACGCCACCTCGACCGGATGCCCTACACCTTCTCCGGGGGCCAGCGACAGCGCATCGGTATCGCCCGCGCGCTGGCCGTCGAGCCGGAGTGCCTGGTGCTGGACGAGCCGGTGTCCGCGCTCGATGTGTCCATCCAGGCGCAGATCATGAACCTCCTCACCGACCTACGCGACCGCCTCGGCCTCGGCTACCTGTTCATCGCCCACGACCTGGCCGTCGTCCGGCACATCAGCGACCGGGTGGCCGTGATGTACCTCGGCCGGATCATCGAGACGGGCCCGGCGGAGCAGCTCTACGCCGACCCCCTCCACCCCTACACCGTATCCCTGCTGTCCTCTTCCCCCGCCCCGACCGTCGGCGCCGCCCGCGAGCGCATCGTGCTGCGCGGCGACCTGCCCAGCCCCAAGAACCCGCCGTCCGGCTGCCGGTTCCGCACCCGCTGCCCCATCGGCCCGCTGACCCACCCCGAACGCACGATCTGCGCGCAGAAGACACCGGAACTCGGTGTCGCCGGCCTCACGTCGCACGGCGTGGCCTGCCACTTCCCCGGGGAGCTCAAGGAAGGATCCTGATGACCGACCTGCCGGAACGCGCGGAGACGCTCATCGCCTCCCTGCCGCCGGTGCACAAGCTCCGCCCGCCCACCGGGGGCGCTTCTGGAGCCCCGCCGCCGAGCCCGCCATCGCCGTGGGCATATCGCCCCGGGCGTTCGCGCGCTGGGAGCCGGGCGAGACGGGCAAGCCGGGAGGCTGGCGTCGCCACGAGCCGGGTTCATTCACCCCCCGATGCCGGCAGCAACGAGCTGCCCCTGTCCCGCGAGGTCCGACCGGCATGACACCATCCGAGATGCTGCGCATCCTGAAGGACGCCGGCTACCACGTGGCCATGGCAGGCACCCGCGGCGACCACTTCGCTCAGGGCGTGACCGAGCTGAGCGCCCACGAGTACGGCTTCGCCGAGGGCGCGGAGCACACCCGGGAGCAGCGCCCCGAGGAGTACCCCGACGAGGTGTCGGCCCGCCTGTTCTACCGGGGCCGGGTTCCGGACGACGGGCTGATCGACCACGACGAGGCGGCCGTACGGACAGCCGAGCGCTGGCTGGCCGCGCCGCCGAAGCGGCCGTGGGTGCTCTACGTGCCGCTGTTCTCCCCGCACACCCCCTTCCAGGTGCAGGAGCCGTGGTTCTCCCTGCACGACCGCGAGGCCGTCCCCGACGCCGTGCCGCCGCAGCCGGCCGAGCCCGGCTTCAAGGAACTGATCCGCGAGCGGTACGGCCTCGACCGCGTCACCCCGGAGATGTGGCGCGAGGTCACCGCCGTCTACCACGGCATGGTCTCCCGGCTCGACGACCATGTCGGCCGAATGCAGGCCGCGCTGCGCGCCTCGGGCTGTTTCGACGACACCGTCAGCCTCTTCTTCTCCGACCACGGCGAATACATGGGCGACTTCGGACTCATCGAGAAGTGGCCCTCCTCGATGGACTCCTGCATCACCCGCGATCCGCTGATCATCAGCGGCGGCGGTCTGCCCGCCGGACAGCGGTACCAGGGCATGACCGAGCTGGTCGACGTGCTGCCGACAGTGCTCGAACTGGCTGGGGTCCAGGCCTCGCACAAGCACTTCGGCCGAAGCCTGCTGCCGGTGCTGCGCGACCCGGGGCGCGACCCGCGCGAGCACCGCGAGTACGCCGTCACCGAGGGCGGCGGCCTGGCGGATGAGGGGCCGGTCCTGAAACAGGTGCCCTACCCCTACGAGATCAAGAGCGAGCTGCTGCGCACGCACCCGAGGCTTGTCGGCAAGGCCGTGGCCGTGCGCGACATGGAGTGGACCTACGTGTGGCGGCTGTACGAGCCGCCGGAGCTCTACCACCGCGGCCACGACCCGTACGAGACGGTCAACCTCGCAGGCCGCCCGGAGCACGCCGAAACCGAGCGGCACTTCGAACGCGAGCTGCTGCGCCGGCAGGTCGCCACCTCCGACATCGTCTCGGAGGACCGCGACCCGCGGTTCCCCGAGGTCGCGCTGCCAGGACCGGCCACGGGGGTGTACGAGAGGTGAGCACGCGGGCGAGGTCGGAAGACGGGCAGGAGCCGGACTACCGGTTCCCGCCGGCCAACGAGCACATGTTCCTGGCCCGGCTCCGGTCATCGCCCACGACGTGGCCGCCGTCCGGCGCATCAGCGACCGGGTGGCCGTGATGTACCTCGGCCGGATCATCGAGACGGGTCCGGCGGACCAGCTTTGCGCCGGCCCCCTCCACCCCTGCACCGTGTCCCTGCTGTCCTCTTCCCCCGCCCCGGCTATCGGCGCCGCCCGTGAGCGCATCGTGCTGCGCGGCGACCTGCCCAGCCCCAAGAACCCGCCGTCCGGCTGCCGGTTCCGCACCCGCTGCCCCATCGGCCCGCTGACTCTCCCCGAACACACCATCCGCGCGCAGACCGAGACCCGGCATCGCCGACCTCGCCTCGCACGGCCCGGCCTGCCACTTCCTCGGGGAACCGACGGCGGCTGGGGGCGTCCCGTAGCCGGGCGCCCGCACCTCGCTTCCCCCACTCGTTCCCGAACGACAAGGACCACGATGACGCGCCCGAACGCGGACTCCCGGCTCACCGACGACAACCCGGTGGCGAAACTGGTCGCCTCGCTCTCCCTGGAAGGCAAGGTTCGTCTGCTCACCGGAGGGACGTTCTGGCGCACCCATGCCGAACCCGCCATCGGCCTGGACTCGATGCTGCTGTCCGACGGTCCCTCCGGTGTGCGCGGTGAGCGCTGGGACGAACGGGCCCCGTCCCTCAGCCTGCCCTCCGCCACCTGCCTGGCCGCCACCTGGGACACCGGCCTCGCGCACCGGTACGGGGAAGTGCTGGCCCGCGAGGCACGGGCCAAGGGGGTGCACGCCGTCCTCGGGCCCACGATCAATCTGCACCGCAGCCCGCTCGGCGGCCGGCACTTCGAGTGCTTCTCCGAGGACCCGTTCCTGTCGGGTGCGCTCGCCACGGGATTCATCCGCGGCCTGCAGGACCACGGCGTGGCGGCCGTGCCCAAGCACTACGTGGCCAACGACTCCGAGACCGACCGGCTCACCGTGGACATCCGGGCGGACGAGCGCACCCTGCGCGAGGTCTACCTCGCGCCCTTCGAGACGGCGGTCACCGAGGGCGGGACGTGGGCGATGATGTCCGCGTACAACGCGGTGGGCGGCGTGACCATGAGCGAGAACGACCTGCTGCGGCACCCCCTGTGCACCGAGTGGGGCTTCGACGGGGTGGTCGTCTCGGACTGGACGGCGGTCCGTTCCACCGAGGCCAGTGCCGCCGCCCGGCAGGACCTCGCGATGCCGGGTCCGGACGGGCCCTGGGGCGACCGGCTGGTCGCCGCCGTCCGCGAGGGCCGGGTATCCGAGGCGGCCGTCGACGAGAAGGTGGGGCGGCTGCTGCGGCTGGCCTCCCGGGTGGGGGCGCTGGAGGGGCACCCGGCCCCGGAGGAGCCCCCGCGGATCCCGGAGAGCTTCCCCCGCGAGGCCGCCGTCGCCGGCATGGTGCTGGTGCGCAACGTCCCCGGTGGTCTGCCCTGGGCCGCGCAGGAGCTGCGGTCCGTGGCGGTCAGCGGCCCGGCCGCCCGCACCCCGCGTGTCCAGGGCGGCGGCAGCGCGACCGTCGTCCCGGCGGGGACATCCTCGCCGCTCGAGGCGCTGCGGGCGGCGCTCCCGGGCGTGGCCGTCGGTTACGACATCGGCACCGCCGTCCCGGACGCGCCGGTGCCGCTGCCCCCGCACACCCTCACCAACCCGTTCACCGGCGGCGCCGGGCTGCGGGCGCGGTTCCTGGACGCGCACGGAGCAGAGGTCTTCAGCGAGGACCGGTTCGCCACCGACCTGGTGTGGTTCGGCACCACCCCGCCCGGCGCCCGCACCCTGGAGCTGACCACCCGGTACCGTCCCGACCAGGACGGTCCGGCGGAACTGGCCGTGGCCGGCGCCGGGCACACTGTCCTGCACCTCGACGGCGAGCCGGTCATGGAGGCCGACTTCCGCGCCGACAGGGCACAGGCCCTGGTCGCGGAGGTATTCGTGCCGCCCACCGCCTCCACTTCCGTACGGCTGGAGGCCGGACGGGAGGTCGAGCTGAGGGTCGTGCACGACCTGGCCTCCCGGGCCGGGGCAAGCCGCACCGGTTCCGTCGTGCTGTCCCTGGGCCTGCTGCCGGTCGTGCCCGACCCGGACGCGGAGATCGCGCGGGCGGCCGAGCAGGCCCGGCACGCGCAGGTCGCGGTGGTCGTCGTCGGCACCACCAGCCGGGCGGAGAGCGAGGGCCGCGACCGCGTCACACTCGCCCTGCCCGGCCGCCAGGACGACCTGGTCCGCGCCGTGGCCGCCGCCAACCCGCGCACCGTCGTGGTCGTCAACGCCGGCAGCCCGGTGCTGATGCCATGGCGTAACGAGGTCGCGGCGGTGCTGCTGACATGGTTCCCGGGCCAGGACTTCGGGGCCGCGCTGGCCGATGTGCTGCTGGGCGTGCGAGAGCCGGGAGGACGGCTGCCGACCACCTGGCCCGCCGCCGAGGAGGACGTCCCGGTGCTGTCCACCCGCCCGGTGGACGGCCGCCTCGTCTACGAGGAGGGCCTGCACATCGGCTATCGGGCGTGGCTGCGCGCGGGCCGCACCCCGGCGTACGCGTTCGGCCACGGCCTCGGGTACACCACCTGGCGGCTGGACGACCTCTCGGTGCCCTCCCGTATCCGTCCGGGAGCCGGTCTGACCGCAACGGTTCGGGTCACCAACTCCGGTCCTCGCCCCGGCAAACAGGTCGTGCAGGTGTACGTGTCCCGGCCGGACAGCGCCGTGGACCGCCCGGCGCGCTGGCTCGCCGGTTTCACGCCCGTCCACCTCGCCCCCGGTAAATCCGCTGATGTCGCCGTCGAACTCCCGGACCGGGCCTTCGCCCACTGGGAGGGCGAAAGCTGGTGCCACGAGCCCGGAGCCTTCCTGGTGCACGCCGGGACCGCCAGCGACGACACGCCCCTGACCCAGGAGGTCCACCTGTCATGACACCCCCCAACTTCGTGATCATCGTCCCGGACCAGTTGCGCGCCGACGCGCTGGGGTGCTTCGGCAACGACCTCGCCCGCACCCCGCACATCGACGCCCTCGCCGAACGCGGCACGGTCTTCGAGCAGACGTACGTCCAGCACCCCGTCTGCTCGCCCAGCCGGGCGTCGTTCCTGACCGGCTGGTACCCGCACGTACGCGGCCACCGAACCCTCACCCACCTGCTCCAGCCGGACGAGCCCAACCTGCTGCGCATCCTGAAGGACGCCGGCTACCACGTCACCTGGGCCGGCACCCGTGGCGACGCCTTGGCGCCGGGCGTGACCGAGCTGAGCGCGCACGAGTACGGCCTGTCCGAGAAGCAGACTCGGCCCGGCTTCAACAAGGACTTCCCCTCCGACACATGGGCCCGCGTCTTCTACCGCGGCCGGATCGAGCGGGACGGGCTGACCGACCACGACGAAGCGGCGGTGCGCACCGCCGAACGGTGGCTGGCCGAGCCGCCGTCCGGACCCTGGGTACTGTTCGTACCGCTGTTCGCCCCGCACTGCCCGTTCCAGGCCGAGGAACCCTGGTTCTCCCTGCACGACCGCGCGGCCGTACCCGCCCCCGTTCCTCCCTCCGGCGGCCCCGAGCCCGGCTTCAAGGAGGCGATCCGGCGAAAGTACGGGCTGGACCGGGTGAGCCCCGAGATGTGGCGGGAGGTCGCCGCCGTCTACCACGGCATGGTCTCCCGGCTGGACGACCACGTCGGGCGGATCCAGGCCGCGCTGCGCGCCTCGGGAGCGGACGATCGCACCGTCAGCCTGTTCTTCGCCGACCACGGCGAGTACCTCGGCGACTACGGACTGATCGAGAAGTGGCCCTCCGGGATGGACCCTTGCATCACCCGCGACCCGCTGATCGTCAGCGGCGGGGGCCTGCCCGCAGGCCAGCGCCACGACGGCATGGTGGAACTGGTCGACGTGCTGCCCACCGTCCTGGAGCTGGCCGGTGTCACGGCCCCGCACCGGCACTTCGGCCGCAGCCTCGTCCCCGTCCTGCACGACCCCGGCCGCGAACACCGCCGCTACGCCTTCACCGAGGGCGGATTCGCCGAGGAGGAGGAACCACAGCTCGAGCGGCCGGCCTACCCCTACGACCTCAAGGGCGACCTCCAGCACGAGCGGCCGCACCTCGTCGGCAAGGCCGTGGCCGTACGGGACCGGGACTGGACCTACGTATGGCGGCTGTACGAGCCCCCGGAGCTGTACCACCGCCGCGACGACCCGCACGAGACGGTCAACCTGGCCGGCCGCCCGGAGCACACGGCGACCGAGCGGCGCTTCGAACAGGCCCTGCTGCGCTGGCAGGTCGAGACCGCGGACATCATCCCGGCCGCCACCGACCCGCGTTTCCCTCCGGTGGCCCTGGCCGCCCCGGCCCCACCGCCGCCCACGCCGGCCTGACCACCCGCCGCCCCGACCCCGCCGGAGGACCCCTATGCGCATCATCTACATCGACGTCGACACCCTGCGCGCCGACCACACCCAGCCGTACGGCTACCACCGCCCCACCACTCCCAACCTCCAGCGCCTCGCCGACCGCGGCGTGGTCTTCGACCGCTACTACTGCTCCGACTCCCCCTGCCTGCCCTCGCGCACCGCGCTGACCAGCGGCCAGTTCGGCATCACCAACGGTGTGATCGGACACTTCGGGGAGGCCGCCCGCTTCCGGCTCGACTCCGGGCACCGGCCCGACCGGGACCGCCCGCTGCTCGGCCAGCGACTCCAGGACCACGGCTGGTACACCGCGATGGTGTCCATGTTCGCCGAGCGCCACCGGGCCTACTTCTTCCACGGCAACTTCCGCGAGGCCATCCGCGCCACGGGCGAGATCAACGACGAGCAGGCACACGAGATCAACGCGGTCGCCCTGGACTGGATCCGCCGCCACGCCGACAGGGACGACTGGTACCTGCACCTGACCTACTGGGAACCGCACACCGACTACCTCATCGGTCCGGAGTGGGTGCGCCGGGCCGCCGAGTCGGGCCCCGCCCCCGCCTGGCCGGACCAGGCGGCCATCGACGCCCACGCTGAGGTCTACGGACCACGCAGCGCCCTTGACCTGCACTACTTCCGAGGACCGCGGGACTCCGCCGTGCCCCACGCCATGCCCGACGCCATCCGCACCCGTGAGGACTTCGAACTCCTCGCCGACGGCTACGACGGCGCGGTCATGTACTGGGACCACCACTTCGGCGAACTCCTGCGGACACTGGAGGAACTGGGTATCGCCGACGACACCGCGATCATCGTCAGCGCCGACCACGGCGAGTCCCTCGGCGAGCAGGGCTCCTACGCCGAACACGGCCTGGCCAACGAGCCCACCCACCGTCTCCCGCTGGTGGTGTACTGGCCCGGAGTGACCGACGATCTTCCCGACGACGCCCGGCACTGCGACGCCCTGCTCTACAACATCGACTACGCCCCCACTCTGTGCGACCTGCTCGGCATCCCGATACCCCCGGGCTGGCAGGGCCAGTCCTTCGCCCCGGCGCTGCGCGGCGAGCGGATCGGGTCCCGGGAGTACCTCGTCCTCGGGCACGGCGCCCACACCTACCAACGGGCCGTACGCACTCGCGACCACCTCTACATCCGCACCTACCACCCCGGGTGCTTCCGCGCCGAGTGGGAGTCGCTGTTCGACGTGACCACCGATCCGCACCTCACTCGCGACCTGCTCGCGGACGAACCCGCGCTCGCCGACCGGATGCGCTCGCACCTGGCCGAGTGGTGGACGCGGTACGCGGGCGGCCCCGGCGCCCTGCCCGACCCGATGCAGACCACCCTGCAGACCGGCCCCACGTACTACAACGATCCCGGGCAGTACGCTCAGCATCTGCGGGACACCGGCCGTGCGGCCCTGGCCGAGGACCTTCAGGCACGTCTCGCGCCGACGGGCGGCGCGACCCGGGTCTCGTGGCACGCCCCGCACATCCCCGACGTACGCCTCGCGGAAAGGAAGTAACGCCCGCATGTCCCCGCGCTGCTGCCCACCCGGCCGACCCGCCGGACCTCCGCCTTCTCCCGCGAACCTCCCGTCGGCCCCCGCTCGGGGCAGCGGCTCCCGCGATAACGCGGTCTGCCTGCCCGGCGGGACCTTTCTCATGGGCAGCGAGGACGCCGACGCCAACCCCGGTGACGGGGAGGGCCCGGTTCGCGCAGTGACCGTGGGACCGTTCGCGATCGACAGGCATTGCGTGACGAACGATCGGTTCGCGGCATTCGTGGAGGCGACCGGGTACCAGACCGACGCCGAGCGGTTCGGCTGGTCGTACGTCTTCGCCAAGTTCCTGCCGGGCGAGCTGCGCCGGGTTTCGCCCCGGCCTGACATCACACCGTGGTGGTGCGGGGTGCGGGGGGCGTACTGGGCGGCGCCCGAGGGGTCGGGCAGCGGTCTGTCCGGGCGTGGGGACCATCCGGTGGTGCACGTGTCCTGGGCGGACGCGGTCGCCTTCTGCACGTGGGAGGGGGCGCGGCTGCCGACCGAGGCGGAGTGGGAGTATGCCGCGCGGGGCGGCCTGGAGCAGGCCCGCTACCCCTGGGGCGACGAGCTGACCCCGGGCGGCGAGCACCGCTGCAACATCTGGCAGGGCCGCTTCCCCTCCCACAACACCGCCGAGGACGGCTACGTCGGCACCGCCCCGGTCACTGCCTACGAGCCCAACGGCTACGGACTCCACAACGTCGCCGGGAACGTGTGGGAGTGGTGTGCGGACCGGTGGGCCACCGACCACCCGGAATCCGGCGCGAAAGGCACCAACCGCGTCATGCGCGGAGGCTCGTACCTGTGCCACGACTCCTACTGCAACCGTTACCGCGTGGCCGCCCGCACCGGCAACACCCCGGACAGCTCCGGCGGCAACACCGGCTTCCGCGTCGCCTGGGATCACCGCGACGAATGACGTAGAGGGTCCGCGCGGTTGAGCCTGTGCCGCTCGAAAAGTCATCGCCGCAGTTCAGCGGGGTGCGGTCAGTTCGCTGGGATCATGCCTTGCATGATCGTGTCCTTGTTGTACAAGGTGACCCGGAAGCTGCTGACCGTTCCATCGGTACTCCTCCGCCGTGGGACAGCGAAGGACGCGGAACTGTTGGTGCTACGGCACGAGAACGCAGTCCTGCGCCGCCAATTGACCGGACCGGTCCGCTATGAGCCCGCCGACCGGTTCTGGTTCGCCGCCCTGTCCGGGCTGATACCCCGGCGTCACTGGCATGAGGTCTTCCCAGTCACTCCCGGCACCCTGCTGGCCTGGCATCGTCGGTTCATCGCCGCGAAGTGGGACTACACCGCGCGCCGACGCACCGGACGCCCGCCCACCCCCGCAGCGGTCAAGAAGCTCGTCCTGCGGCTGGCGAGGGAGCATCCGAGGTGGGGGCACCGGCGGATCCAAGGAGAGTTGGCCCGACTCGGGCATCGGATCGCCGCCTCGACGGTCTGGGAGATCCTCAACGCGGCCGGCATCGACCCCGCGCCACGTCGCTCAGGCCCGACCTGGCACGAGTCCCTGACCGCGCAAGCCGAGGGCATCATCGCGGCAGACTTCTTCCACATCGACACCGCCCTCGGCAGGCGGCTGTACGCGCCGGCGTTCCTCGGGCACGGCACCCGGCGACTGCACATCACCGGGGTCACCGCCCACCCGACCCGGGACTGGGCGGCGCAGCAGGCACGGAATCTCACCGCCGACCTGGGCATACGCATCGAGTCCCTGCACTTCTTGCTGCGCGACCGCGATGGCAAGTACGGCGAGGCCTTCGACGCCGTCCTTCGGGCCGAGGAGATGGAGATCCTCAAAAGTGCGCCACGGGCCCCCCGTATGAACGCGCACCGCGAACGCATCATCGGCAGCATCCGACGCGAAGCCCTCGACCACGTCCTCATCATGAACGAGGCCCACGCCCACCACATCCTCGCGGCCTACGAGCGGCACTACAACGAGCACCGCCCTCACCAAGCGCGCAACCAGTTACCACCCGACGCCCCCGAACACCCCGCCGCGGCGCATGACCTCAACACTCACAAAATCCTGCGTACCCGGATCCTCGGCGGTCTCATCAACGAGTACAGATATGCAGCATGACGTGCAGCGATGACTTTTCGAGCGGCACAGGTTGGCGCCGGATGTGTTGGGGGATCTGATCCAGCGGGTGGTACCCGAGGCGCTTCGCGACCAGAGGGCGGTGGTCGGCGTCGACATGGTGATCGGAAGGTGCTGGCTTTGCAATCACACACTGGCCGCATGCGACGGCCCTGAAGCAGGAGCCCGTACTTCGCCAAGGGATCATGCGGGGCCGAAGACTTTGCCGGGGTTGAGTATCCCGGCCGGGTCAAGAGCATGCTTAACCGCGCGATGCATCTGCAGGACGGCTGGGCCGAGTTCCCGGGTGAGACCTGGCCGCTTGAGCAGTCCCACACCGTGCTCACCCGTCACCGTGCCACCCAATTCAAGGGCGTCCAGGATGATGTCGTCGAACGCCGCACGGGCCCGGACCTGAGCCGCCGCGTCACCATGTTCCGTCACAAGCAGCGGGTGCAAGTTGCCGTCGCCGACGTGCGCGATGTTGGCGATGGTGATCCGGTGCCTCTTAGCGGTCCGGTCGATGCGGGCCAGCATCTCCGCCACCGCCCCGATGGGCACACAGACGTCCTCCGTGAGGACCGGCCCCAGCCGCTCGAGCGCGGGGAAGGCCAGCCGGCGGGCCGCGAAGAGCATCTCGGCCTCTTCCTCTGTCTCCGACCGGTCCGCCCAAGTCGAGCCGGCGGCGCGGAAGCAGTCGACCATCTTGCGGGCGTCTTCCTCGGCGGCGCGGCCGTCATCGTCGAAACGGGCCAGGAGCACAACGTCCGCCTCGGCGGAGAGTCCCATGTTCTTCCAGGCGTCGACCGCGCGCAGACAGTGCCGGTCGACGAGTTCCAGCGCGGCCGGCCGCAGCCCTGCGGCAGCCGTCGCCCGCACCGCGTCACCGGCCTGCCCGACGTTGTCGAAGTAGCCGACGGCGGTCGCGCCGACCGGAGGCAGGCGTCGTAGCCGGACCGTGATCTCGGTGATGACACCAAGAGTGCCCTCGGCACCCACCATGAGGCTCACAAGGTCGTAGCCGGCGACCCCCTTTGACGTACGGCGCCCGAGCCGGACCACCTCGCCTGTGCCGGTCACGACCTCCAAAGCGAGGACATAGTCGCGGGTGACACCGTACTTGACGCAGCAGACTCCGCCGGCGTTCGTCGCGACGTTTCCTCCGATGGTCGACCAGGGCGAACTGGCAGGGTCGGGCGGGTACCACAGGCCGAGCGGCGCTACGTGGGCGCGGAGGTCATCGTTGACCACACCGGGCTGTACGACGGCGAGGCGCTCCAGCTCGTCGACCTCCAGCACCCGATCCATGCCGTCCAGCGCGAGGATCACGCTTCCTTCGACGGCATTGGCGCCGCCCGACAATCCAGTGCCGGCGCCGCGGGCAACCAACGGAACTCCTTGCTCCAGGCACGCACGCACCACAGTCTGGACCTCATCGGTGCTCTTGGCGCGCACGACCGCCACCGCTCGGCCCACAGGCGCCCACACCGCCTGGTCGTGCGAGAGGCCGGCGACGATGTCCGGATCAGTCACCACCCGGCCGGCGGGCAGCCGTCGCCTGAGTGCTTCAGCGATACCCACGGCAGGGGGCGTCGTGCTGACGATGTCACGTTCGGCCACCCGCACACCTCCAGAGAAGTCGACTTTCATGGGACGAAAGGAGAGCTGCGGCGTCCGGGCTTACTGGGCGCGGCAGGTCCTGAGGTAGCTGAGGAACGATGCCTGCAGCCCGGTCACGTGTGTGTCGTGCATGAGTGCGCTGGTGACGGATCCGCCGCGTGAGGTGAGGCGGTGAAGGAACGTGGCCGTGTTCTTCGTGAGATTCTGGTAGACCGCCAGGTCTCCGAGGATCTCCCGGTCGTTGAAGGTCACGTGCAGTTTGGTGTCGGGCAGGGTGTCCCCCATGGCTTCAAGTCGAGTGAAGACCTGGCTGTCTTCATTGATAATGCCGGGGCTGCCCGCGCCGATGCTCTCGAAGAAGGTGCTCTTGGTGAGCCAGGCGTAGAGGCTGAAGAGTCCGCCGTAGGAGTAGCCGAAGAGGCCGTGGCCGCTCGGGGCCGTGCCGTAGTCGCGTTCGATCCGCGGGTGCAGGTCGTCGGTGAGGAAGTCCAGGAACATGTCCCCGCGGCTGCCGCTCAATTCAGCGAGGTAGGCGTCGGCTTGCTCGCGCGTCATCGTGCCCGCTTCGACCCCCATCTCCACCGCGTCGGTGAACTCCTTCGCGATGGGCTCGCCGGGGGGCACGAGGTCGCGGTTGCGCAGCCGCTCCCAGTGCTCGGCTTCCTCGCCCGCGTAGCCCACGCTGACTTGGATGTAGGGCTGAATCGCCTGCATGGGGTCCAGCTGCGTGACGATGAGCGGGGCGGTCATGCCCACGGCCCAGTTGCCGTCGAGCACGTACACGACAGGCGCTGGCGCGGCGGCAGGGTCGTAGCGCGGTGGCGTGGTGACCCAGACGCCGTAGTCGTGCCCGCCGCTGGAGCGCATCTCGAAGTAGTCGGTGTGGGCAAGGCAGCCCTGCCACATGGTGCTCATCTGAGGTCCTTTACGATACGGCCGGCCTGGATCACGAGGACGGCGTTGGTGGGGTCGGAGAACAGTTCCGGGTCTTGGAGCGGGTTGCCGTTCCACAGGACGAGGTCTGCCTGCGCGCCGGGAGTGATGACACCCACCTGGCCGGACAGGCCGAGGATCTCGGCGTTGGTCCGGGTCGCCGCCACGAGCGCTTCCATCGGCGTCTCGAGGGCCGCGCGCAGGCTGAGTTCTCTGCCGCGACGCTCCTGGGCCGGACCGATGAGATCGGAACCCAGCCCGATCCGTACTCCTGCGTGCTTGGCGGCAGCGAGCGCCTTCGTCATCTGCTCGCGTACGCCCATGACCCGGTCGCGGGTCGACTCGGCGAGACCGGCTCCGGCGGTGTCGTGCAGCAGTTGCTCGACGACGGCGAACGTGGGCACGAGGGCAACCTCGCGAGCGGCCATCAGGGCCGCTGTGGATTCGTCGAGGCTGGTGCCGTGCTCGACACAGCGCACCCCGGCCTCGACCGCATTGCGTATGCCCTCGTTGTTGTGGGCGTGAACGGTCACATAGGTGTTCCGCGCCGCGGCTTCCTGAACCGCGACAGCGATCTCTTCGACGGTGAACTGGGTGTCGGACAGTCGGTCATGCGCGCCCACCACGCCGCCGGTGACGCAGAGCTTCAGGAAGGAGGCTCCGCGACGGAAGGCTTCGCGGACGTTGTGCCGCAGCTCGTCCGCGTTACCCGCCATCATCGACAGGGCGCACAGGCCCGGGATGTGGTGGCTGCTCCACAGTTCGGTGGGTTCCCATTCGGCTCCGTAGTAGCCGTGCCCGCCGATCTGGCACTGAACAGGTCCGCACGACAGGACGCGCGGCCCTCTGACCTTGCCCTTCGCGATCGCGGTGACGACACCGCCGTCGATCCCGCCGGTGTCGCGAACCGTGGTGAAGCCGGCGTCGAGCGCCGCGCCGGCCGTGGCGAAGATGTCCGCCGCGATCTCGGCGGCGCTGATCCGAAACGAGAAGTGCGGCTGGATCGGGCTCGACACGCCCAGGTGGACGTGAGCGTCGATCAGGCCGGGCGTCATCGTCAATCCCTCGGCATCGAGACGCTCGCCGTACGCGCCGGAACCGCCGAGTCGGGTGATACGGCCGTGCTCGATCGTGAGATCGAGGCTGCTGGGATCGCGCCCCGATCCGTCGATGACCACCGCGCCGACCACATGAACAGGTCCCATCGTCGACCCTCCGCCGTTGCATCCGTCTTTTCCAATGGATAAACTGTGGGAGTGATCCTGTCAACCTCGCAACGCAGCGGCAGCGCGCGCGAGCGACTCCTGGTACGGCTTCTCGACGCCTTCGGTGAGACCCTTCCCCCGCCGGAGATGTCGCTCCGTGAGATCGCCGCCCGGATCGAGACCAGCCACGCCCTGCTGCGGTACCACTTCGGGTCACTGTCGGGCGTCCTGGCCGCCATGCTCACGGCGCAGCGATCCCGTGACAACGAGGCACTTCTGGAGGCCGCCCAGCAGGGCACCTTCGACGATTTCGTGATGGCGATCTGGCGTACTTACACCCGGCCGGAGCAGCTGTCGCGTATCCGCGGCTTCTTCTACGTCGCCGGACTGGCCGCGTACCGCCCCGAGGACTTCCGTGAGTTCGTGGAGTCGATCGACGACCTGACCGTGATGCTGTCCTCACTCGCGGAGCGCGAAGGGCTCAACGCGAAGGAAGCGCGGGATGTGGCCACCGTCACCGTTGCCGCGATGCGCGGCCTCCTCCTACAGGAACTCCTCACTGCCGGAACCCGCTCGGAGGACGCGGTCACCTTGATCTTGCGCATGCGCGAGGGCCGACCCGGCTCCACGATCACGTCCGGAACGTTGAGCGGCCTTCGGCCCCCATAGCTGAGCATCGGCGCACATGCGCGACAACGGTGCGGTACGGCGACGGAAAGTGACAACAACAGTCGCCGGACATGGCCTCTTACTCGCGTACGGTGCGGACAACGGCGGCGCGGCGACCCGCCGCGCCGCCGCAGGAACCGTCTGGTCCGGCGATATGAAGGTGAGTTGAAACGTGGCTGAGAGCACAGACGTAGTCGTCGTCGGGGCCGGGGTCATCGGATCCTCCATCGCTCTCGAACTGGCGCGGAGCGGCCTGCGGGTGGTCGTCGTCGACAAGTTCGGCGGCGCAGGCAACGGCTCCACCAGCGCCTCGAGCGCCGTGGTCCGCTTCACCTATCCCACGATCGCGGGCGTCAATGCCGCGTGGGAGTCCCTTCACTGCTGGGAAACATGGCGCGACCACCTCCAAGCACCCGCCGGTGAACCCCTCGCAGGGTTCAACCGCTGCGGCGTCACCATGCTGGACGTGGACTTCGCACCCCGCAGCCTGTTCACGCGCCACTTCGACAAGGTCGGTGTCCCGTACGAGGAATGGGATGCACAGGAGCTGTCCGAGCGCTTGCCCGCCGTGGACACCGGCCGGTATTTCCCGCCCTGCCCTGTGGATGACGATGAGTTCTTCGCCGACGCATCCGCTCGGCTCGGTGCTCTCCACACACCCGACGGAGGCTTTGTCGACGACCCGCAACTCGCCGCGCGCAACCTTGCTGCCGCCGCCGAGCGGCACGGAGCCACCTTCCGCTGGAAGACCGAGGTCACCGCGGTGATGCGCCGCAGGGGACGCGTGCGCGGTGTGCGCCTCAAGGAGGGAACCGAACTGTCCGCCGCGGTGGTCGTCAACTCGGCCGGCCCATGGTCGGGACAGCTGAACCGGCTCGCCGGAGTAGGCGGCGACTTCACGGTCGGCCTGCGGCCGCTTCGCCAGGAGGTGCACCATGCAGCGGCCCCCGCCGGCTACCACGAAGCCCGCGGCGACCGTCAGGCACCGGTGCTGCTCGATATGGACCTCGGCACATATATACGGCCCGAGGGCAGGGAGTTCCTGCTCGTCGGCGGCACGGAACCCGAGTGCGACCCGCTGGAATGGCTCGATGATCCGGACGACGGGAGCCCCCTCCCGACCGTGCCGCAGTTCAGAACGCAGGTGACGCGGGCGGCTCGCCGGCTGCCCGGTCTGCGCGTTCCCAACAAACCCAAAGGGGTGGCAGGCGTGTACGACGTGACCGACGACTGGACCCCCGTTTACGACCGAACCGAACTTGCCGGCTTCTACGTAGCCATCGGCACCAGCGGCAATCAGTTCAAGAACGCCCCTCTGGTAGGCCGCCTCATGACCACCCTGATCCAAGGTGTCGAAGGCGGGCACGACCACGACCGCAGTGCGCTCACGCACACCTGCGAACACACCGGCCAGACCATCGACCTCGGTGCTTTCTCACGCCGACGTCGGCCAGCCGCATCCACGGGCACAGTCCTTGGCTGACGCCGGGCCGCGACCAGCCGGGGCCGACATGCGCACTTCCTGACACACCTGGTCAACGGGGCAACCGCCATGTTCTTCCGCTGCACCGTCTGCGGCGCCCATCTCGAGTGGGAAGACGCTGGAATGGGCCGCTTCCGCGACGCGGCCGAGGCGGTCACACAGGTGCGGGCCCTGTTCTGAATGCCGCCCGACGCGTCCCTCGACGCTGCCTTCTCGCACCAGACTGCCGAAGCCCCCTGAACAGAGGCGGGAGATGCGCCATGACGTGATGACATACCCACACCGCCGCTGTGACGGCGGTCGGGCCTGACGGCACGCTCCCTCGCGGATCCGGCCAACGGGCCGTGGCCAGGGCGGCGGACGAGCGGCGGGAGCGCTTGTGCCCACCTCTCGCCTTCGGTCCGTTGCCGACCGCAGGACACCCCCGGTCCGCCCAGCGGGCAGGGACGGACAAGTAGCACGCCCCAGCAGGCTGCGCTGGGCGGCGCGACCGGTGGCGGTCGCCGCTCGCTCACCCAGCCGCGACGACGGCCAGGCATCCGCTGTCGCCGGACGCGGGCCATACGGACGCCGTCCGTGGATGAGAAAAACCACGCCGATACCCAGGTACCGATGTCGGACAGCCAGCGGATCGACGCTGTCTGCGGGCCCTCACCCGTACGCCTCCTACCAGCGGCCCACTCGCAGCTGAACTCCGGTCGCCGATCACTGCACGTCATCGGCGGCCAGGCCATTCTCGTTCGACCCGGCCCAGGGACGGGCGCTCGTGGTTCCCGACCTGCCAGGCCATGTACGACACGCTCGTCCTGCGTCGGCCTGACGGGAAGCTGGTTCCGATGCCCGCCAGTAAGTGGGCGTACGACAAGGCCCGCACAGCCTTGACCGTCGACCTGAGCAAGGGCGTCACTTTCAGCGACGGCGCCGCATTCGACGCCGCCGCGACCAAGACGAACCTCGACCACATCCGCACCGGCTCCGGCCCGCAGGGCGACACCCTCCCCGACGTCACTGGACGGCGGCCACGACTGCGATCGGTACCCACGGGTGTGGTCAGGCGGACCCACAGCGGTCCGCTGCCGCCTCTGGCGTGACTCGGTCGGGTACTCCGCGCCGCGATCAAATTCACCACGCGGCGGGAGCGCCAGCCCTGCGGCTCACGGTCCCTCCTGCGATCAGGTGCTCCGCGTCCAGGAACCGAGAACCATGAGGGTTTTGGTCCCGGTTACCTGACCGGCGCGACGCAGGCTGTCGATGACCTGTTGGAGATGCTCGATGTCGCGGACGCGGACGTGCACCAGGGCGTCCGGATCGCCGGCGATGGTGAAGACGGCTTGGACCTCGGGGACCTTGTAGGCGGTGCGGACGATCTCCCCAACCGGTGTGGTTCCGGTGTAGGACAGCTCCACGAAGGCCTCGATGCCCCAGCCGAGCTTGGTGTGGTCGACCTGCACGGTGAAGCCGGTGATCACGCCACTCTCCCGGAGCCGGTCCACACGGCGTTTGACCGCGGCAACCGACAGTCCCACGTCGATCGCCATGTCCGAGAAGGTGCGCCGCCCGTCTTCGTGGAGCATGCGCAGCAACTGGCGGTCGACGTCGTCGATCTCTGTCATCAGTACCTCCATCACACTCAGCGGGTGACAATAAAATGCATCTACAAGCAGTATCTGATCAAATTCTTTGCTTCTTGCCCGCAATTTCTCACAAGTTACTTGTGTCGCACGGTGGGATGTTGTTGTCCTTGGCGCCCGGACCCGTGATCTCGAGGAGGCGCGCATGAGCACCGATCCTGCCGCGGTATCGCTTGACGACAAGTACACGGCCCGCAGCGGCCGGGTACTGATCTCAGGCATCCAGGCCCTGGTGCGACTGACCCTCGAACAGCGCCGTCTCGACGAAGCACGCGGCCTGAACACCCGTGCTTTCGTGACCGGCTACCAGGGCTCACCGCTGGGCGGGGTCGATATGGAGATGGACAGGGCGCGCCGCTTCCTCGACCCCGGCGGCGTGGTGTTCCGGCCAGGTCTGAACGAAGAGCTGGCCGCGACGGCGGTGGCCGGGACACAGGTACTCGGGCAGGTCCCCGGACGCCGTCACGACGGGGTCACCGGGTTCTGGTACGGCAAGAACCCCGGGCTGGACCGGGCAGCCGACGCGATCCGGCACTCCACCGTGGCCGGCACCGCGGCGCTCGGCGGAGCGGTGGCCTGGATCGGCGACGACCCCGGCAGCAAGTCTTCGACGGTGCCCAGTTCGTGCGAGCCGATGTGCCAGAGCCTGGCCATGCCCCTGCTCACACCCGGCAATGTGGCGGAGATCATCGAGCTCGGGCTGCATGCCGTGGCTCTGTCTCGCGCCACCGGCCTGTGGACCGGCTTGAAGATCGTCGCGGACATCGCGGACGCCACCGCGGTCGTCGACCTCGATGCGCTGCGGCCGGACGTCCCCGCACCCCCCCGCAGCCCCCGTGGGGCTCCCCCAACCCTCGTCGGTCCCGCCTCGCTGGACGCCGAGCATGACATGCTCACCCGCCGTCTGGATCTGGCACGTGACTACGCCCGTCAGACGAATCTGAACCACATCGTCTTCAGCGCCCGGCAAGCGACCTTGGGCGTGGTGGCCTCCGGCACCTCCTACGCCGTGGTGCAACGTGCCCTCGCCGACCTCGGTATCGACGAGTCCGCCCTGGAGGATCTGGGCGTCCGTCTGATCCGCCTGGCGATGCCGTTCCCCCTGTCGGCAGAGGAACTGGTGGCCATGACCGGCGACCTCGACCAGGTTCTCGTCGTCGAGGACAAGGTGCCTTTCATCGAAGGCCACCTCAAGGAAGCCCTCTACGGCACGACCGGCGCGCCCACCGTGGTGGGCCGTCGCGGTGAGAACGGCCGCCCGCTGCTGACCGCCCGCGGCACACTGGGCGCCGAAGACGTGGCCAAGGCGCTGGCCACGCGGATCGGGCCCGACCGCCTGCCGCACACCGCTTCCGTTCAGCTGACCGCCATGAAGCCGCCAGTCCCGGCCCGTATCGCGGTGCCGACCCTTTCAGCGCGCACGCCGTACTTCTGCTCGGGATGTCCGCACAGCGCCTCCACCCGTACCGACGACGACACCCTCGTCGGAGTGGGCATCGGCTGCCACGTCATGATCGCGTTGGATGGCGCGGGGCGCGGCAACCAGGTCGGGCTGACCCAAATGGGAGGGGAGGGTGCCCAGTGGATCGGCCTCGCTCCCTTCACCGAGGACCGGCACTTCGTGCAGAACCTCGGTGACGGTACCTTCCACCACTCCGGGTCGCTCGCCATTCGCGCGGCGATAGCCGCGGGCGTCACGATGACCTACAAGCTGCTCTACAACGACGCCGTCGCCATGACTGGGGGCCAGCGCCCCGAAGGGCGCCTGGACGTGCCGACCCTGACCCGCTGGCTCGCCCTCGAGGGCGTACGGAAGGTCGTCGTGACCACCGCCGAGCCGGCCGACTACCGTGGTATACGCCTTGATCCGATCGCCACCGTGCGACACCGCGACGACCTGCCCGAAGCCGAGAAGGAACTGGCCGCCGTCGAGGGCGTGACCGTGCTCATCCATGACGACCGGTGCGCCGCGGAGGAACGCAGGCTGCGCAAGCGCGGCAAACTCCCCACCCCCGCCGAGAAGGTGGTCATCAACCAGCGGGTCTGCGAGGGCTGCGGTGACTGCGGCGACGTGTCCACATGTCTGTCGGTGCAGCCCGTCGCCACCGAGTTCGGCCGCAAGACCCAGATCCACCAGGCCTCCTGCAACTCGGACTTCAGCTGCCTGAAGGGCGACTGTCCCTCCTTCCTCCTCGTGGAGCCGAAGGACAAGCGGCCCTCCCGCCCCCTTCCCGAACTGCCCGTGGAACTGACCACGCCCGGCTCCGCCCTGTCCGGGAACAGCACCCTGCTGCGCATGCCCGGCATCGGCGGCACCGGCGTCGTGACCGTGTCACAGATCCTGCAGATGGCAGCCCATCTCGACGGCCGCTACGCCGCCGGACTGGAGCAGACCGGACTCGCGCAGAAGGGCGGTCCCGTCGTCAGCGACGTGCGGATCTCCTCAGACCCTGTGACCGGAGCCCTGCGGGCCTCCCACGCGACCGCGGACGTGATCATCGGCTTCGACCTGCTCGGGGCAGCCGCCGACTCCAACATGCGGGTGGCCCGCCCCGGTCACACCATTGCCGTCATCAACACCGCCATCGTGCCCACCGCCGCGATGGTCACCAACCGGGTCGTCATGCCCGGCTCCCCGGACGACGCACTGGAGCGGATCGAATCGGTAACCCGCTCCAAGGAGAACCTGTACCTCGATGCCCAGGGCCTGGCCGAATCCCTGTTCGGCGACCACATGCCGACCAACATGTTGCTCATCGGCGCCGCCTATCAGCACGGCTGCGTTCCCCTGACGGACCAGTCCATCGAAGCCGCAATCCGCCTCAACGGCGCTGCCATGGACAAGAACCTCGCCGCCTTCCGCTGGGGGCGGGCAGCGGCCCTGGACCCCGAGGCCGTACGGCGTGCCATCGCCACGCCCGCCCGGGAGGTTCTCGACATCACGCCCGAGGCACGGACCATCGCGGACGCCGCCGCGCGATCCGGGAGCCTGCGAGACGTCATAGCACTGCGCAGCGCGGACTTGATCGCCTACCAGAACAAGGCGTATGCGCGGCAATATGCCGACGAGGTGCGGCAGGTGGCCACCGTGGCCGGACAGCGGGCCGGCGACGAGACCGGCGAGCGCATCGCGATCGCCTACGCCCAGGGACTCCACAAACTCATGGCATACAAGGACGAGTACGAGGTGGCCCGGCTGCATCTGGACGCCGTGGAGCAGGCCAAGATCGAGGACGAGTTCGGTGCCGGCGCCGCCGTCTCCGTCATGCTGCACCCGCCGATACTCCGCGCCCTGGGCATGAAGCGCAAGATCCGCCTCCGGCGCACCGCGCCCGCCACCTTCCGGACGCTCTACGCCCTGCGAGGACTGCGCGGAACCTGGATGGACCTCTTCGGATACGCGGAGGTCCGCCGCCTGGAGCGCACGCTGATCGCGGAGTACTCGCGCCTGGTCCAAGACGCTCTCGCGCACCTGACACCGGACAACGCCGCCAAGGTCGAGGACCTGGTACGGCTCACCGACGCCATCCGCGGCTACGAGGGCATCAAGCTGGCGGCCATCGCCGACTTTCGCGAGAAGGCACGCGAGGCCCTTGCCGGGCTGGACGAACCGACCGCGGTGTCCGCCTGAGCCCTTCGCTCCCTTTCACCGCCCACAGCCAGGAGCTTTCCGTCATGCCTGTCGACCGTCTGCTGCCCACGCGGGAGGCCGAGGACCTGCTCGACCTCGTCCGCGACATCGCCGACAAGGAACTCGCACCCCGTGTCGATGAAACACGAGCGCACCGAAACCCACCCCGAGGGCCTGTTCGGGCTTCTGGGCCAGGCCGGGCTGCTCGGCCTGCCCTACCCGGAGGAGTTCGGCGGCGGTAACCAGCCTTACGAGGTCTACCTCCAGGTCCTTGAGGAGTTGGCAGCACACTGGGCCGCCGTCGCCGTAGCCGCCAGCGTTCATAGCCTCGCCGCCTTCCCGCTCCTGAGCGCCGGCACCTCCGCCCAGTGCCAGCGCTGGGCGGAAGACATCCTCAGCGGCTCCCTCATCGGCGGCTACAGCCTCTCCGAACCACAGGCCGGCTCCGATGCTGCGGCCCTGACCTGCCGTCACCACGCCGTCATCGAGCAGGTCATCGCCGACAGCAAGGCATCCGCCCTGGCCCACCTGCCCTCGGGACACTTCCACGCCAACGCGGCCTGGCTGGTCCTGTGGGCGACGGCCTACAACCTGCTGCGAGCCGCAGGCGCCCTGACCTCGGCCTTCCACGCCAAGGCCACCACCGCCACCTTGCGCACCCACCTCGTCCGTGTCCCCGCCAGGATCGCCCGCTCCGCCCGGCGCGTGACCCTGCACCTGCCCCAGCGATGGCCGTGGCAGCACGCCTGGACACAGCCGTTCGAAACCATCCACGCGCCACCCGATGCCGCCCGACGTCACTGACCATCCCGCCCCGTCAGGGCCCGACCGGAGCAGAACCGTGGAAAAGCTGGGCAGACCAGCAAATACCCCCTGCCCGCGTCCGGCCCCAGCCCCAACCCCCGCCCCTCGCGCAGGCGAGGGAGTTACGCGGCGTCAGCCGGCCCAGGGGGTTGCCGGCCGCGCCATCATGGCGAGCAGGTCGAACGTGAGCCCGGCCGCGGCGAGCGCGGTGATCTGCGCGTGGTCGTACGCCGGAGCGATCTCGACGACATCGGCGCCGATCACGTCGAGGTCGGCCAGGCCGAAGAGGATCATCTGCAGCTCACGGGTCGTGAGACCGCCAGGCTCAGGTGTTCCCGTGCCTGGGGCGTTGGCCGGGTCGAGCACGTCGATGTCGATGCTGACGTACACCGGACGGTCGCCGACGCGCGACCGGACGCGGTCGACGACATCGTCGATCCCGCGGCGTGCGATCTCGAGCGTCGTGATCGTCGCGAAGCCGAGCTCCTTGTCGTTGATGAAGTCCCGCGCTGACGGCATGGTGCCGCGGATACCGAGATGGGCCGAGTGGTGGACGTCGAGCAGTCCCTCCTCGACCGCGCGACGGAAGGGCGTGCCGTGCACCACGCGAGCACCGAAGATGTTGTCCCACGTGTCGAGGTGAGCGTCGAAGTGCACGAGCGCGACCGGGCCGTGCTGGGCGTGGGCCGCCCGCAGCATCGGGAGCGCGATCGTGTGGTCGCCGCCGAGTGTGACGATGCGATCGGCGCTCGCGTAGAGCCCTCGGGCCGCCTGCTCTATCTGGCCGATCGCCTCGCCGATGTCGAACGGCGTCACTCCGACGTCGCCCGCGTCCGCCACTTGCAGCGTCTCCCACGGCTCGACCTCAAGCCCGATGTGGAAGGGGCGCAGCAGCTTCGAGCCGGCCCGCACGGCCTCAGGGCCGAACCGCGCACCGGGGCGGTACGTCGTGCCGGAGTCGAATGGCACGCCGAATACCGCGACGTCGGCCCGGCCGACCTCGTCGAGCCGGGGCAGCCTCGCGAAGGTCGAGGCGCCCGCGTATCGCGGCATCGCCAGGAGCGCGTCGGGTGGCCCGATGATCGTGCGGGTCTCAGTCGCGGACTGGTCCTCGGCCATCGTGATTCCTCCTGGTGAGTGAGCGGGGCACGACCGAGCGTAGGGAGGAGGACGGCCCTGGGAGATTGGGCTACTGACCGAGAACCCCCATCTCCTGTCGGTCGTTCGCACCATGCGGCGCGCAACCCACTGCTGGACAATCGCCTCCTAATGATGTTGTCAAGCTGCGGAAGTGACGCGGAGGTTGCTTTGGTAGCACTGTCCGTCACGGATGAGAGCCCACAGGACGTTCACGCGTCGACGGGCCAGAGCAAGCACAGCCTGGGTGTGCCGTTTGCCTTCGGAGCGTTTGCGTTCGTAGAAGCGGCGCGAATCGTCGCAGCTGCGGATGCTGATGAGTGCGGAGGTGTAGAAGACGCGTTGCATGCCGCGGTGATAGCGCCGAGGTCGGTGCAGGTTGCCGCTGACGTTGCCCGAGTCCCGCGGGAGCGGAGAGACTCCAGCGAGGCTGGCGAGGCGGTCGGCGGTGCCGTAGCGGCTCATGTCGCCAGCGGTGGCCGCGAGGAATTCGGCGCCCAGGAGCGGGCCGATACCGGGCATGCCGGCGATCACGTCGGCGAGCCCGTGGTCGCGAAACCGGGCCGCAATGAGCTTGTCGATCTCGGCGATCTGCTCGTTGAGGCTCATCACCTCCTTGGCCAGGGTGTGGATCACCTGTGCGGTGATCTTCTCCCCGGGGACGGCAGTGTGCTGTCGCCCGGCTGCTTCAAGGACGGCCTCGGCCAGGGCTTCTGGGCTGCAGATCTTGCCGTTGCGCAGCCAGGTCTCCAGGCGACTGCGGCCGGTGCGTCGCAGGGCGGCTGGGGTCTGGTAGCCGGTCAGCAGGATCAGCGGGCCGACGTTGCCCAGATCGAGCGCCCGCTCCAAGGCCGGCAAGATATCGGTGAGTTGGCCGCGCAGGCGGTTGACCCGGCGGGTGCGGTCGGCGTTCAGGCCGGTCCGGCGGCTGGTGAGGGCCCGCAGCTCGATGGCGTGCTCGTCGTCCGGCAGCAGGACCGTCAGGTCCCGGCGCATTCGGGCCTGGTCGGCGATGACGGTGGCGTCTTTGGCATCGGTCTTGCCCATGCCCCGGTAGCCGGCCGAGGCCCGGTTGACGGCCAGGCCGGGTATGCAGACGAGGTGCTGGCCGTGATTGAGCAGCACGTTGATCCACAGCGCGGCCATGCCGTCAGCGACGTCGACCGCCCAGGCCACGTCCTGGCCGAGGGCCAGCACATCGGCGAGCAGGGCCAGCAGCTCCGGCTCGTCGTTCGGCACACGCCGCGACAGCAGCCGTTCACCCTGCGCGGTCAGCACCACGCAGGGTGATGGGTCTTGCCCATGTCCGTACCCGCCCAGATCTGGGCCACCAGGTCCTCCGGCCGTTCGATGACGCTCTGTCTCCCCGGACGACCTCGCCGGCGTGGTCCTACTCAGCGATCCACCCGAAGGCGTTCGCAACTCCTCATCAGCGGCCGAGTCGTCGTGAGACACCGGGCGGCCAGGTGACCGGAACCATCGAGGGCAACCGCATGAAAGCCATACCCGGCGTCTCCGGGCCTCTGGACCTTACGACGGCCCGTCCAACCCACGAACAAAGAAGGACCGCATGACGACTCTGCCCAGGGAGCTGTCCCCCACCGTCGCAGCGGTGTTCGCTGCAGTTGACGCCGAGCGGCAGCGTCTCGGCGTTCCCGGCGCTGTCGTTGCGGTCCGGTCGCCGGACGGCGAGCCGTGGTCGGTCGCCCTCGGGGTCCGTGACATCGCGACCGACGAGCCGCTTGCAGTCGACGCCGTACTGCGCGTGGGCAGTGTGACCAAGACGATCGTCGCCACCGTGGTCCTGCGCCTGACCGAGAGGGGCGAGCTCGGCCTCGACGACGACGTCCTGGCCCACCTGCCGCACGTGCGCGTGCCGAGTGGGGTCACGGTACGTCGCCTGCTCGACATGACCGCTGGGCTGCCGGACTACACGACCGAGGAGTTCATGGAGATCTCGCACACGACGCCGGACCGGGTGTGGGGCCCTCAGGAGCTGCTGGACCTCGCGTTCCGCGAACCACACCGCTTCGCGCCGGGCAGCTCCTGGGACTACTGCAATGCCGGCTACATCCTGCTCGGGATGCTGGCCGAGCACGTGACCGGCGATCTCGTCGAGGACCTCGCGCGGAAACTCGTGCTCGACCCGCTGGGTCTGCACAACACCTCACTGCCCCCGCGCTCCGCCGCCGGGACCTCGCTTCCCGACGCCACGGTGCGCGGCTACCACCGTGTCGGTGCCGAGCTCGTCGACACGACCGACGTCAACCCGTCGTGGGCGTGGACGGCCGGCAACGCCATCTCTACAGCCGACGACCTTGTGGTGCTGGTCGAGGCGCTCGTGCGAGGGGACCTTCTCGCGGAGAAGACCCAGCGGGCACGCCTGGCCGGCGTCCCCGTGCCTGGTACGGACTGGTCCTACGGCCTGGGCATTGCCGACTTCGGCGGCATCTGGGGCCACAACGGTGAGCTACCAGGCTTCCAGACCTTCGCGGGACACGAGCCGGGCACGGGAAGGACCATCGTCGTCCTCGCCAACGTGGACAAGTCGACCGACGAGGTGAATCCGGCCGACACGCTCGCGGCGCTCGTGCGTCGGCACCTCGCGCCCGGCACTGCCTGAGAACGTAGGTCAGTCGGTCGCGGCCAGCAGCACCGAGACGGGCCGGGTCGCGGCGTCAAACGAGGCGTCCGCGCCGGCGGCCCCGACGCCGCTGAGCCCCACGGTTCGTAGGTTGCGTTGACGCCGCCCTGCTGCCACGCATTGATCCACACGAGCGCCGCCCGAATGTCCCCAGCGCGCTGCTGGTGCACGGGGTCGTGGGTGCAGACCGTCGCGGCAAGCCCGAAGCCCGCGCCGTTCACGAGCTCGATGGCCTCGTCGAAGGAGTCGACCACGACGACGGGTGCGACGGGCCCGAACGTCTCCTCACGCATCAGGCGCATGTCGGCCATCACGCCGGTCAGGACTGTGGCGGGGTAGCCGAACCCGGGACCGTCCGGGACCACCCCGCCGCACAGCGCCGTCGCGCCGAGCTCCACGGCCTCGGCGACCCGCACGAGGAGCGCAAGGCGCTCGGTCAGGTCGAGAGCGGCCAACCGTGCTGGGCCGTCACCGAGGAGCGCACTGCGGCGTCGACGTCCTCGGCGGAGCCGACCGGGATGCGGGCGACGACCTCCTCGGTCGACGGGTCGACGATCAGGCGGGTCCCGGAATCGGTCGATGCGACGGCGACTCCGTCGATCAGGTGGTGTAGACGCCTCACGTCAGCTCCTCGTCTCGCAGGTTCAGGTCGTCAGGCGCGCGGCCAGCAGCTCGCCGACCAGGACGCTCGCCAGATGAGTGTTGGCGCGGGGGACGAATGGGAAGACCGACGCGTCGGCGACCCGCAGACCTTCGACGCCAAGCACCCGCCCCTCAGGATCGACGACGGTCGTCGCAGCGGTGGGATCGCCCATGCGACAGGTGCTGGTCGCGTGCTGGGTGTCGACCGCGGTCGCACGCAGGTAGTCCCGCAGTCTCTCCTCAGGACCGTCGAGCACAGCCCGCAACTGGGCGTTCGCCGCCCATACGTCCGACGCGGCGATAGCACCGAAAGCTGGGTGCTCGACGAGCTCGGCGAGCTGCCGGATCCCCGCTGCCAGCCGGTCGACGTCGAGCTCGACGTCGAGCATGTTGAACGACAGCTGGGGTTGAGTGCGGGGGTCCACGCCCCGCAGGCGCAGAGTGCCGCGTGAGTACGTGCGGTTGACGAAAACCCCGACCGCGCCGGCACCCGCCCGCGGCTCGGCCGAGGCCATCGCGAGGGCGTTCTGGTTGAGGGCGACCAACATCATGTCGTTCGTGTCCGGAGTCATCCGGCTGGAATACCTGACGCAGCAGTTCGTGTGGCGGTCCCAGGGTCTCGCCGTCGCCGCCACCGTGAGCGGGATGCCGATCAGCGCCATGGGATGGTCCTGCATCCCCTCGCCGACGGGCAGGTCCGCGTGCACCGCGATGCGCTGTTCAGCCAAATGCCGGGCAGGGCCGATGCCGGAGCGCAGCAGGATCGAGGGCGTCGCGGTGGCGCCCGCGCTGAGGACGACGAGGTCCGCGCGCAGCACCTCGCCGTCCGCGAGACGGACCCCGACGGCGCGTCCCGCCTCCAACTCGACGCGGTCGACGAGCGCCCCGCCCCGGATCGTGAGAAACGGATTGTCGCGGAGCGGCTCGAGGTAGGCATCGTGGCAGGAGACCCGCCGGCCCTCGACGGAGTTGACGGGATACGGCGAGACGCCGGTCGCGCCCGGCGCGTTGACATCGGGCGTCCACGGCTGGCCCGCGGCGAGCGCCGCGTCGCGCAGCGCGAGGTCGACCGAGCCCCATGCCTCCTCGGGGTACCGATGCACCGGGATCGGGCCGTCGGCGCCGTGGAACGGGTCGTCGCCGTGCTCCTGGTCCGACTCGAGGTCGGCGAGGAACGGGAGCACGTCGTCGGCCGACCAGCCGGTGCAGCCGTCGGCCGCCCAGTCGTCGAAGTCCTCCAGAGGCGGGCGGATCGCGATCTGCCCGTTGATGACCGAGCTGCCGCCCAGTCCCTTGCCACGCCAGTAGAGCGAGGGTTCCTGTGTCGCTGTCCGCGAGGCGAGATGGTCCTCCCACAGCAGCGGCGCACTCCCGGGATCCAGGATCGCGGCCAGGGGGTTGGGCGAGCGCCACGACTCAGGTAGCTCGGAGGCCGGGTAGTCACGTCCGGCCTCCAGCAGCAGGACGCGGCGACCTGACCGGACGAGCCCCGCCGCGAGCGCCGACCCGGCCGATCCGGCACCGACAACTATGACCTCGGGAACGGGGGGCTCGGGACGCATGCTCAGCCCCGCCCTGCCGTGACGTCGACTGCGTCGACCGTCAGCTCTGCGAGCGCGTCGGCGAGGGGCTCAACGCCGAAGCCCGTCCCGTCCGGCACTGCGACGACGCCGTCCTTCATGACGATCGGTTCGGTCACGTCCTGGGCGTAGAACCGGCCCGAGCCCGAGATGTCACCGGGCAGCGTGAACCCGGGCAGTCCGGCCAGGGCGATGTTGGCGGCGCGCCCGATGCCGGTCTCCAGCATGCCGCCGCACCAGACGGCGATCCCGTGCGCCTGGGCGAGGTCGTGGATGCGGCGTGCCGCGAGGTAGCCTCCGACCCGGCCGGGCTTGATGTTGATGACGCTCGCAGCGCCCCACATGATCGCGTCGGCGGCGGCCTGGACCGAAACGATCGACTCGTCGAGGCAGATCGGGGTCGCGATCTGCTGCGCCAGCACGGCGTGCTGACGTAGGTCGTCCTCGGCCAGGGGCTGCTCGATCAGGAGCAGGTCGAACGGGTCCAGCCGGCGCAGGAGCGGTGCGTCCGAGAGCTGGTAGGCCGTGTTCGCGTCGACCTGTAGCGGCACGTCCCCGAACCTCTCGCGCACGGCACGGACCGGCTCGATGTCCCACCCGGGCTGGATTTTGAGCTTGATGCGGGCGTATCCCTCGTCGAGGAAGCCGCCGACCTGGGCGAGCAGATCGGGGATCGACGACTCGATCCCAACGCTCACGCCGGACGGCACGACGTCGCGCGTGACCCCGAGGTAGTCGGCGAAGGCCCGGTCGTCCAGGCGCAGGCCGGCGTCGAGGACCGCCATCTCGAGCGCGCCTTTGGCCATGCGGTGACCCACCACGTGCGCCGTCGTGGTCGCCACGACCTCCGGTGTGACGGTGTGACCCGCGGCCTGCCAGTCCAGCAGCGACGGGACCAGGAATCGTCGCAGCATCTCGCGGGCGCCGTCGAGATACTCCGGCGAGTACGACGGATCGGCCAGGGCGACGCACTCGCCCCAGCCCGTCACGGTGCGGCCGTCCCGCGTCGCCGTGACCCGGACGAGGAGCGGACGTCGCTCTGTCTGTGTCGAGAACGACGTCGTGAACGGATGGACCAGCGGCATCCGGACCGTGATCAGCTCGACGCGATCGATGTGCATTTCAAAGGCTCCTCGTCAGGGTGTAGTGACCACGGCGGTCGAAGTCGGTGACGACCCAGCCGTCGGCGAGCAGCCCGCCGAGGGCCTGCCCCAGGCTGACTCGCCAGCCGACCGCCAGGTCGGGATCGGTGCGCCGGACCTGCTCGATATCGCTCGGGATGTCGACGCGACAGGTACGCAGGGCACGGGCGCGGTCGAGGTCGAGGACGGGTCGTCCGTGCTCGGACCACAGGACGGCGGCAGGCGGCTCGATGTCGTTGCCGATGGGTCGGCGCGGCCCGGCCGGACGCTCGAGGTCCCGCACCACGAGCACTCGATCGCTGCGCTGGCCACTGTTCAGTCCGTCGCCCATGACGCCATAGAAGTCGGGCAGGTAGGTGTCGACCGTGCAGCCGAGCTTGTGCAGGTTGAAGTACGCGTTGCGGGCGACGAGCGGGTCGTAGGTCCACGTAATGCGGGTGACGCCGCGCTCGAGGCACCAAGCACGTTGGTGGCTCTTGAGCGCATGTCCCCACCCGGTGCCGACCGCGTCGGGACGGACCCCCGCGAGATGGGAGTGGAGGGCCCGCTCGAGTGGTGGGTGGAAGAATCCGACGCAGACGGCCATGAGCTCGTCGCCACGGAACCCGCCCGCGACGTAGTTGCCGGCGTGCGCGAGCGCGGTCAGCAGCTCGGGGTTGACGTGCGACTGCGTGACGTCGACCTGCCAGACGCTAGCCACGAGCTCGGTCGCGGCGACCATGTCGGAGGGCAGGTGCAGCATCCGCAGCTCCGCCCCTGCCTGCTCTACCTCGATCAGTCCCGTCTCAATCGGCACTCCTTGGGTCTCGCTCGTCACGACCGCACCTCTCGCAAGAATCGGGAGCCGAGGTAGAGGCCGCCGGGAACCGGCCGCACCTGCTCCCACCCGGCCATCTCGTCGTTCGTGAACGCGTAGACCCCTGGGACGGTCGACGGGTACAGCTCGGTCTCCTGGACGTCGTCGGGCGAGGTGCCGCCGGCGTAGCCCTTGCGTTCGCGCAGGGTGAGGCGCAGCCCGTCCTCGTGCGGGGCGATGTCGGCCACGAACCCGGCCGACTCCCACGATCCGCTCAGTGGCTCAGGCGACCGCGAGCGGTCCGCGGACACCACCGCGTGCAGTGCGCCCCCGTCGAGCGTGCGGGCGGCGTCCTCGAAGAGCTCGCGATAGAGGCCGTCGGGGTGGCCACCGGTCGTCAGCAGCGCCACAGCCAGGCTTGTCCCCGGGAAGATTCGCAGATACGAGCGCTGACCGATCGTGCCGCCGTCGTGCCCGTAGACACGGCTGCCCTGCCAGTCCTGCAGGAACCATCCGAGGCCCCAACCGGACGTCGACACCATGCTGGTGCGTAGGTCGACGTGCTCTGTGATCATGAGGCGGGCGCTCTCAGCCGACAGGACGCGGGTGCCGTTGGGGGCGAGACCCTCGCGAAGCGCGGTTTCGGCGAAGGTCAGCAGGTCCCCGATACTTGCCGCGATCAGTCCCGCCGGCCCCATCGAGCGCGGCAGTACCCACCTGCTCGCCGGCACGGCGGCGGCGCCGAGCCCCGAGTGTCCGGTCGCCGTCGCGAACCGCGGAGCGTCTTCGGGCAATGTGAATGTGTGGCGCAGTCCGAGCGGTTCGACCAGGTGGGTCCTCACGGCCTCGTCCCACGTCGTGCTGCGCAGTACTTCGATGATGCGCCCCGCGACGACGAAGGCTGAGTTGCAGTAGGAGAACCGCTCCCCGCGTGGGTGCAGCCGGTCGGTGCGGGCCAACAGGTCGACGTACGCCTCGACGCAATCGTCGCCGCGACCGGTGTCGGTGAACAGGTCGCCATCGAAGCCGCTGGTGTGGTGCAGGAGTTCGCGGACCGTGACGTCGGGAGCGTCGTCGCGGAGCCGGAAGTCAGGGAGGACGCTGCGCACCGTGGCGTCGAGGTCGAGCAGACCCTCTTCGACGAGCTGGAGCACGAGCATCGTCGTCCAGACCTTGCTGATCGACCCGATCTGGAACACGCTTTCGTCCGTCACGGGGACACCTGTCGAGACGTCGAGCACGCCGGACGACAGGGCGAGTCGGTTGAGCACGCTCCCGTCGTCGGTCAGCTCTACGATGCCGAGCTGGGCGCCCACGACGCCGTACCGCTCCCGCAGGAGGTCGAGCCGATGCTGCCACGCGGCGGCGTCGCGGGCAGCCGGTGATGTTGCCGCGGGTCGCGGCACCGTGTCCACCGCTGGGCGCGTGTACCGCTCAACCCATTCGATCAGTCGCCGCTGGTAGTCGAGCCGGTGCTCGACCGATCCCGCGACGACAAACAGGTGCCCGCCGCCCGGGTATACGACGAGCCGGCTCGGGACGGCCTGGATCCGTAGGGCCGAGAACCACTCCTGGGCCTGCGTGCTCGGGCACGTCTCGTCGTGCTCGCCGTGCAGCACGAGGGTCGGGGTCGTGACCTGGTCAACGCGAGCGATCGGCGAGCGCTCGGCAAGGCGCCCGACATCGGTCGGCTCAAGACCCGCGGTGGCCGCCGAGAAGAACCCCTCGGGCTCGAGCCGCTGACCGGCGAGAGCTGCGAAGTCGCACAAGAGGCCCCCGGCGACGGCCGCGGCGAAGCGGTCGGTGTGCGCCGTGAGCGCGCACGTGGAGAGCCCGCCGTAGCTGTAGCCCGTGACCGCCAGCCGGTCCGGGTCCGCGAGGCCTTCAGCGACGAGCGTGTCGACGGGCTCGAGGAAGTCCGGCAGGTCGACCCGCGCCCATCCGCCGTGGACTGCCGTCAGGAAGTCCTCGCCATAGCCGTCCGAGCCGCGGGGGTTGAGCGTCAGGACGCGCCAGCCTCGGTGCGCCAGGACCTGGTGGTAGAGGTGCACTTCGTCGGCGACCCCGCTCCACGCATTGTGCGGACCGCCGTGGACGTCGAGCAGCAGGGGCGCCGCGCCCGACGTGCCGGGCGACGACAGGAGCCAGCCGTGCACGACGGTGCCGTCGCTGATCGTGAAGGATCGCGGCTCGGGGCGCAGCAGTTCGACGTCCGGGAGGGCGTCACGCATCAGCGTCGTGAGCTCGCGATGCTCGCCCGTCCCCAGGTCCACGAGGGCGACCTCCGCGAATGAGTCCTGGGTTGCGACGACGACGGCGGCGCGCGCGCTCGCGGCTGCGACGGACAGCGCCGAGACGACTCGGTGGTCCTCGGCGACGATCGGCGCAGGCGCGCCTCCGGCCAGGTCGACCCCGTAGAGGTGCGTCCACCCTCGGTTGCGCGCGCAGAACAGGACCTGCGCGCCATCGTGCGTCAGCGTGGGACGCCCCCCGGGGTAGCCGACGGCGCCTGGCATGACGTTGAGGTCGAGCTCCGCGGTCAGGTCCTCGTCCGGCCTGCCGTCCAAGTACAGGCGCAGCAGACGGGTGTGGCCGATCGCCATGGTGCGATGGCCGACCGCGATGACCGATCCGCCGTCGGGCGTCCACAGGAGTGGCCCGGTGACGCCCGTCGCCGAACCGACGCGCCGGGCTGGCGCCAAGAGGTCGTCGACGTCGATGACGTGCACGGCACGCTCCCGCTCGACGTCGGCGCGCGGCGAGGTGCCCGCGGCGAAGGCGAGCAGGGTGCCATCCGGGGACCAGGCGGGTTCCCCCGCGTCGGCGTCGCCGTCGGTGACCTGACGCGTGCTGCCGTCGGCGAGGTCCAGCACGATGACCTGGTATCGCACACTGCCGAGCCACCCCACGCCGTCGGTCTTCTGGTCAAGCGTGTCGATCACGATCGGCGCCTGCGGGTCGCCCGCGCCGCGCTCCACCGGGGCGAGGAAGGCGACGCGACGGCTGGAGGCGTCGACGACCGGCCGCCCCGCACCGAGCGGCAGCGTCGTGAGCTGCACGGGTTCGCCGGTTGGCGGCAGCAGGTGCAGCTGCGGCACGCCGTCGACACGCCGCAGGAACAGCAGCCCGGCCGGGCCGAACTCAGCGCCGCTGTCGTCGGGACCACTGGTCAGGCGACGTTCGCCACCGTGCTCGTCGACCTCCCACAGCGAGGTCACGGTGCGGCCGTCGACGACCTGGCGACGGGTCAGCACGACGGCTGAGCCGTCGGGGCGGATCGCCGTCTCGGTCACGGTGACGACCCGGTGGAGGTCGTCGAGGCGGGCGGCGCGCGGCGTCATGAGGCGGCTCCTCGGTACAGGGACGGGGTGTCGACGAGCGAGCCGGCGAACCGGGGCACGGCACGGATCAGTTCACAGGTGTACGGGTGCTCGGGGGCGTCGATGACTCGCGTCGTCGGGCCGGTCTCGACGACCCGACCGTCCTTCATGACGGCCACCTCGTCGCAGAGCTGGCGCACGACCGCGAGGTTGTGGCTGATGAAGAGCACGGTGAGGTCGAGCTCCTGTTGCACCTTGCGGAGCAGGTTGAGCACGGTGCCTTGCACCGAGACGTCGAGGGCGGAGGTGATCTCGTCGGCCAGCAGGACCCGGGGCGACGCGGCGAGCGCCCGCGCGATCGCGACGCGTTGCCGCTGCCCGCCCGAGAGCTGCGAGGGCAGGTCGTTGGCGCGGGCCGGGTCGAGCTCGACGGTTTCCAGCAACCTGACGACCTCCGCGCGACGCCCAGCGCGACCTCGTACGGTGCGCTCACGCCCTTGCTGATCTCGCTGTGCGAACCCGCGCACCTCGAGAGCCTCCTCGACGGACGCACCCACCGTCATGCGCGGGTCGAGCGAGGAGCTCGCGTCCTGGAAGATCATCTGCACGTCGCGCCGCGCGGCGGCGACACGGCCCCGGGCGCGCACGACGTCGGTGCCGCCGACCAGGATGCGACCCGCGTACGGCTCGTGGAGACCCACGACGGCCCGCGCCAGAGTCGACTTGCCGGACCCGGACTCGCCGACCAGGCCGACGGTCCGGCCGCTTGCGACGGTCAGGCTGACGTCGCGCACGGCGTCGTGGGCAGACGACCCGCTGCCGTAGCGGACATGGACGTTCTCAAGGACCAGGTCGGTCACGATCGGCTCCTCACGGGCTCGGTCGGGAACTCCACGTCCTCGGCGATCGTCGCGAACTCCGTGCCGGGCTCGGCCTCGAGGTGCGGGACGGCCTCCACGAGGGCGCGGGTGTAGGGGTGCTGGGCGCGACCTGCGGCGAGTTCCTCGGCACTGAGGTCCTCGACTATCGCGCCCCGGTACATCACGAGGACGCGCGTGCAGAACGACGAGACCAGTGCGATGTCGTGCGACACCAACAGCAACGCCGTGCCGTTGACCTCGTTGATCTCGGAGAGCAGGCTCATGACCTCGCGCTGCACCGTGACGTCCAGCGCGGTCGTGGGCTCGTCGGCGATCAGCAGCGCGGGCTTGCTCATCAGGCCCATCGCCATCATCGTGCGCTGCCGCATGCCGCCGGAGAACTCATGCGGGTAGCGGCGCGCGCGCCGCGCCGCGTCGGGGATCCGTACGGCGTTGAGACGGTCGATCGCCCGGTCGTGCGCGTCCTTGCGGCGGAGCCCCCCGTGCAGCAGACCGACCTCAGCAACCTGCGTGCCGACGTGCACGGCCGGGTTGAGCGACGTCGACGGGTCCTGGAACACGAACGCCATGCGCGTGCCCAGGTGCTGCGCCAGGCTGGTGGACGTCCGGTCCGAGACCCGGCCGTCGACTGCGAGCTCGGTTCCGTCGAAATGCACCGACGACGCCGTGACCATCAGGGGCGCCTCGAGCAGCGCCGCGACGGCCATACACGTCAGCGACTTGCCGGAGCCCGATTCTCCGACGACACCGACGATCTCTCCTCGGCCCACGTCGAAGCTCACGCCGCGGACCGGCGTGGCCCAGGTGGTGCCACGAGGCGTGCTGACCCGCAGGTCTCGCACCCGCAGGACGGGGTCATCGGTGACGTGCAGCGGCACGACGGCGTCGGTCGGTGAAGCAGGATGGCGCCGCAGCCGGCGCGCGGGCGGGTGCAGGCCGAACGCCCGTGAAAGGTTTTCGCCCAGGAGGGCGAATGTGACGCCCGCGAAGACGATCGCGGCGGCCAGCCCGAGCGAGGGGGCTGCGTTGACATAGATGCCGTCAAGGCTCTCGTTGAGCATCCGCCCCCAGTCGTAACGCGGCGCCTGCACTCCGAGGCCGAGGAACGACAGACCCGTCGCGGCGACCAGCGCCGTGCCCGCACTGATGCTCGCATTGACGATGAGTGGGTCACGCACGTTCGGCAGCACGTGGCGCGTCAGGATCCGGAATCGTCCGACCCCGAGAATCCGGGCCGCGGCGACGAAGTCACGTCCCGCGACCGAAGAGCCCAGTGTCTGCGTCAGGCGCGCATAGGCCGGCGCCATCGCCAGGCCGATCGCCACGGTCACGCTGACCGCGCCGACCCCCAGGACGATCGACACCACGATCGCGAGGAGCAGTGCCGGGAAGGCCAGCGTCACCCCGAGGACGCCGTTGACCGTCCGGGCCATCCAACGCGGGGCGACGGTCGGCAGAAGACCCAGGGCGACGCCGACCGATACTCCGATGAGTGTTGCGAGGATCGCTGTCACAACCGAAAGTTGGGTCGCACTCAGGAGCTGTGCGAGAACGTCGTGACCGCCGGCGTCGGTTCCGAGCAGATGCTCCGCACTGGGCTTGGCCGAGAGCTGGGTCAGGTCGGCAACCGCGGCTGTGCCGCCCCAGATCATAGGGCCGAAGATCGCGAAGAACGCGAGCGCTACGAGGGCCAGCGACGTAACGATCCCCAGGGGCGATCGGAGAGCCACGAACACGGTGTGCCGCGAGGCCGGCGAGCCGGCAACGTCACTGGTGGAGGGGGGCATAGAGGTTGTCGCCATTCTCAGGTGTCCTTGAGTGCTGAGCGAGGGTCCAGGCAGACCAGGGCGATGTCGATGATGAGGTTGGCAACGAGCACGATCAGGCCGTACACGATGACGATTCCCTGTGCGAGCGGGAAGTCCTTGCTTCTCACGGCATCCACGATCGTCAGCCCGAGACCCGGCCACGAAAAGATGGTCTCAATCAGCACAGTGCCCGCCACCAAGGAGGCGAGAACGATGCCTGCGATCGTCAGCGAGGAGGTCATGAGGTTCGGCAGCGCGTGACGAAAGTAGAGGCGACGCCGTGGCATCCGCTTCGAACGAGCGGTACGCATGTAATCCTGTTGGAATACCGTCAATGCCTCGACTCGGACGATTCTGGAGACCGCAGCCGCGGTCCCGATCGACAACGCCGATACCGGTAGTACGTACGAGTTCGGTCCCGCGCGTCCCGTAACGGGAAATACGTGGCCCTGAACCGCGAAGAGATACACGAGTGCGACGCCGATGAGAAATTCGGGGATGACGGCGAGCAGTCCGCTCATCGTGGTGTACGCCACGTCGATGAATTGCCGTCGGCCACCCCTGGTGAACGCGGCAGCGAGGATCCCGAGCGGCACAGAAACCAGCAGCACGACCGCCAAGGACAAGAACGTGAGTTCCAGAGTTGCCGGCAAGCGTTGTTCGATAACCGTCGTGACTGGCAAGTGCAGCGAGAACGAATCTCCGAGATCCCAGGTAAGCAGACCCTTCCAGAAGTCCAAGTACTGCATCCACAGGGGATCGTTCAGGCCCAAGCTCTCACGTTGCCTCTCGACGACCGCCGCAGTCGCATTGATTCCAAGCGCATTTCGGACTGGATCTCCAGGGATCAACCGGATCATCAAGAAGGCAACCGTCGCCAGGGCAACCACCGAATAGGCGAGCCGTGCGAGCCGTCGCAGGATGAAGGCGCCCAGTTGCCTTTCCCCAGCTCGGCCGACTCTCGATGTTGTTGCCTGAGACGCGAAGTCGTCCGTCGGCAGCGTGCGAATCGGATCAGTAGTCACGTCAGGCTCAATTCAGCACACGGATGGCAGAGCCAGGAAGAACGCCGCCTACCGGCGGATAGAGCGCGGTGGCCCCATTGAAGTACATGGGGTATGGCGTAACGGATACGGGAACAAGGTCAGCACTCTCCATCAGCGCCTTCTCCGCGTTTTCCCAACCCTTGCACGCGTCGTCACCAGTCAGACGAGCCGCTGCAGATACACGACTTTTGTAATCCTTGTTGTCGATCGACGCGAAGTTGGTCCCCTCGGGTGCCGCCTTGCCCGACAGGTATTGCGGGTAGATCGCCGGCGTTCCGGTTTGCAGGTTGAGTCCGAGCGTTGCCGACCAGCCCGACGGGTCTTTGGCTGCAAATGTCTTGCTGATGACGTAGTTCTCGTCGCCACCATCGAGCTTCACCTTGGCCCCAGCGGCCTCCCATTGCTTCGCGACGTATTCGGCTCCAGCGGTCCCCGTGTCCGTGCTGTTGTCGTATACCAGTGTGATCGTCGGGGACGCATCCGCCGCGTGCAGAGCGCGATTGGCTGCGTCCGGGTCATAGGCGGGCAGATTCCCGGAAACAGAGTCGTAGGTGCACAAGCTTGGGTGCTCGGAGAGAAGCGAGGTCGCGCGTTCACCCTTGCCGCCAGTGACGATCTTTGTGAGGGTACCGAGGTCGATCGCCTGGGTCAGCGCTCGTCGTACGTCGACGTCAGCTGTCGGGAGCCCCTGGTAGTGGTTGTAGGTGATCATCCCGGACATGGCCGGTGATGGGAGTGACTTGAGAGCAGTCAGGCGCGCCTCATCCTTTCCGCTCACCATGGCCGCGTTGAGTCCGCCGGAGAGCAGGAGGTTCGCTCGGGTCGACGGACTTGGCGCGATCTTGATCGTGACGGTCTTGGGCATCCCGGGCGTCTCGGAGGTGCTGTGCTCCGGCCCCCACGTGTATCCGGCCCTCCTGGTCAGGGTGATCGAATCGCCGGCCACCACGCGGTCAATGACGAATGGTCCCGTTCCATCACTGCCGGACGTCAGGGTCTTCGGGTCCTTCAGGCCGTGTTCGCACACCATCTGCTGACCCCCGAGGTTGTTCAGCATGAACGGCCGCGGCTTTGAGGTGGTGACGGTGAGGACATTCCCCTTGGCGCTTGCCTTGGCGTCGGACGGCACGACCGATTCGAGACGCGGCGACTTGTGTGCTGGGTCCGCGATCCAATTGAGGTTGTCCGCCGCCGTTTGCGCGGTGAAAGGAGTGCCGTCAGCGCACGTGATGTTTTTGCGAAGCGTGTAGGTGACCTTGGTCGGACTCTCGGTCCAGCTCTGTGCAAGGAAAGGCGATAGCTTGCCCGTCTTGGGATCGACCGAGAGGAGGCTGTCGTAGGAGTACGCACCAACGATCTGCGCATTGACGAGGTTGGTGACCAGCGGGTTCAGGTCACCAGGATCCGAGTCGACCGCGACGGTGAAGGTGGCGTCAGTCGCGAACCCGCGCCCAGACGACGCGTCCGAGCCGCTGCAGGCCGCAAGGCCCGATGTGGCCGCGAGAAGAATGGGGAGAGCAAGAATGCGCTTGTTCACGGAGGCCGCCCCTTTTGACGTGATGTGGATCGGGTCACATCCTCGATCGCCGATCCGCGCCGCTCATCGGACGTTCGTCCAATCCCTGACCTGGGCTCCTGGACGAGCGCACGAACCACCGGTGGCGAGTGTGGCGCGACAGGCTCAGGCCGGTCGCGAACACGCGTCCAGACGCAACTGCAGCAGCAGGCCGAAGCGCGTGTCGGGGTCACCGAGGTCGATGTCGGCGATCGCCTCGACCCGCTCCAGGCGATACCGGAACGTGTTCTTGTGAACGTGGACCTCGCGCGCCGCGGCGGTCACGTTGCCGAAGTGCTCAAGCCAGGCGCGCAGGGTCGCGACGAGCTCGGTCTCGTGGTTCGCGTCGTACGCGCGCAGCGCCACGAGCGGTCCGCCGAGCTCGATGCCGTCGGCGGCGAGGGAGTCGCCGATCCTCAGCATCAGGGCCTCGACCTGCACCTCGGCGGAGCGGGCGACCCGTCGCTCCTCGTGCGGCCGGGCGCGCAGGACCCGCAATGTGGCCTCGGCGTCGCGGCGCGAGGCCGACAGGTCACGCACGTCGGCGACGACCCCGCCGATCCCGGCGCAGAATTCGGTCGAGGTGTCGAGCCGCCCGACGAACTCGGTCGCATGCTGCTGCACTGCCGTGAGCGTGCGCTCGTCGGCGGCTCGGAGCGGGACGACCGCGTGCACGAGTCCGCCGATCGGCACCGCGACCGCCCGCGGATACACCGACCGCAGGTGCATCCGCAGGGCCGCGGCGGCGCGCTGGGTGTCCGAAACCGTGCGGATCTCGTCGTCGTCCACCAGGGGACCCAACACGAGGACGCATGCGGGCGAGGTCTCGAACCCGAGTTGTTGGGCGGCCTCAAATGCCTTCGAGCCTCCCTCAAGGAGCTGCGACCCAAGCGACTCGGCCACTCGCTGGGCGGCGTCGGCGCTGACCCGCGCCCGCAGTATCGCGAGGGCCACGAGTTGGGCGGCCTCGACCATGACCTGCTCGCGCTCGGCGTCGAACGGCTCGGGCGTCACGGCCCAGATCGAGCCGAGCACCTCGTCGCCGGCCTGGATCCGCATCGCGACCCGCGGCATCGTGCCTGGCGCAGGCTCAGCCAGGAAGATCGGCCGCTCGGACCCGTAGATGACCGGGAAGACGCCCTGCGTGCGCTGGTAAGCGCTGTACATCTCGGGAACCTGCAGACCCAGGATCGTGAGGCGGCGCGGTTCATCGGTACCGACCTGGTCGGCCGAGAACGCGACGACGTGCGACGACCGGTCCTCGATCGTCACGGGAGCCCCGAGCAGCGTCGACAGGGAGTCGGCCAACGTGAACAGGTCCCTGGCGGAGTCGCCGCCGTACTCCGGACCCTCCGGACCCAGGTTGAGCGCGCCGCTCAGCAGCGTCGCGACCTGCACCCACGACGCCCCCCGGACGAGGCTGAAGACCGAGACGTTCCCCTCTTCGGCGACCTCGGCCACCTCGCGCCCCACGGTCAGCGGCTCGCGGACGATGAGCGCCGCGGCGCCGGCGTCACCCGCCGCCTGCACGAGGTCGGCAAGGTCACGGTCTGTGGCGACCGCCACGGCGAGCACGATCGCGTCCCGCGTGATATCCGGGGGGTCCAGCGGGTCGTACAGCACGACTGTTGACACGGTGCGCGTGGCTTGGTGCTTGCCGGCCTCGAACGTCAGCAGGGTCGATCCCAGGCGCTCGGTCAGTCGTCCCAGAGGCGTCGCGAAGACAGGGATGGGCATGGGGCGACAGTACAGCCGGGAGGAGTTGATTTCGGTCGATCGCACTATCAGATATCCCCCTCACGAGCGCAGAATGGCGGGGCCCAGCACGACGAACACAGGAGCCAGCCGTGAAGGTGTACATCTCGGTCGACATGGAGGGCGTCGCGGGCATCGCGACCCTCGACCAGATCGTCCGCGGCGGCTCCGGGTATCCCCGCGCCCAGGAGCTCATGACTCAGGAGGCCAATGCAGCGATAGCGGGGGCCTTCGAGGGCGGCGCGACCAGCGTGGTGGTCAACGACTCGCACGGCACGATGGACAACCTGCTGCACGACCGGCTCGACCCACGTGCCCGGCTCGTGTTCGGCGCCCCGAAGGCGCAGTGCATGGCGGAGGGCCTGACCGACGACTGCGCCGTCGCCCTGTTCGTGGGGTATCACGCGCCGGCCGGCGCTCCGGGGGTCCTGGCTCACACGTTCTCGGCCTACTTCGGCGAGGTGCGGATCGACGGCGCCCAGGTCTCCGAGGCCGAGGTCAACGGGCTCTACGCGGCCTCGCTCGGCGTGCCCGTCGGTCTCGTGACGGGCGACGACGTTATCGGCGCGATCGCGTCCGACGTGTTCGCAGGAGCGACAGTCGTGACGGTCAAAAGGGCTCACGGCTTCTCGGCGACCGACACGGTCGCGCCGAGCGTCGCGCTCGGCCTCGTGCGCGAGGGCGCCGCCCATGCCGTCGCGGGCGCCGCCTCGTTGCCGCGCCCTGCCGCGGGCACTCCCTTGAGGCTCGAGGTCGACATGCCTTCGCCCGTGGCCGCAGAGCTCAGCGCCTGTATCCCTGGCTGCACCCGTACGGCCGACCGCACGGTCGCGGCGGTCCTCGAGAGCGCGGAGGACGTGTTGGGGCTCATCACGGTGCTCTACGAGCTCGCGCTGAGCAGCGAACGCGCACGACAAGCGATCACGAACCGTCGCTGACCAGGTCGAGAACCAGCGCAGCCAACAGCTCGGCGCGCGGCGTGATCCACGCGACCTCGGCATGCTCGTCGCGGGCGTGTGCGCCACCTCCCACCGCCCCGAGTCCGTCGAGCGTCGGGACGCCGGCACCAGCCGTAATGTTGCCGTCGGAGGCCCCGCCAACCGCCATGCTCGTGAGCGGCGGCTGGCCGAGGTCTGCGGCCAGCCGGGCCGCCCGCGCGAACAGGTCGCCCGACGCCGCCGCTTCGAGAGGCGGGCGGTTGATGCCGCCGTGCACCACGACGATCGCCTCGGCGACACCGACGCTCAGTGCTCGGACCGCAGTATCGACCCGCTCCTGCTCGGCGACCGTGCGGGCTCTGACGTCGACCGCGACCGTCGCCCGGGCGGGCACGGTGTTGGCCGCCGTACCGGACGCCATGAGCGTGGGCGTAACGGTGGTGCCGACAGCGGGATCAGCCAGGTCGGCCAGCGCAAGGACGAGCTCCGCCACACCGAGTGTCGCGTTGACGCCGCGCTCGGGTTCCAGGCCGCTGTGCGCCGCCCGGCCGAGCACCTCGAGCTCGTAGAGCGACACGCCTTTGCGCTGGGTCTTCAGCGCACCGCCCGGACCGGCGGCCTCGAGTACCAAGGCGGCCCTACAGCCGGAAGCCTCGGTCTCGATCAGGCCGCGTGACGTGGTCGATCCGATCTCCTCGTCGCCCGTCACGAGCACGGTGACCCGGTCGAGCACCGTGTCACCTTGTCTGGCACGGAGCAGCGCCAGCGCGTGGACGACCTGTACGACACCGACGAGCATGTCGAAGCACCCCGGCCCGCGGACGACCCCGTCCTCGACGGAGAACGGCAGATCCGCCAGGGTGCCGATCGGCCAGACAGTGTCGTGGTGGCCGAGCAGCAGGACCTGGCTGTCGCAACCTCGCAGTACAACGTGGTCGACCCCGTCGACCCGCACGATCTCGGGGCGCCGCCCCAGCCGCCGCTCCACGACGTCGGCCACGACCCGGGCCGAACGGGTCACCGCGTCGCGGTCCGTCGAGGGTGACTCGACCTGGACGAGCCGCTCCAGGTCGGCGAGGAACTTATGGAGGTCCACGGCCGGGACCCCGGAAGTCTGGCCCAGTGCAGCGGACGGGACCGAATCAGAAGTAGGTGCGGACGGCATCGATCACCTCGTACTTGTCGGTGACGACCGGGACCAGCCGCCACTTGTCGAACGTCGTGCAGGGGTGGGAGACGCCGAGGCACACGAGATCGCCGACCTCGAGCGAGGCGTCCTCCGAGACGGCCACCATCGCGTGCTGGTCGTTGACGGCAGTGACCCGCAGGTCGTCGACAGGCCAGGTGTGCCCGTCGCGCCGGACCGCGACGGGCAGCGGGAGGTCGGCGTCGGTGGAGACATCGCGGCGACCGGCGCCCAGGATCGCGAGTGCCGGCTCTGGGCGTGACAGCACCTCGGCCCACACCTCAAGCGCCGGCAGCGGTGCCGGGTCGTGCCCAACAAACGGCGACGTGCGCGCATAAAGACCGTGGTCGTGCGTCAGATAGCAGCCGCTGCGCAGCATCACCTCGACCCGATCGCCGCTCCAGAGCTCCCGGAACCGTGCGACGACTAGGTCGAAGTACGAGCTGCCGCCGAACGACACGACGGCGCCGCTCCCGGGCAGCAGCCGGCGGTCGATCAACTCGCGGACGACTGTCGCGGACCAGTCGAGGAAGTCGGCAGCGCGATCGCGGCGCTCGACGAGGTCGGCGCCAGGTACCAGGCCCTCGAAGCCCTCGATCCCGACGAGTTCCAGCCCGTCGGCGTCGCGAACCACCTGCGCGATTCGCAGGGCGTCGTCTGTTGACCGCACGCCGCCGCGGCCGCCGGCGTAGCCGAGCTCGACCAGCACGGGCTGGGGCCGGAGGTCGGCCGCGTCGGGGCTCACGCGGTCGACCAGGAGGGCGACCGCCTCGACGGAGTCGACCAGCAGCAGTACCTCGAGGTCCGGGTCGGCCCGCCTCAGGGCGGCGAGGTAAGCGAGGTCGGCCGGACCGACGACGGGATTGGCTACCAGGACCCGTCGCACCCCCGCGGTGATGAACACCTTCGCCTGCTGGACGTTGGCGACCGTGATGCCCCAGGCACCAGTGGCGAGCTGGCGCTGGACGAGCGCCGGACTCATCGTGGTCTTCGCGTGTGGCGCAATGAGTACGTCGTGGCGTGTGCAGTAGTCCCGCATCAGCGCGAAGTTGCGCTCGATGGCTGTTTCCCGCAGGGCCACGACCGGTAGGTGGAAGTCGCCGTCGAGAAGGCGCCAGCCCTGCGCGCCGACCTCTGTGAGCGGCACATCGCGGTCAGGGAACGCCCGGTCGCGCCATGTCACCCGTTCGTCGGTCAATGCCCTTCTCCTCATCGTCGTCGCGACCCTGAGCTACACGGGTTCAGTCTCGCGTGAATCGTTGTCGGCTGGTCCGTGCGGGCGACCGAACCCATCGGGCCTGATTCGGTCATCCGTCCGAGTCGGGCAGGCATCGGATCAGTGGACCGTGATCATCCAGCAGTGGATGATCACGGCGCGGCCTGAAGGGTGTCAATATTCCGATCAGGCTGCTGAGCTGGGCGTTTCCTGTAGATGGTGAGGCGGTCGGGATGGCGTGGTGTGGTATTCGTTGAGCAATCCGCCAAGTACCTGTCGGCGCCTGACCGTGGCAGCGGGCAGGGGGATGACGTTCGGGTCGTCGTCTGGTGCACGTAGGCCGAGGCTGCGGTGGGCCCCGTGCCGCGTTGTAGTGCTCGGCGTACTGGTTGAGGACTGTGCGTAGGTGTCGTTCGCCGGTGATGAGGAGTCGGTCGGCGCATTCGGCGCGGGCTGTCCGTATCCATCGTTCGGCGAACGCGTTGGACCGCGGGCTTTGCGGCGGTGTCGGGATGACGGCTGTGCCGTTGCCGACGAAGACGGCGTCGAACGCGGGGGTGAACGTGCTGTCCCGGTCACGGATGAGGAACCGGAAAGCACCCAGCCCTTTCGGTCTCCATGGCGAAGAAGACATGGAGATGTCGGAGGAAGCCGGTCTCCACGTGCATGAAGTCGCAGGCGAGCAGCGTGTGGGCCTGGGCTTGGAGGAAGGTGCGCCAGGTCTGATGGGATGCGCGTTGCGGTGCGGGCGGCAGGCCGGAGCGGCGCAGGATCTGAACGATCCCGCTACGGCCTTTGACGTACTACGGAAGCCGGGTGTGCCCCGTGGGGTTGAGGTTGTTTACCACTACCTGCTGACTGGTAGCGAAACGAGGCAGCTTATTTTCCGGACGTGTGAACTTCGCTGGCGTGCGGATCGCGTCATCCCAGCGGCGAAGTAAAGGCCGATTACGCTGAATACGTCGCGCTCCCACTGACCGTGAAACACCGGCTTGTCAGGCTCGGTCGTGACAGCTTGCCTCCGCCGTCATGAATTCCATTCATACCGCAGCCCCCTCACTGGACGTAGCGAGACGCGTGCCGATCATGGAGTCGCGATTGACCAACTCCGTGAGCTGCTGGACCGAAAGAGATTCGGTTCCAGCAGGGCGTTGCGGGATGACAACGTAACGAATCTCGGACGTGCTATCCCACACGCGAATCTCTTTCTCAGGCGGGACCTCGGTGCCGAACTCCTCGAGCACCTTGCGCGGTTCGAAAACCACACGGGATCGGTATTGGGGCACCTTGAACGATGCCGGCGGCAGGCCGAGAACTGCCCAGGGGTAGCACGAGCACAAGGTGCATACCACGACGTTGTGCACCTGATCAGTGTTTTCGACGAACATTACATGGGCGCCCTCGAATCCCGTCATGCCGAGGTCAGCGAGCGTCCCGGTGCCGTCTTCGAGAAGCCGTGCCTTGAACTCCGGATCATCCCAGGCCCGGGCGATGACGGCGGCCCCATCCTTTGGGCCGATACGGTTTTCGTAGATGTCCACGATCTCATCGAGAGCCTGCTGCACGATCAGTCCCTTCTCCACGAGAAGGGACTGGATGGCTTTGATACGCAGTGCCGCGTACGGCGGCGGTTCCGTGCAGCCGTCGCTACGGGCCATTTCTTCCATCATCGTTCACTTCCCTGGATATCGACTGCCACGACGATTCCCACACTGAGCCTTCTGTCCTGGAGATTGGATCCGGCGATGCCGGACTACGGAAGGCGTGACGCGCCAACAGCCGTGACCCGTGTGATCGAACGCGGTTCGCGCCACACCATCTGGAGGTTGCCGAGAAGCCGGTAGGCTCGCAGCGCAGCTTCGTTGTCGACCAGTTCGGTCATGGCCCGGTACTCTCCGATGGTGCCCACGAACTTGTTGAGCACACCGTTTTCCTGCCATGCCTCCCCGTCCACGGCGGTGTGGCGGGGCAGGAAGTTGCGCTGGAGGCAGCGCCGGGTTGCCCGGTCTATCACCTCGGCGTCGAGGTCGGGAAACTCCCGCTGTGCCACATGCACTGCCTCATCCGGAAACGCGTGGGCGTATTGGCATGCCTTTTCCAGTGCGGTGACCACGGCTCCGTGCCGTTCGGGATCGGCCTGGATGACCGCACGGCGAGTGGCGAGCGCGGAAAGCAGATAGGGCCCGAAGAACCGGGAGAAGTCGAATATCTCCTGCAGTCCGGCGGAGACCGCGATATCCGCCTGCGGAGGAAACGCGAGGCACAGGTCGGCTTTCCCGGCGAGTACCGGTTCCGGCTCGGTCCCGATCGGAACCTGCAACACTCGAGGTGCCTGTGCCGGATCGGCTTCGTAGAGGAACCTCAGGAATCGCAACAAGGACCATTGTGAATCCGGCTGTGGTTGCGTGCAGACGGTCCGTCCGTTGATCGTTTCGGTGATGAAGGTCCGAGGGTCCTCGGTCGCCTGGACGGACTCGTCGCGTGCCAGCGCGAGAATGGCCTGCCCGTTGCAGAGCGTTCCCACTACGACCGCGTCCCCGACGCCCTGCTCGTGTGCTCGCATCGTGAACACCGGGTCGTGCACGGAATAGTCCGCGAGGCCGCTCTCCACTGCCGACCATGCCTCGGTACCGCCGCCCGCCTTGGTGATCTCGACGGTCAGTCCCTCATCCTCGAAGAAGCCGACATCGTGAGCGATGTAGAGCGGCAGGTACAGCAGGGAGTGGAATGCCTCGGCGATTCGCACGACGCCGTCCCGCGTGCCGTCCACGGCCGGTTCCGCGTACTGCGCCCGAGGCGCGCTGGGCTCGACATCCGCCTGGTCCGTGCCCGCGAACAGGGACGCGATGGACACAGCCGGCAGGCCGAGCATGATCGCCTCGGCGATGAACGCCTTGCGGGTCAGATCGCCACGCTGATAGCGCTCGACCAGCCCGTCAAGCTTGCGCCCGGTGGTGACCGGGAGCTGGCGGCGGCGGAGCAGGCCACGGACCCGGTCACGCATATCATCCTCGGCCGGCTCCGCCGCGGGCCCGTGTCCGCGCCGGAACATCTGGTCCGCCTGCTGCCGGTCCAGGACGGCGATGGGCCGCAGCAGGATCGTCCCGTCGCTCTGCGGTACGACTTCGACGACGTCACCTTCCTGAAGCTCGGACGCGCGCCGGACCTGGATCGGCAAGGTCAGCTGGCCGTTGCTGCGGATATGGGCGGTCTCCGGGCGATCCACGGGGCCTCGCTCTCTTGAGATCTCAAGTTGCCTGAGATTTCAGATAGCATGCGGGCGGTCGGGTGCCCTGTCAAGACTTCAGACCGCCCCCTCCGTCAGCCGCCGAACTCAGCGATCAGCTGGTGGCGGTCTGCGCTGCCTGGCGGGCACAGGCGTCGGTGAAGGCGGCCAGGATTTCGGCCATCGCGGCGTCCCCATGGTCACGACGCCGGCGCAGCACCTCCTTCCGTATCTGCGGAAGCTCTGCCGCCCATCGCCGCTCGGCTGAAGCGAGCTTCCCGCGGGCGGATACGACCTGCGGCGCGTCGAACCGGAACGGCACCGGTGAGTGCATGACCTGCCCCGCCGGCGAACGCAACAGTTGATGTATCCGCCGTGGCCCCTTTCACGCCGGTGGACGCCGATGTGTGCGACTGACGGAAGCTGTGCTCCCGGAGTGGGCCGAGGAGGGCAGTCGGCGGCCGTAGGCGGGGTGTGGGCCAGGGACGCGAGTCGGTGTTACAAACGGACGTTTTGCAGAGCGTCGGCCAGCAGCGTGATCAGTTCGTTGATGATCGGGGGGCGGATACCGGGTCTGCTCACGGCAAGGATCTCGCGACTGAGCGGTGCGGCCCCGGGCGGAAGAACCACGGTTGGACCCCGGACCGGTCCGGCTCTTTGCTGATGAGGGCGGCCGGGACCAGACCCACTGCCAGACCGGCTTTGATCATGGCCAGCATGCTGTGAAGTTCTTCGGTTCCCAGCGTGAGGTTGGGAGAGAACCCCAGATCCGCGGCCCAGCGGTGCAGCAGACGCCGTCGGACCAGTGTGTGTGGCCTGAGGTCCATCCCGTCTCCCGGCATTGGGCCAGTTCCAGCGGGCGGCGGCCCGGCTGTGTGGCTGCGACGAGGACCAGCGATTCGTGCCCCAGTGAGGTGATCGTCCACTTGCCGCAAGTGACCGTCGACTACTCGCACGTGATGGCCGCCGCCTTCGGCCGGGAAGCATTCGCCAGGGCGGGCGTGGCGAAGACGGTGCCGAAGCCGTCCGGGGTGCCTCACCCGCACGGTGCCGTGGAGCGACGGCGAGTCCTGACCGGACGCCGCGTCGACGACGCGGGCGAGGGCGTCCTCGATCGCGCGTGCGCTCTCCGAAACGGCCTTACCGGCGTCCGTCAGGGCCCAGCCTTCGCAGCCGCGCTCCATCAACCGGAGCCCGAGTGTGGTCCATGCCGAGCGCGTCGGCCGCGGCCACCAGACGTCCCGTACGGGCGACCACGAGGCCCGCAGCAGGTCCTGGCACAGATCCTCGATGTGTTCGCAGCCCACGCTGAGCCGCAGGAGCCCCGGCGGTACGTGTTCCTGACCGGGTTGCTTCGTCCCGCGCTCGATCGTGGACTCCACACCGCCGAGACCGGTGGCGAACGCGATGACCCGCACCGCGTCGCAGGCGGCGTCGGCAACGGCCGCGTCCGCGTCCGCGAATTCGAAGCTCAGAACCGCGCCGAACCCGTTCATCTGACGGGCCGCCATCATGTGGCCCGGATCGTCGGGCAGCCCCGGACAGTGAACCTGGGCCACTGCGGTATGCGAGCCTGCAGCCGCCTCGTGGCCGGGCCAGGAGGCCCCTCCAGGGGGAGGTCATTTGCGCAGGTGTTCCAGCAAGTTCCTCTCAGCGTGCTTGAGGTGCTCCAGGCCCACTTCGCCAGCTTTGGGGACGTCGCCGTCGCGAATGGCTGTGATGATCGCCTGGTGTTCTTCGGCGATCTCTGCTGGGGCGAGGAGGTGCGCGTTCTGCACTTGGGCGAGACAGAGCCGGATTTCATTCATGATCACGCTGTGCCCGCGGGAGATGCGGTCGCTCTCCAGGCCGTCGATCAGCGCCCGGTGGAAGGCGACATCCGCTTGCACGAGGGCCGCCACGTTCGAACCTTTCGCACACTCGCCGAACGCCTCATGAGCTGTCAAGGCTTCCGGGGGCAGCAGCCGCTCGTCGGCCAGCAGTTCGTAGGCCCGCACTTCTATCACCCCGCGGGCGAAGTACAGGTCCCGTACGCGCGTCTCATCGAGCATCGGAACGCGGGCGCTCTTGTGCGCAGTGCGTTCCAGCAAGCCTTCGCCGACCAGCCGCTCGATCGCGCCCTTCGCGGTCTGCCTTGCGACCTTGTACTCCGCGGCGACCGATGCCTCCGTCACCGCCATGCCGACGCTGATCTCGTCCGCGAGTATCCGCTCACGCAGTGACGTCACGAGGGCGTCGCCGACGGACTGGGTTACGAGCTCGATCGGCATGCGCGTCCTTCGCGTCGTGGGTGAGAGCCAGGGGTTCACAGAGTATCCGCTGAGCGCTAGACAAGCCGACGAATGGGTGAGATAACTTGACGAACAATTTTCGGGAGGAGCGTCTCTATGCAGGTAGACGCCGTCCGGCGCGTCGTCCTCGCCCCGGATAAGTTCAAAGGAACCGTGTCGGCCCAGCGTCTCGTCGAGGTCATGGCAGCAGCGATCGCGGAGCAGGCCCCCGCTGCGGCCGTGTCGCGGCTGCCCGTCGCCGACGGTGGCGACGGCAGCGTGGCGGCCGCGCTGTCCGCAGGCTGGAGAGCCGTCTCGGTGCCGGCGTCCGACTCCTGGGGCGCACATGTGAAGGCGCCTGTCGCCAGGCTCGGCGGCCGGGCGATCGTCGAGGTGGCGTCCGTCTGCGGCCTCGGCGCGCGGCGCCCCAACCCGTCCGAGGCGGCCACGGCCACGACGTACGGCGTCGGCCAGGTGGTAGCCGCCCTCCTGGACGACGGGGTCGAGGAGATCACCCTCGCGCTCGGTGGCAGTGCCGCCACCGACGGTGGTACCGGCCTGCTGTGCGCGCTCGGCGCCGAGCTGCATGACGCACAGGCCAACCGGCTGATGCCGGGCGGTGCCGCACTGCTCGAGCTCGCGACCGTCCGTACTACGGGTCTCCACCCCGGCCTGCGGAACGCCCGGCTGGTTCTGGCGTGTGACGTCGACACGCCCATGGTGGGATCCGACGGCTCGGCCGAGATGTTCGCCCGGCAGAAGGGCGCGGACGACGACATGATCCGCCAGCTCTCCGCCGGGCTGGCACATGCGGCGGACATTCTGGAGAACGCCTTCGGCAACCGGGGGGCGGCCCGGCGGCCGGGCTCCGGGGCCGCGGGCGGCCTCGCATGGGCCGGGCTCCTGCTCGGCGGATACCTGCGTTCCGGCTCGGAGGTGTTCCTCGATCTACTGGGAGCGGGGAACGAGATCCGGGGGGCGGACCTCGTCATCACCGGCGAGGGCTGCCTCGATCCGCAGAGCCTGCGGGGCAAGGCCCCCGTGAGCATCGCCCGGCTCGCCCGGACATTCGGGGTGAAGACCGTCGCGATCGTAGGAAGCGACCGCCTGCCTGCCGCGGCGGACAAGGGGACGCTCTTCGCGGACACCATCGCGCTCGACCGCATCGATCCCGCCTGCGCCAACGACCCCGAGCTGACCTGCCGCCTGGTGGGGCAGGCCACTCGCGGCCTCGTCCAAACCCACCTGGGACTCAGGACCGCCCACAGCAACGGAGCCCGCACGTGACGACTCGCCCCTGGAGCTGCGACACCATCGTCGCGCTCCCCGACTCCACCCGCCGCCGAGCGGTCCTCTTCGGCAAGAACAGCGACCGCCCCGCCGGGGAGGCCCAGCCGCTGCGCCGGTACCCGGCCCGGCCTGCGGGCGGTCCCCTGCGCCTCGCCTATCTCACCATCGGGGACGCACCCGCCTACGCACATATCGGCTCGAGCCCCTTCTGGTGCTGGGGATACGAAATGGGCGTGAACGAGCACCGCGTGGCCATCGGCAACGAGGCCGTCTTCAGCCGCGTCTGGGCGGACGCCGTCGCGAGGGAGAAGGCAGGCGACCCGCAGGAGCCGGGCATCCTCGGCATGGAACTCGTCCGCCTCGGGCTGGAACGCGGCAGCACCGCACGAGAAGCGCTGGACATCATCACGGACCTGCTGGAGCGCTACGGTCAGTGGGGCTCGGCCATGCTCGGCACGCCCCACGCCGAAGGCTCCTACGACAACGCCTTCGTCATCGCCGATCCGCGGGAAGCCTGGGTACTGGAGACGATCGGACGCGACTGGGCGGCCCGCCGCATCACCAGCGGTGTCGCGTCGTTCAGCAACGAGCTGTCCATCCGCACGGACGCGGACCTCACCAGTTCGGGTCTGCACGCGGCGGCAACACGGGTGGGCTGGCCGTCCGACCAGCCGCTGGACGTGGCGGACGCCTTCACCGACCCGGGCACGCCGCTACAGGTGTCGCGCATTCGTCGCCGCCGCTCCCACCAGCTCCTCACCGACGAGGCGGTCACAGGCGTCGGCCTGCACGCCATGAAGGGCGTCCTGCGCGATCATCTGGAAGGCACCTTCCTCGGCGGTCCCTCCTTCGACGCCGCGCGCCCGGACTTCCACACACTCTGCATGCACGAGCACCCGTCCAGTTTCACCTGGGGCAACACCGCGGCCTCACTGATCGTCGAACTGCACGACGAACCCGGCCCCCTCACCCTCTGGTGGTGCCCCGTCACCCCATGTACGGGTGTCTACCTTCCTATTCCGCTGGACATCGAGAACCTGCCCGAGGGGCTGACCCAGCCCGACCCCAGGCTCTCATCCGACCCCCGTGATCATCGTCAGCCCTCGCACGACCCGCTCGCGGTCTGGTGGCAGTGGCAGCACCTGCTCGACGCCGCGAAAGATCCCCAGGCACGGAGCTTCGCCGCCCGTGCCGAGCGTCTGCGCATCTCCTTCGACGACCTCGAAGCACGGTGGGAAAAGACACTCCCCTCCCCCGCCGACGGCCCGGAAGCCCAGGCTGCGTTCGCCCGCACCTGTCTGGACGAAGCCCGCGCCACGGCCACCGCGCTCGCCCATGAGTTCGGCACCGATCCCACCATCGCCCTCGACAGCCGTTGGGCCGCACCGACCGCCTGACTGCGCTCCGCCGAAACACCGCCCGCACCACTGGGAGAACCACCCATGTCCATCAGAGAATCCTTCCGCGGCCCCGAAGCCTCCATCGACGACCAGATCGAGAGCTTCGCCGTCGAGCGCGTGCCCGACAACAAGCGCTGGCCGATCCCCGCCATCAGCCTCGTGCTGCTGGGAAACGCCACCGCCATGTTCTTCTTCTCCTTCGGCGCCCAGCAGACCTTCCTCGTGGGCTGGCCGGCGATGCTGCTGCCGATCAGCTACTTCTTCATCGGCGCCATCCTCATCGGCTCCCTGACCATGCGGATGGCCAGCCGCGAAGGTCTCTCCCAGAGCCTGATATCCCGCGGTCTCGGCTTCGGAAGCCGAGGAGCCGCACTGACCTCGTTCATCTACGCGGTCAACTTCGTCTACTACTTCCTCTTCGAGGGGACGATCGTCTCCCACGCGATCGCCTACTACTTCCACATCCCCATCGACTCCCTCGCCGGCATCGGGATCTTCGCCCTCATCGGTCTGATCACGATCGGCTTCGTCTGGCGCGGCATGTACGCCATGTCGACGCTTCAGAAATGGGGCTTCCCGATCTTCGTCGGGCTGCTTGCCTGGGCACTGATCTCCCTTGGCTCCCACCACGAGGTCGCCGGCCTCAGTCAGTGGAACTCCACCGCGACCGGCGGTGGAGCCGCGCTGTGGACCGCGATGAGCTTCGCCAACGGACAGATGATCTTCCAGGGGCTGATGGCCACCGACTACGGACGCTTCGCCAGCACCAAGATCCGCTACCGCGGCACAGCGACCATCATGCTGCTCGAACTCATCCCCATGTTCGTCATCATCTTCCTCGGCGCCATGCTCGGTGCGTCTCTGGTCGGCTCCTTCGGCGAGGCGAAGGCACAGGACCCCGGATTCGTCTTCGTCCACCTGATGGGGCTGCTCGGCGTCGTCTTCGTCGTCATCACCCAGATTCGCATCAACGTCATGAACCTGTACGGCGGTTCCATCACCTTGTCCAGCGGCTTCGACGTCGTCGCGGGGTTCCGTCCCGGACGCCCCTGGTGGATGTTCGGAGTGTGGCTGTTCGGCGTCATCTTCTACGCCACGAACGTCATCAACCACCTCGGCACGTTCCTGGCCGTCACCGGTGTCCTCACCAACACCTGGGTGCTCATCATCCTCGCCGACTACTTCATCTGCCGACGCTGGCTCAAGCTCGGCCGAGCCGAGGGCATCGAATTCCGCGAGGACGACGTGCGGGAGTGGAACCCCTGCGGCCTGCTCTCCCTCGGCCTCGCCGTGTTCGTCGGGGCCCTCGGCATCCTCGGCATCTACCCGGTGGCGTACGCGTCGTTCATCTCGATGTTCCTCGGACCCATCGTCCACATCATCCTCACCAAGACGACGAAGGGACGCTTCTACACACCCGCCCACGCCGCCGCCGACCGAATCCCGTCCACAGCGGCCTCAGGGAACTGACACCGGGTGCAGGCCCATCCATGCTCACTGAAATGCGAGCGCATACGTGTGGTGGAGACGCTGCACGCCCAGGGCCGGACGATCCCCGAGACCCGGGCGTACCACGTGGTAAGGACCGTACGTAGGTGTCGTTCGCCGGTGATGAGGAGGCGGTCGGTGCGTTCTGCACGGGCTGTGCGTATCCATCGTTCGGCGAACGCGTTGGACCGGGGACTTTGCGGCGGGGTCGGGATGACGGCTGTGCCGTTGCCGGCGAAGACAGCGTCAAATGCGGCGGTGAACTTCTGTCCCGGTCCCGGACGAGGAACCGGAAGCACCGAGCCCTCTCCTCGAGGTCCATGAGCAGGTTGCGGGCGAGTTGGGCGCCCCATGCGCCGGTCGGGTGGGCAGTGACACCCAGGACGTGAACGCGCCGGGTGACGATCTCCATGACGAAGAAGACATAGAGACATCTGAGGCAGACGGTCTCCACGTGCGTGAAATCGCAAGCCAGCAGCGTGTGGGCCGGTGAACGGAGGAAGGAGCGCCAGGACTGCTCGGAGGCGCGCTGCGGTGCGGGGGCAGGCCGGAGCGGCGCAGGACGCCGTGGGTGCCGGAAACTGTGTCACCCGAGGTGACCTGCGGGTTCGGATCTTGTGCCGTTCAGAAACGCGTCACTGCTGGTCATGCCACTTACCTGTACTCATTGATCAGGCCACCAAGGACACGGTCCGGAGCAGCCGTCGTGGGGTTTTCAGGTCGGTCAGCGACGCCGTGTGGTGGTCGGCGAGGGGCGGTAGTTGCTCTCGGGCCTGATGCGGTCGATGTCCGTTGCAGTGTCCGGCGTAGGTGCTGAGAACACGGAGAGCGTGGCGCTCGCTCCAAAGCAACAGGTGGTCGAGGGCCTCGCGCCGCAGTGTCCCGATGACCCTCGCGCAGTGTGCGTTCATCCGTGGGGACTGCGGGGCGATCTTGACGGTTTCGATGCCCTCAGCTTCGAAGTCGGCGTCGAAGGACTCGGTTTATTTGCCGTCCCGGTCGCGGATCAAGAAGCGCAACGACTCCAGGCGCACGCCCTGCGCTTGCCGGAAACCTCATCCGCCCAGGTCATGCGGCATGTCGGTATTCGTGGAGGATGCCGCCGAGGCGCTCGCGTCTTCGTATGTCGAGGCTGGCGATCTGGTCCGGATCGGTGATCGGCGCGGGTAACGGGTGCAGAGGACGGGCGTTGGCGATGCCCTGATGTGGCCGATGAGCGTTGTAAAACAGCTCGAACTCCCGCAGCGCATAGAGCAGGTGCCGGTGGTTCCAGATCAAGATGCAGGACCGCCCCGGCGAGGCTGCCGCGGGTCTGCTCGGCGGCGGCCAGGGCGTCGGTGACGAGGTCGGTACGCATGTGGTCCGCGATCGCCCAGCCGGCCAGGCGAGGTGAGGCGAGGTCGATCACGGTGGCCAAATACAGGAACCTCCCGCCGTCCAGCGGGAGATAGGTGATGTCGCCGACGTACTTCGTGTTCGGCTCGCTTGCCGTGAAGTCGCGGCCGACGAGGTCCGGGGCCTTCGCCGCCGCCGGGTCCGCAACAGTGGTCCGGTGTCTGCGGCGCAAGCGCACGCCCGCCAGACCGGCACCCCGCATCACACGCGCGATCCGCTTGTGGTTGACGCGCTCGCCCGCCTCGCGGAGTTCGGCGGTGATCCTCGGGACGCCATAGGTGCCGTCCGACTCGCGGTGCACGGCCCGTATCCGGGTGGCGAGGCGGGCGTCAGCCGCCTGCCGGACGGCCCGGTCCGCGGCCGTCCGACGCCAGTAGGAGAAGCTGGAGCGGGCGATGCCCAGGATGGTGCACCCCCGCTTCACGCCGTAGCGGCGGTGGTGGTCGGCGACGAACTGGAAGCGGTTCACCAGCGCGTCTCCCCGGCGAAATACTTGGCCGCCTTGCGCAGGATCTCGCGTTCCTCCTCCAGCTCGCGGACCTTCTTGCGCAGAGCGGCGTTCTCCGCCTCCAACGGCGTCGGCGGCTCCGACGGTACTTGTTGCCCGGCGTCCCCGCGGCCGGCTCGCACCAGCTGCCCGGACCCAGTTCCGCAAGGTCTCGGGATTGATCCCCAGATCGGCGGCGACCTGCCGGATCGTCGCCCCTGGCCGCGACTGGTACAGCGCGACCGCGTCCGCCTTGAACTGCGGCGGATAGTTCTTCATGACCACGAGATGTCCGTTCTCAGATCCCCAGGATCCAGTGTCTCGTGTGTCCAGGATCAAGGGTCAAGGCCCACCCTCGCCCCAACGTCGCGACTGTTGACTTACCCAGACCGTAGCCGGTAACTGTTTACGAGTCGTTTTCAAACCGGTTTAGAGATCGGTGTGCACCAAGCCGAAGCCGTGACCGAATCAGCACCCGGAAGACCTCGCCAACCGACGCACGCGCCCCAACGGCAACGTTGTCAGGGTCTGGGTGCGCCCGAAGGAGACCGCATGACTGAAAACAGAGTCGTACCCCTGCCCCATCGACGTCGTGTCCTACTCGGGGGCCTCGGACTCGCCGCCGGTGTCGCCGGGCTGACGCTGTCAGTGCCGACTCTCGCGCGGGCCGCCGAAGCCAGTGGGAGTCGAGCCGTGACGGATGACATTCAGCTCATCATCGAACGCCTGCGACAGCGGTTCCTTGCCCAAGGTGACCAGGTGAGAATCGCCAATGGCATCTTCCTCGCCCGCACGTCCGAGGCCCTGGCCTATGTCGAGTCCCTGCGCGCCGACGGCTCGTGGCCCAACGTGGACTACGGCGACACCACCAGTTCCGCCAACGGTCGGGTCTGGTCGCCCTATCACGCGCTGTACCGCATGATCGCAATGGCTCATGCCTACCGTGACCCGGATGCCGCGGGCTACGGCAAACCGGAGCTGATCGAGGCCCTGAACCGCGCTCTTCTCTACTGGGACAGTGTCAAACCGACCAGCACGAACTGGTGGGAAGTCGAGATCGGCAAGTCGATGGCCATGGGCCGGGTGTCAATCTTCGTCGGCGACGAACTCAGCGCCGAGGCACGGGAGGTGACCTACACCCACAACACCGGCCGCCTGGACCCGGCCGGGGCGAACGGCTCCTGGAGGACCGAGAACTACCTCTATGAGGCCGTCGCGAAGCATGCAACCGCCGACATTGAGCAGGGCTACGCCACCATGTCGCAGACGGTCGCCGTCGACAGCAGCGGTAAGGTCACCGAGGCTGTGCAGGTCGACTCATCCTTCTGGGCACATGGGGCGCAGCTCTATAGCGAGGGCTACGGCATGGCCCTGTTCACCATCGTGGCGGCGTGGGCCGATGTTGCGCGCGGCACCAGCTTCGCCTTCTCGTCCGAGGACATCGACGCCATCGCCTTCTATATCCTCGACGGGACCCGCTGGCTGATCCGCGGGGAGATCGGGATGATGTACCTTGGGTACCGTCCCCCCAACACCATTGATGGCATTACGAGTTACGCGGCCGACTTCCTCGAGCCGCTCGACCGGATGGTTCGGGCCGATGAGAGAAACTCGGCGGCGTATCAGCGGCTTGCCGACAATATCCGGGGGAAGAGTCGGGAGAACGGCGTCACCGGGCATAAGTACTTCTGGCGCTCAGAGTTCTCCTCACATCTGCGGGACGAGTATGGAATCTTCACCAGGGTCAATTCCCCTCGTATGAAGGGCAGCGAGTACCGCTCTACCTTCCGCCCCGAAGTCGGCAATGAGATCGACTGGAACGCGGCGGGAGCCACCTCGATCCAGGTCACCAACCGGGAATACGACGATCTCGTACCCGCCTTCGACTGGTTCCACTACCCGGGTGTCACCGCGCCGTACACCAAGGTGACGACGCAGTCGAGTCCCGCCAACCGCGGCAGCTTCACCGGAGGAATTTCCGACGGGCGTTACGGGGCAAGCGTCTTCACCCTCGACCGGTTCTCGACCACCGGGCTCAAGAGCTACTTCTACTTCGACGATGAGATGGTCGCGCTCGGCGCCGGGATCAGTTCCACCTCACAGCACGCCGTCCATACGACCGTCAATCAGGGAGCGGCCCGGTCCAATGCCTCCGTCGGCGGCAAGGCCGTACGCCCGGGGACCGATTCAGCTGCCACCGGCGCCTCATGGGCGTACAACGACGAGATCGGCTATGTCTTCCCGGAGGGTGGGCCGTTGAAGGTCTCGAACAAGGAACAGACCGGGAGCTGGCTCGACCGCGATCCGGTGAAGCGGAATGCCTTTACCCTCTTCTTCGACCACGGCACCACCCCGGACGGAGCCAAGTACGCCTACGTCCTCCTGCCCGGCGCGACACCCGAAAAAGTCCACTCATATGCGGCCAAGCCGGTCGTCAAGATCCTGCGCAACGACGAGCAGGTCCAAGCAGTCCACCACCCGCGGCTGCGGCTGACGATGGCGACCTTCCATGCCGCGGGCTCCCTCGACCTGGGGTCAAGCCGCACGCTGCGGGTCGATCAGCCGGCCATCGTCATGCTCAACGAGGACGGCAGCTCCGCCGTGGTGAGCGTCGCCAACCCCGACCAGCCCGGCCTGACGGTCTCCGTCACCCTTGCCGCACCTGGCCGCACCCGTCGCGCCAGCTTCCCGCTGGGCGCCGGCCCGAACCTCGGCAAGACGGTGACGCAGCCCCTCAGGTGACGCGAATCACAGACGTAAACCGGCTTGCGGCCGACGGCTTCGCGCCGCCGCCCGCAAGCCGGTTGAGTGGCTCTACACAGATGACGGTGTAGGGCTGGGCGGCGGCTCGCAATCGTCAGAGGAGGGTCACGCGGGTCACTTCCTGCTTGCCTTGGGCGAAACCGGCGCGGACAGCGGGGATGCGATGAGGCTCAACCTCGGGAGTGGACACCGGGTTTCATGCGACGAGTGACAGCGTATGTGACGAGATCAGCTGTTGTTCGAATTCGGCTGGTGTGAGGTAGCCGAGAGCAGAGTGACCGCGGCCGGGCGACACGCTTACGGTTGATCTTCCGGCCCCGCGAGCGGAGTTCGGCGTGGATCCGCGGGGCGCCGTAGGCGCCGTGGTGGTCTGCGTGGATCTGCCGGATCTCGGCGCCTGCCGCGGCCTGCTCGGCCTGGCGCGCGGCGCGGGCCGACGCGGTGGCCTGGTACCGGTAGTAGCCGGAACGGGAGACGCCCAGGACCCGACATATCCGCTTCACGCCGAAGGCGTCAGTCCGCCGTCCGCTCCAGAGCGGCCACGCCGATCGCGCTGTCCGCCATCCCGTAGAACACATAGACGGTCCCCGCGAAGCGCTCGATCGCAGTCGGGAAGACAACGTTGCCAAGCGTTCCTACCGTCTCCTCGCGAGTCTCCGGAGACAGCCACGGCTCCTGCGAGCGCGCCAGCACCCGCGCCGGATCGTCTGGGTCCAGCAGCATGCCCCCGGCCCGGTAGACGGCGCCATGGCTGAGCTCGAAGCCCGTCGCGACCGGGCCGGTCACCCCGTGGTGGATGAGCAGCCAGCCCTCGGGCACCCGCAGCGGCGGCGGACCCGCACCGATCTTCGCCGCCTCGAACGGCATCTCCGGAGCGGCCACCGGAGCGGAGTACCGCAGCGAGGTCAGCGCCGAGAGATCGCGGCGGGCCGCCTCGGCGTCTACGTACGCGATCCAGATCGACGGGCGGCCGTCGGCCACCCCGGCCGGGGCCGGGGCGCCCTCGCCCGGGCGCAGCCAGTCCAGGTCCCACATCGGTCGGTGCAGCATCGCAAAGCTCGGACGGCCGTCGGGGCCGGGCACGATCTCGGGGAAGAAGACAAGGTCTTTATTGGGGAAGAAGTTCAAGTCGGTGGACAGGTGCGGCTGATACGTGAAGTGCAGTGGGCCGAGACGGCGCCAGCTGATCGTGTCCGTGGAAACGGCCAACGCGGGCCGCGGGCCGAGCGGACCGTAGGCGACGTACGTCATGACGTGCACGCCCAGGTCAGGGATGAAGGTGATGCGGGGGTCCTCCACGCCGGCATTGTGTGCACCCCGCTCGAAGCCTTCGTCCGGGGACAGCACCACGCCCTGGCGCTCGACGCCGACCGGTACGCCGTCTTCGATCACGACACGGGCGCGGCCGATCCGGGAGACATTGCCTGCCGCGACCATGCGGGGGAAGAGATAGAGCTCGCCGTCGGGCCCCCAGGCGGTGGCCGGATTGAGGACGCCCTCGGCCTCCAGGGGGTCGGTGGGGTCGGCGTTCATGAGCACGCCGACCCGGTTCAGCGCATACGGGAGCGCGCTTTCGGTGTTGAGCTGGGTCATACCTAGCCTTTGATCGCGGATCCGAGGTTGGCGGAGGTGAAGTGGCGCTGGAAGAGCAGGAAGAGGACGACGGCCGGCACCGCCAGCACGCAGGCACCGGCGAGCACAGCGCCCATGGGGTTGGCCTGGAAGGTGGAATTGGCCTGGGAGAAGTTCGCCAGGCTGACCGCGAGGGGCTGCATCCCCTTGTCCTTGGTCACCAGGAACGGCCAGAGGAACTCGTTCCACGGGCCGATGAAGGTCACCAGCATGGCTGTGAGAATCGCCGGGCGCACCAGTGGCACCGCCACCGAGCGCAGGATGCGCAGCTCGCTCGCTCCGTCCATGCGCGCCGCGTCGAAAATCTCGCGCGGGATCTGCAGGAAGTACTGACGGAAGATGAGCACGGCGACGGAGTTGATGGCGAACGGCAGGATCATTCCGGCGTAGCTGTCGGCCAGGCCGAAGTAGCGCACCACCATCACGTACAGCGGGATCATCAGCAGCTGGAACGGGATCGCCTGGACCAGCAGGACGAGCGCGAACACCAGGCCGCGGCCGCGGAAGCGCAGGATCGCCAGGGCGTAGCCGGCCAGCAGGCCGAAGACCAGGGTGCAGACCACCACCCCGACCGTCATGATCAGCGAGTTGGCCAGGGCGCCCAGCAGGCTGAACGAGTCGTCGATACCGGCGAGGTTGTCCAGGGTCAGGTTGCTCGGCTTCGGCAGCAGGCCGCCGAGGCCGGTGTCGCGCTTCTTCTGCAGCGCCCCGATGAGCATGTAGTAGAACGGCAGCAGAGCGGCGATGGCGCCGAGGCCGAGCGCGGCGTAGCGCAGGATGCGGGCGATGCGCGGGATATGGGCCATATCAGTCCCTCTCCATGACGCGCCGGGCGACGGTCGCGATGATGAGCACGCCGGTGACGAGAATCAGTCCGATGGCGGCCGCGGCATCCGGCTCGCCCTGCTCAATACCCCGCTGGTACACCAGCAGCGCGGGAGTGAGCGAGGCGCCGCTCGGTCCGCCGCCGGTGAGCAGGAACGGCTCGGTGAAGATCTGCCCGGCGGTGATGATCGACAGCAGGATGACGAGCGAGGTGACGGGCCGGACGGCCGACAGAGTGACGGCCCGGAACGCCTGCCAGCGCCCGGCTCCGTCGGTCAGTGCCGCCTCGTGCAGCTCCTTGGGCACGTTCTGTAGCGCGGCGAGGTAGAGCAGGATGTAGAACCCGAGCTGCTTCCAGGTGACGTAGACGGCGATGAGCGGCATCACCAGGTGCTTATTCGCCAGCCAGGACGGGTCCGGGGCCCAGGAGCCGAGGACGTTGTTGACGGCGCCGGAGCCATTGAACAGAAACAGCCATACCGCCAGCGTGGCGACCGAGGCCGTCACGTACGGCACGTAGTACGCCACCCGGAAGAATCCGCGCCAGTGGGTTGCCGCATTCAGCGCCGACGCCAGCGCGAGCGCCAGCACCACGGTCAGCGGAATGTTGATCGCCATGAACAACCCGAGGTTGGCGAAGGCGCGCCGGGTCTTCTCCTCGCCGAGGACCTCGGTGAAGTTGTCGAACCCGACGAAGGGGTGCGGCACGGAGACGCCGGGCGCGGTGAAGAAGTAGTCGTGGAAGGCCATCCATACGCCGACCCCGAACGGGATGATGAACACGACCAGGACGTAGGCGATGTACGGCGCGGTCAGGACGAGCCCGAGCGGGCTGTTGCCCAGCCGTCGCTCGAGCCGCGAGGCGCCGGGCCGACGACCCGGGATACGGCGTTCGGGTGCGGCTGCCGGCGGTGCGTGGCGGGGCGATGGCCGGGGGTGCCGGCCGCGGGGCGGATCGTCTGCGGCCTGGGTCCCATCGCGACTGTCGCGGAGTGATTTCATGGTGTGCCTCATCAGCCGACGATCTGGTCGTCGATCTGCTGCGCGGCCTTGTCAAAGGTCGACTTCACATCGCCCTTCCCGGGCAGCACCACGTCTTCCCAGGCTGTGCGGAACGTCTTCCACACCTCGGTCGAGCCGGCGATATTTGGCACGTCCACCGCTCGCGGCACCGCGTCGGCGAAGGGCTGGTAGAAGGGATTGTCCTTGAGATAGCCGCCCGCGACGGCGGCCACGTCACCGCGGGTGGGGAACTGCCCCGTCTCCTCCAGCAGTGCCGCGTCGTTCTTCGCGCTCATCGAGAACTTGGTGAATTCCCAGGCGGTCTGCTTGTGCTTGCACGAGGTGAACAGGCCGACGTTCTTGGAGTCCGCGAACGTCGATGTCTTGTCGGCCGGTATTCCCGCAGCCGTGGGCAGCGGCACCACGCCGTACTTCACCTTGCCGTCGAACTGTCCCTTGCCCCACGGCCCGGCGATGCCCATGGCGGCCACCCCGTCGGCGAACGGGCCCGCCCACATGTCGCCGCTGTACGCCTCCGGGGACGAGTAGCCGCCTGCGTACATCTGCTGCCAGAAGCCGAGGGTCTGTCGTCCCGCCCTGGAAGTGAAGGTGGCCTTCTTGTCCTTCACCAGTTGCTCGCCGCCGGAGTTGGCCAGGTACAGCGGATAGAAGTCGAACAGCGCATTGATGTAGTCACTGGTCGCCGGCGGATACAAGGTGAACTTCGCCGCCTTGCTGCTCTTGATCCTCTTCGCCGCGGCCAGCACATCGTCGTACGTGCTCAGCTTCGGATTCTCGGCGTCCAGGCCGGCCTTCTTGAAGACGTCCTTGTTGTAATAGAGCATGAACGGGTTGGTTTTCCACGGCACTTGATACAACTTGCCGTCCGGGGAACGGAAGCCGCCCGCGGCACCGCCGGAGCGCTTCTTGATGAAAGACTCGGCATCGCCGAAGGTGTCCGAGAGATTCACCAGGCCGCCCTGCTTCTGGAATGCGGCGACCGCCGCCGGAGCGGTGTTGTAGACGAGGCACGGGGTGTTGCCCGCGGTGATCGCGGCCCCGATGACGTCTTCGGTGGACTTGCCCGACGGCACCGCCTTGGCGGTGACCTTCTCCTTGGTGTGCTCGGCGTTCCAGGCAGCCACTACGGCCTTGGCCCAGGCCTGCTCCTGCTCATTCGTCGAGTACCAGATGTCGATCGGTCCCGAGGTCGGCTTGCCGCCGCCGGCGTCGCCCGAACCGCAGGCGGACAATGGCAGGACAAGCGCCGCGGCGGCGGTCAGCACCGTAACGCGCAGAAAACGCCTCATTGTGCCCAACTCCCTTCCATGCGGGTGGTTGAGGGTCCGAAGCGACTCCCCTCTGGTCGCCGCCGGCCCGCCCCGCCAGAATGATCACCGCGGGGTTACGAGCGTCATCAAACCGGTTTAATATCTAAGCGTCAAGGATGGATGCGAAACGTTTCGGTAATCTGGGTGGCGCAGTTCTGCCACCCAGGAGCCGTACGTCCCGAATCAGTGGAAGGCGAGGCGGTATGGTGCGGGGCCAGGACAAAGCGGGTGGATCGGCGGGCGGTTCCCGCCAGGCGATGCCTCCGCCGCCACGCCGGGTCGGAGGCAGTCGGCCGACCATCGGTGATGTCGCCACGCTGGCCCAGGTCTCCAAGGCAACGGTCTCCTTCGTCATCAACGACCGCCCCGGGGTCAGCCCGCAGGCGCGCCAGCGGGTCCTGGACGCGATCGACCAGCTGGGCTGGCAGCCCAACGCCGGCGCCCGGGCGCTCTCCACCAAGCGGTCCCAGACCCTCGGCCTGGTGATGCGTCGACCGCCGGAACTGCTGAGTACCGACCCGTTCTTCCCCCAGTTCGTCGCCGGCATCGAGACCGGCCTCGCGCCGCTCGGCTACGCGCTCGTGCTCCAGGTCGTCCCCGATGAGGAAACCGAACGGCAGGCGTATGAGCGGCTGGCCCGTGACGGTCGGGTCGACGGCGTGTTCCTCACCGATCTGCGCACCGACGACCCGCGGCCGACACTCGTGACGGAGCTGGGCATCAGCGCACTGATCGTCGGACCACCACAGCACGGCGGCCAGGTGCCGGTCCTCGGGGTCGACGACGGCAGCGGGGTGCGACGTGCGGTCAGCCATCTGCGCTCACTCGGCCACCGGTGGATCGGACACGTCTGCGGCGCCGCAGGGTATGTGCACACCGAGGCCCGGTGCGACGCCTGGCGCGGTGCGCTGGCGGATGCCGGCCTGCCGGAGATCCCGCCCGTGGCGGCGGACTTCACCGGCGCGGCCGGCGCCCAGGCCACGCATCAGCTGCTGGACCTGGACCAGCCGCCGACCGCCATCGTGTACGCCAACGACCTGATGGCCATCGCCGGGATCACCGCCGCGACCAGCCGCGGGCTGCGGGTCCCCGAGGACCTGTCGGTGGTGGGCTTCGACGACATCCCGCTGGCCGACTGCATCGCACCGCCGCTGACGACGGTACGCCAGGACGTGCTGACCTGGGGGCGCGCCGCCGCGCAGGCACTGGTTTCGCTCACCGAGGGAGGAAAGTTCCAGGCGGCCGAGCTCCCGCCGGTGGAATTCGTGGTGCGGGCGAGCACCGCGCCGCCGCGGACTTGAGCTTGGAGCCGTGAGCGGGGGCGGGGGCGGGGGCGGGAAGCAGGCTCTCAGCTTCGCCCGGCCGGTTCCTCGACGTACGCACTACGAGCGAGGCGTGAAGGGTGTCAATATTCCGATCAGGCTGCTGAGCTGGGTGTTTCCTGCTGACGGTAAGGCGGCCGGGTGGCGTCGAGTGGTACTCGTTGAGCAGTCCGCCGAGTATCTGGCGGCGCCTGGCCGTGGTTGCAGGCAGGGGGATGACCTTCGGGTCATCGTCTGGGGCACGTAGGTCCAGGCTGCGGTGGGCTCGTCCGGCGTTGTAGTGCTCGGCGTACTGGTCGAGGACTGTGCGTAGGTGTCGTTCGCCGGTGATGAGGAGTCGGTCGGTGCACTCGGCGCGGGCTGTGCGTATCCATCGTTCCGCGTAGGCGTTGGACCGGGGGCTTTGTGGCGGTGTCGGGATGACGGCTGTGCCGTTGCCGGCGAAGACGGCGTCGAATGCGGCGGTGAACTTGCTGTCCCGGTCACGGATGAGGAACCGGAAGCGCCCAGCTCTGTCCTGAAGGTCCATGAGCAGGTTGCGGGCGAGTTGGGTGACCCATGCGCCGGTCGGGTGGGCGGTGACGCCCAGGACATGGACGCGCCGCGTGGCAATCTCCATGACAAAGAAGACGTAGAGACGCTTGAGGAAGACGGTGTCCACGTGCATGAAGTCGCAGGCGAGCAGCGTGTGGGCCTGGGAACGGAGGAAGGAGCGCCAGGTCTGCGGGAGGCTCGCCGCGGTGCGGGCGGTAGACCGGAGCGGCGCAGGACGCGCCGGATGGTGGCGGCGGCGACCCGGTAACCGAGCCGTCGCAGTTCGCCTTGGATCCTGACGTATCCCCAGGTCGGATTTTCTCGCGCCAGGCGCTGGATGAGCGCGACTGTCTCTTCCGCCAGTGGTGGCCGGCCGGGTCCGGTTGGTGTTTGGCGCCATTTCCAGCGCGCCAGACGGCGGTGCCAGGTCAGCAGTGTGCCGGGGGTGACCAGCCGATGGCGGCGTAAGGCAGGTGTCAGGTGCCGTGCGAGAGCGGAGAGCACGGCACGATCAGCCCAAGAGAGCCGCGGCCGCTGGATCTGCCGACGCAGCACGGCGACCTCATGACGAAGCGCGAGGATCTCCGCGTTGTTCGCGGCGGTCGATTGGCCCAGCAGGAGGAGGCAGCCCAGCAGTCGGCAGAAGATCAGGCAGAGCAGTCGCAGACCCACGATCACTGATCAGGGATCATGCCCATACTTGAGCGATCGCAACGCCCAGGTCACCCACCGTACGGCAATAAAGACACCCTTCAGGCCGCTACTTCTCCGCCGCCTCGTCCGGAGACGCCAGCTACGCCGGGGTGTGGGCCATCTTGGTACCGCACCGACCTCGATGCTGTTCTTCTTCGCTGGCCCTGCAGGCCTGATAGGCATCCCCATCGGCGCCATCGTCCAAGCCGCCGCGCTCGGCGCCCTGTACCGCTACATCACCGAGCGTCGCGCCCGTAGCACCGAGAGCGGCGTCAGCAACGCCTGAACTCCAGACGGTTTCACCATCCCGATGGGTGCGGCCCACCGCTCAGGCGCCAACCGGCAAGGATGAGGCGCGCGATCGCGGCAGATTGCCTGGCTGGGCTCCGTAGGTGAGACGTGCGGACGAAGCTGGTTTCCTCGGTCAGCCCGGAGTGGCACCATTCCGAGCCAGGCGCCTGGTCATGAGTGTGATGGCAACCCAGGTGATGAGGGTTTCGGAGTGCTGGATAAGGCGTTCGTAGTCCCTCGCGTGGTGGCGGGGCGACACTGCCGTCCCCGCCGACGTCCTGTGGGCGGTGGAATCCTCGACGCGGAGCCGGAGGGGCCGACGGGGCTTGCCGCCTGCCCTGCCGACATCAGCGGGGCGTCCTTCGCATCGGAGAGGCGCGGCTACCTCTTTAAACTCTCGCAACATCCCTCCGGCTTGACTGCAGGAGCTGGCCCACCTGGGGTCCGCAGAGAGGATTCATCATGCAATTCAGGCGAAGCTGGGGCATCGGTCTGGTCACCGCCGCAGTGCTGATCGGCGGCGGGGCGACGATTGCCAATGCTGCGTCCGGCGCCTCCTCCCACAACGGTGGGGACCAGCCCGCGGTAGTTCTGCCTGGGGGTGACGGCCCAGGCATCCCGGCGGGCGACTCCCAGGCGTACCCCCTGCCCGAGGGAGACCACCCCGGTAC
>NZ_BBUZ01000033.1:218691-235895 GCF_001417735.1 Streptomyces sp. NBRC 110028
GCCTGCGGGCGACGAGACGTACCGCCCCTGATCTTGCGTTGCTTGAGGTAGCTCGGTGCCGGGGCGGCTGCCCCGGCACTGGGTATGGCGGTCTGCGAAGCTATTGCTGGGGCCCGTTACGAAGGGGAGAGTTCGGAAGTGGCGCGGGGGACGAGAGGAGCAGGGACGTGAAAGTTCTTGTGGTCGAGGACGAGCCTCTGCTCGCGAAGGCGCTGCAGATCTGTCTGCAGCGAGACTCGATGACGGTCGACGCGACCGGTGACGGCGGATCAGCTCTGGAGATGCTGGAGCTCAACAACTATGACGCCATGGTTCTCGATCGTGATATCCCGGTCGTGCATGGTGATGAGGTGTGCCGTCGCGCCGTTCATGCGTACCCGCAGGTAGGGGTGCTGATGCTGACCGCCGCTGGTCGGCTGGATGACCGCGTGGAGGGTCTGCGACTCGGTGCTGATGACTACCTGGCCAAGCCTTTCGAGTTTCCTGAGCTCATTGCCCGGCTCCGGGCGATCTCGCGACGTACGGGGCCTCGACTCCCTACGCTGCTCCGGGCCGGTGACCTGAGCCTTGACCCCTTCACCCGCCAGGTCTCTCGCTCCGGCGCCCCGCTGAGCCTGACCAACAAGGAATTCGCCGTCCTCGAGCAGCTCCTGCGCGCAGGCGGCGGAGTGCTGAGTGCCGAGGAACTTCTTGCCAAGGCATGGGACCGGAACGCCGATCCGTTCACCAACTCTCCCCGGGTGGTGATCTCCGCCTTGCGTCGCAAGCTCGGCCGCCCCTGGCCCATCGAGACCATCGCCGGCGCTGGGTACCGCATCATCACCGAGCAGGCCTCATGTCCTCAGAAAGATCAGGACTCCGCCCGATGACCTCTCGGCGATTCTCGGTGAAGGCGCGGGTCACTATCGTGTTCGGTGCGTTGCTTACCATCAGTGCCGCCCTGCTCATCGTGCTGGTGGTGGTTCTTATGGCCTACGTGCCGCGGTACACCCTCACCCCGGTCGATGTGACGCTCGTCCCGGGTCAGGCACCGAGTTCGGCCAGGTCCTCCAGTGTTCCAACCACCGTGTCGAGCCCCGCTGATTTCCTGCGCCTCCTGGCCATCTTCTCCTCTCTCGCCTTTCTCATCGTCATCGTGATCGGTGCCCTGCTCATGCGGATAGCGGTCGGCCGTGCTCTGGCACCCCTCGCCGAAATCGACGCCGCAGCACGCAGCGCAGTCGCGGGCGACCTCAGTTCCCGCGTGGACGTGGACGTGGATGGCCCGCCCGACGAGGTCACCAGCCTGGCCCGCACGTTCAACGGGATGCTGGCCCGACTGCAGCGATCTTTCGACACCCAGCGCCAGTTCGCCGCCAACGCCTCGCACGAGCTCCAGACACCGCTCGCGGCCAGCCAGGCGCTTATCGACGTCGCCCTGGGAGACCCGAATCCGGGCCATATGCACGACCTGCTCACTGATCTCCGCCAGCTCAGCACCCGCAGCACACAGACAGTGACGGCACTCCTCGATCTTGCAGCAGCGGAAGACGGCGAACTCAACCGGCAGACGGTCGCGCTGGACGCCGTGATCCAGCAGGTGCTGAGTGAACAACGGCCCCAAGCAGCTGTCGTGGACGTCGAGCTACGACTTACCCCAACCCCTCCGGCCCCGGTCAAGGCCGACCCGGTACTCCTGCGACTGATGCTGGACAATCTCGTCAGCAACGCCATCCAGCACAACACGAAGCCGGGAACGGTAGACGTCAGCCTCACGGTCGACGCCGAGCAGGCCCTCTTCAGCATCAGCAACTCCGGACCCGCCCTCTCTCCCGAACAGGCCGCCCAGGTCACCCAGCCGTTCTACCGAGCCGAGGGCCGGACGGTCAGTGTCACCGGCAGAACTGGACGCGGGCTGGGCGCCGCGCTGGTCGCCCACATCGCGGAGCGACACAGCTGGCCCTTGGGCGTGACCGCGCGACCGGCCGGCGGCCTTCTTGTCACTGTGCGAATACCGTGTAGCCCCATGTCACACGACTGAAGTTTCCCCCCGAACTGGACAGCGGGTGTTTACGCTGCTGAGGTTCCCCCGGGATGCGGGAAGGGTGACAGGGGTCAGATGGGTCTCATGAGAGGAGCCCAGACGATGCCTGCCCCGAAGCCGCTGCACGTGAACGAAGCCGGGTCGGCCTACCGCGGCCTGAGCACAGACCGGCATCCGGGCCCACCATGCCCCGACACACCGTCAGACACCCACGCCCCAATAACGCGACAGTGCCGGCATACGGCCCCCTCCGATCGCTACTGCCCCAGCGCTTGCATTCATCGGCGCCATCCCCTCACTCGCTTGGCACACTATTTATTCCGGCAAGGCCCCGCAAGGCTGTCTCGTTACGGCGCTCCAGAGCCGGATACAGCGCTCACGCCCTGGAAGTGCCCTATCTGCCGGCAGACGACAAGGGGCTTTGCCGCCCCTTGACGCAGCCCGTCCACGGCGGCCGAATGCCCCACGTACGGGCTGCCTGCGGAAACCTGCCCGCAGGGATCACCAGCGGTCTCCCCTGCCCCTGTCGCATGGGGAGCGCGGCACCGCGCTCCCACCCCGAAAGGTGCTCGAGAGCCGACAAGGGGTCCTTATGCCTCTCGATGCAGAATGCATCCGCATCGATCGGGTGACGTCGGGGGCCTGTGGTTGACGATGGCACACAGGGGCGCGGTGCGGCGCGGTAGGTCTACTGGATCGAGTGACGGACGAATCGGGCACCGTTGACACGTCTGCGAGTTGGGAGCACGAGGGCTCCCAGAGGGCTCCCACTTGCCCCCAGCCCGGACATGGTCAAGGCCGCCTCCGCCACCCACGGAAACGGCCTCCGACCTGCGAAAACGCTGGTCGGGACGACAGGATTTGAACCTGCGACCCCTTGACCCCCAGCCGCGCGGCAACTCTCTGCGACATTCCATTGCGAACAGTAGCGATTCGTTCAGGGTTGTGCACGGCCGTACCAAGCTCTTCTGACCGCCTGAGGCAGCTTCGCGCCGATGCGCCCCCAGTAGGCACCTCCCGAAGCGCGCCCCGCGATATCCTGGCCGCATGTCGATTCAGGTGCCCGAAGACCTTGAGGCCCGCCTGCGCCAGCTGGCGGCGGCCCAGGGCATCACCGTGGACGAGCTGGTCACCAAGGAACTCACCAAACTCGTCGTCTCGCGCCCCGTCCGCGCCCTCCGCGGCAAGGGCGTGCTGCACGTCGGCAGCAGCGCACCCCACGCCCGCGACCTCAAGGCATACATGCGTGGCGAAGCGGATGACGCGTGAAGCTGATCGTCGACGCGGGACCCGTCTTCGCCTAACTCTCCGCGAACGACCCTGACCACGCCCGCTGCGCCGACCTACTGGAGAGTTTCGACGGCGAGCTCGTGATCCCTCAGCTCGTCCTGGCAGAGGTCTCCTATTTCATCAACACCCGGGTCAAGCGCGCCGTCGGCGCCAAGAAGGCTGCCGAAGCCGAGCTCGCCCTCATCGAAGACATCACCGCAGGCGCCTTTCAGGTCGAACCTGTCGAAGCGCGGGACTGGCCCCGGATCGCCGAGCTCGTCGGCCGCTACCACGACTTCCCACTCGGCATCACCGACGCCTCGGTCATGGCCGCGGCAGAGCGCCTGAACACCCCCAAGATCGCGACCCTCGACGCCAGGCACTTCCACGCCGTCGACTCCGCACGATTCGGGCACTTCGAGATCCTCTAGATGTTGCGGGTCAGCACGTTGTTGACAGGCGAACCGGCTTCCGGACGGTCTGCCCGCTCACGGGCGTCGACGAGCATCTGCATGACGAGGTCGAGCTTCGGGCGGGACGCCTTCGCGCCGCTCGCGGTGTCGACGTGGATGTAGTCACGGTCGACGTCGGCCCGCAGCAGGGCGTCGATCTGATGATCGGGGTACTGGTCGGCGGTCGAGACTCGCGCGTAGCCGATGAGAATGTGTCGGAATCCATCGGCCGGACCGTTCTCCGACGTTGATTTCCGACGCGAGTTGCCGACACTGCCCACCTGCGGGGTTGTGATCACAGGTTCAAGTGTCGGCAGACGTTCGTTTTCCGACAGTGAAGCCGGCTGCTCTCATCCGTGAGGTGGGGCCGCTACCTGCCGCGGGGCCGACTCGGATCTGGTGGCGAACAAGGCTGGGCTCGATGTAGTTGGGCTTCCACATGAGCCCTGGGGCATCGGGCCGCAGGCCGCGCTCGGGCCGAGCCGCGCGGATCCTCCCCCGCGCGCATCTCGCACGAGCTTTGGCCGTCCGCGCGACGTGACACACTGGCGCGCAGGTGGCGGTGAATGGGGGCGATCCGGTTGGGTCTGGAGATCGAGAGTCGGCCGTCGGAGTTGCCGTACATCGAGAGGGTATGGCGCAGCCGCAGCATCGAGGTTGGCCGGATGACGTCGATCGCGGCGTCGCATTGGGAGCTTGTCTTCTGGGAGCACGACGGCCAGGTGCAGGCGGCCGTGCTGGGCCCGGAGCCCAGGGCCTGTCTGGCTCCCGTTCCCAAGGACGCCACGTTCTTCGGTATCAGCTTCGCTCTCGGCACCTCGATGCCTCACGTGCCGATCAGCCGGCTTGTGGGTGGCAGCACGGAGATCCCCGACGTGACGCGGCGCTCCGTGTGGCTGAAGGGTTCCGCCTGGCACGTGCCCGATTACGACAATGCGGAGGCGTTCGTGCGGCGCATGGTGCGTGAGAGCATCGTGGACTGCGACCCGATCGTGCCCGCGGTGCTCGGCGGCGCGGCCCCCGACGTCTGCGAGCGGACCCTCCAGCGGCGTTTCGTCGCGGCGACGGGCCTCACCCGGGGTGCCATCCGGCAGATCCACCGTGCCCGCGAGGCGGCGGTTCTGATCCAGGAGGGGGTGCCGGCGCAGGACGTCGTGCATCAGCTGGGCTATTTCGACCAGCCGCACCTGGCGCGGTCCCTGACCCGGTTCATCGGCCGGACCGCCACTCAGCTGAGTGCTCCGGGCAGGACGGAGCCGCTGTCGCTTCTGTACAAGCCCTCCTCCCCGGTGCCCGCATAGTCTTCCTGACGTAGCCGACGGGGTCGGCCCGCCCCGGCCGGAGCGCTATTCGGCCGGGACCGGGCAGAGGACCCCGAACTCATCACGGAGGAATCATGCGCAAGGTTGTTTCGGGTCTGTTCGTCTCGCTCGACGGTGTCGCCCAGTCGCCGAACGAGTGGCAGTTCGATTTCGACGAGGAGATGGGCGCGGCGCTGGGAAAGACGCTGGAGACGGCCGACACGATTCTGCTGGGCCGGGCGACCTTCACCGAGTGGGCCGGTTACTGGCCGACGGTGACCGACGGCGAGGACGCCGGCTTCGCCAAGTGGATCAATGACTCGCCCAAGTACGTCGTCTCCTCCACGCTGGACAGCGTGGACGACTGGGCGAACAGCACGCTCATCAACGGCGATCTGCCGGCCGCGATCGAGGAGCTCAAGTCGGGCGAAGGGAAGGACATCACCGTCGCGGGCAGCCCCACGCTGGTGCGTTCGCTTCTGGAGCAGGACCTGTTGGACGAACTGGTACTGCTGATCCACCCGGTGGTGGCCGGCGAGGGCCGCAAGAAGCTGTTCGCCGACGACGCCACCCTGAAGAAGCTGGAGCTGGTCAGCGCTCAGCCGACCAGCAGCGGAGTGATCATCGCGACCTACCGTCCGAGGCGCTGAGCACTGAGCCTCCGCCAACTTGAAGACGCAGGTCGAGGGGCTGGTGTGACGGTCTTCCGGGGTGCTTACGCTGGTCATGGGCGGCAGCCTGCGGAGTAGATCGTCCGTCAGCGGCTGAGTCGCGGGTCGCTGCTCGAAGTGACCGGGTGACCCTATCCGGCCACAGACTAGGCTGCTGACTTCACAGTCAAGTCACCGCTCCTCGTCGACAGATCCAGGCGGTACTTTCCGGCGCCGCCACGGCCGCCGTGGACGGAGCTTGCGACGTACGATCCGGTGCATGCTGGATCCCGAGCTGCTGGAACGGATCACGGCGCGGCGCGCCGAGCTGGACGAACTCGAAGAACAGCTGGTTAAGCAGTTGTCGGAGGTGCGGGCCGAGCGGGACGAGCTCGCCGTCGCGGAGCGGGTGCTTGAGCGGATGAGTGAACAGCTCGCCGACGAGCGAGCCTCTGTCGCGCCAGCGCTCGGGCAGGTGGGCGGACGTGCGGTGATGCTGATCCCGCACCGCACCTCAGGCATGGAGGAGACCACCCTTCCGCCGGACTACCAGCGCATTCTCGCCGCTGTGCGGCAGGCCACCGGTCCGGTCATGGCCCAGCAGGTCGGTGGCGCGCTGGGAATCGACGTCAGCGTGCGGGGCAAGCTGGAGCCGCAGCGTGGGAAGCTGGTCAGACTCGTCGAACGCGGCTGGCTGCGCAAACTACCCGACGGCCGATTCACCACTCTGAAGGGTGTCAATATTCCGATCAGGCTGCTGAGCTGGGCGTTTCCTGTGGATGGTGAGGCGGTCGGGGTGGCGTGGTGTGGTACTCGTTGAGCAGTCCGCCGAGTACCTGTCGGCGCCTGACCGTGACGGCGGGCCGGGGGATGACGTTCGGGTGGTCGTCTGGGGCTCGTAGGTTGAGGCTGCGGTGGGCTCGTCCGGTGTTGTAGTGCTCGGCGTACCTGGTCAGGACCGTACGTAGGTGCCGTTCGCCGGTGATGAGGGGTCGGTCGGTGCACTCGGTGCGGGCTGTGCGTATCCATCGTTCGGCGAATGCGTTTGACCGTGGGCTTTGCGGCGGGGTCGGGATGACGGCTGTGCCGTTGCCGGTGAAGGCGGCGTCGAATGCGGCGGTGAACTTACTGTCCCGGTCACGGATGAGGAACCGGAAACACCCAGCCCTCTCCTCAAGGTCCATGAGCAGATTGCGGGCGAGTTGGGTGACTCAAGCACCGGTCGGATGGGCGGTGACACCCAGGACGTGAACGCGCCGGGTGGCGATCTCCATGACGAAGAAGACATAGAGACGTCGGAGGAAGACGGTCTCCACGTGCATGAAGTCGCAGGCGAGCAGCGTGTGAGCCTGTGAACGGAGGAAGGAGCGCCAGGTCTGCTCGGAGGCGCGCTGCGGTGCGGGTGGCAGGCCGGAGCGGCGCAGAACGCGCCGGACTGTGGCGGCTGTGACCCGATGGCCAAGCCGTCGAAGTTCACCCTGGATTCTGACGTATCCCCAGGTCGGGTTCTCTCTCGCCAGGCGCTGGATGAGCGCGACTGTCTCTTCCGCCAGCGGTGGCCGGCCGGGTCCGACCGCTGTCTGGTGCCACTTCCAGCGCACCAGACGGCGGTGCCAGGTCAGCAGTGTGCCCGGGGTGACCAGCCGATGGCGGCGTAAGGCAGGTGGCAGGTGCCGGGCGAGAGCGGAGAGCACGGCACGGTCAGCCCATGAAAGCCGCGGCCGCTGGACCTGTCGACGCAGCACAGCAACCTCATGCCGAAGCACAAGGATCTCGGCGTTGTTCGCGGCGGCCGACCGGCCCAACAAGAGGAGGCAGCCCAGCAGTCGGCAGAAGATCAAGTAGAGCAGTCGCAGACCCACGATCAGGAATCATGCCCATACATGGGCGATCGCAGAGCCCCAGGTCAACCACCGTGCGGTAATAAAGACACTCTTCAGGCGGCGGTCAGTCCGGCGTTGCCCGCTCCGATGACCACTGCGTCGAAATCGGTCATCGCGGTCACTGTTCGGCGGCCTCTCCCGCGATCCGCTCGAACTGGGCGCCCATGGCCTCGGCCAGCGCCTGGGCGGCGGAGAGCGGGCGCACCATCACCGTGAAGTCGTCGATCCGGCCGTGCTCGTCGAGATGCAGGAAGTCGCAGCCCTGGAGCTCCTTGCCGGCGACGGTGGCGGTGAAGACGAACGCGTGGTCGCGGCCGTCGGGGTTCGCGATCTCGCGGATGTAGGTGAAGTCCTCGAAGACGCGGGACACGCCGCGCAGAATCGCGGCGGTGATCGCCTTGCCTGTGTACGGCTTGAAGGCGACGGGGCTGGTGAAGACGACGTCGTCGGCCAGCAGAGCGGCAACGGCGTCCATGTCGCCGCTCTCGACGGCTTTACGGAACGGGTGCACTGATCCCACCTCTCATACACTCACTAAATTGATTAAGTGCAGAGGAGGGTAGAGGGCAATCCATGGCGCGTCTATGGGGAGGGAGGTAACTCCTTGGTCACTTCGTTGAGTAATCACAGCGGTGCTAGCGTAGGCCCATGGCTTTGCGGAACGCGGTGATGGCCGCGCTGTTGGAGGGCGAGGCGTCCGGTTACGACCTCGCGAAGGCGTTTGACGCGTCGGTCGCCAACTTCTGGATGTCGACACCCCAGCAGCTCTACCGGGAGCTGGAGCGCATGGAGGTAGAAGGACTCGTCGCTGCTCGTGTCATCGAGCAGGAGCGCCGACCCAACAAGCGACTGTTCTCACTGACGCAGGCCGGACGAGAGGCCGTGCGCGCCTACACCACCGAGCCGTTGGGCAAACCTTCCGTGATCCGGGACGAGTTGATGGTCAAGGTGCAGTGCCTGGACGCCGGCGACATCGAGGCGGTCCGAACGGCCGTCAGCGAACGCATGGAGTGGGCCACCGCCAAGCTCGCCCGCTACGAACGACTCCGCCAGCGCCTGCTCGACGGGCGCTCGGAGGAGGCGTACTTCGCCGAGGCCGAGCGCATCGGCCCGTATCTCACCCTGCTGCGTGGCATGTCGTTCGAGCGGGAGAATCTCCAGTGGGGGGACATGGCGCTGCGCAGGCTCGACCAGCGCAGCGCCGCCCTCCAGGCCGACGGCTAGCTCGCCTGTTGACCACCGATGAGATTGGTCAAGGAAGTGGCTGAGCGAGCCTACGCCTGGACAGGCTCCGGCTCGGTCACCTCGTCAGGGATGCGGTGCAGCCCCTTCCCGGTCGTAGAACCGAGTCACGCGAAGCCGAAGAGGCAGGGGACCGCGAGTCCCGCGCCCAGCAAAGCCTTACCCAGCCCCGGGTCAGACCGGCGTCGCCCTGGGCGTCGTAGTAGAGGATCGAGCGGACGACGCCGGTGATCTGGCGCAAGGGCTCGAACTCTGCGGGTGCCGGTACATCATCCGCGCAGGTCGGGGACCTGATCACAAGTCTTCGGTTCTCCTCGACGTTCACCCCAGGTGCCTTCACCCGCTCTGGGTCCCGGCGGCATCATGATCTGTCGTGCTGCTGCGTCTGGCCTACCTCGCCGCGACCAACGCCCTGGCGTTCCTACGTCTCCTGCCGATGAGCGACAGAGACAAGGACATCGAGATCCTGGTGCTCCGGCACCAACTGCTGATCTTGCAGCGTCAGGTCGGCAAGCCTGCCTTCAATGACAGTGATCGCGCTGTCCTCGCCGGCCTTCTGCACCACCTGCCCAAAGACAGACTGCGGCACCTTCTACTGCTGGTCCGCCCCGAGACAGTCTTGCGCTGGCATCGGGAGCTGCTCAGGCGGCGCCATGCCGCGACCTGCGTAGCCAAGCGGCGTGGACGCCCACGCACCATCCGCTCGATCCGTGCCCTCGTCCTGCGCCTGGCCAGGGAAAATATCTCGTGGGGATATCGCCGGATCCACGGCGAACTCGCAGCACTGGGGATCGAGGTCGGCGCCTCCACGGCCTGGGAGATCCTCCGCGAGCACGGCATCCCACCCGCACCCGAACGGCAGAGCACCACCTGGGCCGACTTCCTCCGCGGCCAGGCCGAGGCCCTTCTCGCCTGCGACCTCTTCGAAGTCCGCACGCTGACCGGAGCGCGCCTGTACGTCTTCGCCGTCATCGAGCACACCACCAGCCGCATCAGAATTCCGGGCGCCAGCGCACATCCGACCGGGGACTGGATCATGCAGCTCGGACGCAACCTCCTCATGGACCTCGAAGACGCGGGCAGCAGGGCACGGTTCCTGATCCGCGACCGCGACTCCAAGTTCACAACCGCCTTCGACACCCTGATGACCGATGCCGGTCTCAAGGTCGTCACCACCGGCGTTCGGATACCACGGATGAACTCCCTCATCGAGCGCTGGACAAAGACCCGCCGCACCGAACTCCTGGACCGGACCCTGATCTGGAACCAGAGCCACCGCCTCCACGCCCTGCGCCAGTACGAGGCCTTCTACAACGAACACCGCCCGCACAGGGCCCTGAAAAACGCCGCCCCATGCCGCCCACTACCTACACCCCTCACCCAACAAGCCCAGCTCACCCACCTGGAAGTCCACAGACGACACCGGCTCGGCGGAACGCTCCACCAGTACCAGCACGCCACCTGAGCTGCGCAGATGATGTATCGGCACCCGCACACTTCCCCAACGAGCAGGCCGCCCTGAAGTGCGTCTACATGGCGATCATGTCCCTCGACCCCACCGGCAAGGGCCAGGCACGCTGGACCATGCGTTGGAAGACCGCGCTGAACGCCTTCGACACCACCTTCGACGGCCGCCTCTCCGCAGCCCGTCAGTAACCCATCAGCCCCAGTTACACCACTCGTTTGACAGACCCGCACAATGCCTTATCAAGTAATGCGAGTACAAGGCGTTGCACCGCCTTGTAGGTTCAGAACTCAACATGTGGCGAATAGCTCACACTTTGGAGTCATGATGGCCACTACGCTGCCCGTTGTCGAGTTGGGACGCCGTGTTGTCGCTCGGCTCGCCCCTGATGAGCTGCCGCTGTTTGACCAGACTTGGCAAGCAGTTGGCGAGCGTCCGAGGCGACGGGTTTCCCGGCGGGAGCCGCTCGGCTTCGGTTTGCCCGGCGCGGATGAGGTGCTGGTCACCGCTGTTGCTTCTGGCGTAGTGACCGCCGTGGTCAGCGACTTGGGCAAGGACCTTGGCTCCTGGTCGGCCCGATTGCTGGGTCGCCTTCGTCTCCGTCGGCGGGTCAGGGCGGTGCCCAGCCCTCTGCCTGTGCTTCCCCCACGCCGGCTACGGCAGATCCGGGCCATCGCATTCCGCAAGGCGCGCAAACTTGGCATGCCGGTGGCCGATGCAAACGCCTTGGCCGACGCGCTGATCAGTGAGCTGACAACAACCGAGCGTTGAGCATGGATGCGAGGAAGCGGCACGTCCAGTTCCTGTTTCCGTCCGGCACAAGCGCTGCGTTCATCCTGCTGGTGCTCATCATGCTTGCGGTGCCCGCGACGTGGTCTCCGCCTCCGTTCGACGCCCTGGCACACAGCCTTCACCCATCCAACGACTCCTGGGGCGGCAGCCTGCTCGCCGTCTCGTCTCTGTGCCTTCTGACAGTCACGCAGTACTGGCTGGCCCCTTCCTGGAAGATTCGCCGTCGACGGCTGCGGCCTATTCACCAGGTTGCGCCGCACGAACCGCGCGCGGACCTTGAGCGTCTTGTCGAGATAACGATGCCGGACTTTCCAGTTCGGATCCTCATCGACCTTGTCAACCCGGCAATAGACGGACTGGCCTTTGGGCATGTGTTCCGCAGGTACGTCGTGCTCAGCCGGGGTGTCCTGCTGGCCCTCTCAGAGCGAGACCGGGAAACGGCCTGGAGGGTGGTAATGCACGAGTTGGCCCATATCCGTAACCGGGATCTAGACATCACTGCGATAACCGTTGCGATGTGGCGGTCGTTCCTCGTCGTTGTAGTCGCACCCGTCCTGGCCGCCTGCGCCATCGGCATAGTGCGTGGCACTCCTCCGATTGGAACGCCGGGACTGTCTCCGGATTCCGGCCCAGGCCTTTCGTGGATGCTCGCAGCGCAGATCGTTGGCCTGACCGCGTTGGCCTGGCTCGCCCGAAGCGTTGTCCTGCAAGCACGCGAACTTCACGCAGATGCACGGGTGCTGACCTGGCATCCGGACCCTCAGCCGCTACGGCACCCGTTCTACAGCGCTTCCCAACGCCGGTGGCCGAGCACAATCCTTCGCCGAGCTACGCATCCAAGCCCCGCCGCACGCGTCGCCGCGTTAAGCGAGAGCGGCAGGCTGCTGCTGCGCCAGGGATTCGCCTATCCCTTTTTGTGCGGCGCATTCGTCACGATGCTCATCGTTGATCCGAAATCACTGAGCAGGCCCGGATGGCTCGATGGGTTAGCGGGGCCCTTCATCGTACTTACCTTCGCCCTCATGACGGGAACATTCCGTACGGCAGCTGGCCTTCGCGCACACCCAGCCGTGCGCGCGGCAGACAGCCTCCGCATGCGGCTCGGCCTGGCCGTCGGGCTGCCGGCAGGCTTGGTGCTTTCGCCCTACAGGTTCACGGCTCATGCCCATGCCGCGCCCCCCACGGATCTACAACCAGCCAAGTTGCTGGCTTTAGCGGGGGCCGGATGGCTGCTGGGAATGTGGCTGGAATGGGTGATGGCCTCTAATGCGGCGGCCCAGCTCTCGGCGCCGCGCAATCCCATCTGGGCGCTCCTGCTGTCGGTGACAGTGATATCTGCAATGGCGCAACAGCTTGACTCCTCAGCGCTCAACGCGCAATCCACGCCGGACTCCAATGGCAGCGTCCTCGACCTGCTGATCCTGCCCGCGGCTGTCCTGCCGGCAACGATGCTGCCGCTGGTCATGCCCGTCTGGGCGCAGCGAGGCAACACCAGCAAAGGCAAGCAAGCCTCATCGAGGATCCGCCGTCTCACCGGCGATGTCTGGCGGCAGGTGGGTCGTGCCAGCCCCGCTCAATACGGCGTCCGCCCCAAGCATGCCCCAGCCTTCGCGGCACTCGCCGCCCTCTTGGCGGCGCCGCCGGCGGGCGTTCTCGCTGCGGCCTACTGGGGTGGAGCCTGCGACACGTCCTGTGCCACGGCCTCGACCACCAGTCTCGCCGTCTTGGGAGGGAGCCTGGGCGCCGCGCTGGGTGCCGCGACCGCGGCGTACGTGAAAACCGCGCCAGTACTCAGGGCGATGCTGGTCGGGTTGGGTAGCGGGATGCTCTGCCCTGCGGTGCTCCGACTCGCTGCACCGACTACGCCATGGTCGTGGCTAGACCTGGTGCAGCAACAGATCGTTCTCGCGGCTGTCTTGGCCGCCCTAGTTGTGTCGGCGCTGCGGTACCCCGCCCGGCGTACGCATCGCGATGCGTACGCCGACGTCCCTGACCAACCACCAATTCAGCTGATTCAGCCTGAAAGCATCACGGTACCGCTGATCCCAGTACGAACTCCGCGCAGACCAACCACTGCCCCGCCAGGTGGCGAGCCCGAACCGGGTGAACACGTTGGCGAGCACGTCCCACCGCCGATCGGGGCCGTACGCCACTCCGCGATCAACCCCACCCCGCACGCCAGTCAGCAGGCTCACGCCGAGAGAGTGACCATCGCGGGCATGAACATGTTCGCAAAGGCAGCCAGCGACTTCCTGGAGGGGTTTGCCATCCTCTTCACGGTCTCCTCCCTGTTCCTTCTTGCCATGGCGCTGGTCATACTTTTCCTGAGCCTAATTGTCGGCGTCGTCGGTGCTTCTTTGGGCATGGTCGCTGATTTCTGGAGCATTCCCCGGGGCCGGCTGGACGTCGTCCTGAGTGGGTACCCACTCGTGTTGCTGTGCCTGGGGGCCATGGGGGCACTGGGGGGAACGCTGAAGCTCGCCGGTGGCCTCTGGGCTCCTCAGACAGTCACCATGGATGGCGAGGATCTGGCCATCACCACCAGGCGGTTTCGGATGGGAAGCGGCTACACCCTCCGCATACGTTGGGATGCCATCCAACACGTGAGCGTGGTAGGCCGAACTCGTCACTCCGAACTCGTCGTGTGGTGCACGCCTGAAGCCGTGGCGGGCACGATTGGAAGCAAACCGTTTACCGACGGCGTCAAGATCGCCAACCTGCTCGTCGCCTTTGGGTGGCCGGAACGCAAGAAGCGGACTTCCGAACTGCGTGCCGCCCTCGCTCAGTTCGCCGGCGCTAAGTACGTTGAGAACCCTGAAGTCGAACTGGCCGCCCGCAAGCGTTCTAGTCAGCCCGGCGGGGGCACTCCTGATCCAGTCCCCCCGGCCACAAGTTGCGTGGCAGACCTCGATCCCAGCGTGTCGACGTCCCTAGTGGCGCGGTGGGCAGTGCGGGCACGCTCCGGTGACCCGGTGGCCCGCGAGCGCATGGACGACGTGATCAAGGGGCTTTTCGAGCGGCATGAACATCTGGGCGGGCAACGTCAGAATTGCCCGCTCGCCAGGAGCCTGGCGGCGATTGTCAACCGTGACGACTCCAACGGCGGGCTCCTCGACCTTGAGGACCAACACGAAAGCGACCTCATCGCTGTGATCTTGAACTCTGTAGTACAACAGGAAAGGGGAGAATCGGTGTAGGCCGGACTGGCGAAAAGGCAGAGGGGCCTGCGCTTGCCGAAAATGTCGTCCGCCCTGGTAGGAGGGGGTGTGCGCGGTGCGCCGGAGATCGACCGGCGAAGTCGCCAAAACAGGCGCTCTCGCGAGGCTGACGCTCACCGCGGCAAGATGATCGACCGTGCTGCTGCTACTGACTTACCTCGGCGTGACGAACGCGTTCGCGATGCTTCGCCTGCTGCCGATGTCCGACCTGGACAAGGACGCCGAGATCCTCGCCCTGCGCCACCAGATCACCGTGGTGGAACGCCAACTCGGCAAGGACAAGATCCGGTTCACGCCCAGCGATCGGGCGTACCTGGCAGCGCTGCTGAACCGGCTCCCACTGCACGTCCTGCGAAGACTACGACTGCTTGTACGCCCCGCCACGGTGCTGCGTTGGCACCGCAGCCTCGTCGCGCGCCGCCATGCCGCCTCCTACCGGCCCAAACGCCCGGGACGGCCGCGCACAGTGCACTCCATCCGCACCCTGGTGCTGCGGCTGGCAAAGGAGAACCCGAACTGGGGGTACAGGCGTCTGCACGGCGAGCTGCTTGTGCTGCGGGTGAACGTGGGCGCGTCCACCGTCTGGGAGATCTTGAAGGAGGCCGGCATCGACCCGGTGCCCGAACGGAACTCCAGTACCTGGGCCAGCTTCCTTCGCGGCCAGGCTGATGCCCTGCTGGCCTGCGACTTCATGAAAACAGTCACCCTGTCGAAGGTACGGATGTACGTGCTGTCGGGGGTACGGATGTACGTGCTCGTGGTGATCGAACACGGCAGTCGCCGGATCCGCGTCCTGGGCGCCACCGCGCATCCCAGCGCCTCCTGGGTAGCGCAAGCGGCAAAGAACCTCGCCATGGACCTCGAAGACCTCGGCTGCCGAGCACGGTTCATGATCCGGGACCGGGACGGGAAGTTCCCCGACCTCTTCGATGCCGTCCTCAAGGACGCGGGGATCGACGTCGTGCTCAGCGGCATCCAGATGCCACGAATGAACTCGATCACGGAAAGGTGGATACAGACCTGCCGCCGCGAGCTCCTGGACCGGACCTTGATCTGGAACCAGCGACATCTCCTCCACACCCTGCGCGAGTTCGAGCAGTTCTACAACGGACACCGACCACACCAAGGCATCGCCAACGCCAGACCGCTGCACCCCTTGCCCCCACCGATCGACGACCCGGACACAACAGCCCGCCTCAACATACGTCGACACGATCGCCTCGGCGGCATCCTCCACGAATACAAGCATGCCGCGTGACCTGCGCGGATGAGTTTTCCGGCAAGGGCAGGTCCACCCCACCCCTGTCGCATGGGGAGCACGATGCCGTGCTCCCACCCGGAAAGGGGCCGGGAACCGACAAGGGGTTCTTATGCCTCTCGATGCAGAGAGCATCCAGATCAATGGGGTGACCTCAGGGGCCTACGGTTGACGACGGCACGCAGGGGCCCGGTACGACGCAGCAGCTCTACCGGATCGGGTGACGGACGAATCGGACACCATTGACACGTCCGCGAGTTGGGAGCACGAGGGCTCCCAGAGGGCTCCCCATCGCTCCCTGCCCAGACACGACAAAGGCCGCCTCCGCTACCCGCGGAAACGGCCTCCGACCTGCGAAAACGCTGGTCGGGACGACAGGATTTGAACCTGCGACCCCTTGCCCCCCAGCGGCGTGGCAACTCTCCGCAACGATCCCTACCGGACTGTAGCAGAGCCCTCGGGGCCGCACGTCGCCGTACGGAGCAAGAGAACACCGCTCCCAACATCCGACTCCCGAACGCGTCCCTCCTGCCACCACAACGCTTCACGCCAACACCCGACCATCCACCGACCCGGACCGCTGTGAACCGCACATCTCCACCCCGCACACCCCCAGCGAGACTCGCAGCCGCCCCGAAATCCCGACCGCTCCACTTTCGACACCACCAGCCTGGAATCAGATCCGCCCAACACCCTCAGCGCCTCACGGAAGTCGCCCCGCACGACCCCGGCGCGGGAGTCGAGGAAATCGCTACTGGGGCGTGGCGCGCCCAGCAACCACCGCGAGTTCCAGCAATCCATACATCCAGGCCACAGGCTTGATCATCGTACGGAGCCCCTTTGCGGTTGTGCTGTCCACTCAAGGCCGCAGCGGCACCCACACGACCGTCGACCCCTAAAACGACACCATTTCAACGCCCCACACTGCTATCATTTCCAAGGTTGCCGTGCCCGACGAGAGGAGTTTTCAATGTCCCGCACCATGATCGATCTCGACGATGAGATGGTGGAACACGCCATGCGCCTGTACGGCGTGAAGACGAAGGCCAAGGCTGTGCGTATGGCCATGGAGGAAGCTGTCAAGCGTCGGCTGCGACAGGAGGGCATCGACGCGATTAAGTCCGGTGACCTGGACCTGACCTATGACAGCCGGACGGAGCCCGACAGCAGGAACGCGGCGTGAGTGAGCGCTTCCTGATCGACAACTCCGCCCTCCAGCGATGGCGCCAGCTGAAGGTGGCGGAGGTTCTCGACCCACTCCACGAGGATGGCGTACTGGCTGTGTGCGGACCGGTCGAGATGGAGGTGATGTACTCCGCACGCAATGACAACGACGCGAAGCGTCTGCGCTGGTTCCTGTCCGGCTTCGATTACCTTCCGATGCCAGACGAGGTGTGGGACCGGGCCAAAGACATCCAGCGACAGGCCATCGCCAAAGGCAATCACCGCGCACTGTCCCTGCCCGACCTGCTGATCGCGGCAGCGGCCGAACGGCATGCGGTGACCGTGCTGCACTACGACCAGGACTACGACATGATTGCCGCGATAACGGGCCAGCCCATGAAGTGGGTCGTGGAGGCGGGCGCAGCGGACCACTGACTCTGGGATCCATACGACGACGACCCGGGATGACGGTGGCCGCGCTGTGACG
>NZ_BBUZ01000034.1 GCF_001417735.1 Streptomyces sp. NBRC 110028
GATACCGGAGACCTCCTCCGTCACCGGGTGCTCGACCTGGAGACGGGTGTTGACCTCCAGGAAGGAGATCGTGCCGTCGACGCCGACCAGGAACTCCACCGTGCCCGCGCCGACGTATCCGGCCTCCTTCAGGATCGCCTTCGACGCCCGGTACAGCTCGGCGTTCTGCTCCTGGCTCAGGAACGGCGCGGGGGCCTCCTCGACGAGCTTTTGGTGGCGGCGCTGGAGGGAGCAGTCACGGGTGGAGACCACGACCACGTTGCCGTGGGTGTCGGCCAGGCACTGGGTCTCCACATGGCGCGGCTTGTCCAGGTAGCGCTCGACGAAGCACTCCCCCCGGCCGAACGCGGCCACCGCCTCGCGGACGGCGGAGTCGTACAGCTCGGGCACTTCCTCCATGGTGCGGGCGACCTTCAGACCACGGCCGCCACCGCCGAAGGCGGCCTTGATCGCGATCGGCAGGCCATGCTGCTCGGCGAACGCCACGACCTCCTCCGCGCCGGAAACGGGGTCGGGGGTGCCGGCGACCAGGGGGGCTCCGGCGCGCTGGGCGATGTGGCGGGCGGCGACCTTGTCGCCCAGGTCGCGGATGGCGTGCGGCGGGGGGCCGATCCAGGTCAGCCCGGCGTCCAGGACGGCCTGGGCGAAGTCGGCGTTCTCCGAGAGGAAGCCATAGCCGGGGTGGACGGCGTCGGCGCCGGACTCGGCGGCCGCGGCCAGCACCTTGGCCTGGTCCAGATAGCTGGCCGCCGGAGTGTCACCACCCAGCGCATAGGCCTCGTCCGCCGCGCGCACATGAACGGCGTCCCGGTCCGGATCGGCGTAGACGGCAACGCTCGCGATCCCGGCATCCCGGCAGGCACGGGCAACACGGACAGCGATCTCGCCACGATTGGCGATGAGCACCTTCTGCATGCTCTCTCTTCCCTCTTCAGAAGTTACCGTCCGGCGGGGACGGTCACGTTGCTATCCCAGGGCCCGCTTGAGGAAATCCAGTACCACGCTCGCGTAGCCTTCAGGATCGGATTGCAGCCCGAGCAGATGCTCGGCTCCCGGAAGGACGTGCGTCTCGGCCTGGGCATAGCGCTCGGCCAGCGCGTCCACCGAGGAAGGCGGCACGATCGCATCGTGCTCGCCCGACATGAACAAGAGTGGGATCTTGGCGAACTTGCCGGTCGCGGGCGGTGGCCACCCGGCGCGCAGCATGGCGGGCCCCAGGGCGCACAGCGTGCGGGTCACCACGGAACGGGACGGTTCGCCGCTCAGCGCGGGGGGCATCGGCAGCGCCTCCGCCTCCAGGTACTTGCGCAGCAGCGGCGGAACGTCGTGCCCGGGGCCGCTGTCGCACACCAGGGCGTCGAACTCGAACCCGTCGTGAGTCAGCGCCCACATGGCCGAGAAGCAGGAGAAGGAGAAGCCGTAGACGGCGATGCGCGCCGTGGCGTACCCCTGCTTGGCGCGCAGCCAGGACACCACCGAGGTGACATCGCTCGCGAACCGGTCGCCGAGCCCGAACAGCGCCCGGTCGTCGCTGCTCGCCCCGTGGTTGCGGTGGTCGAACAGGCAGACCGTGTACCCGGCGTCGTGCAGGAACTTGGCGTGGCCGAGGCTGTGGTCCTTGCCCGCGCCCAGACTGTGCGCGAGCACCACGACCTTCTCGGTGGAGCCGGGGCAGAGCCAGGCGTGCACCCGCTTCCGGCGGCCGAACGGGATCTCCAGGTCGGTGCAGGGCAGCCCGTGGTCCCGGGGGTGCTCCCGCTGGGTCCGGTCGCGCGGGTGGAAGGCGAGATACGCCAACTGGGCCCCGTACAGCGGGGCTATCGGCAGCGCCGCGACCGAGAGGGCGCGGGACACCGGCGTGGGTGGCCGCACCGGCGTCCGGGGTGGCTCGGGCATCGGCGTCCTCCGGGAGGGGGTGGAGTGTCCGTCGGCGGTCAGGGCGGTCTCGTCTCGGTCGGTGTCGTGCGGTGGGGCAGCGGGGCGGGTACGTCAGGATGACGGCTACGCGGGAGTACGGGCGGTCACCCGCAGCCCCCGGCGTGGCCCTGGTCGCCGGACGGGGCGGCCACGAAGTCCGCGTCGGCCGGTGACTCGGGGGTGGGTGCTCCGGGTACGCGTGGGGGCGCGTCGCGGGAGCGGACCGCCCCCACGAACGCCGGGAGCCGGTCCACGCCCCAGTACTTGTCGTAGCCGAGGGTGAAGAACGGCACGCCGAACGCCCCGTCCCGGCTGAGGTCCAGCAGCGCCCGCAGCCCGCGCCCGGCGCGCAGCTCCGGGTCGCCGGCGGCACCGGCCATCCGCTCCGCCACGGCGTCCGGCAGCCCGAGGCCGGTGGCGAGGTCCGCGATGACCTCGCGGTCGCAGATGTCCCGGCCCTCCTGCCAGCGGGCCCGGTAGATCCGCTCGATGTACGCGGGGCCGCACCCCGCGTCCAGCGCGAGAAAATACGCCAGATGCGGTACTTCCCAGACCGGGTCCCGGTCCACCGGCCAGGTGATGGGGAGGTCACGGTCGGCGGTCAGACGGCGCACGTCCTGAAGGATATAGAGGTGCTTGTCGCGTGACATCGCCGTGTACGGAAAAGAGCGGCCGTGTTCGGCCATACGGCGCTCGCCCTCCGCGTCCGGCTCCCACCAGGGGTGCCATTCCACCACCTGTGCGACATCCGGATAGCGGTCCATCAGATCACGGTAGGCGATCCAGCTGTACGGGCTGCGGAAATTGAAATAGAAGCGCGGCACCCTGCTGCGCCTGGCCGTCATGTCCGTTCCCCCTTCACCGGGACCGTTCGGATCGCTCCGACCGCCGCCCGCTCACTCGCTCGCTCGCTCAGATCACGATGCCACCGTCGACCTGGAACACCGCCCCGGTCACATACTCCGCCCCGACCAGGTACGCGACCATGTCGGCGACCTCCTCCGGGCGTCCGAAGCGGCGCAGCGGGATGCTCTGCTCCGCGTCCTTGCGCACACTCTCGGACAGTGCCGCGGTCATATCCGTCTCCACGAAGCCCGGCGCGACCACATTGGCCCGGATGCCGTACCGTCCGACCTCCTTGGCGAGCGATTTGGTGAAGCCGATGATCCCGGCCTTGGAGGCCGCGTAATTCGACTGTGCCGCATGGCCGTGCACGCCCGCCACCGAGGAGATGTTGATGATGCATCCGGACTTGCGCTTCATCATGCCGAATACGACCGAACGGCATATGTGATACGTGCCGTCCAAGTTGACTTCCATGACGCCCCGCCACTCCTCGTCCTTCATCAACAGCAGCGGATTGTCCCGCGCGATGCCCGCGGACACCACCGCCACGTCGAGGGGACCGAGCCGGTTCTCGGTGAACGCCACGAAGTCGCGCACCGCGTCCGCGTCCCGTACATCCGTCTGCCGGCCGACCACCCGGCCGCCGCCGAGCCCCGCCGCCTCGTCCTCCAGGGCGCGGGCCGCGTCGGGGCTGGACTGGTGGCAGAACGCCACGTCGAAACCGTCCCGGGCCAGCCGCAGCACGGTCGCGCGGCCGATGCCCCGGGAGCCGCCGGAGACGAGGGCCACCTTGCTGTGCGCGTCGGACATGGTGTTACGTCACCTCTCCTGCCGGGGCCTTCAGTGCGGCGGCCGGGCGCATCGTCATCACCAGCCGCCCGACGGTGAGCACGGTCGCGTCACCGACCAGGCTCTCCCCCTCGAACATGTACGTCTCCCCGACCCGCCGGGCCAGCCGGACGTGGTGTTCCACCACGTCGCCGGGGAGGACCGGGCGGTGGAATCCGGCGTCGGTGACCCCGCCGAGCAGCATCGCCATGCCGTCCAGCACATCCGGATTGGGCTCCTCCCAGGCCACCAGGACCCCCGCCACATGGCACCAGGATTCGAGGAGCACCGTCCAGGGGTAGTGGTAGGCCTCCGCGGGCGCGTCGTCGGGGACGGCCTCATACCAGGGCTCGTTGCAGGTGACGGCCTTGAGGCCACGGGCGCGCGTCCCCGGGACCAGCTCGGTGACCCGGTCGACCAGCAGCATGGGGTAGCGGTGCGGCAGCACCCGCTTGATCTGGTCCACGGTGATCATCCGGTGGCCTCCCGTTTCTCGCGAGCGCCGAAGCGCAGCCGCACGCGCGCGGCGAGCCCGCGCTCGGTGGTGGCCTCGGCGCGGCAGCGCCAGTCGCCCGTCGCGTCGTCCCGCGACCAGGTGAACTCGCAGCTGAGGGTGGAGCCGGGGAAGACCGGGCCGAGGAAGCGGGCGGACTCGACCGCCGCCAGGGCGCCGCCCGGTTCGGGCAGCGTGGCGAGGGCGCCGCGCTGGACGTACTCGACGACGCACACCCCGGGGAAGATCGGGAAGCCGGGGAAGTGACCGGCGAACACCTTTTCCGTGCCGCCGATCACGGCCACGCACCGGGCGGGCCGCTCCCCCGGCGCCCCGGCGTCGACCACCTCGACGGTGCCGTCGACCGGTCCGCACGCGGTCGCCGTCACCTCACTTCTCCAGCTTCGACGCGAGCAGGTCGTGCACCTTCCGCAGGGTGGTGATGCTCTTCATCTCCCGCTCCTCCAGCTTCACCGCGTACTTCTTCTCCAGTTCGACCATGACCTCCAGGGCCATGAGCGAGTCGACGCCGAGGTCCTTGACGAATTCGGCCTCGTCGGTCACCTCCTCCTCGTCGACGTCGAGGACTTCCGCGACGAAGGTGCGCAGTTCGTCGAGGTCCAGGGCGGCGGTGGCGTCGGCCATGGCGGGTTCCTTCCCAGGGTCGGGGGTGTTCAGGGGGTTCCGGGTTCGGCGGGTTCGGCGAGCGCGGCGGGGGGCTCGACCGGGACGGCCGTCGCGTCCGCCGCGATCCGGCGGATCGTTCCGGTCAGCCTGCGGCCGGGGCCCAGCTCCACGAACCGGGCGCAGCCCGGCTCGGCTTCGAGGGTCCGGACGCCGTCCTCCCGGCGCACCGGGCGGCCCGGGCGGCGACCAGCCGCGCCGCGCGGCCCGTCATACGCGCTCCTCGTGCTCATGGCCGCCTCACCGGGTCCGCAGCAGGGCCGCGCCGACCACGCCGTCCCGGTCGATCGTGGTGACCAGGGCCGGACTGCCGGGGGCGATCTCGCCGTGCTCGGCGAGCGCGAGGACGGCCGCGATCTGGAACGCCGCCGAGGCGGCGCAGGTGTCGCCGATGGCGTCGGCCGTCGCCACCCGCAGCGGCCGGTGCCCGCCGAGGACATCGGCGAGGGCGGCCCGCTCGGCCTCGCCCTCGGCGCCGGGCGCCTGGGCGTCGGCGAGGGCCCGTACGTCGCCGGGTGCGGTGCCGGTACGGTCCAGCAGCCGCGTCACGGCGTCGGCGAGCGCCGTACGGGCCGCCGTCGGGTCCGCGGCGAAGCCGAACTCCACGCCCGCGACGTCGGCGAGCCCGCCGCGGCCGTGTTCGCGGGCCTCGTCGGCGGTCTCCAGCAGCCAGACCGCGGCGCCCTCGCCGAGCACGGCCGTCGCGTCGTCGTCGGCGCGGGTGTGCCACTCCAGCCAGGCGCGGGCGGAGGTGAACTCCTCGACCGCCCCGCACAGCACGGTGCGGGCGCGGCCCGCGCGCTGGAGCCGCAGCGCGTACCGCAGGGTGAGCAGCCCGGCGGCGCGGCCGCCCGCGATGGTGGTGTTGGGGCCCTTGAGGCCGTGCCAGATGGCGGACTGTCCGGCCGCGCAGTTCATGACGGTGTTGGGGAAGCGGGCCGGATCCACGAAGAAGGGCTTGGCGCCGACGAGCGAGTCGCGGGTGAAATCCATGATGGACTGGGCGCTTCCGGTGCTGGTGCCGAGCGCGATGCCGGTGTGCTCGCCGACGCCCGGCAGCCGTGTCGCCCCGTCGCCGCCGGCCGCGCCGCGTCCGCCGTCCCGTGCGCCCTCCCGTACGCCGCCGCGCCCGCTTTCGCTCTCGCCGGACAGCAGATGACGGATCGCGGTGACGGCGAGGCCGGTGACCCGGTCCATGGAGCGGGTGTTCTTACGGCCGAGGATCTCCCGGATGTGGAAGTCCGGGACGAGGCACGCCTCGCGGAACGGCACCGACCACTCCTCGGGGTCCAGCGGCTTGCCGGTGCCGCGGCCGGACCGCAGCCCGCTGCTGAAGTCCGCGGCCCGCAGTCCCAGGGGCGATACGGCGGTCCAGGCGGAGATGACCGGGCTGACCGCGGCGGGAGCGTTGACCATGGGCGTGGATACTCCTTCGGTTGTGGCCCGGGGGCCGGACGGGGTGCTCACAGGAACCACACCTGTTCGTAGGAGGGCCATCGCGCGGCGAGCCCGTGCGCCTCGATCACCCGCACGCCGGGCAGCAGCCGGTCGGCGGCGGTGCGCCCCAGCGCGGTCAGGTCGGGCCGCTCGACCAGCACGGTCACCCCGGCGTCGAGGAGCTTCACGACCGACGCGCGCGGATCGGGCAGGGTGTCCAGGGTGCGCCCGCCGAGGCGCAGCGGCGGCTGGGGTTCGGCGCGCAGGGCGTAGCCGGCGGCGGGTCCGCGCAGCGCCAGGTGGCAGCCCCCGCCGCTCCGCCGGTGCAGATCGGGGACGACGTAGAGGGCGTCCGCGAACTGGGTCTCGACCGATCCGCGATACGCCTTCTCCATGATCAGCAGCCAGCGCGCCTGTTCCTTCATCGGTTCAGCACACCCCCATGACCAGGCTTTTGTCCGCCGCCTTGACATGTTCGGCGAACAGGAACGGGGACCGCTTGCTGACCTGGGGGATCTGGTCGGCCGCGCCTCGGTCGTCGGCGCAGAAGCGGCAGACGTACCAGTAGAGCCGGTCGGGGTGGTCGGCGAGCAGGTCGCGGACGATCAGCGCGGTGGACGGGTGGCGGCGCTCCAGGTCGGTGAGGTCGCGCGGTTTGGTGTCGCCGAGGGCCGCGCTGGTCAGGCGGGTGGCGTCGCCGCAGGTCCAGATCTGCACCCGGGCGCCGCGGTCGAGGAGCGCGGTGGCCAGCCGGAGCGCCGAGGTGACCAGGTCGCTCTGGTGGGGCGCGCCGAAGAGGTTGAGCAGCACATCGGTGGCGGGTATGGGCCGGGCCATCAGTGCCACACCGCCCGCACTCGGGGTTCCAGCAGCTTGGCGGCCACGTCGTCCATCTCCACCATGCGGACGTCGGGGGTGAGGTCGGCGGCGGGCAGGGCGCGTTGGGCGGCCGAGAAGGTGTCCACCCACACCTCGCCGCCGTCGCGCAGGAGGGTCTCGATGCCGGGCGCGGCGCCGGGGAGGGCGGCGGTGACCCCGTTCTCGACGAGGAACAGCACCACCCGGTGGCCGTCCCCGGCCAGCCGTGCCGCGTCGCCGACGAAGCGCTCGCACGCGGGCCCGGTCTGCGGGCCGCCGCTCTCGATCAGCAGGTGGTCCGTCATGTGAGCAGTTCACCGCCGTCCACGCCGATCACATTGCCGGTGATCCAGGAGGAGTCGGTGCGCGACAGCAGGGAGACGGCCTCGGCGATGTCCTCCGGGCGGGTGAGCCGCCGGTGCGGGTTGAGGTCGCGGGCGTACGCGGCGAGCTGTTCGCTGTCGGGGATGCGCTCCATGGACGGGGTGGGGGTGACCCCGGCGCGCAGCGCGTTGACGGCGATGCCGGAGGGGGCGAGTTCCAGGGCGAGTTGGCGTACGTGGGACTCCAGGGCGGCCTTGGCGGCGGAGACGGCCCCGTAGTGGGGCATGACGCGGGTGCCTCCGGCGGAGGTCATCGCGTACACCTTGGAGCCCCGGCGCAGCAGGCCCGCGGTGAACAGGTCCTGGGTCCAGTAGACGAGGGAGTGCGCCATCACGTCGAGCGTCATGTTCATCTGACGGGAGGTGACGCTGCCCTCGCCGTCGGGGGTGACGTACGGCAGCAGGGTGCCGAACGCGAGGGAGTGGACCAGGACGCGGATGCCCGTGCCGCCGGTCAGCTCCGCGAACCTCGGCAGCAGCTCCTCGCGGGTGCGGGCGGAGGCGGCGTTGGCGTTGAAGAAGTGCGCCTGGACGCCGTGCGCGCGCATCTCCTCCTGGGCGACCGCCGCCTTCTCCTGGCCCTCGGTGGTGTCGAAGTGGACGCCCAGGATGCCGACGCCCGCGCGGGCCAGCTCGTGGGCGATGGCCAGGCCCATGCCGCTGGAGGCGCCCAGGACCAGGCACCAGGATCCTTCGAGTGAGGTGATCATCGGCCGCTCGCCCTCCGTGGTCCGGTCATCGGCTGCTCGCTTCGGCGCCGCCGGATCCGCCCGGGGTGACCAGGCAGACGGCGGTGTTTCCCTCGGCCGCCGCGGTGACGACGGCGTGTGCGTGGTCCGTCGGGTGCCGCAGGGCGGCGGCGACGTGTGCCAGCGGCGCGAGGCAGCCCGCGCCCGCCGGGACGCGTTCGGCCCCGGGGAACGCCGCCACGACCGCCTCGCCCACCGCCTCGCCGACCGGGGAGCCGTCCAGGACGGCGGTGACGGTCGGCGGGGTGCCCGGCCGGTGGCCGAGGGCGGCGAGCGCGTCCCGCAGCGCCTCCGCTGCCGCCCCGGCGCCGCCGGCCGGGACGGCGAGGGCGGGCGGCAGGAAGAACGTGACGACTCCGACGCGCCCGTACGCCCGGCCGCCGCGCTCCGCGACGGCCGCCGCGGGCTCCAGCAGCAGCGCGACGGCACCGGCCTCCGAGGTGTCCGCGCCCGGCTCGCCCTCCGGCAGCGCCTCCTCCGTCGCCCCGGCCAGCAGCCGGGAGGCGCGCCCGGCGGCGACGGCGCGGGCCCCGGTCTGCAGCGCCTCCAGGCCCGCGACGCGGGGGCTGGTGACGGTGAGGTTGAACCCCTTGAGGTCGTGTTCGGTGGCCAGCCTGCTGCCGAAGAGGTTGATGGAGAAGTAGGGCGCGGTGGCCGGGCTCAGCGCCCCGGCACCGCCCGCCCCGACGACCGTACGGTTCATCGCGTGGTGCAGGGAGGTGGCCGCGCTGTTGGTGCCCACCGCGGCGCCGCGGCGCTCGGGTCCGGCCGCCGTCAGCGCGTCCTCGCCCGCGTCGGCGAGGGCGCGCTTGGCGGCGGCCAGCACGTACTGGGAGGCGCTGGGCAGGTACTTGTAGCCGCGGCGGCCCAGCTCGGCACGGAAGTCGAAGCCGTCCGCCTCCACCTCGCCCACGCCCGTGACCAGGAGATCCATCAGCGGGCCTCCCCGAAGACGAGGGAGATGTTGTTGCCGCCGAAGGCGTAGGCGTTGACCAGCCCGAATCCGCCGCTCAGCGGGGTGCTTTCCGACGGCAGCGGCACCGCGCACTCCGGATCGGCCGCCCCGACGGGCACGTTCGGCGGCAGCGTGCGGTGGTGCAGCATCAGGGCGGCGGCCAGCGCGGCGAACGCGCCCGCCGCGCCGCCGGTGTGGCCGATGAGCGCCTTCAGGCTGTACAGCGGGGGCGCCGCCGCGCCCAGCACGGTGGTGAGCACCCGGCTCTCCACCACGTCGTTGAGATCGGTGCCGGTGCCGTGCGGCACCACGAACCCGACCTCGCCCTCCCCCGCCTCGCGCAGCGCCTCGCGCAGCGCCTCGCGCAGCGCGCGCTCGATCTGCCCGCCGCCGGGCTCGGGCGCGGTCGCGTGGTGGGCGTCGCAGCTCCAGCCGCTGCCCGCCAGGCGGGCGTAGCCGGGCCCGGCGCCCCGGGCGCGGGCGTGCGCGGCGGACTCCAGGACCAGGACGGCGGCACCCTCGCCGAAGACCGTGCCGCGCCGGTCGGCGGCGAACGGGCGGCAGCGCTCGGGGTCGATGGCGCCCAGCCGGTTGAAGCAGGCGAGCGCGACCCGGGAATACGCCTCGGCGCCGCCCGCGAACACCACGTCCGCCTCGCCCGAGCGGATCAGGTCGGCGGCGACGGACAGCGCGTAGCCACTGGCGGAACAGGCGTTGCTGACGCACAGGTTGGGGCCGCGCGCGCCGAGCAGGCCGCCGACCGCCGAGGCGACCGGGAAGACGGGCGCCCAGCGGCCCGTGCCCGGGGCCTCGCCCGTCCACCACGCCTCGTGCAGCTCCGTGTCGCCCATACCGCTGCTGATCGCGACGGCCACCCGGCGCGGGTCGACGCCGCCCGGCTCCGCGAGCCCCGCGTCCCGGGCCGCCTCCCGGGCCGCCTCGATCGCGAACCGCGAGCCGCGCCCCAGCGGCAGCCCCTCCCACTCCGCGGGGCCCTCCGGCACATCGGCCCCGGGCACCAGATACATCCGCGGATGGTCCATGTGGGCGAGGGGGTCGGGCACCCGGGACGGGGCGGTGCGCGCGGTGTGCATACCGCGCCAGAAGGCGTCCGCGCCCCCTCCCAGCGGCGACAGCGCCCCCACCCCGGTGACCAGCACGTCGTCCATCAGGTGCCGCTCGGCTTTCCGGCCAGCGCGTCCAGCACCCGCTGGTCGAAGGGGACCAGATGCCAGTCGCGGCGGTTCTCGATCAGCGCGTAGCCGTGCACGATGCCGCCGGTGGCGGTGAGGGTGAGCGCGCCGTCGCGGACCGCGTAACAGTCCATGCGGGCGGTGTAGGTGAGGTCCTTGAAGATCTCCTCCACCGTGTAGACGGTGTACAGGTCCTCCTCCATCAGCGCCTCGCCGGTGATCCGTATCCAGGAGCGCGGCACGACCGGTATCCAGCCGCGCTCGTCCAGCAGCGTCTTGATGGAGATGCCGCGGGACTTCACGAACCGGTCCTTGGCCTCCTCCATCAGCCGCAGATAGCCGGACATCTGCAGCCGCTCGGTGAAGTGGCAGTAGGGGTAGGTGATGCTCCACTTCCAGGCGTGGGTGTTACGGCCCTCCGTGAGCGCCGCCAGCACGGTCCGCTCGTCGCCGTCCGGCACCGCCGGGCGCGGCTCGGCGGGCGCGCCCTCGCCCAGCCGGTCCACCGTGAACCGGCCGAACTCGCCGGGCGGTTCGGCGGCCCCCGTCAGATAGGTGTCGGCGCGCAGCGAGGCCCGGACCTTGGCGGTGACGGCCTTGAGGACGGAGCCGTCGCGGACGATGCGCAGGGTCACCCGGAAGCCGAGCGCCGTATCGCCGTCGGAGGTCCGCGGCACCACCTCGGCCTCGGCCTCGTCGTCCAGGTGGAGGGCGTGCAGGATGCGACTGTCCAGCTCCACGATGTCCAGCCCGAGCCCGTGCTCCTCGTACAGCCGGCGGGCGGGCGCCCCGCTGCGGGCGAAGTGGACCAGCACCGCCTCCTCGATCAGATAGTTGACGTGCTTGAAGCCGATCCAGGTGCAGATGTTGGAGCCCTCGTACCGCGGCCGCAGCCGCACCGTGGTGGTGTCGGTCAGCAGGGCCTTCGTCGACGTCGGCGGGGCGGCGGCTCTCATCAGGTGCACTCCAGGGCTGAAATCTCTGACATCGCTGAAACCTCTGGCGTCCGCCGCCCGCCCGGCCCGCGCAGCAGCAACCCGGCCACGGCGTCCGCCGTGTCGTCGCCGCTGGTGATCAGCGCCTGGCCCGCCCCGGCTTCGGCCCCGGCGGTGCCGAGCCAGCCGACCGCGGCGGCGCACTGGAGGACGCCGAGCGCGCCGGAGGCGCGGCCGACGGCGGTGGTGACGTCGTGCCGCGGTACGGCAGGGGGCACGGGTGCGTCGGATGCCGGCTCCTGGTAGCGCTCCGGGGTGAACCAGACGCCCGGCCCGTCACCGCCCTCCGGCAGCAGGGCCCGCACGCAGCCCGCGAGCCCCGCCCGGCGCTCGTACGGCCCCAGGACGGCGAGGGCGCGCGCCCCGCGCTGCTCCGCCCAGCGCGCGCCCTCGACGACGAGGGCGGCCGCGCCGTCCAGCAGGTCGTCGGCGGGCCGGGCGAGCAGGTCCTCGACGACGGCGTTGTGGGTTTCGGCGCCGACCACCAGGGCGCGGCGGACGCGGCCGGCGGCCACGAGCGTCGCGGCCCAGTGGACGGCGTCGAGACCGGACGTCGGCCCGTTGCACAGCATCAGGTTGGGGCCGCGCAGCCCGTGCCGGATCGCGACCCAGGAGGCGATCACATTGCTGGAGGCGTTCGGCAGGCTCATGGGGCTCAGGGAGCGGGCCGACCCCTCGGCGATCGCGGCGGCGGTGAGGCACGCGGTGTCGAGGTTGCCCAGGTTGGAGCTGGCCACCACGCCGACGGTGTCGCCCGGCACGGTCAGCGTCCCGCCGTCGGCGTCATCGGCGGGGACGAGGGCGGCGTCGCGTAACGCGTCGAGCGCGGCGCACAGCGCGAGTTGGGTCGCCCGGTCCTTGTAGCGGTGCCCGCGGCGGCCGATGCGGGCACCGGTGTCGAACGGTTCGGGGGCGTGCCCCAGGGCGCGCGCGCCGCGCAGCAGCGCGTCCGGGGTGTCCGCGCCGGGCAGGGCCAGCCCGACCCCGGAGACGACGACGGCGCCGGGTGCGCGCGGCTCGGTCACCGGTCGGCCCTCTCCACGATGGCGACGGCGTTGACCCCGCCGAACCCGAACGCGTCGATCTGGGCGAACCGCAGGGGCTCCCCGCCGCAGGACTCCCGGACGAAGCGGAAGCCCTTCGCCTCGGGCAGCGGGTCGGTGAGGCCGAGGGTCGGCGGAATCCGGCCCGAGGTCAGCGACTTCAGCGCCACGATCAGGCTGACCAGGCCCGAGCTGCCCGAGGTGTGGCCCGTCATCGACTTGATCGCGGTCATCCGCGGCGTCGTGACGTCCGGGCCGAAGACCTCGGCGATCGCGGTCGCCTCCGCGCTGTCGTTGAGCTGCGTACCGGTGCCGTGCAGCAGCACCAGGTCGATGTCGCCGGGGGTGACGCCCGCCCGCTGCTGGGCCTCGTGCACCGCCCGCACGATGCCCCGCGCGTCGGGCGCGGTGACATGGCTCGCGTCGCAGTTCATGCTGACGGCGCGAAGCCTGCCCAGCGCGCCGGAGCGCGCGCCGGGCTCCTCCCGGCGCAGCACCACCGCGGCGGCGCCGTCGCCCATCAGCACCCCGCGGCGCTCCCGGTCGAACGGCCGCACCCGGTCCGGCGGTTCGGCGTTCACCCGGTCCAGCAGCCCGTACATGCTCTCGGTGAGGGTGTCGACCCCGGCCACGATCACGGTGTCCTCGGCGCCGGCGGCCAGCAGGTCGCTGCCGAGCGCCAGCGCGTACAGCGAGGCCGAGCACGCCCCCGCGAAGGTGTGGGTGCGCACCGCGCCGAACCGCTCGCGCAGCGCGGTGCCGAAGTGCAGCCGCGCCCCGGTGTCGAACGGGGTGCCGTCGCACCAGGCCAGCTCCGCCGAGCGCAGCTCGCGCAGCCCGGTGCCGACGAGGACCGGCACCCCGCTCAGGTCCTCGCCGAGCCCGGCCTGCCGCGCCGCCTCCCCGACGGCGCGCAGCAGCCACGCGGTGGCCCGGCCGGGCACATCGGCGCCCGGTCCCGGCCGGTCGTCGATCTCGTACGCGTGCCGCCCCCGGTAGCGCCCGGGGTCGAAGCCGCGCAGTTCACCGAGTCCGCTGGTGCCCGCGCACAGGGCCGCGAAGACCTCGTCGACGCCCTCGCCCACACTCACCACGGCGCCCGCGCCGGTCACCAGCTGACTCATGCGTTTCAATTCCAGTCCGTGCCGCGCTTGCCGAAGATCACGACGGCGTTGTTGCCGCCGAAGGCGAGCCCGTTGTTCTGTACGACCCTCAGCTCGGCGTCCACCGCCTCGTTCGGTACGACGTCGAGACCGCACTCCGGGTCGGTCTCCTCGTGGTTGATGGTCGGCGGGATGAACCCCTCGGTGAGGGCCAGCGCGCAGGCGATGGAGGCGAGCGCCCCGGCGGCCCCCATGGAGTGGCCGATCATCGACTTGATGGACACCGTGCGCGGCGGCGCGGCGTCGCCGAAGACCTGGCGGATGGCGCGGGCCTCGGTGATGTCGTTGGCCCGGGTGCCGGTGCCGTGCGCGGAGATGAAGTCGACCTCCTCCGGCTTGATCCGGGCGTCGTCGAGGGCGAGCCGCATACAGCGGGCCACGCTGTCCTGGTTGGGGGCGACGGGGTGGTCCGCGTCGCAGTTGAGGCCGTAGCCGAGGACTTCGGCGTAGATCCGGGCGCCGCGGGCCAGCGCCGACTCCAGGCTCTCCAGGACGAGGACGCCCGCGCCCTCGCCGGTGAGGATGCCCTTGCGGTCCTTGTCGAACGGCTGGCAGCGCTCGGGCGCTATGGTGCCCAGCCGGTAGAAGCCGGTGAAGGTCTTGCGGCACAGGGCGTCGGCGCCGCCGCACAGGGCGATCTCCACGTCCCCGCCGCGGATGGCGTCGTAGCCGTAGCCGATGGCGTAGTTGCCCGCCGCGCACGCCGTGGGGAGGGTGACCGCCTCGGTCCGGCTCAGGCCGAACTCCGCCGCGATGACGGCCGAAAGCCGCCCGGCGGGCACCCGGCGGGCGACGGTGGGGTCCATCCGCTCGGGCCCGAGGTCGACCTCCGTCTCGACGAGCTGGTCCAGGTCGCCCGACTCGCCGTCGGTGGTGCCGATGGAGATCAGCGACGGGAGGGCGCGCAGCGCGTCCTCCGCGACACCTGCGTCGGCCACCGCCATGCGGGCCGCCGCCACCGAGAACTGGCTCGCCCTGCCCAGGTTCTCCACATCCAGATGGTGGATCCACCGCCCGGGTTCGAAGTCCGGGACCTCACATGCCATCGCATGCTCGAAACCCTCGGTGTCGAACGCGGTGACCGGCCGTGCCGCGCTCTTCCCGGCGCGCAGTCCGGCGAGGAATTCCGCGGTGCCGACGCCGATGCCGGACACCGCCCCGAGGCCGGTGACGACGACCCTGCGACCCGACTCACCACGCATATCGCCCTGCCTTCCGAGGAGTTGGCCGAGGGTCCGGTCACCAGCCGGCCGCGTCGGAAACAACCTCGTAGACGCCCCTGAGGTGCACCATCCGGCCCAGCTCGGCCTGGTCGATGACGACGTTGAACGTTTTTTCGAGCGCCGCGAGTATTTCAATGGCACGCAGCGAATCAGCGTCATGCTCTTCTTTGAAGAGGCTGGTCTCGGTGACCTCGTCCGGGTCGATCTCAAGGATATCCGTGACGATTTCCTTGATGGTTTCCCGACGCTCTTCGACGATGGCGGCCATGACCGCGCACCTCCATTTTCGGCATGGGCAAAGCGACGACTCCCGATGACGCTATGCGCCGGTTCCGGGGCCGACAAGCCCCGAGTCCACTACCTGTCACACCGCCCGTGAACCCAACCGGACGACAACCCCCGCTGTCATAAAGCTGCACTGCGCAGCCGGTTACCGGAACGTCAGGATGCCCAATCTGCAGCAAGCTGCCACGGCGATACCCGCAGACCACGCAAATCAGCCGGAACCCGACTACCCGTCACAGCAGTCGACTAGTCGCGCTCCGCCTCCATGAGCCCCGCGCGCACGGCCCGCACCCCGGCCTGGAAGCGCGACTCCACGTTCAGGTCCCGCATGATGTCGGCCACGTAGCGCCGGTACGTCCGCACCGAGAGCCCCAGCTTCCGGGCGGCCGCGTCGTCCTTGTAGCCCTCGGCCATCAGCGTCAGCACCTCGCGCAGCACCCGGCCGCGCGCCCCGCCCTCGAACGACAGCGGCCGCATCGGGCGCTGCGCGGTGTCCCACATCCCGCACATCAACCGGTGCAGCATCGCGGCCACCGTCGAGTTCTGGATCATCGAGGCGCGGGACCCGCCCGGATCGCCCGGTGAGGCCTCGGGCGCGATCACCGCCGCGCCGTCCACCGCCACCAGTTCCTGCCGCACGGAGCCGCACACCCGCACCTCCAGACGCGGCACCGTGCCGACCGTGCGCTGCCACCCCGCCCCGCGGATCACCCGCGGCGGGCACAGCATCCGGATCCGCACGCCCTTGCCGGACAGCTGTGCGAGCGTCTGCGCGACCAGCCGCGCATGGTCCTCGCCGGTGACCTCCGGCAGGCTCCAGATCACGTCACGCTCGGCGCGCAGCACCAGCCGGGCCACCCATCCGGCCACGACCTCCCCGTCCACCGGGAGGTCCGCCGTCGCCGAGGCGAGCACGCCGCGGCGGTGGTGGGTCACCGCGGACTCGATCAGCCGTAACGCCTGGCCGAGGGCTTCTTCCAGGTTGTCCGACCTGGCTTCCGGCTCCATACGAACCGCTCCCCTTGTGCCCGCCGCGCCGTCAATACCGTCGATACCCTCAATAGGCGTACGGTCATTGGGTTGAATTCCAAAATGGCTCAAAGGACACCCCCCGTTCCCCGATCGAGGCACAGTAACGAGCCATCTGCCGAAACGGCAAGGAACATCATGGCTCAACGGGCTGTCAGCCGGGTAAATATCTTCGCTCTCCCGCGCGGGAAGACCCTCCAACGGGTTCAAGGGGCTGCGCCCCGGCTCGGCAGATTGGTAACTTCCTCTTGAGCCAGCAAGCCCTGAGCCAGCAAGCCTTGAGCCAGCAAGCCGTCCCTTGCCGTACGAGCGCGGACCCCCCACCTCCAGTGGTCCCCGAAAGGCGCCGCCCCCATGGCTGCACAGAACACCGCGATCACCGACACGGCACCGGCGGGCGCCCCGCGGTCGCCCACCGGTCGTCAATGGCTCGCCCTCGCGGTGCTGGTCTTCTCCCAACTCGCGGTATGGCTCGACAACACCGTTCTCAACGTCGCGCTCAAGACACTGGCCGATCCGGACGAGGGGCTCGGCGCCAGCCCCAACCAGCTGCAGTGGAGCATCAGCTCCTACACGCTGGTCTTCGCGGTCCTCCTCTTCACCGGCGGGGTGCTCGCCGACCGCTACGGCCACCGCAATCTGCTGCTCACCGGCATGCTCGTCTTCGGCGGGGCCTCCGCCTGGGCCGCCTACGCGGGCTCGGCCACCGAACTCATCGTCGCCCGCGGGGCCATGGGCATCGGCAGCGCCCTGATCATGCCCGCCACGCTCGCGCTGATCGCCCAGGTCTTCGACGAACGGCACCGCGCGACCGCCATCGCCATCTGGTCCGGCTCCAGCGGTATCGCCATCGCCACCGGGCCGATGCTCAGCGGGGCGCTGCTCGACCACTTCTGGTGGGGGTCGGTCTTCCTCGTCAACGTGCCGATCGTCGTGCTGTGCGTGGCCGGTTCGCTGCTCTTCCTGCCCGGGGCGGCCGCCAAGGTGCGGCAGAAGTTCGATCCGCTGGGCGTGGTGCTCTCCACCGTCGGGCTGTTCGCCATCGTCTGGGCCGTCATCGAGGGCGGCCACCGCAACGACTGGAACGATCCGGCCATTCTCGGCGCGTTCGCCGTCGGCGCGGTCCTCGTCCTGGTGTTCGTCCTGGTCGAACTGCGGGTCGCCAACCCCAGCTTCGACGTCCGGCTCTTCCGCAACAGCCGGTTCACCGGCGCGAGCGTGGCCGTCATGCTGACCTTCTTCGGCCTCAACGGCTCGATGTACTACACCAGCTTCTATCTCCAGGGTGTCCACCGGCAGACCCCGCTGGAGTGCGGACTGTCCATCGCCCCCGTCGCGATCGGCGTGCTGCTGGGCGCGCCGCTCTCGGCGAAGCTGGTCCGGGCGTACGGGGTGCGCCGCGTCGTCGGCGTCGCCATGGTCATCGCCACGGCCGGCTTCTTCGCGTACGTCTTCCTCGACGAGCACAGCGGGCTGGGCCTGTTCTGGGTCTTCCTCATCCTCCAGGGGCTCGGCATGGGCGCCGCCGTCGCCCCCACCACCGAGGCCATCATGGCCGTCCTGCCCGCCGACCGCACCGGCGCCGGATCCGCCGTCAACAACGCGATGCGGCAGATCGGCGGCGTCCTCGGGGTCGCCGTCCTCGGCTCCATCCTGGCCGGTGTCTACCGCGGCGAGATCACCCCCAAGCTGGACGATCTCCCGCCGGGCGCCGCCGACGCCGCCGAGGAGTCCCCCGAGGCGACCCGGCTGATCGCCGGGCGGCTGAGCATGCCGCGGCTGTCCGACTTCGCCGACCAGGGGTTCGTCCACGCCATGCACATCGCCTCCGTGGTCGGGGCGATCGTCGCGGCGGTCGGCGCGGTCATCATCTGGTGGACCTTCCGGCGGGCGGCGTACGCCGAGAGCACCGGCTGATCACCCCCGGGTGATCCTTTCCTTGCCTCCCCGGGGGTACGGGCATAGCCTCCCGGCACAACGTCCGTATTCCGGAGGGCTGTTCCCATGCGTACAGCGGTCATCACCGCAGCAGGCGAGGTCGAGTTACGACGGATACCCGTGCCCGGCGTCGGGGACTCGGAAGTGCTGGTGCGCATCGCGGCATGCGGCATCTGCACCATGGAGGCCAACCTGTACGCCGGGCGCATGGCCGTCTATCCGGCCGCCGCCGGACACGAGATCTCCGGGTGGGTCGAACAGGTCGGCGCCACCGCCGCCGGTCTGGAGGACATGCCCGCCGTCGGCTCCCTCGTCACCCTCGACGGCCTCCCCCGCTGCGGCGCCTGCCGCGCCTGCCGCCGCGGCCAGTCCGCCATCTGCGTCGCCCTCCAGGGCCGGGTGCGCGAGGCGGACGGCGCGATCGCCATGGGCGCCGGGCTCGCCGACCACATCGTGCTCCCCGCCTCCCGGGTCTGGTCCGTCGGCGACACCGACCCCGCGGTCGCCGCCATGGGCGAACCCCTCGCCTGCGTCGTCCACTCCCTGCGCCGGGGCGGCTTCCGCGCCGGTGACCGGGTGACCGTCATCGGCGCCGGCTACATGGGCCATCTGCACCTGGCCGTCGCCCGCGAACTGGGGGCGCGCGGGGTCGCGGTGGTGGAGCGCGACGAGGAGCGGCGCACGGCGGTCGCGGCGGCGGGCGCCGACGCGGCCGTACGCCCCGAGGACATCGCCCAACTGCCCGCCGCCGACGTCGTGTTCGTCACCATCGCCAGCGCCGAGTGCATCGCCGCCGCGCTCGCCGCCGTGGCGGACGGTGGCACGATCGTCCTCTTCGGTGGCGCCCCGGACGGCCCGCCCGCCGACCTGCCGGGCTACGAGGTCCACCGCCGCCAGCTGACCGTGACGGGCTCCTTCAGCCACGAACCGGACGACTGGCGCACGGCCGCAGAACTCCTCCGCGGCGGCTCGCTGTCGCCCCGCCTGGAGCGCCTGGTGACGGCGCGGTACGGCTTGGACGAGGTGGAGAAGGCCCTGCAGCAGGCCGCGGAAACCCCGGTCTACCGCGTGGTCGTCACCCCGTAGACCCCGCGATCGCCCGCGGACCACGGCCATCCGTACGCCACGGCGGCCCGCACGCCGCGGCGGCCCGCGGGCCACGCTCCACACCGTCCACCCCGCCACGCCCCGCGACACCCGACGAAGGCGGCCCCCGTCCCCCGGCCGGGGGCACCGCCCGCCCACCCGCCCGGCAAGGGCGGACACCGGCCCCAGCCGGGGGCGCGGGGTCCAGGGGCGGAGCACTTGGGCCGGGAAGGGGCGGGGCGGGGCGGGGAACAAACGACCACCGAAAGGACCACCGTTGCGCATCGGCGTACAGCTCCACCCCCAGCACACCGGCATCCAGGAACTCCGCGCCGCCTGGCGGCAGGCCGACGCGCTCGGCGTCGACTCGCTGTGGACCTGGGACCACTTCCTCCCCCACATCGGCGACCCCGACGGCACCCACTACGAGGGCTGGTCGCTGCTGTCCGCGATGGCGGTCGAGACCCGGCACGCCACCATCGGCCCCCTCGTCACCTGCACCGCCTTCCGCAATCCGCACCTCCTCGCCGACATGGCCCGCACCGTGGACCAGCTCAGCGGCGGGCGGCTGGTGCTGGGGCTGGGGGCGGGGTGGTTCGAGGCCGAGCACACCGCGTACGGCATACCGTTCCCCGGCCCGGCCGGGCGCATGGACGCCTTCGCCGCCTCCATCGCCGCCGTCAAGGAGCGGCTGGCCAAGCTCAACCCCGGCCCCGCCGGCCCGCTTCCGCTGCTCATCGGGGGCGCCGGGCGGCGGCGCACCCTGGAGCTGGTGGCCCGCGAAGCGGACTGGTGGAACTGGTACGGCTGGGCCGCCACCGACCCGGTCGCCGAGTTCCGGGAGCTGAACCGGACCCTGGACGAGTGGTGCGAGCGGGTCGGCCGCGACCCCGGGCAGGTGGCCCGTACGGTCATGGTCAACCCGGACCAGCTGCCGCTGGCCGAGGGGTTCGCGGAGGCCGGCGCGGTGCACCTCGTGCTGTCGCTGCCCGCCCCGTACGACCTGGAGGCCGTCGAGAAGCTGCTCTCGCTGCGCGCCGCGCTCACCCCGTGACCAGCGAGCAGCCGCTGGGGCACCGCTTCACCCTGCTCATGGGTGCCCTGCTGGTCTCCACCCTCGGCAACGGCCTGTGCTTCCCGTTCACCGCGATCTACGTCCAGGAGCTGCTGGGCCTTGGGCCCCGGGCCGCGGGCGGGTACTTCGTCGCGATGGCCGTGGCCAGCTTCGCCGCGGCCCTCGTCGGCGGCCCGCTGGCCGACCGGCGCGGGCCGCACCGGGTGGGGATGCTGGGCGCGGCGGCGCTCGCCACCGGGTACGGGATGCTGGCCCCGGCCGACACCACCTCCCTGGTCCTCGCCTCGGGCGCGTGCGTGGGCGTGGGCTTCGGGCTGTTCTACGCGTCGATCGTGGGCATCGTGGACGCGGCCGTCCCGGAGAGCGGCCGCCGCACCGCGTTCTCCGTCCGGCACATCGTCAACAACGTCGGCATCGGGGTGGGTTCGGTGGCCGCCGGGCTCGCGCTGCACGGCGCGCACACCCCGACCGGCACCCTGCGCGGGCTGTACCTGGCCAACGCGCTGGCCGCGCTCCCCCTCGTCGCCGCGATCCGGTACGTACGCCCCCACGACACCGCGCGGCCCGCACAAGCGGAGGGGCCCGCCGAGAGCGCCACCTACCGCGACCTGCTGCGCGCCCGCCCCATGGCGCTGCTCATCCTCGCCCAGGCCCTCTTCGCGATCGTCGGCTTCACCCAGATCGAGGCCACGGTTCCGCTGCTCCTGCACGACGACATGGCCGTCACCCTGGGCTGGGTGAGCACCGTCGTGGCGGCCAACTCCTTCGCCCTGATCGCCCTCCAGCCGCTGATGAGCCGCCGGCTGGAGCGGCTGCCGGAGACGGTGAGCCTGGCCGCCGGGCCGGTGCTGTGGGTGGTGGCGTTCGGCTGCGGCCTCGGGGCGGCGCTGGCCGGGAACGGGACGGCGCCGATCCTCCGTTACGGGCTACTGCTGGCCTTCGCGGTGGTCTTCGCGGCGGGCGAGCTGACGTACTCCTCGGCCTTCTATCCGCTGCTGCTGCGCTGGTCCGGCGAGGCGGCCGTGGGGCGGGCGAGCGCGCTCGCCTCGCTGGCCTGGAACCTGGGCACGGCGACCGGGCCGCCGCTCGGGCTGTTCGTGGTCGCCCACTTCTCGGCGACGGGCGGCTGGACCGCGCTCGCGGCCGGCGCCGGGATCGCATGCGCGGTGGCCGCCGCACTGCACCGGCGCGCGGCGGCCGTCCCTCCCGCGCGGGGTCAGGACTTCGGCAGGTAGCCGTTGTCGTACGCGTCCTCCGGGGTGACCGTCTTCTCCAGCAGCCCCTGTTCGTACATGAAGTCGGCCATCCGGGTCCAGGTCTGCGGGTCGTTGACGCCGACCTCGCCCCCCTCGGCCTTCATCATCGGCATCGTGGCCTTCAGGACCGCCATCGCGTTCTTCCGCTGCTTTTCGCCGCGCAGCCCGGGCACGTATTTCTCGCTGAGCTTGATGGTGCCCTCCGGGTCGTCCATCGCGTAGCGCAGCCCGCGCAGCGTGGCGGCGACGAACTTCTTCATGTCGTCACCGCGCTTGTCCAGCACCTCTTTCTTGGCGCCCAGACCGACCCCGACCAGCGGATCACCCTTGTCCCCGGAGTCGAGCGTAATCGCCCGGACCTCTTCACCGGCCTCCTCGAAGGAAATGGCGTCGTTGTTCAGATAGCCCATCACGCCCTCGACCTTGTTTCCGGTCAGGGCCGCCTGCTGGGTGAATCCAATGTTTTGGATCTTGGCCTGCTTCGGGGAAAGCCCGCCCTCCTTGAGAAGGGCGAGCAGACCGAAATAGGTCTCGCCGAAGGGCCCGGGGGTGCCGATCTTCCGGCCCTTGAGGTCGGCCGGTTTCCTGATGTCGGAGTCCTTGGGCACGATCAGGCCGACGGGGTATTTCTGGTAGAAGGTCGCGATGTCCACGACCGGCAGATCGTCGGAGGCGCGCGCCTGGAGCATTTCGTCGCCGCCCGCGTAGACGACGTCCTCCTTGCCGGACTTCAGCGCCCCGAAGAGATCTTCCGCCGCGCCGTGGTGACGTAGCGTCACCTTGAGCCCGGCGTCCTTGTAGTAGCCCTTCTCGGCGGCCACATAGAAGGGCGAGAACTGGATGTTCGGGGTGTAGGTCAGCCCGACGGTGATGTCCTTGCCGCCCTTGCCCTCCGCGTCCTTCGGCTCCTCGGCGCATGAGGTCAGGCTGGCCGCGGCCACCACCGACACGAGAGCCGCCCCCAGGACCCGCTGTCCGAGGGCGGCCCTCATGGACTTCTGCACTGAACGCACGTACTTCTCCTCACGAATCGACTCGTGCATCGAACAGGACCGGTCAGTCACGCTGTGCGAACCGCTCGACCAGCCGGACCACCCCGTACAGACCGGCGGCGAGCAGGGCGAGCATGACGAGTGTGGAGAACAGGCCGACGGTGTCGGCCGCCTGGCGCTGCACCGACAGCAGCTGCCCCAGGCCCTCGCCGCCCATGACGAACTCCCCGACCACCGCGCCGGTGATGGAGAGCGTGAGCCCGTTGCGCACCCCGGCGAGGATGCTCGGCAGGGCGAGCGGAAGCTCGATGTACCAGAGCATGCCCGACCACCCCACACCGTCCACGCGGGCGGCGCCCAGCACCTCGGGGTCCAGGGCACGCAGTCCCAGCACGGTGTTGACGAGGATGGGGAAGAAGACCAGGAGCGCGCACAGCACGGCGATCGGCAGCAGTCCGTAGCCGAGCCACAGCGCGAGCAGTGGGGCCAGCGCTACCGCGGGCACCGCCTGCGACGCGGCGATATACGGCTGGAGGGCGGCGGCCGCGAGGTCGCTGCGGGCGATGAGATAGCCGAGCGGCAATGCCACTCCGATTCCCATGCCGCTTCCGGCCAGTGCCTCCCGTACGGTTTCCCACGTGTAGTCGACGAGTGAATCGTGCAGTAACTCATCGATGAAATGCCGGGCCAACTGAACCGGCCCCGGTAGGTAGAACTCCGCCACCGCTCCGGTACGGGTCACGATGTCCCAGACGAGAAGCAACGCCAACCCGAATACGAGCGGCGGAAGCACTCCCCGGAACATGACCCCCGTACGACGTCCGCCGCGCGCGACCGCCGTGGCCGCCGCGCCGCTCCCGTACCCCTCACCCATCCCCGAATCCCCTTGTATTACCGGCTGTTGCCAGACGCGGCACGCCCGCGTGCAACCTATCCCCAGCGCACACCTGTTCACAATGTCGATGGGAAGACGAAACAATTCCGGTGCCGGACTTCACTCCCCGCCCTCAGTGTTCCCCGAGAATGCCCAGCTCGGAGGCGCGCGCCCCGGCCTGGAAGCGAGAGTTGGCGTCCAGCAGTTCCAGGATCCCGGTGACATAGCGGCGGTACGTACGCACGGAAATCGCCAGATCGCGGGCAGCCGCCTCGTCGGTCACCCCGTCCCGCAGCCGCGCCAGCACCCGCCGCACCATCTCCGTACGCGCGCGGTTGCCGAAGTCGAGCGGGCGCGGGGCCGGGGTGGCGCCCGCCCAGATGGAGCGGAACATGCCGTGGAGCGAGCCGACCACCACCTGGTCCTCGATGACCGAGGTGCGCCGTCCGTTCGCCGACTCCGTGCACACCAGCGCGGTCCGGCCGTCGGCGATCACGGCCGTGGGCAGGGGCACCGGGGCGGTCCGGACCTGCGCGGGGCGCGGGGCGGGCGCGGGCGCGTCCGCCCCCGGCTCGGGCTCCGGCGCGGATCCGGGGGCGGGCGCCGGCACGGGGACGGGCACGGGCGCGGGTCCCGGGATGGGCGTGGGCACCGGCGCGGGTCCCCCCAGTGCGCCACCACCGCCCGGACCACCGCCCGGACCGCCGCCCGGTCCGGAACCCGGGGCGCGGCCGCGCAGCACCCGCACCCCCACCGCGTCGTCGTCCAGGTGCAGCAGCAGGGCGGTCAGCGCCGCGTGCGCCGCCGCCATCGGGCCGGACGACTCCGGGAACACGGCGTCCACTCGCCGCCGGGCCGCGGTGATCACCTGTTCGGCGGCGGCCAGGAACGCCCCGTCGGTCATGCCGACCTGGGTGAACTGCCCCGTTCTCGTTCTGCGGGCCCGATGTTCGACGACGGTGGCCTCGATGAGGGCGCGCACCTCCCGTAACGTCCGCTCCAGAACGTCCCCCGGATCACGGGGTTCCTTCATGTCGTCATTCCCGCCTCGCGACGTGGTCAAGGTCTCGAGTGTCATGAGCTGTGTGGCCGTGTGGGCGCGTGGCCGTGTGGGCGCGTGGCCGTGTGGGCCAGGGATCAAGGCGGTCTCAGTGGTCCGACAGCAACCCCAGTTCCACCGCCCGCGCCCCCGCCTGGAAGCGGGACCCGGCCCCCAGCTCCCGCATCGTCTCCGCGACATACCGGCGGTAGGTCCGCAGGGACACCTGCATCTCGCGCGCCGCCACCTCATCGGTGTGGCCGGTGCGCAGGCATTCCAGGACGCGCCGCGTGGAGGTGGGGCACAGCCGCCCGCCCAGCCGCGGATAGTCCTCGAGCGCCACGGCGTTCCCCCAGGTCCCCGCGAACATCAGCTCCAGGGCCTGCACCGCGGCGGGGTCCTCGACGAGCGACGCCTGCCGCCCGCCGCCCCGCGCCGGGTCCGGCGGTTCGTTCCGTACGTAGACGATCTGGCCGTCGATGAACAGCGTCTCCGGTAACTCGCCGTCACAGACGCGGACTTCGCAGCGCGGGTCGGTGCGCGCCAGCGCCCGCACCCGGGCCGCGTCCAGCGCCCGCGGCAGGCACAGCAGCCGCACCGCGCGGCGCCCCCGGCCGCCCCGGGCGGGCCGGGCCAGCGCCGCGCAGACGACCTCCGACTGCTCCTCACCGCCCGACAGGACGACGCTCACGGTCCGTTCGGCCCCGTCCACGAGGGTGTCGACGACCTCGGCGAGCGGCACCTGCCCGAGGGCCTTCCCCGCCCAGGAGTCCTGGGCCAGCTCACGCCGGTGCCGGGTCACCGTGGATTCGATCAGATCGCGGGCGGCCAGCAGGGCCCGCTCGACATAGTCACCGGGCAGGTCGGGGGCCGAGGAGTCCGCCTCACGCTCAGGAGAAGGCTCGGACCTCGTCACAAGACCAACCATGACTTCCCCTGCAGGGCGACAGTTACCCAGGTGTGCGAATACCAGCCTGGCTCTTGGAATTCCCGTGCCTCAATAGCGGAGGCAGCATGGTGCGAAATCACTGATGACAGTAATTCGCGCACAGCGACGACGTCAACGCGGGGCGTGAAGTAAAGAATGGACCAAGTCCGGCGCGTCAGGGTGCGCCACGGCGCTCGACCTCCCGTCAAGCGACCCGATGTGTCATCAAGTTACGAACCGTCAGCTCACCGACCGCCCATCCGGACACGATCAGTCGCGACCGGCAACGCTCTGCCACAAACGAAAGCGACCGTGTCCGGTTGCTGCCACTGTCCCCGAACGGACCCGGTTCACTGCGGGCCGAAACTGATCGGACCGTGGAAGTCACGGCCCTGGATGACCGGGCCCGAGGCGGTCCCGGAGAAGGTGTTGTGCACCGAACCCGCCTCCCGCTCGGCCGGTCGGCCGAACTCCCGCAGCCAGGCGGCCAGATCGCGCCCGAACTCCGGGTCCCGCCCGGCCCGTTCGACCAGCAGGTCGGCCAGCCGGCGCAGCCTCTCCTCGTCGTCGTACGGAATGGCGACCGGCTCGGGCTCGCCCACCGGCTCGGCGTCACCGCGCCGCCACACCCGGCGGACCAGCGCGCCGAGCGATTCCATGGCCCGCCGCCCCGCCTCGCCCCCGGCGCCCGACACCGCCGAGTTGACCGCCGCGACCAGCGCTCCCGCTGTCACCGGATCCATGGAACCTCCCCCTGCCGCTCCGTCGACTCCACGCTAGCGGCGCCGGCGCTCACCGATCCACCGTTTCGGCACACAGCGTGAACCAGACCGTCTTGCCGCTGCCGTGAAGATCCGTACCCCACTCGTCGGCGGTCTTGCTGAGCAGGAACATCCCGCGCCCGCACTCCGAGAGGAAGTCCGGCTCCTTGGCCACCGGCAGTGAGGGCTCGGTGTCGGTGACGGCGGCGCGTATCCCGCGCGGGCGGTTCTCAAGCGTCAGCACGCAGTCGGGCGAGGCCGCGTGCTTGTGGACGTTGGACAGCAGCTCGGTGACGCACATCGCCGCGGGCGTGATCAGCTCCTCACGCCCCCACAGCCGCAGCCGGGCACCGACGGCGCGGCGCACCTCGGCGAGTTCCTGCGGGTGGACACGGAGGCGAAGCTCGTACCGCTGCGGGATGTTGTCTGCCATATGACCCGGGGCCCTCCGATGCGCGGCGCACTGCCGCCGTCTCGCAAGAGCGATCCTGACCCATCGGGAGCGTCACTCGCAATGTTTCGACCCATTGCCTCAAGACTGGCATATGCCGCCTGGTCGCCCCAGTTGGCGATAGGCCAGACTGACGGCATGTCCTACCAGCCAGTGCCCACCGTACGGCGCAGGCGTCTGGGGTCGACTCTGCGGAAGCTGCGCACCGAAGCGGGGATGACACTGGACGCGGCCGCCGAAGCGCTCAACGCGACCGCGAACGGTTCCCCGGGCGCCCGCCACTGGACCGCACCCAAGCTCTCACGCATCGAGAACGCCAACGCGACCATCCGCACCACCGAAGTCGAGATCCTGCTGCGGGCGTACCAGGTCACCGACCGCGACATCCGGATCGCGCTGGAGGGGCTGGCCAAGGACGCGGGCAAACGCGGCTGGTGGCAGACGTACCGCGGAGTCGTCGCGCCCGCCTACGCCGACTACATATCGCTGGAGTCGGACGCCGACTCCGTCCGCGACTACGCCCCGCTGGTCGTCCCCGGGCTGCTCCAGACGTCCGAATACGCGCGCGAGACGATCGCCGCGAACGCCCGGGCGCGCAGCGCGGCCGAGGTGAGCGCCCTCGCCGAGGTGCGGCTCGCCCGCCAGGCCGTGCTCACCCGCCCGGACACCCCGCTCAAGCTGTGGGCCGTCATCCACGAGACGGCGCTGCGCCGCCGGTTCGCCGACCGCCCGGCCATCATGGCCGACCAGCTGCGCCGGCTGCTGGACGTCGCGGACTGGCCGACGGTGACGCTCCAGGTGATGCCGATCGACGCGGCACCCAACCCGGGGGACGCCGGCGCGTTCACACTCGTGGGCTTCCCCGGTCCGATGCCGGATGTGGTCTCCCAGGAGAACCTGCGGGGCCCCACGTACGTCGAAGGAGTCGACGACGTCAACGTTTTCGTCGACGCCTTCGGCCGCATCGCCGACAGCGCGCTGTCACCGGATGCGACGAAGGGCCTCATCGCAGATCTCGTATGAGAAAGAGGGCCCCACACATGAACACCTCATGTACCTCTGCCCCGTTCGCCGGTAACCAGCACCGTCCCCGCTGGCGCAAGTCCTCGTACTCCGTGGGCGAGGGCCAGTGCGTGGAGATCGCCGCCAGCGGCGGACGGCTCCTGATCCGGGAGAGCGACGACCCGGGCGTGGTCCTGACCACGGCCCCGGCGACGCTCGCCGCCTTCCTGCGGGGTGCGAAGGCGGGCACGTTCGACGCGTGACGCAAGCCGATGAACGGCCGCCCGGCCTCACGGCCGGGCGGCCCTTTCCGTAGCGGCCCTGTCCGTAGCGGCCCTTTCCGTAGCGGCGCGGGCCGTCAGAACTGCACGTCCGAGCACGCGTAGAACGCGTTCCCGGTGTCCGCGATGGTCCAGACGGCGAGGATCACATGCCGCCCGGTCATCCCGCTCGGGATCGTCCCCGAGTGCGAGAGCGTGGACGGCGGCCGCTGCCCGTTGTACGGCACGGTCAGGAAGGGCTGGGACTGGAGGCTGGAGCGGGTCACCTTGGTGCTCGGATTCCAGCCGTTCTTGGTGATGTAGTACCTGAAGTCCGTGGTCGCGTGCGAGGCCGTGAACCGCCAGTTGAAGGTGTAGCTCTTCCCGGCGGTCAGCCTGGTCGCCGGCCACGCCCCGCCGCGCGGATCGTCGAGCTGGGCGAACCGGCTGTTGCCGCCCGCACAGATCGTCCCGTCCGCGGGCCCGCCCGACGGGAACCCCTTGGGCCCTTCCACGCTCTGCGGCTCGTACTGGATCTCGCCACAGTTGGCGACGGTCCCGCCGGCGCACAGCTTCTGCCTGCTGATCGGTGAGTCGGTGTAGCCGTGACTGCTGGCGCTGCCGCCGGTCGCGAGGACGGTGACCGCCGCGAGCCCGATACCGACGACGGCGGCGCGGATCTTCTTGCGCATGCTTCGCTCCTGAAGACGTGGGGAGTGCTTCTGCGAGCCGTGCGATGCGGTCTAGACCAAGTCGGAGCGTAGCCAGGTCGCCTGGTCATGTCCATACCAAATGCAGCAGGCTGGTTCGGACCACGCTCCGAGGTCCGGTAGGATTCCGTCGTCAGCAGGCGCCGCTAGCTCAGTTGGTTAGAGCAGCTGACTCTTAATCAGCGGGTCCGGGGTTCGAGTCCCTGGCGGCGCACCTGGTTTTACGTCACTGACCTGGGGTTTCCTGGCTCGTCCGGGAAACCCCGATCGTGTTTACGCGGCAAGTGCTCTCCCTGTGCGACGGCCCCTCCCCCTGCGCGACAACGCGGACTCGGGCGCCGACGACGGTCAGGCCGCCCGCCGGGCCGCCCGCCATTCCGGCGCGAGCACCGACCAGATCTCCATGTCCGCCCGCTTCCCCCGGCACAGGAAGCTCTCCCGCAGCACGCCGTCCTTCGTCATCCCGAGCCGCCGGGCCACGGCGATGCTGGGCTCGTTCGCCGCCGAGACGTGCCACTCCACCCGGTGGATGCCCCGCTCCTCGACGGCCCAATCGATGATCACGCGGCAGGCCCTGGTCACCAGCCCCCGGCCCACCGCCGACGGCTCCAGCCAGCAGCCCGCCTCGGCCGTCCCCTGCGCGAGGTCCATCGTCCGGAACAGGACCCCGCCGACCAGCTTGTCGTCCGTCCAGATCCCGTAGATCCGGCCGGTGTCCGTCGCGGCCTTCTTCGCGTACGACTCGAGGAACGTCCGGCTCGACGCCAGGTCCGTGACGACATCGGCCAGCCCGACGTGCCGCCCGATGAGATCCCGTCCCCGCTCCATGTGGGCCAGGAACTCCTCGGCCTGCCACGGTTCGAGCGGACGCAGCTCCGCGCCGTCGTCCCCCAGGGATATCGCGTACATCATCGCCCTCCACGCCCCAGCCCACCCCACGGTGGGACGGATCTTCTCATGGGCGTCAGCGGCGGTACCGGTGGTTTTCCGGCGGCGCGAAGCACACGAACGCCCCGGCGCGCTCAAGGCGCCGGGGCGTTCGCACAACGGCGGGGCCGGCGATCAGCCGCAGGAGGGGCACGGCTCGCAGTGGCGGACCGACACGTCGTCGATGACCGGCCCATAGGCGCCGGACACCGTGCTGGCGAAGGCCAGCGTCGTGGTGGCGCCGGTGGCCACGAAGGACACCTCGTGGGTCACGTAGCCCATGTTCGCGGTCGTCCTGCCGGTGACATCGAAGGTGAAGTCCTGGAAGTTCTGGCCGTCGACCAGCACCTTTCCGGTCCTCACGGCCGGACCGCCGGCCGGGTTACCGGCGAGCGAGTACGTCACCGTGTACCTCTTGCCCGGCACCGTGGTGAAGGTCTGGCTCACCCTGCCCGCGTCGCCCCCGTTGAGGTCGACGGACTGGTCCCCCTCGGCCGCCTGCCAGAACCCGGCCCCGATCAGGTCGACGTTCCCCCCGGTGACCTTCCACGGCCCGATGGACCCTCCCGTCCCCACATTCACGAAGGTGCCGGCCGCCATCCGGGGCGTTTCGAAGCTGCCGTCATCGAAATGGCTGGCCGCCGGCGCGGCCAGCGCGGCACCCGTACCGGTTCCCGTGAGAACACCGGCGATGATGACCGCGGCGACGAAAGTACGAATGGGTGACATATTCCCCTCCTGGATGAAAGATGCGCGAGCGTCTGAATTGACCGCCCGGACGAATCTCCCGCACCCCCCGACGGAGACCAAGACCGAGTCACGGGCGCACGGTGGCGCGCGACGGCCCGAACTCCCCGGGCGCGCCGTCCAGTTGACGCACCCGCCCCTGAAGGGTCGCAGCCAAAGGGCGCCGGGGGGCCGTCAGCCCTCGGGGGTCTGCTGGAGCTTGGCGAGGGTCAGGACGTTGCCGCCGAAGCCCCAGCCGCCGTCGGTGACCTCCTCGACCAGGACCAGGGTGTTGGCCCGAGCCCGTTCGCCGTAGATCTCGGCGTACAGCTCGGTCGTGCGCGTGATGATCTTCTCGCCGCGCTCGTCGGCCCGGCCCCGGCAGTGCGCGGCCCCGCGGCGAGCCTGGTCCACCGCTGGTTCACCGACCCCGGCGCCCGCGCCGTCTACCCGGCCGAGGACCACCCCCACCACTCCCGGGTCTTCGTCGCCGACCTCCAGGCCGTCGCCGCCCGGCGCGGCGGTGACGCCACGGTGACCCGGCTGGTGGCCGAACTCCGGCACCGCAGCGAGGAGTTCGCGGCTCTCTGGGCCACCCACGATGTCGCCCTCCGACGGGCCGACCACAAGCGCATCGTCCACCCCACGCCGGGCGTCATCGAAGTGGACTGCCACAGCCTGTTCAGCGAGGACGGCTGCCAGCGCCTCCTGTGGTTCACCGCCCCACCCGGCACCGAGGGCGCCTCCCAGCTCGAACTCCTCTCCGTCATCGGCACCCAGGACATGGAACCTGCCATCATGCCTGGGTGGAGATCGCCGAACTCGTCCTGAAGTACATAGAGGCCCTGGCCTGGCCCTTGGTGACGGTGGGTCTGGTCTGGGGCTTGCGCAGCCACATACGCGAGGCGTTTTCGCGGATGACCCGCTTGGAGACGCCGGCGGGCGCGATCGAGTTCGAGGCGCAGGTACGGGACGTACTGACCCGGGCGGAACAGGCCACCATCGCCGACGCGCCGAGGGGCCCCTACGGCCAAGGGGTGCCTACGCCACGTCCCCAGCCCTGGCCGCCGTACCCCGCGCCGGCCGGGGAGCGCGTGGAGGAAGGGCTGGGCCCTTCCGCACACGAGGAGCCCCCGGCACCGGCACAGTCATCACCACAGCCCCAGGCCCAGGCACCGGGGCCGGCACCGGGGCCGGCACCGGGGTCGGGGTTCCCGCAGGGGCCGCCGGCCCCACCGCTCGAGGACCCGTGGCCCCTCCCCCCGCAACCGCGGGTGGCCGCGTTCGAGGCACCTCCGCACTGGCACGAACAGCTCCAGGAAGCCCGGACCATAGCCGACGCGTCCCCCGTCGGAGCCATCATCACGGCGTGGAACGCGCTGCTCACCACGCTGCCGAACGACCTGCCGCCCGACATCGTCGTGGTCGTCAACCGGCTGCGCACCCTCCGCAACCGGGCCGTGCACCAAGCCGACACCGTCACACCGGGCGCGGCCCGGGACTTCGTCGAAAGTTGCCTTCACGTCGCCCGGCTGGCCGGGACACCGAGGTAGCTTCCGCGGACATGGCGATCGTTTCTCTTGAGAGGCTACGCGCCGGGCTGCGCGATCTGGCGGAGCCGGCCATCCGGGTCCAGCAGCTTCGCGTGCTCACCCCCGCCGACGACGACCAGCTGCTGGGCGTGCGGGTGCCCGCGGTACGGAAACTCGCCCGTGCCCACCGGGGGTTGACGCTGGACGACGTGGACGTGCTGCTGCACAGCCGGGTTCACGAGGAGCGGTTCGCCGGGCTCCTGGTACTGGCCGAACAGGTGCGCTCGACGCACGGCGCGGAACGCGGGACGCTGGTCGATTTCTCTCTGGGACGCACCACGTGCGTGGACAACTGGGACCTGGTGGACGGCTCCGCGCATGTCGTTCTGGGCCCCTGGCTGCTGGACGATCCGCCACGCTTCTGGGACGTGCTGGACGAGCTGGCCGCTTCCGCATGGCTGTGGGACCGCAGGATCGCGGTGGTCTCCACGCTGGCCCTGATCCGCGAGGGCCGCTTCCAGCCGACGTTTCACCTGGCGCTGACCCTGTGCCGGGATCCGGAGCCGCTGATCCACAAGGCGCTCGGCTGGATGCTGCGGGAGATCGGCCGCCGGGACGGGCCTCTGCTCGTGCGATTCCTCGACCAGCGTCTCGCCGAGCTGCCGCGCATCACGGTGCGCCACGCGACGGAACGGCTGGCGCCGGGCGACCGGGCGCGGTTCGTGAAAGGGCGGTAGGGCTGCGGCCGACCGCGGTCCGGGTGGCTACGCTCGTCCCTCCACCGACCTACAGGGGAGCAGAGTGTGCGCAACGCCGCCGTGACGCCCGAGGGCGACCAGATCCGCTGGGTCGAGCTGCCGGGGCAGGAACCGCCACGCGTCTACGTGCACGGGCTGGGCGCCACGTCACCCGCCTACTTCACCGCCACCGCCGTCCACCCCCTGCTCGCCGGTCACCGCTCCCTGCTGATCGACCTCCTGGGCCATGGCATCAGCGATCGGCCGACGGGCTTCGACTACACCCTGGAATCCCACGCCGACGTGCTCGCCACCGCCCTGACCCACGCGGGTGTCAGCAACGCGGAGCTGATCGCGCACAGCATGGGCGGCTCGGTGGCCATCGTCCTGGCGGCCCGGCACCCCCATCTGGTCTCCCGGCTGGTGCTGGTCGACGCCAACCTCGACCCGATCCCGCGCATCCCCTCCTCCGGAGGCAGCAGCGGCATCGCCGCCTATTCCGAGCAGGAGTTCCTGACGGACGGCTGGCGAGAGGTCCGCGACCGGGTCGGCCCCCACTGGTGGTCCACGATGCGCCTGGCCGGACGGGAGGCCCTGCATCGCAGCGCGACCCACCTCACTCGCGGCACCGTTCCGACCATGCGCGAGCTGCTGCTGGACCTGAAGATCCCCCGCACCTACCTCCTGCCCGAGGCCGACGGTCCGCTCCCGGGCACCGACGGCCTCACCGACGCCGGGGTGTCCGTCGTCGCGATCCCCGACTGCGGGCACAACATCATGCTGGACACCCCGGAAGCGTTCGCGCGCGCCACGGCCGCGGCGCTCACGGACGGTGGCCCTCTTGCTCCGCGTACCGGAACGAATACACTGAGTGACGATCGCGCGTGTGGGCACGTCAAGCGGAGGCATTGATGAACCGTGTCTGGGAAGCCGACCCGTCAGCGTTATTCGCCCGACGTCTGGGCAAGACCGCACAGGAGTTGCACAAGTCGGACGACGACGAGGACTGCCCTGACATCTGGCAACTCGAAAACGGCGACATCGCCGTGATCGGACGGGACCTGACGACCGCCTACACCGATCATCTGCCCTCCGGTGTACGGATCGGCCACGACGAGCGCCTCGTGGTGATTCCCGGCATCATGCTGTCCGTCGCGAAACAGGACATCCCGGATGCCTAGCCCCGCTCCGGCACTCGACCGCGCACTCGGCTCACGGCTCGACCTGGATGCCTACCACCGCGATTTCGCGGAGGTCAGGGCCCGCACGCTCGGCCAGGATTCATGGAAGCTTGAGCGTCAGCAGCACTTCGAGGAGCAGAACAACCCCGGGCGGGACGCCCTGCGCCGCGGAGACTGGGATGAGGTGATGCGTCAGTTCGAAAAGAAGCGGCCCCGGTTCCTGGAGAGCGTTCAGAAGGACCGCGAACGCGGTAGCGCCTTCCACCGGGTCCGGGTCGTGGAGCATCCCTTCACTCCGTACGTGCGCTGGGAACTGCTCTCTCTGCGAGTCCAGGCCGAGTGCGGCAAGCCGATCCGTGTCGTTCGGGCCGACCACGTGCGGGAGTTCGAGCAGCGGGCGATCCTGCCGGAGGTCGTGGTGCTGGGGGCGCGGGTGCTGTACGAGGTGGTCTACACCGACGAGGGCGTGCCGGACGGCGCCGTGCGGCACAGCGATCCGGAACTGGTTGGCCCGTGGGGGTCGTTCATCTCCGACCTGTACGCCGGGGGCGAGGACGTCGTGGCGTATGTGGAGCGCCACACGGACTCTTTCCCCCCGCAAGCACTGATGCGGGGGTAGGCGATCGACGGCGGAACCGACCGGGAGGAAACCCCCGGCACCCATGCGGAGCTGTCCGGCACGGCACATGACGTCGTGCAGGCGCGCGATGTCAGCGGCGGCGTCCATTTCCACGCCCACGACAACACCGCCCGCTCCGCCCCCGTCCCGCCCCGTCAGCTCCCCGGAGACATCAGGAACTTCGTGGACCGCACCGACGCACTTGAACGGCTTGACGCGATCCTCCCGAGCGATGGGGGCAAAGATCCGCTCATCGTCTCCGTCTGCGTCATCGCCGGTACTGCCGGCGCGGGTAAGACATCGCTCGCGCTGCGCTGGGCACACCAAGCCAAGGGCTGGTTCCCCGACGGGCAGCTGTACGTCAATCTGCGCGGCTACGATCCCGGCGAGCCGGTCGCCGCGCACGAGGCACTGCACCGCTTCCTGACCGCGCTCGGCACACCCGCCGCGACGATCCCGGCCGACCCGGATGCGGCAGCGGCCCTCTACCGCTCGATGCTGTCCGGCCGCCGGATGCTCGTGGTGCTCGACAACGCGGCCACCGTCGCCCAGGTCCGGCCGCTGCTGCCGGGCAACTCCCACTGCCTGGTCGTGGTGACCAGCCGTGGTCGGCTGTCCGGGCTTTCCATACGTGACGGAGCCGAGCGGATCACCCTCGGAACGCTCCCGGAGACGGAGGCGGTCGCGCTCCTGCACGCGGTGACCGCCGGACACCGACCCGCAGACGACAGCCGGAACCTTGCCGAACTCGCCCAGCTGTGTGCCCGCCTGCCGCTCGCTCTGCGGATCGCCGCCGAGCGGGCGGCCACTCACCCCCACATGGGGATCGATGAGCTGATCGAAGACCTCCGGGACGAGTCTGCTCTCTGGGACGCGCTGAGCACGGGCGATGAAGTGGAGGCGGACGCGGTGCGGACGGTCTTCGCCTGGTCCTACCGGGCCCTCTCTGCTGACGCGGCACGCCTGTTCCGGCTTCTCGGGCTGCATCCCGGGCCGGAGTTCGGGCTGGCAGCGGCCACGGCCCTTTCGGCGCTGCCCATTCGGCGTACCCGACAGTTACTCGACGTCCTGGTCGGCGCCCATTTGCTGGAGCAGACCGCCCTTGATCGCTACGAGTTCCATGATCTGCTCCGTGCCTACGCCGCCGAGCAGGCCAAAGCCGAGGAGCCGCCACGAGCCCGGCTGGCCGCTCTCCGCCGCCTCCTCGACTGGTACGTGTACGCCGCCGATGCGGCAATGACATTGCTGTGGCCCCACCACAAGCGTCTCGGACTCGGACAGCCGCCTCCGGACGTCAACGTTCCGGGGTTTGTTGACTACGAGCAGGCGGTGGACTGGGCGGAGCGGGAACAGGCCAACGTCGTGGCGGCGGTGCGTGTCGCGGAGCGGGAAGGTCTCGACCGGTACGTCAGCTGGCTGGCCGACCTGGTCTGGTCCGCGCGGGCACCGTCCGCCGTGATTCCGGATCTCCTCCCCGTGATGGAGCAGGGCCTCCGCGCGGCGCGGCGGTCGGGTGACCGTGAGGCGGAAGCGCGGTTGCTGGAGGCGCTCGGTCTGGGAAACCGGATGGCGAACCGGCTCTCGGCGAGCCGGGAGTTCCTGGACGCCGCCCTGACACTGCGGCGGGAACTGGGCGACCGAAGGGGAGAGGCTGCAGCGCTCAACGCCCTCGGACTGCTTGACGCCCGGACCCGGCGTCTCGACGCTGCCGACGGGCACTTTCTCCGGGCAGGGGCTGTCTACCGCGAGGTGGACGAGGGCCGACTGGAGATCGTGGCCCTCTCGAACCTGGCAGCGTCCCGCCTCCAGGCCGGCCGTCTCGATGAAGCGGCCCGCGACGCGCGACGAGCGCTTGAGTTCCATCGCGAGGCGGGCAACAAGCGCAGCATCGGCAACGCGCTGCGCATCCTCAGCGCCCTCCACCTCGACCGTGGCGAACCGCTGGAGGCCCTGCGGACGGCGGATGAGGCCATCGCCATCGCACTCGAACTGCGCAACACCACCCTCGAAGGCTATTGGCTGCTTGCCCGGGCCGATGCCCTGCGTGCCCTGAGAAGGTTCGGGGAGGCGTTGGAGGCGGGGCAGCGGTCGGCGGTGTTGCACGGCAGGTTGGGAGACACATCGCGGGCGGCGATGGGGTGGCACGGTGTGGGCGAGACGTACCAGGCGATGGGGAGACCGGCGGACGCCGAGCCGTTTCACCGGATGGCGGTGGAGGCGCACCACGCGCTCGGGGAGACGTGGCACGCGGCTGTCGCGCTGGACGGGCTCGCCCGGGCGGTCCAAGAGGATCATCCGGCGCAAGCCGTCGCGCACTGGGACGAAGCCATAGGGCTCATCGCCGAATACCGAGACGACCGCGCGGTGGCGTTCCGGGACCGCATGATCCGCGCGCGACAGCAGGCGAGCCACGGCGGTGTCTAGTGCCGCGTCAGCCAAGGTTCACCCCGCTCGCCGCCCTGGCACGGCCATCTGCGGCGTTGCCGAATCGACCGAGTAGGCCCACTACGAGGCCGATCCGGCGCCTTGCATCTGACCGCACCAGGACGCCTCGCTACCGGGAACTCCTTGGCTGACGCGGCACTAGTCGCGCCGTGAGGTGACCTGCGCCCAGACGGCCTTGGCCGGGCGCCGTCGGCCTGGTGTGTCGGTGGCGCCTTCTAGTCTCGGCACGAACACACAGGTTGCGGTTTGGGGAGGGCGTCATGGGTGACGGTATTCAGTGGCTGAGGGGCGGGAACACGGGTACGGCCTGGATGGTGAGTGTGGTTTTCGCGCGCGGGATCGACCCGGAGGAGCTGGCGTTACGGATGGGTGCTCCGCGTGGTGCGGTGACCGAGCCGATCACAGACGCCGAGGTGCTCGACTTGGACCTGGACTTCTACCGGCCGCTCACGCACGGTGACGCGGTGGCCCGGGTCGGCGAGCACGCGGGATGGTCGTTCGCGATCGAGTACGGGCACGCGGTTGGAGTCAGCCGCCTGGCGGAGGTCTCCCGCGACGGCGTGGAAGCCTTCCACTACGACCGCAACCCGGAACACCCGCCCACCATCGTCTTCTATGCGCGCGACGGCCAGAAGGTCTGCGGCTTCGGCTTGGGGGAGGAGCCCATCCGGTGGGGCAAGGAGCCCGACCTGCTGCTGCCCGACCTCGTCGCCGCCGGCATCCTCAATCCCGACGGGGACACCTACCCCGCGGACCCGGACGAGGACGAGGACGAGTCCGTGGATTACGCCGCCCGTGACCGCCGGGCTCTGGCCGTCGTCGAGGAACGCTTCAGCCTCTCTCTGCCGCGGACCGTCTTCACCGAGGACCGCCTTCCCGCGTACGTGACCAACAGCACCCCCGCTCCCGACTTCGAGGCCATCCATGACTGGGCCGCCACCAACGGTCGCCCGCTCCCCGACGCCCGGCTCGGCCTGATCCCCGCCACCCTGCGACGCAATTACGAGCACGCCACCGATCCCCGCTGGCACAAGCGGCAGCGGTAGGGCGTCGGGTGTCCGCACGAAGCCCGTCGGAGTAACCCGCCCCCGTCACCCCGGAGCTGTCACCACGTGCGCCCAGACGGTCTTGCCCGGGCCCCGGCGTTCCTTGACGCCCCAGCGGTCGGCCAGCGCCTCGACCAGGAGCAGGCCACGGCCCTGTTCGTCGTCGGAGGCGGGCGCCTTGGGGGTGGGCTGACGGTCGTGGGTGTCCGACACCTCGATCTCCAGGCGGCCGGTCTCATGGTCGTACCGCAGCAGCAGCGCGAAGTCCCGTCCGGGGACGCGGCCGTGGAGGACGGCGTTGGCCGCCAGCTCGGCAACGACGAGGACGGCGGCGTCGCTGGGCCCGAGGCCCCAGGAGGCGAGCTGGTTCGCGGTCAGCAACCGGGCGAGCCGGGCCCCTCGTCGGGTGGCGGAGAATCGCTGTGCGAACGTACGTACGGTGACGGGAGCTTGGCCCTGTGGTGCGGTCATGGGCGGAAGCGTTGCGGTGCGGGTGGGGCTCCGGCCAGGTATGACACCCACCCAGTTTTCGCTGTACCAGTTGACTCGCTGAACTGGGGCGGTCACCGCGCGTGACGATAGGCATATGGGAGCAGACAACAGCGAACCCGAAGTCTCGGACAGCCTCAAGACGTTTGGCGCGGTGCTCAAGGCACTGCGGGACGAAGGGGGGTTGACCCAGGAGCAGTTCGCGCCGCGCGTGCGGTACTCGGTGACGTACGTCGCCAAGATCGAGCAGGGCAGGCGCTTCCCCCCGAAAGAACTCGTCCCACGGACGGAAGAGGTGTTGGGCCCGTTGGCCGCGCGGGTGCTAGGTGCCGCGTATCGCAGTCTGACGCGGAAGGTGGGGTTAGCGGCATGGTTTCAGCACTGGGCGGGAATCGAGGAGGAGGCGCTGACGCTCCTCACCTACGAGTGCACGGTCATCCCTGGGCTGCTCCAGCCCGAGCCGTACATCCGCGCCGTCTTCGAGCGCCGCATCCCGTACATCACGCCGGAGCAGTTGGAGCAGCAGGTCATCGCACGCCTGGCCAGGCAGGGGCTGTTCTCCGAGCTGCCGAACACCTCGTTCTGCTTCATCATCGAGCATGCGCTGCTGGACCGGGGGTTCGGTGGCCCCGATGTCACGAGGGCGGTTCTCGACAACCTTCTGGAGCAGGGGCGCTGCCGCAACGTGGAGATCCAGATCATGCCGCTGAAGCAAGCGGATCACTTCGGCGCCGACGGACCGATGTGCCTCGCCGAAACGCCGGACCACCAGTGGGTCGGCTACATCGAAGCGCACGACACCAGCGTGCTGATCACGGACCCGAAATCCGTGAGTGCGATGCTCCAGCGCTATGGCAAACTGCGCCCACAGGCACTGAGCCCTGAGGCCAGCGCGAGCCTGCTAGAGCAGATGCGAGGAGCGCTATGAGTGGTACCGAACTCGACTGGTTCAAGAGCAGCTACAGCGGAAGCGGGGGCGGCAACTGCGTCGAGGTGGCCATGTGCCTGGACACCGTGCATGTTCGCGACTCCAAGGACACCCGACTCGGCTCCCTGACCGTCTCGCGCCAGGCGTGGTCGGCTTTCACCACCGAACTCGACTGGTTCAAGAGCAGCTACAGCGGCGGCGGGGGCGGCGATTGCGTCGAGGTCGCCATACGCCCGGACACCGTCCACGTCCGCGACTCCAAGGACACCCAGCTCGGCCGACTGACGGTTTCCCCCACCGCTTGGGCCGCATTCACCGCGCAGCTCTGAGGGAACACCCGGCACCGCTGCCGCTAAGCTGACCGAAATCGGAGGTGGCGGTGGCGGCGCAGGCGCGGGGTGGGATGGCGGGCGACATCCAGGAGCGCGTCAAACGGCTCATCGTCGACCGGCGACTCCCCTCCGGCGCGCCCCTGCCCACCGAGACGGAGCTGATGGAGCTCCTCGGGGTCAGCCGTAACTCCGTGCGCGAAGCACTCAAGGCACTCCAGGCCATGGGGATCGTGGAGATCCGGCACGGCTTCGGGACGTACGTGGGGCCCATGTCGATGGCGCCCATGATCGAAGGCCTGATCTTCCGCACCGTCGCCGGTCACTACCGGGGCGAGGACAGCCTGCTGCAGCTGCTGGAGCTGCGGGAGGCCGTGGAGACGGGGCTGATCGCCCGGCTGGCCGGGCGGATACCGGCGGATGACCTCACGACGCTGGACGCCATCGTGCGGCGCATGGAGGCGGAGGCGGCCGAGGGGGCCGTGCACGCGGAGACGGATCGCGCCTTTCACGCCGCGCTGTACGGGAGCCTGGACAATACGCTGCTCAGCGAGGTGCTGGAGGCGTTCTGGGACGCGTTCCACCGGGTGCGTACGGACCTGGTCGACGTACCGACCGACCCCCATGTGACCCTGGCCCAGCACCGGCGGATTCTGGAGTCCGTGCGCTCCGGCGATGCCCTACGCGCCGAAGAGGCGATTCGCGACCACTTCTGCAACATTCGCAACAGGCTGCGTTCGCCGCATCACGAATAAGCCGTTTTCGCGACCGATTCGCGACGCCCCCCCATGGCACGCCTTGTCTGAATAAAGGTGCGTTTCGCCTTGTGGCCACCCGGGCGCCCTCGGCCCCTGATCTGGGTGCACCCCACACCAACCTGCTGCGCGGCCAGGTGCTCGATGACCGACCACGGCACATCCAGCGGGTCGTCCACCAGGAACCAGCCGACGTACCGGACGGTGCACATCTGGACCGCGAACCCCAGTTGGTGCGCCGCCGTACGGCGCAACGCGATCAGGTCCCGGTCCACGTCGTCCAGGAAGAAGAACCGCTCCAGCTCCGGCCGCGATGCCGCCGTGCTGTGGACGACCCGCTATCTGGACGCCGCCGTCGAGGAGTTGCGAGCGCTGCCGCCCACGAGCGCGAGCACGACGTCTTGGACGAGGACGACGACAGTGAGGAATGACCGCACGAGGCCCTGCGGTGGTGGAGCGGACCCACGCACGAGTCCTCACGGGCGGACCGTGAGGCCGTCCAGGGTGAGGTCGAGCAGGCGCTCCGCTTGCTGTCGGTGTTCAGCACCCGCCGAGGTGAGGGCGATGCCTTCCAGGGCAGCGCCGATGTCGGTGGGCTGGATATCAGTGCGGATCGCCCCGGCGGCCGTGCAAGCGTCCATGAGTGAGGTGATGGCGGCCTGGATCATTTCCCGGCTGTGACCATAAGGATTGCTTCCCGTCGCGGCGATAGCGCGCAGGGCGTCGATCATGCCGTACTTGGCGGTGACGTAGTCCAGGAATAGGCGTGTCCACGCGCGCAGGGCCTCTGTCGGCGACTTCTGCGTGAGGAGAGCGGGGGCGGCATCGCACAGGTGGGCTACCTCGTTGCGGTAGACCGCCTCGATCAGGGCCTCCCGGGTGGGGAAGTTCCGGTACAGCGTCGCACTGCCCACGCCCGCCTCCTTGGCGATGCGTTCCAGGTGCGCGTCGAGCCCCTCCGTCGTGAACACGCGTACAGCGGCCGTGAGGATCTTCTCCCTGTTCCGCCGTGCGTCAGCCCGCAGCGGCCGAAGCGTTCCATCGGTCATCAGTGCTCGCCGTCCCCTCTTCGAAGCCCTCTCGAACTTGTTAAGTGGATGCGCCCCCATTTAATGTGAGCTAACCGGGGACACCTCCGGTTTCACTGTAGGTCACCGCCCTGACCTGCGCGCACTCCAGGAAAGGAAGCGATCATGTCGGGTATCCAGGGCAAAGTCATCGCGATCACAGGTGCCAGCAGTGGCATCGGTGAGGCAACCGCGGCCTACCTCGCCGAAAAGGGCGCCCAACTCGTGCTCGGAGCCCGGCGTGAGGACCGGCTGAACGCCGTCGTGGACGGCATCACGGCGAAGGGCGGCACCGCCACCGGCGTCATCGTCGACGTCACGCGCCGCGAAGACCTCCAGCGCCTGACGGACACGGCCCTCAACCAGTACGGTCGGCTCGACGTCCTCGTCTCCAACGCGGGCACGATGGCCGTCTCGCCGTTCGACGACCTGCGCCAGGACGACTGGGACGCCATGGTCTCCACCCACATCACCGGCCTGCTCAACGGCATCGGGGCGGCCCTTCCCGTCTTCCGCCGGCAGCGCTTCGGCCAGTTCGTCAACGTCGGCTCCACTGCGGCCTACGTCGTCAAAACCCCCCAGGCGGTCTACGCGGCCACCAAAACGGCGGTGAAGGTGCTTACCGAGGGCCTGCGCCAGGAATCGGGACCCGACCTGCGCGTCACCCTTGTCTCACCCGGCTTCACCAATACCGAAGGCGTCGGCAAGGGAGCCAGCCCTGAAGCCGCGGCCGCGATGACCCAGCAGCGGGACGAGATCGCCATGCCGCCCTCGGCGATTGCCTCCGCCATCGGCTACGCCATCGAACAGCCCGACGGCGTCGATGTCAGCGAGATCGTCGTCCGCCCCACCGTGCAAGCCTGATCGCAGCGAGCCGGGCCACGCGAAACCGCCTCCGGCGCCTCGCCCCGCGCATCCACGACGGCGCCTTCTCCGCGATGGACCTCACCGCCCGCCACCCGCGCACCGGCGAGCTGCCGTCCACCGTGAAGTTCATGGTGCAGACCCTCGCGGCCGCCGGCGAACTCCAGCGGGACCTCCAACGTGAACTGACCTACGACGGACTGTGCGCCGCCGAGTCCAAGGGCAGCGGGGGCGGCGCCGCCCCCGCAGTGGCGGCCGCGAAGACCGCCGACGTACGCACCGCGTACCTGGAAGGCCGGCCCATCGCCGCCCTCGCCCGCGACCACGGCGTCAGCCGCGGCGCGATCCGTACCGCCGTCGCCGACCTCCTGCCCGAACACACGACTGCCGACCCGGGCGCCCCGGCCCCGGAGCTGCCTGTCGTCCTCGACATGCCGGGCAAGGTAGCCGACCTCCTTCGCACCGCCGAGTTGGACGACGCCGAGCGGGCCGTCCTCGACCACGGCGTGTCCGTACGCCGTGGCCAGGGCTACCCCCTGCGCGCCAACGCCCTTCGGGCTGCTACAGCCAGACCATGATCAATCTCAGCGCCAACCACGGTTCATGACTTCTTCGCATCGGTCGATACCGATCACGTCCCGCTGCCGAACTATCTGGAACGGATGCTCGACTACTTCCGCGATCCGGATATCGCCTTCGTCGTCGGCCCGCAGGTGTACGGGAACCACGGCGCGGCGGTCACCAAGGCCGCCGAGAGCCGGCAGTTCCTGTTCCACGCGCTGATCCAGCGCGCCGGGAACGCTGCCGGTGGGGAAGCTCTTCAACTACACCCTGATGGTGATCTTCTATCCGATGGCGGCGCTGAACTGGATCCTCGCCGGGATCAGCTGCGCGCTGTTCCTCGGGTTCGGGGCATCCGGCATCCAGATCGATCCCGCCATGTGGATGATGCTGTACGGCAATGCCTCCGCGCCGCAGATCGGGCTCTACGTCTGGAACCGGCGGCACAACGTTTCCCCGCATGAGCCGGAAGGGTCGGGGGGCGTGGGCCGGAATGGTGATGTCCGCGATGTCCGCACCGGTTTACGCGCGCTCCCTGCTGAATGCCGTATCGCGCCGGAAGAGCCGCTTCGCCGTCACCCCCAAGAGCGACTCGTCGAGCCCCGACACCCTCTTCGGTACGTTCCGGATCCATCTTTTCTTCCTGGTGCTCTTCGGCGGGTCGCTCGCCTCTTCCTTCTACTTCGGCCACAGTCATCCAGCGATGACCGTTTGGGCATCACTCGCCCTGGCTATCACAGCCGCCCCGATCATCGCCTGGCGGTGGACCGTCCGCCAGGAGAAACGGACAACGCAGCCCGCTCTTGGGGGACGATAAGACGTGAAGTACCGACCGAGTCGCCGCACCCGCCGCTTCGGAATCGGTGCGGCGGCCGTGACCGTGCTGGCCGGAATGAACGGACCGGCGCTCTACCGATTCAGCTCCGCGCAGTATCGCGATTACAAGATCAACCAACCGGAGTACAAGGCCGAGAACGGCCACTGGGACGTCGTGAACGTCCCGAAGGCTTATCGGATCAATACGATCCACGCCGCCCTGCTGCACACCGGAAAGGTGCTGCTGGTCGCCGGTTCCGGGAACAACGCCAAGAACTTCGACGCCAAGTCCTTCCGCACCGTCCTGTGGGACCCCGAGAAGAACACCTACCGGAACATCCCCACGCCCCAGGACCTCTTCTGCTCCGGGCACACCCAGCTCCCGGACGGAAAGCTGCTGGTGGCGGGCGGTACACAGCGGTACGAGAAGCTCAAGGGCGATGTCGAGAAGGCGGGCGGGCTGATGTTCGTCCACAACGAGGACCCGGACAAGCCGAAGACCCTCCCGTCCGGGACCCGCTTCACGGGCAAGGAGAACGGAAAGACCTTCGAGTCCAGGGACCCGGTCCTCGTTCCGCGTGCGAAGAAGAAGACGAACGCCAAGACCGGAAAGGTCACCGTCACCGCCAGCACGGCGCGGGTCTACGTCGAGGCGCTCGGCAAGGGGAAGAAGTACCAGACCGGGACCGAGGACAATTACCGGATCGCCGGGCTGAAGGGCAAGGACCGGCAGAACTTCTACGGCATCGCGCAGAAGCTGTCGTTCGACAAGAAGGACTTCCAGGGCATCAAACAGGCCTATGAATTCGACCCGGAGTCGGAGCGGTACATCACCGTGGACCCCATGAACGAGGCCCGCTGGTATCCGACCCTGACGACCCTGAGGGACGGCCGGGTGCTGGCCGTGTCCGGGCTCGATGAAATCGGCCAGGTCGTGCCGGGCAAGAACGAGATCTACAACCCGAAGACGCAGAAGTGGAAGCGCATGAAGAAGCAGCGCTTCTTCCCCACCTACCCCGCGCTCTTCCTCACCGAGAAGGGCCGGATCTTCTACACCGGGTCGAATGCCGGCTACGGCCCGGACGACAAGGGCCGCACCCCGGGGATCTGGGATCTGAAGGGCAACACGTTCACGGTGGTGCCGGGCATCAGCGACCCGAAGCTGCTGGAGACGTCGATGTCGGTCATGCTGCCGCCGGCGCAGGACCAGCGGTTCATGGTGCTGGGCGGCGGCGGGGTCGGCGAGTCCACCGCGTCCACCGCCGGGACCCGGATCGTCGACCTGAAGGACGATCAGCCCCGGTTCAAGGACGGACCGGATCTGTACGAGAAGGTGCGCTATCCGAGCAGCGTCATCCTGCCCGACGACACGATCCTGACCACCAACGGCTCCGGCGACTACCGGGGGCGCGGCGACACCAATGTGCTGAAGGCCGAGCTGTACGACCCGAAGACCAACCGCACGCGCGGCGTCGCCGATCCGCTGGTCGGGCGCAACTACCACTCGGGTGCGCTGCTGCTGCCGGACGGGCGGGTCATGACCTTCGGCTCCGACTCGCTGTTCAGCGACAAGGCGAACACCCAGCCGGGCGAGTTCCAGCAGCAGATCGACCTGTACACGCCGCCGTATCTGTACCGGGACTCCCGGCCGGAGCTGGTCGACGAGGGCGGGCCGAGGACGGTCAAGCTGGGCGCGACGGCCGCGTACAAGACCGCGCACACCTCGGCGATCAAGAGGATGCGGCTGATCCGGCCCAGCTCCTTCACCCATGTGACCAATGTCGAGCAGCGGTCGATCGCGCTCGACTTCAAGCGGACGAAGGACGGCATCACGGTGACCCTGCCGAAGGACCCGTCGCTGGTGCCGCCGGGCTACTACATGCTGAACGCGGTCGACGGCCGGGGCACGCCGTCGAAGGCGGTGTGGGTGAAGGTGCCCGTGGCACCCAAGACCGCCTCCCGGCGCTGATCAGCGGCTAGTCGGCGTTCCGGCGTTCCGGGCGAGATCGAGCGCGTACCGCGGCCACCACTGGCCCGCCTTGGGGCCGCCCTTGCAGGGGCCGTCCGACTCGCCCGGACGCTTGATCCACAGATAGGCGTCGACGCTCTTGTCACCGGTGTGGACCGTCGGCGGCTCGCCCAGCGCCCGGCCCTCCGGGTTGCACCAGGCCTCCGGGTCGTCCTTGCCGGTGGCCGGGCCGTTACCGTTGCGGCTGGTGTCGATCACGAAGGGCTTGCCGCCGACCATCGCCGACAGCCTCTTGCCGTAGGTCTTGTTCTCCACGGTGGTCTGGTAGTTGGAGATGTTGAGCGCGAAGCCGTCCGCCTTGGCGATCCCCGCGCGCTTGAGCGGCCCGGCGATCGCCCTCGGGTCCTTGATCCAATGCGGGTTTCCGGCGTCCAGGTAGACCTTGGTGCGGGGCAGCCCCTTGAGCTTGTCGACGGCGCCGGTGAGCAGGTCGTACCGCTCCTCGAGGAACTTCTTCGGCGTGCAGCCGTCCGCCACGTGCGGCAGCGCGTCCGGCTCCAGGATCACCGTGGCCGGGCGGTCCCCGATGCCCCGGACGGCCTTGTCCAGCCACGCCCGGTAGGCGGCGCCGTCCGCCGCGCCGCCCTTGGAGTACTGGCCGCAGTCGCGGTGCGGGATGTTGTAGAAGACCAGTAACGCGTTACGGTCCGCATGCCTGGCGGCCTCGGTGAAGCCGCGCGCCTGCCCCTCCGGGTCGTCCACCCCCAGCCACTCCGCGACCGGCTGCTCGGCGATCTTCTGGACCAGCCGGGCGTCGCCCTTCGCGCCCTTCTTGCGGTACGCGGCGACCTGCCGCGCGGCGCTGCCGTCGGGATTGACCCAGTAGGGGACGGCGGCCTTGGGGCGCTGCTTCTGATGGACCGGCGGGGCCACGTGATCGTTCTTCCTGGGGCCCCCGGAGGCGCCGAAGCAGCCGGTGAGCGTCGCGAGCGACAGCAGCGCCCCGGCGGCCGCCACGCCGCTGCGCCTCAGATTCCGCTTACGGTCGTGGTGACGGGCAACAGGGTGCCGACGGCCGGTGCAACTGCCGTACATCCGCTCCCCCTTGGGTGCACGCTCCGGGGGAGGACAGTGGGCCCCCCGGGTGGGACAAGCCGGTCTAATCCATCCTTGCACAGGGCCCCGGCCGCCCAGGTCCGCATCGTCAACCGGGGGCGGGTTTTCGCCCGTCCGGCGCGATGCGCACGGCGCTCCACGCGAGGCCCCGATCGGCGCTTTACGTTCCACTTGCGCCCGGCATCACCCAGCGGTCCCGGCGGTCCCGGCGGTCCCGGCGGTCCCGGCGGTCCCGGTGTTCCCGGTGTTCCCGGGCGTGGGGTGGCTCGGAGGCCGCGTCGTGCCCGTCAGATACGCGGACACCACCACGTTCGCCGAATACGTCCGCGTCTTCGGGTCGAACCGCCCGCCGCACGTGATCAGCCGCAGCTCCGCCCGGCCCGTGGTCCGCGCCCCGTACACCCGGCGCGCGTCGAACCGCTTGGCGGTCACCATCGCCACGTCCTCCACCGTGAACTCCGCCGTCGAACCGTCCGACCGCGCGACCCGGACCGTCTCCCCGCGCCGGAGGTCGCTCAGCCGGTAGAAGACCGCCGGCTTGGACCTGGTGTCGACATGGCCGACCAGCAGCGCCGCCCCCACCGTGCCCGGCTCGGGCCCGCCCCGGTACCAGGCGACGGAGTCCGCGCGGCTGAACGGCGGCGGCTTCACCGCCCCCTTGCGGTCCAGGCCCGCGCCGACCACCGGGGCGTGGACCCCGGCCGCCGCGATGTCGACCCGTTGCGGCCGGGCGGCCGCGATCGGGGCGTGCGCCTCGGGCAGCGGATGGGCCGGGGGACGGCCGACGGCGGCCGCGTCCCCCGTCATCGGCGCCGGGGCGCCCGTACCGTCGGTGATGTCCCGGCCCCACATCCACAGCCCGAGCAGCAGCGCCACCCAGGCCAGGCCCATGGCCAGCCGTCCGGCCCCCGCGAAGCGCGTCTCAGACATCGCCACCCACCCGCTGCCGACGCCGCCGTACCGCGAGCCCCGCGACGACCACCGCCGTACCGCCGGACAGCGCCAGGCCGTACGCCTCCGCGCCGCCGACGTCGTCCCGTGGCGCCCGGTCCTCGCTGCCCGGCGCGGGCCGTGGCGCACCACCTCCGCCCGCGCGCACGGGCGCGACGGGCGAGGGCGGGCGCTGCACGGCGACCGACACCCTCCCGGCGCCCGGTTCCGCGCCACCACAGTCCACGGCGACCCGGTGCGCGCCCTGGGTCGCCGTCGAACGGATCGTCGCCTCGCTGAACAGCCCGTCGCCGTCGGGCGTCAGCTCGGCGTCGCTGACGAACACCGGCGACGTGGCCGTCGCCACCGTGCCCTGACAGCCGAAGGCCCGTACCTCCACCTCGCTGCCGGGCGCGATGGCCAGCGCGCTGACCCGGATCGTGGCGGTGCCGTCATGACGCCGATCGGCGAGCGCGGGACCTGCGGCGATGAGACAGAGAGCGGCCGTACAGAGCGTGAGGGTGGCGATGCGCATCGTGAACCTCCTGACATCACGAGGCTCACGCGCCCGGCCGGGCCCCGCATCCGCTGCGGACCCGGCCCTGCTCCATATGGGTGCTCAGGCGGAGGCTGAGGCGGAGGCCGAGGCGGGTGCTCAGACGACGCGTTCCACGAGGTCCGCGATCGAGTTCACGACGGTGGACGGGCGGTAGGGGAAGCGGTCGACCTGGTCGGCCTGGGTCACCCCGGTGAGCACGAGGAACGTCTCCATGCCCGCCTCCAGACCGGCCCGTACGTCCGTGTCCATCCGGTCGCCGATCATCGCGCTGCTCTCGGAGTGCGCGCCGATCGCGTTCAGCCCGGCGCGCATCATCAGCGGGTTCGGCTTGCCGACGAAGTACGGCTCCTGGCCCGTCGCCTTGGTGATCAGCGCCGCGACCGAGCCCGTGGCGGGCAGCGCGCCCTCGGCCGAGGGGCCGGTCTCGTCGGGGTTGGTCGCGATGAACCGGGCGCCGTCGTTGATCAGGCGGATCGCCTTGGTCAGCGCCTCGAAGCTGTACGTACGGGTCTCGCCGAGCACGACGTAGTCCGGCTCAACGTCGGTGAGGACGTAGCCGATGTCGTGCAGGGCGGTGGTCAGCCCCGCCTCCCCGATCACATACGCGGTGCCGCCGGGGCGCTGCTCGTCCAGGAACTGGCCGGTGGCCAGCGCCGACGTCCAGATGTTGTCGACGGGGACGTCGAGGCCGATGCGGGACAGACGGGCGTGCAGATCGCGCGGGGTGTAGATCGAATTGTTGGTGAGCACGAGGAACGGCCTGCCGGACTCGCGCAGCCGCTTGATGAAGGCGTCCGCCCCGGGCACCGGTATGCCCTCGTGCATCAGCACCCCGTCCATGTCGGTAAGCCATGACTCGATCGGCTTGCGCTCTGCCACTGCTTGCTCTCCGCTCGGCTTGACCGTCTGGCGACGTCAACAGCCTAACCGGGGCCGTCGCGGCCTCAGCGCGACAGACCCGCACAGCTGTCCGATCCTGAGGGGAGGGGAAACGCGAGCCGACGGTTAGGAGACCGCCATGGGCATCATGGACAAGCTGAAGGACGCGATCGGCAAGAACCCGAACAAGAGCAGACAGGCTGCGCGCAAGGGGGCGGACACCGCCGACAAGAGGACCGGCGGCAAGCACTCGGAGCCGATCCAGCACGGTTCGGACAAGCTCGACGACGAGCTCCGCCGCCGGGGCGAGGGGCCCCGGGGCGGTTAGCGGCCGCGTCCTCAGCGCCTGGCGCGCCGGGACTTCACGACGAGGGCGGCGCCTGCGGCCACCAGTCCGACACTGACGACGCCGAGCCCGGCGAGCCGGACATCACGGCCCGTCGCGGCCAGCTCGGGCTTCCAGTGTTCGGGGCGGCGGGCGCCGTCCTCCTCGTCTGCCTCGTCTGCCTCGTCTGCCTCGCCTTCCTCGGCGGTCTTCTCGGGGTCGGGGGCGGTGCCCGTTTCGGTGCCGGGGTCCGTTCCGGGGTCTTCGGTTTCGTAGCCGGGGTCGGTGCCGGTTCCTGTTTCGGTGTCGGTGCCGGTGCCGGTGCCGGTGCCCAGGTCGGTGCCGGGGTCGGTACCGGGGTCGGTACCGGGGTCGGTGCCGGTGTCGGTGCCCAGGTCGGTGCCGGGGTCGGTACCGGTCTCGGTGTCGGTCTCGGCGCTCGTGTCGGTACCGGGGTCCGTCTCCGTATCCGCCTCGTCCGTGCCCACCTCGTCCGTGCCCGCCTCGCCCGTGTCGGTGCCCAGATCCGCATCGACGTCCAGGTCCTCGTCCGTGCCGGAGTCCGCCGGGTCCTGGGCGCCCTCATCCGTCTTGGCCTCGCTGTCGGGGCTCGGCGGCACCGCGACCGGGCTGCGGTCCAGTCGGCGCTCCGGGCTCGGCGTGGCGCTGGGTTCGCCGGTCGGTTCGGCGCTCGGCTCGGGGTCCAGCTCCGGCACGGCGCTCGGCTGCGTATCCGGTACGGGCGCGCTGTCCGCCCCCGCCGTGCCGTCCGCGCTGGGGGCCGCCCCCGTATCGATCCGGAACGCGTAGTCGTTCGACTGCCCGACCCAGTCCCCGTCGTCCGCGCGCCGCTGTACGGCGATGGCGTTGGCCGTGACCGGGCCCAAGGGGGCGTCGGGGGTGAAGCGGGAACGTATCGTCACGTCGACCGTCTTGCCCGCCTCCACGGTGAACCCCTTGAAGTCCTTCTCGAACACCCCGATGTTCTCGTCCTCGTCGGTCGTCTGGAAGGAGACCTCCCGCCAGGTGCCGCCGTCCGCGTACGGGTCCAGGAACTCGAACTGGATCTGACGGGGCCGCAGCGCGTGACCCTGGTCGACGAGAACCGCGACCGGGTGGATCGCCCGGCATCCGGTGTCCGTGGTGTTGCGCAGTTCCAGGTGCCACTGCCGCCATCCGGCACCCCGTGCGTAGCGGTCGGGTCCGCCGCGCAGCCGGGTCTCGATGGGGAAGTCGGAGGTGGTGCCGTCGCCGCAGACCGGGGCGGGTTGGGCCGCGGCGGCAGGCGCTCCCAGCCCGTACAGGGCCGGGGCGAGGGCGAGCGCGGCCGCGGGCACGGCGGTGCGCAAGGCGGCACGAAAGGACAGGGTGGTGGGCAGGCGCATGGGTGACCTCTGCTGGCAGCGGCGTATCCCCGAGCACTCCGCCACATTCCGCGTCCGCACGCCGACACACCGGCGGGGCGGCCGATTGACCCCGACCGGCCGTCAACAAACCCTCGATCAGCCCAATGCGAAGAGCGGGGCGAGCACGAGCTGCGCCGCCCCTTCGACCACCGCCCGCGTCCCGCCGCGTACGACGTCGACCGGGACCGTGGGGCGGTTGGTGCGGGCGGCGTCCTCGGCGAGGACGGCGGCCACGCCGCGTACGTACGACTCGGGGGCGGCCAGCACGATCCGGCCGCCGAGCAGCACCCGGTCGATGTCGAGGAGCCGTACGAGGTTGGCCGCGCCGACGCCGAGCAGCCGGGCCGCCTGTTCCTGTGCGCCGCGGGCGACGGCGGCCAGGCACAGGGCTTCGAGACAGCCGTAGTTGCCGCAGCCGCAGCGCGGCCCGTCGAGCTGGACCACCTGGTGGCCGAACTCCCCCGCGTCGGTCCGCGCGCCCCGGTACACGCCGCCGTCGAGCACGAGCCCGGCGCCGAGGCCGGTGCCGAGGTGGAGGTACGCGAACGAGCCGGCCGCCGGGGCGGCGAGGCCGAGGGCGGCGGCGTTGGTGTCCTTGTCGAGGACGACGGGCAGGCCGAGCCGCCGGGCGAGCGCGTCGCGCAGCGGGAGGCCGTCCCACTGCGGGAAGCCGGTGACCCGGTGCAGGACGCCGGAGCCGTGGTCGAGCGGCCCGGGCGCGGCGACCCCCACCCCGAGGAGCCCGCTCCCGGGCACCCCGCCTCCGGGCAGTGCGCCTGCGCCCGCGTCGGCGATCAGCGCCTCCACCTCCGACGCCGCCGCCGTCAGGGCCCGTTCCGCCTCGGCGCCGAAGTCGAAGCGTGCCGTACGGAGGGCCACCGGCGTGCCCGCGAGGTCGACCACGACCGCCGTCAGCTCGTCGCGGTCCAGGTGCAGGCCGATCGCGTGACGGGCGCCCGGGACGAGGCGGAGGACGGTGCGCGGCTTGCCGCCGGTCGAGGCGCGGCGGCCCGCCTCGGCCGCCAGGCCCTCGGCCCGCAGCCGGGCCGTGATCTTGCTGACGGCCTGGGGAGTGAGGCCGGTGCGCTCGGCCAGCTCCAGCCTGCTGACGCCGTCCTCACCCGCGTCGCGCAGCAGGCGCAGGACAAGGGCCGCGTTGTGGCCGCGCAGGGCGGAAAGATTGGCTCCGCCTCCGGCCGTCGTCCCCGACATCGTGCTGTTCACACCCCCATTGTGGCCATCGCTTGCGCTTTGGCAACGCTGTTGTCAAAGTGGCGGCATGGATGAGAAGAGCAGCGATGAGAACAGCACCCTCCGCGCAGGACTGATCGGCTACGGCCTCGCGGGCTCCGTCTTCCACGCCCCCCTGATCGCCGCCACCGACGGCCTCGCCCTCGACACCGTCGTCACCTCCAGCCCCGAGCGGCAGAAGCAGGCCCGCGACGAGCACCCCGGCGTACGGATCGCCGCGTCCGCCGACGAGTTGTGGGACCGGGCCGATGAGCTGGACCTGATCGTCATCGCCTCCCCCAACCGCACCCATGTGCCGCTCGCGCGCGCCGCGCTCGAAGCCGGGCTGCCGGTCGTCGTGGACAAGCCGCTGTCCGGGACCGCCGCCGAGGCCGAGGAGCTGGCCGCGCTCGCCGAGTCCCGCGGGCTGCTGCTGAGCGTCTTCCAGAACCGCCGCTGGGACAACGACTTCCTCACCCTGCGCTCGCTGCTCGCCGACGGCTCGCTCGGCGAGGTGCTGCGCTTCGAGTCACGCTTCGAGCGGTGGCGGCCGCAGCCCAAGGGCGGCTGGCGGGAGTCCGGCGACCCGGCCGAGATCGGCGGGCTGCTGTACGACCTGGGCAGCCATCTGGTCGACCAGGCGCTCACCCTCTTCGGCCCGGCCGACTCCGTCTACGCCGAGGTCGACGTACGCCGCGCTGGAGCGGAGGCCGACGACGACACCTTCATCGCCATCCGCCACGCGAACGGTGTCCGCTCGCAGCTGTGGATGAGCGCCGTCACCGCCCAGCTCGGCCCGCGCTTCCGGGTGCTGGGCCGCGAGGCGGGCTACGTGAAGTACGGCCTCGACCCGCAGGAAGCGGCGCTCCGCGAGGGCCTGCGCCCCTGTGAGGCCGAGGCGTGGGGCATCGAGCCCGAGTCCGCGTGGGGGCGGCTGGGCGCGGGCGAGTCGCCGCTGACCGGCGGCGGGCGGCCCGTCCCCACCGCCTCCGGCGACTACCCCGCGTACTACGCCGCCATCGCGGCCGCCCTCCGCGACGGCACCCCGCCCCCGGTCACCGCGGCCGAGGCGGCTGTGGCGCTGCGGGTGCTGGAGGCGGCCCGGGTGTCGGCGGCGGAGGGCCGTACGGTCCGTATCGGGGGCGCCGCGTGAACACCCCGGCACCGGACATCTGCGATCTCATCGCCCGCCTGGAGGAGCAGGAGCGCCGGCTGCGCCTCACGGGCCTGTCCCATGACGACGCCTGGCGCCTCGGCTGCCTGATCGCCGACATGGCGCGGGAGCGCGGCGCGGCCGTCACCATCGGCGTACGCCGAGGCGGCCAGCGCCTCTTCCACCGCGCCCTGCCCGGCACCTCCGCCGACAACGACGAGTGGCTGGAGCGCAAGTGCCGGGTCGTCGACCGGTACGCGGCCTCGTCGTATCTCGTCGGCACCCGCTTCCGGGCGAAGGGCACGACCTTCGAGGAGTCCTCCCGGCTCGACCCCGACCGCTACGCCGCGCACGGCGGCGCCTTCCCGCTCCATGTGACGGGCACCGGCGTCGTCGGCACGGTCGCCGTGAGCGGTCTGCCGCAGGCGGAGGACCACGCGCTGGTGGTGGCCGCCCTGGAGCGGTTCCTGGCCGCCTGAGACCGGCGGCGTGATCACTTCGCCGGGTGCCGAAGCTTTTCGCGCCTACGGTGAAGCGCATGGCGACGCAAACCGGCACCCCGGGCGCATCCACCACCCGCGGACCAGCGCGCGTTCTGTCGTTCGCGCTGGTCGCGGTGTGTACGGGCTACTTCATGGTCATCCTGGACAGCACGATCGTGAACGTCGCCCTGCCCGCCCTGCGCGGCGATCTGCGGGCGGGCGTGAACGGGCTGCAGTGGGTGGTCGACGGCTATCTGCTGGTGCTGGCGGCCGGGCTGCTGTCGGGCGGGGCGCTCGCGGACCGCTTCGGCGCCCGGCGGGTGTTCCAGACCGGGCTCGGGGTGTTCGTCGCGGCGTCCCTCGGCTGCGGACTGGCCCCCGGGGTGCCGGTGCTGGTGCTCGCCCGGGTCGCGCAGGGGGCCGGGGCGGCCCTGTCGGTACCGGCCTCGCTGGCGCTGCTGCGGGTCGCGTACGCCGACCGGACGACGCGCGCCCGCGCGGTCGGGGTGTGGGGCGGCATCGCCGGGGTGGCCGCGGCGGGCGGGCCGCTCCTCGGCGGCGTCCTGGTCGGCACGGTCGGCTGGCGGTGGGTCTTCTTCGTCAACGTGCCCATCGGGCTGGCCGCGATGGCGCTGACCGCACGGTACGTACCGGCGCCGCGCGCGCAGACCGGCAGGGGGCTGGACCCGGCCGGGCAGCTCACCGGCGTCGCGGCGCTGACCGCGCTGGCGCTCGCCATGATCGAGGGCGGCCGCTTGGGGGTGGACCCGCTGGTGGCGGGCAGCGCGCTGGTGTTCGTCCTGGCGGTGGCCGGGTTCCTGGCCGTCGAACGGACGGTCCGCACGCCGATGCTGCCGCTCGGGCTGTTCCGTACGCCCACCTTCTCCGGGGGCACGGCCGTCGGCCTGCTCATCAACCTCGGCTTCTACGGCGAACTGTTCGTCCTCAACCTCTACTTCCAGCAGACCCTGCACTACTCCGCGCTGCTCGCCGGGCTGGCGCTGCTGCCGCAGATGGGCATGGCGGTGGCCGGTTCCTGGCTGTCCGGGCGCTTCACCGCCCGGGCCGGCAGCCCGCGGCCCACGCTGCTCATCGGCCTGGTCACGGGCGGGGCGGGGCTGCTCGCGCTCACCGGTCTCACCGCCGCGGCCGCGCACGTCCCGTATCCGCTGATGGTGCTCCCGCTGGTGGCCACCGGCTTCGGGATGTCGTTCACGATGCCCGCGGCGACGACGGCCGTCACCGACGGCGTGCCCGCGGAGCAGGCCGGGCTCGCCTCCGGAGTGATCAACGCGGCCCGCCAGACCGGCGGCGTCATCGGCGTCGCCCTCCTGGGCGCCCTGGCCGGTGCCGGCACCCTGCCCGGGCTGCGTACGGCGCTGGCCGTCGCGGGGCTGGCCTTCCTGGCGGGGGCCCTGATCACCCTGCGCACCGTCGACCGCGCCATGCCATGATCCTGCGGTGCCCGCAGCGACGATACGTCCCCGAACCGGCCAGGACCTGGCGGCCTGCCTCAGCGCGCTCGCGACCGTACAGCGGGCCGACCGCTACCCGGTCGACTGGCCCGAGGACCCGGAGGGCTGGCTGACCCCGGACGGGATGCTCGGCGCCTGGGTCGCGACCACGGCCGAAGGCCCCGCCGTACAAGAACCCGCCGTACAAGAACCCGCCGTGCTCGGGCATGTGATGCTCACCCGCGCCGACCCCGCCCTCGCGGACGCCATCGGCGCACCGGCCGAAGGGCTCGCCGCGGTCGCCCGACTGTTCGTCACCGCCGCGGCACGCCGCCGTGGCCTGGCCGCCGGGCTGCTCGGGCACGCGGCCCGGGCGGCGGTGGCGGACGGGCTGCGGCCCGTGCTGGAGGTCGACTCGGGCGCCACCGCGGCCATCGGGCTGTACGAGCGCGCCGGGTGGCGCTTCGTCAGGGCCATGACCGCCGACTGGCACACCGCGGACGGACACCTCGCCGTGGTGCACGCGTACAGCGGACCTGCTGGTCTTTGAACACACGCGGCCGCCGGGCCGTACGGATAACGGCGGCCCTCGACCCCCCGAGCCTGGTCCGCCGTGTCACACCGGGCCCCGCACGGAAGGACCTTCGGGATGCGCCAGCTGCCGGACAAGGACGAGGCCGACAAGGCTGCCCCGGAGGAGGGCGAAACCTCCGAAGACCGCCCACCAAAGCGGACGCCGGAAGCCAAGGGCGAGGACGGCGCCAAGGATCAGGACGCCGAGGCCCAAGCCCCCGAGGCCCAAGCCCCCGAGGCCCGGGACGAGGCCGACGGGCGGACCGAACTGCTGGGCGGTGCCACCCCCGGCGACGGCACCGAGGACGACGGGCCCGGACCCGACCGGGCCGTCGCGCCCGGCCGTGGCGGCTGGCGCGGCCGGTATCCCGTCGCCGCGCGCGCCCTGTCGTGGACGGTGACCGGCCTGTCCGTGGCCCTGGTCTTCGTCGCCCTGCTGCTGCCGACGAAGCTGGAACTCCTCACGGTCGACCACTTCGCCCGCATCCCGGTGGAGCTGATCTTCGGCGCCGGTCTGCTGCTCCTCCTGCCGGCCCTGGCCCGAAGGGTGGTGGCGGTGGCGGCGGGGCTGTTCCTCGGCGCGCTGGCCATCCTCGACATGCTCGACATGGGCTTCAACGAGTTCCTGGGCCGCGGGTTCAACGTCGTGCTCGACTGGATCCTGTTCGACGACGCCCAGTCGTACCTGGAGGACTCGGTCGGCCATACGGCCGCGATGGCCGCCGTGGTCGGAATCGTGGTGCTCGCCCTCGCCGTGGTCGCCCTCATGGCGCTGGCGGTCCTCCGGATCGGCGACGTCATGGCCCGCAACAGCGTCGTGGCGACCCGCGCCACCCTGGTGGCCGGGACCGTCTGGGTCGTCTGCGCGTCGGCCGGCGCGCAGGTCGCGGGGCTGCCGGTGGCGTCCAGGAGCACCTCCGCGCTCGTCCAGGACCGGGCGGAGCGGGTGGAGAAGACCATCAAGGACGAGCAGGAGTTCAAGAAGGTGGCCGCCTTCGACACGTACGGGGACACCCCGGGCGATCAGCTGCTGACCGGGCTGCGCGGCAAGGACATGATCTTCACCTTCATCGAGAGCTACGGCCGCAGCGCGATCGAGGACCCGGCGATCGCGCCCGGTGTCGACCCGACGCTCCAGAAGGCGACCAAGCGGCTGGACAAGGCCGGATTCGCCGCCAAGAGCGGGTGGCTCACCTCGGCGACGTACGGCGGCAACAGCTGGCTGGGCCACTCCACCTTCCTGACCGGCCTGTGGATCGACAACCAGAACCGCTACCGCACCGTCACCGCGGGCAACCACCTTTCCCTCACCCACGCGTTCAAGCGCACCGGCGCCTGGCGGACGGTCGGCATCATGCCGGGCGTGCAGAAGAGCTGGCCGGAGGGCAGGTTCTACGGCCTCGACCACGTCTACGACTCCCGCGAGCTGGGCTACAAGGGGCCGAAGTTCAGCTGGTCGACCATGCCCGACCAGTACGCGCTGAAGGCGTTCGAGCAGCTGGAGCACGGCAAGAAGCACGACAAGCCGCTGATGGCGCTGAACATCCTGACCTCCAGCCACCAGCCGTGGGCGCCGATCCCCAAGACCATCCCGTGGAGCAAGGTCGGGGACGGCTCGGTCTACAAGGACATCGAGAAGGCGGGCAAGCGGCCCGAGGACGTCTTCACCGACTCGACCAAGGTGAAGCAGGAGTACGGCAAGTCCGTCCAGTACTCGGTGAACACCCTCATCGACTACGTGATCAAGTACGGCAACAAGAACACCGTGCTCGTCTTCCTCGGCGACCACCAGCCGCTGGCCCGGGTCAGCGGCAACCACGCGAGCCGGGACGTGCCGGTCTCCATCGTCGCCCATGACCCGAAGGTGCTGAAGCGGATCTCGAGCTGGAACTGGGCGGACGGCCTGATGCCCCGCGCGGACACCCCGGTGTGGAAGATGAACAGCTTCCGCGACCGCTTCCTGAAGGCGTACGGCTCGACCCCGAGCGCCACTCCCCAGCAGGCGAAGCGGGCGGTCAAGTGAGCCGCGCGGCCCCCGGGCGCCGGTGGCGTCCGGGGGCCGCGCCGGGCATCACGCGTCCTTGAACTCCTGGCGCTGGCGGCCCAGCCCGTCGATCTCCAGCTCCACCACGTCCCCGGCCCGCAGATACGGCTTGGGCTCGGGGCGGCCCATGGCGACGCCCGCCGGGGTGCCGGTGTTGATGACATCGCCCGGGTAGAGGGTCATGAACTGGCTCAGATAGCGGACCACATGGGCGACGCCGAAGATCTGCTCGGCCGTCGTGCCGTTCTGCTTGAGCTCACCGTTGACCCACAGCCGCAGGCCGAGGGCCTGCGGGTCGGGGACCTCGTCGGCGGTGACCAGCCAGGGGCCCAGCGGGTTGAACGTCTCGCAGTTCTTGCCCTTGTCCCACTGGCCGCCGCGCTCGATCTGGAACTCCCGCTCGGAGACGTCGTGCGCGACCGCGTAGCCCGCGACGGCGGCGAGGGCGGCCTCGTCGGAGTCGAGGTAGCGGGCGGTGCGGCCGATGACGATGGCCAGCTCCACCTCCCAGTCGGTCTTCAGGCTGCCGCGCGGCACCAGCACGGTGTCATCGGGGCCGATGACCGTGTCGGGGGCCTTCATGAAGAGGATGGGCTCCTCCGGAAGGGCGGCGCCGGTCTCGGCCGCGTGATCGTGGTAGTTCAGCCCGATGCACACGATCTTGCCGATGCGGGCCAGCGGCGGGCCGACCCGTACGCCGCCGTCACTGATCACCGGCAGCGCGTCGGCGCCCTCGGCCGCGGCAGCCTCGCGGATCCGGGCGAGCGCCGCCTCGTCCGCGAGCAGGGTGCCGTCGATGTCCGGGACCAGGCCGGACAGGTCGCGGAGGGTGCCGTTCTGGTCGAGGAGGGCCGGGCGTTCCGCCCCGACCGGTCCGACGCGCAGCAGCTTCATCCTCACAACTCCCTGGTCTCAGGACGGTGGCCAGGGGCGACTCCGTGGCCTCCGGCCGCTTGATCCTCCACGAGCCTCATCCGGCCCGCAAGAGCCCGTTCACGGACTGGACCGTCGGCTCACCTGAGACCGACGGCTCACCTGCCCGTCTCCCCCGCTCACCGTCCGCGCAGCAGCAGGGCCCGCTCCACCGCGGTCCAGGTGGTGCTGGTCGCGAGGTAGAGCGCGGCGGCCAGCGGCACCACGGCGGCGGTGACCAGCGTGCCGAACGACAGCAGCGGCAGCGCCCGCGCCATCCTGGACGCACCGGGAGCCGCGGACGCACCGGGAGCGCTGGGGACCGCCGCGTCGCGGGCGGCCTTGCGGGTGCGGACGTAACTCCAGGTCGCGACGGCCGCGAGCAGCGCGAACAGGCCCAGGTAGACCAGCCCCCGCTGCCCGTCGAGCGCCCCGCCCCAGCGGCCGTCGAGCGGGGCCCCGGCCAGCGTGTGGTCCAGCAGGTCACCGGCGCCGCTGCCGGTGGAGAACACGTGGTACATGACGAAGAAGACCGGCAGCTGCACGAGGGTCGGCAGACAGCCCGCCAGCGGCGACGCCCCCTCCTTGTCCCGCAGGTCGGCCATCGCGCGGCGCAGCCGCTCGGGGTCGTTCTTGTGCCGACGGCTCAGCTCGGCGATCTTCGGCGCCAGCGCGGCCCGGGCCTTCTCGCCGCGCGCCGCCGCCCGGGCGAGCGGATGGAGCGCGGCCCGGACGCACAGGGTGAACAGGACGATGGCGGCGGCCGTCGCCGACGCCCCGAACAGCGGATCGAGCGAGTCGGCCAGGGTGGTCAGCAGGGTGCCGAGGGATGCGAAAACAGACATGGGAGCCCTCCACGGGTCTCGTCATGGGCCGGGGTGACCGAAGGGAAAACGGATCGGCGTGACGAGCCGCGTGGGCGCGGCGGGCGGGTGCTGCGGGATGCTGCGGGTGCGTGCGCCTACGCGGCCGTCGGGAGACGACGGCCGGGCGCCCGGGGCCTGGGGCGGCCCGCGGCATCGGGGTCCCGCTGCGGCAGGAACGCGGTGCGGCGCTCCCGGTCCCGTATCGCGGTGCGTATCCGCCCCGGGGGCGCGGGCACCCGGGCCCGGGCGGCGAGCACCGCGCAGGTCAGCAGCGCGGCCGCGACGGCGGCGGTGGCAGCGGTGGTGGCGGCGAGGGCGACGGCGCTGAGCAGCCCGGTCTGGGTGAGCAGGGCGCCGGTCAGCAGGAAGAGGAGAACGCCCAGGTGCATGCGCAGCGTCTCGACGCGATGAGTCATGCGGCTCCCCCTCTCCACTCGGCCACCACCACTCTAAGAGGTGCCACTCTAAGAGGTGCCACCGACAACGCGCGGCCCGGCCGCCTTCAGCCTGGCCCACACCACCAGCCGGTAGCGGGAGGTGTATTCGGGGGTGCAGGTGGTCAGCGTGAGATAGGAGCCGGGCTCGGTGTACCGGTAGCGCGGGTGGAACGAGCTGTACGGCACCTTCGCGATCACCGTGCCGTCGGAGGGCGAGGTGCGCGGCAGGGTGTGCTCGACGACGTAGGTGAAGCGGGCGTGGAAGGTCTCGACGCTCACCCGGTCCCCCGGGCGCAGCTCATCGAGGTGGCGGAACGGTTCGCCGTGGGTGTTGCGGTGGCCCGCGAGCGCCACGTTGCCCATCTGCCCGGGCTGGGCGGTTCCCGGATAGTGGCCCACGTAGCCCTGGTTGAGGACGTACGGCTTGCTGATGCCCTCGGCGATCGGGGCGGTGAGCCCGATGCGCGGGATGCGGATCACCGCGTACGTCTGGTTCCGGTCGGGGGTCCCGGCGCGGAGGGTGGTGGTGGCGGTGTCCTTCTGACGGTGCGTACCGCCCGTACCCCCGGAGGCCGTACCGTCCGTGTCGTCCGTACCGCCGGATTCCGTGGAGCCCGCATCGCCGGAGGGGGCCGTCACCGAGGGGTCGTCGGTGTCCCATCGCCGTTCCAGCTCCGCCACTTGGCGCTTCGCGCCCGCCCGCGCCTCCCGGTTGGTCCACCACAGCTGGTGGGCGACCAGCAGGAGCACGACGAGCCCGATGGTGACGGCGATCTCGCCGCCGGTCCACAGCACCCGGGCCACAAGGACCTGCCGCCGCCGTCGCACACCGACCTCCCCACCCAGGCCACCGGGAGGGGCACCATAGGCCCTGCGGCGCGCACCCGCCAGACACGCGACCCGTCAGCCGCCGCCCAGCGCCCGCGAGAGGGTGTGGATGACCAGCCCCGCGAGCGCTCCCACCACGGTGCCGTTGATGCGGATGAACTGCAGATCGCGGCCGATATGGGCCTCGATCTTCCGGGAGGTGTGCTCCGCGTCCCAGCCCGCGACCGTCTCGGTGATGAGCGAGGTGATCTCGTTCCGATAGGTCGTCACCACATAGACGGCCGCGTCCTCCAGCCAGCCGTCGATCTTGCCGCGCATCGTGGGGTCCGTCACCATCCGCGTGCCCAGCGACAGGATCGCCGTCCGGGCCCGCAGCCGCAGCTCGCTGCGCTCGTCCTCGGCCGCCGCGACGATCATCGACCGCACCGAGGCCCAGGTGGAGGCGATCAGGTCCTGCACCTCGCCGCGGCCCAGCACCTCGCCCTTGAGCCGTTCGACCCGGTCGCGGGTGCCGGTGTCCGACTGCAGGTCACCGGCGAAGTCGGACAGGAAGCGGTCCACGGCGCCGCGCGCCGGATGGTCCGGCATGTCGCGCATCTCCCGGACGAACCGCAGCAGTTCGCGGTAGACCCGCTCGCCGACCTTGCGGTCCACGAACCGCGGCGTCCAGCCGGGGGCACCACCGGTCACCGCGCCCATCACCGACTCGTTGTGCTCCACCAGCCAGTCGTGGGCGTGTACGCACACCAGGTCCACGGCCCGGCGGTGGCCACCGTCCGCGACGATCCGCTCCAGCAGCTTGCCGAGCCCCGGCGCGATCTCCTGGGCGTCCGCGCGCCGTGTGATCGCCTCGCCGACGACCGCCTGCACATCGGAGTCGCGCAGCACGGTGAGCGCGCCGCGCAGCGCGGTCGCCAACTCGTCCGTCACCCGGTCTGCGTGCGCGGGTTCGGCCAGCCAGGTGCCCAGCCGGCCGCCGATGCCGACGGCGCGCAGCCGCATCCGTACGACGTCCCCGGACAGGAAGTTCTCGCCGACGAAGTCGCCCAGGGTCGCCCCGAGCTGATCCTTCTTCGTGGGGATGATCGCGGTGTGCGGGATGGGCAGCCCCATCGGCCGCCGGAACAGGGCGGTGACCGCGAACCAGTCGGCCAGCGCGCCGACCATGCCCGCCTCGGCGGCCGCCGCCACGTAGCCGGACCAGCCCCCGGCGCCAGAGTTCTGCGCCCACTTGGCGACCGCGTACACCAGCGCGACGGCGAGCAGCATGCCCGTGGCGATCGCCTTCATCCGGCGCACACCGCGCCGCCGCTCCTCGTCGAGGGGGGTGTCCGCGAACGCGGCGACGCCACCGGCCGGCGCTCTCACGCCGGGCGGCCTCGGCCCGTTTTCGTCCGTCGTTGTCCGGTTCATGGCCTCCACCCGGTCGAGCCGTCCCCTCTGCATTGTCTCGTTCCTGTCTCACTCGTCCTTGAGTGGAACGAACGGCGAGTTCCCGTCGTCTGTCTGGGGGAGCGACCCCGTCCAACCGGGGGCAGGCCGACAGGCGGACCTCTGTCCGGACATGGGATCATGAAGGACCGACCGGACCGCATCGGCGAAGCAGCGTCGCTCGCCGTTCCCGTTCACTTTCGGAGCCTGACGCTCCGGCTGCCCGAGGAGACCTCCGCCCATGAGCGTGCCCCCTATGCCCAGACGCACGGCCTATGCCGTGTTCGCTGCGCTGGCGGCTGTGGTGGTCCTCGTCTCGACCGCGATATTCGTCGGGGTCGGCGGCCGGGACCGGAACGTGAACGAGGCCGCGCAGGGCACCCGCAATTCGGCGGCCCCCGCTTCGTCGGGGTCCTGGGTGGGTACCTGGTCGGCGTCGGCCGCCGCGGCCGAACCGAACACGCTCCGCGGCCTGTCCGGCATGTCGATACGGAACGTCATCCACACCAGCATCGGCGGCACCGGCGCCCGCATCCAGCTCTCCAACCTGTACAGCGCGCGCCCGCTGACGATCACGCATGCCTCGCTGGCGCTGGCGGCCGCCCCCAGCAACCCGACGGCCGCGACCGGCACCATGCGCCGGCTCACCTTCGACAACCGCCCCTGGGTGACCATCCCGCCCGGCCAGGCCACCACCAGCGACCCGGTGCGCATGAACATCCCGGCCGCCGCCGACCTGCTGATCACCACCTACGCCCCGCAGGCGTCGGGCTCGGTGACGTACCACCCGCACGCCCGCCAGACCTCGTACCTGGCGCGCGGCGACCGTACGGAGGACACGGCGGGCGCCGCGTACACCGAACAGAGCCCGTTCTGGCGCTACCTGAGCGCCGTGGACGTGTGGTCCAAGGAGGCGCAGGGCTCGGTCGCGGTGCTCGGCGACTCGATCACCGACGGCATCACCTCCACCGCCGGGGCCAACCGCCGGTGGACCGACTTCCTCGCCGAGCGGCTGCGCACCGAGCCGGGAGCGCCCCGCCTCGGCGTGCTCAACCAGGGCATCAGCGGGAACCGGGTGCTGAGCGACGGCACCCAGTTTCCGCCGAACAACCCCAGCGGGCTGTCCCGCTTCACCCGGGACGTGCTCGACCGCACGAACGTCAAGGCCGTGATCATCGAGCTGGGCGTCAACGACATCCTGCGCATCCCCCACCAGACCGACCCGAACAAGATCGTGGACGGGCTGCGGCGGATGACCGAGCAGGCGCACGCCCGGGGCCTGCGGGTCATAGGGGCCACCCTGTCGCCGTTCTACGGCCACCGCGGCTACACCCCGCTGCTGGACTCGGTGCGCGAGCGGGTCAACGCCCAGATCCGGGCCGGGAAGGTCTACGACGAGGTCGTGGACTTCGACAAGGCGCTGCGCGACCCGGCCAGCCCGCTGCGGCTGCGGCCGTCGTACGACTCGGGCGACCATCTGCACCCGAGCGACGAGGGCTACCGGGCGATGGCGCGGGCGCTCCCCCTCGACTACCTGCGGGGGAGCGCGGCCGCCGAGCTGTGAGAGGCCGACGCGGGGCGCGCTAGTGCCGCGTCAGTCAGGGTTTGCCCGGTAGCGAGGCGTCCTGGTGCGGTCAGATGCAAGGCGCCGGATCGGCCTCGTAGTGGGCCTACTCGGCTGATTCGGCAACGCCGCAGATGGCCGTGCCAGGGCGGCGAGCGGGGCGAACCTTGGCTGACGCGGCACTAGTGCCCCCAGTCGTGCCTGCGGGCCCGGCGCTCGGCCCGCCCGTCCTCCAGCTCCGCACGGCGCTCACGGCGCGCGGCGCGCAGTCCCTCCCTGCGCGCCTCCTTCTCCCGGCGGCGCTCCGCCTTGAGCCGCTTGTGCTCCTCCTTGCGGAGCTTGCGCTGGACGTTGACCCCGCCGAAGATCGCCAGGCCCGTGATGGTCACCCGGGGGCCGGCGGGGTCGCCGTCGGCCGACCCCCGGTGGTCGAAGCCGCCCATGATGCCGATGCCGCTGACGTGCGTCTCCAGGTCCGGCGGCACGATGACCTCTATCCCGCCCATCAGCGCGAAGCAGCGGACCACGATCTCGTGGCCCTCGAAGCGGGCCTCCCGCAGATCGATCTCGCCGCCGCCCATGAGGGCGAAGGCGGTGAAGGCGCGGGGCGCGGTCCAGGTGCCCTTGCGCTGGAAGCCGCCCATGATCGCGAGGGCCATCCTCGATGTCGGGGCGCCGCCGACCCGCCCGGCCCAGCCGTCCCGGCCGGCGGGAGCCGTGGCGACGCCCGGGGACGGCGGCGCGGGAGCGGCCGCCGCGCCGGGCACCGGCAGGTCCCGGATCAGCGGCTCCAGCTGGGCGTGGGTGCGTGCCGTGTAGGCCGCGTCCAGCCGCTCCTCGAACTCCTCCATGTCCAGGCGGCCTTCGGCGACGGCGTCCCGCAGCACCTCGGCGATGCGCTCGCGTTCGGCGTCGGAGGCACGCATCTGGGACCCGCCCGGAAGGTCGGGGACCGCTCCCTGCGGAAATCCCTCAATTGTCATACCGACAGACTAATGCGGACCGACTGGCCTGACCGTCCCTCGCGCCCCCTCGACACCCGGGTCCGTTTCGGGGTTTTCCCCGGGATTCCCCTCGGGGTCCTCCCCGGGGAAGAGCATGCGGGCGATGACGTCCTCGATCTCCGGCTCCCGCACCGACAGATCCACCAGCGGATATCGGTCGGCCACCGCCGCGACCAGCGGTGCCGCGCTGGCGGCGGCCGGGAACGCCAGCCACTGCCGAGGCCCCTCGACCCGCACGGTCCGCGCGCCGGGGATGTCGACCGGCGGCAGCTCCCGCTCCAGGTCCACCACCAGGGTGCGTTCGCTCCCGCCCACCGCGTGCAGCCCGCCCAGCCCGCCGTCGTACACCAGACGGCCATGGTCGATGACCATCACCCGCTTGCACAGCTGTTCGATGTCGGTCAGGTCGTGGGTGGTCAGCAGCACGGTGGTGCCGTGCTCCGCGTTCACCTCGCGCAGGAAGGCCCGCACCTTCGCCTTGCTGACCACGTCCAGCCCGATCGTCGGCTCGTCCAGATACAGCACCTCGGGGTCGTGCAGCAGGGCGGCCGCGATGTCGCCGCGCATCCGCTGGCCCAGCGAGAGCTGACGGACCGGCACGTCCAGCAGGTCACCGAGGTCCAGCAGTTCGACACAGCGGTCCAGGTTCGCCCGGTGGCGTTCGTCGGGAATCCGGTACATCCGTCGCACCAGCGCGTACGAATCCCGCAGCGGCAGGTCCCACCACAGGGTGGTGCGCTGCCCGAACACCACCCCGATACGGCGCGCGAGCCGCGTGCGCTCCCGTGACGGGTCGATCCCCGCGACCCGCAGCCGGCCGCCGCTGGGCACCAGGATCCCGGTCAGCATCTTGATCGTGGTGGACTTCCCGGCACCGTTCGGGCCGATGTAGCCGACCATCTCACCGCGCGGCACCCGGAAGCTGATGCCGTCCACCGCGCGCACCTCGCGCCGCTCCCGGCGCAGTAGTCCGGCCCGGCGCCGCACCTCGAACACCTTCTCGACACCGTCGAGTTCGATCACGTCGTCCATGGCTCCTCAGCTCCCCGTGCTCTGATACGCCCGCAGCCCCGCCCGCCAGGCCAGCCCCGCGACCGCCGCACAGCCCAACGCGACCAGCGGCGCCGCGAAGCCGATCCAGCCCGGCAGCCCCAGCGGGTTCGGGCGGCCCAGGACGTACAGCCCGGGCAGCCAGTTGACGAAGGCCAGCGGGATGAGATAGGTGACGCCGCGCAGCAGCTCCTCGGCGAAGATCGTCGGCGGGTACTGGAGCATCGTCGTCCCGCCGTACGTGAACGAGTTCTGCACCTCGGAGGCGTCCTTCGCCCAGAACTGGAAGGCCCCGCCCAGCACGAACACCGCCCCGAAGATCACCGCCCCGCTCAGCAGCATCAGCGGCACCAGCAGCACCCGGCCGGCCGTCCAGTCGATGTCCAGCCGGGTCAGCGACCAGCCGAACAGCAACGCCCCCTGACCGATCCGGCCCAGCCGGCGCAGCGCGAAGCGGTCGGCGGCGACCTGGGCGAGGATCGGCACCGGACGCACCAGCAGCGTGTCCAGCGTGCCGTCGCGGATGCGCCGCCCGACCCGCTCCATGCTGCCGAGCGTCAGATCGGCCAGCCCGAAGGCGGTACCGGACGTGCCGTACAGGAAGGCGACCTCGGCGAGGGTGAAGCCGCCCAGCGTGTCGATGTGCGAGAACATCAGCGCGATCGCCACGAAGTCCAGCGCGTTCACCGCGAAGTTCCCGAACGCCATGATCAGGAACGAGGTGCGGTACGCCATCGTGGAGCGCACCCACATGCCGACGATCAGCACATAGGCGCGCAGCCCCTGACCCACCCGCGCCCCGAACGCCTCTTCACCCGCCCCCGGCTCAGCCACCCTGGACCACCACCTTCCGGGTCGCGACCGACTGCAGCGCCCGCCCGGCCGCGAACAGCACCACCGCCCACCCCGCCTGGAAGGCCAGCGCCCCCGCCACCGCGGCCCCCCGGTGGTGCCCCAGGAAGACATCCGCGGGCACCTGGAGCATCGCCGCCCACGGCAGCGCCCGGGCGACCTCGCCGAGCTGCCCGGGGAACACGTTCAGCGGCAGCACCATCCCGGAGAAGAACATGCACAGCAGCCCGCTCATCAGGCTCAGCCCCGACCCGTCCAGCAGCCAGAACGCGGCCAGCGCGACCAGATAGCGCACCGCGAACCCCACACACACCGCGAGCACCACCGACAGCAGAAAACACAGCCAGGTCAACACCGAGCCCGGCAGGGTGAGTTCAAAAGCCAGTGCCCCGCACGCCATGGGCACGATGCCGCGCCCCAGCAGCTGGAACGCCGCCCGGCCGAGGTCCGAGGCCAGCCACCACAACTGGAGGTCGACCGGCCGGTAGAGGTCGACGGCGATGTCACCCGACCGGATCCGCTCCTGCAGCTCATCCTGGAAGCCGCCGCCGAACAGCGCAACGGTCGCCAGCAGCGCCTGGCCCAGCCAGACGAACGTGAGCGCCTGGGAGAGGTCGTACCCGCCGAGATGCGGACGTATCTCCCATAGCGCGCGGTACGTGTACGCCACGATGAAGCCGAAAACGGTGTTGGTGAACACCCCGGCCACGGTGGCCACCCGGTACGTCGCGTAGCGTTTGAAGCCGCTCAGCGCGACGGCCGCGTAGAGCCGCATCAGCCCCTTTCCCCCTCCCCCGTCCGCACGGCGCCAAAGCTTGGAAGCCTAGTCCGCGGGAAGGCGACACAGCCAGGTGTTTTTCACCGGATGGTGTGAGGGGAATCACTCATCCGGCCGGTTACAGACCAGTCACGGATGCGTGCCACGCCCCTGGCCCGGAACGGATGATGCGACAGTGTTTTATGGGGCGTACGACGCGAATCGCCCGACCGTGCACGATTCCGCCGCGGCGCAACCCTCGACGGCGGCCGAGGAGTCTCAGGAGACATGAGCGACGAGCCCCAACTGATCCACGGCGGCGCGGCCGGTGTGGGCGACCCGAGCAGCCGCAACGGCTCCGGCAGCGGCGGCACCGCGGGCAGAAAGGGCCGCCCCCGGCGCACCGGCTGGCGCCGGCTGCTTCCCACCTGGCGGATGACGGTCGGCGGATCGCTGCTGTTCCTCCTGCTCGTCGCGGGCGGCCTGGTCACCGGCTATCTGCTCGTCGACATCCCCGCGGCCAACAAGGCGGCCATCGCCCAGAGCAATGTCTTCCTGTACTCCAACGGCTCCCCGCTCGCCCGCGAGGGCAAGGTCAACCGGGAGAACGTACAGCTCAGCCAGGTGCCCAAGCGGACCCAGCACGCGGTGCTCGCCGCCGAGGACCGGGACTTCTACTCCGAGTCCGCGATCAACCCCGAGGCGATGGTCCGGGCCGCCTGGAACACCGCAACCGGCAAGGGCAAGCAGTCCGGCTCGACGATCACCCAGCAGTACGTGAAGAACTACTACCTGGACCAGGAACAGACGGTCACCCGCAAGGCCAAGGAGTTCTTCATCGCGATCAAGCTGGATCGCGAGGTGAGCAAGGGCAAGATCCTCGAGGGCTACCTCAACACCAGCTACTTCGGCCGCAACGCCTACGGCATCCAGGCCGCCGCCCAGGCCTACTACGGCAAGAACATCGACGAGCTGAACACCGCCCAGAGCGCCTACCTGGCCACCCTGCTCAACGCCCCCAGCGCGTACGACATCATCGCCCACCCGCAGAACAAGCCGCGGGCCGAGGCCCGCTGGAACTACGTCCTCGACGGCATGGTCAAGAAGCACTGGCTCAGCCGCGCCGAGCGCGGCAAGATGACCTTCCCCGAGCCCACCGAGGCCAAGGCCCCCTCCGGCATGTCCGGCCAGCGCGGCTACCTCGTCGAAGCGGTCGAGGACTACCTGACCAGCAACGGCATCATCGACGAGCAGACCCTGGCCCGGGGCGGCTACCGGATCACCACCACGATCGACAAGAACAAGCAGGACGCCTTCGCGGAGGCCGTCCACGACCGGCTGATGAGCAAGCTCGACGACGACCGCAAGGTCGACCGCTACGTGCGGGCGGGCGGCGCCTCGATCGACCCCAAGACCGGGAGGGTCGTCGCCCTCTACGGCGGCATCGACTACACCAAGCAGTTCGTCAACAACGCGACCCGCCGTGACTACCAAGTGGGATCCACTTTCAAGCCATTCGTCTTCACCTCGGCGGTGGCCAACGGGGCCACCACCCAGGACGGCCAGACGATCACCCCGGACACCCTCTACAACGGCGACAACAAGCGCGAGGTGATCGGACCGGACGGCCCCACCGGCTACGCGCCCGCCAACGAGGACGACGTCGACTACGGCGACATCGACGTCACCACGGCCACCGACAACTCGGTGAACTCGGTGTACGCGCAGATGGCCGAGGACGTCGGCCCCGCCGAGGTCCAGCGGACCGCCATCGACCTGGGCCTCCCCAGGGACACCCCCGACCTGCACGCCTCCCCCTCCATCGCGCTCGGCCCCGCCACCGCCAGCGTGCTGGACATGACCGAGGCCTACGCGACCCTCGCCAACCACGGGCGGCACGGGCAGTACAGCCTGGTCGCCCAGGTCACCAAGGACGGCGCCCAGGTCAACCTGCCGGACCGGGAGGAGCGCCAGGCCATCCCCCGGACCGCCGCGGACACCACCACCTCGATACTGCAGAGCGTCGTCGACGGCGGCACCGGCACCGCCGCGCAGGGCGCCGAGCGCCCGGCCGCCGGCAAGACCGGCACCGCCGAGGAGGACAAGGCGGCCTGGTTCGCGGGCTACACCCCCGACCTGGCGACCGTCGTGGCCGTCATGGGCCAGGACTCGAACACCGGCGTCCAGAAGCCGCTGTACGGGGCCACCGGACTGGACCGGATCAACGGCGGCGGCTACCCCGCCGAGATCTGGGCGGACTACGTCTCCGGGGCACTGGACGGAAAGCCCCCGGCCGACTTCGACCTCAAGCTGGAGGACGGCGCCGACGCCCCCGATCTGCCGACGACCCCCACCGAGGCCGCGACCTCCGCCCCGTCGAGCCCCACCACGGCGCCCAGCACGGAGCCGACGGCCCCCAGCCGGCCCCCCACGTTCCCGACGTTCGACCCGCCGACCGAGCCCAGCACCGAGCCCCCGCCGAGCCCGTCCACGGACTTCCCGACCGACCCGCCGACCGACGGCGGCCCCGGCGGACCCGGCGACCCGGGCGGGGACATCGGAGGCCCGGACGGCGGCTGAACCCGGCGCCCGCGCCCGGCGGACACGGCAGAGGGTGGTGACGGAGACCCGTCACCACCCTCTGCACACTCCTCGCGCTCCTCGCGCTCTTCACATCGCTACAGGTACAACCCCGTCGAATCCTCCGCGCCCTCCAGGCGCTCGGCGGCGACGGCGTGCAGATCGCGCTCGCGCATCAGCACATAGGCAACCCCGCGGACCTCCACCTCGGCCCGGTCCTCCGGGTCATAGAGCACCCGGTCACCCGGCTCCACGGTCCGCACGTTCTGCCCGACCGCGACCACCTCGGCCCAGCCCAGCCGCTTGCCGACCGCCGCGGTCGCGGGGATGACGATACCGCCGGTGGACCGGCGCTCACCCTCCGGAATGTCGGTACGGACCAGCACACGGTCGTGCAGCATCCGGATGGGCAGCTTGTCATGGGACGTGTTCGCACTCACGGTCATGACCGTACCCGCCCGAACGGCGTATCGGTGCCACAGGGCGGCCAGGAACCTCCTACACCCTTACGTACCCGCGCACTACCTCCGGCGCTTGCAGCCCTTGCCCTTGCCGCCACCGCCACCGCCGCGCGACGACATGGCCAGCAGCCCGACGACCCCCACCACGACGAGCGCGACCGGCACGATCCGCTCCATCCGCGGCGCCCCCTCCTCGGTGACCAGTTGGCCGCGCACATTGGTGACCACCCGGTTCGCGGACACATACGCCCGCCCCGCCGTCCGGTCCACGGCCGACGCCGCCTTCGCCTTCGCGTCACCCATGATCGTCTTCGGGTGCACCCGCACCCCGATCTCGTCGAGCGTCACGGCGAGATCCTGCCGCCGCCGGGCGATGTCCGCCTCGATCTGCGCAGGGGTCCTGGCATCCGACACCGCGCTGCCTCCGTCGCTCTCGATCAGTCTCGATGATTCGTCATGGACAGTCTGTCAGCTCGTTCCCGCTCCCGCCCCGTGGCACCCCCGGCGAGGACGCTGGCTAATGTCGTCATGTAACGCCTGCCGTTACGGAAACACCCCACGCCACGAGGAGTACCCGACCATGAGCGAGCGACTGCAGCCCGGCGACACCGCCCCCGCCTTCACCCTCCCCGACGCGGACGGCAAGCAGGTCTCGCTCGCCGACCACGCGGGCCGCAAGGTCATCGTCTACTTCTACCCCGCCGCCCTCACCCCCGGCTGCACCAAGCAGGCCTGCGACTTCACCGACCAGCTCGAATTCCTCGCCGGACACGGCTACGACGTCATCGGCGTCTCCCCCGACAAGCCGGAGAAGCTCGCCAAGTTCCGCGACCAGGAATCCCTCAAGGTCACCCTGCTCGCCGACCCCTCCAAGGAGACCCTGGAGGCCTACGGCGCCTTCGGCGAGAAGAAGCTCTACGGCAAGACGGTCACCGGCGTCATCCGCTCCACCGTCATCATCGACGAACAGGGCAAGGTCGAACGCGCCCTCTACAACGTCAAGGCCACCGGCCACGTAGCCAAGATCATCAAGGACCTGGGCCTCTGACCCCCGGCTCTCCACACCCCGGACCGATCATGGTCCGGGGCGTTCGACATCCACGCCCGACATCAACGGCGGCGTCAGCCAGCGAGCCGCGACAGCAGGCCCGAGGCACCGCTTGAGCGGCCGGTCATGGGGGCGCGGCGGGCCTCCCGCACCGCGTGGTGCAACCCGTTCCCGGCGGCGCACCACCGCCCCGCCCGGCAGTCGGCGCAGTCCACGGCATGGCCGAGGAACCGGCCCCAGGGCGTGGCCTCGCCGCAGGCGGGGGCACACGCCCACACCTCGTACGTCGTCCGGGTCGCCCCATGGCCGATCGTGACGGTGCCCAGCGGCCGGTCCACGGTGAGCGGCGCGCCGCAGAGCGCGCAGGCCCAGCCCCGGAGCTGTTCGCGGCTGAGCGTGGCCGGGTCGATCTCGGCCGCGGTCATCCCTGCCGCCTGAAGGCGACGTCCCGGTCAGGGAGGGTCCGCTCGAACGGGTCGCGTTGCCCGGGGAAGCTGTCAGCGCACGCGCCCGGACAGGCATAGACGGTGCTGCCGCCCGCGCTCGCGCCGTACCCGATCGCGACCACGACCGGCTGGCTGGTGGTCGTCTGACAGCGGGCACAGACCTGGGGCATCACCGGGCCGTCGCCTCCTCGGCGAGTTCAGCGGCAACCGCCCGCACGAGAGCCTCGCGGAGCCGGGCCACGTCGGTGAGGTACCGGTCGGGCCCCACCGGAACCCGCCAGTGCAGACGCGGACCGCCCCTCCAGTGCGCGGGCGGTACGCCAACGTACGTAACCTCGGCACCATGCGCACCCAGCGCGTGGATTCCTTCCCGGATACGTCGCCAGCCCTGAGCATGCCCCGCCGGGATGAGCCAGTACATCAGGCCGTAGTCGGCGATGACGGCGCCGGACGCGTCGCCGAGTAAGTCCAGCACCCGTTCGCCGATCTCGGCGGGGGCACGCAGCACGTCCCAGTGCGGGCCGACTTTGACCATCTCGACGTCGCTGCCGTGCGGCGGCGTCCATGGAACAGTTGCGGTCGTCCCGTGGTCAGCGAGGCCGGGATAGCTGGAAGTGTCCATGCACCGATGTCACCGCAAAAGCAGGCACTGCGGGATATGACAACCTATGACACGGAGTAGATCATGACTCGGTCTGTGACCATCACCGGTACCCGGTCGACAGGGCATCGCGGTCTCGACAGCTACGCCGAGCTGTTCACCAACTACCTCACCCCGTTCGCCGACATCGAGACCCGCTTCTACATCGGCGGTGCCAACGGCATCGACAGCCTCTCCCTGCTGTGGCTGGCGGAGAACACCCACGCGCAGATCACCATCGTCGTCCCCGGCACCACCCGGCAACAGCCCGCCGAGGCGCAGCACGCCATCACCCACACCCGCGACCGCATCACGGAGGTGGTCGAGCTGCATGCGGCAGAGCTGGACAGCCCGGCCTTCCACGCCCGGAACCGGTGGATGGTCGATCACTCCGACATGGTGATCGGATTCCCTCTCCCAGGGCCCCAAGGGAGGTCGGGCACGTGGCAGACCCTCAACTACGGTGCCGAACAGGGGAAACCACACCTGGTCGTGCCCGTATGACGTGGATCACCGGCATGATGACGGCATGAGCACGTGCGATGCCCTCCTCGGCGCTGCCGCCCTCAAGTCCCTCCGCAAAGCCCGAGGCTGGTCCCTGGCCGATACCGCGCGGGCGCTCATCGCCACGGCGCGCCGCCTCGGCCAGCCCCTCGCCCCCTCCGTCCCGAGCGTGCAGCGATCCGTCGCGCGGTGGGAGAGCACCACACACCCCATCCTGCCCAGCGACCGGTACCAGCTCCTGCTGGCGCACCTCTACGCCCGAGGCACTGACGGTCACCTCTCCCTCGGGCCTGGCAGCGATTTCGCCGAACTGCTCGACGCCCTCGCGCATCTGGGCGAAGCAGAAGCCCAGCTCCACGAACTACGCACCCTCCTGAGCCGCACGGCAACCGATAACGGAAACGGCCTCCTCGCCCTGCTCGGGCCCACCACCCAGGTGACCATGGCAGCCGCGCTCGCCGATCCGGCACTCGCCGACGACACACTCCTCGACGGCCTGCGGACGGCGGTCGAAGATGTCAACGCGCACGTAGGTTCGCTCCCCTTCGCCCGACTGCAGCTCCTGCTCGCCCCCGTAACCGAGTCCTGCCGACGTCTCCTGGCCGGCGGCGCGCCCGAGCCCCTGCTGCCCGGGTTACGTACGGTCGCCGCGCAGGCGTACACCCTCGCCGGACGGTTGGCGTTCGAAACCCGCGACGACCAGGCGTCCCGTGCTCTGTACACGGCCGCAACGGACGCGGCAGGACTGCTCGACACCACCTGGCACCGAGCCGTCGTTCACATGAGCCACGCCCTGGTCAAGCTCTACTCAACCCCCGGCATCGACACGGCCCGTGGACTGGTCGACGCAGCGGTACGCGATGCCCGCACGGGCGACAGCATCCGCGTACGCGCCCGAGCCCACGCACTGCAAGCCGAGATCGCCGCCCGGTCCGACGCCGAACGGCAAGCCCAGACCGCACTGGCGCTCGCCTGGTACGACATCGAACGCGACGCGGACGGCGATCCGGTGCCCACGAGCTTCAGCGCTGATCACCTGCGGGGCTTCGAGGGCTTGTGCGAGCTGTACGTAGGAGACGCGGCAGTCGCCCACGACGTCTTCGCCAGCAGCGCAAAGGCCCTGCGAGGACCACGCGAGCGCGTACAACGAGCCATCATCACCACCGATCAAGCCCTGGCCTGCATCCGCCTCGACGCACCGGAAACAGCCGTGGACCTCCTGCACAACTGCATCACCACCGCCGCCACCACTGGCGGACGCGTGCCCGCGCTTCGCCTACGCCAGGCGCGTAAAGCCCTGCGGCCCTGGCGCCACGAAAAGTTCGTCGCGGACCTGGACGACCACCTCATAGACATACTCGGCAGCTGACGCAACGAGCCGTTCCCCTCGACCTCGGCCGAGAGTGCGACTGACACGGGCGCCTCGGAGCGAGTGGTGGCAGACGACCTTCCCTACTGCTTCACGCGGCTCGCTCCGCTCACCGCGCAGGGCCCGGCCCTCGGCCATGCCTGCACCCCTGTTTCCGCCTCGCTCCAGCCCGAGCACCGTCCCTGCCACGCGCACAGCCAGGGGTCAACAGCGGTCAACAAGGGTGCTGGGCGGGTGCACCCGGGGTGCGTAACCGATGGGCGGGTGGCTCGTTACTCAGTGCGATGGTGCGACACGTGGTCGCACAGGGGGGAGGAAAGCGTGCCAGTCAGCCCGTACACGCGAGAACGCCTTGCCGAAGTCGCGGGATCCTCGACGACACTGTCGGAGGCATTGGCCAAACTCGGAGTCGACCCCGAAAGCTCGACCCGCCGCTATATCCGCGAGCGCATGAAGAGAATGGACATCGATACGTCGCACTTCGAACGAAAAGGTGGCCGCTGGACAAGGGAGATCCTCGAACCAGCAGTGGCGGCGTCAACAAGCGTGTACGACGTATTACGGTATCTCGGCATCGAATTGGTAGGTGGCCATCACACCAACATCAGCCGCCGGATCAAGGCATACGGCATCGACACGTCGCACTTTGTCTCGCAGCGCCGCACCGACGCGATGAAAGACAACCGTCGACGCCGCAGTCCGGAAGAGTTGCTGGTGGAGATGGCCCCCGCTCATGCCCGCCGCGTTCCCAGCGAGCGGCTGAAGCGGGCGATGCTGACGCTCGGCGTGATCGAACGCTGCGCGCTGTGCGGGACCGGACCACGCTGGCGTGGCGGACGACTACCGCTTGAGGTCGATCACGTCGATGGCGACTGGCGCAACAACCGCCCCACTAACCTGCGCCTCCTGTGCCCGAACTGCCACTCGACGACGGACAACTACCGAGGGCGTGGCAAGGTACGGCGGCCTCACACCACCGAAGTCGGCGCAGCCCTATGAGCCATCGTGTCCACTACACGCGGGAGCTCCTGGTCGAGGCCGCCGAGAACTGCTCCGACATGGACCAAGTCATCGCCTTCTTGGGCACTCGGCCCTACGGTCGTCTGCGTCGCTACCTCTACCAGCGTTTCGATCACTTCGGCATAGACATCTCGCACTTCGCGCTCCCCAGACTCCGCAGCAGCAAGGCGCGTCCGGCAGGGAAGGTACTTCGCCGTGTCGTCGCCGAATCCACATCCATAGCCAGCGCCTTGCGGCAGCTCAACCGGCCGGACAACGCACGCTCACGCGCTCTGTTCCGTCTCTGGACAGCCGAGGAAGGCATCGGCACCGCACACTTCCTGGGGCAAGCCCACCAACGCGGGAAGCCTGGCGCAACGCCCCGAAAGACATCCGAGCAGATCCTGGTCAAGCACAGCGGCGAGCGGCGCACGAAGACAGTGCTGCTGCGGCGAGCCCTCAGGGACATCGGCGTGCCCGAGCAGTGCGTGGGATGCGGGACAGGACCCCTCTGGCATGGGCGGCCGATGACGCTGGAGGTGGACCACATCAACGGCGACTGGAGCGACGACCGACCCGAGAACCTCCGACTGCTCTGTCCCAACTGTCACGCGGCCACGAATACCTGGTGCCGGGGCGGCCGTCGCGCAGCGTCGATGCGAAGTGACCGTTCAGATGTCAGCCCGCTACGATGGTCGGAAGCGAGCGGCGGTGGCGCAACGGCGACGCAGCAGACTTAGGATCTGTGGCCCGTGACAGGGCTTGAGGGTTCGAATCCCTTCCGCCGCACCGCATACGGCCTGCGATTCATGACTCGAATCGCAGGCCGTTATACGTAGCCGCAGCGCGGCACCTACCCCAGCAGTTCGCGCACCACCGGTGCCATCGCCCGGAAGGCCTGGCCGCGGTGGCTGATGGCGTTCTTCTCGTCCGGGGTGAGTTCGGCGCAGGTGCGGGTGTCGCCGTCGGGCTGGAGGATCGGGTCGTAGCCGAAGCCGCCGCCTCCGGTGGGTTCGTGGCGGAGGGTGCCGGTGAGGCGGCCGGAGACCACGCGCTCGGTGCCGTCGGGGAGGGCGAGGGCCGCGGCGCATTCGAAGTGGGCGGTGCGGTGCTCGTCGGGGACGTCACGGAGCTGGCCGAGCAGCAGGTCCAGGTTGGCGCGGTCGTCGCCGTGGCGGCCGGACCAGCGGGCCGAGAAGATGCCGGGGGCGCCGCCGAGGACGTCGACGCAGAGCCCGGAGTCGTCGGCGATGGCCGGGTGGCCGGTGGCCCGGGCCAGGGCGTGGGCCTTGAGGAGGGCGTTCTCGGAGAAGGAGACGCCGGTCTCCTTGACGTCCGGGACCTCCGGATAGGCGTCGGCGCCGACGAGCTCGACGTCGAGCCCGGCGTCGCCCAGGATCGAGCGCAGCTCGGTGATCTTGTATGTGTTGCGGGTGGCCAGGATCAGGCGGCGCGGGTGTGCGCTGTACGCCGCTGCGGTGTGCTGTGGCTGCATAGCTATCGATTAGATCAGGCGCACGGATCAGGGTGTGCAGACGTCGGTCAGTTCGGCGGCGGCGTCCTTGACCGGGCTCAGGTCGGGGTGTTCGCCGCTGTCGACGGACGTCTGGACGTTGTCCACGGCCTTGCGGAGGTCGCCCAGGGCCTTGCCGACGTCCGCGTTGTCGGTGTGGTCGCCGACCTTGTCGATGTCCTTGTCGAGTGCGTCGAGGACCTTGTCGGCGTCGGAGGCGTCGGCGGTGGCGCCGCTGAGGGCGTCCTGGAGGTTGTCCACGTCGTTGGATATCTCGACCGCGAGCCGGCCGCAGTCCAGGGCCTTGTCCACGGCGTCGCAGCCGGTGGTGAGCGGCGTCAGGAAGGCGACGGCGGCGAGTGTGGTGGCGGCGAAACGGTGGCGGGCCTGGCGCGGCGTCATGGACGGTCCCTCCCCTGGGATCGGACGCGGGCGCGCGCAGGTGTCGCGCGCGCCCGTCATCTGATTACACGCCGAGCGCCGCCCGCTGGTTGCCCGCCAGCTCGACGCAGCCGCCGACGGCGAGGTCGAGCAGGCTGTTCAGCTCGTCGCGGGCGAAGGGCTCGCCCTCCGCGGTGCCCTGGACCTCGACGAAGCGGCCATCGCCGGTGCAGACGACGTTCATGTCGGTTTCGGCGCGTACGTCTTCCTCGTAGCACAGGTCGAGCAGCGGGACGCCGCCGACGATGCCGACGCTGACGGCCGAGACGGTGCCGGTGAGCGGCTGCCGGCCGGCCTTGATCAGCTTCTTGCCCTGGGCCCAGGTGATGGCGTCGGCGAGGGCCACATAGGCGCCGGTGATGGCGGCGGTGCGGGTGCCGCCGTCGGCCTGGAGGACGTCGCAGTCGAGGACGACGGTGTTCTCGCCGAGGGCCTTGTAGTCGATGACGGCGCGCAGCGAGCGGCCGATGAGGCGGGAGATCTCGTGGGTGCGGCCGCCGATCTTGCCGCGGACGGACTCGCGGTCGCCGCGGGTGTTGGTGGCGCGCGGCAGCATCGCGTACTCGGCGGTGACCCAGCCCTCGCCACTGCCCTTGCGCCAGCGCGGGACACCTTCGGTGACGCTCGCGGTGCACAGGACGCGGGTGTCGCCGAAGGAGACGAGGACGGAGCCCTCGGCGTGCTTGCTCCATCCGCGTTCGATGGTCACGGGGCGGAGCTGGTCGGGCGTACGGCCGTCGATACGAGACATGGGACGAGCCTATCGGCAACGCGGCGGGCCCCGGTCCGGTGAGGAGCGGGGCCGGGCGGCCTCAGGCCGTGACGGTAAGCGCGGTCACATCAGGTCTTCGATCTCGGCGGCGAGGGGGTCCGCGTCGGTGCCGATGACGACCTGGATCGCGCTGCCCATCTTCACCACGCCATGGGCGCCGGTGGCCTTCAGGGCGGCCTCGTCGACCAGGGAGGGGTCCTTGACCTCGGTGCGGAGGCGGGTGATGCAGCCCTCGACCTCGACGATGTTGTCGATCCCACCGAGCCCCGCGACGATCTTCTCAGCCTTGCTGGCCATGTCCACTCCCTGTTGTCCTGAGCTGTCCTGTGTTGTCCTGTTGTCTCGGCCCTTCCGGATACCGGGTGAACGCCACCCCTACGGTAACCACGCGGGCCCGGCCGCGCAGGATCGTCAGTGGTTCAGACCACACAGGAACGATGGATTCCTTTATCTGATCCTCACGTGCTACAACAGGTCTACACCACTTGTGGTGTAGACCATATCGCGGGCCGTCCCCAGTATTCCGAGCGCCCGCCTCACCAGGAGGAATCCGATGAGTACGGCCACCGCCTCGGCGGCGCCCGCCCAGAAGCGGGGCGCCGGTCTGATCAAGGGTATGCAGAAGATCGGACGCAGTCTGCAGCTGCCCGTCGCCGCCCTGCCCGCCGCGGGCATCCTGAGCCGGCTGGGCCAGGACGACGTCTTCGGCAAGGCGGGGCTCGGCTGGAACAAACTCGCGGAGATCTTCGCCCACGCGGGCGGCGCGCTCTTCGACAACCTGGCCCTGCTGTTCTGCCTCGGCGTCGCCATCGGCTTCGCGAAGAAGTCGGACGGCACGACGGCGTTCGCGGCCCTGGTCGGCTTCCTCGTCTACAAGAACGTGCTGACCGGCTTCGTCAGCGACGTCACCGGCAAGCCGCAGGACCCGGGCGTGCTGGGCGGCATCGTGGTCGGCATCACGGCGGCCGTGCTGTGGGAGAAGTACCACCGCACCCGGCTGCCGGACTGGCTGGGCTTCTTCAGCGGCCGCCGCTTCATCCCGATCCTGATGTCCTTCGCGGGTGTGCTGTACGGCGTCGTCTTCGGCTATCTGTGGGGGCCGATCGGTGACGGCCTCAACAGCTTCTCCGAGTGGCTTTCGGCCAATGGCGCGGTCGGCTCCGGGATCTTCGGCGTGGTCAACCGGCTGCTGATCCCCGTCGGCATGCACATGCTGCTGAACTCGTTCGCCTGGTTCCAGTTCGGCGACTTCTCCTCCGGCGGTCAGGTCTGGCACGGCGACATCGCGCGCTACTTCCACGACGACCCGTCGGCCGGAATGTTCATGACCGGCTTCTTCCCGATCATGATGTTCGCCCTCCCCGCCGCCGGTCTCGCGATCGCGCACTGCGCCCGCCCGGAGCGCCGCAAGGCCGTGATGGGCATGATGATCTCGGTCTCGCTGACCGCCTTCGTGACCGGTGTGACGGAGCCGATCGAGTTCTCGTTCATGTTCATCGCGCCGGTGCTGTACGGAATCCACGCCGTGCTCACGGGCGTGTCCATGGCGCTGACCTGGGCGCTCGGGATACGCAGCGGCTTCACGTTCTCCGGCGGGCTCTTCGACTATCTGCTGGGGTGGTCGCACAGCGAGAAGGCCTGGATGATCATCCCGATCGGGCTGGCCTTCGCCGTCCTGTACTACGTGGTCTTCCGCTTCGTGATCACGAAGTTCAACATCCCGACACCGGGCCGCGAACCGGAGGATTCCCTCGACGACGCGGCCGCGACGACCACCGCGAAGCGCTAGCCGCGCACGCGAACGCACACGCGAACGCACACGCGAACGGGAACGGGCCGGATCTGCGGGGCAGATCCGGCCCGTTCCCGTTCGTCAGACCTCGTAGACGGCGCCCGCGCGCGCCAGGGTCACCGAGCCGTCGAAGACGGCCTCGGCGTCGCGCTGGTTGAGGTGCGGGTCGGTCCACGGGGGGATGTGGGTGAGGATCAGGGCCCCGGCGCCCGCGGCCTGCGCGTGCTCACCGGCCTGGCGGCCGTTGAGGTGCAGCTCCGGGATGTCTTCCTTGCCGTGGGTGAAGGCCGCCTCGCAGAGGAAGAGGTCGGCGCCCCGGGCCAGGTCGGTCAGGGCCTCGCAGGGGCCGGTGTCACCGGAGTAGACCAGGGCGCGGCCCCGGTGCTCGACGCGGAAGCCGAAGGCCTCCACCGGGTGGCAGACCCGGGCGGCGCGGATCGTGAAGGGGCCCAGTTCGAAGGTGCCCGGGGTCAGGGTGCGGAAGTCGAAGACCTCCTGCATCGACTTCTCGTCGGGCACGTCGTCGTACGCCTGGACCAGCCGGCGTTCGGTGTCCTCGGGCCCGTAGACCGGGATCGCCTCGGCGCGGCCTCCGTCGTGCCGGTAGTACCGGGCGACGAAGTAGGCGCACATGTCGATGCAGTGGTCGGGGTGGAGGTGGGAGAGGATCACGGCGTCGAGGTCGTAGAGACCGCAGTGGCGCTGCAACTCGCCGAGGGCGCCGTTGCCCATGTCGAGGAGCAGCCGGAAGCCGTCGGCCTCTACGAGGTAGCTCGAGCAGGCCGATTCCGCGGACGGGAACGACCCCGAGCATCCGACGACGGTGAGCTTCATGGAGCAGGAACCTCCCTGGAGGGTCCCCATGCCGAGGGCCATGGGCGAGGCGACGGGTGCGGGGGTCATACGGGGTGCCCACGAGCGTAAGACGCTAAAGCCCTGGTCGGTCCTCCGCAGGCCCGCGTTGTGGGCGGAATCACCAGGACGGAGCCCCTGGGCAGCCGCGTATGCCCGCACCCGGGCCGCGAGACCTACGCCCAGAGCTGGCCGTGGAGGGTCTCGACCGCCTCCTCGGTGGTGGCCGCCGTGTAGACGCCGGTCGACAGGTACTTCCAGCCGCCGTCGGCGACGACGAAGACGATGTCGGCGCTCTCGCCCGCCGTGACCGCCTTGCGGGCGACGCCGAGGGCGGCGTGCAGCGCGGCACCGGTGGAGACGCCCGCGAAGATGCCCTCTTCGGCGAGGAGTTCACGGGTGCGGGCCACCGCGTCCTCGGAGCCGACGGAGAAGCGGGTGGTCAGTATGGACTCGTCGTACAGCTCGGGGACGAAGCCCTCATCCAGGTTGCGCAGCCCGTATACGACGTCGTCGTAGCGCGGCTCCGTGGCGACGATCCGCACGTCGGGCTTGTTCTCGCGCAGGAAGCGGCCGACGCCCATCAGGGTGCCGGTGGTGCCCAGACCGGCCACGAAGTGGGTGACGGAGGGCAGGTCGGCCAGGATCTCGGGGCCGGTGGTGGCGTAGTGGGCGCCCGCGTTGTCCGGGTTCCCGTACTGGTAGAGCATCACCCAGTCGGGGTGCTCGCCGCTCAGTTCCTTGGCCACCCGGACGGCGGTGTTGGAGCCGCCGGCGGCGGGCGAGGAGATGATTTCCGCGCCCCACATGGCGAGCAGCTGGCGCCGCTCCTCGCTGGTGTTCTCCGGCATGACGCACACGATGCGGTAGCCCTTGAGCTTGGCCGCCATGGCGAGCGAGATGCCGGTGTTGCCGGAGGTCGGCTCCAGGATGGTGCAGCCGGGGGTCAACCGGCCGTCCTTCTCGGCCTGTTCGATCATATGGAGCGCGGGGCGGTCCTTGATCGAACCGGTCGGGTTGCGATCCTCCAGCTTCGCCCAGACCCGGACCTCCGGGGAGGGCGAGAGCCGTGGCAGCCGGACGAGCGGCGTGTTGCCGACCGCTGCCAGGGGGCTGTCGTACCGCATCAGCGCATTCCACCGGCGACGGCCGGGAGGATCGTCACGTTGTCGCCGTCCGAGAGCTTGGTGGAGATGCCGTCGAGGAAGCGGACGTCCTCGTCGTTCAGGTAGACGTTGACGAAGCGGCGCAGCTCGCCGCCGTCGACCAGGCGCTCCTGGATGCCGGAGTGCCGGGACTCCAGGTCGGCGAACAGCTCGGCGAGCGTGGTCCCGCTGGCCTCGACCGCCTTCTGGCCGTCGGTGTAGGTGCGGAGGATGGTCGGGATGCGGACCTCGATGGCCATTCTCAATCTCCTGTGGGAGGGCGGGGTGGGACTTCCCGGCCAAAGGGGGCCGGAGGGCGTCGTCGAAGGCTTCGGGCGGCGGGCGCGAGAGGACGCGGGACGCGCTCAGGCAGCCTCGGCGCGGCGCGGACACATCGCGCTGGCGAGCCGGCACAGGTCGACGTGGAGCCGCGCCACGAGCAGCATGCCCGGCGTCTTCTCGCTCACGTCTTCGGAAACCATGAACTCATCGTATCGATTCCCGGTCCGGCCCTCGGAAGCATGTACCGCGATACGGACGGGTAACACCCGCGATGTGAGACGGTCCTATCCGGTCAGCCCGGGATGATCTCGACTTCTTCCTCGGTGACCTCGCCGTCGACGATCCGGAAGGAACGGAACTGGAAGGGGCCCTCTTCGTTGCCGCAGTCGGCGGTGGACACGAGGACGTAGTGCGCACCGGGCTCATTGGCGTAGGAGATGTCCGTACGGGAGGGGTAGGCCTCGGTCGCGGTGTGCGAGTGATAGATCACGACCGGCTCTTCATCACGGTCGTCCATCTCGCGGTAGAGCTTGAGCAGATCGGTCGAGTCGAACTCGTAGAACGTGGGAGAGCGGGCCGCGTTCAGCATCGGGATGAACCGCTCGGGGCGGCCGCTTCCGGCCGGGCCCGCGATCACGCCGCACGCCTCGTCGGGGTGGTCGGCCCGGGCGTGGGCGACGATCTGGTCGTGGAGGGCCTGGGTGATGGTCAGCATGGGGCACAGAATAGGAAAAACAAAAGGGGCGGCGCGCAGCGCCCCGGTTGAGGGTGGTGGTGGGAGACGGGCGGGCGGGCTCCGGACCGAGGTCCGGAGCCCGCCCGCTGAGACGACGCGCCCAAAGGGCGGAAGCGTCAGTCCTTGGCGAACTCGGGCTTGCGCTCCGGGTCGGTGACCTCGGGCCTACGGCTCTTGAGCACGAACCAGCCGATCACCATGATCACCGCCCACACGGCCCCGACGTACAGGCAGATGCGGGTCTCCGAGTCGTACGCGATGAGACCGGTGACGCCGATGAGGAAGACCAGCGCCACCCAGCTGAAGACCGTGCCGCCGGGCGCCGGGAAGGACGAGGCGGGCAGCCGGCCGGCCACGACGGCCTTGCGGTACCGGATGTGGCTGATCAGGATCATCATCCAGGCCCAGATGCCCGCGGCCGTGGCGACCGAGGTGACGTAGGTGAAGACCTTGTCCGGAACGGTGTAGTTCAGTATCACGCCGATGCCCATGAGGAAGGCGGAGAGGGCGATACCGGCGAACGGGGTCTTGCGGGCGTTGAGCTTGCCGAAGATGCCCGGCGCCTCGCTGTTGGCGGCCAGGTCGCGCAGCATGCGGCCGGTGGAGTACATGCCGGAGTTGCAGGAGGACAGGGCCGCGGTGAGGACGACGAAGTTGACGATGCCCGCCGCCAAGGGGATGCCGATCACCGAGAAGGCGTGCACGAAGGGGCTCTCGCCGGCGGAGAACTCGGTCCACTTCACGACGGAGAGGATGACGAGCAGGGCGCCGACGTAGAAGACGATGATGCGGAACGGCAGGGTGTTGATCGCCTTGGGCAGGGTCTTCTCGGGGTCCTGGGACTCGCCCGCGGTGACGCCGACCAGCTCGACGGCGAGGTAGGCGAACATGACGCCCTGGAGCGTCATCAGGCTGTCGCCTATGCCGTTCGGGAAGAAGCCGCCGTGCGACCAGAGGTTGGAGACGGCCGCGGTGTCACCGGCGTCCGAGAAGCCGAGGGTCAGCACGCCGAGACCGATGACGATCATGCCGATGATCGCGGTGACCTTGACCATCGAGAACCAGAACTCGACCTCGCCGAAGATCTTCACCGAGATCAGGTTGACCCCGAAGAGCAGCACCAGGAAGACCAGGGCGCTGACCCACTGCGGGATCGACGGGAACCAGAAGTGGATGTAGATGGCCGCGGCGGTCAGCTCGGCCATTCCGGTCACGACCCACATGAGCCAGTAGGTCCAGCCGGTGACGTAACCGAAGAACGGGCCGAGGAACTCGCGGGCGTACTCCGCGAAGGACCCCGAGACCGGGCGGTACATGAGCAGCTCGCCGAGCGCTCGCATGATGAAGAAGATGATCACGCCGGCGAGGGCGTACATCAGGATGATGCTGGGCCCCGCCTTGGCGATGTTGGCCCCGGCCCCCATGAACAGGCCGACACCGATGGCACCGCCGATGGCGATCATCTGTACCTGGCGACTGCCCAGGCCGCGCTCGTAGCCCTCTTCGGGCGCCGCTGAGGTCATGTGGTGTGCCTTTCTCCCTGTGCGGCTGGCAATCGTGAAGATTTATCACGACGGCAGCGCTGATCCGCCCAGCGAAATGTGAGGCACGCCACAAGAAGAAGAGGGCAAAGGGAATCGCGCCCGACAAAGTGTGCGGGCGCGGTGATGCGATCGTTATTCGGAGTTGAGCACTCCTTAAACGAACACTTAGTGATCGCAAGCGGAAGCCATCACGCCATGAGCGTCAGGCCATCAGTGTCTCGATGAGCGTCTCCTGCAGCCCGCCGAGCCAGAAGTACGCCATCACCATCGGCTTCCGCGGATCGGAGTCGGGGAGCCCGAGCAGCTCACCGCCGTCGTCATCGTCGGTGACCTCCAGCCGGGTGCCGATCGCCAGCCGCAGATCGTTGAGGGCGCCGAGCCACTGCCGGGACTTCTGCGGGGCCAGCTCCAGCACCGCCTGCTCCTTGGCGGCCGACCCGGTGGACCCGGCAGTCAGCGAGTCCAGGTCGCGGACCATCGCCAGGGCGTCATCGCGCTTGCGGGCCCGCAGGTCGTTCTCGGTGTACCGGCGGAACTCCGCCGAGGCGGCGCGCGCCTCCTTCTCCGCGTCCGCGTCCAGCTCCTGGCCGGGCGCCACATAGGCGTCCGGAAACAGCCGGGCCAGCGCCGGGTCGCTCGGCGGCCGGGTGGGCCCCTCGGCGAACAGCGCGTCCAGCGGGTCCTCCGCCCCGGCCGACTGGTCGCCGGGGCCGATCAGCTCGGCGAGCTGCACGGCCAGGCTGCGCAGGATGGAGATCTCCACCTCGTCCAGGGCGACGGCGGCACCGCCGCCGGGCAGCGGCTCGAATCGTCCCGACATCAGCGCTCCTGCGTGAGCGTCGCCCACAGCCCGTACCCGTGCATCGCCTGCACGTCGCGCTCCATCTCCTCGCGGCTGCCGCTGGAGACGATCGCGCGCCCCTTGTGGTGAACGTCGAGCATCAGTTGGTGCGCCTTGTCCTTGGAGTAGCCGAAGTAGCTCTGGAACACGTACGTGACATAGCTCATGAGATTGACGGGGTCGTTGTGGACCACCGTCACCCAGGGGACGTCAGGCTCGGGCACCTCCATCGGCGCCTCGCTGGCTTCAGGACGTTCGATCTCCACCGGACTGACACTCACACCCCCAATGCTGCCACCCGGTGGGGGTGGTCGCCTAAACCGGCACCCAGATCTCGTCACTCTGACGAGTATGCGAGGTAGCATCATCAACATGGACACTGCGGACTTGGGACTGCCGGTGGACGTGCCGTCGACCGCACTCTTCACCGACCGGTACGAACTCACCATGCTGCAGGCCGCGCTGCGGGCCGGCACCGCCGACCGCCGCTCGGTCTTCGAGGTCTTCACCCGGCGCCTGCCCGAAGGGCGCCGCTACGGCGTCGTCGCGGGCACCGGGCGGGTCCTCGACGCCGTCGAGAACTTCCGCTTCGAGGGCGGCGTGCTGGACTTCCTCGCCCAGCAGCGGATCGTGGACGAGCCGACGCTCGAATGGCTCGCCGGCTTCCGGTTCCGCGGCGACATCTGGGGCTATCCCGAGGGCGAGGTGTACTTCCCCGGCTCACCGATCATGCGGGTCGAGGGCAGCTTCGCCGAGGCGGTGCTGCTGGAGACGGTGATCCTCTCCATCCTCAACCACGACTCGGCGGTCGCCGCAGCCGCGTCCCGGATGTCGGTCGCGGCGGGCGGCCGGCCGCTGATCGAGATGGGGGCGCGCCGCACCCACGAGCTGGCCGCCGTGGCCGCCGCCCGGGCCGCCTACGTCGGCGGCTTCGCCACCACCTCCGACCTCGCGGCCGGATTCCGCTACAACATCCCCACCGTCGGCACCAGCGCCCACGCCTTCACCCTGCTGCACGACAGCGAGCGCGACGCCTTCGTCGCCCAGGTCGACTCCCTCGGCAGCGACACCACCCTGCTGGTGGACACGTTCAACGTCGCCGAGGCCGTGGGCACCGCGGTGGAGATCGCGGGTCAGGAGCTGGGCGCCGTCCGGATCGACTCCGGCGATCTGCTGCTGCTCGCCCACCGGGTGCGGCAGCAGCTGGACGACCTGGGCGCCAAGGGCACGAAGATCGTGGTCACCAGCGATCTGGACGAATACGCGATCGCCTCCCTCGCCGCGGCCCCCGTGGACGCGTACGGGGTCGGCACCCGGCTGGTGACCGGCAGCGGCCATCCGACCTGCTCCATGGTCTACAAGCTGGTCGCCCGCGCCGAGTCCGCCGGACGGGACGCGCCGCTGGTGCCGGTGGCGAAGAAGTCCATGGGCGCGAAGACCTCGGTCGGCGGCCGCAAGTGGGCGGCCCGGCGGCTGGACGCGGAAGGGGTGGCCGAGGCCGAGGTCGTCGGCAGCGGGCCCGTACCGGAGGCCCTGGCCGGCCGTGAGCTGCAGGTCGAGCTGGTGCGCGGCGGCGAGATCGTGGCCCGGGAGCCGCTGGACGCGGCGCGCGACCGCCACGCGGCGGCGCGGGCGGGGCTGCCGCTGTCCGCGACGCAGCTGTCGCAGGGCGATCCGGTGCTGCCGACGGAGTACGTGCGGGCATGAGGGGTACGTCCATGACGACCATGGCGCCGGCGGCGACCGTACCCCTCGCCGTGGTGACCACCGCTGTGCCCACCTCGGGCCGAGCCGGAAGGCGTGCGTGATGCACCGGGCACTGATCGTCGTCGACATCCAGAACGACTTCTGTGAGGGCGGCAGCCTCGCGGTGACGGGCGGCGCGGAGGTCGCCGCCGCGATCACCGACTACATCGGGGAGGCGACGGCCGGTTACCGGCACATCGTGGCCAGCCGCGATCGCCACATCGACCCCGGCGATCACTTCTCCGACCACCCGGACTACGAGCGCACCTGGCCGCCGCACTGTGTCGCGGGCACGGAGGGGGTGGGCTTCCACCCCAATTTCGCGCCCGCGGTGGCCTCGGGCGCGATCGACGCGGTCTTCGACAAGGGCGCGTACGCCGCGGCGTACAGCGCCTTCGAGGGCGTCGACGAGCACGGCACGCCGCTGGCGGCGTGGCTGCGGGAGCGGGGCGTGACGGAGGTGGACGTGGCCGGGATCGCCACGGACCACTGCGTACGGGCCACGGCGCTGGACGCGCGGCGTGAGGGGTTCATGACGCATGTGCTGCTGGGGCTGACGGTGGGAGTGGCCCCGGCCACCACCGAGCGCGCCCTGGAGGAGCTGCTGGCGGCGGGCGTGCGGCTGAGCGGCCGGCCGGTGGCCTGACGGGGCGCTCAGGGCCCCGTCAGGCGTGTCCCGGGCGTGTCCCGGGCCCCGGGGAGCGTCAGACGGTCGCCGCGGGGCGCAGAAGGGCGGCGATGGGGTGCCACAGCTCGCCGCCGATGTCGGGGGACGTGCGCCAGATGAGGCCGTCGGGGTGGTGGAGCACCGCCGTCACCTCGTCGGGCGTCGGTGGCGCGCTGTTGCCGCGCAGATACACGGCGCGCAGCCCCAGGTTGCGCAGCCTGGTCAGGGCGCGCGCCCGGTTCGCGGCGTGGACCAGGACGCGGACGCCGCCCTCGCCGAGCGGGCGGGGCAGGGTCAGTGCCACCACCACATTGCCCCCCGGCAGCTTGGTGAATCCTCCGTCGGCCATACGGTTCATGTCCCCCGTGAGACGTCGTGTCAATAAGAAGGTCTGGGTGCATCTAAACGCGAACGGCCGTCGCCCGCTAGTGGGTGACGGCCGTCACGGCTTTGACCTGCGGTTATGACGACGGACTCACCTGGACGGTCATCGTCTGGCCGTCCGGGCGCTCCCGGAGGATCGCGATCCGGGTGTTGGTGTCAGCAACCTGAACCCCGGCGGTTGGGTTGCTTTTGTCCCAGTACGCACCCTTGCGGTCGTCGAAGACCGGGGCGCCCCACTTGCCCTTGATCTTCGCGGCCTTCCCGTCCTGGTGGAGGGTGAAGCCGTCGGTCCGGTACCAGCTGAAGGTGGAGTCGTACGCCTGGATCCGGTTGCGCATCAGCGTGCCGTCCGCCCACTTCTCCGGGGTGGCGTGCGCGTCGACCGGCAGGATGAGGCCCTTGCCGGGGTGGACGCCGGTGTTGTTGTCCGGCTGCGAGGTGTCCCACTGCCAGATCAGCAGACCGTTCTGGTACGGGAAGTGCTCGACCCAGGCGGGGCGGGTGGAGGCCCAGCCGAAGTTGTACGGGCCGACCTTGAGGGTCTTGTCGTAGCTGACGTACTGGCGGTTCTCGGCGAGGTAGTACTGCGGGTAGTCCTTGGTGAAGGACGCGCCGACGCGCGAGAAGCCGTTCGCCGTCCAGCCGCTGTCGTCGCCCTCGGCGCCGTCGGTGAGGACGGGCTCGCCGTCCGCGGTGAGGGTGAGGGCGTCGGCGGCGAAGCCCTTCTGCGCGACCCCGCCGTCCGTCTGGTAGCGGAAGCGGAGGTCGATCTTCTTACCGGCGTAGGCGTCCAGCGGGAAGGAGAGCTTCCGGTACGCCCCGGAGGTGCCGGTCAGGGCGGGCTTGTCGCTCGCGTCGCGCGGGACGGCCTTGCCGTCCGCGGTGCCGTCGACCGGCGTCCAGTTGGCGCCGCCGTCCGTGGAGACCTCGGTGTAGAGGTAGTCGAAGTTCTCCTCGATGTCCCACCAGCCCTTGAGGTCCAGGCTCGCCGTGGACGCGCCGGTGAGGTCGACGGGCCGGGTGAGGGTGTTCTTCAGGTCGTCGCCCATTCCGCTCCACCACTGCTTGCCGCCCTCGGCGGGCGTGGTGATCTCGGTGGTGACGGGCTTGTCGGGGAGGTTGACGACCAGCGCCTGCTGGTGCTTGGTGTTGTACTCGGCGACCCCGAGGGTGTGCCGGGACTTCGTACCGGCCTTCGCGGTGCCGTAGTCGAGCCAGCCGAGCTGGAGCTTGTCCCAGGCGGACATGTCGCCCGGGAGGTCGCCGATGGAGTCCTCTCCGGTGCCGAGCCATGAGCCCGCGGACATCAGCGACCAGTAGGCAACGGAGGACTCGCCCTTGCCCGTGGTGTCGTACTCGTCGGGCAGGCCGAGGTCGTGGCCGTACTCGTGGGCGTAGACGCCGAGCCCGCCGTTCTCCGGCTGCATGGTGTAGTCGCCGACCCAGATGCCGGTGTCGCCGATCTCGGTGCCGCCCGCCTTGTTGGCGCCGGGGCCGGTCGCCCCGGCGTCGGAGCCGTACGCGTACCAGCGGTGCGCCCAGATCGCGTTCTCACCCTCGGCCCCGCCGCCCGCGGACTCGTCCTCACCGGCGTGCACGATCTGGAAGTGGTCGATGTAGCCGTCGGGCTCGTTGAAGTTGCCGTCGCCGTCGAAGTCGTAGCGGTCCCACTGGTCGTACTGGGCCAGGTCCGCCTTGATCTGCGCGTCGGTGCGGCCGGCCGCCTTCTGGTCCTCGGCCCACTGGTCGACGCCGTCGCGTATCAGGTCCCAGGCGTTGGCGCAGTTGGTGTCGCCGCAGTAGTTGGAGCCGTAACGGGCCTCGTTCCAGCCGACCTTGACCCAGTCGGAGACCTCGCCGTCGACCGAGTAGCGCCCCGAGGACTGCTTCTCGTAGTACTTCTTCAGGGACTCCTTGCCCTTGGCGTCCGAGAAGTACAGGTCCTGGAAGTGCTTCCGGTCGTAGTCCTTCTGCCAGGCGGTGCTGTTGTCGACCTCGCGGTCCGGCTGGGCGATCGTGTTGTGCGCCGGGCCCGGGGCGCCGCCGTACTTCTTCACCGGCGGCCGGGGACCGTCGGGGCCGTCCGGGTCGTACATCGTGGTGTCGTCGACCTTGTCGCCGAACTCGACGAGCACGGTGAAGATCTTGTCGGTCTTCTCCCGGGCCAGCTCGACGTATTTGTTCTTGCCGAGCTTCACCACCTGCGACGCGCCGCGCCGCGTGGCCTCCTTGTCCCCGGATATGACCTGGCGCAGCGCGTCCTGGCGCTGCGCCTCCTGCCGCTTGCTGAACGGGCCCGCCAGATCGTGCTCGACGTCCGTCTTCGCGGGCGCCGGGTCATGGCGTTCGACACGCGTAGACGGCGCGTCGGCCCGGGCCACGCCCGTTGACAGGGCGGCCGCGCCGAGCGCGGCCACCACCGTGGCCACCGCGGCCGATCTGACCGCCCTCCGTTGGCTGTTCACTTGTTCCTCCCCTTCCACACACCGGTGCCGCACATTTGACCGGAGAGGCAAGCGAAAAGACAGTCCTTGACGTGGACTTGAGGGGTCGTTACGTTTCCCGGTCCGCCGTGTACCGGTTACCGGACACCGCTGTGCACGCCGCCGGGCAGCGGGGAAACGCGGCAGCGCCCACGGATGGGGCTGTGCGTGATTCCGTGCGCCCCCCGTGCATCCCCGCCGTGGCTGGGGTCACGATTGGTCCCGCCCCCCATCGGGCATCCAGCACCGTAGAGTCAATTTGACGGCGCACATCTGCCCGATTCATGCCCCCGCATATCGATGCCCCTGAGGACGGATCCCGCCATGCCGCGTCCGACTTCCGCCCAGCTCGCCTACGGTTCGGCCACCGTCGTCCTGTCGACACTGGCCATGCTGCTGCTTTCCGAGACCCGCTCGGGCCTCGGAGTGGGCATGGTGACCGTGGCCGGTCTCGCGCTCGGGCTGCTGGTAGCCCTCACCGTGCCGGTGCACCGTCAGTCCCGCGCCCCCCGCACGGGCCGTACGGTGCGCAGCCACCGCCCGCTGGCCGGGTCCGCGGTGGCCGAGCCCCGGCGGGAGCACTCACTGCACGGCTGACACGACGACCGTCCGCGCCGCCTTGTCGTGCAGGCAGCGCCGGAACGGCTTGTCCCACAGCTGCCACACCACGTTCAGCACCCAGAACAGGGTGCCGACGAGCACCGGGATCAGCAGGCCCGGCAGCGTGTAGACGCCGGCGCGCACCCAGCCCTGGCCGCCCGGGATGTTCCCGTCCGAAAGCATCGCCACGCGGATGCGCATCGCCTTCTTGCCGAGGGTCTGCCCACTGCGGGCCAGCATCGTGCCCTCGTAGCCGAGGTACACCAGCATGGTGATGATCAGCGCGATCATCACCTTCCGGATGTCCTGCTGGCCCGGGTGCTCCATGCTGTACCGGAGCGCGCCCGTCATGCCGAGGGCCACCGTCCAGATGACTCCCAGCACGAGACCGTCGATCAGCCGGGCCACGAAGCGCTGACCGGGTGTGGCCAGCGGGGGCATCCCGGCGAGGTCGGGGGACGGGGGCGACGACAGCTGGTCGGGGCTCATGCCCACGATTACATCAGCAGGTCTTCCGGCCCTCCTCGGCGGGCCGCAGGGGTCAGGGCCCGGCCTGCACCACGACCGTCTTGGCCACCTTGTCGTGCAGACACTGCCTGTACGGCCGGTCCCAGGTGCACCACAAGACGTTGACCAGCCAGAAAACAAAGCCGCAGCAGGGCACGATCTCGGGGAGCGCATACGTGGCGGCGCGTGCCCAGCCGGGTGCGCCGGACGGAAGCTCGCCGGTCTCCAGCATGGCCACCCGGATCTTCATCGCCTTCTTGCCGACGGTCTGGCCGTAGTGGGTCAGCATCAGCCCCTCGTAGACGAAGTAGACCAGGACGTAGGCGAGGGTGAAGACCGATGAGCGGGCGTCGCCGCCGTCGCCCATCGGGTAGTAGGTGCCCAGGACCAGGGCCATGATCAGGCCCACGGGGATGCCGATGATCAGCCCGTCGATGATCCGGGCGGCCAGGCGGCGGCCGAGATGGGCGAGCGGGGGCATGCCCGCGAGCGGATCGTCGCCGCCGCCGTGATCGCCGTAGGGGGAGCCGTTCGCCCGGGGCGGCGGCTGCTTGGCGAACGGATCCCGGTCGCGGGGCTCGTCCCCGGGTGGCGGCGGCTGGTCGGTGCTCATGGCCCGAGTCGACCGCCGATCGAGGGCGATCGCATCCGGATCGCCCCGTTCGGGCGACCCGGATGGTCCATCCGCCTCAGCGGCGCCCCATCAGCCGGCCGTGGCGACGAACGTACGGGCCGCCTTGTCGTGCCAGCACTGCCGCCAGGGGCGGTCGACCAGACACCACAGCACGTTCACCACGCCGATCACCAGCACCCCCAGCACCCCGTACACCAGCCAGCGGCGCAGGGCGGCGCCGAACGACGGCTTGTCGTGCTCCTCGATGTCCAGGACCCGCACCCCGCACAGCTTCTTGCCGAGCGTACGGCCCCACAGGGCCACCGGCAGGGCCTCCAGGAGGACCCCGCCCAGCAGCAGCACGCCCAGCACGAGGGCGAGATAGCCGCCGGTGGTGCCGTCGAGGAAGTAGACGGTGACGGTCTCGCCGGACTGCTTGGCCGTCTCCACCTTCTCGTCGATGTGATCGGCGGCCTTCCCCCACAGCGGGAACGCGACCGCTCCGGCGATGGCGAGCAGCACGATCATGTCGATCAGCCGGGCGGAGAAGCGGCGGCCGAGCCCGGCGGGCCGCCCCTGGGCCTGGGCGGCCAGGAGGAACGGATTGTCGACCGGCGGCTTCCAGGGGATGACGCCCTCGGGCGCGCCCTGCTGAGGGACCGGGGGCTGATGGGACTGCGGCTGCTGCGGCTGCTGCTGGGCGAGCTGGTGCACCTGCTGCTGCCAGCCGGGGCCGCCGCTGTGGGACGGCTGGGCCGGGATGCCGCCGAAGGGCTGCTGCGGCTGCTGCTGGGGCAGCTGCTGCGGTGGCTGCTGGGACTGGGGCCGGGACGGCTGCGGGGAGTGCTGGGGACCCTGCGGGGCGTCGCGGTCGGGCGTACGGAACGTCATCGTGCCCTCGTCGCGGCCGGTCGGCCGCAGCGCGCGGATCGCCATCGTGCCGTCCGCCGCAGCGGGCTCGGCCGAGGCCGACGCCGACGCCGAGGGCAGCTCCGGGGTGCTGCGTACGGCGGGGAGGGCGTGGGTGGCGCGATCCTTGCGGTCGCCCGTACGGTCCGTGACGCCCGCGCCCTCCGCGCCGCCGCCGCGCATCGTCAGCGTGCCCTGGTCGCGACCGCCTTCACCACGGCCCCTCCCCTCACCACCCGGGCCGTCCGCCGCGCCGCGCGGGTCGGGGACCGCCGCCCGCGGGTCGTCCCCCTCCGAGCCCCAGGAGATCCGGCGGTCCTGCTCGCCGCCGAACCCGGACTGCCGGGACGCGTCGGCCTGCCAGGCGGACCCGGCCCCGGGGCGGGTGCCGTGCAGCCGCCGCGGATCGTCCCAGTCCACCGGGGCGGCCATCCCGCCGGGCGGCACCGGCTCGGTGCCCATGACGCTGCCCGGGCCGGCGTCCCGTATGTCCATCTCGGCGCGCCGCCGCACCTCGGGCAGAGCGCTGCCGGCCGGCTCCTCCGCGGGCAGCGGCTGCGGGTCCTCGTCCAGGAACATCGGGCCGGTCTCGTCCGGCACCGGGCTGGTGACCTGGGTGTGGGTCACCCCGGGCGGTGCGGCGGGCATGGCCTCGCCCTCGGCCGGGGCGGGCCGGCTGGTGCCGGGCACCCAGGCGGCTCCGTTCCAATACCGGATGTAGTTGGGAATGGACGGATCCGGATAAAAACCTGGAATGGAACTGCCGTCAGCGGATCCTGAGGTAGGGGCGCTCATGATCTCCGATGTCCCGTATCTGTGCTCGCCATGCTGCTGTGCTGCGCCGCGGCAGTGCAACCCGGAGCGCGCTGTCAAGGTCTATCAGACCGGCCCGCGGCCCGTACCCACTGTGGCATCGCCTCGCGACTTTTTGGCGGTCAATACGGGAAGCCGGTGAGGGAGCGCGAGCGGCCTCACCGGAACAACTTGCCCGGGTTGAGGAGATTCAGCGGGTCGAAGACCTCCTTGATGCCCTGCTGCAGCTCCACCCCCACCGGCCCCAGTTCGCGCGCCAGCCACTCCCGCTTCAGCACGCCCACCCCGTGCTCCCCGGTGATCGTGCCGCCCAGTTCCAGGCCCAGCGCCATGATCTCGTCGAACGCCTCGCGCGCCCGCCGCGACTCGTCCGGGTCCGCGGGGTCGAAGCAGACCGTCGGATGGGTGTTGCCGTCCCCGGCGTGGGCCACGACGCCGATCGTCAGGTCGTTCTTCTCGGCGATGGCCGCCGTGCCGTCGATCATCTCGGCGAGGCGGGAGCGCGGCACGCACACGTCGTCGATCATCGTGACGCCCTTGACCGCCTCCAGCGCGGTCAGCGTCATGCGGCGGGCCTGGAGCAGCAGGTCGGACTCGGCCGCGTTCTCCGCCGGGACCACCTCGGTCGCCCCGGCGGCCGTGCACAGCTCCCCCACGGCGGCCAGGTCGGACGCGGGGTCCGGGGTGTCGAACGCGGCCATCAGCAGGGCCTCGGTGGACTCGGGGAGCCCCATGGCGCCCATCGCGTTGACGGCGCGCACGCTCGTACGGTCCATCAGCTCCAGCAGCGACGGCACGTGGCCGCGCTCCATGATGCGGCAGATCGCGTCGCACGCGGCCGCGGTGGAGGGGAACTCGGCGGCCAGGACGAGTTGTTCGGGCGGGGCGGGCTTGAGCGCGAGGACGGCCCGTACGACGATGCCGAGGCTCCCCTCGGAGCCGACGAAGAGGCGGGTCAGGTCGTAGCCCGCGACCCCCTTGGCGGTGCGGCGGCCGGTGGACAGCAGCCGTCCGTCGGCGAGGACGACCTCCAGGCCGAGGACGTACTCGGCGGTCACGCCGTACTTCACACAGCACAGCCCGCCCGACGCGGTGCCGATGTTGCCGCCGATGGTGCACTGCTCCCAGCTGCTGGGGTCCGGCGGATAGTACAGACCCTTCTCCAGCACCGCCCGCGACAGCGCCGCGTTGACCACGCCCGGTTCGACGACCGCGATCCGGTCGACCGGGTTGATCTCCAGGATGCGGTCCATCTTGACCAGGGACAGCACGATGCAGCCGTCGGACGCGTTGGCCGCGCCCGACAGGCCGGTGCGCGCGCCCTGCGGGACGATGGGCACGCGCAGCGCCGTGGCCGTACGGCATACGTGCCGCACCTGCTCGACGGTGCGGGGCAGGACGACCACTGCGGGCGCGCCCGCGTCGCAGAAGCTCGCCATGTCGTGCGCGTAAGCCGCCGTGACATCGGGGTCGGTGAGCACTGCCTCCTCGGGGAGGCCCTCCCGCAGCGACTCGATGAGGTCGGTCATACGTCCAGGCTCGCACTCGGCCGGGCGCCAGGGAAGGCGGCGCGGCGGCTGGGTCAGGACGCGGCCACCGCGGCCCGGTTCACTGTGGCTTGTAGTAGACGCTCAGTTCGCGGGCGCCGGACGGGCCGGAGGCGAAGCCCATGCACAGCCGGCGCGGGCTGGTGAGCTGGACGGCCATGCCCTCGGGCTCGCGGTAGTCGAGTGAGTACCCGGCCTCGGTGCGGGCGCGCTGGACCAGTTGGCCGGTGCGCAGATCGACGCAGGAGACCTGGGCGTTGCCGTGGCCGGAGGGCGGGTTGGGGCCGTTCTCGTCGGAGTACGCGGTCCCGGTGAGCTGGTACACGTAGTCGCCGAGCACCGTGAAGCCCTGGAAGACCTCGCTGTCCTCGACACCGGCCTGGGGTATGTCGTCGTAGACCGCCGAGTAGTCGCCCGCGGTGACCCCGGCCAGGCTCATCAGCCGGTAGCGGACCTGGCCGTCCTGGCGGTAGCGCAGCAGCAGCCGCTTGTTGAGCATGTCGACGGCGGGCTGGTTGCTGGTCGAACCGGGCACCGGGCGGTGGGTGGCCAGGGCGGACGAGCCGTTGTCGAGGACCGCGCCGTCCTGGAACGCGAAGCGGCTGATGGCGCGCCCGTAGCCGGAGTCGGGGTTGGCGTCCGACTCGGTCCACAGATAGGTGGTGGCGCCGACCGGCTCACAGCCGATCGCGACGCCGTGGCCGAAGCCCCTGACGTACATGGAGCCCAGCTCGCCGCCGGTGAGGGACAGCTTGGTGACGCACATGTCGCCGCGGGCGGCCCGGTCGGCGCCGGAGACGGGGGCGGATTCGCCGCTGAGCCGGACGCCGCCCTGCATCAGCTGGATCGTGTAGAGGTGTCCGCCTGCGTCGTCGAACGCGAAGGACTGCAGCACGGTGTTGTTGTGCGGTGCCTTCTCGCGTATCAGCTGCGTGGAGGGCACCGAGAGGTCGAACCGGCCCCCGGCGGAGGCGGCGGCCCCGGGGGCGTCTTCGGCGGCGGCCTCCGTGGGCCGTACCGCGAACGCCCCGAGCGCACCCGCGGCGGCCGCGCCACCGGCCAGCGCGAACCTACGCCTTGTCAACCGACCCGCAGCGTACTTGTCCGTCTGCATGCGTACTCAACAACTCCCAAGAAAACACACCGTGTTGGAGTGAACAGGAACGCCGAGAGTGTAGACGGTGCGATTCTGCGGCCGAGCTGGTGTTCCCTTTTTCTGGCATGAGCGGCGCATTGTGTGCCGCATCACTCTCTTTCTCCGGGCTTGGGGTAGACCGAATACCGGATGACGGGCGTATACCCGGCGAAGACAGAGATCCGGGAGTGACAGATGACCGTCGAGGCGAGGAGATCGCCGATGTCTGAGATCCAGGATCCGCTGCGGACTTTGTTCCGGCAGGCCGGTGACGCCGGGCAGGCCCACGCCGGGGCGGCGCCCGTGGCGCGCATCGCCGAGCGCGGCAGGCGGGCGCACCGGCGCCGCGTCGCCGCGCTGGCGGCGGGGGCCTGCCTGGTCATCGCGGGCGGCGGGGCCGCCGCGGCCGCGCTCCTGCCGGGCGCGCCACCGCCTGCGGCCCCGGCCACCAGCCCCTCGGCCGGACAGCCGTCGTCCGGGCCACCGTCCGGGTCCTCGACAGGGCCCTCGACCGGCCGGCCGTCCGCCGAGTCCTCGACCGGCCGCCCCTCGACCGGCCGGCCCTCGACGGGGACGGCCGGGCCGCCTCCGTCGACGGGCGAGGCCACAAACGAGGCGTCCGGGGGCGTGACGTACCCGCCCACGGCGACGTCTCCCCCAGGAGACGACGCCCCCTGACCCCCTCCCACATGACCCGCCGGCCGTCGCCGGGCGCTCCGCACCCTCACGCCTACGCGAAAGATCCCCGTATGACAGTCGCACCACCCGAGCCGCGCCAGAGCCCCACCCGGTCCGCCGCACCGCCCGAGCGGCCCTCACCGCGCCCGCGGATCCTGCGCCTCGTCCGGCTGAACCCGGGCGACCGCGAGGTGCTGTGGCTGTATCTGCTGACCCGAATATCCATATGGATCACCGCCTACTGTGTGCGGTGGCTGTTCCCCGGGAACGGCGACGCCCACCAGCCCTCGCCCCTCCTCGAACCCTTCGCGCGGTGGGACTGGGGGCACTACCTCCGCATAGCGCGCGACGGCTACTTCCCCGGGGAGAGCGGCCCCTGGGACAGGAAATGGGACAGCCGGGAGGCGTTCTTCCCCGGATTCCCGCTGCTGCTGCGCGCCGTGCACACCGTCGTCCCGAGCTGGACCGCGGCCGGGCTGCTGATCTCCTTCGTGGCCGGGGCCGTCGGCGTGCTGGCGCTGGCCCGGATCGCCCGGCTGTATCTGCCCGGCACCGGCGCGGACCGGCGCACCGTGCTGTTCTTCCTGCTCTCCCCGTGCGCGATCTTCCTGGCCGTCGGCTACACCGAGGCGCTGTTCCTGGCGTTCGCGCTGCCCGGCTGGCTCGCCGCCCAGCGGCATCGCTGGGCCACCGCCGCCCTGCTGACCGCCCTGGCCACCACCGTGCGGATCAGCGGCCTGTTCGTGGCCGCCGCCATCGCCGTCCACTTCGTCCTCACCGCCGCCCGCGCCCGCGGGCACTGGCGCTCGCTGCCCTGGCCGGCGCTGCCCGCGCTGCCCGCGGCCCTTTTCGCCTGGTACCTGCACGCGCACACCGGCGACTGGATGGCCTGGAAGCACGCCCAGGAGCGCGGCTGGTTCCGCACCTTCCACACCCCCCGGGAGAGCTGGTCCCACACCTGGGGCGCGGCCTTCGAGCGGACGCAGAGCGCCGGATACGCCGTCATGTTCCAGGCCGAACTGGTGGCCATGGCCCTCGGGCTGCTCGTCCTCGCCGTGCTGCTGTGGCGGCGCCGCTGGGCCGAGGCCGTCTACATCGGCATCACGCTGTGGGCCCTGGGCACCTCGTACTGGTACATGTCGATCCCCCGCTCCACCCTGCTGTGGTGGCCCCTGTGGATCGGCCTGGCCGCCTGGAGTCTGCGCAGGCCCCAGGTCAAGACCGTCTATCTCGGCCTGGTCGCGCCCGTGAGCACGGTCTTCACCCTCGCCTTCCTCTCGGGGCGGTGGGCGGGCTGACCACGGGCGCCGGGGCCGGCGAGCCCCGGCAGCGTGGCGGTCAGAGGTTGCCGCGCTTGGCCTGCTCGCGCTCGATCGCCTCGAACAGCGCCTTGAAGTTGCCCTTGCCGAACCCCATCGACCCGTGCCGCTCGATCATCTCGAAGAAGACCGTCGGCCGGTCCTGGACCGGCTTGGTGAAGATCTGCAGCAGGTACCCGTCCTCGTCCCGGTCCACGAGGATCTTCAGCTCCCGCAGGGTCTCGATCGGCACCCGCGTCTCCCCGGCCCAGTCCCCCAGCGTGTCGTAGTACGAGTCGGGCGTGTCCAGGAACTGGACGCCCGCCGCGCGCATCGCGCGCACCGTCGCGACGATGTCGTTCGTGGCGAGGGCGATGTGCTGGACGCCCGGGCCGCCGTAGAACTCCAGGTACTCGTCGATCTGCGACTTCTTCTTCCCCAGCGCGGGCTCGTTCAGGGGGAATTTGACCTTCCGGGTGCCGTCCGCGACGACCTTCGACATCAGGGCGGAGTACTCGGTGGCGATGTCGTCGCCGACGAACTCCTTCATGTTGGTGAAGCCCATGACCCGGTTGTAGAAGGCCACCCACTCGTCCATGTGGCCCAGCTCGACGTTGCCGACGCAGTGGTCGATGGCCTGGAACAACCGCTTCTCAGGCCCCTCGACGATCGGGGCGGCGGCCACGTACCCCGGCAGATACGGGCCGTCGTAGCCGGAGCGCTCGACGAAGGTGTGACGGGTGTCGCCGTAGGTGCGGATCGAGGCGAGCACCACCGTCCCGTGCTCGTCCTTGACGTCGTGCGGCTCCTCGATCCCGGTGGCGCCGTGCTCCACCGCGTACGCGTACGCGGCCCGCGCGTCCGGGACCTCGACGGCGAGGTCGATCACGCCGTCGCCGTGCTCGGCCACATGCCCGGCGAGGAAGCGCCCCCAGGGGCCGGACGGCTTGACGACGGAGGTGAACACGAAGCGGGCGCCGCCCGAGACGAGGACATAACTGGCGGTCTCCCGGCTGCCGGTCTCCGGTCCGGAGTAGGCGACGAGCTTCATGCCGAAGGCGGTGGCGTAGAAGTGGGCGGCCTGCTTGGCGTTGCCGACGGCGAAGACGACCGCGTCCATACCCTTCACCGGGAAGGGGTCTGCCCGCCGCGCGGTGGTCGGGGTGGGGTTCAGGATCTCAGTCATGAAGGCAGCGTCTCCCCACGGCTCAGGGTGCGCAACAGTTCGCGAAATCGCTGGGCATGTTGCCTAGCGCTGCCTGCGAACAGGGCAGCATTCTGTACAGAGTGACCACCATCACAGTCCGCCCAGCCCTGGAGGCCCCATGGGAATCGACGCGCTCGACGCCCGTCTGATCGAACTCCTCGCCCGGGAGCCCCGCATCGGCGTCCTGGAGGCCTCGCGCCGCCTCGGCGTCGCCCGCGGCACGGCGCAGGCCCGGCTGGACCGGCTGCGCGCCCAGGGCGTGATCCGCGGCTTCGGCCCGGACGTGGACCCGGCGGCGCTCGGGTACCCGGTCACCGCCTTCGCGACGCTGGAGATCAAACAGGGCCAGGGCCCGGACGTGCGCACCCATCTGGCCGGCGTCCCCGAGGTGCTGGAGCTGCACACCACCACCGGCGAGGGCGACATGCTCTGCCGCCTGGTCGCCCGCTCGAACGCCGACCTCCAGCGGGTGATCGACCGCGTCGTGGGCATCGAGGGCATCGTCCGGGCCTCGACGGCGATCGTGATGGAGAACCCGGTCCCCCTGCGGATCATCCCCCTGGTGCGGCAGGCGGCCGAGGACTGACCGGGGCCGTGCAAAAAACCCGTTGCAAAGAAATCTTTGCACACTTACGCTGCCGCACATGGCCCAGCACGACCACCACACGGACGACGACGTACGGGTGCTCGACCCGCGCTCCCTGCGCGGGCTCGCGCACCCCCTGCGGATGCGGCTGCTCGACGCGCTGCGCGAGTACGGGCCGGCCACCGCCTCCCAACTGGCCGGCCGGCTGGGCGAGTCCAGCGGCGCCACCAGCTACCACCTGCGGCAGCTGGCCGCCTACGGCTTCGTCACGGACGACCCGGAGCGCGGCAAGGGGCGCGAGCGGTGGTGGAAGGCGGCGCAGCGCCGTACGCGGGTGGGCACCGACGAGCTGCTGCGCCACCCCGACCCGTCCGTGCGCGGCGCGATGAACACCCTGCTGCACGAGTGGGCCACCGTGCACGGCCAGGAGCTGTCCACCTGGCTCGGCACCCTGCACGAATGGCCCGAGCAGTGGCGCGAGAGCTCGGACATGAGCGACTTCACCCTGCGCCTCACGCCCGCGCTCGCGCGGGAAATGCTCGAGAAAGTGCATGAAGTGATCAAGGGCTACCGCGAGCAGGAGGTCGACCGGGACACCGAGCACTCCGCCCGGTACCGCGTCCATCTGCACGGCTTCCCGCGCGACGAGGACTGACCGGACTTCTGGGAGAGCGTATGTACGGCGACTACGTCCACCACGTACTGCACCGGCTGCGCGCCGAGCAGCTGCGGCTCGATGCCCCGCGCAGGCCGCGGCACACGTATCCGCTGCGGACCCGGCTCGGCTGGCGGCTCGTGGAGGTCGGGCTGCGGCTGGCGACGCCGCGCGTGCCCTCCCTGCCACAACTCGAGTAGCTAGTGCCGCGTCAGCCAAGGTTTGCCCGGTAGCGAGGCGTCCTGGTGCGGTCAGATGCAAGGCGCCGGATCGGCCTCGTAGTGGGCCTACTCGGTCGATTCGGCAACGCCGCAGATGGCCGTGCCAGGGCGGCGAGCGGGGTGAACCTTGGCTGACGCGGCACTAGCAGTGCGGGACCGCGCCGCCCGACTGGAGGTTCCGCAGGGCCCGCACGGCGCCGTCGAGGGTTGTGACGGGGACCAGCCGCAGGCCCTTCGGCTGCTCGGCCCGGGCGTCCCCGCACTCCGCCTTGGGGACCAGGAAGACCGTCGCGCCGTCCCGCTTGGCGGCCTGGGTCTTGAGCGGGACGCCGCCCACCGCGCCCACCGTGCCGTGGGCGTCGATCGTGCCGGTGCCCGCGATGGTGCGGCCGCCGGTGAGGTCGCCGCCGCGGCCGTCGCCGTCCAGCTTGTTGACGATGCCGAGGGAGAACAGCAGTCCGGCGCTGGGCCCGCCCACGTCCGCGAGGCGCAGCGTCACCTTGATGTCGCGGGGCGACTTGTGGAGGTAGCCGAGGGCGGCGCTGGTGGCCGTGTTCTGCGACTCCCGCATCTGGTCGGCGTTGTGCCGCTCGATCTCCTTGGTCGTGTCGCCCACGTACACCGCCTCGCGCGGCAGCACGGCGCGGTCGGTGCGGAACCAGCCGCTGACCACGTCGCCCAGCCGGACGGTGGCCTCCGGTCCGGTCGCCGCGATCGTCGTCATCCGCAGCTGGCCCGTGCTCTTACGGGTGCCGCTCCCCGAGATGGTGATCACCTGCTTGCCGCCGTTCGCGCCGAGGACGTTCACCGTGGAGCCCGGCTGGGCCACGGTGAACGGCAGGGGCGCGAGCGCGGCGACCGCGAACAGGACGATGACGAGCGCGGCGCACACGGCGATGATCCGGGCGCGGGGGGAGAGAGCGCGGGGGGAGACGGCAGGCATAGGAGTGAATTTAGTTGACCGGCGGGACGGATGACGCGCCGCCCTGGTCAGGCGGGGTCGGTGGCCGGCGCGGGGCGTGGCCTCACCGCAGGGCGTCCGCGACCTCCCGTGCCGCGTCCACCACCCGCGGGCCGACCCGCTCCGGCACCGCGTCGCACAGCATCACCACGCCCACGCTGCCCTCGATCCCGGTCACCCCGACCAGCGGGGCGGCCGCGCCGCTCGCACCCGCCTCCAGCTCACCGTGGGTGAGCGCGTACCCGGGGTCGTCGGAGCGGCCCGCGCGGGCGGCGAGGATCGCGCGCCCGGCGGCGCCCCGGTCCAGCGGGTGCCGGAATCCGGGCCGGTAGGCGACGTGGTAGTCGGTCCAGGTCGGCTCGACGACGGCGACGGCGAGCGCCTCGGTGCCGTCGACCAGGGTGAGATGGGCGGTGGCGCCGATGTCCTCGGCGAGGGACCGCAGCGCGGGCAGCGCCGCCTCCCGTACCAGCGGATGCACCTGGCGGCCGAGCTGCAGCACCCCGAGTCCGACCCGCGCCCGCCCGCCGATGTCCCGGCGGACCAGGGAGTGCTGTTCGAGGGTGGCCAGCAGCCGGTAGACGACGGTGCGGTTGACGCCGAGCTTGGTGGACAGCTCGGTCACGGTCAGCCCGTGGTCGGTGTCGGCGAGCAGCTTCAGGACACGCAGTCCCCGGTCGAGGGTCTGTGAGGTCTCCGCGGTCACGACGCCCCCTCCTCGGTGATGAGTGGCGGCTCCCCGCGAAGGTGCTCCGCCGGTCGCGGTGGTACGCACCGGCTGCCCTCCGCGGCGACGCTGCCACGGGGCGTGTGCGTGCACGAACCGTAGCGAGCGGGTCCGGTCAGCGGAAGTGGTTGTCCAGAATCCGAGCAGATCTCTCGCTCACCGCACACCACACGGCATGCGCGCCGTCACCGGCCGGGGCGCGACGTCACCGCATCCGGGTGGCCCACTCCTGCACCTTCTTGATGCGCTCGCGGATCTGGCCCGCCGTCGCCTCCGCGCTCGGCGGTCCGCCGCAGACCCGGCGCAGTTCGGTGTGGATCACGCCATGCGGTTTGCCGCTCTGGTGGACGTACGCCCCCACCAGCGTGTTGAGCTGCTTCCGCAGTTCCAGCAGCTCCTTGTGGGTGACCACAGGGCGTCGCTCGGCGGGCATCTCCAGCAGGTCCGCCTCCGCGTCCGGCTTCTTGCGGCTGTGCGCGATCTGCTTGGCCTGCCGCTTCTGGAGCAGCATCTGCACCTGGTCGGGTTCGAGGAGCCCGGGGATGCCGAGGTAGTCCTGCTCCTCCTCGCTGCCCGGGTGTGCCTGCATGCCGAACTCCGCGCCGTCGTACAGCACCCGGTCGAAGACCGCGTCCGACTCCAGCGCCTCGAAGGGCAGCGCGTCCTGCTCGCCGGTGTCCTCGTCCTGCTGCTTCTCGGCCTCTTCGAGGAGCTTCTCCTCCTCCGCGTACGGGTTCTCCTCCTCGCCTTCCTTCTTCGGCTTGTCGAGGACGTGGTCGCGCTCGACCTCCATCTCGTTTGCGAAGCCGAGCAGATTCGGGATGGTGGGCAGGAAGACGGACGCGGTCTCGCCGCGCCGCCGCGACCGTACGAAGCGGCCCACGGCCTGGGCGAAGAACAGCGGGGTGGAGATGGTCGTGGCGTACACCCCGACCGCGAGGCGCGGCACGTCCACGCCCTCCGACACCATGCGGACCGCGACCATCCAGCGGTCGTCGGAGTTGCTGAAGTCCTCGATGCGCTGCGAGGCGGCGGCCTCGTCGGACAGCACCAGGGTGGCCTTGGTGCCGGTGATCTCGCGCAGCAGCTTGGCGTACGCGCGCGCCGAGTCCTGGTCGGAGGCGATGACGAGGGCGCCCGCGTCCGGGATCGCCTTGCGGACCTCGGACAGCCGGCGGTCGGCGGCGCGCAGCACGTTCGGCATCCACTCGCCGCGCGGGTCGAGCGCGGTGCGCCACGCCTGCGAGACGGCGTCCTTGGTCATCGGCTCGCCGAGCCGGGCCTCGATCTCGTCGCCCGCTTTGGTGCGCCAGCGCATGTTGCCGCTGTAGGAGAGGAAGATGACGGGCCGCACGACGCCGTCGCCCAGGGCGTTGCCGTAGCCGTACGTGTAGTCGGCGGAGGAGCGGCGGATGCCGTCGTCGCCCTCTTCGTAGGTGACGAAGGGGATGGGGTTGGTGTCCGACCGGAAGGGCGTGCCGGTGAGCGCGAGCCGCCGGGTCGCGGGCTCGAACGCCTCCAGGCAGGCCTCGCCCCAGGAGCGGGAGTCACCGGCGTGGTGGATCTCGTCGAGGATGACGAGCGTCTTGCGCTGCTCGATCCGGTTGCGGTGCAGCATGGGCCGTACGCCGACGCCCGCGTAGGTGATGGCGATGCCGTGGTACTCGCGGCTCAGCGGGCCCGCGCTGTACTCCGGGTCCAGCTTGATGCCGATGCGGGCAGCCGCCTCCGCCCACTGCTTCTTCAGGTGCTCGGTGGGCGCGACCACGGTGATCTGCTGCACGACGTGGTGGTGCATCAGCCAGGAGGCGAGCGTCAGCGCGAACGTCGTCTTACCGGCGCCGGGGGTCGCGACCGCGAGGAAGTCCCTCGGCTGCTCCTCGATGTACTTGTCCAAGGCGCCCTGCTGCCAGGCGCGCAGCTTGCTCGCGGTACCCCAGGGCGCCCGTCCGGGAAAGGCGGGCGAGAGGTGATGGCTGGTGGAGGCGGCAGTAGTACTCACGGTCTCCGTCAGGCTGGCTCGGCGGGGTCGATCGGGAACCGCGTCAGCCTACCGGTGCCGTGCTTCATGCTCCGGGGGTACGTCCCGGTCCCACCCGCGGGTGGGATCAGGCTCACATCGACTCGTGCAGCGCCTTCAGTCGCGCGGTGATGTCACCGACGTCGTCGAGTGCGCCTGAGGCCACGCCGACCACCAGCTTGTACGCCGCGTCCTGGTCGATGTCGACCATCTCGACCCCGTTGAGGTCGAGGAAGACGACCGTGCACATCCACGCCATCCGCTTGTTGCCGTCCACCAGCGGGTGGTTGACGGCGAGCGACTGGAGCAGCGCGGCCGCCTTCTCGAACAGCTCCGTGTACGCCTCGATGCCGAACATCTGCGACTGAGGACGGTGCACCGCGGAACTCAGCAGCCCGAGGTCGCGTACCGCGATCCGCTGCCCCCCACAGGCGATCTCCGCCAGGTCCAGCACTTCCTGGACCGTCAGGTACTTCACTTACTCCCCCAGCCTCCGTAGCAGGTCCGCGTGGCGTGCCGCGTACTTCGCCCCGAGCCGCTGGACGGACTCCCGGTCCGCCTCCTGCTCCAGATACCGGTCGATCGCCTGAAGCACTATGGCGTGCATGCTGCGGCCCTCCTCTTCGGCCCGCTGCTTGAGCGCCTCTTGCTGGTCGTCGCGCAGTCGGAGATTCATTGCCATACCATCACGGTACCACTTTTGGGGCCAGCGTGGTACCAGAATGTGGCCGCAGGCGGGTGGTCACCCAGGCGCCCGCCAGGGCCACGGTCGCCATCGCCGCGTACACGGCGGCGAAGGCGGCGGGGTGGGAGGAGGGGGCGGCCGGGGCGGCGGCCGTGGGATGGGCGGGGGCGATCGCGGCGCCGCCGAAGGCGACGAAGAGGACACCGCTCAGCCCGACCAGGGTGATGTTGCCGAGCGCGTCGGAGACCTGGAGCGAGGAGGAGTTGCTGCCCGCGTCCTCGGGTCCGGACAGCTTCAGCATCAGGACGCTGGCGCTGGAGATGGTCATCCCCATCCCGTAGCCGCCGACCGTCCAGGCGACGGCGACGGTCCACACCGGTACGGAGTCGGCGAGCGCCAGCGGCACCAGGGCGATGGCCACGGCGATCAGCAGCATGCCCAGACCCATCAGCCGCTCCCGGTACGGCTCCAGCCGGGCCCGGCTCTGGGTGTACGAGCCGAGCGCCCAGGTCAGCCCGCCGCCCGCGAGGGTGAGCCCGGCGGCGGTCGGGGACAGGCCGCGCTGGGTGACCAGCATCAGCGGGACGAAGCTCTCCGCGCCCAGGAAGGCGCCCGCGGCGACCCCGCGCAGCAGCACCACCGACGGCAGCCCGCGGGCGGCGCGGAAGGTGCCCGCGGGGAGCAGGCGCAGCACGCACGGGACGAGCAGCGCGAGGCCGGCGGCGGCCGGGAGGAGGGAGTACCAGGCCAGGTCCTGGGCCGCGTACTGGAGCAGCCCGGCGCCGCAGGCGACGGCCAGCGCGAGGAGGATCCGGTGGCCGTTCACGGCCGGGGAGGGGCCGCCGGGCGGCAGGGTGCGCAGGGCCGGGAGCATCACCGCGAGCGGCGGCAGCACCAGCACCGGGATGGACAGGAACACCCAGCGCCACCCGGCCTGTTCGGTGATCGTCCCGGCGATGAGCGGCCCGACGATGACCGGCAGCACCCACGCGGCGGAGAAGGAGGCCAGCACGGCGGGCTGCAGCCGCGGCGGATAGGCCCGGCCGACGACGACGTACAGGGCGACGATCACCAGGCCGCCGCCGACGCCCTGGACGGCGCGCCCGCCCACGAACATCCACATCCGCTGCGCCGTCCCCGCGATCAGCAGCCCCGCGCCGAACGCCACGATGCCGGTGAACAGCGGCGTGAGCGGGCCCCTGCGGTCGCACCACTCCCCCGACAGCGCCATCGCGAAGAGGCTCGCGGTGAAGTAGGCGGAGAAGGCGTACGCGTACAGCTCGACGCCGTCCAGGGCGCGGGCCGCGATCGGCATGGCGGTGTTGACCGCGCTCGCCTCGAAGGCGATGAGGGAGACGACGGTGACGATGCCGAGGGTCAGCGCGCGGTGGCGGCGGCCGAGGACGGTGTCGCCCGTGCGGTCCGACGCGAGGCCGGTGTCCGGCTCCGCCGTGCGCGAGGGGGTGCCGGGGCCGGCGTCAGGCGGGTCGAGAGCGGTCATGCCGGTCAGCGTAAGAGCCGTGGCGCGATGTGACACCTGTCGGAAGTCGGTGGTGTGCCTCGGCCCTCGGACGTAGGCCGTGGGTCACGTCGTGCGTCAGGTGGTGAGCAGCACGCCCGCGTACGAGACGCCCGCGATCACCACCCAGGCGCACAGGCCCAGCGCCGCGACCCGGGCGCCGGTGCGGGTGAGGGAGGGGAGGTGGACCGCGCTGCCGAGGCCGAAGAGGGCGGCGGCGAGGAGGAGTTCCTGGCCGGTGGCGGCGGTGTCCAGCGCGCCGGCGGGCAGCAGGCCGGTGCTGCGCAGGGCGACCATGCAGAGGAACCCGGCGACGAAGAGCGGCACCAGCGGGGGCCGCCGGGCCTCGGTGGTGCGGCGGGCTCCCGCCCGGGCCCGTACGGACACGGCGAGCGCGGCGACGAGCGGGGCGAGCAGCGCCACCCGCATCAGCTTGACCAGCACCGCTTCCTTCAGCGCCGCGGGCCCGGCGGTCTGCGCCGCCGCCACGACCTGGCCCACGTCGTGGACGCTCGCGCCCACCCAGCGGCCGAACGGCGCGTCGCCGAGGCCCAGGGGGTGCTGCAGCAGGGGCAGCACGGCGATGGCGAGCGTGCCGCACAGCGTCACCAGCGCGACGGAGGTGGCCACGTCCTGTTCGTCGCTGTCGGACACCTCGCCGACCGCGCCGATCGCGGACGCGCCGCAGATCGAGTAGCCGGTGGCGATCAGCAGCGGCTGGTCGCCGCGCAGCCCCATCCGGCGCCCCAGCCACCAGGTGCCGCCGAAGGTGGCGGCGACCACGCAGAACACCATCGCGACGGTGGCCCAGCCGAGGCCGAGGACGTCGTCCAGGCTGAGTTTCAGGCCGAGCAGCACGATCCCGAGCCGCATCAGCCGCTTCCCGGCGAGGGTGAGCCCGGCCCGGCAGCGGCCGCGTACGAGCCCCCGGGTGCCGGGCAGATGCGCGGCGCCGATGCCGAGCACGACGGCGGCGGTGAGCAGGGGCACGGCGGGCAGGGCCCGGTGCACGCCCCACGCGACCGCGACCCCGCAGGCGGCCAGCCCGAGCCCGTACGCGGCGGCGGGCATCCGGGGCCGGGGAGGCGCCGTGGTGGACGGTCCACCCGCCCCGGTCAGGGCCCTCGCCCCGGTCACCGCCATGCCGTCACCCCGGCGGCGTCCGCGCGCCGGAACCCGGTCACAGCTCGTCCGCCACGGGGGCCTCGTACACCCGCCGTACGCTGCTGCCGAGCCGCACGATGTCCGCGCCGTAGACGTGGATCGAGATCGCCTTCGTGCCGCAGGCGTTCCACACCCTGTGGATATCGCCGGGTGGCGCGAAGCCGCAGACCGCGCCCCGCGGGTTGATCACGTCCTCCACGGCGACCAGCCGGGAGGCCGCGCCGTCCGGGACGAGGCGGTAGCGCCGCTCGTGCTCCTCGCCCTCGTGGACGCCGGTGACGCACCAGGACACATGGTCGTGGACGGCGGTGCGCTGGCCGGGCAGCCACACCAGGGCGACGACGGAGAAGCTGCCGTCGGGCTCGGCGTGCAGGACGTGCTGGCGGTAGCCGTCCGGGTCGCCCTCGCGCTGGGCGGGGGTGAGCAGATCGGGCGCGCCGAGGAAGGGGGCGAGGCGTTCACCCACCAGGTAGGCGGTCACATCGGGCGGCAGGCCGCGTCCGACGGCCTCGCGGACGCCGTCGACGAAGGCGCCGAGGGGGGCCGTGACACGAGAGGACGGATACGCGGTGGTCATATCGGCAGGGTGCGGACGGACCGTCGACCACGTCCAACGACAGATTGTTGACCGGGGGCCAACCTCCGCTTATATCTGGGCGCTTGGGCGCGGCCCCCGGCGGGCCGTCAGCAGCCGACCCGGTTCGCGGCCACGGTCTGCAGCTCCTCCAGCACCCGCGCCGTCGCCGGGATCTCCAGGTGCTCCCGCAGGACGTACGCGGAGACCCGGCGCCGCGACGCCGGATCGAGGGCGCGCCCGGTGACCCGCTGGTGGCACAGGAACGACAGCACCAGGCCCGGCATCATCGCGACGCCGAGCCCGGACGCGACCATGCTCTGCACCACCAGGTTGTCGTCGGTGGTGAAGGCGATGTCGGGCGCGAACCCCTGCTCGGCGCATTCGTGCAGGAAGTTGGCGCGGCAGCGCAGGCATCCGGCGATCCACCGCTCCCCGCTCAGCTCGCCGAGCTTGACCGCGCGCCGCCGGGCCAGCGGATGCCCGGTCGGCAGCAGGACCGTCATCTGGTCCTCCATCAGCGGGATCTCGACGAGTTCGGGCGGCGTCTCCTCGCGCAGCCCGGGATAGGTGAAGGCCAGGGTGATGTCGCACGCGCCGCGTACGACGCGGTCGAGGGAGTCCGGCGGCTCGCCCTCCAGCAGGTCGACCCGCACCCCGGGGTGGGCGGCGGCGAGGCGGGCCATGGCCTCGGGGATGAGGGTGGCGTTGGCGCTGGGGAAGGCGCACACCCGCACCCGTCCGGCGCGCAGCCGGGTGATGGCGTTCATCTGCGCCTGGGCGGCGGAGATGGAGGAGAGGATGGTGTCGGCGTGCCGGGCGAGCGTCTCGCCCGCCTCGGTGAGCCGCATGCCGCGGCCGACGCGGATGAACAGCGGGCTGCCGACGGTGCGTTCGAGGGCCTTCATCTGCTGGGTGATGGCCGGCTGGGTATAGCCCAGCTCGCGGGCGGCGGCCGAGTAGGAACCGGCGCGGACCACCTCGTGGAACGTCCTGATGTGCCGGGAATCGAACACACGGACATCATAGAGGGTATCCATAAGCGCGTTTTGGGGGAACGGAACATCCCCCCTCCCGGCGCTTTTGAGTCACCGTGCCCCTCCCCTCCCTCTCCCGTTGCCTCCGATCTCCGCGGTCACATCGCCGACGCCCCTGTGATCAGGCAGGCTGGCCCTATGCCGCACTACACGTCGTACGACCAAACGGAGCTGGCCTACCGCGTCCTGGAGGCCCGCGACGGGTCCGCGCGGCCCCCGCTGATCTGTCTCGCGGGCGGGCCGGGGCGGAACGCCGCGTACCTGGGTGACCTCGGCGGCCTCGACGCGCACCGCACCCTGGTCATCCCCGACAGCCGCGGCACCGGGGACTCGCCGCCCGCCGCCGATCCCAGCGGCTACGCGTTCCCGAGTCTCGCCGAGGACCTGGAGGCGCTGCGCCGCCACCTCGGGCTCACCCGCTTCGCGCTGCTGGCCCACGACGCGGCGGCGGCCACGGCGCAGGCGTACGCGGCGGCCCACCCGGAGCGCCTGACCCATCTGGTCCTGGTCTGCCCGGGCGCCCGGATGCAGGGCGAACTGCCCGAGGACGCCCGGGAGATCTTCGAGTCGCGTGCCGACGAGCCGTGGTGGCAGGAGGCGTACGTGGCGATCCAGATGCTGCCGGACACCACCGACCTCGCCGAGGTGCGGGAGCTGCTGCTGCGGGCCGCGCCGATGGCCTACGGCCGCTGGGACGAGCCGCAGCGGGCGCACGCGGCGAGCGAGGGCGAGCAGCTGGGCCCGGTGCCGCGGGCGGGCTTCTGGCAGGGCGTGGACGAGGCGGGCCGCCGCGCGGTGCTGGCGCGGCTGCGCGAGGTGCCGTGCCCGGTGCTGGTGATCACCGGGGACCGGGACGCGGTGACCGGGGTGCGGGCCGGGGAGCTGGTCGCGGAGTCGTTCCCGGCCGGGCGCGCCCGGCCGCTGCACGGCGTGGGGCACTACCCCTGGGTGGACGAACCGGAGCTGTTCCGCCCGGTGGTGGAGGACTTCCTGGAGCACCCGCACGGCCCCGGCCGCCCGTAACGGCCCCCTCGGCCGGTGGTTGTGAACGGCGCATGTCAGTCATATGGCAGCGGCGGCCGAACCGTTGATCCCCCCTGAACCGCTCCCTATGGTCATAGCCACGAGCACGACATTGGCCGTGTGCCCGAGTGGTTCAGGGGCTCGCCTGCAAAGCGAGTTACGTGGGTTCGAATCCCGCCACGGCCTCCACCGCGCCCCCGCGCTTCCGCCCTCTCCCGGGCCGCGTCATCCGCCGCGCCGGATCTCCGACCTGGTCAACTACCGGAAACCCTCTGGACACAGAGGCCTTACGAAGCGCATGCTCAGATTCGCGAACGGCGTTCACACAACTGGTCGCCTGACCTTTTTCACATTCTCCCCACTGAATGGTCTCCGATTCCCCCCGGTGAGCGCGTTTTCGGCGCATAGGGTCACGGTGGTGCCTGCAGTCCCGCGACGGAGAACCCGCCGCGACTGAACAGGCACCCTTTGTTTCGACCTGCGATCCTGCGTTCCGTCTGGGGGAAATGTGCAGCCCGCCGTACCGGCCGCCCGTCTGCCGCTGTCGACCGGCCAGAGCGAGATCTGGTTCATTCAGCAGCTGGAGCCGCCGGAGAGCACGACGTTCAAGGTCGGCGAATACCTTGAGATCCAAGGGCCGATAGACACGGCGATATTCGAGCGGGCACTGCGTCAGGCGGTCCTGGAAGCCGAGCCGTACAACGTCCGCGTCGGCGAGGACGACGGAGTGCCCTGGCAGGTCCTCGACCCGGTGACGGACTGGGACTTCCCCGTCCTCGACCTCGGCGGCGAGCCCGACCCGCATGCCGCCGCCGTCCGCTGGATGAAGCACGACCTGGCCACCAAGCTGGAGCTGGACGACCACCCGCTCTTCTCGTTCGCCCTGCTCAAGCTGAACGACGACTGCTTCCTGTGGTACCAGGGCAGCCACCACATCGTGTCCGACGCGGGCAGCGCCGCCCTGCTGGGCCGGCGCACCGCCGAGATCTACACCGCGCTCGCCGAAGGCACCGACCCGGCCGCGGGAGAAACCGTCTTCGGCTCCCTGCGGACCCTGCTCGACCGGGACGAGGAATACCGGTCGTCGGATGATTTCGCCAAGGACCGCGCGTACTGGACGGAACACTTCGCGGATTCCCCGGAACCCGCCCGGCTTTCCGGCCGCCCCGGCGACGACCTCTCCAGCGTGCTGCGCGAGACCGCGTACCTGACCGAGGCGGAAGCGGTCGAGCTGCGCGCCGCCGCGCGGAAATACGCGACCCACTGGTCGGCGATGATTATCGCGGCGACCGCCACCTATCTGCATCGATTGACCGGTAAATCCGACATCATTCTGACGCTGCCGGTCACCGCCCGGACCGATGCCACCCTGCGCGGCATTCCCGGGATGTTCGCCAATGTGGTGCCGCTGCGCATCCAGGTGCGCTCGGATATGCGGATACGGGATCTGGTGCGGAAGGTCTCCCGGGAAGTCCGGCAGGCACTGCGCCATCAGCGCTACCGCCATATCGACCTGGCCCGGGATCTCCACCTCCCGGACGGCGGAAACGGCTTCCTCGGCCCGCACGTCAATATCATGACGTACGACTACGATTTCGACTTCGCGGGACATCGCGTCGTCGGGCACAATCTGTCCAACGGAACCGTCGAAGACCTTTCGATCATGGGATACGACCGCTCCGACGGCACCGGTATCCGCATCGACCTCAACGCGAACTCCAACCTCTACACCGCCGACGGGCTCATCGCCCACCGCGAGCGGTATCTGCGACTCCTGCGCATCCTCGCCGACACCTCCGACAAGGAGCGCACCGTCGGCGGCATCGAGCTGCTGTCCGCCGAGGAGCGGCGGCGAGCGGCCGAGGAGTGGAACGACACCGCGCACGCCACCTCGGGCAGCACCCTGCCCGCGCTGTTCGCGTCCCAGGCCGCCCGCACCCCGGACGCCGAGGCCGTCGTCCTCGGCGACACCCGGCTGAGCTACGCCGAGCTGGACCGCGCCGCCGACCGGCTGGCCCACCGCCTGATCGAGCGCGGCGCGGGGCCCGAGCGCACCGTCGCCGTCGCGCTGCCCCGCTCCCCCGAGCTGGTCATCGCCCTGCTGGCGGTCCTCAAGTCCGGCGCCGCGTATCTGCCGCTGGAGCTGGACTACCCGGCCGACCGGCTGGCGTTCATGCTCGACGACGCCGCGCCCGCGCTCCTCGTCACCCGGACCGAGCACGCCGACGAGCTGCCCGCGGCGGACGGCGTCGAGCGGCTGCTGCTGGACTCCTCGCCGGTCTCCCCGTACGACACCGCCGCGTACGACACCGCCGCGTACGACGCCGACCCGTACGCGGAGACCGGCGCGCCGCGGATCGCGCTCGACCCCGAGCACCCCGCGTACGTCATCTACACCTCGGGCTCCACCGGCCGCCCCAAGGGCGTGCTGGTCCCCCACCGCGCCATCGTCAACTGCCTGGAGTGGATGCGGGGCAGCCACCCCCTCACCCCCGAGGACCGGCTGCTGCAGAAGACCCCGGCCGGATTCGACGCCTCGGTCGCGGAGTTCTTCTGGCCGCTGGTCAGCGGCGCCACCCTGGTGCTCGCCCAGCCCGGCGGCCACAAGGACCCCGCGTACCTCGTGCGCACCGTCCGCGAAGAGCGCATCACCACGCTCCAGTTCGTGCCCTCCATGCTCCGCGCGTTCCTCGCCGAACCGGATGTCGCCGCCCAGTGCGCCGGCAGCCTCCGCCAGGTGTTCTGCGGCGGCGAGGCGCTGCCGCGCGAGACGGCCGACCGCCTCCACGGCCTGCTGCCCGGCGTGCCCCTGCACAACGTGTACGGGCCCACCGAGGCCACCGTCGACATCAGCGCCCACACCTGCGAGCCCGGCGCGACCGGCCCGGTCCCGATCGGCGCCCCGGTGTGGAACAGCCGGCTGTACGTCCTGGACTCCGCCCTGCGGCACGTCCCAGCCGGGGCCGTCGGCGAGATCTACCTCGCCGGTCCGCAGCTCGCCCGCGGCTACCACGACCGGCCGTCGCTGACCGCGGAGCGCTTCGTCCCCGACCCGTACGGCCACCTCTTCGGCGCGCCCGGGGCCCGCATGTACCGCACCGGCGACCTGGCCCGACGGCTGCCGGACGGCGACGTCGCCTACCTGGGCCGCTCCGACGACCAGGTCAAGCTGCGCGGCTTCCGCATCGAGACCGGCGAGGTCGAGGCCGCGCTGCGCACCCTGCCGGACGTCGCCGAGGCCGTGGCCGTCGTCCGCGAGGACCAGCCCGGCGACCAGCGGCTGGTGGCCTATCTGACGGCCGAGGGCGAGGCCCCGCCGTGCGTCGCCACCGCCCGCGAGATGCTGCACCGCGATCTGCCCGAGCACATGGTGCCCACCGCGTTCATGGTGCTCGACACGCTGCCGCTCAGCCCCAACGGCAAGCTGGACCGGGCCGCGCTGCCCGTGCCGTCCCACGAGGCCGCCCGCGGCGGCCGCGCGCCCCGCACCCCCCGCGAGGAGACGCTGTGCGCGCTGTTCGGCGAGGTGCTGGGCGTCCCCGACGTCACCATCGACGACGACTTCTTCCTGCTCGGCGGCCACTCCCTGCTCGCCTCCAAGCTGGCCAGCCAGGCCCGTACCGCCCTGGACACCGAGCTGTCGATGCGTGACCTCTTCGAGGCCCCCACCGTCGCCCGCCTGGTGGCCCGCCTCGACGCCGCCACCCCCGCCGACGCGCCCCAGTCGCAGCCGCTCGACATCCTGCTGCCGCTGCGCGGCGAGGGCGGGCGCCCGCCGCTGTTCTGCGTCCACCCCGGCGGCGGCCTCGGCTGGTCCTACACCGGCCTGATGCGCCACCTCGCCCCCGACCAGCCCGTCTACGCCCTCCAGGCGCGCGGCCTGACCGAGCCCGACGTGCTGCCCGCCAGCATCCCCGAGATGGCCGCCGACTACCTGGACCAGATCCGCACCGTCCAGCCCACCGGCCCGTACCACCTGCTCGGCTGGTCCTTCGGCGGGCTCATCGCGCACGCCATGGCCACCCGGCTGCAGAGCGAGGGCGAGGAGGTCGCCACCCTCACCGTCATCGACGCCTACCCCGACAACGACCTGGCCCTGCCGGACCTCCCCGAGCTGAGCAAGCGCCAGTGGCTCGGCGTCCTCCTCGACGACATCGGCGGCGGCGACATCTTCGCCCCCGGCTGGCTCGCCGCCCACCCCGACGGCGTCGACGACGGCGACCGGCTGGCCGCCGACCTCAGCCGCGAAACCGGCCTGCCGGAACGGCTCCTGGAGGGCGAGCACAGCTTCCCGCTGCTCGACATCTTCCTCAACGACCAGGAGCTGATGCGCAAATTCGCCCCCGACCGCTTCGAGGGCGACATGCTCCTCTTCACCGCCGACGAGGAGATACCCGGCTACCAGCGCGACGCCTCCCACGTCCCGCAGGCCTGGCAGCCCTACGTCTCCGGCGCCCTCAAGATCCACGGCATCCCGACCCACCACTACCACCTGCTGCGCGAGGAAGCCCTGACCCTGATAGGCCCGGCGGTCGCCCAGGCCCTGGACACCCGCTGACCCGGCGGCGGGACGCCGCCGGCCGGCGCCCCGCCGCAGGCCCGCCACAGGCCCGCCGCCCGGTGTTCGGCGGACACCGAACCGGTCACCGTCTAGCGTCGGGCCCATGAATCTTCCCTCAGCCGGAGAACGAGGAGTGACCGCGTGACGCCGTGGGAGATGGTGGCCGTCTTCGCGGCGGGTGTGGGCGCGGGCGGAATCAACTCCGTCGTCGGGTCCGGGACGCTGATCACGTTCCCCGTGCTCCTCGCCACCGGTCTGCCGCCCGTCACCGCCACGGTGTCCAACGCGCTCGGCCTCATCCCCGGCTCCATCAGCGGCGCCGTCGGCTACCGCAAGGAGCTGCGGGGGCAGGGCAAGCGGGTGCTGAAGCTGAGCGCCGGGGCCCTGGTCGGGGGGCTCGGGGGCGCCACACTGCTGCTGACGCTGCCCAGCACGGCGTTCGAGCGGATCGTGCCGACGCTGGTCGGCCTGGCGCTCGTCCTGGTCGTGCTCCAGCCGCTGATCTCCAAGAAGACGCGCGCCCGCCGCGAGGCGAGGGCTGAGGGCTCCGCCCGGCGGGACGTCGGTCCGCTGCTGCTGCTCGGGCTGACGCTCGCCAGCGTCTACGGCGGCTACTTCGCCGCCGCGCAAGGCATCCTCTACATGTCCCTGATGGGCATGCTCCTCGACGAGCCGATGCAGCGCCTCAACGGCATCAAGAACGTCCTCGCCGCCGTCGTGAACTCCGTCGCCGCGCTGTTCTTCCTCTTCGCCGCCCACTTCGACTGGACCGCCGTCGTCCTCATCGCGGCCGGCTCCGCCCTCGGCGGCATGACGGGGGCCGCGGTGGGCCGCCGCTTCAGCCCGACCGCGCTGCGGGCCCTGATCGTGACGGTGGGGACGGCGGCGATCGTGCAGCTGATGCTGCGGTGACTCACCGCGGGGTGATGGTGTCGCCCGTGACGAGCGCGGCCGCGTCGGAGACCTCCCGGGGAAGCCGAGGTCCCCGCCCGACGTCAGCCCACCGCACGCGGCCCGGCGAAACCGTTTGTTCCAGCACGCCAGCGGCGTGTTAGTGATGGGTTAGCCGATCAACAGCAGTGACGGACACAGTTGTTCCGGACGCGGAACGCACCACCGAGCGCGCACCGCGTCCGCCGACGCACCTCGACCATCCCTGGGGATTCCATGCCGCGCACGACCGCTCCTCGCCACACCCGCACCGTCGCCGTCGCCTCGCTGGTCGCCGCCGCCGCGCTCTCGCTCACCGCCTGCCAGGGCGACGGGACCGGCGCCAGGGCAAGCTCACCGTCGGCCACCGCGAACGGCACGGGCGGCTCCGGTGGGGACATCGGCGGCAAGGCGAGCGGCTCCGGCGGTTCCACGGCGGTGAGGGCCTGCGCCGGCGACCGGTTGAAGGCCGCCTGGTCGAACTTCGAGGGCGGCCCGGACATGGAGTACGACGAGCAGCAAACCGCCCGCGTGGTGCTGCGGAACACCGGCCCGGCCGACTGCGTCATGGCCGGTTTCCCCGGCGTCCAGCTCCGGGCCGCCACCGGCGAGACATGGGACCTGCGGCGCACCGACGACAAGCCGCGGACCGTCCGGCTCGACGCCGGCGGCCGGGCCACCTTCGACATCACGTTCCTGGCGTCGACCCGCGACGACGACAGGAAGTTCAAGCCGGCCCAGGTGCTCGTCACCCCGCCGAACGAGCGGCGGAGCATCCCGCTGGACTGGCCGTACGGCGGCGAGCTGCTGGACCAGGCGGCCGCCACCCACCCGGGGACCTTCGTCGGCCCGGTCAACCCGCCGGAGTAGGCCCGTCCCGGGGCCCCTACGTCCGGTTGACCACCGCCGCCTGGGGGCGGATCGGGAGGCGGTTGACCGGGCGGCCGGTGGCGGCGCGGACGGCCGCCGCGACCGCCGCCGGGGAGGTCACGACCGGGACCGCGCTGGCCGGCTTCGCGCCGAAGGGGGCCACCACGTCACGCTCCTCGACCAGTTTGACGATGTGGATGTCGGGGACGTCCACGGCGGTCGGCAGCGCGTAGCCGGTGAGGTCGGGGTGGCGGATGACGCCGCGCGAGGTGCGCAGGTTCTCGGTGAGGGCGGCGCCGATGCCCTGGGCGATGCCGGACTCGATACGGGTCTTGAGCTGGCGCGGGTTGAGCACCCGGCCCACGTCCTGGGCGACGGTCATCTCCACGACCCGGACCGCGCCGATCTCGATGTCGACGTCCACCACGGCCCGCACCGCGCAGAAGGCGAGGCCGACGAAGGCGTCGCCCTGGCCGGTCTCGTCGAGCGGTTCGGTGGGGTGGGGGCGGCACTGGGCGGTGGCCCACAGCTCCTTGCCCTCAAGGGCTTCCTCGACGGTGGTGCTGAGGACGCCGTCGTACGAGGTGATCTTGCCGTCGGCGATGGTCAGCAGCTCGGTGGACATGCCGAACTTGTGCGCCAGCGGCTGGAGCAGCTGGGTGCGGACCATCTTGGCGGCGCGCTCGACCGCACCGCCCGAGACCCAGGTGTGGCGGCCGCGCGAGGCGGGACCGGCCGGGGGCTGGTCGGTGTCGACGGGGGCGACATGGACCTCCTCGATGCCGAGGACGTCCTGCACGATCTGGCGGGCCAGGGTGGCGAAGCCCTGACCGGTCTCGACGGCCGCGCAGATGACGGTGGCGACCGGGCCGGTGACCTTGACGGTGGCGGTGGACACCTCGTCGGCGCCCTCCGCGCCCAGCATGTGCACCATGCCCAGCGCGTAGCCGACGCCGCGCCGCACGGCGGCCGGGTCGCCGGCGCCCTCAAGGCCGCCGGGCAGCAGCCAGTCCTCCTCGGGGTCGTCGGCCGGGAGGGCGGGCAGCGGCGCGTCGTTGACGGCCTGCAGCAGCTCGGCGACCGGCGCCGGGCAGGTGACGGTCTGTCCGGTGGGCAGCAGATCGCCGGTGGCCATGGCGTTGCGCATCCGGATCTCGACCGGGTCGAGGCCGAGCTTGGCCGCGAGCTTGTCCATCTGGCCCTCGTACGCCGCGCACACCTGCATCGCGCCCTCGCCGCGGACATGGCCCGACGGCGGGTTGTTGGTGCGGACCGCCCAGCCCTCGATGAAGGCGTGCGGTACGACGTACGGGCCGCAGGCGAACGACACGGCGGCGGCCAGGGTGTCGGCCGAGGAGTCCGCGTAGGCGCCGGCGTCCAGCAGGATCTGCGCCTCGATCTTCACCAGCTTGCCCTGCGCGTCCGCGTGGTGGCGGTAGCGCAGCAGGGTGGGGTGGCGGTGGGCGTGGCCGAGGAAGGACTCCTCGCGGGTGGCGGCGAGCTTGACCGGGTGGCCGGTGCGCAGCGCGAGCAGCCCGAGCGGCAGCTGCATCCCGGGGTCCTCGCGCTCGCCCATGGCGCCGGGGACGCCGGTGACGACGACCTTGACGCGCTCCGGCTCCAGACCGAAGCAGGCGGCGGCCAGGTCGCGGTCGGCGTGCGGGTCGGTGGAGGCCGTGTAGATCTCCACGCCGCCGTCCGGACGCGGTACGGCGAGGCCCGCCTCGGCGCCGATGGGCGCCGGGTCCTGGCGGCCGATCCGGTACAGGCCCTCGACGATGACCTCTCCGATGACCTCCGGGTCGCCGAAGGACAGCGGGATGTGGCGGACCAGGTTGCCGTCGGGGTGCAGCGGTTCCGCGGCGAACGCCTGCTCGGGGTCGGTGACCGGCTCCAGCACCTCGTACTCGACGGCGATGGCGGCCGCGGCCAGCCGGGCGGTGTCGGGGTGGTCGGCGGCGACCGCGGCGATGGGCTCGCCGTGGTGGCGCACCAGGTCCTTGGCGAACACCGGCCGGTCGGCGACCCGGCGGCCGTGCGAGGCGTCACCGGGCACGTCGGCGTGGGTCACCACGGCGTGCACCCCGGGCATCCCGGCGGCCGGGGAGGTGTCGATGGAGACGATGCGGGCGTGCGGGTGCGGTGAGCGCAGCACGGCGGCCCACAGCAGGCCCTCGGCCCACAGGTCGGCGGCGTACGGGAAGGTGCCGGACGCCTTGGCCGTCACGTCGGCGGGCTGGAGCGACACACCGAGCCCCATGTGGGGCGGTGGCGGGACGGGCGTTCCGGCGGAGGGGGTTGCGGTGACGGCTCCCGCGCCGTCCGCGATTCCGGTCATGCCGATGCCCTTCCCATACCGCTGCCGTTGCCGCCGTCGCCCCGGTTCCCGGTGCCGGGCGGGCCCGCCTGGCGCGGGATGCGGGCCGGGTCGTGTGCCGCCGCCTCGTCCTGCGCGGCCTCCGCGGCCCGCGCCGCCTCCTCGGCCGCCTCACGGGACGCCACGACCTCGCGCACGGCGTCGACCACCCCGCGGTAGCCGGAGCAGCGGCACAGGTTGCCGCAGAGCGCCTGGCGGGTCTCCTGGTCGGTGGGGGCGTGGTTGCCCTCCAGGAGGTCGTGCACGGTCATGGCGAGTCCTGGCACGCAGAAGCCGCACTGGACGGCGCCGCACTCGGCCAGCGCGCGCTGGACGTCGGAGGGCTGGCCGTCCTGGCCCAGGCCCTCGACCGTACGGACCTCCGAGCCCGCGGCGGTCGCGGCGGGCACCAGGCAGGAGGCGACGAGCCGCCCGTCGACCTGGACCGAGCAGGCACCGCACTCGCCCTGCGAGCAGCCGTCCTTGGCGCCCGCGAGGCCGAGCCGCTCGCGCAGCACGTACAGCAGTGACTCGCCGATCCAGGAGTCGGTGACGGGCCGGTCGGCGCCGTTGACGTGCAGCACGTACGACGCCTGGGGGTGCTCGCTGTGGGCCGGGTCCAGCGGGTCCGGGGCGGCTGCCTGGTCCGCGTCCTCGGTGGGGGCGTCCACGGCCTCGGGGGCGTCCGCCGGAGCCTCGGCCGGGGCGGACCGCTCCGCGGCGTCCGTGAACGCCTCCTCGGCCGTGGCCGGTTCGGCCTCTGCCATGGCCTCTGCCATGGGCTCTGGCATGGGCTCTGGCATGGGCTCGGTCATGGGCTCTGCCATGGGACCAGCCGGAGCCTCGGCCATGGACCCGGCCTCGGGCCCGTCGGCGGCCGGGCTGCCGTGCGGCGGGGTGTGCGCGCCGGTGACGTCGGTGAACTCGCCGTGCCAGGCGGCCTCTTCGGGCAGGACGCCGTTCGCCGCGGGGCCCGCGTGCCGGTCGTCGTCCCGCTCCGGCACCCGTTCCCGTACGAACGCGGCGGAGTCCCCGGCCGCCGCACCGTGCCAGCCGTGGCCGTCCGTGCCGTGCGGCGGAGTGCCGTGGGCCGGGATGCCGTGCGCCGGGATGCCGTGCGCCGGGGTGCCGTGCGCCGGGGTGCCGTGCGCCGGGGTGCCGTGCGCGGGCGTGCCCTGGGGCGGGGTCCCGTGCGGCGGGGTCGCCGGGCCGGAGTGCTCGCGCGCCGTGTCGTCGTCGGGCATGCGCAGCGGGCGGCGCGCCGGAGCGCCCTGCCGGGCGGCCGGGCCGGGGCGGCCCTCGACCGCGTACTGCCCGGATTCCTCCACGCCCTCGTCGGCCGCCGGGACCGACCACTGGCCGCTGTGTCCCGTCTGGCCGGTATGCCCCTGGTCGACGTGCGGCTGCTGGTACGGGGCGGCCTGCTGCTGCGGCGCGTTACGGCCGAACGGCAGCCGCAGCTGGGCGGTCTCCCGCGGATCGCCGAGGTCACCGGGATCGCCGGGGAGGACCGGACCGGCCGGACCGCCGTGACCCGCCGGACCGCCGTACGGCGGGGCCGCCGGGCCGGGGTGGTCGTCGACCCGGTACTCGCCGGTCTCGTCCACGCCCTCGTCGCCCGCGACCGGGATCGTCCACTGGCCGGCCTGCACCGGGGTGCCCTCGCCGTGGGACGCGCCCTCGGGCAGCGGCCAGTCGTCGACCGGCTCCTCGGTGCGCAACGGCCAATGACCGGTGTGCGGCACGTGTTCGCCTTGATTCGAGGGGTCCTCGGCGGGCGCCGGCCACTGGGGGGTGCCGTGCGGGTCCTGGTGGCCGCCGTACCCGTAGCCGCCGGAACCGCCGGTGTCCGTGTGCGGCACGGTCCAGTGCCCGGTCCCGGAGTGACCGGAGTGGTCGTGCCCGGGCGCGTCGTACGGGCCGCCGTGCCCCGCGGGCTGCCACTGGCCGCCCTGTGACGGCGTGCCGCCCTGCGAGGGCACGCCGGGCACCGGCGGCGGGGTGTAGCCGGTGCCGGGTGCGGCGAGCGGGTCCCAGCCGGAGTCCGGGTCGCCCGGCTCCGGGAACTGGAAGTCGGGCGGAAGCTGGACGAAAGCCGTCGACTCCGCGTCGTACTCCGGGCCGTGCGGCATCGGCTGCCACCCGCTCCCCGGGTCCGGCCGGTGCGGCTGCTGTTCGTCACTCACGCGAGTGCCCTCCCCAATGCTCGGCGGGCCAGGGCTGCCACCGTACGCCTCAGATGGAGCGCCGCGGGCGGCAGGGGGACCGGTTCGGAGCCGTCCTCCGGTGGCGGCTGGTCGGGGATGCACGCGGCGGCCACGTATTCGCCGAATGCCGTGGTGACCTGCGGATCGAGATGACCGCGGTCGCCGTCCCAGTCGATGAGCGAGGCGACCCAGCGCTCGGCCTCCAGCGGCCGCAGCGGCATCGGCGCGACCGCCCCCACCGCGCAGCGCACCCCGCGGCGCGCCGGGTCGAGGACGATGGCGACGGACGCGGTGGCCCGGCCGGGGCCGGTGCGCCCGGTGGCCTTGAGGAAGGCCTGCGGGGCGTGCAGCAGCGGAACCCGGACGAATCCGACGAGTTCACCGGGGCTCAGCATCTCGACCCCGGCGAGCAGATGACTGACCGGGATCTCGCGGCGCGCGCCCTCGGGCCCGGCGATGACGAGGGTGGCCTCCAGGGCGGCGAGCACCGGCAGCGCGTCGCCGGTGGGGGCGGCGCTGACGATGTTGCCGCCGAGCGTTCCGGCGTTGCGGATCTGCGGGGGGCCCGCGGCGCGCGCGGCCGCGGCCAGGGCCGGGATGAGCGCCGCGAAGTCGGGGCGGCCCATCCGGGCGTGGGTGAGTCCGGCGCCGAGCAGGGCGTGTCCGTCCAGGTAGCGCCAGCCGCGGATTTCGCTGATCCGGCCGAGCCCGACGAGCGCGGCGGGCCGCAGCAGGCCGGAGTTGACCGCGGCCATCAGATCGGTGCCGCCGGCGACGGGCACGGCGGCGGGCATGGCGGCCAGCGCCGCCACGGCCTCATCGAGCGAGCCCGGCAACGTCACCGTGTGCGCCGCCTGCGGTGCGTGCGTGGTCAACCCAGCTGCCCCTTCCCCGGTGTCCCGGCTGTTGCGCCGTACGGTACGTGCTCACAGCCCGGACGTGGCAACTCTGGCACATCTCGCATGCCTGCCGTCGCGAGGGTCCAGGAAGCATGGTTCCGTCCGTGACCTGGGGGATGGTACGGGTTTCGGGTGACGTCTCTGTCGAGTGCGGATTGCCACGTTTCAGGGACCCTTGTACGAACTTGCGTAACGGCCGGACGTCCACCGTCCCAGGGGCGGGGCGCGGGGGCGAGCGCCTTGCGCCGGGCTCACACGATCGGGGGCGATCCCTCGATCGGACGTCCGAGCAGGCCGGGACGGCGCTGCCAGGGGCGCGGACCGGAGGGCGGGCGGTAGCTCACGCCCAGCGCGTCCAGACGGGCGTAGTGTGCTTCCATGCGCCCCTCGAACTCCGCGAAGTCTCGCTCAGGCGGCGGCGGAAGGGCGGACCATACGACTTCGGCGAAGGCGGCGAGGCGGGGGAAGGTCTGGTAGTCGATCCGCCGCCGGTCCTCCATCACCTCGGTCCAGACGTTGGCCTGCGCGCCCAGCACGCGTTCCGCCTCGGCCTGGTCGAGCTGCGGGGGAACCGGCTCGAAGCGATAGACGTCCTCCAGGGTGCGGACGTAGCCGATGGGGACGGGCTCGTCCTCGCCCGGGGCCTGCCGGTGGTCGAAGTAGACCTGTTGTTCGGGGCACATGACGACGTCGTGGCCGGACCGGGCCGCTGTGATGCCGCCCGCGTAGCCGCGCCAGGAGGAGACGGCGGCGCCGTCGGGCAGCGGGGCGTCGGGCGCGCCGCCCTCCAGGATCTCGTCCCAGCCGATCAGCCGCCTGCCGCGGGCGCCGAGCCAGTGGCCGAAGTGGCGGATGAACCAGCTCTGCAGCTCGTCCTCGTCCGCCAGCCCCAGCTCCCGGACGCGTTCCTGTGCGGCCGGGGAGGCCTTCCACTGCTCCTTGGGGCATTCGTCGCCGCCGAGGTGGACGAACGGGCCGGGGAACAACTCCAGCACTTCTTCCAGGACGTTCTCGAAGAAGCGGAGCGTGGTGTCGGTGGGGGAGAGTACGTTCGGATTGATGCCCCAGGTGGTCCAGACTCCGAGGGAGGCGGTGTCGATGACGTCCGTGTTGCCCAGTTCCGGGTAGGCGGCGATGGCGGCCTGGCTGTGCCCGGGGATGTCGATCTCCGGGACGATCGTGATGTGGCGTTCGGCGGCGTAGGCGACGATCTCGCGGATGTCGTCCTGCGTGTAGTAGCCGCCGTGGGGGCGCTCGTCCCACAGCGGGGAGGCGCGGTGGCCGAGCTTGGTGCGCGTCCGCCAGGCGCCGGTCGCGGTCAGTTCCGGGTAGCGGCGGATCTCCAGCCGCCAGCCCTGGTCGTCGGTCAGGTGGAGATGGAGCACATTGAGCTTGTGGGCGGCCAGCAGGTCGACGTAGGCGAGGACGCCGTCCTTGGGCAGGAAGTGGCGGGCCACGTCCAGCATCATTCCGCGCCAGGCGAAACGCGGCGCGTCCTCGATGTCGAGCGCGGGCAGGGACCACGCGCGCCGGTCCGGGTCGATCGGCGCGCGCCGGAAGGCGTCCGGGCCGAGCAGCTGGCGCAGCGTCTGGGCGCCCCAGAACAGGCCGGGCTCGCCGCCGCCCCGGAGGACCACCGCGAGTCCGTCGATGACGAGGCGGTAGCCCTCGGGGCCGAGCCGTGCCCCGAGGGCGGGGTCGATCTCCAGCACGATGTGGTCGCCGTCGCCGTCGCCGGTGCGGTGCGCCAGCGGCAGCCCGGTGGCGGCCCCGACTGCGGTGCGCAGCCAGCGGGCCACGCGCTCGGTGCCGGGCCGGGCGTCGAGCCGGGTGTCCTCGTCCAGGACGTGGTCCTGGCCGCCGCCGGGGGTGGGGGCGGCCCGCAGCGGGGCGGGCAGGAGGCCGGGCTGCCGGTTCATCACGTCAGTCCTTTACCGCTCCGCCGAGGCCGGAGACCAGGCGGCGCTGTACGAGTACGAAGAAGATCAGCACGGGGATGGTCATGATGGTCGACGCCGCCATGATGCCGCCCCAGTCGTTGCCCTCGTCCTTGAAGAAGACCAGGAGCGCCATCGGGAGGGTGGAGTTCTCGGTCGCGCTGATGATGAACGACTTGGCGAACAGGAAGTCGTTCCAGGCGGAGATGAAGGAGAAGACGCTGGTGGCGACGAGCCCGGGGAGGACCAGTGGGAACAGGATCTGCCACAGGAAGCGGGAGCGGCTCGCGCCGTCCAGACAGGCCGCCTCCTCCAGGGATTCGGGGACGGCCTTCACGAAGCCGCGCAGCATCCAGATGGCGAACGGCAGCGAGAAGGCGATGTGCGGAAGGATCAGCGAGCCCAGGGTGTTGAGCCCGACGCCGGGCACGGCGTCGCCCAGATCCCGCATCAGGAAGAACATCGGGATGGTCAGCGCCTCGATGGGCACCATCTGAGCGACCAGGAACATCACCAGCAGCGTGGTGCGGAACCTGAAGCGGAAGCGGGTGACGGCGGTCGCGGCGAGGAAGGCGATCAGGCCCGAGGCGACCACCACCGCCCCGGCGACCAGCAGGCTGTTGAGGAAGTAGCGGCCGAAGTCGTGCTGTTCGAAGACGCGCCGGAAGGAGTCCAGCGAGGGTGCGGAGGTCCACGGCCGGGGGTGGGCGGAGCGGATCTCCCCGGCCGGTTTGAACGCCGAGAGCACCATCCAGTAGAGCGGGAAGGCGACGACGACGGCGACGGCCAGGGTGGTGACCTCGGCCGCGAGCCGCCAGGGGCGGCGGATGAGCGGTGCGCGGCGCGGCGCGGCGGCGCCGGTGGCGGCCCTGGGGTGGGTCACAGTTCTTCTCCCTGCCGTCGCAGCAGCCGCAGATAGACCAGGGTGACGGCGAGCAGGATGAGCAGCATCACCACGCCGATCGCCGAGCCCAGCCCGTATTCGGAAGAGGCGAACGCCTCCTGGTAGGCGTAGACGTTGAGCACCATGTTCTGGCCCGCGGTGCCGCCGCCGTTCGTCATGACGTAGATCTGGGTGAAGACCTTGAAGTCCCAGATGATGGACTGGATCGTCACCACGACGAGGATCGGTCGCAGCATCGGGGCCATGATCCCGCGCCAGGTCCGCCAGGCGGAGGCGCCGTCGAGGGCGGCGGCCTCCAGCACCTCCCCCGGAATGGCCTTGATGCCCGCGTACACGGTGACCATCACGAACGGGAACGAACACCACACGATCTCGAACAGCACCAGGGCGAAAGCGCTGTAGCGCTCGTACGTCCAGGAGTAGTCCTGGAAGCCGGAGAGCCCGAACCACGTCAGGACCCGGTCGACGGGGCCGTAGTCGGGGTCGAACAGGAACAGCCAGACCGTGGAGCCGGTGACCGCCGGGGTGGCCCAGGCGCCGAGCGCGGCCAGCATCAGCGCCAGCCGAGGGATCGCCCGGACCCGGGTGAGCAGCACCGCGAGCGCGCAGCCCACGGCGAGGGTGGAGACGACGCAGACGGCGGCGAAGACGACGGTGGCGAGGGTGACGCTCCAGAACTCGCCGTCGCGGAACAGCTCCGCGTAGTTGGCGAACCCCTGGAAGCTGGTCGGCTGTCCGCCGCTCACCTGGGCCTGGGTGTACTCCAGGAACGAGATGAGCCCGAGCTGGTAGATGGGATAGATCAGCAGCCCGCCGAGGACGACGAGGGCCGGGGCGAGGTAGAGCCAGGGCGTCCGGCTCCCCCGCCCGGCCCGCCGCCGGGCACCGCGCGCGGTGCGCCGGGGCGGCTGTGTCCGGGCCGGTTCCGGCCCGGCGTGCTGGGTGATGGTCCCCGAGGTCACTTGCCGAATGCCTCGTCCATCTTCTTCGCCGCGTCGGCGGACGCGGCGTCCACGCTCTTACGGCCGCTGATGATCTGCTGGAACATGGTGGGCAGCACGAGCTGGGAGTCGATGGCCGACCAGCCGGGCGATGCGGGCACGAACGTGGAGCTGGTGTCCAGCGTCTTCACGAAGGGCTTGACGAACGGGTCCTTGCGCGCGATGTCCCCGCGCACATCGGTGAAGGTGGGCAGGAAGCCCATGGCGTCGTACAGCTTGGTCTGGGTCTTCTTCCCGGCCAGCTGCTCCAGCAGGTCGATGGAGAGCGAGCGGTGGGTGCTGCTCTTGAGCACGCCCAGGTTGTTCCCGCCGGCGAACGCCGGGGCGATGCTGCCCTCCTTGACACCGGGCAGCGGCACGACCGCGTACTTGCCCTTCACCGATCCCGCCTCGATCGCCTGGTGGTTGAAGTCGCCGCCGATCGTCATGCCCGCCTTGCCCGCGGCGAAGGCGGCGACGCTGTCGTTACCGCCCCACTGGGCGCACTTGGCGGGCGGGCAGTTGCCGTCGGTGATGAGCGAGGTGTAGCTCTTGATGCCCTTCCTGGCGGCGGCGCTGTCAATGGCCGCCTCGTACTCGTTGGAGCCGAACGAACCCTTCTCGGTGGCCAGCTCGCCGCCGTTGGCCCAGATGAAGGGCAGCGCGCCGTAGGTGTAGGCGCCGCCGACCGATATGCCGTAGAGACCGGGCCGCCGCTGGCGGATCTCCTTCGCGGTCGCGATGAGTTCCTTCTGGCTGGTGGGCGGCTTCAGGCCGAGGTCCTTGAAGACGTCGGTGCGGTAGTACAGCGCCCGTACGCCGACGAACAGCGGCACGCCGTACACCTTGCCGCCGACCGTCACCGAGTTCTTGGCGGTGGAGTCGGTGTTCGACGACTCGTCCCAGGCGCCGAACTCCTTGCCGATGTCGGCGAGTCCGCCGTCCTCCACGTAGCCCGCCGTGTCGGTGTTCCCGTACTCGATGATGTCGGGGGCGCTCTTGGGGTCGTTGAAGGCCGCCTTGATCTTCTGCGCGCGGGTGTCGATGGGGATGTAGGTGACGTCGACCTTGACCCCGTCGTGCTTCTTCTCGAAGGCGGACACGACGCCGTCGACCACGCGTTGCTTCGGCTTGTTGTCGACCTCCTGGAAGAGCCAGACGCGCAGTTTGCCGCTCTTGTCGTCTTCCTTGGCGCTGTTGTCGGAGGTGGAGGGGGCACAGGCGGTGACGGTGAGCCCGGCGAGGATGAGCGCCACGGTGGGGGCGGCGAGGCGACGCGAGAGGGAGAGGGGTCTGGAGAGCTTCATGGAAACGCACCCTTGGGGAGGGCGTTGCATATCATGCAACGCATGTTTCGCACAGCACAATATGCGGCAGGCTAGGGAACGTTCCGGATCCGGACAAGAGGTCTCGACCAATCTTGTGCCGGGGAAGGCGGGGCCGGATGAACCGGGCCCCGGGAAGCCGCGCGCCGGGAAAGCGCCGGGAAGCCCGTCGGCTACGAGTGCGTCAGCTTCTCGCCCGGGTAGGCGGGCTCGGGATACGGCACGGCCTCCACCCGGGCGCCCGCCGCCGCCAGCCGCTCCACCACCTGACCCCAGTCCGGCCAGGTCTTCTCGATCCGTCCCAGAATGCGGGCACTCGGGGCGAGGACGATCTCACAGCCGGGGTCGCCCGCCCACTCCAGCAGCCGCGGCAGACCCGGCTGCGCGGCCGACACCACACAGCTGCCCGCGGGCCGGTAGCCGCGCTCCTCGGCGAGCCGCCCGCACCGCTCCAGCTGGGCGTCCCAGTCCTTCTCGAACTGGCAGTAGAGTCCGGCGCCTTCCGCGTCCGGCTCGTCGACCTCACGCGCGCCGAACACCAGATACACCGCCCGCGGCGCCCCGTCGTTCGCCGCCGCGCCCACCGCGTCCACCGCGTCCGCCACGCCGTTCCCGGCCGCGTCCCGTAACCCGTTCTCCGTACGCCCGCTCATGGGCCGACCCTACTGGGATCACCCGCCGTGCGACACGGGGCCGGACAGCACGGCACGTCCGACCCGCGGCCCCATCTCGGGCCGCGGGTCGGACGTGCCGTCTACGCGAAGCTCCGGCGCGGGCGGGGAGGCTACTTCTTGCCGTCGCCGCCCTTGCCGTCCTTGCCCTTGTCGCCGCCGGCGCCCATGCCCTCGAAGATCTCCTTGCACATGGGACACACCGGGTACTTCTTCGGGTCACGGCCCGGAACCCAGACCTTGCCGCACAGTGCGACCACGGGAGATCCGGAGAGCGCGCTCTCCATGATCTTTTCCTTCTGTACATAGTGGGCGTAGCGCTCGTGGTCGCCGTCACCGTGCGACACCTGAGGTGTCGGCTCAACGAGGGTCCCCGTGCCTGCCCCGCGCTCGGGCTCAAGAGTGCTCATACAGCCCTAGGGTACTCATGCCCGCGACGCCCGGCGGGCGCACGCCCCGGCCGTTCCGCCGGTCCCGCACAGCCCACAGATGCCTGGCCGGACCGAGGGCCGCGGCCCCGGCCGCCGCCCAGGTACAGCGCCGGGTTGTTCAGGGCCGGCGCGACGGTGCCGCGCTCCTCCTCACGAGCCGGCAGCCGGTGCTGCCGCGGAACCTGGAGCGCCCAGCCCGCGGCGCCCCGGACCACCAGCGCCGCCACGGCGAGCGACGGTACGGCGGCGAGGGCGGGCTGCCCGGCCGCTGCGCCGCGCTCACCAGCGCCTTCGAGGCCGCCACCGGCGGCGGACGGGCTCACGGCGGTCGCCCGCAGGCGGGTGCTGGACTGGGCCGAACCGGCGCGGTTCCCGCCGGCCGGCCGGGGGCCACTAGTTGAGCGAGGGATCGTCCGGGTACGTCGCGACCATCGCCAGCTCGCTGCGCTGACGGCGCAGCACCGCCCGCCACAGCCGCTCCGGGGAGGGCGACGACACGTCCCCCGGCTCCGACTCCACCACGTACCACGCGCCCTCGGACAGCTCGTCCTCCAGCTGTCCCGGGCCCCATCCCGCGTACCCCGCGAAGATCCGCAACGATCCCACGGCGGCCGCCAGCAGCTCCGGCGGCGCCTCCAGGTCCACCAGGCCGATCGCCCCGTGCACCCTGCGCCAGCCGAGTGGCCCGGCGTCCTCGCCGCGCGCCGGGGACCGGCCCGCCTCCCCCGGCACCACGGCCACGCCCAGCGCCGAGTCCAGCGACACCGGGCCGCCCTGGAAGACCACGCCCGGTTCACCGGCCAGCTCGGCCCAGGACTCCAGGATGTCCCCGACGCCCACGGGGGTCGGCCGGTTCAGGACCACGCCGAGGGAGCCCTCCTCGTCGTGGTCGAGGAGCAGCACCACCGCGCGGTCGAAATTCGGGTCAGCAAGCGCCGGTGTCGCGACAAGCAGCCGTCCTGTGAGGGAGGACACCTCGGTCATGGCCACATGATCCCGCATATCCGGTCCGGACGGGGAGTGGAAGACGAGACCCGTATGAGAGCAGGTCGGGGCGTACGACAGCAGGAGCGGCGCACGTGACGGTCGGTTTCCGGGACGGAACGGAGTGTGGCGCGACGCATACCGATCCATTTCGAGGGTGCAACAGCCTTACGGGGGCGGCCTCGAAGGCGTTTAGTCTTGCCTTTTGGCCCCTTGCCCGTCTCAGGAACGCGAGACCAGATGACCCGCTCGAACGATGTCCTGCTCGTCCATGGCGGCACCCCGCTGGAGGGCGAGATCAATGTCCGCGGCGCGAAGAACCTCGTGCCGAAGGCCATGGTCGCCGCCCTGCTCGGCAGTGCGCCGAGCCGACTGCGCAACGTCCCCGACATCCGCGATGTGCGGGTGGTGCGCGGGCTGCTGCAGCTGCACGGTGTGACGGTGCGCCCCGGCGACGAGTCCGGTGAGCTGGTGCTCGACCCCACCCATGTGGAGAGCGCCAATGTCGCCGACATCGACGCGCACGCCGGCTCTTCGCGCATCCCGATCCTCTTCTGCGGTCCGCTGCTGCACCGCCTCGGCCACGCCTTCATCCCGGGCCTGGGCGGCTGCGACATCGGCGGCCGGCCGATCGACTTCCACTTCGACGTGCTGCGCCAGTTCGGCGCGACGATCGAGAAGCGCGAGGACGGCCAGTACCTGGAGGCTCCGCAGCGGCTGCGGGGTACGAAGATCAGGCTGCCGTACCCGTCGGTGGGCTCCACCGAGCAGGTGCTGCTCACGGCGGTGCTCGCCGAGGGTGTGACGGAACTCTCCAACGCGGCCGTCGAACCGGAGATCGAAGACCTCATCTGCGTGCTGCAGAAGATGGGCGCCATCATCTCCATGGACACCGACCGGACGATCCGGATCACCGGTGTCGACAAACTCGGCGGCTACAACCACCGCGCCCTCCCGGACCGGCTGGAGGCCGCCTCCTGGGCGAGCGCGGCGCTGGCGACCGAGGGCAGCGTCTACGTACGCGGCGCCCGCCAGCGCGAGATGATGACCTTCCTGAACACCTTCCGCAAGGTCGGTGGCGCCTTCGACATCGGCGACGAGGGCATACGGTTCTGGCACCCGGGCGGCAAGCTCAACGCGATCGCCCTGGAGACCGACGTCCACCCCGGCTTCCAGACCGACTGGCAGCAGCCGCTGGTGGTGGCGCTGACCCAGGCCTCGGGCCTGTCCATCGTCCACGAGACGGTGTACGAGTCCCGGCTGGGCTTCACCTCCGCGCTGAACCAGATGGGCGCGCACATCCAGCTCTACCGCGAGTGCCTGGGCGGCTCGGCGTGCCGCTTCGGCCAGCGGAACTTCCTGCACTCCGCGGTCGTGTCGGGCCCGACCCGGCTCCAGGGCTCCGACCTGGTCATCCCCGACCTGCGCGGCGGCTTCTCGTACTTGATCGCGGCCCTCGCCGCGCAGGGCACGTCCCGGGTCCACGGCATCGACCTGATCAACCGGGGCTACGAGAACTTCATGCACAAGCTGGTCGAGCTGGGCGCCAAGGTGGAGCTCCCGGGCGACGCCGACACCGTGTAACGCCGTCCCCCTTCTGGAGACCGGGGGCGTGCGGGCGGGGGCTCTTCCCCCGCCCCGCCCCTTCCCGAAACCGGGGCACCGCCCCGGACCCCGGCGTCGTAGCCCCGCGCCGCACCCCCGCCACCGCCGCGGCGGCTCGACCGCTGCGGCGCGGCCGGAGGGGCGGGCAGGCAGGTCGCGGGCTCGGGACGCGCGGCCCCGGCCCCACGCCCCGAGGCGAGGCGCGGGCGCGGCGGGGCACCGCCCCGGACCCCGGCACACCGGGCGGCGTAGCCGCCGCACCCCGGCCACCGGCGCTCACCCGCTGAGGGCGGGGAGACGGGGCGTGTGGGGGCTGAGCGGGGGTTATGGGCCCTGAAGGGCCCATCTGGGCGTCTGAGGCGCTTCAAGGAGCCGTGGAGGACGGCGTAGGGCGGCCACCCGCACCGGGTGGCCGCCCTACCTTGTGTCGCCAGGCGTCTTACTTGCCCTTGGCGGCTTCCTTCAGCTTGGAGCCCGCGGAGACCTTCACGCTGTAGCCGGCCGGGATCTCGATCGGCTCACCGGTCTGCGGGTTGCGCGCGGTGCGAGCGGCACGGTGCGTGCGCTCGAAGGTCAGGAAGCCGGGGATGGTGACCTTCTCGTCGCCCTTGGCGACGACCTCACCGGTCACCTCGGCCAGGGCCGCCAGAACGGCGTCGGCGTCCTTGCGGGTCACCTCGGCGCGCTCGGACAGAGCGGCCACCAGCTCACTGCGGTTCATGTTGTACTCCCGTGTTCATCTTGCCATTAGGCGTGAGATCGAAGCCGATGCTGCCAGGGCCCTCGGACAGTCCCCGGACCCGGGTCTGCTGTTCAGACCCTCGCGCCCGGAACGCATCCTGCCCCCACCTGTGGCGGGAAAGCCAATCCGGAACCCCGGAGAGTCACACGAAAAGCGCCGTGGCGGTCGTTTTCCTGCCCGCCACCCTATGGCGGCCCCAGGTAGCCCAAGGGCCGCGACGCGCCGTGCCCGGCTCAGACCGCGGTGGTCCCGGTCACAGGCTTCGCCGCCTCACGCACGGCTCCGGCGACCGCTCCCGCGACCTTGTCGTTGAAGACGCTCGGAATGATGTAGTTGGCATTCAGTTCGTCGTCGTGGACGACATCCGCGAGCGCACCCGCCGCGGCCAGCATCATGTCGGTGTTCACCGTACGGGACTGGGCGTCCAGGAGGCCACGGAAGACACCCGGGAAGACCAGCACGTTGTTGATCTGGTTCGGGAAGTCCGAGCGGCCGGTGGCCACCACGGCCGCCGTCTGGCGGGCGACCGCCGGGTCCACCTCGGGATCCGGGTTGGCCAGCGCGAAGACGATCGCGTCGTCCGCCATCGCCGCCACGTCCTCACCGGAGAGCACGTTCGGGGCCGACACACCGATGAAGACGTCCGCGCCCCGCACAGCCTCGCGCAGCGTGCCCGTGACGCCCTCCGGGTTGGTGTTGTCCGCGATCCACCGCAGCGGGGAGTCGGGGTCGGCGGAGACCAGGTCCTGGCGGCCGGAGTGGACCACGCCGTGGATGTCGGCGACGACCGCGTGCCGCACCCCGGCGGCGGTCAGCAGCTTCAGGATCGCGGTGCCGGCCGCGCCCGCGCCGGACATCACCACCCGCACGTCCTCGATCTTCTTGCCCACCACCCGCAGCGCGTTGGTCAGCGCGGCGAGCACCACGATGGCGGTGCCGTGCTGGTCGTCGTGGAAGACCGGGATGTCCAGCGCCTCACGCAGCCGCGCCTCGATCTCGAAGCAGCGGGGGGCGGAGATGTCCTCCAGGTTGATGCCGGCGAAGCCCGGCGCGATGGCCTTGACGATCTCCACGATGGCGTCGCTGTCCTGGGTGTCCAGGCAGATCGGCCACGCGTCGATCCCGGCGAAGCGCTTGAACAGCGCCGCCTTGCCCTCCATCACCGGCAGCGCGGCCTTGGGCCCGATGTTGCCCAGGCCCAGCACCGCCGAGCCGTCGGTGACCACCGCGACGCTGTTGCGTTTGATCGTCAGCCGGCGGGCGTCCTCGGGGTTGTCCGCGATCGCCTGGCACACCCGCGCCACGCCCGGGGTGTAGACCATGGACAGGTCATCACGGTTGCGGATCGGGTGTTTGGACGACATCTCGATCTTGCCGCCGAGGTGCATCAGGAAGGTACGGTCGGAGACCTTGCCCAGCGAGATGCCCTCGATACCACGCAGCTTCTCCACGATCTCATCGGCGTGCGCGGTGGAGCTGGCCGCGATGGTGACGTCGATACGAAGCTTCTCGTGGCCGGAAGCGGTCACATCCAGGCCTGTGACCGAGCCACCGGAGGACTCCACGGCCGTGGTCAGCTGGCTCACCGCGGTACCGCTCGCGGGGACCTCCAGCCGGACCGTCATCGAGTACGAGACGCTGGGCGCCGTTGCCATGACCGTCTTCCTCTGCTTTCCCTTGAACCAGGTGTGCCGGGCCCGAGATGGCCGGGCCACATCCTCAGATGGTTGCACCTACCTTCTGGTACGAGGTAACCCGGCCCGACTTTCGGACATATTGTTCTGACATACCAGGGGTGGGGTCAGCCGAGTGGAAAGCCCCACTCCTTCGCGGGAACGCCGGGCGAGGCGGGCCGTTCCCGCAGCCCAGGCCCCTAGGCTCTGGCGCGCACAGCGCCGAACGACGTCCACCGGCGTCGAGGAACACAAGGAGCAGCGGGCATGGCTCAGGGCACCGTCAAATGGTTCAACGCCGAGAAGGGCTACGGCTTCATCGCCCAGGAGGGCGGCGGGCCGGACGTCTTCGTCCACTACAGCTCGATCAACGGCAACGGCTACCGCAGCCTTGCCGACGACCAGCGGGTCGAATTCCAGATCGTGCAGGGCCGGAAGGGGCCGCAAGCCGAAGAGGTCCGCGTCCTCAGCTGAGAACGCGGACCTCTTCGCCATGACGTTGTAGGTGGCACCGACCCGCCATGCTCGCCTCGCGGCAAGTGGTCGCTCGTAGCGACGATGGTTGGGCCCGGGGGCTTGGATCGAGCCGGTGCCACAGCAAGGCTAACAAACCATCCCCGGAAGCGATTCCCCGTCGGCGGGGCCGATTTCACTCCGTCCCTCAATCGGCCCTCAATCGGCCCTCAGCAGGTCCGGGACGCCGTTTCGGTCCGGGTCGTCGCGTTCGCCCGGGACGACCGTCAGCCGCTGGGTCGCCCGGGTGAGCGCCACGTACAGCACCCGCAGCCCGGCCGGTGACTCGTCGGCGATCTCGGCGGGCGAGACCACCAGCGTCGCGTCGTACTCCAGCCCCTTGGCCTCCAGGCTGCCCAGCGCCACCACCCGGTCGCCGAGCCCGGCCAGCCAGCCGCGGGCCTGTTCGCGGCGGCCCATGGCGACGACGACGCCGACCGTGCCGTCCACCTCCTCCAGCAGCCGGGCCGCCTCGTCGCGGACGTGGCCGCCCAGGTCGCCGTCCGCGTGCGCCGGGAGCGGCGCGAACCGCGGTACGGCGCCGGTCGAGCGGACCGCGCGGGGCGCGGGGGTGCCGGGCATCGCGAGCGCCAGGACCTTGGCGGCCAGCTCGGCGATCTCCGCCGGGTTGCGGTAGTTGACGGTGAGGGTGAAGCGGCGGCGCGGACGGGTGCCCAGCGCCTCGTCGCGGGCCTCGGCCGCCTCGTCCGGGTCGGACCAGGAGGACTGGGCCGGATCGCCGACGACCGTCCAGGTGGCGTGGCGGCCGCGCCGCCCCACCATCCGCCACTGCATGGGCGTCAGGTCCTGGGCCTCGTCGACGATGATGTGCGCGTAGTCGGTGCGTTCCTGCTCCGCCCGGTCCGCGCGGCCGCGCCGGGGCGTGGTGCGGTCGGCGAAGGTGGTCAGCTCCTCCAGCCCGGTGAGCTGGTCCAGCGGATCGGCCTCGCGGGGTTTCGCCGGGCGGGCCGGGGCGCCCAGGATGGTGTGCAGCTCGTCCAGCAGCGCCACGTCGTGCACCGACAGCGGGCCCTGTCCGTCCGGGCCCAGCCGGGCCAGCGAACGGGCCACCAGACGGGCCTCGCGCGGGTTGAGCACCCGCCGTGACCAGCGGCTCAGCCGCTTCTCGTCGGCCATCGCGGCGAGCACCGAGCGCGGGGTCAGTTCGGGCCACCAGGCGTCCAGGAAGCCGGTGAACGCGTCCTCGCCGGAGATGTCCTCGTCGAAGCCCTCGCGCGCCTCGGCGGCCAGTTCGGGGTCCGTGTAGCGGCGCGGGCCGCCCGTACGGGCCCACAGCGCGTCCAGCAGCAGCCGGCGGGCGCGCGGGCGCAGCAGGTTGACGGGCGCGGTGCCGCCCAGCGCGTTCTGCCGGATGCGGCGCAGTTCCTCGGCGCCCAGCTCGACGCGGGCGCCGAAGGCGACGACCCGCAGGCGCTCGGGCGGCCCGCCGGGTCTCTGGCCTCTGCTCGGCGTGTCGTCAGCCGCGTCGTCCAGGGTCAGCTGGCCGCCGCCGTCGCCCTCGGCGGGCGCCGGAGCCGCGGGCGGCAGCTCCAGGGCGCCGCGGGCCGCCTTGCGCAGCACCTTCATCATCCGCGAGGAGCCCTTGATCCGGGCCACGGCCGGTTCGTCGTACGTGGTGGCCGCGGCGCCCTCGACCAGGGAACCGACCGCGCGGATCGCGACCTGGCCCTCCTCGCCCAGCGAGGGCAGCACGCCCTCGGTGTACGCGACGAGCAGCGGGGTGGGGCTGACGACCAGGATGCCGCCCGCGTACCGTCTGCGGTCCTGGTAGAGCAGGTACGCCGCGCGGTGCAGCGCGACCGCGGTCTTGCCGGTGCCGGGGCCGCCCTCGACCTCGGTGACGGAGGCGGCGGGGGCGCGGATCACCAGGTCCTGTTCGGCCTGGATGGAGGCGACGATGTCGCGCATGGTGTGGCCGCGGGCCTGGCCGAGCGCGGCCATCAGCGCGCCGTCGCCGACCACCGGCAGCACCTCGCCGCCGAGGGTCGCGGTCAGCTCGGGGCGCATCAGGTCGTCCTCGACGCCGAGCACCCGGCGGCCCTTGCTGCGGATCACCCGGCGGCGCACGACCCGGCCGGGGGCGACCGGGGTGGAGCGGTAGAAGGGGGCGGCGGCGGGGGCCCGCCAGTCGATCACCAGCGGCGAGTAGTCGGCGTCCAGCACCCCGATGCGGCCGATGTGCAGGGTCTCCGCGATCTCCGCGCGGTCCCCGTCCGCGCCCGGCCGGATGGCGTCGTCGGCGGGTTCCACGGAGGTGTACGCCCCGTCCGGGCCGCGCTCGCCGTCCTTGCCGAGGAGCAGATCGACGCGGCCGAAGAGGAAGTCCTCGAACTCGCTGTTGAGCCGGTTGAGGTGCACCCCGGCCCGGAACACCTGGGCGTCACGCTCGGCGAGTGCGCCCGGCGTGCCGACCTGTCCGCGTTTGGCGGCGTCGTCCATGAGGAACTCCGCCTCGTGGATCTTCTCCTCCAAGCGGCGGTACACGCGGTCCAGATGGGTCTGCTCGATCCGGATCTCACGGTCCCGGACCCCGTCCCCGCCGTCGCGCGGCGGAGCCGTCCGGCTGACGTGCGTGACGTTCTGCGTGGCGTTCTGCGTGGCGTTCTGCGCGGCCACCCAAGCCCCCTTCTGTGTACATAGGGCAGCCGTCAACCGTACACCCACCCGTACGCGCGCCTCAGATATTGACCTCGGCCAGCCGCTGGCCATCGAGGGTGCGGACCTCGAAGCGGGCGATGTCGCTCTGGTTCATCGCCGCGCCGCCCTGCGCGTACAGCGGCTCCTTGTTCCAGCGGGAGCCGTCGCCGTCCTTGATCCCGTAGCCCGCGCCGGGCACGGCCCACGTCGTGACGGTCTCCTCGTGACCGTCCTTGCCGATGGCGATCAGATCGCAGCTCTTGGGCCCCTTGACGTTGCCCAGCTTGAACGCGATGGCGGTGCCCCAGCCCTTCGGGGTGAGCGAGACCGAGGCGTTCACCTTGGTCGCGGGGTCCACCGAGCTGTACTTCTTGCCCTGGTCGTAGGCCGCCCGCGCCGGGTTGGCCGCGGCGACCGGGGGATTCGCGCCGCCACCGCCCTCGTCGGACCCCGAGGTGAGCGCCGCGCCCACGAACGGGCCGCCGACGATCAGGATGCCCGCCGCGGCGACGAGGAAGAGCCGCCTGCGGCCCTTCGTACGACGGCTCGCCGTCACCTCGCCGAGCAGCCGGCCCAGCAGCTCGGGCCCGGGGCGGGGGTCAAGGGCGGCGAGGTCGGGGACGGCCGTGCCGTCCGCGTCGGTCGCGTAGTCCGCCAGCAGCGGGGGGATGCCCATCAGCCCGTCCAGCTCTGCCGCACACCGCTCACACCCGATCAGGTGCTCCTCGAAACGCGCCGCGTCGGCCACGTCGAGGACGCCGAGCGCATAGGCGCCGACGGCGGTGTGCTGCTGGTCGTCCGCTGTCGGCATCATGCCGTGACCCCCCGTTCCTCAAGTGAGAGCTTGAGGGAGCGCAGCGCGTAGTAAACCCGGGATCGTACGGTCCCGGGCGGCACGCGCAGCACTTCCGCAGCCTCACTCACCGTCCGTCCCTTGAAGTATGTCTCGACGAGCGCCTCTCTGTGCGCATCGGACAGGTCATTCAGGGCATCGGAAATGGTCATTTGGCGCAGCGCCCGGTCTATGTCATCTGCTGCGGGCATGACATGCAGGGGGGCCGCGTCGACCTCATGGGGGCGGGCACGGCGGCTTCGGTGGCCGTCGATGACGATGCGACGAGCCACGGTCACCAGCCACGGGCGTACGGAACCGCCGCCGCGCTGCAACTGGTCGGCATTGCGCCACGCCCGTAAAAGCGTCTCCTGAACCACGTCCTCGGCGCGGTGCCGGTCGCCTGCGACCAGGCGCAGGACGAAGGCGAGAAGCGGGCCCGCATGCTCCGCATAGAGCGCGCGCATCAGCGCGTCGTCCGGTGTCGTCCTCTCGGTCACGAGGGCATCTTTGCGTACGCAAGCCGCTGGGTCGAGGGGCGTACGGGCTGGAATGATCCGCAGTTCATTCACAACCCTGTGACATTCCTCCCACTTCCACGGTGAACATTTGCCGGGCCACCGCACGTACTTGAGGCCGAGAACCCGGCGCCGGGCGGGCGTCGGCCACCATAAAGGGCTCCCTCCCCAAACACCGCCCCGCAGGCCCCGGTCCCCCCATCCGGGGCCTGCGTCATGTCTGAAACTCGTTCATTTTTTGCTTCTGCTTTGGGTTTGAACGGCGGCGATGGCGTGCCACGCGCTCCCGGTTGCCGCACACCTCGCTGGAGCACCAGCGGCGGCGCCGGCCCCGCGAGGTGTCCAGGTACACCAGCGAGCAGTTCTCCCCCTCGCAGCGCCGCAGCTGCCCGCGCGCGACGGGGTCGGTGAGCAGCGCGACGGCGTCACGGGCGACCTGCGCCAGCAGCGCCCCGCAGTCGGGGGCGGCCGCGAGCCGGGCGACGAGGGTGCCGTCGGTGGCGCGTACGGCCCGTACGGCGGGCGGGGCGGTGGCGGCGAGCGCGTTCACCCGCTCCAGGTCCGGACCCGCCGCCCTGCCGTCCACCTCCATGTGCACGATGCGGTGGAGGAGGTCGCGGGCGGCCCGGAAGCGGGTGAGCCAGGCGGTGTCGACGGCGTCGAGGACTTCGCGGGCCGTGCCGTGCGGGATGAGTCCGGTGCCGAGGAGCCACGCCCTGAGGGGTTCGACGCCGTCGAGGCGTTCGACGGGGGTCTCGCTGAGGCGCCCGTCGACGGTGGCCACCAGGTCCAGGCAGATCCGCCCGGCGTCGAACCGCAGGGCGAAGGCGTCCGCCGCCATGTTCCTGTCACCTCCGGGGGCAGGTGGGCTCCCTCCAGAGTGCCCGTCCGGGACGCGGGCCGATACCCCGCCGCCGGTGCGGGCGCGCGCCGTGTCCCCCACCCCGCCCCCACCCCCGCTCCTGAAACGCCGGAGGGGCTGGATGGTGGTCCGTGCCCGGAAGCGAAAACCCCTGGTACCGCTACGCGTCGGCGTACTTGGCGTCGGTCGCCGGGTCCAGTGCCAGCCGGTAGCCCCGCTTGACCACCGTCTGGATCAGCTTCGGCGATCCGAGGGCCGCGCGCAGGCGGGCCATCGCCGTCTCCACGGCGTGCTCGTCGCGGCCCGCCCCCGGCAGCACCTTCAGCAGGTCGGCGCGGGCCACGACCCAGCCCGGGTGCCGGGCCAGGGCGCGGAGCAGGGCCATCCCGGCGGGCGGGACGGTGCGCAGCTCGCCGTCCACGATCACCGCGTGGCCGCGGATCTCCAGCCGCCGCCCGGCGACCGGCAACGGCCGCACCCGCCCGGGCAGCTCGGCGGTCAGCAACTGCACGAGCGGCCCGAGCCGGAAGCGTTCGGGCTGGCTGGTGGGGACGTCCTGGGCCTCCAGCGGCAGCGCGGTCACGGGCCCGACGCACGCGGGCAGCACATCGTGGCGCAGCGCCTTGAGCAGGTCCTCGCGCATACCGCGCCGCTCCGCCCGGTCCAGCAGGCTCGCGGCGGCGGGGGCGCTGGTGAAGGTGATGGCGTCCACGGCGCGGGCGACCGCGGCGTCCAGCAGCCGGTCGACGGGGCCGATGTCCTCCGGTGGCATCCACCGGTAGACCGGCACGCCCACCACCTCCGCGCCCCCGGCGCGCAGCGACTCGACGAAGCCGGGCAGCGGTTCGCCGTGCAGCTGGACGGCGATGCGGCGGCCGTCGACGCCCTCCTCCAGCAGCCGGTCGAGCACCTCGGCCATCGATTCGGAGGCGGGGAACCACTTCTCGGTGAGCCCGGCGGCCCGTACGGCACCGCGCACCTTGGGCCCGCGGGCCAGCAGTTCGACGTCGCGCAGCCGGTTCAGCAGGGCGTCGCCGATACCCCAGCCGTCGGCGGCCTCGACCCAGCCGCGGAAGCCGATGGCGGTGGTGGCGACCACCACGTCGGGGGCGTGGTCGATCAACCGCTTGGTGGCGGTGAGCAGTTCGGAGTCGTCGGACAGCGGTACGATCCGCAGCGCCGGCGCGTGCAGGACGGCCGCGCCGCGCCGCAGCAGCAGGGCGCCGAGTTCATCGGCGCGGCGCGCGGCGGTGACGCCGACGGTGAACCCCGCGAGGGGTCCGACGGTCGTCGCCTGGTGATGGTCTCGCTGCATGTGGCTCTGGCTCTCGGCTCTCGTCCCGGTTCACTGTCGTATGCGCGCCTTGGGATGAGTCGTCATCCTGGCGTGGTCCCGTGTCGGACGCGGTTCCGGCACGTTTCCCGGGTGTAACGGGGCGTACGGTCACGGGCACCCTACGACCGTACGCCTCCGCGACGGATGGCTCACACGTCCGCGTAGGCGGGCTGCGGCGCCGCCCGCTCCTCCGGCGCACCGGCCCCCGCGGGCCGGGCCGCCGCCGGGGTGCGGCGAAGGTACACGGTCCAGGTGACCGCCGAGCACAGGGCGTAGAAGGCGAGGAAGGAGACGAAGGCCGGGGTGCCGGAGTGGGCGCTGCCGAACGACTCCCGGAAGGCCAGGTTGATGCCGAGGCCGCCGAGCGCGCCGACCGCCCCGATGAGCCCCATCGCCGCGCCGGACAGCCGCCGGCCGTAGGCCGCGGCCTCCTCGCCGGTGAGCCCGCGCGCCGCGGCCTTGGCCTGGAAGATGCCCGGGATCATCTTGAACGTGGAGCCGTTGCCGAGCCCGCTGAGGACGAACAGGGCGATGAAGCCGGTGAGGAAGACGGGCAGCGAGCGCTGCGCGGAGGCGTAGACGACCACGACCGTCGCGGCGGCCATCCCGCCGAAGTTCCACAGCGTGATCCGCGCGCCGCCGTAAGCGTCGGCCAGCCGCCCGCCGATGGGGCGGATGAGGGAGCCGAGCAGCGGGCCGATGAAGGTGAGCGAGGCGGCCTGCAGCGGGGTGCGGTCGAACTGGTTCTGCAGCACCAGCCCGAAGGCGAAGCTGTAGCCGATGAACGAGCCGAAGGTGCCGATGTAGAGCACCGACATGATCCAGGTGTGGGCGTCCCTGGCCGCCTCCTTGGCCGCCCCGGTGTCGTTCTTCACCGGCGCCAGGTTGTCCATGAAGAGCGCCGCGAGCACCCCCGCGACCACGATCAGCGGAAGGTAGACGGCGAGCACGATCCGCGGGTGGGAGGCCCCGGCCGTGCCGATGACGAGCAGGCCGATCAGCTGGATGACCGGCACGCCGATGTTGCCGCCGCCCGCGTTGAGCCCGAGCGCCCAGCCCTTCTTGCGCAGCGGGTAGAACGAGTTGATGTTGGTCATGGAGGACGCGAAGTTCCCGCCGCCGACCCCGGTGAGCGCCGCGACCACCAGGAACGTGGTGTACGAGGTGCCGGGCTCCATCACCACGGCGGCCACCAGCGACGGCACCAGCAGCATCGCGGCGCTGATGATCGTCCAGTTGCGGCCCCCGAAGCGGGCCACGGCGAAGGTGTACGGCACCCGCAGCACCCCGCCGACCAGGGTGGGCATGGCGACCAGGAAGAACTTCCCGGCCGGGTCGACCCCGTACTCCGGCCCCATGAACAGCACCATCACCGACCACAGGCTCCAGATGGAGAAGCCGATGTGCTCGGAGAGGATGGAGAAGATCAGGTTCCGGGTCGCTGTTCGTTCCCCCTTTTCCCGCCAGAACGTCTCGTCCTCCGGATCCCATTCCTCGATCCAGCGGGCCCCCTTACGGGCGGCGGTGGTGGTCGGGGCAGTCATCGCGCCTCCACGGTGCTCGGTGTCGCTGCCCGATGCTAGGCACAGCGGATTACCGGCCCGTGGCGCCAGGTGACCGGCACGAAACCTTGCTCTCACCCGCGGGGGCGGAGTGCGGTGAGGCCGCGGGGCCCGCCGGGATCACGGGCTTCCCCACCATTTTGTCAACGCCATTGACATACCTCTCCGCGCACACCTATACCTCTGCCCATCGAAGCGCTTCGACGAACGTTGCACGTGCACATTCTCCCCAACCCTCCCGGAGGCAGTGGATGTTGACGGCACGGAAACGGACGACACGAACGGGGGCCGTCGTCGCGGCCGCGCTCGCGGGGGCCCTGGTCCTGGCGGGGTGCGGGGGCGGTGGGGGCGAGGCCGGGGACGGCAAGACGCTCACGTTGTGGCATTACGAGGCGCCCAATGGCGCCATGGGCGCGGCCTGGAGCCAAGCGATCGAGGAGTTCAAGAAGAGCCATCCGGGCGTCACGGTGAAGTTCGAGGAGAAGGGCTTCGAACAGATCCAGAAGACCGCCTCGATGGTGCTGGGATCGGACAGCGCGCCCGACCTCATGGAGTACAACAAGGGCAACGCCACCACCGGGCTGCTCTCCAGGCAGGGGCTGCTCACCGATCTCTCCCCGGAGGTCGCCAAGCGCGGCTGGGACAAGCCGCTGAAGCCCGGGGTGCGCACCACCAGCCGGTACGACGAGCGGGGCGTGATGGGCTCCGGCAAGTGGTTCGGGGTGCCGAACTACGCCGAGTACACGATGGTCTACTTCAACAAGACCCTCTTCGAGAAGCACAAGGTGAAGGTCCCGGCCACCTTCGCGGAGTTCACGGACGCGCTGAAGGCGTTCAAGGACGAGGGCGTCACCCCGCTCGCCGGCGCGGGCGCCGAATACCCCGCCCAGCAGTACGTCTACCAGCTGGCCCTGTCCAAGGCCGACCGCTCGTGGGTGGACGCGTACCAGCAGTACAAGGGCAAGCCCGACTTCCACGACGCCGCCTGGACCTACGGTGCCACCACCTTCGCCGACTGGGTGAAGAAGGGGTACATCGCGAAGAGTTCGAGCGGCGCCAAGGCCGAGGACGCGGGCGCGGCGTTCATCGCGGGGAAGTATCCGATGTTCTTCTCCGGCAGCTGGTGGTTCGGCCGCTTCACGTCGGAGATCAAGGACGAGTGGGGCACGTTCCCCTTCCCCGGTTCGAAGCTGACGCTCGGCTCCGGCGGCAATCTGTGGGTCGTCCCCAAGGGTGCGAAGAACAAGCGGCTCGCCTACGACTTCATCGACATCACGATGAAGAAGGGCATCCAGAACACCCTGGGCAACAAGGGCGGCGTGCCCGTGGCCGCCGATCCGGCCGCGATCACCGACCCCAGGGCCAAGAGCCTGATCCAGGACTTCACCGCCTACTCCGACCGCGACGGACTCGCCTTCTACCCGGACTGGCCGGTGCCCGGCTTCTACGACACCCTCGTCTCCGAGACCCAGAAGCTGATGACGGGCGACTTCGGGCCCGGCGCCTATCTGGACGCGCTGGCCAAGGCGTACGAGGCGGGCGCGCCGCAGGGATGAACCGGCAGCGCGAGTATCCGTACACCCTCTTCCTGATCCCCGGCGCGCTGGCCTTCCTGGCCGTCATCGTCGTGCCGTTCCTGATGAACACCGGGATCAGCTTCACCCACTGGCAGGGCGTCGGCACCCCTGAGTGGGCCGGTCTGGACAACTACCGGGACCTGCTGGACGACGACGCCTTCTGGGAGTCCTTCCGGCACAGCCTCGCCATGGTGGTGGCGATGGCCGCGATCCCGACCGCGCTCGGCCTGGTGCTGGCCGCCGCGCTGTTCGACTTCGTCGGCAAGCACTTCGGCGCCCGCACCGCGAGCGTGCTGCGCGCCTGCTTCTATCTGCCGCAGGTGCTGCCGATCGCGGTGGCGGGCATCGTGTGGAGCTGGATCCTGGCCCCCGAGAGCGGCGCCCTCAACGACGTGCTGGAGGCGGTGGGCCTCGGCTCGCTGCGCCACGACTGGCTGGGCGACCCGGACCTCGCGCTGTACAGCGTGATGGGCGTGATGGTCTGGGTCCAGCTGGGCTTTCCGCTGGTGGTGTTCATGGCGGGGCTGCAGCGCGTCGATCCGGCGCTGTACGAGGCGGCCGAGCTGGACGGCGCCTCGTGGTGGCGGCGGTTCTGGCACGTGACGCTGCCGCAGATCCGCCCGGAGATCTCCGTGGTGCTGCTGTGGTGCACGATCGCCGCGCTCAAGGTGTTCGGCGCGGTGTACGTGCTCACCAAGGGCGGTCCGGGCGGGGCGACCAATGTCCCCTCGTACTTCTCCTTCCAGTCGTTCTTCGAGAAGACGCAGGTCGGCTACGGCTCCGCGGTCTCGACCGTGCTCACCGTGATCATCCTGGCGCTGGCCCTGGTCGCCCTGCGCCTCCAGACGAGGGCGGAGGACCAGGAGCGGTGAGGACCGTGAAGCGATATCCGGTGCTGGCGGCGCTGATCGTGGCGGCCGCCTTGATGGTGCTGCCGTTCCTGGTGGTCGCCCTCAACGCGGTGAAGTCGCCCGCCGAGTACTCCGCGAACGGACCGCTGAGCCTGCCGAAGGGGCTCTATCTGGACGGGATCGAGGACTTCTGGGAACGGGTCGACTTCGGACGGAAGCTGGTCAACTCCGTACTGATCTCGGGGTCGGTGGCGGTCGGCGCCGCCGTGCTGTCCGTGCTCAACGCGTACGCCATCGGCATCGGCCGGGTGAAGGGCCGCCCCTGGGTGCTGGCCTTCTTCGTGCTGGCGAACATGCTGCCGCAGGAGGCGCTGGTCTACCCCGTCTACTACCTGTCGAAGGAGGTGGGGCTGTACGACACCCGGCTGAGCGTGATCCTCGTCTTCATCGTGATCCAGGCCGCGTTCGGCACGTATCTGCTCTCCTCCGTCCTCGGCGCCTTCCCCAGGGAGATCATCGAAGCGGCCCGGATCGACGGCGCGAACAAGTGGCAGGTGCTGTGGCGGGTGGTGGTGCCGGTCAGCCGCCCGACCATCGGGGTGCTGCTGGTGTTCTTCTTCATCTGGACCTGGAACGAGTTCCTGCTGCCGCTGGTGATGCTGATCTCCAACGACAACCAGACGGTGTCGGTCGCCCTCGGCGTCCTCCAGGGCCAGCGGCTGATGGACGCCACCATGACCAACGCGGCCGCCCTGCTCGGCGTGGTCCCCGCGATCATCTTCTTCCTGATCTTCCAGCGGACCCTGACCCGTGGCATCGCCGCGGGCGCGGTCAAGTGACGAGGAGCGCCGCCCATGAAGTTCAGCGACGGCTACTGGCTGCTGCGCGAGGGTGTCACCGCCGGGTACCCGACCGGGGTCCTGGACGTGGAGACCGGCCCCGGCAGCCTCACCGTGCACGCCCCCACCCATCCGGTCCGCCGCCGCGGCGACCTGCTCAAGGGCCCGGTCCTCACCCTGAACTGCACCGCGCCGATGCCCGACGTGATCGGGCTCCGGCTCACCCACTTCGCGGGCGGGGCCGACCGGGGCCCGTCGTTCGCGCTGGCCGATGGCTCGTACGGGGAGGTGTCCTGCGACGAGGACGAGGCCCGGCTCACCTCCGGCGCCCTCACCGTGCGCATCGCCCGCACCGGCCCCTGGCGGGTGGCCTTCGAGGCGGCGGGACGCACGCTCACCGGCAGCGGGCCCAAGGACATGGGCATCATGGAGACCGCCGACGGCCGGCACTATCTGCGCGAGCGGCTGAACTTACGCGTCGGCACCTCCGCCTACGGCCTCGGCGAGCGCTTCGGCCCGCTGGTGAAGAACGGCCAGACCGTCGACATCTGGAACGCCGACGGCGGCACCGCCACCGAACAGGCCTACAAGAACGTCCCCTTCTACCTCACCGACGCGGGCTACGGCGTCTTCGTCGACCACCCCGGCAAGGTGTCCTTCGAGGTCGGCTCGGAGGCGGTCTCCCGCGTCCAGTTCAGCGCCGAGTGCCAGGAGCTGACGTACTACGTCATCCACGGGCCCACCCCGAAGGAGATCCTCGGGAAGTACACCGCCCTCACCGGCCGCCCCGCGCTGCCGCCCGCCTGGTCCTTCGGGCTGTGGCTGTCCACCTCCTTCACCACCTCCTACGACGAGGAGACGGTCACCGGCTTCGTGGCCGGAATGGCGGAACGCGACCTGCCGCTGTCCGTCTTCCACTTCGACTGCTTCTGGATGCGCGAGCACCACTGGTGCGACTTCACCTGGGACCCGCGCGTCTTCCCCGACCCCGCGGGCATGCTGCGGCGGCTGCACGAGAGGGGCCTGCGCGTCTGCGTATGGATCAACCCGTACATCGCGCAGCGCTCCCCGCTCTTCGCCGAGGGCAAGGCGGCCGGTCATCTCCTGAAGCGGCCGGACGGCTCGGTGTGGCAGTGGGACCTGTGGCAGCCCGGCATGGCCCTGGTCGACTTCACCAGCCCCGCCGCGCGGGCCTGGTACGCCGGGAAGCTGACCGCGCTGCTCGACATGGGCGTGGACTGCTTCAAGACCGACTTCGGCGAGCGCGTGCCGTTGGACGTGGTGTACGCGGACGGCTCCGACCCCGAGCGGATGCACAACTACTACACCCACCTCTTCAACCGCACCGTCTTCGAGGCGCTGCGCGAGCGGCGCGGGACGCGGGAGGCCGTCGTCTTCGCGCGCTCCGCGACCGCGGGCGGCCAGCAATACCCGGTGCACTGGGGCGGCGACTGCGAGTCCACGTACGAGGCGATGGCCGAATCGCTGCGCGGCGGGCTCTCCCTCGGGCTGTCCGGCTTCGGCTTCTGGAGCCATGACATCGGCGGCTTCGAGGGCACCCCCGACCCCGCGCTCTTCAAACGGTGGATCGCCTTCGGGCTGCTGTCCTCGCACAGCAGGCTGCACGGCTCGTCCTCGTACCGCGTGCCGTGGCACTTCGACGAGGAGTCGGTCGCGTGCTTGCGCTTCTTCACCCGGCTGAAGCTGCGGCTGATGCCGTATCTGTACGAGGCCGCGCGCCGGGCGCACGCCGAGGGAGTGCCGGTGATGCGCGCCATGGTCCTCGAATTCCCGGACGACCCGGGGTGCGCGGGTCTGGAGCGGCAGTACATGCTCGGCGCGGATCTGCTGGTCGCGCCGGTCTTCGACGACGAGGGCGAGGTCGCGTACTACGTCCCGGAGGGCACCTGGACCCAGGTGCTGAGCGGCCGGACCGTGCGCGGTCCGCGCTGGGTGCACGAGCGGCACGGCTTCCTCAGCGTGCCGCTGCTGGCCCGGCCGGGATCGGTGATCCCGTTCGGCGCCGCGTACGACCGGCCGGACGCGGACTGGGCGGACGGCGTCACGCTGCGGGTGTACGAACCCTCCGCCCTGCCCGGCACCGGGGTCACCGTGCGGGTCCCGGCCCCGGACGGCTCGACGGCCGTCGCGTTCACCGTCGTACGGGACGGGGACACCCTGCACGCCGAGGCCGACTGGGTCTGCCGCAGGCCCCCGGCGCCCTGGCGGGTGGAGGTGGTGGGCGGGCCGTCCGCCGACGCGGAGGCGGGGACGGCCGCCCTCACGCTGGAGCTCAGCAGCGCCGGGGCTTGACCCAGGAGCACTCCAGGCCCGCTGTGCTTCCGCCGCGTACGGCCCGGGGCCGCACCGCCTCGGTGCGGCCCTCGCCGGACCGCGCCAGTGTCACCACGATCGCGTCCTCCAGGCTCTTCACCGACGGCGCGAGGTAGTTGTTGAGCACGATGCTGTAGACCAGCTCCCGGCCGTCCGCGTCGGTGACGTACCCGGAGAGCGCCGAGGCGCCGGTCAGGGAGCCGGTCTTGCCGCGCGCGTTGCCCGCCGCCGGGGTGCCGCACATGCGCGAGCGCAGCGTGCCGCCGACGAGGCGGTCCGGGGCGCAGGCCACCGGCAGCGAGCCGTACCAGTCCACGTACCAGGGCTGGTGACGGACCGCCAGCAGCAGCTCGGTGAGCTGCCCGGCCGCGATGGTGTCCATCCGGGACAGCCCCGAGCCGTCCACCTGTCGGACCGATCCGGTGTCCACACCCAGCTTCTTGAGCCAGTCGGCGATGGCGGCCAGCCCGGCGTCCCAGGTTCCGCGCCCCGCCGTCTCGTAGCCGATGGCCTTGGTGAGCACCTCGGCGTGGATGTTGTTCGACAGCTTCATGAACGGGATCAGCAGCTTCTTCAGCGGCATCGAGCGGTGGGAGGCGAGCGGGCGGGCGTCCGGCGGGGTGGCCTTGCCGAGGCGGGTGGTCCCGTCGACCCGTACGCCGTGTTTCCCGAGCGCGTCGGCGAACACGGCGGCCGCGTAGCCGGTGGGCTCCCAGACGCTGACCCACTCCTTGGCGGTCGGCGCACCGGGGGCGATGGCGCCGCCGACGGTGATGGTGTTGGTCCCGTGGCCGCGTTCGACGGTGAGGCCGCCGCCGCTCCCCGTCGTCGCCCGGTTGTCGATCCGTACGTACCGCGTCCCGGGCGTGACCGTCACCTTCGGCCGCTCCCCCGCCGCCGCGCCGGGCGCGACCTCGACGATGACGCTGCCCGCGTCGTAGTCGGTGTCGGGGGCGACGGTGAGCGGGGAGATCTGCGCGGCGTAGTACGAGGACTCGTCGTCGGCGGCCCAGGAGCGGCCCGCGCGCTGCGCGTCGAACCGGGTGTCGTCGGCGATCAGCCGCCCGGTGACCCGGGTGATCCCCGCGTCGGCGACGCCCTTCGCCAGCCGGTCGTAGTCCCCGGCGAGCATCGTGGGATCGCCGGTCCCCCGGAGGTACAGATCCCCGCGCAGCGTCCGGCCGTGCCGGGTGCCGTCGGCCGACACATCGGTCCGGAAGGTGTGGTCGGGCCCGAGCAGCCCCATGGCGGCGGCCGAGGTGAACAGCTTGGTGCTGGAGGCGGGCATCAGCCGGTCGTCGGCCCGGTGCTGGTACAGCACGTCGCCGGACGCGGCATCGGCCACCACCACCCCGGCCGCCCCGCCCCTCAGCAGCGGATCGGCGAGGATCCGGTCGACGGCCTCCCCGACCCCGGCCTTTTCGCGGGGTGCGTCGGCCCCGGCCGGTGAACTCCAGGTGAGGGTACAGATCAGACCGATGACGAGGGGCCAGGCCCAGGCGCGCGCACGGCGGTTCACGGGTCTCTTCATGCCACGGCAGGATCCCGTACCGGGCCGCCGCGCGACAGAGCGCCGCGAAGGGGCAATCGCCCTTCCGGATCGACACGTCCCTGGTTCACGACCACGATCCAGTGCGTCGGCCCGGTGCGTCGGCCCGGGGCCGGCGACCGGCCGGAGGCTGATCGCCTTCGTCTGACGCCCGCCGTCAGACCGTGCCGGAGAGCTGTTCGCGTACCCAGTCCGGATCGGGATCGGTGTGCGGCCGGCCCCGCCAGTAGACCACCGGCCGGCCGTCGGCCGCACTGTGCCTCCAGCGCGCCGATCGACCTGGGGAAGACGAGCGGGGAATTATCGCCTGACGCGGCGCCTGGAACCGCGCCGACGAAGCCGTCACCGCCCTCGCCGAAGGGCGCCTCCACGGCAAGGTCGTCCTGGACATCAGCTGAGAACCATCACCGTAAGGACCGGCGCCTCCGGCGAAGACTGCGCGGTGCCCCGCACATCGTGCAGCCTGCGGGCGATCCCCCGCCGTAATGCGGCAGGTGGAGCTTGTGCGCCCAGCACTCCCGGTAGATGCCCACCAGGTCGTCCCACACGGACTCCACGTCACCGATCCGGACGAGGTTCACAGGGCCCCGGTGCGGGCCGCGAATTCCCGCACGCCCGGTACGCGGGCGGGCATGTGCAACAGGTCCGCCGTCAGGGCCCGCAGTGCAGGCCGCCGCACTTCCTGCGGCGCCTCCTGCTCCACCCTGCGGAGCGCCGCGAAGGTCTGCGGCTGGTCGCCGAGGGCGTGCCACATGCGGGCGGTATCCGTCCAGGCGCGGGCACGCCGCTCCGCCGTCGGCATGGAGTCGATGTTCAGCTTCTTTACGACCTTCACGCCCTCGTCAGGCGTGCCGAGCGCGTTGAGCACGCCGATCCGGTACACGTCCACCTGCGTCCGGCTGACGTCCACGGTGAACAGCCCCCGTACCGCCGCCTTGCGCCGGTCCGTCTCCTCCTGGGCCTCGTCCAGCAGGCCCAGCGCCGTGGCGCGATCCCTGCCGCTGGCCGCCGTATACGCGGCCGTCAGCATCAGCGTCGCACGCACAGCCCCGGTCGGGGGCTGACCGGCATCCAAATCCGCCGCCTCCCGGGTGAGCAGCCGCACCGCAGCCGGGCTACGCCCCGACCGTCGCATGGTGATCGCGAGCACCCGAGAAGCCTCACCGATCGGAACCGGGTGGCCACTGGCCCGGGCCGCGGTCAGCGCACGATCAGCGGCCACCCAGGCCGCGTCGCTGTGCTGTTTGAGCGCCAACTCGGCGGCCAGCACGTATGCCCGTGCGAGCACCACACTCGCCTGCTCCCACGCCCGCCCACTCGACGCGTCCCGCGTCGACGAGGCCACGGCGAGCAGGCCCGGGAGCGCGTGGCCGAGGGCGGTGTAGCGAGCGGCACAGAAGTCCGCTCGTGCGGCCTCCATCTGCTGAGCGAGGCGGCCCGGTGGAACCGGAGCGGCGGAGGGGAGCCGGAAAAGAGCATCCTCAAGACCGGCCGCCGGGTCGAAAGGGCCGGAAGCGGCATCGGCTGGGGCGGCACCCACGACGGCCGTTGCCCCGGCCGCCAACGCGCCGGTGAGCAGATTTCTTCGACGCACCGCATCCTCCTCGCCCGATGGACGCTCCACCGTATCGACCGTGGGTCCGTCCGGCACAGGAGTCGCCATCAGCCGGTCGAGTGAGACGTTCAGGAACGCGGCAAACCGCACCAGCGCGGCGTAGTCGAGCCGCATACGGCCGGACTCGATCCGGGAGACGGCCGACGCTGAGTAGCCACACGACTTGCCGACTTGCGCCTGGGTGAGCCGAGCGGCGCAGCGGGCACCGCGAAGGATCGATCCGATGTCAACGCTCGCTGAACCCATGTCCATAGGTACCTCCTGCGGAACAACGAGAGACACGACGCTAGGGGTACCGCAGGCGGGTGGGGAGGGCGCATGGAAGCACGCCGTGTGCGGGTTCGGCACACGGCGTGCAGAAGGCCGCCTCATGCTCCCGCACGAGGTGGTGGCCCGCGATGGTGATGCCACGCCCGGCGGCAGGCCGGACATAGCCCACTCACCAGAAGGCCGACGAAATGACCACGATGATGATCAGCAACCCCGCACCGCTCACCCTCACCGGCACAGGCCACCCGGCTTACTCCCAGTCGCTCCCGTGCACCGAGGAGTCCGTGGGCCTCGCGCGCCTGTCCGTCTCCGCAACCCTGCGGGCCTGGGGACTGGAGGACCTGGTGGACGACGCTCGTCTGATCGTCTCGGAGCTGGCTACGAACGCGGTCCGGCACGCCGCTCGCCACAACCCCGACCCCGAGCGGCGCGGCAACTTCCGCCTCAAGGTCGAACGCCCCAGCGATCGCCTGGTACGCGTCTCGACGTTCGACCGGTCCCGGGCCATCCCCCGCGTCGTCGAGGCAGACGAGACGGCTGAGTCCGGGCGCGGCATGGCAGTGGTGGAAGCGCTCTCCTGCCGGTGGGGCATCGACCACAGGCCCTGGGGCAAGGGCGTCTGGGTCGAGTGCGCCATCCCGGGCCACCCCACCCCGCTCCGCCCGTGGGGCCTGCGCCGACTCGGCCCGTACCCCACGGCGGCGGAGATGCCGATCACGACGGTCACCGTCGACCCGGACACCCAGATCGGTGTCTTCCGCGACCGTGACGGCCTGGTGGTCGAGATGGGCAAGCACGGCACCAGCTCCGCCACCTCGACATCGACCGTGACCAACCTGGACTCACGCAACGACGCGGGCTCCGACCAGGACTCCCAGCAGGACTGACAGCCTCGATGACCGACACGAAACCGGTCCTGGTGGTCACGGAACCGCTCGACATCACCGCCGACATGGTGATCACTCACCTCAACGAACGTGGTGTCCCAGTGATCCGCTTCAATCCCGCGGATCTCCCGCTCGGGGAGCTGACGGTCTCGGCCCGGTTCGGCGGCTGCCCGGCTTCCACCCCGGTGGCCGGGCAGTTCCGTACCCCGTCGAGGACCGCCGACCTGGAGCAGATACGAGCGGTGTACTGGCGCCGCCCCCTCTGGCCCGCCTTCGAACACCTGGACGCAGCCGACGCGCGCTATGCCGCCGCGCAGGTCCGCCATGGGCTCGCGGGCGCCCTCTACGCCCTCGACGGCCCCCTGTGGGTCAACCACCCAACCCGCAACGCTGCGGCCGATCACAAACCCAGCCAACTCGCCACCGCCGTACGCCTCGGCCTCACCGTGCCGACGACGCTGGTGACCAACGATCCCGAGGAAGCACGCAGGTTCATCGCCATACATGGGCGGGTCATCAGCAAGACACTGCGATGGACCCCGTACGAGCGAGACGGCATCGGTCTGACGAGCTGGGCCGAGCCGGTCACCGCCGATGAGGTGGACGACACGGTGAGGGCGGCACCGCACCTGTTCCAGGCCCGCGTGGACAAAGTGGCCGACCTGCGGGTGCTGGTCGTCGGCCGACGGCCCTTCGCCGTCCGTATCGATTCCGGTCTGCTGGACTGGCGCAAGGACTACTCCGCCCTGTCGTACAGCGTGGTAGACCTGCCGGATCGGCTGGAGAAAGCGCTACTCGCCTGCCTCGACCACTTCGGCCTCCCCTCCGGAAGCTTTGATCTCGCCCTCGACCGAGACGGCGAACCCCACTGGCTTGAGCTCAACCCGAACGGCCAATGGGGGTGGCTGGAGGAGAAGACCGGCCTGCCGATGGCCGCCGCCTTCGCCGACCTGCTCGCTCAAGGAGACAACCCCGCATGACGCCCGATACCGCACCTGAACGGCGCGCCCTCGCCGACCGACTCCGTGAGGCCGGAGTCCTCGCCCACTCGTCGTGGCGCGCGGCGGTCGACGCCGTACCCCGGGAACTGTTCCTCCACCCCGGCGTGTTCCTGCCCACCGACGACGGACGCTGGCGGCCCGTCACCGCCCTCGGCACCGGCCCGGAGGAATGGTCCAGGATCGCCTACCGCGACGAGTCCCTGGTGACACAACTGGACGGGCACCTCACCGCCGACCAGGCCTCCGAGCCCGTCCCCGGCGTGCCCACGTCGTCGTCCACCACGCCCGTGACGGTCGTCGGCATGCTCGAGGCCCTGGACGTCGAGGACCGTCACACCGCGCTGGAGATCGGCACCGGTACCGGCTACTCCACCGCGCTGATGTGCCACCGGCTCGGAGAGGACAACGTCACCACGGTCGAAGTGGACCCCGGCGTGGCCGCCCGCGCGGACGCCGCCCTGGAAGCCGCCGGATACTCCACCTGGACCATGACCGGGGACGGGCTCCTCGGCCATCCCCGCCGCGCCCCCTACGACCGGGTCATCGCCACATGCGCGGTACGCCGCGTCCCCCACGTCTGGGTACGTCAGACCACGCCGGGCGGCGTCATCCTCGCCACTCTCGCCCCCGGCTCGTGGGCGTACGGCACCGGCCTCGCCAAGATCACCGTGAACCGCGACGGCACGGCCGAGGGGCGGATCATCGGGAAGTCGTCATTCATGCAGGCCCGCTCCCAGGCCGCCGTCCCGCTCGCCGGGGACCTGTCGGCACGTACCGCCTACGCCGACAGCGAGCGCGAGGCGAAGGTGCCGCCGACGCTGCTGGACGAATGGATGCCCGCCTTCCTCGCCCAGCTCGCCGCGCCCGGCGCCCAGCTCGTGCGTGCCAGCCAGGACGACGGCATCCAGCAACTCTACGTATTCGATGCCGACCGCGAATCCTTCGCCGCGTTCGCCGAGAACGGCTCCGGCTGGACCGTCCGGCAGGGCGGCCCCGTGGCGCTGTGGGACGACATCGAGCAATCGCTCATCGCCTGGCAGGACGCCGGGCGCCCCGGCATCGACACCGTGCGGCTCCGCGTCACCCGCCGCTCCCACAGGTACCGGATCGGCGACCGGCCCGCGTTGCGCTGGGAGCACCGCATCGCCTGAGCGAACATCGGCCGTGATGGCGTGAACGGGTCTCTCTCCTCAGCCACGACTACCGCTACCCTCCCCGGGCAACCTACGCGAACCAGGCCACCGGGGGAGCCCATGCGTATCGGTTTGACCGTCCGTGCCGACGAGCGGGACCCGTCTCCGGGCGCGGACACCGCCGGTGCCGGGCCCGACGATCTGCGACGTTGGCTGGCCGGTCAGCCGGGGCTGCGTGGCAGGGTGCGCAGGGCCACCGACTCCGGTCCGCCGCCGGGGGCCATGGGCGCGGGGACGGACGTGGTCCTCGCGCTGCTGGAGCCCGGGGGTGTCGCCACGGTGCTGGCCGGGGCCGTGGTGGCCTGGTTGCAGACCCGCCGTGGGAGCCGGACCGTCACCATCACGCGCCCCGACGGTACGGAGATCTCCGTGAGCTCCACGGAGGTCGGGCCGCTCGACGCACAACAGGCGGGTGAGCTGGCGGCGCGGCTCGCGGCCGCCCTCGAACCGGAGGCGGGTGCCCCGGAGGCCGGAGGCGGGGAGCCGTCCGACGGTGTGCCACCGGCGTCATGACCGGCACCCGGCCCCTGCCCGGCATGCCCCCGTCCCCGACCGGGCTGGCCGCGCCGGGGGCGCGTGCGGTGCTGGTCGGGACCGGTGAGCATGTGGCGGGCTCCGCGCTGCCGCCCTTGCCGAGCGTCGGGACCACGCTGGAGGACCTGGAGCGGGTGCTGCGCGACGTCTGCGGCATGGCACACGTGCACCGGGTCGCGGCGGGCGCCGGGCAGGCGGAGATCGTGGCCGCCGTGGAGGACGCCGTCGCCGAAGCCACCGGGCCGGTGCTCTTCGCGTACGTGGGCCACGGCATCCTCGGCCCGGGGGACGAGCTGTATCTCGCCACCCATGCCAGTCCGGCCGACGACCGGATTTCCGGCTCCGTTCCCTACCGGACCGTCAAGGATCTGCTCGGCGGGGCCCTGGGCGGCAGCGTGGTCGTGCTCGACTGCTGCTTCTCCGGCCGTGCCACGGCCCCGGGCGGACGCGAACGCAGCCCCTACGCCTCCGCACGCCCGGACGGCAGCTTCCTGCTCACCTCCGCCTCGCAGTTCGCGCTCTCCTTCGCCCCCGAGGGCGCCCGGCACACGCTGTTCAGCGGGCAGCTGCTGCGGCTGCTGGAGAACGGCGACCCGGGCGGCCCGCCCTGGCTGACGGTGGACTACCTGCACGGAGCGCTGGACCGCGCGTTCCGGGACGGGCCGGTACGTCCGCACGGGCAGAGCGAGGGCAGGCTCGGCGGGCTCGTGGTGGCCCGCAACGCCGCCTACCGCACCGACGCGGTGGCGTCCGGCGAGCCACCGGCCGATGTGCCGTGCCCGTACCCGGGCATGCGGTCGTTCGGGGCGGCCGACCAGGAATGGTTCTTCGGGCGGGAAGAGCTGACCGCGCAGCTCGTGGCGGCCGTGTGCGACCCGGCACGGGACCGCCCGGTCGTGCTCGTGGGCGCGTCGGGCTCGGGCAAGTCGTCGCTGCTGGGCGCTGGGATGCTGGCGGCTCTGGAGGCCCGGCACGGTGCCGGAACGGAGACGGTCCCCTGGCCCGCGCTGCTGCTGTCGGCGCCCGGAGCCGATCCGCTGGAAGCCCTCGCCGCACGCTGGGCGCAGATCACGGGGCAGCGGCGGGAGATGGTGCGGGAAGCCTTCGAGGACGGGCGGTTCCCCGGTCCGGAGCCCGGCCGCCGGGCCTGCCGGCTGCTCGTGGTCGACCAGTTCGAGGAGGTCTTCACCCGCTGCGAGGACGCCGGCCGGCGAAGCCGCTTCATCCGGCTGCTGTGCGGGCAGCACGGCGGTCCGGGCGACCGGCCCAGGGTGGTCCTGGCGCTGCGCGCCGACCACTACGGCGACTGCCTGGCCCACCCGGAGCTGGTCGACGCCCTGGACCACGGGCAATTCACCGTGGCGCCGATGGACCTGGACACCCTCCGCGCCGCGATCGAGCGCCCGGCCGCGCGGGCGGGCCTCACTCTGGAGGACGGTCTCGTCGACCGGCTGCTGTCGGACCTGCGCCGGGGCGGCGGGGCCCCGGGTGGGGCGCGGGGCGCGGCGGCCCCGTTCCTCGCCCATGTCCTCGTGGAGACGTGGCGGGAGCGCAGCGGAACGGTCCTGACCCTGGCCGGTTACCAGCGCACCGGCGGGATCTGGCAGTCCGTGACCACCTCGACCGACACGCTGTACCAGGCGTTGGGGGAACCCCAGCGGCACATCCTGCGCCGTCTGCTGCTGAGCATGGTGCACCTCACCCCGGCCGGTGAGGTGGTGCGCCGTGAGGTCGCCCCGGCGGACCTGCCGGCGGAAGGAAGCGCCGAGGGCGTACGGACCGTCTGGGACCATCTGGTCCGGACCCGGCTGGTCACGGTCGATCACGACGGTGCGCGGTTCTCCCACGACGCGTTGCTGCACGCCTGGCCCGAGCTGCGGTCGTGGATCCGCGACGCCCACGCCGACCTGCTGGAGCACCAGCGGCTCGCGGAGTCGGCCGCCGTCTGGAAGGAGCACGACCGCGACCCCCACTACCTCTACACCGGTTCGCAGCTGGCCCAGGCGCGCGGACGCCTGGACCCGGACCGCCCCGGGCACACCCCCGGCATCGCGCTCACCGCCGTCGAGCGGGAGTTCCTGACGGCCGGGGCCGAGGCCGCGCGGCGCGGCCGCCGGCTGCGCATGCTGTGGCGCGGCGTGGCCGCCTGCGTGGCACTGCTGCTCGTCGCGATCGGCACGGTGGCGTACGTCGAACGGAGCGAATCGAGGAAGCGGGCGGACGAGTTGGCCTCCAAGCGCGTCGCCGCCCAGGCCGACTCCCTGCGGGACGAGGACCCGGCGACGGCGCTCGACCTGAGCCTGGCCGCCTACCGCCGCTCCCCCACCGTCGACGCGCGGTCCGCCGTGGTCCAGTCGGCGTTCTCCCTCACCCCGCCGGTGCCCCTACGGGGGCACTCCAGCGAGGTGATCAACCTCGCGTACCGGGCGGACGGAAAGGTGCTGGCCAGCTCCTCGACCGATCACACGGTCCGCCTGTGGCGCACGGCCAACCCTTACCGCCCGGCCCCGGGTTCCGTGCTGAAGGTGGGCGGTCCCCCGGCCCTCGCCTGGCATCCGGACGGCCGTCACCTCACCGCGAGCACCAGGGAGGCGCTGTACGTCTGGGACGCCCGCGACGCCCGGCACCCCCGGCGCGTCGCCCGGGTGCCGGTGCGTGACGGCCGCGTCTTCGCGGCGGCCTTCAGCCCGGACGGCCGTACGCTGGCGGTCGGCTCGGAGCACGGCCGGGTGTGGTTCTGGGACCTGCGCGACCCCCGGCGGCCGGTCCGCACCGTGGCGGCGGGATCGAGGCGCGGAAAGCCCGTGGAAGCCATCGCGTTCCAGCCCGGCGGCAAGGTCATGGCCACGGCGGTGGGAGACGGCAGCGTGCAGCTGTGGAACACCGCCGGGGCACACCGCCCGAAGCCGGGCGCGGTCATCCGCGACGCCCGCGTGCTGTCCCTGGCCTTCAGCCCGGACGGACGGCGGCTGGCGGGCGGCGGGGTGTCGGGTGAGGTTGCCGTCTGGAAGGTGACCGACCCGGAGCGCCCCCACAGATACCTCGGCACGGGGCCGGTCACCGAGAAGGTGCTGACGTCGATCGCCTTCAGCCCGGACGGGCAGTACGCGGCGGCCTCCTCGTACGACGGCAGGCCGCACCTGTTCAGGGTGCGTGACGACACGTACACCTCCGATCCGCTGCTGGAGGTGACCGCGCTGCCGCGCATGGGCAAGGCCGCCGAGAGGGACCTGTCCCTCGCCTTCCGCCCGGACGGACGCGGCATCGCCGTCGGCGGCTCCGACGGCCTGGTCCACCTGTGGAACCCGCCACCGAACTCGGTTCCCGGCACCACCGACGTGGCCGGATCGGTCAGCGGCTCCGCCTCGGACCGGCAGGGCCGGTTCATCGTCACCTCGACCGGCGAACGTACGCGCGTCTGGCGGCTCGGCGAACCGGGCACGCCTCCGGCCGAGGCCGCCGCGTTCCCCCGGCCCTGGAACAAGGCGCGCTTCCTGCCGGGGGGACACACGTTGATCGCCCAGACCTCGGACTGGAAGCGGCTGCGGCTCTGGGATTTCCGGGGCGGCCGGCTGCGCCCCGGGTACGAGTTCCGCACCGCGGCGCCCACGGATCGCTCCATGACCTTCGCCGTCGCCTCCGAGGGTGGTCTGCTGGCGGTGGCCGACCCGTCCACGCGCACCGCGACCCTCTGGGACGTCCACGGCGCGGCGCGGCCGAAGCGGCTGAGCAGCCTGCCCGTGCCCGAGGACGGGTTCAGCCTTGCCTTCTCCGGTGGCGCCCGGGTCTTCGCCGTGCTGTCCTCCTCGGGCCAGCTGTGGGATCTCGCCGATCCCCGGCATCCGCGGCGCATGTCCCGGGTCGGTGCCGACGGCAAGGACGTGCCCATGGCGGTCAGTTCGAGCGACGGACGGCGGGTACTGGTCACCGACCCCGGCGAGCACGGGGCGAAGCGGGCCCATGTGTGGTCCGTGTCCGCGCGGGGCAAGGCACGCCGGATCGGCACGGTCGACGCGGAAAGCCTGACGCTCCGCCTCGTCTCCGGCCGTCTGCTGGCGGGCATCTCCTCATCCGGACGGCCGGCCCTGTGGTCCCTGGACCGCCCGGGGACCACGGTCCCCCTGCCGGGACCGCTCGGCGCCATGGAGGACCTCACCTCCGACGGCACCCTGCTGGTCTCGTGGAAGAAGTACGGGGGGCTGGCGCTGTGGCGGCTGGCGAAGGAGGACTCGCCGCCCGGCGCCGCGGAACTCCTGGCCCTCACGTCCGAGTCCGAGGCGGTGGCCGTCAAGGACTTCACGGAGCAGGGGGACGCCATGGTCGTGTCCCCGGACAGCCAATTCTCCTCGCCGGCCGCGCTGGGAGGGGGAACGGTCCTGGTGGACGTCGACCTCCCGCGGCTGGTCGACACACTCTGCTCGGTCCGCACCACGGTGACCTCCGAAGACCGCTGGCACCGGCTCTTCCCCGACCTCGACTACCGGGACCCCTGCCCCTGACGGTCCCGGCCCGGGGAACGAAGAGCGATGCCCCGGGCAGGCAGCGGCGGGGCCCGGGGCCCCGGCCGCGTGCCCGCCGGGGATGGTGGGTCAGACCACGGCGAGCCGGTCCACCAGCAGCTCCACCCTCGCCCCGGTGTCCTCCGGCGGCAGCCGTCCCGCCCGGGTCAGGGTCGCCACCCCGTGCAGGGACGCCCAGAACACCTCGGTGAACAGCCCCGGGGGGACGCCCTCCCCGGCGACCTCGCCGAGGCTTTCCAGCAGCGCGGCGAAGGCGTCCTTGAGAGGTTCCGGGGTGTCCTCCTGTGCGTACGCCAGGCCACCGTCGAGCTGGAAGATGGCGTCGTAGACCGCCGGGTTGGAGGCGGCGAAGTCGAGGTAGGCGCGGGCGAGGGCGGCGACCCGCTCGCGCGGGCCGTCCGCGGCGGCGGTCGCGGCCCGCACCGCCGCGGCCAGCTCGCTCGCGCCCTGGAGGGCGACGGCGCCAATGATCTCCCGTTTGCCGCGGAAGTGGCTGTAGAGGACGGGCTGGCTGTATTCGATGCGCTCGGCGAGCCGACGGGTGGTGACCGCGTCCCAGCCCTGCTGCTCGGCGAGTTCGCGGGCCGTCGCCACGATGAGCCGTTCGCGGCTCGCCCGTTCGCGCTCCTTGCGTTCTTGTACCGACATGAGTCGACCCTAGCACCACTAGACAAGAGAGCGGCAGCAGCACTAGCGTTGCATCACCATCTAGCAGCACTAGATTCCATGGCCGCAAGGGGAAGAACGATGTCGCTGAAGAAGATCAACACCGTCCTGGTCACCGCCTTCATCCTCTTCATCCTCTGGTTCGGGACGGAGTACATCCTGAGCCCGGAGACGACGGCGCCGGGCTTCGGCCTGCCGAGCTGGCCGTCCGGCGACGGCGGCGGTTTCCTGATCGTCAAGGGGATCCGCGACGTCGTCGCGGCCCTGGTCCTGGGCATCCTGCTGGTGACGGGCCACCGCCGGGCGCTGGGCTGGGCGCTGCTGGTGGACGCCCTCGCCGCCTACGGCGACATGACCACAGTGCTGGCCCACCACGGCTCGGTGGCCACCGCGTTCGGCGTCCACTGCCTGACCGCGACGCTGATGGTGGTCAACGGCCTGCTGATCATGCGCGAGACCCGCGAGGTCGCGGCCGCTCCGGCGGCGCCCGCCCCACAGCCCGTCTGACCCCCTCGCGCGTGCGGGCCACTGCGGGCCGCTACGGGCCACTACGGGCCGCGCAACACGACGAAGGCCCCGCCGGGTGGCGGGGCCTTCGTCGTACATGGGATGAGTGGAGATGGCGGGAATCGAACCCGCGTCCAACGGTGCAGAATCAGGGCTTCTCCGAGCGCAGTCCGCTGTGATTTTCTCGGCCCCGGAGATCACGCGGACAAGTCTCCGACGGGCTCAGTCACTGTTTGATTTCCCACTACACCCCGTGACCGGGTCTAGTGGTTTAGTTCCCTAGTCGATGCCAGGATCCGGGTCGGGAACAGCCCCGGGCTGACACTTCGCAAAGTCGCTACTTAGGCAGCGAGGGCGAAGGAATCGCGCTTGGTGTTGGCGATTATTGGTTGCGACATATGGTTTACGAGATCATTGCCGCTTCCTCGGCTCGCTTCCCCTGCTTCGACAGCCGCTGTCGAAACCGATCATCCCCATGTGCACTCTGTTCAATTAGATACTGCTTCAATCGTTGTGCCACGCCCTCGTGTGGGGGCGCACCGCCATCATAGGTGAACAACGCGCTACGGGGCCACACCATTCCCGCCGGGCGACGTCCGAGGTCAGACTCGGCCGCGTTCGCGGCGGCGGACCGCCGAGATCGCCCGGTCGGTCTCGCGGCGGTCCTGCTTCTCGCGGAGGGCCTGGCGCTTGTCGTAGTCCTTCTTGCCCTTGGCGAGCGCGACCTCGACCTTGGCGCGGCCGTCCTTGAAGTACAGGGACAGCGGCACGATGGTGTTGCCGGACTCCTGGGTCTTGGCGAGGAGCTTGTCGATCTCGGCCCGGTGCAGCAGCAGCTTGCGGCGGCGGCGTGCCGAGTGATTGGTCCACGTCCCCTGGCTGTACTCGGGGATGTGGACGTTGTGCAGCCACGCCTCGCCGTTGTCGAGCTGCGCGAAGCCGTCGGCGAGCGAGGCGCGCCCCTGGCGGAGCGACTTCACCTCGGTCCCGGTCAGCACCAGACCGCACTCGTAGGTGTCGAGGATGTGGTAGTCGTGCCGCGCCTTCTTGTTCTGCGCGATCAGTTTGCGACCCGTCTCTTTAGCCATAGCGAGGTCATTCTCGCACTAGGACCCGCCCCCGAGGCCACTCAATACCGTGCGGGCGCGTGCCTCGGCGCTCTCGTCGCCGTGGACGGTGAGATCGGGGGTGATGCCCTCGCCGTCGACGTTGCGGCCGGCGGGGGTGCGGTAGTGGCCGACGGTCAGCTCGGCGACCGAGCCGTCGGCGAGCTTGCTGGGCATCTGCACCGAACCCTTGCCGAAGGTGCGGGAGCCGACGACGATGGCGCGGCCGCGGTCCTGGAGGGCGCCGGTGAGCAGTTCGGCGGCGCTCATGGTGCCGCCGTCGACGAGGACGACCAGCGGGCTGCGGGTGTCCCCGCCGGGCCGGGCGTCCAGGACGCGCTGCTCGCCCCGTACGTCGTACGTGGCGACCAGGCCGCCGTCGAGGAAGGAGGAGGCGGTGGTGACGGCCTCGGTGACCAGGCCGCCGGAGTTGCCACGCAGGTCCAGGAGGATGCCGTGGCCCGGGGGCATGTCATCCACGGCGCGCCGCACCTCCTCGCCGGAGCCCTTGGTGAAGGAGTCGACCTTGATGCGGACGGCGCCCCGGCCGCGGTCGCCGACGCGGTCGACGGTGACCGGCTCGGTGGCCAGCCTCGCCCGGTGCAGGGTCTGCCGCCACCGGTGGCCGTCGCGCTCCAGTCCGAGGTCCACGGGGGTGCCCGCCGAACGGCCGGTGTGTCCTCGCAGCCGGGCGACGACTTCGGTGACGGGGTGGCCGGTGGCCTTCATGCCGTCGACGGTCAGCAGCCGGTCGCCGGACCGGATCCCGGCCCGGTCGGCGGGGCTGCCGGACTGGACGTGATCGACCTCGATCCGGCCGCCGGTCCCCACCCGCGCGGAGACCCCGACGCCGACGTAGGCGCCGTCGAGGTGCTGACGGAATCCCTCGTACTCACGGGCGCTGTAGACCGCGCCCCAACGGTCGCCGCTGCGGCTCACCACCTCACGGGCGGCCTGCGAACCTGACTTCCCGTCCTCCGCGGCCTCGGCGGCCGCCGCCTCGACCTGGTCGCTCTCGACGGAGCCGGCGGCGACCGGGCGGATCGGTATCCGCGCGGTCGACGAGCCCCGGTCGGCGGCTCGGGCGGGACCTTCCGCGCCCCAGGAGCCGGTGGCGGCGCCGGTGGCGAGCACGCTCACGAAGACCAATGTCAGGGCGGCCCCGTGGCGAATGCGGCGGGGATGGACGAACAAACACGGGCCCGACATGCCGGTGAGTGTAGGGCAAGCCCGGGCGCCGTACGGCGGGTTGTGAGGTACGACGCCCTGGGCGAATGTCACACCTTGAGGTACTTGCGGAGCGCGAAGAAGGCCGCGAGGGCGGGCATGAGCAGACCGATCGCCAGCACCAGCGGCAACTTGGCCAGCACCGCGTCCCAGCCGATGAAGTTGATCACGTCGATCTTGCCCGCGAGCCAGTTGTCGACCAGGAAGTACTGGCCGCCGACGAGGAGTACGCAGGAGAAGCCCGCTCCCAGCAGCCCCGCGATGGCGGCCTCCATGATGAACGGCATCTGGATGTAGAAGCTGGACGCGCCGACGAGCCGCATGATCCCGGTCTCCCGGCGACGGCTGAACGCCGACACCCGCACCGTGTTCACGATCAGCATCAACGCCACCACCAGCATCAGCGTCATCACGCCGAGGGCCGCGTACTTCATGCCGTTGAGCAAATTGAACAGATCGTCGACCAGGGCCTTTTGGTCCTGGACCTCCTGCACCCCGGGCCGGGCGGCGAAGGCGGTGGAGATGACGTCGTACCGCGTCGGGTCCTTCAGCTTGATGCGGAAGGACTCCTGCATCTGGTCCGGCGTCAGCGAATCGGCCAGCGGCGAATCGCCGAACTGCTCCTTGTAGTGCTTGTACGCCTGCTCACTGGTCTCGAACTGAACCGACTCGACGATGTTCATCTGGTTCAGTTCGGAGCGGATCTCCTTTTTCTGGACGTCGGTGGCCGCGCCTTTCGCGCAGTTGGCCGAGGACTCCTTGTCGTTCTTGTTGCAGAGGAAGATCGAGACGTTGACCTTGTCGTACCAATAGCCCTTCATCGTGCTCACCTGCTCGCTCATCAGCAGGGACCCGCCGAACAGGGCGAGCGAGAGGGCCACGGAGACGATCACCGCGAAGGTCATCGTGAGATTGCGGCGGAGACCGACGCCGATCTCCGACAGGACGAACTGGGCGCGCATGGCGTCCTTTCAGGTGCTGGTGGCCGTGATCAGTGCTGGTAGCCGTAGACGCCGCGGGACTGGTCGCGGACAAGACGGCCCTTCTCAAGCTCGATCACGCGCTTGCGCATCTGGTCCACGATCTGCTGGTCGTGCGTCGCCATGACGACCGTGGTGCCGGTCCGGTTGATCCGGTCCAGCAGCTTCATGATCCCGACGGAGGTCTGCGGGTCCAGGTTGCCCGTCGGCTCGTCCGCGATCAGCAGCATCGGACGGTTCACGAACGCGCGCGCGATGGCCACGCGCTGCTGCTCACCGCCGGACAGCTCGCCGGGCATCCGGTCGTCCTTGCCGCCCAGGCCCACCAGGTCGAGCACCTCGGGCACCGTCTTGCGGATCGCGCCACGGGGCTTGCCGATCACCTCCAGCGCGAAGGCGACGTTCTCCCCGACCGTCTTGTTGGGGAGCAGCCGGAAGTCCTGGAACACCGTGCCCAGCTGGCGGCGCATCTGCGGCACCTTCCAGTTGGACAGCCGCGCGAGATCCTTGCCCAGCACATGGACCGCGCCGTGGCTCGCCCGCTCCTCGCGGAGCAGCAGCCGGAGAAAGGTGGACTTTCCCGACCCGGAAGAGCCCACCAGGAAGACGAACTCGCCCTTCTCGATCTCGAGCGAGACATCCCGGAGTGCGGGACGGGTCTGCTTGGGGTAAGTCTTGGATACGTTGTCGAATCGGATCACTGATGCACCACGGTCGACCTGGGTAGCGGTACGGGCTGCAGCCGGAGCGGCTCCCGTCGGTGAGCGTGACCATACGCGAACCGCGCGCGGGCGCGCAGCGCCCATCCGGCTTGGTGCGTTTATTCACGGCACTATTGGGGGCAAACGGTTGACAAACTGGCCGTCGGACTGTCCGAAACGGCCACAGAACCGGTACGGACGCGGCACGGAATCGTGCGGGGCGCGCCGAACCGGGCGGAAGCTGGCACAGTGGAAGGGGAACCAACCCATTTCCCCGAGCGTTGGCCCCATATCTACTGCGGCACCGCCGCGCGGGAGGAGAAAGCGCATGACGTACGACAGGCTCGTCTGCGCCAACTGCGCGAGCCCGGTCAGCGAGGGCCGCTGCCCGGTCTGCCGGGCCAGCAGGGAGCGCCTGCAGCAGCAGGAGGGCCCGTTCGCCGGGCTGACCCCGGCCGCGCTGATAGCGCTCCTGGTGGCGCTGATCGCGGTGGCCGTGCTCGCTCACGAGATGGCTGCGGCGGCGTAACGCCGCGTAACCGGTAGGTACCGGCCATAGACGCCCGAGGGGCCCGGAGCGCTGCAGCGCTCCGGGCCCCTCGTCGTGCGTATGGCGTGAATCAGGCCACGTTGTTGTTGCGGTTCGCGAGACGCGGCATGACCCGGAAGCCGATGCCACCCGCGATCATCGTCGCGGCACCGATCAGCAGGAAGGTGGTCTCGGAGGAGGCACCGGTCTCGGCCAGCTCCTCCTTGGCCTTGCCCTGCTCGACCGGCTTGGAGCCGACGCTGTCGGTGTCCGTGTTGTCGTCGCAGTTGGTGGAGTCCAGGTCCACGGTGCAGGTGGTGTCGCCGGCGGGGACGCCGCCGCCCTTGCTGGGCGAGGCGCTGGGCTGGCCGGACGGTCCGTCCGTCGGCTCGCCGGTCGGCTGGGCCGTCGGCCCGTCCGTCGGCTCGTCGGTGGGCTCGTCCGTCGGCTGACCCGTCGGCTCGTCGGTGGGCTCGTCCGTCGGGAGCGTCGGCAGCCCGGTGGGCAGGCCCGTCGGCTCATCGGTCGGCTCGTCGGTGGGCTCGTCGGTCGGCTGACCCGTGGGAATCTCGGTCGGCTCATCGGTGGGGTCGTCGGGGTTCTTGACGCCGACACCGACGTCCAGGCCCTTCTCGTCCGCCTTGACCGAGGCGTCGACGCCACCGATCCCGACGTCGATCCCCACGGCCGATGCGGCGCCGGCGGCGGTCAGCGACGCACCGGCGGCGATCACCGCGGCGGCCGCTATGCGCGCGACACGCAGCCGCGTCTTCTTCGTCATCTGCCTGCTACCCCCAGTAGCTGTACTCGTAATGGAGAGCAGCTATGCACGGGGCCACGGCCGTCAGGGGGAGAAGTCCCGGGCTCTGCCTGCTCAGGCGATCCACCGGTCCCCGTTCACACGCGCCCCAGTCATACGCATGCCGCGCGTCAGCCTTCCCAGTTTTCATGACACCGTCAAGCGTCTTTGGGAGCGAGATGTCCGCTATGAAGGTGCTTGCGTGACGCATGGGTACAGGACTGTGACCAAAAAAGGTCCCTGCGCGACCACTTGGGGATCGGGAAGACCGTCGCCAGGGGCAGCTGAGGGGTCCTTAGCTGCCCTGCTCGCGCTGCTCGCGCCAGCGGATTCCGGCCTCCAGGCTGCGCTTGTCGTTCCTCTCGCAGGGGATCCGCACGGTCGAGTTACTTCTCCTGCTTCTTTCGCCAGCGGATCCCCGCTTCGAGGAAACCGTCCAGCTCGCCGTCGAGCACCGCCTGCGGGTTGCCGACCTCGAACTCGGTGCGCAGGTCCTTGACCATCTGGTACGGGTGCAGGACGTACGAACGCATCTGGTTGCCCCAGGAATTGCCGCCGTCGCCCTTGAGCGCGTCCATCTTGGCCTGCTCCTCCTGGCGGCGGCGCTCGAGCAGCTTCGCCTGGAGGACGTTCATCGCGGTCGCCCGGTTCTGGATCTGCGAGCGCTCGTTCTGACAGGAGACCACGATGCCGGTCGGGATGTGGGTCAGCCGCACCGCGGAGTCGGTGGTGTTGACGCCCTGCCCGCCGGGGCCCGACGAACGGTAGACGTCGACCCGCAGCTCGGACTCGTCGATCTCGATGTGGTCGGTCTGCTCGACCACCGGCAGCACCTCGACGCCCGCGAAGGACGTCTGGCGGCGGCCCTGGTTGTCGAACGGCGAGATGCGCACCAGGCGGTGGGTGCCCTGCTCGACGGAGAGCGTGCCGTAGGCGTACGGCGTCTGCACGGCGAAGGTGGTCGACTTGATGCCGGCCTCCTCCGCGTACGAGGTCTCGTAGATCTCCGTCTTGTAGCCGTGCCGCTCGGCCCAGCGCAGATACATCCGCTGCAGCTGCTCGGCGAAGTCGGCGGCGTCGACGCCGCCCGCCTCGGCGCGGATGTTGACGAGAGCCTCACGGGAGTCGTACTCGCCGGACAGGAGGGTACGCACCTCCATCTCGTCGACGGCCTTGCGCACGGCCTCCAGCTCGGCCTCGGCCTCGGCCTGCGCGTCCTCGTCGCCCTCGTCGGAGGCCAGCTCGAACAGCACCTCGAGGTCGTCGATCCGGCCGCGCAGCTCCTCGGCCCGGCGCAGATGGCCCTGGAGGTAGGAGAGCTTGCTGGTGACCTTCTGCGCGCTCTCCGGGTCGTCCCACAGGGACGGGGCCGCCGCCTGCTCCTCGAGCACGGCGATGTCGGCCCGCATCTTGTCGAGGTCCAGGACGGCCTCGATCGACCCCATGGTCGAGGAGAGGGACTTCAGCTCTTCGGATACATCGACGACTGCCACGTGCACCAGCCTAACCGCTATAGAAGGATCTCCGGCCCGTCGGTCCCTCGCCGGGACAGCGGGCCCTCATGGGAGGACCGGCGGCCCTCATGGGGCACCGGAACCCTGCCCTGACTCCTGCCCCGAACCCTGTCCGCCACCCTGTCCTGCGCCCTGTCCGGAGTCCTGCGAGGACGAGTGTTCGCCGCCCTTGGGCGCATCGCCGCCGTCCCCGCCGCCCGCGACCAGCCACCCGCCGATGCCCAGGACGACCAGCGCCGCCACCGTGGCCGCGGCGACCTTGAGCCGACGGCGGCGCAGCGCCCCCGAGACCGCGGGATGGCGCGCCGAGCCCGCCCGGCGCTGACCGTGAACGCGGGGCGCGCGCGCGGTGCCGTGCGCGCCGCCCGCCAGCTCGTCCGCGCTGGGCACGCGCATGCTGGTGTGCGTATCGCGGCTGCTGTCCGGCACCGCGCCCGGGACCAGCGGGACCGCGCCGCGCCGCCGCCGCTGCGGCCCGCCCTGGCCGTACCCCTGCCCGGCCCCCTGGTCGTAGCCCTGGCCCTGGCCCGGTCCGGCGGCGGGCCGGTGCCCGCCCTCCGGGTGGGCGCCCTCGTCCTCCCGCCGCTCCTCGGACTCGTCCGGCTCGTCGATGTCCAGCGGCGGGTACCCGGCCAGGCCGGGCAGGATCTCGCGCAGCCGCGCGGCCAGCTCGGAGGCGCGCAGCCGGGAGGCGGGCGCCTTGGCGAGGCACTGGAGCAGCAGCTGCCACAGCTCGTCGGGGATACCGGGCAGCGGGGCGACGGTCTCCGTCACATGGCGGCGCAGGATCGCGCCGGGGTGGCCGCCGCCGAACGGGGTGAAGCCCGCCAGCAGCTCGTACAACACCGTGGCCAGGGCGTACACATCCACGCTGGCGCGCGGCGGCAGCCCCTCGATGATCTCCGGCGCGAGGTAGTCGGGGGTGCCGATGACGCTGCGCGGGTTGGGCGAGCGGCCCTGCGACTGCTGCTGGCCGCGGGGCGGGCGGCCGCCGCGGGACCGGCCCGGTTCGTCGACCAGGCGCGCGATGCCGAAGTCGGTCAGCAGGGCGGGGTGGGAGCGGCCGGGGCCGAGCGGTCCCTGCATGTCCAGCAGGACGTTCTCCGGTTTGACGTCCCGGTGCACGATCCCGGCGGCGTGCGCCGCGGCCAGCCCGTCGGCGACGTCCGCGGAGATCGCGACCGCGGCCTCCGGGGACAGCCGCCGCTCGCGGTCGAGCCGGGTGCGCAGATCCGTACCGCGGATCAGGTCCATGACGAGGGCCAGGTCGTTGCCGTCCACCACGAGATCACGCACGCCGACCACCCGTGGGTGGTCGAGGCTGAGCAGCGCGGTGCGCTCCTGTACGAAACGGCCCACGAGCTCCTCGTCGGAGGCGAGATCCTCGCGCAGGAGCTTGATGGCGACCGGGCCCTCGGGACCGTCGCCCAGCCACACCGTGCCGGCGCTGCCGCGGCCCAGGACCTGGTGCGCGGTGTACCGGCTGCCGATCTTCCGTGACAAGACTGCTCCGAATCCTCCGACAGGGGGCACGTTGGCGACAAAGCTACGCGGCTACTGGCGCGTTGGGGGCACCAGACAGCGCCAACTGTCACTTCTGAGCGGAAAACACCCCTTGGATATCGACAAATCACCTGACTCGGCGCATCGGTCGGGGTGTTGAGGGCGCTCCGGTGTGCTCGTGGTGCGCGGCGGATTCAGCCGTGGGTCAGCTCGGGCCGCCCAGGCTGGAGATCCAGTCCTTGACCTCGGTGACCCAGGACGAGACCGCGTCCCAGTAGCCCTTGCCCTCGGCGACCCAGTCCTTGAGCGGGGTCAGCTCCCAGATCAGCCAGGAACCCACGACCAGGATCAGGATCACGAACAGGCAGCCCTTGAGGCAGCCGAGCCCGGGGATCTTCATCCGGTTGGGGTTGGACCCCCGCTGCCGGGGCTCGCGGCGCTCCGGCTCCGGCGGCGGCGCGTAACGCTGCGGCTGCGGCTGCTGGGGGTGGTGCGGGGCCGGGGCGTACTGCTGCGGCTGCTGCTGTTGCTGACGGCGCTGCTGCCGACGCGACGGCTGCGGCTGCGGGGGCTGCTGCGGCTGCTGGTACGGCTGCTGTTGCTGCTGGTACTGCTGTTGCTGATAGCCCTGCTGCTGATACCCCTGCGGCGGCTGCGGCGGTCCGGGGCGACGCTGGGGGCGGCGGCGCAGCGGGTCCTCGCTCGGGTCGAGGTACTGGACCTGCGTCTGCTCGTTGCGGTCGCGGGCCGCGGCCATCTGGTTCTGCCAGGGGTGCGGATCGTCCTGGCCGGGGGCGCCGCCGGGCGGCACGGGCGGCATGGCCCGGGTGGGGTCGGCGCCCGGGCCCGTGGTGGGGAGCACGTTGGTGGCCGCGGCCGGGTCGTACGAGGGCTGGTTGCCCGGCGCGTTCGTCGGCAGGACCTGGGTCGCGTCGCCCGCGTCCGCGGGGGCGGTGTCCGGGACCGGGGCCGGCGCCGGGTCCGGCGCGAGCAGCGCGGCGACGCCGAGGGCGGCCTCCGCCTGCGCGGCCGAGGCGTGCACGCCGACACCGGCGGCGACCACGCGCAGACCCCGGGCCAGGCTCTCGGCGCTGGGGCGCTCGTCCGGGTTCTTGCGCAGACAGCGCTCTATGACCGTCCACAGCGGCTCGGGCACGGTCGTGGGGCGGCGCGGCTCCTCGCTCAGGTGCCGGTGCAGCACCTCCAGCGCGGTGTTCCCCGCGAACGGCGGACGGCCGGTGGCCAGCTCGTACAGCATGATGCCCGCGCCGTAGATGTCCACCGCGGACGTCTGCGGACGGCCCTCGGCGGACTCCGGCGCCACGTAGGCGGGGGTGCCCACGAACTCCTGGGTCCGGGTCAGCCCGGGCGAGTCGGCGAGCCGCGCGATGCCGAAGTCGGTCAGCATCGGGTGCATCTCCTCGCCCTCGCCGGTGCCCGCGAGGAGCACGTTGGCGGGCTTGAGGTCGCGGTGCACGATGCCGTCGGCGTGGCTGGCGGCGAGCGCGTCGGCGACCTGCGCCATGAGGAGGGACGCGGCGACGGGGGTGAACGGGCCGTTCGCGCGCAGATAGTTGTGGAGATCCGGACCGTCGATCAGGTCCATCACGAGGGCGAGCAGATCGCCCTCGACGACGAGATCGCGGGTGCGGACGATGTTGGGGTGGGTGAGACGGAGCAGCACGGAACGCTCGCGGAGAAAGCGCATGACGATGTCCGCGTCGTTCGCCAGCTCCTCCTTGAGGACCTTGATGGCGACCGTCTCGCCGGGCTGCCCGGCCACGGCCGCCTCGGCGCCCGCCGTCTCCCGCTGGCTGGCCCGCCAGACGGTGCCCGTGGCTCCGCGTCCGAGCGGCTCCTCGAGCAGGTACTTGCTGCCTACCGGCCGCACGTCATGCGCTCCCTGGTCGTGGTCGTATCGCTTGCATCGCTTGCTGCGTCGCTTGTACTGACTGCCGTGCTCGTCCGCCCACTGTAATGGGGACGGACAAGGTGCCGTACCGATCACCGCGGGACCCGACCGGGCGCGCGACCGGGCCCCCGGGGAAGACGCGTGATCCGGAGGGACGGTTGCCCGCTCCTCGCTCCCCGGCACGGCGGAGCCGTCCTCGGCCGGGCGGCGCTCGCACGGCACTCACGCAGCGGATCCGGTCGCAATCAGCCAGTTTCGGCCGACTAGCCGACCAATCAAGATCATGTGGCGCCAGGCGGCGGGCGAAGTGTCAGCGGCAGGTGCGAGGATGCACGCAGCACGGAAGCGCCGAGCGGCGGGGGACTCACGCTCCGTGACCCGTACGACCCCGTACGGACCTGTACGTGCCGAAGCGCCTGGGGGCGAGGCGGCGGGGTTGGCACCCCCGCCCGGCCCCCCGGACAGAAGGGACCGTTGACGGCGATGCAGATTCGGCTGACCGTCCTCGGGCCGCGCAGCGCCCATCCGGGCCGTTCCGGCCATCCTGCGCCCGCGCCGCCGCCGCACGCCCTCGCGGGCGCGGTGGACGTGCTCGTGACCGCTCCCGTCGGCACCGCCCTCGCCTCCGTGACGAGCGGCCTCGCCGCCGCCGTCGCCGCGGCCGGGCACGACGCCGGGGGCGGCACCGGCGCGGTCGTGGTCTACGCGGGCTCGGAGCGGCTCGACCCACAGCGCTGCGCGCTCGGCGAGCCGCCGCTGGTGGACGGCGCGGTGCTCTCCCTCCACACCCCGGCCGACCCCGATCACTACCCCGGCTACCCGGGCTACCCCGGGCTGCCCGAGGCGGCCGTGTCCGACGCCACGGTCCACCTGGACGTGATCGCCGGGCCCGACGCGGGCGGCGTCCACCTGCTGCACGGCGGCCAGGTCCGCATCGGCCGCTCCGCCGAGGCCGACGTCCCCCTGGACGACCCCGACGTCTCCCGGCTGCACTGCGCCGTGACAGTCACCGAGGACGGCCGGGTGACCATCGCCGACCTCGGCTCGACGAACGGCACCGCCGCCGACGGCGCCCCCGTCGGCCGCGACCCCGTACCGCTCGCGCCGGGCGCGCTGCTCCGGATCGGGGAGTCCGCGCTGCGGCTGCGCGCCCCCGCCGCCGCGCCGTCGTCCCCGGTCCGCCTCCCGGTCCACCCGGACGGCGAGGGCCATCTGCGGGTCGCCCCCCGCACGGACGGTGTGGCCCACGCCCAGGGCCCCTGGACCGGCGCCCCGGCGCCCCGCCACCCCGGCCGGGGCTGGGCCCCGGCCGGCCAGTGGGACGCCACGACCCACGCGGGCCCCCAGGGCGTCACCCCCCACCCCGGAGCCCCCACCACCCACGGCACGGGCACCTCGCCCGGCGCCCCGCCCGCGGACACGGGGCGGCCTGCCGAGCGTCCGGCAGCCCCGGGCCACCCCGCCGCCCAGGCCCCCTGGGCCGAAGGCCCGGCGCGCGGCGGCGCGCCGTACGGTGCCGCTGCCGCCACCGGGCCGCGCGGCGCCGCCGGGCGGCCAGGCGCGGGCGGCGACGCACCGCATGGCGGCCCGGCGGGCAGCGGAGGCCCCGGACAGCCAGGCGCGGCGGGCAACGCCCCCTACGGCGCACGGTCCGCAGCCCCCGCGCACGACGCGCAGGAGCCATGGGACCCCCGTACGGGCGGTGGCAGGCACCCCGCGAGCCCCGGCCCCCGCCCCGGGGGCCCGGCGGGCGGCGGCGCGCCGTACGACGACCAGGCCCACCCCGGACCGCGCGGCGCGACCGGCCGACGCCCGGCCGACGACCGCGGCACCACGGGACAGCCGGGCGCGGGTGAAGCCGCGTCCTACGGCACCCCCGGCGGACCGCACGGCGCGCAGGAACCCTGGCCGGACGACAGCCGCACCGGCCAGGGCAGGCATCCCGCGAGCCCGGGCCCCCGGGCCGGAGGCGGCGCGCCGTACGACGACCAGGCCGCCACCGGACCGCGCGGCGCGGTCGGCGGGCCCCCGGCCGACGCGCGCGGGCTTCCCGGACAGCGCGGCAGCGGCGGGGGTTCCGGCGGCCCGCGAGAACCCTGGCCGGGCGGTGCGGATCGCCAAGGTGCGGCCGGCGGCTCCGGGCGCGGCGGCCAGGAGCCCTGGGCCCCGGGCCCCACAGCAGGCGGCGCGCCGCACGGCGCAGCCGACCGGCGTCCCGGGGGCCGGGGGCGGGGGACGCCGTTGCGGGGGACCACCGTGCCGCAGGGGCTCGGCGAGGCGGGGGCGTACGCGTACGACGCGCCCGGGGCGCAGGTCCGGCGGCGTGGGATAGGGGCCTGGGTGCGGCAGCTGACCGGGGGCCGGGGCGCCGACGAGCGCGGCGCGGACGAGGCGGTGAGCGCCGAGGACGCGGCGGCGCGGGCGGCCGAGGAGGCCGCCGCGCTGCACCGGCGGTGGCCGGACCCCGCCGCGGTGCTGATGACGGCGCTGGGGCCGGGGCCGCGGCTGTGGGAGCGCGGGCCGGGCCACCCGGACGCGCTCACCGTGCGGCTCGGCTCCGCCGACCGGCTCTCGGGCGCGGGCGGGCTGCTGCCCGCGGCGCCCGTGACCGTCGATCTGCGGCAGGCGGGTTCGCTGGGGCTGGCGGGGCCGCGCGGGCGGCTGGCCGGGCTCGCCCGGTCCGTCGTGGCGCAGCTCGCGGCGCTGCACCCGCCGGGCACGCTGGAGATCGTGCTGCTCAGCACCGAGGACCGGCCCGCCGAGTGGTCCTGGCTGGGCTGGCTGCCGCAGCTCCAGCCGTTGCGCGGGCAGGACTGCCGGTTGCTGCTGGCGTACGACGCGGAGCAGGTGACGGCCCGTGCGGCGGAGCTGACGCGGCGGCTGAACGACGCCGCCGGGAGCCCGGCCGGGCCGTACACGGTGGTGATCGTGGACGGCGATCCGGGCCCGCCCGCGCTGCGCGAGACGCTCGGGCGGCTGGCGGTGGGCGGTCCGGGGGCCGGGATCCATCTGCTGTGTCTGGCCGAGGCCCCGGCCGCGTCGCCCGCCTCACCGCTGTCGATGAGCTACGAGACGGCGTGCGCGGCCTCCGCGGCGTTCACGTCGTGCGAGGTGGCGGCGCTGCTGAGCGGTGATGTGGCCACCGGGCTGCAGATCGTGCGCCGGGATGCCGCCACCGGCGGCGCGGGCGTCCCCATGTGGGTGGCCGGGGCCACCACGGCAGCCACCGTGGACGCGGTGTCGGGGGCGTGGGCCGAGCGGTTCGCGCGGGCGCTCGCGCCCCTGCGCCCGGCCGCTTCCGGCCACGGCGACGAGGGCGGTCCGGGGCGGCAGGTGTCGGCTCCGCTGCCCGACTCGGCCCGGCTGCTGGACGAGTTGGGGCTGGCCCGGGCCACCCCCGCCTCGCTGATGGCCCGTTGGGCGGCCGCCGCGGACGAGGTTCCGGCGGGCGGGCGGGCGCTCGCGGTGCTGGGCGCCGGGCCGCGCGGGCCGGTGACCGTCGACCTGGCCGCCGACGGCCCGCATCTGCTGATCGACGGCGGGGCGGGCACCGGCAAGACGGAGCTGCTGCGGTCGCTGGCCGCCTCGCTCGCGGCCGCCGAGCGCCCCGACCGGCTGGAGCTGGTGCTCCTCGACGGCGCGGGGGCGAGCGACGGCGCGGAGCGCGGCGAGGGGCTGCGGATGTGCACCGACCTGCCGCATGTGTCGACGTATCTGGCGGCCTCCGACCCGGTGCGGATGCGGGAGTTCGCGCAGGCGCTCAGCTCGGAGCTGAAGCGTCGGGCCGAGCTGCTGGGCCGACTGGACTTCGTCGCCTGGCACGGTCGGCTCCGGGAGGGCACGGGCGTGAGCGCGGCGGGCGGCGCTTCCCCGCGGGTGATCGCGCCCCGCTCCCCCGGTGACGTCGACGCGCCGCCCAGTACGACGCTGAGGCTGCGCCCCCAGCGCGGCCGCCACGACCAGCCCGACCAGCCCGACCGGTCCGGCCGCCCCGACCGTCCCGGCCCGGGTGGGCAGCACGACCCCGAAGCGCGCACCGCGGAAGCTCCGCGCCCCTTCCCCCGCCTCGTCGTCCTCGTCGACGACTTCGACGCGCTGGTGGCACCGGCCCTCGGCAGCCCGGGCCGCCCGGCGGCCGGTTCGGTCGTCCGCGCGCTGGAGGCGATCGCCCGCGACGGCGCCCACCTCGGCGTCCACCTGGTGGCGGCGTCCGGCCGCCCGGACCGTACGGCGGACACGGCGGCGGTCGAGCGGGCCGGGCTGCGGATCGTCCTGGAGCCCCGCCCGCTGGGTCCCGCCTCGTCCGAGCGGCCGGAGGCGGAGACCCACACGTCCGACGCGTCCGGTGAGCCCGGCGGGGAGCACGCCCCCGGCCGCGGCCGTCTGCTGCGCCCGGAGGACGCCGCGACGACCCCGTTCCAGGCGGGCCGGGTCACCGGGCGGATACCGCGCACCGCGACCCAGCGGCCGACGGTCGTCACCCTGGAGTGGGAGCGGATGGGTGATCCCCCGGCCCGCCGCCCGCTGCGGGAACTGGGCAACGGGCCGACCGATCTGGCGCTGCTCGCCAGCGCGCTCCAGCGCGCCGCGCAGTCGGCCGACGCGCCGACCGCGCCCGCGCTGATCTGAGCGACGGACTCCCGGCCGGAGGGGCGGGCCGCACCGCGGCCCGTCACCCCTCGGCGTCCCCCGATCAATTGACGCCTTAACCGATCCCAGACCCCAGATCCCAGACCCCAGATCACCGATCCCGGACCCCAGATCCCAGACCCGGATCACCGATCTGCCCGTTCCGCTCCCTCTTTGTGATTCGGCGTTCATCACGGCCCGGTCACGACCGTGAGTGAACGCCGAAAACAGTATTGCCACGTTGGGTGACCGGGCGTAGGACTGTCGCACGGGACACGACCGCGCGCGCGGCGGTCGGCATCGGAGGGAAACGGGGATGCAGAAATCGCTTCGCAGGAAGCGGAGGAAGCGAGCGGCACGAGCCGCGCTGGCCGCGGCGTCGGCGGGAGCGCTCATGCTCACCGCCGCGGGCTGCGGCGGCGACGACGGGGACACGGTCAGCGGCGGCCCGCCGCCGGTCACCGTGAAGCTGCCTCAGCTGAAGGGCCAGAAGCTCCAGGTCACCGCGGTCTGGACGGGGACGGAGCAAGAGAACTTCACCAAGGTGCTGAAGGAGTTCGAGAAGCGCACCGGCGCCAAGGTCTCCTTCGTGCCCAGTGGTGACGACATGGCGGGCTTCGTCGGCTCGAAGGTCGCGGGCGGTTCGCCGCCGGACGTGGCGATGGTCGGCCAGGTCGGGGTGATGCGCGAATTCGCGCAGAAGGGCTGGGCGAAACCGCTCGACGCCGCCGCCAAGGCGGAGGTGAACAAGAACTTCGCCAAGGGCTGGCAGGATCTCGGCTCGTACGACGGCAAGCAGTACGGGGTGTATTTCAAGGCCAGCAACAAGTCCCTGCTCTGGTACAACACCTCGGCCTTCGACTACGCGGGCGCGAAGGTGCCGAAGACCTGGAACGAATTCCTGGCCCAGGCCCAGCTGATCTCGGATTCCGGCACCGACGCGGTCGCGGTCGGCGGCCAGGACGGCTGGACGCTGACCGACTGGTTCGAGAACGTCTATCTCTCCCAGGCGGGACCGGAGAAGTACGACCAGCTCGCCCGGCACAAAATCAAATGGACCGACCCATCGGTCAAGAAGGCCCTCGAAACGCTCGCCCAGCTGTGGGGCGCGAAGGGTCTGGTCGCGGGCGGCCGCGGCGGCGCGCTGCAGACCGCGTTCCCGGATTCGGTCACCAAGGCCTTCGGCAACGCCGCCGAGCCCGAGGCGGGCATGGTCTTCGAGGCCGACTTCGTCGCCGCCAACGTCCAGGACGCGGGCGCGGAACTCGGCGGGGACGCCAAGGTGTTCCCGTTCCCGGCGGTGGGCGCCAAGCCACCGGTGGTGACCGGCGGCGACGTGGGCGTGGCGCTGAAGAACAGCAAGGCCGCGCAGGCGCTGCTGACGTTCCTGGCCTCGCCCGACGCCGCGACCATCTGGGCCCGTTCCGGCGGCTTCATCTCGGCGAACAGAAACGTCAAATTCAGCGCCTATCCCAATGACCCGATGCGTGACATCGCCAAGGCGCTCATCGCGGCGGGCAATGACTTCCGGTTCGACATGTCCGACCAGGCCCCGGCCTCCTTCGGCGGAAAGCCCGCCCAGGGCGAGTGGAAAGCGCTCCAGGACTTCCTCAAGAACCCGAGGAACGTCGAAGGAATCCAGCGCCAGTTGGAAGCCGATGCCGCCAAGGCGTACAAGAACTGACGACTCGACCGGGAGATCCACATATGTCGACCGCGACAGCGGGCGGCGCGGCCACACCTGGCCGGGCATCGTCCGCCCCACCGGCCACTCCGCACGTCGCCAAGAAGAAGAGCGTTCTGGGCACCCGGCCCTGGCTGGCGGCGGTGTTCCTGCTGCCCGCGCTGGTGCTGCTCGGCGCGCTCGTCGTCTATCCGATCGGCTACTCCGTCTACCGCAGCTTCTTCGACGCGAGTGGCAACGGCTTCGTCGGCCTGGACAACTACACGGAGATGTTCTCCGACGACGCGACCAAGACGGCGATCAAGAACAACATCATCTGGCTGATCCTGGCCCCCACCATCTCCACCGCGCTCGGCCTGATCTTCGCCGTGCTCACCGAGCGGGTGCGCTGGGCCACCGCGTTCAAGTTGATCGTCTTCATGCCGATGGCGATCTCCATGCTGGCCGCGGGCATCATCTTCCGGCTGGTGTACGACCAGGATCCGGACAAGGGCGTCGCCAACGCCATGTGGGTGAGCGTGCATGACTCGTTCAGTGCCTCGTCGCCCTTCCCCGGCGCCCATCCGCGCCCGGCCGCCGGGCTGACGGAGTCCGCGGGCGGCTCCTTCACCACCCAGGACACGGTCCGCGCCGGGTCCCCCGCCTCGATTCCGCTGGTCGCCGCCAAGCGCGACGACATCAGCGGCGCGCAGGACGCCAAGGCCGCGCGGCCCGAGGCCGGGAAGATCACCGGCACCGTCTGGTTCGACTTCACCAAGGGCGGTCTGGGCAAGGAAGGCGCGATCGACAAGGGCGAGAAGGCGATGGCCGACCTCAAGATCGAGGCGGTCAAGGACGGCAAGGTCGTCGCCAAGACGACGTCGGCCGCGGACGGTACGTACACCCTCCCCGCCAAGGCCGAGGGCGCCCAGCTGCGGCTGCCCGCCTGGAACTTCTCCGCGCCGTACAACGGCATCGACTGGCTCGGCCCGTCCCTCGTCACCCCCGCCATCATCGGTTCGTACGTCTGGATCTGGGCGGGCTTCGCCATGGTGCTCATCGCGGCGGGGCTCGCGGGCGTACCGCGTGAGCTGATGGAGGCCGCGCGGATGGACGGCGCCAACGAGTGGCAGGTCTTCCGGCGGGTCACCGTGCCGCTGCTGGCGCCGGTGCTCTCGGTCGTCGTCGTCACGCTGATGATCAACGTGATGAAGATCTTCGACCTGGTCTACATCATCGCGCCGGGCCCCTCGCAGGACGACGCCAACGTCCTCGCGCTCCAGCTCTTCCAGTCGTCCTTCGGGACCGACGTCAACCAGGGCCTCGGCAGCGCGATCGCCGTCCTGCTGCTGTTGCTGGTGCTGCCCGTCATGTTCGTCAACATCCGCCGGATCCGAAGGGAGAGCCGCCGATGACCAGCGCGGACACGGTCGTACAGACGAAGCGGTCCCCGATCGCGCGGATCGCGGAACGGGCCGGGGGCGGGGTGGTGCAGGTCGCCCTCGTCCTCATCGGGCTCTTCTGGCTGATGCCGACGGCAGGGCTGCTGCTGTCCTCCCTGCGCGACCCCTCGCAGGTGGACATCTCGGGGTGGTGGAAGGTCTTCACCGACCCGTCGCAGCTGACCTTCGACTCGTACGACAAGCTGCTCGGCAACCAGCAGATCACCGATTCGCTGTGGACCACGCTCGCCATCACCATCCCGGCGACCCTCCTGGTGGTCGTCTTCGGCGCGCTGGCCGGCTACGCCTTCGCCTGGATGGACTTCCCCGGCCGCGACTGGTGGTTCCTGATCGTCGTCAGCCTGCTGGTCGTCCCGATCCAGGTCGCCCTGGTCCCGGTCGCCAAGCTGTTCGGGGAGATCGGCATCTTCCAGACCACGACCGGCGTCGTGCTCTTCCACACCGCCTTCGGGCTGCCCTTCGCGATCTTCCTGCTGCGGAACTTCTTCGCCGAGATCCCCAGGGAGCTGCTGGAGGCGGCCCGCCTGGACGGCGCGGGCGAGCTGCGGCTGTTCTTCCGGGTCGTCATGCCGCTGGGGGCCCCGGCGATCGCCTCGCTGGGCATCTTCCAGTTCCTGTGGGTCTGGAACGACATGCTGATCGCCCTGATCTTCGCCGACAGCGGCAATCCGCCGATCACGGTCGCGCTGCAGCAGCAGGTCCGGCAGTTCGGGAACAACATCGACATCCTGGGCCCGGGCGCGTTCGTCTCGATGATCATCCCGCTGGCGGTCTTCTTCGCCTTCCAGCGCCAGTTCGTGCAGGGCGTGATGGCGGGCGCGGTGAAGTAGCCCCACCCGACCTGTGGCCCGGCGACCCGGCGGTCGCCGGGCCACCGTCGTCTCCGGGCGGCCGGCGGGGCGCTGGGCCGAACGGGGGCACTTTGGGCGGCGGCCCGCCATGCCGCCGCCCCATCCGGGCGGCGTTCAGATGATGGTGTGAGGAACCACCCGTCCCGCGCCGCCCGCCCCAGGACTCGCACGATGCCCCTCACCGCACCGCCCGCCGCCCCCCGCCACCCATGGCTCGCCGATCCGCCCCTGGTCCGCGGCTACCGGCGTACGGTCCCGCTGCGGATCCGCCGCGCGATCATCGCCCTGACCGGCGCCGACGTGCGCCGCGCGGCCCTGCACGGGCTGGGGCGGCTGTCCCTCGCCTCCGGCGCGCTACGGCTGCGCTGGGCCCGGCGGCGGCTGGGCCGGCTGGTCCGTACCGGGCTGCTGTCGGCACCGGACCGCATGGTGATCGCCGACGACCGCGGCACCCGGATCGCGACCGTCGTCCCCGCCCCCACCCCGCTGTTCGCGCGCGCCGAGAACCTGCGGCTGGTGTGCGAGGCGCTGGACCGGGCGCGGCTCGACCACTTCGTCGTCCGCTGCTACAGCAACGTCGCCTCCGCCGTGGGCGTACGCGCGGACCAGCGGGCCGAGGTGGTCGCCGCGCTCGGCGCGCTGTGCGCGAGGGAGGCCGGCTACGTCTCGCCGCCCCCGGGCCGCAAGGGCGCGGCGGGGGCGCTGCGCCTCGGCGCCACGGCCCGGGCCTGGCGGCCGCTGGCCGGCGCGCCCGTCGTCCGCTTCACCCGCTTCCACACCACCCCGCGCGGGGACCTCGTCCTGGGCTCCTCGCACGGCTGCGACATCGAGTTCTGGGAGCGCGCCCCGGCGGACGCCCCGGGAACCCCGGGAACCCCCGAGCCGGCCGGCCGTACAGCCACCGGCGGCGCGCCCCTCCTCCATGCCCCCCGCCCCAACCGCACCACCGCCTCCGTACCGCTCGTGGGCGACGCCGTACGCGCCCCGGACCAGCGGTTCACCCGGCTCGCCCCGGCCGAGGGCTGGTCCCCGGGCCCCCTGGTCCGTACGCGCCCCGAGTTCACCACCCGGCTGCCGGACGAGGTCCGCTTCCCCATCGACGTCGTCTACACCTGGGTCGACGGTTCGGATCCGGAGTGGCAGCGGCGGCGCGCCGCCGTAACGGGCGAAGGCGGTGGCTACCACGAGGAGGCCGCCAACGCCGCCCGCTACGCCAACCGCGACGAGCTGCGCTACTCCCTGCGCTCGCTGCACCTGTACGCCCCCTGGGTGCGCCACATCTACATCGTGACGGACCGCCAGGTGCCGCCCTGGCTTGCGCTGGACCAGCCCGGCATCACCGTCGTCGACCACGAGGAGATCTTCGACGACCTCAGCGTGCTGCCCACGTTCAACTCGCACGCCATCGAGACCCGGCTGCACCACATCACGGGCCTCGCCGAGCACTTCCTCTACTTCAACGACGACGTCTTCCTCGGCTCGCCCGTCACCCCGCAGGACTTCTTCCTCGCCAACGGCGTCACCAAGTTCTTCCCCTCCCGCGCCCTCATCCCGCTGGCCCCCGCCGACCACCTGGACGTCCCCGTATCGGCGGCGGGCAAGAACAACCGCAGGCTGCTGGAGGGCCGGTTCGGCGCGACCGTCACCCAGAAGATGAAGCACACCCCGCACGCCGTGCGCACCAGCGTCCTCGCCGAGATCGAGCGGGAGTTCCCCGACCCGATCCGCGCCACCATGGCCAGCCGGGTGCGTTCCGCCTCGGACGTCTCCCTGCCGTCCTCGCTCCACCACTACTACGCGTTCCTCACCGGCCGCGCGATCCCGGCCCAGCTGCGGTACGACTACGTCGACCTGGCCCGGCCCGGCATCCACTCCCGGCTGGCGAGACTGCTGCGCTCGCGCCACTGCCAAGCGTTCTGCCTCAACGACACGGTCTCCTCCGAACACGACCTGGCCGGTCAGCTGGCCCTGCTCCGTCCCTTCCTCGACGCCTACTTCCCCGTTCCCAGCCCGCTGGAGCGGGCCGTCACCCGACAGGAGCCGCGGCAGCCATGCCCCTCGCCATCACCCTCCCGCTGAACCCGGACGTCCTGGCCTCCAGCGGTCCGTACCCCCGCGCCCTCAATGTGCTCAGCCGCAAACAGACCGCCGTCCAGCGGCAGTTGCGCCGCTCCGGCCTCGCGGGCTACGAACCCACCACCCAGGCCACCCTGCTGGCCCTGGCCGGACAGGCACCGGCGGGCAGCGCGGTGTACGACATCGGGGCGCACATCGGGCTGTACTCGGCCCTGATCGACGCGATCTACGGGCGCGGCGGCCCGCACACCATCGCCTTCGAACCCACCCCGCAGACCGCCGCCCTCTGCCGCCGCATCCGCCACTGCAACGCCCTGGACTACGAGGTGCAGCAGACCGCGCTCTCCCACGAACCCGGCACCGCGGAGCTGTACTTCTCCCACAAGTCGGAGTCCTCGAACTCCCTCAACCCGGCCCACCGCAAGCACACCGAATCGGTGACCGTCCCGGTCACGACGGTGGACGCCTTCACCGAGGACCGCGGCCTCACCCCCCACCTCATCAAGATCGACGTCGAGACCTACGAGGCGGCCGTCCTCACCGGCGCCCTCGCCACCATCCGCCGCCACCGCCCCTGGATCATCTGCGAACTCCTCCCCGGCGCCGACCACGACACCCTCCGCACCGCCCTGACCCCCCTCACCGCCATGGACTACGGCCTGCACCCGATCACCCCGGAGTCCCCCTGGCAGCGCTACGACGAGACCACCTACCGGCAGGCGGTCAGCCCCCAGTCCCGCGACTGGCTCCTGGCCCCCCGCCCCCTCGTCCCCGCCTTCCACCGCGCCGTACGCCGCTGGCTGATCGCGATCCTGGCCTGCGACGAGACGACGAACCTGCTCACCCCCGACAAGGCGTCCTTCCCCTACGCCTGGAACGCCCCCTACCGCTCCCGCGCCCTCCGGCCCACCCTGACCCGCCTCACCACCGCCGCGACCCTCGCCCGCCGCGCCTTCCCCCGGCCCGTCACCACGACGGTGCGCTGAGCGGCCCCGGCCCGACCGCCTCCCGGGGGTCCCCGTGGACTGCCGGCGTCCGAGCCATTCGGAGGTCGACAAAAGGCGCAAATATGGCCATTCGCCTAGGGTGCAGTCAGTACGACGCAGCCTCCGCGAAGGGCACGTGCCATGGATCGCCTCGGTGTCCGGAATCCCCGCGGTCTCGCGGCGTTCGCCGTGGTGGCCGGGGGGATGGTGACGATGGCGGGGGCCGGTGTCAGCGGGGCCGGCGGGGTGTTCGTGGGGGCCGGGGCGGTGGGGGTCGGGGGCGATCTGGCACTGCAGCGCTGCGCGCCGGGGCTGATGGGGCGGCTGGGCCGGCTGCATGTCGGGGAGACACTGCGCTTCGAGTTGCGGTGTGTGCTGCTGCTCCTGCTGCTCGGGCGGATACATGTCACCGGCCCCGTAGGGCTGGCGTCGGCGATGGCGCTGGTGCTGTGTCTGCTGGGCGGCCAGGCGCTGCACGCCGCGATATGCACGCTGATCCGCCGTCGGCGGCGGCTCGCGGTCGCGGCGCGCCACATCGATCTGCGCCGGCTGGGCATCAGCGACCGGCCGCCTCGGCGGCTGACCGAATGGCCGGGCCTGCGGATGCTGGCGTACGAGGTGTCGGCGCTGGCCGGGCTGGGGGCGACGCTGGTCACCGGGGACGCCCGCTGGGTGGTGGCGGGGCTGACCCTGGCGGCCGGGGGGTGCCTGGTGACGGTGCTGGCGCTGCTGCCGTACCTCGTGCGGTCGCTCCGGCTGCCGGGCCCGGCGCGGGTGCTGGCCGAGGTGAACGCCTGGCTGGGGCGGCACCGGCCCGAGACGGTGCTGTACTTCTCCGGGCCTCGGGAGTCCGCCTACCAGGTCGGCATGTGGCTGGAGACGCTGGCCGCGCTGCGCGCCCCGGCGCTGGTGATCCTGCGGGAGCGGCATCTGCTGGAGGAGCTGGCGCCGACCGCGCTGCCGGTGCTGTGCGTACCGGAGGCGACGCATCTGCGGCGGCTGGACCTCGGCAGCGTGCGGGTCGCGCTCTATCCGGCGAACGTCGGCGAGAACATCCACCTGCTGCGCGTCCCCACCATGCAGCACGTCTTCCTGGGCGACGGCGACACGACCGCCGGAGTCGATCCGTACAGCAAGGTCTACGACCAGGTGTGGGTCGCGGGCCGGGCCGGGCGGCAGCGGTACGCGGAGGCGGCGGTCGGCGTCGAGGACGCGGACGTCGTGGAGGTGGGGCGGCCGCAGCTGGACGGCGTACGGGTCCGGGAGGACGACGACCGCGCCCCGGCGGCGATACCCACGGTGCTGCTCACGGCCGGGGACGAGTCGCTCGTACGGCGGCTGCTGGAGAACGAGCCGCCGGTGCGGGTCCTCTACCGGCCGCCCCCCGCCGCCCGCGGCCGCCGGTCCGCGCACCGGCGGACGCGAGCGGCGATCAGCGCGGCGAACGAGCGGCGGGCCGGGCGGGAGGCGGACGAGCCCGAGGAGGCGCGGGCGCTGCGCGCCGAGGCCGCCCGCTGCCGCACCGAGCTGACGCGCCGTATCGCCGCGCTCCAGGCGCGGCTGCGCCGGGCACACGCCGACGAGGCGATGCTCACCCGCGACAGCGCCGCACCCGATCCGGCGCCGCCCGAGGAGGCCAGGGAGCTGGGCGAGCAGTGGCACCGGGCCCACTGGGCGGCCTCACCGCCCTGGTCGCACCAGATCATCGAAGCGGACACCGCGAACGCCCCCGCCCTGCACTCCTGCTTCGACCAGGCCGATCTGCTGATCGGTGACCCCTCCGGCGTGGTCTCGGACTTCATCGCCACGCTCAAGCCGTACGCCCTCGTCGATACGGCGGGGCTCGGCGCGCAGGAGTTCCGGCGGCGGCACACCGTGGCCCGCGCCGCCTATCTGCTGGGCCCGGAGGACGCCGGGGTGGACGACCTCCTGCGGCTGCTCTTCGACCCCGCCGGGGACACGTTGCGCGCCGCCCGCCACGAGCTGAGGGCGTATCTGCTCGGCCCCGGCACCCCGCCGTCCGTCCAGCGCTTCGACGAGGCGGTCGCCACGCTCGCCGCGAAGGGCGAGGCGCTCAACCGACTGCGCGAACTCCAGCCGATCCGCGAGGGAGCACCCGATGAGCATCAGCCGGCCGCACCGTGTTCACGCGCTCCCTCCGCGCCGCCGCCCGCGAAGTGAACCGGGTCCGGTGCGTCCTACGTCGAACGGGGGCGCCCCGGACGCCGGTCCGTCACCCACCGGCCGCACGTCCCACACCCGTCCCTCACCCCCGGCCCCGACCATGAGCAGCCCCCACCGAGAGTCAGGAGCGATCATGGGAACGCAGCAGCACGTCACATCCGTCGGCCTCATCCGGGCGACCACCGACGGCAGATGGGCCGCGGACCGCGACCGCGTCCGCAGCGGCGATCCCCCGCACCGCGGCGCCCCCGCACGCACCCGCCCGTCCGCACCCCCCGGCAACGCCGCCTGAGCCCCACCTCACCCACCGGAGTCCGCATGTTGCCGCGCACCCCACGCCCCGGCCCGCGCCCCCGCGTCAGCGTGATCGTCCCCGCCCGCGACGCCATGCCCACCCTGACCCGCGCCCTCACCTCCGCCATGGAGCAGACCATAGGCATCGCCCGGCTGGAGATCATCGCGATCGACGCCGGGTCGACGGACGGCACCGCCGAGGAGCTGGACCGGCTGGCGGCCGACTGCCCCGCCCTCAAGGTCGTCCACCAGGAGCCCGGCGACGGCCCGGGCAGACCCCGCAACACCGGCCTCGACCTCGCCCGCGGCGACTACGTCTTCTTCCTCGACGCCGACGGCCACCTCGGCCCCGACGCGCTGCGCCGCATGGTCGCCATGGCCGACCAGAACGGCACCGACGTCGTCCTCGGCAAGATGGCCTCCCCCACCGGGCGCGGCGTCCCCCGGGCGGCGTTCCGCCACAACCAGCTGCGCACCGACGTCCTCGGCTCGCACGCCTACTCCACCCTCGCCCCCTGGAAGCTGTTCCGCCGCTCCCTCATCGAACGGTTCCAGCTGCGGTTCCCGGAACACTGCCGTGCCGACGAGGAGCAGCCCTTCACCGCGGCCGCCTACCTCAACGCCTCCGGCATCTCCGTCGTCGCCGACTACGACTGCTACCACCTCGACCGCCGCGAGGCCCCGCAGAACCCAGCCCGCCGCGGCCTCACCGACCGCATCGACGCCATCCGGCTGCTGTTCCAGACCGCCGCCCGCTACACCCAGCCCGGTCCGCGCCGCGACCATGTGATGCGGCGCCACATCCGCCGGGAGCTGTGCGGCGCGCTGCGCGCCCTGCCCCGCGAGGACGAGGCCGAGGCCCGGACGCGGTTCTTCCCCGAGCTGCGCCGCTGGGCGACCGACCACTGCTCGGACGCGCTCTTCCGCACCCTCACCGCGCCCGAGCGGCTGATGGTCCATCTGCTGCGCACCGGCCGCTTCGACGATCTGCTGAGCGTCATCCGCACCGCCAAGGAGGACGCGCGCCGCGGCCGTCTGGTCGAGAAGGGACGCGTGTACTGGCTGCACCCGTTCTTCCGCGACCCGGCGGCCGAGGTCCCCGACGACTGCTTCGACGTCACCGACCGGCTGCCGGTCCGCCACCACCTCACCGGCGCGGCCTGGTGCGGCGGCTCCACACTGCGGGTCCGCGGCCGGGCCGAGGTCACGGGCCTGGACGCCGGGCCGGAGGACCACACCGAACTGATACTCCGCCACCGCGAGACCCGGGACGAACTGTGCGTACCGGTCTCGGCGGCGGACAGCGAGGTGGAGGGCGAGTTCGAGGCGGACGTCGACATCGCCGCCGCCGGCGGCGGCGCCCCGCTGCGCCCGGGCGTGTGGGACGTCTACCTCGACGTACGCGCCGAGGGCGTCAGCCGCACCATACGGTTCGGCAGCCGCCACGCCGAGGGGCTCGACATCGGCACCGCGCGCCGGGTGGTGACCGCGGGCCCCGGCCTGCGCGCCCGCGTCACGCCGTACTTCACCACCCCGTACGGCAACCTCTCCCTCGACATCGGCCCGGCCCCGCGCGGCGCGCCCTGCGAGGTGACCGAGGCGCTGTGGCACCCGTCCGACAAGGGCACGCTGGTCGTCGCCGGGCGGCTGCTGCCGCCGGGCTCGCCGCCCCGCGACCGGGTGCTGCGGCTGCGCGCCGAGCACACCGACGGCCGCGTCCTGGACCACCCCGTGCGGTACGCGGCGGGCCACCCGGCGGGCGCGTTCACCGCCCGGCTGCCGGTGCGCGACCTCGGCCGGGGCCGCTGGACGGTGACGCTCGCCCTCGTCGGCCACGGCGACGGCCCGCCGTGCGCCGCCCCCGTGCCGCCGCCCGAGCGGCTGCCCGGCACCCGCTGGCTGCGCCGGGGCCGCCCGTACTACGCCAAGCCGCTCACCGGGCGCGGCGCGGCGACCCTGGAGCTGCGCATCGCCCCCGTACGCCTGCTCGCCGCAGCCCGCAACCGCCTCGGCCGCCGTTCCCCCTGAAGTTACCGGGCCCGGCGGCGCACCCGGCGGCTCCGGGCCCGCCGCAGCCGCCGCCGCACCCCCGCGGCGACCCTGATCGGCGCGACGTCCAGGGCGAGCGCCGGGGCCGATCGCGGGGTGAGGGGTTTGGCGTAGTACGGGCGGCCGAAGCGGAACCAGCGGGTCGAGGCCAGGTTGCCCACGCAGGGCACGACGACGGTGCGGTCCTCCAGGAGCAGCGTCAGCGTCCAGCGGCCCGCCGTCAGCTGACCGACGGGCAGCAGGGCGGTGAAGTCACCGCAGGCGCCGCCCCGCTCGAACCGGGCCGCCACCTCGCGCACCGCGCCCGTCCCGCTCTCGGCGCGCAGCCGCACCCCGCCCCGGTACTCACCGGTCAGCCGCCCGCCGACGATCAGGACGCTCTTCCTGGCGCCGTGCCACGCGGTCCGGGTCACCCGGCACGGGGCGTCGTCGGGGGCGTGGGCGACCTCGCCGACGTCGAGCGAGAGATTGCCGTACGGGGTGAAGTACGGGACGACCACCACGGGTTCGCCCCCGGGGGTCGTCACGGCGCGCCGGGCCGGCCGGGTGGCCGCACTATCCTCGCGGCTGCCGCCGAACCGCACGACGCGGCTGACGCCCTGGGCGCGGACGTCGAGGTAGAGGTTCCACAGGCCGCGTTCCAGCGGCGCGCCGCCGTCGGCGGTGGCCGGGTCGATGACGGCGGCGAAACCGGACGTCCCGGGGGTGTGTGTCGCGGGCACCCGGATCTCGAGCCGGTCGGCCTCGTACTTGCGCAGGATGACGTCCGTGCCCGCGTCGATCGCGTCGATGCCCTCGATGGCGGCCCGGCCGGTCAGCCGCAGCACTCCGCCGTGCCAGCGCGCCGCGTCGAGGTGGTGGTGGACCGGCAGCCGGTCGGTGATGTCGAAGCAGACGTCGGGGACGTCGGCGGTGTGGTCGCGGAAGAAGGGGTGGAGCCAGTAGACGCGGCCCTTGTCGACCAGATGGCCGCGCTCCTGGTCCCGCTTGGCGTCGCGGGCGACGGCCAGGACGTCCTCGAAGCGGTCGGTGCGCAGCAGATGGATCAGGAGCCGGTCCGGGGCGTCGATCCGCTGGAAGATGGTGTCGGTCACCCAGGTCCGCGCCCAGCGCCGGAACTCGGGGAAGAAGCGCTCCCGCGCGTCCCGTTCGCTCTCGCGCGGCAGCAGCGCCCGCAGCGGACCGCACAGCTCCCACTCGACGTGACGGCGCATGATCTGGTCCCGGCGGGGGCCGGGTTCGAGGTAGCGGGCCACGGTCTCGAAGCACAGCCCGATGCCGTCCATGCGGTGGGCGAGGCCGGAGGCGGTGAGGGTGAGGTTGCTGCGGTTCTCGCGGTAGCGGACGTAGTAGCAGTCGTAGTCGGCGACCACGGAGATGCCGGAGGCGCCCAGGTAGGCGGCCGCGGTGAACGGCTTGTCCTCGCAGTTGCGGTAGGGCGGGAAGCGCAGCCGCAGCCCTTCGATGAGGGAGCGCCGGAAGAGCTTCCAGGGGCCCAGGGTCAGATAGGCGTGGGAGGAGAAGATGTCGGTGCGCGGCTGGTTGTGCGAGAAGACGGCCCGGGGCACGGCGCGGCCGCCGACCGAGGCGATCCGGCCGAGCACGATGTCGGTGCCGTTCTCGTCGGCCATGGCGACCATGCGGCGCAGCGCGTCCGGTCCGAGGTAGTCGTCGGAGTCGAGGAAGAACACGAAGTCCCCCCGCGCGCGGTCCAGGCCGGTGTTGCGGGGGCCGCCCGCACAGCCGGAGTTCGCCTGGTGGACGACGTGCAGTGCGGGGCACCCGCGGGCGAGCCGTTCCAGTTCCTCACCGGTGCCGTCGGTCGAGCCGTCGTCCACCGCGATGATCTCGATCCGGTCCAGGCCGAGGGTCTGCTCCATGGCGGAGGTGACGGAGCGGGTCAGCTCCGGCATGGCGTTGTAGGCGGGGATGATCACGCTGACGCGCGGGGCGGACGCGGCGGGCATGGCGGGCTCCTGACTCCAGGCTCGGGGGCCGACGGGGATCAGTCGCGGTCGGGGAAGGCGCGGGTGGGCTGCACGGTGTGCGGGGGCAGGGTGCCGCCGTGCCCGGGCAGGGCCACCGGCAGCGACGGCACCGTACGGCCCTCGGGCCGCCCGTGGGCCACCGGCCGCGCCGTGACGTCCTCGCCGAGCATGAGCGTCCGTACGACGCGCTCCGCCGCGTGGCCGTCGTCGTACGGGCAGAACCGGGCCCGGAACGCGGCGCGCAGCGCGGCCGCTTCGGCGTCGCACCACCGGCCCTCCCGGAAGACGGCGATCAGCTCGTCCAGGGTGCGGGCCACCGCGCCCGGGGTGTCGCCGGGGCGGCCCGACAGCAGGTCGAAGTAGACGCCGCGGGAGGCCCGGTAGATGTCCCAGTCGTCCGCGTAGATCACGATGGGCCGGTCGAGCAGGGCGTAGTCGAACATGATCGACGAATAGTCGGTGATCAGCGCGTCGGCGGCCAGGCACAGCTCCTCCACCCGGGGATGGCGCGACACGTCCCGCACCAGTCCCGCCTCGTGGAGCGCGCGCAGCGCCGCCGACGGCCGGTACGAGTAGTGGGCCCGCACCAGGAGCGTCGTGCGGGGGCCCAGGGCGCGGCTGAGCCGCTCCAGGTCCAGCCGGGGGGCGAACCCCTTCTGGTAGTCGCGGATCGTGGGGGTGTAGAGGACGGTGGTGTGGCCCTCCGGGACGCCGATCCCGGCGCGGGCGCGCCGCACGTCGTCGGCGGAGGCCGAGACCAGGATGTCGTTGCGCGGATATCCGCATTCCAGCAGCCGGTAGGAGGCGGGGTAGACCCGCTCCCACACCTCGCTGGAATGCGGATTCGAGGAAAGGGCGAAGTCCCAGCGGTCGATGCGCTTGAGGAGGTTCCCGAAGCTCATTCCGGCCGCGGCGGCGGGATAGTACTGCTGGTCCAGGCCCATGCATTTGAGTGGTGTGCCATGGAAGGTCTGCAGATGCACCGTGCCGGGCCGCTTGACGACGTCATTGGGGAAATTGACGTTGTTGACGAGATAGGTGGCGCGGGCGACCGTCCGGTAGAAGTCCCGGGTGCCGGTGACGACGTAGTCGACGTCCTCCGGAAGCGCGTCGATCTCCGACTTCCTGACCACCCACACCCCGTGGATGTGCGGCGCCAGTTCGCGGGCCTTGTAGTAGATCGCCGCCGGGTTGCACAGCACTCCCCGGCCCCAGTAGGCGCTGTAGACGGCGAGGTTGGGGTCGGCCGGGCGCTGCCGGTGGGCCCGGTACAGGGCGCGTTTGCCCCGTACGGCCAGCGCCGCGCGGGTCACCCGCTTGGCCTTGCGGGCCCCGGCCACGGCCCGCGTCGCCATCTCGTGCTCCCGGTAGCGGGCGAACGAGCCGCGGGCCAGCGCCGCGAAGCGCCACTCGGCCCCGGCGGGTGGCGTGAACCCGTCCGGGATGTGGGTCCGGTACCAGGCGGCGGCCCGGCGGAAGAAGCGGGGCCGGTCGGCCGTCGCCACCCGGGAACGGCGGTCGAGGCAGAACAGGAAGTGGGACACGGCCCGCTCGAAGAGCAGACAGCGCAGCGGATTCAGATGCGGATGCTCGTCGAGGAAGGCGAAGAGCCGGGTGTACTGGTCGAATATGACGAAGTGTTTCTCACCCGGACTTCCCGTGCTCGCACCGACCCGCCGCTGGCGGTATTCCAGGCCGACCAGATCCACGCAGGCGATGCGCCGCGCCGACAGCATCGTCAGATACGACAGCAGCGCGTCCTCGTAGATTCCCTCGCTGAACGAGAAACCGTGACCGGTGTAGAAGGCGCGGCGGTAGACCCGGTTGGACGACATCGCGAAGATCCGCAGGAATTCGGGGCGCTCCAGGACGTTGAACACCTCGGTGCCCGCGGAGTTCAGCAGCTCCCCGAAGACGCTGGGGGCGGTGCGCCCGGACCAGTAGGTGCGCACATGGTTGAAGTAGAGGATGTCCGGGTCCTCGTTGAGGGCGAGCCGTTCGGCAAGGCCCTCCAGGGTGCCGGGCGCGAGGGTGTCGTCCCCGTCGAGGAACAGCAGATAGTCGCCGGTGGCCCGTTCGACACCGGCGTTACGGGCGTGACCCGGGCCGGAGTTGACGGGCTGGTGCACGGGCACCACCCGGCTGTCGCGGGCCGCGCGGGCGTCGATGATGGCGCCGCAGTGGTCCGGCGAGCAGTCGTCGACGGCCACCACCTCCAGGTCGCGGAACGACTGGGTCAGCACGGAGTCCAGGCAGGCCTGCAGATAGCCCTGCACGCGGTAGGCGGCGATGACGATGCTGAAGCGGGGCATGCGGCTCCTCGGGACGCGACGGCGGATCGAGGCGCGAAGCGCTCACTGAGCACCACCGTAGGGTCGTTCATCCCGATATGCCCGATAAGCCCATGAAGGGACGGCCGAGCGGGTGAAGAACGCCCCCGGCGGGCATGAAACCCGCCGGGGGCGCTGTCGAGAGCCGAGCCGGGTCAGCTGTGCGTACGCAGCATCGTCCGCATGGTGCGCATCGCCACCGACAGGTTCGCCAGGTCGAACGTCTCCGACGACTGGATCTCCTCCAGCGTGGTCCGCGCCCGCTGGAGGATCGCGGCGTTCTTCTGCTCCCACGCCTTGAAGCGCTGCTCCGGCGTCGAGCCGCCGTTACCGACCGACAGCACGTCGGAGGTGAGGGCGGCGTGGGCCGCGTACAGGTCCTCGCGGATGGAGGCGCGGGCCATCGACTGCCAGCGGTCGGCCCGCGGCAGTTCGATGATGCGGTCCATCAGCCGGCTGATGGACAGCCGGTCGGCCAGGTCGTAGTAGACCTCGGCGACCGAGAGGGGGTCCTTGCCGGTGCGGTCCGCGATGGCCACGATGTCCAGCGTCGGGAAGGCGGACGAGAAGCCCGCCACCCGGGTCGCCAGATCGTCCGGGACCCCGGCGGCCGTCAGCTCGTCGTGGATGCGCTGGTACCACTCGATGTCGCCGCCGCGCAGCAGCTTGGGCAGCTGCGCCCGCACCGCGGCGACCCGCTCGGCGAAGAAGTCGATCGTCCCGGCCAGCTCCAGCGGCTGCGGCCGGTTGTTGAGCAGCCAGCGGGTGCCGCGCTCGACGAGCCGCCGCGAGTGCAGCCGCATCCGGGTCTGGAACTCCGCGGCGACGACCGTGTCCAGCGACTCGACCTCGTCCCAGATCTCCCCCAGCTCGAAGATGGCCCGCGCCGCCGTCTGGGCGCGCACGACCTCCTCGGTGGAGGCCCCGCTCTCCTCCCGCATGCGGTGCAGGAAGGTCGTACCGGCGGTGTTGACGGTGTCGTTGACCAGCACCGTGGTGATGATCTCGCGCCGCAGCGCGTGCCCGTCGATGTGCTCCGGGAAGGTCTGGCGCAGCGCCTGCGGGAAGTAGGCGTGCAGCAGCCGCTGGAGGTACGGGTCGTCGGGGAGCCCGGTGCCGATCAGCTCGTCCGCCACGGTGATCTTGACGTAGGCGAGCAGGACGGCCAGCTCGGGCTGGGTCAGACCGCGCCCGGCGGACAGCCGCTCGCGGATCTGCCGGTCGGAGGGCAGGAACTCCAGCGCGCGGTCCAGCCGTCCCTCGCGCGTCAGCCGGCGCATCAGCCGCTGGTGGGCGTGGAGCAGGCTGGGGGCCTGGGCGCCGGAGATGGCCAGGGCCACGTTCTGCGCGTAGTTGTTGCGCAGCACCAGCGCGCCGACCTCGTCGGTCATCTCGGCCAGCAGCTTGTTGCGCTGCTTGACCGTCATGTCGCCCTCGGTGACCAGCGCGTTGAGCAGGATCTTGATGTTCACCTCGTGGTCGGAGGTGTCCACCCCGGCGCTGTTGTCGATCGCGTCGGTGTTGATCCGGCCACCGTTGGTGGCGAACTCGATGCGGCCGAGCTGGGTCAGGCCCAGGTTTCCGCCCTCGCCGACGACCTTGACCCGCAGGTCCTGGCCGTCCACCCGGATCGCGTCGTTGGCCTTGTCGCCGACGTCGGCGTGCGACTCGGTGGACGCCTTGACGTACGTACCGATGCCGCCGTTCCACAGCAGGTCGACCGGAGCCTTGAGGATGGCCCTCATCAGGTCGGCCGGGGTCATCTTGGCGACCTTGGTCTCGATGCCCAGCGCCGCCCGCACCTGCGGGGTGATCTGGATGGCCTTGGCGGTGCGGGGGTGGATGCCGCCGCCCGCCGAGATCAGCCCGGTGTCGTAGTCCTCCCAGGACGAGCGCGGCAGCTCGAACAGCCTGCGGCGCTCGGCGTACGAGGTGGCCGCGTCCGGGTTGGGGTCGATGAAGATGTGCCGGTGGTCGAAGGCGGCGACCAGCCGGATGTTCTCGCTCAGCAGCATGCCGTTGCCGAACACGTCACCGGACATGTCACCGACGCCGACGACCGTGAAGTCCTGGCTCTGGGTGTCGTGGTCCAGCTCGCGGAAGTGCCGCTTGACGGACTCCCAGGCGCCGCGCGCCGTGATGCCCATGCCCTTGTGGTCGTAACCGGCCGAACCGCCGGAGGCGAACGCGTCGCCGAGCCAGAAGCCGTACGACTGGGCGACCTCGTTGGCGATGTCGGAGAAGGTCGCGGTGCCCTTGTCGGCGGCGACGACCAGGTAGGTGTCGTCCCCGTCGTGCCGGACGACGTCCTGCGGCGGCTCGACCTGACCGCCGACCAGGTTGTCGGTGATGTCGAGCAGACCGGAGATGAAGGTCTTGTAGCAGCCGATGCCCTCGGCCAGCCAGGCGTCCCGGTCCACCGACGGGTCCGGCAGCCGCTTGCCGACGAAACCGCCCTTGGCGCCGACCGGCACGATGACCGTGTTCTTCACCATCTGCGCCTTGACCAGGCCCAGGATCTCGGTACGGAAGTCCTCACGCCGGTCGGACCAGCGCAGGCCACCGCGCGCGACCTTGCCGAAGCGCAGGTGCACACCCTCCACGCGCGGCGAGTACACCCAGATCTCGTACGCCGGACGGGGCGCGGGCAGATCGGGCACGGCCTGCGGGTCGAGCTTGACCGACAGGTAGTCATGCGGCTCGCCGTGCGCGTTCTTCTGGAAGTGATTGGTGCGCAGGGTGGCCTTGATGAGGGTGAGGAAGGAGCGCAGGATGCGGTCCTCGTCGAGCGAGGCCACCTGGTCCAGCGCCGCGTCCAGCTCCTCCATCAGGGCGTCGGTCAGCTCCAGGCCCGCCCGCTGCCGCTCGGGCGACATCCGGGCCTCGAAGAGGGAGACCAGCAGCCGGGTCGTGTGCACATTGTTGCGGAGGGTGTCCTCCATGTACGACTGGCTGAAGGTGGAACCGGCCTGCCGCAGGTACTTGGCGTACGCGCGCAGCACCATGGCCTGCCGCCAGTCGAGACCCGCGCCCAGCACCAGCTGGTTGAAGTTGTCGCTCTCGGCCTGGCCGGTCCACACGGCGGCGAACGCGTTCTGGAAGCGCTCGCGGGCGTCGTCGGCCAGGGTCTCGCCCTCGCGCAGCGGCAGCCGCAGCCCGAAGTCGTAGATCCAGGCCGTGCTCTTGTCCGAGCAGCGCAGCTCGTACGGGCGCTCGTCGACCACCTCGACGCCGAGCGTGTTGAGCACCGGCAGCACGGCCGACAGCGACACCTGGCCGCCCGCCCGGTAGATCTTGAAGCGGCGCTCGGCGTGGGCCGCGCCGACCGGCTCGTACAGGCTGAGCGCGAAGTCCTGCTTGCTGTCCTCGGCGGTCAGCCGCTCCACGTGCTGGAGGTCGGCGACGGCGCCGCGGGGCGTGTGGTCGGCCTTGTAGCCCTCGGGGAAGGCGTTCTGGTAGCGGCGCAGCAGTTCGGCGGCGCGCTCCTCGCCCACCTCCGACACCAGGGCCTCGGAGAAGCCGTCGGCCCACGAGCGGGCGGCGTCGACCAGCCGGTTCTCGATGCGCTCGACATCGGCGTCGGTCAGGTCGGGCAGCTCCGTACCGGGCTGGACGCGGACCACGAAGTGCAGCCGGGACAGCACCGACTCGGTGTGGAGGGCGGTGAAGTCCACCGGCGGGCGGCCGCTCAGCTCCTCCAGCAGGATGTCCGTCAGCCGCAGCCGCACCTCGGTGGTGAAGCGGTCACGGGGCAGGTAGACCAGCGCCGAGTAGTAGCGCCCGTACTCGTCCTGCCGCAGGAACAGCCGCAGCCGGCGCCGCTCCTGGAGGTAGAGCACGCTGGTGACGATCGTGCGGAGCTGGTCGACCGGGGTCTGGAACAGCTCGTCGCGCGGGTAGGTCTCCAGGATCTGCAGCAGATCCCGGCCGTCGTGGCTGTTGGCCCCGACTCCGGCGCCCGCCAGCACCTCGGCCACCTTGCGCCGGATGACCGGCACCCGGCGCACCGACTCGGTGTACGCGGCGGACGAGAACAGCCCCAGGAAGCGCCGCTCGCCGATCACATTGCCCTCGGCATCGAACTTCTTCACGCCGATGTAGTCGAGGTACGACGGCCGGTGCACGGTGGCGCGGCTGTTGGCCTTGGTGAGGACCAGCAGCTTGTGCTCACGGGCCTTGGCGCGGGCGTCGGCGGGCAGCCGGTTGAACGACGGGGACACCGGGGCGGCCCCGTCATGGGCACCCTCACCGCTGTCCCGGTGGGCCGGGTCGGACCGCAGGATGCCCAGGCCCGTGCCGGGCACCGCGCTCAGCACGTCCTCCTCGCCACCGGCCTCGGCGGGCGCCTGGGTCAGCTCGTACTCGCGGTAGCCGATGAAGGTGAAGTGGTCGTCGGCGAGCCAGCGCAGCAGCTCACGGGCCTCCTCCACCTCCTGGTCGCGCACCTCGGCGGCCTTGGGCTCCTCCGGCAGCACCTCGGCGAGCCGCAGCGCCGACTGGCGCATCTTCTCCCAGTCCTCGACGGCCTCGCGGACATCGGACAGGACGCGCAGCAGGTCGGCGGTGATCTGCTTGAGGTCGCCCCGGTCGGTCTCCCGGTCGGTCTCGACGTGGATCCAGGACTCGACGACGGCGTCGTGCGGCAGGTCCTCACGGGCCTTGCGGTCGTACGTGGCCTCCAGCAGCTCGATCAGCTTGCCGGTGATGTCACGGCGCACGACCACCTGCGGGTGGATCACCACGTGGATCCCGCGGCCCTGACGGGTCAGCTCGTTGGTCACCGAGTCGACCAGGAACGGCATGTCGTCGGTGACGACCTCGACGACCGAATGGCTGCACGTCCAGCCGTGCTCCTCGACGGTCGGGGTGTGCACCCGTACGTTCGCCGTGCCCTGGGGGCGCGCCTCGGCGAGCCGGTAGTGCGAAAGCGCAGCGCCGAAGACATCGACCGGGTCACGGTCCGCGAGGTCCTCCGGTGGCGTGTGCAGGTAGTAGTGCTGGAGGTATGCGGTCAGGGTCTCCGGGCCCGGGCCCTGAACCGGTGGTTGCCCCCCGGCAGGGCTGTTCTCAGCGACCCGGGCGGCCCGTGTGAGCAGCTCGGCCTTGGCTTCGTCCAGCTTGGTCTGCATGTCCTCTGGCTCCTGTCGCGCGCCGTTGCGTGACATCGATAGCGGTGGCATGACGCCGCGACTCGGGGTATCCGGTCACGTACGACGGTATGCCGGATAGGGAGAAGGCCGCGGCGTACTGGTCCGTAAGTGACCAAGACCCCACGCGGCGTCGACCAGCGACAGCGGCTCCGGCCCGGAGGCGCCCCGGGCTGGGAGCGAGGGCCTCCTTGCCCCCATGGACTATCGCGCTGATCACGCAGTAAGGCTATCTCCCCTCCCCAGGGGCTCGTCATGAGCCGTTCGTGTACAAAACCCGGCCCCGATGTTTGACGACACCGCACAGCGAGGGAGCGCGCGCCCGCTCGTCAGGCGCTCTTGGCAAAGCCCCGGTACGGATGCAGGGTGACATCGACGGTGGTAAGCGTGGAAACGTGGAGGTGGGCGGCATGAGCAGCACGGCTGCGACTGCGAAGATCCTGCTGGTGACCGGGGACGCGGCCGAGTCCCTGGAGGTGCTCTACCCGTACCAGCGGCTGCGCGAGGAAGGCTACGACGTCCACATCGCGGCCCCCTCCCGCAAAACGCTGCGCTTCGTGGTGCACGACTTCGAGGACGGCTACGACACCTACACCGAGAAGCCCGGCTACAGCTTCCCCGCCGACCTCGCCTTCTCCGACGTCGACCCGGGGCAGTACGCCGCCCTGGTGATCCCGGGCGGCCGGGCCCCCGAATACCTGCGCAACGACCCGGAGCTGCGGAAGATCTGCAAGGCGTTCTTCGACGCCGACAAGCCGGTGGCACAGATCTGCCACGGCCCGCTGCTGACGGCGGCGGTCGGCGGGCTGACCGGGCGGCGGGTGACCGCGTATCCGGCGCTGGAGCTGGACATGCAGGCGGCGGGGGCGACCTTCCAGGACACGGAGGTCGTGGTGGACGGCGCGCTGGTGTCGTCGCGGGCCTGGCCGGACCATCCGGTGTGGATGCGGGAGTTTCTGGCGGTGCTGCGGACGAAGGCGCCGATCAGCTGACAGATTTCACCGTCTGTCAGCTGTCAGTCATCAGCTGTTTGCTGTCAGCTGTCATGTGTCAGCCGTTGTCTGTCAGCTGTCATGCGCCGGCTGTTCGCTGTCACGTGTCAGCTGTCAGCTGTCAGCCAGCGCCTCGGCCTCCCGTACGGCCTCCTCCAGGGTGTCGACCACCGGCACCCCGGCGGCCAGCAGACTGGCCCGGCTGTGCGAGCCGCCCGTGTAGAGCACCGCCCGCGCCCCCACATGCCGGGCCGCCACCGCGTCGTCCACCGCGTCCCCGATCACCACCATCCGCTGCGGCGGCACCCTCTCCAGCGCGGCGAGATGGCGCACCATCTGCTCGGCCTTGCCGGTGGTGCTCTGCCCGGTGCGGCCGTCCACGCGGACGAAGTGGCGCTCGATGCCGTGCGTGCGCACCAGGGGCATCAGGTTCTCGTGCGGCGCCAGCGAACACAGCGACTGGGTGAGCCCCGCCGACTGCCACTCCGCGAGCAGTTCCCGGGCGCCGAGCGCCAGCCCCGCGCTCTCGGCCAGCGCCCAGTAGTGCCGGTGGAAGGCCTCGTCCATGACCTCCCACTCCGCGTCGGTGGGCAGCCGCCCCATCAGCCGCTCGTAGAAGAGCGGGACCGGGACGCAGTACAGCTCCCGGTAGCGCTCCAGCGTGATCGGCGGCAGGCCGATCTCCCCGAACGAGGCGTTCGTCGCCTGGATCACGGCGTCGATGTCGTGGAAGAGCGTGCCGTTCCAGTCCCACACGATGTGCGTCACACGGTTCGTCCCCATCCCTCGACAGTAAGGCCTACTCGATGAGGTTGGGGATCTCCTGGGTGGCGTACCACATCAGCTCGTGGTCCTCCGCGCCGTCCACCGTGAACTGCGCGTCGTCGTCCCCGAGGTCCGCCGCGCCCAGCGCGTCGGCCGCCGCGGCGACGTCCCGCTCGGCGTCCTCGGCGTCCAGGTGCACCGCCGCGGCGTCGGTCAGCCGCACGGCGGCGGCGATCCGCACCTCCCCCAGGGCGGACGGGTCCAGCCCCCGGTCCGGATCGGCGGCCGCCTGCCCGTCGGGCACGTCCAGGGCCACCACCACGCGCCGCCGCGGCACCTGCCGGTCCACGGCGAGCAGCCGCAGGGACGCCTGCGCGGCCCGGCTGAGCGCCGCGTACTCCAGCTCTTCGATGTCGTCCGACACGTACCACTCGCGCAGCGCGGGCGTCACGGCATAGGCGGTCAGCGGCCCCGGTCCCAGTTCTCCCGCCTTGTGCGCCTCGGCGAGACCGGAGAGGGTCAGGGGGACGTAGACGCGCATGGGCCGCCGCTTTCACGAGACATCAGGTCCCGCCAGGATACGTGCCGCCCCCATTTCGGAAGGGCTCGGTTCACCGGCCAGGGGGGCTGCCCGAGCACCTTGAGGCACCCAGGGCACACCAGAGCGCGAGCGCGGCGGCGGGGCCTCCGGCCCGGGTCCGCCGGTCCCCGTTCGGGGTATTCGCGGGGCCCCGCGGCCCCCGGCTCTCCCGCCGCCACGTACGCCGTCACCAGCCCTTCCACCGGATCGATTCCCCCGGATAGGTGAAGCCCTGGGCCGGGGCCGGGCGCCCGGGGCCGGGCGTTGCGGGTGGCGGAAACGCGTCGGTAGAAGTCTCCCCAACGGAAGCTACCGCCCGGTATTCCGCCGGGCCCGGCAGAGACGGCGAGGCGCATGCACGAGATCACGCGGACGGCGACGCGGACCGACCGGGGCGCGACGGGCACCGCCGCCCGGCGCCGGAGCGGCGGGCCGCCGGGGCGCCGCGACTCCCGGCGGCCGGGCGGCGCCACCGTACGGCGCCCGGACGGCGCACCCGGCGGCGCGGCCGCGTCCCACCCCGGCACCCGCACCGCGACGCGGCGTACGGCGGCCGTCTCCCGTACGGCCGCCCTCGCCGCCGTACAGCGGGAGCGGGACCGGCTGCCCCACTACTGGTTCGCGCACCGGCTGCTGCTCACCCTCAGCGGCCAGCGCCCCGTCCACATCCTGCTCGGGCACGCCCTCCCCGACGCCTACGACCAGCTGATCGCCCTCGCGCCCCGCGCCCCGCTGCGCCCCGCCGCCGGACGCGCCGCGCCCGTCGTACGGCGCTGCGGGGAGTACCGGCCGCGGCACGGGGTGATCGAGGCGTTCGCCCGGATCGCCTCCGGCGACCGGCTGAGCGCGCTCGCGTTCCGTCTGGAACTGGGCGCCGACGCCCGCTGGCGCTGCGCCGCCGTCGACCTCGGCCCGCTGGTGACATGAGAAGGCCGGGGCACCGTGCCCCGGCCTTCTCACGCGCCCGCGTACGCGCTACTTCTTACGGCGACGGCCGCCCTTGTTGGCCTTGCGCCGCTCCGCGCGGGTCAGCCCGTCGGACTCGGAGCGCGGCGCGGGCGGGGTGTCACCGTTGGTGAAGTCGCCCTCCACGATGCCGCCCTCGCCGTCGACCGTCGGGGCCGAGAAGTGCAGCCGGTCCGGCCGCTGCGGGGCCTCCAGGCCCTTGGCGTGGATCTCGGGACGACCCGTCGATGCCCCCGCGCCCGCCGGGACCGCGTCCTGTACGTCCTTGTCGAGCGTGGCCTTCGCCTCCGCGTCCTCGACCGGGACCTCCTCGACCTGCTGCTCGACCTGGACCTCCAGGTTGAACAGGTAGCCGACCGACTCCTCCTTGATCCCCTCCATCATGGCCTGGAACATGTCGAAGCCCTCGCGCTGGTACTCGACCAGCGGGTCCTTCTGGGCCATCGCGCGCAGCCCGATGCCCTCCTGGAGGTAGTCCATCTCGTACAGGTGCTCGCGCCACTTGCGGTCCAGCACGGACAGCACGACGCGCCGCTCCAGCTCGCGCATGATCTCGGAGCCGAGCTGCTCCTCACGGGCCTCGTACTGCTGGTGGATGTCGTCCTTGATGGCCTCGGCGATGAACTCGGCGGTGATCCCGGCGCGGTCGCCGGTCTCCTCCTCCAGCTCATCGACGGTCACCTTCACCGGGTAGAGCTGCTTGAACGCGCCCCACAGCCGGTCCAGGTCCCACTCCTCCGCGAAGCCCTCGACGGTCTCCGCCTGGATGTAGGCGTCGATCGTGTCGTCCATGAAGTGGCCGACCTGCTCCTGCAGGTCCTCGCCCTCCAGGACGCGGCGGCGCTCGCCGTAGATGACCTCGCGCTGCCGGTTGAGGACCTCGTCGTACTTCAGGACGTTCTTACGGGTCTCGAAGTTCTGCTGCTCGACCTGCGACTGGGCGGAGGCGATGGCGCGGGTGACCATCTTGTTCTCGATCGGCACATCGTCGGGGACGTTGGCCATGGCCATCACGCGCTCGACCATCTGCGCCTTGAACAGCCGCATCAGGTCGTCGCCGAGCGAGAGGTAGAAGCGGGACTCGCCAGGGTCGCCCTGACGGCCGGAACGACCGCGCAGCTGGTTGTCGATACGGCGCGACTCATGGCGCTCGGTGCCCAGCACATACAGCCCGCCGAGCTCCTTGACCTCCTCGAACTCGGCCTTGACCGCGGCCTCGGCCTTCTCCAGGGCGGCGGGCAGCGCGGCCGCCCACTCCTCGGCGTGCTCCACCGGGTCCAGACCGCGCTGGCGCAGCTCGGCCTCGGCGAGGTCGTCCGGGTTGCCGCCGAGCTTGATGTCCGTACCACGGCCGGCCATGTTCGTCGCGACCGTGACGGCGCCCTTGCGGCCGGCCTGGGCGACGATCGTCGCCTCCCGGTCGTGCTGCTTCGCGTTCAGCACCTCGTGCGGCACCCCGCGCTTGGCGAGCTGCTGCGACAGATACTCCGACTTCTCCACGGAGGTGGTGCCGACCAGGACCGGCTGGCCCTTCTCGTGCTTCTCGACGATGTCCTCGACGACCGCGTCGAACTTCGCCACCTCGGTGCGGTAGATCAGGTCCGACTGGTCCAGGCGGGCGAGCGGGCGGTGGGTCGGGATCGGGACGACGCCCAGCTTGTAGATCTGGTGGAACTCGGCGGCCTCGGTCATGGCCGTACCGGTCATGCCGGAGAGCTTGGTGTACAGGCGGAAGAAGTTCTGCAGGGTGATCGTGGCGAGGGTCTGGTTCTCGTCCTTGATCTCCACCGCTTCCTTGGCCTCGATCGCCTGGTGCATGCCCTCGTTGTAGCGGCGACCGGCGAGGATACGGCCGGTGTGCTCATCGACGATCATGACTTCGCCGTCGATGACGACGTAGTCCTTGTCCTTCTTGAACAGCTCCTTGGCCTTGATCGCGTTGTTCAGGTAGCCGACCAGGGGAGTGTTGACGGACTCGTACAGGTTGTCGATGCCCAGCCAGTCCTCGACCTTGGTCACGCCGGACTCGTGGATGGCGACGGTGCGCTTCTTCTCGTCGACCTCGTAGTCCCCGGTCTCTTCCTGACCCTTCTGCAGATTCGCCGCCTCGCCCCGGGTCAGCCGGGTGACCAGCTTGGCGAAGTCCCCGTACCACTTGGTGGCCTGGTCGGCCGGGCCCGAGATGATCAGCGGCGTACGGGCCTCGTCCACCAGGATCGAGTCGACCTCGTCGACGATCGCGAAGTTGTGACCGCGCTGCACCAGCTCGTCCTGCGACCACGCCATGTTGTCGCGCAGGTAGTCGAAGCCGAACTCGTTGTTGGTGCCGTAGGTGATGTCGCACGCGTACTGCTCGCGGCGCTGCGCCGGGGTCATGTTGGCGAGGATGCAGCCGACCTCGAGGCCGAGGAACTTGTGCACCCGGCCCATCCACTCGGAGTCACGCTCGGCCAGGTAGTCGTTGACCGTGATGAGGTGGACGCCCTTGCCGGACAGCGCGTTCAGATAGGCGGGCAGGGTGCCCACCAGGGTCTTGCCCTCACCGGTCTTCATCTCGGCGACGTACCCGAGGTGCAGCGCGGCACCGCCCATCAGCTGGACGTCGTAGTGCCGCTGGCCGAGCACCCGCTTGGCGGCCTCGCGCACCGTCGCGAACGCCTCCGGCATCAGGTCGTCGAGGCTTTCGCCGTCGGCGTACCGCTCCTTGTACTCGTCGGTGAGGGCACGCAGCTCGGCGTCGGAGAGGGACAGGAAGTCCTCTTCGATGGAATTGACCTGGTCCGCGATGCGGTGCAGCTTGCGCAGGATCTTTCCTTCGCCTGCACGCATGAGCTTGTTGAAGACGGACACGTAGGCTGGCTCCTTGCCGGTCGGGCCTGGCACGGTTGTGGGGTGCGCTGGCGCGGCATTGTCAAGGGGCACAAGCCCCGCCGCAACGGCCATCGTAAGACAGACCCCGCCTGGCCGGGAGGTCCGTCACCACGCGGGCCCGGTGTCACCACACCGTGTCAACGCGTGAGGAGGCGCCGGGGTGCCCCCGAATGAGCCAAAACCAGTCGCGGCGCCGCGCGGGGGCGGCCCAGACTCGGGCCATGGAGCCCGTCACCCTCACCACCGAGCGGCTCGTGCTGCGCCCCTTCCGGCCATCCGACGCCCCGGCGGTCCACGCCGCCTGTCAGGACCCCGGCATCCTGCGCTGGACCACCGTGCCCGCTCCGTACGAACGCGCGCACGCCGAGGACTTCGTCCGGCGGACCTGCCCGGAGGGCTGGCGGAACGACAGCAGCTACAACTTCGCGGTGCTCACCCGGAGTACGGGCGAACTCATCGGGGCGATGGGCCTGGTACGGCTGGGCCGGCTGCGCGGCCCCGAGCACCAGGCCGAACTGGGCTACTGGACGGCACGGGAGCACCGGCGGCGCGGCTACACGGGTGAGGCGGCGCGCGCGGTGGCCGCGTGGGCGTTCACCGGGCTGGGCGTGGAGCGGCTGGAGTGGTGCACCGAGGCCGGGAACGAGGCGTCGCGGGCGGTCGCCCTCGCCGTGGGCTTCCGGATGGAGGGGACGGACCGGGCGCGGATCGTCCGCGAGGGCACGCGGCGGGACGCCTGGCGGGGCGCGCTGCTGCCCTCCGACTGGGGGCTGCCGTCGGCCACGCCGTACCTCCCGGCCCCCGCCGCGCATCCGGCCTGAGGCATATCCGCAGGTGGTGGAGGGTTGTCGGTGGTCGCCACTACGGTGGCGCGCATGACGCATCCCGCCGCCGGGTCCGGACCCGCCAAGCCCGAGATCACGTTGTCCGCCGACGAGGCGCGCCGGATCGCGCTGCGCGCCCAGGGACTCCTGGGGGCGCCCGACCGGCGCGGCGGGGTGCGCGGCGTGCTGCGGCATCTGGGCGCGGTGCAGCTGGACACGATCTCGGTGCTGGCGCGCTCGCACGAGCTGATTCCGTACGCGCGGCTGGGCGCGGTCGGCCGCGAGGCGGTCGAGTCGGCGTACTGGACGGGCACCCACGCCTTTGAGTACTGGTCGCACGCGGCCTGTGTGCTGCCGATCGAGGAGTGGCCGCACTTCGCCTTCCGGCGCCGCGCCTACCGGGCCCGCCCGCACTGGCACCACGAGCTGCCGGACGGGACGTACGAGAAGGTGGTGGCGCAGCTGCGGGCCGAGGGCCCGCTGACCGCGAGCGAGCTGGGCGGCGCCAAGAACGGCGGCCTGTGGTGGGACTGGTCGGCGGTGAAGGTCGCGGTGGAGCGCGCGCTCATGTACGGCGAGGTGGTGTGCGTGGAGCGGCGCGGCTGGAAGCGGGTGTACGACCTGGCGGAGCGCGCCGTCCCGGACGGGCTGCTGCACGACGACCTGGACGACGCGGAGTGCCTGCGGCGGCTGGTGCGGCTCGCGGGGCAGTCCCTCGGCGTGGGCACCCGGGCGGACCTCGCGGACTACCACCGGCTCAAGGGGGAGCAGGTGGAGGCGGTGATCGCGGACTCGGGGCTGGTCCCGGTGACGGTCGCGGGCTGGGACAAGGCGGCCTGGGCGGATCCCGAGGCGCTGGCCACCACCCCGCGCGGACGGCACCGCACGACCCTGCTGTCGCCCTTCGACTCGCTGATATGGGACCGGGCGCGCACCGAGCGGATCTTCGGCTTCAGCCATCGGCTGGAGGCGTATGTGCCCCGGCCCAAGCGGGTGTACGGCTACTTCGCCATGCCGCTGCTGTCGGGCGGGCGGCTGCTCGGCCGGGTCGATCCGGCCCGTGAGGGGACCACGCTGGTGGCCCGGCAGGTGTCGCTGGACTCCCCGAAGGCGGTGGCGCCGATGGCGGAGGCGCTGCGCGAGGCCGCCGGCTGGGTGGGCTGCGACGCGGTGCGGATCGAGCGCGTCAACCGGCCGGAGCTGGCCGCGCCGCTGGCGGCCGCGGTTCGCTGACCGCGGCCCGGCCCCGCCCGCTCACCTGATTTCGAGGATCTTCTCCCGCATCGCGTAGACCACGGCCTCCATCCGGGAGTGCAGCTGCAGCTTCTCCAGGATGTTCCGGACGTGGTTCTTCACCGTGTTCTCGCTGATGAACAGCTCCTTGGCGATGTCACGGTTGTTCATGCCGGTGGCCACGAGCTTCAGCACCTCCAGCTCACGGTCGGTGAGCCGGGGCGCCGGCACCAGCCGCCGCTCGTCGGTGCGCTGGATCATCGACTTGAACTCGGTGAGGAGCTTGGCCGCCATCGACGGGCTGATCTGCGACTGGCCGTCGGCCACCGCCCGGATCGCGGTCGACACCTCGTCGGTCGAGATCTCCTTGAGCAGATAGCCGGTGGCGCCCGCCTTGATCGCGTCGTAGAGATCGGCCTCCTCGTCGCTGATCGTCAGCATGATGATCTTGGCGCTGGGGGCCACTTCCTTGATCGATGTGCATGCCTCGATCCCCCCGCGCTTGGGCATGCGCACATCCATCAGGACGATGTCCGGCAGCAGATCCGCCGCCTTGTCCACGGCCTCGGCGCCGTCCCCGGCCTCACCAACGACCTGAATGTCCTCCTCCTGGGCCAGGACGATCTCCAACCCACGCCGGAAGAGAGCGTGGTCGTCCACTACGAGGACCCGGATCGGCTCCTTGCGCGACTCGGCCCTGTCCGGCCCCAGGCGTTGGTCATCGCCTTCGTCGGACATGGGCCCGAAGCTGTCCGCCATCGTTCCTCCCCCTGAAGGCCATGGCCCTTGCGGTCTGCACTCTGTGGTGCACGGTGCGGTGCGGCCTCAACCAGTCGTTTCCCCATACCGGTTGGCCGTCGAGCCATGATTTCATGCCCGGACCGGCCACGGGACCGCGCGGCGCATACGCCGCGCGATCCCGCTCACTCTCTGTGCGCCCGCCCAGAGGCGGTCGACGCTCAGGTCGCCTCAGGCGCCGAGCGCACCGCCGGCACCCCCGGGCTCCTCCCCGGCGAACGCCTCCGGCTCAAGATGAATGACCCCGTAGTCATAGCCGTGCCGCCGGTAGACGACGCTGGGCTGGCTGGTGTCGGAGTCGACGAACAGATAGAAATCGTGCCCGACCAGCTCCATCTCGTAGAGAGCCTGGTCGAGCGTCATCGGGACCGCGGCGTGAGTCTTCTCACGGACCACGAGGGGGCCCTCGCCCTGGACCTCCAGGGGCCCCATCCGGGTGGTCGGCACGGTGTCCGACGGGGTGCGCTGGGCGGCGATCTCGCCGTGCCCGTTGATACGTGCCGCATTGGGCACCGTGATGGCCACGTCGCTGGCCGGAATACGACCGTTGCCACGCCGGGTGTGGCGCTTGTCGTGCTGCTTGCGCATCCGCGCTTCCAGCTTGCCGGCCGCCAGGTCCAGCGCCGCGTACGGATCGGCCGCCGCGGCCTCCGCCCGAATGACCGGGCCGCGCGAGCGAAGGGTGATCTCCACACGGTCGGACCGATCGGCCTGACGCGGGTTGTGCTCCTTGGACACCTCGACATCGAGGCTGATCACCTTGCCGTCGAGCTTCTGGATCTTATCCAGCTTCAGCTTCTCGGCCACGTGCTTCCGGAACCGCTCGGGCACCTCTGTTTTACGGCCCTTGACGACGATGTCCACGCAGAACTCCGTTCCCGGGTCGCTCCGGATCATCCACCGGAGCTCAATCCCTTGTGCACTAGGCTCCGGCGTCTTCCGGAGCCACCGGCTTGGCAGCTTTCACCTCTCCTTCCCACGGGGAAGAAGTCCACCCCGTTTCGTCCAACGACTCACAAGAAAGCACCCAAAAGCACGCCAAGCGGATTTGCGAGTCATAGCACCTGCCACTCCTCACAACCGAACATAGCTCGCCCGGACGGATGTCGGCACCCCCTACCGGGCCGTACCTCCGATCAGGTGCTTGGCATCCTTACAGCCTGCAACGACGCGGCTTCGTATTCAGTTCCGCTTACCGCTCGCGAAGGGTCTGAGACGGCCGGAAGTCGTCGACGGGGCGGGAAGCCCCGAAGGCGCGGAGTCCGGCGGCGCGGCCACCACCGCCCCGCCCACCACGCGTCCGCCCGCCTCCGCCACCGCCCGGGCCGCCTCCGCGAGCGAGGCCCCCGTCGTCATCAGATCGTCCACCAGCACCACCGGGCCCGCCACCAGGAGCCGCCCACCGCCCGGCACGGCCTCCAGCGCCCCCGTCACGTTCTCCCGGCGCTGCCGGGCATCCAGCCCCGACTGGTCGGTCACCCGGCGCCGCTGCCGCAACACCGCCGGCACCCGCGCGGGGCACCCCGCGCGGCGCAGCACACCCGCCGCCGCGAACGCGATACGCCGGGCCGGATCATGGCCCCGCGCCCCCACCGCACGCCGCGCCGAGGGCACCGGCACCAACAGGAGCGGCGGGCTTCCCCCCACCCCGGGCAGGGCCCCGCTGGCCGCCGCCCGCACCGCGTCGGCCAGCGCCTCGCCCAACGGCCCCGCCAGCCGCAGCGCTCCCCGCTCCTTGTGCGCGAGCAGCACCGCGCGGGCCTCGTCCACGTAATCCACCGCCGCGTGGACCACCGGCAGCCCCGGCGGCACCGGGCTCGGCAGCACCCGGCGCGCCCCGGACCCGCGCAGCACCGCATGGCACCGGTCGCACAGCGGGACACCCGGCCGACCGCACCCCGCGCAGTCGGCCGGCAGCACCAGATCGGCGATCTCCTGCCACCAGCCCCGCATGGCCCCCACTGTCCCGTCACACCGGCCGGGCCGCCACCCCCTGTGGAAAACCACGCGCATGTGGACAACCAGCCGCCCCCACGGCGGGGCAGACGGTTGCCGAGCCGCCACCACGCACGCCCTACGGCTATCCGGGGTACACCGGCCCGGAACCGTCCTCGTCCACGGTCTTCCAGTCCGTGTTCGGCAACAGCCGGACGATCCCGTTCTCCCTGGTCTCGGCGAGCAGCGGCCGGGTCTGGTCCTCCGAGGCGGCGACCGTCTCCACCCCGTTCGGCCCCGGCACCTCCGGCAGATCCGCCGGAGAGCCGTCCGTTTCCACGTACTGCAGTTGCTGCACGCCGTCCGACTCACGACCCGCGACCACCAGCCGGCTGTCCCCCGCCCAGGACGCGGTGTCGACGTCCTGCAGCTTCGGCGCGATCGCGTGCAGCGCCCGCACCGACAGCTTCGGATGGGCCGCCGTGCCCCGCCGCTCGATCCGGCCCAGCCGCAGCGTCGTATGCCCGTCCCGCTTGACCAGCATCGCGATTCTCGTGCCGTCCGCCGACACCCGCAGGGCCGTGATCCGGCCACCGTCGAGCGCCGGCAGCCCGACCTCGTCCGCCTGGCCCGTATCGCCCCGCAGCCGCAGCAGCCGCGGCCGCTGCGGATCCCGGTCGGCCACCCACAGCCCGCCCAGCCCGTCCCAGCTGGGCGCCGTCAGCCCCTGCTCGGGGCTGCCACCCTGGCTGTGCACCCGCACCCGGCCCCGCTCGGCGCCGGACGACAGCTCCGTCACATACAGCGACCGGCCGTCCTGGCTGACCGCCGCGGCGTCCCGCTCGTCGCGCGAGACCGCCACCGTGCCCAGCCCCGCGCCCTCGGCGCCGAACGGCCCCGGCACCGGCCGCGGCTTGTCCTCGTCGTCGGACAGCCGGACCATTCGGTGCTGCGCGTCCACGAAGTACTGGTGCTGGGGCCGCCCGATGACCTGGGCGGGGGCGTACGCGCGCGCCGCGTCGCTCGACAGCGCGCACAGCTCGGAGCCGCTCTGCCGCTCCAGCCGCACCCCGCTGACCTCGTCCGACCCCTCCCAGAGGTCCTGCACCGTGAACAGCGTCTGCGCCGCCATCCGGGCACACCGGCCCGGGCTGATCCCCGCCGCCTGATCGCTCAGCCGGACCTTGAGCGCGTTCGAATCGTCCAGCGACAGCCGGTCGGTGTGCCGGCCGAGCGCCGTACCGGCCGGGAACGCCGTGCTGACCACCGGCTCCAGCCAGTCCGTCGGGCCGTCCAGCAGCGCCTTGACGGTCGCCGTGACCGGATTGATGCGCCGCCGCAAATAGACCGGATCCGCGACCAGGACCTCGTCCCCCACCCGCGAGTCCTCGCCGTCCGGCCCCAGCTTCGCGAAGTAGTACTTGTTCACCGAGTGGTAGATGCGCTGGAAATCGGACTCGCCGAGCACCAGCCCCGGCGGCGGCCCGTCGATCCGCCACTCCGACCCGCGCAGGGTCAGATGGATGCGCTGCTCGTACCTCTCCTCATCGGGCCGGTAGGCGTGCGTCGCGTCCACCGTGGCGATCCGCTTGCCCGACAGCACGACCGTCTTGCTGTCGCCGTCCCGGTCGGCGGGGTCGGTCTCGACCCGCACGTCCGGCGCCTGCTCAAGCACCGTGGTCCGCGCGAACGGATCCCAGTCCTTGGAGGCGCCCCGGGTCAGATACTCCTTCGCGGTGGCGAAGTTCTCCTCGTCGCTCGTCGTGGCCTCCAGGAAGCCGGAGACCAGCTCCGCGGGCTGCTCGCCCTTGCCCGGGCTCACCCCGTACACCCGGACCTGCGAATCCACGTCCGAGCGCGGCGAGGAGTCCACCCGGCGCACGTCCCCGCTGTCGGGCATCGAGGCACAACCGGACAGCAGCAGCACACCACATGCCAGCAACGTGCCCGTGCCCCGCACGCGGTGGCGCGCGCCGGAGCGGGAACGGTGGCTGTCGGCACGGTCAGCGCCCACGGGGGCGGCCCTCCCCTTCGTTCGGTGTCGTTCGCTCCCGGTGCTCCCGGTGCGACGGCTCCGTGGCGCCACGCACCACCCGGGCCCCGTTCCCGGGCAGCGCCGTCGGATCGGCGGAGGGCACCGGGGCGTCGGCGGGCGGGAGCGCGGAGCGGGGCTGCGCGGGCACCGAGGCCAGCCGCTCCGCCGCGGGCTGCGCCTGCCCGCCGTTCCCGCCGCCGGGCAGCCGGTTGCGCCGGGAGTCCTCGGGCTCCAGCGGGATCGGCGAACCGCGCAGCACATCGCCCGCGGCGCGCGGCAGCGTCAGCCGGAACTGCGAACCGCCACCGGGCTCGCCCCACGCCTGGAGCCAGCCGCCGTGCAGCCGCGCGTCCTCCACCGCGATCGACAGACCGAGGCCGGTGCCACCGGTCGTCCGGGCGCGCGCCGGGTCGGCCCGCCAGAAGCGGTTGAACACCCGCGTCGCCTCGCCGGGTTTCAGCCCCACCCCGTAGTCCCGCACGGCCACGGCGACCGCGCCGCCCGCCGCCGCGAGCCGCACCACCACGTCCCGGCCCTCGCCGTGCTCCACGGCGTTGACCACCAGATTGCGCAGCACCCGCTCCACCCGACGGGCGTCCGCCTCAGCGACCACCGGCGCCTCGGCGCCCCGCACCAGGATCCGGGTGCCCTTGGCGTCGGCCAGCGGCTCGGCCCCGTCGACCACCCGGTTCACCACATCGCGCAGATCGATCTGGTCGGCCTCCAGGGCGGCCGCGCCCGCGTCGAACCGGCTGATCTCCAGCAGATCGGAGAGCAGCGACTCGAACCGGTCGACCTGGCCCCACAGCAGCTCGGCCGAGCGCGCCGTGATCGGGTCGAAGTCCTCACGCCCCTCATAGATGACGTCCGCCGCCATCCGCACGGTCGTCAGCGGTGTGCGCAGCTCATGGGAGACGTCCGAGACGAACCGCCGCTGCATCCGGGACAGCTCCTCCAACTGCTGGATCTTGAGCTGGAGGTTCTGGGCCATCTTGTTGAACGCCTCGCCGAGGCGGGCGATGTCGTCCTCCCCGGTGACCTTCATCCGCTCCTGCAGCAGACCGGCCGCCAGCCGCTCGGAGATCCCCGCCGCCATCCGCACCGGCGTGACGACCTGCCGCACCACCACCCAGGCGATGGCGCCGAGCAGGACCACCACGAACACCCCGGCCGTGGCCAGCGTGCCCTTCACCAGGCTCAGCGACTTCTCCTCCTGGGTGAAGGGGAAGAGGTAGTACAGCTGATAGGCGTCGCCGTGGTTGTCGTCCAGCCGCTTGCCGATGATCAGCGCGGCCTCGCTGTCGCCGGAGCCGAGGTGCTCGATCCGCCCGTACTGCTCGTACGGCATGGTCCGGCCCTCGTCCACCCGCTGCCGCAGATCGGCGGGCACGCTGTCCGCCTTGACGTCACCGGAGGCCCGGGGGCCACGGCTGGCCACATAGGGCGTCTCCCCGGAGTCGGAGCTGAGCGCGACCACCGAGTACGCGCCCTTACCACCACTGGCCAACTGCTCCACCAGGGCGTTCAGCCACGCCCCCGCGTCCTGGGCGCCCCGGCTGCCGGGCCCCGCACCGTCCTGACCACCGGAATCGCTCTTACGGTCGGCCATCTGCTCGGCCACCTCGAACCCGCCGACGGCCTGGCCCTGCGCGGCATGCCGCTTGGCGTCCAGCAGCCCGTTGCGCACCTGCCCGATGACGACCAGGCCGAGCAGGATCACCACTCCGAGCGACATCAACAGCGTGGTGGCCACCACCCGCAGCTGGATGTTCCGCCGCCACAGCCGGGCAGCGGGCAGGAGCGGACGGCGCACCCACCGGCCGAACAACCGGATCAAGGGATGGGCCGGTCCGCCGGAGGCACCGTCGGGCAGCAGATGCCCGCCGCTCCACAGCCGCCGGAGCAGCGGAATGTCGCCCGCCGGATCGGGTCGCCCCGCCCGGCCGCTCTCCGGCGCCCCGCCTCCCGAACCCTGGGGCCGCGGAGCCGTGCCGCCACCCGTCATCTCAGCTGGGCCCGGCCTTGTAGCCGACGCCGCGCACGGTCACCACGATCTCCGGCCGCTCCGGGTCCTTCTCGACCTTGGAGCGCAGCCGCTGCACATGCACGTTGACCAGCCGGGTGTCGGCCGCGTGCCGATAACCCCAGACCTGCTCCAGCAGCACCTCGCGGGTGAACACCTGCCACGGCTTACGGGCCAGCGCCACCAGAAGATCGAACTCCAGCGGGGTCAGCGCTATCGACTGCCCGTCCCGCTTCACCGAGTGCCCGGCGACGTCGATCACCAGATCGCCGATCTGCAGCTGCTCCGGCGTCGGGTCCTCGGACCGCCGCAGCCGCGCCCGGATCCGGGCCACCAGCTCCTTCGGCTTGAACGGCTTGACGATGTAGTCATCGGCACCGGACTCCAGCCCGACCACCACGTCGACCGTGTCGCTCTTGGCGGTGAGCATGACGATCGGCACCCCGGACTCGGCCCGGATCAGCCGGCATACCTCGATCCCGTCCCGTCCGGGCAGCATGAGGTCGAGCAGCACCAGATCCGGCTTGGCCTCGCGGAAGGCGGCAAGGGCCTTGTCGCCGTCCGAGACGAACGACGGTTCAAAGCCTTCGCCGCGCAGCACGATGCCGAGCATCTCTGCCAGTGCGGTGTCGTCGTCGACGACAAGGACGCGTCCCTTCATGAGGCCATCATCCCATTACCTGATCGTGACCTGGAGCACAGCTCCGCGATACCCCCTTCGGTGACGGGCGCGACGACACCGCGCTCGGTGACGATCGCGGTGATCAGCTCCGGCGGTGTGACGTCGAAGGCCGGGTTGTACGCCTGTGTCCCCAGGGGGGCGACCGGCACTCCCATCGCCGCCTCGGCCCCGGGGCCGGCCGGAGCATGCGGCACTATGACGTCCGTCACCTCATGTCCGGGCCGCTGCTCGACCTCGATCGCCGCCCCGTCGGGGGTGTCCGGGTCCATCGTGGTGGTCGGGGCCACCACGATGAACGGCACATGGTGGTAGCGGGCCAGCACCGCGAGCGGATAGCTGCCGACCTTGTTGGCCACCGAACCGTCCGCGGCTATGCGGTCCGCGCCTATCAGCACCGCGTCCACCTCTCCCGCCGCGAACAGCGACCCGGCCGCGTTGTCGGTGAGCAGCGTGTACGCCATCCCGTCCCGGGCCGCCTCGTACGCCGTGAGGCGGGAGCCCTGGAACAGCGGACGGGTCTCGTCCACCCACAGCCGCCGCAGCTGCCCGGCGTGGTGCACCGCCTTGACCACGGCCAGGGCGGTGCCCTCACCGCCGGAGACCAACGCTCCGGTGTTGCAGTGGGTGAGGATGCGGTAGCCCCCGGCGGGCAACAGCTCATCGAGGAGCGCCTGGCCGTGCTCGGCCAGGCGCTCGCTGGCCTCGGCGTCCTGACCGTGGAGGGTGCGGGCCTCGGCGAGCGCGGCAGCGGCGGCACGGTCAGGGGCCGCCCCGTCCCCGATCGCCGCGTGGTACGCGGCGGCGGCCCGGCGCACGCCATAGCCGAGGTTGACGGCGGTGGGACGGGCATGGGCGAGCGATTCGGCGGCCTCATCCACATCGAATCCGCGCACCGCGGCGAGGGCGACCCCATAGGCCCCGGCGATGCCGAGTATCGGGGCTCCCCGTACGGCGAGCGAGCGGATCGCCTCCACCAGCATCGGCACATCCGTGCACACCAGCTCGACCTCCTCGGCCGGAAGCCGGGTCTGGTCGAGGAGCACCACCACGGGCCCCTCCGGTGGTTCCTCCCAGCGCAGTGCGAAAGCAGTGGGCGCTGCGGCGCCTTCCGGGGATCCCCGGTGCTGATCAGCCATCCGCCCAGTCTGCCCCCTGCGGTGCCGACTAATGAAGTAGTCAGCCCACCCCGGCGCCCGGTACGAACCGCAACACACCGTGGCACGATGGCTACGAACCGGCCGTCACCGCATCCGCGACCGGCCAAGGAACAACCTACGGAGCGACGATGAACGACTCTCCGGGCTGGGCTCCGCCCGGATCGTCCCCTTCCGACGAGCCCGACCACGGCAGTCAGCAGCCGAACGAGCCCGTCGGCCACCCCGCGCAGGAGCGGCCGGCTCGGGGCACCACCTGGGCCAGGCAGCAACCCCCAGCGGGACGCTGGACGGCCCCCGACGGCGGCATCTCCACGCCGCCTACGCATCCGGCCGGACCGGCGAACGGCGGCGGCTGGGGCACCGGTTGGCGACAGGCCCCGCCCGCGCCCCGCCCCGGTGTCATCCCGCTCCGCCCGCTCGGTGTGAGCGAGATCCTGGACGGCGCGATCGCCACGATGCGCGCTCACTGGCGCACGGTCCTCGGCATCTCGCTCGCCGTCTCGGTGGTGGCCCAGGGGCTGATCACCGTCGTCACCGGTCTGTGGTTCCGCACTACTTCCGGAACCGGCTCCGTCGACAAGCCGGATCCCACGCTCGGGGAGACGCTGGAGTCCGTCCGCAGCGCGATGGGCAGCAGCTCGGTGACGTTGTTCGTCGGTGTGCTGGGCACGATCGTGACGACCGCCCTGCTGACCATGGTCACCGCCCGGGCAGTCCTGGGGCGGCCCGTGTCCACCGGCGAGGCCTGGGGCGACGCCCGGCCGCGCCTGCTTCAGCTGTGCGGCCTGCTCCTGCTCATCCCGGCCATCGCCGCGGCCGTCATCAGTGTGGGCATGGCGCCGGGGCTGCTCCTCGCAGCGGTCGGTGTGCCCAGCGAGGGCGCGGCGCTCGCCTCGCTCGGAGCTCTCGCGGGCACGGGCGTCGCCATCTGGCTCTGGATCCGCTTCAGCCTCGCCGCCCCCGCGCTGATGCTGGAGAAGCAGGGGATCATCTCCGCCCTGCGCCGCTCGGCCAAGCTCGTACGCGGAGCGTGGTGGCGGGTCTTCGGCATCCAGCTGCTCTCCATCGTGCTGGTCTTCATCGTGGCCGCCATCGTCGAAGTCCCGACCAGCGCCGTCGCGATGGCGTTCGGCGGGGACGGCGCCATCGACTACCTGTCCGGCGAGTCCGTCTCCGTCGGCTGGGCCTTCCTGATCGTCGTCGGCATCGGCGGAGTGATCAGCTCGGCCATCACCTTTCCGATCAGCGCCGGTGTGACCGCTCTCCTGTACATGGACCAGCGCATCCGCCGCGAGGCACTTGACCTCGACCTCGTCCGTGCCGCCGGCTACGGCGACTGATGTCGTGATGGCTGAGATGGTTGTGGTGACAGTGGCGGGTAATGGCGTCGGAACCGGCCCCACAGCGGGCCCTGACGCCATCTCCACCGCTTTCCTGACCTGTGTCGCCTGCACCGCTTTCACCATGAGCCCCCGCTCTCCTCACCCCTCCTGCTGGCGATTCTGAGCGGTCTGACACACGCCGCGCCAGGGCTCGGGCCCCGTTTCACCCGATCCAGTGATACATCAGTTCGACTGGGAACCTGGCGCCG
>NZ_BBUZ01000035.1 GCF_001417735.1 Streptomyces sp. NBRC 110028
AACGGAGCGCCAACTCCTGTTGAACCGTGCGCAGATGTGCTGCCAGGTGATCCACCGACGCCTGGAGACCGAGTCCCTCCGCCACGTGCCACACGGCCAGCGCGTTGGTCTGCCAGTGGCCGCAGGCGGCCTCCTTGCCGAAGGACAGCAGGTCGTTGACGAACGCGGTGTGCTCCGCGACGAGCGCCAGCGCTTCCACCACGTCAGGGTCCGTGAAGAACTCCTCCGGGAACGACAGCCCGAGAACGAAATCTGCCACCCTCACATAGACCGGTGTACCGACATTGAAGCGCCGGAAGCGGCGGTAGTCCTCGAACTCAAAGATGTCGCCCGTGCCTGCCATTTCGATGCCTCGCAGTTCGGCCTCGACGAACTCCTTGAGGGCGGCTGTGAGCCGGGCCGTCTGCCCCGCGGTCATGTCCGAGGTGACGGACGTCCACGCGTCGGCCAGCATCCCGGCAAGAGGGTCCCGGTCCCCGGCCGAGGTGTCGGAGGAGAAGGAGACCAACCGTTGTGCGAGGCTCGCGGTGCGCTCCGACACCTCCGCGGCATCCAACCGGTCCGTCAGGTCGTCGAAGGCACACATGAACTGGATGAGCCTGGCCATGGCGACCAGGCGGCCGGGAACGCCGTGCGGATAGATGAGGATCAGCCACCAGGGCTGGCGCCGCGCGAGGAATGCGGAGATCGACTGCTCATCGAACTCCATTCGCTCCAGGTACGGGCGAGTCCACGCATCGATCTGCCGCTCCATCTCGGCGGTTTCGGGGTGGAACTGCGCCTCCGGGCCGGTCAGCAGTTCCGGTACGAAGAAAGGGCGTCCGAAGATGTCGGGGCTGGGTGGAACGGGCATTTCACTCTCCTTGCCGGTCACAAACCGCTGCGGCGCTGACGTTTGGCATATACGGCCAGAGCGTCGTCGAAGTCCCCTCGCGTGAAGTCGGGCCAGCACACGGGTGCGAAGTGGTACTCCGCATACGCCGTCTGCCAGGGCATGAAGCCGGACAGCCGTTGCTCTCCCGACGTGCGTATGACCAGATCGGGGTCCGGCTGCCCGGCCGTGTACAGGTGCCGGGCCAGCCCCGATTCGTCCACCGTGTCACCGGGCGCGGCCCTCCCCGGTGACACGGCTCCGGGCGAGTGCTCATTCATCAGGGCGCGGGCCGCCTGCGCGATCTCCTGGCGCCCGTCGTAGGCGATTGCCGCATTGACCACCATGCCTTGTACATCTGCGGTATCGGCCTCGATTTCAGACAGCAGATCCCGAATGTGATCGGGCAGGGCCTCCAGTGCGCCGATGGGACGGATCCGCCATCGACGCTGATCGGCGAGCTTCCGAAGCCCGGTTGTGATGACCTCCAAAAGCGCCCGCACCGCCTCACCGGGCCGGTGCAGATTGTCCAGCGACAGCACCCACACGGTCACATATCCGATGCCCCACTCCTCGCACCACTCCCACAAGTTGCCCACCCGCACCGCGCCTCGCCGGTAACCCTCGACAGCGGGCAGCCCGTGATGCCGCGCCCAGCGGCGATTGCCGTCGAGGATGACGGCCACATGTTCCGGCACATCAAAACTCCGAGCCGGTGGCCCGCACAGCGGTATCTGCTCACTCATGACACTTCACCTCTCCTCAGGCGTCCCGATGGAGTGCGACGGCGGGCCCGGCGCGCGGTCAGCGAGCACCTCACGAGCCGTGGCCGGTCTCATGCGGGGTACCCGCCGACTGCCCCCGCTCGCACGGGGCGTCCTCCGCCGCGGGGCGGAGGGCACGGGCCGACGTTCTGGGGATGACACGCAGGCGCAGCCCCTTGGGGTGCAGCACCACGCCGACCTTCAGCGTGGCCCGCGACCCGGCCACCGGCTGAACCCGCCAGCGCTGCAACAGCACGGCCAAGGTCGAGGCGGCCTCGGCCAGGGCGAAGACGTCGCCGATGCACTTGCGGGCTCCGGCCCCGAAGGGGAGGAACGCCGCGCGCTGCGCGCGGGTACAGTTCCCCTCCAGCCAACGGTCGGGATCGAAGCGGTCAGGATCGGCGTAGACCGCCGGATCACGGAGCAGTGTGCGAATGCTGAAGTAGAGTTCCGCGCCCTCGGGAACCCGGTAGCCGCCCAACGCGGTCCGTGCGCGGGCCACCCGGCTGACCACCCAGCCCGGTGGGTACAGACGCAGTGTCTCGGTCAGGACTCGCTGTAGCTGGGGCAGCCGTGCCAGGTCGGCATGGGAGGGGGGCGCTCCGTCGAGCACCGTGTCGATCTCCTCCTCCACCCGTGTGTACCAGTGCGGATGGCGGACCAGAAGGCTGAGGGTCCAGGACAGCAGCGCGGCAGTGGTGTCGATGCCTCCGATCATGAAGCTCCAGATGTGGCCCTGGACCTCCTCGTCGCTCAGCGCGACGGTGCCATCCGGCCTGCGTACCAGAAGCAGGCTGAAGAGGTCGTCGTAGTCACCTGGATCCTCCCGGCGGTTGCGGATCATCGAGTCGATGGCCGAGCGCGTCCGCGCTTGCGCCTCGCGGTATCGGCGATTGGCCGGCAGCGGGAGCCGGCCGTAGGCCGGCAGGATCGTCCTGGCGAGGAGACCGCTGCTGATGATCGGCAGGTCGTGCTGGAACTGATCGACACACCGGACCGAGACGGGATCGGTGAACAGCGAGTTCGTCAGCGTTTTCGTGGTCAGGCGCGTCATTTCCCGGTCGATGTCGACTGCCTGACCCGGTCGCCACCGCCCGACGATCTCCGTCGCATTGCGCACCATCTGCCGGTTGTAACCGGGTATTCGGCTGGGATGGAAAGCGGGCTGCATCAGCGGTCGCGCGACCCGGTGCGCCTCGTTCGGGCACGCCGCGAGGCCGCCGTTGCCGCCCCACAGCTTGATGAACGCCTCGACCACCCCGCCCCCCTTGTCGAAGTCGCCGCGGCCGGCGACCAGCATGTGCCGGAGCAGAGCGGGATCGTTCACCACACAGGCGGTCTTCGGGCCGAGTCTGACGCGGACCAGGGGCCCGTGCCCGGCTGCTCGGTCGAAGAAACCGAAGGGGTCGCGGGCCATTCCCGGCAGGTGCCCCAGGAACGGCAGTTTTCTCGGGAGGTGGGGAATTTCCTTGAGTCGATTACTCATCGAACTCCTCGTATGAAGAGGGGGTGGCGCAGCAGGTCACGCCCCGGTGCGCAAAACGCGTCAGCGGCACACCACATGACGCCTCATATGCGCGGGTGAACAGCCAAGCGGCTGTCGCGGAATCGGCTCTTGTCCGGCTCGGCGAGTACCGGTTCGCGGTTCGCGCTGCCTTGGACGGATCGGCTGGTGGAGGCCGGAGGGCGGAGCGGAGAATCAGGTTGCGGGATTCCTGGGGTGTGGCGTGATGCGCAATTCGCTGGGGCTCAGATCCGAGCGGAAGCGGCTGCGTACGCGGCTGTTGGGCACCGGACGCAGGTGCCACCGGGCCAATACCGCGCTCAGGACGATGGTGGCTTCTGCCATGCCGAAGGTGTCGCCGATGCACTTGCGGCGTCCTTGGCCGAAGGGTATGTGCGCCTGGCGGGTGGCGGCGCTGGCCGGTGTGTCCCAGCGATCAGGGTCGAACCGCTCGGGTTGCGGAAAGTGAGCGGGGTCGTGCTGGAGCTGGTAGGCGCTGAAGAGGAAATCGGTCCTGGCAGGGAAGCGGTGCTCACCGAGGGCGACCTCCTGTGTGCTGACCCGGGTCATCATCCAGACGATGGGGTACAGCCGCAGGGTCTCCTGTAGCACGTTGCGGGTCAGTTGGAGCTTCCTGAAGTCCTCCGGGCCGGCCGTGCACCCGTTGAGGGCACTGTCCATCTCCTCCTGGAGACGCGTTTGGACGTCAGGGTGCTGGGTGAGGAGGTGTACGGCCCAGGCGAGGGTGCAGGCGATGGGTTCCGTTCCGCCGAGGAGGAGGGTGATGATCTGGTCGACCAGTTCCTGGTCGCTGAAGCCGTCGCCGTCCTCGTCGCGGGCCGCCATGAGGTTGTCCACCAGGCTTCCCGGGGTCGGCCGGGTGCGAGCCGCTGCGATGGCTCGGCGTGCCGAGGACTGGAGCTGGTTTCGGGCCTGCTCGAAGCGGCGGTTGGCCGGGAGGGGGAGCCGGCGGATCCAGGGGTGAGGCAGGGCAGTGCGGATGAGTAGTCCGGCCTGGAAATCAGCGACCTTGTCCGCGAGCCAGCCGGTCTCGGGCAGGTCGGCTTCGGGGAGCAGTGTCCGCGCGAGCGTCCGCGCGACCAAGACGTGGGCCTCGGCAAGAAAGTCGACCTCTTTTCCCGCTGTCCAGGACGAGATCATGGCGTCGGCTTCGTGCTGGAAGACGGAGGCGTAACCGTCGATGCGGCCGGGCTGAAAGGCCGACTGCATGATTCTCCGCTGCCTTCGGTGCTCCGCGTGTGCCGAGGTCACCAGTCCGTTGCCGACGAACGGGCGCGCGTTGTCCAGAATGGGGCCGCCCTTGTCGAACGCCTCGACGTCGATCACCAGCATGCGGTGGACCAGTTCGGGGGCACAGACGAGGTATGCGGGTCGTGGGCCGAGACGAACTCGCACGACGGGGCCGGCCCGTCGGCAGGCAGCCAGCCAGGGCGATGGATTCCTCGCCAGGTAGGGTGCATGCCCCACCAGGGGGAACGCCCCCGGAGCCTCGGGTATCGGGGAGTCCGAGCGGATCACCGCGTGCTCGGATTCGCGCCTCATGACAACCATCACCGCCTCATAGAACGAAGTATCCGATGGGCGAGGGCGGCCGGACGGGCCCGCCGTCGGTCAGGAAATTCTGATCGTGACCTCGTGCGCGACCCCGCACAGAGTCTCGATCACGTGGGGTGGGGACATATTCGTGGGGCACAAGTGACTAATGTCTACGGGTGGGATCATAACTCCGGCATGGCGTGGGGCACCAGGAAAGATGCACTGTTCTTGAAGCCGCTGCTCACAGAACTGGAATGACCCGCCGTCATCCCCTGGTGCCGACTGCCGAGGTTGTGGGGTGAGGTCGTCCCCCTACGGCACGACAAGGCGGAACATGGGGCAGGGCAGGGCCGACCCCTGGGGGCCGCCACGGGCGGGTGGAGGTGATCTCACACCCGTGGACCGGCAGCAGCGGGCCGTGCACTCAGACCGTCAGCGCCGCCGGCTCCCGCGTATCCCTCGCGGGTCATCGCCAGGGTGAGGACGGGAGAGGCCTTGCCGTGGCCGCTCCCGTCGCCGGGAGCTGAAGTGGTCCCCGGGCCGGTCCTGCCCTCGTCGCCCGGCCCCGACCCCGAAGGAGCCACCCTGTGGCACTCGTCCTCCCTCCCCGCACTCCGGCCGTCGCCATCGCCCGCGAGCTGCGCCGCCTCGGCCTCGAACAAGGCCGGGGCAAAGACTTCCGCGTCACCGGCTACTACCGAAACGGCGAGCGTGACCACACGTACGTACTCCTCCTGACCCGCCGGGCCGAAGAGGCCGCCGCCGCGCACGCCGACGACATCGAACGGTGGACGGCCGCCAGCCCGTACCCGTTCCGCGTCTCCGTCCGGTACTTCGGCAACGACCGCCCCACCGTGTCCATCGCCCACGCCGGAGACCGCATCCGCGAGACTCCGCCCGCCCCGGCCGCGCAGGACGCCCCCACGGCCGACGAGTTGGCCAAGGAGCCCGCCGCCCCCACTCCGGCCCCGCAGGCGCCCGTACAGCCGGTCGCCGACTACCGCGAGGAGCACCGGCAGGAGGAACAAGCGAAGGCGCTCGGCTGGTCGACCGACCACGCCGACGCGGTCCGGTGGGCCGCCGTCGGCGAGCTGGTCCGTGATGCCGACGGCGTCCCGCGCCGTGTCACCCGGCCCGGTCGCACCGGGCGCCGGGGGTGCGCCGCCCGACTCGCACCGCTGGCCGGGTTCCTCGTCACCGGCGAGGCGGACGAGGCCGGCCTCCGCCCGGTGACCGTCACCGCCGACGGCCGCCGCGCGCTGCTGGTGTGGGACCGCAAGCAGCCCGCCCCGGTCCCGCGCACCCGCAAGCAGGAGCGGCAGGCGCTCCGCCCCCTGCGGTACGGCGCCGAGGAGCGCCGCCGGGCCGAGGAGGTGTGGGCCGACATCGAGCGCCGCCGCGTTACGCGGAGGCAGGGAAGCGGTGGGCCGCGGAGGACCGGGAGGAACGGTTCCGGGCGGTATGGGCGCGCGTCGAAGGCATCCGCAACCCGTGCAGCAAGCGGCCCCGCGGCTGGACCCCCACGGACGAGGAGGTCCGCCGCCACTTCCTGGGCAATGTTTGTGGTGTCAGGAAGGGCGCAGAGCCGGCCCGACCCGCACCCAGGAGGAGCAGCATGACCACGAAGTGGGCGACGCTGGTGCGGTATCGCACGACCGGAGCGTGCGGGCCCAGGTGCTTCTCGATCCTGCGCCGCAGCGAGGAGTCGGCGTTGAGTCCGACCATAGGGTGTTCGGCGACCTCGCTGCAGGCCAACGCGGTTCGCCCGGCGAGGATGCCGCCGGCCTGGCCGATCACAACGAGGGAGCCGTCGCCGAGGGGCTCCATCTGGAGGCCGCAGCCGGCGGATCATCGTTCACCGGGTCCGTCGTGAGGGAACCCCGGTGGATCGGGGATGCCGGCGCGTCCGGCGGCGTGGCGCTGGGAGCGGCGAGGAGGGGTTCCAGCGGCCGCCCCACTGGAACCCCTGATGCGAGCCGTTCCCAGCGTCGGGGCGTTCCGCTCGACCGTCGGCCGGCTTCGTGGCCGGCTCAGGCAGCGGCGAGGCCGGTCTTGAGGGCGGTGGTGATGCGCACGACGCGCTCGGCCTGGACGCGGGCGGCCTCGCGGGTGGTCTGGGCGACGGGGTTGTCGCCCTGTGCGTCGACGTGGGAGGTGCCGTAGGGGTTGCCGTCGGCGAACTTGGCGGGGTCGGTGTAACCGGGGGCGACGACGATCCCGCCGAAGTGGTGGAAGGAGTTGTACAGGGCGAGCAGGGTGGACTCCTGACCGCCATGGGTCGTGGCGGAGGACGTGAAACCGCTGTAGACCTTGTCGGCGAGCTTGCCCTGGCCCCACAGGCCGCCGAGAGTGTCGATGAACTGCTTCAGCTGCGAGGCGATGTTGCCGAAGCGGGTAGGGGAGCCGAAGATCACGGCGTCGGCCCATTCGATGTCGGCCGGGGTGGCCTCCGGGATGCCGGCGGTGGCGGCGGCATTGGCCGCCCAGGCGGCGTTGGAGTCGATCGCGTCCTGCGGGGCCAGTTCGGCCGCCTTGAGCAGGCGGACCTCGGCGCCGGCCTCCTTCGCACACTGGGCGATGTGCTTGCCGATCTCGGCGATGGTTCCGGTGGAGGAGTAGTAGACGACAGCTACCTTGATCGGGGTGTTCACGGCTGCGGTCTCCGTTCCGTTGGTGTCATTCGTTCGAGTGCGGCGGAAGATGCCCATGTCGGATGTCGTCCATGGGGGCCGTGCCCGCCGATCGAACATCAGTTGAACCGTAAATCATGAGGCGGGCGATCGAACCCGTGGGGTGACGGGAATAACCCTGCCCATCATTTTGTATAACGTTCAACTACATGCTCGGGTCGGCACCTCCGGCCGTGCGAACAGGAAGGACGGCACCATGACCCTCCCCCTCGACATCCGGCGCGCCAACGAGCGCTTCCATACCCGCACCGGCTGGCTCGACTCCCACCACTCCTTCTCCTTCTCGCACCACCGGGACCCCCAGAACACCCATTTCGGGCTTCTGCTGGTCTCCAACGACGATGTCGTCGCCCCCGGCACCGGCTTCGAAACCCACCCCCACCGCGACATGGAGATCATCACCTGGGTCCTCGACGGAAGCCTCGTCCACCAGGACTCCGAAGGCCACAACGGGGTGATCTACCCCGGCCTCGCCCAGCGGATGAGCGCCGGCACCGGCATCCTGCACAGCGAGAAGAACGACTCCTGGACCCTGACCGGCCAGCCCGAGCACCACGACCCCGTCCACTTCATCCAGATGTGGACCATCCCCGACGAGGCCGGTATCCGCCCCGGCTACGAGCAGCTCGACATCAACGACGAACTCGCCCTCGGCGGCTGGACCACTCTCGCCTCCGGCATGCCCGGGCACGGCAACCAGCGCGCGATCGGCATCCGGCAGAAGCACGCCGCCCTGCACGTCGCTCGCATCCGCCCCGCCGAGACCCTGGAGGTCGCAGCCGCCCCCTTCGTCCACCTCTTCATCGCCCGCGGCAGCGCCGAACTGGAGGGCGCGGGAGCCCTGGCCACCGGCGACGCGGTCCGCATCACCGGTGCCGAGGGCCAGCGCGTCACCGGCGGCCCCGACGGCGCCGAGGTGCTCATGTGGGAGATGAACGCCGCCATCTCCATGGCCTGACTGGCCGGGCAGTCGTTCTGCGCGCCGCGCGGCCCGCGCGGCGCGTGGCCGACACCAACCGGCGATCACCCGCGGAGCGAGCGGGCCACCGGACTGTTGCCCTTGAAGCCGACCCATGGCGATCTCATCGCCCACTACCGACCAGACGGTCCCGTCGCGCCGGAAGGGGAGCGGGCCGATGCCGCTCGTCTCCTCACGGCTGCGATCGACCTCACCATCCGGGCGCTCGAGGTCGGCTTCCTCCTCGTCCTCGCCGCCACTGAAGGTGAGGCAGCCAGCGGACGGCCCACCGGGCCGAGCCAGGACATCGGCGTCGTGGCCGAGCGGGACCACGTTTCCGCTGACCGAGCGCACGGTGCCCTCCCACACGACCTGGACCGGGCGCTCGCCGATCAGCTCCGGGGCGCGCCCGTTCACGTACCATCCGGGCAGTGCGGGGCCCGCCATCTCCGACAGCCCGCCCCGCCACCCGTCAGCAAGGAGTTCTCATGTCCAAGCCGCCGCTGCCGCCCGAGGCCGACGCCCTGCTGCGCCGCCCCAATCCAGCCGTCATGGCCACCGTGCGCTCGGACGGCACTCCCGTGTCCACTCCCACCTGGTACGCGTGGGAGGACGGCCGCGTCCTGGTCAACCTGGACGACGGCCGGGTACGGCTGAAGCACCTGCGCCGCGATCCGCGGGTGACCCTCACCGTCCTGGACAAGGACGACTGGTACACCCATGTCACGCTGATCGGACGTGTCGTGGAGATGCGCGAGGACGAGGGCCTGGCCGACATCGACCGTATCGCCCACCACTACATCGGCGGGCCCTACCCGGACCGGGACCGCTCCCGTACCAGCGCCTGGATCGAGGTCGAGCGGTGGCACGGCTGGGGTTCGATGAAGGACAACGACCAGGCGTCCGCGTAGGTGCCGTGTGCGTGGGGAGGCCCCTCCTCACGCACAAGCACCGCCCGGGCCGGGGCCTCGCTTACGCGATGCCGAACTCCGTCCGCGCGCGGTCCACCATCCGGCGGGCGTGCCGCAGTCCGATCCGGTCCAGTACACCGGCCAGTTCGGCCAGATCGGCGGCCGTGTGGGCGCGGTCACGCCCGAGCCGGGCCAGGGACTTGACGAGTCCCAGCCGGGCGAGGGCCTCGCCGCGCGGCTCGCTCATGGCACGGAACTCGGTCAGCGCCTGCTGGTAGACGTCACGCGCCTCCTCGCAACGCCCCGCGCGGTAGAGCACGTTGCCGCGCATCTTGTGGTTGTAGGCCAGAGCGCTCATCAGGTTCATCTCGCGACATGTCACCTCCGCCTCGGCGAGCAGGTCCAGCGCACGGTCCACGTCGCCGTCGCGCACGGAGACGATGTCGGCCAGGCCGCGCAGCGCCCAGGCGTATCCGCGCCGGTCCTCGGCCTGCGCGGCGATCGCCGCGGACTCCTCGAACATCGCGTACGCCGTGTCGTACGACCCGGTGTTGCGATGCATCTGGGCGATCCCCTCCAGCGCCCATACGGTATGCCGTGCCTCGCCGCGCTCCCGCGCCTCGGCGAGAAGTTGCTCGTGCAGCGCGCCCACGGCCTCGTAATCCCCCTGGATGCGGCCCGTCTCCGCCAATCCGGCGAGCGAGTAGCCACGGGCGAGGATGTCCCCTCCCTGTTCGCCGAGTTCGGCCGCGAACCCGAGCAGGCGCCACGCCAGCGCCAGCGCACCCCGCTGCCGGGCGAGGGTGCCGCCACTCCACAGCGCCCACGCCATCGCCCCGGTGTCCCCCGCCGTACGGGCCGCCCGATAGCTGGCCTTCCACTCCCGGTCGGCATCCGACACATTCCCCAGCCTGCGGTTGGCCTCGGCCACCGCCAGCCCCACGCGCGCCGTCTCCCGCGGGCAGCCGCCGCGCTCGGCCGCCCGCAACTGCTCGGTGCCCGCGGCCAGTACGTCGACCAGCGACGAGTTCACGGACAGGGTGGTGAGGGAGCCCTGGTACTCCGGGGCGAATGCCTTGCCGTACATAAGTGCCTTCCGTCTTCGTTCCACGGAAGCGCGCGCCACCTTTCTGTCCACTCCCTCTATACACTGAGTGCATAAAGGGGCGGAAACAACCCTCGCCGAGTTGTCCGCCACGCGTCCGTCGCTGATCTAGACGCGATGCGGCCCGGCGAGGTTGTTCCGGTTCCTACGCGGTGTGTTCGGGTGGGTTGATCCGCGAGGACTCGATCGCAGAGGCCTTGGTACCCCACTTGTCGAGGATCGGGGCGCAGGTCCCGTCCTTGATCAGCTCGTCGGCCTTGTGCACCGAGGCCACCGGGTTCCCGGTCGGCGCGGGGGACGCGGCGGCGGCCGGACGGAGGCGCGGTCTCGCGTGGAAGGGGTTCACGGGGCGGGGACCTTTCGGGTCTGCGCGTCGGTGGTGAGGTGCTTCTCGAACGGGAGCGGGCCGATGGTCTCCGGGTCGGCCCCGGTGTCGAACAGCGGTGTGTAGCCGGTGGCCAGGTACAGGCCGCGGGCCTCGGGCTGGCGCGGCCCGGTGGTCAGGTAGACGCGCCGGTAGCCGCGGGCCGCCGCCGCGCGCTCCAGTTCGGCCACGACCCGGCGGGCGAGGCCGCGTCGGCGGTGGGCGGAGTGGGTCCAGATCCGCTTCAGTTCGGCCGTGGTGTCGTCGTAGCGGCGGAACGCGCCGCCCGCGACCGGCTCCCCGTGCTCCAGCAGCAGGAGCAGCACGCCGCCGTGTGCGGGGGTGAACTCCTCGTCGGGGTACCGGGCGAGTTCGGCGTGGGCGTCCTTGCCGTAGCGGGTGGAGTACTCGTCGCCCAGTTCCCGCAACAGCGGCGCCACCCGCGGGTCGCCGACCTCGACGGTGACGACGGTCGGCCCGGTGGCGGGCCGCTGCGAGGCTGTGGTCATGCGCGCACCGCCGCGAGGGCCTGCGGGCCGCGCGCCGCGCGCTCGGCATCGCCTTTGGCATCGCGCTCGGCATCGCGTTTGGCGACCTCCTCGCGGACGATCGGGATCACGTGCCGCCCGAAGTCGATGGCGTCGTCCAGCAGGTCATAACCCCGGGCCGAGAGGATGTCGACGCCCAGGTCGTAGTAGTCCAGCAGCGCCTGAGCCACCGTCTCGGGGGTGCCGACCAGGGCGTTGGAGTTGCCCGCGCCGCCGGTGGCGGCGGCCGTCGGGGTCCACAGCGCGCGGTCGTACCGCTCCCCCTGTTCCGCGATGGCGATCAGCCGCTGGGAGCCGGTGTTCTCCGGGGCGCCGTCGCGGTGGTGCCGTACGAGCCCCTGCTCACGCCGCGCCCGGATCGCGCCGACCGTGCGGCGGGCCTTCTCCCAGGCCAGTTCCTCGGTCGGGGCGATGATCGGCCGGAAGGCCGCCTGGATGCGCGGGACGTCGGTGCGGCCCGCGGCCCGCGCGGCCGCTTTCACCGCCTCGATCTGTTCCGCGGTCTTCTCCAGGGGCTCGCCCCAGAGGCAGTAGATGTCGGCCTCCGCTCCCCCGGCCGCGTAGGCCGCCGGGGAGGAACCTCCGAAGGAGACCCGGGGCCTGGGCTGCTGGACGGGGAGGACATCGCTGACGAAGTCGTGGAAGCGGTAGTACTCCCCCTCGTGGTCGAAGGGCTCGCGAGCCGTCCAGATCTTCTTGACGATCCGGATGTACTCGCGGGTGCGCTCATAGCGCTGGTCCTTGGTGAGGGTGTCGCCCTCCCGGCCCTGCTCATGGTCGTTGCCACCGGTGATGAAGTGCACCGTCAGCCGGCCCTCGCTGATCTGGTCGAGGGTGGCGAAGGTCTTCGCGGCGTACGTCGGATACGAGACGTTGGGCCGGTGGGCGAGCAGGATCTGAAGGCGGTCCAGCCTGCTCGCGATGTACGCGGCGGCCGGGGCGGGGTCCGGCGATCCGGAACCGTAGGCGAAGAGCACCCGGTCCCAGCCGTGGTCCTCGTGTGCCCGGGCGAGCCGGAGGGTGTACTCCTTGTCGAAGGCGGCGCCGGAGCGCGGGGTGGTCTCGGAGCCGTCATGGGTGGCGGCGATGCCGAGGAATTCCACGGGCATGCGAAAAGCCTCTCGGGATGGGCGGAACACCTGTTGACCCGGCCGTGGATGACGGGGGATCAGCGGATGTGGTGGGGAGCGCGGAGGTGAAGCAGACAGGCGTGATGAGGCCGGAAGGTGCGAAGGCAGCGCGTGTCCGGGGCCGCGGGACCGTACGTACGCCGGGTCAGCGCCCGGGTACGGCGGCCGCGCGGAGGAAGAACTCGGCCCGCGACGGGGTCACCGAGGGAGGGAAGGGCCGATCAGACAGCCCGCTGCCCAGTCAGGCGCAACACATGGCGGACCACACACGACCGAAGTCGATGTGGTCGCGGGAGACCAAGCGCGGCTGGACATTCATGGAACTAATTGAGCAGGACACATGGCGTCGCGTCAACCGGTGCCCGGATGACGGACCGGCGAGGGACACCTTTCTCGCCACGCCCCCGGCCACATTGACGGCGCTACGCGGTCGGCACGTACCATCGCCCCTCGGATCGGCTCCGCCACGGTGCTGAGCGCCGGGCGGTTCTGCGTGGAGCGGCACTACGCGCGCGGGGCCGCCCGCACACTGCCGCCCACTCCCCTGCAACGCCTTCGCGGGCGCAGCTGGCCGTCAGCCGGGTTCGGCGGGGGTCCTGAGCCGCGCGTGCGTGGCCCAGTCCAGGATCTGGACCGCCGCTCCGGCGGCCTCCAGGCCCTGGCAGTGCGCGTGGTGCCGGCGGGCGATGCCGTCGAGATCGAGCTGGCGGCCGAACGCCGGGTGGGCGGCCAGCCGCCGCGCGTGGGCCCACAGGTGCGGGTGGTCCGTGATGCGGTGCACCGCGGCGGCGTCCAGGTGCTGCCGGTGCACGGTGTCGAGCCACAGCAGGGTCACCCACACCTGCACGTCGGAGGCGGTCAGTTCCTCGCCCAGGACGTACTTGCGGACCGCGAGCCGTCGCTCCAGCGCGTCCAGCGCGCCGAACACCGTACCGAGCGCGGTGTCGCGCGCCGCGTCATCGGCGCCGGGCTGTCCGGCGCGCTGGGCGGCGTCGTCGATGCCGCGCTCGCAGAGGCGTGCGATCGCCTCCATCTCCCGCTCCGCGCCGCATGGGTGGAGCACGGGGCGGTCGGGGCCCCCGCTGCCGAAGCGGCGGTCCAGGTCGCGCAGGATGTCGGGGGTGTGGGTGCTGACGATCCTGCCCGACCAGTCGTCGCCGAGCACCGGTGCCGCGGTCGGCCCGGCGTAACGGTGCGCGCTGGCCTGGTACGTCAGGCGCAGCGCGGAATGCCCGCCGTCCGGTCCGTCGGGCACGGCGGGCAGCAGGGTCACCGGGAGGGTGTCGTCGAGGCCGAGCAGGCTGTGGGTGATGGCGATCCGCAGACAGTCCCGGCAGGACAACGCCAGATGGAGGCGGTAGCGGCGCGGCACGGCGTAGTGTCCGCTGCGCGCGTCCCGGCCGATCCTGCCTCGGAACGATGCGACGGACAGCGAGGACGGCGCGGCTTTCCCAGGTGTGACGGACACGTTTCTCCCCAGGTCGGGTTCTTCGCTGGCGGTGAGACGTACGGTGAGCGGCCGGCGGTGAGCGACGCCCGGCGGGCGGCCCGTGGCGGGGGCCGGGACGGGCGGCCCTCGGTGGGCGCGTGGCGGTGATCGCTCGCGGTGCCGCGGGACGACGGCGTCAGGCGCCCGCGAGGGCCTGCCGGCTCAGGACGGGAGACTCGCGGCGCTGCAGACGCGCAGCAGGTCGATGTGGCGGCGGGAGGTGAGAAGGGGAGAGGGCCGACGCGCGTGGACCGCACGATCGGCGGCCGCCTGCCCAGGCCTCATCATTCCCCACCCATTCGCTAGGAATCCCCTCCCGAGGAGTGTCGAGCGCCTCGCGAGTCCCGTCAAGGGGTGTCCCGCGTTCCTGGTTGAGGAGCTACGGGTTCGTCCACGCCTCGGGGTCCTCGGCGAGGTCCAGGACACCCTCGGGCAGCTCGGCCGCGGCGACCTCGGCGAGGGTGACCTCACCGAGGATCTTGCGGACATTGGCCCGTACCGCGATCCACAGCGGCAGCAATGACTCCGCCGGGCCGTGGTAGGACAGTTCGGGCGGCCGTACGCCCCGTACGGACACCAGGGGCCCGTCGACCACGCGGATCACATCGGCGATCGTGATCTCATCGGCGGGGCGGGCCAGCCGGTAGCCGCCGTTCCCGCCGCGCTGGCTGGCCACCAGCCCGCCGCGGCGCAGATCGCCCAGGATCCCCTCCAGGAACTTGTGCGGAACGCCCTGCGACGCGGCGATCGCCTCGGCCTTGACGGAGACACCGTCCACCGCCACCGCCAGCTCCAGAGCCGCCCGCACCGCATAGTCCGCCTTCGCAGAGATCCGCATGCGGTGATTATCCGCCACCCGGTCGCGTGGCGATCAGAAGGGCAGGGCGAACGGCGGATGCTCGCCGCGGAGGAAGTAGTCCCCCACCTCCTGGAGCCGGGGAGCGACCGGAACGCAGAGGGTGTGGGTCCGTACGTTGCGCCAGAATCGGTCGAATCCGTACGCCGAGGCGGCGGAGCGGGCGCCGAGGACGTCCAGCGCGCGGGCCGTGACATCCTGCGCGGCACCGGCGGCGGCCGCCTCTGCCGCCGCCGCCAGCATGGTGATCTCGGCGCACTCGTCGTCGGTGAGGTCCTCTCCGCGCGCCAGCCCGCGGTCCAGCGCCTCCAGCGCCTGGTCGGCGAGCGCGGACGCGGAGAACGTGGCGACGGTCAGCTCCCCGTAGGTCGTCAGCACGTACGGATCACGGGGCGAGCTGTACGACGGCCCCTCCGGCTGCCAGGGCACGTCCACGGCCCTGGTGTACTCGCGGGCCTCCGCGAGCACCCCCTGGGCGATCCCCAGACAGATCTGGGCCGAGACCAGCCGCCCGGTCGGCGCGGACAGCCCGGCGAACGGCGACAGGGTGCCGTCGTCCGAGGAGAGCGGGCCGAGCACCGCGTCGCTCTCGACCGCCACCGCGTCGAACTCCACGCTCCCGCCGGCCGCCAGCCGCTGGCCGAAGGTCTCCCCGCCGTCGCCGCCGGTCACCACGCCGGGGCGGGCCGCGTCGACGAGCACGGCCAGCGGCTCCCCCGTCTCGGAGTGGTCCGCGCGCACCGCGAGCCGGTCGGCGACCAGGACGCCGGTGGCGTACCCCTGGCGTCCGTTCAGCACATAGCCGCCCCGGCCCGGGGTGAGTGTCAGACGCGGCTCCACGGCGGCCAGCCCGCCGCCCCAGCACCACTGGCCGGCCGCGGACTCCCGCTCGACGCGGGCGGCGAGACCGGGAGCGCCGAAGAACCGCGCGCTGGAGGACAGCAGATAGTGGCAGCCGAGCACTTGGCCGATCGCGCCGTCGGCCGCGGCGATGGTCCGTATGACGGCGTGCGCCGTGGGCCAGTCCGCCCCGCCGCCCCCGCTTTCGGCGGGTATCAGCAATGACAGGAGCCCGGCCTCCCGGAGCCGCGCGACCTCGTCGAAGGGTGTCTTCGCTGCCTGGTCGCGGACCACCGCGTCGATGGCCAGGTCGTCCGCCGCCTCATGGGCGACCTGCAGCCAACGCGCGCGGTCGGGTGTTTCCGCAACCGCATCCACCACCGTCACGCCTGCTCCTCTTCCTTCGGCAAGGGCCGCCCGCCATCATTCCCTATTAATCCAGTAGGAAAAATAGGGAATCCAGCCGTCGACGTCCACCCGGGTATCGTCTGTCCGTGAACACGAGCGCGGGGCACGAGATGATCGCCATACCGCCGGGGCAGGTGACGCTGTCGGACCGGCGGACCCAGCGCAGTTGGCCGGTCGAGCTGGCGCCGTACCAGCTCGGCGCGCACCCGGTCACCCAGGCGCTGTACGCCCAGGTCACCGGCGCGCGGCCGAGCACCGCCCAGGCGGACGCGGCACCCGTCGAGGGCGTGTCCTGGCGGGACGCGGTCGTCTTCTGCAACGCCCTGTCGCAGCGGGACGGGTTCGCCCCCGCGTACCACCTCCATGCCGATGGCGAAGGCGTCGAGCGGGACCCGTCAGCGGACGGGTACCGGCTGCCGACCGAAGCGGAATGGCAGCACGCCTGCCGCGCCGGCACCACCGGACCGCGCTACGGCCCCCTCGACGACATCGCCTGGTACCGCGGCAATTCGGGGGAACGACTCCATGACGTGGGCGGCAAACAGCCCAGCGCGTGGGGCCTGCACGACATGCTCGGCAACGTCTGGGAGTGGTGCTGGGACCTCTACGACGCCGAGGTCTACGGCACCTACCGAGTGCTCCGTGGCGGTGGCTGGTTCGATGAACACTGGAGTTGCCGGGCCTCCGTACGCCGCCGCAGCCACCCGACCTTCCGGGTGGACGACGTGGGATTCCGCATCGCGCGTACCGCCGAGCGCTGACCTACGACAGACCCCGACCGGGAGGTGGCAGGTGACGCCGGAGAGCGGCGACAGCCGGAAGACGGCACAGTTCGAGGCGGCCACGGGCGACGAAGCCCCCCTCGACGTGGACCCCAGGAAACGGGCGGCCGCGGTGCGGGCGGCGTACGACGGCCTGCTGGAGATCCGTCGGCTGATGAACACCACCGTCGACGACCCGCTCGCCACGCCCGCCGCCTGGGAGCGGCACCAGCCGGTCCGGGCCGTGGCCATCGCCCTGGAAGCGGCGGGCATCCCACCCTCGGCTGTCGGCCCCGACGGCCACCGGCCGGCGACGGGATACCGCTGCGCCGAGGCCGAGCGGGCGGGTGCGGTGCGGGTCGAGTGGCTGGGGCCACCGGGAAGTGGCGCCGCGTACGCGGCGGGTGAAGAGCTGGGCAACTGCGCTCGTGTGCTGCGCGGGCTGGGCTGGGAGGCCCTGGAGTACCGCGGCCGCGGCCGCCACCGCTATCTGGAGGTCGAGGCCCTTCCCTGACGACGGTCGGCTCGGCTCAGGTCCTGGTTTCCCGTGCGGGGCACGTCCGCGGTGGCCAGGCTGGCGGTCGGGGCATGCGCGGCCGAGGCCCGTGGGCGCCGGGCGCAGCCACCGCACGCCCTGCGGGTGGACGGTGGCGGCCCGGGCGAGTGGCGCCGTCGGGCCAGTCGACGGCGTCGACGGTGTAGCCCACCGATGCCGGATGGGCGGCCAGTTCGCCCAGGCCGCAGCCCACGTCGAGGGCCCGGCAACCCCCGGTGGGGCGGGCTTGCCGGATGGCGGTCCATCGAGCGCGGCACCGCGGGTTTTCGCTGATCCAACCAGTCGGTATGTTGCAAGTTCGCCGAACACACCTGTTGGGAGTGGACCATGACGCAGCCGTCCGTGCCGCCCGTACCGCGTATCGAAGGCCACTGCGACCCGGGATTCGCCGCCGTGCGTGACGCTTTCGCGGCCAACTTCGCCGAGCGCGAGGAGCTGGGCGCGGCGGTGACCGTCCAGGTCGGCGGTCGGACCGTGGTGGATCTGTGGGGTGGCTGGGCGGACGCCGGGCGCGAACGGGTGTGGGAGCGGGACACCGTGGTGAACGTGTGGTCCACCACCAAGGGCGTGACGGCGCTGTGCGCGCATCTGCTCGCGGACCGGGGGCTGCTGGACTTCGACGCCCCGGTGGCCTCGTACTGGCCGGAGTTCGCGGCAGCGGGCAAGGCGGCGCTGCCGGTGCGGCACTTGCTCTCGCACCGGGCGGGCCTGGCCGGGTTGCGGCAGAGGCACACCGTGGCCGATCTGTACGACTGGGAGAAGACCTGCGCACGGCTGGCCGCCACCGAGCCGTGGTGGGAGCCCGGCACGCGGTCGGGCTACCACGCCATGACATACGGCCACTTGGTGGGCGAGGTGATCCGGCGCGTCACCGGTGTACTGCCCGGTGAGTTTCTGCGGCAGGAGATCACCGGGCCGCTGGGGGTCGATTTCAGCATCGGCCTGCCGGAGAAGGAGGCCGGGCGGGCGGCCGAGCTGGTGCATCCGCCCACCGCCGCGTCGAGCGAACAGGCCGCGGTGTTCGCACAGTTGGAGCCGGTCGCGATCGCCGCGCTGGCCAACCCCCTCGTCGGGGCCGCCAAGGCCAATACTCCGCAGTGGCGGGCCGCGCAGATCCCGGCCGCCAACGGCCACGGGACGGCCCGCGCGATCGCCACCCTCTACGGCGTCTACGCCCGCCATGGCCTGGCCGGGGACCATCGTGTGCTCTCGCCCGGGGCCGTCGAGCGGGCCCGTGAGGGGCAGGGGGCGTGCCGCGACCTGGTCCTGGGGCACGGCCTCCCCCACGACATGGAGGCCGGGCTCGGTGTGTGGCTGAGCGGCCCCAACGGCTCGTACGGCCCCAACCACCGCGCCTTCGGCCACGACGGCTTCGGCGGTTCGTGCGGCCACGCCGACCCCGAGGCCCAGGTCAGCCTCGGTTATGTCATGAACCGCATGGGTCCGCACATCGCCGACGACCCCCGGAAGAAGGCCCTGATCGACGCGGTGTACACGGCGCTGTGAGTGCGCCGTAGGAAACCGTTATCGGCGGGGGTGGTGTGGCTCCGTCCACCGGCCGGGCGGCCAGCGGCTCCTGGCGCGGCGCCCGGGGCCGGGACCGGCACCCTGCGGCGGATGTCGGACATCTTCTCCAGCGGTGAGTTCGGCGGCATCGTCGAGGCGATCTGCGATCTGTACGCGATCAGCGGCAAGGCCCAGCACCTGGCGCCGGCCCGCCTGTTCGACCTCGACAGGCTCATCGACGCCTGCGCGGCCGGCGACGACATCCTGGACGGGCCGCACACCAACCAGCACATCCCGGTCTTCACCGGTCTGGCCCGGCTGTACGACGAGACGCGGGAGGAGCGCTGTCCCCGCGGCGAAGAACTTCTGGGACATGGTCGTGCCGGGCCGGATGTACGGGATCGGCGGCACCGGCAACCGGGAGTTCCGGGGCGCGCGCGGCCCCATCGCCAGGACCCTCGGCGACACCACCGCCGAGACCTGCTGCGCCTACAACATGCTCAAGCTGAGCAGGATGCTGTTCTTCCATGAGCAGAAGCCGTCGTACGGGGACTACTACGAGCGCGCCCTGTACCACCAGGTCCTCGGCTCCGAGCAGGACACGGCCGACGCGGAGAAGCCCCTCGTCACGTACTTCATCGGCCTGGTGCCGGGACATGTGCGCGACTACGCCACCAAGGCGGGCACGACCTGCTGCGAGGGCACCGGCATGGAGAGCGCCACCAAGTACCAGGACTGCGTGTACGTCAGGCGGGCCGACGGCACCGCCCTGTACGTCAACCTGTACAGCCCGTCCACCCTCACCCGGGCCGAGAAGGGCATCACCGTCACCCGGTCCACCGGCTGTCCGGCTCAGCAGAGCTCCACGCTCGTCATCCGGGGCCGCACCGCCCGCTTCGACCTGTGCTTGCGCGTGCCCGCGTGGGCGACGAGCGGTTTCCGGGTGACGGTCAACGGCAAGCCGGTGAAGGGGCCCTGGTCCCCCGGCGGTTACGCCTCGGTGTCCCGCACCTGGCGGGACGGGGACACCGTCCGGGTGCTCATCCGGTTCCGGCTGCGGGTGGAGAAGACGCCCGACGGCATCGAGTTCGCCCCGTTCTCCGAAGGGACCGAGGAGCCCGCGCACGCCTGCTTCACCGGAGCGAGGGCGCGCTGGTCCAGCACGTCCGGTCCACCGTGGCCGCCTGGGTGGCCGCGGGACTGCTCGGCGCGGCGGACGGCCGGGGCGTGGTCGCCGCGGCGAAGAAGGCGGCTGCGTATCCTGAGCGGCCCCGGGCGCGGGCACTTGGCGCGAGCCCGGCGCCCGCGCGCCCTGCCTCAAGACGGCTGTCCGCGGCTATGGTGAGCGGGGTTCGAGGGGCATGGGCCCGGCGGGGGAAGCGCGTCGGCGCTGGTGAGGGAGGGCTGCTGTGGACGGCGGCACGGTGGGGCTCCGGATCGCATCGGCAGTGGTCGTGCCGGTGGTCAAACGACTGCTGGTGCCGCCCGCGAGCGCGCCGGCGGCCGAGTTCGGCGAGCGCCCGGTCCCGATCCGCCGGCTGGTGTCCTTCGCCAAGGAGCACCGCACGCTGACCGAGGACGATCTGCACAAGCTCGCCCGGGAGCTGGTCCGCCGCGCGGTACGGGCCGCAGGTCCCCACGATCCGCCGATCGGCGCGGACGAGCACGACTCCGTCGGGCAGGCGCTGACCCGCACCCTGCACGCGCTCGGCGATCTCGACATGGACGACGTCCACGCCTTCGCGCTCGGCCCCGAGCGGCTGGCCGCCGAGCTGTCCCGGAGCGCGGGGCCCGACACCCGCAGGCTCCTCAGCGACGACGCCGCCCGCTTCCACGACCGGCTCCTGGAGACGGCGTGCGTGCACCTCATGCGCTTCTTCAGCCAGCGGCCCGGTTTCGCGGCCCGAGCCCAGATCGAGCTGAGCCGCGAGATCCGGGAGCAGAGCGAGAAATTGGACAGGATCCTGCGGCGGCTGCCCGACATCAGCCGCCAGGACGCGGAGTTCGAGGAGGAGTACGCGCGCTACGTCGTCGAGTGCCACGGCCGGCTCACGATCTACGGCGTCGACCTGCGCGAACCGGACGGCCAGGACTGGCCGCTGGAGACCGCGTACCTGAGCCTGGAGGCCAGGCCGTACCGCGAGGGCACCGATCCGGTCCCGGTGGTGAACGGCGAGCCGGGCGCCGACCGGGAGGCGGAGGCCGAGCGGGCCGCGGGCCCGGCCGAGGGGGTCTTCGCCCGCCATGAGCGGGTGCTCCTGCACGGGGTCGCGGGCACCGGCAAGACGACCCTGGTGCAGTGGCTGGCCCTCGCCACGGCGCAGCAGGACCGGGTGCCCGGCGGGCTGACGCAGCTGTTCGGACGCGTCCCGTTCGTCCTGCCGCTGCGCACCCTGGCCCGCAAGGACGCCGAACTGCCCATGCCCGAGGACTTCCTTCGCTGGATCGGCTGCCCGCTGGTGGGCACCGAACCGGACGGATGGGCGGCGCGGGTGCTGCAGCACGGGCGCGGCGTGCTGCTGATCGACGGGGCCGACGAGATCCCGAAGGAAGACCGGACCCGCACTCGAGCCTGGCTCAAGAAGCTGCTGGCCGTCTTCCCCGGCAATCTGTGGCTGCTCACCTCCCGTCCCTCGGCCCTGGAGCGGGGCTGGCTGGCGCGCGACGGCTTCCAGGAGTTCACGCTCGCCGCGATGCGGCCCGCCGACATGAAGCAGTTCATCCGGCGCTGGCACGCGGCGGCCGGGGCGTCGCAGGAGCTGGCAGAGACGCTGACGCTGTCGCTGCGCAGCAGCCCCGAGCTGAGCCGGCTGGCGACCAACCCGCTGATGTGCGGCCTGATCTGCGCCCTGCACCGGGAGCGCCGCGGCTTTCTGCCGCAGGGCCGCGCCGCCCTGTACGAGGCGGCGCTCTCGATGCTCCTGGAGCGGCGCGATCTGGAGCGCGAGGTGTACGGCCGCAGCCGCCCGGCGCTGGACCAGCGGTCGGCGACGGAACCGCTGCAGAAGCTGGCGTACTGGCTGATCCGCAACGAGCGGACGCAGCTGGACCGGCCGGACGCGGTGGACGTGGTGCGGCGGCTGCAGCCCTCGGTGCCCCGTCTGGCGGAAGTGGGGACGGCGGAGGAAGCTTTGCAGTATCTGCTGGAGCGTTCCGGTCTGTTGCGGGAACCCGCCACGGGTGCGGTGAACTTCATTCACCGGACTTTTCAGGATTTCCTGGGCGCCAGGGCCGTACTGGAAGAGCGCGACATGGGCATGCTGGTGAACAACGCGCACTTGGACCAGTGGGAGGACGTGGTTCAGATGGCCGTCGCACAGGCCCGCCACCAGGAGCGCGCCGATCTGCTGACCCGCCTTCGCGAGCGGGGCGACCGGGAGCAGGACGCGGCGGTGCGGGCGCGCCTGCGGCTCCTCGCGCTCGCCTCCCTCGAACAGGCCACCCGCCTGGAGCCGACGGTGCGCGAGGCGATCGAGGACCGGGCCGCGCGGCTGCTCCCGCCGCGCAGCCTGCGGGAGGCCAGGTCACTGGCGCAGACGGGCCCGCTGCTGCTCGGCCTGCTGCCCGCCGCGAAGGATCTGGAGGGCGACGAGGAGCTGGCCACCGTCCACGCGATATGCCAGATCGGCGGGGACGCGGCCATCCCCAGGCTCCGGGAGTTCCTGCGCACCGGCCAGCCCGCGGTGCGCGCTCAGCTCCTCGCCCACTGGGACCGGTTCGACACGACGGCGTACGCCGAGGAAATCGTGCGCCCCCTCCTCGACATCGCCCCCGAGGAGATCGTCACGGTGCGCTCGCACGCCGAGCTGGACGCCCTGCGCACCATGTCCGGGTATCAGCGCGTGGGACTGCACGGGGATTTCGGCCCCGACGAGATCAGCGCCGCGCTCGATCCGCGGCGGCTGCGCGAGCTGCGTCTGCGCAACTCCCTCCAGCTGGAGGATCTCGGTCTGCTCTCCGCCTACCCCGAGCTGGAGACGCTCGCCCTGCAGGGGTGCCGGAACGTCAAGGACCCGGCGCCGCTGACCCGGCTGCCGCGGCTGCGGAGGCTGGAGCTGCGGGACCTCCCCCAGTTCGAGACCCTGCTGAAGCTGGCCGGCTGCCCCCGGCTGGAGGGGCTTCTCGTCGGGCCGGAGGTGCCCTGGCGCGGTCTGTCCGACCTGCCGCGCGCCGCCGAGCTGCGGCTGCTGGCGCTGCCGTCGGCGGCGGCCCAGCTCACGGGCATCGTGGCGTGCCGGGGGCTTGAGGAACTGCGGCTGCAGGACGCCAGCGAGCGGCTGACGCCGGACGAGTGGGGCTCCCTCCTCGCCGAGCTGCCGCATCTGCGCAAGCTGACGCTGTCCCCGCAGCAGCTGAGCATGCTGCTGTTCGCCCCGCGCACCGAGATCCCCCAGGTCACCCACCTGGATGTGTGGGCCAGGGCGGGGGACGCGGTTCCACTGCGGCGGATCGCCCGGCGCCTCCCGGGCCTGGAGGAGGTCCATCTGTCGCAGGTCGCGGAGCTCGATCTCGCCTCCCTCGCCGGGCTCCCCCGGCTGCGCCGGGTACGGCTCGTCTACCCCGGCGAGATCCGCGGGGCGGACTCGCTTCCCGACAGTGTCGAACTGGATATCTATCCGCACCCCTGACACCCGGCGCCACGCCGTACCCGTGTTCGACACCGGGGTCACGCTGGGGCCATCGCGTACGTGATTCCGCCTTCACCTGGTGTGATGTTCCCACAACGGGTAAATTCTCTGTTTACAGGCGTAGTTGGTACGGATGTCAGCGGCTGATGTCTCGGGGGAGCGGTGCCGCCCGCCTCCTAAAGTTGTGGCCGCCGGCAGCGTTGAGCACGTTGGGCAACGAAGGCGGGACACAGCCAGATGCGCGTATCGGAAGGGTCACCGCTCTATGGCCGGGACCCCCTGCTGCGCTCGCTGGTCCCCCGGCTCACGGGCCTGACCCTCGACGAGCGGTCCCGCACGCCCCGGGAGCACCAGGGCGATCTGCCCGTCGTGCTGGTGACGGGATACCACGGCATCGGGCGCAGTGCCGTCCTGGCGGAACTGGCCGCGCGCTACCGGGACCGGCTGCCGCTCGCCCACGTACGGGTCGTCGCCGGCGAAACCGCCGTCTTCCGGCCGGCCCCGGCCGACGGCGGGACGCCCACCGCCTCCACCCTGGTCGAGATCCTGGCGGAGCTGGTGTGCGGGCTCGCGCCGGGCCTGCGCCGCCGCTTCCCCGTCCTGGTGCCGGGCCTGTTCGCCGTCTCCGGCTGGCACCACGGCAACGCCGAGCAGCGGGACGCGGCGTGTCTGCGGTTCGCCCGGCTGCTGCACGCCTGCCGCCTCAGCGGCGGGGACGAGAACACGCTGCGGCACGCCTGGGCCACCGCCGTCGAAGGCCGTCTGGACACCCGCGACGCGGACACCGGCGACGCGGACACCGGCGCGGCGTACGCGGAGTCCGGCCAGGCGGACCCGTGGGATCTGCCGGCCCCCTCCCGCCGGGACGCCATCACCGCCGCCGTGGTGGCCGAGTACGCCGAGCGGCACCAGCCGGACGCGGCCCGCGAGTGGTACCGGCGGCGCTTCCCCCGGGGCGCGGAGGGCCAGGATCCGCTGGTGCTGCTCGGGCAGTGGTTCCAGCAGGGCGGCGACTACCGGCACGCGGCCGAGCAGAGTCTGATGGCCGCCTTCCTGCACGATGTGGCCGCCTCCTACGGCAGGCTGCAGCGGTGGAACCGGGAGCCGTGGCCGCTCGTCCTGCTCGACGACGTACACCACCCGCCGGGGCAGGCCTTCCTCGATCTGCTCCTGGAGCACCGGGCCAGTCCTGCGCGCCCCGACCACGAGGAGCTGGTCGTCGTGGCCACCCGGCTCGGCGGTCTGCCGGAGGAGGCGTCCGCCGCGGTCCGCCGCAACCTTCCCGACCTGGTGAAGTCCTCCGGCTGGGAGCGCAAGGGGCTCAGCCCCTCCGCCGGGCTGCTCGCCGTCCCCCTCACCCCGCTGAGCCGGGACGACATCCTGCCGATGCTGGTGCCGAACCGGCCCGCCCGGCCGCTCCACCCCTATCTGGCCTCGGCCGTGCACTCCCTCACCGGCGGGCATCCCGCGGTGACCACCGTGCTGTGCGGGGCGGTGCTGGACGCCACCGAGAAGGGCGGCAGCGTGGGCCCCCGGGACCTTCTGCAGCTGCGGGCCGGGGACGGGCGCCCGGTCACCGAAGCGCTCCTGGAGCGGCTGCTTCCGGACCGGCGCCAGCGCGACCGGTTGACCCTGCTGTCGCTCGCCCGCGACAGCACCGCGGCCGAGGCACTGGCCGACCATCTGCGCCTCCAGGGTCCCGATCAGCTGCCCGCCAACTCCGCCGCCGACTACCTCGAAGAGCAGCAGTGGCAGCAGCTCACCCCGCCGGACGAGCCGCTGGTCACCGATCCGCTGCTGCGGACCCTGCTGGTGCACGAGGCGCGCCGCACCTCACGGGCGGCCGAGGACGGCCGTGGCTGGCAGGACATCCACCGCTTCCTGCGGATGCACCACGCCCAGCGCGGTGAGAGCGGGGAGGCGGACGCCCTGCGGCACACGCTCGCCGCCGGGAACGCCGAGGCCGTGGTGGCCATGCTGGCGGAGGAGTTCCAGTCGGAGCAGGATGAACACGCCGCCGCGCACTGGCTGCTGTGCCTGCGGTACGCCGCCACCGCGCCCACCCCGCCCGCCGGGGAGTGGACCGACGAACGTATGCAGGTCGCCCTCGGCGCGCACGACGGCCGGTACGCGGGGCTGCACGAGATCGAGCGCTGCGTCAACCGGCTGCTGCACGCCCTGTGGCACGTGTCCGAACCGCACGCCGAACCCGACCCCGACATGTGCAAGGCCGTCGGCGAAGAGCTGGCCTACCTCTCACCGCGGCACCCGTCCTGGCACGCCGTCCTGGGCCAGGCCGCCCGCAGCTGGCCCGCGGCGGCGCGGAAGAAGCGCCCCTTCCCCATCACCGGTCAGTGAGGAAGCATGCTGCAGCGTCTGTTCCGTCGTCATCCCCGCGAGTGGGGCCCGGTCGAGTGGCTGGCCGTCTTCGGACTCGGTGCCCTGGCCGCCGTCGCGATCACCGTCATCGTCGGCATGGCCCGGGGCCCCGGCAGATGCGGTGACGACCTGCGGGACATCGACGGGGACTGCATAGGCGTCACCGGATCCGCCTTCGAGACGGATCCGGGCCTCACATCCCTGGTCCAGGCGGTCGCGGACGAGAACGCCCGGGTGCGGCGGGACGCGGAGTCCCCGTCGAGCGGGCCCAGGATCCCGTATGTGCGCATCGCGCTGATGATGCCCTTCACCGCGGACGAGCACAGCGCCATGACCACGGACATGATCCGCCGCGGGCTCGCCGGTGCCCTCGCCGCGCAGCGGCAGGCCAACCGCTTCGGCGGCCCGCACTACCAGCTGCTCCTCGCCCCCGACGGCCGCAACCTCGACCAGTGGGAGCCCGTCGTCGCGCGCCTGGCCGAACTGTCCAAGGACACCCGCGCGCCACTGGTCGGCGTGACCGGCATCCCCAGCAGTACGCCGGACACGCGCAGGGCGATCGCCGCACTCAGCAAGCACAGCATCCCCACGGTCGGCCCCGTCATCACCGCGGCCACCATGAACGCGCCGTACTTCTTCAAGACCTCGGCCAACAACGACCAGTTCGCCCGCGCCCTGGGCCGCTACCTGGCCGAGAAGCCGGGCAAGCACCGGGGCTTCCTGGTCTGGGACAACCGCGCCGAGGACGTCTACTCGCAGGACCTGCGCAGCGTCTTCGAACGGCACTTCGGCGACGCGTACGGCCTGGCGCACCACAACTCGAACTTCACCGGCACCTCCGGAACCGACAAGGGCATCCCCCAGCGGTTCACCGACGCCGTGCAGAAAATCTGCAACGAGAAGTCCGACACCGTCTTCTTCGCGGGCCGCGACCAGGACCTGCCCGCGTTCGTCGAACGCCTGGCCCAGGAGGGCGACTGCGGCCGCACCGCGAAGCTGCGCATCCTCAAGGTGGGCATCGGCCTGGAACCCACCCTCACCGCCGACGCGCCCACGCGGCGGCTGGACGACGCCCGGGCGACGATCGTGGACGCGTCCTGCGTCGACCCCGCCTGGTGGAGCGGAAAGCACAAGCCGGGCAAGGCACTCGGCCGCTTCCTCGACCGCTTCGACGAGCTGAAGAAGCCGCACAAGCTCGACACCGAACAGCTCAACGACGGCTACGCCGTCATGTACCACGACGCCTTCACCCTGCTCGCCAACGCCGTGGACCGCACCTACACCGAAATCAACGAGGGCGGCCGGCGGGCCCCGAAGTCCCCGAGCATCCCCACGAAGGACGACGTCTACAACACCCTCATCATCCCGAGCATCTCCGGCGACTCCTGCGATTCCTGCCTGATCGGCGCGGGAGGCACCTACGGCTTCGAGGGCCCGGGCAAGAACGACCAGTGGGCCGTCTGCAAGCCGGTCCCCGTCGTCGAGTACCCGGCCCCCGCCCGCACCGACGAGGAGCGCCCCCGCACCCTGTACCGCACCTACCGCGACGGCCCCGGGAACGCCTGCCCCTCCTGACCGCGCGGGACGCGGCGCACGCGCCCTAGGCGCAGGACGGGCACAGGCCTCGGTAGGTGACCTCGGCCTCGGACACCGTGAAGCCGAACCGCTCCTCCGCCGGGAGGGCGGCCAGGGGGTCGCCGGTGGGGTGGACGTCGCGGATGGTGCCGCAGCTGGAGCACACCAGGTGCTGATGGGGATGGTGCGCGTTCGGGTCGTACCGCTTGGCGCGGCCGTCGGTGGAGACCTCGGTGACCTCGCGGAGGGAGACCAGCTCGCCCAGGGTGTTGTAGACGGTCGCCCGGGAGATCTCGGGCAGCCGCTCCGCCGCGCGGGCGTGCACCTCGTCGGCGGTGAGATGCACATGGTCCCCGTCCAGGACCTCCGCGACGACACGCCGCTGGGAGGTCATCCGCCAGCCACGTCCTCGCAGTCGCCGCAGCAGGTCACTCATACAGGCTCACCTATTCACGTTCGGTGGGATGCCCCGATTTTACCCATGAGCGTCCGGGACTCCGATGGGATCTGGGTTTGGCGGGCTTATTGACTTAGATTCTGTCCATCGTAGGATCGGTTCCGGCGATAGCCAAGGGACAGGAAGCCTCCATTTTCGGCAGGAGACGGAGACGTGGGGCCCGCGCCCCGACTGTTCCACCGCCCGCAGTTCCGGGCACCTGATCCGCCTGGTTTGGAAGGATTCCCATGTCTGAGAACCATGAAGCAATCGTCACAGACTCCAAGACGGAGGGTGAGGGCGAAGGTGGCTGCCCGGTCGCGCACGGGCGTGCCCCGCATCCGACGCAGGGCGGTGGAAACCGCCAGTGGTGGCCGGAGCGGCTCAATCTGAAGATCCTGGCCAAGAACCCTGCCGTGGCCGACCCCCTCGGCGAGGACTTCGACTACGCCGAGGCGTTCAAGAGCCTCGACCTGGCGGCCGTGAAGCGGGACATCGCGGAGGTGCTGACCACCTCGCAGGACTGGTGGCCGGCCGACTTCGGCCACTACGGCCCGTTCATGATCCGGATGGCCTGGCACAGCGCGGGCACCTACCGGATCAGCGACGGCCGAGGCGGTGGCGGCACCGGGCAGCAGCGCTTCGCGCCGCTCAACAGCTGGCCGGACAACGGCAACCTCGACAAGGCCCGCCGTCTGCTGTGGCCGGTCAAGAAGAAGTACGGCCAGAGCCTGTCGTGGGCCGACCTCATGATCCTCACCGGCAATGTGGCCCTGGAGTCCATGGGCTTCGAGACTTTCGGCTTCGGCGGCGGCCGCGCGGACGTCTGGGAGCCCGACGAGGACGTGTACTGGGGCCCCGAGACCACCTGGCTCGGCGACGAGCGCTACACCGGTGACCGGGAGCTGGAGGACCCCCTCGGCGCGGTGCAGATGGGCCTGATCTACGTCAACCCGGAGGGCCCCAACGGCAACCCCGACCCGCTCGCCGCGGCCCGGGACATCCGCGAGACGTTCCGCCGGATGGCGATGAACGACGAGGAGACCGTCGCCCTGATCGCGGGCGGTCACACCTTCGGCAAGACCCACGGCGCGGGTCCGGCGGACAGCGTCGGCGCCGACCCCGAGGCCGCCACCTTCGAGGAGCAGGGCCTGGGCTGGAGGAGCACCTTCGGCACCGGCAAGGGCGCGGACGCCATCACCTCCGGCCTGGAGGTCACCTGGACCACCACGCCCACCCAGTGGGACAACAACTTCTTCGAGGTCCTCTTCGGCTACGAGTGGGAGCTGACCAAGAGCCCGGCCGGCGCCAACCAGTGGCGGCCGAAGGACGGCGCGGGCGAGGGCACGGCGCCGCACGCCCACGACGCGTCGAAGAAGATCGCGCCGAACATGCTCACCACGGACCTGGCGCTGCGCTTCGACCCGATCTACGAGCCGATCTCCCGCCGCTTCCACGAGCACCCCGAGGAGTTCGCGGACGCCTTCGCCCGGGCCTGGTACAAGCTGACCCACCGCGACATGGGCCCCAAGTCGCTCCTCCTCGGCCCTGAGGTCCCGCAGGAGACCCTGCTGTGGCAGGACCCGCTGCCGGAGGCCGAGGGCGAGGTCATCGACGCCGCGGACATCGCGGCGCTCAAGGCCAAGCTGCTCGACTCGGGCCTGAGCGTCTCGCAGCTCGTCAGCACCGCGTGGGCGTCGGCCTCGACCTTCCGCGGCAGCGACAAGCGCGGCGGCGCCAACGGCGCGCGCATCCGCCTGGAGCCGCAGCGCGGGTGGGAGGTCAACAACCCCGACGAGCTGGCGACGGTGCTGCGCACCCTCGAAAGCGTCCAGCGGGAGTTCAACTCCGGTGCCAAGAAGGTCTCCCTGGCCGACCTGATCGTGCTCGGCGGTTCGGCGGCCGTGGAGAAGGCGGCCAAGGACGCCGGTCACGACATCGAGGTGCCCTTCACCCCGGGCCGTGTCGACGCGACCGAGGAGCACACCGACGCCGAGTCGTTCGCCGCGCTGGAGCCGAAGGCCGACGGGTTCCGCAACTACGTCGGGAAGGGCAACCGGCTGCCGGCCGAGTACCTGCTGATCGACCGGGCGAACCTGCTGACCCTGAGCGCCCCGGAGCTGACGGTCCTCGTCGGTGGCCTCCGCGTCCTGGGCGCCAACCACGCCCAGTCCGCGCACGGCGTCTTCACCGACACCCCGGGCACCCTGACCAACGACTTCTTCGTCAACCTGCTCGACATGGGCACGCAGTGGAAGTCGACGTCCGAGGCCCAGGACACGTTCGAGGGCCGCGACGCCGCCACGGGTGAGGTCAAGTGGACCGGCACCCGTGCCGACCTGGTCTTCGGGTCGAACTCCGAGCTGCGCGCGCTCGCGGAGGTCTACGCGAGCGATGACGCGAAGAAGAAGTTCGTGAACGACTTCGTCGCCGCGTGGACCAAGGTGATGAACCTCGACCGGTTCGACCTCGCCTGATCCGTCTCCTGCCCCATAGCGTCCAGGCCGGCCCGATGGGCCGGCCTGGACGTCTTTCCGGCCGCGGACACCGGGGCCCGCTTCGTCCGCGCGGACCCGAGGACCAGAACGTCATCGGCGGATTCGGCCGCACCGGCCCGGTGGCGGGGGCCGGCGTCCTGCGCGGTGGCCGCCATGTCTACCGTGAGGGCTCCGGACCGGTCCGGGCACGATGCTCACGCTGGTCAGGGACCCTGCCGACCGACTTGTGAGAGGCACTCATGACGACTGTCGAAACCTCGGTGCGCGAGGGAGTGGCGCATCTGGTGCTCGACCGCCCGTCCGCGCTCAACGCGCTCGACACCGACACCGTGCTCGCCATGCGCGGCGCGCTGGACCGGTGGCGCGGTGACCCCGGTGTCCGCGCGGTCGTCGTCCGCAGCGGCACGCCGCGGGCGTTCTGCGCGGGAGGAGACATCCGGGCGATCCGGGAGGCGGCGCTGCGTGGCGACTTCGCCGCCACGACGCGGTTCTTCGGCGAGGAGTACGCCCTGAACCAGGAGATCGCCGAGTATCCCAAGCCGTATGTGGCGCTGATCGACGGGGTCGCCATGGGCGGTGGCCTCGGCATCTCCGTGCACGGCGCGGTGCGTGTGGCCACCGAGCGATCGGTGTTCGCGATGCCGGAAACCCTCATCGGCTTCTTCCCCGATGTCGGCGCCTGCTTCTTCCTGCCCCGGCTCCGCGGTGCGCTCGGCCGCTACCTCGGGCTGACCGGCGCGCGGCTGAGCGGGGCCGACGCGGTCAAGGCCGGGCTGGCGACCCACTTCATACCCTCCGCGGAGCTGCCCGAGTTCACCGCCGCTCTGGACACGGCCGAACTGGACGACGCGCTCGCCAAGTACGCCCGTATCCCACCGCCGTCCGACCTGGACGACATCGGCGGCCGCGTCGCCGCGGCGTTCGCGCCCGGCGCCCTGTCCGAGGTGGTCGACCGGCTCCGGGCGGACGGTTCGGCCTGGGCGGAGACGACGCTCGGCTCGCTCGCGGCCGCGTCGCCGCTGAGCCTCCGGCTGACCGACGAGATGCTGCGCCTGGGCGAGCGCGACAGCCTCGCCCCGTGCCTGCGACGGGACCTGGAGGTGGCGGCCCGGCTCGTCCGCGAGCCGGACTTCGCCGAAGGCGTCCGCGCGAAGCTGGTGGACAAGACCGGGGACCCGCGCTGGTCGTTCGCGTCCGGCGAGGCGGTCCCCCAGGAGCGGATCGCCGCACTGCTCGGTGGCTAGCCCGATCGCACCTTCGTACCTACCACCGCAGAGGAAGTGATGTGCCGTGCCGGGTCCTTCGGGCAGGGGTGTCCTGGTCACCGGGGCGTCCCGGGGCATCGGGCGGGCGGTCGCGCGGGCGTTCGCGGAGCGGGGCGACCGGGTGGCCGTGCACTACGGGGCGCGGAGGGCGGACGCCGAGGAGACCCGGGCGGCGCTGCCGGGCGAGGGACATGTGGTCATCGGTGGCGATCTCGGTGATCCGGCCGCGGCGCAGCGGATCGCCGACACCGCCGAGGAGGCGCTGGGCGGCGTCGACGTGCTGGTCAACAACGCCGCCGTGGCCACCTCGGAGGACAACGCGCACCGGGTGGCCGAGGTGTCGTACGCGGAGTGGCAGCGGGTCTGGCGGCAGATGGTCGAGGTGAATCTGCTCGGCGCGGCACACCTGAGCTACTGCGTGGCGCGGCACCTCATCGACCGTGGTGCGCCCGGCCGGATCGTGCACATCGGCTCGCGCGGCGCGTTCCGTGGCGAGCCGGACCATCCGGCCTACGGGGCGAGCAAGGCGGCGCTGCACGCGCTCGGCCAGTCGCTGGCGGTCGCGCTGGCCCCGCACGGCATCGCGGTCACGTCCGTGGCGCCCGGTTTCACCGCCACCGAGCGGGTGGCGGGACGGCTGGCCGGGGAGTCGGGGGACGCGCTGCGGGAGCAGAGCCCGTTCGGCAGGGTCGGCACGCCGGAGGAGGTGGCGGCCGCGGTGGTGTATCTGGCGTCGGCGGAGGCCACCTGGGCGTCGGGGACGGTCCTGGACCTCAACGGGGCGTCGCATCTGCGGCTGTGAAAGAGGCGGACGCACGAGGACCGAGGGCGATCCGGGCCATCTGCGAGCGGGCGGCCGCGCACCGGGCTTCACGGTGAGATATGCCACACCGCGCCTGCCGAATTCCGGCGCGGCTCAGTTCGGGGGAATCTCCGGCTGCGCAAGCTGTGTCTATTGACCTGCGCGGACGGGGTTTCGGCGCGAGCCCTCCACAGGAAGGCACGACAGGAAGGGCGGCCGCTCCTTCGGCGAATGCCGACCAGGCCCGGCACCGCGGCGAGCGCCTGCCCGCCAAAGGCCTTCTTGATTCCCCATAGACCCCTCATTATGTTGGACAAATCAGGGGAGGTGCATTTGACCGATGCTGACTCACCCCCGGCTACAACGACCACCCTGGCCAGGCCATTCGACGAATGCGGCGCTGACGGCAAGGTGTACGCCCGAAGCGCTGCACTCCCGGCCGAACCGCCCTTCCAAGAATTGCGGTGGCGCTGAACGGTAGATGTTCACGTAGTTGTTACAGCGGCGCATCGCTTTCAACCCCGTGCGGCGTGTAGCCATCATCCATGCCCTGTCGCGCAGACTCGGCCGAATTCTGCATGGTCATACATCGAAATACTAGTGACCACACTAGACTTTCAAGAAAGGATCTTCTCTTGCTCACTCCCCTCACGAACACCGTTCCAGCGGAGAAGTCTTGCCCGGCTCTTCAGTACGAGCTTCTCGACCGGCGGGAAGAACTCGCCGTCTTAGGACGACTCGCCGAGCGTTTACCCGACCGTGTCAGTTCGGTGGTATGCATCGAGGGTGCGGGAGGCATCGGCAAGACCTCGCTGCTGAACGCCTGGATCGCCGGTGCGCGCGACCGTGGTCTGCTGGTGGCTCGCGTGTGCGGCAGCGAGTCGCAAGAAGCCCGGCCGTGGTCGGCGGCACGGCAGTTGTTCGACTCCCTTCTTGCCGCGCTCTGCGAATCGGACCGGCGTGCCCTGCAGGAGAGCCCGGCGGCCCGGACCCTGTCCGCCCTGTCCACCCTGCCCGGTGAGGGCGGCCGGGCGTGCGGGGACCAGGCCGAGGTGATCGGCGAGAGCCTGTACGAGCTGGTCGTCAACGCCTGCGAGATGGGCCCATTGGCCCTGGTCCTGGATGATGCCACCTGGGCCGATCAGGCGTCGCTCCACTGGATGCGCCGGCTGGCGGGCCGCATCGACGGCCTTCCGCTGATGCTGGTGACGACCCGGCGGTGCGGTAGCGGACAGGAAACCGCGCCGCTGCTGGACGAACTCGCCCTCCAGCCGGGCGTCATCACCCTGGAACTGTCCCCGCTCAGCCCCGGGAGCGTGCGCCGGCTCGTCCAGGACCGGATGGGCGGACGCGCCGACGAGCAGTTCTGCGCGGCGTGCCACGAGGCGTGCGGGGGTAATCCCCTGCTGCTCAACGAGTTGCTGCGGGTCCTGGTGAAGAACGGGGTGCGACCGTGCGCGGCTCAGGCCGGCCGCGTGGCCGAACTCAACGGACACGTACTGGAAAAGACCATCGCCATACGCCTGGCCCGGCAGTCCAAAGCGGTCATGGCGATGAGCCGGGCGCTGGCGGTACTCGGTGACGGTACCCAGCTTCCCGTCGTGGCCGCGCTGGCCGGTCTCGATCCCTTCCGCGCACAGGAGGCGGTGCGGGAGATGCGCTGCATGGGAGTCCTGACCGAGGAGGAGCATCCGCGGTTCACCCAGCCGCTGATACGGTCCGCCCTCTTCCGTGCCATGGCTCCGGGGAAGCTGGCCGAGGAGCACATGCGCGCCGCCCGGCTGCTGCGCGACCACGGCGAATGCAGTGAGAAGGTCGCCCGCCACCTGATGCTGACCCAGCCCACCGGAGACGAGTGGCGCATCGCGGTGCTGCGAGACGCGGCGCGGAGGGCCGCGGCCCGCGGCGCCCCGGCCCTCTCGGCCCGCTACCTGCGGCAAGCCCTGACGGAGGCCCCGGCCCCGCAGGTGGAGGTGTGCCTCCGGGCGGAACTCGCGACGATCGAGTTGCTGGACAATCCCACGGCTTCCGCCTACCACTTCCAGCAGGAACTGCTGCTGCGCCAGGACACCCGCGGGCGGGCCGCCGCGGTCAGCGGGCTGGCCGCGGCGTTGTGCGCCACCCGGCGCACCCATGAGGCGGTGACGGCGCTGCGGCAGGGACTGGCCGAGCTCGGGGAGTCGCCCGAGCACGGCGAGTGGCGGTTGCGGCTGGAGGCGCAATGGGTCCTGGCCGCGTGGCAGGACGGCTCCTCGGCGTCGATCGGCACGGAGCTGGTGGAGGCGCGGTCGAGTCGTCACCTGCGCGGCGACACCCCCGGCGAGCGGGCTTGGCTGGCGGTGCGCGCCCTGCACGCCCAGGCGGGTCACGGCACCGCCGAGCACGCCCGTTCCCTGGCGGGCCGCGCCCTGCGGGGTGGGATGGAGCTCGACGGGGCCATGCTGTGGTTCTACCCGCCCCTCCTCCTCGCCCTCGTCGCCACCGACCATCCGGAAATGGCGGCCGGCTGGCTCCAGCGGATGGCCGACCACGCCGCACGGCGTGGCTCGGGGCGCCTGTCCGCCCTGGCGAGCTTCGGGCTGGGCACGGTGGCCTGGCACTCCGGCCGTGTGCGGGAGGGGCTCGGCCACGCGCGTGACCTGCTCGACGTGGTCGGGCGGGCAACCCCGGAACGTCCCGCCCTGCCGTCGTTCGCGGTCGTGGCCAACCTGCTGCTGGACCTGGGGGCCACCGATATCGCGCACGACATCCTGCAGACGCACCCGACCGACAGCCTCGTCAGCGATGCCTGGGCCAGGTCCGCCTATCTGCTCGCCCACGGGCGGCTGCGGCTGGAGCAAGGTGATGCGGGTGCCGCCCTGGCATCCTTGCTGGAGTGCGGCCGGTACCAGGAGGCCGGACCTGTGATCACTCCGGCGATCGCCCGGTGGCGCTCCTACGCCGCCCTGGCGTATGCCGCCACCGGCGACCGGGCCTCGGCGATCGACATGGCCGAGCGCGACCTGGAACTGTCGCGCAGATGGGGCACCCACAAGGCGATCGGCGTCAGCCTCCGCACGCTGGGCACGGTCACCGGCGGCAAGCGGGGACTTGAACTCCTGTCCCAGGCCGTCGACATGCTGGAGCACTCACCGGCGCGGGTGGAACTCGCCTACACGCTGAACGAGTTCGGTGCCGCCTGCCAGCGCCTCGCCCGACGGGACACGGCGCGATCCTCCCTGCAACGGGCACTGGTGGTGGCGGAGGAGTGCTCCGCGAGCTGCCTGGCCGACCGCGTCCGCGGCGCTCTGCCGCTGGTCGGAGGCAGACTTCGGGCGGCCAAGGCATCGGATGCGCGGCGGCTCACCCCCAGCGAGCGCCGGGTGGCGGAGCTGGCCGCCCAGGGCCGCAGCAACCGCGAGATCTCCGAGGCCCTCTTCGTCACCCGGCGCACCGTCGAGATCCATCTGACCAGTGCCTATCGCAAGCTGGAGATCTCCGGCAGGCCGGAACTGGCCTTCGCGCTGGCCCAGTCGGCCACCCCGGTCCGGCAGGACCGGGCGCTGCCCGTGCCCTGACCGCCGCCGCCCGGAACCCGGGCCCCGGCCGCGGGGTACGGCCAGGGCCCGGGTTCCGGGCGTCCGTCACCGGCCGCCGGGCGGCCGGTCCGCGGATGCCTGGCTCACCGTCAGCTCCGCGAGACCGGGAGGGTCACCACGGTCGGCCGCCTGGAGCGTGAGCCGTACGTAGCGGACGAGCGCGGGGTGCCGGAGCACGCCGGAGGAGGCGGAGTTCTCCGCCGGGCGCCAATGCCGGCCGTCGGCCGAAACCTGCATGGTGGACGACTCGGGCGCGGTGGAGGTCCATTCCGGCGAGATGCGGGTCACCCGGCGTGCGCGTCCCAGGTCGACGGTGAGGCTGCCGTCCGCCTCGGCCGGGGCCCAGGCCGTGGCGGCGCTGCCGTCCACCGCCGCCCGGGCGTCCATGCCCGGCTGTCCGGAGGTGGCCGTCGCCGTCGCGCACCGGGCGGCGTTGGCCGTGGCCTCGAGGTCCGGGCGCCGGGTCTCCAGTACGGCCGGGGCGACCGTGGCGACCGTCCGGGTGCCCTCGGCGGTCTCGACCTCGAACGGTGTGCCACCGGTCAGCCGGACGGTCGTGCGGTGGGGACCGATGGCGACGTCGAACGTGCGGCCCCGCCAGTGCAGCCCCTTCAGCCGCACCCCCTCCTTCATCTGCGGGGGGAGCACCGGGTCCAGTCGCACCCGGTCGTCCTCCCACCGCAGTCCGGCCAGGCCGTAGGTGAACGTCTGGAGGAAGCCACCCGCCCCGGTGAGGAAGTTGTGCGCGGGCGCGCCCGCCAGTGGGTCGTCCGCTCCTGCCTTGGCGCCGCGCGCCTCGGAGAACTGGTGGAAGGGCCCGCGGACGAACGGCTCGATCGAGCGCATCACGTAGGTGTACGTCGAGCATCCCGGCTCGCCGATGGCCGCGGCGTCGATCGCGTGGATCGCGTCCGTCATCGCGGGGCCTTCCGGGTCGGTGCGTACGGCGTAGTAGTCCAGGGTGCGAGCCGCCTGCTCGCGGGTCATGGGCCACCGCAGCGGGTACATCAGCATGGCGGTGTCCGCCTGCTTGATCTTCGAGCCGTCATAGCCGGCGTACTGCTCGAAGACCTGCCGCTCGCTGTCGTACGGAATGCGCAGCCGGTCGGCGATCCGCGTCCAGTCGGCGGGCGGGTCCTGTCCGAGCACCCGCGCCGCACGGGTCGCGTCGCGCAGCGCCGTGGCCGCGCCGGCGTTGGTGAAGGCCCCGTCGGTGACGCCGTTGCTGTACTCGTCGGGGCCGGCCACGTTCTCGATCGAGTAGCTGCCGTCGGCGTTTCCGGTGACCCGTCCGGTCCAGAACTCGGCGATGCCCTTCAGTACCGGCCACCCGCGTGTCCGCAGCCAGTCGCGGTCGCCGGTCGCCTGGTAGTACTGCCAGACGGCCATGGCGATATCGCTCTGGAGGTGGATCTGCATGAGGCAGTGCGGCGGCGGGCCCCAGCTGTGGCACTCTTCCAGGTCGCCCTGGCCACCACTGGTCCACGAGTAGAACAGACCGGGATAGCCGATCCGCTCGGCATTGGCGCGGGCCGCCGTGCGGGTGCGGTAGCGGTAGTCCACGATGGATCTGGCCAGCCGCGGCTGGTTCGCGAGCAGCGCGGGGAACATCCAGGTGTCGGCGTCCCAGAACACCTGGCCCGCGTAGTTGTCGCTGGTCAGCCCGGTCGGCGCGATGCTGTTGCGGGAGCCGGCGCGGACGTTGGACAGCATCCCGTACTCCGAGGAGCGGATCCATGCCTGGAGGTCGGGCTGCCCGGCGACCGCGATGTCGCTGCGCCACAGCGCGGCCCAGGCCGCCGTGTGGGTGGCGAACAGGGCCGGCCAGCCCCGCTCCGCGGCCTGCCGGGAGGCGGCCACCGCCGCCCGGAGCGGGGTGTCGGCGGTCAAGGCGGTGTCCACGCCGACGTACTTGGTGAGCGTGTACGTGTGCGCGCCGCGGACCGGGAAGCCGACGGATTGCCGGTTCGTCAGACTTCGGCCGGTCTCGGCCGGGCGGGTGTCGCGCGGGTGTACGCCGGGTCCTGTGGTGAGGGTGGAGGCGATGGCGCCGCGGGTCCCGGTGCCCTCGGAGCGGAATCCGACGGTCATGGTGCGGCCGGGCTCGCGCCCGCCACCGGTCGCCGAGAGCATCCGGGCGCCGCGGCCGTCGATGAGGTCGGTGACGGTGGCGTCACCGCTCCAATGCGGGGTCATCCGCACCCGTACCGCGGCCGTATGCTCCCGGTCGCGGGCGGCGAACACCTCGTAGACCAGGTCGGTGGCGCGTCCGTCGGCCGTGGTCCAGGTCAGCGAGGTGCGGACCAGGCCGCACCGCAGGAGAACGGTCTGCCGGTAGTGGGAGATCCGGTCGGCCGGAGTCGCCGAGGTGAAGGCTTCGGCGCCGACACCGACGGTCAGCCCGGTCCAGGTGGGGAGGGCGGCGATGACCTGCCGGTCGTCGGTGGTCGACGGGTTGTGGGCGTACAGGCCCGAGACGTACGAGCCGTCGTAACGCGGCGTGTACAGGGGCCAGCCGGTTCGCTGCTCGCCGGCCCAGTACCCGGTGCCGTTGGGAGGGATGCGCTGCCCGAGGTAGCCGTTGCCCACGAAGGCGTGGTAGCTGTCCTGCGCGTCGATGGCGGTCGATGACGGCGCCCAGCCGTCCTCCGGACGCTCCCCGGAGCACGATGCGGCGGAAGGCGCCGACGGCTCCGGGGCCCGGGTGGGCAGTGCGGAGGCCGAGGCGACGGGCAGGGCCAGGGCGACCAGGAGGATCCAGCCGATCCGCAGCCAGCGGGGCATCCGCGCGCGGGCCGCCGGGTCGAAGGCTTCGGGCCCGGCCGTCACAGCCGGACCCCCTCGCGCGAGAGGGGGTTGGACGGACGGATCGCCAGGGACATCGCCCCCGCGGCCAGGCACACCGTGGCACCCGTGAACCAGACGATCGTGTAGCTGCCGAAGTTGTCACGGATCACCCCGCCCACGGCGGTCGCGAGCGCCCCGCCGAGCTGGTGCGCGGTCCACAGCCAGCCGAAGACCACACCGGCCGACGAGCCGAAGGACTCCTGGCACAGCCGGATGGTCGGCGGCACGGTGGCGATCCAGTCCATGCCGTAGAAGATGGTGAAGACCAGCATGCCGGGCGTCACCGTGTCGGCGAACAGCCACGGCAGCATCAGCAGGGACAACCCTCGCAGGGTGTAGTACACCAGGAGCAGGTAACGCGAGTCGTACCGGTCCGTCAGCCAGCCGGAGAAGGTGGTCCCGACGATGTCGAAGACCCCGGCGATGCCGAGCAGCCCGGCGGCGGCCGTCGTCGTCATCCCGTGGTCGTGCGCGGCCGGGATGAAGTCGGTCTGTATGAAGCCGGACGTCGTGACACCGCAGATACCGAAGGTGCCGGCCAGCAGCCAGAAATCCTGTGTCCGGGCCGCCTTCCGCAGCACCCCGAACGCGCTCGTGGCCGCGGGCGCCGCCTCCGGTGCCGTCGGCTCCGCGCCCGGTTCGCCCTCTGCCGCCTCCTCGGCTCCGTACGCGGTCAGGCCCATCTCCCGCGGGTGGTCGCGGAGCAGGAAGATGACGAAGGGCACCGCGACCAAGGAGCCGAGCGCCACCACGATCGACGCCGTGCGCCAGCTCGAGTTGTCGCTCAGCCGTCCCAGCAGCGGCAGGAAGACCAGCTGGCCCGCGGTGCTTCCGGCGGTGAGAACCCCGGAGACGATGCCGCGGCGCTTGACGAACCACCGCTCGGTGAGGGTGGCGACGAAGGCCAGGGAGATCGCGCCGCAGCCGGCTCCCACCAGCACGCCCCACAGCAGCACCAGCTGCCACGGCGCCGTCATCCACGCGGGCAGCCCGGTGCCGAGTGCGATCAGCACCAGCGCGCCGGAGAGCACACTGCGGATGCTGAGCCGTTCCATCAGCGCCGCCGCGTACGGCGCCGCCAGGCCGACGATCACCAGGTTCAGCGAGATCGCGAAGGAGATCGTGCCGTAGGACCAGCCCATCTCCTCGTGGAGCGGGGTCAGGACCACCGAAGGCAGGGAACGGAAGCCGGACGTACCGATCAGGACCAGGAACGAGACACCGGCCACGATCCAGGCCCAGTGAAGGGAACCCGCTCCGGCACGTGGCCCGCTGCGGGGTGTTTCGGGGATCTTTTCAAGGTTTTGCACGTGCATCCTCCCACGGGAACGGGCAAGCCCGAGGTGAAATCCTCCGGCGCGGCGGTTCCGCCGGACGGTGTCAGCGGTCGCCTTCGGGCGCGTGGGTGACGACCATGGCCGAGTACGTGGCGCCCAGGCCGGTCGCGGTGAACAGGTAGTGGCGACCGGCCTCCAGCTGTCCGGTGTCCCGCATCGTCGTGTAATTGACCATGACGTCGGAGGCGTAGCAGTGGCTGTACTTCGGGAGGTTGTCGGTGAAGAACCGGTCGCGGTCCACGCCGAGTTCGGTGGAGACCTCGATCATCAGCGAGTTGTAGTGCACGAACCGGTGGATGTCGTCGAGTTCGAGGCCGGCCTGGGCGATCGCCTCGCGGATGACATCGCACACCTCCGGATCGTGTGCGTTGTTGGCCCTCTCACGGGTTTCCTGGTCCATCAGGATGCCGTCGGCGAACTCGCCGCGGGTGCGGGTGACGTAGGAGCGCACGCGGTCCCCCCGGCCCCCGCGGGCGACCAGGCAGGCGCTGGCGGCCTCGCCCATCACCGAACCGAGGGAGTGGTAGTCCTGGTTCAGCTTCGCGAAGGGTTTCTCCCCGGTGACGACCAGGGCGCGCGCCGCCGGGTCACCGTCCATCGCCAGCAGGGCGCCGGCCATGTCGATGGCCGCGAGCCCGATCGCGCAGTTCTGCTGGGTGAGCCCGAACGCCTGCGCGTCATGGAGTCCGAGCGAGGTGCGCAGGACGTCGGCGGCGTCCATGGTGGAGGGGGTGACCTCCTGGGTGGCGTGTCCGTACAGCAGGTACTTCACCGTGCTCGGGTCGGTCACCTCCTTCAGGGCCGCGCGGGCGGCCGGGAGGATGAGGTCGAAGAGCGACTGTTCGGGGTCCAGCCGCATGTCGCGGACGCCGTAGACGCGACGCAGCACTTTCATCTGAGCCCGCGTCAGCCCCAGCGGGCCGCCGACGTCCTCCAGGGAGACCGAGCGGGACGGTACGTAGGCACCCCATGCCTCCAGGGTGGTCGGCTGGTCGTCGAGGGCCCCCTGCGGTCCGTTGCCCGGCCGGGGCGTGTAGGCGGTCGAGAAGGTCACGCCGTTGTCCTCCTGTGTGTGGTCCGTACTTCCTGAAGCTGCGTGGCTCCGAGCCGCGTGGTGGGGCCGGCTCAGGCGCTCAGCGCGCGCCGGCGGGCCTTGTGCACCGGCACCACCACGACCCCCACCGCACGGCAGACGACCACCGGCTCGTCGAGGACCGCGGCTGTGCTGTGGCCCTCCTCGTAGCGGGCCTCGATGACCTTGCGGGCCTCCAGCTCGACGACCCGGCGCAGCCGGCTTTCCTTGGTCAGCCGCCCGGTCACCTCGATGAAGTCACCGGCGTGGACGGGAGCGGTGAAGGTCACCTCGGTGTAGTGGGACAGCAGTCCCTCGTCTCCGTCGGTGCGGATGGCGATCTCGGTGACGACGTCACCGAAGAGGCGGAGCATGCGGGCTCCGTCCACGAGGTCGCCGCCGTAGTGCGCCTCCTCGGCTCCCATGCGCACCCGCAGCATCACCGTGCACGGATCGGTCGGATCAGTCGGCACTGAGTGCCCTCCTCTTCGTGAGAACGCCGCCGCGAGCCCTCGTCGTCCGCGCGAGAACGGCGTCGAACGCCTGCGCCACCTCCTGATGCGTGGCGGTGTCGGCGCGCTCCGGCATGGCCGCCGACCAGCCCACCGCGACGGCGATGACCAGGTCTTCCTTGTGCGAGATCGACACAGCGATCCGGTCCAGGCCGATGTCGGCGGCACGGCGCGCGGCGGCGCCGGTCAGCCGCACAAGAGGGGCTCCTTCCTCGGTCCGGCCGATGTCGACCTGCCAGGCCGGGACGCCGGCGAGCAGTCCGACGCCCAGCGCTTTGAGCACCGCCTCCTTCGCGGCGAACCGGCCGGCCAGGAACTCCCGGCGCCGGCTGGGCGCCAAAGTCCCGGCCTCCCGGCGTTCCGGGGCCGAATACATCAGCTGCCGGAACCAGCCGCGGCGCGCCAGCCGGTCGAGTTCGCCGATGCGGAGCAGGTCGACCCCGACGAAGGGGGGACCGGACTCCCCCGTGGCCTGGCTCACGGCGAGGGCTCCGGGTGCGCGGCGCCGCGCAGAACCGCCGCCGAGCAGGTTCCCGAGCGCGGGTCGGTGTCGTGCAGGACGACCGTGTCGTACTGCCCGGCCCACTGGGGGTTTTGGGCCAGCTCCAGCCAGACGCTCGTGCAGTAGGTCCGCTCGGCGTGCCGGTGGACCTCCACGCCGTCCGGCAGGGTGTCGTGCCCGCCCCGGGGGCCTTCGACGACCAGCGCCGTGTCGGCCCGGTCCGCGGCGGTCACCTCGGCGAGCCGGCGGGCGCAGTCGGCCGGTCCGGTTTGGGTCCACACGTCGTGCACGCTCAGCCCCGGTCCCTCCTGGCCGGACTGCAGCAACAGCAGCGCACCGGAGTCGATCAGGTCCGCGCCGTCCACCAGCGGGTCGTCGTTGGGCAGTGTGCTCTGCTCCAGCACCGCCAGTACGGCCTGGTCGCAGTAGCCGAGCCGGCAGTACGCGGCGGCGACGCGAAGCGCCGAGAAGGGCGCTGCCAGTCCCTGCTCGGCGACCGCGAAGCTCGCCGCGCGGTTGCCGAACGCCCGGTTCAGCTGGGTGGAGGTGGTGGTGAAGGGGTGCACGTCGGGCAGGGCGTAGGAGACCATCACGAGGTCCGGTTCCACGGTTCCGAGCGGATCGCCGTCGAGCAACCGCTGGACCAGATCGGCGTGGGTGACCACCGGCCGGTCCCCGGCCGACACCACGTCCGGGCTCTGGCCGAAGGACGTGAGGAGGTCGCGGTCGTACTCCGCCATGATGGAGAACTCGGGGCGCACGGTACGGGGCGGGGCAAGGACCGCCGCCCCCTGCCGTACCGCCAGTGTGCTGCCGGCCATCAAGATCCTTCCTGGAAGACTTCTGAGGTCGAGGACGTCACGCGGCCTCCCAGGCCCGGCTGGCCGGGCCTGGGAGAATCCCGGCTAGCCGGCGGCCTGGCCCGCCGCGGACGGCATCTGCCGGAGCAGGTAGTCGGTGAAGCTGCCGACGGTGGCGAAGTCCGTCATCTCCAGCTGCTCGGGGTCGACCTCCACCCCGACCGAGTCCTCCAGCGTCATGAGGACCTCGAGTACGGAGGTGGAGTCCAGGTGCATGTCGTCGAACAGCCGGACGTCCTCCGACAGGCCGTCGACCGGGCGCTCGAGAGCCTCGCTCAGCGCGGACTCGATCTGGTTGACGAGTTCGGTGCGGTCCATGGGTACTCCGTTCGGGTCGGAAGGGGTGTGGTTAGAAGCGGACCAGGTGTTGCCGGTTCAGCAGGTCCGCGGGGGTGTCACGGCGGGCGATGAGGTGCGGTGTCCCGTCGTGGACCAGGACCTCGGCCGGGTAGCCGTGGCTGAGGAAGAGCACGGGCGAGGCGGTCGGCCCGTACGCGCCGGACCGCTCGACCCCGAGCAGGTCGCCGGGCGAGACGGGAGGCAGCGCCACCCGCTTGCCGATCACGTCGTTGGGGGTGCACAGCGGTCCGGTGACCGTGATGGGGGCGGTCGCCGGGTCGTGGTAGCGGGTGAGCGACCGGATGGGGAAGTTGCGCTTGACGAAGCTGCCCACGCCGACCGCGGCCATGTGGTGGTTGGTGCCGCCGTCGGCGACCGCGAAGCGCTCCCCCATCGACTCCTTGACGTAGAGCACACGCACCACGTAGGTGCCGGCCACCGCGGTGAGATAGCGGCCCAACTCCATGATCAGCCGGGTCTGCGGATGCCGTTCGACGAACTGCTCGATCACCGCGTTGACCTCGCCGTGCAGGGCGTTGAGATCGAGTTCCTTCTCGTTGTCGAAATACGGCACGCCCAGACCGCCGCCGAAGTCCACGGTCCGCAGCGGGACGCCCAGCTCCTCGCACAGTGCCTCGGCGATGGAGAGGATGTTGGTGGTGTTGTTGACGACGTCGGAGTAGTCGAGGATGCGGGTCCCCATGTACGCGTGGACGCCGATCACCCGCGCCGCCCGGAGGGTCCGGACCAGGCTCGCGGCCGACTGCCGCAGCACCGACAGGTCCACCCCGAACTGCCGTGGCTTGCCCCCCATCGAGAGCCCCCCGCCCTTGGTCTGGAAGTCGGGGTTCATCCGCAGCAGCACCGGCACGTCGGTCAGGCCGGCCTCGACGGCCAGGGCGTCGAGCGCCTCCAGTTCCTCCAGCGACTCGCACACGACGGCGTGCAGACCGGCGTCGAGGCAGGCGCGCAGTTCCTTGGTGGTCTTGCCCGGGCCGAGGAAGATGATGTTCTCCGGGGCGACGCCGGCGCGCTGCGCCGTGATCAGCTCCGTCAGCGAGGACACCTCGGCGCCGGCCCCCAGCGAGCCGAGGTAGGAGCAGATGCTGATGTTCGGGTTCGCCTTGAGGGAGAAGAAGACATCGACCGCCGGGTGCAGGTTCTCCCGCAGCCGCTGGTAGTTGGTGCGCAGGACCTCGGCGTCGTAGACGTACAGCGGGGTGCCGTACTCGCGGGCCAGCTCGGATACCGGCACGCCCTGAATCTCGAACTCCATCGCATTCACCGGATCTCTCCTATCGTCGGCACGGCGCCGAGCGCGTCGCGCACCTCGGCGTCAAGGGCGGTCAGGGCATCGCGGTCCTGGGCGAACAGCAGGGTGTAGAGGCGGCCTTCGAACGGGGGCCGCCGGTGGGCCTCGGCGTTGACCGTTCCGAAGCAGGTGACCACGACACCGGTGCCGCCCGGGCCGCGCGGTGTCAGCGGGCCGAGGGCCGACTCGATCTGGTGGAACCGGACCGGGGCATCGAGGTCCAGCGTGTAGTGCTTGGCCAGTGCGGCGCCGGAGGAGAGGAAGCGCTCGGTGACCGGGCCCTGGTAACTGGACATGTTCAAGCGGGCGTTGATCTCCAGCACGGGGTAGAGCGTGTCGTCCGTGCCGAGGATGGCGTCCACCCCGACCACGCCGAACAGTCCGTCCGCGTGCAGCCGCTTCCCGACCCGGGCCGCCGTGTCCTCCAGCTCCGCCAGATGCGCCGCGCCGAGGCGGGTCGGCATCACATGGCCGAGGTGTACGCCCCCCGAGGTCTGCGCCTCCTTGACGAAGTCGAGGCGGGTCCCTCCGGCGCGGTCGATCGTGAACTGGTAGTTCAGATCGCACTTCTTGTCCAGGAACCTCTCGACCACCACGTGGATGGCGCGGGAGCCGGTGCGGGCCGTCCGCTGCCGGACCATCCGCAGCAGCCGTTCGGCCTTGGCGGGCGTGTCCAGCACGATCAGTCCCTTGCCGGAGACCCCGTACGACTCCTTGACGATGAGCGGCTGGCCCTCGTCGAGGCCGCGCCGGACCGCCGCCGTGAGCTCGTCCACCGTCTCGCAGCACTCGCCGGGCACCGGACGGATGCCCAGTTCCTCGACCAGACGCCGGCTGTAGATCTTCCCGTTGACCCGCTCCATCGTGTCGCTGTCCGGGACGGCCAGCGGCAGGCCGGTCGACTCGGAGATCTTCTGCTCGGTGGCGGAGGTGCCCATCGGCATCAGATAGGTCCGGCCGTCGGCCAGGTCCGCCAGGCGCCGCAGCGTCTCCGGCGAGGCCAGAATGCGTTCGCCGGTGCTGGCGCCGGGCTCGCCCGGGGGGACGACGAACTCGGCCGGCAGGTGGAAGCCGAGGCCGGTGGCGTACCGCTTGAAGCCGGGGTCGAGCGGTTCGCCCAGGCAGATCACGTCGCCGCTTCCGGCCAGCAGGGCGCCCAGTTCCTCCATGCGCTGCACGGTGGCGGGAGCCGACGCCAGTCTCGGTATCGGCAGTCCGACGTAATTGCGCGCCCAGGCGTGCTCGACCTCAAAATTGCAGAGAAAGACCAGCCGGGCGTCGGGATTTCCGGTCAGCGACCCCTTGAGGCCACGTAAATAGGCACCGCTCATAGCCATTCACACCTTCCTGTGCAGGGGTTTGCCACTCACGACAGGATTGATGGTCGCGAACGTTCAGCGCGTGGAATCACACCGAGAAGTACAGAGCACGGGCAGGCGCACCGGCAACAGCTGTCGGCAAAGGCTGTGGTGATCCCCCGTCAGCACTTCGGTGCCCCCCTTACGGTAGCCACAAGGTCCCTGGACTTGGCGTTCTCGCGCTCCGCCCCGGCACATACCATCTCCCCGCAACCCTCCGGCCGCGGCCCCGCCCCCTGCCCCCGCACGGGCCGGCGCCGTCCCGGGACCGTGGCCGTGCCGCGCCGTGCGCCCCAGCCGACATTCCATCCATGCCGATCCCGGCGAACCCGACCGGCCGGAAAGCGAAGGAGGAAGTCCGTGGGAAACGTGAATCGTATGCCGCTGACGTCGAATCAGCGCGAAATCTGGACCGCCGAGGCCCAGAACCCGGGCGACCCGCAATTCAATATCGTCGTCCATGAACGACTCACCGGCCCCGTGGACACCGAGGCGCTGCGCACGAGCCTCACACGGGTGCTGCGCCGGCACGAAGCCTTCAGCGTGCGCTTCGGCGAAGACGAGGGCGTCCCCTACCAGTGGATCGACAGGCGCGACGCGTGCTCATGGGTCGAACAGGTCGACCTTACGGACGGACCCGAACCGGCCGCCGCCTTCGAGACCTGGCGTGACCGGCTCATCGCCGAGCCCTTCGTGCCGGCCGGCCCCCGACTCTTCACCGCCCTCCTGCTGCGCGAGAGCGACGAGGTCGTCCATCTGCTGCTCAAGGCCCACCATCTGATCGTGGACGGCTGGTCGCTCAACCTGGTCAGCACCGAGATGTGGACCGAATACGCCCTGCTGACGAACGGACGGCGACAGCCGTCCCCGGGCCTCGGCACCACCTACACCGGCACCGCCTACACCGACACCCTCGCGGCGGACGCCCGCTACCAGAAATCCGAGGACCACGAGCGGGACCTCGTCCACCACGGTGCGGCCCTGACACGCGCCAGTCCCGCCCTCTTCCCCCGGAGCACGCCCCCCGCCGGCCCGAGGAGCACCCGGTACGACCGGCGGCCGCCGAGCGGCCGGTACACGTTCACCCTCGACGCCGCCCTGGTCAAGCGCCTGCGCGCGGGTGGCGGCTCACCCTTCGCCTACCTCGCCGCGGCGTTCGCCACGTACGCCGCCCGTCTCCACCGCACCGACGGCATCGTGCTCGGCGTGCCGTTCCTCAACCGCCGCACCCCGGCGGAGCGCGGAGTCGTCGCCCAGCTCGCGAACAACCTCCCGCTGCCGGTGGCGATACGCCCCGGGGCGACGCTGCACGAGCTGGCCGCCGAGATCGGGACGACGATCGAGGAGACGCGGCCGCACCAGCGGCTCACCCTCGGGGACCTGGTCCGCTCCCTGCCGGCCCCGCCGGGCGGCGGGCCCTCGCGCCAGCCGTTCGACATCACGCTCACCTATCTGCGTTTCCCTCGGGCCACGGTGCCGCCGGGCATCGGCCGGGACCTGCTGATGTTCGTTCCGCGGCACCCGCAGGACGCCCTCTACGTCGTCGTCCAGGCCCCGGAGGACGACTCCGATCTGCGGATCGACCTGGAGTACGCGGGCGATGTCTTCGACGCGGACCTCCCCATCGCCGCGGTGGCCCGGCAGGTGCGCGCCCTCATCGTGGGCGGCCTGGACATGCCCGACCGGCCCGCCACCGCGCTTCCGCTGCTCGACGGCGCCGCGCGGGCACAGCTGATCCGCCAGGCGCAGGGACCGGCCGTCCCCTACCCGGCCGACCGCACCGTGCACGCGCTGATCGAACAACAGGCGGCCCGGACCCCCGGCCGGATCGCGGTCATCCATGGCGCGGGCCGGCGGCTCACCTACGCCGAACTGGACGCCCGCGCCAACCAGGTCGGCCGGGCACTGCGCGCCAGGGGCATCCGGCCGGAGGACCGGGTCGCCGTGCTGAGCGAACGCGGGCCGGAGTCGCTCGTCGCCCTGCTCGGCGTCCTCAAGTCCGGTGGCGCCTACGTGCCCGTGGACCCCGGCTACCCCGCCGACCGCATCGCCTTCATGCTGCGCGACAGCGGCGCCGCCGCCGTCCTCGTGGATGCCGACACCCCACGTCCCGAGGTGGACACGGCCGTTCCGGTGCTGCGCGTGGCCGACCTGCTCCACGGCCCGCGGGGGCCGCTGGAACCGGCCGCCACCTCCCGCGGCCTGGCCTACGTCATCTACACCTCCGGCTCCACCGGACGGCCCAAGGGTGTGATGGTCGAACACCACTCCGTCGTCAACCGGCTCGCCTGGATGCAGCGCCGCTACCCGGTGGGCGAGGGGGACGTACTGCTGCACAAGACCCCGGTCTCCTTCGACGTGTCGGTGTGGGAACTGTTCTGGTGGGCGGTCGAAGGCGCCACCGTGGCGCTGCTGCCGCCCGGCGGTGAGAAGGACCCGCGCACCATCCTGCGGACCGTGCGCGACCAGCGGGTCAGTGTGCTGCACTTCGTGCCCTCGATGCTGGGCCCGTTCCTCGACCTGCTGGGCGACGACGCGGCGGCACGGGCGGACGCCGCCTCGCTGCGGCACGTCTTCTGCAGCGGCGAGGCGCTGCCCCCGGCGCGCGTCGAGCAGTTCCACCACGTCTTCGCCTCCGGCTCCGGCCCCGGGCCCCGGCTGGTCAACCTGTACGGGCCGACCGAGGCCACCGTGGACGTCTCGTACCACGACTGCCCGAGCGAGCCCGGCGTGCCGGTCACCCGGGTGCCGATCGGCCGCCCCATCGACAACACCGCCCTGTACGTCCTGGACGGCCACGGCCGGCCGCAGCCGCCCGGGGTGCCCGGTGAGCTGTGCGTCGGCGGCGTCGGGGTGGCCCGTGGCTATCTGGGCCGCCCCGGGCTGACCGCCGAGAAGTTCGTCCCCGACCCCTTCGGGACCCGCGGCCCGGCCGGGGCCCACGGCCCGTCCGGGACCGGGAACCGGCTCTACCGCACCGGGGACCTCGCCCGCCGGCTCGCCGACGGCACCCTGGAGTACCTGGGCCGGATCGACGGACAGGTGAAGATACGCGGCAACCGCGTGGAGCCGGGTGAGGTGGAGAGGGCGCTGGCAGCGGCGCCGGGCGTGCGGGACGCGGTGGTGGTGGACCGGCGGTCCGCGTCCCGCGGCACGTATCTGACCGGCTGCTATGTCGCGGACACCGAACTGGAGCCCGGTGCGCTCCGGGTCCATCTGGCCTCCCGGCTGCCCGACTTCATGATCCCCGCGGCCTTCGTGCGGATCGACGCGGTGCCGCTCACCCCCAACGGCAAGGCCGACCGGCGCGCCCTGCGGTCCCTCCCGGCTGCCGGGACGGGGCCGCGCGAGAAGACACCGCCGCGCGACGCGGCCGAGCGGACCCTGGCACGCATCTGGGCCGAACTGCTCGAAGCCGGTGACATCGGCGTGTACGACGACTACTTCGCCCTCGGCGGCGACTCGCTGCTCATGCTGCGGGTGCAGGCCGCGGCCGCGAAGGAGGGGCTGCTCTTCTCCCTCACCGACCTGATCCGAAACCCCACGGTCGCCGGACTGGCCGCGGTGGCCACCAGCGGCCGCGAACCCTCCGGCGGCGCCGCGGACGAGCCGTTCGCCCTGGTCTCCCGCGTCGACCGGGCCCGGCTGGAAGGGTACGAGGACGCCTATCCGCTCTCCCGGCTCCAGCTCGGCCTGCTGTACCACAGCCGCGCCCAGGAGCGCACCGCCGTGTACCACGACGTCTTCCGCTACTCCTTCGACATCCCGTGGGACGAGGCGCCGTTCACCCGGGCCTTCGACCGCCTGGTGGCCCGCCACCCGGCTCTGCGCTCCTCCTTCGACCTCGGCGGCTTCTCCGAGCCGCTGCAGCTCGTGGCCCCGCACGTGTCCGGCGGGCTCGCGGTGCACGACCTGCGCGGCGCCGGCGGGGACACGGAACCGGCGGAGATCGCCCGGCACATAGAGGAGCGGCGCTTCCACCGCTACGACTTCCCGCGGGCGCCCCTGTACCACTTCCGCCTGTACGTCCTGCCGGACACCGTCGAGCTGGTCCTCAGCTTCCACCACGCCCTCCTGGACGGCGGCAGCGTCGCCAACCTCGTGCGCGAACTGCTGCAGGACTACCTGAGCGCCATGGGACTGCACACCGGGCCGGTGGCGGAGCACAAGCTCCCCTCCCCCGCCGGGCACGTGGCGGCGGAACGCGCCGCGCTCGCGTCCGCGTCGACGCGCACGTACTGGCGCGACCGTCTCGACGGCGCCTCGCCCCCACGGCCGATCGCGTTCCGCCCTCATGAGACCCCGCGCGGCGACGAGCTGATCACGCGCCGGGAGAGTGTGTCCGCCGAGCTGACCGACGCGATCCGGCACTTCGCCCGGCGGCACGCGGTTCCGGTGAAGTCCGTGCTGTTCGCGGCGCATTGCCTGACGCTCAGCCGGTTCAGCGGCACCGAGGACATCGTCACCGGGCTGATCACCCACGGCCGCCCCGAGACGGAGGGCGCGGAGCGCATCGCCGGCCTGTTCCTCAACACCCTGCCCATCCGGCTGAACACCGCCCGGGACAGTGGGCTCGACGTCGTCCGCGAGGCCTTCTCGCAGGAACAGCAGAGCCACGCACACCGGCGCTATCCGCTCAGCGCCATCCAGGAGGACCTGGGCGGCACCGTCCTGGACACGGCTTTCAACTACGTCCACTTCCGTCAGCTGACCGAGGTGTTCGCGCTTCCGGGCGTACGGCTGCGCTCCTTCCTGACCTGGGAGGAAACCAACTTCACCCTGCTGGTCAACGCCCTCACCGACCCGGCGGACGGGCGTCTGTGGCTGCGCCTGGACTACCAGGGCGGCGTGTTCACCCCGTCCCAGGCCGAGCTGTACGCGGACGCCTTCACCGGCTTCCTCTCACGGCTCGTGCGCCACCCGGACGAGGCGCCCGGATCCGGCTTGCCCGCACCTTCGCCCGCACCCGCCGTACCGGTGGAAGCGACGCCGCCGGATGTCGTACGGGCCGTACGGGAGCAGACCGTCCGCACACCGGACGCGATCGCCCTGGGCTTCGGGGAACAGCGCTGGACGTATGCCGAACTCGACCGGGCGTCCGACCGGGTGGCACGTCGGCTCCTCGCCCTGGGCGCCGCGCCAGGAGAGAGCGTCGGCATCGCCATGGACCGTTCACCGGAGGCGGTCGCCGTGCTCCTGGGCGTGCTCAAGGCCGGGGCGGCGGCGTTCCCGCTGGACACCGCCTACCCGCCGGAACGGCTCGGCGCCATGCTGGAACAGGCCCGGCCCCTCAGGGTCATCGCCCAGCCCTCATACCACCAGTTGGTGTCCGGCGCGGCCACGACGCTGACGCCGGAGGAGGTACTCGACGCGAGCGGGTACGGACCCGGCGCCGACGCGCCGCCCGTCCCCGCGATCGCACCCGAACACACCGCGTACGTCCTGTTCACCTCCGGTTCCAGCGGACGGCCGAAGGGCGTGGCGATGCCGCATCGCTCACTGGCTCGGCTGATCGCCTGGCAGAACGGCGTGCCCAGCGGCGTACCCGGCGGCATCACCGCGCAGTACGCGCCGATGAGTTTCGACGTCTCCTTCCAGGAGATCTTCTCCACCCTGTGCGGTGGCGGCACCCTGGTGCTGTTGTCCGAGGCCGAGCGGCGCGACGTGCCCGCTCTCCTGCGGCTGCTCGAACGGGAGCGGGTGCAGCGGCTGTATCTGCCGTACGTGGCGCTCCAGCAGCTCGCCGAGGCCTCCGCCGCCCTGGGGTTGATCCCCGGCGCCCTCAGGGTGCTGATCTCGTCCGGCGAGCAGTTGCGCGTCACCCCGGAGATCCGCCGGCTGTGCGCCGGGCTGCCCGGGGCCCTGCTGGAGAATCAGTACGGCCCCACCGAGTCGCACGTCGTGACCAGCCACACCCTGTCCGGCGACCCGGACCACTGGCCGTCCCTGCCGCCGATCGGCACCCCCGTCGACGGCGCCGAGGTGCTCATCCTCGACTCCCGGATGCGTCCGGTGCCCGCGGGGGTCACGGGCGAGATCCACCTCGGCGGCGCCTGCCTGGCCGAGGGGTATCTGCGCCAGTCCGCGCTGACCGCGGAGCGCTTCGTCCCCCGCCCCTCGGGCGGGCCGGGCCGCCGTCTGTACCGCACCGGCGACCTCGGCTTCGCCCTGGCCGACGGCGCGATGGTGTGCACCGGCCGAGCGGACACACAGGTCAAGGTGCGCGGCTTCCGGGTGGAACCGGCGGAAGTGGAGCTGGCCATCGCCCGGTTCGCCTCCTCCCACCACCCGGGCCTCGCCGAGGCGGCGGTGGTGGCGAGGCGCCGTGAGGGCGGTGACGCGTTCCTCGCCGCCTTCCTCGTGGGCGACCGGGAGCACACCGACACGGCGCAGCTCGGCAAGCAGCTCCGCGCCGTCCTCCCGGATCACATGGTGCCCTCGCACGTCGAGTGGCTGCCGGCGCTGCCGCTGACCCCGAGCGGCAAACGGGACGACGCGGCCCTGCGACGCCGCCCGCTGACGGTGGGAACCACCGGGGTGACAGGCGGTACGGCGCCGCCACGGGACGGCTACGAGCGGGCCCTGGTGGAGATCGTCGGCGAGCTGCTGCGGCGGCCCGCCGTGGGCGTGCACGACAACATCTTCGACCTGGGCGCCACCTCGCTCACCGCCATGCGTCTGGTCGTCCTCATCGAGCAGCGTTACGGCACCGGCCTTCCCCTGTCCGAGCTGATCGCGGCGCCCACCATGGCCCAACTCGCCGGACGGCTGCGGTCGACGGGGGCGAGCGCGGCCTTCGACCCGCTCGTGCCCATCCGCTCCGGCGGCGGCCGGCCCCCGCTCTTCCTCGTCCATCCCATGGGCGGCAACGTGCTGTGCTACGTGCGCTTCGCACGGCACCTGCCCCCAGACCAGCCGCTGTACGCGCTCCAGGCCGCGGGAGTGGATCCGGGGACCGAACCCCTGCGCGGCGGCGTCGAGGAGATCGCGGCCAGTTACGTCGCCGCCCTCCGCCGGCTGCGGCCCCGGGGCCCGTACACGCTCGGCGGCTGGTCCTTCGGCGGATTCGTGGCCTTCGAGATGGCCCGGCAGATCCGGGCGGCGGGCGAGGAGGTGGCGCACCTGGTGCTGCTCGACACCACGGCTCTCGCGCCGGGAAGACGGCGTGCCGTCAGGTCCGACGCCCTGCTCACGTGGTTCTTCTGGGAGTTGTTGTGGCTGCGCCGCGGCGGTGACTCGCCCCTGGAGGTCCTGCCCGCCGGGCCGACGACACTGGACGAGCGGTTCGACTTCATCGCCGCTCTCGCGGTCGCGGAAGGGGTGCTTCCGGCAGGCAGCACCGGAGCGGTCGTGCGACGGCTGTTCCGTGTGTACGAGACCAACTGGCGGGCGGCCTACGCGTACCGGCCCGGAACGGTCCACCAGGACATGACGTTGATCCACGCCGCTGAACCGCTGCCCGATGTCCTGGAATCGATGCACGAGACCATCGGCAGCATGCACCGGGATCCGGCGAACGGCTGGCGGGAGCGGACCAGCGGGGAACTGACCGTGCTCGACGTACCGGGCGACCACCTCACGATCATGGAGGAGCCGCACGTCGTCCACGTGGCCCGCACGGTCGGTGAGCTGATCGCCCCGCCTCCTGGCGCGGGCCCGGGGTTCACGCCCCAGCAGTGGCACACCGATGACAGCGATCTGAGGGGAGAGTGACGCATGACCAGCCACCGGCGCCGCAAGGCGATCGTCGTGGGCGCGGGGATCGGCGGCCTGACGGCGGCCATCGCGCTGCGCGAGGCCGGGCTCGATGTCGAGGTCCACGAGCGGGCGGACGAGCTCAGGGCCGCGGGGTCAGGACTGTCGGTGATGAGCAACGCCCTCGCGGCCCTGGACTCCATCGGTCTGGATCTGGGACTCGACAAGCATGGGCAGATCCTCACGTCCTACCACGTCAGGACCGCACGCGGACGGCTGATCAGGGAGTTCCCGTTCCCTGAGATCATCGGGCGGCTGGGCGTACCGAGCGTTCTCATCACACGGTCCGCGCTCCAGCAGGCCCTGCTGGACGCCGCCGACGGTATCCCGATCAGGCTCGGCGCGACCGCGGAGGGCTTCAGCACCGAGGAGCGCCGCGGGGGGCCCGGGGTGGCGGTCCGGTTCTCGGACGGGACCGAGACCCACGGTGATCTCCTCATCGGCGCGGACGGCTTCAACTCGGTGGTACGGCGCGGGCTCGTCGGCCCCGAGGAGGCTCGGTACGGCGGATACGTCTGCTGGCTGGCCCTGGTGCCGTTCAGCCATCCGCGTTTCACCACCGGTTCGGTGACCCACTACTGGGGCAGCGGTCAGCGGTTCGGGCTGGTCGACATGGGCGGCGGCACCCTCTACTGGTGGGGGACGAAGAACATGCCCGCCGAACGCGCGCACGACTGGAAGGGCGGCAAGGCCGATATCGAACTCGCCTATGCGGGCTGGGCGGAGGAAGTGCGGCACGCGATCCGGCAGACGCCCGAAGAGTCGATCCTGGCGACCCCGTCCCACGACCGCGTCTTCCTCGACCGCTGGGGCCGGGGTCCGGTGACGCTGCTCGGCGACGCCGCCCACCCCATGCTTCCCAGCCTCGGCCAGGGCTCGGGTATGGCGATGGAGGACGCGGTGGTGCTCTCGCGGCATCTGGCCAGGGCCGCCGACCCCCTCCGGGCGCTGCGGGCTTACGAGGACGAGCGCCGTCAGCGGACCAGCGGCGTCGTGGCGGCGGCCCGGTCGATCAGCGCGGTCGAGCAGGCGGAGAACCCCTTTCGCAGGCCTCTGCGTGACGCGTACTTCCGGGTGCTGCCGACGAAGCGGCTCACCGGGCTCCTGGAGGGCTCGCTGACCTTCCCCGGCCCCGCCGCGGCGGTCAGCCGCGGCCGTCCACGTGGGCAAGGAAGTCCCGCAGGGCGGCGTTGACCTCGTCGGGGCGCTCCTGCTGGGTCCAGTGGCCGCAGCCGTGCAGGGTCACCTCGTCGTGCAGCCGGGGGACGATCCGGCGCAGCGAGGCGCGCAGGGTGTTCACACCGCGGAAGGAGGTGACCAGGTCGCGGTCGCCCACCATGTACAGCGCGGGCACCTCGATGCCGCGGCCCCGGAAGGGGGCGAGGAGTTCCTGGTTGCGTTCGATGTTGCGGTACCAGTTGAGGGGGCCGGTGAAGGCCCGGGTGCCGTGTTCGGCGTAGTCGCGGGCGAAGACCTCGATGTCCGCTTCGGTGAGCCACCCGGGCAGCTGCTCCGGTTCGGGCACGGTGTCCAGCAGGCTCTTGCCGTCGGGGACGACCCACGGCCGGGGCCGCTCGGTCCTGGGGTTGTCGCCGGAGCCGCTGTACAGGATCCGGCGGAGGGACGACGCGATGTCCTGCCCCAACTCGGCGTCGGCGACGCCCGGTTGCTGGAAGTAGTTCTGGTAGAAGCCCTCGCCGTAGTACGTCCGGGTGGCCGAGGGCGGGGCCATTCCGGTGGGCAGCGCGGGCGGGACGCTCAGCCCGGCCACGGCCCGTACGACATCGGGGCGCAGCATCGCGGTGATCCAGGCCACCGGCGCGCCCCAGTCGTGTCCGACGACGACCGCCTGCTCCTCGCCGAGGGCGCGGATCAGCCCGATCACATCACCGGCGAGGTGGAGCAGGCTGTAGGAGGCGATGTCCTCGGGCTGCTCACTGCGGGCGTATCCGCGCTGGTCGGGGGCGACGACGCGGTATCCGGCCTCGGCCAGCGGGCCGAACTGGTGGCGCCAGGAGTACCAGCTCTCCGGAAAGCCGTGCAGCAGCAGGACCAGCGGCCCCTCCCCCTGCTCCGCGATGTGCAACCGCACTCCGTTGACCTCGACGACGTCATGCTTGACCGGGCTGTGCACTGTGGTTCCTCTTCCGGTTGCGGCGCTCTACTGCTCAGTAACGATGCTAAGGCACGGGGTGCGGAAAGCAGTTGCACAGGCCCCGTCCCGACGGGCAGGGTGCGTCGGGTGACCGCCGCCGCTTCGGAAGGAGCCTTCGTGCCGCACTCCGCTTCGCCCTCCGTCCGGGTGTTCCCCGTGGCGGACGAGCGGTCGGGCCCGTACGCGCTCGCCACCGGCGCTGACGGCGCGCTGTGGGTCACCCTCGTGCACAGCGGCCAGATCGCGCGGCTCACCGTCGACGGTGGCCTCACCACGTACGACCTGGACGCGCGCACCTGCCGGCCGACGATCATCGCCGCCGGGCCCGACGGGGCGTTGTGGTTCGCCCGCTCCCAGGATCACCGGATCGGCCGTATCACGACGGACGGCCGGTCCGGGGCCCACGCCGTGCCGACGCCCGGGAGCGCGCCGTTCGGCATCGCTGCCGGCCCGGACGGCGCCCTGTGGTTCACCGAGATGAACACCGACCGCATCGGCCGCGTCGGCGTCGACGGCGCGATCACCGAGTTCGCCCTGCCGGTCGAGGGGGCGTTCCCTTCGGCGATCACGGCGGGTCCGGACGGCGCGCTGTGGTTCACCCTCAACCAGGCGAACGCCATCGGCCGGATCGACGTGGCCGGTGATGTCACCCTCCATCCGCTGCCCACGGCCGGCGCCGGGCCGGTGGGGATCACCTGTGACGGCGTTGCCCTGTGGTTCGTCGAGATCGCGGCGGGCCGGATCGGCCGGATCGCGGTGGACGGCACGGTCGAGGAGTTCCCGCTCCCCGACCGTACGGCCAAGCCGCACGCCATCGTGGCGGTGTCCGCCGGAGAGTGCTGGTTCACCGAATGGGGCGCCAACCGCGTCGGCCGCATCACGGCGGACGGCGCGATCCGCGAGTACGACCTGCCCTCTCCCTCATCGGAACCCCATGGCATCGCGGTCGGCCCGGACGGGGCGCTCTGGGTGGCCCTCGAGACGGGCGCGGTGGCCCGGGTGGCGCCCTGAACCCATGGCGTTGGCCCGTTGACGAGGTGGCGCGGGGCGGATGCGCGGGATCTCCAGCGGCGCGAGCCGGCACCCTCTCGGGGTCATCCGGGGACGGGGACGGGGTCGACGCCGGTCATGGTGCGGCTCAGCTCCCACAGCCGCGCCGCGACGGCGGTGTCGGTGAGATGGGCCCACACCGGTTCGGTCCGGGGTCTGCCGCGCAGGCTGAAGACGCCCGGCCCCCACAACTGCCCGCCGCGCACGGCCGGGTCGAGCACCGCTCGCACCGCGGGCCACGCCCCGGCGTGCTTGCCCTGGAGCAGGACACCGGCGGGCGCGCCGCGCAACCGGGCGCCGAGGGTGGGCACATGGACGGGCGGCCGCGAGGGGGTGAGGGAGTCGAGGGCGCCGCCGGGGTGAACCACTACGCTCGCCACCGGGCTGCCGACGGCGCGCAGACGGCGGTCGAGTTCGAGGCCGAAGTGCATCTGCGCCAGCTTGGACCGGCCGTAGGTGCGCTTGGGGCGGTAGTCCTGCCGGGACTGCGGGTCGTCCAGGTCGAGCCGTTCGGTCTTCGCCGCGAAGCTGCCCACCGTCACGACGCGGCCCGCCGGCGCGGCCGACAGTAGCGGCATCAGCCATCCGGTGAGCGCGAAGTGCCCGAGATGATTCGTGCCGAACATCAGCTCATGGCCCTCCCCGGTCTCGCGGCGCGGCGGGTCGTCGAGGGCGACCCCGGCGTTGTGCACCACCGCGTCGAGGTGCGGCGTCTCCAGGGCGTCCACCGCGGTTTCGAGCGAGGCGAGGTCGGCGAGGTCCAGCCGCAGGGCACGCACCCGCGCACCGGGGACACGCTCCCGGATCGCGGCCATGGCGGCCTCGGCCCTCACCGGACTGCGGCTGCCCAGCACGACGGTGGCCCCGGTCGCGGACAGCTGCTCCGCGATGAAGTACCCGATGCCCGCGTTGCCGCCGGTGACCAGAAAGACGCGCCCATCGGCTTGCGGCAGCCGGTGGACATCCCAGAGCGGGGTGGAAGACACGGACGGCATGGCGGCAAGCTCCCTTGCGGCGGAGGGCCCGCACGGCCCGGAGGCCGTGCGGGCGGGCGCTCGGGGTGAGCGCCCTGCCGTCGAAGATCCCAGCGGCCACCGACACATCGGCGACGGACCGGCGACGGACCGGCGACGGACCACCGACAGCCGGCTCAGTCGAGGACCGCGGTGGCCTCGACCTCGACGAGATGCTCGGGTACGTCGAGTGCCGCGACACCCAGCAGCGTGGCGGGCGGGACGGGGGTGACCCCCAGTTTCGCGGCCGCCCGGGAGATCCCCTCCAGGAGGGTCGGCATCTTGTCGGGGGTCCAGTCGACGACGTGGACGTTGAGCTTCGCCACGTCGTCGAAGGTGCCGCCGGCCTCGGCGAGGGCGGCGGCGATGTTGAGGTAGCACCGCTCGACCTGGGCCGCGAGGTCGCCCTCGCCGACCGTGGTCCCCTCGGCGTCCCAGGCGACCTGTCCGGCGATGAAGACCAGTTTCGACCCGGATGCGATCGACACCTGCCGGTAGACGTCGATGGTGGGCAGTGCGGGGGGATTCACCAGGGTGATGGCCATGCTGTCGGCTCTCCTCATCAGGGGTTCCGCGGTCTCTCGTGGTTACTCGGGAACCGTAGGAGAGCCGCCGCTGACATGGAAGAACGCACTTTTCGGTGACTCGGGAACCTGATGGTGACCCAGCAGCTCAAGGGCCCGTCAGAAGTCCATCTCCACGTAGTCGATGTCGGTGAACTCCACCAGGAGACCGTCCGCGCGGCGGCCGCCGTCCTTGAAGTAGATCTCCTGGAACCCCTCGGCGGCGATGTCCCGGAGTTGCTGTTCGGTGGCGCCGGTGGACCGCGCTTCGAAGAGGCGGGCCGCGTAGGCGGGGGGCAGATGCTGGGTGATCAGGCGGACACGCCCGTCGTCGGTGGAGCCGGGGGCGGCGGTGAAACCGAAGCGGGCCCGGGTCTCGATGACGATGCCGGTGGCGGTGGCGGCCTGCCGCCTGGCCCGGGCGCGCACCCGGGGCTGCCAGTCCTTGCGCACCTCCTCGGCGAGGCGGGCGGCGAGGTCCTTGCGCGGATGCTTGAACTGGCCCGTGAGATACCGCTCGACGGTGCGCTGGGACACCCCGAGCCGTCGCGCGACCGCCCTGGTGGAACCCTTCTCCCGCTTCACCAGGAAACGCATCTGCGCGGGGGCGGATTTCGGGAGGGGGCGGGTGAAGGTGGCCTCCGTGGCCTTGTCGAGGCTGTCGCCCATGATGCCCATCGTGCTCGTCCCCTCTCCTACTCACCGTCGATCGCGGCGTCGGTGCCCTTGATGTGGCGGGCGGGATTGTGGCCCTCGTCCAGGAGCTGAGCCGCCCACAGGAACTCCTGGGTGCCCTCGTGCTTGACCATGCCGGGTGAGACCCCGAGGCGGAATCCGCCGGGCAGGGGCTTGCCGTCGGGGGTGTGCGGCAGGAAGTCCAGCGGGCTCGGGCCGTCGGAGAGGTAGACGACGCAGTCCGAGAGCACGGCTACGGGAAAGAGCCCGGTGTCCGCGAGCTTGCGCATCTTGCGGTGCATGTTGACCCGGGCGGTGGAGATGACGGCGGCGCGGATGTCGGGGCGCCAGGTGGGGCGTTCCAGGGCGGGCCAGCGTTCGCCGGGGCGGTAGCGGGCGCCCTGGGGCCGTTCGCGGAGCTTGCCGATGCCGCCCTTGACCGTGGCCTTGATGGCGGACAGGACGGCGACCTGCCCGGGATCGGTCTGCTTGTGCCGCTCCATGGCGGCGAGGAAGTCCGGCGGGCTCATGCCGGAGACGACGCCGAGCCGCTCCATGGTGGCCATGTAGGCGTCGCGCAGCCGGGTGTACCAGGCGTCCAGGTAGGGGCCGGTCTCGGGGCGGACCCACGCCTCGGCGGGCCGGACCTGGTGGCCGAGTTCCACGGCGTACGCGACGGTCGGCGTGGCGTACCAGGCGGGCCCCTCGGGGCGGTTGCCGTGCGGGGTGAAGGGGGATGACGCGGGTGGCGTAGTCGCCCAGTACGCGCGCCAGTTCGGCCGGGGCGAACCGGTCGGCGCTCCCCCAGGCCCGGGAGTCGAGCGCGCCCCAGGGGAGGACCGCGAACCGGACGCAGTGGCGCCGGTTGCCCTCCACCGGGCGGTAGACCGAGGCCCAGGGGCCGAAGCCACGGCGGGTGAGCTGCCACTTGGCCCTGGTGATCTGCTTGACCACCTTGTGGTCCTCGGGCAGTCGCAGATTCCGGCGGTCGGTCAGTTCGGCGGGCAGTCCGAGGCGTTCGGCGGCGGACGCGGTGAGGACGAGCAGGGGGTCGGCGTCCTTGCCGTTGCGGTGCAGCCGGGGGGCGCCCAACCGGGCCTCGGACAGGGCCCAGGCGACCAGGGCCGGGATGTCCTTCAGTGGGCAGTCCAGGATCAGGCCGCCAATGCAGTACGCGGCCCCGTCGCCGTCCACGACGGCCAGGGGCCCGTTGGCGAAGCGGGGTTCGGTGCCGGCCGGGGTGGGGGGGTCTTGTGCGGTGCGGGTCGCCCGGTGGTCTGCCGGGGTGCCCGTCGCGGGGCCGGGCGGCGGGGCTCCGCGGTTTCCCCGGCGGGCGGCCCGGTCTCCTCGGCGGGTGGCGGAACCACCGGTGCCGCGGGGGGAGATACGGGGGCGGCCGGGGGCGCGGGAGACGCGGGGCGCGGCGCCTCGGGGGCGGAAGCCGGGGCAGGGGCGGAGGCCGGCGTCGGAGCCGGGGCCGGGGCCGGGGTCGGCGTCGGAGCCGGGGCCGGGGTCGGCGTCGGAGCCGGGGCCGGGGTCGGAGCGGGGGCTGGGTACAGCTTGGCCAGTTCGCTCAGGAAGTGGGCGTACGCCTCGCGTTGCGGCGGCCGGGGTTCGGTCTTTCCGCTCTCCCAGTTGACCACCGTCGCCCGGCGCACCTTCAACGCCTTGGCGACCTGCTCCTGGCTCAGGCCGTGGGCCGTACGCAGCCGCTCCCGCTCGGCCGGTGGCGGCAGCGGGGACTGGCCCGCGATCAGTGCGTCGATCGCGTCGAACAACTCGGACATGGAACGCCTCCCGCCCCCGTTATACACAGCGGCGGACTTCTGGCGCACATATCGCCGACAGCCGTGCGCAGCGACCCGCTACGTCGAGACGTCGTCCAGGTCACCCCACTGGGCGAGCAGGTCCTCCTCGGTGGGCTCGGGGCCGGGGGCGGTGGCGGTGAGGGGCTGCTCGGCCCAGATGATCTTGCCGGTGGGGGTGTACCGGGTGCCCCAGCGCTGGGCGAACTGGGCCACCAGGAACAGGCCCCGGCCGCCCTCGTCGGTGGAGGCGGCGCGGCGCAGGTGCGGGGAGGTGCTGCTGCCGTCGGAGACCTCGCAGATGAGGCTGCGGTCGCGGACGAGGCGCACGGTGATGGGGCCGGAGCCGTAGCGGATGGCGTTGGTGATCAGTTCGCTGAGGATGAGTTCGGTGGTGAAGCCGCTCTCCTCGAGCCCCCATCCGGCCAGTCGGCGGGCCGCCTCGCCGCGGATTCCGGCGACGGCGGCGGGGTCGGAGGGGACGTCCCACTCGGCGACGGAGTCGGGGTCCAGGAGGTGGGTGCTGGCGACGAGGAGGGCGATGTCGTCTCTCGGGTGCGAGGAGGTCATCGCCTTGAAGACGGCCCGGCAGATCTCCTCGGGGCCGCGCCCGGGATGTGCTTCCAGGGTGCTGCGCAGCAGGCGCAGACCGGTGTCCCGGTCGCGGTCGCGGTCCTCGACCAGACCGTCGGTGTACAGGGCCAGCCGGCTCCCCTCGGGGAGCAGCATCTCGGTCGTCTCGATGGGCTCACCGCCGAGGCCGAGCGGCGGGGCGAGGGAGACCTCGGGGAAGGTGACGGTGCCGTCGGGGTAGGTCAGGGCAGGGCCCGGGTGGCCCGCCCGGGCCATGGTGCAGCGGCCGGAGACCGGGTCGTAGATCGCGTACAGGCAGGTGGCGCCGCTGATCGGCGCGGCGTCGGTGTCCGCGGTGGCCTGGTCCTGATCGAAGCGGGTGACCAGCTCGTCGAGGTGGCTGAGGATTTCGTCCGGCGGCAGGTCCAGGGTGGAGAAGTTGTGCACGGCGGTACGCAGCCGCCCCATGGTGGCGGCGGCGTGCAGCCCGTGGCCGACAACGTCGCCGACGACCAGGGCGACCCGGGCGCCGGGCAGCGGGATGACGTCGAACCAGTCGCCGCCGACACCGGCCTGGGCGGGCAGGTAGCGGTGCGCCACCTCCAGGGCGTCCTGTTCGGGCAGGCCCTGCGGCAGCAGGCTGCGCTGGAGGGTGACGGCCATGGAGTGCTCGCGGGTGAAGCGGCGGGCGTTGTCGATGGCGACGGCGGCGCGGGCGACCAGCTCCTCGGCGAGGGCCACGTCCTCCTGGTCGAAGGGCTCGGACTTCTCCGAACGCCAGAAGGTGGCGATGCCCAGGGTGACATCGCGGGCGCGCAGCGGAATGGTGATCATCGAGTGGATGCCGTATTCGACGATCCGGACGGCCTGCTCGGGGTCCTGCTCCTGCCATCCGGCGAAGTCCCGGATGTCGGCGTCGAGCACCGGCCGCCCGGCGCCGAAGCCGAGCGCCTGCGGTGCGCCGCGCACATAGGTCGTCCGCTTGCCGACCCGCCACAGCGGGTGGTCGTTGCGGATGCCGAAGGTGGCCGTACGGCACATGGCGTCGCCCACCGGCTCGTCGCCGCGCAACACCGGGTCCACCAGGTCGACGGTGGCGAAGTCGGCGAACCACGGCACCGCGAACCGGGTCAGCTCCTCGGTGGTGCGGGCGATGTCGAGCGTGGTGCCGATCTTCGCGCCCGAGTCGTACAGCAGCCGCAGCCGCTTCTCCGCCACCTCGGCCTGGCCGGACAGCGCACGCAGCTCGGTGGTGTCACGGAGGGTGGCGACGCTGCCGGGGAGGCCGCCGTTCCACTGGGTGGAGCGCTGGTTGACGGCCAGCAGCCGGTCCCCCGCGAGATGCACCTCGTCGGTGGCCACGCGGCCGGAGGACAGCAGCGCGGCGGTGCGCGGTTCGAGGCCCAGCTCGCCGACGTGGCGGCCCTCGGCGTCCGGGGGCAGGTCGAGCAGCCGGCGCGCCTCGTCGTTGACGAGGACGAGGTGGCCGTGACCGTCGACGATGAGCACGCCCTCGCGGACGGAGTGCAGCACGGCGTCGTGGTGCTCGTACATGCGGGTCATCTGGGCCGGGCCCAGGCCGTGGGTCTGGCGCCGTAGCCGCCGGCCCACCAGGGCGGTACCGGCGGTGGCGAGGGCGAGCGCGCCTCCGGCCGCGCCGATCACCAGCGGCATCTGGCGGGTGACGCGGCCGCCGACGTCGTGGGCGGTCATCCCGGCGCAGATCACGCCGACGACCGTGCCGTCGGCCTTTCGGATCGGGACCGTGGCCTGCACTTCCTTGCCGAGGGGGCCCTGCACGGTCTCCGTGACGACCTTGCCGCGCAGCGCGGGCCTGTAGTCGGCGACCAGCTGCTTGCCGATCTGCTGCGGCAGCGGATGGGTATACCGGACGCCCTTGGTGTTCGCCGCGACGACGAAGTCCAGGCCCGCCCGCTTACGGACCTGCTCGGCCCGGGGCTGGAGCACGGCGGTCGGGTTGCGGGCCGTCATGGCCTCCGCTGTGCCCGGAGAGCCGGCGAAGGCCTGGGCCACGGCGGTGGACCGGTTGACGGCCTCCTGCTCGCTGTCGTTGCGCGCCTGCAGTACGAGCGCCAGCGTCGCCGCGGCGATGAGCAGGACGACGACGACCGCCTGGACGGCAAACACCTGTCCGGCGATGCTGCGCACGCCGAGCAGGGAGCGCAAGCGCCCCCGCGTCCGGACTGGCGGGGAGTGCTTCGATCGACCGAAAAATCCGATCACCCCCTATTCCTAACACCTCACGCCGCCGGGACGTGAGTGGCTGGAACGAGACAGTACCCCGGACCGGGCGGTTCATACGTTCCCATCACGCTCCGCTGAACCCCGGTGGCTTCGCGTAGCGGTTCAGAAGGCCGGAGGGAGGGGAAGGACCCTGCCGCCGGGCCGTGACTCCCGTGGCCGTCCGGCACCCGCACCACCTGTTGTCCGATCATGGCCGCCGTCCGCGGGCGGGGCCCGGTGAGCATGGAGGCGAGTGCCGTTGTCGACCCCTCATCACAGACGGCCCCCTCATCACAGACGAACGCGACATCACGGAAGAACGCGGCATCGCGGACACCGGATCCGGATGAGGGCCACGGTGGGGGCCGTCGTCCTGGCGGCGCTGGCCCTGCTGATACCGGCCGTGTCATCCGGTCCGGCGGCGGCCGCCGGGCACGCCGCGACCGTACCGGGTCTGATACCGGCGCCGGTGCGGTGGACCGGGCAGGCGGGCACACTGCGGCTGGCCGCCACGGCGGCGGTGGTCGCGCGGACGGCGGAGCTGCGCGGTGACGCCGCGACGTTCGCCGGCGATGTGGCCGACGCGACGGGGCTGCGGCTGTCCGTGGTGACCGGCGGTGGCGGCGCGGCGGGCGATGTGGTGCTGGGTGTGGACGCGTCCCGTGAGGAACTGGGCGCCGAGGGCTACGAACTGATCGTCGGCGACACCGTACGGATCACCGGGGCCACGGCCGCCGGGGCGTTCCTGGGGACCCGGACCGTGCTGCAGATGCTGGGCGGCGGGCGCGAGCTGCCGCACGGCAGGGCGGTCGACGTGCCGCGCTACGCCGAGCGCGGGGTGGGCGTGTGCGCCTGCTACATCCACGTCTCCCCGGACTGGTTCGAGCGGCTGATGCGCGAGATGGCGTATCTGAAGCTGAACCAGCTGTGGATCGAGGCGAAGGTGGCCAGCGACGACTACCCGAAGACCACGTTCTGGGGCTACTACACCAAGGACGAGGTGCGGCGGCTGTCGGCGATGGCCCGGAAGTACCACATCACCCTCGTACCGGAGATCAACTCCCCCGGGCACATCGACCCGTATCTGCAGAACCACCCCGAGCTCCAGCTCGCGGACACCAAGGGGATCCGGTCGCCGTCGCGGCTGGACATCACCCGGCCCGAGGCGTTCTCCTTCTACACCGGGCTGCTGGACGAGGCGCTGACCGTATGGGACACCCCGTACTGGCACATGGGCGCGGACGAATACATGCTGGGCTCCGACTACGCCGCCTACCCGCAGATCGCCGCGTACGCCAAGGCGAAGTACGGCGCCGGGGCCACCCCGCAGGACGCGTTCGTGGACTTCGTCAACCGCGTCGACGACCATGTGCGCGCCGTGGGGCGGACCCTGCGCATCTGGAACGACGGGCTGAGCGGCGACAACACCGTCCCCGTGAACAAGGACATCCGAGTCGAGCACTGGACCGCCGAACCCGAGCAGCCGCCCTCGGCGTTGCTCGCCCAGGGCCATCGGGTGATGAACGCGGCCTACGCGCTCTACCTCATCCGCGGCGGCTCCCCCATGAAGACGCGGGAGCTGTACGAGAGCGACTGGACACCGCTGCGCTTCGAGGGCGAGACGCTGAGCGGCCCCCAGCCGGGCGTCAGCGGGGCGAAGATCACCATGTGGCCGGACTCGGCGGCGGCCCAGACCGAGAACGAGGTCGAGACGGAGGCGTATCTGCCGTTGCGCTTCCTCGCCCAGGCCACCTGGGGCGGCCCGAAACCGGCCGCCACGTACGACGGTTTCAGCGCGCTCGCCCGGGACATCGGCCACGCGCCCGGCTGGGAGAACACCGTACGGCTGCCGGTGAAGGACGGTACGTACGCCCTCACCCTGTCCGGCTCCGCGACCCGGCTGACCACCACGGGCGGTGGCGAGGGCGCCACCGCGCGGTTCGGGGACGACGGCGGCGCGGCGTGGAAGCTGTCGGCCACCGAGGACGGCTACTACACGCTCCGCGCCGTGCGGGCGGACACGGCCACCGCCTACTGCCTGGACATGGTGAAGGGAGCCCGCTACCTGGGCGCCCCGCTGGAGGCGGGCGCCACGGTCACCACGCAGACGTGTTCCGCCACGGCCCGCACCCAGCGGTGGCAGCTGACCGGCACCGGGACGGGGGTGCGGCTGGTCAACGCCATCTCCCAGCTCGGCCTCGCGCGGCGCGCCGCCGACGGGGCCGCGGTGCAGCAACCGCCGGATGAGCAGGCCGCGGCCACGCTGCGCCCGGTGGCCGCCGCCCCGCCGCCTCGGGGCCGCGGCTGAGCCGGGCGGGGTGTTCCTCCGGCGGTGCCACGCGCTGACCACGACGGCCGGGGCGGGTGTCCGCATGGTGTCGGACCCGTGGTGGTGGGCCACGGAGCGGGCCTATCCTGCGCACGCGTTGATCGACTTCCTACGGAGGACCCATGACCGTCGGCAACACTCCCTCCCGGGCCGTGGTGGTGGGCACCGGATCCCGTGCGCAGATGTTCACCACGGCACTGGCCCGCCGTCCCGGGCTGCGGGTGGCCGCGCTGTGCGACCCCAACCCGGTGCGCATCGCCCACCACCAGCGGCTGCTGAAGGAGGCCGGTGAGCCGGAGGCGGCGGCCTGGGGCCCGGAGGAGTTCGAGCGCCGGCTGCGTGCGGACGACATCCAGGAAGTGGTCGTGACCTGCGTGGACGCGCTGCACGACGCCTACATCGTGCCCGCGCTGCGGGCCGGTTGCCGGGTGGTCACCGAGAAGCCGATGACCACCGATGCCGCCAAGTGCCGCCGCATCCTCGAAACCGTCGAGGAGACCGGCAACCATCTGGCGGTGGCCTTCAACTACCGCTTCAACCCGGTGCACGAGGAAGTACACCGGCAGCTGTCCTCGGGCGCCATCGGCGAGGTGCTGTCGGTGCACTTCGAATGGCTGCTGGACACCCGGCACGGCGCCGACTACTTCCGCCGCTGGCACCGCGAGAAACAGCACAGCGGCGGGCTGATGGTGCACAAGTCCAGCCACCACTTCGACCTGGTCAACTGGTGGCTGGGGGCCCGGCCGCAGGAGGTCTTCGGCTACGGCAGGCTCGGCTTCTACGGCCGCGAGGCGGGCGAGCGCAGCGGTTACCGCCGCGAGTACGAGCGGGCCCACGGCGCGGCCGCCGCGAGGGACGACCCGTTCGCGCTGGAACTGGCCGACAACGACGCGCTGCGCTCGCTGTACCTCGACGCCGAGGGGGCGGACGGCTACCACCGGGACCGCAATGTGTTCGGCGACGGCATCACCATCGAGGACGACATGTCGCTGCTGGTGCGCTACGACACCGGCGCCACCATGACGTACCACCTGACGGCGTACTCCCCGTGGGAGGGCTACCGGGTGATGTTCAACGGCACCCGCGGCCGGCTGGAGCTGGAGGTGGAGGAGAGCCGCTGGCAGCCGCGCGTGCTGGGCACCGCCTCCGGCCGGGGAACCCTCCACGGCGACGAGGCGCTCGCCAACGCGGGCGGTCCCCGGGTGGTGCTGCGCCCGCTGTGGGAGCCGCCCCGGGAGGTGGAGCTGCCCGCGTTCGACCACGCGGGACACGGCGGCGGGGACGAACGCATGCTGACGGCGCTGTACGGGCCCCTGGACCCGGCGGCGGACACCGGGACGCCCGCCACCACGGACCGCTCCGACGCGTCGCGGCAGCGGGCCACCGAGGCGGACGGGGCGCTGGCGCTGATCACAGGTCTGGCCGCGAATGAATCGTTTGTCACCGGAAAGCCGGTGGCCACGGCGGAGGTGGTGCCGGTATGAGCACGGGCACACGGCTGGACGGACGAGCGGCAAGCGCTCGCGGCGGGACCCAGTTCTCGTACCACGCGGCCCAGGAGGCGGTCCGGCTGATGACGGAGAACGCCGCGCTGCACGTCGGACGACGCGAGCTTCGTCACCGGCTCGGAGCTGTAGGTGGACGGCGGCTGGACACCTCGCTGACCTGCGCGAAAGGCCACCGTGGCGCGTCGCCCGTCACCAACGTGCCCGGACAGCGCACCTACAGTAGGCGCTCAATCGTTCCTGCTGGGCGGTCAGTTCCAGGCCCACGTGCTGGGCGAGGCCGACGGCGAGGGCCGCCACGGTCGGGTGCTGCCAGACGAAGTTTCCGGCGAGCTTGATGTTCAGGCCGGTTTCCAGGCGTCCCCGCAGCTCCATGGCGAGCAGCGAGTCGAACCCGAGGGACCTCAGCGGGGTCTGCGGGTCGAGGGTGGTGCTGCTCAGCCGCAGGACGACCCGGATGTGGCCGGTCAGATACGCCTCCAGGGCGGCGCGGCGGGCGAGCCCCGGCGGGGTCCGGGGCAGGTTGTTCGTCGCCGAGCCGGCGGCGATCTCCTCCGGCGGGGCGAGGCCGGGCATGGCGGCGGCGTCCATCGCCTCGTGGGCGCGCTGCGCGCCCACGTGCAGCCGCTGGCCCTGCCGGATCAGGCCGACGTCGAAGACGTCGACTCCGGTGACGGCGGCCATCTCGACCTCGCCGGTGGCGATGAGCCTGCGGGCGTTGCCGATCTGTACGGCGGCGGACGAGCAGCCGCAGGCCACCGTGTAGCAGGGGCCGGTGGAGCGGGCCACCGCGGGCCTGGACGACCGCGACGTCGGAGGGGGTCGCGCCGAGTGCGGCGGCGACGAACATCTCCACGCCGTCGAGCACGGTGGCCTCGTCGGACCGGGTGTTCAGCAGCGAGAGGTACACACCGACGTTGGTGTCCACTCCGCCGCGGCCGACGAGGAGGGCCGCCTCGGCCAAGTCCCCGGCCTGGAGGTCGAGTTCGGCGTCGGTGCAGGCCTCGACCAGGGACACCAGGCCGAAGCGGTGGGCGTCGGTGCAGTGGCGGGAGAAGAACTCGGGGATTTCGGGGAGCCGTTCCGCGAAATGCTCTGGGGTGAGGTTCACCGCACCGTAGGCGATGTCCCGCTGTACGAGGACGGAGCGGCCGTGGGAGGCGATATCCCATACCTGTCCCGCGGTGAATACAGGCCCGGTGTCGCCCGGCAGGCAGAAACCCACACCGGTGACCACCGCGTCCCGCGGTCTTTTCACCGCGCTCTCCTGAAGCTGATAATAGCTGTCATGACGACCACCTGATCACCGTTCGGAAACGATTACGGAACAGAAGACGCTACGCCGCGGTAGGGACCGTCGGAAGGTTGTGCCGTATCAACAAGGTGGATACGGAAGGTACGGTGCCCGGATTCGTACGCCCGGCGCCCGGGGCACGCCACGGCTCCGCTATCGGGCCTCGTGTCCCCGCGCACGCCCCCTCTTTGCGGAAGCTTTCCGAAAACGAGGGAAAGCGGAGGGAAGCCGGGGAAAGCACAGCGGTTCGCGGGCATCTCATCGGTACGTCGTTTCGACTGTTCATCACCGGCCGCCGAAAGGACCCCTCATGGCGAACCAGTCCGCACCGTTCGACGACCTGGACCGCAAGATCGTCGCGGCTCTGGTGGCGAACGCCAGGGCGAGTTTCACGGAGATCGGCGCCACGGTCGGGCTGTCGGCGTCCGCGGTCAAGCGGCGGGTCGACCGGATGCGGGAGAACGACGTGATCACCGGCTTCACCACGACCGTGCGCCCGGCCGCCCTGGGCTGGCGGACCGAGGCGTACGTGGAGGTGTACTGCGACAGCGCGGCCCCGCCGCGGCGGCTGGCGGAAGTGGTGCGCACCTACCCGGAGATCACCGCGGCCATGACGGTGACCGGGGGCGCCGACGCCCTGCTGCACGTGATGGCCACCGATGTGGAGCACTTCGAGGAGGTGCTGGAGCGCATCCGGACCGAACCCTTCATCGCCAGGACCATCAGCTACATGGTGCTGTCGCATCTGATCGCGGGCAGCGCCGAGGCAAGCGCCAGCCCCGCCGCCGCGCCGTCCGGCGCGCTGGACGCAATGAACAATCGCTGAACCGGCCCGAGACGCAACATCCCTGCACCATCGCGCAATTTTCCTTTCTTGTGTCCCCTCTCGTCCGCTTTCTACCGTTGAATCATTCCCCGGTCGCCCTTGGGAAGCGAGAGGACTGCTCCGTGCCCCAGACCCGTGTGCCGCGCCCCCGGCGCTATCTGACCTGTCCCCCCAGCTTTTTCGACGTCCGGTACGCCATCAATCCCTGGATGCGCGAGGACACCGTGGTCGACACCGCGCTCGCCCGCACCCAGTGGGAGACGCTGATCCGCGCCTTTTCCGACCACGGCCACCGGGTGGAGACCGCCGAGCCGGTGCCGGGCCTGCCGGACATGGTGTTCGCGGCGAACTCGGCCCTGGTCCTTCAGGGCCGGGTCTTCGGCTCCCGGTTCCACGCGCCCCAGCGCCGGCCCGAGCAGCTCGCCTACACCTCCTGGTTCAAGGCCGCCGGATTCGAGGTGCACCCGCCGGAGGCGGTGTGCGAGGGCGAGGGCGATCTCGTGCCCGCCGGCCGGTTCGTCCTGGCCGGCACCGGATTCCGTACGACGCGCGCCGCCCACCAGGAGGTGCAGGAGTTCTTCGGGGTGCCGGTGATCAGCCTGCTGCTGGTGGACCCGTACTTCTACCACCTGGACACCGCCCTGTTCACGCTCGACGACGAGAACATCGCCTACTACCCGGGGGCGTTCTCCCCGGGCAGCCGTGAGGTCCTGGAGCGCCTCTTCCCGGACGCGCTGATCGCCACCCGGGACGACGCCATGGCCTTCGGGCTCAACTCCGTCTCCGACGGCCGTCATGTGTTCGTCGCCCCGCGCGCGACCGGCCTCATCGGCAAGCTCACCGCCCGCGGTTACGTTCCCGTCCCCGTCGACCTGTCGGAGCTGCACAAGGCCGGCGGGGGCATCAAGTGCTGCACTCAGGAGATCCGCTGATGACCGCATCCGCACGCACCGCCCCGTCCGCCGCGGCCCGTCCCGCGCGCTCCTCCGGTGAGCTGATCCGCGCCGAGGAGTCCTCGCTCGCCCACAATTACCATCCGCTGCCGGTGGTGGTGTCCCGCGCCGAGGGCGTCTGGGTGTGGGACGTCGAGGGCCGCCGCTACCTCGACATGCTGGCGGGCTATTCGGCCCTCAACTTCGGCCACCGCCACCCGGCGCTCGTCGAGGCCGCCCACCGCCAGCTCGACCGGCTCACCCTCACCTCGCGCGCCTTCCACAACGACAAGCTCGCCGGATTCGCCGAGGGGCTGGCACGACTCACCGGCCTGGAGACGGTGCTGCCGATGAACACCGGCGCGGAGGCGGTGGAAAGCGGCATCAAGCTGGCCCGCAAATGGGCGTACGAGGTCAAGGGCGTCGCACCGGACCAGGCGACGATCGTGGTGGCCGACGGCAACTTCCACGGCCGCACGACGACGATCGTGGGATTCTCCAGCGACCCGGTGGCCCGCGAGGGGTTCGGCCCGTTCGCCCCGGGCTTCCGCGTCGTCCCGTACAACGATCTCGCCGCGCTGGAGGCGGCGGTCGACGAGACCACGGCCGCCGTGCTGATCGAGCCCATCCAGGGCGAGGCGGGCGTGCTCATTCCGGACGACGGCTATCTGACGGGGGTGCGTGAACTCACCCGGCGGGCCGGGGCGCTGTTCATCGCCGACGAGATCCAGTCCGGCCTGGGCCGCACCGGCACCACCCTCGCGGTCGACCACGAGGCGGTGCGGCCGGATGTGCTGCTGCTCGGCAAGGCGCTGGGCGGCGGCATCGTGCCGGTCTCCGCCGTGGTCGCCGACCGCGCGGTGATGGGCGTGCTGCGCCCCGGCGAGCACGGCTCCACCTTCGGCGGCAATCCGCTGGCCGCCGCCGTCGGGTCGGCCGTGGTGGACCTGCTGGGCACCGGGGAGTTCCAGGCCCGCGCCGCCGAGCTGGGACGGGTGCTGGACGCCGGGCTGAGCGCGCTGCACGGCAAGGGCGTGACGGCGCACCGCTGCCGCGGTCTGTGGGCCGGGGTCGATGTGGATCCCGCGCTGGGCACCGGGCGCGAGATCGGGATGCGGCTGCTGGGCGAGGGCGTCCTGGTCAAGGACACCCACGGTTCGACGATCCGGCTGGCACCGCCGCTGACCATCACACGGGAGGAGCTGGAGGCGTCGCTGGCGTCACTGGAGAAGGTACTCGGCTGACGCGAGCCGAGGATTGAAGCGCCGGGCCGCATTACGTTCCATACGGCCCGGCGCTTCGTTGTGTTCAATCCGTCTCCGAGATTCTTTTCCGCACCCCGACCGAAGCCTTCGAAGCGTAGATAACGCGCAGGTCACGGCCCTTTTATGTACGTTGTTGAGCATTCGACTGTTGCGGATCTCCCGATGTGGAACACTTCCTGTCAACTCGCTGGGAAGAGCTGGCGAAGAACATGAAGTCCTTGCAGGTCAGCATGGGTTGAGAAGGCGAGCGTGCAGGGTGCGGGAAGGAGTTGCGGCTGGAGTGGACACGGAACCGGTCACGGTGACGGCCGCATACCGGGTGGACCCCGGCCGCGAAACCGAGTTCTATGGCTGGGCGATTGAGATGCTCAATGCCGCGGCACGTCTTCCGGGATATCTGGGGGGCGGCGTGATGGGCTCCGGCCGACTGTCCTCGGAATGGCATGTCATCTACCGATTCGACAGGGAAGTATCCGCACAGGGATGGGAATCCTCGCTCGAGCGCGCCCGGTTGGCGACTCGGGCCGGACCCTTCGTACAAGAAAAGGGAACCCAGCGCACCTCGGGACTGCAGAACTGGTTGAAGGGTCCGGTGCGGCCACTGCCGCCGCCCCCCAAATGGAAACTCTGGCTGGTGAACCTGGGCGCGGTGTTCCCCCCGGTCCTCATGTTCAACGTGCTGGTGATCCCGTTCCTGGACGGCGCCAATTTCCTGCTGCGGACCCTGGCTCTGTGTCTTGGCGTGACCGCGATGGTGACCTGGCTCGTCATGCCGCGCCTGCAGCGACTCCTCAAGAAGTGGCTCTACCCGCCGCTTCAGTCGATCCGAGGACGTCACAGGCGCATGGCGATGGACGGCCCGAAGCAAGGAGGCAAATCCGGATGGAATCGCTGAGGACGCTCCTCGTCGATAATTACGACTCGTACACGTACAACCTCTTCCATCTGCTCACCGAGGTCAACGGTGAGGAACCGGAGGTGCTTCTCAATGACGCGCCCGAATGCGCGGACATCGACCTCTCCGAGTTCGACAACATCGTGGTCTCCCCCGGCCCCGGACATCCGGCCGACGCCCGTGACTTCGCCGGCGCCGCCCGGCTGATCGAGCGGGCCACGATTCCGGTGCTGGGCGTGTGCCTGGGCCACCAGGGCATCGCGCTCGGCGCCCAGGCACGGGTGGTGCCCGCCCCCGAGCCGCGGCACGGCCATCTCTCCCGGATCAAGCACGGCGGGCGCGGCATCTTCCGTGGTCTTCCCCAGGACTTCACGGCCGTTCGCTACCACTCGCTGTGCGTGGCCGAACCGCTGCCGCTGGGCCTGCAGGGCATCGCCTGGTCCGAGGACGGCGTCCTGATGGGGCTGCGGCACCGGGCCCGCCCGCTGTGGGGCGTGCAGTTCCACCCGGAGTCGGTGCTCACCGGATACGGCCACCGGATGTTCAGCAACTTCCGCGATCTGACCATCGAGCACGCCAACGGCGAGTCCGTGACGTCCACCGCCTCTCCCGACGAGCCCCGCAAGCCCCGCGCCCCGCGCCCGAAGAAGCCGGTGGCGGCGAGCGTCCCGGCCGCGGACGGCACGCAGGCCCGCTCGTACCGGCTGCACGCCCGCTGGCTCGCCGACGCGACCGACACCGAGGCGGCCTTCACCCGGCTGTACGCGGACGCGCCGCGGGCGTTCTGGCTGGACAGCGCGCGGACCCAGTCCGGCGAGGCGCGCTTCTCCTTCCTCGGCGACGGACGGGGGCCGCTGGCCGAGTTCGTGGCCTACGACACCGCCACCCAGGTGTGCGAGATCGAGCGCCCCGGGCGGCCCGCCGCCACCTACGAGGGCAGCGTCTTCGACTATCTCAAGCGGGAGCTGGCGGCCCGCCGGGTCCACGCCCCCGACCTGCCCTTCGACTTCACCGGCGGCTACGTCGGCTACCTCGGCTACGAGATGAAGGCCGACTGCGGCGCCCCGGGCCGGCACGAGGCCGCCACCCCGGACGCCTGCTGGCTGTTCGCCGACCGCTTCGTCGCGGTCGACCACCAGGAGAGCGTCACCTACATCTGCTGCCTGAGCGAGGACACCGCCGACGGCCACCGCGAGGCCAAGGAGTGGCTCGACGCGACCGTGACCGTGCTCACCGGGGTCCCGGCGCAGACCGAGCCCCTGCCCGCGCCGCCGCCGCTCACCACCACGGCCGCCGTCGAACCCTGGCTGGTGCGGGACCGGGAGGCGTACCTGGCCTCGATCGAGGCGAGCCTGCGCGAGCTGCGGGCCGGGGTGAGCTACGAGGTCTGCCTCACCAACTCCGCGTGGCTGCCCGCCCCCAGCGACTCGTACACCTTCTACCGGACGCTGCGCCGCTGCAACCCGGCCCCGTACGCCGCCTATCTGCGGTTCGGCGACACGGACGTGGCGTGCGCCTCCCCCGAGCGCTTCCTGCGCGTCACCCCGGACGGCATCGCCGAGGCCAAGCCGATCAAGGGCACGGCGCCGCGTTCGGGGGACGCCGACAAGGACGCCCGGGCGCTGGCCGCCCTCGCCACCAGCACCAAGCCCCGGGCCGAGAACCTGATGATCGTCGACCTGCTCCGCAACGACCTGGGACGGGTGTGCAAGCCGGGCAGTGTCTATGTGCCGCGGCTGATGAACACCGAGTCGTACGCCACCGTGCACCAGCTGGTGTCCACCGTGCGCGGCCGGCTGCGCCAGGACACCAGCACCGTGGACTGCGTACGGGCCTGCTTCCCCGGCGGCTCGATGACCGGCGCCCCCAAGCTGCGCACCATGGAGATCATCGACGCGCTGGAGACCGAGGCCCGCGGCGTGTACTCCGGCGTCCTCGGCTTCCTCAGCTGCAACGGCGCGGCCGACCTCAGCATCGTGATCCGCACCGCGGTGTTCACCGGCGGCCGGATGCACATCGGGGCGGGCGGCGCCATCGTCCTCGACTCCGACCCGGCCGAGGAGTACGAGGAGATGCTGCTGAAGACCGCGGCGACGATGCGCGCGTACGACGACTCGGAACAGCGGCCCGCCGGTGAACTGGACGACCTGTTGGTGGCGGCGGCCCCGTCGCTGCCGGACTCCCCCGCGAAGGAGCTGGAACGGTGACCACTCTCCCGGACTCCGCCCTGTCGGACCCGTCGCTCGCCGCCTCGGGGCTGCCGCTGTCCGCCCCGTCGGTCTTCGTACCGTCGGTGTCCGCCAACGTGGCCGCGCATCTGGCGGCGCTCGCCGACCGGTGCGGCTGGTCGGGCCGCCCCGCCTTCCTGGAGGCGCACCGGATCTGGACCCACGGCGAGGTCCACGACCGTGCCGCGCGCGCCGCCACCGTACTGGCCGGCCGCGGGGTGGGGGCCGGGGACCGGGTGCTGATGGCGCTGCCCGACGGCATCATGTGGGTGGCCACGTTCCTGGCCACCGCCCGGCTGGGCGCGACGGCGGTGCTGGTCAACCCCGGGCTCACCGCCGACGACCACCGCTTCATGGCCGAGGACTCACGGGCCGCGCTGTGTGTCTCGGGGCCCGATCTCCAGGACCACTTCGACACCGCCCGCTGGCTCGGCGCGGACCAGCTGTCGGCCCTGACGGACCCGGACGGCGTCGACGCCGCGGCCGCGGCGCGGGAGGCGGAGCCGGTGACGGCCGACGCCCCGCTGTACGTCCAGTACACCTCGGGGACCACCGGCCGCCCGAAGGCGGTGACCCACACCCACGGCCATGTCGCGGCGTACTACGACCTGGTGGGGCGGGAGGTGCTGGACATCGGCCCGGACGACGTGACGTTCTCGGTGTCCAAGCTGTTCTACGCCTACGGGTTCGGGAACGCCTTCGTCTTCCCGCTGTTCTCGGGGTCGTCCGCGGTGCTGAGCGCGCAGCGCCCCGGGCCCGGCCTCACCGACGACCTGGTGGCCCGGCACCGGGTGACCCTGCTGTACTCGGTGCCGTCCGCGTACGCCGCCCTGGTGGACGAGCGCGGCACCGGCCACACCTCCTGCTTCGCCTCGGTGCGCGCGGCCGTCAGCGCGGGCGAGAGCCTGCCCCAGGGCTTGAGGGACCGGGTCGCCGAGATGCTGGGCGCCCCGGTCCTGGAGCAGATCGGCTCCACCGAGGCGGGCCACGCCTTCTGCGCGAACACCGTCTGGGAGAACGCCCCTGGCACCCTGGGCCGCCCGGTGCCGCGCTTCGAGATGGAGCTGCGGGACAGCGGCGGCACGGTGGTGGAGGCCGCCGCCGACGCGGCGGCCGAGGGCGAGCTGTGGGTGCGCGGGCCGACGGTGGCCTCCGTCCGCCCCGCGGACGACGGCTGGCTCGCCACCCGGGACCGGGCCCGGCGCAACCCGGACGGCACGTACCAGCACCTGGGCCGGGTCGACGACCTGGAGATGGTCGGCGGGATCACCGTGTCCCCGCTGGAGGTCGAGGAGGTGCTGCGGCACCACCCGTCCGTGCGGGAGGTGGCGGTGGCCGCCGTCCCCGACAGCCGCGGCGCGACCCGGCTGCACGCCTTCGTGGTGCCGGCCGCGCCCGTGGCCGGTGGCCGGACGGTCGACGAACAGGCCCTGTCGGCCGATCTGATCGCGCTGGCCCGGAAGCGGCTCGCCGCGTTCAAGGCGCCGCGCACGGTGCGGGTGGTGGCATCCCTGCCCCGGACGCAGACCGGCAAGCTGCGGCGCCATGTCGTACGGACCGGCGCCTGGTGACCGGCCGCGCCCCCGCCGGCCCTCACCTCGCCCCCGCGCGCACCCTCGTGAACGATTCCGAACGGTAGGTACTGCATATGTTGGAGCGGCTACTCCCCGAGCGCGGGTTCTACCTCGGGCTGATGTTCCAGGAGGCCGCGGCCCGCCACGGCAGGGTCCGGGTGACGCTCGACCGGCCGCTGGACGTCGCGCCGGAGGCCGGTACGGACCTCGGGTACACCGATCTGGCGGATCTGGTCGACGATCTGGCCGCCCGGCTGTGGTCGGCGGGGGTGCGGCCGAGCGAGCACGTGGCGATCCACAAGAGCGACAACGTCGACATCGTGCTGCTGGCCTGCGCCGCCTCCCGGATCGGCGCGGTGCCCGCGCTGCTGTCGCCCTCGCTGAGCGGCGGGGTGGCCGCGGTGCTGCTCGACCGGCTGCACGCGCCGTGGCTGATCACCGACCGGGCCGCGCTGGAATCCACCCTGAGCGGTCTGGACACCGGGCTCGCCCGGGGCGTGCTCACCGTGGACGAGGCGCCCGGGAACGGGCACGCGGTCCCGCTCGCCGAGTACGCCGGGGTGCCGCGCCGCGCGCCCATCCGGCTCCACCCGCGCGAACCCGCCCTGATCACGCACAGCTCGGGCACCACCGGCATCCCCAAGCTGGCGGTGCACTGCGCGCACACCATGTGGAACCGGCTGGTACCGCAGCAGGCGCTGGGCCGGGCCACCCGCGGCGAGTCCGCCGCGCTGCACATGTCGTTCGTGCACTCCCGCTTCTACCACCTGCTGGGCGTGCTGCTGCACTTCGGCAGTCCGCTGCTGCTCCTCCTCGACCCCGACCCGGCCCATGCGGGCCCGCTGCTGGCGAAGTACCGGCCCGGCATCGTGGAGACCCACCCCAACACCTTCGTGCTGTGGGAGGACCTGGCCGACGCGCCCGGAGCGCCGCTGGCCAACGTACGGGCGTACGGCTCCACCTTCGACGCCATCCACCCGCGCACCGTGCAGCGGCTCCTCGGCGCGTCCCGCCGCCGCGACCCGCGGCTGGTGCAGCTGTACGGGCAGAGCGAGACCGGGCCGATCGCCTTCGGCTGGTACACCCGGCGCGGCGCGGACCGGGTGCAGGGGCGGCGGGTGGGGACCCAGATCCCCGGGTTCACCCGGATCCGGGTGGTGGACGAGCGGGGCCGGACGTGTCCGCCGGGCAAGCCCGGGGCCATCGAGGCCCGCACCCGCGGCCGGATCCTCACCTATCTCGGCGCCCCCGACCAATACGCCCGCCAGGTCGACCGGGGCTGGTGGCGGATGGGCGACATGGGCTACCGCGACCGCTGGGGAGCGCTGTATCTGCTGGACCGCGAGGTCGACCAGAACAGCACCGTGGACTCCAATCTGGAGGTCGAGGACGAGTTGCTGTCCCGGGTCACCGAACTCCGCGAGGTGATCATCGTCCACGGTCCCGCCCTGGAGCCGGTGCCGGTGGTGTGCACCCGCGGGGACGAGCCGCTGGACGCCGACCGCTGGCGACTGGCCACCTCGGACCTGCCGACGCTGGCCGATCCGGTGCAGTGCCGCTTCGAGGACCTGCCGCGCACGAGCACCTGGAAGGTCAAGCGGCTGGAGATCAGCCGGCTGCTGGCCGAAGGCGAACTGCCCACGCTGTCCACGGCCCGGGCCCATGGCTGACCCGGCGGCGATCGCGCGGCCGGTCCTGGTGGTGGGTGCCGGGCCGGTCGGGATGACGGCGGCGCTCGGCTTGCGCGCCCGCGGACTGCCGGTCACCGTACTGGAGTCGGGGCCGAAGGACCGGGTGCGGCCCGGGAGCCGCGCGCTGTTCGTGCACCGGCAGTCGCTGCGGCTGCTGGAGCGGGCCCGCCCCGGGCTCGGGCAGCGCGTCGCGGCGTACGGCACGACCTGGCGGACCCGGCGCACCCTCTACCGCGGGCGCCAGGTGTTCGCGCAGACCCATCCGGAGTCCTCCGGCAACGGCGGCGGTGGGGAGAAGCTGCCCGCCTTCGCGAGCCTGCGCCAGGTGGACACCGAGCGGTTCCTGTACGAGGCGTGCCTGGACGCGGGCGTGGACTTCCGCTTCGACGCGGAGGTGACCGGGGCCCGGGCCAGCGGCACCGGGGTGGAGGTGACCTCGGCGGACGGCGGCGGCTGGACAGCCGGCCATGTGATCGCCGCCGACGGGGCCCGCTCCGGGGTGCGCAAGGCCCTGGGCATCCCGCTGGAGGGCACCCGTTCCGAGGGCTATCACGTGGTGGTGGACGTGGCGGATCCGGCGGGCGCCGTGATGCCCGTCGAGCGGGTCTTCCACTACGAACACCCCGGCACCGGCGGCCGCACCGTGCTGCGGGTGCCGTTCACCGGCGGCTTCCAGATCGACCTGCAGTGCCGGGCGGACGACCCGCCGGGCACGTACGACACCGAGCGTGCGGTGCGGCGCTGGCTGCCCCGGCTGGTGGGCGAGGACTGCGCGCACCAGGTGCTGTGGGTGTCCCGGTACCACTTCCTGCGCAAGGTCGCCTCGGCGTTCACCGACCCGACCGGGCGGGTGCTGCTGGTGGGCGAGGCGGCCCATCTGTTCCCGCCCTTCGGGGCGCGCGGGATGAACAGCGGGATCGCGGACGCGGTCGCGGCGGCCGACGCCATATCGGTGGCATGCTCCGATCCGTCGCGGGCACCCGTGGCCATCGGTGAGTTCGCTTCCACCCGCCGTCGTGCCGCGCTGTTCAACAGCGTGGCCGCGGGGGCGGCCCTGGACCATATGCGGCCCCGGCGCTGGGGGCGGGTGACCCAACGCGCGGCGGCCACGCTGGCCCCGGTGGTCCCCCGGTGCGGCGCGTGGCTGGAGCATGCCCCGTACGGCCCCCGCGGCGGCCCGATGGCCGACGCGGCGCGGAAGTACTGACGGTGGAGGGGAACGAAGGCGTGGACACGAACCCGGACATGGTGACGGCGGCCCGGCATACCGGCACGGTCCGGGACGGCACCGGCCATGGGCAGCGCCCGGAGCAGCAGCAGTGGACGCTGATGTGGCGCGAGGACGGCGGGCTGACGCCCTCCCGCCCGGTGCCCGACAGCGCGCTGCTGGCCGCCGACTCCTGGCTGGTCGACGAGGGGCGGGCGCGGGCGCTCGACCGCCATCACCGGCGGTTCGCCGCCGCGTGCGCCGAGGCGACGGGCGACTCCCCGGCCCGGATCGAGAGCTTCTGGCGGGACGCGGTGGCGGCGCTGCCGCGCACCGGCCGCTGGTTCCCCCGGGTCGAGCTGGCCGGTCCGGAACCGGCCCGGCTCTATCTGCGGATACGGCCCGCACCGCCCCGGACGGCCAATGTGGCCGTCTGCCTGACCGAGGAGTTCGACCCGCGCGTCCATCCACGCCGCAAGGGACCGGATCTGTCCCTGCTGGCACATCTGCGCCACCGGGCCGCCCAGCGCGGCGCCCAGGAGCTGCTGCTCACCACGCCCTCGGGGCTGGTGCTGGAGGGGACGACGGCGAACGTCCTGTGGTGGGAGGACGACGTGCTGTGCCTGCCGCCGCCGGACCTGCCGCTGCTGGCGGGCGTCACCACGACCCTGATCCAGGAGCGCGCGGCGGAGCTGGGCGTCCGTACCGAACACCGCCGGTGTCCCGTCCAGGAGCTGGACGGGCGCGAGGTGTGGCTGGTCAACGCGTTGCACGGGATCCGGCCCGTGACCGCGTGGCTCGGCCGTCCGCTGCGCGCGGGACCGGCCCTGCGCGCCGCTTCCTGGCAGAGCTGGCTCGACAGCTGTGCCGATGTCCTCATGCCGACGAACGGAGCTCACCGATGACCGCGACCGCACCCGGCCCCCAGGCCACCACCGCCCGGCTGGAGCTGAAGAAGCTGGCCCCGAAGGTGTCCGCCGCGATGGGCGCCCTGCACGCCGCGGCCGTCGAGGCGGCGGCGGAGGCGAAGGTCGAGCCCGAGCTGCTGGAACTGGTCAGAATCCGCGCCTCCCAGCTCAACGGCTGCGCGTTCTGCCTGGACATGCACACCAAGGACGCCCGGGCCCGGGGCGAGACCGAACAGCGCATCTACGCCCTGAGCGCCTGGCGGGAGACCCCGTTCTTCACCGAGCGCGAGCGGGCCGCGCTCGCCCTGACCGAGGCGGTGACCGATGTCGGCGACGGCCACGTCCCGGACGAGGTCTACCGGGCCGCGTGCGAGGTGTTCGACGAACCGCAGGTGGCGGCGTTGATCTGGGCCGCGGTCGTCATCAACGCGTACAACCGCACAGCGATCAGCGCCCGGATGGTGCCCGGCGCCTATCAGCCCGCCCCTCGCACCTGACCCCCTGCCGTCGCGTGGCGCGCCATGGGGCACCCCGGCGCATGGCGCGCCGCGCGACGTTCGTCAGCACACGCTGGAGGCCTTAAGACCCATGAACACCCACGGACCGTGGGGCACCTCCGGGCCCCATCCGCCCCTGCTGGGCCGTCCGGCCCGGGGGCGCAACCCGCTGCGCAGGCGGACGGACCGGGTACAGTCCTGGTTCACCGTGCTCTTCCTGCTGGTCCTCGTGCTCGGCCTGCCGATGGCCGCGATCAGCGCGGGGAACGCCGCCTACGCGTCGCAGATGCGCGTCGTACACGACCAGGCGATGGCGCGGCACCAGATCACCGCGCGGCTCGCCGAGTCCCCTCCCGGCGGGCCGGGCCAGTCGGAGGCCACCGACCTGAGGATGGCGAAGGTCGACTGGACGGGCGACGACGGGGCCCGGCACACCGGGGTGGCCACGGTGCCCGGCGGTGCCGACGCGGGTGCGGAGGTACGGGTGTGGGTGGGCCCGGACGGGGATCTCGCCCAGCCGCCCGCCTCCCCCTCGACCGCGCGGACGATGGGCTGGTTCACCGGCATGCTGACCGCCGCGGCCGTGGCCGCCGCGGCGTTCGCGGGGCGGGCCCGGGTCCGGCAGGTGCTGGACCGCCGCCGCTACGCCCGATGGGATGCAGAGTGGAAAGTGGTGGAACCCGCGTGGTCCGGCAGGAACCGTCGCTGACCGCTCTTCGGTGGCTCCGGCTGTCTCGCCGCCCCACCGCGGGTCCGCACGCGAGGTGAGGAGCAGACGATGCCGCACACAGTGGAGTGGAAGGTCCATCTCTACCTCTACGAGGACCAGGGCAGGACGAAGGCGCGCGTCGAGCTGGACACCGGCGACGCGGCGCTCACCGGCCGGGGCACGGCGCGGTGCAACCCGGAGGACCGGGACATCCCGGTGATCGGCGACGAGCTGGCGGCGGGCCGGGCCCTGAGCGATCTCGGGCAGCAGTTGCTGCGGGCCGCCGAACACGACATCGAGAGCGAGGAGCCACCGGCGCCGCGTAAGCCCCGGCCCGGATACGGCTGGGTGGTCTGACCGCCCGCGGCTCCCTCAGTCGCCGGGTGGCCGGGACGCGGCCGCGCCGACGTCCTCGGCGGCCTTGGCGAGCAGATCGAGCATGGCCAGCTCCGCACGCGGGGCGTCCCGGTCGCGCACCGCGTCCAGCACCCGGCGGTGGCTGGGCACCGGGTCGTCGGCGTCGCCGCGCGCGTGCACCAGCCGGTCGCGCTCGCGCAGCCCGGGCTCCAGGATCAGATCGAACCGGGCGAGGAGTTCGTTGCCGGTGGCGGCGAGCAGCGCCCGGTGGAAGGCGGCGTCGGCGTCCGCCTCGGCGGGCAGGTCGCCCCGGGCGCGTTCCATCGCGGTCAGCGCCGCCTCCAGCGCGGTCAGGTCGGCGTCGGTGCGGCGCAGCGCGGCCCGGCGGGCGGCGGCGGGCTCGACGACGGAGCGCACATCGGTGAGGTCGCGCATCAGCCGCTCGCCGTCGCCGCCCGCCATGCGCCAGCGGATCACGTCGGCGTCCAGGAGGTTCCAGGCGGAGCGGGGGCGGACGTAGGTGCCGCGCTTCTGCCGGGCGTCGATGAGCCCCTTTCCGGCCAGCACCTTCAGGGATTCGCGCATCACGGTGAGGCTGACGTCCAGTTCGTCGCCGAGGGCCCGTACGTCCAGGACGTCGCCCTCGGCCCAGTGGCCGCCGACGATGCGGGCGCCCAGCCGCTGGACCACCTGGCCGTGCACGCCGCGGCCGGAATAGGACGCCATGGGCTTCTCCTCGTCAACACGGAACCACTGGGCATTATTTATGAATACATCTTGACACCCCCCAGGCCCGCCCGGACGATGAACCGACCTCACCGACGAGCACGCCGACCGCGGGGAGCCCCCTGTGACGCAGTCGCCGCACGCCCATCTCCCGGCCACGCTGACCATCTCGCTGTGGGACTTCAGCTGGTACACCCGTACCGGCCCGGGCGAGCCCTTCGCCGATCTGGACCGCGCCTTCGAGGACGCCGTCGCCCGCGGCTACAACACGGTACGCATCTGCGCGATGCCGTACCTGCTCTTCGGTTCGGGACTCGACACCAGCCGGCTGCGGCTGCGCCCGCTGGGCGGCGACTACGGGCAGCGGACGCGTTGGTACGACGTGGGCGCGGTCGCCGAGATCGACGGGCGTGCCCATCTGCGGGCGCTGTTCGAGACGGCCCTCCGGCACGACTGCTACGTCATCCTCTCCAGCTGGGAGTACCAGCAGAGCCCGTCGTTCGCCGAGGACCGCGCCTGGTTCGACGCCCTGATGGCGGTCGATCCCGAGCGGCGCGCCGAGGTGCTGGCGGACGCGCTGGCCGACCTGATCGACTTCCTCGTCCTGCACGGCCTGGAGGACCGGATCGCCTTCACCGAACTGCACAACGAGGTGCAGGGGACCCGGCTCACCGACGGGCTGCGGGGCGAGGACCGGGTCGTCGCGCTGCGGCCGCGCCTGGAGCGCGGTCTCGCCCGGTTCAGGGAGCGCCACCCGAACCGGCCGGTCACCGTCAACTACGCCATGGTGCCGGTGGGTTCGCTGCGCGGGGTGCCCCGGAACGTCGACGTCGCCGTGTTCCACCCGTACGTCTACGGGGTGCTCGGCGAGCTGATCGACACCTTCGCGATCCGCGACCGGGCCCGGCCCTTCCCCCAGCCTCGGGCCCGCCGGGAACTGCTGCGCCCCGGCGCGCCCGATCTGGCGGACTGGGTGCCGCCGGAGCGTGACCGGTGGCGGCTGGCGGCCACCGCGGTCGGGCCGCGGGAGATCTACGTCCACGACTGGTGCGATCCGGTCAAGTGGGACGCCTGGCTGTACGAGCGCTACGCGACGCACCGGCTGGCGATGGAGCAGAAGCTGGTCACCTGGATCGAGGCGGCCGCGGACTGGGCGGCGGAGACGGGAGTGCCGCTGGTCTTCGGTGAGGGCTGGATCGGCTACACCCCGCTGCACGGCACGTTCGAGGAGGGCCCGGTGGGGGCCGCGTTCTGCCGCCGCGCCGTGACCGAGACGGCGCGGGTCGGGGCGTGGGGCGCGGTGGTGTGCTCCAACGCCGCGCCGCAGCACCCGATGTGGCAGGACATCGCGCTGCAGCGGGAGTGCAACGCCATACTGCGCGGCTGAGGTCGTTCCACAGCCGTCACCACTCGGCGAACGAGCCGTCCGGGTGTCGCCAGATCGGGCCGCGCCAGTCGGGGGTGGTTCCGTCGGCGGCGCGCACGGCCTTCTCGTCGACCTCGATGCCGAGCCCGGGGGCGGTCGGCCGGTTGATGTGGCCTTCGTGGAAGCGGAAGACCTCGGGGTCGACCACGTAGTCGAGGACTTCGGCGCCGTCGTTGTAGTGGATGCCGATGCTCTGTTCCTGGATGAGGAAGTTGGGGGTCGCGAAGGCGATCTGGAGGCTGGCGGCGAGCGAGACCGGGCCCAGCGGGCAGTGCGGGGCGAGGGGGATGTCGAAGACCTCGGCGAGCGAGGCGATGCGCCGCACCTCGGAGATGCCCCCGGCGTGCGAGAGGTCGGGCTGCAGCACCGCGACCCCGGCCCGCAGCGCGGGCAGCGCGTCGGTGCGGGAGTAGAGCCGTTCGCCGGTGGCGATGGGAACGGGCGAGGAGGCGACGAGATCGCCGAGCAGATGGGTGTATTCGGGGAGGACCGGCTCCTCGGCGAACAGCGGGTGGTACGGGGCCAGATGGGGCAGGGTTTTGCGGGCGCCCGCGGCGGTGAAGCGGCCGTGGAAGTCGACCGCGAAGTCACGGTCCGGCCCCAGGGCCTCGCGCGCGGCGGCGGCGCGGGCCACGACGGCGTCGATGTCGGAGACGGTGGGCAGCCGGTTCATCCGCCCGGAGGCGTTCATCTTCACGGCGGTGAATCCCGCCTCGACCTGGGCGGCGACCGCCTCGCCGATCGCGGCGGGCTCGTCGCCGCCGACCCAGCTGTAGGCGCGGACCCGGTCCCGTACCGGGCCGCCGAGCAGGACGTGGACGGGCACGCCGAGGGTCTTGCCCGCGATGTCCCACAGCGCCTGGTCGAGCCCGGCGACGGCGCTGGAGAGCACCGGGCCGCCGCGGTAGAAGGAGCCCTTGGTCATCAGCTGCCAGTGGTCCTCGATCCGCGCGGGGTCCTTGCCGACGAGGAGTTCGGACAGCTCGTGGACGGCGGTGCGGACGGTGGCGGCGCGGCCCTCGACCACCGGCTCGCCCCAGCCGACGACGCCCTCGTCGGTCTCCACGCGGCACAGCAGCCAGCGGGGCGGGACGGCGAAGGTCTCCACACGGGTGATGATCACAAATCGCTCCTCAGGAACTGGTCTTCAGCACGCTCCACCCGCCGTCGACCACCAGCGAGGCGCCGGTGACGAACGAGGCGTCGCCGCCGAGCAGGAAGGCGATGGCCCCGGCCACCTCCGCCGGGCGTCCGAGGCGGCGGGCCGCGGTCTGCTCGGCACTGCTGCGCCGGTCCTCCTCGCTGATCCCGGCCCAGGCGCGGGTGAGGACGGGGCCCGGCAGGACGGCGTTGACCCGCACTGCGGGGCCGTACTCGACCGCCAGCTGGCGGGTCAGCCCGGTGAGCCCGGCCTTGCCGGCCGCGTAGGCGGGGCGGCCGGGGAGGCCGACGAGGGCGTGCACGGACGACACCAGGACCGCGCTCCCCCGGGTGGCCCGCAGGCCGGGGAGGCAGGCGCGGAAGCCGAGGAAGGCGGCGGTGAGGCCGACCGACAGCTGCCGGTTCCACTCGTCGAGGCCGATCGCGTCGGCGGGCGAGATCCGTACCGTGGTGGCGTTGCTGACCAGTCCGGCCACCGGTCCGTAGCTCCCGGTCGCGGTGCGTACCGCCGCGTCCCAGGAGGCCTCGTCGGCCACGTCGCAGTACTGGAAGACGGCCCGGCCGCCGTCGGCGCGGATGTCCCGGGCGACGCCCTCGCCCTCCTCGCGCAGCACATCGGCGATCACCACCCCGGCACCGTCCGCGGCCAGCCGGCGGGCGGTCGCCTCGCCGATGCCGCCGGCGGCGCCGGTGACGATCACGCAGCCGGGCCCCTGAGCGGGGCCCCGAGCGGGGGAAGAAGAGCTCACGGCCGATATTAAATATGAATTAATGAGTGACGCCAAGGGGTCCCGTCAACCGGGCGGAGTAAAATTCGCTGCACGTGCCGGAACGAGGCGAGAGCGTATGCGATGGCCGACAGCACCTTCCGTGGATGGCCCCACCACCTCCCCGACCTGATCTCGGACGCCACCTGTGTGGTGGACGGGCGGGGCGTGCTGACCGGCTGGAGCGCCGGCGCCCGGAGCCTCCTCGGATACCGGGCCGAGGACGTGGTGGGACGCCCGGTGGCCGAGCTGTTCGCGCACCGGGGCCCGGGGCCGCCCCGCCTCGACGCGTACACCGCCGCCGGGGGCGGGCCCGCGGTGCTGCGCCACCGCGACGGCCACAAGATCCCCACCGTCCTGTGGGCCCAGCCCTGGTCCCTGGGCGACGGGCACCCCCACTGGCTGCTGCAGGCCACCCGCGAGGAGTCGGTGCGGCGCCAGGACATCGGCCGCGCGCTCCTGGACGGCCTGGGCCTGGCGTCACCGGTCGCGATGAGCGTCTACGACACCGAGTGCCGCTGCCTGATGCAGAACGCCGCGCTGCGGCGGCTCAGCGGCGTCCAGGACGAGGAGCGCCTGGGGCGCACCCTGGGCGAGATCGTCTCGCAGGTGGACACCTCCGGAATCGAGGAGATGCAGGACCGGGTGCTCCGCCAGGGCGTCACGGTCGCCGACGTCGAGGTGCGCGGCCGGGCGCCCTCCGACCCGGGCCGGGAGCGCGTCTGGTCCAACTCGGTCTTCCCGCTCAAGGACCGCTCCGGCGAGGTCTTCGCCGTCTGCCACGCGGTGCTCGACATCACCGAGCGGCACCGCGCCCGCGAGCGGCTCGCGGTGCTGAACGACGCCGGCGTCCGCATCGGCTCCACCCTGGACCTGCTGCACACGGCCCAGGAGCTGGCGGACGTGGCGGTGCCCCGGCTCGCCGACTTCGCCTGCGTCGACCTGATCGAATCCGTCTTCGAGGGCGACGAGCCGCCCACCGGGGCGGTGGGCAGCAAAACGGTGTTCCGGCGCGCCGCGCACCAGTCCATCGTGCCCGGCACCCCGGAGGCGGTGGCCGACGTGGAGGACGTGGACGTCCACGCGTCCGCCCCGGACTCCCCCTTCGCCCGCGCCCTGGCCACCGGCACCTCCGTCCGGGAGACGGTGAACGGCCCGGGGCCGGACCCCGGCTGGCTCGACGGCGATCCCCTGCGGGCCGAGGGCATCCAGCGGTGGGGCATCCACTCCTGGATGGTGGTGCCGGTACGGGCGCGCGGCAGCACCCTCGGGGTGGCCATCTTCCTGCGGCGGCAGCGCCCCGACCCCTTCGAACAGGACGATCTGCTGCTGGCCGACGAGATCGTGGCCCGCGCCGCGGTCTGCATCGACAACGCCCGCCGCTACACCCGCGAACGCGGCACCGCCCTCGCCCTCCAGCGCAGCCTGCTCCCCCAGCGGCTGCCCGGCCAGGCGGCGGTGGAGGCCCGGTCGCGCTATCTGCCGGCCGGCAGCCGGCTGGGGGTGGGCGGCGACTGGTTCGATGTGATCCCGCTGTCCGGGGCCCGGGTGGCGCTCGTCGTGGGGGACGTGGTCGGCCACGGGATGAAGGCCGCCGTCACCATGGGACGGCTGCGCACCGCCGTCCGCACCCTGGCCGATCTCGACCTTCCCCCCGACGAACTGCTCGCCCACGTCGACGACCAGGTGCGGCGGCTGGTCGACGAACAGGCCGCCGAGGGCCAGGAGTCCGGCGACGCCACGGACCCCGCGGCCGGTTTCGCCTCCGAACCGGCCATCGACGCCTGGGCCTTCGGCGCCACCTGCGTGTACGCCGTCTACGACCCCATCACCCGGCGCCTGGCCTTCGCCCGGGCCGGCCATCCCCCGCCCGCCGTCGTCACCCCCGGCGGCCGGGCCCGGTTCCTGGAGTCCGCGAACGGGCCGCCGCTGGGCGTGGGCGGGCTGCCGTTCGAGGCCACCGAGGCCGAACTGCCCGACGACAGCCTGCTGGTGTTCTACACCGACGGCCTGGTGGAATCGCGCGACCACGACATCGACACCGGGCTGGACCGGCTGCGCCGCGCCCTGGACGACGGGTGCGGCGATCTGTCGCCGGACGCGGTGTGCGACACCGTCGTCTCCCGGCTGGTCCCCGGGCACCCCTCCGACGACGTGGCGCTGCTGGTGGCCCGTACCCGGGCGCTGAGCGACGACCGCTGCGCCACCTGGGACCTGCCCGCCGAGCCCGCCGTCGTGGCCCGGGCCCGGGCCCAGGTGGCACACCAGCTGGCACGGTGGCGGCTGGACCATCTCGTGGCCACCACGCAGGTCGTGGTCACCGAGCTGCTCACCAACGCGATCGTGCACGCCCGTGGCCCGATCCAGCTGCGGCTGGTCAGAAACCAGTCGCTGATCTGCGAGGTCTCCGACAGCAGCGCGGCCGCCCCGCATCTGCGCCGGGCCGGGTGGATGGACGAGGGCGGCCGGGGCCTGTTCCTCATCGCCCAGCTCAGCCGGCGCTGGGGGACCCGGTACTCGGCGGACCGCAAGACCATCTGGGCCGAGCAGCCGCTGACCGGTCCGCTCCGGTAGGCGGTGTCTTCCGGTACGTACCCGCCCCCGGCGGGTACGTGATGCGGATGTGAGCGCTTCTCTCCCCGGTCCGGCCACGCGCCGCGCCCTCGTGGCGGGTTCGGTCGGCAACCTCATCGAGTGGTACGAGTTCGGTGTCTACGGCTTCTTCGCGACGGTCATCGCCGCGAACTTCTTCACCCCCGAGGGCGGCAGCGCCCTGGAGGGCCTGGTCAAGACCTACGCCTCGTTCGGGCTCGCGTTCTTCTTCCGGCCCATCGGCGCCGCCGTCTTCGGCCGTGCCGGCGACCGGATCGGGCGGCGCCCGACCCTGATCCTGGTGCTGCTGCTGATGACCGGCGCCACCACGCTCATCGGCCTGCTGCCCACGTACGACACGGTCGGCGCCGCCGCCCCGTGGCTGCTGACCCTGGTGCGGATCCTGCAAGGGCTGTCCGCGGGCGGGGAGTTCGGCGGGGCGGTGTCGATCATGACGGAGTTCGCTCCGCCGGGCCGCCGCGGACTGTACGGGGCGTGGCAGTCGTTCACCGTCGCGCTGGGGCTGCTCGCGGGCGCCGGGACGGCCGCCGTCCTGGCCACCGTGCTGAGCGAGGAGGCTCTGAACGACTGGGGCTGGCGGCTGCCGTTCCTGCTGGCCCTGCCGATCGGGCTGGTCGCGCTGTGGCTGCGGCTGCGGCTGGAGGAGACCCCGTCGTTCCGCGCGACCAACGCGGCGAGCACACCGGCCGGCCCGGTCGCCTCCCGCCGCGAGGTGGCCCGGGCCGTCGTGCTGGGTGCCGGGCGCATCATGGGCTGGGCCGCGGCCGGGTACACCTTCCTGGTCGTCATGCCCTCGTATCTGCAGGCCACCCTGGACGCCACGTTCCAGCAGGCGCTGATCGCCACCGTGGTGGCCAACGCGGGCTTCGCGGCCGCCATCCTCCCCGCGGGGCTGCTCAGCGACCGGATCGGGCGGCGCCCGGTCATGCTGACCGGTGCCGCCCTGGTCACCGTGCTCGCCTTCCCGCTGCTCGACCTCCTGCAGGATCCCGGCAGTCCGGCGCTCGCCCGGGGCGTGGCCGTCTTCGTGGCGGGCGCGGTGGTCGGGCTGATGGCGGGCCCCGGCCCGGCGATGCTCGCCGAGATGTTCCCGACCCGGGTCCGGTACACGGGGCTGGGGCTGGCGTACGCGCTGTCGAACGCCGTGTTCTCGGGGTGCGCCGGGCTGATCATCACCGAGGCGATCAAACGGACCGGTGAGGCGGACATCCCCGCCTACTACGTGGCCGCGACCGGCGCCCTCAGCCTGATCGCCCTGGCCACCCTGCGCGGCGACGCCCACCGGGGCGCGCTGCGGGAGGAGGAGCGGCCCACGCCCCGCGACGAGACCGAGGAGGAGACCCCGTGCGCGTGATCGGACTGATGTCGGGCACATCCCATGACGCGGTGGACGCGGCGGCCGCCGATCTGGCCCTCGACGGCGACACCCTGGTGCTCGCCCCGCTGGGCCTGCTCAGCGCCGCCTATCCGGACACGTTGCGCGCGGCGCTGGCCGCCGCGCTGCCACCGGCGGCGACCACCATGGCGGAGGTGTGCGCGCTGGACACCCGTATCGGCCAGGCCTTCGCCCGGCTCGCCGCCCGCGCCGACCGGGAACTGTGCGACGGACGGGCCGATCTGATCAGCTCGCACGGCCAGACCGTGTACCACTGGGCCGAGGACGGCCGGGTGCACGGCACGCTGCAACTCGGACAGCCCGCCTGGATCGCCGAGGCCACCGGCGTCCCCGTCGTCTCCGGTCTGCGCGGCCGGGACGTGGCGGCGGGCGGCCAGGGCGCCCCGCTGGTCAGCCTGGTCGACACGCTGTGGCTGCGCGGACGGCCCGGGGTGTGCGCCGCCCTGAACCTGGGCGGTATCGCCAATCTCACCGTGGTCCCCCGGGCCGGTGAGCCGCTGGCCTTCGACACCGGCCCCGCGAACGCCCTGATCGACGCGGCGGTCCGGGATCTGACGGGCGGCCGGCTCGACCACGACGCGGACGGCGCCCTCGCGGCGCGCGGCACCGTGCACCCCGGGCTGCTGGAGCGGCTGCTGGCCGAGCCGTACTACGCGCTGCCGCCGCCCAAGACGACCGGCAAGGAGCTGTTCCACCTCCCCTATCTGCGGGCCGCGCTGGCGGCCACCGGCCCCGTCGCCGACCACGATGTCGTCGCCACCGTCACCGAGCTGACCGCCCGTACCGTGGCCGACGCGGCGCGCTCCGTGCACGCCACCGAGGTCATCGCCTCCGGCGGCGGCATCCGCAACCCCGGCCTGATGGCCGCGCTCCGCCGCGACCTCGGCGCCATCGCCCTGCGGGTCTCCGACGAGCTGGGGCTTCCGGCGGCGGCCAAGGAGGCGTACGCCTTCGCCGTCCTGGGCTTCCTGACCGCCCACGGCCTGGCGGGCACCGTGCCGAGCTGCACCGGCGCCCGGCACCCGGCCGTCCTGGGCTCGATCACCCCGGGACGGCAGGCGCTCGTGCTGCCGCCGCCGGACCGTCCGGCGCCGTCCCGGCTGGAGATCTTCCGCCGGTGAGGAGGGGCCTCGGTCCGGCGGTGCGGGGGGCGGCGGGTGAGCCGGCGGGCCCGGCCCGCGGTCTGGAACGGGATCGGGAAGTCGTCCACATCGGCCTCCACCATCGGCAGGGCGAACAGCCCGCCGGGGAGCAGCAGGCGGCGGATGGTGCCCAGCGCGAGCGGGATCTCGGCACGGGGCGGCATCAGCGGCGAGAAGAACGCCGTGACCGCCTCGAACCGGCCGAGATCGACCGGGCCTCCGCGGCGCAGATCGGCGATGTCCGCCTGGTGGAAGTCGGCGCCGGGGGCATAGGACCGGGGCGAGCCGCACCATTCCGGCGGACAGGTCGACGCCGGTGACCCGGAGCCCCGCACCGGTCAGCCGGTGCTGCCCTTGGGCTTGTCGTCGTCCACGATCTCCGCGTCCACGACCTCGTCGCCGTCCGCGTGCGGCTGGTCCCGGCCCGCGTCGCCGCTTCCGCCGCCGCCCGGGGTCCCGGACTGCCCTTGCGCCTGTGCGTAGAGGGCGGTGCCGATCTTCTGCGCGACGGTGGCGGCCTTGTCGGTGGCGTCCCGGATCGCGGTGGTGTCCTCGCCCTTCAGCGTCTCCTTCAGCTCCGCGACCGCCGTCTCGGCCTCCTCCCGGACGTCCCCAGGCACCTTCCCTGCCTGGTCGCGCAGCAGCTTCTCGGTCTGGTAGACGAGGGATTCGGCCTGGTTGCGGGTCTCGGCGGCCTCGCGGCGCTTGTGGTCCTCCTCCGCGTAACTCTCGGCCTCGCGCATCATGCGGTCGATGTCGTCCTTCGGCAGCGCCGAGCCGCCGGTGACCGTCATCCGCTGCTCCTTGCCGGTGCCCAGGTCCTTGGCGGAGACGTGCATGATGCCGTTGGCGTCGATGTCGAAGGCCACTTCGATCTGCGGCACCCCGCGCGGGGCCGGCGGCAGACCGGTCAGCTCGAACATCCCCAGCTTCTTGTTGTACGCGGCGATCTCACGCTCGCCCTGGAACACCTGGATCTGCACCGACGGCTGGTTGTCCTCGGCCGTGGTGAAGACCTCCGAGCGCTTGGTCGGGATCGTCGTGTTGCGCTCGATCAGTTTGGTCATGATGCCGCCCTTGGTCTCGATACCGAGGGACAGCGGCGTGACGTCCAGCAGCAGGACGTCCTTGACCTCACCCTTGAGGACCCCGGCCTGGAGGGACGCGCCGATGGCGACGACCTCGTCCGGGTTGACGCCCTTGTGCGGGTCCTTGCCGGTCAGCTCCTTGACCAGGCCGGTCACCGCGGGCATCCGGGTCGAGCCGCCGACCATGATCACATGGTCGATGTCGGAGGTCTTGACCCCGGCGTCCTTGATCGCCTGGTGGAAGGGGGCCTTGCAGCGCTCCAGCAGGTCCTCGGTGAGCTGCTGGAACTGCGAGCGGGTGAGCTTCTCGTCCAGGTGCAGCGGGCCCTCGGCGGAGGCCGTGATGTAGGGCAGGTTGATCGCGGTCTCGGTCGCCGCGGACAGTTCGATCTTGGCCTTCTCGGCGGCCTCGCGCAGCCGCTGCACCGCCATCTTGTCCTTGGACAGATCGACCCCGTAATGGTTCTTGAACTGCTTCACCAGGTGGTCGACGACGCGCTGGTCCCAGTCGTCACCGCCCAGGTGGGTGTCCCCGTTGGTGGCCTTGACCTCCACGACCCCCTCGCCGATCTCCAGCAGCGAGACGTCGAAGGTGCCGCCGCCGAGGTCGAAGACCAGGATCCGCTGGTCGTTCTCCCGGTCCAGCCCGTACGCGAGGGCGGCCGCCGTGGGCTCGTTGATGATGCGCAGCACCTTCAGCCCGGCGATCTCGCCCGCCTCCTTGGTGGCGGTGCGCTGGCTGTCGTTGAAGTACGCGGGGACGGTGATGACGGCGTCCGTGACATCCTCGCCGAGGTACCCCTCCGCGTCGCGCTTGAGCTTCTGCAGCACCCGTGCGGAGATCTCCTGGGCGGTGTAGCGCTTGCCGTCCACCTCGCCCGTGGCGGGGAAGCGCCAGCGCTCCTCCCCCATGTGGCGCTTGACCGACCGGGCGGTGCGGTCCACGTTGGTCACCGCCTGGCGCTTGGCGACCTCGCCGACCAGCACCTCGCCGTTCTTCGCGAAGGCGACCACCGAGGGGGTGGTCCGGGCGCCTTCGGTGTTGGTGATGACGGTGGGCTCGCCGCCCTCGAGGACCGAGACCACGGAGTTCGTCGTCCCCAGGTCGATACCGACTGCGCGGGTCATCTCGAACCACCTCCCGATACGACTCCCAGTATCCCAAAAGCTGCTCAATGCCGGATATGCCCGCCGCGACCCCGGTACGGGGTGAAGGACACCACCAGGACCAGCGCGACCAGCCCGGCCGGGAGGGCGGGCGCGGCCGGAGCGGCACGGGTGACCAGCAGGGCGCCGAGCGCCGCGCCCACGACGAGGGCGGCGAGCAGCGCCACGCTGATCCAGCGCACCCGGCCGTCGCGGGCCACGTCGACCAGCAGACCGGTCAGGGTGCCGGTGAGGTACGTGGTGGACATCCCCGGCGGCCCGATGGCGCGCACCAGACCGCTCTGACCGCCCATGGCGAGCGCGGCCACCGCGAGCAGCCCCAGCCGCACGCCCCCGCCGGGGTGGCCGCCCGCGGTGGCCCACCCCGCCCACAGCCCGCCGAGCGCGAGCACATCCACGCCCAGGGCCCAGCGAGTGCGCACGGCGGCTCGCTCGCCCCGGACGATACGGGCGCTGAGCAGGGCGCCCGCGATGAAACCGGCCACCGCGACGGCGGCGTCCCGGGCCCGGTCCGGGTCCTGGGCGCCCGCCGAGATGCCGAGGAGCGAGAGGTTGGCCGTCATGACGCTGGTGAAGACGCCGCCGAGGGCGAGGAAGCTGATCGCGTCCATCGCGCCGGTGGCCACGGTGAGCGCGACGGCGATCGCCGTCAGGCCGCCGTCGCCGGTGCCGCGCGCCCGTCCGCCCGGTGGCGGCGCGGCGCCGTTCCCGGGCGGGGCCGCGGTCTCGTCGCCGTCCGCCATCGGCCACCTCCGGCCGGCCCGGGTGCCCCGCCGGGGGCGCGGGAAACAGCGGTCCCGGACGCGCGGGGAACACTGGTCCGGGACGCCGAAGGACCAGTGGTCCGGGATTCCGGCCGCATTCCGCTTCCCGTACCGCCACCGCGTCGCTAGGTTCGGGGTGCCCCATCCCGTAACTCCCCCTGAGCCGTGGAGGAATGCCGCACGTGTCCCGCGAACTCCATCACCGCGCGGTCGTCGCCGACGCCCACAACGATCTGCTGGTCGCCGTCGCCGCCCGCCCGCCGCGGCGCTGGGCGTCCTTCTTCCGGGAGCGGTGGCTGCCCCAGTTGCGCGACGGAGGCGTCGACCTCCAGGTGCTGCCGGTCTTCGTCGAGGACCGGTTCCGCCCCGAGGGCGCGCTGCGGGAGACCCTCCGCATGATCGAGTGCGCGCATACGCTGGCCGAGGGCAACCGGGACGAGGTACGGCTGTGCCTGGACGGGTCCGACATCGACGCCACGCTGGCGGAGGGCCGCATCGCGCTGGTGCTGGCGCTGGAGAGCGCCCCCGGGCTCGACGCGGACGTGGAGCTGATCCCGACCGTCCACCGCCTGGGGGTGCGGGTCGCCTCCATCGCCCACTGGGGGCGTACGGCGCTGGCCGACGGCAGCGGCGAGGACGCCACCGGCAGCCGGCTGACGGCGGCCGGGGTCGAGGCGCTGCGGGAGATGGAGCGGCTGGGCATCCTCTTCGACGTCTCGCATCTGAGCGCGTCGGGCGTCGCCCATGTGCTGGAGCTGGCCACCCGTCCGGTGCTGGCCACCCATTCGTCGGCGCGCGCGCTGCTCGACCATCACCGCAATCTCACCGATGAGCAGATCCGCGGCATCGTGGCCACCGGTGGCATGGTGTGCGTGAACTTCCTCGGCGAGTTCCTGGCCGCCGACCCCGCCGAGCGGACGGTGGACCGGCTGGCCGACCACATCGTCCATGTCGCGGAGGTCGCCGGGCCGGACCGGGTGGGTCTGGGGCCGGACTTCATCAAGGAGGTCAGCGCCGATGTCAGCCCGCCGGCGTGCGAGGACCTGGACTACGCCGAGCTGGTCGTCCCGGGGCTGGAAGGGCCCCGCGGCCTCCCCCTGGTCACCGAGGCGCTGATCGGCAGGGGCTTCTCCGAGGCCGCGGTCCACCAGATCCTCGGCGGCAATGTGCTGGACCTGTTCCGCAAGGAGCTGGGCCGCCCCGTGTGAGCCGGCGCGCCCGCCGCCTTCGCGCGGGCCGGTGAACGGCCGGCGCGACGCCGGCGGGCGGCACCGCCGCCGCGATGCCGCCCGCTCCTCGAAGGGCCGTCAGGAACCCGCCACCGCCGCGGGTTCCGCGGACGGCCCGGCCGGGGCCTTGGCACCGGCGCGCACCCACAGCGGCTTCAGCCGGTAGGTCAGCAGGTACAGCACCACGGACGCGCCCGCACCGACGTACATGCTCAGGTCACCGGCGCCCGGGTACGCCGAGGCGAACGCACCGGTGTACAGCTTGGACTCCCAGAAGGGTATGGACGCCAGCACGCCGCCCACCCAGGCGACGAAGCCCCAGGAGAGCACCCGTCCGCGGTCGTACAGTTCGGCGATCCGCGCCGGGTCGGAGCGGCCGCCCAGCCAGTAGTCCAGGAGCAGCACGGTGGCGAAGGGCGCGATGAAGTACGCGGTGAGGTTGAGGAACACGGAGAACTTCTCCTCGATCCCGGACTCACCCCACAGGCTGATCACATACGCCAGCAGACAGATGACGGTGACCGCCTGGGTCCGGGTGACCGGCACCTTCAGGGTCTGGACGGAGATGGCGCCGCCGTAGACGTTGAGGAAGTTCTGCGCGAGCGCCGAGAGACCGACCGCGATGAGCGCGGGCACGGCGAACGGCCCGGCCAGTTCGTGGAGGGCGGTGATGGAGTCGGTGCTGTTGGCGTTCGAGCCGACCAGGACGCCCAGGATGCCGAGCCAGCAGATGGTGACGAAGTTGCCCAACCCGGTGTACCAGGCGGTGCGGTTCACCATCGTCGGGGTGTCCGGCAGATAGCGCGAGTAGTCGGAGGCGAACGGTGCCCAGGCGACCAGGAAGGAGAGGAACCAGCCGCAGAAGGTGATCCAGCCGCCGGTGTCCCCGATGTAGCCGGACGCCTTCGGGTTGGCCTCGAAGGTGCCCGCGCCCCGCACCAGGGCCACGACCGTGATCATCGCGAACAGCGGTGTCAGTACATAAGTGAGCACCCGCTGAAGAAAATTGATCATGTTGTAGCCGAAGATGGACACCACCAGCTCGATCGCGGTGAGCAGCAATCCGCAGAGCCAGTAGGGCAGATGGGTCAGCTCCGAGATCGCCTTGCCACCGAGGATCACGGTGACCGAGGCCCAGCCGACCCCGGCGAACACGTTGATGTACGCCACCGGCAGGAAGTTGCCGAAGAAGCCCAGCGGACCGCGCGCCTGGATCTGCTGCGGCACCCCGAGCCGTACGCCCATCTTGGACATCACGGCCATCAGCAGCGAGCCGACTCCGGCTCCGACGACGATCGCGGCGACCGCGCCGGTGAAGCTGAGGCCCAGGCTGATCGCGCTGAATCCGAGGAGGATGATCGGGAAGTTGAGGCCGGCGGCGAACCAGACGAAGAACTGGGAGCTGGGCTTGCCGTGCCGCTCGTTGTCGGGGATGTGATCGACCCCGAAGGGTTCGACTTTGGTGACCGCGCTGCCGTAGACCGGCGCCACGTCGTCGTGGGTCATGGGCTTGGCTCCTGGGGACAGGGGAGATCAGGGCGTCAGGGGGTGGCAGGGTGCGGAGGGGAGGATGGGTCCGGGCGCGGCCGAAGGCGTCTCACCACGGCAAAGGCGCTGTGTTCGAGATATCGAAAAACCCGCCACCACTGTAGACCAGAGGTGCCAGGTCCTCGTGACGGGCCGCGACCACCCGGCCGGTGAAGACGGTGTGGCTGCCCGCTTCCAGCCGCTCGCCGATCTCCACCTCCAGCTGGGCGCAGGACCCGTCGATCAGGGGGACGCCGGAGTCGCCCGGGGTCCAGGACAGACCGGCGAACTTGTCGTCGGACTTGGACGCGAAGACCTTGGCGACGTCCAGCTGACCGGCGGCGAGGATGTTGATGCCCAGATGGGTGGACCGGTGCAGCGCGGGGTGGGTGGTGGAGCTGCGCTGCACACAGACCAGCACCATCGGCGGGTCCAGTGAGATGCTGGAGAAGGCGTTGACGGCCAGGCCCCTGGGCGTACCGGCGTCGTCGGTGGTCACCACGGTCACGCCGGTGATGAACTTGCGGTGCACCCCGCGCACCAGGTCGGCGTCGACGGCGGCCTCCTGGGTGGTGGTGATGATCCCCAGCGCCTCCAGCAGCTGACGGGGGTCCCAGGTCACCCATTCCTCGGCGATCACACCGTTGTCGAAGTGGGTGAAGGTGGCGCCGGAGACCTCGACCGGGCGGCCGGTGGGCGGCACGCCGAGGAAGTCGCCGGTGTGGCTGCCGGTGCTGCGCCAGCGGATCGCCAGCTCCTCGCCGTCCTCGACGATCTCCTCGATCTCGGTGTGCAGATCGGGGAACGCCTCACGGATGGCGCGTACGGAGTTCTTGAACTGCTCGCGGTCCTGGGGCGCCGCGGCCGGGCCGCGCCGCCGGACATAGCCGGGGCTCAGCAACTCGTCGAACGCCTCCATCCGGCCCTGATCCCAGGCGGCCCGCCAGGCGGAGCGGATGCGGGCGGTGCGGTCAAGAGTGTGCGTCATGACAGATCCCTCAATCGGCTCTTGTATGGCAGAGGACGCTAAGAACGGCGCCAGCCGCTGTCAACACCTTGGGACAAATGAGCCGGGAAAGAACCGATCTCGCACCAAATACACAGGTCAAAGTTGTTGCCTGGGCGTTAACCCTTGACGGGCTCCAACCGGACTCCTAGCCTCCCTGCCATGGCACAGCGCGACCCGGAAGAACAGGACGGACGCTGCATGCGATTCTCGATATTCCACAACCTCGGGGCACCGGGCCGGCTCGGCTCCTACGCCGACGTCATGGACGAGGCACGGGAGTTCGCGGTCGCCGCGGACCGCGCGGGCTTCTGGTCCACCTGGTACACCGAGCACCACTTCGGCCACGAGGCCATCGAGATCACCCCGAACCCGGTCCTGATGGGCGCCGACATCGCCGCCCGTACCGAGAACATCAGGATCGGCCAGGCGGCGAACATCGCCACCTTCTGGCATCCGCTGCGGCTCGCCGAGGACATCGCGATGCTCGACCAGCTCTCCGGCGGCCGGGTCGAGGTCGGTCTCGGCCGTGGGCTGTACGGGCGCGAGGCGCTCAATCTGAACGCGCTCGCCGACCCGCGTGACCAGGAGCAGAACCGCGCGCTGTACGACGAGACCGTGGAAATCCTGCGCAAGGCGTGGAGCGGCGAGTTCTTCTCGCACCAGGGCCGCTTCTACCAGTTCCCCGCCCCCGGGGTGAAGTGGAACCATCCGCTCTCCCCCGCCACCCCGGACTACATGGAGGACGGGGTCATCACCAAGATGCAGGTGACGCCGTTCCCCCTGCAGCGCCCGCATCCGCCGCTGTGGCAGGTCATCGACAGCCCGCGGTCGATCAAGGCGGCCGCGGCCGACGGGGTCCAGGGGATGTTCTGGCTGCCGCCGGTCTCGGCGCTCAAGGAGCGCTTCGAGCTGTACCGCACCACCGCGAGCCAGGCGTCGGGCCGCGAGTACGCGCTCGGCGAGGGCATCGGCCTGGTACGGGACGTGTACGTGGCCGACACCATGGAGCAGGCGCGCGCGGACTTCGAGGAGGCGCTGATGACCACCTACCGGTGGATCATGCACTTCCGGGGCCTGGGCAACCTCATGGAGGCGGGCGAGGAACTGACCGACGCCCACGAGCTGTCCTTCGACTTCCTGGCGAAGCGCAATCTGCTGGTCGGCACCCCCGAGTACGTCTCGGAGAAGATCGCCGAGCTGCGGGAGGAGGTGGGCCTGGAGCATCTGCTGCTGTGGACCACCCACCCCGGTCTGGAGCACCGCAAGGCGATGCGCAGCCTGGAGCTGTTCGCGGAGAAGGTCATGCCGCGGTTCACCGATGGCGGCCACCATGGCTGACCTGGGCCTGCGCAAGGTCGCCAGCGTCACCGACGAGGTGCTGCTGGAGCTGGGGCGGCCGGTGGCCGCCTCCGTGCGCCGGGTCGCGGCCGCGGCGGTGATCCGTAACCCATGGGCGGGCCTGGGCCTGGTCGCCGATCTGCAGCCCGAGGTCGAGCGGATCGCCCCGGGGCTCGCGCGGATGCTCACCGACCGGGTGAGCGAGGCGCTGGGCGGCGTGGAGCGCGTCGAGGCGTTCGGCAAGGCCGCGATCGTCGGGCTGAACGGGGAGATCGAACACGGCGGGGCGCTGATCCACACCCCGTTCTTCGGCAATGTCCTGCGGGAGCTGACCGAGGGCACCTCGATCATCGTGTTCAGCGACGACCGGCTCCCGGCGGGTGAGCCGCTGACCGTGCCGCTGTGGCACAAGACGGCGGCCGCGACCCGCTCGCACTACCAGACGTGCCAGATCCGCATCCCCGACGCGCCGCGGCCCGACGAGATCGTCGTCATCGCGGCCGGCGCGTCCGGCCCCCGCCCCAACGCGCGGATCGGGGACCGGGCCACCGATCCCGTCATCCGCCTCGCCGACCTGGAAGACCCTGCAGATACGGCAGCCCCGAAAAACATGGAGACCGTGCAGTGAACGTCCGCAAGATCATCACCTTCACCGAGGACATCCACAGCGAGGGCGGCCGTCCGGTGGACCCGCCGGCCCGTACCGCGGTGGTGCTCGCCGTCATCGAGAACCCCTGGGCCGGGCAGGGCTATGTGACGGATCTGCTGCCGGGCATCGACGAGGTGGCGCCGAAGCTCGGCGAGCTGCTGGCGCCGCGGGTGGTCGAGGCGCTGGGCGCGCCGGTCGAGGCGTACGGGAAGGCCGCCATCGTGGGCCTGGACGGGGAGATCGAGCACGGCTCCGGGCTGATCCACACGCTCAAGTTCGGCGACCACTTCCGCAAGGCGGCGAAGGCGACCACCCTGCTGCCGGCCGTGGAGAAGCGCGCGGCCGCGGGCACGGTCTTCGACATCCCGCTCAAGCACATCACCGACGCCACGATCCGCTCGCACCACCAGAGCATCGAGGTGCGGGTGGCGGACGGACCGCGCGCCGACGAGATCGTCATCGGGCTCGCGGCCGCCGCCCAGGGCCGCCCCCAGGCCCGGCTGGCCCCGCTCGCCACGGAGCAGTGAGCACCATGGGCACGGGCGGCGGTAGGCACGCGCCCCGGACGGGTGGCCCGGCCCGTCCGCCCGGGGCGCGCTCCACCACACCGGTCGCGCTGGCGCACGAGACGCACGGCGCCGGGCCCGGCCTCGTCCTGCTGCACGGGGTCGGGCTCGACCGGCGCATGTGGGAGCGGTGTCTGCCCGCGCTCACGGCCCGGCACCGGGTGACGCTGGTCGATCTGCGCGGCCACGGCGCCTCCCCGGCCGCGGCACCCGGGGTGTCGGTCGACGAGCTGGCCGCGGACGTGGCGGCCCTGCTGAGCGGGCCGGCGCATGTCGTCGGCTTCTCGCTCGGCGCCCTGGTCGCCCAGCAGCTCGGTCTGGACCGGCCGGACCTCACCGCCTCGCTGACGCTGGTCAGCTCGGTGGCGGGGCGGTCGGAGGACGAGCGCGCGGCGGTGGCGCGGCGGCGGGAGGTGGCGGCCCGGGACTTCGGGGCGTCCGCGTGGGCGGCTGTCGACCGCTGGTTCTCGCCCGGCTGGCGGGCCCAGGAGCCCCTTCTGGCGCAGCGGGTGCTGGACACGCTGCTGGCCAACGACCCCGTCTCCTACCTCGCCTGTTACGACGTCTTCGCGACCGCCGACGCCGGGCTGTGGCCGCGGCTGCCCCGGATCACCGCGCCCACCCTCGCGGTGACCGGGGAGGACGACCCCGGCTCCACCCCGGCCATGTCGCAGCGGCTCGCGCGGCGGATCCCCGGCGGCCGGGCGGTGATCGTGCCCGGGGCCCGCCATCTGCTGCCGCTGGAGCGCCCGGAGCGACTGGCCGACGCGATCCTCACCCACACCGGACATCAGGAGTGCCACAGCTCATGAACCGCCTGCCGCGCCACGACCACTACATCGCGGGCGAGTGGACCGCCCCCGCCGACGGCGGCTACTTCGCCAGCGTCAACCCGGCCACCGCCGAGCCCTGGTACGAGGCGGCGAACGGCACCGCCCCCGATGTGGAGCGCGCGGTGGACGCCGCCCGCGCCGCCTTCGAGGATCCACGCTGGCGGGACCTGAGCCAGACCCGGCGCGGCCGGCTGCTGCGCGACCTCGGCGATCTGATCGGCGAACACGCCGAGGAGCTGGCCCGCACCGAATCCCTGGACAACGGCAAGCTGCTGCGCGAGATGCGGGCCCAACTCGCGGGTCTGCCCGAGTACTTCTATTACTACGCGGGGCTCGCCGACAAGATCCAGGGTGATGTCATCCCGGGCGCGAGCCGCGAACTGCTCAACTACACGCTGCGCGAACCGGTGGGCGTGGTGGGTGCCATCACCCCCTGGAACTCCCCGCTGCTGCTCACCGCCACCAAGCTCGCCCCGGCGCTGGCCGCGGGCAACACGATGGTCATCAAGCCGTCGGAGCACACCTCGGCCTCGCTGCTGGCGCTCGCCCCGCTCTTCGCGGAGGCGGGCTTCCCGCCGGGCGTGGTCAACGTGGTCACCGGCTTCGGCGCCACCGCGGGCGGCCCGCTGACCGAGCACCGGGACGTGGCCAAGGTGAGCTTCACCGGCTCCACCGAAACCGGCCGCCGGATCGCCCGTACCTGCGCCGGCCGGCTGATCCGCTGCACCCTGGAGCTGGGCGGCAAATCGCCCAACATCATCTTCCCGGACGCCGACCTCGGCTCGGCCGCCATGGGCGTGATCGCCGGGGTGTTCGCCGCCGCGGGCCAGACCTGTGTGGCGGGCAGCCGGGTGCTGGTGCATCGCGAGGTGTACGACGAGATCCTGGAGCGGGTCGCGGCCCGGGCCGCGACCATCGCGATCGGCGACCCGCTCGACGACGCCACCGAGCTGGGCCCGCTGGCCATCGCCGAGCAGCTGGAGAAGGTCGAGGGCTATGTCGAGCTGGGCCGCTCCGAGGGCGGAAAGGTGGTGTGCGGCGGGACCCGCCCTGACACCGGGCTGAACGGTTACTTCTACTCCCCCACCGTGTTCACCGGCGTCGACAACACGCTGCGGATCTGCCAGGAGGAGATCTTCGGGCCGGTGGCCACCGTCCTGCCCTTCGAGTCCGAGGACGAGGCGCTTTCGATCGCCAACAACTCGGCGTACGGCCTCGCGGCGGGGGTGTGGACCCGGGATGTGAACCGGGTGCACCGGATGGCGTCCCGGCTGGAGTCGGGCACGGTGTGGGCGAACACCTACCGTTCGATGTCGCCGATGTCGCCCCGGGCGGGCTTCAAGAACAGCGGCATGGGCACCGAGCACGGCACGGAGGTCATCCGGGAGTACACCCGGCTGAAGAGCGTGTGGATCAACACCAGCGAGGAACCGGCCGGGGATCCGTTCATCCTCAGGTCATGACGGCATGAGGTGATGATGTCCAGGCGGGAGCGCTCTTGTATGGCAGACCACACGAGCCTGTCCTCGGTTGACGGGGCGAGAGCGCCCCGCCTACTGTCACGTGCCATGCAACGACCCACAGGCAAGCGGCTTCAGCAGACCAGCATGCAGGCGAGGGTTGCCGAAGAGCTGCGGCAGATGATTATCAGTGGCGAACTGCCGCCCCGCTCCAGCCTGTCCGAGATGGCGCTGTCCGAGACCTTCGGGGTCAGCCGGACCCCCATCCGCGAGGCCCTCAAGCAGCTCCAGATAGAAGGGCTGGTGGAAGTCCGGCCCCGGGTCGGCACGTTCGTCGCCGTACCGTCGCGCCGTGAGCTGACCGAGCTGTTCCAGATGAAGGAGCTGTTCGAGGGCGCCGCCGCCCGGCTGCTCGCCTTCCGTGGGAACGTACCGGAGGTGGAGCAGCTGGAGGCCAGCATGCGGGCGGCCGACCAGGCCGTCAGGGACGGCGACGCGGAGCGGTACGCGGCGCTGGTCCACGAGTTCCACGATCTGATCGTCAGGGGCGCGGACAACAGCAAGCTGGAGGGGCACTACCGCACCCTGATGAACCAGCTCGCCTACGCCCGGCTGGTGCGCACCTCGCTGTCCCGCCCCGGGCGGCTCATCGAGTCGGACTCCGAGCATCACCGCGTCCTCAGCCTGATCCAGGCCAAGGACGGCGACGGTGCCGAGCGGGTGATGCGCGAGCATGTGCGCGCCAGTCACCAGGCCCTGATGACGGGCATGGACGAGCGCGGGCACTGAAGGTCCCGGCGCCCCCGGGCCGCCGGTCAGCCCTCGTTGGCGGCCCGTGCGGCGCGCAGCGCCGAGCGGAGCCGGTTCCTGGCGCCGAGGAGGTGCTCGCGCAGGGTGGTGACGGCGGTCTCGGTCTCGCCCCCGCGCACGGTCTCCAGCAGGTCGACATGGGCCTCGGCGGAGGGGTGCAGATCGACGTCCTGGGCGTTGGTGACGTCGAGGACGACGCCGAAGGTGGGGCGGTACTGCTCCCAGACGGCGACCAGCCGGCGGTGCCCGGACAGCAGGTAGAACTGGGAGTGGAACTCCAGGTCGGCGAGGGCGAAGTCGCTGGGCGCGGAGCGGTCGGCGGCGTCCCGCATCCGGTCGACGAAGCCCTGGGCCCGGTCCCAGTCGCCGGGTCCGGCCCGGCCGATGGCGAGGGTGAGGGCCAGGGTCTCCAGGGATTCGCGCAGCGTGTACAGCTCGTCGACGTCGTCCTCGGTGAGCCCGGTGACGAAGACGCCGCGGCGCCGGGATTCGACCAGCCCCTCGGCCTCCAGCTGCCGCAGCGCGTCGCGGACCGGTCCGCGACTGACGTCGTACTGCTCGGCGAGGGCGCCCTCGACGAGATGGGTGCCGGGGCGCTGCCGTCCTGAGATGATGAGGACGCGCAGCTCGTGGGCGACCCGATCGCCGAGGGACTGCTGCTGTAGCGAGGTGATGGGCACCGACGGGCTCCTTCTGGGGGGGGCGGAACGTCTTCAGTCAACCGTTAACCGCCGACTCATTATTCCTCCCCAGGGCCGCTCCGGAAACGGTGGCGAAGGCGATGCCGCGCCGCTGCCAGGTGTACGTGACGGCGACGCCGTCCGCCCAGGGCACGACCGCCGGGTAGGAGAACTCGGCTCGGCCGTCGGTCCGTACGCCCGTCTCGTCCGGGACGATGGCGCCGGGGCGGGCGGCGGGCCGGTCCTCCAGCACCACCGCCCGGCGCCAGGTGATCCCGTCGTCCTCGGACACGGACAGCACCAGCGGGGTACGGGCGCCCCACGCGGCGGCCACCGGGTTGTGCGCCAGCACCACCCGGCCGTCGGCGAGCCGTACGGCGTCCAGACCGCTGTTGTTGTTCGGGACGTCCAGCGGCCGCGCGGTCGACCAGGTACGGCCGCCGTCGTGGGAGACGCTGCGGCACACCCGGCCGCAGGAGCTGCGCAGCAGCATCCGGACCTCGCCCGGGGCGCTCTCCCACAGCGTCGGCTGGATGACCCCGGCGCCGCGGAACGCCGGGCGGTCCAGCGGTACGGGCGCGGAGCGCCGCCAGCTCGCGCCGCCGTCGTCCGAGCGGTCGGTGAACGCGTCCCAGCGGCCACCGGCGCTCCGCGGCTCCTCGACGGAGGCGGGCGCGAGCCAGCCGCCGTCGGCGAGGCGGATCGGCTTGTTCTTCACCGGCCCGCGCCCACCGGCCCCTTCCGCGCCCGGCACCAGTTCGGCGGGGGCGGACCAGCCGAGGCCGCCGTCCCGGGAGCGCAGCACCCGGGTGCGCCAGCCGGGGATGCGGTGGCCGGTCTTGCAGAAGAGCAGCACCTCGCCGTGGCCGGTGGCGAACAGGACGGGGTTCCAGTGCGGCAGCCCCGCCTCGTCCGCCACCTTCACCGGCGCCTGCCACCCGCCGCCGGTCCGCCGCGCCAGCCAGATCGCCACGTCGTCCGCGCCCTCCCGGCTTCCGGCGAACCAGGCGGCCAGCGCCTCGCCCTCCGGCAGCGGCAGCAGGGTGGAGGCGTGGCAGTGGCCGAAGCGGGGGTCGTCGCGCAGGACGAACTCGCGGTGGACGGTCACGCGACCGCGCCGGTCTCCGGCGCCGCGGCCGGCTTGGTGTCCGGCGCGGGCGCGGGTTCGGGTCCGGCCGCCATCGCGGAGCTGGTGTCGACCAGGTCGCGTCGGGAGGTCTCGGGGGTGAAGAAGTACGCGGCGGCCGCCGAGATCAGGGCGACGGCGCTCGCGTAGGCGGCCACCGGGATCCAGTTGTCGCCGCCGCCGGTGAGCGCGGTGGCGATGAACGGAGTGAGACCACCGGCCACGATCGCGCCGAGCTGGGCGCCGACCGAGGCGCCGCTGTAGCGGACCTTGGAGCCGAACAGCTCGGTGAACAGGGCGGGCTGGACGGCGTTGCAGGCGTTGTGGGCGAGATTGATGACCAGGCAGTACGCCAGCACGATCAGCACCGCGGAGCCGGACTTCAGCAGCCAGAACGCCGGGAAGGCCAGGGCCGCGGCGGCCAGGCCGCCGTAGACGTAGACCGGGCGGCGGCCCACCTTGTCGGACAGCGCGCCGAAGAAGCCGTGGGCGGGGAAGGCGAGCACCGAGGCGATCATGATGGCGGTGGTCAGGGTGGCCTTCGGGATGCCGAGGTGTTCCGGTCCGTAGGACACCGCGAAGACGGTGAGGAGGAAGAACGGCACGCTTTCGCTGAACCGCAGCGACATGATCAGCAGCACGCTCCGCCAGTCATGGCGCAGCACGTCCAGCAGTGGCGCCTTGGCCTTGCCCTCCTCGTGCTTGACCTGCTCGAACACTGCGGACTCGCCGAGCCGGCCGCGCATCCACAGCCCTACGCCCACCAGCACCGCGCTGCACAGGAACGGCACGCGCCAGCCCCAGGACTGGAAGGACCCGTCGGGCAGGAGGCCCATCAGCGCGAACATTCCGGTGGCCAGCAGCTGTCCGGAGAAGCCGCCGGTGTTGGGCCAGGCGCTGAAGAAACCGCGGCGGTGTGCCGGGGCGTTCTCGACGACCATCAGCATGGCGCCGCCCCATTCGCCGCCGACCATGAAGCCCTGGATGAAGCGCAAGACCACGAGCAGCACCGGTGCCCAGATCCCGATGGTGTCGTACGTTGGCAGAAGACCGACGGCGAAGGTGGCGGCGCCCATCCCGCACAACGTCGTGACCAGCGTGGTCTTCCGGCCGATGGTGTCGCCGAGGTGGCCGAAGACGAAGCCGCCGAGCGGGCGGGCGATGAAGCCGATGCCGAAGGTGGCGAACGAGGCGAGGGTGCCCGCGAACGGGCTCAGACTCGGGAAGAAGAGATCGCCGAACACCAGCGCGCTGGCGAGGCCGTAGAGCAGGAAGTCATAGAACTCGATGGTGTTGCCGATGAAGCTCGACAGCACGGTGCGGCGGAGTTGTACGGACGCGTGGCGTGAGGTCATGTGGTTCTCCTGCTCGGGGCCTCGTTGCCCGGGACATTGGTTAACCGTTCACGGTTAACCGTGGCGAAGTATGGGAGCCCGCACCACGCCTGTCAATGGGCGCACCCTTGACGGCCCCGGGGCGACTCCGTACCTTCGGTTCAACTTTTTAAAGATCAAAACCGTCGGACACCCGGAACACCCTCAGAACTCTTCAAGACTCTTCAAGGGACGAAGAACATGAATGGTGTGCGCAGACGAACGGTGCTCGCCGCGGCCGGTGGCACCGCCATCGCGGGCAGGGCCGCCACCGGCACCGCCCACGCCCGGGAGCGGCCGGGCCCGGGCGAGGGACCTACGGCGGAGCCCGCCCCGTACGAGGCCAAGGTCCAGGCCCTGCTGGGGCGGATGACGGTCGAGGAGAAACTGGGCCAGCTGCAGCAGCTCGCCTGGACCGGCGACACCGGGCCCGGCGGCGGGCAGACCGCCGCGGCGGAGAAGGCGGCCCGCCAGGGACGGCTCGGCTCCGTCCTCAACATCTACGGCGCGAAGTCCACCAACGCGCTCCAGCGGATGGCCGTGGAGGAGTCACGCCTGGGCATCCCGCTGGTGTTCGGCCTCGATGTCATCCATGGCATGTGGACCACCTTCCCCATCCCGCTGGCCCAGGCCGCGAGTTTCGACCCGGCGGTGGCCGAACGGGACGCCGAGGTGTCGGCGAGGGAGGCCCGCTCGGGCGGGGTGCACTGGGCCTTCTCCCCCATGATGGACGTCACCCACGAACCGCGCTGGGGGCGGATCTCCGAAGGCAGCGGCGAGGACCCGCATCTGACGGCCGCGTTCGCCGCCGCCAAGACCCGCGGCTACCAGGGCGAGGACTTGAGCGCGAAGGACCGGCTCGCGGCGTGCGCCAAGCACTTCGTGGCGTACGGCGGCGCCGAGGGCGGACGCGACTACAACACGGTGGACGTCTCCGAGGCCCGGCTGCGCAACCTCTACCTCGGGCCCTTCCTCGCGGCCGTGGACGCCGGGGTGGCCACCGTCATGGCGAGCTTCAACACCATCGGCGGGGTGCCCGCCCACGGCAACCGGCACACCCTCACCGACATCCTCAAAGAGGAGTGGGAGTTCGGCGGCGTCGTCGTCAGCGACTACAACGGCGTTCAGGAAATGACGGTCCATGGCTTCGCCGCCGACCACGCCGACGCCGGGCGGCTGGCGCTGAACGCCGGGGTCGACATGGAGATGGTCAGCACCACCCTGGCCGACCACGGCAAGCGGCTGCTGCGCAGCGGGGCGATCACCGCCGCGCGGCTGGACGACGCGGTGGCCCGCGTCCTGCGGCTCAAGTTCCGGCTCGGGCTCTTCGAACACCCCTACGCGGACGAGGACGCGGCAATCGAGGAGCCCACCAAGGAGTCCCGGGCGGCGGCGCGCGAGACGGCCGCGCGCACCATGGTGCTGCTCAAGAACGTCCCGGCCGGGAAGGGGAAGACGGCGCTGCTCCCGCTCAGCCGGTCGGTCTCCTCCATCGCCGTCGTCGGGCCCTTCGGCGACTCCACCGATCTGCGGGGCTCCTGGGCCGGGCCCTGGGCGGACGCGTTCGCGCCGGTCACCGTCCTGGACGCGGTCAAGGACGCCGCGCCGAAGGCCCGGGTCGACCACGCCCGCGGCGTGGACCCGGCGGGCGAGGACACCGGCGGCATCGCCAAGGCCGCCGCGGTCGCCAGGGCGGCCGAGGTGGCGATCGTCGTGGTCGGGGAGGCCTCGGCGCTCAGCGGGGAAGCGGCCGTACGCAGCGACATCAGCCTGCCCGGGCAGCAGGAGAAGCTGATCGCGGCGATCGCGGACACCGGCACGCCCTTCGTCGTGGTCCAGGTCAGCGGCCGCCCGCTGACGATGGGCGGCTGGCTGGACTCGGCGCCCGCCGTGCTCCAGGCGTGGCATCCGGGCATCGAGGGCGGAAACGCCATCGCGGACGTCCTGTTCGGCAGCGTGAACCCCGGCGGCAAACTGCCCGTGTCCTTCCCGCGCTCGGTCGGGCAGATCCCCCTCTACTACAACCACGAGAACACCGGGCGCCCCTACGACCCGGACAACAAGTACACCTCCAAGTACCTCGATCTCGCCGACGGCCCGCAGTTCGCCTTCGGCCACGGCCTCGGCTACACCACCTTCGACATCGGCGCGCCGGAGCTGTCCGTCAGCCGCGTCACGGCCGACGCGCTGCGCGAGGGCGACACCGTGGAGGTGGCGGTCACGGTGCGCAACACCGGGGACCGCGAGGGGGACGAGGTGGTGCAGGTGTATCTGCGCGACCCGGTGGCCAGCGTCGTACAACCGGTGCGGCGGCTGTGCGGCTTCCGCCGGATCACCCTCGGCGCCGGCAAGTCCACCACCGTCCGTTTCCGGCTGGGCGCCGAGGATCTGGGCTTTTGGACCCATGACCGGGACGGCACGTTCACGGTGGAGAAGGGAGAGATCCAGATCTTCGCCGGCAACAGCTCGCTGGCGAAGGGTGAACGCGTCCTGACGATCACATAGTGGGACAGCGTCCGGTCTTCTGCACCGCGCGCCCGGGTTACTTGTAGGGTGCATGCTGACAACTCCAGCCCGGGAAGACACCGCTCATGACCGCCGCGCCCCGTCCCTCGCCCCGCGTCCCGAGACCCCGCCCCGGCCCGCGGCACCCCGCGGCCCACCGGAACTCCGGCCGGGCGGAGGCCCCGTGGGCGGTGTGATCACCGGCTTCGGCGTCATCGCGAGCATCATCGTCACCGGCTATGTGCTCGGCCGCCGAGGAGCGCTGGGCGGGTCGGGGCGGGAGGTCCTGACCAGGCTCTCCTTCAACGTCGCCTCCCCCGCGTTGCTGTTCTCCACGCTCGCCCGCGCCGACCTGTCCGTCGTCGTCTCGACCCCGCTGCTCGTCACGGCCCTGAGCACCTTCGTGGTGGCGGGCGCGTTCGTCGCGGTCGGCGCGGTACGCAAGTGGAGCGTGGGCCGCACCACGATCGGCGCCCTGTGCGCGAGTTATGTGAACGCGGGCAACCTCGGCATCCCGATCGCCGTGTACGTCCTCGGCGACGCGTCCCTCATCGCCCCGGTGCTGCTGTTCCAGCAACTGGTGATGACCCCGATCGCACTCACCGTCATCGACCTCAGCCGCCCCGGGGAGCATCCGCCCTCGCTGGTTCGCCGGCTGACCACCCCCTTCCGCAACCCCGTCGTCATCGGCTCGCTGTCCGGGGTCGCGGTGGCCGCCTCGGGGTGGCGGGTGCCCGGGCCCGTCATGGAACCGTTCACGCTGATGGGCGGCATGGCCGTACCCGCCGTGCTGCTCGCCTTCGGCATCTCGCTGCCGGGCAGTGAGCTGCCCGGGCGCGGCGAGGAGCGCGGCCCGGTGCTGCTGTCGGTGGCGCTGAAATCCTTCGGCCAGCCGGTGGTGGCCTGGGCCATCGCGGCCGGAGTCTTCCGGCTCAGCGGCCCGGCCCTCCTCGCGGCCGTCGTCACCTCCGCGCTCCCCTCGGCACAGAACCTCTTCACCTACGCCGTGCGCTACGACACGAGCACCATCCTGGCCCGCGAGTCCATCCTGCTGTCCACGGTGCTGGCCGCGCCGGTGCTCATCACGGTGGCGGCACTGCTGGGCTGAGCCCGGGAACCGGTTGGGTTTACCCCTGGAGGCCCAGGGCAGGCGACTGAACGTGCTTCGGACCGGAGGCACGCACCGTGGGAGCGCTCTGACGGCTCCAGGACACGGCCCCCGGTCCGTATCCTGCGCGCTCCCGCATGGCAGCGACCACGGTCCCAGGCGACCCGTCAGCCCACTGCAGGAGGTGTGTGACATGACGACCGCAGCGCAGCACAGGACACGTCCCCGGTCCGCTTCCTCGAAGCACCCGCACGACGACGCCCCCGACACCAGCGCCGAGTTCCACCAGATGGCCCGCCTCCCCGACGGCCCCGAGAAGGAGGCGCTGCGGCAGCGGGTGGTGGAGGCGTGGATGCCGATGGCGCGGCGGCTGGCCCGCCAGTACCGCAACCGGGGCGAAGCCCTGGAGGACCTGGAGCAGGTGGCCGCGCTCGGCCTGGTGAAGGCCGTCAAACGGTACGACCCCGGGCACGGCACGGCGTTCGCGGGCTTCGCGGTGCCCACCGTCGTCGGCGAGATCAAGCGCCACTTCCGGGACCACCTGTGGGTGCTGCACGTCCCGCGCCGGGTCCAGGAGCTGCGCAACCGGGTGCGGGTCGCGCACCGGGAGCTGTCGCAGTCCCTCGACGACGCCACGGTGCCCACCGAGGCCATCGCCGAGCGCACCGGCCTCAGCGAGAAGGAGGTGCGCATCGGCATGGAGGCCATGGGCAGCTTCACCCCGTTGTCCCTCGACGCCCAGCTGACCGGCGCGGACGACGGCTACTCGCTGGCGGACACGCTCGGCTGCCAGGAGCCCGAGTACGACCGGGTGGTGGAACGCGAGGCGGTGCGCCCCGGGCTCCGGCGGCTGGCCGACCGGGAGCGCCAGATCCTCTACATGCGGTTCTTCTGCGACATGACCCAGAGCCGGATCGCCGAGCAGCTGGGCATCTCCCAGATGCATGTCTCCCGGCTCATCAACCGCACCTGCTCGACGCTGCGCGCCCAGGCCATGGCCGAGCCGGTCGCAAGCTGAACGACGTACCGCCCGCCGCTCCCCCGCGTTGCGCCGCTGGAACGATGTGCATCGCCTCAGCGGGTGACCGTGGCGCCGTGGAGAGCGCCGGGTCCGCCCCGGGCTGGAAGGGTCGGGACGCGCGACCCACGGACACCCGGCGGCGGACACCCAGCGAAGGAGAACACTGATGACCACCCCCCAAGGCCCGCCCTCGCTGTCCGACCTGGGGCTCCTCACGGACCAGAAGGCGCTGGTGACCGGGGCCAACTCGGGCATCGGCAAGGCGACCGCCATCGCCCTGGGGCGCGCGGGCGCCGATGTGGTCGTCAACTACGTCTCCGACCGGCCTGCCGCCGAGGCCGTCGTGAAGGAGATCGAGGGCCACGGTGTGCGCGCCTACGCCCACCAGGCGGATGTGTCGCGCGAGGACCAGGTGGTCGACATGGTGTCCACCATGGTCGACCGGCTCGGCACGATCGACATCCTGGTCGCCAACGCGGGCCTCCAGCGCGACGCTCCGACGGTGGAGATGACCCTGGCGGACTGGGAGAAGGTGCTCTCGGTCAACCTCACCGGTCAGTTCCTGTGCGTCAGGGAGGCGGTCAAGGAATTCCAGCGGCGCGGTGTCGTTCCCGAGGTGTCACGGGCGGCCGGGAAGATCATCTGCATGAGCTCGGTCCACCAGATCATCCCCTGGGCCGGTCATGTGAACTACGCGTCGTCCAAGGGCGGTGTGTCGATGATGATGCAGACCATGGCCCAGGAGCTGGCGCCGCAGAAGATCAGGGTGAACGCGGTCGCGCCGGGTGCCATCCGGACCCCGATCAACCGTGATGCGTGGGACACCGAGGACGCCCGGAACGCCCTGCTGGAGCTGATCCCCTACGGCCGGATCGGTGAGCCGCAGGACATCGCGTACGCGGCGGTCGTCCTCGCCTCCGACCTGTGCGACTACGTCGTGGGCACCACGCTGTACGTGGACGGCGGGATGACCCTCTTCCCCGGCTTCGCGACGGGCGGCTGACCGCGCCACGATGGCGCCGCCCCAGGCGCCACGATGACGCGTGAAGGGCACATCGGCCGGGCCCACGCGCCACCATCAGGCGATAAGGCGCGGGGGGAGCGACGATGGTGGTGTCACTGTTCCCTCAAGGAGGTGGACGACGATGACGTTCCCCTCGGACAACTCGCGCGACGCCGAACAGCGCGATGAGCGCGCCGCCGGTCCTGACCGCCCCTTCACCGGCCTGCTGGGCACCCTGTCGGATGCCGCGTGGCAGATGCTGCTGACCGCGGGTCTGGTCGCGATCGTGCTGGGGCTGCTGGTGCTGGTGTGGCCCGCGGCCACCCTTGCGGTGGTCGGCGCCCTGTTCGGTGTCTATCTGCTGATCACCGGCATCGTTCAGCTGGTCGCGGCCTTCGGGGCGCACATCCCGGGATCGATGCGCGTCCTCAGCTTCGTCAGCGGCGCGGTGAGCGTGTTCCTCGGCCTGATCTGCTTCCGGGGTCCGGCCCAGTCGATCCTGCTGCTCGCGCTGTGGATCGGATTCGCCTGGCTGCTGCGGGGTGTCATGCACACCGTCATGGCCGTCCAGGACACGGGAATCCCCGCCCGCGGCTGGCAGATCTTCCTCGGTGTCATCACCGCCCTGGCCGGAATCGTGCTGATCGTGTCGCCCTTCGGCTCCATCGCCGCGCTCACCCTGGTGACCGGCGTCTGGCTGCTGGTCCTGGGCATCATCGAGGTCATTCACGGGATCCAGCTGCGGGCCCGGCTCGGAGGCCATGCCCCCCGCCAGGCACATCACGGATTCCGCTTCCGCCATCAGCCCCATCCGCAAGCCTAGAACCACCGCGACAGCCGCCCCGAGCGGCTGTCGCGACAACCTGTGGGCTAATGGGTCTGCACCCACCACGCCATCAGACCGATGGCCGCGGTGCCGGATGCGTACGACGCGCCGCGCACGAAGTTCGCGGCGGCGAGCCGACCGTATCGACGCCATCTACTACGGGAACGGCTGGGTACCGGTGGGCGAACCTCCATCGTCTGCATATGGAGCCCCTTTCGTGACCGTACGGACAGTGACTGTCCGACAGGGGGGAACGACGCGCTGGAGAAAGCATACAAAAGTGTGAACTTACCCCATGTGTCTGACTCGCCGAGAAAGAAACTTTCGACACGATGAGCTTTCGAAGGCGATGAGCTTTCGACACGCTGTCAGATGCGGTAAGGGCTCCTGTCGGCGCTCAGGCCTGTCCGTGCCAGCGCAGCACCGCGCCCAGTCCCCCGGCCGGTCCTGCCACGCCCTCGGGCACCAGCAGCACCTCGGTGTCGGCCACCGCCGCGGACCGCATCAGCGCGTCGTCCGCGCGCGCCGGCTCGGGCGTGCTCACTCCCAGCGCCCGCGCCTGGGCCCGCTGCACCGCCACCTGATCGGCGCCGGGGCCGACCCACACCTCATGGCGCATGTCGCCGCCCGCCTGCCCGAGCAGCAAAGTGGCCGCCTGATGGCTGCGCAACGCCTCCACCACCGCGGGCACCCCCTCCGCCGCCCCGCTGGGCGCGGAGCCGTCGTGGCCGCTCGCGATGTGCCCGCCGGGGCGGCCGCGCCCGGCACGGAAGAGATCCAGTACGGCTTCCAGATGGGCGCGGGCGTGGTCCGCGCGGGCGTGGTCGATCTCCGCCTCCAGGAGTTCCCGGGCCGGTCCGGGCGCCCGGCTGCCGTGCCGCGCCACCACCGCCCGGTCGCGCAATGGCTCGGGCAGCCGGTCGCGCACCGCCCTGCGCTCGCGCGGATCGCCCGCCAGGACCAGCAGCGGCGCCCCGCTGTCCGGCCACTGCCGTACCAGCTCCTCGGCCACGAGGTCCGCGGTGTGCTCCCAGTCGTTCTCGACCCGGTTGCGGTAGTGCCACTCGTACCGGTCGGCGGGCACCGAGCGGTGGCCGCGGCCCCGTGGCGCCCCGCTTGTGGCGCGGCACACCGGGCGGGCCCCGCCCTCGTCGCGCAGCTCCAGATCGGCGCCCGTCCGGTCCACGTACGCCACCAGGCACGACGGCCACTCGCCGCGCAGCGACGCCAGCGGCGCCACCCGGGGCAGTGGCGACCAGGACGTCACGACGTCGCCCGGGGACGCGGCCAGCGGCAGGTCGAGCACCACCTCGCCGTCCGCGGCGAACAGCGCCCGTCCGGCGGACGCGGTGGCCGCCCGCCGGCCGGCCAGCCTGCTCACCAGCGCCTCACGGGTGCGGGGGTCGGCGCCCTGGGCGGTCAGCTGACCGGCCACGAACCGCTCCCGCAGCCGGCGCCGCGTGGGGGCGTCCTCCGTCACACGCGAGGTGTCGAGGTAGACGCACGCCCACGGGCCGGGGCGATCGAACAACGGCTTCAGGAATCCAACGTCCATGACCTCCCCCAAACCGGGGAAACACACGACCCGGACGGGCGTCCGGATCGCCGCGCCCCAGCGGCCGCGTGGGGCGCTTCACGCATCAAGGATCCCTCCAGGTCCACGGGATCGCCAGGGCCGTCCGGCCGTACGGCGACTAGAATCTGTCCCATGGCTCGCTCCAACGAGGAGGTCGAAGCCCTCCTGCGTGAGTACGCCGATCTCCTCCTGATCACGGGCGGGGACGCGTTCAAGGCACGTGCCTACGAGAAGGCCGCGCGGTCGATCGGCGGCCATCCCGCCGATGTGGCGGGGCTCGATGTGAAGGGGCTGCGGGAGATCCCCAACGTCGGCAAGTCGATCGCCGACAAGGTCGTCGAGTATCTGCGCACCGGACATGTGCCCGCCGTCGAGGAGGCGCGCGCCGCGATCCCGGCCGGGGTGCGGGAGCTGACCGCGATCCCGGCGCTCGGGCCGAAGAAGGCCATGGTGCTGTACGAGGAGCTGGACATCGCCTCGGTCGAGCAGCTGGCCACCGCGATCGAGGAACACCGGCTGCGCGATCTGAGGGGCTTCGGCCCGAAGTCCGAGGAGAACATCCTGCACGGCATCGGGCTGCTGCGGGCCGCGGGCGGCCGGGCTCCGCTCGACGACGCCATGGACCTCGCCGACGACATCGTGGCCGCGCTGGGCCGGGTGCGCGGCTGCGAGCGGGTCGCGTACGCCGGGTCGCTGCGCCGCATGCGGGAGACCGTGGGCGATGTGGACATCCTGGTGGCGGCGGCCGAATCGGCGCCGTTCATGGACGCGTTCACCGCGCTCCCGTACACCACGGAGGTCATCGCGCATGGCGAGAAGAAGACGTCCATCCGCACCACCAAGGGGCTCCAGGTGGATCTGCGGGTGCTGCCGCTGGACTCCTGGGGCGCGGGGCTGCTGTATTTCACCGGCTCCAAGGCCCACAACATCCGGGTTCGCGCGATCGCGGTGCGCCACGGCCTGAAGCTGTCGGAGTACGGCCTCTTCGAGACCAAGAGCGGAAAGAAGATCGCCTCACGCAGCGAGGAGGACGTGTACGCGCGGCTCGGCATGGACTGGATCCCGCCGACCCTGCGCGAGGACCGCGGCGAGGTGAAGGCCGCGCTGGAGGGCCGACTTCCCCTGCTCGTCGTCGAATCCGATCTGCGCGGCGATCTGCACACCCACACGGACCTCACCGATGGCCTCGAACCGCTGGAGAACATGATCGCCACGGCGGAGCGGCGCGGCTACGCGTACTACGCCGTCACCGACCACGCGCCGAAGCTGTACATGCAGCAGATGACGAAGGAGAAGATCCTCGCCCAGCGGGAGCGGCTGCGCGCCATGGACCGCGGGCGCGGCCGCCGGGACATGCGGCTGCTGCACGGTGTGGAGCTGAACATCGACGCCGAGGGAGAGGTCGACTGGCCCGACGACTTCCTCGAGGGCTTCGATCTGTGCGTGGCGTCGGTGCACACGCAGTTCGGCCAGGACCGGGACACCATGACCCGGCGGTTCCTGCGGGCCTGCGAGAACCCGCACGTCAACATCATCGGCCATCCGACGACCCGGATCCTCGGCAAGCGGCCCGGCGTCGACGCCGACTTGGACGCGGTGTTCGCCGCGTGTGCCCGTACCGGCACCGCGCTGGAGATCAACGCGCATCCGAACCGGCTGGACCTGTCGGACGAGAACATCCTGCGGGCGAAGGAGCACGGCGTGGTGTTCGCCATCGACAGCGACGCGCACTCGACGCTGGACCTCGCCAATCCTCGGTACGGGGTGGGCATGGCCCAGCGCGGCTGGCTGACCACCGACGATGTCATCAACACCTGGCCGCTGACCCGGCTGCGGCGTTTCCTGCGCAAGGGCGCGGGGCACCCGCGCGACGTATGACGCCACGCGATTCTCCTGCCGAACCGGCCCGTGCCGAGCCCGTCCGCGCCGAGCCCGCCCGCCGGGCGCCCGGCGCCCGTACCCTCGACGAGCTGGACGAGCGGGTGAGCCGGTGCAGCGCCTGCCCGCGGCTGGTGGCGTGGCGGGAGGAGGTGGGCCGTACCAAACAGGCGGCCTTCGCCGACTGGGACTACTGGGCCCGGCCGGTGCCCGGATTCGGCCCGCCGGACGCGGCGCTCGCCGTCGTGGGCCTCGCCCCGGCCGCGCACGGCGGCAACCGCACCGGCCGGATGTTCACCGGCGACCGCTCCGGCGACTTCCTGTACGCGGCCCTGCACACCGTCGGCCTGGCCAACCAGCCCGTCGCCACCCACCGCGGCGACGGCCTCGCGCTGCGCGGGGTCCGGGTCACCTCGCCGGTGCACTGCGCCCCGCCCGCCAACCGCCCGACCCCCGGGGAGCGGGACACCTGCCGCCCGTGGCTGGAGCGGGAACTGCGTCTGCTGCGCCCGACCTTGCGCTCGGTGGTGGTGCTCGGGGCCTTCGGCTGGCAGGCCGCCCTGCCCGTGCTGGCCACCGCCGGATGGAGCGTGCCCCGGCCGCGGCCCGCCTTCGGGCACGGCGCGCGGATCACGCTGGAGGCCGCCGACGGGGGCGCCCCGCTACGGGTGTTCGGCTGCTATCACGTGAGCCAGCGGAACACCTTCACCGGCCGCCTCACCCCGGCCATGCTGCACGATGTGCTCGGCGCGGCGGCGGAGGCGGCCGGGTTGCTGCCGCCGCCCGCCACTCCGTCGACCCCCGCTGCGGAGGGCGGCTGATCAGGGCATGCGGTGAGAAGGTGAGACCCCGGGCACTGGGGCAGGAGGGTGCCCGGGGCCTCGTTCATGGAGTGGACCGGGTCAGTTGACCCCGGCCCCACTGGCGGCGTCACCGGCTCCGGCGCCGCTCTGGTCGCCCGTACCGGCGCCCGCGCCCGCGTTGGCGGCACCCTCGGCACCCGCACCGGCATTCGCGGCACCCTCGGCACCCGCACCAGCATTGGCGGCACCTGCGCCGCCCACGCCAGCGTTCGCGGCACCCTCGGCGCCCGCACCGGCGTTCGCGGCGCCTGCGCCACCGGCATCGCCCGCGCCCTCGTCACCGGCGCCGATCACGGCGCCCGTGGCCTCCAGGGCACCGGTCACCGGCTGGAAGAAGGTCTCCCCGCCCTGGGTGCAGTCGCCACTGCCGCCGGACGTGAGGCCGACCGCCGCGTCCCCGGCGAACATCGCGCCGCCGCTGTCGCCCGGCTCCGCGCACACGTTCGTCTGGATGAGGCCGTTGACGATGTCGCCACCGCCGTAGTTCACCGTGGCGTTGAGGCCCGTGACCTCGCCGTCGCTGACACCCGTGGTGCTGCCGGAGCGCTGCACCTTGAGGCCCACGCTGGCCTCGACGGCCCGGCCGATCGCCTGGTTGCTGCCGTCGGCGAGCTTGACCGCGCTCTCCGGCTGGGTGGTCGCGTCGTCGTACATCACCAGCGCGAAGTCGGTCTCGGGGAACTTGGTGTCCTGGACCGTGCCCAGCGCCTGCGCACCCGCCTGGTCCGCGGTCCAGGCCTCGGACTCGTTGCCGCAGTGGCCCGCGGTCAGGAAGCCGGGCGCTCCGTCGACGGAGACGTTGAAGCCGAGGGAGCAGCGGGCGCCACCACCGAAGATGGCATCGCCGCCGACGACACCGCCGGCCGCTGCGCCACCGCCCGCGCCACCGGCACCCGCGTCTCCAGCCCCACCGGCACCGGCGTCTCCAGCGCCACCGGCACCCGCGTCTCCGGCGCCGCCCGCGGCCCCGGCGTCACCGGCACCGCCGGCACCCGCGTTCCCGGCGGCGTCGCCCGCCGCGTCCCCTGCGCCCGCGGCGTCGCCGTTCGCGTCCTGCTGGGCCGGGTCGCCGCCGTCGAACCTCTTGAACTCGCCCTTCGTCCGCTGGACGGTCACCATGCCGTCCATCGCGTCCGTGGCCTTGGTCAGCGTGTCCCATTTGGCGCCGGTCACGGTCTTGTCCGCGGTCACCCGGACCTTGTTCGTCACCGGGTCGATGGACCAGGCGGTACCGGCCACCGAGGCGTCGGTGCTCAGCGTCTTGGTGGCGGCCTTCAGCTCGGACATGCTGTTCTGCACGATCTTGGCGACGGCGCCCTTGGCTTCCACGGTCTTCGCCGCGTCCTCGGTCATGACGTTCATGACCAGTTGGCTCGTGTCGTTGTTGAAGTACCAGCCAGCGCCGTTGTCACCGAGGTCAGAGGCGAGGCTCCTCGCGAGTTTCACTGCCGACGGGGACGAGAAGGTCTTCACGTCCGTCGTCTTGTCCTGGCTCGCGTTGGCATTGGGCAGCAGAAGGGCGGCTGCCCCGAGCGCGACGACAGCAGCTCCGGAAACGGCGAGGGTCCGCTTGTTCACACGTCGGTGGTGGCTCAACACTGACCTCCAGTAGGGGGGCGCGGGGCGTGTGCGGAGCGCCTGTTGCATTTCCGCCACGCCCCCGCGCAGGGCCACCAAGCAGTACGGGAGGCGTTTACTCCGTTCTCACCATGACTCACAGTGTGATGAATGGCTGCGCCGATCGATCCGGAGCGGTAGGGTCCGCCGGTTCCGCGCCCTCAGTCCGCGTCCCCACCCGCACCGTCGCCACCGGCGGCCCCGGCCGCCTGGACGCGCAGCTGCCACACTTCCCCCAGGGCCATCTGCGCCGATTCCCCGACCGGGGAACCCTCCGTGGTCTCGAAGTGGTCGACGTAGGCGCCGATGAACTCCTGCCAGCGGTGGTTGACCGGGTCCTCGTCCAGCGCCGCCATCGCCGCGGCGAAGTCCTCGCAGTCCACGAGGTGGAAGAGATGGCGTCCGCTGCGCCAGATCCGCCAGTTGGTGATCCCGGCCCGGCCCAGCGACTCCAGCAGATCCGCCGGAACCGTGGCGTGCTCCCGTTCGTACCCCGATTCCTGGCCCTCCTTGAGGACCGAGTGCAGCGCCACGCGCATCGGCGATCTCCCTTCATCCACCGTCATGGCCGGTCATGGTCCATGGGCACATGCCCGAAGCCACTCTGCCCCCTCCGGCCCCGGCCGCCAACGGTCTCCGGGCAGGCGATCTACGATGCTCCGCGGAGCGGCGCGACCGCCGGACGCCCCGCACCCGCCGACGACGACGACGGAAGGACCCCAACGCCATGGCCAGCACCCCCGTGCGCGACCGTTCCACGATCTTGGTTCTCAACGGGCCGAACCTGAACCTCCTCGGCCGCCGACAGCCGGAGATCTACGGCACCGACAGCCTGGCCGACATCGAGAAGCTGGTCGCCGAGACGGCCGCCCCCCACGGGCTCACCACCGACTGCCGGCAGAGCAACCACGAGGGGCAGCTGATCGACTGGATCCAGGAGGCCCGGGAGCGGCACGCGGCCGTCATCATCAACCCCGCCGGTTACTCCCACACCTCGGTGGCCCTGCGTGACGCGCTGGCGATCTGCGACGACATGCCGATCCTGGAGGTGCACATCTCCAACATCCACCAGCGTGAGCCGTTCCGGCAGCACTCCTATGTCTCCGCGCTCGCCAGTGGCGTGATCGCCGGATGCGGCATCCAGGGCTACGCCTTCGCTGTGGAGCGGGCGGCCGCGCTGCTCGCGGCCATGAAGAAGTGAGACGTATGGACGTGAAGACCTGAACCCCGGGCCCGTCAGGTCCGGCTTCAGGCCCGGCTTCAGGCCCGGATGACGCGGACACCGGCCTCGGTGTACGGGGCGATCGCCTCTTCGGTGGCGCCGGTGTCCGTGACCAGCACCTCGATCTCGTCCAGCGCGCAGATCCGGGCGAACGCCCGCCGGCCCAGCTTGGAGCTGTCGGCCGCGACGACCACCCGGGCGGCGCGCCGGGCCATGAGGTGGTTGATGCTGGCCTCGCCCTCGTGGTGGGCGGCCGCGCCCCGCTCGGGGTCCAGCGCGTCCACGCCGAGGACGGCCAGATCGAGGGAGACCTCGTCCAGCACCCCGGTGGCCAGCGGCCCCATCAGCTCGAACGACTGGGGGCGGGCCACCCCGCCGGTGAGCACGATCTTGATGTGCGGGCGCACCGCCAGCTCATGGGCGATGTTCAGGGCGTTCGTCACGACGGTGACGGCCGGACCGCCGCCGTCGGAGCCGGACAGTTCGCCGCGGGTGGCGATGGCGCGGGCGATTTCGGTGGTGGTGGTGCCGCCGTTGAGGCCGACGACCGCGCCGGGCTCGACCATGCGGGCCACGGCGGCGCCGATCCGCTGCTTCTCCGAGGCGCGCCGGGCGGTCTTGTAGCGCAGCGGAAGGTCGTACGACAGGTTGTGCGCGACCGCGCCGCCGCGGGTGCGGTTGAGCATCTGCTGCTGTGCGAGTTCGTCGAGGTCCCGCCGGATGGTGGCGGCGGACACCGCCAGTTCGGCGGCGGCCTCCTCGACCTCGATCCTGCCGTCCCTGGCCAGCAGTTCCAGCAGGGCGTTCCAGCGCTCGGGCCGTTTCACGCCGTCTCCTCGACCCCCGTCGTACCGTCGCGGTTCACCCTACCCCGGTGGTGGGCGCCCTGGACTTCCCTGCAAGATCATGCGCATTATCGGGCTGTACGAAGCATCTTCGCGCATTCGCAGCCATCGGACTGGGGAGCCATATGAGCCACACCGAGACCGAGATCGCGAGCCAGCCCGACTGCTGGCGCCGCGCCGTCGAACTGGCCCGGGATCCGGACGGGCCGGTGCGCGAGGCGCTGCCCCGGCCCGGTGAGCGGGTCGCCGTCGTCGGCTGCGGCACCTCGTGGTTCATCGCCCAGGCGTACGCGGCGCTGCGGGAGGCCGGGGGCCAGGGCGAGACGGACGCGTTCCCTGCGTCGGAGATGCCGGCCGGGCGCGCCTACGACCGGGTGCTCGCGCTGTCGCGGTCGGGCACCACGACCGAGGTGCTGGATCTGCTCGGCCGGCTCCGGGGCGGGGTGCCGACCTCCGTCATCACCGCGGTCCACGGCTCCCCGGTCACCGGCCTGGCGGACGCGGCGGTCGTGCTCGACTTCGCGGATGAGCGGTCGGTGGTGCAGACGCGCTGGGCGACCAGTGAACTGGCGCTGCTGCGCGCCCATGCGGGGCATGGCCTGGAAGGTCTGGTCGAGGACGGCGCGGCGGCGCTCGCCGCGCCGCTGCCCGACGGGCTCGTGGAGGCGGGTCAGTTCACCTTCCTCGGGCGCGGCTGGACGTACGGCGTCGCACAGGAGGCCGCGCTCAAGATGCGCGAGGCGGCGGGCGCGTGGACCGAGGCGTACCCGGTGATGGAGTACCGGCACGGGCCGATCAGCGTCACCGGCCCGCGCAGTGTGGTGTGGTGGCTCGGCGAGGGCCCGTCCGGGCTGGCGGAGGAGGAGGTCACCGGGCCCGGTGGCCGGCTCGTCGGATACGGCCGGGATCCGCTGGCCGAACTGGTGCTGGTGCAGCGGCTCGCGGTGGCGATCGCGGGGCGCTGCGGCCTCGACCCCGACCAGCCCCGCAATCTCACCCGCTCGGTGATCCTCGGTTGAGCGGGCGGAGCAAGCGAAGGGAGACGGGCCATGCCGCTGGTGACCACCGCTGAGATCGTCGGACCGGCGTTGCGGGGCGGGCTCGGCGCGGGGGCGTTCAATGTGATCCAGATCGAGCACGCCCAGGCGATCGTGGCCGGGGCGGAGGCGGCCGGGGCACCGGTCATCCTGCAGATCAGCGAGAACGCGGTGCGGTATCACGGCGCCCTGGCCGCGATCGGCCGGGCCACCGTCGAGGTGGCCCACGCCGCGCGGGTGCCGGTCGCGGTGCATCTGGACCATGCCACCGAGCCCGGACTGGTGCGGGAAGCGCTCGGGCTCGGCTTCGGGTCCGTGATGTTCGATGCCTCGGCGCGCGATTACGACGCCAATGTGGCCGCCACGGCGGCGGTGGCGGCCGACTGCCACGCCGCCGGGGTGTGGGTCGAGGCGGAGCTGGGCGAGGTGGGCGGCAAGAACGGGGTGCACTCCCCCGGCGCCCGGACCGATCCGGCCGAGGCCGCCGCCTATGTCGCGGCGACGGGCGTGGACGCCCTCGCGGTCGCGGTGGGCACCTCGCACGCCATGGTGGTGAAGGAGGCGGTGGTGGACCTGGAGCTGGTCGCGGCGCTGCGCGCGGCCGTACCCGTGCCGCTGGTGCTGCACGGTTCCTCCGGGGTACCCGAGGCCGATCTGACCCGCGCGGTCGCGGCGGGTCTGACGAAGGTGAACATCGCCACCCACCTCAACGTGGCCTACACCCGGGCGATCCGCGGCCATCTCGCCGACCACCCGGAGGTGGTCGACCCGCGCCGCTACGTCGCGGCGGGGCGCGAGGCGGTGGCCCGCGAGGTGACCCGTCTGCTGGCCCTGGTGCGTGCCGTACCGCGCTGAGACCGCGCACTCGCGCTGTTGACGTGACCGCAGTGTTGACGCGCCCGCAGTGTCGACATGGGCGGTCAAGAACTGTTCGCAGATATCCAGCGGCAAGTACCGCGCCGACGACGAGACGTCGGCGACCGTGCCGGTCTGCGACGGCATCGACCCGAACCCGGAGACGGGCGGCGCCGAGTCGGGCGTGACGTACATCCTCTTCAAGAACTCCTCGGTGTCCCCCATCGAGAACCACGACAAGGCGGTCTCGGCCGGCGACGGCCTGGCCGAGCAGTTCGTCCAGAACAACTGACCTTTCGCCCCTCCCACCGCGCACCGGCACCCGCGCGGCCGGCACCGGTGGCGCGATGACTTTTCCCCGTCCCGAGGGTCCCTTCTGATGAGCGCGCGAGCCATCGCGCGCCCCCCAACAGGAGGTGGACGTTGGCCGGTCCCGAGCCCGAGAGCCCGCCCGCGCTTCCCCCGGCCGTTCTGGTCCTCGACCGGCCGCCGCGGACCCGCGCCGAGGTGGAGCGGCTGTGTGAACGGCTGCGCGAGCTGGTGCGGCGCAGCGCGCCCGGTCCCGTCACGGTGGACGTGGGCGCGGCGCACCGGCCGGATCTGGCCATGGTCGAGACCCTGGCCCGGCTGCGGCTGACCGCCCGCCGTCTGGGGCGGGAGATCCGACTGCGGAACACCGGCGGCGAGCTGGCCGCGGTGCTCACCCGGGCAGGACTGGACGGCACGTTACGGATCGAGCCGGGGAGGGAGGCCGAACAGCGGGAACAGCCGCTCGGTGTCCAGGAAGGAGTTGAGCCCGGTGATCCGCCCGGCTGATATCTCCAGGACCTGGAGCGCCCAGGGCTCATGACCGCCGCCCGGTCCGCCCGGCCGGTACTGGCCGAAGGCGGGCGTCCCGTTCGCCACGGTAGGGACCAGCCGGGAGCCCCGGCAGCCGATGCCGTGCCCCAGCAGCCAGGTGCGGATGTCGTCGTGGCCGCGCAGCCACAGGTCGTAGGGCGGCATGGACAGCGTGGCGTCCTCGTGCAGGAGCGAGGTGAGGGAGTCCAGGTCGTAGCGCTCGAAGGCGTCCACGTAGCGGGCGAGGAGGGCGCGCTGCTCCTCGTCCAGCGGCTTGACCGGATCGGTGTCGCTGATCTCGCTCGCGGCGAGCGTGGCCCGGGCGCGCTGCAGCGCGCTGTTGACCGAGGCGACCGTGGTGTCCAGCAGCTCGGCGACCTCGGCGGCCTTCCAGGCCAGCACCTCCCGCAGGATGAGCACCGCGCGCTGGCGCGGCGCCAGGTGCTGGAGGGCGGCCACGAACGCCAGCCGCACCGCGTCCCGCTGGGCGGCGACCTCGGCGGGGTCCCCGCCGTCGGCCAGCACGTGCCCGTCGGGCACCGGCCCGATCCAGGTGACCTCGGGCTGTGTGGTGAGGGTGGCGGGCGTCGCCGAGGAGACGGCGGTGAGGTCCATCGGACGGGCCCGGCGCTTGCTCCCGTTCAGCATGTCCAGACAGACGTTGGTGGCGATGCGGTACAGCCATGAGCGCAGCGCCGACCGGCCCTCGAAGCGGTCCAGGCCCTTCCAGGCGCGGACCATCGTCTCCTGGACCGCGTCCTCCGCCTCGAACGCCGAGCCCAGCATCCGGTAGCAGTAACCGGTGAGCTGGACCCGGTACGGCTCCAGCTGGAGCTCGGCACCGGCCGTGCCGTCCACTGTCGCGACATCACTCATCGACGCACCTCGACGTTTCTGCTTCTGCGGACTCCCATGGGAGGAAAGCTAGCGCGCGGCACCGACAAAACCTCTGATCTGCGAAGACCTCCGGGAATCCGGTCAGGCCACCGGCCGGGCGCGGACCATCGAGGCGTGCACCTGGTGCCCGCCGCTGGCGATCATCCGCACCTCGGCGCGGTCGCTGATCTCGGCCCGCACGATGCCGGTGTCGTCCGCGTAGACGGGGTGTCCGCCGGGACCGCTGGAGTCCGTGCGGTGCACCATCACGATGTCCTCGGCCTCCGGCTCCGGGGCAACCGGATCGGCGAAAATCAGCTCGTATCTCTCGCGTCGCGGCATCAGGCACTCCTCCCACACGGACCCGCCCCCTCGCCCCAAACCGGGACAATCAACACTATCGAACAGACGCGTCACCGCAAGAGGGTCGCGGAATCCCGGGCGGCGGCAGGGCCGCGGACGGGGCCGACGCCTCAGGGCTTCTGGGCCACCGCGCCGCGGGCCAGCGGGGTCATGACCGAGCCGATGACGGTGACCGCGGCGATGGAGCCGAGGGTGATGCCCCAGGCGAGCGGGCCGAGGGGGGTGCAGTCGAAGAACTGGCTCACGCCCGGCGTCTGGATGATCCCGGCGAGAACCGCGGCCGAGCCGAGCCCGGCGATCAGCACATGCCGGTCCAGGCCGCCGGTGGCCAGGGTCTGCGCCAGTTGCGTACCGACCAGGGCGACGAGCGCCACCGTGCCGGCCCGGCGCTTGCGGCCGGTGAGCCGGGCGCCCGTCCACGCCACGCCCGCACCGGCGGCCGTGATGATGCCGCGCAGCATCATCTCCCGGTTCAGCGCGGTGCCCAGGGAACGGCTCGGGCCCTCCTTGAGCAGCCGCTCGCCGGTGTGGCCGGTGGGTTCGCGCACCGCGATGGCCAGCGCGGGCGCGAGGTCGGTCAGCAGGTTGACGAGCATGATCTGCCGGGCGCTCAGCGGGGTGCTGCCCGCGATGGCGGAGGCGAGCACGCTGAAAGTGACCTCGCCGAGGTTGCCGCCGATGAGGATGGCGAGCGCGGCCCGGACCGAGGCCCACATCGCCCGCCCCTCCATCAGGGCCGACACGATCGTCTCCAGGCGGTCGTCGCTGACGACGAGGTCCGCGGCGGCGGTCGCGGCCGGGGTGCCGCGCCGCCCCAGGGCGATCCCGATGTCGGCGAGCCGGATCGCGGGGGCGTCGTTGGCGCCGTCGCCGGTCATCGCCACCACCCGGCCGAGGCGCTGGTACGCCTGCACGATGCGGACCTTGTGGTGGGGGCTGCAGCGGGCGATGACGTCCACGGTGGGGAGCAGTTCGTCCAGCTCGGCGTCGGGCATCTCGTCCAGGTCGGGCCCGGTGCACACCTTCAGCTCGGTGGCCTCGATGACGGTGGACGCGATGGACTCGGCGGTGGCCGGGTGGTCGCCGGTGAGCATCACGGTGTGCACGCCCGCCTCGCGCAGCCGCGCGGTCGCGGGGGCCGCGCTGGTACGCACCGGGTCGGCCAGTGCGATGAACCCGCGGAAGACCAGGTCCCGCACGGACTCGTCGGTGAGCTGTTCCCCGGCCCGCATGGGGCGTTCGGCCACGGCGAGGACCCGGCGCCCGGCGCCGGCCAGTTCCTCGGCGGCCGAGGTCAGTTCGGCGACGCCCCCGTCGTCCAGGGCCGTGGTCGCCGCCCCGTCGGGCGTCTGCCGGCGGACGCAGCGCTCCAGCACGCTCTCCGGGGCGCCCTTGACGCTCAGCAGGGTGCCGCGCGCGGTGGCCCCGGCGGTGGCGTGATAGGCGCGGGAGGGCTCGAAGGGCAGCGCGTCGGTGCGCCGCCAGCGCGGTGCGCCCCGGCGTACCGCGACCCCGGCGCGGCGCGCGCCGGCCATGACCGCGCGGTCGGTCTGGTGGGCCATGGGCTCGGCCTGGCGGGCGGGCGGGGTGGCCCGCAGGGCGGCCGCGAGCACGTCCTTGCGCGGGGCGTCGAGCCGGTCGGCGGGCTGCGGGCCGCCGCCGTCGCTGACCGCCGCGAGCTGGAGGGTGCCCTCGGTGAGGGTGCCGGTCTTGTCGAAGCACAGCACGTCGGCGCGGCCGAGCGCCTCGATGGTGCGCGGGTTGCGGACCAGGGCGCCGAGGTCGGCCAGCCGCCGGGCGGCGGCCAGCTGGGCCGCGTTGACGAGGAACGGCAGGCCCTCGGGTACGGAGGCGACGGCGAGGTTGACCGCCGAGGCCAGGTTCTCGGTCAGCGGGAGGCCGTGCAGCAGCCCGGCCCCGGACACGGCGGCGGCCGAGCCGAGCGCGATGGGGACGCTGGAGCGGGTGAGCGCGGTGAGCCGCGCCTCGACACCGGTCACGGGTGCGGCGCGGCGGGCGGTGGCCAGGCTCCGGCCGACCTCGGTGGACGGGCCGGTGGCCACGACGATGGCCTGCGCCCGCCCGGCGGAGACGGTGGTGCCCTCGTAGAGCATCGAGCTGCGCTGGGTGATCTGCGCGGCGACCACCGGCGCCGGGTTCTTGGGCACCGGCAGGGATTCGCCGGTCAGCGAGGACTCGTCGACCTCCAGGCCGTCCGCCTCCAGCACCCGGCAGTCGGCCGGGACGACGTCCTCCGGGCCCAGCGCGATGATGTCCCCGAGGACCAGGTCCCCGGCGGTGACCAGGCGTTCGGTGCCGCCGCGGCGCACCCGGGCACCGACCGCGGACCTGGCGAACAGCTCCGCGAGCGCCCGTTCGGTCCTGACCCGCTGGAAGCCGCCGACGAGCGCCGAGGTGGCGGTGATGGCCGCGACGAGCGCGGCGTCGGTGCGCGACCCGACGGCGGCGGCGAGCGCGGCCCCGGCGGCCAGGACCGGGGTGAGCGGGTTGGCCAGCTCCTCGATGAACGCCGCCGGGAGGCTGGTGCCGGTCGGTTCGCCGGTGCGGGTGGGCGCCTTGCCCGCCCGGGTGGCGGCCTGCTCCGGGGTCAGCCCCTGGCCGGGGTCGGAGGACAGGCGCTCCAGCACCCGGGGTACGGGCATCAGATGCCAGGGGGTGGTGGCCACCGGGGGCACCAGCGGACGGGAGAGCAGCTGCCGGGCGCGCCAGTTGCCGAGGCCGAACGCGATGGCGCCCGCGGTGGTGCCGGCCGCCGCGCCGCGCGCGGTGGCCTGGGCCCGGGGGGCCTTGAGGGCGGCGACCGCGCCGATACCGCTGCCGCCGGCCGACAGCAGGGCGCTCTCGCGGTCCACCTGGGCGGCCACGCCGACCGCGTCCACGATGATTCCGGCGGAGTCCAGGTCGGCGCCGACGAGCAGATGGGCGCCCCAGGCGGGGGGCTCGCCCTCGTGGTGGATCCCGACGCCGCAGTCGGACGCGCCCAGGGCCCGGCGGTTCCCGGACAGCAGCATCACGACCGCGCCGTCGGCCTGGAGGGCGCGTACGGAGGCCACCAGGCGGCGGCCCGCCGGTGCCACCGCGTCGGCGAAGGTGAAGGCCGTCGGGGGCGGCCGGTCGGTGGCCAGGACGATGCGCGCGCCCGCCCGGCGGGCGGCAGCGGCCACCGCCTCGGCGCCCGGGACCGCCTGGGCCGCGAGCCCGGCGACCGCCTGGAGCCGCTGTCCCCGGGCGAGGCCCAGGGTCCTCTCGCTGCCCTTGCGGCGCAGCCTGGCCGCGGTCTGCCGGCCGGTGCGGCCGGTCAGCTCGAGCCGGTCCAGCGGCCCCAGCACCCATCCGTTGCCGCGCCGGACCTCCAGGGGCTCGTCCGGGTCGAAGAGGTCGAAGAGCCGCATCGCGACCTGCTCGGGGTCGGCGCCGCCGAGGAGTTCCAGGTCGACGGGTTCGTACCGGTCGCCGCGCAGCGCCGCCTCGTCGAGCACCACGGTGTCGACCTGGCCGAGCCGCCGCAGGGCGCTGCGGTCCATGGCCAGGACGCCGCGCAGGGCCAGGAACCGGCCGAGGCTGGTGGCGAACCCCTCGCGCCCGGCGCCGGGCGCCTTCGGTATGGACGAGAACGCGACGGCCAGTCCGCGGCGCGGTCCGGCGAACGGGGCGGTCAGCGCGCCGACCGTCGCCCCGATGGCCATGGAGCGCTCCGCGAACCGCTCCATGGTGTCCTTGGGGGTGGGGCCGGGCCGCTCCACCACGATGGGCTCGGCGGCCACGTCCTGGGGCCCGTGCACCAGATGCGGCTCCATCGCCGCCCATGCCTCGCCCTCGGCCCTGGCCTCCCGCCACAGGCCCAGCCGCTGGGCGAGGTCGAGCACCAGCCCGCCGCCGCGGGTGGCAACGCCCTGGGTCAGCGCGCTCAGTACCGGCAGAGCCGCCTCGGTGGGCTCGCCGCGGGTGACGGCCAGGGCCAGCCGGCGCAGCCGGGGGTGGTTCTGGATGGCCGATACGGACGCGCTCACCTCGGCCGGGAGCCGGAGCCAGGGGACCAGCCGCAGGGCGGTGGCGACGCTCAGGCCCAGGACGTCCGCGGCGACGACGGCGAGGGACTGGGCCTCCCGGGGCCCGCCCGAGGGGTGGCGGGGTTCGGGGGCCCATGCGTCGAACTCCTCGGCGGGGGCGGCGGGGCCGTGGGTCTCCGCTCGCTCGATCAGGGCGACGAGTTCCAGTTCGCGCGGGGACGGTTTCGTGACGGCGACGACGACCCGTTCGGAGGGCGCGTTCACCCGCGCCCACAGCACGCTCGGATGCTTTTCGAGGGCCTGTTCCACCCGGTTCGCCACCTGCTCCCCGCCGATCCCGTGCACACCGTGCACCTCGATGTAGTAGCGGCCCGGGTACGACCACACCCCGCGGCTGGGCGGGTGGACCAGCCTGCCGACCGCGCCGGCGGCGTCCCGTACCCGTGCGGCCACTCCGTGGGTGAGGGGCTCCAGCATCGGGGGGTTCGTCAAGTGCAGCCCAGGCAGCGTCGTCATCGGTGAGACCTCCGGTGTGTCGGCGTCCGCGGCGCGGTTCCCGCGTGGAGCGGCCTGTCCGGTTGATTCCGATTACCCTGAAATAGGAAGAAGATTCCGGATGTCAATCATGTGTGGACGTGAGACCAGTGACCACTCCCACCAGCTCCCGCAAGCGCAGCACTTCCGCGACGGCACGGTCGTCGGCGCGCGGCGCCGGCAAGTCGGCCCGGAGCCAGGCCACATCGAAGGGCCGGGCCCCGTCGAAGACCGCGGCCGCCAAGTCCGCGCAGTCGGGGAAGACGAAGGCGGCGCAGAGCACGCAGAGGTCGAAGACGGCGAAGGCGGCGAAGGCGGCGAAGCCCTCCCCCCAGAAGGGTGACCACCGGTTCACGGTGACGGTCCCCAGCCTCGGCCACGTGGCGCAGGCGACCCATCTCGACCGCGCCGCGAGCGCGACCCATCTCGACCGCGTCGACGGTGGACGCGTCGGCCGCGCGGCGAAGAGCGCGGCGAACGTGGCGCTGATGCCCATCGCGGCGGCCCGCCGGGTGCTGCCCGCCAAGGGCGGCCTCCCGCTGTACGCGGGACTCGGGGTACTGGGCGTCGCCGAGGTGATCGAATGGCCGGTGGCCGTGGGCGTCGGGATCGGCTACGCGGTGCTGCGGCGCGGCGGGGTGATGGCACCACCGTCCGAGACCCGCAAGGCCTGACCGTCGGCCACCCCGCCCCGAACACCCCGGTCCCGGAACACCGGCAGTGGCTCCGGCCGCCCGGGGCCCGTCCGGCGCGCCTCGCCGGGGACGCGCCGCCCCCGGGCGGCGCCCCCGTGCCCGCACGCCGGAGGCACCCCCGACCCGCCCGGTGACCTGGGCCGGCGGCCTTGAATCACCGGCGTCCGCGGCAAGGTGACGTGGCACAGACTGGGGAATCACCGAGACTTCACGATGCGCGAGTGATGCCCGCTTTCCCCATTCCGCGGTGCCTTTGACCATTTCGCCAGGGCACGCGGGCAGAAAACGGGCAGAAGTTGACCACAAACGGGCAGCGGCAAGCAGTCGAAACGTTGGTATATACCATGAAGCGCATCTAACACCCGTCACTGGAACCGTCGCACGGTCCGCTTCCAGCGCCGGTCCGGAGGTGGGTGGCAGGGCCGTGACCTCAGCTTTTTTCGGTTTGCGCACGACCATGCCGTTGTTGAGACAACAGAAAGCGGTACTCTCCATGGCTCACCCCCACACCACTCAGGGCGCCCGCCGCCTGCCCGGGCAGGCATCATCGGATGTGACCCATGACCGGAACCGGGCCCGTGCCATGACCGGACGCCACGCCGCCGGTATGGCCACCCTCGCCCTCGACCTCCAAGTCCTCGCCGGAGACGAGGACTTCTTCCGGCACTTCGGCGGAACGTCGGCGGAGCTGTGCGGGCGCAACCTGTTCGACCTGCTCGACCCCAGCGCACCCGCCGTCCTGCGGGAGCATTTCCTGCGGCTGCACGACGGGCGGCGCACCCGCTTCACCGAGCGCGTGGTCGGCCACCGCCCGGGAGGGCGGGTGTTCTCGGGCGAGCTGACCGGCACGGCCGTCCAGGGCCCGTCCGACGCGCTGTCGGCGATCGTCGTGCTGGTCAAGCCGGATGATGAGAAGGCCGAGGAGGACACCACGGCCCAGAGCCGCAATCTGCTGTCGCCGCTGGAGGCACAGATACTGGAGGGCGTGGCCACGGGCGCCTCGACCGTGCAGATGGCCGCGAAGCTCTACCTCAGCCGCCAGGGCGTCGAATACCACGTGGGATCGATGCTGCGGAAGATGAAGGCGCCCAACCGGGCGGCCCTGGTCTCGCGCGCGTACGCGGCGGGCATGCTGACCGTCGGCACCTGGCCGGCCCGGGTCCGCCCGGACTTCGTCAAGTGACCCGGCCATGAAGTGATATCGCGTCAGGTGACGTTCCCGGTGGCCGGCGAGATCGGGGGTTCCGTCGGCCACCCCTTCGACCGCCCTGAGCGGCGGACCGGTCAGGAGCGTTCCGGCTGACACCGCGGGCACCAGGCGCTGGTCCGCCCGGCGATCTTTCCGCGGCGCAGTGGGCGGCCGCAGCGCGGGCAGTGCGGATCCGGGTCGTCGCGGTGACCGGTGAGCCAGGACGGCCGGGGCGGCACCCGCCCCGCCCGCACCGAGGTGCGCAGCACCCCGCGCAGCGCGGTGTGCAGCCGCCGCCGCTCGTCGGGGCCCAGGTCGCCCGTCCGGCTCTTCGGATGGACCCGCGCCCGCCACAGGATCTCGTCACCCAGCAGATTGCCGAGCCCGGCGACGACGGACTGGTCGGTCAGCGTGGCCTTGACCCGTCCGCGCCGCCCTTCCAGCAGCGTGTCCAGTTCTCCCCGGCCCAGTGTGAGCGCGTCGGGGCCCTGCGCGCCGAGGATCCGGTCCACATCGGCCTCGGTGGTGGCGAGCCACAGACCCCGCAGCTTGCGCTGATCGTGGTAGCGGAGCTGATGGCCGTCGTCGAGCGTGAGGACGACCCGGCCGAACCGTTCGGGCGGATCGCCCTCGGAGCGGCACACCAGCCCCCCGGTCATGCCGAAGTGCAGGATGAGCGTGGGTTCCCCGACCGGACCTCCGGCCGGACCTTCAACCGGGGCGATCAGCCACTTGCCGTGACGCCGCGGGGCGGCGAACCGGCGGCCCTCCAGCTCGCGCTTCAGCCGCTCGGTGGTGACCTCGCGCAGCACCCCGGGATCGAACACCTCGACCTGCTCGATCCGGTGCCCCTGCGCGCAGGAGACCAGGGTGCGGCGGAAACCCTCGACGTCCGGCAGCTCGGGCATAACGCCAGATTACGCCGGGCTCCGGAGGGCGGCTCGAAGGGGAGGAAAGGCGAGGATATCCATATCTTTGCCTTGGTCGGATAAAGTACCTGGTTATGCGATTCATCCGCTCCGAGTCGAGGGCGAGCGATCGCAATCAGACGCTTTTCGCGATCGCGCGGTGCCTGCCGTTCGTGGTCATGGCGGCGGTCGTCACCATCGAGCTGACCCCCGCGCACGTGATCTACACCGGCCCCCTGCTCAGCCCTGCCCCGGCGCTGGCCGCGGTGACCATGGGCCCGGCCGGCACCGGGGGCGTGGTGCTGCTGGCCGCGGGGATCAGCGCCCTCACCGCCACCCACAACCACGCCTGGGGCACCCAGCAGGTGTACGCGAATCTGCTGGCGCTGCTCGTGGTGTCCGTGGCGAGCGTGGCGAGCAGCGCCGTCCGGGAGCGCAGGGACCGGGAACTGAGCCAGGTCCGCCGGATCGCCGAGGTGTCCCAGAACGTGGTGCTGCGGCCGCTGCCCGCCCGGATGGGCGGCGTGCGCACCGCCAGCGTGTACATGGCCGCCGAGCGCGGGGCGCAGATCGGCGGCGACCTGTACGAGGCGGTGGGCACCCGCTACGGAGTGCGGCTGATCGTCGGGGACGTGCGCGGCAAGGGGCTGGCCGCGGTGCGGTCCGCCGCGGCGATCCTGGGCGCCTTCCGGGAGGCCGTGCACTACGAACACGATCTGATCGAGGTGATGCGGCGGTGCTCGGCGGCGCTGGGCCGCGAATACGACCTGCTGGACCGGTCCCGGCTCCAGGACTGGGACGAACGGGCCGAGCAGTTCGTCACCGTGGTGCTCGCCCAGGTGGTGCCCGACACCGCCCTGATCCAGCTGATCAACCGGGGCCATCCCGCGCCACTGGTGCTGCACGACCGCAAGGTGCGGACCCTGGGCCCGGTGCGCCCGCTGCCGCCGCTCGGCCTGGACGAGTTCCTGACCCCGCCCCCGATCGGCGTCGAGACCTTCCCGTTCGCCATCGGCGACCGGCTGCTGCTGCACACCGACGGGGTGCTGGAGGCGCGTAACCACTGCAACGAGTTCTTCCCGCTGCCGCGGGTCATGGAGACCGTGGAGGGCGCCACCCCGGCCGAGTACCTGGATGGGCTGCGCCACGCGCTGGTCCACCACGCCGAGGGGCGGCTGGCCGATGACGCGGCGATGATCCTCGTCGAGCGGGCGACGGACGCCGAGCCGGGGTGGCGCCCGGAGTCCTAGCTAGGGGGTGCCTTGTGGATCAGCCCGGCATGATCCACAAAACACCCCCCGGACACACCGGCTCCTCCAGCGGCTCAGGGGACCGGGGCGCCGAACTCCTCCACCGCGGCCGCCACGATCGCCTCCAGCCGGGAGTGGTGGGCGCCGCGCCAGTAGACGCGCTCGCAGGCGGCGCAGCGGGCGAACACCTCGTACGTGCTCCGCGTGCCGTGCTCCAGCCGCTCGCGGACCGCGTCCTTGTCGGCGTCCTCCAGCGCGCCGTTGCACGCCGTGCAGCGGGTCCACGGGGCGAGGGAGGGGGTGAACCGGCTCAGGACGTCGCGCAGTTGTTCCTCGGGCCGGTCGCTGTAGACATACGCCCCGGCCCACAGTTCACGCCGCCGCAGCAGCCCCCGGTCGCGTGAGAGCAGCACCCGGCGCTGGGCCGCGGAGCGGGCGGCGAGCGCGGGGTCACCGATGTCCTCGCTCTCGTACGCCGCGTCCACGCCCAGCAGCCGCAGGCGGCGCGCGAGGGTGCCCAGATGGACGTCGAGCAGGAAGCGCAGCGGGGCGCCCGGGACCCGCTGCGGCCGGGCGACCGGGTGTACCTCCACCCACTCCCCCGCCCCCGGCACGTGCGAGACCGCGGTCTCCCGGCCGTCGACGAGCAGCCGGCCGACCTCGGTGAGCGGGACCCCGAACGACTCGATGACATGGCCGAGGGTGGAGGCGCCGTCGGTGGTGACGGCCGTGCGGTCCCGGCGCCGTTCGGGGGCGGCGAAAAACCGCAGTTCAGGGGCGAGGCTGAGCTGGATCTCCGGTCCGTTCACACCGCCAGCATGCCAGGCGTGACCACGCGCGGGCGACGCGTTCTCGCCCCCGCGCCGCCGTCTCCCGGCGAGGTCAGGCGCCGCCGGAGCGTTCCAGGCGCCGTCGTGTGCGGCGCCAGGTCACCAGCCGCAGATACTCCTCGTGCAGCAACCGGCCGACGAGCGCCCCGCCGAAGACCACGAAGCCGACGCCGACCAGCCAGGACTGCACGACCAGCACCGTGCCCACCGGGCCGTAGGACACCGCGCTGGAGGCGATCAGCGGCGAGAACACCAGCCGGGAGAAGACCCGCAGCCCCCACAGCCCGACGCCCGTGGCGAGGGCGCCCGGCAGCAGGGCGCCCCAGCTGATCCGCCCGCCGAGCAGCAGCCGCTGCGACCACCAGAAGAAGAGCACCGTGCCGACGACGGCGACGGCCAGCCGGACGGGTCCGGCGCCGAGGTGGGACGACAGCAGGAGGTAGCCGATGAGCACGGTGAGCCAGACCAGATGGCGCCACACGGTGTGCCAGCGGCCCGGGGGCAGCTCCCAGACCTTCTCGTAGCCGGTCTGCACCGCCCCGCAGAAGGTCAGCCCGAAGAGGGCCAGCGTGGCCAGACCGAACGCGGTGGTGGTCTCCAGCGACCGCCTCGGCGGGGCGAACAGGTCCAGGACCTCGTCCCGTGAGGTGGCGGACACCCCGAGCCCTTCGGCCAGCCACTGGGCGAAGCCGTGCCGGTTCACCGGATCGGCGGCGGCGACCACGATCAGCAGCGGCACCAGCGTGAGGAAGCCGAGCGCGGCGAACCCCAACGCCCGGTGCATCAGCTCGAATTCGCTCCCCCTGCGCCACCCCCGACCGGCCGGGGACCGGTGGAACGTGCGGCGCAGCCGCCGGAACCGCGAGCGGCGGCGGGAGGAGTCGGGGAACTGCTCGGACATACCACTCCCACTCCCCCACCACCGGATCATGCGATATGCCCCAGTACGTAGCGCATCGTCCAGCGTACTCAGTGCGGATGCCCGTGCAACCCACGGTGCCCGCGGCCCGCCGGCCCGGCGGCGGTCCTGTGCCAGAATGTGAGAAGGAAGCTGCCGCGATGAACGGGCCCGGGAACCATCAGACGCCTGCCGGAGAGCTGTTCGCCGAGGGCGGTGCGCTCGGCAGGATGATGAGCGCGATCGACTGGTCGGCGACACCCCTCGGCGCCACTGAATCCTGGCCTCCGCGGCTGGTCGAGGCGTTGCGCATCGTGTTGTTCAGCGAGCAGCCGATGGCCCTCTTCTGGGGCCCCGACTACACGATGCTCTACAACGAGGGCTACGTGGCGATCATCGGCTCCAAGCATCCGGGGGCGCTGGGCCGGTTCGGCCGGGACGTCTTCCCCGAGAACTGGGAGCTGTCCGCCGCTCCGCTCTTCGAGAGGGTGTGGGAGAGCCGCAAGCCCTCTTTGGTGACCGACCGGCCCTTCGTCATCCAGCGCCGCGGCTTCCTGGAGCAGTCCTTCTTCGACATCTCCTTCCAGCCGCTGCTGCTGGAGGACGGCACGGTGGGCGGGGAGCTGTGCGTCGTCACCGAGACCACGGCGCGGGTGCTCAGCGAACGGCGGCTGCGGCTGCTGGCGGGGCTCGGCGCACGGACCGCCGGACTGCGCACCCCGCGGAGCGTCGCCCGGACCGTCGCGGAGATGCTGGACATCCACCGGGACGACGTCCCGTTCACCGCCTTCTACCTCGTGACCGCCCCCGGCGGGCTGCGGCTCGCCGCCTCCGCCGCCGTCCCGGAGCGGGACGTCGAGGCGATCCGGGAACCGTCACCGGACCGGAGCGGGGAGGTGACGGGCCTGGCGGCGCGGCTGGCGGCCGTCGTGGGCGACGCGGCACCGGCCCGGCTGCCGGGCGCGCTGTTCTCGATGCCCGGACAGGAGGCGCTGGCCCATCCGCTGGTCCGCTCGGGCACGGTGGAGGGCGTGCTGGTGATGGGCGTCAATCCGCGGCTGCCCGCCACCGCTCCCTACCAGGACTTCTTCGAGGTGCTGGCGGCCACCGTCGGGGCGGCCCTGTCGGCGGCCCTGACCCAGCAGGAGCAGCGGCGGCGCGCGGAGACGCTGGCCGAGCTGGACCAGGCCAAGACGGTGTTCTTCTCCAACATCAGCCATGAGTTCCGTACGCCGCTCACCTTGATCCTCGGTCCGGTCCAGCAGGCGCTGGCCGAGGAGGACCGCCCCGCGCGGCGGTCCCAGCTGGAGCTGGCCGAGCGCAGCGCGCTGCGGCTGCTGAAGCTGGTCAACACCCTGCTGGATGTCTCCCGGGTGGAGGCCGGAGGGCTCAAGGGCGCGTTCGAACCGGTGGACCTGTCCCATGTCACCGCCGAACTGGCGGCCGTCTTCCGCACCTCCTTCGACCTGGCCGGGCTGACCCTGGAGGTGGACTGCCCGCCGCTGCCCGAGCCGGTGCACATCGACCGGGAGATGTGGGAGAAGATCGTCCTGAACCTGATCAGCAACGCGCTGAAGTTCACCTTCACCGGCGGGGCCACGGTCCGGACGGCCGCCGCCGGCCGCCACGCCCGGCTCACCGTGAGCGACACCGGCACCGGTATCCCGCCGGCGGAGCTGCCCCACCTCTTCGAGCGCTTCCACCAGGTGCGCGGGGCACAGGCCCGGTCGTACGAGGGCAGCGGGATCGGGCTGGCGCTGGTGAAGGACCTGGTCGAGCTGCACTCGGGCACGATCTCGGTGAACAGCGTCCCGGGCCGGGGCACCGAGTTCACGGTGGAGATCCCGTTCGGCACCGCGCATCTGGAGGATGTCACGCGCGAGGCGCCGTCCGTACGGAGCACCACGGACGAGGCCGAGCGCGCCGCCCCCTACGCCCAGGAGGCGCGCGACTGGCTCGACACCGCCCCGCCCGGGCCCTGGGAAGCACAGCCCCCGGAGGCGCGGGCCCCGGAAGCCGAACCGGAGCCCGCCCCGGCCGGGCGGGCCCGGCTGCTGGTCGCCGACGACAACGCCGACGTACGGTCCTATCTCGGCGGTCTCCTCGGCCGCGACCACGACGTCCTCCTCGCCGCCGACGGACGCGCCGCGCTGGAGACCGCCCTGGAGCACCCCGTCGATCTGGTGCTGACCGATGTGATGATGCCGCGCCTGGACGGCTTCGGGCTGGTGCGGGCGCTGCGCGCCGACCCCAGGACCGCCCGGTTGCCGATCATCATGCTGACCGCGCGGGCCGGGGAGGAGTCCACGGTGCGGGGGCTGGGCACGGGCGCCGACGACTACCTCGCCAAGCCCTTCTCGGCCCGGCAGCTCCTCGCCCGGGTCGGCGCCAACCTGGAGCTGTCCCGGCTGCGCGAGCGGGTGCTCAGCGACAGCCGCCGGCAGGCGGACATGCTCACCTCACTGTCCCGGGCGAGCCTGCTGCTGTCCGACACCCTCGATCCGCCGCAGGTCCTGGACACCGCCCGGCGGCTGCTCATCCCGGCCCTGGCCGACGAGATGCGCGTCCGCCTCGCCGACCCCCGCGCCGAGCGGCCCGTGTACGCCGCCGGGGAGACCGTGGCGCCGGACGACCGCCTGGACCGGGCCCTTGCCGACACCCTGCTCGCGGGCGCCGCCCCCGAGGCGCCCGCCACCGGCGGCACCCTGCTCGCGGGCGCCGCCCCCGAGGCGCCCGCCACCGGCGGCACCCTGCTCTCCGTACCCCTGCTCGCGCACGGCCGGATGCTGGGTGCCCTGGCCGTCGCCCGGCGCGCGGGCGCGTACACCATGACCGACCGGCAGTATCTGCGGGGCGTGGCGGGCCGTCTGGCCCTCGCCTACGACAACGCCGCCCGCTTCCGCAACGAGCGCCATCTCGCGATGACCCTCCAGCGCGCCCTGCTGCCGCAGACCCTCCCCCAGATGCCGGGGCTGCGCACCGCCTCCTACTACGAGGCGAGCGCCAGCGGCGCCGAGATCGGCGGCGACTGGTACGACGTCATCGCGCTGCCCGACGGCGAGATGGGGCTGACCATCGGCGATGTGATGGGCCATGACGTGGACGCCGCCACCGTGATGGGCCGGTTGCGCTCCACCCTGCGCGGCTTCGCCCTGGACCGCGCCTCCCCCGGTGTGCTGCTGGGCAAGCTGGACGCCTATCTGCGCTCCCTGGAGGTCGACCACTTCGCGACGTGCCTGTACGCGGTGTACGAGCCGCGCACCCGGCGGCTGCGGTACGCGGCCAGTGGCCATCTGCCGCCGCTGCTGGTGGCGGACGGGACGACGAGATTCCTCGACGTCGCTCCGGGCGCCCCGCTGGGCCTGGCGCACGAGCCCCCGGTCGGCCACGAGACGCGGCTGCCGCCCGGCGCGGGGCTGCTGCTGTTCACCGACGGGCTGGTGGAGAACAGCCGGCTGCCCCTCGACGACGGTCTGGCGGCGCTGCGGCGCGCCTGCGACGGGCTCACCCCGCCCGCCCTCGCCGATCCCCAGGTGATCATCGACCGGGCGCTGGGGCTGCTGGACATACCGGGCCGGGTGGACGACGACACGGCGCTGCTGGCCGCGTCAACGCCGTAGCGGGTCTCCTGCCCGCTCCCCCGCTGCCACCGGTTCGCCGGTGTCGGCGTCGAGGACGCTCACCCGCACCGTGGGCACCGGTCCGTCGTCCCGCGCCGCGCGGCGGCCGCCGCGCGGCAGCCGGGCCAGCGCGGTCCGGTGCGCCGTGTGGGCCGTGTGGGACGTGCGGGCCGTGTGGGCCGTGTGGGCCGTGCGGTGGCCGACGAGCTTGCCCGCCCCGGCCGTCGCCAGCGCCCCGGCGAGCAGCGGCGCGGCGAGATCGAGGGCGGCAGGGGTCAGGTCGATGACACGGTTGCTGCGGCGCACGGGCCCCAGGCGTTGCCACAGCAGAACCAGGTGGCCTCGCCGTTCCCGAGACTGGTCGATCCGCACGCCATGCGGCCATCATGTGCGGGGCCGGAGGGGGCCGCCAGGCGGAGGCGTCCGATCGCCGCACCCCACCGCGCCCTCACAGCCTCTCGACGATGGTCACGTTGGCCTGGCCGCCCCCTTCGCACATGGTCTGAAGCCCGTAACGCCCGCCCGTGCGCTCCAGTTCGTGCAGCAGGGTCGTCATCAGCCTGGCGCCCGTCGCGCCCAGCGGGTGGCCCAGCGCGATCGCGCCGCCGTTGACGTTGACCCGTTCCGGGTCGGCGCCGCTCTCCCGCAGCCAGGCCAGCACCACCGGTGCGAACGCCTCGTTGATCTCCACCAGGTCGATGTCGGCGATGGTCATCCCGGTCTTCTTCAGCGCGTACGCCGTGGCCGGGATCGGCGCGGACAGCATCCGGATCGGGTCCTCCCCGCGCACCGACAGATGGTGGACGCGGGCGCGCGGGGTCAAGCCGTGTTCCCGCAGCGCCCGTTCGGAGGCGACCAGCAGCGCGGCGGCGCCGTCGGAGACCTGGGAGGAGAGCGCGGCGGTGAGCCGGCCGCCCTCCATGAGCGGGGCGAGCGCGGCCATCTTCTCCAGGCTGGTGTCCCGGCGCGGCCCCTCGTCCGCGCGGACGTCCCCGTACGGGACGACCTCACGGTCGAAGCGGCCCTCGTCGATGGCGCGGATCGCGCGCCGGTGGGAACGGAGCGCGAACTCCTCCATCTCCGGGCGGCCGATCCCCCACTTCTCGGCGATCATCTCGGCCCCGTGGAACTGGCTGACCGGCCGGTCGCCGTACCGCGCCCGCCAGCCCTCGGAGCCCGCGAAGGGCCCTTCGGTCAGCCCCAGCGGCTCGGCCGCCCGGCGGCTGGCGAAGGCGATCGGCACCTGCGACATGTTCTGCACGCCGCCCGCGACCACCAGGTCCTGGGTGCCGGAGAGCACCGCCTGCGCCGCGAAGTGCAGGGCCTGCTGGGAGGAGCCGCACTGCCGGTCGACGGTCACGCCCGGCACCTCCTCGGGCAGCCCGGCGGCCAGCCAGCAGGTGCGGGCGATGTCACCGGACTGCGGGCCGACGGTGTCCAGGCAGCCGAAGACCACGTCCTCGACGGCGGCCGGGTCGGCGCCCGAGCGCTCCATCAGCGCGCGCAGGACGTGCGCGCCGAGGTCGGCCGGGTGGACGGACGCCAGCCCGCCCTTGCGGCGGCCGACGGGGGTCCGTACCGCTTCGACGATGAATGCCTCGGCCATGGCTGCTGCTCCTTCAGTCTCGTGGGGTGATGCCGTCCAGGACCATCGACACGTACTGGCGGGCGATCTCCTCGGGGCTGTGCTGCCCGCCGGGCCGGTACCAGGACGCGGCGACCCAGACGGTGTCGCGCAGGAAGCGGTAGGCCAGCCGGATGTCGAGGTCGGCGCGGAACACCCCGTCGGCCACGCCGCGCTCCAGCGTGCCCAGCCAGGCCTGTTCGAACCTGCGCTGCGAGTCGGTGAGATACCCGAAGCGGGGCAGGGCGGCGAGCTGCCGGGACTCCTTCTGGTAGATCGCGACGGCGGCCCGGTGCCGGTCGATCTCCCGGAAGGACTCGGTGACCAGCGCCTCGATGGTCTCCCTGGGGCCGAGCCCGGCCCGCAGCACGTCCTCGTACCCCGCCCACAGCTCGTCGAGGAAGGTGGAGAGGATCTCGTCGACCATCGACTCCTTGGAGTCGAAGTGGTAGTACAGGCTGCCCGCGAGCATCCCCGCCTCGTCCGCGATCCGGCGGACGGTGGTCGCGTTGTAGCCCTGGGCGGCGAACACCTCGGCCGCCGTCGAGAGCAGTTCACGGCGCCGCTCGGGGGACGGGCTCACGGTGGTCTTCTTGCTGTTCCCGCTGATTTTCGGCACGTTCCCATTCTCGCCTCACCGCTGCCGGGCCTACGGGTGCCGGGCTCATGGGTGCCGGCTGCTGACGGACACCGTCTCGCCCGTCATGTACGACGCGTAGCCGCTGGCCAGGAAGACGATCACGTTGGCGACCTCCCAGGGCTCCGCGTACCGGCCGAACGCCTCGCGCTCGGTCAGCTCGGCCAGCAGTTCGGGCGTGGTGACCCTCACCAGGTGCGGGTGCATGGCCAGGCTCGGCGCGACGGCGTTGACCCGCACCCCGTACGCGGCGGCCTCGACGGCGGCGCAGCGGGTGAGCGCCATGACCCCGGCCTTGGCGGCGGCGTAGTGGGCCTGTCCGGCCTGGGCGCGCCAGCCGACGACGGAGGCGTTGTTGACGACGGTCCCGGATCCGCCTGCCGGGCGGGCCTTCATACGGCGGAGGGCGGCGCGGGTGCAGCGGAAGGTGCCGCCCAGGGTGACGTCGATGACCTTGTGCCACTGCTCGTCGGTCATCTCGGTGAGTTCGGCGGTGCCGCCGAGACCGGCGTTGTTGACCACGACATCCAGCCGTCCGTGGTGGTCCTCGGCGAGGTCGAAGAGCGCCGCCACCGCGTCCTCGTCGGTGACATCGCAGGTCAGCCCGGCGACACGATCCGCTCCGAACTCCTCGGCGAGGGCGGCGGCCGTCTCTTGGAGGCGGCGTGCGTGGGCGTCGCCGATGACGATCCGGGCGCCCTCCTCCAGGAACCGGCGGGCCGTGGCGCCGCCGATCCCGGCGCCCGCCGCGGCCGTGATGACGGCCGTGCGGCCGGTGAGCAGGCCGTGCCCGGGGACGTACGACGGCTTGTTGTCCATCACGGCGCCACGGTAACCTACCAAACACTTGTTAGGGAAGGAGCCGGGGGCCCGATGGATCTCGACCTGACCGAGCGGCAGGAGGCGTTCCGGGCCGAGGCCCGGCGGTGGCTCGCGGCCCATGTGCCCGCCGCTCCGCTGCCGTCCCTGGAGACCGCCGAGGGGTTCGCCGCCCACCGCGCCTGGGAGCGGACCCTGGCGTCCGGCCGCTGGTCGGCGGTGACCTGGCCCGAGGAGTACGGCGGGCGCGGCGCGTCGGTGCTGGAGTGGCTGCTGTTCGAGGAGGAGTACTACGCGGCGGGCGCGCCCGGTCGGGTGAGCCAGAACGGCATCAGCCTGCTGGCCCCCACCCTCTTCGACCACGGCACCGCCGGGCAGCGCGCCCGGATCCTGCCGCCGATGGCGCGCGGCGAGGTGATCTGGGCGCAGGCGTGGTCCGAGCCGGAGGCGGGCTCCGACCTCGCCTCGCTGCGCTCCACCGCCCGGCGCGCGGACGGCGGCTGGCTGCTGACCGGCCAGAAGACCTGGTCCTCCCGGGCCGCCTTCGCCGACCGGGCCTTCGGGCTGTTCCGCAGCCACCGCGAGCCCGGGGCCCCGCCCCACCGGGGGCTGACGTATCTGATGTTCCCGCTGGACGCGCCGGGCGTGACCGTCCGCCCCATCTGCCGCCTCGACGGCAAGCCCGCCTTCGCCGAACTCTTCCTGGACGAGGTGTTCGTGCCCGACGAGGACGTCATCGGCGAGCCGGGGCAGGGCTGGCGGATCGCGATGAGCACCGCGGGCAACGAGCGCGGGCTGACCCTCCGCAGCCCCGGCCGTTTCACCGCCGCCGCCCGCCGTCTGGCCGCCCTGTGGCGGACACACGCCGACGCCGGGGAGGAGACGGCCGAGGCGGCCGCGGCCCTGCGGGATCGGGTGGCCGACGCGGTGATCCGCGCCCGCGCGTATGAACTCTTCGCCTACGCGGGCGCCTCGCGCCTGGCCGCCGGGGAAGCGCTCGGGGCCGAGTCGAGCCTCAACAAGGTGTTCTGGTCGGAGCTGGACATCGGCCTCCACGAAACGGCCCTGGATCTGCTGGGCCCGTGCGGTGAGCTGGCGGAGGACCGCTGGGCGGAGGGCTACGTCTTCGCACTGGCGGGGCCGATCTACGCCGGGACGAACGAGATCCAGCGGGACATCGTGGCGGAGCGGCTGCTCGGCCTGCCGAAGGGCAGGCGATGAGCGGCCCGCTCGCGCACCCCGCGTACGGCGAGACACGGCTCCCGGCGACACCCCGGCGGAAGACGAAGGGCGACCGCGCATGAGATTCCTGCTGGACCAGGCGCAGAGCGAGTTCGGCCGCACCCTCGACCGGATGCTCGGCGCCGCGGACACCCCCGGGGCGGTGCGGGCGTGGGCGCGCGGGGAGCCCGGGCCCGGGCGGGCGCTGTGGGAGCGGCTCGCCGAGGCCGGGGTGACCGGGCTCGCCGTACCGGAGGCGTACGAGGGGGTGGGGCCGCTGCCGGTGGAGCTGGCCGTGGCCTGCGTCGAGCTGGGGCGGCACGCCGCGCCGGGGCCGTGGGCCGAGACGGCCGCGGCGGCGGTGCTGCTGACGGCGTCCCCCGCGGCCGGGGACTGGCTGCCCCGTATCGCCTCCGGGCAGGCCATGGTCACCGTGGCGATGGCCGACGCCGGTCCGTACGCCCTGGACGCGGACGCCGCCGACGCCGTCCTGGCCGTGCGCGGCGAGGAGTTGTGGCTGGTCCCGGGGCACGGCCCGGTGCGGGCCTCCCTCGACCCCGCCCGGCGCCTCGCCCCGCCGCTGCCCGGGGGCGAGCGGCTGGCGCGGGGCGCGGCCGTCGCCGCGGCCGCCGCGCGCGCCGCGGACTGGGCCGCCTTCGCCACGGCCGCCCAGTCACTCGGCGCCGGGCTGGCGCTGCTGGACCGGACCGTGGCGTACGTCAAGCAGCGCACCCAGTTCGGCCGTGCGATCGGCTCGTTCCAGGCGGTGCGGCACCAGTTGGCGGATGTGCTCATCGGGGTGGAGTTCGCCCGGCCGCTGCTCCACGGGGCCGCCGTCGCGCTCGCGGCGGGCGGCCCGGGGGCCGGGGCCGAGGTCGCCGCCGCCAAGGTGGCGGCGGGCGACGCGGCGTACGCGGCGGCGCGCACCGCCCTCCAGCTGCACGGCGCGATCGGCTACACGGACGAGTACGACCTGTCGCTGTGGATCCGCAAGGCTCGCGCCCTGCGGGGCGCCTGGGGCTCGCCCTCGGTCTGCCGCGCCCGGGTGCTCGCGTCCTCAAGGCCGCTGCCTCCCGCCGCCGCAAGGAGTGTCACCCGGTCCACGTCCTGATCCATGCTGTACCGACGTAACAAAAGGCGGCGAAGCGAACAGCGAGGTAGCGGCGATGCACCGGCCCCGGCCCACCCTGGAGAGCGTGGCCCGGCACGCGGGCGTCTCCCGCGCCACGGCCTCCCGCGTCGTCAACGGCTCGACCAGGGTCGCCGACGACAGCCGGGCGGCGGTGCTGCGGGCCGTCGAGGAGCTGGGGTACGTCCCGAACCAGGCGGCCCGCAGCCTGGTCACCCAGCGCACCGACTCGTTCGCGCTCGTCCTGCCCGAGGAGCCGGACCGGGTGTTCTCGGACGACCAGTTCTTCCCCGGCGTGGTGCGCGGCGTCGGCCAGGAGCTGGAGGACGCCGACAAGCAGCTGGTACTGATGATGGCCCGCTCCCCCGCCGGCCGGGACCGCATCGAGCGCTTCGCCCTGGCGCGCCACGTCGACGGGGTCATGGTCGCCTCCGTGCACGGCGCCGATCCGCTGCCCGCCGCGCTGGCCCGCATGGGTATTCCGGTGGTCTGCAACGAACGGCTGCTGGGACGTACGGCGCTGCCGTACGTGGGCGTCGACAACGCCGGGGGCGCGGCCCTGGCCGTGGCGCATCTGCTCCGCTCCGGCCGCACCCGCGTCGCCACGGTCGCGGGCCCGCAGGACATGGTGGCCGGTATCGACCGGCTGAGCGGCTACCGGACGGCGCTGGCCGAGGCGGGGCGGGAACCGCTGGTGGCGGCCGGGGACTTCACACAGGAGTCGGGCGCGGTCGCGATGCGGGAGCTGCTGGGGCGGCAGGCGGAGCTGGACGCCGTCTTCGTGGCCTCCGACCTCATGGGCCTCGGGGTGCTGCGGGCCCTGCGGCGGGCCGGGCGGCGGGTGCCGGAGGACGTGGCGGTGGTGGGCTTCGACGATGTGCAGGCGGCGCGGTACGCGGACCCGCCGCTGACGACCGTGCGCCAGCCGATCGCGGAGATCGGGCGGCGGCTGGCGCGTCAGCTGCTGCGACTGGCGGGCGGGGAGACGATCGAACCGGCGGTGGTGCTGGACGTGGAGCTGGTGCTGCGCGGTTCGGCGTAGGGGGTGTCTTGTGGATCAGCCCGGCATGATCCACAAGACACCCCCTGGCCACCCCCGTCACGGGGCGGTGTACTGGCGCAGCTCCCCGCGGAAGTCCCGCTCGAACGCGTCGTACCTGCCCCGCAGGGCGGCGCCCGGCCACCCCCGCGGCAGCAGCTCGTCCGGCAGCACGGGGTCCGTCAGCAGATGCCGCAGCACCGCCGCGGCCACCGTGAAGCGGTCGGCAGGGCTCCGCACCGCGTCCAGGGCGTCGGCGAGGCGGCGGGCCCGGCCGGCCCACTCCGGCAGGTCCCAGAGCCGGGCCGCGAGGGCGGCCGGGTCGTCCTCCGGGGTGGCGGTGAAGCAGCCGCACTGCTCGGCGACCACGGGCGGGCGGGGGCGTACGAGGTTGGCGGGGCGCAGCCAGGTGCCCTCGCGGAGTTCGGCGAGCCGCAGCGCGGCCATCGCCTGGCGGAGCGCGGCGCGCTCGGGGGCGGGGCGGCGGTCGGGGGTGACGACGGCGATCTCCCAGGTGCCGTCCCAGCGCCGGGTGCGGGGCGCGCGGCTGTCGTCCTGGCGGGCCTGGCGGGCGAGCAGCCGGTCGGTGAGCCGGTAGGCGCCGCCGTGCTGTTCGAGGTCACCGGCGGCCACCATCCGGGTGAGGGCGACCCGCACCGTCCCCTCGGCCGTGCCGAACAGCGCGCCGACGCGGACGAGCGCGCGGGCGGGCAGCTCCGGCGGATGGTGGCCCAGCAGGGTGCTGAGCACGATCGAGCGCGCCGTCAGGGGGCGCAGCGTGAGCGTTCCGGTGTCGTCCATAACTGTGCGGAACCCTATCCATCACCGCCTCCCACCTGTCATTACAGTTTCCCATCACGCATACTGAAAATGTAAGAGACCCTTGAGTCCGCGAGGCCCGGCATCCGCGGCGACCCCAGGAGACCCTTTCCATGAGCGCGACGCACGAAGTCCTCAACCAGGCTCCGCCCCTCGCCGAATTCAGCACGGCCGACGAGCCCGCCCTGCTGGAGGCCCTGCGCCGGGACGGTGCCGAATGGGCCGAGCCACAGGTGCGGGAGGTGGGCGCCCGGGCCGGTTCCGCCGAGGTCCAGGACTGGGCCCGGATGGCGGAGGAGCACCCTCCGGTGCTGCACACCCACGATCGCTACGGGCACCGGATCGACGAGGTCGAGTACCACCCCGCCTACCACCAGCTGATGACCGCCGCCGTGGAGAGCGGTCAGCACGCGGCGGCCTGGGCCGAGACCCGCCCCGGGCGGCACCTGGCGCGCGCGGCCACGTTCTACGCCTTCGCCCAGGCCGAGCCCGGCCACGGCTGCCCGATCTCCATGACGTACGCCGCGGTCCCGGCGCTGCGCGCCGAACCGGAATTGGCCGCCGCGTACGAACCGCTGCTGACCGCCCGCGCCTACGACTTCGGGCTGCGCGCGCCGCTCACCAAGCGCGGGCTGATCGCGGGCATGTCGATGACGGAGAAGCAGGGCGGCTCGGACGTGCGCGCCAACACCACCGAGGCCACCCCCACCGCCGCGGACGACGGCACGTACCTGCTCACCGGCCACAAGTGGTTCACGTCCGCGCCGATGAGCGATGTGTTCCTGACGCTGGCGCGGACCCCCGAGGGACCGACCTGCTTCCTGGTGCCCCGCGTCCTGCCGGACGGCACCCGCAACGCCCTGCGCCTCCAGCGGCTCAAGAACAAGCTGGGCAACCGCTCCAACGCCTCCTCCGAGATCGAGTACGACCGCGCCATGGCCTGGCGGATCGGCGAACCGGGGCGCGGGGTGCGGACCATCGTCGAGATGGTCAACGTGACCCGGCTGGACTGTGTGATCGGCTCGGCGGCGGGCATGCGCGCCGGGCTGCGGCAGGCACTGCACCACTGCGAGCACCGCCGGGCCTTCGGCGCCGAGCTGATCGACCAGCCCCTGATGCGCAACGTGCTGGCCGATCTGGCGGTCGAATCGGAGGCGGCGACCACGCTCGCGATGCGGCTGGCCGCGGCCCTGGACCGCGCCGAGGCCGGGGACGGCGGTGAGGCGGCGCTGCGCCGGCTGGGGCTCGCGGTAGCCAAGTACTGGGTGTGCAAGCGCGGCGCCGTCCACGCCGCCGAGGCCCTGGAGTGCCTGGGCGGCAACGGCTACGTGGAGGACTCCGGCATGCCGCGCCTGTACCGGGAGGCGCCGCTGCAGTCGATCTGGGAGGGCTCGGGGAACGTCGCCGCCCTGGACGTGCTGCGCGCCCTCGGCCGGGAGACGGGCGCGCTGGACGCCTTCCTCGCCGAGGTGGACACTGCGGCCGGGGCCGACGCACGGCTGGACGCGGCGGTGGCCCGGCTGCGCGCGCTGCTGCCGCAGGCCGCCGATCCGCAGCGGGCGCAACTGCTCGCGCGCCGCCTCGCCGAACAGATGACCCTGGTCCTGCAGGGCAGCCTGCTGGTGCGCTACAGCCACCCGGCGGTCGCCGACGCGTTCTGCGCGTCCCGGCTCGACGGGGACTGGGGGCACGCCTTCGGCACCCTGCCGCCGGGGACGGACACCGGCCCGATCCTTGACCGGGCCCGGCCCAAGGACCTGGGAGCGTAAACCTCACTCACGGAAACCTCCTTATTATTTCCCCTATTCGGACGAATCATCGGGGGCACAGGGCTGACGGCGGCCCGTTCAGCCGAATATCTCCTCGTGAATCGATGGCATGGCGCATGGCGGGCGGGGGTCCTCACGACGGCCCTGCTGCTCGCCTCGACGGGGGCGACAGCCGTGGCCGACGGGGACGGTGACGGCCGGGCGGCCGCCACCACCGCCCCGCGGCGGACGATCGACGTCCGGGGCGGGGCGGCGACGGGGGACGGGGGTGCGGACCATGGACCGCGTGCGGGGGTGAGGCTGCGGGTGCGGGTCCAGATCGGCCCGGGCTTCTGTGGGTGCGTCAGGGCGTCGGTGGCGGCACGGCGGGACCGGCTCAGGTTCCGCCACGGCTGGTGCCCGCCGCCCAAGCCCACACCCACGCCCACGCCCACGCCGCCCAAGCCGACGCCCACCCCGACCCCCACGCCCACTCCGCCCGAACCGACGCCCACGCCGACGCCGAGCCCCACGCCGACCCCTTCGCCGACGCCCACGCCCAGCGCGTCGCCTTCGGCCACCCCTGCGCCGCGCCCCACGCCACCGCGCGCCCCCGCGCCCACCCGGCCGGCAGAGCCCGCCCCCGCGCCCGCGCCGTCCACGCGGCGCCCCGCGGCGCCGCTTCCGGTCGCTCCGCCGGCCCGGCCCCCGAAACCTCCGGCACCGCCCCCCGAGCCGGCCCCCGCGCCGAGCGGGACCCGCCGCGTCGAGGTGCGCGCGTATCACAAGCCCGCACACCACCAACCCGACGGCGGGACCTCCTTGGTCACGTTCACCCTGCTGCTCACCGCGCCCGCGGTCCTCGCGGCCGCCGCGCTCCGCCCCCGCTCGCGCTCCGGCTCGCGCGGCCGGCGCGGCTGACCCGCGCCCACCGCCGGCCGTCCCGGCCTTTTCGTACCGGAGGTTACCCATGCCCGAATGGCTGATTCTGACTCTTCTGACGGCCGGGATCTGCTCGGTCGTCGTCGTCCTCGCGATCCTCAACGCCCGCCGGCTCGGCGAGGACGACGATCCGAGCGAGACCCCCGATGTCCTCGACTACATGATCATGATGATCGGCGTGGTCTACGCGATCGTGCTGGGCCTGGCCATCGCCGGGGTCTGGGAGGCCCGCGGCGCCGCCCAGGACGGGGTGCGGACGGAGGCGCAGGCGCTGCACGAGGTGAGCGAGCGGGTGAGCGTCTACCCCCAGCCGGTGCGCGACCGCATCCGCGACGACGTCGACGCGTATGTGCGCCATGTGGTGTCCCGGGAGTGGAAGGTGATGGTCGACCAGGGCGAACTGACCGACCGGGGCGCCGACCTGCTGGCCAGGCTGCGGCACGACGTCACCATGGCCGAGCCGCACAGCGACCTCCAGGCGCAGGCCTACCAGCCGCTCATGGACCAGGTGGCCGCCGTCGACGACGCGCGGGGCGCCCGCCAGCAGAGCGCGGGGCCGACGATGCCCGAGGTGGTGTGGTTCGGGCTGCTGTTCGGCGCGGCACTGGTGATCGGGCTGGTCTTCACCCTGCAGATCCGCCGCTCACCACGGGAACTGATGCTGGCGGTGATGTTCACCGCCCTCATCATCTTCCTGCTCTACCTGGTGTGGGACTTCGACGATCCCTTCGGGCGGTCGGTCGGCGACGCGACGACGCCCTTCACCGACCTGTTCCCCAGTGCCCGAGGAGGTCTGTGACCTCCGTCCCGGGTCAGGAAACCGGCACCGGGAGCACCCGGCGCAGCGGGTCCTCGGGCAGCCGGCCGTGGGCCTTCCACTCGCGCGGGTAGCCGACCGAGACCTCCTGGAACTTCACGCCGTCCTCCACCGTGGTCCGCGGAATGTGCAGATGCCCGTAGACGACGGTCTCGGCGCGGAACCGGACGTGCCAGTCGGCGGTCAGCTCGGTGCCGCACCACAGGGCGAAGTCGGGGTAGCGCAGCACTCGGGTGGGCAGCCGGGTCATCGGCCAGTGGTTGATGAGCACCGTCCTCAGCGCGGGGTCGCAGGCCGCGAGCCGGGCCTCGGTCTCGGCGACCCGGGCGCGGCACCAGGCGTCGCGGGTGGGGTAGGGGTCGGGGTGCAGGAAGTGCTCGTCGGTGCAGATCACGCCCTCGTCGTGGGCGTGGGCGAGGGCGGCCTCCTTGGTGGTGATGCCGTCGAGGCGGAAGGTGTAGTCGTACAGCAGGAACAGCGGGGCGATGGTGAGCGGCCCGCCGATGCCCTCCCACACCGGGTACGGGTCCTCGGGCGTGACGACGCCCTTGCTCCGGCACATCTCCACCAGCGTCTCGTAGCGCGCCACGCCCCGGGCCTCCACCGGGTCCTTGGGGTGGGTCCACAGCTCATGGTTGCCCGGCGACCAGATGACCTTGGCGAAGCGCTCGCTCAGCAGCCCCAGGGCCCATTCGATGTGGGCGAAGACCTCGCCGACGTCCCCGGCGACGATCAGCCAGTCGTCCTCGGAGCCGGGCCGCAGCCGCTCCACGATCGCCCGGTTCTCCTCGTAGGCCACGTGCAGGTCACTGATGGCGAGTAGTTCGCCCCGGTGCGTGCCGCCCATTGCTTCTCCTGTCGTACGGTCGGCGGTCATGTTGCGGTCGCGGTGTCGTCGCGCCGCGGGGCAGGCCGGTTGATCACCCCTTTCTCCCTGGCGCTAGCCTCGCAGATGTGGTGGACAAACTTCCCGCGGCCTTCGAGCGCGGAACTGACGGTCCGAAGGTTATCGTGGCCGGTGTCGACGGCTCCGACTCGTCCTGGCGTGCCGCCGCGTACGCTGCGGGGCTGGCCAGGCGCCAGAACGCGCTGCTCGCCCTGGTGTACATCCAGCCCGTGATGGCGGCCGGTGCGGCGCTGGGCGCCTCCGTGGCCGACACCACGGCAGAGGTGGCCGAGGAGCTGCTGCGGGAGGTGCGCAAGGCGGCCGAGCGGCTGCGCGGCGCCTTCGAGGTGCGCTGGGAGTTCCACACCTTCCGCGGCGATCCGTACAACGGCCTGGTGACGGCGGCGGACGAGCTGAAGGCCGACGCGGTCGTGGTCGGCGCGTCCGAGCGGGCGGGGCACCGCATCGTCGGCTCGGTGGCGGTCCGGCTGGTCAAGGCCGGGCGCTGGCCGGTCACGGTGGTGCCGTAGCCGGCCGGGCGCGCCGGCGGCGTCCGGCTCGCGGACGGGGGCGCGGTGAGGCACCGTGGGGAGAGGAACCATCGGACCGCCCCCAGGACCGGGGAGAGTGCCATGTCGCATACCTACCGGGTGACGGAGATCGTCGGCTCGTCCGCCGAGAGCGTCGACGACGCGATCCGCAGCGGCATCAGCCGCGCCTCGAAGACGCTGCGCAATCTCGACTGGTTCGAGGTCGGCGCCGTCCGCGGGCATATCGAGGACGGCCGGATCGCGCACTACCAGGTAGGGCTGAAGGTCGGGTTCCGGCTGGAGGAGACCGACTCCGGCTCCGGTGATCTGCCCGGCTGATTCAGCCACGGGGGACGACGGCGGACAGCACGGACGGCAGCGGATACCAGTCGGCGGTCGCGAGGCTGGCGTGCCGCGCGGCGAGGTCGTTCACCCGCGCCCTGGCCTGGGCCTCGGTGGGGTGGGTGCCGTCGATGGCGGGCGCGACGTTCTGCGCGTCGGTCATGATCAGGATGTAGTGGCGGGCGTCGTACCAGGCGGTGTCGATGTCGCGGGTGACGTACGCGGAGGCGTCGCCGTCGAAGAACACGAACCACGGGCGGATCGCGGCGTCCTGGTACCGGGTGCGCGGGTCGCCGGCGGCGGCGGTGTGGACGGCGGGGAAGGCGGCCGCCCTGCGGAGGTTTCCGGCGGCGGCGAGATCACGCAGATGGGTGGCGTACTCACGATCGGTCCACAGGGTGTCGAGCGGGTTGTTCTCCTCGACGGTGCCGGGGATCAGCTCGACGATGAACTTGCCCGCGAGCGCGGACCGGGACGGCCAGGCCCCGGCCCGTACCGCCTCGTCCAAGTCGGTGTGGTCGCCCACCACGTCAGCGGGGCGCAGCAGCGCGTCGCCGAGGGTGGCGCCGAGGAGCGCGTCGAGGTCGTCGGGGCCGCGGCCGCTCTTGTCGTAGAAACCGTCCTTCAGCTCCGTCTTGATGACGATGGGACGGTGGCCGGGATGGGCATCGTGCCAGGCCTTCATGTCGGCGAGGCAGCCCGCCAGGCTCTGGTCGCGGGCCTTGGTGCGCAGTTCGGCGGGGGTGGCGGCGTTCTCGCAGTTGTTGTCGTTGCCGAGCGGATTGCTGTGCGAGACCCGCCACCCGGCGCCGAACGCATTGGTCCACACGTCGAGTTCGAGCAGGGAGGCGCCGGAGTCGAGCGCGTCGGCGAAGTACGGATACTTCGCCTTCTCGTACGCGTTGTGCACGCCCACCCCCGTGGTGGCGGCGTACGACGGCTCGGCGGCGGCGGCGGCCGGGCTCGCGCCCGCCGACGCCGTCAGACACAGCGCGGCGACCGCCGCGGCGACCGCCACCGTTCGTGTGTGCCGCGCCCCGCCGGACGCGGATCCCCCCGAGTTGCCCATCCGACCCCACCCCTGCCGCTGCCATCAGAACTGGGCAGCAGCGTACGGGAGGGGCCCGCGGGTGACGAGAGGGACTTCGTCACATGGCGGGGTTCTGGGGTCTGTCGGGGTGTGCTCGGCTCAGATCCGCCTCATCGGCCCAAGTCGACTCAGGCGGCCACGAGTTCGCGGGCCGCCGCGGTGATCGCCTCGGCGTCGATCCCGGCCTGGTTCAGCTGCTCGGCCGGGGTGCCGGACATCGGCATGTTCCGTACGGCGAGCCGCACGATGCGCGGCGCCGGGCCGCCGTCGGCGAAGGCGCCCTGGACCGCGTCGCCCACACCGCCCTCGGGGTGGTGGTCCTCGACGGTGATCAGCCGGCCCGTCACCTCGGCGGCGGTGCGCAGCGCTTCGGCGTCGACCGGCTTGAGCGAGTACAGGTCGATGACGCGGGCGGAGATGCCGTCCTGGGCGAGCCGGTCCGCTGCGGCGATGGCCTCGTGCACGGTGACCCCGGCCGCGACGAGGGTGACGCGGTCGCTCTCGGTGGCGCGCAGGATCTTGGACCCGCCGATGGGGAAGCGCGCGGAGGACGGGTAGATGACGGGCGTTCCGCCGCGCGAGGTGCGCAGGTAGCGGATGCCCGACAGCTCGGCCATGGCCGCGGTCAGCTGGGCGGTCTGGTTGGCGTCGCACGGGTAGAGCACGGTGCTGCCGTGCACGGCCCTCATCGCCGCCAGGTCCTCCAGGCCCATCTGCGAGGGCCCGTCCTGGCCGATGGCGACCCCGGCGTGCGAGCCGACCAGGTTGAGGTCGGCGCGGCTGACGGAGGCCATCCGGACGAAGTCGTAGGCACGGGTGAGGAAGGCGGCGAAGGTGCAGGCGTACGGGTTCCAGCCGCGCGTCTGCATGCCCACCGCGGCGGCCACCATCTGCTGTTCGGCGATGTAGAACTCGAAGTAGCGCTCGGGGTGTTCCTTGTGGAAGTACTCCAGGCGGGTCGAGTCGCCCACCTCGCCGTCGAGCGCCACCACATCGCCGCGGGCGGTGCCGACGGCGGCCAGCGCCTCGCCGAACGCGTCGCGGGTGGGGACGGTGTCGCCGGTGTTGAAGCGCGGCAGGCTCAGCGGGCCCTCCGACGTGGGCCGGGTGGGTTTCTCCTCGGGCGGGCCGAGCACCGGCACCGCCATGTTCCGTACGCCGCCGAGTTCGGCGATGGCCTCATCGGCGTCCTTCAGCGGCTTGCCGTGCATGCCCTCGTGGTTCTCCGCGGAGGCGACGCCGCGGCCCTTCTGGGTGCGGGCGATGATGGCGGTGGGGCGGCCGACGGTCGACGTCGCCTCGCCGTACGCGCGGTCGATCGCGGCGATGTCGTGCCCGTCGACCTCGATGGTGTGCCAGTCGAAGGCGCGGATGCGGCGCGCGTAGGCGTCGAGGTCCCACTGGTGGCGGGTGGGTCCGCGCTGGCCGAGCCGGTTGACGTCGATGATGGCGGTGAGGTTGTCCAGCCGTTCGTGGCCCGCGTGCTCGAACGCCTCCCAGACCGATCCCTCGGCCATCTCGCTGTCCCCGCACAGCACCCAGACCCGGCTGGAGACGTGGTCGAGCCGCTTGCCGGCCAGCGCCATGCCGACACCGAAGGGCAGCCCCTGGCCGAGCGATCCGGTGGCCACGTCCACCCAGGGCAGTTCGGGGGTGGGGTGGCCCTCCAGCCGGCTGCCGAGCTTGCGGAAGGTGAGCAGTTCCTCGTCCTTGAGCGCCCCGGCCGCCTTGTAGAGCGAGTACAGCAGCGGGGAGGCGTGCCCCTTGGAGAAGATCAGGTGGTCGTTGCCCGGGTGCTCCGGCTTTTCGAAGTCATAGCGCAGGTGGTTGCCCATGAGGACGGCCATCAGGTCCGCCGCCGACATCGACGAGGTGGGGTGGCCGGACCCGGCGGCGGCCGAGGACCGCACGGAGTCCACCCGCAGCTGCTGCCCCAGTTCGCTGAGCTGTTCGTGTCGCATTGTTCTCCTTCCAGGTTCGTCCCCGCGGTTCAGCCGCCGCCGCGGCCGTGCCGCGCGACCTCGGGCGACTCGGTGTCCAGCGGCACCGACCAGGACGGCACCAGGCCGAACTGCACCGCCTGCGGCGGCAGCGCCGCGTCCAGCAGCCAGTCGGCGGCCACCCGGATCCGGTTGCCGGGCATCGCCATCAGGTGGTAGCCGCGGGTGACCGCGTTGGCCGCGGGGCCGGCCAGCGGGATGTGCAACGGGTCCGCGGCCGCTTGTACCCCGCCGAGATCGACCGTGAACCCCAGGTCGTGGTGTTTGTACGGGCGCGGGGTGCCGCGTCCGAAGGAGGCGAGGATGTTGTGGGCGGCCACCTTGCCCTGGCGCTGCGCGTGCTGCGCGGTCATCGGCGTGAACTCGCCCGGCCGGGTCAGATCCGGCACCGCGGCGGCGTCCCCGCAGGCCAGCACCTCCGGATGGCCGGGGACGGCCAGATACCGGTCGACCCGCAGCCGCCCGTGCTCGGTCGCCAGCCCGAGGCCGTCCACCAGCGGGTCGGGGCGTACGCCGACGCACCAGATCAGCGACCGGGTGTCGATGAACTCACCGTCGTCGAGCAGCACCCCGTCGGAGGTGGCCTCCTTGACCGAGGTGCCCATCCGGACGTCGACCCCGCGCCGCCGCAGCACCCGGTCCGCGGTGCGGGACAGCCGTTCGTCGAGGCTGGGCAGCACCCGCTTGGCGACGTCGATCAGCATCCAGCGGGGCCGGGACTCGCCGCGCAGCGCGGCGTTCCGCCGGGCGAGGGAGTCGGTGAACAGGGTGCCGTGGGCGGCCACTTCGGTGCCGGTGTACCCGGCGCCCACCACCACGAAGGTCTTGCGCGCGGCCCGCTCGCGGGGGTCCCGGGTGTTGGCCGCCATCTCGAGCTGGCGGGTGACGTGGTCCCGCAGGAACAGGGCCTCCGGCATGCCGCGGAAGCCGTGGGCGTGCTCGGCCACGCCCGGGATCGGCAGCAGCTTGTTGACGCTGCCCACCGCCAGGACGAGCCGGTCGTAGCTCATCTCGCCGCGCTCGCCCTCGGGGTCGGTCCAGGCCACGCGGCGGCCGGTGAGGTCGACGGAGTCGACGTTGCCCAGCACCAGCCGGACGTGCGGGAGGGTGCCGGTGAGGGACACCGACACCCGCCGGGGTTCCAGGACGCCGGCGGCGACCTCGGGGAGCAGCGGCAGGTACAGAAAGTAGTCGTTGGGGTTGATCAGGACGATTTCCGCTGTACGGCGCAGGGCGCGGGACAGCGTACGGGCGGCCTGGTAACCGGCGAAACCGGCCCCCACGATCACGATGCGTACTGGGCTCACACGGAACTCCCGGGCGCGACGAGGGCAGAGCGCTCCAAGTGCCCGTGCGGGCCGAGGTCAAACCTGGGGTGCGGCCGGCCCCGGCCCGGTGGACAATGCCGCCGCCCGGGCCGGGCGCTGTCGCGGGGGCTACGACCGGACCGGTTCGTCCCAGTCGATGCGGTAGCCGGTCTGCCAGTCGCCGCCGGTGGTGCCCGCCCGGTCGAGTCTGCGGGGCATCGTGGCGTCCCGCAGGGCCCGCTTGACGGGGCCGGGGGCGGTGCGGCGGGCCAGGCCCGCGCTGTTCGCGGCCACCGTCTCGACCCGTTCGCGGCGCAGCCCCTCGTACGCGGCGAGCGCCGACCGCGGGCCGGGCAGATCGCGCAGGCACTTGGCGAGCACCACACCGTCCTCGATGGCCAGCGAGGCGCCCTGGGCGGCGTTGGGCGCGCACGCGTGCGCCGCGTCCCCCACGACGACCATGCCCTCCTCGGACCAGACGGGGGTGGAGATCAGGTCGTACGCGGCGGTGGCGACGATGCTCTCGCCGGTGGCGCGGACGATGTCGGCGGCCGGGGTGTGGTCCTCGGCGAACAGTTCCGTCAGCCGCTCCCGCCACTGCCCGGGGGTGACGGCGGCCAGCTCCGCCTTGGACAGTTCGGCCGCCGGGGCGTTGCTGAACCACCACACCTCGCCGTCGGGCGCGGTGGTGCAGCCGAAGAACGCCTGCTTGCCGAAGACCATCCGGTAGGTCTCCGGGGCGGGCGGTTCGGCGACGTCGCGGGTGTAGCCGCACACCGTGTGCTGTCCGGTGTAGCGGGGCCGGGGCGCGCCCGCGTCGATGGTCCGGCGGATGAGGGAGTGGATTCCGTCGGCGCCGACGAGGACGTCGCCCACGGCCCGGCCGCCGTCCGCGAAGGACCCCACGACGCGGCCGTCCGGGCCGGTCTGGGCGGCCAGCAGCCGCTTGCCGTGCTCGACGCGCACTCCGCGGCGCACCGCTTCCTCGCGCAGCACCCGGGCCAGGGTGGCGCGTCTGATCGTGACCGCCCCCAGCCCGCCGTCCTCCGCGCCGGCCATCGGCTTGTCGCCCAGCCGTTTGCCGGTGTTGCTGATGAATTCGACGCGGGTGGCCGGGAAGCCGTGTTCCAGGACCGGCCCGTGGGCGTCGATGGTGCGCAGCGCCTCCAGGCCGTTGTTCGCGACGAGGAGGAACGCACCGCCCGTGTCGGTGGCCTCGGGAGGGTACGCCTCGTAGACGACCGCGTCGATGCCCGCCTTGTGCAGGGCCATCGCGGTGACCGTGCCGGCGATGCCGCCACCGATGATCAGGGCCTTGGTCATGGTGCTCCGTGACAGAGGGTCGGGAAAAGGTGACAGCACCATAGGGCCAGCGCGCGGGTCCCGGGGCGGGTTCGCCGAGGCCGGTACGGCGGTGTGCGGAGGCGGCTACTTGAGCAGCCGGGACATCCGGCGGTCGGCGAGCGGTTTGCCGCCGGTCTGGCAGGTGGGGCAGTACTGGAGCGAGGAGTCCTTGAAGGACACCTCGCGGACGGTGTCGCCGCACACCGGGCAGGGCTCTCCGGCGCGGCCGTGCACCCGCATCCCGCTGTGCTTCTCCGCCTTGAGGTCCCCGGCGGCGAGCCCCCGGGAGCGTTCGACGGCGTCCCGCAGGGTGGCGCCCATCACCTCGTACAGGACGGCGATCTCCTCCTCGGAGAGGTCCGAGGCGAGCCGGTAGGGCGACATCCGGGCGGCGTGCAGGATCTCGTCGGAGTAGGCGTTCCCGATCCCGGCGATGACGCTCTGGTCGCGGAGCACGCCCTTGATCCGGTGGCGTACGCCGCGCAGCAGCCCGGCGAACGCCTCCTGGGTGAAGGAGCCTTCGAGCGGGTCGGGGCCCAGGCGCGCGACGCCCGGCACCTCGGCGGGGTCGCGCACGCAGTACACGGCCAGCCCCTTGCGGGAGCCCGCCTCGGTGAGGTCGAAACCGGAGCGCTCCGGTCCGGAGAGCAGCAGCCGCAGCGCCAGCGGGCCCCGGCCGGGGCGCGGCGGGGCCTCGGGCAGCCCGTCCTTCCAGCGCAGCCAGCCCGCGCGGGCGAGATGGATGACCAGGTGGGGGCCGTCGGTGGCCAGGTCGAGGAACTTGCCGTGGCGGCCGGCCGCCGTGACGGTGCGGCCTTCCAGGGCGGTCAGCGGCGGGTCGTACGTCTTCAGCACGCTCACCGCGACGGGCAGGACGCGGGCGATCTCCCGACCCACCGCGCGGTCGGCCAGGATCCCGGCGAGGGCCTCCACCTCGGGCAGCTCCGGCATGCCACCAGTGTGCCGCAGCACCGGCCGGGGGCGCCCGGCCACCCGCGCCCCACCCTCGTACCACTCCGGGCTGCGGGGTGCGGCCTCCTCCCCTACTGTCTCTCTTGTCCGCTGGACACCTTTATCCCCTTTGACCCCCGATGCCTCATTCGCCCCGCACGGAGAGTCCCCATGCCCGACACCGGACAGCGTGAGCGGTCCGCACCACAGTACGAGCCGTACGAGGCTCATGAGGCGTACGAAGGGGGGAGCCCCGAGGCCGAGCGGCTGCTCTTCGAGAAGCTGGCGCGCGAGCTGATGAGCGTCCAGCGGGAGCACCAGCGGGCGTCGGGCGCCGCCCAGCTGCTGCGCACGTTCCACGCGAAGGCGGCGCTCGGCGTGGAGAACGCGCGGCTGCGCTTCCACGACAGCCTGCCGCCCGAGCTGTGCGTGGGATACGCCCGGCCGGGCGCCGTGTACCCGGCCGTGGTGCGGCTGTCCAACGAGAGCGGCACCGAGCGCCATGACGCCACTCCCGATCTGCGCGGGATGGCGGTGCGGGTCCAGGCCCGCCCCGGGGAGAGCCACGACCTGCTGGCCACCAGCTTCCCGGTGTCCCACGCCGCCGACGCCCGCGAGTTCGTGGCCTTCGCCAAGGCGACGGCGGGCGCGGACACCACCGTCGAGCGGGCGTTCGGGCTGTTCGTCAGGCTGCCGCTGGCCGTGGGCTGGGGAGCCGCCGACCGGATGCGCCGCAATGTGCACACCGCGACCCGCCACATGGTCGGCTCACTGGCCCGCGAGACCTTCTGGAGCCGGGGCGCGATCCTGTGGGGCGCGGCCGGGCCCGTGCGCTACCAGCTGCGCCCGGCCCCCGGCGGCACCCCCGCACCGCTCCCCGACAGCTCCGACCCGGACTACCTCCACCATGAGCTGACGATGCGGCTGGCCACCGGCGATGTGTGTTTCGAGCTGTGTGTGCAGCGCTACGCGGACGAGCGCCGCACCCCGGTCGAGGACGGCTCGGTGGAGTGGCGGGAGAGCGACGCCCCGGTCGTCCCGGTGGCGCTGTTGACCGTACCCCGCCAGGATCTCGACACCGCCGAGGCCCGGGCGGCGGCCCGCCGGGTCGAGCAGCTCGCGTTCAACCCGTGGCACACCACGAAGGAGTTCCGGCCGCTGGGCAACCTCAACCGGGCCCGTAAGGCGGCGTACGAGACGGCCGCCGCGCACCGGCTCGGGCTGTGCGCCGGCGCCGCGCCGCCGCCGCGCGACACGGTCCTGGGAGTGCCGGTGCGGGCCGGGGCGCGACTGGCCCTCGGCCTGGTCGACCGCTGTGTGCCGTGGCACCGGCTGCCGGTGCCGCCGGGGATGCCCGGCCTGGCCGCGCTGCGCGGGACGCTGCGGCGGCTGCGTCTCCTCGACGCGGACGCCGACACCCGTTAGCCCGGACGCCGATGCCCGTCAGCCCGCTGGACCGGTTCACCACCGCGATATCGTGTGCCGGTTCACGCGGGCCGGACACGGGGGAGCGGTTATGGACGGCGAGGCCGGGGCGGGCCGGGGGCGGCGCGTCACCATACGGGACGTGGCCGCGCGCGCCGGGGTCTCCAAGGGCGCGGTGTCCCTCGCCTTCAACGACCGGCCCGGAGTCTCCCCGGCCACCCGGGACCGTATCTTCGCGGCCGCCCGCGAACTGGGCTGGGCCCCCCATCTCTCCGCCCGCTCGCTGGCCGGCTCCAGGGTGGACACGGTCGGGCTGGCCATCGCCCGCCCGGCCCGGACGCTGGGACTCGAACCCTGGTTCATGGAGTTCGTGTCGGGCATCGAGAGCGTGCTGGTCGAGCGGTCCTGCTCGCTGCTGCTGCGGCTGGTGCGGGACGTGGCGGAGGAGATCGAGGTCCAGGAGGCGTGGTGGCGCGGGCGGCAGGTGGGCGGCTCGATCCTGGTCGACCTGCGCGACGGCGACCCGCGCGTTCCCGCGCTGCGGCGGCTCGGGCTGCCCGCCGTCGCCGCCGGGCACCCGTCCCTGGCGGGCGGGCTCACCTCGGTGTGGACCGACGACGCCACCGCGGTGGGCGAGGCGGTGCGCTATCTGGCGGCCCTCGGCCACCGGCGGATCGCCCGGGTCGGCGGCGCGCCCGCGCTCGGCCACAGCACCGTGCGCACGGCGGCCTTCGAGGCCACCTTGGGCGAGTTGGGGCTCGGGGCGGGGCGCACGGTGACCACGGACTTCTCCGGCGAGGAGGGGGCGCGGGCCACCCGCGCCCTGCTGGCCTCGGGCGACCGGCCGACGGCCATCATCTACGACAACGACATCATGGCGGTGGCCGGTCTCTCGGTGGCGGCCGAGATGGGACTCACGGTCCCGGCCGATGTGTCGCTGCTGGCGTGGGACGACTCCCAGCTGTGCCGTCTGACGCATCCGACGCTGTCGGCCATGAGCCACGATGTGTCCGGCTTCGGGGCGGAGGTGGCGCGCCGGCTGTTCGACGTCCTGGACCGGGCCGAGCCCCGCGCCCATCAGGCCCCCACCCCGGCCCTCACCCCCCGTGCCAGCACGGCGCCGCCACCGGCGCGCCGGGCCTGAACCGGTTCAGCGGCCCCGCCGGGCCCCGCATGCCCCGCCGCGCTGCGGGCACTCGCCGGAGGTGGTACGGATAGCCGCAGGCCTCGTCGGCAACAGGCCCAGGGAGCAGCCCTTATGGAGTGGTTCACGTCGTCCGGCTACTGGCTGAGCCGGCTGGTCCTCCAGCGGGGACTGGCCGCCGTCTACCTGATCGCCTTCCTGACGGCGGCCACCCAGGCCCGGGCCCTGATCGGCGAGCGCGGGCTCACCCCGGCGCCCCGGTTCCTCGCGCGGGTGCCGTTCCGCCGCTCGCCCAGCCTGTTCCATCTGTACTATTCCGACCGCTTCTTCACCGCCCTGGCCTGGCTCGGCGCCGCGCTGGCCGCCGCCGTGCTGGCGGGCGCCGCCGACGATGTGCCGCTGTGGGCCGCGATGGCGGCGTGGCTGGCGCTGTGGCTGCTGTATCTGTCGATCGTCAACGTGGGGCAGGTGTGGTACGGCTTCGGCTGGGAGTCGCTGCTGCTGGAGGCCGGGTTCCTGGCCGTGTTCCTGGGGAACGAGCGGACCGCGCCGCCGGTGCTGATGCTGTGGCTGCTGCGCTGGCTGCTGTTCCGGCTGGAGTTCGGCGCCGGGCTCATCAAGCTGCGCGGGGACCGCTGCTGGCGCGATCTGACGTGCCTGTACTACCACCATGAGACCCAGCCGATGCCCAACCCGCTGAGCTGGTACTTCCACCATCTGCCGAAGCGTCTGCACCGGGTCGAGACGGCGGCCAACCATGTGGCCCAGCTGGTCGTTCCGCTGGCGCTGTTCACCCCGCAGCCCGCCGCGAGCGTGGCCGCGGGCATCATCGTGGTCACCCAGCTGTGGCTGGTGGCCTCCGGCAACTTCTCCTGGCTGAACTGGGTGACGATCCTGCTGGCCCTCGCCGCGGTCGACGGGCGGATGGCCGCCGGGGTGCTGCCGCTGCCTGCGCCGCCCCCGCTTCCCGCTCCCCCGGTCTGGTACGAGGTCCTGGTGGCGGCGGTCTTCGTCTTCGTCGCGGTGCTCAGCTACTGGCCCGCCCGCAATCTCCTCTCGGGCCGCCAGCTGATGAACTACTCCTTCAACCCGCTCCATCTGGTCAACACCTACGGCGCCTTCGGCAGCGTCAGCCGCAGCCGGCAGGAGGTGGTGATCGAGGGCACCGACGAACCCGCGCTCACCCCGGACACCGTGTGGAAGGAGTACGAGTTCCGGGGCAAGCCGGGCGATGTGCGCCGGATGCCGCGTCAGTTCGCGCCGTACCACCTGCGACTGGACTGGATGATGTGGTTCGCCGGGATCTCCTCGGCATACGCCCGGTCCTGGTTCACCCCGCTCGTCGGCAAGCTGCTGGTGAACGACCCGGCCACGCTGAAGCTGCTGCGCGCCTCCCCCTTCCCGGACGCGCCGCCCACCCACATCCGGGCCCGGCTGTACCTCTACCGCTTCACCACCCGGCGGGAGCGGCGCGCCGGCGGCGGGTGGTGGCACCGCACCCTGATCGGCGAATTCCTGCCGCCGGTCCGGCTGGAGGAGGTGCACCCGCCGGGCCCGTGACGAGGGCGGGTTGGGCAGCGGGGCAACGGCGTTACGCGACCACTCCCCCTCTGGCCGCCCCTTTTGTTACTTTTCTTGAGAATTAGGTAAACATACTGCCATGTGGGTTTTCCGGCGACCGAGGGAGCGCGGCCGGTGCTGCCATTCGCGATGCTGTCCGATCTCATCGCCCTGCCGGTCCGCGGCGTCAGCGCCCTGGGGCCGCGCCTCGCCGACGCCGCCGACGTCCTGCGGGACACCGGTGAGCGGCGCACCCGCCGCAGGGTGTGGGCGCGGCCGGGCCGGGCGCATGTGGAGGTGCGCGGGCTCACCGGACACGGGGAGGCGCACGACCGGCTGGCCGGGCAGCTGACGGCCGCGCTGCGCCGTCTGCACGGCGTCAACTGGGCCGAGGTGAACGCGGCGGTGGGCCAGGTGCTGGTCGACTTCGACGAGGACCACCTCGACGCCGACGAGGTGCTCCGGCTGGTCGAGCACATCGAGAAGGCGCACGGGAGCGACACGGACACCTTCCCCGGCGAGCGCCCGTTTCCGCCGTACGACACCGCCCCCGCCACGCTGGCCGCCACCTCCCTCGTCGCCGACTGCGTGGGTCTGCTGACGGCGACGGTCCGGCGCGTGACGCTGCTGCCCGCGCTCACCCCCGCGCTGCGGCTCCCGGTGGTGATGGCCGAGATCCAGCCGCGGTTGCGCGGGTTGCTGGAGTCCCGGCTCGGCCACGCCCACACCACCCTGCTGCTCGGCGTGTCGGGCGCGGTGGTGCACGCGCTGACCAGGGGTGAGGCTCCGCTGGCCCTGGACGCGGTGCAACGCGTCCTGCAGCTCGCCGAGATCCGCGGCCGGCAGGCCGTATGGCGGCGCCGCGAACCGGATCTGGTGCCCGGCTCCGACGGGCTGCCGCCGCGCTCGCATCCCCCGGCGGCCCGCCCGGCGCCGCTGCCCGCCGGGCCGGTCGAGACCTGTGTCGACCGCACCTCGCTGGCGTCCCTGATGGGGGCGTGCGGGCTGCTGGCCTGGAGGCGGGAGCCGGCGCGGGCCGCGGAGGCGATCCTGGCCACCGTGCCGCGGGCCGCCGCCATGGGCCGGGAGGCCTTCGCCGCCCGGCTGGGCGACGCCCTGGCCCGCGAGGGCGTGGTGCCCATGGACGGCGCCGCGCTGCGGCTGCTGGACCGGATCTCGGCGGTCCTGATCGACTCGGCGGTGCTGTGCACCCGGCGCCCGCGGCTGCTGTCGGTGGTCACCGTCGGCGACCTGGACGAGGCCGGGGCGTGGAGCGCCGCGCAGTCCGTGCTGGACCGCCGCGCGCTGCCGGAACTCTCCGGCGAGGGGCCCTGGTCCCGCGGCTCCTGGCGGCTGGAGCGGCCGGACGACGTCCTCGCGGCCCGCCCGTCGAGCCCATCGGCGATGACCGTGGACCTGTGCGATCCGCACGGCCGGCGGCAGGCGCGGGTCCGCATCGGCTGCGAACTCGACCCGCTGGCCGACGCCGTGGTGGCCGCCGCCCGCGCCGGTGCGGGGCGTCTGCTGCTCACCGAGCACGCCAGCGCGGAGGAGATCGCCCCGTGGGCGGACGAACTGCTCACCCACGGCACGGCGCTGCCCGACCGGGTGCGCCGATTGCAGAGCGAGGGCCACGGGGTGCTGCTGATCAGCGCCGAGGAGGACGAGGCCCTGGGCGCGGCCGACCTCGGCGTCGGCGTCGTACGGCGCGGCGCGGCGCGGGTGTGCTGGTCGGCGGATCTGCTCTGCGGCCCCGGGCTCGCCCAGGCCTGGCGCGTGCTGCGGGCGCTGGAGGACGCGCGCGGGGTCAGCCACCGGTCGGCCCGGCTGTCGATGGGCGGCTCCGCGCTCGGCGCGCTCATCGCCGCCGCGGGCACCCGGCCCACGGCGGTCGGGTTCGCCACCTCCCCGGTGTACAGCGCGGCCTTCCTGGCCGTGCTCGGGGGGATGCGCGCGGCGCGCCGGGTACACCGCAGCCCGCTCCCGGCGGAGCGGGTGCGCGGCAACTGGCACATGCTGGGGGCGCGGGAGACGCTGAGCGTGACCCGCGCGTTCCAGGAGCACCGGGCGGAGCCGCCGGCCTCCGGCGGAGCGCGGGGCAAGGAGGCCGAGGCCGCGGCACGCCCGGTGTGGGCGGCCGGGACGCGCCCGGTGTGCGAGGTCGCGGGGCTGGTCGTACGGGCCGGGGCCGCGGTCGCCGCCGCCTCCCCCGCCGGCGCGCTGGCCCGGGACGCCACGGCGCTGGCCGGGACGGTGCGCGAGGAGCTGCGCGATCCCCTCACCCCGGTGCTGGCCCTGGGTGCCGCGGCGTCCGCGGCGGTGGGGTCCGGGGTGGACTCCCTCCTGGTCGTCGGCGTCATGGCGGGCAACGCGGTGATCAGCGGCGCGCAGCGGCTGCGGGCCGACCGCTCGCTGCGGGGCCTGCTGCTGAGCGAGCAGCGGCACGCCCGGCTGGTCGACTGGGCGCCCGCGATGTCCCCGGCGGAGGGGATGGTGGTGGACCGCGAGGCGTTCTTCGCCGGGCTGGCGGCGGCCCCGGCGCGGTGCGTGCCCGCCGAGGACCTGACGGTCGGCGACATCATCGCGCTGCAGCCCTCGGACGTCGTACCGGCCGACGCCCGGCTGCTGGTGAGCGACCGGCTGGAGCTGGACGAGGCGGGGCTGACCGGCGAGTCGGGGCCGGTTCCCAAGGATCCCGCCGCCACGCCCGGCGCCGATCTGGCGGACCGTTCCTGCATGCTCCACCAGGGCTGCACCGTGCTGGCCGGGACCGGTTACGCGGTGGTCGTGGCAGCCGGATCACAGACCGAGGCGGGGCGCGCCGCCGCACTGGCCGGGGACGCCGTGACTCCGCTCGGCATCGAGGGCCGGCTCGCCGCGCTGACCAGGGTCGCGCTACCCGCCACCGGGCTCGGCGGCGCCGCCGTCACCCTGCTGGGGCTGCTGCACGGCACGCCGGTGCGCGAGGCGCTGGCCACCGGGGTGGCCGTCGCGGTGGCCGCCGTGCCCGAGGGGCTGCCGCTGGTGGCCACCGTGGCGCAGTCCGCCGCGGCGCGCCGTCTGTCGCACCGCGGGGTGCTGACCCGCTCGCCCCGGGTGCTGGAGGCGCTGGGCCGGGTGGACACGGTCTGCTTCGACAAGACCGGCACGCTGACCGAGGGGCGACTGTCCGTGTCCCGGGTGGCGGCGTACGACCACGACCTGCCGATCGGCGACGCCCTGGGCCACCGGCTGCTGCGCACCGCGGCCCGGGCCTGCCCCGGCCCCGACGGCGGCCGGGCGCTCGCCCACGCCACCGACCAGGCCGTGGTCGACGCGGCGGCCGCGCACTGCGACGGGGACGACGCCTGGCGACCGGCGTCCGAGCTGCCGTTCGAGGCCAGCCGCGGCTTCTCGGCGTGTCTGGGCACCGAGTCCGGGCGGCCGCGACTCGCCGTCAAGGGGGCGCCCGAGATCGTGCTCGCCCGGTGCACCTCCGCCCTGGCGCCGGTGGCGGCGGACGGCGCCGTACCGCTGACCCCCGAGCGGCTGCGCTCCACCGAACGCCTGCTGCACTCGCTGGCCTCCGACGGGCTGCGGGTCCTGGCGGTGGCCGAGGCCCTGCCCGATACGGCCGACACGCCCGGCACGCCGGGGGTGCCCCTGGCCGAGCTGGCCCGGGGGCTGACCCTGCTCGGCTTCATCGCCATCGCCGACACCACCCGGGCGGGGGCCGCGGAGACCGTCAAGCGGCTGACCGACGCCGGGGTGAGCATCGCGATGATCACCGGCGATCATCCGACCACGGCCGCCGCCATCGCCCGTGAGCTGGGCATCCCCGACTCCGGTCCGGTGCTCACCGGCGCGGAGCTGGACACCCTGCCGGAGAAGGAACGGGTCGAGCGGATCTCCCGGACCACCGTCTTCGCCCGGGTCTCCCCCGAACACAAGGTCCGTATCGTCCAGGCGATGCGGCAGGCCGGGCGGGTGGTGGCCATGGCCGGGGACGGGGTCAACGACGCGGCCGCGATCCGCCTCGCGGACGTGGGCATCGGCCTCTCGGCGCACGGTTCGACCTCGGCCCGGGCCGCGGCGGACCTGGTCCTCACCGATCCGGACCCGACCCGGATCCTCGACGCGCTGCGGGAGGGCCGGGCGCTGTGGCGAAGCGTGCGGGACGCGGTGGCGATCCTGGTCGGCGGCAACGCGGGCGAGGTCGCTTTCACCGTGCTGGGCGCCGCGGCGGCGGGCCGGGCACCGCTCGGCACCCGTCAGCTGCTGCTGGTCAACCTGCTCACCGACATGCTGCCCGCGCTCGCGGTCGCCCTGGCCCGGGCCCGGAAGGGCACGGACGGGGAGGATCCGCTGGCCGGCGGCCCCTCCCCCGCCCTGCTCGGCTCCGACCTGGGCCGGATCCTGGCCGTGCGCGGCGCCGCCACCGCGCTGGGCGCCGCGGCGGCGTGGACATGCGGGCGGATGACGGGCCGGGACCGGCGGGCGAGCACCATGGGGCTCGCCGCGCTGGTCGGCACCCAGCTGGGCCAGACGTTCATCACCGACTGGCACAGTCCGCTGGTGCTGGTCACCGGCGTGGCATCGGCGGCCGTCCTGTTCGCCGTGGTCGAGACGCCGGTCGTCAGCCACTTCTTCGGCTGTACGCCGCTGGGGCCGGTGGCCTGGACGGTGGTGGGCGTGTGCTCGGCCGGTGCGACCCTGGGCGCCGCCGCCGCACCGCGGCTGCTGTTCTCCCGGCGGGTTCCCCGCGCGGCCCAGGGGGCGGTTTAGGGGCTCCGGCCCGCGCCGGGGTTCTGCCATCGTTCATCCGAGTTCACCCGATTTTCACCCTGCGTGCGTGACCCGCTCTCCCACTCGGGTCAGGCTCCGGAAATGGAAGCGGATGCCTCACTTCCGGCGCCCGCCTCCCTTACGAATTGTTCCGTTTTTCCGTCCAGTGAGGTGACCCCATGGCCGACATCCTGACGACCGTCCTGGCCAAGCTGGCCCACATGACCCTGGAAGCGCTGCTCGCACAGGTGGCGAAGTCGCTTCTGACCGTCGCGTTCAAGCCGTCGACCGGCCCGGCCGCCGCCTGATACGACCGTTATCCGGCGACCGTTCGCGGCGAACATCCCGCCGTGGGCGATTTCTTCGGTGCGAAGCTCGCCACGAATTTCGTTGATCGGCCTCGGCCCGTCACAATCACCAAGTGACCTTCCCCGTCCTCCAGCGGACTCGGTCCTTCCGGGTACCGTCGGCGAGGGGTGGGCGCTTTCGGATGTGTGAAGGAGATGACCCCTGCGAGGAGGCACGTAGGTGGAAGAAAGGCTGGCCATGACGGTGGATGCGCGTGGTGACGTCGAGGAGTTCATCCTCGGGGAACGGTTCGCGTGCCTGGCGGGGCGTTCCGCCTGGCGCCGGGGAGGCATCACTCACCGCCACTATGACCTGCTGGGGGGCGAGGATTCCGCCCGGCTGCTGGCGCTCGATCTGGCGGAGTTCGTGAGTTCGGCGGACTGGAGCGCCCGGACGTTCACCAGTTTCATCGCGACCTTCGAGCAACCGCGCGGGGTCGATGAGCTGCGATTCGAAGAGCTCCTCTGGCAGCAGTTGCAACTGCTCCATGAGCAGGACGCGGATTTCCATCATTGGGCGGAGGGCTATTCGTCCGATCCGCAGTCCCCGGAGTTCGCGTTCAGCGTGGCCGGCCATCCCTTCTTCGTGATCGGCCTGCATGAGACCCACCGCCGGTTCGGCCGCAGGCCGCCCTTCCCGATGCTGGCCTTCAACTCCCATGAGCAGTTCGGCCGGATCAAGGGCGCCGGGATGTGGGACCGGCTCGCGGAGAAGATCCGCAAGCAGGACATCCAGCTGCAGGGGGACATCAATCCCAACCTGTACGAGTACGAGGAGCTGTCCGAGGCCCGCCGGTACTCGGGCCGCCCCAAGCCGGCCGACTGGCAGTGCCCCTTCGCCGCCCGGGAGGCCGCCCGGCAGGCCGAGCTGGAGCGCGCGGCGAAGCGGGAGCTGACCGTCTCGGCGGCCGCCCCGGCCATCACGGGCACCGTCGGCTGAGGCTCCGCGTACGGCGGTGACAGCGCTGGGCCCGGGGGCGGAAACCGCCCTCGGGCCCTGTCACGCGGCGGCCCCGCCAGTGGTCGCGCTCAGTGGTCGTGCGCCTCCGCCCGGTGGACCGGGCCGTGGGCGGTCAGACAGTGCTCCACGAGCGGTTCGTCCGCGCGGCGGTGCTCCTCCCCGTCCGCCCGGGGCCGGGACGTCACGGTGTCGAGGTGGTCCACCTGGAGCGTGGTGTGGGTGATGCCGTACTCCTCGCGCAGCACCTCCTCCAGCGCCTCCCGCACCGCGTGGCAGTCGCCCTCCGCCGCGACCAGGACATGGGCGGACAGCGAGACCTCGCCCGAGGTGATCTGCCAGACGTGCAGGTCGTGCACCTCGGCCACCTCGGCGTGGGACGCCAGCAGGCTTCCGATCTCGTCGGGCTCGACCCCGGCGGGAGCAGCCTCCAGCAGGACGCGCCCGGAGGCCCGCAGCAACTCCACCCCCGCCTTGATCATGAGAGCGACCACGACGAGTCCGGCGATCGCGTCGGCCCGGGCGAAGCCGGTGGTCACCACCACCAGCCCGGCGATCGCGGTGGCGATGAAGGCGTAGAGGTCGTTCAGCACATGCTGGAAGGCGCCTTCGATGTTCAGCGAGGCGCGATTCGCCTTCGACATGCACCACGCCGCCGCGATGTTCACCACGATCCCGGCGAGCGCCACGGCCAGCACCAGCCCACCGGTCACCTCGGGCGGGTCGATCAGCCGCTCCACCGCCTCATAGCCGAGATAGGCGCCGAGCAGCAGCAGCGAAAGCCCATTGGCCTGCGCGGAAAGGATTTCCGACCGCTTGAGCCCATACGTATAGCCGCCCCGGGCGGGCCGGGCCGAAAGCCGGATCGCGATGAGCGCGAGGACGATCGAGGCGGCGTCGGTGAGCATGTGCGCCGCGTCGGAAAGCAGCGCCACCGACCGCGCGATCACTCCGATCACGACTTCCACCAGCATGAATCCGGTGATCAGCGCGAGAGCGATGGACAGCCACCGGCGGTCGGCGTTCTCCGCCACACCGTGCGTGTGCCCGCCATGACCCTCACCGTGTCCGTGCGTATGGGCTTCCACCCGCTCCTCCTCGGATCGCTTATGGACAGCGGTAATTGAACAGCACTTCGGAGAATTCTCCAAAGGCTGCAATGGACACGGTTATCAGATGGCATTGCCTTATGGATTCGGCAACGCTTTTCATTGTCACGCCGGGAGAATACGCGGCCCACCGGGCCCGGCAGCGGACGTCACCCGGGCAGGCGATCACGGGTCCGCTGATGTGTACGAGGCCACGCCGGTGCGGGTGAGGTCGGCGCGCAGGAGGTGACCCCGCGCGGTGCGGCGCGTTGGCCGAACATGACGACGACGATGCGACGCCGTTCTCTCTCGCAGCCGAGCAGAGTGCCGGACCGGAGCACCGAAGGCGGCGGAACGGTTCACCAGACGCTGCACCAGTCGAGCTGCGTACCGATCTACGCGGCGCTGGTGGAACGCTGGTCGTCCGCGGGGCGGGCGGTGCCCGGGGCGTACGACCGGGAGTGGACCGAACTGGTCAACTGTCCGCCCTGGCCGGACCGGGTCCGGGCGGCGGCCCGGCCGTCCTCCGGCTGAGCCGCCGCCCGTCCTGCTTCCTTGGAGGGACCTTCAGTCGTCCCCGCCCTCCAGGCCGCCCTCCGTCTCCAGGAACAGCTCCCGGACCCGCTCCAGCACCTCCGGGTCCGGCTGCTCCCACAAGCCCCGGCTCTCGGCCTCCAGCAGCCGCTCGGCCATGCCGTGCAGCGCCCAGGGGTTGGCCTCCTCCAGGAACGCGCGGTTCTCCGGGTCGAGCAGATAGGTCTGGGCGAGCTTGTCGTACATCCAGTCGGCGACCACGCCGGTGGTGGCGTCGTAGCCGAAGAGGTAGTCGACGGTGGCGGCGAGTTCGAAGGCGCCCTTGTAGCCGTGCCGGCGCATCGCCTCGATCCAGCGCGGGTTGACCACCCGGGCCCGGAAGACCCGCGAGGTCTCCTCGTGCAGGGTGCGGGTGCGCACCGTCTCGGGGCGGGTGGAGTCGCCGATGTACGCGGCCGGGGCGGTGCCCTTCAGGGCGCGCACGGTGGCGACCATGCCGCCGTGGTACTGGAAGTAGTCGTCCGAGTCGGCGATGTCGTGCTCGCGCGTGTCGGTGTTCTTCGCCGCGACCGCGATCCTGCGGTACGCGCTCTCCATCTCCTCGCGGGCCGGGCGGCCCTCGAGACCGCGGCCGTAGGCGTAGCCGCCCCACACCGTGTAGACCTCGGCGAGGTCGGCGTCGGTGCGCCAGTCGCGGCTGTCGATGAGCTGGAGCAGCCCCGCGCCGTACGTCCCCGGCCGGGAGCCGAAGATGCGGGTGGTGGCGCGGCGCTCGTCGCCGTGCTCGGCGAGGTCGGCGCGGGTGTGGGCGCGTACGTAGTTGACGTCGTCGGCCTCGTCGAGGGAGGCGGCGAGCCGTACGGCGTCGTCCAGCAGCCCGACCACGTGCGGGAAGGCGTCGCGGAAGAAACCGCTGATGCGCAGGGTGACATCGACGCGCGGGCGGCCCAACTGGTCGGGAGTAACGGGTTCAAGTCCCGTTACTCGCCGCGACGCGTCGTCCCACACCGGGCGGATGCCCATCAGGGCCAGCGCCTCGGCCACGTCGTCGCCGGAGGTGCGCATCGCGCTCGTACCCCACAGCGACAGGCCGACCGACCGCGGGTACTGGCCGTCGTTGTCGGCGCGGTAGCGCTCCAGCAGCGAATCGGCGAGCGCCTGGCCGGTCTCCCAGGCCAGCCGGCTGGGCACGGCCTTGGGGTCGACGGAGTAGAAGTTGCGGCCGGTCGGCAGGACGTTGACCAGCCCGCGCAGCGGCGACCCGGACGGCCCCGCGGGCACGAAGCCGCCGTTCAGGGCGTGCACGGCGTGGTCGATCTCGTCGGTCGTGGCGGCGAGGCGCGGCACGACCTCGCGGGCGGCGAACTCCAGGATCGCGGTGACCGCGCCCCGCTGCGCCTCGGGCAGGTCCAGAGCGGCCTTCCCGGCGGCCTCCGGGGCCCAGTCCGCGTCCTCCATCGCCTGGACGAGGGCGCGGGCGCGCTCCTCGGCCTCGTCGGCGCTGGTGCGGGTGGCGGCCGACTCGTCCAGGCCCAGCGCCTCGCGCAGCCCGGGGAGCGCCGACGTACCGCCCCAGATCTGGCGGGCGCGCAGGATGGCCAGGACGAGGTTGACGCGCTCGGGGCCGGTCGGCGCGCCGCCGAGCACGTGCAGACCGTCGCGGATCTGGGCGTCCTTGACCTCGCACAGCCAGCCGTCGACGTGCAGCAGGAAGTCGTCGAAGCCCTCGTCGTCGGGCCGCCCCTCAAGACCCAGGTCGTGGTCGAGCCGGGCGGCCTGGATCAAGGTCCAGATCTGGGAACGGATGGCCGGGAGCTTGGCCGGGTCCATCGCGGAGATGGCGGCGTACTCGTCCAGCAGCTGTTCCAGCCGGGCGATGTCGCCGTAGGAGTCGGCGCGGGCCATCGGCGGTACGAGGTGGTCGACCAGGGTGGCGTGGACCCGCCGCTTGGCCTGGGTGCCCTCGCCGGGGTCGTTGACCAGGAAGGGGTAGATCAGCGGCAGGTCGCCCAGTGCGGCGTCGGGGCCGCAGGCGGCGGACAGGCCCGCGTTCTTGCCCGGCAGCCACTCCAGGTTGCCGTGCTTGCCCAGGTGCACCATGGCGTCGGCGCCGAAGCCGCCGTCGGCCTGCGGGGTCGCCATCCAGCGGTAGGCGGCCAGGTAGTGGTGCGAGGGCGGCAGATCGGGGTCGTGGTAGATGGCGATGGGGTTTTCGCCGAAGCCGCGCGGCGGCTGGATGACGACCAGGAGGTTGCCGTGGCGCAGCGCGGCGAGGACGATCTCGCCCTCGGGGTCGCGGCTGGTGTCCACGAACATCTCACCGGGCGGCGGGCCCCAGTGCTCCTCGACCGCGTCGCGCAGCTCCCCCGGCAGGGTGGCGTACCAGCGGCGGTAGTCGGCGGCGGGGACGCGGACCGGGTTCTTGGCCAGCTGCTCCTCGGTGAGCCAGTCCTGGTCGTGGCCGCCGGCCTCGATGAGGGCGTAGATCAGTTCGTCGCCGACGCCGGAGGCGAGGCCCGGGAGCGCCCCGTCGCCCTCCTCGGGGCCGAGGTCGTAGCCTTCGGCGCGCAGCCGGCGCAGCAGGGCGACGGCGCTGGCGGGGGTGTCGAGGCCGACCGCGTTGCCGATGCGGGAGTGCTTGGTGGGGTAGGCGGACAGCACGAGCGCGAGGCGCTTGTCGGCCGCCGGTATGTGCTTCAGCCGGGCGTGCCGTACGGCGATTCCGGCGACGCGCGCGGCGCGCTCGGGGTCGGCGGCGTAGACCGGCAGGCCGTCCTCGTCGACCTCCTTGAAGGAGAACGGCACGGTGATCAGCCGCCCGTCGAACTCCGGGACGGCGACCTGGGTCGCGGCGTCCAGCGGCGACAGGCCCTCGTCGTTCTCCTCCCACGCGCTGCGCGGCGAGGTCAGGCACAGCGCCTGGAGCACGGGGACGTCGAGCGCGGCGAGCGCGCCCGCGTCCCACGCCTCGTCGTCGCCGCCCGCCGACGCCTCGGCGGGGCGGGTGCCGCCCGCGGCGAGCACGGTGGTGACGACGGCGTCGGCCGCGCCGAGGGCCTCGATCAGCTCGGGCTCGGGGGCCCGGAGGGAGGCGACGAACAGCGGCAGCGGGCGGCCTCCGGCGTCCTCGACGGCCCGGCACAGCGCCTCCACGAAGGCGGTGTTGCCGCTCATGTGGTGGGCCCGGTAGTAGAGCACGGCGATCACCGGGCCGGTGACGCCCTCGCGCGCGGTGCGCTCCAGCGGCCCCCAGGTGGGGGCGGTGGCGGGCGGTTCGAAGCCGTGGCCGGTGAGCAGCACGGTGTCGGACAGGAAGCGGGCCAGCTGACCCAGGTTGGCGGGGCCGCCGTGCGCGAGGTAGGCGTGGGCCTCGGCGGCGATCCCCACGGGGACCGTGGACGCCTCCATGAGCTGGGCGTCGGGGGCCTGTTCACCGGTGAGGACGACGACGGGGAGGTCGCCCGCGAGCAGGGTCTCGAGGCCGTCCTCCCAGGCGCGGATGCCACCGAGCAGCCGCACGACGACGAGTTCGACACCGTCGAGGAGGCCGGGCAGATCGTCGAGCGGGAGCCGCGCCGGGTTGGCGAGGCGGTATGGCACCGGGCCCGTGGCCGCGCGGGCGCTGAGCAGGTCGGTGTCGGACGTCGACAGCAGCAGGATCATGGCTCGGTGCCTTCCTCGGGGTCCGCGCCCCGGGCGGGTTGGAAGACGGCGGGAGTTCCTGACTCGCACGGCGGGCTGCCGTGCTCACAGTGGCGGGACCGCACCGGATTCGCACCGGTTTCCTCCCCCAGGGGATGTCTCGCCGACCATGCCGGGCTCCCGACGCCGCTGTGACATCGGCCGCTGCCGCGGCGGGCGGCGCCTCGCGGCCCCGCGCTCGTCGCACGCAGCGCCGCTGCGCACTCCTCACGCGGGTTGTGCGATGCACCGCACCAGACGCCATTCGCTGATCCGGCCTGATCGGCAAGACACCCCCAAGACGCCGTCTTGAGCGTCAGGCGGGCCAGACGGCCCGCCGCAGAGCATAGTAGGCGTTGCTGACCTGGCACGGGACGGTGAGGGCCGACCGGACGTCGGTATGCTCGCCGCCATGTCCCTCCCCCCGGCAACCGTCCCACCTGCGAACGAAGCGCCCGGCCAAGCGCCCTCGCGGCGGGCGCGCGGACGCGATGACGCCTGCCCCGGCGCGCTGCGGCTGCACCCGGCGGACGACGGCTCCCTGGCGCGCGTCCGGATACCCGGCGGTCTGCTGACGGCAGGTCAGGCGCTGGCGCTGGCGCGGGTGAGCGAGGAGCTGGGCGACGGCCGTCTGGACCTCACCTCGCGGGGCAATCTCCAGCTCCGCGGCCTGGACGCGGCGTGCGGCGGCGAGCTGGCGGCCGCGTTGCGGGACGCCGGGCTGCTTCCCTCCGACCGGCATGACCGGGTGCGCAACATCGTGGCGTCCCCGCTGAGCGGCCTCGACGGCGGCGGGCACGGCGACGTCACCGTGTGGGCCCGGGAGTTGGACGCCGCGCTGTGCGCCGGGGCGTGGGACGAGTTGTCCGGCTTGTCGGGCCGTTTCCTGTTCGCGATGGACGACGGCCGGGGCGATGTGGCCGCATTGGGCGCGGATGTGACATTGATCGCAACGCCGGACGGCGGGGCGGTGCTGCGGGTGGGCTCCGGTGCGCCGGAGGCCGGTCTTGAGGTGCGGGGGCGGGACGCGCCGCGCGCCGCCGCGCTGGCCGCCGTGGAGTTCCTGGCCAGGGCCCGGGCGAGCGGCACCGGGGCGTGGCGGGTGCGCGAACTGCCCGCGCGACACGCCGTGACCGCCGACGGCCTGGCGGCACGGTTCGCGGACGAGGGCGTCGAAGCCGTACGTACCGGACGCGGCGGGCCTGTTGACGCGCCCGGCGCGCCGCCCGCGCCGGGCGTCGTGTCCGGGCCGGACGGGCGCCACGCCGTGTCCGTCCTCGTGCCCCTGGGCCGGGTCGGCGCGGCGCCGTGGCGGCTGCTCGCCGGGCTCGCCTCCCGGGGCGGGTCGGGCGAGCTGCGTGTGACACCCTGGCGCGGCGTGGTGCTCCCGGGGTTCACCGCGGACGACGCGGCGGCCGCGTCGCGGGAGGTGGCCGACGCGGGGCTGGTGACCGATCCGGGCTCCCCGTGGGCCGGGGTCGGCGCGTGCACGGGACGGCCGGGCTGCGCCAAGTCCCTGGCGGATGTGCGCGCCCACGCGACACGCGCGGTGGCGGACGCTCCCCGCTCCCCCGGCGCGCCGCCGCCGGTGCCGGTGTACTTCTCCGGCTGTGAGCGGCGCTGCGGCCACCCCGGCGGCCGCTGGGTGGACGCGCTGGCCACCTCCGGCACGGATTACCGGCTCACCGTACGCGGCACGCGGGAGCCCGACGGCGCGACAGAGGTAACGGCGGAGCGATTGGCCGACGCCGTGGCGACGACCCGCGGAACAGCATGATCAACGACATGATCGAGGACACAGTGTTCGACTACGAGAAGGACGGGGCGGCCATCTACCGCGCCTCCTTTGCCACCATCCGCGCCGAGGCGGACCTGGACGGCCTCCCCGCCGACGTCAGCCGCGTCGTGGTGCGGATGATCCACGCGTGCGGCATGGTCGACCTGGTCAAGGACCTCGCATACACGCCCGAGGTGGTCGCCCGGGCCCGGGAGGCGCTGCGCGCCGGAGCGCCCGTGCTCTGCGACGCCCAGATGGTCGCCAGCGGCGTCACCCGCAGGCGGCTGCCCGCCGACAACGACGTGGTGTGCACGCTGTCCGACCCCGCCGTACCGGAGTTGGCGCGGCGCATGGGGACCACGCGCAGCGCCGCCGCGCTGGAGCTGTGGCGGGACCGGCTGGAGGGTTCGGTCGTGGCCGTCGGCAACGCGCCCACCGCGCTGTTCCGTCTGCTGGAAATGCTCGAACAGGGCGCGCCGCGCCCGGCCGCCGTCATCGGTGTGCCGGTCGGGTTCATCGGCGCCGCCGAGTCCAAGGAGGCGCTGGCCGGACATCCGTCGGCGCCCCACCATCTGGTGGTGCGCGGCCGACGCGGCGGCAGCGCCATCGCCGCGGCCGCGATCAACGCGATAGCGAGCGAGGAAGAGTGAGCGAGCAGCAGCGACAGGCGACGCCCGCGGCGAAGGGACGGCTGTACGGCGTGGGCCTCGGCCCCGGTGACCCTTCCCTGATGACGGTACGGGCGGTGGAGGTCATCGCCGGGGCCGATGTCGTGGCGTACCACAGCGCCCGGCACGGCCGCAGCATCGCCCGCTCCATCGCCGAGCGGCATCTGCGGCCCGACCACATCGAGGAGCGACTGGTCTACCCGGTCACCACGGAGGGCACCGACCATCCGGGCGGCTACCGGGGCGCGATGGAGGAGTTCTACGCGGAGGCGGCGGCGCGGCTCGCCGCGCACCTGGACGCGGGGCGCACGGTCGCGGTGCTGGCCGAGGGCGATCCGCTCTTCTACGGCTCGTACATGCACATGCACAAGCGGCTCGCCGACCGCTACCCCACCGAGGTGATCCCCGGCGTGACCTCGGTGAGCGCGGCGGCCGCCCGGCTCGGCGCGCCGCTGGTGGAGGGCGAGGAGGTGCTGACTGTCCTCCCGGGCACGCTGCCCGAGGAGGAGCTGACCGCGCGCCTGGCGACGACCGACGCGGCGGCGGTCATGAAGCTCGGCCGCACCTTCCCGGCCGTGCGGCGCGCCCTGGAGCGTTCGGGGCGGCTCGCCGACGCGCGGTACGTGGAGCGGGCCACGATGAGCGCGGAGCGCACCGGGCCGCTGGAGGAGGTCGACCCGTCGTCGGTGCCGTACTTCTCGGTGGCGGTGCTGCCGAGCCGTATCGGCGCACCGGCCGCCCCGGCCGCCGCCGCGTCCGGACGCCCGGGCGAAGTCGTGGTGGTGGGCCTCGGACCGGCCGGTCCGCTGTGGCTCACCCCCGAGGCCCGGGGCGAGTTGGCCGCCGCCGAGGACCTGGTCGGCTACACCACCTATCTGGACCGGGTCCCCGTACGGCCCGGTCAGCGACGGCACCCCTCCGACAACAAGGTCGAGGCCGAGCGCGCCGAATTCGCCCTCGACCTGGCCCGGCGCGGTCGGCGTGTCGCCGTCGTCTCCTCGGGCGACCCCGGCGTGTTCGCCATGGCCACCGCCGTTCTGGAGGCCGCGTCCGAGGGCCCGTACCGCGATGTCCCGGTGCGGGTGCTGCCCGGCGTGACCGCCGCCCATGCCGCGGCCGCCCGCGCCGGTGCGCCGCTCGGCCACGACTACGCCGTCGTCTCGCTGTCGGACCGGCTCAAGCCCTGGGAGGTCATCGCCGGGCGCCTGCACGCCGCGGCCGCCGCCGACCTGGTCCTCGCCCTCTACAACCCCGGCTCCCGCAGCCGGATCTGGCAGGTCGGCAAGGCCCGCGAACTCCTCCTGGAACACCGCGCGCCGGACACCCCCGTCGTGCTGGGCCGTGACATCGGCGGCCCCGAGGAGAGCGTCCGCATCGTCCGCCTGGCCGACCTCGACCCGGCCGAGGTGGACATGCGCACGATCCTGCTGATCGGGTCCTCCCAGACGCGTACGGTCCGCCGTGGCGACGGCACGGAGATCGTCTGGACCCCGCGACGCTACCCGGAGGTGTGACGTCCCGGCGCCGTACGGAGCCAGGCGACGGCCTCGGCGGGGGTCCGCACCACCGGGACGTCCCGCGGGGCCGGGGGGCGCTGGACGACGACCACGGGGATTCCGGCGTCGCGGGCCGCGGTCAGCTTGGGGGCCGTGGCGCCCGCGCCGCTGTCCTTGGTGACCAGGACGTCGATGCGGTGGCGGCGCAGCAGCTCGGCCTCTCCCGCGAGGGTGAACGGACCACGGTCGAGGATCACCTCCATGCGGGGCGGGAACGGTGGCTGCGGGGCGTCGACCGAGCGGACCAGGAAAGAGGGCGCGGTGAGGTGGGCGAAGGCGGCCAGCCCCATGCGGCCCGTGGTGAGGAAGACCCGCTCCCCCAGGTCCGGCAGCAGCCGCGCGGCCTCCTCCAGCGAGGCGGCCGGGTGCCAGCGGTCGCCCGGGCCCGCCACCCAGCCGGGGCGGCGCAGGGCCAGCAGGGGAACATGGACGGCGGCGGCCGCACGGGCCGCGTTGTGACTGATCGTGTCGGCGAAAGGATGGGTGGCGTCGATGAGCGCGTCCACCTGGTGCTCGCGCAGCCAGCGGGCCATGCCCTCGGGGCCCCCGAACCCGCCGATCCGCACCTGCCCGGCGGGCAGCCGCGGTTCGGCGACCCGGCCCGCGAGGGAGCTGGTGACGCGCAGGGCCGGATCGCGGTCCAGCTCCGCGGCGAGTCGGCGGGCCTCGGTGGTGCCGCCCAGGATGAGCACATGGCGCGCCGGTGCGCTGTTCATCGGATGCCTTTCGTCGTCCGTGCGCCCGTCATCGTATGCGCGGCCGGTGGCCCATGGCTGAGGCGGAGGCCGGGGTGAGCGGGGGCCGCGGGGCACAGCTGGAGCGGACCGGGCTGCGGCACGGGTGGACCACCGGGGCGTGCGCGACCGCCGCGGCGACGGCCGCGTACACCGCGCTGCTGACCGGCGACTTCCCCGACCCGGTGACGATCGCGCTGCCCAAGGGGCAGCGGCCCGCGTTCGCGCTGGCGGCCGAGGAACTGGGGGCGGACCGGGCCATGGCGGCGGTCGTGAAGGACGCCGGGGACGATCCCGACGTCACGCACGGCGCGCTGATACGGGCGACCGTACGGGCCCTGCCGCCGGGCGGCGGCGTGGTGTTCCGGGCCGGTCCCGGCGTCGGCACCGTCACCCGGCCCGGACTGCCGCTCGCGGTGGGCGAACCGGCCGTCAACCCCGTGCCCCGCCAGATGATGAGCGAGCACATCGCCTCCGTCGCCGCCCGCCACGGCGGCGGCGGGGACGTCGAGATCGAGATCTCGGTGGACGACGGCGAGGAGATCGCCCGCAGCACGTGGAACCCCCGGCTGGGCATCCTCGGCGGGCTGTCCATCCTGGGCACGACCGGCATCGTGGTGCCGTACTCCTGCTCGGCGTGGATCGACAGCATCCGGCGCGGCGTGGACGTCGCCAGGGCGGCGGGACGGCGCCATGTGGCGGGGTGCACGGGGTCGACGTCCGAGAAGGTGGCGGTGGCCACGCACGGGCTGCCGCAGGACGCCCTGCTGGACATGGGCGACTTCGCGGGCGCCGTGCTCAAGTACCTGCGCCGCCACCCGGTGGAGCGGCTGACGATCGCCGGGGGCTTCGCCAAGCTCTCCAAGCTCGCGGCGGGCCACCTGGACCTGCACTCCTCCCGCTCCCAGGTCGACAAGGGCTTCCTCGCGGAGCTGGCCCGCCGCGGCGGCGCGGACGAGGAACTGGCGGCGGCGGTCGCGGCGGCCAACACCGGCCTGGAGACGGTGCAGCTGTGCGCGGCCCGGGGCGTCCCCCTCGGCGACCTGGTCGCGGCGGCGGCGCGGGAGGTCGCCCTGGGGGTGCTGCGCGGGGCCCCGGTCGCGGTCGACGTGATCTGCGTCGACCGCGCGGGCACCGTCGTGGGCCACGCCGCCCCCCGCGGCCCACGGGACGCCTGAGGCGCCGGCGGGCGCGGTGCGCGTGCCCGCCAGGCGGCGGGCACGGGCGCTCAGGGGGCGGGGGTGTCCTGTGGGGGCCGGGGGCGGGCCGGGGAGTAGAGGTGGCTGTCGCGGAACTGTTCGGCGGCCAGGGTGCGGCCCACCATGATGACGGCCGTACGCACCACTCCGGCCGCCTTCACCTGGTCCGCGATGTCCGCCAGGGTGCCGCGCAGCACCAGTTCGCCGGGGCGGCTGGCCATGGCGACCACGGCGGCCGGGCAGTCGGGGCCGTAGTGCGGGAGGAGTTCGCCGACCACGCGGTCCACGTAGCGGGCGGCGAGGTGCAGGACGAGCAGGGCGCGGCTGCGGCCGAGGGTGGCCAGGTCCTCGCCGTCGGGCATGGGGGTGGCCTGCTGGGCGACGCGGGTGAGGATGACGGTCTGGCCGACGGTCGGCACGGTCAGCTCCCGGCCCAGGGCCGCGGCCGCGGCGGCGAAGGCCGGGACGCCGGGGACGACCTCGTACGGGATTCCGGCCGCGTCGAGGCGCCGCATTTGCTCGGCGACGGCGCTGAAGACCGACGGATCGCCGGAGTGGAGGCGTGCCACGTCGTGGCCCGCCTCGTGGGCGGCGGCGAACTCGGCGGTGATCTGGTCGAGATCGAGCCCGGCGGTGTCCACGAGCCGGGCGTCCGGCGGGCATTCGGCCAGCAGTTCGCGGGGGACGAGGCTGCCCGCGTAGAGGCACACCCGGCAGCGGGCGAGGGTGCGCGCGCCGCGCAGGGTGATGAGATCGGCGGCGCCGGGGCCCGCGCCGATGAAGTACACCGTCATCGTGTCTCTCCTGGGACTGGGGCTTTGGTGGTGGACCACTGGGTGACCGGCATCGCCTGGCGCCAGCCGGTGAAGCCGCCCACGGGAGCGGCGTGGGAGACGGCGAGGCGGGTGAGGTCGCCGCCGTGGCGGGTGTACCAGCGGGTGAGCAGGGCTTCGGATTCGAGGGTCACGGTGTTGACCACGAGGCGGCCGCCCGGGGGGAGGGCGGTCCAGCAGGCCTCCAGGAGGCCGGGGGTGGTGGCGCCGCCGCCGACGAAGACGGCGTCGGGGGCGGGCAGGCCGGTGAGGGCGGCCGGGGCGGCGCCGGTGACGACGCGCAGGCCGGGGACGCCGAGGGTGGTGGCGTTGCGGGTGATGCGTGTCGCGCGGACCGGATCGCGTTCGACGGAGACGGCACGGCAGGCGGGGTGGGCGCGCATCCACTCCACGGCGATGGAGCCGGAGCCGCCGCCGACGTCCCACAGCAGTTCGCCCGGGGCGGGGGCGAGGGCGGCGAGGGTGGCGGCGCGGATGTGGCGTTTGGTCAGCTGGCCGTCGTGTTCGTACGCGGCGTCCGGCAGCCCGGGGACGGCGGACAGGCGCGGGGCATCCGGCGCCGGTGCGCAGTCGAGGGCGATGACGTTGAGGGGGTCGCCGGGCGGGTGGGGCCATGCCTCGGCGGTGCCCTCGACGGCGTGTTCCCGCGCGCCGCCCAGCTGTTCCAGGACCCGCATCCGGGTCGGGCCGAAGCCGCGGTCCCGCAGCAGCCCGGCGACCTCGGCCGGGGTCCCGGCGCCGGCGCTGAGGACGAGCAGCCGGCGGCCGGGGTACAGGGCGCGGGAGAGGGTGGCCAGGGGGCGGCCGACGAGGCTGATCACCTCGGTGGTCTCCTGTGCCCAGCCCAGCCGCGCGCAGGCGTAGGAGACGGACGACGGATGCGGCAGTACCCGCAGCGCGCCGGGGCCCAGCAGTTCGGTGAGGGTGCGTCCGATGCCGAAGAACATGGGGTCGCCGCTCGCCAGCACGCACACCTCGCGCCCGGTGTGCGCGGCGAGCAGCCCGGGGAGGGCGGGGCGCAGCGGGGACGGCCAGGGGACGCGTTCGGCGGCGCAGTCCGGTGGCAGCAGGTCGAGTTGGCGCGGTCCGCCGATGACGACCTCCGCCGTGCGCAGCGCCGCACGGCCGGCCGGGGCGAGCCCGCCCCATCCGTCGGCGCCGATGCCGATGACGGTCAGGGGGGTGGGTGGTGGGCTCACTGGGGTTCCTCGTGGTTCGGTGGCGGCTGGGGCCAGGAGGTTCGTTGTCCCCCAGGCCCCGGCCCGCACTCTACTGACCTGCTACGACGCCCCCGCGCCCGGCTCCGTCTCGGCGAGCGCCAGCAGCTCCTCCACCGTCATGCCGGCCGGTATCGGCTCGGGCGCGGGCGTCCGCAGCGGCGGTTGCCAGCCGTCCTCGGGGGCCCAGCGCCGGATGACGCGGGCGGGCGCCCCGGCGACCACGGCGTGGTCGGGCACCTCGCCCCGTACGACCGCGCCGGCCGCGACGACGACGTTGCGGCCCAGCCGCGCCCCGGGCAGGATCACCGCGCCCGCGCCCAGCCAGCTCCCGGAGCCGATCTCGACGGGGGCGGAGCGCGGCCACTGGCGGCCGATGGGCTGGTGGGGATCGTCGTAGGAGTGGTTGTCGCTGGTCACGTAGGTGTACGGGCCGCAGAACACGTCGTCGCCGAAGACCACGTCCCGGGAGGCGATGACGTGGCTGCCGCGGCCCAGCACCACGCCGTCGCCGAGCCGCAGGATGGGGCCGGGGCCGAGGTCGAGGCCGGGCATCATGCCGACGGTGAGCGTGACCTGCTCGCCGATGACGCAGTGGTCGCCGAGTTCGATCCACGGTTCGCCGAAGACGGTGCCCTGGGGGAACGCCAGCCGGGTGCCGGTGCCGATGCGGCCGAAGCGGTACGGGCCGGGCCGCTCGGCGGTCACCGCGCCCGCGCGCTGCACGGCGCGCCACCCGCGGTGCACCAGCCGGGACGCGGCGCGGCGGCGCCACGCCCGCCAGGATGAGAACACGTTCTCGTTCTTCGGCATGTACACACCGTATCCGGCCGCCGCGGGGCCGTCTGCCTCGCATGCGCCCTCAACTCCCCGGCCGCCGCAGGACGCAGTCGCCGCACAGGCCACCGCCCGGCACCCGGTAGTACAGGCAGCAGCTGCGGCGCCGGAAGGCGGGCGGGGTGGTGGTCAGTCGGCCGGTGCCGCGCAGCGGCGGGTACGCGAACTGGGCGCGGACCACGGCCATCGCCCGCTCCCCCGCCTCGTCCAGGCCCCGCGCCCGGCACCAGTCGTGCAGCACCCGCAGCGAACCCACCAGCGCCGAGGCGGCGTTGCCCCACAGCAGCCGGTCCGAGACCCGGTAGGCGCGGCTGACGGCGTGGTGCAGCGGCGTCAGATGCGCGTACGCGGAGTCGGCGAGCTGCCCGGCGAGCCCGCCGGGTTCGCCCTTCACCGGTGGTGTGCCGGGCCACCACAGGTCGTCGGGGGCGGTGCGCCGGGGGTTCCACCACAGCCGGTCGGGGCGGAGGTCGTACACCGCGCCGGTCAGGGCCGCGGGGCCGAGCGCGAGGGACCAGACGCGGGCGGCGAGCCCTTGGAAGGTGAGGGAGGCCGCGACCCTCGGCTCGTCGGTGCCCAGGCTCGCGGCGACCGCCTCCACCCGGCCGCGCAGCGGGGGCGCGGCGGCGCCCCCGCCCGTCAGCCGGCAGGCCGCGCCGATCCGCTCGTACCCCTCCGCCGCCGGGTCACCGGAGCCGGTGCGCAGCGCGAAGAACGGCCCCACCTCGGCGGCCCGCGCCATGGCCGGCATTAGGGGGTGCCTTCCGGATCATGCCGGGCTCGCGGGGTCTGGCACGCACGCTCGCCGCGTTGTCGTCGTCGCACGCAGCGCCGCTGCGCTCTCCTCCTCCGCCTTGCGATCGCACGCACCAGACCCCGCTCCCTGATCCGACCTGATCCGAAAGACACCCCCTAACGGGTGTCGGCGGCCGGGGTGCGGAACGCCTCCAGCAGCCGGTCCGCCGCCAGCGTCGCCGTCAGCGTGCCGTCGCGGACCTCCTGTTCGAGGGCGGGCGCGAGCCGGCGCACCTCGGGGTGGGCGTGCAGCCGGGCGAGCAGCTGGTCGCGGACCATGGACCAGGTCCAGCCCACCTGCTGGTCGCGGCGCTTGGCCTCCAGCGCGCCGGTGGCCTCCAGCACCCGGCGGTGCTGCTCCAGCCGCTCCCACACCACGTCGAGCCCGGTGTTCTCGCGCGCCGAGCAGGTGAGCACCGGCGGGTTCCACGGGGCGTCGGGGGGCTGCAACAGCCGCAGGGCGCCCGACAGTTCGCGGGCGGCGGACTTGGCGTCCCGGGCGTGGGGGCCGTCCGCCTTGTTGATGGTGACGACGTCGGCCAGTTCCAGGACGCCCTTCTTGATGCCCTGCAGCTGGTCTCCGGTGCGGGCCAGGGAGAGCAGCAGGAAGGTGTCGACCATGTCCGCGACGGCCGTCTCGGACTGGCCCACGCCGACGGTCTCCACCAGCAGCACGTCGTAGCCGGCGGCCTCCATCACCACCATGGACTCCCGGGTGGCGCGGGCGACCCCGCCGAGCGTCCCGGCACTCGGCGAGGGCCGTACGAAGGCGCTGGGGTCGACGGCCAGCCGCTCCATCCGGGTCTTGTCGCCCAGAATGGAGCCGCCGGTGCGGCTGGAGGACGGGTCGACGGCGAGCACCGCCACCTTGTGGCCGAGCCCGGTGAGCATGGTGCCCAGGGCGTCGATGAAGGTCGACTTGCCCACCCCGGGCACCCCGCTGATGCCGACCCGCCGCGCCCCGCCGGTGTGCGGCAGCAGTTCGATCAGCAGCCGCTGGGCGAGGTCGCGGTGGTCGGACCGGGTGGACTCGACGAGGGTGATGGCGCGGGCGATGTACGCGCGCTTCCCGTCGAGCACACCCTTGGCGTACTCCTCGATGTCGATCGTCCGTGGCATTACAGCTCGTGGCCGAGGTCGGCGGCCAGCTTCCGTACCAGGTCGTGGGCGGCGTCCGGGATGACCGTGCCCGGCAGGAAGACGGCGGCGGCACCGGCCTCGTGCAGGGTCTGGACGTCCTGCGGCGGGATGACGCCCCCGACGACGACGGTGATGTCCTCGCGGCCCGCCTCGGCCAGCTGCTCGCGCAGCGCGGGCACCAGTGTGAGGTGTCCGGCGGCCAGCGACGAGACGCCGACGATGTGCACATCGGCCTCCACCGCCTGCCGGGCGACCTCCTCCGGCGTCTGGAACAGCGGGCCGACGTCGACGTCGAAGCCCAGGTCGGCGAAGGCGGTCGCGATCACCTTCTGGCCGCGGTCGTGCCCGTCCTGGCCCATCTTGGCGATCAGGATGCGGGGGCGGCGGCCCTCGGCGCTCTCGAACTTCTCCACCAGCGCGCGGGTGCGGTCCACGCCGGACGACGGTCCGGCCTCGTCTCGGTACACACCGGAGATCGTACGGATCTGGCCGGAGTGGCGGCCATAGACCTTCTCCAGGGCGTCGGAGATCTCCCCGACGGTGGCCTTGGCGCGGGCGGCGACCACGGCGAGCGCCAGCAGATTGCCCTCCATGCCGCCGCCGGGGCCGGATTCGGCGGCGGCGGTGAGTGCGCGCAGCGCGTCCTGGCAGGCGGTCTCGTCGCGCTCGGCGCGCAGCCGCCGCAGCTTCTCGAGCTGCTGGGCGCGCACCGAGGAGTTGTCGACCGCCCGGACCTCGATTCGCTCGTCACTGTCGACCCGGTACTTGTTGACGCCGATCACCGGCTGGCGGCCGGAGTCGATCCGCGCCTGGGTGCGGGCCGCGGCCTCCTCGACCCGCAGCTTGGGGATGCCCGCGTCGATGGCCTTGGCCATGCCGCCGGCCGCCTCGACCTCCTCGATGTGCTGCCAGGCGCGCCGCGCGAGGTCGTGGGTCAGCCGCTCGACGTAGGCGCTGCCGCCCCACGGGTCGATCACCCGCGTGGTGCCCGACTCCTGCTGGATCAGCAGCTGGGTGTTGCGGGCGATCCGGGCGGAGAAGTCGGTGGGCAGGGCCAGGGCCTCGTCGAGGGCGTTGGTGTGCAGCGACTGGGTGTGGCCCTGGGTGGCGGCCATGGCCTCGACACACGTACGGGTCACGTTGTTGAAGACGTCCTGCGCGGTCAGCGACCAGCCGGAGGTCTGCGAATGGGTGCGCAGGCTGAGCGACTTGGGGTTCTTCGGGTCGAACTGCCTGACCAGCTTGGCCCACAGCAGCCGCGCCGCCCGCAGCTTGGCGATCTCCATGAAGAAGTTCATGCCGATCGCCCAGAAGAACGACAGCCGCGGCGCGAACGCGTCCACGTCCATCCCGGCGTCGAGCCCGGCCCGCAGGTACTCCACCCCGTCCGCGAGGGTGTACGCCAGCTCCAGGTCGGCCGTGGCCCCGGCCTCCTGGATGTGGTAGCCGGAGATGGAGATGGAGTTGTAGCGCGGCATCCGCTGCGAGGTGTAGGCGAAGATGTCGGAGATGATCCGCATCGACGGCTGCGGCGGATAGATGTAGGTGTTGCGGACCATGAACTCCTTGAGGATGTCGTTCTGAATGGTCCCGGCCAGCTTCTCGGGCGGCACGCCCTGCTCCTCGGCGGCCACGATGTAGAGCGCGAGGATGGGCAGCACCGCGCCGTTCATCGTCATCGACACCGACATCCGGTCCAGCGGGATGCCGTCGAAGAGCTGCCGCATGTCGTAGATCGAGTCGATGGCCACGCCCGCCATGCCGACGTCCCCGGTGACCCGGGGGTGGTCGCTGTCGTAGCCGCGGTGGGTGGGCAGGTCGAAGGCGACCGACAGGCCCTTCTGCCCGGCCGCGAGGTTGCGGCGGTAGAACGCGTTGGACTCCTCGGCGGTGGAGAAGCCCGCGTACTGCCGGATCGTCCAGGGCTGGTTGACGTACATCGTCGGGTACGGGCCGCGCAGATACGGCGCCACGCCCGGGTAGGTGCCCAGGAAGTCCAGCCCGTCCAGGTCCTCGGCGGTGTACAACGGCTTGACGCCGATGCCCTCGGGGGTGTCCCACACCAGGTCCTCGACGCCCTTGCCGACGCTGTCCTGCACGGCGGCGGCCCAGGCGGCGAAACCGGCACCGCTGCCGGGCGCCGGTCCGTCCGCCGGTCCGTCGAACTCGACGGCCGAGAAATCCGGGATCCTGCCCGCTTCGGCCGGATTGCCGCCCATCACCGCACCCCCATGATGTCCAGAGCCGAGGACAGCACCTCGACCGCGTCACAGCCGACGTGGACAAAGCCGTCCACCCCGGCCCGCTCGTACTCGTCTTGCAGTGTCCCGGGCCGCCCGGCCAGCAGGACCCGGGCCGCCCCGGCGGCCTTCAGCCGCGCCGCCACGGCCGCCGCCTGTTCCGCGTAGACCTTGTCGCCGGAAGCCAGGCAGGCCACCGTGGCGCCGCTCGCGGCGAACGCCTCGGCCACCGACTCCGCGTCGACCGTCGCCGGTTCCTGCACGGTCTCGATGCCGCCCGCCTGGAAGAGGTTGGCGGCGAAGGAGGCGCGGGCGGTGTGCACGGCCGCGGGCCCCAGCGCGGCCAGGAACACCCTCGGCCGGGCGCCCCGGTCGGCCGCGTGCGCGTCGGAGCGGGCGCGCAGCGCCTCGTACGCCTCGTCGCGGCGCACCCGCGGCAGCCCACCACCGGGCCGCTCGGGAGCGGCGGCGCGCTCGACCGGCGGCTCGGCCAGGTGCGGGAACTCGCTCACGCCGGTGATCGGCTCCTTGCGGCGGGCGAGGTCGCGCGAGCGGCGCTCCCAGGTGGCGGCCAGCCGGTCGCGCACCAGCCCGGAGGCGAGGGCGGCGGCCAGTCCCCCGGCCCGCTCGATCTCCTGGAACCAGGCCCACGCGGCGCGGCAGATGTCCTCGGTCAGCGACTCGACGTACCAGGAGCCGCCGGCCGGGTCGATCACCCGGGCCAGCCCCGACTCCTCCAGCAGGATCGTGGAGGTGTTGCGGGCGATACGGCGGGCGAAGTCGTCCGGCAGGCCGATCGCGCTGTCGAACGGCAGCACCGTGACCGCGTCGGCGCCGCCGACGCCGGCGGCCAGGCTCGCCACGGTGGTGCGGAGCATGTTCACCCACGGGTCGCGCCGGGTCATCATCACCGGCGAGGTGACGGCGTGCTGGCGCTGGGCGCACCCCGGTGCGCCCGTCGCCGCCCCGCACGCCTCGGCCACCCGCGCCCACAGCCGCCTCGCGGCGCGCAGCTTGGCGATGGTGGTGAACTGGTCGGCGGTGGCCGCGTAGCGGAACTCCAGCTCGGAGCAGGCCGCCTCGACCGTCATCCCGGCCGCGGTCAGCGCGCGCAGATACGCCACTGCGGCGGCCAGCGAACAGCCCAGCTCCTGGGCCACCCCGCCGCCCGCCTCGTGATACGGCAGCGCGTCCACGGTGAGGGCCCGGACGCCGCGGTGGTCGCGGTAGCAGGCGACCGCCAGGCCGGCGGCGGCCGCGAGGTGGGCGGGCAGGTCCGCGTCCCGGCCGGTGCGGGCCACCAGGCCCAGCGGGTCGGCGCCCAGGTTGCCGAGCGCCGCGTGCGGCGGCACCCGACGGTCGGCGTACAGCCGCAGCAGGGCGCGCGCCGCGGCCTCGAAGTCCGCACCCGCGTCGAGGACGACGGGCGCGAGGTCGAGGTAGACGCCCGCCAGGGCCTCGGGCAGCGCGTCGACGGCCACCCCGCCTTCGCCGACGGTCAGCCACACCGACCCGGCGCCGTTCTCCAGGTCCGCGAGCACGGCCCGGTTGGTGGAGCCCGCGTCCGGGTGGGCGTGCAGGGGGCGTACGTCCCAGCCGGAGACGGCGGATCCCGCGGGGCGCGCGCCGCGGAGATACGGGGCGAAGCCCGGGTAGCCGGAGTGGCCGGGGTCCTGGGGGGCGTCCTGGGCGGTGTAGAGGGGGCGGACGGTGATCCCGTCCTCGATCTCGGTCGCGAGGGCCGCTTCGGCCTGTACGCCCGTGGCGTCCGACGCGCCGGTTTTGCGCAGCACGCCTTCCACGAGGCGACGCCATTCGTCTCGCGTCACATCCGGGAATTCATCGGCTAGGGGAAGCCCGTCGGGCAGGACCGTCATGAAAGTGAGGCTAATGCGCTCGGCTAAAGGCGCAGCAGAGGGTAGAGCTGTGACCTTACTCTCGGCCCTGGCTGCCCGGCTCCAACCGATTACTCTCCGGTAAGTCCGGTGTTCATGGGGATCGTAGGGGTTGCCGCGACACCGCGCGAGGGTGCGGTCGCGGGGGCCGGTGTCCGGGGGCTCACGCCGTGCTCGCGGTACGCCGGCGACCATGGGAGAAGCGCTCTCACGCAGAGGCCCGCCCGGTGCGACGGGGGATGCACACCGGGCGGGCTCGATGACCTTTTTACCGCATCCGGCGGGGGTTATGCATCAAAAATCTGTTCGCTTCTTCATTCACCAGGCCACGGGGAGCGAGATCAGGCCACGTGCGCGGATCGAAGGCCGCCACCGCAGCTCCTCCCTGGGCACGTCGAGGCGCAGCCCCGGAAAACGGGACAACAGCGTGGCCAGAGCGATGTCGGTCTCCATCCGGGCCAGCGGTGCGCCGAGGCAGTAGTGGATGCCGTGGCCGAGGGCAAGGTGCCCGGATCGGCCAATATGCGGATTGAGTGCGTCCGGGTCCTGGAAGCGGGCCGGATCACGGTGTGCCGAGGCGATGGAGAGCAGCACCGTCTCCCCGGCGGGGATCGTCACGCCGCCGATCTCGATGTCCTCCCGGGGGAAGCGGCGGATCGCGAGCGGGGCCGGGGCCTCGTAGCGGGCCAGCTCGTCGAAGGCGGCCGGGACGCGGGCGGGGTCCGCGCGCAGTTCCTCCAGCAGACCGGGATGGTCGAGCAGGGAGAGCACCGAGTTGGCGATGAGGTGAACCGTGTTCTCGTACCCCGCGAGCAGGATGAGGAAGGCCAGCGAGGTCAGCTCGTCCTCGCTGAGCCGGTCGTCCCCGCCTCCCGTCTCCTCGTCGCGCACCCTGATCAGGTCGGACAGCAGATCGTCGCCGGGTTCGGCGCGCTTCTTCGCGATGAGGCCGGTGTAGAAGCGCAGCATGGCGCCGACCGCCTCCTTCGCGGCCTGGGGCCGCGCCGGGTCGGGGGTGATCAGCGCGTCGCTCCAGGCGCGGAAGTCGCGGCGGTGGCCCTCCGGGACGCCGAGCAGATCGCAGATGACGATGATGGGCAGCTGTCCGGCGTACGTGGCGAGCAGATCCGCGCGGCCCTCCGCCTCGATGGCGTCGAGCAGTTCACCGGCGACCCGGCGGACCGGTGCGCGCAGCTTCTCGACCCGGGCGGGGGTGAACGCCTTGGCCACGAGGCGGCGCACCCGGGTGTGGTCCGGCGGGTCCATGTTGAGCAGGTTCGCGTCCAGGGCGGGCGGCAGGGAGAAGCCGCTGAAGTTGCCCGGCGCGGCGTGGCGCTTGTCCACCGAGAGGCGTGGGTCGGCGAACGCCCGCCGCACATCGTCGTAGCGGGTGACCAGCCAGGCGGGGCGGCCGTCGGCGCCGGCGATCCGGTGGACCGGGCCCGCCTCCCGGAGCGCGGCCAGGGCCGGATACGGATCTTCGAGCAGCGCGGCGGTGTCGGCGGTGTCGGTGGTGTCCTGCATGGCTCCCGACCTTAGAGAGTGCCGTCGGTCCAGATCAGTGGCCGGGAGGCGGCGCCGGGGCTGAATCTCCCCGACGCCGCCTGCGCCACGGGCGGCCCCGACCCCCGTCCAGGGCCACCTCGTCCTTGATCCCCCCCGTTCACCGCCGCGGGCCGTGCCTTTCTGCTTGAATCAGCAAACCGCGTCCGAGCGCCGCCGCTCCCCCTTCGGCAGCAAGTTGCCAATCGCCGCACCGCGCCGCTTGAGCCTTGACACGCGGGATCCCGGGGGGCCGCACAGCGGCGGTCAGCAGGGGCGACGATGGGGTGGTTCGGGCCCGGTCGCCGCCGCGTCGAGCCGGCGCGATCGTGGTGACGGGCCGTCAGGCCGGGCTCGCCCCGCGCGAATCCCCGCCGCCGGATGTCCGGCCCGGCAGGATGCGGGGGGCCGCCACCGGCATCGGGAAGGATCAGCGGCGGTGCGGCGGCCGGCGCCGCCGTCGCGCGCCGCGCGTCATCGCGGCGTCTCCCCCGACTCGCCGGGAGCGGACCGGCCGCACGCCCCGGCGGTGCGCCCCGCTTGGCCGACCCGCTTGGCCGGCCCGCTTGGCCGACCCGCTTGGCCGACCCGCTCGCCGGGCACGTCGTACACCAGCGGCCCGCCCCCGCACCCGTCGGGGTGCGCCGGGAGGACGTACGGGATCATGGGCGGACGGCTCTGACGGGCCATCATTGGGCGGGCGTTTCGGGCGGATCCGCGCTCGCCGCCCACAGACCGGCCGGCGAGCCGGCGAAGGAGGAGCGGGGCTGTCGGCCGAGCGGCCGGGCCGCGGCCCCGATGTCCGCTTGCTGCCAGCGGACAGCGGCCGGACCGGAGCAGGCGCCGGTCACGAACAGCGTCGTACGGACCGGCGGCCGTCCCCGTCGTCCGGCATGGAGGCGACGGTGGTGCCGCTCAGTCCACGCTCTGGAGGATGTGCGGCTCGGCCAGATCGTCCTCGTAACCGGCGAGACGGATCGGCGCGGAACGCGCCCACACCTCCAGACTGCCCACTTCCGGCGGCTCCGCCCGCCTCCTGCCGTTCTCCGTATGTGACTCGTCGCTCATCGTCTGCTCGGGGGCCACCGCACACTCCTTCGTGGTCGGCCGAACCGGATCTGTCGTCAGGTTAACGAGCACTTGAAGGCTCCGCCCGTCGATTCCCAAGGACTGGACAAACACCGAGGACCCCGGCCGAACGCTCCGCGCCGAGTGGCCACCGGCCGCCATCCGTGGTGAGCTTGGGCGGGAGGGGGTGGGGCTTGTGCCGGCCGAACGGGCGAGGAGCCCATGGGGCGCCCGGCCCGTGTCCGGGCTGCTCGCGGCGCTCCTCGTGCTCGCCACGCTGGGTGGTTGCCGCGGCGGGGCGGGCCCGGACGGGAGCGCGGAGCGCGGCCGCTCCCCCTTCACCGGGCAGTCCGCGAGGCCCGCGCCCGTCCTCGCCGTGAAGATCGACAACACCGGCCGAGCCCGCCCCCAGACCGGCCTCGGCGCGGCCGACCTCGTCTATGCCGAGCAGGTGGAGGGCGGGTTGAGCCGGCTGCTCGCGGTCTTCTCCGGCCGGCTGCCCGCCACCGTGGGGCCGGTGCGCAGCGCCCGCGAGAGCGATCTGGAACTGCTGCGCCAGTTCGGGCGCCCGGCGCTCGCGTACTCGGGCGTCCAGTCCCGGCTGCGGTCCACCGTGGACGCCGCGCCGCTGTACCCGCTGCCGCCCGGTACGGCGCCGCGCGCCTACTTCCGCGGTACGGAGCACCCCGCGCCGCACAACCTGTACGTGCGCCCCAAGGCCGCGCTGCGGGCGGCTCCGCACGCCTCGGACGCTTCGGACATCGGCTTCCGCTTCGGCGCCGCTCCGCCGGGCGGGGAGCCCAGGAGGCGGCAGACGGTGCGCTATCCGTCCGCGGGCTTCACCTTCACCTGGTCCGCCACCGGCAAGCGGTGGCTGGTGGCGATGGACGGCACCCCGGCCCGCACCACCGACGGCGGACCGCTGGGCGCCGCCACGGTCGTGGTGCAGTACACGACGGTCCGCTCCTCGCGCTTCCACGATGTGCTCGGCAGCGTCACGCCCTTCACCGAGACGGTCGGGTCGGGCACCGCGCTGGTGCTGCGCGACGGCAAGGCGTACGAGACCCGCTGGTCACGGCCGGGGGCGGGGGGCGGCACCACCTTTACGACCACGGACGGTGACCGGATGACGTTCGCTCCGGGCCCGGTGTGGGTGGTCCTCGCGGCCCGGTGAGCCGTCTCACTGGGTGGACGATCGCGGCGTGCACAGCGCCCGGGGCGAGGAGATCCGAGGTATCGCCGCCCCGGCAGGCCGGTCGAGACATTTCGGCCCACCATCTCGGGCCTCCCATCCGATGTTTCTGGTGCGCGAGGGGTTCCGGTTCCTCCGGAAGGGCTGCATCATGCCGAGGGGTTCAGCCCGGGGAACTCCAGGCATGTACGTGACCATGCCTGCGACCAGGGCTTCCCCGGTCCCCGAACGCCGGACGGCTGGATCTCGAAACCCTGGAGTGTCATGTCACCCGCACCCACCAGAAGGACCGTCGTCGGTGGCGCCCTGGCCACCGGGACCCTCGGGCTCACCGCGCCGGTCACCGTCGCCCACGCGGCCGCCGCCACGGCCCCGGACGCCGCCCGGCAGACCTCCCCCGACCCCTGGACCACCGTCCTGGACGACGCCGACATGGTCTGGCGGAAGATGCCCAGGACCTGGTACGAGGGCCCGTACCTCGGCAACGCCCGGCTGGGCTCCGGCATCTACGCCGATCCGGACACCCCGGGGGCCGTCCGGTTCAACGTCCAGCACACCGAAGTGCAGGACCACCGGCCCGGGTTCGGCTCGCTCTTCGGGCTCGCCCGGCTTCCGATCGGCCACTTCACCCTGGAGCCGGTCGGCACGATCACGGCCGTCGACTGGCGGCTGCGCCTGCGCGACGCGGAGCTGACCGGCACGATCACCACCGACCGGGGCACGCTGACCCTGCGCGCGCTGGTCCACAACTCCCGCTCGGTGATGGCCATCGAGGTCACCCCCACCGGTGGCGAGACGGAGTTCCGCTGGGTGTTCCACCCGGCCGAGGCCATCAGCCCGCGCGTCGCGTTCAAGCCGGTTCCCGACGGCTACACCGGCAATCCCCCGGCCACCGTGGAGGAGCGCCACGGCATCCGGGCCGCCGTACAGCCGCTGCTCGCGGGCGGGCAGCACGTGACGGCCTGGCGCGAGCGCACCCGCTCCCGGCGCCGCACCCTCTACGTCACGGTCGCGCACTCCCACCCCCGCACCACCGCCCGCGACCGCGCGGTGAGGACCGTCCGGGCCACCTCGGCGCTGCCGTACGACGTGCTGGCGGCCACCCACCGCACCTGGTGGCACGCGTACTACCGCAAGAGCTTCCTCTCGCTCCCCGATGCCCGCCTCCAGCGCTTCTACTGGATCCAGCTGTACAAGGTGGCCTCGGCGGCCCGCGCCGACGCGCCCGTGATGGCCACCTGCGGGCCGTGGCTGGAGTCCACGCCGTGGCCCGCCACCTGGTGGAACCTCAATGTGCAGCTGGAGTACTGGCTGATCCACGGCTCCAACCACCTGGAGCTGGACGCCGTGACCCGCGCCCTCGGCGAGTTCCGCGACAACCTCTCCAACCAGCTCGACACCCCCTACCGCAAGGACTCGGCGGGCATCCCGCGCACCACCGACATCCACCTGGTCAACGGCGGCTCGGTGACGAACGGCGGCTTCGCCGTCGGCATACCCGGCCAGGACCCGCCCACCCCCGAGGTCGGCAACCTCACCTGGGCGCTGCACAACGTGTGGCTCAGCTACCGCCACACCATGGACATCACGATCCTCCGGGACGTGGTCTTCCCGCTCCTGCGCAAGTCCGTCGCGTACTACCTCCACTTCCTCGCCCCCGGCAGCGACGGCAAGCTGCATCTGCCCGCCACCTTCTCGCCCGAGTACGGGGTGAACGCCCCGGACTGCAACTACGACCTGATGCTGCTGCGCTGGGGCTGCGCCACGCTGCTGGACTCGGCGAAGATCCTCGGCGTCGACGATCCGTCGGCCCCGCGCTGGCGGGAGGTGCTGACGAAGCTCACCCCGTATCCGGTCGACGAGAACGGCTTCATGATCGGCGCGGGGGTTCCGTTCGCCAAGTCCCACCGCCACTACTCCCACATGCTCGCCGTCTATCCGCTGTACGAGGTGACCTGGGAGGACCCCGGCCGACGGAAGCTGATCGAGACGTCCCTGAACCACTGGGTCGGCTTCGAGGGCGCGCTGCAGGGCTACACCTTCACCGGCGCCGCCTCGATGTCCGCGCAGATGGGGCGCGGCGAGGACGCGCTGAAGTACCTGGGCGAGCTGATGACCCGCTTCATCCAGCCGAACACCCTGTACAAGGAGTCGGGTCCGGTCATCGAGACCCCGCTGTCGGCCGCGCAGTCGCTGCACGACATGGTGTGCCAGAGCTGGGGCGGGGTGATCCGGGTGTTCCCCGCGCTGCCCGCCGCCTGGCGCGATCTGATGGTGCACGACTTCCGCACCCAGGGCGCGTTCCTGCTGAGCGCGGCGCGCGAGGGCGGGGTGACCCGCTGGGTGCGGCTGCGCAGCGAGGCGGGCGCGCCCTGTGTCGTACGGCATTCCCTGCCCGGGAGCATCGAGGTGCACGACGAGCGCGGGCGGCGGCTGCCGTACGAGCGGGTCGGCGCGGGGACGATCCGGATCGCGCTGGGCAAGGGGCGCGAGGCGGTGATCACGGCACGCGGCGATCACCCGGACATGACGGTCGGGCCGGTCGAGCCGAACGAGGCGGCGCCGCGTTGGGGGCTCCCCGGCTCCTGACGCCACGTCACGCGGTACGGGGCGGGTGCGGGCCCGCCCCGTACCGCGCGGAACCGTAGGGGGATGGGTCACAGCGCGTGCCGGTCAGGCGTGCCCCGGCCATTCCGGGTTACCCATGAGACATGGGACCGATCAGTGATATCGACCGGCAACTGTTCGCGCGGGTCGCAGCCGGCCGGCTGCGGGGCGCTCATCCCCTGCTGCCCCGGCTGAGCCGGGCCGCCGACCACGGCAAGCTGTGGTTCGGCACGGCCGCCGTGCTCGCGGCGGTGGGCGGGCGCACCGCGCGGCGGTCGGCGCTGCGGGGCATCGGCTCGCTCGCGGCCGCCTCGATGGCGTCGAACCTGGTGGTGAAGTGGACCGTGGAGCGGCGCCGCCCGGGGATGGACGCCGTGCCGCTGGTCCGGCGGCTGCGCCGGCAGCCCTGGACCAGTTCCTTCCCCTCCGGGCACTCCGCCTCGGCGGCCGCCTTCGCGGCCGGGGTCGCCATCGAGTCGTCCCGGTACGGCACCCTGGTCGCCCCGCTCGCCGCCGCGGTCGCCGTCTCCCGGGTCTATGTGGGCGTCCACTACCCGAGCGATGTGGTGGCCGGGGCCGCCCTGGGGGTCGGGGCCGCCGCGCTGACCTGCCGCTGGTGGCCGCCGCGGCCGGAGACCCCGGCGCGGGCCCGGCCGCGGGTCTCGGCGCCCGCCATGCCCAAGGGCGAGGGGCTGGTGGTGCTCGTCAACCACAGCGCGGGCAACGCGACGGCCACGGGCGGGTTCACCGACGCCGAGCAGCTGGAGGTGCTGCTGCCCGCGGCCGAGATCATGGAGTGCGGGCCCGACGACGACTTCATGACGCTGCTCGGCCAGGCCGCCCGCCGGGCCGCCGAGCGGGCCGGGGCGCTGGGGATCTGCGGCGGGGACGGCAGCGTCAACGCGGCGGCGGCGCTCGCCGCCGAGCGCGGGCTGCCGCTGGCCGTCTTCCCCGGCGGCACCCTCGACCACTTCGCGCTGGACATCGGCGTACCGAACTTCGAGGACACCGCGCACGCGGTGACCGAGGGCGACGCGGTCGCCGTGGACCTCGCCCGGGCCACCCCGATCGCCGGGGGCGAGGGGACCAGCCACTTCGTCAACACCTTCAGCCTCGGCTTCTACCCCGAGCTGGTGCGGATCCGCGAGAGCCTGCAGGGCCGGCTGGGCAAGTGGCCGGCGGCCGCCGTCGCGCTCGGCCGGGTGCTGCGCACGGCCACCCCCATGGAGATCGAGGTCAACGGGCACCAGCGGCGGCTGTGGGTGCTGTTCGTCGGCAACGGCGGCTACTCCCCCGAGGGGTTCGCGCCCGCGTACCGCCAGCAGCTCGACGACGGGCTGCTGGATGTCCGGGCCATCGACGGGGACCAGCCGCTGGCCCGGACCCGGCTGCTGTTCTCGGCGCTGACCGGCACCCTCGGGCGCTCGCGCGTCTATACGACCCGCCGGATGCGGCAGCTGCGGCTGTCCGGGCTGCAGGCCCTGGACACCCGCGCCTACGACGGTGAGGTCGCCGCGGAGCCCGCGGAGGCGCTGCTGATCGACAAGCGGCCCGGGGCGCTCACCGTCTACCGGCCCGCCCAGCCGCAGAACGAACTGCTGCAGCGGGCCCGCACGGCCGCCGCCAAGGCGAAGTGGTGGCATGCCGTACTACGCAAGTAGTACGGGCAAGTCTGTGCTCAAGGACGACGACGCGGCGGGGTCCGACCCTCAAGGATGAGGGCATGGACGGAAGTGGATCGGCCCAGGGGGCCTCGACGTGACCTCGCTCGCGCTGTCGGTGCTGCTGGCACTGGCCTCGTCGGTGTGCTACGCCGCCGGGGCCATCCTCCAGGAGCATGTCGCGGCGACCACGCCGCTGGGCGCCATCGGGCCGCTGCGGCGCGGGCGCTGGTGGGCCGCGGTGGTCCTGAACGGGGCCGGTGCGGTCCTCCACGTGCTCGCGCTGGCCTACGGTCCGCTGAGCGTGGTGCAGCCGCTGGGCGCGCTCACCATCGTCTTCGCGCTGCCGATGGCGGCGGTGTTCGTACGGCGCCCGGTCGGCGCGGCGGGCTGGCGGGGCGCGCTGCTGGCCACCGCGGGGCTGGCCGGGCTGCTGTCGCTGACCGGTACGTCGCGGGCCCAGGCGCTGTCGGACGGGGAGCGGGTCACGGTGACCGTGGTCACGCTCTCCTTCGTCGCGGCGCTGGTGCTGGTCGCGCGCCGGCTGCCGCCGGGCGGGCTGCGCGGGGGGCTGCTGGCCACCGCCGCGGGGACCGCCTTCGGTATCTCCTCGGTGTTCGTCAAGAACGTCGCCGTGGAGGGGAGCTGGGGTTCTGGGGCCGGCGTCCTGCCCAGCCTCGTCATGATCGGGCTGCTGGCCGGGGGCGGGGTGCTGCTGTCCCAGGCGTCGTACCACGGGGCCGGGCTGGCGGCGCCGCTCGCGACGGCCACGGTGATCAACCCCGTGGTGGCGACGGTCGTGGGCATCACCGCGCTGGGCGAGCACTTCCGGCACGGCACGCCGGGCGCGCTGCTGGCGGTGCTCGCCGCGCTGGTGGCGACCACGGGGCTGGTGATGCTGACGGTGCACAACGCGGAGACCGGGGCGGACGCCGTGCGGCGGCCCGAGGACGACGGCCCCGACGATCAGCCGCCCGCCCCCCGGGCCCCCGAGGCCCCGCCCCGGCTGACCCGCCGGATCCCCCGGCCCCGGCACCCGGTCCGCAGGCGCGCCCCCGACCGCGGCGAGGCGGTGCTCCAGACCCACCGATAGCGCCTCAGCGGGTGCGGTTCCGCCCGACGTACACGTTCCGGGCCCGGTAGTAGGTGTCGCCGCCGGGTCCGGAGGAGCCCGATGAGCCCTCCATCTGGAGGTTGATGATGAGCCACAGCGGTTTGCCGACGAAACCGGCGCCGCGGTGGACGGCCTTCCAGGTGCCGTCGAGGTAGTAGTGGATGTCCACGTCGGTGGCATTCACCTTGGTGATCCAGGCGCGGTAGGTGTGCCAGTTCCCGGGGCCGGAGACCCCGACGATCGTGCTGGAGACGTCCGAGGAGCTGCGGAAGGTGTTGAACCAGTTGTTGGAGTTGCCCTTGAACTCCAGGATGTCGCTCTCCGGCGGCCAGCTGTTGACGCCGGTCAGCCAGAAGGCGGGCCAGGTCCCGGCCGCGCTCGGTGCCTGGAACTCGCCCTTGACCTCGTAGTCGGGGAACTGGTCGGTCACCACGATCTGGTTCTTCGCGTGCACCGCGCCCGAGTGGTAGCGGATCGGCAGATGCGGGGACGAGCCGCTGGTGCCCTCGTCCCAGGTGATGCGGGTGGCCTTCAGGGTGAGCACCCCGGAGGCGAGCGTGATGTGGTTGTGGTCGGTGGAGCTGCCGTACATCCGGGCACTGCCGTTGTGGTCGGAGCCCCACGGGTAGAGGTAGTTCCACTCCGCCTCGAAGGCGCCGTAGCTCCCGAAGGAGCCGTTGATCACGTCTTCCCAGGTCGCCGCCGGCGCGGCGGCCGCCGGGCGGGGCCACCCGGCCAGGGCCGCGGCCCCGCCGAGGGCGGCTGCTCCGCCGAGGAATCTCCTGCGTCCGTAACGCCCGCCCGGTGCTGACACGCCACGCATGGCCGCCTCCCGAAGTCCGAAACTTCGAACACAAGCAAACAGGAGCCACCACAATCCCGCGGCCCCCAGAAGACGTCAACGGTTCGGGACGGAGCCCGGCGGGGAAGGTCCGGCGCGGGACGGTGTGTTAACCGGACGGAGAATCAGGGCAACGCAGTCACCTGCGAAAACACACCCAGTGGGAGGGTCCGCCCCTCCCTAAGCCCCTCCCCATGCTCCAGGGCCCCGCCGAGTCCTGACAGTGGGCGCCAGCGGGCCCCGCGAAGCCCGTGTCAGCCCTGGATGCCCCGTGAAAGCTTCGCCACCGCTACTGCCAACGGCAGCACCACCAGCCCCCTTGATCACGTCCACCACCGGGAAGACCTTGACCCCGCGGCGGCGGGGATCAGCGAGGACAGGGAGGCGAACCAGAGACGGTCCGCCGTCTCGTACCGTACCCGCCCCCGCAGCTGGCGTCGCAGGACAGCGTTTTCGTGCCGCAGGACGAGAAGCTCAGCCTCCTTCGAGGTGTCCCGCCGTAGGAGCACTGCTGGGACAGAGAGAAGACATCGAGTCATCCGGTAGAGAAGCGACACGACCATCCAAAAGCAGGTCCTGACCGCACCGGCGGTGCGCCTGAGGCTCGGCCCGCTGGAGTTCGAGGACGCGGTGGGCCTCCTCCGGTCCCTGATCGGGGACGATCGCACCGACGCGGAGCCGACGGCGCTGGCCCGCACGGCCCTCAGGTGCGGCTTCCTCCCGCTCGCCCTCCGGGCCGCCGGGGTGTGGATCGCCACGCACCCCGCATGAGCATCGAGGAGTTCGAACCGCCACTGTGCGGCGGAGGGCGGCGTCCTGGACCTGGTCGGCACCGGCGACGAGGAATGCCTGCCCGCCGCACTCGACCGGGTGCTCCCTGCCGAGTTGCTCCGTCCGTAGCAGGGGCTGCCCGGCGGCCCGGCCTCGCACCATCGCGTCGGCCCTGTCCCCCATAGGCGGCGCCTGTGACGGCAGCTCGGCGCCGCGCCGGTACGACTCGCCGTATCCGGGCCGGTGGATACGGAGCGGACCGGCACGCCGCCGGCATCCTGCGGTGTCCTCCTACCGGTGTGTCACTTCCTCCTGGATGGTGTCGTCGTCGAGCGGGTGGGCGGTCTCGTCGGCGCGCACCTTGGCAAGGCCGCCCACGAGCACCGCGAGCACGATGGGTGCCAGGCCCGCGATCAGGAACAGGACCCGGTGGGAGAGCTGCTGCGACACCAGGCCGACGAAGGCGATCGACACGGGCATGAAGGCGATGGTGATCAGGAAGTCGAGTCCGGCGATCCGCCCGATCATCTCCATCGGCACCCGCCGTTGCAGGAGCGTGCCCCAGATGACCAGGCCGACGCTGAGCAGGGCACCGTAGACGAACAGGCTCGCGCCGATGACCCAGGGGTGGTCCGTGAGCGCGACCAGGCCGATCGGCAGGCAGCCCAGTGCCCAACTGCCCAGCATCGTCGTCAGGTAGCGCCGCGGCATGGTGAGGGAGCCGGCGACCAGCGACCCGGCCAGGCCGCCGAGACCGAGTACCGCGACGAGCAGTCCGTAGACGGTGGATCCGTTGTCGGACCGGGCCCGCACGAGGGCGGGGAGGAGCACCTCCAGCGGGCCGGTCACCAACAGCCCCATGAGCGCCGCGAAGACGACGCTCGCGAGGATCCACGGGGTGCGGGCCGCGAACCGGAACCCTTCGACGAGGTCGTGCACGGGATGCGTCCGGGTGGTCTCCGCCTCGGGTGCGCCCGGGGGAAGGCCCAGCGTGCACAGCAGCGCCGCGGCGAACACGGACACGGTCAGCAGCGCACCTGCCGCCGGAACGGTCGCGCCCACGAGTGCCCCGACGGCGGCGGGGGCGGCCGCCTGCTGGACGGACGGGCGCGTGGCCCCTTCGAGGCCGTTGACGGCCATGAGGTCGGAGGCGGGCACGACGACGGGAACGAGTGCGGTGTAGGCGGGGAAGAAGAACGCCGTGGCGGCCCCCACGGCGAACGCCGACACGCTGAGGTGCCACAGTGCGAGGCCGTCCGCGAGGGACAGCCCCGCGATGACTCCCGTCGTCGCCAGGTTGGCCACGAGCACCGCCAGCAGCACGGACCTCTTCGCGGCGCGGTCGGCGACCACACCGGTGGCGAACGCCGTCGCCAGCAGGCCCACGCCGGTCCAGACGACGACCGAGGCCAGCTCCGGCGCCGAGGCACCGAGCTCCAGCGCCTGGAGCGCGAGGTAGATGGTCCACGCGCCGTACCCGAAGAGGGCGAGGACCATGGCGGCGAAGAGGCGGCGGTAGCCGGGCCGGCCCAGGGGCGCGAGGACGGCGGGGAGGTGTCGCTTGGTCATGAGTCGGCCCTTCCGGCAGGCACGGGAGCGGTGGTGGACGGCGCCGGCGCGAGAGCGGCGAGACTCCGGCGCCCCGGGGTGGTGACGGCGGCCGGCGGCCGAGGGGCGGTCTCGCCGTGTCCCGCGAGCGTTGCTGCGGGGACGGCAGGGCGCAGAGGTCCGCCGGCAGACCGGCCGGGCCGGTACGGCCTGTGCGCGGCGCACGCCGCCAGGGCCGCGGGAGCGGCGTACCCGGGTGGTGCCGCCGGCCGGGGCCGGGAGCGGCGCCGGCGAGCGGGGCCCGTCAGGGCCAGTGCGGAAGGGGTGGCCGGCGTCGTCGACCACCGGCGCCCGGGCCGGCGGTCCTCGCTCGCATCGGTGAACTCGTGTATCGGTCGGCCGGCCTCAGGCCGGCCCCTTGCGGGGAATGCACCCACAGTGTGCTCCACAGGTTCGCTCCGGAACCGGGCAGCACGAAGAAGCCGCCCGGCACTGACACCGCGACGGTGGGCACGCGAAACGAGAGTTCAGGGCCGCACCGTCAGGCGCGGCGGCGGAGCTTCAGGGAACCGACACCTGGATACATGCCCGCCACCTTACACCTGCCCGGGCCGGTTCCCCGGCGCGGACAGGCCCCTGTCGCAGCGGAGTCGAGCTGTGGGGCACGGGTGTGCGGAGCGGTCGATGTCACCCGGCCTTGCGGCGGAAATTCGGCTTCTTGGCGCCTTTGCGGGACGTTCCGTTCACCTTGGAACGAGCGTCCTCGTGCGCCCGGCGTTCCCGGCTGAGGAGCTTCTTGCGCTCCAGTGCTTCCCGGAACTTCCGCTTGACGTCGCTCTCGATCTCGGTCTCGGACTCGGACTCGGCTCCGGATCCACCCTGGTTGTCCTGCATGTGAACCTCCCGCTGACGAACGACTGCCCGGGACACATTCGCACACGGCCTCGTCGTCCCGCGAGCAAGCGATCCGGGGCGTGGCGCATATTCAGCCATCGCATCACGCGGCCCCCTGTCAGCTCCGTCTGCTCTGCTATCGTGCCGACGTGGTCAGTTACTACTTCCTCTGATACCGCCACGGGAGTCCGGGCGACGAGGAGCACCGCGTACGCGGTTCCGCTCCGGCGCCGTCGAGGGTTCCCGGCAGGACGGTGACGCGGCTTCTCCTGCCGCTGATTGCGACGCCTCCCGGCCTCGCCTCTTCGCCTCCGTTTTTCGCGTCGCGCACCGTCGGGTGAGCCGTGTTCGCCGAGGCATTCTCTTCTTCCGCCGTCTGCCGTGGACCGCTCCCTTTTGGCCACACTGCCTCTTTTTCTCCGAATGGCGGATCACCCATGCAGAATGCACACCGTTCCGATACCGGCGCCGCGGCGCTCACCGGCACGTCGGAAAAGCTCCTTCCCACGCAACCGGAGACCGGTTCCTTCCAGGTCGTCCTCGACGACATCGTCCGAGCACCCGGCGGACGGCCGCTGTTGGACGGCATCAACCAGTCGGTGGCACTCGGCGAACGCGTCGGCATCATCGGTGAGAACGGATCGGGCAAGTCGACCCTGCTCCGCATGCTCGCCGGCGTGGACCGCCCGGATGGTGGCCAGGTCCTCGTCCGGGCCCCCGGCGGCTGCGGCTACCTCCCCCAGACACCGGACCTGCCCCCAGACGACACCGTGCGGGACGCCATCGACCACGCCCTCGCCGAACTGCGCTCCCTGGAGCGGGGGTTGCGTAAGGCGGAGCAGGCGCTGGCCGGGGCGGAGCCCGAGGAGCTGGAGGGCCTGCTCGGCGCCTACGGCGACCTGCTGGAGGCGTTCGAGGCCCGCGACGGCTACGCGGCGGACGCCCGTGTCGACGCGGCGATGCACGGCCTCGGTCTGGCGGGCATCACGGGCGACCGGCGGCTCGGCAGCCTCTCCGGAGGTGAGCAGGCGCGTCTCAACCTGGCCTGCCTGCTGGCCGCGTCCCCGCAGCTGATGCTGCTCGACGAGCCCACCAACCACCTCGACGTCGGGGCGCTGGAGTGGCTGGAGGAGCGCCTGCGGGCCCACCGCGGCAGCGTGCTGGTCGTCTCGCACGACCGGGTCTTCCTGGAGCGCGTGGCCACCGCCCTGTGGGAGGTGGACGGCGAGCGGCGCACCGTCAACCGGCACGGCGGCGGTTACGCGGGATACCTGCAAGCCAAGGCGGCCGCGCGGCGCCGCTGGGAGCAGACGTACCAGGACTGGCTGGAGGACCTGGCACGCCAGCGCGAACTGGCCCGCAGCGCCGCCGACAACCTGGCCACCGGTCCGCGGCGCAACACCGAGCGGTCGAACCAGCGCCACCAGCGCAACGTGGAGAAGCAGATCTCCGCGCGGGTCCGCAACGCCAAGGAGCGGGTCCGCCGGCTGGAGGAGAACCCGGTGCCGCGGCCCCCTAAACCCATGCGTTTCCGGGTCCGGGTGGAGGGCGGCGGCACGGTCGAGCGCGGCGGGGCACTCGCCGAGCTGTACAAGGTCACCGTCGGCACGCGGCTCGACGTCCCGTCCTTCACCGTCGACCCCGGTGAGCGCATCCTGGTCACGGGGCACAACGGCGCGGGCAAGAGCACCCTGCTGCGCGTGCTGGCCGGTGACCTGGCGCCCGATCAGGGCGAGTGCGAGCGCCCGGAGCGCATCGGCTGGCTGCCGCAGGAGACGGAGATCGCCGACCGGCAGCAGAGCCTGCTGGCGGCCTTCGCGGCGGGGCTGCCCGGCCCTGCGGAGGAACACCGGGGCGCGCTCCTGGGATTCGGGCTCTTCCGGCCCTCGGCGCTGGGCACCGCGGTGGGAGACCTGTCCACCGGGCAGTTGAGGCGGCTGGCCCTGGCCCGTCTGCTGCGCGATCCGGCGGACCTGCTGCTGCTCGACGAGCCGACGAACCACCTGTCGCCCGCGCTCGTGGAGGACCTGGAGGAGGCACTGGCGCACTACCGGGGCGCACTGGTCGTGGTCTCCCACGACCGCATGTTCGCGCAGCGGTTCACCGGCCGCCGCATGCACATGGAGGGTGGCCGCTTCGTGGAGTGAGACGGCCTCGGGCGAGGGGCACCGGCCGGGTCTCCGGTCCCGGCCGGTGCCCTGGTGACGCCGGTGCCCGGTGGGCGGCCGGGCGGCCGGCCGTCACCAGGAGACGATCTGGCGTTCCAATCCGCGGATCAGCATGCCCTGCTTCCACTTCAGTCCCGCGACCGGCTCGGCCAGGTCGAGGGTGGGGAAGCGCCGGACGAGGGCGGACAGGGCCTCCTGGAGTTCCAGTCGGCCCAGTTGGGCGCCGATGCAGTGGTGCGCTCCGTGCCCGAAAGCTATGTGCGCGTTGCGCGCACGGTGGAAGTCCAGCTCGTCGGCGTGGTCGAAGACCTCCTCGTCCCGGTTGGCCGACGCGAAGTGGACGACGCAGGGCTCACCGGCCCGCACGGTCACGGTGCTCAGCTCCACGTCCTCGGTGGCCACGCGGACGAAGCTGCCGGCGGACACGAGCGGTGTGTACCGCAGCATCTCCTCCACCGCCGCGGGCACGAGGGCCGGGTCGGCGACCAGCGACTCGTAGCGCTTGCGCTCGGTCAGCAGGAGGTGGACGAGGTTGGTGATCTGGTTGACCGACGTCTCGTGGCCCGCTATGAGCAGGCTCACGCCCATGTTGACGATCTCGCCCTTGGTCAGGTGGTCGTCGTTGTCGGTGGCGAGGGCGAGGGAGCCGAGCAGGTCCTCGGTGGGGGCGTCGCGGCGCTGGGCAACCAGGCCGTCCATGTAGACCATGAAGTCCTGCTGGACCTGCTGTATCTCCGCGGCGGTGAGCCGGGTCGAGGAGAGCATGGCGTCGGAGAAGGTCCGGAACAGGTCGCGGTCCTCCAGGGGCACGCCGAGCAGTTCGCAGATGACCGCGACGGGGAAGGGAACGGCGAGGAACTCGACGAGGTCGGCGGGTGAACCGTGCGCCACCATGTCGTCGAGCAGGGAGTCGACGAGGGCGCGGACACGGGGCCGCATCTCCTCCACTCGGCGTGCCGTGAAGGCCTTGCCCACGAGCCGCCGCAGCCGGGTGTGGTCCGGCGGGTCCTGGGCGAGGACGCCGTCCGGCTCGGGCGGGGTGGGGAACATCCGGGGGGTGGCGGGATCTGTGGCGGCCGCGGTGCTGAAGCGGGAGTCGCCCAGGACGATACGGGCGTCGGACATGCGGGTGACCAGCCAGGCCGTGCCCTCGCCGTAGGGCAGGCGCACCCTGGAGACGGGGTCGTCGCGGCGGAGTTCGGCGTAGTGCGGGTCGAGGTCCAGGGCGTGCGGCAGGCTGAACGGGTAGGCGGGTGCCGCGTCGGCCGATGTCGGTCCGGTGTGCGTGTCGGTCACAGCGGTGTCTCCTTTGCTGGAGGTGGTCCGGAGGTGGCGCGAGCAGTGGTGCGGTTTCCGGCTCTGGTTGCGGCCGTCGGCTAGTTGTCGTTCCAGAACGGCTCCCGGGGCACGGTGTGTGGGATGCCGCCCTCCTTGTTGACGCCCTTCTCGAGGAAGACGAGGTTGTGGTAGGCGTGCAGCCCGACGAGGTTCCTGGCGATGTAGTCGGCCGTGGCCGCGCCGTCCGGCCGCTCCTCGTAGTGCAGCGAGTCGATCAGTCCCTTGACCATCTCCAGCGCGGTGTCCGGACGGGCACCGGGCTCCGGGTGGCCTCCGTACCCGGGCCAGTAGGAGGTGAAGGTGTCCTCGATGACGTAGAAGCCGCCGTTGCGCAGGTGGGGGAACATCACCGAGAACGACGTCCGCATGTGTGCGTTGATGTGGCTGCCGTCGTCGATGATGACGTCGAACGGCCCGTGCTCCTCGGCGACGCGGCGCATGAACTCCGGGTCGTCCTGCCGGCCGCGGAGCGTCTTGACGCGCGGCTGGTCGCATGCGGACTTGTCGAAGATGTCCACGCCGAAGACCAGGCCGCGCGTGAAGTAGCGCTTCCACATGTTCAGTGAGGCGCCGCTCGGCAGCAAATCGTCGTAGCCGCCGATGCCGATCTCCAGGATCCGCACCGCCTGGTCGCGCAGCGGCCGCAGGTGCCGGTCGTAGTGGCCGGTGAACCAGTGGACGCCCCCCCACTTGTCGGACTCGTAGCGCAGGGCCAGCCGGTCCAGTGGGGGCGTCTCGTTGGTCGTCGCGTGCAGCACCACGTTGGTGGCGCGGGCGGCCAGGGCCGCGCCCTCCATGGTCCGCGGGCCGCGCAGGTCGGGCAGGAAGGAGACGCCGAAGGCCCCCGCGGTGCGGCCGGACGCCGGGCCGAACAGCTCCCGCAGGAGGTCGCTGAGCGTGAACTCCAGTACGGCGCCCAGTTCCTGGCCGGCCGGTTCCGCCGACGTGACCGGCTTGCCGTCCGTCACCTGCAGCACATGGCTGATCCGGTCGGTGCCGTGCAGGACGTCCAAGCCGACGAACGCCTCGCCGCCCACCTGCGGGATCTCGCAGCGGAACAGCAACTCGTCCACGAGCGCCGCGGTGATCCTGGCGGGTCCCCATTCCTCGACGGTGCTCAGCAGGAAGCGCTCGTCACCTCCGGCGCACCGCAGTATCGCTTCCAGCACCGCGTGGTCGTCGTACGACATGTGAAAGGTCCTTCGCGTGGTCCGGTGATCGGTGTGAACGGCGTGAGCAGGTGATCGGGCGGTGCGCGGCGGGTTCACGTCCGGGTGCCGACGAACAGCCCCCGGCCCGAGGGGCCGCCGTCGAGGTACTCGACGGTGTAGCCCGCCTTCTCGTACGCGGCCGTGTACGCCTGCCGCGGGAACAGCGTGATGCGGTGGTGCTCGACCAGGTGCCGGGGACCGTGCTCGGCGTCGGCGATCACGTAGTGGATCTCCATGCGGGTGGCGTCGCCGTCCCGCACCGAGTGGGACACCCGGGAGATGGTCCGGCCGTCGACGCGTACGATGTCGCCCGCCACGTAGCCGTCGGTGAAGGTCTCCGGGAACCACCACGGCTCGACGACGGCCACGCCACCGGTCCGGGTGTGCCGGGCGAAGCACCGCAGCGTCGCGTCGAGTTCGGCGGTGGTGGCCAAGTGGCCGACCGAGCTGAACATGCAGGTGACCGCGGAGAACGTGTGGCCCAGGTCGAAGGCGCGCATGTCCCCCTGGTGCAGCGGCACGCCCGGCATGCGGGAGCGGGCGATGTCCAGCATGCTCGCGGACAGCTCGAGACCGCGGGCGTCGTCGAAGAGCGCGGCGAAGTGCCGCAGGTGCGCGCCCGTGCCGCAGGCCACGTCCAGGAGGGAGGACGCGTCCGGCACCCGGTCGCGCACGAGGTCCGCCACGTCCTTCGCCTCGCCGGCGTAGTCCTTCCCCCGGCCCCGGTACACGGCGTCGTAGATCTCGGCGAACTCGTCCTCGTACCGGGAAGTTGGCTCCGTGTCAGCCCGCATGGGTCCCGCCTCCTCGTCCGCGTCCGCCGCTCGCGGCGAGCCGCTCCAGCACCGGCACGACCTCGCCCGGCGACGGCTCGGCGTTCATCTCGTCCCGGACGCGCTGTGCGGCGGCCCGGATGGAAGGGTCCGTCAGCACCCGGCGCACGCCCTCACCGAGCCCGGCCGCGGTGACCTCGGACGGATGGATGAACAGGCCCGCGCCCGCGGCCTGTGTCTGCCGGGCGCGCAGCAGGTTGTCCCAGAGGTCACCGAGGACGATCTGCGGAACGCCGTGGGCGGCGGCCGTCAGCCAGGTACCGGCGCCGCCGTGGTGCACGATCGCCGAACAGGTCGGCATCAGGGCGTGCAGGGGCACGAAGTCCACCAGCCGGACGTTGTCCGGCACAGGCCCCAGGAGCTTGCGCTGGGAGGCGTCCAGCGTTGCCACGATCTCCGCGTCCACGTCGCCCAGCGCGGCCAGCACCTCCGCCAGCGACACGCCGTCGCCCAGGGTCTGCCGGGCCGACACCCCGAGCGTCAGGCAGATCCGGGGCCGCCGCGCGCGCCGCCGGACCCATGCGGGGACCACGGCCCGCCCGTTGTACGGCACGTACCGCATCGGCACCGTCGTGGTCCCGGTGGGCAGCCGCATGCTCCGCGGCAGCGGGTCGATCGTCCACTGCCCGGTCACCAGGTCCTCGTCGAAGGTGGAGCCCAGCCGTTCGGCCGCCCAGCTCAGCCACTCGGCCATGGGGTCCTCGCGGTGCTCGGCGGGCCGGTTCGCCCGCTCCGCGAGGAAGTCCCGGCGGAACCGGACGATGAGGTCCGACCCCCACAGCACGCGGGCGTGGGGCGTGCCGGTGGCCCGCGCCGCCAACGCCCCGGCGAAGCTGAAGTGCTCCCACAGGATGAGGTCGGGCCGCCAGGCCCGGGCCAGCGCGACGAGGCCGTCGACGAACGGCTCGTCGTTGACCAGCGAGTAGAACGTGGGCACCAGGGTCGTGTGCATGCCGAGCAGGTAATCCCAGCTCGCCAGCTCCGCACGGACGCCCAGGTCGATACCGGTGGAGTACTTCTGGACGTCCGCGCCGATCTCCCCCATCAGCTCCAGGAAGGCGGTGTCCCGGCCCACGGGCACCGCGGTCAGTCCCGCTTGGGTGATCGTGTCGGACAGGGCGGGCTGGCTGGCCACGCGGACCTCGTGCCCGGCGGCCCGCAGCGCCCACGCCAGCGGCACCAGCCCGTGGAAGTGCGTGTCGTTGGCGAAGCAGGTCAGCAGTACACGCATCGTCTCACCGCCTCCCCGCCACCGCGCCGGTGGCATGCTCCGCGGTGAGCCGTTCCAGGTCCGGTACGACGTCACCGGGGGCCGGCATCGCGAGCATCTCGGCCCGGATCCGCTCGGCGCCCGCGCGGAACTCCGGCTCCCCCAGCAGCCGCAGCACCCGGTCCCGCAGCGCCTCGACGCCCAGTTCCTCCACCGGCATCGACAGGCCCGCCCCGAGCCGCTGCATGCGCTGCGCCCGCACCGGCGTGTCCCACGAGGTGTCCAGGATGATCTGCGGGACGCCGTGGAGCGCCGCCGTCGACCACGTGCCCGGACCACCGTGGTGCACGATCGCCGAGCAGGTCGGCATCAGCGCGTGCAGCGGGACGAAGTCCACCAGCCGGACGTTGCCGGGGGCCGCGCCCCGCAGGTGCTCCTGCTGGGTGGTGTCGAGCGTGGCCACGATCTCCGCGTCCACGTCGGCGAGGGAGTCGAGCAGGTGGTCGAGGGGGACATGGTGCCGGCCGGAGTCACGCTGGGAGGTGCCGATCGTCAGGCAGACCCGGGGCCGCTCGCACGGTTCCCACACCCAGGGGGGTACGACCGCCGGTCCGTTGTACGGCACGTACCGCATGTCCAGGGTACGCAGCTCCTCGGACAGCTCCAGCCGCATGCTGCGCGGCAGCGTGTCGATGGTCCACTGCCCGGTGACCATCTCCTCGTCGAACGAGCAGCCGTACCGGTCGAGCATGCGGCCCAGCCACTCGGCCGTGGGATCCTCCCGGTGCTCGAACGGTTGCAGGGCACGCTCGGCGAGGAACGCCTGCCGCCCGCGCAGGGTGATCTCCTGCCCCCACGGCAGCCGGGCGTGGGCCGCGCCGGTGACGCGCGCCGCCACCGCGCCGGCGAACGTCAACGGCTCCCAGATCACCAGGTCGGGCCGCCAGTCACGGGCGAACTCGACCACGCCGTCCACGAAGGACTCGTTGTTCAGCAGCTCGTAGAAGGCCGGCACCAGCATGGTCTCCATGCCCAGCAGGTACGGCCATGTCCACAGGCCGGGGTCGTCGCCGGTGAAGTCGATGCTGTTGACGCCGATGTAGGCATCGCCGCCCCAGGTCGCCGCGAACTGCTCGACCGGAGCCTCGGTGCCCACCGGGACCGAGGTGAGCCCCGCCTGCGTCACCACGTCGCTCAGCGAGGGCTGGCTCACCAAGCGCACCTCGTGCCCAGCCGTCCGCAGTGCCCAGGCCAGGGGAACCAGCGGCTGGAAGTGCGTGTTGGCCGCGAAGGTGGTCATCATCACGCGCAGGGGCCGGCGGGGTGCCGGGCGCGCACCGTTCGACGCGATGCTCATGCCGCAGCCACCGGAGCCCGGTGCAGCCCGCCGACGACGGGGGAACGCCGCCGTCGTACGACGGGTCCCGCCGCCGTCAGCCGGGGGGCCCGCTCCGCGAGGGCGTGGAGCGCCGCTCCCGTCACGGCCCGGACGAGGGGCTCGGCCAGCACGTTCTCGAAGGCGGCGGCACCGAAGACCGACGGGGCGGGCGGGGTGGGCGGGGCTGGTGGGGCGGCTGCGGACGGTCCGTCCCGGCCGACCGCTCCGGCCAGGACCACCACCTCGTCACCGGACTTGACCTCGCAGCCCGCCAACTCCAGGTCCTCCCGGGCGAACCGCGTCGCGATACGGTACGACACCGCCCGGTGCAGCGCCTGCTCGGCAACCTGCCCGGCAGCCACCCGGCCGGTGCAGGGCGCGGGCCACTGCCCGGGCAGGAGCCCGAGCACGGCGTTCCCGATCGCCGTGGTCACCGGCTCCGTGCAGAGCAGAACGGTGAGCATGGCCACGGCCGTTCCGTCACCGCCGGCGGGGCCGGCGAGGCGCGGCATCGCGTCGAGGCCATCGAAGAGGAGTCGCAGGTCCTCCAGGGCGGACGCCATGTCCTTGCTCAGCGCCAACTGCTGGGGACACAGGAGGCTGTCCAGCGCGGGAGCGAGCGCCCGGCAGTCACGCCCGAACCGGGCGCGGTCCTCCCCGGGGACGCCCCAGATCCGCGCCAGCACCTCGACCGGCACCAGCCCCGCGTACTCCTCGACCAAGTCGAACGTGTCCGGCAGCCCCTTCGCGAGCCCCGCGCAGACCTCGTCGATCAGCGGGCGCCACGCGTCGACCGCCGCGGCCCCCAGCACCGGCGCCGCGACCTCCCGCAGTCGCTCGGCCTCCTCGCGCTCCAGCCGCAGGAACGCCTGGTGCCCGGGCAGCACGTACTGCTCCAGCCCGTCGGTCTCGCCCGCACCGGCAACGAGCCGCCGGGCACCGAGCTGCCGGTCGGCGAGGATGCGGCCCCCGAGCCCGGGGGCTGCGGTGACCCAGGCTCCGGTCCTGCTCCGGTGCAGCTCGCCCAGGGTCCGTATCTCGTCGTAGAGGGGTGACGGGTCTTCCTCCATGCCACACAGCAGCCGGGCGTACGGATCGCCGTTGGCGCCGAAGACCCACTGCATGCCGCGGAGCATCTGCAGGCGGCGCCCCAGTTCGCTGTCCTCCATCTCCTGGGCGGCTTCCGTGCGCTGCTCGCTCTGCTCGAGCTGCGTCTGCCGCGTGTTCGGCACTTGCTGTTCGGGCTGTACGCCTTGCATGTCCTGCATGAGTGCAACACGCTCCTTCGCCGGTCCCTGCGGGGATTCGGGTCGTCGATGCGTTCGGAGGGAGGAGGAATGCGGGGCATGCCGATGGGGACTTCCTGAGCGACTCGGCCGTTACGCATACGGGTTGGGAGGACCGGGACGCCGGGTGCGGGCAGGAGTCACGGGGTGCGGGCAGGTGTCAGGGTGTGAGCCCCTTCAGCCAGACGTCGATGTGCCGGGCCGCGTCCTCCGCGTGCTCGCGCATGATCGTGAAGTGGTTCCCCGGCATGTCGACGGCGGTGTGGTCGTACTCCCAGGAGGCCCGCCAGTCGGTGGCCCCGGTCCACTCCGCCATGGGTTCGGTAGCCCGGATCAGAAGGGAGGGCAGTCCGGAGGGCGCCGGCCGCCACTCGGCCATGAGACGGTCGTACGTGCCGAGGGCCGTCAGCCGCGTGTCGTCCATGGGCACGAAGTCCTGGGCGAACATGCCCTCAGTGAGCTCCTTTTGCCAGCGGAACACGGGTTCCTGCCGTCCCGGCGGATAGACGTCCACCAGCACCTCACCGCTCGGCGGTGTGCCGCGTCCGACCAGGTGGCAGGCGAGCGCGTGGGCCATCAGTCCGCCCGCCGAGTAGCCGACCAGGACGAACGGCGCACCCCCGGTCTGCTTCTCCACCGCCTCGGCCTGCGCGGCGAGCACGGCGTCGAGGTCCGCGGGCAACTGCTCACCGGGCAGGTAGCCGGGCAGCGGAAGCGCCGAGACCGCACGAGTGCCGCGGAAGAACGAAGCCAGGCGCGCGAACTCGTGCGGCCCGCCGACCGGCGCGGTCCCGCTGCAACAGATCAACTGCGGCTTGCGCACCCCGTCCGCCAGCGGAACGGCCTCCAACGGCGCGTCGAGGTCCGCCGGCCCGTGGAACACCGGGCGGAAGGCCGCGGTCTCGGCCAGCAGCCCGATGAACTCCCGGCTCCGGCCCAACTCGGCGGAATGCCGGTACAGATCGGCCAGCATTCCGCTCTGCCCAGCGCCGACCGACCGACCATCGTCGGCGTCCGGCCCAGGTCCACCGGCGTGCGCACCACCGTGTCCACTATCGGCATGCCGCATCTCTGCGTGCAGCCACCTGGCGAGAACCGAAGCGTCGGGGTGGTCGAAGACGGCGCCGGCGGGGAGCCTGGTGCCGGTGGCGGCGGCCAGTCTGTTGCGGAGCTGAACGGCGGTGAGTGAGTCGAAGCCCAGCTCCTTGAACGCCCGCTCGGCCGGGACGTCCTGCGCGGAGCCGTGCCCGAGAACAGCGGCGGCCTCGGTGCGGACGAGCTTCACCAGCTCGGCTTCCCGTCCGGCGGGAGACAGCAGGGACAGCTGCCGCAGAAGCTGTGCCGATCGGTCCTCGGGGACGGGGGCATGGAGCTGGTCCTGCTCCTGGTTCTGCAGGGCGGTACGGACTTCCGGCAGGTCGCTGATCAAAGGGCGGGGACGAGCGGAGGCAAAGCCGGTCACAAAGCGTTCCCAGTCCACGGCGGCGATCGCGACGAACGTTTCACCACGACCAACCGCGTCGGCCATCGCGGCGACAGCACGTTCGGGATCCATCGCCCGCACCCCCCGACGGGACAACTCCTGCCCCACACCTTCCACCGACGCCATACCCTGACCGGCCCACATCCCCCACGCCACACTCGTCGCCGGCAGGCCGGCGCTCCGACAGC
>NZ_BBUZ01000036.1 GCF_001417735.1 Streptomyces sp. NBRC 110028
GTCTTTGTAGGCTGACGCCATGCGCTATGACATGGTCATCTTCGACAACGACGGGGTACTCGTCGACAGCGAGCCGATCTCCAATCGGCTCCTCGCGGGCTATCTCACCGAGCTGGGCCACCCCACCAGCTACGAGGACTCCCTGCGCGACTACATGGGATCCGCCATGCACCGCGTTCATGACCTGGTCCTGGAGCGCACCGGGCAGCGGCTGCCCGCCGACTTCGACACCACTTTCCACTCCCGCGTCTTCGCCGCCTTCCGCCGCGAGCTGGAGCCGGTGGACGGCGTCGCCGCCACGCTGCACGGTCTGCGGGCGGACGGGATCCCGTACTGCGTGGCCTCCTCCGGAAGCCATGAGCGGATACGGGTCGCCCTGCGGAAGACCGGGCTCTACGACTACTTCGGCGAGGACCGCATCTTCAGCTCCGAGGACGTGGGCCGCGGCAAACCGGCCCCCGACCTGTTCCTCCACGCGGCGAACCGCATGGGCGCGACCCCCGGCCGGTGCGCCGTCGTCGAGGACAGCCCGCTCGGGGTGCGGGCCGCCCTGGCAGCCGGGATGGACGCGTACGGCTACACGGCCATGACCCCGGCCGACCGCCTCCCGGGCGCCCGGGCCCACTTCTCGGACATGGCCGAACTGCGAATACTGCTCAGCTCTACCCACAAGTAGCGCCAGGGGCCTACGCTCCTCGGCCATGACGGATACGCGCCCGGGCCCGCGGCTGCGGCATGGCCGGGCCTCGCTGGCCATCAGCTTCTTCGTCCAAGGCGCGATCTTCGCACTGCTCGTGACCCGGATACCCGCGCTGCAGGACCGCTACGGGATATCCGACGGACTGCTGCCCCTCTTCCTCGCCGCCGTGCCGGTCCTGGCCGGGGTGGGCAGCGTCACCACCGAACACCTCGTCAAGCGGGTACGGCCGGGACGGGTGCTGCGCGGGGTCCAGCCCGTCGTCTCGCTCGCCCTGCTCGCGGCGGGGTCGGGCTCGGCGGTGTGGCAGCTCGCCGTGGCGCTCGCGGTCTTCGGCCTCACCGTCGGGGCGCTCGACGCGTCGATGAACATGCTCGGGGTGAGTCTGCAACGCGCGTACGGGCGCAGCATCATGCTCGGCTTCCACGCCGCGTACAGCCTGGGCGGGATCACCGGGGCCTCGCTTGCCTGGGTGGGCGCGCACGGGGACCTGCCGCTGCCCGTGCTCTACGCGCCGCTGGTGGCGGCTCTCGTGCCCGTCGCGTTCGTCGCGGGCCGCTGGTTCGCGGACGACGCCCGCGGCCCCGGAGACGGCGGCACGGGCCCGGACCGCGGCACGGGCGCGGCGGGCGGCGCGGAGCACCGCGTCGTGAGCATGCGGCCGCTGCTGCCGCTCTGCCTCGTCATGGCCTTCGCCTACATCGGCGACTCCACGGTCTCCAACTGGTCCGCCAAGTACCTGGAGGACGTGCTGCACAGCTCCGATCAGCTGGCGACGGTGCCGTACAACGTCTACATGGTCACCACCCTCCTGGGCCGGTCCTTCGGCGACCTCGGGGTGCGGCGGTTCGGCGCGGCCGCCGTCGTGCGGGCCGGGGCGCTGCTCGCGGCGGGCGGGTTCGCCGTGGTCGCCGCGGCGCCCGGCGCCTGGGTGGGGATGCTCGGGTTCACGCTGCTGGGGTTCGGGCTGTGCGTACTGGTGCCACAGACGTTCGCCGCCGCCGGGCGGCTTTTCCCCGGGGCGTCGGACGCGGCCATCGCGCGCCTGAACATCTTCAATTACGTGGGCTTTCTGATCGGTTCGCCGCTGGTGGGCGCGCTGGGCGGCGCGTGGAACTACCGGGGGGCGATGCTCGTGCCGATGGCCCTCGTGCTCGTGACGCTGGTCTACGCGAGGTCGTTCGGCGCCGCACCCGCCCGATACGGTGACGGGCATGAGCGGCCGCGCACAGTTGATGTGGGATGAGCAAGTAACCGGATACGACTTCGGTGCCGGGCATCCGATGGACCCGGTCCGGCTCGCGCTGACCATGCGGTTGGTGGAGGCGTACGGGCTCGACCGGGCGGTCGGGGTGGTGGCCGCCAAGGCGGCCGGCGACTCGACGCTGCGGCTGGTCCACCGCCAGGATTACATCGAGGCGGTGCGGCGGGCCTCGGCCGATCCGGCGGGCGCGGACGGTTCGTACGGGCTCGGGACCATGGACGACCCGGCGTTCGCCGGGATGCACGAGGCGTCGGCGCTGATCGCCGGGCAGTCGGTGGGCGCCGCGGAGAGCGTCTGGCGCGGTGAGGCGCTGCACGCGGTGAACTTCGCGGGCGGGCTGCACCACGCCATGCCCGGCGGCGCCTCCGGGTTCTGTGTCTACAACGACGCGGCGCTGGCGGTGGCCCGGCTGCTGGAGCTGGGCGCCGAGCGGGTCGCGTACGTGGATGTGGACGTGCACCACGGCGACGGCGTGCAGGCGGCCTTCTGGGACGATCCGCGGGTGCTGACCATCTCGTTGCACGAGCATCCGCGCACCCTCTTCCCGCAGACCGGCTGGCCCGAGGAGACCGGCGGCGAGGGCGCCGAGGGCTCGGCGGTGAACGTGGCGCTCCCGGCCGGGACCGGGGACGCCGGCTGGCTGCGGGCCTACCACGCGGTGGTGCCGGAGCTGTTGGCCGCCTTCCGGCCGCAGGTGCTGGTGACCCAGCACGGCGCGGACACCCACATCGAGGACCCCCTCGCCCATCTGGGCGTGACCGTGGACGCGCAGCGCGCGGTCGCGGAGAGCTGCCACCGGCTGGCGCACGAGCACGCGGACGGGCGCTGGATCGCGCTCGGGGGCGGCGGCTACGCGGTGGTGGACGTGGTGCCGCGGTCGTGGACGCATCTGGTGGCGATCGCGGCGGGGCGGCCGGTGGCGCCGGAGGCGGAGGTGCCGGAGGAGTGGCGGCACGAGGTGTACCGCCGGACCCGGCTGGAGGCGCCGCGGCGGATGACGGACGGGCGCGAGCCGCGCTGGCAGGACTTCGCCGAGTCCGGCTATGACCCCGCGGACCGTCTGGACCAGGCGATCCTGGCGACCCGCCGGGCCGTCTTCCCCCGCCATGGCCTGCTGCCGTAGGCCCCTGGGTCGCCACGCTCTCGTACGCCAGTGTTAGGCCGACCGTGGTAACTCGGGGCGTTCCCCTTCGGGCGCGTACGGTGATCCAGCAGCATCGGTGGGGTGTTGAGTACCGCCGCGCTGCGTGCGCATCTGCTGGCGGCGCGGCTCGCCGGGCCGGTGACCACCAGCCGGGAGGAGAGCTTGCGCCGGTATCGGCTCTTCGCCGCCCGCGACCCCCGGGTGCTGCTCGGCCTGGATCCCGAATACGACTGGTCCTTCACCGAATTGCTTCGCCTCATGGGGAGTAAATGCGGGGTTTCGGTCAACCCGGCCCATGTCTCCGGTCACGATGTGATCGATCCGGAGCGTACGATCGCCGCCCTGCAGACCTTCGCGGACCGGCTCCGGGTGGCCGCCGAGACGCGGGCGCCGGTGCTCCTGGGCACCGGCCACCCCCACCGTCTCCTGGGTTTCTACGCCGCGTTGGCGTCAGCCCTCTCGGCGGCCGGATGCCCGGTCCTCACCCCGGCGGACGGTAGATGTGTCGACATAACGACTCGCTTTGGCGTACGTACGTACCAGCTCACCTACGTACGGGGAGTCGCGATGGTGCGGGAACCCGGCGCCCGGCCGACCGCGAGTGAGCCGGGCGCCCACAGTCACTCGCCCCTCCCGGTTCGCGTTGCCCTCGCCTGTGCCGCGGAGTCCGGGGGGCCACTTCCGGGGCTGGTGATCGGGGACCACGGATGGGTCTGCGGAGCAGGTCAACTGGGGTTTGCCGCCATCGGTCTCGCCGACACCGACGACCCCGCGCTGTTCGTCGGGGAAGCCGAGGGACAGGTGTCCGTGGCCGTTCCACTTGATGACGCTGTGCGGTCTGGTTACTACCGGCCGCTTACTCGCTATGTACTCAATCGAGCGTGTCTGTCACAGTAGGCGTGCGATCGCTACTCCTCTTCCCCACTCGCATCACCCGCCCCTAACCTGGGGATGAGCGCGCATGCGAGCAGGAGTCACCGGAGGGGAAGCCGGTGCCCGACATGTGCGGAAGGTTCAGGTGGTGTGTCATGGCTGCTGGCGAACGGCCTCTGAATGAGGTTCAGTTTCTGACCGTGGCGGAAGTCGCCTCGGTGATGCGAGTCTCCAAGATGACCGTGTACCGCTTGGTGCACAGCGGTCATCTGCCGGCGATCAGGGTGGGCAGGTCCTTCCGGGTCCCGGAGCAAGCGGTGCATGAGTACCTCCGCGAGTCCTATGTGGGGGTGGAGTCCGCTTAGGTCGACGACCCTCGGATTACGTGGTTCGCCCGGTGGCGGGTAGGCTGGCCCGATGTAGGTCGTGTGGGCTCGGACGCCCCGCACCGAGTGATTCGAAGTGAGCGAGGGTAGTCGTGGGCTCTGTTATCAAGAAGCGGCGCAAGCGGATGGCGAAGAAGAAGCACCGCAAGCTGCTCAAGCGCACGCGCGTCCAGCGTCGTAACAAGAAGTAACACCAGCGACGCTGTGTTCGTCCCGCAGCCCTTCCACCCATGGTGGAAGGGCTGCGGTGCGTGTGGCTGAGGCCCCGGCTCAAAACGTCGTACCGTGCGGCGAGTGGTCATCACAGCGCAACATCGACCCGTTACGGTGGTCCGCACAGCCCAGCTCGACAGCCCAGCTCGGACGAGGGTGGGAAGGAAGGCGCTGATCTTGGGAAAGGTCGTGCTCGTCACCGGAGTCGCCCGCCGGCTGGGGGGCCGCTTCGTACGGCGCATACAGCGCGAGCCGGACGTCGACCGGGTCATCGGGGTGGACGCGGTCGCTCCCGAACACCAGCTGGGCGGAGCCGATTTCGTCCGGGCCGACATCCGCCACCCCACGATCGGAAAGCTCCTCGCCGAATTCGGCGTCGACACCGTCGTCCACATGGACATCAACGGCACCCCGCTCGGCGCCCGCGGCAACCGCACCTCGGTCAAGGAAACCAACGTCATCGGCACCATGCAGCTGCTCGGCGCCTGCCAGAAGGCGCCGTCGGTGAAGCGGCTGGTGGTGAAGTCCAGCACCAGCGTGTACGGCTCCGCGCCCCGCGACCCCGCCGTCTTCGGCGAGACGACCCCGCCCAAGTCGCTGCCGAGCGGTGGCTTCGCCAAGGACACCGTCGAGGTCGAGGGGTACGTACGCGGCTTCGCCCGGCGCCGCCCCGACGTCGCGGTGTGCGTGCTGCGCTTCGCCAACATCCTCGGACCGTGCGCGGACTCCCCGCTCGCCGAGTACTTCGCCCTGCCGGTGCTGCCCACCGTCATCGGCTACGACCCGCGGCTGCAGTTCGTCCACGAGAAGGACGCCCTGGAGGTGCTGCGGATCGCCGCCTCCGAGCCGCGCCGCTCCACGCTCAACAGCGGCACGTTCAACATCGCGGGCGACGGGGTGCTGCTGCTCTCCCAGGCCGCCCGGCGCCTGGGCCGCCCCACCCTGCCGCTGCTGCTGCCGACCCTCCGGTGGGCCCGCACCGCGCTGCGCTCCCTCGGCATCACCGACTTCTCGCCCGAGCAGATCCGGCTGCTCACCCACGGCCGGGTGGTGGCCACGACCCAGATGCGCGAGACCCTGGGATTCGAACCCGAATACACCACCGCCGGCGCCTTCGCGGACTACGCGCACAGCCGCGGTCCCGGGCTGCTCCCGCCCGAGACCCTCGCCCGTACCATCGACCGGCTCGGCGCCCTGCTGCCCGCCGGCGCCCAGAAATGAGGAGCGCGTCCACCATGGCGGATGCCAAGGTCATTCCGTTCGGTGAGGAACCCCGGTCCCGGCGGAAGGGACCGCGCGCGGGCCGTTCGAACCGGTCCCAGGGTCCGCTGAAGCCCGTACCGCAGCAGCGCGACGAGGAGCTGGAGCACCACCCCGAGACCTCCGCGGCCTCCGTCCCGCCACCGCCCCCGCACCCGCCGAAGCGGGCGCAGGGCGGCGGTGACTGGGAGCGCAAGCTCGCCCACGGGCTGAGCTTCCTGCGCCGCCGGATCACCGGCGAGTACGAGGTCGACGACTTCGGCTACGACGAGGACCTGACCGACCAGGTGCTGATGTCGATGCTCCGCCCGATGTACGAGAAGTACTTCCGGGTCGAGGTGAAGGGCATCGAGAACATCCCGGAGGAGGGCGGCGCGCTCGTGGTCGCCAACCACTCCGGGGTGCTGCCGCTGGACGGGCTGATGCTCCAGGTCGCGGTGCACGACAACCACCCGGCCCAGCGCCATCTGCGGCTGCTCGCCGCCGACCTGGTCTTCGTGCTGCCGGTCATCAACGAACTGGCGCGCAAGGCCGGTCACACCCTCGCCTGCTCCGAGGACGCCCAGCTGCTGCTGGAGCGCGGCGAGGTCGTCGGGGTGATGCCGGAGGGCTTCAAGGGCATTGGCAAGCCGTTCGCGGACCGGTACAAGCTGCAGCGGTTCGGGCGGGGCGGCTTCGTCTCGACGGCGCTGCGCGCCGGGGCGCCGATCGTGCCGTGCTCGATCGTGGGCGCGGAGGAGATCTATCCGATGGTCGGGAACGCGAAGACGCTCGCCCGGCTGCTGGGGATCCCGTACTTTCCGATCACGCCGACGTTCCCGCTGCTCGGACCGTTGGGGGCGGTGCCGCTGCCGACGAAGTGGACGATCCAGTTCGGTGAGCCCATCCCGACGGACGGGTATCCCCCGGAGGCCGCGGACGATCCGATGCTGATGTTCAACCTGACGGACCAGGTCAGGGAAACGATCCAGCACACGCTGTACAAGCTGCTGGTGCAGCGCCGCTCGGTGTTCTTCTGAGTTCGCTGTTCTCTTGAGGGGCGGCCTTCGGGTCCGGCGGCGGGGCCGCCGGACCCGATACGGCTACCTCGTGCCGTCGCCGTCGAGACCGAGCCCCGGCAGCAGGTCGGGCAGCAGCGGCGGGATGGTGATGTCCGGCTGGGACGGCTTGCCGCCGCCCGCTTCGCCCTTGCCCGCGGACGGGCTCGGCGACGCCGCGCCGGTCGGCGGGTCCAGCAGACCGCCGGCGCCGCCCACCAGACCCTGCTCCTCGGGGTCGGCCGACGCCGACGGGTGCGGCTTGGCGGAGGCGTCACCGGGGCGGCTGTGGTTCGGGGCGGCCGGGGAGGACGCCGCCTGGCCACGCTCCGGCTCCACCGCGCCGGGGCGCGGCGGCAGCTCACCGCTCGACTGGCCGGACGGCCCGTGCTGGTCCCCGGTGGAGGGCAGCAGCGAGCGCAGCGGACCGACCTCATCGTCTATGGCGTCGAAGACCGAGCTGACCTGCTGGCCGACGTCCATGAGCTGGACCGGCAGCTGCTCGCGCAACCGGCTCCAGCCCTCGCGGTGCGCCGTGGCGAAGGTGGACAGCTCCCGCATCGCGCCGAGCGAGCCGTCCCGTTTGTAGACCTGGCGCAGCAGCCGGTGGCCCTCGGAGGCGTCATGGCGCATCCCGGACAGGGCCCGGCGGATCTCGCCGAGCTGCTCGTGGTCGAGGTCGCCGGAGCGGGTCCGCTCCATCAGCCGACGGGCCTCGCCCAGCCGGGTGGACGCCTGGTCCAGATAGATCCGGCCGCGGTCGGCGTCGCCGTCGGCCATCTCCAGCTTCAGGTCCTCCATGCCCCGCTTGACCCCGTAGAGGGTGTCGCCCGGGAGCGCGTCGGAACTGGCCGCGGCGACCCCGCCGAACGCGCCCGCCGCGACTCCCACGGTGAGCCCCCCGGCCGCGAGCCCCTTGGACCAGCGGGAGCGGGGCCGGAGTCTGGCCACCGGGGGTTTCGCCCGGTGGGCACCGCTGCTGCGGCGGCGCTGCTCGGGGACGCGGGACGCGCCGTCCGCGAAGGCGGCCTCCATGGCGGCGATCAGCTGGGCCCGCTGGGTCGTTTTGACGTCGGCGGACAGTGTCGGCTTCGGCAGCTCGCCGAGCTGCCGGGTCAGGCCCATCAGCCGCTGCTCGCCGGGGTTGTCCGCGGTGGGGCCGGACGGTTCGGCCCCGGTCGCGGTCGCCCCGGTCGTGTCCTGGGACGCCTGGTGCCGGCTCTCCAGCGCCTCCAGGGCCTCCAGCGCCTCGGCGAAGGCGTTCGCCCGCCGGTGCGCCGATACGTTCGCGATCACGGGCGGCACCTCCTCTTCTCGTGACGGTCGACTCCCCAGGACACCTGGAGGTTCCGTGCCATGCGCGCGTCCACCCGATCGAGTGAGGGGACTACGGGCAGGGTACGACCGCGAGGCGCCTGCACCTCCCACAACGAGCGGCGCGGCACAGGGGTTACGCCCTCCCGATGATCGGACCACACGCCGCGCCCGCGCTTCCGGGGTTCCAGCGGGTCAGCGGGCGTCGTCCGGCAGCAGCCGCGCCAGGGTGCGCACGGCCCGGTACTGCAGGGTTTTGATCGCGCCCTCGTTCTTCCCCATGACGCGGGCGGTCTCGGCGACCGACAGGCCCTGGAGGAAGCGGAGCGTCACGCACTCCTGCTGCTGCGGGTTGAGTTTTCGCACCGCCTGCAGCAGCGCCGCGTTGGAGAGGGACTCCAGGACGGAGTCCTCCGGGCTGCGCTCGACCTCGTTGGCGTCGAGCATCTCGCCGGTGGTGACCTCCAGCCGGAAGCGGCTGGACTTGAAGTGGTCGGCGACGAGGTTGCGGGCGATCGTCACCAGCCAGGCGCCGAAGTCGCGGCCCTGCCAGGTGAAGGTCCCGATGCGGCGCAGGGCGCGCAGGAACGTCTCGCTGGTGAGGTCCTCGGCCGTGGCCCGGCCGCCGACGCGGTAGTAGATATAGCGGTACACCGTGTCGGCGTACTGGTCGTAGAGGCGCCCGAAGGCCTCGGCCTCGCCCGCCTGGGCGCGCTCCACGAGGTCCATCATCCGGCGGCTGTCGCTGTCGGCGCTGGGCCGGCGGGCGGTGGAGGCGGCGCCGCGGGAACGTCTGCCGACCGCCGCTCCGCCGTCGGTGAGGGCATAGCAGGGACTGGCGGCGCCGGACCGGCTGACCGTGCCGTCGGCGGTGCCGGCGGCACCGGCCGGACCGGCGGGCACGGGCGAGGCGAGGGCGAGGGCGGGGACGGCATACGCGGTGGGGACGAAGCCGCGCAGACAGTCGAGGACCGTTGCGCGCAGCGTAGCCAGGCCCGAGGCGTCAACCCCGACGTGTGGGTACACGGGACTCCCAGAGGCAGAGCTTCCATCACGTGCAGTACGGGACCGTTCACCCGCCGTAGGGACGCGTGGGTACCGGTTTGCGTCTAAGGAGAATAACGCTTCGTATAGGCGGCGCTACACCCAGTTGCTCAAATCATCGTTTCCGTCTGCTTCGTTATGGATTGATGACCGATCAAGTGACGAGTGCAGTATGGAAGTTGATCGAAAAGCTTCGCTGCTTGTGCGTCGGTATGGCGTGTTGTGACAAAGCGGCGGTAAGGGGACTGGCGGGGGCGCTATGGGTCAGCAAACGCGGATTGACTGAAACGGGACGGAGGCGGTCGTTCGATGACCCTGCGTATCGCTGCCCATGCCGTCACGCAGCGCGACGATCAGTCAAGCGCGGGCATGCCCGGTCACCCTCGTTCGGCGACGGTCGGTCACGGCGCCGGGCGCCTCCGGCGACGGCCCGGGCGCATCCGGTTCCGCCGCGAGGGTGACGCGCCGGTGCCCCGGGCCGGTGCCCCGGGTGCTAGCGCCTGCGGCGGTGGAGGGCCACGGCGGCGGCCGTGCCGCCCGCCACCGCGCCGACACCGGCCGCGGCCGGGATGCCGATGCGGGCCGCCTTGCGGCCGGTGCGGTAGTCGCGCAGCCGCCAGCCGCGCTCGCGGGCGTGTTTGCGCAGCTGTCCGTCGGGGTTCACGGCGTAGGGGTGGCCGACGATCGACAGCATGGGGATGTCGTTGGAGGAGTCGCTGTACGCCGCGCAGCGGCTCAGGTCGAGCCCTTCGGCCGCCGCCAGCGCCCGTACGGCCTCCGCCTTCGCCGGGCCGTGCAGCGGTTCGCCGACCAGTTTGCCGGTGTACACGCCGCCGACGGACTCGGCCACCGTCCCCAGGGCCCCGGTCAGCCCGAGCCGCCGGGCGATGATCGTGGCGGTCTCGACGGGGGCCGCGGTCACCAGCCACACCCGCTGCCCGGCGTCCAGGTGGGCCTGGGCGAGAGCGCGGGTACCGGGCCAGATGCGGTCGGCCATGTACTCGTCGTAGATCTCCTCACCGATCGACATCAGCTCGGCGACCCGGTGGCCCTTGACGATCGACAGCGCGCTGCTGCGCACGTCCTCCATGTGGGCCGGGTCCTCGACCCCGGCCATCCGGAACCACGTCTGCTGCCAGGCGAAGCGGGCCAGTTCGCGTTTGCGGAAGAAATGCCGCTTGTAGAGGCCGCGGCCGAAGTGGAAGAGCGCGGCGCCCTGCATGACCGTGTTGTCCAGGTCGAAGAAGGCGGCCGCCTGCTCGTCCCCGACCACGGGGAACTCCGGCTCGGCGGCGGTCTGTGGCGGGGGAGTCTCGGCCGACGACTTGCGTGCCGCCTCGGCCGATGCCTCTCCGGCGAGGACGCTCCGCTCCGTGGCGGATTGTCGACGTCGGGTGAACCATCCCAGTGCGGCCATGAAGCGAGCATAGCCACGCCCGCGGTGCTTCCCGTTACGCCCGGGTGTCGCGCGGATTCAGGTTACGCGAAAGGGGCCGGGCGCGGACGGCCGAGAACGGGCCGGTGGCCGGCGTCAGCCGCCGAGGGCGGCGCGCAGCCGCTTCGGGTCGACCCGCCAGAAGTCGTGCTGGGCGCCGTCGACGAGGACCACCGGGATCTGCTCCCAGTACGTGCGGTACAGCTCCTCGTCCTGGGTGATGTCCTTCTTCTCCCAGGGGGTGCCCAGCTCGCCGCAGATCTCCTCGATCACGGCCTCGGCGTCCTCGCAGAGGTGACAGTCGGGCTTGCCGATCAGCGTCACCGTGCGCTCGCTGGGCTTCTTGCGGGGGCTACGACGCAACAGCGGACTCATGGCACCCATTGTGCGCCCCGTCTCAGGCTCTCCCGGTGAGTTCGGCGGGGGGCCCCGGGCCGGTTTACGATCGTGGGCGATTTGTTGCTGTCCGGGGGGAAAGCGGTGAGGAGTGAGGGCCCGTGCTCCCCTCGGTGTCCCAGCGGTGCGCGCGCTTCCATGGGGAACGGTGCGACGCTGGTGGTGGTTCCGCGGCCAGGTCGAAAAGGCGCGTGACACCGGTCACTTTGCTCGGACAAAGCGGACACCATCTTTGTGCACGCGTTCACAAAGACATAGCCTGGCGTCGATGGGGCGGCCTCACGCCATTCGGCCGCCCGCAGCCCCGCTCTACCCGCAGGAGCACCGTGGCAACTGGCCGAACTCACCGACCGGCGACCCGAAGCCGAGGAATCCCCGAGGCCACCGTCGCCCGGCTACCGCTGTATCTGCGCGCCCTGACCGCGCTCTCCGAGCGTTCGGTGCCCACGGTGTCCTCCGAGGAACTCGCGACCGCCGCCGGGGTCAATTCGGCCAAGCTGCGCAAGGACTTCTCGTACCTCGGTTCGTACGGCACCCGGGGCGTCGGCTACGACGTGGAGTACCTCGTCTATCAGATCTCGCGGGAGCTCGGCCTCACGCAGGACTGGCCGGTCGTGATCGTCGGTATCGGTAACCTCGGCGCCGCGCTCGCCAACTACGGCGGCTTCGCCTCCCGTGGCTTCCGGGTCGCCGCGCTGATCGACGCCGATCCGGCGATGGCCGGGAAGCCGGTCGCGGGGATCGCGGTGCAGCACACCGACGAGCTCGAGAAGATCATCGACGACAACGGGGTCTCGATCGGCGTCATCGCCACCCCGGCCGGTGCCGCCCAGCAGGTCTGTGACCGCCTCGTCGCGGCCGGGATCACCTCGATCCTGAACTTCGCGCCCACCGTGCTGTCCGTTCCGGAGGGTGTGGACGTCCGTAAGGTCGACCTCTCGATCGAGCTGCAGATCCTCGCCTTCCACGAGCAGCGCAAGGCGGGCGAGGAGGCCACCCCGCCCGAGCGGGAGACGGCCGGAACCGGTGAGCCGGGCGTCGCGACGACGCCCAAGCGGCCCTCCGTCGCCGCGGACCGCCCCGCCGCCGGTGCGTCCGGCGACGGCAGCCGGCAGGGACCTGACGGGGATGTGCCCGCCGTGATGCCGGCATGAGTCTCCTCGTCGTCGGAATGAGTCACCGCAGCGCGCCCGTGAGCGTGCTGGAGCGCGCCGCCCTGGTGGGGGACGAGCAGACGAAGCTGCTGCAGGACACGCTCGCCGCCGATCCCGCCACCGAGGCCGCGGTGCTGGCCACCTGCAACCGGATCGAGCTGTACGCCGATGTGGACAAGTTCCACGCCGGAGTGGCCGAACTGTCCACCCTGATCGCCCAGCACACCGGCGTCGGCCTGGACGAGCTGACCCCGTACCTCTACGTCCACTACGAGGACCGGGCCGTCCACCACCTCTTCTCGGTGGCCTGCGGACTGGACTCGATGGTCGTCGGCGAGGGCCAGATCCTCGGTCAGATCAAGGACGCGCTCGCGCTCGGCCAGGAGCTGCACACCGCGGGCCGGATGCTGAACGACCTCTTCCAGCAGGCGCTGCGGGTCGGCAAGCGGGCGCACAGCGAGACCGGGATCGACAAGGCCGGGCAGTCGCTGGTGACCTTCGGCCTGGAGCAGCTGGCCGGCGGCGAGCCGGTGGCGGCGTGGGCGGCCGGGAAGCGTGCGCTGGTGATCGGCGCCGGATCGATGTCCTCGCTGGCCGCGACGACCCTCGCGCGCGCCGGGGTGGCAGAACTGGTGATCGCCAACAGGACGTTGGAGCGGGCCCTGCGGCTCGCCGAGTCCCTCGTGGGCCAGCACGCCGGGCTGGGCTCGGGCATCGCCGTCGCCGACCGCGCGGCCGACGCCGCGCGGGAGGCCGCCCCGGAGCGGCGGACCGGGCTGATCGCCCGCGCCGTGCCGCGCGACCGGGTCGGGGGCGAGCTGCCGCACGCCGACATCGTCGTCTCCTGTACGGGCGCGACCGGCCTGGTGCTGACCGAGGACGATCTGCGCACCGCCCTCACCCAGCGGGCGGGCTGCCCCTCCGGCGGGCGCGCCGCCACCGTCTCGCTGCTCGATCTGGCGATGCCGCGCGACATAGACGCGGCGGCGCACCGGATCGAGGGACTGCGGCTGGTCGACATCGAGTCCCTCGCCGAGGCGGCCGCCACCCCCGACGACGACTCGGACTCCTCCGCGGGCGCGCTGGCCGCCGATGTCGACAAGGTCCGCGGAATCGTCTCCGCCGAGGTGTCCGCCTTCGGGGCGGCCCAGCGCGCCGCGCACATCACGCCGACGGTGGTCGCGCTGCGTACCATGGCGGCAGATGTCGTCGCGAGTGAGATCGCCCGGCTCGACGGACGCCTGCCCGATCTGGACGACAAGCAGCGCTCGGAGATCACCCAGACGGTGCGCCGGGTCGTCGACAAGCTGCTGCACGCGCCCACCGTGCGGGTCAAGGAGCTGGCGAGCACTCCGGGCGGCGCGGGATACGCGGACGCGCTGCGCGAGCTCTTCGACCTCGACCCCCAGGCGGTTGCCGCCGTCAGCCGGGCCGACACCAGCGGCTCGGGCCCCGTGGCCGCCGCCGAACCGAACGACCCGAAGGGAGGCAGGGCATGACCGCCCCCGCCACCCCGCTGCGGCTGGGGACCCGCCGCAGCGCGCTCGCCAAGGCCCAGTCCGGCCTGATAGCCGACGCGGTGCGCGAGCTGACCGGCCGCCCCGTCGAGCTGGTCGAGATCACGACGTACGGGGACGTCTCGCGCGAGCATCTGGCGCAGATCGGCGGCACCGGCGTCTTCGTCTCGGCGCTGCGCGAGGCGCTGCTGGGCGGTGAGATCGACTTCGCCGTCCACTCGCTGAAGGACCTGCCGACCGCCGAGCCCGAGGGTCTGACGCTGGCCGCGATACCGCGGCGCGAGGACCCGCGGGACGCGCTCATCGCGCGCGACGGCCTCACCTTCGAACAGCTGCCGCCCGGCGCCCGGATAGGCACCGGATCGCCGCGCCGCGCCGCGCAGCTCAATGCCTGGGCGCGCTCGTTCGGGCTCGATGTCGAGACGGTGCCGATCCGCGGCAACGTCGGCACCCGGATCGGCTACGTCCGCTCCGGTGAACTGGACGCCGTGGTGCTCGCCGCCGCCGGGCTGATCCGCCTCGGGCGGATCGGCGAGGCGACCGGGCTCCTCGACGCCGACCATGTTTTGCCCGCCCCCGGCCAGGGGGCCCTGGCAGTCGAATGTGCCGCGGCCGACGCGGAGACGACTGCCCTGCTCGCCGGACTCGACGACCCGCACACGCGGGCCGCCGTGATCGCCGAGCGTTCCCTGCTCGCCGCCCTGGAGGCCGGCTGCAGCGCACCTGTGGGGGCGCTGGCCGACCTGTTGGGCGACGGTCAGGTTGTCACCGAAATGCGCCTGCGCGGCGTCGTCGGCACGACCGACGGCTCGACGCTGGTGCAGCTGTCCACCACCGGTCCCGTACCCGCGTCGCCCGACAAGGCCGCGGACCTCGGTCGCGAACTCGCCACCGAGATGCTTGCCAAGGGTGCGGCCGGTCTTATGGGGGAGCGAGCACTTTGAACCCCAACGCCCCTAATCACCCCGGCTGCGGGCACGTCACCTTCCTCGGTGCCGGCCCTGGAGATCCGGGCCTACTGACGCTGCGTGCCGTGGAGGCACTGGCCGCCGCGGACGTGCTGATCGCCGACCCGCACGTGCTCGACGTGGTGCGTACGCACGTCAGGCCGGGCGTGGCCGCGGAGGCTCAGGGCACGCCGGGGCAGGCCCCTGACGTGTCGTCAGGAGCCGCCGAGGTCCCGGTACTCCGGGACAGCACCAATCTTGTCATGGCGGCCGCGCGCGGCGGCAAGCGGGTCGTCCGCGCGGTCGCGGGCGACCCCGGCCTCGACGGGAACGCCGCCGACGAGATGCTCGCGTGCGCCGCCGAGGGCATCGTCTTCGAGGTGGTCCCCGGTGTCGCGTCCGTGGTGGGCGTGCCCGCCTACGCGGGGGTGCCGCTGCGGGACTCCCAGGGCGCCGATGTGCGCTTCGTGGACGCCCGCAGCGCCGATGAGCGCTGCTGGAGCGAGGTCGGCTCGTCCGACGCGACGGCCGTCGTCTCCGCCACCCTGGAGACGGTCGCGGCCGCCGCGGGCGAGCTGGTGTCCGCGGGTCGCAAGCCGGACACCCCGCTGACGGTCACCGTCGCCGGTACCACCACCCGGCAGCGCACCTGGACGGCGACGCTCGGCACCATCGCGCAGGTGCTGAAGTCCGCGAAGGTGCTGCCGTCGCCGCAGGGCTCGCAGCCCGTGATAGCGGTCGTCGGCGAGAGTGGCGCGGCCGAGCGGCGCGATCAGCTGTCCTGGTTCGAGTCCAAGCCGCTGTTCGGCTGGAAGGTCCTGGTGCCGCGCACCAAGGAGCAGGCCGCCTCGCTCTCGGACCAGCTGCGCAGCTACGGCGCGGTGCCCAGCGAGGTGCCGACGATCGCCGTCGAGCCGCCGCGTACTCCGCAGCAGATGGAGCGCGCGGTCAAGGGCCTGGTCACCGGCCGCTACGAGTGGATCGCCTTCACCTCGGTCAACGCGGTCAAGGCGGTGCGCGAGAAGTTCGAGGAGTACGGGCTCGACGCCCGCGCGTTCGCCGGGATCAAGGTCGCGGCGGTGGGCGAGCAGACCGCCAAGTCGCTGATCGAGTTCGGTGTGAAGCCGGATCTGGTGCCCAGCGGTGAGCAGTCCGCGGCCGGGCTGCTGGAGGACTGGCCGCCGTACGACCCGGTCTTCGACCCGATCGACCGGGTGTTCCTGCCGCGTGCCGACATCGCCACCGAGACCCTGGTCGCCGGGCTGATCGAGCTGGGCTGGGAGGTCGACGACGTCACCGCGTACCGCACCGTGCGCGCCTCGCCGCCGCCGGCCGAGACCCGTGAGGCGATCAAGGGCGGCGGGTTCGACGCGGTGCTGTTCACCTCGTCGTCCACCGTGCGGAACCTCGTCGGCATCGCGGGCAAGCCGCACAATGTCACTGTCATCGCCTGTATCGGCCCGGCCACCGCGAAGACCGCGGAGGAGCACGGCCTGCGGGTGGACGTGCTGTCGCCCGAGCCCTCGGTGCTCAAGCTGGCCGAGGCGCTCGCGGACTTCGGCGCGGCGCGGCGCCAGGCCGCGGTCGAGGCCGGGGACCCGGTCACGCGCCCGAGCGAGCGACGGCCCGGATCGCGTAGGAGGGCACGCTCTTGAGCACGAGGTACGGCAGCTTCCCGGACGCCCGGCCGCGCCGGCTGCGCACCACGCCGGCGATGCGGCGCATGGTCGCCGAGACCCGGCTGCACCCGGCCGAGCTGATCCTTCCCGCGTTCGTGCGGGAGGGCGTGAGCGAGCCGGTGCCCCTGCAGTCGATGCCGGGCGTCGTCCAGCACACCCGGGACTCGCTGCGGAAGGCCGCGGCCGAGGCGGTCGCGGCGGGCATCGGCGGGATCATGCTGTTCGGGGTGCCGGAGGAGTCCAAGAAGGACGCCGTCGGCACCCCTGGCACCGACCCGGACGGCATCCTCCAGCAGGCCATCCGCGATGTGCGCGGCGAGGTCGGCGACGACCTCGTGATCATGTCGGACCTGTGCCTGGACGAGCACATCGACCACGGCCACTGCGGCGTCCTCGACGCTGAGGGCCGCGTCGACAACGACGCCACCCTGGAGCGCTACGCCGAGATGGCCCGCGTCCAGGCCGACGCGGGCGTCCACACGGTCGGCCCGAGCGGCATGATGGACGGCCAGGTCGGCGTGATCCGCGAGGCCCTGGACGACGCCGGGTACCAGGACGTGTCGATCCTCGCCTACACCGCCAAGTACGCCTCCGCCTTCTACGGCCCGTTCCGCGAGGCGGTCGGCTCGTCGCTGAAGGGCGACCGCAAGACCTACCAGCAGGACCCGCCCAACGCCCGCGAGGCGCTGCGCGAGCTGGAACTCGACCTGGCCGAGGGCGCCGACATGGTCATGGTCAAGCCCGCGCTGCCGTACCTGGACATCCTGCGGCAGATCGCGGACGCGGTGGACGTGCCGGTCGCCGCGTACCAGATCTCCGGCGAGTACGCGATGGTCGAGTCGGCCGCCGCCAACGGCTGGATCGACCGCGACCGCGCCATCATGGAGACCCTGACCTCCATCCGCCGCGCGGGCGCGGGGATGATCCTCACCTACTGGGCCACGGAGGTCGCACAGCGGCTGAACCGCGGCGAGTAGCTTTTTCTCGAGGCCGACAGCGGGCCGGATGCGCACTGCGCATCCGGCCCGACTGCGTTTCGCCCGAGTGACATGCTGGGATTCGCGTCGGCGAAGGGGAGTGGGCTCATGCGGTGGACCGTCCATGGTGAGCGGCAGATCTACAGCAACCCGTGGGTGAACCTGTGGCTCGTGGACGTCCAGCAGCCGGACGGTCATCGTTGGGAACACCATGTGGTGCGGATGCGGCACCTCGCCGTCGCCGCCGTGGTCGATGAGCAGAAGCGGGTGCTGATGATGTGGCGGCACCGGTTCGTCACCGATGCGTGGGGCTGGGAGCTGCCCATGGGCCTCATCGAGCCCGACGAAACCCCGGAGCAAGCCGCCGTCCGCGAGGTCGAGGAGGAGACCGGTTGGCGGGTGGAGGCGGTGAAGCCGCTGGTGTACGCCCAGCCCGCGAACGGCATCACCGATTCCGAACACCACGTCTTCCGCGCCGACGGCGCCACGTACGCCGGTCCGCCGACCGAGCAGAACGAATCGGACCGCATCGAGTGGATTCCGCTCGCCGAGATCCGCGGAATGATCGACCGCCGTGAGATCGTCAGCAGCGGCAGCCTGGTGGGCTTGTTGTACCTGCTCCTGGACGAGGCCGCCAAGGCCACCGGCTAGCGCAGTGCCTCTCGCATCCGCTGCTCGAACCTGATTACTGGCGTCTCGCGGGCGTACGGGGTCAGACGGCGGTGAAACTCCTGGAGGTGCCCGGCGACCCGGGGCGAGTCGATGGCCGCCGTCAGGTCGAGCGCGAGTGCGGCGCTGCGGCAGGCGTCATCGAGTCTGTCTTGCTGGAGCTGGGCTGTGGCGAGCCAGAACGCATGGAGGGCTCGACCGCGCTGCCGCCCGGCCGCCTCTCGCCGCAAGCCTTCCGCGATCAGGGGTTCGGCGCGTTGTGCCTCGCCGAGACGTGCGTAGGCGATGCCTGCGTCGACGATGAGCTTGGTCTCATCGAAGTAGCGGACCCAGGACGGGGCCTCGTCCTCTCGACCGCGTGCCAACTCATACGCATCGCGGGAGCGGTCGATGGCCTGGTGACACGAGGAGGCGTCGCGCAGGGAGGCATGAGCGAAGGCTTCGCGCATGTGGAGCATGGACATCACCAGCGGTTGATCACCGGCGGTTCGCGCAACGTCCTGGGCCTTGCAGGCGAGGGCGATGGCGTCCACCGCGTTGCCTTCATAGGTCGCCTGGAGACTCATGCAGGAAAGCACGTTGGCCATGAACAGGCGGTCGTTCTGCCCGTGGGAGAGGCCGAGGGCCTGGGCGAAGTAGATGCGGGCGGTGCTGTACTGGCGGGCGTCGAAGTATGCCCACCCTGCGAGGCGCGCCAGCTCGGCGGCGAGGGATCGCAGGTCTCGCTCCAGAGGGCAGTCGGCGGCGCGCATCATCTGGGTGACGTACTTGAGATGCCCCACGATGGCGGGGCGAAGTGATGCGCCGCCATGTTGATCGTCGCGCCGCCAGTAGTCCTCCACTGAGGAGCGCAACGCCGTCAGGGTGGAGCGGGTTACCTGCCCGTCAGCCAGGGCCAGGAGATCTTCAAGACGGTCGCTGGGAGCCTGGTCGGAAGGCATCGGGGAGTGCGCAGGCTCTGGCTCTCGTCCTGGGGTGCGTTCCCGTACATGGTCAGGCGAAGGGATCTCCCAGGGACGATGGGCGAGGCCCAGCATCGCACCGGGGATACGCAGCCCGTCGGCGACTCGCTCGATGACATCGATGTGCGCCAGGGTGCGGCGCCCGGCCATGATCTCGCCAACCCTGCTGGGCGTCATGCGCAGAGTGCGGCGATACGCGAGGGGTAGATGCCTGCCTTGAGCTGGGCCAGCCGGAAGATGCGAGCGAAGTCGCGGCTCCGGCAGGCGTCCTGCCACTCGTAGCTGGTCAGCAACGCGGGCGGAAGCCTGTGGTGAGGCTGCGGTCCAGGCACTCGTGCCCCTCTTCCTCGTCCCACGGCTGTGGGTGGTCTGGGCAGTGAACCGTCGAGGATTTTACCCACTTTGGGTAATCACCATGGCCTGTTTCCGTAGTCACTGATCGGATGAGCTTGCCCCCTTGGAACCACGCGACGAGGGGACACGATGCTCCCGATGACCACCCCCAACCCACAGCAGCCCGCCACGCGGCAATGGAAGATGCAGTTCACGTCCACACCCAGGTGCGTCCGCCTTGCTCGAAGCCAGGTCGGCAAAGTGCTTCGTAACTGGGACTACGGAGAGGAAGACATCGACCGGACGGTCCTCGTCTGCGGCGAGCTGGCCACCAACGCCGTGCAGCACGGCCACAAGCGCGGTCACCTCTTCGAGGTGCGCCTGACACACGAGGACACCAGTTGCCTCGTCGAGGTCTCCGACGCGGCCAGCAGTCGTCTGCCGCGTCGTACGGAGGCCGCTGAGGACGACGAGCACGGTCGTGGCCTCCAGCTTGTTGCAGCCCTGGCCAAGGAGACCGGTCATTGCCCCCGCGGCCCCATCGGTAAGACTGTCTGGGCGCGCCTTGCCCTCACTTGGGGTGAAGAAGCCGGTCGATCCTGAGAAGCCGGTGGCCTCCGTCGCTACGGTGGGGGCCACTGTTGCGAACACATCGGGGGAGAACCGTGGTGATTGAGGCTTCGCCGACCAAGATCCCCGGGTGTCTGGCTGTGATCCTCACCAGCCGCAGGGAAGTCATCCTCCAACTCCGCGACGAGAAGCCCGGGATCGGCTGGCCGGGATACTGGTCCCTTCCCGGAGGGGGACGGGAGCCGGGCGAGACGCCGATCAACACCATCCTCCGTGAACTCAAGGAGGAGACCGGTATCACGCCGGACACGATCGAGGAGGCCACGGTGGCCCCGTACGACGCTCTCAAGACTCCGCCGCATGTGTTCCTCGGCACCTGGGACGGTGAGGAGCGCGAACTCGTCCTCGGCGAAGGCCAAGAGCTACGGCTGGTCCCTCTGGCGCATCTGCCTGACAAGATGCCGCCTCATATCCGGCACTACATCCTTCAGCTCACCGCGGTGAACAGCGTGTGATCACCGATGCGCAGTGGCGCGACGTCGAGATGATCTGGGACTACCAGCGGATGGGGCACGAGGCGCGCCCCTGCGGCGGCAGCAGTCCGACGACCGCTGGCCTCTACCCTCGCGGCGAAGCCGTGCATTTCCGCGAGCACGCTCTTGACCTCGGCGTACCCGCTGATGCGATCCTCCTTGAGCCCATGGCCGGGCACACCGAATGGGGGTGCGGCTCAGGCGCCGTGTGCGTGCCCGAGCCGCACGTACAGGAGCAGATCAGCCCTCGTCCCGGCGCTGCGGGGCGAGCTTCGCCCAGGTGGCGAACGCCGCCGCCACGGCCAGGAGGCCGAGGCCGATCCAGAGGTTGATGCGGATGCCGTCGGCCTTGGCGAGTTCGGCGGGGCCGTCGGTGAGGCCGAGGACCGTGAGGACGGCGCCGTACAGGCCGAGGAGTGCGGCGATGAGCCAGCGGACGTCGAAGGTCTTTCCCGGGGTCATGGGGCTCTCTCCGTTCATACGGCGACGACCAGCCAGACGCTCAGGGCCGCCGCCAGGGCCAGGATGACGCAGCCGAGGACGACCGGGGACTTCCACCAGGGCTGGCGTACGGATGCCTCGTGGGCGTCGGGGGAGTCGGGGTCGGGGAGGCCGTGGACGAGGCCGCGGAGTTCGGAGTCCGGCTTGGGCTCGGTGACGAAGGTGACGGCGACCGTGACGACGGCGTCGACGACGAAGGCGAAGAGGGCGCCGTAGAAGTTGGCCATCTGGGCGTTGACGGTGTCGTGCGGGCCGACCTCGCCGCCGGGGTAGAACCAGCCGATGTGGTAGGCGGAGAGGTGGGCGACGGCGGCCGCGGCGGTGCCGGAGAGCATGCCCCAGAAGCCCGCCCACGGGGTGACCCGCTTCCAGAACATCGCCAGCAGGAAGGTCGCGAACAGCGGGGAGTTGAAGAAGGAGAAGAGGAGCTGGATGTAGTTCTGGATGTTGTCGTACTCGGAGGCGACGAACGCCGCCGCGACGCTCACCGCGATGCCCGCGACCGTGGCGTAGCGCCCGGCCTTGAGGTAGTAGCGGTCGTCGCGGTCGCGGACCACGTACGGCTTCCAGATGTCGTAGGTGAACACGGTGTTGAAGCCGGATATGTTGGCGGCCATGCCCGCCATGAAGGCGGCGAGCAGGCCGGTGAGGGCGATGCCGAGCACCCCGGTCGGCAGGAAGCGCTGCATCATCTCCGGGATGACGTCGTTGTACGTGGGTCCGCCCGGCCGGCCGAGCCTGGGGATGATGACCAGGGCGATCATGCCGGGGACCACGGTGAACAGCGGCAGCGCCATCTTCGGGAAGGCCGCGATGAGCGGGGTGCGGCGGGCGGCGTTGAGGTCCTTGGCGGCCAGTGAGCGCTGCACCTCGGCGAAGTTGGTGGTCCAGTAGCCGAAGGCGAGGACGAAGCCCTCGCCCATGGCGAGGCCGATCCAGTCGCCGAGCGGGTTGGTCCAGTGGCCGGGGGTGGTGCCCTGCCAGGTGTGCAGCAGGGTGGGGTCCTGGACGGCGTCCTTGAGGCCGCCGAAGCCGCCGACGGTGTGCAGCCCGATGACCACGATCGGGATCAGCCCGGCGAGGATGACGAAGAACTGGAGCACCTCGCCGTAGATCGCGCCCGCCAGCCCGCCCAGGGTGATGTACGCGAGGACGAAGACCGCGGACAGCACGATGGACAGCCACAGCGGCCAGCCGATCAGCAGCTTGACGATCAGCGCGAGCGCGAAGAGGTTGACGCCCGCCAGCAGCATCTGGGCGACGGCGAAGACGACGCTGTTGAGCAGGTGGGTCTGGTTGTTGAAGCGGCGGCGCAGATATTCGGAGACGCTGTGCACCCGCGTCGAGTAGTAGAACGGCATCATCACGACGCCGAGGAAGACCATCGCGGGGATCGCGCCGAGCCAGTAGAAGTGCACCGCGGCGGCCCCGTACTGGGCGCCGTTGGCCGCGCCGCCGATGATCTCCAGGGCGCCGAGGTTGGCGGATATGAAGGCGAGGCCGGTGATCCAGGCGGGCATGGAGCGCCCGGCGAGGAAGAAGTCGCCGCTGGTGTGGACGGCGCGCTTGGTGGTCAGGCCGATGGCGATGATCGCGCCGAAGTAGACGGCGAGCAGGAACCAGTCGACGGCCCCGAGGTTCAGGGTGCCGGTCATGTCCGGGTCTCCCCTGGTTCGGTGGTGGAGCCGATGACGAGGTCGGCGGCCTCGCGGCCCGGGGCGACGCGGCGGGCGTTGGCCTCGTCCGTGGTGAGGACCCAGCGTTCGGCCTCGGCGCGCTCCTTGCCGAACCGTTCATGGCGGTCGATCAGCCGCCGTACCCGCTCCTCGGAGTCCAGCTCGACCCACCAGGTCTCGTCCAGCAGGTCGCGGACCGGGCGCCAGGGCGCGTCGTCCAGCAGCAGGTAGTTGCCCTCGGTGATGACGAGCGGGATCTCGGGGGCCACCGGGATGGAGCCCGCGATGGGCTGCTCCAGCTCGCGTTCGAAGCCCGGCGCGTACACCGGCTCGCCGGGGCGCGGCTCCTTCAGGCGCCGCAGCAGCGCGGTGTAGCCGTACGGGTCGAAGGTCTCCGGGGCGCCCTTGCGGTCCAGCAGGCCGAGGCGGCGCAGCTCGACGTCGGCGAGGTGGAAGCCGTCCATCGGGACCAGGACCGCGCGCTCGGGGCCGAGCGCGCCGACCAGGTACTCGGCGAGGGTGGTCTTTCCGGCCCCGGGCGGTCCGGCGATGCCGAGCAGTCGGCGGCGGCCGGAGTCGGCCAGGCGCCGGGCGCGCTCGAGGAGTTGCTGGGGAGTCATGGCGGGTCTTTCGGGGAGTCCGGGTGGGTGCTTCAGGCCACGGTGCGGGCGTGGGCGGCCTTGATCTGGTCGGCGATGTACGAGCGGGCGTGGGCGGCGAGGTCGGGGCCGTCCGCCCACAGGTTCCGCCAGACGGCGAGGTCGTGGGAGAGGCCGGGGGCGACGACGGCCGACGAGAAGCTCTCGAAGGTGACCGGGCCCTGGTAGCCGATGTCGGCGAGGGCGTGGAAGAAGGCAGGGAAGTCGATGGTGCCGGAGCCGAGGTAGCCGCGGTGGGACTCGCCGATGTGGACGTAACCGAGGCGGTCGCCGCAGGCGCGGACCGGGCGGGAGAAGTCCTGCTCCTCGATATTCATGTGGTACGTGTCCAGGTGGACCACGACGTTGCCCGCGCCGATCTCGTCGATCAGGTCCAGGCACTGGCGGGCGGTGTTGACGACGTTGCTCTCGTACCGGTTGACCACCTCCAGGCCGAGCGTCACCCCGAGGCCGTCCGCCTCGGCGGCCAGCCCGCGCAGCGCCTGGACGGCGTGCTCGCGCCCGCGGGCGGTGGTGGGGCGGCCGTACTTGCCGAGCGCGCTGTAGAGCACCCCGCCGAAGTAGTCGCCGCCGAGGTCGTGGGTGATGCGCAGGGCCTGGCGCAGCAGCGCCTCGCCGCGGGCCGCGGTCTCCGGGTCGTCGGAGGAGACGTCGGAGTCGAAGGAGAGGCCGCGGGAGCAGGCCACGCGCAGGCCGTGGTCGGCGAGGACCCGGCGGGTGTCCTCCACGTCCACCAGTCCGGGGTCGTGGAGGGAGATCTCGACCAGGTCGTATCCGGCCTCGCGGCTGCGGGCCGCGGCGGTCCGGGCGCCTTCGGGCGTCCAGTCGCCGGTCCACACCAGGGCGTGCACTCCGAGGTCGTTCATCGAGGTCCTTCCGCGTCGTCACGTGAGTGATGGCGTGCGTGATGCCTGCCTGATGCTACGCATCTTTTGCGTGAAGGCAATACATAAGTGTGCTTGGGGTCGGTCGTAAAGGGCGGTACGGTGTGGGCGGTACCGAACACAGCGTGAACAGCGTGGACACGGAGGACAGGGCTCAGTGGCGGAGGCGGTCTCGGCAGGTCAGGCGCATCCAACGGGCCCAGGGGCGGTGCTGGCGCTCATCCGTGGCGGCCGGGCCACCACCCGGGCCCAGCTCATGGCCGCGACCGGACTGTCCCGGTCCACCATGGCCTCCCGGCTGGAGGCGCTGAGCGAGGCCGGTTATCTGGAGGTGTCCGGCGCGGCGGACTCCACGGGCGGCCGCCCCGCGGGCTCCTTCCGGCTGCGCCGCGACGCCGGGGTGCTGCTCGTCGCCGACATCGGCGGCAGCCATGTGCACACCGCGCTCGCCGACATGGCGTGCGAGGTCCTGGTCTCGCACCGCCGCGACCTCAGCGTGGCCGAAGGCCCGGAGACGGTGCTGGGGCAGGTCGCCGCCGACTTCCGGCGGCTGTTGAAGGAGGCGGGCGAGCCCGCCGACCGGGTGCGCGGCATCGGCATCGGGGTGCCAGGGCCGGTGGAGGCCGGTACCGGACGCGTCGTCAGCCCGCCCATCATGACCGGCTGGGACGGCTACACCGTGCCGGACTTCTTCCGCGGCGCCTACGCCTGCCCGGTCCTCGCCGACAAGGACACCAACCTGATGGCCCTCGGCGAACACCGCGCCAACTGGCCGGACCGCCGCCATCTGCTCTTCGTCAAGGCGGGCACCGGCATCGGCTCCGGCCTGATCCTCGGCGGCGCGCTCCACCACGGCTCGCAGGGTGCCGCGGGCGACATCGGCCACATCCCCGCGCCGGGCCTCGACGAGACCTCGCCGGACGCGCCGGTGTGCCGCTGCGGCAACTCCGGCTGTCTGGAGGCCCTGGCGGGCGGCTGGGCCCTGGTCCGCGACCTCACCGCCGCCGGGCACGACGTCGCCACCACCGACGACGTCGTGGCGCTCGTCCGCTCCGGCAACGGCGACGCCGTACGGCTGCTGCGGCAGGCGGGCCGACTGCTCGGCCAGGGCGTGGCCGACGCGGTCAGCCTGCTCAACCCGTCCATCCTGGTCGTCGGCGGCGGGCTCGCCCACGCCCAGGAACATCTGATCGCGGGCATCCGCGAGGTGACCTACCGGCGGTCCCTGCCGCTGGCCACGCGCGATCTGCGCGTCGTGCTGTCCCCGCTGGGGACCCGCGCGGGCGTCACGGGCGCGGCACACATGGTCGCCGACGCCCTCTTCGACCCCGCGACGGTCGACGCCCGGCTGCGTTGACTTCCGGTCCGGCTCAGCGGGCGGCGGTCCAGGAGTGGGCCACGTCCAGGATCACCTTGCCGTCCGACTGGAGGACCCGGAACGGCAGCCGCGCCCGCACCCCCAGGCCGACCTGGGTGTCGCCCTCGAAGCTGGCGGCGTAGCGGGTGTCCCGGAAGGTCCGGTAGCCGGTGACGTCCACGCCCGGCAGCTGCTGCCGTGCCGTGCCCGGGTACGTGCTCCGGCCCGCCTCGTAGTCGTAGCTGGGCGCGCCCACCCGGATGTCGAGGATCGCCCCGCCGTTCACCGGGATCGGGTCCCCGGAGCCGTCCTGGTGCAGCGCGTCGACGTACCGCACGTCGAAGCGCACCCGGTCGGTGGCGGTGGCGCCCTTCACGTCGAAGACCATGCGGTCGAAGCACTCGTGCCGGCCGGTCCTGATGTCCTCCAGCGGCTTATGGTTGCCGGAGGGTGCCGTCTTCTCGCCGCTGCCCCAGCCGGTCGCGCAGGCCGCGGCCGTGTGCGCACCGGTGGCCTGCGCCGCCTCCGCCGTTCCGGCCGTCACCGCCAGTCCGGCGCCTGCCAGCACGAGCGCCGCGAGCGAGGTTCCCGACCGTCGCATGTCCTACCCCCACGTGTTTCGATTGACGGATGATGCATGAGGTTTGACGGTCCGTGGGGGCCGGAGGTTGTCCCCAATCGGGGAATCTGTCGCAAACGGGACGGTCGGGTCTGTCACGCCCTACGGGTGGGGGTATCCGCAGCGCCCACCGGCCGGGTGACCGGATGGGCACGCGCGTCCGGTTCGGACAGGCTCGCCGCATGCCACTGATGACCGGCAAGACCGCCGCGCTGGCCCTCGCCATCGCCGCCACCGCCTCCGTCCTGGCCACCGTGTCCTCCGCCGACGCGAGCGAGGGCGAGGCCGCCACGCCGCCCCTCGCCTGGGGGACGTGCGAGGGCGCGGACCACGACGCCCGCCAGGAGTGCGCCGCGCTCTCCGTGCCGCTGAACTACCACGACCCGGACGGGAAGCGGATCACGCTCGCCGTCTCCCGCGTCCGCAGTGAGCGGCCCGCCGCCCGCCGCGGCACGCTGCTGCTGATCCCCGGCGGCCCCGGGGGGTCCGGCCTGAACCGGCCCACCACCTACGGCAAGCGGCTTCCGCGGTCGGTGCGGGACGCCTACGACCTCGTCAGCTTCGATCCGCGCGGATTGGGCGGGTCCACACACGCGGGCTGCGGTCTGGCGGAAGAGGACCTGTCCCTGGTCCGCGCCCGCCCCTGGCCCGCGGCCGACGGGGACATCACGGAGAACGTCGCCACCGCCCGCCGCATCGCCGACGCCTGCGCCCGCAACGGCGGCGACCTGCTGCCCACCCTCTCCACCGTCAACGAGGCGCGCGACATCGACAGCATCCGCCGGGCGCTCGGCGAGCGGAAACTGTCGGCCTGGGGCACCTCGTACGGGACGTACGTGGGTTCCGTGTACGCGCAGCTGTACCCGGAGCACACCGACCGCTGGGTGCTGGACAGCAACGACGACCCGGACCCGACGCGGGTGGAGCGCGGCTGGCAGGCCAACTGGGCGGTCGGCGCCGAGGACACCTTCCCCGCCTTCGCGCGGTGGGCCTCCGCGCCCGGCGGCCCCGGCCGTCTCGCCGACACCCCCGCCGGAGTGCGCCGCCGGGTTCTCGATCTGGCCGCCCGGCTGGACACCGAGCCGCTGGAGTGGAAGGGCGCCAACCCGCCCGAGCTGAACGGCAATGTGCTCCGCCAGAGCGTCCTGGCCGCCCTGTACTCCCGGAGCCAGTACGAGGGACTGGCCCGGCTCATCAAGGACGCGGACGACGGCAAGGTGCCCGGCGCGGTGCCGCCGGATCTGACGCAGGACTCCACGGCCGTATCGTTCGGCATCCTCTGCAACGACGTGGAGTGGCCGAGGTCGGTCTCGGCCTACGCCCGCGATGTCGCCGCCGGCCGCGCCTCCCACCCGCTGACCGCGGGCATGCCGGTGAACATCGGACCGTGCGCCTTCTGGCCGTATGAGCCCCGGGACAAGCCGGTCCGCATCACCGACCGGGGCCCGTCCAACGTCCTGCTCGTCCAGAACCGCCACGACCCTGCCACCCCGTACAGCGGGGCGCTCAATCTGCGCCGCGCCTTCGGCGACCGGGCGCGGATGGTCAGCGTCGACGCCACGGGCCACGGCGCGGCCTATGTCCCGGCCCCGTACGCGAGCCCCTGTGCGGACCGCGCGGTGACGGACTACCTGGTGCGCGGCGAACGGCCGGTGCGCGACGTGTCCTGCCCGGGGCCGGAGGAAGCGCCGTAAGCGGAACCGCCGCGCACGGGCGTACGGAGGCGGGCGGGGGCGCTCAGAGGCGCTCGGGGGTGCGGATGCCCAGCAGGGACATGCCCTGCCGCAGGGTGCGGGCGGTCAGGTCGCACAGGAAGAGCCGGTTCTCGACCTCGGCCGGGCCGCCCTTCGCCTTCAGGACCGGGCACTGGTCGTAGAAGGTGGTGAAGAGCGAGGCCAGCTGGTAGAGATACGCGGCCAGCTTGTGCGGCTCGTACGACGCGGACACCTCGGCCAGCGTCTCCGCGAACTGATCCGCGTGCAGCCCGAGGGCGCGCTCGGCGGGGGCGAGGGGCAGCTCCGGATGCGGGACCGGGGCCTGCGTCTCGTCGGCGCGCCGCAGGATGGACTGGATGCGGGCGTACGCGTACTGGAGGTAGACGGAGGTGTCGCCGTTGAGCGAGACCATCTGGTCGAGGTCGAACTTGTAGTCGCGGGAGGCGGAGGTGGACAGGTCGGCGTACTTCACGGCGCCGATGCCCACCTGGCCGCCGCGCTCCAGGATCTCCTGCTCGGTCAGGCCGAGCTTCTCGCTCTTCTCCCGGACCACGGCCGCGGCCCGCTCGGTCGCCTCGTCGAGCAGGTCCTCCAGCCGGACCGTCTCACCCTCACGGGTCTTGAACGGCTTGCCGTCCTTGCCGAGGACCGTGCCGAAGGCGAGCTGGACGGCGTGCGTCTTCTCGTTCAGCCAGCCGATCCGGCGGGCGGTCTCGAAGACCATCTTGAAGTGCAGCGACTGCCGGGCGTCCACCACGTACAGCAGGGTGTCGGCCTGGAGGTTCTGCACCCGGTCGCGGATCGCGGACAGGTCGGTGGCGGCGTAGCCGAAGCCGCCGTCGGACTTCTGGACGATCAGCGGAACCGGGTTTCCGTCCGGGCCCTTGACGTCGTCGAAGAAGACGCACAGCGCACCCTCGGAGCGGACCGCGACGCCGGACTCCTCCAGCAGGCGGCAGGTCTCGGCCAGCATGTCGTTGTACCCGGACTCGCCGACCACGTCGGGGTCGTGGATCTCGATGTCGAGCTTGTCGAAGACCGAGTAGAAGTAGATCTTCGACTCGTCCACGAACTTCCGCCACAGGGCGATCGTCTCCTCGTCCCCGGCCTGCAGGTCCACCACCCGCCGCCGGGACCGCTCCTTGAACTCGGAGTCGGAGTCGAAGAGGCCGCGCGCCGCCTTGTAGAGCCGGTTCAGATTGGACATCGCCTCTTCGCCGGAGGCGGCGTCCCGGTGGTCCAGCTCGTGGGGGTGCTCGATCAGGTACTGGATGAGCATGCCGAACTGGGTGCCCCAGTCGCCGATGTGATGGCGCCGGACCACCTTCTCGCCGGTGAACTCCAGGATCCTGACCACCGCGTCGCCGATCACCGCCGAGCGCAGATGGCCGACGTGCATCTCCTTCGCCACGTTCGGCTGGGCGTAGTCGATCACGGTCGTGCCCGCGTCCGCCGCCAACGGGACGCCGAGCCGGTCGTCGGCGGCGCGCGCGGCGAGGGTCGCGGTGATGGCGGAGTCCGCGACGGTGATGTTGAGGAAGCCGGGTCCGGAGACCTTGATGTCGGCGATCACCGGGTCGGGGTCGGCGGAGGACGGGGCGACCGGAAGGCGCTCCACGACCTTGGCTGCCAGCTCGCGCGGATTGCCCTTGAGCTGCTTCGCCAGCGCCAGCAGCCCGTTGGCCTGGAAGTCGGCCCGGTCGCTTCGTCGCAGCAGCGGGTCCGCGGAAGCGGCCTCCGGCAGGGCAGCCGTGAGGGCGTTCGCGATGCGCTGGTGGACCGAAGCGGCAAGGGAGGGGACCGAGGCCATGGGTGAGGTGCCGTTCCTATAGAGGGCTGGGTTACCAATCTGGCCACCCCAGTATTTCATGGGCCGTCCAACCCTTTTCCCGGGCTGTGGACAACTCGGCCGTGGACTCCGGCAGCCTGTGGGCAACCCCGAAGGCGCCTTCTCCGTCTGGGACAATGGTCGGTGCCATGACCGCAAGGAAGGAAGTGCCGACCGTGGCTCAGAGCACCGAGACCGACTGGGTCTCCCGTTTCGCGGACGAGGTCATTGCCGAGGCGGAGCGACGCGCGCCGGGCAAACCGATCGTCTGCGCCTCGGGCCTCAGCCCGTCCGGCCCGATCCACCTCGGCAATCTGCGCGAGGTCATGACGCCGCACCTGGTCGCCGACGAGATCCGGCGCCGTGGATACGACTGCGTCCACATCCTGTCCTGGGACGACTACGACCGGTATCGGAAGGTCCCGGCCGGGATCGACCCGTCCTGGTCCGAGCACATCGGCAAGCCGCTGACGTCCGTCCCGGCCCCGCCCGGCTCGGCGTACGCGAACTGGGCCGAGCACTTCAAGGCGCCGATGATCGAGGCGCTGCGCGCGATGGGCATCGAGTTCCACGGCATCAGCCAGACCGAGAAGTACACCTCGGGCGCCTACCGCGAGCAGATCCTGCACGCGATGCGCCACCGCGAGCAGATCGACGCCGTGCTCGACCGGTACCGCACGAAGGACAAGCCGGCCCCGAAGAAGCAGCAGCAGAAGCAGCAGAAGCCGGTCGACGAGGCCGAGCTGGAGGCCGCCGAGGGCTCGGGCGCGGCCGCCGAGGACGACGGCAGCGCGGGCGCCGCCGGGTACTACCCGTACAAGCCGTACTGCTCGGTCTGCGAGCGCGATCTGACGACCGTGACCTCGTACGACGACGAGACCACCGAGCTGGCCTACACCTGCGCCTGCGGCCACGGCGAGACCGTCCTGCTCAGCGAGCACGACCGCGGCAAGCTGGTCTGGAAGGTCGACTGGCCGATGCGCTGGGCGTACGAGGGCGTCGTCTTCGAGCCCTCCGGCGTCGACCACTCCTCGCCGGGCTCGTCCTATGTGGTCGGCGGGCAGATCGTGCGCGAGGTCTTCGGCGGCGACCAGCCGATCGGCCCGATGTACGCGTTCGTCGGCATCAGCGGCATGGCCAAGATGTCCTCCTCCAAGGGCGGCGTGCCGACCCCGGCCGACGCGCTGGAGATCATGGAGGCGCCGCTGCTGCGCTGGCTGTACGCGCGCCGCAGGCCGAACCAGTCCTTCAAGATCGCCTTCGATCAGGAGATCCAGCGCACCTACGACGAGTGGGACGCCCTGGAGCGCAAGATCAACGACGGTTCGGCGCAGCCCGCGGACGCCGCCGCGTACAGCCGCGCGACCGGCACCGCCACCGGTGAGCTGCCCCGCACCCCGCGCCCGCTGCCGTACCGGATGCTCGCCTCCGTGGTGGACATCACCACCGGGCACGACGAGCAGACGCTGCGCATCCTCAGCGAGCTGGACCCGGCCAACCCGGTGAAGTCCCTGGACGAGACGCGGCCGCGGCTCGACCGGGCCGAGCGCTGGATCACCACCCAGGTCCCGGCCGAGCAGCGCACCCGGGTCCGGGAGGAGCCGGACACCGAGCTGCTGGCCTCGCTCGGCGAGACCGAGCGCGCGTCGCTGCGGCTGCTGCTCGACGGGCTGGACGAGCACTGGTCGCTCGACGGGCTGACGACGCTGGTGTACGGCGTGCCGAAGCTCCAGGCCGGGCTGTCGGCGGACGCCAAGCCGACGCCGGAGCTGAAGGTCGCGCAGCGGGCGTTCTTCGCGCTGCTCTACCAGCTGCTGGTCGGGCGGGACACCGGGCCGCGGCTGCCCACCCTGCTGCTCGCGGTGGGGGCGGACCGGGTGCGCAAGCTGCTCGCGGCCTGAGCCGGGAGATCCCCGAGCCGGGCGGGCCGGACGCCCGCCCGGCCTCCTCGTCGAGGGAGCGAAGGGCCTACGGGATGTGCTCCGCCTGCATCTCCGTGCGGTAGCGGTCCTTGTAGTCGTTCACGTAGCCGGAAAGCTCGGCGTTGCTGAGGTCGGCGACGCCGTACGTCTCCCGCAGCCGCTGCCCGAACTGGTATGCGGAGGGGAAGCGCCCGTTGTCGGCGAGGTACTGGCGGTAGGTCGCGTAGAACACGTCGTCGCGCGGCACGTCGTCCGGCATCGCCGCCGCGGCGGGCGCCTCCGGCTGCCCGTGCTCGACGTACGGCTGCTCCTGGCCGCGCTGCTCCTGGCCGCGCTGCTCCTGGCCGCGCTGCTCCGGGACGCGCTGCTCCGGGACGTACGCGCCCTGCGCGGTCCCCACGCCCTGCCCGCCGAGCTGGCGGACCCGGCCGGGCCCGACCGGGACGGTGACCTGCGGCTGACCGGGCTGCTGTTCCTGCTGCGCCGGATGGTGGGTGGCGGCGGGGTCGAACGGGACGGCGCCCCGGCCGTCGTGGTCCTGCGCCGTCGGCTGCTGGTAGACGGGCAGCGGCAGCGACAGGGGCAGCTCCTGCGGCTGCTGTGGCTGTGCTTGTTGCTGTGGCTGCTGCTGCCCGGGACCGGCGGCGAAGCCGGTGCCGTCGGGCGCGCCGTAGCCGCCCTGCGGCATCCCCGGGTACGCCATGTCCGGCGTCCGCCCGGCCCCGCCCCCCGGGGCGCCCGGCGTGCCCGAGGGCAGCGCGGCCGGGGAGAAGGCGCTCGCTTCCAGCCCGGCCGCCTGGAGGCCCGCCGGGGCGGTGTCGGACAGCGGCACCCCGTAGCGCGCCAGCCGCAGCGGCATCAGCGCCTCCACCGGGGCCTTGCGGCGCCACTGCCGCCCGTAGCGGGCCTGCAGCCGGGTCTGGTAGACCAGCCGGTCCTGTTCCAGCTGGATGACCTCCTCGTAGCTGCGCAGCTCCCACAGCTTCATCCGGCGCCACAGCCGGAAGGTGGGGAGCGGCGCCAGCAGCCAGCGGACGAGGCGGACCGACTCCATGTGCCGGTCGGCGGTGATGTCGGCGATCCGGCCGATCGCGTGCCGGGCGGCCTCGACGGAGACCACGAAGAGCACCGGGATGACGGCGTGCATGCCGACGCCGATCGGGTCCGGCCAGGCGGCGGCGCCGTTGAAGGCGATGGTGGCCGCGGTCAGCATCCACGCCGTCTGGCGCAGCAGGGGGAAGGGGATGCGGATCCAGGTCAGCAGCAGATCCAGGGCCAGCAGCACGCAGATGCCGGCGTCGATCCCGATGGGGAAGACGTTGGAGAAGGCGCCGAAGCCCTTCTTCTCGGCGAGGTCGCGGACCGCGGAGTAGGACCCCGCGAAACCGATCGCGGCGATCACCACCGCCCCGGCGACGACCACGCCGACGAGTATTCGATGCGTTCGTGTCAGTTGCATCGCGGCCACCCGCGATCCCTCCCCGTCCTTGGCGATAAGCCTTGGCTTGCAGCGCGCCCCAGGGTCGCATACACGTCAAGCGCCCCGGACGGGAAGGGTGCGGCGAGGACGGCTGGGCCCGCCGCCCTAGGAGTCCTTCGAGTCCTTCGAGCCCTTCGACTCCTTGGAGTCCTTGGACGGCTCGGCGGACTTGGAGCCGCCGGAAGCCGGGGACTCCTGGCCGCCGCCGGCGCCCTTGGTGCCCTTCTCGACGGAGTCGACGACCTCCTTGGCCGCGGACTTGGCGTCCTCCATCAGCTTGGTGGCGTCCGGCGTCTTCTCGGTCTCGTAGCCGGCGCCGTCGTACTCGATGGTGATCACGACGTTGGCGGTCCGGGCGACGACCGTCTGGTTCCGGAAGTCGTCGCCGTCCTTCTTCTCCTCGGTACGGACGGTGGTCGCCGCGTCACCGACGGCCGCCTGCTCGGTCTTGGGGTTCTTCACCCCGTCCGCGGAGGAGGCCTTGCTCGCCTGCTGGGTGGCGTACTCCTGGGCGCGCTTGTCACCGGCGCCGAGACCCGCGTCGGAGGGGAAGAGCTTCAGGGAGAGGGACAGCGAGCGGTACTTGAAGCCGTCGAGGCCGCTCCACAGGCAGGTGGCGGAGGTGTTGGTGTCGGACGAGGGGAGGGCCTTGCCCTTCTTGGTCTTCGCCTTGGGCACCAGCTTGTCGATGGTCTTGCCCGACAGGGCCGAGCACACATCGGGGAGCTTGCTGAACTTTGCCGCCGCGACGGACGGCGAGGCACTGGGCGAGGAGGGTCTCGACGGGCCCTCCGTGTCCTTTTTGTCCTCGGAGCCGGAGGAGCAGCCGGCGACGAGCATGATCGGTACGGTCGCGCAGGCGAGTATTCGGGCGAGTCGCGGGGCTGAACGGTGCATGGTTCCTTCGCTCAATCTCTGTCGATGGGCGGTGGTACCGCCCGCGTCATTACCGGCACGGTACGCGGCCGATCGCGGGCGGCCCAATCCCCGAGGTCTCCCGCCGAGGGTGGCCCGGTCCGCTATTCGGTGAGACGCCCGGTGAGCTCCTGGGCCAAGTCTTCGGCGTTCGCCTGGAGTTCTTCGCTTTCGGGAATGTCCTTTTTGTTGGTCGACCACTCGTCGTACTCAATGGTGGCGATCACATTCGAGGAGCGGAAGACGACCGTGATGTCGCGGTGGATTCCGGAGTCCTTGGTGATCAGCTGGTCGTCGAGGAACGCGTCGTCGGCGAGGTCGTCGAGGCGGCGCGGGGCAATGGCGTCCGGGGTCTCCGACGCGCTCCCGTCGCTTGAGCTGCTCTCATCGTCGCCCGCGCCCGGGCTGCTCGTGTGGCCCTTGTCGCCGGTGTTGCCCTTCTCACTTCCGGCGCCGCTCCTGCCGCCGTCCGGGCTCGCGCCGCCCTTGCCGCCCTTGCCGCTCGACGCGCTCGTCCCGGCGTCGGGGGAGGAGGAGGCGGACGCGTCGTCGTCGGAGGACGCGCCCGCGGAGGGCGAGGCCGGGGTGCCCGGAATGTCCGCGGCGGCCGCCTTCTTCTCGTACAGCTCCAGCGCCCGGTCGTCATCGCTCACGGACGGGTCGTACGAGACGACCCGCTCGAAGTCCAGCGTCAGATAGCGGGTGCCGCCCGGCGTCGCGAGCTTCCAGCGGCAGCCGTCGCGCCGGTCTATGTCGTACGTCACGGTCGCCTGGCCGTCGTACGCCTTGTCGTCCTGGGTGCCGCCGGGCAGCAGCTTGCGCAGGGTCTTGGCGCTCACGGCGCCGCACGCCTCGGGGAGGGAGTTGTAGCGGCCGGGCTCGGCCGAGACCGACGTACCGGAGTCGTCGGAGGCGCTGTCGTCGCCCCCGGGCTTGGAGCCGGAGCCGGTGCATCCGCTGAGTCCCGCGGCGGCGAGCACGGCGATGAGCAGGGCGGCGGCCGGGGTGGCGCGCCGTCCGCGGGCCGTTCGCTGCGCTGGCTGCACTATCCGTGTCCCTTCGAGCGAAAACTGCTTGCCGTCCGTAGGCGATGGCTGAAGACAATGTGTACCGCACGGTCCGCCGCATCTGCCGGTCGGCCGTCGCGAATGGGGCCGTGGGCCCGGTATTTGCGTTTTCAGTTTTTCGCGGGGGAATGAGTAAAACATGTCGTATGTAGAGGTACCCGGGGCGAAAGTCCCGATCCGGATGTGGGCGGACCCCGCGACGGTCGAGGGCGTGGCCATGCAGCAGCTGCGGAACGTGGCCACGCTGCCGTGGATCAAGGGCCTGGCCGTGATGCCGGACGTGCACTACGGAAAGGGCGCCACCGTCGGTTCGGTGATCGCGATGCAGGGGGCCGTGTGCCCGGCCGCGGTCGGCGTGGACATCGGCTGCGGGATGTCGGCGGTCAAGTCGTCGCTCACCGCGGACGATCTGCCGGGCGATCTGTCGCGGCTGCGGTCCAGGATCGAGCAGACGATTCCGGTGGGCCGGGGGATGCACGACGACCCGGTCGACCCGGGGCGGCTGCACGGGTTCGGGACCGCCGGGTGGGACGACTTCTGGGGACGGTTCGGGGGAGTGGCCGAGGCGGTCAAGTTCCGTCAGGAGCGGGCCACGAAGCAGATGGGGTCGCTCGGATCGGGCAACCACTTCATCGAGTTCTGTCTCGATGACGAGGGTTCGGTCTGGCTGATGCTGCACTCCGGTTCCCGGAACATCGGCAAGGAACTGGCCGAATACCACATCGGCCAGGCCCGCGGACTGCCGCACAACCAGGATCTGGTCGACCGTGACCTGGCCGTCTTCATCGCCGACACCCCGCAGATGGCCGCCTACCGGCACGATCTGTTCTGGGCGCAGGAGTACGCCAAGTACAACCGCGCGATCATGATGGCGCTCTTCCAGGACGTCGTGCGCAAGGAGTTCGCGAAGGCCCGGCCGGTCTTCGATCCGGTCATCTCCTGTCACCACAACTACGTGGCCGAGGAGCGGTACGAGGACATGGACCTGCTGGTGACCCGCAAGGGCGCCATCCGCGCGGGCAGCGGGGACCACGGGATCATCCCCGGTTCCATGGGCACCGGTTCGTACATCGTCCGCGGTCTGGGCAACGAGGCGTCGTTCAACTCGGCCTCGCACGGCGCCGGCCGGAAGATGAGCCGGAACGCGGCGAAGAAGCGTTTCTCGACGCGGGACCTGGAGGAGCAGACGCGGGGCGTGGAGTGCCGTAAGGACTCCGGCGTCGTGGACGAGATCCCGGGGGCGTACAAGCCCATCGAGAAGGTCATCGACCAGCAGCGGGACCTCGTCGAGGTGGTGGCCCGGCTCAAGCAGGTCGTCTGCGTCAAGGGGTGATACGAGCGGGGCCGTGGCCGTGCGTGACCGGCGGCCCCGGCCTCAGCGCTCCCGGTGGACCTTGTGCTGGGCAGCCTGGGCGCGGGGGCGGATCACCATCAGGTCGACGTTGACGTGGGAGGGCCGGGTGACCGTCCAGGCGACGGTGTCGGCGACGTCGTCCGCGGTCAGCGGCTCGGCCACACCCTCGTAGACGGCGGCTGCCTTGCCCTCGTCCCCGCGGAACCGGTTCACCGCGAACTCGTCCGTCATGACCATGCCCGGCGCGATCTCGATCACCCGCACCGGCTCGCCGCACAGCTCCAGCCGCAGCGTGCCCGCGATCGCGTGCGCGCCGTGCTTGGCGGCCACGTAACCGCCGCCGCCCTCGTACTGGATGTGGCCCGCCGTGGAGGACAGCACCACGATCGTGCCGTCGCCGGACGCGATGAGGGCGGGCAGCAGGGCCTGCGTCACATGGAGCACGCCCATCACGTTGACCTCGTACATCGCACGCCAGTCGGCCGGGTCGGAGGCCGCGACGCTCTCGGCGCCGATGGCCCCGCCCGCGTTGTTGACCAGCACGTCACAGCGGTCGACGTGATCGGCGAAGGTGGCGACGGCGTCCCGGTCGGTGACGTCCAGGACGTACGGCACGGCCTCGTGCCCCGCCTCCGTCAGCTCCGCCGCCAGCGCCTCGACGCGGTCCTTGCGGCGCGCGGCGAGGACGACGCGAAATCCGGCCGCGGCGAGCCTGCGGGCGGTGGCTGCCCCGATCCCACTGCTGGCCCCGGTGATGACTGCGGTACGGGTGGTCATCGGCCCTCCTGCGGCGACGTGGCGTGCGTGATCGCGGTACGGAAATCGCACTGTGATCCATAAGCAGGATATGACCTTCCGATATGCGGCCGATCGGGGGACTGAAGATCGCAAACCGCTATCCGGCCCTGGCCCCGGGGAAGAGTGCACTGCGTCCGGCGCGCCGCCGGTCTCGGAGTGACCCATGCCCAAGGAGTGAATTCAGGCCATGACCCATCAGAACAGAACGCTGTACCGGTCCCGTCGGTCCTTCCGCCGCTGGGGCGTCGCCTCCGCCGGAGCCCTCGCGGCGGCGGCGCTGGTGGCCGGCGCGCCGTCGGTCGCATGGGCCGCGGGCACTACGCCGAACCCGTCGTCGGCCTCCGTATGCCCCCAGGACCAGGAGCAGCACGGGGACCGCAACCATGGGGATGGCCAGCAGCAGGGCAACAACCACCAGCAGCACGACAACGGGCATCACGCCAATGGGCAGCACGACAACGGGCATCACGCCAATGGGCAGCACGGCAACGGGCAGCACGGCAACAACAGCCAGTCCGGCAACAGCGGGCAATCCGGCAGCGGCTGGTACGGCAACGGGCAGCAGCAGGGCAACGGGCAGCAGCAGGGCAACGGTCAGTCCGGTAACGGTCAGGCGGCCCATGGGCAGTACGGGAACGGCCAGCACGGCAACGGCCAGGCGGCCCATGGGCAGTACGGGAACGGTCAGTCCGGCAACGGCCAGTCCGGTAACGGTCAGGCGGCCCATGGGCAGTACGGGAACGGCCAGCACGGCAACGGCCAGGCGGCCCATGGCCAGATGACCAACGGCCAGATGACCAACGGCCAAGCGGCCAACGGCCAGGCCGCCCAGAACGGCCGCCAGGACGGCCGTCCGCAGCGTTGGCAGCGCGAGAACAGCGCCCCGCAGGGTCACGGCTACCAGCAGCGTGGCATGGGCCAGTACGGCGAGTCGGCCCCGACCGAGATGGCCCCGCAGGACCGTTTCGGCGCCCCGTCCGCCCACGGTGACCACCAGGACGACCACGCCCGCAAGGACCACCAGGCGCAGCAGAACCACCAGTCCGGCACCGACAACGCGCAGAGCACGAGCGGGCCGGTGACGCTGGAGCGGGCCGTGGAGATCGCCGAGTGCGAGGTCGGCGGCCGGGCCATCAGCGCCGAGCTGGTGGACGACTGCCCCGGGGACGACGCGCAGCAGAACAACCAGGGCAAGGACGACCACCGCCAGGACCAGCAGCACCGGGACCCGCGCCACGACCACAAGCAGCAGGAGCCGCGCCACAAGGACGGCGACCACAAGGTGTGGGCCGTGGACGTCGAGTGCGGCGACACCGTCACCCGGGTGCTGATCGACCCGGACACCGGCTGCGTCCTCAGCTCAACTCAGCAGGAGGAGGACGAGGACCACGGGCACCACGGGCGTCCGCTCACCTTCTAGGCGCGTACATGATCACGGCGACACCGGCCAGGCAGATGAACGCACCGAGAACATCGAATCGGTCGGGCCGGTAGCCATCGGCGACCATGCCCCAGGCGAGTGATCCGGCGACGAAGACGCCGCCGTACGCGGCGAGGATGCGGCCGAAGTCCGCGTCCGGCTGGAGCGTGGCGACGAAACCGTAGGCGCCCAGGGCGACGACCCCGGCGCCGATCCAGGCCCATCCCCTGTGCTCGCGCACACCCTGCCAGACCAGCCAGGCGCCTCCGATCTCCAGGAGGGCGGCCAGGACGAACAGGCTGACGGAGCGTGCGATGAGCATGGGGGGAAGGCTAGATCACGGCCCGCTCAGGGCCAGACCAGGCAGTACGGCTGGTGGCCCGCCTCGTGCAGCCGGTGGCTGAAGTCCTGCCACTCGTGGAGCAGTTGGTAGACCAGGAACGCGTCGCGCGGACCGCCGCGGTCCGGGACCGTGGACCAGATGAAGGCGGCGGCTCCCACCGCCTCCTCGCCGACGCCGCGCAGCGGGTCGACGGCGGTCATCGGCAGCTTGACGACGGCGTAGTCCGGGTGCAGGACGACCAGTTCGAGCGGGGGCACCTTGTGCAGGGGGACGCCCTCGATGCCGGTGAGGACCATCGCGGCCACCGTCTCCGGCTTGATCTTGGTGAACATGCCGTGGCCCAGCTCGTCGCCGCCGAGTTCCTCGGGGCGCATGGAGATGGGGACCCGGGCCGCGGTGGCCCCGTCGGGCGCGCCGAAGTACTTGTAGGTCACCCCCATGCGGCCCCCGCTCCTGCTTGCCCTGCCCGCGTCTTCTCGCCGATGGCGTCCGGGGCGGGCACGCTCGGGGCCTCGATCGTCAGTCCCTTCACCCAGTTCGCCACCGCGATGCATATCTCCACCCGACCACTCGCGGCCGCCGCCGCGCAACCCGAACATTGCGACTGATCAAACTGATCAATATGACTGAGACCTCCCCCGCGTCGGCGTTGTGAAACTCCCGGCGGCAGGACTCCGTCACCCTCTGACAACATGGCTTGCGTGAGCTATCCGTACGCAGCCCCAGTTTCGCAGACGCTTTTCGATCGTGCGGCCGTCGTGACGCCCGGCGGCGTGAACTCTCCGGTCCGGGCTTTCCGCGCCGTCGGAGGTACGCCCCGCTTTATGGTGTCCGGTGACGGTCCGTACCTCACCGATGCCGACGGCCGCGAGTACGTCGACCTCGTGTGTTCGTGGGGACCGATGATCCTCGGCCATTCACACCCCGAGGTGATCGCGGCCGTCCAGGCCGCCGTCGCACGGGGTACGTCGTTCGGTACGCCGGGCGAGGGCGAGGTCGAACTCGCCGAGGAGATCGTGGCCCGGGTCGGCCCCGTCGAGCAGGTGCGCCTGGTGTCGTCCGGCACCGAGGCGACGATGTCGGCGATCCGGCTGGCCCGCGGGTTCACCGGCCGCCCCAAGGTGATCAAGTTCGCCGGTTGCTACCACGGCCATGTGGACGCCCTGCTGGCCGCGGCCGGGTCCGGGGTGGCGACCTTCGGGCTGCCGGACACCCCCGGGGTGACGGGCGCGCAGGCGGGGGAGACCCTCGTGCTGCCGTACAACGACCTGGAGGCGGTGCGGGCGGCGTTCGCCGCGCACCCGGGCGAGATCGCCTGCGTGATCACCGAGGCGGCGCCGGGCAACATGGGCGTGGTGCCGCCGCTGCCGGGGTTCAACGCGGGCCTGAAGCAGTTGTGCTCCGACAACGGCGCGCTCTACATCTCCGACGAGGTCATGACCGGCTTCCGGGTCTCCAGGGCCGGCTGGTTCGGGCTCGACGGGGTCGTACCCGATCTGATGACCTTCGGGAAGGTCATGGGCGGCGGCTTCCCGGCCGCGGCCTTCGGCGGCCGCAGCGATGTGATGGCGCAGCTCGCCCCGGCGGGCCCGGTCTACCAGGCGGGCACGCTGTCCGGGAACCCGGTCGCGACGGCGGCCGGTGTGGCGCAGCTGCGGCTGCTGGACGACGCGGCGTACGCAAAGGTCGACGCGGCCTCCGCGCAGCTGCGGGCGCTGGCGAGCGAGGCGCTGGAGAAGGCGGGCGTCGCGCACAGGGTGCAGAACGCGGGCAGCATGTTCACCGTCTTCTTCACCGACGAGGACGTCACGGACTACGCCAAGGCGAAGGCGCAGCAGGCGTTCCGCTTCACCCCCTTCTTCCACTCGATGCTGTCCCAGGGCGTCTATCTGCCGCCGTCGGCCTTCGAGTCGTGGTTCGTCTCGACGGCCCATGACGAGCGGGCGCTGGAGCGGGTGGCGGAGGCGTTGCCGGGGGCGGCGCGGGCCGCCGCCGAGGCGGCTGAATGATGGGTGGCATGACACAGAGCGAGAACGACATCACCGTCGTCCATGTGATGCGCCACGGCGAGGTGGAGAACCCGGAGGGCGTGCTGTACGGGCGTCTGCCGGGCTACCACCTGTCCGAGCTGGGCCGCCGCATGGCCGACCGGGTCGCCGAGCACCTCGCTGAGCGCGACATCACCCATGTGGTCGCCTCCCCGCTGGAGCGGGCCCAGGAGACGGCCGCGCCGATCGGCAAGGCGCACGGTCTGGACGTGGCCGTCGACCAGCGGCTGATCGAGGCGGCGAACGCTTTCCAGGGGAAGACCTTCGGGGTCGGCGACGGCGCGCTGCGCAGGCCGTCCAACTGGCGTCATCTCACCAACCCCTTCCGTCCCTCCTGGGGCGAGCCGTACATCGACCAGGTGGTGCGGATGATGGGGGCGCTGGGCGCGGCGCGCGACGCCGCCCGTGGGCATGAGGCGGTCTGCGTCAGTCATCAGCTGCCGATCTGGATCGTGCGCAGCTTCGTGGAGCGGCGGCGGCTGTGGCACGACCCGCGCAAGCGGCAGTGCACCCTGGCCAGCCTCACCAGCTTCACGTACCGCGGCGACAAGATCGTGTCCGTCGGGTACAGCGAACCGGCCCGTGATCTGGTCCCGGCCCATCTCCTCGCGGGAGCGAAGAAGGTGAAGGGGGCCTCCAAGGGGGTCGGCGCGTGACCAGCACGCTGTAGGTGCCTCATCGCAGGGGGTCATCGATCCCGGGCTATTGTGCCGGGACTGTAAGTGAGCGCGTCCGTGCGGAACCGCGCTATTCGTCTCGCCATCTCAAAGGTCGTCCGTGCCCGGACAACCAGTACGGCGAGTGCGAATTGAGGACGCTATGCGTGAGGTCAGCCGGAGGGGGATCCTAGGTCTCGGTATGGGGGCGGTCGCGTCACTGACCGCTGTCGGCTGCTCCTCATCGGGGTCGGGCAAGGCGGCGCCGAAGAGGACGGCGCAGGCGAAGCCGATAGGTGATGGTTCCACTTCCCGTGGGGTGAGTCGGCCGAAGGATCCCGAGCCGGAGCGTCTTGAGCGGGGGCAGAAGCCGCCGCAGTTCGTGGTGTTCTCCTGGGACGGCGCGGGAGAGGTCGGCAACGGCCTCTTCCCGCGTTTCCGGAAGCTCGCCGAGGATCACGGCGCGACCATGACGTTCTTCCTCTCCGGCCTTTACTGCCTGCCGGAGTCGAAGAAGTCGCTCTACAAGCCGCCGAACAACCCGGTGGGCGCCTCCGACATCGGCTATCTCTCCGACGACCACATCAAGGCGACGCTGCGGAACGTGCGTCTGGCCTGGCTGGAGGGGCATGAGATAGGGACCCACTTCAACGGTCACTTCTGCTCCGGCCGCGGCACCGTCGCCGACTGGACGTCCGCCCAGTGGGAGTCCGAGGTCGAGCAGGCCGTGTCGTTCGTCACGCAGTGGCGTACGAACACCGGATTCAAGGATGTCGATCCGCTGCCCTTCGATTACCGAGAGGAACTGATCGGCGGGCGCACCCCCTGTCTGCTGGGGCAGCAGAATCTGCTGCCGACCGCCCGCAAGCTCGGCTGGCGCTATGACGCCAGTTCGCCCGGCGGCCGCCAGGTGTGGCCGTCGAAGAAGCAGGGGCTGTGGGACTATCCGCTGCAGCAGATTCCCTTCCCCGGCCATTCCTTCGAAGTGCTGTCGATGGATTACAACATCCTGGCCAACCAGTCGCGGAATTCCACGAACGCACCGCCCGCCAACTACCCGGGCTGGCGCAAGCAGGCCGCCGACGCCTACATCGCCGGTTTCCAGCGCGCCTACGAGACCAATCGCGCCCCGTTCTTCATCGGAAACCACTTCGAGAAGTGGAACGGCGGCATCTATATGGACGCCGTCGAGGAAGCGCTCAAGCACATGGCCGACGAGAAGCACAAGGACGTGCGGCTGGTGTCCTTCAAACAGCTCACGGACTGGATGGACGCGCAGGATCCGGCGGTGCTCGCGGACCTTCAGGGGTTCGGTGTGGGCGAGGCGTGGCGCGCGAGCGGCCGCTGACCGCCCCGCCCCGGGCCGGTGGGGCCCGCGGCGCCGGGGCCGGGGAGGCGCCGAGGGGGGTGGGGAAGATCCCCAAAAGGGCCATGCGAAACTTTTCACATGAGTGCCTGCCGCGCCCCTCGGCGCCTCGCGACCTTCCGTCGCGCAACCGTGCTGGCCACCGGGGCCGCGGTTGCCGCGCTGTCCCTCTCCGCCTGTGGTAGCGGCGGCACCTCGGGCGGCTCGGCCGATACCAAGTTCGTGCAGGGCAAGGGCGGCATCGACACCGTGCCCGAGAAGGACCGCCAGGACGCCCCCGAGCTGTCCGGCAAGACCCTCGAGGGCAAGCCGCTCGACGTGGCCGACTACAAGGGCAAGATCGTCGTCCTGAACGTATGGGGTTCCTGGTGCGCGCCCTGCCGGGCCGAGGCCCCGAACCTCGCGAAGGTCGCCAAGGACACCAAGGCCAAGGGCGTCCAGTTCATCGGGATCAACACGCGCGACGGCAACCGAGCCCCCGCGCTCAGGTTCGAGAAGGCGTTCAAGGTCGACTACCCGAGCCTGTACGACCCGATCGGCAAGCTGATGCTGCGCTTCCCCAAGGGGAGCCTCAACCCGCAGGCCATCCCGTCGACCATCGTGCTGGACCGGGACGGCAGGATCGCGGCCCGCGCGCTCACCCCGCTCAGCGAGGACAGCATGCGCAAGATGGTCGACCCGCTCATCGCGGAGAAGTGACCTCTTGTGATGACGCTCGCCGCCACAGGCGCGAATGAGACGGTGATGACCGGCGCGCTGCTGCTCGCGCTGCCGATCGCCGTCCTCGGCGGACTGGTCTCGTTCTTCTCCCCCTGTGTGCTGCCCCTGGTGCCGGGCTACATGTCGTACGTCACCGGGATCACCGGTACGGATCTGGCGGAGGCCAGACGCGGCCGGATGGTCGCGGGCGCCTCGCTCTTCGTGCTCGGCTTCACCGCCGTCTTCGTCTCCGGCGGAGCCCTCTTCGGCCACTTCGGCTGGACCCTCCAGGAGCACAAGGAGACCCTCTCCAAGATCCTCGGGGCCGTCACGATCCTGATGGGCCTGGCCTTCATGGGGCTGCTGAAGGGCTTCGGCCAGCGGGAGTTCCGCTTCCACATCACGCCCACGATGGGGCTGGCCGGCGCGCCCGTGCTGGGCGCCCTGTTCGGCGTGGGCTGGACGCCGTGCCTGGGGCCCACCCTCACCGCCGTCCAGGCGCTGGCGTTCAATGAGGGGAGCGCCGGTCGCGGCGCTCTGCTGACCGTCGCTTACTGCGTCGGGCTCGGGCTGCCGTTCGTCGCCGTCGCGGTGGCCTACCGGCGCGCGCTGGGCGCCTTCGCCTGGGTCAAGCAGCACTACGTGTGGGTGATGCGGACCGGCGGCGGTCTGCTCATCGCCCTGGGGGTGCTGCTGCTCACAGGCGCCTGGGACAGCATCATGAGCGACACGCAGAGCTGGGCTCAGGGCTTCAACGTTGGGATCTGATCCATGTCCACCACCGATACCGACTCCGCGGCCGGGAAGGCGGCTGAGAACGCGGCCGAGAACGCGGCCGAGCAGACGGCCGACGGCGGCGCGGGCGCCGAGGAGCGCGAGCTGGGCGCCGCGGGCTCGCAGCTTTCCACCGCGCCCGTCGAGGAGCTCAGCGTCCCCTCGCTGGGGCCGCTCGGCTGGGCCAGGTGGTTCTGGCGGCAGCTGACCTCGATGCGGGTCGCCCTGCTGCTGCTCTTCCTGCTCTCGCTGGGCTCGATCCCGGGCTCGCTGATCCCGCAGACCAGCATCGACCAGCTCAAGGTCCAGGACTTCAAGGACAAGCACCCGACCCTCACCCCGGTCTACGAGAAGCTCCAGCTCTTCCACGTCTACAGCTCGGTGTGGTTCTCGGCGATCTACATCCTGCTGTTCATCTCGCTCATCGGCTGCATCGTGCCGCGCACCTGGCAGTTCGTGGGCCAGCTGCGCGGCCGCCCGCCGGCCGCCCCGCGCCGGCTCACCCGGCTCCCCGCGTACACCACCTGGCGCAGCGACGCCGAGCCGGAGAAGGTGCTGGAGGCCGCGCAGCGGATCATGAAGCGGAGGCGCTTCCGCAGCCGGATCACCGGGAGCGCGGTCGCCGCCGAGAAGGGCTACCTGCGCGAGGTCGGCAATCTGCTGTTCCACACCGCGCTGATCGTGCTGCTGGTCTCCTTCGCCGCGGGCCAGCTGTGGAAGACCGAGGGCAGCAGCCTGATCACCGAGGGCGGCGGCTTCTCCAACAGCCTGACCCAGTACGACGACATCAAGACCGGGCAGCTGTTCAAGAGCGAGGACCTGGCGCCCTTCAGCTTCCAGCTGGACCGCTTCCACGCGACCTACGAGCGCAGCGGCCCCCAGATGCGCACGCCGCGCACCTTCCGCGCCGATGTCACCTACTGGGACGGGGTGGACGGGCCCGCCCGCAAGACCTCGATCAAGGTGAACGATCCGCTGGAGATCCAGAACTACAAGGTCTACCTGCTGAACCACGGCTACTCGCCGGTCGTCACGGTCCGGGACGGCCAGGGCAACGTGGTCCACAAGGGGCCGGTGGTCGGGCTGCCGATCGACGGGGCCAACCTCACCGAGAGCATGGTGATCAAGCTCGGTGACTACCGCGACAAGAACGGCAAGCGTGACCAGGTCGCCTACCAGGGGCAGTTCCTGCCGACCTGGGTGCGCAGCAAGGGGATGTTCTCCCAGTTCCCGGCGCTGGACAATCCGGCGCTGGTGCTGACGGCCTACCACGGCAGCCTCGGCATCGACGGCGGCACTCCGCAGAGCGTGTACCAGCTCGACAAGTCGCGGATGAGGCAGTACCGGGAGGCCGACGGGAAGACCAAGTTCGCCCGGGCGCTCGCGCCCGGCGACACGATGAAGCTGCCGGGCGGCGAGGGCTCGCTGACCTTCGACGGCGTCAAGAGCTGGGCCAGCTTCCAGATCTCGCACAAGCCGGGCGACCAGACCGCCCTTCTGGGCGCCGTGGGCGCCCTGGTGGGCCTGGTCGGCTCGCTGTTCATCCAGCGCCGCCGGATCTGGATCCGGGCGGTGAAGGGCTCGGACGGCGCGACCGTCGTCGAGATGGCCGGGCTCGGCCGCAGCGAATACGCCAAGCTCCCCGAGGAGCTGGGTGATCTGGCCGTCCGGCTGCAGACGGACGCGCCCCCCACGGCAGAACCGGAAGACGGCACCGATGAGGACGGCCCGAAGGCCGCGTCGACCCCCGGAGACACCGAAGAGCCTGCACACCCCGCAGATCCCGCAGAAGGAGCGAGCGCGTGAACCTCGCGGCCGCAGTCAACGAGAATCTCGCCCATTACAGCAATGTGCTGGTCTACACGGCGATGGCGATCTACACCCTCGCCTTCCTCGCCCATATCGCCGAGTGGGTCTTCGGCAGCCGCAGCGCCGTGGGCCGCACCGCCGCCGCGCTCACCACCGGGACCGGGGCCGCCAACCGCGCCTCGGTCACGGTGCGGACCGCCGAGAAGGGCGGCGGCACCGCCGTGCTGGAGCGCCCGAAGGTCATCACCCGGTCCGCCGCGGGCAGCCGCGACGTCCCGGACGGGCCGGGCGCCGCGGGCGGCACCGAGCAGGGCGATGTCTACGGCCGGATCGCGGTGGGCCTCACCGTGCTGGCGTTCCTCACTCATGCCGGTGGTGTCCTCACCCGCGCGCTGTCCGTGGAGCGCGCGCCCTGGGGCAACATGTACGAGTTCTCCACGACCTTCGCCATGGTCGCGGTCGCCACATACCTCGTGCTGCTCGCGCTGAAGAAGAACGTGCGCTGGATCGGTCTGCCCCTGGTCACCACGGTCCTCCTCGACCTCGGACTCGCTGTCTCTGTCTTGTACACCGACAGCGACCAATTGGTTCCGGCCCTGCACTCGTACTGGCTGTGGATCCACGTCAGCTGCGCGATCATCTCCGGCGCCGCGCTGTACATGGGAGCCGTCTCCACGCTGCTCTACCTGTTCCGCGACCGGTACGAGGCGCAGCTGGAGAACCCGGAGGGCAAGCAGTTCCGCCAGGGCGTCAAGTCCGTGCTGGCGCGGGTGCCGTCGGCGGCGTCGCTGGACAAGTTCGCGTACCGCATCAACGCCACGGTCTTCCCGCTGTGGACCTTCACGATCATCGCGGGCGCGATCTGGGCCGAGGCGGCCTGGGGCCGCTACTGGGGCTGGGACCCCAAGGAGGTCTGGTCGTTCATCACCTGGGTCGCCTACGCCGGCTATCTGCACGCCCGGGCCACCGCGGGCTGGAAGGGTCGCAAGGCCGCGTACCTCGCGCTGATCGCCTTCGCCTGCTACCTGTTCAACTACTACGGCGTCAACATCTTCATCACCGGCAAGCACTCCTACGCCGGAGTCTGACCCCGGCGTTCAGCCCCGCCGCCCCGCCGCCCGCGCCGTCTTCAGGACGCCGCGGGCGGCGTGCTGTCGTCCGGGCCGCCCTCGCCGCCCTTGCGGCGCAGCTCCTCCTCGCGGCGGCGCAGATCCGCCTCCCAGCTCTTGAGCAGCTCCTCGTCGCGGCCCTCGGGCGCCGCCGCGCCGCGCGCCTCCGGAGCGTCCTCGGGGGACTTCGGCGCGTCCCCCAGGGACTTCAGGAACTCCGGGTTGTCGTCCGGGGCGACCCACTCGCGCCGCGCCCCGGCCGTCGTGGCCCGCTTGCCTCCCACCAGCAGCCAGGAGATCGAGCCCACCACCGGGAACAGCAGGACGAGGATCGCCCAGAGCGGCTTGGGGATATAGCGGACGTCCCGCTCTTCGGTGGTGATGCAGTCGATGAACGCGTAGATGCTGAGTGCCAGCGGCACCAGGATCATCAGCACCCGGAGCATGAGGCGATCCCCCTGCGTGTGGTGTTCGGGGCGGTTCGGGCGGGCCCCAGTTACGGGACCAGGGTAGTGCGTACCGGATACTGGGAGGCATGGCTTATGACGATCTTCGTTCCTTTCTGCGGGCGCTCGACAGGGAAGGCGACCTCAAGCGCGTCAAGGCCGAAGTCGATCCGTATCTGGAGATCGGCGAGATCGTCGACCGCGTGAACAAGGCGGGCGGTCCCGCGCTGCTCTTCGAGAACGTCAAGGGCGCGGCGATGCCGCTGGCCATGAACGTGTTCGGCACGGATCGCCGGTTCCTCAAGGCCCTGGGCCTGCGCTCGTACGACGAGATCAGCGAGAAGATCGGCGGGCTGGTCAAGCCCGAGCTGCCGCAGGGCTTCGGCGGGTTGCGCGAGGCGTTCGGCAAGCTCGGCTCCATGGCGCACGTACCGCCGAAGAAGGTGAAGGAGGCGCCGGTCCAGGAGACCGTGCTGACCGGCGACGACGTCGATCTCGACGCGCTTCCGGCGCTGTTCACCTGGCCCGAGGACGGCGGCTCGTTCTTCAACCTCGGCCTCACCCACACCAAGCACCCGGAGACCGGGGTGCGCAACCTCGGCCTCTACCGCCTCCAGCGCCATGACCGCCGCACCATCGGCATGCACTGGCAGATCCACAAGGACAGCCGCAACCACTACCAGGTGGCGGCCCGGCGCGGGGAGAGGCTGCCGGTCGCGATCGCCTTCGGCGCGCCGCCCGCCGTGACGTACGCGTCGACCGCCCCGCTGCCCGGTGACATCGACGAGTACCTGTTCGCGGGGTTCCTGCAGGGCCGGCGGGTCGAGATGGTCGACTGCAAGACGGTGCCGCTCCAGGTCCCGGCCGCCGCCGAGGTCGTCATCGAGGGCTGGCTGGAGCCCGGGGAGATGCTGCCGGAGGGGCCGTTCGGCGACCACACCGGCTTCTACACGCCCCAGGAGCCGTTCCCGGCGCTGACCATCGACTGTGTGACGATGCGGTCCCGGCCGCTGCTGCAGTCGATCGTGGTGGGCCGTCCGCCGACCGAGGACGGGCCGCTGGGGCGGGCGACCGAGCGGTTCTTCCTCCCGCTCCTCAAGATCATCATCCCGGACATCGTGGACTACCACCTCCCCGAGTCGGGCGGCTTCCACAACTGTGCGATCGTCTCGATCGACAAGAAGTACCCCAAGCACGCGCAGAAGGTCATGCACGCCATCTGGGGCGCCCACATGATGTCGCTGACCAAGCTGATCGTCGTCGTCGACGCGGACTGTGACGTACACGATCTGCACGAGGTGTCCTGGCGCGCGCTGGGGAACACCGACTACGCCCGCGATCTGACCGTGGTCGAGGGCCCGGTCGACCATCTCGACCACGCCTCCTACCAGCAGTTCTGGGGCGGCAAGGCGGGCATCGACGCCACCGCCAAGTGGCCCGAGGAGGGCTACACCCGCGACGGCGGCTGGCCGCACATGGTCGAGTCCGATCCGGAGGTAGCCGATCGGGTGACCCGACGCTGGAAGGAACTCGGACTGTGACCTCCGCTGCCGCCGCCGTACCGCAGCCCGGTCGGACCAGGTCGTTCCTGCGCCTGGTGATGATCGAGCATTCCGTCTTCGCGCTGCCCTTCGCGTACACCGCCGCGCTGACCGCGATGCGGCTGTGGGACGGCAGCGTCCACTGGACCAAGCTGCTGCTGATCACGGTCGCGATGGTGGGTCTGCGCACCTTCGCGATGGCCGCCAACCGGATCATCGACCGCGAGATCGACGCGCGGAACCCGCGGACCGCCTCCCGCGAGCTGGTCACCGGCGCGGTCTCGGTGCGCACCGCCTGGACCGGGGCGCTGGTCGCGCTCGTCGTCTTCCTGGGCGCCGCCGCGCTGCTCAACCCGCTGTGCCTGGCGCTGGCGCCGGTCGCGGTCGTCCCGATGGTGGTCTATCCGTACGGCAAGCGGTTCACCGACTTCCCGCACGCCATCCTGGGCCTCGCCCAGGCCATGGGCCCGATCGGGGCCTGGATCGGGGTCACCGGCCAGTGGTCGTGGGACGCGGTGATCCTCGGCCTCGCGATCGGCATCTGGATCGGCGGGTTCGACCTGATCTACGCCTGCCAGGACGTGGCCGCCGACCGGGCGCACGGGGTGCGGTCCGTACCGGCGCGTTTCGGTATCGCGGGGGCGCTCCACGGGGCGCGCGCCTGCCATGTGATCACCACGCTGCTGCTGGTCTGGTACGCGCTGGCCACCGGCGCCGGGGTCTTCTTCTGGCTGGGGCTGGTGATCGTGGCGGCGGCGTTCGCGTATGAGCACACGATCGTGCGCCCGGACGATCTCTCCCGCCTGAACCGCGCCTTCTTCACGGTGAACGGCTTCATCGGAATCGCCCTGTTCTGCTGCGCTCTGCTCGACCTGGTGGTGCGGGGCCTCGGCCCGTGAGACCCGCCGGATAGGCTCGGTGTGTGGAGCCGCCGCACGGGCCGAACAGGCCGCACGAAGAAGTGAGCAGACGCCGGCCCTGGGTGGTCGGCGTGTCCGGCGCGTCCGGGACGCCGTACGCCGCCTCGGTGCTGCGCGCGCTGCTGCACGCGGGGGAGGCCGTCGACCTCGTGATCAGCCGCTCCTCGCGGCTGACGCTGCTGGACGAGACGGGGATCGGCTTCCGGGACGCGCACTGGCGGGAGGATCTGCGCCGCTGGCTGGCGCGCGGCGCGGACGGTACGCCCGACGCCTTCGACGTACCCGTGGACGCGGCGGATGTGCGGCACTGGGCGGCCGGGGACCTGGCCGCCGGGCCGTCGTCGGGCAGTTACGCCGTCAAGGGGATGCTGATCGTCCCCGCGAGCACCGCGTGTGTGGCCGGGGTCGCGCTGGGGCTGTCGAAGGATCTGCTGCAGCGGGCCGCGAGCGTGACGCTCAAGGAGCGGCGCCCGCTCGTGGTGGCGGTGCGGGAGACCCCGCTGAACGGGCAGACCCTGCGGCATCTGGTGACGCTGGACGAGGCGGGCGCCGTGGTGCTGCCCGCCTCGCCGGCGTTCTACGCGGGGGCGACGCACATCCAGGATCTGGTGGACTTCGTCGCGGGGCGGGTGCTGGACGCGGCGGGGGTGCCGCACAAGCTGTACCGCCGGTGGGAGGGGGAACTCGGTGGAGACCGGGGACCGGATTAGGGGGTCCAGCGCTTCCTGGCGCGGGCGGCGCGGGCCGCGACGACGGCCGCGCGGCGGGCCGTGCGGGACACGGGACGGTCGGGGGTGCGGATCACGGCACGCGAGCGGCCGGCCAGTTCCCGCAGCTCCAGCATGCGGGCTTCAAGACCTTCGATCGTGTACACGGTGAGTTCTCATCTCCTGAGATAACAGGCCGAACGCCTAGATGATTTGCAGGACTTGTGGCCATGATGCCTTAGATTCTACATGTAATGACGCTCTAACCCTGAATAATGGAAGGCGCACGGCATATGGACGCGGTGGACAGGCAGCTCATCCAGGCCCTGCGGGAGAACGGCAGGGCCTCCTACGCGGAGCTGGGCAGGCTCGTCGGCCTCTCCGGACCCAGCGTCACGGACCGGATCAACCGCCTGGAGGCGGCCGGGGTGATCACCGGCTATCGCGCGACCGTGGACGCGGCCTCCCTCGGGCTCGGCGTCACCGCCCTCATCGGCATCCAGCTCTCCGACGCCACCGACCACGAGGAGTTGGCGCACCGGCTGCGCGACCTCTCCGAGATCGAGGACTGCTGGTTCATCGCGGGCGACGACTCGTACATGCTCAAGGTGCGCGCCTCGGACGTGGACGGTCTGGAGCGCACGATCCGCAGACTGTCCGGCACCAAGGGCGTCTCCCGGACGCGTAGCACGATCGTGCTGTCCACGAAGTGGGAGAACCGGGTCGGCGAACTCCCCGAGGACACCGAGGCGTAGTCTCGGCTTCAGGCCGACACCGGCACGACGACGTAGGGCCAGACGTATGGGAGGCGGCCGTCGCATGAGCGCAGCGACACACGACGCGGGTTTCAAGCGGGAGTTGGAGCAGAAGGTTCTCGCGGGGGAGCGGCTCACCCGTGAGGACGGCCTCGCCCTGTACGAGTCCGACGATCTGGCCTGGCTGGGCGGGCTCGCCCACGAGGTGCGCACCCGCAAGAACGGCGACGTCGTCCACTTCAACGTCAACCGTCATCTCAACATGACGAACGTGTGCACCGCGTCCTGCGCCTACTGCTCCTTCCAGCGCAAGCCGGGGGAGAAGGACGCGTACACGATGCGCATCGAGGAGGCCGTCCGCCTCGCCAAGGCGATGGAGAACGACAAGCTCACCGAGCTGCACATCGTCAACGGACTGCACCCCACCCTGCCGTGGCGCTACTACCCGCGGTCGCTGAAGGCGCTCAAGGAGGCGCTGCCCGCGGAGGTGTCGCTGAAGGCCTTCACCGCCACCGAGATCCACCACTTCGAGAAGATCTCCGGAATGTCCGCGTCCGAGATCCTGGACGAGCTGATCGACGCCGGTCTGGAGTCGCTGACCGGCGGCGGCGCGGAGATCTTCGACTGGGAGGTCCGGCAGCACATCGTCGACCACGACACCCACTGGGAGGACTGGTCGCGCATCCACCGGTTGGCGCACGAGAAGGGCCTCAAGACCCCGTGCACCATGCTGTACGGGCACGTCGAGGAGCCCCGGCACCGGGTGGACCACGTGCTGCGGCTGCGTGAGCTGCAGGACGAGACCGGCGGCTTCCAGGTCTTCATCCCGCTGCGCTACCAGCACGACTTCGTGGACATGCGGGACGGCAAGATCCGCAACCGGCTGCAGGCGCGCACCTCCATGGCGACCGGCGCGGAGGCGCTGAAGACCTTCGCGGTCTCCCGGCTGCTGTTCGACAACGTCCCGCACGTCAAGGTCTTCTGGGTGATGCACGGGGTGCAGACCGCGCAGCTCGCCCTCAACCACGGCGCTGACGACATGGACGGCTCGGTCGTCGAGTACAAGATCACGCACGACGCGGACAACTACGGCACGCCGAACAAGCTGACCCGCGACGACCTGCTGGACCTGATCCGGGACGCGGGCTTCCGCCCGGTGGAGCGCAACACCCGGTACGAGACCATCCGCGAGTACGAGGGCCCGGACCCGGCCCGGCGCGAGTCGCCGCAGCCGATGCGGGTGTGACACCGCTCGTGCGGGCGGTGACCGTCTTAAGGGGCGGGCCGGCGGGTACTCGGCGCGCATGAGCGCCCGTACCGCCCCCGAGGACGCGTACACCGCCGAGCCCTTCGTGCCCGGAGGGCCCGGCGCCGGTCTGGACGCGCTCCGGGAGGCGGCCGCCGGATGCCGCGGCTGTCCGCTGCACCGCGAGGCCACCCAGACCGTGTTCGGCGCGGGCGCCCCGGACGCCCGTGTCCTCCTCGTCGGCGAGCAGCCCGGCGACCAGGAGGACCGGCAGGGCAAGCCGTTCGTCGGGCCCGCGGGCAGGGTGCTGACCCGGGCGCTGGACGAGGCCGGGGTGGAGCCGGACGAGACGTACATCACGAACGCCGTCAAGCACTTCACGTTCACGGTCGTCCCCGAGCGCGGCAAGCGGCGCATCCACAAACCGCCCAGCCTGCGCGAGATGACCGCCTGCCGCCCCTGGCTGGTCGCGGAGGTGGCGGCGATCGACCCCGAGATGATCGTGGCGCTCGGCGCGACCGCCGGGAAGGCACTGCTGGGGTCGTCGTTCCGGGTGACCGAGCAGCGCGGGACGCTGCTGCCGTGCCCCGCGCTGGACGACCACGAGATGGTCGCCACGATCCACCCGTCCGCCGTGCTGCGGGCCGACGACCGCGAGGCCGTCTACCGGGGGCTGGTGTCGGACCTGCGGGTCGTGGCGGAGGCCCTGGGCTGAGGGCCATAGCCGGGCTCCTGCGCCAAGCTCCTGCGCCAAGCTCCTGCGCCGGGCTCCTGCGCCGGGCCGGGGGCCTGGCCCGGGCATCTGCTCGGATATCGTCGTCCGCATGCCGCTGACGTTCGACCTCGACCCCGAGACCACCCCTGAGCTGCTCGACTCGATCCGTACGCTCTGGGCCGACGTCTCGAACGCGGGCGGGGCGGTCGGCTTCGTACCGCCGGTGACCACGGAGGACGTACGGCCCGAGCTGATCAAGCACCTGACCGCGATGGCCGAGGGGCGCACCCGGCTGCTCGTCGGCCGGGACGAGAGCGGCGCGGCGGCCGCGACCGCCTTCTTCACCCTCAACACCCACCGGCTGATGCGGCACTGGTGCTGGCTCTACAGCGTGATGGTGCACCCCTCCCACCAGGGCAAGGGTTACGGCCGCGACCTGATGGCCGCCGTCGAGGAGGCCGCGCGCGGGATGGACGGCATCCGGGGGATACGGCTCACCTGCCGGGGCGGCACCGGGGTGGACCGGTTCTACGCCGGATGCGGCTACAAGGAGGTCGGCCGGGTGCCGGGGGCGATCAAGGTCGCGGACGACGATTTCCGCGACGACATCACCATGTGGCTGCCGCTGATCTGAGCGCGCCGAACCGGCTACCGCTGAATTGATCAGAAACCGGACGTGATTCACTGGGAGGGCAGGAACTTCCAGCAGAAAGAGGACCCCGCCGTGTCTCTCAAGCCGAGCGCCACGTTCCGCTACACCAGCATGCGCCTGGGGATCTTCGCCGGTTGCTTTCTGATCATGTGGGGCCTGGTCTACTTCCGCGTGGTCCCCGCCGGCCTCGGCGCCTCCAACCTGTTCTGGGTCGTCCTGCTCGCGCTGGTCGTGTCCGCCCCGCTCAGCTTCGTCCTGCTGCGCAAGCAGCGCGAGGCCATGGCGGTGCAGGTCGCCGAGCGCGTGGACCGGGCCAAGGAGCGGCTGGCGGCGAGCCAGAGCCAGGAGGACGGCGCGCAGGACGGCGCACAGGCCGGCGCGCGCAACAGCGCGTAGGACGGCGTGTAAGGCTCCTCACACCCCGCACAGGTTTCCGGCGCCCCCTGGGCCAGCAGCCGCTGGCCCAGGGGGCGTTGAGCTGTTTCCGGCCACCTCGGCGGGTCCCTGGCCGGTCCGATACATCAAAGATTTTCTTTGGGTTCCCCAAAGACGCGGTGTTAATGTATTTGCCATGAAGACAGCAGCCGCGCCCCGTAACGCAGCGAGCGTTCCGCTCGTGGCGCGCCTGCACATCGATCTTTGCCGCTGCCGGTCCGCGGCCTGTCAACGCCGCTGACCCCTCTCGTACAGCGGCCGGAGATCCCGTACGGACTCCTGGCTTTTTCTCGCCCTTCGTTACCTCCCCCGGAGTGTGTCCGTTGTCGTCCCTCCCCGAGACGTCCGGCCGGACGTCGTCCTTCCGCCTGCCCAAGGTGCCGTTCTGGGCGCAGATCCTGCTGGGTCTCGTCCTCGGCGTGGCGCTCGGCTGGGTCGCCCGCACCGGCGACGTCGGCTGGCTGGTCACCACGCTCGACAAGATCGGCTCGATCTTCGTCCAGTTGCTGAAGCTCGCCGTCGCCCCGCTGGTCTTCTTCGCGATCCTGATATCGATCACGAACCTGCGGAACGTCAGCAACGCCGCCCGGCTGGCCACCCGCACGCTGCTGTGGTTCATGGCCACCTCGCTCATCGCGGTCGCCATCGGCCTGGCCATCGGCCTGCTCACCAACCCGGGCGCGGGCACCGGCCTGACCGCGAAGGACGGCGCCAAGCCGGACCACGCCGGGTCCTGGCTGGACTTCCTCACGGGCATCGTGCCGACGGACGTCATCACGCCCTTCACCGAGCTGAACGTCCTGCAGATCGTCTTCATGGCCGCCGTCGCGGGCGTCGCCGCCCTGCGGCTCGGCGAGAAGGCGCAGCCGATCCTCACCCTGAGCCAGTCGGTGCTGGAGCTGCTGCAGAAGGCCCTGTGGTGGGTCATCCGCCTCGCCCCGCTGGGCAGCCTGGGGCTCATCGGCTCCGCCATCGCCGAGTACGGCTGGAACCTCATCAGCAAGTACGCGACCTTCACCGCCGACGTCTACATCGGCTGCGCGCTGGTGATGTTCGGCGTCTACCCGCTGCTGCTGGCGACCGTCGCCAAGGTCAGCCCGCTGAGCTTCTTCAAGGGTGCCTGGCCCGCGATCCAGCTGGCCTTCGTCTCCCGTTCCTCGGTCGGCACCATGCCGCTCACCCAGAAGGTCACCGAACGCCTGGGCGTGCCCAAGGAGTACGCGTCCTTCGCGGTGCCCTTCGGCTCGACCACCAAGATGGACGGCTGCGCCTCCATCTACCCCGCGCTCGCGGCGATCTTCATCGCCGAGATCTTCGGTGTGCACCTCGGCGTCGGTGACTACCTGCTGATCGCCTTCGTCTCGGTCATCGGCTCCGCCGCCACGGCCGGTCTCACGGGTGCGACGGTCATGCTCACCCTGACCCTCTCCACCCTCGGCCTCCCGCTGGAGGGCGTCGGCCTGCTGATGGCGATCGACCCGGTCCTGGACATGATGCGGACGGCCACCAATGTCGCCGGACAGGCCCTGGTGCCGGTCGTGGTCTCGGCCCGCGAGAAGATCCTCGACCGCGACGCCTACACCCACGCCACCTCCTCGCCCCTGGACGACCGCGACGAGACGGCCGCTGAGCCGGAGCGTCAGCTGGCCACCGCGTAGTTGTTCACGTCTGTGCCCCCGTGACCTCAATGAGGTCACGGGGGCACTTTTTTGATCAGAGATTGCTGCATCACTGTCAGTTCCTTTCAGGGTATGTGTTATTGAGTGTTACGGCGCTAATATGTGCTTCGTGTACATGCGGTCGTAACGGGGGAACACGCATGCCTGACACCACGGCGGGGAAATCCCTGCGCTCCGCGCGCGACTTGATCGAAAAAGCGATCCGGGAGATGGCGGACAAGGCCGTCCTGTCGAAACCGGGTACCGATCGGGGCGTGGTCGGCAAAATCGCGCTCCGCCACATCCTGAAGATGATCGATGTCGTGATCGCGGCCCTGGAGGCCCCGCCGGAGTCCGACTCGATCGTCGTGTACGGGATCCTCGCCGAGGAGTGCGAGCCCGTTCTGGGGCTGCCGTCGAGCGATGTCTTCGGCGCGCTGGTGGAGCTGTGCGGCGAGCCGCACGGGGCGATCATCCGGCCGGAGCTGCCCCGGGCGAAGCGGTCGGTGATCGAGACGATCCGCCGGGAGATCGTCGCGGTGACCGTCGAATACCGGGCCCGGCCCGGGGGCACGGGGGTACGGATCATCGAGATGCTGTACGGCGCCGACCGGCGGAAGGTGCGGCGCAAGCGCATCAAGCAGGAGATCGACTGGGGCGACATTCCCGAGGAAGTGCGCGCGCGGATCATTCGTGACGGCGACGAGGGCGTCACCCTGAGCCTTCCGCTGGGGAGCGCCTGATGGCCTTCTTCATTCCGCTGATCATCATGGCCATCGGGCTGGCCATGTGGAACCGGATCATGGTCTGGGCCCGGGATCAGCTTTTCCCCTGGGTGGCCGAGCACATTCCCTGGATGTCCGACACGGTGAAGCTCGCGTTCACCGCGCTGGACAAGTACGCCACCGCGATCCGCGGAAATGTGAAGGCGGCCTGGAAACAGCTGCGGTCCTATCTGCTCGAACAGGTCATCGAGTTCGAGAAGGGGATGGCCCCGAATACCTATGTCCGGCGCATGACCGCGCTGATGAAGAACCAGCTGCGCGGTGACGCGCCGGTCAAGCGGATCGTGGTCGAGGAGGACGTCGCCTGGGACGACCTTCCCGAGAAATACCGTCAGTCGCTGCTGGCGGGCGACGGGCGGGGTTATCGCATGGACGTGACCAGGATGCGCGACCAGGAACTCGAAGAATGATCCGCACAGAAAGAAACAGGCAGATGTCGCTGTGGTGGTGGACGGGCGTCGGCGTCGTGGTGGTGGCCGCGGCCCTGGTCGTGTCGCGGCGGTGGCCGCGGCCCGCCGGGCGGGCGCGGGGCGGCCGGCTCACCGCCGTCGTGCTGGACGCCCTGGCCGAGGAGTGGGCGGCGCGCATGGACGCGCGCCCCGATGACATCCGGGCCGCCGTTCTCGGCTCCGGATTCGCCGGGCTGTACGCCCGGCTCGTATCGGAAGTGCGCGGGGTGGAGGTCGTGTTCATCAGGCCCGCGACCGGGCGGGCGGACGCGCATACCATCGTCCGCTGCGCCTTCGGCAATCCCCATAGCGCCCTGGTGACCGAGACCGTCACCGGCTGGGACGACATTCCCGACGATGTCCGCGCGGAGTTCATCCGCCAGGAAGTCGACGAGGTCAGCCGCCGCTGGACCATGGCGGGCTGACATCCACTGATACGGGGGGCAGTGAATGGACGAGGGACGCAATTCGGTGCCGCCGCGCTGGACGTTCACCGATGTGCGTGGCGGCGCGGCCAGGACGACGGCTGCGACGGTGACCGCGGAAGCCGGACCCGCCGAACGCGGCGGGGAATCGCCGGAGCCGGGGTCGCCGGAGGCGGTCGGCTTCCGGGTGGAACAGCCCGTGCGGACCTTCGGCGATCTCGTTCTCGCCGAGGTGGTGCGCCGGCGCGTCGACACCGCGCTGAACCTGGTCGCGCACCGGGACGTGCTGTTCGGGGAATGGAATCTGGCCGCGATCTCCCCGCACCGGGGCGGTGCGGTGGTGAGCCTGTACGGCCCGCCCGGTACGGGGAAGCCCGCGTGCGCGGAGGCCATCGCGCACCGGCTCGGCCGTCCGTATCTGCGGGTCGGTTATGCGCAGATCGAATCCCGGTACGTCGGGGAGACGCCGAAGAACATCGTGCGCTGTTTCGCCGAGGCCCGCCGGAGCGATGCCGTGCTCATCTTCGACGAGGCGGACTCCATTCTCGGGCGGCGGCTGAGCCGGGTCACCCAGAGCGCCGACCACAGCGTCAATGTGTCCCGCTCGGTGATGCTCACCGAACTGGACCATTTCGACGGTGTCGTCGTCTTCACGACGAACTTCCCGGAAAACTACGATGCGGCGTTCGTCCGGCGGATCCTGGCGCATATCCGGCTGGAACTCCCCGACCTCGCCGCACGGCGCGATCTGTGGACGAGACTCCTCCCGAAGGAACTCCCGCTGCATCCCGAGGTCACCGCCGACATCCTGGCGGCGGAATCGGAGGGCATGGCCGGCGGCGACATCGTCAACGTCGTCATGGGCGCCGCCGCGGCGGCCGTCGCCCGGCGCGGAGAGCGGCGCGTGGTCGAACTCGCCGATCTGCGCGGCGAACTGGCCGCCACGGCCCAGGCGCGGCGCGAGGTCGGGAACCCGCCCGCGTCGCCGCGCCTGGTGGCCTGGGAGGACGCGCCCCGGTCCGGCTCAGGGGCGGGCGAGGGCGGTGGCCAGAAGGGGTAGCGCACGGCCCAGTTCGCGCTCCCAGTACGGCCAGGTGTGGGTGCCGGGGCCGTAGAGGCGGGCGGTGAGGGCCAGGCCGTGGGCCCGGGCGCGGCGTACGTAGTCCTGGGCCATCAGCCCGAGGCCCTGTTCGAGGGTGTCGGCGGGACGGTCCGCGGGGTCCAGCGGCCCGGGGGTGCCGTCGCCGCAGGAGATGTACACCGGGTAGCCGCGGGGGAGCCGGGTGAGCTGGGTGTACGGGTCGTGGGCCGTCCACAGGGCGGACTGGGCGGTGGGGTCGCCCCACAGGTCGGTGGGGTCGGCCCCGTACCGCTGGACGATGCCCTGGACGCCGGCCGGGTCCCGCAGCGGGTGGACGACGCCGCTGAACGACGCGGCGGCGCGGAAGAGGCGGGGGTGGCGGGCCGCGTAGGACAGGGCGCCGAAGCCGCCCATGGACAGGCCCGCGATCGCCCGGCGGCCGTTGCCGCGCAGCGCGCGCTCCAGCAGCGGGCGCAGCTCGGCGAGGTGGAAGGTCTCCCAGGCGGGCGGGCCGAAGAAGCCGTCGTTCCACCAGTTCGAGTAGAACCCGGCGGGGCCGCCCTCCGGGGACACCACCAGGGCGGGGAGGGCCGCGGTCAGCCCCTCGACGTCGGTGTTGAGGGTCCAGGCCTGCCAGCCCGGGCCGGGGTCGCAGCAGCCGTGCAGGAGGTACAGGACCGGCCAGCGGTGGTGCGGCCTGCGGTCGTAGTCGCGGGGCAGCAGGACGCGGGCGTGGCCGTCGCGGGCGAGGGCGGGGGAGTCGATCGTCAGGTCGAGGACGCGTTCGCTGACGCGCTCGGCGGCGGTGATGCGCGCGCGGCCGGCGGCGGTGCCACGGGCGCGGTCGGCGGGCCGGGGCCGGGAGCGGGCCTCTGCGGGGGTGGGGAGCAGGGGCGCGGCGGCCAGTGCGGCGAGAGCGGCGGCGGCGCGGCGGCGGGAGGGCATCGTCCGTATCTCCTTCGCTTCGGTGCGTGCGGAGCTGAACGGGGCGTTGCGCGGGTGTTGTTGACACTGTGAAGGGGCCGGCGTGCCGTGACAAGAGTGGGGCGCCGACCACGTGATCTTCGTCCCGGTCCGCCGTAGGCTGATGGTCGTAAGAGTGTGCGGGGGCACTGTCGTAAGGGGGCGGTCCGCGTGGGCGGAGCGACGAGGAGCAAGCGCGTACCACGGGTGGTGCGGGAGCAGCAGATGCTGGACGCGGCGGTGCGGGCCTTCGCGCGGCGCGGTTACAGCCACGCCTCGATGGACGACATCGCCGAGCTGGCCGGGGTGTCGAAACCGCTGGTCTATCTGTACCTCAACTCCAAGGAAGAGCTGTTCGCCGCGTGTGTCCGGCGCGAGGCTGCGGCGCTGGTGGCCGCGGTGCGGGGCGCGGTCGAGCGGGGCGCCCCGGCGGACCGTCAGCTGTGGAGCGGGCTGAGCGGCTTCTTCGCGCACACCGCCCGCCACCCCGACGGATGGGCGCTGCTGCACGTCCAGGCGCGGACGCACGGGCACCCCTACGCGCACGAAGTGGCGGCGATGCGGGCGGAGATCGTGGCGTTCGTGACCCAGCTGATCGCGGCGGCGGCGCGGAGGGGCGCCCGGGAGCGGCGGCTGGTGGCCGCCGAGGTGTCCGGGCTCGCGCACGCGCTGGTCGGGGCGGCCGAGTCGCTGGCGGACTGGGCGGGCGAGGCGGCGGACCGGGACGGTCCCTCGGCCCAGGAGGCGGCGGCCACCCTCATGAACTTCGCCTGGGCCGGGCTCGGGAACCTGCTGCGGGGTCAGGGCTGGTCGCCCGCCTAGGGGCTGTCCGGGCGGTCATCTGGCTCCGCACATGATCGCCCGGACAGACCCTGATGCCGCGTCAGTCAAGGTTGCCCGGTAGCGAGGCGTCCTGGTGCGGTCGGATGCAAGTCGCCGGATCGGCCTCGTGGTGGGGCCTACTCGGTCGATGCGGCAACGCCGCCGGGGACACCTCCCAGCGGTAGCTGGGGGCGGCCGTGCCAGGGCGGCGAGCGGGGTGAACCTTGGCTGACGGGGCACTGGCGGCTGTGACGGCCCCGCGCGGATCAGCCGATCTGCGCCCGCTCGTACAGCGCCGCCGGGTTTGCCGCGCGGGACACCGCCGAGGGGTGCAGATCCCGCTGGGACGCCGGATGCCGGACGCCCTCACGCCAGGCCGCGGACGGGTCCGTTCCGCTGTCCGAGCCCGCCTTGTCCGGCGCCAGGTCCAGCGGCAGGAAGTTGGACGGGGCGGTGTGCCAGCCGTCCGGCGCCACCCGGGTGGCCAGCAGGTACGTCCGCCCGGGCAGCAGCGCCGGGGCGTCGCCCACGACGACCCGTTGCCGCCGCAGCGGGTCGTCGCCGCCCTCCTGGGCGACCCGTACGTTTCCGGACACCTTCCCCTTGAGGGTGGACCGGACCTCGACCCGGTACGTCGTCCACAGCAGCCGGTCGCCGTCGGTGTGCCGCACCCCCTCGCGGGCGGTGACCTTGCCGACGAAGACGTCGTCGGCCCAGCCCGCGGCGAGCCCCGGCGTGTCCAGCCGGACGGCGTAGGTGGGGTGGTAGTGCGTACTGCCGTAGGGGACCTCGAACCAGGCCAGTGCGCCGCCGCCCACCGCCGCCAGGGCCGTGGCCAGCGCGATCGTCCCGGTACGGAGGCTCATGAGCCCCACACGGCCCGGTACGCGGCGATGTCGGCGGCGGCGGGGGCGAAGGCGGTGCGGGTGTCGCTGCAGTACATGACCGCGCCGCGGGCCGAGCGGTGGCCCAGCCGCAGGGCGTGGCCCAGCTCATGGGTGACGATGCCGCGCTTGACGTCGGCCGGGTACGAGCCGAGGAAGTGGTCGTTGAGGACGATGTCGTCGGAGCCCAGCTCATGGGATTCCCACAGCCCCGACCAGCCGATGTCGGCGCGGTCGACGTCGGTCGCGTCGACGTCCGCGTAGGCCGCTCCGGTGTGTGGCTTGATGTCGACCTTGCCCAGGGCGTTCCAGCTCTCCCGGGCCCGCGTCCACTCCGCGGTGTACTTGGTGTGCAGGCTGTACGTCAGCTCCGAACCGTCCACCGATCCGATCGTGTTCGGGTCGTCCGGGCAGGCGGCGGCGAGCGCCGGTGGCGCGGGCAGCCCCGCGAACAGCCCGGCGGTCAGGGACGCGCTCACCGCGACGCGTATACACCGCCGGGCGAAACGGGCGCCATGACATCGACCCACGTCCGCAAACCCCTCGTTCGTGTGAGGCCCGAGAGCTTCAACGTACGAGGGGCCGCGGGGCGCCGCATGCGCACGGGGCCTCCTGGGGGAACCGGAAGGCCCCGGGGCGCCGGTGGCTCAGGTGCCGCGGTTGCCGCCGGCCGGCTCGTCGGTGAGCCGTGCGGCGAGCCAGGCCAGGGCCGGGGGGATCCCGCTGATCGCGGTCGTCACATGGTCGGTCGGATAGCTCTTCCACTCCACCGGCGTGCCCCGCTCGCACCACCGGGTGCGCAGGTCCGCGCCGACCTGGTACGGGATCAGCTCGTCCGTGAGGCCGTGGTAGAGGTAGACGGGATGGTCGGGGGCGTCGTCGCCCAGCTCGGAGGTGCGCAGCGCGAGCCGCCAGAGCGGTGAGGCCAGCGGATCGCGGACGGTCACGTCGGACAGGTGCTGGAAGAGCCCGGCGATGGTGCTGATCGAGACGCAGTTGTTCCGCATGAAGGCGACATCGTCCTTGCCTCTCTGGTTGAGGTAGGAGTCGAGCGCCAGTTCGGGGAAGGCGGCGTCCTGCCCGGCGAGCGCCATCAGGGCCAGCCCGGCGCCCACGCCGCCGTCGTTGTACTCCAAGGTGGCGGGCAGATCGGCGGGCACGCCCCCGGCGACCGTGCCCTTCACGCGCAGCTCGGGCGCGTACGAGGAGCGCAGCTGGGCGGCCCAGCCGGCCGCCTGGCCGCCTTGCGAGTACCCCATGATCCCGACCGGGCCGTCCGGTGAGAGGCCCGCCTCGGGGAGCCGCTGCGCTGCGCGCGCCGCGTCCAGCAGGGCGTGCCCCTCGGACCGGCCGACCGTGTAGGTGTGTTCCTCCGGGGTGCCCAGGCCCTCGTAGTCGGAGACGGCGACGGCCCAGCCGCGGCGCAGCGCGAGGTCGATCAGCCGGCCCTCGGAGCTGGTGCCCTGCGGGAAGCGGACGGAGGCGGCGCAGTCGTCGGCGAGGCCGACGGCGCCCATGCCCCAGGTGACGAGCGGACGGGGGCCGGTCTTGCCGTCGTCGGGGACGATGACGGTGCCGGAGACGACGTTGCCCTCGCCCCGGGCGGTGGTCGAGCGGTAGGTGATGTGCCAGGAGCGGGTGGTGACCGGCGCGCCGGGCACGGCGCGGAACGAGGTGGGGGACAGGGTGACGATGTCGCCGGGCCTGCCCTGGGTGGCGGCGGTCCGGTCGGTGCCGGTCGTGGCCATGGCCGGTGGTGCGGTGGGCAGCGCGGCCGCCAGGGTCAGGGCGGTGAGGGTGGCGAGCACGGTGGTGCGGGTGCGCATACGGCTCTCCCAACGGTGCGGATGGTGCTGCGGTGCTGTGTGTGGGGGACCGTAGAGACGTGTGGATTGTCTGTTGCTGACCGGAGCGCTCAGATTCGCTGGCCTTATGTCTCACCCGGCATATTTCGTGCGCCGGTGTGCCCGTACGCCAGCCGGTAGGCGCCCGGTGTCATCCCCGTCCAGCGCCGGAACGCCCGGTGGAACGCGGCGCCCTCGGAGAAGCCCAGCCGCACCGCCAGCTCCTCGATCGGCTCACCGGTGGCGCGCAGGCCGCCGATCGCCGCGTCCCGCCGCACCTGGTCCTTGAGCCGCTGGAAGGAGGTGCCGTCCTCGTCCAGCCGCCGGCGCAGCGTCGCGGGGCTGACCGCGAGCCGGGCCGCGACCTCCCGCAGGTCCGGCAGCCGCCCGGGGCGGCGCCCGCCCGGCCCGCCACCGGTCCGCAGGCCCCCGGCGAGCGTGTGGCGCACCTGCTGGGCGACGGTCGTGCCGTACTCGGAGCGGCCGAGGAGCCCGGCGGGCGCGCGGCGCAGCAGCGCCTGGAGGGACGCCTCGTCCTGGATCAGGGGCGCGGACAGCCAGCGGGGATCGAATCCGGCCGCCGTGCGGTCCCCGCCGAAGTACGGGGTGCAGTCGAACAGTTGCTCGTACTCGTCCGCGTGCGGGGGCGCCGGGTGGGCGAACCGGGTCCACAGCAGCGGGATGCGGCGTCCGATCAGCCAGCCCGCGAACCGGTGCCAGATGAGCATCAGCCACTCGGCGACGATCTGGCTCTCCTGGTGGGTGCGTAACCGCCCGTGAATGCCGAATACCGCCTCCCCGTCCCCGCCGTGCTCCAGGGTCAGGTGCGGCCCGCCGGGGAAGAGCCGGTAGAAGCGCGCGCCGCGCTCCAGGGCGGTGCCGAGGTCGGGGCAGCCGAGCGAGGCGTAGCACATCATGGCGAACGTGCCGGGTCTGCTGCGCGCGGATCCGAGCCCCAGGAACTCGTCCCCGGTGGCCCGGTGCAGGGCGCGCACCAGCCGGGTGAACTGCTCGGGGGAGAAGCGCGCGCGGTCGTCGCCGAGCAGCAGCGGCGGGATCCGGGCCCGCTGGAGCAGCGGTGCGGTGTCGACGCCGAGCCGCTGCGCGCCGTGCACCGCGGCTCGTACGTGGTGCACGGTGACCGTTCGCCGCCCCCGGCCCCTGGTCCTCCCCATGGTCGAAACGGTAGCCCGGCCGGGCGCGCGATGTCGACGGTGCGTCGTGGCGGCCTTACGCAGCGTCAGGCGCGGGGTTTCGCTTTCGAAAGAGAATGAACGGTCCGTGAATAAAGCATTCCGGAAAAGGCAGGAGCCCCGCTTCCCCGCCGGTGCGGGGGAGCAGGGCTCCTTGGGTACTGCTAGATCAGACCGCGCTGACGTTCTCGGCCTGCGGGCCCTTCGGGCCCTGCGTGACGTCGAAGGTCACGGCCTGGTTCTCCTCCAGGGAGCGGAAGCCAGACGCGTTGATCGCGGAGTAGTGAACGAAGACATCGGGGCCGCCGCCGTCCTGGGCGATGAAGCCGAAGCCCTTCTCGGCGTTGAACCACTTGACGGTTCCGGTAGCCATAAAGCCCTCCTTGGGCCAAAGGGTTGCCCTGCTCCAGAACCTGCAAGAAGTCTGAAAACTACAAAAGCCCGCGGTCACATGCTCCGCAGGCTCTGTACTGCAAGGGAAACCAAACTGCAACTTGCGGTGAGCTTAGCACGCTCTGTGTGCACGAGGAAAGAGCCGAAGATCACGGAAACGAGGGGTTTCCAGGGCGCGCGCGATGGATAGGACTGCAGGTCGAGCTCGTGTCGGCCGGTAATGACGGGCCAAACGGGCGCCACCCCGCCCCCGCTCTCCCCGAAGAGCGGCGCTAGCCTCCGGTTGTGGACAATTCACCGAGTTCCCCCTCGCGGAGTACACCGGACGCCGCCGAAAGCGTCATCCCCAGCTCCCTGGGCCGCCGTGACAGACCGAGGGTCGGCCACATCCAGTACCTCAATTGCGTACCGCTGTATTGGGGTCTTGCCAGGACCGGCTCGCTGCTCGACTTCGAGCTGACCAAGGCCTCCCCCGACACGCTCAACGACCTGCTGGTCGAGGGCGGTCTCGACATCGGCCCGATCAGCCTCGTCGAGTACCTGCGCAACGCCGACGACCTGGTGGCGCTGCCCGACATCGCGGTGGGCTGTGACGGGCCCGTCATGTCGTGCGTGATCGTCTCCAAGGTGCCGCTGGAGCGGCTGGACGGGGCGCGCGTCGCGCTTGGCTCGGCCTCGCGCACCTCCGTACGCCTGGCCCAGCTGCTGCTCACCGAGCGGTACGGGATCGAGCCGGACTACTACACCTGCCCGCCCGACCTCAGCCTGATGATGCAGGAGGCCGACGCGGGGGTGCTGATCGGCGATGCCGCGCTGCGGGCCAACCTCCACCACGCCCCGAAGCTGGGCCTCCAGGTCCATGACCTGGGGCAGATGTGGAAGGAGTGGACCGGGCTGCCCTTCGTCTTCGCGGTCTGGGCCGCGCGCCGCGAATACCTGGAGCGCGAGCCGGAGATCGTGCGCGAGGTGCACCGGGCGTTCCTGGAGTCCCGGAACCTGTCCCTGGAGGAGGCGGGCAAGGTCGCCGAGCACGCCGCGCGCTGGGAGGACCTGGACGGTGCGGTGCTGGAGCGCTACTTCACCACCCTCGACTTCTCCCTGGGCGCGAAGCAGCTGGCGGGCATCGCCGAGTTCGCCCGCCTGACCGGCCCGACGACCGGCTTCCCGGCGGACGTCCGGGTCGATCTGCTGGACACCCCCGCCGCGAACGGTTAGCCGACCGGGCTGGGCCGCCGCTGTCATGCCCGCCCAGGTCCTGCCCGGCGGATCTTCGTGGATCAGGCCGCGGCGTCTGGTGCCGTGCATCGCAAGGCGGAGGATCGTCCTCGTGCTGGGCGTACTCGGACGACTCCGACAGCGCAGCGAGGTGCGGTGCCGGGCGTCGCGGCCCCGCGAAGATCCGCTGGGCAGGGCCTAAGCTGGTCCGGCGCAGGCGATGGGGGAGGCACATGCAGCCGCTGGGAGCGGAGGACCCGCAGGTCATCGGGGCGTACCGGCTGCTCGGACGGCTCGGCTCCGGCGGCATGGGCGTGGTGTACCTGGGCCGCAGCGCGGGCGGGCGCACGGTCGCGGTGAAGGTGGTGCACGCGCACTTCGCGCTCGACGAGGAGTTCCGCGCGCGTTTCCGGCGCGAGGTCGACGCCGCGCGCCGGGTCGGCGGCTCCTGGACCGCCCCGGTCCTCGACGCCGACCCGGAGGCGCGTGTTCCGTGGGTGGCCACCGGGTATGTGGCGGGCCCTTCGCTCAGCCAGGCCGTCAACGACGAGGGCCCGCTGCCCGAGTCCTCGGTACGGGCCCTGGGCGCGGGGCTGGCGGAGGCGCTGGGAGCCGTCCACGGGCTGGGCCTGGTCCACCGCGACGTCAAGCCGTCCAATGTGCTGCTCGCCCTCGACGGCCCACGGCTGATCGACTTCGGTATCGCCCGGGCCACCGAGGGCACCGTCTCCCTGACCTCCACCGGCGCCTCCATCGGCTCGCCCGGCTATATGTCGCCCGAGCAGATCCTCGGCCTGCCCGTGAGCGGTCCGGCCGACATCTTCTCGCTGGGCGCCGTGCTGACGTACGCGGCCACCGGCGAGCAGCCCTTCCCGGGCGACAGCTCGGCCTCGCTGCTCTACAAGGTGGTCCACGAGGAGCCGCGGCTCGGCCCGGAGCTGACCGAAGAGCTGCGCGACCTGGTCGCCGCGTGCCTGGCCAAGGACCCGGCCGACCGCCCCACCCCCGAACAGATCACGGGCCGCCTGGCCCCGTCGGACGGCGCCTCGGGGCTCGTACGGTCCGGCTGGCTGCCGGCGGCGCTGATCGAGCGGGTGAGCCGCCAGGCGGTCGAACTGCTCGACCTGGAGGCGGACACGGTCGCTCCGCCGCCGTCCGCGAGCCCGTCCGCCGTGGCCGCCACGCCCGCGTCCGGCACGCCCGTACCCGTAACACCCGCGTCCGGAACGCCCATACCCGGCACGCCCATACCCGGCACGCCCGTGCCCGGCGCCCCCGCCCCGCCCGCACCCGTGCTGGGCGCGTTCGGCCCGCCGGACCCGTCGTACGCGAACCAGCCGGGCCATCGGACCGGCGACCCCGCGACCCCGCCCCCCGGCCGGCCGCCCGAGGGCGGTCGCGGCTTCGCGCTCTCCGCCGCCCTCGGCGGCAAGAAGCGCCCCAAGGGCCTCAGTTGTTCCCTGGTGCTGTCCGTCGCGGGCGCGCTCGCGGTCGCCACGACCGCCGTGGTCCTCGTCCAGAACATGTCCGGGGGCTCGGGCGGCGACCCGGCGGCCGACGGCGGTGCCCAGACCGGCCCGGCCGCCCCGGGGGCGTCGGCCCCGCCCGGCGGATCGGACGTGCCCAAGGCGTTCCTCGGCACCTGGCAGGGCGATCTGACCTCCCGGAACGGCATCCCCGTCGGCACCATGACCATCACCTTCCAGCGCGGCTCCACCGGTGAGCAGGTCGCGAGCGGCCGGGTGAAGCTGTCGGTGGTGCGCTGCGACTTCACCTGGAAGCTGGTCTCCGCCACGTCCAAGGAGCTGCACCTCGACGCCCGCTTCCGGGGGGACGAGTCCCAGGCGGGGTGCAGCGACAGCTCGACGGACGAGCAGTACACCCTCGCCTCCGACGGCACGCTGAAGTACCGGGCGAAGGACCGGCAGGCGGGCGATCCGACCGGCACCCTGCGCCGCTTGCGCTGACGGGCGGGGGCGTACGCTGGGTCGGTCCGCCCGTAGAACTCCGAAAGGGACGCCCCGGTGACCGCACACCCCACGCTGCAGGCAGTCCTCGACCGCGCCGCCGCCGGGGGGCGCATCACCCCGGAGGAGGCGCTGGACCTCTACCGGTCCGCGCCGCTGCACGCCCTGGGGGCCGCCGCCGACGCCGTACGACGCCGTCGCTACGCGGGCACCGAGCACATCGCGACGTACATCATCGAGCGGAACATCAACTACACCAACGTGTGCGTGACGGCCTGCCGGTTCTGCGCCTTCTACGCCGCGCCCAAGGACACCGCCAAGGGCTGGACCCGCGACCTCGACGACATCCTGCGGCGCTGCGCCGAGACCGTCGAACTGGGCGGCACCCAGATCATGTTCCAGGGCGGCCACCACCCGGACTACGGCGTCGAGTACTACGAGAAGCACTTCGCGGCCATCAAGGAGGCGTTCCCCCAGCTGGTGATCCACTCGCTGGGCGCCTCCGAGGTCGAGCACATGGCGCGCATCTCGGGCGTATCGGCGGAGGAGGCGATCCGCCGGATCCACGCCGCGGGCCTGGACTCGTTCGCGGGCGCGGGCGCCGAGCTGCTGCCCGAGCGGCCGCGCAAGGCCATCGCCCCGCTGAAGGAGTCCGGCGAGCGGTGGCTGGAGATCATGGAGATCGCCCACAACCTCGGGGTCGAGTCCACCTCCACGATGCTCATGGGCACCGGTGAGACCAACGCGGAGCGGATCGAGCACCTCCGCATGATCCGCGACGTACAGGACCGGACGGGCGGCTTCCGCGCCTTCATCCCGTACACCTACCAGCCCGAGAACAACCATCTGAAGGGCCAGACGCAGGCCACCGTCTTCGAATACCTGCGGATGATCGCGATCGCCCGGCTCTTCCTCGACAACGTGGCCCACATCCAGGGCTCCTGGCTGACCGTCGGCAAGGAGGCCGGACAGCTCTCGCTGCACTACGGGGCGGACGACCTCGGCTCGGTGATGCTGGAGGAGAACGTGGTCTCCTCGGCCGGCGCCCGCCACCGCTCCAACCGGATGGAGCTGCTCCACCTCATCCGCACGGCCGGGCGGGTGCCCGCGCAGCGCGCGACCACGTACGAGCACCTGGTGGTGCACGACGACCCGGGACACGACCCGGTCGACGACCACGTCGTCTCGCACCTGTCCTCGACGGCGATCGAATCCGGCACGGCCCACCCCGAGCTGAAGCTGATCGACGCCTCCTGATGCGCACGCTCCACACCGCGCCGGTGGTCCGGTGCACCCTCGGTGAGGGCCCGGTCCTGCACGACGGCGCGGTCCTGGTCGACGGCGGCCGCGTCGCCGCCGTCGGCCCGCTGGAGGAGCTGCGGGCCGCGCATCCGCGGGCCCGGGTGCGGCAGTGGCCCGGCACCCTCGGCCCCGCCCTCGTCCACGACGGGCCGGTGCCGGACGCGCCGACCCCCCGGGAGCGGATCCACGCCCTGCTGCGGCTGGGCGCGACGGCGGTCCTGGCGGAGCACGTCGCCGACCCCGGGCTGCGCGCCGCCGCCGAGCGCAACGAGATCGCCGTCCTCGACGGGGCCCGGCCGCGCCCGGCAGCGCTGACCGAGGCCGGACGCGCCGATCTGGCGGTCTTCGGCGCGGACGGGGCCTGCCTGGTCACCGTGCTCGCCGGGCGCCTGGTGCACCGCCGCCGCTGACCCTGGGGGGTGTCGTGCCGATCATGCCGGGCTCCCGGCGCCCGGCACGGCACCTCGCGGCCCCGCGCTCGTCGCACGCAGCGCCCCTGCGCTCTCCTCACGCGGGTTGCGATCTACCGCACCAGACGCCGCTCGCTGATCCGGCCTGATCGGCAAGACACCCCCTGGCACGGGGCGGTGCGGGACGAGGTGAACAATGGGCGGGTGACCCGAGCATCCCTGGACAAGCAGCCGCATGAAGTCGCCGCCATGTTCGACGACGTGGCGGCCAACTACGACCTGACCAACGACGTGCTGTCGCTCGGCCAGGCCCGGCTGTGGCGCAAGGAGGTCGCCGGCGCCGTCGCCGCCCGCCCCGGGGACCGGGTGCTCGACCTCGCCGCCGGTACGGGCACGTCCTCCCTGCCGTACGCGGAGGCCGGTGCGTACGTGGTGCCGTGCGACTTCTCGCTCGGCATGCTCCGCGAGGGCAAGCGCCGCCACCCGCGGCTGCCGCTGACCGCGGGCGACGCGACCCGGCTGCCCTTCGCCGACGGGGTCTTCGACGCCGTCACGATCTCCTTCGGGCTGCGCAACGTGCAGGACACCGACGGCGCGCTGCGCGAGATGCTGCGGGTGACCCGGCCGGGCGGGCGGCTGGTCGTCTGCGAGTTCAGCCACCCCACCTGGGCCCCGTTCCGCACGGTCTACACCGAGTACCTGATGCGCGCCCTGCCGCCGATCGCGACGGCGGTCAGCAGCAGCCCGGACGCGTACGTGTACCTGGCCGAGTCCATCCGCGCCTGGCCCGACCAGCCTCGGCTCGCCGCCCGGCTCCGCGAGGCGGGCTGGGCCCGCCCGGCCTGGCGCAACCTCACCGGCGGCATCGTGGCCCTGCACCGCGCCACCCGCCCCTGACGCCTGCGGCCGCGCGGCCGCAGGCGGCCGTATCACAGGCTGAGTCACGGTCAGGGGGGCCGCCCTTCGCGGGCACCCGAGCACGCCCCCATAGACTGCACACGTCCAGTGCCCGGCGCGACCGGCACGCTGTTACCCAGGCCACGGGAGACCCTGCGTGAGCGAGACCGCACCCACCGCGAGCGCCACCGAGAGCGCATCCTCCGGGATCTCGGAGCGCAGCGCCGATGTGATCGTCGTCGGCGCCGGACCGGCCGGTTCCACTACGGCGTACCACCTGGCCAAGTCGGGACTCGACGTCCTGCTGCTGGAGAAGACGGCGTTCCCGCGCGAGAAGGTGTGCGGCGACGGGCTGACCCCGCGCGCGACCAAGCAGCTCGTCGCGATGGGCATCGACATCTCCGAGGAGGCGGGCTGGCTGCGCAACCGGGGCCTGCGGATCATGGCCGGCGGCCTACGGCTGGAGCTGGACTGGCCGGACCTGGCCGCCTATCCCAACTACGGCCTGGTGCGTAAGCGCGACGACTTCGACGACCAGCTGGCCCGGCAGGCCCAGAAGGCCGGGGCGCGGCTGTACGAGCGCTGCAACGTGGGCGCCCCGATCGTCGACGACCGCACCGGCCGCATCACCGGCGTCGAGGCGAAGCTGGGCGAGGAGAAGACGCCCGTCACCTTCCACGCGCCGCTGGTCGTCGCCGCCGACGGCAACTCCACCCGGCTCTCCCTCGCCATGGGCCTGCACCGGCGCGAGGACCGCCCGATGGGCGTGGCGGTGCGCACGTACTTCACCTCGCCCCGGCACGAGGACGACTACCTCGAATCCTGGCTGGAGTTGTGGGACCGGCGCGGCGCGGAGGACCGGCTGCTGCCCGGCTACGGCTGGATCTTCGGCATGGGCGACGGCACGAGCAACGTCGGGCTCGGCGTGCTCAACACCTCGTCCTCCTTCAAGGAGCTGGACTGGCGCGAGATCCTCAAGGCGTGGTGCGCGTCCATGCCGGAGGAGTGGGGCTACACCCCGGACAACATGACCGGTCCGATCCGCGGCGCGGCCCTCCCCATGGCCTTCAACCGGCAGCCGCACTACACCCGTGGGCTGCTGCTGGTCGGTGACGCGGGCGGCATGGTCAACCCGTTCAACGGCGAGGGCATCGCCTATGCGATGGAATCCGGTCAGATCGCCGCGGACGTGATCGTCCAGGCCCAGTCCCGTGCCACGCCCGCCCAGCGGGAGATGGCCCTGCGGCGCTATCCGCAGGTCCTCAAGGACGTGTACGGCGGCTACTACACGCTGGGCCGCGCGTTCGTGAAGCTGATCGGCAACCCGAAGGTGATGAAGCTGGCGACGGAGCGCGGGCTCACGCATCCGATGCTGATGCGCTTCACGCTGAAGCTGCTGGCCAACCTGACCGACCCGACGGGCGGCGACGCCATGGACCGCATCATCAACGCCCTGACGAAGGTGGCACCGCGCGCCTGACGGGCCCCCGCCCTCAGGCGGCGTCGGGGCTCGTACTGGCGATCACGCCGAACGGGGCGCCCGCCACGTCCGTCAGCCACGCCATCCGCCCGATGCCCTCCGACGTCACGGCGGGCATCAGCACCGACCCGCCCAGCTCCTGACCCTTCGCGACGACCCGGTCGCAGTCCGTCACTTCGAAGTACGGCAGCCACTGCGGCGGCGTCGAATGCCCCTCCTGGAGCTGCGCGACGCCGCCGAAGGTGCCGTCCTTGCCGCCGCCGCCCGTCGACAGCACGGTGTAGGACCCGCCGGGGAAGGACATCTCCTCGGTCTCCCAGCCGAAGACGGTGCGGTAGAAGGCGCGGGCAGCGGCCGGGTCGGGGGAGTGCAGCTCGGTCCAGCACAGCGAGCCGGGCTCGGTGACCACCTCGAGGCCCAGGGTCTTGCCGGGCTGCCAGACCGCGAACCGGGCCCCGCCGGGGTCGGTGAACTGCCCCATCCGCCCCTCGTCGAAGACGTCGAACGGCGCGGTGCGCACATGGCCGCCCGCCTGCTCGACGGAGCGCGCGGTGGCGTCGGCGTCCACGGTCTGGAAGTACGGGGTCCAGGCGGACCGGGCCCCGGCGTCGGTGAGCGGGCCGAGGGCGGCGACGGTCTTGCGGCCGTGGGTGAAGAAGCCGTATCCGCCCGCTTCGGGACCGGCCGACTCGAAGGCCCAGCCCAGCAGTCCGCCGTAGAAGGCCCGGGCCGCCTCGGTGTCGGGGGCGCCGAGATCCAGCCAGTTGGGCGCGCCGGGGACGAAATCGGTGGTGAGCATGGCTGCTCCTTCAACGATCGTGCGCAAGGGGCTCATGTGGTGCTCTGACGACAGTTCTCAGTCTGGCACCGGGCGGTCGCGCGGGCCCGCCGACGGTGGTGACAATGAAGTGAGGGGGCGCCGTGCGTGTCCGCCGCGGCGACGCCGGATCGATCGGGCCCACGGGCCGGTTCTTCCGCCGGTGGGCCTTTCAGGAGGTACGCCATGACGAAGGCCGCAGACATCATGCACCCGGGGGCCCAGTGGATCCCGGCGACGGAGAACCTGGAGCGCGCCGCGCAGTTGATGCGCGATCTGGACGTGGGCGCCCTGCCCATCAGCGACAGCCAGGAGCGGCTGTGCGGCATTCTCACCGACCGCGACATCGTCGTCGGCTGTGTGTCCCAGGGCCGCGATCCGTCCCGGACGACGGCGGGGGATCTCGCGAAGGGCACGCCGCGCTGGATCAGCGCGGACGCCGACGTCTCCGAGGTGCTGCGGGAGATGGAGGACCACCGGATCCGCAGGCTGCCGGTGATCGACAAGAACAAGCGGCTGGTCGGGATGATCAGCGAAGCGGACCTCGCCCATCACCTCTCCGATAACCAGATCGGCGAGTTCGTGGAGAAGGTGTACGCCTCGTAGACAGTCGTGAGGCCGCCGTTCCGCTATGAGCGGCGAGGAACGGCGGCCCCATGGCCGAAAGGAGTCTGTCTGCTACGACTCAGAGGCTCAGAGGACGCGGACGGCCCCGGTCGGCTGGTCGTAGTCCAGCGGACGCTCGACGATGCCCGTGCTGGGGTTCTGGGCGCCGATGAACTTGCCGCCACCGATGTAGACGCCGACGTGGTACGCGCTGCCCGAGCTGCCCCAGTAGAGCAGGTCGCCCGGCTGGAGGCTGTCCAGCGACACCTGGGTGCCGACGGTGGACTGGTCCTGGGAGACCCGCGGCAGGTCGATGCCGACCTGCTTGAACGCCGCCTGGGTCAGGCTGGAGCAGTCGTAGGAGGACGGACCGCTGGAACCGAGCACATACGCCTTGCCCAGCTGTGCCTTGAGGAAGCTGATCACCGCGGCGGCGTTGCCGGTGGCGTTCGAGACGGAGGTGGTGGCCGAGGAGGTGGAGAGGGTGGCGCGCTCGGCGGAGCGGGACGCCTTCTCGGCCCGGGCCTCGGCGGCCTTCTTGGCGGCGGCGCGGCGCGCCTCGGCCTCGCGCTTCTTCTTGTCGGCCTCCGCCTTGGCCTTCTTGGCGGCGGTCTTCGCCTGGGCGGCCGCCTGGTCCTGCTGGGCCTGGAGCTCGTAGCCGGAGGCCGCCTGCTGGGTGGCGGCGGCCGTCTGGGCGGCCGTGTTCGCCAGGGTGTCGCTGACGGTCGGCATTTCGACCGTCGCCTCGTGGGCGGGCTCGGCGGCGGAGGCGGGCACCGCGGCGCCGGCCACCGCGAGGGTGAGGAAGCCACCGGTCATCCCGGCGCGGAGTGCACGCGTGGAAGCGGCGGCGCGGCGGGGCTTCCGGTGGCTGGGTATGTGTGCGATCGGGGACATAGGTCACTGGGTACCAGGGCCCAAAGGCCCGGATCAACAAAAGTGGGCTGCGCCACATTGGGCGTGTTCATGCCCAAAATCCAGGCTGAATGATCTTCATCGCGGGCGCCGGGGCCATGTCCGACTTCCTCGATCATGTGCGTACGCATGGCATTTGGCGCCCAGCGGTAACGGCGGGCGGCCTATCACCAATGCGGCCCGCATACCAAGGGTTCCCGTCAAATCGAGATCCACAACTCTTCGCGAGGTGGGATACCTCACTCACTCGTGTCCATTTTGTGACGCTCGTGAACCGAGGCGCGAAGCGGTGGTCACAGGGTGCTCGGATCGGACTCGGGTGACGAGTCGAGGGGGCCCAGGGAGAGGGTCACTCGCGCGGATGGCGACCTAATACCAGCTGACGCGGCCCCACTCAAATTTGCATGTATGTACCATATCTTGGTAGGGGCGCAACGCGCTCACCTGTGATGACGTCTTCGATTGTCACCTCTCGTGACTGAATGGATGCTTCACGTACAAGATCACCGCTCATCCGACTTCATGATCCTTCGTCAGGTGGTGGAGATCACAAAGACGTTGGCGCACCCCGTGTCGCAGATCACAGACCGACGGGCATAAGATGCAGGCGAAACGGGCTTGTGAACTGCCTCACATGAGCACGATCTTCGTGGGGCGACGGCACGTCCGTGCGGTCCGCCAGCCAGTCATCGTCGACTGAAGGGAGCGAGGACGGTGAACGCATACGCGCCCATCCTCGTACTGGGAGCCCTCGGGGCAGCTTTTGCGATCTTCTCGGTGTTCATGGCCGCGATCATCGGCCCCAAGCGCTACAACCGGGCCAAGCTCGAGGCCTACGAGTGCGGGATCGAGCCGACTCCACATCCGGCCGGCGGTGGGCGCTTCCCCATCAAGTACTACCTGACGGCGATGCTCTTCATCGTCTTCGACATCGAGATCGTCTTCCTCTACCCCTGGGCCGTCACCTTCGACGCCCTGGGGTTGTTCGGGCTCGTGGAGATGCTCCTCTTCGTGCTCACCGTCTTCGTCGCCTACGCCTACGTGTGGCGGCGCGGCGGCCTGGAGTGGGACTAAAGGGGCTCAAGAGGAGATAGGGGAAACAGCGCATGGGTATCGAAGAGAAACTTCCGAGCGGGTTCCTGCTGACCACCGTCGAACAGGCCGCCGGGCTGGCCCGTAAGTCCTCCGTCTTCCCGGCCACCTTCGGCCTGGCCTGCTGCGCCATCGAAATGATGACCACGGGCGCCGGACGGTACGACCTCGCCCGCTTCGGCATGGAGGTCTTCCGCGGCTCGCCCCGGCAGGCCGATCTGATGATCGTCGCCGGGCGGGTCAGCCAGAAGATGGCCCCGGTGCTGCGCCAGGTCTACGACCAGATGCCGAACCCGAAATGGGTCATCTCGATGGGCGTGTGCGCCTCCAGCGGCGGCATGTTCAACAACTACGCGATCGTGCAGGGCGTCGATCACATCGTCCCCGTGGACATCTACCTGCCCGGCTGCCCGCCGCGGCCCGAGATGCTCATGGACGCGATCCTCAAACTGCACCAGAAGATCCGCGAGGAGAAGCTCGGCGTGAACCGCGAGCGCGCGGCCCGTGAGGCGGAGGAAGCGGCGATGAAGGCGCTCCCGACGATCGAGATGAAGGGGCTGCTGAGGTGACAGCGAACGGTAACGGGGTCAATCCCGACAAGGACCTGAACGCCGAGAACCTCCCCGGCCGCCGCGGTGACCAGGGCGAGGCCATCCGCGTCCAGCGCGGCATGTTCGGCGCCAACAACGGCGGCGACACCACCGGCTACGGCGGTCTGGTGCGCCCCGTACGGCTGCCGGGCCAGGCCACCCGCCCGTACGGGGGCTGGTTCGACGAGGTCGCCGACGAACTCGAGGGCGCGCTGGAGGAGCAGTCGCTGCTCCCGGAGAACGCGATCGAGAAGACCGTCGTGGACCGCGACGAGCTGACCTTCCACATCGCCCGCGAGCACCTGCCGCGGGTCGCCCGGACCCTGCGCGACGACCCGGCGCTCCGCTTCGAGCTGTGCACGGGCGTCAGCGGCGTTCACTTCCCCGGCGACAAGGGCCGTGAGCTGCACGCCGTCTACCACCTGCGGTCGATCACCCATAACCGGGTGATCCGGCTGGAGGTGACCGCCCCGGACAGCGATCCGCACATCCCGTCGATCGTCGACGTCTATCCGACCAACGACTGGCACGAGCGGGAGACCTACGACTTCTTCGGCATCGTCTTCGACGGTCACCCCGCGCTCACGCGGATCATGATGCCGGACGACTGGCAGGGCTTCCCGCAGCGCAAGGACTACCCCCTCGGCGGCATCCCCGTCGAGTACAAGGGCGCCCAGATCCCGGCTCCGGACCAGCGGAGGTCGTACAGCTGATGTCTGCCACCCACGCGAACCCCTCAGCCTCCGCCGCCTCCGCGCGCGAGACCACCGAGGGCACCGTCTACACCGTCACCGGCGGCGACTGGGACGAGGTCGTGGCCGCTGCGGCGAAGGCCGACGACGAGCGGATCATCGTCAACATGGGTCCGCAGCACCCCTCCACCCACGGGGTGCTCCGGCTGATCCTGGAGATCGACGGCGAGACGGTCACCGAGGCCCGCTGCGGAATCGGTTATCTGCACACCGGGATCGAGAAGAACCTCGAATTCCGGAACTGGACGCAGGGCACCACGTTCGTGACGCGCATGGACTATCTGACGCCCTTCTCCAACGAGGCGGCGTACTGCCTGGGCGTCGAGAAGCTGCTCGGCATCGAGGACCAGATCCCGGACCGCGCCACCGTCATCCGGGTGCTGATGATGGAGCTGAACCGGCTCTCCTCCCATCTGGTGTGCATCGCCACCGGCGGCATGGAGCTGGGCGCGACCACCGTCATGATCTACGGATTCCGGGACCGGGAGCTGATCCTGGACCTCTACGAGCTGATCACCGGCCTGCGGATGAACCACGCGTACATCCGGCCCGGCGGCCTCGCCCAGGATCTGCCGCCCGGCGCGGTCGACCAGATCCGCGCGTTCCTGAAGACGATGCGCAAGAACATGGTCGAGTACGACAAGCTCGCGACCGGGAACCCCATCTTCAAGGCCCGTCTCCAGGACGTCGGTTACCTCGACCTCGCGGGCTGCATGGCGCTCGGCGTGACCGGCCCGATACTGCGCTCGACCGGCCTGCCGCACGATCTGCGCAAGGCGCAGCCGTACTGCGGCTACGAGAGCTACGACTTCGAGGTGCCGACCGCCGACACCTGCGACGCGTACGGGCGCTTCCTGATCCGGCTGGAGGAGATGCGCCAGTCGCTGCGGATCGTCGAACAGTGCCTGGACCGGCTGGAGCCCGGACCGGTGATGGTCGCGGACAAGAAGATCGCCTGGCCCGCGCAGCTCGCGCTCGGAGCGGACGGGCTCGGCAACTCCCTCGACCACATCAAGAACATCATGGGCACCTCGATGGAGGCCCTGATCCACCACTTCAAGCTGGTGACCGAGGGATTCCGGGTCCCGCCCGGACAGACGTACATGGCCGTCGAGTCGCCCAAGGGCGAACTGGGCGTGCACATGGCCAGCGACGGCGGCACCCGCCCGTACCGCGTCCACTTCCGCGATCCGTCGTTCACCAATCTCCAGGCCGTGGCGGCCATGTGCGAGGGCGGCCAGGTCGCCGACGTCATCGTCGCCGTCGCGTCCATCGACCCCGTGATGGGAGGTGTCGACCGGTGACCGACGTTTCCCTGGGGATGCCGCAGCTGCCGGCTCCCGACTACCCGGCCGAGGTGCGGTCCCGGCTCGAGGCGGACGCCGCGGAGGTGATCGCCCGCTACCCGGACAGCCGCAGCGCCCTGCTGCCGCTGCTGCACCTGGTGCAGTCCGAGGAGGGCCATGTCACCCGCACCGGCATGCGGTTCTGCGCCGAGATGCTGGACCTGACCACCGCCGAGGTCACCGCGGTCGCCACCTTCTACACCATGTACCGCCGCAAGGCCTCGGGCGACTACCAGGTCGGGGTGTGCACCAACACCCTGTGCGCGGTGATGGGCGGGGACGCGATCTTCGAGGAGCTGCAGCGCCATCTGGAGCTGGGCAACGGGGAGACCACCGAGGACGGCAAGGTCACCCTGGAGCACATCGAGTGCAACGCGGCCTGCGACTTCGCCCCCGTGGTGATGGTCAACTGGGAGTTCTTCGACAACCAGACCGTCGACTCCGCCAAGCGGCTGGTCGACGACCTCCGGGCGGGCCGCACCGTCACCCCGACCCGGGGCGCGCCGCTGTGCACGTTCAAGGAGACCGCGCGCATCCTCGCCGGTTTCCCCGACCCGCGCCCCGGAGCCGTCGAGGCCGGTGGCTCCGCCGGTCCCGCCTCGCTCACCGGGCTGCGGCTGGCCAAGGGCGAGGAGGCGCCCGGCCGGGTCGTCTCGCCGCGGCACGGGGGAGCCCCGCAGGACGAGACGCCGCCGGCGCATCCCAGTTCGCACGACGCGCCGCAGCGGACCTCGGCCTCCGATCCGCACCACCCGTCAGGTCCGGTCGCCGAGGAGGGGGAGTGATGACCGTGACGACCGAGCGATCCGAGCACAGCCCCGAGAAGCTGCTGGCTCCCGTGCTCTCCGCGCACTGGGACGAGGCGAAGTCCTGGACGCTGCGCGCCTATCTGCGGCACGAGGGCTACCAGGGGAGCGCCAAGGCGCTCGCCATGGACCCCGATGCCGTGATCGCGCTGGTGAAGGACGCCGGACTGCGCGGCCGCGGCGGCGCGGGCTTCCCCACCGGAATGAAGTGGCAGTTCATTCCGCAGGGCGACGGCAAGCCGCACTACCTCGTCGTCAACGCCGACGAGTCGGAACCCGGCACCTGCAAGGACATCCCCCTTCTCTACGCCAATCCGCACGCCCTGATCGAGGGCATGGTCATCGCCTGCCACGCCATCCGCTCCGAACACGCCTTCATCTATCTGCGCGGCGAGACAGTGCCGGTGCTGCGGCGGCTGCACGAGGCCGTGCGCGAGGCATACGAGGCGGGTTACCTGGGCACCGCCGAACGGCGCCGGCAGAAGCTCGGGGTGGACGGGCTGCCCGGCCTCGACATCACGGTGCACGCGGGCGCGGGCGCGTACATCTGCGGTGAGGAGACCGCGCTGCTGGACTCGCTGGAGGGACGCCGCGGCCAGCCCCGGCTGCGGCCTCCCTTCCCCGCGGTGGCCGGTCTGTACGCGTGCCCCACTGTCGTCAACAACGTCGAATCCATCGCCTCGGTTCCCTCGATCCTGAACAAGGGCAAGGAATGGTTCCGTTCGATGGGCAGCGAGAAGTCCCCGGGCTTCACGCTCTACTCGCTGTCGGGCCATGTGGCCAACCCCGGCCAGTTCGAGGGCCCGCTCGGCATCACCCTGCGCCAGCTGCTCGACATGAGCGGCGGCATGCGCCCCGGCCACCGGCTGAAGTTCTGGACGCCCGGCGGCTCGTCCACCCCGCTGCTCACCGACGAGCACCTCGACGTGCCCCTGGACTACGAGGGCGTGGGCGCTGCCGGGTCGATGCTGGGCACCAAGGCGCTCCAGTGCTTCGACGAGACCACCTGCGTGGTGCGGGCGGTGACCCGCTGGACCGAGTTCTACGCGCATGAATCCTGCGGCAAGTGCACACCCTGCCGCGAGGGCACGTACTGGCTGGTGCAGCTGTTGCGCGACCTGGAGGCCGGCAAGGGCCGCATGGCCGACCTCGACAAGCTGGCCGACATCGCCGACAACATCAACGGCAAGTCGTTCTGCGCGCTGGGCGACGGTGCCGCCAGCCCCATCTTCTCCTCGCTGAAGTACTTCCGGGAGGAGTACGAGCAGCACATCACCGGCGGAGGCTGTCCCTTCGACCCGGCCAAGTCCACCGTCTGGGCCGACGAGCCGCGCACCACTGTGGGGGTGACCGCATGACCGTGACCACCAACGCACCCTCGGGAGGCGGGGAGGCGGCGGTGCCGCGAGAGGATCTGGTCTCCGTCACCATCGACGGGATCGAGATCTCCGTCCCGAAGGGGACGCTGGTCATCCGTGCCGCCGAACTCCTCGGCATCGAGATCCCGCGCTTCTGCGACCATCCGCTGCTCGACCCCGCGGGCGCCTGCCGCCAGTGCATCGTCGAGGTGGAGGGCCAGCGCAAGCCGATGGCCTCGTGCACCATCACCTGCACCGACGGCATGGTCGTCAAGACCCAGCTCACCTCGCCGGTCGCCGAGAAGGCGCAGCGCGGGGTGATGGAGCTGCTGCTGATCAACCATCCGCTGGACTGCCCGGTCTGCGACAAGGGCGGTGAATGCCCGCTGCAGAACCAGGCGATGAGCGCCGGACAGGCCGACAGCCGTTTCGAGGGCCAGAAGCGCACGTTCGCCAAGCCGGTCCCGATCTCGGCCCAGGTGCTGCTGGACCGCGAGCGCTGTGTGCTGTGCGCGCGCTGCACCCGCTTCTCCAACCAGATCGCGGGCGACCCGATGATCGAGCTGCTGGAGCGTGGCGCGCTGCAGCAGGTCGGCACCGGCGAGGGCGAGCCGTTCGCATCGTATTTCTCCGGCAACACCATCCAGATCTGCCCGGTGGGCGCGCTCACCTCGGCCGCCTACCGCTTCCGCTCCCGCCCCTTCGACCTGGTGTCCTCGCCCAGCGTGTGCGAGCACTGCGCGGGCGGCTGCGCGACCCGCACCGACCACCGGCGCGGCAAGGTCATGCGGCGGCTGGCCCAGGACGACCCCGAGGTCAACGAGGAGTGGATCTGCGACAAGGGCCGCTTCGGCTTCCGCTACGCGCAACTCCCGGACCGGCTCACCACCCCGCTGGTGCGGAACCGCGAGTCGGGGAAGCTGGAGCCCGCGAGCTGGCCGGAGGCCCTGGCGGCGGCGGCCGAGGGGCTGGCCGCGGCGCGCGGCCGCACCGGGGTGCTGACCGGCGGCCGGCTGACGGTGGAGGACGCGTACGCGTACACCAAGTTCGCGCGGACCGTCCTGGAGACCAACGACATCGACTTCCGGGCCCGGGCGCACAGCGACGAGGAGGCCGACTTCCTGGCCGCCCACATCGCGGGACGCGGCCGTGACCTGGACGGCGGCGGACTGACGTACGCCGCGCTGGAGAAGGCGCCCGCGGTGCTGCTGGCCGGGTTCGAGGCCGAGGAGGAGGCGCCCGGGGTCTTCCTGCGGCTGCGCAAGGCGTACCGCAAGCACGGCCAGCGCACCTTCTCGCTCGCCACCCACGCCACCCGGGGCCTGGACAAGGCGGGCGGCACCCTGCTGCCCGCCGCGCCCGGCACCGAGACCGAGTGGCTGGACGCGATCGCGGGCCGTACGGGCCTGGACGAGGACGGTGAACGGGCCGCCGACGCGCTGCGGGAGGAGGGCGCGGTCATCGTCGTCGGCGAGCGGCTGGCGTCGGTGGCGGGCGCACTGACCGCCGCCGTACGGGCCGCGGCCGCCACCGGTGCCACGCTGGCGTGGATCCCGCGCCGGGCGGGCGAGCGGGGCGCGATCGAGGCGGGCGCGCTGCCCGGGCTGCTGCCCGGCGGCCGCCCGGCGCACGATCCGCGGGCCCGCGAGGAGACCGCAGCGGTGTGGGGGATCTCCGATCTGCCGCACCAGGTGGGCCGCGACACCGGGCAGATCGTGGAGGCCGCGGCGAGCGGCGGGCTCGGCGCGCTGCTGGTCGGCGGGGTCGAGCCGGCGGATCTGCCCGATCCGGAGCGGGCCCTGACGGCCCTGGACGCGGTCGGGTTCGTGGTCAGCCTGGAGCAGCGGCCCTCGGAGGTCACCGAGCGGGCGGACGTGGTGCTCCCGGTCGCGGCGGCCGTCGAGAAGTCCGGCACGTTCCTCAACTGGGAAGGCCGGGCCAGGCCGTTCGAGGCCGCGCTCAAGCCGGACCAGATGACCCGCCGTCACACCCTCCCGGACGCCCGGGTGCTGCACATGCTGGCCGACGCGCTCGATACGGACCTGGGCCTGCCGGACGTGGCGGCCGCCCGCGCCGAGCTGACCCGGCTCGGCACCTGGCAGGGGCTGCGCGCCACCGCCCCGCTGGAGACCGGGGGCCCGCTGCCCCGGCCCGCCGAGGGCGAGGCGGTGCTCGCAGGACACCGGCTGCTGCTCGACCAGGGGCGGCTCCAGGAGGGCGATCCGGCGCTGGCGGCGACCCGGCACGCCGCGGTGGCCCGGCTCTCGGCGGCGACCGCCGAGGAGGCGGGGGTGCGTGACGGCCAGCCGCTGCGGGTCACCGGCCCGGCCGGTTCCGTCCAGCTGCCCCTGTGCGTGACGCCGATGCCCGACCGGGTCGTCTGGCTGCCGCTGAACTCCACCGGCGGCGGCGTGCGGCGCGATCTGGGCGCCGGCCCCGGTGACGTCGTCACGATCACCGCTCCTGTGACCGAGCCGGAGGTGACCTCATGAGCTATCTCGCCGCGGAGGACCTGTCGATGTTCGGCCACGACCCGTGGTGGCTGATCCTGATCAAGGTCGTGTTCTGCTTCGCGTTCCTGATGCTGACGGTGCTGATCTCCATCGTCATGGAGCGCAAGGTGATGGGCTGGATGCAGCTGCGCATCGGCCCGAACCGGCACGGGCCCTGGGGCATGCTGCAGTCCCTCGCGGACGGCGTGAAGCTGATGCTCAAGGAGGACGTGGTCGTCAAGGGCGCCGACAAGGTGGTCTACGTCCTGGCGCCGATCGTCGCGGCCATCCCCGCCTTCATGGCGGTCGCGGTGATCCCGTTCGGCCCGGCCGGCGGGGAGGTGTCGGTGTTCGGGCACCGCACCGCCATGCAGCTGACCGACCTGCCGATCGCCGTCCTCTACATCCTCGCCACCGCCTCGGTCGGCATCTACGGCATCGTGCTGGCGGGCTGGTCGTCCGGGTCGACGTATCCGCTCCTCGGCGGCCTGCGCTCCTGCGCCCAGATGATCAGCTACGAGATCGCGATGGGCCTGTCCTTCGCGGCGGTGTTCCTCTACTCCGGATCGATGTCGACCTCGCAGATCGTCGCCTCCCAGCAGGACCGCTGGTACGTGGTGCTGCTGCCGGTCTCGTTCCTCATCTACATCGTGGCGATGGTCGGGGAGACCAACCGGGCGCCGTTCGACATGCCGGAGTCCGAGGGCGACCTGGTGGGCGGGTTCAACACCGAGTACTCGTCGATCAAGTTCGCGCTGTTCATGCTCGCCGAGTACATCAACATGGTCACCGTCTCGATGGTCGCCGTGACCCTCTTCCTCGGCGGCTGGCGGGCGCCCTGGCCGATCAGCACCTTCTGGGAGGGCGCCAACCACGGCTGGTGGCCGCTGCTGTGGTTCCTCGGCAAGGTCGTCTCGTCGCTGTTCGTCTTCATCTGGATCCGCGCCTCGGTCCCCCGGGTGCGCTACGACCAGTTCATGAAGCTGGGCTGGAAGGTCCTCATCCCGATCTCGATGGTCTGGCTGATGCTGGTCGCCACCGTGCGGGCGCTGCGCAACGAGAACTACGACAACCAGTCGATCGTGCTGTACGTCGGCGGCGCGGTGATCGCGCTGCTGCTGCTGTCCTTCGTCGTCGACGTCTTCCGCGACCGCGGGGCGGCGGCGAAGGGCGAGGCCGAACCGGCGGAGGAGGGCCCCGAGCCCGCCTTCGACCCGATGGCGGGCGGATTCCCGGTGCCGCCGCTGCCCGGCCAGTCCCTGCCGCCCGTACCGCGACGGCGCTCCCGACAGGACCGGGAGCTGATTGTCAGTGGTGGCCCCGACACTGTCAGTGACGGAAAGGAGGCCGATGGTGTCTGACTTCCAGAACCCGGTGGCCGGCTTCGGCGTGACCTTCAAGGCCATGTTCAAGAAGCGGCTGACCGAGCAGTACCCCGAGGAGAAGAAGCCCACCGCGCCCCGCTTCCACGGACGTCACCAGCTCAACCGGCATCCGGACGGGCTGGAGAAGTGCATCGGATGCGAGCTGTGCGCCTGGGCCTGCCCGGCGGACGCGATCTATGTGGAGGGCGCGGACAACACCGACGAGGAGCGCTACTCCCCGGGCGAGCGCTACGGCCGCGTCTACCAGATCAACTATCTCCGCTGCATCCTGTGCGGCCTGTGCGTCGAGGCGTGCCCCACCCGGGCGCTGACCATGACCAATGAGTACGAGCTGGCCGACCGCACCCGCGAATCGCTCATCTACACCAAGGAGGAGCTGCTCGCGGGGCTGACCGAAGGCATGGTCGACAGCCCGCACGCCATCTATCCCGGGATGGACGAGCAGGACTACTACCGCGGGCTGGTGACCGAGGCCGCGCCCGGCACCACCCGTCAGACCGCGGTCAGCAAGGGCGAGACCCTGTCCGACCAGGCCGCGGGGAACGAGGAGACGCAGGCGGAGAACGAGCAGGGGGTGGAGGCATGAGCGGCGCACTGGCCGCGGCGGCCTCCACCACCTCCACCGGGGAGGCCGTCCAGTTCTGGGTGCTCGGCACGGTCGCCGTGATCGGCGCGCTGTGCACGATCCTGATGCGCAAGGCCGTGCACAGCGCCCTGAGCCTGGCCGGCACCATGATCGTCCTGGCGATCTTCTACCTCGCCAACGGGGCGTATTTCCTGGGCGTCGTCCAGATCGTCGTCTACACCGGCGCGATCATGATGCTCTTCCTCTTCGTCGTGATGCTGGTCGGCGTCACCGCGGCGGATTCGCTGAAGGAGACCCTGAAGGGGCAGCGCTGGCTCGCCGCCCTGTGCGGGCTGGGCTTCGGCATCCTGCTGTGCGCCGGCATCGGGAATGCCTCGCTGAAGACGTTCGACGGGCTGGCGCAGGCCAACTCCGGCGGCAATGTGGAGGGTCTGGCGGCCCTGGTCTTCACCAAGTACGTCTTCGCCTTCGAGATCACCGGCGCGCTGCTGATCACCGCGGCGGTCGGCGCGATGGTGCTGACCCACCGCGAGCGCACCGAGCGGGCGCGCACCCAGCGCGAGCAGTCCGAGGCGCGGGTGCGCACCGGCAAGCACGTCCCGCCGCTGCCCGCCCCCGGTGTCTACGCCCGGCACAACGCGGTGGACATCCCCGGCCTGCTGCCCGACGGCACGACCTCCGAGCTGACGGTCAACGCGACGCTGCGCGCCCGCGGCCAGGTCCGGGATGTCTCCGGTGAGGCGCTGGCGGAGCTGGCGGCGCTGGAGCGGCGCTCGGAGCGCTGGCTGGGGCGGCGCAGTCCCGAGGGGGCCGAGCGCACGGCCGAGGACGCCCGCGCCTCCGAGGACGCCGAGCACCACAAGGGAGTCGCCAAGTGAATCCGGTCAACTACCTCTACCTGGCCGCCCTGTTGTTCACCATCGGTGCGGCCGGGGTCGTGATCCGGCGGAATGCGATCGTCCTCTTCATGTGCGTCGAGCTGATGCTGAACGCGTGCAACCTCGCGTTCGTCACCTTCTCCCGGCTGCACGGCAACCTCGACGGCCAGATCATCGCGTTCTTCACGATGGTCGTCGCGGCGGCGGAGGTCGTGGTCGGCCTCGCGATCATCGTGACCGTCTTCCGCTCCCGCCACTCGGCCTCGGTCGACGACGCCAGCCTGATGAAGCTCTAGAAGGGGTCGCGTTCAAGTGGAGAACCTCATCGGATTGCTCGTCGCGGCCCCGCTGCTCGGCGCTGCCCTGCTGCTGTGCGGGGGCCGGCGGCTGGACCGCACGGGCCACTATCTGGGCACGGTGCTCGCGGGCGCCTCCTTCGTGATCGGCGCCGTGCTCTTCGCCGACATGCTCGGCCGTGGCGAGCACGACCGCGCCCTGCACAGCCAGGTCTTCAGCTGGATTCCGGTGGGCGGCTTCCGCGCGGACGTCGCCTTCCAGCTCGACCAGCTGTCGATGACCTTCGTCCTGCTGATCTCTGGTGTGGGCACGCTGATCCACATCTACTCGATCGGCTACATGGCGCACGACGAGCGGCGCCGCCGCTTCTTCGGCTATCTCAATCTCTTCCTCGCGGCCATGCTGCTGCTCGTCCTCGCCGACAACTACCTGCTGCTGTACGTCGGCTGGGAGGGCGTCGGCCTCGCCTCGTACCTGCTCATCGGCTTCTGGCAGCACAAGCCGAGCGCGGCGACGGCGGCGAAGAAGGCGTTCATCGTCAACCGCGTCGGCGACATGGGCCTGTCCATCGCGATCATGCTGATGTTCACGACCTTCGGATCCTTCGCCTTCGCCCCCGTGCTGGGAAGCGCGACCGACGCGAGCGAGGGCAAGCTCACGGCCATCGGGCTGATGCTGCTGCTCGCCGCGTGCGGCAAGTCGGCCCAGGTGCCGCTGCAGTCCTGGCTCGGCGACGCGATGGAGGGCCCGACCCCGGTCTCGGCCCTGATCCACGCGGCGACCATGGTGACCGCGGGCGTCTACCTGATCACCCGCTCCGGCGCGATCTTCAACGCCGCGCCCGACGCCCAGGCCGCGGTGGTCGCGGTCGGCGCGGTCACGCTGCTCTTCGGTGCGATCGTCGGTTGCGCGAAGGACGACATCAAGAAGGCCCTGGCCGGGTCCACCATGTCGCAGATCGGCTACATGATCCTGGCCGCCGGGCTCGGCCCGATCGGCTATGTCTTCGCGATCATGCACCTGGTCACCCACGGCTTCTTCAAGGCGGGCCTGTTCCTCGGCGCCGGGTCGGTCATGCACGCCATGAACGACGAGGTCGACATGCGCAAGTACGGGGCCTTGAGAAAGTACATGCCGGTCACCTTCGTCACCTTCGGGCTCGGCTACCTCGCCATCATCGGCTTCCCGGGGCTCTCCGGCTTCTGGTCCAAGGACAAGATCATCGAGGCGGCCTTCGCCAAGGGCGGCACCGAGGGCTGGATCCTCGGCGGCGCGGCCCTGCTGGGCGCCGCCATCACCGCGTACTACATGACGCGCGTGATGCTGATGACGTTCTTCGGCGAGAAGCGCTGGGAGCCCGCGCCCGACCCGGACAAGGCGCCCAGCGTCGAACCCGGTATCGACGTGCGCCCCGGCGAGCTGCCGCATCCGCACGAGTCGCCGAAGTCCATGACCATCCCCATGATCGTCCTGGCCTTCGGATCGGTCTTCGCCGGCGGTCTGTTCAGCCTGAACGACGCGTTCCTGAAGTGGCTGGAGCCGGTCACCGGCCACAGCCACGGCGACTCCCCGCTCAGCGCCGCCGCCGTCACCGCCGGGACGATGGTCGTCCTGGCCATCGGCGTCGCCCTCGCCTGGGCGCAGTACGGGCGCCGGCCCGTGCCGCGCACCGCGCCGCGCGGCTCCCTCCTCACCCGGGCCGCCCGTCGCGACCTGCTCCAGGACGACTTCAACCACGTCGCGCTCGTCCAGCCCGGCCGCTACCTCACCCGCGGTCTGGTCTACGTCGACCACAAGCTGGTCGACGGGGTGGTCAACGGCACGGCGGCCGGGGTCGGCGGACTCTCCGGCCGATTGCGCAAGCTCCAGAACGGCTACGCCCGTACGTACGCGGTCTCGATGTTCGGCGGTGCGGCGCTTCTCATCGCCGCGACCCTGCTGATGAGGGCGGTCTGAGTCATGTCATTTCCCCTGCTGACGGTCACGGCCGCGGTGCCCGCCCTGGGCGCGGTCGCCACCGCCGCCGTGCCCGCCGCCCAGCGTGCCGCCGCCAAGTGGGTGGCGCTGGCCTTCTCCCTGGTCACCCTCGCCCTCGCGGCGGTCGTCGCGGTCCGCTTCGACCCGGGCGGCGCCCGCTTCCAGCTCACCGAGTCCCACGCCTGGATCAAGGACTTCGGGGTCCGCTACGAACTGGGCGTGGACGGCATCGCGGTCGCCCTGATCGCGCTCACCGCCGTGCTCATCCCCTTCATCATCCTGGCGGGCTGGCATGACGCCGACCCGCTGGAAGGCGCCCGGCCCAACCGCCGCTGGCGGCCCACCCAGGGCTTCTTCGCGCTGATCCTGCTGGTCGAGGCGATGGTGGTGATCTCCTTCGAGGCCACCGACGTCTTCCTCTTCTACATCTTCTTCGAAGCCATGCTCATCCCGATGTACTTCCTCATCGGCGGCTTCGGGGACCGGGCCGGGGAGCGGTCCGAGGAGGAGACGGCCACCCAGCGCAGTTACGCCGCCGTGAAGTTCCTGCTGTACAACCTGGCGGGCGGGCTGATCATGCTGGCCGCGGTGGTCGGGCTCTACGCGGTCACCGCCGACGACCTGGGCACCGGCACCTTCTCGCTCCAGCAGATCGTGGACGCCCGGGCGAGCGGCCGGCTCGACATCGGCACCGGCATCGAGCGGCTGCTGTTCCTCGGCTTCTTCTTCGCCTTCGCCGTGAAGGCGCCGCTGTGGCCGCTGCACACCTGGCTGCCCAACGCGATGGGCGAGTCCACCTCGCCCGTCGCCGTGCTGATCACCGCGGTCGTCGACAAGGTCGGCACCTTCGCGATGCTCCGCTTCTGCCTCCAGCTCTTCCCCGAGGCCAGCAAGTGGGCCACCCCGGTGATCCTGGTCCTCGCGCTCATCAGCATCGTCTACGGCGCGCTGCTGGCGATCGGCCAGCGCGACATCAAGCGGCTGATCGCCTACGCGTCGATCTCCCACTTCGGCTTCATCATCCTCGGCATCTTCGCCATGACCACCCAGGGCCAGAGCGGCGCCACCCTCTACATGGTCAACCACGGCATCTCGACCGCCGCGCTGATGCTGGTCGCCGGGTTCCTCATCACCCGGCGCGGCTCGCGGCTCATCGCCGACTACGGCGGTGTGCAGAAGGTCGCCCCGGTGCTCGCCGGCACCTTCCTGATCGGCGGTCTCGCCACCCTCTCGCTGCCCGGGCTCGCGCCCTTCATCAGCGAATTCCTGGTGCTCGTCGGCGCGTTCAGCCGCTATCCGGCGGTCGGCGTCATCGCCACCGTCGGCATCGTGCTCGCCGCGCTCTACGTCCTCATCCTCTACCAGCGCACCATGACCGGCCCGGTGAAGGAGGAGGTGCGGTCCATGCCCGATCTGCGGCCGCGCGAACTGCTCGTCGTCGCGCCGCTGATCGCCCTGCTGCTCTTCCTCGGCGTCTACCCCAAGCCGCTGACCGCGATCGTCAACCCGGCCGTGGACCACACGCTGTCCGTGGTGGACGAGAAGGATCCCAAGCCCGCTCACCCCGTCACTGACGCGGGCTGGTTCCACTACAGCCCCAAGCCCGAGGGTGCGTCCCACGACGGTGCTTCCGGAGGTGCCAAGTGACCCACGCGGCCACTGTCCACAGCCTGTGGACGACAGCGGCGGCGGCGCCCGACAAGATCCCCGCGCCGCACATCGAGTATGGGCAGCTGGCGCCCACCCTGATCGTGCTCGGCGCCGCGATCGTCGGCGTACTGATCGAGGCGTTCCTGCCGCGCGCCCAGCGGTACGCGGCGCAGCTGTTCGTCTCCGTCGTCTCCCTCGCCGCGGCCTTCGCGGCCGTCATCGGCCTCGCCGCGAGCGACTACGGCACCGGAAAGGCCCATGTCGCGGCCATGGGCGCCGTCGCCGTCGACGGGCCCGCCCTCTTCCTCCAGGGCACCATTCTCCTGGTCGCGCTGGTCTCGGTGTTCACCTTCGCCGAGCGGCGGCTCGACCCGGTCGTCCATGGCAACCGCGTCGACAACTTCGCGGCCCAGGCCGCCGCCGTCCCCGGCGGCGACGCCGAGAAGGCCGCCGTCAAGGCCGGGTTCACCACCACCGAGGTCTTCCCGCTGGTCCTCTTCGCGGTGGGCGGCATGCTCGTCTTCCCCGCCGCGAACGATCTGCTGACCCTCTTCGTGGCACTGGAGGTCTTCTCCCTCCCGCTGTACGTCCTGTGCGCGCTCGCCCGGCGCCACCGGATGCTCTCCCAGGAGTCCGCCGTCAAGTACTTCCTGCTCGGCGCCTTCTCCTCGGCGTTCCTGCTCTTCGGGATCGCCCTGCTGTACGGCTACGCGGGCACCGTGGCGTACGCCGGTCTCGCGGACGTCGTCAACGGCCAGGTCCGCAACGTCACCCCGGCGCTCGCCGGGACCATGGGCAACGACGCGCTGCTGCTCATCGGCGGGGCGATGGTGCTGATGGGCCTGCTGTTCAAGATCGGCGCGGTTCCGTTCCACATGTGGACCCCGGACGTCTACCAGGGCGCCCCCACCCCGGTCACCGGCTTCATGGCCGCGGCCACCAAGGTGGCGGCCTTCGGCGCGCTGCTGCGGCTGCTGTACGTCGTCCTGCCGGGGCTGCGCTGGGACTGGCGGCCGGTGATGTGGGGCGTCGCCATCGTCACCATGCTGGGCGGCGCGATCGTCGCCGTCACCCAGACCGATGTGAAGCGGCTGCTGGCGTACTCCTCCATCGCGCACGCCGGGTTCATCCTCGCCGGTGTCATCGCCACCACCCCCGAGGGCATCTCCTCCGTCCTCTTCTACCTCGCCGCGTACTCCTTCGTAACCCTCGGCGCCTTCGCGGTGGTCACCCTCGTCCGCGACGCGGGCGGCGAGGCCACCCACCTGTCGAAGTGGGCCGGTCTCGGCCGCCGTTCGCCGCTGGTGGCCGCGGTCTTCGCGGTCTTCCTGCTGGCCTTCGCCGGTATCCCGCTGACCAGTGGGTTCGCGGGGAAGTTCGCGGTCTTCAAGGCGGCGGCGGACGGGGGTGCGGGTGCGCTGGTCGTGATCGGTGTGATCTCGTCGGCGATCGCGGCCTTCTTCTACATCCGGGTCATCGTGCTGATGTTCTTCAGCGAACCCCGCACCGACGGCCCCTCGGTGGCCGTCCCGAGCCCCCTGACCTCCTCGGCGATCGCGATCGGCGTGGCGGTCACGGTGGTCCTGGGCGTGGCCCCGCAGTACTTCCTGGACCTGGCGGGCCAAGCGGGCGTCTTCGTGCGGTAGCCGCACGAGCCGCTTCCCGTTGTGCGCGGCGAGCCCCCGGCGGATCGCCGGGGGCTCGCCGCGCAGCCGGAGTGGCCAGCTGGAGTGGTCAGCTCGACGGGAGGTTCGTCGGCAGGTCGGTGGGGATGCCGGAGGGCAGCGAGGTCGGGATGTCGGAGGGGAAGTCGCTGGGGGAGGTGGTCCGGGTGAACGTGTCGTTCTCGGAGAGCGCGTCCCAGTCGACGGTGAGCGTCTTGCCGTCCCCGCTCGGGGCCACCTTGCCCATGGTGCGGTCGGTGTTGCCGTCGGCGCACTTGAGCATCAGCATCTTCTCGCCGGTGTCGGTGTACTCACCGTTGCACAGATGCTTGCCCGAGATCAGGGAGGCCTTCTCGCCGCCGATGGACAGGATGATCGTCTGCCCGCCGGTCTTGGCCAGATAGGCGCCGGTGATCTTGGAGTTCGCGCCCCCCTCCGCCGGGGCGCTGGACTCCTGTGCCGACGGGGTGTCCTTGGACGTGTCCTTCGTCCCCTCGTCGCTGCCGCTGCCGCACGCCGTGAGCAGGAGGGCGGCCGCGGCCACCGTTCCGGCGATGCTCGCTGCCTTCTTCACACACTTCTCCTTGGTTGTCAGGGCTGTCAGGGCTCTCAGGGCAGGAGCACGACAAATTAGCAGTCGTTCATGAGGCCGCCGGGACAACGTGGCCGGTCACCTCACCCATGCCGATGCGGACCCCGTCCGGGCCGGGTGCCCAGGCGGTGAGGGTCACCTCGTCGCCGTCCTCCAGGAAGGTCCGGGTGCCGTCGGGGAGGCGCAGCGGATCGCGGCCGCCCCAGGTGAGTTCCAGGAGGCAGCCCAGTTCGTCCGGGCGCGGGCCGCTGACCGTGCCGGAGGCGAAGACGTCGCCGGTGCGCAGCGAGGCGCCGTTCACGGTCAGATGGGCGAGCTGCTGGGCCGCCGTCCAGTACATGGCGGAGAACGGGGGCCGGGAGACGGTGTGGCCGTTGATGGCGACCTCGATGCGCAGGTCGAATCCGCCGGGCTCGGCGGCCGAGTCGTCGAGGTAGGGGAGCGGCGGGACGTCGCGGGCGGGCGGGGCGGTACGGGCCGCGGCGAGGGCGTCCAGCGGGGTGACCCAGGCGGCGAGGGAGGTGGCGAAGCACTTGCCGAGGAAGGGGCCCAGGGGGCGGGACTCCCAGGCCTGGATGTCGCGGGCGGACCAGTCGTTGAGGAGGCAGACGCCGAAGACGTGGTCGTGGAACCCGGCGAGCGGCAGCGGTGTATTCAGAGGTGAGGGCGCGCCGACGACGAAGGCGACCTCGGCTTCGAAGTCGAGGCGCAGCGAGGGGCCGAAGACCGGCCGGGGAGGAGCGGGCGATGCGGGAGCGGGCGGAGCCGGGGGCAGGTGCTGGCCGTGGGGGCGGACGACGGGCGAGCCCGAGACGAGCACGGTGCCGGCCCGGCCGTGGTAGCCGACCGGCATGTGCTTCCAGTTGGGGGTGAGGGCGTCGCCGTCCGGGCGGAAGATCTTCCCGGCGTTGGAGGCGTGATGCTCGCTGGCGAAGAAGTCGACATAGTCCGCCACCTCGATCGGGAGGTGGAGCGCGAGGGTGGCGAGGGGGTGCATCAGGGGCTCGATGGCGTGCCGGTGCGCCGGGTTGGTCAGCCAGTCGCGCAGCTCCGCGCGGACGGCCTGCCAGACCGGACGGCCCGCGGCCATCAGTGGGTTGAGGGAGGAGGCGCCGAGCAGTTCGGCGTGCGGGGAGGCCGCGGCCGCCGCGGCGGCGCCCGCGTCCAGCACATGGCTGCCGTAGCGCACGCCGATTTTCCGCAGATGGGGGGCGTCGGAGGTGGTGAACACGCCATAGGGGAGGTTGTCCGGGCCGAAGGGATCGCCTTCGGGCAGGTCGAGCGGGCTTCGCTGCGCCATGGATGGTGCCTCGCCTTCTCCTCGTCGCCACGGTTGGCCAGCCACACCCTATGGCCCGCGAGGTTTCCGCCCCGGTGGTGCGACTGCGCGTCCGCGGCACGGAGCACGCGTCGCCCCGGCCGGCCACCGCGGTGGCCTCGGCACACGGAAGAGCGGACCTCCGGGGCCGCTCCGGTCCCCGATCGGTGAACGCTCGGGGGCCGCCTGATGAATGATCTGCTGGTGATCGCGGTATCGCCTGGGTGAGCCGGTCGATTCGGGAGAGGGCCTTGTGCTGCGTACAAGGCGGGAAGGCGCCCACAGTGATCGATACCCGACCGGATACGCTGCCTTTTGGTGGAGGCGGCGACACATCGACATTCCGCGTGAACGTAGGCAGACAGGAGTACCCCGTGAGCGTCATCGGGCCCTTCGGGCTGAGCGTGCGGGACCGGACTCTGGAAGCCGACACCCAGGCCGGGCTGGCGGCTGTCGAAGAGGGCCTGCTGGAGGCCACCAAGAGCGACGTGCCGTTCATCACCGAGGCGGCCCAGCATCTGGTGCGCGCGGGCGGCAAGCGTTTCCGGCCACTGCTGGTGCTGCTGGCCGCGCAGTTCGGCGATCCGTACGCCCCCGGTGTCGTCCCCTCGGCGGTCGTCGTCGAGCTGACGCACCTGGCCACGCTCTACCACGACGACGTGATGGACGAGGCCGAGGTGCGGCGCGGGGTGCCCAGTGCCAACGCCCGCTGGGGCAACTCGGTCGCGGTGCTCACCGGTGACTTCCTCTTCGCCCGCGCCTCCCACGTCCTGGCCGATCTCGGCCCGGAGGCGGTGCGGGTCCAGGCCGAGGCGTTCGAGCGGCTGGTGACGGGCCAGATCCTGGAGACCGCGGGACCGCGCGGCCGCGACCCCATCGAGCACTATCTGGACGTCCTCGCGGGCAAGACGGGCTCGCTGATCGCCGTCTCCGGGCGGTTCGGCGCGATGATGTCCGGCGCCGACGAGTCCATCGTCAACATCCTGACCCAGTACGGGGAGCGGCTCGGGATGGCCTTCCAGCTGGCCGACGATGTGCTGGACATCGCCAGCGACAGCCACGAGTCCGGCAAGACCCCCGGCACCGATCTGCGCGAGGGCATCGCCACCCTCCCCGTCCTGCACCTGAGGGCACAGGCGGAGGCGACCGGCGCGCCGGAGGACCGGGAGCTGTGCGAGCTGCTCGCGGGCGACCTCACCGATGACGCCCGCCACGCGGAGGTTCTGCGGCGGCTGCGCGCCCACCCCGCCCTGGAGCAGGCCCGCCAGGACACGCTGCGCTACGCGGCGGAGGCCCGTTCGATGCTGGCCCCCCTGCCGGCGGGCCCGGCCAAGGCGGCCCTGGAGGGCCTGTGCGACGCGGTGGCCCACCGGGCCGGGTGACCTCTCACCCCCTTGGGGGAGCGGATCCCCCTACGGGATACCCCGAGGGGGATCCGACCCGCGGCGCGGGCCGTCATACCCGAGCAGTACACGGACGTGATCCTGCGGGCTGACGTAACCGGCCGTGCGATTTGGTGGGATGAGAACACCACCACATGGCGGGCTCGGGAGACAATGGCCCGAGAGGTGGACGAGTGCAGGCTGACAACCGCCGCCGACGACGGAGGTAGAGCACACATGGCACGGATCCGACCGATACAGGTCGCCGACGACGGCTTCTGGGACGAGGAACGACCGACACGCCGCACCAAGGCGCTCCGTTACGGGGCTCCGGTCGCCGTGGCGGGCATCGCGGCCGCCACGATCGGGCTCGTCCCGGCGCTGGCCAGCAGCGGCGCCCCGGACCTGCCGAAGATCACGGCACAGCAGCTGATCGGCAAGATGGCCGCCTCGGACCAGCAGCAGGTCTCCGGCTCGCTGAAGATCACCACGGATCTGGGGCTCCCGACGCTGCTGGGCGGCGGCTCCCTCGCCGGTCTCGCGGGCGACCTCGGCGGCGAGAAGGGCGGCGCGACCGCCTCGCCGGAGGCCAAGCTCACCGAGCTGGTGTCCGGTACGCACACCCTGCGGGTGGCCGCCGACGGCCCCGACAAGCAGCGGGTGTCGATCGTGGAGAACGCCGCCGAGTACAGCATGATCCACAACGGTGATCAGCTGTGGGCGTACGACAGCGGCAGCAACTCCGTCTACCACTCCACCGGCCCGAAGGGTGCCGAGGGCAAGCGCGACCACCGCGGCGCGGCGCCCCGCGACGTGGGGGACGCCACCCCGCAGCAGCTGGCCAAGCAGATGCTCTCCGCCGTGGACGACACCACCTCGGTGACGGTCGACGGCACCACCCGGGTCGCCGGGCGGGACGCCTACCAGCTGCTGATCAAGCCCAAGCAGAGCGCGTCCACGGTCGGCGAGGTCCGTATCGCGGTCGACGCGGACAACGGGGTGCCGCTGAAGTTCACCCTCACCCCGAAGAGCGGCGGCAAGGCGGCCGTCGACGTGGGCTTCACCAAGGTGGACTTCGGCAAGCCCGCCGCGGGCACCTTCGACTTCACGCCGCCCAAGGGCGCCAAGGTCACCGAGGGCAGCGCCCGCGACCACCGGGAGAAGGGCTTCCCGCAGGGGAAGGGCTTCAAGGACCGGTCGGCCGGGAAGGACGCCCTGTCCGGTCCGGGCGCCCTGTCCGGGCTGAACGTCACCGGCAAGGGCTGGGACACCATCGCCCGCCTCGACGGCCAGGGCGCCGGCGGGTCCGGCGGCGCTTCCTCCGCCCCGGGCGGCGACGGCGGAGCCGCCTCCGGCCTCCTCGGCAGCTTCGGCAAGAAGGTCAAGGGCGACTTCGGCTCCGGCACGGTGTTCAGCACCCGCCTGGTGAATGCGCTGATGACCGACGACGGCAAGGTCTTCGTCGGCGCGGTCGACAAGGATGCCCTGGTCGCGGCCGCCAACAAGGCCAAGTAGGGCTGCGCGGCGCCGCGTCACCGCGGAGGAAAGCGGCGGAGGAAAGCGGCGGAGGAAAGGGGAGCCCGTGGACGAGCCGTCCGCCGATCCCGTGGTGGAGACCCGCGGGCTCACCAAGCGCTACCGGGGCGGGCAGCTCGCCGTCGACGGGCTCGACCTGACCGTCCCGCGCGGCAGCGTCTTCGGCTTCCTCGGGCCCAACGGCTCGGGGAAGACGACGACCATCCGCATGCTCATGGGGCTGATCGAGCCCACCTCGGGCGGCGCCCGGCTGCTCGGGCGGCCGATGCCGCGCGCCGCCCGCAGCGTGCTGCCGAGGGTGGGCGCCCTCATCGAGGGGCCCGCCCTCTACCCGTATCTGAGCGGTCGGGACAACCTGCTGCGCTACGACGCCGCCGACCCGACCGCCGACCCCCGCACCCGTGCCGCCCGCGCCGCCGCGGCCCTGGACCGGGTCGGGCTCGGGGCCGCGGCGGGGAAGAAGGCCCGGGCGTACTCGCTGGGGATGAAACAGCGCCTCGGCCTGGCCGCCGCCCTGCTCCAGCCGCGTGAGCTGCTGGTGCTCGACGAACCGACCAACGGGCTCGACCCGCAGGGCATGCGCGAGATCCGCACCCTGGTGCGCGAGCTGGCCCGCGAGGGCGTCACGGTCTTCCTCTCCTCGCATCTCCTCGACGAGATCGAACAGGTCTGCACCCATGCGGCGGTCATGGCTCAGGGGCGGCTGATCGCCCAGGGCACGGTCGCCGAGCTGGCGGCGGGCAGTCGCGGCAGGCTGTCCGTCACCACCCCCGACCCCGCCGAGGCCGTCCGCGTCCTGGGGGAGCACGGGGTGACGGACCTGGTGGTCCTGGAGGAGCGGGTCTCCGGCGAACTGCCCTCGCCCGCGCCCGAGCCCGCCGACCTGAATGCCGCCCTGGTACGTGCCGGGGTGCGGGTGCGGGCCTTCGGCGCCGAGGGCGCCTCGCTGGAGGACGCCTTCGTCGCGCTGACCGGGGAGGGATTCGATGTCGCGGGCTGAAGCGACCGAAGCCGCTGAACCGGCCGAACCGGCTGAATCGGCTGGACCGGCTGGACCGGCTGGACCGGCTGGACCGGCTGAATCGGCTGAACCGGCTGGACCGGCCGATGCGGCAGGGACACCCCGGCCGCGTCCGCTGTGGACCCTGGCCCTCTTCCGCAGCGAGCTGTCCACCACCTTCCGCCGCTGGCGGACGCTGGCGCTGCTCGGGGTGCTCGCGGCCGTGCCGGTCCTCATCGGCGTCGCCGTGAAGATCGAGACCAGCGACGGCGGCGGCTTCGGCCGCGGCGGGGGAGGCGGAGCGAGCGGCGACGGGCCCGCCTTCTTCTCCCAGATCACCAACAACGGGCTCTTCCTCGTCTTCGCCGCGCTGGCGGCGACGCTGCCCGTCTTCCTGCCGATGGCCATCGGTGTGATCGCCGGGGACTCCATCGCCGGTGAGGCGGGCCCGGGGACGCTGCGCTATCTGCTGGTCGCCCCCGCCGGGCGCACCCGGCTGCTGCTCGCCAAGTTCGTCACCATCCTGGCGTTCTGCCTGGCCGCGACCCTGGCGGTGGCCGCCGCCGGACTGGCGACCGGGGCGACGCTGTTCCCGCTCGGCGATGTCACGCTGATCTCCGGCACCTCGGTGTCGTTCGGCGACGGGCTGGTGCGGGCGCTGGGCGTGGCGGGCGTCGTGGCGCTGTCACTGGTGGGGATCGCCGCGGTGGGCCTGTTCGTCTCCACCCTCACCAACAGCGGCATCGCGGCCATGGCGACCACGGTCGGGCTCGTGGTCACGGTGCAGATCCTGGACACGATCCCGCAGTTGCACGCGATCCAGCCGTATCTCTTCCCGCACTACTGGCTCAGCTTCGCGGATCTGCTCCGCCAGCCGGTCTACTGGGACCAGCTGATCAAGAACGCCGAGCTGCAGGGGCTGTATCTGGCCGTGTTCGGCTCGGCGGCCTGGGCCCGGTTCACCGCGAAGGACATCACGGTCTGAGCGGTCGGCGTACCGCCGTACGGACCGCTCGGACCGTGCTGCCGGCGCGTCAGGAGGACAGCGTCCAGACGGCGTACGCGATGGCGTCGGTGTTGCGGTCCAGCGCGGTGTCGTTGGTGTTGGACGTGGTGTCGCACGAGCGGTGGTAGCAGCGGTCGAAGGCCTGACCGGAGGTGCCGCCCCACTTCTGGGCCTGGGCGGCGGTCTTGATGTAGTCGGCGCCGCTGAACAGGCCGCCCACCGGGACGCCCGCGCTCTTGAACGGGGCGTGGTCGGAGCGCCCGTCGCCCTCGGTCTCTATCTCCGTCGGCACGCCCTTGGCGGCGAAGAAGTCCTTGAAGACCCCTTCGAGCCGGGCGTCGTCGTCATAGACGAAGTAGCCCGGGTTGGGCGAGCCGATCATGTCGAAGTTGAGATAGCTGTCGATCTTCGCCCGGTTGGCGGACGACAGGCCGTTGACGTAGTTCCGGGACCCGACCAGGCCCAGTTCCTCGGCGCCCCACCAGGCGAACCGCAGATGCTTGGTGGGCTTCAGCCCCGAGCGGGCGACGGTGAGCGCGGTCTCCAGGACGCCGGCGGACCCCGAGCCGTTGTCGTTGATGCCCGGACCCGCGGTGACGGAGTCCAGGTGGGCGCCGGAGAACACCACCTTGTTGGTGTCGCCGCCGGGCCAGTCGGCGATGAGGTTGTAGCCGGTGGAACCGCTGGAGGTGAACTGCTGGACCGTGGTGGTGAACCCGGCCGCGTCCAGCGCGCCCTTGATGTAGTCGAGCGACGCCTTGTAGCCGGGGCGGCCGTGGGCGCGGTTGCCGCCGTTGGCGGTGGCGATGGACTGGAACGTGGTCAGATGGGCCTTGACGTTCGTGAGCGAGACGTCCGGTACGGCCAGGGCGGCCCGGGATGAGCCGGCCGCCGGGGGAGCCGCGGCGGCCGCCGAGGTGGCGGGGGCGGCCGAGACCAGCGCGGCGATCGCCGCTCCGGTGGCGACGGCGGCGGCCGCCCGGCGGGACGCGGATCTTCGGGGGGTGTGGCGCGGGTCAGCACATGACGACATGGGGGGCTCCGATTCCGAACGGGGACTGCACGGAATGACGTGACGCTGTGTGATGCACGGACGTACGTACCCATGGGGGCGGTGGAGCGGTACGACAAGATGGTTCTGAGTGGCGCGAGGCTGATGCTCCGGGTGTGACTGACCCTGCGTCAAGAGCGGGAACCGGACATCACCCGCCGGATATCGGGCCCGGCCGCGCCTCCGCCGCCTTGACCGGCGCGGCGTCCGCCGGCGCCGCGGTCTCCGCCAGGGCCGCGGCGTCCGCCAGGGCCGCGGCGTCCGCCAGCGCCCGCCGCGCCCGGTGTCCGGTCCGCAGCGCGTCCCAGGTGAGCAGCGCGAGCGCGAGCCAGACGAGGGTGAAGCCCGCCCACCGCTCGGGCGGCATCGACTCGTGGAAGAGGGCCACCCCGAGGATGAACTGGGAGGTGGGCGTGAGGTACTGGAGCATCCCGATCGTCGACAGCGGCAGCCGTACCGCCGACGCCCCGAAGCAGATCAGCGGCACCGCGGTGACCAGCCCGCAGCTCACCAGCAGCGCCGAGTGCCCGATGCCGCCGCTGCCGAAGGTGCCGTCGCCACGCGCCCCGAGGAACAGCAGGAAGCCGAGCGCGGGCAGGAACTGGACGGCCGTCTCGGCGGCCAGCGACTCCAGCCCGTCCAGCCCGATCCGCTTCTTGACCAGGCCGTAGGTGGCGAAGGAGAAGGCCAGGGTGAGGGCGATCCAGGGTGGCTTGCCGTAGCCGACGGACAGGACGACCACCGCCACCACGCCGACGCCGACGGCCGTCCACTGCGCCGGGCGCAGCCGCTCGCGCAGCAGCGACACGCCGAAGGCGATGCTGACCAGGGGGTTGATGAAGTAGCCGAGCGCGGTCTCGACGACGTGCCCGCTGTTGACGCCCCAGATGTACAGGCCCCAGTTGATGGAGATGGCGGTCGCGGCGAGGGCGACGAGACCGAGCCGCCGGGGCTGCCGCAGCAGCGGGCCGATCCAGGACCAGCGCCGCAGCGCCAGCAGGATGAGCCCGACGACCAGCAGCGACCAGACCATGCGGTGGGCCAGGATCTCGACCGCCCCGGCGGGCTGGAGCAGTGGCCAGTAGAGCGGGGCGAGGCCCCACAGACCGTACGCGGCGAAGCCGTAGAGGAGACCGGCGCGGTCCTGCGGGTGCTGTGTCTGCGTCTGCGGCTGCGTCTGCATGAAGGCCCTCCCCAGCGGCGTGTCGGCCCTGACGGGGCCCGTCCGACGGTAGCGCCGGGCGGCGTGCCTGTCATGCCCGTATCCGCAATACGGGCATGACAGGCGGGCTGCCCGGCTGCCGGGCCGTGGGACAGCCCGTCGTCACGCCGGGAGGAGCCAACCTGGGCCCTCGGGGGTGCCGAGCCGGACACGTTGGGCGTCCGGGGTGACGGAGACCCCGAACTCAGTCGGGGCGGGGGAGCCGGCGGCGTGCCACAGGGCGAGCGCCTGCTCGACGTCGTCCCACAGCAGCGCCGGGCCGCCCTGCCGCACGGTCCACCCTTCGCCGTCGGGTGTGAGAACGGCGAACGCGTCGTTCGTGGCGTCGAGTACGTAGGTGCTCACGGTGCCGTCGTCGGCGGGCATGGAGAAGTAGCGCGCGTTCGGCAGGGCGAGCTGAGCTACGAACCCGCTGTCGGGCATGGTCAGCAGCTTGGGGCCGTGCGGGGTGTCGCGAGTGGTGCCCTCGTCGGGTACGGGGAGCATGCCGAGGCTTTCCGGCGCGTCCTGCTGTCGAGCGATCATGAAACTTGGGTCGTTGGAGAGGAACCGGCCGCTCGCGGTGCTCTCGTCCGTGACGGTCAGCCGGACGAGCCCGAGGGAGCGCATCCAGCCGCGCAGTGTGGCGACGATCAGTCCCCCGGGGCGGGTCTGCTCGATCCACGCCGGGGGGATGCTTCGCACGCCCATCGTGGCGATGGTGCGGTGCGCCTGCGAGGAGCCCGGGGCACCGGTCAGGCCGTCGCCGACGTGCAGGCGGGGCCGGTAGCCGCAACGGGTCAGCGCCTCGCGCGCGCGTGCGGCGACATGTGCGTCGGTCTCGACGGAGGGCACGCGCTCGGCGCCGAGCCGGTGACACATGAGCGCGGTCGAGTAGCCCGTGCCCGTTCCGTACTCGGTCACGGTGTGGTCGTCCTCGACCTGTAGGTCTTCCAGCATCCGCACGACCAGGGCGGGAAGCGTCGAGGACGAAGTCGGGTGCGCGTTGCTGATGGGCTTCGGGTCGGTCCAGTCGATTTCGTGGCCGTCGGTGCCGGGGGACGGCCTCGACGGCCGCCCGCCAGGCGGGGGAGCGTAGCCAGTCGGCGGCGGCGAGTTGCTCGGCGAGCTGCCGGCCTCAAGCCGTATGGGTCGCTGCCGGTTGTGCGCATCCTCGCCGAACGGGCACGCGAGGTCGCGCATCTGAAGGCAGCCTGAATTGACACAACGCCTCCACATGACGATGAGCGGTCATGCGGAGGGCGTTGCTTACCTGTGGAGGACGAGGCAGGACGGACCGGGTCAGCCCTTGAGCGCCACCGCGACGGAGTCCGCGATCGGCGTGGTCGGGCGGCCGATCAGCCGGGCCAGGTCGCCGGGGGTGGCGGCCAGGCGCCCGCGCCCGATCGCCGTGTCGACGTCGGCCAGGATGGCGGCCAGCGGCTCGGGCAGGCCCGCGCCGGTGAGGATCCCCCGGACCTCCTCCTCGGAGACGGCGCGGTAGACGATCTCCTTGCCGGTCTGCCGGGCGATCTCGGCGGCGTACTCGGCGAAGCTCCAGGCGGTGTCGCCGGACAGCTCGTACGTGGCGTTCTCGTGGCCCTCGCCGGTGAGGACGGCGACGGCGGCCGCCGCGTAGTCGGCGCGCGACGCGGAGGCGACCCGGCCCTCGCCCGCGGCGGCGACGACGGCGCCGTGCTCCAGCACGGGGGCCAGCCGCTCGGTGTAGTTCTCGTTGTACCAGCCGTTGCGCAGCAGGACGTACGGCAGACCGGACTCGGTGAGGGCCCGCTCGGTGGCGTGGTGCTCGTCGGCGAGGGTGAAGTCGGCGGCCGGGCCGCCCAGCACGCTGGTGTACGCGAGCAGCGCGACCCCGGCCTCCTTGGCGGCGTCGATGACGGCCCGGTGCTGCGGGACGCGCTGCCCGACCTCGCTGCCGGAGATCAGCAGCACCTTGTCGCCCGCGGCGAAGACGCCGCGCAGCGTCTCGGGGCGGCTGTAGTCGGCGACCTTCAGGGTGACGCCGCGGGCGGCGAGCGGGGCGGCCTTGTCGGCGTCGCGTACGACCGCGGTGATCCGGTCGGCCGGAACCTTCTCCAGCAGACCCTCGATGACGAGGCGGCCGAGCTGCCCGGTGGCTCCGGTGACGACGATGCTCATGGGGGAATCTCTCTTCTGATCGCGTGGGGTCTCGTGCGTCCGATGTGCTCTCCACCCTAGGCGCAGCGCTAACCATTCGAAAGTACCCACTTTGACGTAAGGTACTGGCATGGGAGTAAGTGAGAACGCCGAGCGGGTGCGTCTGTGGACCGGGGCCGAAGGCGGCCCCGCGGCCTGCCCCTCGCGGCTGATCCTGGAGCACATGACCAGCCGGTGGGGTGTGCTGGTCCTCGCCGTCCTGCTGGACGGCACCCACCGCTTCAGCGAGCTGCGGCGCACGATCGGCGGGGTGAGCGAGAAGATGCTCGCCCAGACGCTCCAGACCCTGGAGCGCGACGGCTTCGTCCACCGCGAGGCGCACCCCGTCATCCCGCCGCGTGTGGACTACTCGCTGACCGGTCTGGGCCGGGAGGCGGCGCGCCAGGTGTGGGCGCTGTCGGTCTGGGCGGAGGAGCACACTCCGCGGGTGCTGGCGGCCCGGGAGGCATACGACGCGGCCAGGCCGGGTGCGTAGACCCCGGCCTGGCCGCGTCGTGGTGGGAGAGGGCCGTACGGCTCAGCCGACGACCGTCCAGGTGTCGTTCCCCGCGAGCAGCGCGCCGAGGTCGCCCTTGCCCTTGCGCTCGACGGCGGCGTCGATCTGGCTCGACATCTGGTCGTCGTAGACCGGCCGCTGGACGTCCCGCAGCACCCCGATGGGGGTGTGGTGCAGGGTGTCCGGGTGGGCCAGCCGGGACAGCGCGAACGCGGTGGTGGGGGAGGCCGAATGGGCGTCGTGGACCAGGATCCGGTCCTCGTTCCCGGCGGTGACCGCGACGACCTCCAGATCGCCGGTGGCCTGGTTCCGTACGACGCCCTTGGTACCCAGGCCGTCCTCGCCGGGGGTGCCGAAGCGGATCGGCCGGCCGTGCTCCAGCCGGATCACGGCCTCCTCGGCCTGCTCCTTGTCCTTGAGCGCGTCGAAGGCGCCGTCGTTGAAGATGTTGCAGTTCTGGTAGATCTCCACCAGCGCGGTGCCCGGGTGGGCGGCGGCCTCGCGCAGCACCTGGGTGAGGTGCTTGCGGTCGGAGTCCACGGTGCGGGCGACGAAGCCCGCCTCGGCGCCGAGCGCCAGCGAGATGGGGTTGAACGGGGCGTCCAGGGAGCCCATCGGGGTGGACTTGGTGATCTTGCCGACCTCGGAGGTCGGGCTGTACTGGCCCTTGGTGAGGCCGTAGATGCGGTTGTTGAACAGCAGGATCTTCAGGTTCACATTGCGGCGCAGCGCGTGGATGAGGTGGTTGCCGCCGATGGACAGCGCGTCGCCGTCACCGGTGACCACCCACACCGACAGATCGCGTCTGGCGGCCGCGAGGCCGGTGGCGATGGCGGGGGCGCGGCCGTGGATCGAGTGCATCCCGTAGGTGTTCATGTAGTACGGGAAGCGGGAGGAGCAGCCGATGCCGGAGACGAAGACGATGTTCTCCTTCGCCAGCCCCAGCTCGGGCATGAAGCCCTGGACGGCGGCGAGGATCGCGTAGTCACCGCAGCCCGGGCACCAGCGCACCTCCTGGTCGGACTTGAAGTCCTTCATGGACTGCTTGCCCTCGGCCTTGGGCACCAGGGACAGCGCCTCGGTCAGGGCGAGGGGCGGCTGCGAGAGGGTCTCAGTCATCGATGGCCTCCTTGAGGACCGACGCCAACTGCTCGGCCTTGAACGGCAGCCCCCGCACCTGGGTGAAGGAGCGGGCGTCGACGAGGTACTTGGCACGGATGAGGGTGGCGAGCTGGCCGAGGTTCATCTCGGGCACGACGACCTTGTCGTAGCGGGCCAGCACCTCGCCGAGGTTGGCCGGGAAGGGGTTGAGGTGGCGCAGATGGGCCTGGGCGATCCGGTCGCCCGCGCGGCGCACCCGGCGCACCGCGGCGGTGATCGGCCCGTACGTCGAGCCCCAGCCCAGCACCAGGGTGCGGGCGTCGCCGGTGGGGTCGTCCACCGCCAGCTCCTCGACCTCGATGCCGTCCACCTTGGCCTGCCGGACGCGGACCATGTGGTCGTGGTTGGCCGGGTCGTAGGAGATGTTGCCGGAGCCGTCCTGCTTCTCGATGCCGCCGATGCGGTGTTCGAGCCCCGGGGTGCCGGGCACGGCCCAGGGGCGGGCCAGGGTCAGCGGGTCGCGCTTGTACGGCCAGAAGACCTCGGTGCCGTCGGCGGTGGTGTGGTTGGGGCCGGTCGCGAACTGGACCCGCAGGTCCGGCAGGCCGTCGACCTCCGGCACCCGCCACGGCTCCGACCCGTTGGCCAGGTAGCCGTCGGACAGCACGAAGACCGGGGTGCGGTAGGTGAGCGCGATCCGCGCCGCGTCCAGAGTGGCGTCGAAGCAGTCGGCGGGGGTCTTCGGCGCCACGATCGGCACCGGCGCCTCACCGTTGCGCCCGTACATCGCCTGCAGCAGATCCGCCTGCTCGGTCTTGGTCGGCAGCCCCGTGGACGGGCCGCCGCGCTGGATGTCGATCACCAGCAGCGGCAGCTCCAGGCTGACCGCGAGCCCGATGGTCTCCGACTTCAGCGCCACTCCGGGCCCGGAGGTGGTGGTCACCGCGAGCGCCCCGCCGAACGCGGCGCCCAGCGCCGCGCCGATGCCCGCGATCTCGTCCTCCGCCTGGAAGGTGCGCACGCCGAAGTTCTTGTGGCGGCTCAGCTCGTGCAGGATGTCGGAGGCCGGGGTGATCGGGTACGAGCCCAGGAAGAGCGGCAGGTCCGCCTGCTGGGAGGCGGCGATCAGCCCGTACGACAGCGCCAGGTTGCCGGAGATGTTCCGGTACGTACCCGGAGGGAAGGCAGTGGCGGCGGGCGCCACCTCATACGAGACCGCGAAGTCCTCGGTCGTCTCGCCGAAGTTCCACCCGGCCCGGAAGGCGGCCACGTTCGCCTCGGCGATCTGCGGCTTCTTGGCGAACTTCTGGCGCAGGAACGTCTCGGTGTTCTCCGTGGGCCGGTGGTACATCCACGACAGCAGGCCGAGCGCGAACATGTTCTTGCTGCGCTCCGCCTCCTTCCTCGACAGCCCGAACTCCTTCAGGGCCTCGATGGTCAGCGTCGTCAGCGGCACCGGGTGGACCTGGTACGCGTCCAGCGAGCCGTCCTCGAGCGGGCTGCGGTCGTAGCCGACCTTCGCCATCGGGCGCTTGGTGAACTCGTCGGTGTTGACGATGATGTCGGCGCCGCGCGGCACATCGCCCAGGTTGGCCTTGAGCGCGGCCGGGTTCATCGCCACCAGGACGTCCGGCGCGTCGCCGGGGGTGAGGATGTCGTGATCGGCGAAGTGGAGCTGGAAGCTCGACACGCCGGGCAGGGTTCCGGCGGGGGCGCGGATCTCCGCCGGGAAGTTCGGCAGGGTCGACAGGTCGTTCCCGAACGACGCCGTCTCCGAGGTGAACCGGTCTCCGGTGAGCTGCATACCGTCACCCGAGTCACCCGCGAATCGGATGATGACGCGATCCAGACGGCGGACCTCCTTGCCGCCGTCCGGTGTACCCCGTTCCCCGGCGAGCCCTCGCTCGCCTTGCTGATCGGCTGGTTCGGCCTGCTCGGCCGGGCTGCTGACCTGGCTGGTCACTGCTTCGGACCTCCCTCGAGGCGGCGCGCACCTGGACCGTCGGTGCCGACCGGTTGTCCCATGGCCATCGTACGTCGGTAAGGCTCGCCTTCCTTGGGCGGGCCACCTGATGGACTCCGCGCCATGTGTCCGCGATGTCGTGATGTGATATGACTTTCCCGCCCTCCGTGGTGTCATATCCGGTGATCCGCTCACTGGGCCTTTGGTCCCGCTTTGGCCTCGCGGCCACGGCCGTCAGGAGTTGAGGTAGGTGAGCACCGCGAGCACCCGGCGGTGATCTCCGTCACTCGGCGACAGGCCCAGCTTCAGGAAGATGTTGCTGACGTGCTTCTCCACCGCCCCGTCGCTCACCACCAGCTGCCGGGCGATCGCCCCGTTCGTCCGGCCCTCCGCCATCAGGCCCAGGACCTCCCGCTCCCGCGGGGTGAGCCCGGCCAGCACATCCTGCTGACGGCTGCGGCCCAGCAACTGCGCGACGACCTCCGGATCCAGCGCCGTCCCCCCGCGGGCCACCCGCACCACCGCGTCCACGAACTCGCGCACGTCGGCCACCCGGTCCTTGAGCAGATAGCCGATGCCGCGGCTGCTCCCGGCCAGCAGCTCGGTCGCGTACTGCTCCTCCACGTACTGCGAGAGCACCAGCACCCCGATCCCCGCATGGTCACGGCGCAGCTGGATCGCGGCCCGCACCCCCTCGTCGGTGTGGGTGGGCGGCATCCGTACGTCCGCGACCACCACATCCGGCAGCGCGTCCTCGTCGGCCAGCTCGCGGACCGCCTTGATCAGCGCCTCCGCGTCGCCCACCCCCGCGACGACCTCATGGCCGCGATCGGTCAGCAGCCGGGTCAGGCCCTCCCGCAGCAGCACCGAATCCTCGGCGATGACCACCCGCACTCTGTCCTCCACCACGATGCCCGGCCCCCAGTCGCTTTGTCGCACAGTCGGGGCCAGCATTCCAGGGTTCGTACCGCTCCGCCGCGCATATCGCGCCCCCCGCCGTGCGGGCGGCCGTCAGCGCCAGGGCAGCTCCACGGTCACCGAGGTCGGCCCGCCGGGCGGGGAGTGGACGATCAGTATCCCGTCGACCGCCTCGACACGCTCCGCGAGCCCCGCGAGACCGCTGCCCCGGGCCGAGACGGTGGCCCCGCCCCGCCCGTCGTCGGCGACCCGCAGCATCACCCGGCCGTCGGCGCGCCACACGTCGACGTCGGCCCTGCGGGCGGTGCTGTGTTTGCTGATGTTCTGGAGGAGTTCGGAGACGGTGAAGTAGGCGATGCCTTCGATGGCGGGTGCGGGGCGTTGGGGGAGGTCGGTGGTGACGGTGACGGGGACGGTGCAGCGGGCGGCGAGTGCGGAGAGGGCGGGTCCGAGTCCGCGGTCGGTGAGGATGGCGGGGTGGATGCCGCGGGCGAGGTCGCGGAGTTCTTGGAGGGCGAGTTTCACTTCGCCGTGGGCTTCGTCGACCATGCGGGCGGCTGCTCGGGGGTCTTCGTCGAGTTTTTCCTTGGCGAGGCCGAGGTCCATGGCGAGGGCGACGAGGCGGGCCTGTGCTCCGTCGTGGAGGTCGCGTTCGATGCGGCGCAGGTCGGCGGCGGCGGTGTCGACCACCGTCCCCCGGTCCGACTCCAGCTCCCGCACCCGGGTCGCCAGCCGGGACGGGCCCAGCAGCCCGGTGACCAGGAGCCGGTCGACGGACGTCAGCGCCCGCATCACCCACGGCGTCGCCAGCAGGACCAGCACCCCGAGGACACAGGACGCGGCGATCTCGAACGGGGTGTCGAGGTAGAAGTGGCGGTCCCGGCCGTCGTCCCCGACCAGCTCCAGACCCGGCTGATCGATGTAGGCGGGGAAGACCCACCGCCACAGCGGATACGTCGCGAAGCCCCAGCCGTAGCAGGCGAACACCGTCGCGAAGACGAAGGCGAAGATCGCCCACGGCAGGTGCAGCAGCGCGTACAGCACATGCCGCCACGAGGTGCCGCTCTTGAGCAGCGCGCCCACCCACGACACCGGCCCCCGCTTGCCGCCGGGCGCGCGGACCGGCTCCGGCTCGGCCACCTCAAGACCCAGCAGCGCACGGGCGCGGGCCCGCTCCACGACCCCGATGCCCCGGCAGCCCGCCAGGGCGGCGCCGAGCACCGGAACGCCGAGGAAGGTGATCAGGAGCCCCGCGCCGAGGGAGAGCATGACGACCGCGTACGTGAAGGTCAGGATCGACACCGGCAAGCTGATCACCAGGTACAGGAACTCGCGCCAGACGCGGGCCTCGAACGGCGCGCGCAGCGCCGGTGGCACCAGGCGGTGCCGGGGTTCGCTCCCCGGCCCGTACGGTCCGTATGCGGTGGCCATCTCGTCGTCCATCCTCCCGAAGCCGAAGCCGAAGCCGAAGCCGGGCCCGGCTTGCCCGCTGTCGTCGTCCTCCAGCGTCCCCGGCACCGCCCGCCCGGGCCATGAAGCGGGTCGGTGTCTTCATCCGGGGGCTGGCCCCACCCCTTTCGGTACGGCCTACGGTCTACGGCTTACGGCGTCCGGCGGGCCGCCGCCGTGTGGCGGGGGACTCCGCCCGTACGGCTCGTACCGTCGCGGTCGCGCCACGGCAGCTCGGCGTCCACCGAGGTCGGGCCGCCGGGTGGGGAGTCCACCCGGAACCGGCCGTCCACCGAGCCGAGCCGTTCCGCGAGGCCCGCCAGCCCGCTGCCGCCGTCCGGCGACGCGCCGCCGCGCCCGTCGTCCCGCACCCGGATCAGCAGCCTGCCGCCCGACCGGGACAGCGCGACCGACGCGGTCCTGGCGGCGCTGTGTTTGCTGATGTTCTGGAGGAGTTCGGAGACGGTGAAGTAGGCGATGCCTTCGATGGCGGGTGCGGGGCGTTGGGGGAGGTCGGTGGTGACGGTGACGGGGACGGTGCAGCGGGCGGCGAGTGCGGAGAGGGCGGGTCCGAGTCCGCGGTCGGTGAGGATGGCGGGGTGGATGCCGCGGGCGAGGTCGCGGAGTTCTTGGAGGGCGAGTTTCACTTCGCCGTGGGCTTCGTCGACCATGCGGGCGGCTGCTCGGGGGTCTTCGTCGAGTTTTTCCTTGGCGAGGCCGAGGTCCATGGCGAGGGCGACGAGGCGGGCCTGTGCTCCGTCGTGGAGGTCGCGTTCGATGCGGCGCAGGTCGGCGGCGGCGGTGTCGACCACCGTCCCCCGGTCCGACTCCAGCTCCGCCACGCGCCGCTCCAGCTCGTCCGACGGCGACAGCAGCCCGCGCACCATCACCCGGTCCACGTTGGTCAGCGCCCGGGCGATCCAGGGCAGCACCGGCCAGGCGACGAACAACGAGGTCAGCGTCAGCGCGAAGGTCAGGATGCCCCACGGCAGCCGGATGGCGGCGTAAAGCGTGGCCCGCCAGCCCACCGGATCCCGCAGGCTCCGCCACAGCCAGCTGAAGAAGCCGTCGTCGATCCCGCCCGGCATCCGGCTGGGCTCGTCCACGTGGAGCGCCAGCAGCCCACGGGCGCGGCGCCGCTCGAACCGGGCGAACGCCCGGCTGCCCAGCAGCCCCATGGCCAGCACCGGCAGCCCCCCGATCGTGACCGCCATGCCCACGCCCACGGTCAGCCACAGCAGGGCGTAGACGAAGCCGAAGATGCCCATCGGCAGATTGATCAGGAGATGGGCGATCTCCTTCCACTTCTGCGCGGGATACGCGAAGGCGGGCGGGCGCGGCAGCCGCTCGCCGCCCTCGCGGGGGGAGCCGTCGGGGGAGCCGTCGGGGGAACTGGTGGTCATGGCACCACAGACTGCCGCGCCCCGGCAGGCGGCGCCATGGGGTGCGTCGCCGGGCCCGAGTAGGGCTAACCCCACCCGTCCCGGGCTCCGCATGCCGGACGGGCGGATCGCCCCACCGCCGGTAGGGCCTAGACTCCCGTGCGTACGGATCGTCGGACACACGAGGTCGACGAGCAGCAGGCAGGACAGGGAGCGAGGGGCGGACGTGCCGGAGGCGACGACCGTGCGCGCGGCCAGTGGCGTCCCGCTCGCGGCCGACTACTTCCACGCCTATACGGTGGTGGGCCTGGTCGCGGCGGTCGGGGTGATGTTCGTGGCCGTGGCCTTCGGGGCCGGGCGGCTGCTGCGACCGGTGGTGCCGACGCCCGAGAAGCTGCTGACATACGAGTGCGGTGTGGACCCCGTGGGCGAGAGCTGGGCACACACCCAGGTCCGCTACTACGTCTACGCTTTCTTGTACGTGATTTTCGCGGTGGATTCGATCTTCCTGTTCCCGTGGGCGACGGTCTTCGCCGCGCCCGGTTTCGGCGCCGCCACCCTGGTGGAGATGTTCATCTTCCTCGGGTTCCTCGCCGTAGGTCTGCTGTACGCATGGAAGAAGGGCGTCCTGGAATGGACGTGACACCGACCCCCGCGCAGGCTCCCGTGGATCTCCCGGAGCCGCGCCGCCTCGGCCCGCTCGCCCGGCTGGCGCCCGAACCGATGAAGGTGGTCCTGAACTGGGGCCGCCGCTACAGCCTGTGGGTCTTCAACTTCGGGCTCGCCTGCTGCGCCATCGAGTTCATCGCCGCCTCGATGGCCCGCCACGACTTCATCCGGCTCGGCGTGATCCCCTTCGCGCCCGGACCGCGCCAGGCCGACCTGATGGTCGTCTCCGGCACCGTCACCGACAAGATGGCGCCCGCGGTCAAGCGTCTCTACGAGCAGATGCCGGAACCGAAGTACGTGATCTCCTTCGGCGCCTGCTCGAACTGCGGCGGGCCCTACTGGGACTCGTACGCCGTGACCAAGGGCGTCGACCAGATCATCCCGGTCGATGTGTACGTCCCCGGCTGCCCGCCCCGGCCCGAGGCGCTGCTCCAGGGCATCCTCAAGCTCCAGGAGAAGATCGCCCGCGAGTCGCTGGGGGAGCGGTACGCGACGGGCGGCCGCCCGTCCACGGCCGCGCTGCGCAGCGGCCTGGTCACGCCCCCGGCGGCCGGGGAGGACACGCCATGACCGAGCCGAACGAGGCCGCCGAGCCGGACGTGGTGGGCTGGCTGCCGCGTCCCGCCGCCGAACTGTTCGGCGCGGGCGCCACGGCCGAGGAGGCGTACGGCCTGCTCACCGTCGACGTGCCCGCCGAGTCCTGGACGACGGCGCTGGAGACCGCCCGCGACACCCTCCGCTGCACCTACTTCGACTGGCTGAGCGCGGTGGACGAGCCCGGCGAGGGCTTCCGGGTGGCCGCGCACGTCGTCGCGCTCGCCCCGGGCGCCGCCATACGCCGGCTGCTGGTCCGCACCACCGTCCCGCACGACGCGGCCACCCTGCCCACCGCCGTGGGCGTCTACGCGGGAGCGGCCTGGCACGAGCGCGAGACCCACGAGATGTTCGGGATCGGCTTCGACGGCCACCCCGGCCTCGCGCCGCTGCTGCTGCCCGACAACTTCGAGGGCCACCCGCTGCGCAAGGACTTCGTGCTGGCGGCCCGGGTCGCCAAGGCCTGGCCGGGCGCGAAGGAGCCGGGGGAGTCCGACCACGGCGGCCCCAAGCGGCGCCAGATGCTCCCCCCGGGCGTGCCCGACCCCAACGAATGGGGCCCGCTCAAGGGCCAGCTCCCGCCCGCCCCCGCCCGCCCGGCCCGCGGCGCCCGCGCGGCGGGCGACCGCCCGGTCCGCCGCGCGCGCAGTGCGTCGGCCGGTTCGGCGTCCCAGTCCGGCGAGGCCGCAGAGCCGAAGGCCGCGGGCGCGGCCCCGGCCGAGCGCCCGGCGCGGCGGACGCGCAGCGCGTCGGCGGGCTCGGCGAGCCAGCAGGCCGCGGCGGCCGCCGACGCGGCGCCGACGCCGGACGCGCCGGCGGCCGAGCGCCCCGCGCGCCGTACGGGCGGCGCGGGCGAGGCCCCGGCACCCGAGCGCGACAGCGCGGCCACGCTCGACGCCTCGGGCTCGGCACCGGCGGAGACCGGTGCGGAAACCCCGGCGGAGACCGCGCCCCCGGCGGCCGGTCGCCCGGCGAGGCGCACCCGCGGTGCGAGCGAGGGCCCGGCCGGCCGGCAGGAGCCGTCCGCCGACGCGCGGTCCGGCGCGACGACGCCCGGCGCGACGACGCCCGACGCGACGACGCCCGACGCGGCGGCCCCCGCCACGGAGGCCGAGCGCCCGGCGCGGCGGCCCCGCGCGTCCGACGCCCCGTGGCACCACGCGCGCCCGGCGTATGACGACGCCGCGCGGCAGGACGGCCCGGACGCGGAAGCCGTGAAACCGGGCGCCCCGGAACAACCGGCCGAAGCGAAACGCGGCGCTGCCGAAACCGGCGAGCCCGGAGCCGCCGAACCCGAGACCGGCCAACCCGACACCGCGCGACCGGGAACCGACGAACCCGACACCGCGCGACCCGGCCCCGCCGAACCCGGCCGCACGGAACCCGACCGTGCCGCCGAACCCGGTGGTCCGAGCCACGACGAGACGACCCACCCCGACGGCCCCCCGGGAGGCACCGCGTGAACGACGTCCTCGACGTCGCGCTGCGACTGCTCGTCCTCCTCGTCGCGTTCCTGGTCCTCCCGCTGCTGGTCGGTCAGACCGAGCACAAGGTCATGGCCCATATGCAGGGCCGCCTCGGGCCGATGTACGCGGGTGGCTTCCACGGGTGGGCCCAGCTGGTCGCGGACGGCGTGAAGTTCGCGCAGAAGGAGGACGTGGTTCCGGCCGGGGCCGACCGGCGGATCTTCCAACTCGCGCCCGCCGTCGCGCTGCTGCCGTATCTGCTGGTCCTGGTCGCGATCCCGATCGGCCCGGACGGCGCGGTCGGGCAGGCCATCGACGCGGGCATCTTCTTCGTGCTCGCGGTGATGGGCGTCGGCGTGCTGGGCTCGCTGATGGCGGGCTGGGCGTCGGCCAATAAGTTCTCCCTGCTCGGCGGCTTGCGGACGGCCGCCCAGCTCATGGCGTACGAGCTGCCGATGCTGCTCACCGCCGCGTCCGTGGCGATGGCCGCGGGCACGGTGTCGCTGCCCGGCATCCTCGACGCGTTCCAGTGGTGGTGGGTGCCGTGGCAGATCGTCGGCGGGTTGGTGTTCTTCACCGCCGGGCTGGCCGAGCTGCAACGCCCGCCGTTCGACGCCCCGGTGGCCGACTCCGAGATCATCTTCGGCGCGTACACCGAGTACACCGGGCTGCGCTTCGCGCTCTTCCTGCTCGCCGAGTACGCGGGCATCGTGATCCTCTGCGGTCTGACCACCGTCCTGTTCCTCGGCGGCTGGCACGGTCCGCTCGAAGGCGACATCGGCTGGGTGTGGACGCTGCTCAAGACGGCCGTCCTCGCCTTCGTCGTGATCTGGCTGCGGGTGAGCTATCCGCGGCTGCGCGAGGACCAGTTGCAGAAGCTCGCCTGGACCTGCCTCATTCCGCTTTCTCTCGCCCAGATCGCCCTCACCGGCGTCGTCAAGGTGGTGATCTCCTGATGGGTATTCCCGGTTCCGGCCTGGCCAAGGGCCTCGCCGTCACCCTGCGCACGATGACCCGCAGGGCGCACACCGCGCAGTATCCGCAGGCCCAGCCCGAACTGCCGCCCCGCACCCGTGGGGTGATCGGGCTGTTCGAGGAGAACTGCACGGTCTGCATGCTGTGCGCGCGCGAGTGCCCGGACTGGTGCATCTACATCGACTCGCACAAGGAGACGGTGCCCCCGGCGGCGCCGGGCGGACGCGAGCGCAGCCGCAATGTGCTGGATCGGTTCGCCATCGACTTCGCCCTGTGCATGTACTGCGGTATCTGCATCGAGGTGTGTCCTTTCGACGCGCTGTTCTGGTCGCCGGAGTTCGAGTACGCGGAGGAGGACATCCGCGACCTCACCCATGAGCGGGACAAGCTCCGCGAATGGATGTGGACGGTGCCCGCGCCGCCCGCGCTCGACCCGGCCGCCGAGGAGCCGAAGGAGATCGCCGCCGCCCGCAAGGCCGCCGAGAAGGCCGCCGCGGCCGAAGCGGCGAAGGCGGCCGAAGCGGCCGAAGCGGCGAAGGCGGCCGAGCCCGACGGGCAGAACGGGGGCGCCTCGTGAGCACCGCGGTCCACCTGGCCGCCGGCGGCCACGGGTTCCTGTCGCCCACCGGCGTCGAGATCGCCTTCCTCCTGGTGGGCATCGCGACGTTCGCCGCGGCCGTCGTCACCGTCACCACCAAGCAGCTGGTGCACGCCGCGCTGTGGCTGGTGGTGGCGCTCGGCGGGCTCGCCGTGGAGTACCTGCTGCTCACCGCGGAGTTCATCGCCTGGGTGCAGGTGCTGATCTACGTCGGCTCCGTCGTCGTCCTCCTCCTCTTCGGGCTCATGCTGACCAAGGCGCCCATCGGCCGCTCCCCGGACGCCGATTCGGGCAACCGGCCCGCCGCCCTCGCCGTGGCCGTCGCCTCGGCCGCCGCGCTGGTGTGGGTGGTCGTGGACGCCTTCCGGGCCACCTGGATCGATCTGGACAAGGGCGTGCAGGGCTCCACCGCGGTCTCCGGGACAAGCCTGTTCCGTTACTGGGTGCTGCCGTTCGAGGCGCTGTCGGTGCTGCTGCTCGCCGCGCTCGTCGGCGCGATCGTGCTGTCCCGCAAGAAGGCTGAGGAGAAGCGCTGATGCACCTCGCCTACCCCGCCGTGCTCGCGGTCCTCCTCTTCTGCACCGGTCTGTACGGCGTGCTGGCCCGCCGCAACGCGATCCTGGTGCTGATGTCCGTCGAGCTGATGCTCAACGCCGTCAACCTCAACCTCGTCGCCTTCGACGTCTGGCTCCGCGACACCCTGCACGCGGGCCAGGCGCTCACCCTGTTCACCATCGCCATCGCCGCCGCCGAGATCGGCATCGGTCTCGCCATCGTCCTGCTCGTGTACCGCAACCGGGGCACCTCCGACGTCGACCGGCTCCGGGACCTGGCCGACCCCCCGCCGAGAGGCCAGGCGCCCATGAACCACAGCGACGACAGCATGGCAGCCGCCACTGACAACGGCCCCGACAACGGCCCCGACGCCGAGGCATCTCCCGCCCGGAGGCAGACCGCGTGACGACCACGACCGCCGCCGTTCTCGTCCCGCTCCTGCCCTTCCTCGGTGCCGCCGCGGGACTCCTTCTCGGCCGCCGCGCCCCCGGCTTCGTACGGCCCCTCGCCATCCTGCCCACCCTCGCCGCGACCGTGCTCGCCGTCCTCGTCGCCGTACGGCAGGGCGGCGGCGAAGGCGCCGGGAAGGCGCCGCTGACCCTCGCCACCCGGCTCGCCGACACTGGCTCGGTCCCGATCGACCTGGCGCTGCACATCGACGGGTTCGCCGCCCTGGTCGCGGTCCTCGTCGGCGTCGTCGCGTGCTGCGTGCAGGTCTACTCGACCGGCTACCTGCGGGACGACCCCCGCTACCCGTCCTACGCCGCCCTCGTCTCCCTCTTCACCGCCGCGATGCTCCTCGTCGTCTATTCCGACGACCTGATCGTGCTGCTCGTCGGCTGGGAGATCATGGGCATCTGCTCGTACTTCCTGGTCGGCCACTACTGGGAGACCGCGGCCGCCCGGTCCGCCTCGCTCAAGGCGTTCCTCGTCACCAAGCTCGGCGACGTCCCGTTCCTGATCGGCGTCTTCGCGCTCGCCGGGGACACCGGCACGTTCCGCATCAGCGAGATCTACGCCCGGCTCACCGCCACCACCTCCGGCATCCCGCTGGACCACCCGACCCTGATCGCGCTGCTGCTGCTGGCCGGGGTCGCGGGCAAGTCGGCCCAGTTCCCGCTGCACACCTGGCTGCCGGACGCGATGGCGGGCCCCACCCCGGTGTCCGCGCTGATCCACGCCGCCACCATGGTCGCCGCCGGTGTCTACTTCATCGCCCGGCTGCTGCCCGTCTTCGCGTCCTCCGCCGCCGCGCTCGCCGTCCTCGCCGCCATGGCCGCGATCACCATGGTCGGCTCGGCGCTCGCCGCGCTCGCCCAGGACGACATCAAACGCGTCCTCGCCTACTCGACCGTCGGCCAGCTCGGCTACATGACCGGCGCGCTGGCCGTGAACGACCGCGGCGCGGCCGTCTTCCACCTCATCGCCCACGGCGCGTTCAAGGCGCTGCTCTTCCTCGGCGCCGGCGTGATCATCCACGCGGCTGGGACGAACTCGCTGGCCGCCATGTCGCGGATGAGCGGCCTCGCGGGGCGCATCCCCGACGCCTACTGGACCACCACGGTCGCGCTGCTCGCGCTCGCCGCCATCCCGCCGTTCGCGGGCTTCTTCTCCAAGGAAGCCGTCCTCGGCGCCGCCGAGCACGCCGCCACCGGCCACACCTCCGCCGTACCGGCGGGCGTCGGCTGGACCGTGCTCACCGCCGGGCTGCTCACCGCGCTGCTGACCGCCGCGTACGCGGGCCGCCTGTGGCTGCTGGCCTTCCGGGGCAAGGGCGAACAGGCCCCCGACCACGGCAAGCAGCCGATCACGCTGAACATCGTCCTGTGGGTGCTCTTCGTGCCCACCCTCGCCCTCGGGCTGTCCTACCGCACCCTCCCCGACTGGTTCGACGGCGAGACCCTCACCCCCACCCTCACCACCTCCGTCCTCGGCACCGGAGCCGCCCTCATCGGCGTGCTCGTCATGTACGCCGCGTGGCGGCACACCTCGGCGCGGGCCGCCCGCGTACCGCTCGGCGCCGTGGCCGCCCACCCGGACGCCGCCGACGCCGTCTCCGAGGCCGAGGCCATCGCCACCCACGAGGCCGCCTACGGATCCATCGCCGGGGCCGCCGACCCCGCCGATCCCGGCCGCCTCCTCCTCGGCCCCCTCCACCGCCACGCGGCAGCCGGTTTCCACCTCGACGCCGTCTACGGCGCCCTGTTCGTCCGCCCCGTGCGCGCCGCCGCCGGCCTCGTCCGCTTCCTCGACCGCGAGGTCGTCGAGACGTACGTACGCGGCGCGGCCGGTGCCCCCCGCCTGCTCGGCGCGGCCGTCCGCCGCGCCCAGAACGGCAATGTGCAGACCTACCTCGGCGCGCTGCTCGCGGGCTCCCTCGTCCTGGCCGTGGCCGCCGTCCTCGTCGCAGCGGGAGCCTGACCCGTGAACCACACCGTCCTGCAATACCTCCTCGCGGCCGTCGTCGTGCTCCCCCTGCTCGGCTCCGTCGCCGCCCTGCTCCCGGCCCCGCCCGGCCTGAAGGGCCGCGACCCGGACCAGGCCGTGCTGCGCCACGGCGTCACCGTCACCGGCGCCGTGCTCGCCGCCGCCGTCGCGCTCGCCGTCGGCTTCGACCACGGCCGCCCGGGCGCGATGCAGGCCCAGACCGACATCAGCTGGATCCCGGCGCTGGACATCCGGATCCACCTCGGCGTCGACGGCGTCTCGCTGCCCCTGCTCGTGCTGACCGCGCTGCTGACGTTCCTCTGCGCGCTGTACAGCTACTCCAAGGTGCCCGCCGGGGGCTCGACCCCCTCGCCGAAGGGGTTCGTCTCGCTGCTGCTGCTCCTGGAGGGCGGCACCCTGGCCAGCTTCGCGGTCCTGGACCTGATGCTGTTCTTCCTGGCGTTCGAGATGACGCTCATCCCGATGTACTTCCTCATCAACCGGTGGGGAGGCGCCGAACGGGAGCGCGCCGCCTGGCGGTTCATCCTCTACACGCTGCTCGGCTCCGTCATCATGCTGCTCGGCCTCCTCCTCGTCGGGGTCAAGGGCGGCACTTTCGACATGGTGGCACTCGCCACCGACAACGGCTCCGGGCTCAGCCACACCACCCAGCTCATCGCGGCCCTCGCCATCATCGCCGGACTCGCCGTCAAGGCCCCGATGTGGCCGCTGCACAGCTGGCTGCCGGACGCCCACACCGCCGCGCCCACCGTCGGCTCGGTCCTCCTCGCGGGCGTCCTGCTGAAGATGGGCACGTACGGACTGGTCCGCATCGTGCTGCCGATGGTCCCCGAGGGCGCCCACACCTACGCGCCCTACCTGGCCGCGTTCGCCGTCGTCGGCATCATCTACGGATCCCTCGCCTGCCTGGCGTTGGCACGCTCCGGAGCGGGCGGCGACCTCAAGCGGCTCATCGCCTACTCCTCCGTCGGCCACATGGGCTTCGTGCTGCTCGGCATCGCCACCCTCACCCCCACCGGGGTGAACGGCGCGCTGTTCGCCAACATCGCCCACGGCCTCATCACCGGCCTGCTCTTCTTCCTCGTCGGCGCGCTCAAGGACCGCTCCGGCACCACCGACCTGGACCAGCTCTCGGGCGCCGGCGGCGCCGCCCTCTACGGCAGGGCGCCCCGCCTCGGCGGGCTGCTCGCCTTCGGCGCCGTCGCCTCCCTGGGACTGCCCGGACTCGCCGGGTTCTGGGGCGAGATGCTCGCCATGTTCGGCGCCTTCGAACCCGCCCACGGGCTCAGCCGCCCGGCGTACCTCACCTATATGGCGCTCGCCGCCTTCGGCACCCTGCTGACCGCCGCCTACATGCTCATCGTCGTACGGCGCGTCTGCATGGGCGACCACCCCGTGGAACCCGGGGCCGAACACGGCGCCGCCCGGCCCGCCCTGGCCGACGTCCACGGCTACGAATTCGCCGCCTGGAGCCCCCTGGTGGCCCTCACCGTCCTCGCCGGACTGTGGCCCGCGGCCCTCCTCGGCCTCACCGACCCGGCCGTGCAGCAGCTCCTCGCGGGAGGCAACCGATGACACCGATCGCCTCTGGTCTCGCCGCGGACCTCGTCCAGTCCGTCGACTGGTCCGCCGTCGCCCCGCCCACCATCGCCGCCGTGGCCGGACTCGTCGTCCTCGTCGCCGACCTCTTCCTGCCCGAGCGCAGGAAGCCCCTCCTGGGATGGCTGGCGATCACGGGCCTTCTCCTCGCCGGGCTCAGCCTGCTGCCCCTGCTCCACGCGGACCGCTCCACCTTCTGCGTCGGCTCCGGCGGCGCCGAGGCGTGCAGCTACACGGCCGACGCGTTCACCCTCGTCATCCAGCTCCTGGTGCTCGGCGGGGCGCTGCTCACCGCGCTGCTGTCCGTCAGCGGCATCCAGGACCTGCGGCTCCCCGCGGGCGAGTTCTGGTTCCTGCTGCTGTCGTCCGCCTCCGGCGCGGCCCTGCTGCCCGCCTCCCGGGACCTCGCGACCCTCGTCGTCGCCCTGGAGGTGGCCTCCCTCCCCGCCTTCGCGCTCGTCGGACTGCGCCGGGAGAGCCGGCTCTCCTCCGAGGCCGCGCTGAAGTTCTTCCTCTCCTCGGTCACCGCGACCGCCGTCATGCTGCTCGGCGTCAGCTTCGTCTACGCCACCACCGGCAGCCTGCACCTGTCCCGGATCGCCGACGGCCTCACCCATGTCGACCCCCGGCTCGACACGCTCGCCCAGACCGGCGTCGTCCTCACCCTGGTCGGCTTCGCCTTCAAGACCGCCGCCGTGCCCTTCCACTTCTGGGTCCCGGACACCTACGTCGGCGCGCCGATCCCGGTGGCCGCCTACCTCTCCGTGGTCGGCAAGGCGGTCGGCTTCTCCGGCCTCATCCTGGTGACCCTCCTCGCCTTCCCGTCCTACGACGACGTGTGGGGCCCGGCCATCGCCGTCCTCGCCGCGCTCACCATGACCGCGGGCAACGTCGCCGCGCTGCGCCAGCGCCCCGAGCGCGCGCACAGCGCCGTCCGCCTGCTGGCCTGGTCCTCCGTCGGCCAGGCGGGCTATCTGCTGGTCCCGATCGCCGCCGCCGGATACGCGGGCTCCGCCGGCGACGCGTCCCAGGCCATCGGCTCCACCGTCGCCTACGCGCTGATGTACGCGGCCGTGAACCTCGGCGCCTTCGCGGTCGTCGCCCTCGTCGCCCGTACGCACGCCACCGGCCGCATCACCGACTACCGCGGCCTGTACGCGGCCCGCCCGGCCGCCGCCCTCGCGCTCGGCTTCTTCCTGCTGTGCCTGGCCGGGCTGCCGCCGGGCATCATCGGGCTCTTCGCCAAGGTGACCGTCTTCTCCACGGCCGTCCACGCGGGCCTCGGCTGGCTGGCCGTCGTGATGGCGCTGAACGTGGTGATCGCCCTCTACTACTACCTCCAGTGGACGGCCGTCCTCTTCCGCGCACCGGAACCCGCGGGCGCGGCGACCGTCACCCCGGTGCCGGCCACCGCCCCCCTGACAGCCGCCATCGGCCTCGCCGCCGTCCTCGGCGTCGCCCTCTCCGGCGCCCCCCAGCTCGTCCTGCGGTTCGCCTCCGGCGCCCTGCTGTAGCGGCCCGCTCACGGTGCACATGGGTGCACAAGGGAACTAGTGACCCTCACCCGGCGTTGACCAGTTCAGGGACGGTCCACTGAAAGGTGGAGACACCAGTCAAGGGTCCCCCTGGGCATCATTGGGAGGGCGTACCGTGCACCGCCGGCACAACGGGCTGAAGACCGCCGTACTCCTCGGGGGACTGTCCGCGCTCATCATCGTCATCGGCAGCTTCTTCGGCCGGATGGGGCTGATCATCGCGGTCTTCGTCGCCCTGGGGACGAACGCGTACGCCTACTGGAACAGCGACAAGCTCGCCCTGCGGGCCATGCGGGCGCGTCCCGTCAGCGAGTTCGAGGCGCCCGGGCTCTACCGGATGGTGCGCGAGCTGTCGACCGCCGCCCGGCAGCCCATGCCGCGGCTCTACATCTCCCCGACCGAGGCGCCCAACGCCTTCGCGACCGGCCGCAACCCGCGCAGGGCCGCGGTCTGCTGCACCGACGGCATCCTGCGGCTGCTCGACGAGCGGGAGCTGCGGGGGGTCATCGGCCATGAGCTGAGTCACGTCTACAACCGCGACATCCTCATCTCCTCCATCGCGGGCGCGCTGGCCAGCGTGGTGGTGTTCCTGGTCAACTTCGCCTGGCTGATCCCGGTCGGCCGGTCCGACGACGACGAGGGCCCCGGGATCATCGGGATGCTGCTGATCATGTTCCTCGGCCCGCTCGCGGCCGCCATCATCCAGCTCGCCGTCAGCCGCTCCCGCGAGTACGAGGCGGACGCGTCCGGCGCCCAGCTCACCGGCGACCCCCTGGCCCTCGCCAGCGCCCTGCGCAAGCTCGAAGCGGGCACGCAGGCGCTGCCGCTGCCCCCGGAACCCCGGCTGGAGACCGCCAGCCATATGATGATCGCCAACCCGTTCCGGGCCGGGGACGGAATGGCGAAGCTCTTCTCCACCCACCCGCCCATGCGGGAGCGGATCGCACGACTCGAAAAGATGGCGGGGGAGCAACCATGAGAACCATTCTGAATATCATCTGGCTCGTGCTCAGCGGCTTCTGGATGGCGTGCGGCTATGTGCTCGCCGGTCTGCTGCTGTGCGTCACCATCATCGGCATCCCCTTCGGGATCGCCTCGTTCCGCATCGCCGGGTTCGCCCTGTGGCCCTTCGGCCGCACGGCCGTCCCCCGCCGCGACGCGGGCGCCGCCTCCTGCGTGGGCAACGTGCTGTGGCTCATCCTCGCGGGCTGGTGGCTCGCCCTCGGCCACATCGTCACCGGCGTCCTGCTGTGCGTCACGATCATCGGTATCCCGCTGGGCGTCGCCAACTTCAAGCTGATCCCGATCTCCCTCACCCCCCTCGGCCACGACATCGTCCCGACGGACCGCCCCTTCGCCGCCCGCTGATCACCGGCGGGTCAGCTCGCCTTCGCGGTATGCCTCATGAGGTCCAGGAGCGACGGGGGCACGTGCGGCCGGTGGGCCATCACCCGTAGCGTGGTGTGCAGTCTGTCGCGGCTGCGCACGGAGGTGACCGTCTCCAGCAGGGCGTTGATCGAGACCAGCGTGGCCTCGCCCTCCCGCCACGCGTGGGCGGCCGCGTACGCCGACAGCAGGGCGACGCTGTAGTAGAGCGTCCCCCGGCCCTCCGGGAAGGGCGCCGAGGCCAGTTCGAGGGCGCGCCGCATCTTGGGGATCGCGGTCCTGGCCTCACCGGCGGCAAGGAGCGCCTCGCCCTCGTGGCCGGTGATCTCGCTGTCGTTCACCCACCACGCCCACGCCGGGTCCCGGGGGCTGATCGAGTCCTCCAGCCCGGCCCTGGCGCCCTCCAGTTCGGTCAGCGCCCGCCGGTGGTCGCCCACTTGGGCGAGCGCCCTGCCCCGGCGCACGCGTGCGAGCAGCGCGATACGGGGCGGGACGTGGGGCCTGGTCAGCAGCTCGTCGGCGATCCGCAGCGCCTCGCCCGCGCGGCCGGTCTGTACGTCGTGCATCGCGAGCATGTCCAGGGCGAACCACTCCATGGTCCTGTCCCCGGCCTGCCGGGCGAGCAGGTGGGACTCCAGGAACGCCGTCCGCGAGGCGTCCCACCGCCCGGAGTCGAACAGCAGCCAGCCCGCGATCTCGGCGAGCTCGGCGACGGCCGACAGGTACCCGGCCCGCGCCCGCTCGGGAACGGCGCCCCGGTCCAGCTTCCGCTGCTCCGCCCGCCACACCTGTACGGCCGCCGGTGCCATCACCCCACCGCCGTACCGGTTGTCGTGCGCCAGCAGGTGGGCGACGGAGGCACGCATGTGCGCGATGTCTCCGTCGACGCCGGTGGGCCGCTCGGCGCCCGGCTCCGGCGGGCGTACCTCGGGCGCCCTGAGCGAGACCAGCGCCCCCTCGGCCTCCAGCAGGCCGTCCAGGCCCGCCGCCAGCGCCTTCGACGGCTGCTGTCTGCCGTTGATCACGCGCGAGAGGTAGGCGGGGTCGTAGTTGAGCGCACGGGCCGTGGCGCGTATGGACAAGCCCCGCTCGGCGAGCAGAGCACGAACGCGCGATCCGAAATCGCCCATGGCGGAACTCCCTGCGTGGACCGTTGACTCCTCAGCGTAGTCAACGCTCGGCGACTCCCGCGGCTACGAGCCGGCGCTCAAGGATGGCCGCACCAGTTCCCACGACAGGAAGAACGCGATGACCGGCCTGCGCCTACTGGCGACCGCGGGGCGCATGCCGGGGAACTCCGCTACCTGGCGCACCGGCTGACGGAAGCCCTCCGTGACGCCCTGCGGATCGCCGAGAGCCGGGGCGACCGGCTGACGGCGGCCCCCGCCGGCGGGGATGGTGCCGCCACACACGAACGCCGGGGCCCGCAAGGCCCCGGCGTGCCGTAACCCGGCGCGCGAGCTACCGGTAGTTGACGAACTGGATCGCGAAGTCCAGGTCCTTCCCCTTCAGCAGCGCGATCACGGACTGCAGATCGTCGCGGCTCTTGGAGGTGACCCGCAGCTCCTCGCCCTGCACCTGTGCCTTGACACCCTTCGGGCCCTCATCGCGGATGATCTTGGCGACCTTCTTCGCGTTGTCCTGCGAGATGCCTTCCTGCAGGGAGGCGAAGATCTTGTACTCCTTGCCGGACGCCTGCGGCTCGCCCGCGTCCAGCGCCTTCAGCGAGATCCCGCGCTTGACGAGCTTGGACTGGAAGACGTCGAGGATCGCCTTCACCCGCTCCTCGGAGTTCGCGCGCATCTCGATCCGCTCGCCCGACCAGTCGATCGAGGCCCCGACGTTCTTGAAGTCGTAGCGCTGGGAGATCTCGCGGCTCGCCTGGTTGAGCGCGTTGTCGACCTCCTGCCGCTCGACCTTCGAGACGATGTCGAAACTGGAGTCGGCCATCGTGAGTTGGCTCCTCGTACGTAGATCCGTCAGTGGCACGGCCCAGCGGACCGTAAGCGCCAGCCTAGCCATCCCGGCCATGATCCAGAGGCGATCAACCGGGTGGCGGACCACCCCCCGGCATCAGGTATTGTTTACGTCGTTGCCAGGGAGCGGCACCGCGAAAGCGGCGCAGGGCACCTGGTCACACATCCCAGGCGGTGTGCCCGAGTGGCCAATGGGAGCGGACTGTAAATCCGTCGGCTTAGCCTACCCAGGTTCGAATCCTGGCGCCGCCACGCTGGGAAAACGGCCCCCGAGCCGCGGAAACGCGGCCGGGGGCCGTTGTCATTACGCTGAGAAGATGCCCAGGTACGAGCAGATCGCCGACGCGCTGCGGCCCGGGGCCCGCGCCCCGCGCCATCGCGTCGAGCGGGGCAACGACCGGCACCAGTGGGAGAAGGACCGGGTACGGCGGCCGCGGGCCGAGCGGCTGAGCACCGGGGCCACGGAGCACGACACCGGGCTGCGGGTGACCGATCTCGCCTTCCACGCCGAGTACCGCGAGGCGACGGCGGATGAGGATCTGGCGGCGGTCTTCGGGGTGCCGGTGGGCGCGCGGCTGCTGGAGCGGATCTACCGCACCAGGTGCCGCGCGGAGGACGCCCCCTTCGCCCTGGTGCACTCCTATCTCGTGCACGGCGTCGTGGCCGCCAACCCGGATCTGCTCGACGCCGCCAACGAGCCCTGGCCCGGGGGCACGCAGCACCAGCTCTCCACGATCGGCGTCGAGCTGGACCGGGTCGAGGAACGGGTCACGGCCCGGCCGCCCACGGCGGAAGAGGCCGGGGCGCTCGGCCTCGACCGGGGCGTTTCGCTGCTGCTCATCCGGAAGATCTGCGTCGACACCGGCGGCCGGGTCGTCGAGGTCTCGGATGTGCGGCTGCCCGGTGACCGTACGGAGCTGGTCTTCACCACGCCCCTGAGAAGGTGGTGACCATGCCGAACACCATCACGGTCATCACCGCGGTCCACGCCCCCGCCGCCGGGCATCTGCCGGACGCGTACGGCTCGTTGTGCGAGCAGGAGCTGCCGGACGGCTGGGAGTGGCAGTGGGTCGTCCAGGAGGACGGCGAGACCGACGCCGTACGCCCCCACGTCCCCGCCGACCCACGGATCAGTTTCGGCCAGGGCCGGGCCGGGCGGGCCGCCATGGCCCGCACGATGGGGCTCTCCCGTGCCGAGGGGAGTTACGTCAAGGTGCTGGACGCCGACGACATGCTCACCCCCGGCGCCCTCGCCCGCGACCTGCGCGCACTGGGCGGGAACCCGGAGCTGGGCTGGGCCACCTCGCGCGCCCTGGACCTGCTGCCCGACGGCTCCACCGTCGGCTTCGAGGGCGATCCGCCGCAGGGCCCGATCGCGCGCGGCGCCGTCCTCGGCCACTGGAAGACCCACGGCTACCGCGCCCCGGTCCACCCGGCGACCCTGTGCGTGCGCCGCGACCTGCTCCTGGCCCTCGGCGGCTGGATGGCCCTGCCCGCGTCCGAGGACACCGGGCTGCTGATGGCCCTCAGCGCGGTCAGCCGCGGCTGGTTCACCGCCGAGACCGGACTGCTGTACCGCAAGTGGCCCGGCCAGGTCACCAGCCACGCCGCCCACGCCGACGCGACCGAGCGCGAGGCACGCTTCGCGGTGGTCGAGGCGCGCGCCCGCGTCCTGGCGGCGATGGACGGCTGGCGGTACGAGGCGGGCTGAACCCGGCCGCGGTCAGGGCAGCGTTTCGGCGTCGGTCCGGGAGAAGACCAGGTCGCTCTCGGCCGTGACGGGGCCCCGCCAGCGCACCGGCACCTGAGGAGCGCGCCGCAGGGCGGCCGGGTAGCTGCCCGCCGCGTAGTCGTTGGCCAGGCGGTAGGTGTGGAAGCCGTGGGACGCCAGGGCTTCCAGCAGCTCTTCGACGGATTCCCCCAGGTCGGCCATCCGCTCCGGGGTGACCTCGATCGTCAGCTCCGCGTCCGGCCGGAGCCGGCCGAGCATCGGGACCAGGCCCCGGACGACAGCGCCTTCCGCGCCCTCGACGTCGATCTTGATGACCCTGGCCCGGGCGATCTCCTCCTCGGTGAGCAGGTCGGGCAGCGGGCGGGCCGCGATGTCGAAGGTGGACTCGGCCGGGCCGTCGTAGGGGACGATGCTGTTGGCGCCCATGTTGCGCGAGCTGGCGAGGATGAACGTCAGCAGCTCCTCGCGGTCGGACACGGCGGCGTTGAGGGCGCGGATGTTGGTGGAGCCGTTGCGGCGGGCGTGCCGCAGGAGCAGCTGGTGGAACGTCGGCGAGGCCTCGACCGCCACCACCGTGCCGCCGGGCCCGACCAGGTGTGAGGCGAGGACGCTGTAGTAGCCGATGTTGGCGCCGACGTCCACGAACCCGTCGCCCGGCCTCAGCCTGCGCCGGAGCCAGCGCGTCATATGGGGTTCCCAGACGCCGAAGAGGTACAGGTACCGCTGGATGAGGTCCTGGGTGTCGACGGCGAAGGTGGCGCCGAAGCGGGTGCGGGCCAGACGGCGCAGGGGGCGGTCCCGCAGGGCGGTGTTCAGGTGCCGCTCGACCAGGGCCCGCTTCCCGGCGCTCCAGGGCGCGTGGCGGACGTAGGCGCGGCCGAGGTCCAGGAGGGCCTGGTCGAACCACGGCATCACGGGTGACCTCCAGCTTCGCGCCGAGCGGCGCCCGCGGTCGTAGCGCACGCAAACGCCCGATCGCTGGCGACGGGGGATGCACCAGCGATCGGGCTGTTCCCAAGCGTAACGCGACTGGGCGCGTCCGGGTGCCGACTGGTCGGAATGAACACGGAGTTGTGATCGTGATCACGCACGGAGGGCGCCTTTCCTCAGCGTCCGCACGGGGGCTCGTACGACATCCGGGGCAGATAGTCGTGCCAGTTCTCCGCCGTCAGGACGCCCCGGGTCATCGAGCAGACGCGACGGATGGCCTTGGTCACGTCCAGGTCCCACAGCCGGATGGTGTCGGCGCCGGTCGACACCCCGAGCATCCGGCTCTGGGGGCTGAACGACAGGAAATTGCCGGTCTTGGCGTTGGGGCTCATCGACTGGCCGATGGGAGCGGCCTTGGACGGGACGCTGATGTCCCAGATCCGGACCGCGTTGTCGTTGCCGCCGCTCGCCAGGGTGCCGTCCCGGCTGAGCGTCAGCGACACGATCGAGTCGGTGTGGCCGGTGAGCGGGCGGCCCAGCCGGGTCGCCTCGCCGGGACGGGTGACGTTCCAGAGCCGGACCGTGGTGTCGTCGCTGCCGCTGGCCAGCGTGCGGCCGTCCGGGCTGTAGGCGAGCGCGTTGATGGGGCCGAGGTGGCCGGTGAGCGGCGCGCCCAGCCGCTCGACACGGCGCCGGTCGGCCACGTTCCACAGCCGGATGGTGTTGTCCGCGCTGCCGCTGGCGAGCGTGCGGCCGTCCGGGCTGAAGAGGAGGGCGTTGACGTAGCCCTTGTGGCCGGTGAGCGGCGGGCCGAGCGGACGGACGTGGGTCGGATCGCCGACGTCCCACAGCCGGATGGTGCGGTCGTCGTACACGGTGGCCAGCGTGCGCCCGTCCGGGCTGAAGGCCAGCGCGCCCGCGAACCGGGTCCGCAGGTCGATGGGGGGCCCGGCGGGGACGGGCCGGGCCGGGTCGGCGACGTTCCACAGCCGCACCGTGGCGCCCCCGGTCATCGCCGCGAAGACGCGGCCGTCGGGGGAGAACGTCGGCTCCCGCACCGAACCCTTCCCCATGCTGAACGGTTCGCCCATCGGCACCGGCCGCCCCGGCTTCGCGACGTTCCACATCCGGACCTTCTCGTCGCGCGCCGCCGTGGCGAGCACCTTCCCGTCCGGGCGGAACGCCCCGACCCGGCCGATCATGTCCGACGTCGGGATCGACCACAGGCGGACGGTGTTGTCACCGGTCCCGGTGGCCAGCGTCCGGCCGTCGGGGCTGAAGCCGAGGGCGTACATCTCGCCGCTGCTTCCGGCCAGCGGCTCGCCGACCTGCGACGGATACGCCGGATCCTGGACGTTCCACAGGCTCGCCGTGCTGTCCTGGCTGGCGGCGGCGAGCATGTTGCCGTCCGGGCTGAAGGCCACGGACCAGATGGGCCCCGAGTGGCCGGTGAGCGGCGAGCCCAGCCCCTCCACGTGCCGGGGATCGCCGACGTCCCACAGCCGGATGGTGTTGTCCGCGGCGCCGCTGGCGAGGGTTTTGCCGTCCGGGCTGAACGCCACGGAGTGGATCAGGTCCGTATGGCCGGTCAGCGCCTTGCCGATCCGCTTCGGACGGCGCGGATCGGCCATGTTCCACAGCCGGATCCTGCCGTCGTCGCCCCCGCCCGCCAGCGTCCGCCCGTCGGGGCTGAACGCGACGGAGCGCACGGCGGCGGTGGGGCCGGTCAGCGAGCCGAGCGGCTTTGGCCGCCGTCGGTCGCCCACGCCCCACAGGCGGACCCGGCGGTTGTCGGTGGCGGCGGCCAGGGTCTTCCCGTCCGGGCTGAAGGTGATCAGGTAGATCGTGCCGTCATGGCCGGACAGGGGCTTGCCGAGCGACCGCGGATGACGGGGATCCGTCACGTCCCACAGGCGCACCGTGCCGTCGTCGCCCGCGCTGGCGAGGGTGTGGCCGTCCGGGCTGAAGACGGCGCTGCTCACCCAGCTGGTGTGGCCGGTCAGCGGCTTGCCGAGCGGTGTGGGGCGGGTCGGGTCGCGGGTGTCCCAGAGCCGGACGGTCCGGTCGTAGCTGGCGGTGGCCAGAAGCCGCCCGTCCGGGCTGAACGAGGTGAGGTAGACGGCGCCGGTGTGGCCGAGCAGCGGGGTGGCCAGCGGCGCGTTCACGATCGAGATCAGCCGGTTCCGCGTACCCTCGTCGTCCGGCCGCAGCCGGTGCGCCACCAGGGCGAGCTGGGCGGACAGCGAAGGGTCCCGGTACTGGAAGCGGTCGGCTTCGGTGACCACCTGCTCGAACACCGCGTCGTCCCGCTGCTGCCACGCCACCACCGCCGAGCCGACGGCCACCATCGCCAGGACGACCAGCGCCGCCACCGCGCCCCGGCTGAGCCAGATCGTGCGCCTGCGCAGCCGCACCGAGGCGGCCAGGAACTCCACCGCGCTGCGGGTCAGCAGGGTGTCACCGGCGGACTTCGCCCAGGTGTGGGCCTGCTCCAGACGGGAGCCCCGGTACAGCAGCGACGGATCGCGGCCCATGCCCTCCCAGGATCTGCCGTCCTCCTCCAGGCGCTGGCGCAGCAGATGGTCGTTCCGGCCCTCGTCGATCCAGTCGCGCAGCCGCGGCCAGGCGTGCAGCAGCGCCTCGTGGGTGATCTCCACGGTCTCCGCGTCGAGGGTCACCAGGCGGGCGCGGACCAGCGCCTCGAGCGATTCCTGCGTCTTGCCGGGCTCCGTCGACTCCTCCGACAGCTGGCGCCGCGTCCCCCGCCTGCGGGTGGCCTGGGTGTCCTCGCCCAGCCGCACCAGCCGCAGGAGCAGCAGCCGGGCGGCGGTGCGCGCCGCCGGGTCGAGGCCGGACCAGGCCCGCTCGGCCGTCGCGGCCACCGCCCCCTGGATGCCGCCCGCCGCGCGGTAGCCGGCCAGGGTCAGCCGTCCCGCCTTGCGGCGCTGCCAGGTGGCCAGCAGGGCGTGGGAGAGCAGCGGCAGCACCCCCGCGTCATGGGTGCCGCCGGGTCCGTCGGCGCTCACCTCCCGCACGATCAGCTCGGCGAGACCCGGTTCGAGTTCCAGGCCCACGGCCTTGGCCGGGCCGGTCACCGCCTCGCGCAGTTCGGCGACGGTCAGCGGGCCGAGCACCATGTGGCGGTGCTGCAGCGCGTCGGCCAGTTCGGGGTAGGCCAGGCACTGCTCGTAGAAGTCGGCGCGGATGCCGAGGACGACGAGGACGGGGGCCGGGTCGCCGGTGCCGGCGGGTGAGCACGCGGCGTGCAGCAGCTGGATGAACGTACGCCGGGCCGTCTCGTCGGTGCCGAGGGTGAACGCCTCCTCGAACTGGTCCACGATGACGACCGGCCGGGCCTTCGCGGAGGTCTCCTCCGCCCACGCCGTGACGGCCTCCCGCACCGCGCGGGCGAAACGCGGCGTGCCGGGCGCCTTGGTGCGGACGACGTCCGCGAGCCGGGGTATCCGGCGGGTCAGCTCCGCGAGCGGATCGGGGCCCGGGGCCAGCTGGAGCACCGCGCGCCCCCGCCCGTCCCCGTCGCCCAGGGCGCCCTTCTCCAGGGCGGGCACCAGCCCGGCGTTCAGCAGGGAGGACTTCCCCGCCCCCGAGGCGCCCACGAGCATGACCAGGCCGCCGGTCCTCTCCGTCGCGCGCAGCTGGGTGACGAGTGCTTCGGTGCTCCGCTCCCGGCCGAAGAACCACCGGGCGTCCTGCTGCCGGTACGCGGCCAGCCCCCGGTAGGGGCACACCGCGCCGGGCACGGCCGGGGCGTCGGCCGCCGGTTTCTCCTCCTCGTCCACGGCCGCCGGGGGGCGCTCGCCGACCGGGTCGGCCACCGCGCGCTCCCACAGGCGCTGCCACTGGGCCATGTCGTACAGGCCGGTCGACACCGGTGCGGGGCGAAGCCGCCGGGCGTCGGGGATCAGGACGTGCAGCACCGCCGCGAGGGCCGCGAACTGGGCGGGTACGTTCTTGGCGCGCCGCCAGTCGCTGATCCGCTGAGCGGACACCCGTACGGGCCGCCCCCGCTCGTCGACCCGCTGAAGCCGGACGACCGCCTCCGCCACGCTCTTCAGGGGCGGGTTGCCCGCCTCCCGGTACAGCAGCGCGAGACGTTCCGCGAAGGCCGTGCGTACCCCTGAGTCGGAACTCAAGGTCTCCACTCCTTACTTCCCCCGCGCCTGGATCTCCGGACCGGAAAACTCACTTTATACGGATGACCTGCGACGAAGGCCGCGGTCCGCAACCGGAACCTCCTCGGCGGACGGCACAACTGGCAGGATCACAGAGCAACAGCGCACACGATCGCGGCGCCCGGCCGGACAGGCGGCTCGGACTCCTGGCCGCCGCCGCGTCGTCCACCGAACCGACCCTCCCGCGATCCGCACCCAAACGGGGGGAGTGCGGATCGGCACCGCCCCACCGTTCGGCACCGGTCCCCGCGTGGGGAGGGACCGGCGCCGAACGCCGTGGGACGCGGAGGCACTTGTTCCGGCGCGGCGGCGGCGCGGCGCCCGACGCCCTGTGCGCACGGGCACAGGACGACTCGGCCGAGTGACGCGGCGGGGCGTCACTCGGCGGGTACTTCACGGCTGGCCGACGCTCAGACATGCACTGATCCCATGACCGCCGCCGCCGATAGGCAAGGGGGCGACCGGGATTCGCGCCATGATGGCCGAAACCGGATGCTGTTTCGTTACACAGCCCGGTCCTTGTCGAAGTCCAGCTCCAGCATCCGGATCGCGTTGCCGCGCAGGATCTTGTACGTGGTCTCCGGCGGCAGCCCCGCGACGTGCTCGGCCGCGACCCGCTCGGTGTGCGGCCAGGTGGAGTCCACGTGCGGGTAGTCGGTCTCGAAGGTGGCGTTGTCCACGCCGACCGTGTCGAGCGAAGCGACGCCGTGCCGGTCGCGGAAGAAGCAGCAGAAGATCTGCCGGTAGTAGTACATGGACGGCGGCTCGGGGACGAGATCCCGGACCCCGCCCCACGCCCGGTGCTCCTCCCAGACGTCGTCCGCGCGCTCCAGGGCGTACGGGATCCAGCCCATCTGGCCCTCGGCGTACGCCAGCTTCAGCCGCGGGAACCGTACCAGGACGCCGCTGAAGAGGAAGTCCGTCATCGAGGCCATGGCGTTGTTGAAGCTCAACGCCGCCTGCACGGCGGGCGGGGCGTCGGGGGAGGCGGCGGGCATCTGCGAGGACGAGCCGATGTGCATGCACACGACCGTCCCCGTCGCCTCGCACTCGGCGAAGAACGGGTCCCAGTAGCCGCTGTGGATGCTGGGCAGGCCGAGGTAGGTGGGGATCTCGCTGAAGGTCACCGCGCGCACGCCCCGCGCCGCGTTCCGGCGGATCTCCCGTACGGCCAGCTCCACGTCCCACAGCGGGATCAGGCACAGCGGGATCAGCCGCCCGCCGCTGTCGCCGCACCACTCCTCGACCATCCAGTCGTTGTACGCCCGCACACAGGCCAGCCCGACCTCCTTGTCGTCGGCCTCGGCGAAGGTCTGGCCGCAGAAGCGGGGGAAGGTGGGGAAGCACAGCGACGCCTCGACATGGTTCATCTCCATGTCCGCGACCCGGGCCCCGGGGTCCCAGCACCCCCGCCGCATCTGCTCGCGGGTGATGCCCTCCAGGGTCATCTCGTCCCGGGAGAACCCGACGGCCGCGATGATCCGCTTGTACGGAAACAGGCCGCCCTCGTACTCCCACCAGTCCGTGAGCGGACCGTCCGGGTCGGTCGTGATGCGGTATTTGCCCCCGATGTACGCCAGTTCCCCGATCCCGGCCGTGAGCGGCTTCGGCCCGCGGTCGCGGTACTTGGCCGGAAGCCAGGTCTCGAAGAGATGAGCGGGCTCGATCACATGGTCGTCCACGCTGATGACCATGGGCAGCTCGGTCGCGCCGGTCGTCTCGCCCGTCATGGCGTCATCTCCCCGCGTAATCTGACGGTCCGTCAGATGCAGGGTAGAGGTGATCGCCTCAGGCAACAAGAGACGGCCGGCCCCGTTTCCGCCCGGCCGTCCGGGGCAAACGCCGCACCAGCGGCCGGGTACGGACATCAGGAGGAAAACGGTGAACGCGTCGTCGATCGCACATGGACTGGGCCCGGCATCCCGCGCCCGCGCCCCGCACCGGGCCATCGAGGCCGCGGCTCGCGGCGGCCTCACCGCCCGCGGCGTCCTCTACCTGCTCGTCGGCATCCTCGCCCTGCGCATCGCCTTCGGCGACGGCGGCAAACAGGCCGACCGGAGCGGTGCCCTCCAGGTGCTCGCCCACCAGCCGTTCGGCCGGGCCCTGGTCTGGGCCGTCGGCCTCGGACTGGTCTGCATGGCCCTGTGGCGGCTGTCCGAGGCGGTCTTCGGAGCCGCCGGACCGGACGGCCGCAAGGCGGCCAAACGGCTCGCCGGCGCGGCCCGCGCCGTCTTCTACGCCTTCGCCGCCTACTCCGTCCTCGCCTTCGCGGCCGGGGAACAGGGCAGCGGCTCCAGCGACCGCCAGTCCCAGGACGTCACGGCCCGCGCCCTCACCCTGCCCGAGGGACGGTGGCTGGTCGGCATCGGCGGCGCGGTGGTCGCCGCCGCCGGGGTCTGGATCGCCGTACGGGCCCTGAGGCGCACCTTCCGCAAGCACCTCGCGCTCTCCGCGATACCCCGCCGGGCCGAGCGCGCCGTCGAGGCGCTCGGCGTATGCGGCGGCGTGGCGCGCGGCGCCGTCTTCGCGGCGGCGGGCGGCTTCGCCGTCTCGGCCGCCGTACGGTACGACCCGGACCGGGCCAAGGGCGTCGACGACACCCTCCGCACCTTCGCCGCGACCTCCGCCGGCCCCTGGCTGCTGGTCGCCGTAGCGGCGGGGCTGGCGCTGTTCGGCGTCTTCTCCTTCGCCATGGCCCGCTGGCGCCGGGTCTGACGGCGCGGAGGCCTTCCCCTCCCCGCCCTGGACCCCGCTTCTCAAACGCCGGAGGGGCTGGGGGCCGGGGCATCCCCGCCCCGGACCCCGCTGCTCACGTCTCCGGTACGCGGCCGCCGACGGGCCCGCCCCGCCCCCGTCAGCCGCCGTCGGCGATCGCGCGCACCGCGGCCGTCACCGGTGTGGTGCCGCCCAGGAGCTCCAGGGTGCGGCCCGCCGTGCGGGGTTCGTCGAGGAGGGCGGCCAGGACGGCGGCCACGTCGTCGCGGGTCACCTCGTCCCGGCCGGTGTGCTCGGCCAGGGTCACCAGGCCCGTACCGGGGGCGTCGGTGAGGCGGCCGGGGCGGAGCACGGTCCAGTCGAGGGCGGATCGGGCCCGGATGTCGTCGTCCGCGGCGCCCTTCGCGCGCAGGTAGGCGGCGAAGACCGGGTCCGTGCCGGGCGCGGGCTCGCGGTCGGCGCCCATCGCGGAGACGGTGACGAACCGCCGTACGCCCGCCCGCTCGGCGGCATCCGCGAAGAGCACGGAGGCGGCGCGGTCGACGGTCTCCTTGCGGGCGGCCCCGCTGCCGGGGCCCGCACCGGCGGCGAAGACCGCGGCGTCGGCGCCCTCCAGGTGCTTGGCCACATCGTCCACGGAGGCCGATTCGAGATCGCAGACGACCGGTTCGGCGCCGGCCGCCAGCAGGTCGCCCGCCTGCTCCGGCTTGCGGATGATGCCCGCCACTTCGTCTCCGCGCGCGGAGAGCAGCCGCTCCAGCCGCAGCGCGATCTGTCCATGTCCACCAGCGATGACAATGCGCATGATCCCGACCGTACGCCGGTCGGGCTACGACTGCCCGTCGCCGTCCGCGGGCGGCGACGGCGGCGGCGCGGGCCGGGACGCGGGCCGGGACTGGCGGGGGAGGTCGAGGGCGACCGCGGCGGCGGAGTCGCAGTACTCCCGTACGGCGCTGGTACGGGCGACCACCCGGCCGTCGTGGACCACGACCCGGCTGTACGCGAGCGACAGCACACCCGCGAGCCCGTCGCCCCGCACGGCCAGCAGCTCGGCGGGGAACCCGGCCTCCACCCGCACCTCGGGGAGCCCCAGCGCGGCCCGGGCCCGGGCGCATACCGTGTCGTAGGCCTCCGCGGGGCCCAGCTCGCCCCGCGAGGCCAGCAGATAGGCGGCCTCCAGCGGATCGCCACGGCCCACGGGGTTGACGGTGTCGCGCAGGGCGCCGCTCCCGGCGGCGACCCGGACGCCCGCGGCCCGCAGCAGCCGCACCGGCGCACACCCGGCCACGCGCGCCCCCTGCTCGCCCCGGTCCTCCCGCCCGACGCAGTCGCCCTGGGGCAGGCAGACCACGGTGACGCCCGCCGCCGCGAGCCGGTCGGCGGCCCGCGCCACGACGTCACGGGGCAGCCGGGCCAGCCCGCCGCAGGGGCCGATGGTGACGCCGGGCCGCAGGCCCCCGGCCATCGCGGCGAGCCGGGCGAGCCGGGCCGGGTCGTCACCGTCCGTGTGGAGGTCGACGGCGCAGCCGGTGCGGGCGGCGAGGTCGAGGACGGCCTCGGCGTGGCCGGTCGGGTCGGGGTCGAGGTCGGGGCAGCCGCCGATGGCGCAGGCGCCCATCCGTACGGCGTCCCGCAGCATCGCGAGTCCGTCCGCCCCGGCGGCCCCGGTCAGCACCCGCGGTACGGCGACCGCGCCGAGGTCGATGAGCCCGCGGAGGCTGCGCCGGGCCTCCAGGACGGCCGCCAGCGAGCGCAGACCGTGCACCCCGCCGATCCGCACATGGGTGCGCACGGCGGTCGCCCCGTGGCCCAGGTGCAGCAGGGCGGCCTCGGTGGTGCGGCGCTGGACGTCCGCGGGGGCGTACGGGACGGGGCCCGCGATGTCGGCCGTCAGGGCGGTGTCGCAGTGGGCGTGCGGCTCGGCGGGGGCGGGGAGCAGCAGATAGCCGCCGAGGTCGAGCCGCGGCCCGGGGACCAGGCTGCCGACGGTGCCGACCGCCTCGATCCGCCCGCCGCCGAGCCGCACGTCCACCGTGCGGCCGTCGGCGAGCCGGGCGCCGCCGAGGACCAGCGCGGCGGCCCCGGGGGCCGTCCCGCCGTCGTTGCCGGAGGGCTGCTGCTGGTGGCTCTCGGGCGGCTGGCTCTCGGGCATCGCACTCCAGATCACGCGGGGTGAGCCGAGCCTAGGACGCGGTGGGGGCGGCGCCGCGGAGGAGCCGAATAGTCGTACCGGTGTGGTGCGTGAGGAGCGTGTGTCACCCACGGTGGCCTCAGGCCGATACGGATTTCACCTTCGGCGGCCGAGCGTGTAATGTCTTCATCGCTCGCCCCAATAGCTCAGTCGGCAGAGCGTCTCCATGGTAAGGAGAAGGTCTACGGTTCGATTCCGTATTGGGGCTCTGATGTGTGAGGTATCCCGTTCGGCTCCGGCCGGGCGGGGCACGAATCGCATCGAAGCGGTGTAGCTCAGTCGGTAGAGCAAGCGGCTCATAATCGCTGTGTCACCGGTTCAAGTCCGGTCACCGCTACACACAGTAGCCGATTGTGGGGTCGGTCCTCCGGTCGGCTACTCTTTAATGCGTTCTGTCCCATCCGTTCGTCAAGGAGCACTCACGTGGCTGCCACCGACGTCCGCCCGAAGATCACGCTGGCCTGCGTGGAGTGCAAGGAGCGGAACTACATCACCAAGAAGAACCGGCGTAATGACCCGGATCGTCTGGAGATCAAGAAGCATTGCCCGCGTTGCAACGCGCACACCGCGCACCGCGAGACGCGATAGCAATAAACTCTCATTCGAGGCCGCCCCCACTAGCGGGGGTGGCCTCGTTTCGTTAGTCGTCAACAGCAGGAGGTGCCGAGGCGATGGCGCTTGATCCGTCTTTCGTCGGGCGGACCTATCCGCCCACCGACCCGTATGAGGTCGGCAGGGAGAAGATCCGCGAATTCGCCGAGTCGATCGGCGAGACCAACCCGGTCTACACCGATCCCGAGGCGGCCAAGGCGCTCGGCCACTCCGATGTGATCGCCCCGCCCACGTTCGTCTTCGCGATCACCTTCAAGGCCGCGCGGCACCTGGTCGTCGGCGACCCGCAGCTGGGCCTGGACTTCAACCGGGTGGTGCACGGCGACCAGAAGTTCACGTACACCCGGCCCATCGTGGCGGCCGACCGCCTCACCGTCACCACCAGGATCGACGACATCAAGTCGCTCGCGGGCAACGATGTGATCCTCATCAGCGGTGAGGTGCGCGACGCCGCGGGTGAGCACGTGGTGACGGCGATGACGAAACTGGTGGCGCGCGCCGCCGAAGGGGAGGACCGCAGATGACCGCCAAGGTCTCGTACGACGCCGTCGAGGTCGGCACCGAACTGCCCGGGCGGACCTTCCCGGTGAACCGCGCCGACCTGATCCGGTACGCCGGCGCGTCGGGCGACTTCAACCCGATCCACTGGAACGAGAAGTTCGCCAAGGAGGTCGGCCTCCCCGACGTCATCGCGCACGGCATGTTCACCATGGCCGAGGCGATCCGCGTGGTGACCGACTGGATCGGCGACCCCGGGGCCATCGCCGACTACGGCGTGCGCTTCACCAAGCCGGTCGTCGTCCCGAACGACGACAAGGGCGCGATCATCGAGGTCGCCGCCAAGGTCGCCGCCAAGCTGGACGACGAGGCCCGTACGGTCCGGGTGGACCTCACGGCGACCAGCGAGGGCCAGAAGGTGCTGGGCATGGCCCGCGCCGTCGTCCGCCTCGCCTGACGCACGAGGACTCCGCCCGCCCCCGGCATCGCGCCGGGGGCGCCCCCGTACTCTTGAGCGCGTGCAGGAACTCCATGACGCCCCCCTCGCCCCCCTCACCACCTTCCGCCTCGGCGGCCCGGCCACCCGGCTGATCACGGCCACCACCGACGACGAGGTGATCGCCGCGGTCCGCGAGGCCGACGCCACCGGCACCCCGCTGCTGCTGATCGGCGGCGGCAGCAACCTGGTCATCGCCGACAAGGGCTTCGAGGGCATCGCCCTGCACATCGCGACCAGCGGCTTCACCCTGGACGGCACCCGGCTGGAGCTGGCCGCCGGCGAGAACTGGTCCGACGCCGTGGCCCGTACGGTCGAGGCGGGTCTCGCCGGTGTCGAGTGCCTGGCCGGAATCCCCGGCTCCGCCGGCGCGACCCCGATACAGAACGTCGGGGCGTACGGCCAGGAGGTCTCCGCCACCCTCAGCGAGGTCGTCGCCTACGACCGCCGCGCCGACGCCGTGGTGACGATCCCCGCCGCCGACTGCGCCTTCTCCTACCGCCACAGCCGCTTCAAGGCGGAGCCGGACCGCCACGTCGTCCTGCGGGTCCGCTTCGAACTGGAGGACGCGGACGGGCTGTCCGCGCCCATCAAGTACGCCGAGACCGCCCGGGTGCTCGGCGTCGAGGTGGGCGACCGGGTGCCCGCCGACACCGCCCGCCGGACCGTGCTGTCCCTGCGCGCGGGCAAGGGCATGGTGCTCGACCCCGACGACCACGACACCTGGTCCGCCGGGTCCTTCTTCACCAACCCGGTGCTGACCGAGAGCGCGTACGAAGCCTTCCTGGCCCGCGTCGCCGACCGCCTCGGCGCGGACACCGCCCCGCCCGCCTTCCCGGCGGGGGAGGGGCGGATCAAGACCTCCGCCGCCTGGCTGATCGACAAGGCGGGCTTCACCAAGGGCTACGGCAGCGGCCCGGCCCGCATCTCCACCAAGCACACCCTCGCGCTCACCAACCGCGGCGAGGCCACCACCGAGGACCTGCTGGCGCTGGCCCGCGAGGTGGTGGCCGGGGTCGAGGAGGCGTTCGGCGTCACGCTGGTCAACGAGCCGGTGACGGTGGGCGTGAGCCTGTAGCCCACCTCCGAAATTTCGGAACTGGCTACGCCAGCCAGTCGTCGATCCCCGCCAGCAGCCGCCGCCGTACGTCCTCCGGCGCCGCCGACCCCCGTACCGACTGCCGTGCCAGCTCGGCCAGTTCCTCGTCGGTGAAGCCGTGGTGCTCGCGCGCCAGCTGGTACTGGGCGGCCAGCCGGGACCCGAACAGCAGCGGGTCGTCGGCGCCCAGCGCCATCGGCACCCCGGCCTCGTACAGGGTGCGCAGCGGTACGTCCTCGGGCTTCTCGTAGACCCCGAGCGCGACGTTGGAGGACGGGCACACCTCGCAGGTCACCCCGCGGTCGGCCAGCCGGGCGAGCAGCCGCGGGTCCTCGGCCGCGCGCACCCCGTGCCCCACCCGGGCGGCCACGAGGTCGTCCAGGCAGTCGCGGACGCTGCCGGGCCCGGACAACTCGCCGCCGTGCGGGGCGGCGAGCAGTCCGCCGTCCCGAGCGATGGCGAAGGCGCGGTCGAAGTCGCGGGCGAAACCGCGCCGCTCGTCGTTGGAGAGCCCGAAGCCGACCACCCCGCGGTCCGCGAAGCGCACCGCGAGCCGGGCCAGGGTGCGCGCCTCCAGGGGGTGCTTCATCCGGTTCGCGGCGACCAGGACCCGTATGCCGAGCCCGGTGTCCCGGGAGGCCGCGTCGACGGCGTCCAGGATGATCTCCAGCGCCGGGATCAGCCCGCCCAGGCGCGGGGCGTACGAGGTGGGGTCGACCTGGATCTCCAGCCACCCGGAGCCGTCCGCGACGTCCTCCTCGGCGGTCTCGCGCACCAGCCGCCGGATGTCGTCGGGCTCCCGCAGACAGGACCGCGCGATGTCGTACAGCCGCTGGAAGCGGAACCAGCCGCGCTCGTCGGTGGCCCGCAGTCTCGGTGGCTCACCGCCGCTCAGCGCCTCGGGCAGATGGACGCCGTACTTGTCGGCGAGTTCGAGGAGCGTGCCGGGGCGCATGGAGCCGGTGAAGTGGAGATGCAGATGCGCCTTGGGGAGCAGATGTACATCGCGTGCCATCTGCAGATTTTGCCGCACGTCCGGACCCGCCGGTACCGCTTTCACCGAACGTGGGCTTGCCCGCACAGGAATACGGGTCAAGGACGACAGCGGGCGCCCGGCCGTGGCCGGACGCCCGCTCTCAAGGGGAAAACCGCTCAGGCGCGGGCCTCCGCCAGCAGCTTCTGGATCCGCGAGACGCCCTCGACCAGGTCCTCGTCGCCCAGCGCGTAGGACAGCCGCAGATAGCCCGGTGTGCCGAACGCCTCACCCGGCACCACGGCGACCTCGGCCTCCTCAAGGATCAGCGCGGCCAGTTCGACGGTGGTCCGCGGCCGCTTGCCGCGGATCTCCTTGCCCAGCAGCCCCTTCGCCGACGGGTAGGCGTAGAACGCGCCCTCCGGCTCCGGGCACTCGATGCCGTCGATCTCGTTGAGCATGCGCACGATGGTGCGGCGCCGGCGGTCGAACGCCTCGCGCATCGTCGCGACGGCGTCGAGGTCGCCGGAGACGGCGGCCAGGGCGGCGGCCTGCGCGACATTGCTCACATTGGAGGTGGCGTGCGACTGCAGGTTGGTCGCGGCCTTCACCACGTCCTTGGGGCCGATGATCCAGCCGACCCGCCAGCCGGTCATCGCGTACGTCTTGGCGACACCGTTGACCACGACGCACTTGTCGCGCAGCTCGGGCACCACCACCGGCAGCGAGTGGAACGTCGCGTCGCCGTAGACCAGGTGCTCGTAGATCTCGTCGGTGAGCACCCACAGCCCGTGCTCGGCGGCCCAGCGGCCGATCTCCTCGATCTGCTCGCGGCTGTAGACCGCGCCGGTCGGGTTGGACGGCGAGACGAAGACCAGCACCTTGGTGCGCTCGGTGCGGGCGGCCTCCAGCTGCTCGACGGAGACCCGGTAGCCGGTCGTCTCGTCCGCGACCACGTCCACCGGGACACCGCCGGCCAGCCGGATCGACTCCGGGTAGGTGGTCCAGTACGGCGCGGGGACGATGACCTCGTCGCCCGGGTCGACGATCGCGGCGAACGCCTCGTAGATCGCCTGCTTGCCGCCGTTGGTCACCAGGATCTGGGCCGCCTCGACCTCGTAACCGCTGTCGCGCAGGGTCTTGGCGGCGATGGCGGCCTTCAGCTCGGGGAGCCCGCCGGCCGGGGTGTAGCGGTGGAACCTGGGATCACGGCAAGCCGCCACCGCCGCCTCGACGACGTAGTCGGGCGTCGGGAAGTCCGGCTCACCGGCGCCGAAGCCGATCACCGGTCGGCCGGCGGCCTTGAGGGCCTTGGCCTTGGCGTCGACGGCGAGGGTCGCGGACTCGGAGATGGAACCGATCCGGGCCGACACCCGCCGGTCGGTCGGGGACTGTGCAGGGGGAGTAGCAGCGGTCATGGATGCATCGTCGCAGACCGGGGAAAAGGGCGGTACACAGGTTTAACGAGACTCACACCAGACTCCTGCCGGGACTCCGCGGAGACTCCGTGGAGGGCACGGGCGCTTCTCGTTCGACGCCCGGCCGTCAAGCACGTACACTCAACCGTCGTTGGCCGCTCAACAGACGTATCCGCCCCGCACACTCCGTGCAGCGGGATGGATGCGGTAGGTTGGGGGTTGCCGCAAAGGGTCGTAGCTCAATTGGTAGAGCACTGGTCTCCAAAACCAGCGGTTGGGGGTTCAAGTCCCTCCGGCCCTGCTACACGCACTTGATGGTCAGGGTGCGTGCATGCGTACGCAAGGACAAGCACCGCTGTGCGGCCGGGCCGGACGCGGCACGGCCACGACCCGGATTCAGGTGAGGACGAGTGACGGAAGCCCTTGGCTCCACCGCGACGCCTGAGAGCGGTCGTCCCGACGAGGACGAGGTGGCGACCAAGAAGGGCCGCCGTGGTGGCAAGCGTGCGAAGAAGGGGCCCTTCGGCCGGCTCGCGCTGTTCTACCGCCAGATCGTCGCCGAGCTGCGCAAGGTCGTGTGGCCCACGCGCAATCAGCTGTCGACGTACACCAGCGTGGTGATCGTCTTCGTGCTGATCATGATCGGCATCGTGACCGTGATTGACTATGGGTTCAACAACGCCATCAAGTACGTCTTTGGCTGAGATCCCGCGGAGGGCGGCCCGTTTCCCGGCAGCGTCCTTTCGCACGTTCCACCCCTTGAAGCCAGGAAGAAGCAGCCACCGTGTCTGACCCGAACCTGAACGACGCCGCCGAGCCCGTCGAGTCCCGTGAGGACGAGCTCGACATCGTCGAGGCGGCGGACTCCGACCAGGCTGAAGCCGCCGACGCCGCCGCGGGCGAGCCCGCCGAGACGGCCGCGATCCACGTCGAGGACGAGGCCGAGGCGGTCGCCGAGACCGCTGAGGACGTCGAGGCCGAGGAGGCCGAGGAGGTCGAGGAGGCCGAGGTCGAGGTCGACCCGGTCGAGGCCCTCCGTGAAGAGCTGCGCGGGCTGCCCGGCGAGTGGTACGTGATCCACACCTACGCGGGCTACGAGAAGCGCGTGAAGGCCAACCTGGAGCAGCGTGCCGTCTCGCTGAACGTCGAGGACTTCATCTACCAGGCCGAGGTCCCCGAAGAAGAGATCGTCCAGATCAAGAACGGCGAGCGCAAGAACGTCCGTCAGAACAAGCTCCCCGGCTATGTGCTGGTGCGCATGGACCTGACGAACGAGTCCTGGGGCGTCGTGCGGAACACCCCGGGCGTCACCGGCTTCGTGGGCAACGCCTACGACCCGTACCCGCTGACCCTGGACGAGATCGTCAAGATGCTCGCCCCGGAGGCCGAGGAGAAGGCCGCCAAGGCCGCCGCCGAGGAGGGCGGCGCCCCGGCGCCCAGCCGCAAGGTCGAGGTCCAGGTGCTGGACTTCGAGGTGGGCGACTCGGTCACGGTCACCGACGGCCCGTTCGCCACGCTGCAGGCCACGATCAACGAGATCAACGCCGACTCGAAGAAGGTCAAGGGCCTGGTCGAGATCTTCGGCCGGGAGACCCCGGTCGAGCTGAGCTTCGACCAGATCCAGAAGAACTGACCCCTTCTTCCACACCCTTCCGACAGGTCAGACAGGCCCCCTCGGGGCCGGTCTGACCTGCTCGGTTTCAGGCCGCGCATCCATACCCGTTATCGTTGTGCGGTATGCCTCCATCCGGATGACCCGGAGTGGGGGCGGACCACCTCTCACTAGGACCCGGAGAGAGCATGCCTCCCAAGAAGAAGAAGGTCACGGGGCTGATCAAGCTCCAGATCCAGGCCGGCGCCGCGAACCCGGCCCCGCCGGTCGGCCCCGCGCTGGGTCAGCACGGCGTCAACATCATGGAGTTCTGCAAGGCCTACAACGCCGCGACCGAGTCGCAGCGCGGCATGGTCGTGCCGGTGGAGATCACGGTCTACGAGGACCGTTCCTTCACCTTCATCACCAAGACTCCGCCGGCCGCGAAGCTGATCCTCAAGGCCGCGGGCGTGGAGAAGGGCTCCGGCGAGCCGCACAAGACCAAGGTCGCCAAGATCACCCGCGACCAGGTCCGCGACATCGCCACCACCAAGATGCCCGACCTGAACGCCAACGACCTGGACGCCGCCGAGAAGATCATCGCCGGCACCGCCCGTTCCATGGGCATCACGGTCGAGGGCTGACAGCCACCCCGTAGCACCACCGTGGCAGGGCCAATGCGCGGTCCGGACCACGACTCCGAACTCAGACATCTGGAGCAGAGTTGAGCAAGCGCAGCAAGTCCCTCCGCGCTGCGGACGCCAAGATCGACCGGGAGCGCGTGTACGCCCCGCTCGAGGCCGTCCGCCTGGCGAAGGACACCTCCCCGAGCAAGTTCGACGCGACCGTCGAGGTCGCCATGCGCCTGGGCGTCGACCCGCGCAAGGCCGACCAGATGGTCCGCGGCACCGTGAACCTGCCGCACGGCACCGGTAAGACCGCCCGGGTCCTGGTCTTCGCGACCGGTGACCGTGCTGCGGCCGCGGAGGCCGCCGGCGCCGACATCGTCGGCTCCGACGAGCTCATCGACGAGGTGTCCAAGGGCCGCCTGGACTTCGACGCCGTCGTCGCCACCCCGGACCTCATGGGCAAGGTCGGCCGCCTGGGCCGGGTGCTCGGTCCGCGTGGTCTGATGCCGAACCCGAAGACCGGCACCGTCACCCCGGATGTGGCCAAGGCCGTCACGGACATCAAGGGCGGCAAGATCGAGTTCCGCGTCGACAAGCACTCCAACCTGCACTTCATCATCGGCAAGGTGTCGTTCGGTGAGACGCAGCTGGTGGAGAACTACGCGGCGGCGCTCGAGGAGATCAACCGTCTCAAGCCGTCCGCCGCGAAGGGCCGCTACATCAAGAAGGCGAGCCTGAGCACGACGATGGGCCCCGGCATCCCGCTGGACGCCAACCGCACCCGCAACCTGCTGGTCGAGGACGAGGCCGTCTGAGCCCTTCCCTGACCGGAACCGCCGGGCCCCCGCGTCTCGTGAAGAGAGGCGGGGGCCCGGCGCGTTGCTGTCGGAGGCCCTGGATAGGGTTCTACCGACAGTCGTAAAAGAAAAATAAGGGGGAACCGTGCGCGGTACTCATGTGGGCGTGCGATGCGTGATCGCGGCCTGTGGCGTTGTTCTGATGGCCGGGCTCACCGCGTGCGGGAGCGACACGTCCGACGGCGGCAAGGCGGGCGGCAAGGGTGACAGCGGCGGCCAGTCGGTGGGCAGCCCGCTGGCGGCCCTGAAGCTCGCCTCGCAGCGCACGGACCAGCAGCACTCCGCGAAGATCGACGGCACCATCAAGAGCCCGCTCGCGAACAGCGACATGACCGGCGCGATGGACTGGTCCGACGGCATGCGCGCCGACATGCAGATGACGTCGAAGGGCGGTGCCGGTGCCGCCTCCTCCCCGGGCGGCGACAAGCCCGTCAACGTGCGCTACACGCCCGACGCGATGTTCATGAACGCGGCCGCGATGGGGATCCCGGCCCAGGGCAAGGAGTGGATCAAGTACGACTACGATCTGCTCGCCAAGCAGGGCGGCCCCTCCGGCGCGTACCTCAAGGACCAGATGCAGAACAACAACCCGTCGCGTTCGGTGCAGCTCCTCCTCGCCACGGGCCAGGTCAAGAAGGTCGGCTCGGAGGACGTCCGGGGCGTGGGGACCACCCACTACACGGGCGTGGTCAAGGTCTCGGAGATGGCCCGGGCGCAGTCCAAGGGGCTGAGCCAGTCCGAGCTGGACGCCCTGGAGAAGCAGCTCAAGCAGTCCGGGGCGGACAGCGAGACCGTCGACCTGTGGATCGACGACAAGAACCTGCTGGTCAAGAAGCGCGAGCAGGCCAAGAGCAAGACAGGCGTCACCGATTCGACGGTCTACTACTCGGACTACGGCACCAAGGTCACCGTCGAGGAGCCGCCGGCCTCGCAGACGATGGACTTCCAGAAGCTGCAGCAGGGGTCCCAGCCGTAGCTGATTTGCCCGGGCGCGGCCCGTTCGCGTAATCTGCTGCAGAAGCCAAAGACCGCTGGTTGTCGCTGTGTCTCCGCAAGGGGATCACGGCGGCTGAAGGATCCGCTAGCTGCGGACGACCCGCGCAGGTGACTGTGGTAGCACTCCCGAACGGGCCGAGGGTCCGTGCGGTCGAGTCACGCCCCGAGCGCCTGCGCCGGGGCGTTTTCGTGTTGTTCAGTCTCCTTCCTTCAGGCCGATGCGGTCCTCATCACCCGGAAGGAGGCCGAGGCTCATGGCGAGTCCCGACAAGGTCGACGCCGTCGACGAGATGCGGGAGAAGTTCCGCACCTCGAACGGCGCCGTTGTGACCGCGTACACCGGTCTCACCGTCGCACAGCTCAAGGAGCTGCGCCGTTCGCTCGGTGAGAACGCCCAGTACCGTGTGGTGAAGAACACGCTGACCAAGATCGCGGCCAACGAGGCCGGGATCAACCAGATCGACGACCTGTTCACAGGTTCGTCGGCCGTCGCCTTCGTGACCGGTGACCCGGTCGAGGCGGCGAAGGGTCTCCGTGACTTCGCCAAGGACAACCCCGCTCTCGTCATCAAGGGCGGTGTCCTTGATGGCAAGGCGCTGTCCGCCGACGAGATCAAGAAGCTCGCGGACCTCGAGTCCCGCGAGGTGCTGCTCTCCAAGCTGGCGGGCGCCATGAAGGGCAAGCAGTCCCAGGCTGCCGCGCTCTTCCAGGCCCCGCTGTCGAAGTTCATCCGCACCGCGGAGGCGCTTCGGAGCAAGGTCGAGCAGGGCGGTGCCGGCGAGCCGGCTCCCGCCGAGGCCGAGGCCGCCGAGTAACTCGGCCCCGGTCGCAGCGGGCCCGGAAGAAGCCCGCCCCCATTTTCATCCGGCACCTGCCGAACTAGTGGAAGGACCGCCATCATGGCGAAGCTCAGCCAGGACGACCTGCTCGCGCAGTTCGAGGAGATGACCCTCATCGAGCTCTCCGAGTTCGTGAAGGCCTTCGAGGAGAAGTTCGACGTCACCGCCGCCGCCCCGGCCGCCGTCGTCGCCGCCGGTGCCCCGGGTGCCCCGGCCGCCGCCGAGGCCGAGGAGGAGAAGGACGAGTTCGACGTCATCCTCACCGGCGCCGGCGACAAGAAGATCCAGGTCATCAAGGTCGTGCGTGAGCTGACCTCCCTGGGTCTGAAGGAGGCCAAGGACCTCGTCGACGGCACCCCGAAGCCGGTCCTGGAGAAGGTCAACAAGGAGGCCGCGGAGAAGGCCGCCGAGTCCCTCAAGGGCGCCGGCGCCTCGGTCGAGGTCAAGTGATCTCACGGGTCGGATGACCCGCTGTGCCGTGAGGGCGATCACCCGTTGGGGTGGTCGCCCTTCGGTGTTCTTGGGACGGCTACGCTGACTTTCCGGTTCCGGCAGGTATGGTGATCTTCGTTGCCCGTCGCCACGCCCTGTGACGATCTCGCCGGAGTGGGGGGCCTTGACGAACGGCACGCAGCGCGCAATTCTCGGGACGCGACGTCACACCGATCCGTAAGTCCGAGGCATGGATCGCCGGCGAAGCGGGCAGTATCGATATGCGTTGGCGAAGCGCGATGACTGCCGGACAGGCGTGTGAAGGACAACGAGGGGCGCGCCCCTCACCGGAGGGAGAGATTGGCACTGCCGGTCTCAGAAACTCGGCGCTGGACATCAGTGTGCCAAGTGGCTACACTGACCCTTTGCGCTGCCTGTTAGCTGCTCCCTGCCCGTCACCAGGGGCATACCCACCTTTGAGCACTGCCGATGAAAACGCCCTGACCAGGGATTTCGTCCATGGGTTCGCGGTGGGACCGGTACGCGCGTAGTGAGTCCGAGCCCTCGGAAGGACCCCCTCTTGGCCGCCTCGCGCAACGCCTCGACTGCCAATACGAACAACGGCGCCAGCACCGCCCCGCTGCGCATCTCCTTTGCGAAGATCCAGGAACCGCTCGAGGTTCCGAACCTCCTTGCACTGCAGACCGAGAGCTTCGATTGGCTGCTCGGCAATGCCGCCTGGAAGGCTCGCGTCGAGGCTGCGCTGGACAGCGGTCAGGACGTCCCCACCAAGTCCGGTCTGGAAGAGATCTTCGAGGAGATCTCCCCGATCGAGGACTTTTCCGGGTCGATGTCCCTGACCTTCCGTGATCACCGCTTCGAGCCGCCGAAGAACTCGATCGACGAGTGCAAGGAGCGCGACTTCACGTACGCCGCGCCGCTCTTCGTCACCGCCGAGTTCACCAACAACGAGACCGGGGAGATCAAGTCCCAGACGGTCTTCATGGGCGACTTCCCGCTCATGACCCCGAAGGGCACCTTCTGCATCAACGGCACCGAGCGTGTCGTCGTCTCGCAGCTGGTCCGCTCGCCGGGTGTGTACTTCGACTCCTCCATCGACAAGACGTCCGACAAGGACATCTTCTCGGCCAAGATCATCCCGTCCCGGGGTGCCTGGCTGGAGATGGAGATCGACAAGCGCGACATGGTCGGTGTCCGCATCGACCGCAAGCGCAAGCAGTCCGTCACCGTCCTGCTCAAGGCGCTCGGCTGGACCACCGAGCAGATCCTCGAGGAGTTCGGCGAGTACGAGTCCATGCGCGCCACCCTGGAGAAGGACCACACCCAGGGCCAGGACGACGCGCTGCTCGACATCTACCGCAAGCTGCGCCCGGGCGAGCCGCCGACGCGTGAGGCCGCCCAGACGCTGCTGGAGAACCTGTACTTCAACCCCAAGCGCTACGACCTCGCCAAGGTCGGTCGGTACAAGGTCAACAAGAAGCTCGGCGCGGACGCCCCCCTCGACGCCGGCGTGCTGACCACCGACGATGTCATCGCGACCATCAAGTACCTGGTCAAGCTGCACGCCGGGGAGACCGAGACGGTCGGCGAGGCCGGCGACATGATCGTCGTCGAGACCGACGACATCGACCACTTCGGCAACCGCCGCCTGCGGAACGTCGGCGAGCTGATCCAGAACCAGGTCCGCACCGGTCTGGCCCGTATGGAGCGCGTCGTCCGCGAGCGGATGACCACCCAGGACGTCGAGGCGATCACGCCGCAGACCCTGATCAACATCCGGCCGGTCGTCGCCTCCATCAAGGAGTTCTTCGGCACCAGCCAGCTGTCGCAGTTCATGGACCAGACCAACCCGCTGTCGGGTCTGACCCACAAGCGCCGTCTGTCGGCGCTGGGCCCGGGTGGTCTGAGCCGTGAGCGGGCCGGCTTCGAGGTCCGTGACGTGCACCCCTCGCACTACGGCCGCATGTGCCCGATCGAGACGCCGGAAGGGCCGAACATCGGTCTGATCGGCTCGCTCGCCTCGTACGGCCGGGTCAACGCGTTCGGCTTCGTCGAGACCCCGTACCGCAAGGTCCACGAGGGTGTCGTCACCGACAAGGTGGACTTCCTCACCGCCGATGAGGAAGACCGCTTCGTCATCGCCCAGGCGAACGCGCCGCTGGCCGAGGACAACACCTACGCCGAGAACCGCGTCCTGGTCCGCCGCCGTGGCGGCGAGGTCGACTACGTGCCCGGCTCCGAGGTCGACTACATGGACGTCTCGCCGCGCCAGATGGTGTCGGTCGCGACCGCCATGATCCCCTTCCTCGAGCACGACGACGCCAACCGCGCGCTCATGGGCTCGAACATGATGCGTCAGGCCGTGCCGCTGATCAAGGCGGAGTCCCCGCTGGTCGGCACCGGTATGGAGTACCGCTGCGCGGTCGACGCCGGTGACGTCATCAAGGCCGAGAAGGACGGTGTCGTCCAGGAGGTCTCCGCCGACTACGTGACGGTGGCCAACGACGACGGCACCTACACCACCTACCGGGTGGCCAAGTTCTCCCGCTCCAACCAGGGCACGTCCTTCAACCAGAAGGTCGTCGTGGACGAGGGCGCCCGCGTCATCACCGGTCAGGTGCTGGCCGACGGCCCGTCCACCGAGGACGGCGAGATGGCGCTCGGCAAGAACCTGCTCGTCGCGTTCATGCCGTGGGAGGGCCACAACTACGAGGACGCGATCATCCTCAGCCAGCGGCTGGTGCAGGACGACGTCCTCTCCTCGATCCACATCGAGGAGCACGAGGTCGACGCCCGGGACACCAAGCTCGGCCCCGAGGAGATCACCCGGGACATCCCGAACGTCTCCGAGGAGGTCCTGGCCGACCTCGACGAGCGCGGCATCATCCGCATCGGTGCCGAGGTCGTCGCCGGCGACATCCTGGTCGGCAAGGTCACCCCGAAGGGTGAGACCGAGCTGACCCCGGAGGAGCGCCTGCTGCGCGCGATCTTCGGTGAGAAGGCCCGTGAGGTCCGTGACACCTCGCTGAAGGTGCCGCACGGCGAGATCGGCAAGGTCATCGGCGTCCGCGTCTTCGACCGCGAGGAGGGCGACGAGCTGCCGCCCGGCGTGAACCAGCTGGTCCGCGTCTACGTCGCGCAGAAGCGCAAGATCACCGACGGTGACAAGCTCGCCGGCCGCCACGGCAACAAGGGCGTCATCTCGAAGATCCTGCCGGTCGAGGACATGCCGTTCCTGGAGGACGGCACCCCGGTCGACATCATCCTCAACCCCCTCGGTGTGCCGTCCCGAATGAACCCGGGACAGGTGCTGGAGATCCACCTCGGCTGGCTGGCCTCCCGCGGCTGGAAGGTCGAGGGCTCCGAGGAGTGGATGCAGCGGCTGCAGGCGATCGGCGCGGACGAGGTCCAGCCCGGCACCAACGTCGCGACCCCGGTCTTCGACGGTGCCCGTGAGGACGAGATCGCCGGTCTCTTCGAGGCGACGATCCCGAACCGCGACGGGGACCGCCTGGTCCAGTCCTCCGGCAAGGCCCGGCTCTTCGACGGCCGCTCCGGCGAGCCGTTCCCGGACCCGATCTCGGTCGGCTTCATGTACATCCTCAAGCTGCACCACCTGGTGGACGACAAGCTGCACGCCCGGTCCACCGGCCCGTACTCGATGATCACCCAGCAGCCGCTGGGCGGTAAGGCTCAGTTCGGTGGCCAGCGCTTCGGAGAGATGGAGGTGTGGGCGCTGGAGGCTTACGGCGCCGCGTACGCCCTCCAGGAGCTGCTGACCATCAAGTCCGACGACGTCACCGGCCGTGTGAAGGTCTACGAGGCCATCGTCAAGGGCGAGAACATCCCCGAGCCCGGCATCCCCGAGTCCTTCAAGGTGCTCATCAAGGAGATGCAGTCCCTGTGCCTCAACGTGGAGGTGCTGTCCAGCGACGGCATGTCCATCGAGATGCGCGACACCGACGAGGACGTCTTCCGCGCTGCGGAGGAGCTCGGCATCGACCTGTCGCGGCGCGAGCCGAGCAGCGTCGAAGAGGTCTGACGGGTCTGGCCGGGGCGGCTCGTACGCACCGCCCCGGCCTCTCCCCGGACCCCCAGTCAGACCCGAAGACACGACCCTGAAAGAGGGATTGACGACAAGTGCTCGACGTCAACTTCTTCGACGAGCTGCGGATCGGCCTCGCCACTGCTGACGACATCCGTCAGTGGTCCCACGGCGAGGTCAAGAAGCCGGAGACCATCAACTACCGCACCCTGAAGCCCGAAAAGGACGGACTCTTCTGCGAGAAGATCTTCGGTCCGACCCGGGACTGGGAGTGCTACTGCGGCAAGTACAAGCGCGTCCGCTTCAAGGGCATCATCTGTGAGCGCTGTGGCGTCGAGGTCACCCGCGCCAAGGTGCGCCGTGAGCGGATGGGCCACATCGAGCTGGCCGCTCCCGTCACCCACATCTGGTACTTCAAGGGCGTGCCCAGCCGTCTGGGCTACCTGCTCGACCTCGCCCCGAAGGACCTCGAAAAGGTCATCTACTTCGCCGCCTACATGATCACGTGGGTGGACGAGGAGCGCCGCACGCGCGACCTGCCCTCGCTGGAGGCCCACGTCTCCGTCGAGCGCCAGCAGATCGAGCAGCGCCGCGACGCCGACCTGGAGGCCCGCGCCAAGAAGCTCGAGGCCGACCTCGCCGACCTGGAGTCCGAGGGCGCCAAGGCCGATGTGCGCCGCAAGGTGCGCGAGGGCGCCGAGCGCGAGATGAAGCAGCTGCGCGACCGCGCCCAGCGCGAGATCGACCGTCTCGACGAGGTGTGGAACCGCTTCAAGAGCCTCAAGGTCCAGGACCTGGAGGGCGACGAGCTGCTCTACCGCGAGCTGCGTGACCGCTTCGGCACGTACTTCATGGGCGGCATGGGTGCCGCCGCCCTGCAGAAGCGCCTGGAGTCCTTCGACCTCGACGAGGAGGCCGAGAAGCTCCGCGAGATCATCCGGACCGGCAAGGGCCAGAAGAAGACCCGTGCGCTCAAGCGCCTCAAGGTCGTCTCCGCCTTCCTGCAGACCCGCAACAGCCCCAACGGCATGGTGCTGGACTGCATCCCGGTGATCCCGCCGGACCTGCGTCCGATGGTGCAGCTGGACGGTGGCCGCTTCGCGACCTCCGACCTGAACGACCTGTACCGCCGGGTCATCAACCGGAACAACCGCCTCAAGCGTCTTCTCGACCTCGGTGCCCCCGAGATCATCGTGAACAACGAGAAGCGGATGCTGCAGGAGGCCGTCGACGCGCTGTTCGACAACGGCCGCCGCGGCCGCCCGGTGACCGGTCCCGGTAACCGTCCGCTGAAGTCCCTCAGCGACATGCTGAAGGGTAAGCAGGGCCGGTTCCGTCAGAACCTGCTCGGTAAGCGCGTCGACTACTCGGCCCGTTCCGTCATCGTCGTCGGCCCGCAGCTCAAGCTGCACCAGTGCGGTCTGCCCAAGGCCATGGCGCTGGAGCTGTTCAAGCCGTTCGTGATGAAGCGCCTGGTGGACCTCAACCACGCGCAGAACATCAAGTCGGCCAAGCGCATGGTCGAGCGCGGCCGCACCGTCGTGTACGACGTGCTCGAAGAGGTCATCGCCGAGCACCCGGTGCTGCTGAACCGTGCGCCGACCCTGCACCGCCTGGGCATCCAGGCCTTCGAGCCGCAGCTGGTCGAGGGCAAGGCCATTCAGATTCACCCGCTCGTCTGCACCGCGTTCAACGCGGACTTCGACGGTGACCAGATGGCCGTGCACCTGCCGCTGTCCGCGGAGGCCCAGGCCGAGGCCCGCATCCTGATGCTGTCCTCGAACAACATCCTCAAGCCGGCCGACGGCCGGCCGGTGACCATGCCGACCCAGGACATGGTGCTGGGTCTGTTCTTCCTCACCACCGACGAGGAGGAGCGCAAGGTCATCGGCGAGGGCCGGTCCTTCGGCTCCAGCGCCGAGGCGATCATGGCGTTCGACGCCCGGGAGCTGTCGCTCCAGGCGAAGATCGACATCCGCTTCCCCGTAGGCACCGTCCCGCCCCGCGGCTGGACCCCGCCGGCTCCGGAAGAGGGCGAGCCCGCCTGGCAGCAGGGCGACAGCTTCCGGCTGCGCACCACGCTGGGCCGCGCGCTCTTCAACGAGCTGCTGCCCGAGGACTACCCGTTCGTCGACTACTCGGTGGGCAAGAAGCAGCTCTCCGAGATCGTCAACGACCTCGCCGAGCGCTACCCCAAGGTGATCGTCGCGGCGACCCTGGACAACCTGAAGGCGGCCGGTTTCCACTGGGCCACCCGCTCCGGTGTCACCGTCGCCATCTCCGACATCGTCGTGCCCGAGGCCAAGAAGGCCATCATCACGGGCTACGAGGCGCAGGACGAGAAGGTCCAGAAGCAGTACGAGCGCGGCCTGATCACCAAGGACGAGCGCACCCAGGAACTGATCGCGATCTGGACCAAGGCGACCAACGAGGTCGCCGAGGCGATGAACGCGAACTTCCCGAAGACCAACCCGATCTTCATGATGGTCGACTCGGGCGCGCGCGGAAACATGATGCAGATGCGTCAGATCGCCGGTATGCGTGGTCTGGTGTCCAACGCGAAGAACGAGACCATCCCGCGGCCCATCAAGGCGTCGTTCCGTGAGGGTCTCTCCGTGCTGGAGTACTTCATCTCCACCCACGGTGCCCGTAAGGGTCTCGCGGACACCGCCCTGCGTACCGCCGACTCCGGTTACCTGACCCGTCGTCTGGTGGACGTCTCGCAGGACGTGATCATCCGCGAGGAGGACTGCGGCACCGAGCGCGGCCTCAAGCTGGCGATCGCGACCAAGGGCGCGGACGGCGTGCTGCGCAAGACCGAGGACGTCGAGACCAGCGTGTACGCGCGCTGCCTCGCCGAGGACATCGTCGTGGAGGGGAAGGTCCTGGCCCCGGCCGGCACCGACCTGGGCGACGTGCTCATCGACGAGCTGGTCCGGCACGGTGTGGAGACGGTCAAGACCCGTTCGGTGCTCACCTGCGAGTCCGCCGTCGGCACCTGCGCCATGTGCTACGGCCGCTCGCTGGCGACCGGCAAGCTGGTGGACATCGGCGAGGCCGTCGGCATCATCGCCGCCCAGTCCATCGGTGAGCCCGGCACCCAGCTGACGATGCGTACCTTCCACACCGGTGGTGTGGCCGGTGACGACATCACCCAGGGTCTGCCGCGTGTCGTCGAGCTGTTCGAGGCCCGTACGCCCAAGGGCGTCGCGCCGATCTCGGAGGCGGCCGGCCGCGTCCGGATCGAGGAGACCGAGAAGACCAAGAAGATCGTCGTCACCCCGGACGACGGCTCCGAGGAGACCGCCTACGGCGTCTCCAAGCGGGCCCGTCTGCTGGTGGGCGAGGGCGACCACGTCGAGGTCGGCCAGGCGCTGACCGTGGGTGCCACCAACCCGCACGACGTGCTGCGCATCCTCGGCCAGCGCGCCGTCCAGGTGCACCTGGTCGGCGAGGTCCAGAAGGTCTACAACTCGCAGGGTGTGTCGATCCACGACAAGCACATCGAGATCATCATCCGGCAGATGCTGCGCCGGGTCACGATCATCGAGTCCGGCGACGCGGAGCTGCTGCCGGGCGAGCTGGTGGAGCGTACGCGCTTCGAGGGTGAGAACCGTCGTGTGGTCCAGGAAGGCGGCCACCCGGCCTCCGGCCGTCCGCAGCTGATGGGTATCACCAAGGCCTCGCTGGCGACCGAGTCCTGGCTGTCGGCGGCGTCCTTCCAGGAGACGACCCGGGTGCTCACCGACGCGGCGATCAACGCCAAGTCGGACTCCCTGATCGGCCTCAAGGAGAACGTCATCATCGGTAAGCTCATCCCGGCCGGTACGGGCCTGTCCCGCTACCGCAACATCCGGGTCGAGCCGACCGAGGAGGCGAAGGCCGCGATGTACTCGGCCGTCGGCTACGACGACATCGACTACTCGCCCTTCGGTACCGGCTCCGGCCAGGCGGTCCCGCTGGAGGACTACGACTACGGTCCGTACAACCAGTAGGCTCCGGCCGGCAGGCGCGAATCTGTTCGCAGGGCGGTCACCCCATGGCGGGGGTGGCCGCCCTGCGGCTATGCTCCGGGTTGGTGTGTCCAGCGCGTGTGCATTTGTTTTGACCGGAGCCGATGCGGTAGGTACGCTCTGACCTTGTGCCTGGGGTGTCCCTGGGCTCCCGTGTGTGCTTGAGACCGCGCGGGGGACCAAGGTGTCGACACCAACAATTCGCACTCTCCTGACTTTCGCAGGGGGCTGCGGTGCGCGACACACCCGACCGCGTGGGTCGGAGAAATCCCAGGTTAGCTTTACCGAGACGGCACACAGAAACCGGAGAAACGGTGCCTACGATCCAGCAGCTGGTCCGCAAGGGCCGCCAGGACAAGGTCGAGAAGAACAAGACTCCCGCACTGGCGGGGTCGCCGCAGCGCCGTGGCACGTGCACCCGCGTGTTCACCACGACGCCGAAGAAGCCGAACTCGGCGCTCCGCAAGGTCGCGCGTGTCCGGCTGAGCAGTGGGATCGAGGTCACCGCCTACGTCCCGGGTGAGGGTCACAACCTGCAGGAGCACTCCATCGTGCTCGTGCGTGGCGGTCGAGTGAAGGACCTGCCGGGTGTTCGCTACAAGATCATCCGCGGCTCCCTCGACACGCAGGGCGTCAAGAACCGCAAGCAGGCTCGCAGCCGCTACGGCGCCAAGAAGGAGAAGTAAGAATGCCTCGTAAGGGTCCCGCCCCGAAGCGCCCGGTCATCATCGACCCGGTTTACAACTCTCCTCTGGTGACGTCCCTCATCAACAAGGTGCTGCTGAACGGTAAGCGCTCCACCGCCGAGCGCATCGTGTACGGCGCCATGGAGGGCCTGCGCGAGAAGTCCGGCAACGACCCGGTCATCACGCTCAAGCGCGCGCTGGAGAACGTGAAGCCGACCCTCGAGGTCCGCTCCCGCCGTGTCGGTGGCGCCACCTACCAGGTGCCGGTCGAGGTCCGTCCCGGCCGCTCCTCCACCCTCGCGCTGCGCTGGCTCGTGGGCTACTCCCGCGCCCGCCGCGAGAAGACCATGACCGAGCGCCTGATGAACGAGCTGCTGGACGCCAGCAACGGCCTCGGCGCCTCCGTCAAGCGTCGCGAGGACACCCACAAGATGGCCGAGTCCAACAAGGCCTTCGCGCACTACCGCTGGTAGTCGCTACCCCCATCGAGACCGAGAGAAGACTGAAGCCTTATGGCTACCACTTCACTTGACCTGGCCAAGGTCCGCAACATCGGGATCATGGCCCACATCGACGCGGGCAAGACGACGACCACTGAGCGGATCCTGTTCTACACCGGTGTGAGCTACAAGATCGGTGAGGTCCACGATGGCGCTGCCACCATGGACTGGATGGAGCAGGAGCAGGAGCGCGGCATCACGATCACGTCGGCCGCGACGACCTGTCACTGGCCGCTTGAGGACACCGATCACACGATCAACATCATCGACACCCCGGGTCACGTCGACTTCACGGTCGAGGTGGAGCGCTCGCTGCGCGTCCTCGACGGTGCCGTGACGGTGTTCGACGGTGTGGCCGGCGTGGAGCCGCAGTCCGAGACCGTGTGGCGTCAGGCGGACCGCTACGGCGTTCCGCGGATCTGCTTCGTCAACAAGCTCGACCGCACCGGCGCCGAGTTCCACCGCTGCGTCGACATGATCACGGACCGCCTGGGCGCGGTGCCGCTGGTCATGCAGCTGCCGATCGGCACCGAGGCCGACTTCAAGGGTGTCATCGACCTCGTCACCATGAAGGCGCTGGTCTGGTCCGCCGAGGCGACCAAGGGCGAGATGTACGACACCGTCGACATCCCGGACACCCACGCCGAGGCCGCCGACGAGTGGCGCGGCAAGCTGCTGGAGACCGTCGCCGAGAACGACGAAGAGATGATGGAGCTGTACCTGGAGGGCGAGGAGCCCTCCGTGGAGCAGCTGTACGCGGCGATCCGCCGCATCACCATCGCCTCCGGCGTGGGCGGCGGCACGACCGTCACCCCCGTGTTCTGCGGCACCGCGTTCAAGAACAAGGGCGTGCAGCCCCTGCTCGACGCGGTCGTCCGGTACCTGCCGTCGCCGATCGACGTCGAGGCGGTCGAGGGCCACTCGGTCAAGGACCCCGACGAGGTCATCAAGCGGCGTCCGTCCGAGGAAGAGCCGCTGTCGGCGCTGGCGTTCAAGATCGCGAGCGACCCGCACCTCGGCAAGCTCACCTTCATCCGGGTCTACTCGGGCCGTATGACGGCCGGCACGCAGGTGCTGAACTCGGTGAAGGGCAAGAAGGAGCGCATCGGCAAGATCTACCGGATGCACGCGAACAAGCGTGAGGAGATCGAGTCGGTGGGTGCCGGTGACATCGTCGCCGTCATGGGTCTGAAGCAGACCACCACCGGTGAGACCCTCTGCGACGCGTCGAACCCGGTGATCCTCGAGTCCATGGACTTCCCGGCCCCGGTCATCGAGGTGGCCATCGAGCCGAAGTCCAAGGGCGACCAGGAAAAGCTCGCCGTCGCGATCCAGCGGCTTGCCGAGGAGGACCCGTCCTTCCGCGTCAAGACCGACGAGGAGACCGGCCAGACCATCATCGCCGGTATGGGTGAGCTCCACCTCGACGTGCTGGTCGACCGCATGAAGCGCGAGTTCAAGGTCGAGGCCAACGTCGGCAAGCCGCAGGTGGCCTACCGTGAGACGCTGCGCAAGGCGGTCGAGCGGTACGACTACACGCACAAGAAGCAGACTGGTGGTTCCGGCCAGTTCGCCAAGGTGCAGATCGCGCTGGAGCCGCTCGAGGGCGACGGCTACGAGTTCGAGAACAAGGTCACCGGTGGCCGCATCCCGCGGGAGTACATCCCGTCCGTGGACGCGGGCTGCCAGGAGGCCATGGAGTTCGGCGTGCTCGCCGGCTACCCGCTGACCGGCGTCAAGGTCGTGCTTCTCGACGGTGGCTACCACGAGGTCGACTCCTCCGAGATGGCCTTCAAGATCGCCGGTTCGATGGCCTTCAAGGAGGCCGCCCGCAAGGCCAGCCCGGCCCTGCTCGAGCCGATGATGAAGGTCGAGGTCACGACGCCCGAGGACTACATGGGCGACGTGATCGGCGACATCAACTCCCGCCGTGGTCAGATCCAGTCCATGGAGGACCGTAGCGGCGCCAAGCTGGTAACCGGTCTGGTCCCGCTGTCGGAGATGTTCGGCTACGTGGGCGACCTGCGCAGCAAGACCTCTGGCCGCGCCAGCTACTCCATGCAGTTCGACTCCTACGCCGAGGTTCCGCGGAACGTCGCCGAGGAGATCATCGCGAAGGCCAAGGGCGAGTAAGGCGGGTTCATCCGCATTCCTCACCCTTTAGGCTGGAGCAAAAGGCAACGGGTGTTCCGCCGGAGACCGTCCACCGTGGCGATCGATGGCGGGCCCCGGCCGCCGGCCCCCATACGAATACGGCGAAGGGCATCCCCCTCGGGGTCCTGGCCGGTTCGGTAAGACCAACTGAACCCATTCGCAAAGCGCGGATGCGTTACAGAACCACTCCACAGGAGGACCCCAGTGGCGAAGGCGAAGTTCGAGCGGACTAAGCCGCACGTCAACATCGGCACCATCGGTCACATCGACCACGGTAAGACGACCCTTACCGCGGCGATCACCAAGGTGCTGCACGACGCGTTCCCGGACCTGAACGAGGCCTCGGCCTTCGACATGATCGACAAGGCGCCGGAAGAGCGCCAGCGCGGTATTACGATCTCCATCGCGCACGTCGAGTACCAGACCGAGTCGCGTCACTACGCGCACGTTGACTGCCCCGGTCACGCGGACTACATCAAGAACATGATCACCGGTGCCGCGCAGATGGACGGCGCCATCCTCGTGGTCGCCGCCACCGACGGCCCGATGCCGCAGACCAAGGAGCACGTGCTCCTGGCCCGCCAGGTCGGCGTTCCGTACATCGTCGTCGCCCTGAACAAGGCCGACATGGTGGACGACGAGGAGATCCTGGAGCTCGTCGAGCTCGAGGTCCGTGAGCTGCTCTCCGAGTACGAGTTCCCGGGCGACGACGTCCCGGTCGTCAAGGTCTCGGCGCTGAAGGCGCTCGAGGGCGACGCCGAGTGGGGCAAGTCCGTCCTCGACCTGATGAAGGCCGTCGACGACTCGATCCCGCAGCCGGAGCGCGACGTCGACAAGCCGTTCCTCATGCCGATCGAGGACGTCTTCACCATCACCGGTCGCGGTACGGTCGTCACCGGCCGTATCGAGCGCGGTGTGCTGAAGGTCAACGAGAACGTCGACATCATCGGCATCAAGAACGAGAAGACCTCGACCACCGTCACCGGTATCGAGATGTTCCGCAAGCTGCTCGACGAGGGCCAGGCCGGTGAGAACGTCGGTCTGCTGCTTCGCGGCATCAAGCGCGAGGACGTCGAGCGCGGCCAGGTCATCATCAAGCCGGGTTCGGTCACCCCGCACACCGAGTTCGAGGCCCAGGCGTACATCCTGTCCAAGGACGAGGGTGGCCGCCACACGCCGTTCTTCAACAACTACCGTCCGCAGTTCTACTTCCGTACCACGGACGTGACGGGCGTTGTGACCCTCCCCGAGGGCACCGAGATGGTCATGCCGGGCGACAACACCGAGATGTCCGTCCAGCTGATCCAGCCGGTCGCCATGGAGGAGGGCCTGAAGTTCGCCATCCGTGAGGGTGGCCGGACCGTCGGCGCCGGTCAGGTCACGAAGATCAACAAGTGATCTGACGCTCTTCGGAGCACGCTCCCCGGAGCACGAAGCCCCACTCGCCTTCATACGGCGGGTGGGGCTTTTCCGTATGTGGGTACCCGGCCCCCCGTATCGAAGCTGAGTTCGACTTCGGGAGAACGGATGATGACCAACGGCAAGATCGCGGTGGCGGTCGCGGGAGGCTACCTCCTGGGGCGTACCAAGAAGGCGAAACTCGCCCTCGGGCTGGGCATGTTGCTCGCCGGGAAGAAGATCAGCCTGGATCCGCAGCAGCTGGCCCGGGCGGTCGCCGACTCCCCGCTGCTGAGCGGCCTGAACGCGCAGGCGCGCAAGGACCTGGCCGGTGCCGCCAGGACGGCCGCGACCTCGGCCCTGTCCACCCGCATGAACGGCCTCGCCGATTCGCTGCACGACCGCACGCTGAGCCTGCGCGGTGGGGCAGACGATGCAGGCGATGCGCGCGACGCGGACGAGGAGCCGGAGCACGACGAACCGGCCGACGAGGAGAGCGAGCGGAAACCGCCGGCGCCACGCCGCAAGGCGCCGCAGGCCAAGGCCCCGGCCGGCCGGGCGCGCAAGACCGCCGCCTCGTCGTCCGGCGCGGCGGGGAAGACCGCGAAGAAGGCCACGAAGAAGACGGCGAGGAAGACCGCCGGGGGCCGCAATGGCTGACACGTTGGGCAAGCTGAAGGACGACATCGTCCGCAGCCCGGCCGCGGACCGCCTCAAGGACGAGCTGCAGAGCTACGTACAGGCCCGGGCGACCCACGCGCTCTCCGGGCTCGGCAGCGGTCTCACCAAGGGCACCAAGGCGCTCGGCGAGGGCAAGCCGCCGGGCCGGGCCGTGCTGAAGGCCGGGGCCTCCCAGCTGAAGGACTCGTTGAAGGACTCGCTGAAGGACAGGGTCAAGGGCATGTTCGGCAAGGGGCGTGGCAAGAGCGGTGGTGGCAAGTCCAAGAGCGTCACGGTGGTCGAGGACATCGACGTCGGGGTGCCGGTCCGCGAGGCGTACGACCAGTGGACCCAGTTCCAGGAGTTCAGCACCTTCGCCAAGGGTGTCGTCAGCGTGGAGAAGGCCGACGACACCAGCAGCAACTGGAAGGTGAAGGTCGCCAAGTCCACGCGCGGCTGGAAGGCCAACGTCACCGAGCAGGTGCCCGACGAGCGGATCAGCTGGACGACCGAGGGCGCCAAGGGCACCGTCAAGGGCGTCGTCACCTTTCACCCGCTCGGCGACAACCTCACCCGCGTGCTGCTGGTGCTGGAGTACTTCCCCAAGGGGCTGTTCGAGAAGACCGGCAACATCTGGCGCGCCCAGGGCCGCCGGGCACGGCTCGACCTCAAGCTCTACCGCAAGTTCATCATGATGCGCGGCGAGGCCACGGACGGCTGGCGCGGCGAGATCCGGGACGGCGAGGTCGTGGTCGACCACGAGACGGCCGTGGCGGAGGAAGAGGACGAGCACGGCGAGGAGGCCGGGGGAGAGGCCGATGAGCCGCGGGCCGGGCAGGACGACGAGGAAGCGGCGTACGAGGACGAGGGCGAGGTGGAGCCCGAGGAGGAGTACGAGGAGCCCGGCGAGCCCGAGGACGCCGACGTCGAGCCCGACGAGGAAGAGTACGAGGAAGAGCCCGAGGAGGAGTACGAGGAGGAGTACGAGGAGCCCGAAGAGCCCGCCGACGCCGAGGACGACGCCGAGGCGGAGCGCCCGCGGCGTACGGCGGCGGCTCGCCGCTGACACCCCCTACGGGCGGCGGCCAACCGCTGGGGCGCCCCGGTGAACGTACCGGGGGCGTCCCAGCGGTGGCGTCACGCCGTGGACGTCGGGCGCGGGCGCCAGACCCACGGGGTGGCGTCCGGTGCGATGCCCACCACGCAGGCTCCCTGGCCGGGGTCGGTCAGCAGGGCGGGGGTGCCCACCGGGGTGAGGTGGCCGGGGGAGCGCAGCGGGCGGTCGCCGGGGCCGGTGCCCCACTGGACCTGGACGTCGCCGTCGAGGCCGCGGCCGAGCAGGAGCAGGGTGGCGGCCTTGTGGTCGTCGCCGTCCTTGGCGGGCTCGGGCACGGTGTGCGCGGCGATGGCCCCGTACCCCTCGAAGTGCCGCAGCGTGCGGTTCTCCGTGCCGTGGACGGCGGGCACGGTGGCCGCGGGGGTGCGGTAGATCAGCGAGAGCGAGCCGTCGGGGGCGATCGCGGCGCCGATCTGGTTGCCGCCGGGTCGGGGCAGCCCGGCGGAGGGCCGCAGGGTGACGGGGCCACCGGGCTGTTCCTGCGACCAGTGGTGCACGGTGTCGCGGCCCGGGGCGACGACATGGGCGCGGCCCTCGCGGTCGACCAGGGCGGTCAGCCCGTCCTGGATCTCCGCGCCGCCGAGCCGTTCCCAGGGGGCCCAGCGGCCGTCCGCGTCCCGTACCCGGGTGGCGAGGCCCTTCTCGGCGGTCCGTACGAAGAGGTGGATCTTCCCGTCCGGGGTGGCGACCGCGGCGGGGCAGCCGACGCGGCGGCCGTGCTGCGGGTCGGCCTCGGGGGTGCCGAGTCCGGTCCAGGCGCGGAACGGCCCGTTCGGGCGGCTCTGTTCGAGCGCCACGATCTCGCGCAGGTTGGCCCCGCCCTGGCCGTCCAGCGCCGCGAACCGCAGCGCGAGCAGCACGTGGCGTCCCGCGCTGTCCGTCACGGCGGTCAGCGCGGGGGCCAGCGGCCCGCCGCCGAGCCCGAGCGGCGCCCCGAACCGCCCGCTGCCGCGGGCGGTTTCGCGCCACCGGACGGCCTGGGTGCCGAGGACGCCGTACGCGACGAGGCGGCCCTCGCGGTCGATGGTGGGGGTGGGCAGGGCGCTGGGGTAGCGGTAGTGGGTGGAGCGGATCCAGCCCTTGCGGTTCCGCAGTGGCCGCGCGCCGCCCTGGCTGTAGTCGCCGCAGCCCGCGGCGTCACCGCACTCCCACTCGGGGGAGCCGCCGTACGCCTTGATGACGCGCGCCTTCTGGGCCAGCACGGCGGGCGGCAGATTGTGCGGCCAGCGCTGGTTGTAGTAGCCGCGGAAGGACGTGGTGGTGAAGCGCGGCGCCTCCTTGTCCCGGCGGGTGGACTCGGCGGCCCACTGCGCGATCGCCTTCCAGGTGAACAGCGCGACCGGGGTGTGGTCCCGGTGGTCCGAGCAGCCGGGCTGGTCGTTGTCCTTGGGGTGCAGCGCGTCGTGGATCTGGAAGTCGGGGTCGGGGTCGAGGGTGTGGATCAGCGTGGGCCGGTAGCGGTCCATGATCTCGGCGAGCACGTCGACGAGGGTCTGGTGGACGTACGAACTGGGGTGCGTCACCGGGGAGCCCTCGGCCAGCAGCGTCCGCATGACGGCGCCCGGGGTGTCCCACAGGTCGGGCATGCGCTGGTGGCCCTCGGACAGCATGGCGATGTTGAGGAAGATCAGCCGCACCCGGCGGGCGCCGTTGGCGAGCACGTTCGTCTCCGCCTTGACGCCCCCCGGCAGGCTGAGCACCGACCGGTGCCACGGCGTGAACTGGTGGAGCCCCAGCATCTGCGCGTACGCCTGGCGCAGCCCCTGGTGGCGGGCGGCGGAGTACGCGGCCTTGTCCGGCGGCGGCAGCGGCCGCCCGGCCACCCGGTTGAGGCCTAACGCCTCGCCCGCCGTGACGTACACGCTCACCACGGGAACCCCGGAGCGCAGGACGTGCTCGTTGTCGGGGTTCATGAAGTACAGGTCGTCATCGGGGTGGGCCATGACCTGGAGCAGCGTGGCCCGCTTGTCCGCGGCCGCCGAGGTGAACGGCTCGGCGGCCCCCGGGCTGCTGGTCGTCCGGGCCGGTGTGGCGGGGGCGGCGGAAGCCCCGGGACGGCTGCTGCACCCGGCGGCGGCAGCGGCGGCCCCGAGGGCCGCCACCGCGGCCAGTGCCTGCCTGCGTGTCGTGCGCGCGGGCAGAGTCCATCGACTGTTCAATTTGGTGACCCTGTCACTTGTGCAGCGCGTAGTCTCCGGCTGCTTCCACGTGATAGGGGACGGCTGATGATCTTCAAAGGTTGTCCGATAGCCGGGAGGCGTCGGTCACAACTCGAGCGCGCCGCCCGGCGCCGGCTCAGGCGACCGAGGGGCCGCCGAGGTACCTCCCGGCCCTGGTGTAGGGCCAGGCGTTGGCGACGCAGCCCTTCAGCCGGTCCAGTCGCCGCCCGCCACGCCGCTCTCGCGGTGATGCGAAGCCGATCCTTCGTGTGATCCACGCACGCCGGAACGCGGTGGGGGCGCGGCCGGGGGCCCATGGTGGGTCACGTCGCAGGGGGCGGCGGACCTGACAGGTGTGCCGGACTCAGTGGGTGACCAGCGCCACGAGCACCGCCAGCCAGCAGACCGCCACGAGCACCGGCAGCAGCATCATGATCGCTCCGGTGGGCGACACCTTCAGATACGCGGAGCCGGGGTCACTGGTGCGCCGGTTGACTATCCGCTCGCCGCCGTGCCAGGCCATGTACTCCTCGAGCTCGATCACCGCCTCCTTGCGCGCCAGCAGGTACTGACGTCCGAAGCGCAGCATCTGCGAGAAGCCCAGCGACACCCCGAAGCCGATGACCGAGATGATGATCGCCAGCGCCGTGCCCAGGGTGCCGCCGGCGCCCTCCTTGCCCAGGCAGAAGGCGGTGGCGGCCGCGAGGCCCGCGGTGATGTAGAAGAAGTTGTTCAACTTCTGCCAGTTCAAGCTGTCTTCGTGCTTGTAGAGGTCCACCGCGATCCCGTACTGCGCGTGCAGCATCGCCTCGCGAGGCTTGCGCCAGACCCACACCACCCGGGGCAGCCCGTCCGGCGGGGCCATCCGGGTCAGCTCCTGGAAGCCGAGCTTGTGGTGGAAGCGCGCGGACGCGTCGTTGGGCGGCTCGTTGACCACAGCGGCGATCACGGGGCTCTCGTTCCACTGGTCGAGCACGTGGTAATAGAGCATCGAGGCGATCCCGGACCGCGCCGCCTCGCGGGCCACACAGATCTGCTTGATCACGAGGAAGTCGCCCAGCGCCGTCTTGATCCGGCGGTTCAGCCACTCGTCCGGCTCGACCCGGTCGGAGCTGTACGCGAGCAGGAACGCCAGGACCTGTCCGCCCTTGACCGCCACATAGAAGTGCTCGGCGGTCGTCAGCCGGGAGCGGTAGTCCGCGTCGGTGTACGCCGAGACCAGGAAACCGCCCTCGGTCGAGCCCTGAACGCCGCCGCCCGGCCCGTCCAGGCTCCGTGACGCGGCGAGCCGGGCGATCTCCTCCACGTGCTCCTCACCCGCCCGTAAGATGTCCACCCGCAGTGGCACTCCGGCCATCCCGATCCCCCCTCTTTCTCCCATTTTTCCGGCGCGCCGGAAAAAGTACCGCGGGCGTCGGCCGCCGCACCACGGTGCTCGCGGAAGCACACCACGCGGGGGACGAAGTGATCGTGTTACGCGTAGCGCGGCAGGTTCTCCGTGGAGATGGTCCACTCGCCGATCGTGATGTCCTCCCCGTAGACGAAGTCCTTCCGGGTCGCGTACCGGGGGCCATGCGGAGTGGGGTGGATGTCGGACAGCACGGCACCCTCACCCGTACGGGGGTCGAAGATCACATACACGGGGACACCCAGCTGCGCGTAATCACGTGTCTTGCCCACCCAGTCATTGTCCGGGTTGGACCGGGACACCACCTCGATGGCGGCGAGGAGCGTACGCGGATCGAGGGCTCCCTCGACGTCCATGTCCGCTTCGGCGATCACGATCACATCCGGATGGCGCAGCACGCCGGTGTGCGCATCCTCCACATCCGGTGTGCCGGTATGGGCCAGCAGATCGTCCGGCATGACCTTCTCCAGCCGACGGCTGATACGCGCCGCCGTCAGCTCGTGCGGCCCCCCCGGCGCCATCATGTCGTGAACGATCCCTTCCTTCGTGATCTCCAGCTTTCCAGGAACGCTCTCCTGTATCTGCTCGACGATGTCCCGCATGGACTGATAGCGGAGTGCGTCACGGTCGGCGTGATCCGGGGCGATCGTCATGGCGCTCGATCCTCTCTCGGTCGGCGGCCGCGTCGGTCGATGGGAAGCCTTGGAATTCATGCTAGCGAGCCGGGGGTCCAGGCCCCGGATGAACGGAAACCCGATGGGGCCGGATCGGGTTGTCGTGGTTCGGTGACGCGGGGGCGGGGTACGCTCCAGGGCCGATTCGCGGAGGCTGGGCCTCGTATGGCAGACTGTCCGGGTTGCTCGGTTGAGTGCCGATGCTGCGCGCCTCCCGCCGGGAGGACTGGAAGCGAGTCCCGCAGTACTCGTCGTCCCTGATCAGGGACGGAAGTACGGGAATCTTCCGGGAAGTGTCAGCGGGGCCCCAGCCAGGCGCCCGGTGGGTGACTCTCTCCCCCGACCAACCCCCTTCACCAGGGATCTCTTCTGCGGAGATTTACGAGAAGGGGCGCGACACGCCCGACCGCGTGGGTCGGGAGTGGGGGAAGGGCCGCGAACGCCACCGGGTCCCAGAGCGTTACGAGAGACAGGACTACGAAGTAGCCATGGCGGGACAGAAGATCCGCATCCGGCTCAAGGCCTACGACCACGAGGTCATCGACTCCTCGGCGAAGAAGATCGTCGAGACGGTGACCCGCACTGGTGCGTCGGTCGCGGGCCCGGTGCCGCTGCCCACAGAGAAGAACGTGTACTGCGTCATCAAGTCGCCGCACAAGTACAAGGACTCGCGCGAGCACTTCGAGATGCGTACGCACAAGCGCCTCATCGACATCCTCGACCCCACGCCGAAGACCGTCGACTCGCTCATGCGTCTCGACCTGCCGGCGGGCGTCGACATCGAGATCAAGCTCTGAGGTGACGCGCGAGATGGCTAAGCAGATCAAGGGCGTCCTGGGCGAGAAGCTCGGCATGACGCAGGTCTGGGACGAGAACAACCGTGTCGTCCCGGTCACCGTCGTCAAGGCCGGTCCCTGTGTCGTGACCCAGGTCCGTACCGATGACGCCGACGGCTACGACGCCGTCCAGATCGCCTTCGGCGAGATCGACCCCCGCAAGGTGAACAAGCCCCTCAAGGGCCACTTCGCCAAGGCGGACGTCACCCCGCGCCGCCACCTGGTGGAGCTGCGTACCGCCGACGCCGGTGAGTACACGCTCGGCCAGGAGGTCACCGCCGAGGTGTTCGAGTCCGGTGTGAAGGTCGACGTGACCGGCACCAGCAAGGGCAAGGGCACCGCCGGTGTCATGAAGCGCCACGGCTTCGCCGGCCTCGGCGCCGGCCACGGCACCCAGCGCAAGCACCGCTCGCCGGGCTCGATCGGTGGCTGCGCCACCCCGGGCCGCGTGTTCAAGGGCCTGCGCATGGCGGGCCGCATGGGCAACGAGCGGGTCACCACCCAGAACCTGACCGTCCATGCCGTTGACGCGGAGAAGGGTCTGCTCCTGATCAAGGGAGCGGTTCCTGGTCCGAACGGCGGCCTCGTCCTGGTCCGTACCGCGGCCAAGGGGGCCTGAGGTAACCGATGAGCACCATTGACATCCTTTCGCCGGCGGGCGACAAGGCCGGGACCGTCGAACTCCCCTCGGAGATCTTCGACGCGCAGGTCAGCATTCCGCTGATCCACCAGGTCGTCGTCGCACAGCTGGCCGCTGCCCGCCAGGGCACGCACAAGACCAAGACCCGCGGTGAAGTCCGCGGCGGTGGCAAGAAGCCGTACCGCCAGAAGGGCACCGGCCGGGCCCGTCAGGGTTCGACCCGGGCGCCGCAGTTCGCCGGCGGTGGCGTCGTGCACGGCCCCGTGCCGCGCGACTACAGCCAGCGCACCCCGAAGAAGATGAAGGCCGCCGCGCTGCGCGGAGCCCTCTCCGACCGGGCGCGCCACAGCCGCGTTCACGTCGTGACCGGCGTGGTCGAGGGCGACATCTCCACCAAGGCCGCGAAGGCCCTGCTGGGCAAGATCAGCGAGCGCAAGCACGTGCTGCTGGTCGCCGAGCGGAGCGACGAGGCCGCGTGGCTGTCCGCCCGCAACCTGCCCCAGGTGCACCTCCTGGAGCCGGGCCAGCTGAACACGTACGACGTGCTCGTCTCCGATGACGTGGTCTTCACCAAGGCCGCCTTCGAGTCCTTCGTGGCTGGTCCCAAGGCCGCTGAGAAGACCGAAGGGAGCGCCGCCTGATGAGTGAGGCGACCGCTGTCACCAGCAAGACCTTCACCGACCCCCGCGACGTTCTCGTCAAGCCGGTGGTCTCGGAGAAGAGCTACGCGCTGCTGGACGAGAACAAGTACACGTTCATCGTCGACCCGCGCGCGAACAAGACCCAGATCAAGCAGGCCGTCGAGGCGGTCTTCTCGGTCAAGGTCACCGGGGTCAACACGATCAACCGGCAGGGCAAGCGCAAGCGCACCCGCACCGGTTACGGCAAGCGCAAGGACACCAAGCGCGCCATCGTGACCCTTGCCGAGGGCGACCGTATCGACATCTTCGGCGGCCCGACCTCCTGACGGAGGCCGGAATCGTCCAGAAGTCCGGAATATTCCGAGGACTGAGAAATGGGTATCCGCAAGTACAAGCCGACGACCCCGGGCCGTCGTGGCTCCAGCGTCGCCGACTTCGTCGAGATCACGCGGTCCACGCCGGAGAAGTCGCTGGTCCGCCCGCTGCACAGCAAGGGCGGTCGTAACAACGCCGGTCGCGTCACGGTCCGCCACCAGGGTGGCGGTCACAAGCGCGCGTACCGCGTGATCGACTTCCGCCGTCACGACAAGGACGGCGTCCCGGCGAAGGTCGCGCACATCGAGTACGACCCCAACCGCACCGCGCGCATCGCGCTGCTGCACTACGTGGACGGCGAGAAGCGTTACATCCTCGCCCCGCGTGGCCTGAAGCAGGGCGACCGGATCGAGAACGGCCCCGGTGCCGACATCAAGCCGGGCAACAACCTGTCGCTGCGCAACATCCCGGTCGGTACCACGCTCCACGCGATCGAGCTGCGGCCCGGTGGCGGCGCGAAGTTCGCCCGTTCCGCGGGTGCCTCCGTGCAGCTGCTGGCGAAGGAGGGCTCCATGGCCCACCTCCGCATGCCGTCCGGTGAGATCCGCCTGGTCGACGTCCGCTGCCGCGCCACCGTCGGCGAGGTCGGCAACGCCGAGCAGTCGAACATCAACTGGGGCAAGGCCGGCCGCATGCGCTGGAAGGGCGTCCGCCCGACCGTTCGTGGTGTGGTCATGAACCCCGTCGACCACCCGCACGGTGGTGGTGAGGGCAAGACCTCCGGTGGTCGCCACCCGGTCTCGCCGTGGGGTCAGAAGGAGGGCCGTACGCGCTCGCCGAAGAAGGCCAGCAACAAGTACATCGTCCGCCGCCGCAAGACGAACAAGAAGCGCTAGGAGCGGGTTTAGATGCCGCGTAGTCTCAAGAAGGGGCCCTTCGTCGACGACCACCTGAGCAAGAAGGTGGACACGCAGAACGAAGCCGGCACCAAGAACGTCATCAAGACCTGGTCCCGCCGCTCGATGATCGTCCCGGCCATGCTCGGCCACACGATCGCGGTGCACGACGGCCGCAAGCACGTCCCGGTGTTCGTCACCGAGTCGATGGTCGGCCACAAGCTCGGCGAGTTCGCGCCGACCCGCACCTTCCGCGGCCACGAGAAGGACGACCGCAAGTCGCGTCGTCGCTGATCGGCGGAAGAGACTCATGACAGACATCGAAGGGACAACCATGGAAGCCAGGGCCCAGGCGCGGTACATCCGCGTCACGCCCATGAAGGCCCGCCGCGTGGTGGACCTCATCCGTGGCATGAACGCCACGGAGGCTCAGGCGGTCCTGCGTTTCGCCCCGCAGGCCGCGAGCGTGCCGGTCGGCAAGGTGCTGGACAGCGCCATCGCCAACGCCGCGCACAACTACGACCACACCGACGCCGACAGCCTCGTCATCTCCGAGGCCTATGTCGACGAGGGCCCGACCCTGAAGCGTTTCCGTCCGCGCGCCCAGGGCCGCGCCTACCGGATCCGCAAGCGGACCAGCCACATCACCGTGGTCGTCAGCAGCAAGGAAGGAACCCGGTAATGGGCCAGAAGGTTAACCCGCACGGGTTCCGGCTCGGCATCACCACCGACTTCAAGTCGCGTTGGTACGCCGACAAGCTGTACAAGGACTACGTCAAGGAAGACGTCGCCATCCGCCGGATGATGACGAAGGGCATGGAGCGCGCCGGTATCTCCAAGGTGGAGATCGAGCGCACCCGTGACCGCGTCCGCGTCGACATCCACACCGCCCGGCCGGGCATCGTCATCGGCCGCCGCGGCGCGGAGGCCGACCGTATCCGCGGCGAGCTGGAGAAGCTCACCGGCAAGCAGGTGCAGCTGAACATCCTCGAGGTCAAGAACCCCGAGGTGGACGCTCAGCTGGTGGCCCAGGCCGTCGCCGAGCAGTTGTCCTCCCGCGTCTCCTTCCGTCGTGCGATGCGCAAGTCGATGCAGAGCTCGATGAAGGCCGGTGCCAAGGGCATCAAGATCCAGTGTGGTGGCCGTCTCGGCGGTGCCGAGATGTCCCGCTCGGAGTTCTACCGCGAGGGCCGCGTGCCCCTGCACACGCTCCGCGCGAACGTCGACTACGGCTTCTTCGAGGCCAAGACCACCTTCGGCCGCATCGGCGTCAAGGTGTGGATCTACAAGGGCGACGTCAAGAACATCGCCGAGGTCCGCGCCGAGAACGCCGCCGCCCGCGCCGGCAACCGCCCGTCGCGCGGCAGCGACCGTCCGCAGCGCCGTGGTGGCGAGCGTGGCGGCCGTGGCCGTAAGCCGCAGCAGCAGAACGCCGCTGCCGAGGCCCCCAAGGCCGAGGCCGCTGCCGCTGCTCCGGCTGCTGAGAGCACCGGAACGGAGGCCTGACCGACATGCTGATCCCTCGCAGGGTCAAGCACCGCAAGCAGCACCACCCCAAGCGGTCCGGCATGGCCAAGGGCGGCACGGAGCTGGCGTTCGGCGAGTACGGCATCCAGGCCGTCACCCCGGCGTACGTCACGAACCGTCAGATCGAGGCCGCTCGTATCGCGATGACCCGCCACATCAAGCGTGGCGGCAAGGTCTGGATCAACATCTACCCGGACCGTCCGCTGACGAAGAAGCCCGCCGAGACCCGCATGGGTTCCGGTAAGGGCTCGCCGGAGTGGTGGGTCGCGAACGTCAAGCCCGGTCGGGTGATGTTCGAGCTGTCCTACCCGAACGAGAAGACTGCGCGTGAGGCGCTCACCCGCGCTGCTCACAAGCTCCCGATGAAGTGCCGGATCGTGCGGCGCGAGGCAGGTGAGTCGTGATGGCGGCCGGTACCAAGGCGTCCGAGCTGCGTGAGCTGAACAACGAGGACCTCGTTGGCAAGCTGCGTGAGGCCAAGGAAGAGCTGTTCAACCTCCGTTTCCAGGCGGCGACCGGACAGCTCGAGAACCACGGCCGGCTGAAGGCCGTCCGCAAGGACATCGCCCGGATCTACACCCTGATGCGGGAGCGCGAGCTCGGCATCGAGACGGTGGAGAGCGCCTGATGAGCGAGACGAATGTGACTGAGAACGCAACGCAGAGCCGCGGCTTCCGCAAGACCCGTGAGGGTCTGGTCGTCAGCGACAAGATGGACAAGACCGTCGTCGTCGCCGTCGAGGACCGCGTCAAGCACGCGCTGTACGGCAAGGTCATCCGCCGTACCAACAAGCTCAAGGCGCACGACGAGCAGAACGCCGCGGGTGTCGGCGACCGCGTCCTCCTGATGGAGACCCGGCCGCTGTCCGCGACGAAGCGCTGGCGCGTCGTCGAGATCCTCGAGAAGGCCAAGTAATTCCTGCGGGCAGCAGCCCGCAGGGCAGTTCCGCCAGGCTTGGCAGGGGCTCGCACGGTGAGTGCCGAGCCCCTGCCGGGAACCGGCAGACGATCAGGAGATAGACGTGATCCAGCAGGAGTCGCGACTGCGCGTCGCCGACAACACGGGGGCGAAGGAAATCCTTTGCATCCGTGTTCTCGGTGGCTCGGGTCGCCGCTACGCGGGCATTGGTGACGTCATCGTCGCCACCGTGAAGGACGCGATCCCCGGTGGCAACGTGAAGAAGGGTGACGTCGTCAAGGCGGTCATCGTGCGCACCGTGAAGGAGCGCCGCCGCCCGGACGGTTCGTACATCCGCTTCGACGAGAACGCGGCCGTCATCCTCAAGAACGATGGCGACCCCCGCGGCACCCGTATCTTCGGCCCGGTGGGCCGTGAGCTGCGCGAGAAGAAGTTCATGAAGATCATCTCCCTCGCGCCGGAGGTGCTGTAACCGATGAAGATCAAGAAGGGCGACCTGGTCCAGGTCATCACCGGTAAGGACAAGGGCAAGCAGGGCAAGGTCATCGCGGCCTTCCCCCGCGAGGACCGGGTCCTGGTCGAGGGTGTCAACCGGGTCAAGAAGCACACCAAGGCCGGACAGACCGCTCGTGGGTCGAAGACCGGCGGCATCGTGACGACCGAGGCCCCGATCCACGTGAGCAACGTCCAGCTCGTGGTGGAGAAGGACGGCAACAAGGTCGTCACCCGCGTCGGGTACCGCTTCGATGACGAGGGCAACAAGATCCGCGTTGCCAAGCGGACCGGTGAGGACATCTGATGACTGCCACCACCAACGCACCGCGTCTCAAGACGCGCTACCGCGAAGAGATCCAGGGCAAGCTGCAGGAGCAGTTCTCGTACGGGAACGTCATGCAGATCCCGGGCCTCACCAAGGTCGTGGTCAACATGGGTGTGGGCGACGCCGCCCGCGACTCCAAGCTGATCGAGGGCGCCATCCGCGACCTCACCACGATCACCGGCCAGAAGCCGGCCGTCACCAAGGCCCGTAAGTCCATCGCGCAGTTCAAGCTGCGTGAGGGCCAGCCGATCGGTGCCCACGTCACCCTCCGCGGTGACCGCATGTGGGAGTTCCTGGACCGCCTGGTGTCGCTCGCGCTGCCGCGCATCCGCGACTTCCGCGGTCTGTCGCCGAAGCAGTTCGACGGCCGGGGCAACTACACCTTCGGTCTCACGGAGCAGGTCATGTTCCACGAGATCGACCAGGACAAGATCGACCGTGTCCGGGGTATGGACATCACCGTGGTGACCACGGCGACCAACGACGAAGAGGGCCGGGCCCTGCTGCGTCACCTCGGCTTCCCGTTCAAGGAGGCGTGAGCCGTGGCGAAGAAGGCTCTCATCGCGAAGGCCGCCCGCAAGCCGAAGTTCGGCGTGCGCGGCTACACCCGCTGCCAGCGCTGCGGCCGTCCGCACTCCGTGTACCGCAAGTTCGGCCTGTGCCGCGTGTGCCTTCGTGAGATGGCTCACCGTGGCGAGCTGCCGGGCGTGACCAAGAGCTCCTGGTAATCAGCCTCTAGAGGCTGATAGCCGGGCTCTCGGTAAGCAATGGATGGCGAGCCCCGCCCGTTCACTCCCGTAGAGTGGAAGGGTTGGGCGCTCGCCGCCCAGAATCCTTACTACGCCGTAGGTCCCCGCGCCGCACCCGTGCCCATCGTGAGATGGGTGAGAGGGATGGCGCATACAGGAAACCCCGGCGAGAGAGGCCGAAGGCCATCATGACCATGACCGATCCGATCGCAGACATGCTGACGCGTCTGCGAAACGCGAACTCGGCGTACCACGACTCCGTCGTGATGCCGCACAGCAAGATCAAGTCGCACATCGCGGAGATCCTCCAGCAGGAGGGCTACATCACCGGCTGGAAGGTCGAGGACGCCGAGGTCGGCAAGAACCTCACCCTCGAGCTGAAGTTCGGTCCGAACCGCGAGCGCTCGATCGCCGGCATCAAGCGGATTTCGAAGCCGGGCCTGCGGGTCTACGCAAAGTCCACCAACCTGCCGAAGGTGCTCGGCGGCCTGGGCGTGGCGATCATCTCCACGTCGCACGGGCTCCTCACCGACAAGCAGGCCGGCAAGAAGGGCGTGGGTGGGGAAGTCCTCGCCTACGTCTGGTAACCAGGGAACGGAGGAAGCACATGTCGCGCATTGGCAAGCTGCCCATCCAGGTTCCCGCTGGTGTGGACGTCACCATCGATGGCCGCACGGTCGCCGTGAAGGGCCCCAAGGGCTCTCTCTCGCACACCGTCGCCGCGCCGATCGATGTCGCCAAGGGTGAGGACAACTCTCTCGTTGTCACCCGCCCGAACGACGAGCGTCAGAACAAGGCCCTCCACGGCCTGTCCCGCACGCTGGTGGCGAACATGATCACCGGCGTGACCCAGGGCTACAGCAAGGCGCTCGAGATCAGCGGTGTCGGTTACCGCGTCCAGGCGAAGGGCTCCAACCTGGAGTTCTCGCTGGGCTACAGCCACCCGATCCTGGTGGAGGCCCCCGAGGGCATCTCCTTCAAGGTGGAATCCCCGACCAAGCTGAGCGTCGAGGGTATCGACAAGCAGAAGGTCGGCGAGGTCGCCGCGAACATCCGCAAGCTGCGCCGCCCGGACCCGTACAAGGCCAAGGGCGTCAAGTACGCGGGCGAGGTCATCCGCCGCAAGGTCGGAAAGGCTGGTAAGTAAGCCATGGCATACGGTGTGAAGATCGCTAAGGGCGACGCGCGCAAGGCCGCGGCCGTCAAGCGCCGTCACATCCGCGTCCGCAAGCGGGTGTCCGGTACGCCGGAGCGCCCCCGCCTCGTCGTGACGCGCTCCAACCGTCACATGGTGGCTCAGGTCATCGACGACATCGCGGGCCACACGCTGGCCTCGGCGTCGACCCTGGACACCTCCATCCGTGGCGGAGAGGGTGACAAGAGCGCCCAGGCCAAGCAGGTCGGCGCCCTGGTCGCCGAGCGGGCCAAGGCCGCGGGTGTCGGGGCCGTGGTATTCGACCGCGGTGGCAACAGGTACGCCGGGCGCATCGCCGCCTTGGCGGACGCTGCCCGTGAGGCCGGGCTGCAGTTCTGAGCCCCGGTTCCAACGCAAAGCGGAAACGAGAGAGGTAAATCCAATGGCTGGACCCCAGCGCCGCGGTGGCGGCGCCGGTGGCGGCGAGCGGCGGGACCGGAAGGACCGGCGGGACGGCGGCGCAGCTGCCGAGAAGACCGCTTACGTCGAGCGTGTTGTCGCGATCAACCGCGTCGCCAAGGTTGTGAAGGGTGGTCGTCGCTTCAGCTTCACCGCGCTGGTCGTGGTGGGCGACGGTGACGGCACCGTGGGTGTCGGTTACGGCAAGGCCAAGGAGGTGCCGGCCGCGATCGCCAAGGGCGTGGAGGAGGCCAAGAAGCACTTCTTCAAGGTCCCCCGGATCGCCGGCACCATTCCGCACCCGATCCAGGGTGAGGAGGCCGCGGGTGTCGTGCTGCTCAAGCCGGCGTCCCCCGGTACCGGTGTGATCGCCGGTGGCCCGGTGCGTGCCGTTCTGGAGTGCGCGGGCATCCACGACGTGCTGAGCAAGTCGCTCGGCTCGTCGAACCCGATCAACATCGTGCACGCCACGCGAGCCGCTCTGCAGGGCCTTCAGCGCCCCGAGGAGATCGCCGCCCGTCGTGGTCTGCCGCTCGAGGACGTCGCTCCCGCCGCTCTGCTGCGGGCGCGTGCCGGGGTGGGTGTGTGAGCATGGCCCGCCTCAAGATCACGCAGACGAAGTCGTACATCGGCAGCAAGCAGAACCACCGCGACACCCTGCGTTCGCTCGGGCTGAAGAAGCTCGGCGACGTGGTTGTCAAGGAGGACCGCCCCGAGTTCCGCGGCATGGCGACCACCGTGCGGCACCTCGTGACGGTCGAGGAGGTCGACTGACATGGCGGAGAACAACCCGCTGAAGGTCCACAACCTCCGGCCCGCCCCGGGCGCCAAGACCGCCAAGACCCGTGTGGGTCGTGGTGAGGCGTCCAAGGGTAAGACCGCTGGTCGTGGTACCAAGGGCACCAAGGCCCGCTACCAGGTTCCGGAGCGCTTCGAGGGTGGGCAGATGCCCCTCCACATGCGTCTCCCGAAGCTGAAGGGCTTCAAGAACCCCTTCCGCACCGAGTACCAGGTCGTGAACCTGGACAAGCTGGCCGCGCTCTACCCGCAGGGTGGCGAGGTCACGGTGGCCGACCTGGTCGCCAAGGGTGCGGTGCGCAAGAACCAGCTCGTCAAGGTGCTGGGCTCCGGTGAGGTCTCCGTGGCGCTCCAGGTGACGGTCGACGCCGTCTCCGGCTCCGCCAAGGAGAAGATCGCCGCTGCCGGCGGCACTGTTACCGAGCTCGTCTGAGCAACGTGCGAAACTGGCCGGGGATGCCCCAGATTCGGGGCATCCCCGGTTGGTCGTTCCTAGGGGGGCCAGGGCGCCGGTAAGGTGGCGTGCGTTGTTACCTTCCGCGCGGTACGTCTCCGCGCGGGTCCTGGCTGATAAGTATTCGTCGATCCTCAAGACCGTCACCTCTCGCGCAACGAACCGCGGGGGGCGCAGGAGGCACCGTGCTCACCGCGTTCGCCCGGGCGTTCAAGACGCCCGACCTGCGCAAGAAGCTGCTGTTCACGCTGGGCATCATCGTGCTGTTCCGGCTCGGGCAACATGTCCCGATCCCGGGCATCGACTACAAGAACGTCCAGACGTGCATGGACTTGGCCAAGGGCCAGCAGGGGCTGTTCGGCCTGGTCAACATGTTCAGTGGTGGCGCACTGCTCCAGATCACCATCTTCGCGCTCGGGATCATGCCGTACATCACGGCGAGCATCATCCTGCAGCTGCTGACCGTGGTGATTCCGCGTCTGGAGGCCCTCAAGAAAGAGGGCCAGACCGGGCAGGCGAAGATCACGCAGTACACCCGTTACCTGACCGTCGCGCTCGCGATCCTCCAGGGCACCGGCCTGGTCGCCACCGCGCGCAGCGGTTCGCTGTTCCAGAGCTGCCCGGTCGGCGGTCAGATCGTCCGGGACGATTCGATCTTCACCACCGCCGTGATGGTCATCACGATGACCGCCGGCACCGCGCTGATCATGTGGCTCGGTGAGCTGGTCACCGACCGCGGCATCGGCAACGGCATGTCGATCCTGATGTTCGTCTCGATCGCCGCCGGTTTCCCCAGCGCCATGTGGAGCATCAAGCAGCAGGGCAAGATCATGGACGGCTGGCTGGAGTTCGGCCTGGTGATCGTCTGTGGTCTGGCCATGGTGGGCCTGGTGGTCTTCGTCGAGCAGGCGCAGCGCCGCATCCCGGTGCAGTACGCCAAGCGGATGATCGGCCGTCGCAGCTACGGCGGCACGTCGACCTACATCCCGATGAAGGTGAACCAGGCGGGTGTGATCCCCGTGATCTTCGCCTCGTCCCTGCTCTACATTCCGGCGCTGATCGTTCAGTTCAGCCAGTCCAAGGCGGGCTGGGCGCAGTGGATCTCGCAGAACCTGGTCAAGGGCGACCACCCGATCTACATCACCGCGTACTTCTTGCTGATCGTCTTCTTCGCGTTCTTCTACGTCGCCATCAGCTTCAACCCCGAAGAAGTTGCCGACAACATGAAGAAGTATGGTGGGTTCATCCCGGGTATTCGGGCTGGTCGTCCCACTGCTGAGTATCTGAGCTACGTGCTGAACCGCATCACGTGGCCCGGTGCGCTCTATCTGGGTCTGATCGCCCTGGTGCCCACGGTGGCGCTGGTGACGCTCAATGCCAATCAGAACTTCCCGTTCGGCGGCACGAGCATCCTGATCATCGTGGGTGTCGGCCTGGAGACCGTGAAGCAGATCGAGAGCCAGCTTCAGCAGCGACACTACGAAGGGTTCCTCCGCTGATGCGAATCGTCCTCGTCGGGCCTCCTGGAGCGGGCAAGGGTACGCAGGCCGCGTACCTGGCCAAAAACCTGTCGATCCCGCACATCTCCACGGGCGACCTGTTCCGCGCGAACATCAGCCAGGGCACGCCGCTCGGCAAGCAGGCGCAGGAGTACATGCGGGCCGGCCAGCTGGTCCCGGACGAAATCACCGTCGGCATGGCCGAGGACCGGATGGGCCAGCCGGACGCGTCGGGCGGCTTCCTGCTCGACGGCTTCCCGCGCAACCTGGCCCAGGCCGAGGCGCTGGACGCCTTCCTGCGGGCCAACGAGCTGACGCTGGACGCGGTGCTGGACCTGGAGGTCCCGGAGGACGAGGTGGTCAAGCGCATCGCCGGCCGCCGTACCTGCCGCAACGACAGCGCGCACACCTTCCACGTGGAGTACAAGAAGCCCGAGGCCGAGGGCGTGTGCGACGTGTGCGGCGGTGAGCTGTACCAGCGTGAGGACGACAGCGAGGAAACCGTCCGCAAGCGCCTTGAGGTCTACCACCGCGAGACCGAGCCGATCATCGACTACTACCGGGCCAAGGGCCAGGTCGTGACGATCCCGGCGCTCGGCGCGGTGTCCGAGGTCACGCAGCGCGCGATGGGCGCCCTGGCGGCCAAGGCGGCCTGACGCACCCCTTTGCGGCTAAACCGCCGCCGCTCTCGCGGACCTGGTTGCTCGCCGTAGGGGTTGCTCAATTGATGGTTACTGTCAGTACGGCCGCGAGCCCTGAGGTCTCGCGGCCGTACTGTTGAGCGGAAACGATGGACCGCGGAAGGTTGAGGGCGATGGTGGAGATCAAGACGGCCGAGCAGATCGCGAAGATGCGCGAGGCGGGGCTGGTCGTCGCCGCCATCCACGAGGCGACGCGTGCGGCCGCCGTGCCCGGCGCCTCCACCAAGGACCTGGACGACGTCGCCCGCAAGGTGATCGCCGACCACGGCGCCAAGTCGAACTTCCTGGGCTACGGCGGCTTCCCCGCGACCATCTGCACCTCCGTGAACGACGTCGTCGTGCACGGCATCCCGGACCGCGAGACCGTCCTGAGGTCCGGCGACATCATCTCCATCGACGCGGGCGCGATCATCGACGGCTGGCACGGGGACGCCGCCCTCACCGTCTTCGTCGGCGAGGGCCACGCCCCGGAGCTGCACGAGCTGAGCCGGGTCACCGAGGAGTCGATGTGGGCCGGGATCGCCGCGGTCCGCAAGGGCAACCGGCTGATCGACATCTCCAAGGCGATCGAGGGCTACATCCGGCGCCAGCCGCGTCCGGCCTCCGGCAAGTACGGGATCATCGAGGACTACGGCGGCCACGGCATCGGCAGCCAGATGCACATGGACCCGCACCTGCTGAACTACGTCTCCCGCAAGCGCGGCAAGGGCCCGAAGCTGGTGCCCGGCTTCTGCATCGCGATCGAGCCGATGGTGAGCCTCGGCACCGCGAAGACGCACGTCCTGGCCGACGACTGGACCGTCAAGACGGACGACGGCACCTGGTCCAGCCACTGGGAGCACTCGGTCGCGCTGACCGAGGAGGGCCCGCTGGTGCTGACCGCGGTGGACGGCGGCAAGGCGAAGCTGGCCGAGCTGGGCGTGGAGACCGCGCCGGACCCGCTGGCCTGAGGACCGGACCCGCGGGCCCGGACCGGCCCGGTCCCGTCGCCTTGCGTGATCCTCTTTGGCATAAACACCGTGGAATCCGGGCATGCTGCCCCCGATTCGTGTTTCGGGATGCCCTGACGTAGACTGACACGTCGGCTCACGCATGCCCTCCCGCATGTGGCGAGCCGATCAAGGTAGCCGATCCCGAAAGCAGGACATGGCCAAGAAGCAAGGCGCCATCGAAATCGAGGGCACCGTGATCGAATCTCTGCCGAACGCGATGTTCAAGGTGGAGCTTCAGAACGGTCACAAGGTCCTCGCGCACATCAGCGGCAAGATGCGTATGCACTACATCCGCATCCTGCCGGATGACCGGGTTGTCGTGGAGCTGTCTCCGTACGACCTCACGCGCGGACGGATCGTCTACCGCTACAAGTAGATCTCACGACCCGGAGAACCTCACACCATGAAGGTCAAGCCGAGCGTCAAGAAGATCTGCGACAAGTGCAAGGTGATCCGCCGCCACGGCCGGGTCATGGTCATCTGCGACAACCTGCGCCACAAGCAGCGCCAGGGCTGACGCACGCCGGCCGATAGACCTGCACTTCTCGCGGCAATCTTCGCGCGACGCACAACCATACGTATATACGCAGTCACCCGTTCCCGTCACCGTTGTCATGACATCGGGGACGACACCCCCGGTCGGAGGCCGGGGACCCGGCCCGACCGGCCGGGAGTGGTGCTGTGGAAGACCTCCGACAACCACCTGGAGCCAGATTCATGGCACGCCTTGCAGGCGTTGATCTCCCGCGCGAAAAGCGCGTCGAGGTCGCCCTCACCTACGTCTTCGGCATCGGTCGCACCCTTGCCCAGCAGACGCTCGCCAACACCGGTGTGAACCCGGACACCCGCGTTCGCGACCTGGCCGAAGAGGACCTGGTCAAGATCCGCGAGTACGTGGACAACAACATCAAGACCGAGGGTGACCTCCGTCGTGAGATTCAGGCCGACATCCGCCGCAAGGTGGAGATCGGCTGCTACCAGGGCCTGCGTCACCGCCGCGGCCTGCCGGTCCACGGCCAGCGCACCAGCACCAACGCCCGCACCCGCAAGGGCCCGCGTCGCGCGATCGCCGGTAAGAAGAAGCCGGGCAAGAAGTAGTCCTCACCGGACGCTGCCAAGCGGTCCGAGCTGTAGGACCGACCACCTCCACGGGAGAATTCAGGAATGCCTCCGAAGAGCAGGACGGCCGGCGCCAAGAAGGTGCGCCGCAAGGAAAAGAAGAACGTCGCCCACGGGCACGCTCACATCAAGAGCACGTTCAACAACACCATCGTCTCGATCACGGACCCGACCGGGAACGTGATTTCTTGGGCCTCGGCCGGCCACGTCGGCTTCAAGGGCTCGCGCAAGTCCACTCCGTTCGCCGCGCAGATGGCCGCCGAGTCGGCCGCCCGCCGCGCGCAGGAGCACGGCATGCGCAAGGTCGACGTGTTCGTCAAGGGTCCGGGCTCCGGCCGTGAGACCGCGATCCGCTCGCTCCAGGCCACCGGCCTGGAGGTGGGTTCGATCCAGGACGTCACTCCGACTCCGCACAACGGATGCCGCCCGCCCAAGCGCCGGCGCGTCTGACCGGCTGAAGTAGGAGACAACTAGAAAATGGCGCGTTACACCGGGGCCGACTGCAAGCGTTGCCGTCGGGAGAAGCAGAAGCTCTTCCTCAAGGGGAGCAAGTGCGAGAGCGCGAAGTGCCCGATCGAGATCCGTCCTTACCCCCCGGGTGAGCACGGTCGCGGGCGCACCAAGGACAGCGAGTACCTGCTGCAGCTCCGTGAGAAGCAGAAGGCGACCCGCATCTACGGTGTCCTTGAGAAGCAGTTCCGTGGCTACTACGCGGAGGCGAACAAGAAGTCCGGCAAGACCGGTGAGAACCTTCTTCGCATCCTGGAGACGCGGCTGGACAACGTGGTCTACCGGGCGGGCTTCGCCAAGTCCCGCGACCACGCCCGCCAGCTGGTGCGTCACGGCCACTTCACCGTGAACGGCGTCAAGACCGACATCCCGTCGGCCCGCGTCGCCGTGAACGACATCATCGAGGTGCGTGCGAAGTCCCGGACCATGACCCCCTTCCAGGTGGCCGTGGCCGAGGCGGGCGAGCGCACGGTGCCGGCGTGGCTGGAGGCCATTCCGTCGCAGCTGCGCATCCTCGTGCACTCGATGCCCGAGCGCCAGGTGATCGACACCCAGGTGCAGGAGCAGCTGATCGTCGAGCTCTACTCGAAGTAGTAGAGCGGGACGATACGGGCGGTACGGCGCCGTTTGGCACGTACCGCCCGTACCATTGAAGGGTTCGGCGTCAAATAGCGGGCGCCGGAGACTGGAGGAAACCCCATGCTGATCGCTCAGCGTCCCTCGTTGACCGAAGAGGTCGTCGACGAGTTCCGCTCCCGGTTCGTGATCGAGCCGCTGGAGCCGGGCTTCGGCTACACCCTCGGAAACTCCCTGCGTCGTACGCTCCTCTCCTCGATCCCCGGTGCGGCGGTCACGTCCATCCGGATCGACGGGGTCCTGCACGAGTTCACCACCGTGCCGGGCGTCAAGGAGGACGTCACCGACCTGATCCTCAACATCAAGCAGCTGGTCGTCTCCTCGGAGCACGACGAGCCGGTCGTGATGTACCTGCGCAAGCAGGGCCCGGGTCTGGTCACCGCCGCCGACATCGCCCCGCCGGCCGGTGTCGAGGTGCACAACCCGGACCTGGTCCTGGCCACGCTGAACGGCAAGGGCAAGCTGGAGATGGAGCTGACTGTCGAGCGCGGTCGCGGCTATGTCTCCGCCGTCCAGAACAAGCAGGTCGGCCAGGAGATCGGCCGGATCCCGGTCGACTCGATCTACTCGCCGGTGCTCAAGGTCACCTACAAGGTCGAGGCGACCCGTGTCGAGCAGCGCACCGACTTCGACAAGCTGATCGTCGACGTCGAGACCAAGCAGGCCATGCGCCCGCGCGACGCCATGGCGTCGGCCGGTAAGACCCTGGTCGAGCTGTTCGGCCTGGCCCGCGAGCTGAACGTGGACGCCGAGGGCATCGACATGGGCCCGTCCCCGACGGACGCCGCCCTGGCCGCCGATCTGGCGCTGCCGATCGAGGAGCTGGAGCTCACGGTCCGGTCGTACAACTGCCTCAAGCGCGAGGGCATCCACTCCGTGGGTGAGCTGGTCGCGCGGTCCGAGGCGGACCTGCTCGACATCCGCAACTTCGGCGCCAAGTCGATCGACGAGGTCAAGGCGAAGCTGGCCGGTATGGGCCTCGCGCTCAAGGACAGCCCGCCCGGATTCGACCCGACCGCCGCCGCCGACGCCTTCGGCGCTGACGACGACGCGGACGCCGGGTTCGTCGAGACCGAGCAGTACTGATACCTCCGGCGGGCGCACGCTCGTCGGTAACTGACACCGGTACCTGATACGGCCGGTGCAGACATCTAGGAGATAGACAATGCCGAAGCCCACCAAGGGCGCCCGTCTGGGCGGCAGCGCTGCGCACGAGCGGCTTCTGCTGGCGAACCTCGCCACCGCGCTGTTCGAGCACGGCCGGATCACCACCACCGAGGCGAAGGCCCGCCGCCTGCGCCCGGTCGCGGAGAAGCTGGTCACCAAGGCGAAGAAGGGCGACCTTCACAACCGCCGTCTGGTGCTCCAGTCCATCCGTGACAAGAGCGTCGTGCACACCCTCTTCACCGAGATCGCGCCGCGCTACGAGAACCGGCCGGGTGGCTACACCCGCATCACCAAGATCGGCAACCGTCGTGGCGACAACGCCCCGATGGCGGTCATCGAGCTGGTCGAGGCCCTGACCGTGCAGCAGGAGGCGGTCGGCGAGGCCGAGGCCGCCACCAAGCGCACCGCGAAGGACGCCGCCGGCGACCAGGCCGTCGCGGACCTCAAGAAGGACGAGGCCGCCCGGGCCGAGGCCGCCGAGGCTCCGGCGGAGCCCGCCGCGGACGCGGCTGATGAGGCCGCGAAGGACGCCTGACGTCCGAGGCTTGTCGTACGGACGGGTCCGCTCCCAGATTCTGGGTGCGGGCCCGTTCCGCGTTGCGAGGTGTGGAGAGGAACGGTTGGGTGAGTGACGAGGCGGCGCCCGGTTTCGTACGGATCCGGCTTGATCTGAGTTACGACGGCAAGGACTTCTCGGGCTGGGCCAAGCAGCGCGAGCGGCGCACCGTCCAGGGCGAGCTGGAGAGCGCCCTGCGCACGGTGACCCGATCGTCGGACACCTACGAGCTGACGGTGGCGGGCCGCACCGACGCCGGGGTGCACGCCCGGGGGCAGGTCGCGCACGTCGATCTGCCGGAGCCGGTGTGGGCCGAGCACCGGGACAAGCTGCTGCGCCGGCTGGCGGGGCGGCTGCCGCACGACGTACGGGTCCGGCGGGTCGCCGAGGCGCCGCCCGGTTTCAACGCGCGCTTCTCGGCCATCTGGCGGCGGTACGCCTACCGGGTGGTGGACCATCCGGGCGGGGTCGATCCGCTGCTGCGCGGCCATGTGCTGTGGCACGACTGGCCGCTGGACACGGACGCCATGAACGCGGCCTCGGCGCCGCTGCTCGGCGAGCACGACTTCGCCGCCTACTGCAAGCGGCGGGACGGCGCCACCACCATCCGCACCCTCCAGCGGCTGAGCTGGGAGCGCGGCGCGGACGGTGTGATCACGGCGACGGTGCGGGCCGACGCCTTCTGCCACAACATGGTCCGCTCGCTGGTCGGCGCGCTGCTGTTCGTCGGCGACGGCCACCGCCCGGTGGACTGGCCGGGGAAGGTGCTGACGGCGGGGGTGCGGGATTCGGCGGTCCATGTCGTACGCCCCCACGGGCTGACCCTCGAAGAGGTCGGCTACCCGGCCGACGAGCTGCTCGCGGCCCGGAACAAGGAGGCACGCAACAAGCGTTCGCTGCCGACCTCGGGGTGCTGCTGACCTGCGACGGGTGTGTGATCGCGACCAGCGGGTACACGATGTCGCGCAATCTGTGTCTGGAGCCGGGGCACAGGGGATCGATAATATTTGTGCCGCACAGACCGGGTGGCCGACCGGGAAGGGATGCAAACCGCGTGAGTACCAGTGAGGCCGCCGTACGTGAACAGCTGACGAGGACTCTGCGGGAGCGCGACGAGGAGATCGCCGACCGCTGGGTCGCCCTGCAGCTGGAGCAGGCACTGCTCGGTACCGACATCAGCGAGGCCGAACTCCGCGAGGAGGCCGACTCGTTGATCGACGCCCTGGTACCGGGCCTGGAGAGCGACGTCCCGGTGGACCGGGTCGTCACCTCCCACCCGGGGCTGCACGAGGCGGTCATCGGGCTGTCGCTGCGCCGGGCGCGGGCCGGGGCGACCCCGACCGCCACCTCGCTCGCGGTGCTGGCGCTCAAGGAGGCGCTGCTGAAGGCCGTACAGCGGGAGACCCGGGACGCCGAGGAGCTGTTCGCCACGGCGGTCTTCATCAACCGGCTGCTCGATGTGGCCGGGGCGCTGTCCTTCGAGACGTACGTGGAGGGCCGCGAGGAGATCATCCGGCGGCAGAGCCAGCAGCTGATGGAGCTGTCCACGCCGGTGGTGCGGCTGTGGAAGCAGGTCCTGGCGGTGCCGCTGATCGGCACGCTGGACACCGCGCGGACCCAGGTCGTCATGGAGAACCTGCTCCAGGCGATCCAGGACCATGAGGCGCTGGTCGCGATCATCGACATCACGGGCGTCTCGACGGTGGACACCGCCGTCGCCCAGCACCTCATGCAGACCGTCAACGCGGTGCGGCTGATGGGCGCGGACTGTGTGATCAGCGGCATCCGGCCGTCCATCGCGCAGACCATCGCCCAGCTCGGCATCGACCTGTCCACCATCCTCACGCGCGCGACGCTGGCCGACGCGCTGGCCGCCGCGATCAAGCTGATCGACGGCCCCGGCCCGGGCGGCGACGCTGGGGAGAGCCGGTGAGCGAACACCGCCCGGCGGGCGTTCCGATCCTGCGGCTGGGCGATGTCCTGGTCACCGGACTGCTCAACGAGCTGGACGACCGGGCAGCCATCGCCTTCACCGAGGAGCTGACGACCCGTATCTCCGCCGAGGGCGCGCGGGGGGTGCTCATCGACATCTCCCGGCTGGAGATCATCGACTCCTTCGTGGCGCGCACCCTGATGGAACTGACCACGGTGTCCCGGCTGCTGGGCGCCCGGGTGATCGTGGCGGGCATGCGGCCGCCGGTGGCGATCACCCTGGTCGAGCTGGGCATCGAACTGGTCGGTGTGGAGACCGCGCTCAACCCGGAACAGGGCCTGGCCGCACTGGGGTGGCGCCAGGCCCAGGAACCCGTGGGAGGGTCCCGACGTGGCGCCGCACGGTGAGTCCACCCTCGCTTCCCGGCCGGCCCCGGTGCCCCGCGCGGGCGACGGCGAGGCGGGCGCGCCCGTGACCCATCAGGTCCGTACCGAGGAGGACCTGCTGGCGGTGCGGCACGCGGTGCGCGCGGCCACCGTCGAGGCCGGGTTCGGGATCGTCGACCAGACCCGGGTGGTCACGGCGGCGAGCGAACTGGCCCGTAACGCCTATGTCCACGGCGGGGGCGGCACCCTGACCGTCCAGCAGGTGCGCGGCCCCGCCGGGCGCGGGCTGCGGCTGACGGTCAAGGACGACGGGCCCGGCATCGCGGACCTCGACACGGCGCTCACCGACGGCTTCACCACCGGCTCGGGGCTCGGCCACGGGCTGGGCGGCGCCCGCCGGCTGATGGACGAGTTCACGGTGCACACCGGCGCCGGACAGGGAACGGTCGTGATCGCCACCCGGTGGACGGTCCGGTGACCCGTACGACGGTGGCCCCCACCGCCCAGGTACGGGTCGACCACCACAGCGCGGTCCACCTGGCGGCGGAGACGGCGCGGAGGGCGGCGCGGGCGTGCGGGCTGCCCGGCGCGCTGCCCGACCAGGCGGCCGTGGTCGCCTCGGAGCTGGCCACCAACCTCGACAAGCACGCCAGCGACGGCACTCTCTACATCCAGCCGGTGCCGCTCGGCGAGGGCGTGGAGATCGTGGCCGCCGACCGCGGCCCGGGCATGGCCGAGCTGGAGCGCTGTCTCGCGGACGGCTACACCACCACCGGAACCCTCGGGGTGGGGCTCGGCGCGGTGAGTCGGCTCGCCACCCACTTCCTCATCCGCACCGGTACGTGGCGGGACACCGAGGTCGGGACCTGGGCCTGCGCCCGGCTCACCCCACCCGGCGACCGGGCGGCCGCGTCGCAGGGCGTGGGGTCGGTGTGCCTGGCCGTCGAGGGGGAGGAGGACTGCGGCGACGCCTGCGCCGTCGCCGCCACCGGCGACACCCGCACCGCCGTCGTCCTCGACGGGCTGGGCCACGGGACGCAGGCCGCCGAGGCGGCCGGTATCGCGCTGCGCACCTTCCACGCCGACCCCGGGCGGCCGCTGGGCGAGCTGCTGACCGGCATGCACCGCGCGCTGCGGCACACCCGCGGTGCCGCGGCCGGGCTGGTGCGGCTCCACGCGGACCACGCCGAGTACTGCGGCATCGGCAACGTCCGCGTGCTCGCCCTGACCCACCAGGGCGTGCGGTCCCGGCTCACCGGACAGCCCGGCGTCGTCGGCTGGTCCATGCCCGCCCCGCACGTCCACCGCTTCCCGCTGCCGCCGGGCGCCACCGCGGTGCTCCACAGCGACGGCATCGACGCCGGATGGGCGCGCGATCCGTCACCGTTCCTGCTCCGGCTCCCGCCACCCCTGCTGTCCGCCGCACTCGCCCACGGCCATCGCCGCAACCGCGACGATGCCTCGGTTCTCACGGCCAGGCCCCCACAGAGGCACCCATGACCACCCGGACCATCGGCTGCGACACGGCGGACGGACTCAGCCGGGCGGTGCGCCGCGTGGCCCGCGACCACGCCCTGGATCCGGGCCTGCGCGGACGGCTCGTCCTGTCCGTCGCGGCCGTCGCGGAACCGGCCCTGCGCGCGGCCGGACACGCCTCGCTGAGCTGGACGTTCCAGTGCGAGGACGACGACCGGTACGGGCTGCTCACCCTGGCGCTCGGTTTAGACGGCCCCGCGGCCCTGCCGTCCGCCGAGACCGCCGCCGCGCTCCCGCTGCCCGCCGACGCGGTGACGGACCGGGAGGTGGTGTGGCGGCTGCAGGCCGCCCCGGCGGCGGACGCCCCGGCCGACGGGACGGCACCGGACGCCCCGGCCGACGACGCGGCGCTGGTGGAGGAGGAGCTGCGCGCCGTGGTGGCCCACACCGACGCGCTCACCGCCGAACACCGCCGACTCAAGGACGAACTCGCCGAGACCAACAGCGGTGTGCTCGCCCTCTACGTCCAGCTCGACGAGCGCGACGAGCGGCTCCGTAAGGCCCACGGCCAGACCCTGCGCGAGCTGGAGGACGCGCTGCGCCCGGCGCTCCTGGAGGTCGACGGCCTCGAACTCGCCGTCCACTACGCGCCCGCGGGCACCGACGCGCCCACCGGCGGTGACCTGTACGACTGGTTCGTGCTGCCCGACGGCACCGTGCACATCACGATCGTGGACGCGCTCGGGCACGGGGTGACCAGTACCCGCAGCGCCCTCAACGTCACCCACGCGGTGCGCACCCTCGCCCTGGAGGGCCACCACCTCCAGTCGATCGTCGCCCGCACCGACGAGATCCTGCTGCCGTTCGACCGCAACGTGATGGCCACCGTCCTGCTGGCCCGGATCAACCCGGCCACCGGTGAGCTGTGGGTGGCCAACGGCAGCCATCCGCCCGCGCTGCTGACCCGCGCCGACGGAACGGCGCGCTATCTGGAGGCGCGGGGGCGCGGGATCGGCTTCCCGATGCCCGGAAGCGACCGGCTGCTGACCGAGAAGATGGCGCCGGGGGATCTCCTGCTGCTCTACACCGACGGGCTCACCGAGAGCCGACGGGACCCCGTGGAGGGCGAGAAGCGGTTGATCGAGGCCGCGTACGAACATCTGCACGCCCCGATCGAGGAGATCCCCGGCGCCATCGCGGACGAGATGCACACCGTGATCCTTCACCCGGACGACACGCTCGCGCTGGCCGTCCGGGTCCGGTCCTGACGATTCCTAGGAGGAGCGCAGGATCGCGGGCCGGTGGTGCCGCTGCCGCCGTCGCCGCAGCGCCCGGTCGTGCGGCTGCGCCCGGACCAGCTCCTCGAACAGCGGGTAGGCGCCGAGCAGCGCCTCCCGGAGCCGGTCGGTAGGGACATGGCCCGCGCGGGCCCGCTCCGCCTCGGTGTGCAGCCGCCGGTAGCCCTCGACCGCCTGGGCGTGCCGGACGGACAGCGCCTCCTGTAGCTGCTCCGGGGACTCGGCCGGATACCCGCGCTCGGCCGCCAGCGCGCCGAGCAGCCGGTCGGCCTCCCGCACGGCGAGCGCGGGCGACTCGACGAACCGCTCCTGCAGGCCGGACCAGCGGGCCGCGTACTGCTCCCGGGACTCCGGCGTCAGCGCCCGGATCGACAGTTCGCCGTAGCGTCGCAGCCGCTCGCTCAGCTCCCACTGCGCCGCCTTCGCGTCGCCGTCGTGCCGCGCGACGGCCCGGTCGTATTCGGGGCCGAACCGGCTGATGAGGCCGTCGCGGCTGCTCTGCCGCACCGGCCGCGCGAACACCAGCGCCACCATGGCCACCAGTGCCGCTACCAGAATGATGAGCGTGACTGACATCGGATTGCCTTCCGCAGAGAATTCCTCGCTCGAGGCTTGACATCACCGAGTGTTACCGCCGTGGCCGGGGCCAAACGCGGTGGACTCGTCGGCTCACGCTCTCAAGTCATGTGCGGTGCGCAGCTGATGGCGAGGTCCTCGGCCTTGCCCAGGTAGGGGCGTACACCGTGGGTGACCGGGTAGAGGTCCGTCGTGTGCCGGTCGAGGATGTCCCCGACGACCCGGCCTATGCGGATCGCGGTGGTGGCGTCGGAGGTCTTGCGCAGGGTCAGGTCCCAGTGGGTGGTGCCCGTCCCGTCGCCGCGCGCCGCGTGGATCCGCTCGTACGGGAGGGTGAAGCGGAACCGGGTCGCGTCCAGCGCGGTGACGCCCGTGGTGAACGGCAGGGCCGCGCCGCGCGGGGTGGCGACCGCGCTCGGGGTGGCGTCGGGGCCGAAGCGGGCGCCGTGCAGGGTGCCCTCGACGGTGAGCCCGTCCGCCTCGGCGCGGATCACCCGGGCCTCGGCGTGCGCCGGACGGCGCCAGGCGCGCAGCGCGAGATAGCCGTCGACGGTGGAGTACGGGATCCACCAGGAGAACGGGGAGCCGGGCAGCGGTTCGAGGCCCACCAGCCCGCGCCCCTCGGCGAACCGGCACATCACCCGGCGGCGCACCTCGTCCGAGGAGCGCACCACATGCGCGTCCCAGCGCCCCTCGGCCAGGTCGATCGCGCCGCGGTCCAGCGTCGCGGTCCACGGCGCGCCCGGGGCGACCGGCGGCCGCAGCGGCACCCGCACCGGGGCGCCCCCGTCGCGGCGGTGGCTGAGGGTCAGCCAGAGGCCGGTGCCGTGGACGCCCGCGGGCTCGACCAGCACCGTCATGATGCCGTCGGCGTCGACCCGGCAGGAGGCGACCGGGCGCAGCGGCTTGCGGATCAGCTGCTTGACCGTGCTCTTGAAGGCCTTTCGGGGCGCTCGGTCGGCAGGTGGGCCGAAGGGGCGCGCCGGTACCGAAAGGGACAGCGCGCGCAGGGGGCGGGGGACGAAGGACCGGGGACGGTCGGGCCCCGGCACGGGCCGCGGCGCCCCGGCGGCGACCCGGGCCGTGAACAGCGTGTCGAACAGCTTCTCGTACGCGGCGGCCATCCGCGGCGGTGCGTACCGCTGCGCCGCGACCCGCGCCGCGGCGCCCATGGAGCGGCGCAGCGGCTCGTCCTCGATCAGGGTGAGCAGCCCCTTGGCGACGGCGTCGGTGTCGCCGACGGGGACCAGCAGTCCGTCCCGGCCGGGGGTGATGATCTCGCCGGGCCCGTGCGGGCAGTCGGTGGCGACGACAGGCACGCCGCAGTGCATCGCCTCGACGATCGTCATGCCGAACGACTCCTCGCGGGAGGTGACGGCGGCGATCGAGCCCTTGGCCCACTCGGTCTCGATGGGGGAGTGGGCGCCCATCATGGTGATGTGCCCGGCGAGTCCGAGTTCGTCGATCTGGCGGCGCAGCGCGGGCGCCTGGGGGCCGCGGCCGTAGATCCGCAGGTGCCAGTCGGGGTGTTTGGCGGCGACCGTGGCCCAGGCGGCGACCAGCAGGTCGTAGCGCTTGACCGGGATGAGCCGGCCGGCGGCCACGACCAGTTTGGCGTTGCCGTCGGAGGGCTCGACGCCGGTGGCGGGCACGCAGTTGGGCAGTCCGGTCAGGAGGGTGGGGATGCCGGGCAGCCGGTCGCGGTGGGTCCGCGCGTCGGCCTCGGAGACGGAGGTGTTGGCGTCGAGCCGGGCGAGGGCGGCGTCGCAGGCGGTGCGGATCTCGGCGCGGTGGGTCTCGTACAGCCGGTGTTCCTGGCCGATCCGCAGATAGCGGCCCTCCTGGCCGAGGGCTGCGAGGCAGATCACCAGGCCGGGGCGGGTGGCGATGACGACATCGGCGTCGGTGACGGCCAGATAGGCGGCGAGGCGCTGGTCGGTGAGGGCGTTGAAGTTGACGGTGCCTCTGGACTCGGCGTCCGGTACGTGGGCGCTGGGCTGCTTCAGCAGCGGGTTGCCCAGGTCGCTCGACTCGCTTGGGGCGCCCGGGCGTTGGTCGATCAGGGGGGTGAGCCGCACGGTCGCGGGGAGGGGCAGGCCCGGGGTGTCGATGGTGCGGATCAGGGAGACGATCTCCACCCGGTGGCGGGCGGCCAGCGCCCCGGCCAGATTGAAGGTCGACCGGATGGTGCCGCCGATCCCATAGGCGTTGTGCAGCAGAAAAGCGATCTTCATGGTGATGTACGCGCGGCGCCGTCGATCCGCCCCGACGCGCCCTCCCCTCCGGATGTGCCGCCGGTGTGATGGCGATATGGAGTGAACTGAGGAACGATCGGTCGGTAAGACAGCGTGGAGGCGGAAAAGTTGCTTATGCATGTGGTGATATGGGATGCACCACATTCAGTGTGAGCTGTACAACCTTTTGCCGCATGGTGAGTCCACGCCCGGCCCGGAGGGGTGCGGGCGGGCGGGATGACGGAGGGTGGGGTCGGCGGCGGCGAGGGCGGCCCGGGCGCGGCGCCGGGCGGTGGTGTCAGCCGGTGGTGCCGGCGGCGGCCGACGCCTGCGCGTTGCCGCGGGCCAGGATGCGCAGGAAGGTGTAGTCGGCCAGATCGCGCCCGGCCTGCAGCGCCTTGGTGTCCGCCGTGGTGACCTTCTTCCCCGAGGTGTAGCCGGAGATCGTGAAGTACGCGTACCGCCCGATCGCGTTGGCCGAGGTGCGGCACGCGGTCTGGCGGCAGAACGACGGAACCCCGCCGCCGGACAGGGACGCCACGTTCGGCTTGTACCCGTTCTTCGCCTTCTCCGCGCCCGCCCGCCCGTCGAAGACGGCGACGCCGACGGTGACCGCCACGCCGTCCCGGACGAAGGTGGCGCGCAGCAGCTTGCGGCACCCGTTGTCGCTGAGCACCGACCCCAGGGCGCCCTGGGTGCCCGTCGCGCAGCTGGAGGTGGCGGCGGTCGCCCCCTTCGTGTACGAGCGGCCCTCCTTCGCGGCTTCCTCGTCGGGGAAGAGCGTCGTGGCGCTCAGCGGCGCCTTGTCCCGCTTCGCGTCGGAGAGGATGTCCAGCGGCTTGGGCGGCGCCGGTGGCGCGACATTGGAGAACGACGGCTCGGGCGTCTGCGACTCGCGCGGCAGCGCCGGCTGGGAGGGCGGATGGTTCGCCGAGTCGTCCGGGGGGCCGCCCTTGTCGTCGCTGCTGACCACGGCCGTGGCGACCATGGCCCCTACGGCCGCCGTCGCCAGCGCGGCGCCCCCGATGAAGAGCCACCGGCGGCGCCGGCCGCGCGCGGCGGTGTGATCCGCCATCGCGGCCCAGTCCGGCGTCGACGACGGGGACGGCCGAGACGACGGAGACGGCTGAGACCCCCCGGGCCCGTACGGCCCCCCTTGCCCAAAGCTCATGGCGCGCATCCTAGTGGGGGCGGGTGACGCCGGGGACCCGTCGACCGCCGGGGAGGCGTTTTGACCCCCGTGGGGGCGGGCCGGTACTCTGCCAGTTCGTTATGCGTATTGGCTTGCTCGTTCTCACGTGAGTGGCCGTTACGCCGGTTCACCGGGCCGATGACCAGCGGCAGGCACTCGGAATGCGTCACCGAGGTGCGGCCAGGGCTGTCGTGATCGTCCGGGTGGCCTTGTCAGGACCACACTCACTGAAGAAGCGAAGGCTACGACCGTGCGTACGTACAGCCCCAAGCCCGGCGACGTGCAGCGTCAGTGGCACGTCATCGACGCCACCGACGTTGTTCTCGGCCGTCTGGCCAGCCAGGCCGCCACCCTCCTGCGGGGGAAGCACAAGCCGGTGTACGCGCCGCATGTCGACGCGGGTGACTTCGTTGTCATCATCAACGCCGACAAGGTGCACCTCTCCGGCAACAAGCGGACCCAGAAGATGGCCTACCGCCACTCGGGCTACCCCGGTGGTCTGCGCTCCGTCCGTTACGACGAGCTGCTGGCGAAGAACCCGGAAAAGGCCGTCGAGAAGGCCATCAAGGGCATGCTCCCGAAGAACACCCTGGGCCGTCAGATGCTCTCGAAGCTGAAGGTGTACTCGGGTGACCAGCACCCGCACGCCGCTCAGCAGCCGGTCCCGTTCGAGATCACCCAGGTCGCGCAGTAAGTCCGGCCACCCCCTAAGACGAAGAGAAGCTGAGGAGCATCGTGGCCGAGACCACCGCCGAGACCCCCCTCGATGTCGAGGAGTACACCACCGAGAGCGTGGAGACGATCGAGTCGGAGTACACCTCCGAGTCGATGGCCTCCCGCTTCGGCGACCCGCAGCCGGCCGCCGGCACCGGGCGCCGCAAGAACGCCGTGGCCCGTGTCCGCATCATCCCGGGCAGCGGCCAGTGGAAGATCAACGGTCGCACCCTTGAGGAGTACTTCCCCAACAAGGTGCACCAGCAGGAAGTCAACGAGCCCTTCAAGGTGCTCGAACTGGACGACCGCTACGACGTCGTCGCCCGCATCGCGGGTGGTGGCGTCTCCGGCCAGGCCGGTGCGCTGCGCCTGGGCATCGCCCGCGCGCTGAACGAGGCGGACGTGGACAACAACCGCGGCCCGCTCAAGAAGGCCGGCTTCCTGACCCGTGACGACCGCGCCACCGAGCGTAAGAAGGCCGGTCTGAAGAAGGCCCGTAAGGCGCCGCAGTACAGCAAGCGTTAATCCGCTTCACCACGCGGTTCGGCGGTTTCCGCCGCCTGTCGACACGCCCCGGCGGCACCACCCGTGCCTCCGGGGCGTTCGGCTATCGCCACCAGGGGGCGTATACCTACAGGCAAGCGTCTATCAATCTCCACGCAAGCTTTAAGCCCCCTCAGCTCGTAATCTCGGAGGACACCAGTGGGACGACTCTTCGGTACGGATGGTGTGCGCGGCGTCGCGAACGCCGATCTGACGGCTGAGATGGCGCTCGGCCTGTCGGTCGCGGCGGCACACGTGCTCGCCGAGGTGGGAACCTTCGAGGGCCACCGGCCGGTGGCGGTGGTCGGGCGGGACCCACGCGCGTCCGGAGAGTTCCTGGAGGCCGCCGTGGTGGCGGGGCTGGCCAGCGCGGGCGTGGACGTGCTGCGGGTGGGCGTCCTGCCGACGCCGGCGGTCGCCCATCTGACCGGGGCGCTCGACGCCGACCTCGGCGTGATGCTCTCCGCCAGCCACAACCCGATGCCCGACAACGGCATCAAGTTCTTCGCCCGCGGCGGCCACAAGCTCGCCGACGAGCTGGAGGACCGCATCGAGACCACCTGCCGCGCGCACGCCTCCGGCGAGCCGTGGGACCGGCCCACCGGCGCCGGGGTGGGGCGGGTCCGCGACTACGCGGAGGGCTTCGACGCCTACGTCGCCCACCTCATCGGCGCCCTCCCGAGCCGCCTCGACGGCCTCAAGGTCGTCATCGACGGCGCGCACGGCGCCGCCTCCCGGGTCTCCCCGGAGGCGTTCGCCCGCGCCGGGGCGGAGGTCGTGACGATCGGCGCCGAGCCGGACGGCCTCAACATCAACGCCGGATGCGGCTCCACCCACCTGGCCCGGCTCCAGGCCGCCGTCGTCGAGCACGGCGCCGACCTCGGCGTCGCCCACGACGGCGACGCCGACCGCTGCCTGGCCGTGGACGCCGTGGGCCGCGAGGTCGACGGCGACCAGATCCTCGCCGTCCTCGCCCTCGCCATGCGCGAGGCGGGCACGCTGCGCGGAAACACCGTGGTCGGCACCGTGATGTCGAACCTCGGCTTCAAGCTCGCCATGCAGCGGGAGGGCGTCGAGCTGGTCCAGACGGCGGTCGGCGACCGCTATGTGCTGGAGGAGATGAAGAGCCGCGGCTACGCCCTCGGCGGCGAGCAGTCCGGCCACGTCATCGTCCTCGACCACGCCACCACCGGTGACGGCACCCTCACCGGCCTCCTGCTGGCCGCCCGCGTCGCCGCGACCGGCCGCAGCCTGGCCGACCTCGCCGGGGTCATGGAGCGCCTGCCGCAGGTACTGATCAACGTCCCCGACGTCGACAAGTCCCGCGTCTCCAGCAGCGCCGACCTGGCCGCCGCCGTGGCCGAGGCCGAACGCGAGCTGGGCGAGACCGGCCGCGTCCTGCTGCGCTCGTCGGGCACCGAGCCCTTGGTCCGCGTCATGGTGGAGGCCGCCGACATCGACCAGGCCCGCTCCGTGGCCGGCCGCCTGGCCGACGCCGTGAAGTCGGCCCTGGGTTAGACACCCCCACCGCGCGGCCGCGCCCGCGAGGATCCCGCCCCCGCCGCCGGTACGGCGGGGGCTACGACCGGCGCGCCCACAGCCACCGCTGCGCCAGCAGCGTCAGCGTCCCCGCCACCACGATCCCCGCCAGGTTCAGCAGCAGCTGCTCGCTCGACCCCACCATCTGGTCGACGTCGCCGTATCCGAGCGCCACCGCCGCGTTGGCCGCCGCCGGGACCGTCGTCACCGAGATCGCCACGCCCACCAGGGCGCCCGACTTCGCCGAGGTCAGCGACAGCGTTCCCGCGATGCCCGCCAGCACGGCGACCACGAACGAGAACATGTCCGGCTTCCAGATGAAGTCCGTGTTCGGGCGGGCCGCGTCCAGTCGGCCCTTGCTGAACAGCCCGAAGGCGTCCATCAGCACGCTGAAGCCCGTCGTCAGCACCATCGCCACCGCGAACCCCACGACCAGCGCGAGGGCCGAGCGGGCGGCCAGCCGTGGGGCGCGCCGGACCAGGGCGGTGCACAGCCCGGCCAGCGGGCCGAACTCCGGACCGACGGCCATCGCGCCGACGATCAGGACCGCGTTGTCCAGCACCACACCGCACGCCGCGATCATCGTCGCGATGGCGAGGAAGGCGAGGAAGGTCACCGACAGGGTGGACTCCTCGTGGGTGGCGTCCGCCAGGTGCTCCCACAGCACCGCGTCCGCGCCCTCCCCCGGAGCGTCCGTCTCCGCCCGGTCGGCCCGCTTCGACAGCGACAGGCCGATGTCGTCGACGGCGATCGAACCGTGCTCGTCGAGCCCGAGGGCCCGCAGCTCGCCCAGCAGCCCGTCACCGGCCTCGCGCGCCACGTCGCACAGCACCACGTCCCCGGCGGGATCGCGGGCGGCGCCGGGCAGGACGATCAGGTGGGCGGTGCCCACGGTGCTCTCCAGGAGACGGACCACCGCGTCCGTACGGTCGGCCGGGACGATCAGCCGCAGATGCAGCACGACAGGAACTCCTCACAGTTTGCGCAGGGAGAGCCGCTGCACCTTGTGGTCCGGGCCCTTGCGGAGGACGAGTGTCGCGCGACCCCGCGTGGGCTGCACATTCTGCTGGAGGTTCGGCCGGTTGATGGTGCGCCAGATCATGCGGCCGTAGTCCAGGGCCTCCTCCTCGGAGACCTGGGTGTACTTGCGGAAGTACGAGGAGGGGTCCTGGAAGGCGGTCTGGCGCAGCTTCCGGAAGCGGTCGAGGTACCAGCGCTCGATGTCGGCGGTACGGGCGTCCACGTAGACGCTGAAGTCGAAGAAGTCCGCGAGCCCGACCCGGGTCAGCCCGTCCTTGCCGGGCAGGGCGGGCTGGAGCACGTTCAGCCCCTCGACGATGAGGATGTCGGGCCGGTGCACGGCCTGCCGCTCGCCCGGCACGATGTCGTAGATCAGGTGCGAGTAGACCGGGGCCGAGACCTCCGCCCGGCCCGCCTTCACATCGGCGACGAACCGGGTCAGGGCGCGCCGGTCGTACGACTCGGGGAACCCCTTGCGGGACATCAGCCCGCGCCGGTGCAGCTCGGCGTTGGGGTGGAGGAAGCCGTCGGTGGTGATCAGCTCCACTCGCGGATGCTCCGGCCAGCGGGCCAGCAGCGCCTGCAGCAGCCGGGCCGTGGTCGACTTGCCGACCGCGACGCTGCCCGCCACGCCGATGACGAACGGGGTGCCGGTCTGGGGACCGTGGCCGTTCTTGGCGTCGCCGAGGAAGGTGTTCAGCGCGCCGCGCAGGCTGCCGGTGGCGGCCACGTACAGGTTGAGCAGCCGGGACAGCGGCAGGTAGACGTCCCGTACCTCGTCCAGGTCGATGACGTCGCCGAGACCGCGCAGCCGCTCGACCTCCTCGGCGGTCAGCGGCAGCGGAGTCTTCTCCCGCAGCGCGCTCCACTCCTCGCGGGAGAGGTCCACATACGGGGTCGCCTCGCCGCCCCGCCGCTGCGCGGCGCGCACGGGGCCGGAGCGCGCCTCGCGCGCGGTAGACGTGATCATCCCTTTATTGTCATGGCTGGGCCCGCCGGAGGCGTGGGCCGGTGGGCGTGGAGTCTGTCACCCCGTGCCAGGCACGGCCCCGCGACAAGCGTCCGTTATGCGGCCACATGCGAGGGTCGACGCGCGGGCGGTGGTCGGCCCCCGGACCGGTGGGTCGTACGCTGCACTGCATGTGCGGAATCGTTGGTTACGTGGGAGGGCAGTCCGCCCTCGATGTCGTCCTCGCCGGGCTCAAGCGGCTGGAGTACCGCGGCTATGACTCGGCCGGGGTGGCCGTCCTGGCCGACGGCGGGCTCGCCGCCGCCAAGAAGGCGGGCAAGCTCGCCAACCTGGAGAAGGAGCTGTCCGACCGGCCGCTGCCCAGCGGCGCCACCGGCATCGGCCACACCCGGTGGGCCACCCACGGCGGGCCGACCGACGCCAACGCCCATCCGCACCTGGACAACGCGGGCCGGGTGTCCGTCGTCCACAACGGCATCATCGAGAACTTCGCCGCCCTGCGCGCCGAGCTGGCCGACCGCGGCCACGAGCTGGCCTCCGAGACGGACACCGAGGTCGTCGCCCATCTGCTCGCCGAGTCCTTCTCCTCCTGCGGCGACCTCGCCGAGGCCATGCGCCAGGTGTGCCGCCGCCTGGAGGGCGCCTTCACCCTCGTCGCCGTGCACGCCGACGCGCCCGACGTGGTGGTCGGCGCCCGCCGCAACTCGCCGCTGGTCGTCGGCGTCGGCGAGGACGAGGCGTTCCTCGCCTCCGACGTGGCCGCGTTCATCGCCCACACCCGCGAGGCCATCGAGCTGGGCCAGGACCAGGTCGTCGAGGCCCGCCGTGACGGCGTCGTCGTCACCGACTTCGACGGGGCACCCGCCGAGGTCCGCCCGTACCACGTGGACTGGGACGCCTCCGCCGCCGAGAAGGGCGGCTACGACTACTTCATGCTCAAGGAGATCGCCGAGCAGCCGAAGGCGGTCGCCGACACCCTCCTCGGCCGCATCGACCTGGCCGGGAACCTCTGCCTGGACGAGGTCCGCATCCCCGCCTCCGTGCTGCGCGAGGTCAGCAAGGTCGTCATCGTGGCGTGCGGTACGGCGTACCACGCCGGCATGATCGCCAAGTACGCCATCGAGCACTGGACCCGTATCCCCTGCGAAACGGAGCTGGCCAGCGAGTTCCGCTATCGGGATCCCATCCTCGACCAGCGCACCCTCGTCATCGCCATCTCGCAGTCCGGCGAGACCATGGACACCCTGATGGCGCTGCGGCACGCCCGCGAGCAGGGCGCCAAGGTGCTCGCCATCTGCAACACCAACGGCTCCACGATCCCGCGCGAGTCCGACGCCGTCCTGTACACCCACGCCGGGCCCGAGGTCGCGGTCGCCTCCACCAAGGCGTTCCTCACCCAGCTGGTCGCCTGCTACCTGGTGGCGCTGTACCTGGGGCAGGTGCGCGGCACCAAGTGGGGCGACGAGATCCTCTCCGTGATCCGCGAGCTGTCCGAGATCGCCACCCAGGTGGACGAGGTCCTGGAGACCATGGAGCCCGTACGGGAGCTGGCCCGCACCCTGGCCTCCAAGAACACGGTCCTCTTCCTCGGCCGCCACGTCGGCTTCCCCGTCGCCCTGGAGGGCGCGCTCAAGCTCAAGGAACTGGCGTACATGCACGCCGAGGGCTTCGCCGCGGGCGAGCTGAAGCACGGGCCGATCGCGCTGATCGAGCAGGACGTGCCGGTCGTCGTGGTCGTCCCGTCGCCGCGCGGGCGGTCCGTCCTCCACGACAAGATCGTCTCCAACATCCAGGAGATCCGGGCCCGCGGCGCCCGCACCATCGTGATCGCCGAGCGGGGGGATGAGACGGTCGCCCCGTACGCCGACCACCTCATCGAGATCCCCGTCACCCCCACGCTGCTCCAGCCGCTGGTGGCCACCGTGCCGCTGCAGGTCTTCGCCTGCGAGCTGGCCACGGCCCGCGGCAACGAGGTCGACCAGCCGCGCAACCTGGCCAAGTCGGTGACCGTCGAGTGACCGCGTGATCGTCGGGGTGGGCATCGACGTCGCGGAGATCGACCGCTTCGCGGCGTCGCTGGACCGTACGCCGGGGCTGGCGGCGCGCCTGTTCGTCGAGGCCGAGCTGTGCCTGCCCGGCGGTGAGCGCCGCGGCCCCGCCTCGCTGGCCGCCCGCTTCGCCGCCAAGGAGGCCCTGGCCAAGGCCCTGGGCGCCCCGGGCGGCCTGCGCTGGACCGACGCCGAGGTCTGGACCGAGCCGGGCGGCCGTCCGCGCCTGTCCGTGCGCGGCACGGTCGCGGCGCGCGCCGACGAGCTGGGCGTACGGGCCTGGCACGTCTCGCTGAGCCACGACGCGGGGGTCGCGTCGGCGGTGGTGATCGCGGAGGGGTGAGGGTGGGGGGTTGCCGCGAGTGCCGGGTGCGGGTGCGTGGTGGTGCGCCCGGGGCTGGTCCTGGGTGCCGGGTGCGGCGCCTCCGGGGCACGGCCCTGGACCGTATATTTACGGCGCCGCCGCTCGGAGACGTGGGGTGAACGCCGTCCGATCGGCGCCACACATACACGTCAGCGTCCAGGACCCCACCCCTGCGACCCCGCCCCCTCCCGTCTCGTCGGCGGCCACTCGCCGGTGACCCCCGATCGGACGCGTCCGTCCACGGCCCCTCAGCCGGCGTCCTTCTCGATCGTCTCGAAGATGTCCGCGTCCGTCTCCCGCTGCCAGCCGGGAAGGTCCGGCCAGTCGGCGACGTACCCGGGCTTCGGGTCGCTGAAGTGCCGGTACATCTGCGCGGTCCAGCACGTCGCGACGAAGCGGCCCTTCTGGTCCCGCGTGAGCCGCCCCGCGTGCCCCTCGCTCACCTCCAGGAACTGCCGCACCTGCGCGTACACCGCCCCGGCGGCCGCCCGCTCCCACTCCGGGGTGTCCTCCCACGACGTCACGTAGCCCGGCTTGGGCTCCCCGGGAAAGTGCCGCCGCACCCCCGCGATCCACGCCTCCCGGAACAACCGGGCACCCTCGGTTTGCGACATGCCTATCCCTTTCGTCACCGTGCCGGACTCCACCCTCGCGCCACCCGCACCATGGCCATCAGGACCGGCGAATCCGGCGACGGCCGGCTCTCCCCGATGTCCTCGTAGCCCCATGACTCGTACAGCCGATGCACCTTTCCCTCACCCGCCAGCGGGTTGACCATGAGCGTCACCTGCTCTTCGGACCGCTTGGAGAGCAGCTCGTCATGAATGCCCCGGGAGGTTCCGGTCTTCCGCCAGGGGACGCGGACCATCATTTCCTTCAGCGCCAGCGTCGGGAACCGCGTAAGTGCCGACGCCGGCGGTGGCGTGACCCGCTTCCAATAGCGGTCACCGTGCTCGATAGTGTTGCCGTACGCGTACCCGGCGGCCTCGTCCCCGTCGTAACCGACCACCGCCTCCCAGCCGGGCTCGGAGGCATGCCGGGCCAGGCGTTCGCCGTACCGCTCGACCGAGTAGTGCGGGTCGTGCAGCCGATCGGCCCGCACCTCGGCGTAGACCGAGATCAGCGTGTCCCCGACGGGTTCCACGTCGTGGAAGTGCCGGAGTTCGATGGCCGCGGAGGTCACGGGGCGTTCCTTCGGGAGTCGATGTATGTGTCCCAGGTCTTGGCAGCCTCGCTACGGGGCGCCGTGGAACGGAGCCGGTCCCCGAACCCTTCCAACATCCGGGTCACCCGAGGGTGGGAGCCGGTGGAGACGCTCATGGCCGTGGAAACGGCAGGTTCGAGATCGCCCTGCCCCAGCTGTGCCTGAGCGAGCCGGGCAGTGGCGATGGCCCGGCTCCGACGCAAGTGAGGGCGGAGGAGGGCGATGCCGCGGTGGGCATGAGCCTCGGCCTGGGCAAAGTTTCCCAACCCGAGGTGTGCCGTAAGGGCGAGGCTCTCGATTTCCGCCTGGCCGAAGAAGGCCGTCATCCATGTCGGACGATCGGCACCTGGATCGGCACGGCCGAAGGCGGCTTGAGCTTGGCCGATGGCTCGCTCCACTGCCACGGCATCGCGAGTGAGGCCGAAGATGGCGGCATGCCGCGCATGGCCCAGCGAGGCGAAGAGAGGGTCGCGGCGGGTGATGGGCAGACCCCGCGCCACATCGTTCGCGGCCAGGGCATCGATGGGTCGTCCGAGGTGCCGGTAGAGGCTGCCGGCGTGAGACCAGATGCGGAACTGGATGGTCGGATCGCCGGACATGGCGGCGAGGCTGGACGCCCGGCCCAAGTACCGCTGGGCCTCATCGAAGCGACGGCCGTCGATCGCGGCCCACAGGGCACTGGACGTGAACGAGGCCGCGCAGGCGTAGATGTCGTTGCGGACTCGCTGGCTGGTCCTGCCGCACTGAAGCAGGGACAACGCCTCGTCGGCCAGGGCGGAAGCCTGCGTCTCGATCCCGACGCGTCCACCGTACCGGTGATCTTGGGCAATGATCGCGGCGAACTTGGTCTCCAGCCGTTTCACGTCACCGTGTCCTACTCGCCGGGGAGCGGCGAGCCCGGGAACGACGGCCGCGGTTGCGGTGCCGGCGGCCGAGGTCATGAAGGTACGTCGCCGCACAGGGTCCTCCTGTGGTGGTGCGGTCCGTGGTGAGGCGAACCCCAGGTCTTCGACGGAACACCCGAAGATCTTCTCCAGCGCCGCACACGTCCGTCCGATGGGACGCTTGGTGCTCCCGTTCACCAGATTGCGGACGGTACGGGCCGTGACATCCCCCGGCTTCCCTGTGATCTCTTCGATGGCATCGTTCATCTGACCTGCGAAATCATCCTGCGTGAGACCCAGTTCGGCCATCCGCCGCTTGAGGATGACATTTACTCCCATGAGCTGAACGTAGTCACTCCAGCACTGCCCGCACCAGAGGTCAGGTAATGGCGACGCAAAGTCTTCCGGTAGGCGGTATGCGGAAATGCGGCATCTTTGCCTGTTTCCACCGCGCTTGGGCTCGTTGACTGGTCGCCGAACGCCAGGCAGGCCCTCGGAGGAAAGACCTCGTGACCATGACCGCAACCAGGCCCCACGCCGTCGGTGCCCCCGGTTACAGCGAAACGATGCCGTGCGAGCCGGAGTCCGCAAGCCGTGCCCGCCGACTCGTCCGAGCAGCGCTGAACACCTGGGACCTCAGCCCCCTTGTCGAGGACGGCACGCTGATCGTCTCCGAACTGGTCGGCAACGCCGCCCGTCACAGCGGGTGCCGCCTCGTACGCGTCAGCGTCCGGCTGCCCGATCGGGGGCGCGTATGTCTCGCCGTCACGGACCAGTGCCCGAAGCCGCCCACCGCCCGGCAGCCGTGCTGTGACGACGAGTCCGGTCGCGGGCTGATGCTGGTCGAAGCGATGGCGGACCGCTGGGGCACCGAGTACCGCACCTGGGGAAAGATCGTCTGGGCCGAGCTGCGCGCCAAGGGGGGCTCCTGATGGCCCCGATCGTCGCCCGCCCGACCGTCGTTCCGTTCGTCACCGCGTGGAGCGGTGAACACCTCGGACCCGGAATCCGACCTGACTGTCCTGCTGACGTCCGGGCCGCGGCTCGGCTACAAGGTGCCCCGCGAGACGGATCGCGATACCGCAGGAGCCCTGTGGGCGCGGATGACCCACTCTCCCGGTACGGGCAGGCCGATCTACGACAGCATGCACGTCGCTCGGCAGCGGATCTGCATGTACGCCATGAAATGCCAGATCTGCGGGAACCCCGCGAGCCGTGACGAGGACGGCTGGCTGTTCATCAACTGGCGCAGACCGTGGGACCCGCCGACATGGCCGGAAGGTTCGCTGACGGAGCAGCCGCCCTTGTGCGAGCCACACGCCCGTATGGCCGTCGAGCAGTGCCCCCACCTGGGCAGAGGGGATTACGCGGTCCTGAGGGTCCGGACCCCACGGCTGTGGGGCATCTCCGGGACCAACTACCAGCTCACGACGAGCGGATGGCGTGCGCGGGAATCGAACGTCATGGTCCCGTACGGCCACGTCGGCCTCAACGCCGTCCTCGCCTCCCGGATGATCCGCGAACTGCGCAACGTGACGGTCATCGACCTCCCGAAATGAACCAACAGAAGGGACACGACTATGACGACCATCATTGCTACCACTCCCGCCAAGGTCATCGGGTTCCTGCGGCTGGACCTGACCCGGAAGTGCCAGCTCCGGTGCAGCCCGTGCTTCAAC
>NZ_BBUZ01000037.1 GCF_001417735.1 Streptomyces sp. NBRC 110028
AGCCGCTGCGCCCGGCGCACGGCTCAGGAGAAAGCCCGCGAAGAAAGTACGCGCCACAAGGACGCGATAGGCGATGCGCACATGGCACGCACGGGCGTACGGCGCCGCCGACGCGAGGCATCACACGAACGGGGCGGTGCCCGCACCACCTGTACCCCGGCCGCCCTCCGGTCACACCCCGCGCCGTCCCCGGGCCCGGAAAACGTTCGCGGAGCAGGTCATTCCGCTGGAATTTCGCGGTGTTCCAGCGGCGATGCCACCCCTTCGGGGAGGGGCCCGGCGCGTTGGGCACCCTCCCCGCGCAGCGCCAAATGGCGTCCAGTAGGGTTTGGTCCGCATAAACATCCAAACCCCTGCCCGCACCGGGCCGGCGACCGACCAGATGACGGCCGCGGCCGACCGCGCGGGCGAGACTCTCGGGAAGGCGCTACGTGAGTCCCAACGGCTCCGACCGCTCGTCGCGGCGCCCGGTGCGGCGGAAGCTGCTGCAGGCGCTTGCCGCGGGCGCGGTCCTGGCGACCGCCACCGGTTGCACATCCAAGGACTTCCCCCGCCTCGGAATGCCCACTCCCGCCACGGAGGAGGCGCCGCGGATCCTCTCCCTGTGGCAGGGCTCGTGGGCGGCCGCACTCGCCGTGGGCGTGCTGGTCTGGGGCCTGATCCTGTGGGCGGTGGTGTTCCACCGCCGGACCAGGACCAAGATCGACGTCCCGGTGCAGACCCGGTACAACATGCCCCTTGAGGCGCTGTACACCGTGGTCCCGATCATCATCGTCTCGGTGTTGTTCTACTTCACCGCGCGCGATGAGAACGCGCTCCTCAAGACCTCCAAGAAGCCCGACCACGTAGTCAACGTCGTTGGCTACCAGTGGAGCTGGGGCTTCAACTACATGGAGAACGTGGACGGGAACCCGGCCAGCCCCAAGGCGACCCCCAAGGAGGTGTCGTCCATCCCGAACAAGATGCTCGACACCGTCCCCAAGGGCGCCGAGGGCGTCTACGACACCGGCACCCCCGGCGAGCGGAATCCGCAGAACGGCAACCCGGGTCCGACCCTGTGGCTGCCCAAGGGTGAGTCCGTCGAGTTCATCCTGACCTCCCGCGATGTCATCCACTCGTTCTGGGTGGTCCCCTTCCTGATGAAGATGGACGTCATCCCGGGCCACGCCAACCGGTTCGAGGTCACCCCGAACCGCGAGGGCACCTTCAAGGGCAAGTGTGCCGAGCTGTGCGGCGTCGACCACTCCCGGATGCTCTTCAACGTCAAGGTCGTTTCCCCGGAGCGCTACCAGCAGCACCTGAAGGACCTGGCGAAGAAGGGCCAGACGGGATACATCCCGGCCGGCATCGCGCAGACGGACCCCGCCAAGAACGCGGAGACCAAGACACAGTGAGCATCCTCAACGAACCCCAGGGTGCCGACGCAACCGCCTCGTACGAGGATGAGTTGCCGGTGCGCCGCAAGCAGCCCGGCAATGTCGTCGTCAAGTGGCTGACCACCACGGACCACAAGACGATCGGCACGCTCTACCTGGTCACGTCGTTCGCGTTCTTCTGCATCGGCGGACTGATGGCGCTCTTCATGCGCGCCGAGCTGGCTCGTCCCGGCACCCAGATCATGTCGAACGAGCAGTTCAACCAGGCGTTCACCATGCATGGCACGATCATGCTGCTGATGTTCGCCACCCCGCTCTTCGCGGGCTTCACGAACTGGATCATGCCGCTGCAGATCGGCGCGCCCGATGTGGCGTTCCCGCGGCTGAACATGTTCGCGTACTGGCTGTACCTCTTCGGCTCGCTCATCGCGGTGGGTGGCTTCCTGACCCCGCAGGGCGCGGCCGACTTCGGCTGGTTCGCGTACTCGCCGCTGTCGGACGCGGTCCGCTCGCCGGGCGTCGGTGCCGACATGTGGATCATGGGTCTGGCCTTCTCCGGCTTCGGCACGATCCTCGGTGCGGTCAACTTCATCACCACGATCATCTGCATGCGCGCTCCGGGCATGACCATGTTCCGCATGCCGATCTTCACCTGGAACGTGCTGCTGACCGCGGTGCTGGTCCTGCTGGCCTTCCCGGTGCTGGCCGCCGCGCTGTTCGCCCTGGAGGCGGACCGTAAATTCGGGGCGCATGTCTTCGACGCGGCCAATGGCGGGGCGTTGTTGTGGCAACACCTCTTCTGGTTCTTCGGACACCCAGAGGTGTACATCATCGCGCTGCCGTTCTTCGGGATCATTTCCGAGGTCATCCCGGTCTTCTCGCGCAAGCCGATGTTCGGTTACTTCACCCTGATCGCCGCGACGATCTCCATCGCGGGTCTGTCGGTGACCGTGTGGGCGCACCACATGTACGTCACCGGCGGGGTGCTGCTGCCGTTCTTCTCCTTCATGACGTTCCTGATCGCGGTTCCGACCGGTATCAAGTTCTTCAACTGGATCGGCACGATGTGGAAGGGCTCGCTGAGCTTCGAAACCCCGATGCTCTGGGCGATCGGCTTCCTCATCACCTTCACCTTCGGTGGACTCACCGGCGTCATCCTGGCGTCGCCGCCGATGGACTTCCACGTGTCCGACTCGTACTTCGTGGTGGCCCACTTCCACTACGTGGTCTTCGGCACCGTGGTCTTCGCGATGTTCTCCGGCTTCCACTTCTGGTGGCCGAAGATGACCGGCAAGATGCTGGACGAGAAGCTCGGCAAGATCACCTTCTGGACGCTGTTCATCGGCTTCCACGGCACCTTCCTGGTGCAGCACTGGCTGGGTGCCGAGGGCATGCCGCGCCGGTACGCCGACTACCTGGCGGCCGACGGCTTCACCGCGCTGAACACGATCTCCACGATCAGCTCGTTCCTGCTCGGCCTGTCGATCCTGCCGTTCCTCTACAACGTCTGGAAGACGGCCAAGTACGGCAAGAAGGTCGAGGTCGACGACCCGTGGGGCTACGGCCGCTCGCTGGAGTGGGCCACCTCCTGCCCGCCGCCGCGGCACAACTTCCTCACCCTGCCGCGGATCCGTTCCGAATCCCCGGCGTTCGACCTGCACCACCCCGAGATCGCGGCGCTCGACCAGCTCGAGCACCAGGGTGCGGCCGACGAAGACAAGGCCCTCGCGGGTGGTAAGGAGGCCGGCAAGTGAAGGTCCAAGGCCGGATGTTCCTCTGGCTCGCCGTCTTCATCCTGCTGATGGCGATCGTCTACGGCGTGTGGTCGAAGGAGCCCGCCGGTACCACGGCGCTGTTCCTCGCCTTCGGGCTGAGCATCATGATCGGCTTCTACCTGGCGTTCACCGCGCGCCGGGTGGATGTCGGGGCGCAGGACAACCAGGACGCCGACGTCGCCGACGACGCCGGTGAGCTGGGCTTCTTCTCCCCGCACAGCTGGCAGCCGCTGTCCCTGGCCGTCGGCGGCGCCCTGGCCTTCATGGGCGTGGTCTTCGGCTGGTGGCTGCTGTTCTTCTCGGCCCCGATCATCATGGTCGGCCTCTTCGGGTGGGTCTTCGAGTACTACCGCGGCGAGAACCAGAACCAGTAGCGATACCGCACAAGGGGCCCGGCACCGTACAGGTGCCGGGCCCCTTGTGCGGTATCACCCTGGTGCCTCGCTCGGCGCGCCGTCCGCCGGGGGCGTCCATAGCGTGATCGCATGAACCACACACCTCGATCTCCTCGAACCCGGGTGGTGCTCTCCAGTGCCCTGCTGGTGGCCTCGCTGATAGCGGGTCTCAGCGGATGCGGGGGCCCCTCCTCGGACCCGCTGTCCGCCAAGCCGTACGACGCCGCCGACCAGATCTCGTTCAGCGGTGAGAGCGGCGCACACAACGCCGATCCGGACCGGCCGCTCCAAGTCACCGCCAAGGGCGACGACGGCCGGATCACGGACGTCACCGCCACCGACGCGGCAGGCAGATACGTACGGGGCAAGCTGACGCCGGACGGCAGCCGGTGGCGCTCCACCGTGCCGCTGGCGGCGGGCGCCCATTACACGCTGCGGGTGTCCACGGAGGACTCGGGCGGCGCGCCGGGCCGCCGTACGATCAACTTCACCACCAGCTCCGCCCACAAGCTGCTGAAGGTCACCTTCGGGCCGAAGGCGGGGGAGTACGGGGTGGGCCAGCCGATCACCGCCAAGCTGAGCCGCGCGGTCAAGGACCCCTCGGCCCGGGCCGTCATCGAGCGGGGCCTGAAGGTCGACTCACAGCCCGCCGTGGACGGAGTCTGGCACTGGGTGGACAGCAAGACGCTGCACTACCGCCCGGCCGAGTACTGGCCCGCACACGCCACCGTCAACGTGCGCTCCAACCTCAAGGGCATCAGGATCGGCGGCGGGCTCTACGGCGACCGGGCCAAGTCGCTGCGGATCACCACCGGCGACCGGATCGAGGCCCTGACCGACTCCGGGACCCACCAGATGACGGTGCGGCGGAACGGAGAGGTGATCCGGACCATCCCGATCACGACCGGTATGCCCGGGTTCGACACCCGTAACGGCACCAAGGTGATCCTCGCCAAGGAGTCGGCGGTGCGGATGACGGGCGCCAGCATCGGCCTGGGTGCCGGTTCCTACGACCTGATGGTCTACTGGGCGGCCCGGGTCACCGAGAGCGGCGAATACGTCCACGCCGCGCCCTGGTCGACCGGCTCGCAGGGGTACGCCAACGTCAGCCACGGCTGCACCGGCATGTCCACCGAGAACGCCCGGTGGTTCTTCAACACCGTGCACCTCGGCGACATCGTCAAGGTCATCAACAGCAACGGGGACGACATGGCCCCGTTCGGCAACGGCTACGGCGACTGGAACATGGCCTGGGCCGACTGGCGCCAGGGCAGTGCCCTCGCCGCCGGCCAGCGGGACGGCAGCACCCCGGCCGACTCGGCCCGGCTCCGCCCCATGGCATGACCGCGTGAGACCGCGCGGAATGCGGTCAGGCACCCACCGCGAGCCGCTTGCGGAGCAGCCCGGCCAGCGCGTCCGTCAGGGCCACCGGGTCCACCGGATGGGTCACCGCGGCCTCCGCGCGGCTCCAGGTGGCCAGCCAGGCGTCCTGCGGGCGGCCGATGAGCAGCACCACCGGCGGGCACTGGAAGATCTCGTCCTTGATCTGCCGGCAGACGCCCATCCCGCCCGCGGGGACCGCCTCCCCGTCCAGGACGCACACGTCGATCCCGCCGTCCTCCAGCGCCGCCAGGACGGCGGGGAGGGTCGCGCACTCCACGAACTCCACCGGAGGCACATCGGCGGCGGGCCGGCGACCGGTCGCGAGCCGCACCTGTTCGCGGGTGTTCGCGTCGTCGCTGTAGACCAGCACCGTGGCGGTCGGCCGCATCGTTTCCTCCGCATCAGCCAAGGGGACTACCGGACTCCTGTGGCGGATGTTACTCCCGTACAGCCTTCCGGAGGAGGGGGCGAACCGATCTCTCCCTCCTTCGGGGGACCGGCCGGAACAGCGTCGACGAGCAGCATCGATGCCCTTGACACGGCCCTGGACACTCCGAACGGCACCCCCGGGAGTGAGGGCCGGATAAGCGACCGACATAATGTCGGTCGTGGCGACAGCAACAGCAACAGATACCGGGCACGCGCACCCGTCGGTCAACCGGCCGAACCTCACCAGCGTCGGGACCATCATCTGGTTGAGTTCCGAGCTGATGTTCTTCGCGGCCCTCTTCGCGATGTACTTCACCCTGCGATCGGTGACCGGAGCCGAGCACTGGAAGGAAATGGCGTCTTCGCTGAACTTCCCGTTCTCGGCGACGAACACCACGATCCTCGTGCTCTCCTCCCTCACCTGCCAGCTCGGTGTCTTCGCCGCCGAGCGTGGCGACGTGAGGAAGCTGCGCTCCTGGTTCGTGATCACCTTCATCATGGGCGCGATCTTCATCGGCGGTCAGATCTTCGAGTACACCGAACTGGTCAAGAAGGACGGGCTCTCGCTCTCCTCCGACCCGTACGGTTCGGTGTTCTACCTGACCACCGGGTTCCACGGACTGCATGTGACGGGCGGACTCATCGCCTTCCTGCTGGTCCTGGGGAGGACGTACGCGGCCAAGAGGTTCACCCACCAGCAGGCGACGGCGGCCATCGTCGTGTCCTACTACTGGCACTTCGTCGATGTCGTCTGGATCGGCCTCTTCGCCACGATCTACATGATCAAGTAAGCCGGTCTCCGCGACCGGAAGCACGTCCTTAAAGCATCGACGCAGAAGATCCTGACACCGGGGTAATCCGTGAAAAAGCTCTCCGCACGACGGCGCCATCCGCTGGCTGCGTTCGTCGTCCTACTCTTCGCGCTGGCGGTCACTGGGGGGCTGTACGCCGCGTTCTCGCCGAGCGAGGCGAAGGCCGATGACAGCTCCGCCCAGTCCCTCGCCATCGAGGAGGGCAAGAAGCTCTATTCCGTCGGCTGCGCCAGCTGCCACGGTACGGGCGGTCAGGGGACCTCCGACGGCCCGAGCCTGGTCGGCGTCGGTTCGGCCGCCGTCGACTTCCAGGTCGGTTCCGGCCGGATGCCCGCCCAGCAGCCGGGCGCACAGGTGCCGAAGAAGAAGAACATCTACTCGGACGCCGAGATCGAGCAGCTGGCCGCGTACGTCTCCTCGCTCGGCGCGGGGCCGGTGACGCCCACCAAGAGCCAGTACAGCACCGACAACGCGGATGTCGCGAAGGGCGGCGAGCTCTTCCGCACGAACTGCGCGCAGTGCCACAACTTCGCCGGCAAGGGCGGTGCCCTCACCAACGGCAAGTACGCGCCGTCCCTCGAGGGCGTGAGCAAGAAGCATCTGTACGAGGCCATGCAGACCGGCCCGCAGAACATGCCCTCCTTCCCCGACACCACGATGCCGGAGAAGAACAAGCAGGACATCATCGCGTACCTCGACACGGTCAACAGCGACAAGTCCAAGACCCCCGGTGGCCTTGAGCTCGGCGGGCTCGGCCCGGTCAGTGAGGGCCTCTTCGCCTGGGTCTTCGGCATGGGCGCGCTGATCGTCCTCACCATCTGGGTCGCCGCCCGGACCGCAAAGGCCAAGAAGTCATGAGTAGCCACGAGATTTCACAAGCAGAAGAGAAGCTGCCCGAGGAGCGGGCGGAGGGCGGCGCGACCGCGGTCGCGGAAGACCCGTTCGCCGACCCGGGGCTGCCCCCGCACGAGCACCGTCAGCAGGACATCGACGAGCGGGCCGCCAAGCGGTCCGAGCGCACCGTCGCCCTGCTCTTCACGGTCTCGATGCTGGCGACCATCGCCTTCATCGCCTCCTACGTGGCGCTGCCGGTCGACCAGTACATCTACGTCTTCCCGATCGGTCACATCAGCGCGCTGAACTTCGCGCTGGGCCTCACCCTCGGCATCGCGCTGTTCGCCATCGGCGCCGGCGCGGTCCACTGGGCCCGCACCCTGATGTCCGACGTGGAGATCGCCGACGACCGGCACGCCATCGAGGCCAGCCCCGAGGTCAAGGCCAAGGTCCTCGAGGACTTCCGCGACGGCGCCAAGGAGTCCGGCTTCGGCCGCCGCAAGCTCGCCCGCAACACCCTCTTCGGCGCGCTCGCCCTGGTGCCGCTCTCCGGCGTGGTGCTGCTGCGCGACCTCGGCCCGCTGCCGGGCACCAAGCTCCGGCACACCAAGTGGGCCAAGGGCAAGCGGCTCATGAACTACAACACCATGCAGCCGCTGCGGCCCGAGGACATCTCCGTGGGCTCCCTGACCTTCGCCATGCCCGAGGGCATGAGCGAGGACCAGCACGACTTCCAGACCGAGATCGCCAAGGCCGCCCTGATGCTCGTCCGGCTCCAGCCGGAGAACATCAAGGACAAGCGCGAGCTGGACTGGTCGCACGAGGGCATCGTCGCCTTCTCGAAGATCTGCACCCACGTCGGCTGCCCGATCAACCTGTACGAGCAGCAGACGCACCACGTCCTGTGCCCCTGCCACCAGTCGACGTTCGACCTCTCCGACGGTGGCCGAGTGATCTTCGGTCCGGCCGGTCACGCGCTGCCCCAGCTGCGGATCAAGGCCAATGACCAGGGGTACCTCGAAGCCATGGGCGACTTCTCGGAGCCCGTCGGTCCTGCTTACTGGGAGCGCGGATGAGTACTGCAACAGATACGGGCACGCAGCGGCGCGGCAAAGCGCCCGCGGGCGAGCGCGTCGCCGACTGGGCCGATGGCCGGCTGGGCATCTACAGCCTCGCGCGGGCCAACATGCGCAAGATCTTCCCGGACCACTGGTCCTTCATGCTGGGCGAGGTCGCGCTCTACAGCTTCATCATCATCATCCTCACGGGTGTGTACCTGACGCTGTTCTTCCACCCCAGCATGGAAGAGGTCGTCTACCACGGCCCGTACGTCCCGATGCAGGGCGTGCGGATGTCCGAGGCGTTCGCCTCGACGCTCGACATCAGCTTCGAGGTGCGCGGCGGTCTGCTGATCCGGCAGATCCACCACTGGGCCGCGCTGGTCTTCCTCGCCGCGATGTTCGTGCACATGATGCGCGTCTTCTTCACCGGCGCGTTCCGCAAGCCGCGTGAGATCAACTGGCTGTTCGGCTTCCTGCTGTTCTTCCTCGGCATGCTGACCGGTTTCACCGGCTACTCGCTCCCCGACGACCTGCTCTCCGGCACCGGTCTGCGGTTCATCGAGGGCGTGTTCCTGTCGATCCCGGTCGTCGGCACCTACATCTCGATGTTCGTCTTCGGCGGCGAGTTCCCGGGCATGGACCTCATCCCGAGGCTCTACCCGGTCCACGTCCTGCTGCTGCCGGGCATCATGCTCGGCCTGCTGGTGGCGCACCTGATCCTGGTCTTCTACCACAAGCACACGCAGTACCCCGGGGCCGGCAAGACCAACAAGAACGTCGTCGGCATGCCCCTGCTGCCGGTCTACATGGCCAAGGCGGGCGGCTTCTTCTTCCTGGTCTTCGGCGTCATCGCGGCCATCTCCGCGATCGCCACGATCAACCCGATCTGGACCATCGGCCCCTACCGGCCCGACCAGGTCTCCACCGGCGCCCAGCCCGACTGGTACATGGGCTTCGCCGAGGGTCTGGTCCGCGTGATGCCCGGCTGGGAGATCACCGCCTGGGGTCACACGCTCGTCCTGGGCGTGTTCATCCCGATCGTGCTCTTCCCGCTGGTCCTCTTCGCGATCGGCCTCTACCCCTTCATCGAGGGCTGGATCACCGGCGACAAGCGCGAGCACCACATCCTGGACCGCCCGCGCAACGCCCCGACGCGTACGGCCTTCGGCGTCGCCTGGCTGACCGTGTACTTCGTGATGCTCGTCGGCGGCGGCAACGACCTGTGGGCCACCCACTTCCACCTGTCGATCAACTCGATCACGTGGTTCGTGCGGATCGCCTTCTTCGTCGGCCCGGTCATCGCCTTCGTCGCCACCCGCCGGATCTGCATGGGCCTCCAGCGGCGCGACAAGGAGAAGGTGCTGCACGGTCGCGAGACCGGCATCATCAAGCGCCTGCCGCACGGCGAGTTCATCGAGGTGCACGAGCCGCTCACGCAGGACCAGCTGCACGTGCTCACCCAGCACGAGCAGCCGAAGCCGTACGAGATCGGCCCCGAGGTCGACGAGAACGGCGTCCGCCGCAAGGTCGGCGCGTCGCAGAAGCTGCGGGCCAGGCTCTCCAAGAGCTACTACGGCAAGGACGCCTTCATCCCGAAGCCGACCTCCGAGGAGTACAAGGAGATCACCAGCGGCCACGGCCACCACTGATCCCTTCCGTCATCTGACGCCACAGACCAGGGCCCCGGCCCGGACCTCACCGTCCGGCCCGGGGCCCTGGCCGTGGTCAGGCCGATAGGCTTGCCCTGATCGAGCGCTGATCCAGCCGTGTGGGCTGTGCGGCCCAGGCATCATTCAGGAGCGGACCATGGACGTTGTGACCCCAGCCGGAGGCGACAGCACCGCGACGGCCCGCACCTGGCCGGACGTGCTCAGCTCCCTCCTCGGCGGCCAGGACCTCAGCGCGGACGACACCGCCTGGGCCATGGACCGCATCATGCGCGGCGAGGCCACCGACGCCCAGATCGCCGGGTTCGCGGTCGCGCTGCGGGCCAAGGGCGAGACCGTCGCCGAACTCTCCGGCCTCGTCCGCGCCATGTACGGGCACGCCAAGACGATCGAGGTGCCAGGGCCGACCGTCGACATCGTCGGCACCGGCGGCGACCGCGCCAGGACCGTCAACATCTCGACCATGTCCGCCCTGGTGGCCGCCGGCGCGGGCGCGCGCGTCGTCAAGCACGGCAACCGCGCCTCGTCCTCCGCCAGCGGCGCCTCCGACGTCCTGGAGAAGCTCGGCGTCAACCTCGACCTCAGCCCGGCCCGGGTGGCCGAGATCGCCGAGGAAGCGGGCATCACCATGTGCTTCGCGGTCAAGTTCCACCCCTCGCTGCGGCACGTCGCCGCGGCCCGCCGCGAACTGGGCATCGCCACCCCGTTCAACTGGCTCGGCCCGCTCACCAACCCGGCCCGGGTCCGCTGCCAGGTGACGGGCGTCGCCGACGCCCGGATGGCGCCGATCATGGCCGGGGTGCTGGCCGAGCGCGGCTCCTCGGCGCTGGTCTTCCGGGGCGACGACGGACTGGACGAACTCACCGTGACCGCGACCTCCCAGGTGTGGGTGGTACGGGACGGCACGGTCCGCCAGGAGTCCTTCGACCCGCGTGACATCGGCTTCGACCTGGCCCCGGTGGAGGCCCTGCGTGGCGCCGACGCCTCGTACAACGCGGATGTGGCACGCCGGCTGCTGGCGGGCGAGACGGGCCCGGTACGGGACGCGGTCCTGCTGAACGCGGGCGCGGCCCTGGCGACCCTGGACTGGCACCGCGACCCGGCGGACGCCCCGCTCCCGGCCCGCATCGCGACGGGCGTCGCGCGAGCCGCCGAGTCCATCGACTCGGGCGCGGCGAGGGACGCCCTGGAACGCTGGGTGCACGCGAGCAACGCGTAGGGGCACGCGGCCGCGGCCTCTTCCCCACCCCGCCCCTTCCCGAACCCGGGAGCCGCGCCCCGGGCGCCCCGGCACCCGGGGCGCCCGGCCCCGAGGCCGGCGCCTGCCAGCGGTAGCCGGGGACGTTCGAGGAGCGGGAGCCCGAGGGGCGGAGTCGCCATTTCGGGGTGGGGGTGGTGATGCTCGGCCACCCAGCGCCGTTCCGGTGTGTGTGGAGCGGGGACCGAGGGGCGGAGCCCCGTCCCGGGTCGTGGCGGTGGTGCCCCGCTCCCCAGCCGCTCCGACGCTTGAGGAGCGGGGTCCAGGGGCGGAGTCGCCACTCCGAGGTTGGGGTGGCGATGCCCGGCTTCTCAGCGTCGTTCCGGTGTGTGTGGAGCGGAAGCCCGGGGGCGGAGTCGCCATCTCGGGGTCGTGGCGGTGATGTCCGGCTTCCCAGCCGCTCCGGCGTTTGAGGAGCGGGGTCCAGGGGCGGAGCCCCGCAGTGGGGGGTCGGGGGCTTGCCCCCGGTTCGGGAAGGGGCGGGGTGGGGGACAGGTCCACTATGCGGACGAGGGGATGGGCACCGCGCGGCGCCGTGGCATAATCGCGCCAGGTCACGAGCGACAGCGACTTCGGCCCCGGCCCGCTGTCCGGCAACCCTCCGTCCGTGGCGGGGTGCCCCGGGTGATGACCAGGCCGCTCGCAGCGAGGCGCGCGGCAAGCGCGGACCCCTCGCACTAGGGGTCCTGGTGGTCGAGGGAGTTCTTCCGTGACGCAGCGAATGCGCTAGGGCCGCAGCGCCCGTTTTCCCACCCGCTCCGCGCGGATCCGCCGTGCGTTGAGCCATGTTCCGCATGCCTGCGACCCATCGGGAGAATTCGCCATGTCCGTGTGCCCTTCTGCAGTCGAGACCTCCGCCCCGCTCGCCGTCCTCGGCAGTGACGTCACCGTGCCCCTGGTCACCGGCGGCGAGGTGACGTACGCCGCGCTCGACTACGCGGCCAGCGCGCCCGCCCTGCGGCGGGTGTGGGACGACGTCGCCGCGTACGCCCCGTACTACGGGAGCGTTCACCGGGGGGCGGGCTACCTGTCGCAGCTGTCGACGGACCTGTTCGAGACGAGCCGCAAGGAGGTCGCGGCGTTCCTGGGGTGCCGGGCGGACGACCAGGTGGTCTTCACCCGTTCGACCACGGACTCGCTGAACCTGCTGGCCGCCGTAACTCCGACCGGTGCGGAGGTGTTCGTGTTCGAGACCGAGCACCACGCCTCGCTGCTGCCGTGGGAGCAGCGGGAGGACGTGCGGGTGCGCTACCTGAGCGCGCCGCGCTCGCCGCGCGAGGCGGTGGAGACGCTGGAGAGGGCGCTGGCGGAGCGGGACGGGGGCCCGGCGCTGGTGTGCGTGACGGGCGCGTCGAACGTGACGGGTGAGCTGTGGCCGGTGGAGGCGCTGGCCGCGGCGGCGCACGCGCACGGCGCCCGTATCGTCCTGGACGCCGCACAGCTGGCCCCGCACCACCCGGTGGACATCGCGGAGGCGGACGTGGACTGGGTGGCGTTCTCGGGGCACAAGCTGTACGCGCCGTTCGGGGCGGGGGTCCTGGCGGGCCGGGCCGACTGGCTGCGCGAGGCGCGGCCGTATCTGGCGGGCGGCGGCGCGAGCCGCAAGGTCGCGCGGCGGGACGACGGCGGGGTGGACGTCGAGTGGCACACCACCGCGGCGCGGCACGAGGCGGGCTCGCCGAACGTGATCGGGGTGTACGCGATCGCCTCGGCGTGCAAGGCGCTGTCCGAGGCCGGGTTCGACGGTCTGGTGGCCCGGGAGCGGCAGCTGATCGCGAAGGTGCGGGAGGGGCTTGCGGAGGTGCCCCAGGTGCGGCTGCTGTCGCTGTTCGGCGACGACGCGCCGCGCGTGGGGGTGCTGTCGTTCGTGGTGGAGGGCTGGAACAGCTCCCACTTCGCGGCGGCGCTGTCCGCGGAGTACGGGATCGGCGTACGGGACGGGCTGTTCTGCGCGCATCCGCTGCTGCGGACCCTGCTGGACAGCGAGCCGGGTGAGCAGGGGGAGTGCGGGGCGCCCGAGGCCGCCCCGGGGGAGCGCTCTCTGAACGCGATCCGCGTCAGCTTCGGCGCGGGCACCCCGGACGAGCACGTGGAGCGCTTCATCCGGGCGGTGAAGGAGCTGGTCCGGGACGGCGCGCGGTGGGACTACCGCACGGAGGACGGCCGCTGCGTGCCGGCGCGCCAGGCCGTGCGCTAGCTAGTGCCGCGTCAGCCAAGGTTCACCCCGCTCGCCGCCCTGGCACGGCCATCTGCGGCGTTGCCGAATCGACCGAGTAGGCCCACTACGAGGCCGATCCGGCGCCTTGCATCTGACCGCACCAGGACGCCTCGCTACCGGGCAAACCTTGACTGACGCGGCACTAGCTGTCGAGGCCGATCGCGAAGGCGGCCTCCAGGTCGTGCTGGGAGTAGGTGCGGAACGCGATGTGCGTCTCGGTGGAGGCCACACCGGGGACCTTGGAGATCTGGCCCGGAATGATGTCCGCGAGGTCGTCGTGCCGGGCCACCCGCACCATGGCGATCAGATCGTGCGCCCCGGTGACCGAGTAGACCTCGCTCACGCCCTCGATCGCGGCGATCTTCTCGGCGATCTCCGGGATCCGGTCCACGCTGGTCTTGATGAGCACGATCGAAGTGATCACGGCTGGCTTTCTCCCTCGCTGGACCTGGCTGCGCCGCCCACTCTATCCGGCCGCCCGAACCGGGCCCACGCGTAGAGAAAACCCAGGGTGAAGCCCACGAGATGGGCGAGGTAGGCCACTCCGGGGCGGGCGTCGGCCTGGCGGGCGGCGAGCCACTGGAGGGTGACCCAGAAGATCAGCACGACCCAGGCGGGGAAGCGCAGCGGGAGGAAGAAGAGGAACGGGAACAGGCTGGTCACCCGGGCGCGCGGGAAGAGCCACAGGAAGGCGCCGAGGACGCCGGAGATGGCGCCCGAGGCGCCGACCAGCGTCTGCGGGGAGTCGGCGTGGGCGGCGGCGTAACCGAGCAGCGCGAGATAGCCGGTGACGAGATAGAAGAGGGCGAAGTGCATGCGTCCCATGCGCTCCTCGGCCATCGCCCCGAAGACGTAGAGGAACAGCATGTTGCCGAGGAGATGCAGCCAGTTGCCGTGGACGAAGAGCGCGGTCAGCGGGGTCAGCGGCGCGGCGGGGGTGCCGTTCCACAGGGCGGCGGGGACGACTCCCCAGCGCTCGAAGTACGAGGTCTGGGCCTGGAGAAGGTGTCCGCCGGAGCCGTAGCGGGGGTCGAGCCCGGAGGCCGGTCCGAGGACGAAGATCAGGCAGCAGGTGACGATGAGGGCGTACGTCATCACGGGACGGCCGGACCCCGCCGACTTCTCGATCATGGGCAGATCATCGCGTACCCGGCACAACCTGCACAGAGCGCCTCGCCGCCGCCCGGTGGTGGGTACGGGCCCGGCATGGCCGAGTGCTCAGGCCGTAGGGTGACAGCACGCCGATGAGCCGAGAAGCGAGGACGCGACACCATGGCCGTTCCCACGCCGACAGCCGGGACCCGCTGGCGCTGCACGCTGTGCGGCAACCTCACCCGTTTCGATGTGACCCGCTCGACGAAGGCGGTCGAGTTCGTCCACCTGGATCTGGCCGGGGAGCCACGGGTCGAGGAGCGCGATGTGGTCAGTGAGACCATTGAGTCAGTGCGTTGTCGCTGGTGCAACGCGGTCGACCAGATCGAGCTGGTGGACCGCCCGAGTACGAACGCGAGCGCCTGAGAAGCGAAGCGAGGAGAAGGTGGTGGACCGGACGGGCGGCCGCGAGGCGGCCGGTGACGCCGAGGGCGTCGCCGAGGCGCTGGACCGCCCCCTGCCGGAAGGGGTGCGGCGGCGCGTGGTGGCGCTGGTCGCGGACGCGTTCGGTGGTCTGACGGTCGCCGAACTGCCACCTCAGCTGCGGCAGTACGCCCGCTTCACCCCGAACCGGCGCGCCAAGTTCGCGGGGAACGCGATGGCCGCCGCGGTGGAGAGCGACCCCGTCTTCCGGCAGCGGATCGCACAGCGGCTGCGTGAGACCCAGGCGGAGCTGGCCGAGGCCATAGAGGGCGGTTCGCCGCCCGCGGCCGCGGATCCGGTGGACGTGGCGGCGGTGGCGTACGTGCTGCGCCCGGCGGGCTGGGTGAAGCTCGTCGAGGCGGCGGGCGAGGAGGCCCAGCGGGCGTCGGCGGAGCGGGCCGGCGAGGAGGCGGAGCGCGAGCTGCAGCGGCTGCGCGAGGAGCTGGCGGAGGCCCGGGCGGCGGCGCGCAAGGACGCGGACCGGGCCCGCTCGGAGCTGGACGCGGCCCGCAAGGAGACGGACGCGGTGCAGCGCAAGCTGCGCAGCGCGCAGAGCGATGTCAAGCGCGGTGCGGCGGCGCTGCGCAAGGCCGAGGGCGAGCTGGAGGCCGTACGGTCGGAGGCCGCGTCGCGGCAGGCGGCCGCCGACGGCGAGGCGCGGCGGCTGCGGGCCCGGCTGGCGGAGGCGGAGTCGGCGCTGGAGGCGAGCCGCCGGGCGGTGCGCGAGGGCCGAAGCGTGGAGGACATGCGGCTGCGGCTGCTGCTGGACACCGTACTGGACGCGGCCCAGGGGCTGCGCCGCGAACTGGCGCTGCCGCCCGCGTCGACGCATCCGGCGGACTCGGTGGACGCGGTCGAGCCGGGGAAGATGACGCCGAAGGACATAAGCACCAGGGCGCTGTCGGAGATGGACCCGGCGCTGCTGGACCAGTTGCTGGCGCTGCCGCAGGCGCATCTGGTGGTGGACGGCTACAACGTCACCAAGACCGGTTATCCGACGATGCCGTTGGAGAAGCAGCGGCTGCGGCTGCTGGGCGGGCTCGCGGTGCTCGCGGCGCAGACGGGCGCGGAGATGACGTGTGTCTTCGACGGCGCGGAGCTGGCGGCTCCGGTGCTGCTGGCGCCGCCGCGCGGGGTGCGGGTGCTGTTCAGCAAGCCCGGGGTGACGGCGGACGAGCTGATCCGGCAGCTGGTGCGGGCCGAGCCGCCGGGCCGTCCGGTGGTCGTGGTGTCGACCGACCGGGAGGTCGCGGACGGGGTCGCGCGCGCCGGAGCGCGCCCCGTGGCATCCGCCTTGTTGCTGAAACGACTTGCGCGTACCTGACGGCGGCTAAGCATCAGCGCAGCGTCAATTGACCGTCACTGCCCGTGCGATGTTTGTAAAAGATGCGCCTGTGGCCGATTTTTTTGCCGCCGGGATTTGAACGGATCACGGCAGGGTCACTAATGTCGGCTCGAACCTTCGCGCGGTTGATCACCCATCCGGGGTGACAGCGGGGGTACCGCCGAGTCCGCGGCGTATCCGCGGAGCCGGGGTCGCACCTCAACCCCTGGTAGGCGGCCGGAGGAAGAAGGAGCTCGCCTTCGTGGCGTCCCACCGTCGACCCAAGCAGCCGAGCCGCACTCGGGTATCCGTTCTGACGGCGACCGCCGCTGCCGCCGTCGCCCTCACGTCCCAGGCCGCCCAGGCCGCTCCGAAGCAGGACAAGAAGGACGTCAAGGAGCAGGTCGACAGGCTCTACGAAGAGGCGGAGCAGGCGACCGAGAAGTACAACGGCGCCAAGGAGAAGCAGGAGAAGCTGGAGAAGCAGGTCGGCGACCTCCAGGACAACGTGGCGCGCGGCCAGGAGGACCTGAACAAGCTGCGCGACAGCCTGGGTTCGATGGCCACCGCCCAGTACCGCACCGGCGGTATCGACCCCTCCGTGCAGCTGCTCCTCTCCTCCGACCCGGACACCTACCTCGACAAGGCGTCCACCCTCGACCAGGTGACCGGCAAGCAGGCCGAGGCCCTGCGGAAGATCGCCGACAAGCAGCGCACGCTCAAGCAGCAGCGCGAGGAGGCGTCCACCAAGCTGCAGGACCTGGCGGACACCCGGAAGGCCCTGGGCGAGAAGAAGAAGGACATCCAGGGCAAGCTCACCAAGGCCCGCAACCTCCTCAACACCCTCACCGCGCAGGAGCGCGCCAAGATGGCGCAGCAGGAGAAGGAGCGCGCCAACCGCTCCAGCAGCCGGGTCGACCTGGGCAGCGAGGTGCCCGACTCGCAGCGGGCCGCCGCCGCGCTGGCCGCCGCCAAGACCAAGATCGGCTCCCCGTACGTGTGGGGCGCCACCGGCCCGTCCTCCTTCGACTGCTCCGGCCTCACCGGCTGGGCGTACCAGCAGGCCGGGGTCCAGCTGCCGCGCATCTCCCAGGACCAGGCCAACGCCGGTACCCGCATCGGCCGCGGCGAGCTGAAGCCCGGCGACCTGGTGCTGTTCTACGGCGACCTGCACCACATAGGCCTGTACGCGGGCAACGGGCAGGTGCTGCACGCGCCCAAGCCCGGTGCCGGTGTGCGCTTCGAGTCGATGGACAACATGCCGTTCCAGTTCGGCGTGCGGGTCTGACGTCCGTCCGTTCGGGCGAATCGGTACAACTCCCCACGACTCCCGCCCCGTCGGTGACCTGCGGTCTCCGGCGGGGCGTCATTTTGTGTGCCCGCGATCGGCTTTGGACCCCGGGTAGTCGCACCGCTACTGTCTGCCCGCAGTTCCTCACCGACACCGCGGAAGGGAGTGCGGCTCCCATGGCGTCCTCTCGTCGCCACTCGAAGCCCGGGCCCGTCCGGGCCACCGCCGTCTGGACCGCCGCCTCGGCGGCCGCCGCCACCGGCGTCGCGCTGGCCGTCCCGGCCGGGGCCGAACCCCACGACACCACGACGGGCCACCCCGCGGCCCGGACCGCCGCCCCGGCGGCCGCCCCGGCCTTCGCCGACCGGACCGACATCGACCGGGTCGACCGGCTCTACGAGCAGGCGGAGCGGGCCACCGAGCGCTACAACGCCGCCGGCACCCGCGCCCACCGGCTGCGCCGCCAGGTGGACCGCCTCCAGAACCGGGCGGCCCGCGGCCAGGAGCGGGTCAACCGGATGCGGATGGCGCTCGGCGCGATCGCGGGCGGGCAGTACCGCACCGGCGGCTTCGACCCGGGCCTCGCCCTCCTGCTCTCCTCCGACCCCGCCCACTACCTCGACCAGGCCGCCATGCTGGACCGCATCACCAGCCGCCAGGCCGGTCAGCTGCGGGCCCTGGCACGCGCCCGGCGCACCCTGCTGCAGCAGCGCACCGAGGCCGCGGCCCAGCTGGTGAAGCTGGAGCGCAGCCGCCGGGCCGTCGCCCGCCACAAGCGCGAGATCCGGCGCAAGCTGGCCACCGCGCGACGGCTGCTGGGCGCGCTGCGCCCGGGGGAGTGGGAGGCGTACGCACGCGCCTCGCGTGCCGGGGACGGGCACGGGGCGTACGCCGTACCCGGCGCGCCCCCCGGCGCCCCCTACGCGACGACTGATCTGCCGCCGTCCTCACCGCGCGCCGCCGCCGCGTTCGGCGCGGCGCGGGCCGCGCTCGGCCTGCCGTACGCCTGGGGCCAGGCCGGGCCCACCGCCTTCGACTGCTCCGGGCTGACCCAGTGGGCCTACCGCCGGGCCGGGGTGGCGATCCCGCGCACCTCCCAGGCCCAGGCGCACACCGGGCAGCCGGTGCCGCTGTCCCAGGCCCGCCCCGGCGACCTGGTCGTCTACCGCTCCGACGCCGGGCACGTCGCCATGTACGCCGGGGGCGGACGGGTCATCCACGCGCCCTACCCGGGGGCGACGGTCCGCTACGACCCCGTCGGCATGATGCCGATCTTTTCCGTCACCCGTCTCTGAGGCGCTGCGGCGGCTCGTACGATCTATGGCGTGACGGGTCGGTGGAGATCGGGGCGATGGCGGACGGCACTCTGTCTGCCGATGGTGTGGGCGCTGCCGCTGGCCGCGCTCACCGCGTGCGGCACGACCGTTCCGCCCGACGACCCCGCGGGGCGCGACGGGCGCGCCGTCCAGCGCCTGCTCGACCAGCGGGCCGCCGCGGTGCGCGGCCGGGACGCGGCCGCCTTCCTCGCCACCGTCGACCGCGGCTCGGCCGGCTACCGGGCCGAACAGCGGCGGGTGTTCCGCCGGCTGTCCGCCGTACCGCTGCGCTCCTGGACGTACCGGCTGGTGCACACCGGCGGCTTCCGGCCCGCCGTGGGCACCGGCCGCCGCCTGGCCGCCCAGGTCGAACTCCGCTACCGGCTCGCCGGATACGACACCGCCCCCGTCGTCGCCCCCCAGTACCTGACCCTCGCCCAGCGCGACGGGCGGTGGTTCATCGCCGACGACGACGGCCGGGTGGACGGCAAACGCGGCGTGGACCAGCTGTGGGACCAGGGCCGGGTCGATGTCGTGCGCGGCAAGCGCAGCCTCGTCCTCGGCGTCGGCCAGAACCGCGGGCTGCTGCGCGGGGTCGCCGCCACCGCCGACCGGGCCGTGCCCGCCCTCGACCGGGTCTGGCCCGGCGACTGGGCCCGGCGGGTCGTCGTCGAGGTGCCCGCCTCGCTGGACCGGATGGCCGCCCTCCTGGGTGCCTCGGCGAGCGGCTACCGGGGCATCGCGGCCGTCACCACCGGCGAGGTCGGCGGCGCGAGCGACTCCTCGCCCGCCGACCGCGTGATCGTCAACCCCGACGCGTACCGGGCGCTGGGCGACTTCGGCCGCCAGGTCGTGATCACCCACGAGACGGCGCATGTCGCCACCCGGGCCGCGACCACCGCCGCCACCCCGCTGTGGCTCTCCGAGGGCTTCGCCGACTGGACCGGCTACCGCGCCCCCGGCCGTATCCCGAGCCAAGTCGCCCCCGAACTCACCGAGTCCGTGGCCTCCGGCCGCCTCCCCGCGTCCCTCCCGCCCGACGACGCCTTCCGCTTCGGCAGCCGCCCCGACCGCCTCTCCGAGGCCTACGAGGAGGGCTGGCTCGCCTGCCGCCTGATCGCCGACCGCTGGGGCGAACGCAAGCTGGTCGCCCTCTACCGCGCGGTCGGCGCGGCCCCGCGCCGGGAGGGGGCGGTGGAGGACGCGCTGCGGAAGGTACTGCACGTGAGCCTGCCGGACTTCACGGCCCAGTGGCGCACGTACGTGGCCCGGACCCTGCGCTGAGCCCCCGGCCGGCGGCCGGGTTGTGCCCACCCGTTCCGCCAGGGGGCACCTCCCAGCGGTCGGGTCACATCCCGGCCCCTCCGGCGATTGAGGAGCGGGGGCGTGGGGGCGGAGCCCCCCGTGGCCGGGGCGGAGCCCCGGGCCGGGTAGCGGCGGCGTGGGGGACGGGACCCCCGGCCCCAGCCACCCGGTACTGTCGGCTCCGATGGACAAGACCCTGCTCGTGACCAACGACTTCCCGCCCCGCCCCGGCGGTATCCAGGCGTTCCTGCACAACATCGCCCTCCGCCTCGACCCGGAGCGGGTCGTCGTCTACGCGTCCACCTGGAAGCGCGGCGAGGAGGGCGCCGAGGCCACCGCCCGGTTCGACGCCGAGCAGCCGTACCCCGTCATCCGCGACCGCACGACGATGCTGCTGCCCACGCCCCGCGTCACCCGCCGCGCCACCGAGCTGCTGCGCGAGCACGGCTGCCGCTCGGTGTGGTTCGGCGCGGCGGCGCCGCTCGGGCTGATGGCGCCCGCGCTGCGCGGGGCGGGCGCCGAACGGGCGGTGGCGACCACGCACGGGCACGAGGCTGCCTGGGCCCAGCTCCCCGCGTCCCGGGCCCTGCTGCGCCGGATCGGCGAGGGGACGGACACCCTCACCTACCTCGGCGAGTACACCCGCTCCCGCATCGCGGCCGCCCTCACCCCCGAGGCCGCCGGCCGCATGGTCCAACTGCCGCCGGGGGTGGACGAGAAGACGTTCCACCCCGGCTCGGGCGGGGACGAGGTCCGGGCCCGGCTGGGGCTCGCGGAGCGGCCCGTCGTGGTCTGCGTATCGCGGCTGGTGCCGCGCAAGGGGCAGGACACGCTGATCGAGGCCATGCCGCGGATCCTCAAGCGGGTGCCGGACGCGGTGCTGCTGATCGTCGGGGGCGGCCCGTACGCCGCGGATCTGCGCCGCCTCGCGGAGACGACGGGCGTGGCCGGCAGCGTACGGTTCACCGGCCCGGTGCCCTGGGAGGAGCTGCCCGCCCACTACGGCGCGGGTGACGTCTTCGCCATGCCGTGCCGTACGCGGCGGGGCGGGCTGGACGTCGAGGGCCTGGGCATCGTCTACCTGGAGGCGTCCGCGACCGGGCTCCCCGTCGTCGCCGGGGACTCCGGCGGCGCGCCGGACGCGGTGCTGGAGGGCGAGACGGGGTGGGTGGTGCCGGGCGGCTCCGCCGGGCAGAGCGCGGAGCGGATCACGGCCCTGCTGGAGGACGAGGCGCTGCGCCGCCGGATGGGCGAGCGGGGCCGCGCCTGGGTCGAGGAGCGCTGGCGCTGGGATCTGCTGGCCGACCGCCTGCGCTCTCTTCTTTAGGACGAAGAGCCCGGGGCGCGGCCCGCCCCGGGCTTACGCGGACGGCGCGGCTCAGCGCCCGTACAGCGCCTCGATCTCCGCCGCGAAGTCCTTCGCCACCACATTCCGCTTCAGCTTCAGCGAGGGCGTCACATGCCCCGAGTCCTCGGTGAACTGCTGCGTCAGGACCCGGAACTTCCGCACCGACTCCGCCTTCGAGACCGCCGCGTTGCCGTCGTCCACCGCCGTCTGGATCTCGGCCAGCAGCTCGGCGTCCTCGCACAGGTCGGCCACCGTCGCGTCGGCGGGTTTGCCGTGCTCGGCGGCCCAGCGGGGCAGGAACTCCTCGTCCAGGGTGATCAGCGCGCCCACGAACGGGCGGCCGTCGCCGACGACCATGCACTCGGCGATCAGGGCGTGCGCCCGGATGCGGTCCTCGATCACCGCGGGGGCGACGTTCTTGCCGCCCGCGGTGATGATGATCTCCTTCTTGCGGCCGGTGATGGTGAGGTAGCCGTCCTCGTCGAGGGTGCCGACGTCCCCGGTGTGGAACCAGCCGTCGGACAGCGCCTCCGCCGTCGCCGCCTCGTTGTTCCAGTACTCCGTGAACAGATGGTCCCCGTGCAGCAGCACCTCGCCGTCGTCGGCGATGCGGACCACCGTGCCGGGCATCGGCTGGCCGACCGAGCCGATCTTCTGCCGGTCCCACGGGTTGAAGGTGGTGGCCGCGCAGGACTCGGTCAGGCCGTACCCCTCCAGCACCGTGAAGCCGATGCCCCGGTAGAAGTGGCCGAGCCGCTCGCCCAGTGGGGCGCCGCCGGAGATGGCGTGGGTGGCGCGGCCGCCGAGGGCGGCGCGCAGCTTGCCGAAGACCAGCCGGTCGAAGACCCGGTGCTTGAGCCGGAGCCCGAAGGACGGCCCGCCCGGGGTGTCCAGCGCCTTGCTGTAGGCGATGGCGGCGTCGGCGGCCTTGTCGAAGATCTTTCCCTTGCCCTCGGCCTGGGCCTTGGCCCGCGCCGAGTTGTAGACCTTCTCGAAGACGCGCGGCACGCCCAGCACCAAGGTCGGCTGAAACGCGACGAGTTCGTCGGTCAGCGTCTTGATGTCCGAAACGTGGCCGAGTTTGATCGGTGCCAGGACCGCGCAGATTTCCACCAGCCGCCCGAAGACATGCGCTTCCGGGAGGAACAGCAGCACGGAGGACTCGCCGGTGGCGAAGATGGGCTTGAGCCGGGCCACCGCGTTGCCGCATTCGGCGAAGAAGCTGCGGTGCGAGAGGACGCAGCCCTTGGGGCGGCCGGTGGTGCCCGAGGTGTAGACGATGGTGGCGGGGGAGTCCGCGGTGGCGAGCGAGGAGCGCTCGTCCACCGTCTCGTCCGTGACGTCCGACCCCAGCGTCCGCAGCGTCCCGATCGCGTCGTCCTCGATCTGCCAGATGTGCTTGAGGTCGGGCAGGGTGTCCCGTACGGACTCCACGGCCGCCTCGTGCACCCCGGTCTCGACGAGGGCCGCGACCGCGCCCGAGTCGCTGAGGATCCACCGCACCTGCTCCGGTGAACTCGTCTCGTACACCGGCACGGTGATGGCGCCCGCGCTCCAGACGGCGAAGTCCAGGAGCGTCCACTCGTAGCGGGTGCGCGACATCAGACCGACCCGGTCGCCCGGCGACACCCCGGCCGCGATCAGGCCCTTGGCGGCCGCGCGCACCTCGGCCAGGAAGTCCGCCGCGGTGACGTCCTCCCACCGGCCGCCGACCTTGCGGCCGACCACCGCCACATCCGGGTGCTGCGCCGCGTTGCGTTGGATGAGGTCCGTCAGATTGCCGTCGGCCGGAACCTCGTACAGGGCCGGAAGGCTGAACTCGCGCAAGACTGCTGCTCCTCATGGGCGCCGGCGCCGCTGCAGGGCAATGGGGGTTGGACTGCCCGGACGTTACCCATCGGTATGGCTCCGGGATAGGGGTTTCCGTACAGATGTTTGATGCGTCACACACCGCCTTCATGCTGCCCGCAGACTAGTCGACGGCCACCGTGGCCGGTAAGGAACCGCAGGTGGACGCGGGTCACGGCGGACGGAACACCTTACGGACGGATGGTCACAGGTCTTAGGGTGACACGCATGCGAGTCCACGTGGTGAGTGACGTGCACGGGAACAGCCAGGATCTGGAGAAGGCGGCGGACGGGGCGGACGCCCTGATCTGTCTCGGCGACCTCGTCCTCTTCCTCGACTACGCCGACCACTCCCGCGGCATCTTTCCCGACCTCTTCGGCGTCGAGAACGCCGACCGCCTGGTCGACCTCCGCACCGCCCGCCGCTTCGAGGAGGCCCGCGAGCTGGGCAACCGGCTGTGGGAGGGGATCGACCGCGACGCGGCCATCGAGTCCGCCGTACGCAGGCAATACGCCGAGCTGTTCGCGGCCTTCCCCACCCCGACGTACGCCACCTACGGCAATGTCGACATCCCCGCACTCTGGCCGGAATACGTCGAATCCGGCACCACGGTCCTCGACGGCGAGCGGGTCGAGATCGGCGGCCTCGTCTTCGGCTTCGTCGGCGGCGGCTTGCGCACGCCGATGCGCACCCCGTACGAGATCGACGACGAGACGTACGCCGAGAAGATCGCGGCGCTCGGCGGCCGGGGCGAGGTGGACGTGCTGTGCACCCACATACCGCCCGAGGTGCCGGACCTCTGCTACGACACCGTCGCCCGCCGCTTCGAGCGCGGCAGCGACGCGCTGCTGGACGCGATCCACACCCTTCGTCCCCGTTACTCGCTTTTCGGCCATGTCCACCAGCCGCTCGTCCGCCGCATGCGGATCGGCGCCACCGAATGCGTCAACGTCGGACACTTCGCCTCCACCGGCACCCCCTGGACCCTGGAGTGGTGACCCGCGCGCGATAGCCTTCACCGGCAGACACCCCATGCGGCGGACCGGTACGGAGGAGCCACGGCGATGGCGGAACACACCAGCTCGAGCATCACGATCGAGGCGGCACCGGCCGACGTGATGGAGGTGATCGCCGACTTCGACCGTTACCCGGAGTGGTCCGGTGAGGTGAAGGAGGCCGACGTCCTCACCAAGGACGAGCAGGGCCGCGGCGAGCAGGTGCGGATGGTGCTCGACGCCGGGGCCATCAAGGACGACTACACGCTCCAGTACACCTGGGGCGGCGACCAGGTCAGCTGGTCCCTGCTCAAGTCCCAGATGCTGCGCACCCTGGACGGCTCCTACCGGCTGGCCGCGCGGGACGGCGGCACGCGCACCGAGGTGACGTACCAGCTCACCGTCGACGTCAAGATCCCCATGCTCGGCATGATCAAGCGCAAGGCGGAGAAGGTCATCATCGACCGCGCGCTCGCGGGTCTGAAGAAGCGGGTCGAGGCCGCGTAGTTCCGCCTCGGCGCGCGGCCGCCACCATGGGGCGAGGAGCGGGCCGGTGGCGGGGTACGCTCCGGCGGGGGCGGCCACCGGGAGCCGCACCGCACACCGACGAAACACCCCGCCGGAGGCTCCTTTCATGCGTACGGTCCTCGTCACCGGTACGGGCGGCGCGGGCCGCACCACCGTGGCCGCCGCGACCGCCCTCGCCGCCGCCCGCGAGGGACAGCGCACCCTGCTGCTCACCGCGGACCGCGACGGCACGCCCGAGGCGCTGCTCGGCATCGGCCCGCTGCGCGGCGGACCCGGTCGCAGCGCCGACCGGCTGCCGTGGTCCGTACCCGTCGCGCTGACGCCGGGGCTGTGGGCCGCCCGGGTCGTCACCGAGGAGTGGTTCCGCGACGAGCTGACCGCCCTCCAGGACCGTGGCCGCGGCATGCTCGACATGCTGGGCTCGACCCCGCTGGACGGCGAGGAGGCCACCGCGCTCCCCGGGGCGGAGTCGGTCGCGCTGTTGCGCGCCCTGCGCGCCGCGCAGACCGCGCCGCCCGGCACCGGCTGGGACGTCCTCGTGGTCGACCTGCCGCCCGCGCCGGAGACCGTCGCCCTGCTCGCCCTGCCCGAACAGCTGCGCCGCTATCTGCGGCGGCTGCTGCCCGCCGAGCGGCAGGCGGCCCGCGCGCTGCGGCCGATGCTGGCCCAGCTGGCCGGGATGCCGATGCCCGCGCAGAAGCTGTACGAGATGGCCGAGCGCTGGGAGCGCGAGCTGGCCGCCGTCCAGGACGTCCTGGAGTCGGAGGCCACGACCGTACGGGTGGTGGTGGACCCCGGGCCGCTCACCGACCGCGCGCTGCGCACCGCCCGCGCCGGGCTGGCGCTGCACGGCTGCCGGGTGGAGTCGGTCGTCGCCAACCGGCTGCTGCCCACCGGCACCCCCGACCCGTGGCTCGGGGCGCTGTCCGGTCAGCAGCAGGCCGCGCTGAAGGAGCTGTACGAGCAGTGGACGCCGGACGTGCCGATCCGCGAGCTGCCGCATCTGGGCCGCGATCCGCAAGGGCTCGGCGACGCCGCCGACAGCGGCCCCGGTGACGCGTCCGGCGACGGCCTCGGTGACGGCCCCCGCGATGTCTCCGGAGTCGTCTCCGGAGTGGTGGTCTCCGGCGGGGGCGGCCCCCGCCCGGCCGCCGGACTCGCCGCGCTGGCCGGGCCCGTCGGGGCGCCCGACCCACGCCCCGACCGCCCGGCGGCCGACCCGTGGAGCGTCGAGGACCGGCTGGCCGACGAGGGGGCGCTGCTGTGGCGGCTGCCGCTGCCCGGCGCCGACCGGGACGGGCTGGGCCTGGTCCGGCGCGGCGACGAACTGATCGTCACGGTCGGGCCGTTCCACCGCGTGCTGCCGCTGCCGTCCGCGCTGCGCCGCTGCACGGTCTCCGGGGCCGGGCTGCGCGACGGCCATCTGCAGGTCCGCTTCACCCCGGACCCCGACCTGTGGCCGAAGCGGCCCTGACCGTTTCCGGCGGAAGGACCCTCGCCCGTCGTTCCGGTAACGTCGAGAGCAAGCCCGGTTGAACGAACGGACCGGGCAGCCAGCCTCCCCGCCGCAGGAGTTCGCCATGAGCGATGCCACCGAGCGCCCCGCAGACGCCCCGGGCACCGACGTACCGGTCACCGAGATCGACCCCGACGCCTGGGAGCGCGCCTGCGCCGAGGACCTCGCCGCCGAGAAGGCCCGGCGGCAGGCCCGCGAGGGCGGCGAGGAGCCGGGCAGCGCCGCCGAGGAGCTGCGCAAGCTGGCCGACGCCGTCGCGGAGAAGCTGGCCGGGCTGCAGACCCCGCTCGCCGGTACGGCGGTGGAGGGGGCCGTACAACAGTTGATCGCAGGAGCGAAGGCGGCCGTCGAACCGGTCATCGAGCGCAATCCCGACGTATTCGAGCATCTCGCCAGCGCCGGAAGCGAACTGCTCGCCGCCTACCGGGCCGCCGTGACCGGCCAGGAGCAGCGTTGGACCCGGAGCGGCGACAGCGGGCGGACGTCCGGCGGGGACGAAGGTCAGACTTCGAGTAGTGAACACATCGACCTCGATTGAGCGCTCCCTCCGGTACCGTTAGCCGTGGCGGGGTTCGACCAAATAACTGAGGGACTCATGGGACTCACCATCGGCGTCGACATCGGCGGCACGAAGATCGCGGCCGGCGTGGTCGACGAAGAGGGCTCGATTCTCGAGACGAGCCAGGTTGCGACCCCGCCGACCCCCGAGGGAGTCGTCGACGCCATCGCGGACGCCGTGCGCGACGTCAGCACCGGTCATGACGTCGAGGCCGTCGGTATCGGCGCGGCCGGTTATGTGGACGACAAGCGCGCCACCGTGCTCTTCGCGCCCAACATCAACTGGCGGCACGAGGCGCTGAAGGACAAGGTCGAGCAGCGCGTCGGCCTGCCCGTCGTCGTGGAGAACGACGCGAACGCGGCCGCGTGGGGCGAGTACCGGTTCGGCGCCGGCGCGGGCCACGACGACGTCGTGTGCATCACGCTCGGCACCGGCCTCGGGGGCGGCATCATCATCGGCGGCAAGCTGCACCGCGGCCGCTTCGGCGTCGCGGCCGAGTTCGGCCACATAAGAGTCGTCCCCGACGGTCTGCTGTGCGGCTGCGGCAGCCAGGGCTGCTGGGAGCAGTACGCCTCCGGCCGCGCGCTGGTGCGTTACGCCAAGCAGCGCGCCAACGCGACCCCGGAGAACGCGGAGATCCTGCTCGGCCTCGGCGACGGCACCCCCGAGGGCATCGAGGGCAAGCACATCAGCGACGCCGCCCGCCAGGGCGATCCGGTCGCCATCGACTCCTTCCGCGAGCTGGCCCGCTGGGCGGGGGCCGGGCTCGCCGACCTCGCCTCGCTCTTCGACCCCTCGGCGTTCATTGTCGGCGGCGGGGTCTCCGACGAGGGCGATCTCGTCCTGGAGCCGATCCGCAAGTCGTTCCGCCGCTGGCTGGTCGGCAATCAGTGGCGACCGCACGCCCAGGTCCTCGCCGCCCAGCTCGGCGGCAAGGCCGGGCTCGTCGGCGCCGCCGACCTCGCACGCCAGGGCTGAGCTTCGAGGGGGTGCCTTGTCGATCAGGCCGGATCAGCGAGCGGCGTCTGGTGCGGTGCGTCGCCACCCGCGTGAGGAGTGCGCAGCGGCGCTGCGTGCCACGAGCGCGGGGCCGCGAGGTGCCGCCCGCCGCGGCAGCGGCTGATGTCACAGCGGCGTCGGGAGCCCGGCATGATCGAGGAGACACCCCCTGGGGGGAGCGTGGCGCTCGCGGATCTGCCCGCCTCCACCACCGGCCCGGACGCGGCCGTGGTGCGGGTGCTCAGCTACAACATCCGCTCGCTGCGTGACGACCGCGAGGCGCTGGCCCGGGTGATCCGGGCCTGCGCCCCCGATGTCGTCTGCGTCCAGGAGGCGCCGCGCTTCTTCCGCTGGCGCAAGGCCGCCGCCTGGCTGGCCCGGGAGACCGGCCTGGTCTACGCCACGGGCGGGGCCACCGCCGCCGGACCCATGATCCTCACCTCACTGCGCGCCCACGTCGAGCGGTCCGAGGACATCCTGCTGCCCCGCGTCCCCGGCCTGCACCGGCGTGGCTTCGCCACCGCCGTGCTGCGCTTCGGCGGCGGCCACCGGGACCCCGACGGCACGGGCGGTGCCATCCGGCTCGGCGTCGTCAGCTGCCATCTGAGCCTGGCCGCGGCCGAGCGCTACGACCAGGCCGGGATGCTGCTGGACCGCGTCGCCGCGCTCGGCGTGCCGTACGCCGTCGCCGCCGGTGACATCAACGAGCAGCCCGACGGCCGTGCCTTCCGCCGTATCGCCGGAACGCTGCGGGACGGCTGGGCCACCGAGCCGTGGGGGAGCGAGGCGACCTTCGACCCGGGCGATCCGCGCCGCCGCATCGACGCGCTGTTCGCGACCGACGGCATCGAGATCATCGGCTGCGGGGTGCCGTCCGGGCTGCCCGGCGTCGACGACGCCGACCTGCGGGCGGCCACGGACCACCTCCCGGTCCTGGCCGCGCTCCGGGTGCCCCGCGCGCCCGCGTCGTCCGTGTCGTCCGCGTCGTCCGCGTAAACGTCAGCCGAGGGGTTTCAGACGACGGCACCCCGGCCGGGGTCGTCGTCCTCCTCGTCGTCGCTGTCCTTCATCCGCATCACCAGCGTGACGAAGCCGCCCAGGAAGCCGCCGACGCCCAGCGTCGTGATCCACCAGGTCAGCTCCACCCGGAACAGCACCACGCCGAGCAGCAGCAGCGGCCCGCCCAGCACGCCCAGCCAGGCGAACCGGGACGTGGTGTCGGACTCCGGGAGCGGCGGCGGCTCGGGCGGGACGAAATGGCCCTCGTCGGTCTCGTCGAAGTCGCTCTCGGAGGGCTCCGGGGCGTCCCAGTCGCGCGGGCCCACGCCCGGCGCGTACACGATGAAGCTGCCGACGGGCTTGTCGTCCTTCGTGTCGGGCTTCTCCGTCTTGGTGAGGGCGTCCGGCGCCGCCGCGCCCGGACGGTCGTCCTCGACGTCGGGGTCGAAGTCGTCCTCGAACCGGTCCTCGAACCGGTCTTCCAGCCCGTCGTCCAGCTCGCCCAGCGGCTCCTCACGCCGGGAGTCCTCGCGGCCCCACTTCTCGGTCAGATTCTCGGCCGCGGGCCACCGCTCCGCGCCCGGCGGGTCCGGGGGCTCCTCCCCGTACGCGGCGACGATCGCCGCGAAGGCGGCATCGTCGTCCCGGCGCGCCCCCGCCTCGTTCTCGTTCGGATCACGCTCAGCCACTGGCCGCCGCCCCCTCCCTCCCGCTGACGTCCCCGGGATGTCCCCCGTTGTCCTGTCCCATACCCGCGGTCAACCGGGTGATGAACGTGTCCGTCTCCTCGAAGATGAACTCGGCGTCGTAGTCCAGCGTCGCCACGTGGTAGCTGCGCTCCAGCAGCCGTTCGGTGACGTCCCGGGACGAGACCTGGCTGAGGATGCGCTCGGAGTCGGCCGACGGCACCACATGGTCCTGCGGGCTGTGCATCACCAGCAGCGGCTGGGTCACCTGCGGCAGTTCGGCGTCGACCACCCGGTAGAAGCGGCGCATCGAGTGCACGGCGTGCAGCGGCATCCGGTCGTATCCCCATTCCTGGGAACCCGGCTTGGCGATGTCGCTCACGATCCCCTTGACGGAGGGCACCAGATGACGCAGCACCGGAAGAGCCACGGCCAGCGGATCGTGGATCCGGTTGGCCGGATTCACGACGGCGACACCGCTGATCCCCGCGCCGTGCTGGGCGGCCAGCCGCAGCGCCAGCGCGCCGCCCATCGACAGCCCGCAGACGAAGACCCGGGCGCACCGCTCGCGCAGCGCCCGCAGCTCCCGGTCGACCTCGGCGTACCAGTCCTGCCACCCGGTGACCGCGAGATCCTGCCAGCGGGTCCCGTGGCCGGGCAGCAGCGGAAGCGAGACGGTCAGCCCGCGCCGCGCCAGGTGCTCGGCCCAGGGGCGCACCGACTGCGGGGAACCGGTGAAGCCGTGACAGACGAGGACGCCGATCTCTCCGCCGTCGTGGCGGAACGGCTCGGCTCCGGGGAGGAGCGGCACCACGGATCTCCGTTCGGTGGTGAAGCGGTCAACGGGACCTCAGCGTACGCGGCGCGCCGCACCGGGGGTAGGCAGGTTAAGGTCTCCTCGTCGGATACAGGAGGTTCTCGGTTGTTCTACGGTGCAATGAAGCTGTCGGTGGGTGGGACGTTGAAGCTCGCCTTCCGGCCCTGGGTCGAGGGGCTGGAGAACGTCCCCGACGAGGGGCCGGCCATTCTCGCGAGCAACCATCTCTCCTTCTCCGACTCCTTCTTCCTGCCCGCGATGCTCGACCGGAAGGTCACCTTCATCGCCAAGCAGGAGTACTTCACCACTCCGGGGATCAAGGGCAGGCTGACGGCCGCGTTCTTCAAGGGCGTCGGCCAGCTGCCGGTGGACCGCTCGGGAACCCGGGGCGCGGGAGAGGCCGCGATCAAGGCCGGGATCGAGGTCATCAAGCGCGGTGAGCTGTTCGGTATCTATCCGGAGGGCACGCGCTCCCCGGACGGCCGGCTCTACCGAGGCAAGCCCGGCGGTCTGGCGCGGGTCGCGCTGGCGACGGGCGCGCCGGTGATCCCGGTCGCGATGATCGACACCGAGAAGATCCAGCCGCCGGGCAAGGTGATGCCCAAGCTGATGCGTCCCGGCATCAAGATCGGCAAGCCCCTGGACTTCAGCCGCTACCACGGCATGGACGGGGACCGCTTCATCCTGCGCTCGGTGACCGACGAGGTCATGTACGAGATCATGAAGCTGTCCGGCCAGGAGTACGTCGACATCTACGCGACCGCGGCCAAGCGGCAGATCGCGGAGGTGGAGGCGGCCCGGAAGCAGGCCGAGAAGGCGGAGAAGACCGAGAAGGCTGCGGAGCAGGACAAGGGCAAGGACAAGACCGGGGCGTAAAGCGCGCCGGACCCGGGGGTGGGGGGAAGTTGGCGCCGCAGCCCAAGCGCGAGCGTGTCGTACGCATGTCCGTGGAGCAGCCGCTGTGGCAGGCGCTGACCGCCTACCGGGTGCTCACGCTGATCTACGCGCTCTGTCTCTTCGTCTACTCCTTCTCCGACTACGACCGTCCGAGGGGCGCCGCCGCCTATATGGCGGTGCTCACCCTGTGGACGGCGCTGACGTTCCGTATGGTCTCCTCGGCCGAGCGCTGCACCCGGCGCTTCCTGATCGGCGACCTCGTGGTCGCGATCACCGGCATCCTGCTCACCCCGCTGGTCGACACCCACGACCGGATCGCCGAGGGCACGCCCACGCTGCCGTCCATATGGACGGCGGGCGCGGTCCTCGGCTTCGCCATCAAGGGCGGCTGGCGGTGGGCCGCGTGGGCGTCGACGATCGTGTGCACGGCGAACATCATCGAGCGCGGCGGGTTCGCCCAGGACACCGTCCACATGCTGATGCTGGTGTGGGTGGCGAGCGTGGCCATCGGGTACGTCGTGGAGGTCGCCCGCGCCAGTGAGCGCACCCTGGCCCGCGCGCTGCGCATCGAGGCGGCGACCCGCGAACGCGAGCGGCTGGCCCGGGACATCCACGACAGCGTCCTCCAGGTGCTGGCCATGGTGCAGCGGCGGGGCGCCGCGATCGGCGGCGAGGCGGCCGAACTGGGCCGGATGGCGGGGGAGCAGGAGATCGCGCTGCGCTCGCTGGTGGCCACCGGTCTGGTCACCCCGCCGCGCGGCGCGGCCGACGACCGTACGGACGCCGCGGACCCGCGGCCACCGTCCGCTCCCGTCGCCGCCGCCCTTCGGCCCGAGCCGCCCGAGGACGCCGAGGAGCCCTGCGATCTGCGGGCCCTGCTCGCCCCGCACGCCGGATCGCAGGTCACCTTCTCCGAACCGGGCGCCCCGGTGATCCTCCCGGCGGCCGCGGCGGGGGAGTTGGCGGCCGCTGTCGGTGCCGCGCTGGACAATGTACGGGTGCACGCGGGCGAGGGGGCCCGGGCCTGGATCCTGCTGGAGGACGAGCCGGGAGCGGTCATGGTCACCGTCCGGGACGACGGGCCCGGCATCCCGGAGGGCAGGCTCGCCGACGCCGAGCGGGAGGGGCGGCTCGGGGTCGCCCTGTCGATCCGGGGGCGGCTGCGCGACCTCGGCGGCACCGCCGAGTGGATCTCGGCGCCGGGCCAGGGCACCGAGGTGGAGCTGACGGTTCCGAAGCTCGCGGCGAGCGGGAAGAAGGCGAGTGGGAAGAAAGGGACGGCTGGACGATGACCGAAGACCGGGAAGCCGCACGGCCGGTGACCGTGATGGTGGTGGACGACCACCCGATGTGGCGCGACGCCGTCGCCCGGGACCTGGCCGAGGCCGGGTTCGACGTGGTGGCCACCGCCGGGGACGGGCCGCAGGCGGTCCGCCGGGCCAAGGCCGCCGGGCCCGACGTCCTGGTGCTCGACCTCAACCTGCCCGGGCTGCCCGGCGTCGAGGTCTGCAAGGAGGTCGTCGCCGCCCACCCCGCGCTGCGGGTGCTGGTGCTCTCCGCGAGCGGTGAGCACGCGGACGTCCTGGAGGCGGTCAAGTCCGGCGCCACCGGCTATCTGGTGAAGTCGGCCAGCACCGAGGAGTTGCTGGACGCGGTGCGCCGTACCGCCGTCGGTGACGCCGTCTTCACCCCGGGCCTCGCCGGTCTGGTGCTCGGCGAGTACCGGCGGCTGGCGAGCGAGCCCGCCCCCGTCACCGCCGGCCAGCCGGTCGCTCCGCAGCTCACCGAGCGGGAGACGGAGGTGCTGCGGCTGGTGGCCAAGGGGCTTTCGTACAAGCAGATCGCCGAGCGCCTGGTGATCTCCCACCGCACCGTGCAGAACCACGTCCAGAACACCCTGGGCAAGCTCCAGTTGCACAACCGGGTGGAGCTGGTCCGGTACGCCATCGAGGCCGGGCTCGACGACGCCTGAGCCCCACCCGCTCGAACGGGTGAAGTTCACAACCAACTCCCTTGGGCGGAGCGGGAATCGCTTTCCGCCCCATCCCCTGTGACCTGGATCACCGTTAGCGTGGCTCCGTACCGGGCCCAATCTCGGGATTTCGGCGACAGAAGGGATGAAAAGGATGCGGGTCGGAGTGCTGACCGGCGGCGGTGACTGCCCCGGGCTCAACGCGGTCATCCGCGCCGTCGTGCGCAAGGGCGTGAAGGAATACGGCTACGACTTCGTCGGCTTCCGGGACGGCTGGCGCGGTCCCCTCCAGAACGACACCGTTCCCCTCGACATCCGCGCGGTACGCGGCATCCTGCCGCGCGGGGGCACCATCCTCGGCTCGTCCCGCACCAACCCCTTCAACAGCGAGGACGGCATCCGCCGGGTCAAGGAGACCCTGGCCAAGCAGGAGGTCGACGCGCTCATCGCGATCGGCGGCGAGGACACCCTCGGCGTCGCCTCCCGGCTCTCCGGCGACTACGGCATTGCCTGCGTCGGCGTTCCCAAGACCATCGACAACGACCTGTCCGCCACGGATTACACCTTCGGCTTCGACACCGCCGTCAACATCGCCACGGAGGCCATCGACCGCCTCCACACCACCGCCGAATCCCATATGCGGGTCCTGGTGGTGGAGGTGATGGGCCGCCACGCCGGCTGGATCGCCCTCCACGCCGGGCTCGCCGGCGGGGCCAACGTCATCCTCATCCCCGAGCAGCGCTTCGACGTCGACCGCATCTGCGCCTGGGTCGAATCCCGCTTCAAGATCCGCTACGCCCCGATCGTCGTCGTCGCGGAGGGCGCGATGCCGAAGGGGGGCGACGCGGTACTCAAGGACGAATCCCTGGACTCCTTCGGTCATGTGCGGCTCTCCGGCATCGGGGAGTGGCTGGCCAAGGAGATCGAGAAGCGCACCGGCAAGGAGGCCCGTACGACCGTCCTGGGGCATGTGCAGCGCGGCGGCACCCCCAGTGCCTTCGACCGCTGGCTGGCCACCCGCTTCGGCCTCCACGCGATCGATGCCGTACAGGACCAGGACTTCGGCAAGATGGTCGCCTTGCGCGGCACCGACATCGTCCGCGTCCCCCTGGCCGAGGCGACGGCCCGCCTCAAGACGGTGGACCCGTCGCTGTACGCGGAGGCGGAGGTTTTCTTCGGCTGACGGTCCCTTGAATCCGCTGCTCCCGCCGGTGCGCCGCCCGGCGGGAGCAGTGCTTGTCGGTGGTCGCGCTGGGCGCGCCTGAGGGAAATTCTGTCAGCGCTAGACATCGGGCTCCTGCTACGTCTAGCATCGCTAGCAGATTGAGCGGTGCTCGACAGGGGGTCGGCGCCGCGACGAGAGGGGACACCTGCCATGCCTGCCGTCGCCACCACCGCCGCCACCGTGATCACCTGGGCGATCGCCGTCGGGATCATCCTCATCGGCGCCCGCAGCCTGTGGACCCCGGAGGTCGCGGCGGACTTCGGTATACCCGGCACCCGCACCGAGGACCCCAGCGTCCGCGCCTGGCTGTCCGTCCTGGCCGTCCGCGACATCGGCTACGGCCTCTTCCTGCTGATCGTGCTGCTCGGCGCGGGCACGCACCTGCGCGGCTGGATGATGCTGGCCGGCTCGCTCGTCACGCTCGGGGACACGCTCATCACGAAGCTCAGCGGCGGACCCGCCAAGGCGTACCTCGGCATCCACGCCACCACCACCGTGGTCATGGCCGCCGCCGGCGCGGTGCTGCTGCTGTCCTGACGGCAGGCACCGACACTCCCCCGCGAGGGGATGCCCGCCGAGGGGAGCACTCCGGTGCTCCCCTCGGCGGGCGCCTCGGTGTCAGACCCGCACAGCCGCCAGCAGCTCCGCCACCAGCACCGCCCCGTTCCGCGACAGCACCGACTCCGGGTGGAACTGCACCCCGGCGAAGCCCGGCCCCCGCAGCGCGTGCACCTCCCCGTTCCCCGCGTCCCGGCTCAGCTCCACCCGGTGCATCGCCAGCTCCGTCTCCACGCCCTCATCGCACCGCGCGGTGAACGTGTTGTAGAAGCCCACCGTCTCCTGGCGCCCGAAGAAGTCGATCCGCTCCTGCGCCCCCTGGAACGGCACGTCCTTCCGCACGATCTCCAGCCCCAGCTCCGCCGCGATCAGCTCGTGCCCCAGACACACCCCGAGCAGCCCGTGCCGGTGCCCGGCCACCAACTCCGCCGTGAGCCCCCGCAGGAACCGCATCTTCGGGTCCGTGGAGTCGCCGGGGTCCCCCGGCCCGGGGCCGAGCACGACGGGCCCCTCGTGCGCCAGCGCGGCGCCCCGCACGCCCGGCTCGTCATACCGCCGCACCGTCACCGTCAGCCCCGCCATCCGCAGCAGATGGGCGAGCATCGCCGTGAAGGTGTCCTCGGCGTCGATCACCAGCGCGTGCCCGGACAGCAGCCCCTCCGCGGCCTGCATCCGCAGCCAGAACGGCGCCAGGTCCGCCCGCCGCGCGTCCAGCGCCGCCCGCACCCGCGGATCGTCCGCGAGCCGGGGGCGCGGGCCCGCCCCGGCCCGTGCGGGCGCCTCCCGCACACCCAGCGCGGTCAGCACGCCGGCCGCCTTGGCGTGGGTCTCGGCGACCTCCCCGCGCGGGTCGGAGTGGCGCACCAGCGTCGCCCCGACCGGCACCCGCAGCACGCCGTCGCCGTCGATGTCGGCGGTGCGGATGAGGATCGGCGAGTCGAGGGTCTGGGCGCCGCCGCCGTCGCGCCCGATGAGCGCCAGCGCGCCCGCGTAGTAGCCCCGGCCGCCCGGTTCGTAGCGCTCGATCACGCGGCACGCGTTCTGCACGGGCGAGCCGGTGACGGTCGCCGCGAACATCGTCTCCCGCAGCACGTCCCGTACGTCCAGCGAGGACCGCCCGCGCAGTTCGTACTCGGTGTGCGCGAGGTGCGCCATCTCCTTGAGCCGTGGCCCGACGACGACGCCGCCCATGTCGCCGACGGTGCACATCATCTTCAGCTCCTCGTCCACGACCATGGACAGCTCCTCCACCTCCTTGGGGTCGTGCAGGAACTCCAGCAGCCCTTCCGCCGTCGCGCCGCCCGCCGGATAGCGGTACGTCCCGCTGATCGGGTTCATCACGACCGTGCCCCCGGACATCCGCACGTGCACCTCCGGGCTGGCCCCCACCAGCGTCCGCCCGCCGCCCAGCCGTACGACGTACGTCCAGTACGCGCCCCGCTCACCGGCGAGCAGCCGCCGGAAGAGCGCGAGCGCGTCGGTACTCGCGAAGCCCGGGATCTCGCCCTCGAAGGTCCGTCGAATGACGAAGTTCGCCCCCTCGCCGGCGCCGATCTCGTCCTCGATGACCCGGCTCACGATCTGCGCGTACGCGTCGTCGCCGACGTCGAAGCGCCCGCCCTCGACCCGCACGTCGTGCGCGGGCAGCGCGTCCAGCAGCTCGGCGAGCGGCAGCGCGTACGTGGTCTCGGGCCGCAGCACGGCCAGCGGCGTCCCGTCGTCCCGGACGTCGAACCCCCGCTCCCGGATCTGCCGGAACGGCACCAGCGCGAGCGCGTCGCTCACCGGACCGCCGCCCTCCGGCACCCCGGTCGGCAGGGGGATGTCGGTCAGCCGCTCCACCTCACCGGCCGGGCCGATGAGCACGTCGACGGTGTCGGGCGCATGGCCGGGCGTACGGCGGTGCAGCAGGGCGAAGGGCGGGCAGTCGTCGGCGAGCAGCCGGGCGACGACGGCCTGGGCGTCTGCGTTGTGCATGGCGGATCGTTGTTCCTTCCGGAGAGGAGGAACGACCCGCGGAAACGCCGAAGGCCGCCCCTCGGGCGGCCTTCGCGGGAGTCTGTCTCAGTGCGCGCGATTCAGTGGGCCGCCGGATGAGCGGTCCACCACCAGGTCATGGTCAGTCGCGCGAACATGGTCCGGACTCTACCTCAGATCTTCACGAGTGCCCGCCCCTCCAGACTGGAGCCAGTGGTGCCCTTCCGCGACTCTGCAGAGCAGGAGGCCGGGCCTAAGCGTCCGGATACAGGCTTGCCGGAGGAGGAGAGCACTTCAACTCAGTTCCACGGGTTCGCAGGCTGGTCGTTGATCGCCGCCCAGAAGCGGGTGCCTTCGGGTACGTAGCCGTACGCCCAGAAGGACCAGCCACCGCTGGCCTCCAGGTTGGCGCCGTAGCGGCCGTCGTGGAACTCGGCCATCCGCCAGTCCGAGCCGTAGTACTGCGCGCAGACCGCGTCCGCCGTCGCCCGGCTGGTCAGCGACCTGCCCAGCACGGGCGGCGTCGCGGCGACGGTGCCGCGCGCCCAGCCCGCGTAGAAGTCCGGCGTGATCCCGGCGGGTACGGCGCTGCCGTTGACTCTCAGGCACAGCATGGGCAGCGTCGCGGTGGCGGCGGTGTCGCCGTTGTACGCGTCGGTCGCGGAGTCGGCGCCGACACGGACCGTGCCGTTGCCCTTGGCAAGCACGGTCCACGTCATGCCGGACGGGATGGCGGACGAGTCCGCCTGGGCGGGTGTGGCGCCCAGCGACATCAGTGCGAGCGAGGCGGCGGCCGCGAAGGCGGCGGTACCGCGGCGGAGCAACTTCCTCATGGGACTACTCCTTCGGATGGGAACCGGCCACGGGGGCGTGCCGGTCACCCGAACAGCGTCCGAGGAGCGCACGGTTCCATCACGTCTTCTCCGTGGCATGTCCATAAACGGCCGAGGGATGCCCGAACGCCCGTCCTTGCGCGACGCGTCCCGCGTGTGCTTGGTACGAACCTTTCGTTACGCGGAGCGCCTGCCGACGGAGGTGAGGTCGATGTCGAGAGTGAAGGGGGTCGTGACCTTGAGCTGGTTGTGATGGATGCCGGTCAAGGAGAAGCCCTCCGTGGCCGGGTCGCCCTCGTTAACGTAGACCACGGTGCGCCCCTCGTCGTTCTCCACCCGCCAGTAGTGCCGGATGCCCGCCTTCGCGTACTTCCGGGGCTTGGTGTCGCGGTCCCGCTTCTCCGAGTCCGGCGACACGGCCTCGACGGCCAGCGCGACGTCCTCCGGGAGGTAGTACGTGGACGGCTCGTCGCGCTCGTACGCCTCGCTGGTCACCACGACGACATCCGGCTCGGGAGCCTGGCGCTTGGCCAGTCGCACGGTCATCTCACGATCGGCCTGCAACCCGCCCGGTGCCTGCCGATTTAGCTCCGCGACCAGCAGATTGATCACCCGACTGTGCCATTTTTCTTGCGGGCTGCGGAAGACCAGGCCCCCGTCGATGAGCTCGGTGTGCGAGGGAAGTCCGGGCAGCCGCAGAAGGTCCTCGGCGGTGAAGCCACCGGGCGGCGGCGCGGTGCTCATGGCTGCGACACGGTTTCCTTCCCTGTGTGTGGGCGGTGTGGAGGCCGCTACCCCGAGCGCCGGGTTGTCGGCGCCGGTCGCTACGTTGACGGACCGCGCAATTGCTCTGATGCGCGGCTTCACTTCGTGCACTACGGGGGAAAGTTTTGTCCACGTCCGCGCCGCCGCCCGGCGGCTACAGCCCCTACCCGCCGCAGCAGGGCCAGCCCCAGTACGGTCAGCAGCCGTACGGCCAGCCGCAGTACGGCCAGCCCTACCCGGGCGCGCCCGCTCCGCCGCCTCCGCCCCGGCGGCCCAGCTTCTTCAGCCGGTTCAACCTCAAGACCAAGATCCAGATGATCACCGGTGTCGTGGTCGTGATCTTCTGCGGTGTCTGGTACGGGGTGCTGGGCCACGACACCCCCGACACCGGTCCGGCCAACACGGACAGCACGAGCGCGTCCGCCGCCGACGTCGGTGACTGCCTGCAGAACAAGGGCTCCGAGAGCGACCCGGACCTCACGATCGTGGACTGCGGTGGCGCCGCCGCCGACTACAAGGTGAAGCAGCGTGAGGTGATGGATTACACCTGCGATCCGCAGTACGCCACGTACCAGTTGACCCGCAACGGCAGGCCGCAGTTCACGCTGTGCATGGAGCACATCAGCAAGTAAGGGTGCCGTTCGCTGTCGCGGTGACGAAGTCGCCGAAGGCGGCGGGGGAGAGGAGCAGGACGGGGCCGTCGGGGTGCTTGGAGTCGCGGACGGCGACGCGGCCGGGTATCTCGGCGACCTCCACGCAATTGCCTTGGTCACTGCTGTGGCTGGACTTACGCCACTCAGGGCTGCGATCCATAGCGTTCCTCCATTACGTGAGCGATCAGATCGGCCGAGTCCTGGATGGACAGAGCGGCGGCCTGAAGGTGAGCGTAACGGAGCGTGCGGGCGGTGACGTCCTGCGGATTTGCGGTCAAGTAACCGGCCTCGTAGTCCTCGTTGAAGGCGAGATCCGGTCCCTTCTCGAAGCGGAACAACGTGAACGCGCCCTGGAAGCCGACGTGCGCTCCGGCCGAGTAGGGCAGCACCTGGATGTTCACCCAGTCCTGGTCGCGGAAGGTCAACAGGTGGGCCAGTTGGTTCCACATCACTTCTGGGCCGCCGACCGCTTGGTGCAGTGCTGCCTCGCCTAGAATCACCCACGTCAGCAGCGGGTTCTCGCGCAGCAGGACACGCTGTCGGTCCATTCGGTGCGCCAGCCGGTAGTCAAGGCTGTCCTTGTCGAGCACGCCGATCACCGCTCGTGCGTAGTCCGGGGTCTGTAGCAGGCCGTTCACCACGTTCGGCTCGAAGAAGTACGCCTGGGCTGCCTCGGCTTCCAGGTCCGCGTACTGCTGGTCCTGCAGAGGTACCCGAAAGCACAACGCCATCTCCAGCAGCCGCAACAACGCCCCACCGGTGCCCAACACCTCGTCCAGCTGCATCGTGAACCGCCGGGTAGGGATCTTCCTGGCGGTCTCGTACTGACCGATGAGCGAGCCCGTGCAGTACACCTTCGCGCCCAACTGATCCTGCGTAAGCCCGGCGGCCTCCCGGTACCGGCGTAACTCCGCGCCGAGGTGATGCATCGGAGACGTAGTCGGGTCCAGCTTTCGGATGTTCGGCATGACGGCCCCCAACAACCAGCACGTTGTGTTCGTGAGGTAGCCCACGGTAATCGTCCGAATCCATCCTTGTGGCGTGAACGAAGACATTGCTTACCCACCGCCCCACTACCACCTGACCTTCACCGCGCTGTCCGCGCACGCGGCCTGCCACATCCGCCGTATCGTCCGTACGTACCTCGCCATGTGGGACATGCCGCACCTGGCCGAGCCCGCCGGGCTCGCCGTGACCGAACTCCTCGCCAACGTGATCAAGCACGTACCGGACCGGAGCTGCACCGTGGCGCTGCTGGCGCAGGAGGGGAAGCTGCGGGTCGAGGTGGGGGACGGCTCGGCCGCCGTACCCGCGAAGCGCGCCGCCGGGCCGTGGGACGAGAACGGGCGGGGGCTGGCGATGGTGGAGCTGGTCACGGACGCGTGGGGCGTGGAGCGAACCCCGGGGGCGCCGGGGAAGACGGTGTGGTTCGAGATCAAAGCGTGAGGCGGGGCGTCTCACACCGTGGGCGGCGGGCTGGACGCGAATGAAGACCCCGTACCCTTGTCCGGGTGACCGTGAACGCTGAATCCCACGCCGGTGGCCACACCTGGCAGTCCCTTCCCGCGGCGCAGCAGCCTGACTGGCCGGACCAAGCGGCTCTGCGCGATGTGATCGCTGAGCTCGAGGCCTATCCGCCGCTCGTCTTCGCGGGCGAGTGCGACCAGCTGCGGCACCGTCTGGGGGCCGTGGCCCGGGGCGAGGCGTTTCTGCTGCAGGGCGGTGACTGTGCCGAGGCCTTCGACGGTGTGAGCGCCGACCACATCCGTAACAAGCTGAAGACGCTCCTGCAGATGGGCGCCGTGCTGACCTACGCCGGGTCCGTCCCGGTGGTGAAGGTCGGCCGGATCGCCGGCCAGTACAGCAAGCCGCGCTCGAAGCCGACCGAGACCCGCGACGGGGTGACCCTGCCCACGTACCGCGGGGACTCGGTCAACGGCTTCGAGTTCACGGAGGCGGCGCGGATCCCGGATCCGCAGCGGCTGAAGCGGATGTACCAGGCGTCGGCCTCGACGCTGAACCTGGTCCGCGCCTTCACCACCGGTGGCTACGCCGATCTGCGGCAGGTGCACGCCTGGAACCAGGACTTCGTGAAGTCGTCCCCCTCGGGGCAGCGCTACGAGGCGCTGGCGCGCGAGATCGACCGGGCGCTGAACTTCATGAACGCCTGCGGGGTGGACCCGGAGGAGTTCAAGACCGTCGAGTTCTTCTCGTCGCACGAGGCGCTGATCCTGGACTACGAGTCGGCGATGACCCGCACCGACTCGCGGACCGGCGACCTGTACGACGTGTCCGGCCACATGGTGTGGATCGGTGAGCGCACCCGGCAGCTGGACGGGGCGCACGTCGAATTCGCGTCGAAGATCCGTAACCCGGTGGGTGTGAAGCTCGGCCCGACGACCACGCCCGAAGAGGCGCTGACGCTGATCGAGAAGATCGACCCGGACCGGGAGCCGGGCCGCCTCACCTTCATCACGCGGATGGGCGCGGACAAGGTCCGCGACAAGCTGCCGCACCTGGTGGAGAAGGTCACCGCGTCCGGTGCGCAGGTGGCGTGGATCTGCGACCCGATGCACGGCAACACCTTCGAGGCCGCGTCGGGCCACAAGACGCGCCGCTTCGACGACGTGCTGGACGAGGTCAAGGGCTTCTTCGAGGTCCACAAGGAGCTGGGCACCCACCCGGGTGGCATCCATGTGGAGCTGACCGGTGACGATGTCACCGAGTGCGTGGGCGGCGGCGACGAGATCTTCGTCGACGATCTGCACCAGCGCTACGAGACGGCCTGCGACCCGCGGCTGAACCGCAGCCAGTCGCTGGACCTGGCGTTCCTGGTCGCGGAGATGTACCGGGACCAGTAGAGATCATTCGTATGCCGGTGGGGCGCGGATCACATCGATCCGCGCCCCGCGGCGTTGTAAGGCTCCGGCGGGACAGGTAAGGTAAGGGTTACCTTATTGATCAACGCTGGAGAGTCTGCCCGTGTACGTCTGCTCATGCTTCGGCATCACCGAGAAGCAGGTGCGCGAGCACGCCGCCACGGGCGCGTGCACCCCGCGCCAGATCGCCGGTGCCTGCAAGGCGGGCACGGACTGCGGTTCCTGCGTACGCAAGATCCAGGCGCTGCTGGGCCGGGGCGCGTGCCCGCGCCGTGACGCTCCGCTCGAACCCGTCACGCTGCCTGCTGCCGCCGCCGTGGCGGTCGAGGCCGCCGCGACGGTCGAGGCCGCCGCGACGGTCGAGGCCGAAGCCGCCTAGCCGCCCAGCCGCGTCAGCTGCCGCTCGGCTGCTCGATCTGCTGGGCGATGTAGAGCGGCTCGCCCAGCTTCTCGATCAGTTCGAGCTGGGTGTCGAGGTAGTCGATGTGCTCCTCCTCGTCGGCGAGGATGCTTTCGAAGATGTTGGCCGAGGTGATGTCGCTCTTGGACCGCATCAGCTCGATGCCGCGCTTGAGCCGGTCGATGGCCTCGACCTCCACCTGGCGGTCGGCCTCGAACATCTCGGTGACCGTCTGGCCCACCCGGACGTGGAAGAGCCGCTGATAATTGGGGAGACCATCCAGGAGGAGGATGCGGTCGGTGAGCATCTCCGCGTGCTTCATCTCATCGAACGACTCCGACCGGGTGTATGCGGCCAGTCGTGTCCAGCCATTGTTGTCCTGCATCTTCGAATGCAGGAAATACTGATTGATGGCCGTCAGCTCGCCGGTCAGCTGCTCGTTGAGGAATTCCAGAACCTCGGGGTCGCCCTGCATCGAAGGGGCTCCTTCCCATCAGAAGGGGGAATGCCAGGTTCCGGCATCGTTACATCGTCGCAGCTGGGGCGTCCAGCAAGGGCACGCTTAGTGCGAGTTGCCCCGGCGCCGCATGCCCTGGTCCCGACCACCCCCGGCGGTCTGAGAGCATGGAGTCCATGGGTCAGCCGGAGCACCGTGAGGGAGAGCTCGCGCAGCTGCCTCCGGGTCAGCGACTGCAGCGCGGGTGGCCGGTTACGCACTATGGACCGGTCCCGAAATTCCGGCCGGACCGCTGGGAGTTCCGGGTCTTCGGCGCGACGGCGGACGGGGAGAAGCACCGCTGGACGCATGAGGAGTTCTCCGCCCTGCCCTACTCGACGGTCGTCGCCGATCTGCACTGTGTCACCAAGTTCTCCATGCTGGGCGCGGAATGGGGCGGCGTCGCGGTGAGCGAGATCATCAAGCTCGCGCCGCCGGCGCCCGGCGTCACGCACGTCATGGTGTGGGCGGAGTACGGCTTCAGCTCGAACCTGCGGCTGTCGGACTTCAAGGCCGAGGCGACCATGTTCGCCACCCACAAGGACGGCGAGCTGCTGACCGCCGAGCACGGCTTCCCGCTGCGGCTGATCGTCCCGCACCTCTACGCGTGGAAGGGCCCGAAGTGGGTCCGCGGTGTCGAGTACATGACCGCCGACCGGCGGGGCTTCTGGGAAGAGCGCGGCTACCACAACATCGGCGACCCCTGGCGCGAGCAGCGCTACACGTACCAGGAGGAGCCGGGCGACGGGCCCGAGCTGTAGGGCGCCGCCCCGTTCAGTTGGTGCGGCTGGACCAGCCCTCGGGGAGGGCGCCGGGTGCCGTCGCGATGACCGATTCGTCGTCCGCGCCGACGTGCTCGAAGAGGGTGATCCTGGCGAACTCGGGGACGACGTACACCGGGTACGTCGGGCCCTGGTCGCGGTAGGCGCGCATCGCGTCGAGGTGGTCGTTCTGGTAGCAGACGGTCCGCTCGCCGTGCTCCTCGACCCAGTGCGGGAAGAAGATCACGCCGTGCAGACGGCGCTTGCGCGGCATCACGTTCACCGAGACGGAGGTGCCGGTGGGCTCGTTCCAGGAGACCTTGAAGCTGTCGTCGTCCAGCTGGACCAGATCCACGTGCTGGTCCTTGACCCAGCGGCCGCCGACCATGCCGGAGTGGATGCGGTAGTCGATGGTGTGGTCGTTCTTCACGTACATCTCGTACTGCCAGCCGTTGGCGTAGGTGTAGATGAAGCGGTGTCCGACGATCCCGGAGAGGTCCTGCGGGGGGACGGGGTTGGCGACGGTGGTCATGGTCTGTACTGCCTCCTCGGGGTGGGATCCAGGGTCGCCCTCCATTTTGCAACAAAACTGTTTTGTTGCAAAACCAATGGCCCCGGCAGAATGGGGTCCATGGACACCGCGACCGAGTTCGGCCGACTTCTCGGCCCCCTGCGCAGGGCCGTCCTGCGCACCCGCCACACCGCAGGGCTCCCCGAACTGCCGGAGGCCCAGATCGAGCTGTTGCGGGTGCTCGCCGCGGGGGACGCGACCCCGCGCGAGGTGGCGTCCCGCCTGCGCGTCGCGCCGTCCACCGTGAGCAATCTGGTCCGTACGATGACCGCCGCCGGCCTGGTCGAGCGCATCCCCTCCACCGTCGACCTGCGCACCGTCCGGCTGACCGCCTCACCCAAGGCGCTGGACATGCTCGACGCCTACGACCGCACCAGCACCGCCGCCCTGCGCCGGGCCCTGGACGGCCTCGACCCGGCGGGCCGTGAGGCGCTGGAGCGGGCGCTGCCCGTGCTGGACGACCTGCTCGTCGCCCTGGAGGCGGAGGCGCCGGGGGAGAGGTGACCGGGCCGGTCGTAACCGGCGGAGCCGGTGCTGCGTCCCTGTGGTAGCGGATTCACTCGGTCGAGTGATGTGCGGTGAACATGCGGCGGGTAGTCGTACGTCTATGTAGGTTTGCTGATCGTGAAGCTGGTAATGCAGGTCAGGCTGCTGCCGACGTCCGAGCAGGCGGTGGCGCTGGAGGCGACCCTGCGCGCCTGCAACGAAGCGGCCACCTGGGCCAGCGGCGTGGCGTTCGAGAAGAATGTGAAGAACAATTTCGCGCTGCGCGAGCACACCTATCATCAGATCAAGGCTCGCTGGGGACTGGGGGCGCAGGCCGCCCAGCGCGTCATCAAGAAGGCCTGCGACGCCTACGCCACGCTGAAGTCCGCCCTGAAGGCCGGGAACCTGGGCAGACCGGGTTCCAAGCGGTACCGCAGGGCGGTGGAGAAGCCCGTCGCCTTCCGCCCGCAGGGTGCGCAGCCCTACGACGACCGGATGCTGTCCTGGCAGATCGACCAGCGCCGCATCTCGATCTGGACCACCGCAGGGCGGATGAGGGACGTGGCATTCACCGCCGCGCCGGAGCAACTTGCCACCCTGGCACTCCACCGCAAGGGCGAGTCCGACCTCGTGTGTCGGGATGGCATGTGGTTCCTCAATGCCACCTGTGACGTGCCCGATGCCGCGCCGAACAACGAGCCGGTGGACTTCCTGGGCGTCGACCTGGGCATCATCAACATCGCCACCACCTCCGACGGCCAGATCATGGCCGGGCGGGAACTCAACCGCATCCGCGCCCGAGAACGCACGCTGCGCACCAAGCTGCAGAAGAAGAACACCCCCTCCGCCAGACGCCGCCTGAAGAAACGGCGGCGCAAAGAGGCACGGCGGGCGCGGGACATCAACCACAAGATCGCGAAACATGTGGTGGTCGAGGCGGAACGCACCGCTCGCGGAATCGCCCTGGAAGACCTGACGGGCATCCGCGAGCGGGTACGGCTTCGCAAGCCCCAACGGGCCACCCATTCAAGCTGGTCCTTCGCCCAGCTGGGGCAGTTCATCGCGTGCAAGGCCCGCAGGGCAGGGGTGCCGGTGGTGCATGTCGATCCGGCGTACACCTCCCGTACCTGCGCCGAGTGTGGGCACATTGACAAAGCGAACCGGGTCTCGCAGGCCCGGTTCGCGTGCCGGAGCTGCGGATTCGTTGATCACGCAGACCGGAACAGCTCCCGCAACATCCGCGCGAAAGCGTGGGTGTTGTGGCGACGCGGGGCGCACTCGACCGCCCCAGCCCCACTGCTCGAACCCGCGTGTGGGGCAGGACGCAAGCGCAGCACCACAGCCAGTGGCGCCCGTTGTGCAAGCCTGGGACTTTAGTCCCGGGTCGTCGAGTGGTATTGGTGCACCACCGCATGGCCCTTCCCCCGCCCGATCATCCACTTGTTGACCGGCGTGGTGATGGCGAAGGCGACCGCGAAGGACAGGGCCAGGCTCAGCCAGAACAGGGCGTCGGAGAGGGTCGCGTCCATCGCGCCCGGGAACAGCAGGATCGTTCCGTTGTCCGCCAGCTCCATCACGATGATCGATACGGTGTCCGCCGCCAGCGCGACCCGTAGCGCGCTCCGCGGGTCCAGCCCCGCGCGCAGGACGCCGCGCATCGTGAGGGAGTAGCCGAAGACGAAGGCCAGCACGATCGCCAGGATCATGGTCGGGACGTTGTGCCAGGCCAGTGCTGTGCCGATGGCCATGCCCAGGATCTCGCCGATGGCGCAGCCGGTGAGGCAGTGCAGGGTGGCCTGGGCGGCCATGGGCCAGCCGGCGGGTGCGGGGCCGTGGTGGTGGTCGTGGCCGGTTTCGCTGTGCGCGTGGTGCTCCACGTGATCCATGTCGGGTGCCCCCATGGGGTAGTAGCGATCCTTCGACGGAAGGAACGCTATACCCCTGGGGGGTATTCCTCAATGGTGTGCCGTCATCCGTCCCGCAGGGCCTTGAGCCGTGCGACGTCCGCCGCGTGCCCCTCGGTCCCGCCCGGGGTCTCGATCACCAGCGGCACCCCCTGCGTCGCCGGATGCGTGAACAGCTCCCGGAACGGCTCCTCGCCGATGTGCCCGGCGCCGATGTTCGCGTGCCGGTCCTTGTGCGCGCCGACTATGTCCTTGGAGTCGTTCGCGTGGATCAGCTTCAGCCGCCCCGCGCCGGTGACGTCCACCAGCTCGTCCAGCGTCTGCTTCATCCCGCCGGGGGCGGCCAGGTCGTGACCGGCGGCGAAGACATGGCAGGTGTCGAGGCAGACGCCCAGCTTCGGATGCCGGTCCAGCGCCTCGAAGTACGGGCCGAGATCCTCCACCAGCGCGCACAGCGACGTCCCCTGCCCCGCGGTCGGCTCCAGCAGCAGGGGCGGGTCGTCGTCATGCGTCAGCTCGTCCAGCAATGGCAGCACCCGCTCCCGCACCTGCGCCATCGCCGTCTCCCGCGCCCGCCCGCCGGTCGCCGAACCGGTGTGCACGACGACCCCGAGCGCCCCGATGTCCCGGCCGCGGCGGAGCGAATGCCGCAGCGAATCGACGGAGCGCTCGGCGGTGGCCTCGGTGTGCGAACCGAAGTTGATCAGGTACGGGGCGTGGATGTACACCGGCACCGCCCCCTCGGCGCACCCGGCGCGGAACGCCTCGTCCTGGGCCGGGGTGCCGGCCGGGGTGGCCCAGCCGCGCGGATTGGCGACGAAGACCTGCACGGCCTCGGCGCCGATGTCCCGCGCGTGCGGAAGGCCGGTGGTGGCGAGGCCACCGGCGACACGGATGTGGCCGCCGATGGGGTTGCGGCTGCGTTTCGTACTCACCCCTCCAGCATCCCAGCCCGCCCAGGGGGGGTCGGTCAGGAGGAGTGACCGGGGTCGCGGAAGCACCGGGAGTACACGGCGAACGAAATCATTGGTTCATGTCCGTCGAGCCCCTTCATCCACGTGGCTTCCATCTGGGTGTGCGTTTTGGTGTGAACAGCCAGAATCTCCCGGTTTCGATTCTTGCTCGAGTCGGGCCCGTCCTTCACGACTCGCCATCCCTGCTGCGGCAATTTGTCTGCGAGGTTGTTCATGCCCTTCTCGAGGGCCTTGTTGTCCACGTCGTAAATGGACCAGGGGTGTCGAACGCTGCGATACTTTTTCGTGTCGTCATCCCCTACCTGGCAGGAACTGGCCATGGGGGCGAGGTCGGTTACCTTTCCCTTGATTTTCAGCATTTCGAGCAGCCTGCTGGAGAGCGTGCCGACTTCCTCTTCCACTGCTCGACTTTTGCGAACCTGTGGCTCGTATTCCAGGCCGCTCGACTTCTCATTCATCGAGGAACACCCTACTGTCAGCATCAGGGCGCTCAGTAGCGCCAGACTTGCACAGACCTTACTTCCGCCAAGCAGCGTCACTCGTGAGCCTCCTGCTTCAGTTTGACGTCGCCGTACCTGCCCACAATGACGTTTGCTTGATTCTTCAGGCTGTCTGAGGCCTCATTGTCTTTGTAATCCCAGTATCCGCTGTGTCCCTCGGTGTCTGTCGTCATGATATTGGCGCCGAACTCCGAATCCGAGGGAACGATCCTGTCCTCGCCGAGCCCGGCCGACTTACCCCAGCCCGGTACGGTGTCGTCCGGGGAGGCCATCGCCCAGAAGTGCTGGGGGTCGATGCCCATGTCGCCGGGCGACTTCGCCTGCACGCCAGGGCTGGCCACCGTCATGACGTCATCCACCGGCAGGGGGTCGTGGGTCCGATCCCCATGATAAGGAGGATCGACCTTGGCGGCGTCGCCTATGACCGTGGTGCCGTAACTGTGGCCCATGAGTGTGCTGTGGCCCTTTTCTCCCGTGGCCGCCTCGTGTGCCGCCGCATTGCCGTCGAGGAACTGTCGGAGGCGGGGCGCCCCTTCGGCCGCGTATTTATCGGACATGGCTTCGGGGAGAACGTCGTGTTCAATCATAGGTTTCACTGAGCGTGGAGCGTTGTAGTCGAACCACGTGATCGTCGACACAGACTCATTGGCTGACCGGGAACTACTCTCACGCCACAACGTTTCACTCTTGTCCAGCTCGTCTTCGATATTTGTCTGGTCCGTCTTCGAGCCCGGTACATACGTTGCGGTGTGGTCGGCGGTGTCCGGATTACCGTTGGCGATGATGACCCTTCCGTCGGTATTCGCAAAGGGGTCGAATCCCAGGAGATACGCCTCGGGAAGGTTCTTCGTCCCCGTCCTCTCGAAGCGCTTCTCGATGTTGTCCATGCCGGCCAGCGCCTTGTCCAGCTGCTTGGCTCGATTCTCGTACTTGTGGTGCCAGGCGAGCCATTCGTCGGTGTACGCCTCGACGTTGGGGCCGAGAGACCTGAATTTCGTGGGCTCGGGCGGGATCGCGTCCCGCTCCGTCCGGTACTGGGCGCGTGCCTCGCTCAGCACGGTGCGGTTCGCCTCGTCACGTACCTCGGCGGGAAGCCCGTCCGTCTTGCCCAGGCCGGCCGGGTCCAGGGCGATCAGGGCTTCCTGCTGATCCTTGGACAGGCCCTTCCACCACCGGGCGGTCAACTGGGGATCGCCGTTCTTGGGCCGGTCCTTGATGGCGTCCAGATAGTCCTTCGCGCCGCTGCGGACGCCGCCGGTGTCCTTCTTGGTGTCGATCCAGTCGTCGTCGGAGACCGTCAGATCGTCATCGGCCCTCAGCGACCGCAGCTTCGGGGCCCACAACTCGTCGGCCTCCGCCGCCTCCTGGATCGCCTGGGCGATGCGGTCGGCGCACTCCAGGGCCCGGGCGTGGTTCGGGTTGGGATCGAGGTTGGCTGCCTGCCGGGCAATGGACCTGGCCGTATCCGACGAATCACCGGCGTCCGGGAGCGGCCCCTTCGACGAAGCCTTTGCGATGCCGGAGACCTTTCCGCCCTCCGGAGTCTTGCCGTCCTCTCCCTTCTCGCCCCCTGCCGGATAGCTCACCGAGCCATCCGCGTTCACCGTGAGCTTCTGCTCCTGCGCATCCGCCACAGCGGAGTCGAGCTTGTTCTTCGCTTCCCGGAAGTCGCTCGCCATGGCGTTCAGCGCCGTACTGACGAGACCGCACTCCACCTGGATGTAATGGAAGTTCTGCCCCAATTTCCGTAACTGAGTGAGGGCCGCCGAAGCGGCCTCGCCCTCAAGAGCCGCCTGCATTTTGCCGGCGATCCGCCGCTCAACCGTCTCCCTGGCGTGGTCGGCCATGTTGCTGACGGACTGGTAGCCATCGGCGGCGTCCTCGAACTCCGACGGCTTGAGGGACGTGAGAGTCGCGTAATCCACTGCTCCCCGTCACCTGCCCCGGCTCTCGCCGCCGACCGGCTTCGTGTCCTTGTACACGCCGTCCAGCCGATCGAACGTGTGCTTGGTGGCCTCGTCGTTCTTGCGGTGTTCCTCCCCGGCCTTCTCAAGCCGGTCCTGGAGGGTGCCGCATTTGCCGCTCACGCCCTTCAGGTAGCGCGACCAGGAGTGGTACAGCTCCCGCTGGGCCGCCCCGCTCTTGGTGCCGCCCCCGGTCTTGCCGCCCGCGCCGAGGCCCGTCTGTTTCTCCTCCAACTTCGTGAGCGCGGTCCTGATGTTCCCCCGGAGTTTGCCGACATCCCTGCCCGCCGTGGTCCACGCGGACTTGCTGGACTTCAGCTTTCCCGAGCCGCCCTGTCCCCAGGTGGGCATGCCGTCGGCGCTTGCAAGGTTCATGCGCTCCCCCTCTGTCGCGACTCGCGACTCACCGTGATCGAGGGCTCAGTGTAGGGAACCGGGCGGGACGCCTCCATGAGTGTGCGTACTCAGGCGCCGGTCCAGGTGACCGGGAGGGCGTGGACGCCGTAGACGTTCATGTCGGTCCTGAGCCTCACCTCGTCCGCGGGGATGGCGAGCCGGAGGGTCGGGAAGCGGCGCAGCAGCCCGTCGAAACCGGCGCGCATCTCGATGCGGGCCAGTTGCTGCCCGAGGCATTGGTGGACGCCGTGGCCGAAGGACAGGTGGCCGCGGGCCTTGCGGTGGATGTCCAGGGTGTCGGGGTTGTCGAAGCGCTGGGGGTCGCGGTTGGCGGCCAGCAGCGAGACAACGACGGTCGATCCCTTACGGATTGTTTCCCCGCCGAGTTCGATGTCCTCCGTGGCGTAGCGATAGAAGATGTCGGCAACGGACAGGTAGCGCAGGAGTTCCTCGACGGCGTCGGGGAGCAGATCCGGGGCGGCGCGCAGTTCCGCCAGCTGCTCGGGGTGCTCCAGGAGCGCGAAGGTGCCAAGACCCAGCATGTTGGCGGTGGTCTCGTGGCCCGCGAGCAGCAGCAGGAAGGCGACCCCGGCCAGCTCCTCGATGGTCAGGTCGTCATCCCGGGCCAGGTCGGACAGCAGGTCCTCGCTGGGTTCGGCGCGCTTGCGCGTGACCAGTTCGGACAGGTACGCGGTCATCGCGCCGAACGCGGCCATCTTCTTCTCGAGCGTCTGGTCCTTGACCATGATCTTGGCGGAGTTGACCTGGAAGGTGTCGCGGTCCGCGTAGGGGACACCGAGCATTTCGCAGATCACCAGCGAGGGCACCGGCAGCGCGAACTCCTTGACCAGGTCGACCGGTGGGGTCAGGCGCGCCAGCTCGTCCAGTTGCCGCTCGGTGATCTCGATGATGTGCTCTTCGAGCATTTTCATGCGTTTGACGGTGAAGGCGCCGGTGAGCTTGCGCCGCAGCCGGGTGTGGTCCGGCGGGTCCATGGAGATGAACAGGCCCGGCGACTGCGGGACGGGCTCGGTGGGGACGGGCATGCCGGAGATCTCGTACGGCACGTGGGGGATGCCGATGTCCCGGCGGGAGCTGAACCGGGTGTCGGCCATGAGCCGGCGGACCGCGTCGTAGCCGGTGACGAGCCAGCCCTCATGTCCGTCGGGGAAGATCATGGGACTGACGGGGCGAGCCTCGCGCAGCCGGGTGATCCGGCGGGGCGGGGCGAAGGGGCCCGCGTCGCGCTCCAGGGGGAGGCCCTGCGGGATGGGAACCGTTCGGCTCATCGGAATCCTTCCGTGGCGGTCGTTGTGGCCACATTCCCCGACGGGCCTGACAAACGACTGACACGGCTCTGATATCGGCCACGGCGTGGCGGTTCTAGAAGACGCCGCCCTTCACCGTGATCGTGATCTCGCTCCCCTTCGGCGCCTTGTCGCCGCCGGACACCGACTGGTCCTTCACCGTGTCGCCCGGGAACAGCAGCGGCTTGTCGACGTTCACCGTGAAACCCGCGTCCTCCAGCTTCCGCTTCGCGTCGTCGACCTTGTCGCCCTCGACGTCCGGGACCTCGATCATCTGCTGCCCCTTGGAGAGGGTGAGGGTCACCGTGTCGCCCTTGGCGCCCTTGGTGCCCTCGCCCGGGGACTGTGCGGCGACGGTGCCCCTGTCCTCGTCCGAGAACGCCCGGCGCTCGGCGAACTCGACCTTGAAGCCCGCGTCGCGCAGCTCGGACCGGGCGTCGGCGGGGTCGTCGCCGATGAGGTCGGGGATGTCGATGGGCTCGCCCTTGCTGACCACGATGTTCACGGCCGTGTCGGGGCGGCGGACCGCGTCCGGCCCCGGGGTGGTGGAGAGCACCGCGTTCCGCGGGGTCTCGGTGCTGAAGCTGCGGGTGACGGTGCCCACCCTCAGCCCGGCGTCGGCGATCTTCTGCTTGGCCTCGGTGAGCGGCCGGCCGACCACGTTGGGCACCTCGGCCCGCGGCGGGCCCTGGGAGACGTGGATGGTGACGGTGCCGGTGGAGCGGATGCGCTCGCCGACGCCGGGCTTGGTGCTGATGACCTTGTTCTTGTCCACGACGTCGCTGTAGTCCTGGACGACCTTGACGTCCAGGCCGGCGCTGTGGAGCTTCTTCTCCGCGTCCGACCGGGTCATCTTCAGCACGGACGGCACGTTGGTGAACTGCCCGGCGCTGATGTACCAGACCCCGGCGCCGATGCCCAGGGCCAGCAGCACGGCGGCGACGATCGTCACCACACCGCGGCGCGGCATCCGGCGGCGCGGCCGCGGACCGGGCGGGTCCGCGGGGAGGTCGAGGCGGCTGGTGTGGTGCAGCTCGTCCCGGGCGGACGCGGCGGCGGCCCCGGCGGGGCGGGGGATCACCGCCGTACGGTCCTCGGAGCCGTCGCCGGGGGCGTCCTCGTGGGCCTGCGGCGGTACGGCGTCCAGCTGGGCGTCGGTGAGGGCGGCCCGCGCCGTCCGCACCTGGCCGAGGAGCGCGACGGCGTCGGCGGGGCGCAGGGACACGTCGCGCGCGGCGGCGGAGGCGACCAGCGCGTCCAGCTCCGGCGCGACCTCGGGCGCGGCGACGGACGGGGGCGGGACGTCCTCGTGCAGATGCTGGTAGAGGACCTGCGCGGGAGTGCTGCCGCCGTGCGGCTTGGAGCCGGTGAGCATCTCGTACAGGACGACGCCGCACGCGTAGACGTCGGCGCGGGTGTCGGCCGTGCCGTGCTCGATCTGCTCGGGCGCGAGGTAGGACACGGTGCCCAGGACGGACCCTGTGGAGGCGCTGGTGTTGGTGTCCACCGCCCTGACCAGGCCGAAGTCGGCGACCTTGACCCGGCCGTCGTCGCCGATCAGGACGTTCTCCGGCTTCATGTCGCGGTGGACGAAGCCCGCGCGGTGAGCGGCGCCGAGGGCGGCCAGGACCGGTTCCAGGATGTCCAGGGCGGCGCGGGGCTGCAGGGCGCCGCGCTCGCGCAGCACATCACGCAGGGTGCACCCGGCGACGTACTCCATGGCCAGGTAGACGTGCGCGCCGTCGGTGCCCTGGTCGTAGACGCCGACCACATTGGCGTGCGCGAGTCTGGCGACGGACTTGGCCTCGCGGATGAAGCGGTCCACGAAGGCGGCGTCCGAGGCGAGGCTCTGGTGCATCACCTTCAGGGCGAGGACGCGGTCGAGCCGCGTGTCGACGGCCCGGTAGACCGTCGCCATCCCGCCCACGGCGATGCGCGCCTCGACGCGGTAGCGGCCGTCGAGCACCTGCCCGACAAGGGGGTCCTGGAGCGTCGTATCCACGAGAGTGCAGTCTACGAGCCGTCACCGCCGCGTTGGACCGCTGCCCGCATGTCCGGTACGTGCTGCGACAGAACGGTGACCTCGGCCTCAGTTGTGCGAGGCGGCGGCCAGGGCGGCCAGCTCCTCACACGCGGAGGTCCAGGCCAGGGCGGCGTACTCGGCGTGCTTGGCCTTGGCCTCGTCCGGGAGGTCGAGCGCGCGGATACCGGTCTCGGCGAGGCGGAGGCGGGTGCCCGCGCCCTCCGGGGAGAGCGTGAACTCGACCACGGTGGACTGGCCGGGCCCGAGCGGGGCGCGGTCGGGCGCGTGGGCCAGCCGGAAGCGGAAGAGGGCGTCGGGGACCGCCCGCTCGACCCGGCCGTGGAACTCCCCGTGCTCGTCCCAGCGGAAGCGGACGGTGCCGCCGGGGCGCGGTTCGATCTCGCAGCCGCCGGGGGCGTACCAGGTGCGGATGTGCTCCGGCGTGGTCAGCACCCGCCAGACGCGGTCGACGGGGGCGGCGACGTAGGTCTCGCGCTCGATCCGGTCGGCCACGGTCACGGCGACCACCTCCGCTTCCCACGGTAGGTCGCCCCGTCGCCGTCCGTTACGCGAACGCGGGCCGCTCCGGGTCGAGGGCGGCCAGGCCCTCGGCCGGGGACGACGCCTCGGCGAAGTGGCGGCGCGGGATGCGGCCCGCCCGGTGCGCGAGCCGCCCCGCGGCCACCGCGTGCCGCATCGCCCCCGCCATCAGCACCGGCTCCTGGGCGCGCGTCACGGCCGAGGCCAGCATGACGGCCGCGCAGCCCAGCTCCATGGCCAGCGCGGCGTCGGACGCCGTGCCCGCGCCCGCGTCGAGGATCACCGGCACCCCGGCGCGCTCGGTGATGAGCTGGAAGTTGTGCGGGTTGCGGATGCCCAGACCGGAGCCGATCGGCGAGCCCAGCGGCATGATCGCGGCGCAGCCGACGTCCTCCAGCTTCCGGGCCAGCACCGGATCGTCGTTGGTGTACGGCAGGACCGTGAAGCCGTCGTCCACCAGGGTCTCGGCGGCCTCCAGCGTCTCGATGGGGTCGGGGAGCAGGGTGCGCTCGTCGGCGACGACCTCCAGCTTCACCCAGTCGGTGCCCAGCGCCTCGCGGGCGAGCCGGGCGGTCAGCACGGCCTCCCCGGCGGTGAAGCAGCCCGCGGTGTTGGGCAGCGGGCGGATGCCGTGGCGCTTCAGTACGGACAGCACCGAGCCCTGCACCGTGGGGTCCAGGCGGCGCATGGCGACCGTGGTCAGCTCGGTGCCGGAGGCGAGCAGCGAGCGCTCCAGGACGTCCAGGCTGGGCGCGCCCCCGGTGCCCATGATCAGGCGGGAGCCGAAGGTCGTATCGGCGATGGTGAGGGGATCGGCGGCGGTGAGGACCTCGTCGAGCGTCGTCGCCTGTGGTGTGGGGTGAGACATGGGGTTCAGCCTCCTTGGACCGCGGTGAGGACCTCGACGCGGTCGCCGTCGCCGAGCGGGGTCGTGGGCCACTGGCCGCGCGGGACGACCGTCTCGTTGACGGCCGCGGCGACGCCCGAGGGCGCCTGGGTGAGGGTCGCGACGACCCCGTCGAGGGTGGTGCCGTCGGGCAGCTCGCGGGGCTCGCCGTTCACGGTGACGGTCATGCGGTGTGCTCCTGTACTGCTGCGGGGTGGCGCGTGAAGCGGCGCGGGGAGAACGGCCGTGCGTCGGGCGGGAGTTCGCCGCCGGTCAGCGCCTCGGCCATGACATCGCCGGTGATCGGGGTGAGCAGGACGCCGTTGCGGTAGTGGCCGGTGGCCAGCTGGAGGCCCGGCAGCGCGGTCGGGCCGAGCAGCGGGGCGTTGTCGGGGGAGCCGGGGCGCAGCCCGGCGCGGGTCTCGACGAGCGGCAGCTCGGTGATGCCGGGCACCAGCTCGTGCGCGTCGCGCAGCAGCTCGTACACCCCGCCCGCGGTGACCGTGGTGTCCCAGCCCAGCTCCTCCGTGGTCGCGCCGACGACCAGCTCGCCGTTCTCGCGCGGGACGAGGTAGACGTGCCCGCCGCGCACCACGGCCCGCACGGTCCGGGACAGGAAGGGCGCGTACGGGCCGGGCACCGACAGCCGCAGCACCTGGCCCTTGACGGGGCGCACGGGCGGCAGGACCTCCTCGGGGACGCCCGGGAGGCGCCCGCTGAGGCTGCCCGCGGCCAGCACGGTCTGCCCGGCGGCCAGCCGGGTACCGCCGGCCAGCTCGGCCCCGGCGGCCCGGTCGCCGTCCAGCGCCAGCCGCTCCGCGCGGGCGCGGTGGAGGGTCACCCCGGCGCGCTCGCACGCCGTCAGCAGCGCGGCCGCCAGCCGCCGCGGGTCGACCTGGTGGTCGCCGTCGACGCGCAGGCCCCCGCGCACACCCGGCGCGAGCATCGGCTCCAGGCGCCGGCATTCGCGCCCGGTCAGCCACTGCGCGTCCAGCCCGAGCCGCCGCTGGAAGGCGTGCAGCTCCCGCAGATGCGCGCGGTCGTCCGCGTCGAGCGCGACCGAGAGCGTGCCGCAGGTGCGAAAAGCCAGGTCGTGGCCGCTCGCCTCCTCCAGCTCCGCCACGAAGGACGGATAGCGGCGCGCCGAGGCCAGATTCAGCCCGAGCAGGGTCTGCTCGCCGTAGTGCAGCTCGGTGACGGCCGCCAGCATCCCGGCCGCGACCTGGGCGGCCCCGCCGCCGGGCGCCGGGTCGGCCACGGCGGTGCGCAAGCCCCGCTGGGCCGCCCGCCAGGCCGTGACCAGGCCGATGATGCCGCCGCCGACGACGAGGACGTCGTACGGCGCGTCACCGGTGGGCGCCTCGCGCGCTGTGTGCGGTGGCGTGTGCATGGGCTGTCGCCCCCTCCCTTCGCCGGCATGACCCGGATCAGGTTCGTACGGTCGGAGGCCGCGCCAGCCTCCCTCTCAGCCCGGTGCGCCCGGGCTCCCGCGAGTGCTCTGTCCCGCCACCCTAGTACGCGCCCCGAATCGCCCGGAAGGGAGAGCCCCGGGCGGGGCCGGGCACCGGGCGCCGCGGCCCCTTCGCGACGGCCGTCCGGCCGGCCGGGCTGTGCCCGAGATCTCGTCGTGCGCTCTGCGGTCCGCCCCACCTGCCGCAATACAGTGATCGTGTGAGCGATGAGACGACGAAGACGATGGCGTCCTCGGCGGGTGGCGGCGGACAGCGGGTGGTGATCGTCGGCGCGGGCATGGCGGGGGTGCAGACCGCGGTCGCGCTGCGGGAGCAGGGCTGGACCGGGGAGATCCTGCTGCTGGGCGCCGAGCCCCATCAGCCGTACGACCGGCCGCCGCTGTCCAAGGCCGTGCTGCTCGGCAAGGCCGAGGGGTCCGCGTTCGACGTGGACTTCGCCGCGCTCGGCATCGAGCTGCGCCTCGGCGTCCCGGTGACCGGGCTGGACACCGGCGGGCGGACGGTGGGGACCGGATCGGGCCCGATCCCGTACGACGTCCTGGTGATCGCCACCGGCGCCGAGCCGATCGCCCTGCCCGGCAGCGAGGACGTGCCGGGCGTCCACCTCCTGCGCACCCTGGACGACGCCGAGCGGCTGCGACCGGTGCTCGCCGGACAGGGCGAGATCGTGGTGGTCGGGGCGGGCTGGATCGGCGCGGAGTTCGCGACCGCGGCCCGCGAGGCGGGCTGCGCGGTGACGGTCGTGGAGGCCGCGGACCGGCCGCTGGTCGGCGCCCTCCCGGCGGAGGTCGCCGCCCATATGACCGGCTGGTACGCGGACTACGGCGCCACCCTGGTCACCGGCGCGCGGGTGACCGCGCTCGACCGGAACGGCCTGCGGCTCGGCGACGGCACCCGGCTGCGGGCCGGTGCGGTGGTCGTCGGCATCGGCGCCCGGCCCGCGACCGGCTGGCTGGCCGGTTCGGGCGTGGAACTCGCCGAGGACCGGTCCGTCGCCGCCGACGAGGGGCTGCGCACCTCGGCGCCCGACGTGTACGCCGTCGGCGACTGCGCGTCCTTCCCCTCCGCCCGCTACGGGACCCGGCTGCTGGTCCACCACTGGGACAACGCGCTCCAGGGGCCGCGGACGGTCGCCGCCAACGTGGTGGGCAGCCGCACCGCGCACTTCCCCGGCCAGGTCTACGACCCGGTGCCGTACTTCTGGTCCGAGCAGTTCGGGCGGTTCGTGCAGTACGCCGGACACCACTCGGACGCCGACGAACTGGTCTGGCGGGGTGACCCGGACGGCGCCGCCTGGTCGGTGTGCTGGCTGCGGGACGGGGTCCTGGTCGCCCTGCTGGCCGTCGGCCGTCCGCGCGATCTGGCCCAGGGACGCAAGCTGATCGAACGCGGCGCCCGGCTGGACCGGACCCGGGCCACGGATCCGTCGGTGCCGCTGAAGTCGGCCGTTCTGTGACCCACCGGTGCCCTGGGGCGGGGGTGCCGGGTTCGGCGGGCCCCGCACCCCGCGGCCCGCGCGGCGGACGCCCGGCTACCCACTGTCAGTCCCAGATGGCAGGCTTGTTCTGTGACCGAGATTGACGCAAAGATCGATGCTCTCGTCCCCGCCTGGCTCACTCTCCCCGACGTCGCCGACCGGCTGGGCGTCGAGGTGACCCGTGTGAGGCAGCTGGTCAAGGAGGGCCAGCTGATCGCGGTGCGCCGTGGCGAGAACCGGGTGCTGCAGGTGCCCGAGGACTTCGTCGGTGACGGGAAGGTCGTCAAGGGCCTCGTGGGCACCCTGACCCTCCTCAAGGACGACGGCTTCAGCGACGAGGAGATGCTGGAGTGGCTCTTCACCCCCGACCCGAGCCTGCCGGGCACCCCGGCCCAGGCGCTGCGCGAGAATCGCGGCACGGAAGTGAAGCGGCGCGCGCAGGCGCTCGCCGTCTGACGCCGCCCGCCGTTCCCTGAACCACCGGGGTCCTGGACCCTTGAGGTTCCCGCACCGTCTCCGAACCACCAGGCGTACGGGCCGCACGGCCGCCGTCCCCGGCGGCGCCCCGGCCCGTACGCCGCACGACCCGGGGGGAAAGCCACCCATGACCGCACGTGAGCAGTTGGCCGACGCCCGCCTCTACCTGTGCACCGACGCGCGCAAGCGCCAGGGCGACCTGCCGGAGTTCCTGGACGCCGTGCTGGCGGCCGGGGTGGACATCGTCCAGCTGCGGGACAAGGGCATGGAGGCCGCCGAGGAGCTGGACCACCTCGCCGTCTTCGCCGACGCCTGCCGCCGCCACGGGAAGCTGCTCGCCGTCAACGACCGGGCGGACGTCGCCCACGCCTCCGGTGCCGACGTGCTCCACCTGGGCCAGGGCGATCTGCCGGTCCCGGCGGCCCGCGCCATCATCGGGGACGGCCCGCTGATCGGCCGCTCCACGCACGCGGAGGCCGAGGTGGACGCGGCCCTCGCCGAGCCCGGCGTGGACTACTTCTGCACCGGCCCCTGCTGGCCCACCCCCACCAAGCCGGGCCGCCACGCCCCCGGCCTCTCCCTGGTCCGTCACGCGGCCGCGCGGCGCCCGGACCGGCCCTGGTTCGCGATCGGCGGCATCGACGCGTCGAACCTGGACGAGGTGCTGGAGGCGGGAGCGCGCCGGGTCGTCGTGGTGCGGGCCATCACCGAGGCCGCGGACCCGGCGGCGGCCACGGAAGCGCTGGCGAAGCGCGTCCGAGCGGCAGATGTCCCGTAGGTGTCGGAGTTGAGCCCGGCTCGATGAGTCTCTGTCCGCATTGCGGACAGGATCCCGGCAAAGCCCCCATAATCACGTCGCCGGGTGGGCGACGGCCACCCGGCTGGCTAACCTTCCGGTATGGCCCTAGGCACCGCTTCCACCAGGACTGATCGAGCCCTTACCGTGCGTGATCTGCTCGCGTCCGGCGAGCAGTCGTATTCCTTCGAATTCTTCGCCCCGAAAACGGACAGGGGCGAGAACACGCTGTGGAACGCCATCCGCCGACTGGAGGCCGTCTCACCGACCTTCGTCTCCGTGACGTACGGCGCCGGAGGCTCCTCCCGCGAGGGCACCGTCCGCGCCACCGAGCGCATCGCGACCGAAACCACCCTCACCCCGGTCGCCCATCTGACCGCGGTCAACCACTCCCTCGCCCAGCTGCGCAACATCATCGGCCAGTACGCCGGGGCCGGGATCCGCAACATGCTCGCCCTGCGCGGCGACCCGCCCGGCGACCCGATGGGGGACTGGGTCAGGCACCCCGACGGCATCACCTACGCCGCCGAGCTGGTCCGCCTGATCAAGGAGTCGGGAGACTTCTGCGTCGGCGTCGCCGCCTTCCCCGAGATGCACCCGCGCTCGACGGACTGGGACACCGACATCCGTCACTTCGTCGACAAGTGCCGCGCGGGCGCCGACTTCGCGATCACCCAGATGTTCTTCTACCCGGAGGACTATCTGCGGCTGCGCGACCGGGTCGCGGCCTCGGGCTGTACGACACCGATCATCCCTGAGATCATGCCGGTCACGAACGTCAGGCAGATCGAGCGGTTCGCGCAGCTCAGCAACGCCGCCTTCCCGCCGGAGCTGGCCGAGCGCATCCTGGCGGTCAAGGACGACGCGGCGGCTGTACGCTCGATCGGGATCGACTACGCGACAGAGCTGTGCGCGCGGTTGATGGCCGAGGAGATCCCCGGGCTGCACTTCATTACCCTGAACCACTCCACGGCGACGCTGGAAATCTACAAGAATCTGGGACTGCACCAGCGGTCCTGATGACGGCCGCCGAGGGGCAGCCGCACTGAGAGGGGCGGGCATGGGCTGGACGGTCCTCTACATCGCTTTCGGCGTCGTGGCGCTGTGGCTGTTGGGAGAGGTACTCCTGCAGTACAAGGCGCGGCTGCGCTGGCGGCTGCTGGCCTTCGCCGGCTTTCTGGGCGTCGTCGTCGGGGTGCTGATCCCCTCGGTGGTGGTGATCGCGATCGGCGCGATCGCCTTCGCGATCGGCCAGACCTACGTCACGCTCTCCTTCCGCCGCGGCTTCGAAAGGGGCTGGGCGCTGGACGGCGTACCCGGGCTGCCGGGGCTGGGCCGCGGGCGCGAGCGCGGGCCCGGTCCGGGGCCGGACGATCCGGAGCCCGAGCCGGTGCTCCAGGTCTCGGACCTGGAGGACGTCCAGGTCTCCCGGTCCGAGCCGCCCACCTACCGGCCGGAGCCGCTGCCGGACGACACCAGCGAATACGGCGTCTACGAGGAGCCGTCCCCGTTCACCCCCGCCTCCGGCGCCTACGCCGACCCGAACGCCGGCTACAGCGCGTACGAGACGTACGCCGGGTACGGCGCGCAGGACGGCCAGGGCGCTCAGGGGCAGGGTCAGGACCAGGGCCAGGGCTACGGCGACGTGGGCTACGGCCAGGGCCAGGATGTGTACGCGGACGCCGGGCAGTACGGCTACCAGGACCAGGCGTACGCGGGCTACCAGCAGGACCCGTACGCCGCTTCCCACGACCAGCAGTCCTATGGCCAGCAGCAGCCCTACGGGCAGGCCCAGTACCCCGACCCGTACGCGGGCTACCAGCAGGACCCGTACGCCGCCGGTGGGTACGGCGGCGACCACTACGCGGCGGACGCCTCGTACGGCTCCCCGCAGCAGTACCCCCCGGGCGCCGACGCGATGGAGCCGGGCGGCTCCTGGGTCCCGCAGCAGCGCGAGGGCGACGCCCCGCCCGGCCAGCAGGACCAGCCGCCGTACCCCTACCAGCGGCAGGGCTTCCAGCAGGGACACGACGAGCAGTACCGCTTCTAGTACCGCTTCTGACGGGGCGCGGACCGGGGAGCGCGGCGCACTACTGTGAGCCGCGCCAGTCCTGGCCCTCGACGATCAGACCCGCCACCAGCGCCCCCGACATTCCGGCGTGGGCCAGCCCGCCGCCCGGATGGGACCAGCCGCCCGCCAGATGGAGGCCCGGGAGCCGGGTGAGGTTGGCGGGATGCAGATACCGGCCCCCGGCACCGGCCAGCGCCGGGCCCGGCACGGAGCCGCCCGCGACGCCGGTGTCGGCGGCGATGTGACGGGGGGTGCGGACCTCGCGCCACAGGATCCGGTCCCGCAGCCCCGGTATGGCCGCCTCGGCGGCCGTGATCAGCCGGTCCGCGGTCTGCCCGGCGGCCTCCGCGCCGGTCCAGTCGACCGGTCCGTGCGGGGCGACGACCGCGCTGAGAGTGACGGCCTCGTGGCCGTCGTCGGGGCGGGTCGCGGGATCGTCCGGGCGCAGGACGGTGACGGTGGGGTGAGCGGAGGGCGCGCGCAGGCCATCGCGATCGCCGCTGCCCTTGCCCTCGGTTTCGCCGAAGACGGCGGTCAGCTCCGCCGCGCGGTCCGGGGTGTGCACCACGGTCCGGTGCACCGCGTCGTCGGGGCGGCCGCCGCGCAGCGCCAGGAAGACGCTGAGCCGACCGGGCGGACCGCTGCCGGGCCCCCGCCCGGGCGTCACGTCCTCGCCCTCCCGCCAGGGCTCCTGCCCGCCCAGCAGGGCGGGCAGCAGCGCCGGGTCGATGCCCGCGACCACCACGTCCGCCTCGGCGACCGTGCCGTCGGCCAGCTGGACGCCCGCCGCCCGGCCGTCCTTCTCGACGATGCCGGTGACCTCGGCCTCGAAGCAGAACTCCACCTTCCGCTTGCCGCAGCGCTCGTACAGCGCGTCGGCGAGCGCCCGCATCCCGCCGCCGACGTACCAGGTGCCGAAGGTCTGCTCCAGATAGGGCAGCACGGTGGCGCTCGCGGGGGCGGTGCGCGGGTCCAGGCCGTGCGCGAGGGCATGGCTCTCCAGGAAGGCGACGGCCCGCGGGTCCACCAGCTCACGCCGCGCCACCTCGGCCAGGGTGGGCGCCCCCGGACGGCCGCCGCCGCGCGCGAAGAGCCCGCCGAACCAGCCACGCCGCACCGGGGCGGCCGGATACGGATCGCCGCCCAGCGCCTGCCAGTCGGCGCGCAGCGGCTCCTCCAGCAGCGGTCTGCGGGTGGCGTCCCACGCCTCGCGCGCCCGGTTGACCAGAGCGCTCCAGCGCTCGCCCGCGCCCGGGCCGAAGGCGCCGTCCAGCGCCCGGAGCACCCCGGCGCGCGAGGCGTTGGGCAGCAGGACGTCCGTGCCGTCGGCGAAGAGATGCCGCGCCGCCGGGTCGACCTGGGTGAGCCGGACGGTCTGCTCCAGGGTCTCCTTGCCGGTCTTCACGAACAGGTCCCGGTAGACGGCGGGCAGCCGCAGCAGCCCCGGGCCCGTGTCGAACCGGAAGCCGTCCCGCTCGAACAGCCCCACCGCGCCGCCGTGGGTCCGGCCGCGCTCGTACACCACCACCCGGTGGCCCGCGACGGCCAGCCGGGCGGCAGCCGCCATGGCGCCCATCCCGGCGCCGATCACCGCAATCCGTGCCATGCCAGTGACTTTATCCGGCCCCACCGACAGCCCCGCGCTCGTCCCCAGGCGAACGCTGGGCAGGTGCGCGCGGACTGAGTACCCGTACCTAGTCGCCGAGATGAGTAGGCGCGCGGATGGGCGGCCACCCCCGTGGACGAGAGAGTGGAGCACACGGAAGGGGCGCGGACCTGACCGCCGACACGGGGCGGCGGTACGGCACGGTGGCCCTTCCGGACGGGGGAGCCGCCGGGGAATTCGCCCCGGGGGCTCTCACGGGGGAAACACGGGGGAAAGTACGGGGGAAGTACGGGGGGAGGCGCTGTTCCGAGGCGGGTCGATGGGGGTCGAACCGCTCCGGAACAGCGCCTTCTGTTGCGTGCGGGCGACCGTCGGGCGGCTTACGCGACGGCGGCGTCAGCCCGGGGCCGGCGCCCCCTTGGCCAGGGCTCCGCCCACCCGGCCCTGCAACAGCCGCGACAGGGCGGCGTGGACATCGTCCAGCGACCGCTCCGGCTGGTAGGACTGCCAGTCGAGCGCGGCCACCAGCACCATCCCGAACAGCGCCGAGGCGGTCAGCGGGATGTCGATGTCGTCGCTCAGCTCCCGCGCCGCCACCCCGGCCCGCAGCTCGGTCTCGATCACCGCTATGGCCTGCTGCCTGACCATCATCAGCGTCGACTGCCAGACCCGGTTGGTGCGCCACAGCTCGGCCACGTACAGCTGGGTCAGGGCCGGATAGCGGGAGATGAAGTGCAGCCCGGCCCGGACCATGGCGTCCAGCGCGTCCACATGGCTGCCGCCGCGCTCGGCGTTCTCGTCGGCGGCGTTCTGCAGCGAGGCGGTCAGCAGGTCGACGCCGTGCCGCAGCAACTCCTCGAAGAGCACGGTCTTCGACGCGAAGTTGTAGTACACGGTGCCCTTGGCCACCCCCGCCCGCTCGGCGATCTCGTCCACGGTGGTGGAGGAGAAGCCCTGTTCGGCGATGAGGGTGACCGCTGCCTCGAAGAGTTTCTGCCGGGTGCCCTGGCGGCGCGTGCTGCTGTCCATGGCGCCGATTCTGCCCGCTGCCGGAGTGGTCCCGCTCACAGGGCGCTCACAGGCCCGGTCGCTCATGGACCCGGTCCGCACGGGACCCGGTCGCTCACGGACCCGGCCTTCACGGACGCGCCCCTCACAGGGACAGCTCCGGGTGCAGCCGGTCGACCGACCATACCTGCATGCGCCGCGCCGACCACGCGGTGAGCGCGAGCGCGGCCGCGCCGAAGCCGAGCAGCACCCCGCACGCGACCCACACCGGGCCGAGTCCGCCGCCCGTGATCAGCCGCCGCAGCCCGTCCACGACGTAGCTCATCGGCAGGAACGGGTGGATGGCGTTGAAGAACCGGGGGCTGGTCTGCACCGGATAGGTGCCGCCCGCCGAGGTCAGCTGGAGCATCAGCAGCGCCAGTACGAGGATCCGCCCGGCCGGTCCGAAGCGGGCGTTCAGCCACTGCACGATCGCCGCGAAGCAGGCCGCCACCAGCATCAGGAAACCGATCGTGCCCGCGGCCCGCACCATCTGCAGCCCCACCGCCCAGTGCAGCACCGCCATCAGGGCCGCCGTCTGCAGCGCGCCGATCGCGGCGACCGGCAGCCATCCGGCGAGCGCGACGCGCCAGGAGGAGGCCCCGGCGGCGACCGCCCGGGCGTTGAGCGGCGGGATCAGCATGTAGGCCACCATCGCGCCGACCCACAGGGACAGCGGGATGAAGTACGGGGCGAAACCGGTGCCGTAGTTGGGCGCCTTGTGCAGCGCCTGGCCGGCGAGCTGGACGGGGTCCGCCATCACCCCCGTACGGGCGTCCCGGTCGTGCTTGTCGTACGCGGGGATCTTCCCGGCGCCGTCGTGCAGCCCACCGGCGAGCGTGCCGGAGCCGTCGGCCAGCTTGACCAGCCCGCCCTTCAGGGACGTCGACCCGGAGCGCAGCTTCCCGATGCCGCTGTCGAGGGTGGACGCCGCGCCGTGGGCGGTGGTCAGGCCGCTGTGGAGCTTGCCCGCGCCCTTGGCGACCTTGTGCGCACCGGAGTTGAGGGCGTTCACCTTCTTGACGGCGGAGTCGAGGTCGGTGCCCAGGTGCGGGGCCTTGTCGGCGAGCAGCCGCGCCTTGTCGTGCAGGTCGTTCAGATCGGTTGCGAGGGTGTCGAGTCGCCCGGTGTTGTCCTTGACCAGCTTGTTGACGTCCTCGGCCACGTCGGCGGCGCGGTCGGCCGCGCCCACCGCCTTCTTCAGCGCCGGGCAGTCGGGGGTGGTGGTCACCGGCCCCTCGCAGCGGGTCCGGTAGTCGGCGGCGAGGTCGTCGGACGCCTGACGGGCGTCGGTGGCGGCCGTGGCGGCCTCGTCGGGAAGATCGTCCAAGTGGTCGGACGCCCGCTGGGAGGCGTCCGCGACCAGCCGGGCGACGTCGCCGATCTCCTTGCCGTGCTTCTTGAGGAACGGACCGGCCTTTGCCGATACGCCGTTCACCGTGTCGGCCAGGGTCTGGGTGCCGTCGGCGACCCCGCCCGCGCCCGTGTCCAGCGTTCCGGCGCCCTTGTCGAGCTTGCCCAGCCCGGACGCCAGGCCGTGGCTGCCCTTCTTCGCCGTGCCCAGGCCCTTGGCGAGGTCACCGGCGGCCCTCCTGGCCTTGCCGATGCCCTGGCCGAGCCGGTCGGCGCCCTCGGCGGCCTTCTCGGTCCGGCCGTGGATGTCCGCGAAGGAGACGAAGATGTTGTCGTAGAAGCCCCGGGACGCCTTGGCGGAGGCCGCGGCGCGCACCTCGGAGAACACGCTGCGGGAGATCTGGCCGACGATGTAGTTGTTGGCGTCGTTGGTGCGCACTTTCAGGGCGCCCGTCTCCGGGCTCGCGCCGGAGCTGGAGGCGATCCGCTTGCTGAAGTCCTCGGGCACGGTGAGCGACAGGTAGTACGTGCCGTTCTCCACGCCCGTGCGCGCCTCGGCGGCGCTGGTGCGGTGCCAGTCGAAGCTCTTGCCGCTGTCGAGCAGCCGGTCGGTGAGGTCGTCGCCCGCGGTGAGGTGCTTGCCCTTCACGGTGGCGCCGCTGTCGGAGTTGACGAGCGCGACCGGGATCTTGTCGAGCTTGCCGTACGGGTCCCAGAAGGACCACAGATAGAGCGCGCCGTACAGCAGGGGCAGCAGGAGCAGGGCGGCGAGCGCCGCCCGGGGCAGCTTCCCCCTGCCGAACCGCTTCAGCTCAAGCGCGGCCAGTTTCGGCGAGCGCATCCGCCGCCCCCTCCTCGTCGTCCTGGGTGGTGTCCGGGGTGCCGGTCCGGGCGTCTGCGGCGGTCGGGACCACCACGGCGCCCTCCGGGGCCTGGCTGCACACCGCGAGGACCGTGATGCCGCTCTCCGCGATCTCCCGCAGCAGCGTCCAGGCGCGCTCGCGCTCGGCGTCCGAGAGCTTCAGGTCGGTGTCGTCCACGGCCAGCAGACGCGGCCGGGAGATCAGCGCGAGCGCCACCGAAAGCCGCAGCGCCTCCAGCCGCTCCAGGTCCCGTACGGCCGTACGCGCCCCCTTGGGCAGCGCCTCCGGGTCGAGCCCCGCCGCCGCGAGGGCCGCCTCGATCGCGGCCCGGGAGGCGGTCGCGCGCTCCCGTCGCGGCCGCAGCAGCCCGCGCGGCGAGTCCCCGAACCGGCGCTGGAGCAGGGCCCGCTCGCGCAGGTGCTCGGCGACCGTCAGCGCCGGGTCGAGTTCGGTGACGCCCGGCACATGGGCGAGCGCGCTGATGCGACGTATATGGCGCATCTGCCGGGGAACCCGGAAACCGCCGACGGCGGCCTCCCCGGTGGTGGGGCGCATGCGGCCGGTGAGGGTGAGCAGCAGACAGGTGCGGCCGGAGCCCGAGGGGCCCTCGACCGCGATCAGTGCTCCGGGGTCCGCGGTGAGGGCGACATCGCGATACGCCCAGCCGTGTGAGCCCTTGACGCCGAGTCCGCCGGCCGTCACCGCCGCTCCGGCGCCCCCGTCCGGGGTGCCCGTCACATGAACCACTCCCTGTGTGAATCATCAATTTTTTAAACTGACCAGTCAGTGCAATTCAGTATGCGGGATCAGTGAACGGGTATCCGCACCGGGTGGCGTGAGAGTCGGAAGACGCAGGTCAGGACCGATTGTCAGTGGTGTGCCCCACGATGGGCCCATACGGCGGTCGCTGTGTCATTCGGCCCGGCCGCCACGCGACGACAGGAGGTTCGTCATGGCCAGTACCGCCGCAGAGCGCCGGCACCGTGCCGCCGCCCCTGCCCCTATCCCTGCCCCTTCGTCGACTGGCCCCGCGAGCGATGTCCACCCCGTTCTGCGCCGCTCCGCGGCCCCGCCCGCCGCACTCGACCTGCTGACCCAGGCCCACCAGGGGTTGGAGGAGGCCGCCGTGCTGGAAACCGCGAACGAGCGGTTCGCCACCGCGCATCTGGCGGCCCTGCGCACGGCGGCCGCCGTGCTCGCCGCGCGGGGCCGCCCCGAGACCACGGCCCGCCGCCGTGCCCGCATCCGCAGCACCTGGGACGTGCTCCCGGAGGTCGCCCCCGAACTGACCGAGTGGAGCGCGCTGTTCGCCTCCGGCGCCGAGCGCCGGGCCCGCGCCGAGGCGGGTATAGCGGGCGCCGCCACCTGCCGGGACGCGGACGATCTGCTGCGCGCCGCCGCCATGTTCCTGCGGCTGGTCGAGCGGATGCTGGTGCTCCAGCCCGCGCTGCCCCGGCAGCCCCCCTCGGCGGACGGCGGGCCGGGCCGCTGAAACCACCACCGGACCGGCCCGGGCTCCGGAGGCAATAGGCTGGGATCGACGTCAGTAACCCGTCGTCGCCGCCCCGTGCGGCGGCGGCACCGCGCCGAGGAGCCACCCGCCGTGTCAGACCCGCAGCGCCCCCGTGCGTCCCTCCGTACCGCCGTGGTGTGGGAGGTCCTGAAAGACGCCCTGGAACGGCGGGCCAAGGCCGCGGGCCGGGAGCCGGGGGCGGCCGAGGGGGCCGAGCACGGGGCGCACGGGGCGCACGGGGCGCTCGACGTGCTCGACACCGGAGGCGGCAGCGGGAACTTCGCCGTGCCGGTCGCCCGGCTGGGCCACCGCGTCACGGTCGTCGACCCCAGCCCCAACGCGCTGTTCGCGCTGGAGCGGCGGGCCGCCGAGGCCGGGGTCGCCGACCGGGTGCGCGGCGTCCAGGGCGATGCCCACGGCCTGTTCGACGTGGTCGAGCGCGGAGGCCACGACGTGGTCCTGTGCCACGGCGTGCTGGAGTACATGGACGACCCCGCCGAGGGTCTGCGGAACGCGGCGGACGCGCTGCGCCCGGCCGGGACCCTCAGCGTGCTCGCCGCGGGGCTGGGCGGCGCTGTGCTGGCCCGCGCCCTGGCCGGACACTTCACCGAGGCCCGGCAAGCGCTGACCAGCCCGGAGGGGCGCTGGGGCGACGGCGACCCCGTGCCGCGCCGCTTCACCGCCGACCAGCTGTCCGAGCTGGTCGCCGCGGCCGGGCTGGAGATCGCCGCGGTGCACGGTGTACGGGTCTTCGCCGATCTGGTGCCCGGAGTGCTGGTCGACACCGAGCCCGGCGCCCTCGACGCGCTGCTGCGGCTGGAGGAGGCCGCCGCCGAGCTGCCCGCCTTCCACTCGGTCGCCACCCAGCTGCACGTCCTCGCCGAGCGCGACTGACGGCCCCGTCCGACCCCGCCTCGATCCGCGCCCCGTTCCGCCCCTCGTTCCGCCCCTCGTTCCGTCCCCGTCGCGTGACGGACGGCGCAGGTGGAGTAGGCCACAGGGCACCCGCGCGGCCGTCCGGCCCCGTATGATCGGGGTACACCGTCCGGCATGGCGAATCGGCGGGAGGGGAATGGACGTCTCAGCGCCAAGTTTCGTCACACACCTAACGGTGGGCGAATTGGCGCTGAGGGGCGGGTTTCACGGGGGCGATTCCCTGCCTATCCTGAAAGGGTCGCACCCCGGTCGCCCCCCGCGACCGACGAGTAGGAGGACTCCGTGCCGCTCTCGGAGCACGAGCAGCGCATGCTCGAGCAAATGGAGCGAGCGTTGTACGCCGAAGATCCCAAGTTCGCGACAACGCTTGAGGGAAGCGGCCTGCGCACGTACACCCGGCGACGGGTCTACCAGGCGGTCGCGGGATTTCTGGTCGGCATCGCGCTCCTGATGGTCGGAGTGATCGTTCCGCAGATCTGGATCAGCGTGGTGGGCTTCCTCATCATGCTGGGATGTGCGGTGCTCGCCGTGACGGGCTGGCGCAAGGCGCCCAAGCCGGGCGAGGCGCAGCGGGCGGGAGGCGGGGCCGGGCCACCCCGTCGTCAGGGCCGCCAGCGCCGCTCCATGATGGACCGCATCGAGGAGCGGTGGCAGCGCCGCCGCGACGAGCAGGGTCACTGATCTGACCCCCGGGGGCCCCGGCCGCAGCGGGCCCACCGGCTGAGAACTCATGAGTGAGGGGCGAATCGCCACCGGCGATTCGCCCCTCACTCATGTCCCGGGCCGTATACCGCACCGACCGTCCCCGCACCGGGGCACCGGTCCGCCCCGCAGCCCGCGGCGCGCAGCCCGCGGCCGAGCGGTCCCTCTGCGGCCCCCCGGGTCCGGGAGGCCGCAGAGGGACCGCTCGTGGGACCGGCTCAGCCCCGCTCGCCGCGGGGCCCTCGGAGCTGGGCCGCCCATCGGGCCCACCGCGGGGCTCCCCACCGCTCGGTCAGCGTGGACCAGCGCCGCGAGGCCGCCCACACCAGCTGGACCGCCGAGCGCGGGGCCAGCAGCGCCCGCAGCCGCTCCCGGCGCCCGGCCCCGGCCCGGAGACCGGCCAGGACCCGCCGCACATCGTCGGCGACGCCGGGGACCGGCCGTGGCCGTGGCGCGTACAGCATCTGCTCCACGGCGGCGGCCACCCGATGCGCCGCCTGGCTCGCCTCGTCGTCCAGCTCGGTGAGCCGCGCGATGCGGGCCACGGCCTTGCGGGAGGTCTGCGAGTCGTCCGGCATGACGCCGAAGTCCCAGGCCGAATCGACCAGTTCGTGCCAGGCGGCCAGGATCCGGTCGGTGGCGTCCTGCTCGGTGCGCCCGCCGGAGCCGTCCAGTCGGCGGGCCCGGACCCGCCGCCGCCACAGCATGGGCAGCAGTGGCACTCCGAGCAGCAGCACCGCCAGCGACGTCCAGCTGGTGACCGTGATCACCGACAAGCCACCGCCCGAGGCGCCGTCGCCGGGCTGCTGGGCCGCGGCGGCCTCGCAGGCGCCCTGCTTCCGCAGCTCCGGCGCGCAGCTGTCCGAGGCGGACGGCGCGGCCGTCGGCTCGGAGCTGGTGCTCGGATCGGCCGTCGGTTCGTCCGGAACCTCGCCCGACGGGGTCTGCTCCATCGTGTAGTCGGGCTGGGTGCCACGGCTCGGGGTGGGCTCGAAGCGGGTCCAGCCGACCCCCTCGAAGTACAGCTCGGGCCAGGCGTGGGCGTCCTTGAGCCCGACCGACACCGAGCCGTCCGCCTGCGAGGTGCCGGGGGTGAACCCGACGGCCACCCGCGCCGGGATGCCCAGCGTCCGGGCCATCGCCGCCATGGAGAAGGAGAAGTGGACGCAGAAGCCCGCCTTCTGCTTCAGGAACTTCGCGATGGCGGTCGAACCGCTGCCGGACTGCACCTGGGTGTCGTACCGGAAGCCCCCGTTCACCGCGAACCAGTCCTGGAGCTTGACCGCCTTCTGGTACGCGTTGGACGCGCCCGCGGTCACCTCGCGCGCGGTCCGGGCGACCACGGGCGGCAGCGAATCCGGCACCTCGGTGTACTCGCGCTGCAGCCGCGGCGGCGGTGGCGGGGCGCCGGCCAGCTGGTCGGCGGTCGGCTCGACCAGCAGGCTGGTGACCCGGTAGCGGGCGCCCCGGGTGGTCTGGCCGCGGTCGCCGACGAGCGTGCGGCCCTCGGGTTCGTACCGCCAGCGCCCGTCGATCTGCACCTTGTCGGCCGGGTAGGGGAGCGGCAGCCAGTTCTGCGCGTACCACTCGGCGGCCGAGATGGATGTGTCCACGGAGGTGGTCCGGACCGCGGGGCCGAGGCCCGTCGGCGACGGCAGCCGGCTCGGCACATCGGTGACATGCCGCTCCGAGGACTTCCACGCGGCGCCGTCGAACTTGTCGAGCGCCACGATCCGCAGATACATGTCCTGGGTGGTCTGCGAGGAGGTGCGGTACCGCAGCACCTCCCGGTTCTCCGGCTGGTTCAGGCTGTCCTGCAGCGACACCAGCGGATTCACCGCCGAGATGGTGCCGCCCCCGCCGCCCGGCCCGCCGCCGCTGCCCTGCCGGTCCAGCAGCCCGCCGTTCAGCGACGGCAGCACCGCGGGCACCGCGACCGCGATGCCCAGGGCCAGCACGCCGATGCGGTGGCCCGCTGCCCGGACCGGCGCGGACGCGGGCCCGCCCCCGGTCCCGGCCAGGCCCGAGGGCGGCATACCGGGCGCACGCGGGGCCCCGCCGCTGAAGACGCGGCCCCACTGGGAGAGCCGGTCCCGGCCCTCGGCCAGGAGCAGCAGCAGATAGCCGGCCGCGGCCACCAGGAACCACAGCCAGTCGCTTCCGTCGTCCGACAGGCCCGCCGCGACCGAGTACAGCGCCAGCAGCGGCAGCCCGGCCGGGGCCGCGCTGCGGTACGTCACCGCGAGCGCGTCGACCGCCAGCCCTATCAGCAGCACCCCGCCGACCAGCAGCAGCCGGATGCCGTCGGTGACCGGCGCCGGGGTCGCGTACTGTCCGACGTCGCTGGTGCCCTCGCGTAGCAGCAGCCCGAACTCATGGAGGGCCTGCGGGCTCGGCAGCACCCCGGCGAACGCCTGCCCGGACGTGAAGACGACCGTGAGCAGCAGCGTCATCACCACGCCCTGCACCGCCACCGTCAGCGGACGGGCCAGCGGCACCCGGCGGGCGGCCACGCCCGCCGTGCTCTGGACCGCCAGCAGCAGGACGGCCTGCAGCAGCCAGCCGGCCGGATTCACCAGCGGCAGCAGCGCGCACGCGGCCGTGGCCGTGGCCAGCGCCGCGCAGACGGCCAGCCGAACGCTCCCACTCATCCCCAGCTCCCTGTCATGCCGCCGACGCCCCCACGCCCGGCGTCGGCCCGGATGGCGCCCTGCCCGTCGGCCTGCCGCCACAGCTCCGCCATCGAGGCGCCCGGGGCGACCGGCAGCGCCGTCCACCCCGCTTCGCGCAGCCGCCGCAGCCCGTCCTCCAGCTGTCGCGGGTCGGTGGGCTCCATCCCCCGTGACCAGGCCGGGCCGTCCATGACGAACGCCACCGCCGCAGTGGAGCGGTGCCGCATCCGCCCGACGAGCGCCGCCTGCGCCTCGTCCAGGTCGCCCAGGAAGGCCACCAGCAGGCCCTCGCCCCCGCCGCCCAGCACGTCGTACGCGAGGGAGAGCCCGTCCTCGTCGGAGTGGTCCACCACCGCGAGGGTGTCCAGCATCAGCCCGGCCGTCTCCGCCGAGTCATGCGTGGAACCGGCGAATCCGCCTCCGCCGTCCGGGCCGGGCACCGAACTTCCGGTGTCGGTCAGCAGCCGGACCGCGTAGCCGCGCTCCAGCAGGTGCACCGCGGCCGAGGCAGCGCCGCACACCGCCCACTCGAAGGGCGAGTCGGGCCCCGCGCCCTCGTAGGCGCAGCCCCGGGTGTCCAGCAGCACCGTGCAGTGGGCACGCCGCGGCTGCTCCTCCCGGCGCACCATCAGCTCCCCGTAGCGCGCGGTGGACCGCCAGTGCACCCGGCGCAGGTCGTCGCCGTGGCGATAGCCGCGCGGGATCACATCGTCCTCACCGGCCAGGGCCAGCGAGCGGTGCCGCCCGTCCCCGTACCCCGCGGCCTCGCCGGTCAGCGGTATCGCGGGCAGCGGCTCGACCTGGGGCACCACGGTGAGCGTGTCGTACGCGCTGAAGGCGCGGGTCAGCTCGCACATCCCGAACGGGTCGCCCAGCCGCAGCTGCAGCGGGCCCAGGGGATAGCGGCCGCGCAGATCGGAGCGGACCCGGTAGGACACCTCGCGGCGGCCGCCCGGCTCCACCCGGTCCAGGACGAAGCGGGGGCGCGGCCCCAGCACATACGGCACCCGGTCCTGGAGCATGAGCAGCCCGGTGGGCAGCCGCGAGACGTTGTCCATGCGCAGGTGCACCCGGGCCTCGGAGCCCGCCGGGACCCGCGCGGGCGCGAGCCGGCGGCTGCCCGCCACCTGGTACCGGGTGCGGTGGACGACGGCCACGCACACCAGGGGCAGTGCCGCCAGCAGCAGCCCCACCCGCAGCAGGTCGGCCTGGCCCAGCACATAGCTGCACACCGCGGCGGCGACCCCGGCGGCCAGGAAGGAGCGGCCGCGGGTGGTCAGCCCGGCGAGCGCCGCCCGGATCGTGCCCCGGTCCTCCTCGCCCGCGGCGCTCCCGGGGACCGCGCCCGTCCCCCCTGTGGTCATCACAACCTCCGTGCGCCCGGCTGCTGCCCGTAGTCGACCGGGGGCATGGGCGGCACCGGAGGCAGGTGTCCGCCGGTCCGCTGCGAGGAGGTGGGCACCGGGGTGCGCTGCAGGATGTCCCCGACGACCTGCTCCGAGGTGCGCCGGTTCAGCTGGGCCTGGGCGGTGGGCAGCAGCCGGTGGGCCAGCACGGGGACGGCGAGCGACTGCACATCGTCGGGGAGGGCGAAGTCCCGCCCGGCCAGCGCGGCCGCCGCCTTGGCGGCCCGCAGCAGATGCAGGGTGGCCCGGGGCGAGGCGCCGAGCCGCAGGTCGGGGTGGTTGCGGGTGGCGGACACCAGGTCCACCGCATACCGCCGGATGGCCTCGGCGACGTGCACCGAGCGCACCGCCTCGACCAGCTTGACGATCTCGTGGGCGTGCGCGACCGGCTGCATGTCGTCCAGCGGGGAGACCCCGCCGTGCACGTCCAGCATCTCCAGCTCCGCCTGCGGGCTGGGGTAGCCGATGGAGACGCGCGCCATGAAGCGGTCGCGCTGCGCCTCGGGCAGCGGATAGGTGCCCTCCATCTCGATGGGGTTCTGGGTGGCCACCACCATGAAGGGCCCGGGCAGTTCGTAGCTCTTGCCGTCGATGGTGACCTGGCGCTCTTCCATCGATTCAAGGAGCGCGGACTGGGTCTTGGGCGAGGCGCGGTTGATCTCGTCGCCGATGACGATCTGGGCGAAGATCGCGCCCGGCTTGAACTCGAACTCCTTGCGCTGCTGGTCGTAGATGCTCACCCCGGTGATGTCCGACGGCAGCAGGTCGGGGGTGAACTGGATACGGCGCACCGAGCAGTCGATGGATCGCGCGAGTGCCTTGGCGAGCATGGTCTTGCCCACGCCCGGGACATCCTCGATCAGCAGATGTCCCTCGGCGAGCAGTACGGTCAGCGAAAGCCGTACGACCTCGGGCTTGCCCTCGATCACACCCTCCACCGACCGGCGGACCCGCTCCGCTGTGGTGGTCAGATCGCTGAGGCTCGCTCGTTCGTCATAGGTCGTCACCCGGCCCTCCTCGGCCCGTTCTCAGGGCCGACTGCCCACCAAGGACGGACCGGCCCACCGCAAACGCTGGCACCGGCCCCCGCGGGTTGCGGGGGACGATGTCATCTACGCATTCTTGCGGTCTTCGCCGTCTCGCGTCACTCGGCTGTGGATAACCCGGGGTTATTTGTCATGCTTGTACGAGTGAGTGGCGGAAAATCCCACTCAGCCGCGCGGCTCGACCTCACGCAGCAGACCGGTCGTCACATCGAAGACGAAACCCCGCACGTCGTCGCGGTGGAGCAGGAACGGCGAGGTGCGCACCCGCTCGATCGACTGGCGTACGTCGGCGTCCAGGTCCTTGAAGCTCTCGACCGCCCACGACGGCCGCTGACCCACTTCCTCCTCCAGCTCGTGCCGGAAGTCCTCGGTGAGGTTCAGCAGACCGCAGCCGGTGTGGTGGATCAGCACGACGCTGCGGGTGCCCAGCGCGCGCTGGCTGATGGTCAGGGAGCGGATGATGTCGTCGGTGACCACGCCGCCCGCGTTGCGGATGGTGTGGCAGTCGCCCAGCTCCAGGCCGAGCGCCTCGTGCAGATCGAGACGTGCGTCCATGCAGGCGACGATGGCGACGTGCTGCACGGGGCGCGCGTCCATACCGGGGTCGGTGAAGCTGGCGGCGTACTGGCGGTTGGCCTCGACGAGCCGGTCGGTGACCGAGCCGGCGGTGCCGGCGGCGCTGTCGGAGGACTGGGGCAACGGCTGCGACGCAGATATCGACATGGCTACGACCCTAATCCCACCAGCTGATTTTGTCTTTTCTTTAGGTTGCGCAAACGAGGGCATCGGGTGCTCCGAAGGAGTGATTGTGAGCCACTCCACACCTCCGCGCGCCCCTTCCCACCGCCCTCGGACGGAACCATTCCGCTCCGGTCCACTCCGTCGGCGGGGCGCGCTGGCCGGTTGGTTGACCGAGGGGACGAGTGGACTAAAGTGGCGCGAAGTGGGAGGCGTGACGCTCCCCTTGGACCCCGGAATTTTCGCGTGAGCGCGGTGCGTACGTACCCCTCGGCCTCCTCCCGCTCCGGCCGCCTGACGTCACTTCCCCGGCGCCAGTCGGCCGCTTCCCCTTCGAGCGGGTGGGGACCCGGCGGTGCGTACCCGCCACGCCCGACCCTCAGAAGGGCGCACGAGCAGCGCAATGAGCAGCAACGCTCTCCACGTTCCCGTCATGCTTCAGCGCTGCCTGGACATGCTGGCCCCCGCCCTCGCCGAACCCGGCGCGGTGGTGGTCGACTGCACGCTCGGCCTCGGAGGGCACAGCGAGGCGCTGCTGCGCAGCTTCCCCGCGGCCCGGCTCATCGCCCTCGACCGCGACCCCGACGCGCTCCGGCTGGCCGGTGAGCGCCTGGCCCCCTACGGCGACCGGGCGACCCTGGTGCACGCCGTCTACGACGAGCTGCCCGAGGTCCTGGACCGGCTCGGCGTGCCGCGCGTCCAGGGCGTCCTGTTCGACCTCGGCGTCTCCTCCATGCAACTGGACGAGGCCGAGCGAGGCTTCGCCTACGCGCAGGACGCCCCGCTGGACATGCGGATGGACCAGACGACGGGCATCGGCGCCGCCGAGGTGCTGAACACCTATCCGCCGGGCGACCTGGTGCGCATCCTGCGGACGTACGGCGAGGAGAAGTTCGCCAAGAAGATCGTGGACGCGGTGGTCAGGGAGCGCGAGAAGGAGCCGTTCAGCAACAGCGCCCGGCTCGTCGAGCTGATCCGCGAGGCCCTGCCGCAGGCCGCCAAGCGCACCGGCGGCAACCCCGCCAAGCGCACCTTCCAGGCGCTGCGCATCGAGGTCAACGGCGAGCTGGCCGTCCTGGAGCGGGCCGTTCCGGCGGCCGTGGCGGCGCTCGCGGTGGGCGGGCGGATCGCCGTGCTGTCGTACCACTCGCTGGAGGACCGGCTGGTCAAGCGCGTGTTGGCGGCCGGTGCCGCCAACACCGCGCCACCCGGTCTGCCGGTCGTCCCGGAGCGCTATCAGCCCCGGCTCAAGCTGCTCACCCGCGGCGCCGAGCTGCCCACCGAGGAGGAGATCGCCGAGAACCGCCGCGCCGCCCCGGCCCGTTTCCGCGGAGCGGAGCGCATCCGCGAGGACGCCCTGTGAGCGGGGCCGGGGCCAAAGGGCAGGCCAGACCCAAGAGGCTGGCGAAAGGGGCGGCGCCGGGGGCGGTCACGGCCCGGCGCGCGCCCTTCGTGCTGCTCGTCGTCGTCCTGCTCGGCTCCGGCCTGATCGCGCTGCTGCTGCTGAACTCCTCCCTCAACCAGGGCTCGTTCGAGCTGAGCAACCTGGAGAAGCAGACCGGCGAGCTGAGCGACGAGCGCCAGTCGCTCCAGCAGGAGGTCGACCAGCTCTCCGCCCCCGGTGCGCTGGAGCAGCGCGCCCGGGAGCTGGGCATGGTGCCCGGCGGCAGCCCGGCCTTCCTCAACCCGGACGGGACCGTGGCCGGGGTACCCGCCCCCGCCACCGGGCAGCCCTCGGTGGCGCACGCCCCCGGCCCGCTGCCCCCGCTCGTGCTGGATCCCACCCCGGCGGCCTCCACCCCGTCGCCCGCACCGGCCCCGGCCGCGGTGCCGTCGGCGGGCCCCCTGGCCCCGGCGGCCGGCGCCGGCGGCCCGACCACCCCGGCCCCTGGCAGGTGACACGGTGACGCGACCCCAGGACCCCCGCCGGCGGGTGCCCGGCCCGGCGGCACCGCGCGGCGACCGTGACCGCCGCCCGCGCCAGGGGGCGCAGCGCCGCCCCTCGGGGCGCGGCCCGCGCCCCGGCGCGCAGCGCGGCGGGCGCCCCGGTGGCGCCCAGGCGCAACTGCGGCTGGGCAGCCCGCGCCCCCGGCTGCGGCTGATCGGCCTCGGCCTCACCCTCGTCATGCTGGTCTTCGTCGTCCGGCTGCTCCAGGTGCAGGCCGTGGACGCCTCCGCGTACGCCGCCAAGGCCAACGTCAACCGCTACATCCCGGTGAAGCTGTCCGCGGAGCGCGGGTCCATCACCGACCGCGACGGCGTCAACCTGGCCACCACCGTGGACGCGTACGACATCACAGCCGCCCCCGACCTGCTCACCCCGCGCAACGCCAAGATCAAGGACGCGCCCCGGCAGGCGGCCGCCCTCCTCGCGCCGATCCTCGGCAAGAACGAGGCGGACCTGGAGAAGAAGCTCACCGACAACCCGAAGTCGCAGTACGCCGTGCTGGCCCGGCAGCAGACCCCGCAGGTCTGGAACCAGATCAAGGACCTGAAGAACGCCCTGGACGACAGCGCGAGCAAGGGCAAGGGCACCAACGTCCTGGCCGGGGTCAACCGGGAGTCGCACAGCAAGCGGGTCTACCCCGGCGGCGACCTCGCCGCCGGGATCCTGGGCTTCGTGGGCGCCGACGGGCGCGGCGCGGCGGGGATCGAGCAACTCCTGAACAACAAGCTCGCGGGCAAGGACGGCAAGCGCGTCTACGCCCAGTCCGGCGGCCACCAGGTGCCCACCGGCGACCTCAGCGAGAAGCCCGCGGTGCCCGGCAGCGACGTCGAGCTGACGATCGACCGCGACATCCAGTGGGCCGCCCAGAGCGCCATCTCCGACCAGGTGAAGCGGTCACGGGCGGACCGCGGCTACGTCGTCGTGCAGGACACCCGCACCGGACAGCTGCTGGCCATGGCCAACGCCCCCGGCTTCGATCCCAACGACATCTCCGCCGCGGACGGCGACACCCTCGGCAACGCCGCGGTCTCCGACGCGTACGAACCGGGCAGCGTCAGCAAGCTGATGTCGATGGCCGCCGTACTGCAGGAGGGCGCCGCCCGCTGGGACACCCAGGTGGAGGTCCCGAACCGGCTGCCGCGCGCGGGCCGCGCCTTCGCCGACGACATCGACCACCCCACCTGGTACCTCACGCTCAACGGGGTGCTCGCCAAGTCCAGCAACATCGGCACCATCCTCGCCACCGAGCAGCTGGGCAAGACCGAGAAGCAGAAGAACCGGATCCTCTACCGCTATCTGCGGCGGTTCGGCATCGGGCAGCCCACCGGGCTCGGCCTCCCCGGCGAGACCCCGGGCATCCTGGCCAAACCGCAGGACTGGAGCGCCTCGCAGGGGTACACCATCCCCTTCGGCCAGGGACTGTCGCTCAACGCCGTCCAGGCGGCCTCCGTCTACTCCACCGTTGCAGGCGGCGGCCGGCGCATCGCCCCCAGCCTGGTGCGCGGCACCAGGGGCCCCGGCGGCCACTTCACCGCCGCCCCGGCGCCCGAGAAGAACCGGGTGGTGAGCGCGAAGACCGCGAAGACGCTCGCCGAGATGCTCGAATCGGTCGTGGACGACCAGGAGGGCACCGGCAGCAAGGCGAAGATCCCCGGCTATCGCGTCGCGGGCAAGACGGGCACCTCCAACCGCGTGGATCCGAAAACCGGCCGTTATCACGGATACACGGCTTCCTTCGCCGGTTTCGCACCAGCTGACAAACCGCGCCTCACGGTCTACTGCGCGGTGCAGAATCCGACCCGGGGCAGCTATTTCGGTGGGCAGGTCTGCGGTCCGGTCTACAAAAAGGTCATGGAGTTCGCGCTCAAGTCGCTGCAGGTCCCGCCCACGGGTGCGCAGCCCAAGCGGCTCCCCGTGAGCTACAGCCCGGGCCGCTGAGCGGGTTCAGCCGTGACGACGATCACGCCGGAGCCAGGGAACCAGGGCCCGGTGCGCCGCTGCTCCGCCGCCGGATTTCGCGACGGAGCGGGTGAGCCGGGTACGCTCACCGCCGTGCCCCAAGCTGATCAGTCCCAAACCCCTCAGAAGGACGTTTCTGTGGAATACCCGGGAGCGCCCCGCCCTCTCCAGGTCCGCCCCGTACCGCTCGCGGAGCTGGCAGACCAGCTGGGCGTCGATGCCTCCGGAGTCCCGGCCGAGGCCGCGGTCACCGGGATCACCCATGACTCGCGCGCCGTGCGCCCGGGCGATGTGTACGCGGCGCTGTCCGGCGCCCGGCTGCACGGCGCGGACTTCGCCGCCCAGGCAGCCGACCTCGGCGCGGCCGCCGTGCTGACCGACCCGGAGGGCGCCGAGCGCGCCGCCGCCACCGGACTGCCGGTCCTGGTCGTGGACAACCCGCGCGCCCGGATGGGCGCGCTGGCCGCCACCATCTACGACGAGCCGGGCCACGGCCTGCTGCAGATCGGCATCACCGGCACCTCCGGCAAGACCACCACCGCCTACCTCGTCGACGGCGGGCTCCGGGCCGCCGCCGAGCAGGCCGGGGGCGGCCCCACGGGGCTCATCGGCACCGTGGAGATGCGCATCGGCGACGAGCGCATCAAGTCCGAGCGCACCACCCCCGAGGCCACCGATCTGCAGGCGCTGTTCGCGGTGATGCGCGAACGCGACGTCCACTCGGTCGTCATGGAGGTCTCCAGCCACGCCCTGGTCCTCGGCCGCGTCGACGGCTGCGTCTTCGACATCGCCGTCTTCAACAACCTCTCCCCGGAGCACATGGAGTTCCATTCGGGGATGGAGGACTACTTCCAGGCCAAGGCCCAGCTGTTCACCAAAGCCCGCAGCCGGGCCGGAGTGATCAACTACGACGACGAGTACGGCCGCCGGCTCATCGGGGAGTCCGAGGTCCCCGTCACCACCTTCTCCGCCGAGGGCCACCCCGACGCCCACTGGCGCGCCGCGGATGTCGAGGTCGGCCCGTTCGGCTCGACCTTCACCGCGATCGGCCCCAACGGCGAGACGGTGCGGGCCGCCGCCCCGATCGCGGGCCCGTTCAACGTCGCCAACGCGCTCGCCGCCCTCGTCGCGCTCGCCGTCGCCGGGATCGACCCGCAGACGGCCGCGGACGGCATCGCCGCCGTCCCCGGTGTGCCCGGGCGGCTGGAGCGCATCGACGTGGGCCAGCCGTACCTCGCGGTGGTCGACTACGCCCACAAGACCGACGCCGTCGAGTCGGTGCTGCGCGCCCTGCGCAGGGTCACCGACGGCAAGCTGCACGCCGTCCTCGGCTGTGGCGGCGACCGCGACCGGCTCAAGCGCGGGCCGATGGGCTCCGCGGTGGCCCGGTACGCCGACACGGCCGTACTGACCTCGGACAACCCCCGCTCCGAGGACCCGCTCGCCATCCTCGCCGCGATGCTCGCGGGCGCCGCCGAGGTGCCCGCGCACGAGCGCGGCGACGTCCTGGTCGAGGAGGACCGGGCGAACGCCATCGCGGCCGCCGTCGCCCGCGCGGAACCCGGCGACACCGTGATCGTCGCGGGCAAGGGCCATGAGCAGGGCCAGACGATCGCCGGGGTGGTTCGCGCCTTCGACGACCGCGAGGTCCTGCGGGAAGCCATCGAGCTCAGCGAGCGAGCCAAGGGGCGCGGTCCGCGACGCCCCGAGGCGAGCGAACCGCACGGGCACACCCATCAAGACAACCAGGGATGACAGACCGCCATGCGCGCACCAGCCCCCTCCAGGCAGCTCTCCCGCACGGCCGGAGGTGATCAGTGATCCCACTGTCCCTCACCGAGATCACCGGCCTCGTCGGTGGGCAGCCGCACGACATACCGGACCCTGACCTGAAGGTCACCGGACCCGTCGTGATCGACTCCCGCGAGGTGCGGCCCGGGAGCCTGTTCGCCGCGCTCCCCGGCGAGCGCGTGGACGGCCACGACTACGCGCGCGGCGCGGTCGAGGCGGGCGCGGTGGCGGTCCTGGCCACCCGCCCGGTCTCCGCACCGGACGCCCCGGTTCCGTCGATCGTCGTCCCCGACGTCGTCGCCGCCATGGGCGCGCTCGCCCGCGCCGCCGTCGAGCGGCTGGGCACCACCGTGGTGGCGCTCACCGGCTCCGCCGGGAAGACCAGCACCAAGGACCTCATCGCCCAGCTGCTCCAGCGGCACGGCCCGACCGTATGGACGCACGGCTCGTTCAACAACGAGATCGGGCTGCCGCTGACCGCGCTGCGCGCCGATACGACGACCCGGCACCTGGTGCTGGAGATGGGCGCCCGAGGCAAGGGCCACATCCGTTATCTGACGGACCTCACCCCGCCCCGCATCGGGCTCGTCCTCAACGTCGGCACCGCCCACATCGGCGAGTTCGGCGGCCGCGCGCAGATCGCCGAGGCCAAGGGCGAACTGGTCGAGGCGCTGCCCTCCGCCGAGGACGGCGGGGTGGCGGTGCTCAATGCCGACGACCCCCTGGTGCGCGCCATGGCGTCCCGTACGAAGGCCCGTACCGTCCTGTTCGGCGAGGCCGAGGACGCCGACGTACGTGCCTCGAATGTCCGGCTTGCCGACGGTGGCCGCCCCGCCTTCACGCTTCACACCCCTACCGGGTGCGGTGACGTGACCATGCGCCTGTACGGTGAGCACCACGTGTCGAACGCGCTCGCCGCGGCCGCCGTCGCCCATGAGACGGGCATGTCCGTCGACGAGATCGCCGTGGCGCTCTCCGAGGCGGGGCAGCTCTCCCGCTGGCGGATGGAGGTCACCGAGCGCTCGGACGGCGTGACGGTCGTCAATGACGCCTACAACGCGAACCCCGAGTCCATGCGAGCCGCGCTGCGCGCGCTGGCCGCGATGGGCGCCGCAACACCGGGGCGTCGCACGTGGGCGGTGCTGGGCCCGATGGCCGAGCTGGGCGATGAGTCACTGGCCGAGCACGACGCGGTCGGACGGCTGGCCGTCCGGCTCAACGTCAGCAAGCTCGTGGCGGTCGGCGGCCGGGAGGCCGCGTGGCTGGACATGGGCGCCAAGAACGAGGGTTCGTGGGGTGAGGAGTCGGTGCACGTGTCCGACGTGCGGGCAGCGGTCGATCTGCTGCGGAGCGAGCTGCGACCGGGGGATGTCGTGTTGGTGAAGGCGTCCAGGTCGGTCGGCCTGGAGGCACTCGCGCAGGCGTTGCTCGAGGGTGAGGTCACCGGGCGATGACCATGGGGCAGATCCTCCTCGCCGGTGGCCTCGCCGCGGGAGAAGAACACGTACCCGCCATGCGGCAGATCCTCTTCTCCGGAGCCATCGGGCTCTTCCTGACCCTGATCGGCACCCCGCTGCTGATCAAGCTGCTCGCCCGCAAGGGCTACGGCCAGTACATCCGGGACGACGGCCCGCGGACGCACGGCAGCAAGAAGGGCACGCCCACCATGGGCGGCATCTCCTTCATCCTGGCCACGCTGATCGCCTACGCGGTGACGAAGGTGATCACGGGCAGCCAGCCCACCTTCTCCGGTGTGCTGGTGCTCTTCCTGTTCGCGGGCATGGGCCTGGTCGGCTTCCTCGACGACTACATCAAGATCGTCAAGCAGCGCAGCCTGGGTCTGCGGGCCAAGGCCAAGATGGCCGGTCAGCTGATCGTCGGTGTCGCCTTCGCGATCCTCGCGCTGAACTTCGCCGATGCCCGCCAGCAGACCCCGGCCTCCGACCGGCTGTCCTTCGTCCAGGACTTCGGCTGGTCCTTCGGCCCGGTGATCTTCGCGATCTGGGCGCTGTTCATGATCCTCGCGATGTCGAACGGCGTGAACCTCACCGACGGCCTGGACGGCCTGGCCACCGGCGCCTCCGTGATGGTCTTCGGCGCCTACACCTTCATCGGCGTCTGGCAGTACCAGGAGTCCTGCGCCAACGCGGACACCCTCACCAACCCCTCGTCCTGCTTCGAGGTGCGCGACCCGCTCGACCTCGCGGTCGTCGCCTCCGCGCTGATGGGCGCCTGCTTCGGCTTCCTGTGGTGGAACACCTCGCCCGCCAAGATCTTCATGGGGGACACCGGCTCGCTCGCGCTCGGCGGCGCTCTCGCGGGGCTCGCCATCTGCTCCCGTACGGAGCTGCTGATGGCCATCCTCGGCGGGCTGTTCGTCCTGATCACCCTGTCCGTGGTCATCCAGGTCGGCTCGTTCCGGCTCACCGGGCGCCGGGTCTTCCGGATGGCGCCACTCCAGCACCATTTCGAACTCAAAGGCTGGAGCGAGGTCTTGGTGGTGGTCCGGTTCTGGATCATCCAGGGCATGTGCGTGATCGTCGGACTCGGCCTCTTCTACGCCGGCTGGCGGGCTTCGTGACCATCGACGTCACCGACCTCGCCGGACGGCATGTCACCGTCGCCGGACTCGGCGTCTCCGGGGTTCCCGCAGCGCGTGCGCTGCGGGGCCTCGGGGCCACGGTGACCGTCGTCAACGGAAGCGACGGCGAGCCCCAGCGCGCCCAGGCGGCCGAACTGGAACCGCTCGGCGTCACGGTCCGGCTCGGCGACGGGGCCACGTTGCCCGAGGGCACCGAGCTGGTCGTCACCACGCCCGGCTGGAAGCCCACCAGCCCGCTGTTCCTGGCCGCCGAGAAGGCCGGCGTCCCGGTGTGGGGCGATGTGGAGCTGGCCTGGCGCTTGCGCGAGACCCCGGCGGGGAAACCAGCCGCGCCCTGGCTCGCGGTCACCGGCACCAACGGCAAGACCACCACCGTGCGCATGCTGGCGTCCATCCTGGAGGCGGCCGGATTGCGCACCGCCGCCGTCGGCAACATCGGCGTCTCGCTCCTGGACATCGTGCTGGGCGACGAGCCCTACGACGTGCTCGCCGTCGAGCTGTCCAGCTACCAGCTGCACTGGGCGCCCTCGCTGCGCGCCCACTCCGGCGCGGTGCTCAACCTCGCCCCCGACCACCTCGACTGGCACGGCTCCATGGCGGCGTACGCGGCCGACAAGGGCCGGATCTACGAGGGCAACCAGGTGGCCTGCGTCTACAACGCCGCCGACCCCGCCACCGAGGACCTGGTCCGGGCGGCCGATGTCGAGGAGGGCTGCCGGGCGATCGGCTTCACCCTCGGCACCCCCGGCCCCTCCCAGCTCGGCGTCGTCGAGAACATCCTCGTCGACCGGGCGTTCGTCACCAACCGGCAGAAGAACGCCCAGGAACTGGCCGAGGTCGCCGACGTCAACCCGCCCGCGCCGCACAACATCGCCAACGCGCTCGCCGCCGCGGCCCTGGCCCGCGCCTTCGGCGTGCCGCCCGCCGCCGTACGGGACGGGCTGCGCGCCTTCCGCCCCGACCCGCACCGGGTGGAGCACGTCGCGGACGTCGAGGGCGTAAGTTACGTGGACGACTCCAAAGCCACCAACACCCACGCCGCCGAGGCGTCGTTGGGCGCGTACGAGCACATCGTGTGGGTCGCCGGCGGCCTCGCCAAGGGCGCCACCTTCGACGACCTCGTATCCACGGCCGCCCAGCGGCTGCGCGGCGTGGTGCTGATCGGCGCCGACCGCGCCCTGATCCGGGAAGCGCTCGCGCGACACGCAGCGGATGTCCCGGTCGTGGACCTCGACCGGACCGACACTGGGGCGATGGCGGCGGCTGTCCGGGAAGCGGCCCGGCTCGCCCGGCCGGGCGATACCGTCCTTCTGGCCCCGGCCTGCGCCTCGATGGACATGTTCACCAACTACAACAAGCGGGGCGACGCCTTCGCCGCGGCGGTTCACGACCTGGCCTCCGGCCCGGTCACGGACGAGCAGTAGCCCGCAGGTCCCCCGCGAGGACCACCGCTCGCGCGGAGAACCTGGAGGGGATACGACATGACGCCTGACCAGCCCGCGGCGCCGCGGTCCCGGCAGGCCGGAACAGCCCCCGGCCGCCCCGGGCCGCGGGCGGGCGGCGCCGCGCGGCCACGGCCCGCGGCGGCGCGGGGCGGGGAGCGGTCCGCGGCACCCGCCCGCCCGCCGAGCGGCCGGGGCAAGGCCGCGGTCACGACCCCCCAGGGCAGGGACAAGGCGGGCAAGGGCCGTCAGAGCGCTCCCAGGGCGCCCCGCCGCCCCGTGGTCCGCGCACCCCGCCGCCCCTCCAAGGGCGGCCTGCTGGACGCCCTGCGGGGCGCACAGCAGCGCGCCAAGAAGGCCTGGGACCGGCCGCTCACCGCGTACTACCTGATCCTCGGCGGCGCCGCCCTGATCATCGTGCTGGGCCTGGTGATGGTCTACTCCGCCTCCCAGATCAAGGCGCTCCAGTCCGGCCTCGCCCCCTCGTACTTCTTCCGCAAACAGCTCTTCGCCGCGGCGCTCGGCGGCGCGCTGATGCTGCTGGCCGTGCGCATGCCGATCAAGCTGCACCGCGCCTTCGCCTATCCGCTGCTGGCCGCCTCGGTCTTCCTGATGTGCCTGGTCCAGGTGCCGGGGATAGGGATCTCGGTCAACGGCAACCAGAACTGGATCTCCTTCGGCGGCCCGTTCATGCTCCAGCCGAGCGAGTTCGGCAAGCTCGCGCTCGTCCTGTGGGGAGCCGATCTGCTCGCCCGCAAGCAGGACAAGCGGCTGCTCGCGCAGTGGAAGCACCTCCTGGTGCCGCTCGTCCCGGCGGCGGCCCTGCTGCTCGGGATGATCATGCTGGGCGGCGACATGGGCACCGCGATCATTCTCTCGGCGATTCTTTTCGGCCTGCTTTGGCTGGCGGGCGCCCCCACCCGGCTCTTCGCCGGCGTGCTCGCCTTCGCCGGGGCGATCGCGATTCTGCTGATCAAAACCAGCCCCAACCGGATGTCCCGGCTCGCCTGCATCGGCGCCACCGAGCCCGGAGCAGGCGATCAGTGCTGGCAGGCGGTGCATGGGATCTATGCTCTGGCCAACGGCGGATGGTTCGGCTCCGGACTGGGCGCGTCCATGGAGAAATGGGGCGAACTCCCCGAACCGCACACCGACTTCATCTTCGCCATTACCGGGGAGGAACTCGGCCTGGCGGGGACGCTGTCGGTGCTCGTCCTCTTCGCGGCTCTAGGCTATGCGGGTATCCGCGTGGCCGGACGCACGGAGGACCCCTTCGTGAGGTACGCCGCGGGAGGTGTGACCACCTGGATCACGGCCCAGGCCGTGATCAACATCGGTGCGGTGCTCGGTCTGCTGCCGATCGCCGGGGTCCCGCTCCCGCTGTTCTCCTACGGAGGGTCCGCCCTGCTGCCGACCATGTTCGCCGTAGGTCTGCTGATCGCCTTCGCCCGGGCCGAGCCCGCCGCGCGGGCGGCGCTGGCCATGCGGCAGCCTGCTTTGCGGAAGAAGCTGGCCCGGGTGAGACGGAAGACGATGAGACGGCGCGTCAAGGAACGGCCGTCCGGAGAGCGGTGAATTTCGGTGCATGTCGTACTCGCCGGTGGGGGGACCGCCGGCCACATCGAGCCCGCGCTCGCCCTCGCGGACGCCCTGCGAAGGCAGGATCCGACCGTGGGGATCACAGCGCTCGGCACGGAGCGCGGGCTCGAGACCCGGCTCGTGCCCGAGCGCGGCTACGAACTCGGGCTGATCCCGGCCGTGCCGCTGCCACGCAAACCCACCCCCGAGCTGATCACCGTCCCCGGGCGGCTGCGCGGCACGATCAAGGCCGCCGAGCAGATCCTGGAGCGCACCAAGGCCGACTGTGTGGTCGGCTTCGGCGGCTATGTGGCCCTGCCCGGCTATCTGGCCGCCAAGCGGCTGGGCGTGCCGATCATCGTCCATGAGGCCAACGCCCGGCCCGGGCTCGCCAACAAGATCGGCTCCCGCTACGCCACGTCGGTCGGGGTCTCCACCCCGGACAGCAAGCTCCGGGGCGCCCGCTACGTGGGCATCCCGCTGCGCCGCTCCATCGCCACCCTGGACCGGGCGGCGGTCCGCCCCGAGGCGCGCGCGGCCTTCGGGCTCGACCAGAACCTGCCGACGCTGCTGGTCTCCGGCGGCTCGCAGGGCGCGCGCCGGCTGAACGAGGTGGTCCAGCGGGTCGCCCCGTTCCTGCAGCGGGCCGGAATTCAGGTGCTGCACGCGGTCGGCCCGAAAAACGAACTGCCGCATGTGGACAACATGCCCGGAATGCCGCCCTATATCCCGGTACCGTACGTGGACCGGATGGACCTCGCGTACGCCGCGGCCGACATGATGCTCTGCCGTGCGGGCGCGATGACCGTCGCCGAGCTGTCCGCCGTCGGGCTGCCGGCCGCCTACGTCCCGCTGCCCATCGGCAACGGCGAGCAGCGGCTCAACGCCCAGCCGTTGGTCAAGGCGGGCGGCGGACTGCTGGTCGACGACGCCGAACTGACGCCCGAATGGGTGCAGAGCAACGTCCTGCCGGTGCTCGGCGACCCGCACCGGCTGTACGAGATGTCGCGGCGCGCCGCCGAGTTCGGCCGCCGGGACGCCGACGAGCTGCTGGTCGGCATGGTGTACGAGGCAATCGCGGCACGCCGCCAGGCGTGAGAAGGCAGGGAGCGTGGCCGGACCGACGACCGCCGAGAGCGGCACCCGAAGGACGTCGCCGTCCGGCCCGCCCCCGCGTCTGTTCGCGGCGCGGCGCAGGTTCCGCCTGCCCAGCCGCCGCACCGTGGTGATCGCCGCGGTGGCGGCCGCCCTGCTGGGCGGCGGGACCGGCTGGCTGCTGTACGGGTCGAGCTGGCTGCGGGCCGAGCGGGTGACGGTCACCGGCGCGGACGTGCTCACCCCGGACGCGGTCCGCGAGGCCGCGGCCGTCCCGCTGGACACCCCCCTGGCCGCGGTGGACACCGACGCGATCGGGCGGCGACTACGGGACCGGCTGCCGCGGATAGCGAAAGTGGACGTATCCCGGTCATGGCCGCACACCATCAGTCTTGATGTGACGGAACGCAAGGCCGAAGTGATTGTCGAAGAGGACGGGAAGTTCCGCGAAGTGGACGTCCATGGCGTGCGGTTCTCCCGTGTGACCAAGCGGCCCAAGGGCGTTCCCCTGCTCGAAATGGAGCCGGACCGGTCGCCGAGTTCACGCCATTTCGGCCCGGCGCGACTGCGCCGGGAGGCCGTCCGGGTGGTCGCCGGGCTCCCGGCGAAGGTCCGCGACGACATGCGCTCGGTCCGGGTCCGCTCGTACGACTCGATCACCCTGGAGCTGTCCCGGAGCCGGACGGTCGCGTGGGGGAGCGATGAGCGCGGAGCCGCGAAGGCCAAGGCGCTCACGGCGCTCATGAAAGCGCGGCCCGACGCCGGTCACTTCGACGTCAGCGCGCCGAGCGCGCCCGCGGTGTCCCGTAGTTGACGGGCATAGCGGCAGGCCAGCAGCCCTGGTTGGCTGGACCACTGGGTGATCACATAGGGTGAAAAGAAAAGCGGTCGGTTCGGCGTGTTCATTGAACGCGCGCCACTTGTCGACTTAGTGTCCTGTTCCGAAGACTCCGGGAAACAGAGGCACTGGTAACCCTAAACTTCAGCGTTAGGGTTGGGGTCGGCAATCGGAACCGTCCCATTCGGCATCAGTCGGCGCACCGCGGCAACGGCGGGGTGACGACACGTAACTCGAGGCGAGAGGCCTTCGACGTGGCAGCACCGCAGAACTACCTCGCAGTCATCAAGGTCGTCGGCATCGGCGGCGGTGGCGTGAATGCCATCAACCGGATGATCGAGGTCGGGCTCAAGGGCGTCGAGTTCATCGCGATCAACACCGATGCGCAGGCCCTGCTGATGAGTGACGCGGACGTCAAGCTCGACGTCGGCCGCGAGCTCACTCGTGGATTGGGCGCCGGCGCCAACCCCGATGTCGGCCGGAAGGCCGCCGAGGACCACCGCGAGGAGATCGAGGAGGTCCTCAAGGGGGCCGACATGGTCTTCGTGACGGCGGGCGAGGGCGGTGGCACCGGCACCGGTGGCGCCCCCGTGGTCGCCAACATCGCGCGCTCCCTGGGCGCGCTGACGATCGGCGTGGTCACCCGTCCGTTCACCTTCGAGGGCCGCCGGCGCGCCAATCAGGCCGAGGACGGCATCGCGGGACTGCGCGACGAGGTCGACACCCTCATCGTCATTCCGAACGACCGGCTCCTGTCGATTTCCGACCGTCAGGTGAGCGTGCTCGACGCGTTCAAGTCGGCGGACCAGGTGCTGCTGTCGGGTGTTCAGGGCATCACCGACCTCATCACCACCCCCGGTCTGATCAACCTCGACTTCGCGGACGTCAAGTCCGTGATGTCCGAGGCGGGCTCGGCGCTCATGGGCATCGGCTCGGCGCGCGGCGACGACCGTGCGGTGGCCGCCGCGGAGATGGCGATCTCCTCACCACTGCTGGAGGCGTCCATCGACGGCGCCCGGGGGGTGCTGCTCTCCATCTCCGGCGGCTCCGACCTCGGCCTGTTCGAGATCAACGAGGCCGCCCAGCTGGTGAGCGAGGCCGCCCACCCCGAGGCCAACATCATCTTCGGCGCGGTGATCGACGACGCGCTCGGGGACGAGGTCCGGGTCACCGTGATCGCGGCGGGCTTCGACGGCGGTCAGCCGCCCGCGAAGAACCAGAACCGCGACAAGGTGCTGGGCTCGTACAGCGGCGGTCGCGAGGAGAGCGGGAGCGGTCAGGCCCCCCGCCAGTCCGCCCCGGAGCCCGGCCGTCCGTCCTTCGGCGGCCTGGGCAGCGTCACTCCGCGTGAGGAGGAGCCCGTCCCGGCGGAGCCCGCTCCGGTCGCCGAGGTCCCGCCGCCGCCCCCGGTGTCCACCCCGCAGGTCCCGCCGGCCCGTCCCTACCAGGACAGCCAGGCCGAGGAGCTGGACGTGCCGGACTTCCTGAAGTGAGCCCGCTGCCATGGCTCCACGGCGACCCTGAAGCGATCCCGCAGTGATAGCGCAACAGCACGACGCCAGCGGCGCGCACTTCGGCTTCACCGACCGGTGGGGCGGGGTGAGCGCCGCTCCGTATGACGAGCTCAACCTCGGCGGCGCGGTGGGCGACGACCCCCAGGCCGTGACGGCCAACCGCGAGCTGGCGGCCAAGGCGCTCGGCCTGGACCCGTCGTCCGTCATCTGGATGAACCAGGTGCACGGCCGGGACGTGGCCGTGGTCGAGGGTCCCTGGACGACCGGTGAGATCCCCGCCGTGGACGCGGTGGTGACGTCGCGTCGGGGGCTCGCCCTCGCCGTCCTCACCGCCGACTGCACTCCGGTGCTGCTGGCCGATCCGGTCGCCGGTGTCGCCGGCGCCGCGCACGCGGGCCGGCCCGGACTGGTCGCCGGGGTGGTCCCGGCGGTGGTCGAGGCGATGGTGGCCCAGGGCGCGGACCCGGCCCGGATCGTGGCCCGAACCGGACCCTCCGTTTGCGGCCGGTGCTACGAGGTGCCCGCGGCCATGCGCGCCGAGGTCGCCGAGACGGTGCCCGAGTCCTGGGCGGAGACCAGCTGGGGCACCCCGGCGGTGGACGTGGCGGCCGGGGTGCGGGCCCAACTCGGCCGGGCCGGTGTGGAGATGGATGGACAATCTCACATCTGCACCCGGGAATCGGCGGACCACTTCTCGTACCGGCGCGACCGCACGACAGGGCGGCTCGCGAGCTATGTCTGGTTGGACGGCTGAGCTGTGACGGATCGCAAGACGGAACTGGCCGCGAACCTGGCACAGGTGGAGGAACGTATCTCTGCCGCCTGTGCCTCCGCCGGTCGCAAGCGCGAAGAGGTGACCCTGATCGTGGTCACCAAGACCTACCCGGCGAGCGATGTCCGTTTGCTCGCGGAACTGGGCGTCCGGCACGTCGCCGAGAACCGTGATCAGGAGGTCGCTCCCAAAGCGGCGGAATGTGCTGATCTGCCCTTGATTTGGCACTTTGTCGGGCAATTGCAGACCAATAAAGCGCGTTCTGTGTGCAGTTATGCCGATGTGGTGCAATCGGTTGATCGCAAGCGCTTGGTCGACGCCCTCTCGAGGGCGGCCGTGGGGGCCGCGCGCGAGCTGGGCGTCCTGATTCAAGTGGCGCTCGACGCGGACTCCGACGAGCGGGGTCAGCGGGGCGGTGTCGGTCCGGACGGTGTGGGCGCTCTGGCCGATGCCGTGGCCGCGGCCGACGGGTTGCGGCTGGACGGTCTGATGACCGTGGCGCCGCTGACCGGCCCCTACGCGGACCGGCCGCGGGCGGCCTTCGACCGGCTGAGGGAAATCTCGTCCGGCCTGCGCGTGGCTCATCCGGCTGCGAACATGGTCTCGGCGGGAATGAGCTCAGATCTGGAAGAAGCGGTTGCGGCGGGGGCGACACATGTGCGCGTCGGCACTGCGGTACTCGGAGTCCGCCCCAGGCTCCGGTAACGTCGCGAAGAAGTCGGACCACAGTAGAAAATATGGTCATTCCCGTCAAAAGACGGGCAGGCCACGTGGATCCAAGGCATCCGGTGGCGGAGCCGATCCACCACAGAGCGGAGGACGCAGAGAATGGCCGGCGCGATGCGCAAGATGGCGGTCTACCTCGGCCTCGTGGAGGACGATGGGTACGACGGCCGGGGGTTCGACCCCGACGACGAATTCGAACCCGAGCCGGAGCCCGAGCGGGAGCGCCGGCGTCATCCGGCGGTGGAGACCGAGCCGCGGCCGGAGAGGGGCGAATCTGTGCGAGTGGTCCACCCCCCCGCACAGCGTGAACCGGCTCCGCTTGTAACGGAAAGCAGACAACCCGCCCGAATTGCCCCCGTGGCGTCTATCACACCTGAACGTCAGAGCCTGGAGAAGAACGCACCGGTGATCATGCCCAAGGTTGTGTCCGAGCGGGAGCCGTACCGCATCACCACACTGCACCCCCGGACCTACAACGAGGCCCGTACTATCGGGGAACACTTCCGCGAGGGCACCCCGGTGATCATGAATCTGACGGAGATGGACGACACGGACGCGAAGCGACTTGTCGACTTTGCCGCCGGACTCGTGTTCGGCCTCCATGGGAGCATTGAGCGAGTGACGCAGAAGGTGTTCCTGTTGTCTCCTGCTAACGTCGATGTCACGGCGGAGGACAAGGCCCGTATCGCAGAGGGCGGGTTCTTCAACCAGAGCTGAGACGCAACACGGCAACACCGAGTCATCCGAGGCCGTAAGGCCGCGTACGAAACAGGGGAGAGGGACGCGCGAGATGGGCATCGCACTGCAGGTGATCTACATCGCGTTGTACTGCTTCCTGATCGTGCTGATCTTCCGGCTGGTGATGGACTACGTCTTCCAGTTCGCGCGCTCGTGGCAACCCGGTAGGGCGATGGTGGTCATCCTCGAGGCCACCTACACTGTGACCGATCCGCCACTCAAGCTGCTGCGGCGGGTCATCCCGCCGTTGCGTCTCGGGGGTGTGGCGCTCGACCTGTCCTTCTTCGTGCTGATGATCATCGTCTGGATCCTGATCACCGTCGTGAGCAATTTTGCGAGCAGGGTGTGAACGATACGGTCTTGCCGGTTGCCGACGACTACGTTGAGGTGAAGTAGAGATGCCGTTGACCCCCGAGGACGTGCGGAACAAGCAGTTCACGACCGTCCGCCTCCGAGAAGGCTATGACGAGGACGAGGTCGATGCCTTCCTCGACGAGGTCGAAGCCGAACTGACCCGGCTGTTGCGGGAGAACGAGGACCTGCGCGCCAAGCTGGCCGCAGCCACCCGGGCCGCCGCACAGAGTCAGCAGCAACAAGGCATGCGCAAACCTCCGGAACAGCAGGAGCGACCCGGCGCCCCTGTTCCCGCCGCCATATCCGGACCGCCGCAGCAGCAGGGCCAGCCCGGCCCGCCGCAGCAACAGCAACAGCAGCAGCAGATGGGCGGCCCGCCGCAGCTTCCGGGCGGTGCTCCGCAGCTGCCGGCCGGTCCGATGGGCCAGGGCCCCGGCCCGATGGGTCAGGGCGGTCCCGGTGGCCCGGGCGGTCCCGGCGGCCCCGGTCCGATGGGTCAGAACGGCCCCATGGGTCCCGGCGGGCCCATGGGTGGCCCGATGGGCGGTCCCGGTGGCCCCGGCGGCCCGCAGCTGCCGCAGCCGGGTCAGGGCCCGGGCGGCGACAGCGCCGCGCGCGTGCTCTCGCTCGCGCAGCAGACCGCCGACCAGGCGATCGCGGAGGCCCGTTCCGAGGCCAACAAGATCGTCGGTGAGGCCCGCAGCCGCGCCGAGGGCCTGGAGCGCGACGCCCGCGCCAAGGCCGACGCGCTGGAGCGGGACGCGCAGGAGAAGCACCGTGTCGCGATGGGCTCCCTGGAGTCCGCTCGTGCCACGCTCGAGCGCAAGGTCGAGGACCTGCGCGGCTTCGAACGCGAGTACCGCACGCGCCTGAAGTCGTACCTGGAGAGCCAGCTGCGCCAGCTGGAGAACCAGTCCGACGACTCGCTGGCCCCGCCGCGGACTCCGGCGACCGCCTCGCTGCCGCCGTCCCCCTCGATGAGCGGGTCCATGGCTTCCTCGGGTGCCGGCTCGATGGGTGGCCACACGATGGGTGGCAACCAGTCGATGGGCGGCGGCCACAACCAGAACGGCGGCGCGCCGTCGTACGGTGGGCAGCAGCAGATGTCTCCCGCGATGACCCAGCCGATGGCACCGGTGCGGCCGCAGAGTCCGCAGCCGATGCAGCAGGCGCCGAGCCCGATGCGGGGCTTCCTCATCGACGAGGACGACAACTGACGCGTCGCGCGTAAGCGCGCGTCGGCAATCACCAAGGGCTGGGCCCCGGGAGCGGATCGCTCCCGGGGCCCAGCCCCTTTTCGCGTTGATCGATGGTTGCGGCCCCGTTGTCCACGCCCCTCGCGCAATACCGCCGCGCGAGGGGCGTGGACGGGGAACAAGACCCCGCCGGGCGTTACGCCTTGCGGAGGCGGAACGTCAGGCCCAGGGCCTGGTCCTCGAAGGGGGTGCCGTAGGCGGCGTCGGCCTCACCGGAGGCGAAGTCCGTGGCGAGGACCTCGTCCGAGATCAGCCCCGCGTGGTCCGTGAGGGCCTGGCGGAGCTCCTCGTCGGCGGACACCCACCGCAGGGCGATCCGGTCGGCGACGTCCAGGCCGCTGTTCTTACGGGCCTCCTGGATCAGCCGGATGGCGTCCCGGGCGAGGCCCGCGCGCCGCAGCTCCGGGGTGATCTCCAGGTCGAGGGCGACCGTGGCGCCGGAGTCGGAGGCGACCGACCAGCCCTCCCGCGGGGTTTCGGTGATGATGACCTCGTCGGGGGAGAGGGCGACCGTCTCGCCGTCCACCACGACCGACGCGTTCCCCTCGCGCAGCGCGACCGACAGCGCGGCCGCGTCGGCGTCCGCGATGGCCTTGGCGACGGGCTGGGTGCCCTTGCCGAAGCGCTTGCCCAGGGCACGGAAGTTGGCCTTGGCGGTGGTGTCGACCAGCGAGCCGCCGACCTCGTTCAGCGCGGCGAGCGAGGAGACGTTCAGCTCCTCCTCGATCTGGGCGCGCAGCTCGGGGCCCAGCTTCTCGAAGCCGGAGGCGGCGACCAGCGCCCGCGACAGCGGCTGGCGGGTCTTCACGCCGGACTCGGCCCGGGTGGCCCGGCCCAGCTCCACCAGGCGGCGTACGAGCGCCATCTGGGCCGAGAGAGCCGGGTCGATCATGGCCTGGTCGGCCTCGGGCCACGAGGTCAGGTGGACGGAGTCGGGGGCGTCCGGGACGACCGGGACGACCAGGTCCTGCCAGACGCGCTCGGTGATGAACGGCACCAGCGGGGCCATCAGCCGGGTGACCGTCTCGATGACCTCGTGCAGGGTGCGCAGCGCGGCCGCGTCGCCCTGCCAGAAGCGGCGGCGCGAGCGGCGCACGTACCAGTTGGACAGGTCGTCCACGAACGCCGACAGCAGTCGTCCGGCGCGCTGGGTGTCGTACGCCTCCATCGCCTGGGTGACCTGCTCGGTGAGCGTGCCCAGTTCGCCCAGCAGCCAGCGGTCCAGCATCGGGCGCTCGGCCCTGGCCGGGTCGGCGGCGGACGGCGCCCAGCCCGAGGTGCGGGCGTACAGGGCCTGGAAGGCGACCGTGTTCCAGTAGGTCAGCAGCGTCTTGCGCACGACCTCCTGGATGGTGCCGTGGCCCACCCGGCGGGCCGCCCACGGCGATCCGCCGGCGGCCATGAACCAGCGCACGGCGTCGGCGCCGTGCTGGTCCATGAGCGGGATCGGCTGCAGGATGTTGCCCAGATGCTTGGACATCTTCCGGCCGTCCTCGGCCAGGATGTGACCGAGGCAGACCACGTTCTCATAGCTCGACCGGTCGAAGACGAGCGTGCCGACCGCCATCAGCGTGTAGAACCAGCCGCGGGTCTGGTCGATGGCCTCGGAGATGAACTGCGCCGGGTAGCGCTTCTCGAAGACCTCCTTGTTGCGGTACGGGTAGCCCCACTGCGCGAACGGCATCGAACCCGAGTCGTACCAGGCGTCGATGACCTCCGGCACCCGCACGGCCTCCAGGGAGCAGCCCTCGGCGGTGCAGGGGAAGGTGACGTCGTCGATGTACGGGCGGTGCGGGTCGAGTCCGCTCTGGTCGGTGCCGGTCAGCTCGGACAGCTCGGTGAGCGAGCCGACGCAGGTCAGGTGGTCCTCCGCGCAGCGCCAGATGGGCAGCGGGGTGCCCCAGTAGCGGTTGCGGGAGAGCGCCCAGTCGATGTTGTTGTTCAGCCAGTCGCCGAAGCGGCCGTGCTTGACCGAGTCCGGGAACCAGTTGGTCTTCTCGTTCTCCCGCAGCAGCGCGTCCTTGACCGCGGTGGTGCGGATGTACCAGGACGGCTGGGGGTAGTAGATCAGCGGGGTGTGGCAGCGCCAGCAGTGCGGGTAACTGTGCTCGTACGCCAGGTGCCGGAACAGCAGCCCGCGCTCGTCCATGTCGCGGACCAGCGTCTCGTCGGCCTTCTTGAAGAACTGGCCGCCGACCAGGTCCAGCCCCTCCTCGAAGGTGCCGTCCGTGCGGATCGGGTTGACGATCGGCACGCCGTAGGCGCGGCTGCTCTTGAAGTCCTCCTCACCGTAGGGCGCCTGGTGGACCAGTCCGGTGCCGTCCTCGGTGGTGACGTAGTCGGCGTTGACGACGAAGTGCGCGTCGGGGATCTCGACCAGCTCGAAGGGGCGCTGATACGTCCAGCGCTCCATCTCCGCGCCGGTGAAGCTCCGGCCGGTGGTGTGCCATCCCTCGCCCAGCGCCTGCTCGACCAGCGTCTCGGCGACGACCAGCTTCTCCTTGCCGTCCGTGGCGACCACATAGGTCACCTCGGGGTGTGCGGCGACGGTGAGGTTGGCGACCAGCGAGAACGGGGTGGTCGTCCAGGCCAGCAGGGACGCCTCGCCCGCCAGCGGGCCGGAGGTCAGCGGGAAGCGCACGTAGACCGAGGCGTCGACGACGGTCTCGTAGCCCTGGGCCAGCTCGTGGTCGGACAGCCCGGTGCCGCAGCGCGGACACCAGGGGGCGACCCGGTGGTCCTGGACCAGCAGGCCCTTGGTGAAGATCTCCTTGAGCGACCACCACACCGACTCGACGTACTCGGGGTCCATCGTGCGGTAGGCGTCGTCCAGGTCGACCCAGTAGCCCATGCGCCGGGTCAGCTCGGCGAAGGCGTCGGTGTGCCGGGTCACCGACTCCCGGCACTTGGCGTTGAACTCGGCGATGCCGAACGCCTCGATGTCCTTCTTGCCGTTGAAGCCCATCTCCTTCTCGACCGCCAGCTCCACCGGCAGGCCGTGGCAGTCCCAGCCCGCCTTGCGGGCCACGTGGTAGCCGCGCATGGTGCGGAAACGGGGGAAGACGTCCTTGAAGACGCGGGCCTCGATGTGATGGGCGCCCGGCATGCCGTTGGCGGTGGGCGGGCCCTCGTAGAAGACCCACTCCGGCCGGCCCTCGGACTGTTCGAGGGTGCGGGCGAAGATCTTGTTCTCCTGCCAGAAGTCGAGCACGGCGTGCTCGAGGGCGGGCAGGTCGACCTGGGCGGGCACCTGGCGGTACTGCGTCATCGGAATGCGTCCTCCGGCGGATACGTCTCGTCGTTTCCGTCGGAGGGACGAGAGCCGTCAGCGCTCCCGCGGTACCACCCTCCTTGGCCGCGAGCAGTGCGCTCCCGGCCCCCTCATTGGGGCGCGATGCCGGTTCTACTGGCCCAGGGAGGGTGTTCTTCCGGCGGCTCCGGGGTGATCCTTCACGTCGCGCTCGCCCCCGGGCTCACACCGTCCCCGGGTCGCTCGTGGCCGCGTACGCCGCTACTCGTCCCCATCCACGCCTTTCGCTGCGCCCAGTGTACGGGGCCGGACGGACCGCGGCCGACCGATTTCCGCCGCTGCGCCGACTGGGGGAGGGGCCGGACCCGAGATGACCCGAATGCCGATACGCCGGGTGCTGCAGTGCGGGAGTCGTCGCGCGTCACTCTCCGGTACCGGTTCCCGGCCGGATTACCGGGCGGTGGGTGGGGCACAACCGTGGAGACCGGGTTGCCGTACGGGCAAGCCGGGCGAATCGGGCGGCGTGCCCCGTTGCCGCGTGCCCGGAGTCGATTTATCGTTCCGGAACGATTCGCGAGCAAGATCACAATATGTGAAGGGGCCGCGGCCATGGTGGCGAGGAAGACCGCCGTGCAGAAGAGCACGGCGAAGGCGACGAAGGCCGCGTCCGCGAAGAAGAGCGCCTCGGCGGGCAAGGCCACGTCGGCCGCCGCGCAGGACGAGAAGGCCGCGAAGGTCACGAAGAAGGCGGCCGCCAGGACCACGGCCAAGAAGACCACGAAGGCCGCGGTCAAGAAGGCCACGGCGAAGAAGACCGCATCGGCCGCATCCGCCAAGAAGGCGGTGCCCGCGAAGAAGACGGGAGCCAGGAAAGTGGTTGCGAAGAAGACTCCGGGCGGTGCGCCGACCGCCAAGCAGACCGCGCCGTCGTTCCCGCCGTCCGGCGTGCCCAAGGCCCGGGCCGGCGGGCCCGTGGACCCCGGTGAGCTGGCCGTACGCCCCGGGGAGGACCCCTGGTCGGCGGAGGAGGTCGACGAGGCGCGCACCGGGCTGCTGGCCGAGGCCGGCCGGCTGCGCACCGAGATCCTCGCCTCCGAGGAGGCCATCACCGGGCTCATGCGGGACTCCGGCGACGGCGCGGGCGACGACCAGGCCGACACCGGCACCAAGAACATCACGCGCGAGCACGAGATGGCCCTGGCCGGGAACGCCCGCGAGATGCTGCTGCAGTCCGAGCGCGCCCTGGAGCGGCTGGACGCCGGGACCTACGGCCTGTGCGAGAACTGCGGGAACGCGATCGGCAAGGCCCGGATGCAGGCGTTCCCGCGCGCGACGCTGTGCGTCGAGTGCAAGCAGCGCCAGGAGCGCCGCTGACCGTTCGCAAGCCTGTGTCGTACCCTCGTCTGAGCCAGGGGGAGACTGGCCCGACAATGAGGGAACATACGTTGACAGAGGCGGAGCAGGCCATCGGTACGCCAGATGCGGGGAAGGCCGAGGAGGGCGCCGGGCCCAGCGACGCCGGGGCCGTGGCCGGAGCCGGGAAGAGGCGGCGGATCGGGGTGCTGGCCGCGGTCGCCGGGTTCGCCTACCTCCTGGATCTGTGCAGCAAGCTGGCCGTGGTCGCGAAGCTGGAGCACCACGCTCCAGTCGAGGTGATCGGCACCTGGCTGCAGCTGGAGGTGATCCGTAACCGCGGTGCGGCCTTCGGCATGGGCGAGGCGATGACCATCGTCTTCACGGTGATCGCGGCCGGGGTGATCGTGGTCATCGCGCGGCTGGCCCGCAAGCTCTACAGCCTGCCCTGGGCCATCGCGCTCGGCATGCTGCTCGGCGGCGCCTTCGGCAACCTCACCGACCGGGTCTTCCGGACGCCCGGCGATCTGCAGGGGGCGGTCGTGGACTTCATCGCGCCCGCCCACTTCGCGGTCTTCAACCTTGCCGACTCGGCGATCGTGTGCGGCGGCTTCCTGATCGTGATCCTGTCCTTCCGCGGCCTGGACCCGGACGGCACTGTTCACAAGGACTGACGCGGGCCGGTATGCGACGGGCGTACGAACCGGTGCGCGCGGTCCGTCATACTCGACGGGTGAGTACGATTCCCGAGATCCGCACCCTGCCCGTACCCGACGGACTGGAGGGCGAGCGCGTCGACGCCGCGATCGCCCGCATGTTCGGCTTCTCGCGGACCAAGGCGGCCGAGCTGGCCGCCGCCGGGAAGGTGCAGGTCGACGGCAGCACCGCCGGTAAGTCCGACCGGGTCTCCGGCGGGGCCTGGCTCGAAGTCGAGATGCCCCAGGCCGCGCCGCCGGTGCAGGTCGTCGCCGAGCCCGTCGAGGGCATGGAGATCGTCCATGACGACGACGACATCGTGGTCATCGCCAAGCCGGTCGGCGTCGCCGCCCACCCCAGCCCCGGCTGGAGCGGCACGACCGTGATCGGCGGGCTCGCGGCCGCGGGTTTCCGCATCGCCACCTCGGGCGCCGCCGAGCGCCAGGGCATCGTCCACCGGCTGGATGTGGGCACCTCCGGTCTGATGGTCGTCGCCAAGTCCGAGCGCGCGTACACCCTGCTCAAGCAGCAGTTCCGGGAGCGCACGGTCGACAAGCGCTACCACGCGCTGGTCCAGGGCCACCCCGATCCGCTCAGCGGCACCATCGACGCGCCGATCGGGCGTCATCCGCAAGCCGACTACAAGTGGGCGGTGACCGCGGACGGCAAGCCGAGCGTCACCCACTACGACCTCATCGAGGCCTTCCGCGCCGCCAGCCTGCTCGACATCAAGCTGGAGACCGGGCGCACCCACCAGATCCGGGTGCACATGTCGGCCCACCGCCATCCATGCGTCGGCGACCTCACCTACGGGGCCGACCCGACGCTCGCCAAGCGGCTGAAGCTGACCCGGCAGTGGCTGCACGCGATGCGGCTGGGCTTCGAGCATCCCTCCGACGGCAGCTGGATCGAGTTCGAGAGCCCCTACCCGGACGATCTGCAGCGGGCGCTGGACATCGTGCGCGCGGAGAGCGCGTGAACCCGCCGTACGCGATCGAGGTCGTGACCGACGGCGACCTCACGGGCTGCCACGCCGTGCGCCACGAGGTCTTCGTGGTCGAGCAGGAGATTCCCGTGGAGGAGGAGATGGACGCGTACGACGCGCACGCCGTCCACCTCCTGGCCTCCTCGGCGGGCCGCCCCGTGGGCACCGTCCGCTTCCTGTACGGCGCGGCGGCCGACATCAAGTACGGCCACGCCGGGGTGAACGGCGCCACCACCGCCGTCCTCGGCCGCCTCGCCGTGGCCGGCGTGGCGCGCGGCACCGGGCTGGGGGCCGCGCTGGTCCGGGCGGTCGAGGCGGAGGCGGCGCGGCGCGGGCTGTCCGGGGTCTACCTGGAGGGGCAGACGCGCGCGCTCGCCTTCTACGAGCGGCTGGGCTACGAGGCGTTCGGGCCGGAGTTCGACGAGGGCAGCGGCATTCCCCACCGCGCGATGCGGCGGGCGCTGTGAGGCGCTGGAGGCGCTGAGCCCCGTGCCCCCCCCGCGGCGGTCAGCTCTTGCGGAAGCCGTCGTCGAAGCGGGCGAAGTGGTCCTCGCGCCGGGAGCCGGGCCGGGAGGCGGCCGCCGTCGCGGGCAGCTGGGCCTGCGCCGCGGGCGCGGTCGTGATCCGCGGCAGCGCGTACGGATGCTCCGTGCGCAGCCACGTGATCATCTGCTCCCGGATGTCGCACCGCACCGTCCACGCGTCGTCGGAGTCCCGCGCGGTCACCAGCGCCCGCACCACGATGGTGCTCGGGCTGGTGTCGGTGACGACCAGGCTCCAGTCCCGCCCGTCCCAGGCCGGGGACTTCTGCACGATCTCGCGCAGCTTCGCCCGCATCTCCTCGATCGGGGCGTGGTGGTCGAGGTGGAAGAAGACCGTGCCGGTCTTCTGGGTGCCGCCGCGCGACCAGTTCTCGAAGGGCTGGCCGGTGAAGTACGACACCGGCATGGTGATCCGGCGCTCGTCCCAGGTCCGCACCGACAGGAAGGTGAGGGTGATCTCCTCGACCGTGCCCCATTCGCCGTTGACCACCACCGTGTCGCCGATCCGCACCATGTCGCCGAAGGCGATCTGCAGTCCGGCGAAGAGGTTGCCCAGCGTCGACTGGGCGGCGACACCGGCGACGATGCCCAGGATTCCGGCGGACGCCAGCATGGACGTGCCGACGGTTCGCATCGCGGGGAACGTCAGCAGCATCGCCGACGCCGCCACCACCCCGACCACCGCGGCCACCACCCGCTGGATCAGCGTGACCTGGGTGCGCACCCGCCGCACCCGCGCCGCGTCGTGCGCGCTGGCGGCGTAGCGGGAGTACGAGGACTCCACGATGGCGCCGGAGGCCCGGATCGCCAGCCAGGCCGTCGCCGCGATCAGCACCAGGGTGAGCAGCCGGCCGATCGCCGTCTGGTGTGAGGTGATGGCCTGCGCCTTGATCGTGTCGTACGAGCCGCGCAGCAGCGCCGTGCACACCGTCACCTGAAGGGGCAGCCGGCAGCCGCGCAGCAGGTCCCACAGCGGGGTTTCCGGGTGCCGGGCGTCGATCCGCCGCAACAGCCAGTCGGCTCCCCAGCCGATGAACACGGTGATGGCGAGCGAGCCGCCGATGACGATGACGGGACGCAGCACGTCCTCCATGAAGATCTTCCTCGTCCTTCCGCCGGAGGTTCTCGATTTCCGCCTTCCCGGGCCGTACCTGGCACGATGGGCGAAGCGCGTTTCACCCACAAGGAAGTGACCACTGTGACCGGTTCCCCGATCCTGCTCCTCCATTCCATGTACGGCCTGCGGCCCGCGGTGCGCGCGGCCGCGGACCGGCTGCGCGCCGCGGGGCACGAGGTGTACGTACCCGATCTGTACGAGGGGCGGACGGCGGCCACCGCGGAGGAGGGCATGGCCCTCAAGGAGGAGATCGGCGGGGACGAGTTGCTGAAGCGGGCGGTGCGGGCCGCGGCGCCGGTCTCGGACCGGGGCCTGGTCTACGCGGGCTTCTCGCTCGGCGGCTCGCTCGCGCAGAACCTGGCGCTGGCCGACGACAAGGCGCGCGGGCTGCTCCTGCTGCACGGGACGTCGGACATCGCCGACGACACCACGACCGATGAGCTGCCGGTGCAGCTGCACGTCGCCGATCCCGACCCGTTCGAGCCGCACGACTGGCTGAACGCCTGGTATCTGCGGATGGGGCGGACCGGGGCCGATGTGGAGGTCTTCCGCTATCCGGGAGCCGGGCATCTGTACACCGACCCGGAGCTGCCGGACTACGACGAGCAGGCCGCCGAGGCCACCTGGCGGGTGGCCCTCGGCTTCCTCGAGGAACTGGGGTAGGGCTTTCAGGCCACCGGCGTGTCGGCGCGCTCGACCCGCTGGGTGCCGGAGCGGGTCAGGTAGGACCGGCTCCAGGACGCCGTGGCGCGCGGGTCGGCCTTGTCGGAGACGGCGTAGTAGTCCATCTGGGCCCGTTCGGCGGTGACGTCGAGCACGCCGTAGCCGTGGGCGTCCATGTCCAGCCACTTCACGTGCCGGTTGGCGGCGCGGAGGGCGGCGGCCGCGGCCAGGGAGACGGTGCGCTCCGGCACGTGGAGCAGATCGTCGAGGTTGTCGGAGGTCACCGAGGTGACCACGAACTCGGTCGCGGCCGAGTCGGACAGCGGATAGGTCGCGGCTTTCACCGGCACGTCGTTGGCCCACGCCATGTGGATGTCACCGGTGAGGAAGACGGTGTTGCCGATGGCGTTCCCGGTGAGATGGGCGAGCAGTTCGCGCCGGTCGTCGGTGTAGCCGTCCCATTGGTCGGTGTTGATCGCCAGGCCCTCCTTGGGCAGCCCGAGGAGTTCGGCCAGCGGGGCGAGCACCTCGGCGGGGAGCGAGCCGAAGGCGACCGGCGAGATCATCACGGAGTTGCCCACCAGCCGCCAGGTGGTGTCCGAGCCGCTGAGCCCGGACTTGAGCCAGTCGAGCTGGGCGCGCCCGGTGACCGTGCGCTCCGGGTCGTCCACCGCGCCGCTGCCCACGGACACCTGCTGCGAGCGGAACGAGCGCAGGTCGAGCAGGTGGAGGTCGGCGAGCGTGCCGTAGCGCAGCCTCCGGTAGGTGGTGCCCTCGGTGGAGGGGCGCACCGGCATCCACTCGAAGTACGCCTGTTTGGCGGCGGCCATCCGTGAGGCCCAGGCTCCCTCGGTGCCGGGGGTGTGGTTCTCGGCCCCGCCCGACCAGGCGTCGTTGGCGAACTCGTGGTCGTCCCAGATGGCGATCATCGGTATCGCGGCGTGCAGCGCCCGCAGATCGGCGTCCGTCTTGTACCTGCCGTGCCGGGTGCGGTAGTCGGCGAGGGTGGTGATCTCGTGGGTGGGGGCGTGCTGCCGGACCGTGTACGTCCGGTCGGGGTATTCGCCGCTCCGGTACTCGTAGATGTAGTCGCCCAGGTGCAGGACCGCGTCCAGGTCGGTGCGGGCCGCGAGATGGCGGTACGGGGAGAACCAGCCCGCTTCCCAGTTGGCGCAGGAGACCACGCCGAAGCGGATCCCGGGGGCGGCGGTGTCGGCCGCCGGGGCGGTGCGGGTGCGTCCCACGGGGGAGTAGGCGCCGCCGTCGGCCCGGAAGCGGTAGAAGTAGTCGGTGGCCGGCCGCAGTCCGCGCACATCGGCCTTGACGGTGTGGTCGGCCGAGGCGGTGGTCTTGGCGGTGCCGTGCGCGACGACCGTACGGAACTCCCGGTCCGTGGCGACCTCCCAGCCGGTCTCGACGGCCGGGCCGAGTCCCGAACCGGGCACGGCGTCCGGGGTGGGGGTGACGCGCGTCCACAGCAGGACGCCGTCGGGCAGCGGATCGCCGGAGGCGACGCCGTGCAGGAAGGCGGGGCCGGTATCGGCGTGGGCGGCGGTCTGGGCGGCGAGCGGCAGCAGGGCGGCGGCCGCTACGGCCGTGACGGCGCTGCGGCGGGATATGTGGTTTTCGGCGTCGGTCACGGCCGACGACATTACTGGCAAGTAGGCCCGAAGGGCAGTTCTTCCGGGGGAAGTTCGCCCGCGCGTCGCCGCCAGGTCACGTCACGGCCGGGCCGGCGGGCGCGCCACCGGGGGGACACTCCGGGGCGCGCCCGCCGGCCCGGCGGTGCGGGGCGGCTACTTCTTGAGGCCCTGCTGGACGAGCGGGGTGAACTGGTCCGGCGTCATGGGCGGCTTGCCCTGCTCGACCTCCAGCTTCTTGCCGTTGAGCTTGAAGGACGGGGTGCCGGTGATGTCCTTGGTGTCGTTGAACGTCTTGGACATGGCCAGGGCCCACCGGTCGTATGTGCCCTTCTTCACGGCCTTCTCGAAGGCCGTGTTGCCCTTCAGCTCCTTGACCTGCTGGGCGACATCGATCAGCTTCTGGTCGCTGGCGAAGGCGTCGTCGGTCTCGTCCGGGTGGTTCTTCGGGGAGTACAGCGCCGTCTTGTAGTCCAGGAAGGCCTGCGGGCTGACGTTGAGCGCCGCGCCGAGCGCGCTCAGGGCGTTCTTCGAGCCGGCGCCGGGCATCTGCTTGTTGTCGTCGAGGAAGGTGCCCATCGTGAACTGCGCCTTGTAGGTGCCGTCCTTGATGTCCATGAGCACGGTCGGGCCGGTGTACTTCTCGAACGTGGCGCAGACCGGGCAGCGCATGTCCTCGTAGACGTGCAGGGTGTTCTTGGCCTTCTTGTCGCCGATGATCACCGTGGTGCCCTGGGGGCCGCTGGTGTGGGCGGGCTTCACCAGCGACTGCTTCTGGGCCGCCGCCCGCCACTTCTGGTTGACGTCGTCGGTGTTCATGTTGGTGACGGCGTAGCCTATGCCGCCCGCTATCGCGAGGACCGCGACGACCGCGCCGCCGACGAACAGCTGGCGGCGCACCCGGTCCTTCTTGGCCTGACGCTCACGCTCGGCGCGCAGCCGCTCGCGCGCGGCCTGCTTGTTCTGGTGGCTGTTGCGGTTGCTCATAAGTGATCGATCTCCGTCGTTCTACGTCGGTCGGTAGTGCGTACGTGGAAGGGAAGCGCTGTGCTCAGGCGGCGACTGAGCAGGGCGGTCCACGACGCACGACGGAGTGCACCAGAAGGGGGAGCGCGGGGGCCGGACGCACCGGGCGTGCCGGCCGCGCGGCCGGGGTGCGCGGCCGCAGGGCCGCGGTGACGACCGCGACGGCCAGCAGCAGCGGCCGGAAGGCGAAACCGGCGAGGGCCCCCAGCAGCCGCCCGAAGGCGGCCTCACCGCGCCGCAGCCAGGCCGAGGCGATCAGCCCGACGGCCACATGGGCGGCGAGCAGCAGCCAGGGCGTGGCGGAGCTGACGGCGGCGGACAGGGCCGTACCGGCACCCCCCGAATGGGTGACGCCGGCCAGCGGGGTGCCCACGTCACCGTTGCCGCAGAGCAGGTCGACGCCCATCGAGCGCAGGGGCCCGGCCACCGGGCCGCCGGACTGGCCGTAACAGGCGTCCTGGCCCGTGGTGAAGATCGTGTCGGCGGCCAGTTCCAGCGGGACCAGCAGGGCGGCGATGCCCCAGAAGCCCCGCTCCCGGCCCGCGAGCGCGTAGGCGAGGGTGAAGACGGCCGCCGAGAGCGCCGCGACTGTGGGGAGCGGCAGCGGGACGCGGGAGAGCAGCACATGGGACGTCGAGGACAGGGTGACGCACAGCGCTGTGAAGAGCGCCGCGCGCAGGGCCCTCAGCCGGGGCCCGGTGCCGCCTGTGCCGACGGTGCCGCCCATGCCGTCCATAGGGTCGGATTGTGCCACGTTCACCTGTAGGAGTGATATCAAGAGGGGCCGTGGGGTGCCCGCCCGGCGGACACCCCCGTCCCCGACACGGTGTCGCTCAGAGGCCCGGGATACGGCCGTTGCGGAAGAGGTCCACGAAGATCTGGTGATCGGCGCGGGCCCGGGCGCCGTAGCTGTGGGCGAAGTCCACCAGCAGGTCACCGAAGCCGTCCTCGTCGGCGGCGATCACCGCGTCGATGGCGCGTTCGGTGGAGAACGGCACCAGGGAGTGACCGCTCTGGTCGTCTGCGGCGGCGTGCATGGTGGCCGTGGCCCGCCCGAGGTCCGCGACGACCGCGGCGATCTCGGCCGGGTCGTCGATGTCGCTCCAGTCCAGGTCCACCGCGTACGGCGAGATCTCGGCGACCAGCTGCCCGGCCCCGTCCAGCTCGGTCCAGCCCAGCCACGGGTCGGCGTGCGCCTGGAGCGCGCGCTGCGAGATGACCGTGCGGTGGCCCTCGTGGTGGAAGTACGCGCGGACCTGCTCGTCGGTGATGTGCCGGGAGACCGCCGGGGTCTGCGCCTGCTTCATGTAGATCACCACATCGTTCTCCAGGGCGTCGCTGTTGCCCTCCAGGAGGATGTTGTACGAGGGCAGCCCGGCGCTGCCGATGCCGATGCCCCGGCGGCCCACGACGTCCTTGACGCGGTAGGAGTCCGGACGCGCGAGACTGGACTCGGGAAGCGTCTCCAGATAGCCGTCGAAGGCGGCCAGCACCTTGTAGCGGGTCGCGGCGTCCAGCTCGATGGAGCCGCCGCCCGGCGCGAAGCGGCGCTCGAAGTCGCGGATCTCGGTCATCGAGTCGAGCAGCCCGAATCGGGTCAGGGAGCGGGCGACGCGCAGCGCGTCCAGCAGCGGACCGTCGGCGGTCTCCAGCGTGAAGGGCGGCACCTCGTCGTTCTTGGCGCCGGTGGCCAGCGCGTGGATCCGTTCGCGGTAGGCGGCGGCGTAGACGCGCACCAGCTCGGTGATCTTCTCGTCGCTGAGCGCCTTGGTGTAGCCGATGAGCGCGACGGAGGCGGCGAAGCGTTTGAGGTCCCAGGTGAAGGGGCCGACGTAGGCCTCGTCGAAGTCGTTCACGTTGAAGACCAGACGCCCGTTGGCGTCCATGTAGCTGCCGAAGTTCTCGGCGTGGAGGTCACCGTGGATCCACACCCGGCTGGTGCGGTCGTCCAGGTACGGGCCGCCGGCGCGCTCGCGCTCCACGTCGGAGTAGAACAGGCAGGCGGTGCCACGGTAGAACGCGAACGCCGAGGCGGCCATCTTCCGGAATTTCACCCGGAAGGCGGCCGGGTCGGCGGCGAGCAGCTCGCCGAAGGCGGTGTCGAAGACGGCGAGGATGTGTTCGCCGCGCTGTTCCGCCTGGGTCTGCTGGGTCGACATCGCGGAGCGCCTCCTGGGGCATGGGGGTCACGGCGTGGTGACGTGGTGATGGCTTGTACGACTGGGTGTTCTTCATCCCGTGCGACTTACATTCCGACGTACAGGACGGGACGGAGGATCCCGAGAGGATCAGCGTCCGAGGCTACTCGCCCGCGCCCGTCCGCTGTCAGTCCGGAGGGGTAACCTTCGGTCCTGTCCCACCCGCCCGTCATCGACCGTTCGCCGGAGGTCTGCCACCGTGACCAAGCCGCCCTTCACGCACCTGCATGTCCACACCCAGTACTCGCTGCTGGACGGTGCGGCGCGGCTCAAGGACATGTTCAACGCCTGCAACGAGATGGGCATGACGCACATCGCCATGACCGACCATGGCAACCTCCACGGTGCGTACGACTTCTACCAGCAGGCGACCGGCGCCGGGGTCACCCCGATCATCGGCATCGAGGCGTATGTCGCCCCGGAGTCGCGGCGCTACAAGCGACGGGTCCAGTGGGGCCAGCCGCACCAGAAGCGCGATGACGTCTCCGGTTCCGGTGGTTACACCCACAAGACCATCTGGGCGACGAACAAGACCGGCCTGCACAACCTCTTCCGGCTCTCCTCCGACGCCTACATGGAGGGCTACTTCGTCAAGTGGCCCCGGATGGACAAGGAGACCATCGCCCAGTGGTCCGAAGGGCTGATCGCCTCCACCGGCTGCCCGTCCGGCGAGCTGCAGACCCGGCTGCGGCTCGGCCAGTTCGACGAGGCCCTGAAGGCGGCCTCGGAGTACCAGGACATCTTCGGCAAGGACCGCTATTTCCTGGAGCTGATGGACCACGGCATCGAGATCGAGCGCCGGGTCCGGGACGGGCTGCTGGAGGTCGGCAAGAAGCTGGGCATCCCGCCGCTGGTCACCAACGACTCGCACTACACCTACTCCCGCGAGTCCGTGGCGCACGACGCGCTGCTGTGCGTCCAGACCGGCAAGAACCTCTCCGACCCGGACCGCTTCCGCTTCGACGGCACCGGCTACTACCTGAAGTCCACGGAGGAGATGTACGCCATCGACTCCTCGGACGCCTGGCAGGAGGGCTGCCGCAACACCCTCCTGGTCGCCGAGCAGATCGACAACACCGGCTGGTTCGAGAAGCGCGACCTGATGCCGCGCTTCGACGTGCCCGAGGGGTACACCGAGGTCACCTGGTTCCAGGAGGAGGTCCGCAAGGGGATGGCCCAGCGCTTCCCCGGCGGCGTCCCCGAGGACCGGCAGAAGCTCGCCGAGTACGAGATGGACGTCATCATCCAGATGGGGTTCCCGGGCTACTTCCTCGTGGTCGCCGACTTCATCATGTGGGCCAAGAACAACGGCATCGCGGTGGGCCCCGGCCGAGGCTCGGCGGCCGGTTCGATCGTGTCGTACGCGCTGGGCATCACCGACCTCGACCCGGTCGAGCACGGGCTGATCTTCGAGCGGTTCCTCAACCCCGAGCGCGTGTCCATGCCGGATGTCGACATCGACTTCGACGAGCGCAGGCGCGGTGAGGTCATCCGGTACGTCACCGAGAAGTACGGCGCCGACAAGGTCGCCCAGATCGGTACGTACGGCACCATCAAGGCCAAGAACGCCATCAAGGACTCCGCCCGCGTGCTGGGCTACCCGTACGCGATGGGCGACCGCATCACCAAGGCCATGCCCGCCGACGTCCTCGGCAAGGGCATCCCGCTGTCCGGCATCACCGACGAGAAGCACCCCCGCTACAGCGAGGCGGGCGAGGTGCGCGGGATGTACGAGAACGAGCCGGACGTGAAGAAGGTCATCGACACCGCGCGCGGTATCGAGGGCCTGGTCCGTCAGATGGGCGTGCACGCCGCGGGCGTGATCATGTCCAGCGAGACGGTGACCGACCACGTCCCGGTCTTCTCGCCGAAGAACGACGGCCAGGTCGTGACCCAGTGGGACTACCCCACCTGTGAGTCGCTGGGCCTGCTGAAGATGGACTTCCTCGGCCTGCGCAACCTCACCATCATGGACGACGCGGTGAAGATGGTCCGCGCCAACAAGGGCGTCGACCTCAAGCTGCTCGACCTGTCGCTGGACGACCCCAAGACCTTCGAACTGCTCTGCCGCGGCGACACCCTCGGCGTCTTCCAGTTCGACGGCGGCCCCATGCGCTCCCTGCTGCGCATGATGAAGCCCGACCACTTCGAGGACATTTCCGCCGTCTCGGCCCTCTACCGGCCGGGCCCGATGGGCATGAACTCGCACATCAACTACGCCCTGCGGAAGAACGGCCAGCAGGAGATCACCCCGATCCACCCCGAGCTGGAGGAGCCGCTCAAGGAGGTCCTGGGCATCACCTACGGCCTCATCGTGTACCAGGAGCAGGTGCAGAAGGCCGCCCAGGTGCTCGCGGGGTACTCGCTCGGACAGGCCGACCTGCTGCGCCGGGCGATGGGCAAGAAGAAGCAGGAGGTCCTGGACAAGGAGTTCGTGCCCTTCCAGAAGGGCTGCCGCGAGCGCGGCTACTCCGACGAGGCCATCCAGGCGGTGTGGGACGTGCTGGTCCCGTTCGCCGGATACGCGTTCAACAAGGCGCACTCCTCCGCGTACGGCCTGGTCACCTACTGGACCGCGTACCTCAAGGCCAACTACCCCGCCGAGTACATGGCGGCGCTGCTCACCTCGGTCCGTGACGACAAGGACAAGTCGGCGATCTACCTCAACGAGTGCCGCCGCATGGGCATCAAGGTGCTCACGCCGAACGTCAACGAGTCGGAGGCCAACTTCACCGCCCAGGGTGACGATGTGATCCTCTTCGGCCTCACGGCGGTCCGCAACGTCGGGCAGAACGTGGTGGAAGCGATCATCCGCGGCCGCAAGTCCAAGGGGAAGTACACCTCGTTCCCCGACTACCTCGACAAGGTCGAGGCGGTCGTCTGCAACAAGCGCACCACCGAATCGCTCATCAAGGCGGGCGCCTTCGACGAGATGGGTCACACCCGCAAGGGCCTCACCGCGCACTACGAAACGATGATCGACAACGTGGTGGCGGTGAAGCGCAAGGAGGCCGAGGGGCAGTTCGACCTCTTCGGCGGCATGGGTGGCGAGAGCGGCGGCGGGGACGCGCCGGGCTTCGGTCTCGACATCGAGTTCTCCGACATCGAGTGGGACAAGACCTATCTGCTCGCCCAGGAGCGCGAGATGCTGGGCCTCTACGTCTCCGACCACCCGCTCTTCGGCATCGAGCACGTTCTCAACGACAAGGCGGACGCCGCGATCTCCCAGCTCACCGGCGGCGAGCACGCAGACGGGGCGATCGTCACCATCGGCGGCATCATCTCCGGCCTCCAGCGCAAGATGACCAAGCAGGGCAACGCCTGGGCCATCGCGACCGTCGAGGACCTGGCCGGATCGATCGAGTGCATGTTCTTCCCGGCCACCTATCAGCTGGTCTCCACCCAGCTCGTCGAGGACGCCGTCGTCTTCGTCAAGGGACGGCTCGACAAGCGCGAGGACGTGCCCCGGCTGGTCGCCATGGAGCTGATGGTCCCCGACCTGTCCGAGGCGGGCGCCAACGCCCCCGTGACGATCACCATTCCGACCGTCAAGGTCACCCCGCCGCTGGTCGAGAAGCTGGGCGAGGTGCTGACCCACCACCGCGGTTCGACCGAAGTGCGGATCAAGCTGCAAGGGGCCCGCAAGACCACCGTGCTGAGGCTCGACCGGCACCGGGTCACCCCCGACCCGGCACTCTTCGGCGACCTCAAGGTGCTGCTGGGAGCCTCCTGCCTGGCGGGCTGAGCGGCAACGGAACACGAGGTGAGGGGCGCGCCCGGCAGCCGGGCGCGCCCCTCAACCGCTCATGGGCGGCGGTCAGTTGTGGCCGAAGCTCTTCTGGCGGCTCTTCCGCGCCGTCGAAGGGGCACCCTCCGGCCGCATCTGCTGCGGCTGCGCTTCCATCGAGGACTGCTGCGCCTGGTCGGCCTGACCGCGGTTCTGCCGGCTCTGCTGCTTCCGATCGCGGTTCTTGTTCTTACCCATGGTGGTGTGCCTCCAGTTGGGATCAGCCCCCGGGAAGAACAGTGACACGCCTTGGTGACCCGTGCATTTCGGGCAATTACCGTGAGTGAGAAGGGCGGTCCTGCCGAGGAGGCCGTATCCGCCACGCCGGTGATCCAGTTCGGACTGATAACCCCCGTACGGTCGGGCAGACTCGAAGGGAGGACGAAGAAAAGATTCGGGGCACGGCTGTGTCGGGGGGCGACCGACGACTGGACTTCAGGAAAGAGGGTGGAACGTGGACCGCTGCGTCGTCCTGGTGGACGCCGGTTATCTGCTGGGCGCCGCCGCGAGCCTGCTGGCCGGGGAGCCCGCCCGCTCCCGCATCTCCGTCGATCACGCGACTTTGATCCAGGGCCTGCGGGAGCGCGCCGAGGCCGACACCGAGCGCCCGCTGCTGCGCATCTACTGGTTCGACGGCGCCCCCGACCGCGTACCCCAGCCCGAGCACCGGCGGCTGCGGGTGATGCCCCGGGTCACCGTCCGGCTCGGCGCGCTGACCCGCAGCGACGGCCGCTGGGCGCAGAAGGGCGTGGACGCCGCCATGCACGCCGAGCTGACCGAGCTGGCCCGCAACCGCGCCTGCTCCGACATCGTGCTGGTCACCGGCGACGGCGATCTGCTGCCCGGACTGATGTCGGCCAAGGAGCACGGGGTCGCCGTCCATCTGTGGGCGGTCCAGGCCGCCGACGGCGACTACAACCAGTCCGAGGACCTGGTCGCCGAGGCCGACGAGCGGCGCGTCCTGGACCGGGCGTGGATCACCCGGGCGGTGCGTGCCAAGGAGCTTCCCGGGCCCTGCGCCCCCACCACCGAGCCGCGTCCCGAGATCGCCGCCATCCTCGCCGCCCCGCTGCCGGAGACCGCCGCGGCGGCCGCCGCGGCAGCGGCCGGCGAGTCGCCCGCCGGGCGCAACGGCACGGCGCGGCCCGCGGCGGGCACCCCGGGCGCCGCCGCCCCCGCGCCGTCCGGGCAGGACGCCCGGACGGCGCCCGGCCCGGCCCCCGCCGCCGGGCAGGACGCCACGACCGGGGGCGGGGCCAGAGGCGTGCCCACCCCGAAGGACCTTGCGGGCCTGGGCCGCGGGCCCGGCGGCCCCGCCGCACCCCAGCCGGCCCCCAGCGCCACCCTCCGCTGGTCCTCCGACAAGGGCTGGATCGACCGCGGCCCGGGCTCCGGGGCGGGCGAGCCGCCGGAGACCGCCAATCTGCCCATGCTGGCCCAGCTCACCAGCGCCGAGCAGCGCTGGGCCGACCGCGAGGAGGACATCACCGCGGTCAGCGGCGACCCGTTCGAGGTGGGCCAGGTCTTCGCCCGCCGCTGGATCGAGCGGCTCTCCGACGCCGGGCACCTCCACCAGCTGTCGACGGAGTACCCGCGCATCCCGCACCGCATCGACGGCGAGCTGCTGCGCTACGCCGCCCGCTTCGGTCTGCTCGCCCACAAGGACGACCAGATCGACGAGCACGACCGCTACGCCATCCGGGCCGGGTTCTGGCGCGAGATCGACGTCCGCAGCGCCGCCGAGCACGCCCCGGCGGGGGAGTAGGCCCCGCGGGCCCCGGGCGGGACCCGGCCCCCGCGGACGGCTCCGGGTGTTCGGGCGCGTACCCTCATAGCTCGTGAGGACGGGCGCGAAACAGGCGACGGCAGGCGATGTGGTGTGCACCGTGCGTGGCCTGGTCAAGACCTATCCCGCGGCGCGTGGCCGCCGCGGTGCGCCCGCCACGCCCGAGGTCCGGGCCAGTGACGGCATCGACCTGGACGTGGTGCGCGGTGAGGTGTTCGGGCTGCTCGGGCCCAACGGCGCCGGGAAGTCGACCCTCGTACGCCAGCTCACCGGCCTGCTGCGGCCCGACGAGGGCCAGGTGAGGGTGCTCGGCCACGACCTCGTACGCCACCCCGAGCGTGCCTCCCGCCTCCTGGGCTACCTGGGTCAGGACTCCACCGCGCTGGACGAGCTGACCGTCGCGCTCGCCGCCGAGACCACCGCACGGCTGCGCGGGCTGGACGCGCGCGCCGCCCGCGCCGAGCGGGACGCGGTGATCGAGGAGCTGGGGCTCACCAAGATCGCCGGGCGGCCGCTCAAGAAGCTCTCCGGCGGTCAGCGCCGGCTGGCCTGCGTCGCCGCCGCCCTGGTGGGGGAGCGGCCGCTGCTGGTGCTGGACGAGCCGACCACCGGGATGGATCCGGTGGCGCGGCGCGCCGTCTGGGCCGCGGTGGACCGGCGGCGGGCCGAGCGCGGGGTGACCGTGCTGCTGGTGACGCACAACGTCATCGAGGCCGAGACCGTGCTCGACCGGGTCGCGGTGCTCGACCGGGGCCGGGTCATCGCCTGCGACACCCCCGCCGGGCTCAAGGAGATGATCGCGGACGAGGTACGGGTGGAGCTGGTGTGGCGCGCCGAGGCGCCGCTGCACATCCCCGGGGTAGCCGCGCTGCGGGACGCCGCGCACGCCTCCGGGCGGCGCTGGACCCTGCGGCTGGCCCCGGACGCGGCGCGCGCCGCGATCGCCACGGTGACCGGCGGACCCGCCTTCGCCGCGCTGGACGACTTCACCCTCGCCACGCCCAGCCTGGAGGACGTGTACGTGGCGCTGGGCGGCCGTACGGAGGGCGCGGAGGGGCTGGTGAAGACGTGAGGGACGGCAGGAGGGGAACGCGACCGTGAACGCGACCGTGAACGCGACCGTGATCATGTCCGTAACCAAGCCCGTGACCAAGCCCGTGACCAAGCCAGACGGAAGAGGAGCAGCGCAGACGTGAGTGTCGTGCCCGCCCAGGCCATGCCCGGCATGCCGAAGTCCGGTGCGCCGGCCGGTGAGGCCGGTGGCGCCGTGCCCCGGCCGGCCGACGGCGTTCCCGCCCCGCTCGCGGCCTCCGCGCGGCTGCTGCCCGCGCTGGTCGCGGTGTACCGGGCGCAGCTGTCGCGGGCGCGGGTGGCCCGGATCCCCCTGCTGTTCGTCGCGACCTTCCAGTCCGTCGGGATCATGGTCCTGATGCGCGGTGTGGTGGACGAGGGCGGCGGCGCGGCGCGCTCCGTGGTGGCCGGGTCGAGCGTGCTCGTCGTGGCCTTCGTGGCGCTCAACCTGCTCGCGCAGTACTTCGGCCAGCTCCGGGCGAGCGGCGGGCTCGACCACTACGCGACGCTGCCGGTGCCGCCCGCCGCGGTGGTGCTCGGCGCGGCCGCCGCGTACGCCTCCTTCACCGTGCCCGGGACGGCCGTCACCGCGGTCGTGGGCAGTGTGCTGTTCCAGCTGCCGCTGGGCCACCTGTGGGTGCTCGCCGCGGTGATCCCGCTCTCCGGCGCGGCTCTCGCGGGCCTGGGCGCCGCCCTCGGACTGCTCGCGCCGCGCCAGGAACTGGCCACGCTGCTGGGACAGCTGGGGATGTCGGCCGCGCTGCTGCTGGGGGTGCTGCCCGCCGCCCGGATGCCGGAGGTGGTGTCGTACGCGCGCGATCTGCTGCCGTCGACGTACGGTGTGGAGGCCTTGGCCCGGTCCTTCGACGGGCAGCCCGACTGGCTGGCGGTCTGCGCCGACCTCGGGGTGTGCGCGGGGGTGGCCGTGGTGTCGCTCGCGGCGGCGACCTGGGCCTATCGCCGGGCCGCCGTGCGGTGACGCGCCGCAGTGAACCTCCCGCCGACCGAAGTACACCATCCACCTGGCACGATGACGGAGTGACCGCACCGTTGACGCCACATGATCAGCCCTCGCCGCACGACAACTCCGAGCACGGACAGCCCGCACCGGGCGAGCCCGCCGCGCAGGGTCATCCCGAGCCGTATCCCGCAGGGGGGTCCGAGCACGCCGAGCACTCCGAACCGGGGGAGGAGCTGCGCGCCGAGCTGGTGCAGGCATCCGTGGTGGCGATCGCGGTGGCGGTCGCGGGGGTGCTGCTCGGGCTGCTGTGGCTGTGGCTGGCGCCTCGGGTGGGGCTGATCTCGGACGGCAAGGCCGTTTATCTGAAGAACTCGGAGGGCGAGGACGCGGTCGGCGCCGACGGGGTGTTCGTGCTGGGCGCGCTCGCCTTCGGCCTCGTTTCGGCGCTGCTGACCTTCCTGTTCTGCCGGCGCGGCGGGGTCGCCCTGGTGGTCGGGCTGGCCATCGGCGGCGTCCTCGGCTCGGTGATCGCCTGGCGGCTGGGCGTGTGGCTCGGGCCGTCCACGGACGTCGTGGCGCACGCCCGGCAGGTCGGCAAGGGTGTCACGTTCGACGCCCCGCTGAAGCTGAACGCCAAGGGCGCGCTGCTGGCGTGGTCGGTGGCCGCGATGGTCGTGCACCTGGCCCTGACCGGCCTGTTCGGTCCCCGCGACGAGGAGCCGGAGACCTACTACCAGGCCTCGACCACGGCGTAGCCGGCGGCCCGGTGCCGCTGACGCCGGTACGTCCTACGGCCTCGGCGCGCTGGAGGCGCGGACGACCAGTTCCGGGCGCAGCCGCTCGGATTCGACCGCTTCGCCCTCCAGCAGCCGGGCCAGCAGCCGCAAGCCCCGGCGGCCCATCTCCAGCATCGGGGACCGGACGGTCGTCAGCGGCAGCGGCAACTCCGCCGCCAGCGGGGTGTCGTTGAACCCCACCACCGCCACATCGGCGCCCGCCCGCAGACCCCGGTCGCGGAGGGCGCCGATCGCGCCGATGGCGGCGAAGTCGTTCACCGCGAAGACCGCCGTCGGCGGCTCCGGCGTGTCCAGCAGCCGCGCCGTGGCGGTGTGCCCGCCCGGCACGTCGAAACGGGAGTGCGTGATCCGGTGGTCCGGGATCGGCAGCCCCGCCTCCCGGTAGCGGTCCACCAGGCCCGCCGTACGGTCGATGCCGGTGCTCGCGTACGGCTCGCCCGCGACGACCGCGACATCGCGGTGGCCCAGCTCCAGCAGATGCTCGGCGACCAGCCGACCGCCCAGGTAGTCGTCGCAGGTCACGGACGGATGTCCGGCACAGGTCCGGCTGACCAGGACGAACGGGATACCGCGCCCGGCCACCTCGGCCAGGAAGTGCCCGTCCGCATGGGCGTCGCCGAAGATCATGCCGTCGACGCGCCGGCCGATGACCATCTTGGTGCGGGTGCGCTGGGCCTCGGGGTTGTCGCCGGTGTTGGCGACGAACGTCGACAGGCCCTGCTCGGCGGCGGCCTCCTCGATCCCCTCGTAGATCGTGGCGAGCACGATGTCCGACAGCCGGGGGACCAGGACGCCCACCAGGTTGCTGCGCCGGGTGCGCAGGCTGGTGGCGTGGGGGTTGGGCTGGTAGCCCAGTTCGTCGGCGAGCCGGCGGACCCGCTCCACGGTGCCGGGCGAGGCGGCGCGCAGGCTCTCGTCCGGCTTGGCGTGCAGCACCCGGGAGACGGTCGAGACATGCAGCCCGAGCTGATCGGCGATGGTCCGCAGGGTGACCGGTCGTGATTGCTGCGTGCCCACTCGGCTCGGCCTCCGGTTGTCCCACCGCCGCACCCCGGACCCCGTTACGGCGAACGAACGTGATGGTAACAGCGAACCTCTTGACACCTGTGGCCGGTGACGCACATCCTACCCAAACGATTGCCCCAAACGTTTGGGTGCTGATTTGAGTCACGCAAGGCGCGCTTTCAAGCCATATGCCGCGCCACGTCAGGAGGAGGCCGGGTGCGCAGAATCGTCGTACTGTCGACGGGCGGGACCATTGCCACCCGCCAGGACGCCCAGGGCACCCGGCTCGCCGCCGACCCGGCGGACGCCCTGCTGGAACGGCTTCCCCGGCCCCCGGGGGTGCCGGTCGAGACGCGCGACGTCTTCTGCCTCGGCAGCTATCTGCTGACGCCGGCCGACATGCGCGACATCGCCGTGGCCGCCCACGAGGCGCTGGCCGACGAGAGCGTCCGGGGCGTCGTGGTGACCCACGGCACCGACAGCCTGGAGGAGACCGCGTACCTCCTCGACCTGTTCCACTCGGACCCCCGGCCCGTGGTGTTCACCGGCGCGATGCGCCCGGCGGACGCCCCGGACGGCGACGGCCCGCGCAACCTCGCCGACGCCATCGCCGTCGCGAACGCCGCCAGCGCCCGGGACCTCGGCGTCCTGATCTCCTTCGACGGCCGGATCTACCCCGCGCGCGGCACCCGCAAGACCCACACCCTGGCCCCCGCCGCGTTCGCCGCTCCCGACGGCGGTCCGCTGGGGCGGGTGGCCGACGGCGAGGTGGAGGTCACCGCGGCGCCGCTGCGCGCCAAACCGCTCGACCTCGCGGCCTTCCGCCTCGAGCGGCCCGAGCGCGTCCGTACCGACATCGTCGCGGTCTACCCCGGCTGCGACATCCGGGCCCTGCGCGCGGTGGCCGACGCGGGCGCCCGCGCGGTGGTCCTCGAAGCCACCGGCGCGGGCAACGCCAACCCGCAGGTCGCCGCCGAGGTCGCCCGGCTCACCGGCTCCGGCGTCGTGGTCGCGCTCTCGACCCGCGTCCACGCGGGTCCGGTCACCGCGGTGTACGGCAACGGCGGCGGCGCCGACCTGGTCCGGGCCGGGGCCGTTCCCACCGGCACCCTGCGCCCCTCCCAGGCGCGGGTCCTGCTCACCGCCCTGCTCGGGTGCTACGGCGACCCGGCGCGGGTGCGGACCGCACTGGAAACACCACTGGAAACACCATTGGAGAGGAACCAGCATGGCTAAAGAGATCTTTGTGGCGTTCGGCGTCGATGTCGACGCGGTGGCGGGCTGGCTGGGCAGCTACGGCGGCGAGGACTCGCCCTGTGACATCTCCCGCGGCCTGTTCGCCGGGGAGGTCGGAGTGCCGCGGCTGCTGCGCCTGTTCGAGCGCAAGGAGCTGCGTACCACCTGGTTCATCCCCGGCCATTCCCTGGAGACCTTCCCCGACCAGACCCGCGCGGTGGTCGACGGCGGCCATGAGATCGGCGCCCACGGCTACTCGCACGAGAACCCGATCGCGATGACCCGGGCTCAGGAGGGCGCCGTCCTGGACCGCGGCATCGAGCTGATCGAGAAGGTCGCGGGGCGCCGCCCGACCGGCTATGTCGCCCCCTGGTGGGAGTTCTCGCCGGTGACCAACGAGCTGCTGATCGAACGCGGCATCGCGTACGACCACTCCCTGATGCACAACGACTTCACGCCCTACCACGTGCGCGTCGGCGACAGCTGGACGAAGATCGACTACTCGCGGCCGGCCGAGGAGTGGATGAAGCCGCTGGTGCGCGGGGAGGAGACCGATCTGGTCGAGATCCCGGCCAACTGGTACCTCGACGACCTGCCGCCCATGATGTTCGTCAAGGCCAGCGCCAACAGCCATGGCTTCGTCAGTCCGCGCGAGCTGGAGCAGACCTGGCGCGACCAGTTCGACTGGGTCTACCGCGAAATGGACTACGCGGCCTTCACCATGACGATCCACCCCGATGTCTCTGGCCGCCCCCAGACGCTGCTCATGCTGGAGCGGCTCATCGAGTACATCAGCGGCCACGAGGGTGTCCGCTGGTCGACCTTCGACGAGATCGCCACCGACTTCAGGACCCGCTCCCCCCGGACCTGATCTCCCTCCGCACTCCCCATCCCCCGGCTCCGCTCCCCTCGCCATCAGCCCGCACGCGCGGTCACCCCGCGCCGGGCGCGGCACCCTCCCCGCGCGGCAGATCACCCGCCGCCCGGCCCTCACCCCCGGCCGACGAAGCATCCCCTCCCCATCTCACCGCGACGGCGCACCGCGTCGGCGCGGCGAAACCCCGCTTCCGACAAAGGGCTTCCGTCATGACCACCGTCTCCTCCCACAGCACAGACAGCTCCCGACCCAGATCCCCCCAGGCCCCCGCCCGGCGACTGCCGCGCATCGGGGTGCGCGCCACGCGCAAGGCCACCGCCATCGCCTTCTGCGCCTGGGTGTTCGCCGTCTACGACTACATCCTGTTCGGCACCCTGCTGCCCGAGATCTCCGGCCGCTTCGGCTGGAGCGAGGAGCGGGCGGCGCTGATCTCCACCCTGATCTCCGTCGGCACCGCCGTCGTCGTCCTCGGCGTCGGCCCGCTCGTCGACCGGCTCGGCCGCCGCCGGGGCATGATCCTCACCGTCTCGGGCACCGCCCTGGCCTCCGCCGCCTCGGCCGTCACGCCCGGCGCGGCCTATCTGGTCGGGGTCCGCTCGATCGGCGGTCTCGGCCTGTCCGAACAGGCCGTCAACACGACCTATCTGAACGAGGTCTACGCCGTCACCGAGGACGAGGCGATCAAGAAGCGCCGCGGCTTCGTCTACAGCCTGGTGCAGTCCGGCTGGCCGGTCGGCACCTTGGTCGCGGCCGCGTTCGTCGCCGTCTTCCTGCCGCTCGTCGGCTGGCGCGGCTGCTTCCTGCTCGCCACCTTCCCCGCCGTCGTCATCGCCCTGCTGCGGCGCGGCCTGCCGGAGACCCCGCAGTTCGAACTGGAGAAGCGGCTGCGGGCCCTGCGGAAGGAGGGCAAGGAGGCGGAGGCGCGGCAACTCGCCGCCGAGTACGGCGCGGACGAGACCGCAGGTACCCCGCTGCTGGAGATCTTCCGCGGCCGGGCGCGGCGCAACACCCTCGTCCTCAGCTTCGCCTGGCTCGCCAACTGGTTCGGCATCCAGATCTTCAGCGTGCTCGGGACGACGGTGCTCACCAAGGCCAAGGGCGTCAGCTTCGAGGGCTCCCTGCTGCTGTTCATCGTCATCAACGCCGTCGGCTTCGCCGGATACCTCTTCCACGGCTGGGCCGGTGACCGCTTCGGCCGCCGCAATGTCATCGCCTGCGGCTGGATCCTCTCCGGTGTCCTCTTCGCCCTCATGCTCACCGTCGCGCACGGCACCGGGGCCGTGGTGGCGCTCTACTCCCTCGGGATGTTCTTCCTGATCGGCCCGTACGCGGCGATGCTCTTCTACATGGGCGAGTGCTACGACACCCGCTGCCGCGCCACCGGCACCTCGTTCATCAACGCCTTCAGCCAGCCCGGGGCCGTCATCGCCGGTGCCCTCGCCACCACGATGCTCGCCTCCGGCGCCCACTGGGACCAGACCGCGCTGCTCATCGGCGCCGCCGGAACCTTCCTCTCCGGCTTCGTGATGTTCGCGGCCCGCCGGGTCGACACCGTCGAAGCCTGATCCCCCGCAGCCCGCACCCCACCAGGAGTCTCCCCAGTGCTACAGAACGATCAGCCCGAGCGGCCGGTCGCCGTGATCACCGGCGCGGCCAGCGGTATCGGCCGCGCGCTCGCCGTCACCTACGCCCGCCGCGGCGTGCGGACGGTGCTCGGCCACTACCCCGGCGACCCCCACGACCCGGACGAGACCGTCACGCTGGTCGAGGCGGCGGGCGGCACCTGCGTACGGCACGAGGTGGACGTGAGGGATCCCGCGGCGGTCGAGGCGTTCGCGGAGACCGCCCTCACCGCGTACGGCCGCCTGGACATCGCCGTGGCGAACGCCGGGGTGCTGCGCCGCGCGCCGCTCGCCGAACTCACCGACGACGCCTGGGACGACATGCTCTCCGTCGACCTCACCGGGGTGCTGCGCACCCTGCGCTCCGCCGCCGGGCGCATGTCCGGGCCGGGCGCGATGGTGGCCGTCTCCTCCATCGCGGGCGGCGTCTACGGCTGGGGCGACCACGCCCACTACGCCGCCGCCAAGTCCGGAGTGCTGGGGCTGTGCCGGAGCCTGGCGGTCGAGCTGGCCCCGCGCGGAATCCGCGTCAACGCGGTGATCCCCGGGCTCATCGTCACCCCGCAGTCCGCCGACCCGGTCAACTCGCTCGGCCCCGACGGGCTCGCCCGCGCCGCCGGTTCCATTCCCTGGGGGCGGGTCGGCAGGCCCGAAGAGGTCGCCTCCGCGATCGCCTATCTGACCTCGGGGGACGCCTCGTACGTCACGGGGCAGAGCCTCGTGGTGGACGGCGGACTCACCGTGCGGATGCCCGCATGACGGCCGGCGCGCTGCAGGGGCGCACCGCCTTCGTCACGGGCGGGGCCAGTGGCATCGGCCGCGCCATCGCGGCGGCCTACGTGCGCGAAGGCGCCCGGGTCGTGATCGCCGACCGCGACGCGTCCCGCGCCGCGGCGGCCGCCGCCGGGACCGGCGCGGCGGGGCACGCCGTCCTGGACGTCACCGACCCGGCCGCCGTCGAGGCCGTGACGGACGCGGTGGCGGGGGAGTACGGCGGCATCGACATCCTGGTCAACGCCGCGGGCATCCTCACCGAGGCGCCCCTGACCGAGATGGACCCGCGGCTGTGGTCGGAGACCATCGCCGTCGACCTCACCGGGGTCTTCCTCTGCTGCCGCTACGTCGTACCGGGGATGGCCGAGCGCGGCTGGGGACGGGTCATCAACATCGCCTCCCAGCTCGGCATCAAGGGCGGCCGCTCGCTGTCCCACTACGCGGCGGCCAAGGCCGGGGTCATCGGGCTGACCAAGTCGCTGGCACTGGAGGTGGCGGAACGCGGCGTGCTGGTGAACGCCATCGCGCCCGGCCCCGTCGACACCCCGATGGTCGCCGGGATCACCGCCGAGTGGAAGGCCGCCAAGCAGGCCGAACTCCCCCTGGGCCGGTTCGGCCGCCCGGAGGAGGTGGCCCCCACCGCCGTCCTGCTGGCGAGCGAGCCGGGCGGCAACCTGTACGTCGGCCAGACACTGGGGCCCAACAGCGGCGATGTCATGCCGTAGCCGCGCCGGCTCACGAGCCGCCCTGGGCCGGACGTGTACCTCGGTCGGGTGCCGGCGGGCGGGAGACCTTGGGCGGCACCTGGACGGAGGAGGTGACGGGATGTGCGGGGCGTGTGGTGAGCGTGGGGCGTTCGACTGGGCCCGGGCCTGGACCACCGGGGTCGCCGCCCGCCGGGCGGTGGCCGCCGCAGCGGCCCGGGCGGCGGACCGGCGCGGGCTGCGGGTGACCGCGGGCAGCGGCGGGTGGCTGGTCAGCGGGCCCACCGGGGCGGCCACCGCCTGCGACGGGCTCGGCGCCCTCGTCGCGGCCGTACGGCGCTGGGCCGGGGACGGCGAGCCCGCGCCCTGGGACCCGGGACGGCCCTCCGGGCCGCTGTCGGTGCCGGGGGAGCCGGACCGGCGTACCGGGGTCGTGCTGCGGGTGGGCCCCGGCGGCGCCCGCTGCCCCGACGCGGCGCTGGACGGGCGGCCCGGGGAAGCGGCGGTGGTGGACTGCGAGACCACCGCCCGCGCGGTGCTGGCCGCGCTCGCCTCACCCCGCTGGTCCCCGCGCCGCTACCTGGAGCGGGTGGAGGGCGTCTTTGCGCCCTGGGGGCACCCGGTGGACGATACGGCCCCGCAGCGCCCCGAACTGGCCGCCGACCACCTGGTCCGGCTGGAGTGGACGCGCCAGAGCGGACGGCTGGACGGCACGGCCCTCGCGGCCCGCGGCCCGCTCGGGCCGGGCGCGGAATACGACGTGGAGATCCGCGACGGACAACTGGTGCGCGCCCGGACCCGCTACGCCGTCCGCTAGCGCGTGCCCCCGGCGCCGCGGGCCGGCCCGCGGCTCGCGGGTCCGGCGGGACGTGGCGGAGAAGCCCTATCCGTCGAAGCGGGCGATCGGCGCCACCACCGCGTCGGTCAGCGCCGCCAGGTCCTTCGGGGACAGCTCGACCTCCAGGCCCCGGCGGCCCGCCGAGACGCAGACCGTCTCGTGGCCGTCGGCGGAGGCGTCCAGCGCGGTCGGCAGCCGCTTGCGCTGGCCGAGCGGGGAGATGCCGCCGCGTACGTAGCCCGTGGTGCGCTCGGCCGCCGCCGGGTCCGCCATGGTGGCGCGCTTGCCGCCGACCGCGGCGGCGAGCGCCTTGAGGTCGAGCGAGGCCGATACGGGCACGATGGCGACCGTGAGCCGGTCGTCGACGCTCGCGATGAGGGTCTTGAACACCCGGCCCGGCTCCACGCCCAGCGCCCGCGCGGCCTCCTCGCCGTACGAGGGGGCGGCCGGGTCGTGGTCGTAGGAGTGCACGGTGAAGGCCGTGCCCGCCGCGGTGAGGGCGGTGGTGGCCGGGGTGCCGGTGGACCCGGAGGAGTTCTTCTTGGCCTTCTTCGCCATGGCTGAAGTGAGTCCGCGTCAGTTGGGGCTGGTGGGGTGGCGGGTGAGGTCGACGGCGGGCAGGGACGGGAGCTTACCGATGACCGCGCTCTCGGAGCGCAGCATTTTCAGCTCCTCGGCCAGCCGGCTCGCCGTGTCGGGCGCCTGGAGCAGCCGCTGCTTGGCCGGGGTGTCGAGCACGGCGGCGGCCGCGACCAGATAGGAGAGCACCGAGGGCTCGCCCGGCAGGTCCTGCTCGGCGGCGAGGGTGCGCTCCCGGGCGCCCGCCAGCCGCTTCTGGTACGTGCGGAAGGCCCGTACCACCCCGGAGGCCAGTGCCCCGGCGCCGTCGCCCGGCTCCTCCTCCAGCTCGTTGACCTCGCCCATCAGGTAGGGGCCCGCGGAGTCCACGGACAGCAGTTCGAACCGGGTGGTGCCGGTGGCCAGCACCTCGAAGGTGCCGTCCTCCTGCTCCCGGATGGTGGCCGCGTCCGCGACACAGCCCACCCCGTAGAACGACTTGGCCGGGTCCGGGCCGAAGCCCGCGGCCGGGCCCCGGTCGGGCGTGGGCGCCGACTCCGGGAGGCCGATCGCACTGGGTGCGACCTCGTGGCCGTCCCTGATGGCGATCACCCCGAACCGGCGCGGGGCGTCCTCGGGAAGCGCCGAAAGATCGCGCATCAGGGAGCGGTACCGCTGTTCGAAGACGTTCAGGGGCATGACGAGCCCCGGGAACAGCACCGTGTTCAGCGGGAAGAGCGGAAGGCGCGCGGAGGTCACGGGGTGTAAGCCTAATGGCCTCACGCGCGTCTCTTCACTGACGGCGCAGCAGCCGGGAGGCACCGGCCGCCACGGTGGTGGCCAGCACCCAGCCGAGCAGGATCATCACGATGGACGCCCACTGGATCGCGCCCGCGGGTTTCCAGTAGCCGTCCTGGCCCAGATCGATGACCGGGATCAGCAGGTCGAGCGCGTAGAGCGAGGCGTTCCAGTGCGGGGTCTCACCCGGTTTGATGGCCTCCGGTCTGTTGTGCGCGAAGAACACCGAGCCGATGGCCCACAGCACCGCCATCCACACCGCCGCGCGGCCGGGCCGGTAGCCGTAGGCCACCGTCCAGTCCTGCAGATAGCCCCACATCTTCCCGGCGAGCGGCAGCGTCTCGCGGCGCCGCCGCTGCTTGGCGAGCAGCACCTCGCGCGCGTCGGCGTCCTCGCCGCTGGCCCGCATCGTGTTGGCCAGCATCTCGTACGGCTCGGGCGCGTACTCGGGGGTCGCTGCGGCCACCCACTCCAGCCGCCGGGACAGCGGGAAGTGGCCGCGCGGGATCAGGTTCTCGTAGCAGAAGCCCGCCATGGTCAGCCCGCCCGGGCCCGGCCAGCTCACCGACCTGTCGACCAGGTTGACCACCCGGGCGCCGGAGAGGATCACCCGCCCGCGCTGCGGCCGCTCGCCCAGGAAGCGCAGCTCGGGCGTCTGCACCCGGCGCAGCGACAGCTCCTGGTCGTTCTCCATGACGAAGCGCGCCTGGTCGAAGTCGATGGCGTCGCCGATCCGCCCGTCGTCCAGCCGGATCCCGCCCTCGCATTCGAAGCGCTGGATGCGGGTGCCGCGGGTCGGCGTGCTGGTGGTGCCGTACGGCGGCGTCGAACCGCTGGAGTAGGTGCTCACCCCGCCCGCGGTGAGGTACAGGCTGCGCTCGACGGTCAGCTGCGGCGCGTTCAGCGCCCGCCGCCCGTACGGATTGCGCAGCCGGCTGCCGCGCAGACTGAGCGACACGCCGATCTGGGCCCCGCGCAGACTGATCTCGCCGTACGACTCGATCATGTCGGCCTGGAAGTCCTGGGCCACGGTCAGCCCGTCGGCCGTGATCGACATCCCCCGGCGGTCCCGGCGCACGATCAGCTGGTTCAGGAGTAAATCGGTGCCGATGTGGGCGTCGGTGAGCCGGATGCCGTGGTCGACCACGCAGCGCGGCAGATGCAGATCGCCCTCGGTGCTCAGCCGGGCCGCCTCCAGCCGGGGGAGCGAGCAGCCCACCAGGCGGAGCGTGGTGAAGTGGGATTCCGGCAGCAGCACCTCCCGCTCGAAGCGGCAGTTCTTCAGCTCCACATACGGGTCGATGGTGCCGCCCGCCAGGTCGAGGGTGCCGGTGATGTGCACCCCGTTCAGCTTGAGCGCCGCCACCCGGCCCGGCTGGGCGGGCGGCCCGTCCAGCAGCAGCAGGGCCACGACCCGGGCGCGCACGCTGCGCTCCGGGCCCCAGGCGTACGGGCCGGAGGGGTCGTTCCGCTGGGGGTGGGAGGTGCGCAGATCGTGCGTACTGCCGTTGCGGAACGCCTGCCACATGCCCCACTCGGCGGTGGTCAGGTCGAGCCCCGGGGGAGGATCGCCGTCGTGTGGCTCGGTCACAGCCGTGTCGCCTCCTGTCCTCCGTACTCCCCGTACGGATCCCCATGCCCGCTGAGTAACCGCTTGAACGCCAACGGTCAGGATCAACTTAGGGGGTCCGTATCACTCACTGATACGGGGGGCGGGACGCCGGAACAGGTCTGAGACAATTGATCGCGTGATCTCCCGTATCGATCTGCGCGGCGCCGCCTTCCCGGGCGGCGGCATCGACCGCGACCTGCTGCCCCGTGCCGAACTCGACGTCGAGGCCGCCCTGGAGAAGGTGCGGCCCATCTGCGACGACGTGCGCCATCGCGGCACCGCTGCACTGATCGAGTACGCGCATCGGTTCGACGGCGTGACCATGGAGCGGGTGCGGGTGCCCGCCGAGGCGCTGACCCGCGCCCTCGACGAGCTGGACCCGGCCGTGCGCGCGGCCCTGGAGGAGTCCGTCCGGCGGGCCCGGCTGGTCCACCGGGAGCAGCGGCGCGCCGACCACACCACGCAGGTCGTGCCGGGCGGCACGGTCACCGAGCGCTGGGTGCCCGTCGAGCGGGTCGGGCTGTACGCACCGGGCGGCCGGTCCGTCTATCCGTCGTCCGTTGTGATGAATGTGGTGCCCGCGCAGGAGGCCGGGGTCGCCTCGATGGCCGTCGCCTCCCCGCCGCAGGCGGAGTTCGACGGGCTGCCGCACCCCACGATCCTGGCGGCCTGCGCGCTGCTCGGCGTCGACGAGGTGTACGCGGCGGGCGGCGCCCAGGCGGTCGCGATGTTCGCGTACGGCACCGAGGAGTGCCGTCCGGTCTCCATGGTCACCGGGCCCGGCAACATCTGGGTCGCCGCCGCCAAGCGGCTGCTGAAGGGCCGCATCGGCATCGACGCCGAGGCGGGCCCCACCGAGATCGCGATCCTCGCCGACGCCACCGCCGACCCGGTGCACGTCGCCGCTGACCTGATCAGCCAGGCCGAGCACGACCCGCTGGCCGCCTCGGTGCTGGTCACCGACTCCGAGGAGCTGGCGGCCGCGGTCGAGAAGGAGCTGGAGGTCCAGGTCGCCGCCACCAAGCACGTCGAGGACCGCATCGCCCCGGCGCTGGCCGGGCGGCAGTCCGGCATCGTGCTGGTCGACGGCCTCGACCAGGGACTCGCGGTGGTCGACGCGTACGCGGCCGAGCACCTGGAGATCCAGACCGAGGACGCGGCGGCGGTCGCGGCCCGGGTGCGCAACGCCGGGGCGGTCTTCGTCGGCGCGTACGCGCCGGTGTCGCTCGGCGACTATGCGGCGGGCTCCAACCACGTCCTGCCCACCGGCGGCTGCGCCTGCCACTCCTCCGGCCTGTCGGTGCAGTCCTTCCTGCGCGGCATCCACGTCGTGGACTACACCCGCGAGGCACTGGCCGAGGTCGCGGGGCATGTGGTGACGCTCGCCGACGCGGAGGACCTGCCCGCGCACGGCGCGGCGGTGAAGGCACGCTTCGACTGGAAGGTACCTGGGAGCAAGTGACCGGCAACCCCTCTGTGTCCCCTTGGGACGAGCTTCCCATCCGTGACGAGCTGCGCGGCAAGTCCCCGTACGGCGCGCCGCAGCTGGACGTCCCCGTACGGCTGAACACCAACGAGAACCCCTATCCGCTGCCCGAGCCGCTGGTGGAGCGGATCGCCGAGCGGGTCGCCGAGGCGGCCCGCCAGCTCAACCGCTACCCGGACCGGGACGCGGTCGAGCTGCGCACCGAGCTGGCCCGCTACCTCAGCCGTACGGCGGGTCTCGCGGTGGGGCCCGAGCAGGTGTGGGCGGCCAACGGCTCCAACGAGGTGCTGCAGCAGCTGCTGCAGACCTTCGGCGGGCCGGGACGCACCGCGATCGGCTTCGAGCCCTCGTACTCGATGCACGCGCTGATCTCGTGCAGCACCGGCACCGGCTGGATCTCCGGCCCGCGCAACGACGACTTCACCATCGACGTCGGGGCCGCGTGCCAGGTGATCGCCGAGCGCAAGCCCGACGTCGTCTTCATCACCTCGCCGAACAACCCGACCGGCACCGCCGTCGGGGCCGAGACGGTGCTCGCGCTGTACGAGGCGGCGCAGGCCGCCAAGCCGTCGCTGGTGGTCGTGGACGAGGCGTACGCCGAGTTCAGCCACCGCCCGTCGCTGCTGCCGCTGATCGAGGGCCGCCCGCGTCTGGTGCTCTCCCGGACGATGTCCAAGGCGTTCGGCGCCGCCGGGCTGCGGCTGGGCTACCTCGCCGCCCACCCTGCCGTGGTCGACGCCGTCCAGCTGGTGCGGCTGCCGTACCACCTGTCCGCCGTCACCCAGGCCACCGCGCTGGCCGCCCTGGAGCACACCGATACGCTGCTCGGGTACGTCGACGCGCTCAAGACCGAGCGCGACCGGCTGGTGCGGGAGCTGCGCGCCCTTGGCTGTGACGTGACCGACTCGGATGCCAACTTCGTCCAGTTCGGACGCTTCGAGGACGCCCACGCCGCCTGGCAGACCCTGCTGGACCACGGCGTGCTGGTCCGGGACAACGGCGTACCGGGCCGGCTGCGGGTCACCGCGGGCACCCCGACCGAGAACGACGCGTTCCTCGACGCGGTTCGCGAGCTGATGAAGGAGAAGAGCGCATGACCCGCGTGGGCCGCGTGGAGCGCACCACCAAGGAGACCTCGGTCGTCGTCGAGATCGACCTCGACGGCACCGGCCAGGTCGATGTGTCGACCGGCGTCGGCTTCTACGACCACATGCTCGACCAGCTCGGCCGCCACGGCCTCTTCGACCTCAACGTCAAGACCGAGGGCGACCTGCACATCGACACCCACCACACCATCGAGGACACCGCCCTCGCGCTCGGCGCCGCCTTCAAGCAGGCGCTCGGCGACAAGACGGGCATCTACCGCTTCGGCAACTGCACCGTGCCGCTGGACGAGTCGCTGGCCCAGGTGACCGTCGACCTCTCCGGCCGCCCGTACCTCGTGCACACCGAGCCGGAGAACATCGCGCCGATGATCGGCGCATACGACACCACGATGACGCGGCACATCCTGGAGTCCTTCGTCGCCCAGGCGCAGATCGCCCTGCATGTCCACGTGCCCTACGGGCGCAACGCGCACCACATCGTGGAGTGCCAGTTCAAGGCGCTCGCCCGGGCGCTGCGGTACGCGAGTGAGCGCGACCCGCGCGCCGCGGGAATCCTCCCCTCCACGAAGGGCGCCCTCTGAATGAACGGGCTGTCGACCGCCTTCATCCTGCTCGGGCTGTTCCTCCTCGGCGGAGTCATCTCCTTCGCCAAGCAGGGCCTGCCCAAGGGGGTGATCGTGCTGCTGGGAGTGGGCGCCACGATGTCGCTGCTGGCCGGGGTCCTTCGGCTGGAGGTATGGAATTGAGCACCAGCGCGAAGAACGTGATCGTTTTCGATTACGGCTTCGGCAATGTCCGCTCCGCCGAGCGGGCCCTCGCCCACGTCGGCGCGGACGTCGAGATCAGCCGCGACTACGACAAGGCCATGGCGGCCGACGGCCTCCTCGTCCCCGGCGTCGGCGCCTTCAGCACCTGCATGAAGGGGCTGCGCGAGGCGCGCGGCGACTGGATCGTGGGCCGCAGGCTGGCCGGAGGCCGCCCGGTCATGGGCATCTGCGTCGGCATGCAGATCCTCTTCGGCCGCGGCATCGAGCACGGCGTCGAGGCCGAGGGCCTGGACGAATGGCCCGGCACCGTCGAACCGCTGCGCGCCCCCGTCGTCCCCCACATGGGCTGGAACACGGTCACCGCGCCCGGCGACTCGCGGCTCTTCGCGGGGCTGGACAAGGAGGAGCGCTACTACTTCGTGCACTCCTACGCCGTCCGCACCTGGGAGCTGGAGGTCGGCAACCCGCACATGGCCGGTCCCAAGGTCAGCTGGACCACCCACGGTGAGCCGTTCGTGGCCGCCGTGGAGAACGGCCCGCTGTGGGCCACCCAGTTCCACCCCGAGAAGTCCGGCGACGCCGGGGCCCGACTGCTGCGCAACTGGCTCGACACGCTCTGACCGGCCCGTCCCGCCCGTACCCGCTCCGTCCTCACCGTAAGGTTCCCGCATGCCAACGCACCGCCTCGAACTCCTCCCCGCCGTCGACGTCCGCGACGGCCAGGCCGTCCGCCTCGTCCACGGCGAGTCCGGCTCCGAGACGTCGTACGGCGACCCGATGGAGGCCGCCCTCGCCTGGCAGCGGGCCGGCGCCGAGTGGCTGCACCTGGTGGACCTCGACGCCGCCTTCGGCACCGGCGACAACCGCGAGCAGATCGCCCAGGTCGCCCGCGCCATGGACCTCAAGGTCGAGCTGTCCGGCGGCATCCGCGACGACGCCTCGCTCGCCGCCGCCCTCGCCACCGGCTGCACCCGCGTCAACCTCGGCACCGCCGCCTTGGAGACCCCCGAATGGGTCGCCAAGGTCATCGCCGAGCACGGCGACAAGATCGCCGTCGGCCTCGACGTCCGCGGCACCACCCTGCGCGGCCGCGGCTGGACCCGCGACGGCGGCGACCTGTACGAAACCCTCGCCCGCCTCGACTCCGAGGGCTGCGCCCGCTACGTCGTCACCGACATCGCCAAGGACGGCACCCTCCAGGGCCCCAACCTGGAGCTGCTGCGGGGCGTCTGCGCCGCGACGCCCAAGCCCGTCGTCGCCTCCGGCGGCGTTTCCTCGCTGGATGACCTGCGCGCCCTTGCGACCCTGGTACCGGAAGGTGTCGAGGGCGCCATCGTGGGCAAGGCGCTCTACGCCAAGGCGTTCACCTTGGAAGAGGCGTTGGAGGCGGTATCCGCATGACCTCACCCGAAAGCTCGGCCGAGATGACGGCGCGACGGGTCCAGACCGGCAGCCCCTGGGAGGAGAGCATCGGCTTCGCCCGGGCCGTCGCGGCCGGGGACCTGGTGATCGTCTCCGGCACCATGCCGCTCGCGGAGCGCGGCGTACTGGAGGGCGAGGGCGATCCGTACGAGCAGACGCTCGCCGCCTTCGGGCACGCCCTCGACGCGCTGAAGAAGTTCGACCTGGGCGTCGAGTCGGTCATCCGCACCCGCATGTACCTCACCCACGCCCGTGACGTGGACGAGGCGGGCCGCGCCCACAAGGAGATCTTCGACGCCGTACGCCCCGCCACGACCCTCGTCGTGGTGTCCGGCTTCGTCGACTCGCGCGTGCTGGTGGAAGTCGAACTGGAAGCATTCCGAGGAGCCCGAGCGTCATGACCCTGGCGGTCCGAGTCATCCCCTGCCTGGACGTGGACAACGGCCGGGTCGTCAAGGGCGTCAACTTCCAGAACCTGCGGGACGCCGGTGACCCCGTCGAGATGGCCCGGATCTACGGCCAGGAGGGCGCCGACGAGCTGACCTTCCTCGACATCACCGCCTCCTCCGGTGACCGCGAGACCACCTACGACGTGGTGCGCCGCACCGCCGAGCAGGTCTTCATCCCGCTGACCGTGGGCGGCGGCGTGCGCACCCCCGAGGACGTCGACAAGCTGCTGCGCGCCGGGGCGGACAAGGTGGGCGTCAACACCGCCGCCATCGCCCGGCCCGAGCTGATCCGCGAGATCGCCGAGCGCTTCGGCAGCCAGGTCCTCGTCCTGTCGGTCGACGCCCGCCGCTGCCCGGCCGGCACGGAGACCGCGTCCGGCTACGAGGTCACCACCCACGGCGGCCGCCGCGGCACCGGCATCGACGCCGTGGAGTGGGCCCACCGCGCGGCCGAGCTGGGCGCCGGGGAGATCCTGCTGAACTCGATGGACGCCGACGGCACCAAGGACGGCTACGACACCGCGATGATCGAAGCGGTGCGCAAGCACGTCACTATCCCCGTCATCGCCAGCGGCGGCGCGGGCAAGCTCGCCGACTTCGCCCCGGCGGTCGCGGCGGGCGCGGACGCGGTGCTGGCCGCCTCCGTCTTCCACTTCGGCGACCTGCGCATCGGCGAGGTCAAGGGCGCGCTGCGGGACGCGGGGCACCCGGTCCGCTGAGGACGTGACGCACCGCGGCGGGGGCACCGTACGGTGCCCCCGCCGCGGTGCGTATCAGCGTTACGGCCGCTCGCGGTAGTGGTCGACTATCCCGCGCTTCAGGACGGCGAACTCCTCCAGCATGTCGCCCTTCTTGCCCGCCCCGAAGTCCTTCGTCCGGTAGCTGCGCTCGCCGAGGTAGGCGAGGCTGTGCCGGTCGAAGACCCACTCGGTGATGACCCCCGTCCGCTTGTCGACGCGGGCGATGCCGACCCCATGGCGGCCCGCCGCGTCCACCGCGTCATCGAGCCGCTTCACCCCGGGGATCTTCGCGGCTGCCTTGTAGAGGGCGGCGGCGTTCCGCGGCGGCATCACCGCTCCCACCAGGGAGCCGATCTGCTCGAAGACGGCCTGTGCCCTCTCCTGCCCCTCGTCCGCCTCGGTCATCCGGTACAGCTCCTTGAGCAGGACGTCCGGGTCGGTCGGCAGGGACGCCAGCCACTGGTACGTGGCACGGTTGATGCCCGCCGGAGACCCGCCCAGTTCGTAGGTGTTGCCGTAGTCACCGTTCTCATAGAACTCGCCGGTCTTGTGGATCCGCTTCACCTGTTGCGACTTCCAGACCTCGAGTTTGCTCAGCGGCTCCATGGTGGAGGAGCCGTCCTCCTTCATCTCGGCCCCGGCCGTCAGGCTCTTGACGTAGACGTACTGGTCCTCGCGCACCGGCTTGACGTCCGACTTCGCCGCGGTCCCGGCGATCCGGTCGAGCAGGACGGTGGCGGTCTCGTGGGACCGGGCGGTGGTGTCACCGGACGCCCCGCCCCCGGTGAAGGCGACGGCCAGCGACCCGGCCAGCGCCAGCCCCGCGGCGGGCATCAGCACGGCCGGGCGCAGCAGCCGCGGCCGGGCCTCCGGGCCCGTGGCGGTGTTCCGGCCGGCGGCGTCGTCGTCGATAAGTCGCATCAAACGGTCCTTGTGGTGGAGGTACGGAGCGGAGGGCACATCCCGCTCTCCCGGGACGGGAGGAAACAGCCGGGCAAGTTCCTCGCACGTCGTGCTCTCGTACGCGGTGTCCTCGCGCTCGGGCCTCATCGGGGGTCCTCCTGAAACTCCTGAAACGGCACGGCCGCGAACGCGGCCTCGCCCTGTACCTCTCCGCGGCGGCGCCGCGGTTCCTCCCCTTCTTCCGCGAGCCGCTGTTCGGCGAGCTTGCGCAGCCGGGCGCGGGCCCGGGACAGCCGCGAACGCACCGTGCCCACCGGAATCCCCATCGCCTCGGCCGCCTGCGCGTAGTCCAGCCCCGACCACACGCACAGCGCCAGCACCTCCTGCTCCCCGCGCCGCAGACGGCCGTACACCTCCCGTACGGCGGCCAGTTGGCGGGCGTCGTCGATCCTGCCCGCCGCCTCCTCCGCGAAGTCCGCCACCGGGGCGGGCGCGGGACGGCGGGCCAGAAAGGCCAGGCGGCGGCCGAGACCCCGGTTGGCGTTGCGCGCCTTGTTCGTCGCCACGCCCAGCAGCCACGGCTTCAGCGTGCCGTCGCCCGGCTCCAGTTGGTCCCGGCCGCGCCAGGCGTCGAGGAACGTGTCCCCCATCACCTCCTCCGCGACCGACCAGTCGCCGGTCAGCCGGAAGGCATGGTTGTAGACGCTCCGCGCGTGCTCCTCGTACAGCTCCGCGAACGCCTCGCGGTCACCCGCCCGTATCCGCTCGCGCAGGCCCTCAGTCATGTCGTTTACACCTCACACCCCTGCCTCTCCGCACGAGGTGCGAGGTTCCCGTGACCTGTGCCACACAAGGGGCGCGCGAGACCCCCGGCTAGTCGACCGGGGGCGACGCCGCGGCGATCACTTCGTCCAGGACGTCGCGGGAGCGGAGCAGGTCGCCGATCATCCGGTTGATGCGCTCCCGCTCCACGGCGAGGTCGGCCACCAGCCGCCCGCTGGCGACCCGGGACGGCCCGCCGTCCGAGTCCCGCATGCACGGCAGCAGTTGAGCCATCTTCTCGCTGCACAGCCCCGCCGCGTAGAGCTCCTGGATGCGGATCACCCGGTCCACCGCGCCCTCGCCGTACTCGCGGTGGCCGCCCGGGGTGCGCTCGGCCGACAGCAGGCCCTGCTGCTCGTAATAGCGCAGCGAACGCTCGCTCACCCCGGTGCGCCGTGCCAGCTCCCCGATCCGCATGCCGCACCCGCCCGTTCCCGACTTGAATCTGACACCTATGGCAAC
>NZ_BBUZ01000038.1 GCF_001417735.1 Streptomyces sp. NBRC 110028
ACCTTTCAGCCTTTCAGCCTTTCGGCTTTCCGGCCTTTCGTGTCTCACACACTATCAGACCCTTTTCCGCTTTCCGAATCCGCGTCTTTCACATGGCATGCGAAAGCAGATCCGAGATTTGGATCAAGTGACTGTAGGTGCCGCCCTCACCTGGACGAACCCGCAGCTGACTGCGATGCTTCATCCGGATGGGCAGGGGTACGACAGTACAGCGCCTCACGCGGCCGTGGCAAATCGATTCGGGGTCCTCTGGGGGTCTCCGGCCTGCGGCGCTTGTGCGGAATCCCAAGTTCCTATGACTTACGCTTCTGGGCAGTGCGCTGTCCGGGACAGACGGTGACAGCGCGAGATGGATCTTCACCCCGGGAGGCCTCCCATGACCACCGTGACGTCTCCGCTCGCCGGGCGCGCGATCGGACTGACAGCGGTTCCCGATCCCGTGTTCTCGGGCGCCATGGTCGGTCCGGGTACGGCGATCGACCCGGTGCTCGAGACCTGTGTGGCCGTGGCTCCGGTCGACGGCATCGTCGTCTCGCTGCACCCGCACGCGTTCGTGGTCGTGGACGAGGACGGGCACGGGGTCCTCACCCACCTCGGTATCGACACCGTGCAGCTCAACGGTGACGGCTTCGATGTCCTCATCAACAAGGGGGACACCGTGAAGCGCGGTGACGCGATCGTGCGCTGGGACCCCGCGGTGGCCGTGGCCGCCGGTAAGTCGCCGATCTGTCCGGTCGTGGCCCTGGAGGCCACGGCCGATTCCCTTGCCGCGGTACGGGAGGACGGCGACGTGAGGCCGGGCGACGCGCTCTTCAGCTGGACGTGACCCCGACGCCGTCCGGAACCGGTCCGGGCGGCGTCGACGGCTAGTACGACATCCACCACGGCGGGGTTCCGCCGTATCAACCGGGGACAGGTGACATGGAGACAACGCTGCGAGGCGTCGGCGTGAGCCACGGGGTGGCCATCGGCGAGGTGCGCCACATGGGCACGGCGGTACTGGAGCCGCCCGCGAAGCAGATTCCGGCCGACGAGGCGCCGCGTGAGCAGGGTCGGGCGCGCCAGGCGGTGGAGGCCGTATCGGCGGATCTGATCGCGCGTGGCAACCTCGCGGGCGGTGAGGCCCAGGCCGTGCTCGAGGCGCAGGCCATGATGGCGCAGGACCCGGAGCTGATCGCCGACGTCGAGCGGCGGATCGCGGTGGGCAGCACCGCCGAGCGCGCGGTGTACGACGCCTTCGCCGCGTACCGGGCGCTGCTGGCCGGGGCCGGGGAGTACCTGGCGGGCCGGGTGGCCGACCTCGATGACGTGCGGAACCGGATCGTGGCACGGCTGCTGGGCGTGCCGATGCCGGGCGTGCCCGACAGCGACGAGCCGTACGTACTGATCGCCCGCGATCTGGCCCCGGCCGACACGGCGCTCCTCGACCCGACCCTGGTGCTCGGCTTCGTGACCGAGGAGGGCGGGCCGACGAGTCACAGCGCGATTCTGGCGCGCGCCCTCGGGGTCCCGGCCGTGGTGGCGCTGCCCGGCGCCGGGGAACTGGTCGAGGGCACCATGATCGCCGTGGACGGCAGCACGGGCGAGATCTTCGTGTCACCCGGCGAGGAGAAGCGGGCGGAGTTGACCCGGGTCGCCGAGGAGCGGCGGGCGGCGCTGGCCGCCTCGTCCGGTCCGGGGGCGACCTCCGACGGGCACAAGGTGCCGCTGCTGGCGAACGTCGGCGGTCCGGCGGACGTACCGGCGGCGGTCGAGGCGGGCGCCGAGGGCGTGGGGCTGTTCCGGACCGAGTTCCTCTTCCTGGACGACAGCGCGAAGGCGCCGTCGGAGGAGAAGCAGACCGAGGCCTACCGGCAGGTGCTGGAGGCCTTTCCCGAGGGCCGGGTGGTGGTCCGGGTCCTGGACGCGGGCGCGGACAAGCCGCTGGACTTCCTCACCCCGTCCGATGAGCCCAACCCGGCGCTGGGCGTACGCGGGCTGCGCACGCTGCTGGACCACCCCGAGGTACTGCGGACGCAATTGACGGCGCTGGCCAAGGCGGCCGAGGGGCTGCCGGTCTATCTCGAGGTCATGGCACCGATGGTGGCGGACCGGCTGGACGCCAAGGCGTTCGCGGACGCATGCCGTGAGGTCGGGCTGCAGGCCAAGTTCGGCGCGATGGTGGAGATTCCGTCGGCCGCGCTGCGGGCCCGCTCGATCCTCCAGGAGGTCGAGTTCCTGTCGCTGGGCACCAATGACCTGGCCCAGTACACCTTTGCCGCGGACCGCCAGGTGGGGGCGGTGTCGCGGCTGCAGGACCCGTGGCAGCCCGCGCTGCTCGACCTGGTCGCGGCGTCGGCCGAGGCCGCGCAGGCCGAGGGCAAGAGCTGCGGGGTGTGCGGTGAGGCCGCGTCGGACCCGCTGCTGGCGTGTGTGCTGACCGGTCTGGGCGTCACCAGCCTCTCCATGGGTGCCGCGTCGATTCCGTATGTCCGCGCCACGCTGGCCAAGCACACGCTCGCCCAGTGCGAGCGGGCCGCTTCGGCGGCGCGCGCGGCGGACACCGCCGAGGATGCCCGCCGGGCCGCGCAGGCGGTGCTGTCCGGCGAGTGAGCCGATGAACTGAAGCAGGGCGGAAGGGCCCGTCCCGTCGCGGTGACCGCGGTGGGGCGGGCCCTTCGCCGTGTCACTCCTCCTCGGGCCGGGGCAGGGGGAGGCCCGCCCGGTACTCGACGCCGTGCTCCGGCGGGATCGGCTCACCGGTCCGGGCGTCGGTGCAGTACGCGGTGAAGACCTCGGCCTCACTCAGCGGGCGGGGCCAGCCGTCGCGCAGCGCCCAGCCGCGGACCGTGTCCGGGGCTCCGGGCAGGCTCGTCCGCAGGACGATGCCGCCGGGGCTTTTGGTGGCGATGCCGCAGGCCAGCACGGTGCGGAAGACGAGGGCGCCGGGCTCGGCGAGCCTCGGGGGCCGGCCTTCGCGCACGGTGGCGTGCACCACGGCGGCCAGCGGGGTGTCGTCCACCGGGACGCTGCACACCAGGTGGTGCAGGCCCTTGCCCGCCGCGTCGAGCACCGCGTACAGCGCGGCCGTGGCGCGGTCGAACGCCGCGCCCCCGGTGCCGTCGCCACAGCCGTCACGGCCGCCGCAGCCGCCCGCGCGGGCGAGCACGGCCGACGCGTACTCCCAGGTGGCGCGCTCCTCGGCCGCGGTGATCAGGCGTGGCAGCAGCTGGTCGATGGACTGGCCGTCGTAGACGACGGTGGCACCCGTGGACGCCACCTCCGCCGTGAAGCGGCTGCGGCTTGCGGGGGTGTCCGGATCGAGCCGGGTGTGCGCGCAGTACTCCTGGTAGGCGACCGGGTCGAAGAGGGCGACGGTGGTGTGCACACCCTGTGACGAGAGCGCCCGCAGCAGCCCCTCCATCCGCCGCAGGTACCGGGCGTGGTCGTCGAAGCCGAACGACGCGTAACGCCGCATCGCGGCGAAGTCCTCCTCGGCCGCCAACAGCGCCACCACGCTGGGCACTTCCCTGCGTAAGGCCCGGATCGCGGTGGGCGTCCCGCGGTCGTCGCCGTGGTCGTGGGTGCGGCCGGGGCCGCCGGTTCCGGTGTCGGTGTGCGCCATGACTCCCCCTCAGCGCAGACGTTCAGTACTCACTCACCGTAACCGGGGGCACCGACAACGCTCCCTCAGTCGGCCGCGACGCCCTTCGTCCGGGCCAGCCGCTCGTAGTACCGCAGCAGCTCCACGTCGTCCACGGACCCCGGGTTGACCGCCTTGTCCAGGGCCGTGCCCTGCAGGAGCCGCTTGACCGGGACCTCGATGCGCTTGCCGGTGAGGGTGTGGGGGACGCCCGGGACCTCGATGACCTCGTCGGGGACGTGGCGCGGGGACAGCTCGGCGCGGATGGTGCTCTTGATGCGGGCCAGCAGCTCCTCGTCCAGCGTGGCGCCCGGGGCGAGGTGGACGAACAGCGGCATCCAGTAGCCGCCGTCGGGCTGTTCGACGCCGATGACGAGGGATTCGCGGATCTCGGGGAGGCGTTCGACCGCCTCGTAGATGTCGGCGGACCCCATCCGCACGCCCTGCCGGTTGAGAGTGGAGTCGGAGCGGCCGTGGATGACGACGGTGCCGCGCGAGGTGAGGGTGATCCAGTCGCCGTGACGCCAGACGCCGGGGAACATCTCGAAGTAGCTGTCGCGGTAGCGGCTGCCGTCCGGGTCGTTCCAGAAGCGGACCGGCATGGACGGCATGGGGCGGGTGACGACCAGCTCGCCGACCTCGTCGGTCACCGGCCTGCCCTGCGGGTCCCACGCCTGCAGGTCGGTGCCGAGGCCGGGCGCCTGCAGTTCGCCGATGTGGACGGGGAGGGTGGGCACGGCGCCCGCGAAGCAGCTGCACACATCGGTGCCGCCGCTGACGGAGGCGATCCACATGTCCTCGGCCACCTCGTCGTGGATCCAGCGGAAACCATCCGGTGGCAGCGGCGAGCCGGTGGTGGCGACGCACTTCACCCGGGACAGGTCGAAGTCGCGCCCCGGGTGCACCCCGGCCTTGCGGCAGGCCATGACGTACGCGGCGGAGGTGCCGTACAGGGTGGTGCCGGTGCGCTCGGCGATGCGCCACTGGGCGGCGGTGTCCGGGTGGCCGGGGCTGCCGTCGTACAGCACCACGGTGGCGCCGACGAGCAGCCCGGACACCAGGAAGTTCCACATCATCCAGCCGGTGGAGGTGTACCAGAAGAAGCGGTCCTCGGGGCCGAGGTCGCTGTGCAGGCCCAGTTGCTTGAGGTGTTCCAGCAGGATGCCGCCCTGGGACTGCACGATCGCCTTGGGCAGCCCGGTGGTGCCGGAGGAGTAGAGCACCCACAGCGGGTGGTCGAAGGGCACCTGCTCGAAGACCGGGGCGGTCTCCTCGCCGACGAGGTCGTCCCAGTCGAGCGCGCCCTCGGGGGCGGGGGTGCCCAGCAGCGGGATGTGGACGACGGCGCGCACGGTGGGCAGTTCGCGGCGCAGCTCGGCGACGGTCTCGGTGCGGTCGTGGGTCTTGCCCCCGTAGACGTAGCCGTCGACGGTGAACAGGACGACGGGCTCGACCTGCTGGAAGCGGTCCAGGACGCTGCGCGCGCCGAAGTCGGGGGCGCAGGAGGTCCACACCCCGCCGACGGCGGCGGTGGCGAGGAAGGCGATGGCGGCCTGCGGAATGTTGGGCAGGTAGCCGCTGACCCGGTCGCCGGGGCGGACACCGAGGCGGCGCAGCGCGGCGGCGGCCGCGCCGACCCGGGCGCGCAGCTCGGCCCAGGTGACGGGGCGGGGCTCGTGGGTCTCGTCGACGTGCAGCAGCGCGGGGTCGTCGGCGCGGGCGGGGTCCTCGCCCGCGCGCAGGGCGTGCTCGGCGTAGTTGAGGGTGGCGCCGGGGAACCAGCGGGCGCCGGGCATGGCGGGGTCGGCGAGCACGGTGTCGTACGGGGTGCCGAAGCGTACCTCGAACCAGTCGGCGACCGACCGCCAGAAGGTCTCCAGCTCCTCCACCGACCAGCGGTGCAGCGCGGCGTAGCTCGCGGCCGGGTCGCCGGGGAGGGCGGCGGGCGCGCCGTGCCGCTCGGCCGCCCAGGCGTGGAAGCGGGTCAGCCGGGCGCGGGCGATCCGGTCCGCGCCGGGCTGCCACAGGGGGCCGGGCAGGTGGTCGGGGTGCGCTGCGGTGTTCATCTGTGTTCGGCTCCCGGGAGGTCCGTTTCGGTGCGCTGGGGGTGTCTTGTGGATCAGTCCGGATCAGCGAGCGGCGTCTGGTGCGGGGGGGGCACCTCCCAGCGGTAGCCGGGGGAAGCTCGCAACCCGCGTGAGGAGGGCGCGGCGGCGCCGCGTGCGACGAGCGCGGGGCCGCGAGGTGCCACCCGCCGCGGCAGCGGCTGATGTCACAGCGGGCGCCGGGAGCCCGGCACGATCCACAAGACACCCCCTTAAGTCCGGTTGGTCCGCGTCGTCGGCTGCTTCGGCGTCCGAGCAGGACGATGCCATGTGATCGACTTGTGCACCAGGTGCGCCACTCCACATCCGCGGTGGGTGGCATGTGGGACGACCACGGGTGAACGGCAGTTGAACTGTGGTCGCGTCCTGCCTCGTCAATGGCACAGTGATCAGTATGAATGCGCGTGACCTGGTGCGGTCGGTGAAATGGGTCGGTACGGCGCGGGGGCTGCGCTCCCTGCGCTGGGCGTGGCGGCGCCGCCGCACGGACGCGACCGGACTGCCGCGGCGGGGCGCGGAGCTGGCCCGGGTGCCGGGTGTGGTGGAGGGCGCGGATCCGCAGCCGGGCGGTGGCGTGGTGCGGTTCGCACGGTCCTCGCTGCGGGTGCGGGTGGCGGCGGGCGGGGCGGTGTTCTGCGGCTGGGACGGGGCCGAGCCGGAGCCGTCGTACGCGCTGGACGGGGCCTGTCCGGAGGCGGACGAGCGGGCCCAGCTGGAGCCGGACACGGACGGCGGCTGGCGGGTGGTGTCGGAGCGGGTGACGGTCGCGGTGTCGCGGATGGGCGCGGTGGAGGTGCGCACTCCGGGCGGGGTGGTGCTGCGGCGGGATCTGCCGCCGCGCTGGTGGGAGCCGGCCGAGGCGGTGATCGACCGGGGCTGCGAGGGCGGGGCGGCGGGGGTGCCGGGCTCGCGCTGGCACCAGCGGTCGGAGGTGGCGGCGGACGCGCGGTTCTTCGGGCTCGGCGGACGGGCGGGCGGGCCGCGGCTGCGGGACGGCTCGTACCGGCTGTGGAACACCGATCCCGGCGGCGGCTTCGGGCCGGGCGACGATCCGCTGTATCTGACGATGCCGGTGCAGCTGGTGGTGGCCGACGCGGGCACCCATCTGGTGTTCCACGACAACTCGTGGGACGGCACGGTCGGCCTGCGGGAGGGCGAGGAGGGCGCGGGTTCGGGGCACGACCGGCCGGGTGGTGTGCGGATGCGCATGGAGGGCGGGCCGCTGCGCTACTGGGTGTTCGTGGGCACCCCGGCCCGGGTGCTGCACGGCTGGGCGGCGCTGACCGGTTCCCCCGCGGTGCCGCCGGGCTGGGCGCTGGGCCATCACCACGCGCGCCGGGGGTTCGGTGACGCGCGGGAGGTGCGGCGGGTGGTGGCGGGCTACCGGGAGCGGGGCCTGCCGCTGTCGGCGCTGCACCTGGACATCGACCATCTGTCCGGGCACCGGGTCTTCACGGTGGACGCGGCGCGCTTCCCCGATCTGCCGGGGCTCGCCGCGGAGCTGCGCGGGGACGGGGTGCGGCTGGTGTCGATCGTGGACCCGGCGGTGAAGGCGGAGCCGGGCAACGCGGTGTACGACAGCGGGTCGGCGGCGGAGGGGTTCGTGACCGACGCCCGCGGCCGGGAGGTGCGCGGGATGGTGTGGGCGGGCGAGTCGGTCTTCCCGGACTTCACCGATCCGCGGGTGCGCAAGTGGTGGGGCGGGCTGTACGCGGAGCGGCTGGAGCAGGGTTTCTCCGGGGTGTGGCACGACGGATGCGAGCCGGTGTCGTTCGCCGCCTTCGGCGAGCCCACCCTGCCGCGCTCGGCCCGGCACGCCCTGGAGGGCCGGGGCGGGGACCACCGGGAGGCGCACAACGTGTACGGGCTGGCCATGGCCCGGGCCGGGTACGAGGGGCTGGGCGAACTGCGCCCCGGCGAGCGGCCGTTCCTGTTCTCCCGCTCCGGCTGGGCGGGGCTCCAGCGGTACGGGGGCAGCTGGTCCGGTGATGTGACGACGGGCTGGCCGGGGCTGCGGGCCTCGCTGGCGCTGGTGATCGGGCTCGGTCTGTCGGGGGTTCCGTACTCCGGCCCGGACATCGGCGGCTTCACCGGCTCCCCGTCGCCGGAGCTGTATCTGCGCTGGTTCCAGCTGGGCGCGTATCTGCCGCTGTTCCGTACGCGTTCGGCGGTCACGGCCGGGCGGCGGGAGCCGTGGGAGTTCGGGGCCACGGTGCTGGAGCACGCGGCGGAGGCGCTGCGCGAGCGGCAGCGGCTGCTGCCGTACTTCATGACGCTGGCGCGGCTGGCGGAGCGTACCGGCGCGCCCTATGTGCGGCCCGTGTGGTGGCGGCAGCCGAAGGACCGCGGCCTGCGCGACTGCGAGGACGCCTTCCTGCTGGGCGACGCGCTGCTGGTGGCGCCGGTGCTGGAGGAGGGCGCGGTGCGGCGGGCGGTGCGGCTGCCACGCGGCCGCTGGTACGACACGGCGACCGGCCGCGCCTACGAGGGCCCCGGGCAGGTGGTGGTGGACGCCCCGCTGTCCCGGATCCCGGTGCTGGCCCGGGCGGGCGCGGTGATACCCGTCGCTGCGCCGGAGGGTGGCGTGGAGCTGGAGGTGTGGGCGCCGTGTCAGGGGCGCAAGGGCGGCGGGGTGATGGCGGTGGACGCGGGCGACGGCTGGGACGCGGCGGAGCTGGTGCGGTTCGTCTCCCGGCTGCGCGGGGACGAGGTGCGGGTCGAGCGGGAGGGCGGCGTCGAGGCGGGGTATCCGGTGCGGGTCCGGGGTGGTTCGCGGCCCGGTGGCACGGGGTAGTTGGGTGTGCATGCCAAGACTCACCACCGCGCTGCGCGCGCTCGCCCTGCCCGTCGCCGCTCTCATGGCCCTCGCCTCGCCCGCCCCGGCGCAGGCGAAGGCCGGGTCCGAGGCGCCGAAGGAGTTCGTGGCGCTGAGCGATGTGGATCCGACGATCCGCCAGGAGATCCGGTACTTCACGCCGCACAACTTCACCGGCCGCCCCGTGGACGGCTATCGCGAGCCGCTGTGCCTGCTGACCCGCCCGGCGGCCAGGGCGCTGCACCGGGCGCAGCGTCAGCTGCTGCGCCGGGGTTACACCCTGAAGGTGTACGACTGCTACCGGCCGCAGCGCGCGGTGGACACCTTCGTCGACTGGGCGAAGGACCTCGACGACCAGCGGATGAAGCGCGAGTTCTATCCGGACGTCGACAAGGCCCGGCTGTTCGAGGACGGTTACATCGCGGAGAAGTCGGGGCACAGCCGGGGCAGCACCATGGACCTGACGATCGCGAAGCTGCCCGCGCTGCCGACCCGCCCGTATGTGCCGGGCGAGAAGCTGGTGCCCTGCTACGCGCCGAAGAAGGACCGCTTCCCCGACAACTCGGTCGACATGGGGACCGGTTACGACTGCTTCGACACCCTTTCGCACACCCTCGATTCGCGGATCAAGGGCACGCAGCGGGCCAACCGGCTGCTGCTCAAGGGCGCGATGGAGGCCCAGGACTTCGTCAATCTGGCCGAGGAGTGGTGGCACTACACGTACCAGCCGGAGCCGTTCCCGGACACCTGCTTCGACTTCCCCGTCTCGCGCCGGTCGCTGACGAGGCACTGAGACTCACAGCCGCCCGCCCGCGGTGTCCGAGGACAGCCGCTGCGCGATGGCCACGGGCACCACGGACAGGGCGATGAGCGTCGCGGCGACGACGTTGACGACGGGGGCCTGGTGGGGCCGGGCCAGGTTCTCGTAGATCCAGATGGGCAGGGTGCGGGTGCCGGGGCCGGCGGTGAAGGTCGTCACCACGATCTCGTCGAAGGAGAGCGCGAAGGCGAGCAGCGCGCCTGCGAAGAGCGCCGAGCGCATGGCCGGGAAGGTGACGTGGCGGAAGGTCTGCCAGGGGCGCGCCCCGAGGTCCGCGGACGCCTCGGCCATCGAGGGGGCGATGCGGCGCAGCCGGGCCGCCACGTTGTTGAAGACGACCACGACGCAGAAGGTGGCGTGCCCGACGACCACCGTGAACAGGCCGAAGCCGATGCCGAGCGGGCCCAGGACGGTGCGGAAGGCGGCGTTGAGGGCGATGCCGCTGACGATGCCGGGCAGCGCGATCGGCAGCACCAGCAGGAAGGACACGGTCCGGCGGCCGAAGAAGCGGTGCCGGTGGACGGCGTACGCGGCCATGGTGCCCAAGCCCAGGGCGATCCCGGTGGCGGCGAGCCCGGCCTTGAGCGAGGTGAGCAGGGCGTCGCGGGCGCCCTGGTTGTGGAGGGCGGCGCGCCACCACTGGCCGGTGAGGCCGCTGGGCGGCCAGCCGAAGGAGCGGTCGGCGTTGAAAGAGTTGAGCAGGACGAGCAGCAGGGGCGCGTAGACGACGGCGAGTCCGGCGGCGGTGACGCAGCCGAGGACGATCCGGGCGGTGCGCGACAGCCTCATCCGGCGTTCTCCTAGAGCGAGTCGAGGGCGCCGGCGCGGCGTACGGCGGCCAGGTAGCAGACGATGAGGACGACGGGCACGGCGGAGAGCGCGGCGGCCATCGGCAGGTCGAGGGTGACCTGGGAGGCGATGGCGTTGCCGAGGAGCTGGGTCTTGCCGCCGACGATCTGCACGGCGATGTAGTCGCCGAGGCTGAGCGAGAAGGTGAAGACGGACCCGGCGAGCAGGGCGGGGCGTACGGCGGGCAGGACGACCGAGCGCAGGGTGCGCCAGGTGCCCGCGCCGAGGTCGGCGGAGGCTTCCAGGGTGCGTTCGGGGAGCCGTTCCAGGGCCGCGTACACCGGGAGGATCATGTACGGCAGCCACAGGTAGGCGAGCACCAGGACGACGGCCGTGGTGCCGTAGCCCGGCCCGTGCAGTCCGAGCGGGGAGAGCACGGAGTCGACCACGCCGTCCTCGCCGAGCATCACCCGCCAGGCGTACGCCTTGACCAGATAGCTGGCCCACAGCGGGGTGAGCACGGCCACCAGCAGCGGCCGGCGCCACCGCGGGCCCGCGACGCGCGCCATGCAGAACGCCATGGGCAGGGCGAGCAGCGCGTCCAGGACGGTGACGGCGGCGGCGATGGTGAGGGTGCGCAGCGCGATGGTGCGGTAGACGGGGGTGGTCAGCAGGTCGCGGACGTTGTCGGGGTTCCAGGTGCGGACGACGTCGGAGGTGAAGGGGTCGGTGGTCCAGAAGGCGGAGAGGAGGAGGACGGCGAGCGAGCCGAGATAGGCGAGGGTCAGCCACAGCAGGGGCGGCCCGAGGAGCGCGGCCAGGCGCAGCCGCGCTCCCCCGGTCCCGGCGCGGCGGGGCATCTCAGCCCTTGACCTCGGTCCAGGCGCGGGTCCACTGGGCGTAGTCGGTGCAGGTGGTGTTCTTGCGGCCGTCGAGGCACTGCTTGATGGGCGTGGTCCAGAAGTGGACGCGCTGGAAGTACTTCTCGTCGTCGGCGTGGAAGACGGCGCAGTGGTTCGGGTCGGCGGTCTCGGCGCACGCCTTGCGGTTGGCGGGGGCCTCGCCGAAGTACTCGGCGACCTGGGCGTTGACCTTCGGGGAGACGATCCAGTCGAGCCACTTGTAGGCGCAGTTGGGGTGTTCGGCCTTCGCGGAGACCATCCAGGTGTCGGACCAGCCGGTGGCGCCCTCCTTGGGGAGCACGGCCTTGACGGGCGCCTTCTCGGCCCGGGTGAGGTTCGCGATGACCTGCCAGGTGGTGCCGATGACGCTGTCGCCGCCCTTGAAGGCGGTGATTTCCTTCTGGTAGTCGCTCCAGTACTCGCCGACCGCCCGGTGCTGCTTCTTGAGCAGGGTGACGGCGGCGTCGAGCTGCCTGGAGTCGAGCGCATACGGGTTCTTGATGCCGAGCGACGGTTTGGCGCGCATCAGGTAGAGGGCGGCGTCGGCGATGTAGATGGGCGAGTCGTACGCGGTGACATGGCCGTTGTGCGCGGCGGCGTCGTCGAAGACGGCGCGCCAGGAGTCGGGCGCGGGCTTGACCTTGTCGGTGCGGTACATGAGGAGGTTGGCGCCGCGGCCGTGCGGGATGCCGTACATGCGGCCGTCCCTGGAGTTGAACGGCTGCTGTTTGAGGGCCGGGAAGATGTCCTTGTAGTTGGGCACCAACTTGGTGTTGACGGGGGCGGCGTCGCCGGAGGCGATGAGGCGCAGAGTGGCGTCGCCGGAGGCGGAGACCGTGTCGTACTGGCCGGTCTTCATGAGGGAGACCATCTCGTCGGAGGTGCCCGCGGTCTTGGTGTTGACCTGGCAGCCGGTCTTCTTCTCGAAGGGGTGTACCCAGTCGGCCTTCGGGTCGTTGGAGCCGTCCTCGGCGTAGCCCGCCCAGGCGATGATGTTGACCTTGCCCTCGCCCTTGCCGAGCTTGTCGGGGGCGTGTGCGGCCTTGCCGCCGTCGTCGTCGGATCCGCAGCCAGCGGCGGTCAGCAGCAGCGCGCACACGGCCGCCGCGGACCTCCACGCGGATGTCGTCCGTTTCCGCATCCGGTCCTCCTCGTCCCACGTGGTGCTCGAGGCCCCGTCAGTATCCGCGCGTCCCTTATGCCGACACCAGGGTGCCTTCGGCAATGAGAAGGTCAACTGGGCACCGGGAAGGCGTCCTTCTCGTCCCAGACCAGCCTGATCTCGGCCCGCGGGCGGGCGGTGGGCGGGAGTTCGGAGAGGTTCTGCCGGTGCGCGGTGAGCCGGTCGCCGTGTGGAAGCACGACGGTGAAACGGGTGTGCGCCCCGGCGTGCACGATGTCGGCGATGCGCCCCGTGACCGTGCGCTCGCCGTCGAGGGGCGTGTCGGCGGGGTCGGCGAGCCGGATGCGCTCGGGGCGGATGCTGTACGCGCCGGGGCGGCCGATCACCCGGACGGCGGCCTCGCCGCGCAGCAGGTTGGTGGTGCCGACGAAGCCCGCGACGAAGGCGGTGGCGGGGCGTTCGTACACCTCCACGGGCGGGCCGGTCTGCTCGATCCGGCCGCCCGCGACGACGGCGACGCGGTCGCTCATGGTCAGCGCCTCCTCCTGGTCGTGGGTGACCAGGAGGAAGGTGATGCCGGTGGTGCGCTGGAGTTCCTTCAGCTCGGTCTGCATCTCCTGACGGAGCCGGAGGTCGAGGGCGCCGAGCGGTTCGTCGAGGAGCAGGACGGCGGGCCGGTCGACGAGGGCCCGGGCGAGGGCGACGCGCTGACGCTGGCCGCCGGAGAGCGCGTCGGGGCGGCGGGACGCGAAGCCGTCGAGGCGGACGGTGGCGAGGGCCTCGCGGGCGCGCGCGGTGCGCTCCGGCTTGCGGACGCCTCGTACGGTGAGCGCGTACGCCACGTTCTGCTCGACGGTCATGTGCGGGAAGAGCGCGTAGTCCTGGAAGACGGTGTGCACATCACGGCGGTGCGGGGGCAGCGCGGTGACGTCCCGCCCGGCGAGTGCGACGCGGCCGCTGGTGGGCCGCTCGAACCCGGCGATCAGGCGCAGCAGGGTGGTCTTGCCCGAGCCGGAGGGGCCGAGGAGCGAGAAGAACTCGCCCGGGCGGAGGGTGAGATCGACGGCGTCCAGCGCCCGGACCGTACCGGCGGTGCCGAACTCCTTGGTGACGGCGGTGCAGCGGACCGCCTCTTCCGTCTCCGCCACGCTTGGCTCCCCTCGCCGCACCGGCTGATCAGGGTCGTGATCGCGCCGGTCACCTTACCGGGGTTACCCGCCGTGCGGTCCCTGTGCAACACTTCTGACGTACCGTCAGTTATCGGCTCGCTCATCCGTCGGGGAGAGACCGTGGCATCTGCGCGTACGCCCGTGGTCGCCGGGTGGTTCACCTCCGGCGACGGGGACTTCCGGCTGCTGGGCACCCGCTGCCGGGCCTGCGGCGCGGTGTACTTCCCGCGCGAGGACACCTTCTGCCGGGCGCCTGGTTGCGCCGGTGAGGAGCTGGAGGAGGTGCCGCTGTCGCGGCGCGGCCGGGTGTGGTCGTACACCGACGGCCGCTATCGCCCACCCGCGCCGTACCCGTCCGATCCCGCGCGCGACTGGGAGCCGTACACGCTGATCGCCGTGGAGCTGGCCGCCGAGCGGATGGTGGTGCTCGGGCAGGGCGCGCCCGGGGTGACGGTGGCGGATCTGGCGGTCGGCATGGAGGTCGAGGTGGCGCCGGGGGTGCTGGCCGGGGAGGGCGGGCGGAGCTGGTCGACCTGGCACTGGCGGCCGGTCGCCGCGGAGGGACGGTCATGACCGGCGAGGTGGCCGTGCTCGGCGCCGGGATGCACCCGTGGGGCAAATGGGGCCGGAGTTTCGTGGAGTACGGGACGAAGGCGGCGCGGGCGGCGCTCGCGGACGCCGGGCTCGACTGGCCGGACATCGCGTCGGTGGTCGGCGCGAACACCGTGCGCTGCGGCTATCCCGGCCAGGTGGCGGGGGCGACCTTCGCCGGGGCGCTGGGCTGGCAGGGGGCGCGCGTCACCAGCGTGTACGCCGCTTGCGCGTCCGGCGCGCGGGCCATCGACACCGCCCGCGCCCAGATCCTGTCCGGAATGGCGGACACCGTGCTGGTGGTGGGCGCGGACGCGGCGCCCAAGGGGTTCTTCGCACCGTCCGGCGGCGACCGGCCCGATGACCCGGACTGGCTGCGCTTCCGGGTGCTGGGCGCGACCAACCCGGCGTACTTCGCGCTGTGGGCGCGCCGCCGGATGGCGGTGTACGGGGACACGCCCGAGGACTTCGCGGCGGTGAAGGTGAAGAACGCGGCCGCGGGTGCCGCCAATCCTCATGCCCGCTACCGCTCCCCCGTGACCGCCGAGGAGGTGGCCGCGTCGCCGGTGGTGGCCGATCCGCTGCGGCTGCTGGACATCTGCGCGACCTCGGACGGGGCCGCGGCGCTCGTGCTGAGCAGCGTGGACTTCGCCCGGCGGCACGGGGTGGCGGACCCGGTGCGGATCCGGGCCGTCTCCTCCGTATCGCCCCGCCATCCGCGGACCGCGCTCGACCTGCCGGACATCGCCACCGACTCCGCCGCCGGGTTCGGTTCCGCAGCGGACGCGTTCCGTCCGTCGATCGCGCGGGCGGCGTACGAGGAGGCGGGGATCGGCCCGGAGGACCTGTCGCTCGCCGAGGTGTACGACCTGTCCACCGCGCTGGAGCTGGAGTGGTACGAGGACCTGGGGCTGTGCGGCGCCGGGGAGGGCGCGGGGCTGCTCCGGGAGGGCGCGACGGCGCTCGGCGGCCGGATCCCGGTCAATCCGAGCGGTGGGCTCGCCTCCTTCGGGGAGGCGGTCCCGGCGCAGGCCATCGCCCAGGTGTACGAGCTGACCCAGCAGTTGCGGGGGCGGGCGGGCGACCGCCAGGTGGCGGGGGCGCGGGTGGGCATCACCGCGAACCAGGGCCTGTTCGGCCATGGCTCGTCGGTGATCGCGGTGCGCTGAGGTGCGCCCGGTGCGCTTGAGGTGCGCGCGGTGCGGCTGACGGGCTCCGCCGCGGGGATCCGGCGTACCGGATCCGGGCGGCGGAGCGGGGCGGTCAGTGGGTGGCCGCGGTGGCGAGCAAGGCGTGTTCCACCACCGATATCAGCACATGCTTGACGGACTCGCGCTCGCGCGCGTCGCACATCACCACCGGGGTGCCCGGGTCGAGGTCCAGCGCCTCGCGCACCGAGTCCTCCGGGTAGCTGTCGGCGCCCTCGAAGCAGTTGACGGCCACCGTGAAGGAGATGCCGCGCCGCTCGAAGTAGTCGACGGCGGCGAAGCAGTCCTCCAGCCGGCGGGTGTCGGCCAGCACCACCGCGCCCAGCGCGCCGGTCGCCAGCTCGTCCCACAGGAACCAGAAGCGGTCCTGCCCCGGAGTACCGAAGAGGTACAGCACCAGGTCCTCGCGGAGCGTGATGCGCCCGAAGTCCATCGCCACGGTGGTGGTCTTCTTGCCCTCCACTCCCGCGATGTTGTCGACCGGCCTGCCCGCCTCGGTGAGCAACTCCTCGGTGCGCAGCGGTTTGATCTCGCTGACCGCGCCCACCAAAGTGGTCTTTCCGGCACCGAATCCGCCCGCCACCAGAATCTTGAGCGTCACGGGTTCGATGATGTGGGGGCGGCCCGGGTCAGAGTGCCCGTAGACCATTGATCACCTCGCGCAGAATCCTCTCGTCCGGCAGTTCCGCCGGAGGTACGGGCCGGGACACTCGGACGAGTGCCGCGTGAAGCAGGTCACCGATGAGTACGCGGACCACGCCGACCGGAAGGTCGAGCTCGGCCGCCAGCTCGGCGACGGACTGTGGGGTGTCACGGCTGAGTTCGACGATGTCGATGTGCTCCGGTGACAACGTCTGGTCGGCGACGCTCCCCCCGGGGCCCACCCGGTCGGCGACGACGACGGCGATCAGGTCGAGCTTGTCCTCCGCGGCGCTGCGGGTGCGGCCCCGCGTCATCGCGTAGGGCCGGACCACCGGTCCGGCCGCGTCGTCGAACCAGCGGTCGTCGGTCGCACCGTCTCCGGTCATCTCCCCCCGCCTCCGTCACCCACCGGATCGCGCGGCGGAGCCCAAATGCGCTCCCACCCGCTTGACCAGCAGCGTCATCTCATAGGCTACCTGTCCGACATCGGAGTCCGCATCGGCGAGCACCGCGAGGCAACTGCCGTCACCGGCGGAGGTGACGAACAGGAAGGCGTCGTCGAGTTCGACGACGGTCTGCCGGACCCGGCCGACGTCGAAGTGGCGGCCGACCCCCTTGGCGAGGCTGTGGAATCCCGAGGCCACGGCGGCCAGGTGCTCGCCGTCCTCCCGGGACAGATCGCGTGAACCGCCGGTGGGCAGTCCGTCGCCGGAGAGCACCAGCGCCTTGCGGATGCTGCCGACGCGGCCCACGAGTTCGTCGAGCAGCCAGTTCAATTCGCCCGACGGTGCCGATCCGTTGCGTGCTGCGGCGTTCGATGCGGTCATCGCCCGTCCCCCTCATCTCTCGTTCCTGGTGCCGTGTCCGAACCGCCGGGACCGGTGGCCGTCTGCCGCCGACCGCGCTGCCATCCCCGTTGCAGCGAGGCCATGGTGGCCCTCGCCTGTTCGGCGTCGCGTTCGGGATCGGTGTCGGCAGCGTATCGGCCGTTCCGGGCCGGTGGTTCGGGGTCGTCCTTCAACTGCGGGGCGAGGCTCGCCTGCCGTACCCGCTTGGGGAGCCCGGAGGCGGACCGGCGCTCCGGCGCCGGACGCTCCGGGGCCGGCGCCTGGTCCTGGCGCCGGTCCTCGCCGTCGTTCCCGGCCTCCGGGTCCGGTTCCGGATGCCGTGTCCGGTCGGCCCAGGAGGGCCGGGTGTGCCGTCCGCCGCCGCTGCCGCCGCCGTCGACCGGGTGGCCGTGGTCGGAGACCAGCACCGGCGGCACGCGGCGGGGCAGTGGCGCGGGGCCGCCGTCGCGGGCGCCGGTGCGGCTGTCGGACGCCTGCTGGTGCTGTTCGGCGGAGGGCGCGCTCACCACGGACGGGGACGGGCCGCGGGGCCTGCGCTGCTTCGGCAGGGCGGCGTCCCGCTTCCGCCGCTCGTGGCGGCCGGTGTCGGCGTCCGCGCCGTCCCCGTCGGAGCCGGCTTCGGTGAGCAGGGCGGACGGGATCAGCACGACGGCGGTGATACCGCCGTACGCGGAGGACTGGAGCGAGACCCGTACGCCCTGCCGCTGGGCGAGCCGGCTGACCACGAACAGGCCGAGCCGGTCGGTGTCGGACAGCTCGAACTCGGGGGTCTCCGCGAGCCGGAGGTTGACCTCGGTCAGGATGTCGGGCGTCATGCCGAGGCCCCGGTCGTGGATCTCCAGGGTGAAGCCCTTGGCGACCCGCTCCCCGTGCACCTGGACGGCGGTGTGCGGCGGGGAGAAGATGGTGGCGTTCTCCAGGAGTTCGGCGATGAGGTGGGTAAGGTCGCCGACGGCGGGGCCGTTCACCGCCACCCGGGGCAGCCTGCGGATCTCGATCCGCTCGTAGTCCTCGACCTCGGCGACGGCGGCGCGCACGACGTCCATCAGCTGGATGGGCTTGCGCCACTGCCGGGCGGGGGCCGCGCCGGAGAGGATGACCAGGCCCTCGGCGTGCCGCCGCATACGGGTGGTCATGTGGTCCAGCCGGAACAGGTCGGCGAGTTCGTCGGTGTCCTCGGTGCGCCGCTCCATCGCGTCCAGCAGGGTCAGCTGGCGGTGCAGCAGTACCTGGCTGCGGCGGGCGAGGTTGACGAAGACCTCGGAGACGCCCTGGCGCAGTTCGGCCTGTTTGACGGCGGCCTCGACGGCGGCCCGCTGGAGGGTGTTGAGGGCCTGGGCCACCTGCCCCATCTCGTCGGGGCCGTGCCGCAGGCGGGGCACCTCCCGTTCGACGTCGACCGGCTCGCCCGCGCCGAGGCGGCGCATCACGCTCGGCAGCCGGACGCTGGACGCCTCCTGGGCGTCGTTGCGCAGCCGGGACAGGTCGCGGACCAGGCCGCGGCCGATCCGGACGGAGACGACGACCGAGACGACGAGCGCGAGGAGGCCGAGGACGGCGGCGGCGCCCGCCTTGAGCAGGACGCTGCCCGCCACCGGGTCGATGCGCTTCTGGAGGCGGTCGGTGGCCTCGTCGCCCAGCCGGTCGTAGTCGTTGAGGACAGGCCCGGCCGCGTTCTCCCAGTGCTCCCGGTCCATGGCGCCGATGGCCTGCCTCGGCTCCATGGTGGCCAGGATCTTGCCCTCGGCGATGCGCAGCGCCGCGGGGGCGGCGTTGGTGCGCCGGTAGTCGGCGAAGACTTTCTGTTCCGAGGCGGGCAGGATCGGCAGGTTGGTGTTGTAGAGCAGGGTGCGCTCGGCGATGAGGTCGGACATCGACTTGAGGTCGTTCAGCGTCAGCTTCCGTGCCGTCAGCGCGGAGACGAACAGCGCGTCCTCCCGGGACAGGGCCTCCCGGGCACGGATCATGGCGACCAGCGCGCGGCCCTGTTTGTCCAGGTCGGTGTCGGGCACGGCGTGCAGCGAACTGCGGAACGCGTAACACAGCTCGACGAGTTTGTTGTAATACTCATAGGCTGCGGTCCGCGAGGTGCCGTTGTCCTCGACTTTTCGGCGCAGACTGTCGAGGCCTTCGGACGCCTTGATGACGTCGTCGAGCAGATCCTCGGACTCGCTGTTCATCCGGTCGTGCAGGGCGCTGTCGGACTCGGCGTCGCGGAGCCGTCCGATGGCCTCGTCGGTGGCGCGCTGCCGGGTGTGGAGCAGGGGCAGCGCGTCGGACTGGCGTGGGTCCGCGAGGAGGATCAGGGTCTGCCGGCGCTCCTGCTGGACGGCGTGCACGGCGTCCTCGGCGGGCTGGCCCGCCTTGTCGATGATGGCGGAGGCGTCGAGCAGTTGCAGCGCCTCCCGGCCGGTGATCACTGCCGCGAAGGCCCAGATCGCCGTCAGCGAGACAAGCGGCACCAGCAACAGCGCCACGATCTTCCTGCGGATGGACTTCCCGCGAAAGCGCATGGCCTCCCCAACGTCGTCCCCGAGGGCCGGGGCGGTGACTGATGTTCTCGGACAACGAGCGGCGCGAGCCTACTACTGAGGGATAGTCATTCCGAAGGCGTGTCCTACGGCTTCCGGTCACTCTCCACATTCGATGATCATCGATTTTCGGGTGATTATCGGACTTAAACCCCGTGGCGGCGCACACCAACGACCCGTCGCGGTCTGCGCAGGGCCGAACACCGTTGGCCGGTTTTGCTCTCCCCACGGGAACCGCCGATCGCTGCCATTCGTGATCCAACAAGGCACACTGGGGGTGCATACGACCCAAGTCCCGCCATGTGTGACCGACCGGACCGGGGCAGCACCGAAAGGGGTGGCAACGTCATGGACGCCTTGGACAAGGATCGCGACATCCCGGCACCGGGGGCCCGCCGGCTGTGGACCGAGGAGCCGGCCCGCAGACGGCGGCTGCCCGATCCGGTGCGCACGTCGGCGGTGCGGGCGGTCATCATCGTGGCGGTGACGATGGTGCTGGCGATGGTGGCGGTGCTGTGCGCGTTCGCCGGTTCGTGGTTCGCCTTCCCCGCCGTGCTCATCGCGGTGGCGAGCACGGTGGTGGCGACCTGGGGGGTGCTGGACGTCTGGGTGACCCGCCAGGTGTGGAACCAGCGTCACGGGGTGGTGTCCCGGCCCAGCAGCACGGCGCGGGAGATGCGCCGGCAGCGCCGGCGGGCCCGTAAGGAGGCGGTCAGCGCGCGGCGAGCCGGGGAGCGCGGGCGAGCTCGCGGCGCAGCCGCGTGAACGGTTTGGGGCGGTTGACGGCGAGGACGGCGGTGGGGATCGCGTCGCGCTCGTAGACGGCGAGGAAGCCGCCGCCGGGGCCCGCGCCCGCATCGGGATCGCCCTCGGCGATGCGGACGGTGTCGCCGGGTTCGCGCCGGCCGGCGAACTGGATGCGCGCGCCGTACTGGTCGGACCAGAAGTAGGGCAGCGCGCCGAAGGGCTGGACGGTGGCCCCGGCAAGCAGGTTGCGGGCGGCGACCGCGCCCTGTTCGGCGGCGCTGGTCCAGTGCTCGGCCCGTACGGTGCGTCCCGTACCGGGCAGGGCGAGGCGGGCCACGTCGCCGACGGCGACGACGGACGGCAGCGCGGTGGCGCAGCCCTCGTCGCACAGCACCCCGTCGTCCAGGGCCAGTCCCGAGCCTTCCAGCCATCCGGTGACCGGGCGCACCCCGACCCCGACGACCACCACGTCGGCGGGCAGCACCCGGCCGTCGGCGAGTTCGACGCCGGTGACGCGGTGGGTGCCGCGCAGAGTGGCAACGCCCGTGCCGCACAGCAAGGTCACGCCGTGCGCGGCGTGCAGGGCGGCGCACGCCCGGGCCATGCGCTCCCCCAGTTGCGGGACGAGCGGCAGTGGCGCGGCCTCCACCACGGTCACGTCGAGACCGAGCGCGGCACAGGAGGAGGCGACCTCGGCGCCGATGAAACCGGCGCCGATGACGACCACCCGCTCCGCCCCCGCCCTCAAGCCGGCGCGCAGCCGCCGGGCGTCGTCCAGGGTGCGCAGGGTGTGCACCCCGGGCGGGGCGGCGGCGCGCAGCGTCCGGGGCGCGGCCCCGGTGGCGATGACGACGCCGTCGGTGCGCAGGGTGCGGCCGTCGGCCAGCCCGACCGTGCCCGCCCTGGGGTCCAGCCGGTCGGCCCGGACGCCGAGCAGCCACTCGGCGTCCAGTTCGGCCTCGTCCTCGGGGTCGGTGAGGGCGAGCGGGCCGAGGCCGCCGTCCGGCCCGCCGTCACCGGTCGGGCCCTCACCGGTCAGAAACGCCTTCGACAGCGGAGGGCGGTCGTACGGGCGGTGGCGCTCCTCGCCGACGATCACCAGCCGCCCGTCGTAGCCCTGGTCGCGCAGGCCCCGCGCCGCGTGCAGTCCCGCGAGCGAGGCCCCGACGACGGTGACCGTCCGCATCATGCGACGGCTTCTTCCTGGGCGGCGGGCACCAGGGGGTGGACATGGAGCATTCCGTCGACCACCGTGACCGCATGCGTCCGTACCGGCTTGCGGGCGGGCAGACAGGTGGGCATGCCGGAGCGCAGATCGAACAGGGCCGCGTGCAGCGGGCATTCGACGTAGCAGCCTTCGACCCAGCCTTCGGAGAGGGAGGCGTCCTGGTGGCTGCAGGTGTCGTCGACGGCGTAGAACGCGCCTTCGGAGTGGAACACCGCGATCGCCGCGTGGCTGTCGCCGGCCTCGATGCGCACCGACTCGCCTTCCGGCAGATCCTCGATACGGCAGACGGGAATCATTGGCCCCCCTCACGTAGATCGGTATCATGCGTTGTGAATAGCGCATCGAAATGCGCGATGCGCAACAGAATCCAGATTAGGAGGGCAGCCGTCAAGAGTTGCCCGTCGAGAGGCCCCACTCGGAGCCGCCGGATGGTGAGATCAGACCCATGACGAACACGACCGAGGACCGGGCCGAGGAAAAGCGGGGGGCCGCCGGGGCAGTGCAGTCGGTGGACAGGGCGGTCAGCGTCCTGGAGATCCTCGCCAAACTCGGCGAGGCCGGAGTGACCGAGATCGCCGATGAGCTGGGAGTGCACAAGTCGACCGCGTTCCGGCTGCTGGGCGTGCTGGAGAACCGCGGGCTGGTGGACCAGGAGCGCGAGCGCGGGAAGTACTACCTGGGCGCCGGGGTGCTGAGACTCGCGGGCGCGGCCGCCATCCGGCTCGACATCTCGCAGGAGGGCGCCCCGGTGTGCCGGGCGCTGGCCGACGAGACCGGCGAGACGGCCAACATCGCGGTCCTGGACGGGGACGCGGCGGTCAACATCATGCAGGCGCGCGGGGCCGCCGCCGTGACGGCCTACAACTGGCTGGGACGGCGCACCGCGCTGCACGCGACCGCCAGCGGCAAGATGCTGCTGGCCCATCTGAGCGGCGAGCGGCGGGAGCGTCTGGTGACGCGGAAGCTGCCGCGGTTCACCGAACACACCATCACCACATCGGCCGAGCTGCGGCAGCAACTGGAGACCGCCGCCGAGCGCGGTTTCGCCTACTCGTGCGAGGAACTGGAGATCGGGCTGAACGCGGTCGCGGCCCCGGTGCGCGGCCACGACGGCGCGGTCATCGGCGCGATCGGCGTCTCCGGGCCGGTGTACCGGATGGCCCAGAGCCATCTGCTGGATCTCGCCGAGCAGGCCATGAGGACCGCCGAGGAGCTGTCCCGCCGCATGGGCTTCCCCGGCTGACCGGATAACGCCCATCACCCACCCGAAGGGGCCGGATCCGATCCGGCCCCTTCGTCGTGCGCTGGAGGGGAAACCCACTGTCAGCGCTGGTTTACGGACGGTTTGCGCGTACCTCTTGACGCGTCGTGGACGCGGCTTTCAGGATGTCCCTCATCGCGCAACACGCCGCGTCATACGCAACTGCGGGGTAACCAGCGTCCCGTGAACCGGCTGGCTTCCCCACCTCTTCCCCCTAGCTCATGCCAGCTCGTGCCAGCTCCCACGCACCGGTCCCTGCCAGCGCAGGAGAACAGAGGAGTGAGCCATGCCGCAAGAAGTCCGCGCCGTCGTCGCGCTGAAAAGGGGCGCACCCGTGGAGGTGCTGCCGGTCCTCGTGCCCGATCCCGGACCCGGCGAGGTGCTGGTGGGGGTCCAGGCGTGCGGGGTGTGCCACACCGATCTGCACTACCGGGACGGCGCCATCGGCGACGAATTCCCGTATCTGCTCGGACACGAGGCGGCCGGGATCGTCGAGGCCGTGGGCCCGGGGGTCACCGGGCTGGCTCCCGGTGACTACGTGGTGCTGGCCTGGCGCGCGCCCTGCGGCGCCTGCCGCTCCTGCCGCCGCGGCCGCCCCTGGTACTGCTTCGAGAGCCGCAACGCCGCCCAGCCCATGACCCTCGCCGACGGCACCCGGCTGAGCACGGCGCTCGGCATCGGCGCGTTCGCCGAGAAGACGCTGGTCGCGGCGGGGCAGGCGGTGAAGATCGACCCGTCGGCCCGCCCCGAGGCGGCCGGGCTGATCGGCTGCGGGGTGATGGCCGGCTACGGCGCGGCCGTGCACACCGGCGGGGTGTCCAACGGCGACACCGTCGCGGTCATCGGCTGCGGCGGGGTCGGCAACGCGGCGATCGCCGCGTCCGCGCTGGCCGGGGCGCGCCGGGTGATCGCCGTGGACATCGACGACGCCAAGCTGGACGCGGCCACCCGCTTCGGCGCCACCGACACCGTCAACTCCCGGGGTACGGACCCGGTCGAGGCGGTCCGCGAGCTGACCGGGGGCGTGGGCGCCGACATCGTCATCGACGCGGTGGGCCGCCCCGAGACCTACCGCCAGGGCTTCTACATGCGCGATCTGGCCGGAACGCTGGTGCAGGTCGGGGTGCCCGACCCGGAGATGCGCATCGAGCTGCCGCTGATCGACGTGTTCGGGCGGGGCGGCGCGCTCAAGTCGTCCTGGTACGGGGACTGTCTGCCCAGCCGGGACTTCCCCGTCCTGGTCGACCTCCATCTCAGCCGCAAGCTCGACCTGGAGGCGTTCGTCAGCGAGACGATCCCGCTGGACGAGGTGGAACCCGCGTTCGCCAAGATGCAGCGCGGTGAGGTGCTGCGCTCGGTGGTGGTGCTGTGATGCCCAGGGATGCGATGACCAGGGATCCGATGACCAGGGATGCGACCGGTGGTCAGAAGGGTCGGCGCGTCGTCGTCGTCGGCGCCGGGATCGTCGGCTGCTCACTCGCCGACGAGCTGACCGCCCGCGGCTGGACGCAGGTCACGGTCCTGGAGCAGGGCCCGCTGCCCGCCCCCGGCGGCTCGACCTCGCACGCGCCCGGGCTGGTGTTCCGGACCAGCCCCTCCAAGACCCTCACCGAGTTCGCCGTCTACACGGTGGAGAAGTTCTCCGCGCTGGAGGCCGACGGGCTGTCCTGCTTCAACCCGGTCGGCGGTCTGGAGATCGCCACCAGCGAGGAGCGCTGGGCCGATCTGCACCGCAAGGCGGGGCTCGCCGCGTCCTGGGGCGTCCGGGGCGAACTGCTCACCCCCGCCCGGTGCGCCGAACTGTGGCCGCTGCTGGACCCGGAGAAGATCCTCGGCGGCTTCCACACCCCGGACGACGGGCTGGCCCGCGCGCTGCCCGCCTGCCGTGCCCAGATGGAGCGGGCCACCGCGCGCGGCGCCCGCTTCCTGGAGCGGCACACCGTCACCGGCATCGAGCAGGAGGGCGGCCGGGTCACCGCGGTCGTCACCGACCGGGGCACCTTCCCCGCCGACATCGTCGTCTCGGCGGCCGGGTTCTGGGGGCCGCTGATCGGTGCGATGGCGGGCGTCCGCGTCCCCCTGCTGCCACTGGCCCACCAGTACGCGAAGACCGCGCCGCTGCCGGAGCTGGCCGGGGTGAACGACCCGCGGACCGAGGCGAGCCGGCCGCTGCTGCGCTTCCAGGACCGCGATCTGTACTTCCGCGAGCACACCGACCGCATCGGCATCGGCAGTTACGCCCACCGCCCGATGCCGGTCGACCCGGCGGCGGTGCCCGCCTACGACGACGCGCCGGTGATGCCGTCCTCACTGCCGTTCACCGAGGCGGACTTCGCGCCCGCCTGGGAGGACAGCGTCGGGCTGATCCCGGCGCTCGGCGCGAGCCGCGTCGAGGAGGGGTTCAACGGGGTCTTCTCCTTCACCCCCGACGGAATGCCGGTCATCGGCGAGTCCCGTGAGGTGCGCGGCTTCTGGCTGGCCGAGGCGGTGTGGGTGACCCACTCCGCGGGCGTCGCCAAGGCCGTCGCCGAGTGGATGACCGACGGGCGGCCGTCCCTCGACGTCCACGCATGCGATCCGTACCGCTTCGAGGACGCCCAGACCTCCCCCGCCTACATCGCCGAGCGCGGTGCGCAGAGCTTCGCCGAGGTCTACGACGTCATCCACCCGCTGCAGCCCATGGAGCGGCCGCGCCCCCTGCGGGTCAGCCCTTTCTACGAGCGCCAGCGGGCGCTGGGCGCGTACTTCCTGGAGGGCGGGGGCTGGGAGCGGCCGCACTGGTACGAGGCCAACGCCCCGCTCGCCGAGGGGCTCGAACTGCCCGCGCGCGACGCCTGGTCGGCCCGCTACTGGTCGCCGATCGCCGCCGCCGAGGCCAAGGCCACCCGGGAGCGGGTCGCGCTGTACGACATGACCCCGCTCAAGCGGCTGGAGGTCTCCGGCCCCGGCGCCCTGGACTTCCTGCAGCGCATGACCACCAACCAGCTCGCGAAGAAGCCGGGCGCGGTCACCTACACCCTGCTGCTGGACGAGGCCGGGGGCGTACGCAGCGATCTGACCGTCGCGCGCCTCGCGGAGGGCCACGGCTTGAGTGAACGCTGGCAGGTGGGCGCGAACAGCGGCCTCGACCTGGACTGGCTGCTGCGCCACGCGCCCGACGGCGTCCACATCGCCGACATCACGCCCGGCACCTGCTGCGTGGGGGTGTGGGGTCCGCTCGCCCGGGAACTGGTCCAGCCGCTGACCCCGGACGACTTCTCGCACCGGGCGTTCGGCTACTTCAAGGCCCGGCGCACCTACATCGGCCATGTCCCGGTGACCGCGATGCGGCTGAGCTACGTCGGTGAGCTGGGCTGGGAGCTGTACACCACCGCCGACCTGGGCCTGCGGCTGTGGGACACGCTGTGGGAGGCCGGGCAGCGGCACGGGGTGATCGCCGCCGGGCGCTCCGCGTTCAACAGTCTGCGGCTGGAGAAGGGCTACCGGGCCTGGGGCCATGACATGACCACCGAGCACGATCCGTACGAGGCGGGCGTCGGCTTCGCCGTCCGGATGGACAAGGGCGACTTCGTGGGCCGCGCGGCCCTGGAGGGCCGCGGCGAGGCGACGGCGCGGCGCAAGCTGGCCTGTCTCACCCTGGACGATCCGGCCGCGATCGTCATGGGCAAGGAGCCGGTGTACGCCGTCGGCGAGACCGGGCGGCCCGCGGGCTACGTGACCAGCGCCGCGTACGGCTACACCATCGGCCGCACCGTCGCCTACGCCTGGCTGCCCGCCGACGTGGCCGTCCCCGGCACTGCCGTCCACATCGAGTACTTCGGGGAGAAGGTCCCCGCGACCGTCGCCACCGAACCCCTCTTCGATCCGGGCATGGACCGCATCCGCCGGTGACACCCCGCGCCCGATCGACCTCCTCGACCTCCCGTCGGCCGACCACCGCCGCGCCCACCTTACGGAGAATTCCATGACCGTGGCTCCCGAATCCCCCGCCGCCACGTCCCCCAGCCTGATCAGCACCCTCCCCGGCCACTGGTACACCTCCCCCGCCGTCTTCCGGCGGGAGCAGGAGCACCTCTTCGAGGCGATGTGGTTCTGCGCGGCGCGCAGCGCCGACCTGGACCGGCCGGGGGCGTTCCGTACCGTGCGGGTGGGCCGCGAGAGCGTGCTGATCACCCGCAACCGCGCCGGTGAGCTGCGCGCGTTCCTCAACGTCTGCCGCCACCGCGGCGCCCGGCTGTGCACCGAGGAGTCGGGCACGGTGCGGCGCTCGCTCCAGTGCCCGTACCACGCCTGGACATACGACCTGGACGGTCGGCTCACCGCCGCCCCGAACCTGACGAGCATGCCCGATGTGGACCGCACCGAGCGCGGGCTGCTGCCGGTGCGGCTGCGCGAATGGCTGGGGTACGCCTGGGTGTGCCTGGCCGATGAGCCGCCGTCGTTCGAGGAGACCGTCGTCGGGGCGGTCGCCGAACGGCTCGGCGACGCCGGGGCCGTGGAGCGGTACGGCGTGGCGGGGCTGTCGCTCGGCCGCCGGATCGACTACGACATCAAGGCCAACTGGAAGCTGATCATCGAGAACTTCATGGAGTGCTACCACTGCGCCACGATCCATCCCGAACTCACCGAGGTGCTGCCGGAGTTCGCCGACGGCCTGGCGGCGCAGTACTTCGTGGGGCACGGTGCCGAGTTCGCCGAGGAGGCCCAGGGATTCACGGTGGACGGCAGCGCGGGCTTCGACCGGTTCAGCGGCATCGCCGACGAACAGGACCGCCGCTACTACGCGATCACCGTGCGGCCGCAGGTCTTCCTCAATCTGGTCCCCGACCATGTGATCGTCCACCGGATGTTCCCGCTCGCCGCCGACCGCACGCTGATCAGCTGTGACTGGCTGTACGCGCCGGAGGTGGTGGCGTCGGAGCGGGACCTGTCGAAGTCGGTCGAACTGTTCCACCGGGTCAACGTCCAGGACTTCGACGCCTGTGAGCGCACCCAGCCCGCCATGGACTCGCGCGCGTACCGCCGCGGCGGGGTGCTCGTGCCCAGCGAACACCACATCGGGGCCTTCCACCGATGGGTGACCGACCGGGTCCCGGCCCCGGACGGGGAGGAATGCCCGTGAGGGATCTCTTCATAGGCGGCCAGTGGACCGGGGCGGTCGACGAGCGCACCCGGGAGATCAGATGTCCGGCCGACGGCTCGCTGGTGGCGGTCGTCGACGAGGGCGGCGGCAAGGACGCGGCCGAGGCGGTGGCCGCCGCCCGGCAGGCGTTCGACCACGGCCCGTGGCCGCGTACCCCGGTCGCCGCCCGCGGGGAGCTGCTGCTGCGGGTCGCCGGTCTGCTGGCCCGGGACAGGGCGGCCCTGGCCCGGGCGGAGTCCCTGGACACCGGGAAGCGGCTGGTGGAGAGCGAGGGGGACGTCGACGATGTGATCGCCTGCTTCCGCTACTACGGGCAGCTGGTGCGCACCGAGGCGGACCGGATCGTGGACACCGGCACCGAGGACGCCGTCAGCCGGGTCGTCCACGAACCGGTCGGGGTCTGCGCGCTGATCACCCCGTGGAACTATCCGCTGCTGCAGACCGCGTGGAAGGTGGCGCCGGCGCTCGCCGCGGGCAACGCCATCGTCCTCAAGCCCAGCGAGCTGACCCCGTCCACGGCCATCGCGCTGATGCGGCTGCTGGACGAGGCGGGGCTGCCGGGCGGGGCGGCCAATCTGGTGCTGGGGCCGGGCGCCGAGGCGGGCGCCCCGCTCACCGACAACCCCGATGTGGACCTGGTGTCCTTCACCGGTGGTCTGCGGACCGGGCGGCGCGTCATGGCCGCGGCCTCCGGCACGGTCAAACGGACCTTTCTGGAGCTGGGCGGCAAGAACCCCAACATCGTGTTCGCGGACGCGGACTTCGAGGCCGCCGTCGACCACGCGCTCACCGCCGTCTTCCTGCACTCGGGGCAGGTCTGCTCGGCCGGTGCCCGGCTGCTGGTGCAGAACCCGGTGCACGACGCCTTCGTGGAGGAGGTGGTGCGGCGCGCCCGGAGGATCCGGCTCGGCGGGCCGTTCGACGAGCGGGCCCAGACCGGTCCGCTGATCTCGGCCGCGCACCGGGCCAAGGTCGAGGCGTACGTGGCCACCGGGCTCGCGGAGGGCGCCCGGCTGCGCTGCGGCGGCTCCCGGCCGGAGGATCCGGAGCTGCGGGACGGCTTCTACTACCGTCCGACGGTGCTCGACTCCTGTCACAGCGGGATGTCGGTGCTGGCCGACGAGTCCTTCGGGCCGGTCCTCACGGTGGAACGTTTCACCTCGGAGGAGGAGGCGATACGGCTCGCCAACGACACGGTGTACGGGCTGGCCGGGGCGGTGTGGTCCTGCGACGAGGGACGGGCGCGGCGGGTCGCGTCCCGGCTGCGGCTGGGCACCGTATGGATCAACGACTACCACCCGTCGGTGCCACAGGCGGAGTGGGGCGGGTTCAAGCAGTCGGGGACGGGGCGGGAACTGGGGCCGAGCGGGCTGGCCGAATACCGGGAGGCGAAACACATCTGGTGCAACACCCGCCCCAGGCCGCAGGGTTGGTTCACCTGATCCGCGCGGGGCCCGCCGGCCCGATAGGGGAGTGTCCGCCTTGTCCACAGCACAGGATGACGCCGAGCTCACCGAGTTCGGCTACCGCCCCGAACTGAAGAGAACCCTCGGCAGCTTCCACACCTTCGCCGCCGGGATCAGCTACATCTCCATCCTCACCGGCACCTTCCAGCTCTTCTACTTCGGCTTCGCCCAGGGCGGACCCGCCTACTGGTGGTCCTGGCCCATGGTCTTCGCCGGACAGCTCATGATCGCGCTGTGCTTCGCCGAGCTGGCCGCCCGCCATCCGGTCGCCGGATCCGTCTACAACTGGTCGAAGCGGCTCGGCAACGCGCACGTGGGCTGGCTGGCCGGGTGGATGATGCTGGTCGCCTCCATCGTGTCGCTGGCCGCCGTCGCCCTCGCCTATCAGCTCACGCTGCCGCAGATATCCTCGTCGTTCCAGTTCATCGGGGACGGCTCCGGTACGTACGACACGGCGACCAACGCGGTGCTGCTGGCCACCGTGCTCATCCTCTTCACCACGCTGGTCAACGCCTTCGGGGTCAAGCTGATGGCCCGGATCAACACGGCCGGGGTGTTCCTCGAACTCGTCGCCACGGTCGTGCTGATCGTCCTCCTCGCCGTCCACGTGGTGCGCGGTCCGGGCGTGGTCACGGACACCGCGCACACCGGTTCCGGGCAGAACCTCGGCTATCTGGGCGCCTTCCTCACCGCCTCGCTGGCCTCCGCGTACGTCATGTACGGCTTCGACACCGCCGCATCCCTCGGCGAGGAATCCCTGGACCCCTCGCGCAACGCGCCCCGGGCGATCCTGCGCGCGCTCATCGCGTCCTTCGTGCTGGGCGGGCTGATCCTGCTGCTGGCGCTGATGAGCGTCGGGAGCCTGACCGGCAAGGGGCTGTCCACGGACGGTCTGCAGTACGTGGTGCTGGACGTGCTGGGGCCGACGGTCGGCAAGGCGATGCTGTGGTGCGTGCTGATCGCGGTGACCGTGTGCGCGCTGGCGGTGCACACCGCGGCCGTACGGCTGGCGTTCGCGATGTCCCGGGACAACAACCTGCCCGCCGCGTCGCTGATGGCCCGGGTGAGCCCGCGCTTCCAGACCCCGGTGCTGCCCGCGGTGATCGTCGGCCTGCTCGCGCTGGCCGTGCTGGCCGTCAACATCCGTCAGCCGCAGATCTTCTCGGTGGTGACCAGCATCGGGATCATCATGATCTACGTGGCGTATCTGCTGGTCACGCTGCCGATGCTGGTGGCCCGGGTGCGGGGCCGGTGGACTCCGGCGGGTGAGGGGCGGTTCTCGCTCGGGCGGTTCGGGCTGCCGGTCAATGTGCTCGCGGTGCTGTGGGGCGCGGGCATGACCCTCAACCTGGCCTGGCCGCGCGACGCGGTCTACAACGCGGCTCCCCCGCACCACTGGTATCTGCGCTGGGGCGCGTTCCTCTTCGTGGGGACGGTCGCGCTCGGCGGCTTCGCCTACTACTGGTGCGTCCAGCGCCACCGTACGGGCGTGCTGGCCGAGCACGCGGCGCCGGACGGGGGCCCGGGCGGGGGCGCCGGCGACAGCGGCGCCCCGGCGGCGGCCAAGGTCTGACCGGGCCTCGGCGCGCTCCGCCGTTCGGGTGATGCGATGTGTGCGGCGTTGCCTTGCGCCTCACCGGAATGGGTTACTGGGGGCCTCAGTCCGCAACCGTCACCGTCGCCATCCCGGGGCGCACACCGCAGACCGTGCCCCTGGTGAACGGCACCGCCTCCGCGACGTTCAACCCGCTGCCCAAGGGCACGTACACCGTCACCGCCGACTACAACGGCAGCGTCGACTACGTGGCGTCCGCCGGGGCCACCACCCAGACCGTCACCACCGGCCTGGCGTGACCCGGCGCGCTCACGGGCCGTCCGCCGGTGTCCCGGCGGGCGCGCCGCCCGTGTCCCCCTCCGGGCGCCGGTACATGCGCGTCGCGGTGATCTGGCCGTGCACCTGCTCCCCTTCCGGGTCCTGCGCCGGCAGGCCCGGCCGCAGATGCTCCTCGACGCTGATGTACTTGAGCCCGGCCCGCAGGTCCGCGTCGTTCCGCAGCCGGATCACCAGCGGGAACTCGGCCAGCGCCGTCGTGTCGAACAGCCCCGTCGTGTAGAGCAGCTGGACGCCCAGCGCGTCCGCGACCGCCCGCTGGAGCTCCAGCAGATACGTCGCGTTGGCCCGGCCGATCGGGTTGTCGAGGAACAGCGTGCCCGCGTGGCGGTGCTTGTCGCGGCCCCGGTCGTTGCTGCGCAGCGCCGCCATCGTGCAGTACAGGGCGATGGCGGCGGTCAGCAGCTGGCCGCCGGAGAAGACGTCGCCCATCTGCCCCACCGGCACCCGCTCCGCGCGCAGCACCGCGTCCGGCTTCAGGATCTCCACGGCCACCCCGCGCGGCTGGAGCGCCGCGGAGACGCCGCGCAGCAGCAGGGACATGCCGTCCCGGCGCAGGTCGGAGTTCTTCTTCACCGCCGAGCGGGTCGCCTCGTCGATGACCTCGCCCAGCCGCTCGGTGAGCGTCGCCTGGTCCGGGTCGTCGAACCGGATCCGCAGGAACTCCTGCCCCGACCATTCACCGAGCCCCTCCGGGAGCCGGGAGAGCCGCTGCGCCGAACGGAGCGTGGCTAGGCACGACTCGACCAGGCCGCGCAGCCGGTCGACGATGGAGTCCCGGTTGCGCTCCAGCTGCTCCAGCTCGTCGGTCAGCACCCGCAGCCGGGGCGCGAACGCGTCCGCCCAGGCGGTGGCGTGCTCGGGCAGCGCGGCCGCGGGCAGTTCGCGGATCTGCTGGCGGGCGGGGGTGCGGACCTGCTCGTAGCGGGTGGAGTTGGCGTGCCGTACGAGGACGTCGCTCGCCTCCCGGACCGCCGACTCGGCGCCCGACAGATCGGCCGCGCAGCCGCGCAGCGAGCGGCGGGCCTCGGTGGCCGCCTGCCGGGCCTCGTCGAGTCCGCCCGCGTACGGGTCGGGGCGCTCGCCGTCGTCCTCGGCGCCGGGGCCCTCCCGGAGCAGGTCCCGCAGCAGGGCGGCGGTCTCGTCGAAGCCGCCCGCCGCGTCCTCGGCGGAGCGGTGGGCGCGCAGCAGGTCGGCGTGGGCGGTGCGGGCGGTGTCCAGCGCGTCCGTGCGGGCGGCGAGCTCGGCGTTGGCCGTGCGCAGCAGCTCCTTGGCCTGCTCCGCATCGGCCGGAACCATCTCCTCCGGCAGGGCGGTGTGGGCGTCGTCGCCGTCGGCCGGGGCCAGCCGCTCGGCCTCGCCGCGCAGCCTGCCGAGCTGTTCGCTCGCCGCCGACGCGCGGGTCTCCAGCATCTGGACCAGCGATTCGGCGCGGGCCGCCGCGGCCTGCCGGGACGGGCCGTCGGCGCCGTCGGTGCCCTCCAGCAGCTGGGCGGCGCGGGTGCGGACCTTGTTGGTGAGCCGGTCGAGGGTGGCGAGCGCCGCACTCTCGTCGCTCTCCGCACGGGCCTGTTCGGCCCGCAGATCGGCGCCGACGCCGACCTTCTCGTACACCTGGGAGGCCGCGCGGTACGCCTCGCGGAGCGCGGGCAGCGACGCGGTGGGCGGCTCGGTGTCCTCGCCCAGGTCGTCGGGCGCCCCGGCGATCTCCGCCCGCTCGGCGCGCAGGGCGCGGGCGGTGCGGTGCGCGTCGTCGGCCGCGCGCTGGGCCGCGCGCCGGTCCTCGTCGGCGGCGCGCGCCCGGTCCACGCAGGCGGCGGCCTGCTCCTCGGCCTCGGCCGCCTCTTCGGCGAGTTCGCGCAGCCGGGTCTGCCAGGTGGCGCGCTCACGCAGCCGGTACGCGAGCCCCGCCAGCGCGTCCGCCACCCGGCGGGCCCGCTGCGCGGCCTCCTGCCGCTCGTCCCGGACCCGGGCCGCCTCGGTGGCCGCCTCGTCCGCCTCGGCCCGCGCCGTACGCGCCTCCACCAGCTCCCGCTGCGCCGTCTCGGCGGCCTCCGCGGCGCCCTCGGCGGCGGCCGCCAGCTCGGCGAGCCGCCCGGCCGGGCATCCGGCGCGCCACGACGACAGCCGGGCCGCCAGCGCCCGGTCCCCGGACAGCCGGGCGGCCAGCGCCCGGATCTCCTCGTCCCGCGCGGTGGCCCGGTCGCGCAGTCCGCGCCGCTCGTCGTCCGCGGCGCGCTCGTCGTGCATCGCCGGGTTCGGCGGAACGAGGAACACCCCGCTGTCCTCACCGGATCCGGGCGCGGGCGTCGGCGCGAGCAGCGCGGCCGCCGTCCCGACCGCCACGGCCGACCGCGGCAGCAGCGATGCCTGCCCCAGCACCGCGCGGGCCCGGGCGTGGGTGTCGGGGTCGGTGATGACGACGCCGTCCACCAGCTCGGGGCGGGCCGCGAGCACGGCCGCGTGGTCGGCGGGATCGACGGCCTGGGCCAGGTAGCGCCAGCCGGGCAGCGCGGGGATGCCGTGCTCACCCAGGTACTCGACGGCGGCCAGCACGTCGGGGCTGGGCGGCAGCAGCCCGCCGTCGCCGAGCGCCGCGAGGATGCGCGAGTCGTCGGCGGCGGCGGTCCGCAGGTCGAACAGCTGCCGCTCGGCGGAGCCCACGCTCTCCTCCAGCAGCTCCCGCAGCGCCTCGACGTTCCGGTCCAGCTCCTCGGCGGTCAGCGGCCCGTCCCCGACGGCCCGCGGCGCGGGCGCGGGCGTGGACGCGGGCGCGGCGGCGCGCGGGGCGCCGTCCTCTCCGTCGGCGGACGCGCCGCTGTCGTCGTCCCCGACCCCGGGGGCCCAGCAGCCCTGCTCGTCGCCGGACGCGTCGTCCGCCGGCCGCGGCTGCCCGGCGTCCGGGGCCTGCTCGTCGTCGGGTGCGCTGCCCGCGTCCGCGTCGGCGGAGGCCCGCTCGTCGCCGTCCCCGCCGTCCCCGTCGTCCCCGACCCGGGCCGTCACCCGCCCCGGCGGCGGCGAATCGGCCGCGTACACACGCCCGGCACCGCCGTTGCCACCCGGGCCCGGGCCTTCGGCCCCGGCCGCCGACGCGGCGCATGGCGCATCGTCTACGCGGACCGTCACCCGGCCCTTCGGGCGGGAGTCGGCCGCGTGGGTGCCGGTGGGCGGGGTCGGGGGGTCCTCGTCGGCGTCCGCGCGCGGGCCGCGGATGTCGGTGGCGTCGTCGTCGGCGTACGCGTGGTCGGCGTCCTGGGCGCACTCGCCGGGCGTGCGGGTGGCGGGGGCCGCGCGGAAGGCGGCGGGGAGCTGGGACAGGCCCAGCATGTCGTCCGCGTCCGGGTCGTCGTCCACCCGGACCGTGACCCAGCCCGCGCGGGACGACTCGGCCGCGGACGAGCGCGCCGCGGGGATGGCGGCGGTGGGCTGCGGGAGGCCCAGCAGTTCGATGAGGCGCGGCTCGGCGCCGAGGGCCTCGGCGGCGCGCCGCTCCGCGTCGTACGCCGACTCCGCCGCGCGCGCCGCGTCGGCCGCCCGGGCGGCGGCCAGTTCGGCGCGGGCCTGTTCGGCGGCGGCCGCCTTGGCGTGGTCGGCGGTGCGCCCGGCCGTCTCGCGGGCGGCCTCCCAGGCCGCGGCGGTGGTCTTCTCGGCATCGCTGGCGGCGAGCGCGGCCCGGGCGGGGTCGGCGTCGGGGGCGGAGTCGTCGAGCCATCCGGCGCGCACGGCCTCGGCGGTCTCCTGCTCGACCTCCGTGAGCCGCTGCCGCAGGTGCTCGGCCTCGCTGCGGGCGCGCTGGGCGGCGGTGGCGGCGGAGGTGGCGTCGTGGTGGGCGGCCTCGCTGGTCTCCTGGAGGGCGGCGGAGCGCTCCTCCTCCTCGCCCGCGTGCCGCTCGCCGTCCTCCGCGGCCGCGTGCAGGGCGCGTACGAGGTCGGCGGCGGCCTTGGCGCGGGCGGCGAGCGCGGGGGCCGCGTCCCGCTCGGCCTCGCGGATGGCGGCGGCCACGCGCGCGGAGCGGTCGGCGGCGGCGCGGTGGCGGAGCACCGTCTCGGCGGCCTGCCAGGCGGAGTGCAGGGTGCGGGCGTCGTTGAGTTCGCGGCGCTGGGCGGCGGCGCCCTTCTCGGCGGCGGCGAGGGCCAGCGAGGCGTGGCGGTAGGCGATTTCGGCGGCCACCAGGCCGCTGCGGCCGCGCGCGGTCTCCGCCTCGGTGACGGCGTGCGCGGCGGCGGCGACCTGTTGGGCGAGTTCGGCGGCGCGGCCCCGCTCCTCGGCGCCGCGCGCGGAGAGCCGCCGGGCGAGCGTACGGGTGCGGCGCTCGGCGCCCGCGTGCACCCCGCGCGCCTGCTCGCGGCGTTCGGCGGCGTCGGCGATGCGCTGGAGCAGGTCCAGCGAACCGGCCGTGAAGTCGCGCTCGGCGATCAGCTCGGCGCGGCGGCCGAGCTTGTGCGCGAAGCCGTGGACGAGGTCGGCGAGCCCGTCCGTGTCGCGGGTGTCGGTGACGGCGCGCAGCAGCAGGTCGGTGAAGTCGGAGTCGTTCTTGACGGCGAAGAGCCCGGCGGCCTCGCCCTCGTCGGCGTTCATCTCGCGCTGGTAGCGGAAGAGTTCGGGGTCGAGGCCGAGTTCGCCGAGGTGTTCGTTCCAGCGCTCGTGGATCTCCACCCAGGCGACGTCGAGGTGCGGATACGCCTTGCCCGCCTCGGTGAGGGCGTCCCGGAAGCCCTTCATGGTGCGGCGGCGGCCGCGGGCGGTGGAGGCGCCCTCCGCGGCGGGGCGGACCGACGCGGCCTCGGCGACCGGCAGCGAGTCGAGGCTGAGCCCGGGGCCGGGGCGGAACGAATACCACGCCTCGGCGAACTTCCGCGGGTCGTTGGAGACCTGGCGGCCGCGCCACTCGCTGACCTTGCCGACCACGATGGACTCGCCGGTGACCGTGTGCTGCCACTCCAGGGCGACGTGCCCGCAGTCGTCGGCGAGCAGGAACTTGCGCAGCACCCCGGAGCTGGCGCCGCCGAGGGTGTTCCGGTGGCCGGGCAGCATGACCGAGAAGATCAGCTTGAGGAGGACGGACTTGCCGCCGCCGTTCTCCAGGAAGAGCACCCCGGCGGGGGCGGGGCGGCGCGGCGGGCCGACCGGTTCGTCCTCGAAGAACTCCGCCTGGGCCGGCGCGGGGCTGGGCACCGGATCGCCGACTCCGCGCAGGTCCAGGACGGTGTCGGCATAGCGCGCACCGGCCGGCCCGATGGAGTAGAGACGGATCCGGGACAGCTCGTACATGGCGGCGGACTCTCGTTGTGGGAAGGGGCTGGACGGGCCGGGCGACGGTCAGGAGTGCAACGGTCGGGAAGGAAGGGTCAGGAGTGGAAGGGCAGACCGGCGTCGGCGACGAGGTCGAGGTCGTCGCTCTCGTCCGGCGGCAGCAGCGTGGCGCTGCCGTCGCCGACCGGCACGACGCCGAGGGCCAGCAGCTCGGACATGGCGGCGCCGGCCGCCATGTCCCGCACCTGCAACTGATAGCGGGCGGTGGTGCGGTACGTACCGCCGGACTCGTCCCCGGTGCGCTGGAGGAAGCCGGAGTCGACGAGGAAGGCGACGGCCTTGCCGATGATGCCGGTCGTCGAACCGGCCAGCCGGCGGGCGTCCTTGGTCGCCCCGGTGGCGCTGCGCCGCGCGTAGACCCGCCAGGCGGCCTCCAGGCCGGGCGCGTCGGTGGCCGGGTCGGTGTTCTCGCCCTGCTCCGCGGCCCGCTCCTCCAGGCGGGCGCAGGCCTGCCGTACGAAGGTGTCGACGCCGTTGACGGTGACCCGGCCGATGTACCCGTCGTCGGCCAGGTCCTCGGGGCGCGGGAACGCCATGGCGGCGACCGCGAGGTGGGCGAGGCCGTGCAGGAAGCGGTCGGCGGAGTCGCTGGCGGCGCGGCGGGCGTAGTCGCCCATGCGGACCGCGAAGACGGAGTCCTCGGCCGCGGTCACGGCCATCCCGGCGCGGGTGGACACCTCCAGCACGATCAGGCCGAGCCCGGTGGCGACGGCGTCGGCGAGGCGGGCGAAGGCCGGTTCGTCGCGGTAGCGGCGCAGCAGCTCGGCGTATTCGACGTCCCGGGCGGGCAGCAGCTTGGGCTGCAGCCCGAAGGAGACCAGCCGCGCCGCGTCGGCCGCGTCGGCGGGCGTGACCCCGCCCGCCGGACCGCTCGGAGCGGCGGTCGGCTCGGGCTGTGCCGCGTCGGCGGCGGCGTCGTACTCGGTCACGGGTGAAGCTCCTTGCGCGGGGCGTGCTCACGGGGTGCGGCGGGGGCGGCCGCGGTGCCGCCGGGGTGGGGGGCCATCTACGCCACCTCCGTCCGGTCGGCGGCCATGCCCGCGGCGTCCAGGAGGGCGGTGCCCAGTATCAGGTCGGCGCCGCCGAATTCGGGGTCGGTCAGCTCGGTGCCGTCGTCCACGGCGAACAGCAGCCGCTGTTCGCCCTGGCGGTAGGCGGTGCCGACCGGGGGGCTGGCGGCGTGGACGGCCAGGAGGGCGATCAGGTAGGGCAGGTCGGGGTCGCGGCGGCGGGCGTCGGCGAGGAGGCCGGAGAGGCGGCGCGGGGCGTCGGCGGGGAGGTCGAGCAGCTCCATGGCGACCGCGAGCTGTTCCTCGCTGAAGCGGCTGTCGTCGGGGGTGGCGATGAGGTCCGGCTCGGGCATCTCCGCGCCGAGGTGTTCGCGCTCGACGGGCGGCGTGAGGAGCATGTCGACGAGGTCGCCGACGCGCACGGAGGTGGGCGTCCGCATGCCGGTGCCGCGGGCGAAGAACGCGTCGGTGACCCGGCCCGCCTCCTCGACGGGACGCGGCAGGATCGGGGCCAGGAGCTGTCCGTACAGGTCGAGTCCGGCGCGCGCGGCGGGCGGGGCGAACGCCTGGCGGTCCTGCTCGGCGCGGAACAGCGGCCCGGCCTCCAGCAGCCGGGACTGGAGCTGGGTGTGACGGCGGATGCAGTCCTTGACGATGTCGACCAGTTCGGCGGCGCGCCGCTTGTGCTCGGCGCCCTCGGCCTCGTCGCGTGCCTTGCGGATGTTGGTCAGGATCGCGTTCTCATGGCGGTAGCGGTCGGCTACGTGGTCCAGCGCCTCGGTGATCATCTCGGGGACGGTGCGCAGCCAGTCGACCGCGCGGACGTTGCGCCGGGTCGCGTCGAGCGTGCGGCGCAGCGTCTCGGAGTACTGGACGGTGCGGTAGCGGGCCTGCTCGGCGGCGAGTTGGGCGTCGGCGAGGCGGCCGCGGCTGATGAGGACCTCCAGCTTGACCTCGGCGGCGATCTGGGCGCTGGTGACGTCCGTGTCGAGGGCGCCGACCAGGACGTTGACCGCCTCGTCGGTGGTGCGCAGATAGACGCTGCCGCCGGGCCCCGGCACCTCCTCGATCAGCTTGAAGTCGTAGTCGCGCCGGACATACGCGCCGTCGGCGCCGAACGTGCCGTACACGGCGCGGAAGCCGCGGTCCACGCTGCCGACGTTGATCAGGTTCTCCAGCACCCAGCGGGCGACGCGCTCGTGTTCGGCGGCGGGCCGCGCCGGGGCCTGGGCGGCGACGCGGGGCAGCAGCCTGGCCACTATCTGCTCGTGGTCGGCGCCGGTGTCGAAGTCCATGTTGAGCGTGACCAGGTCGATGGCGGCGAGGGCGACCTCGGCCATCGCGTACACCCCGTACTCGCCCGCGAGGTTGGCCTTGCGGGTGTCCAGGTCGTGGAGCGGCGCGGTGCACGCGAGCGCGCGCAGCCGACGGGCCAGGCCCTCGTCGGCGGCCGGGCCGGGCGCCGGGCGGGCCGCCCCGTCATGGCCGTTGAGCTGGGGCGCAGGCGCCCCGGGGGGTGGAGATGTCACGTCGCACAGATTAGGCGGTCGCACCGACAACGCACGAAACGGCACGGTATTCCCGCCACGCCCCGGCGTGCCGGACCGCCGGCCGGTCAGCCGATCTGCTGGGCGTACCCCTCGGTGAGCTGCGCCCGGGAGTCGCGCAGGTAGGCGGCGAGCAGCCGTTCCGCTGCCTCGGCGTCGCCCGATTCCAGGGCCCGCAGGATCTCACGGTTGCGTGCCAGATAGGGTTCGTGGAAGTGCCGGGGGTCGTCCATCGAGTGGAAGACCAGGCGGAGTTCGGCGAGGATGCCGCGCATCAGTTCGTCGGTGCGGGGGCTGCCCGCGAGCGCGACGATCCCCTCGTGGAAGCGGATGTTGGCGGTGCCCAGATCCCGCCACGCGTCGTCCCGGGCGGCCCGCCGCCCGGCCTCGACGGCCTGCCGCAGCGTGTCGAGCGGGTAGGGCGGGTCGCCGAGCCCGCGCAGCGCCGCGCATTCGATGAGGTGCCGCACCCGGTAGATGTCCTCGACGTCGTCGACGGTGAGCACGCGGACGAAGACCCCGCGGTTGAGCTCGTGGACGAGCAGGCGCTCGTGGGTGAGCAGCCGGAAGGCCTCGCGCAGGGTGTTGCGGGAGATGCCGAGCGCGCCGCCGATGCTGTCCTCGGACAGCCGGGAGCCGGGGAGGATGAATCCGTCGGTGATGCGGTTCCGAAGGATGTCCGCCACCCGTTCGGCGGTGCTGGTGCGGCCGAGCAGCGCACGATCGTCGGCCAGTGAGGCCAGCCCGGCCCGGCCGTCCCCGGTGTTGCCCACGCGCCCTCGTCCCTCCTCGCGCCGCCGTGTGCGGCGTCTGCCGTAAGTCAATCGCAGAAAGAGGAACGAAACAACGCGGGTATTGCCGGATCGTTCAACAATCCTCTACGTTGACGGCCAGACCCGACCGCATACGCCCTCGGGTGGTACCGACTCCTCTGCCGCACCGCCCCCTCTGCGAGGTGCCCGTGAGTACGACCCCGACGACCCCCTCCACCCCGACGTCCCAGCCGACTCCCCCCGAAACCGGTCACGAGGGCGGCGCCTTCGCCTGGCTGCACGCCCTCGGCCCCCGCGGCCGCCGCGCGTTCACCGGCGCCTTCGGTGGCTACGCCCTGGACTCGTACGACTTCTTCACCCTGCCGCTGAGCATGTCCGCCATCGCGGCCTACTACGGGCTCAGCTCCGACCAGACCGGCCTGCTCACCACGGTCACCCTGGTGGTCTCGGCGGTCGGCGGCGTGCTGGCCGGCATCCTGGCCGACCGGATCGGCCGCGTGAAGGCGCTGATGATCACGGTGATCACCTACGCGCTTTTCACCATTCTGTGCGGTTTCGCCCCCAACTACGAGACACTGCTGGTGCTGCGCGGTCTCCAGGGGCTCGGGTTCGGCGGCGAGTGGGCGGTCGGCGCGATCCTCGTGGCCGAGTACGCCTCCGCCAAGCACCGCGGGCGCACGCTCGCCTTCATCCAGAGCTCCTGGGCGGTCGGCTGGGCACTCGCGGTGATCGTCTACACGGTCGTCTTCGAACTCGTCGACCAGGACCTGGCCTGGCGCGTGCTGTTCTGGACCGGCGCGCTGCCCGCGCTGCTGGTCTTCTACGTCCGCAAGAACGTCACCGACGCGCCCCAGGCCACCGAGCGGCGGCTGAGCACCACGCGGCGGGGCTCGTTCGGCGAGATCTTCCGGCCGCGGCTGCTGCGGACCACGTTCTTCGCCTCGCTGCTGGCCACCGGCGTGCAGGGCGGCTACTACACGCTCGCCACCTGGGTGCCCACGTTCCTGAAGGAGGAGCGCGGCCTCACCGTCGTCGGCACCGGCGGCTATCTGACGTCCCTGATCTCGGGGGCCTTCACCGGCTACCTCACCGGCGGCTACCTCACCGACCGGCTGGGCCGGAAGAAGACGATCGCGCTGTTCGCCCTCCTCTCCGCCGTCTGCATCCTCGTCTACACCAACATCCCCGCCGGATCGAACACCCTGCTGCTCGTGCTCGGTTTCCCGCTCGGCTTCTGCATGTCGGCCATCTTCAGCGGCTTCGGCTCGTTCCTCAGCGAGCTGTACCCGACCGCCGTGCGCGGCACCGGGCAGGGCTTCACGTACAACACCGGACGTGCGGTCGGCGCGTTCTTCCCGACCCTGGTCGGCTATCTCGCCGGCGGCTGGGGAGTCGGCGGCGCCCTGGTCTTCGGCGCCGTGGGGTACGGCATCGCCGCCGTCGCCCTGCTCGGGCTGCCCGAGACCCGCGGCCGTGAACTGGTCTGAGCCCGACGCCCGAGACGACAAGGGAACGATCATGACTCTCACCGCGCCTTCCGCCGGCCCCGCCGAGGCCCGCGCCCTCTTCCGGGCCGGACTGTCCACCCCGACGGCCGGCTGGGCACCCGGCCACACCCAGGTCAACCTCATCGCCGTCCCCGCGGACTGGGCCGAGGACGTACGGCTCTTCTGCCGGCGCAACCCCAAGCCCTGTCCGGTCCTCGACGAGACCGCGCCCGGCTCGTGGACGACGCGGCTGGCCGCCGGCGCCGACCTGCGCACCGACCTCCCCGGCTACCGCGTGTGGGAGGAAGGCGAACTCAGCGCCGAGCCGGCCGAGGTGGCCGGGGCCTGGCGCGACGATCTGATCACCTTTCTCATCGGCTGCAGCTTCACCTTCGAGACGGCGCTCGCGGCGGCGGGCGTCCCGCTGCGCCACATCGAGCAGGGCCGCAACGTCCCCATGTACGTGACGGACCGGCAGTGCCGGCCCGCCGGGCGCCTGAGCGGACCCATGGTGGTGTCCATGCGGCCGATACCGCGCGAACTGGTCGGCACCGCACGGCGGGTGAGCGGCGCGATGCCCGCCGTGCACGGCGATCCGGTGCACGTGGGCGACCCCGCCGGGCTCGGCATCCGCGCCCTCGCGCTGCCGGACTTCGGCGACCCGGTGGAGCAACGACCGGGCGACGTGCCGGTGTTCTGGGCCTGCGGGGTCACCCCGCAGGCGGCCGTGATGGCCTCCCGCCCGCCGTTCGCGATCACTCATTCGCCGGGCAGGATGCTCATCACGGATGTGCGCGACGAGGAATACCGCGTGGCGTGACTCCACGATCCGTCACCGTCCGGGAAGCAAAGACAAGAAAGAGAAGAAAGAGAGGACCGATGACCGACGCACCGGCCGGCCCGTTGATCGACCTCAACGCCGACCTCGGCGAGGGCTTCGGCCGCTGGCAGCTCACCGACGACGAGGCCCTGCTGTCCATCGTCACCAGCGCCAACGTCGCCTGCGGCTTCCACGCGGGCGACCCGTCCACCATGCGCCGGGTCTGCGCGCTGGCCGCCGAGCGCGGCGTCCGCATCGGGGCGCAGGTCTCCTACCGCGACCTCGCGGGCTTCGGGCGGCGCGCCATGGACGTACCGCCCCGCGAACTGGCCGACGAGATCGCCTATCAGATCGGCGCGTTGGAGATCTTCGCCCGGGCCGCCGGGGCGCGGGTGGCCTACGTCAAACCGCACGGCGCGCTCTACAACCGCAGCGTGCACGACGCGGCGCAGGCCGCCGCCGTGGCGGAGGGGGTGCGGCTGGCGGCGGACGGGCCGCTGCCCGTGCTGGGCCTGCCCGGCTCGAAGCTGCACGAGGCGGCCCGCGCGGCCGGGCTGCCGGTGATCGCCGAGGCCTTCGCCGACCGCGCGTACACCGCGGCGGGCACCCTGGTCCCGCGCGGTGAGCCCGGCGCCGTCGTCTCCGACCCCGGCACCGTCGTCAAGCGGGCCCTGGGCTTCGCCCGCGACCGGGCCGTCACCTCGATCGACGGCCGGTGGATCGACGTGGAGGTGCGCTCCCTGTGCCTGCACGGCGACACACCCGGCGCCGCCGAACTCGCCCGCCGGGTACGGAGCGAGCTGGCCGCCGCGGGCGTGCGCCTGGCGGCGTTCGCGTGAGCATGAGACCGCTGCCCGTCGGCGAGCACGGGCTGCTCATCGAACTCGACGACGGGGACGCCGCCGAAGCGCTCCACGCCGAGCTGCTGCGCCGCGCCGCGGCCCGGACACTGCCCGAGGTCCGGGAGATCGTGCCCGCGGCGCGGACCGTGCTCCTGGACGGCGTGGCCGATCCGCACCACCTCGCCGCCGAAATCGTCCAGTGGGACATCCCTCCGCTCACCGGCGGGCGGGGGACCACGATCGAGGTCCCGGTGCGCTACGACGGACCGGACCTCGCCGATGTCGCCGCGCGGTGGGGCGTCACCCCCGGCGAGGCCGCCCGCATCCACGCCTCCTCCTTGTTCCGGGTGGCCTTCTGCGGGTTCACACCCGGCTTCGGCTATCTGACGGGCCTGCCCGAGCGCTTCCACGTGCCGCGCCGCGCCACCCCGAGGACCCGGGTGCCGGTCGGCTCGGTCGCCCTCGCCGGCCCGTACACGGGTGTCTACCCGCGCTCCTCCCCCGGCGGCTGGCAGCTCATCGGCACCACGGACGCCCTGCTGTGGGACGCCGCGCGCGAACCGGCGGCCCTCTTCGCCCCCGGCGTCCACGTCCGCTTCGTACCGGAAGGGAGGACCCGGTGACGGACAGCGCCCTCACGGTGGTCCGGGCGGGCGCGCTCACCACCGTCCAGGACCTCGGTCGGCCCGGCCACGCCCATCTGGGCGTGCCCCGCTCCGGCGCGCTCGACCAGCCCGCCCACCGGCTCGCCAACCGCTTGGTGGGCAACCCGGAAGCGGCCGCGACCCTGGAGACCACCCTGACCGGCTGCGCCGTACGGCTCCGGCGCGCGGCGACGGTGGCGGTCACCGGCGCTCCCTGCCCCGTCACCGTCGACGGCCGGCCCGCCCCCTGGGGGGCGCCCGTGCGGGTACCGGCGGGCGCCGTGCTGGAGGCCGGTCCGGCGATCCACGGGGTGCGCGGCTATCTGGCGTTCGGCGGGGGCGTCGACGTCGAGCCGATGCTCGGCAGCCGCTCGACCGACATGCTCTCGGGCCTCGGCCCGCCCCCGGTCACCGACGGCTCCGTCCTGGGGCTCGGGCCGCCCCACCGGCCGGCCCCGGCCGTGGACTGGGTGCCGTACCCGGGGGTGGTGCCGGAGCTGGTGCTCCCGGTGGTGCCCGGCCCGCGCGACGACTGGTTCACCGCCGCCGGACTGCGCACCCTCACCACCGGCCGGTTCCGGGTGTCGGCCGCGAGCAACCGCATCGGGCTGCGCACCGAGGGGCCCGCGCTGGAGCGCGCGCGTGAGGGCGAGCTGCCCAGCGAGGGCATGGTGCTCGGCGCCCTCCAGGTGCCGCCCGACGGCCGCCCGGTGCTCTTCCTCGCCGACCATCCGACGACCGGCGGCTACCCCGTGGTGGGCGTCGTCCCGGAGCCGTACCTGGCCGCCGCGGCACAGGCCCTCCCCGGCACCCCGGTCCGGTTCACCCCGCCGCGCCCGGGTCAGCCGTCCCGGGGGTCCCGGGTGCGCACCGGGCGGCGGTGACTGGTGTCGCACCAGGGGTAGCGGCCGCTGCGCCCACAGGCACACACCGCGACCATCACCCGGTCGGAGCGGACGGTGGTGCCGTCCTCCAGGACGACCTCCACCGGCCCCTCGACCAGCGTCGGGCCCTCGGGGTCGACGATGACGCGCCGCGCGGGGGCATCGAGTGTCCGGGCATCCGGCGCCCGCTCGTCGAGCGCCGGGTCATCGGGCACAGCTGCCGCACTCGGTCGTACGGACGGCACGGATCACCACCAGCTCCTCCTTGTCCTCGCCCGGGCCGATCAGCCCCCTGGCGACCAGCCAGGGGCTGTGCCGCAGCAGCACGGGCCCGAACGGGATGACGCGGCGCGCGGTCACATCCGCGTGCAGACCCTGCGCGGCCAGCCGCTCCAGCGTCGTCTCGACGCCGCTCAGCGCGGACTGCACGAGCAGCAGCACCCCCCGCGGGCGCAGCAGCCCCGGCATCCGGTCGCACAGCCGGTCCAGCATCTCCCGGCCGTCCTGTCCGGCGTTCCACGCGCGGCCGCCCCCGGCGCGCTCGAAGGGGCGGGGATGGCGCGAGGGCACATAGGGCGGGTTGGCCAGGACGACGTCGAAGCGCCGCCCCTGGGCCACGGACGCCAGGCCGCCGAGGCGGACCCGGACCGGCTCGCCGTGGAGCCGGGCGTTCAGCCAGGCCGCGAGCACCGCGCGCGCCGAGACGTCCACGGCCTCGACCCCCGCGGCTCCGCAGCGCGCGGCGAGGACCGCCAGCGCACCGGTGCCGGTTCCGATGTCCAGCACCTTGGCACCCGGTACACCGGGCTCCCGGCGTACCGCATCGGCCAACAGGGTGGTGTCGTCCTGCGGCGCGTACACGCCTGGGGGCGCAATCAGTCGCATTCGTCCCAGGTACCTCATCCGCACCGGTCAAAACCGCGCCGGTGTGCCCGGCCGGATGCATCGGCCGGGCGCTCGGGGGCACTCGGCGGGCCCGCGAGAGCGGGGGAACCGGCAGTCGGAGCGCAGTGAGAGCGGCGGAAGAGCGGCGGAAGAGCGGCGGAAGAGGAGCGATCGATGACGAGTCTTCCCACCGGGTTCGCGCCCGCGTCGTACTGGATGGAGTCGGCCCCGGGCCCCGCGTATCCGGCCCTGGAACCGGGCCCCGAGCACGCCGTGCCCGAGGTCGAGGTCGCCGTCGTCGGCGGCGGCATCGCGGGGCTCTGCACGGCCTGGGAGCTGGCGCGGGCCGGGCGGCAGGTGGCGCTGATCGAGGCGGACCGGCTGGCCGCGGGGGCGACCGGCCACACCACGGCCAAGGTTTCCGCCCTGCAGGGCCTCGCCTACCAGGACATCCGCGCCTCGCGCGGCGAGGAGGCGGCGCGGCTGTACGCGGCGTCCCAGCTCGACGCGGTGGACCGGATCGGCCGGGTCGCCGCCGAGCTGGGCATCGACTGCGATCTGGAGCGGGCCCCGGCGTACACCTACGCCGAGAGCGAGGAGTCCCTGGACGCGGTGCGGGCCGAGGCGGAGGCGGCCGGGGCGGCCGGCCTCGACGCCTCGTTCACGACGGAGACGGATCTGCCCTTCCCCGTCGCGGGCGCGGTCCGGGTCCCGGACCAGGCCCAGTTCCACCCCCGGAAGTATCTGCTGGCGCTGGCCGAGGACCTGGTCGCGCGCGGCGGCCGGATCTATGAGAACTCGCGGGTCATGGGCCTGGGCGAGGGGCATCCCTGTCGTCTCACGACCGACCGGGGAGCGCGGCTCCGGGCCCGTGAGGTCGTGGTCACCACCGCCTACCCGATCTTCGACCGGGCGCTGCTCTTCCCCCGGCTGAAGGCGCGGCGCGAGCTGGTCGTCGCCGCGGTGCTGCCGGAGGACCGCGCCCCGCGCGGCATGTACCTCACGCCCGAGGACGACACCCGGTCGGTCCGTACCGCGCCCTACGGCGAGGGGCGGCGGCTGCTCGTGGTCACCGGCGAGAAGTTCACGCCCGGGGTGGGCAGTGCCGAGGGCCGCTACGAGCGGCTGATCTCCTGGACGCGGCGGCGCTTCCCGGGCGCCGAGCCCGCGTTCCGCTGGGCCGCGCAGGACAACTGGACCACCGACCACGTGCCGTACGTGGGCCCGCTGCACCCCGCCGCCCGGCACGCCTACGTGGCGACCGGCTTCGCCGGATGGGGCATGACCGGCGGTGTGCTCACCGGGCGGCTGCTCGCCGCGCGGCTGACGGGAGAGCCATTGCCGTGGACGGACCTCTACGATCCGCGGCGGCTGAACCCGCTGCGCGAGGCCCCGGCGCTGCTGCGGCTGCAGGGCGAGGTGGCGCGCCACTTCTTCGGCGACCGGATCTCCGGGGACGGCGCGGACGCGGTCGGCGACATCCCGCCGGGCGGCGGCGCGGTCGTGCGCGTCGGGGCGGGGCAGCGCGCCGTGCACCGTGACGAGGAGGGCGCGCTGCACGCCCTGTCCGCGCGCTGCACCCATCTGGGGTGCCTGGTGCGGTTCAACGACGCCGAGCGGACCTGGGAGTGCCCGTGCCACGGGTCCCGCTTCGGCGTCGACGGCAGCGTGCTGCAGGGCCCGGCGATCCGCCCGCTGGAGCGCTACGGCGACATCGACGAAGGCCATGGACCCGGCCCGGACGGGCACGACGGGCACGACGGGCACGACGGGCCGAAGGGGAAGGGTGAGCGGTGACCACCGGCACACGGAACACGGCCATGAGCGAGACGCCCGGCACGGCATCCGGCGCCGCGTCCGGTCCGCCCGGGCTGCCGGAGGCCCGCGGTCCGCTGTCCGCGGCGGTCCGTACCGCCCTGCCGCAGGCCCCGCCGCCGGGCGAGCTGCCGGAGGCCGGGGACGCCGACCCGTTCGCCGAGGACCTTCAGCTCGCGCTGTACCTCGCGTACGAACTCCACTACCGCGGCTTCGCGGGCGTCGACGAGGCGTGGGAGTGGCAGCCGGATCTGCTGCGGCTGCGGGCCGCGCTGGAGGACCGGTTCCTGGGCGCGCTGCGCGAGGCGGTGCCCGGTGGCGCGGACGTGGCCGGTGCGCTGGACGGACTGCTGGCCGAACCGCTGGACGCGCCCGGCGTCAGCCACCACCTCCAGCGCCGGGGCACCTGGGGGCAGATGCGCGAATATCTGGCGCACCGCTCGCTGTACCAGCTGAAGGAGGCCGATCCGCAGGCGTGGCTGATCCCCCGGCTGACCGGGCAGCCCAAGGCGTCACTGGTGGCGGTGGCGTTCGACGAGTTCGGGGCGGGCCACGGCGACCGGGTGCACGCCCGGCTGTTCGCCGAGGCGATGGCGGGGGCCGGGCTCGATCCGGGGTACGGCCGCTACCTGGACCACGCGCCCGCCGAGACCCTCGCCACCGTCAACCTGATGTCGCTGCTCGGCCTGCACCGCTCGCTGCGCGGCGCGATGGCCGGACACTTCGCCACCCTGGAGATCACCTCGTCGCCCGGCGCCCGGCGGCTGGCCCGGGCGCTGGAGCGGCTGGGCGCCGAGCCCCGGTGCGTACGGTTCTTCACCGAGCACATCGAGGCCGACGCGGTGCACGAGCAGTTGATGCGCCGGGACGTCATCGGCGGTTTCCTCGCGCAGGAGCCGGATCAGGCCCCGGCCGTCGTCTTCGGGATCCAGGCCACCGACTACCTGGAGGCCCGCTGGTCGGACCGCCTGCTCGGGGCGTGGGCGGCCGGCCGCCCGTCCCTGCGCCTGCCGCTGTGCGACGGCTGACCGCCGCGCGGCGGGGCGCCCGGGCCCGGCCTCGTTCGAGGGCTCGGTTCACCTCCGGGACGCCTCGGCCGGTGCGCCGCGCGCCTGACGCCGCGCCCGCTGGCGCAGCACGCGGCGTTCCTCCTCGTCGGTGCCGCCCCACACGCCGTGCGTCACACCGGTGTCCAGCGCGTAGGTGAGGCACTGGTGGATCACCGGGCAGCGGTGGCAGACCTCCTTGGCCTGGGCCTGCTGCGCCTGGGCCGCGGGTCCGGCCGCCCCCACCGGGAAGAAGAGTTCGGGGTCCTCGTCCACGCATGCCGCGCTCTGCCACCAATCCATGACTGCCCCTTCTGTGATGCGTCGTGGTGATTTCCCGCCTCGCCCACGCGGGTGTGCCGCATCCAATGGGTGGTCATGAGGGCACGCAGCCGACCTCGCGCACAAGGCTTGGCGGGCTTGACGGAAGTCGGGTTTCCCACCCCGGCGACCGCAAACGGGGTTGATCGCGCCAATACGGCGGCGAAGGCGGCGAGCGGCCGTCAGTCCCGTGCCGGGCCGTAACCGCCGCCGCCCGGGGTGTGGACCACGAGGACGTCGTCCACGCCGACGTCGGCCGCGTCGCAGCCCTTCAGCCGGTCCACCGAACCGTCGGCGCGCTCGATGAGGTTGGCGCCGAGCGCGCCCGGCGCGCCGCCCGCCATGCCGTACGGGGGGACGCGGCGGTGACCGGTGAGCAGGGCGACCGTCATCGGTTCCAGGAAGCGGATGCGGCGGGTGACGCCGTGGCCGCCGTGCCAGCGGCCGCGGCCGCCGCTGTCCCGCCGCACCTCGAAGCTCTCCACCCGCACCGGGTAGCGCCACTCCAGCACTTCGGGGTCGGTGAGCCGGGAGTTGGTCATATGGGTCTGCACGGCGTCGGCGCCGTCGAAGCCGTCGCCCGCGCCCGAGCCACTGGCCACCGTCTCGTAGTACTGGACGCGGTCGTTGCCGAAGGTGACGTTGTTCATCGTGCCGGAGCCCTCGGCCTGGACGCCGAGCGCCGCGTAGAGGGCGCCGGTGACGGCCTGGGAGGTCTCGACGTTCCCGGCGACCGTGGCGGCCGGGTACACCGGGGCCAGCATCGAGCCCTCGGGGATGCGGACCTCCAGGGGCTTCAGGCAGCCGCTGTTGAGCGGGATGTCCTCGGCGACCAGGGTGCGGAAGACGTACAGCACGGCCGCCATCACCACCGAGCTGGGCGCGTTGGCGTTGCCCGGCGCCTGCGGCGACGTACCGGCGAAGTCCAGGACGGCGGCGCGGCCCGTGCGGTCGACGGTGACGGTGACGCGGATGACGGCCCCGCCGTCCGTCTCGTAGGCGCAACAGCCGTCCCGGAGGGCGCCGACGATGCGGCGCACGGACTCCTCGGCGTTGTCCTGGACGTGGCGCATGTAGGCGTGCACGACGTCCAGGCCGAACTCGCCGATCATGCGGCGCAGTTCCTGGATGCCCTTCTCGTTGGCGGCGATCTGGGCTCGCAGATCGGCGAGGTTGGCGTCCGGGGCGCGGGAGGGGTACCGCCCGGCGGTCAGCAGTTCGCGGGTCTCACGCTCGCGCAGCGCGCCGTCCCGTACCAGCGGCCAGTTGTCGAAGAGGACGCCCTCCTCCTCGATGACGCGGCTGAAGGCGGGCATGGAGCCGGGGGTGATGCCGCCGATCTCGGCGTGGTGGCCGCGGGAGGCGACGAGGAACAGCAGTCGCGTCCCGCCGTCGTCGAAGACCGGGGTGACGACCGTGACGTCCGGGAGGTGGGTGCCGCCGTGGTACGGGTCGTTGATGGCGTAGACGTCGCCCGGCCGCATGGTTTCGCCGTTGCGCCGCAGCACCTCCTTGATGGACTCGCCCATCGATCCCAGGTGCACCGGGATGTGGGGGGCGTTGGCGATCAGGTTGCCGTCGGCGTCGAACAGGGCGCAGGAGAAGTCCAGCCGCTCCTTGATGTTCACGGAGTGGGCGGTGTTCTCCAGACGCAGGCCCATCTGTTCGGCGATGGCCATGAAGAGGCTGTTGAACACCTCCAGCATCACCGGGTCCACCTCGGTGCCGACCGCCGCCGTGCTCACCCGGGGCCGGACCCGGGTGAGCAGCAGATGGCCGCGGTCGCCCAGGGCCGCCTGCCAGCCGGGGTCGACGACGGTGGTGGCGTCGGCCTCGGCGATGACCGCGGGGCCGGTGAGGGTGTCGCCGGGGCGCATCCCGGCGCGTTCGTACAGGCCGGTGTCCTGCCACCGGCCCGCCGTGAACATCCGCGCGGTCGCCACCGGTGCCAGGGCGCCCTCCCTGGGCGGCGGTTCCACGGCGTGGCCGCCCGCCGGGCCCGCCGCGCCGACCGCCTCCACCGACACCGCCTCCATCACGAGCGGCTTGTCCATGGTGAAGGCGTAGCGCGCGCGGTGCGCCCGTACGAAGCCGTCGGTCATCACGGCGGCGGAGTCCAGCGGGACGGGGAGGGCCGCGTCGGTGCCCGCGTACCGCAGATGGACCCGGGCCGTGGTGCGCACGCTCTCCCCGGGAACGCCGTCGGCCAGCAGCTCGTCGCGGGTCCGGCCGGCCAGCCGCGCGCACAGCTCGCGCACCTGGGGCAGCGACTCCTCGCTCAGCTCCGTCTCCACGGCCTGCTCGCGCATGGCGGTGGCGTCGGCGACCCCGATGCCGTACGCCGAGAGCACCCCGGCCAGCGGCGGCACGATCACCGTGCCGACGCCGAGGGCGTCCGCGACCGCGCACGCGTGCTGGCCACCCGCGCCGCCGAAGCTGGTGAGCGCGTAGCGGGTGACGTCGTGACCGCGCTGCACGGAGATCTTCTTGACCGCGTTGGCCATGTTCAGCACGGCGATGTCCAGGAAGCCCGCCGCGACCTCCTCCGGGCCGCGCCGGTCCCCGGTCGCCTCCGCGATCTCCTCGGCGAGGCGGGCGAAGCGCTCCCGTACGGTGTCCGCGTCCAGCCGCTGGTCGGCGCGCGGGCCGAAGACCGCCGGGAAGTGGGCGGCCTGGATCCGTCCCAGCATCACGTTGGCGTCGGTCACGGTCAGCGGTCCGCCGCGCCGGTAGCAGGCGGGGCCGGGGACGGCACCGGCCGAGTCCGGGCCCACCTGGTAGCGGCGCCCGTCGAAGTGGAGCACCGAGCCGCCGCCCGCCGCGACGGTGTGGATGTTCATCATGGGCGCGCGCATCCGCACCCCCGCGACCTCGGTCCCGAAGACCCGCTCGAACTCGCCCGCGTAGTGCGACACATCGGTCGAGGTGCCGCCCATGTCGAAGCCGATGACTTGCGCGTGACCGGCCTCGGCGGAGGAGCGCGCCATGCCCACGACGCCGCCCGCGGGCCCCGACAGCACCGCGTCCTTGCCCCGGAAGTGCGCGGCCTCCCGCAGCCCGCCGTTGGACTGCATGAACATCAGCCGGATGCCGCGCAGCTCGGCGGCCACGTCCTCGACGTATCGGCGCAGGATCGGCGAGAGGTACGCGTCGACCACGGTGGTGTCGCCGCGCGAGACCAGCTTCATCAGCGGGCTCACCTCATGCGAACAGCTCACCTGCGTGAAGCCCAGCGCGCGGGCCGCGTCGCCCACCGCGCGCTCGTGCGCGGCATACCGGTAGCCGTGCGTCAGGACGACCGCGGCGCTGCGGAAGCCGTCGCGGCGGGCGCCGCGCAGCGCCTCGGTGGCGGCGCCGAGGTCCAGGGGGCGTACGACGCCGCCGTGCGCGTCCACCCGCTCGGGCACCTCGATCACCCGGTCGTACAGCGCCTCCGGCAGCACGATCCGGCGGTCGAACAGCCGCGGCCGGTTCTGGTACGCGATGCGCAGCGCGTCCCGGAAACCGGCCGTGACGACGAGCACCGTGGGCTCGCCCTCGCGTTCCAGCAGGGCGTTGGTCGCGACGGTGGTGCCCATCTTGACGACGGCGATCCGGTCGGCCGGAACCGGCTCGTCGGACCTGAGCCCCAGCGTCTGCCGGATCCCGGCGACGGCCGCGTCCATGGTGCGCTCGGGATGATGGGACAGGAGCTTACGGGTGACCAGGCGGCCGTCCGGGCGCTTTCCGACGACGTCGGTGAAGGTACCGCCACGGTCGATCCAGAATTCCCAGCGACCCGTCATCCCGCCATTGTCGCAGCGTGCGGGGGTGATGTGCCGAGTTCGACCGGTGTCGCCCGGGGCAGCGCGGCGAGCGCGGCCCGGCGTTCCCGCCCGTCGAGCAGCTGTCCGGTCCCCCGCACCCGGTGGCGGACCTCCCGCGCCGCCGGGTGCGAGGAGTCCGGGCAGCAGATCGGTACAGCGGTCCACGACCCAGCGCGTGCCGCGGGTCGCCATCCACCAGGCGCTCGACGGCCCGCGAGGGCTCCGGGCCGTCGAGCGCCGTGGACGGCGGGTCGCCCATGGCGACCCCGCGGGCCGTGAGCGCGGCGTGGGACTCCCGCGCCGGCAGCCGGTGCCCCAGCTCGCTCGGGTGCAGCCGGTCCACGCTCCACGCCGCACGGTCCGTGACCCAGCCGTGCCCGGTCAACTCCACGTGCACCGCGCCGTACCGGCCGGACAGCGAGTGCACCACAGCGGTGACGGCCCGCATACGGCGCCCCGGCGGCCGGGCGAGCGCGTCCGGCAGCCCCAGCATCCGGCCCGGGTCGGGCAGGCACGCGGTGAGCACCACCGTCCCGTCGGCGCGCAGCGCGCCGATCGTCGCGTCCAGGGCCTCGGCGACCCGGCGGATGTCGAAGGTGCCGCGCAGGCGGTCGTTCATGCCGACCACGACGGACGCGAGACGCGGACGGGCCCGGCGGGCGGCGGTCGGCCGCTCACCGGCCACGTCGGCGGCGAGCGCGCCGCTGCGGGAGACGTTGACGTAAGTCGACGGGCTCCCCGTGCGGCCCGCCGCCCACCCCCGCCACCCGCCGCCGGTCACGGGGTCCCCGAGCCCCTCGGTGAGCGAGTCGCCGAGCGCGGCGAACCGCGTGGTGGGCACGGCCGGGGCGGATGCGGCATCGCCGTCGGCCTCCGGTGCGGCGGGCTGCGGGCCGGTCGCCGCACCGGAGGCCGACGCCGAGGGGCAGCGGCCGTTCCCGGTCGGTACGGCCGGGCGGGCGGACCCGTCCGGGGTGGGGCGCGCCCCGCGTCGGGCGGCCGCCGGGCCGGAGGGGACCACGTGCCGGGGCGGTGCTGCCGGGCCCGGCGGCACGGCGCTCCCCGGGGCCGCCGTGCGGCCGCCGCCCGGGGCGCACGCCCGGTCGGCGGACTCGGCGTGCCGGGCCCGCTGGGCGACCGCGTCCGCGTCCGGGCCCGACGACGCGGACGCATCGGTGCCGGCGCCGCCGGGCCCCCGGGCGGCACCGCCCGGAACCGCTCGGCCGGACGCGCCCACCGGCGCCGGGATGACGGCGGACGGCCGGGAACCGGCGCGGCGGCGGCCTCCGCGAGCCGACCGGTCCGGGCGCCCGGGACCGTCGTACCGCCGGGCGTGGTCGCCGGACGCGGCCGACGGGCCGGGTGGGCGCCGGGTGCGCTCACCGGGCACCGCCGACCGTCGTGCGGGCCGGGGTACGGCCGTCGGGCCGGGGGCGGGGCGCGTCGTGGGCGGCCAGGAAGGCGTCGACCGCCGCGGGCCAGCCGTAGCGCTCGGCGCGGGCCCGGGCCGCGGCGCGGCGTACGGGCTCGGGGCGGGCCAGGACCTGGGCGACGGCGTCCGCGAACGCCGCCCCGTCGTCGGCCGCCGTCGCGCCCGCCGGGCCGACGATGTCGGGGAGCGCGGACAGGGCGCTGACGACCACGGGCGACCCGCACGCCAGCGCCTCCAGCGCGGCCAGCCCGAAGGTCTCCGCCGGGCCCGGGGCGAGGACGACGTCAGCGCTGGCCTGGAGCGCGGCCAGCCGGGTCCGGTCGCCGACGTGGCCGAGGAAGGCCGCCGGAAGCCCCTCCGCGCGGGCGCGGGCCTCCAGCCGGGCGCGCATCGGGCCGTCGCCCGCGACGACGAGCGCCGCCGGGACGCCGCGCCGCCGCAGTTCGGCGAGGGCGTCGAGCGCGCGGCCCGGCCGCTTCTCGGGCGACAGGCGGGAGCACATGGCGAGCAGGACCGCGGCGCCGCCCCGGTGGTGCTCGCGCAGGGCGCCGTCGTAGTGGGAGGGGTGGAAGTGGCCGAGGTCGACGCCCAGGGGGGCGCGTACGACATTGCGCGCGCCGATGCGTACGAACTCGCGCTCGGCCCACTCCGTGGTGCAGACGACCCGTGCGTACGCCCGCGCGGTACGGCGGTTCAGCCGGTCGGCCGCGCCCCGGGCGGCCGCCTCGGGCACGCCCCAGGTGCGCAGCACGGCGTCGGCGCTCTCGTGGGAGACCATCACGGCGGGCACGCGGGCGCGCCGCGCCCACTCCCCCGTCCAGCGCAGGGTGGTGCGGTCGGAGACCTCCAGCCGGTCGGGCGCGAGCCCGTCGAGCAGCCGGGCCAGCCGCCGCCGGTCGGTCAGCACCCGGTAGCCGCCGGTGCCGGGCACGGTGTGGCCGGGGAGGGTGATCACGCGGCCCTGGCGGGTGTGCTCGTCCGCGTCGCGCTCCCCCGGCACGATCAGGACGGAGTCGTGCCCGGCCGCCCGGTAGCCCGCGCCCAGCTCGCGCAGCGCGGTGCGCAGGCCGCCGGAGGAGGGGGTGACGAAGTTGGCGAGCCGGACGATGCGCAGCGGCCCGTGGGTGTTCCCGCTCATGCCGCCACCGCCGTACGGGCCATCAGGACCTCGGCGTAGTGGTCGATCAGCTGGTCGACGATCGCCTCCCAGGTGCGGCCCTGGACCGCCTCCCGGCCCGCCCGCCCGAGCGCGGCGCGCTTGCGGGGGTGGGCGGCGAGGAGGGACACGGCGTCGCGCACCTCGTCCGCGTCGCCGGGCGGCACCAGCAGGCCGGTACGGCCGTGGTCGACGAGGTCGAGCGGGCCGCCCGCGGCGGGCGCGACCACGGGCACGCCGCTGGCCTGCGCCTCCTGCACGGTCTGGCAGAAGGTCTCCTGCGGGCCGGTGTGCGCGAAGACGTCGAGAGAGGCGAAGACGCGGGCCAGCTCGGTGCCGGTCCGGCGGCCGAGGAAGCGGGCGCCGGGCATGGCAGCGCGCAGCGCGGGCTCGCTCGGCCCGTCCCCGACCACGACCACCCGGACGCCGGGCAGCGCGCACAGCGGGGCCAGCAGCTCGACGTTCTTCTCGGGCGCCAGACGGCCGACGTAGCCGACGATCAGCTCGCCCCCGGGCGCCAGGGAGCGGCGCAGCTCCGGGTCGCGGCGCGAGGGGTGGAAGCGCTCGGTGTCGACGCCGCGCGGCCACAGCGCGATCCGCGGCACCCCGTGCTCGTCGAGGTCGCGGGCGGCGGCGGTGGACGGGGCGAGGGTGCGGTCGGCGGCGGTGTGGACGGCCCGTATCCGGCGCCAGGCCGCGTTCTCGCCCGCGCCGAGGTATGTACGGGCGTAGCCGCCCAGGTCGGTCTGGTAGACGGCGACGGCGGGGATCCGCAGCCGCAGCGCGGCCGTCATCCCGCGCGCGCCGAGCACGAAGGGGCTGGCCAGGTGGACCAGGTCGCTGCGGTGCGCGGTGATCGCGGCGGCGAGCCGGCGGCTGGGCAGCGCGACCCGCACCTGCGGATAGCCGGGCAGGGGCAGGGACGGGATCCGGACGACGGGGAACGGATGCGCCCCGTCGATGTCCCCGGTCGCATCGGGCGACCCGTCGTGCGGGCCCGCGGGGGCGATGACGAGGGGTTGGTGGCCGCGCCGGTGGAGATGCCGGGCGGTTTGGAGCGTGCAATGAGCGACGCCGTTGATGTCGGGCGGGAAGGATTCGGTCACGATGGCGACTCGCATACCGGTGTTGTCGGCGTACGAAGGGTGGCCCCGGCATCGTGCACCTTGCGGGCCGTGAAACGTCCCGTGAGCGTTGGCCCTCGCGCCCGCCGAAGCCGGGCGAGTGCCGGAGGAACCACCCCAAACCCCACCCCGGCCGCGGGGATTACAGCCGACCACATGGCGTGAACCCATCGGTCACCCGTTCCGGCGGCCCCCGGCCGCCCCGGATGACGCCCCGCGGCCGAGGCCGGGGGTCAGACCCCGGCGGCGTCGGGGCCGATGCGGCTGCGGACCGCGTTTTGGACCTCCGCTTCCTCGGCCGGGTCGGTGGCCAGCCTGCGGAGCTGCTCCACGACGCGGGCGTCACCGGTGGCGGCGTGGCGGGCGGCGAGTTCGCGGGTGGTCTCCTCGCAGTCCCAGAGGCATTCGACGGCGAAGCCCGCGGCGAACGAGGGATCGGTGGCGGCCAGGGCGCGGGCGGCGCGGCCGCGGAGGTGGGAGGAGGCGGTCTCGCGGTAGACGTGGCGCAGGACGGGGGCGGCGCAGGTGATCGCGAGGCGGCCGGCGCCGTCCACGAGCGTCCACAACGCCTGGCTGTGCGGGCCCTCGGCCCGCACGGTGCGGCGGAGGGCGGCGAGGACGAGGCCCGCGTCGTACGGTCCGCCCCGGGCGGCGAGCATCGCGGCGGCCGCGGCGCCGAGCGCGTCGGGGCGGTGGGCCCAGATCCGGGCGCGGTCCAGGGCGGCGACACTGCGCATGCGTTCGAAGGCGCCGAGGGCGGCCCGGGAGACCGGCTCCGTTGCGTCCGGTTCGGTCACGGCGGCCTCGATCAGGTCCAGCACCTCGGGGTCGCCGGTATCGGCCAGGTGCCGCAGGGCGGTCGCGCGGGCGGCGTCCGGGGCCGACGCAGCGGCGGCCAGCAGCTCGGGCCGGTCCTCCGGACCGGCGACGGCGGCGAGACAGCGGGCGGCGGCGTCGGGGCGCCGGGCGCCGGGCCGCAGGTCGTGCTCCTGCTGGGCCCAGACCAGAACGTCGTGGACGCTCCAGCCGGGCCGCGGCCCGGAGGGGCGCAGCTGACGCTGCCAGCGGTCGAAGGCGCCCTGTTCCTGCGCGGCGCGCACGCGCGGGCCGTACACCGGGTCGTGGGCCCACAGCCGCCAGGGGCGGGGCTCGTAGGCGCCGCGCGCGGCGGCGGCGAGTTCGGCCTCGCCCTCGGGGGTCTCGGGGAAGCGGCCGAGGACGGCGGGGGCGAGGGCGCGCAGCCCGGCGTCGTCGTCGCGCAGGGCCAGCTCGTCCAGGGCCCATTCCCAGTTGCCGCCGACGGCCGCGTACCGGCGCAGCAGCCGCAGCGCGTCGAGCCGGTCGTACGCGGCGAGGTGGCCGAGGACGGCGAGGGCTAGCCCGGTGCGCTCCTCGTCGGTGTTCACCAGGTCGTCGGGGTGGAAGAGGTGCTGTTCGATTTCGTCGAGGTCCGCGTCGAGGTCCAGGCAGAGCCGGGCGTAATAGAGGGAGCGGTTCTCGACCTGCCAGTCACGGCGGGGGTCGTGCAGCACACAGTGGTGCAGTGCCGCGAGCGCCTCGGCCCGCGGCGCGGCGAGGGCATGCAGAGTACCGTCGCCGCGGCCTCGCTGGAGGAGGCCGAGGAGGGTACCGCTGGGCGCTATGTCTGGATCGAACATGAGGTCAGCATCCGGTGCGGGGGGTTCGCTGGCAACGGGATTTCCGTCGACCGGCATTCTTGCCGGTGTCCTGGCGCCATATGCCGGATGAACACCTGGACGGAGGGAATCCCCGAGCGCCGCAGCCTACCCGGAACCGGATACTCCACCCAGCCGCGCCCGATGTGCCCCAGGAAAGCCAATGACATATGCCAGAAGCACCACCGAATCGGGTATGGCCAAACGACTTACGTGACGTCGCGGCCTGTGCGAAAGTCGTTACCGGTCCTTACCCCATCAGACCCGGCAGCGCCGCGCCGTACCGGCCCGTATCGGAGAACATATGCCGTCCCCCCGCTCCGCGGACCATCCCGCCGCCCCGTCGCCCCAGCGCGGCACGGTCGAAGCGCTCATCACGCAGACCCGGCGGCTCCGCGGCGGCGTCGCCGCCGTGCGGCGCGACACCACGGCGGACCTGAGCGGCACGGCGGACGAGACCCAGCTGCGCTGGCAGCGCGCCCTGTGCGATCTCGCCGTCCACCATCTGGACGATCTCGGCCGGCATCTGGACCAGCTGCGCGAGGGGCTGCCGTCCGAGCGGCCGGAGGAAGCGGGTGAGGCGGCTGCGGAGGAGAAGCCTCCGGACGAGTACGCGACGGGGCGGGACGCGGCCGGGCGGGAAGCCCCGGAGCAGGTCGCTCCCCAGCAGGGCCCCGGCCACGGCACCGGCTCGCTGCTCCACCGCGTCGGCAGCGCCGAGTGGAATCTCCTCACCGACGAGGTGACCTGGTCCGACGAGCTGTGCCAGATCTTCGGCCGCGCCCCCGAGGAGGGCGGGCTGTCCCTGGACGAGTTGCCCTCCTGGGTCGTCGGGGACGATCAGGCGGTGCTGACCGCGATGGTCACGGACTGCCTGGTGGACGGAAAGCCGATCGACGGCGAGTTCCGGGTCGTCCGCGCGGACAACGCCGTCCGTACGGTGCACATGGCGGGCGAGCCCGTGCTGGACGCCGGCGGCAGCACCGCCTCCATGTGGGCAGTGCTCCGCGATGTGAGCGAGCTGCGCCGCAGCGAGCGGGCGGTGCGCGAGTCCCGCGACTCGCTCCAGCGCCAGCGGCACCTCGCCCGCAGCGAGCGCAGGCTGGCGGTCGAGCTGCACGAGGCGGTCCTGCCGCCGTGGCGCGGCTCCGCGCCCCTCGCGCGCGGCGGGCGGCCCGCGGGCACCGCCCTCGACATCGCCTCCCACTACTTCCCCGCCGCGAACAGCGCGCTGATCGGCGGCGACTGGTACGACGCGCTCGAACTGCCCGACGGCGGGACCCTGCTCAGCGTCGGCGACCTCACCGGCCACGGTGTCGCCGCGACCTCCGGCATGGCGATGGTGCTGGGCGCGGTGCGCGGCATGGCGGTGGCCGGGATCGAACCGGGCCCGCTCATGGGGCGGCTCAACCAGCTGCTCGACGTCTCCTCCCAGCCCGCCCTGGGCAGCGCCGTCTGCGGCCGGTACGACCCGGCCACCCGCACCCTGGTGTGGTCGCAGGCCGGGCACCCCGCCCCGCTGCTGTTCCGCGACGGGGCGGGGCGCGCCCTGCGGCCCCCGGCCGGTGTGCTGCTCGGCGGCACCACGGGCGCCACGTACGCCCAGGCCGAGGAGCGGCTGGAGCCGGGCGATCTGCTCCTGCTGCACGCGGGCGGGCTGACCGCGGACGCCGGGGACCCCTCGGTGACGGCCGAGCGGCTGCTCGGGCTCGCGCCACGGTTCGCCGCCGCCCGCGGCACGCAGGAATGCGTACGGGTGGTGGCCGAGGAGTTCGACGACGAGCGGCGTGAGGGCGACGCCTGCGTACTGCTCGCGATGATCGGCTGACACGAGCGGACACAAGCTGATACCAGCGGACACAAGCGGACACGAGCCGATAGGGCGGGCCGCCGCCGCTAGACGACCGTGCTCTTCGCCGCCCCGCCCGCCCCCTTCGTCCCGCCTCCGGCTCCCTTCTGGTGGCCCAGCCCCCTGTGCATGGTCTGCTGGATCTCCGCCCGTAGCTCGCGGACCGCGGCGGACGAGGCGTACGGCGCGGTGAGCCGGTACATCTCGCGCAGCCGGTCCCAGGTGCGGTGCGAGGAGTTCTGCTCGATCGTGGCCAGCGCCTGCCGGGCGGAGGCGGCCCCCTGCTCCGGGTCGCCGCCGATGAAGCAGGCCGAGGCGATGGAGATGTGGTCGAAGATCTGCGACCGCTGCCGGCCGCCCTCCCGCATCCGCAGCGCCTCCATGGCGTGCTGCTGCGAGACGCCCGCGACGCCCGGTTCGTGCTCGGCCAGGGTGCGGTAGACCAGCCCCTGCATCCCGTGCAGATCAGCCTCGTTGAACAGCTGCATCCAGCTGGGCGCGGGGCCCCGGTCCTGGTCGGAGACGAACAGCTCCTCCGCCTCCCCCAGGGTGCGGCGCACCGCCTGGCCGTGCCCCTTCGAGGCGTGCGCCCAGGCCTCGATGGCGCGGAACATGGCCCGGGTGCGTGGCAGTGCCTCGTCCCCCGCACCGGACGACGCCAGCTTCATCAGCTCGAGCGCGTCGTCCGGGCGGCCGATGTGCACCATCTGCCGGGCGGCGCGGGACAGCGCCTCGCTCGCCCGCGGCCGGTCGCCGCCCTCCCGGGCCGCGTGCGCGGCGATCAGGAAGTACTTCTGGGCGGTGGGCTCCAACCCCACGTCGTGGGACATCCAGCCGGCCAGCACGGCCAGGTTCGCCGCGACGCCCCACAGTCTGCGCTGCAGCGCCTCGGGATGGCGGTAGGCGAGCATCCCGCCCACCTCGTTGAGCTGGCCCACCACGGCCTTGCGCTGCAGCCCGCCGCCGCGGGCCGCGTCCCAGGCGCGGAAGACCTCGACCGACGTCTCCAGTGCGTCGATCTCCTGGGAGCCCACGGGGGCGGCCTCGTAGCGGTCGAATCCCACGGGCTCGGCGGAGAGGGGGTTGTCGGAACGGGGCGCGTCGAGGGAGAGGGTGGGATCGGAGAGCAGCCATTCGCTCATGGCACCGGTGATGGCGGATCCTGCGGCGAGCGCGGCGCCCGCACCCACCAAGCCGCGTCGGTTGAACATAAGGTCCATTCCCGTGAATTCGGTGAGGACCGCGGCCGTGGACTCGGGCGGCCAGAGCAGCCCGTCGGCGGACTGTCCCTTCCCCGCGCGGCCACCCCGTCCGAATCCGAGGTCCTCGATGGTCACGACTCGACCGAGGCGCTCGGTGAACAGGACCGCCAGCACCTTGGGCACCGGATCGCGCGGCGTCTCGCCGGTGTCGATCCAACGCCGCACCCGCGAGGTGTCGGTCGCCAGCTGCGGGTGGCCCATGGCCGCCGCGCGCCGGTTCACGAGCCTCGCGAGCTCTCCCTTGGACCAGCCGGCCAGGCCGAAAAGGTCCGCAAGACGGGTGTTGGGTTCCCTCGTCACGTCAAGCCCCCAGGGTCCTCGGCTGGCTTGACAGTAACGGGCCCGTCACGTGCGGTGCGACTATTCGCCAGGGTTCGCCAGGGTCCGCCAGATGGTGTGCCACCCGCGCACGGGTGTGATGTAGAAGCGCGCTCCCCGGCCCGGTGGCGGTTGGAAAATGCCAGCCGGAAAAGCCAGTTGGAAAATGCCAGCCGCATTCCCCAGGGTGCGGCCCCGCCCCGGGGCCGGGAGCGTACGCACATCGTCGGCACACGAAGGGATCTGTCTCGCCCATGTACGCAGCGTCGTCCTCCGTGTCCGCCCCGCCTCGGCCGTACCGGCGGCAGCTGCCCGGCAATGGGCCGTACCTCGATCCCGCTTCCGGCGGCCGCGCGCGGCGGACCGCCGCCCCCGGCTCCGTGCCGCCCGGCGGAAGACTCGACGTGTCCGGTCCTCAGGGTGCCCAGTTGCGCACCGCCATCGCCTCGGTCCATCGCATCTGCCCGGAGTTCAACCCCGTTCAGGTGCTCCGGCGCAGCGGGCGGTCCGTCCTCCTGCTCGGTTCGACGGGCCGCACCACGGCGGTCGCGAAATGCCTGCTGGACCACTCCCCTGCGTGGGCCGAGCGGTTCCGCCGCGAGATAGCGATGTACCGGACGTTCGTACGACAGCGTCCCCCGGTCCGGGTGCCGCGGCTGATCGCCGCCGATCCCGACAACTGCGCGCTGGTCATCGAGCGGATGCCCGGGCGGGTCGCGGCCGCGCAGCGCCATCCCGCCGAGGCGCCGCCGCGCGCCGATGTGCGCGCCGCGCTCGGCGCGATCTGCCGGATCAATCAGTGGCGGCCGCCGGGGGACCTCTTCGACGCCCCCGTCGACTACGCCGCCCGGCTGTCCCGCTACCACGATCTGGGGCTGCTGACCGACCGGGACATGGGCGATGTGCGCAAGCTGCTGCGCGGTATCTCGCATACGGCGGGGCGGCAGTTGCCGACCCAGTTCTGCCACGGCGACGCCCTGTTGAACAACGTGCTGCTGTCCCCCTCGGGCGCGGTGCTCATCGACTGGGACCACGCGGGCTGGTATCTGCCCGGCTACGACCTGGCGACGCTGTGGGCGGTGCTGGGCGACGCCCCGGTGGCCCGGCGTCAGATCAGCCAGCTCGCGCAGGCTGCGGGCCCGGTCGCGCGGGACGCCTTCCTGGTGAACCTGATGCTCGTCCTCACCCAGGAGATCCGCCGGTACGAGACCGCCGTGCAGCGCACCATGCAGGATCCGGCGCCGGTGGTGCCGGGCGTGATGGCCGCCGGTGAGGAGCAGCGGCTGCTGCTGCGGCGGCTGCATGACGACTGCGGCCTGGCCCGGCGCGCCGTGCGCGCCGCGGTGGGCACGCGCTGACGTGCGAACCCTCGTTCGCGCGACGGTGATTGACGGATCGCCCGGCAGCGGATAGCTGTTAGCCGTGCTCCTGCCTCCTGGGAGGCGAGGCACGGCCAACGGTTCGGCTCAGCCCACCTCGAGGAGGCTGCAATGCCAGGATCCGCACAGGACAACGCCCACGACCCGGACAGGGGCACGGACAAGGGCACGGACAGGGACGCGGACAGACCCGGCCCCGGCCCCAGCCGGAGGACGGCGCTGCGGACCGCGTCCGCCGCCGCGTCCGCCGCCTTTCTGCTCCCGGTCGTCGCCGCGTCCCCGGCCGCCCGGGCCGACCAGCCGCCCTCGGGCGGCGCCCCGGACCCGTCCCCGGACGGGTCCGGGGCGCTGCAACGGGCCTTCGCGGCGGCGGCGAAGGAGCACCGGGTGCCGCTGAGCGTGCTGCTGGGCGTGTCGTATCTGCAGTCGCGCTGGGACGGCCATCGCGGCGCGCCCAGCGTCACCGGCGGCTACGGGCCCATGCACCTCACCGACGCCTTCACCGCCCTCTCCGCGGCCCCGCACCACAGCCAGGGCACGGAGGACGCCCGCGGCGACCAGGCACGGCCCCTGCGGGTGCCGGAGGCCTCGGTGCCCGAGCCGAGGCAGCTGCCCGCGCGGCTGCGCACGCTGGACCGGGCCGCGGAGCTGACGGGGCTGTCCGCCGCCGCGCTGCGCGGCGACGCGGCGGCCAATGTGCGCGGCGGGGCGGCGCTGCTGGCCGCCGAGCAGAAGAAGCTGGGGCTACCGCCGAGCGAGGACCCGGCGGACTGGTACGCGGCGGTGGCGGCCTATTCGGGTGCCGACAGCGCCACGGCGGCCGCCGTGTTCGCCGACGACGTCTACGACGTGATCCGCGGCGGCGCGGCGCGCACCACGGGCGACGGTGAGCGGGTCACCCTCGACGCCGCCCCCCAGGTCACCCCGGACCGGCGGCAGCTGCGGTCGCTCGGCCTGCCGGACCCCAAGCGGGATCCGCACGTCGAGGCCCCTGACAACGTGTCGTGCGAGTGGATCCCGGCCCCCTACGAGCAGTTCGGGGACAACGACTACGGCAACCACGACCTGGGCAACCGCCCCCTGTCCCAGATGATCGACTACATCGTCATCCATGACACCGAGGGCTCCTGGGACACCACCATCAAGCTGGTCCAGGACCCGACGTATGTCTCCTGGCAGTACACCCTGCGCTCCTCCGACGGCCATATCGCCCAGCATGTGCCGCTCAAGGACGTCGCCTGGCACGCGGGCAACTGGTACGTCAACGCCAAGTCCATCGGTCTGGAGCACGAGGGCTTCCTCACCGCGCCCGACGCCTGGTACACGGAGGCGATGTACCGTTCGTCGGCCCGGCTGGTGAAGTGGCTGGCCCGGCGGTACGGCATTCCGCTGGACCGTCAGCACATCCTGGGTCACGACAATGTGCCCGGCACGACCGCCACCACCATCAAGGGCATGCACACCGACCCGGGCCCGTACTGGGACTGGGCGCACTACTTCACCCTTCTCGGCGCCCCCTTCCACCGCACCGCGGGCGCCTCCGGGGGGCTGGTCACCATCCGCCCGGACTACGACACGAACGAGCCCGTCTACACCGGCTGCGAGCAGGCGGGCCAGGAGTGCGTCCCGCACGGTTCGTCCGCGGTGCGGCTGCACACGGCGCCGAGCGACGACGCCCCGCTGGTGAAGGACATCGGGCTGCGGCCGGACGGCGCCGACTCGACCACCGGCGTCAACGACACCGGCGCCCGCGCCACCACCGGCCAGCAGTTCGCGGTCGCGGGGCGGCAGGGCGACTGGACGGCGATCTGGTACCTCGGCGGGCGGGCGTGGTTCCACAACCCCCGGCGGCGGCCCACGGCCGTCCACGGCAAGGGCCTCGTGGTCACGCCGAAGGCGGGCCTGACGGAGGTCCCGGTGTACGGGCGCGCCTACCCGGAGAAGGAGGCGTACCCGGAGGGCGTACCGGTGCAGGCGGTCTCGCCGCTGCCGTACAAGCTGCTCGCCGGGCAGCGGTACGCGCTGGGGCTCAAGACCCAGGGTGAGTATCTGTGGGCGACCACCTTCGACGAATCCGGTCACATCGTGGTGCGCGGTCAGGACATCTACTACCAGATCCAGTTCGGGCACCGGGTGGCGTTCGTCCGGGCCGCGGATGTGCGGGTGCGGCATTCGGGGCACTGAGCCGATACGTCAGCCGCGTGCTGTGAAGCGGTAGGTGCGGCCGCCGCGGGCCGCGAGCGTGACCGTACGGGCACCGTCACGGGTGTTGTCGCGTACGGCCGCCTCGTGGCCCGTGGCGCCGTCGTGGAGGGCGTACGGGCGCGCCCGGTGGGGGTCCTCGCCGCGGTAGTCGGGGTGGCTGTCGGCGTAGTCGGTCCCGGCGGCGAGGACGAACCAGGCGCCGCGGGCGCCGGTGACGGTGAGCGTGCCGTCCGCCCCGGCCGTCACGGTGCCGCCGTCGCACACCACCCGCACCTGGGCCTCGAAGCGCAGCCCGTTGTCCGCCAGCGCGCCGCGGATCGTCAGCCGCCCGTCGTGGGCGGTGACGTGGTGGTCGCCGGGGCGCGGGGAGGTGTGGCGCAGGGTGAAGGCGACGGGGCCGGGGACCGTGCTCAGCCGTCCGGCGATCACCCGATCGGGGTACGAGGCGAAGAACTCGCGCCGGTGCCGCGCGCCGTGGGCGGTGTACTCCACGAGGGCCACGCCCCGGGCGATGTCGAGCCGTCGGCGGTAGCTGTCCGGGGTTTCGGGCGCGCCGGGGATCTCCAGCCACAGATCGCCGAAGGTCTGGTAGGCGCCGTAGCGGATGCGGGGCTGTCCGAGCCGGGCCGCCACGTCCTCGGGGGCGGCCGTGCCGTGCGCGTCGATCAGCCGCTGGACGGCCGCGAGGGCGCCCGGGCGCGGCTCACGCCAGTTGCCGTGGTCGTAGGGCGGGGCGTCCGGGCCGCCGGGGCCGCCGGGGCCGCCGGTCCATAACGACTTCTCGTTGAACTGGATCCGCTCCCGGGCGACCCCGCCGAAGACCATGGCGCCGAGCGTGCCGTTGCCGATGGGCAGCGCCTCGCGCTCCCAGTCCGCCGCGGGGGTGTCGTACCAGAGCGTCCGGCGGGCCATCGGGATCGTCCCGTCAGCCCTGCTGGAACATCTCCGCGGGCAGCGGCTTGAGCAGCCGGTACAGATCGTCGGTGATCGGCCGGTCCCAGCTGGCGATGGTGACGAGGACGCCGTCGCTGCGGTCGAACTGGGCGCAGGAGATCCGTCCTTCGGACAGCTTGATCCGGCGCACGATGAGGAGGTTGTCGTCGTGCATGACCGGGGTGTCCTCGGTGTCCACGACCTGCACCGGCTCCTCGTTGCCGAGGGCGGCCAGCAGCTGGGTCACCTCGAACGGGGCCTGGTCCTCGGCCACCTCGCGGGCCGGGGAGCCCTCGGGCAGATTCCCGATGATCATCGCCGGGCCGCGGCCGCCGAAGAGGTCGTAGCGCAGGAAGACGCCCTGGCAGGTGCCGTCCGGGGCGGGCAGCAGCCCCGCGCCCAGATCGCCGGGCCAGTCCCCCGGATCCATGGCCAGGACATCGAAGTCCGGCCCGGTGGGCGTGGCGGCGCTGCGGCGGCGGAGGAAGGACATGCGGACATGGTACGTGGCCCGCGACCGGTCCCCCTGCCCGGGAGCACCGTCTTTCCCGCCCCGAAAACCCCCTGCCCCCGGCGCCGTGGATCCGGTCACGAGACCGCCGCCGGGCTCAGTCGGCGGGTGCACCGGGTTCGGTCGGCAGGGCGCTGCGGGTCCGGTCGGGGCGGGGGGTGCCGAGGAGCGTGGCGAGGCCGCCTCGGTCGGTGCCGACCTTGCGGTAGACGGCCGACAGCAGCCGGGCCACCTCGCGCTCGGCGAGGCCCATCTCCTCGCCGATCCGGTCGTCCGGCCAGCCCTCGGCGGCCCGCTCGGCGACGGCCTGCTCCTGCGAGGTGAGCGGGCTGGTGTGGTCGACCCGCAGCTGCATGGGGCGCAGCCCGGCGGCGGACAGCTCGTCGCGGGCCCGGGAGGCGAGGGTGTCCGCGCCGCACTGGACCGCGCCCTCCAGCCCGCGGTAGAGCCGGTCCCCGGCCTCCTGGGGCAGACCGACGCGGCGCAGCGCGGCGCCGTGGTCGACCAGCGCCACGGCCAGGTCGTAGGCGGACGGCGAGCGCTCCAGATGGCTGACGGCCTCGGCCAGCAGCTTGATCCGCTCCGAGCCCTGGGCCACGGCGGCGGCGCTGTGCAGCGCCCGGCCGATGGCCGAGTGGGTGCCGAACTGGCGGGCGCGGCACACCGCGTCGTCGGCGACCTCGGCGGCCTGGCGGGGGTCGGTCAGCGCGAGGGCCTGGGCCATGTGGAGCTGCCAGGGGCACCAGGCGGGGTTGCGCATGCCGCGGCCGTCCATCCGGCGGCCGACTTCGGCGAGCTGCTGCCGGGCCTCGCCGTGCAGGTTGGAGGCGAGCAGCAGTTCGCCGCGGACGGTGGGCACGTCGGGGCAGAGCACGGCCTGCGGAAGGATCTCGCCGCGGTGGCCGGCCGCGAACTCCTGCGCCTCCCGGATCCGGCCGCGGCTGATCAGGGTTTCGATGAGGGTGCCGACGGCGGTCCAGTGCGCCGGGGTGGAGGAGCCGACGAGGTCGGCGATGCGCATGCCCTCGCGGGCCAGTTCCTCCGCCTCGACGAGGGCTCCGCGGCGCAGCCGGGCGTATCCGAGGAGGGTGATGCCGAACGCCAGGTGGGAGCCGCGCCAGCCCTTGCGCTCGCATTCCGCTATGCCGGTGTTGAACAGCGCCTCGGCGCGTCCGGGCTGGTCACAGTGGAGGAAGATCAGGGCGACCAGGATCGGCACCTCGAAGCCCCAGTCGTCGTCGGTCCAGCTCAGGCCGTCGCCCAGGGCCTCTTCGGCGTAGTGCAGGGCGGTGGCCGCCGGTTCTCCGCGCGTCATCGCGTCCCAGGCGCGCAGGCCCAGCAGATAGCGCTCGGCCATGCCGCGGCCGGTGAGGTGGTCGGCCAGCCGGGCGAGGCGGCGGGAGCGGGCGGGGGACTCCTTCTCGTCGGCGCGGAACATGTTCCACATGAACTGTTCGGCCTGCATCCGCAGCCGGGCGCGGGCGCTGGTGGCCCGGCCCACCTCGGCCGCGACGACCTGCGCGGCCTCCTCCATGCGGCCGCTGTGGCCGTACGCCTGGGCGAGCCGGTAGATGATCGCTTCGCGCAGGTCGGAGCCGAGGTCCGGCTCCTCCAGGGCGGCCAGTAAATGGTTGACGGTGACGGAGGGCTCGGTGAGCTGGGCGGAGCAGCCCAGCTCGTACAGGACGGCGGCGCGCTCCTCCGGAGCGGGCGGTTCGCGCAGGGCGCGGGCGAGGCAGCGGCGCCCGGCGTCGGGGGCACCGGCCCGCAGATACTCCCGGGCCGCCTCTCTGAGGTGGTGCACCACCCAGGAGTCGCCCTCGGGGTACATCTCCAGCAGATGGCGTCCGGCGGCCGCGGACCCCAGGCCCGCGGCGAGCACCACGGAGGCGGCCTGGCCGTGCATGGCCACGCGCAGGGCGCCGGGGATCGCCTGGTAGACGGCGGTGGCGATGAGCGGGTGGAGGAATTCCAGCGGCTGGGCACCGCGGGCGCCCTGCCGCGGCGGGGCGAGGATGCGGGCGTCCGCGAGCCGCGCCACCTGCTCGGTGGTCTCGGTCTCGCTGAGCCCGGCGACGTTGGCGGTCAGCGACGGGGTGGCCTCGATGCCGAGGACGGCGACGGCCCAGGCGAGGCGGACGGCGGCGGTGCCGAGCCGGGTCAGCCGGTCGCCGAGACCGCTGTCCTTGGCGGCGGCGACCAGCTCGCGCAGCGCGCTGAGGTTCACCGTCTGCGGTTTCAGGTCGCGGTCGCGGACCTTGGCGGTCAGCTCGACGACCTCGAAGGGGTTGCCGCCGGTCACCGCCCAGCACTCGCGGCAGAACGCCTCGTCGGCCTCCTCGCCGAGGGCGTCCCGCACGATCCTGCCGACCCCGGCCGGGGTGAGCGGGGCGAGCACGTGCGGCCGCGAGCCCTGCCGCTCGGTGAGGCCGCGGACCGCGGCGGCGTCGGCGGTCAGGTCCTCCGGGCGGTAGCCGATGGCGACCAGCAGGGGCAGGTCCACGACGCGGGCGGCGAACCGGATGAGCCAGTCCAGGGATTCGGGGTCGGCCCAGTGGACGTCGTCCAGGATCATCACGACCGGGGCGTGCTCCACCGCGAACCGGGTGACCAGCCAGTCCAGGCCGTCGCGCACGCCCTGCGGGTCGGGTGAGCCGCCGCTCCCGGAGACCACCAGGCCCACGGCGGGCGCGACGATGTCGTACCAGCTGCCCAGGATCCTGCGGTGCTCCTCCTCGCCGGTCGTCGCGAGCACGGGCTGGAAGAGCTGCCGCACGACGTGGAACGCGGCGCCCTGCTCGTGCTCGCCGCCACGCGCCGACATCACGGTGCAGCCGCGGTGGGCGGCCCGGCGGCGCATCTCGCTCAGTACCGCGGTCTTGCCGACGCCGCCCGGTCCGGCGAAGGCGATGACTCCGCCGGTGCGGGTGCCGGACGGATCACCGGGATCGGATCCGCACAGATCGGACAACGCGGCGTCGAGCGCCGCGAGTTCCGCCTCACGCTCCAGCAGTGCCCGACGTGTCCGGTCCTGTCGGCCCATCATGTCCGCCACGTTTCGTTCCCCTTCGGCACTTCACTCCGAGCGTAGCCTGTCTGGCACGCTCCGTAGCCCGGTATGCGGGTATTTCCTTCTGACATTGCCACTGGCACACGCCAATTCAACGCGTGCTCTATCGATGGCACGTTCACCGCGCGAGGATGACCGGATTCATCGGGTCGGTCCGTCGCCGCGGGGGCTTGTGGTACGGGCGGCATGGCCTTCCCCGGAACCCGAAGGGGGGCGATACCGCCATGAACCCGACGTACACGACCACGTCGCGCCCGCAGGCCCGGCACGCGGCGCTGCTGAGCCGGGCGGCCCTGCTCGACTTTCCGGCCTCGGCCGACCCCAGCCCCGGAACCGGGGCCGCCAGAGTGCACACCGTCCAATGGCTGTCGCAGTACGGCGTGTTCGGGGCCGACGGCGCGGTCGCCGAGTACGACGCGCTCCGCTTCGACCTGCTGACGGGACTGTTCTACCCCCGGACGACCGGTGCGGAGCTGGCCGTCGGCAACGATCTCGTCGGCTGGTACTTCGTCTTCGACGATCAGTTCGACGGCGAACTCGGGTGCCGCCCGGAGGCGGTGGCCCGGATGGTGCGGGACGTCATACGGGTCACCGAGGAGCCGGACGACGCGCCGGGCCGGGGCGGCGGGCCCCTGCTGGAGAGCTTCCGCGATCTGTGGCGGCGCATCCACGCGGGCCGGCCGCCGGTATGGCGGGAACGTTTCCGCCACCACTGGCTGGAGTATCTGCACTCGTACCACCGCGAGGCGCTGGACCGCACCGGCTCCCAGGGGCCCCCGCCCTCGGTGGACGCCGTGCTGGCGCTGCGCCGCCACTCGATCGGCGTGCAGCCGTGCCTCGACCTCGGCGAGCGCTTCGGCGGCTACGCCCTGCCCGCCACCCTCCACGGCGGCCATCCGCTGGCCCGGATGCGGGAGGCCACGGACGACGTGGTCGTCTTCACCAACGACATCGCCTCCCTGGACAAGGAGCTGGCCGCCGGGGACGTCCACAACACCGTCATCGTCCGCCACCAGCGGCACGGCGGCACCCTGGAGGACGCGGTCGAGCACATCGCGGGCCTCGCCAACGCCCGCTACCGCTGGTTCGAGGAGACCGCGGAGAGGCTGCCGCGGCTGCTCGCCGAGACGGGCGCGGGGGCGCAACTGCGCCGGGACGTGGACCACTACGTGGACGGAATGCGCCACGTGATGTGCGGCAACCTGGGCTGGTCCCTGCGGACGGCCCGCTACGACGAGCGGGGCATAGCGGCGGTCAGCGACGGCCGCCAACGACCGTGGGCCGGACTCAGCGGACCCGGTCCCGCCTGACCGGGTCCGCTACGCCCGAACGGCCCGCCGCGGCGGGCCGTTCGGGTATCAAGGGCATGTGAACGACACACTCGACCTGTGGAAGGCGGGGCTGACCGAGGTCCCCGACGAGGTCTGGCAGCACACCGGTCTGCGCGTCCTGATCCTGGCCGGCAACGCGCTCACCCGCCTCCCGCCCGCCCTCGGACAGCTGCGGCGGCTGCACACGCTGGACCTCGGCCACAACCGGCTCACCGAGATCCCGGAGGAGATCGGCGAGCTGTCGGGGCTGACCCGCTGCCTCTATCTGCACGACAACCGGCTCACCCGGCTGCCGCGCCTCCTCGGCCGGCTCGAGCGGCTGGGCTATCTCAACGTCGGCGAGAACCCGCTCGGCCGGCTGCCGGAGGAACTGGGCGGCATGGCGGGGCTGGTGGAGCTGCGCGCCCAGCACGCCGGACTGACCGGGCTGCCGGGCTCGATCGGGCGGCTCGGCGGCTTGCGGGAGCTGTGGCTGCGCGGCAACAGGATCACCGCCCTGCCCGCCGGGGTGGCCGCGCTCGGTCAGCTGCGCCAACTGGAGCTGCGGGAGAACGCGCTGCCCGGCGTACCCGAGCCGCTGCGGGGGCTTCCGCACCTGCGCCAACTCGATCTGCGCGGCAACCGGATCCGGACGCTCCCCGACTGGCTGACCGAGCTGCCCGCCCTGGAGAAGCTCGACCTGCGCTGGAACCCGCTCGACGACGGCGTCGATGACGGCCCGGCCGTCCGGGCGCTCGTCGAGCGGGGCTGCGTCGTGCTCGGATGAAGCCGAAGCGGGCCGCCGCCACCCGTTGGCGCTCAGGTGAGGTCGAACTCGCCCTCGCGCGCGCCCAGGACGAAGGCGCGCCATTCGGCGGGGGTGAAGATCAGGGCCGGGCCTTCGGGACGGCGGCCGTGGCGCATCGCGATGAAGCCCTCGACGAAGGCGATCTCGACATCGCCCACCCCCTGGCTGCTCGACTGCCACTGGGCGCCCGTGAGGTCGAGGTCGGGCTTCTCACCGTTGCCCCTGAGCGGCTGTGCGGTCGTGGTGGTGTCTGCCACGTGTCGGCTCCTCCCGGATCGTCGTCCCGGCCCCACCCTAGCGATCGCGGCCGGTGCCGGACAGGCCACGAAAGGAGGATGTGAGCGCTCCGGCGGACGTCGTCCGGGTGCACGGCTCATGTCGTGGGAGGGGCCGATCCGACCACCCACATGGCGAAGAACTGCGAGCCGCCGCCGTAGGCGTGGCCGAGCGCCGTGCGGGCTCCCTCGACCTGGTGCTCGCCCGCCAGGCCGCGGACCTGGAGGGCCGCTTCGGCGAAGCGGAGCATGCCGGACGCGCCGATGGGGTTGGTGGACAGCACGCCGCCCGAGGGGTTGACGGGCAGCTCGCCGCCGATCTCGGTCACCCCGGACTCGGTGAGTTTCCAGCCCTCCCCCTCGGCCGCGAAGCCCAGGTTCTCCAGCCACATCGGCTCGTACCAGCTGAAGGGCACGTACATCTCGACCGCGTCGATCTCGCGGCGCGGTTCGGTGATGCCGGCCTGCCGGTAGACGTCGGCGGCGCAGTCGCGTCCGGCCCGGGGCGAGACGCAGTCCTTGCCCGCGAAGAGGGTCGGCTCGCTGCGCATGGCGCCGCCGTGCATCCAGGCGGGTGGCCGCAGGGCGCGGGCGGCGCCGGTGCGGTCGGTGAGCACCATGGCGCACGCGCCGTCGGAGGAGGGGCAGGTCTCGGAGTAGCGGATGGGGTCCCACAGCATCGGCGAGGACCGCACCTTCTCCAGCGTCAGATCGTGCTCGTGGAGGTGGGCGTAGGGGTTGCGCAGGGCGTTGCGGCGGTCCTTGTAGGCGACGAGCGCGCCGACGGCCGGGGGCGCGCCGGTGCGCCGCATGTACGCGCGGACGTGGGGCGCGAAGAATCCGCCGGCCCCGGCCAGCAGCGGCTGCTGGAACGGGACGGGTAGGGAGAGCCCCCACATGGCGTTGGACTCGGACTGCTTCTCGAACGCCAGGGTGAGCACGGTGCGGTGGACGCGGGCGGCGACCAGGTTGGCGGCGACGAGCGCGGTGGAGCCGCCGACCGAGCCGGCGGTGTGCACGCGCAGCATGGGTTTGCCGACCGCGCCGAGCGCGTCGGCGAGGTACAGCTCGGGCATCATGACGCCCTCGAAGAAGTCGGGCGCCTTGCCGATGACCACGGCGTCGATGTCCGCCCAGGCCAGTTCGGCGTCGTCGAGGGCCCGTACGGCGGCCTCCCGGACCAGCCCGGCGAGGGAGACGTCGCGCCGGGCGGCGGTGTGCTTGGTCTGGCCGACGCCGACGACGGCCACGGGTTCTTTGCTCACCGGACGTCCCCTTCCAGGACGGCGACCAGGTTCTGTTGCAGGCAGGGACCGGAGGTGGCGTGGGCCAGCGCCCGGTCGCTCGCGCCGCGGTGGATGGCGGCGGCGGCCTCGCCGAGCCGGATGAGCCCGGCGGCCATCATGGGGTGGGCGGCCGGCGCCCCGCCGGAGGGGTTGAGGCGTACGCCGTCGCCCAGGTCCAGTTCGCGGCGCAGGATGATCTCCTGAGAGGTGAAGGGGGCGTGGAGTTCGGCGAGGTCGGCGGGCGCCTCGAAGGCCCCGGCGCGGGTCGCGGCGAGCCGGGTCGACGGGGAGCGGGTGAGGTCCCGTACGCCCAGGGAGTGCGGTTCGATGCGGTGGTCCATGCCGCGGATCCAGGCGGGGCGGGCGCACAGCCGCCGCGCGGTGTCCCCGGCGGCGAGCACCACGGCGGCGGCGCCGTCGCCGATGGGCGGGCAGTCGTGGCGGCGCAGCGGCCGCACCAGGTACGGGGCTTCGAGGAGGGCGGCGGGCGGGGCGGAGCCGGTCACCTGCGCGTGCGGGTTGTCCGCGGCGGCGGTGCGGCCGCGCGCGGCGACCTCGGCGAGGGCGCGTTCGTCGGTGCCGCCCGCGTCGAGGAGGGCCTGGGCCTGGAGGGCGGCCAGGGAGACCGAGTCGGGCCACAGGGGGGCGACGTAGTACGGGTCGAGCTGGCGGGTCAGGACCTCGGGCAGATCGCCGGGCGAGGACTTGCCGTAGGAGTAGACGAGCGCGGTGTCGGCCTCGCCGGTGAGCAGCTTGACCCAGGCCTCGTACAGCGCCCAGGCGCCGTCCATCTCGACGTGGGACTCGGAGATGGGCGGCCAGGCGCCGACGCCGTCCAGCGCCATGGTGAAGGAGAAGGCGCGGCCCGCGAGGTAGTCGGAGGAGCCGGAGCAGGTGAAGCCGATCTCGCCGGCGCGCAAGTCCACCGCGTCGAGCACCTGGTGGAGGACGGGCATCAGCATCTCGACCTCGGAGACCTCCGCGGTGGTGCGCCGGGTTCCGCTCTGCCCGAAGGCGACGATGGCGACGTCTCGCATCTACAACAGCTCCTTGTAGGTGTCGTAGTCGGCGTCGGGTTCGCCGGTGGGCCGGTAGTGGTCGGGGTAGCGGCCGCCCTCGGCCCATACGGGCGTGACCCGCAGCCCCATCCGCACCTGGTCGTACGGGATGCCGCCGATGCGGCCGTGGAGGGCGAGGTCGGCGCCGTCGAGGGCGATGTGGGCGTAGACGTACGGCACTTCGATGTCGAGGTTGCGGGCCTTGATGTTGACGATGCAGAAGGTGGTGACGGTGCCGCCCGGGCCGACCTCGACCTGTTCGTCGGTGGCGACGCCGCAGGTGGGGCAGGCGCCGCGGGGCGGTACGTACACCTTGCGGCAGGACGGGCAGCGCTCGGCGAGCGTCTTCCGCCCGGCGAGGGCGGCGAGGTAGCGGGACTGGGCGCGGCCGGGCGCGTAGGTGTAGTCGAGGCGGGCGGGGGCGACGATGCCGGTGACGGGGGCGTCGAACCGCCCGTCGTGCGGGGCGGGTTCGGGGAGGTGCGCGGCGTCGTCGGCGTCGGCGTCGGCGGCGTCGTCGGCGTCGGCGTCGGCGTCGGCGTCGGCGTACGGTTCGAAGCAGGCGATGTCGGTGATGGCTCCCTCGCGCTCCCCGGCCCAGCGGACCCGTACGCGCATGCCGGTGTGCACGGCTTCCGGCCCCGGCGCGTCGAGGGCGTGCAGCAGGGCGGTGTCGGCGCCGTCGAGCCGTACCAGCGCCCAGGCGAAGGGGGTGGTCAGGGGCTGGCCGCGGCGCGGGGCCGGGTTCCAGGCCCAGGTGGTGACGGTGCCGGTGGGGGCGACCTGGACGAGGTCGCGCAGTTCGCCGGCGGTGACCGGGTCGTATTCGACGGGCGGGACGAGCACCCGGCCGTCGGAGGTCCGCACGCCGAGCACGGTGCGCTCGCGCAGTCCCGTGAGGAAGGCGCTCTGGACGGGGCCGAGGGAGCGGGTGAAGGGGAACTCGACGACCAGAGGGGCCTGCAGCACCTCGGGGGCGGGAGCCGGTGTCATGGGGGCGTCTCCTTCTGCGGCCGGTGACATGGGGGTGGCGGATCATGCCCGGCGGTAGACCGGTGGGCGTTTCTCCGCGAAGGCCTTCGATCCCTCTTTGGCGTCGGCGGTGGCGAAGATCGGCCAGCCGCGTTCGAGTTCGGACGCGAGGCCGTCGGTTTCAGTCATCTCGGCGGTGTCGTAGACGGATGCCTTGACCGCCTCGACGGCGAGCGGGCCGTTGGCGTTGATGAGTTCGGCGATCTCCAGGGCCTTCTTCAGCGCGGTCCCGTCGGGCACGACATGGCCGATCAGCCCGATCCGCTCGGCCTCCTCGGCGGCGTAGGGGCGGCCGGTGAGCAGCATCTCCAGGGCGTGGGTGCGCGGCACCTGGCGGGCCAGCCGCACCGTGGAGCCGCCGATGGGGAAGAGCCCGCGCCGGACCTCGTACAGTCCGAAGGTCGCGCCGCGGCCCGCCACCCGGATGTCGGTGCCCTGCAGGATCTCGGTGCCGCCCGCGACGCAGTGGCCCTCGACCGCGGCGATCACCGGTTTGCGCGGCCGGTGGTGGCGGAGCATGGCCTTCCAGTGAAGGTCGGGGTCGGCCTCGAGCCGGTCCCGGTGGTGCTGTCCCGCCATCCGGCCGCCGCCCGCGAGCGCCTTGAGGTCCATCCCGGCGCAGAAGACGCCGCCGGCGCCGGTGAGCACGACGGACCGTACGGAGTCGTCCTCGTCGGCCTCGATCCAGCCGTCGTACAGCCCGACCAGCATGGGCAGCGAGAGCGCGTTCTTGGCCTCTGGCCGGTTGAGCGTGAGCACCAGCGTGGCGCCCATGCGCTCGACGATGAGGTGTTCGGTCCCGTGCGGCACGGCAGTCCTCCCGTCTCAGACCTAGAACAGGTTGCAGGAGGGCGGGAGCGACTTCAAGAGAAATCTGATGCTCAGTCAGATTTATTCGGCGCGGCCCTTCCCACCTCTCCCCGGCGGTGCTGTCATGAGCGCCGAGCCCGCCCGATGTCAGGTCAGGAGGAGCCGTGGAGTACAACCTTGCCGACCTGTTCGAGTCGATCGTGGACACCGTGCCCGGCAGAGAGGCGCTGGTGTACGCGGACCACCCGGGCACCGGAGCCGAGCGGCGGCTGACCTACGCCCAGCTCGACGCCGCCGCCAACCGGCTCGCCCACCACCTCGAAGGCAGCGGGATCGCACCGGGCGAACATGTGGGTCTCCACCTCTGCAACGGCGTGGAGTACCTGCAGACCGTCCTCGCCTGCCTGAAGATCCGGGCCGTGCCGGTGAACGTCAACTACCGCTACGTGGAAGACGAGCTGGTCTACCTCTACCGCGACGCCGATCTGGCCGCCCTGGTCTACGACGCCGAGTTCGGCGACCGGGTGGCCGCGGCGCTGCCGCGTACGGACGTCCTGCGCCATCTCGTCCAGGTCGGCGACGGGGCGGGGGCGCCCGGGGCCGTCCCGTTCGCCGAGGCCGAGGCGTCGGGCCCCGACGCGCGCGGCTTCCCGCCCCGCTCCCCGGACGATCGCTTCATCATCTACACCGGCGGAACCACCGGCATGCCCAAGGGCGTGGTGTGGCGGCAGGAGGACCTCTTCTTCTCCGGGCTCGGCGGCGGCGCGCCGACCGGCGTCCCGGTCGGCCGTCCCGAGGAGCTGGCCGAGCGGGTGGCGGCCTCCGGCGACGGCCTGGTCTTCTTCCCCACCGCGCCGCTGATGCACGGTACCTCGACCCTCACGGCGTTCATCGGGCTCAACTTCGGCCAGAAGGTGGTCCTGCACCGGAAGTTCGTGCCCGAAGAGGTGCTGAGGACGATCGAGAAGGAGAAGGTCAGTACGGTCTCCCTGGTCGGCGACGCGATGCTGCGCCCCCTGGTGGACGCCCTCAGCGGGCCCCTCAAGGACATCGACCTGTCACCGCTGCTCAGCGTCAGCAGCTCCGGGGCGATCCTCTCGGACACCGTGCGCGCCCAGTTCACCGCGCTCGCGCCGCACACCCTGCTGCTCAACAACTTCGGCTCCTCGGAGTCCGGGTTCAACGGCACCGCCACCGCGGACTCGGGCCCCGAGAAGGGGTTCCGGGTGAGCGTCCACACCCGTACGACGGTGGTCGACCCGGCGACCCACCGGCCCGTGGCGCCCGGCGAACCGGGCCGGATCGCCCAGCGCGGCCATGTGCCGCTCGGCTACTACAACGACCCGAAGAAATCCGCCGAGACCTTCTTCGAGGCGGACGGCGACCGCTGGGTGCTCCTCGGCGACATGGGGACGGTCGACGAGGACGGCGTGATCACGGTCCTCGGCCGGGGCTCCCAGTGCATCAACACCGGCGGCGAGAAGGTGTACCCGGAGGAGGTGGAACAGGCCCTGAAGGCCCATCCGGACGTGTACGACGCGCTGGTGGCGGGCGTCCCGGACGAGCGCTGGGGCAACCGGGTCGCGGCCGTCGTCCAGCCCCGGGAGGGGGCCGGGGCGCTCACCGCCGACGCGGTGCGGGACCACTGCCGCGGCCGGCTCGCCGGGTACAAGATCCCCCGTACGGTCGTCTTCACCGACCACATCCAGCGCTCCCCCAGCGGCAAGGCGGACTACCGCTGGGCCCGCGCGGTCGCGGCCGGGGACCGTCCCTAGTGCCGCGTCAGTCAGGGTTTGCCCGGTAGCGAGGCGTCCTGGTGCGGTCAGCTGCAAGGCGCCGGATCGGCCTCGTAGTGGGCCTACTCGGCTGATTCGGCAACGCCGCAGATGGCCGTGCCAGGGCGGCGAGCGGGGCGAACCTTGGCTGACGCGGCACTAGCCAGCGGGTGTCCACGGCGTCTCGCACACCGACGGCAGCGCGCGGGTCAGCGCCACCGCGTGCAGCCCGTCCAGCCGCTTCTGGTGACCCGTGGCCAGGGCCCCGGCCAGCAGCCGGGGCGGGCACGAGGGGGCGGTACGGGCGTCCGTGGCGGCCGCGATCGCCCGGACCAGTTCGCCGTTGATCCGGTTGATCTCCAGCCGGACCTTTCCGAGGTCGGGGCGTTCGGTGGGGGCCGAGGACGGGTCGGCCTGCCACCGCCGGTACAGACCGCGCTGGACGACCTTGCTGGCCTCGATCTGGTCACGGAAGATCCTCGACGTCGCCGCCGGGTCGCCGCCGACCTCCCGGGCCTGCTCCGCCACCGCGTCCAGCACCTGCTTCTCCCGGGCCGGATCGTCGATCGGACTGTCGGTGCCCCACTTGGCGGCGGCGACCCGGTCCGCGACCAGCACCCGGTCGGCGGACAGCCCGGCCAGCGCACGCAGTTGACCGTGGGACGGCTGCGCACCAGGCTCAGCGGCGGCTCCTCCCGCTCCCGCGGCCAGCACGGCGGCGGCCGTGGCGACGGTGAGGACAGGGCGCAGGACATCGGTCGGTCGCACGGCGGGGACCCCTCTCTCGGCGGCGCGGGCGGCACGAGCGGTGCGCGCCCAGCGGGAGCGTACGCGGTGATCCGGACACCCCCTACGCGTCCAGGAACTCCCCTATGGCGGCGAGGAACTCCTCGGGCCGGTTCTGGTGGACGCAGTGGCCGGCGTCGATGGTGACCAGACGGCAGTCGGGGATGCGCTCCGCCATGTCGGCCAGCAGTTCCTGCGGGATATGGCTGGCCGGGCCGCCGCCTATCACCAGCGTGGGCGCGGTGATGTCCGAAAGCCCCTCGGTCCAGCGCGGGTCCGGGGCGTTGCGCTGCTCGGTGAACTGCGTCCTCACCGCCCAGTCGAAGGCCATCCGCCCGGTCGGGCGCGGCGGCACCTCCAGCGGCGGGTCCTGGGGCAGCAGCGGCGGGGCGTCCTCGATCACCAGTCGCTCCGTCAGATGCGGGAAGCGCTGGGCGACGAGGTAGGCGACCACGCCGCCGTAGGAGTGCCCGATGAGCGTGACGCGCTCGAGACCGACCGCCGCGAGGAACCCGGCGACCTCGTCCCGCAGTTGCTCCAGGGCGTACTCGCCCGGCCAGTCGCTGGATCCGTGTCCGCGCAGGTCCAGCGCGTACACCCGGCGGCCCGGGGCGAGGCGCGGCGCTATGGCGATCCAGTCGACGCCGTCCTCACCGAGGCCGTGCAGCAGCAGGACGGGCGGGGCGCCCGCCGCGCCCCACACCCGGTACGTCAGCTCGACCCCGTCCACCTCGACACTGTCAAGTGTGTGCATAGGGCCGAGGATACGGCCGGAACCGCTGACGTCACCCCCGTCACACGGGTCGCTCATGCCCGTCCCAGTAGGGTTCGCGCAGCCGCCGCTTGTAGAGCTTGCCGTTGGGGTCGCGGGGCATCTCGGCGATGAAGTCGACGGACTTGGGGCGCTTGTAGCCCGCGAGCCGCTGCTCGCAGTGGCCGAGGATGGCGGCCGCCAGCTCCGGGCCGGGTGTGTGGCCCGGGGCGGGTTCCACGACCGCCTTGACCTGCTCGCCCCAGTCGTCGTGCGGGATGCCGAAGGCGGCGGCGTCGGCGACGGCGGGGTGGGTGAGCAGCGCGGACTCGATCTCGGCCGGGTAGATGTTGACCCCGCCCGAGATGATCATGTCGATCTTGCGGTCGCGGAGGTAGAGATAGCCGTCGTCGTCGAGGATGCCGAGGTCGCCGACGGTGAAGTAGTCCCCGATGCGGTTCTTGCGGGTCTTTCCCTCGTCCTTGTGGTAGCTGAAGCCGCCGGTGCTCATCTTCATGTAGACGGTGCCGAGTTCGCCGGGCGGCAGCTTGTTCCCGTCGTCGTCGAAGATGGCGATCTCACTGATGGGCCAGGGCTTGCCGACGGTTCCCGGCTTCTTCAGCCAGTCCTCGGCGGTGGCGAAGGCGCCGCCGCCCTCGCTGGCCGCGTAGTACTCCTCGACGCAGCCGCCCCACCAGTCGATCATGGCGCGTTTCACGTGGTCGGGGCAGGGCGCGGCGCCGTGGATGGCGTGGCGCATCGAGGAGACGTCGTAGGACGCCCGCACCTCCTCGGGGAGGGCGAGCAGCCGGTGGAACTGCGTGGGCACCATATGGGTGTGGGTGCAGCGGTGGGTGTCGATGAGCCGCAGCATCTCCTGGGGCGTCCACTTGTCCATGAGCACCAGGGGGTGGCCGATGTGCAGGGACGAGGACGCGAACTGCAGGACGGCCGTGTGGTAGAGCGGTGAGCACACCAGGTGGACGTTGTCGGGTTCCTCGGCGCGGGGCCGGATGCCGAAGAAGCGCAGGAAGCCGCCGAGGTGGCCTTCCTCGGGGAGCCTTCCGGTCAGCGGGCGCCGGATGCCGCGCGGGCGTCCCGTCGTACCGGAGGTGTAGTTCATGACCCAGCCCAGTTCGCGGTCGGCGGGCGGCTCCGGTGACTGTCCCCGGAGGAGTTCGGCGTACGGGCGAAAAGCCTCGACGGCGCCGACCGCGTAGCGGTGGGTGGCGGGCAGCCCGGCCTCGTCGGCGGCCAGGGCGGCCTGGGTGCCGAAGCGTTCGTGGGCGATCAGCACCTTGGCGCCCGAGTCGGAGACGATCCAGGCGATCTCGGGGCCGACCAGGTGGTGGTTGACGGGCACGAGGTAGAACCCGGCCTGGGTGGCGGCGAGCGCGGCGGTGAAGAACTCGACCCCGTTGGGCAGGACGACGGCGAAGGCGTCGCCGCGCCGGAGCCCGGCGGCGCGCAGTCCGCCGACGAGCTGGTTGCACGCGGCGTGCAGCCGGGCGGCGGTCCACTCCTCGCCGTCGGGGGCGATCAGGACGACACGGTCGGGTTCGTGTCCGGCCTGCGCCCAGAAACCGACGGGGATCGTGGGGGTGGGGTCGGTGGTGGCGGTCATCGGTCGTCGTCCTCCTCAGTCCCGTCCGGCGATACGGTTGACGCGGTCGATGGCACGTTCGAAGCCCCTGGTCAGATCGTCGAAGACGGCCCGCACGCTGCGCGTGGAGGTCATCCGGCCGACGATCTGCCCGACCGGCGTGCCGAGCAGCGGTTCCACCTCGTACTTCTGGATGCGCGAGACGGCCTCGGCGACCAGCAGCCCCTGGAGCGGCATCGGCAGCGGCCCCGGGCCCTGCGGATCGTCCCAGGCGTCCGTCCAGGCGGTGCGCAGCTGGCGGGCGGGCTTGCCGGTGAGGGCGCGGGAGCGCACCGTGTCGCCGGATCCGGCGGCGAGGAGCTTGGCGGTGAGCGCGGCCGAATGCAGTTCGGCCTCCTCGGTGGTGAGCCAGATCGAGCCGAGCCACACCCCCTGGGCGCCGAGCGCGAGCCCGGCGGCGATCTGTTCGCCGCTGCCGATGCCGCCCGCGGCGAGCACGGGCAGCGGGTCGACGGCCTCGACGACCTCGGGGGTGAGCACCATGGAGGCGATCTCGCCGGTGTGGCCGCCGGCCTCGTAGCCCTGCGCGACGACGACGTCCAGGCCCGCGTTCTTGTGGTGCAGGGCGTGGCGCGCGCTCCCGGCCAGCGCGGCGACCAGGATGCCGCGGTCATGGGCGCGGGCGACGACATCGGCGGGCGGCGAGCCGAGCGCGTTGGCCAGCAGCTTGACGGGGTAGTCGAAGGCGACGTCGAGCTGGCTGCGGGCGACCTGCTCCAGCCAGCCGGTGATGCGCCAGCCGGACGCCTCGCCCTCGGCCAGTTCGGGCACCCCGTGCTTGGCCAGGGTCTCCGCCACGAACGCGCGGTGCTCCTGCGGGATCATCGCCTCGATGTCGGCCTCGCTCACCCCCTCGACCTTCTTCGCGGGCATCACGACGTCGAGGCCGTACGGTTTGCCGTCGGTGTGCTCCTGCATCCAGTCCAGGTCACGGGCCAGATCCTCGCCCGCGGCGTAGCGGACCGCGCCGAGCACGCCGAACCCCCCGGCCCGGGTGATCGCCGCGGCCACGGCGGGGAACGGCGTGAAGCCGAAGATGGCGTGCTCGACACCCAGCCTTGTGCTCAGCTCCGTCTTCATGCGGGGCAGGATGCCGCAGGGGGCCGGGGAGCGGAAGAGTTTTTCTGACGTCTCGTCAGATTCTTTCGGGCATCGACCCGGCTACTTCCCCAGCACCGCCATCGCCGCGTTGTGGCCGGGGATTCCGCTGACCCCGCCGCCCCGCACCGCGCCCGCGCCGCACAGCAGCACATTGGCGTGGCGCGTCTCCACGCCCCAGCGGCCGGTGCCCTCCTGGGCGTACGGGAAGGCCAGCTCGCGGTGGAAGATGTTCCCCCCGGGCAGCCGCAGTTCGCGGTCCAGGTCCAGCGGGCTCTTGGCCTCGACGCACGGCCTGCCGTCGGCGTCGTACGCGAGGCAGTCGGCGATCGGTTCGGCGAGGTGGGCGTCGAGCTGGGCGAGGGTGTCCCCCAGCAGGGTCTCGCGGGTCCCCTCGGGGTCGTCGGCGAACAGCCGGGCGGGGGTGTGCAGCCCGAACAGGGTGAGGGTCTGGTAGCCGCGCGCGGCCAGGTCCGGGCCGAGGATCGACGGGTCGGTCAGCGAGTGGCAGTAGATCTCCGACGGTGGCCGCCGCGGCAGCTCCCCCGCGGCGGCCTGCCGGTACGCCGCCTCCAACTCGCCGTAGCCCTCGGCGATGTGGAACGTCCCGGCGAACGCCTCGCGCGGATCCGCCTCGGGGTCCCGCAGCGCGGGCAGCCGCCGCAGCAGCATGTTCACCTTCAGCTGCGCGCCCTCGGCGGGCGGGGCGGGCGGCTCCTCGCCGAGCAGCCGCGCCAGCTCGCGCGGGGCGGCCCCGACCAGCACATGGCGGGCGCCCACGACATGCTCGCCGTCCCGGTCCTCGTAACGCACCTCGGCCGCCGTCCCGTCGGTGGCGATCCCCGTGACCTCGCAGCCGGTCGCGATCCGCGCGCCCGCCACGCCCGCCGCGTGCGCGAGGGCGTCGGTGAACGCGCCCATGCCGCCCACGGGCACGTCCCAGTCGCCGGTGCCGCCGCCGATCACGTGGTAGAGGAAGCAGCGGTTCTGCCGCAGCGAGGGGTCATGGGCGGAGGCGAAGGTGCCGATCAGCGCGTCGGTGAGCACCACGCCCCGCACCAGGTCGTCCTCGAACGCCGCCTCGACCGCCTCCCCCAGCGGCCGCTCGAACAGCGCCTCCCACGCCGCGTCGTCCCCGATCCGGGCCCGCAGCGCCTCCCGGTCGGGCAGCGGCTCGGTCAGCGTCGGGAACACCCGCTCGGCGACCCGCCCGGTCATCCCGTAGAACCGCTCCCAGGCCGCGTACTCCCGCTCCCCGCCGGTCAGCCGCGCGAACGCCTCCCGGGTCCGGGCCCCGCCGCCGGTCTCCACCAGCAGCCCGGCCGGCCGCCCGCCCCGGACGGTGGGGGTGTACGAGGAGACGGACCGCTTGCGGACCGCGAACCGCAGCCCCAGGTCGTCGACGATGCGCCGGGGCAACAGGCTGACCAGGTACGAATAGCGCGAGAGCCGGGCGTCCACCCCGGCGAACGTGCGCTCGGACACGGCCGCGCCGCCGATGTGGTCCAGCCGCTCCAGCACCCGCACGCTACGGCCCGCCCGGCCCAGATAGGCGGCGGCGACCAGGGCGTTGTGGCCGCCGCCGACGATGACGACGTCGTAGGCATCGCTGTCAGACATGCCCCCTGCGTAGCACGGGGTGATCGCCGCGGCTACCCGGCCTTCCTGGCCGCGGCCGTGTCGTGGCGGAGGGCGCGGGGCGAGGGGCGGGTGCCCGGGCCGAGCCGTTCCACCGCCCGCAGGATGTGCTTCGGCGGCAGCTGCCAGCGCACCGTGGCCGGGATGCGCCGCAGCGCCCGGCCCGTCGCCCGCAGCCGCCGGGTGACGGTCGCGGGGGCGGGCGCGGGCCGCCCGTACAGCGCGTGGGCGTAACGCGGCAGGGAGGCGTAGGCCAGTGCGGCGAAGCGCCCCCAGACCAGATCGCGCGCCGGGACGAGCAGGGGCGGGACCGGGGGCCTGCGCAGAAAGGCGTCGACCTCGCGGGCCTCGGGGGTGACGGCGAGTCCGGGGCGCACCGTCGCGAAGTACGCGCGCAGTTCCGCCGTATCGGCAGGCACCCCGGCGGGATCGAGCCCGACCAGGCGGGCGGATTCCCGGTTCTCGGCCACATAGGCGTCCGCCTGGGCGTCGGTGAGGGGATAGCCGGAGCGGCGTACGACATGGAGGTACGAGGCGACCTCGGCGCAGTGCACCCACAGCAGCAGGCCGGGCTCGTCCACGGCGTGCCGGGCGCCGGTGCCGGGGTCGGTCACGGAGAGCCCGCGGTGAATGCCCCGCACCCGGGCACCGGCCCGCTCGGCGGCCTCGGTGGTGCCGTAGGTGATGGTCGCGACGAACCGGGCGGTGCGCAGCAGACGGCCCCAGGCGTCCTGGCGGAAGTCGGAGTTCTGGAGGACACCGCGCACCGCGAGCGGATGCAGGGCCTGCAGATAGAGCGCGCGGACCCCGGCGATCCACATCATCGGGTCGCCGTGCATCTGCCACGTCACGGATGCCGGACCGTACAGCCCCGGGTCGGGGTCCGGTATGCCCCGCCGTACGATCGCCGCCATGGCCGACCACCTCCTGCGGCCAGCCTAGGCGGCCCTGGTGGCCGCCGGGGCGAGAGTGGCCGGGACGAGACGGACGGCCATGACCGCCGCCATCGGTGCGGCGCTGTGCGCGCCGAACAGCCCGACCAGCACCACACGAGCAGCCGGGCCCGTTGCGGGGACATGGCGCGCGGGACACGGGCGGCTTCCCCGGTGCGGTGAGTTCACTTCACACGCTCGGTCAGTCGGGCTGCTTCTCCATATGCGCGAGGACACGGTTCGAGATCCGGGCGAGCGCGTCGAGGTCTTCAGGGGTGAGGGCGTCGATGAACAGTCGGCGAACGTGCTCGACGTGCAGGGGCGCGGCGTCCTCGATCGCCTTGCAGCCGGCCGCGGTGGCGACGATGAACGCCCCGCGCCCGTCGTCGGGACAATCTTCCTTGGTCACCAGTCCGCGCTTCGCCATCCGCCTGACCTGGTGGGACATGCGGCTCTTCTCCCACTCCAGCAGCTTCGCCAGGTCCATGAAGCGCGTCCGCCCGCCGCCGGTTTCGGTGAGCTTGGCCAACACGATGTAGTCGGAGGCGGACATCCCGGAGTCGGCCTGGACTCGGCGGGAAAGCCGTCCGATGAGCTTCTCCTGCATGTGGATGAAGCTGTCCCAGGCGGCCTTCTGCTGCGACGTCAGCCAGCGAGGCGTTGCGTTCATGGAGGGAGCGTAACGGTGCGACTCGGACGGGTGTCCGCCCACCCGGCACGTACCCGGAAGTCGCCTTCCACGACAGCTAGTTGACACATCAAGCACATGCGCTTAGCTTAGTTGTCACATCAACTACATGCCGCGGGGCCGTCAGGCGGTCAGCCCGCACGGGGTACGCCGCAGGCAACGAGCCTTCGGCGTACCGCCCGGCACCCCCGGACACGAAGCCCCGGAAGGGGAATCCCATGAGCACCGAGAACAAGGCCGGACTCGACGCCCTGCTGACGCCCGAGGAGAGCGTGCTCGTACTGATCGACCACCAGCCGTTCCAGTTCGCCAACCTGAACAGCCACGACCCGACGATGATCGTGAACAACGTCGTTGGACTCGCCAAGATCGCCAAAGTGTTCGACGTGCCGACCATCCTGACCACCGTGCTGGAGGAGCGCGGCGGCCACCTCATCCAGGGACTGCGGGACGTGTTCCCGGAGCAGAAGCCGATCAACAGGACCTTCATCAACACCTGGCAGGACGAGCGCGTCGTGGATGCCGTCAAGGCGACCGGGCGCAAGAAGCTGATCATCGCTGGCCTCTGGACGGAGATCTGCCTGGCGATGCCGGCCATACAGGCAGCGGGCGAGGGCTTCGAGGTCTTCGCCGTCACCGACGCCTCGGGCAGTGCCTCGAAGGAGGCGCACGACATGGCCGTGCGCCGCATGATCCAGGCGGGCGTGGTTCCGATCACCTGGCAGGCCGTGATGGGCGAGTGGCAGCGCGACTGGGCCCGCGAGAAGACCGTGCCGGGCGCCGCCGAGGTCCAAGCGCAGCACGGCGGCGCCTCCGGTGTGGCCTTCGCCTGGGAGATGCAACTCCTCGCCCAGCGCGCCGGAAGCGGCGCCTGACATGACTGCCGCGCCGGTTCCCCTCCGCATCGGGTACTGCTTGTCGGCGACCGCTTCCCTCGCGGACAACAGCCGGCCGGCCCGCCTCGCCCGGAAAATCTGCCGCGAGGGCATCAACAGCCGAGGCGGACTGCAAGGAGTTTCCGGCCATGGGGTCGGTCAATTCCAGAACCAGCCGGTCAGCGGCGCACCCGTGGCATGCCCAGGCCGATCCAGGAGATGATCTCCCGCTGGATCTCGTTGTTGCCGCCGCCGAAGGTGAAGACGACCGCGCTGCGGTAGCCGCGTTCCAGCTCGCCGTGGAGGACCGCACCGGCCGAGCCCTCCTTGAGCGGGCCCGCGGCGCCGACGACCTCCATGAGCCAGGCGTAGGCGTCGCGGCGCGCCTCGGAGCCGTAGACCTTGACGGCGGAGGCGTCCTGCGGGGTCAGGGTGTCGCGCTGGAGGGCGTCCACCATCTGCCAGTTGAGCAGCTTCATGGCGTCCAGCCGGGCGTGGGTGCGGGCCAGCCGGGCGCGTACCCACGCCAGGTCGATGACCCGGCGGCCGTCCGGGAGCTTGGTTTCGGCGGCCCACTGCCGGACGCCGCGCAGGGCGCGGATGGCCATGGTGCCGTGGGCGGCGAGGGTGACGCGTTCGTAGTTGAGCTGGGTGGTGATCATGCGCCAGCCCTCGTTCTCGGCGCCGACGCGGCGGGTGGCCGGGACCCGGATGTCCTCGTAGTAGCTGGCGGTGGTGTCGTGGGAGGCGAGAGTGGTGATGACGGTGCGGGAGTAGCCGGGGTCGGTGGTGGGGACGAGCAGGATGCTGATGCCGTGGTGGGGCTTCGCGTCGGGGTCGGTGCGGACGGCGAGCCAGACCCAGTCGGCGGTGTCCCCGTTGGTGGTCCAGGTCTTCTGGCCGTTCACCACGTAGTCGTCGCCGTCCCGTACGGCGCGGGTCGTGAGGGCGGCGAGGTCGGTTCCGGCGTCGGGCTCGCTGTAGCCGATCGCGAAGTCGATCTCGCCGGAGAGGATGCGCGGCAGGAAGTACCGCTTCTGCTCGTCGGTGCCGTGGCGCGTGAGCGTGGGGCCGACCGTGTTGAGGGCCATCAGCGGCAGCGGTACTCCCGCCTGGGCGGCCTCGTCGAAGAAGATGAACTGTTCGACCGGGCCCAGTCCCCGCCCGCCGTACTCCCGGGGCCAGCCCACGCCCAGCCAGCCGTCGGTGCCGAGGCGGCGGATGGTCTCGCGGTAGAACCGCTTCTGCCCGGCGGGGTCGGCGTAGCGGGCGTAGGCGTCATCGGGGACCAGCTCGGCGAAGTAGGTGCGCAGCTCGGTTCGTAACTGCCGCTGCTCATGGGTGTATTCGAGGTCCACGGCCCCTCCTGGAGTCTCGCGTGCGCCACGACGGCGGTCTGGGAGCGTCCTGGGATCGAGGGGCACGGTAGAACGCGTTCCAGAAATACGGAAGGGCCGCGGAGCACCCGGCGGCTCAACCCGCCTCGTCCACCGGGGGCGGGCTGTCGTCCGGTCCGGGCCGTACGACCCGGACCGGTTGGCCGGGGCGCCAGGTCCGCAGCACCAGGCCGGATTCCCCGGCCTCGGTGTGCACGACCTCGGTCACCTCGGCGCGGAAGAGGTGGAAGGGCTCGGGCGGATGGACCTCGGCGGCGAAGCGGGCGAGCGAGTCCGGCTCGGTCACCTCGACGGCCCGGCCGCTGATCCGCACGTCGCCGCCGGGGGTGCCGTCGCCCGGGCCCGGGTTGGCCTGGATCGAGAAGCGCTGGTCGCGGCGCAGATCGATGGCCTTGCGCGAGTCGGGCATCATGCCGAGCCACAGTTCCCCGAAGCGGAAGGTGACCTCCAGGGGTGTCAGCCGCGGGGAGCCGTCCTGCCGCACGGTGGCCAGGACATGGGTGCGGTAGCGCTCAAAGCGCTCCCGGACGGCCGTGGCGAAGCCGGGCTCCGCCGCCTGGAATCCGGCCCAACTGGTGATCGGTCGCGTCGTCATGGCACCCATGCTCGCGGGATTGCCCGACGCCTCCTGTCCGGATTTCCGGGACTGAAGCAACTCTTCCGCGCCCCGCGACGCTGCCTGGCGCGCCTGGTCCGGCGGCAGATAGGCGCTCCACTCCGTCCCCGCCAGCGGAAACCCGATCCAGGTGCGGGCATAGGACGGCGGTCGGGCGCCGTGGGCGCGCCGGACGAGCAGCGCGGTGGGTTCGCGCGCGGCCCGCCGCAGCAGCCCGGACACGGTGGTGGAGCGGTTGTTGCCGCTGGTCTGGGCGGAGCCGCAGCCCGCGTGGTACGCGACGGGCAGGGCCCGGTCGCCGGCCACCAGGCACGGCGGCCGCAGCCCCAGCCGCTTCAGCCCGTCGGCGGCGGTGCGGTAGCGCCCGGTGGTCTTCTCGGACACCGCCGAGGTGTGGGCGAGGACGGCGAACTGGCTGCCCAGATGGAGCAGGACGACGACCCCGAGCGCGGTGGCCATGTGGCGGGACGAGCGTGCGGCGCGTACGGCGCGGAAGCCCAGCGCGGCGATGGGCAGGGCGAGCAGCGCGTAGGACGGCATCAGGAAGCGCGGCGCGGAGTAGTCGATGAGCAGCAGGTAGGGCACGGCGAGGGAGGCAGCGCAGACGACGGGCAGCACGGTGACCGGCACACCGGGCTCCCGGTGGGTGTGCGGCCGGCCGAGCCCGACGCGCACCCGGTTCCGCCGTGCCTGACGGTCCCGCAGGACGAGGGCGACGGCGGCCAGGGTCAGCAGCGGCAGCGAAAGCCACCACAGGGTCAGCTCCGGATGGCGCAGCGGCACCTCGCACGGGCGGCACAGCTGGGGCCCGTTGAGGCTGCGCAGCGCGGCGCCCACGGCGAAGTGGAGGCCCATGCCGCCCTCGACGTCGCTGGAGACGTCCAGCCGCCCGCCGATGCCGCCGAAGCGGTCGTAGGCCTCGCCGATCCACTGCGCGGCGCCCAGCAGGAGCCCGCCCACCAGCGGGAGCAGAGCCGGCCGCCACGTCCGCAGCCGGAGGGCGACGGCCAGCAGCGGAACGGCCAGCCAGCCGCCGTCGGGGGTGCGGACGAGCGTGACACCGGCGACGAGGGCGGCGAGCCACCAGCGGGCGCCCGGCTCGGCGGGCAGGCGCAGGAACCAGCCGACCGCGGCCACCGCGCCGAGCGCGACCCAGAGGTTGGGCATCACGGCGGGGCCGCTGATCGTGGTGATCCACAGCCCGGCGAAGAGCAGCGCGGCGAGCGCCACGGGACCGCGGGGCAGCAACCTGTTCCAGACGCGGAAGGCGGTGTAGAGGGCGCCCGCGGAAAGCACCGTGAGGACGACCCGGAGCGCCGTGATGGAGGACGTGGCGGCCACCACCGGGGAGACGAGCATGCTGATGCCGCGCGAGCGCGGCGCGCTGAAGTACGCGGCCGGGGTGCGCGGGTCCACCTGGGAGACGTACACGGACTCGTCCCAGCCCAGCGCGTGTCCGACGTGCGGGACGACCACGGCGAGCTGGACCATCGCATAGCCGACGGCGACCACCGCGAGCCACGGAGCGCGGCGCCGGTGGAGCGGCGGCCGGGGTGGATGCGGGCGCGGGCGCGCGGCGGCGGCCGCCGGTGCGGCAGTGTTCTCCATGCGCGCACCATATGATGCCTATGTACCTTTTTCTGCTTATTAGGCTGTTCGGCTCAGCGCCCCAGGGGTGCCATGACCGCGCCGGATCCGTACGCTGTTGCAGCGGTGCACAGCTCCCACCCGGTGGAGGACGAACACTCCCATGAAGATGCTCATCAACGTGGCCGAGACCGTAGTCGCCGACGCACTGCGCGGGCTGGCCGCCTCCCACCCCGAACTGACGGTGGATGTCGAGAACCGGGTGATCGTCCGGCGGGACGCGCCGGTGCCCGACAAGGTGGCCCTGCTCTCCGGCGGCGGCTCCGGCCACGAGCCGCTGCACGGCGGGTTCGTCGGTGTCGGCATGCTCGACGCGGCCTGCCCCGGCGAGGTCTTCACCTCCCCCGTGCCCGACCAGATGGTGCGGGCGGCGGCCGCCGTGGACAGCGGCAAGGGGGTGCTGTTCGTCGTCAAGAACTACACCGGCGACGTGCTCAACTTCGAGATGGCCGCCGAACTGGCCGAGGACGAGGGCATCCAGGTCGCCAAGGTGCTCGTCGACGACGATGTGGCGGTGACCGACAGCACCCACACGGCGGGCCGGCGCGGCACCGGCGCGACACTGTTCGTGGAGAAGATCGCGGGCGCGGCGGCCGAGGAGGGGGCGCCACTGGAGCGGGTGGAGGCGATCGCCCGCCGGGTCAACGCGTCCTCCCGCAGCTTCGGCGTGGCGCTGTCCCCCTGCACGACGCCCGCCAAGGGCGGCCCCACCTTCGATCTGCCCGCCGGGGAGCTGGAGTTGGGTGTGGGCATCCACGGCGAGCCGGGGCGGGAGCGGCGGGCCATGATGACCTCGCGCGAGATCGCCGACTACGCGGTGGACGCGGTGCTGGACGACCTGCGCCCGGACAGTCCGGTGCTCGTCCTGGTCAACGGAATGGGCGCGACCCCGCAGCTGGAGCTGTACGGCTTCGCGGCCGAGGTGCACCGGGTGCTCGGCGAGCGCCGTGTGACGGTGGCACGTACGCTCGTCGGCAACTACGTCACATCACTCGACATGGCGGGTGCCTCGGTCACGCTGTGCCAGGTCGACGAGGACCTGCTGCGGCTGTGGGACGCGCCCGTACGGACCGCCGGGCTGCGCTGGGGCTGCTGACCCGGACCATCCCGCCACCTGGCCCGATACGTACGCTGTCGCCGTCGGTTACCGTCATGAGGAGGCGTCTGTGTCCAGCAGTGAATCCGCAGTCGAACACGCGCTCGACACCTCTTTCTTCCAACGCTGGCTCACCGCCGCGGCCGAGTCCGTGCACCACGAGGCGGCCCGGCTCACCGAACTGGACTCCGCGATCGGCGACGCCGACCACGGCATCAACATGCAGCGCGGCTTCGCGGCCGTCACCGACGCGCTGGAGAAGGAGCCACCGGGATCGCCCGGCGCCGCGCTCATCCTGGCCGGGCGCCAGCTGATCTCGAAGGTGGGCGGCGCCTCCGGGCCGCTGTACGGGACGCTGCTGCGGCGCGCGGGCAAGGCGCTGGGGGACGCGGCGGAGGTCACGCCCCGGCAGCTGGCGGACGCGCTGCGGGCCGGGGTGGACGCGGTGGCCCAGCTCGGCGGGGCCGCGCCGGGCGACAAGACCATGCTGGACGCGCTGCTCCCCGCGGTGGAGGCGCTGGGCGGCGACACCGCCTCGTTCACCGCGGCGGGCGAGGCCGCCGACAAGGGCGCGCTGGCGACCGTACCGATGCTCGCGCGCAAGGGCCGGGCCAGCTATCTGGGCGAGCGCAGCGTCGGCCATCAGGACCCCGGCGCCACCTCGTCCGCGCTGATCGTCGCGGCGCTGGCGGAGGCCCTCCGATGACCGGGAGCGGCGGCGAGAAGCTGGTCGGGGTCGTCGTCGTGTCGCACAGCGGGGAGGTCGCCGAGTCGGTCGCCCGGCTGGCCACCGCGCTGGCCGGGGGCGGCACCGCGCCCGTGCGCGCCGCGGGCGGCACCCCGGACGGCGGATTCGGCACCAGCGAGGAGCTGATACGCGACGCGGCGTACGCGGTCGACCAGGGCGCCGGGGTGGCCATACTGGTCGACCTCGGCAGCGCCGTACTGACCGTCAAGGCACTGCTGGCCGAGGAGGACGAGCTGCCGGAGGGCTCCCGGCTGGTGGACGCGCCGCTCGTGGAGGGCGCGGTGGCGGCCGTGGTCACCGCGTCCACCGGAGCGGACGTGGACACGGTCGCCGGAGCCGCGGCGGAGGCGTACGACTACCGCAAGGTGTGAAACGGTCCGCACGGGCCCGGGGACGCCGGAACCCCCGGGCCCGTGCGCATGGGTGCGGAGCCCGCAGCGGGCGGCGGAAGTGTGTAGCCCGCGTACATATCCGAGCTGACGTGCGCATTTCTACGGTGTGGCACACGAATCCGTCCCCGCACCCGCTCGGAAGTGGTAACCATGGCTCCTCCGACCAGTCCCGGATCGCTGCGCCGCATCGTCGCGGCGAGCCTCATCGGCACCACCATCGAGTGGTACGACTTCTTCCTCTACGGGTCGGCCGCCGCGCTCGTCTTCAACAAGCTCTTCTTCCCCGACTCCGATCCGCTCGTCGGCACCCTGCTGTCGTTCCTGACGTACGCGGTCGGCTTCGCCGCCCGGCCGATCGGCGCCCTGGTGTTCGGGCACTACGGCGACCGGCTCGGCCGCAAGAAGCTGCTGATCCTGAGCCTGCTGCTGATGGGCGGGGCGACCTGTGCGATCGGTCTGCTGCCGACGCACGCCACCGTCGGCTCGGCGGCGCCCGTTCTGCTCACCGCGCTGCGGCTGGTGCAGGGCTTCGCGCTCGGCGGCGAATGGGGCGGGGCGGTGCTGCTGGTGTCCGAGCACGGGGACGCCCGGCGGCGCGGATTCTGGGCGTCCTGGCCGCAGACCGGCGCCCCCGCCGGGCAGTTGCTGGCCACCGGCGTGCTGTCCGCGCTGACCGGACTGCTGTCGGAGGGCGCGTTCGAGTCCTGGGGGTGGCGGGTGCCGTTCCTGCTCTCGGGCGTGCTGGTGCTGGTCGGCTTGTGGATTCGTCTGTCCGTCGATGAATCCCCCGTCTTCAAGGCCGCGCTGGCCCGGGCCGAGGCGCGGAAGACCGACGATGTGGCGGAGCGGATGCCGCTGGTGGCCGTCCTGCGCCACCACTGGCGGGACGTCCTGGTCGCGATGGGCGCGCGGATGGCCGAGAACATCAGCTACTACGTCATCACGGCCTTCGTCCTCGTCTACGCCACCTCCGACCATGTGGGCCTCGGCAAGCAGACCGCGCTGAACGCCGTACTCATCGCCTCCGCAGTGCACTTCGCGACGATCCCGGCCTGGGGCGCGCTGTCGGACCGCGTCGGCCGCCGCCCGGTCTATCTGCTGGGCGCCGTGGGCGTCGGCGCGTGGGCGTTCCCCTTCTTCGCCCTCATCGACTCGGAGCACTTCGGGGCGCTGGTCCTCGCGGTCACGGTCGGGCTGGTCTTCCACGGCGCGATGTACGCGCCCCAGGCGGCGTTCTTCTCGGAGATGTTCGCGACGCGGATGCGGTACTCGGGCGCCTCGATCGGCGCCCAGTTCTCCTCGGTCGCGGCCGGGGCGCCCGCACCGCTGATCGCCACCGCGCTGCTCGCCGACTACGGCAGCGCCACCCCGATCGCCCTGTACGTCATCGCGGCGGCGCTGCTCACGGTGGTGGCGGTCGGCGCGGCGAAGGAGACCCGCGAACGCGACCTGGCGGCCATCGAGCCGGGCGAAGCCGATGAGGCCCGGGAGTCCTCCCGTTCCGCCTCGGCCTGATCGTGTGGAGGAGGCCGGGTCAGCGCTCCACGGCCCCCATCAGCCGGTGCAGCCGCAGCGCGAGCTGTATCTCCAGCGACCGCGCGGGCGACTGCCAGTCGGCGCCGAGCAGCCGCCCCACCCGCTCCAGCCGCTGCGCCACCGTGTTCACATGCACATGCAGCTCGTCCTTGGTGCGCGCCGGGCTCATCCCGCCGGCGAAGTACGCGTCCAGCGTGCGCACCAGCCCGGTGCCGCGCCGGGCGTCGTACTCCACGACCGCCCCGATGGTGCGCGTGACGAAGTCCCGCACCCGGGTGCCGTCCGGGGCGCCGTCCCGCGTACCGGCCAGGAGCAGGCCGAGGAAGCCGAAGTCCTCGGCGGCGGCCCCCTCGCCGGCCCGGCCCAGCACCCGCAGCGCGGCCAGGCAGCGCCGGGCCTCGGCGTACGAGGCGGCGACCTCGGCGGGGCGGGCGGCGGGCGCGGCGACGGGTGCGGAGGCGCCGACGGTGACGGGCGCGTGCACGGCGGTGCCCAGCTGCCGGGCGGCGCGGCGGGCCAGGGCGTCGGCGGTGTCCCCCTCGGCGAGCGGCAGCAGCAGCACCGTGCCGCCGTCGCGCGCCGCGGCCAGACCCTGCCGGGTGGCGGCCAGATGGGACGCGGCGGACCACAGGCGCATCCGGTCGGCGGCGTCCTCGGCGGCGCCCGGGCCCGGCGCGACGGCGGTTTCGGCCGCGGGCTCGCCGCCCGGCGCGGCGCGGGGCGCGTCTATGCCCGCGGCGAGGACCACATGGGGCGCGTCCAGGTCCGCGCGCAGGCGTGCGGCACGCTCCCGCAGCAGCCGCGGCTCCCGGTCGGGCGCGTCGAGCAGATCGTCCAGCAGCTCGCCGCGCACCCGCTGTTCGGCCTCGCCCGCCGAGCGGCGGGCGAGCTGCAGCAGCGAGGTGACCATGGCGGCGCGCTCCAGGGTGCGCTGGTCCACGGGGTCGAGCCGGGGGTGGCCGTGCAGGACGAGCGCGCCGAGGAGTTCGCCGCCCGCGGAGACGGCCGCGATCCAGTCGTCGCCGTGGCGTACGGCGTGGCCGTCGGCCCGCGACCGGTCGAGGGCGTCCGCGGACGCCTCGTGCGTCTCCAGGAACTCCACCGAACCGCTCAGCACCTCGGCCACGGCGGCGGCCACGTCCCGCACCCCGCCACCGCGCAGCACCAGTTCGGTGAGCCGGTCATGGACCTCGGAGGCGCGCTCGATGACACCGCTGCGGTCGCGGATGATCTCGTTGGCGGCCTCCAGTTCGGCCAGTGCCGTCCGCGTCTCGGCGAGCAGATTGGCCGTGTCGATGGCGACGGCCGCGTGCGCGGCGAAGGAGGCGAGCAGGGCGATCTGCTCGCGCTCGAAGACGCGGACCCGACGGTCGGCCGCGAACAGCACCCCGATGACACCGCTGCCGAGCAGCAGCGGCACACCGAGGATCGCGACCAGGCCCTCGTCGCTGACGCCCGCGTCGATGGTCCGGGTGTGCTGGAAGCGGGGGTCGTCGAAGTAGCTGTCGGTCACATAGGGGCGCGCGGTCTGGGCGACGAGCCCGCCCAGCCCCTCCCCCATGCCGAGCCGCAGTTGCTGGAAGCGCGCCGAGACCGAACCGTCGGTGACCCGCATATGGGTGTCTCCGGCGGTCGGGTCGTTGAGGGTCAGATACGCGACCTCGGTCCCCAGGAGCGAACGGGCGCGCTGCACGATGGCCTGGAGGACCGCGTCCAGATCGCGCAGCCCGGCGAGGTCGTGGGCGGTCTCGAAGAGCGCGGACAGCTCGGCCTCGCGGCGCCTGCGCCCCTCCAGTTCGCCGCGCACCCGCAGGGCGAGCAGTTTGGCGCGCTCCAGGGCTGCCAGCCGCTCGGCCGGGGCCTTCTCGGCGCGCGCCAGCAGCCCAGGGCGCTCGTACGCCTCGGGAGGCGCGCCGCGCGCGAGCAGTTCCAGGTACGGGGTCTCCGGCGGATCGCCGGGAGCGGCCGCGGCGGCGCCGGGCGTCGTACGGCGCGGTGGGCGGTCCGCGGGCCGGCCGGGCAGCGGACCGTCCGGCCGGTCGTTCAGCGGGCCGTCCCGTCGGTAGTTCAGCGGGCCGTTCAGTGGGCCGTCCATCCGCCGTCCATGGTGAGCGAGGCACCGGTGATGAACGAGGAGTGCGGACCGCACAGATACGCCACGGCCTCCGCCACCTCCTCCGGTTCGACGAGCCGCTTGACCGCCGAATCGGCCAGCAGCACCTCGGAGACGACGCGCTCCGGGGAGATGCCGTGCGCGGCGGCCTGGTCGGCGGTCTGACGCTCGACCAGGGGGGTGCGCACATAGCCGGGGTTGACACAGTTGGACGTGACCCCGTGGGGCGCGCCCTCCAGGGCGGCGACCTTGGAAAGCCCCTCAAGGCCGTGTTTGGCGGCCACATACGCGGACTTGTACGCGGAGGCGCGCAGCCCGTGCACGGAGGAGATGTTCACGATCCGCCCCCAGCCCCGCTCGTACATCCCCGGCAGCGCGCCGCGCACCAGCCGGAACGGGGCCTCCAGCATCACCGTCAGCACCCGGGAGAACACCTCCGGCGGGAAGTCCTCGATCGGGCGGACGAGCTGGATTCCCGCGTTGTTGACCAGGATGTCGGCGCCCTCGGCGGCCCGTTCGGCCGCGTCCAGGTCCATCAGGTCCAGGGCGTACGCCTCGACGGCGCCCGGCGGGCGGGCCGTCCGCTCGGCGGAGGCGACCAGATCGGCCAGGCCCTCGGCGTCCAGGTCGACCGCCCGGACCCGTGCCCCGGCGGCCGCCAGCCGCAGGGTGCACGCCCGCCCGATGCCCCCGGCGGCGCCGGTGACGACTGCGGTACGGCCGGAGAGACCGGCGTCGGCGGGCCGGGGGGCGGAGCCCGGAGTGTGACCGGGCACAGGGGACGCGCTCATGAGGGGCACCCTAGGCGGCGCCCGCACCCGGCCCCATGGGGCCCCGGCACACTCTTCACTCCGCCGGGGTGGGTTCGAACCACGTCGGCCCCTCGCCGAGCGCCTGCTTGATCCGGGTGAGCGAGAAGTCCTCCAGCTCCGGCAGCCCGTCGAGCGGGAACCAGCCCACGTCCAGCGACTCGTCGTCGTTCACCCGCGCCTCGCCGCCCACCGCGCGGCAGCGGAAGCACACGTCCATGAACTGGCACCGGTCGTCGTTGGGATACGTCACCGGCGCCAACGTCCGTACGAGCACGATGCGCTCCGGAACGCACCGCACCGCCGTCTCCTCCCGCACCTCGCGCACCACCGCCGTGGCGGGCTGCTCGCCCGGTTCGGGGATGCCGCAGATGATCGCCCAGCGGCCGTTGTCGGCACGACGGCCCAGCAGCACTCTGCCCTCGTCGTCGAAGACGACGGCGCTCACGCCCGGCAGGTAGAGAAGTTCATGGCCGATGGAGGCCCGCAGGCCGCGGATGAAGTCGGGGGTCGCCATGCGGTGAGGGTATCGGCCGGGCCCGCGGGTGCGCCGGTGGCCCGCGCCGGGCGCCCGTTCCGCGCGCTCAGGGTGCGTTTCACCACTGACACATCGTTTCTGCGCAACATATACACATACCTCATGCCAAGCGCTACCGTTCCCGGTGCATGGCTCGCGACGCGGCTCACCGTCGCTGCGCGATGCCCGTCACGACGGGGGGTCGACGGGATGACGTCATCAGCGCTGGGACCGGTCGTACAGGAACACGACCGGGACCACGACAGCGAACACCGAAGCCGGGCCCCGGGCAGTGCGCCCGATGTCGCGGGCGTGGCGATCCTCGCTTCCTGCGCCCTCTGGGCGCTCGTCTCCGGCATGGGGCGCACCGCGCGTCCCGAGGGGGTGCTGCTCGCCGTATTGGCCGTGGCCGCCGGGTACGCCTGCGGCCGCATCGCCGGGTCGCTCCTGCCGGTCGCCTGCGCGGCCGCCGCCGGACTCGCGGGGCTCGGCCTGGCCCTGTCCACCGGCACGGGCCCGAGCGGCCACCAGGGGCTGGACGCGGCCCAGCTCACCCTGGCCACCGGCGCGGCCTGCTGCGCCGCGTGGGCCGCCCGCGGGGCCGCGCTCCGGTCGGCCCTGTGGCTGCTGGCCCTGACGATCACGCTCACCGCCGTGGTGAGCGGCCCACCGGCGGGCGGCGCCGCGAGCGGCGCGGTCCTGCTGTGCTCCCTGGCCGCGGCCCGGCTGCGGCGGCTCGCGGGACTGGCCGCGCTCGGCCTGGTCGCCGCGATCGCCGCCGGCGGATGCTGGGCGGTCGCGGCGGGCACGGTGCCCGGCGGTGTGCCGTCCTCGCTGCGGTCCCACCTCACCGAGCACCGGATCCGTCTGTGGCAGGACGCGGCCCACCTCGCCGCGGCGGACCCGCTGCGCGGCGCGGGGCCCGACCTCTTCGCCGAGCTGAGCCCGGCGGCCGCCGCATCACCGGAACCGGAGATCACGCCGCACTCCGCCCCGCTCCAGCAGGCCGCCGGTCAGGGCCTGCCGGGCGTGGCCCTCCTGGGCGCGGCCTTCGCGTGGATGCTGTACGCGCTGTGGCGCTCACCCCGCGCCACACCGGTCGCCCTGACGGCGGCGGCCGCGCTGACGGCCCTGGCCGTGGAGGCCTCCCTGGGCAACGCGCTCAGCTTTCCGCAGGTGACGGCCGGAGCGGGCCTCCTGGCGGGCCTGGCGACGGCCCGCCACCCGCAAGCCGCCCCTTGACGCCACGCGCGGCGTCAAGGGGCAGTGACCACCGCACGAGCCGCCGCCGAGGGGCCCGTACGCCCATCCCGTCGCGCCCCGCCTGACGACCCCGGCGACCCGGCCCCGCGCGCCGGGCGGGGCGGCCATCGGAGCCCGGGGTGTCCCCGGATCCGGGAAGGGGCGGGGTCGGGGAGAGGGTCCCGCTAGCTAGTGCCGCGTCAGCCAAGGTTCACCCCGCTCGCCGCCCTGGCACGGCCATCTGCGGCGTTGCCGAATCGACCGAGTAGGCCCACTACGAGGCCGATCCGGCGCCTTGCATCTGACCGCACCAGGACGCCTCGCTACCGGGCAAACCTTGGCTGACGCGGCACTAGACCTGGGACGTGCGGGTCGCGATCAGCCGCAACCGGTCGCGGATGACCCGGACCGCCGCCTCCGCGTCGTCCACCGTCACCGTGAAGACCCGCCCGTCCCCCAGCCGCAGCACCAGCCCCTCACCGCGCCGCACCACCACCGCGGTGCCCTTCTCGGGGCGCCACCGGTAGCCCCAGCCGCCCCACTGGCAAGGGGTGACGCGAGGGGCGACATCGGCGTGGACCACGTCGCTGAGGGGGATACGGCGGCGGGGCAGCCCCATGTGGCCGCAGCGGACCTCCAGGCACTCCTCGTCGACCCGCACCGCGACGTGGACGAAGGCGAGGGTGCCGAAGAGCATCAGCAGTCCGGCGGCGAGGCAGCCGATGACGGACATCAGGAGCGGGGCGAGCCCCGTGGTCCAGGGGGAGGCGACGGCGAGGTCGATGCCGAGCGCCACACAGGCGGCGCCCACGGTCGCCAGCACCCACTGCACCCGGTTGTGGGCACGACCGGTCCAGACCGCGGGCGTGCCCTGGCCCGGGGTCTGCTCGCCGTGGTGGTCGGGGTCCTCGGCGTGGGGCCTCATGACTGGCAGGGTACTCAGAATCCGGTACCACGGCAGCCGACGGACCGTTCGGGCCGGTGGGAGGGGTGCGGGTCAGCCCCGCGCGGGGGCGGCGGGGGCCAGCAGATGGCCCTCGGCGTAGCGGAGCGCGGCTTCCGGGAGCGCTCCCTCGCGGCCGCTGAGGATGACCGTGAGCGTACCGCGGGCGGACGCGGCCGAGCCGGGCGGCAGGGAGGGCTCGGCGCCGATCCGGCGCAGGGCCTGCGCGGCGACGGCCCCGGCCGACCCGTGGAGGGCGATGGGCGGGGCGCCGGCGGGCTGGACGGCGGCCCGGATGCGTTCGGCGACCAGCTCGTAGTGGGTGCAGCCGAGGACGACGGCCCGGACGTCGTCCGGGGTACGGGCCGCCGCGGCGGCCACCGCGGCGTCGATCGCCGCGTCGTCGACGTGCTGGACGGCGTCGGCGAGACCGGGGCAGGCCACGGCCGTCACCTCGACGCCGTCCGCGAAGTCCCGGATCAGCTCGCGCTGATACGGACTGCCGGTGGTGGCGGGCGTCGCCCAGATCGCGATGGGGCCGCCGCCGGCCGCCGCGGGCTTGATCGCGGGTACGGTCCCGATGACCGGCAGACCGGGCTCCAGCTCGGCCCGCAGCGCGGGCAGGGCGTGCACGGAGGCGGTGTTGCAGGCGACGATCAGCGCGTCGGGCCGGTGCGCGGCGGCGGCGCGGGCGCAGGCCAGGGCGTGTTCGGTGACGTCCTCGGACGTACGCGGACCCCACGGCATGCCGTCGGGGTCGGAGGAGAGGACGAGATCGGCGTCGGGTCGAAGGCGGTGCATCGCGGCCGCGGCGGGCAGCAGGCCGAATCCGGAGTCCATGAGCGCGATCTTCACCCGGTCACTTTAGAGGATCGCCCCCGAGTCCCCCGCACCCGGGCGCGGGTTCGGGCAGACTGCGGCGGGTGAGCGCGCTGACGTGGATCGCCGTCGGGGCCCTGGTGGCATGGTTGTGGCTGCTGCTGGGCCAGGGGTTCTTCTGGCGTACGGACATCCGGTTGCCCCGGACGCCGCCCGGCGCCCCCGGGGCTCCGGGCGGTGAGGAGCCCGGCGACTGGCCCTCGGTGGCCATCGTGGTGCCCGCCCGGGACGAGGCCGCCGTCCTGCCGGCGAGCCTGCCGTCGCTGCTCGCCCAGGACTATCCGGGATGGGCCGAGGTCTTCCTCGTCGACGACGGCAGCCGTGACGGCACCGGGAAGCTGGCCCGTGAACTCGCCGACACCTACGGCGGGCTGCCGCTGACCGTCGGCTCGCCGGGCGAGCCGGAGCCCGGCTGGACCGGGAAGCTGTGGGCGGTGCGGCACGGCATCGCGCTCGCCACGGCCGGCGACAAGGCCGAGTTCCTGCTGCTGACGGACGCCGACATCGCCCATGAACCGGATTCGCTGCGGGAGTTGGTGCGGGCCGCCCGGGCCCACGGCCTGGACCTGGTGTCGCAGATGGCGCGGCTGCGGGTGGCCACCGGCTGGGAGCGGCTGATCGTCCCGGCGTTCGTGTACTTCTTCGCCCAGCTGTATCCGTTCCGCTGGGTCAACCGGCGCCGGGGGCGCTGGGCGGCCGCCGCGGGCGGCTGTGTGCTGCTGCGCCGGGAGGCGGCCGAGCGGGCCGGGGTCCCGGAGGCCATCCGGCAGGCGGTCATCGACGACGTGGCGCTCGCCCGGGCGGTCAAGCGTTCCGGCGGGACGATCTGGCTGGGGCTCGCCGACCGGGTCGACAGCGTGCGGCCGTATCCGGGGCTCGGCGAGCTGTGGCGGATGGTGTCGCGCAGCGCGTACGCCCAGCTGCGGCACAATCCGCTGCTGCTGACGGCGACGGTCGCGGGGCTCGCGGTGGTGTATCTCACGCCGCCCGTCGCGCTGTGCGCGGGCGTGGCCACCGGGCGCCCGGCTCTTCTCGCGGCGGGCGCCGCCGCGTGGGTGCTGATGGCCGCCACGTACGTCCCGATGCTGTGCTACTACCGGCAGACCCTCTGGCTGGCGCCGCTGCTGCCGCTGACGGCGTTTCTCTATCTGCTGATGACCGTCGACTCGGCGGCGCGGCACTGGATGGGGCGGGGCGCGGCCTGGAAGGGGCGCACCTACGCCCGCCCCAGCGCCACGCCCTGACAGGGGTGTGGCCGACAAGAAGCCGGCCGGATTCTCACTTGCGGCCGGGGGTCCAGTTCATGCCCCAGCCGTAGGCGTGGTCGAGGGTGCGCTGCGGGCTGACGCCGCGGTCCGGCACCAGATAGCGGGCCTCGCGCTGGACGACGAGGTCGCCGCCGTTGTTGGTGATGAGCGCGAGCGCGCAGACCGTGGACGGGACGGTGCACTCGTCGAGGGAGAAGTCGACCGGCGCGCCGAATTGTGGCTGAAGAGTGACGGTGGCGTGCAGGTTCGCGAAGCTGCGCGCACCTTCGTAAATGGTGACGAAGACGAGGATGCGACGGAACGCGTCCTTGTGGTCGAGGTTGACGGTGAGGTTTTCGCCGGCCGCCCGGGAACCGGTCCGGTCGTCGGCGTCGAGTTGGATGAACGGCGGCTGGTGCAGCGACCCGAACGAGTTGCCGAGCGCCTGCACCACGCCCTTGCTGCCGTCGGCGAGTTCGAACAGCGCGCCCAGGTCGAGGTCGAGGTCGCCGTGCAGGGCCAGGGCCCGGCCGAGTTTCTGGCCCCACCCCTGGAACTGCTTGTGCACCTGCCAGTTGAGGTTGACCCGCAGGGCGCCGGAGGTGCCGCCCTGCTTGGTGAGCGAGACGGCGGGCGCCTCCTTGGTCAGCGTGACCTTGCTGAGGCTCACCGGCGCGCCCGGAGAGCCGGGGCCCGGACCCGGTGCGGGCGCGGGCGGCGGGAAGGGCGCGGGGACGGCCGCGGGCGGCGGCGGGAAGCCGGCGACCGGGGGCCCCGACGGCGGGGCGGGGGGCGCGGCGGGCGGGGCGGGCGGGGGCGCGGGGACGGAGGCGGGAGCGGGCGCGGGCGCGTACCGCGGTTCGTCGACGCTGATGCCGAAGTCGGTGGCGAGGCCCGCGAGCCCGCTGTCGTACCCCTGGCCGACCGCGCGGAACTTCCAGCCGCCCTGCCTGCGGTACAGCTCGCCGAGGACGAACGCGGTCTCCACGGAGGCGTCTTCACTGTCGAAGCGGGCGATCTCCGCGCCGCCGGACGCGTCGAGGACCCGGATGTGCAGACCGGGCACCCGGCCAAACGTTCCGCCATCCGCGGAGGCGGCGAGCACCACGGTCTCGATCGCGGGCTCCACACGGCCCAGATCGACCGCGAGGGTGTCGGTCACGGTGTCACCGGCCGTCCGCTTGCCCTCGTGCCGCACGGCACCCGAGGCGTGCACCGCCTGGTTGTAGAACACGAAGTCCGCGTCGGAGCGAACCTTTCCGGCCATCAGCAGCAGCGCGGAGGCGTCCACGTCCGGCACTCCGGGGCCGGAGCGCCAGCCGAGTTCGACGCGCACCGCCCCTGCCGCGACCTGGATGTTGCTGCCTTTGCGCATCGCCATGCGGTCCCCCTGTCTTTCTGTTCGCTTCATCTTCTGGACGGGCGTGTGACCCTCTGAAAACGCGCCCTTTACAGGATCTCAACGTACCCTGACGACCGTTTTTCCCGAGTTCGGTCCGATTGGGGGTCCACGACCGCTCCGAACACTGAAAACAACCCACCTACCGGGCTCCCCAATCAGCACATGGTGGGCTTAACTTATGGTCTATGACCTCCCCCCGCAGCACCTACGGCGGCGGCTACTACTCCTCGCCGTCCTTCCCGGACACCCCCATCTACGACAGCCTTGTCGCCGAGCGGGGAACGCCTCAGATCGCACCCATCCGGGTGCCTTCCGCGTATGACAGCGGAAGCCACCTTCCGGCACTGCCCTCGGCGCTTCCCGCGCTCCCGGCCGCCCCCTCGCAGCAGACGCCGCAGCAGGGCTACCAGCAGCAGGCGCCCCAGCAGGGCGGCATGCAGCCCGGTGGCATGCAGCCGGGCGGACTCCAGCAGGCGCCCTCCCCGTACATCCCGCCGCAGGCGGGTCCGCGCGGTTACCCGGGGGCGCAGCAGCCGCGCCCGGCGGCGCCGAACGGGTACGAGGCGATGCGCCCGGCGATGCCGCGTCCCGCGGCGCCCCGCCCGGCGGCTCCCGCGCCGTCCCCGTACGACGACCCGTACGGCCGCCAGCAGCAGTACCCGGGGCGTCCCCAGCAGCCGGGGGGCGGCTACTGACCCCAGCGCTCTCCTCGCGCACCCTTCGCAACGCGGCCGGGGCCCGGCGTTCCGTTCCACGGAACGCCGGGCCCCGGCTGGTGTTCACCCCGCGGCCATCTTGGTCTGTCGGACCCTGCTGGCAGGATGTTCGGCATGGTCAACCCAGAGCTGAGCGCCCTCCACGTCTACCCCGTCAAGTCCATAGCGGGCCTGACGCCCGGTGCCGCGGTCGTGGAGCGGTGGGGGCTGGCCGGTGACCGCAGATGGATGGTCGTCGAGCCCAGCGGGCGCTATGTGACCCAGCGCCAGCAGCCGAGGCTGGCGCTCGCCTCGGCCGAGCTGCTGCCGGGCGGCGGTGTCCGGCTCAGCGCCGAGGGCCGGGAGCCGCTGCGGGTGACCGCGCCCGGGCCCAGGGATCCGTCGGCGCCGTCGCCGGCCGCCTTCCCCGTGATGATGGCGCGGACGGAGGTCGAGGTGGTGCCGGCGGGAGCCGAGGCCGACGCCTGGTTCAGCGACTTCCTGGGCACCGAGGCGCGGCTGGTCCACCTCGACGATCCCGCGCGGCGGCGGCCCCTGACCCCGGAGTACGCTCGCGACGGGGAGACCGTGAGCCTCGCCGACGAGTTTCCGCTGCTGCTCACCACCACCGCGTCGCTGCACGCGCTCAACTCGCTCATCGCCCAGGGGGATCACCCCGATGAGGGTCCCTTGCCGATGAACCGTTTCCGGCCGAATGTCGTGATCGACGGCACCGCGCCGTGGGCCGAGGACGACTGGCGGCGGATAAGGATCGGCGAGGTCGTCTTCCGGGTGTGCAAGCCGTGCTCCCGCTGCGTCATCACCACGACCGACCAGAGCACCGGCGAGCGCGGCAAGGAGCCGCTGCGGACCCTGGCGCGGCACCGGCGGGTGGGGGACGCCCTGCTCTTCGGGCAGAACCTGGTGCCGGAGGGCACGGGCACGCTGCGGCCGGGCGATCCGGTCGAGATCCTGGAGTAGTCCCACGGGCGCCGTGGCGGCGAGGGGCAGGGCGGCGGGCGGCTCGGCGGCCCAACCGGCCCCGGGCCCAGGGCCGTTCGGCCCTCGCCCGCCGGAGCGGGACGCGGGACTCTGACGGGGGCGGTGTGAACCGGTTGACCACGGGGCGGCCGGGCTCTCACTCCACCGCGGTGATGAGCGACCACGACCGGCCGGCCCCGCTCGGCGTGGGGTGCGGGGCCGGATGGGGAGCCGGCCTCGTGCCCCACGCGACTCCGGCACCGGCGCCCGCCTCACCCGCCCGGCGCCTCACCCCGCCCGGGGCTCACCGGCCCGTCTCGCGCTCCCTGATCCGCTCGGCGATCACCGCCGCCTGGATCCGCCGGCTCACCCCCAGCTTGGACAGGATCGAGGAGATCCGGTTCTTGACCGTCTTCTCGGCGAGGAACAGCCGCTCGGCGAGCTGCCGGTTGGTCAGCCCGTCACCGATCAGCTCCAGGATCTCCCGTTCCCGCGGGGACAGCCGCTCCAGCTCATCGGGCGTGCTGGGCTGGGTCCCGCGGAGCCGCGCCATGACGCGGGCGGTCGCCCCCGGGTCGGGCATGGACCGGCCGCCCGCCACGGTGCGTACGGCGGACACCAGGTCGGAGCCGTTGATCTGCTTGAGCACATAGCCCGCGGCCCCCGCCATGATGGCGTCGAAGAGCGCTTCGTCGTCGTCGAAGGACGTGAGCATCAGGCAGGCGAGATCCGGCATCCGGGCCCGCAACTCCCGGCAGACCGCGATCCCTTCGTGGTCGGCGTTCTCCCCCGACCCGCCCAGCCGCACGTCGAGCACCGCCACATGGGGCCGTACGGCGGGGGCGCGGGCGATGGCCTCGCGGGCGCTCGCCGCCTCGCCGACGACCGCGAGATCGGGCTCCGCGTCGAGCAGATCGCGCAAGCCCCGTCGCACCACCTCGTGGTCGTCGAGCAGGAAGACCCCGATGGGCTCGGCGGTCGGGTCGACGACTCCCCCGGCATCGGCGGTGTCGGCTGTCTCGGGCACTGCCTCTCCTCCGTGGCGCGCGGGGCGCCGGTCGTGATCCGGCTGCCCGCGCTTACGTCCTGCCGCGGGAAGGGGTAAGGGGCCATTCGGCCCTCAGGCGCGCCTCTTAGCGGTCAGCGGTGTGGACGACGACCCTACGCAGTCCGGGCCCGTCCGGCGGCGTCAGCGGGCGGCCCCGGCCCCGTCAGGGGGACATGCCGCCCGCGTACGGCCCGTACAGGTCCAGCAGCCGGCCCCGGGCGGCCTGCAGCCGCCGTCCGATCACCTGTGCGCAAGCCAGCGCGAGCGCGTAGCCCAGCTCCGGGTCGTCGTCGCACAGTCGGCGCACCGCCTCCGCGTCGAACTCGTACGCGCGCACCGGGCTGAGCGCCTCCGCGCCCAGGTGCCAGGTCTCCGGCGGGAACAGCCACGACCAGCCGATCAGCTCACCCGGGCCCAGCGTCTCGATCACCGCGGCCCGGCGGCCCGGGACCCGCAGGTCGAGGGTGATCGCGCCGGTGCGGATGACCCAGAAGTGGTCCGCCTTCCGGCCCTCCTCGAAGATGCGGCCGCCCGCGGGGAAGGACACATCGTGGGCGAGCGCCATCAGCCGCTCGCGGTGCTCGGTCTTCAGTGCGCCCAGAAGTCCCTTCATGGCCTCACTCTGCCGTCTCCTCCCCCGCCTCGCCCCTCGGCGGTGACCGTGCGTGCGAGGGGCCACCGCCCTGCCGGCCGATCCGAAGCGATACGTGGATGAGCACGTACCGACTCTCTCTTAGTCATTTCCAGTCGCGCTGCCGATATGACATGCCTTTTGTGGTCACACCCCCCAATGGGCGCCCCACACCCCATACCCTCGGCTGCTTCACCGACCCTGATGTCGCTCACCCTCGTCACACGGGAGGCCCTGGTGCCAGCCGACTGTCGTCGTCGGTCCGCCAACCGAGCCGGAGCACACCTGGAACATCTCCTGCACCGCCGCTTCACCGCCGGGGAGCTGCCCCGGCTGCGCGTACTCGTCGAGGAGTGCGCCGCCTGGGCCGGGCTCAGCGAGACCCGCCGCGGTGACTTCGTCCTCGCCGTCGACGAGATCGCCAGCAACGCGATCGAACACGCGGGCGGGAAGGGCTCCCTGCTGCTGCGGCGGGTGGGCGACGAGCTGGAGTGCCGGATCAGCGATTCCGGCCCCGGCTTCTCCGAGGACGTCATCCCGCAGATCCTGCCGGGGCTGGACGGCGCGACCAGCGGCCGCGGACTGTGGCTGACCCGCCTGGTCACCGACCGGCTGGCGATCAGCGCCGGGGCCATGGGCGCCGTCGTGACACTGGCCATGCGGCTGCGCTAGGGCGTGCCGGCCCAGCGGGTCCCCCGGGCGCGCCGCACAGCGCGTCATGACCACCGCTTCGGCGGGACAATGAGCGGGCATACAGCCAGGTGCGGGCAGGAGAGGCGGTGGGCGCGGTGGAGCTTCCCGTGGTCGTCGGGGTCGACGGTTCGGACGCCGCCTCCGACGCGCTGGACTGGGCCGCCGAGATGGCGGCCCGGCGGCGGCTCCCCCTGCGCATCGTGCACGCCTCCCTGTGGGAGCGGTACGAGGGCTACGTGCCCGCGACGGCCGCCGACCGCCCCACCGAGCGTCTGTACAGCGAGACCGTGCTGGCCACCGCCGCCGAGCGGGCCGGGCGGCGCGCCCCGGCGCTGAAGGTGATGACCGACCTCGCGGCCGAGGACGCGGTGACCGCCCTGCTGCGCGCCGGGCAGAGCGCGGAGGCGGTGGTCGTCGGGTCGCGCGGGCGCGGCGAGTTCGCGTCCCTGCTGCTGGGCTCGGTCGGGCTGGGCATCGCGGCCCGGGCGTCCTGCCCGGTGATCGTCGTCCGGGGCCGTCCGGAGGGCGTGCGGGGCCGGATGAACCGCGTCGCGGTGGGCATCGCCGAGCGCGAGCGCCCGGGCGAGCACGACCAAACGCCGCCCTCCCCCGCCGTCGCCTTCGCGCTCCGGGAGGCCCGGCTGCGCGGCTGTGAGCTGGCGGCGGTGCACGCCTGGCGCTGCGCGGGGCCGGAGGACCACGGGCCGCACGAGGACCACGCCGGGCACGCCGCCGAGCTGCTGGACGAGGCGCTGGGCGGGGTGACGGAGATGGCACGGCCGCCCGTCCCCGTGGCCTACCGCGCGGTCGAGGGCCCGGCCCGCAAGGCGCTGCTGGAGGCGTCGGACCTCGCCGATCTGCTGGTGGTGGGCGCCCGGCGGCGGCAGGGGCACTTCGGCATGCAGCTGGGCCTGGTCAACCACGCCGTACTGCACCACGCCCGCTGCCCGGTGGCCGTGGTCCCGCAGCCCTGATGGTCCCCCCTCGATACGCTGTGCCGCGCGGTGACGACGGTGGGGGACCAAAGGGGGGAACGGCGTGTCGGGCACGGCGGATCAGGGGCGTCATCCCGCGCTGCCTCAACTCCGGCTGGATCAGCTCCTGGACGAGCTGCAGGCGCGGCTGGACGCCGCGCGGGCCACGCGGGGGCGGACGCACAGCCTGCTGGAGGCCGTGCTCAGCGTGGGCCGTGAGCGGGACCTGAAGCAGGTGCTGCGGAGGATCGTGGAGGCGGCGGTGCTGCTGGCGGACGCGGAGTACGGGGCGCTGGGCGTGGTCGACCGCCACCGGCTGTCGCAGTTCCTGCCGGTGGGCACAGCGGAGGATCTCGCGCACCGGATCGGCCCGCTGCCGAGCGGCCACGGCCTGCTGGGCGAGCTGATCCGCCATCCGCAGCCGCTGCGGCTGACCGATTTATCCGAGCATCCGGCGAGCCATGGCTTCCCGGCGCACCATCCGCCGACGCGCTCGTCCCTGGGGGTGCCGATCCGGGTCCCGGGATCAGGTGTTCGGCAATCTGTACCTCACGGAGAAGCGCGGTGGCGCGCGGTTCGACCCCGATGACGAGGCGGTGCTGACCACCTTGTCGGCCCCCGCCGGGGTGGCCATCGACAACGCCCGGCTGTACCACGAGAGCCGCCGCCGGGAGCAGTGGCTGGAGGCGCTGGGGGTGATCACCCGCACACTGTCGGCGGGCACTCCGGCGGCCGAGGTGCTGAGTCTGGTCGCCCGGCCGGCCCTCCAGGTCTCGCTGGCCGATTCGGCGGCCATCCTGCTGCCCGCTCCGGGCACGGACAGCCTGATGGTGGAGGTCGCCGAGGGACATGACGCGGAGCGCATCAGCAGTCTGGTGGTGCCGTCCGGCGGCTCGCTGGCCGGTCTCGCGGTGCGCACCGGGCGGCCCGCGGTGGCGAGCGACGTACGGACCGATTCCCGGGCGCGGGCCCGGCCGCTGCCGGACCAGGAGCGCGAGTTCGGCCCGCTGGTGGCCGTACCGCTGGTCGCCCACGAGCGGTCCACCGGGGCGCTGCGGCTGTGCCGGCTGGCGGGGCGGCCCGCGTTCGACGACCACGAGGTGGAGCTGCTGTCGGGCTTCGCCGCGCAGGCGGCGCTCACGCTCGAACTGGCCCGGCACCGTGCCGAGTCCGAGCATCTGGCGCTGCTGCACGACCGCGACCGGATCGCCCGTGACCTGCACGATCTGGCGATCCAGCGGCTGTTCGCGACGGGTCTGACGCTGCAGGGCGCGAGTCGGCTGATCGAGCATCCGGAGGCGGGTGAGCGGGTCGGCAGGGCGGTGGACGACCTGGACGGGACGATCAAGATCATCCGATCGACGATCTTCGCGCTGCGGGCGGTCGGGGACGAGGACGGTGAACCGGCCACCCCGCGGCGGCGGCTGGTGAAGGCCGTGCGGTCGGCGTCGGACAGGCTTCACGCCGTCGCTTCCGATGGACGGACCGGTCGACACCGATGTGCCGGACGAGACCGGCGATCAGGCGCCGGCGGTGCTCGCCGAGGCGCTGAGCAACACCGTCCGGCACGCGCACGCCCAGCGGGTCGACGTACGGTTCACGGTCGGCGCGGATGTCGTTCTCACCGTCACCGACAATGGGGTGGGCATCGGCGGCGCGGCCCCCAGCGGCGGGCTGGTCAACACGCGGTCGCGGGCCGAGCTGCTGGGCGGCACGCCGAGCATCGAGGCGCCCGAGGCGGGCGGCACCCGGGTGGTGTGGCGCGTGCCACGGGCCGCGCCCGGCCCCGCGGGCGCGGCGAATGGGTTCAGCCCGTGATATGGCTCTCTCTTCACCGAATTCGCGCATATCCGGCCTGCCATGCGGTATCCACGAACGGGGAAGGGGGTTGTCGAAAGACGTGCGGATGATACGAATGATCAAGGGCTTGTGGCGTTGGCGGCGTAACCCGCTGCGCCGTAGGACCGATGTCGCGGAGGCGTACGCGGCGCTGGTCGCCGCGGTGCTGATCGTGCTCGCGGCCCCGGCCACGGGCTGGGCGGCGGGTTCCCTGGCGCATGGGGCTCTGGAGAGAACCGCGCAGGAGCAGCGCGCCGAGCGCCATGTCGTGACGGCGACCGTGACCAAGGTGCTGCCGCAGCCACCCATCGACTCCGACCCCGAGACCGCCTCCGCGCGTGACGCCCACCGCCGGGTCCTCGCCAGCTGGACGGGCCCGGACGGCAGCAGGCACCAGGGCACGCTCGGCGCCCACCCGGGCGCCGACGCGGGCGAGACGTTCCGTATCTGGACGGACGACCAGGGCCGGCTGAGGAGCCGTCCGCTGGACTCGGCCACCACGACCACCCACGCTGTGCTGGCCGGGATCGGCGCGGGCGCGGCGATCGCCGGGCTGGTCGACGGTGTGCGGCGGCTGTTCGTATGGCGGCTGGTGCGCCGGCGGTACGCCCAGTGGGACATCGCATGGGCGCGGGCCGGTCAGGACTGGGGCCGGGCCGACGCGGGCAGTTGACGCGGACAGTACGGCGCGAGCCGGGCATCGTCCCGGCTCGCGCCGTGTCACCACAACACCTCGTGCGCCGGTCCTTCCGGGCAGGTCAACTCGGCGTGCTCCGCGCACGCTACGGTGGGGCCTTCACGTGAACAGCGGCACAGTCGCGCACATCCGGCATACGCACGAGGTGGGGGCACAGCAGCACCATGGCACAGGGCTCGGTCGTCCAGGTGACGCACAGCGGAACGTCGCGGTGGCGACGCCGCACCGGAGAGTACGCCTCCCTCGCCGCGGCCCTGGAGGCCGCCGGGGACGGTGACGTGCTCTCCATCTCGCCCGGCACCTACCGCGAGAATCTGGTGGTGGGGCGGGCCGTCACCCTGCGCGGCCCCGAGGGCTCCTCGCGCGGCTCGGTGCGGATCGCTCCCGCCGACGGCGTCGCGCTGACGATACGCGCGTCCGCGGTGGTCCAGGATCTGCATGTCGAGGGCATGGACTCGGCGTCGCCCGCGCTGCTGGTCGAGGAGGGCACCCCGGAGCTGACGGACGTACGGGTCGCGACCCGCTCCGCCGTCGGCATCGAGGTGCGCGGCGGCGCCCGGCCGACCGTGCGGCGCTGCACCGTGGACAACCCGGCGGGCGTGGGCCTGAGCGTGCTGGACGGCGCGGGCGGGGTGTTCGAGGAGTGCGAGGTGATGGCGGCCGGGCAGTCCGGGGTCGCGGTGCGCGGCGGCGCCCGCCCGCGCCTGGAGCGGTGCCGGATCCACCACTCCTCGGGCGCCGGGGTCACCCTCACCGGCGAGGGCAGCTCGCTGGAGGCCGTCGGCTGCGAGGTGTACGAGATCCGGGGCGCCGGGGTGACGGTCTCCTCGCGGGCGACCGGGCACCTCACCGACTGCCGGGTGCACCGCACGACGGGCGACGGCGTCAACCTGGACACCGACGCCGTGCTCACGCTCGCGGACTGCGAGATCCACGACGTCCCGGAGAACGCGGTCGACCTGCGGTCCCGTTCGGTGCTGACGATGACCCGCTCGACGGTGCGCCGGTTCGGGCGCAACGGACTGTCGGTGTGGGATCCGGGCACCCGGGTGGACGCCAACCAGTGCGAGCTGCACGAGAGCACGGGCGACTATCCGGCCGTGTGGGTGAGCGACGGCGCCACGGCCGTGCTCGACTCGTGCCGGGTGCGGGACGTGCCGGACGCGCTGTTCGTGCTGGACCGCGGCTCGCGCGTGGACGTCGTCGACAGCGATCTGTCGCAGGTGCGCAACACGGCGGTGTCGGTGAGCGACGGGGCGACCGCGCAGCTGGACGACTGCCGGATCCGGGAGACGGCCACCGGCGCCTGGTTCCGCGACCACGGCAGCGGCGGCACCCTGGCGAACTGCACCATCGACGGCGCCTCGACCGGGGTGATCGTCACCAAGGGCGCCGATCCGACGGTCGAGCGCACCACGGTCTCCTCGCCGACGGAGGCCGGGTTCTATGTGTCCGCCGAGGGACGCGGCACCTTCACCGGCTGCCGGGTGACGGGCAGCAGCGGCTACGGCTTCCACATCATCGACGGCTGCCGCACCACCCTGACCCGGTGCCGCACCGAGCGGTGCGCGCGCGGCGGTTACGAGTTCTCCGAGGCGGGCCCGGCCGTCGAGGACTGCACGAGCGACGAGAGCGCCACCACCGCCGTCACCACCCCGGCGACCGCCCCCGCCCTCCCGGCGGCGCCCGCCGTGGAGACCGCCGCCTCGACGGGCGGGCTGCTGGGCGGCATCCCGGCGCAGCGCGCGACCCAGCCCCCGGCCGTGACGGCCGCGTCCGGCGCTCCCGCCGCCGAGCCGGTGTCGGTGCGGCCCTCCACGACGGTGCTGGGCGAACTGGACGCGCTGGTCGGTCTGGAGAGCGTCAAGCGCGAGGTGCGCGCCCTCACCGACATGATCGAGGTCGGCCGGCGGCGGCAGGAGGCCGGGCTGAAGGCCGCCTCGGTCCGCCGCCACCTGGTCTTCACCGGCTCCCCCGGCACCGGCAAGACGACGGTCGCCCGGCTCTACGGCGAGATCCTGGCCTCCCTGGGGGTGCTGGAGCGCGGCCACCTGGTGGAGGTCTCCCGGGTGGACCTGGTCGGCGAGCACATCGGCTCGACGGCGATCCGCACCCAGGAGGCGTTCGACCGGGCGCGCGGCGGGGTGCTGTTCATCGACGAGGCGTACGCGCTCTCGCCCGAGGACTCCGGCCGGGACTTCGGGCGCGAGGCGATCGACACCCTGGTGAAGCTGATGGAGGACCACCGGGACTCGGTGGTGGTCATCGTCGCCGGGTACACCGCGGAGATGGAGCGCTTCCTGTCCGTCAACCCCGGGGTGGCGTCCCGCTTCTCCCGCACCATCACCTTCGGCGACTACGCGCCCGAGGAGCTGCTGCGGATCGTGGAGCAGCAGGCCGACGACCAGGAGTACCGGATCGGCGAGGGCGCCTCGGAGGCGCTGCTGAAGTACTTCACGGCGCTCCCGAAGGGCCCGGCGTTCGGCAACGGCCGCACCGCCCGGCAGACCTTCGAGGCGATGGTGGAGCGGCACGCGGGCCGGGTCGCCCAGCTGAGCGACCCGACCACCGATGACCTCACCCTGCTCTACCCGGAGGATCTGCCCGAACTGCTCTGAGCGGATTCGGTGTCGCCGTGGGCCGGTCCGGAATCGCTCCGGGCCGGTTGCGGTACGGCCGCGCAGCCGCAGGGTGTTCCCTCGGGGATCCGGGCGAGCAGTTCGGCCCGCTCCTGGTCGAAGGCCGGGTCCGCCTGGTACTCGGAGTGCCCCAGGATCGGTGCGGGCAGCGGGTGTTCGGCGGTGCGGCCGTAGGCGAGCGGGTCCTTGAAGGCGTCGCAGTCCACCTCGGGCCCGGTGCCGTCGGGCAGCCGGATCGGGCCGCCGATGGGGTCGGTGCGGCGCCACAGGTTGCGCCAGCACCGCACCTCGCCGTGGAGCGAGCGGAGTTGGGCGGGGCCGAAGTAGGCGGGGAACCAGCGTCCGTACAGCCGCTCCAGCGGTGAGCCGTAGGTGAGCAGCGCGATCTGGGCGCGGGTGCGCAGGTCGACCTGCCAGACCGCGGCGGCGGCCAGCACGCTGCCCTGGGAGTGCCCGGAGATGACGAGGCGGCCGCCGTAGGTGCGGGTCCAGGTCTCCATCCGCCAGGTCAGGTCGGGGACGGCGCGCTCGGCGTAGCAGGGCGGGGCGAAGGGGTGCGCGGCGCGCGGCCAGAAGGTGCCGACGTCCCACAGGATGCCGATGGTGCGCCGGGCGGACGGGCTGCGGTAGGCGCGGCGGGCCCAGGTGACCAGCATCAGTACGGCGAAGCCCATCATCCAGGAGCCGAGCGCCTGTGCGGTCTGGGTGGCCGCGTCCACGATGCTCGGGGTGTCGTCGGCGGCCCGCCCCGGCACCTCGTTGGTGGCCAGGGCCCCGGCGACCGCGAGCCCTCCGAGCAGCAGGGCGAGCAGGGCGACGGGGCCGACGAGCCAGGGGGCGGAGTCGGTGAGCCCGGCGCGGGCGATCGTGCCGGCGATCCGGCGGGTGCGCACCGCGTCGGCCGTTTCCCCCGGATAGCTGTCCAGGACGTCGGGGATGAGGCGTTCGCGGATCCGCCAGGCCCGCAGGGCGAAGATCACGGCCAGCAGCAGGATCATCAGCAGTAACACCGGTATGGCCGTGGCCCACCAGGACAGCAGGATGGGAGGCGCGATGGTGCCGCCCTCGCCCGGGGTGGCGCCGCCGTCCAGCCAGTCGGCGATGCGCTGTGCGAGGCCGCCCGCGAGCACCGAGCCGAGTCCGCAGGCGAGCGTGGCGACGGCGGGACCGGCCAGCCCGCGCAGCGGGGTGCGCGGGGTGGGCCCCTCCCGGTACAGGACCACGGCGCACACCGCGATGGCCACGATGAGCGCGCCCTGCGCGATCGCGATCACGGAGAACGTCTGGTCCCCGGGGAGCCTTCCGTGGGAGACCCAGCGGGGGCGGGACCAGCCCGCGTACAGCAGGGCGAGCACCAGCACGCCGAGCGCGGCGCCGGGCAGCGCGGTGATGGTGAGGCGGTCCAGTCCGCTGTCGGTCTTGGTCTCGCTGCGGCCGCGGCGGCACACCACGTACACCACCACGCAGCCACCGGCCACCACCAGGGTCAGCAGCGTCCCGCCCAGGGCGGCCGACGGGGCGCCGCCGACGCTTCCGCGGTCGTACCCGGCGGTGGCCGCGGTGACGGCCGCGGCGATCGTCAGGAATCCGGCGGCGGTGTGGGCGGCGCGCAGCCGGGCGACGATCCGGCGGCCGTACCAGAAGCCCGGCAGGCACAGCGCGGGGCGGTTTTCCGACTCGGGGCAGGTCTCGTCCACCGGCAGCTCCAGCGGCGCCTGCGACTCGTACGCGCTCCAGGTGCGGTTGGACAGGTACCACAGCAGGCCGACCAGGGCCGCCGGTACGACGGCTGCGAGGGCGAGCCGGCGGCCGGGCTGGCTCCACCAGCCGTCGTCACCGGCGGACAGGAAGCCGAGCCAGGTGCCGTCGGAGCAGTCGGGCGTGCCCGCGCACTGCCAGGCGACCAGGTCGAGGGCCACCTCGCAGGCCCCGGCGATCAGCAGCACGGTCAGGCTGAGCGCGACCAGGCGCACCAGCAGGCCGTAGGTGCGCACGGTCCGCTCCCGCCGGTCGGCCGCAGGGCGCATCCAGTGCGCCAGGTTGACGACCATGAAGGGCAGCAGGAGCAGCCACAGGGCGCGGGCGCCGTTGCCGGAGGTGAGGTTGGACCAGACGTACGCCTCGCGGACCGGGGCGTCCTGGTAGTCCTCCGGCCGGGACTCGGCGTCCATGTCGTCGATGCGCCGGTAGACCGCGGCGGTCTCGTCGCCGGTGAGCGGGGTGGTGCGCGGGTCGCTGAGCATCTCCTGGGGGGTGGCGCCGCCGACGCCGTGGACCAGCAGCTCCAGATCGGGGGGCGGTCCGCTGTCCGGGGGCGGCGGCGACACCCCCAGCGTCCGCTCCACCCCCGCTGCCGATGCCCTGGTACCCGTGGTCGATGCCACCGTGTCCCCCGATCCCGGTGTCCGTGCGGTCGTTCCGTCCCGGTGTTCGCTCCAGGATTGTGCCCAGCGGGGTGGGACCAGGACCATGACAGGCCGGGCGTGGCGAAATCGTAACCCCCGGTCCTCCGGGGACCTGCTGTCCGTCCCCCGTGCGAAGATGGCCGCGCGGGCGACACGCGCCGACCGGAAGGGAACGGGCAGGGTGAGCGACAACCAGAACCTCCTCGCCGAGCAGCGGCGCGCCCTGATCCTCGACGAGGTCAGACGGCGCGGTGGAGTGCGGGTCAACGAGCTGACACGCAAGCTCAACGTGTCGGACATGACGGTCCGTCGCGATCTGGACGCGCTGGCCCGGATGGGCGTGGTGGAGAAGGTGCACGGCGGCGCGGTGCCGGTCGCCGAGGCGAGCACGTACGAGCCGGGGTTCGAGGCCAAGTCGGGTCTGGAGCTGAGCGCCAAGGAGGACATCGCGAAGGCCGCCGCCGCGATGGCCGCGCCGGGCACGGCGATCGGGCTGGCCGGGGGTACGACGGCGTTCGCGCTGGCCCAGCAACTGCTGGAGGTGCCGGATCTGACCGTGGTGACCAACTCGGTCCGGGTGGCGGACGTGTTCTACACCGCGCAGCGGTCGGCGGCGCTCGGCGGGGCGGCGCCGCGCCCCGGAGCGGCCACCGTGGTGCTCACGGGCGGGGTGCGCACCCCGTCGGACACGCTGGTGGGGCCGGTCGCGGACGCCGCGGTGCGCTCGCTCCACTTCGATGTGCTCTTCCTCGGGGTGCACGGCATATCGGTCGAGGCCGGGCTGTCCACGCCGAACCTGGCGGAGGCGGAGACCAATCGCCACTTCGTACGGTCCGCGCGGCGGGTGGTGGTGGTCGCCGACCACACCAAGTGGGGCACGGTGGGGCTGAGTTCGTTCGCCTCGCTGGACCAGGTGGACGCGCTGGTGACGGACCCGGGGCTGCCGGCCGGGGCGCGCGCCGAGATCGCCGAGTATCTGCCGGAGCTGGTGGTGGCGGGCGAGCCGGCCGAGGCCGCGTCGGAGTTCTGACGCCGGCGGCACACGCACATCTGACGGTGCGACAGATGTGCGGCTATGGTTGCCCCCATGGCATACCGGTTGCGTTCCGTGGGGCTGGACTACACCGAAACCGCCCCGGTCCGACTCGCGTTCGTCGCCGAGGCGTCGGCGCCGCCCGAGGCGGTGTTCGGGGCGCTGGCCGATGTCGAGAGCTGGCCCCGCTGGTTCCGCCAGGTGTCCGACGCCCGCCCGACGGCCGACGGGACGGGCCGGGAGATCCGGCTCACGGCCGGCACCCGGTTCCGCGAGACGATCATGGCGACGGACCCGTGCGAACGGTACGCGTACCGGATCGACGAGACGAACGTGCCGGGGCTGCGGGCGCTGCTGGAGGAGTGGCGGCTGGTGCCGTGGCACTCCGGCACCGTGGTGCGCTACACGTTCGCGCTGGACGGCACGGCGGTGACCCGGGCCGCGGCGCGGGCCTTCCGCCCGGCGCTGCGGCGGGCCTTCCACGACGCGGTCCGGTGCCTGGACCGGCGCCTGACGACGGCGGTCTGAGGCGCCTTCGTTCGCTAGTCCGGCCAGCGACCGGTCGTCAGGAAGGCGTCGATCGCCTTCGCGTGCGGCTCGATGTCCAGCCCCTGCTCCTCCAGCCAGGCGTCCGAGTAGTACTTGTCCAGATACCGCTCCCCCGGGTCGCACAGCAGCGTCACCACGCTTCCCGTGCGCCCCCGCGCCACCATCTCCGCGACGATCTTCAGCGCGCTCCACAGCCCGGTGCCTGTGGACCCGCCCGCCTTGCGGCCGATCGCCCGCTCCAGCGCCCGTACGGCGGCGACGCTCGCCGCGTCCGGGACCTTCATCATCCGGTCGATCGCGCCGGGCACGAAGCTGGGCTCCATCCGGGGACGGCCGATCCCCTCGATACGGGAACCCGAATCGCTGCACGCGTGGGCGTCGTGGTCCACCCAGCCGTCGAAGAAGCACGAGTTCTCCGGGTCGGCGACGCACACCCGGGTGTCGTACTGCATGTAGTGCACGTAGCGCGCGATGGTCGCGGAGGTGCCGCCGGTGCCCGCCGTGGCGACCACCCAGGCCGGTTCGGGGTAGCGCTCCAGCCGCAGCTGCTGGTAGATCGACTCGGCGATGTTGTTGTTGCCTCGCCAGTCGGTCGCCCTTTCGGCGTAGGTGAACTGGTCCATGTAATGGCCCCCGGACTCATCCGCCAGCCTCATGGACTCCTCGTACATCTTCCGCGGGTCGTCCACGAAATGGCACTGGCCGCCATGGAATTCGATCAGGCGGCACTTTTCCCGGCTCGTCGTGCGCGGCATCACCGCGATGAAGGGGACGCCGATCAGCTTCGCGAAGTACGCCTCAGAGACGGCGGTGGAGCCGCTGGACGCCTCGATGACGGGTTTGCCGGGGCGGATCCAGCCGTTGCAGAGCCCGTAGAGAAACAGTGAGCGGGCGAGCCGGTGCTTGAGGCTCCCTGTGGGATGGGTGGACTCGTCCTTGAGGTACAGGTCGATCCCCCACCGCTCCGGGAGCGGGAAGCTCAGCAGGTGCGTATCGGCGGAACGCTGCGCGTCGGCCTGCACTTTCCGGACGGCCTCCTTGAGCCAGTTCCGGTAGTCGTGGTCGCTGCGGTCCACGTCAACCGTGTCGACGACCATCCGCGTCGTACTGTCCACGCCGCTCCTCGTACTTGTGCCCCGTGCCCGGTCCGAGTGGCATACTCGGTCCGTTTCGATCCTAAATGGCCCCCGGTGCGCCCTGGTGCGGCGGCCCGGTCACAGGCAGACTGCGCAGCAGGGAGAATGAGGCAGCAGCGCTTGCCAGTCGGAAGCCACCGGGGAGGCGGTCGTGATGGCCGATACCGAGTTCAACGCCAGGGGCGTACGGATCGAGCGATTCCTGCGCTCGGTCACCCGCGCCGGACAAGTCTCGATCAAGGACGGCAGGCTGGAGCTGCTGACCAGCTACGGGCGCGAAATCGACAGCGCCCCGGTGCAGTCGGTCCGGGCGAGCAAACCGTGGTTCGTGGACGGCGACCAGGCCATGGCGACCGTCAACGGGACCCGCTACCGCCTCACCCTCGGCCAGCAGGACCCGGCCAAGCCCTCCGGGTCCGGGGCCGCCAGCCGCTTCCTCGACGCCGTCCGATCCGCCCGGGGGCACGCCCGCAAGGGGTGAGCCGGCCGAGTTGCGCATGCGCGCGGGGGGACCGACCCTGGACGAGCATCAGTATCACTGAGGGTCAACAAGCGGTGACGCTGAGAACCGGCCCACCGGTCGCGCACAGCAGCCACCACTGCTGCACGCGTTCGTCGCCCGCATCTGCATCAGGCTAGCCCCAACTTCTTCAGGGAGTCGCAGCCGTGATCAGTCGTCCTAGCAGGCATTGCACGGTGGAGCTGCAAGCCCTGCCGTCGCGGATCGGTCAGGTCCGCAGAATCGTGTCGGCGCAGTTGCGCTACTGGCATCTGGATCCGCTCATCGACCCGGCCGCGCTCGGCGTCACCGAGCTGCTCACCAATGTGCACCGGCATGCCGAGCCGGACAAGCAGTGCACGGTGGAGATCGCCCTCATGCTGGACCGCCTGACGGTCTCGGTCCGCGACCAGGATCCGCGGCTGCCCCGGGTCCGCGCGTGCGACCCCGTATCCACGCACGGCCGGGGGCTCGCGCTGGTCGCGGCGGTCAGCCAGACCTGGGGGATGCGCGTACGGGACGACGGCGCCGGCAAGGTCGTCTGGTTCTCCCTGGCCGTGCCGCAGCCCGCCGCCGTGACCGGCTCGCCGTACGCGGCGCATGGAGCCGCCCGCACCGCGCCGCCGCACCGCGCGACCGTCTCGCGCCCGGCGGCGGCCCCCACTCCGGCCTCCGCACCGGCCCCGGTGTCCCCGGTGACTCCGGTGACCCCCGTGTCCGCACCGGCTCCCGTGGCGGCGCCCGCCCCCGCACCGGCGGCGGCATCCGTCTCGGCGGTGCCGCCCGCACCGCCCGCACCGCCCGTACGGGAGCGGGCACCGGCCGCCCGATCGGCCGTATCCCACTGAGCGTACGGATCGTCACCGGGCGTCCTGGCCGCCCCGCCCCACGACGGACGGGACGGCCCGGACGTCCGAGCGCTCAGCCGGCGGCGCCCTTGGGGTGACGGCCGAACTGCTCGTCCAGGACGGACAGCCGCCGCCAGTACTCGTCCTCATCGATCTCACCGGCCGCGAAGCGGCGCCCGAGCACCACGATCGGCGACTGCTCGCCGAGCGCCGGGCGGCCCTGCTGCCAGGGGGCGCGTCCGCGCCACACCGTCCGCCGCAGCAGGAAGATCCCGCCGCCGGCGACCAGCGCCCACATCAGGGGGAAGAAGACGATCCACGGGCCGGGCCCGGGTCCGTCGGCGAAGCCGTGCGCCAGGGTGTTCATGGTGATCGCGCTCCTCGGTGGTTCCGCAAGGTTCACCTCCGAGCGTCCCGCCCGGCGGAGCCCGGGTCGTCCTACGGCCGAGGGCAGTTCGTCTCGTCCCCGGGGAGTACGGCGGGTACCGCTACGCCGCGCCCAGCGCCGCCAGCGGATCGTCCAGCACCGGCTGCCACGCCAACTCCGCCGCGCCCACCAGGCTGCCGTGGTCCAGCGTGCACGGCAGGATCGGCACGCCACCGCTCCGGCCCCACAGGCTGCGCTCGGCGACGACCGCCCGCAGCCGCTCCGGGTCGGCCTCCAGCAGCTCGCGGTGGAGGCCGCCGAGGATGATGCGATCGGGGTTGAGGATGTTGACGAGCCCGGCGAGCCCGAGGCCCAGCCGGTCGATGAGCTGCTCGGCGGCGGCCCGCACCGACGGTTCGGCGTAGTCCCCGCGGATCAGGTCGCGCGCCTGCTGGAGCAGGGAGCTCTCGGGGCCGGGGTCGCGGCCGGCGGTGCCCAGGAAGGCGAGCGGATCGGCCTCGATGTCCAGACAGCCGCGGCTGCCGCAGTGGCATGGCGGCCCCTCGGGGTTGACGGTCAGATGGCCGACCTCCAGGGCGAGCCCCGCGCTGCCGGTGTGCAGCCGTCCGTCGAGGACCAGCGCGCCGCCGACGCCCCGGTGCCCGGTGGCGACGCACAGCAGGTGCTGGGCGCCGCGCCCGGCACCGTGCCGGTGTTCGGCGAGGGCGGCGAGGTTGATGTCGTTGCCCGCGTGGCCGGTGAGGGGTTCCCCGTCCGCGCCGCGGATGCCCGCCGCGGCGAGGCTCCGGGTGAAGTGCTCGCGCACCGGCGCGCCCGCGGGCCAGGCGATGTGCAGCGGGTTCAGCGCGGTGCCCTCCGGTTCGGCGACCGCGGACGGCACCGCAAGTCCGGCGCCCACACAGCGGCGGCCGGTCTCCCGGAGCAGCTCGGCCCCGGCCTCGACGACCGCGTCGAGGACGTGCGCCGGGTCGGCGGGCACCGTCATGCGGCCCGGGGCGGTGGCGACGATGGCGCCGCCGAGCCCGACGAGCGCCGCCCGGAAGCCGTCGGCGTGCACCTGGGCGGCGAGCGCGACGGGTCCGCGCGGGGCGATCGCCAGCCGGTGCGACGGGCGGCCCTGCGCCCCCGCCGAGCCGAGCGGGCGCGCGTCGACCTCGATCAGGCCGAGCGCCTCCAGCTCGGCGGCGACGGCTCCCGCGGTCGCGCGGGTCACCCCGAGTTCGGTCGTGAGCACCGCGCGGGTGGGCGCGCGGCCGGTGTGTACGAGCGCCAGTGCCGGGCCGAGAGCTCCCCGGCCCCGCTCGAGCCTTGTCCGTGTCTGGGTCACGCCCCTATTCTCACTTTGTGCCGACATCAAACAAAACATGGACGGCCATGACGGGGAAACGCGCCGCCGCCACCCCCGAGCGCGCTTTTTCCCAACTCCGCGCCTCCCTCACCGCGTTGTTCGCCCTCGATGGCTTCGTCTTCGCCGGATGGGTGGCCCGTATTCCGGCGATCAAGGACCAGACGGGTGCCTCCGCGGGCGCCCTGGGGCTGGCCCTGCTGTGCGTGTCGGTGGGCGCCACGGCCACCATGATGATCACCGGCCGGCTCTGCCGGCGCTTCGGCAGCCACGCCACGACGGTCGCCCTCGCCGCGCTGCTCTCGCTCAGCGTCACCCTGCCGCCGCTGACCCGTTCCGCGCTCGCCCTCGGGCTGGTGCTGCTGGTCTTCGGGACCGCTTTCGGCGGGCTCAACGTCTCCATGAACAGCGCGGCCGTCGATCTCATCGCCGCGCTGCGCAGGCCGGTCATGCCCGGCTTCCACGCGGCGTTCAGCCTGGGCGGCATGGCCGGGGCGGGGCTCGGCGGGCTGCTCGCGGACCATCTCTCCCCCACCCGCCATCTGGCGCTGCTGGCCGCCGTCGGGCTGGTGTTCACGGCGGGCGCGGGCCGGACGCTGCTCTCCGTTCCGCCGCCGTCGCCGCCCGAAACCGATACGAGCCCGGCGGCCGAGGCGGCCGGCGGAGCGCGGCGGGGGCCCGCGCGCTGGCTGGTCGCCGTGTTCGGCCTGATCGCCCTGTGCACGGCGTACGGCGAGGGCGCGATGGCGGACTGGGCCGCGCTCCATCTCCACCAGGACCTCGACGCGTCCGCCGGGGTCGCCGCCGCCGGTTACTCCGTCTTCGCCCTGACGATGGCCATCGGGCGGCTGTCCGGCACGATGCTGCTCGAACGGCTCGGCCAGACCACGACGCTGGCCGCGGGCGGCGCCACGGCGGCGGCCGGGATGCTGCTGGGCGCGCTCGCGCCGACGGTCTGGCTCACCCTGCTCGGCTTCGCGGTGACCGGGCTCGGCCTGGCCAACCTCTTCCCCGTGGCCATCGCCCGGGCGGGCGCGCTGACCGGCCCCAGCGGGGTCGCCGCGGCCTCCACCCTGGGCTACGGCGGCATGCTGCTGGGCCCGCCCGTGATCGGCTTCCTCGCCGACTGGTTCTCGCTGCCCGCCGCGCTCACCACGGTCGCGGGGCTGGCGGCGGTCGCGGCCGTCGTCGCGTACGCCACGCGCAACGTCGCACGCCCCGGGGTTGGTTGAATTCCGCCAGGTCACCCCGCTTGTCGGTGACGGCTGGCAGAATTCCGCCATGGAGATTGCCGAGCTGATCGACGTCCTGGACCGTGAGGGACACCTGCTGGCCGACGCCGCGGCCAAGGCGGGCACGGACGCCCGGGTGCCCACCTGCCCCGGGTGGCAGGTCCGGGAGTTGCTGTCGCACATCGGGCGGGTGCACCGGTGGGCGGCCCGCTATGTCACCGAGGGCCTGGCCGAGCGGGTTCAGCTGAGTGAGGAGCCGGAGCAGGACGGCGCCGAGCTGGTGGCGTGGTACCGGGAGGGTCATCGGGCGCTGGTCAAGGCGCTGACCGACGCCGATCCGGCCCTGGATGCCTTCACCTTCCTGCCCGCCCCCTCGCCGCTGGCGTTCTGGGCCCGGCGGCAGGCCCATGAGACGGCGATCCACCGGGTCGACGCGGAATCGGCGCTGGGGGCCGACCACTCGCCGTTCGACCCGGCCTTCGCGGCGGACGGGATCGATGAGCTGCTGGTCCGCTTCCACGGGATGGAGCGCAGCCGGGTGCGGCTGGACACCCCGCGCACCCTGCGGCTGCGGGCCACCGACACCGACGATGTCTGGACGGTGCGGCTCTCCGAAGAGCCCCCGCACACCACGCGCGGCGCCGAGGGGGACGCGGACTGCGAGCTGACCGGCCCGGTCGGCGAGCTGTATCTCGTCGTGTGGAACCGGCTGCCGTACAGCGCGCTGAGCGGCAAGGGCGATCTGTCGCTGGCGCAGGTGTGGCGGGAGCACTCGCGCGTGTGAGCGGAAAGCAGCGAGAGGTGAACCATTTTCCGGACCCGACAGAGGACTGATGCCCGATGACCGGACCCCGTAGCCAGGCCGACCGGGACGCGCTCACCGTGGAGATCGTGTTCGCCGTCGTCACGGGCGCGCTGCTGGCGGCCGTCCTGTTCGTCGCCGTCGCGAGCCCCGCGCTCTTCGGCGAACTGGGGCGGGCCCAGGAGACGGCGTGGCGGACGGCCGCCGCCATCGCGGCCACCGCCGGGTTCGTCCACCGCGTCATCAGGGTGCTGTGGCTGCCGCCCCGGAGGAAGGGCGGATGACCGGAGACCGGCGGTGGCGGTGCGCGGGGCTGCGCTGGTCCTCCGGCTCCGGCCCCGCGCTCCTGTGGCGCCACGCGGCCCACGGTGAGCGCACGTCGGCGCTGACGCCCGGCCGCCCGCTGGCCTTCACCACCGGGCCCGGCCGCCACTGCACCGGGGTGCGCCGGGGCGCCCGGCACACCCCGTGCCCGGACGGCGCGGAGGTGGCCGCGTCGGCCGTCTCGGCGCAGTGCGCGGACTGCGCCCGGCTCGACCGTTCGTACTCGGTCGCCGCCGACACCCACGCCGACGACCCCCGCCCGTACGACGTCTATCTCGCCTGGTTCGGACCCGGGTTGGTCAAGGTCGGCATCACGGCGGCCGAGCGGCAGGGCGTGCGGCTGCTGGAGCAGGCCGCGCTCTCGTACGCCCTGCTCGGCCGCGGCCCGCTGATGGCCGCGCGGCGCGCGGAAGCCGTGCTGGGCGCCGCGCTCGGCGTCCCGGACCGCTTCCCGTACGCCGCCAAGCGCGCCGCCCGCGAGCAACCGCCGCCCCGGGAGCGCCGCGCCGCCGAGCTCGCGGCGCTGCACGCGCGGGCGGGTGGGCTCGGCGGCCTGCCGGAGTCGCTGGCCCTCAGCGCCTTCGCGCCGGTCCACCACGACGAGGCGTTCCACCTGGAGCGGCTGCGTCCGGTGCGGGGGGTGATCCGGCTCGCCGCCGATCGCACGGTGGCGGGACGCGTGGAGGGCGTGGCGGGGCCGGACATCCATCTGACCGCGCCGGACGGCCGCCTCCTGCTGCTGGACGGCCGTCTGCTGGCGGGCCGTCCGCTCGGCGCGGCCGCGGCGGACGCGGAGACCACGGCCCCGGTGGAGGTTCCGGCACGGGCGGCCGCGAGCCCCGAGGCGCTGTTCTGACGCGGGGGCCGGGGTCCGTCAGCCCAGCCATCCCGGGCGCACCAGCCCGGACTCATAGGCGAGGACGACGAGCTGGGCGCGGTCGCGCGCGCCCAGCTTGACCATCGTGCGGCTCACATGGGTCTTGGCGGTGAGCGGGCTGACGACCAGCCGCCGCGCGATCTCCTCGTTGGACAGCCCGATCCCGACCAGGGCCATCACCTCCCGTTCCCGCTCGGTCAGTTCCGCGAGGACCGAGGCGGGTGCCGGCTCCTTGGAGCGTGCGGCGAACTCGGCGATGAGGCGGCGGGTGACCCCGGGCGACAGCAGCGCGTCGCCGTCGACCACGGCCCGCACGGCGCGCAGCAGTTCCTCCGGCTCGGTGTCCTTGACCAGAAAGCCCGAGGCGCCGCCGCGGATGGCCTCGAAGACGTATTCGTCCAGGGCCCGCGCCCCGGCCCCCGCTCCCCCGTGAATGCGTGCATACGGGTAACGCTAGACCGGCCACCCGCCTACGGCGTCCCCCGCGCGCGGTGGCCGCCCGTACTCCCGCCGGAGCAGGCCCCGGAGTACCGCCCGCTATCCCAGCCCCGCTTGCCGTCCCAGGGCGGCGGCGGTGTGCGTGAAGAACTCCTCGCGCGCCTCCACCACCCCCTGGAACTGGCCGAACAGCTCGAAGCTGATCATCCCGAACATCTGCGCCACCGCCGCGACGAGCGCAGCGAGCGCCGCGGCGGGCAGCTCGGCGCCGGGACCGCCGAGGACGTCGGCCAGCGTCGTCATATCCGCCCGCACCCCCTCCGGCAGCTCCGCCTCCTCCGGTACGCGCAGGGCGCCCGCGGCGTGGGCGTCGCGCGCGACGCCGATGAGGGCGAGGGCGACGCGGGCGGCGGGGGCGACGGTGTCCTGAGGCGCCGAGTAGCCCGGCACCGGGGAGCCGTAGATCAGCGCGTACTCATGCGGGTGGGCGAGCGCCCAGGCCCGGGCCGCCCGGCAGACCGCGGTCCAGCGCGCCACGGGCTCGCCGTCGCCGCGCGTCGCGTCGAGCGCGGCCTCGGCGGCGGCGCCGATCGCGTCGTACGCCTCCACGATGAGCGCGGTCAGCAGCTCATCGCGGCTCGGGTAGTAGCGGTAGAGAGCGGAGGAGACCATGCCCAGCTCGCGGGCGACGGCCCGGAGCGACAGCTTGGCCGCGCCCTGGCCGGCCAGCTGGCGGCGCGCCTCTTCCTTGATGGCGGCGGTCACGTCGGCGCGGGCCCGTTCCCTGGCCCCTCGGATCGCGGTCATGCGGTCCAGTCTGCCACCTTCCGGAGCGGCGACCCAAAACGAGAGCAGTGCTCTTGCCGGGACGTACGGCACGGTGCACACTGCTCTTGAACGAGAGCACTGCTCTCATCGTGGCTCACGGCCAGACGGAGGACGTCATGACACAGCACTACCTCGCACCCCGCCGCTTCGAGATGCCCGCCCACCGCGCCGTGGCCTGGCTGGCCCGCCACGGCCTGAGCCTCTTCGGCGCGGCGGAGCTGTCCGTACCCGGCCGGACCAGCGGGGCGCCACGGCGCGTCCCGGTCAACCCGCTGCCCCTGGACGGCGGGCGCTATCTCGTCTCGGCGCGCGGCAACGCCCAGTGGGTGCGCAACCTGCGGGCGGCCGGGGGCGGACAACTGCGCAAGGGGTGCGGAACGCGGCCGTTCACCGCCGCCGAACTCCCCGAGGGCGAGGAGAAGACGGCGGTGCTGCGGGCCTATCTGGGGCGGTGGGGGTGGGAGGTCGGCGCCTTCTTCGACGGCGTGAGCGCCACCTCCCCCGACGCCGAACTCGCCCGGATCGCCCCCCTGCACCCGGTCTTCCGCATCACCACCACGGACGCCTGAGCGCTCCCGGACGCGAGGAACGCGCTACGGCGCCTGAGTGCCCTGGTCGCTGGGCGTCTGCCGGCTCCGGTCCATCGCCGCCAGGGCCCGCCGGGCCGCCGGATGGGTGCGGATGAGATCGGCCAGCGTCGTCGTACCGCGCGTGATCTTCGTGAACGCGCGCCACGCCGGGCGGAATCCGGTGAGCGCGGCGTGGAACATCCCGGGGCGGCGGGCGAACACCGCGTACATCCGGCGGCCGACGCCCATCTCCACACCGAGACCGGCCTTGATCGCGAAGGCGTAGTTGAGGGCCTGCCGCCGGGCGTCCACCGCGTCGTGCGCCTCGGCGATCCGCACCGCCCACTCCCCCGCGAGACGGCCCGAGCGCAGCGCGAAGGAGATCCCCTCCCGCGTCCACGGTTCGAGCAGCCCGGCCGCGTCCCCGCACACCAGCACCCGGCCGCGGGAGAGCGGCGAGTCGTCCGCGCGGCAGCGGGTCAGATGGCCGGAGGAGATGCTCGGCTCGAATCCGGCGAGGCCGAGCCGGGCGATGAAGTCCTCGAGATAGCGCTTGGTGCCCGGGCCCTCGCCGCGCGCCGAGATGACGCCGACGGTCAGCGTGTCGCCCTTGGGGAAGACCCAGCCGTAACTGCCGGGCATCGGACCCCAGTCGATGAGCACCCGGCCCGCCCAGTCCTCCGCGACCGTCTCCGGAACCGGGATCTCCGCCTCCAGACCGAGGTCGACCTGGTCCAGCTTCACCCCGACGTGCGCGCCTATCCGGCTCGCGCTGCCGTCCGCGCCGACCACGGCCCGCGCCAGCACCGTCTCGCCGCCCGCGAGGACGACGGCCACGGTACGCCGGTCCGGTACGGACGGGCCGTGCTGCTCGACGCGGCTGACGGCCACACCGGTGCGCACCTCGGCGCCCGCGTCCTTGGCCGCCTCGACCAGACCGGCGTCGAACTCCGGCCGGTTGATGAGCCCGAACAGCATGTGCTTGGAGCGGCGGGTCCGGGACAGCTTGCCGTTCATGGAGAAGGTCACGGCGTGGACGCGCTCGCGCAGCGGCAGTTCGAAACCGGGCGGCAGCGCCTCGCGCGACGGGCCGATGATGCCACCGCCGCACGTCTTGTAGCGCGGCAGTTCGGCCTTCTCCAGCAGCAGCACCCGGCGGCCGGCGCACGCCGCGGCGTGGGCCGCTGAGGCACCCGCGGGCCCCGCGCCGACCACGACGACGTCCCATACCGTCTCTTTGTCCGGGGTTGCGTTGTCGCTGCTCACGTGTGCTTCCGCTCCCAATCGCCCGTCCTGCATGCGCCTACCGGGCATCCTACGGCTCGCTGTCGGCCGGACCCGCTGTGGGATGATCGGGCCACCGCGCAAGCCGCGTCCCATCCCCCAACGCCGCGTATCCCAGGAGCGTTCCCCCATGGAACAGGACCTCGCCGCCACCGTCGCCGCTCTGCGGCCCCGCGCCCTGGCCGAGCTGGCCGAGCTGGTGGCCTTCCCCTCGGTGGCGGACCCGGCGCAGTTCCCGCGCAGCGGGTGCGAGGCCGCCGCGCGGTGGGTCGCGACCGCGCTGCGCGCCGAGGGCTTCCAGGACGTGGCGCTGCTGGACACCCCCGACGGCACCCAGTCCGTCTACGGTTTCCTGCCCGGCCCGGCCGACGCGCCGACAGTGCTGCTCTACGCGCACTACGATGTGCAGCCGCCGCTGGACGAGGACGCCTGGCTCAGCCCGCCGTTCGAGCTGACCGAGCGGGACGGCCGCTGGTACGGGCGCGGCGCGGCGGACTGCAAGGGCGGCGTGATCATGCATCTCACGGCGCTGCGCGCGCTGAAGGAGCACGGCGGCGCCCCCGTCAACGTCAAGATGATCGTGGAGGGTTCGGAGGAGCAGGGCACCGGCGGCCTGGAGCGGTACGCCGAGGCGCATCCGGAGCTGCTGGCCGCCGACGCAATCGTGATCGGCGACGCGGGCAACTTCCGGGTGGGGCTGCCGACCGTCACCGCCACGCTGCGCGGGATGACACAGCTGCGCGTCTCGGTGGACACCCTCGAAGGGAACCTGCACTCCGGCCAGTTCGGCGGTGCCGCCCCGGACGCGCTCGCCGCGCTGATCCGGATGCTGGACTCGCTGCGCGCGGAGGACGGTTCGACGACGATCGACGGCCTCGACCCGGGCAGCACCTGGGAGGGCCTGCGCTACCCGGAGGAGGACTTCCGCGAGGACGCCGGGGTGCTGGACGGGGTCGAGCTGATCGGCTCGGGCACGGTCGCGGACCGCCTCTGGGCCCGCCCCGCGGTCACGGTGCTGGGCATCGACTGCCCGCCGGTCGTCGGTGCCACCGGCTCCGTCCAGGCGAGCGCGCGGGCGCTGGTCAGCCTGCGGGTGCCGCCGGGCGTGGACGTGGCCGAGGCGAACCGGCTGCTGGCCGCCCATCTGGAGGCGGCGGCGCCGTGGGGCGCGCGGGTCGCGGTGGAGCAGATCGGCCAGGGCCAGCCGTTCCGCGCGGACACCGGGAGCCCGGCGTACGAGGCGATGCGCGCGGCCATGCGGGTGGCGTACGACGGCCAGGAGATGGCGATCGCGGGCCAGGGCGGCTCGATCCCGCTGTGCAACACGCTCGCCTCGCTGTACCCGGAGGCGGAGATCCTGCTGATCGGCCTGAGCGAGCCGGAGGCGCAGATCCACGCGGTCAACGAGAGCGTGTCGCTGGAGGAGCTGGAAAGGCTCGCCCTCACCGAGGCGCTGTTCCTGACGACGTACGCGACCGGCAAGAAGAGCTGACCGGCTCCCGGATCCGGCCCCGCGTCCCGGCCGGGCGGCCCCCGGACCTGACCGGGGGCCGCCCCGTCGGGGCGACGCGCTGCCGCGCCGGCGTACGGTACGGGCGGGGCGGGCGCTCAGCCCACCGGAGCCCCGGCCTCCAGGTACAGCGTGCGGCCCTGTTCGCGGGCGCGCAGCGCCCAGCGGAGGCGGCTGAGCCGGACCGGGGGCAGCAGGTCGGCGGCCTCGGCCTCGGTGACGAAGCGCCAGCCGCGCAGTTCGGCGCCGGGCAGCAGCACCTCCTGGGCCTCCCCGGTGGTGAGCCGGCCGCCGTCGAACAGCAGCCGCAGGCCCCCGTAGCCGGGCGGCTGGGGGCGTTCCCAGTCGGCGACCAGCAGCCGCAGCGGCTCGTCGATCCGCAGGCCCAGCTCCTCGGCCACCTCGCGGCGCCCGGCGCGCATCGGCGGCTCGCCGCGCTCGACGACGCCGCCGGGGAACTCCCAGCCGGGCTTGTACGTGGGGTCGACGAGCAGCACCCGGTCGGCCTCGTCGAAGAGCAGGACCCCGGCCGCCAGGGTTTCGGCCGTCGGCTCGGGCGTCTGCACGATGTCGCAGCTCCCGGCGCCCTCGCGGACGGCGTCGGCGATGTGCTCGGCGGTCTGGCGCGGGGTGAGCCCGGTGGTGTCGACCACATGGGCGTCGGTGGTCAGCCAGCCGAGGGCCGCACGGTAGGGCGCGAGGTGGTCCAGGCACCAGCGGCGCACGGACTCGCTGGCGTCCGCGTCGCCGGGTATCTCCTCGCGCCCGGCTATCCGCCGGCGAAGGATCGTTTCATCGGTGTGCAGCAGGACATGCCTCACGGGGATCCGCCGGGCGGCGAAGCCGCCGAAGATCTCATCCCGGTACTCCTGTCTGAGGACCGTCATCGGGACCACGAGCGGGCCGCCGACCTCAGCGATCAACGCCGCTCCCGTGTCCACGACCAGCCGCCGCCACGACGGCAGGTCCTGATAGTCGGAGACCTGTTCCAGACGCTTGCGCGGCAGCATCATGCGCAGACCGTTTCCGACCAGTTCCGGGTCGTAGAACGTGCTGCCGGGCATGAAGTCCACCAACTCACGGGCCGCGGTGGTCTTCCCCGCGCCGAACGCACCGTTCAGCCAGACGATCACATTTCCCCCTAATCCATCGCCTCCTGACAGTTGCCCGCATCACCCTGCCACGGAAACGCCCGAATACGACTGAGTGACGGATCAGGCCCTCCCGATTCCCCGACGTGGGACGCCGCGGGGGCCTGGTGTCACCGGACCCCACACGTCACACAGGCCGCCCTGACCCCTTCCGCCACGGTGGCCCCTCACCCATCAGCCCTTGTTGGCGCCGAGCGTGAGCCCGGCGATGAAGTGGTGCTGGAGCAGCAGAAAGACGAGCACGGTGGGCAGCGCGACCAGCCCCGAGCCCGCCGCCGACAGGTTGAGTCAAGCCGACCTGGAACGCGGCCTGGACGGCGATCACGGCCCGGTAGGAGTCGTACATCGTCATCGAGTCCGACATCCAGTAGGGCAGTTCCATGGTGATGAACAGGGCGTAGAGCGGGGTGACGACGACCTGCCGCGGCAGCAGGTTCCCCGCCGTGAACACCATCAGCAGAACGAGCCGCCCCGCGTTTTCAGCCGGGTGACGGAGAAGGCCACGAAGGACGCGAGGAACAGCGTCACCAGCACTCCGGGGGCCGCGATGAGGATCGAGTTGAGGAAATACTCGCTCATTCCGGAGTCGACGAACGCCTGCCGGCAGTAGCCGAACGACAGATGGCGCGGCAGCGAGAAATAGCCGGCGCGGGGCCGAACTGCCCCTGCTCGGCGAAGAACCGCAGGCGATAGCCCGCGAACCGTCCGAGGCGTTGGGGCCCATCTTCACCTCATTGCCCGGACCGCCGCAGCCGGTGAGGAGTGACGGGAGGGTGACCGCCCCGGCTCCGACCGCGGTACCCGGAGCAAGGCAGGGCGGGAGATCCGATGTCCTGACGATGACTGCGCCATGAGCCCTCCACAGAGGATCCAATCAAACACAACCGAACGCGGATGGCTGGATCACCTCGACCAAGTGGCGGCCCAGTCAAGGATTTTGACGAGATATCGAACAACTGTTATCCCATCTCTTCCAACAGACTCCAACACGGCCTACCGTAAACGCTCGCATGTGACGCGTCCCGCGACGCTGCCGTCACCCCGTTGAGACGGAGGAACCGCATCATGCGCCACCGCTCTTTACGCACCGCGAGACACCGAGTCATCGGAGGACTGGCGGCCGCGCTGCTCGGCACGGCCGGTCTCACCCTCCCCGCCGCCGCCCAGCCGGCCGCGGCCCGGCCCGCCCCCTCGGAGCAGACCGCCCGAGCGGCCGAGACCACCTTGTCCGGGGACGGGCTCGCGCTCACCCCGCCGATGGGCTTCAACAACTGGAACTCCACCCACTGCCGCGCGGAGTTCAACGAGGCGATGGTCAAGGGCATCGCCGACCTCTTCGTGAGCAAGGGCCTCAAGGACGCCGGATACACCTACGTCAACCTCGACGACTGCTGGGCGCTGCCGCAGCGCGACGCGAACGGCAAGCTCGTTGCGGACTCGGCGCGCTTCCCCAACGGCATCAAGGCCGTCGCCGACTACATCCACTCCAAGGGCCTGAAGATCGGCATCTACACCAGCGCGGGCACCAAGACCTGCAACACGGCCGGGTTCCCCGGCGCGCTGGGCCATGAAAGATCGGACGCCCAGCAGTTCGCCGACTGGGGAATCGACTACCTCAAGTACGACAACTGCAATAACCAGGGAGTAGACGCCAAGCAGCGCTACCGCACCATGCGGGACGCGCTCAAGGCCGCCTCCGAGACCACCGGTCGCCCCATCGTCTACAGCATCTGCGAATGGGGGCAGAACAAGCCCTGGGAATGGGCGGCGGATGTCGGCCAACTCTGGCGCACCACCGGTGACATCAGTGACTCCTGGGGCAGCATGCTGTCGATCGCCAAAGAGAACCTGCCGCTCGCCCCGTACGCCGGGCCCGGCCACTGGAACGACCCGGACATGCTCGAGGTCGGCAACGGCGGCATGACGGACACCGAGTACCGCAGCCACTTCTCGCTGTGGTCGGTCATGGCCGCGCCGCTGCTGATCGGCACCGATCTGCGCAAGGCCGACGCCTCGACGTATCAGATCCTCGGCAACCGCGACGTCATCGCCGTCGACCAGGACCCGCTGGGCAAGCAGGGCACCGTGCTCTCCTCCGAGGGCGGACGCTGGGTGATCTCCAAGGAGCTGGCGGACGGCGGCCGCGCCGTCGCCCTCTTCAACGAGACCGACCAGCCGCAGCGCATCGCCACCACCGCGGCCCGCCTCGGCCTGCCGCCGGCGGACGGGTACCGGCTGCGCGATCTGTGGCAGCACCAGGACCACAACACCGCGGGCTCCGTGGCGGCCACCGTCCCCGCCCATGGCACGGTGCTCTACCGGGTCTCCGCCGACAAGCGCTGGGCGTCCTACCCGCCCGCCGCCGAACTTCGCCTCGGCGCCTCACCGTTCACCGAGGCGGGAACCACCGCACCGGTCGAGACGGCGCTCGGCAACCTCGGCGGCACCCCGGCCCACCAGGTCCGGGTCCGGCTCACCGGCCCCGACGGCTGGCGCGTCAGGACCACCTCGCCGACCCAGGCCGCCACCCTGCCCACCGGCAGCAGGCTCGCCACCCGCTGGCAGGTCACCGCCCCGCAGGACGCCACACCGGGGGCGTACGAGCTGACCCTCCGGGCCGACTACCGCTCGGCGCGCGGCGGCGAGGTCAGCACCGGGCTGCCGATCCCGGTCCATGTGGTGGTCGCTCCGCCCACCGGCGCCACCTACGCGAGCGATCTGCCGTGGCTGAACGCGGTCAACGGCTGGGGACCGGTCGAGAAGGACACCAGCGTCGGCGAGAACGCGGCCGGCGACGGACATCCCCTCACCCTCGACGGCACCGCCCATGCCAAGGGCCTGGGCGTGCACGCGCCCAGTGAGGTCACGTACTACACCGGTGGCCACTGCACCGCGTTCACGGCGAAGGTCGGCGTGGACGACGAGGAGGGCACCGCCGGAACGGTCGCCTTCGAGGTGTGGGCGGACGGCGCCAAGGTGCTGTCGACCGGGACGCTGACCAACGCCGATCCGGCCAAGACCGTCACCGCCGCCGTCGACGGCGCGACGACGGTCCGGCTGGTCACCACCGACGGCGGGGACGACATCACCAGCGACCACGGGGACTGGGCGGACGCGGCGTTCACCTGCTGACGCGACCGCCCCGGCGACCGGCCCGCTCCCCCGTGCCGCCGGCTCAGCAGACCGGCAGCCCGGGGAGGGGCTGGTCGTTGTCGCCGCCCCGGACGTACACATCGCTGACGTAGACGTCCTTGTTGCCGTTGTCGTCGTCCGTCCTCGCCCACCAGACGTTCGTCCACTTGCCGTACCGCTCCGGACGGTTCAGATTCTCCTGGCA
>NZ_BBUZ01000039.1 GCF_001417735.1 Streptomyces sp. NBRC 110028
GTAGTTGATGCCCCGCTTCAGGGCGCCGACCGGTTCACCGCCGTGGGTGTACGACGTGGCGTCCCGCCACACCACGCAGTGGTACTTGCCGCCGCCGATGTCACTGCACACCGGGGCGGCGTCGGCACTGGAGGCCGGGGACGCCTTGCCGGTGGACGCGCCACCGCCGCCCTTGCCGTCCGGCGCGCCGTCTTCCGGCGCGTCCTTCGAGCTGCCCTCCGCGCCGCCCGGCGCGCGCGAGGCCGGTGGGGACGCCACCCCGCTCGCCCTCGGGCTGCTCGCGCCCGCCTCGCCGGTCGCCTCGCGGCCCCCTCCCCCGGCCCCCGACGACCCGGGTCCCGTCGGCCCCGGCGACCGGCCCGCCGTCGTACGGCCGCTCTCGCCGCCGAGCAGCGCGTACGTCACCCCGCCCCCGACCAGCACCACACCGGCCACCGCCGCCGCCACCAGCGCGCGCGTCCGCCCGCGCCCCGGCCCCGGCGCGGCGTCCGGCGCGGCGGCGACGTCCGGCGCGGTCGGGGTCCGCGGGACCTGCGGCGGCTGTGGGCTCCGCGACGCCCCAGGCACCCGCGGAGGAGACGGCCGAAGCGGCGGCGGGCCGGGCTCCGGCGCGGCCCCGGCGGCGACGGCCTCCAGCAGCTGCCGCGCCTCGGCCGCCGTGGGACGCCCCTCCGGATCCTTGTCCATCAGCTCGCGCAGGACGGGCCCCAGCGGACCGGCCAGCCGGGGCTCCGGCAGCGGCTCGTTGACGATGGCGGTCAGCGTCGACCACACGGAGGTGCGGCGGAACGGCGACGAACCCTCCACCGCCGCGTACAGCGTCATGCCCAGCGCCCACACGTCCGAGGCCGGGCCCGGATCCTGGCCCTGGGCGCGCTCCGGGGCCAGGTAGTCCAGCGAGCCGATCAGTTCGCCGCTGCGGGTCAGCTTGGTGGTCGCGCCGTCGTCGGGCGCCTCCATGCTCGCGATGCCGAAGTCGGTGAGCACCACCCGGCCCCCGCGGTCGATCAGCACATTGCCCGGCTTCACATCGCGGTGCAGCACCCCGACGTCATGGCCCGCGGCGAGCGCGTCGGCCACCTTCGCGCCGATCCGCGCGGCCTCCAGGGGCTCGACGACGCCGCGCTCGTCGATCAGGTCGTCCAGTGACGGGCCGTCGATCAGCTCCATGACGATGACCGGCAGCCCGTCCTCGTCCGCCACATCGTGCACGGTGATCACACCCGGATGGCGGATCCGGGCCGCGGCGCGCGCCTCCCGCCGCATCCGGGTGCGCAGATCGGCCAGCTCCGCGCCGGACGCGTCGGTGTAGGCGCGCAGCACCTTGACCGCGACCTCCCGGCCCAGTACCTCGTCCACCGCTGCGCAGACCACGCCCATGCCACCGCGGCCGAGCTGCCCCGTCACCCGGTAGCGACCGCCCAGCAGTCTGCCGGTCAGATCACCGCCCATGTCCCCCGGTACCACCATCGGTCCCCTCGCATCGCAAGCAGTGAGCGAACAGCTTAGGCCCTGCCCGGCGGATCTTCGTGGATCAGGCCGCGGCGTCTGGTAGGGGGCACCTCCCGGCCGTAGCCGGGGCGCGTCGCAAGGCGGAGGAGCGCTCGTACTGGGCGTACTCGGACGGCTTTGACAACGCGGCGAGGTGCGGCCCGCCGCGGCAGCGGCTGATGTCACAGCGGCGTCGCCGGCCCGCGAAGATCCGCCGGGCAGGGCCTACGGGCAGGGGGTGACCGTGCGGCTCAACCCGGGCTACCAGGCGTGGCCTGCGGGCCGAAACCCTCCAGCCGCTGTTCCTGTGCCGCCGCGGCGGCCGCGCCGACCAGACCCGCGTCGGTGCCCATCTGCGCCGGTACGACCTCCAGCCCCGTCACGAACGACAGGGTCGCGTAGTCGCGCAGGGCGCGCCGCAGGGGCGCGAAGAGCACGTCACCGGCGCCCGCCACGCCGCCGCCGATCACCGCCACCTCGATCTCGACGAGCGCCGCGGTCGCGGCGATCCCGGCGGCCAGGGCCTGGGCCGCACGGTCGAAGGAGGAGCGCGCGACCGGGTCACCGGCGTGCGCGGCGGCGGCGACGGCCGCGGCGCTGGTGTCGCCGTCCGGGCCCGGCCGCCAGCCGCCGGACAGTGCCCGGCGCGCGATGTTGGGGCCGCTGGCGATGCGCTCGACGCAGCCGCGCCCGCCGCAGGGGCACAGATCTCCGTCGAGGTCGACGCTGATGTGGCCGATGTGCCCGGCGTTGCCCGTGGGGCCGGGGTGGAGCCGCCCGTTCAGCACCAGCCCGCCGCCGACGCCGGTGGACACCACCATGCACAGCGCGCTCGCCCGCCCGCGCGCGGCGCCCTGCCAGTGCTCGGCCGCGGTCATCGCCGGTCCGTCGCCGACGAGGGTGACCGGCAGCTCGCCGGTGGTCTCCCGGACCCCGGCGACCAGCGGGAAGTCGCGCCAGCCGGGGATGTTGACCGGGTTGACGGTGCCCACCGAGGCATCCACGGGGCCCGCGCTGCCGATGCCGACGGCGGCCACCCGGGACCAGTGCGCGGTGGCCGCGAGTTCGGCCAGCACCGCGGAGACCTCCGCCATCACCGCCGGGCCGCCGGCCTGCGCGGGGGTCGCCCGCCGGGCCCGTACGACCAGCTTGCCGCCGCCGTCCACCAGAGCACCCGCGATCTTGGTGCCGCCGATGTCCAGCGCGGCGATGAGGTCACGTGCCATGGCTGTCGGCTCTCCTGGTGGGCGGTGTGTCATCCGTACGCGGCCACAGTCTTCCCTGCCGCTGACAACGTTGTCCAGAGGCTATGCTCGACACCCCTTCCACCACGACGACCAGCGACGGGACGAGCACACCGTGACCGACACCGCCCGGGACACCGCCACCGGCACCCCACCCCGCCGCTACGGCTCCCGGCCCACGATGAAGGACGTCGCCACCCGGGCCGGGGTCGGCCTCAAGACGGTCTCGCGCGTGGTCAACGGCGAGCCGGGGGTCACCCCCGACACCGAGCACCGCGTCCAGGAGGCGATCACCGCGCTCGGCTTCCGCCGCAACGACAGCGCCCGGATCCTCCGCAAGGGGCGCACCGCGAGCGTCGGCCTCGTCCTGGAGGACCTCGCCGATCCGTTCTACGGCCCGCTCAGCCGGGCCGTCGAAGAGGTGGCCCGGGCCCATGGCGCGCTGCTGATCAACGGCTCCAGCGCCGAGGACCCGGTCCGCGAGCAGGAGTTGGTGCTCGCCCTGTGCGCGCGCCGGGTGGACGGCCTCGTCATCATCCCGGCGGGTGACGACCACCGCTATCTGGCCCCCGAGCTGGCGGCCGGTGTGGCCACCGTCTTCGTCGACCGCCCGGCGGGCCGCATCGACGCCGACGCGGTGCTCTCCGACAGCTTCGGCGGCGCGCGGGACGCGGTCGCCCATCTGATCGCCCATGGCCACCGCCGGATCGGTTTCCTCGGCGACCAGCCGGGCATCCACACCGCCGCCGAGCGGCTGCGCGGCTACCACGCCGCGATGGCCGCGGCCGGGCTGCCGGTCCACGACGGCTGGCTCTCCCTGGGCCCCACCGACCCGGAGCGGGTGCGCGGCGCGGCCGCCGCCATGCTGGACGCCGCCGAGCCGGTCACCGCGCTCTTCGCGGGCAACAACCGGGTGACGGTCACGGTGGTGCGGGTCCTCACCGAGCGCGCCGCCGCCGCGCCCGTCGCCCTGGTCGGCTTCGACGACTTCGAACTCGCCGATCTGCTCTCCCCCGGCATCACCGTGGTCGCCCAGGACGCGGGCAGACTCGGCCGCACCGCCGCGGATCTGCTCTTCCGCCGTCTCGACGGCGGCGGCGGCGAACCGCGCCGGGTCGTACTGCCGACCCGGCTGATCGCCCGCGGCTCCGGCGAACTGTCCCCCTCCCCGGCCTGACGGGCGTCCCGGGCGGCGTCCTGAACGGCCCCGCCCCGGTTGCCCCGGCTCCCGGCCCCGGCCACGGTGGGGTGCGGAGGGCCGGGAGACGCCGGCCGACGGGACGCCAGGAGGTGCGATGACCGGGCGCCGTACGCGAACGATCCGCGCGGCGGTCCCCATGGCCGCGCCGGCACCGGTCACCGCGGGCCGCTCGCAGGAGGGCGGCACCCCGTCGGCCGCGCTGTCCCGGACCTCCGCCGCCTGCGCCTCGTCCTGACCGTCTCGCCGTCTCACCGTCTCCTCAGGCGGCGAGCACCTTGGCCTTGGCGCGTTCGTACTCCTCGGCCGTGATGTCACCGTGGTTCTTCAGCTCCACCAGCCGTGAGAGCTCATCGGCGTGGCCGGTCGCCGCGGTCCCGCGCACGAACTCCCGGAGTTCCTCCTCCGCCTGCTCGGCCCGCCTCATCTCGCGCCGGCCCATCCCGCTGCCCCGTGCCATCAGGTACACGAAGACGCCGAGGAAGGGCAGGACGATGACGAAGACGCACCAGCCCGCCTTGGCCCAGCCGTTCAGCGAGTCATCGCGGAACATGTCCCCGATCACCCGGAAGAGCAGCATCAGCCACAGGACCCATAGAAAGATCCACATCGTGGTCCAGAACACATTGAGCAGTGGGTAGTCCATCGTCTGCCTCCCATCGGACGCGCCCGGCGGGACCCACGACGGCCGCCACCGAGGCCGACGTATCCAGCGTACGGCGGCGGGCGCGCCGCGGCCGGAGGGTGCCCGGGACCCGGTCGGCGTAAGCCCGGGTGCGCCACGGGCCCGGCCGCGTACCAATGGAGGCAGGGCGACGGGGCCGGAAGGGCGGGCGATGGACCTCCAGATTCTCCCGCTGGCGGTCACCATGATGGCGGGGCCGCAGATCGTGGCCGCCGTGATCCTGGTGACCACCGCGCGGCCGGTACGGGTGTCCGTGGCGTTCCTGCTCGGGGTGGCGGTCGCGACGGCGGTGGGTGTCGCCGTCACCCGGGGGATCTTCGCGCTGCTGGGCGAGGCGGTCTCCCCGGGCCGCGCGTCCGACCGGGGGTCGGCCGCGACCATCGTGCAGCTGGTGCTGGTGGGGCTGCTGGTGCTGATCGCGGTGCGGAACCTGGTGCGCCGGGAGTCGGCCGAGCCGCCGAAGTGGCTGGGGTCGCTGATGGAGGCGGGCCCCGCGCGGGCGCTGACGACCGGGCTGATGGTCATCCTGCTGATGCCGTCCGACATCATGGTGCTGCTGACGGTGGGGGCGAATCTGGAGCAGCACCGGGCGGCCCTGACGGCGGCGCTGCCGTTCATCGGCGCCACCGTGCTGATCGCGGCGCTGCCGCTGCTGATCTATCTCGTCTTCCGGCAGCGGGCGCGGAGCGCGATGCCCCGGCTGCGGGAGTGGCTGAACACCCACAGCTGGGTGGTCAACATCGCCGCCTGTCTGCTGTTCATCGTCCTCATCCTCGCGCCCTAGTGCCGCGTCAGCCAAGGTTCACCCCGCTCGCCGCCCTGGCACGGCCATCTGCGGCGTTGCCGAATCGACCGAGTAGGCCCACTACGAGGCCGATCCGGCGCCTTGCATCTGACCGCACCAGGACGCCTCGCTACCGGGCAAACCTTGGCTGACGCGGCCCTAGCCAGGCGGTCTAGGCCTCGTCCTCGAAGTGGCGGCCGGTCGCGGCCAGCAGCGTGATCACCGCGAGGGCGGCCAGCAGGACCAGCACCAGGAACAGCACGGTCAGCACGGTGGGGTGGTTCCACAGCGCGAAGACGGCGGCCGGGGTCAGCAGCGCGGCGACGGTCAGCTCCCGCCGGTGGTCCGCGGTCCAGGCCCCGGCCCGTCCGGTGCGCATCCCCCGGGCCGCGCCCCACCGCGCGGCGGAGTCGGCCGCGCGCTCGGCCGCGGCCCGTACGGCGCGGGGCAGCCGCCCGGGACCGGCCAGATAGGCGCCCGCCGCGACGACGGAGCTGAGCACCAGCACGGTGAGCACGGTGACCCGCAGGAAGCGCACCACGGTGTCGAAGAGGGCCGAGGCGGCGGCGCGGGACAGCACGCCCGGCGGCACATGGTCGAGGCAGTACCGGCGGGCCACCGTGAGCGCGAGGGCCAGCGCCAGCGAGGCGGCGGCCGTGCCGAGGGCGGCGCCCACGAGCGCGCGGCGGCGGCCCCGGGCGAGCAGGACACCGGTGGCGCCGAGGGCGGCGGTCAGGGTGGGCAGCCAGTTGCCGGCCACGTCGAGCAGGTGTACCGCCCGCTTGACGCGGTCGAGTTGATGGGAGTGGAAGAGGATCGTGCGCCGGTGGATGTCGGGGATGTCCCTCGCCGAGGGGAATCCGGCGTTCACGAGCTGGAGTTTGACCTTCTCCACGGCGGCGCCGACGTTCAGGGTGACGGTGTCGCCGCGTACGCCGACCGGGCCGTGGCCCTCGCCGGTGAGGGCGTGCACGACGGCCGCGTGGGCGGCGCGGTTGGCGCCGGTCCAGACGGCGGCGAACTCCTCGGTGTGCACGATGTGCGTCGCGACCTTGCGCACGGCCTGGTCGAGGGCCGCGTCCAGCTGGGGGGCCAGGCCCTCGATGGTGTCGGCGGCCCGGGACGGCAGGCCCTGGTCGCGCAGCCAGTCGGCGATGTCGGAGGTGACCTTCCGGCTGTTGTGCCGGAGGTCCACGGCGTCGCCGATATGGTCCACGGCCGCCTCCTGGATCGCCGGATCGGTCGCCAGCGGGGCGACCGTCGCCACGTAGCGGTCGGTGTCCAGGACGATGCCGTCGACCCATACGGTCAGCACGGACACCGGCACGAGCAGGCAGCCGAGCAGGATCAGCAGGGCTGACACGGCACTTCTGACCATGCCACCATCTCCCGCCCTCCCCGGCGGCCGCGCATCCCGGGTGACACGCAGGGGTGAGCGAATGCGGCCGCCGGGTCAGCGCGCGGACCGGACCGCGGGCGGTTCAGCGCGGGGCGTGCCGGTTCAGCGCGGGGCGCGCCCGGCGAGGGCGTCGAGTTCGGCGCGGCCCAGCCCGGTCAGCTGCCCCACCTCGGCGGCGTCGACCGCGCCGCAGTCCAGACCGCGCAGCAGATGGCCGCTGAGCGCCTTGGCGGTGGCGGGCTCGTCCATGACGTCCCCGCCCGTGCGGTTCACATACGCCGCGAGCCGGGCCGCGGCGGTCTCCAGGCCCTCCCGGTAGAAGGCGTAGACGGCGGCGTAGCGGGTGGGCAGATGGCCGGGGTGCATGTCCCAGCCCTGGTAGTACGCGCGGGCCAGGGACCGCCGGACGAGGCGGTGGTGGAGCCGCCAGGCGTCGTGGACGTGCTCGGTGGGGCCTACGGGAAGCACATTGGTCGAGCCGTCGGAGAGCCGTACGCCGGTGCCCGCGGCGGCGACCTGCATGACGGCCTTGGCGTGGTCGGCGACGGGGTGGTCCATGGCCTGGTGGGCGGCGCTGACGCCGCAGGAGGCGCTGTAGTCGAAGGTGCCGTAGTGCAGTGCGGTGGCGCGGCCCCGGGCGGCGTCGATCATGCGGGCGACGGTGGCGCGGCCGTCGGAGCCCAGGATGGACTGGGTGGTCTCGATCTGGATCTCGAAGCCGATGCGGCCCTCGGTGAGCCCGCGGGCCTTCTCGAACTCCTCGCACAGCCGGACCATGGCGCTGACCTGTTCGGCGTACGTCACCTTGGGGAGGGTGAGCACGAGTCCGTCCGGCAGGCCTCCGGAGTCCATCAGTCCGGTGAGGAAGATGTCGAGGGTGCGGATGCCGCGGTCGCGGACGGCGGCCTCCATGCACTTCATGCGGATGCCGATGTAGGGCGGTGCGGTACCGGCCGCGTGGGCGGCGGCGACCAGGGCGGCGGCGTGGGCGGCCGCGGCGTCCTCCTCGGAGTCGGGGCGCGGTCCGTAGCCGTCCTCGAAGTCGATGCGCAGGTCCTCGACCGGTTCGCGCTCCAGCTTGGCGCGCACCCGCCGGTACACGGGCCCGGCCAGTTCGTCGGGGAGGCCGAGGACGGCGGCGAGGGCTCCGGCGTCGGGCGCGTGGGCGTCGAGCGCGGCGAGCGCCTGGTCGCCCCAGTCGCGCACGGTGCTCTCGGTGAGGGCGTCGGCGGGTACGTAGACGGTGTGCACGGGCTGGCGGGTGCCGGAGTCGCCCGGGTAGCGGCGGGCGAGGTCCGCGTCGACGGGGGCGAGGGACGCGGTGATCCCTTCGCGTACGCCGCGCGGCAGGCTGGTCCCCACCGTCTCGTGCTGAGTCATGCCCGCACCTCCGCCTTTCGCCTTCACTCCATCGACCAAAGTTTCCGCCCTGCGGAAACGAATATCCGTAGAGCGAAGTTATATGGGCTCCGAGTGGAGGTCAACACCCCATTGACGCACGTGAGGGCCCCGTACGCGCGGTGCGTACGGGGCCCTCACGAAACCGGCCGGACGGTCAGCCCTTGCGGGCCTTGACCTCCTCGGTCAGCTGCGGGACGACCTCGAAGAGGTCGCCGACCACGCCGTAGTCGACCAGGTCGAAGATCGGGGCCTCGGCGTCCTTGTTGACGGCCACGATGGTCTTCGAGGTCTGCATACCGGCCCGGTGCTGGATCGCGCCCGAGATGCCGGCCGCGATGTACAGCTGCGGGGACACGGACTTCCCCGTCTGGCCCACCTGGTTGGTGTGCGGGTACCAGCCCGCGTCCACCGCCGCGCGCGAGGCGCCGACCGCGGCACCGAGCGAGTCGGCGAGGGCCTCGACGACGGGGAAGTTCTCCGCGCCGCCGACACCCCGGCCGCCGGAGACCACGATCGCGGCCTCGGTCAGCTCCGGACGCCCCGTCGACTCCCGCGCCGCACGAGAGACGACCTTGGTGCCGGTGGCGGTCCCGGAGAAGGAGACCTCCAGCGTCTCGGCGGCGCCCGCGGCCGGGGCCGCCTCCGGCGCGGCCGAGTTGGGCTTGACGGTGATGACCGGCGTGCCCTTGGTGACCCGGGACTTGGTGGTGTAGGCGGCCGCGAACACCGACTGCGTCGCCACCGGGCCCTCGGCACCGGCCTCCAGGTCGACGGCGTCGGTGATCAGCCCTGAGCCGATGCGGACCGCGAGCCGGGCCGCGATCTCCTTGCCCTCCGCGGAGGACGGGACGAGCACGGCGGCCGGGTTCACGGCCTGGTACGCGGCCTGGAGCGCGTCCACCTTCGGTACGACGAGGTAGTCGGCGAACTCCGGGGCGTCGGCGGTCAGCACCCGCACCGCGCCGTACTCGGCGAGGGTGGCGGTGGTGTCCGCGGCACCGGCCCCGAGGGCGATGGCGACGGGCTCGCCGACGCGGCGGGCCAGCGTCAGCAGCTCCAGGGTGGGCTTGCGGACGGCACCGTCCACGTGGTCGACATAGACGAGGACTTCAGCCATGGGACTTCTTCTCTCCTGCGAATACGAGGGGGTCGGGGCGGTGAGGCGGCTCGGTGTGGGAGGTCCGACCCGCCGGGCTGCGCAATCAGACGAACTTGCGCTCCGCGAGGAATGCGGCGAGCTGCTTGCCGCCCTCACCCTCGTCCTTGACGATCGTGCCCGCCGTGCGGGCCGGGCGCTCCTCGGCGCCGTCGACCTTCGTCCAGGCACCCTCGAGGCCCACGTCCTCGGCCTCGATGTCGAGGTCGGACAGGTCCCAGGAGGTCACCGGCTTCTTCTTGGCCGCCATGATGCCCTTGAAGGACGGGTAGCGGGCCTCACCCGACTGGTCGGTCACCGACACGACCGCCGGGAGCGACGCCTCAAGGTGCTCGGTCGCGGTGTCGCCGTCCCGGCGGCCCTTGACCGTGCCGTCAGCGCCACCCTCGACTGAAACCTCCGACAGCAGCGTGACCTGCGGGACGCCCAGGCGCTCGGCGAGGATCGCCGGCAGCACGCCCATCGTGCCGTCGGTGGAGGCCATACCGCAGATGACCAGGTCGTAGCCGGCCTTCTCGACCGCCTTGGCCAGCACCAGCGAGGTGCCCAGCGCATCGGTGCCGTGCAGATCGTCGTCCTCGACGTGCACGGCCTTGTCGGCGCCCATCGACAGCGCCTTGCGCAGCGCGTCCTTGGCGTCCTCCGGGCCCACGGTCAACACCGTGATCTCCGCGTCGTCCGCCTCGTCGGCGATCTGGAGGGCCTGCTCGACCGCGTACTCGTCCAGCTCCGAGAGCAGGCCGTCCACATCGTCACGGTCGAGCGTCAGGTCCTCGGCGAAGTGCCGGTCGCCGGTGGCGTCGGGCACGTACTTCACACAGACAACGATCCTCAAGCTCACGCCGGCTCTCCTACTGCATCGTCTCTTCCGGGCTGCCTTGTGCTGGCAGCATAGGCGCCCTCGGGGGCTCTTCCCGGTCGGTTGGCGGCCGGGGGGCGGCCCATGCACCGAACGAAATATTACTCGTCAGTACACCCAGGGTGTTCCCCGTATGCAACCCGGTTGAACTGTGACCTTGCCAACGGATGATCAGTGGGACGGATCAGTCGCGCAGTGCGTTGAAGCGCCCCTGGTGGTACAGGAGCGGACGGCCCGCTCCCGCCGGGTCGCCCGCGACCACCTCGCCGATCACCACGCGATGGTCCCCGGCGGGTATCCGGGCCACCACCCGGCACACCAGCCACGCCAGCACGCCGTCCAGCACCGGCACCCCCTGGGGCCCGGTGTGCCAGCCGGTGCCGGGGCCGAAGCGGTCCGCGCCGCTGCGCGCGAAGGTCGCGGCCAGCTCCCGCTGGTGCTCGCCGAGGACGTGTACGCCGACGTGCTCGGCCTCGGCGATCACCGGCCAGCTGGAGGAGCCCTTGCCGACGCCGAAGGAGAGCAGCGGCGGCTCGGCGGCGACGGAGGCCAGGGAGGTCGCGGTGAAGCCGACGGGATGCGCCCCGTGCGCGGTGATCACCGCGACGCCGGCGGCGTGCCTGCGGAAGACGGAGCGGAAGAGTTCGGGGGCGCTGAGCCGGGGCGTGCCGAGGCCGGGCGAAGCCGTCATGAACATGTCCTTCTGCGGTGGGGTACGAGCGGGGGGAGCCGTGCTGTCGTCGTCGCTCACCCGCCCGGACACCGCGCACTCGCGGTCCGCGAGAGGTCCACGTGTACGCGTCCGCAGAGAAGAATAAGTCCAGGCCGCATGACGTCACCCTGACGATGCCCGCGGCGCACCGTCAAGTGCGGACCGCTGGTGGGACGTCCGCCGCGGGGCCCTCCCCCGCGATCTCACGCCGGATCAGACCGCCTCGCCCAGGGCGGCGATGACGTCCGCCGTCCGCGGCTGTCCGGCCGCCCGGCGCACGATCCGGCCGTCCGCGTCGAGCACCAGCACGGTGGGCGTCCGCACGATGTCCAGCATCCGTACGAGCTCCAACTGCGCCTCGGCGTCGATCTCGACATGGGCCACGCCGTCGACCATGTGCGCCACCTCGGCCAGGACCCGCCGGGTGGCCCGGCAGGGCTGGCAGAAGGCACTGGAGAACTGGACGAGGGTGGCCCGGGCGCCCAGATCCGCTCCCAGCTGGGCGGCTGCCAGCCGCCCGCCGTCGTCCGCCACGCCCTGCCCCTGCTCGTTTCGCACGTTGTCCTCCGCATCGGATGCCGTCATAGAGTGCAGCGACATGGGCTTCGAGGGGATTCCCCGGAGCCCGACGTGATGAGGATCTCCCGGCCCGGCGAGGACCCGCGCTAGCACAGAGAGATGACATAGGGCACCATCTGCCAGAAGCCGGGAAACCTACGGCTGCGTAACTTCCGCCGGGAGAGCCCTCCCAGGGAGAAAGATGAAGGGTCCCTCTATGGCAGAGCTCGTCTATCCGCCGGTGATCGGCGCGGCCCGCACCATGTTCAAGGCGCTGGACCTGCGTATCGACATGAAGGGCACCGAGAATGTCCCCGAGCGGGGTGGCGCTGTTCTGGTGAGCAACCACATCGGCTATCTCGACTTCGTGTTCGCCGGGCTCACCGCCCGCCCCTCGAAGCGGCTGGTGCGGTTCATGGCGAAGGAAGCGGTCTTCCGGCACAAGATCTCCGGGCCGCTGATGCGCGCCATGAAGCACATTCCGGTGGACCGGGCCGCGGGCATGGACGCCTACAAGCACGCCCTCAAGGCGCTGCGCTCCGGCGAGATCATCGGCATCTTCCCGGAGGCGACGATCTCGCGCTCGTTCACCCTCAAGAACTTCAAGTCGGGCGCCGCCCGGCTGGCCCAGGAGGCGGGCGTACCGCTGCTGCCGATGGCGCTGTGGGGCACGCAGCGGGTGTGGACCAAGGGCCACAAGCGAGCGCTGGGCCGCAATCACTTCCCGATCACCATGCGCGTCGGCGAGCCCGTCGAGGCCGATCCGACGGAGCCGTCCGACACGCTCACCGAGCGGGTGCGGACGCGGGTGCAGGAGCTGCTGGAGGCGGCGCAGCGGGCGTATCCGGTGCGGCCCAAGGGCCCCGACGACACCTGGTGGGTCCCGGCCCACCTGGGCGGTACGGCCCCCACCCCGGCGGAGGCCATCGCCCTGGACCGCGGGCGGTAGCCCTCATCCGGCCGGGCGGCGGCCGTCCCTCCCGGCGGGGGGACGGCCGCCGCCCGGGCAGGATCAAGCCCGGCCGGTCAGCGCTTCATCTCCTCCCGGAGAGCCGCCACGAAGCCGTCGACGTCCTCTTCCCGGGTGTCGAAGGAGCACATCCAGCGCACGTCGCCCGCCGCCTCGTCCCAGAAGTAGAAGCGGTACCGCTTCTGGAGGCGTTCGCTCACATCGTGCGGCAGCCGGGCGAAGACCGCGTTGGCCTGCACGGGGTGCAGGATCGTGACGCCGTCGACCGTGCGCACCCCCTCGGCGAGCCGCTGGGCCATCGCGTTGGCGTGGCGCGCGTTGCGCAGCCACAGGTCGCGGGCGAGCAGGGCCTCCAGCTGGACGGAGACGAACCGCATCTTGGACGCCAGCTGCATGGACAGCTTGCGCAGATGCTTCATGGCGCGCACCGCGTCCGGGTCGAGCACGACGACGGCCTCGCCGAAGAGCATGCCGTTCTTCGTGCCGCCGAAGGACAGCACGTCCACGCCCGGCACATTGGTGAACGACCGCATGGGCACGTCCAGCGCGGCGGCCGCGTTGGCTATCCGGGCCCCGTCGAGGTGGACCTTCATGCCGCGCTCATGGGCGTGCTCGCAGATCGCGCGGATCTCGTCGACCGTGTAGACGGTGCCCAGCTCGGTGTTCTGGGCGATCGAGACGACCTGCGGCATCGCCCGGTGCTCATCGTCCCAGCCGTACGCCTCACGGTCGATGAGGTCGGGGGTGAGCTTGCCGTCCTCGGTGGGCACGGTGAGCAGCTTCAGCCCGCCGACCCGCTCGGGCGCACCGCATTCGTCGACGTTGATGTGCGCGGTGTCCGCGCAGATGACCGCGCCCCAGCGGTCGGTGAGCGCCTGGAGCGCGACGACGTTGGCGCCGGTGCCGTTGAAGACGGGGAACGCCTGCGCGTAGGGCCCGAAGTGGCTGCGCATGACGTGCTGCAGATGCGCGGTGTAGTCGTCCTCGCCGTAGGAGACCTGATGGCCGCCGTTGGCGAGGGCGAGCGCGGCGAGGATCTCCGGGTGGCCACCCGCGTAGTTGTCACTGGCGAAGCCGCGTACCTCGGGGTCGTGATGACGGCGGGCGTCGGTCCTCACGGCTTGGGGGTCAGCCACAGTCGGGTTCCGTTCACTTCCCGGGCGGGCCGCTCCCAGACTCCGGCGATGGCCTCGGCCAGCTCCGTGACGTCGGTGAAGCCCGCGAACTTCGCGTTGGGGCGCTCCGCGCGCATGGCGTCGTGCACCAGCGCCTTGACCACCAGGATGACAGCCGCGGCCGCCGGGCCGCCCTCGCCCCCCAGCTTGGCGAAGGAGTCGCCGAGCGCGAGCGTCCACGCCTCGGCGGCGGCCTTGGCGGCGGCGTACGCGGCGTTGCCGGCGGTGGGCCGGGACGCGCCCGCCGCGCTGATCAGCACATAGCGGCCGTTGCGGGTGCGCCGCAGGGCGTCGTGGAAGGCGAGCGAGGTGTGCTGGGCGGTGCGGATGAGCAGATTGTGCAGGGTGTCCCAGTCGGCGAGCGGGGCGTCGGCGAAGGTCTTGCTGCCGCGCCAGCCGCCGACGAGGTGGACCAAGCCGTCGACGCGGCCGAATTCCTTCTCGATGCGGTCGGCCCAGGCGCGGGTGGCGTTCAGGTCGAGCAGGTCGACCGTCTCCCCGGTGACGCGGGCGCCGCCGTGGGCGTAGCGCGCCGCGTCGACCGCCTCGGCCAGCCGCGCCGGGTCGGAGTCGGAGGCGACGACGGTGGCCCCGGCCTCGGCGAGGCGGAGCAGCGTGGCGCGGCCCGCCGGGCCCGCCGCACCGGCCACCGCCACCACGGCGCCGTCCAGCGGCGTGCGGCCGTCCGGCTCGTTGGGGCTCGGGCTCGACGTCGGTGTGGTCATGCTCGCTGTCTCCTCATCGTCCGGTGCCGTGGGGCGGCCCTGCGGTGGTGGGGGGCGGTCCGCCACCGGGTCACGCCGCCGCTCGTATGCTGTCGTCGCCCGCCGTGATGCCCTTGGTGGAGGCGACCACGTCCCGCAGCTTCTTGGCGAGCGCCTCGTAGAACATGCTCAGCGGAAACTCGTCGGGGAGCACGTCGTCGACGAGCTTGCGCGGCGGCCGGCTCAGGTCCAGCGCGTCGGGGCCCTTGGCCCAGACGGATCCGGGGTGCGGGGCGAGATAGGTCGACACCAGCTCGTACGCCTTGAACCAGTGGACGAGCTTGGGCCGGTCGATGCCGTCCCGGTACAGCTTCTCGATCTCACCGCACAGCTGGTTGGTGACCTGCGAGGCGCGCGACCAGTCGATGTGCAGGGTGTTGTCCGTCCAGCGTACGACGTCGTGCTGGTGGAGGTAGGCGAACAGCAACTGGCCGCCGAGCCCGTCGTAGTTGCGGACCCGCTCGCCGGTGACGGGGAACCGGAACATCCGGTCGAAGATCACGGCGTACTGGACGTCACGGGCCTGGGCGAGCCCCTCCGCGTCGAGCTTCACGGCCTCCTTGAAGGCGGTGAGGTCGCAGCGCAGCTCCTCCAGGCCGTACATCCAGAACGGCTGGCGCTGTTTGATCATGAAGGGGTCGAACGGCAGGTCACCGTGGCTGTGGGTGCGGTCGTGGACCATGTCCCACAGGGCGAACGCCTCCTGGCAGCGCCGCTGGTCGGCCAGCATGTCCCGGATGTCGTCGGGGAGTTCGATGCCCAGCGCCCGGACGGCGGCCTCGCTGACCCGGCGGAAGCGGGCGGCCTCCCGGTCGCAGAAGATGCCGCCCCAGGTGAAGCGCTCGGGGGCCTCGCGCACGGCGATGGTCTCAGGGAAGAGCACCGCCGAGTTGGTGTCGTAGCCGGGGGTGAAGTCCTCGAAGGCCAGGCCCAGGTAGAGCGGGTTGTCGTAGCGGGTGCGCTCCAGCTCGGCCAGCCAGTCGGGCCAGACCATGCGCAGGACGACCGCCTCCAGATTGCGGTTCGGGTTGCCGTTCTGCGTGTACATGGGGAAGACGACCAGGTGCTGGAGGCCGTCGGCGCGCCCTTGCGCGGGCTGGAAGGCGAGCAGCGAGTCGAGGAAGTCGGGGACACCGAAGCCGTCGTCGGCCCAGCGGCGCAGATCGGCGACGAGCGCGCGGTGGTAGGCGGCGTTGTGCGGGAGCAGCGGGGCCAGCTCCTCGACGGCCGCGATCACCCTTTCGAGCGTGTCGCGGGCGCGGTGGCGCGGTGGCGCCCCCTCGGCGTCGAAGTCGATGGAACCGTCCTTGGACTGCCAGGGGCGAATCGTTTCTACAGCGTCCTTGAGGGCCGGCCAGGCCGGGTGCTCGATCACACGCCCCGCAGGCAGAATGCCACCGTCCGCTATCACGGACGAAAGAATTTCCGTCATGATGACCCCTTCGCCGAAGAACCTTCCGTCTAGACACCGTATCCGTGGATGATCCGCCACTCAAGGGCGGGTAACGGAAATCGTCCTGCGTCACCTCCGCACCACCGCTGTTTTTCCTGCCCCATCCGCCCCGGACCATGCCACGGCCACGCTTGAGCGGTCCTGCCGGAGCCGGCCGTTAGGCTGAGCGCCGGTCCGGCGAGCCCGTGCCTCCCTCACAGCCGAAAAGACGACAAAAAGCCCGACAGAAGAGCGAGATCACGTTGACCTTTCTCACCATCGGACACCGCGGAGTGATGGGCGTCGAACCGGAGAACACCCTGCGCTCGTTCGTCCGGGCCGAGCACGAGGGCCTGGATGTCATCGAACTGGACCTGCATCTCAGCAAGGACGGCGCGCTCGTCGTGATGCACGACGCCGACGTCGACCGCACGACCGACGGCAAGGGCCCCATCAGCGACTTCACCCTCGCCGAGCTGCGTGAATTCGACGCCGGGGAGGGCGAGCGGATCCCGGTCTTCGAGGAGGTCGTGGACGCGGTGAAGGCGCCGCTCCAGGCCGAGATCAAGGACGTGGCCGCCGCGCGGGCCCTGGCCGAGGTGCTGACCAGCCGCGATCTCCTCGGCCGGGTCGATGTGATCTCCTTCCACGACGAGGCCCTCGCCGAGATCCGCACCCTGCTGCCCAGCGCCCGCACCGCCCTGGTGGCCAGCCGCTACGGGCTCGACGCCATCGACCGGGCGCACGCCGTCGGCGCCGGGATGCTGGTGCTCAACATCCGCCGGCTCACCCTGGAGCTGGTGGAGCGCGCCCACGCCGCCGATCTCAAGGTCATCGGCTGGACGGTGAACACCCCGGACCATCTGAGGCTGGCCCGCGGCCTCGGCCTCGACGGCGGCACGACCGACTTCCCGGAGATCCGCCGGGCGGCGCGCTACACGGCGTGAGCGCGGCCCGCGTGACCTGGTTCAGCCCAGCGGCTTGACCAGCAGCTCGAACTCCAGGTCGGGGCGGCGCGGCACGCCGAAGCGCTCGTCGCCGTACGGGAACGGGGTCCTCCGTCCCGTACGGGCGTAGCCGCGCCGCTCGTACCAGGCGATCAGCTCCTCGCGGGCGGTGATCACGGTCATGTGCATCTCGCGGGCGGCCCACTCGGCCGCAGCGAACCGCTCGGCCTCGGCCAGGACCATCTTCCCGAGGCCGCCGCCCTGCTGCCCGGGCCGCACCGCGAACATGCCGAAGTAGGCGTGGTCGCCGCGACGCTCCAGCTGGCAGCAGGCGATCAGCTCGCCGTCGCGCTCGGCGACCATCATCCGGCCGTCCGCGTTCCGCACGACGGCCGTGACGCCCTCGGGGTCGGTGCGCTGTCCGCCCAGGATGTCCGCCTCCGTCGTCCATCCCGCCCGGCTGGCGTCCCCGCGATACGCCGACTCGATCAGCGCGACCAGCGGCTCCACGTCGGCCTCGGTGGCTCCGCGGTAGGTGAGCGCGGCGGTGCGGGTGGCGGGGGTGTTCATGGCGGCGGCGTCCTCTCCCTGGCGGCCCGGCTCCGGCCCGCGGCTCACGGCTCCCGGGTGCGGGGGGCGGGCGGGCGGATGACGAGAAGAAGACCCTAACCCGGTCCCGGCCGGGGCGGGGTGCGTAGGGTCACGGTCATGGTGCACGTACTGAGCAGCCGCACACTGCTGCGGCCGACGGACCCCGAGCGTTCACGGGCCTTCTACGGCGAGGCGCTGGGGCTGCCGATCTACCGTGAGTTCGGGACCGGCCCCGAGCGCGGCACGGTCTACTTCCTGGGCGGTGGCTTCCTGGAGGTCTCCGGCCGCTCCGACACCCCGCCCGCACCGGGGCTCCAGCTGTGGCTCCAGGTCGCGGACGCGGAAGCGGCCCACGAGGAGCTGGCGGCCCGGGACGTGGAGATCCTGCGGCCGCCGAAGAAGGAGCCGTGGGGGCTGGTCGAGATGTGGATCGCCGACCCCGATGGCGTACGGATCGCGGTCGTGGCGGTCCCCGAGGACCACCCCCTGCGCTACCGCCCCTGACACCGCTGCGGGACAGCCCTCAGACCACCCCGAGCAGACGCAGCCCGGCCGCTGTGACGGCCGCGGCCAGGACGACCACCAGGAACGGCGCCTTGCGCCAGGCGAGCACTCCGGCGACCGCGACCCCGGCGGGACGGGCGATCCCGGCGGGGCCGTGCCCCTCGGTGAGCGCCGCCGTCGCCACGACGGCGGCCAGCAGGACGACGGCTGAGGTCTCCATCAGCTTCTCCACCCGGGGTGGAAGCGTGATCCGGCTGCGCAGCAGCGGCCCGGCGAACCGGAGGGCGAACGTACCGGCCGCGAGCGCGAGGATCGCGGCGGTGAGCGTCAGGGGGCCGGGCACGGGCGCTCCTCCTCGGGGTTGCCGGTCTTGTGCGCCTTGTCTCGTTTGTGCGGTACGGCGGTGACCGCCACCCCGGCCAGGGCGAGCAGGACGGGCACTCCGGCGGGCAGGAAGGGGGTGGTGGCCAGGGCGATGGCGACGCCCACCGGGACCGCCCGCCGCTTGTCCCGGTCGCGCAGCCCGGGCAGGACCAGGGCCAGCAGGATGGCCGGGAACATCGCGTCGAGCCCGAGCAGATCGGTGTCGTCGATGGCCGCGCCGATCAGGCCGCCGGTCACCGCGCCCAGCGGCCAGCACAGCAGGACGCCCAGGCCGCAGGCCCAGTAGGCGGCGCGCTGCCGCGCGATGGTGTCCTGGGCGAGCGCGAAGACGACACTCTCGTCGTTCATCAGATGGCTGCCGAGGAGGCGCCGGCGGCCGCGTCCGAGGACATCGGGCAGGGCCAGCCCGAACGGCAGATGCCGGGCGTTGACCACCAGCCCGGCCAGCACCGCCGCGACGGGGCTGCCGCCCGCGGCGATGAGCCCGACGAACAGGAACTCCGAGGCACCGGCGAGCACCAGCACGCTCAGGGCCGCCGGAACCCACAGCGGCAGACCGGACGCCACGGCGACCGCCCCGTAGGACAGGCCGGTGACGCCGACGGCCAGGCAGACGAGCGCGATGTCCCGCAGCAGCACACGATCGAGCGTTCTCCATATCGAATGCATGACGCATAGAATGAACACAGCGCATGGCGTTCGTCAAATCGAACACGTCAACGTCTGGAGCGAACGGATGGCACAGGAAGTACCGGCGGCGCCTTCGGCGGCTCGGGCGGCTTCGGCCAAGGTCCCGATGGGCACGATCGCGGCCGTACTGCGACGCGAGCGCGGCCGGGCCGGGCTGTCGCTCACCGAGGTGGCCCGGCGCGCCGGAATCGCGAAGTCCACCCTGTCCCAGCTGGAGTCCGGCAGCGGAAACCCCAGCCTGGAGACCCTGTGGGCGCTGTGCGTCACCCTCGACGTGCCGCCCTCGCGGCTCCTCGACCCGCCGCGCCCCCGCGTCCAGGTGATCAGGGCCGACGAGGGCGCGACGCTCACCTCCGCGCAGGCCGACTACCAGGCCGCCATGCTGTCCGCGAGCCCGTCCGGCGCGCGCCGGGACATCTACCGCCTCAGCGCCGAACCCGGTGCGGCGCGCGCCTCCGAACCGCATATGCCCGGAGTGGTGGAGCACGTCGTCCTGGCGACGGGCCGGGCCCGGGTGGGCCTCGCCGACGACCCGGTGGAGTTGCGCCCCGGTGACTACATCGCCTATCCGGCCGACCTGCCCCATATCTTCGAGGCGCTCGAACCGGCGACGCGGGCCGTGCTGATCTCCGAGCACAACTGACCCGCCCGCACCGACCGCCGGGCATCCGCGCGCTCCCCCCACTGCGCCCATGCGCTCCCGTAGCCCGGTCCGCGCGCGGGCAGTCTCCCGGCATACATCCGCGGCGTTGCCGGACCGGGAGGTGTGTCGTGCACGGACCTCCGCTGATCGGCTGGCTGCTGGTCGCGCTGTGCGCCGCCACCGGCGCGTACTGCCTGCTGCAGATGCGCGCCGAGCCGCCCGGGCCGGGCCGCCGGATCGCGCGCGCCGAGGCGTTCATGGGGTGGGGGATGGCGGCGATGGCCGTGCCGTCCGCCGCCCTGGACCCCCGCCCATGGGGCCCGCCCGTCTTCGCGGCGGTGTTCGGCGTGGCGGCCGTACGGGCCGTCGTGCCCGTACGGGAGCTGCTGCCGGTGCGGCGCGGCGCCGGATGGCCGGGGCACCACCGGCTGCACCACGCCATAGGGGCGTTGGCCATGGCGTACATGGCGCTCGCGATGATGGCGGGCCCCGCGGGCGGCCACGGCCATGACGCCTCCATGGCGGCAGGCGGGGGCATGACGGCGAGCGGCGACATGACGTCGGACGGCATGACCGGCGGCATACCGGCGCTCACCGGCGCGCTCCTCGCCTACTTCGCGGTCTACGCGGTCCGTTCCGGTCTGCGGCTGCTGCCCATGACGGACACTGCGGCGGCCGCCGGGGCGCCGCGGGCCGGCTGGTCGCGGCGGCCCGAACTGCGGCATGCGTGCAGGCTCGCGATGGCCATAGGGATGTTCGCGATGCTGCTGACGCTCTGAGCCCGCCCGCCGCGTACGCCGTGCGACGCCCGCCGCGCAAACCGTGGCGTACGTCACTTCGCCCGCGCGGACGTACCCGGGCCGACCGCCCCGACCATAGGCTGACGGCCATGATGGTCCCGCTCGCGCTGATGGGCCTCGGCGCACTGGTGGCGGCAATGGCGCCGCGCCTGATGTCCCGCTCCGCATGGGTCGACCGCGAACCCGTACTCGCACTGTGGGTATGGCAATGCGTCGTCGTCGGAGTGCTGCTGTGCTGCGCGCTCACCATGGCACTCACCGCCGCGGCCGCCTCGGAGGCCGTCCGCGGGAACGTCTTCGCCCCCGCGCCCAACGGCGTCGTGGAGGCGTACGCGCTGTCCGGCTACGGCCCCTGGGCGGCGCCCGTCGCCCTCGCCCTGGCCTTGGGCGCCGTGTGGTCCGCCGCGATGCTCACCCGCGAGATCGGCCGCGCCCGCGCCTGGCGCAGGCAGCACCGCGCCGAACTCCTCGTCCGCTCCCCCGTCTTGCCCGGCGAGGAGCCCGCCGGGGAGCGGCTGGTCGTCCTGGAGGGCGACAAGCCCGACGCCTGGTGGCTGCCGGGCCCCACGCCCCAGCTCGTCATCACCACCGCCGCCCTGCGCCGCCTCAAGGGGCGCCGGCTGGACGCCGTGATCGCCCATGAACAGGGCCACGTCCGGGCCCGCCACCACTGGCTGCTGCACTGCGCCGGCGCGCTCGCCGGGGGCTTCCCGCAGGTGCCGGTGTTCGCGGCGTTCCGGGACGAGGTGCACCGGCTGGTCGAGCTGGCCGCCGACGACTCGGCGTCACGGCGGTTCGGGCGGACCACGACGGCGCTGGCGCTCGTGGAACTCAACGAGGACCGGGGAGTGTTCGGCCCCTGCCCCAGCGGACTCGCACAGGTCCCGCAGCGCGTGGACCGGCTCCTGGCCCCCGCGGCGCGCTTCTCCCCCGTACGCCGTCTGCAACTCACCGCCGCGGCGGCGCTGGTCCCCGTCGTCCCCTTGCTGGTGACCCTGGTCCCGGCGCTGCGGGTGCTGGGCTGACCCTCACGGGTACGGTTCGCCCGGGTGCTGGCCCCGCACGCCCGGCGTCGGCGATCATCGACACCATGCAGCCGCAGATCCGCCACCCCCACGCCTTCCGCGTCGCAGCGGTGCTCACCGCCCTCTTCGTCGTGCTGCTCGCGCTCGTCGCCGCCCGCTGGGGGCCGCTGCTGGACGCGGACCAGGACGTCGTCGTCCCGCTGCACCGCTCCGCGCTCGACCACCCCGGCTGGACCGGGACCAGCAGAGTGCTGACGGACTGGGTCTGGGACCCCTGGGCGATGCGCGCCCTGACGGCCGTCATGGTCCTGTGGCTGCTGCTGCGCCGGGAGCGGACGTCCGCCCTGTGGGTCGTCGCCACGGCGGCCGCCGGCACCGCGCTCCAACAGGGCGTGAAGGCCCTCCTCGACCGCCCCCGCCCGCACTGGGTGAACCCGGTGGACTCGGCGCACTACGCGGCCTTCCCCTCCGGTCACGCCCTCACCGCGACCGTGACCTTCGGACTGCTCCTGTGGCTCCTGAAGCTGCACGGCGCACCGGCCCTCTGGCAGCGACTGGTCACCACCGTGGCCGCCGTCTCCGTGCTCGGCGTCGGATTCACCCGGCTGTACCTGGGCGTCCACTGGCCCACCGACGTCCTCGGCGGCTGGCTGCTGGGCGCGGCGCTGGTCGCGTGGGCGGTCACCACCTACCCGAACGCCGTTATCCACAGGGCCGAGCGGAAGTCGCCCTCCGATGGGAGAGTTCATCCATGAGCAACCTCGATCCGCGGCCCACGGCGACCGTATGCGGCGGCCGCGCCGACGTCACCGCGCGGCCGGTGCGCGAACTGCTGACCGCCAAGCAGGTCCCGCTGGGCGAGTCCACCGTGGTGCGCCGCCTGCTGCCGAACCTGGGCCGTCGCATGATCGGCGCCTGGTGCTTCGTCGATCACTACGGTCCGGACGACATCGCCGACGAGCCGGGCATGCAGATCCCCCCGCACCCCCACATGGGCCTGCAGACGGTGAGCTGGCTGCACGACGGCGAGGTGCTGCACCGGGACAGCCTCAGCAGCCTGCAGACCCTGCGCCCCGGCGAGTTGGGGCTGATGACCTCGGGCCGGGCCATCGCGCACTCCGAGGAATCCCCCCGCGCCCACGCCCGCCTCCTGCACGGCGCCCAGCTCTGGGTCGCCCTCCCCGACAGCGACCGGCACACGGCCCCCACCTGGGAGCACCACACCGAGCTGCCCCAGGTCACCGGCGGCGGGGGCCTGCGCGCCACCGTCATCCTCGGCGACCTCGACGGCGCCGCCTCGCCCGGCACCACCTTCACGCCCCTGATGGGCGCCGACATCACCCTGACGGCAGGCGCCCAGACCCGCCTCCCGGTGCGCCCCGACTACGAGTACGCGGCCCTCACGATGTCCGGCGAAGCCGAGGTCGACGGCGTGCGCCTGTCCCCCGGCTCCCTGCTCTACCTGGGCTGCGGCCGAAGCGAGCTTCCCCTCCGCGCGGACGTGGACAGCGCGTTCATGCTGCTGGGCGGTGAGCCCTTCGAGGAGAAGATCGTGATGTGGTGGAACTTCATCGGCCGCTCCCACGACGACATCACCCAGGCCCGTGAGGACTGGTCGGCGGGCCACCGCTTCGGCACCGTGCACGGCTACGACGGCCCTCCGCTCCCCGCCCCCGAACTGCCCCCGGTGCCCCTGAAACCTCGTGGGCGTACGCGCTGACCACGCCTCCTCTGAGCGTGTGCCTGGCGGGGACCTTCGCATCAGGTGAGGGAAGCGGGCTTCTTCTCCAGATCCTGGCCGCTGGAGACGATGGAGTCCGCCTCCAGGGTCGAGGCGCGGGAGGGCTCGCGCACGAGCAGGGTGGCGAGGAAGGTGAGTGCCATACACCCCGTCACGTACCAGAAGAAGACGCTTTCGTGGCCGCTCTTCTTCAGAGCCAGGGCGATGGGCTCCGTGAAGCCGCCGAAGGTCGCCGTGACCAGCGCGTGCGGCAGGCCGACTCCCAGGGCGCGGTTCTTGGTGGGGAACATCTCCGCCTTGATGATCGGCGCCAGTGCCGAATATCCCGTCAGGACCATCAGCAACACGGTCATCAGCAGGAAGGCGATCCAGGGGTTGTGTGTGTGGCCGAGCACTGTCATGACCGGCACCGTCAGAAGCATCCCGCCCACGGAGAAGGCGAACATGACGGGGCGGCGGCCCATCCGGTCCGACAGAGCGCCTACCGCCGGCTGCAGGAGCATGAACAGGAAGAGCGCGGCGAAGCCGATGGCGGAGACCGATGCCTTGGGGATGCCGGCGGTGTTCACCAGGTACTTCTGCACGTATGTGGTGAACGTGTAGTAGCCGACCGTACCGCCGATGGCGAGCCCGAACACGGCGATCAGCTGGCGGGGGTGCTCGGTGAAGAGCGAGATCAGGCCCCGGCGCTCGGGCGTCGCGGAATGTTGCATGGCCGCTTTGGTCTTCTCCGCCTCGAAGTACTGCGACTCGTCCATGGAACGCCGCAGGTACATCACGGCCAGACCTGCTACCGCACCGATCACGAACGGAATGCGCCAGCCCCAGTCCTCGATCTGTCCGTCGCTCAGCGAGCGCTGAAGTACGATCATCACGAGGAGCGCGGCGAGCTGGCCCAGGACGATCGAGACGAACTGGAAGCTGGAGTAGAAGCCGCGTCGGCCGGCGGGAGCGACCTCGGCGAGGTAGGAGGCGCTGGAGCCCCACTCGCCGCCCACCGACAGTCCCTGGGCGAGGCGGGCCGCGACCAGGAGGGTGGGTGCCAGCGCTCCGATGGTGTCGTGGCCGGGGGTGACCGCGATGGTCAGCGAGCCGACGCTCATCAGCGTGACGGAGAGCGTGAGTGCGGCACGGCGGCCAAAACGGTCGGCGTACAGGCCGAGCAGCCAGCCGCCGATAGGCCGCATGAGGAATCCGACCGCGAAGACGATGGCGGTGGACAGTAGCTGGGCGGTCTGATTTCCCTCAGGAAAGAACGCGGACGCGAAGTAGATGCTGAAGGATGCGTAGACGAACCAGTCGTACCACTCGATGAGGTTTCCCAGGCAGCCGCGTATGACATTGGCGGTGACTCGGGGGCCGGCGGCTTTGGCCGGAACATGTTCCTGCGACATGGGAAGCTCCGTTGCTTGGCCTCGGCGCGGGGCGGCACCTGGTCAGCATGGCTTCGTTCGGCCGTTCTGCCGTTGTTCATGCCGACAACGACTCGCGCCGGACGTCGTGGCATCGCCCGTCGCCACGGGCGTGCGGGAGCGATTGCGTTGGCTCGGCGCGTTTGCCTCGTGAGGAGGGAATTCACATGTCCGGTCTCCCGACCGCGCAGGGGACGACCCACGCGCACACATCCGTCGTCGACTTTCCGATGTTCACCGGTGGTGAGTGGGCGGATTCGCTGTCGGGCCGACGGTTCGTCAGCAATGATCCGTACAACGGCAAGGCCTGGGCAAGCTTCCCGAGTGCCGGTGCCGAGGATGTGGACCGCGCCGTTCGCGCTGCCCGGCGAGCGTTCCGTGACCAGTGGCGGCGAACCACTGGTGCGGAGCGCGCCGCGCTGATGCGCGGGCTCGCCGATCTGATCGCGCGGAACGTCGAGGAACTCGCGTTCGCCGAGAGCATCGACAATGGGAAACTGGTGCGGGAGATGCGTGGCCAGGTGGAGTCGCTGCCGTCGTACTTCACCTACTTCGCCGGCCTCGCCGAAACGAATCGTGGCGCGTCGATCCAGCCGGAGAAGTCGAACTTTTTCGTGACCACCCGTCAGGAGCCGGTGGGTGTCGTCGCCGCGATCACCGCATGGAACTCGCCGCTGTTGCTGCTGACCTGGAAGCTCGCCCCCGCTCTGGCAGCGGGATGCACCTTCGTCGTGAAGCCGTCCGAGCACGCTTCGGCCTCAACGGTCCGGCTCGCCCGTCTCGTGAAGGAAGCCGGCTTCCCTGACGGTGTGTTCAACGTGCTCACCGGTGGCCCGGAAACCGGGCAAGCCCTGGTCGAGCACCCGGGCATCAACAAGATCGCGTTTACCGGTTCGACCGCGACCGGTCGCAGTGTCATGCGGGCGGCGGCGGAGAACATCACCCGTGTCTCGCTCGAACTCGGAGGAAAGTCGCCGAACATCGTCTTCGACGACGCTGATCTCGACGGCGCGATCAATGGTGCGATCAGCGGGATCTTCGCCGCCGGCGGGCAGACGTGCATGGCCGGCTCCCGGCTCTTCGTCCAGGAGAAGTCCGTGCGTGTGGTGAGCGAGGCCTTGGCCGAGCGAGCGCGATCTCTGGTCATCGGCGACCCGCTCCTCGCCGAGACGGAGCTGGGACCGCTCGCGTTCAGCGCCCAACTGGACAAGGTGATGGGTTACATCCGGGCAGGCACCGACGAGGGAGTGGACCTGCTCTGTGGCGGTCGGCGGCCCGATCGGGCCGATCTCGCGGATGGCCTGTTCGTCGAACCAACGGTGTTCGGCAGCGTCCGTAACCACCACCGGATCGCGCAGGAAGAGATCTTCGGCCCAGTGGCCTCGATCATCCCCTTCTCGACGGAGGAGGAGGTGGTCGAGATGGCCAACGACATTCCCTACGGACTGGCTTCGGCTGTCTGGACCAACGACATCCGCCGAGCGAACCGGGTCGCGGCGGCCCTGGATGCGGGGACGGTGTGGATCAACGCCTTCCGGACGGTCTCCCCGGCAGTGCCCCTGGGCGGATTCAAGGCCAGCGGCATCGGGCGTGAGAACGGTACCGAGGCACTGGCGTCCTACACCGAGACGAAGGCGGTGTGGACCGAGCTCAGTGGTGTCAGCCGTGACCCGTTCCGGCTGGGCTGAGCGCATGGCCGCGCGTTTCCCGGCCGCACCTCGGTCGTACTCACCGGGCCCCCGGCCCCGTCCGCTGACAGACCACTTGTGCAGGACGCCAAGAGGCTCGCCGAGACGTCGTGGCATCGGCCGAAGGGCCCCCGGTTCGCCGCCTCTACTGTCAAAGCTGTCCGGTGCTGTCGTCTCCACCTGCCGGGCTTACCGGCAGGTGGAACCCCCATGTGCAGGAAGGTCGATGACCGAGACAGACGTTCCGAAGACTCCCGCGATCGGCATCGAGGAACCGCCTCTGGCCGGGATTCGAGTGATCGCGCTCGAGCACGCCGTAGCCGCGCCGTTGTGTTCCCGTCACCTCGCCGATCTCGGCGCCGACGTGATCAAGGTCGAGAGTCCGTCGGGTGGAGACCTGGCCCGTCACTACGACTCCGTGGTGGAGGGACAGTCCGCCTATTTCGTTTGGGCCAACCGCGGCAAGCGGAGCATCACTCTCGATCTCACATCCGACGAGGGCCGGGAAGCGTTCGACGGCCTGCTCGGACGCGCCGACGTTTTCGTCCACAACCTCGGGCCGGGCGCCGTGGACCGGCTCGGATTCGGGCGCGAGAAGCTGCGGAAGCGGTTTCCCAAGCTGATCAACTGCGCCATATCGGGTTACGGTTCCGATGGTCCATACCGGGATCGTAAGGCGTTCGATCTGCTGATTCAGGGTGAAGCCGGCCTGCTGTCAGTCACCGGTGAACCCGAGCGCCCGGCAAAGGTCGGGATATCGGTGGCCGACATGTGCGCGGCGGTCTACGCGGTGTCGTCGATCCTCGCGGCTGTCCTGCATCGCGAGCGGACCGGTGCCGGCACCTTCATCGACACCTCGATGCTCGACTGCCTCAGCGAGTGGATGATGGCGCCCGCCTACCACCAGCTCTACGCCGACGTCCAGCTGCCGCGAGCCGGTGCGCGCCACAACATGATGGTGCCGTACGGCGTCTACCCCACCGGCGACGGTGAGCACGTCAACTTCGCGGTGCAGACCGCGGTGCAGTGGGCGCGGCTGTGCGAGCAGGTCATCGATCGCCCCGATCTCGTCGAAGACGAGCGCTTCGCGACCAACGAACTGCGGGTGAAGAATCGCGCGGACCTTGAACCGGTGATCGAGGAAAAGCTGGCCGAGCTTGGCACCGCACAAGTCATCGAACGGCTGGTCGCCGCTGGCATTCCGACCGCCGCGGTGAACGACCTCAACGGCCTCGTGCACCATCCTCAGCACGAGGCACGCGTGCGATGGGTGGAGGCGGACTCCCCAGGCGGACCGGTGCGCGTTCTACGGTCGCCGTTCAACCTGGACGGCCTCCCAGAGCCGGTTACCGCGATCCCAGGTCTGGGCGAACACACCGAGACCGTTCTGGCCGAGCTGCGTCAGGACGTCGGCAAGGCCTACTGATCCGGGGGGGGACCACTTAGCCCTCCAGCGGAGTGCGAGGGCGCGGCAGAAAGTCGGTAACTCCACGTTCACGAGGCAAAGGTGGCTCATGACCGCGCGTTCGACAAGCCCCTCAGACATCGGCGAGATACCGTCAGGCTCCATGCGCAAGGCGACATTCGCCAGTTGCGTCGGTACCACGATTGAATTCTACGATTTCTTCATCTACGCCACCGCAGCGGCCCTCGTTTTCCCCACGGTGTTCTTCCCCGCACTCGGCCCGACAGCCGGCGTCGTGGCGTCCTTCGCAACGCTCGGGGTCGCCTTCGTCGCCCGTCCGGTGGGCTCCGTCGTCTTCGGCCACTTCGGTGACCGTATCGGGCGTAAGCGCTCCCTCGTCATGACGTTGCTGATCATGGGTCTTGCCACCACCCTGATCGGTTTTCTGCCCGGATCGGCGACCCTCGGTGTCGTGGCGCCGATCATCCTCGTGCTGCTGCGGGCGGCCCAGGGCTTCGCGGTCGGCGGGGAGTGGGCAGGGGCCACCCTGCTGACGGCTGAACACGCACCTGCTGGGAGGCGGGGGCGTTACGCCGTATACCCGCAGCTGGGACCAGCTCTCGGTTTCATGCTGTCCAGTGTGACGTTCCTGGTGACCGGAGGCCTCTTCGGCAACACGAACCAGACGTTTCTCGACTACGGCTGGCGCATCCCGTTCATCGTGAGTATCGCCCTCGTCGTGGTCGGGTTGTGGGCTCGGAATTCGGTCACCGAAACACCCGAGTTCCAGCGGGCCCGGGCCGCCGCCGAGAATCACGCCGGCACCCCGCGCGTCTCGCCTCTCGTCGACGTCGTGCGCAATCAGCCCCGTGACATTCTCCTGGCGGCCGGCGGAATAACGATGCAGTACAGCTTCTTCTATATGGGCACCGCCTTCCTCACGAGCTACGGGACCAGCCCGTCCGGGATGGGGTTGAGCAGGTCCACCGTTCTCTCCATCGGAATCCTCGCCTCGGTCATGTTCGGAGCGGCGACCATCGTGGCGGGCCGAGCCTCGGACCGCTTCGGCCGACGCCCGGTCATCACGACCTCCTGCGTGAGCGGCCTGGTGTGGTCGCTGGTGCTGTTCCCCCTCCTGGGCCTGGGCGGTCCGTTCGCCTTCGCCACCGGGCTGACGGTACTGCTGGTCATCTTCGGCATCTGCTTCGGTCCCGTAGGAGCCTTCCTGCCGGAACTGTTCGAGACCCGCTTCCGCTATACAGGCGCCGGCCTGGCATTCAGCCTCGGTGGCGTTCTCGGCGGCGGCGTCGTTCCGCTGGTGGCCCCCGTGCTCTCCACGTCGTTCGGCGGCATGGCGGTGGGGGGCATGCTCGCAGCCACCGCCTTGGTCAGCCTGGTGTGCGTTCGCGCCCTTCCCGAGACGAAGGACCGCGACGTGGCGGACGGGACGACAACCGGTCAGCACGCCTGAGTGGAGCGGGAGCCCCCACCGGTCACGGCAGGCCCCCGCGCCAGGCCGTCGCGGCGGACGGTCTCTCCGGTGCGCAAAATGTCGCGCGCCTGCCTCGGAGACGGCCTACGGCCGCGAGCAGTCCGGCAACGCGCGCGCACGCAGTTGGAGGGCCAGCGCCAGCCGCTGGGACGGATCCTCCAGGTCGACCCCCGAGATTTCGGCGAGTCGCCCCAGACGGTGCCGCAAGGTGTTGGGGTGGAGGACGAGCCGCTCCGCCGCGGCGGACGTCGACCCGAACACCTCCAGATAGGTGTGCAGCGTCTTGACGAATTCCGTGCCGTGCCGAGCGTCGTGCGCGGCAAGCCGGCCCAGATGCTCAGTCAGTTCCGGATCCCCCGCTGCCACCGCTCGTTCCGCCGGCAGCAGCGTCATGTCCGCCCACAAAACCTGCTTCGTGCCGATGACCCCCGAGCTTTGCCGCCGCCCGAGCACCAGGAGTTGGTCATCGACATCGCTCCGCGAGACGGGGACCTCCCGCAGACTGGTGGCCCGCCTCCCGATGGCGGCGCACCCTTCGATATCGAGGCGTTGGAGCTGGGCGAGCGCGGGCCTGAGGCGGCTGACGAGCAACTCGTGGGCTGTTCGGCTCAGCGTGGGGATCAGGGCGTAGTAGGCGCCGTCCACCGACACCACACCCGCTGCGGGATCAAGGCTGTGAACCTGCAGGGAGAGCAGATGTATCAGGCGTTCGGCGAAGACCTCGGCCGATGTCACATCGGTCCGGTCCTCCGCGTGCAGGGCGAATCCGACGACGGTGAGCCCACGGCCGGGGTCCAGCCCGGAGCTGATCGTCTGGGCTTCCAGGGTGGGATTTCCCTCAAGGAGCCCCCGGAGCATCTGCTCACGGGCGGTACGGCCGGTGTCCTCGGCGACACGGTGGCGCAGCATGAACGGTGCCACGAGGCCGGCCGCGCGCTTGAGCGCTTCCTCGGCCTCGGCGGTGAGTGGCTGCCGTCCCTCGGCCACGGAGATTTCGCCGAGGATCTCGCCGCCGGCGTGGATCGCGATCCGTAACCGGGGCCGCATCTCCTCATAGCTGTCGACTCTGACGACCTCGCCCACGTTACGGAAGGTCTGATAAGCCGACCTGTCGATGGTGAACCGCTTGATCCACCGTTCGGGAGTCCGCTTTCCCAGGATCGCGTCTCGGCGCACGTTGTCGATCTCGTGGCCCTGCACCGCGTAGGCGATCACCCGGTGGGCCCGGTCGTACAGCACGACCGAGCCGCCGACCATCGTCGCGATCGCGTCCGCGAGACCGTGCATGGAACTCGGGGTGGGCTGGTCGGGGGAATCCGCGCTCGTCTCGTCCTGCGCGGCGGAGGCCAGGGTGCGGAGCAGCAGCAGGAGCTGCGCCCAGCCGAGGTGGGCGTCGGCGAGAAGGACGGACGTCCGGGTGCCGCTCGGCACGACGCCGACGGCCCCCGCGGCGCGGAAGACGACGGCGGCGGCTCCCGCCCTCTCCGCTTCGGCGATCAGCTCACGCCCCGAGGACGTATCGAGCTGGACTCCGACGGCCAGAATGACCTGGCCGGCAGCGGGAGGACACGCGGAATCAACGATGACGACGTCATTGATCCGGGCCAGTCCTCCGTTCACGAGGTGGACCGTTCGCAACGGGCCCGCTCCCGTTGCTTCCAACAGATCGCACAGATTCACGGCGTTCTCCTGTCCCGCTGCTCGGCTGCCGGCCTGCTGTGTGACGGCCCGACCTGGCTGCATACATCATGCATCCATGCTGGTCAGCGGCGGTAGACAAGCCCGGCAACGGCGCGGACGCCCTCGTCCTGGAGGAGCCGCACCTGGGTGAACACCGATCGGCGAGTGACCTGTTCGACCAGCGGCTCCGCCCTCACCGGCGCCGCGGCGCCGGTACCGGCCAGAAAGCGCATCGTCCCGGAGACCAACCGGGGAGGGAAGCTGTCGTCTCGAGGGGCGCCGCAGTGGGCAGCCAAGGCGAACAGCACTCCGCCCTGTACGGCGCCCGCACGATTGGTCATCGCCGCGGTCGGGGTCAGCACCAACCCACCCGGGCCGGTGACTGTGGCCTCGGTGACCAGATGGTCACCCCACGACAGACCGGTGTCCTCCGCCGCCGGCACGGAACGCAGGAGGGACTGATCAGCATCGCTCAGACTGCCCGGATCGAGCGGGACCGAGGAGCCGGGCCGGTGGGCACCATCCGGATCGTCCCAGGGCAGTTCGTCCTGTCGGCCTCGCGAAGGTACCGCGAACGTCGCGGCGCAGTGTCCGAAGACGGCTCGCGGCCCTCGGAGCGAACCGGCGGCGGTGGCAACGCCGTCTCCGACGGCGGTCTCGCGCGCCTCGGCGGTCACGGACGCGCTGTCGGCGTCGTGCGGTGCGGCGAGGTCGAGTGTGAGGCTCAGCGTCGGCAGCGGTCGGGTACGGCCGACTTCCTGACGGAGGGCTCCGCCCAACGTCAGGTCGGCCAGCATCGCCATTTCCACCAGTCCCAGCCGTTGCGGCGCAGGGCGGTCGGCGAAGCCCAACGCGAAACCTCCCGGTGTCGCCGGCCTGGCCCGGAGTCCGGCCAGGCATGCCAGGACGGGGGCGCCCGTCGACCGGGCGAGAGTCAGCGCGCGGAGCGTCCAGTCGGCAGACGAGTCATCAGGATCCGGCGTGGCGAGATGAGTGGACACGGTCGTCACCTTCCCTCGGACGGTCCGTCCGCGCGAGGTGGAACTCCCCAATCACGGCTGCCTGGCCTCAGGCTTTCCTCCGATGCCGACCGCGTCGGGCCTGCCTAGCGTTCGACGCGTCCGATTCCACTCGTCCCATGGGAGGGCGCGACGTGACTGAGCAGTCCGAACCCTTGACCGGCGTCAAGGCGTTGATGTTCGACTTCTACGGCACGGTTGTCGACATGCAAGGCAGCCTGATCAAGGCGATCACTCCGTACCTGGAGGCGAAGAACTACACCGCGCAGCCGGCGAACCGGATCGTGACCTGGTGGCGCCGTACACACTTCGAGAACTCGATGATCGACGCCCTGCTCGGCCGCGCGCACATCCCCTACCGGGAGATCGGCCGGCAGACCGTCGACTACATCCTGACGCGTGCGGGCATCCCGCACACGATGGACGAGGTCCGTGCCCTGGTCTCGGAGATCGAGCGGCTCGAGCCCTTCCCCGACGTGATCGAGGCCCTGACGCGGCTGAAGGACGCTGGATTCCAGCTCGTCATCCTGTCCAACGGTGACCCGGACATGCTGGAGTCCGGGGTGCAGTTCTCCCGTACCGAGCACCTGTGGACCCGGGTGGTCTCGGTGGCGGAGGCCGGCGCTTTCAAACCGCATTTCAGCACCTACGCGACCGGCGCCAAGGCCGTCGGCCTCGAGCCGTCCGAGGTGCTGTTCGTGGCGAACCACGCCTTCGACTGCGTAGGGGCGAAGGCCGCCGGTATGCACACGGCGTTCGTCGACCGCCGCAAGCGCCCCTTCGGCAACGAGTACTACCCGCCGACCCTGGTCGTGGACGACTTCGCGGACCTCGCGAACACGGTCGTGGCCCGGGTCAAGGGCTGACACCTCTCCCGCGGCCGGGGGCGAGCAACCGCGCCCCGGCCCGCGGAAGGCGTGGACGGGACTCATCGGAATCCCATCGCTCGGAGAACGCACATTCCGATAACGCGGAGGAAATTCCCGGTGTCGTGGAACTGAACGCACAGGGGAATTCGAAGAGATCGGTGAACAGGGCATGGGAATGGCACAACCCCGCGCGCATTTTCCCCGTCGAAATGGGTGATCGGCAATCAGATCCACTCCCCACGGAGGCTTTTCGTGTCCACCCTTGGCCCGCGCTCCCGCCGCGTCCGCCCGGTCGGCGTCGCCGCCTTACTGGCCGCCGCGGCCAGCACCGGACTCTTCGCCTGGAACGCCCAGGCCGCCACCTCGTCCGCGTCGCCGGCCACCGTGACCGTCACCGACGGAGTGATGGCCTACACGGCGGCCGACGGCCAGACCAACAAGCTCGTCATCAAGCGGGTCAGCGAGACCGACACCACGCTGACCTTCGGCGTCGACGACGTTGTCAAGATCACCACCGGCACCGGCTGCACCCACCCCACTGCCACCGACCTGACATATGTGACCTGCACCGTGCCCGTCCCCGACCCGGACCACGGCGGCGACCAGGGCAACGTCGAACTCGGCGGCGGCAAGGACAGCGCCAAGATCTCCGGCGGCGATGTGAACGTCTACGGCGGGGCCGGGGACGACACCATCACCGGCGCTTCCGTCGCGGTGGGCGGCGACGGCGACGACACCATCAGCCACGCCACGAACGCGAACGGCAACGCCGGCGACGACACCATCACCGACTCGTTCGCGGTGTGGGCCGGGGACGGCGACGACACCGTCATCGGCGATGACGTGGCCAACGAGATCTACGGCGGCCCCGGCGACGACTATCTCGACGGCGCCGGCAACGATGACTCGATCGACGGCGGAGAGGGCGACGACACCATCAAGGGCGGACCGGGCAACGACTACCTCTTCGGCGGCCCCGGCCAGGACGGCATCGACGGCGGCCCCGGCGACAACGTCATCGACCAGGACGGGTCCATCCCCGACGGGTTCTGAGGGGTTCTGAGGGGACCTCGAGAGATCACGAGGACCTCGGGGTCCTGAACGACAAGACGGCCCGGGCCGACGACCCGGGCCGTTCCCTTCTGCCTGGTACTGGCCGTCCTACCGTCGCAGAGGGTACTGGTTCTCCTCTCGCCCATGGCCGAGGGTGAACGCATAACGACGACATTCATCACAGGAGCCAACAAATCCCTCGGGTACGAGACCGCCCGCCGATTGATCGAGGCCGGCCACACCGTCCTCGTCGGCGCTCGCGATCCAGAGCGCGGCAAGGCGGCCGCCGGCGCACTCGGCGCCCGTTTCGTCCAGATCGACGTGACCGACGACGCGTCGGTGGCCGCGGCCGCAGCCGACGTCGGGGCCCGCGAGGGCGGCATCGACGTCCTGATCAACAACGCCGGTGTCCTCGGGACGCACAACCCCGCCGACCAGATCACGGCCGCTGACGCCAGCGCGGTGTTCGAGGTCAACGTCGTGGGGATCGTCCGGGTGACGCACGCGTTCCTGCCACTGCTGCGCAAGTCCGCGAGCCCGGTCATCGTCAATGTGTCGAGCGGTATGGGGTCGTTCGCGGCCACCCACGACGCCGAGCGCGTCGAGGGCCGGGTCATCGCGCCGCTCTACACATCGTCGAAGACTGCCGTGACCATGCTGACCACGCAGTACGCGAAGTCCTGGCCGGATGTGAAGGTGAACGCGGCCGACCCGGGGTACACCGCGACCGACTTCAACGGGCACAGCGGCCCGCAGACCGTGACCGAGGGGACCGACGCGATCGTCGAACTCGCCACCATCGGGGCGGGCGGACCGACCGGAACCTTCCGTGACCGCCACGGTGAGATGCCCTGGTGATCCACCTCTGCGTCGGAGGCGTGCCCGCTTCGACGAGGACGCCGAATGGAGAGGTGGTCGCGTAACGCAGCGGGACAGCGTGGCCGCAAGAGGCCCCACGACATCGGTGAGCGGTGCCGGACCGCCGGTAAGTCCTCTCCGTGCCGATCGCCGGGCCGGAACCGATCCGGCCCTGGCCGCGCTGCCACCGGCCGATCAGACGCCGGGGCCGGGCGCCCCGTCGCGGATCGCCCGGGGCGAGGCGCCGAGTTCGCGGCGGCAGGCCTTGTTGAACGCCTGGAGGTCCGCGATCCCCACCGACCCCGCGATCGTCGCGACCGGCAGCGTCGTCTCGCGCAGCAGGTGCCTGGCCCGCTCCATGCGACGGCGCCGGATGTGGGCCACCACCGTGTCCCCGGTCTCGGCCCGGAAGAGCCGGGTGAGGTGGTTGTGCGAGACGCCCGCCCCGCGCGCCACGTCCGGCACGGTGAGCGGCTCGGCGAGACGCGACTCGACGTACGCGATCGCGGCGGCGACGGCGGGGTGCCCGCCGCCCGTGCCGGTGGGGACGGACAGCTGCGCCACGCGCCACAGCACCGACCACACCTCGGCGACCGCCTGCGCCGGAGCCCTGGGGACCGCCGCGATGGCCTGGAGCAGGAGGCTGGAGAACAGGGCCGTCTGGGCCCCCGCGTTCTGCACCACCGGCACCGTACGGGCCGCCCCGCGGTCGGGTAGCCGCAGATGGGCGTACAGGTGCTCGGAGCGCCCGCGATAGCGGTAGCGCACCAGGACACCGGGCGGGACGAGGCTGACGTAACCGGGCCGCACGGTGTACGCGACGCCGTCGACCGTGAGCTCGGCGGTGTAGCGGTAGAGGTGCAGCTGCCACAGGTCGGGCAGGCGGAAGACGTCGCGGAGGCGCCGCGTGCCGTGGACGCCGACGCCGAGCCCCTCGATGTGCGGGGGCGAGTCGAGCCGGACCGGGACCCGCTGTGGCTGGGGCTCGGGAGCTGCTCCCGTCATGCCCGTCATGGTGAAAAATTACCAGTAGTAGTGAGCAAGGCCCACGCGTCCCAGGGTGGCCGCGTTCTAGCGTCGTGACGACGAACCACGACGAACCACGAGGAACCACCCACTCCCGCTCTCCCGCACCGGAGGAGAACATGGCTGCCCGACCCGCTCGCGAACAGCTCCTGACCTCGGCGCGCATGGCCCGGTTCGTGGCCCACGGCTTTCTGCGCCTCGACTCCGTCGTCCCCGACTCCCTCAACGACCAAGCCCTCGGTGTGCTCGCCGCGGGCGTGCCGGCCGTCCCGTACGGCACCCCGGTCGCCGAGGCGTTCCCCGAGGGCTCCTTCGCGCGCAGCCTGCTCGGCCTCCCGGCCGTGGCCGGTGCGCTCTACAGTCTGGTCGGCCCGGACCCCACCATCGACCACCACGCCGTGCACATCCGGCAGCCCCGGGAGGGCCAGGCCCAGCCGCTGCACGGTGACGCCATCATCGACGTCCGGCCGGACGCCTTCGACGTCCAGCTCATGTACTACCCGCGCGAGGTGACGCTGGAGGCCGGCGGGACCCTGATCGTGCCGGGCAGCCATCTGCGGCGCACCAACGAGAGCGACACCGGCCGGTACCAGAACCTGCTCGGCCAGCAGCGGTTGGTGTGTCCGGCGGGCACGGTGCTGATCCTGCACCACGGAATCTGGCACGGCGGCCGACGCAACGACAGCGGTGTCCCGCGCTACATGTTCAAAATCCGTTTCAACCCGACCGTCCCGCAGGTGCGCCTGTGGAACACCGACGACCTCGGCGACCCGGCGGTGGCGGAGGAGCTACGGACCCGGTTCCCGTGGTACGAGCAGGCGACCGGGCGGCTGGAGTTCCACAACCGGATCAGGCTGTGGCGGGCGCTGACCGGGGACCCCTCCTTCGATCTGGACCACTGGGTGACCCGGGTGACCAACCGGCCCGGCAGGGCCACCGTCGGCGCCTGAGCGCCGTCCCGACCGCCGCCTTCGCCTCACACCAGGAGCTGTCCACCGTGACCACACAGCCCATGACCGCCGAGCCCGCCCTCGCCGGCACCGTCCGGCAGCAGGTGCTCGTCCTCTACCTGAACAACTCCTCCCTCGACAGCGGCGTCATCGGCTGGGCGCGCTACGACGGCACGGGCGCCACGTCACCCACCACCGGGGACGGGGACGAGCCGCCGTACGCCACCGGCGTGGCGGCACTGCTCGATGGCTGGCGGCTGTTCCAGGCGTCGCAGCTCATCCCGCCCTACCCGGGCCACGAGTACGACGTGTCCTTCCTCAAGCACGAGTTCCTGTTCGAGAAGCTCGTCGACACAGCCACGGCCGGCGATCCCGCGTGAGGACCCCGCCGGGTCCGTCCCCGCCGTGAGCCGACGCAGCTGACGGTGGCTCAACCAGCTGTGGCACGCCCTCACCGAGCGCCCGGACCGCACCGACCCCGAGGAGGGTGTGCCCGGCTTCATCGCCACGCACCAGCTCGCCGGCATGTTCTCGGTGGGCGAGTGGGAGCCGCTCCGCGAGTCCGAGGCGCGGTCGGGAGTGCGGCTCTGGGCCGGGCGCCCCGGCCATCCGCCGCCCGCGCACGACGAGGGGGAATCCGGTAAGGCGGCCACTCCCGGCACCCAGCCCTGGCACCTCACGCGGATCGCGGCGGCCGACAACGCCTGATCCGCCGCGACAGCGAGAAACACGCGGAGGTCGTCGAGATCCTCCTCGACGCGGCCTCGGTCGACCCGCACGCCGCCGAGATGCGGCGCTTCGCATGGGCAGCCGTGACGTTCTCAGAGGAAACTGAGAACTTCGCGTGCCACGCTGACGCGCCTGACCACCGCGCTCATACTCGATCCGCCGGAGGACCCACCGTGAGCTTGATCAACGGACTGCCCGCACACGTTCTGCTCGTGCACTTCGTCGTCGTGCTCATTCCCCTGACAGCGCTGGCACTGGTGATCTGCGCCGTCCGGCCGACGGCGGCGCAACGGCTCGGCGTGGTGCTGCCCCTGCTGGCCCTGGTCACGCTCGCGCTCGTGCCCCTCACCACGAATGCCGGGGAGTGGCTGGAGCGGCACGTCGACAGCGACGCCCTGGTACGCCGGCACGCCGAACTCGGCGACGGGCTGCTCCCCTGGGCCGGCGGTCTCTTCGTGCTGGCGGCCGTCGTCTGGTGGACGGCCCGCCGGGCCGCCGCATCCGGTTCCGGCACGCCCGGCAGCGCCCGCGGGTCCGGCACCGCGGTGCGCGTCGCGGCCGCGGTTCTGTCGGTCCTCGTGGCCGGCGGAGCCGTCGTGGACGTCTACCGCATCGGCGACTCCGGGGCGAAAGCTGCGTGGCACGACGCCTTCTCCACGAGCTCGTCGGGCGGCGGCGACGGGGACGAGGGCTGACCGACCGGCTCAGCCATGGGCTGGGCCGCGCGCCGGGCGGGCGTGGGGTGGGCGCTCCGGGAAGAGCCGCCGCTGGGCGCGCATGACGACGTGCCCGAGGCCGGAGAGCACGCAGGCGATCGCGAGGTCGGCGGGCGGCAGTGGTTCGGTGCCCAACAGGGCGCGCAGGGGCGGCAGATAGACGCCGGCCGCCTGCAGGGCCAGGGCCGTGCCCACGGCGACCAGCAGGAACGGGTTGGTGAGGCTGCCCGGACGGGCACGGGAGCCCAGTGCGATGCCGAGCTGGGTGGCGCCGAGGACCAGGAACATCATGGACTGCCAGGGGCGGCCGGCCTCCCGCGCCCACACTCCGGCGGCCAGGGTGACGCAGGCGACGAAGGCGCCCATGGCCAGGATGCGGGGCCACAGCCCGGCGCCGAGGACGCTCTCCTCGGGCGGGCGCGGCGGGTGTCGCATCACGTCCGGGGCCACGGGTTCGGCTCCGAGCGCCACTCCGGGGAGGCCGTGGGTGAGCAGGTTGATCCACAGGATCTGGGCGGGGAGCAGGGGCAGGGGCATGCCGAGGAACGGGCCGAGGAGCATGACCAGGATCTCCGCCGTTCCCCCGGCGAGGGCGTAGAGCAGGAACCGGCGCACATTGGCGTACACGCGGCGGCCTTCCTCGACGGCGGCGACGACGGTGGACAGATTGTCGTCGGCGAGCACCAGGTCGGCCGCCTGGCGGGCCACTTCGGTGCCGCGCCGTCCCATGGCCACGCCGATGTCCGCCCGGCGCAGCGCGGGCCCGTCGTTGACGCCGTCGCCGGTCATCGCCACCACATGGCCCGCCGCGCGCCACGCCTGGACGATGTCCAGCTTCTGGTCGGGCGTGGTCCGCGCGTAGACGCGCAGGGCGGTCAGCTCACCCGCGGTGCCCGTGCGGATGCGTGTCCCCGTGGTGACCTCGTCCTGCCGGGCGGCGATGCCCGAACGGGCCGCCACGGCACGTGCGGTGAGGGGGTGGTCGCCCGTGATGAGGACGGGGGTGATGCCGGCCCGTTCGCATGCGGCGATGGTCGTACGGGAGGTGTCGCGGGGCGGGTCGAGGATGCCGACGAGGCCGAGCAGTGACAGGCCCGACTCCCAGGTGTCGTGGGTCGCCGGCGGCGTCTTGTCGTGGTCGGCCGAGGCGACGGCGAGGACCCGGTAGCCGCCGCGGGCCAGTTCCTCGGCCCGGGCGGCGGCCCGGGAGAGCGTGTCCGGAGGGTCGGCGAGGACCGGGGGCCGGAGCATGACCTCGGGCGCTCCCTTGGAGACGACCCGCAGCCCGCCGCCCCGGCGGTGCACGGTCGTCATGCGCTTGCGCGCGCTGTCGAAGGGGATCTCGTCGAACCGTGGCAGGTCGCGTTCCAGGGCCGCGCGGTCCAGGCCCAGCCTGGCCCCGGCGGTGAGCAGGGCGGCCTCGGTGGGGTCGCCCATCGGGCGCCACCGGGCCCCGCCGTCCGACGGGGGTTCCAGCGCGGCGTCGTTGCACAGCATCGCGGCGCTCAGCAGCGCGGCCAGATCGGGGGCGTCGCTCGCGGTCACCAGGTGGCCGTCGCGCGCCACGCGCCCCTCGGGGCCGTAGCCGGTACCACTGACGGTGGCCGTGCCCCGGGGCGTCCACAGCCTCTCGGCGGCCATCCGGCCCTCGGTCAGGGTGCCGGTCTTGTCGGTGGCGAGCACCGTGACCGAGCCCAGCGTCTCCACCGCGGGAAGCCGCCGGACGATGGCGTGCCGGTCGGCCATCCGCCGTGCCCCCAGGGCCAGGGCGAGGGTGACCACGGCGGGCAGGGACTCGGGCACGGCCGCGACGGCGAGGCTGATCGCGGCCACGACCATCAGCTCGACCGGCTGCCCGCGGACCAGCCCCAGGGCGAGCACCACCGCGCACAGCGCGACGGTGACGGCCGCCAGCACCCGGCCGAACCGGGCCAGCCGTCGCTGCAGCGGGGTCAGGCCGGGGGCGTTCCCCATCAGCGCGGCGATCCGGCCGAGCGCACTGTCCGGCCCGGTCCCGGTGACCCGTACGCGTCCGCGCCCGCGGACGACCACCGTGCCGGCCGACACCGTGCCGAGCGCCACGTCCGTGCCGACGGTCTTCTCCACCGGAACGGACTCCCCCGTCAGCGCCGACTCGTCGACCAGGAGCAGCGCCGCGTCGAGGACGTCACCGTCCGCGGGCACGATGTCCCCCTCACCGAGCAGGACCAGATCCCCCGGCACCACATCGGCGGCCGGTACGGAGGTCTCGGCGCCGTCGCGCACCACCCGGGCGGTGGGGGCGCTCAGGGCCGTCAGTGCGGCCACGGCCCGTTCCGCCCGGACCTCCTGGGCGACTCCGGCCACGGTGTTCACCGTGATGACGAGCAGGATCACCGCGGTGTCGGGGAAGTCCCTGGTGGCGAGGGTGAGGGCGGCGGCCACGAGCAGCACCACGATCAGCGGGTCGCGCAGCTGCTGTGCCACCCGGCGCCACACGGGCGTAGGTCTCTCCTGGGCGACGGCGTTGGCCCCGTACCCCCCCAGCCGCCGCGCCGCCTCCTCCCGCGACAGCCCAGCGGTCACCCCGGGCCGTCCACCGCGGTCGGTCGTACCGCCGCGACCTTGTACTCGGGGCATGGGGTGACCATGTCGGCCGACATGCCTTCATCCTGCGACCGGTCTTCCCGGGCCGCATCCGGGGGCCGCCGCCGGGGGCCGGAACCGCCGGCGGTGCGAGCGTGGCCACGGGGTACCCAGGGCGGATGAGTCGACCGCAGGAAGGCGGTGGGGATGATGGCGCTCCCGCTGGTCGTGGGTGTTGACGGGTCGGATTCCAGTCTTGAGGCGGTGGACTGGGCCGTGGACGAGGCGGCCCGCCACGAGCTGCCCCTGCGCCTGGTCCACGCCTCCCGATGGGAGCAGTACGAGGGTGGTCTGCCCTCGTACTCCGTCGGCCGCTCCTCCGGGGAGATCGTGGCCGAGAACATCGTCGCCTCCTGCACGCGGCGCGCGACAGCGCGCAACCCGGAGGTGAAGGTGTCCGCCGAGGCCCTGGCCGAGGACACCGTGTCGGCGCTGCTGCACGAGGGCCGCGAGGCGTTCGCCGTGGTCACCGGTTCCCGTGGCAGGGGCGAGCTGGCGGACACGCTTCTGGGCTCGGTCAGCCTGGCGGTGGCGGCCCGTTCCGTCTCCCCCGTCGTCGTGGTCCGCGGCGCGGAGCGCAACCGGCGAGGAGACTTCGGGCGCGTGGTCCTCGCGGTGGGCGATGTCGCGGAAGGGGCGGCCGCCGTCCGGTTCGCCTTCCGCGAGGCGCGGGCGCGGGACGCCGAACTGCACGCCGTACGCACCTGGCGGCGCCCGGCGCACTCACACGCGGGCCAGTCGGTGCTCATGCACGAGGCGAGCACCCTGCTCTACGAGGAGCAGGCGGCGTCCGTGCTCAATGAGGTGCTGGACGAGGTCGAGCGGGAGGAGGGCGACCAGACCGTGTGCCACCGCCAGGTGATCGAGGGCCCGGCGCACCGGGTCCTGCAGGACGTGTCGGAGCAGGCCGACCTGCTGGTCGTGGGCTCTCTGCACCGCCGCGACCGCTCCGGGCTGCAGCTCGGCCGGGTCAGCCACGCCATGCTGCACCGCGCGGCGTGCCCGGTGGCCGTCGTCCCGCAGCGGATCTGACAAGCGGCCCCATCGCGGGCACGGACCGCGTGCCGTCGCGGTGGCCGGCATGGGGCGCTCATCTCCCCGTCCCATCAGGGGAACGCCACCCCGACGGCGCACGCCGACCGACCGGGGCGGCGGGGCCCTTCGGCCCATGGCCGGTCCCCTCCGCCGGACCGATCCTGGACATCGGACGGTCGGGATACGAGGCGGTGAACGAGATGTCCGACGCGACCACCACCGACCTGTACGAGGTCACGATGGCCATGGCGTACCTGGACGAGGGAATGACGGCCCCCGCCACGTTCAGTCTCTTCGCGCGGGACCTGCCACCCTGTCGCGGTTTCCTCGTCAGCGCGGGCCTGGAGTCGGCGCTGGACTTCCTCTCCGCCTTCCGTGTCGACCCCGAGGACACGCGCACCTTCGCGGAGGTACTGCACCGTCCGGCCCACGACCTGGCAGCCCTGACCGGTCTGGAGTTCACCGGAGAGGTACGGGCGGTACCCGAGGGCCGGGTCGTGCTCGCCGGAGAACCGCTGCTGGAAATCACGGCGCCACTTCCCCAGGCCCAGCTGGTGGAGACGTACGTGCTCAACCAGCTCAGCCACCAGACCGCGATCGCCTCCAAGGCCGCGCGCTGCGTACTCGCGGCGGCGGGCCACCCTGTCGTGGACTTCTCCCTGCGGCGGACACACGGGACGGAGGCCGGATTCCAGTGCGCCAGGCTGGGCGCGATGACGGGATTCGCGGGCACCAGCAACGTGGCCGCGGCAGCCGCCTGTGGGCTACCGGCCATCGGCACGATGGCCCACTCGTTCGTGGAGGCGTTCGCCACGGAGGAGGAGGCGTTCCGCGCGTTCGCCCGCACCCACCCAGGACCAGTGACACTGCTGGTGGACACCTACGACACCCCGCAGGGCGTCGTGACGGCGGCGCGCGTGCTGCGCGCCCTGGGGTGCGCCCCCGGCTCGGCGGTACGGCTCGACAGCGGCGACCTCGGCGCGCTGGCGAGCGAGGCCCGCGCGATCCTGGACAGCGCCGGGCTGCCGGAGGTGCGCATCGTCGCGAGCGGCAGCCTGGATGAGTACGCGGTGGACCGGCTGGTCCGCTCGCAGGCTCCCATCGACGTCTACGCGGTGGGAACACGGGTCGGCGTCTCCGCCGACGCCCCCTACCTGGACTCCGCGTACAAGATGGTCCAGTACGACGGTCGGCCGGTGATGAAGCTCTCCGCGGCCAAGGTGACCGCTCCGGGACCGAAACAGATCTTCCGCCGCCCGGGACACCCCGATCTGATCGCCCTCAGCGACGAACCGCCCCCGCCCGACAGCCACCCCGTGCTGGAAACGGTGATGCGCCACGGACGGCGCACCGCCCCACGCCCCACGCTCGCGGAAAGCCGTGAGCGCTTGACCGCCGATCTGGCCGATCTGCCGTACGCCGCCCGGCTCATCGAGCATCCGATCGCGCCGAAAGCCGTCCCCTCCGCAGCGCTGACCGCGCTCACCGATCGAGTACGCGACCGCCTTCACGCCCTCGCCGGCCCGGGGGTGCACACCGGTTCGGTGCGATGACACGCGCTCGGCCGTGCCGATCACTGCCCGCGCGGTGCGTACATGATCACTGCCATGACGTCGAAGAGGTCGGGCGGTAACCGTCGCCGACCATGCCCCGGGCGATGGAGCGGGCGACGAGCCGTCCGGTCGGCGGGCAGGGCCAGCCGCAGCCCGTCGGGGACCGGTGTGTCTGAGGATGCCTCGGACAGATCCCGCTGCCGGGCCTTCCACTCGGCGGTGTGCTCCGCGAACCGCATCGCTGGACGACACGCTCTGCTCGCCGGACCATGGCGAAGCCTCCCGGGACGCCGCGCAGCACCAGTTCCGCGAGCGGATCGGTGGCGTTCTGGGAGACAGCGGTGGACGGGGTCGGCTCCGCCCGGAGCCGGACAGCCGCGCGTCGCTTCGGCACGGGGGACCAGACGGACGCCCTCGCCTCCCGGGTCAGCTCGGCAAAGCGTTCGTCCCGGGCCCGGGGCCCAGCGGGTGGATGGGCGGGTTCCGTCCGGCCCCGGCCGGCGGGCTCGAGTTGAGGCTTCCGGCCGGCTGACCATTGCGGCCGCTGCTGACGGACCGTTGCGGCGACAGGTGGGGGCGGCCAGGGAGGCGGTGCTGGGATCGCCGGTGGCCACGGAGCGCGGGGCGCTCACGAGTCAGCATGACGCCGGCCGGCAGGTGGCTTCAAAACGACCACGGTGCCGACCGAACGCATCACAGGTCGGCTGGATGGGATCGGCGCCAGATATGGGATGAATCATGGCGGCGGGTATTGACCATTGGCTTCGGATTCCTATCATCCAGAGCATCCGAAGTTCCGAGCATCGTTCGGCATTCCGAACAAACTGCTGAGGTTCGACTCTGCGTCACCTGTCCCGCCTCCAGCACGGCGTTGGAAGCGCGATGGCACACCACGCACCACGGCACCCGTACCGCCTGTACCGGCCCTTGACAGTGAGGTTTGCCCCCATGTCTTCTTCCGGACTCAGCCGTCGCAGCATGCTCATTCTGACCGGCCTCACCGGAGCAGCCACCACCGGACTGATACCCGGCGGTACCGCCAAGGCCGCCAATGGTCCGAGCAATTACACCCCGAGCTGGTCGTCGGTCGACCAGCACCCGCCCGCACCGGAATGGTTCCAGGACGCCAAGTTCGGCATCTACTACCACTGGGGCGCCTACAGCGTCCCGGCGTACGGCAGCGAGTGGTATCCGCGCCTGATGTACAAGGCGGGCGACGGCTGCAACACCCATCACAAGGCGACGTACGGCGACCCCTCGGCGTGGCCGTACCACAACTTCATCCTGGGGGCCCGGGACAAGGCCGGTGGCTTCGTCCAGTTCGCTCCGAAGCTGAAGTCGGCGGGCGGCAACTTCGACCCCGACGAGTGGGCCCAGCTCTTCGCCGACGCCGGTGCGAAGTTCGCCGGGCCGGTCGCCGAGCACCACGACGGGTTCTCCCTGTGGAACAGTTCCGTCAACGAATGGAACTCGGTCGCCAGGGGGCCCAAGCTCGACCTGCTGCGCCTGCATGCCGACGCGATCCGCAGGAAGGGACTCAAACTGTGGGTCTCCCTGCACCACGCGTACAACTTCCTGGGCTACTTCGACAGCGTGCCCACCCAATCGGACAACAGCCTGAAGAAACTGTACGGCCAGCTCGGCCGGGCAGCGGAACAACAGCTGTGGCTCGACAAGCTCAAGGAAGTCGTCGACGGATACCAGCCCGACATCCTCTACCAGGACTTCGACCTGAACAACATCGACGAGTCGAAGAGGCTGGAGTTCCTCGCCCACTACTACAACCAGGCGTTGGCCTGGAACGAGGACGTCGTCGCCACCTACAAGGACGGCTTCAACAACAAGGGCGAGGTCTACGACTTCGAGCGGGGCGGGCCGGCCGACATCCTGACCCCCTACTGGCTGACTGACGACTCCGTGTCCAGTTCGAGCTGGTGCTACACCACGGGCATCGGCTACTACTCCCTCAAGGCACTGCTGCACGCCCTGCTCGACCGCGTCAGCAAGAACGGCACCATGGTGCTGAACATCGCCCCGATGGCCGACGGCACCATCCCGGCGGGCCAAAAGGCCATCCTCCAGGGCTTCGGTGACTATCTCCGGCGCTTCGGTGAATCCGTCTACGCCACCCGGGCCTGGGTGGCCTACGGCGAGGGCCCCACCAAGATGGGGGGCGGCTCCTTCACCACGCCGGTGGAGGGCAAGAACACGGACATCCGGTTCACCCGCAGCAAGGACAACACGGTCCTCTACGCCACGGTCCTCGGCTGGCCCGGCAGCACCCTGACCATCACCACGCTGAAGTCGAGCCGGATCAACCTGTCCACGCTGAAATCGGTCCAGCTGCTCGACTCGACGGCCGGGAGCTACGTCAATCTGCCCAACCGCGTTCAGGACGGCTCGGGACTGCGCCTCTCGATGCCGTCGGCCACCGCGCCCTTCAGCGCCCCCGCCTACGTGGTCAAGCTGACCTTCTCGGGACAGATCCCGCCGCTGAGCGCCGGCCCGATGCCCACCGGTTGGGTGAAGATCGGCAACGTCACCAACGGCCTGGCCCTGGACAGCGGAGGCAACGTCGCCGCCGGGTCCGTGCTGAAGCAGTGGACCCACAGCGACGGATCCACCAACCTGCAGTGGCAGTTGGTGGACCTCGGAAACGGATACCACCGGATCGTGAACCGGACCAACGGCATGGTGGCCGACAGCCTCGGCGACGCGACCGTCGGCGCCACCGCACGGCAGGCCGCCTGGACCGGTGGCGACAGCCAGCAGTGGAAGATCAGCGACATCGGCAACGGCCGCTACACCATCGCCAACCGGAGCACGGGAACGTACCTGGATTCGGGCGGCGACAGCAGCGCGGGCTCAGCGGTCAAGCTCTGGTCCGCCGACAGCAGCACCAACCTCCAATGGACCATCACCGCGGTCTGACCCCGCCACCCCGTGCTCCTCGGGCATCCGGGCGGCCGCTGAGCGCCGCCGCGCGCCCCGGACCAGGAAACACAGCGACAAGGAGTGAACCGATGCCACTCTCATCCGTCCCCTTACCGCGCCACTCATCCCCCGCCCGGCGTTCGCCGGCCAACGCTGCCGCGTGTGTGGCGGCGGTCCTGGCCATGGTGCTGGCCGCACTGACGTGGCCGGTGCCGGCGTCGGCGGCCGGTGCCGGCCCCTGCGACATCTACGCCTCGGGCGGCACTCCCTGCATCGCCGCGCACAGCACCGTGCGCGCCCTGTACGCCTCGTACAACGGCGCCCTCTACCAGGTCAGGCGCTCCTCGGACAACGCCACCAAGGACATCGGTGTCGTGACCGCGGGCGGGGCGGCCAACGCCGCGGCCCAGGACTCGTTCTGCTCCGGCACCACGTGCGTCATCACCTGGGTCTACGACCAGTCCGGGCACGGCAACAAGCTCGGCTACCAGGGCCCTGGCGGGGTCGGCGGCTCCGACACGGCCGCCAAGGCCACCAGCGAATCGCTCACCGTCGCGGGCAGCAAGGCGTACTCCCTGTACATCAACCCCGGCAACAGCTACTGGCGTGACGGTCACCTCACGGGCGTGCCCACCGGCAGTGCGCCCGAGGGGATGTACATGGTGACCAGCGGCACGCACGTCAACAGCGGCTGCTGCTTCGACTACGGAAACAGCGAGACCACCCGCAAGGCCGATGGCCCAGGGGCCATGGACGCGATCAACTTCAGCACGTCGTGCTGGTTCGGCGGCTGTTCGGGATCAGGTCCCTGGGTGCAGGCGGACTTGGAGTGGGGCCTCTTCCCCGGCGGCAGTACCGCGTGGAACCCCAACCAACGGGCCTTCACCAGTAAGTTCGTCACGGCGACACTCAAGAACAACGGGACGTCACGGTTCGCGATGAAGGGCAGCAACGCACAGTCCGGCGCCCTGGCCACGCTGTACGACGGCGCCCTCCCCCGCGGATACAACCCCATGAAGAAGCAGGGGGCCATCATCCTCGGCAGCGGCGGCGACTGCTGCAACGGCAACACCAACCTCAGCGCCGGCACGTTCTACGAGGGAGCCATCGTCTCCGGCTATCCCTCCGACGCGACGGAGAACGCCGTACAGGCGAACATCACCGCGGCCGGCTACGGCAAGTGACGCAAAGGGCGGGATGACGCGCGCGAGCCGGGGCGGTCAAGGCCGTCCCAACGGCTGCGGGGCGGGTGACTTCGCCGTATGCCGCCGGGGCTCTGCGCAGGCGAAGACGCCGGGGTGAACGTCGACGAGAACCGAAGATCCGTGAACGAGCGCAGCTCGGGTTCTGGCCGAACTCCTCGTCGGCGGCGAACAGACGCGGCACCTGGGGTGACGAGTCACCCGTAACCTCCCCCGCACGCCCCGCGGAGGGGCAGACTTGGCTCATGTCGCAGCGAGATGAGCAGGTACGCGAGATTCGATCGCTCTCCGACGTGGAGGCTGTGCGGGCGTTGACGGTGCTGGTGGAGGACAGGGGGTTGCTGTCCTCGGCCATGGACATCGCCTTGCGCGACGAGGAGTTGCGCGACGAGGAGTTGCGGGACGCTCTCAAGGCTGCGGGAATCGAGCCGGGCGGCGGCGAAGGAGAAGGCGACGTCGCGCGGGCGGCGTTGGAGTATCTCGCCCTGAGCGGAGACGGCGTCGTCGGTGAGGCCGTGGAGTATGTGCGGTCGCCGATGGAGCGGTTCGACCCGGTGTCCGTGTCCGTGGGGGTGCTGGTCGTCACGTTGTTGCAGACCGAGGTCGTGGTCAAGCGGGACGCTCAGGGGCGGTGGAGTGTGACCGTGCACAAGCGGGCCCTGAAGGACGCGGCGCTCGCGAGGGTGCTGACGGCTTTGCTCTCCCATCTCACCGACGGCAAGTAGGCCTGCGGTGACGGTCTCCACGAGGGCGCCGTACGAGTGGCGGTGTGAGCAGTGTGGTCGGCAGTGTCGGGCGCCGGTGTGGCGCATCGTCGACAGCCGTGAGCGTGCCGATGTCCTCGAAAGCCGCGGTGGGCTCGACAGGTTCGGGCCCGGGCTGCACTGGGCGGGCTGCCCCGGCTGCGGGACCCGGGCGCATGTCGAGGCGCCGGTGCTGGTGCTGCGGGCCGGGACGCTCGTACCGTCGTTGTTCGCCACCTCCGTCGCGGAGCTCCAGCACGATGCCACCGCGAGCGCGGCCGCGCTGGTGGAAGAAGCGCGGCTCGCCGGGGCCTTCGCCAGTGGGCGGTTCGGCGGGAACGTGGTCGTGCTGCCGCGCAGGCTGCTGCCCTTCGTGCTGAGCCGGGACACGGAACGGGATCTGGCGGACCCCGAGGCGGCATGCGCGGAGTTGACGTCGTACGGGGCGCCGACGGTGGACAACTACCGGATCTTCCTGGACAACGTGGCGGCGGAGTCGGCGGGATCCGGTGTCCGGGAGCTGCTGTACGCCGTCACCGTGACCATGCCGGACCGGCTCGCCGAACTGGTCCGGGCGCATCCCCGGCTCACCGAAGACACCCTGGTGTGCGACGCCGGGGCGCGGGAGCTGCGCGAGGTCGCCGGCACCCCGCTGGAGGCTCCGCTGCGGCTGCGGCAGCGGTTGCTGAGGGACCTGTGCGCGGGGCGTGTGCCCGTGGGTACGGCGATCGAGCGCTACGCGGTGGCGATGGCCGCCTTCGGACAGGGGCTGCGGGCCCGGCTGTACGAGATGTACGACGAGGTTCGGGGCACGGACGGCCCGGAAATCATCCCACTCGCACGCCAAGCGCTCGAACTCGCCGGGCAGACGGGTGAAACGGCGGTGGAGGGCGAACTCGCGGCGCGGCTGGGCGGGTTGTTGGTGTCTTCCCTGTATACGGCCCATCCTGCCGACCCCGTCGAAGCGGTGCGCGTGCTTCAACTCGCCCTCGCCCGACTGCCGGAAGGCACCCTCCAGTGGGCCGAGGTGGCTACCAACCTCGCCTCCGCCCAGTATTTCCGTGACGACGGTGACCACATCGAGCGCTGGGAGTCCGCCCGCGATCTGCTCGCCCGTGCCGCCGCCACGGTGGACCGCCGCGCCCACGGCGAGGTCTGGGCCCGGGTGCAGACCAACTACGGGCTGCTGCTCGGTCAGCGTCCGGGCGGCGGTCCCGCCGATCTGACGCTTGGTATCGAGCATATCGAGGCCGGCCTGGGCGAACGCTCCCCCGAACGCGACCGCGTCGACTGGGCCTACTCCCTGATCAACCTCGGGCTGCTCCTGTTCCGGCGCGGCGAACCGGGCGACCAGGAGCGGGCCGAGCGGTGCTACCGGGACGCCCTCGGCCGGCTGCGTCCGGGGGACGACCCCGTGCTGTGGTCGCAGCTCCAGTGCAACCTGGCCGATCTGCTGCTCGCCCCCGGGCGCGATGCCGCCGACCCGCGCGGCGCCCATGGCGCGGCGACCGCCGTGGTCGCCTTCGACGCTGCGCACCCGGGGCTCCTCGACATCAGCCGCGCCACCTGGCTCCTGGCGCGGACCGCCGACCTGCTCGACGGTCCGGGGAGCGCCGAGGGTCTACGGCTGCGGCGCGCGGCGCTGACCACCGTACCGCCGCGGGTCTTTCCGTTCCTGCATCTGTCCATCGCCCGGGAGGCGATCGACGCACTCGCCGCGGCCGAGGACTGGGGTGGCGCGGCGGATGTGGCATCGGGCATGCTGACCGCCGTCCATGCACTCTACGACGCCCAGATCACCACCGCCGGCCGCCGGGGCGTACTCCTGCTGACGCGCGGAACCGCCCGTCAGGCCGCGTTCCTACTGGCCCGCGCGGGGCGCCCGGAGCGTGCGGTGGAGGCAATCGAGCGGGGGCTCGCCCGTGAGTTGTCGGCAGTGGCCGGGCGGGACACGGTGGATCTGGCGGCGCTGGAGGGGGTCGATCCGCTGCTGGCCCGCCGGTTCCGGGAGGCACGGGAGCGGTATCGGGTGGTGGTCGCCGGGGTTGAGGGGGCGGGCACCGAGCCGACCAGCAGGTTCACCGCCCCGGCCGGAGGGTTCGTCACCTCCGTGGGCGCGCAGGCCGCAGCCGAGCGCGGCGTACGCACCGTGGTCGAGGAGATCCGGGCGATCCCCGGCTTCGAGGGGTTTCTGCGGACGACCGAGGTAGCGGATGTCGTCTGGGCGGCGGGCGGGATGCCGCTTGCCTATCTGGTCAACTCGGTCTGGGGCAGCTGTGTCCTCGTGGTGCCGCGGGACGCGCGGACCGGGGTGCGCGCCGTGTTCGTCCCCGAGGTGACCAGCTCCTCGATCGTCCGGCTCCTGACGCTGGACCTGGAGGCCCAGAAGGCGGGACTGTTCCTCGTCCAGCAGGCCGGTGCGCTCAAGCGGCGGCGTGAACTGCCCGGCGCGGTGGACCGGTTGCGGGGACTCGCCCCGCTGCTGCGGCCCCTCGCCGGGCTGCTGGCGGAGGATCCGCGGCACGAGGTGGTCGTCGTACCGACCGGGCTGCTGGGACAGGTGCCGTTGCAGGCCGTGCCGGTGGGGGAGGGTGGTGAATTGCTCGATGACCTGGGGACGTTGACGCTGGCCCCGTCGGCCGGGGTGTACGCCGCCTCCCGGGTCGCCGCCGGCCGGCCGCCGTCGCCCGTGCCGCGGCTGGTCGCCGTCTCCGATCCCGACGGCTCGCTGCCAGGCGCGCGCAGTGAACTGGCTCAGATCCGGAGCCTGTTCGAGGCGGGCGGGGAGACCATGTCCGCCGTGGGGGACGATGCCACGGTCGAGTGGCTGCTCGGGCATCTCGCGGAGGCATCGTATCTGCACCTCAGCTGCCATGGGAGGGCGGAACTCGGCGGGCAGGGCGGCACGTTGGCGCTCGCGGACGGCATCCTGGATCTGGACGCGCTCGTACGCCGCCAACTCCCGCACTGCCGCATGGTGGTGGCGGGGGCCTGTCAGTCCGGGCGGTACGAGGTCATCGACGCGCCCGACGAGTTCACCGGGCTGCCGGGCGGCTTCCTCCAGGCCGGAGCCGCCTGTGTGATCACCAGCCTGTGGCAGGTGAACGACCTGGCGACGGCACTGCTGATGACCCGCCTGTACGAGCTGCTCGCCCCCGTCGGCGGTGCGCATGGTGGGCCCCCGGTGTCCGCCCTGCGCGCGGCGCGAACCTGGCTGCGGCGGCTGACCTGGTCCGGCCTCGCGCGGTACACCGACGCCCACCCCCACCTCGCGTCCCTGGCCGGGCGGTACGCCCGGATCGAGCGCGACGCCGACGAACGTCCCTTCGCATCCCCCGTGTACTGGGCGGCGTTCACGGCGTGGGGGGTGTGAGCAGGGTCAGCCCCGGTAGGTCGGGCCGAACTGGTCGAGCGTGTAGTAGGCGTCGGGGTCGGAGGGCGACTGCGGGGCCCTGATCTCCATCAGAGAGTAGCGGCCGCCGACAAGGCCGGAGACGACGACCGTGGCGGCCGAGGTGACCTCCCGGCCGTCGGCACAGCTCGGCTGGCAGACCACCTCCGAGACGACGCCCTGCCCGGTGGCCTTGGCGCTGCCCCAGTCGGTCCAGATCACGTCGTGCAGCGTGGCCTTGCCGTCCCCGCAGGCCAGCAGGAGCGAGACGGGCTCGGTCAGGGGCTTGCCCGAGCAGTCGTCGATCGTCCCGGTCTGCCGGGTCCGCTGGGGGTTCGGGGCGGGCGGCGCCTGACCGGTGGGCGTGGCGGGCTGAGTGACCGGCTGAGTGGCGGGATCCGTGGAGGGGGTCTGTTCCTCGCTCGGCTCCTGCTGCGGGGTCGTCCGCTGTTGCGGTGTGTCGTCCTCGGTCGGCTGGAGCCGGGTCGGTCGGCTCGTCACCGGGGCGTCGGCGATGCGGGTGCCGCCGTCGCGGCTCGGGACCAGGAGCAGCAGCGCTGTGAGGACCACGCCGACGAGGACCGCGGCCACGACCACGAGGGCGAGCCGGGCCCCCGACAGGCCGTGCGGCTCCGGGCGCGGCGGCGCCTCGACCGGGGGGTCCGAGGCCGGGGCGGTGTCGGCGGGGGCGATCAGGTCGTCGACCTCCGCCGTCCAGACAGGCGCCTCGGGCTCCAACGTCGCGATCACGTTCAGCAGTTGGGCGGGGTTCGCCCGCTCCTCCGGGTCCTCGGCCAGGCATACGGCGACGACCTGCCGCAGCCGCACCGGTAACTTGTCGAGGTCGGGCTGTCGCTTGCTGACGCCGGTGTACGCGGCGACCAGCAGCATCCCCAGCGCGACCATGTCGGCCGCCGGCACAGACGCCCCGCCGCCCCGCCCCGGCGCGTCGCTGGTCAGCAGCGGCCCGCCCCGCGTCAGCAGCACGTTCCCGGCCCGCACGTCCCCGTGCGCCCGCCCGGTCCGGTGCAGCACGGCCAGCGCCCCGGCCAGCCCCGCCGCGATCCACAGCACCGCGTCCTCCGGCAGCCCACCGGCGGTCCCGACGACCTCCTCGAGCGAGGGCACGGGCCCGGCGCCGTCGGCATCCTTCCGCGCCAACTTCCCACCGGACCACACCCTCACGTGCCCCGCCCCGCCTTCTACCGGATCACTGCCTGCCGAACGGCTCATCCCATCCCCCCGACCAGAAGAAGTTCCAGGACGAGTCTGACCAAATCCGGCCTGACCTACAAGGACTTGGACACCGGGGCCCAGCCCTTCACCACACCAACACGCACCGAGAGATGCCCAAGGCGTACGTGTGACTCACCCGGGAGCCGGACCGTTCAGTTCCCCATAAGACACTTCAGTGGCGCACGGGCGGCGAGGCGAGCAGCCGCGTGTGACCATCAGCACCGTGCGCTGCCGCTTTGAACCCATCGTTTCGGGAAGGACGTGCCCCTCGTGTCCATCACACAGGACGAATGGAACTCCGGCTACGCCGATGGCCGCCGCTATCGCCGGCTCACCGACCGTGAGCGGTCACTGCTTGCCACCCACCTTCCCGCCCCGGTCGACGGCAAGGCCCTCGATGTCGGGTGCGGGGTCGGAGAACTCGCAGCCCATCTGTCCTCGCTCGGCTACCACGTCGACGCCGTCGACTGGTCCGACAACGCCCTCGCCGAGGCGACCGCCCAGCACGGAAATGCCGCCCGGTGGCTGCGCCTGGACATCGAGCTGGAGGACTGGGCACCACTGCACGCCGACGGCTACGATCTGATCACCCTCCGGCTCGTGTATCCCTTCCTGAAGCACCGCGACCGAACCATGCGGGCCCTCGGCAGCCGCCTGCGACCCGGCGCCGCCATCGTGGCCATCACGCCCCTCGCCGCCGACACCCCGGCGGAGCGGCGCGACATCGCGCTCGACGAGGACGAACTCGCCCACTTGCGGGCCGGCTGGTCCACCTCGGAACGCCACGACGCTGAAGGACTGGCCTTCGTCGTCCTGCGCGGCCCTCGTCCGGCCGACGCCACACCACCGTCCTCGCCATCGGCCGACCGCACGCCACGCGCACCCGCCGACGCCCGAGACGCCACGCCCACCTCGCGGCAGCATCACTTCAGCCTGCGGGAGCGCTACTACACCCAGGTGGAGTCCGGACGCAAGACGATCGACATACGCGTCGGGACACCCAAGAAGGCGGCCGTCGAGACCGGGGACACGATCGTCTTCCGCGCGCCGAACAGCGGGCGGGAACTCGACATCGTCGCGAAGCGGATCACCCCGTACACCTCTTTCGAGGAGCTTCTGGACGCGGAGGATCCAGCACGCATCGATCCCGACCGCACGCGCGAGGAGCAGCTCGCCAACCTCCGCCGCATCTACGAGGACCTCAACGCCGAAACCTGGACCGTTTACGGCCAACGTCAGCTAAACCGTGGGTACATGCCGCCTCTCCCCAAACGACTGGAGTGGGCTCCGTGGGAGGGGGTCGGTCCCGGTGCCGAGATCCTCGGTGACGTCACCGGCAAACGCGTCCTGGACATCGGCTCCGGCCCCGGCCACCACGCCGTACACCTGGCCCGCATGCACGATGCGCAGGTCACGGCGATCGAGCTGTCCCCCACCCAGCACCAACGCGCCACCGGTACGCACGCAGGCACCCCCGGCGTCCGATTCGTACATGGCGACGTGATCGACTACCTCCGCACCGCCCAGCCCTTCGACGCCGCGTACGCCATCGGCAGCCTCGCCTTCACCGACCCACACCGCTCCCTGCCCGCGCTACGCGACGGCCTGCGCCCCGGCGCACCGCTGATCCTCTCGCTCCTCCACACCGACCTGCACGGCCGCAGTCCATCCACGACAGTCGCGCCACGCGAACAGATGATCAAGCTCCGCGACGATCCACCACTGCCCACCCGGATGTGGGTCCTGGCACCGCAACTGTGGGAAGAACTGCTCACCGAGAACGGCTTCCGAGTCGAGGCCATCGACCTCCTGCTCCCCCCGGAGGAGAACAACCCCGTCGTGCAGCAGCTCATCCGCGCACGCCGCCTCCCGAACCGTCCCACCCGCGTCTCCAGTCGACCCCGCACCAAGCGGCCGCCCGCGCCGCACGCCGCCATCGGTGTCGGCGCCATCGTCCTCAGCGACCAGGGCGTACTCCTCGGCCGTCACCGTCGCGGCACCCTCGAACTGCCGGGAGGCACCGTGGAGGCCGGGGAATCTCTGGAAGCGGCCGTGACCCGCGAACTCGCCGAGGAGACCGGCCTGATCGCCCAACCCGACGACGTCACACTCCTGGGCACACTTGTCGACCACGTCGGAGTCATCGTGCGGGTCACCGTCGGCGCCGTCGTCAGCACCTGGCAAGGGCAGCCGGCCACGCAGCCGGACGAGAGCGTCGGTGACTGGGCTTGGTACCCCCTGGACCAATTGCCCGACGGCCTGTTCGTGTGCAGCGCCCAGATCCTCACGGCCTGGCGCCCCGACCTGCCCATCGACCACACCCCAGCACATTTCACCCCCTACGCCTAACGCGCGGTACAGAGCGCTCGGGTCCGTGCGCGTCAGGTCCGAAGGCCGGATCGCGTCCGCCTGGGCACCCGTCAGCGTCGAAGGTGGCGGTCTGCCCTGCCTCAACGGGGTGCTCGGTGCCGTTGACAACGAGCACCGTCTGTCCGGCGGTGACGTTGACGGTCTCCACGACGCCGGCGTGGTCGGCCGCCGCGTTCGTCCTGCTCTACAAGACCCTGGCGATCGGCCCCATGAACGTCCTGTCCCCGGTCACGGCACTGGTCTCGGCGATGGTGCCGGTCGCTGTCGGGCTGGTGCAGGGTGAACATCTGGGGCTGGCCGGGCTGATCGGCCTGCCGTCGGCGCTGACGGCGGTGGTGCTGGTCAGCGCGGGACACGGTGCGAAAGTCGGCCCGGCCGTCGCGCACCGCACTGCTGACGGGACCGCACCGAACAGCTCGCCGTCCAGTTCGAGCCTGGGCGGCGAGCTGTACGCGGTGGCCGGCCCCGGGTGCGGAGGCGGCTCCCACGGCTCAGGCGGGGAGGGACTTCCCGCGGGTTTCGGGGGCGAGGCGGACCAGTCCCATGCCGAAGACGAACACCACGGCGGTGAGGGAGAGCGGGAGTGTGAGGGATCCGGTGCTGTGGATGCCGTAGCCGATCAGGAAGGTGCCGGCGGCGGCGACCCAGCGGGAGAAGGTGGTGGTGAAGGCGAATGCGGTGGCTCGCATCCGGGTGGGGTACTGCTCGGGGAGCCAGATGGTGAAGACGGCGAAACTGGCTCCGCCGAGGCCGAGTACGGGCAGGAAGGCGAAGGTCAGGCCGATGGAGTGGAGCGGGTAGGCGATGCCGTAGGCGCCGATGATGCCGACAGCCATGAGACCGAAGAGGGCGACGAGCGCGCCACGTCGTCCGATGTGGCCGGCCAGCCGCGGTACAGCGAAGCATCCCAGAATGGTGAACGCGGCCACGGTCATGGAGGAGAGGCTGGCGAGATGCACGGTGGTGTCGTGGCCGTTGCCCGCGTCATCCGACAGGTTGGTCATCGCGGTGGGCACGTAGGTCGACCCGGCCCACAGGCCGATGACGCAGACCACGAGCAGCAGCAGGTTGCCGATGGTGCGGGCGCGGTAGGGCGGCGAGAGCACTTCGACGACGGGTTGCCAGAAGGAGCGGGCCTCACGTTCCGAGGCGTCCTCCTGCCAGCGCTCGGGCTCGGGGGTGGTGCGGCGCATGAGGAAGACGGCGAGGGCGGGGATGCCGCCGATGAAGAACATGCCGCGCCAGCCGAGTTCGGGGCCGAAGAGCAGGTAGACGGCCGAGATCGCCAGCACGCCGAAGTACGCGGCCGAGTGCATCAGGCCGCCGAATCGTTCCCGCACGCGTTCGGGGATGACTTCGGAGAGCAGGGTGCCGGCCATGGCCCATTCGCCTCCGACACCGACGGCGGCCAGGAAGCGGTAGGCGTTCCACTCCCAGACGTTGGTGGCGATGCCGGCGAGGGCGGTGAAGACGCCGTACATGATGATCGAGCCCATCATGGCGGGCTTGCGGCCGAACCGGTCGGCGATGGGGCCCCAGATGAAGGCGCAGCCCCAGCCGAGGAGGAAGACGGCGGCGCCGATCTGGCCGTACCAGCCGATGTTCTCGGGGGTGGCCTCGACGCCCGCGGCGGGGAGCAGCTGGGTCAGGGTGGGGGCGAGGACGAGTCCGGGGATGGTCCAGCTGAAGCCGTCCATGGCCCAGCCGCCGAAGGAGCCCCAGAAGGCCCGGCGCTGGGGTTTGGTGAGGCGGGTGGGGGCGGTGTCGGCGGTGGTGTCGTGAGGTGTTTGCTCGTTGATCGTCACAGGGACCTCGATTTCGGCTCAGGAGGTGGCGACGCCGGGGAGAGAGAGCGGGACCTGCGGTCCGGGGCAGGTCAGGCGGTGAGGCGGGAGAGAAACGTGCTGAGGCCGTTCTGCATGCTGTCGTAGTCGGCGGCGGGGCCGGCCGGGAGCTGACGCAGACGGTCACGCGCGGGGTCGAGGAGGATGTCGACGGATCGTTTCGCGGCACGGATCGCGGCCGTGGGATGGGCGGTGATCGATGCGATCACATCGGCCGTGGCGGTGTCCAGGGTGATCTCGGGGACGCTGGTGGTGGCCAGCCCGAGCCGTACCGCCTCCGCGCCGTCGGCCAGCCGTCCGGTGAGGAGCAGGTCGCGGGCCGTCGCCGGGCCGGTGAGCAGGGCGATGCGGGCCGCGAAGGAAGGAGGCACCAGGATGCCCCAGCGGGCGATGGGCATGCCCATCGTGGCCTCGGATGAGATGATCCGCAGGTCGCAGGCGCAGGCCAGCTGGCAGCCGGCTCCGACGGCGGCACCGCGGATCTGCGCGATGACGGGGATGGGGAGACGTTCGATGGCGGTGAGCGCCGACTCCATCGCGGCGAAGCTCGCGTCGATCTCGGCCGGGTCGGCGGACAGCCATTCCCGCATGTCGGAGCCCGCGCTGAACGTGCGGTCCCCCCTCCCGGTCACGACCACCACGCCCAGCGACCGGTCCTCGGCCAGATCCTCGAAGAGTGCGGCAAGTGCTTGCCAGTCGCGGGTGCCCAGGGCGTTGGCCCGGTGCCCGGTGCCGACCCGGACGGTGGCGACGGCCTCGTCACGCTGGATGCTGATCGCTCCGGTGTCCGTCATCGGACGGCTCCCGCGGCGTGCAGCTCGGCGATCTCCGCCTCGGTGTAGCCGGTCTCGGCGAGTACCTCGTCGGTGTGCTGGCCGAGGACCGGGGGCGCGGTGCGTATGCGGGTGGGTGTTCCGCTGAGTTTGAGCGGGGAGCCGACCGTGCGCAGTGTGCCCACGGTGGGGTGGTCGAGTTCGGCGACCATGTCCCGGGCCGCGGCCTGCGGGCTTGTCAGGGCCTCCCCGACGGTGTTGACCGGGGCACACGGCACGCCGGCGTCATCGAGCAGCTGTGCCCACTCGGCGCTGGTGCGCCGGGAGAGTTCCGCTTCCAGCAGTGGGATCAGCTCGTGGCGGTTGCGGACCCGGTCGGGATTGGTGACGAAGCGCGGGTCGGCGGCGAGCGCGGCGATGCCCAGTACGCCGGTGAGGCGCTGGAAGAGTCTGTCGTTGCCGGCGGCGACCATCAGGTAGCCGTTTCCGGTGGTCAGGACCTGGTAGGGGACGATCGTGGGGTGTGCCGAGCCGTGCGGCACGGGGGTGACGTCGGTGGCGAAGTAGCCGCCGGCGACGTAGGTGAGCCAGGCGAGCTGCCCGTCGAGCAGTGACACGTCGATGTGCTGGCCGCGTCCGGTGGCGTGACGGGCCTGGAGGGCGGCGAGGATGCCGATGGTGGCCCACATACCGGCGCCGATGTCGGCGGTGGCGACGCCGGGCCGCATCGGCGGGCCGCCGGGCTCACCGGTGATGCTCATCATGCCGCTCTGGGCCTGGGCGATGGCGTCGTAGCCGGGACGGGCGGCCCAGGGGCCGGTGTGCCCGTAGCCGGATATCGAGGCGTACACCAGCCGCGGGTTGCGGGCGGACAGCTCACGGTAGCCAAGGCCGAGGCGGTCGGCCGTGCCCGGACGGAAGTTTTCCACCACCACGTCGGCGAGGTCGGCCAGGCGCAGGACGAATTCGCGGCCCTGGTCGGTCTTCAGATCCACCGAGACGCCGCGCTTGTTGCGGTTGGCGGCGAGGAAGTAGGCCGCCTCGGTGCCCTGGAAGGGCGGGCCCCACTGGCGGGTGTCGTCACCGTCCTTGGTGTCCTCGACCTTGACGACGTCGGCTCCGAGGTCGGCCAGGACCATGGTGGCCATCGGCCCGGACAGGATGCGCGACAGATCGAGGATCCGGATCCCCTCCAGCGCGGCGGTAGCCGTCGTGGGCGGGGGTGTGGAGTGTGCGTCGTGCGTAGACATACGCGGTCGTGCCTTTCGTGGTGCGGAAGCCGGCGGCGAAAAATTGGATGGACCACTGAGCCACTGGACCTGCGATACAGTGTTCGCCGGACCGATTACCTGTCAAGGGGTCGGGAGGGAGTCCGTCCAGGGAGAGGATCCGCACCGGTGTCTGAGTCACTGCGTCCGCTGGCACGGCCCCGGCTGTATGAGCAGGTGGTGGCCAGACTGCGCGAGTACGTCCAGGCCGAGGGCCTGCGTGCCGGAGACCGCATGCCTCCGGAGCGGGATCTCGCCGACCAGCTCGGGGTGAGCCGTACGTCCGTACGGCAGGCCATCGTCGCGCTGGAAGTGCAGGGCCTGGTCGAGGTGCGCCATGGAGGAGGCACCTATCTGTTGCGCGACCGGCTGGACGCCGAGCCGCTGGAAGCCATGATCGACCGGCGCCGTCGGCTCCCGGATGTCCTGGACGCCCGGGACGCGCTGGAGACCAAACTCGCCGCCCTCGCGGCCACCCGCCGAACGGAAGAGGACCTCGTTCAGATCGACGCAGCTCTGGCCGCGATGAAGGAGGCGGTGGACCACGGAGAGCTCGCCGTCACCGAGGACGAGCGCTTCCACGCCGCCGTGACGGCGGCGGCGCACAGCCCACTGCTCGCCGAATTCATGGCCGAGATATCGCTGTCGATCGCCGAGAGCCGCACCGAGTCCCTGCGCCAGCCGGGGCGCCCCGCGCAGTCACTTCACCAGCACGCCCTCATCGCGGAAGCCGTGCGCGCCAAGGACCCCGAAGCCGCCGCACGCGCCATGCACACCCACGTCGAAAGCGTGGGCCACGTCAAACTCCTCGAATGGCAGGCGAACTCCGACGAGGAATGAGTGAGTCCGCCTTACGGTCACCCGGCTTGCCGTGGTCCAGCTTGTTCTCCCACCTGCCCGAGCGACTCCGCGAGTCCCCGCACGAGGCCGAGGCCGGACCAACCGGCTGGAGCGAAGCGAACGTCAAGGCCGCCGAGGGCTTTTTCGCGCACCACCTGGACCGCCCGGGAGTCGGCTTGTCCACGGACAGCATCGTGCCCGCGAGCGATCAGGTGGGCGACTCCGTCCTGGGCCCCCGCACGGTTGGAGCTGCGCCCTGGCCCGCCTCGACGGCGACCGCTCCCGGGACCGCACCATCACCGTGCCCACCCGGCTGGTCGTCCGAGGCTCGGAGGGAGCAACCCGCGCCCGAGCCGTAAGCGGTCTGCTCATGTCGGCCGACGAGCCGAGAGCAGTCGCAGAGCGCGATCACTGATCGTGCCCATACTCGGACAATCGCAAAGCCCCAGGTCAACCACAGTACGGCAATCAAGACACCCTTCAGGGCCTGCGTCCGAAGACCACCAGCGCCTCCCGGGGCATCGTGACCGTCACCGCGCCCGTGCCGGCGTCGGACGATACCTGCACCTCGCGGAATCCGCCGTCAGCGTCCTCGTAGCGAAAGATGTCGCAGACCAGTTCGAAGGCGCGGCGGTGGGCACCCTGCTCACCGAGTTCGTCGCGGAGCCGGTCCAGGCCGTACATGTCGACCATGTAGCGGCCCAGTTCCTGTTCCGCCTGCTGTTCCGTGGCGCCGGAGACGACGAAGGAGTCGTCCATCACGGTGGCCACCACGTCCTCGAAGCCCGTCGACGTCAGGTACGACATGGCCTCGTCGCGCGCGAAGTGGGGGTAGTCGTGGCCCGTGGGCGCGTACACGTCGACGACCTTCCTGAACCACATGTCCACCGGTGAGTCGGTGAGGAAGTCGTGGAGCACGAACATCCCGCCCGGCTGCAGGACCCGGAACGCCTCTTCGGCCACCGTCCCGCGCCGTGGCACCGGAATGTGGTGGCTGCCGTAGGCGAGCAGCACACCGCCGACCGAGGCATCCCGGAAGAGGAGGGACTCGGCGCGCTGCCGCAGCGCAGGGGTGCCGCTCGCCCAGGCCTGGCTCACCATGAACGGCGAGGCGTCACAGGTGGCTATCACGGTGTCGTCGCGTCCGCTCAGGGCGACGACACGGCTCACCAAGCCGTCGCCGCCCAGCAGGTCGACCAGGATGCGGGAGTCGGCGCGGCTGTTTCCGGTGACGATGTCCACCAGCTGGTTGATGCCCCGGGCGCGGGTCCGGGTGGCACGCTGTGCGACGACGTAGCTCTCGCCCCGGCCGCCGCTGCCGGAGTCACCGAAGTCGTCCGGAGCGCTCGGGAGTTCCAGGGACCGGTGCCGCTGTGCCGCCACCCGGGCCGGGTCGAGAGCGGCATGGATGTCAGGGTGTCTCCCGGCCAGCATCCCGGCCTGTGCGCCAACGTCCGTCCCGATCACGCATTCCTCCAATGTCCCGGCGTGGTGGCTGTCACGGCCGGCTCGTCGGTCGCAGGGGCGCGCACACCTGTGATCCGGCCACCCGGACACCACGGGACCTGCGCAGGTCGGCCACGGCGAAGCAGCGCCGCAGCCACCGGTCGTGGCCGTCGTAGCGGGGCGTGAAGCCGGTGCGGCCGTGCACGGCAGAACGGTTGTCGATGACGATCAGGTCCCCGGCTTCGAGCACCGTGCCCACCAGCACGGCGCACATGGCGTCATGGAGTTCGCCGAACGCCCGCGCCGCCGCGTCGTCCAGCGGTTCCATGGCGTGGAAGTCGGCGACGAGTTCGGGGGCGGCATCCGGTCCGGACAGGACGGGCAGCGGAGGTGAGACGGCGCCGGCGTCGTCGCCGGTGTGGCCGAACGAACTGCTGTGCCGGATCCGGAACGAGGGCTCGCGCAGCGCCGAAACACACTCGGCCGACAGCAGGGGCAGCGCCCGGCCGATGGCGCCTGAGGTGGTGCACGCGCGGCGCTCGTGATCGGCGCGCAGGCACAGCAGCGTGAGGAAGTCCGGCTTGAACGGGTGGAAGCCGTCCTCGGTGTGCATTTCGAGCATCACACTGCCGCTGTTCTCCTGCCGCGCCTCGTCACCCCGGACCGGGGTGACGTCCTGGACGAGGCGGCCGCCCTTCTCGTCCGCGTAGGCGATGACGTCCCCCAGCCAGGACACCGCCGCGAGCTGCGCGAGGGTCGCCAGCGGCAGCCGTGACCAGTCGGGGGCGACACCGCCGGCGGGGGTCGGAGGCAGGGTGTCGTCGAGGGGCACGTTCCGCACGATCAGGGTGCCGTGCGGATTGCCGGCCCGGCGGAAGTGGCTGAGCGCGCGGGCCATACGGGGCGGGAGCCAGCGGGCCGCCACCTCGATCTCCGCGAGCAGTTCGGGGACGTCGAGCGGCTCCGGTCCGGCCAGGCCGGGGGGCGGCAGCGAGTCGGCCATCTCGGTGACGAGCCTGCGGAACCGCTCCGCCTCGTCCGGCGTCAGCTCCAGCGTCACCTCTTCCACACCGCCGAGGGCAATGTCCTGGGGCTGTGTAAGCAAACCGGTCCTCCTCACGGTCCTCCTCACGGTTTGACTCGCGGTCCACTCACGATCCGATGCGCGTGGACGCCACCGGCTCAGGCCCCGGCCTCGTCGTGGTGTCCTCGCTGCCGAGCCTTTCGGCCAGCACGCGGCCGATCCGGGCCAGTGGTTCGGCCCGGCACATCTCGTGGTGGGTGCAGTCCACGGCGTACCGCTCCACCTCCCCGGTGACCCTTGGCCCCCAGGCGGCCGCGGTGGGCATTCCATCGGGCCGGTCGACGGTCGCCGTGAAGTGCAGAAGGTTTCCGTCGAACCGGCCGGGCAGGTACGCGGCCGAGAGCCTTCTGTGGTTGGCGTAGACCTCGGTCAGCGCCGTGACGCGTCGTTCCTCCAGGTCCGCGAGGGGTCCGCCGCTCCGCCGCAGGATCTCGACGGCGTCGTCGATGCTCAAGGGCTCGCCGGTGTCCCGGTCATGGCCGGCGAAGTCGAGCAGGGTCGACAGGATCTCCGCCACGTCGGATTCGTCCACGGTCCCGACCGGGGCTCCGGGGTCCCGGGGGTAGGCGTCGAGCAGGGCGAGGAAGGACACTTCGTCGCCCTCCTCCTGGAGGCGGACCGCGATCGCGTGGGCGGCGAGGCCGCCGAACGACCAGCCGAGGAGGTGGTAGGGGCCGGTGGGCTGTACCGAGCGGATCTGCTCGACGTAGTCGGAGGCCAGGTCGTCCATCGTCGCCGGGTACGCCTCGGGCCGCGCGAGTCCGCGGGCCTGCAGCCCGTACACCGGCCGGTCCGGCCCCAGATGCCGCAGCAGTCCGGTGTAGCACCAGCTCAGGCCGCCGCCCGGGGGCAGGCAGAACAAGGGCGGACGGCCACCGGTGGCCCGCAGCGGGAGCAGGACGTCGAACGCGTCGTCCGACACTCCCAGGCGCAGCCTTTCCATGAGGCCGCTCACCGTGGGCGCCGTGAACAGGTCCCGGACCGACAGATCCAGGCTCATCGTGTCCCGGATCCGGCTCACCAGCCGGATCGCGGCCAGCGAGTCCCCGCCGAGTTCGAAGAAGTCGTCGTCGATCCCGGTGCCGGTCACGCCGAGGATGTCGGCGAACAGCCCGCAGAGGATCTCCTCCTCGGGTGTGCGGGCGGGCCGCCCGGCGGGGTGGGGGCCGGAGCCCGGTTCGGGCAGGGCACGCCGGTCCAACTTGCCGCTGGACGTCAGGGGGAACGTGTCCAGCACGACCACCGTGGCCGGGACCATGAACTCCGGCAGCGTCGCGGCGACGTGGCCCCGCAGGTCCGCCGGGCGCGGCTCGGCGCCCGGTGCCGCGACCACGTACGCCACCAGCCGCCGCTGTCCGGGCCGGTCCTCGCGGGCCACGACCGCGGCCTGGGCGACGGTCGCGTGCCGGGTCAGCACGGCCTCGACCTCGCCGGGTTCGATACGGAAGCCGCGGATCTTGACCTGCTGGTCGGCCCGGCCGGCGAACTCCAGGACCCCGTCCCCGGTCCACCGCACGAGGTCCCCCGTCCGGTACATCCGCTCCCCCGGCGCGCCGAACGGGCAGGCCACGAATCGCTCGGCCGTGAGGTCGCGCCGGTTCAGATAGCCGCGGGCGAGCTGGACACCGGCCAGGTACAGCTCCCCCGTCACCCCGGGCGGCACCGGGCCGAGGCCCGCGTCCAGCACATAGGCGCGTACGTTCCGCACCGGCCGGCCGATCGGCACCGGGCGGCGGCCCGTGTCCGCGGCTTCCGGGCGCGGTTCACAGGTCCAGGACGTGGCGTGGATGGCGGTTTCCGTCGGCCCGTACAGATGGTGCAGTTCCGCGCCCAGTACGCGCTGGGCGCGGTCCCGCAGGTCCGCCGGGAGCGGCTCCCCGCCGGTCAGCACCTGCCGCAGGCCGGTGCATCCGGCCGCGGCGGGCTCGTCGAGGAAGGCCCGCAGCATGGACGGGACGAAGTGCACGGTCGTCACCGCGTGCTCGCGGATCACCGACGCCAGGTACACCGGGTCCCGGTGCCCCTCCGGTTCGGCGACCACGATTCGCGCGCCGGTGGTCAGGGGCCAGAAGAACTCCCATACGGAGGCGTCGAACGCGGCCGGCGCCTTGTGGAGCACGATGTCGGAGGGGCCCAGCGCGTACTGGGCCGCCATGCCGAGCACCCGGTTCACCACGGCGGCGTGCGGGACGACCACCCCCTTGGGGGTGCCGGTGGAGCCCTCGGTCAGCCGGAACAGCAGGTCGAACTTGGCCGACCGCGATGCCATCTCCTCGGCCCGGCAGCGCAGGCCGGGAAGGTCGAAGGACAGGTCCCCGGCGTGCTGGAGGGCCAGCATCACCTGGAACACCGGGTGCCGGGCCACCGAGCGGACCGGGTTCAGCGCCTCGACCAGCCGCTCGAAGGGCAGGTCCTGGTGGGCGTAGGCGGCGAGTCCGGCCTGCCGTACCCGCTCCAGCAGCTCGGCGAAGCTCGGGTCCCCGCTGGTGTCGGTGCGCAGCACCAGCGTGTTGACGAAGCATCCGACGAGATCGTCGAGGGCGTCGTCGGTGCGACCCGCGACCGGGGTGCCGATCGGGATGTCGGTGCCCGCCCCGTCACGGGTGAGCAGTGCCGCCAGCGCCGCGGACAGGACCATGAACAGGCTCGCGTCGCCCGTGCGCGCCAGCTCGGCGAGCCGGGCGTGGAGGTCCGGGCCCACCCGCAGCTCCACCGTCTCGGCGCGGGAGCCCGCCTCCGCCGATCGCGGCCGGTCCCGCCGCAGCTCCAGTTCGACGGGCAGCCCCTCCAGCGTCCGACGCCAGTGGGCGAGCTGACGGGACAGCACGCTGTCCGGGTCGTCCTCGTCGCCGAGGAACCGCCGCTGCCACAGGGCGTAGTCGGCGTACTGCGCGGACAGCGGCGCGAAGGACGGGGCCCGTCCGGCGCGCCGGGCGGCGTAGGCGCCGGACAGGTCACGGACGAGCGCGCGGTTGGACCACGCGTCCCCGGCGATGTGGTGGAGGACGAGCAGCAGGACGTGCTCGTCCGGGCCGGGTGTGAACAGCTCGGCGCGCAGAGGTGGTTCGGCTGTCAGGTCGAACGGGTGCGCGGCGGCGTCCGCGAGCGCCCCGGCGAGCGCGTCCTCCCCGACCGGGCGGACGGGCAGTCCGACCGTCGCGTCGGCGGGGTCCAGGATGTGCTGGCGCGGCACACCCCCGGTGTCCGGGTAGAGGGTGCGCAGCACCTCGTGCCGGGCCACCACGTCGTTCAGGGCGGCGTGCAGGGCGGCGATGTCGAGGTCGCCGGTCAGGCGCAGCGCGTACGGCATGGTGTAGGTGGCCGACGCCGGGTCCAGCCAGTGGAGGAACCACAGCCTCGCCTGTGCGAAGGACAGGGGCAGTTCGGCGGGGCGTTCGGCGGCGCGCAGCGGCGGCCGTCGCCGCCCGCCCCGGGGCGCCCTGCCGAGCCGGGCCGCGAGCCCGGCCACGGTCGGGGCCTCGAACACATCGCGTACGGCGAGTTCCGCGCCGAGCGCCGTGCGGATGCGCGACACCAGCCGGGTCGCCAGCAGCGAGTGCCCGCCGAGGGCGAAGAAGCCGTCGTCGACCCCGGCCCCGGGGACGCCGAGCACTTCGGCGAACAGGCCGCGAAGGATCTCTTCCGCGTGGCCGCGGGGCTCCCGGCCGACGGCCCCTGCCCCACCGGACGCCGGGGCGGGGAGGTCCCGGCGCGCCACCTTGCCGCTCGGGGTCAGCGGCAGCGCGTCGAGCACGACGATCGTGGACGGCACCATGAACTCGGGCAGCGCGGCGGAGGTGTGTTCCCGCAGTTCGTCCGGGTGCGCCCGGGTCCCGGACGCGGGCACCACGTACGCGGTCAGCCGCTGGTCGCCGGGCCGGTCCTCGCGCACCACGGCCACCGCGTGCCCGACCGTGGCATGCCGCGCCAGTACGGCCTCCACCTCGCCCAGCTCGATCCGGAACCCGCGCAGCTTCACCTGATCATCCGCCCGCCCGGCGAACTCCAGCAGTCCGGCGGCGGTCCAGCGGGCCAGGTCGCCGGTCCGGTACATCCGCGTCCCCGGCGGCCCGTACGGATCGGCCACGAACCGCTCGGCGGTCAGCCCCGGCCGGTTCAGGTAGCCGCGGGCGAGCTGCGCGCCGGACAGGTAGATCTCCCCGACCACACCGGGTGGCACGGGGCGCAGCTGCGCGTCGAGCACATAGACCCGCGTGTTCCGGATCGGCCGGCCGATCACCGGCCGGGGATGGTCGCGGACCCGGGCACCGACGGCGTCCACCGTGCATTCGCTGGGCGCGTAGTAGTTGTGCACCTCGGTGTCCGGGTGTTCCCGCAGCGTCTCCCACAGCGCGGCGCCCGTGGCCTCCGCTCCGAGGAGGATCACCCCCGGCCGGTGCCCGGGGCCCTCCAGCATCCCCAGCCCGGCCAGTTCGCGCAGCAGCGACGGTGCGACGCCCAGGTAGTCGATGCCCTGGGCGCGTACGTGAGCCAGCAGCGCGGCGGGGTCGCGGCGGGTCTCGTCGTCCACGACGTGCAGTTCGTGACCGGCCACGAGGCCGAGCAACTGGCCCATGCTCGCGTCGAACGACAGTGAGGCGGTGTGCGCCACCCGCAGCCGCCGCCCGTCCGTGACGTCCACCTTCGCCGCCGCCGGGGCGTAGACCAGCTCGCGGTGGCTGGCGCACAGGTTCGCCAGGCCCGCGTGGGTCACCACGACGCCCTTGGGCACGCCGGTCGAGCCGGAAGTGTAGACGACGTACGCCGCGTGGTCTCCGTGCAGCGGCGGCAGTGGGGGCCGGACCGGTCCGTGGGCGTCCAGGGACCCGTCCGCGTCCAGGGACCCGTCCGCGTCCAGGGGCCCGTCCGCGTCCAGCAGTACGACGTCCGCCCCGCCGCCGTCGAGGCGTCCGGTCAGCGGGCGCTCGGTCACCACCACGGGCACGGCCGCGTCGGAGAGCATGAACGCCAATCGCTCCGCCGGGTAGCCGGGATCCAGCGGCACGCACACCCCGCCCGCCTTCCATACGCCCAGCACGGCGGCGATCATCGCGGCCGACCGGCGCACGCACAGCCCGACCAGGACATCGGGTCCGACGCCGCGGCCGGTCAGCCGGCGCGCGAGCCGGTCCGCCCGCGCGTCCAGTTCCGCGAACGTCCACCGCGCCCCGCCGGCGACCACGGCCACCGCGTCCGGGGTCCGCGCGGCCTGCGCCTCGAAGCACTCCGGCACCAGCGCGGCCGGGGCCTCGCCGACCGTGCCGTTCCACTCCACCAGGACCCGGTTCCGCTCCGCCGGGGCCAGCAGGTCCAGGGCGCCGAGCCGCAGATCCGGATCCGAGGCCGCCGTCCGGAGGACCCGGACCACCCGGCCCAGGATCGCCTCGGCGGCCTCCCGGTCGAACAGATCGGTCTGGTGGTCCAGGCGCAGCCGCAGCGGTCCGCCCGGCATCACCATGAAGTTGAGCGGATAGTGGGTGACGCCGTGGCTCGGGCCCGCGGTCACCCGCAGCCCACTGCCGAGCGCAGCGGCGGCGAGTCCGTCGTTCCCGGTTCCGGCGTTTCCAGCCGGAAGGTTCTCGAACACGGTGGCCGTGTCGAACAGCTCGCCCGAGCCCAGGGTGCGCTGGATGCCGGACAGTCCGACGTGCTGGCAGTCCATCAGGCGCGTCTGGTCCCGTTGCAGGCGAGCCAGCATCAGGGACAGCGGCTCGGCCGGAGTGAGCCGGACCCGGACGGGCAGCGTGTTGGCGAACAGGCCGATCATCTTCTCGGCCCCCGGCACCTGGGGCGGGCGGCCGGAGACCGTGGTGCCGAACACCACGTCGTTCCGGCCGGTCAGCTGGCCGAGCACGACCGCCCAAGCGCCCAGGAACACCGTGTTCAAGGTCAGTCCCTGGCGGCGGGCGAGGCCGTCCAGCGCCGAGGTGAGGTCGTCGGGCAGGTCGCGCAGCACCTGCCCGGGCAAGCCGGGCGCCCGGGACGGGTCGGCCGGCGCGACCCTGGTGGGCTCGTCGACGCCCTTCAGCACATCGCGCCACACGTCCTCGGCGGCCGCCCGGTCCTGGCCCGCCAGCCAGGCCAGGTAGTCGCGGTACCGGGCCGCCGGGGGCATCCCCTCCTCCCGGCCGCCGCGCGTGTAGAGCTGGAGCAGTTCGTCCAACAGCAACTGCGTGGACCACCCGTCCACCACCAAGTGATGGGCGGTGACCAGGAACCGGTGCCGGGCGGGCCCGAACCGGATGAGCGTGAACCGTAGCAGGGGCGGGTCGGCCGGATCGAAGCGACGGAGCCGGCCGTGCGCGGCGAGCCGCTCCGCCTCCGCCTCTTGCCGACCGGGTTCCACCGCGCCGAGGTCGTGCTCCTGCCACGGCGGTTCCACCTCGCGCGGGATGATCTGCACCGGCTCGTCCAGGCCCTCGTGCCAGAAACCGGCCCGCAGGCTCGCATGGCGGCGGAGCAGGGCCGACGCGGCGGCGCGCAGCGCACCGGCGTCGAGGGCACCGTCCAGGTCGAAGGCGCTCTGCACGGTGTAGAGGTCGAGCGCCGCCCCGTCGTAGAGCGCGTGGAAGAGCAGCCCCTCCTGCAGCGGTGCCAGCGGCAGGATGTCTTCCAGCTCCGCTTGTGCTTCCGCCCGCGTCATCGTGTTCTTCTCCTCCATGCGGCTTCGAGTTGTTCGAGCTTGTCCTGACTCATCCGGACCAGCGGTACGTCGGACACAGTGCGGCCACCGGCGTCGGGCCGGTCGGCGTGGGCGGCCAGGGCGCCCAGGGCGCGGGTGAAGGCGTCGGCCAGGTCGCGCACGGCGGCCTCGGTCAGCAGCGCGCGGGGCCAGGCCCAGGTCGCGGTCAGCCGCGGGCCGTCCTTGCTGTCCTTGCTGTCCTTGCTGTCCTTGCTGTCCTTGCTGTCCTTGCTGTCCGGACGATCCACGACGGCCACCCTCAGCTCGGCCTGGTACTCCGGCGGCAGGCCGCGCTCATCCGGCCAGGTGCCGGACGGGACCTGCGGGAGCCACCCGAGGTAGTGGAACGCCACCCGTGGCGAGGGCTGTTCGGCGAGGGCGGACGCGGTGCCAGGGTTGAGGTGGCGCAGCAGGCCGAATCCCAGACCGCCGTCCGGCAAGGACCTCAGCTCCTCCTTGACCCGCTTGAGCGCCGTCCCGGCGGCGGGCCCGCCGTCCCACATCTCGCGCGGGTCCAGACCGCTCAGGTCCAGGCGGACCGGATGGGTGGCGGTGAAGCGGCCCACGGTACGGGACGGATCGATGCCCTCGGCGATGTGTTCCCGGCCGGGCCGCCGGATGTCGGCCGTGACGGAGTCCCCCCGCGGATCCGGGCTGTCCCGGCGGCGCCGCCAGTCGGCCACCGCCAGCGCGAACGCGGTCAGCAGCACGTCCTCGGTGTCGGCGTGGAAGACCTTCGGCACGCTGGTGAGAAGCGGCTCGGTACGCTCCGCAGACAGGGTGACGGTCAGCGTCCCGGCCCCTGCCGCTGGTTGCCCGTCGGCCTCCCCCGGCGCGTCCGGCCCGGCGAGGATCGCGGTCCAGCGGGGCATCTCCGCGACCCGTGCGGCGTCCTGCGCCCGGGTGCGCAGATGCTGGGCCCAGCGCCGGAACGAGGTGCCGACCGGGGCGAGTTCGGGGCGGCGGCCCACGGCGGTCGCGTCGCAGGCCGCGACCACGTCGGCGAGCAGAATCCGCCAGGACTCCGCGTCCGCCACGAGGTGGTGCAGCAGCAGCGAAAGCCGCCCGGCCCGGCCGGGACCGGCCTCCCACCAGACAGCCTGGACCATCACCCCGGCCTCCGGCGCGAGGCGGGCCGCCGCGTCCCGCACCACCGCCCCGGCCCCGCCCGGCTCGGCCCCGTTCGGCCCGGCGTCGGCCAAGCCGACGTCGGCCGGCCCGGTGCCGGCCGGCTCGGTGGCGGCCCGGTGGAGGCAGTCCGCGGCTCGGACCGTTCCGGGCGGCGCTACCTCCATCAGCCACTCGTCCCGGCCCTGGCCGGGGATACGGGTCAGGCGCGCCCGCAGCATGTCGTGGTGGTCCAGGACCGCTTGCACGGCCGCCTCCAGCCGTTCCGCGTCCAGCCCGGCCGGGACCTCCACGGCCATCGCCTCGTATCCGGTGCCGGGGTCGGCGCTACGTTCCCGCAGGGCGTGCAGGGCCGGTGTCAGCGGTACCGCGCCGATGCCCGCCCGTGGCTGCCCGTCCGGGGAGGGTGCCGCGTCGGGCGTCCCGGCGACGGTGGCCAGCGCCGCCACGGTCTTGTGGCGGAACACGTCCTGCGGGGCGATCATCACCCCGGCGGCCCGGGCCCGGCTGACCACCTGGATGGAGACGATGCTGTCGCCGCCGAGCTCGAAGAAGTCGTCGTCGATGCCGACGGACGACCGCCCGAGGACATCCGCGAAGATGTCGCACAGCAGCCGCTCCCGCGCGGTCACCGGCGGGCGGCCCGCCGGGGTGCCGGGGGTCTCGGGTGCGGGCAGCGCCCTGCGGTCGACCTTTCCGCTGGGCGTCAACGGCAGCGCGTCGATGGTGACGACGGCCGAGGGCACCAGGTACTCCGGCAGCCTCTCCCGCAGCCGGGCGCGCACCGAGGCGCCCAGGGCCACCGGTGGCGTCGGCACCGGGTCGTTGGTGAAGGCTCCCAGCGACGACGCGTCCGCAGCCGCCATGGCGACCACTGGCAGGTAGATCCCGGTGGTGGCGGGGCCAGTCGCGGTATCCGCGTCGGCGAACACCGCGTCGAAGCGACCCTCGTCGGCCGCGTCGGATGTGTCGGATGTGTCGACCGCGCCCGACCAGGTGACGGCCACCCAGTACCCGAGCCGCTCGCCCAGTTCGCACAGTGTTTCCGGGTCCACGGCTCCGTCCCCCGCCAGCCGGGCGTTGGGGATCCCGGTGACGCGCAGCCGCCGGGGCCGGCGCTCCTCCAGCAGCGCCGCGCATCCCGCCGCGCCTCCGGCCACCTCCTGCCAGCGCAGCACGGGCGCGTCGTCGAACGACCGGGCCGGGGTGGCGAGCGGCACACGGTGGAGCACAACGTCGTAGCGGTACCGGGTCAGCTCGTTGTGGTAGCGGCCGCGCTTGAGGCGGACGTCCACCGCGCCGATCTCGGGCACGACCGCGGCCAGGGCGGGGAAGAAGTCCGGGTCGACCAGCAGTTCCCGCTCCGGGGCGGTGCTTCCGGTGGCCGCCCGCAACGACGGCAGGAGGCGCAGGTTGCGGATGTCGCCGAGGAACAGGGCGCCGCCCGGCGCGAGCAGCCTCATCGCGCCGCCGATCACGTCGGTCAGGTAGGCGGTGTCCGGGAAGTACTGGGCCACCGAGTTGAGCACGACGGTGTCGAAGTGGCCTTGCGGAAGTCCGGTGAAGTCGTCGGCGGGCTGGGCCCGGAGGACCACCCGGTGGGCGATGCCGGGTTCGTCGGCGACCTGCGCGGCCAGGGCTTCGACGGCGGCCGCGGACACGTCGGTGCCCCAGTACTCCGCACACTCGGCGGCGAGCGGGGCGAGGATCAGGCCCCGGCCGACGCCGATCTCCAGGACGCGTCCGGTGCCGGGGGCCCTGCCGGGCAGGCCCAGTGCGCGGATGCGTGCGACGGTCGCGTCCCGCCACTGCCGCATCTGCGCGACCGGGATCGGTTTCCCGTCGTAAGCGCTGTTCCAGCCGGTGAAGTCCTCGCCGAACGGGGCGGGCTCCGATCCCGCGTAGAGCGTGTCGTAGAGCCGTCGCCACTCGCCGACGGCGGCCCCGGACTTCACGGGCGTCCCGTTCTCCTGGCCGGCCCCGGTGTCCGCCGCCGGGACCACGTAGCCGACGAGGCGGGTTCCGCCGGGGCCGTCCTCGCGGGCCGCCGCGACGGCCTGGGCGACGCCCGGGTGGCTCGCCATCGCGGCCTCGACCTCGCCGAGTTCGATCCGGTGGCCCCGGACCTTCACCTGCTCGTCCGCCCGTCCGGCGAACTCCAGCTGCCCCGCGGCGTTCCAGCGGGCGAGGTCCCCGGTGCGGTACATCCGGGTTCCCGGCGCGCCGAACGGGTCGGCGGCGAACCGTTCGGCGGTCAGGCCGGGCCGCCGGTGGTAGCCACGGGCCAGGCCCGCCCCTGCCAGGTACAGCTCGCCGGTCACGCCCGGCGGCACTGGGCGCAGGGCCGGGTCCAGGACGTACGCCCGTGCGCCGGGGATCGGCGTGCCGATGGGCGGGACCCCGCCGTCGCCGGGCAGCGGCGGGCTCATCGTGGCGCAGACCGTCGACTCCGTGGGCCCGTAGGCGTTGACCATCCGCCGGCCACTGCTCCACGCCGCCGCCGTCCGGGGCGGGCAGGCCTCCCCCGCGACCACCAGGGTGATCACCGGGGCGAGCTGGTCGGGCGTCATCACACCCAGCGCCACCGGCGGCACGGTCAGGTGTGTCACGTCGTGTGCGGCCACCACCGCGGCGAGGTCGGGCCCGGGCAGCAGCCGTTCGGCCGGGGCCACCACCAGTGCCGCACCGGTCAGCAGCGCCATGCACAGCTCCCAGAACGCCGCGTCGAAGCTCGGCGAGGCGAACTGCAGGACCCGGCTGCCCGGTCCCGCTCCGAGGGCCTCCCGGTGCGACGCCGCCAGGGCGGCGGCACCGGCGTGGGTGACGACCACGCCCTTGGGCAGGCCGGTCGAGCCGGAGGTGTAGAGCACATAGGCGGGGTGCGCGGGTGTCGGCGGGCAGGCCCGGTGGGTGTCACCGGGGTCGGTGGCCGGGCGGGCGGCCAGGTCCGCGCGCGAGCGGCCCTCGGCGTCGTCCAGGTCCAGCCTGGGCAGGCCGTCGGCGCCGGGCACCGGGGCGCCGCCGGTACCACCGGTCAGGAGCAGCGCCGGGCGGGCGTCGTCGAGCATGAACGCGATGCGCTCGGCCGGGTAGCCGAGGTCGAGCGGTAGGTAGGCCGCGCCCGTCTTGAGCGTCGCGAGGACCGCCACGATCAGGTCGGCGGAGCGCGGGAAGGCCAGGGCGACGATCCGCTCGGGGCCGGCGCCCCGGGAGATCAGCAGGTGGGCCAGGCGGTTGGCACGGGCGTTCAGCTCCCCGTAGGTCAGCACCTCGTCCCCGGAGAGCACCGCCGGCGCCCCGGGGGCACGCGCCACGTGGCGCTCGAACAGCGCCGGGAGGCAGTCAGACGGGACCGGCCGGGCGGCGACCCCGCCGCCCAGCATGCGGACGCGCTCGGCGGGCGTCAGCAGATCGGCCCGGCCGATGGGGAGTGCCGGGTCGGCGCAGACCGCCTCCAGCAGCCGGATCCACCGGGCCACCATCGCCTCGACCGTCCCCCGGTCGAACAGGTCCGTGCTGTACTCGACGGTTCCGCGCACTCCCCCGAATCCGCCACCGGCCGCTCCGGGCGGCGCGGGACGTTCCGTGACGCTGAAGAACAAGTCGAACCGCGAGGCGCCGGCGCCCACCGGCTCGGGCGTCACCTCGACGCCGGGCAGGGCGAGCCCCGCCTGCGGGGTGTTCTGCAGGACGAGGGCCACCTGGAACAGCGGATGGCGGTTCGGGGTCCGGACCGGGTTCAGCACCTCCACCAGGTGCTCGAAGGGCACGTCCTGGTGGGAGTAGGCGGTCAGCGCCGTCTCCCGTACCCGGTGGAGCAGTTCGGCGAACGACGGATCGCCCGAGGTGTCGGTGCGCATCACCAGGGTGTTGACGAAGAGGCCGACCGCGTCGTCGAGCGCCTCGTCGTGCCGCCCGGCGACCCCGCTGCCGACCGGCAGGTCCGTGCCCGCTCCGAGCCGGGTCAGCAGGGCGGCCAGACCGGCGTGCAGCACCATGGACAAGCTGGCCTCCCCGGCCCGGGCGAGGCCGGCCAGCCGGCGGTGCAGGGCGGGGCCGAGGTCGAAGCCCAGCATCTCGCCGCGGTACGTGGAGACGGCGGGCCGGGGGCGGTCCACCGGGAGCGCGAGCTGCTCGGGCAGGCCGGCCAGGGCCTTCGTCCAGTACGCCACCTGCTGGGCGAACCGGCTGCCGGGATCGTCCTCGTCGCCCAGCAGCGCGCGCTGCCACAGGGTGTAGTCCACGTAGCCGACGGTCAGCGGCGCCCATGACGGCGCCCGGCCCCGGCAGCGCGCGGCGTAGGCGGTGGCGAGGTCCCGGGAGAGCGGGGCCATGGACCAGCCGTCCCCGGCGATGTGGTGCACCACCAGCAGCAGGACGTGTTCGCGCTTCTCCACGGCGAAGAGCTCGGCCCGCAGCGGCAGGTCGGCCGCGAGGTCGAAGGGGTAGCGGGCCGCCTCGCGCAGGGCCTCGCGCAGCCCCTCCTCGCCGATGTGCCGGACGATCAGCTCGGGGCGGGCCGCGGCCGGGTCCAGGACGAGCTGCCGGGGCACACCGCCGAGCGCGGGGAACACGGTGCGCAGGCTCTCGTGCCGCGCCGCGACGTCCGCGAGCGCGTTCCGCAGCGCCGAACGGTCCACCTCGCCGCGCAGGCGCAGGGCGACCGGCATGTTGTACGTCGCGCCCGGCCCCTCCAGCCGGTGCAGGAACCACAGCCGCGCCTGCGCGAACGACAGCGGCACCACATCGGGCCTCGGCATGGGCCGCAGCGCCGGCCGGGCCGCGTCCCCGCGCCTCTCCGCCTCGTCCAGCCGCTCGGCGAGACCGGCGACCGTGGGCGCCTCGAACAGGGCGCGCACGGGCAGTTCGGTGCCGAGGGTGGAGCGGATGCGGCTGATCAGCCGGGTGGCCAGCAGTGAATGCCCGCCGAGGTCGAAGAAGTCGTCGTCGGCGCCGACCGATGCCACCCCCAGCACCTGTGCGAACAGGTCGCACAGCATCCGCTCGCGCGGGGAGGCGGGCGGACGGGAGCCCGTCACGGAGCCGAGGTACGGCGCGGGGAGCGCCGCCCGGTCGAGCTTGCCGTGGGCGGTCAGGGGGAGTTCGCCGAGGACCGTCACCGCGGCCGGCACCATGTACGCGGGCAGGTGCTCGCGCAGCGCGGTGGTCAGCGTGGCGGCCAGTCCGGCCCGCTGCCGCGCGGCCGCCGGGTCGTTCGCGAACGCCTCGGGCGGCGTGCCGACGGCGGTGGGCGCCGGGCGGTGCACACCGCCGAGCGCGGTGGCTCCCGGGTCCGCGAAGACCACGTCGAGGCGGTCGGCGGTGTCGCCGGAGCGGGTCACCGCGACCCGGTGGCCGGTGCGCTCGCCGAGCGCGTGGAAGGCGTCAGGGCCGAGTTCCGGCGCCGACGACCGCTCGGCGGCGCCGAGGAGGCCGAACAGTTCGGCAGGCGGCCGGCCCTCGTCCAGGGCGCGCAGGGCGGCGGCCTCGTCCGCGATCCGCTCGTCCGGTACACCGGTCACCCGCAGCGCGGACCCGTGGTGCCCGGCCACGTGCCGTTCCAGGTCGTCCAGGCCGGAGACGTCGTGGCCCCAGCGCAGTTCGCGGGCGTTCTCCAAGGGGAGGGGCGTGGCGGGCCGCTTGTGGAGTACGGCGTCGTACCGGTAGCGGCTCAGCTCGTTCACGTAGGCACCGCGCTTCACCTGGAGATCGACCCCGGCGATGTCGTCGCGGCGCGCCGCGAGCGCGGTGAAGAACGCGGGGTCCAGCAGCAGTTCCTTCTCCACCAGCATGGCCTGCTCCACCGCCCGGCGTATCACGGCGCCGTCTGCGGACGGGGTCGCGCGGCGCAGCTGCGCCGCCGTGTGCAGGCACCGCAGCAGCCGAAGATCGCGCACGTCGCCCAGGAACAGGGCCCCGCCGGGCGCCAGCAGCCCCAGCGCGGTGTCGAGCACACCCTTGAGATGGCGGGCGTCCGGGAAGTACTGGGCGACCGAGTTGATCACCACCGTGTCGAAGGAGCGGGCCGGCAGGCCGTCCGCGTCCGCGGCGGCCTGGACGCGCAGCTCCACCCGCCCGGCCAGGTCCTCCCGGGCGGCCACCTGGGACCGCAGCCGTCCGATGGCGTCCGCCGCGATGTCGGTTCCCCAGTAGGTCTCGCAGTCCGGTGCGAGGCGGGCCAGCAGCAGGCCGCTGCCCACGCCGATCTCCAGCACCCGGCGTGGCCGCAGCTCACGGATGCGCGCGACCGTGGCGTCCCGCCACCGGCGCATCTGCCCGGCCGGGATCGGACGTCCGTCGTAGCTGCTGGTCCATCCGGCGAAGTCCTCGCCGAACGGAGCCGGTTCGGCGTCGGCGCGCCCGGCGCCGTAGAGGGAGTCGTACACCTCCTGCCACTCGGCGAGCTGGGTCCGTACCGCCTCGCCGTCGCGCCGCTGGCTGTCCGCCGGGACGACGTAGGCCACCAGGTGGGTGCCGGACACCCGGTCCTCGCGCGCGACGACCGCCGCGCGGGCCACCGCCTCGTGCCGGGACAGCACCGCCTCGATCTCCGCCGGTTCGACGCGGTGTCCCCGCACCTTGACCTGCTCGTCGGCGCGGCCCGCGAAGACCAGGTGGCCGTCCCCGGTCCACCGGGCCAGGTCGCCGGTGCGGTACATCCGCTCCCCCGGCCCGCCGAACGGGTCGGCGACGAACCGCTCCGCCGTGAGCCCCGGCCGGTTCAGGTAGCCGCGCGCGAGCTGCGCCCCGGCCAGATACAGCTCCCCGGTCACACCGGGCGGCACCAGCCGCAGCCCGGTGTCGAGCACGTACGCCCGGGTGTTCGGCGCGGGCCGCCCGACCGGCACCGGGCCGTCCGGGACGGCGGCGCCGGGCGGCATCCGGTAGGTGACGCAGCCCACCGTCGCCTCGGTCGGCCCGTACTCGTTGACCACCGTGGCCTGCGGCTGCTCCCGCCGCCAGGAGGCGAGCAGTTCGCCGGTGAGCTGCTCACCGCCGACGACCAGGTCCGCGACCGGCGCCACCGTCCCGTCCCGCCCGGGCGGGACGGTGAGCGAGGCGAGGTGGCTCGGTGTCACCTTGAGGAACGTGTACGGCCCGGGTGCCGGGGTATCAGGCGCCAGGTCCCCGGTCAGCACCCGGCCGCCCGCGGTGAGCGGCGCGAACAGGGCCGTGACGGTCAGGTCGAAGGTGACCGCCGAGTGGAGCAGCGCCGTCCCGGCCGTGCCCGGGTATGCCTCGCGGGCGAACGCCAGGTAGGCCGCCACCGCCCGGTGCTCGACGAGCACGCCCTTGGGCCGGCCGGTCGAGCCCGAGGTGTGGATGACGTACGCCGGATGTGCGGGAAGCAGTGCCGCCGTCCGGTCGGCGTCCGACGGATCGCTGTGCGGTTGCTCCCCGGCGGCCCGTACCACCTCGGGCGCGTCGACGGCGAGCCACCGCGAACGCGGGCCGGGCAGGTCGGCGGCGAGCGCGCTCAAGGTGAGCCCGCAGGCCGCGCGGGTGTCGTCGAGGAGGAAGCGGAGCCGCTCGGCGGGGTGGTCCGGGTCGAGTGGCAGATACGCGGCTCCCGCCTTGAGCACGGCCAGCAGCGCGACGACGAGACCGGCCGAGCGCGGCAGGGCGACCGCCACCATCTGCTCCGGGCCGATGCCACGGCCGATGAGCAGGTGCGCCAGCCGGTTGGCCCGGGCGTTCAGCTCGGTGTACGTCAGGCCGGCGGCGCCGTCGGTCACGGCGACCGCGTCCGGTGTCCGCGCCACCTGCGCCTCGAACGCCCGGGGCAGGGTCGTCAGCGGGAACGGGGACGCCGCGCCGTTCCAGGTCACCAGCAGCCGCTCGCGCTCGGCGGTGTCGGTGAGGCCGAAGGCGCTGATCGGCCGGTCAGGCCGGGCCGCCGCGGCCTCCAGCAGCCGTACGAAGCGCGCTGCCAGGGCCTCGGCGGTGACGTGGTCGAACAGGTCGGTGCTGTACTCCAGCACCCCGTCGACCCGGTCCGGGTGGCCGTCGTCGGTGTACCGGTCGGTGAGGCTGAACAGCAGGTCGAACTTGGCCGCGTCCACCTCGGCGACGTCGGGGGTCACCCGCAGGCCGGGCATGGCGAATTCGGGGTCGGCGTTGTTCTGCAGCGTCAGCATCACCTGGAACAGCGGGTGCCGGGCCGCCGACCGGACCGGGTTGAGCAGCTCGACCAGGCGCTCGAACGGCACGTCCTGGTGGGCGTAGGCGGCCAGATCGGTTTCCCGCACCCGCTCCAGCAGACCGGCGAAGGTCGGGTCGCCCGAGGTGTCCACGCGCAGCACGAGCGTGTTGACGAAGAAGCCGACGAGGTCGTCCAGGGCTTCGTCGGTGCGCCCGGCGATGGCGCTGCCGATGGGGATGTCGGTGCCCCCGCCGACCCTGCTGAGCAGGGCGGCGAGCCCGGTCTGCACCACCATGAACAGGGTCGTGCCGTGCGCGTGTGCCAGTTCGGCGAGGCGCGTGTGCAGACCGGTGTCGAGGGTGAACAGCACCCTCCTGCCGCGGTGGCCGGCCACCGCCGGGCGGGTCCGGTCGGTGGGCAGGGCCAGTTCCTCGGGCAGTCCGTCGAGGGTGCGCGTCCAGTGGGCGATCTGGCGGGAGATCAGGCTGTCCGGGTCGTCCTCGCTGCCGAGGAGGTCGTGCTGCCACAACGCGTAGTCGGCGTACTGGACGGGCAGCGGTGTCCATCCCGGGGCCCGGCCGTCGCGGCGGGCCGCGTAGGCGGCGGACAGGTCCCGGGCGAACGGCCCGTTCGACCAGCCGTCGCCCGCGATGTGGTGCATCACCAGCAGCAGGACGTGGTCGGCCGGGGCGAGCGCGAACAGGTCGGCGCGCAGCGGCGGTTCGGCGGTCAGGTCGAACCGGTACCCGGCTGCGGCGGCCAGTTTCCCGGCGAGCGCTGCCTCGTCGGTCCGGTGGACCGGAAGGGCCACGGCCGCCTGCTTCGGATCGAGCACGAGCTGATGCGGGACACCACCGCCGGTCTCGGGATAGACCGTGCGCAGGGTCTCGTGCCGGGCGACCACGTCGTTCAGTGCCGCGCGCAGCGCGGCGGTGTCGAGGTCGCCGGTCAGGCGCAGCGCGAACGGCATGTTGTAGGCCGGGCCGGACGCCTCCAGCCGGTGCAGGAACCACAGCCGCGCCTGGGCGAACGACAGCGGCACGGTGTCGGGGCGGTGTGCCGTGGCGCGCAGTGCGGGCCGCCGGTCGTCTCCTCCGGCGCCGATGCGGGCGGCGAGCCCGGCCACCGTGGGCGCCTCGAACACATCCCGCACCGACAGCTCCGCGCCGAGCACGGCGCGGACCCGCGAGACCAGCCGGGTGGCCAGCAGCGAATGCCCACCCAGGGCGAAGAACCCCTCATCGATCCCGGGACGGCCACACCCCAGCACCTCCGCGAACAACCCGCACAGCATCTCCTCCCGCGCCGTACGCGGCCCACGACCACCCACCGACCCCGCCAGATCCGGAACCGGCAGAGCACGCCGCGCCACCTTCCCACTCGGCGTCAGCGGCAACGCGTCGAGCACCACGACCACCGACGGCACCATGAACTCCGGCAGCGACCGAGCCGTATGCGCCCGCAGCTCCTCCGGGTGCGCCCGGGTGCCGGGCGCGGGCGCCACATACGCGACCAGGCGCTGGTCGCCGGGCTGGTCCTCGCGCACCACGGCCACCGCGTGCCCGACCGTGGCATGCCGCGCCAGGACGGCCTCCACCTCACCCAGCTCGATCCGGAACCCGCGCAGCTTCACCTGATCGTCCGCCCGCCCGGCGAATTCCAGGGCGCCGTCGGCCCTCCAGCGGGCCAGGTCGCCGGTGCGGTACATCCGCGTCCCCGGCGGCCCGAACGGATCGGCCACGAACCGCTCGGCGGTCAGCCCCGGCCGGTTGAGGTACCCCCGGGCGAGCTGATCGCCGGACAGGTACAGCTCTCCGGTGACGCCCGGCGGTACCGGGCCGAGGCCCGCGTCCAGCACGTACGTCCGGGTGTTCCAGACCGGTCTGCCGATCGGCACCGCGCCCGGCTCACCGTCGCAGGCCCAGGCGGTGACGTCGACGGACGCCTCGGTCGGCCCGTACAGGTTGTGCGGCTCCGTGCCCAGGACCTCCCGCGCCCGCCCGGCCAGACCGGCGGGAAGTGTCTCGCCGCTGCACAGGACCCGGCGCAGGCCGGTGCAATCGGCTGCGGCGGGTTCGTCCAGGAAGGCCCGCAGCATCGACGGTACGAAGTGCACGGTCGTCACCGCGTGTTCGCGGATCACCGACGCCAGGTACGCGGGGTCCTTGTGGCCCTCGGGGCGGGCGACGACCAGCCGTGCGCCCGCGATCAGCGGCCAGAAGAACTCCCATACCGAGACGTCGAACCCGGACGGGGTCTTCTGCAGAACGGCGTCGGAGGGCTCCAGCCGGTACGTGTCCTGCGTCCACAGCAGCCGGTTGACGATCCCCGCGTGCGGGACGGCCACCCCCTTGGGGCGGCCGGTGGAGCCGGAGGTGTAGATGACGTACGCGGGGTTCGCGGGTCCGGGCGCGACGCCCGGATCGGTGTCCGGCCGGGCGTCGTGGCCCCGGGTGTGCGCCGGGTCGTCCAGGACCAGGACCGGGCGGGCGTCGTCGAGCATGAGGCGGACGCGCTCGGCCGGGAGGTCGGGATCAAGGGGCAGATAGGCGGCGCCGGTCTTGAGGACGGCGATCAGCGCGACGACGAGTTCGGCCGAGCGGGGCAGGGCGACCGCCACCACCCGCTCGGGTCCGGCACCCCGTGCGATGAGGGTGTGGGCGAGCCGGTTGGCCCACGTGTCCAGCTCCGCGTACGTCAGGGTGGCGTCGTCGGCGATCACCGCGACGGCGTGCGGTGTCCGGGCGGCCTGTGCCGCGAGGAGTGCGGGCAGGGTGGTGGACGGGACCGGGTGCCCGGTGTCGTTCCACACCGTCAGGACCCGCTCGCGCTCGGCCTCGTCGAGGACCGGGAGGTCCGCCAGGGTCCGCTCCGGGTCGGTGGCCACCGCCTCCAGCAGCGTGACGAAACGGTCGGCGATCCCCCGGGCCGTGTCCGCGTCGAACAGGTCGCTCGCGTAGTCCAGGAGACCGCTGATCCCGGCCGGGGCGCCATCGGGGCCGCTCTCCTCGGTCACCGTGAACGCGAGGTCGAACTTCACCGCCGTGGTCGGCACCGGCAGCGGGCTCGCCTCCAGTCCGGGCAGCAGGCCGAGCGGGATCCCGTCGGTGTTCTGGAGCGCCAGCATCACCTGGAACAGCGGGTGGCGGGCCAGCGACCGGGTCGGTTCGACCACGTCGACCAGGTGCTCGAAGGGGACGTCCTGGTGGGCGTAGGCGGCCAGGCAGGTCTCGCGGGCGCGGGTCACCAGATCGGTGAAGGCGGGGTTGTCCGAGGTGCTGGTGCGCAGGACGAGGGTGTTGACGAAGCAGCCGACGGCGTCGTCCAGCGCGTCGTCGGTACGGCCGGCGACCGGGGTGCCGAGCGGGATGTCGGTGCCCGCGCCCAGCCTGCCGAGCAGCGCGGCGAGGGCGGCCTGCACCACCATGAACAGGCTCGCGTCGCGGTCGCGTGCGAGGTCGCGGAGCCGGGTGTGGGCCGCCGCGCCCACCGTGAACGCCACCCGGCCGCCCCGGTGGGAGGCGACCGCCGGACGGGGCCGGTCGGTGGGGAGGGCGAGCTGTTCCGGGAGGTCGGCCAGGGACCGCTTCCAGTACGCGACCTGGCGGGAGATCAGGCTGTCCGGGTCGTCCTCGCTGCCGAGGAGGTCGTGCTGCCACAGCGCGTAGTCGGCGTACTGGACGGGCAGCGGTGTCCATCCCGGGGTCCGGCCGTCGCGGCGGGCCGCGTAGGCGGCGGACAAATCCCGCGCGAACGGCCCGTTCGACCAGCCGTCGCCCGCGATGTGGTGCAGGACGAGGACCAGCGCATGGTCGTCGGGGCCGAGGGCGAACAGCTCGGCGTGCAGCGGGGGTTCGGCGGTCAGGTCGAAGCGGTGTCCGGCCGCCGCGGCGAGCGCCCCGGCGAGCCCGCTCTCGTCCACCTCGCGGACGGGCAGGGCGAGGGCGGCCCGCTCCGGGGCGAGCACGAGCTGCCGCGGGGTGCCGCCGGTGTCGGGGTAGACCGTGCGCAGGATCTCGTGCCGCCCGGCCACATCGGCGAGGGCGGCGGTCAGCGCGGCACGGTCCAGGGTGCCGCGCAGCCGCAGCGCGAGCGGCATGGTGTACGCGGCGCCCGCGCCGTCGAGCTGGTGCAGGAACCACAGCCGGCCTTGCGCGTACGACAGCGGCAGCGGGTCCGGCCGGTGCGCGGCCGGGCGCAGCGCGGGCCGCGCCTCGCCGGCGGTGTCCTCGATGCGGGCGGCGAGCCCGGCCACCGTGGGCGCCTCGAACACATCCCGCACCGACAGCTCCGCGCCGAGCACGGCGCGGACCCGCGAGACCAGCCGGGTGGCCAGCAGCGAATGCCCACCCAGGGCGAAGAACCCCTCATCGATCCCGGGACGGCCACACCCCAGCACCTCCGCGAACAACCCGCACAGCATCTCCTCCCGCGCCGTACGCGGCCCACGACCACCCACCGACCCCGCCAGATCCGGAACCGGCAGAGCACGCCGCGCCACCTTCCCACTCGGCGTCAGCGGCAACGCGTCGAGCACCACGACCACCGACGGCACCATGAACTCCGGCAGCGACCGAGCCGTATGCGCCCGCAAAACGGCCGGGTCCGCGACGGCTCCGGGCACGGCGACCACGTAGGCGACCAGCCGCCGGTCGCCGGGCCGGTCCTCCCGTACGACGGCCACGGCGTGGGTCACGTCCCGGTGGCGCGACAGGACGGCCTCGACCTCGCCGAGTTCGATGCGGAAGCCGCGGATCTTCACCTGGTCGTCGGCCCGCCCGGCGAATTCCAGGGCGCCGTCGGCGGTCCAGCGGCCCAGGTCGCCGGTCCGGTACATCCGCGCCCCGGGCTGACCGCTGAACGGGTCGGCCACGAACCGCTCGGCGGTCAGCCCGGGGCGGCCGAGATAGCCACGGGCGAGCTGGGCGCCCGTCAGGTACAGCTCACCCACCACCCCGGGCGGCACCGGACACAGCCCGGCGTCGAGGACGTACGCCGCCATGCCGGGGATCGGCCGGCCGATCCGGGGCCGTTCGGCGCTCGCGACGGTGGTGCCGACGGCGTCCACGGTGCATTCGCTGGGCGCGTAGTAGTTGTGCACCTCCGTGGCGGGCAGGGCCCGCAGCTTCCCCCACAGCGCCGGGCCGGTGGGCTCCGAGCCGAGCAGGATCGCGGCGGGCTGGTGTCCGTCGCCGCCGAGGAGGCCGAGGCCGAGGAGTTCCCGGGTGAAGGTCGGAGAGATGGCCAGATAGCCGATCCGGTGGCGGCGTACGTAGGCGCCCAGCGCGGCGGGGTCGCGGCGGGTGTCCTCGTCGATCACGTGGAGTTCATGGCCGGCGAGGAGGCCGAGCAGTTGCCCGACGCTGAGGTCGAACGACAGCGACGCGGTGTGCGCCACCCGCAGCCGGCCGCCGGACGCCCGCGCCGCCGGGGCGAAGACGTGTGTCCGGTGGGAGGCGTAGAGCCCCGCGATGCCGCCGTGCCGGAGGACCACGCCCTTGGGCACACCGGTCGACCCGGAGGTGTAGACGACGTAGGCGGCGTGGTCGGGGTGGACGGCGCGCGGCGGGAACGGCCCGCCGGGGGGCTCCGGAGCCGACAGGACGTCATCCAGCCAGATCACGTCCGCGGTGTGGCCGCCCAGCCGCGCGGTGGCCGCCTCCTCGGCCACCAGGACGCGCACCCCGGAGTCGGCGAGCATGAACGCCAGGCGCTCCTCGGGGTATTCCGGGTCCAGCGGTACGCACGCCCCGCCCGCCTTCCAGATGCCCAGGACGGCGGGCACCATCGCGGCCGAGCGGGTCACGCACAGCCCGACCAGCGTGTCCGGGCCGACGCCGCGTTCGGCCAGCCGCCGGGCCAGCCGGTCGGCCCGCGCGCGCAGCCGCGCGAACGTCAGCGTCTCGCCGCCGGCGACCACCGCGGGCGCGTCCGGGGTCAGCGCCGCCTGCCGTTCGAACAGCTCGGGGAAGGTGAGGACGGGAGCGGCGCCGGGGGTTCCCGCCCAGTCAGTGAGGATCCGCCGCCGCTCCTCGGGGGCCAGGATCTCCAGCGTTCCGATGCGCGCGTCCGGCTCGGCCGCCGCCGCGCGCAGCAGCGCCACGTAGCGGGTCAGGAGCTCCTGGGCGGTGGCGTGGTCGTACAGGTCGGCGCTGTACTCCAGGACGCCGCCGAGCCCTTCGGGCTCACCGGCCGGGCCGCGCGCCTCGGTGAGGCCGAACGAGAGGTCGAACTTGGCCGCGCCGACCTCGGCCATGTCCGGGCTCACCCGCAGCCCGGGCAGCTCCAGCCGGGGTTCGGCGTTGTTGTGCAGGGTCAGCATGGTCTGGAACAGCGGGTGCCGGGCCGCCGACCGGGCCGGGTTGACGGCCTCCACCAGATGCTCGAACGGCACGTCCTGGTGGGCGTAGGCGGCGAGCGCGGTCTCCCGCACCCGGGCCAGCAGGTCGGTGAATCCGGGGTCGCCGGAGGTGTCCAGGCGCAACACGAGGGTGTTGAGGAAGAAGCCGACGAGGCCGTCGAGGGCGTCGTCGGTGCGCCCGGCGATCGCGCTGCCGAGCGGGATGTCGGTGCCCGCGCCGAGCCGGGTGAACAGCGCCGCGAGAGCGGCCTGCAACACCATGAACAGGCTCGCGCCCGATTCCCTGGCCAGCGCGTCCAGCCGGGCGTGCAGGTCGGCGTCGACGCGGATCGGCACGGTCCCGCCGGTGTATCCGGCGACCGCGGGGCGGGGCCGGTCGGTGGGCAGGGTCAGTTCCTCGGGCAGTCCGTCGAGGGTGCGGCTCCAGTAGGCGATCTGGCCGGAGATGACGCTGCCCGGGTCGCCCTCGTCGCCCAGCAGCTCCCGCTGCCACAGCGTGTAGTCGGCGTACTGGACGGGCAGCGGGTCCCACCGTGGCGGCTCACCGCGCAGGCGCGCCGCGTAGGCGGCGGACAGGTCACGGGCCAGCGGGCCGTTGGACCAGCCGTCGCCCGCGATGTGGTGGACGACCACCACCAGCACATGGGTGTCGGGGGCGAGTGCGAGGAGTTCCGCGCGCAGCGGTGTCTCGTGGGTGAGCCGGAACCGGTGGGCCGCGGCGGCGGCGACGGCCTCCGCGAGGCGGGCCCGTCCCCGCTCCCCGGTGCCGTCGATCGGGCGCACCGGCAGTTCCACCGCGGCGGCGGCCGAACCGGCCTCCAGCACGACCTGGTGCGGTACGCCTCCGGATTCGGGGAAGACGGTGCGCAGGCTCTCGTGGCGGGCCACCAGGTCGCCGAGGGCGGCGGTGAGGGCGGCGTGGTCGAGGTCGCCTTCGAGGCGTACGACGAACGGCAGGTTGTAGTTCGGGGCGGCGCCCTCCAACTGGTGCAGGAACCACAGCCGGGCTTGCGCGTAGGACAACGGGATCGCCTCCGGGCGGCGCCCGCGGGGGCGCACCGGGGGGCGTCTTCGGCCGTGGGCCCCGGTCAGCCGGGCGGCGAGACCGGCCACGGTCGGGGTCTCGAACACGGCGCGGATGGGGAGTTCCGCGCCGAGTACGGTCCGGATGCGGCTGACCAGGCGGGTGGCGAGGAGGGAGTGGCCGCCGAGGGTGAAGAACCCGTCGTCGATCCCGGCCCGGTCCACGCCGAGGACTTCGGCGAACAGCCCGCACAGGATCTCCTCCTCGGGGCCGCGCGGCGGGCGGCTCGCGCCGGTCCTGGCCCGGGCGGGCGTGGGGAGGGCGGGCCGGTCGACCTTGCCGTTGGCGGTCAGCGGGAGCGCGTCGAGCGTGGTGAACAGCGCCGGGACCATGGCCTCGGGCAGCCGCCGCGCCACGTGCCCGCGCAGGGTCTCCGGGTCCGCGTCCGCTCCGCCGGCCGGGACGATGTAGGCCACCAGCCGCTGGTCGCCCGGCCGGTCCTCGCGCACCGCCACCGCCGCCTGCGCGACCGAGGGGTGGGTGGTCAGCGCGGCCTCGACCTCACCGGGTTCGACCCGGTGGCCGCGGATTTTGACCTGTTCGTCGGCGCGGCCCGCGAACATCAGCGTTCCGTCCGCGGTCCACCGGGCCAGGTCGCCGGTCCGGTACATCCGTGTCCCCGGCGCGCCGAACGGGCCCGCCACGAACCGCTGCGCGGTCGGCCCCGGCCGGTTCAGATAGCCGCGCGCGAGCTGGGCGCCGGCGATGTACAGCTCGCCGGTGACACCGGGCGGCACCGGCCGCAGCCGGTCGTCGAGCACATAGGCCCGCATGCCCGTCATGGGGCGGCCGACCGGGAGGGCCGGGCTGTCCGTCGCCTCGCCCGGGGCGAGGGCGAAGTCCAGGCAGCCGACGGTGGTCTCGGTGGGGCCGTAGTGGTTGACGACGGACACGTGCGGGTGGCGTGCGCGCCAGGCGGCGAGCGGCCCGGCGGGCAGCACCTCGCCGCCCAGCATCAGCTGTTCGACCGGGGCGAAGGTGTCGGGCAGCGCGGCCAGGAGCGCCAGATGGCTCGGGGTGGCCTTCATGAACGTGGCCGGGGTTCGGGCCAGCCGCGCCGTCAGCCAGGAGTCGTCGTCCAGCGCGGCCACGACGGCGCATCCGCCCGAGGTGAGCGCGCCGTACAGGCCCGTGACGGCCAGGTCGTAGGCGAGCGCGGTGGGCACCAGAACCGTCCCGTCCAGGCCGGTGTAGACGCGCCGGGCGCGGGCCACGTAGTCCGCCAGGCCCCGGTGGCCGACCACCACGCCCTTGGGGGTGCCGGTGGAGCCGGAGGTGTAGATGACGTAGGCGGGGTGGTCGGGCAGCAGCGGCGCGGTCCGGTCGGTGTCGCGGGGGCGGGTGGCGGACTGCCGCTCCAGCGCCCGCGCGGTGTCGGGGCCATCGAGCAGGAGGGGGACGGGGCCGACGCCGGCGGGCAGACCGGCGGCCGCCTGCCGGGTCGTCACCAGCAGTGCCGGGGCGGCGTCGTCGAGCAGGCGGGAGACGCGCTCGCGGGGCTGGAAAAGGTCGATCGGCAGATAGGCGGCGCCGGACTTGAGCACGGCGAGGAGGGTGACGACGAACTCGGCGGAGCCGGGCAGCGCGACGGCGACCACCCGCTCCGGACCGGCCCCGAGGGAGATCAGCAACCGGGCCAGACGGTTCGCCCGGGCGTCGGCCTCGGCGTACGACCACTCGTTGTCCGGCGCGGCCACCGCGGGGGCGTGCGGGGTGGCGGCGGCCTGCCGCTCGAACAGCTCCGGCAGCAGGGCGGGGGGCCGCCGGTCGGGCGCGCCGGTATCGTTCCACTCGGTCAACAGGCGGTGGCGCTCGGCCCCGCTCAGCATCTCCAGGCAGGACAGGGGCCGGTCCGGGGCGGTGGCGGCCGCCTCCAGGAGCCGTACCCAGCGGTCCGCCAGCGCCCGGGCGGTGGCACGGTCGAAGAGGTCGGCGTTGTACGAGGCGTAGCCCTCGATACCGGCCGGGGCGCCGTCGCACCGGGTGGCCCCGGTCAGGTTGAACGCCAGGTCGAACTTGGCGGTGTCCGACTCCACCCGTTCGGCGACGGCGCGCAGGCCGGGCAGGTCGACGGACGGCCGCAGCCCGCTGGTGAACGTCAGCAGCACCTGGAACAGCGGGTGGCGGCTCAGCGACCGGGTGGGGCCCAGCACGTCGACCAGGCGCTCGAAGGGCACGTCCTGGTGGGCGTGGGCGGCCAGGTCCGTCTCGCGTACGCGGGCGAGGAGTTCGCCGAAGGCCGGGTCGCCGGAGGTGTCGGTGCGCAGCACCAGGGTGTTGACGAAGAAGCCGACCAGGTCGTCCAGGGCTTCGTCGGTGCGGCCGGCGACGGGGGTGCCTACGGGGATGTCGGTGCCCGCGCCGTGCCGGGTGAGCAGCGCGGCGAGCCCGGCCCGAAGCACCATGAACAGCGTCACCCCGTGGCGTTCGGCCAGGGACGCGAGCCGCCGGTGCGCGGCGGCGTCCAGGCGCACCGGTACCGTGCCGCCCCGGTGGCCGGGCACAGCGGGGCGGGGGCGGTCGGTGGGGAGGTCGAGTTCGGCGGGGAGGCCGGCCAGCGCGCGGGCCCAGTACGCGAGCTGGCGCGCGACGGCGCTGTTCTCGTCGGCCTCGTCGCCCAGCAGCTCCCGCTGCCACAGCGCGTAGTCGGAGTAGGTCACCGGCAGCGGGTCCCAGTGGGGCGGTCCGCCGCGCAGACGGGCCGCGTAGGCCGTGGAGAGGTCGCGGGCCAGGGGGACCATGGACCAGGCGTCCCCGGCGATGTGGTGCACCACGACCGACAGCACGTGCCGGTCCGGGCCGAGGGTGAACAGTTCGGCGCGCAGAGGAGTTTCGCGGGTCAGGTCGAAGGCGGTGGCGGCGCTCGCGGCCAGGGCCCGGTCCAGTTCGGCGGGTCCGACGTGGTGTGCCGGCAGGGTGGCGGTGGCGTCCGCGGCGTCGAGCACGACCTGCCGGGGCGCGCCGTCCGATTCGGGGAAGACCGTGCGCAGGGGTTCGTGGCGGTCCACCACGTCGGTGAGCGCGGCGCGCAGTGCGGCCGGGTCGAGCGTGCCGTCCAGCCGCAGCACGAACGGCATGTTGTAGTCGGCCCCGGCCTCGGGTCCCTCCAGCCGGTTGAGGAACCACAGCCGGCGCTGGGCGGAGGAGAGGGGGATCACCTCGGGATGTGTCACGGGCCGCAGCGGTGGCCGGGTGGGTCCGTCCGCCGCGCCGAGTGCCGTGGCGAGACCGGCGGCGGTCGGGGCCTCGAACAGGGTGCGCAGCGGGAGTTCGGTGGCCAGCGCTGCCCGTATCCGGCTCAGCAGCCGGGTCGCCAGCAGGGAGTCCCCGCCGAGGTCGAAGAAGCCGTCGTCGGGCCCGACCCGGTCCACACCGAGGACGTCGGCGAACAGCCCGCACAGCAGCCGCTCGGTGGTGTTGCCCGGCTCGCGCCGGGTGGGCGCGGGGGTGAAGTCGGGGGCCGGGAGGGCGGCCCGGTCGAGCTTGCCGTTGACCGTCAGCGGCATCCGGTCCAGCACGACGACGCCGGCCGGGACCATATGGGCGGGCAGGATCCGCGCCGCGTGCGCCCGCAGCTCCGCCGGCTCGGGGCGGGTTCCGGGCGCGGGGACCGCGTAGGCCACCAGCCGTTTGTCGCCGGGCCGGTCCTCCCGCAGGAGCACCACGGCCCGGGCGACCGCCTCGTGGCGGGCGAGAGCGGCCTCGATCTCCCCGGGCTCGATCCGGAATCCGCGCAGCTTCACCTGGTCGTCGGCGCGTCCGGCGTAGTCGAGCCGGCCGTCCTGGTGGAGCCGGGCCCGGTCCCCGGTGCGGTACATCCGCGCCCCCGGCGGGCCGAACGGGTCGGCCACGAACCGCTGTGCGGTCGGCCCAGGATCGCCCAGGTATCCGCGTGCGAGCCCGGGGCCCGCCACGTACAGCTCGCCGGTGACACCGGGCGGAAGCGGCTGGAGGGCGCCGTCGAGCACGTACGCGCGCAGGTCGGGAATGGGTGCGCCGATGACGCCGCGGGGCGGCTCGGCCGTGGCGTCGGCCTGGCCGAGCGGTGCCGCGGTGACGTGCACCGTGGTCTCGGTGATGCCGTACATGTTCACCAGCCGCGGGGCGTCGGCCGGATGGCGGGCGTACCAGTCCCGCAGTTTGCCGGGGTCGAGCGCCTCGCCGCCGAAGATGACGGTGCGCAGGGCGAATTCCGCCGGGCGCCGGGCCTCCTGGTCGGCGCTGATCAGTTGGTGAAAGGCGGACGGGGTCTGGTTGAGCACGGTGACCCGCTCGCGTACGAGCAGGTCCCGGAACTGCCCCGGGGCGCGGCCGACATCGTGCGGTACGACGACCAGCCGGCCGCCGGACAGCAGCGGACCCCACATCTCCCAGACGGAGAAGTCGAAGGCGAAGGAGTGGAACAGCGTCCACACATCGTCCGTGCCGAAGCCGAACCACGGCTCGGTCTCGGTGAACAGCCGCACCACGTTGCGGTGCGGGACGACCACGCCCTTGGGGGTGCCGGTCGATCCGGAGGTGTAGATCACGTACGCCGGGTGTGCGGGGTCCAGCGGACTTCTCCGGTCGGCGTCGGTGAGGTCGCCGCCGGGCGCGGCGGCCAGGTCGCGGAGGGTGGTATCCGCGTCGAGCGGCAGCGTGGCGTCCGTACCGTGCGGCAGCCGTATGGCCACCTCTCCCGTGGTGACCAGGCACACCGGGTCGGCGTGGGCCAGCGTGAGCGCGATCCGTTCGGGTGGATAGCCGGGGTCGACCGGCAGATACGCCGCGCCCGCCTTCACCACCGCGAGGAGGGCCACCACCAGATCGGCCGAGCGTGGCAGCGCCACGGCAACCAGCCGTTCCGGCCCGGCCCCGCGCTCGATGAGCAGCCGGGCCAGCCGGTTGGCCCGCTCGCCCAGCTGTGCGTAGGTCAGGGCGGCGTCCCCGGCGGTCACCGCGATGGCGTCGGGGGTGCGGGCGGCCTGTGCCTCGAACAGCCGCGGCAGTGTGTGCGGCGGGGCGTCGTGGCGGGGTGCGGGGGCGGGTGACACCGCGCGTGCGCGCTCGTCGGGCGGCAGCAGGTCGAGCCGGCCGATCGGTATCTCCGGACCGGCCGTCGCGAAACTCTCCAGCAGGCGCAGGACGCGGCGCCCGTGGGCGGCGCCGTCGTCCGCCTCGTACACCGCCGGGTTGGTGTCCAGGTGGAGGCGCGGCGTGCCGTCGCCGGCGCGGTCGTCGACGCACAGGGAGAGGTCCTGGACCGGGCCGATCGAAAGGTTGCCGGGGACGGCCCGCGCCTCGCCGAAGGCCAGGTCGTAGGAGAAGGGCATCACGTTGACCGTCGGGCCGAAGAGGCGTCGGCCACCGGCCACCGCCCCCAGCTCCCGGCTCAGATCCTCGTAGCGGTAGCGCTGGTGCCTGAGCAACTGCCGGGCCTCGTCGTTGACGTGCCGCAGCAGCTCCCGGCCGGTCATCGCGGGCCGGATGTCCAGCCGGAGCGGCAGTTCGTTGGACATCGGTCCTCGGATGCCGCGTCCGGCGCCGGTCCGCCCGGTCACCGGGACGCCGAGGGCCACGTCGCCGGCGCCGGTGGTCCGGCTCAGGTACACGGCTGTGGCGGCCATCAGCACGGTGGGGAAACCGACCCGTAATCGGCGTGTCAGCGCCCGCAGTCCGGCCGTGGTCGCGGCCGGTATCCGGGCGGTGTGCCGGTGGAAGCTCCGCGAGACAGCACCGGTCCGCCCCGAGAGGCTCACCGGTTCGGGGCGGTCCGTCAGCCGGCCCAGCCAGTGGTCCCGGTCGTCGGTGAAGCGTGCCGATCCGCGGTACGCCGCGTCGTCGGCCAGCAGCGAGTCCAGCGAGCCGCTGCCGTCCTCGCGCACCGGCTCGCCGCGCACCAGGGCGGTGTACACCTCGGCCACGCGGTGCGCGAACAGCGCGCACATGTATCCATCGGTGACCAGGTGGTGGCCGCGCAGATAGAGGACGTGGCGGTCGCCCCCGGTCCGCAGGAGCGCGAGGACGAAGGTCCGGCCGGACTCCAGGCTCACCGGACGCGCCACTTCGGCCCGCATCCACACCTCGGCGGCGGCACGCGGATCAGGTTCCCCGGACACGTCGAGCACCGGGAACGGCCAGTCGGGCACCGGCGCGTACACCTGCCGGGGGCCGTCGTCGCCCTCGGTGAAGCCGACATTGAGCGTGTCGGTCTCCGCCACCGCCCGGCGCAGCGCGCCCTCCAGCGATGTCACGTCGAGCGGCCCCGTGATCTCCAGGTACTCGGCGGTGTTGTAGGCCGGGCTCGTGGGATCGAGCCGCTGCGCGAACCAGATGCCTCGCTGCGCCGCCGAAAGGGGCCAGCCGCGGCGCGGATCACCGGACACTACGCATCCAATCTTTCCGGCACTCGCCGAATGGCAAGGCAAGTGGAGTCGATAGTGATGACCCAAGCCGAAACCAGCAGCCTGGTAGCGATTGCGCGCATGGAGAGTACAAAGGCTTCCGTCAGGAGCTCCACGGTGACCTACGCCACGTTTGACGCGTCAACTCTCACGTCGCGCGGCTCCTCGCCCGGCCAGCGCGGCGGCGAACCCGGCAGACCACGCGTTACCCGCGGTCGGGCCTGAAAGGTCCTGACGTGTTCTGTTCACTCATCTCATGCCATCAAGCCATAATGTGCCCCCGGTAGTTGCCTCAAACCGCGACGCCCGGCCCGAAGAGGCCCCGGGGTCCGTCGCCCGTGGGCCCGATCGCCAGGCTGTGCGGTGACGGCGAAGGCAGCCGCCGCGCGGGCTCCACCGGGCTCGGGCCCGCTGCCGAGGAGAGCGGAGAAGGCGCACCCGTTGGGCGTCTCCCGCGCCGTTGCCATCGGCGGCGGCCACGACGCCCCGGAACGGGTACGGTCCGCACGCGCTCTCGGCTCCGCACGGCACCCGTCACCGCCTTGCGCTGCCATCGGCCGGCCACCGGCGGACACGCGGCCGGCCCGGCATCGCCGTCCGGCGCGTCGGCAGTGGCGCCTCCGGTGCGCAGGGCGTGCCGCGGCGATCCGGCGCCCCGGGCCGGCCGCAGCGCTACGCGGATCGCGATTCGAACGTGAAATACATACTCAGACAGTGAGGCTCGGCCTCACTGTCAAGGAAGTCCCTCCCCGCTCGGCGTGGAGTACTCCCTCACACCACTCGGCGAGTCGCTCCGCGACCCTTTCAGATGCCTGCACCAATGGACGATCGAGCACAGCGACGAGGTCCAGTCGGCGCAGCACGAATACGACGCGCGGTCATCGGGACGGTAGCCGCCCTACCAACTCCTCGGGGGGGGGTCGCCGCCGAGTACCTCGGCCTCTCGCCACACACCCTCCATGTCTGACGCCATCAGCTTGCCCGCGGAGGGCCTTCGGCCTTCATGGGGAACAAGCCCTGGGGGCCTTGACCCCGAATCCTGGGCACGGGCGTGGATGTTCGCAGCGAGGACGACGACCGCGATGACCAGGCCGGGGACGTCCCCGGCCAGGCCGCGTTCGCCTGACGCCGTGGCCGGCGGCATTCTGCCCTGCGTCAGGGCCCGGACAAGCCCGGGCCCGTCTCCGAGGTCATCCTCACCGCGCGGTGTATCCGCCGTCCGCGTAGACTTCCGAGCCGGTCATGAAGGTTGAATCGTCGCTGATCAGGAATGCGACGACGGCTGCGATCTCCTCCCCGCGGCCCAGCCTTCCGATCGGGGTGCCGACCAGCATGGCTTCGTGACGGGCCGTGTCCTCGTACCTCTCGAGCAACTGCCGGGTCCCGATGAAGCCGGGGTGCAGGGAGTTGACACGAACTGCGGAGCGCGCCCAATGCAGCGCCGCGTTCTTGGAGAGCGTGCGAACCGCCCCCTTCGCAGCGTGGTACGCCGCGCTGTTCCCCATGCCGCCCACCGTGCCGAGGATCGAGGAGACGTTGACGATCGATCCCCCTCCCGAGGAGGCGATGAGGGGGCCGAGGTGCTTCATGCCGAGCCAGACCCCGGTGGAACCGATCGACATGACCGCCTCCCAGTGCTCGATCGTCTCGTCCTCGACCGTGGCGATGCTGCCGATGGCAGCGTTGTTGACCAGTCCGTCCAGTCGGCCGTACTCACCGCGGATGAACGCGGCCACATCAACCCACTGCGACTCCTCGGCCACATCGAGCCGCGCCGTCACATGCCGTCCCGGCGTGCCGTTCAACTCTGTGGCGAGGGCGGCGCACGCCTGCTCGTCGAGGTCGGTGAGCACAAGGCGGGCGCCCTCCTCCGCGAGTCTGGCGGCCGCGGCCGCGCCCAGTCCTCCGGTGGCACCGGTCACGCACACGACCTTGCCCCTGATGCGTTCATCCACCGCCGGCACAGCACACCCCATTCATCGAGTCAGCCGAGGCTGACGAGTGTCTTTCCGGTCGTTCGGCCGGCGATCATCTCCGTCAGCGCGTGCGGAGCCGACTCCAAGCCCGTGAACACGGTCTCGTGATGAGCCAGCTCGCCGCTGCGAAGCCATGCCGTCATCCGGTGCTGCATCTGTCCCAGGAGCCGCAGGTTGCTGCTCCCTCGGAACCCACGAAGGGTCAAGTCCTTGGACACCGCGAGGAACAGATTCCGTGTCCCGGCCGAGCCGGACTCGTACTCCGAGATCGAGCCACACATCGCTACGCGCCCGCCCCTCCTCAAGTGCGAAAGGGCGGCCTCGAGGTGGGTCCCCCCGACGGAGTCGAAATAGACGTCGATGCCGTCGGGCGCGATGTCGCCCAGCCTCGCCTCGAGGTCCCCCGCCCGGTAGTTGAAGGCGTCGAGGCCGAAGCGGTCGCGCAGCCACTTGACCTTGTCGTCGGTGCCCGCGCTGGCCACTACCCGGTTGCCCACGAGCCGTGCGATCTGCACGGCCAGGCTGCCCACCGCCCCCGCGGCGGCCGAGATCCAGACGGTTTCCCCACCTCGTAGCGCGTCAACGACGTGCAGACCGGCATAGGCCGTCAATCCCATGCCGCCCAGCGGGCCCAGATACCACTGCGGCTCGCACGCACCGACGTCCAGGCGTGTCAGGGTGCCGAGTCCGTTGAGCTGCTCGGCCTCCGCGTCCACGACGGCGTACTCGCGCCAGCCCTGGGCGTGCCACACGGCATCACCCGGAGTGAAGCCCGCGGCCCGGGACTCCACCACCTCCCCCACGGTCATGATGCCGTCCATGGCGCGGCCGAGTGGGAAGGCGGCGAAATAGCCGGAGGGCGCGTCGGGACGTAGCCGCAGCCGAAGGCCGGGGTCCACCGATGTCCAGGTGTTGCGCACGAGCACCTGCCCCGGCCCCGGCCGGGGCACGGGGACCTCGACCACTTCGAAGTCGTCCGGGCTGACGCCGCCGACCGGGTATGTCCTGACCTGGATCTCCCGCCCAGTCCGCATCATGCCGGTACCACCGCTTGACGTACTCCGACGCTGCATATTGAACCAATATCAGTTTGGTTTGATCGGGCGCAAGGGCCTTGGCGCGCCGACTGAGCGAGGTGGAGGAGGTCAGGGAGGCTGTTCCAGGGGGTGGGCTGCGATGTCGTTGCGGACAGAAGAGCTACCAGCGAATCCCGGCGAGGACAGTGCGGCCCGCCCGGTGGCCACATGCACCGGGCGGGCCGTGCGGCGTTGCGACCGCGGGGAAGGCGCCGCTCTCATCCGCGGATCGGGTCAGTGCCGGGGCTGGGTTCGGTCGCGGGCTCTGGCGGCGTGCCGGCCGCTGGGGACATGGTCAGCGACCTTGGCGCTGTGCTCGAAGCCCGTGACGACGGCCTGACGCGGATCGGCGCCTGCCGACTCCGACCTTCAGCCCGGTGGCCGGGATCTCCCAGGCGTAGGCCGCCGGTGCGATGTCGGCCGTGTTCACAGCAGGCATCATGTGGTCTTCCTTTCCCATGGTGTGGTGAGGGGCGGATCGGCGACCTGGGCGACGGCCAGGTCGCCGAAGCCGACCACTGCGACGTCGGCGGAGACCGGTCGGCCTGCCTCGCACAACGCGCGCAGCGCTCCCACACCCATGTTTGCCGTCGGCGGCGAACACCCCTTCCACGTCGGGGCGGTTCGCCAGCAGTGCGCCCATGGCGGCGCAGGCGGGCGGGGCCGGGCTGTCCGGTCCTCCGCACCGCCCCACCGGACGTGGCGGCCTCGGTGTCCGGACGCTCTCCGTCTCCTCGGCCATACGGGCCATCGGATCGTCCTCACGCAGCGCCATCAGCATGATGCCGTCGGCCGCCCTCGGGCCGAAGGAGCTCCCCGACCCGACGCCGGCGAGTTCGGTCCCCTCGTCGAGCGTCGGCTGCCGACGCGGCGCGTCTTCCGTCATGCGTCATGACCCCTTCCCTCTCGGTCGGACGGGAAGCGTTGTCCTCGGAGACCGGAGGTTGGGAGCGCTTCCAATTACGAGTCTGTAGAGCCTCGTTATCGCTCCGTGAAGGGCGAGTTGCACCTCGGCTCTTGACAGCTTGACCAGCTAGCAACACGATACGGGCCGCACCTCAAGTTCTCTCAGTCCTGCGTGGGAGCGCTCCCAAACAGGGCGCCTCCGATGCTCGCTGCCGACCTTCGACCCTGTCGTCCTTGCCGGAGGATCACCGGCACAAGGGGGCGTTGTACCACCGCACTTCCTCAGCGCGTCGCTCGCTCGTGGCCGGGAGCGTGCGACACATCCCTGTCAGGAAACCGAGGTACAGCCATGCGCCACAGACTCCGCGCCCTGGTGACAGCGCTCCTCGCGCTGCCGCTGGCGCCGGCGCTGGCGCTGGCCGTCGCACCGTCCGCCCACGCGGCCGACCCGACCACCATGACCAACGGGTTCTATACGGACCCCGACTCCAGCGCGAAGCGGTGGGCCGCCGCCAAGCCCGGCGACGGCCGGGCACCCGCGATCGACGTCCCCATCGCCAATACCCCGATGGCCCGCTGGTTCGGCTCCGGGAGCCACCGACTCGCGCAAGGCTCGTGGGCATCCCGTACACCGCGCAAGACAGCCATCCAGGCAGGGAGGGCATCGCGCGGCGGACTTGTATCACGACGAATCCGTCCGGACAGCCTCTGACGGGGCCAACCGGAATCGCCTACTCAAGAATCAAGAGGTCCTCATGCGCAGAGGAAGTTTCAGCCGCAAACGTCTGTCTGTGATGTTCGGCGCCCCGGTCGCAGCCCTGGTCTCGTTGGCGGCGACGCTGGTCGCCAGCCCGGCTCAGGCGGACACCAGCGCGTGTTCTCTTCCGTCGACGTACCGGTGGACGTCTACGGGTGTGTTGGCGCAGCCGTCGAACGGGTGGGTCTCGCTGAAGGACTTCACCAACGTGGTGTACAACGGCAAGCACCTGGTCTACGCGTCGAACGTGTCGGGCTCGTCCTACGGTTCGATGAGGTTCAGTCCCTTCACGAACTGGTCGGACATGGCGTCGGCCGGACAGACCGGGATGGGCCAGGCCGCGGTGGCGCCCACGCTGTTCTACTTCGCACCCAAGAAGATCTGGGTGCTGGCGTACCAGTGGGGTGCGTGGCCCTTCATCTACCGCACGTCGAGCGACCCCACCAACCCCAACGGCTGGTCCTCGCCGCAGCCGCTGTTCACCGGCAGCATCTCCGGCTCCGGCACCGGTCCGATCGACCAGACCCTGATCGGTGACGACCAGAACATGTACCTGTTCTTCGCCGGTGACAACGGCAAGATCTACCGAGCGAACATGCCGATCGGGAACTTCCCGGGCAGCTTCGGCTCGTCGTACACGACGGTCATGAGCGACTCGACGAACAACCTGTTCGAGGGGGTGCAGGTCTACAAGGTCCAGGACCAGAACCAGTACCTCATGATCGTGGAGGCGATGGGTTCGAAGGGGCGCTACTTCCGCTCGTTCACGGCCTCCAGCCTGAACGGTTCGTGGACCCCGCAGGCCAGCAGCGAAAGCAACCCCTTCGCCGGCAAGGCCAACAGCGGTGCCACCTGGACCAACGACATCAGTCACGGTGACCTGGTCCGCAACAACCCCGACCAGACCATGACCATCGATCCCTGCAACCTGCAGTTCCTCTACCAGGGCAAGTCCCCCTCCGCCGGCGGCCCCTACGACCAACTCCCCTGGCGGCCGGGCGTCCTTACCCTGCAGCGCTGACCTCGCGCTTTCATCGGGTGAGCTGCCCGCGGCTTGATCGCCGACGCGAGAAGTGCTTCTGACCCGCGACGACAGGGCTTGGCGAGAATCCTGTCGGTTGCGGGGAAAGAAGCACTTCTCAGGTGAGCCCTCGGGGCATACCCGAGGGTCCGTGTTGAGGCGACGCCACCTCCACCACGGCAACCGCGACGTCATCGCCGACAACGACCCGGCCGAGCAGAAGAAGGCGATGAAGTTCAACGCGCCGCTCACGAAGTCGAGCGTGTAGCTCGTCATCGACGGTGCCAGTGCGGCCACACGCTGACCTCCAGCAGTCCCGACAGCGTGTCGAGGACGTTGGAGGCCCTACGGGGTGTTCCGGCTCACCCGCGCACAGCTCGACACAGCCGAGGGAGCCGCGACCTGGCCCGTCGAGACCGAGGCGTGGGTCGGGTCTGACACCGAGCTCCGTGTCACCGCTCCCGTGGCGGCCCAGGTCGTCGCGGCGGACGGGACCGCGACCACCCTCCGGATCGACGCCGACTGGTTGCTGGTCCTGACCGGCATACAGCCACACACACCTCGGCTGTGTCCGGGAAGCCAGGTCGAACCCGGCGACGAGATCGGCGTGCTGCCGGGCGGGGCGGCTCCGCGGCGGCTCGTCGTGCGCCTGTGCCGCTCCGACACTGATCCCTCAGGACCCTCCTTGGTCACCGCGGACCGGGTTCCGGCCTGGCTGCGGCTCACCCGCGACCCAGCCGGGCTGATCGGACTGACGTCGCTCGTCGAGCACGACACAGCGGCGGCCGAGCTGCAGCGGCGCGAACGCATCTTCTCGCATGCCCAGGAGCGGTATTACGAGCGCCCGATGCAGATCGAGCGCGGCTGGCGACACCACCTCGTCGACACCACCGGCCGCGCGTACGTCGACATGGTCAACAACGTGGCCGGGCTCGGACACGCACACCCGGCCGTGGCCGATGCGCTCAACGACCAGTCTCGCCTCCTCGCCACGAACTCCCGCTTCCTTTACCGCGAGCTCGCCGACTACAGCGAGCGCCTCCTCGCCACTCTCCCCGAGGGCACCGGCCTCGACACCGTACTGCTGGTGAACAGCGGCTCCGAAGCGGTCGACCTGGCCATCCGGCTGGCCCAAGCAGCGACGGGACGCGACACGATCGTCGCGATGCGCGAGTCCTACCACGGCTGGACGATCGGCACCGACGCCGTCACCACCAATACCTACGGCCTCGTCGACAGCGTCGGCCCGCGCCCGGACTGGGTGCACGTCGCCGACAGCCCCAACGCCTACCGCGGCACCCACCGTGGTCCGGACGCCGGCGCGCGCTACGCGGCCGACCTCGGCGCCGACCTCCTCCGCCTCACCTCCGAGGGACGTGACGTCGCGGCCTTCCTCTGCGAACCGCTGCTCGGCAATGCGGGCGGGGTACTGCTCCCGGATGGCTACCTCGCCGAGGCGGCTCCTTCGGCACCGCCCAGTTCTACCGCACCCGCACCACGGCCTTCAGTCCCGCATGACCTCGGGTTCATGCCGGCGCAGCAGGCGGGCCACCGCGAAGCCGCAGGCCAGCCCGATGGCCAGGAGCACACCGAGGTCGATGCCCCACTGGGTGACGGTGTGGGCCCACAACGGGTCGACGTCGTCCGGCTTGTCGAGATTCCAGGGTGGCATGGTGTGCGCGAGGTCCAGTGTGGTCCCGGCGCCCGCGACCGCCCAGCGGGCGGGCATCAGCCAGCCGACCTGTTCGATGCCCGGGGAGTCGAACAACTGGAAGAGGACCCCGGTGAAGACGACCTGGACGACGGCGAACATCACGAGCAGCGGCATGGTCTTCTCCGTGGTCCTCACCAGCGCGGAGATGACCAGACCGAACATCATGGTGGTGAGGCCCAGCGCGCTGATGACCACGCAGACCTCGACGGCCGTGGGCATGAGCACCCCCCGGGCGGGCAGTTGGCGGACGGAGAAGCCGATCACGCAGATGATGACACCCTGCATCGCGGTGATCAGGCCGAGGACGATCACCTTTGACATCAGATAGGCGGATCGGGACAGCCCCGTGGCTCTCTCCCGTTCATAGATCACCCGTTCTTTGATCAACTCACGTACGGAGTTGGCCGCGCCGGAGAAGCACATGCCGACGACCAACACCAGCAGAATCGTTCCGGACTCCTGGTTGTAGCGGAAACGACTGTCGGGCGGTGGCGGAGCGAGTCCGTAGGGCGCGGGAACCAGACAGCTCACTCCGCCCAGCACGGCCGGGAGCAGCAGCATCAGCGCCATGAAGCCCCCGTCGGAGGCGATGACCGACACATAACGGCGCATCAGCGTCCACAACTGGCCGAGCCAGCCCTGCGTTCTGGGCTTCAGGGCTCGCGCGCGCGGGTGCGCCGCGGGGGTGCCCTGCGCTTGCGGCGGTACGGCCGAGTCGATCTCCGCGAGGCACCGGTCGTACTGCCGGGAGGCCAGCCAGCGCCCGCCCCAGTCGTCGTCGCGATGGTTCTCGAAGGCGGAGAAGACATCGGCCCAGCTGTCGTGACCGAAGAAGTCCAGGGCCTCGCCCGGGGGACCGAAGTACGCCACGGAGCCACCGGGCGCCATGACCAGCACCCGGTCGCACAGGGCAAGTTCGGCGACCGAGTGGGTCACCACCAGCACGGTGCGGCCGTCGTCGGCGAGCTCCCGCAGCAGCTTCATGACATCACGGTCCAGGCCCGGGTCCAGACCGGAGGTGGGCTCGTCGAGGAAGAGCAGGGAGGGCTTGGTCAGCAACTCCAGGGCGACGGACACCCGTTTGCGCTGGCCGCCGGAGAGCGAGGCGACCTTCTTGTCCCGGTGGACGTCGAGCTTGAGCTCCCGGAGCACCTCGTCGATGCGGGCCTTGCGCTCGGCCGCCTTGGTGTCACCGGGAAAGCGGAGCCTGGCGGCGTACTTCAGCGCGACGTCGACGGTCAGCTCCTTGTGCAGGATGTCGTCCTGCGGGACGAGGCCGATGCGGTGGCGCAACTCGGCGAACTGGGCGTAGAGATCGCGCTGGTCGTAGAAGACCTGACCGCGGTCCGCGGGCCGGTAGCCGGTGAGTGCGCGCAGCAGGGTGGACTTCCCCGAGCCCGACGGCCCGATCACCGCGACCAGCGACTTCTCGGGGATGCCGAAGGAGACATCGTCCAGGATGGTCTTGCCGCGCCCGACGGTCACGGTCAGGTCGCGGGCGGTGAAGGAGACCTCGCCGGTGTCGACGAACTCCTCCAGCCGGTCCCCGGCGAGCCGGAACGTGGAGTGGCCGACACCCACGATGTCGTGCGGGCCGATGATCCGGCGGCGGTCCACGGGCTGCCCGTTGACGTAGGTGCCGTTGTGACTGCCGAGGTCGACGATTTCGAAGCGGCCACCGGGCAGGGGCCGGAACTCCGCGTGGTGGCGGGAGACATGCGGGCCCTCCACCACGAGTTCGTTGTCCTGGGCGCGACCGATCCGCAGCCGCTGCCCCCTGACGATCTGGTGGACGCCCGAGGGGTTCCGGTCGAAGGAAAGGGTCGCGGCGGCTCCACGGGGAGCGTCCGCGGGTGTGTCGTCAGCACGCGTCTGATCGTCACGCACCGCCTCCGGGGCTCCGGTGAAGTCCAGCCGTGTGCCGGTGGAGACGTCGCCCAGCCGGACGATCGAACCGTGGGCGATCTCGATCCGCTGGACGCGGCTCCCGTCGGCGAACGTGCCGTTGGCGCTGCCGAGATCTTCGATGACCCATGTTCCGCCGTCGCAGCGGATCATCAGGTGCCGCCGGGAAACCCGGCGGTCGACGCACGGGATATCGGCCTGCTGGTCGCGCCCGATGGTGTAGCTCCGGGACGCGTCCAGGGGCCAGGTGCGTCCATTGGTATGCAGTACAAGTTCCGGCACGTGTGTTCCAAGTCGGTCGTCGGCGCGTAGATCATGGCCGGCGTGGAAGAGGGCGCCGGAGCCGCGGAGGTTGCGCGCCGCAGGTGTGCGTTGTGCCCGGCTGCGCGCGTAACAGGACGGTAATGGGTTGCGGTTGGGCGGAACGGGCCGTCGACCGGTCCGATCTTGGTGCTCGACATCGCTCGCTCGTACCGACGCGCCGCGTCTTCCTCGGGCGGCGGTTCGGGGCAGGGCGGTGGGAGGGAGTCCGCCGGGACCGGCTGTGCTCGGGCCGCACCACGCCGCTGCCCGAGCACCCACCGGGGCGGACTCCCCTGTTCCGTAGCCGTGACAGGGGTGTGACGGCACCGGCGTTGATGTGGCTTGATGCGGTCACGATGATGGCCATATGGCTGAAAACGGGGGCGGGGCGGTCAGGCCACCGCGGAACAGAACGTCTGACGATCCTGAATCCGTCGCGCGCAGACGGGCCTTCGCCGAGCTGCTGGGCGAGTTCCGGCGTACGGCGGTGCTGGTGCCGCTGGGCGACGAGCCCGGCCCGGACGGCGAACGGGGGCTGCTGACCGCCGACTGGGGCGGCATCCGCTTCATCCTCGCCTTCTCCGACGAACAGTCCCTGGCCCGTTACGCCCAAGCCCGCGACGCCTACCACCGCGAGTGGACGTACCAGACGATCCTGGGCGCCCGCCTCCTCGACGTGGCCGTCCCGGCCGCCGGGGTGCCCTGCGGGGTCGCGCTGGACTGCGCGGATGGCGAGGACGGGATGGTCTTCCCGCCCGTGCGCGGCATTGTCCCGGACGGGGCGGCCGTCGACCGTGACGAGGACGAGGGGCGTGCCGTATGACCGCCGGGGGCGGCAAGGACCTCAAGACGGACGGCCTGAGCCTGATCGCCAAGGGGCTGACGGAGGCCCTGGGGGAGCTGAAGGAACTCGGGATGGTGGGCATGGCCGGGGCCGGGCGCGGCTTCGGGGACATCGCGCTGTCCGGTCTGGAGCTGGGCCATGAGGGGCTGACGGGGCAGTTCACCTCGTTCTGCGAGCGCTGGGAGTGGGGGGTGCGGTCGCTGATCAACGAGGGCAACACGCTGGCGAAGAAGACCGGTATGGCCGCGGGCACGTACTACGAGACGGAGAAGTACGCCGAGGGCACCTTCAAGGTCGTCGCCAACGCGGCCATCGGCAATCCGTACGCCTCCGAGGAGGAGGTCACCCAGAAGGGCTGGGGCGACATCGCCACCTCCGGCGCGTTCGGCGGCGTGGACTACAGCAAGGAGTCCTTCGACCAGGCCATGGCCAACAGCGCGCAGGGCTGGAAGGACGCGGGCCGGGACGTGATGACCTCGCACACGGTCGGGCCGCTGGGCCTGAACCCGGAGAACCTGCACGGTGCGCTCGGGGTCTCCGACGCCGAGTACGACCGGATGCTGGACGACACCTTCGGCCCCTCCCCCGAAGACCGCGCCAAGGCGGCCGGACAGCAGGGCGCGGACCAGGGCGGTGAGGGCTGATGGGCCTGCTCGGCGACATCGGCGACGGCATCAAGAGCGGCGTCAACAAGGGCCTGAGCATCGGTGAGGACCTCATCGACGAGGGCAAGAAGAAGCTCGGCGAGGGCATCGACTACGCCACCGACAAGCTCGGCGACGGGCTCGACTACGTGGGTCTCGAGGGCGCGGCGGACGCCGTGGAGGACTGGGGCGACGAGGTCGCCTCGGACCTGGGCGCCACCCCCGGCGAACAGCAGCTCGGCGAGACCGAGGAGGCCAATGAGCTGATCCACGGCGACCCCGGCAAGATCCGCGAGAGCGCCAAGCACCTCAAGGACTTCCACACCGCCTTCGACAAGGTCGCCCAGGGCATGCGGAAGGTCGACTCCGACGGCTGGAAGGGCGAGGGCGGCGAGGGCTTCCGCGAGAAGTTCGGCCTCCACCCCACCAAGTGGGCACAGGCGGCACAGGCGTGCGAGACGGCGGGCGGCGCCCTGGACGCGTACGCCGACACCGTCGCCTGGGCCCAGGGGCAGGCGCAGGACGCGATCGACCTGTACAAGAAGGGCAGGAAGACCTCCGCGGACGCCGTGAAGGCGTACAACGAGAAGGCCGACGCCTACAACGCCAAGCTCAAGGCGAACGAGGACCCGGGCCCCCGGCCCGCCCCCTTCCAGGACCCCGGCAAGGCCGACCTCGCGACCGCCCGGAGCAAGCTCGCCGAGGCCCGTAAGCAGCGCAACAGCGCGGCCTCCGACGCCCAGAAGAAGGTCGAGTCCGCGCTCGCCCACGCCCCGGCCGAGCCCCCGCCGCTGGACCGCCTGGGCGACAACCTGGCCGACGGCTACCAGGCGGCGAACGTCGAACTCACCCATGTCGTCGGCGGCGTCCTCAAGGGCGGCGCGGGGCTGGTCAACTTCGCCCGCGGCCTCAACCCCACCGACCCCTACAACCTCACCCACCCGGCCGCGTACCTCCAGAACGCCTCCACGACGCTCTCCGGCCTCGTCTCCACCGCCGCCCACCCCGAGCGCGTGGTGCAGGCCGCGGTGGACGGCTTCACCAAGGACCCCTCCGAGTTCGTCGGCCGCCTCATCCCCGAACTCGTCGGCACCAAGGGCGCGGGGCTCGCCCGGGGCGGACTGCGCCTCGGGATCCGGGCCGGCGAGAAGGCCGCGCTGCGCGAAGGGGAGAACGTCGCCCGCAAGGCGGTGGAGAAGGAGCCGCACGCCCGGACGGAGACTCCGCGGGAGAAGTACGAGCACGACCCCAGCGACCCGATCGACCTGGTCACCGGCAAGATGTACCTGCCGGAGACCGACATCACGCTTCCGGGCACGCTGCCGCTGGTGTTCCGGCGCCGGGTGGAGTCCGGTTCGCGCCTGGGCCGCTGGTTCGGCCCGTCGTGGACCTCGACGCTGGACCAGCGTCTGGAGATCGACGCCGAGGGCGTCATCCTCGTCACCGAGGACGGTCTGCTCCTCACGTACCCGCATCCGGCACCCGGCGTCCCGACCCTGCCCACGCACGGCAGCCGCCGCTGGCCCCTGGACCGCCTCGACGGCGGCTACACCGTCGGCGACCCGCACACCGGCCGCACCTGGCACTTCGCCGACCAGGGCGAGGACCGGGCCGTCCTGGAACAGATCGACGACCGCAACGGCAACTGGATCACCTTCGAACACGATGCCGAGGGCACCCCACTCGCCGTCGTCTCCTCCGGCGGCTACCGCCTGAAGGTCACGGTGGAAGACAGCCGGGTCACGGCCCTGCGCCTGGCCGGTGCGGGCCCCGACGGGGCGGACCAGGAGATCAAGCGCTACGCCTACTCCGAGGCCGGCGACCTCATCCAGGTCTTCAACTCCTCGGGTCTGCCCCTTCAGTTCACCTACGACGACCGTGGCCGCGTCACCTCCTGGACCGACAGCAACGACCGCTCGTACACCTACACGTACGACGACCGGGACCGGTGCGTCGCCGAGGGCGGTGCCGCCGGGCACATGACGCTGCGTCTGTCGTACGACGAGGTGGACGAGGCCACCGGATACCGTGTCACCACGACGACCAGCGCGGAAGGCCACCGCATCCGCTATCTCATCGATCACGACGGCCAGGTGATCGCGGAGACGGACCCGCTGGGCCACACCACACGCTTCACCCGTGACCGTTTCGGCCAGGTCCTGACCCGGACGGATCCGCTCGGCCACGTCACGTCGTACGCTTACGACGACGCCGGGAACGTCCTCGTGGTCGTACGTCCCGACGGCCGCGAAGTCACCGCGGAGTACGCCGAGTTCGGTCTTCCGTCCCGGATCAGGAGTGCGGACGGGACCACCACGCACCACACCTACGACGACCGCGGCAACCGCGTGTCGACGACGAGCCCTTCGGGACGCACCACCGTCTTCGCCTACGACGAGGCGGGCCGTCTGACCACCGTCACCGATCCGCTCGGCCACGTCACGACCGTCCGCTGCGACCGGGCGGGCCTGCCGGTGGAGATCACGGACCCGCTCGGCGCCGTCACCCGCTACGAGCGCGACGCCTTCGGCCGCCCGGTGCGTCTGGTCGACCCGACGGGGCTCGTCACCCAACTGGAGTGGACGGTCGAGGGGCACCTGGCCCGCCGTGTCTCACCCGACGGCACCAGCGAGTCCTGGACGTACGACGGCGAGGGCAACCGCACCAGCCACACCGACCCCGTCGGCGGCACCACCCGCTACGAGTACACCCACTTCGACCTCCTCACCGCCCGCACCACGCCCGAAGGCGCCCGCTACGAGTTCTCCCACGACAGCGAACTCCGCCTCACCCAGGTCACCAACCCCCAGGGCCTGACCTGGACCTACGCCTACGATCCCGCCGGACGCCTGACGACCGAGACGGACTTCGACGGCCGCACCCTCACCTACACCCACGACGCCGCGGGCCGCCTCACGTCCAGGACCAACGCCCTGGACCAGACGACCTCCTACGCGCGCGACGCCCTCGGCCGCACCACCGCCAAGGACGCGGACGGCCAGGTCACCACCTACGCCTACGACCTCACCGACCAGGTCGCCGAAGCCACGGGTCCCGACGGCACACGCCTGACGATCCTGCGCGACCGGTACGGCCGCGTCCGCTCCGAGACAGTCGACGGCCGCACCATCGCCTACGCGTACGACGGGTTGGGCCGCCGCACCGGTCGGACCACGCCCACCGGGGCACGCACGACCTGGTCGTACGACGCGGCGGGCCGCCCGGTGGACCTGGTCGTCTCCGGCCGCCCCGTCGACATCGGCTACGACGCGGCCGGGCGCGAGCTCACGCGCGGCATCGGCGGCTTCCTCACCCTCGAGAACACCTTCGACCCGATGGGCCGGCTGTCCGCACAGACGGCGACGGCGGGCGCGGACGGACGCACGCTCCAGCGCCGTGCCTACACCTACCGCGCCGACGGCAACCTCACCGCCCTCGACGACCACCTCGACGGCCCCCGCACCTTCGACCTCGACCCGGCAGGCCGCGTCACCGCCGTCCGTGCCGCCGGCTGGACGGAGACCTACGCCTACGACGCGGCCGGTAACCAGACGACGGCCGACTGGCCCGCTTCCCACCCCGGCCACGAGGCCACCGGCGAGCGCGGCTACGCGGGCACCGGCATAGTCCGGGCCGGTGGCGTCCGTTACGAGCACGACGCGCTGGGCCGGGTCACGCTCCGCCAGAAGACCCGCCTCTCCCGCAAGCCGGACACCTGGGCTTACGCGTGGGACGCCGAGGACCGCCTGACCCGGGTCACCACGCCCGACGGAACGGTGTGGCGCTACACGTACGACCCGAAGGGCCGGCGCACGGCGAAGCTGCGCATGGCGGCGGACGGCACGACCGTCGCCGAGCGCACCACGTTCACCTGGGACGACACGACCCTGTGCGAGCAGACCCAGCACTCGGCGGACCTGCCCCATCCGATCACCCTCACCTGGGACCACCGCGGCCTGCACCCCATCGCGCAGACCGAACGCATCACCGCGGCCCAGGACCCGCAGGAGGAGATCGACTCCCGTTTCTTCGCCATCGTCACCGACCTCGTCGGCACCCCGCGCGAACTGATCGACGAGCGCGGCGACATCGCCTGGCGGACCCGCAGCACCCTGTGGGGCACCACCACCTGGGACACGAGCGCGACCGCTTACACGCCACTGCGCTTTCCCGGCCAGTACTTCGACCCCGAAACAGGTCTGCACTACAACTACTTCCGGCACTACGACCCGGAAACCGCCCAATATCTCACGTCCGACCCTCTGGGTCTCGCGCCGGCACCGAATTCGTCGTCCTACGTCACGAATCCGCACACCATCTGTGACCCCTTGGGGCTGATGCCCTCCGACTACAAGGAGATCACCTACGGCGAGTCCAAGGGTGTTGGCAAGGATCTCAAACGGACGGCGCAGGTCGGCGACGACGGCTGGCAATTCAATACCGGCCACGGATACGACCGCCCGCACCAGGGCCCCAACGGCGTCAACGATTTGCGGACCACCGGCCTGACTCCCGACCAGATCGAGCAGGGAATCGTCAACTCCGTCTACGATCACATGAAGAACGGTGGGACCGTGCCCCGCGTGGGGCCGGGATTCACCGGCCCCATGGACGGGTCCGTCAAGATCGGGGGCCATGACATCGGGTACCGCGTCTCCCAGACACCCGACTCTGTGTACCGTGTGGCCACGTACTGGCTCAACCCGTGAACGAAATCGGATCATGACTGAACTGACGCAGCTGACCCAAGAATTGATCGATTCGACTTACGAGGAGGGTGCGCCGCGCCTTCCTGACCCTGTCCGGGATTTCATCGAGAAAATCACGTTCGCCACGCCTGAAGAAATCCTCCCGGCGCTGCGCGGCGCGCTGGCCGAGGACTGGATGGCCATGCCGGTCTGGGCCCGAAATCTCGCGTACCGACTGGCCTGCCTACAGCACCCGGACGACCCCGCACTCCTGCGCGAGGCGGCGGCCGACCTCCTGTCTTTCGGACCCGACTGGGATCGCTTCGCGGAAGACCTGAAGGCCCGAGCCGCCCGCCTGGACGGCTGATTCCGCCCTTGCCGGAAATCTCATCGACCCTGCGCCCGAACGGAACGTCGCGGGCGGCCCTCATCGAGTCAAGGTGGCGCCTGAACCCGACGAGGTGGTGATCGGAGATCCGGATGGCGGCAAGGCCCGTGGCAACGGGCTCGAAGGGCCTGCGCACTTTGGTCACATCCGGCAAGGTGCGGCTCGATGCGCCCGAACCGCTGCCCCATGCCGCCGGAGAGGGTCACGCCGCGACGATGCCCTCCATGCCACCGGTCTCGGCGGAGAAACGGGGCAGGCCGTCGGTGGCCTTGGTGACCAGCGTCAGCTTGCCGTCGGCCCCGACCTCGTAGCTGCTGACCGTCGACTTCTCCGCCTCGGTGACGACCATCCGGCCGCCCTGATCGAAGGTGAAGCCGAAGGGGACGTTGCCCGCCGACTTGTTCGAGACCGCCTCCCGGGCGAGCGAGCCGTCGGACCCGACGGGGAAGACCTCGATCGAGTTCGTCGACTTGATGGTCACCGCCAGGTTCTTGCCGTCGGGCGTGAACGAGACCTGCGCGGGGTTGTCGCTGAAAACGGGCACCGCCGGGCCCTTGACACCCAGCGAGCGCTTGGAGCCGGGCATGGGCTTCAGACCGTTGTCGGTGATGGTGAAGCCCTGTACCGACGCCTCGCCACCGCCATTGAGCACATAGGCGGTATCGCCGTACACCGCGACCGACAACGGGAAGTCACCCCCTGAGGAGACCGAGTGGCGGTCCGAGAGCTTCTGACCGGACACACTGAACGAGGTGACCGACCCGCTACCCGCGTTGACGCCGATGAGCATCCGGTGACGCGCGTCGTACACCAGGGAACCCTGCGAGGCCAGGGCGTCCGTGGGCGCGCCCGTGGCAACCGCTCCCTTTCCTCCGGTCTTGTACGTGCCGGCGGCGGTCAGTTCGCCGGTGTCGGAGCGCTTGAAGGCATGAATGGTGTTGCCGGACACCTCGTTGCCCTGCACGAACACCGCGTGGTCCGCCCCGGCTGCGGCCGGGGCGGACTCCTCGCTGGCGTTGGCCAGACTGAACGTCGCCACGGCAGCCGCCAAGCGCAGAACGCGCCGGATCGTGGCGGCGGCAATCCGATGGCCAAGCCATCGCGGTTCACCCTGGCTCCTGACGTATTCCCAGGTCGGCTCTCCCTCTCCAGACGCTGGATGAGCGCCGCAATCCCTTCCGGCAACGGTGGCCGGAGGTTCCTGCGCAGCCCGCCGAGCACGAGACGGCTCCCGAACGGTTCGGCCAGCGGCCGTTCCTCCGCACGACGTCACTCGATCCGTCGAAGTGTGAGGAACGGCCGCCCGGCTGCCTGGGGGGGGGGAAGGACGATCAGCGGGTCAGGCGGCCGCCGAGGCCACGCAGCAGGCTCAGAGGCCGAAGAACTGCACAGCTGCCGCGGCCATGCCCCCCATCGGCAGCTGATGCCCGGCTCCGGAGACGCTGATGGCTTCCAGCCGCACAGCGCCGTCGGTGCCGGCGAAACGCTGCCGCGTCCAGTTCGGCTGCGGCTGGTCCGTCGAGGTCGGCGTCTGGCTCAGCCCGAAGACGTCCGCCCACTGCTTGGTCTCCTCCTGCATGAGCTGGAACGGCACGAGGGTGTCGTTGGTGCCGTGCCACAGCTGTACGCGAGGACGGGTGCCCGCGTAGCCAGGGTATGCCTGCCGGACCAGGTTGCCCCACTCCTGTGCCGTCTTGTGCATGTTCCCGCCCACACACTTGCTCGTCCACGGCGGGAAGTCGGCCTCGTTCGCGAAGCAGCCGAAGGGGACGCCCATGAACGCCGAACCGGCCTTGAAGACGTCCGGGTAGTCGGCCAGCAGCGCGGTGGTCTCCATGCCGCCGGACGAACTGCCGGTGACGAAGACCCGCTGCGGGTCGCCGTTGTAGCGCTGTTCCACATAGGACACCATCGAGACGACCGAGGCCGGGTCGCTCCCTCCGTTGTGGTGTTTGGAGGCATCGGACCACACGTCGAAGCAGTTGCTCATCGCCGTCTGCTTCGTGGCGGTCGGATAGATGACGACGAAGCCGCGCTGGTCGGCCAGCGACGCGAACTCGCTGCCCTGGTGGAAGCCCGGTCCCGAGCCGCCACAGCCGTGCATGGCGACCACGATCGCCGGCTTGGCCGGGCGGGAGTCCGGCACGTACACGTGCATGCGCAGGTTGCCCGGGTTGCTGCCGAAGTTCGTCACCTCCACGAGCGAAGCCGCCGTTGCCTGCGGCGCGAAAACGAGACCGGAGACGAGGAGTGCCAAGGCACCGGCGACAGCCGCCAGCACGGTTCTGATTGCGGTCATGGTGCAACCACCTCCTAGTGATCACGAGACTCACTCATGAGATTAGGCATGTCCATGACACTCGACAACATCGCGCCCCATGTTGACTCAAGGCACTCCGAGGCACCCCCTGGCGCCGAACACTTTATGAAAACTTTCGGAGATTTCATAGATTTTTTTCGCCGGATACGGCTCCCTTACCGAGCTGACACCACACTTCCACCACGACCCAACAGGTCTCAGATCAGCTGTGTGATGCGGAATCAGCCATCCACACAGGAACAAACAGCAGCCCGAAAACTTCCGGAAGCATCTGATGGCGTCGGTCATTGGCCCTGGTGCCTGTCACCATTTCCAGCGCACCAGCCGGCGGTGCCGGGTCAGCAGGGTGCCCGGAGCGACCAGGCGATGGCGACGTAAGGCAGGTGGCAGGTGCCGGGCGAGAGATCGACGTCTTCGGCACCGGGCTCTACCTGGGTGCCGACATCGACGCGGTGATCGCCCGCATCGCCGCGGACCCGGCCGTCTGCGACGGCCTGGTGACGGCCGAATACCCCGTCGAGCAGGCCGCCGCGGCCTTCGCGGCGACCGACGATCCGGAACAGGTCAAAGTCCTCATCAGCTGGCCCGAACCAGCCGCGGGCTGACGCACCCGTGGCCCAGCGCCATCATGTCTCAACGAGGAGATCCGATGTCCCGTCCCCAACCTCACTCCCCCGCAGTCTCCGCGACTCCCCCGGTCGGCCGGCCGCCCCGTATGTCCAAGGTGGCGTTCGGCAGTTTCGCCGGCGCACTCATCGAGTGGTACGACTTCTTCGTCTTCGGCACCGCGGCGGCCCTCGTCCTCGGCAAGCTCTTCTTCCCCGGCGACAACTCCACGCTGGCCACCCTCAGCGCCTTCGCGACCTACGGCGTCGGCTTCCTCGCGCGTCCCCTGGGCGGCATCGTGTTCGGCCACCTCGGCGACCGTGTGGGACGCAAGAAGGCATTGATCACCACCTTGGTCATAGTCGGCGCCAGCACCTTCGCGATCGGCCTGCTGCCCACCTACGAAACGGTCGGGTACCTCGCGCCGGGGCTGCTGGTGCTGCTGCGGCTCATCCAGGGCTTCGGGCTCGGCGGTGAGTACGGCGGCGCGTCCCTGATGACGGTCGAACACGCGCCGCTGCACCGGCGTGGCCTGTGGGGTTCCATTCCGCAGGCCGCCGCCTCCACCGGCATCCTGCTGGCCACCGGTGTCTTCGCGCTCGTCACCCGGCTGCCCGACGAGCAGCTCTACGCCTGGGGCTGGCGGATGCCGTTCCTGCTGAGCGCGGTGATGACGATCGTGGGCTTCTTCATCCGCACCAAGATCACGGAAACTCCCGACTTCGAACGCCTGAAGAAGACCAACACGGTGGCCCGGCGCCCCCTGGCCGACCTGATGCGCAATCCCCGGCCGGTGATTCTCACCTTCGGCGCCCGGATCGCCGAGGCGGTCTCCTCCAACATCGGCAACGCCTTCGCCATCTCGTACGTCGCCGGGCACCTCACCGTCGACCGGACGGTGCCCCTCAACGCCATGCTGGTGGCCTCGGCCCTCGGCATCGTGGCGACACCACTGTTCGGGGCCCTGACCGACATCGTGGGGCGCCGGCCCGTCTATCTCGCGGGCGCGGCCTTCGTGGTCCTGTCGGCATACCCGTTCTTCCTGCTCCTCGACACCCGGTCCACAGCCCTCATCTGGACCGCGATGATCGCGATGTACATCTTCGGGCCGACCCTGATGTTCGCCGGGCAGGCGACCTTCTTCACCGAGATGTTCGGCCCGAACGTCCGGTACACCGGGCTCTCCGTCGCATACCAGGGCTCCGCCGTGCTGGGCGGGCTCACCCCGCTCATCGCGGCGGCGCTGCTGACGACAGCAGGTGACCGACCGTGGCTCGTCGCGGGATTCCTGGTCCTGTGCGGACTCGTCACCACGTGGTGCGTGTACCGCAGTCCGGAAACGCTCCCCCAGCGCGCGGAACGCACCGCTGAGCCGGCGCGGGAAGGTACGGAGGTGTCCGGGGTTTCATGACCGTACCGGACAGCCCCGGGCCGCCGCGGCCCGTCACGCAACGGTGCGTGACGGGCCGCGGCGGCTCCTCCCGACTCCGGATGAGACCTCCGGGAGCGCGGCAGCCGGTGGACCGCGCGCAACGGTGCCGCCCGCCCCGACGGCCGGGTCCAGCGCACGTGCGGGCCCAGCCGGCCTGACGAGGCGTTACTGGCCGCTGGTGTTCCAGTAGACGTTGTAGTTGTGGCCATGCGCGTCGTGGAACGGGCCCAGTCCGACGGTGGAGCCGTTGGCGGTGGCCGTGAAGGCGAGCGAGCCGCTGCTGGTCCGTGTGATCGAGGACGTCTTCAGGGACGGGAGGGAGGTGAGCGTGGTGTTGCCGTAGTTGCCGGACAGCACCACCGGTCCGTAGGTGATCGCGGCGGTGTTCGCGTTGTCGTTGGCCGCCCGCATGATGATCCGCATGGGCAGGCGGACGGTGACCGTGTCGCCGGAGGTCCAGGAACGGGTCAGGGTGGCGTAGCTGCCAGGGGTTGCGGTGATGTTCTGCGTCGTACCGTTGACGCTGATGGTGGCCCCGGCGGTCCAGCTCGGGATGCGGACGCGCATCGTCCAGGTACCGCTGACGTTTCCGGTGACCTGCAGGGTCGTGGTGTCGCTGACGGGGTACGACGTGGTCTGGGTGACCGTGATCCCCCGCTGTGTCCAGTTGAGCACCGAAGGCATGAACAGGTTCACGATCAGCGTGGTGTCGCTGGAGAAGTAGACGGAGTCCATCAGCTTGGTGTGCATCTCAAGGCCGGTGCCCTGACAGCACCAGAAGCTGTCGTAGTCGGTACTCCAGGTGCCACCGCCCCACGCCGGACCCACGCCACGTCGGCCCCCCGGGTTGAGCGGGGTGAAGTAGGTGACGTGGCCGTGGTTGTCGGCCGGGTTCTGCTGGCCGATCATCTGGTTCAGCCACGCCCGTTCGTAGTAGTCGAGCAGCGCGGCCCGGTTCGGATCCAGCGTGAACAGCTCCCGGGTGAGCGTGAGCATGTTGTACGTGTTGCAGCTTTCGCACGTGTCGCGGTTCAGGTAAGCGGCGATGGCGTTCGGGGGGTGGAAGTGCTCCGCCTGGCTGTTGCCGCCGATGACGTAGGTGTGCGCGTCGACGCAGATGTTCCAGGCGTTGAAGGCGATGTCCCGGTAGCGGGTGGTACCGGTGGCCTGGTACTCCCGGGCGGCGCCGATCCACTTGGGCACCTGGGTGTTGGCGTGCAGTCCGTTCAGCCGGTCCTGATGGGACGCCAGCGGGTCGAATACCGCGGCGTGGTCGAACCGCTGGGCGGTGGTGAGCCATCGCGAGTCGCCGGTCTGCTGGTAGATGTCGGCCAGCACGGCGTTCATCCCCCCGAACTCCGTCCTCAGCACGGACTGCATCTGCCCGCTGCTCAGCCGACCCGTGCGCCGGTCGACCCACCCTGCCAGACCCAACAGCACGTCACGGGCTTGGGTACTGCCCATAGAGCGCCACACATCCAGCAGACCGGCCAGGATCTTGTGGATGACGTAGTACGGCACGTTGCCGTTGGACAGGGTTCCCGCCTCGAGAGCAGTGAATTCGGACTCGGGGAAGCCGGACAGGTACCCGGTGTTGAACCCGGCGGCGCCGTTGTTGGCCTGGCACTTGGCCAACTCGGCGACCATATGGGCGGCCTTGTCCCGGCAGGTGGTGTCCCCCGTCACGGCATACACCTGCGCCCATGCCGTGAGGAAGTGCCCCTGCGCATGGGAGCGGAAGGGGAACGTCGGCACGTCCCACCCACCGTTGGATGCCGCGCCGTTGGTGGACAGCCGGTGGTTGGCACGGAAGTTGTACAGCAACCGCTCGGCATCGACGAACCGCAGGTAGTTCCGCGTGCGGTTCTGGTTGTCCAGCCATCGGCTCGCGGTCAACTGGACCTGACCGAGTGCGAAAGGAAGGGCGGACACGCCGATACCGGCCCGCCCAGAGGTGCTTGCCGCTCGGGCGGGCGAGGATCCGATGACGGATTCCGCGGCGGAGACCGCGGCCGTGGCCCCGCTCGCCTGCAGCAGTCGTCGTCGACTGATGGAGGAGGACATGTGCACCCTTCCCGTGGTCAAGGAAAGCGGATACGTCCAATGTGTCGCGGCCGGCGCCGACCCGTGTCACAGGGCTACAGGGTCGCCCCCCCGTTCGGGCCCTCCCGCTCCAGGAGGGCGTGTAAGCGGCCACACCACTGCATGATTCTGGCGGCCGCGCCGGGAGTGTCAATACCTGACACCGCATCAGTCGTTCCGGTTTCGTCGGACCAATGCACCAGGGCCGGGTGAACGAGGGCAACGGGGAGTGGCGAACCGGACCGGGAGGTGCCGGTCGCTCGGCGGCGGAGTGCGCGGTCACCCCTCGTCGGCCGAAATGAGCGAGGTTCCCGACCGGGCCGGCGCCCGCCACCTGCCGATTGCCGCCCCGTTCGGCGACATGGGCCGGGGTGGGCGGGCCGGTTTCCGGACGCGGGCGACGCGAGAGGTGTGGACGTCCGCGCCGGGCCGCCTACGAGCGCGCCTGGACCCGCGACGACCGCGGGCTCATCCGGACACCACAGCCCGCCCCACAGACCCCGCCCCCCGGACGTCGCCGTCACCAGCGCGGACTGGGCCGCCCGGACGGCCCGGAGCGAACGGGCCTTCGCCCGGCGCTTCCACGCGGAGACCGGCGACAGCCCCGCCGCCTTCACCCGCGCCTTCGGCCTGCCGCCGTCCTGTTTCACCACCAGCGGGCAAGGCGGCCGCCCCCGCCGGGCCGGACGGGCCTGACGGCGCTCCCGGCACCGGCCCGGCCCGCCGGGGCCGGTGGGATCCGGCGGGCGCGGAGCGGTCAGCGCACCGTCAGGCGCCGCAGGCGTGGCGCCTCCGCGGGCGCCGGCCCGTCGACCTCGAGGCTGACGTAGCGGGCCGTCTCGGAGGCGGTCAGCCGGCGCACGCGGCCCCGGCCGGTGAGGGGCCCGGCGTCCCGGTAGGTGATGCCGTCCGTGCTGAAGCCGACCTTCACGCCCGGCGCCGCGCCCGCCGTCCACTCGGTCTCCACCAGGCGGACCGGGCGGGCCGCGCCGAGGTCCACGACCATGCGGCCGCGCGTGCCCGGCTGCCAGGCGGTGTTGGCGTCGCCGTCCACCGCCGCCGCGGGGTCGGACATACCCTCCGGCAGCGGGCTCGTGGGAAAGACAGTCCTGCCGAGGGCCAGATCGTCGCGCGGGTGGGCGACCGCGCCGGCCAGGACGACGGTGATCGTCCGGTCCGCTCCGACCACGACGACCTCACTGCGCCCCTGGGCCTGGACGCGCAGAGTGCAGGAGGCCCCGGACAGGCGCACAGTCGCGCCGTCGACGACCTCGACCCGCAGGCCCGACGGCAGGCCCCGGCCCGTGACAGGGGTGAGCGTGAAGCGCGGGGGCAGCACGACCGCCGTGGCGGCGGGCAGCGCGGCCTCGAAGGACGTGCCGTCGGCGGTCAGCGTCTGTGTGCCCTCGAAGACCACGGTGTCCGTGCCGGTGCCCGGGATCGTGATCCGCGTTCTGACGGACTCACCGGAGAGGTTGAACAGGGTCAGGTGTCCGTCCGTCAGCGTCGTGCGCACCTCGGTGGCCTCCGCCGAGGGCGTGGCCCTCCGGGCGATCGCGCGCAGCTCCCCGGCCGAGGTGCCGGGGAAGCCCTCGACGAGGAGGGGCGCCGCCGGGCCGTCGCCGAGGACGATCGTGTCGTCGTGGACGCTGATCGGGTTCCGGCCATCACGCACCACCAGCCCGGCGCGTCCCTCGACATCGAGCCAGCCGCCGCGGCTGCTCACCGCGGGCCTCGGCCCGGTCGCCAGGTCCCGCCAGTCCCGGCCGTCGGTCGAGCCCTGGACGCGGTAGGCGCGGCCGGCCGCCGATTCCCAAGCCAGGGTGACCCGGTCGATCCGGTGCTCGGCGCCGAGGTCGACGGCCAGCCAGCTGTCGGCGCGCGGACGGTCGGCCCTGGACACCGCCCAGCGGGTGGCCGCGTCGCCGTCGACCGCGAGCGGCGCGCCCCTCCCGGTGTCGGCCGACGAGGCGGTGGCGGACCCGCCGCGCGCGAGGTCCGCGCCCTGGGCGCCGTCGCGCACCTCGAAGGCGTACAGGGAGTACCCGTAGGCCGGGTCGGGCCGCACGCCGAGCATGCGGACGTGGCGCACCGTCGTGGGGGTGAAGCCGAGGTCGTCGACCCGACCGGCGGGTGTGCCGGTGACGGTGTCGCGGGCGCGGACGGTCGCCTCGCCCTCCTCGAAGCGGTAGGTGCGCGTGCCGTCGAGCCCGGGCATGCCGGGCATCGTCAGGTTGTGCACCTCGAGCCGGCCCTCCGCGTCGCCGGTGCCGCCGCTCGCGTAGACGACCGAGCCCGTCGGGAGCGTCGCGAACCCGGCCCAGCCGCCGTCGAGGCGCAGGAGCGTCGCGCTGCCGTCGAAGCCGTCGCGCGGGGACTCGTACACGCGCACGGTACGGCCCTGGACCTTCGCGGCGGTGGCGGGCAGGAACATCGGGGTCGCGCCGCCGAGCCGGAACAGCCAGTCGTCGTGGCCCGGCTGCCAGGCGAACTTCACGAACCCGGCCTTCGTCACGGCACCGGCCCACGCGGTGGGCGACTGGTGCGAGACCAGCCCGGGGCCGGTCCCGAAGTCCGTGACACCGGAGGCCCGCGCGAAGAGTTCCTCGCGCGACAGCGCCTCGACGGGCCGCCCGGACGCCGCCGCACACACGTGCAGCAGGTAGCTAATCGCGATCTCGGCGCGTGCCTCCGGCTCGTACTTCGGCTCCCCCGAGAACTTCGCCATCCGGTGCTCGGGCGGGTACTGCTGGTACGCCTCCAGCCGTGCCGCCAGCTCCTGCTCCGCGCGCGCCGCGGCCCCGTCGCGCATCACCTGGGAGAGGAAGGCGAGGGGGATGACGTCCCTGCCGTAGAGGTGCTCACGGTCGGCGACCATCGGCATCAGGGGTTCGCCCGCGTCGCTCATGACGCCCAGCAGCGTGCGCCACAGCGGCTCGGCGTTCGGCTGCCGTGCGAGGACCTGTGGGAGGGGGCGTCCGGCGGCCAGGAAATGCGCGGCGTTGCGGCCGGAGGTGCGCCACAGCTCCTCCTGGTAGTGCGGGCCGAAGGAGCCGTGGTTCTCGACGATGAAGGTGTCGTACAGGTTGCGGGCGGTGTTCTCGGAGACGGCGACGCCGTCCACGCGGGCGGGGTTGGCGAGGTCGGCGGGCGGCAGCCCCGCCTCGTTGCGCGACCAGATGCCGTACCACGTGGCCCAGTCGGCGGCGCGGTGGTCGTCGTGGGCCCAGGCGAGCGCGGGTGCGAGGGTCTGCGCGTACAGGCCCATCTCCTCCAGCTTGGTGTCGCCGATGTGTCCGCCGCTCAGGCCGTTCGGCGTCCAGGCGCCCGAGGCGGGGTCGTCGCCGCTGCCCAACGACGCGGTGTAGGCGGCCTGTTCGCGGACGATGGTCTCGACGTTGTGCCGGGTCGCGGTGTCGAGGTCCTGCCACAGCAGCCGGGCGGCGAGGACGAAGTACGACTGGAAGGTGGTGTCGAAGAAGAGCTTGCGGCCCCACTCGTCGCCGCCGGTGAGCCGGTTCGACGCGGCGAAGTGGCGGATGGTGGCGAGCGTGTGCCGTTCGAGGGTCTCCCGGTCGGTGCCCGCGCGCGCCGCGTCGTAGGTGCCGTGGGTGAGCAGCACCGCGTTGCCGAGGACCACGGCGAACCCGAAGTCCTTGGCGGTGTAGTGGCCCTTGGCCTCGTCCCACTGCGTCTCGGACCACCGGGTGTGGTCCGAGAGCACCCGCAGGTAGGTGGCCGCGACGGCGTCGGGCGGCGTATCCGCGCGGCCGTGCGCGGCGTGGGCGCTCGCGGCACCGGTGAGCGGAGGCAGGGCGGCCAGCGCGCCCGTGAGCCCGGCGAGGTGCAGGAAGCGGCGGCGGCGCAGGGGTGGGGACGGGTGCGACATGGGGCGACACCTCGATGCTAGACAACGTTGTCAGAAGGGACCCGCACATTCTTCGGCGGTCCCGGTGCGCGCGTCAACGGATGTGACGCCGACCGTTCACCGGCTTTCGCGGGGGTACTGCCGGCGTCACATCCGGCGCCTGAGCCACCTCAGCTTCGCCGCCGCCTGGTACGGGCCGCCGCCCTCGTGGCCGTTGAAGTCGTACACCTCGATGGACCTGTCCTCGTGGGCCCAGGCGTTGAAGGCCGCGAACACCGTGGAGGGCGGGCATGTCTGATCCTCGAGGGCGGTGGAGAAGAGCGCGGGCACCCGGCCACGAGCGGCGAAGTGGACGCCGTCGAAGTAGGAGAGCGTGCGCAGCGCTTCTCCGGTGCGGCCGCGATGCGTACGGAGGAACAGGCCGATCTCCCGGTACGGGCCCGAGTCCGTCAGGGTGACGGCGCGCGGGAAGTCGCACAGGAACGGCACGTCCGGGGCGACCGCCAGCAGGTCGGGGACCAGTCCTCCCACCGCTATCGAGATGCCTCCGCCCTGGCTCTCGCCGATGACCGCCGTACGGGAGGCGTCGGTGAGCGGATGCGTGCGGGCGGCCTCCACCGCCCGCACCGCGTCGGTGAACACCCGCCGGTAGTAGTGGTTCTCGGGCGCGTCGATCCCGCGGGTCATGAATCCCGGGTAGGCGGGAGCGGCGCCCACCGGGTCCGGGGTGCCCCCGCCCCCGCCCCAGCCGCTGCCCTGGCCGCGGGTGTCCATCACGAAGTGCGCCCGGCCGGTGGACGCCCAGAGCAGGTGCTCGTGGGGCAGGCCCCGCCCGCCTCCGTACCCCACGAACTCCACGACGAGGGGCACCGGCTCAGCGATCTCCGCGGGCAGCGTCAGCCAGCCCTTCACCGGGTGACCGCCGAAGCCGGCGAACGTGGCGTCGTACACCCGCACGGTGCTGAGGCCCGTGTCGACGGGCTCGAAGCGGGCGTCGAGGTCGTACCGCCGGGCCTCCGCCAGGGTGGCGGACCAGAACGCGTCGAAGTCGTCCGGTTCGGCGGAGGCGCTGCGGTAGCGGTGCAGCTGTTCGCGTGGAAGGTCGAAAAGTGCCATGCGGGACTGCTCTCCCCAGGAGGACGGACGGTCGTGCGGTGCGTACCCGGTTCGGGCGGGGGCCGGGGCTATCCCCGGGCCACCGCGATGGATCCGGCGAGGCGTTCGCCCGCTTCGTAGATCATGTACGGGACGCCGTGGTCCGTGCCGAAGGAGGGGGCCGCGGCCCGGCCGTTCTCGGGCGCCGATGAGCGGGAGTCGTAGAAGACGCCGAGGTGCTTGCGGAGCGAGAAGTCCTTGCCCACCTCGGTGATCATGAGGTCGCCGCCGCTCTCCTTGTCCTTGTTGTAGACGACGAACGCGGAGCCGCCGCGGGTCAGCAGATGCGGCCCGCCGACGTTGACCGCGCCGACGTCCGAGTGGCGCACCAGCGGCGTCCGGTCGAAGGTCCAGCCGCGGCCGTCCGCGGACCAGCCCCAGCCGATGTCCCGGTGGTTGGTGGTGTTGTTGATCATGAACAGCATCACGTAGTGGGCGCCGCGGGCGGGCAGGTCGTGCCGGAACACCCGGGCGTAGGACGTCTCGGTGGTGCCGGCGGGCATCATGGACGTGTTCAGCACCACCTTGTCGTAGGTGAAGTGGATCCCGTCCTTCGAGCGGGCGAGGCGGGTGGTGGTGTTCTCGCCGTGGAAGTACAGCCAGAACTCCTTGACGTCCTCCTTCCACAGCACGTGCGGCGAGGAGACGTGGCTGACCGAGTAGTGCGGGTCCCATCTGTTCGCCACGATGGGGTTGTCCGGGTACTCGGTGAACGGGCCTTCCAGGGAGTCGCCGTAGGCCAGGCAGATGCCGCCCGGCGCGTCGTGCGGCGCGTAGTAGAGGTAGTACCGGCCCAGGGGACCGGCCAGCTTGTCGTACACCCCGCGGACCGTGGGGAAGATGATCTCGCCGGTCGGGTTGTACTTCAGCCGCGACGGGGTGAGCAGCGTGCGGACGTAGGTGTAGTCCGGGAATCCGCCGGGCGCGGCGGAGGCGGACGGCGTGGCCGACCCGCCGAAGGTGAGCGCCGCGCCGGAGAGGGCGGTGGCGCGCAGGAACATACGGCGGTCGAGACCGGACTGCGGCTCGGGCATGATCGACTCCCTTGGGTCGGATACTGCGGGTCGGATACTGCGGGTCGGGCACCTCGGGTTCGGTGGCTCGGATTCGGTTGCTACGGATTCGGTTGCTACGGGTTCGGTTGCTACGGGGCGGGGTGGTCCGCGCGGATCCTCGGAGCGCGGATCGGGTCGGCTCCGGTCACAGCTCGGTGAAGGCGGTGACGCACAGACCGCCGAGGGCCACGGCCCACACGTACGGCAGGGTGCGCACCATCACCTGGTGCGGGGAGACACCCGCGTACTGGGCGCTCCACACGGTCTGGGTGCTGGTCGGGTCGGACACGCCGAAGACCTGGTTGTACGAGGCGGTCATTCCGAGGACGGCGACGGCCGGGTAGATGCCGGTGGCGACGAGGACGCCCGCGATTCCGGCGCCGAGGCCGAAGACGTTCAGCGGGCCCCGGAACAGGCACAGCGGCACCAGCAGGGTGAAGACGAGGATGAACAGGACGGTGTTCTGCGGGCTGACGGCCTTGACGAGGGGCTGCAGGGCGTCGACCGCGCCGGGCAGCTTGACCGCGGCGAGCAGGATGCCGATGGCCACGAAGAGGGTGATGGGCGGGGCGGCCACCTCGAACCCGCCGTAGAGGGTGCGCAGCAGACGGCGGTTCATCTCCCGCGGCCGGGTCGTCGTCACCAGCGCGTACAGCACGCCGCCCAGCAGCGAGGGGATGATGGCCACGTCCAGGCCGAGGGCGAGGACGAGGGGAACCGCCGGGGTGAGCAGGGCGTACCAGGGGGCGTCGCCGAGCCGCCGGCGGCGGTCGGCGCCCGAGGGCCGTGCCCGCGCCGCCTTCAGGGACCAGGTGTGCTCGACGCCGCGGCGCCGGGACTCCACCAGCACATAGGCGACGGCGGCCACCAGGGCGAACGGGAACAGCTTCACCATGAAGCCGCGTACCGTGTCGATCGGCAGGTCCAGGGCGGTGGAGAAGAACTGCCACACCGGCAGTTCGAAGGGCACGCCGACGGCTATCCCCATCAGGACCGTGCCCGCGGCGGTCACCTTGGGGATGCCCACCGCGATCATCGCGGGGATGCCGATCAGACCGGCGAGCATCGCCGCGGGCGCCGATCCGGTCACGGTGCCGACCAGCGCGGACACGGCGAGCACGCCGAGAGCGACGAACACCGGCCGGTCGCCGCCGAATTCGACGATCTTGCGGACCAGGGTGCCCGCGATCCCGGTCTCCTCCAGGAGCTTGCCGAGCCACGAGCCCAGCAGGATCGCGATCATCGTGGCGGCGAGCGCGGGCGCCCCCTCCTGGAGCACCGTGTCGAGCACGCTCTCCTTGCCGGTGAGCGGAGCGCCCGCCAGGAACGCGATCACCACGGCGAGCAGCACCAGGGCGAACGCCGTGGGCAGTTTGCGGGTGAGCATGGCGGCGACTCCCACCGCCATGACAAGCAGGATGACGACACCCATCGATCAGTTCTCGCTTTCGAAGGACACGGCGGCGGCCAGCGCCTCCGTGAGCAGCAGAGGGCTGCGTCCCAGGCCGCACGCGGTCTGGGCGTAGGCGTGCGCGGCGATCTCGTCCGCGCCCGCGACGTAGGCGTACAGGCGGCGCCGTCCGAGCCGCAGCGCCGTGTGGCCGAGCGCGCGCTTGAACTCCGCGCGCACCGGGGCGTGGTGGAGCCAGGCGTGCGCCTGCTCGTGGGCGAGGGCGGCGGCGCGCACCGACCCTTCCGGGAACCAGTGGCGCCAGCCGCGCTCGGCGACCAGCCGCTCGGCGCGTGCCACGGTGTCGGCGTACACCTCGACGACCGGCGGCCGGGACCGGTAGCGGGCGAACAGCCCGGCCTCCAGTCCGCCGTCCCGCTCGATCACCCGGACGGTCTCGTGCCGCAAGGTCATCCGGCGGCCGAACTCCGAGGCGGTACGGGCCCATCGGCCGAGCAGCGCGGGGTCGCGGCCCTCGTGCGTGGGGGTGCCCGCGAGGAGGCGTACCGCGAGGTGCAGGTCGTGGTCGTCGTTCATGTCCGGGACTCCACGACGGCGACGACCGGCTCCCCGGATCCGCGCGGGCGCAGTTCGGTGCGGGCCAGCGCCAGCAGCGCCTCGGGGTCGAGGACGCCGGAGAGATCCGCGATCCGGCCGCCGACCAGGAGCCGTACGGCGGGGGCCCGCGCCCCTCCGTCGCCGTAGGAGGTGGTGTCACGCACCAGTGCGGCCAGCGCCTCGCCGGACTCCGCGACGGTCATGGTCGCCACGTGGGCGTCCGGCGCGCCGAGCCGCACCACGCCGTCCGCGTCGACCACGCGCACCGGGTGGCGGTCGGCCCGCAGCCGGCGCCGTACCTCGGTGCCGTACACCGTGTACGCGTCCGTCCCCGCCAGCACCCGCACCTGTGCCTCCCCCGTCTTGAGGCTGGTGGCGGCGGCGCGCAGCCGTTCGTCGGCGTCCGCGCGGTGGGAGCGGTCCTGGGTGCGCAGTTCGGTGGCGCCCGTGGCGACCGCCCGGACGGTGTTGGTCTGCGGGTCGACGGTCACCTCCACCTCGACGCCGTCGGCGGCGGCGCCCTGTGCGACGACGGCCTGTTCGGCCTCGGCGCGTACCGCGAGGATCTGTTCCTGGGTGGCGCCGGGCACGATGCGCTCGACCTGTTCGCGCACCAGCGCCAGCGCCACCCCGATGGGGCTGATGACCTCGCTGTGCCGGGCGATGCGTCCTTCGAGCCCGAGGGAGGCGGCCAGGTGCGGCGTCACCGCCGCCGCTCCCCCGCCGCCGCCCACGAGGAGTGCGGTGTCGCGGTCCAGGCGGTAGTCGCGGATCATCGCCTCCACCACCGTCCCGACCTGTTCGGTGCCCGCGTCGAGCACCGCCCGTGCCGCACCGGCCACGTCCGTGCCGAGCGCGGCGGCCACCGGGGCGAGGGCGGCCCGCGCCACGTCCTGGTCGCCGCGCGCGAAGTCCCCCTCACCGACCCGCCCGAGGGCGTTGGCCGCACAGGTCATGGTGACGGCGAAGCGACCGCCTGCGGCGTCCAGGACCAGGTAGTCGTCGGGGTCGCCGGCCATCGGCCGGACCGTGGCCACCCGGGCGTCGCGCAGTTCGCCGGGCGAGGCGAAGCAGGCGTAGGGCAGGCCCGCGATGTGGGCGCTGCGCGGGCCGACGCCGACCACCCGGCCGCCGGAGACGCGCACCATGGAGCCGCCGCCGACGCCGACGGTGCGGACGTCGAGCGCGTTCAGGTACGAGGTCCTGCCGAGGATCGTGGCGTGGCGTACGGCGACCCTGCCCCGCCGTACGACGCTGATGTCGGTGGAGGTGCCGCCCGTCTCCAGGAACAGTCCCTCGCTGATCCGCTCCTGCATCAGCGCCCCGGCCACGCCCGCCGCCGGGCCCGACAGGATCGTCAGAAGGGGGCGGCGGCGCATCTCGTCCAGGGACATGACGCCGCCGTCGCAGCGCATCACCATCAGCGGGGCCATCACACCGGCCTTCGTGATGGACGCGTCCACCAGGTCGGCCGTGGTGAGCATCCGGGGCAGGATCGCGGCGTTGACCACCGCCGTCCGCGTCCGCTTGTGCAGTCCGTACATCGAGGTGATCTCGTGGGCGGCGGCCAGCGGCAGGCCGGTCGGCCGCGCGGCGTCGAGCACGGCCCGCTCGCCCTCGGGCCGGTCCACGCCGAACGGCTCGGTGGCGACGAGGACGTCGGCGCCGTCCGCGCGCACCCGCTCCACGGCCGCCAGCACCGCGGCCTCGTCGGAGGGGTCGGCCACATGGGCGTAGGCCAGCGGGAGCCGCTTGCCGGCGGTGAGTTCGAGCTTGCCGAAGGAAGCGAGCCGCCGGGTGACCACCGCGCCGGGGCCGGCGCCGATCCCGATCAGGCCGACCTTGGCGACGTCGCCCTCCAGCAGGGCGTTGGTGGCCTGCGTCGTGCCGTGGGCCAGGAAGACCACATCGGACGCGGTGCGCCCGGACTCGTCCAGGAGCCGCCGCAGCGCCTGGACGATGCCGTGGGCGACGCCGTCCTCGTGGTGGTGGCTGGTGGGCACCTTCACCTGGCCCACCAGGGTGAGCGTGGCGGCGTCGACCGCCACGGCGTCGGTGAACGTGCCACCCACGTCGATGCCGACGCGGATGCGACGGTCTGGAACCATGGTGGGCACCTCCTTGTGCGTTGACATGGGTGGGTCGAAGACGTGGGGGGCTACGAGGGAAAGCGGGCGGTGACGCGAGGGCCGGTGAGGCGGCGGGCCGGGTCAGTAGCCGCGGACGTCGGGCCAGCGGCGCTGCACGCCCCAGCGGTCCAGGAGGCGGCCGAACTCCTCGAACCGCTTGTCCTCGGCCTGCACCTGGTGCGGTTCGACCCCCTCGTCCAGGCAGTGGGCGGCGAGGGCGCCGGCGACCTCGCCGACGTTCCACTCGACCGGGTGCAGCCGGTAGCAGCCGTTGGTGATGTGCGTGGTGCCGATGTTCTTCCCGGCGGGCAGCAGGTTGCGCACCCGGCGCGGCACCAGCGCGCCGAGCGGGATCTCGAACGGCACGGAGCCGACGTCGATGTAGGTGTCCCCGCCCGTCGAGGGGTGCAGGTCGATGCGGTAGCCGCCGACCCCGACCGAGTCGCGGTAGCGGGTCCTGCCGTACGCCCCGACGACGTCGATCGCGACATCCTGTTCGACCACGGTCGTCACCGCCTTGATGCGCCGCGACTCGCGCACGTAGGCCGCCTTGGCCAGGCCGTCCGCGGTGCCGGTGACGTCCGGGCGGATGCGCAGCCCCGGGAACCCGGTGCCGCCGTCCGCGCGCGGCGCCTCGGTCTGCAGCCAGTACAGCACCGACAGCGACAACTGACGGGCCTCGCGCAGGGCTTCGGCCTCCTGGCCGATGTACGGCTTGAGCCAGTAGTCGTTCAGCGGCCAGTTGACGAGGGTGATGTCCGAGCCGAAGGCGCCCGGCCGGTGCAGCCCGCGGGCGAGGATCCGGCGGAACCCCCACAGCTCCTTGTCCCCGGCGTCGGCGCTCTGGTCGGCGCTGACCGCCAGCGGGTCGAGATCCGGGTTGGGCACGAAGGTACGGGGCACGGGCTCCAGGGTGCGCGGGTCGGGCGCCTCGAAGCCGAGCAGCGGCCCCGGCCAGAAGCCGGGCCGGTAGGAACGCCAGAAGTCGTACGTCTCGGGCCGCTCCACGGTGTGGTCCTCACCCTCGTGGTGCGAGAGCGCGAAACACACCGTGATGCCCTGCTGATTGTCCGGCCGCGCCTCGGCGGGGGCGTGCGGCTCACCGAACTCGTCCTGCGCCTCGGCCCCGGCCGCGTGCTCCACTCCGGCGAGGGCCAGCAGTTCACCGGTCTCGGTGGCGTCGACGACATACCGGGCGGTGAACGTGGTCGGCTCACCGCCGCGCAGGTCGCGCACGGTCACCGCGCGGATCACATCGCCGTCCGTCTCGGCCGACACGGCGCGGTGCTCGGTCAGGACGGTCAGCAGACCGGCGGCACGGAACGGGGCGAGCATGCCCTCCAGCACGGCCAGCGCCACCCGCGGCTCGTGGCACAGCTTGCTGACCCGGCCGGCCCCCGGGTTCAGCTCCGCGAGCCCCCGCGCCTCGGCGCGCAGCGGGTACCACTGGCGGTAGTACGCGCGGATGCCCTCGCGCAGGGCGCGGTAGGCCGCGGTCGTGCCGAACTGCTCCACCCAGGGGTGCTCGTCCGGCGGCACCGCCTGCGCGGTGAGCTGGCCGCCGATCCAGTCGGTCTCCTCGGTCATCACGACGCGCCGGCCGGCCCGGCAGGCGGCGAGCGCGGCGGCGACGCCGCCGAGGCCGCCACCGACGATCAGGATGTCCGGTTCTGCTTTCACGGTGCTCCTCGGGGTGAGGGTGGTGTCTTGGACGTCAGGGGTGGTGGTCGGGGCGGGGGCCCGGAGGCCCCCAGGGCCGGGGGGTGTCATGGCCGACGGTCGGGTGGCCCCGCCGTCGCGCCGGTCCGGAACTCGCAGGCCACCAACGGCTCGTGCACCTGCTCACCGGCGACCAGGGCGGCGAGGAGCCGTACGGCGGCGGCGCCGAGCTGGTGCCGGGGCACGTCGAACCCCGTGGGCACGAGCCCACCGGCCAGGTCCGGCGGCGGACTGCCGAGCAGGGCCAGCGAGACGTCCCCGGGGCAGTCGAGCCCCGCCTCCCGGACGGCCGCGTCCAGCGCCCGCCAGGCCGCGCCGGTGTCCGTCTCCTCCGCGACGAACGCCGTCACCCCGTCCGCGACCAGCGCGCGCACCCGCTCCGCCGTCAGCTCGTGCACCGGGTCGGCGCAGCGCAGCACCGGCGCCGGGCCGGTCTCGGCACCGGTCTCCTCAAGCCCCTCCAGGAAGCCGCGCTCGCGGTCCGCGGACGCCGGGGCGTCGTCGTCCTCGCGCACCAGGACGATGCGCCGGTGACCCAGTGCCGCCAGGTGCGCCACGACGGCGCGGCTGGCGCTGAGGTAGTCGGCGCCGACCCAGGCCAGCCCCTCCAGCTCGTCGCGACGGCCCAGGTGGACCACCGGGAAGCCGTCGGCCACCAGCCGCTTCAGCTCCGCGCGCGGCACGTGGCGGCCGAGGAAGAGACAGCCGTCGGCCAGGCGCACCCGGCTCAGCGCGTCCGGCCCCGCCGCGCCCGCTCCGCCGCTGCTCGATCCGGTGAAGAGCACCAGGTCGAAGCCGCGGGCCGCCGCCTCCTGCTCCACACCGACGAGGAACGGGTAGTACGAGTGCTGCACGTCCATCGGGAACGTCGCGGTGAAGCTGAAGACGCCGAGGAGGTTGTTGCGCACGGCGGCCAGCCGCCGCGCCGCCGGGTCGTGCGCGTACCCGAGGCTGCGGGCGGCGTCGAGGACGCGCTGCCGCGTCTCCTCGGAGATCGTCGCGGCCTTGCCGTCCGTACGCGCCGACAGCACCAGCGAGACGGTGGCCTGGGAGACCCCGGCGAGCTGCGCCACCTCGGCCTGCCGGGGCCGGGAGGTGCGGCCCGCGGAGCCGGTGTTGCGGCCTCGCCTCGCCCGCTTCCGCGACTGCTCCACGCTTGTGTCCTTCTTGTCGAGTGAGTGGTTATGCGCATTACTTATGCGCATGACCAGCACCCTGCAGGCAGCGGACGGAGCGGGTCAAGCCCTGTGCATGAGGTCTTCGCACCGGATCGGGGATCCGCACCGGCGACTCGGGGCAGCGGCCCCGGCCGGGACCGCGGTCGTCGTCGAGTGCTCGCAGGCCGAGGTTGCGGTGGGATCGTCCGGCGTTGCAGCGCTCGGCGTACCGGCGAAGGCGGCATCGAACGCGGCGGTGAACTTGCTGTCCCGGTCACGAATCAGGAACCGGAAGTACCCAGCCCTTCAGGAACCGGAAGTACCCAGCGCTGTCGCCGAGATCCATGAGCAGATCGCGGGCGAGCTGGGTGACCCATGCCCCGGTGGGGCGGGCGGTGGCTGGTTCATCGGCTGACGGTGACGTCAAGGGGAGCCCGGAAGGACAGCAGATCCAGCATCGGAGGCTCGGTCCCACCTTCGGCCAGCCGTACTCCGGGCAGACGACTGGCCGCTACGCGCAAAGCCACCGCCGCTTCTGTGCGCGCCAGGGACGCCCCCGGGCAGCGATGACGGCCGACGCCGAACGCGAGATGGTGACGGACGTTCGTCCGATACGGGCGCATCCGCTCCGGGTGGGGGAAGACCTCCGGGTCGGATCCGCTGCCCATCAGCATCAGCAGCAACTGCGCGCCGTCGGGGATGCGCACCCCGCCCAGTTCGACGGAGCGGACGGCGACCCGCCGCCACGTGGTGACCGGCGGTTCGCGGCGTAGCACTTCCTCCACCCATGCCTCGGCCAGCCCCGTCCGCGCCGTCACGTGCTGCCACAGATCCGGCTCGGTGAGCGCTCGCCGCAGCACCGTGGCGATGAGCTGCCCGGTGGTGGACTGTCCCGCGATGAACACGAAGAAGCACGCGGCCACCGCTGTCCCGATGTCCAGCGGCTCGCCGTCGGGCAGACGGTGGGAAGTCAACGCGCCGATGAACGAGGTGGGCGGGGCGGTGTCACCACGCACCGTGTCGGTCAGCCACTGGTGGAACTCGCCGACGAGCGCCGCCAGTTCCCGTTGTCTGTCGAAGGTGGGCCTGCCCCAGAACAGCTCCAGTGAGGCATCGCTCCAGCGGATCAAGGTGGCCGGAGTGACTCCCCGGATGCCGAGGAGTTCCATCAGTACCCGGCAGGGCAGCACCTGCGCGAACGAGCTGAACAGGTCGCAGCGACCGGTGGCGTCGATCTCCGGCCGTACGGTGTCGAGCAAGTCCTCGGCGACGCGCTCGATGACCGGTACGGCCGCGGCGACGCGCTCGGCGTTGAAGAACCGGGTCACCACGCGGCGCAGTCCCCGGTGGCTGGGAGTGCCGTTGTTGGCGAGCGCGGGTGGGAGGGTGAAGCCGGCCCGGGCGAGGATCCGCAGCGCCGCGACCGGTAGGGGGGTGACTGCGCGCAGAGCGTTGTCGGGACGGAACCGGGTCGGGTCGAGCAGTACGCGGCGCACGTCGTCGTATCGGCTGACCAGCCACAACCCGGTGCCGGGGTCGTGGTGCACGGGGGCCTCGGCCCGGAGCCGGTCCAGCCAGGGGCACGGGTCTCGGACGAAGCCGTCGCCGAAGAGATCGAGCGGGCCGAGCGGGGCACGGGTGCCGAGCGCCACCGGGCAGCCTCCTCGGCTGGTTCCGGCGGTTCCGCTATGGGAGGGGAAGGTGTTCGGGACCAGGGAAGCCACGGCCGGAAACTAACACGCCACAGCGCGCTCCGGTCTCCGTGGTGCGCGGCATCACTCGTTCATGCGGAGCGGGCTTCAGTCCTCGGCGCCGTCCTCGACGAGACGCCGCAGCGAGGGAAGCAGAGTGTCGATGTCCTGCCCGGTCCTGAACGCGACGACGGTGGTACCAGCGCCGGGCTGCGGTGAGGAGCCGGGCGCTCGAAAGAGGGCGAGCACCTCACGCATCGCCTCGTCCACCTCGGCGACCGGGTCGGAGGACTCGCCCCGAAGCCAGCGACGCAGCACGTGGTTGTGGGCGGCGACCACCGCGGCGGCCATGAGTTCGGCCCTCAGTGACGCCGATTCCGTCGGACCCCCCATCCAGTCCGCGATGAACTCCCGGAACAGCCGCTGATAGCGGCCCACACTGGCGATCTCCCGGTCACGCAGGGCAGCCACCTTGCTCGTGAGGGCGTATCGACGCCTCGCCAAGTCGCCCTCATCCACGTAGTGCAGCAGCACGAGTCGAACCGCGTCCGACACGGCGACCAGGGCGGTGCTGTGACTCGAGGTCGCCAGCCGATCCCTGACCAACGCCAGAAGCCGGTCGTGGTCCGGAAAGATGACGTCTTCCTTGGAACGGTAGTTGCGGAAGAACGTCGTGCGCCCGAGCCCCGCTCGCTCAGCGATGTCCTCGACGGTCGTCTGCTCGTATCCGCGCTCGTCGAAGAGCGCGAATGCGGCATCTGCCAGTCGGATCCGTGCAGGTAGCTTGCTCATGATCCCCCATCCTTCCCCGCCTCACCGCGCGGACGCCACTTGCCTCGTCTCGATGGGACTGAGTACCGAATTCCTCGGGCATCGGACGCCGAGTGGCGCGATGTGGCTTCCCCGCAAGGAGCGAGCCCGGCGCTCCCCTGCGCCCGACCAGGGACATCTTCGCCTGCCACCACAAGGAACCGCCGCGTCGGCACACCACCACGTCCAGCGCCCGCACCCCGATTTGGAACTGAGTACTTTACCAACGGCACTCAGTGCCATAGCTTGGATATGCACGCCCCCACAGCGGTGCGACGTGCCACAGCCGTGACCGGTGAGCCGCCACCTCCCGTCACGGGTCGTTTCGGGCCGGGGACGGAGAGGAACACCGTGCTCCATACAATGATCGAAATCACGGATAGCGCGCCCGTCGAACGGGAGGCCGATCCAAGCGCGAGCCCACTCCCGGAGGCGGACTGCCCCACGCAGGTGCCGCTGGGCGGAGTGGGGGGCGGAGAGCTGTACTTCCAGCGCTGCCGCTGGTGTCGGACCGCAGCCTTCCGCCGTCTGTTGTGTCCCGTCTGCGCCTCCACCGATCTCGTCTGGGAGCTCAGTCGCGGCACGGGGGTCATCCGTCATGTCCTGGCCATGGGCCGGAGTTCCGGGAGACAGTGCGCCCTCGCCACCATCAACATGGACGAGGGATTCTGGCTGTGCTCCAGGGTCATCGGCGTGCCGCCGCTCATCGTGCGGGTCGGGGCCCCGGTGTGTCTGACAGAAGGCATCGAGTCCGGCCCTCAGGCACTCCTCTTCCGCCTCTGCGAGCCTCCGCAGCCTCCGTCGCGATGAACGCCGAGGCAGCACGCCACGTGCTCCAGCGACGTCTGGGGTGTGTGCGCCCCCACGACACCTTCTGACCTTGAGTTCGACCCCGCGGGCCATTGCCCCTCACCTCTGGAGCGCCTCCCATGATCCCTCCCGGCTGCCGCCTGCCACGCCGCCCCCCAATGCCGACCGATTCGTTCCTGCCAAGAACGCCGAGACGCGATGACGTAACGGTGCACCCAGGCGCCGGTCTGACGGCCCCGCTTCACCAACCGACCCCTCCCCTTCCGGGTTCCCCGGTGCGGATGGCAGTGCCGTTCCCGCTCGGAAACTCATTCACAGCTGCCTCGGCAACCAGGCTCTCGCTCACCACCTGGCACGCCACCGGCACCAACGCTCAGAAGGGAGCCAAGCAGTGAGCACCGAGCCCGCGCAGCCGGCCGACATCGGCATCCACACGACCGCGGGGAAGGTCGCGGATCTGCGGCGCCGCATCGAAGAAGCGACACACGCCGGCTCCGCGCGCGCGGTCGAGAAGCAGCACGCCAAGGGCAAGCTGACCGCCCGCGAGCGCATCGACCTCCTCCTCGACGAGGGGTCCTTCACCGAGCTGGACGAGTTCGCCCGGCACCGCTCCACCAATTTCGGCATCGAGAAGAACCGGCCCTACGGGGACGGGGTCGTCACCGGTTACGGCACGGTCGACGGCCGCCCGGTGTGCGTCTACTCCCAGGACTTCACGATCTTCGGCGGCTCGCTGGGCGAGGTCTACGGCGAGAAGATCGTGAAGGTGATGGACTTCGCGCTGAAGACCGGCTGCCCCATCATCGGC
>NZ_BBUZ01000040.1 GCF_001417735.1 Streptomyces sp. NBRC 110028
CGTGGCGCGGGGCCTTCCGCATGTCTGCGACACTGGTACGGCCATGCCTAAGCCCGGAGAACTCACTTTCGCCGTGCCGCGTGGGGCCAAGAAGCCCCCGCGGCACCTCGCCGACCTCACACCCGCCGAGCGCCGCGAGGCCGTCGCCGCCCTCGGGGAGAAGCCCTTCCGGGCCGGTCAGGTGTCGCGTCACTACTTCGCCCGCTACACCGACGACCCCGCCCAGTGGACCGACGTACCGGCCGCCGCGCGCGAGAAGCTCGCGGCCGAGCTGCTGCCGGACCTCATGAGCGTGGTGCGGCACATCAGCTGCGACGACGACACCACCCGCAAGACCCTGTGGCGGCTCTTCGACGGCACGCTCGTCGAGTCCGTGCTGATGCGCTACCCGGACCGGGTCACCATGTGCATCAGCTCCCAGGCGGGCTGCGGCATGAACTGCCCGTTCTGCGCCACCGGCCAGGCGGGTCTGGACCGCAACCTGTCGACCGCCGAGATCGTGCACCAGATCGTCGACGGCATGCGGGCGCTGCGCGACGGGGAGATCCCGGGAGGCCCGGCCCGGCTGTCCAACATCGTCTTCATGGGCATGGGCGAACCGCTGGCCAACTACAACCGGGTCATCGGCGCCATCCGCCGGCTCACCGACCCCGAGCCGGACGGCCTCGGTCTGTCCCAGCGCGGGATCACCGTCTCGACCGTGGGGCTGGTCCCGGCGATGCTGCGGTTCGCCGACGAGGGCTTCAAGTGCCGGCTCGCGGTGTCCCTGCACGCGCCCGACGACGAGCTGCGCGACACCCTCGTCCCGGTCAACACCCGGTGGAAGGTGCGCGAGGTCCTGGACGCGGCGTGGGAGTACGCGGAGAAGTCGGGCCGCCGGATCTCCATCGAGTACGCCCTGATCAAGGACATCAACGACCAGGCGTGGCGCGCCGATCTGCTCGGCAGGCTGCTCAAGGGCCACCGGGTGCACGTCAATCTCATCCCGCTCAACCCGACGCCCGGCTCCAAGTGGACGGCGTCCCGGCCCGAGGACGAGAAGGCGTTCGTGGCGGCCCTGGAGGCGCACGGGGTACCGGTGACCGTCCGGGACACCCGGGGGCAGGAGATCGACGGGGCGTGCGGCCAGCTGGCGGCCACGGAGCGCTGACCACCGGCTGATACGGTGCCTTCGCACTACCGTCGCGCGACCGTCCCGCGACGACGCACAAATGAACATTCCGACAGGGGAGCGCGAGAGCGCTGAGAGTGCGGCCCGGCCGCAGACCCTCCAACCTGATCCGGGTCATACCGGCGTAGGGAGTCAGCCCAGCATGAACAGCCATCTTCGGCGTGCCGTCACCGCCGCCCTCGTGACCTCCCTCGGCGCCGGCGTCCTCGCGGGCTGCGGTGGGGGCGCGGCGGACGGCAAGGACTCCAAGACCGTCACCCTGGTCTCGCACGACTCGTTCGCGGCGTCCAAGGCGGTCCTCAAGGAGTTCACCCGCGAGACCGGCTACAAGGTGCGGGTGCAGGCCGGTGGTGACGCGGGGGCGGCCGTCAACCAGGCGATCCTGTCCAAGGACCATCCGCAGGGCGATGTGTTCTTCGGCGTCGACAACACCCTCCTCTCCCGCGCGCTGGACAACGACCTGTTCACGCCGTACGAGGCGAAGGGGCTGGACAAGGTCCCCGCGGCCTTCCAGCCCGACCGGGCGAGGCACCGTGTCACACCGGTCGACTACGGCGACATCTGCGTCAACTACGACCGCGCCTACTTCGCGCGCGAGAAGCTGGCGCCGCCCAGGACGTTCGCCGATCTGACCAAGCCCGCGTACAAGAACCTGCTGGTCACCGAGAACGCCGCCACCTCGTCCCCCGGCCTCGCCTTCCTGCTCGGCACCGCCGCCCGCTACGGCGACCACGGCTGGCGGGACTACTGGAAGAAGCTGCGGGCCAACGGCGTCGAAGTGGTCGACGGCTGGGAGCAGGCGTACTACGACCGCTTCTCCGGCTCGGCGGGCGGCGCCAAGGGTGACAAGCCGCTCGTCGTCTCGTACGCCTCCAGCCCGCCCGCCGAGGTGGCGGACGCGAAGTCGAAGCCCGCCAAGGCCCCGACCGGGGTGGCGGAAGGGACCTGCTTCCGGCAGACGGAGTTCGCCGGGCTGCTGAAGGGCGGGGGCAACACCAAGGGCGGCAAGGCGCTGCTGGACTTCCTGCTGACCAAGCGCTTCCAGGAGGACGTACCGCTGAACATGTACGTCAATCCGGTGCGCGAGGACGCCAAGCTGCCGGAGGTCTTCACCCGGTACGGGGTCAAGGTCGCCGACTCGGCCACCCTGCCGCCACGGAAGATCGCCGAGAACCGTGAGCCGTGGGTCAAGGCATGGTCCTCGCTCGTTCTGTGAAGCCCGCCGCGGCCGGCCGCGGCGGGCCGCGCGGCGCCGCCCTGCGGCTGGCTTTGATGGCAGTGCCGCTCGCCTTCTTCGCCGTCTTCTTCGCGTATCCGGTGGCCGCGATCGTCACCCGAGGGCTGCGCACGGGCGGCCGGTGGCGGCTCGGACGGATACCCGAGGTGCTGGGCGACCCGTCCGTCCTGCACACCCTGTGGTTCACCGGCTGGCAGGCGGCGGCCTCGACCGGGCTGACGCTGGTGGTCGCGCTGCCCGGCGCGTATGTCTTCGCCCGCTTCGCCTTCCCCGGCAAGGGGCTGCTGCGCGCCGTGGTGACAGTGCCGTTCGTGCTGCCGACCGTGGTCGCCGGATCGGCGTTCCTGGGGTTGCTCGGGCGCGGCGGCCTGCTGGACGAGCTGTGGGGGATACGGCTCGACACCAGCGTCTGGGCGATCCTGCTGGCCCATGTCTTCTTCAACTACGCGGTGGTGGTCCGCACCGTCGGCGGGCTGTGGGCGCAGCTCGACCCGCGTCAGGAGGAGGCCGCCCGGGTGCTCGGCGCGAGCCGCCTCGCGGCCTGGCGCCGGGTCACCCTGCCCGCGCTGGGCCCCGCCGTGGCCGCCGCCGCGCTGATGGTCTTCCTGTTCACGTTCACCTCCTTCGGCGTGATCCAGATCCTCGGCGGCCCGCGCTACGCCACCCTGGAGGTGGCCATCTACCGGGAGACCGCGCAGCTGCTCGACCTGCCGACGGCCGCGGTGCTGACCCTCGTCCAGTTCGCGGCGGTCGCGGCCGTCCTCGCCCTGCACGCCTGGACCGTACGCCGCCGGGAGGGCGCCCTGCGGCTCGTCGACGCCGCCCGGACCGCGCGCCGCCCCCAGGGCCCGGCGCAGTGGGGGCTGCTCGCGGGGGTGCTGGCCGTCGTCGCGCTGCTGATCGTGCTGCCGCTCGTGGTGCTGGTGGAGCGCTCGCTCCACGGGCCGGACGGCTACGGATTCACGTACTACCGGGCGCTCGCATCCGCGGCCGACAGCGGCGGCACGTTCTTCGTGGCCCCCGTGGACGCCATCGGCAACTCTCTCCAGTACGCGGCCGTCGCCACCGTTTTCGCCCTGCTCGTGGGCGGACTGGCCGCCGCCGCGCTCACTCGCAGGGCCGGGCGGCTCGTCCGGGGTTTCGACGCGCTGCTGATGCTGCCGCTGGGCACCTCCGCCGTCACCGTCGGCTTCGGGTTCCTCATCGCGCTCGACGAACCCCCGCTGGACCTGCGCTCCTCCTGGCTCATCGTGCCGCTCGCCCAGGCCCTGGTGGGCGTGCCCTTCGTCGTGCGCACCCTGCTGCCCGTGCTGCGGGCCGTGGACCACCGGCTGCGGGAGGCCGCCGCCGTGCTCGGCGCCTCCCCGCTGCGCGCCTGGCGGGAGGTGGACCTGCCGCTGGTGGGGCGGGCGCTGGCGGTCGCGGCGGGTTTCGCGTTCGCCGTATCGCTCGGCGAGTTCGGGGCCACGGTGTTCATCGCCCGCCCCGACCTCCCCACCCTTCCGGTGGCCGTCGCGCGCTTCCTGGGCCGCGCGGGACAGCTCAACTACGGGCAGGCGATGGCGCTGAGCACGATCCTGATGCTGGTGTGCGCCTGCTCCCTGCTGGCCTTGGAGCGCATCCGCACCGACCGCTCGGGGGAGTTCTGAATGGGGGAATCCTGATGACGCCGCCGCTGCTGCGTCTGGACGAGGTGACGGTCCGCTACGGCCGCCACGACGCGCTGGACGCCGTCGAGCTGGAGGTCGCCGAGCACGAGACGGTCTGTGTGCTGGGCCCCAGCGGCAGCGGCAAGTCCACCCTGCTGCGCGTGGTGGCCGGGCTCCAGCGCGCCGCCTCCGGCCGGGTGTGGCTCGCGGGCCGCGACCAGAGCGGCATACCCACCCACCGGCGCGGGGTGGGGCTGATGTTCCAGGACCACCAGCTCTTCCCGCAGCGCGACGTGGGCGGCAACGTCGCCTTCGGACTGCGGATGCGGGGGGCCGGGCGCGCGGAGACGGACCGCCGGGTCGCCGAACTGCTCGATCTGGTCGGGCTGCCCGGCGCGCAGCGGCGGCCGGTCGACTCGCTGTCCGGCGGTGAGCAGCAGCGCGTCGCACTCGCCCGCGCGCTGGCGCCCCGGCCGCGGCTGCTGATGCTGGACGAGCCGCTGGGCCAGCTCGACCGCGGGCTGCGGGAGCGGCTGGTGGTGGAGCTGCGGGAACTGTTCGCCCGGTTGGGCACCACGGTCCTCGCCGTCACCCACGACCAGGGCGAGGCGTTCGCGCTCGCCGACCGGGTCGTGGTCATGGAGGACGGGAGGATCGCGCAGTCCGGCACCCCGCTGGAGGTGTGGCAGCGCCCCGCGAACGAGTTCGTCGCCCGCTTCCTGGGCTTCGACAACGTGGTCGAGGCGACCGCGCACGGCGAGTACGCCGACACGGTGTGGGGCAAGCTGCCCGTGCCGCCCGGCTCCCCGCCGGGCCCGGTCCGGCTCCTCGTCCGCCCGGCCGGGGTTCGGCTCACGGCCCCCGAGGACGGCCTGCCCTGCACGGTCGCGGCCCGTACCTTCCGCGGCGACCATGTGGCGCTCATCCTCCAGCCGTCCCAGGGCCCGCGCCTGGAGGCGTCCTGTGCGCTGCGGGACGCCCCGGAGGCGGGGGAGCGGGTCGGGGTGGCCTTCGACGCCGCGGACGTGGTGGTGCTCGGTTCGTCCCGGTTCGGCTCACCCCGGCTCGGTTCGCCGTAGAAAAGTTCAGCCCGTCGGCCAGGCGCTCAGCCCGTCAGGGAGGCGAGCGCGTCCGGGGCCTCGTCCACCGAGTCCACCAGCGCGATACGGGCCTTCATCGGCCGTCCCTCCGCGAGCGCTTCGAGCAGCGGCCAGGCGGGCAGCCGGCGCGTCCAGTGGTCGCGGTCCACCAGCACCATCGGGGTCGGCTCACCGCGCGACTCGTAGTAGTTCGGCGTGGCGTTGTCGAAGATCTCCTGAAGGGTCCCGGCGGCGCCGGGCAGGAAGACGACGCCGGCGTTCGAGCGGGCCAGCAGCCCGTCCTCGCGGGTCGCGTTGGCGAAGTACTTGGCGATGTGCGAGGCGAAGGCGTTCGGCGGCTCGTGCCCGTAGAACCAGGTCGGTATCCCGACCGACGCGCCGCCGTCCGGCCACCGCTCCCGCACCGTGAACGCGGCCCCGGCCCAGGCGCCGACCGACGGGCGGAACGAGGGCTCCCGGGCGAGGAGTTCCAGGGCCTCCTTCAAGGCCGCGTCCGGAAGCGGCGCCGTGTAGGCGCCGAGATTGGCTGCCTCCATCGCGCCCGGGCCGCCGCCCGTCGCGACCGTCAGCCCGGACCGCGCCAGCGTCTGTCCGAGCCGGGCGGCGCCCGCGTACCCCTCGGAGCCGCGCTCCAGCGCGTGCCCGCCCATCACGCCCACCACCCGTGCACCGGCGAGCAGTTCGTCCAGCGCGTCGGAGACCGCGTCGTCGTGGATCGAGCGCAGCATCGAGGAGAAGATGTCGCCGTCCGCCTTGGTCCGCTGGAACCAGGCGTAGGCGCGCGCGTCCGGCGTGCCCGCGTATCCGTCCACCCCGTCGTCCAGGCCCTCGAACAGCTCGGCCGCCGTGTAGAGGGCGCCGCGGTACGGGTCGAACGGCAGGTCCGGCACGGGCGGGAAGACCAGCGCGCCCCGCGCCCGCACCCGCGCCGCGGCCTCCGGCTCCATCGGACAGCCGAGGAAGACCGCCCGGTCGGTGTCGGTGGACAGCAGCGCGGACGTACGGGCCGTCAGGTCGACGGACTGGACCCGGTATCCGGCCAGGGTGCCGCGGGCGACGACCTGGTCGAACTCCTCCAGGGACTCTATTTCGACGTCGGGTGCGGTGGGCGCGGGGGTGTCTGCGTCATCGGTCTGCACGGCGTCATGCTAATCACATCGAACGCCGGTGCGGTCAGCGATGGGTGAACGGCATCGTCGTCAACTGGGCCACGCCCCACACCACCGGCGCCAGCAGGAGCAGCAGGGCCACACCGCGCGTCACGGCCGCGCCCCGCAGCAGACGGGCCGACGCGCCGAGGCGCAGCAGCGCGGCCGTGGTGCGCCGGCGCGCGCTCCGCGCTTCCAGCGCCGCGTTGAGCACCGCGATGAAGGCGCACATCAGGACCAGGGCCACGCCCAACTCGGTGAGCGGGCCGAAGGAGTGGGCGCCGGGGCGGCCGTGGGTCGCCTCGTGCAGCCGCAGCGCTCCGTACAGCCCGGAGGCGACCGCGCACAGCACCCCCACCGGACGCCCGATCAGCCCCGCCTCCTGCTGCAGCATCCGCCCCGCCAGCAGCCGCAGCGGGCCCGGCCGGCCCGCGGCCAGCAGCCGGCCGCAGCCGTGCACGAGCCCGGGCCCGGCCAGGATCAGCCCGGCCACCGTCAGCGCCCAGCCGCCCACCACCTCGGGCGCGCTGCCGCCGAACCGCCCGGACAGCGACACCAGGGCGGCGGAGGACGGATGCGCGCCGCGCCCCGCGTACGCCCCCAGCGCGAGCCCCGCCGTGGTCAGCGCCACGCCCCACGGCAGGGCGGACGCCGCGCGGTGCGGAGGCGGGGTGAGCGGGCCGGTCGCCACGGTGGGGAGGGCGGGCCGTACCGTACGGGCCTCCGCCCCGGCCCCCGGCTGCCGGGGCCACAGCCCCGCCGCGCTCGCCGTGCCCGCCACCACCGGTACGACGGCCACCAGCGTGACCGCCCCGACCAGCGGCAGCGGCCCGTCCCCGCCGAGCGCGCGGTCCGCCGCGCCGCTGCCCGCCCACAGCAGCCACGCGCCGCCCACATCGCCGCGCAGATGCAGGAAGGCCAGCAGCGCCAGCGCGCTCCCGGCCGCGCAGGCCGTCGCCGTCACGGCGCCCGCCAGCAGCGCCAGCCGGGCCGGGCCGAGCCCGGCTGCGGCGAACCCGGCGCCCGGCCGGGTGCTGGGGTCGGCACGGGCGACCGACATGGCCAGCTGCACGGTCGCGGCCAGCGGGACGACGCACCACAGCAGCCGCGCGAGCGCCCCGTCGGGGTCGGCCGGGTGGCTCGCCGCGAACCCCAGGGCGGACAGCAGCAGGAAGCTCACGCCCGCCGCCGCGACGGCCACCAGGGACCGTCGCAGCAGGACCAGCGGGTGGGAGCCGCGGGCTAGGCGGAGGCTGAGCACGCCGCGATGCCCTCCGCGTCGGGGGACGCCGCCGGGTCCACCAGGCGGCCGTCCAGCAGGGTCACGGTGCGGTCGGCGAGCGTGGCCACCTCCGGGTCCTGGGTGGCCAGTACGACGGTGAGGCCGTGCGTACGGGCCGCCGAGGTGAGCGCCCGCAGCACCTGGGCGCGGTCGGCGCGGTGCAGCGGCGCGGTGGGCTCGTCCGCGAACAGCACGCTCGGTGTGGAGGCCAGCGCCCGCGCGATCGCGACCCGCTGACGCTGCGACTGCAACAGCGCGCCGGGGCGCGACCCCGCGCACTCGGCGACGTCGAGCCGCTCCAGCCACTCGCACGCCGCGCTCTTCGCGGCGCGCCGCCCGGTGCCGCGCAGCATCAGCGGCAGCGCGGCGTTCTCCCATCCGGTCAGCTCCGGCACGAGCTGTGGCTCGGTGTCGATCCAGCCGAAGTGGTCGCGCCACAGCCGCTCGCGGCTCAGCGGGGCGAGGGAGTGCACGGCGGTGTCCTTGAACCAGACCTCGCCGTGCTCCGGGACGAACTGGCCCGACAGGCACTTGAGGAGTGTGGTCTTCCCGCAGCCACGGGGGCCGGTCACCGCCAGGATCTCGCCCTCGCGGGCACCGAGGGAGACGCCGGCGAGGGCGGGCGAGCCGTCATGGGCGTACGACAGGGTGCGTGCCCGGAGCACGTCGTCCGGCGGAGCCACCATCCAGAGCACCTCGCCTTACCTGCGATCGACTCGTTCCCCCGACGGGGTGAACGAGACCGGAGCCAATGGGTCACTGGCACGGTAAGGACTCCGGCCGGGGCCGGTGCCTGAGGCTCGGCCGGGTGTGGGCCCAGTTCCTCCGATCAGCCCTGGTGCGGTGGCCGATCGGGTTCTTCGAGGTGGGTGGGCGCGAACATGCGCAGCCGGGCGGGGAGCACGACGACCGAGGGGCCCGGCGCGGCCAGCGCCGCCGCCAGATCGGTGCGCAGCCGGTCGGGTGCCGTCCGTACGGCCGGTACGCCGAAGGACTCGGCGAGCGCCGCGAAGTCCGGGCGGGCCAGCTCGGTGGCTGTCGCCTCGCCGAAGGCGTCCGTCATGTACTCGCGCAGGATCCCGTAGCCGCCGTCGTCCACGATCAGCCAGGTCACCGGCAGGTCGTACTGGCGGGCGGTGGCGAGTTCGGCGATCGAGTACATGGCCCCGCCGTCGCCCGACACGGCCAGCACGGGCCGCCGCCGCGTACGGTCCGCGGCGGCGGCCCCCAGCGCGGCGGGCAGCCCGTAGCCGAGGCCGCCCGCGCCCTGCGCGGAGTGCGTCGCGCCCGCCCGCGGGTCGAACGCGGACCACGCCCAGTACGCGAGGATCGTCATGTCCCAGAAGCTGGCCGCGTCATCGGGCAGGGCCTCCCGTACGGCGCCCAGGACCTGCTGCTCCAGGTCCAGGTCCTGCGCCGCGATCCGCTGCCGCACACGGGCCAGCAGGGCGGCCGCGGTGGCGGCGCCGGTCGACTCCGGGCGGGGGGTGACTTCGCTCAAGAGGGCGGTCAGGGCAGGCTTCGCGTCGGCGTGGATGCCGAGGGCGGGGTGGTTGGACTCCAGCTTGCCGAGGTCGGCCTCGATCTGGATGACCTGACCGCGGGGGCGGAACGTGTGGTAGTTGGACGACAGTTCGCCGAGCCCGGAGCCGGCCACGAGCAGGACGTCCGCGCCCTCCAGAAGGTCGGTCGTGTGCCGGTCCTCCAGCCAGGACCGGAGGGAGAGCGGATGGTCCCAGGGGAACGCGCCCTTCCCGCCGAACGTGGTGGCCACGGGGGCGTCCAGGCGCTCGGCCAGCGCGCGCAGTTCCTCGCACGCCCCCGCGCGCACAACCCCGCCTCCGGCGAGGATCACGGGGCGCTCGGCCGCGCCCAGGAGCCGTGCGGCCCGTTCCATGAGTTCCGGCCGGGGCGGCAGCGGGCGCGGTGCGGCCGGCAGCGTGGTGACGGGCGGTACGGAGGTGGGGGCCAGCAGGACGTCCTGTGGTATCTCCAGCCACACCGGGCCCGCCGGTGCCTCCAGGGCGGACGCCCAGGCGGCGGCGAGGGCGGACGGGATCTGCGAGGCCGTACGGACGGTGTGGACGGACTTGACGATGTCGCGGAACGACGCCTTCTGGTCGACCAGTTCATGCAGATATCCCTTGCGGCCGCCGCCGAGCCCCGGGGTGGGCACCTGGCTGCCGATCCCCAGCACCGGCGCGGACGCCGCGGCCGACTCCTGCAGCGCCGCCAGCGTCATGAGCGCGCCGGGGCCGGTGGACACCAGCAGCGGGGCGACGGTGCCGGTGACGCGGGCGAAGGCATCGGCCGCGAACCCCGCGTTGTTCTCCACGCGCAGCCCTACGTAGTCGAGGCCGGAGCGGCGCAGGGCGTCGAAGGCGCCGAGCGCGTGCTGCCCGGGGAGTCCGAAGACGGTGGTCGCGCCGAGCGCGGCGAGGGATTCGACGACGAGATCGCCGCCGTGGCGCTCGCCCTGTGCGGTGCGCATGGGTGCCCTTTCGTGCGGGTGCGGGTTGCTAGGGATGGGCCGGGGCGGGCTCCGGGGCGGGCTCCGGGGCCGGGTCGCCGGCCAGGCGGCGGTGCCAGGTGTCCAGGACCGCGGCGTCCGTCGGCTTCGTGGCCAGGCTCACCGCCACGTACGCCACGAGCGAGGCCAGCAGGCCGATGTAGATGGGCTCGCTGGCGAGGATGCCCTTCCCGACCATGAGCCCGATCACCGTCAGACCGCCCACGGCCACCGAGGCCAGCGCCCCCGCACCCGTGCCGCGCTTCCACAGCAAGCCGCCCAGGATCGGCATCAACAGCCCGCCGACCAGTACGTTGTAGGCGACGGTCAGCGCCTCGACGACGTTGTTCAGCGCGATCGAGACACCGACCACCGTCAGGCCCATGACGAGGATGAACAGACGGTTGCCCGCGATCTCGTCGTGCGAGGCGGTGGCGGGGCGGCCCCGGAGGCGGGCCCAGATGTCGTTGTTCGCGACCGTGGCGCAGGCGATGAGCGCGCCGGAGGAGGTCGACATCACCGCCGACAGGGCCGCGGCCAGGACGAGCCCCTTGACGCCGATCGGAAGCGCGTCCTTGACGATCGTCGCGAACGCGTCGTCGGGGGAGCCGAGATGCGGGTAGAGAACCTTGGCCGCCGTGCCGATGACCGCGCCGGCGACCGCGTACGCCAGACAGTACGTACCGGCCGCGGTGCCGCCGAGGCGGGCCACCTTGTCGTCGCGGGCGGTGAAGACGCGCTGCCAGATGTCCTGGCCGATGAGCATGCCGAAGGAGTAGATGAGCACGTAGGTGAAGACCGTCTGGGCGCCGATGCCCATGGGGGAGAAGTAGCCGGCCGGCAGTTCGGCCTTCATCGCCGCGAAGCCGCCCGCCTTGACGACGGCGATCGGCAGCAGGAGGAGCAGCACGCCGACGGTCTTCACGACGAACTGCACCATGTCGGTGAGCGTGATCGACCACATGCCGCCGAGCGTGGAGTAGCAGATCACGATGGCCCCGCCGAGCACGATCGCCACCACCCGGTCGAGACCGAAGATCACATCGAAGATGGTGGCGTAGGCGATGGTCGAGGTGACCGCGAGCATGAGGGTGTACGCCCACATGACGATGCCCGAGATCAGCCCGGACGATCCGCCGTAGCGCAGGTCCAGCATCTGGCTGACCGTGTACACCTTGAGGCGGGCGATGCGCGCCGAGAAGAAGACGGACAGCGCCAGCAGGCCGAAGCCGATGGTGAGGACCATCCAGGCGCCCGAGAGCCCGTAACTGTAGCCGAGGCCGACGCCGCCGATGGTGGAGGCGCCGCCGAGGACGATCGCGGCCATCGTTCCGGAGTACATGGCCGGGCCCAGGCGTCGGCCCGCGACCAGGAAGTCGCTGGTGGAGGTGGCGCGGCGCATGCCCCACCAGCCGAGCGCGAGCATGCCCGCGAGATAGACGACGATCACCGTGTAGTCGACAGCGGTCATGGTGGGGCTCCTCACGGTGGGACGGTGACCGCGACCCTAGGCTGTCGCCGAGGAGGCCGGGAAGTGTACGTTTCCTCCACTCGTGGATTCCGGGATGGAGGAAACGGCCATGCCGCCGACCGTGCCCGTACCCCTCACCGTCCTGCTGGACCACCCCCGCCTCGGACTGCGGCAGATCGCCGGGCCGCGCGGGGAGGCGCCGGTGTACCTGGTGCACACCAGCGAGATGGAGGATCCGGTTCCGTATCTTCTCGGCGGTGAACTGCTGCTCAGCGCCGGTGTGCACGGCCCGGAGGCGACGGACGCGTACTGGGACCGCTATGTGGCCCGCACGGTCGAGGCGGGCGCCACGGCGCTGGGATTCGGTATCGCGCCGGTGCACCAGGAGATGCCGCGGGCGCTGGCCGAGGCGTGCGACCGGCACGGGCTGCCGCTGGTGGAGGTGCCACGCGAGACGACGTTCGCGGCTGTCGCGAGCGCCGTGTGGGACGCCATGGCCGAGCGCCGCCACCAGGAGCTGCGGCGGATCACGGAGGTGCAGCAGTCGCTCGCGGCGGCCGCCGCGCGGCCCCATCCGGTACCGGCCGTGCTGCGCCAACTCGCGCGCCATCTGGGCGGATGGACGGTGCTGTACGGGCCGGACGGGAGGGAGCTGGCGGCGGCCGGTCCCCGGCCGTCCCAGCAGGCGCGCGCCGCGCTCGGCTCGCTGGCCGCCCGGCTGCGGGCGGGCCCGGCCTCGGCCGCCGGCACGGCGGACGGGGCCTCCTTGAGCGCCTACGGTCTCGGCGGGCCGGAACACCCGCTCGCCCTCGGGGTGTGCGCGCCGCGCCGCGACGCGGCGGAGAGCGCGGTCGTGGGGGTGGCCATGGTGCTGCTCGCCCTGCTGACCGGACGGGCGACGGCCGACGCGGGGACCGAACGCACGGCGCTGGTACGGCTGATGCTCGGCGCCCAACCGGCCGACGTCGCGGGGCTGCTGAGCGGTGCGGAGGTGTGGACCGTCGTGCGCGGGCGGCGCCGCGGCCGCGGCGGGGACCACGGGCCGCTGGCCGTGGCGGCGCTCTCCGCCGGGCTCGGTACGCCCCTGGTCGACCTGGACGGGGACGACCTGTGCGCCCTGGTGCCCGGCGCCGCGGAGGTACGGGCCCAGCCCGGCTGGACGCTCGGCGCCGGGGCGCCGGTGTCCGCCGCCGGGCTGGCACACGCCGGAGCCGACGCGGCGCGCGCCCTGCGCCGCGCGGTCGCGGAGCGACGGCCCGTGGTACGGCACGCCCCGGCGCGGCGCGGCGTCGTCTCGCTGGTCGACCCGTCCGAGGCCGAGGCCCTGGGCCGCGCCCGGCTCGCCCCGCTGGACGGCGCGCCGGCGCTGCGCGAGACGCTGCGGACGTGGCTGTCGCTGCACGGCAGCTGGGACCGTACCGCGGTGGCCCTGGACATCCACCGCAACACGGTCCGCCAGCGCATCGCCCGCACCGCCGCCCTGCTGGAGGCGGACCTGGGCGACGCGGACGTACGGATGGAGCTGTGGTTCGCCCTCAAGTGGGGATGACCCCCACCGAGCAGCGGCCCGACGCCCGGGCCTGCCCGCACCCTCCCGCGCGCGACGCCGCGCCCACCGCCCGGCGCGCGCCTGGAGCGCCCCGGCTACGGCGGTTCAGCGGCGGAGCCCCACGCCGGGGCCCCGCCGGATGCCGGAGGCCGCCGAACCCGGGGCCCGGGGCCGTGCGCCCGCGAACGGTGGCCCGGGCGATGTGCCCACAGGCGGGAGTTCGGCGTCCGGGCCCCGGACGCGAGACGCCGCCGGATCCCGGGCCGGGGCGTGGCGTCGCGTGGCCGGGGTCCAGGCGGAGCCCCTGGGTTCGGGAAGGGGGGGGGGGAACGCGCCGCCGCCCGGTCAGAGCTTCGCCCACGCCTCCGTCAGCACACCCCTGAGCACCTGCTCGATCTCGTCGAACAGCGCCTGGTCCGCGATCAGCGGCGGGGCCAGCTGGACGACGGGGTCGCCGCGGTCGTCGGCCCGGCAGTAGAGGCCGTTGTCGTACAGCGCCTTGGAGAGGAAGCCGTACAGGACGCGCTCGGTCTCCTCGTCGTCGAAGGACTCCTTCGTGGCCTTGTCCTTCACCAGCTCGATGCCGTAGAAGAAGCCGTTCCCCCGGACGTCGCCGACGATCGGCAGATCGTGCAGCCGCTCCAGGGTCGACCGGAACGCGGCCTCGGTGTCCAGCACATGCCGGTTCAGCCCCTCGCGCTCGAAGATGTCGAGGTTGGTGAGGGCCACCGCGGCCGAGACGGGGTGGCCGCCGAAGGTGTAGCCGTGCAGGAAGGTGTTGCCGTCCCGGTAGAAGGGCTCGGCGAGCCGGTCGGAGACGAGGCACGCGCCGATCGGGGAGTAGCCGGAGGTCATGCCCTTCGCGCAGGTGATCATGTCCGGGACGTAGCCGAACTTGTCGCACGCGAACATCGTGCCCAGCCGCCCGAACGCGCAGATGACCTCGTCCGAGACGAGCAGGACGTCGTACTGGTCGCAGATCTCGCGCACCCGCCGGAAGTACCCGGGCGGCGGCGGGAAGCAGCCGCCCGCGTTCTGCACCGGCTCCAGGAAGACCGCGGCGACGGTGTCCGGGCCCTCGAAGAGGATCTGCTGCTCGATCTGGTCGGCGCACCAGCGGCCGAACGCCTCGGGGTCGTCGCCGTGGATCGGAGCCCGGTAGATGTTGGTGTTGGGCACCTTGTGCGCGCCGGGGACCAGCGGCTCGAAGGGGGCCTTGAGCCCGGGCAGACCGGTGATCGACAGGGCGCCATGGGGGGTGCCGTGGTAGGCCACGGCGCGGGATATGACCTTGTGCTTGGTGGGCTTGCCGGTCAGCTTGAAGTACTGCTTGGCCAGCTTCCAGGCGGTCTCGACCGCCTCGCCGCCGCCGGTGGTGAAGAAGACCTTGTTGAGGTCGCCGGGCGCGTAACCGGCCAGGCGCTCGGCCAGTTCGACGGCCTTGGGGTGGGCGTAGCTCCACACCGGGAAGAAGGCCAGTTCCTGCGCCTGCTTGTACGCGGTCTCCGCGAGTTCGACGCGCCCGTGCCCGGCCTGCACCACGAACAGCCCGGCCAGGCCGTCGATGTAGCGCTTGCCCTGATCGTCGTAGATGTACGTGCCCTCGCCGCGCACGATCGTCGGCACGGGGGCGTTCTCGTACGACGACATGCGGGTGAAGTGCATCCACAGATGGTCGTACGCCGTCTTGGAGAGGTCCGCGCTCATGGCTATCTCGTTCCCCAGGTGTAGGTCTGCTTACGGAGCTTGAGGTAGACGAAGCTCTCGGTGGAGCGCACGCCGGGAAGGGTCCGGATCCGCTTGTTGATCGTTTCGAGGAGGTGGTCGTCGTCCTCGCAGACGATCTCGATGAGGAGATCGAAGGAACCCGCGGTGACGACCACGTACTCGACCTCGTCCATGGCGGTCAGCGCGTCCGCGACCGGGTCGAGATCGCCCTCGACGTTGACCCCGACCATCGCCTGGCGCCGGAACCCCACGGTGAGGGGGTCGGTGACGGCGACGATCTGCATCGCGCCCTGGTCGAGCAGCTTCTGCACCCGCTGCCGCACGGCCGCCTCGGACAGGCCCACGGCCTTGCCGATGGCGGCGTACGGGCGCCGGCCGTCCTCCTGGAGCTGTTCGATGATCGCCAGGGACACGGAGTCGATCGACGGCGTGCCGTTCTTGTCAGGTGTGGCCACGACCCTCACTGTGCACGAGCCTCGACGGTCTGGCAACCCTCGATCAATGAATTCCGTTGTTCGAAGGGTTTTAAATCACTGATTCCGTTGTTCTGGTGTGGCGGGTATGTTGAAAGCGTCGTCCTCGCGACTAGGGTGGTGTCTCACCCATCGGACAGCCGACAGGAGGGGTCGTACGTGACCACCGAACTGCGTCGTTTGCGCAACTACATCGACGGGGAGTTCCGGGACGCCGCGGACGGGCGCACCACGGAGGTGGTCAACCCGGCCACGGGCGAGCCGTACGCCACGGCGCCACTGTCCGGAGCGGCGGACGTGGACGCGGCGATGAACGCGGCCGCGGCCGCGTTCCCGGCCTGGCGGGACCTGGTGCCCGGCGAGCGGCAGAAGGCCCTGCTGAAGATCGCCGACGCCTTCGAGGCGCGGGCGGAAGAGCTGATCGCGGTCGAGTCGGAGAACACCGGCAAGCCGATCGGGCTCACGCGGGACGAGGAGATCCCGCCGATGATCGACCAGATCCGTTTCTTCGCGGGCGCCGCGCGGATGCTGGAGGGCCGTTCGGCCGGTGAGTACATGGAGGGGCTGACCTCCATCATCCGCCGCGAGCCGATCGGGGTGTGCGCGCAGGTCGCGCCGTGGAACTACCCGATGATGATGGCCGTGTGGAAGTTCGCGCCGGCGCTGGCGGCGGGCAACACGGTCGTCATCAAGCCCTCCGACACCACCCCGGCCTCCACCGTGCTCTTCGCCGAGATCATCGGCGGGGTGCTGGCGGAACTGGGCCATCCGCAGGGCGTCTTCAACGTCATCTGCGGCGACCGTGAGACCGGGCGGCTGATGGTCGAGCACGACGTGCCCGCCATGGCGTCCATCACCGGTTCGGTGCGGGCCGGTATGCAGGTCGCCGAGAGCGCGTCAAAGGACCTCAAGCGGGTCCATCTGGAGCTGGGCGGCAAGGCGCCGGTCGTGGTCTTCGAGGACAGCGACATCGCCAAGGCTGTCGAGGACATCTCGGTCGCGGGCTTCTTCAACGCGGGCCAGGACTGTACGGCGGCCACCCGCGTGCTCGTCCACGAGTCGATCCACGACGAGTTCGTGACCGCCCTGGCCAAGGCCGCCGCGGACACCAAGACCGGCGCCCCGGACGACGAGGACGTGCTGTTCGGCCCGCTCAACAACGCCCACCAGCTGGCCCAGGTCAGCGGCTTCATCGAGCGGCTGCCCGCGCACGCCAAGGTCGAGGCGGGCGGTCACCGGGTCGGCGAGAAGGGTTTCTTCTACGCGCCGACCGTGGTCTCCGGGCTCAAGCAGGACGACGAGATCGTCCAGCACGAGGTCTTCGGCCCGGTCATCACCGTCCAGCCGTTCTCCGACGAGGCCCAGGCGGTCCAGTACGCCAACGGCGTGGAGTACGCGCTCGCCTCGTCGGTGTGGACCAAGGACCACGGCCGCGCGATGCGGATGTCCAAGGCCCTGGACTTCGGCTGCGTCTGGATCAACACCCACATCCCGCTGGTCGCGGAGATGCCGCACGGCGGATTCAAGAAGTCCGGTTACGGCAAGGACCTGTCGGCGTACGGGTTCGAGGACTACACCCGCATCAAGCACGTGATGACGTCGCTGGGTTGATGCCTGGTAAGGGCCTTCGGGTCAGCGGCGGCCGAGCAGGGCGCAGAGGGTGCCGATGCGGTTCGTGGTGATCGCGTCGGCACCCGCCCGCAGCAGCCGCGCCATGGAGCGGCGGGTGTCGGCGGTCCAGGCGGAGACCAGCAGACCGTCGGCGTGGGCGCGTGCGACGAGGGCGGGGGAGACCAGGCCGAAGCGGTAGTTCAGCCAGCGTGGCCGCAGATCGGCCAGCAGGGTGGGCCGTGGCGGCGCGAGGGTCGTCCAGGTCAGGGAGATCTCGGCGCCGGGGTCCGCGCGGCGGACGCGGCGCAGCGCGGACAGCCCGCCGCAGTAGTACACCCGGTCCGCGGCCCCGGCCTCGCGCACCTCGGCGACGGCCGCGAGGGCGGCCGACGCGTCGGGCAGGTCGATCAGCAGCCGGGCCCCGCCGGTCGCGGCGAGCGCGTCGCGCAGCGTGGGTATGCCCCCGCCGGACAGCCGCCGCACCTCCTCGGCGGTCAGCGCGGACAGCGGCCGGTCGTGCCCCCACAGCCGCTTGAGGGTGGCGTCGTGGAGGAGGACCGGGACGCCGTCGCGGGTCAGCCGTACGTCGATCTCCACGGCGCCCGCCCCCGCGCGCACCGCCGAGCCGACCGACGCCAGGGTGTTCTCGCGGTGGGTGTACGGATCGCCGCGGTGACCGACCGGGATGAAGGCCGAGCCCACCGCCGTCATCCGCCCGCGGCCGCCGTGTACGCGTCGATCTCGGCGGCCAGCCGCGCCTTGTCCGGCGCGTCCAGGAAGGACGCCTCGACGGCGTTCTTCGCGAGGGTCGCGACACCCGCCGCGTCCAGGTCGAGCAGCCGGGCGGCGACCGCGTACTCGGTGTTGAGGTCGGTGCCGAACATCGGCGGGTCATCGCTGTTGATGGTGACCAGCACCCCGGCCTCGACCATCCGCTTGACCGGGTGCTCGTCGAGGGTGGCGACCGCGCGGGTGGCGATGTTGGAGGTGGGGCAGACCTCCAACGGTATGCGGTGCTCCGCGAGATGGGCGAGCAGCTTCGGGTCCTGGACGGCGCTGGTCCCGTGGCCGATCCGCTCGGCGCGCAGCTCGGTGAGGGCGTCCCAGACCGTCTGCGGGCCGGTGGTCTCGCCCGCGTGCGGAACGCTGTGCAGCCCGGCGGCGATGGCGCGGTCGAAGTACGGTTTGAACTGCGGGCGCGGCACACCGATCTCGGGCCCGCCGAGGCCGAAGGAGACCAGCCCCTCGGGGCGCAGGTCGCAGGCGATGCGGGCGGTCTCCTCGGCGGACTGCAGCCCGGCCTCGCCGGGGATGTCGAAGCACCAGCGCAGCACGGTGCCGAACTCGGCCTCGGCGGCCTTGCGGGCGTCCTCGATAGCCTCGGTGAACGCGGTGTCCGGAATCCCGCGCCGGGTCGAGCTGTAGGGGGTGACGGTCAGCTCGGCGTAGCGGATGTTCTGCCGGGCCATGTCGCGGGCGATCTCGTAGGTGAGCAGCCGCACGTCCTCGGCGTCGCGGATCAGGTCCACCACGGAGAGGTAGACGTCGATGAAGTGGGCGAAGTCACGGAAGACGAAGTAGTCGGCCAGCGCCTCCGGATCCGTGGGCACCTTGGAGTCCGGGTGGCGGGCGGCCAGCTCGGCCACGATGCGCGGGGACGCCGAACCGACGTGGTGGACATGCAGCTCCGCCTTGGGCAGTCCGGCGATGAAGGCGGTGAGATCGGTCAACGAGAACCTCCGGGTGACGGCCGCCGGCGGCGGGCTCCGGCCATCGTAGATGCGCCGGGCACGGGGCGGTGTTCGCAGGCCGTAGCATGGGCGGACATCGCTGTGGGGGAGATACATGGCTGACCAGCCCGACCAGCACCACCAGCAGCGGCAGCCGGAGCCGCGCGACCACGACCCCTGGGCCCCGCCGGCCCGGCGGACGTCCCTGGACAAGCCGCCGTCCCGGCCCTCGGTGGCCGAGCAGCAGACGCTCACCTCCCTGCCCACGGGGCCGCCCGCCCCGCCCCCGCCGCCCGTGCCGGGCCCGCCGCCTCCCGTCCCCGGGCCGCCGCCCGCCGCACCGGGCCCGCCCCCGGGCGGCGCCACCCTGCCGGGCGCGGTGCCCCCGCCGCCGCCCGCCCCGACCGGGCCGGGCACCCCGAGCGCCTACCAGGCCGGGCCGTACGGCACCGGCGGCTACGCCCAGCCGGTGCCGTACGGCGGCCAGGCCCCGTACGGCGCCGGGCCCGGCTACGGCTACGGTTACCCCGGCGCGGCGTACCCCGCCTACCCCGGCGGCGCCTACCCGGGCGCGGGCTACGGCCAGGGCTGGCAGCCGGGTATGACCCATATGCCGGACAACGGCACCGGCACGGCCGCCCTGGTGCTCGGCATCGTCGGGCTGGTCTTCTTCGCCAGCGTCGTGCTGGGCATCATCCTCGGCGTCCTCGCGATCATCTTCGGGGTGCTCGGCCGCGCCAAGGCGGGCCGGGGCGAGGCGACCAACGGCGGCTCGGCCCTCGCCGGGCTCATCCTCGGTGCCGCCGCCGTGGTGGCGGGCGTGGCGATGATCTTCGTCTATGTCGCGGCCGCGAACCACGACAGCTCGGGCGACTCCGATGACTCCGGCTACGCGGACATGTCGGTGGTGCGGGTGGTCCCGTCCGCCGATATGAGCCGCTGACGCGCCTCCATCAGTGCGAACCCCAGGAGATTGAGCCCCCGCCAGCGGACCGGATCCGCCGCCCGCTCGTCGTCCGCCGCCAGTCCGATGCCCCATATGCGGTCCACCGGGCTGGCCTCCACCAGCACCCGGGAGTTGGTCCCCAGCAGATAGCCGCGCAGCGGCGGGTGCTGCCCGAACTTGTGCACGCTGCCCTCGACGACCAGCGCGAAGCGGTGCGCCCGCCACCGCGCCTCGTCGAAACCGCGCACCGAACGCCCCGCGTCCTTGGCCTGCTTGGGGTGCGAGGCGGTCAGCGCCCGCCGCTCGGCCTCCACATCGCCGAACAGCCGCGCCTTCCCGGCCATCATCCAGTGCTCGGCGGTCGGGTAGGTGATGTCGGCCACCTCGAACGGCGCGGGCCACCACTGGCTGAAGCACCCCGCGCCCACGCCACCGTCGCGCCGCGGCCGATGGCCCCAGAAGCGCACGTACTTGAAGGCTTCGCCGCGTGCGGTCCGGTCCACCAACTCCTCGACCGACCGCGGGCTGCCGTCCGGCTCGGCCGGTACCGTCACCCCGTTCGTTTCCATGTCCCGGATTCTCGCAGCCGACGCTGACAGCGCACGGGCTCCGAAGCCGGTCACCCTCCCAGCGTCGTCACCGAATCCGTCGAGAAACCAAAAAGCGGCAACGGAATCCCTTGTTGAAGTGGGGTAGCTCTGTCAGTATCAGCCTCCAATTCCGGTTGGAGCTACGCCGCCTTCCCCCTCGGAGGGAGGTCCGGCGGAGGAGACCAGGCGATGGATCAGCGATGCGGTCCGACGGAGCGGCGGTTCGCCGAGGGGGCACAGCGTATGGAGTCACGGCACGAGCCCGAGAGCCTGTCCGCGCCGCAGCTCGCCGCGATCCGGCGCAGTGTGACCGGCGGCCGCATGGCGCTGAGCCGTCGTGGGCTGCTGCGCGCGGGTGGCGCCGGAGCGTTCGCCGTCGGCGGGCTCGGGGCGCTCAGCGGCTGCGGTATCCCGCCCGCCGGGCGCACCGGCGCCGCCGGCGCCGCCGACGACCACTCCGCCGAGGAGAAGCGAGTCGACTTCTCCAACTGGACCGAGTACATGGACCAGACCAAGGGCGGCCACCGCCCGACCCTGGAGGCGTTCCGGCGCCGCACCGGCATCACGGTGAAGTACACCGAGGACATCAACGACAACGTGGAGTTCTTCGGCAAGATCAAGCCGCAGCTCGCCGCGGGCCAGGACACCGGGCGCGACCTCATCTGCGTCACCGACTGGCTGGCCGCCCGGATGATCCGGCTCGGCTGGGTGCAGACCCTGGACGCGGCCAACCTGCCCCACGCCTATACGCACCTGGCGGCGGAATTCCGCGATCCGGACTGGGATCCGGGCCGCGCCCACTCCTATCCCTGGACCGGCATCCCCGCCGTCATCGCATACAACAAGAAGGCCACCGGCGGCCGCAGCGTCACCTCCGTCTCCCAGCTCCTCGAGGACCCCCGGCTGAGGGGACGGGTCGGCCTGCTCACCGAGATGCGCGACACCGTCGGGCTGACCCTTCTCGACATGGGCAAACGGCCCGAGGACGTCACCGCAGACGACTTCGGCGCGGCGATCGCCCGCCTCCAAAAGGCGTCCGACCGCGGCCAGATCCGCCGCTTCACCGGCAACGACTACACCGGCGACCTGACCCGGGGCGATCTCGCCGCCTGCATGGCCTGGGCCGGGGACCTCATCCAGCTCCAGGCCGACAACCCGGAGATCGAACTCGCCGTCCCCGACGCCGGTTACATGACCGCCACCGACAACCTGCTGATCCCGGCCAAGGCCCGTCACAAGAAGAACGCCGAACGGCTCATCGACTACTACTACGAGCCCGAGGTCGCCGCGAAGGTCGCCGCCTACATCAACTACGTCTGCCCGGTCGACGGCGTACGCGCCGAACTCGCGAAGATCGATCAGGCGCTGGCGGACAACCCGCTGATCCTCCCCGACGAGGAGATGGCCGCCAAGTCCCATGCCTTCCGCTCCCTGTCGAGCAAGGAAGAGACGGCGTTCGAGGACGCGTTCGCCAAGCTCACCGGCGCCTGACGGCCTGACACGCGAGGATGCCCACCCCATGACCCAGCCCACCACCACCGGCGGCGACGTCCGGCTCGACGGGATCGGCAAGACCTACGGGTCCTTCACCGCCGTCCACCCGCTGGACCTGCACATACCCGCCGGCTCCTTCTTCGCCCTGCTCGGCGCCTCCGGCTGCGGCAAGACCACCACCCTGCGCATGATCGCCGGACTGGAGGAGCCCACCACCGGCACCATCCGGCTCGCCGGGGAGGACATCACGGCCCTCCCGCCGCACCGGCGGCCGGTCAACACCGTCTTCCAGAGCTACGCCCTCTTCCCGCACCTCGACATCTACGAGAACGTCGCCTTCGGGCTGCGCCGACGCGGCATCAAGTCCGTCAAGAAGCAGGTCGGGGAGATGCTGGACCTCGTCCAGCTCGGCGACCTCGCCCGCCGCAAGCCCCAGCAGCTCTCCGGCGGCCAGCAGCAGCGCGTCGCCCTCGCCCGCGCGCTGATCAACCACCCCAGGGTGCTGCTCCTCGACGAGCCGCTGGGCGCGCTCGACCTCAAGCTGCGCCGCCGGATGCAGCTGGAACTGAAGCGCATCCAGACCGAGGTCGGCATCACGTTCGTCCACGTCACCCACGACCAGGAGGAGGCCATGACCATGGCCGACACGGTCGCGGTGATGAACGGCGGCCGCGTCGAGCAGCTGGGCGCCCCGGCCGAGCTGTACGAGAGCCCGGGCACCACCTTCGTCGCCGACTTCCTGGGCACCTCCAACCTCATCGATGCCGAGATCACCGACAAGAGCGGAGGCGACCTCCTGCTCACGGCCGCCGGAGGCCGCCTCACCCTGCCCGTCGGGCGATGCCGCGCGGCCGTCCGCACCGGCGCCACGGTGCTGGTCGGGGTGCGCCCCGAGAAGATCTCCCTCACCCCCGCCGAGGACTCCGGCACCGTCCCCGCGACCCGCAACCGGATGACCGGCCGCATCGCGGCCGCCGGCTTCATCGGCGTCTCCACCCAGTACGTCGTGACCACCCCGGACGGCGCCGAACTGGCCATCTACGAGCAGAACATCGAGCGCGACCCCCGGCTCGCCCCCGGCGCCGAGGTCGTCCTGCACTGGAACCCGGCCCACACCTTCGGCCTCGACCCGGCCCAGGGCACCGCCGCGGGCAACGGCTCCGGTGAGGAGGCGGCGTGACGGCCACGGAGACGCGCGACACGGCCCCCGCGGCGCGTGCCACACCCCGCAAGATGCCCCGCAAGATGCCCCGCAAGACGTCCGTACGCAAGCGGCTGGTGCCCTACTGGCTGCTGCTCCCCGGCATCCTGTGGCTGCTGGTCTTCTTCGCGGCCCCGCTCGTCTACCAGGCGTCGACCTCCGTCCAGACCGGCTCCCTCGAAGAGGGCTTCACCGTCACCTGGCACGTCCAGACCTACTGGGACGCGCTCACCGAATACGCCCCGCAGTTCCTGCGCTCGGTGCTGTACGCGGCCACCGCCACCGTGCTGTGCCTGCTGCTCGGCTACCCGCTCGCGTACCTCATCGCCTTCCGCGCGGGCCGCTGGCGCAATCTGCTCATGATCCTCGTCATCGCGCCGTTCTTCACCAGCTTCCTGATCCGCACGCTCGCCTGGAAGACGATCCTGGCGGACGGCGGCCCGGTGGTGGGGGCGCTGAACTCCCTGCACATCCTTGACGTGACCAGCGGTCTGGGGATCACCGAGGGGCAGCGGGTGCTGGCCACCCCGCTCGCCGTCGTCTGCGGGCTGACGTACAACTTCCTGCCCTTCATGATCCTGCCGCTCTACAGCTCCCTGGAACGCATCGACGGCCGGCTGCACGAGGCCGCCCGCGACCTCTACGCCCGCCCCAGCACGGTCTTCCGCAGGGTCACCTTCCCGCTGTCCATGCCGGGCGTGGTCGCGGGCACCCTGCTCACCTTCATCCCGGCCGCGGGCGACTACATCAACGCCGAGCTGCTGGGCTCCACCGACCAGAAGATGATCGGCAACGTCATCCAGTCGCAGTTCCTGCGGGTACTCGACTACCCGACGGCCGCCGCGCTGTCCTTCCTTCTCATGGCGGCGATCCTCGCGATGGTCACCGTCTACATCCGCAAGGCGGGGACGGAGGATCTCGTCTGATGGCCCTCATGCCCCTCATCCGCTGGATACGGCGCAACCTGGTGGTCCTCGCGGGGCTCGCCACCCTCGCGTACCTGATCCTGCCGAACGTCGTCGTCCTGGTGTTCTCGTTCAACAAGCCGAACGGCCGCTTCAACTACGCCTGGCAGCGGTTCTCCACCGACGCCTGGACCGATCCGTGCGGCGTCGCCGACCTGTGCGGCTCCCTCGCGCTGAGCCTGCGGCTCGCGGTGTGGGCCACGCTCGGCGCGACCGTCCTCGGCACCATGATCGCCTTCGCGCTGGCCCGCTACCGCTTCCGGGCCCGCCCCGCCGTCAACAGCCTGATCTTCCTGCCGATGGCGATGCCCGAGGTCGTCATGGCCGCCTCCCTCGCCACGCTCTTCCTCAACATGGGCGTCGGCTTCGGCTTCTGGACGATCCTCATCGCCCACATCATGTTCTGCCTGAGCTTCGTCGTCACCGCCGTCAAGGCGCGCGTCATGAGCATGGACCCCCGGCTGGAACAGGCCGCCCAGGACCTCTACGCCTCCCCGGCGCAGACCTTCCTGCGCGTCACCCTGCCGATCGCCGCGCCCGGCATCGCCGCCGGTGCGCTGCTGTCCTTCGCGCTCTCCTTCGACGACTTCATCATCACCAACTTCAACGCCGGATCCACCGTGACCTTCCCCATGTTCGTGTGGGGATCCGCGCAGCGCGGCACCCCCGTCCAGATCAACGTGATCGGAACGGCGATGTTCGCCCTCGCGGTGCTGTGCGTCCTCGCCGGTCAACTGGCCGGCGCCCGCCGAAAGAGGAGCTGACCACCATGGCCGCAGACGCCATGCCCCGCTCTCCCGGAGGCAGCGACGCTCCCGGACCGCCCGTCCTGGAAGCCCTCGCCGACGTCGCCTACACCCCGTACTGGCTGGACGACCCCGGACGGCCCCGCCCGAACCCCGCCCTGGTCGGCGGCGAACGCTGCGACCTCCTCGTCATCGGGGGCGGCTACAGCGGACTGTGGACCGCCCTGACCGCCAAGGAGCGCGACCCCGGCCGCGACGTGGTCCTGGTCGAGGCCCAGGAGTCCGGCTGGGCCGCCTCCGGCCGCAACGGCGGCTTCTGCGCCGCCTCCCTCACCCACGGCCTCGGCAACGGCGCCGCCCGCTGGCCCCACGAACTGGCCGCACTGGAACGGCTCGGCCACCGCAACCTCGACGCCATCGAAGCCGCCGTCGCCCGCTACGCCATCGACTGCGACTTCGAGCGCACCGGCGAGATCGACGTCGCCACCCGGCCCCACCAGATCGCCGAACTGCGCGAAACCGCCACCCGGGCCGCCGCGCTCGGCATCACCGAGCCCCGGTTCCTGGACCGCGACGCGGTGCGCGCCGAGGTCGACTCGCCCACCTTCCTCGCCGGGCTGTGGGACCACCGGGGCGTGGCCATGCTGCACCCCGCCAAGCTCGCCTGGGGCCTGAAGCGGGCCTGCGCCGAGCTGGGCGTACGGATCTACGAACACACCCCCGCCGAGCAGCTGAGCCGCGCCGGAACCGGCACCCCCGGCATGCTGGTGCGCACCCCCTACGGCCGGGTACGGGCCCGGCGGGTCGCCCTCGCCACCAACGCCTTCCCGGCCCTGGTACGCCGCGTCCGCCCGTACATCGTCCCCGTCTACGACCACGCCCTGATGACCGAGCCGCTGACCGGCGCCCAGCTCGCCGCGATCGGCTGGCGGCGACGGCAGGGCCTCAGCGACACCGCCAACCACTTCCACTACTTCCGCATCACCGCCGACCACCGCGTCCTGTGGGGCGGCCACGACATCGTCTACCGCTACGGCGGCGGGGTGCGCGCCGAATACGACCACCACCCGGCCACCTACCGCACCCTCGCCCAGCACTTCTTCCGCTGCTTCCCGCAGCTGGAGGGCGTCCGGTTCAGCCACGCCTGGGGCGGCGCGATCGACACCTGCTCCCGCTTCTCCGCGTTCTTCGGCAGCGCACACGGCGGACGCGTCGCCTACGCCCTCGGCTACACCGGCCTCGGCGTCGGCGCGAGCCGCTTCGGCGCCGAGGTGATGCTCGACCTGCTGGCCGGGGACCACACCGAGCGGACCCGACTGGAGATGGTGCGCAGCAAGCCGCTGCCGTTCCCGCCGGAACCGGTCCGCTGGGCGGGGATCGGCCTCACCCAGTGGTCGATGAGCCGGGCCGACGCCAACGGAGGACGGCGCAACCTGTGGCTCAAGGCGATGGACCGGATGGGGCTGGGCTTCGACAGCTGAGGTCCCTCTGCCCGCTCAAGGACTCCTGACAGAAGTGGTGGACTTACCCGGTCGGAGGGGGGCATCGGGCACGAGGCCGCCGGATAGCGGGACGCGGTCAGCCGCGTCATCGCACGTGAGAAACCCGGCGACATCGGCGATCACTCCCGGGATACTGGCCGCCCATGGATGAGGTCGAAGTCGTCGTCGCCCATTCCGAGCGCGCGACCCTGCGCGTCGGCGATGTGTTCCTGAAGGTGGACGCCGATCAGGCGCGCATCGACGCCGAGATCGAGGCGATGTCCCTCGCGCCGGTCCCGACCCCGGAGGTCCTGTGGCGCAAGCCGTCCGTGCTCGCGACCGCCGCACTCCCGGGCACGACGCTCGGGCGCCTCGGCGGGCCGTCGGCCGGGTCGTCGGCGGCGTGGGCGGCGGCGGGTGCCACCCTCCGGAAGCTGCACGACGCGCCGCTGCCGCCCCGGCCCGGCCCGGCCGGGCCGGGCCGGGCCGGGCGGAGCGTCGTCGCGCTGGTTGCGGAACTCGACGACGAGTGCGAGTGGCTCGTGACGAACGGCGCCCTGCCCGCGGACCTGGTCACCCGCAATCGCCAGGTCGCCGAGGCCGCGCTTCGGTCGTGGACTCCGGCGTTCACTCACGGCGACCTGCAGATCGCGCATGTCTTCGTCGACGGCGATGAGGTCACGGGCATCATCGACTGGTCCGAGGCGGGCCAGGGTGATGCCTTGTACGACCTCGCCACCTTCACGCTCGGACACGAGGAGCACCTCGACGACGTCATCGCCGGCTACGGCACCGGCATCGACCGCGACGTTATCCACGCGTGGTGGTCGATGCGAAGCCTGCTGATCGTTCGCTCGCTGATCGAGCACGGCTTCGACCCCTTCGCGCCGGGCTGTGAGGTCGACGTGCTGAGATCCCGGATGTGAGGCCGCGCGGGCCCGGCTGCTGCGAGTGCGTTCTGACGTATCGAGCAGGCCATCTCCTGGGGTGCATCACCTGCCCTTGCTCCCACAAAGCGCGGTGTGGAGTCGCCGCCAACGGATGACGGCGCGGTGGCCGGCCGCGCTTGCCGCGGATCGGCGGGGCGGCCGGATCAGAGGGATCAGTGGGGTGACGTCAATTGCGGTTGCCGCCGGTGGTTACCCGGTCTGTTGGCGCACCCGCAGCACCGCCCACAGCAGACAGCCGCACAGACACCAGCTCCCGGCCACATCCAGCGGCCAGTGGTACGCCCGGCGGACCAAACCCACCCCCACCGCGAGGTTGAGCAGGACGACGACGCCGATCAGCCACCCCCGGAGCCCTCCGCGCAGGAGGGGGAGCAGCAGCACGGCCGCCGCGCCGTAGGCGACGGCCGCCGTCGCGGCATGGCCGGACGGGAAGAACCCCGTCTCGTCCGCCAGCGGGCCGGGCGGGCCCGGGCGGTCGATCAGCGCCTTGAGCGGCGCGACCAGGGCCGGGACCGCCGCCATCGCCAGCGTGGCGGCCAGCGGCCCCGGCCAGCGGCGCGCTGCGGCCGGGGAGCGCCACGCCGCGCAGGCGAGCGCGACACCGAGGACCGGGAGCGCCACCGCCGTATTGCCGAGGTCGGCGAGGAACTCCGCGACGGGGGAGGGGAGGGGCGATCCGGCGATGGCGCGGCCGAGCCGCTCGTCGAGCGTCAACAGCGGGCCGTGGGCGGCGACCTGCCAGGCGCACAGCGCGAAGATCACCAGCAGCACCGTGGGGAGGGCGAGCGCCCGGAGGAAGACAGACGGCGGCCCCGGAACAGGGGGGGTGGTTCCGGGGCCGGCGTGGCGATCGGTGTGCCGCACGCCCCGGGGGGTTTGGGGCGGGCGGCCGTCCGATCGGTGAGGAGATCCGGAGCCGGAGGCTCCAGTGGTGTGCGCGAGGGCACAGCCGGGTCGGGGCTGGGGAAGCACCGGCTCGGCATCGCCCGCAGTCCCCTGCGAGCGGGGTGTTTCTCTCATCTGCAACGACCGTACGGCAGCGAGAGGCTGTCGGACAGGCCGATCACCCACCTGTCATCGGCCCCGCACATCTTCTTCACGCGGCTCGACGATCCACCCACAGTCACAGCTCGGCGAAGGCGCCCTCGAGGACGTCCAGACCCTCGTTCAGCAGGTTCTCCCCGATCACCAGCGGCGGCAGGAAACGCAGCACGTTCCCGTACGTACCGCAGGTCAGGACCAGCAGCCCGGCGGCGTGGCAGGCCTTGGCGACGGCCGCCGTCGCCTCCGGGTTGGGGTCCTTGGTGCCCGGCTTCACCAGTTCGACGGCGATCATCGCGCCGCGGCCCCGGAGGTCGCCGATGACGTCGTGCTTCTCCTGCATCGCGGACAGCCGGCCCTTCATGACCTCCTCGATGCGCTTGGCCTTCGCGTTGAGATCCAGCTCGCGCATCGTCTCGATCGCGCCCAGCGCCGCCGCGCACGCCACTGGGTTGCCGCCGTAGGTGCCGCCGAGGCCGCCGGAGTGCGCCGCGTCCATGATCTCGGCACGGCCGGTGACGGCGGCGAGCGGAAGCCCGCCCGCGATGCCCTTGGCGGTGGTGATCAGGTCCGGCACGATGCCCTCGTCCTCGCACGCGAACCACTGGCCGGTGCGGCAGAAGCCGGACTGGATCTCGTCCGCGACGAAGACGATGCCGTTGTCCTTCGCGAACTCGGCGATCCTCGGCAGGAAGCCCTTGGCCGGTTCGATGAAGCCGCCCTCACCGAGGACCGGCTCGATGACGATCGCGGCCACGTTCTCCGCCCCGACCTGCTTGCTGATCATGTCGATGGCCTGGGCCGCGGCCTCCTCGGCACAGTTCTCCGGGCCCGTCAGCCAGCGGTAGGGGTAGGCGAGCGGAACCCGGTAGACCTCGGGCGCGAAGGGGCCGAAGCCATTCTTGTACGGCATGTTCTTGGCGGTGAGCGCCATGGTGAGGTTGGTCCGGCCGTGGTAGCCGTGGTCGAACACGACGACCGCCTGGCGCTTGGTGTGCGCGCGGGCGATCTTCACCGCGTTCTCGACCGCCTCCGCGCCCGAGTTGAACAGCGCCGACTTCTTGGCGTGATCGCCCGGCGTGAGCCGCGCCAGCTCCTCGCAGACCTCCACGTACCCCTCGTACGGCGTCACCATGAAACAGGTGTGCGTGAAGTCCGCCAGCTGCGCCGACGCCCGGCGCACCACGGCCTCGGCGCTGGAGCCGACCGACGTCACGGCGATGCCGGAACCGAAGTCGATCAGCGAATTGCCGTCCACGTCCTCGATCACCCCGCCGCCCGCGCGCACCGTGAAGACCGGCAGCACGCTGCCCACACCGCCGGCGACCACCGCGTTCTTACGGGCGAGCAGCTCCTGCGACTTCGGGCCGGGAATCGCGGTGACGACGCGACGCTCCTGGGGGAGGGACGGGCCTCCGGACAGTTCGGTCATGAGGTACTCCACGGAAAGAAAGGGACGTGACAGGGGCTTTACTCGCAGGCTAGGCGCGCGGCGAGCGAAGCGGCATGTTCCGTTCGGGAGCAGTGGGTGGGGTGCGTTGTCCGCGACGGCCATAGCCGCGGCCCCGGCGCCATCCCGGCACCTTGTGAGGTGCCACCCCGGTGGGGTCGCTGAACTCCCCGGGCGGGAACACTAGATTGAGCGGTGGCGCGGTGGCGCGAAACGCAGAGGCACAGCCGGTCAGGGGGCAAGGGGTAGCAGATGGACACCGAGGGCACGTTCGACTCCCGCAACACCCGACGACCCACCCCCCCGCCCATCCCGCCTGCCCCACCGCGGGTGCCTGACCGGCCCCCGTATGCCCAGCCGTACCCCGAGCAGGCGCCCGCGACGGCCATGGCCCGGCCGACGGCGCCGCCGCCCATGCCGTCGGCGGCACCCCCGACCCCGTCCGCGACGGTCTCGGGTGCGCGGCCGTCCTTCGCGGCATGGCTGCGGGCGCCGCGCTCCGAGGAGGCGGGGCCGGGGGTGTGGAGGTATGGGCACAAGCCCAAGCCGCCGGAGGATCCGGAGAGGATTCCCGGGCGACGTCTGATCAGCGGCGCGCTGATCGCCGGTCTCTGCGGCTGGTTGGTCTGGTCGCTGCTCTGGAACGGGTACCTCGGGTGGTACTGGCTGTGGCCGCTGGACCTGTTCACTCCCGACTCGTGGGAGCGGAAGGGTGACCGTGCTTACGTCGTTGCGGCGTACATCTACTACGGCATCTTCGCGTGCGCCATCGCCGTCCTCTTCGGCCGCGTCGGCCACTGGGGCGAGGTCTGGCGCCGCTACGTCACGCCCCTCTTCCGGCGGGCCTGGGACGAGACGGACGCCGCCGCCGAGCCGAGCCGGCCCGAGGCCGACCCCGTCGAGTGGCCGCATCTGCGGGCCGCCGGGGCGCATGGGGCGGCTGATCGGCTGGCGGCCGACGCGCGGGCCGGGGCGATGAACGACGTCGATCACGCCCGGATCGAGCACGCCTGGCAGTCCGTGCGCGCCGGACGGAATTCGCTCGCCGCGTTCACCGACACCGTGCTGCGCCACGGCGCCGCCTCGCACGGCCATCCGTCCGGCGCCCGGGACCTCCCCGCGCGCACGGCCGAGCACGATCTGCTCACCCGCCAGGTCCGCCTCGGGACCGCCCTCGACGATCTGCGCAATCCGTATCAGCACCGCGGCGCCGGGCTCGCGCTCGATCCCGATGTGCTGGGGACCTCGCTGCTCGCCGTCGGGCCGCCCGGGTCGGGGAAGACCGGGCGGCTGGTGCGGCCCGTCGTGGAGTCGCTGTGCCTGCAGGCGCTCGCCGGGCGGGTCGCGGTGGTGGCCGTGGGGGCGGCGGGGGCGGGCCTGGGGACCGACGAGGCGTTCGACGTCGTCGTGAAGATCGGCCGGCCCGACTCCGTCTACGACTTCGACCTCTACGGCGGCACCACGGACCCCGACGAGGCCGCGGGCATCCTCGCCGAGGCGCTGATCGGCGACATGGCCGCCTCACTGCCCGGCGGCGACAGCCGCCGGGCAGCGACGGCGCTGGCCCAGCTGCTCGGCCCCTATCGCGCCGCGCACGGCCGCTTCCCGGCCGTGCCGGAGCTGCGCGAACTGCTCGACGGCGCGAAGACGGCGGTCGGCGCGCTGCGCGAGGCGCTGGAGGCGGCGGGGGAGCGGGCGCAGGCGCGGGAGCTGGAGGCGCGGGTGCGGCAGTCGGGTGCGCCCGGGGACGTCGGCGCGCTGCTGGCCGACCGGATCGCGCTGCTGGACCGGCCCGCGTTCGCCGACTTCTTCGACACCACCGGCGACCGCCGTCCGTTCTCCCTCCGCGCCCTCGAACACCCGCTGCGGGTACGGATCGATCTGCCGGAGCGCGGGCACGCCGAGGCGTCCCGCATGCTGGCCCGTCTCGTGCTCGCGCAGTTCACCGAGTGCGCCGTGGGCCGCGCCGACCGGTCGCTCTTCGCCTGCCTGGTCCTCGACGACGCGTCGCACACCATCACCCCCGAGGCGCTGCGCGGCATCCAGCGCCTCCGTGCCGCCCACGCGGGCGCGGTGCTCACCCTCCGCACCCTCGACGACGTTCCCGAGGCGCTGCGCAGTGCCCTGCTGGGGGCGGTCGGGTGCCGGATGGCCTGCGCCGGGGTGACGACGTGGGACGGGGCCCGGTTCGCCGAGGTGTGGGGCACGGAGTGGGTCGAGACCCGGGATGTCACGGACCGGCAGATCATCTCGGACGAGCCGTTCACCAAGGTCCTGCACTTCATTCGCAAGGTCGTGACGGGGAAGGCCGTCACGACCCAGTCCGTGACGGTGCGGAAGGTGGAGCGTGAGCGCTGGTCCGCCTCGGAGCTGGCGCATTCGGTGCCCGCCGGGCACGCGGTGCTGTCGGTGACGTCGGTGCGGGGCGAGGGCGGGCCGCCGGTGCTGGTGGATCTGCGCGGGTGACCGGCCGGCGCCGTACGGCAACGGCGCGGATACCGCGGATTCGTCCATTGAGGCAGAATCGGCAGTAGCCGTTCATACGGGGCGGTGAAGTCGCATTTCGTGAAGTCGCATCCCGTCCAGTCGTCCAGTCGCAGTCCGTGCAGTCGCATTCGTCGTCGCATCCGCATCGAAGGTGCCATGCCTCCCACGCTCGCCTCACTCGTCCACCACACCGCGCTCAAGCTGTCCGTCCTCGCGGGAGAGGACCGGCTGGAGACGCCGGTGCGCTGGGCCCATGTCAGCGAGCTCGCCGACCCCGTGCCGTACATGGAGGGCGGCGAGCTGCTGCTCATCACCGCGATGAAGCTGGACGCCGAGGACCCGGCCGCCATGGCCCGCTACGTCCGGCGGCTGGTCGGCGCGGGGGTGGTGGGGCTGGGCTTCGCGGTCGGCGTCGCGTACGACGAGGTGCCGGCGGCGCTCGTGGCCGCGGCGAAGGAGGAGGGGCTGCCACTGCTCGTGGTGCCGCGCCGTACGCCCTTCATCGCCATCAGCAAGGCCGTCTCGGCGGCGATAGCCGCCGACCAGTACCGCGCGGTGACCGCCGGGTTCGAGGCGCAGCGTGAGCTGACCCGCGCCGCGATCGGCGCCGAGGGGCCCGCCGCGCTGCTCGCCCGGCTCGCCGCGCACGTCGACGGCTGGGCGGCGCTCTACGACGCCTCCGGCTCCGTGGTCGCCGCCGCCCCCGACTGGGCGGCCCGCCGCGCCGCCCGGCATACGGCGGACGCCGAGCGGCTGCGCGCCCGCCCCGCCCCGGCGAGCGTGGTGGTCGGCGGGAGCGGCGCGGAGGCGGGCGATGAGGCGACGGACCGGGTGGAGCTGCAGTCGCTGGGCACCGGGCGCCGTACCCGGGGCGTCCTCGCGGTCGGTACGGGCGCGCCGCTGGGCACCGCCGAGCGCTACGCCGTGCACTCGGCCGTGGCGTTGCTGACCCTGACCACCGAGCGCTCCCGGGCCCTGCGGGAGGCCGAGCAGCGGTTGGGCACCGCCGTGCTGCGGATGCTGCTCGCGGGGGAGCCGGACCACGCCCGGGCGGTGGCCGGGCGGCTGTACGGGGAACTGCTGGACGCCCCCTTCCGGATGCTGGTCGCCGAGGCGGTGCCGGGCGGCGGTGGGCAGGCGTCGCACACGGCGTACGCCACGGACGAGACGGCGGCGGAGGCATCCGCGGCCGGTGATGCGAGCGGTGGCGCGGGCGACCCGGACCGCGCCGATCCCCTCGGCGTGCTCGTCGACGCCATGGAGGCGGCCGCGGCCCGCGCCGGCGAGGCGGTGCTCGTCGTGCCCGACGGCGAGCGGCTGATCGTGCTGGCCCCGGACGGCGGGGCCGCGGTCGCAGGCTGTACGGAGCACGCCGAGGGGATCGAGAGCCGGCGCGGTACGGCGACCCGCCCCCGCGACCGCGGCGCCGCCGCGACCCAGTGCGGCGACCTGGTCATCGGCCTGTCCGCCCCGGCGGGCCCCATCGCGGCCGCGGCCGCCTACCGGCAGGCGGAGCAGGCCCTGTCGGTGGCCCGGCGGCGCGGGCGGGTGCTGGTCGAGCACGAGCACGTCGCGGCGGGTTCGCTGCTGCCGCTGCTCGCCGACGACGCCGTACGGGCCTTCGCCGACGGCATGCTGCGCGCCCTGCGCGACCACGACGCGACGGGCCGCGGCGACCTGGTCGCCTCGCTGCGCGCCTGGCTGTCCCGGCACGGCCAGTGGGACGCGGCCGCCGCCGACCTGGGCGTCCACCGGCACACCCTGCGCTACCGGATGCGCCGCGTGGAGGAGATCCTGGGCCGCTCCCTCGACGACCCGGATGTCCGCATGGAGCTCTGGCTGGCCCTGAAGGCCACGGCCCCGGCGACCCCCACGCTGAAGTCGTCCTGAGGGGGCCCCAGGGCGCCACGCCATTGCGGTGCGCTGCGGGCGCCGACTGCGCCGCCCCGGACAAACGCGCCGCGCGTCCCACGCGCCTACGGTGGGAGGGGAGAGACAACCGCACCATCACCCCACCACTTCAGAAGGGTCGGGATCCGCTGTGCCGGACACAAACGAAGCTGTCACCCATGCGTTCTGGCTCGCCGGCCGCGAGGCGACGGGCGAGAGCACGCTCGAGGTCACGTCGCCCTGGGACGGCCGGCGCGTCGGCGCGGTGAGCGTCCCCACCGAGGCGCAGATCGAGGAGGCCGTGGCGGCCGCCGAGGCCGTGCGCGGGGAGTTCGCCGCGACGCCCGCGCACGTACGGGCCGCCGCCCTCGACCACGTCGCGCGACGGCTCGCCGAGCGCACCGAAGAGATCGCCCGGCTCATCTCGGACGAGAACGGCAAGCCCATGAAGTGGGCGCGCGGTGAGGTCGGACGCGCCGTCTCCGTCTTCCGGCTCGCGGCGGAGGAGGCCCGCCGGTTCAACGGCGGCGAGGCCCAGCGGCTGGACACCGACGCCGGTGGTGAGGGGCGGCTCGCGCTGACCCGCCGCTTCCCGCGGGGCACCGTGCTCGGCATCGCGCCGTTCAACTTCCCGCTGAACCTGTGCGCGCACAAGGTCGCCCCGGCCCTCGCGGTCGGCGCGCCGATCATCCTCAAGCCGGCGCCCGCGACCCCGCTGTCCGCGCTGGTCCTCGGCGAGCTGCTGGCCGAGACGGACCTTCCGGCGGGCTCCTGGAGCGTGCTGCCGGTGCCGAACGACCAGATGCCCGCGCTGGTCCAGGACGAGCGGCTGCCGGTCATCTCCTTCACCGGTTCGGACAAGGTCGGCTACGCGATCCAGGCGTCGGTGCCGCACAAGCACTGCACGCTGGAGCTGGGCGGCAACGGCGCGGCGGTGGTCCTGTCCGACTACGCCGCCGACGCCGACCTCGACTGGGCGGCCACCCGCATCGGCACGTTCTCCAACTACCAGGGCGGCCAGTCCTGCATCTCCGTGCAGCGGGTGATCGCGGACGCGTCGGTGTACGAGCGGCTGCTGCCGAAGGTCGTCGCGGCCGTCGAGGCACAGGTCACCGGCGATCCGTCCGATGACGCGACCGATGTCGGCCCGCTGGTCAACGAGGACGCGGCCAAGCGCGTCGAGTCCTGGGTGGACGAGGCCGTGCAGGCCGGTGCGAAGCTGCTGACGGGTGGCAAGCGCGAGGGTGCGAGCTACGCCCCGACGGTGCTCGCGGACGTCCCGGCGGACGTCACGATCTCCTGCGAGGAGGTCTTCGGCCCGGTGCTCACCATCCAGCGGGCGGCGGACGAGGAGGCGGCGTTCGCGGCCGTCAACGACTCCAAGTACGGGCTGCAGACGGGTGTCTTCACCCGCGATGTGCAGACCGCGTTCCGCGCCCACCGCGCGCTGGAGGTCGGCGGGGTGATCGTCGGCGATGTGCCGTCGTACCGGGCCGACCAGATGCCCTACGGGGGCGTCAAGAAGTCCGGCGTGGGGCGCGAGGGCGTGCGGTTCGCGATGGAGGACTACACCTACGAGCGGGTCATGGTCCTCACCGGGATCGACCTGTAGGCCCACCGCCGGAGCGGATACGGCCCGCCCCGGGTTTCGTACGGGCCCTCAGCCTTCGAAGCCGAGGCGGGCCAGCCGCAGAGCCCCGCGCAGCGTGATGTGGAGGTCGTGCACGCCGGCCGGCGGCGTGGGCAGATCGGCGCGGACGGCGGTGTACGCGTAGCGGCCGCCGGTGGGCGGGATGGCGACGGTGGCCAGGGGCGTGCCGTCGGCGAGGTGCAGTTCGACCGCCGCCTCACCGACCCCCGCCCCACCGTCCGCCGTGCCCTCGACCGCCGCCCCGCCGCCCGCCGCCTCGTGGGCCGCCTCGACTGTGACCGCCGTCGCGCCCGCGCCGAAGTCGCAGGCGCGGAAGAGCAGCCGGCCGACCGCCTCGTCGCCGCAGGCCACCGCGTCGCCGCGCGCCTTGGCGCGGTCGACGAGCACGGTGCCGTCCGTCGCGTCGTAGTCCGCGGCCTCCAGCCCGCGCCGCAGCACCGGGCGCGGGGCGGGCGGCGGGCCGTCGAGGGTGAGGGCGGCGGTGCGGCGGATGTCCGCGCTGGAGCCGCCCGCGTGGATCTCGTAACGGCCCGGGTCGACGGTCCAGCGGCCGTGCGCCACGTCCCAGAACCCCAGCGCCTCGTCCACCGGCACGGTGAAGAACAGCCGCACCCGCTCGCCCCGGCGCAAGGCCACCCGGCGGTGGGCGATCAGCCGTCGGTGCGGGCGCGGCACGCGCGCCCCCGGCGCGCTCACATAGATCTGCGCCACCTCGTCACCGTCGCACGGGCCGGAGTTGGTGACCGTGCACTCGACGGTCAGCGACCCGGCAGGGGCGGTGTTGTCGTCCTGCCGCACCGACAGGTCGTCGTAGTCGAAACGGGTGTACGACAGGCCGTGCCCGAAGGGGAAGAGCGGGGCGCGGTCGAAGTAGAGGTAGGTGGCGCGGGAGGTGATGATGTCGTAGTCCAGCAGGTCGGGCAGATCGTCCTCGGAGGCGTACCAGGTCTGCGGCAGCCGCCCGGCCGGTGAGACGTCGCCGAACAGCACCCGGGCCAGTCCGGTGCCCGCCGCCTGGCCGCCGTGCGCGGTCCACAGCAGGGCGGGCAGCGTGTCGGCCGCGTCCCCGACGGCGTACGGATAGCTGCTGGTCAGCACCAGCGCGGTGCGCGGGTTGGCGGCGTGGGCCGTACGCCACAGCCGGTCCTGCCCGGCGGGCAGGGCGAGGGTGGCGCGGTCCTCGGTCTCGCGGCCGTTGATGTGCGGATCGTTGCCCAGGACAACGACGACCGTGTCGGCGGCCGCGGCGGCGCGCGCGACGGCGTCCTCGCCGCGTTCGACGACGTGCCGGTGGAAGACCTCGGCCCGGGAGCGGTCGGCAACCTTCAGGCCCTCGGCGGCGACACAGACATATCCGCCCGTCCCGCCGTGTCTGAGGAGATGTCCGTCACCGTGCCGCTCCAGCGCGAACGTCTCCTGGACCACCCAGCCGCCGGGCTGCTCGGCGGCGGCCCGGACGAAACCGTCCCCGGCGACCGTCAGATAACGGCCGGAGGGGGCGCGCAGCGTGAACACGCCCCCGCCCCAGTCGGCCAGCGCCAGGTCGGTGGGGGTGTCACCGATGGTCAGTGGCGGCAGATCGGTGCGCGCGGCCCGTTGCGCCGGGTTGAGCGACGCCTCCCGCGCCCCCGCCCGGCCCGCCCCCTCCGCCACGGCACCGGGCGGCACCCGCACCCAGCCCGCCGTGGTGCGCAGCCGTACGGTGTCCGTCCCCTCCACGAACACCACACGGTCCGCGCCGAGCCGCGCGGCCAGCGCCTCGCGCGGCGAACTGCGGCGCAGCAGAGCGCCGCTGTACCAGTCGAGCTTGCACTCGTCGGCGAGCGGGCCGACCACGGCCAGCGTGCCGGTGGCGGACGGCGACAGCGGCAGCAGCCCGTCGTTCTTGAGCAGGACGACGGCCTGTTCGGCGGCCTCCAGGGCGAGCGCCCGGTGCGCGGGCGTGTCGAAACCGGCGCCCCGCGGATCGGCGTACGGATCGTCGTCCCCGTCGAACTCGCCCAGCGCGCACCGCATCGTCAGCAGCCGCCGCACCGCCGTGTCGATCACGGAGGTGTCGATGAGCCCGCGCTCCAGCGCGCCCCGCACCCGGCCGATCGTCTTCGAGGCGTCCTGGTCGTGGTCGGTGAAGCTGTCCACCCCGGCCAGCAGGGCGGCCGCCACGCCCTCCTCATGGGTGGCGAAGTAGTGCTCGGAGTCGACCAGGTTGGACGGCGCGCCCGCGTCCGAGCACACCACCAGCTCCTGGCCGGTCCAGGTGCGCAAGTGCTCCCGCAGATACGGGGAGAGATGGTTGGGCCGCCCGTTGACCAGGTTGTACGCGGGCATCACCCCGGCCACCGCGCCCGCCCGCACCGCGCCGCGGAAGGCCGCGAGGTCGTATTCGTGCAGGACGCGCGGGCGCACGGAGGACGACGTGGTGTCGCGGGCGGTCTCGTTGTTGTGCGCCAGCCAGTGCTTGAGGACCGGGGCGGTGCGCCAGCGGTCCGGATGGTCGCCGCGCAGCCCGCGGGTGTAGGCGGCGGCCAGGGCGGAGGTGAGGTACGGATCCTCGGCGTACCCCTCCTCGTTGCGGCCCCAGCGCGGATCGCGCAGCAGATTGACCGTGGGCGCCCACACATTGAGCCCGACCCGGGGGTCGCGGGCGCGCATGGCCCGTACCTCGGCGCCGACCGCCTCGCCGATCCGCCGCACCAGGTCCGGGCTCCAGGTGGCGCCGAGCCCGACGGCCTGCGGGAACACGGTCGCCGGTCCCATCCAGGCGACGCCGTGCAGCGCCTCCTGCCCGGTGCGGAAGGCGGCGAGGCCGAGCCGTTCCACCGCGGGGGCGTACTGGTGGAGCATCGCGATCCGCTCGTCGGCCGTGAGCCGGGTGAGCAGGTCGTCCACGCGGGCGCCGAGCGGCAGCCGCGGATCGCGGAAGGGCGGACGGGTCGCCGGCGTACCGGGCTCGTAACCGCTCACGGGTCTCCTCGCGGAGGTCGGAGGTGTGATTCGAAGCGCTTCGATGCTGGAGGGCCGAGCCGCGCCCTGTCAAGACTCGAACGATCAACGGCCCTTGTCCGGGGCCGGGTTAGAAGAGAACAAGAATCAACGAACCGTCGTCGACTCCTTCCCGCCCGGCCCTTGCGCGACCTGACCCTCCCACTTAATCTCAGCGCAATATCGAAGCGCTTCGACCATCGATCGTACGGCGGGCTCGCCACGAAGGGTTGACGCAATGCCGAACTCCCAGGCTTCGGCCTCCACTTCCCCTCCCGGCCGGAGAACCTTCCTGGCCTCCACGGCGATCGCCGCGGTGGCCGTGACGGGAGGTGTTCCGCTGTTGTCCGCGTGCTCCACGGAGGACAGCGGCGACAAGAACGGCACCACCTCCGGCAAGGACCTGAAGAAGCTGCTGCCGACCTATGTGGCCTCGAAGGTGGCGGACCCGGATATTCCGAGCGTCAACGGCTCCAGCCCCGGCTACACCAAGGCCCCGCCCGCCGCCGACCTCGTCGCCTCCGTGAAGGGCAAGCCCGGACACGGCGGCAGCTACACCATGTTCGAACCGCTGTGGGGCACTCCGCCGCCCAAGAACAACGCCTATGACAAGGCTGTCGACGAAGCGCTCGGCGCGACGATCAAACTTCAGCCGCAGGACGGCAACACCTACGGCGAGAAGCTCAGCGCCGTCCTCGCCTCCGGAGACATCGCCGACATCGTGATGATTCCGCTGTGGGAGATGGGCGGAAAGATCCATGGCGCGGTCGGCGCGAAATTCGCCGACCTCGGCCCGTATCTCTCCGGTGACAAGGTCAAGAAATACCCCAACCTGGCCGCCATTCCCACCGCCGCCTGGCAGATGTCCGTCTTCGGAGGCAAGCTCCGCGGCCTGCCGATGCCCTCCCGCCCGCTCGCCGGAGTCATCCCGTACTACCGCGAGGACCTGTTCAGGAAGAACGGATATCAGGTCCCCAGGAGCCCGGACGAATTCCTCGCCCTCGCCAAGGAGATCACCCGGCCCAAGAGCAAGGTGTGGGCGTGCGACGACATGTGGTGGGCGGCGCAGAAATTCTTCGGCTGCCCGGGCGAAAAGCCGTATTACTGGGTGGAGAAGGACGGAAAGCTCGTCCACAAGGTGGAGACCGACAACTACCTCGAGGCCCTGGAGTGGTGCCGCAAGCTCTTCGCCAAGGGCTATGTCCACCCCGACGCGGTCGCGGGCAAGGCCAATGACGCGCTGACCCGCTTCACCTCCGGCCAGACCCTCATCTACAACGACGGCGACGCCAAATGGTACGGCGCCACCTTCGAACAGGCCGAGCCCCAACCCGACTTCAAGATCCAGGGGATGGACTATTTCGGTCCCGACGGCGGCGACCCGGTCCTCTATCTCGACCCGCCCGCCCAGATCTGGTCCTTCCTCAGCAAGAACCTCGGCAAGGAGCAGATCGAGGAAATCCTCGCCCTCGCCAACTTCATCGCCGCGCCCTTCGGTACCAAGGAGCAGCGGCTCATCGACTACGGCGTCGAGGGCGTGCACCACACCATGAAGGACGGCGTCCCGGTCAAGAACGCCACCGGTGTGCGCGATGTCCAGGACACCTACCGCTTCATCGTGTCCCCGCAGGCCAGCGTCGCCTACCCGGACTTCCCGCAGATGGTCGAGGACTACTGCGGCTGGATGCGGCGCATGGGCAAGTTCGCGAAGAAGCCGCTCTTCTACGGCATGCAGATCCAGGAGCCCAACCGGTACGCCTCCCTCTACACCCCCTTCGAGGACCTGGCCAAGGACGTCACCCGCAGCCGCAAGTCGATCAAGGACGCCCAGCGGGCCATCAGCGACTGGCGCAGCGGCGGCGGCGACCGGCTCCGCGACTGGTATGCCAAGCTCCTCGACGAGAACGGCAGCGGCGCCTGATGGCGGTGGACCTCCCCGACCGGAAGCTCCCCGACCGGAAGCTCCGCCGGAAGTTCCGCGGCCGGGCGGAAGCCCACAGCCGCCGCTCCGCGGACGGCGTCCGGTGGTGGCACCGGCTGCGCCGCGACCGCACCCTGCTGCTGATGACGGCCCCGGCCGTCGCTCTGCTCCTGCTCTTCACCTACGTCCCGCTGCTGTGGACCACGGTCGCCTTCAAGGACTACGACCCGTTCACCCAGGGGCTGTGGACCAGCCCCTGGGCCGGGTTCGACAACTTCACCCTGCTCTTCCAGGACAGCCGCTTCTGGGACGCCTTCGCCAACACCCTCAGCATCACCTTCATCCAGCTGGTGCTGTTCTTCCCGGTGCCGGTCGCGCTCGCGCTGCTGCTCAACAGCGTGCTCAGCGACCGGCTCCGGGGACTGGTGCAGTCGATCCTGTATCTGCCGCACTTCTTCTCCTGGGTGCTGGTCATCACGATCTTCCAGCAGATGCTCGGCGGCGCCGGGCTCCTCGCCCAGCAGTTGCGCTCCCACGGGTACGAGGGCTTCGACCTGATGACCGACCCGGGCGTCTTCACGTTCCTGGTCACCGCCCAGCTGGTGTGGAAGGACGCGGGCTGGGGCGTGATCGTCTTCCTCGCCGCGCTGTCCGCCGTCAACCAGGACCTGTACGAGGCGGCCGCCGTGGACGGCGCGGGCCGGTGGCGCCGGATGTGGCACGTCACGCTGCCCGCGCTGCGCCCGGTGATCGCCCTGCTGCTGGTGCTGCGCGTCGGCGACGCGCTGACCGTCGGCTTCGAGCAGATCCTGCTCCAGCGTGACGCGGTGGGGCCGGGCGCCTCGGAGGTCTTCGACACCTATGTGTGGTGGGTCGGCATCGCCAACACCGACTACGGGATCGCCGCCGCGGGCGGCCTGATCAAGGGCGTCTTCAGCCTGGTCCTGGTGCTGATCGCCAACAAAGTCGCCCATATGCTCGGCGAGCAGGGGGTTTACCGGAAATGACGCCGGACATGACCGTGACCGAGCGGCCCGCCGCCGCCCCCGCCGCGACGCCCTCCGCCCAGCCCCTGCGCCGGCGCGGCGGGGAGAAGCGCCCGGTGTGGGAGGAGGAGCCCGGCAGGGTCGGCCAGGGGCTCAAGGGCGTCACCCTCACCGGGGTGTGCCTGGCGATCCTCGGCCCGCTGTGGGTGGTGATCGTCACCAGCCTCTCCGACCAGAGAACCATCACCGACGCCGGTGGTCTGGTGATCGTCCCCGAGACGATCACCTTCCGGGCCTATACCGAGCTGCTGAGCGGCGGCACGGTGACCCGCGCGACGCTCGTCAGCCTCGCGCTCACCGCGGTGGGCACCGCGATCAGCACGGTGGTCTCCGTGCTGTGCGCCTACGGACTGTCCCGCTCCGGGTCGTTCCTGCACCGTCCGATCCTGATGCTGCTGCTCGTCACGATGTTCTTCAACGCCGGTCTGATCCCCACGTATCTGCTGGTCACCGGGGTCGGCCTGGAGGGCAGCTACTGGTCGATGATCCTGCCGAGCGCCATCTCGGTCTTCAACGTGCTGGTGCTGCGCGCGTTCTTCCAGGACACCGCGCCCGAGCTGGTCGACAGCGCCCGCATCGACGGCGCGGGGGAGTGGCGGATCCTGTTCCGGATCGTGATGCCGCTGTCCAAGGCGGTGGTCGCGGTGGTCTCGCTGTTCTACGCGGTCGGCTACTGGAGCCAGTGGTTCAACGCGATGCTCTACCTGAACGATCAGCAGATGTGGCCGCTGCAGATGATCCTGCGCCAGCTCGTCATCAAACAGCAGGCGCCCCAGGGCATGTCCCAGATGATCTCCAGCCAGCAGGTCCCGGGCCTGGCCGTGCAGATGGCCGTCATGGTGCTCGCGCTGATCCCGGTCGCGATCCTCTACCCCTTCGTCCAGAAGCACTTCACCAAGGGCATGCTCATCGGCGCCGTCAAGGGCTGATCCGAGCGCCCCCGCCCGTTCCACCAGCCAGCCCCGACCGGAAAGAGCCGGTATGCCCGACCTGAACGACGCCACCCGCGGCCGCGTCCTCTACGGCGCGGACTACAACCCCGAGCAGTGGCCCGAGAGCGTCTGGCACGACGACGTCCGGCTGATGCGCGAGGCGGGCGTCACCACCGTCACGGTCGGCGTCTTCTCCTGGGCCACGCTCGAACCCCGCCCCGGGGCCCGCGACTTCGGCTGGCTCGACCGGGTCATGGACCTGCTCCACCAGGGCGGCATCGAGGTGTGCCTGGCCACCCCGACCGCCTCCCCGCCGCCCTGGATGGGCGCCCGCCACCCCGAGACGCTGCCGCGCGACGAGACCGGCGGAGTCGTCTGGTACGGCTCGCGGAACCAGTTCTGCGCCTCGTCCCCCGTCTACCGCGACTACGCCCAGCGCATCACCGAGGACCTGGCCGAGCGCTACGGAAACCACCCCGCCCTGCGGATGTGGCACGTGGGCAACGAGTACGGCACCCACTGCTGGTGCGACACCACCGCCACCCACTTCCGCCGCTGGTTACGCGCCAGGTACGGCCGCCTCGACGCGCTCAACGAGGCATGGGGGACCGCCTTCTGGAGCCAGCGCTACGACTGCTGGGAGGAGATCATCCCGCCGCGCCGGGCCCAGTACCTCGGCAACCCCGCGCAGGCGCTGGACTTCCGCCGCTTCACCAGCGACGCGCTGCTGGAGTGCTTCACCGCCGAGCGCGACGCGCTGGCCGCGCGCACCCCGCACATCCCGGTGACCACCAACTTCATGCCGCTGTTCATCGGCCAGGACGGCTGGGCCTGGGCCGCCGAGGAGGACGTCGTCTCCGTCGACGTCTACCCCGACCCCAAGGACCCGCACGGCGGCGCGTACGGGGCGATGATCCACGACCTGACCCGTTCCCAGGCCGGCGGGCCATGGGTGCTGATGGAGCAGGCCGCCGGCCCGGTCAACTGGCGCGGCGTCAACCACCCCAAGCCACGGGGTCTGATGCGGCTGTGGTCGCTGCAGGCCGTCGCGCGCGGCGCCGACGGCGTCTGCTTCTTCCAGTGGCGGCAGTCCCGGCAGGGAGCTGAGAAGTTCCACTCCGGCATGGTCACCCACGCCGGGGAGCACAGCCGCGCCTATGCCCAGGTGCGCGAACTCGGCGCCCAGCTGCGCGAGCTGGGCCCCGTCGCGGGCAGCGACGTGCCAGCCCGGGCCGCGATCCTGCACGACTGGCACGCCTGGTGGGCGAGCGTCCAGGGCGGCCGCCCCTCCTCCCGGCTCCACTACGACCAGGTGCTGCGCGCCTGGCACCAGGCCCTGTGGGAGCGGAACCTCACCACCGACTTCGCCCACCCGCAGGCCGACCTCACCGACTACGCCCTGGTCGCCGTGCCCCATCTCTATCTGCTGACCGATGAGGCACTGGAGAACCTGGCCGGTTACGTCCGCGGCGGCGGCACCCTCGTCTGCGGCTTCTTCACCGGCGTCGCCGACGAGGACGACCGGGTCCGCCCCGGCGGGGTCGACCAGCGGCTGCGCGACATCCTGGGCCTGCGCACGGTCCACGAGTGGTGGCCGCTGGACGAGGGCGAGACCGTGACCGCCGAGAGCCCCTGGCTCGGCCCCTTCACCGGCACCCTCTGGTCCGAGGACCTGGAGCCGGCCACCGCCGAGACCGTCGCCCGGATCAAGGGCGGTGAGCTGGACGGACTGCCCGCCATCACCCGCAACGCCCACGGCGACGGCACCGCCTGGTACGTCTCCACCCTCCCCGAACCCGCCGCCCTGCGCGCCCTGCTGGCCCGCGCCGCCGGCGAGGCGGGCCTGCGGCCACCGCTGCCCGGCATCCCCGAGGGCGTCGAGGCCGTGCCGCGCGGTGACTGCCTTTTCCTCCTCAACCACGGCCGCGCCCCCGCGGTCGTCCCCCTCCCGTCCGCGCGGACCGACCTGCTCACCGGCCGCGTGTACGACACCCAGGTCCACCTCGACCGCTACGCGGTCGTGGTCCTGACCCCGCTCGATTCCCCCCACCCGAAGGGAGCAGCACCGTGCACCGAGCCGCTCGAAAGCTCTTCCTGACGCCGCTGTTCGCGCTCCTCGCACTCATCGGCTTCGCCGCCGCCCCCGCCCACGCCGCCACCTGGTCCTCCTCGGAGCAGTGGGGCAACTGGTCCACCGGCGGCTACACCCTCTACAACAACATCTGGGGCTCCGGCGCCGGAGCGCAGACCATCTGGGCCAACTCCGCCGCCGACTGGGGCGTCTGGGCCAACCACCCGAACACCGGCGGCATCAAGTCCTACCCCAACGCCAAGAAGGTCGTCGGCAAGAAGATCAGCGCCATCAACACCCTGACGAGCAGCTACAACGTCACCGTGCCGTCCTCGGGCGCGTACAACACCTCGTACGACATCTGGGACAGCAACCACGCGTACGAGATCATGCTGTGGGTCAACAAGACCGGCCCGGTCGGCCCCCTCGGCACCTCCCAGGGCACCGTCACCCTCGGCGGCCACACCTGGACCGTCTACAAGGGCAGCAACGGCTCCAACCAGGTCTTCTCCTTCATCCGCAGCTCCAACTCCAGCTCCGGCACCGTGGACATCAAGCCCATCGTGAACTGGATCAAGAACACCAAGGGCTGGTTCGGCGACGTGACCATCGGCGACGTCCAGTTCGGCTACGAGATCACCTCCTCGTCCGGCGGCCTGGACTTCAAGACCAACAGCTTCGGCGTGTCCGCCGGCTGATCCCGCCCGCCACCGCGTGCCGCCGCTCTCCGGGGAGCGGCGGCACGCGCGGTGCCGGCCGGCGCCGGCGGGCCGCTCATGGCCGCGGCCGCTCATGGCCGCGGCCGGTCAGGGCTCCCGCACCGGCAGCCGGGCGCCGTCCCGCAGGAACAGCGGGATGCGGTCCAGCGGGGCGGGGACGGTCACCGTCCGGCCGCCGTCGTACACCTCGCCCGTCCAGGCGTCCGTCCAGCGCGCGCCCGCCGGGAGATACGCCGTCCGATCGGTGGCGCCCGCCTCCAGGACCGGGGCGACCAGCAGGTCGGGGCCGAGCAGAAAGGCGTCCGCGACGCCCCAGGCCGCCTCGTCGCCGGGGAACTCCAGGAAGAGCGGGCGCATGGGCGGCAGCCCCTCCTCGTGGGCGGCGCGCATCTGCGCCAGCACATACGGCTTGAGCCGCTCGCGCAGCCGCAGACAGGAGCCGAGGACGCGCTCGGCCTCCTCGCCGTAGGACCACACCTCGTTCGGGCCGCCGGTCATGCCGGGCCCGAGCGGCAGCCCCGGGTCGCGGAAGCCGTGCAGCCGCATGATCGGCGACAGCGCGCCGAACTGGAACCAGCGGATCAGCACTTCGCGGTAGGCCGGGTCGTCCGGGTCGCCGCCGTGAAAGCCGCCGATGTCGGTGTTCCACCACGGGATGCCGGACAGGGCCACGTTGAGCCCGGCGGCGATCTGGCGGCGCAGCGTCGCGAAGTCGGTGCCGATGTCGCCGGACCACAGGGCGGCCCCGTGGCGCTGGCTGCCCGCCCACGCCGAGCGGTTGAGGGTCACCACCTCCTCCTCGCCCGCCGCGCGCAGACCCTCGTGGATCGCGCGGGCGTTCTCGCGCGGGTAGAGGTTGCCGACCTCCAGGCCCGGCCCCGCGTGGTAGCGCAGATTCGCCGGGAAACCGGGCTTGATCTCCGGTTCGCAGGCGTCCAGCCAGAAGGCGCGGATCCCGTACGGCTCCAGGTAGTTCTCCCGCACCCGCGACCACATGAACTCCCGGGCCCGCGGATGCGTCGCGTCGTAGAAGGCGACGTGGATCCGCTCGCCCTCGCGCACATCCGGCCAGTCGGCGTGCGCCGTGGGCCCGTACTCGGTACCGACCAGGAAGCCCCGCTGCTCCATCGTCTCGTGGTTCTCGCTCAGCGGGGAGACCGAGGGCCACACCGAGACCACCAGCTTGATGCCCAGGTCGTCCAGCTCGCGCGTCATCGCCGCCGGGTCGGGCCAGGCCACCGGGTCGAACTTCCAGTCGCCCAGGTGCGTCCAGTGGAAGAAGTCGCAGACGATCGCGTCGATCGGCAGCCCGCGCCGCTTGTGCTCGCGGGCCACGGCCAGCAGCTCCTCCTGGGTGCGGTAGCGCAGCTTGCACTGCCAGAACCCGGCCGCCCACTCCGGCAGCATCGGCGCGCGTCCGGTCACCGCGGAGTAGCGGCGCTGGGCGGCGGCCGGGTCCCCGGCCGTGATCCAGTAGTCGATCTGGCGTGCGCTGTCGGCGACCCAGCGGGTGCCGGTCGCGCCCAGCTCGACGCGCCCGATCGCCGGGTTGTTCCACAGCAGGGTGTAGCCGCGGCTGGAGGTGAGGAGCGGGATGGACACCTCGGAGTTGCGCTGCACCAGGTCGATCACGGCGCCCTTCTGGTCCAGCAGTCCGTGCTGGTGCTGGCCGAGGCCGTACAGCCGCTCGCCCTCGTACGCCTCGAAGCGCTGCTCGATGCGGTGGTAGCCGTTGCCGGTGGCGGTGCGCAGCCGCGGCCCGGGCCACCAGAAGTGGGCGCGCTGCTCGGCGAGCAGCTCCCGGCCGCCCTCGGTGGCCTCGAACCGGATCATGCCCTCCGCGGAGATCCGGGCGGTGATCGCGCCGCAGGTCAGCGACGCCTCCCCGGCCCCGATCGCGACGCGCGCGGCCGCCTTGGGCGGGCTGTCGAGGAGCGCGCCGGGCAGGTTCTCCAGCAGCGGCCCGCCGAGCCGGGCGCGCACCCGGATCGCGTCGGGCCCCCATGGCTCCAGGCGTACGGTCTCCTGCCGCCCGCTCCACTCCAGCGCGCTGCCGCGCTCGGTGAAGGTGCCGACGGTGGGGGAGGACTGGGCGAGCGAGGAAGAGGCGGGCGAAGGCGGCGACGGGTTCACGGATGCGCTCCTCGGGGGTGCGGCGGTGAGGGGTCGTACGGTCGGTGCCTACGGGGCGCGGCGCCGGCGTCAGGAGGGGGCGGGGCCCGAGCTGGCCCGTACGGTCAGCTCCGGCGCCAGCAGCGCCACCTTCTCGGAGGCGTCGCCCCGCAGCTTGGCCACCACCAGCTCGACGGCCCGCCGCCCCATCTCCTGGGCGGGGATGGCGACCGAGGTGAGCCGCACGGACGCACTGGTGGCCACCTGGTCGGGGCAGATGGCGACCACCGAGACGTCCTCGGGGACCGCCCGCCCCTGCCGTCGCAACAGGCTCAGCAGAGGATCGATGGCCGCTTCGTTCTGGACGATGAAGCCGGTGGTGCCGGGGCGCTCGTCGAAGATCCGGGACAGGGTGCCGTCCATCGACTCGTAAGAGCCCTCGCACGGGCGGTGCAGCAGCCGCAGCCCCAGCTCGCGGGCGGTCGTGCGCAGCCCGTCCAGGGTCCGTTCGGCGAATCCGGTGTGGCGCTCGTAGACCGCCGCCGCCTCGCCGATCACCGCGATCTCCCGGTGGCCGAGGGCGGCCAGATGCTCCGCGCACAGCGCGCCGGTGGCGGTGAAGTCGAGATCGACGCAGGTCAGGCCGATGGTGTCGGCGGGCAGCCCGATCAGCACGGTGGGCTGGCGGGCCGCGTGCAGCAACGGCAGCCGCTCGTCCTCCAGCTCGATGTCCATCAGGATCATGGCGTCGGCGAGCCCGCTGCCGGTGATCCGGCGCACCGCCGCCGGGCCCTCCTCGCCGGTGAGCAGCAGCACGTCGTACCCGTGCGCGCGGGCGGTGGTGGCGACCGCGATGGCCACCTCCATCATCACCGGTACGTAGATATCGGTCCGCAGCGGCACCATCAGCGCGATGATGTTGGAACGGCTGCTGGCGAGGGCGCGGGCTCCGGCGTTCGGGTGGTAGCCCAGCTCCTTGATCGACCGCTCCACGCGCTCCCGGGTGGGCGCCGAGATCGAGCGCTTGCCGCTGAGGACGTAGCTCACCGTGCTGGCGGAGACTCCGGCGTGGCGGGCGACCTCGGCGAGAGTGACCATGCGGGGAACTCCGTCCGGCGGGAGAGGGAAGTGAAGCGCTTCGACACAGCCGCTACGCGGCCAGTACGCAGTCCATGCGCAGCCCATGAGCAGCCAGTACACAGACAGCGTGCAGTCAGTAAACCTGTTCCACGATGAGCTGTCCAGAGAGTGTCGAAGCGCTTCACCAGGCGGCACCACTTTGCCGACCCGGCCCGCCGGGGGCACACTGAACAGCGGTACGTGCCGGTAATGTCACGAGATCGTCATTTGCGGCAAGGGAGCACCGATGACCGCATCATCCGTCAGGCCGGTGTCCGAGCGTGAAGCGCGCCAGGTCGCCGAGGCCGCACGCGAACAGGTATGGCACAAGCCGAGTTTCGCCAAGGAGCTGTTCCTCGGCCGCTTCCGTCTCGATCTGATCCACCCCCACCCCGCCCCCGCGCCGGACGACGTGCGGCGTGGCGAGGCGTTCCTCGCCAAGCTCCGCGAGTTCTGCGAGACCCGGGTCGATCCCGCCCGTATCGAGCGCGAGTCGCAGATCCCCGACGAGACCATCAACGGCCTCAAGGAACTCGGCGCGCTCGGCATGAAGGTCGATCCCAAGTACGGCGGCCTGGGCCTCACCCAGGTCTACTACAACAAGGCCCTCGCGCTGGCCGGCTCCGTCAGCCCCGCCATCGGCGCGCTGCTCTCCGCCCACCAGTCCATCGGCGTGCCGCAGCCGGTCAAGCTGTTCGGCACCCAGGAGCAGAAGGACCGCTTCCTGCCGCGCTGCGCCCGCACCGACATATCGGCGTTCCTGCTCACCGAGCCGGACGTGGGGTCCGACCCGGCCCGGCTCGCCACCACCGCGATCCCGGACGGGGACGACTACCTCCTCGACGGCGTCAAGCTGTGGACCACCAACGGCGTGGTCGCCGATCTCCTCGTCGTCATGGCCCGGGTGCCGAAGTCCGACGGCCACAAGGGCGGGATCAGCGCCTTCGTCGTCGAGACGGCCGCCGAGGGCGTCACCGTCGAGAACCGCAACGCGTTCATGGGGCTGCGCGGCATCGAGAACGGGGTGACCCGCTTCCACCGGGTCCGGGTCCCCGCGGCCAATCGCATCGGCCCCGAGGGCGCCGGTCTCAAGATCGCGCTGACCACGCTCAACACCGGGCGGCTCTCGCTGCCCGCGATGTGCGCGGGCGCCGGGAAGTGGTGTCTGAAGATCGCCCGTGAGTGGTCCGCGGCCCGTGAGCAGTGGGGCAAGCCGATCGCCCGGCACGAGGCCGTCGGCGCCAAGGTCTCCTTCATCGCCGCGACCACCTTCGCGCTGGAGGCGGTCATCGACCTCGCCTCCCAGATGGCCGACGAGGACCGCAACGACATCCGCATCGAGGCGGCGCTCGCCAAGCTCTACGGCAGCGAGATGGCCTGGCTGATGGCCGACGAACTGGTCCAGATCCGCGGCGGCCGCGGTTTCGAGACCGCGGCCTCCCTCGCCGCCCGCGGGGAGCGGGCGGTCCCCGCCGAGCAGATGCTCCGCGACCTGCGCATCAACCGGATCTTCGAGGGCTCCACCGAGATCATGCATCTGCTGATCGCCCGGGAGGCCGTGGACGCGCACCTGTCCGTCGCGGGCGACCTCATCGACCCGGACAAGTCCCTGTCGGACAAGGGCAAGGCGGCCGCCAAGGCGGGCGGCTTCTACGCCCGCTGGCTGCCGGGCCTGGTCACCGGCCCCGGCCACCTCCCGCGCGCCTACGCCGAGTTCGCCCCGCCGGGCCACCGGGACCTGTCCCCGCATCTGCGCTACGCCGAGCGCTCGGCGCGCAAGCTCGCCCGGTCGACGTTCTACGCCATGTCGCGCTGGCAGGGCCGGATGGAGACCAAACAGGGCTTCCTCAGCCGGATCGTGGACATCGGCGCGGAGCTGTTCGCGATGAGCGCGGCCTGCGTACGCGCCGAGATGCTGCGCAGCCGCGGCGACCACGGCGTCGAGGCGTACCAGCTGGCCGACGTCTTCTGCCGGCAGGCCCGGATCCGCGCGGACGAACTGTTCGGACGGCTGTGGACCAACACCGACGACCTGGACCGCAAGGTGGTCTCCGGGGTGCTCTCCGGCTCGTACGAGTGGCTGGAGGCGGGCGTCCTCGACCCCAGCGGTGACGGCCCGTGGATCGCCGATGCCACCCCCGGCCCGTCGACCAGGGACAACGTCCACCGCCCCATCAGGTGACCGCCGCCCCGGCGGCCCGGACCCGGATGGCGGGATCCGGCCCGCCGGGCCGGGGCGGGCCGGGCCCGGTCATCCGCGGGCGGCGACACGGGCAACAATGGGCAGATGACGGATTCCCTGGCTGACCCGCATCTGCGCCCCCCGGCAGCCCCCGCCGACCCCGGCAGCCCCCGCGACATCGTGATCCTGGGCTCCACCGGATCGATCGGCACCCAGGCCATCGATGTGATCCTGCGCAACCCGGACCGCTTCCGGGTGACCGCCCTGTCCGCCGCCGGAGGGCGGGCCGGGCTGCTGGCCGAGCAGGCCCACCAGCTGAAGGCCGCCACCGTCGCGGTCGCCCGCGAGGACGCGGTGCCCGAGGTGCGCGCGGCGCTGTCCGCGCGGTACGGCGCGGGCGAGCCGCTCCCGGAGGTGCTGGCCGGGCCCGGCGCGGCCACCGAACTGGCCCGCTCCGAGTGCCACACCGTGCTCAACGGCATCACCGGCTCCATCGGCCTCGCGCCCACCCTGGCCGCCCTGGAGGCGGGCCGGGTGCTGGCGCTGGCCAACAAGGAGTCCCTCATCGTGGGCGGGCCGCTGGTCAAGGCGGTCGCCAAGCCGGGCCAGATCGTGCCCGTCGACTCCGAGCACTCCGCGCTCTTCCAGGCCCTGCTCGGCGGCGGCCGCCAGGAGGTCCGCAAGCTGGTCGTCACCGCGTCCGGCGGCCCGTTCCGGGGGCGTACGAAGCGTGAGCTGGCCCAGGTCACCCCGGACCAGGCGCTGGCCCATCCCACCTGGGACATGGGCCCGGTCGTCACGATCAACTCCGCGACCCTCGTCAACAAGGGGCTGGAGGTCATCGAGGCCCATCTGCTGTTCGACATTCCCTTCGAGGAGATTGAGGTGGTCGTCCACCCTCAGTCGTATGTCCACTCGATGGTTGAATTCACCGATGGTTCGACGCTCGCCCAGGCGAGCCCGCCCGATATGCGGATGGCGATCGCACTCGGCCTCGGCTGGCCCGAGCGGGTGCCGGACGCCGCCCCCGGCTGCGACTGGACCAGGGCCCACACCTGGGAGTTCTTCCCCCTCGACACCGAGGCCTTCCCCTCGGTGGACCTCGCCCGGCACGTCGGCGGCCTCGGCGGCACCGCCCCGGCCGTCTTCAACGCGGCGAACGAGGAGTGCGTGGACGCCTTCCTCGGCCGGAAGCTGCCCTTCAACGGAATTGTCGATACGGTCGCGGAAGTGGTCGCCGAGCACGGCGCCCCCTCCGCGGGAACTCAGCTCACCGTCGCGGACGTCCTCGAAGCCGAGACGTGGGCCCGTGCCCGCGCCCGTGAACTGGCCGCCCGCGCGGCGAAGGCGACCCCGGAGGGTCACGCATGACGACATTGATGACGGTCCTCGGCATAGTCGTATTCGCCGTCGGCCTGGGGATCTCGATCGCCTGGCACGAACTGGGCCATCTCTCCACCGCCAAGCTCTTCGGCATCCGGGTCCCGCAGTACATGGTCGGCTTCGGACCGACGGTCTTCTCCCGCAAGAGAGGGGAGACCGAGTACGGCATCAAGGCGATCCCGCTCGGCGGCTTCATCCGCATGATCGGGATGTTCCCGCCCGGTGACGACGGCAAGGTCACCCAGCGCTCCACCTCGCCGTGGCGCGGCATGATCGAGGACGCCCGGTCGGCCGCCTACGAGGAACTGGAGCCCGGCGACGAGAAGCGCATGTTCTACACGCGCGCGCCGTGGAAGCGCGTGATCGTGATGTTCGCCGGGCCGTTCATGAACCTGGTCCTCGCCGTGGTGATCTTCGTCGGCGTGATGATGAGCTTCGGCGTCAACACCCAGACCACCAGCGTCGGCACCGTCTCCGCCTGTGTGGTCCCGGCCTCGGCCGCCGCCGACAAGTGCCCCAAGGGGGCCAAGGACTCCCCGGCCAAGGCCGCGGGCCTCCAGCCCCGGGACAAGATCGTCGCCTTCGACGGCCACCGCGTCTCCGACTGGGGCACGCTCCAGAAGGACATCCGCGAGACCACCGGCCCCGCGACGATCACCGTCGAGCGGGACGGCGCCCGCAAGACCCTGCACGCCGACCTCATCACCAACAAGGTCGCCAAGTCCGACGGGAACGGCGGCTATGTCGAGGGCCAGTACGTCACTGCCGGGTTCCTCGGCTTCACCCCGGCCAACGGCGTGGTGAAGCAGTCCCTCGGCCAGTCCGTGGACCGCATGGGCACCATGGTCGAGGACGGCGTCCAGTCCCTGGTCGACCTGCCCTCCAAGGTGCCCGACCTGTGGAACGCGGCCTTCGGGGACGCCCCCCGCAAGGCGGACTCCCCGATGGGCGTCGTCGGCGCCGCCCGGGTCGGCGGCGAGGTCGCCAACCTCGACATCCCGCCCTCGCAGCGCATCGCGACGATGCTCTTCCTCGTCGCCGGGTTCAACCTCTCGCTGTTCCTGTTCAACATGCTGCCGCTGCTGCCGCTGGACGGCGGCCACATCGCGGGCGCGGTGTGGGAGTCCCTGCGCCGGCGCCTCGCGCGCCTGGTCCGGCGGCCCGACCCCGGCCCCTTCGACGTGGCCAAGATGATGCCGGTCGCCTATGTGATCGCCGGCATCTTCATCTGTTTCACGCTGCTCGTTCTGGTGGCCGACGTGGTGAACCCCGTGCGAATTTCCTGATGATGTGAACTGTCCCGAAGTTCGCCTTTGGGTGGACTTCGGGACCGGAGTGTGCTGGGGCACCGCCCGGTGCCGTAATCTCGGATCGGAGCCCGCTGATCTCGGGCCACTCAAACACCTTCTTGGGGCTACGAACCAGATGACTGCGATCTCGCTAGGAATGCCGTCCGTACCGACCAAGCTCGCCGACCGCCGGGTCAGCCGGAAGATCCAGGTCGGGTCGGTCGCCGTGGGCGGCGACGCGCCGATCTCGGTGCAGTCGATGACCACGACGGTGACCGCGGACATCGGGGCGACGCTCCAGCAGATCGCGGAGCTGACGGCCTCCGGCTGCCAGATCGTGCGCGTGGCCTGTCCGTCGCAGGACGACGCCGAGGCGCTGCCCGTGATCGCCAAGAAGTCGCAGATCCCGGTCATCGCGGACATCCACTTCCAGCCGAAGTACGTCTTCGCCGCGATCGACGCCGGCTGCGCGGCCGTGCGGGTGAACCCGGGGAACATCCGGCAGTTCGACGACAAGGTCAAGGAGATCGCGCGGGCCGCCTCGGAAGCGGGCGTGCCGATCCGCATCGGCGTCAACGCGGGCTCGCTGGACAAGCGGCTGCTGGAGAAGTACGGCAAGGCCACGCCCGAGGCGCTGGTGGAGTCGGCCCTGTGGGAGTGCTCGCTGTTCGAGGAGCACGGCTTCCGGGACATCAAGATCTCGGTGAAGCACAACGACCCGGTGGTGATGGTCAACGCCTACCGTCAGCTGGCCGCCCAGTGCGACTACCCGCTCCACCTCGGCGTCACCGAGGCCGGGCCCGCGTTCCAGGGCACGATCAAGTCGTCGGTGGCCTTCGGCGCGCTGCTGAGCGAGGGCATCGGGGACACCATCCGCGTCTCGCTGTCGGCGCCGCCCGCGGAGGAGGTCAAGGTCGGCATCCAGATCCTGGAGTCGCTGAACCTGCGCCAGCGGCGGCTGGAGATCGTCTCCTGCCCCTCGTGCGGGCGTGCGCAGGTCGACGTCTACAAGCTGGCCGACGAGGTCACCGCCGGGCTCGACGGCATGGAGGTCCCGCTGCGGGTCGCCGTGATGGGCTGCGTCGTCAACGGCCCGGGCGAGGCCCGCGAGGCGGACCTCGGCGTGGCGTCCGGCAACGGCAAGGGGCAGATCTTCGTCAAGGGCGAGGTCATCAAGACCGTGCCCGAGTCGAAGATCGTGGAGACCCTGATCGACGAGGCCATGAAGATCGCCGAGCAGATGGAGAAGGACGGCATCGCCTCCGGCGAGCCCCAGGTCTCCGTCAGCGGCTGAAACACCCGGGTGCCCCCGCCCTCCCGGGCCGGGGGCACCTCCCCGCAGTAGCCGGGGGAGGCTCCGGCGCCCGGAGGCCGACCGAGCCTTCTCGGAAGAGGGCGGTACAGTGCGGGGAATCGACTCCCCTCCGGCCCGCAGGCCCCGCAACCGGTGAGGCAATCCGACACGTGCTGACGACGTCCACCACCAGGGTCCTCGAGCCCCAAGAGCTCGACTCGGCCCTCGCGGTGCTCAACCGCGACCCCATCTCCAATGCCTTCGTCGCCGCCCGCGTCCAGGTCGCCGGCCTGGACCCATGGCGGCTGGGCGGCGAGATGTGGGGCTGGTACAACGGCGGACGGCTCGAGTCGCTCTGCTACGCGGGGGCCAACCTGGTCCCCATCTGCGCCACCCCCGAGGCCGTGCGCGGCTTCGCCGAGCGGGCCCGCCGGTCCGGGCGGCGCTGCTCCTCGATCGTCGGCCCCGCCGACACCACGGCCGAGCTGTGGTCCCTGCTGGAGCCCAGCTGGGGCCCGGCCCGTGAGGTCCGCGCCCGTCAGCCGCTCATGGTCACCGCCTCGACGTCCGCCGACGTCCCGCCCGACCCCCGGGTGCGCCGGATCCGCAAGGACGAGATGGACGTGATCATGCCCGCGTGCGTGGCGATGTTCACCGAGGAGGTCGGCGTCTCCCCGCTCGCGGGCGACGGCGGACTGCTCTACCAGGCGCGCGTCGCCGAACTCGTCGCCGCCGGCCGCTCCTTCGCCCGCGTCGAGAACGGCCGCGTCGTCTTCAAGGCCGAGATCGGCGCCGCCACCCCGCACGCCTGCCAGATCCAGGGCGTCTGGGTCGCCCCCGAACACCGCGGCCGCGGGCTCTCCGAGACCGGCATGGCCGCCGTGCTGCACTACGCGCTGAACGAGATCGCGCCCGTGGCGAGCCTGTACGTCAACGACTACAACACCGCGGCCCGCGCCGCGTACCGCCGCGTCGGCTTCCAGGAGGTCGGCGCGTTCATGAGCGTGCTGTTCTGATCGCCGGACCGGGCCAGTAGGGTGCCGCCCATGCTGCAGATGCCCGGGGGCCACCCCCCGGACCCCCGAGGTGTCGTCGTCGGCCCGCTCGACCTCGCCGCACGCGTGGACGAGGCGCTCGCCGTGCAGGCCGTGGCCTTCGGACTGACGGATGAGGAGATCGGCGTACGGCGGCACATCGTGCTGCGCCACCTCACCAGCCCCGGCGCCCGCGCCCTCGGCGCGACCACCCCGCAGGGGCGTCTCGTGGGCTTCGTGTACGGCATGCCCAACGACCGCACGCACTGGTGGTCCACCATCGTCCAGCCCTATCTGCGCGCCGCCGGGCACGAGGACTGGCTGGACGACAGCTTCGTCATCACCGAGCTGCACGTCCACCCCGACTACCAGAACCACGGCATCGGGCGGTGGCTGATCACCGCCATCACCGACGGGGTCGCGCAGCCGCGCTCGATCCTGTCCGCCATCGACACCGACAGCCCGGCCCGCTGCCTCTACCGTTCGCTGGGCTACCGCGACCTGGCCCGCCCGGTGCTCTTCCCGAGCGCGCCGAGCCCGTACGCCGTCATGGGCGCCCGTCTGCCGCTGCGGCGGCAGCCCGCCTCCGGATAACGCATTTCCGGGTTGCGTCCCCGGGCGGCTAACCTCCTGACATCCATCTCGTACGCAGGAGAAGACCCCATGGCCAACGCCGCCCACGTCCAGCGCATGTCCACCTTGATGCTGAAGACGCTGCGCGAAGACCCGGCCGACGCCGAGACCGCCAGCCACAAGCTGCTCGTCCGGGCCGGGTACGTCCGCCGCGCCTCCGCGGGCATCTGGACCTGGCTGCCGGTCGGCAAGAAGGTCCTGGACAACGTCTCCCGGATCGTCCGCGAGGAGATGGACGCGATCGGCGCCCAGGAGGTGCTGCTGCCCGCGCTGCTCCCCAAGGAGCCGTACGAGGCGAGCGGCCGCTGGGAGGAGTACGGCGACCTGCTGTTCCGGCTGAAGGACCGCAAGGGCGGCGACTACCTCCTCGGCCCCACCCATGAGGAGATCTTCACCCAGACGGTCAAGGACCAGTGCACGTCCTACAAGGACCTGCCGGTGATGCTCTACCAGATCCAGACCAAGTACCGGGACGAGGCCCGCCCGCGCTCGGGCGTGCTGCGCGGCCGCGAGTTCCAGATGAAGGACTCCTACTCCTTCGACACCAGCGACGAGGGCCTGGCCGAGTCCTACCGCCTGCACCGCGAGGCCTACCAGCGGATCTTCGAGCGCCTGGGCCTCGACTACCGCATCGTCTCCGCGGTCTCCGGCGCCATGGGCGGCTCCGCCTCCGAGGAGTTCCTGGCCCCCGCCGCGGCCGGTGAGGACACCTTCGTGGACTGCCCGAACTGCGACTACGCCGCCAACACGGAGGCCGTCACCACCACCGTCCCGCCGGTCGAGGGCGGCGCGCACGGGCCGGTGGAGGAGCTGGACACCCCCGACACCCCCACCATCGAGACCCTCGCCGAGCACCTGGGCGTCCCGGCCTCGGCGACCCTCAAGAACCTTCTGATCAAGGTCGACGGCGAGATCACCGCGGTGGGCGTCCCCGGCGACCGTGAGGTCGACCTCGGCAAGCTGGGCGAGCACCTGGCCCCGGCCGAGGTCGAGCTGGTCACCGCCGAGGACTTCGAGGGCCGCCCCGACCTGGTCCGCGGCTACGTCGGCCCGCAGGGCCTGGCGGGCAAGTCCTTCCGCTACATCGCCGACCCGCGGGTCGCCCCCGGCACCGCCTGGGTGACCGGCGCCAACAAGCCCGACACCCACGCCCGCAACGTCGTCTGCGGCCGCGACTTCGAGGTCGACGACTACCTCGACGTCGTCGTCGTCGAGCCGGGCGACCCCTGCCCCAAGTGCGGCGCGGGCATCGCGCTCGACCGGGCCATCGAGATCGGCCACATCTTCCAGCTCGGCCGCAAGTACGCCGACACCTTCCAGCTCGACGTGCTCGGCCAGAACGGCAAGCCGGTACGGGTCACCATGGGCTCGTACGGCATCGGCGTCTCGCGCGTGGTCGCCGCCCTCGCCGAGCAGACCCACGACGAGTCCGGCCTCTGCTGGCCCCGCGAGGTCGCCCCGGCCGACGTCCACGTCGTCGCGGCGGGCAAGGCCCTCCAGACCGAGCTGGCCCTGGACGTCGCCGAGAAGCTGGGCACGGCGGGCGTCCGGGTCATGGTGGACGACCGCGCCGGCGTCTCCCCGGGCGTGAAGTTCACCGACGCGGAGCTGATCGGCGTCCCGACGATCCTGGTCGTCGGCCGCGGCGCGAAGGACGGCGTGGTCGAGCTGAAGGACCGCCGCACCGGCGACCGCGAGGAGCTCCCGATCGACGAGGCGATCACCCGCCTCACGTCCTGACCCGCCCGGGCCCCGCAGAGGGCCCGCCGCGCTCCCCCCCCGGCCCCGGGCCGGGCCGCCGGGCCCAGGAGGGCTGTCCGGGCCCGGGCGGGGGGACTACAGCCAGCCCGCGAACTCCAGCAGCAGCTCGGCCCGCCGCCGGTCACCGGCCGCCCCGTACCGCAGGCCCGCCTCCACGGACCGGAAGAGCGCCCAGCCCCGCAGCCGGTCGCGGTCCACGTCCAGCGAGTCGGCCAGCTTGGCGATGCGGCGGCGCGCGGCCGCGGCCGGGCCGGGGCCCGCGGCCAGGTCCTCGCAGCGGTCCAGGACCAGCCGCGCCAGGTCGTAGGCGCGCTCCCCGACGACCGGGGCGGGCCCCACCGCGAGCCAGGGCGACCGCTCCCCGGCCAGGACCTTGCCCTGCCGGAAGCCGCCGTGCAGCAGCAGCCGTTCGGGCGGCTGGGCGGTCAGCCCGGACCGCAGTTCCAGGGCCTCGTCGGCCAGCGGGCGTACCTCGGCCGCCCAGGCCCCCGAGGCGAGGACGGGCAGCACCTCGGCGGCCGCCCCCGTCCGCCCCTCGACGGAGTCGAACGGATGCTCGGCGGGCGGCGGCACCCACAGCCGCCGTACCGTGCCCGCCGCCTCCAGCAGCGCCTTCGCCTCGGGCAGGGAGCGCAGCGACACGGCGGACTGGAGCCGTTCGATCAGCAGCACGCCGTCGTCTTGGCCGGCGCGCAGGAGCCGGGCCGCGCCCCAGCCGTTCCAGTGCGCGAGGGCGGCCGCCTCATGGGCCGCGTCGGGGCCGGGCACGGGGAGCTTGAGCGCGGCGGGGGTGCCGTCCGCCTGCCGTACGAGCACGACCAGGCCGCCGCGGCCGCCGGGGGCGACCACCCGCTCGGGGGTCAGCTCCCATTCCCGCAGCCGCCGCGCCGCCAGCTCCGGCAGGGCGGCGAGCCAGCTCCGTACGGGCTCGGCCGGTTCGTCGCCCACCGCGTCGATGAGCCGCCTCGGCACCTGGAGGGAGGCTCTGTCCCCGGTGCCGGGTTCCCGCTCCGCTGCCATCCCGAGCTGCCCCCTGTCACCCACGCACGTACGCCACCGAACCAGCGCACGTACACGATCGTCTCGAACTGTCAGACCCCGTCGGCGGCCCCGGTCGCCGAGGCGGACGGGGTGGCCGGCGCGGCGCGTTCGGTGAGCCCAGGGAAGGCTACGCCGCCGCCCCGCCAGCGCACCGACCGGACCGCCGCCTCGCGCAGCGCGCCGGCCGCCTGGCGCCGCAGGGCGCCGTCGGAGGTCCGTACGAGGTCGGCGTAGACGGCGGCCACCCGGTTCTCCAGTTCGGCGGCGAGCCGGACCGCGGCGGCCGAGTCGGGCACCGCGAACGGCAGGGCGTACGCGGGCGCCGCGCTCTGCGGCGTACCGCCCATGCCGCGCACGGTGCGCACGAGGTCGTCGCGGCGGGAACGGTGCGCGGCGTACCCCTCGCGCGCCTCGGCGAGACGGTCGTCGCCGATCCGGCCACCGACGACGCCGTATCCGTACACGGCGGCGTGCTCGGCGGCGAGCGCGGCCTGCGTGGCCTTGAGCGTCGCGGCCCGGTTCATACGGGTACTCCTTCCGCGCGGAGGGGGCTGAAGAGGGTGACCGTCATGAGTCCGGGTCGCTCTGGGTGAGGAGATACACATGGGCGGCCCCGCAGGCCGCGACGGAGGCCAGCAGCCGGGCCAGTTCGGGCGGCGCGCCGAGGAGCGCCGTGGTGCGGCTGTCGGCGGTGTGCCGCTCGGCCTGGGCGAGGGCGCTGAGCGCCTTCTTCTCGTCCTCGGGCACCGCGGGCAGCCGCCGCCCGCCCGCGGCCGGTGAGCGGGACGCGCTCGCGGAGGCGGACGCGGAGGGGTCCGTGGAGCCGAACGCCGCGATGTGCGCCGCCGTCTCCGCCCGCAGCGGCCGCAGCCGCCGCGCGAGCCCGGCATGGGCGTCGATGGTCGCGTCGTAGCGCGCGAGGAGCGCGGCCGAGTCCCGCACGCCCCGGGCGCGCAGCGCGGCGGCGGCCGCGGAACCGGATGAGCGGTCTCCGTCGTCCGAGTCACCGGAGCAGCCGACGAGCAGCGCGGCGGCCCCGGCCGAACCGCCGGCCAGCAGCAGACTTCGACGCCGCGGGGACGCGGCCTGGGGGAGTGACGGGGACGTGGGTCGAGGTGGGGGATTCGTGATCGACACGTTCCTCTTTCCGGGCTGCGGCAGCTCCCGGCCGCCGTTAGTGATCACAGCAGGCGAGCGTACCCGCGTGGGGCCGGAAAGCCGGGCAGCGGCCACCGAATCGTCAGCCCGCCGCCGGAACAGATAGGCTTTGAGCTGACACGCGACCTTCCCACAACAGCACACGCGGCCGAGGAGTCACCCGGATGAGCACGACCCAGAGCGAAAGGCTGCGCGGACTGCTGGAACCGCTCGTCAGCGCACGGGACCTGGATCTGGAAGAGGTCGAGGTGACACCGGCCGGGAAGCGGCGCGTCCTTCGCATCGTGGTGGATTCCGACGACGGCGTGCAGCTGGATGCGTGTGCGGAGCTGAGCCGGGCGATCTCGCAGTCGCTCGACGAGTCGGACGCGATGGGTCAGACCCCGTACGTCCTGGAGGTCACCTCCCCCGGCGCCGAGCGCCCCCTGACCGAGCAGCGCCACTACCGGCGGGCCATAGGGCGGCTGATGAAGGCACAGCTGGTGGAGGGCGGCGAGCTGATCGCCCGGATCATCTCGGTGGATGACGAGGGGCTGGATCTGGAAGTCCCCGGTGTGAAGGGGCGCAAGCCCACCGCGAGGCGGCTGGCCTTCAAGGAGATCTCCAAGGCCCGAGTGGAGATCGAGTTCAACCGCAAGCCCGAGGGCGACGAGAGCAAGGAGGAGGCGTAGCCGTGGACATCGACATGAGTGCCCTGCGGGGTCTGGTGCGGGAGAAGGAGATCTCGTTCGACCTGCTGGTCGAGGCGATCGAGTCGGCGCTCCTCATCGCCTACCACCGCACCGAGGGAAGCCGCCGCCGGGCCCGGGTGGAGCTGGACCGCACCAGCGGCCATGTGACCGTGTGGGCCCGGGAGGACGCCGACGACCTCGCGGAGGGCGAGGAGCCCCGCGAGTTCGACGACACCCCCTCCGGCTTCGGCCGCATCGCCGCCATGACCGCCAAGCAGGTCATCCTGCAGCGGCTGCGGGACGCCGAGGAGGAGATCACCTTCGGTGAGTACGCCGGGCGCGAGGGCGATGTCGTCGCGGGCGTCGTGCAGCAGGGCAAGGACCCGAAGAACGTCCTGGTGGACATCGGCCGCCTCGAGGCGATCCTGCCGGTGCAGGAGCAGGTGCCCGGCGAGGACTACGCGCACGGCACCCGGCTGCGTACGTACGTCGTCCGAGTGGTCAAGGGCGTGCGCGGGCCGTCGGTGACCCTTTCGCGTACGCATCCCAATTTGGTGAAGAAACTCTTCGCGCTCGAGGTCCCGGAGATCGCGGACGGCTCGGTGGAGATCGCGGCGATCGCCCGTGAGGCGGGCCACCGCACCAAGATCGCTGTCCGGTCCACCCGTTCGGGTCTGAACCCCAAGGGCGCGTGCATCGGCCCGATGGGCGGCCGGGTACGCAGCGTGATGGCCGAGCTGCACGGTGAGAAGATCGACATCGTCGACTGGTCGGACGACCCCGCCGAACTGGTGGCGAACGCGCTGTCGCCCGCCCGGGTGAGCAAGGTCGAGGTCGTGGACCTGGCGGCGCGGTCCGCGCGGGTCACCGTGCCCGATTACCAGCTGTCACTGGCGATCGGCAAGGAAGGGCAGAACGCCCGGCTCGCGGCCCGGCTCACGGGCTGGCGGATCGACATCCGGCCGGACACCGATCAGTCCGCCGAGCAAGCCTGATCACAGCTGATCGAGCACAGATCAAGACGTGTTCAAGCCGCGGACAACCGGGATCCAGCCGAAATCGTGTGACGGTTCGATCACTCCCCCCAAGGGGTGAGGTCGGCGCAGGGAGGTAGACTTAAGCAGTGTCTGGCCGCACGCGTGCCCGTGCCTGCCCTGAGAGAACCTGTGTGGGATGCCGGGATCGGGCGGCCAAGAACGATCTGCTGCGCATCGTGGCGGTCGAGGGCGTTTGCGTCCCCGATCGGCGCGGTACGCTGCCCGGTCGGGGAGCTTATATGCACCCCACACGGGTCTGTTTCGACCTGGCGGTCCGCCGCCGGGCCTTCCCCCGGGCCTTCAGGGGACCGGGGGCGTTCGACACCACGGCACTGCGCCGTTATGTCGAGCACCAGGGTGACCAGTCACCCCCGTAAGAAGAACGGCACGGCACAGCCGTGCGGTCAGGTACCTCGCGAGTCGGAAGTAGGTCGAGATTGCGATGAGCACTCGATGAGTACGCGATGAGTACGCCCATGAAGTAGCGACGGTCCGGCGGTAACCCGGACCTAAAAGGAGCGAAGTGGCTAAGGTCCGGGTATACGAACTCGCCAAGGAGTTCGGCGTTGAGAGCAAGGTCGTCATGGCCAAGCTCCAGGAGCTCGGTGAATTCGTACGGTCGGCGTCCTCCACGATCGAGGCGCCGGTAGTCCGCAAGTTGACTGACGCTTTCCAGGGTGGCAATGGCTCCGGCCGTGCCTCCGGCAAGCCCTCGGCGCCGCGCAAGGCGACGCCCAAGCCCCCGACGCCCGGTCCGGCGTCGGCGGCCCGTCCCGCTGCCCCCAAGCCCCCGACGCCCGGCCCCAAGCCGGCCGCCGCCGAGGGCCCGCGCAGCACGCCGTCCGCGGCGCCCACTCCGGGCCCGCGCCCGACTCCGGGCGCCCGCCCGACCCCCGGCCCCAAGCCGGGTCCGGCGCAGCCCGCAGCTCCGGCGCAGCCCGAGTTCACGGCCCCGCCGGCCACGCCCGGCCCCAAGCCCTCCCCGGCCAAGCCGGCCTCGGGCGGCCCCGCCAAGCCGGGCGCCACGCCCGGCCCGCGCCCCGGCGCCCGTCCCGGCCCCGGTGGCCAGGGCGGTCAGGGCCAGGGCGGCCAGGGCGGTCGTCCCGGCGCCCCGCGCCCGGGTCAGGAGCGCGGTGGTCCGCGTCCGGGCGGCGGTCGTCCGTCCGGCCCGCGTCCGGGTAACAACCCCTTCACCTCCGGCGGCTCCACCGGCATGGCGCGCCCGCAGGCGCCCCGTCCCGGCGGCGGCGCCCGTCCGGGCCCCGGTGGCCAGGGCGGTGCCGGTCCGCGTCCGCAGGGCGGCGGCCAGGGTGGTCCCGGTGCCGGTCGCGGCCAGGGCGCCGGCGGTCCCCGTCCCACTCCGGGGTCGATGCCGCGTCCGCAGGGCGCCCAGGGCGGCGGTCCCCGTCCCGGCGGCGGCGCCGGCGGCCCGCGCCCGAACCCGGGCATGATGCCGCAGCGTCCGGCCGCGGGTCCGCGTCCGGGCCCCGGTGGTGGCGGCGGTCGCGGCCCCGGCGGTGCCGGTCGTCCCGGTGGTGGCGGCGGCCGTCCGGGTGGCGGCGGCGGTTTCGCCGGTCGTCCCGGTGGCGGTGGCGGTGCCGGTCGTCCGGGTGGCGGCGGCGGTTTCGCCGGTCGTCCCGGTGGTGGCGGCGGTGGCCGTCCGGGCTTCGGCGGCCGTCCGGGTGGTCCCGGTGGCCGTGGTGGTACGCAGGGTGCGTTCGGCCGTCCCGGCGGTCCGGCGCGTCGTGGCCGTAAGTCGAAGCGGCAGAGGCGCCAGGAGTACGAGGCCATGCAGGCCCCGTCCGTCGGCGGCGTGATGCTGCCGCGCGGCAACGGCCAGACGGTCCGGCTGTCGCGGGGTGCGTCGCTCACCGACTTCGCGGAGAAGATCAACGCCAACCCGGCGTCGCTCGTCGCCGTGATGCTCAACCTCGGCGAGATGGTCACCGCGACCCAGTCCGTCTCCGACGAGACGCTGCAGCTCCTCGCCGACGAGATGAACTACAACATCGAGATCGTCAGCCCGGAGGAGGAGGACCGCGAGCTTCTCGAGTCCTTCGACATCGAGTTCGGCGAGAACGAGGGCGGCGAGGAGATGCTCGTCGCGCGTCCGCCGGTGGTGACCGTCATGGGTCACGTCGACCACGGTAAGACGCGACTGCTGGACGCGATCCGCAAGACCAACGTGGTCGCGGGCGAGGCCGGCGGCATCACCCAGCACATCGGCGCGTACCAGGTCTCGACCGAGGTCAACGACGAAGAGCGCAAGATCACCTTCATCGACACCCCGGGTCACGAGGCGTTCACCGCCATGCGTGCCCGTGGTGCCAAGTCGACCGACATCGCGATCCTCGTGGTGGCGGCCAACGACGGTGTGATGCCCCAGACGATCGAGGCGCTGAACCACGCCAAGGCGGCCGACGTGCCGATCGTGGTCGCGGTCAACAAGATCGACGTCGAGGGCGCGGACCCGACCAAGGTGCGCGGTCAGCTGACCGAGTACGGCCTGGTGGCCGAGGAGTACGGCGGCGACACCATGTTCGTCGACATCTCCGCCCGTCAGGGTCTGAACATCGACGAACTGCTCGAGGCCGTCGTCCTCACCGCGGACGCCTCGCTCGACCTGCGCGCCAACGCGGAGCAGGACGCGCAGGGCATCGCGATCGAGGCGCACCTCGACCGCGGCCGCGGCGCCGTGGCCACCGTGCTGGTCCAGCGCGGCACCCTGCGGGTCGGCGAGACGATGGTCGTCGGCGACGCGTACGGCCGCGTCCGGGCGATGCTCGACGACAACGGCAACCAGCTCCAGGAGGCGGGTCCCTCGACCCCGGTCCTGGTGCTCGGTCTGACCAACGTGCCGGGCGCGGGCGACAACTTCCTCGTCGTCGAGGAGGACCGCACCGCCCGTCAGATCGCCGAGAAGCGCGCCGCGCGCGAGCGGAACGCCGCCTTCGCCAAGCGCACCCGCCGGGTCTCCCTGGAGGACCTGGACAAGGTGCTCAAGGCCGGTCAGGTCCAGCAGCTCAACCTCATCATCAAGGGCGACGCGTCCGGTTCGGTGGAGGCCCTGGAGTCCTCCCTGCTCCAGCTCGACGTCGGCGAAGAGGTCGACCTGCGCGTCCTGCACCGCGGTGTGGGTGCGGTCACCGAGACCGACATCGACCTGGCGACCGGCTCCGACGCCATCGTCATCGGCTTCAACGTGCGCGCCGACGGGCGTGCCACGCAGATGGCCGAGCGCGAGGGCGTGGACGTCCGCTACTACTCGGTCATCTACCAGGTGATCGAGGAGATCGAGGCGGCCCTCAAGGGCATGCTCAAGCCGGAGTACGAAGAGGTCGAGCTGGGCACGGCGGAGATCCGCGAGGTCTTCCGCTCGTCCAAGCTGGGCAACATCGCGGGTGTGCTCATCCGCTCCGGCGAGGTCAAGCGGAACACCAAGGCCCGCCTCGTCCGCGACGGCAAGGTCATCGCGGAGAACCTCAACATCGAGGGCCTGCGCCGCTTCAAGGACGACGTCACCGAGATTCGCGAAGGCTTCGAGGGCGGTATCAACCTCGGCAGCTACAACGACATCAAGATCGACGACGTCATCGCGACGTACGAGATGCGCGAGAAGCCGCGCGGCTGACGCGCTGCCTCTCATCCGGGGCCGGTCGGCGGAGAATTTCCGTCGATCGGCCCCGGCCCTTGCGTGTACGGTTCGAGAAGCCCGAACCTCCAAGGCCCCACGGGTGGCTTGACCCGGATTGCATGTATGTAGGGACGTTGTCCTTCGACCTGCTCCTCGGTGACGTACGGTCGCTGAAGGAGAAGCGCTCCGTCGTCCGCCCGATCGTCGCCGAGCTGCACCGCAAGTACGCGGTGAGCGTGGCGGAGGTCGGCGACCAGGACCTCTACCGCAGGGCCGAGATCGGCCTCGCGGCGGTCTCCGGGGACGCGGGCCACCTGACCGAAGTCCTCGACCACTGCGAGCGGCTGGTGGCGGGGCGGCCGGAGGTGGAGCTGCTGTCGGTACGACGGCGGTTCCACGGTGGCCACGACGAGTGAGGGCCGGGACCGACGACCGTCCCTGACCATCGATGAGTGAAGCGAAGAAGAGAGAAGAAGACGCATGACCGACACCGCGCGGGCACGCAAGCTGGCGGACCGCATCCGGGTCGTGGTCGCGGAGACCCTGCAGCGGCGGATCAAGGACCCGCGGCTCGGCTATGTGACCATCACCGACACCCGGATCACCGGTGATCTGCGGGAGGCGACCGTCTTCTACACGGTCTACGGCGACGACGAGGAGCGCGCGGCCTCCGCCGCCGCCCTGGAGAGCGCCAAGGGCGTGCTGCGGTCGGAGGTCGGACGGCAGACCGGGGTGCGGTTCACCCCGACCCTGACGTTCGTACCGGACGCGCTGCCGGACAACGCCCGCACGATCGACGACCTGCTCGCCAAGGCCAAGGCGGCCGACGCCGAGGTCCGTGAGGCGTCCTCGGGCGCCACGTACGCCGGTGAGGCGGACCCGTACCGCAAGCCCGGCGAGGCGGACGAGGACGAGGACACCGAAGGGAACGACGGTGAGTCCCCCTCCGGCGGCAAGGGTGCCGCGGGCGCATGACACGCAAGGGCAGGGCCGCCTCCACCGCGCCGGACGGCCTGGTGATCGTCGACAAGCCGGCCGGCTTCACCTCGCACGACGTCGTCGCCAAGATGCGCCGCTTCGCCGGTACGCGCCGGGTCGGGCACGCCGGGACGCTGGACCCGATGGCCACGGGCGTGCTCGTGATCGGGGTCGAGAAGGCGACCCGGCTGCTCGGTCATCTGGCGCTGACCGAGAAGGAGTACACGGCCACCATCCGGCTCGGCCGGACCACGGTCACCGACGACGCCGAGGGGGAGATCACCGCCTCGGCCGGGGCGGCCGGGACCACGCTCGACGCCGTGCGGACCGGGATCGGCGAGCTGACCGGGGACATCCAGCAGGTGCCGTCCAAGGTCAGCGCCATCAAGATCGACGGCAAGCGGTCCTACACCCGGGCCCGGGAGGGCGAGGAGTTCGAGATCCCGGCCCGGCCGGTGACCGTCTCGTCCTTCGTCCTCCACGACGGCCGCGAGGCGAAGGCCGACGACGGCACGCCCGTCCTGGACCTCGACGTCACGGTCGTGTGCTCCTCGGGCACGTACATCCGCGCCCTGGCCCGCGACCTCGGCGCCGGGCTCGGCACCGGCGGCCATCTGACGGCGCTGCGCCGCACCCGGGTCGGACCGTACGGGCTGGACGCCGCGCGGACGCTGGAGCAGCTGGAGGAGTCCCTCCAGATCATGCCCATCGCCGAGGCCGCGGCCGCCGCCTTCCCGCGCTGGGACGTCGACGCCCACCAGGCCCGGTTGCTGGGCAACGGCGTACGGATCGACATGCCGCCCCGCGAGGGCGCCGGGGCCGCCGGCCCGGTGGCGGTCTTCGGGCCGGAGGGGCGCTTCCTGGCCCTGGTGGAGGAGTCGAAGGGCCGGGCCAAGAGCCTCGCCGTCTTCGTCTGAGGGGTCCGCCGGTCCCCCGCAGACCGGCCTCCGGTGCACGGCGGCGGCAGGCGGCATGGCAGTCTTAGACCTGCGAAAGCGATAAGTCGGCAGAGTCAAAGGTTCGGGCGAGGAGCGGGCATAGTGCAGCGCTGGCGTGGCTTGGAGGACATCCCCGAGGACTGGGGGCGCAGCGTCGTCACGATCGGTTCCTACGACGGAGTGCACCGCGGGCATCAGCTGATCATCGGCCGCGCGGTGGCTCGCGCACGGGAGCTGGGCGTACCGGCGGTGGTCGTCACCTTCGACCCGCACCCGAGTGAGGTCGTGCGGCCCGGCAGCCATCCGCCGCTGCTCGCCCCGCACCAGCGGCGTGCGGAGCTGATGGCGGAGCTGGGCGTGGACGCGGTGCTGGTCCTGCCCTTCACCCAGGAGTTCTCGCGGCTCACCCCCGCCGACTTCGTGGTGAAGGTGCTGGTCGACAAGCTCCACGCGCGAGTGGTGGTGGAGGGCCCCAACTTCCGGTTCGGCCACCGGGCCGCCGGAAACGTCGACTCGCTGCGCGAGCTGGGCACCACCTACGACTACGAGGTCGAGGTGATCGACCTGTACGAGCGCGGCGCTGCGGGCGGTGGCGAGCCGTTCTCGTCCACCCTGGTGCGCAGGCTGGTCGCCGAGGGGGACGTCACGGGCGCCATGGAGGTCCTGGGACGGCCGCACCGCGTCGAGGGCATCGTGGTCCGCGGCGCCCAGCGCGGCCGCGAACTGGGCTTCCCCACCGCCAACCTGGAGACCCTGCCGCACACCGCGATCCCGGCCGACGGCGTCTACGCGGGCTGGCTGACGGCCGAGGGCGAGGCCATGCCCGCGGCCATCTCGGTCGGCACCAATCCGCAGTTCGACGGAACCGAGCGGACCGTGGAGGCGTACGCGATCGACCGGGTCGGCCTGGATCTGTACGGGCTCCACGTCGAGGTGGACTTCCTCGACTTCCTGCGCGGCCAGGAGAAGTTCGACTCGATCGAGGCGCTGCTGGAGCGGATGGCGGCCGATGTGAAGCGGGCGAGCGAGCTGGTGGAGGAGTACGACAGCCGCCGCTGAGCTTTCTTCCTCCTACCCAGCCCTACAAGGCGATCGCCCCGCCGCACCGGTGGAACCACCGGTGCGGCGGGGCGATCGCCTTGTACGGGACTACTGCCGGGGCGGCGAGGGCGGCTGCTGCCACGGCTGCCCCTGCCGCGGGGGCTCCTGCCCGGGCTGCCCCTGCTGCGGTGCCTGCTGCCAGGGCTGGCCGGGCTGGGGCGGCCGCCCCAGCTGCTGCTGCGCCTGGTTCGGCTGCTGCGGCGGCTGCCAGCCCTGCTGCGGTCCGGGCTGACCGGGATAGCCAGGCTGACCCGGCTGGCCCGGCTGGGGGTAGCCGGGCTGCTGCGGGGGCGGTCCCTGCTGCGGATAGCCGTATCCGTACGGCGGCGGCTGCTGGCCCTGCTGCGGCGCGTACGCCCCCGGGTAGGGCTGCTGACCCTGCCCGGGCATCGGCGGGGCCATCTGCGGCGGCGGAGTGCCGCCGTCGGCCGTCCACAGCCCCTGCGCCTGCTGCGCGCGGGAGAAGTCCTCGGCGACCAGGGCGGAGAGGTTGAAGTACGCCTCCCGGGTCTTGGGGCGCATCATGTCGAGGTCCACCTCGGCACCCGCCGACAGGTGTTCGTCGAACGGCACGACGACCACCCCGCGGCAGCGGGTCTCGAAGTGCGACACGATGTCCTCGACCTTGATCATCTTTCCGGTCTCGCGGACCCCCGAGATGACCGTGATGGAGCGCGACACCAGATCGGCGTAACCGTGCGCGGACAGCCAGTCGAGCGTGGTGCTCGCGCTGCTCGCACCGTCCACGGAGGGCGTGGAGATGATGATCAGCTGGTCGGCGAGGTCGAGCACCCCGCGCATCGCGCTGTAGAGCAGACCGGTGCCCGAGTCGGTGAGGATGATCGGGTACTGCTTGCCCAGGATGTCGATGACGCGGCGGTAGTCGTCGTCGTTGAACGTCGTCGAGACCGCCGGGTCCACGTCATTGGCGAGGATCTCCAGCCCGGAGGGCGCCTGCGAGGTGAACCGCCGGATGTCCATGTAGCTGTTGAGGTACGGGATCGCGGTGACCAGGTCGCGGATGGTCGCGCCGGTCTCGCGCCGCACCCGGCGGCCGAGCGTGCCCGCGTCGGGGTTGGCGTCGATCGCGATGACCTTGTCCTGGCGCTCGGTGGCCAGGGTCGAGCCGAGCGCGGTGGTCGTCGTGGTCTTGCCGACGCCGCCCTTGAGGCTGATCACCGCGATGCGGTAGCACGAGAGCACCGGGGTACGGATCAGCTCCAGCTTGCGCTGCCGCTCCGCCTCCTCCTTCTTGCCGCCGAGCTTGAACCGCGAACCGCCGGTGTTGTTCTTCTTGGGCTTCTGCTTGCCGCGGATGAGCCGGTCCGAGGACAGCTCGACCGCCGCCGTGTACCCGAGCGGGGCGCCCGCGTTGCCCTGCCCGGCGCCCGGGCGCTGCCGCTGGTCGGGCGTGACCACGGGCCAGCCGCCGGTACGGGGATCGGCCGGGGAGGCGGCGTCGGGGCGCGGGTAGGCGTAGCCGTCCTGCGGCTGGGGCGGCTGCTGGTGCTGCTGCGGGTACGGCTGCTGAGGGCCGGGCGCCGGCGCGTCGGGACGCGGATATCCGTAACCGTCCGGGGTGGGCGCCGGGGGCTGTCCGGCCTGCGGATAGCCGTACTGGGGCGCCTGGGGTGCCTGGGGCCCCTGCGGAGCCTGTGGGTGCTGCGCACTCTGCGGCCCCGGCGCGGCGGGACCCGGCATGGCAGGGCCGGGCGTGGCGGGACCGGGCACGGCAGGCCCAGGTACAGCGGGGCCAGGAGCCGCAGGGCCAGGAGCCGCGGGACCGGGCGCGGCAGGGCCGCCCTGTGGGTAACCACCCTGCGCCTGGGCCGGATTCGGTTCCGCGGCGGGCTGCGGCCCCGGCGCCCCGGCGGCCGGGCCGGGAGCGGGCCGACCCTGTGCCCCCGTCGTCGGCGGTGCCCAGGGGCCGGCCTGCGGCGGCAGCGGACCACCGGTGGCGCCGGGCCCGCTCGTACGCTGCTCCGGCACCGGGGGCGGGCCACCGCCCGGGCCGCCCGACTCCGGCGCGGCGGGCTGGAAGTCCGGCGGCAGCGGCGGCAGCCCGGACTGCGGCGCGGCGGGCGGCGCCCAGCCGTTGCCGGTCTCCGGCGGCGCCGTGGCCTCCGGCGCCGCGTCCTGCGGCCCGGCCTCGGCGCCCGCCGCCTTGGCGCGCTCCTCGGCCTCCCGGCGCAGCGATGCCGCGGAGAAGCGCATGGTGCCCTCGCTGCGGACCCCGCCGCTCCCGGCGTCGCCGTCGTCATCCGCCCCGGAGGCGCCGGGTTCCGCGTCGGCGGCCTGCTTGCGCTCGGCGAACTCGCGCCGCAGCGAGGCGGTGGAGAACCGCACCGTGGAGTTGCCCGCCACGGCACCGCTGTCGGAATCGTCGCCGTCACCGCCCGTTTCGGGCGTTTCGGGGGAGGCGACCGGCTGCGGCGCGGCGGGCGCCAGCGCGTAGTCGTCGTCCTTGGTCGCGGCGTCGGGGAGGTCGGACGCCTGCTGCTCGACCCGGTCGCCGCCGTCATCTGTCCCGGCGTCAACCGGAACCGAGGCGGCCGGATTGACCGGAGGACCCGGCAAAGGGGGTGTTCCGTCGGCCTCGTCGTCCCGCGGCCCGGCCTCCGCCTCCGTGTCGCCCGCGTCCGGCGCGGCCTGGCGCACGGAAGGCTCGACCGGCGCGGGCTCGGCGGAAGGCGCCGGGGGTGGAGGCGTCCACGCCCCCGGGAAGTCGTTCGGCTCCGGCGGCCCGGGCACGGCCACCGGGGTGCCGACCGGCGGAGGCGGCGGAGGCGGCGTCGCACCGGCCCCCGTGTCCGTCCCGGCCCCGGCGGCGGGCGCCGACGGCGTGGCGTTCTGCGTGTACCAGGCAGGTGGGGTGTAGTCGATGGTGAACTCGCCCGTGTGCTCGGTCTCGGCGTCGGACCGATCATCGCCGGGTGTGGTTCCGCCCGTGCGGATCTCGTCCCGATCGCTGCTCACAATGCCTCCTGGTGTGGTCGAACACCTTTGAAATTCATGGCGAGGCCGATCTGTTGCCGATCGCTACTGTCGTCCGACCGTTCGGCTTTCCCCTTTTTGTGGCGCCGGGGACACCTGATCAGGTTCATCACCGTGCGCACACCAAGCCTAATCACGAGAACCCTGTGGGCGGCAGGCCCGTCCCGGCGCCGGCAAGCGTCCGATAGGTCACGTCTCTTCGCCGTACCGGAAGATGATCAGTACGGAATCCACTCGAATCATCCCAAGGAGGGACTAGTCCACTCGGCGCGGCGATCCCAGCAACCCCGTCTCGGCGTCGGTCGCCTGCAGCGTCACGGCCTGCCGCGCCTCACGGGTACACCACAGGGTGACCCAATCCTGAAGGGTTGACAGCGCCGCGACATCGGGGCGGGGGAGGGCCATGATCCTGCCGATCTCCTCCGCCTCGTCGGGCGAGACGCGCTGGATCCCGACCAGCCCCGCGTGCTCCAGGAGCCGGGGCGCGACCGGGCTCAGATACGGCAGCAGGGTCAGCACCGACTGCCACGGCAGGGCGGAGACCCGGCCGCGCGGCGGGCGCATGCCACAGTCCCGAATGACCAGCACCGGGCTGCCCACCGAGGGACCCTGGGGCGGGACCCGACCCACGTCGAAAATGGTCATGCACTGCTGTCCGCCGCCCGCGACCTGCACCAGATTGGCCCACAGATGCGGCCGTCCGGTCTCGATGGCGACCCGGGCGCCGGTGGCCGCCGCCCGGAAGGCCAGCACCTGAGCGGTCCACAGCCCGCCGACGAGCACCACGTCGAACGGCTCGGGCCGGTTGAAGCCGAGCACGGCGGGCTGGTTGTGGCCGTCCACGCCGATGATGACGCCGTCGTCGCCGACCGGCAGGGCGAGCGCGTCGAGCTGGTCCGCGGTGAGCGACTGGCGTCCGCGACGGGGCCCGATGAGCCCGAAGCCGGGGCGCGTCCTGCGCGGTGCGCCCGGCGCGGCGGGGGCGTCGGGGCTCGGGGCGGACGGAGTGGAAGTGGCCATGGCCATCAGCGAGTACCTCCCAGCGGAAGCGTGGCGAGCACGCCGGGCAACTGCTCGCGATCGAGACGTACGAGTCCGACCCGCACGCCGCGCGCGGCGCGCTCCAGCGCCTTGCGCGCGGTGACCAGATCGGTGTCATTGCGGCCGGTGACGCGGATGTGTCCGTTGATCGTGGAGGTGTTCCGGCCGCCCTCGCCCTGGGTGAGCGTCAGGCTGAAGGTGCTCGCCAGGGCGGGCATGGAGGTCAGCAGCGCCACCAGCTGGGGCAGCGGCGTGGCTCCCGTGCCCACCTGCGGCCACCGGCCCACCCAGTAGGTGGTGTGCCAGCGGTCGTCGCAGCGCCAGGCGCGCGAGGTCTCCGCGGTCCGGCGCGCCGGAGTGCTCGTGCGCCCCGCCTGGGTCGCCGCGTTCGGGTTGACGCACGCCGAGGTGGCGATGGCCGTGGCCAGTTCGCCCTCGGCCAGCGGCCTGGCCGTGAAACCCGCCCCGGTGAGCCGGCTGGCGAGCTGGTCGACCGAGCGCAGCAGACAGCGCTGAGCCCCCTCCAGGCCGCCGCCACGGGCCCGTATGGCCTCCGGGCACAGCTCGGGATGGAGCTTGAGCGCCACCCAGGTCAGCCGGACGGCGGGCGCCCCGGCGTGCTCCTGGAGCGGGGCGTAACTGCGCGCCGCTGCCGCCTGCTCGGGCAGATGCGGCGCGGGCGCGGGCTGCGCGTGCTGGACGACCTGGACGGACTCCAGCCGGATGCCGTCCACCTCCAGCGCGTCGTGCAACAGCGCGAGCGGAAGCGGCCGCTTGTCCCGCATCGGCCGCAACGGGGCGTCGTGCGACTGGACCTGGAGGACCGCCGTGAGGAACGTGCCGTCGCCGACCATGCCGATCTCGCGCCGGTCCCGGGAGAGGTAGGCGTACGTCCGCAGCGCGGGATCGCATTCGATGGCGGGGGCGAGCGAGGGGTCGATGCCGGCCGGCACGGGCTCCTTGGCGAGCCGCTGGCGGGCCCGCAGCGCGCTGATGGAGACGAGCCAGTCGGTGAACGGCTGCTGCCGGCGGCGCAACACCGCGAGCAGCACGAGCACCAGAGCGACCACCCCGGCGGGCACGAGCAGCAGCGAATCGACGGTCCAGGCGACGACGAGGATCGCGGCGGCGACCTCCACCAGCACGAGTTGGTGCAGCCGTACGGGGCCGAAGCTCCCAGTGCGTGAGGGCTGGCGCGGTGCGGCGGTGCGCGCGTGGGTGGCAGAGCTCATCAGGGAGGCCGCCCCTTGTCCTGGTCTCGTCCTGGTCGATTGTGTGATTACGGTATCGGAAAGGCCGCGTGAGGGTGGCGCGGGTATCAGCTGGGCCGAGTGGGTGAGTAATCTCCCCTGTGGCGACCAAGCGCCGGCACGTGCGCAAGAACAACACGGGGAGAAGCGGGCTAAGACATGGCATCGCGGCGGGATGAGCTCAGCGCCTACACCTTTGCGAAGAAACGAATGGTTGCCTCGTTTGTGCAGCCATCGCCCACCGTCATGGACGACGGCGCCCCGCGCCCGCTGCGCGCCATTCTTCCCGGCGTCATCGTGGGGGCGCTGATACTGGCGGGATTCGGGGCCTGGGGGATGATCAAGCCGACGGCCCCGAAGGGCTGGGACGACACCGCGGCCCACATCATCGTCGGCAACGAATCCACGTCGCGTTACGTCATTCTGTCGACGGGCGGAAAGAAGCAGCTGCACCCCGTCCTCAACCTGGCCTCCGCGAAACTCGTCCTCGAATCCGGCAAGTCCGGCATCGTTCGGGTGAAGGACTCGCAGCTCGACAACGGCGACATACCGCGCGGCCCGACCATCGGAATTCCGTACGCACCGGACCGCATGCCGGCGTCCGATGAGGCCGTCAAGCAGAAGCGCTGGGTGGTCTGCGAGCAGCCCGGCGGCGGGAAGGACAAGGCCACACAGAAGGCCGTCTTCGTCTTCGCCGACCGGGAGGCGTCGAAGGTCCAGGGCGCGCAGCGGCTGCGCGGCAGCCAGGTGATGTACGTCGAGGGCAGCAAGGGCCGTTACCTGGTGGACCCGTCCGGCACGAAGTACCTCCTGGGCGGCCCCCAGGGCGAGAAGAGCATGTCCGCGCGCCAGTACGACCTGCTGCTGCGGACCCTCTTCGAGCAGTCCGCCGAACCGCAGAAGGTGACGGACGACTGGCTGGACACGCTGAAGGACGGCGCGCCGGTGGAGTTCCCCACCGTGCCGGGACAGCCGGGCGCGTCGGCCGGGGTCGACTCCCTGCCCGACGAGGCCGACCGCGTGGGCATGGTGCTGCAGGCCCCGACGGGCGGCGGTACCCAGCACTACGTCGTGCTGCGGGGCAAGGTGCAGCCGGTCTCCGGCTTCGTCGCCAAGCTGCTGCTCAGCAGCGAGCAGCTGTCCGGCCTCAACCAGCTCGGCAAGCCGATGAAGGTCAACGCGCAGGACTTCGTCTCCGACTCCGAGACCTTCGAGGGCAGCACCGCCTGGCCCGCCGAGGCCCCGCGCCAGGTCAACTCCGTGGCGGGCACGTCCGGCACCGCGGCCAGGGACACCGTCTGCAACGTCCTCACCAAGGTCGGCGGCAACGGCACGCCCACCCTGGAGACCTGGGCGGGCACGGACTATCCCGCGCCCGTCGTCGACGGCGGCACCAGCGCGTACGTCACCCCCGGCACCGGCCTGTTCTACCGGCAGTACCAGGGGCGGGCCACGAACACCGGCCAGACCTTCCTCGTCACCGACACCGGTCTGCGCTACCAGGTGCAGTCCAACAGCGACAGCAGCGCGGGCAAGTCCAAGATCGGCGGCTCCGCCGACCAGCAGAAGGCCGCGACCGACGGACAGGCGTCGGCCAACGAGGCGCAGACCCGGCTGGGCTACGGCGATGTGAAGCCGGTGCCGGTGCCGCAGAACTGGTCGCAGTTCCTTCCGATCGGGCCACGGCTCGACCTCAACAGCGCCCGACAGCCGCAGGGTTCGTGACGATGGGAAACCGACACCTGAGGCGGGTGGCCGCGCTCTCGGCCGCGACCGTACTGGCGTGCCTCACCGGCGCGACGGGCGTGACGGAGCCCGTCGCCGCCGCGGCCACCGCCCTCGACGGCAACGGCCAGTGCACGTTTCCGATGAAGGAGCAGATCAAGGGAACGCCCTGGTCGCTGCAGCGGCTGGTGCTGGACCGCATGTGGGAGGAGACCAAGGGCAAGGAGAAGGACGGCACACCGGTCAAGGTCGCCGTCATCGACACCGGCGTGGACAACACCAACGTCCAGCTGAAGACCGCGGTCGACGCGTCGAGCGGCGCGAACTACCTGCCCGTGCCGAAGGACGTCACCGGCGCCGACCGCAAGCGGGCGCAGAGTCCCACGTACGACGAGGTCGGGCACGGCACCAAGGTCGCGGGCATCATCGCGGCCCGGCCCCGCGCGGGCACCGGTTTCGTCGGCCTGGCCCCGGACGCGAAGATCATCCCCCTCAAGCAGAACAACGCCGAGGGCAAGGGCACCCCGCAGATGATGGCGCGAGCCATCCGGAAGGCGGTGGACGAGGGTGCGCGCGTCATCAACATCTCCCAGGACACCAAGGGCGCCCGCTCGCAGAGCGACCTGGAACTGGCGATCGCCGAGGCGGTCAGGAGGGACGTGGTCGTGGTCGCCTCCGCCGGGAACGACGGCGCGGACGGCAAGTCGAAGCGCACCTACCCGGCCTCCTACCGGGGGGTCCTCGCCGTCGCCGCGTCCGACCGCAACAACGAACGCGCGTACTTCTCGCAGAGCGGCGACTTCGTCGGGGTCGCGGCGCCGGGCGTGGAAATGGTCTCCACCGTGCCCAAGGGCGGCCAGTGCGTCGACAACGGCACCAGCTTCGCCGCCCCGTACGTGGCCGGTGTCGCGGCCCTCATCCGCGCCAAGCACCCGGACTGGACGCGGCAGGAGGTCGTCGCCCAGATCGAGCAGACGGCCGAGCGCGGGGTCAACGGCCGGGACCGCTACATCGGCTGGGGCGTCATCGACCCGGTCAAGGCCCTCACCGACGACGAGCAGAAGATCGAACGGCCCACCGTCGACAACGGCTCGGCCGAGAACGTCCCGAAACCCGAGCCGGGCAAGCTCGTCCTGGGCGAGACCCCCCACGAGCGCAGCGTGCGCCTGGCCACCTACGCCCTGGGCGCGGGCGCGGTTGTGGTGGCCATCACGGCGGGCGGCGCGATCGTCCTCCGCGACTGGCGCCGCCGACGGGGTGCGTGAGTTTCGCGTTCCGTCTCACTCGTCCCATCCGTGTAACAACCCGGAGGCTGCTGGTCATGGACACGGGGGCGATGACTAGAGTGGTGTCTTGACAACTTCGGTCCGATGTTCGGGGTGGTCGTCGAGAGGGCGCCCCGCGGCATCCGATTCATGGGGGAAGGTGTGCCATGGCGGAAAAGCTCCGCGTAGAAGGCCATGATTTCAAGACCCTGGAAAGCGCCATCGACTGGATGGAGGGTCAGCTGACCGAGCGGATCGGCAAGCTCAACGGTGTGATCGACCACATCGAAGGGCACTGGAAGGGCATCGCGGCCGGCGCGTACAACAACCTCCAGACGGAGGTCAACAACGACGTCCGCCGGGTCAACCAGTTGCTGAGCTTCACCCGCGAGCTGGTGAAGGCGAGCCGGGACGGCTTCGACCAGGAAGAAATGGATCAGCTCAAGAACATCAACAGCGTTGGTGGCGGCGGTGCCGGTGGCCAGAGCGGCATCCTGGGCTCCTTCCACGCTTCTTGATCCTTCTTGACCCGTCCGCTTCGCACCAGGGAGTTAGAGCTCGATGGAAATCACGTACGAAGTTGTCGTTGAAGCCTCGACCACGGTCAAGAGCGAGGCCGACAAGCTCAAGACCGACCTCGACACCATCATGAGGCAGTGCAAGACCGTCTCCGAGTCGTGGACCGGTGAGGCGCAGCGGGCGTTCAACGAGCGCCAGCACGAGTGGAACACGCGCGTCAACCACCTGCACACGACGCTTCTCACCATCTCGAAGAAGCTGCTGGAGGCGACGGAGGGCTACAAGGCCAATGACCACCGTCAGGGCCAGCGCTTCGCGCAGGGATAAGAGACGCAGCGCACAACCCGCGGTCGTGTCGTGGGTGCGGGACATGACGGCCGCGGCCGCGTGTCCCGCACCCACGACTGCCGCATGTCGGTACCCGGAGGAGGTGTTTCATGGCTGAGTCGGCACCAGACGGGGGGAGCTCTGCTAAGTCTCCTTCGTCGCCGAAACTCGACGCGCCCAGCGAGTCCCTGCAGGAGTTCAAGAAGCGCGTCGACAGACTTCTGACAGAACTGGACAAGTCAACCGCCGCACACGGGACGCTGAGCGAACAAAAGGTCGCCCCCACTGCCTACGGCTCGATCGAGGAGGCGAAGGCGCTGGCCAAGGCGTACGACAAGGCGCACAGCCACCTGCAACTGCTCTCCCGCACCCTGGGCGAGCAACTGGAGGCGATGGGGATCACGGTAGGCGCCGCCGATGGCGACTACCAGGAGATGGACCAGGAGCACGCGCGCCGTCTGAAGGCGATCCAGGCGCGCACCCACAAGTACTACGAGAAGTACCAAGAAGAGCACGGCCACAAGGGCGGCAAGAAGCCCGACGACGGTGCCGAGACCGGCGACGGTAAGAAGGCAGAACGCGGCGGCATATGATCGAGAACGGGGGATCAGGGCATGAGTGAGCCGAATATGTGCTATCGCAGCACGGCTTTCGATGGAATGTCCTACGATCAGATGCTCCTCTTGGTCGCCGGTACGGATGAAAAAGAGGTCATCCGTAAGGGCGAAGCGCTGAAGAGCGCGAAGGGCGAGCTCGACAAGATCGGCGATGAGCTCAAGAGGCGTGTGGGCCGGGTTACCTGGGACGGCGAGGGCGGTGACGCCTTCCGTGAGTGGGGCGACGACTTCGCCAAGCAGACGCTGAAGCTGGCGCAATACATCGGTGACGTCGGCAACGCCATGTACGAGGCGGGCAACGCGCTGAGCGAGGTCAAGAAGGCGATGCCGAAGCGCCCGGATGGCACGGGCGTGTGCTACGCGGACGCGGACAAGGAGAAGGAACGCCTCAAGACTCTGAAGGAGCTGGAGCCCGAAACCCGCGACCAGCTGCTGAGGCTTGCGGGCAGCTACGGGACGCAGGCGGGGGCCATCGAACTCTCCGGGAAGGACGCGCCGGTCTTCAAGCCGCTGCCGGCTGCGGCTCTTCCTTCATCGTCGGGGTACGAGACCTGGCAGGAGTCGTACGGTTCCTCCGGCGGTTCCGAGGGGACCGCCGCCTCGGCGGCGAGTGGGGTGCCCAGAGTCCAGCACGCCGCCCAGGACTCGACATTCTCCGCCGGGCATGCCACCAACCCGTCCGCTCCGAGTGCTGGTGGCCATGTCACTGTTCCGGACGCGACCCACACCAACATCGACGGTGTGAAGGAACTGCCGCGTACGGATCCGTCACCGACCCCCACCGCGCCTTCACCCACCGGGCAGCAGGGGCCCGGTCGTGACATCACGGGCATGCCGGTCACTCCACCCGTATCCCCTTCCCCGGGGTCGGGTAGGTCCGGTCCTACCGTGAAACCCGTCGGGCGGTCGGGCGGCCCCAGGCTGGGAGGCGGCAAGGGGCTCGAGTCCGTCAACGCCCGCTCCACCACCGATCCCGTGCGTGCGAACAGGGACGTCGTCGGTGGTATGCCTCCCCGTCAGACGCCGACGAGCGGCGACGCCCGGGCGGCCCGCGGCCCGGTCATCGGTGGCGAACAGGGCCGTACCGTCGGCCGCACCGGAGTCCCGACGACCACCGGCCAGGGTGTCGTGGGCGGACGGCCCGTCGCGGGCGCCCCGTCTCGCGCGTCGGCGTCCTCGGCCCGCCGGGGCAGGGTGGCGCGTTCCGCGAGCGAACTCAGGATCAACGGGGAGTTCACGCAGGGAGGAAGCGGTCTCGTCCGGGGCTCCGCCGGAGTGTCCGGTGTGCCGTCGAGGAAGGACCCGCGTCGGTCGAAGAAGCGTGACGGTGGGGAGACTCCCGACTACCTGACCGAGGACGAGGAGACCTGGACCGGGGGAGAGCGTCGGAACGCGCCTCCCGTGATCGAGTAAGACCCGCCCGTACAAGTCTCAGATGACGAGCACAGGACGAATAGGCACCATGAAAGAAACGCTCACTCTGGTCCGGAGCCGGGCATCGGCAGTACTCGCGCTGCTGGCGTCCTTGCTCGTCATCATGGGGCTCGTCGCGCCCTCCGCGCTGGCGGAGAACATGCGGGAACGCCAGTGGTACCTGGACGCCATGCAGGCAGACAGCATGTGGAAGGTCGACTCCGGCAAAGGCATGACCGTCGCCGTTCTCGACAGCGGTGTGGATGCCTCGGAGCCGGAGCTGACAGGAAAGGTCCTCAAAGGCAAGAACTTCCTGAACCCCAAGCAGGATGCCCATACAGATCAGGACGGTCACGGAACGGCGATGGCCACGCTCATCGCCGGCAACGGTGCCAATGATCAGGGCATCAAAGGTCTTGCACCGGACGCGCGCATTCTTCCGCTGACCGTCTTCGGTGACAGCCAGAAGGCCGGGACCAACAGTGCCCCGGCTCTTATCAAGGGGATCCGGTACGCGGCTGACAGCGACGCGCAGATCATCAGCATGTCACTGGGTTTCATCGAAGCCAATCTCGGAGACGGCCAGCGTGAGCAGATCCAGCAGGCGGTGGATTACGCGCTGAAGCGCGGCAAGCTTCTGTTTGCCGCCACCGGAAATGACGGGGATTCGGGAAATTACGTCTCCTACCCCGCGGCCACCGAGGGGGTGGCTGCTGTGGGCGCTGTCGACCAGGGCCTGGCCCATGTGAAGTACTCAAGTTATGGGTCCCATGTGGCCCTGGCCGCCCCGGGGGAGGAAATCCCGATCCCCTGCGCGAAGGGCAAGCCCGGCTATTGCCGTAGCGGGGGGACCAGCCAGGCCACCGCCATCACCTCCGGCGCTGCCGCCCTGATCTGGGCCAAGCACCCCAAGTGGACCGCGAACCAGGTGCTCCGGGTCATGATCGAGACCGCGGGCAAGCCCGCCGACGGCAAGATCCCCAGCCGCTACCTCGGCTACGGCACGATCCGCCCCCGCTACAACGTCCTGGAGAACAAGGGCGACCCGGGCCCGGCCGACGTCAATCCCCTCGTGGCCGCCAAAAAGCCCGATTCCCCCTCCAAGGGCGAGGACAAGGGCACCCCGTCCATCTCCCCCAAGGGCGGCGCCGAGGCCGATAACGCCGCCGAGGGAACCGAAGGCGGCGGTGGCAGTGCGATGCCCTGGATCCTGGGCGCGGCGGGTGCCGTGGTCGTGGTCGGCGGTGGGGCCTTCGTCTTCCTCCGCCGCCGTAACGCCCAGCGATTCTGACTGTCCCTCAAAAAGTTCGCCGTGATGTACTGAATTCTTCGCGGTTTGCCCCGAACTCTTGGCGTGCTAGCGTGCACGACACGTTTGAGCCACGTGCTCTGCAAACGCCTCGTAAACGGTCAGATAGGGGGAAGCGTGACTGACGAGATCTTTCGAGGAATGCGGGAGTTCCAGCAATATGCGGAAAAACTCCAGCAGCTCATGACGGATATGCAGGATCAGGTTCCGCGGCACGCCACGGGCGAGGATGCCCAAGGCGCTGTCAGTGTCACTCTGGGCCCGGACCGGCTGCCCGAGTCGATCAAGGTCGCGTCCGACTGGCAGCGTCGGCAGCCCCCCGAGAACCTCGGCCCGGCCGTCGTCGACGCCTACGGCTCCGCCATGAGCGAGCAGATGGAGGGCTGGTCGCGCAGTCTCGAGCAGACGGGCTGGGAGGAGCGGGCCACGGAACTCGACGGCATGCTCGAAGTCCCCGGCTCGGGGACCGGGCCCGTCACGCCGCCCGCGGAGCCTTCCCGGCAGGATCTGCGCCATGTCCGCCCGCGACCCATGGAGGACGTGGTCGAGGACACCCTCGCCGCGCTCGATGCCCTCGACGGGCTGGACGTGGACTCCTTCCGGGCCCCGGAGGCCACGGGAGAGTCCGCCGCGCGCCGGGTCACCATCGGCCTCAGTTCCCACGCCTTGGTCTCCTGCGACGTGGATCCGCAGTGGGCCGCCCAGCAGTCGTCCATCCGGTTGAGCCAGGCGCTCAACGAGGCGTTGAGCCATGCCCGCGCCAAGCTGGCGGACGTCCAGAGCCCCGGCGCGGCCCGGATCGAGCATCTGAACCCACAGGGCCTCATGAACGAGTTCCTGGCCATGCTCAACGACCCGCAGCAGCTGCGCTGACGCGCGAACCGGCGCGGAAAGGAACTGAGGCCCCATGGGGAAGGACCATCTCAAGGTCGTCACGGACGCCATTCGCTCCGAGGCCGGCATGTGGGACAAGCAGGCCAAGGCCATCGGCGAAGTCGGCACCACGATCAAGGGCATGCGGCCCACTCGGCTTGAGTACGGCATGTACCAGATCTTCGTCGGCGCCTATCAGGACGTCATCGATCACTTTTCGGCTCGTTGTGCCGAGGGGGAGAAGCGGATGACGGACATCGCCGACGCCCTGGTCAAGAACGCGAAGGCGTACGACAACCACGAAGCCGACACCAAGAAGTCTGTGGAAGACGCCTACTAGTCCTGAACGGCGCTCGGGGAACGGGGAGAGCAATGGCATTCAGTCAATCGGCATTCGATGATCTCATCGAAAAGATCAATGAGAAGTTGAAGAAGGCCGGGGAGCTGATTAACGATATCGTCAACGATGCCAACGGCTTCGCGGATAAATGGTACATACCTGCTGCTGTGGCGAAGCCGGTCATCGCCGCGGTGAACAAGCTCGTCGAATTCGTCAACTGGATCCTCGAGAAGATCGGCGAATTCCTCAAGGGCGTCATCGCCCCGGTGATGCTGTTCCTGGACTCCCTCGACTGGCAGGACAAGAAGATCCGCGGCAAGGCGAGCACCGCGTCCTCCACCACGGCGAAGGGAAACCTCCAGGCCCCGAAGGAATGGAAGGGCGAAGGAGCCGACGCCTATACGGGTGCGATCTGGACCCAGTCCTCCGCCGCCGGCCAGGTCAGCAGCGCCGCCGACTCGGTCGCCACCAGTCTCCTCGTCGCCGCCGGAGCGGGACTCGTCTTCTACGGGGCCATCGCCGCCTTCCTGGTGCAGTTCGTCCCTGCCATGGTGGCCTGCTCGGCCGCCGGAGCGACAGGCGTCGGTCTGATCCCCGCCGCGATCGCCGCCATCGGGGAAGGCACCGCCGGGTGGGTGCTTGTCACCACCGCTTCGCTCGCTCTGGTGACCGTGCTCGGCGACCAGGCGAAGACCCTCGCCGAGATGAAGGGTCAGGCCGGCGACAACAGCGCGTTCCCGAACGGCCACTGGCCGATCGGCACCGCCTGACCAGTACCACTTTTGGGGTGAACCTGTGTACGGACCTCGTATCGCCGGAGTGAGCATCGCAGTCCTGGCGTTGCTGTGGCTGATGATGCCCGTCCTCACCGACTGGGCGGTCGCACCGTCCAAGCCGGTGGGCGTGGTGCTCTGCGTGCTGATCGTGGCGTGTCCGGCGATCGGTGAGGTGTTCACGAGACGGCGGCAGCAGCGCAACCGCCGCTGACCACGACCGGACAGCGGTAGGGGCTCGTCGATGATTCGACGAGCCCCTACCGCTGTGCGCTGACGCTGGTTACCGCCGCCTCACTCCTCCGGCAGCCACGCCGTCTGGATCAGCGACGCCCCACCGCGCCGCGAGACGAACACACCCCGCCCCGGCGGCAGCGGACGCGCCTTGACCTGACCGAGCAGTTCGCCCTCACCGGGCGAGCCCGACAGCACGACGCCCTGCGCGCCCAGCTCCTTGAACCGCTGCATGAACGGCTCGTACGAGGAGCGCCCGGCACCGGCCGTCGTCCGCGCGACGATGATGTTGACACCCGCGTCCCGCGCGTACGGAAGGTTGTCCACCAGCTCCGACATCGGGTTCCCGGACGACGTGGCGACCAGGTCGTAGTCGTCCACCACGATGAACGCCCGCGGCCCCGACCACCAGCTGCGGTTGCGCAGCTGCTGCGGGGTGACGTCCGTCCCCGGGATGCGCTGGCTGATGAGGGTGTTCATGTCGGCGATGTACTTCTCGAACGCGTCCTGCGTCGTGCCGTAGCCGACCAGATGGGACTGCGGCGCGACCTCCAGCAGGCTGCGCCGGTAGTCGCCGACGACGATGAGCCCCTCTTCCGGGGTGTAGCGCTCGGTGATCTGCTTGATGAGCAGGCGCAGCAGCGCCGTCTTCCCGGACTCCGTCTCGCCGTAGATGGCGAAGAAGGGGTCGCTGTCGAAGTCGACGAAGACCGGTTCGAGGTTCATCTCGTCGATGCCGATCGCGACGCCCCGCCGCGGCTGTTCGTGGCCGCCCGGGATCTCCCGTACCGACAGCTGACGCGGCAGCATGCGCACCTGCGGGGCGTGCGGGCCCGGCCAGTTGTCGACCGACGCCTTGACGAACTCCGAGGTCGCGTCGGCCAGATCGTCGGCGTTGCCGGTGACGCCGTCGATGCGCGGCAGGCTGCTGAGGAAGTGCAGCTTGTCTGGGGTGAGACCGCGCCCGGGGTTGCCCACCGGCACGTTCGCGGCGATCTTACGGTTCAGCTCGGAGTCCATCGGGTCACCGAGCCGCAGCTCCAGCCGGGCGAGCAACTGGTCCTTGAGCGCCGCTCGCATCTCCATGTAGCGGGTGACGGTGACGACCAGGTGCACCCCGAGCCCGAGGCCACGGGTGGCGATGTCGGCGACGACCGGCTCGAGCATCTCGTAGTCCGTCTTGAAGGACTGCCAGCCGTCGATGACCAGGAAGACGTCACCCCAGGCCTCGCCCGGCAGCTGTCCGGCCGCGCGCATCTGCCGGTAGGTGCCGATCGAGTCGATGCTGTTGTCCCGGAAGAACTCCTCACGCCGGTTCAGCACACCGGTCACCTCGGCGATCGTGCGGCGGATCTTCTCCGGGTCCAGCCGGGACGCGACCCCGCCGACGTGCGGCAGCCCCTGCACCGCGACCATGCCGCCGCCGCCGAAGTCCAGACCGTAGAGCTGCACCTCGTACGGGGTGTGGGTGAGCGCGAAGGCGCCCATCAGGGTGCGCACCAGCGTCGACTTGCCGGAGCGCGGACCGCCGACGATCAGCATGTGGCCCTGCGCGCCCGAGAAGTCGTGGTAAAGGATCTCCCGGCGCTGCTCGATCGGCTTGTCGACCATGCCGAGCGGCACGCACAGGCCGCCGCTGCGGGCGTAGCCGCTCGCGTGCAGCCCGCGCTCGGTGGAGACCGCCAGCTGCGGCATCAGCTGGTCCAGCGGCGACGCCTCGGTCAGCGGCGGCAGCCACACCTGGTGCGCCGCCGGACCGCGTCCCTCGAGCCCGCGCACGATGACATCCAGCACCGTGTCCGCGAGGGCGTCGTCGGTGCGGTTGCTCTCCGGGGTGTACGAGTAGTCCGGGTCCGGCTCGGCGAACCGGACCGGCACCGGGGAGGCCGTGAACAGTACCGGCCGGCGGTCGGTCGGCAGCGGCCCGCTGCCCGCGATGGTCGTCGTCGTGGACCGGTAGGCCCCGGACACGTACGCCGCCTTGAAGCGGACCATCTCGTCGGTGCCGAACTTGAGGTAGCCGGAGCCGGGCACGGACGGCAGGTGGTACGCGTCCGGCACGCCCAGGGCCGTACGGGACTCCGCCGCGGAGAACGTCCGCAGACCGACGCGGTACGACAGATACGTGTCCAGACCGCGCAGCCGCCCCTCCTCCAGGCGCTGCGAGGCCAGCAGCAGGTGCACACCGAGCGAGCGGCCGATGCGGCCGATCTGGATGAACATGTCGATGAAGTCGGGCTTGGCCGTCAGCAGTTCGCTGAACTCGTCGATGACCAGCACGAGGGAGGCCAGCGGCTCCAGCGGACTGCCCGCGGCGCGCGCCTTCTCGTAGTCGTGCATGTTGGCGTAGTTGCCCGCCGAGCGCAGCAGCTCCTGGCGGCGCTGCAGCTCACCGCTGATCGAGTCGCGCATGCGGTCGACCAGGGTCAGATCGTCCGCGAGGTTGGTGATGACCGCCGCGACATGCGGCAGTTCCGCCATACCGGAGAAGGTCGCGCCGCCCTTGAAGTCGGCGAGCACGAAGTTCAGCGTCTCGGACGAATGCGTGACCGCCAGGCCCAGCACCAGGGTCCGCAGCAGCTCCGACTTGCCGGAACCGGTGGCGCCCACGCACAGCCCGTGCGGGCCCATGCCCTCCTGCGCCGCCTCCTTGAGGTCGAGCATCACCGGAGCGCCGCTCTCGCCGACCCCGATCGGCACCCGCAGCCGCTCCGCCGTCGAACGGGGCCGCCACGTGTTCGCGGGGTCCACGGACGCCGCGTCCCCGAGACCGAGCAGATCGGTGAACTCCAGATTGGTCAGCAGCGGTTCGTCGTCCCCACCGCCGCTGGACATCCTGAGTGGGGACAGCTGGCGGCTCAGCGCCTCGGCCGCGGGCAGCGGCAGCGCGTCCGGCACGCCCTCGTACACCGCCGACGCCGATTCCACCTGCAGCAGCCCCGGCCGTACGATCAGCGACAGGCCGCCGCGCAGCTCGTCCAGCTCGCCCCGGATGACCTCCAGCACCGTCACGCCCTGCAGGCCCTCCTGAGCGGCGAGCATCGAGTCGGGCGGCACGAAGCCGCCGTCCAGGATGACCACCACATGCGGCTGGTCCAGCAGCGGCTGCCCGTCCCGGTTGAACCGCGAGCGGCCCTGCAGGTGGCCCTTCAGCAGCTCCTCGACCTCGGCCAGGTTGTCGCCGAACAGCCGCTTGGTGCCGGCTCCGTCCACCGTCCCCGGCACCTGGGTGTGCGGCAGCCACTTGACCCAGTCCCACTCGTCGGTGGTGCCCGGCGCGGCCACCACCGCGATCACCAGCTCCTCCGGCGAGTGCAGCGCCACCAGGCTCGCCACCAGCGCCCGGGCGGTGCCCAGCGTCGTCTCGGGCTCCCCGGAGACCGTCATGTGGTAGAAGGCGCGCAGGCTGACCGCCATCGGCATGCCCTCCAGCGTCCCGTGGGACGCCAGGAACTGCTGCATGGCACCCGCCGACAGCGGTTCCAGCTCCTCCACCGGAGCCGTTTCCGGCGCCACCAGCGGCGTCCACAGCTCCTGCGGGCCGAGCCCGATCCGCACCTGGACGAAGTCGTCGTCGGTGATGCGCCGCTCCCACAGCCGGCTGCCCTCGGCCACCAGCGACCACAACTGCTCGGGGGAGGGATGCAGATAGAACTGCGCGTCCCGCTGCTTGCGCGCGGTGCGCTGCACCTGGCGTCGCGTCTTGGAGAGGTACTTGAGGTAGTCGCGGCGGCCCTCCACGGCCTCGCCCTGCGCCCCCTTGCGGTACCGGATCAGCTGTGCGATCGCCATCGCGACCGTCGACAGCAGCATCATCACGCCCATGATCTTCATGAACGGTGCCGAATTCGGCATGAAGAAGAAGACCACCGACGAGCCCATGCCCAGCATCGGCAGCAATTGCATCGCCATGCCCTCCTGTTCGCCGCGAGGCAATTCAGGAGGGGATTCGAGCCGGAGCTCATCCGCGGACATCTCGGGCGGAGTCACCCGAGGCGGGCGTTTCACGATGATGTGGCTCATCGGCCTATCTATCCCCCGGTGCGGGCTGAACGATTGACGACCGGTCGAGGCCGGCACCCACGCTGGGGAGTGTCTCGCCGATCATGCTGGGCTCCCGACGCCGCTGTGACATCAGCCGCTGCCGCGGCGGGCGGCACCTCGCGGCCCCGCGCTCGTCGCGCGCAGCGCCGCTGCGCACTCCTCACGCGAGTTGCGATGCACCGCACCAGATGCCGCTCGCTGATCCGGCCTGTTCGACAAGACACCCCCTGGGGCGCGTCATGGCGGCGCCTGCCCGGCAATGTGCTGATCCTACGTGTAGGGACGGCAAACGGCGCCGGGTAGGGTGACGTTCCGCACGCGCAGTCGCAATCGCGTCCGAATCGCGTCCGAACGCGTCCGCGAAAGAAGCGGAGACACGGGGAATGAGAGGGTTCCGCAGGTGAGTTCGACCACAGCGACCGGTTTCTGCCGAGTGACGGTCGTCGCACCCGACAGCCGCATAGATGTCGCTCTGCCTGACGACATTGCCCTTGCCGACCTGTATCCGGAAATACTCCGACTGACCGGCCAGACGCAGCCCGCCGGCGCACCGGTCGGCTATCACTTCGTCCGCCGCGACGGCACCGTCCTGGACGGCGCCCGCTCCCTCGCCGCCCAGCGCGTACTCGACGGCGACGTGCTGTCCATGCGCCCCTTCGCCCAGTCCCTCCCGCCCGTCGTACGCGACGACGTCTCCGACGCCATCGCCTCGGCGATCTCCGGCGACCGCACCCTGTGGAACGCCGACTACCTGCGCATCAGCGGCCTCTTCGGCGGGGCGCTGCTGCTGATCTTCATGGGCTTCGTGCTCTGGTTCGCCGACCCGGTGCGGCACGACATGCACAGCCTGCCCGGCATCATCGCCGGCGCCGTCGGCCTGCTGCTCGCCGTCTTCGCGGGCGTACGGGCCCGGGTGTACGACGACCGGGGCTCCGCCATCGCCCTCGGCCTCGCCGCCCTTCCCCACGTCATGATCGGCGGATCCGGGGTGCTCGCCCTCGACCGCGGCGAGGGCATCGGGCGGCTGCAATTCCTGCTCGGCTGCGTCGCCGTACTCGTCGTATCGGTCGCCCTGGTCGCCGCCATGCCGTCCGGTGACGCACCCTTCGTCGCCGCCGTCGTCCTCTCGGCCTTCGGCACGGTGGCCACCTTCTGCCAGATCCTCGCCGACATCGACGCCTCGGGCACCGCGGCCGTCTGCGCGGCCCTCGCCATCGCCACCATCGCCTTCCTGCCCGGCCTGTCCGCACGCGCCGCCCGGCTGCCCATCGGCTACGTCGCCCCCCGCGACTCCTCGCGCAACGACTTCGGCGGCGGCGCCAACGACGCGGACAGCGCCACGGCCGCCCCCGCCCCGATCGACAGCGAGCGCATCGCGACCCAGGTGCGGCGGGGCCACGAACTGCTGCTCGGCCTCGTCGGCGGCTGCGCGGCGGTCGTCGTCGGCTCCGCCGCGGTGCTCGGCTTCTCCGACAACGCCTGGGCCCAGGTCCTCGCCCTCGCCGCCGGCGTCGCCATGCTGCTGCGCGCCCGCCTCTTCCGCTACACCTGGCAGGTCGCCTGCGTCCTGGTGTCCGGCATCGTGTCGCTCGCCCTGCTCGTCCTCGGCCTCGCCCTCAACCCGCCCGCGAGCGCGGTGATCGACCTGCTCAGCGGCGACAGCGGCCCGCTCGACATCCGCACCGTCTGGCTGACCGCCTCCGTCGCCTTCGGCTCCCTGCTGCTCATCGCCATCGCGCTGATCGTGCCGAAGAAGAGCGTGACGCCTTTCTGGGGACGCTTCGGCGACCTGGTCGAGGGCGCCATGCTGCTGGCGATCACGCCGCTCGCCCTGGCCGTTCTGGACGTCTACGCCACGGCGCGGGGCCTGGTCAGCAAGTAACGCCCCCGGGAGCACGCCCCGGCTCGCCTCGCCGGGCATGGGGAGCGGTCGCGGGACGGCAGCGTCGTCCCGCGCATCCCCAGCCGCCCCGACGACAGCCCCCGGCCCGTCCGGCCCCTGGCCCACCCCGAACGCGTCCCCCTGCCCGGCGAGCCGGACCACATGGCGGGCCCGCGGCAGGGGCAAGGCCGTGCCGGAGTGACGCAACGCCGGCCGCGAGAACGAGACAGTGGGGCACTCGAGCCGCTTCGCCCCGTGGCTGCACATAGCGGGCGGACTTCCTCCACCGAGGACGGCCACAGGGATGCTTGAACAGGGCCATAACGATCGGGGGCAACGGCGTCCCACATGCCGCCCTATGCCCGGAAATCGCCGGACGCGTGCTCACCCCAACGTAGTGGGGAGCTGCACGCTCCGCGACTACAGTGGCCCCGATCGCCGTATACGCCGTAGGGGGGCTGACGATGAGCGAGGGGCGGCAGGCGTCCGCATACGACGCGAGCGCGAGCCGGGACCGCAGCGGAGGCGACGGAAGCGGCGGACGCTCGGACCTCAAGGTCGAGGCCGAGACGCTGGCGAGCTTCAAGAGCAGGATCGACAAGATCCTGCTGGACCTCGAAGACTCCCCGGCGGCCCGCGGCAAGATCAGCGACCAGACGCTCGCGCATGCCGCCTTCGGCGCGGAGTTCACCGCGGCTGCCGACCTGGCCGGCGCCTACGAGAAGCTGCACGCCCGCCTGGAGAGGTTCTCCAGGACCCTGGGCGACCAGCTCGAAGCCCTGGGCATCGCCGTCCAGATCTCGGACCGCGGCTACGACAGCATCGACGCCGAACAGGCCGCCCGCCTCCGCGCCATCCAGAAGCGCACCGCCGAGTACTACGGCCCGAACGCGGACGACCGCCCCGCCGCGGGCCACCACAAGGACACACCGAAGACCGGCAGGGGCAAGTCCGGCACAGCCGACTCGGACTTCAGCTAGGGGGAAACACATGCCGAACGGAGAGTTCGACGGACTGTCGGTGGACAACTTACGGGCGATGCTGGCCAGCGCCGACGCCGACAAACTGACCGCCGCCGGCACGGCCCTGGGCGATGCGGGCCCCAAGATCCTCGACATCGGCTCCGACCTGCGCCACCACGTCTCCCGCGTCGAATGGACCGGTGAGGGCGGCGACGCCTTCCGCGAATGGGCCCACGACTTCGCCCTCGAAGTCATGCGCTTCGGCCTGTTCACCACCACCGTCGGCAAACACGTCGCCCAGGCGGGCCAGACTCTCTCCGAAACCAAGTCCGCCCTGCCCGCCTCCAGGGACCCCCGAGCGGCCCACGAGGACGCGGCCGCCCAGCAGGCCGCCAGCGCCGAGGCCGAAGAGGCCCGCCACCAACTGGAGCGCCTCTCCTCGGCCTACCGTGCGGCGCAGCAGACGATGGAGGCGGAGCGGGAGCCGGAGTTCAAGGTGCTGCCTCTTATGGTGGGCGATCCGGAGCTTGACGAGCGGAGGTACGACTCAGGATCAGTGGCACAACATACGCCTGGCGCAGGATCAGGCGTGAGCCGCTTGCCACAGGTGCAAGAAGGCGTGCCAATCGCGGCATGGAACGCGGTTAAGGAGGCGGATCACCGCGAGGCGACAGGCACCCACATCGACTCGACAACCACGCTCCCCAAGCATGAGACAAGGGCGCCGACCGACGGTCCGACACCACCTGTAGACCCACCTCGTCAGCCGAGCCACAGCCCGATGTCCCCTCTACCGGCTGGACCTGACGGCCCAAGGAACCGTCGAACCGCAATGCCTGAGGCAGGGAGGCGCATGTCGCGCCTCCCGACGAACGAACGAGCGGCGGGCATGGGAAGCGAGACCCCGCGTCGCCCGCTCGCCCCGCGTGGGCCTGCGGACCGTGACGTCGTGGGGGGCCAGCAGCGTCGCCCCAGTGCTTCACCTCGCCTCCCACGCGGGATGGTCGCGGGGGAAGAGAACATGCCCATGTCTCGTAGCCCCATGGGCGGCGGTGGGAACCCCACAGCGAGGGCAACCGGTGGGCCGAGGGCAGAAGGCATGCCCGCCGGGCGACGGTTGGCCTCAGACCCTGGAGGACAGGTCAACAGCCCACGCACGCCGAATCCTGGTACAGCGGGTACACGTCAGCGTGCCGTGGCCATTGGTAACGAGAACGGGGACATCATGCGAGGGTCGGTGCCTCGCACTGTTGTTCCTGGCGCATCAGGCGCCGTAGACACTCCGTCGAGTAGGCCTGGCAGGGGACGCAGAACCGCGTCCGAGTCAGGGGGCACCATCGCGGAATCTCGCTCGTCTTCCAGGAGAGCCACCTTCACCCGTGGGGGTACCGGACTTGTCAGCTCCGATCAGGCCGTGGGGCAAACTGCCCCACGGCCGGGGACTTCTGGTACTCCTCGCCGCCGTCCTAGTAGCGGACCAGGGCGGGCAGCCGAAGATCAGGAAGCCTGGGCTCTGGGGCGTCGGGATACGCTGCCTCCTGTCATTGAATAGCCGCACTTGAGGTCTCAGGAGATTTCGCAAGGATGTCACTCTTGTCCGGTGGGAACACGAGGCGATCGATGCGTGGCCTGGCACTGCTCGCTGCCTTTGCTGCGTGTATGGGGAGCCTGGTTTCCCCGGCAACTGCTCAGGACATCCGTTCACGTCAGTGGTACCTCGACGCAATGAAATCTGACGAAATTTGGCAGACTAGTACAGGCAAGGGTGTCACGGTTGCGGTGCTGGACACCGGCGTCAACGACTCGATACCTGAACTGCGTGGTCAAGTCATGCAAGGGAAAGATTTTTCTCACAAGTCAAAGGCGGTGAATATTGACACGAATGGCCATGGCACAGAAATGGCTGCTCTGATTTCTGGAACGGGACGCTCGGGTGGTGTCCAAGGGCTAGCGCCTGGCGCGAAGGTGCTTCCCGTCAAGACTGGCACAGGGAAGCCTGGTATTGGCGATTCCACTCCAATCTATGTCAAAGCGATGCGCTATGCCATAAAGCGTGGGGCTCGCATCATTAATTTCTCGCAGAGTATTCGCAACCCATTGGATGAGGATGCGCTAAAGCGACTCCAGGACGCTCTGCGTGAAGTTAATGTAAACGGCGTCCTCATGTTTGCCGCGTCAGGCAATGATGGTAAGTCCGATAATTTTGCAGGCTATCCGTCAAATCTACCCGGGGCTGTCGGGGTCGGATCCGTCGATCAGAGCGGCACCGTTTCCGAATTTTCGACGCATGGTTCGCAAGTGGCTTTCGCCGCCCCTGGTGAAGATATTCCTGGTCATTGCGCAAGTGAGACCGGCTGGTGCACGGAATCAGGCACCAGCCACGCCACGGCCCTCGCCTCCGCCTCGGCCGCCCTCATCTGGTCCGCGCATCCCAAGTGGACCGCGAACCAGGTCCTGCGCGTGATGATGCAAACGGCAAGCAGGCCCAAGGGCAAGGTCCCGAGCGAGTACATCGGCTACGGCATCATCCGCCCCGCCCAAGTCCTGCTCGATGGCAAGGGAGACCCTGGCCCGGCGGATGTCAATCCACTGTTCCCCAAGTACCATCCCGGGAAGACATCTCCCGCGTCACCGTCTTCACCTGCGAAGGGTGACGCCCCGTCGGATGCTGAGAACGGGCAGAGTGAAACCCCTGCGGCTGCCGCAACAGGCGGCGATGACGGCAACGACAGCGTGCTCGTCTATGCCGGGATCGGCGTCGCCGCAGTGCTCGCGCTCGGAGCCGGGGCCTACGCGTTGGCCCGCGGGAAGAGGCGGACGTAGGGCAGGTGACGTGTTGCGTGAAGCGGGGGCAGCCGAGCTATGCGACCCGCCGCATGTCATGTACGGGCATCTCGGGGGCAAACGGCAACCGCCGCCTGAAGGCGTTCGAGGTCGAGGTACCAGAGATTGATTGCGCGGCTGGCGAGAAAGACCTGATGGTCGATGTGGGGCGCTTGTGAGGTCGCCGGGCACGACGGGGCCACCCAGGAACTTGATCCAGAGGCCCTGGAGCGGGACTCGATGGCTCCTCCGATGAAAGACGTCATCGACAACGCCCTCGTGGTCGGCCAACTGATGCGGACGCTCGTCGACAGCGTTTCCCGTTTGCTGGCGCTGGCTGCTTTGGCGGCAAAGTGATGGTGGGTGAAGCCGGGAGCGTGGCTCGGGTGCCCTCTGCCGCCTCAGCGCGTCGCGACGGTAACTGCCTCCGGGGCGGGGTAGGTGATCTTGTTCTGGCATGACAATCGACCTTCCAGGTCGGTGAACCTCTGTGCGGACTTGGTCAGGATGCTGACCTCGGCACGATTGGAGAGGCCCACGTTGTCGATGAGTGTCACCTGGAAGGCGAGCATCTTCTTGTCCTTGGACTTCTTGACCAGGTCGGAGCGTTGGCAGTCAACCAAAAGTTCGGCACGCTTCCCGTCTTTGGCTTTTCCTACTCTGTAGGAGGTTGACTTACCATCCTGCCTCTCGGATGACGGGAAGGTGCTGGGCCCCCAGTTCACTGTGACACTGAACAGCCTTTTCTTGGCTGATTCGTCACGGATCACGCAGGGGCCACCGGCGAACGGCTTGAAGGTGGTCATCTGTTTATTCATGTCCAAGCTGACCATAATCGTCACATCATCCCCGGCGCGGGGTTCGGTGACCCTTCGGATAGCGTGATCGCGTTCAGCTTCGGTGACGACTTTCTTGTCGAAGATGCCTAGGCAGCTTTTCTCGGTGAGAATAGTTAGGTCCGGATTCTTGACCCGGTCTTCGTGTTCACCTTTTGAGTCACCATTGGGTCCACTGCAGGCAGTGACTGCGAGAACGAGTAGGTAAGCGAGTGATGTGGGGGTGTGAAAGATTTTCGTGGCTGGATGCGATTGGTGCATGATTACTCCTTCGGACTTCTTCTATTCTCCACTGTCGGAGAGATTGGCGTTGCTCGCGCCAAGGCCATAGCCACTCTCTATGGCCGAACTAGCTGCGCGCCACCATGTTGAGTTGTCAATTTCTGGGTGGACTGCCACATATGAATCAAACGCGAGTACTGTACGGTCTTGGCTTTTCCTCAGGAATTCCTTCTTTGTGTCGCTCGCTTCTCTCTCGATCTTCGTGTCGTATTCGTCTTGGCGTCGTTCCACTTCTCTGTCGATTTGGATCCCTTGGTGGGTTTCTATTGCTCCTGCTCCGGCTTCGACGAGCGGAGTTGCGAAAGGTGCGTACCTCGCCGCCTCAAGGGGAAGAGTGATGAGGTTTGCGGCGCTGCCGATTCCCTGGCTTACGTCATACTTCTTCCATTCCGCAGCTTCGGAAAGCTTTCTGGCCTGTTCGGCTGAACCCTCCTCGGTTTCCTTGGTTATAGCGTCAGCGCGTGCTTCGTCGAGGATTCCCTGTGTTTTTGCCCCAGCTCCAAAAACGGTTATGAGGGCGTCGTCCGCCTCGGGGTGGGCCTTTACGGTGCTCAGCGTGTACTGCAACTGTGCTGTGGAGAGAATGTTGTGGCTTGCTTCATCTCGTCCCAGTGTGGAAAGGAAGTCCTTTGCTTTTGTGTTTTTGATGAAAATGTCGCCGTCACCAATGCTGCCGAAGGCGGCATCTCGGAGGCCTACGCCAGAATCTTTGTCTCCGAAGTTGGAGATTGTCCAATTGAGATTGTCGATATAACCAGCTCCCATCCTTGCAAGGCTATTGCTGAGGCCTGGTTTATCTTCTACGAGTCCGGAATTCTCGGCTACAGTGACGACGGCTTGGGTCATCACATTGGCGCTTTCCGGAGTCCTGTGTAGGCCCAGGTCGGGTTGGTCGTAAGGGTGGCCCAGGGTAGCTGCCTCCAAGGCGTGCCCCAGTTCGTCGTAGCCATAGCCTCGGTCGTTTGCGGCTAGAGAGTTTCCATTGGGCCACTCCCGGTCCTGCAGAAGATACTTGAGGTCGGGGTCAAGCTTCGTATCCAAGTTCTTGTCGAATCCTTCTCGGTAGAACAGTGCCTGCGCCGCCCCCGGGTTATGCCCCAGGGCCTCCATGTACCCCGCCATGGGGTCCATGCCGTGGTCGCTTCCCTTGCCGAAGCTGAGGTAAGGCGCATATCCATCGGGGCTCCATAGTCCCTTGAGGTCGTCCTTGTGCTTGCGGTCAAACTCGAGCAAGCCGCCGGTGCGGCCGTCTTTATCGTGGCTGCGCGGGTCCTTATAGCCCTTGCCGTAGTCGAGCAGGAAGTTCTTGTCGTACTCCCCGTACCGCAGCAGGCTGCTCATGGCCTGGAATCCGTAGGGGCCCTTACTGAAGGGGCCGCCGGAGTGGGTGTCGTCGAGCCGCTGGGGGCCGAGGTTGATCACATCCCGCTTCCACTGCGCGATCGCCTTGTTGTCGGAGTGGGAAGCTGTGGCCAGGGTGAATCCCAGAGACCTCTGCAGCTTTTCCAGTATCTTGGTTCGTTCGCCGCCCGTCTGGGTTACGTCGGCAGCGTGCTCCCAGAACTGCAGCGTGCCCTTGGCCCCCAGCCGTGTTGCGAACCTCTCTGAGAAGAGGGGATCGCCTTCGTGCTTCGAGAGAATTGAGTTGGCTTTCTCCAGGTCGGCCGTGGAGAGCTCTCCTTTGAGTCTTGCCAGTTCGGTGACGGTCTTGAGGTCTTCGTAAGCCTGCTTGCGCCCCTTTTCGGCCCCCTTGATGCTGTTGAAGCCATCACCGGTGAACCCTTTGCCTCGCCCGTTGAAATCCTGCGTGAGGGCCCACTGGAGGATCTCGTCCGCTGTGGTGGCGTCCGAGAGTACTTGGGTGATCCGGTCGTTGTAGCTGGAGATCGCTTCGGAGTATCTCTTGGCCTGCAGGGTCTCTGCCTGCTCTGAGAGGTCGTCCAGGTTCGTAGGCTTGTATGACACTCGGCCATGTTCGTCGATGGCCAGGTTCTTGTCCGCTTCGATATCGTCCTTGTAGCCCTTGAGCTTCTTTTGGGCATCCTTGAACGTGGTGTGGGCGTCGCTGAGAAGGCCGTGCACATCCTTGGCTTCAAGGGCGGCCTGCTCCATCTGCTTCGCGACCGACTTGAACTTGTCGGCGGCCGCTTCTGCCGCTTTGCCTTCCCAGTCCGAGTTGGTGATGGGGGACGAGACCTGCTTGGTGAAGTTGGTCCGGACCTGGGTGAAGTGGTCCGGCAGGTTGCGCCACTTGTCGACGGCGTCGGAGAGTGGTTGTAGATTCACTTTGAGGAGGTCGTGGTAGGAGACCATCGCCGTTCTCGCGCTCCAGGAATCTTCGGTTGAATGCGGCTTGTCGCTTCGGGGTGCTATCTGGCCACCCGTTTGTTTCCGTCGTGATCCTTGAACTTGTCGGCGGTGTCCTTGTCTCCTACCTGGAACTCTGCCGCGGCGTTCCGTAGGGCTCCCGCGACCCCGTGTTCGAGCAAGCCCTGGACGTAGCGCATCTGGTCCCGCCACCGGTCTTCGAACGCGTCGAAGGCGGTGGCGCAATCGAACCCCTTGAGGCTGTCCTTGACCTGACTGGTTTCCTTTACAGCCTGGTTATCGGCTTTCGCGAAGTTCCTGCGCGCGTCATCAGCCTTGTCAGCCATGTCGCGTAGGACCTTCGGTGTGACCTTGAGCTTCCCCTTGGGCGATGGCGTGCCGCCGGCGTCGAACGAGTTGATCTGCGTGCGGGTCGCTTGGCGTTCCGCTGCTTGCGTGCGAAAGCTCGCCCATTGCTCATCAAACGACACAATCCCCCCTGATGGTGCTTCGACTCCGGTTGGGGCATATATGAATGATCGTCAAACTTACCGTGTCGCGGTGTGCGCTGCACGGTTGACACGAGTCGTGTGTCTCCGAATTAGGTTGACAGCCAACCGAGTTGGACGAGCGGCGTGCCGCTCTTGCGAGTGATCAGGGTGGCGCGGCCCGGGGGGAGGCGGCGGGGGCGGGTGTTGGCGAGGAGGTCGCCTTCGCCGGGGTCGCCCGAGAGGATGACGCCCTGGGCGCCCAGTTCCTTGACGCGCTGCAGGAAGGGCTCGTACGAGGTGCGCGAGGCGCCGGCCGTGCTGCGGGCGATGATGAGGTGGACGCCGACGTCGCGGGCGAAGGGCAGGGCGCTCAGCAGGTGGTCCAGGGGGTTTCCGGCGCTCGTGGCGACCAGCTCGTAGTCGTCGACGATGACGAAGAACCGCGGCCCGCTCCACCAGTCGCGTGCGCGGAGCTGTCGCGGGGTGACGTCGGGGCCCGGGGCTCGGTGTCGCATCAGGGCGCTCAGTGCGTCCATGTGCATCTCGAGGGCGGGGGCGGCCGGGGCGTACTCCAGGAGGTGGGAATCCGGGACGGCTTCCAGGAGGGTGCGGCGGTAGTCGCCGACGATGATCCTCGCCTCGTCGGGGGTGTAGCGCTCGCTGATCTGCCGGGCCAGTAGGCGCAGCAGGGAGGTCTTGCCCGATTCGCTTTCGCCGAAGATCAGGAAGAACGGGGCGGCGTCGAAGTCGATGAAGACCGGGGCGAGGCTGTCCTCGTCGATGCCGATCGGCAGACCGAGCTGCGGGTTGTCGAGGGGCTTCGGGAGCTGTTCGGCGGGGAGTTCGCGGGGGAGGACGTGGATCTCGGGGGCGGCGGGGCCGGACCAGTGGGCGCGGACCGCGCGGACGAGGGCGGAGGTCGCGGCGGCCGGTTCCGTGGCGAAGGCAGGGCCGACCGCGGTGGTTGGGTCGGTGCCGGCGGTTGGGTCGGTGCCGGCGGGCGCGTCGGTGCCGACCGCCGGGGCGGCCGGCCCGGCGTCGGGAGTCGAGTCGGTGCCCGCGGCGGTGGCGCCGAGGCGGGGCTGAGCGGCCAGGAAGTGGAGACCTTCGGCGGTCTGCCCGCGGCCGGGGACGCCGACCGGGACGTTGGCGGCCGTCCTGCGGTTAAAGTCGGAGTCGAGGGGGTCGCCCAGGCGCAGCTCCAGGCGGTTCATGAACTGGTCCTTGAGCGCCGCTCGCACCTCCATGGAGCGGGTGGCGGTCAGGACGAGGTGGACGCCGTAGCCGAGCCCGCGGGTCGCGAGGTCCATGACCGGGCCTTCGAGCGCCTCGTGTTCCCGCTTGAAGGCGCCCCAGCCGTCGATGACGAGGAAGATGTCACCCCGGGACTCGTCGGGAAGCTCGCCCACCGCCCGTCGCTTCCGGTATGTGGCGATCGAGTCGATGCCGCGCGCGCGGAACAGCTCCTCGCGGTCGGTCAGTACGGCGGTGACCTCGGCGACCGTGCGGCGCACCCGCTCCGGGTCCAGTCGCGAGGCGACCGTGCCCACGTGCGGCAGGCTCGCGATCGCGGACAGTCCGCCGCCGCCGAAGTCCAGGCCGTAGAACTGGGCCTCGCACGGGGTGTGGGTGAGGGCGAAGGACGCGATGAGCGTGCGCAGGAGGGTGGATTTGCCGGACTGCGGGCCGCCCACCACCAGGAGGTTGCCCGCGGCATCGGAGAAGTCGCGGTAGAGGACTTCGCGCCGTTGCTCGAAGGGTTTGTCGACCAGCCCGACCGGGACGACCAGGTCGCCCGGACGCGCGTAGTCCGGCGCGTGCAGGCCGCGGGCCGGGGAGGTGGCCAGCGGGGGAAGCAGTTCGTCGAGCGCGGGGGAGGCGTCGAGGGGTGGCTGCCACACCTCGTGCGCCGCCGGGCCCTGCCCCTCCAGCCGCCGGACGATGACGTCGAGCACCGTGTCCGACAAAGCGTTGTTCGGCAGGGCGTCGTCGGACAGGGCGTCGTCCGGCGGGGCCGCGCCTCGAGCGGGGGCGGGGGAGGCGTACGCGGCCGGGACCGGTTCGGCGGTGAACAGCGCGGGCCGCCGGTCGAGCGGGGGCGCCCCGTCACCGCCGTCGACCGCCGGGTCGTGGGTGCGGTACGCGCCCGAGACGTACGCCGCCTTGAAGCGCATCATCTCGTCCGTGCCGAACTTCAGGTAGCCGGAGCCGGGCAGCGTGGGCAGGTGGTACGCGTCGGCCACCCCGATGGCGGCCCGTGACTCGGTGGCGGAGAAGGTGCGCAGGCTGATGCGGTACGACAGGTAGGTGTCCAGGCCGCGCAGCCGTCCCTCCTCCAGGCGCTGGGAGGACAGCAGCAGATGCACCCCGAGCGAGCGGCCGATGCGCCCGATCTGGATGAACATCTCGATGAAGTCCGGCTTGGCGCTGAGCAGCTCGCTGAACTCGTCGATGATCAGCAGGAGGGTGGGCAGCGGCTCCAGCGGGGCGCCCGCGGCCCGCGCGCGCTCGTAGTCGTGGACGTTGGCGTAGTTGCCCGCACCGCGGAGCATCTCCTGACGGCGCTGCAGTTCGCCCCGGATGGAATCCTCCATGCGGTCCACGAGGGTCAGATCGTCCGCGAGGTTGGTGATGACCGCGGAGACGTGCGGCAGCTCCGCCATGCCGGTGAAGGTCGCGCCGCCCTTGAAGTCCGCCAGGACGAGGTTGAGGTGTTCGGAGGAGTGGGTGACCGCGAGCGCCAGGACCAGCGTGCGCAGCAGCTCCGACTTGCCCGAACCGGTGGCGCCCACACACAGCCCGTGCGGGCCCATGCCGCCCTGCGCGGCCTCCTTCAGGTCGAGCATCACCGGTTCGCCGTCCTCGCCGGCCCCGATGGGGACCCGCAGCCGCTCGGCCGTCGTACCGGGCCGCCAGGTCCGGGTGGCGTCCACGGAGGCCGCGTCGCCGAGGTCCAGCAGGTCGGTGAAGTCCAGTTCGGCCAGCAGCGGTTCGTCCTGGTCGCCGGCGCCCGCGCGCAGCGGCGCGAGCTGGCGGGCCAGCGCCTCGGCCGCCTCCAGCGGGAGCGTGTCCGGCTCGCCTTCGTAGACCAGACCGGCGGCCGACCGCAGGACGAGCCGTCCGGGGCGTACGTCCACCGACAGGCTTCCGCGCGGCTCGTCCAGCTCGCCCGGCACCACCTCGATGACGGTGACGCCCTGGATGCCGTCCGCGTGAGCCAGCAGCGCGTCGGACGAGACCGTGCCGCCGTCGAGGATGACGACCACATGGCGCGCGTCGAGGACCGGTGGCCCGTCGGGGTTGAAGCGGGGGCGCCAGGCGAGCGGACTCCCCGACCCGTCCGGGCCGTCGGGGCTGTCCGGGCCGCCCCCGGCCAGAAGCGCCTCCAGTTGGTCCGCGTCCTGGCAGAACAGCCGCCGCGTGCCTGCCCCGTCCAGGGCGCCGGGGACCTGGGTGTGCGGCAGCCACTTCGTCCAGTCCCAGCGCGCGACGGCGTCCGGGCCGCCCGCCAGGACGGCCACGGCCAGGTCCTCGGGCGAGTGGAACGTGACGAGCTGGCCCACCAGGGCGCGCGCCGTGCCCCGGGCGGTGTCCGCGTCCCCGGCGACCGTGAGGTGGTAGAAGCGGCGCAGCGACACCGCCACCGGCAGCCCGTCCACGGCGCCGTGCAGCATCAGGAACTTCTGCATCGCGCCCGCCGCGAGCGGCTCCAGCTCGTCGACCGGCGCCGTGGTCGGGGCCACCAGCGGGGTCGACAGCTGCTGCGGGCCGACGCCGACCCGGACCTGGCCGAAGTCCTCGTCCCCCAGCCTGCGTTCCCACACCCTGCTGCCCTCGGCGACCGTCGCCCACAGCTGGTCGGGCGCCGGGTGCAGATACAGCAGCACTTCGAGCTGGCTCCGGGCGGTACGGCGCACACCGCGCCGGGTGTGCGCGAGGTACGTCAGGTAGTCCCGGCGCGCCCCCGCCGTCCGGCCCTCCGTGCCGCGCCGGAAGCGCACGACCTGGGCGGCGATGGTGGCCAGGGCCGACGCGAGCATCATCCAGCCCATGACGCGCATGAAGGGCCCCGCGCCGGAGTTGAAGAAGTAGACCATCGAGCCGCTCATGCCGAGCAGGGGCAGAAACTGGGTCAGCAGGCCGCCCTGCTCCGCGCGTGACAGCTCCGGGGGCGCTGTGAGCTGGACTTCGTCCGTGGGCACATCGGGCGGCAGCGCCCGGGGCGGACGCTTGACGACAATCTGGCTCACCGGGCGGTCAGTCCCCCTCGTTTCAGCTTCCCTGTACGGAGCGAGATCCGGTACACGTCACGCCGGTGCCGCGGTGACGTCGTCCCCCGAACCCTGTGAGCCTATCGCTACGCGCCGTCACGGTGGAGTCGCCCCCGGGACTCCTCCGGGGGAAAGCCGCCGCACGCGCGGAGGGGGCGTACACCGGTCGGTGTACGCCCCCTCCGCGCGCATCGCGCGAGCCCATGCTCAGCGCACGTCGAACTCCCCGTCCCGCGCGCCGAGCACAAAGGCGCGCCACTCCGCTTCCGTGTAGCGCAGCACCGTCTCGGGGTCGGCCGAATTGCGCATGGCCACGGCCCCGTTCGGCAGATAGGCGATCTCCACTCGCTCTTCGGTGGTGCTGCCCGGCGCGCTGAGCCACTCGACACCGGAGATGTCGAGGGCGTACAGCTCAGCCTTCTCTTTGGCGTCAGCCATCGGTGGAGAATTCCTTTCGCGATACCGCGGGAACAAACCCGCACGGCCCTTGACGGACAGTCTCATCCACCAGTGCGCACGGCGGCAATCGAACACCGCCAGTCCACACCGGAAGGACCGGGCGGACCGGCTGGACCGGGTGACCGGCTGTATCGGAAGGAGGCGGTTCGGAGCTGCCGGGTAGGGTGACTGCCGCGCGCATGTCACGAGCGGGTAAGCGGTACGACGAGGGGGCTTTGCACGTGAGTACGTACGCCACGACGAGGCGCTCGTGGAACCGCTGAGCCGGGACGACCCGCGGCGGATCGGTCCCTATCACCTCATCGCGCGGCTGGATCCGGAGGCGGGGGACACCGCGGCGGTGGCACGGTGCTTCATCGCGCGCAGCGGCGGTGGCGATCGTACGGTCCTCATCAGCGCGCCGCCGGTGGCCTCGTCGGACGACACGGGGTACCCGGAGCGGTTCCGGGCGGAGGCGGAGAACGCGCGGCTGCTGAGTGGCGCTTCGCGGTGCCCGTGGATCGTGCCTGTCATGGAGGTCTCGGGGGACGGTACGGATCTCCCGTGGAGCGCGTCCCCGTATCTCCCGATGCTGCCGCTGCCCGCCGTCCTGGAGGCGTACGGAGGGCCGCTGCCGGTGCGTACCGTACGGGCGGTCGGCGCGGTGCTGGCCGAGGCGCTGCACCAGACGCACGAGGCGGGGTTCACACATGCCGGGATCGCGCCGGCCACGGTGTTCCTGGCGGGCGACGGCCCCCGGCTGACCGGGTTCGGCGCCGTGCGGGCCGCCGGGCCGGACGGCACGGCGCGGGCCGGGCTGCCGGGGCTGGACACCGACGCCTTGCCCCCGGAACAGCTCGCGGGCGGACGGCCGCGCCCCCTGGGGGACGTCTTCGCGCTGGGCGCGGTGCTGGCGTACGCGGCGACGGGGCGGTCGCGGCCCGAAGCGGACGCGCTGCCAAAGGACTTGAGGGACACGCTGCGCGCGTGCCTCGCCCCGGACCCGGCGGACCGGCCGACGGCGCGGGCGCTGCTGGACGACCTGCTGCGCGGCGTACGCGCCCCGCTGCCCGCCCCGAGCACGGCGCGGGCGCCCGCGGGGGCGCTGCCCACGGTTGTCGACGGCGCCCCGGGTGGTCCGCCCACCCCGGGCGGCGGGCCGGGGGCGACCGCTCCGGGAGCCGGGGTCAGCCGCGCCGTGAGCCTGCTGGATCCGGGCTGGCTGCCGGCGCGGCTGGTCGTCGCGCTGGCGGAGCAGTCCGCGTCGGTGCTGGCGGCGGAGATCGACGCGGAGCCCGAGCCCGAGGCCGCCACAGAGCCCCGGGCCACGACCGGCGCCGCGACGCAGGACGAGACCGCGCAAGCGCACCAGGGCCCCGGCGGGACCACCGCGTCTCCGACGACCATGAGCCCCTCCCGGCGCGCTCTCCTCGTGGGCGCGTCCGGGAGCGTGGCGGGCCTGGCGGTGGGCGGCGGCGTCACCTGGGTGGCGACGGAGCCGGACCCACCCGCCCCGCCGACCCCGGCCCAGCGCCTCGCCGCCGCGCACCGTTCGCGGCGGCGTGTGGAGGGCGCGCCGCCCACGCCCGCGTGGCGTTACGGCATTGGGGGCGCGGCGCCGGTGTACGCCCCGCTGATCTGGCGTGATGCGGTCGCGGTCATCACGGGGGAGCGGTTCGTCGCGGGGATCGATCTGCGGACCGGTAAGCGGCTCTGGACGCAGGACGGACTCCGCCCGAAGGGGCAGCCCTGGACGGGCGGCGAGGACGCGCTGTTCGTGCCGGGCGACGGGATCGCGGCGCTGGAGCCGCGGACCGGCCGTATCCAGTGGCGGTCCAAGGAGTTCCGGCGGGGCGCGCCGACATCGTTCGAGGCGTTGCTCGCGGTCGACGGAACCACCGTGTGGTTCATGTCCGGGACAGGGGAGGGGAACGGCCGTGTCGTGGTCGCCTATGACGTCGGCCGACGCGATGAGATGTGGCGCGGAGCGTTGCCGGACGGTTTCACCGACGGGCATCTCCTCAAGGGCGCGCTCGTGGTCATGAACCCTGGCGGCCGGGGCGCGGAGCGGACCAGGGAAGCCGTGGCCTTCAGCCGGGACGCCGGAAAAAAGCTGTGGCAGCGGGTTTATCCGGGCGTGAGCGCAGAAGGGATGGTCACGACCGACGGCGACCGCACACTGATCGCCGCCGCCGACAGCACCCTGCGGGGATTCGACGCGCTCCGGGGCGGCAAGGGGCTGTGGTCCGTCGAGGCGCTCGGAAAGGATGGCGCAGGCCATCGCCCCGACTTCGGGCTGCCCCTCGTCCACGGAAACACCGCGTACGCCGCGGACGGTGGCTACGCCCTCCACGCGATCGAGGCGACGACCGGCCGGATCCGCTGGCAACGCACCTATGGATTCGTGCTGAAGGGACTGTCCGCGCCGCGCACCCCCGACATGCTGGTCAGCCCGGCGGGACACCGGGCGCTGATGGCAGGGGACGCGGAAGTGGACGCGTTCGACGCCGAGGACGGTGCGTTGCTGTGGCGCTTCACCGACGCGGGGGGCACCGCGGACAAGGGATCGGCGCGCCGCAAGGTGGCGGTCACGGACGACCGGGTCGTCGTGATCGGTCATCAGAGCGTGTACGCGCTGCCACTGGACTAGCTGGACGGGGGAAGGGCCTATGGAACCGCCGCACGTGCCGGACGTGGACGGCCGGACCGGTGCGACCGACGACGGTACGGAGCGGATCGGCCCGTACCGCGTCCTCGCCCCATGGGACGGGGACGGGGCGGCTGAGGACGCGCGCCGCCGCCTCGCGCGTGACGACCGTACGGGCCGCATCGTCGTCCTGACGCTGCCGCAACCGGCGCTGGCCGAAGACCCGGCCTATCGGGTGCGGTTCCGGGCGGAGGCCGAGAACTCCCGCCGTCTGACCGGGCGTTGGACAGCGCGCGTCGCCGATATCGCTCCGGCGGACGCCCCGCTCGCCTGGGTGGCCCACGACTGCTTCCCCGCCCTCACTCTGCCCGCCGCGCTGGCCGCGCACGGCGGCCCGCTCCCGGAGCCGGTCGTCCGCGCGCTGGGCGCGGCCCTCGCCGAGACGCTGGCGGGCGCGCACGCAGGCGGTCTGGTGCATGCCGGGATGTCGCCGAGCGCGGTGCTGCTCACCTCCGACGGCCCCCGGCTGACCGGCTACGGGCTGGTCCGGGCCGCGGCGCTGGACCGGAGCGAGCGCGCGGGACCGTGCGGTGTGGACCCCACTGCCCTGCCGCCGGAACAGCGGGCGGGCGAATGGCCGCGGCCCCCGGGCGACGTTTACGCGCTCGGCGCGGTGCTGGCCTACGCCGCGACGGGCCGGCCGTCGGGCGATATCGGGGCGCTGCCGCAAACGCTCCGGGAAGCAATCACCCCCTGCCTGTCAGCGGACCCCGCACACCGGCCCCGGCCCGCCGCCCTGCTCCAGGCGCTCCGTACGCCCGCGGGCTCCGGCTGCGGTCTGCCGGAGGCCATCGCGACAGCCCTCGCCGAACAGGTCGCCCGGTACCCGATGGAGGCGGTACCGGACGCGACGGAGTCCACCGGCCGCGACGAGGCCCGCAGGGCCTCCCGGCGATCGCTCGCCATCGGCGGCCTGGCCGGGCTGGCCGGGCTCGTCCTGGGGTCGGGAGGGGTGGCCGTGTGGCGCGCGACGGCGGACGAAGGGCCGACCCGCCGCGCCCCGCTGTCCGTAAGAGGGACCGCCCCCGCCCCGCTGTGGCGGCGCGACATCGACTTCGGCCTCGAAGGCCCGCCCGTCCTCGCGGGCGGGAACGTCGCCCTGATGGCGGGCGGGAGCGCGGTGACGGCGGTGCGGCTGCGCGATGGCAAGAAGCTCTGGACACGTGAGAACATGTGGCCCTCGCAGACGCTCATGCCCCTCGCCGGTGGACTCTTCCTCAGCTCCCGTGCGGGCATGGCCGAAAGCGAGTTCGCGGCCGTCTCGACGCGCACCGGAAAGGTCACGTGGACCGAGCGGAGATACGACGACGGAAAACTCCCCGCGTTTCTGGGCCCCTTGGCGACCCGCGGCAACACGCTCTGGTTCATGGCCGGGAAGTCCGAAGGAGACCGCGTCAAGACGATGGTGATCGCCTACGACCTCGAGAAGCGTGAGGAACTGTGGCGCACTCCGCTCCCTTCCGGGGGCTCGGCCGATGACGAGGAGAGCCCAGGAGTGCTCAGCGGCGGCGCCCTCATCGTCGAGAACAACGGCCCGCCGGGCAGCGGCTTCCTGCGGACCGAGGGAAAGACCTGGTCGTACGCGGCGCTCAGGCAGCGGGACGGCAAGAAGCTGTGGACGCGCGACTATGAAGGCGTGAGCGCCGAATTCCAGGGCGCCTTCCGGACCGTCGCCCCCGGAGACCTGCTGATCGCCAGCGATGACAAGGCCGTCCGCGCCCACGACCTCACCAGTGGCAAGCGGCGCTGGCGGTTCACGACCAAGGGATACATGTACACCAAGCCCGCCATACGGGGCCGCACCCTCTGCGTCACCGACGAGGACAGCGTCACCTACGCCGTCGACACGCGCACCGGACATCCGCGGTGGCGGCGGGGAGCCGCCGTCGAGCCCCAGGGCGAGATGAGGTACAGCGAGACCGTGATCAGCCACGCCGGCCGGACCGTGCTTCAGGTCAACACCGGCGAAATCGAGGCGCTGAACGCGGCCGACGGATCGCTGCGCTGGCGCTTCGCCCCTGTCGGCAGCGGTCAGGGCGCCGGCGGCTTCAGCGGCTATGTGGACACCGCGCCGGGCATGGCCGTCGTCGTGAACGGAAGTTCCCTCTACGCGCTGCCGGTGGACTGATTCGGATATGGCGCATCCCCTCACCCACGACGACCCGCGACGGCTCGGCGCGTACGTCCTCGTCGCCCGCCTCGGCAGCGGCGGCATGGGCACCGTGTACCTCGGCCGCTCCCCGGGCGGACGTACGGTCGCGCTGAAGACCATGCACCGGCGGTTCGCCGCGCAGACCGAGTTCCGTACCCGCTTCCGGCTGGAGATCGACGCGGCCCGCGTCATCGGCGGGCAGTACGGCGCCCAGGTCGTCGACGCCGATCCGCTCGCCGCGACTCCCTGGTTCGCCACCGAGTACGTCCTCGGCCCGCCGCTCGACGACGCGGTCGCCCTCTGCGGCGCGCTGCCCGAACCGGCCGTACGGGCGCTCGGCGCCGCCCTGTGCGACGCGCTCGCCCAGCTGCACCGCTCCGACGTCGTGCACCGCGACCTCAAACCGTCCAACATCCTGCTGACCGCCCGCGGCCCCAAGGTCATCGACTTCGGCATCGCCCGGGCCGCGGGCGACGACCGGCTGACCCGTACGGGCGCGGCGGCCGGAACCCCCGCCTACATGTCGCCCGAGCAGGCGGTCGGCGGCGAACACACCCCGGCGGGCGATGTCTTCGCCCTCGCCGGGGTGCTGGTCTTCGCGGCGACCGGCCGCCCGCCCTTCGGCACCGGGCAGCCCGCGGACCTGCTCTACCGGGTGCGGTACGCGGAGCCGGACCTGACCGGCGTGCCGGACGGTCTGCGCCCGGCGCTGGAGCGGTGCCTCGCCAAGGACCCGGAGCGGCGGCCCGGCACGGCGGAGCTGGGCGCGCTCCTCCACGAACGAGCCCCCGACGGTGCCCCCGGCGGAATCGGCGACCTCGTGGACCACCTTCCGGACGCGCTGCTCGCCGACATCGCGCGGCGCAGCGCGGCCGTATGGGAGATCCAGCCCGCCCGACTGCCCGTACCGGACGAGGAGTCCACCACCCTGACCTCCCTGACCTCCCTGTCGCGCCGCCCCCGCGTCACCCGCCGCAGGCTGCTCACCCTCGGCGGCGGCGTGCTCGCCGCGGGCGGCGCGGCGGGCGCCTGGGGCCTGCTCGCCCGCGGTGACGACACGGCGGACAGCGGGCGGAAGGCCCGGCCCCGGAGGACGCCGGGAGGCGCGCCGCGCCTCGCGTGGAAGGCCACCGTGGGCCGGAACCTGGCCGTGGGGGACGCCACCGTGCTCACCGTCGGGGACGACCTGGCCCTGGTCTCGGAGGGCGAGCTGCTCTGTGTCGACGCGAGAACCGGCAGGCGGCGCGCGGAGAGTGAGCTGGTGGCGGACGCGAAGACCGTCCTGTCGGACGGCGAACGGCTGTTCGCGCTGGATGGCAGCGCCTCGAAGCTCCGCCTGGTCCCCGTCGACCTCGCCACGGGCAGCTTCCGGGCGTCGCTGGCCGAGTTCGGCGACCTCGACCCGCTGGAGACGCGCCTGGTGATCGCGGTAGGCCGATCGCTGGTCATCGAAGGGAAGTCCCGCAAGGGATGGGTGCGGATCGCCGTCGACTCCCGGACCGGTGAGCAGAGATGGCGCCGCTCGATGCCCACGCCGGGCGACACCGTCGCCGGCCTGGTCGCGACTCCCTTGGGCTCGTCGTTCCTCCGGACCCAGGGGGAGTCGGCCTCCCTGATCGACGCCCGAACCGGGGCGGCCCGCTGGTCGGTGCGGGTTCCAGCGAAGCACGCGAACGGTCTCGACGCGGGGAGGCGTCATGCCCTCTCCCCGGACCATGTGTTCCTCGGCAGCTCGGAACTGCTCGCGCTGCGGCTCGCCGACGGCAAGACCGCGTGGAACTTCGGCAAGGGCCGGAAGTTCGGCGAGAACTACGACCCGGAGGCCCAGCACTACGGCCCGCCGGTCTTCAAGGACGATGTCGTCTATACGACGGAGCGCAACAACCGCCTCATCGCCCTGGACGCACGGAACGGCCGTCTGCTGTGGGAGGAGGACAAGGCCACCGCGTCCGCGCTCTTTTTCGCCGCCACCTCCGCCGTGAGCGGCGGGTACTTCTACGCCTCGCCGGACAACGACGCCCAGTGGATCGCTGCGATCGATCTGCGGACGCACCGTGTCGCCTGGACCTTCCAGAGCCCCTTCGGTGACCAGGGCGGAATCTCCCCGGCGATCATGGCCTTCCCCAAGGCCGGGCGGCTCATCGTCGTGCGCGGCCCCGCCGTATGCGCCCTACCGCTCGACGAGTAGCGCCTCCCCACCCCACCCCGCCCCCGCCACCCCATCTCCAGGAGCCCCATGAACCCCCTCGGCACCGGCGACCCCCTCCGCCTCGGCCCGTACCGCCTCACCGGCGTGCTCGGAGCCGGCGGGATGGGCCAGGTGTACCTCGGGCGGGACGCACAGGGCCGGACCGCGGCGGTCAAGGTGCTGCGGCCCGAGCTGGCGCACGATCCGGAGATGGCCCGGCGCTTCCTGCGCGAGGCGTACGCGGCGCAGTCCGTGCGCGGCGACGGGGTGGCACGGGTGCTGGCGGCGCGGACCGAGGGCGGACGGCCGTGGATCGCCACCGAGTTCCTGGCAGGGCCCACCCTCGACCAGGCCGTCGAGCGGTACGGGGCCCTCGGCGAACCCGCCGTCAGGGCGCTGGGCGCGGCACTGGTGACGACGCTGCGGGAGATCCACGGGGCGGGGCTGGTGCACCGCGACCTCAAGCCGTCGAACATCGTGCTGACCTCGCGCGGCCCCAGGATCATCGACTTCGGCATCGCCCGCCCCGAGCACGGACTCACCCTCACCACCACCGGACAGACGCTCGCCACCCCCGGCTACGCCGCGCCCGAGCAGGTCCTCGGGCGGCGGACCGGGCCCGCGGGGGACGTGTTCTCCCTCGGTGTGGTCCTGGCGTACGCGGCGGGTGGGCGGCCGGTCTACGAGGGCGGGCACGTGGCCGCCGTGCAGTACCAGGTGGTGCACGGTGAGCCGGAACTGGGCGCGGTGCCGCAGGACATACGGGCCCTGGTCGCCCCCTGCCTCGCCAAGGAGGCCGCGGACCGGCCCGACCTCGACGCCCTCGCCGGGCAGCTGACGCCGCCCCGCGGCGCCGGGCGGATCTGGCGGACCGGGTCGCTCGCGGAGGACATCGCACGACGCGAGGCGGACGCCCGCCGGATGGCCACCATGCCCGGCGACGAACCGTCCCGCCCCACCCGCCGCAGACTGCTCACCACCCTCGCCGCGGGCGGCGCGGTGCTCGCGGCGGGCGGCGGCGCCGGGGCGTGGTGGCTGCTGAGCGGCGACGAGGACACGGCGGGCGGGGCGCGGCCCTGGGACGCCAAGCCGCTGGCGCACTACGACGAGGGCACCGCGCCCTCGCCTCTGTGGGGGCCCGTCGACATCGGCCCCCTGCACCTCGCCGACCGAGCCGTACCCGCGCCGTTCCCCATCCATGACCTCGTCCTCGTCCCGGCCGCGGGCGGACGGCTGCGCGCCTACCGCGTACGCGACGGAAAGCCGCGCTGGACGTCGAAGGGCACCGGTCTGACCGGCCGCGCCCTCGCGGCCCCTGACGGCACCGTTCTCGTCGCTGACACCCGGGGTGCCGTACGGGCGCTGCGCGCCGCGGACGGCACCGAGCGGTGGGAGGCCGACCGGGCGGACGCGCGCGCCCTGCTGGCCGCCGATGACCAGGCCGTCTACCTCGTCACCCGCGACGGCCGTATCCGCGCCGTATCGCTCACCTCCCGCGCGACCCTGTGGACCGCGCCGGGCCCCACCGGCCGGACCACCCCCGCCGCGACGGCGGCCGGTGACAGGCTCGTGGTCCACGCCGCCGACGGCAGGGTGACCGGGTACGACACCGCCGACGGCAAGCCCGTCTGGCACCGCGACCGGCAGGGCTCCACCCCGCTCGCCCCGGTCACCGCCGACGGCACGGTCTATCTGGGCGGACGCACCCTGGCCGCGCTCTCGCTCGCGGACGGCGAGGAGAAGTGGGCGCGCACCGCCACCGGAGACCTCGGCTGGAGCGCGCCGGCCGTGCGCGACGGCACCGTCCACGCCGTGGACGCCACCGACTTGACCGCGCGCCGGGCATCGGACGGCTCGGACACCTGGACGGTGACGGTCTCGTCCGAACAGCATCCGCTCGCGCCGCCGGTGGTGCAGGGCAACAGCGTCTGGACGGTGATCGACGACTACGGTCAGCGGGGCATCACGACCGTGGACGCGCGCAGCGGAAGCGTCGCCTGGCCGTACGCCCAGGGCGGCGCGGGCGCCTGGCGGCTGGCCGGAGCCGGAAACCGGGTCTTCCTGCTGCACGACGAGAAGCTGACGGCGATGCCGGTGTTCTAGGACGACGGTTCAGTCCGATTCACCGCCACACCACACGATCCCCCTCCCCGGAGACACCCTTGGACAGCGACACGCTGGACGCGTACATACGGGCCCGCCTGGCACTGGCCGGGGTCGACCTCGACCAGCTCCCGGACGTGGCCGACCCGGACACCGGGACGCCCACCCGCGCCGTGATCATGCTGGCGTTGCGCGAGTTCGTCGCCACGACGCCCGGCGCGCTCGCCGACTGGACGCCGCCGGCCGGCGGCGTGGGCGGCGCGCTGGGGGCGGCGTACGCGCAGCAGGAGGCCGCGCCGCTCGCGTACCCGTCGATCACCACCGGCTGGACCGGGGAGGCGGGCCGCTGATGGGCCGGGACCTCAACCGCCGTACGTTCCTCGCCGCTTCGGCCGCCGCCGGGGCCGGTGGCGCCCTCGCCGCGTCCGCCACACCGGCCTCCGCGGCCCCTGCCCGCACCTCCGCCGCAACCGGCACGCCCGGCGCCCCCGCCGTCGCCGTGCCCGATCTGCCCGTGCGCGAGGCGGCGCGGCACGACCCCACGGAGGCCACGCTCGCCGAGGCCGTCGTCCTGATCCGCACCGGCCGTCTCACCTCCGCGGATCTCGTCCAGGCGTATCTGGACCGGATCGAGAAGTACGACAAGACCTACCAGGCGTACGCCGAGGTGACCCGGAAACAGGCGCTCCTCGCGGCCTACGCGGCGGACCGGGCGAACCGCGGCGAGGACCGAAAGCGCGCGCCGCTGGCCGGAGTTCCGCTGTGCGTCAAGGACAACTACTTCACCAAGGGCGTGCCCACCCGCGCCAACTCCTTCATCTTCGAAGACTTCGTGCCGGTCACCGACGCCACCGCCGTCGCCCGGCTCAAGGCGGCGGGCGGCATCCTGCTCGGCAAGGGGCAGATGGGACCGCTGGCCACCACCCGTGCCACCACGCCGGGCGGCCTGGTCACCACCGTCAACGCCTGGACGCCCGACAATCCGCTCATCGACCCCGGCGGTTCGTCCACGGGACCGGCCTGCGCGGTCGCCGGGCGGATGGCGTCGTCCTCCATCGGCACCCAGACCGGCGGCTCCATCGTCAACCCGGCCAACCGGCAGAACCTCACCGGCCTGAAGCCCACCATGGGCCGGGTCTCCCTGAACGGCGTCATCCCGCTCTCGTACACCCGCGACCACTGCGGTCCGATCGCCCGCGACGCGATGGACGCGGCGGTCATGCTGACCGTCATGGCCGGTCCGGACGCCGAGGATCCGCGGACCCAGGGCCTGCCGCGCCTGCCCGACCTGGTGCGCGCGGCCACCCCCGTGGTCTCGCCCAAGGGGAAGGTACGGCTGCGCCGGCCCACCCGGATCGGGGTGCCGCCGGGGTTCACCGACGGCATCGCCCGGAGTGAGGCGCTCCTGGACACCCTGGCGGATCTGCCCGGCGTCACCCTCGTGGAGGTCCGCTACCCCGCCGACTGGTCACTGCTGACCGGTAGCGCGTTCAACGCCGCACGCCTGAGCGAGCGCACCGAGCCCTTCCGGCACTGGCTGCGCCAGGACCTGACGAAGTTCGGCGTCTCGGTGCTGGGCTGGCTGCAGGGGCTGATGATCTCCGGCGACGAGTGGATCACCGCGCAGCGCGCCAAGCACCACTTGCTGCGCGCGGTGCTCGACGGTCCGTTCGACCACTGTGACGTGCTGCTGCAGACCAGCCCGGTACCGTTCGACATCCTGGGCCTTCCGGAGATCGGCTTCCCCATCGGCTTCACGGCCGGCGTGCCGACCGGGGCGATCCTCGGCGGGGCACCGTACGAGGAGGACCGCCTGCTGGAGGTGGTCGCCGCCTATCAGGCGGTCACCGACTGGCACGAGCGGCGCCCGGTGGATCCGGCCCTGGAGCCCGTCAAGCGGGTCGTCCGCCCGCTGCTGGACGCCGTGGAGGCCGCGGCCTCCAGCGCGTAGTGCCGGAGGCCGCCCGTGCGTAGTGCGGCGGCCGTGAGTGCGCAGTGGCCGCGGCGGCCTGAAGGATCCCGCCCGGGACACTGGTACTCTGTGTGCTGGCCGTTTGCGTACGCGCCCCCGGAGCCTTCTGCGAAGGTCCTGGAGACAGCGCCCAGCGGACCCCGCCTTCCGAGTCACGGAAGATCCCCTGAGACACCGACCAGGGGCACTCGGCGGCTGAAACTGAGAAACCTAGGAGTACGTGTGTCGCTCGACGCCGCTACGAAGAAGCAGATCATGACCGAGTTCGCCACGAAGGAAGGCGACACCGGCTCCCCGGAGGTCCAGGTCGCGCTGCTTTCGCGCCGCATCTCGGACCTGACCGAGCACCTCAAGACCCACAAGCACGACCACCACTCCCGCCGTGGTCTGCTGCTGCTGGTCGGCCAGCGCCGCCGGCTGCTGCAGTACCTGGCGAAGAAGGACATCACGCGCTTCCGTGCGCTGGTCGAGCGCCTCGGCATCCGTCGCGGTGCGGCGGGCGCCAAGTAAGTCGTCGTGGAGGGAGCGGTTCCCGGGTCAGGGGGCCGCTCCCTTCGCTGTACGCGGCCTCTCGCGCCGCGTCGCCCCCTCGGCACGGAGCGTATTTTGTCCGCTACGTCCCGTACGCGCCAGACCGCACACCCATCGTGATGATGGCCGAAGCTTTGTAGTCTGGTCCCAACAACGCCATAACGCACGAGGAGGAGCGCCTCATTCCCGCCGCACCGGCGCCATAGGAGCCGGTCCTCGGTAGTGGCTCCCGGAACTGGCAATTTCCGGTGGCTTCGATCGAAGACCGGCCCGGCAGCCGGACAGCAAGGCCCGGAGGCGCTGCTCCACCACCGTCCACCGTCATACGGACGGGGACGCAGACGAGGAGATTTCCCTGGTGGAGAACGAGACCCACTACGCCGAGGCCGTCATCGACAACGGCACCTTCGGCACCCGCACCATCCGTTTCGAGACGGGCCGCCTGGCCCGTCAGGCCGCCGGCTCGGCCGTGGCCTACCTGGACGACGACACCATGGTGCTGTCGGCCACCACCGCTTCGAAGAACCCCAAGGACCAGCTCGACTTCTTCCCGCTGACGGTCGACGTCGAGGAGCGGATGTACGCCGCCGGACGCATCCCCGGCTCGTTCTTCCGCCGTGAGGGCCGCCCGTCCGAGGACGCGATCCTCACCTGCCGCCTCATCGACCGCCCGCTGCGCCCGTCCTTCAAGAAGGGCCTGCGCAACGAGATCCAGGTCGTCGAGACGATCATGGCGCTCAACCCCGACCACCTCTACGACGTGGTCGCGATCAACGCCGCATCCTGCTCCACCCAGCTGGCGGGCCTGCCCTTCTCCGGCCCGATCGGCGGCACCCGCGTCGCCCTGATCAAGGGCCAGTGGGTCGCCTTCCCGACCCACAGCGAGCTGGAGGACGCCGTCTTCGACATGGTCGTCGCCGGTCGCGTCCTGGAGGACGGCGACGTCGCGATCATGATGGTCGAGGCCGAGGCCACCCAGCAGACCATCCAGCTGGTCAAGGACGGCGCCGAGGCGCCGACCGAGGAGATCGTCGCGGCCGGCCTCGAGGCCGCCAAGCCGTTCATCAAGGTCCTGTGCAAGGCCCAGTCGGACCTCGCCGCCAAGGCCGCCAAGCCCACCGGCGAGTTCCCGATCTTCCTGGACTACCAGGACGACGTGCTGGAGGCGCTCACCGCCGCCGTGCGCGACGAGCTGTCCCAGGCGCTGACCATCGCGGGCAAGCAGGAGCGCGAGGCCGAGCTGGACCGCGTCAAGGGTCTGGCCGCCGAGAAGCTGCTGCCGCAGTTCGAGGGACGCGAGAAGGAGATCTCCGCCGCGTACCGCTCGCTGACCAAGTCCCTGGTGCGCGAGCGCGTCATCAAGGAGAAGAAGCGCATCGACGGCCGCGGCGTCACGGACATCCGTACGCTCGCCGCCGAGGTCGAGGCGATCCCGCGGGTCCACGGCTCGGCGCTGTTCGAGCGCGGCGAGACCCAGATCCTGGGCGTCACCACGCTGAACATGCTCCGCATGGAGCAGCAGCTCGACACGCTCTCGCCCGAGACGCGCCGCCGCTACATGCACAACTACAACTTCCCGCCGTACTCCACCGGTGAGACCGGCCGCGTGGGCTCCCCCAAGCGCCGCGAGATCGGTCACGGCGCGCTGGCCGAGCGGGCGCTGCTGCCCGTGCTGCCGACCCGCGAGGAGTTCCCGTACGCCATCCGCCAGGTCTCCGAGGCGCTCGGCTCCAACGGTTCGACCTCCATGGGCTCGGTCTGCGCCTCCACGATGTCGCTGCTGAACGCCGGTGTGCCGCTGAAGGCCCCGGTCGCGGGCATCGCGATGGGCCTGATCTCCCAGGAGATCGACGGCGAGACCCACTACGTCACCCTCACCGACATCCTCGGTGCGGAGGACGCGTTCGGTGACATGGACTTCAAGGTCGCCGGCACCAAGCAGTTCGTGACCGCCCTCCAGCTGGACACCAAGCTGGACGGCATCCCGGCGTCCGTCCTGGCCGCGGCCCTCAAGCAGGCCCGCGACGCCCGGCTGCACATCCTCGACGTGATGATGGAGGCCATCGACACGCCGGACGAGATGTCCCCGAACGCCCCGCGGATCATCACCGTCAAGATCCCGGTGGACAAGATCGGTGAGGTCATCGGCCCCAAGGGCAAGATGATCAACCAGATCCAGGAGGACACCGGCGCCGAGATCACCATCGAGGACGACGGCACGATCTACATCGGTGCCGCCGACGGACCGGCCGCCGAGGCCGCCCGCGCGACCATCAACGGCATCGCCAACCCGACGATGCCCGAGGTCGGCGAGCGCTACCTGGGCACGGTCGTGAAGACCACCACCTTCGGCGCCTTCGTCTCCCTGCTCCCGGGCAAGGACGGGCTGCTGCACATCTCGCAGATCCGCAAGCTCGCCGGTGGCAAGCGCGTGGAGAACGTCGAGGACGTGCTCGCGGTGGGCTCCAAGGTGCAGGTCGAGATCGCCGAGATCGACCAGCGCGGCAAGCTCTCGCTGCACCCGGTCATCGAGGGTGAGGACGACAAGGACGACGAGGCGAAGGACGCTGCTTCCGACAGCGGCTCCGCCGCGGGAGCCAAGTGACGTACGACGACGATGTGACGACGGCCCGCACCTCCTCGGAGGGGCGGGCCGTCGCCCGTACCCAAACGCTTCTCCCGGGCGAGAACGGCATCGGGACGGTCCGCAGGACCACGCTCCCCAGCGGTCTGCGCATCCTCACCGAAACCCTGCCGTCCGTGCGCTCCGCCACCTTCGGTATCTGGGCGCACGTGGGCTCCCGCGACGAGACCCCCACGCTGAACGGCGCCACCCACTACCTGGAGCACCTGCTCTTCAAGGGCACCCGGCGGCGCAGCGCGCTCGACATCTCCGCGGCCATCGACGCCGTCGGCGGCGAGATGAACGCGTTCACCGCCAAGGAGTACACCTGCTACTACGCGCGGGTGCTCGACACCGATCTGCCGCTGGCCATCGACGTCGTCTGCGACATGCTGACCGGCTCGGTGATCGACGGGAGGGACGTGGACGCCGAGCGCGGCGTCATCCTCGAAGAGATCGCGATGACCGAGGACGACCCGGGCGACTGCGTCCACGACCTGTTCGCGCACACCATGCTGGGCGACACCCCGCTCGGCCGCCCGGTCCTGGGCACCGTCGACACCGTCAACGGGCTCGGCCGCGACCAGATCGCCCGCTTCTACGAGAAGCACTACGATCCGACCCATCTGGTCGTCGCCGCCGCGGGCAACGTCGACCACGACACGGTCGTGGCGCAGGTCAGCGACGCCTTCGGGCAGGCGGGCGCCCTCACCCGCGGCGACGCGGTCCCGGTCGCCCCGCGCGCCGGTTCCCGGGCGATCCGCACCGCCGGCCGGGTCGAGCTGCTGAACCGCAAGACCGAGCAGGCGCACGTCATCCTCGGCATGCCCGGCATCCCGCGCACCGACGACCGGCGCTGGGCGCTCGGCGTGCTCAACACGGCGCTCGGCGGCGGCATGAGCTCCCGGCTCTTCCAGGAGGTCCGGGAGAAGCGCGGCCTCGCCTACAGCGTCTACTCCTACAACTCCGGCTTCGCCGACTGCGGTCTCTTCGGCGTCTACGCGGGCTGCCGCCCGAGCCAGGTGCACGACGTCCTCAAGATCTGCCGCGACGAGCTGGACCAGGTCGCGCGCGACGGCCTCACCGACGAGGAGCTGCGGCGCGCCATCGGCCAGCTCTCCGGCTCCACGGTGCTCGGCCTGGAGGACACCGGCGCGCTGATGAACCGCATCGGCAAGAGCGAGCTGTGCTGGGCCGACCAGATGTCGGTGGACGACATGCTCGCCCGGATCCAGTCGGTCACCCCGGACGAGGTGCGCGAGGTGGCCCGCGATGTACTGGGGCAGCGTCCTTCGCTGTCGGTCATCGGCCCGCTGAAGGACAAGCAGGCGGCCCGGCTGGACGAGGCCGTCGCCTAGCCGGAGAAGAGCCGCCCGGCCGGAGAAGCCGTCCGACCGGAGAAAGCGAAGGAAGAGGAACGATGAGCAAGCTGCGCGTGGCCGTCCTCGGTGCCAAGGGCCGGATCGGCTCCGAGGCCGTACGAGCCGTCGAGGCCGCCGAGGACATGGAACTGGTCGCCGCGCTGGGCCGGGGCGACAAGCTGGAGACCATGGTCGAGGCGGGCGCCGAGGTCGCGGTCGAGCTGACCGACCCGGGCTCGGTGATGGGCAACCTCGACTTCTGCGTACGGCACGGCATCCACGGCGTCGTCGGCACCACCGGCTGGACCGACGAGCGCCTCGCGCAGCTGCGCGGCTGGCTCGACGGCTCGCCCCGCACCGGCGTGCTCATCGCCCCGAACTTCTCCATCGGCGCCGTCCTGACCATGCGCTTCGCCCGTCAGGCCGCCCGCTTCTTCGAATCGGTCGAGGTCATCGAGCTGCACCACCCCAACAAGGTGGACGCCCCCTCGGGCACCGCGGCCCGTACCGCCCAGCTGATCGGCGAGGCCCGCCGAGAGGCGGGCTGCGCCCCGCAGCCGGACGCGACGGCCACGGCGCTGGAGGGCGCGCGGGGCGCCGAGGTGGACGGCGTGCCGGTGCACTCGGTACGGCTGCGCGGGCTCCTCGCCCACCAGGAGGTCCTGCTCGGCGGCGAGGGCGAGACCCTCACCATCCGGCACGACTCGATCCACCACAGCAGCTTCATGCCGGGCATCCTGCTCGGCGCGCGGCGCGTGGTGACCACCCCCGGCCTGACCTTCGGCCTGGAACACTTCCTCGATCTGGACTGAGGGCACACCGGTGCGCGCAAAGATCACGTATTTCGTCCTCGCGGCCGTCCTGGTCGTCTACTTCGTGCTGGTCGGCGACCGCGGGGTGCTTCTCATCCGGGAGGGCACCCCGGTGACCATCGCCTATGGCGCGGCCGTGCTGGTGCTGCCGCTCATCGGCGGCTGGTTCCTGTGGCAGACCACCCAGTTCGCGCGCAACGCCGACCGGCTCGCGCGCGAACTGGACGCCGAGGGCGGCCTGCCGGTCGACGAGCTGGTACGGACCCCCGGCGGGCGCATCGACCGGGACTCGGCGGACGCGGTCTTCGCCAAGCGGCGGGCCGAGACGGAAGCGTCGCCGGAGGACTGGCGCTCCTGGTTCCGGCTCGCCATCGCGTACCACGACGCCCGCGACACCGCCCGCGCCCGCAAGGCGATGCAGCGCGCCATCGCCCTCCACGACGGCAAGCCGGTCCGGGCCGCGGACGGCTCCGGCTGACGGCACCACGGGCTCAGCGGCCGCTCAGCGGCCGCGCCGGGCCGCCTGCTCGTCGAGTGCGTCGGCGGCCGCCCGGAAGGCCTCGGGGCGCCCCAGGAAGTCGGTGTCATGGCTGGTCATCAGGGTCAGCGGGGCGCCGCCCGACGTCCGCTCGGCGAGCACCGCCTGCCCCTGCACCGTGAGCGGAAGGCCCAGCTGGCGCACCGGCTGCTGGACCGTACGTATCGACGCGACGTCCTGCCAGGCGACCGTGGTGGACGAGAACAGCCCGGTCCGCCGCAGCCCCCGCTCGTTCGCCCGGACGCCCGCCTGCACCATCCGGACCGCGAAGCCCATCACCAGCGTCGCCGCGGCGACGCACACCCCCGCGGCCGGTCCCGAGCCCGCCAGGGCGATGATCAGCGCCGAGAAGAGGAGGTACGAGGCGAGCAGCAACAGCACCGCCGCCCCGCCCACCTTCCAGGGCCCCGGCCGGTACGGGCGGCGCCAGCGCTCGGGGTCCTCGTAGGCGACATCGGCATGCGTGACGTCGACATGCGCGAGCGGGGCCGCTTCGGGCCCCGCTCGGTCGTCGTCATGTGCGCGGTCGGCTGTCAGGAAGGGCAGTGGCACGGATCGTCCTCACTCACACACGTCCGGTGGTCTGTGGTGAGCGAGGCTATCCCAGCACAGCTCAGCGCCCGTTCGAGGCCTCCTGCGCCTGGTGGGTGGGGTGCGACTGACTGTCGAGCGCGGGCATGCCGAACATCAGTGCGCCGACGAAACCGGCGACGATCGTCAGCCCCATCAGCGTCCGGCCGGTTATCTCGGACCGGGACGCCCGGGGGCGGGGTGGCGGGGTGACATTGCTGCGGAAACGGTCGGCTTCGGCGACGAAGGCGAACGGTACGGGCTCTCGCCGGCGGAACATGAGCGGGCTCTCCTTGGAACCTCGGGCGCGGGTACTTCAGTGTGTTGGACGTGTGAACGACCATTCTGGTGCCCTGTTTCAAGAACTTCAGCCAAAATTTTCTGCGGGGGTCCGCGCACGTGTTCACACGAGGGTCCGTGCGGGGGTCCGGGGGAGCGGAGCTGTCGGTGGCGGCCCGTAAGCTGGGCCCGCCCCGAGCGATGCGACATGGAAGGACCCGTCGGTGAGCGAGACCCCCGCCGAGAGCCCGGCCGAGACCGAGAAGGCCAGTTTCCGCAGCGATGTGACCGTCGAGCTGGTGAAGCACAGCGCCGCCGACTCCGACGTCCTGTGGGCCGCGAGGGTGTCCACCGCGGGTGAGCAGTCCCTCGAGGAGCTGACGAAGGACCCGGAGCGCTCCAAGGGGTTGATCAACTTCCTGATGCGCGACCGGCACGGCAGCCCGTTCGAGCACAACTCGATGACCTTCTTCATCAGCGCCCCGATCTTCGTCTTCCGCGAGTTCATGCGGCACCGCGTGGGCTGGTCGTACAACGAGGAGTCCGGCCGTTACCGCCGTCTGGAGCCGGTCTTCTACGTGCCCGGCGAGGACCGCAAGCTGGTCCAGCAGGGCCGCCCGGGGAAGTACGAGTTCGTCGAGGGCACCCCCGAGCAGCACGCGCTGACCGGCCGCGCGATGGAGGACGCCTACCGCCACGCGTACGAGGCGTACCAGGAGATGCTGGCCGCCGGGGTCGCCCGTGAGGTGGCCCGCGCGGTGCTCCCGGTCGGCCTGTACTCCTCGATGTACGCGACGTGCAACGCGCGCTCGCTGATGCACTTCCTGGGCCTGCGCACCCAGCACGAGCAGGCCGCCGTGCCGTCCTTCCCGCAGCGGGAGATCGAGATGGTGGGCGAGAAGATGGAGGAGGCGTGGGCCGGGCTGATGCCGCTCACCCATGCCGCGTTCAACGCCAATGGCAGGGTCGCTCCGTAGCGCGAGCGAAGTGTCCGTATTGCGGCGTTTCGAGAAGTTCATCTAGGCTGAACAAAGGGCCCGGCACTGCTTGAACCCCCGAGCAGGCAGTGCCGGGTCCTCTCTGATGGCGCTGTTCCGCCGCCCCGAGCGAGCGCCGCGGGGCGCGCTACGAGTAGCGTGGTGCCCATGGCACCGACATCCACATCGCAGACCCCTTTCGGGCGGGTGCTGACCGCCATGGTCACGCCATTCACCGCTGACGGAGCGCTCGACCTCGACGGCGCCCAGCGGCTCGCCACTCATCTGGTGGACGCCGGCAATGACGGCCTGATCGTCAACGGCACCACCGGCGAGTCCCCGACCACCAGCGATGTGGAGAAAGCCGAGCTCGTACGAGCCGTGGTGGAGGCGGTCGGCGACCGCGCCCACGTCGTAGCCGGAGCCGGCACCAACGACACCCGGCACAGCGTCGAGCTGGCCCGCGGGGCGGAGCAGGCGGGTGCCCATGGCCTGCTCGCGGTCACGCCGTACTACAGCAAGCCCCCGCAGGAGGGCCTCCTCCGCCACTTCACCGCCATCGCGAACGCCACCGGCCTGCCGGTCATGCTCTATGACATCCCCGGCCGCAGCGGCGTCCCGATCAGCACCGAGACCATGGTCCGGCTCGCCGAGCACCCGCGCATCGTCGCCAACAAGGACGCCAAGGGCGACCTCGGGCGTGCCAGCTGGGCCATCGCCCGCAGCCGCCTCGCCTGGTACTCCGGCGACGACATGCTGAACCTGCCGCTGCTGTCGGTCGGCGCCGTCGGTTTCGTCTCCGTGGTGGGCCACCTCGTCAGCCCCGAACTGCGCGCGATGCTCGAGGCCCACCTCCAGGGCGACGTCGCGAAGGCAACGGAGATCCACCAGCAGCTGCTCCCGGTCTTCACCGGGATGTTCCGCACCCAGGGCGTCATCACGTCCAAGGCCGCGCTCGCCCTCCAGGGCCTGCCGGCGGGGCCGCTGCGCCTGCCGCTCGTCGAGCTGACTCCCGAGGAAACGGAACAGCTCAAGCGCGATCTTGCCGCCGGCGGGGTACAGCTCTAGTCAAAGACGCGATGATCGCATCTTCATACTTCACAACTGCATACAGACACATCAGCAAGTGCACGAATGTCACGCGCGCCATGTGCCCCAGGGGGCATGTGGCGCGCGTGGTGAGGAGAGTCTTTTGAGTCATCCGCATCCCGAGCTCGGCCCGCCGCCGAAGCTCCCGGAGGGTGGCCTGCGTGTCACCCCTCTGGGTGGCCTCGGCGAGATCGGCCGCAACATGACGGTCTTCGAATATGGTGGCCGGCTGCTGATCGTCGACTGCGGGGTGCTCTTCCCCGAGGAGGAGCAGCCCGGAGTCGACCTGATCCTGCCGGACTTCACGTCCATCCGGGACCGCCTCGACGACATCGACGGCATCGTGCTCACGCACGGCCACGAGGACCACATCGGCGGCGTCCCGTTCCTGCTCCGCGAGAAGCCGGACATCCCGCTGATCGGCTCCAAGCTGACGCTCGCCCTGATCGAGGCGAAGCTTCAGGAGCACCGGATCCGCCCCTACACGCTGGAGGTGGAGGAGGGGAACCTGGAGCGGATCGGCCCCTTCGAGTGCGAGTTCGTGGCGGTCAACCACTCCATCCCGGACGCCCTCGCGGTCGCCATCCGCACCCCGGCCGGCCTGGCCGTGCACACCGGCGACTTCAAGATGGACCAGCTGCCGCTGGACGGCCGTCTCACCGACCTGCCCGCCTTCGCCAAGCTCGGCGAGGAGGGCATCGACCTGCTGCTGGTGGACTCCACCAACTCCGAGGTCCCCGGTTTCGTCCCGCCGGAACGCGACATCTCCGGCGTCCTGGGCCAGGTCTTCGCGAGCGCCCAGAAGCGCATCATCGTGGCGAGCTTCGCCAGCCATGTGCACCGCATCCAGCAGATCCTCGACGCGGCCCATGAGTACGGGCGCCGGGTGGCCTTCGTCGGCCGCTCGATGGTCCGCAACATGGGGATCGCCCGCGACCTGGGCTATCTGCGGGTCCCGGCGGGCCTCGTGGTGGACGTGAAGACCCTCGACGACCTCCCGGACGACGAGGTGGTGCTCGTCTGCACCGGCTCCCAGGGCGAGCCGATGGCCGCGCTGTCCCGGATGGCCAACCGCGATCACCAGATCCGCATCGTCCCGGGCGACACGGTGATCCTGGCGTCGTCGCTCATCCCGGGCAACGAGAACGCGGTCTACCGGGTCATCAACGGGCTCACGCGCTGGGGCGCGAACGTCATCCACAAGGGCAACGCCAAGGTGCACGTCTCCGGCCACGCCTCGGCCGGTGAGCTGCTGTACTTCTACAACATCTGCAAGCCCAGGAACCTGATGCCGGTCCACGGCGAATGGCGCCATCTGCGCGCCAACGCCGAACTGGGCGCCCTCACGGGAGTCCCGAAGAACCGCTGCGTCATCGCCGAGGACGGAGTGGTGGTCGACCTCGTCGACGGCATCGCGAAGATCACCGGCAAGGTGCAGGCGGGCTATGTGTACGTGGACGGCCTCTCGGTCGGCGACGTCACCGAAAGCTCGCTCAAGGACCGCCGCATCCTGGGCGAGGAGGGCATCATCTCGGTCTTCGTGGTCGTCGACAGCACGACCGGCAAGATCGTGGGAGGTCCGCACATCCAGGCACGAGGCTCCGGCATCGAGGACGGTGCTTTCGCCGCGGTCCTCCCGAAGATCGAGGACTCCCTGGCCAAGGCGGCCTCCGACGGCGTCGCGGACTCGCACCAGATCCAGCAGCTCGTGCGCCGCGCCGTGGGCAAGTGGGTGTCCGACAGCTACCGTCGGCGCCCGATGATCCTCCCCGTGGTGGTCGAGGTCTGACGCGACCTCAGCTCCAGGAGAGCGCTGAACCCCGGGCGGGGCTCCTCGATTTGCATCGAGGAGCCCCGCTCCAGTACGTTTACGGCTCCGCCAGAGGGGGAACCCGGAGCACTCATACCGCTTCGGAGGAGCCCGAAGGCGGGGGTGGAAATCCGGCTCAGAGGATTCTGATAAAGTCGGAGACACCGAAAGGGAAGGCCCTCCAACGGCCACCGGAAG
>NZ_BBUZ01000041.1 GCF_001417735.1 Streptomyces sp. NBRC 110028
CCCCGAGCTGCTCGGCACGAAGGGCCTGGGCGCCGTTCGTAAGGGGGCCAGGGTCGGCAAGTCCGGTGGTCTCCTGAACAAGGCTCGCGAGGCGATCAAGGGCCGCAAGCGCGGTGATAACACCACCGATAACAAGGACAAGTGCAGCGACGGAACCGACCCGGTCGACCTGGCGACGGGGAAGATGTACCTCCCGCAGACGGACGTCTCCCTGCCGGGTGCGCTACCGCTGGTGTTCCGCCGCCAGGTGGAATCCGGCTACCGGGTCGGCCGGTGGTTCGGCCCGTCGTGGTCGAGCACGGCGGACCAACGGCTGGAGATCGATGCCGAGGGCGTCGTCTTCGTCAGCGAGGACGGTCTGCTGCTGTCCTACCCTCACCCAGCCCCGGATGTCCCGACCTTCCCCTCCGCGGGCCCCCGCTGGCCCTTGGCACGGGACCCCCGCGGCGACTACACGCTCACCGATCCCGCCACCGGCCGGGTCCGCCACTTCAACGGTCCACGGGACGTGGACCCGGGCGGCGACGGGGTCGCCCTGCTGGAGCAGATATCCGATCGCTCCGGCCACTGGATCACCTTCGAGTACGACGCCGAGGGCACCCCGACCGCCATCGCCCACAGCGCCGGGTACGAGCTGAAGCTCAGCACCGCAGAGGGCCGGATCACCGCCCTCCACCTGGCGGGTGCCGCTGCGGACGGTGGCGACCAGGAGCTGATCCGCTACGCGTACACGGACGGCAACCTCACCGGCGTGACGGGCTCCTCCGGCCTCCCCCTGCGCTTCGAATACGACGACGACGGCCGCGTCATCGCCTGGACCGACACCAACGACCGCCGGTACGACTACGTCTACGACCACCAGGACCGCTGCATCGCCGAGGGCGGCGAGGCGGGCCACGTATCGATCCGCATCTCGTACGACGAGGTCGATCAGGCAACGGGCCACCGCGTCACGACGGTCACCACGCCCGAGGGCCACACCACCCGCTACTTCGTCAACGACGCGGGAAAGGTGGCCGCCGAGACCAACCCCCTGGGCCACACCACCCGCACCGAGTACGACCGCCACGACCGCGTCCTGTCCCGCACCGACGCGCTGGGCCGCACCACGACGTTCGCCTACGACGAGGCGGGCCACCTCACCCGGATCACCGCCCCCGACGGCAGTGAATCGACGGCGACATACAACGACCTCGGCCTCCCGACATCCGTCACCGGCCCGGACGGCACCACCTGGACGCAGACGTTCGACGAGGCGGGCCGCCGCACTTCGGCCACCGACGCGGCGGGCCACACGACCCGCTACGCGTACGACTCGTACGGCCACCTGTCGTCCGTCACCAACGCGCTGGGCGAAACGACCCGGGTCCGCTGCGACAAGGCGGGCCTGCCGGTGGAGATCACCGACCCGCTGGGCGCGGTCACCCGCTACGACCGCGACGCCTTCGGTCGCCCCATCACGATCACCGACGCGCTCGGAGCCACCACCCACCTCACCTGGACGGTGGAAGGCAAGCTCACCCGCCGCACCAACCCCGACGGCTCCACGGAAACCTGGACGTACGACGGCGAAGGCAACTGCACCACCCACACCGATGCCATCGGCGGCACCACCGTCTTCGAGTACACCCACTTCGACCTTCTCGCGGCCCGCACCGGCCCGGACGGCGTCCGCTACGAGTTCGAACACGACGCAGCCCTTCGCCTCACCCAAGTCACCAACCCACAGGGCCTGACCTGGTCATACACATACGACCCCGCTGGCCGACTAATCTCCGAGACGGACTTCGACGACCGCACCGTCACGTACGAACACGACGCGGCGGGCCAGTTGCTCTGCCGGACCAACCCACTGGGCCAGACGGTCGCGTATGAGTACGACGGGCTCGGTCAGGTAATACGCAAGACCGCCGACGACCAGGTGACCACCCTCACCTACGACCCAGCAGGCCGCCTGACCACGGCCACTGGACCGGACACCGAGGCGATCTACCAGCACGACCGCTTGGGCCGGCTCAAGTCGGAAATGATCAACGGCCGCGTACTGGCCCACTCATACGACCCCCTGGGCCGCCGCACCCGCCGCGTCACCCCGAGCGGCGCGACGACGACGTACGCGTACGACGCGGCAGGCAACCGCACCACCCTCACCGCCGGTGGCCACACGCTGACCTCCGAACACGATGAGGCAGGCCGCGAGACAACGCGCCGCATCGGCGACACCCTGACGGTCACCAACACCTGGGACCCGCTAGGCCGCCTGACCGAGCAATCCCTGACAGGCACCACCAACGCGTCCCTCATCCAACACCGCGCCTACACCTACCGCGCAGACGGCAGCGTCACCGCTATCAACGACCGCCTGAGCGGCCCCAGCACCTTCGACCTGGACGCGACAGGCCGCGTGACAACAGTCCGCGCCACTGGCTGGACCGAGACCTACGCCTACGACGAGGCAGGCAACCAAACCCAAGCGACCTGGCCCGCGCCCCATCCCACCGCAGCCACCGGCGAACGCACCTACACCGGTACCCGAATCACCCGCGCCGGGGCCATCCGCTACGAGCACGACGATGCGGGCCGCCTCACCCTCCGCCAGAAGACCCGCCTCTCGAAGAAGCCCGACACCTGGCACTACACCTGGGACGTCGAAGACCGCCTCACGACCGTCACCACCCCCGACGGCACGATGTGGCGCTACCTCTACGACCCCTTCGGCCGCCGCACCGCCAAACAACGCCTCGCCACCGACGGCGAAACCGTCCTGGAGCAGACCGACTTCACCTGGGACGGCCCCACCCTCATAGAACAAACCACCACCACCCCAGACCTCCCAAACCCCATCACCCTCACCTGGGACCACGACGGCCTGCGCCCGATAGCCCAGACCGAACGCATCACCGAGGCCACCACCCAGCGCGAGATCGACGCCCGGTTCTTCGCCATCATCACCGACCTCGTCGGCACCCCCACCGAACTCGTCGACGAATCCGGCACCATCGCCTGGCACACCCGCGCCACCCTCTGGGGCACCACCACCTGGGCCACCGACAGCACCGCCTACACGCCCCTCCGCTTCCCGGGCCAATACTTCGACCCGGAAACCGGCCTCCACTACAATTTCCACCGCTACTACGACCCGGAGACCGCTCGCTATACATCGGCAGATCCACTGGGTCTCGATCCTTCCCCCAATCCGGCTACCTACGTCCACAATCCGCAGACCTGGACTGACTACCTGGGGCTTGCCGGAAATGAAGGACTAGAGTGGGCAGATCCTGCAGATCTAAATTTCTCTCAGCGAACCGTGTCACCGAACGACTATGTGGATAAGATGCGGTCTGGGGAGTGGGACTGGGAACGCCCAGGGACAGCCCTGAAGGTCATGGAGGTGGACGGTCAACTTGTATCCTATGACAACCGAAGGCTCGACGCGGCACGCGAAGTGGGGAAGCCCGTAACTATCGAGCGAGTCGACCCGAACGCCGTTCATCCGGACTCGACTACTGGACGAACATGGGCCCAACAATTTCACAGGCGCATGAACTCCGCACGAAACAGAAATGAACTAGGCGAACCAGTCCCTCGACAGGGACTCAAGGAAAGGCCACAGCACGTGCGCAACACGAAATGCAAGGGAAAATGAGCGAAATCGAGCGCCTATGGGGAGATTTTTTGCTCCCTATCAGAGATGCCCTGCACTTCCCTGACGGACATTCCTATGATGTCACTCTCGCCCCTGAGACATCACGTGGACTGCAAATCCTGGCCCCCTTCGACCTCAATGCCATGCTGGCAAGTGACCCGAATTGGACATCTTCCGTTGATGGACTTAACGAACTAGACCTAGAGGGCAGCGGGTTCCTTTGGGCCGGCGAAGGTTCCTACGGCTCAGAGGGCTTCATTGCACGTTTGACTATCGACCGAACGCTAGTTTGGGCGATCTTCTTCGAGGAATCGAATCCGTTCCAAGAAATTCGACTTTCTGGCACCACCGCAACCTTCACCTCGACTTCCGGCATCGACATCACCCTCAATATCGATGATCCGCGAAATCCAATTCCTGACCATCCCAGCTGATACGCTCTGGCATCACGCACGCCGATGCAGCATCTGGCTGCATTAGTCCGCCAGCGCCACCTGGAGCAGGTCGTCCGCTCCCACGAACCGTGGGTGGTCCCGTTTGTGGTGCAACTGGTTGGCGAATACGTGGTGGAGATCCTGGAAGCGATCCGGAGGGGCATTTCCGACGTGGCCACTGCGGGGTCCGCCCAGCGACTCCTGTACGGGGAGTTCATCGCGCGCAACCCCTCGTACTTCGCACGCACGGAGCGCCGGGTGGTGAGCTGCTGGTCCCGTTACTACCGGCCCGAGTACCCGGCGTTCGGTGCCTACCCGGGCTGCCCACTCCTGACAACCTCCGTACTGCTGCGGCCGATCTCACCGGCAGGCCGTGACCTCGCCACACACCAGGACTCACCGGCCCAGACCGCTCTCCCTAAGAGCGATCAGCCTGCGGATCATGCGTCATCGTCGACCCCGCTTGCGTCACCCAGCGACGCGCGGTGATCACGGTGACGTCCTTGCCGGTCGCCGTGGGCCTTGCCGTCCGGGATGACGCGGTCGCGTCGACCAGGAAGAGCCCCATGCCGTCCTTGCTCCGGTCGCTCACCGTGATGCACACGCCGTCCCGCGTTCCCTGGGCGACCATCGTGCACAAACCAAGTGCGGGCCTGTGCTTGGGATCGCAGGGGCATCCGGCCCGCTGTCGGACGACGAAGTGGAGTTCTTCGTGAACTTTCGTCTCGAGCGGCAAGCCATCTTTCAGCGCGACGACCCGCCGCAGTACCTGTGCATCCTGACCGAGGGCGTGGTCCGCCAACAGATCGGCGGACCCCCGATCATGGCGGATCAGCTTCGCCAACTGATGTCCCTGAGCCGAGCCCTCCTCCACGGCAGCCGCGTCCACGATCACGTCCGGGACCGGCAGGCCCGTCCGCAGGAAGCAGCCGCGCACCCCGTGCTCATAGGCTCAGATTTCCCTGACGAAGACGATGGCGTCCATCTGGTCGGTGGTGGCCGGGTCGAGCGGTGCGTAGGTGTGGTCGGCCGGGACGCGGGGCGTCGGCTTGTGGTCGAGGGCCGTGGCCCATCGGCCAGGATCGATGACGGTGCGGGGGTGGGGTAGGGAGGACAGGAGCCCTTCGAGGGTGTCGGAGTGGGGGACGTCGGCGCCGCGGGTGCCGAAGGTGGAGGCGGCGAAGGCGTACTGGTCGCCGAGGCGCGTGGCCATGATGGCGCCCGCGCTCCACCACTGGTACGGCGTGTCGCCGAACCGCAGCTCGCTCTTGGGGCGCTGCAAGTGGCCGTTGTGGGCGAAGGCGAGGGTGGGGCCGCGGCGGGCCTCGCGGCGCATGATGGCGTCGAGGTTGTCGGCCATCATCACGGCGCGCAGCGACAGGAGTGCACCGACGCGGGTGGGCCCGGTGTCGGCCATGCCGGAGTGGTAGCGCAGGAGTCCGGCGGCGGTGCGGGCGTGCAGTTCGGCGTGCCAGAGGTCGTCGGGGGAAGTGGCGGCTGCCAGTTGGGGGGCGTGCGCCGTGAGCAGCGCGCTCAGGTCGTCGACGACCAGGCGCAGCTTCCCGGCCTCGGGGGTGCGGCCGATGGACTGGGCGGGTTCCATCATGGCGTCGGGGTTGGTCCAGCGCTCATCGGGGCCGAGCAGTTCGTCGAGGGTTTCGCGGCTCCAGGGCAGGTCGAGGTGGGCGGCGAGGTGGGCGTACAGGGCGGTCAGCGCGGGGCGGGGGCTGGCGGCGCCGGTGATCTCCAGGGGGCCGTCGAAGCCGTAGAAGCGGAGCCGTTCGTGCGAGGGGCGCTGTTCGTTGTGGGCGCGCATCCAGCGCAGGAGCTCGCGGTTGGCGGGTGAGGCACCGAAGCCGTGGCTGAAGCCTCGGCCCATCGCGTCGTCGAGGGTCCCGGGGCCACCGGCGACGTAGGCGTCGGCGGCCAGGGCCGCCAGGCAGTCGCCCTCGATGGCGATCGAGCGGTAGCCCTCGTGTTCGACGAGGTGGCGGAACAGCTCGTTGCGCAGCTCGGGAAAGGCTTCGACGCCGTGGGTGGGCTCGCCGAGGCCGAGCAGGCGGGTGGCGGGAGACAGGAGCGCGGTGAGGGCGCCGCCGGTGAAGGGACGGGCCGCGTCCCGGATGGTTGGCGTCATGGATTCAACCGTATCGTTGAACCTTCGGTGTAAACTTTGGCGGCTATTTTTCCCACGGGTAAAGGCGAACCTTCAAAATGCGGTTGCGGCCCATCGATCTGGCGCGCGAGCACGGCCTGTCCACACAGGCGGTGCGCAACTACGAGGATGCGGGGATTCTGCCGTCGGCCGAGCGTTCGCCGAGTGGCTATCGCGTCTACGCTCCGCGCCACGCGGCGGCGTTGCGGGCGTTCCTGGCGTTGATCCCCGCACACGGCTATGCGACGGCCGGGGCGATCATGCGGGCCGTGAACGGCGACGCGGTCGAGGAGGCACTACGCCTGATCGACGAGAGCCATACGCAGCTGGCCGACGACCGGCGCACGCTGGAGGACGTGGAGGAGGCGCTGCGCGACCTGGCGCCGCCAAGCGAACCGGAGCCGGGCGTCACCTTCATCGGGCCGCTCGCACGCAGGCTCGGCATCCGGCCCGCGACGTTGCGCAAATGGGAGCGGGCCGGGCTGGTTGTGCCCCAGCGCGACCCGCGCACCGGCTATCGCGTCTACACCTCCGCCGATGTGCGCGACGTGCTGCTGGCCCACCAACTGCGCCGCGGCGGCCACGGGCTGGAGCAGATCGCGCGGGTGCTGGAGCGGGTACGGACGGCAGGCGGACCGGAACCGCTCCAGGCGACGCTACGGGAGTGGCACGACCGGCTGACGGCGCGGGGCCGGGCGATGCTGGCGGGAGCGGCCGCGCTCGACACGTATCTGGGGAGCCGACACACCTGACGGCGGCTCAGCCCTCCCCCAGCACCGCCCGAATAACGTGCCGCGCGTTGCGCGCCATCGGCGGGGTCCTCGTCCGGTGGTACGGCAGGGCAATCAGGGCCTGCGAGAGGGTCCGGGCACGGCCGCGGGTCCAGGTCGCGTCGTCCACGGCGAGGGCCTCCCGGAAGGCCACACGCGCACCCGCAGGTAGCAGGTTCCAGGCCGGGAACAGGTCACAGGCCGGGTCGCCCACCCCCATGCAGCCGAAGTCGATCACCGAGGTCAGTCGGCCACCAGCGTCCACCAGCAGGTTGCCCGGCATCAGATCGCCGTGCAGCCACACCGGCGGGCCGTCATAGGCCGGGGTTCGGAGGGCGTCGTCCCATACGGCGGTGGCGGCGTCGCAGTCGACGCCCTCCTCCGGGATGGCGCGCAGTCGCTCGATCGCCGCCCGGGTTTCCGCGTCGAGCGTGGCGAGGGGGCCGCCGCGGTAGGCCTTCGGGGCGTCCGACAGCGGGATGCTCCGCATCGCCGCCACGAACTCGGCCAGGTCCTTGGCCAGCAGGACGGGTTCGCTCAGCGCGCCCTCCTCGGGGTTCTCCCCCGCCAGCCACCGGTGCACCGACCACGGCCACGGAAACCCTTCGGTGGGCTCCCCGGTCCCCAGCACCTCGGGGATGGCCGTGGGCAGGTGGGGCGCGAGGCGGGGCAGCCACGTCCGCTCCGTCGTAACGTCGGAGGCTCCGCCCGCCACCAGCGGCAGCCGTACGGCCATCTCGTCGCCCAGCCGGTACACGGCGTTGACGGTGCCGCCGGACGGGAACCGCCGCACCGGCAGGTCCGCCCACTGCGGGAACTGACTGGCGATCAGCCGCCGTACAACGGAGTCGTCGAGGTGCGTCCGCCCTGGGCTCATGGGGCACCATCCGATCGCTGGGCGGCGACGGGGGCAATCGATTTTTCATAAGACCGGGCCGGCGCAGGTGCCCGCAGGATGCCCGCCGCGCAGGCGGCGACGACGCAAAAGGCCACCGGGAGGAAGAAGGTCAGGTTGAGGGGCACGAGGTGGGTCAGCGGGCCGATGACGGCGGGGCCTGCGAGCATGCCGAGGTAGCCGAGGCCCGCGACGCGGGAGACGTTGGCGCCGGCGGTGGACTGGTCGGTGTGGCCCGCGGCGCTGAAGAGCTGGGGGACGCAGCCGGAGAGTCCGGCGCCGAACACGGTCCAGCCCAGCAGGGCCAGGGGGCCCCAGGGCGAGAGCGCGGCCACGGTCATGCCGAGAGCGGCCGCGGAGGCGCCGTAGCGGAGGATGGCCACCGGGCCGAGCCGGGCGGCCACGCGGTCGGCCAGCAGGCGTCCGGCCGTCATGGCGGTGGCGAAGGCTCCGAAGGCGAGGGCAGCGGTGGCGGCGGGCGCGTCCAGGACGTTGCGCAGATGGAGCACGCTCCAGTCGTTGGCCACGCCCTCGCACAGCATGATCATCAACGCCAGCGTGGCCAGCGCCCAGATGCGGCGGGGCGTCCCACGGCGGGACTTCGCGGCAGGAGCGTCGGGGTCCGGGGCGGTGGCGGGCCGCCCCAGCAGTGCGCGGGCGGCCACGGCCGCGACGGTGAGGCCGAGGGCCGCCGCCACCGTGAGGGTCGTCGCCGGGCTCCAGCCCCAGCCGAGGGTGCGGGCGCCGACGAGCGAGGCGAGGACACCGCCGAGCGAGAAGGTGGCGTGGAAGGCGGACATGACGGGCCGCCCGTAGCCGCGTTCGACCTGGACGGCGTGGGCGTTCATGCTGACGTCCAGGCAGCCGTTGCCCACACCGAGGGCCAGGAGCGCCGCGCCCAGTGTCCAGGCGTTGGTGGCCAGGCCCGGGAGGATCAGGGTGGCGCTGCACAGCGCCGCGCCGAGCGGTACGACGACGCGGGCGCCGAAGCGGTCGGTGAGGGGACCGGCGAACTGCATGGCCGTGAAGGCTCCCGCGCCGAGGAGGAGAAGGAGCCAGCCGAACGCGGCGTGGCCGATCCCCGCACGGTGCTCGATGCCGGGGATGTGCACGATCCACATCCCCAGGAGGAAGCCGTTCAGGGTGAAGTAGGCGAAGGTGGCCAGCCGGGCTACCCGCAGCGATCTCTGCATGCATCGAACGTAGCGAACGAACTTGATGTTTGTAAGGTTGCCTTTTGGGCATGAAGAGTGTTCAAATCGGCAGCATGGCAGGCACAGAGCGACTGAGGCAGATCACCGAGGCCGTACGGAGCGCGGGCCGCCTCGGGGTCGCGGAGCTGGCCGCACTCACCGGCGCCTCGGAGATGACCATCCGGCGCGACCTGGAGGCATTGGCCGCTCAGGGCGTCCTGGAGCGTTACCGGGGCGGGGCGCGGAGCCTGCTGCTGCGCGGCGAGGAGCCGCCGTTCGCGCTGCGCGCCCAGGACGGGCTGGAGGTCAAGCGGCGCATCGCGGCGGAGGTCGCCGGGCTGATCGCCGACGGGGAGTCCGTCGTCCTCGACAGCGGCACCACCTGCCTGGAGGTGGCCCGGGCGCTGGAGCACCGCCGGGTCACCGTGATGCCGCTGTCCCTGCACGCGGCGAACGCGCTGAGCGGTGCCCCGCAGGTGACGCTGCTGGTGCCCGGCGGCCGGTCCCGGCCGGGCGAACTGGCGCTGACCGGCCCGCTGGCCCAGGCGTCGCTGGCCGCGCTGCGCTTCGACACCGCGGTCATCGGCTGCTGCGGGCTCGACTCCGCGGGCGGGCTGACCGCTTACGACCTGGACGACGCCGCCGTGAAGCGTGCCGCCATCGCCTCGTCCCGCCGCGTGATCGCCGTCACGGAGGCCGCCAAACTCGGCCACACCGCCCTGGCGTTCGTCGCCGCCGCCTCCGATCTGGACGCGGTGGTGACGGACGAGACCGCGGCGGAGGAGGAGACCGGCCGGCTGGCGGCGGCCGGCGTGGTCGTACGGAAGGTATGAACGTACGGGCGCCGGGGCTGGCCTGCGGCGATCCCTGCTTCAAGGGGCCGCAGGGCCGGGGCATATGCCAGAGCGAGGAGCCGGGGAACACTCCCGCAGAAGATGCGTCGTTCCTCACATACGGCGGGTAACACCCCAGTTGAGAGGTTTAGGCCACAGCGCTTGTCAGTGGCTGCCCCTACTCTGTTTCCCATGCGTCCGACTCCTACTCCTCAGAGCCCCGCCTTACTGACCACCTCCACCGACCAGGCCAACGAGGCGATCCGCGTGTTCCTGCGGGCCCGGGCCGGGCGGGCCTTGCGGCCTGCCGAGCGGGCGGAGTACGGGCGGCTGCTCGGGGTGTACACGCGGGCGCTGCGCGGTGAGATGGAGCAGGCGGCCTGACAAGCGGGGCGCCGACCACACCTGGGGGCGGGCGACGCCATGCGTACAGCGGGGAGAGTCGTACTCGGTACGGCGTTAGCAGGGTTCATCGGAGTTGCGGGGATCGGGGGGTACAACCTCTACATGGGGGTGACCGGCGGCAGTGAGTCGTCGGTTCCGGACGGCGCCGTGACGCCGGCCGAAGTCAAGGAAACGGCGCGGGACTTCCTGGCGGCTTGGGCGGACCAGAACGACCTGCGGGCCGCCGCGTTCACCAACGACGCCCAGAGCGCGGGTGCCGCGTTGAGCGGCTATCGCGAGGACGGCCGGGTGGAGAAGCTGACGCTCACGGCGGGCGAAGCGCACAGCAGCACGGTGCCGTTCCGGGTCGAGGCGCAGATCGCCTTCGGGAAGACGCGTTCGACATGGGCGTACGACTCCCAGCTCACCGTCGTGCGGGGCCGGACCACGGGGAAGCCGCTGGTGGACTGGAAACCGGCGGTCATCCATCCCCGACTGACAGCCGGTGAAACGTTACAGACGGGCATGGCGGACCATCAGCCGGTCCGGTTGCTGGACCGGAGCGGCAAGGAGCTGAAGCAGGGGCGCTATCCGTCCCTCGATCCGGTGCTGAACGCGCTGCGGGCGCGATACGGCGACAAGGCCGGTGGCGCCGCCCGGGTCGAGGTGACGGCGGTCAAAGCCGACGGGACGGCCGGCGCGACGCTGCATGTGGTGACGAAGGGCAAGCGGGGGAGCCTGCGCACGACGCTGGATCAGGCGGTGCAGCGGCGCGCGGAGTCGGCCGTGAGCGAGCGGAACGGGGCGTCCGTAGTGGCGCTCAGGCCCAGCACCGGGGAGATCCTCGCGGTGGCCAACTCGGACAAGGCCGAGTTCAACGCCGCGTTACAGGGACAGACGGCGCCCGGGTCCACGTTCAAGATCATCACCGCCGCCGCGCTGCTGGAGTCGGGCAAGGTGACGCCCGCCCAGCCGGTGCCGTGCCCGAAGACGGCGGCGTACGCGCAGGGCATGACGTTCCACAACGTCGAGGAGAGCGAGAATCCGGGCGCCACCTTCGCCCAGGACTTCGCGGCCTCCTGCAACACCGCGTTCGTCTCGCTCGCGGGCTCCATACCCGACGACGGGGTGGCGGAGGAGGCGCGGGCGGTGTTCGGGATCGGGCTGGACTGGCGGGTGGGCGTGACCACGTTCGACGGCTCGGTGCCGACGGAGGGCGGGGACGGCAAGGCCGCGGCGGTCATCGGGCAGGGCACGGTGCAGATGAACCCGCTGACCATGGCGTCGGTGGCGGCCACCGTGCGGACGGGCGCCTTCAAGCAGCCGGTGCTGGTGGCGCCGTCGGTGGACAACCGGAGGCTGGCCACCAGCGAGCGCGGGCTGACCCCGGCGGCCGTGGCACAGCTGAAGGGCATGATGCGGCTCACGGCGACGAGCGGCACCGCGGCGCGGGCGATGGCGGGCCTCGGCGGCGACATCGGCGCCAAGACCGGCTCGGCCGAGATCGACGGGCAGGCGGCGACCAACGCCTGGTTCACGGCCTACCGGGACGACATGGCCGCGGCGGCCGTGGTCACGGCGGGCGGGCATGGCGGTGACGCGGCCGGACCTGTCGTGCGGCAGGTGCTCGAATCCCCCTGAGGGCGGTGGTCCTCGCTTCTGCCCCCGCTTGCCTCTGACGCTTCGTACAAGGGTTGTGCGAAGGGGTTGTCTATGGCCAGGCGCACGCTCTAGCCTGGCGCGGCGTCAGCCGGGAGAGCCACAGAGGGGATTTTGGCGTGAAGCGCACGTCCCGCGACATACGCACCGCCAACCGCTACGGGGTACTGCGCCACATCGTCGCCGAATCCCCGGTGTCCCGGCAGGAGGTGGCCGCGGCGACCGGGCTGAGCCTGGCCACGGTCGCCAATCTCGTCGGCGAGCTGCTGGAGCTGGGCATGCTGGTCGAGGTCGGCTACGAGGACTCCGACGGCGGCCGGCCGCGCGGGCTGGTCGCCGTCAACTCCTCCGGCGGCGCGCTGATCGGGGTGGACGTCGCGGAGACGTACATCCATGTCGAGCTGTTCGACCTGGCCCTGACCGTCCTCGCCCGCGCCGAGGAGGAGTTGCGCCCGGAGCGCCCGGCGGAGAACGACCCGACCAAGGTGGTGGCGCACATCGCCGCCGCCGTGGCGTCCGTGGTCGGGCAGGCGAAGGTCGCGCCCGAGCGGGTGCTGGGGGCCGGGGTCAGCATGCCGGGGCAGGTGGACCGGGAGGGCGGGGTGTCGGTCTTCGCGCCCAACTGGGACTGGCACGACGTACCGCTGCTGCGGATGCTGGCCGACCACATCCCGTACCCCCTGTACCTGGACAACCCGCTGCGCGCGTGCACGGTGGCCGAGCAGTGGTTCGGCGCGGCGCGCGGCCGGGGTGACGCGGTGGTGGTGAACCTCGGTACGGGCGTGGGCGCCGGGCTCGCGCTCGGCGGGACGCTGCACCGCGGGGTCAGCAACAGCGCGGGCGAGTGGGGGCACACCACCCTCATCCTGGACGGGCGGCAGTGCCACTGCGGCAACCGGGGCTGTGTGGAGACGTACGTCGGCGCGCCCGGCATCATGCGGAATCTGCGCGAGCTGAGCCCGGACAGTCCGCTGCTGCGCCCCGGCGACCAGACGGCGACCATCGAGGCCCTGGGGCGGGGGCTGGCGGACGGGGACCCGGTGGCCGTCCAGGTGGTCCGCGACACGGCCCGCTATCTCGGGGCGGGCCTCGCCGACCTGATCAATCTGCTCAACCCGGAAGTGATCGTGCTCAGCAGCTGGGTCGCGGCCGCGCTGGGCGAGGGGCTGCTGGCCGAGGTGCGCGAGGCGGTGGCCGGGCGCGCGCTGCGCCGTCCGCTGGCGAACACCGAGATCGTGCTGTGCCCGATCCCGTCGAACCCGGTGAGCCTCGGGGCCGCGACCTTCGTGCTGGAGGGGTCGCTGGCGTCCGTGGGGCTGAAGCAGCGCCGCACAGCGGCCGTACGGACCCGCGGCGGCAGCCCTTCCTGACGGCGGCGGGGCGTGGGAGCGTTCCCACACCCCGGTTCCGTTCGAAGGCTCGAACCGTCCCGGAACTCCCGCCGGGTACTTCGTCCAACCCCTTGCCGAAGTCTTCGTCTATGGCTAACGTCCCGCTGCACCAACGCACTTGGCCGTGAACCGTGATCGTGATCCGAGACAAGGACATCAGATGTCGGCAATGAACAGAGCCAGGGATGCCAGGGACTGGGACCGCCGCAGCGTGCTGCGCGCCGTCGGCGGGGTGGCCGCCCTGGGCGGGCTCGCCGCCTGCGGTTCGAACACCGGCCGCGCCGGCGGCGACGGCAAGTCGATCAAGCAGATGTACCACGCCTACGGGGAGCAGGGCACCCAGCAGGCCGCCAAGAAGTTCGCCGACGCCTACGACAAGGCGAAGGTCACCATCGAATGGGTGCCGGGCGAGTACGAGTCCAAGCTGGCGACCTCCCTGCTGGGTTCGGGCCGCCCGGACGTCTTCGAGTACCACCCCGATCTGCAGTTGGTGCGCTCGAAGCAGATCGTCCCGCTCGACGACGTCATCGCCGACGTCAAGGACGACTTCCTGCCGGAGGACATCACGGCGAATTCCGTGGACGGAAAGATCTACGGCATTCGCATGATCGATGACCCGCAGTTCTTCTTCTACCGCAAGTCGCTCTTCGAGGACGCCGGGGTCAAGCCGCCGACCACGTTTGACGATCTGATCGACATCGCGCACAAACTGACCAAGGGGAAGGTCAAGGGCCTGTACATCGGCCAGAACCTGAAGACCATCAGCAAGCCGCTCGTCTGGTCCAACGGCACGCACTACCTCACCGAGGACCACAAGATCGCGTACCACACCGATGAGCTGGAGCAGACCCTCACCAAGGCGCGGGAGCTGTACCGGAGCAAGTCGCTGCTGCTGGGCGCCCCGACCGAGACCTGGGACCCGACCAGCTTCGTCCAGGGGCTGTGCGCGATCCAGTGGTGCGGGATATGGGCGATTCCCGCGATCCAGAAGGCGTTCGGCGACGACTTCGGGATCTTCCCCTTCCCCAAGTCCGGCGGCAAGGGTCGCCCGGTGGTCTACAACGGCGGCTGGTCCACGTACGTATCGGCCAAGGCCAAGGACGTCGACGGGGCCAAGGAATTCGTCAAGTGGCTGTGGATCGAGCAGAAGAAGTACCAGCAGGAATGGGCCCTGGACTACGGGTTCCACATTCCCGCGCGCAAGAGCATCGCCGCCGGGGCGGACAAGCTCAAGAGCGGGGTCGCGGCCGAGGCGGTCGAGCTGTTCAACAGCCACGGCATCTTCGACGACCCGTACTGGACCGAGGGCATGTTCAACATCGTGCTCGACGCGGTGGTCAACTCGGTGCGCGACAGCAAGAACCCCGCCGCCGAACTCGACAAGGCCGACAAGAAGATCGAGCGCGAGCTGAAGAAGCTCGGCTAGGCCGGCGGGTCCGGAACTGACATGGCGACCACCACCCCCACCCAGAGCGCCGCCCCCGGCCGCCCGCCCCGCAAGGCGGCTCCCGCCGGACGCCGGCCGCGCGGGCTCGGCGGCAGCCGCGGCCGCACCCTCAACTTCTGGCTGTTCACCGGCCCGTTCCTCATCGGGCTGATCGTCTTCGTCTACGTACCGATCGGCTGGAGCCTCTGGCTCAGCCTGTACAACGCGAAGGGCACCGTCGCTCCCACCGAGTTCGTCGGCCTCGGCAACTACGCCGACATGCTCAGCGACGGCGACTTCGTGGACAGCCTGATCAACTTCACGATCTTCGCCGCGATCATCGTCCCGATCACCTACGCGCTCTCCCTCGCCCTCGCGCTGCTGGTGCACCGCATCCGCTTCATGAAGGCGTTCTTCCGCTCGGTGTTCTTCCTGCCGACCGCGTGCAGCTTCGTCGTGGCCTCGCTGGTCTGGAAGATGTCGATGTTCAACGGGCTGCGCTACGGCATGGTCAACACCGTGCTCGACTGGTTCGGCGCCGACTCCGTCGCCTGGCTCGCCTCGCCCCATCCGCCCTGGTACTGGCTGGTGATCTGCACCGCCCGGCTGTGGCTCCAGTGCGGGTTCTACATGATCCTCTTCCTGGCCGCGCTGCAGAACATCCCGCGCGAGCTGTACGAGGCGGCGGCCGTGGACGGCGCCAAGTCCGGCTGGCAGACGTTCCGCCACATCACCCTGCCGCAGCTGCGCGCCACCTCGGTCGCGGTCGTCCTGCTGCTGCTCATCGCGGCCTACCAGGCGTTCGACGAGTTCTACAACATCCTCGACGAGGGCCGCGCCACCTGGGGCAGGCCGCCACTGGTCGAGCTGTACCTCCAGGCGCTCGGCGCCAACCAGGACTACGGGCACGCCAGCGCGGGCGCCCTCATCCTCGCCCTGCTGATCGCCATGGTCACCCTGGCCCAGGGCAGGTTCCTCGGCTTCGGAAGGGGTGACGACAAGTGACCGTCACGGCGCCCAGGCCCGCCATGGTCAAGAAGCGCACGGCGCGCTCCGTCATGAACGGCACCGGCCTCTACGTCGCGCTCGGCGTGGCGACCCTGCTGTTCCTCGTGCCCTTCTATCTGATCGTCCGCAACGCGCTGTCCACCGACCCGGACATCACCGGTGAGGACTGGGCGTTCTTCCCCACCGACCTGCAGTGGGGGAACGTCAAGGAGCTGTTCGACGACCCCTCCGTACCGTTCGCCCGGGCGCTGTGGAACTCCACCGTGGTGGCCGTGCTGCACACCCTCGGGACCCTGCTGGTGTGCTCATTGGCCGGATACGGCCTGGCCCGCATCCCGTACAAGCACGCCAACAAGGTGCTGTACACGGTGCTGTTCACCCTCATGGTCCCGGCGGCGGTGACCTTCGTGCCGAGCTATGTGCTGGTGTCGTCCCTGGGCTGGGTCTCCTCGCTGCGCGGCCTGGTCATCCCGGGCCTGTTCAGCGGCTTCACCGCGTTCCTCTTCCGCCAGTACTTCCTGGGGTTCCCCAAGGAGCTGGAGGAGGCGGCCCGGGTCGACGGGCTGGGCTACTGGGGTGCGTACTGGCGCATCGTCGTGCCCAATTCGCTCAACTTCTTCGCGGCGATCTCGGTCATCACGTTCATCAGCGGCTGGAACGCCTTCCTGTGGCCCCTGGTGATCGGCCAGGATCAGAGCTCGTGGACCGTGCAGGTCGCGCTCTCCTCGTACATGACCGCACAGACGATCAACATCCATCTGATCTTCATGGCAACGGCCGTATCGATCCTGCCACTTGTGCTCGTCTTCGTGTTCCTGCAGCGCTGGCTCGTGCAGGGTGTGGCACAGACCGGTATCAAGGGCTGACCGAGGAGAGTCGATGAACTCGCGCGCGCACACACCGCCGCTCCCCTACTACGAGGACGTCTCCCCCGGCACCGGATGCCTGCCGCCGCGCGCCTGGGCCCCCGGCTCCGACGCCGCCCGGCTGAACCTCGGCGGCACCTGGGCGTTCCGGCTGTCGCCGACCGCGGGCACCGAGGACGACTCCTTCGCCCGCCCCGGCTACGACGCCTCCGGCTGGGGCGAGATCCCGGTGCCCGCGCACTGGGTGCTGCACGGTCACGGCGCGCCGATCTACACCAATGTGAACTATCCGTTCCCGGTGGACCCGCCGCGGGTGCCCACCGAGAACCCGACCGGTGACCATCTGCGCGTCTTCGACCTGCCCGGCGACTGGCCGGACGGCGGGGACGCGGTGCTGCGCTTCGAGGGCGTGGAGTCCTGCGCCCGGGTCTGGCTCAACGGGGAGGAGCTGGGCACGTTCAAGGGCAGCCGGCTGCCGCACGAGTTCGCGGTCGGCGGGCTGCTGAAGCCGTCGGGGAACGTGCTGGCGGTGCGCGTGCACCAGTGGTCCTCCGGCAGCTATCTGGAGGACCAGGACCAGTGGTGGCTGCCGGGGATCTTCCGCGAGGTGACGCTGCTGCACCGGCCGGCGGAGTCCGTGACGGACTTCTTCGTGCACGCCTCGTACGACCACCTCAGCGGCGCGGGCACGCTGCGGGTCGACGCCGAGCCCGGCGGCGGCCGGGTCGCCGTGCCCGAGCTGGGGCTCGACCTGGCGACCGGGGAGAGCGCCACCGTGGCCGTCGAGCCGTGGACGGCGGAGACGCCGCGGCTGTACGAGGGCACGCTGACCACCGGGGGCGAGACCGTCGCCTTGCGGATCGGTTTCCGTACGGTCGTGGTCGAGGACGGCGTGTTCAAGGTCAACGGCCAAAGGGTGCTGTTCCGGGGCGTCAACCGGCATGAGTTCCACCCGGAGACCGGCCGCGCGCTGGACCTGGCGACCATGCGCCGCGATCTGGAGCTGATGAAGCGGCACAACATCAACGCCGTGCGCACCAGCCACTATCCGCCGCACCCCGCCTTCCTCGACCTGTGCGACGAGCTGGGGCTGTGGGTCATCGACGAATGCGACCTGGAGACCCATGGCTTCGTCGACCTCGACTGGCGGAACAACCCGGTCGACGACGACCGCTGGACCCCCGCGCTGATCGACCGGGCCGCCCGGATGGTCGAGCGCGACAAGAACCACCCGTCCGTCGTGATGTGGTCGCTCGGCAACGAGTGCGGCACCGGCCGCGGGCTGTCGGCGATGGCCGGCTGGATCCGGGAGCGCGACGCGTCCCGGGTGATCCACTACGAGGGCGATCTGTCCTGCGCCGACACCGGGATCTACTCCCGGATGTACGCGCCGCACGAGGAGGTCGCGCAAATCGGCACGCGGACGGAGGCGCCGTGGGGCGACGCGGCGCTGGACGCGCGGCGCCGGGCCCTGCCGTTCATCCAGTGCGAGTACGCGCACGCCATGGGCAACGGGCCGGGCGGACTGAGCGAGTACCAGCGGCTGTTCGAGACGCATGAACGGCTGCAGGGCGGCTTCGTGTGGGAGTGGATCGACCACGGCTTCGCCCAGTACACGCCGAACGGCACGCGCTACTTCGCGTACGGCGGGGACTTCGGCGAGGAGCTGCACGACGGCAACTTCGTCTGCGACGGGCTCCTCTTCCCCGATCGCACCCCGTCCCCGGGGCTGGCCGAGTACAAGAAGGTCATCGAGCCGGTGCGGATCGAGGGCGACGGGTCTTCGGGGACGGTCCGGATCACCAACGGCCACGACTTCGCCGACCTGTCCCATCTCGCCTTCGCCTGGACCTACGAGGCGGAGGGCGTGGCGGTCGGCTCCGGTGAGCTGACGGTGCCGCCGCTGGCCCCCGGTGAGTCCGCCGACCTCAAGCTGCCCGCGCCCGATGCCACCGCGCCGGGCGAGGAGACCCACTGGACGGTCGAGGCGCGGCTCGCCGCGGCGACGGCGTGGGGCGAGGCGGGGCACCTGGTGGCCTGGGCCCAGCTGCCCGGTGTGGCCGCCGCCCCCGCCGCCGCTGCTCCGGCCGCTGTGACGGCCCCGGTGGCGCCGCGCCGCGACGGAGACCGGATCACCCTCGGTCCGGGCACCTTCGACGCCGCGACCGGCACCCTGACCGAACTCGGCGGGCTCACGCTCACCGGCCCCCGGCTCGACGTCTGGCGGGCCCCCACCGACAACGACAACGGCGCGTACTGGCAGCCCGACGAGCGCTACGGGCTGATCTGGCGGCAGCTGGGCCTGCACCGGCTGCAGCACCGGGTCGACGCGGTGGACCTCGTGGACCGGGCGCTGACCGTCCGTACCCGGGTCGCCCCCGCGGCGACCGACATCGGGCTGACGGCGGTCTACCGGTGGACGGCGGAGGGCGACCGGCTACGGCTGGCCGTGTCCGTCACCCCGCTCGGCACGTGGACCTGCCCGCTGCCCCGGCTGGGCGTACGGCTCGGGGTGCCGGCCGAGCTGGACGCCGCGGAGTGGTTCGGCGGCGGCCCCGGCGAGGCGTACCCGGACACCCGGGCCGCCTCCCGGCTGGGGCGCTGGGCGCTGTCGGTGGACGAGCTGCAGACGCCGTACGTGCGGCCGCAGGAGAACGGGGCGCGGGCCGATGTGCGCTGGGCGCGGCTGACCGGCCCGGACGGCACGGGCCTGCGCGTCGAGGGCCACCCGCCGTTCTGGTTCACGGCCCGCCGCTGGACCTCGGAACAGCTGGACGCGGCCGAGCACACCCCCGACCTGGTCGCCTCGCCCGACACGGTGTGGGTCAACCTCGACCACGGCCAGCAGGGCATCGGCAGCCAGTCCTGCGGGCCGGGGGTGCTGGAGCCGTACCGGCTGCTCGCGGCCCCGGCAAAGTTCTCGTTCGCCTTCTCCCCGCTGAGCTGAGCGGGCCGGCCGGGGTCAGGTCTCCAGCACCCGGTGCAGGAACTGCTGGGTACGGGCCTCGGCCGGGCTACCGAAGACGCGCTCGGGCGTGCCCTGTTCGAGGACGACACCGCCGTCCATGAAGACCACCCGGTCGGCGGTGTCCCGGGCGAACCGCATCTCGTGGGTGACGACCACCATGGTCATGCCCTCGTCGGCCAGGGACCGCATGACGCCGGTGACCTCGCCGACCAGCTCCGGGTCGAGGGCGGAGGTGGGTTCGTCGAAGAACATGACGGCGGGGTCCATGGCGAGCGCGCGGGCGATGGCCACGCGCTGCTGCTGGCCGCCGGACAGCTGGGCCGGGTAGGCGTCCGCCTTGTCGGCGAGCCCGACCCGGGCCAGCGCCTCCCGGCCCCGCTCCTCGGCCTCCTTGCGGCCGGTCTTCCGTACCTTGAGCAGCGCGAGGGTCACATTGCCCAGCGCGGTGCGGTGCGGGAACAGGTTGAACTGCTGGAAGACCATGCCGACGTGGCCGAAGATCTCGGGCGCGCGCCTGCGGTCGTGCAGCGGGACTCCGTTGACCCAGACCTCTCCGCTGTCGGCGCGCTCCAGGTCGCACATGATGCGCAGCAGGGTGCTCTTGCCGGAGCCGCTGGCTCCGATGAGCACCACGACCTCGCCCGCGCCGACCTCGATGTCGACGCCCTTGAGGACCTCCAGGTCGCCGAAGCGCTTGTGCACGCCGGACAGGGCGACCTGGGCGGTGGTGGCGGGAGTCCGCTCCATGGGGGACTTGGTGATCATCAGGCGGTCACGGCCTTTCTCTCCATGCGCCGGACGACGACCGACAGCGGGGAACAGATGACGAAGTACAGGACGGCGATGGCCAGGTACGTCACGCCCGGGTGTCCGTCCCGGTCGACGACGGCCTGGCCCTCGCGGAGGAGTTCCGCGTAGCCGATGACCACGGCGATCGAGGTGTCCTTGACGAGCGAGAGGTACTGGCCCACCAGCGGGGGCAGCACGATGGCCCGGGTCTGCGGGAGGATGACCGACCCGAAGGTCTGGGCGCGGGTCAGGCCCAGGGCCCGCGCCGCCTCCCACTGGCCGCGCGGTACGGCCTCGATGCCGGAGCGGAAGATCTCCGCGACGTAGGCGCCCTGGAAGAGGGTGAGCGCGAGGAGGGCGGCGCCGAAGACGGAGATGTCGCCGATGTTGAGATAGGCGGCGCCGAAGTAGATGAAGAGCATCTGGACCAGCAGCGGGGTGTTGCGGATGACCTCGACGTACGCGGCGGCCGGGGCGCGGACGAGGACGTGGCGCGACCGGCGGGCGGAGGCGCCCAGCAGCCCGAGGGCGCAGGCGAGGGCGAAGGCGAAGGCGGCGAGGGACAGTTTCAGGGTCAGCCAGGCCGCGGCGAGGTAGGTGGGCCAGTCCTGGAGGGCGTAGGTCCAGTCGGCGAACATGGGGTTCCTCCACGGGGGCGGCGGCCGGGGTACCGCCGCCCGGCAGGGCTCAGTAGGACGGCCGCCGCCCGGCAGGGCTTTTTTTAGTAGGACGGCCGCCGCCCGGCAGGGCTTTTTTTAGTAGGACGGGGCCAGGGGGTAGACGGGCTTGACGCCGAACCACTTCTTGTACAGCGCCGCGTTCTGGCCGGAGGTGTTGAACTCCCGCAGCCAGGTGTTGATCCACTGCAACCAGTCGGGGTAGCCCTGGCCCACGCCGATCGCGTTGTACTCCAGCGGTACGACGGAGGCCTTGGTGACCTTGAGGGAGGGGAGGTCCACCCCTGGATGCGCGAGCTGCTCGGCCCCGGCCGCACCCTCCACTTCCACGCCACCGACACCGCGCCGGAGGCGCACGCGGAGTGGGTGGTCGACCTCACCGGGGAGGTCATCGCCTGGCGCCGGGCGCACGAGAAGGCGGCCGTCGCGGTGCGGGGGCCGCTGACCGAGCTGCTGCTGCTCGTCTACAAGCGGCGCCCCGCGCACGGCGGGACCGTCGAGGTCCTCGGTGACGCGAAGCTGCTCGACTTCTGGCTGGAGCGGGTCAGCTTCGGCTGACCGGCGCCGGGACCGACGGGTCGACCCGTACCGTGTCCGCCGACAGATGGGCGCGGTAGGCGGCGCCGTCCCACCAGGCGACCCGGACCTCGTAGCCGCCGTCGGCGGGCGCCACGTCCACGCGGGCCAGCGTCCCCAGCGCGGGCGGGTCCGGTTCGGCCGTCAGCCGGGCCAGGCAGACGAACAGATCACCCGCCGCGCCGCCGGTGGTCTCGCCGGTGAGGGCGGGGGCCACGGCATGGCCGGTGAAGGCCGTGGCGGCGGCGGGCAGCGGATCGGCCGTCAGCAGTCCGTGCAGCGGCAGGAGTTCGGAGTGCAGGCCCCTCTCCGGGGCCGCCCAGCCGGTCTGGCGTACGGCGTGGCCCGGGTCCGCGCCCGCCACCAGGTGGACGCGGACCTCCGCCGCGCCGTGCGCCAGCACCAGGCCGGTGATCCGGACCTCGTCCGGCCGCTCCTCCCCCACCAGCCGGGCGCGATGGCGGGAGGCGGCCCAGCCCTCGCCCGTGCCCAGGGGCTCCAACCGGATCCGCAGCGAGGCCCGGTCGCCGCTCAGCAGGCCGAAGTGGTTGTCGGGCGCCGCGCCGTACGGGACGGGGCCGGTGGCCGTGGAGTAGGCGAGCCGGGCGTAGTACGGGTCGTCCTGGTCGGGGTCGCCGGGCGGCGGAAGGTGTTCGCTGCCGTGGTTGTGGAGGCGTACCAGGCCGTCGGCGGCGGTGGACTGGAGCAGCCAGTTCGGTCCGGGCACCGGGCGGATGACGTCGTGGCCCGCGGTGGCGGGGGCCGGCTCCTCGCGGGCCGTCCACACAGCGTGGTCCTCCGGGAGCAGCAGCCCGAGGAAGCCCTTGGCGGCCCAGTAGGGGGACGCGGGCCCGGAGTAGGGCTGGGCCAGGGCCTCGTACCGGCCGTGCCAGCCGGGTGACAGCAGCCCGTCGCCGAAGACCGCGCCCCGGTCGAGGAAGTAGCGCAGGGCCCCGGAGGCGAGACGGCGGGTGGTGCCGGGGGTGAGCGGGGTGTGCCCGGTGAGGGCGCCCAGCCACAGCGGCGCGGCGGCAGCGAACCGGTAGATGAGCGAGCGGCCCTGGTGGAGCGGGGCACCGTCGCCGCCGAAGAAGTGGGCGTAGTCGGCGAGATGGGCGGCCAGCCGCTGCCCGTAGCGGGCGAGCCGCTCGGTGTCGCCGGTCAGCCATGCCTCCAGGGCCGGATAGAGGTGCAGGGCCCAGCCGTTGTAGTAGTCGAAGGCGCGGTTCGCGCCGTCGCTGTACCAGCCGTCGCCGGTGTACCAGGGCTCGATGCGGGTAAGGCCCCGGGATACGGCGGCGCGGGCGGCCTCCGGTTCCACGTCCGCCTCGGCGAGGAAGCCGCCGACCGCCACCGGGAACAGCTCCCAGTTGGTGGGCACGGGGGTGGCGGTGAGCGCGTCCGTGAGCCAGGTGCCCACGCGCTGGCGCACGCCGTCGTCCAGCCGGTCCCACAGCCAGGGGCGGGTGATCCGCAGCCCGAGCGCGATCGAGGCGGATTCGACCAGCGGCTGGCTGCGGTCGGCGATCCGGGGCCAGTCCTCGGGGCCGTCGCCGCCGGGCCGCCGGGTGCCGGTGGCGAACCCGTCCGCGTACCGCTCCAGCAGACCGTGCGGGTCTGCGCCGCGCGCCCCCGCGACGCGGAACGCGGCCAGCAGGAAGGTGCGGGCGAACCCTTCGAGCCCGTCGGAGCGGACGCCCGACCAGCTCGGCCGGAGGCCCGGCAGCTGGTAGAGGGCCCGGCCGGGAGTGGCGTACGGGGCGACGGCGGCGAGCATCCCGTCGGCGGCGGCCTCCCAGTGAGCCCGGGTCCAGCCGGTGTACGGGCTGCTGGCGCGGTCCTCGGCGGGCAGCCGGAAGGGGTGGGGCCCGAGGGTCCCCTGGGGGTGCGTCACCGGATCACCCCGCCGGGGACGAGGGCTTGCGCGCGCAGCTCGCCGAGCACGAGCCGGGCGAACTCGGTGGCGCCGTGGGCGGAGGTGTGGGTGTTGTCCCGGGCCTCATCGGTGAGGTACAGCGCCTTGGAGTCCTCGGGGCCGAGCCGTTCCACCAGCTGCCGGGTGAGGGCGGTGAGGTCGATGAGGGGGACGCGCTGCTCGGCGGCGAGGGCGCGCATCTCGGCGGGCAGGTTCACGCCGAGGCCGTTGATGTGCAGCGCGGTGGCGTTGTCGAGGGTGCCGTCGTCGTTGAACCAGCGGCGCACGACGGGCGTGACGAGGACGGGCTTGCCGCCGCGCGCCCGTACCCCGTCGAGCAGCGCGGTGAGGTGGGCGCGGTAGTCGGCGGCGGTCGTCTGCTTGTCGTTGTGGGCGAACTGGATGAGGACGGTGTCACCCTTGCGGATCAACGGACGCATGGTGGGGAAGAGCCGGGGGTCGGCGAGGAAGGAGCCGGAACTCTCGCCGGAGTCGGCGTAGTTGGCGACCGAGAGACCGCCCCGGAAGAACTGCGGAAGCTGCTGCCCCCAGCCCGTGTACGGGGCGGCGATCTGGTCGCAGACGGTCGAGTCCCCGGCGAGGAAGAGTTGCGTCCGGCGGCTCGCGGTGACCCGCAGATCGGCGAGGCGGGGCGCCTCGCCGCCGAGGGAGAGGTCGAGCCCGGGGGATCCGCTCGGCCCGGTCGGCTCTCCTTCCGGCTCGCGCACGTTGATCGTGAAGGTCCTCGTCAGCCGCTGCCGGGCGGCGGTGGGCGTCGCGGGCAGCAGCGTGCGCCGCGACTCGGCGGTCACGGCGGTGCTGCCGGAGTCGGCGCCGCCGAGGACGGCCGTGACGTCGTACGTCCCCGGGGCGACATCGACGTGGCAGGTGACGGGGGCGGTGCCGGTGCAGTTCCGCAGGGCGTGGCCGGGGTGGTGTCCGCCGGGGGTCTCGGCCCACGCCGGGGCGCCGGGCAGCAGGGCGAGGCAGGCGGTGGCGGCCAGTAGTGCGGTACCGGCGCGTCTCATGTCGGGCTCCTCGGCTCGGCGCGTGCGGCGGGGGGCGGGGCGTAGGGTCGGGCGGCCCGACCCTACGCCGCTCGGCAAGCGCTTGCTAGAGGTGTTACCAAGGTTTGCCGGGCGGCACGGCGCACCGTCCGTGCAAGTGTTTTCGAGCCTGGATCGCTACGCCGCCCGGCGCCGGAGCGCGTCGAGCGCCCGGTCCGCGTGCACCCCCATCCGGAACTCGCTCTTGACGACCTCCAGCACCCGGCGGTCGGTGTCGATCACAAAGGTGACCCGCTTGGTCGGTACGGCCGCGATACCGCGCTTCACCCCGAACCGCTCCCGCACCGTCCCCTCCGGATCCGACAGCAGCGGATAGCCGAAGGAGTAGGCGCGGGCGAACTCCGCCTGCTTCTCGACCGCGTCGGCGCTGATGCCGACCGGTTCGGCGCCCAGTTCCCTGAACTCCGCCGCGATGTCGCGGAAGTGGCAGGCCTGCTTCGTGCAGCCGGGCGTGAAGGCCGCCGGATAGAAGAACAGCACCACCGGACCGCCTGCGAGCAGCCCGCTCAGGGTGCGGGTGGCGCCGCTCTCGTCCGGAAGTTCGAAGTCCTCGACCACATCACCGATATCCATGAGGATCAAGCTATACGGCCGGACCGCCGGAGGGTGGGCGGTCCCCGGGGCGGCCCGGCCGACCGTGCGCCGGTTACGCGGGGCCGTCCCCGAAGTCCGGTATCTCCAGGCGGGCGCCGCCCTGGAGCGCGGAGCGGTGGGCGACGATGCCCGGCAGGGTGCTGTCGGCAGCAGATCGGTGACGGTGACGTTCCCGACGCCCGTGCCGGCCATCCAGGTGCTCGTCCTCGGCAAGACGGACGGCCGGCCAATGTCCTGGGCCCGGCCGCGGGGCTTCAGTAGCGCAGCCGGGCCGTGTGGCCGTCGATCCGGAGGATGCACTCCGTGAAGAGCGCCATCGAGGGGCTGCCGTCCGCGGGGACCAGCCGCAGTTCGAGGTCCATGATGGATCTGATGACCTGGGCGGTGCGGCTTCCGTCCGGGTCCGGGCCGCGCAGCGCCGACCATGATTCGAACTTGTCCCGGGCGGTCTCCCAGGCGGGTCCGGGCGTGAAGTGGCACAGGAAAACCGGCTGATCGACCCCGTACTGCCGTAACTCGCCGACCGTGTCCTCTCCCTGCATGAGCCACCACCTGGCAGACATCGCGCCCCCAACTCCGTCCATAGGACTGGATACCGATCATACGGGTGCGGAAGGTCCGCCGAGGACCAACTCGATTCCGGGGCCCCACCGCAGCAGCCGCTCGTCCGCCCCCGCCCGGGCCACGCACTGCAGGCCCAGCGGGAGGGAGTTGGCGGCCCGGCCGGCGGGCAGGCCGAGGACCGGCACTCCGGCGACGCTCCAGGGCAGGCACATGATCGAGTCCCCGGTGCTGTCAAGCCCGCGCGGCGCCGGGCCGGTGGCCGCCGGGGTGATCCACAGGTCGATGCCCTCCTGGTCCATCACCGCCGTCAGCCGGTCCCGGAACCGGTCGCGGTCGCGCAGCGCCGACGCGTACTCCTCGGGGTCGATCCGCTGCCCCTGCCGGATCTTCGCGGCGGTCTGCTCCCGGTACAGCTCGCCGTAGCGCGGGAACCACTCGGCGTGGGTGCGGGCGGCCTCGTAGCGGCCGATCACCCGCTGGTGGGCGACGAGGGCGTCGAAGTCGGCCGGGAGGGGGACCCGTCGGACCGGGAACCCGGCGTCGGCCAGCCACCGCGCCTGGGTTCCGAAGGCGGCCACCGCCTCCGCCTCCGCCCGGTCGAGGTACGGGCCGGTAGGCACGGCGAGCACCGGCCGCCGCCCCTCCCCCGGGCCCTGGCCGACCGGGCCCTGGCCGTCCGGTTCGGGCCGCCAGTCGTCGCACAGCACGCCCGCCGCCGGGCTCAGCCCGGCCGTGTCCGGGGCGAACAGGCCCACCGTGTCGAAGGTGGGCGCGTTGGGGATGACGCCGTCGGCCGGGATGCGGCCGTGGGTCGGCTTGAAGCCGACGACCCCGCAGTACGCGGCCGGGCGGATCATCGAGCCGATCGTCTGGGTGCCGATGGCCAGCGGCACCATGCCCGCGGCGACGGCCGCCGCCGAACCGCTGCTGGATCCGCCGGGGGTGTGGCCCGGATCGTGTGGATTGCGGGTCGGGCCGGGCGCGGTGACGGCGAACTCGGCGGTGACGGTCTTGCCCGCCACCAGCGCCCCCGCCGCCAGCAGCCGGTCGATCAGCGACGCCTGCGGGCCGGCCAGCGCCTCGGCGGGGACCGCCGAACCGGCCCGCGTGGGCAGCCCGTCGACGTGCACGATGTCCTTGACGCCCACCGGCACCCCGTACAGCGGCGGCCGGCCGGCGGGGCCGGGCCACCGCTCGGCCGCCGCCCGCGCCTCGCGCCGCAGCCGTGCCCGGCGGCCGGGCTCGGGGACGAAGGCGTGTACGCGGTGGTCGGCGGCCTCGATCCGGTCGCAGAGGTCCTTGGGCGGCGCGGTCTCCATGGACGCCAGATTACGGGCGTGCCGGAGGACGACGCGTCAGTTGCCGCCGCTCACCTTCACGTAGTCGACCACCAGTTGCTGCGGGAAGGTGGTGCTGCCGTCCGGGTCGCCGGGCCAGTAGCCGCCGACCGCGAGGTTGAGGATGAGGTAGAAGCGGTGGTCGAAGACCCAGCGGTTGCCGCCAAGGTCGGCGGGGGTGCGGGTCTGGTAGACGTTGCCGTCCACCGACCAAGTGATCTTGTTGGGCGACCAGTCGACGGCGAAGGTGTGGAACGCGTCGGCGAACCTGGCCCCGCCCGGGAGGGTGTACCCGGCGCCGATGCCGCCCGAGCCGGAGTAGCCGGGGCCGTGGATGGTGCCGTGGACGGTGCCGGGCTCGTAGCCGACGTTCTCCATGACGTCGATCTCACCGCAGTTGGGCCAGCCCGCGCTGCCGATGTCGTTGCCGAGCATCCAGAAGGCGGGCCACATGCCCTGGCCGCGCGGGAGTTTCATGCGGGACTCGACATGGCCGTAGGCGGTGGTGAAGGTGCGGGCGGTGGACAGCCGGGCGGAGGTGTACTCGCAGCGGCCGTACCAGCAGGAGTAGTTGGCGGGGTTCTCCTTGCGGGCGGTGATGACGAGGTTGCCCTGGCCGTCCAGCGCGGCGTTCTTCGTGCCGTCCGTGTAGTACTGCCGCTCGTGGTTGTTGACGTTGTCGCCGGTCTCATAGCCCCATCGGGAGGCGTCGACCGCGCCGCCCGCCGGGCCGTCGAAGTTGTCGGTGAAGACGGCGGTGGGAGTGCGCGGCCCGGCGGCGGCCGGGGCGGTGAACCAGGGGGTGGCGGCGAGCGCGGTCGCCGAGAGCAGACCGACCAGGGTGGTGCGCAGCGTCCTTCGCATGGCGCGGTTGCCTTCCTGTGGGGGGGGATCCCGGACATCGGCGCGTGGGGCCGGTCCGGGAGGGAAGGTGCGCGCACAATCTCCAGCGCTACGCCGTTCATGTCAATAGGTCTGGACCAATCCCTCCCGCCGAACCGGGGAATCGGGTCCGGCGGGAGGGATCGACCCAGGGGACCGGCGGGGCCGGGCCGGTCCGGCGCGGTCCGGCGCTACGAGCCGGCGGGCCCGAACAGCGCCAGCAGATCGTCCCGTCCGAACATGCGCGCCGTGTCGACCGCCGACGGAGAGCCCGCGCGCGGGTCGGCACCGGCGGCCAGCAGGACCCGCAGCACCTCCTCCTCCCCCTTGAACGCCGCCCCGGCGATGGGGGTCTGCCCCCGGTCGCTGACGCGGTTGGGGTCGGCGCCGCGCTCCAGCAGAGCGGACACGGCCGCGGCATGGCCGTGGTAGGCGGCCAGCATGAGCAGCGAATCGCCCTTGTCGTTGGTGAGATTGGCCGGAACACCCGCGTCCACATAGGCGGCGAGCGTGTCCGTGTCACCGTGCCGGGCCAGGTCGAAGACCTTGGCCGCCAGTTGGAGCACCTCCGGGTCGTGAGCGGGCTCGCCCTCGGGGTTCGGTGCGCTCATCGCGTATCGCCTCCGGCTTCGCTAGCTGTGCGTTCACTGCCTGTGCATGCCGCTACCCGTACACGCGCGACCTGTGCATGTGATCACCGGCACGTGACCATTGTGGCGCCTACGTCGCCAATCTCCCCATTTGCGCCTTTCTCCGGATGGATACATGCTGTGACCCTGGAATGACTCATGGTGAGAGTCCCCCACCAGCCAGGAGACCGAGATGATCCTGTCCATTTCCGGTGTCGTCCTGCTCGGCATCGTCGTTTTCATCTTCTTCCGCAAAGACGGCCTCAAGGCATCCCACGGCGTCGTCTGCGCCCTCTTCGGCTTCTACCTCGCGAGCACCGCCATCGCCCCGAGCATCAAGGCCGGTGGCGCGAGCCTCGCCAGTCTGCTGGGCGGGATCAAGATCTGACGTGGGCCTGCCACCGCTCCCCCGGCTCCGTATCGGCGGCGCCGGGCGCGCCCCGTTCCGCCGCGGCCGTGAGTTCGCCCGCACCGCGGCCGACAGCGCCGCCGATGTGCTCCACCCGCTGTTCGCCCTCTCCCGGGGCTTGCGGGTGCTGGCCGCCGGTGGACGGCGCCGATGGACGGAGCTTCCGGGCGAACAGCGGGGGCCCGCGTTCTTCGTCGCGGCCGCCTGCGTGTTCGTCGTCTTCCTGCTGCCGTACGGGCCGCTGGCCTCGGCCATCGGCCTGCTCGGCGCCGCGGGCTGGGCCGGGCGGGTGCGCGCCCCCGCCTCCCCCGGGCCCGGCGCGGACGGGACGGAGCGGCTGCGCCTGATCTACGAGGCGCTGGTGCCGTACTTCGCCGCCGCCGAGGACCCGGACCCGCTGTACCGCCACGGCGGGGAGTGGTCGCGCCCCTTCGAGTCGTACGACGTCGACGAGGACGGGCGGCTGACGCGGCTGCTGCTGCGGTACCCCGCCTACTTCACGGACGGCGAGCCCGAGTCCCGGGCCCGCGTCGAACAACTGCTGTACGCGAAGTCCGGGCGCGACCGGGAGTACCTGTTCACCTGGGACGAGGAGGCGAACCGGCTCACCCTGGCGGTACTGCCCGCCCTGTCCACCGCGATCTGCGCCCAGCGCTTCGTGACCGCGCCGGGCGAGACGGTGCTCGGCTTCACGGACGCGTCCTCCGTGCGGCGGACCCTGCCGGTGCTGGAGGGCGTCGACGACGAGACGGGCCCGGATGCCGACGCGGGCGGGACGGGCGGCGCGGCGGCGACCCGGGACGTACCGCCCGTCGTCTGGCGCACCGGGCCGCGCTCCACCGAACCGCATCTGCTGGCGCTCGGCCGCCCCGGCAGCGGCACCACCACCCTGCTCCGCTCCATCCTGCTGCAGGCGCTGCCGCACGGCGATGTGCTGGTGGTGGACGGCAGCGGGACCGGCGAGTACGCGTGCCTCGGCGGCCGGGCCGGGGTGCTGGCCGTCGAATGCGGGCTCGCCGGGGTGCTGGCGACGCTGGAGTGGGCCGGGCACGAGACCGAGCGGCGGCTGCTCGCCGCCAACCGCGCCCGCCAGTTCGGCCACCCGCCGCCGGAGGACATCCAGCGTCCGCTGTGGATCGTGGTGGACCGGCCGTCGGCCCTCGGCCACGTGGCGGCGGCGGACGGCCGCACCGACCCGCAGGAGCTGCTGCAGGTGCCGTTGCGGCACGGACGGGCGGCGAACGTACGGGTCGTGGTGGCCGATCAGCTCGACGCGGCGGAGGGCCTGAGCGAGGCCGTACGGCTCCACACCCGCGCCCGGGTGATCCTCGGCCCGGCCTCACTCGAACAGACCACCGCCGTGCTCGGCGCCCCGCCGCCCACCACCCCGGTGCCGGAGGTACCGGCGGGCCGGGGGTACGCCCGGCTCGGCACGGGCCCGGTGCACCGGCTCCAGGTACCGGCCACGCCCGATCCGTACGACGACGCGACGAGCGAGGGGCAGCGGCGGGCGGTGCTGCGGCTGCTGCCGGAGCCTGAGCCCGGCTCCCGGGGCGAGCCGGTGGTGGCCACGAAGGGGTGAAACCGGCCGGGGCGGGGCGGCGCTCGGCCCACGGACGGCGTTCTGCGTCAGGCCACCCACGTACGGGGGGCCTCCGCCTCCGCCGTGGCGCCCGTCGCCACCAGGTCCGCGGCGGCCGCCAGGCGCTCGGCGGCCTTGTCGGCCACCGCGCCCGCCACCGTGAACGGGAGCCGGACGTAGCCCTCGAAGGCGCCGTCCACACCGAAGCGCGGGCCCGAGGGGACGCGGACGCCCAGCCGGGCGCCCGCTTCCGCGATGCGGGAGCCGGACAGGCCGCCGGTGCGGGCCCAGAGGGTGAGGCCGCCGTGCGGGACGGTGAACTCCCAGTCGGGCAGGTGGCGCCGTACGGCGGCCACGAGCGCGTCCCGGTTGTCGCGGGCGAGGGCGCGGCGGATCTCGATGGCCTCCTCCCAGCCGCCGGTGTTCAACAACCAGGCGACGGCGAGCTGTTCGATGACCGGGGTGCCCAGGTCGGCGTAGGCGCGGGCGGCGACGAGGCTGCGGATGACGTCGGGCGCGGCGCGGACCCAGCCGATGCGCAAGCCCGCCCAGAAGGTCTTGCTCGCGGAGCCGACGGTGACGACGGTGCTGCCCGCCGGGTCGAAGGCGGAGACCGGGCGGGGCAGCTCGACGTCGTCGTCCAGCCGCAGCTCGGCCATGGTCTCGTCGGCGATCAGGACCGTCCCGGCGGCGCGGGCGGCGTCGACGAGGCTGCGGCGCTGCTCCTCGGTGGCGAGCGCGCCGGTGGGGTTGTGGAAGTCGGCGACGACGTAGGCCATGCGGGGCGCGGCGGCGGCGAGGACCTGGCGCCAGGCGGGGATGTCCCAGCCCGCGAGGTGGTCGGCCATCGCGACGGGCACCAGCCGGGCGCCCGCTTCCCGCATCAGCTGGAGCACATTGGCGTAGCTGGGCGAATCGACGGCGACGCGCTCACCGGGGCGGACCATGAGGCGGCAGGTGGCGGCGACGGCGCCCATGGCACCGGTGGTGACCATGATCTGCTCGGGCATGGTCGGTACGCCGCGGGCGGTGTAGCGGTCGGCGAGGGCCTGGCGCAGGGCGGGCAGGCCCGCGGGGTAGTCGCCGTGGGTGTGGGCGTACGGCGGCAGCTCCTCCAGGGCGCCGCGGGTCGCGCGGGTCAGCCAGGGCTCGGGGGCCGGGAGCGCGGCACAGCCGAGGTCGATGACGGAGGCGGCGGCCTCGGGCGGCAGCGGGTCGAGCCCGCGGGTGGGCAGCGGGCTTCCGGCGGGCATGGCGGTCCAGCTGCCCGCGCCGCGCCGCGACTCCAGGAATCCCTCGCCGCGCAGCGCCTCGTAGGCGGCGGCGACGGTGGTGCGGCTGACGGTGAGCGCCGCGGCGAGTTCGCGCTCGGCGGGGAGGCGGGCCGCGACCGGGACCCGGCCCTCCAGCAGGAGCAGCCGTACGCCGTCGGCGAGCGCGCGGTAGGCGGGGACGCGGCGGTTGCCGTTCAGCACGGCGACCGGGCTCGCGGCCGTCGCGTCGCGGGTGTGCTGGGAGCCGAGCAGGCGGGCCAGTTGAGGTGCCCCCACCGCGGAGGTCCACGGACTCATCGGATGCGGTCCACCTTTCCCGGATTGGCCATGGAACTGGACTGCTTTCAGGCATCAGAGTGACATGCCACCGGCCAATGGCACCAGCCCGGGCGGACATGGCCACTCACCACCAGGAGGACGCGTTGTCCAAGGAACCCTCGGGGGGCTCCCGCCTCACCCGTCGCCTCGTCCAGCTCTACGGAGGGCTCGTGCTGTACGGCGTGGGCATGGGGCTCCAGGTGCGCGCCGCGCTCGGGCTCGACCCGTGGGACGTCTTCCACCAGGGGATCGTCAAGCGCACGCCGCTGTCGTTCGGCACGGTGACGGTCATCGTGGGGGCCGTGGTGCTCCTGCTGTGGATTCCGCTGCGGCAGCGGCCGGGGCTCGGCACGGTGTCGAACGTGATGGTGATCGGGGTCACGGTGGACGCCACCTTGTGGCTCGTACCGCAGCCGGACGCGCTGGCGCTGCGCGTTCCGCTGCTGGTGGCCTCGATCGTGCTGGGCGGCGCGGCCACCGGGCTGTACATCTCGGCGCGGTTCGGGCCGGGGCCGCGGGACGGCCTGATGACGGGGCTGCATCGGCGCACCGGCCGGTCGGTCCGGCTGGTGCGGACCGGGATCGAGCTGGCGGTGCTGGCCACGGGGTTCGCGCTGGGCGGTTCGGTCGGGGTGGGCACCGTGCTGTACGCGCTGGCCATCGGGCCGCTTTCGCAGTACTTCCTGGGCCTGTTCGCGATACCCTCGGCCACCGGCGACGCGGCCGCCGACACTCCCGGCGGGGCGACGGAGGGTACATCGGTGGTGGCGCAGGGCGGTCCACGGAGTCCGGTCCGTGACCTGATTTAGCCCTCGCGCACGTGGAGCGGTAGTGTACGCCCTTGGCCCACCAGGCGGACCGTTACTGCGCGCTAAAGCATGAGAAACGCTGGGTGACATCTGCTGCCAGATGTGACAAACCGGGCGCCTGTGGGTACAACAACGGGGCGGCACGACGGGCGACGCATGTCCCAGTACGGGAATCTTCACCGCCGACCGGACGTTGACCGGATGACGACGACAGCGACACCTGTCCTGTGGGCGAGAAAGCCCGGGAGGCACGATTCATGAGTGAGCGAGCTCTTCGCGGCACGCGACTCGTGGTGACCAGCTACGAGACCGACCGCGGCATCGATCTGGCCCCGCGCCAGGCGGTGGAGTACGCATGCCAGAACGGACATCGATTCGAGATGCCGTTTTCGGTAGAGGCGGAGATTCCGTCGGAGTGGGAGTGCAAGGCGTGCGGCGCCATGGCACTCCTTGTGGACGGCGAGGGGCCGGAGGAGAAGAAGGGCAAGCCCGCACGCACGCACTGGGACATGCTCATGGAGCGGCGTACCCGTGAAGAACTGGAGGAGGTGCTGGCCGAGCGGCTGGCGATCCTGCGGTCGGGAGCCATGAACATCGCCGTGCATCCGCGCGACACCAGCCGTAAGTCTGCCTGACCTTCACACGGCAGTACTGAAGCACAAGGGCCGGGGCCACTCTTACGCAGTGGCCCCGGCCCTTGTGCGCGCTCAGTCCTTGTCGTCCCGGACGATCCCGGGCCGACCCGCGTCGCCGCGCGCCGCGTCGCCGCGCCTCACATCATCGCGGACCACCTCGCCCTGGATGACCTGGCCGTCCCGCGAACCGCCGCCCGTCCCCGGCCCCGGCCCCGGCCACCGGCCCTGCCCGGCCTGCCGGAACGGGCCGCCCGGCGAGCCCGGCGGGTAGCCCATACGGCGCGACAGCGCGCTCTCGGCCCGCCGCCGCAGCAGCGCCGCCGTCGGCGGGAACAGGCACAGCAGCGCGGCCACATCGGAGACCAGCCCCGGGATCATCAGCAGCAGCCCGCCGAGCATGGTGAAGGAGTTGCCGGTGCGCCCCGGCTCCTCGGCGGGCTCGGCGCCCGGCTGCATCGTCCTGGCCAGGTTCTGCCAGGCCCGCCGCCCCGCCCGCTTGACGACGGCCGCGCCGCCGACCGCGCCCGCGATCAGCAGCAGGAAGACGGTGAGCCCGCCGGCCGCCTCCGCGACCAGGGTCAGTAGCCAGATCTCCAGCACCAGCCAGGCGGCGACACCCAGCGGTACGAACGTGCGGGCGCGGGTGCGCTTCGGGCGGGTCGGGTCGCTCTGCGGAGATGCGCCGGTCATCATGCCTCCAAGTGTGCCCGGACCCGAGCGCTGTACGGACTCCGGGTCGTGGATCCGGAAGGCCCCGGACGTGAATCCACAGGGAATCGGCGGCGGCGGTCCGGGTACCCGCCGCCGTGGAGGTGGCGGAATGTCCGGTGTGCTCGAAGTGTTCGCGTGGTGGCTGGTGCTGACCGGGGTGTGGCTGGTGCTCATCAGCACCGTCGACTCCCTGGAGGTCATGGTCGGCGCCGCCGCCGCGCTGCCCACCGCCCTCGTCGCCCGCACCGCGCGCCGGGTGGTGACCGGACGGTGAGCACGGCCGACGCCTGGCTGCTGGTGGCCCTGGTGCCGCTGCTCGCCCTCGGACCGGTGCTGTGGCGGGTCTCCCGCGGGGCGCCGGGGAACCGGCTGATCGCCCAGAACCTCAGCTCGCTGCTCGGCGGCCTGGCGCTGCTCCCCGCCGCGCAGGGCTTCGGCCGCCCCGCGTACGTGGACGTGGCACTGGTGCTGTCCGTACTCGGCCCCGTCGGCACGCTGATCTACGCCCGCTTCCTCGGCGTCCTGCCCGGCTCCCGGCTGGTCCGCTGGACGGCCCTGCTCGGGGTTCCGGCGATCGTGCTGCCACTGTGCGTGGCGACCGGACCCGGCCGGGCCATGGGCAAGCTGCTGCTCATCGGGGCGCTGCTGATCGCGGGCAGCGTGGTGACCAGCGCGGGCGGCAGCCGCCCGGACGGGGGCGTGGCGAACGAGGGCGCGGCGAACGGCGGCACGGCGAACGGGGGCCGTACGGCATGACCGATGCCCTGATCGTCGTGGCGCTGCTGCTGGTCGCGGGCGCCGCCACCGCCGCCGTCCTCAACCGCGACCCGGTGCGGCAGGCGCTCGTGCTCTCGTTCCTCGGCCTGTCGCTGGCGCTGCTGTTCACGTTCCTCCAGGCCCCGGACGTCGCGCTGTCCCAGCTCGCGGTCGGCTCCGCGGTGACCCCGCTGATGATCCTGCTGACCGTACGGAGGGTGCACCGCCGCCCCGGGGACGAGCCGGGCGAGCCGGATCAGTCGCGCGAGCACGAGCGATGAGCGCCCGCGGCCGGCTGTGGCTCTTCCTGGCGGGCGCGGCCGTCTTCGCGGCGCTGTTCGCCACCGCCTGCTTCTCCCTGCCGCCGTTCGGCACGGCCCACCATCCGTACGGGGAGCGGGCCGTACGCGCCGCCCTCGGCCACCACACGGCCAACGTGATCGCGTCCGTCAACTTCGATCTGCGCGCCTTCGACACACTCGGCGAGGAGACGATCCTGTTCGCCGCGGTGCTCGGCGCCGTCGTGCTGCTGCGCCAGACCGCCGACGAGGAGCGGAGACGGCCCGCGCCCGCCGTGGTGCGTCCCCGGGTGCGCCGGTTCGCGCTGCCGATGCTGCCGCTCGCGATGCTCGTCGGCCTCTATGTGATCGCGCACGGCCAGATCAGCCCGGGCGGCGGCTTCCAGGGCGGGGTGGTCACGGCGACCGCGCTGCACCTCCTCTACATCGGCGCCGACTACCGGGCGCTGGAGCGCGTGCGGCCGATCCCCCTGTACGAGATCGGGGACACCGTCGGCGAGGCGGCCTACGTGGTCACCGGGCTCGGGGCGGTCCTCGCCGGATCGGCGTTCCTCGCCAACATCCTCCCCCTGGGCACCTTCGCCACCCTGTCCTCCGGCGGCACCGTCATCCTGCTGAACGCGGCCGTCGGCATCGAGGTCACCAGCGGGATCGTCGTCCTGCTGGCCCAATTCCTGGACCAGGCGGTGGAGATCGGACACGCGCACGACAGCGGAAACGACGGAAAGGAGCGGATGTGACGGTCCTGCCGTACCTGATCGCCGGATGGATCTTCCTGATCGGGGTGTACGGGCTGGTGACCAGCCGGAACCTGATCCACGCCGTGGGGTGTCTGGCCGTCGCCCAGTCCTCCACGTACGTGCTGCTGCTCGGCGTCGGCTACCGCCGCGGCGGCACCGCCCCGGTGTTCTCCGACGCGCCCACCGACAGCCGCGTGGTCGACCCGGTGGTCCAGGCGCTCGCCCTCACCGACATCGTGGTGGGCGCGACGGTGACCGCGCTGCTGCTCGCGCTCGTCGTCCAGCTCCGCAAACGGCACGGCACGGTCGACCCGGACGCGCTGTCCGAGCTGAAGGGCTGACCGGGTGGACAGCGCACGGCTGCTGCCGCTGGTGGTCGCCGTACCGCTGCTCGGCGCCGCGGTGCTGGTGGCCACCGGGCGGCGGCTGCCCCGGCTCGCCTCCGACGTCCTGGGCTGCGCCTTCGCCGCCGCCACCGCAGCGACGGCGCTGATCCTGGCGGGGCGTTCCACCGGCCGGCCCGTGGAGTGGGTGGGCGGCTGGCGCCCGGTGCGCGGCGAGGGCGTGGGCATCGTGCTGGTCGGCGACCCGCTGGGCACCGGGCTCGCGGCGCTGATCTCGCTGCTGGTGGTGGCCGTCCTGGTCTACTCCTGGCGCTATTTCGAGGAGCCGCCCGTCCGCCACACCGGCTCCTTCCCGGCGCTGATCCTGCTCTTCCAGGCGGGCATGTGCGGCTTCGCGCTGACCGGGGACCTGTTCGACGCGTTCGTCTTCTTCGAGCTGATGGGCGTCGTCGCGTACGCGCTGACCGGCTTCCGGGTGGAGGAGCCCAAGCCGGTGCAGGGGGCGCTGACCTTCGGCGTGGTGAACTCCCTCGGCGCGTACTGCGTGCTGCTGGGCATCACGCTGCTGTACGCGCGCACCGGGGAACTGGGCTTCGCCCAGATCGGGCGGGCACTGGACACCGAACGCCCGGACGGCCTGGTGCTCGCCGCGTTCGTCCTGGTGACGACGGGTCTGCTGGTGAAGGCGGCCGCGGTGCCCTTCCACTTCTGGCTGCCCGACGCGCACGCGGTCGCCCCCACGCCCGTGTGCATGCTGCTGTCCGGCGTCATGGTGGAGCTGGGGGTGTACGGGATCGGCCGGGTCTACTGGACGGTCTTCGCGGGCCCGGGCGGCATCGCGCACCCCGCCTGCACCCGCGCCCTGCTGGCCCTCGGCGCGCTCACGGCCGTGCTGGGCGCGCTGATGTGCTGGCAGCAGCGCCATCTCAAACGGCTGCTGGCGTTCTCCACGGTGTCCCACACCGGGCTGTTCCTGATCGGGCTGGCCATGCTCTCCCCCGACGCCGTCTCGGGGACGGCGCTGTACGTCGTCGGCCACGCGGGCGTGAAGGCGGCGCTGTTCGCGTGCGCGGGCATCCTGCTCGACCGGTACGCCTCCGTCGACGAACACGAGCTGTACGGGCAGGCCCGGGAGCTGCGCCTGGTGGGGGCCCTGTTCATGGTGGGCGGCCTGGCGCTGTGCGGACTGCCGCCGTTCGGCCCGGGGCTCGGCAAGGCGGTCGTGGAAGAGGCCGCCGGGCATACGGCGGGCTGGCTGCCCGCGCTGTACGTCCTGGTGTCGGCGGTGACCGGCGGCGCGGTGCTGCGGGTGGGCCTGCGGGTCTTCGCCGGGGCGGGCCGGGCGCCGCACGACGAGCGGAACGCGGGCCCGGAGACCACCGGCGAGGAGGAGCCGGAGACCGGCGGCCGCCTCGGGCGCATCCCGGTGCCGATGCTGGCCGTACCGGCGGTGCTGCTGGCCGGGACGCTGGCGGCCGGGCTGGTGCCGGCTCTGGCGTCGGCCGCCGGGCGGGCCGGGGCACTGTTCACCGACGGCTCCGGCTACCGGCACGCGGTGCTCGGCGGACGCGCGGCGTCCGCCCCGGCGTTCGCGCCGCCGCACTGGTCGGCGGCCGGGATCCTGCTCGGGCTGCTCTCCACGGCCCTCGCCATCGCCCTGGCCGCACTGGCGGTGCGGCGGCCCGTCCGCACCGGGGCGGCCGCGCTGCTCGCGCCCGTACGGCGGCTGCAGTCCGGGCACGTCGGCGACTACGTCGCCTGGATGGTCGCAGGGACGGCACTGCTGACCGCACTGACCGTCCCGGGGATCCGCTAGCGGATCCGGCTGTCCGGGCGTCAGCGGCCGCGGCGCAGAGCGGAGATCAGCTGACTCTTCGACATCTGCGACCTGCCCTCGATCCCGGCCTTCTGGGCCTCGCGGTACAGGTCCTCCTTGGTGCGCGCCTCCATGCCGCCGGACTTCGCACCCCCCTTGGGGGCCATCGTCCCGCGCTGTGCGCTCTTGCTGCTCTTCATGGTCGTCTTGGGCATGTCCGCCTCCTTCCGCCTTCAGTGTCCGGCAGGTGACGGACCGCCGCCCGTGGGACTACTCCGAGCGCGCACGGCCCCGGGATCGCTACGGCTCCTCGCGGCCCAGCAGCTTGTTCACCCGCGAGCCCACGCCCCAGGACATGACCCGCCAGGCCGCCTCGGTGACGATGTCCCGGCTCATCTTGCTCTCCCCGCGCTCCCGCTCGATGAACGTGACGGGCACCTCGATGACGTGGAAGCCCGCCTTGACGGCGCGCCAGGCCAGGTCGATCTGGAAGCAGTAGCCCTGAGAGGCGACGGCCTCCATGCCGAGCCCTTCCAGGGTCTCCTTGCGGAAGGCCCGGTAACCGGCCGTCATGTCGCGGATCGGCACGTCCAGCATGAGCCGGGAGTACGTACTGCCGCCGCGGGAGATGAACTCGCGGGACTTGGGCCAGTTGACGATCCGTCCCCCCGGCACCCAGCGCGAGCCGATCACCAGGTCCGCGCCCTTGAGCGCGGTGAGCAGCCGGGGCAGCTCCTCGGGCTGGTGCGAGCCGTCCGCGTCCATCTCCACCAGGACGCCGTAGCCGTGCTCGATGCCCCAGCGGAAGCCCGCCAGATACGCGGCGCCCAGGCCCTCCTTGCCCTTGCGGTGCAGGACCTTGACGTGGTCGTCCTCGACCGCCAGCTCGTCGGCGACCTTGCCGGTGCCGTCCGGACTGTTGTCGTCGGCGACGAGAATGTGGGCGTCCGGCACGGACTCCCGGACCCGGGCGACGATCGGCGCGATGTTCTCCGCCTCGTTATAGGTCGGAATGATCACCAGAACGGCGCCGAGCGGACCGTACTTCCGCCGTCCGCCGTCGTCCTGGCCGCTGCGGCGCGGCCGCGGACCCCCGTCCCCGGTGCCGGTCCCGCCGGTCCCGGTGCGCGGCTGGTCGGCCTCGGTGATCGGCTCCTCAGCCTCGCGCGCGTCGCTCACGGCATCTGACTGTTCGCTTCTCCGCCCGCGAGGCGAGTCCTCAGGTTCGTTGCTCCGGCGCGGCTGGTCGGCCTCGCGCGCGTCGCTCACGGCATCTGACTGTTCGCTTCTCCGCCCGCGAGGCGAGTCCCCAGGTTCGTTGCTCCGGCGCGGCTGGTCGGCCTCGCGCGCGTCGCTCACGGCATCTGACTGTTCGCTTCTCCGCCCGCGAGGCGAGTCCTCAGGTTCGTTGCTCCGGCGCGGCTGGTCGGCCTCGCGTGCGTCGCTCACGGCTGCTGCCCCTTCTTGTCCGTACGTCCCCGACGGCCGATCATGATCGCGGCCGCGCAGGACAGAACGCCCACCATAGCGAGCACCCACTCCGGGGCCGCACCGACGCGGTCGGCGAGGGTCGTGCCGTCACGCAGCGGGATGCGCGCGGTGAGCACATCTTGCGTGAATTCTTTCGTCCGCTGCTCGATCGTGCCATCCGGCGCGACGACCGCGCTGATCCCGCTGGTGGCCGCGGTGATCACGGGGCGGCCGTGTTCGATGGCCCGCAGCCGGGACATGACCAGCTGCTGTTCGGGCTGGCCGCTGCGGCCATAGGTGGCGTTGTTGGTCTGGACGACGATCGCGCGGGCGCCCGCGTTGACCGTGTCGCGGACGATCTCGTCGTACGCGACCTCGAAGCAGATCACATCGCCCAGCCGGGCCGGGCCGACCTTCAGCAGCCCGGTGTGGTCACCGGGGTAGAAGTCGCGGGGGATGCGCTGCAGCCGGGTGATGATCTTGCTGAGCTGCTCGCGGAACGGCACGTACTCGCCGAAGGGCACCGGGTGCTGCTTGGTGTACGAGGCGCCGGGGCCCTTCTCGGGGTCCCACACGATGCCCTCGTTGAACACGTACCCCGGCTTGGTGGGGTGGTCGACCAGGGCGCCGACCAGCACCGGCACGCCGATGGCCTTCACGGCCTCGTCGATCCGGGCGTAGGCCTCCCGGTACTGGAAGGGGTCCAGGTCGGAGGAGTTCTCCGGCCATATGACGAGGTCGGGTTTCTTGATCCGGCCGGCCTTGACGTCCCGGGCCAGGTCGAGCGTGGCGTCCACGTGGTTGTTGAGGATCTTCATGGGGCGGCCCAGGAAGTCCATGCCCGCCTGCTGCACATTGCCCTGCACGACCGCGACGTCCACGCTGTCGTCCGCGCGGGTCGGGATCGGCACCGCGAATCCGGCCACGGTCACGGCGGCCGCGACGACGACCGCGCCGGCGGCGGGCAGCGCGCCCCGCACCGACAGGCCGCCGTCCGCCCCCCGCAGCCGCCACAGGGCGAGCGCGGCGGAGGCCAGCAGTCCGCCGGTCAGCGCGACGCCGAAGGTGACCAGCGGGGCGCCGCCGAGCGCGGCGAGCGGGGTGAACGGCGACCCGGTGTTGGCGAAGGCCAGCCGCCCCCAGGGGAAGCCGCCGAACGGCACCCGGTCCCGGGCCAGTTCCTCGGCCACCCACAGACAGGCCGTCCACAGCGGCCACAGGGACGGCACCGGCAGCCGGGAGACCAGCGCGAAGCCCGCGCCCATCAGCACCAGGAAGAGCGATTCGATGACGGACAGGCCGATCACCGCGTCCCAGCCGATCACGCTCAGCCACTTCAGCAGCAGCACGAAGAACGGCAGCCCGAACGCGAATCCCGTCCAGGCGCCCTGGCGGGCGGTGCGGCCGTACGTGAGCAGGCTCAGGGCCGCGACCGACAGCAGGGACAGCGGCCAGACCCCGAACGGCGGGAAGGCGAACCCGAGCGCGAGCCCGGCGACGGCCGCGAGCACGCTGCGCCACGCCTCGCGGCGGGCGAGCCGGGCCAGGCGGCGCCACCGGCCGGGGCGGTCCCCACCGGGGGGCGTGGGGGCCTCCGCCGCGGCGTCGCCCCGGTCGTCCGTACGGGTCGCTGCGGCGGGCGTCCGCGGCCCGTCCGGTCGTTCTTCGGCCGGGCCGGACGAGGCGGCTTCGGCGGTGGTGTCGGAACCCGAGGGCACGGTGCGGCCTTCCTGCAAATCAAGCTGTGATGAGGTGACCGTATAACGCGGGCGCGCGGCTGTGTCCCCGAGGTGCGGAACGCAGGGAAGAAGACCGGGGTTCCCGGTTCGGGCCCGTTCAGGTCTCTTCGGGTCGCTGTCCTGATTTCGGCGGATGCCGCCCCCTCACGGGGGGCGGTCCGCCGTGTGCGTGCGGATGGGGGCCCGACGCCCTTCGGGCCGACCTGGGACCCGCTGGCTGCGGGTCGACCGAGAGCCGTTGTCTACTGAGCGTCCGGGCCCCTCCCGGGTCGCACCTGCCGACCCGGCGACCCTCCCTCGCCCCCGTGCGCTGGACCTGGCTCCCAGTGGTGACGGCCTGGGCGGCGCGTCTCCCTCTGGCCCAGCGGCGTTCGACGACTGCGTGAAGATTCCCCGGTCGGGTGTCCAGTGGTGGACGGGGCCGAACCTACCGGCCACCGACCGGACCCTGTCAACAGTCGCATGACCTGCGCGGTTTCCTCAAATGACCAGGTCAGTACGGACAATGTTCAGCTGTCGCGACAGGCCGGTGGCACATCGTTCGGCGGTACGCGAACGCGTAGCGTCACTCGTCCGGACGGCTGTGCACGGTGCGTCCGCCCACCACCGTGCGCACGCACAGGGGCAGTTGGCCGCCGGGGGTGAGGTCGGGCAGCCCGGGCGTGCCGGAGCGCGGATCGGTCGACCAGCCCGCCACCCGCGTGTCGGGGACCTGGACGAGGAGTTCACCGGTCCGCCACACCGCGTAATCGGCGGGCGCGCCGGGCACCAGGACGCCCGCGTCGTCCCGTCCGACGGCCCGCCAGCCGCCGCGGGTGTGGGCGGTGAAGGCGGCGCGGGCGGAGACCCGGTGCTCAGGGGTGCGGTGGAAGGCGGCGGCGCGCACGGTGCCCCACGGGTCCAGCGGGGTGACGGGGCTGTCGGAGCCGAGCGCCAGGGGCACCCCGGCCCGCAGCAGCGCCGCGTACGGGTTGAGGGTGCGGGCCCGCTCGGGGCCGAGCCGCTGGGCGTACATGCCCTCCTCGCCGCCCCAGGCGGCGTCGAAGGCGGGCTGGACGGAGGCGGTGAGGCCGAGGTCGGCGAAGGCGGCGATGGTCTCGTCGGTGAGCATCTCGGCGTGTTCGACGCGGTGCCGGGCGGCCCGGACCCGGGCCAGGCCGACCTTGTCCGCGGCGGCCCGTACGCCCTCGACGACGGCGGAGACGGCGGCGTCGCCGATGGCGTGGAACCCGGCCTGGACGCCGCCCTCGGTGCAGACGGCGACATGGGCGGCGACGGCGGCCGCGTCCAGGTAGGCGGTGCCGGTGTGCGGCGCGTCGGCGTAGGGCTGGTGGAGGCAGGCGGTGTGGGAGCCGAGGGCGCCGTCCACGAAGAGGTCCCCGGCGGCTCCGGCGGCGCCCAGCGCCCGCACCTTCTCCAGGCCGGCGGGGCCGGTCACGGCCTCGGCCCAGTAGCCGTGGACCCGGGGGCCGGACCCCTCGGCGGCGAGCCGCAGCAGCCCGGTGAGGTCGTCCTCGCCCGAGATGCCGGGGCCCGCGCATTCGTGGACCGAGCCGATGCCCACCGAGGCGGCGTGGGCGAGGGCGGCGCGCTGGGCGTCCTCGCGCTGGCGCGCCGTCACGCTCGCGTACGCGGCGGCGCGCACGGCGTGGTGGGCGTCGGCGGTCAGGGGCGCGTCGGGGTGGTAGCCGGTGCGGGCGGTGATGTCCGGGACGCGGTCGAGCAGCGCGGTGGTGACCACCGCGGAGTGCACATCGGCGCGGCTGAGGTAGAGGGGCCGGCCGCCGGTGGCCTCGTCCAGTTCGGCGCGGGAAGGCGGGCGGCCGCCGGACCAGCCGCTGGCGTCCCAGCCATGGCCGAGAAGCATCTGGTCGGCGGGGTGGGCGGCGGCGTGCGCGCGGACCCGCTCCAGGGCGTCGGCGAGGGTGGGGGCACCCGTCAGATCGAGACCTGTGAGGGCGAGTCCGGTGGCGGTGGTGTGCACATGCGCATCGGTGAACGCGGGGGTGACCAGCGCCCCGTCCAGCCCCACCACCTCGTCCACGCCGTCGGCGAAGCCGTCCGCGGCGCCCTCGGAGCCGACCCAGGCGATGGTGTCGCCCTCGATGACCATCGCGGTCGCGAACGGATCGGCGGGGCTGTGCACCTCGCCCCCGCGCAGCAGGACGGTACGGCCTTCATCGGCCTGGACGGGGGTCGGGTCGTTCACGGCGGGCTGCCTCGCGGGGTCGGTTTTCGGACGATCCGGGCACCGGGGATCACACGTCCGACCGGGCCCGTACGGGGGGGGTCAGACGCGCGGCGGGCGCGCCTCGTACGGAGTGGACAGGACGACGGTGGTGCGGGTGGAGACGCCGGCCAGCGAGCGGATCCGGCTGAGCAGGTGCTCCAGCTCCAGCGGGGTGGCGACGCGCACCTTGAGGATGTAGTTCTCGTCGCCCGCGACGCTGTGGCACGCCTCGATCTCGGGCACCTCGGCGAGCCGGTCGGCGATGTCGTCCGGCGCGCTCGGGTCGAAGGGTTTGACCGAGATGAAGGCGGTCAGGGGCAGCCCCACGGCCTCCGGGTCCACCACGGCCGCGTATCCGCGGATCACGCCCCGCTGTTCCAGGCGGCGGACCCGCTGGTGCACGGCCGATGTGGACAGGCCGGTGGCCTTGCCCAGGTCCGTGTAGCTCATCCGCCCGTCCTTGACGAGCAGCTCCGCGATTTGTCTGTCCAACTCCTCCACAGCCGATCACCTTATGTGGTCGGAAGGCTCTCGGCACAGCGGGCACACCTCGTGGATCGGTCCGGAACGCGAAGCATCTGCACGGGGCATGTGACGAACACCACATCTCCTGGCGAGTGTCCTATGAGATGCGGCGATTACCTATGCGACGGCGAGGGAAATGCTTGCTGTGGTCGAGGCCGACGCGCCTGGCCAGCCCACCCGAGGGGGAAATCTCATGCCCTACGTCGAGCGCCTCGATGAAGGCGACATCGAATCGTACGAAACATACGAAATGTTCCGGGTCATCTGCCCGGACTGCGCGCAGCCCATCGCGCTGCTCGCGGACGAGGACGTTCTCCCGGAGCACGCGCTGTGCCCGTCTCCGTGGAACCCGTTCGGACTGACGGTGTGCGCCGGCACCGGACGCGGGGTGGCGGACGCCGCCGCCGCGGACGCCTCGCTCGACGCGCACGAGCGGGACGCGGCGCTGCTGCTGACGCTGCCGGCGGGCCTGGACTGGCGGAAGCAGCCGTTCTCGCACATCGGCGGCCCGGGCTCGCGCCCGATCAGGACGCCGATGACGGTGCGCCACGCCGCGTCCCGCCCGTAAGGCCCGTGGCGAACGCGCATACGGCGGGGGCCCGGCACGGCCGCGCCCCCTACCGCTCACCTACCGGCTCTCGGGTCCCGCGACGCTGCGCGCGATGACCACACGCTGGATCTGGTTGGTGCCCTCCACGATCTGCAGGACCTTGGCCTCGCGCATGTAGCGCTCGACCGGGAAGTCCGCCGTGTAGCCGTAGCCGCCGAACAGCTGGACCGCGTCGGTGGTGACGCGCATCGCGGTGTCGGTGCAGAACAGCTTGGCCATGGCCGCCTGCTTGGAGAACGGCCGTCCCGCGTCCCGCAGCCGGGCGGCGGCCAGGTAGAGGGCGCGCCCGGCCTCGATCTGGGTTGCCATGTCGGCCAGCATGAAGCGCAGCCCCTGGAAGTCGGCTATCGGACGGCCGAACTGCTTGCGCTGCGCGGTGTACGCCAGCGCCTCGTCCAGCGCCGCCTGCGCGAGGCCGATCGCGCAGGCCGCGATGCCCAGGCGGCCCGCTTCGAGGGCGGACAGGGCGATGGCGAAGCCCTGGCCCTCGTCGCCGATCCGGCGGGTGTCGGGGACCCGGACCCGGTCCAGGTGGATCTGCGCGGTGGGTGACCCGTTCATGCCCATCTTGCGCTCGGGGGCGGCCGCGGAAAGCCCGGGGGCGTCGCCGGGCACCAGGAACGCGCTGATGCCACGGGTGCGCTCGGGGCCGGTGCGGGCGAGGACGGTGTAGAAGTCGGCGATGCCGCCGTGGGTGATCCACGCCTTGCCGCCCTCCAGCGTCCAGGTGCCGCCCTCCCGGGTGGCGCGGGTGGTGAGGGCGGCGGCGTCGGACCCGGAGGCGGGCTCGGAGAGGCAGTACGCGCCGAGCAGTCCACCGCCGAGCATCGCCGGAAGGTGCTCGGCCAGCTGCTCCTTGGTGCCGTACCGGGCGAGGCCGTGGCAGGCCAGGGTGTGGACGCTGACGCCGAGGCCGACGGTGAGGCGGGCCGCGGCCAGCTCCTCCAGGACCTGGAGGTAGACCTCGTACGGCTGGCCGCCGCCGCCGAACTCCTCGGGGTACACCAGCCCCAGCAGCCCCGACTCGGACAGCAGGGTGAACAGTTCGCGGGGGAAGTGCCCCGCGGCCTCCTCCTCGGCGGCTCGGGGGCGGATCTCCCGTTCGACCAGCTCGCGGACGAGCGAGATCAGGTCGCGGGCTTCCTCGGTGGGCAGTTCGCGTTCCACCGGCTGCGGGCCGTGGTCGGTCATGGCGGCGCTCTCCTCTCCCTGTAGGGCGCGGCGGCGGCGTGCGCGCCCGGTGGGGCGGCGCCGCCGGTGTCCTGCCTCGCCGCCGGTCCTCCCGCCGGATCGCGAACGGGTGACGACCTGCACCGTGGCGGTTGGAGTATGCCCGATCGGGGGCCCGCTTCACCGATGTATCGATCTTCAACCACATTCCTCCGTCCGGGTGTTACCCGGACCGGATTGGCCCAGACCATTGACCCCACTGGTCTAGTCCTTCTACCGTTCTCCCACCCTGCCCTGCGCGTGCATGTCAATATCGGGGCAGGTCGTCGGGCACTTCACCTCCCCTCACCCCCCACCGAGGAGAACCCATGCTCAGACCACGCGGGATACGGGCCGCCCTCGCGGCCCTCTCGACAGCGGTGCTGACCGCGACGCTGCTCGCGGGCGCGGCGACGGCCAGCCCGAGTGCCGCCCCGGCGGAGCCCCCCACCACCGCCAAGGCCGCGGAAGCGGCCGGCGACAAGGTCGTCGGCTACTTCACCGAATGGGGCGTCTACCAGCGGAACTACCACGTGAAGAACGTGGAGACCTCCGGGTCCGCCGCCAAGCTCACCCACATCAACTATGCCTTCGGCAATGTCACCGGCGGCAAATGCGCGATAGGTGACGCCTACGCCGACTACGACAAGGCCTACGACGCGGCGGGCAGCGTCGACGGCAAGGCCGACACCTGGGACGCCGGGGCGCTGCGCGGCAACTTCAACCAACTGCGCAAGCTCAAGAAGCTGCACCCGAACCTCAAGGTCCTGTGGTCCTTCGGCGGCTGGACCTGGTCGTCCGGGTTCGGCGAGGCGGCCAGGAACCCCGCGGCGTTCGCCGAGTCCTGCTACAACCTGGTCGAGGACCCGCGCTGGGCGGACGTCTTCGACGGCATCGACATCGACTGGGAGTACCCCAACGCCTGCGGCAACACCTGCGACACCAGCGGCCGGGCCGCGTTCAAGAACCTGATGGCCGCGCTGCGCGCCAAGTTCGGCCAGAACAACCTGGTCACCGCCGCGATCACGGCCGACGCCTCGTCCGGCGGCAAGATCGACGCCGCGGACTACGCGGGCGCCGCGCAGTACGTGGACTGGTACAACCCGATGACGTACGACTTCTTCGGCGCCTGGGCGGCCAAGGGCCCCACCGCCCCGCACTCGCCCCTCACCTCCTACAGCGGCATGCCCCAGCAGGGCTTCTCCACCGACGCCGCGATCCAGAAGCTCAAGGGGCTCGGCGTCCCGGCCTCGAAGCTGCTGCTGGGCATCGGTTTCTACGGACGCGGCTGGACCGGCGTCAGCCAGGCCGCCCCCGGCGGCACCGCGACCGGCGCCGCGCCGGGCACGTACGAGGCGGGTATCGAGGACTACAAGGTGCTCAAGAGCAAGTGCCCGGCCACCGGCACGGTCGCCGGGACGGCCTACGCGCACTGCGGCAGCGAGTGGTGGAGCTATGACACCCCCGCCACCATCGCCGGGAAGATGACCTACAAGCAGCAGCAGGGTCTCGGCGGCACCTTCTTCTGGGAGCTGAGCGGCGACACCGGCAACGGAGAGCTGATCAAGTCCATCCGCTGAACCGGGCAAGAGGTACGAAGGAGCCGGGAGCGCATGCGCTCCCGGCTCCTTCGTACCCGCCGGTAACGCGGTGCGCAAGCGCCTCGCGCGTATGCCGCACGCATGTGCCGAAAACCCGTGTTCCGGTGAACCGATCCAGCACCGGAGCCGTATCGCAACGCGGCTTGTTCTGACTATTGCGGGGCATCCGCCTCACAAGGAAATCTGAGCGCTGGGGTGGCCCTGACCGGCCCGTTGCGCATGAACCAAAGGATCGATCATGAGTTCCGAGCAGTGCCCGAGCTGTGGCGGCCAACTCGCCGTCAACCAGGACGGGTGGAAGATCTGCCACTCCTGCGGCTACGCCTCACCGCCCGGCTTCGTGCCCGCTCCCGCGCCCGGCGACTGCGTCGCCCCCGCCACCCCCACCTGAACCCCCGTCCCACCCGCCCCTTCGTACCCGTTGAGCGAGGCCCCGTGGTCAATCCCTGGCTGGCGATGGCGTCCGGCACCGATCCGGCGGAGCGCACCCGGGTGGTGCGCCGCGCGCACGAGGTGTTCCTGACGGAGGGGGCCATGGGCCCGGCCGTCCGCCCGGTGGTGGCGGACTCCTGGCGGCGCTCGGCCGACGCCCGGGTGGCGCAGGAGTGCGCGGCACCGATCGATCTGGTGGACGACGCGCTGGAGGCGTACCGGGCGGACCATCCGCTGGCCGGGGTGATGCCCCTCTTCCGCGAGCTGCTGGGGAGCATCGCGCACGACGGCGCCCATCTCCTCGCGGTCTGCGACGACCTCGGCCGCATGCTGTGGGTGGAGGGGCACGCGGGGATGCGCCACCGGGCCGAGCGGATGAACTTCGTCGCCGGGGCCCGCTGGGACGAGCGCCACGCCGGCACCAACGCGCCCGGCACCGCGCTCACCCTCGACCACGCGGTGCAGATTTTCGCCGCCGAGCACTTCAACCGCAGCGTGCAGCCCTGGACCTGCGCCGCGGCCCCCATCCACGATCCGCACTCCGGGCGGCTGCTGGGCGCGGTGGACCTCACCGGCGGCGACCATCTCGCCGCCCCGCACAGCCTCGCCCTGGTCCAGGCGACCGCCCGCGCCGCCGAGGCGCAGCTGGCGGCGCTCGCGCCCCCGGCGCGCGGGCCACGCGTGGCGCTGACGGCGCTGGGCCGCGACGAGGCGCTGCTGGTCACCGAGGGGCGGCGGCTGCGGCTGGGGCGGCGGCACAGCGAGATCATGGTGCTGCTCGCGGGCCATCCGGAGGGCCTGAGCGGCGCCCGGCTGGCGCTGGAGCTGTACGGGCCGCGGGCCGACCACCGCTCGCCGGTGACGCTGCGCGCCGAGATGTCCCGGCTGCGCAGGCTGGTGGGCCCGCTGCTGGGCTCGCGCCCGTACCGGCTGTGCGCACCGCTGCGGACCGATGCGGGCGTGGCCGCCGAGGAGTTGGCGGCCGGTGAGGTGGCCGCGGCGCTGCGGGCGTATCCGGGGCCGCTGCTGCCGATGTCGGAGGCGCCGGGGGTGTGCCGGATGCGGCGGACGCTGGAGGACGGGCTGCGGCGGGCGGTGCTCTCGCGCGGTGACCCGGAGCTGCTGCGGCGCTGGGCGCAGACGCCGTGGGGCGAGGACGACCTGGAGGTGGCGGAGGCGCTGCTGGCCGCCCATCCGCCGCACTCCCCCGGCCGGGCGGCCCCGGCGGCGCGGGTGCGGCGGCTGCGCGAGGTGTACGGAGTGGCGGGCGGCGGCCCGGAGGACAACTGCCGGGAGCACAGGGACGCAACGTTGCCGCAACGTTGCCGCGCCTAGCCTCCCCCACATCTCCGTCCGTCCCGTGGCGGGCGGAGCCCGCAGGCACGACAGGGAGGGCCGCCCCCATGACGCGTTACGCAAACCCCGGCTCCGAGGGATCGGTTGTCAGCTACCAGCCGCGCTACGACCACTGGATCGGCGGGGAGTACGTACCCCCCGCCAAGGGCCGCTACTTCGAGAACCCGACGCCGGTGAACGGGCAGCCGTTCACCGAGATCGCCCGGGGCACCGCCGAGGACGTCGAGCGGGCCCTGGACGCCGCGCACGCCGCCGCGCACGCCTGGGGCCGTACCGCGCCCGCCGAGCGCGCCGCGGTGCTGCTGAGGATCGCCGACCGCATGGAGCAGCATCTGGAGGAGCTTGCGGTCGCGGAGAGCTGGGAGAACGGCAAACCGGTGCGGGAGACCCTCGCCGCCGACATCCCGCTGGCCATCGACCACTTCCGCTACTTCGCGGGGGCGATCCGGGCCCAGGAGGGCAGTCTCTCCGAGATCGACGACGACACGGTCGCCTACCACTTCCACGAGCCGCTGGGCGTGGTCGCCCAGATCATCCCGTGGAACTTCCCCATCCTGATGGCCGCCTGGAAGCTCGCCCCGGCGCTGGCCGCGGGCAACGCGGTGGTCCTCAAGCCCGCCGAGCAGACGCCCGCCTCGCTCCACGTCTGGCTGAACCGGGTGGCGGACCTGCTGCCGCCGGGCGTGGTCAACATCGTCAACGGCTTCGGGGTGGAGGCCGGGAAGCCGCTGGCCTCCAACGCGCGCGTCGCCAAGGTCGCCTTCACCGGCGAGACCACGACCGGCCGGCTGATCATGCAGTACGCGAGCGAGAACCTGATCCCGGTCACACTGGAACTCGGCGGCAAGAGCCCGAACATCTTCTTCGACGACGTCTCCGCCGCCGACGACGACTTCCTCGACAAGGCCCTCGAGGGCTTCACGATGTTCGCCCTCAACCAGGGCGAGGTGTGCACGTGTCCGTCGCGTGCGCTGATCCAGGGCGGCCACTACCAGGACTTCATGGACGCGGCCGTGGCCCGCACGGAGAAGATCACCCAGGGGCATCCGCTGGACACCGGCACCATGATGGGCGCCCAGGCGTCCAATGACCAGCTGGAGAAGATCCTCTCCTACCTGGACATCGGCAAGCAGGAGGGCGCCCGCGTCCTCACCGGCGGCACCCGCGCCGAGCTGGGCGGCGAGCTGGAGGGCGGCTACTACGTGCGCCCCACCATCTTCGAGGGCGGCAACCACATGCGCGTCTTCCAGGAGGAGATCTTCGGGCCGGTGGTGGCCGTGGCCCGGTTCGCGGACTTCTCGGAGGCGATCGAGATCGCCAATGACACGCTGTACGGGCTGGGCGCGGGCGTCTGGACCCGGAACGGCACCGCCGCGTACCGGGCCGGCCGGGCGATCCAGGCGGGCCGGGTGTGGACGAACTGCTACCACGCCTACCCGGCACACGCCGCCTTCGGCGGCTACAAGCAGTCGGGCATCGGGCGCGAGAACCACAAGATGATGCTGGACCACTACCAGCAGACGAAGAATCTTCTGGTGTCGTACTCGCCGAAGAGGCTGGGCTTCTTCTAGAGCCTGAAGCCGGTTGCCAGGAGGCACGGCGGAGTGGCGCCAGGATGATCCTGGCGCCACTCCGCCGACGTCCCATCAGGTGCGTGTCCAGCGCTGGTTGCCGTCGTTCGAGCAGGTGGAGAGCTGGATCAGAGGGCCGTCGGTGGTGCTGGTGCCGGGCACGTCCAGACAGCGGCCCGAACCGGCGCCCTCGATCTGTCAGGAATGCGCGGGGGATGTGGTGGAGCCGCCGTTGAGCGCGTTGAGGACGGAGGTGTAGGCGGGCTTCTTGCTGCCGTTACCGTTGAACAGCAGCGGCGTCTGATCCGATCGCCAGGAATCGGTGTCGCGCACACCCCAGACGGTGATGCCGAGGCAGCGCGGGACCGCCAGACAGTCGTTGGTCACGTTGGCGTAGGTCGCGGCCGGGGCGCCCTGGATGTCGAGTTCGGTGATGGCCACGTCGACGCCGAGGGCGGCGAAGTTCTGCAGGGTGGTGCGGAAGTTGCTGTTGTAGGGGCTTCCGCTGTTGAAGTGCGACTGGAAGCCGACGCAGTCGATCGGCACGCCGCGCTGCTTGAAGTCCCGGACCATGGAGTACACGGCCTGGGTCTTGGCCCAGGTCCAGTTCTCGATGTTGTAGTCGTTGTAGCAGAGCTTGGCCGCCGGGTCGGCGGCGCGCGCGGTGCGGAAGGCGACCTCGATCCAGTCGTTGCCCGTGCGCTGCAGGTTGGAGTCGCGCCGGGCTCCCGAATTGCCGTCGGCGTAGGCCTCGTTCACGACGTCCCACTGGGCGATCTTGCCCTTGTAGTGGGCCATCACGCCATTGATGTGGCCGATCATCGCCTGGCGCAGCGCGCTGCCGCTGAGGCTCTGCATCCAGCCGGGCTGCTGGGAGTGCCAGGCCAGGGTGTGGCCGCGCACCCGCTTGCCGTTCTGCACCGCCCAGTTGTAGACGCGGTCACCGGCGCTGAAGTTGAACTGGCCCCGCTGCGGTTCGGTGGCGTCGATCTTCATCTCGTTCTCGGCCGTCACCGAGTTGAACTCACGGCCCGCGATCGTCGTGTACGCCGAGTCGCCCAGCCTGCCCGAGGCGATGGCGGTGCCGAAGTAGCGGCCGCTCTGCGCCGCCGCGGCGCCGAGCGTGTTCTCGGCGGCGTGTGCGGTCGGCGGCGCGACCAGCGCGGCGACGACGCCGACGACCAGCGCCACCAGCAGGCCGCGGATCTTCCTGCGGACAACGGGTTCGGGAAGGGCATACGAGCCCATGACTGTGCCTCCAAGGTAGGAATCACGGAAGGACTGAAGGCGCAGGGGATGCGTCGTCAGCTCCCCCTCGGCAGACGGAACGTGACGGGGTGGCGCAGGCTTTGGTGCGCGGCTCTGTGGTGCGGCCATGCGGGGACCTGCCGTGCGACACCACCATGGTTCGATATCGCGAACCATGACCGGCCCCTCAGGCAGGGATGATTGAGGCATTGACGATGTCTCGTCAATACTCCCCGCAGGAGAAGTTTCCGTTCCTCCTCCGAAACTTTCCGGAATCCTGGTGAGCCGCACGGCGCACCCCGGCGCCACCATCGACGGATGCCGCAGGGCCGGGTGCGGGGCGAGCGTGCGGGTGCGGACACTGCTCGCCAAGCCCCGAGGGAGGCGCTGTTTGTGGACAGATCGGCGCCAGGCCTTGACCAGAGGACCCCACATTCCTAGCTTGTGGCGTCAGAGCATCCGGAACTTCTCCGAAATGTTCCGGAAATCCCCCCGGCACGTCCGCTCCGCGGTTCATCAGGGACACCTCACCCCCGCCCCCTCAAGGAGGCCCGCTGATGTGGTTTCGCCATCTGCCCCAAGCCCGCCCAAAACGCTTACTCGCCGCGCTCGCGCCCCTGCTGCTCGTGTCCACCTTCCTCGGCGCCCACCAGCCCGCAGGCGCGGCGACCGTGGACCCCGACGCCTCGTATGCCAGCGGCGACAACCTCAGCGCGTGCGATCTTCCGTCGACCTACCGCTGGACATCAACGGGCGCGCTGGCCCAGCCCAAGTCGGGGTGGGTCTCGCTCAAGGACTTCACTGTCGTCCCCTACAACGGCAAGCAACTCGTCTACGCGACGACGCACGACACGGGGACGAGATGGGGTTCGATGAACTTCAGCCCGTTCACCAACTGGTCGGAGATGGCCTCGGCCGGCCAGAACACGATGTCGGCCTCCACCGTGGCGCCCACGCTCTTCTACTTCGCGCCGAAGAACATCTGGGTGCTCGCCTACCAATGGGGTGGGACCGCCTTCTCCTACCGGACGTCGAGCGACCCCACCAACCCGAATGGCTGGTCATCGCAGCAGGTGCTCTTCTCCGGAAGCATCGCCGGCTCCGGAACGGGACCCATCGACCAGACGCTCATCGCCGACGGGACGAACATGTACCTGTTCTTCGCCGGTGACAACGGCAAGATCTACCGGGCCAGCATGCCGATCGGGAACTTCCCGGGCAGCTTCGGCTCGAACTCGACCGTGGTCATGAGCGATACGACGAACAACCTGTTCGAAGCCCCGCAGGTCTACAAGCTCCAGGACCAGAACCGCTACCTCATGATCGTCGAGGCGATCGGCTCGAAGGGCCGCTACTTCCGCTCGTTCACGGCCACCAGTCTGAACGGCTCATGGACACCCCAGGCCGCGACCGAGAGCAATCCCTTCGCCGGCAAGGCCAACAGCGGCGCCACCTGGACCAACGACATCAGCCATGGCGAACTGATCCGCACCAGCCCCGATCAGACCATGACCGTCGATCCCTGCCATCTGCAGTTGCTCTACCAGGGGCGCAGCCCCAACTCCGGCGGCGACTACGGACTCCTGCCCTACCGTCCGGGTCTGCTGACTCTGCAGCGCTGACGGCGTGGCACGAGTCCGGCTCCGGTCTGGAGCCGGCCGGTGCGGGCTCGGCGGGAGGCCGAGCCCGCACCGGCCTCGGGGACCGGGCGTGGTGGCTGATGGTGAAGATCACTCGGCCGGCCGCCCGGAGGACGTCGATCTCATTCCCGCTCTGTCCTCTGCGTGCCGCTCCGAACAGCCATGGCCGCGGGTTCACAGCGGATGGACCGCGTCGGAGGAGATCATGGATTGAGGTAAGGGTCCTTCGCCATGCGCGCGTAGGACGCAAGCGACGACGGCGAGGAGTTGATCTGCCAGTGGCGTTCCTTGTCGACGTCGAACCACACGAGCGCCTTGATCAACGGAAACTTGGTCTTCAGTGTCGGGACGACGCCGTCGATCCAGGACGCTTTGCTGCCCCCGACCTCATCGGACGCCATTTCGCCGATGATGATGGGCTTGCCCTTCTTGGCGAGCTTGGCGTAGACGTCGGCGAAGAGGTCACCGAAGCTCTGCCACTCGAAGTCCGGGTCGGACGTGCCCCAGTTGTATCCGTCGACACCGGTCCAGTCGACGTATCGGTCGCCGGGGTAGTAGGCCATGGTCTCCGGGGCGTCGGGGCTGTCGGTGACGTTCGGGCACCACGCCCAGACGACGTTTGTGGCGCCTCGCCCCTCGAAGATGTCATGGATGTGGCGGTACGCGGCGATGTATTTCGCCGGGTCGTGCCCGCCCCAGCCCTCCCCCTCGTTCATCTCGGCCGCGAAGTCGAGGAAGAATTTCTTGCCGAGCGCCTTGGCCCCGTCGGCGCGCTTTCGGATCGTCGTGTCCAGCTTTCCGCTGATGATGTCGTCGAAGTCGACGTCGAACGGTTCCCAATTGACCAGCGGGATGCGACCGGCAGCGAAATCCGCACGCGTGGTCGAGGAACGGGCCCAGTCGTCCGCCCAGTTGTAGTAAGTGAGATGGACGGCTGGGCTCCGCCCTATGCGCGCGTCGGTCTCGGTCATCGTGCCCGCACCGTAGAAATGGCCGAGAAGCGCTCCGCGGGCGGGGACGAGAGGCCCCTCGCCCGGGATCTGCGCCGGAGCGGAGGTCTGAGAGCCGGCCGCCAACTCGGCCCTCCGGTCCCGTTCTGAGCTGGAACACGCGGTGGCGAGTGCGGTGAGCGTCATCATCAGCACCATCGCCACGACGCCCGTGATGGAGCGGCGGGACCGTGTGCTCTCCGAGGACCGCTGCGGATGAGGGGTGGCATACCACCGCATGAGGTGTCTCTTCACGCTCTCAGAATGCCGACCGGTCCATGAGGGGACGATGAGGCGGTCAGGAGGGGGAGTGCTGGGGGAGCACAAGTTCCACGAGCGCTCCGTCTCCCGGCGACTGGACCGCACCAGCCCTTCCACCGTGCAACTCGGCAACCCAGCGGACGATGGGAAGGCCGACGCCGATGCCGCCGCGGCCACCCGTCACGCGGTCGCCGAAGATCCTCTCGCGCTCAGCCGGGGCGATCCCCGGCCCCCAGTCCCGAACCGAGACTCTGCCCGCCGCGACATGCACATCCACCGGTGGCGGCCCATCGGCCGCCGCACCATGGCGCAGGGCGTTCGCTATGAGATTGCGCACCGCCTGTGCCAGGAGGTCAGGATCGCCGAGCACGATGGTTGCCTCGGTCCGCAGCATGATGTCCGCGTTCGTGTCCGGGAGTTCGTCCACCACCTGCTCGACCAGCTGGTCCAACCGCAGGGGTGTGAGTTCCAGCTGCCGGCTTCCCGCCTCGATGCGGGCCCGGCTGAGCAGCCCGGCCACCACGCGGTCCAAGTGGTCGACCAACCGGACCGCGTCAGGCATCGCCGAGGCCGCGCGTGGCGTTGCGGTGTCGCTGTTCTCCATGGTCAGGCGCAGAGTGGCGAGCGGAGTACGCAGTTCGTGGGCCGCCTCGGCCAAGAACTGCTCCTGCTGGTCCAACGCGAGAAGGGCCGGGCGCATGCTCCGTCCGGACAGCAAGTGCCCGGTGCCGGCCGAGGCGAACACCAGAACGGCGCAGCCTGCTGTGAGCCATCGGACCAGTTCGGCGTGACTTCGCTCCTCGGGAGCCAACTCCACCGCGGTGAGTACGACAGCTCCGATGTCGTCAGTGTTCCAGACCGGCGCGGCCGCCCAGCGCAGCTTTCTGCCGTCAGCTCCCACCTTCGTCGCCAAGACCGTCCCCTGTTCTTGGACCGTGGATGTCCACAGAGCGTCGAGTCCGGACGCGTGCGGCAGCACGGCATGGGAGGGCCGCACCCAACGGACCTCGACGGGACCTGTGCCCACGCGCCGGAGTACCGCGGTCACGGTCGATGCCTTCGCGAGATCGTCTTCTGACAACGGTTCGAGGTGCAGCACCCCGTGGTCCATCCAGACGGCTCGGGACAATGCCGTCGCACGTGCACTCACCTGCGCGTCCAGACTGCGGGATGCGGACCGGGCATCGATGGAGGCGGCGATGAACACCAGCGTGATGAGGCAAGCGGCACTCACGGCCGCGTACACCAGCGTCAGTGTCCATCGCATCCGTCGCAGCCTGGCGGCGGCGGGACGGTCGTTGGTCACGCCGATCCACCGATGTGGTATCCGACGCCTCGGAGGGCGGTGATGAGATCAGGAGGCCCAAGCTTTCGGCGCAGCTGCCCTATCACGACGTCGACCACATTCGACATGGGGTCGCTCATCTCGTCCCAGCAGCTTTCGATCAGCTCGCTACGAGTGAGCACCTCTCCGGCTCGCAGCATCAGCGCTTCGAGCACGGCGAACTCCTTCGCGGTCAGCGTCAGCAGTACACCGGCGCGACGCACCCGTCGACTCGGCAGATCCAACGTCAGATCGCCGACGGCGAGCTCCGGCAGCCGTGGCGCCTGACCGCGCCGGCACAGGGCGCGCACCCGCGCGGTCAGCTCAGCCATGGCGAACGGCTTGACGAGGTAATCGTCGGCACCGTGCTCGAAGCCCGACACCCGGTCGTCGACGGTTCCCCAAGCGGTGAGTACCAGTACGGGTAATGCCCTGCCGGCGGTGCGCCACCTTTTGATCAGAGCGAGAGCATCACCGTCGGGCAGCCCACGGTCGGCGATCACGCAGTCGTAGGTGTTGACCGACGCCTTGAGATCGGCCTCCTCAAGGCACTCCGCCCGATCGACTGCGCATCCCACCTTCCGGAGTCCTGCTGCTATCGCCGGGCCGAGGTCGGGATCGTCTTCCACCACGAGCATGCGCATGACCGGCGAGCCTACAAGCTCATTACGTGGGCACCGAAGCACGGCGAGACCATCGGCGGGGCATGATCTCAGGGCGCCCGCCGGTGCCGCCAGACCGCCTACGTGCTGAAGCAGCACGTTTCCGAACAGCGCGGTGCGGCGCCGACGTGGCCCTCCGACCCGGCTCCGCAGGGCGGTGACTCGCGGGCAGTCCGAGCCGACCTGCGGCTTCTCCGCTCCCAGGGCTCATTCCGTCGGCCCCGACCGGATCGCCCGACTGCTTTTTACACGACAACGGGCCGGTAGGGAAGACGCCAAGACTAGGGATTCTCGCACTCACTGGGGCCGCTCTTTACACATCCTGTCCCGGCGCAAATACTAGTCGAAAGCGCAGTCCTCAAAATCGCTCGGAACCGGCAGGCACCACTGGGTTCAGTCGTCCTCCGGTGCGATGCAAAGGAGTGACCGTCTCCGTGCGTACCGTCTTACTCCTGTTACTCCTGCGCGCGTCACAGCGCCCATCACTCGCGTACGCTCCCTGTGGCGGCTCCGCCCTCCGGCGAAGGCCGTGTCCCTGTGTCCGGTGCGCCAGAGCACTGCATGAGACCGCCTGTACCGCCACCCGGCCCGGTGAGCTGCTCAGAACCTGACACCCCGCCCGCGGCCGATCTGATCGCTGCATCAACGGGGGTGGCGTTCGCCCGGAATTCCCCACGGGAATTATCCGGCGTCACACGCATGACCAGGTGACATATCGGCGCGCAATGCACATCGCTCCTTTCCGCATGCCCGCGGTGGTCTTTGTGTTGTGCGCACCGATTTCCCGAAAACCGTTCCTCGCATTGTTTCGGGGCGTTGCCATGGCCGCATCCCCTGCGCGCTGGGTAAGCGAGCGCGAAGAATGCCGATCGCAGGAGGGAAGAACCATGCAAAGTTCGCGGCAGAGCCGGAAAACGAGCGCGCGTGCCCAGGACGGACCAGGCCCCGACGCCCGCCGGGGCCTGGAATTGCAGGTATTGGGCCCCATGACCCGGCGCCGCGAGGGCCGGGAAACGCCGCTCGGGCCGCCGAGGCACCAGGCGCTGCTGGGCCTGCTGCTCATCCGGCTCGGACAGGTGGTCCCCACCGACCAGCTGGCGGAGGAGCTGTGGAGCGGGGCCCCGCCACGCCGGCCCGCCGCCACCCTCCAGACCTATGTCTCCCACTTACGCCGCTCACTCGCCCCTGACTCCGGCGCGGAGGGCGCGCGGCTGCTGCGCTTTCAGTCGCCCGGATACGTCCTCGCGCTGGACCCCGAGTACGTCGACGCCCATCGCTTCGAGAGTCTGATCGCACAGGCCCGGCGGTACGCGGGCGAGCACCTCCTCCGGCCGGCCCACGATCTGCTCACGGCCGCGCTGGGGCTGTGGCGCGGCAGCCCCTTCTTGGGCCTGACCTCCTACGAACCTCTCGCCGAGGAGAGCTCCCGGCTGGAGCAACAGCGGCTGACGGCGGTCGAGTCGTACGCGGAGGTATGCCTGGCCCTGGGGCAGCCGGACGCGGTGGTGGCCCGGCTCGGCCCGGAGGCTCGCCGTCATCCGATGCGCGAGCGTCTCATCGGCCATCTGATGACCGCCCTGTACGAGCTGGGCAGGCAGGCCGAGGCGCTTCAGCTCTATGAGCGCACCCGCGCTTGCCTGGCCGAGGAGCTCGGGGTGGACGCCGACGCCGAACTCCAGCGCGTGCACACCCGTATCCTCCGCCATGAACTGACCGTGCCATCGCACTACTCCGGCGCGGAGGCCGGACCCCCCGTCGTCCACCTCGGCCACCCCGTGGGCCACCTCGGCCACCCCGTGGGCCACCTCGGCCACCCCGTGGGCCACCTCGGCGGCGATGACAGCTCCCGGAACAGCTTGCGGGACGGCTCGGAGAGACGGTCCCCGGCGCCTCCGGACGAGGTGCCGACGGCGGCGCGGCCGGGGGAAGCGCCGTCGTTCGTCGGCCGCGAGCGTGAACTCGCCGCTCTGCTGAGGCTCACCGACGACGCTCTGCAGGGGGCGGGGCATCTGATGGCCGTGGTCGGAGACATGGGTGTCGGCAAGACCCGGCTCATCGCGGAACTCGTGGCCCGGTTGGGAGAGATGGGGCAGGAAGTCATCTGCGCCCAGTCCGATCCGGGGGAGGGCGTTCCCGCCCACTGGATGTGGTCCCAGATCCTCCGCCAGCTGGCGCTCTCCCGCCGCAAGAGCTTCCGCGAAGCCACCGCGAGCTATGCCGAGTCGCCCAATTTGGCGCTCCTCGAACCGCCTTCCGGTCCCCAGCCCTCCCGGACACGCTTCCTGCTCCAGGACGCGGTGTGCGTCACTCTCACCGCCCTGGCCGCCGAACGGCCGCTGGTGCTCGTCCTGGAGAATCTGCATCTCTCCGACGGTCCGTCCCTGGATCTGCTCAGGCTGCTCAGAGCCAGGCTGTACGGCAGCCGGCTGAGCGTTCTGGTGACGATCAGCGACGCCTACGGCCGCGAGGAACCGGTCCGCGGCGAGGATCTGAGCGGGAAGCTGAGCGACATCCTCAGCGATCCGGGGACCCGGACGATGCGGCTCCAGGGGCTGTCCGAGCAGGCCACCGAGGACCTCATCGCCGCCCAGGTGGGGACTGGTGTCGACACCCAGGTGGTCCGCGCGCTGCACCGGCGCACCCAGGGCAATCCGTATCTGCTCCTCCAGCTGCTGTCGATGCTCGGAACGACGAAGTCCCTGCACGACCACGACGCGGTCAGTGCGCTGCTCACCGAAGTACCGCCCGATCTCCACACGCGGCTGAGCCGTCGGCTGGCGGCACTGCCCGCGCGGACGAGACGGGTGCTGGAGGTGTGCGCCGTCCTCGGCGCCGAGGTCGACCTCGACGTGGTCAAGGCGGTCCTGGACGACGGCGAGGACTTCGCGGCCGCCGTGGACAGCGCGGTGCGGGGCCATCTGCTCACGGCCGACGCCAAGCGGCCAGGGGTGTTCTCCTTCACCTCCGTTTTCGTCCGGGAGACCCTGCTCGGCGAACTCGCCCCGGACGACCGCGACCGGTTGCACGCGCGGGCGGCGCGGCTCGGGTAGCGGCCGGACCAGGTGCTTTCCGGCCCGGAGGGGCACGGACCCCGCGGGCTTGCGACCGGCTGCAAGCGGATCGCAAGGAATCCTCCAGCGAGCGGGCAAGGTTCCGGAAAGGGACACGGCGCAGACTGTGAAACAGAAGCCGACGGGCCCCCGGGGAGCTGGTTCCCCGGACCCCGTCACTTCCGAAAGGCGCCGCCTGCACAGAATGTCCCGCTGAATTCCAGGTTCGCTCCTTCTTCGTCAGGAAAGAGCCGCATGTACACGTCGGAGTTGCATCTGCCCGCCACCCGAGAAGATTTCGTCCTGGCCTGCCTGGAGCGGTCCGGCGAGAACGCGAGACGATGGCTGGAGGCCCTGGACGGGGTGTGCTCGGAGACGGTGGCCCGGCACGCGGCCTCCGTGGACCAGGAGCGCAGGGCCCCGGAGGAATCGCTCAAGGCGCTGCGGGACATCGGTGCCTTCGGGGTGCAGATCCCCGTATCGCACGGAGGGCTCGGCCTCGGGAACGCCATGGCCGCCCTGGCCGTGGAACGGACGGCACGGGCGTGTGCGTCCACGGCCGCCATCCTCATGTTCCACTACCAGGTCGTGCATCGCACCGTGCGATACGGCGACGAACTCCAGCAGAAGAGGGACCTCCCCGCGATGGCCGCCGGTGAGCGGATCGCGGCCAGCGCGTGGACCGAACCCGGCCCGTCGAAGAGCAAGTCGGATGTCAGAACGTCCCTGGCGGGCCGGGCGGACGCGCTGTTCGTCGACGGTACCAAGACGTACTGCACCGGCTTGGACTCCGCCTCGGTGATAGACGTGCTCGTGAACGCCTCCACCGACGACGGCCACGGCCCCACCTTCGTCCGGGTGGACGCGGACCACGCGGGGGTGGGCCGGGAGATCTATCCGATGCTGGGCCTGCGCGGCACCAGTACGGGGACGGTCACCCTCTCCCGCGTCCCGGTGGCGCCGAACGCCGTGATCGGCGGCGTGGGAGAGGCCCGGCAGCTGATGCGCGCCAACCACGAAACCCCGCTGAACCCCGCCCTGCTGGCGCTTGGCATCGCGTCGTCCGCGCTCGGCCGGGCCCTGGAGATGGTGCGGGAGCAGGCCGCCGAACCGACGCCGGTCCTCCTCTCCGAGAGCCGTGCGCACCGCCTGGCCGCGACGACAGTGGCTCTGGAGAGCGTCTACGCCTACGCCGCCCGTCTGGTGAGCGGTATCGCGGCGGCGCCGGATGACGCGTACGCGGCCTCCAGCAAGCTCAAGGTGGCGGCCACCACGGTGGCCGAGGACCTCACCAGAAACCTCACGCATGTGGTGGGTTCCCGCGGCTTCCTCATGGAGTACGGGCTGGAGCGCCACCTCCGCGACGCCCAGGCGACCGCGCTGATGGGACCGGGAAACGAGTTGTGTCTGCGGCGTATCGCGGACGACCTGGTGTGAAGGACCGAGCAGATCTGGAGGCAAGCGCGTGACGGATCTCATCGAAGCCCCGGCGCGGCGGCATACCAAACCGGACCCGATCGGGGCAGGTTTCCTCTATCACTGCGCCCCGAGGTTCGCCGACATGTACCGCGCCCTGGTCGAGTGCGGCGGCCGGATCGACATGATCGAGTATCTGGCGACCCATTTCGGCTCGGACGTCGAATACGTGGCGGAGGTGAACCGCAGTCTGGGCGACCCGCCCTCCACGCTCCACTGCTACGAATACATGATCGGGTGTGTGGACCGCCCCGACGAGCGGACGATCACCAAGCTCCGGCGCATGGCCGAGCTGGCCAACTGCCAGTACATCGGCGAACACGTCGGCATGATGGGCACCGGTGAGCGGTACTCCGGCACCTTTCTGCAGCCGTTCGGCACCGACGAGCAGACCGAGCGGTTCATCGACAATCTGCGGGCCCTCGAAGGCGCCCCGGGATGTCCGCTCACCATCGAGAACCAGTCACAGGTCTACAACCAGGTCGGCCCGCGCTCCATCTGCGAGCAGGTCCGGGACATCGCTCTCGGCGCCGATGTGGGAATCCTGCTGAGCCTGTCGAATTTCATCATCGCCGAGCGGTTCGTCTCCATGGACCGCGAACGGGAACTGGCCGCGATCCCCCTGGACCACGTGTGGCAGGTGCATCTCCCCCTGGGGCGGGCGGAGGAGCTGAACGACCCCGGGCTCGGTCTCGACTGGCGGCGGGAGGAACAGCGCTGGGCCAACAGCACCCTGGAACAGCTCTTCCGCGAACCCTCGTTCAAACCGGTCTCGGTGATCTTCGAGATCGAGGATGCGGGCACCCCGTCCCACGCCCGGCCGGAGGAGCTGCGTGACGCCCTGGACTGGGCGCGCGAGCTGCTCGGGGCCGATACCGAAGTGGCGGTGGCGTCATGAGCCTGCGCGAGGTGCAGACCTTCCTCGCCGAGTACGTGCGGGACAGCGACGTCCGCCGCCGCTGCGACGGCGGCGAGCTGACATCCGTACTCGATGGGAGGGAACTCACCGAGGAGGAGCGCGGACTCATCGAGCAGATCAAGCTGGACGACCTCACCAAGGTGGCGGAAACGGTCCGGCGTGAGCGGTTCGACCGGCTCAGCTCCGTCTTCGCGCTGCTCTTCGACCATCTGGCGCCCCACTGCGACGTCCCCGCGCTCTACCGCCGCTTCGACGACGAGCACCGGCACGGCTGGTGGCAACGGCGCGCGGAGATCCGCCGGTTCGAGGCATTCGTGGTGGCGTTCATCGTCGATCACCGGCTGCCGCCCTACCTGGTGGACCTGTGCCGGCTGTGCTCCGCCATCACCACGGTCGCCGAGTCCCCCAAGGAACAGGGGCCCGCGCACGCCGATCCGCCCGGGGCGGTGACCGTGCGCGGGAACTACCGGGTCGTTCTGCGGCGGCCCTACGAGGTGCTGTCCTTCCGGTACAACGTGCTGCCCCTCCTCGACGACCCGGACACGGTCACCCAGGTCACCACCCCGGGAGCCCGGAAGGTCCTCGTGCAGCGCATCTGGGACACGCACAAACGCTGCCAGGTCTTCGACCTGGCGGAGGAACCGCTGATCGGCTCGATCAGCGAGGCACCGGCGAGTGTGCTGGAACTCGCGGGACGGCTGCCGGCCTACACCTACGAGACGTTGTTCTCGGAGGTGGCCGAGCTGCACCGGGAAGGCATCGTGCACCTCGTCGTACCCCCTGAGCTTGCTGGTGAGCTCACCCGTCCGGGTGGGCGTTAGCCAGCGGGGGTGTCCGCCGCCGAGCTCACGGGTGACGGACACCGATGTCATGACCCGTCGTCAAGCGCCGGGTTGGATCTCACCAATGTGGAGGCTGTCATGCAGAAGCGTCGTAGCGCCGGCCCTGGCACCATCGTCGTGAAGTTCACCGGTTCCACCGAGACCCGCGCCGTCGCGGCTCCCGCCGTCGAGGCCACCGGGCGCGGCCGCAAGACCGGGCCGGGCACCATCGTGGTCAAGTTCACCGGCAACGCCTGACCGGTGGTGCGCGCTCGTCGGCTGACCACCGGGCACGTCCCTGACGGTGTGCCGGACGAGTGATGAGTCGAGTGGTCCGTGCCGCACCGCGGCACGGACCACTCTTCCACCCCGGCCGGTCACCGAGAAGGGAGATCCGCCGTTGACCGCCTCCGTGCGGCGAGCAGCCGCCCCCACATCCAGTGTTCTGGAGTTGCTCCGGCGTCGGTCGAGCGTCCGGAACTTCACCGGAGAGCGTCTGGAGCCGCACGTACTGGACGCCCTGCTCGACACGGCCCTCCGGGCGCCGACCTCCTTCAACTTCCAGTCCTACTCCCTGGTGACCCTGGTCGACGAGGGCCGCAGGAAGGAACTCGCCGAGATCCTGGGCAAGGACTTCGTACGGCAGTGCGCCGCCTTCGTCCTCGTCTGCTGTGACCTCGCGGCCCTGCCGGAGAAGGGCGACAACTACGGGGTGCCGCTCGGCGAGTGGTCGGCGGACGCCGCCCTGTCCGCCACCATCGACGCCTCGATGGTGGGCATGTGCCTGTCGCTCGCGGCGGATTCGCTGGGGCTCGGGACCGTCATGATCGGGGCGGTGCGCCGGTCACCGGACCGGGTGGCGGAGGTGTTCGCGCTGCCGCCCGGCGTCACGCCGCTGTTCGGCGTGTGCATCGGATGGGCCGCTACGACACCGGCCGCCCGGCCGCGTCTCCGTTCCGACTTGATGGTTCACCGCGAGCGCTACCGGCAGACCGGGTCCGAACGGGCCGCGCTGCCGAGCGACGCCATCCTCCGCAACCCCGCCGGGCCGGTCACGGAGCAGGACCTTCACGAATGGCGGGCGCAGGTGGTCAAGGGGCTGAGGACCTTCCGCGGGCCGGGCTGACGGGCCGCACCGGACCGCCCGCCTTGCCCGCCTGCCGCGTCATGCCACGCCCCCCCGAGACATGCGAAGGTGAACATGTGCCGCGTCTATGGATACATCAACCGTGACGTACCACCGACGCGCCTGGCACACACGGGCGCCCTCCTGCACCACGGCGGGCCGGACGGACACTTCCTCGACCACGGCCCCGGCTGGGCCCTGGGGGCCACCCGGCTGGCGGTGATGGCTCCCCGGCACGGTGCGCAGCCCTACGCCCTCGGTCCGATCCGGGTGGTGTTCAACGGCGAGATCTACAACCACCGGGAGTTGCGCGAGCGGCTCGCCAGGCACGGATACCCCATCGACGACCCCTGCGACGGCGCGGTGCTCCCCGCCCTCTACCACCGGTACGGCACCTCCTTCGCCGACCATCTGGACGGCATGTACGCCATCGCCGTGATGGATCTGCGGGGCGAGCCGCGACTGGTGCTCGCCACCGACGACACCGGCGTCAAACCCCTTTACTACCACCGTGACCGGCACGGTGGCGTCTCCTTCGCCTCCGAGATCGCTGCCCTGCGGTATCTCTCGGGCGCGGGTGCCCGGCACGCTCCCGACGCGCTGGACACCTTCCTGACGACGAAGACCCCGCTCGGCACCCGCTGCGTCTACGAGGACATCACGGCGCTGGAGCCCGCGCGGACGGTGACGGTCACCGCGCGCGGCCGGATGCGGTGGCACCCCCGCGCCCCGGCAGCTCCCTCACCCGGGCCGGACGCGGCCGGGCCGGAGCGAGCCGCCGGCGCGGTGCGCGACCTGCTCCGCACGGAAGTCCACCGGCTCGCCGTGGCGGACGTCCCGGTGGCCGCCGTCCTCAGCGGCGGGCTCGACTCCTCCCTCGTCACCGGGCTGCTCACGGAGGTGGTGGACGACCTGCACGCCTTCCACATCCGCTACCGGGGCTCCTGGCCCGCCGACGAGTCCACCCACGCGCGCGCCGTGGCCACGGCGCGGGGCGTCCGGCTGCACGAGGTCGAACTCGACCCCGCGCACATACCCGATCTGCTGCCGAAGGTCCTGCGCCACCTGGGACAGCCGAACGCCGACCCCATCACCGTCAGCACCTACGCGCTCTTCGAGGCCGTGCGGGACGCGGGCTTCACGGTGGCGCTCACCGGCGACGCGGCGGACGAGCTGTTCGGCGGCTACGCACGGGTCACCGAGGGGGTCTCGGCCCAAGGCGACTGGGGCGCTGAGTACGTCCGCGCCCTGGCCGCCGTGCCGTCCCCGCTGCGTACGCGGCTGTACCGGCCGGACTACCGGGATCTGCTGCGGGAGATCCACACCGCCGAGGAGGAGCTGCTGGAGCGGGTGCGCGGACGGGAGGGCGACCGCCTCGCGGCCATGACCGACGTGGAGATCGGCCTGCGGATGCCCGCGTACCACCTGCGCCGCGTCGATCACCTGAGCATGGCCAGCGCGATCGAAGTGCGACCGCCGTTCTGCCAGCGCTCCCTCGTGGCGGCGGCGCGCCGGCTGCCGGCCTCGCTCAAGGTGCACCGGGGCCAGGGTAAACGCGTGCTGCACGCCGCGGCCCGGGGGGTGGTGCCCGAGCGCGTACGGAACCGGCCCAAACAGCCGTTCACCCTGCCCATCACGGCGATGCTCGCCCCGGGCACCGCGCTGTTCGCCCACGCCCAGGAGGTGCTGGCACCGGCGGAGCTGCGGACCGGCGGAGCGCTCGACCCCGGCGGTGTCACCGCCTTGCTGCGCCGGCAGGCCCTCGCACCCGACGCCGGATCGGCGCTCGCCATCTGGTCGCTCATGGTCTTCGAACTCTGGCGGAGGCAGGAGAGCGAGCCCGTCCCGGCTCCGCGCCCCAGGGAACAGGTGGCGTGATGCGTGCCTACATCGCCCACGCCCAGGGCAGCCCCTGCCCCACCCTGGTGCTGCCGTCGCCGATCGCCTGGCCCGAGGACGAGGAGACGCTCTCCTGGATCCTCACCGGTGTCCACCGCGCGCTGTGCGAACGCGGGGCCGCTCATGTCCTGAAGATCGCGCTGGTGGCGCCGCCCGCCGACCCCGGATGCGATCTCGCGTACCGCTTCGTCCAGGTGGTGCCCGGCGCCGTCCCCCGGTTCGAGTTCGGGGGCAGTTGCGGGCATTCGATCCTGAGTTCGGTGCTCGCGGTGAGCCAGATGGGCATGGTGCCATGGCTCCGGCCGGGCGTACGGGTGCGGGTGCGGGTCCTCACCAACGACGACACGGTGGTGTGCGAGCCTTTGGACATCACCCCGGCCGGGGACCGCGTCACCTTCACCGTCGGTTTCCGGCGCACCGCGCCGACCCCGCTGGCGGGCACCCTGCTGCTGGGCGAGACGGTGAGCGTGCTGCGCTCCGGGGGGCTCGAGATCCCCTATTCGCTCGTCTCGCTCGGCAACCCCTATGTCTTCGTCGACGCACGGGAGCTGGACATCCCCGACGAGGCGGCGCTGTTCGCGGCCGGGGCACCGCTGTTCCGGGCGCTGACGCGGACGCGCGAGCTGGTGGCTCACCGGCTCGGCTGGGACTCTCTGTGCTTCCCCAAGGTGGCGGCCCTGCTGCCGGCCGGACCCGGAGTCCTCGCCGCGCGGGCCATATCGGTGCCCTCCTGGCATCCGACGCTCGCCCTCACCGGGGCGACCTGCCTGGCGACCGCAGCCGCCCAGGAGGGCACCATCCCGCACCGGCTGGCCGGGGTGGACACGAGCGGGCGGCTCACCGTGCGCACCGCCGCCGGGCGTACGCAGGTCCGGGCCACCACAGCCGCCGGCCGGCTGGTGGAGGTGAGCGTGTCACCGAAGTCGGTCCGTCTCGTCACCTCCCTCGACCTGCCGGAAGCGGGCGCGCGCAACTACGCGGTGCCCGAGCCGTCCAAGCCGTGAACGGAGTGCCCGTGCGATCACCACAGCTCTACGACCTTCTCCTGCGGGGCGGCACGATCGTGACCCCGGACGGGGCCCGCCCCGCGGACGTCGCCGTACTGGACGGCCGGATCGCGGCGCTCCTCCCGTCGGCGGCCCGCGTGGAGGTGCCCGCGGCGAAGTCGACGCTGGACGCCTCCGGACGCCTTGTCCTGCCGGGGCTCATCGACTCGCACGTCCACTTCCGCACCCCCGGTCTCACCCACAAGGAAGAGTGGCGGACGGGGTCCATGGCCGCGGTCGCCGGCGGGGTCACCACCGTCATCGACATGCCCAACACGGTTCCGCCGCTGATCACACCGGAGGAGCTGGCCACCCGCCGGCGGCTGATCGAGGGGCGGAGCCTGGTGGATTACCGATTCCACGCCGGGGTCGATCCCTCGCGCGTGGAGGCGATGCGCGACTGGGACCGGGCCGAGGCCGACTCCTTCAAGGTCTTCCTCAGCAGCCACCACACCACACCGACCGTGGTCCGCGACCTCCGCACCCTGCGGCGGATCTTCACCATCGCCTCGGACACAGGTGTCACCTTGCTCTTCCACGCGGAGGACGATGCCGTCTTCGGCCTTCTCGACCGGCGGCAGGCGCCGCCCGCGCGGTACAGCGAGTACGAACGTCATCGGCCACGGACCGGCGGCATCGTGGCGACCGCCCAACTCATCAATCTGGCAGCCGAGTTCGGTGTACGAACCCATGTGGTCCACGTGTCCACCCGGGAGGAGACCGATCTGCTCGCGGCGGCGGCGAGCACCGGCATTCCGATCACCTTCGAGGTCACCGGACACCATCTGACGTTCGTGGACGCCGACATCGGGCGCCTCGGACCGCGGATCAGGCTCCGTCCGGCGATCCGGGACGAGGCCGACCGGGACCGGTTGTGGGAGGCGGTCCGCACGGGCGAGGCAGCCACCGTGGGCAGTGACCACTCACCGCATACGGTGGCGGAGAAGGCCCGCCCCGTCCCGGATGTGCCACCGGGTCTGCCCGGGGTGCAGGAGCTGTTCGGCACCGTGTGGAAGGGGCTGCGGAGCCGCTGGCCGCAGGAGGCCACGGAGACTTTGATGGCCATCGTCGCGGAACGCCTCGCGCTGGCTCCGGCCCGGCTGTTCGGACTCGCCGACCGGAAGGGCAGCATCGAGGTCGGCAAGGACGCCGACCTGGTCATCGTGGATCCCGAGGCACCGTGGACGATGACCCCCGGGCGCATTCACACCAAGAACGACTGGTCGGCGTACCAGGGCGGCGAACTCCTCGGCGCCGTCGAGGCGACCGTCCGGCGGGGCGAGGTGGTCTACCGGCAGGACGGCTCCGGCGAGGCGTTCGGTGAACGGAACGGCAGATGGCTGCCCGCCCGGGACTCCGGGGCGGAGGGCACCGCCCCGGGCGACCGTGCCGGGCGGCCCCGGCTCCGTACCGCCGCGGCGCCCCGGGTGGGATGATGGGGCCTTCCGCCCGTACGCCGGTCATGGCGCCGGGGCGGGCCGCGCTCCCGCCGCCACCGGCCGATTCCTGGAGGTCTTCGCATCGGTAACGTGACAGGCAGGCTCCGCCGGCCTGCGGGAAAGTCCCTCGCTTCTCGCGATGTCGCCCTGCTGTGGAGTGCGACGGTCTTCGATTCCGGCGCTACCTGGGTCATCCGCATCGTGATCTTCGTACGTATCCTCGAGCAGTACTCGACCTCCACCCTGGCAATGGTGGAACTCGCCGGCATCCTGCCGTCGTTGCTGCTCATGCCGCTGGCCGGAAGCCTCGCCGACCGATACAACGCCCGCACGCTCTCGCTGCTCTCCATGGCCACCCAGGTCACGTGTTTGGCGGCCCTCCTCCTCATGTTCCACCACGGCCCGGCCACCGTCGCGGCCCTCTACGCGCTGCTGACGATCGGCAACGCGTTATGGCAGCCGGCCCGGCAGGTGTGGCTCTACCGGCTGGTGGAGCCGAGCCAGTACACCGCCGTCAACGCGACCATCGGCTCGGTGCAGGGCCTCATGACGGTCATCGGCGCCGCCACCGGCGGCGTGCTGACGGCCTGGAACCCGGACCTGACCGTCCTGCTGGCGCTCGCCGCCCAGACCTGTGCCGCCATCGGCACCCTCATCGCCCGGTACCCCACCTCCACCGGGACCACTCCCGCCGAGCCCGGGACCGCTCCCGCCGAGCCCGGGGCCCGTTCGCTGCTGCGGGACGCACGCGAGGGCGTGACGCTCGTGGACCGCTACCCCCTGGCCCGGTCCATCATCTGGGTCGGCATGGCCTGGGGCCTGATCAGCGGTGGGTTCAACGTCCTCATCGCAGGACTGGCACTCAACGAACTGCACAGCGGAAGCGGGGGGCTCGGGCTCTTCTACGTGGTGGACGGGACCGCGGTGGTGATCGGCAGCTGGTGCGCCGCCCGCCTCCGGCGAGCCGGCCACCTGCCGGGCTACGCCCTGGCGTACATCGCCCAGGGCGTGTTCTGGGCCCTGATGTTCGCCGCCGGAAACGTCGTCCTGGGCCTGGTGCTCTTCGGCGTCATGCGGCTGGCGAGCGGGGTGATCATCGCGCTGGACACCACCATTCTCCTGGAGACCGTGCCCGAATCCCTTCGCGGACGGGTCACCAGCCTCCACATGACGACCTACAACGCGGTGTCCCAGCTCTCCCTCGCCCTGATCAGTGGCCTCCTGGCCGCCGTCGACATCCAGTCGGTCGGCATAGCCACCGGTGTCCTGTCCACGGCTGTCGGCGCACTGTGGTGGATCACCACCGCCCGCCGGGCCAACCTCACCTACCTGTCCGCGGCCCACGACGCTCCGCCCCGCCCCGTAGCGGCGCCACCGCACGCCGAATGAGGCTTTCCGTGGCCACGGAAAGCCGGGCCGGTACCGGCTTGAGTGCCCCGGTCAACCGGCCGCGCCAGGGCACACGCCACACGACACCCCCTGGCCCGTGCCCGGCCGGTGTTTCAGCCCTCCAGGCGCCAGGACTGGTTCGCGCCGCCCGTGCAACTCCACAGCTGGACTTTCGTCCCGTTGGCGGTCCCCTGGCCATTGGCGTCCAGGCAGAGCCCCGACTGCACCGCTGTGATCGTGCCGTCGGGATTGATGTTCCACTGCTGATCTGCCTGCCCGCCGCAGTCCCAGATCGTCGCCGGGGCGCCGGGGCCCGTCTGGCCTGAGGTGCCCAGGCACTTGTTGCCGTAGACCACCAGCTCCTTCCCGGCGCTGTGGGTCCACCGTTGGTTGGAGCCGCCGTTGCAGTCCCACAGTTGTGCCTGCGTGCCGTTGGCCGTGGTGGAGTTGTTGATGTCGAGGCAGCGCCCCGACTGCCGGCCGACGATCTCCTGGTTGCCGGAGGGCGCCGGCGGATCCGAGCCGAACTGTGTGAAGAACTGCCATACCGCTGCCGACGTCCAGGTGCGCCAGCCGCCACCGGTGGAACCGTCTATGGGACCGGGGTCGTGGCCCGCTCCGTCGAACGCGGCCCAGACGACGGGGTATCCGGACCTGCATCCGGAGTAGGTGGTGATGATGTGGGTCAGGCTTCCGTAGGACGGCTCGGGCGGGTTCTGCGGGGTACAGCCGTTCGTCCGGACGAAGGTGTCGCGCAGTTGCCGTCCCGACGCGATGGGCAGCACGTTGTCCCTGAGGCCGTGCAGACCCATGTAGGCGATGGGCTGGTTGCCCCCGTCGCACCCGCTGAGGTTCGCGCCGGAGTAGACCGCGACCGCGCGGAAGACCGTCGCCCGGGAGCAGGCCAGGGCGTACGACATCGCAGCGCCGTAGCTGAATCCGGCCGAGAACAACTGGGTGGTGTCGACGCACAGACCTGCCTCGATCTGGCCGACCATGGCGTCGACGAAGGCCACGTCCTGGCCACCGGGGTTGGCCCAGCCGTTGCCGTTGCCCTGGGGCGCGACGAAGATCGTGCCGTTGTTCGCGTCCGCCAGGCGCCGCAGACCGTAGTAGGACCAGTTGTACCCGTCCGTTCCGCCCGAGTCGACGTCGCCCGCCGTGCCGCCCCGCCAGTGGAAACCGAAGATCAGTCGGTAGGGGTGGTCACTGTCGTAGCCGGCGGGGATCCGCAGTATGTAACTGCGGGTCTGGCCGCCGACCTGCATCGTGTGCGTACCACTCGTCAGCGCCGGGGCCTTGCCGCAGCCGGCGGTCGCCCGGACGGCGCCGGCGGTCGTGGCCGGCGCGGGCGCGCCGAGGCCGCTGCCGAAGGAGGTGCCCGGGGCCGCCAGGACGAGGAGTACCGCAGCCGCGATGGACATGAAGAGGCGTTTGGGTTTCATGTGCTCCTTCTTCCGAAAGCTTGCCGCTGTGGCCGCTCAGGCCCCGGTGATGGTCCATTCGTTGTTGGTGCTGGAGTTCGGTGTCCACATCACCGTGGTCGCGCCGACCGTGGTGCTGCCGCTGCCGTCGAGGGCGGTGCCGGTGCCCCGGTTGACGATCTGGTAGCGGTTGTCGCCGAGGCTGACCAGCCGCCACTGCTGGTTGTCGCCCCCGTTCCACGCCTCCTGCCGGGCGGGAGCGCCGTTGGCGGCATTGCCCCAGCTGTCGGCGGCCATGCCGTTGGTGCGGTTCATGATGCGGTAGTAGCCGTTGCCGAGGTCGATCAGCTGCCACTGGAGATTGGCGCTGCCGTCGTAGTTCCACTGCTTCAGGTTGGAGCCGGAGGCGACGTTGCCCCCGCTGTCGAGCGCCAGTCCGCTGGTCACGTTGGCGATCTTCACCCAGGTGGTGGAGCCCCCCGGCGCGCCCAGGACGGGGATCTCGCCGGAGAAGGTGAGCTTGACCGTGTACGCCAGGGCGCTGAACGGCGGATTGGCCGAGGGCATGGTGAGGTGCAGGCCGGAGGCGTCCTGGGTGGGTGCGGGAAGGTCGATGTAGGTGCCGGCCGTGTTGTTCAGCAGTTGCGCGCCCGTCAGGCTGCTGAGGTTGATCTGGTTCGAGTTCAGCGTCGTGATGGTCGTGGTGGCGCCCTGCCAGCCCAGCGCGGTGGCGTAGAGGACCTTGTTGTCCCGGCTGCGGGTGAACCGGATGTCCTGCGGTTTGCCGGCCACCGGCCCGCTGAACGAGCCTCCGCCCATCTTGGTGGGCCCCTCGCCGTAACTGGCCCAGGAGCGGGTGGCGTACACCGCCTCTCCGAAACGGCCGAGCCAGTCGCCCATGGCGAGCAGGATGGACTGCTGCCCGGAGGGGATGGTGCCGTCGGCCATCGGAGCGATGTTCAGCAGCATGCTGCCGCCCTTGCTGACCCGGTCGATCAGCGAGTGGAGCAGTGCCTGCGTCGAGTAGTAGCCGATGCCCACCGTGTAGCACCAGCTGGAGGAGGAGATGCTGTCGTCGGTCAGCCAGTAGGGGGTGAGCAGCCCCGCCGGGCCGCCGCGTTCGAAGTCGAAGACCTCACCCTTGTTGTTGAGGCCGTCCTTGTAGGTCGCGGCCACGTCCTTGTTCCACGAGACCGCCTGGTTGTAGTAGTGCGCGAGGAACTGGAGCCGGTAGGACTCCTGCACCAGGTTCAGGTCGAAGTCCTGCCAGAGCAGGTCCGGCTGGTAGCCGTCGATGACCTCGATCAGCTTGTCGTACCAGAGCTTGTTCTCCGCGGCCGAGCCCTGTTGGCCGTAGAGGATGCGCAGCGCCGGGTCCGACTGGGACGGCACGTGGTCGTAGTAGCCGTTGAAGTGATAGGCGTGGTGCAGCGCGGCCATGAACTTCAGCCCCTGCCCGCGGATGGCCCGCGCGTGCAGCGCCACGAGGTCGAGTCCGGGGCCGTGCCGGACCGAGTTCCACGGGTTGGAGCGGCTGTCCCACATGGAGAAGCCGTCGTGGTGCTCGGCGACCGGGCCGGCGAACCTGGCACCCGCGGCCTTGAACAGCCGCGCCCAGGCGTCCGGATCCCACTTGCCGCCCTCGGAGACCGGTTTGGGGGCGAACTGCACGTGGTTGCCGGCCTTGTCGCGGGCGCCGTCGATGAAGTTGTTGTACGGCCATGCCGAGGGGTCGCCGTAGGTGGCGATGTGGTGCCGGTTCTCGGCGGAGCCGCCGATGTACATGTTGCGCGGATACCACTCGTTCCCGAACGCGGGAACGCTGAAGACGCCCCAGTGGTAGTAGATGCCGAACTTGGCGTCCTGGAACCAGGCCGGGGCCGGGGGGTGCTGGTCCACGGAGGACCAGCTCGCGGTGTAGCTTCCGGGACCTTCGGTCGCGGCGGCCTCGGGGGCGAACCGCAACAGGCCGAAGGCCGTGGCCGCGCCGGCCGCCGTCAGCAGCCGGCGCCGGCTGACCGGCAGGGAAGAGGGAGACATGGGGGCCTCTCGGGGGAGATGACGGAGGTGATGCGGGAGTCGGTGATCGCCGGCCGGTCACCGGATCAGTCGCGCGTCCACTTCTGGTTGCTGCCGCCATCGCAGGTCCACAGCCGCAGCAGGGTTCCGTTGGCCGTTCCCGCGCCGGTGGCGTCCAGGCACAGACCGGACTGGACACCGGTGATCGTGCCGTCGGCGTGGAGCGTCCATTTCTGGTTGCCGCCGCCGTTGCAGTCCCAGATGTCGACCTTGGTGCCGGGGCTGGTGCCCTGGCCCGCCGCGTCCAGGCAGTAACTGCCGTAGACCCGCAGCTCACCGGACGAGGTGTCCGTCCACTGCTGGTTGCTGCCGCCGTTGCAGTCCCACAGCTCCACCTGGGTGCCGGCCGTCTGCGACTGGTTCGGCACGTCCACGCACCGGCCGGAGCCGGCCCCGACGATCGTGCCGGTCGTGCCGCCGTCGTTCCCGCCGCTGCCGGGGGTGATGGACAGGTTGTCGAACTGCGCCGTCTCGCCCTGGCCGGTCCCGTAGCCGATCTGCCCGCTCGCCCAGGTGCGGTCGTTCACGGAACCGACCGTGGCACCGTCGATGACGGCGGTGATGGTGGTGCCGGAGAAGGTGAGGCCCAGGGTGTGCCACCGGTTGGTACCCAAGCCTGCGCTCGTGCCGCGGGCCAGGGTGGAGACGCCGCCGCCTGTGTTCGTGTTCAGGATCGACCAGGCCCCGGTGTCGCTCACCCGCAGGTGGTAGGCGTTCAGTCCTCCGGTGCGGTCGTAGTCGTGCCCGCCCGCGCGGCCGATCAACTCGACGTATCCGGGCTGTTCGAGCAGCACGTCCGAGGAGACGGTGTAGTCGCCCCAGCTCACGTCACCGAGCAGGGCGTGCGGATCGGTCAGCGCGTCCCAGGTGATCGGCTTCTGCGGGCTCATCTGGCGCACGCACTTGCCGTTGCGGCCACCACCGCAGCCCACCGCCTCGAAGGCGCCCTGCCAGTCCATGAGGTACTTCGCCTCGGCGCCGGTGGCGTAGCTGCCGAAGGAGTCGCTGTACGGCAGCTTCAGCTTGCCCTGGGCGGGGGCGGTGGCGGTGCCCTTGCCCTGGCCGGTCGTGGTGGTCAGGGTGTACACGCGGCCGGGCTGGACGGTGAGGCTGAAGCCGCTGCCGGACGGGGTGATGTCCGTGGTGTGCACGAAGTAGTCGGCCGGGTTGCCGGAGCGCACGTCGGTCGACCACACGTGGACGGTCTTGGTGGAGAGCCCGCCGGTGACGTTGAAGTCCAGCGTCTGGGCGCCGCCGGCGTCCATCGTCTCGATGACCGTGGAGTAGTCGGAGTTGTTCGTGGACTTGAGTGAGACGTAGCTGCCGTTGTTCCGGTTGCCGCCGATGTAGCCGCTGGAGGCGTCGAGGTAGTGCCACCCCGGGGCGGTGAACTGGCTGGTCTGTGCCATCACCCAGGCGTTCTTGCCGATCGCGTAGTGGCCGGACCAGGGCTGCGAGGCCAGCGCGAGCCCCATGGTGGGGTACGGGATGTTGGGTGTGACGGCGGCGACCACCGGCCAGTTGAGGTACGCGGTCATCCGGCCGTCGATGTATCCGCGGTTGATGCCGCGGGCCACGGCCTGCGCTCCCCCGTTGTAGTCGTCCGAGCCGTTCTCGCTCGCCCACAGTGTCTTGCCGGACGACGTGGCGGCCGCCGGCACCGAGCAGTTGGACTGGGACGACCGGTAGCCGCAGGGGTAGTGCGTGCCGATGACGCTCACCGCGGCGGCGAACGCCGGGTTGGAGTTGACGTCGTTCGCCACGTTCCAGTCCGAGTCAGCCGCGACGATCTTGACGTTGCCGTAGCCGTTGCTGTTGAGCGCGCTGCGCAACTGCTCGTACCACGAGATGTTGTAGCCTCGCTCGTTCCACCCGCCGAGGTAGTCGATGCTCAGCCCGTGCTGCTTGGCGCAGCCCAGCCAGGAGAGCAGGTAGTTGGTCATGTCGGTGGACCAGAAGTTCCCGCCGCCGATCCAGCCGGGCGCTCCCCAGGCGAGCCCGTACAGCTTGATGTCCGGGTTGCGCGCCTTGGCCTGCTCCATGAGCCACCACTCGTAGCCGCGGTCGCAGTTCAGGTCGGACCGGGTGTGCTGGTGGCTGGGCTCGGCACCCGAGGTGGAGTTGGTGTCACCCCCGACCTCCGCCTTGAGGATTTGCAGGGAGGCGCCGTAGCCGGGTTTGAACAGGTAGTCGAGGACCTGGCCGCGCTGGGGCTCGGGATAGTCGATCAGGAGTCTGCTGTTGCCGCCCCCGCCGCTGATCGCGCCGACGCCGTCGAAGGTCCGGCCGCCGGAGGCGCCGTTGATCGTGACGGAGGTCGCGGCCTGGGCCGGCGCGGCGGCCGTGCCCACGATGCCGCCGGCGGTCAGGAGGAGGCCCGCGAGCACGGCGGTCGAGGCGCGCAGGCGCCGGAACAGCCGGCTGAATGCTGACACGGTGGGTTCCTTTCGCAGGTCGATCAGCGGAGGAAGAAGTCCTGGTTGGTCCCCGGCCCGTTCTTGCACTGCCACTGGTCCAGTTGCTGGCCGAGGTTGCCGCCGGCGCCGTAGACGTCCAGGCACAGGCCGCTGTTCTTGTTCTGGAAGGCGTAGGAGCCGTCGGACTGCGGCAGCGGCAGCCAGAGGCCGCCCGCCGCCGTGCCGGGGGCCTGCTGGACGATGTCCGGGGTGCCCGCCGCCGTGGAACCGCCGGCCACCGCCACGTCCAGCCCGGAGTCCTGGGCCCGCAGTTCGCCGTAGCCGCCCGAGGCGGACACGAACCGGAACTGCTGGTTGCCCTGCCCGTTGCAGGTCCACTGGTCGATCGCGGCACCGGCGCTGTTCGAGTTGCCGTGGACGTCCACGCACAGGCTGTTGGAAGCGACCACGAGCTGGTGGTAGCCGTCCGGGAAGCCGCCACCGCCGGAAGAGGCCGGTGTCAGATAGACGGAGAACGCGTCGTGGGCGCCCTGGAACGTGATCGGCACGGTGATCGAGCCGCCCGAGGCGCTCACGTTCTGGTCGTACACCGTCTGGGGGGCGCCGAGCGGCGCCTGGTCCGGTATGCGGCGCACGGTGACGTGCACGCCGTCGGCGTTCGCCAGCCAGGGCACGGACGCCAGCCCGTCGAAGGTCACCGACGCGGCGCCGGTGTACCCGTTCGAGTCGCCGATGACCGCCACGGCTCGCTTGGCGGAGGAGTCCTCGGAGGCCGAGATCGCCGTCGAGCCGACCTGGCCGGAGGTGTCGACGAGGGTGCCGGTCATGTCGGCGTAGTCCCGAAGCGCCCACCAGTTGCCGGTCGGCTGCCAGCTGCCCCCGCTCTGGGTGAGGACTCCGGTGAGGTTCGGGGTGACGCAGCACACCCAGTTGCCGCGCATCGCGTTGGTGTACCCGGACTGGGCGAACCGCGCCAGGTACCACGCTGTCACCCCGGCGGTCTGCCGGTCGGCCGGCTGGTACTCGTTCGAGGACAGCGGCAGCGGACCGATGCCCGCCGCGGTCAGTTCGCTGTTCAGGGTCCGCGCGACGGTGACCGGGTCGTCGACATCGCCCTCGTTGTGGTTGGTGATCATGTCCGGCACCGTCCCGGCCGCCTTCACGTGCGCGAGCCAGGTCTGCCATTCACCCGGGTTGCGCTGCGGGGTGAACGCCAGTGACGGCCCGACGATCCGCGCCCCGGGGGCGATGCGCCGGATCTCCCGGTAGGCGGTGTCCCACATCCGGAAGTACTGGGCGCTGTTCACCCCCCGGGTCCAGAAGGCGGAGATGTCCGGCTCGTTCCAGATGTCGTAGGCGAACGTGAGCCCCGAGGCCTGCAGCGCTCCCACCGTGGAGTCGATGAAGCTGACCCAGTTGGAGCAGTCGCCGTTGTCGCACGGGTACCGCGTGTTCGACGGCTGGCCGCCGTTCGCGCCGTAGATGTCGCTCACGAGCACCTGGTACTGCGCGTGGTAAGGCGGCCGGGTGAGCCGTCTCGCCTGCGCGGTGATCGAGTCGAGGTCGGCCCGGGTGGCCGAGCCGTACTGGTAGCCGTCCCTGATCCAGCCGCCGGAGAACCATCCGCCGCCGCGGAAGGCGTTGATCCCCAGCGGCTGCATGAACGGGTCCGCCGGCTGGCTGCCGTCCTGGGTGATGCCGTAGAGGAACCCCTCCCCCACGCCGGTCGACGGTCCCCGCGTCGACGCCAGGTGCACGCTCAGCGACTCGCCCGCGGCGGCCCGGCTCGCGGTCGCCGACAGCGATGACAGCACGAACGCCAGGACGATGCCGACCGCCAGTACCAGCCGGCCGGGCCTCGCTCTCGACCTCATCCGATCCTCCTCACGGTTCGGCTCTCACAAGGTCAGCTCAGTGACCATTGCTGGTGGGATCCCCCGTTGCAGGTCCACAGCTCGACGGGGGTGCCGTTGGCGGTGGCGGCGCAGTCGCGGATCTGGGTCTGCCTACCCGGTGTCGTGGACGCGCCCGGCACCTCCAGGTGCCTGCCCGCACCCACCGCACGCAGCGCACCGGTCGTGTGGTTCGGGGGTGCGAGGACGTGGCGAACGCCGGCGCGCCGAACGCGGCCAGGGCCGTCCCGGTGCCGGGCCGGGGCGCGGAGGGGTACTCATCCCAGCGTCCAGCGCTGGCTGCTGCTGCCGTTGCAGGTCCACAGCTCGGCGAGGGTTCCGTCGGCCGTGGCTCCTCCGGTGACGTCCAGGCACAGACCGGACTGGACCCCGGTGATCGTTCCGTTCGGGTTCAGCGTCCACTGCTGGTTGGTCTGGCCGTTGCAGGACCAGATCTCCACCTTCGTCCCGGGGCTGGTCCGGTTGTCGTAGGCGTCCAGGCACATGCGGCGGCTGCCTGAGTAGACGGTGAGCTGGTCGGAGGTGGAGTGCGTCCAGATCTGGTTGTCCCCGCCGTGGCAGCTCCAGATCTCCACCTGGGTGCCGGCGGTCGTGGTCGAGTCCGGTACGTCCAGGCACTTGCCGGCAGCCACCGCGTGCAGCGCGCCGGTCACGCTGGTGCCGCCGCCGCTACTGGTGCCGCCCGCCACCCGGTACATCACCGTGCCGTGTGCCGGCACCGAGGCGCTGATCGTGCCGGAGGTGGTCGAGGACGCTCCCGACCACAGGTCGGTCAGCGCGTAGGCGGACGCGCCGGACTTCCCGATCGCGGCCGCGGTGGTGGTGATGGTCGCCGTCGAGCCCGTCTCGTTGAACAGCGCGACCGACACGTCCCCATTGGCCAGCGGCTTGGCCAGCACGTCCAGGCCGCCCGAGGAGGAGACCATGGTGCCCTGCTTGCCCAGGGGATCCTGGTCCACCGCGATCACCCGGGAGTTGGTCAGCGTGGACAGGGTGTCCGCACTGGCCGAGGGGATGTTGGTGCCCGCGATCAGCGGCGCGGCCATCTCCGCCCACAGGCTGAACTCGCTGCGGCTCTCGGTGGCCGTCAGTGAGCCGTTGCCGACCTCCAGCATGTCCGGGTCGTTCCAGTGGCCGGGACCGGCGTAGGAGGCCAGCCCCACGTTGCTGTGGAAGATCGACAGCATGCTGGAGAAGCTGGCGTTGATGTCCCCGGTGGTGCGCCAGCTGTTGCCCACCTCCGCGCCCCAGGTCCATACGTTCTCCTGGCCCCAGTTGCACAGGCTGAACAGGATCGGCCGGCCGGTGGCCGCCAGGGCGTCACGCATCACGGTGTACCGGGTCCGCGCGGGCGCCCCCGTGTTGTTGCAGTTGTCGTACTTCAGATAGTCCACGCCCCAGGAGGCGAACGACTGCGCGTCCGTGGTCTCGTGCCCCAGGCTGCCCGGATACCCGGCACAGGTCGCGGTGCCCGCGTCCTCGTAGATCCCCAGCTTCAGCCCCAGCGAGTGCACGTAGTCCGCGGTGCCCTTGATGCCGTCCGGGAACTTGACCGGGTCCGGCACCAGGCGGCCGCCGGAGTCGCGGCTGTGGGTCATCCAGCAGTCGTCGATGTTGACGTACGAATAGCCCGCCGCCTGCATACCGTTGGTGTGCATCGCCTGCGCGGTGGACTTGATGAGCGACTCGGAGACGTTGCAGCCGTACGCGTTCCAGTCGTTGAAACCCATCTGCGGGGTCAGCGCGAGCCCGTTGCCGAGCGCGGCGGCGGGTCGCGCCGTTCCGAGGGAGACGAGGGGAACGGCCGCGGTGAGCAGCACGACCGAGACGATGAGCGTCAATGTTCTGCGCAAGGACATCCGCGGGGACAGCGACAACCGTCGCCTGACTCTCGCAGTGGACACGGGCATGATCCATCACTCCTGGGCCTGGTTGCGGAAGGAGGCGCCCACTCCCGGGGCGCCTCCGCCGGGTGTGGTGCCGGTGCGGCGGGTGACGTTCACCCGCTCCGGTTCACGGGGCCCTGGAGACCGGAAGCGCGGTCCGCCGCCGATGAATGCCGCGCCTGGCCGCGCACGGAACGGGGCGGTTTGATCCAGCCCGCCGCGTCCGCGGCCTGGACCCCCGCGTTGAAGGCGTCCGCCATCTTGCGGTAGCCGTTGTCGTTGGGGTGCAGGGCGTCGGCCAGGTCCGCGGCGGTCAGAGCGCTCATGTCCACCAGGCGTACGTGCTTGCCGGCGGCCTGCTCGGCCTGGACGATCCCGGGGAGCTTGGCGTTGAACCCGGGCCGGTGGGCCTCCTCGGTACCGCTGGTGGAGACGATCAGGGTGCCGACGAGGACGGTCGCGTCGGGCGCGTCCCTCGTGATCTGGTCGATGAGGGCGCGGAGCCGGTCGGGGGCGGTCGGGACCTGATAGTTGCCGTTGAGATCGTTGGTGCCGATTTCCAGGGTGACGACATTCGGCTTGTAGCGGGCCAGCACGGAGTCCGCGATGCCTGCTATCTGGTCGATCCGCCAGCCGGAGTGGCCTTCGTTGTCCGGGTCGGACATGGACCCGCTGCGTCCGGAGCCGACGAAGTCCACGGCGTGCCCCTCGGCCGCCAGACGGTTCCACAGAAAGCTCCGGTAACCATTCCCGGACGGGCTGCCGACGCCCCAGGTGATCGAGTTGCCCAACGGCATCAGCCGCAAGCCGGCGGGCGCGGCGGCCCGCGCGGCAGGGGGCGGCGCCCCGGTGCCGGTGGCGGCCGTCGCGGGTAATGCGGCGCCCATGCCGAGCGCGGCCGTCAGCGCCGCGGCGAAGGGGATCCGGTACGTCTTCATCAGCGTTCCTCACGGGTGCGGGATGGTGGATGTGGTGAACGAGCCGCCGGCCCGTGCGGGCCGGCCGGGAGCGAGGGCCCGGGAGCGGGCCGGTCAGCGGGGGGTGAAGTCCTGGTTGCTGCCGGGGGTGTTCTTGCGGGGCCATGGCGCGACCTGCCGGCCGAGGCCGCTGCCGCCGCCGTAGACGTCGAGGCGCAGACTGTCGCCGCCGATCACCAACTGGTGGCGGGTCGGGGCGAAGGGGGATCGGGCGATTCCGCCGGACGGTCGGAAGATCCGGGAGGTGCCGCCGGGCGCCGGGCACGCGGATGCCCGTATCCGATGGCGAGTGGCCCGTGCCGGTGGTGAGCCGGCCACGGGCCGGTCACATCAGTCGAGATTCCACTGCTGGTTGGCCCCACCGTTGCACGGCCAGAGTTCCGCCGGGGCGCCATTGGCGGTGGAAGCGCCGGTGACGTCGAGGCAGAGTCCGGACTGGGTGCCGATGACGGTGCCGTCGGAGTTCAGCTGCCACTGCTGGTTGGCGCCACCGTTGCACGGCCAGGTGACCACCTTGGTGCCGGCGGACGTCTGGTTGTTGTACGCGTCCAAACACATCTGGCTGCCGCCGCTGTAGACGGTCAGCTGGCCGGAGGGCGTGCGGGCCCAGGTCTGGTTGGCGCCGCCGCCGCAGTCCCAGATCTGTAGCTGGGTCCCGGCCGTGGTGGACGAGTTGGGCACGTCCAGGCACTTGCCCGCGCCCACCGCGTGCAGCGCGCCCGTGCCCGTCCCGCCGGAGGAGTTGCTGTATCCGGCAGCGGTGATGTTGGCCTGGACCGCGTTCTCGGTGGCGTCCGACGGATAGCCTGAGGTCATCACCCCCTCGTAGAAGGTGCCTTGGGCGCCCTTGCTGTTGTCCCCGCCGGTGCCCAGGATGATGGCACCCTGCTTCCGCATCGGGTTGTAGCCCGGGACGTTTGGACGCGGCCCGTCGTAGAAGGTGGACAGGGCGCCGGACTGGGCGTTGCCGCCACGGATCGCCCAGTGGTTCGGGCCGCCCTTGATGATGGCGGTCGTGTACCGGTGGTTGATGGTCGGGTCGCCCGCGTTGTAGCGCTGGTTGACCCCGGAGAACAGGCCGTTCTCCAGATCGGCCATGATCCAGGGGCCGTTGCCCGAACCGTAGCCCCAGACCTTGATGTTGCCGAAGTAGATGGCCTCCATGGTGCCGTTGCCGTCGTCGTTGCTGTCCGTCTCGGCGTTGCCGTAGTCGAAGCAGCATCCGCCGTTGTAGTGCGTGCCGTCGAAGATCGCGTACATGCCCTCGGGGTTGTCCCCGGTGGCGATGCCGTTGGTGTGGTTGTCGCGGTAACCCGTGCCGGGCGCCACGAACACGCCGTAGGCCTTGTGACCGCCCACCGTGGTGGGCGCGGCGGTCGCGTTCGCGAGGTTGTCGGGGCCGCCCGCGGCACCGCCGCCGGGCGCCTGGGTGAGGTTGTTGCCGCGGCCGGACTGGTCATAGATGATCGTGATGAGACAGGTCGTCCCCGAACAGAACGAGTCCTGGGCGGCGGCGTCGGCGTATCCGCCCACGTCCAGGACGCCGATGTTCCGGGTGCTGTTGTCCGAGGCACGCCGGACCTGGTAGAGCGGCCCGTTGTACGAGGCGTACAGCGCTCGCGTCGTGCTGTGCGCCGCCACGCAGGGGGTACCGCCTGCCGCGTAGATGTCGCACGGCCCGGACGTGTCCGCGCGAGCCGTACCCGTCGTGGCCGTGACCCCGGCCAGCGCGCCGGCGACGAGCACGGCCGCGGCTCCCGCCCGGGCGAACACTGTCGCCCCTGAGCCGGGCGAGCGCGTCGGCAGAGGGATGTGTGCCCGGCCCGGCACGTGGTCCGGCCCGCCACCGCGCCCTGCCGCCGCGAACAACCGTCGCACGCCCCCGCGCACGGACAGCGAGTGGCGCCTTGTACGCATGGTTCTCATCTGATCTCCCTACCGTGCCGGCGCGACCCGATCGGGTCGTCTGTGGTGGCGCTGACCATCCGGAAGCGCTTGAAGGTGCCGTTTCCGCAGCGAGATTGCAGAGAGGGTTCGGGGGGAGACGGTGCTCCGGGGTTCATGGACTGTCAAGAGTGCGGAGTCAGCTGTTGCGAACCTTGTCGCGGAATCGATTCGACGGCCGATTCGGGCAGTTCGGGACCGATCGGGGCGCTCGATCAGTCCCGGGGGGCGGCAGGCGATGGGCGGCCGATCTTCCCATCGGGCGGGCCGCGGTGGGCCGCGCGGGCCTGCCCGACGGCGGGCCATCGGGCGCCGGGTGACTACCGATCATGCGGGTGAGCGGGGACGCAGCCGCCAAACCCATGCGGTCACAGGCCGGTTCGGAGAGGCACCAGCCGATGCGGCGAGGCTTCCGGCCGCTCGTCGGCACCGCCGTCGCTTCACGTCACGGGACCGACCCCGCACTCCGCCGGGCGCAGCATCCGTCGAAGCGCTTGCGTGGAATCGATTCGCTCACGGCGAAGCGGCGCCGAGCGCCCCCGCGCGCCATTCCCTGTCACGCCGGCGAACCGGTCCGCGCGAGTATCCTTGCGACCCGCGAGTAAGTCCTTGGGGGAGTCGCATGAACATCGGGGAGATCGCCCGGCGGGCCGGGGTGTCGCGCAGCACGGTGTCGTACGCGCTCAGCGGCAAACGCCCGGTCGCCCCCAGCACTCGCAGACGCATCCAAGACGTGATCACCGAATTGGGATATCGCCCCAACGCGGCCGCGAGGGCGCTCAAGGAGGGCCGGACCCGGACCATCGGTCTCGTCATCCCCCCGGCCGGCAACAGGCTCACACACATGCAGCTGGACTTCGTCGCCAGCGTGGTCGACGCCGCCGCCCGGGCCGACCTGGACGTACTGCTGTCCCCTTCCGGCGGGGATCACGACCGTTCCTTCGAGCGCTTGGTCTCGGAGAGCCGCGTGGACGGCGTCATCCTGATGGAGATCCGCCTGGAGGACCCCCGCGTGGGGCGGCTGCGGGAGGCCGGACTGCCCTTCGTCGGCATCGGGCACACGACCCGCGACCACCGGATGTCCTGGATCGACGTCGATTACGCCGGCCTGGTCCAGCACTGCGTGCGGCACCTCGCCGATCTCGGACACCGCCGGGTGGCTCTGGTCACGCGTTCCCCGGAACTCATCTCGGCCGGTTACGGCCCCGCGCACAGGGCCAGGGAGGGTTTCGAGGCGGCCGTGGCGGAACGCGGCCTCGACGGCGTCGAAGTGCCGTGCGGGGACGACGCCCGCTCCGGTCAGGAACGCGTCGAGGCGCTCCTGCGCAGCCATCCGGACGTCACCGCCATCACCACCATCAACGAGGCCGCCCTGCCCGGCGTCCAGCGCGCGCTGACGGACGCCGGCCTCACCGTGCCGTACGACTTCTCCATCACCGGAGTGGCGGCCAGGACGTGGGCCGAGGACTTCCGCCCACCGCTCACCGCAGCGGACGTACCGGCCATGGAGATGGGCGAGAACGCCGTTTCCCTGCTGGTGGAACGCATCGCCGCACCGCAGACGCCGCCTCGGCACATCCTGTTGGCCCCGCCGATCTCGTTGCGCTCCAGCACAGCCGCCGTACCCACCGGCGGGCCGCCACGGCCCAACCACGCGGCGGTCAGGCGCTGAAGCGGCCGACCAGGCGGGTGGGCCGCTCAGGTCGTCGGAGCCGACCACGTCGACGTCGGCGGGGACCGGTCGGCCGGCCTCACGCGAGGGGCGCGCACGGCACGTCCCGGCAACGGCTCTTGACAGCTCCGGCAGGGCGCAACACGATACCGGCCATACCCCGAAGGTTCTGAACGCCATGCGGAGAGCTTCCGATGGGAGCGCTCCCAAAGCCGGCCTCCGGCCCTTCGGGTATGCGTCCCCGCCGGACCCCGCCGGCCCGAGGGGCGTCGTACCGCCGCACTTCCTCAGCGCGTCGCACGTTCGGCACCAGAGCGTGTGGCGCATCCCTGCCAGGAAACCGAGGTACAGTCATGCGCCGCAGACTCCGCGCCCTCGTGGCAGCGTTCCTCGCTCTGCCGCTGGCGCTCGCCGTCGCACCGTCCGCCCACGCCGCCGACCCGACCACCATGACCAACGGGTTCTACGTGGATCCCGACTCCAGCGCGAAGCGGTGGGTCGCCGCCAACCCCGGCGACGGCCGGGCGTCCGCGATCAACACCTCGCTGGCCAACACCCCGGCGGCCCGCTGGTTCGGCTCTTGGAGCGGCTCCATCGGGACCGCCACGGGTGCGTACGCGGGCGCGGCGGACAGTCAGGACAGGCTGCCCCTCCTCGTCGCGTACAACATCTACAACCGCGACTACTGCGGCGGACACTCCGCCGGCGGAGCCGCCTCGCCGTCCGCCTACGCGACCTGGATCGCCCAGTTCGCCGGCGGCATCGCCAACCGCCCGGCCATCGTCCTCCTGGAGCCGGACTCCCTCGGGGACTACGGCTGCATGACCCAGGCTCAGATCGATGAACGCGAAGGCATGATCACCGGCGCCCTCACGCAGTTCAACCGTCAGGCGCCCAACACCTGGGTCTATATGGACGCCGGCAACCCGGGCTGGGCGAACGCGGCGACCATGGCCCAGCGCCTCCACGAAGCCGGCCTCCGGCAGGCCCACGGCTTCTCGCTCAACATCTCCAACTACTACACCACCGCCGAGAACATCGCCTACGGCAACGCCGTCAACGACCAGCTCAACTCCCGCTACGGCTATACCAAACCGTTCGTCGTGGACACCAGCCGCAATGGCAACGGCTCCAACGGCCAGTGGTGCAACCCCACGGGCCGCCGCATCGGCACTCCCACCCAGAAGGGCGGAGGCGCCGAGATGCTTCTGTGGATCAAGACTCCGGGCGAGTCCGACGGCAACTGCGGCGCCGGAGCCGGCTCCTCCGCCGGACAGTTCCTCCCCGAGGTCGCCTACAAGATGATCTACGGCTACTGATCCCCGGTGCTCCCCCGCACCGCGGAACCCCTGAAGACCCGGCCCCGCGCCGCGGTCTAGGCTGCCTGTCATGACGGAGACCTCACGCATCGCCCTGACGGAGTCCGCGGCCGAGCTGATCCGTCGGCTGCGGGCGGAACACGGGCCGTTGATGTTCCATCAGTCCGGCGGGTGCTGCGACGGCAGCGCGCCCATGTGCTACCCGCTGGGCGAGTTCCGTACGGGCGCGTCCGATGTGCTGCTCGGCGAGCTGCACGTGGACGGAGTCCAGGAACCGGTGGGCTTCTGGATGTCCGCGTCGCAGTTCGAGCGGTGGCGGCATACGCATCTGACGGTGGACGTCGTGCCGGGGCGCGGCAGCGGTTTCTCCCTGGAGGCGCCGGAGGGCGTCCGCTTCCTGATCCGCTCCCGGCTGCTGGACGCGCCGGAGCCCCAGTAGGGCGCGCGGGCGGGCCGGGCACCCGGCCCGCCCGCACCTCCCGTACGGGCGGCGCTCAGCTGGCGTCGGCCAGCGCCAGGGTGTGCAGCCGCTCCGGGGGGCCGGGGCGGGCGTAGTACCAGCCCTGGGCGGTGTCGCAGCCCAGCATCCGCAGGTGCTCGGCCTGCACGGCCGTCTCGACGCCCTCCACCGTGACCGCCAGGTCGAGCGTGTGGGCCAGCGAGACGATGCCCTCCACGATCTTGACGTCGACGGGGTCGGCGGGGGCGCGCTGCATGCCGCGGGTGAAGGAGCGGTCCAGCTTGAGGGTGCTGACCGGGAGGCGGCGCAGATACGAGAGGTTGGAGTAGCCGGTGCCGAAGTCGTCCAGGGCGATGTCCACGCCCAGGTCGGCGAGTTGCCGCAGCGGCCGCAGGGCGTCCTCGTCGGCGCCGATGAGGTCGTTCTCGGTGACCTCCAGGCACAGGGCGCTCGGGCTCAGCCCGGCGTTCTCCAGGACCGCCACGGTGTCGGACACCAGCGTGGGGTGACCGAGCTGGCAGGGCGAGAGGTTGACGTTGACCCGCAGCCGCTCGGCGTCGCACTCGGCGTCGTCCTGCCAGGCGCGGGCCTGCCGGGCGGCCTGCTCCAGCACCCAGCGGCCGAGCGGCACGATGAGCCCGGTGTCCTCGGCGAGCGGGATGAACTGGTCGGGCCCGAGCACCCCGTGCACCGGGTGGAGCCAGCGCACCAGCGCCTCGGCGCCGCGTACGGTGCCGTCGGCGAGCCGTACCAGCGGCTGGTACTCGATGAAGAACTCACCGTTCTCCAGGGCCGACGGCAGCCCGTTGCTGAGGCTGTGGCGGGCGATCACCCGGGCGCTTTCGTCGGCGTCGGCGAGTTCGTAGCGGTTGCCGCCCGCGGCCTTGGCCCGGTACATGGTGATGTCGGCGCTGCGCAGCACCTCGGCCCGGCAGATCTCCCCGGCCCGCCCGTCGACGACGCCGATGCTGGCCCGTACCCGCAGCTCCCCTCCCTCGACCTGGACGGGGTCGGCGAGCGCGGCGAGCATCCGGCGGGCCATCGCGGTGCCGTCCGCCTGCGCGGCGGGCCCGGTGACCAGGGCCAGGAACTCGTCCCCGCCGACCCGGGCGACCAGCTCGTGCGGGGAGGTCACGCACCCCTGGAGCCGTTCGGCGACGGCCCGCAGCATCCGGTCCCCCGCCACGTGCCCGAGGCTGTCGTTGACGGCCTTGAAGCCGTCGAGGTCCAGGTAGCAGACGCCGAAGCGCTGGGCGTCGGCCGCGGCGGCGAGCACCTGGTCGAGGCGTTCCAGGAACAGGGTGCGGTTGGGCAGCCCGGTCAGCTCGTCATGGGTGGCCTCGTAGCGCAGCCGTTCCCGCAGCAGCCGGTGCTCGGTGATGTCCTCGGCGAGCGCCAGCTGGTACTGGGGCGCGCCACTGGAGTCGCGGAGCAGGGTGACGGTGAGATTGGTCCACAGCACGCTGCCGTCGTCGCGGTAGTGCGGCTTCTCGATGCGGAAGTGGTCGCGTTCGCCCGTGACCAGCTCGCGGTACAGCTCGTGGACGCCCGGCGCGTCGTCGGGGTGGACGAACTCGGTGACGTTGCGGCCGGGCCGGAAGAAGGAGACGCCGCCGAACATCCTGGCCATCGCGTCGTTGACGACGAGGACTTCACCGTCGAGCCCGGCGATCCCCACGCCGATCGCCGCGCCCTCGAACACGGCCCGGAACTTGGCCTCGCTCGCGTGCAGCGCCTTCTCGGCCTCGATGCGGGCGGTCAGCGCGGCGTGGGAGATGGCCTTCCGCTCGTCGCGCTCGCGCTCGCGCAGCTCCCGCACGAAACCGGCGGCGAGCGCGTGTTGCAGCCGGGCGCAGCGGGCCCGTACGTCCTCGTCGCCGGTCGTCCGGTCCGGCGAGGAGTAGAGCACCAGATAGGCGTCGATGACGCCCAGGATCGCGGGCAGCGCCTCGGGTTCGGCGCACTGGGCGTCCACCAGCGCGGCACCCACCTCGTAGGCGTCGGCCGTGTCGAAGGGGGCGGTGTGCAGGGCCTCGCTCAGCCGGCGGGCCAGCGGCAGCAGATAGTCCTCGAACTCGTCAAGGGTCATGGCGGTGGCCGCCATCGGGTGGACGGCCCGGCTCCAGATGGCCGCGAACCGCCGCAGCCTGTCGTTGTCCGCCTCGGCGTCCTCGACGTCCTCGACGCCGTCCCGACGTCTCGGCCCGCCCGGCGCCGAGGTCATATCGCACGCCTCGCCGGAGGGACGCCACCTGGGGCCGGTCCGGTTTCGCCGGTGGCGTCGATGTCCGCGCCTGTGGCGTAGATGCCCGCCGGCCGCCAGGTGGCTTTCAAGTCCCGCACTTCCTTCGCCCTCTTCCGGCTTTCGGGGCCGCCCTCGGGGTCGTCCGCGTCCTCGGGGCAGTGGAGCACGACGAAGAGCGGCAGGGCAACCCGCTTCTGAGGCGAGATTACTGATCAACCGTTGGCTGAGGAAAGGAAAAATGGACATTGGCCATCCGGATGTACGCGCGGAGAGGGGAGAAGCCGGGAGAAGCCGGGCATCGGAACGGCGGCGCCCGGGTGGGGCGCCGCCGTGGGGAGGGTGGGTTCGGTGGGGTTCAGCGGTTGCGGCCGCGGAACCCCCAGCCGGAGGTGCGGGTCCCACCGGTCTCCTGGGACTCCTGGGTCCCCTGGGGCTCTCGGGCCTCCTGGGACTCCTGAATCCCAGGGGTCTCTCGCGCCCCTTGCGGCCCTTGAGGCTCCTGGGTCTCCTGGAACCCCCGGGATTCCTGGGCTCCCTGGGTCTCGGTGCCCCTGGCGGTGGCCTCGCCGGTTATGCGCGTCCCCGCGCTCTCGGTCTCCCCTTTCTCGGTGATCTCCACATGACGGGGTTTCATGGCCTCCGCCTTCGGGACGGTGATGGTGAGCACACCATCGGCCATCCCGGCCCGGACGGCCTCGGTGTTGACCTCGGCGGGCAGCAGCATCCGGTACTCGAAGCGCCCGGTGCGGCGGGTGCTACGGCGCAGCACGCCCTCGCGCTCGCGTTCCCCGATCTCGCCGGAGACGGTCAGCTCCTGGCCGCTCACCTCCACGTCCACGTCCTCGCGCCGGACGCCGGGGAGGTCCACCTCGACGCGGTAGGCGTCGTCGGCCTCGCTGACATCGGCGGCGGGCGCCCAGGCGGTGAGGCCGGGCGGGGCGGCGCCGACGGTGGATTCGAGGAGTCCGCCCATCTGGCTGAGCAGTTCGTCGAATTCCGCCAGGGGGTTGCGGCTCCAGCCCCGGGGTCGCTCGAGGGGGCCTGCGCCCCGGTGTCGTCGGACGGGCATGCTCATCGTCCTTCACCTCCGTGGTGATGGTTCTCGGCAGGTCAGACCAGGGCCTCGTGGACGTAGCACCACCGCCATTCCTCGCCCGCCTCCAGGGGCTCGACGACGGGATGGCTCGCCGCGGCGGCATGGGCACGGGCGTGCTTGAGCGGGGAGGAGTCGCAGCAGCCGACGTGTCCGCAGGTCAGGCAGAGCCGCAGATGCACCCAGGGCGATCCCAGGCGCAGGCACTCCTCGCACCCCTGCGGGGTGTTCGGGGTGACCGGGCGCACCATGGACAGATGGGGATCGGACTCGATGGCCATGGCGTCGCCCTCCTCGCCGTAGCGGATGCCCGCGTCGCCGCCAGTGGCCGGACCATTGACCGGACCACGTGCGGGACGTAAGGCCCACGCCGTCAGGGTGACAAGGCGGGACGAGGGTGTGCCTGCGTCCCCGAGGTCGAAAATACGAGCCTCAATTTGCCCTCTTGTGGTGATTCGCCGGTATATGGGTATTTCGGTAGGGAGGGACGCGCCGAGGACGCCCGGAGTGACCGCATGGCCCGATCAGGTGTCGCCGATGAGCTGGTGCTGCGCTGTCTGACGATGTTCGACAGCCGGGACGAGACGGAGATTGTGCGCCGGGCGATGGCCCAGGTCAGCACGGTCGCGGGCCGCGCCGAGGCGGGCTATCTGCTGCGCGGCGACGGCTTGGTGCGCTGTACGGACGACGGCCACGGCTCCCGGGCGACCCCGGCCCTGGACGCGCGGGTCAGGGAGCTGGCGGGCCGGGACGGACCGGTGCGCCTCCCCCGGCGGGCCTGGGGGTGGGCGTTCGCCCTGCGCGAGCCGGACGGACTGCGCGAGCCGGAGAGGCGGCGCGAGCCGGACGGGCCGCCTGAGCCGGACGGCCTCCCTGGACCGGACGGGCCCGGACCGGAGCGGCCCGGACCGGACGGGCTCCGGGGCGCGCTGGTGGTCAGCTCCCGGGACCGGCCGGGCGAGGACGAGCGGTTCCTGCTCTCCCTCCTGGTGCGTCAGACCTCCGCGGCGCTGTCCGTCGCCGCCGCTCACCGCCGGGAGCGGGCCCAGGCCGCCGAGCTGCGCCGGGCCCGGGGCGAGCGGGACGCGATGCGGCGGCGGCTGGACCGCGCCCTCTCCGACCTGGGACATCTGCGCGAGGTGCACGACGCCCTCGCCCGGGCCGCCGCCCGTGGCGACGGCGAGGCGGGGATCGCCCGGGCGCTGCACCGCGTCACCGGCCTGCCCGCCGCGGTCGAGGACCGGTTCGGCAACCTGCGGGCCTGGGCGGGCCCCGGGCGCCCCGATCCGTATCCCACGCCCGATCCGGCGCAGCGCGAGGAGCTGCTGCGCGACGCCGCGCGCCGGTGCGGCCCGGCCCGGCTGCGGGACCGGCTGGTCGCGGTCGCCGCGCCGCGGGGCGAGCTGCTGGGCGCGCTGTGCCTGGTGGATCCCGAGGCCCGGGCCGACGAGCGGGCCGTATGCGCCCTGGACCACGCCGCGGCCGCGCTCGCCCTGGAGCTGACGCACCGGCGCCGGCTGGCCGAGCTGGAGCTGCGGCTGCGCCGCGAGCTGGTGGACGATCTGCTCACGGGCGCGGACGACACCAGCGCCTACGCCCGCGCCGAGGCGGTCGGCCACGATCTGCACGGTCCGCACCATGTGGTCGCGGCACGCCGGGCGGACGGGCCGGCGGACGACGGGTTCCTGCGGGCCGTCGTCCGGGCGGCCTCGGGGCTGGGGCTGCGGGTGCTGCCGACCCGCCGCTCCGATACGGCGGTGCTGGTGGCGCGGGGCCGGCCGGCCGAGCGCACGCTGCACACGGCGCTCAGCCGGGAGCTGGGCTCACCGGCCGGGGCGATCGGGGTCGGTGGCCACTGCGACACCCCGCATGAGGTGCCCCGTTCGTACCAGGAGGCGCTGCGCGCGCTGGAAGTCCGGCAGGGCTCGCACAGCGCGTACGGCATCACCTTCTTCGACGATCTGGGGCTGTACCGCATTCTGCGCACCGGAAAGGATCAGCGGGAGGTCGAGCGGTTCGTACGGGAGTGGCTGGGCCCGCTGCTCGACTACGACGCGAAGCACCACACGACCCTGGTGGAGACCCTGACCGTGTACTTCGACCGCGGCGGCAAGTACAGCGAGACGGCCGCCGCCCTGGTCGTCCACCGCTCCACGCTGCGCTACCGGCTGCAGCGGATCCGGGAGATCAGCGGCCGCGATCTGACGGACGTGGACAGCAGGCTCAACCTCCAGGTGGCCACCCGCGTCTGGAAGATCATGCGGAGCGGGCCCGAGTGAACCGCTGCTCGGCGGGCACTCGCACGGACCGTCCTCAGCGAGGAGGTGGGCTCCGAGATGAACCAGAAGCACACGAGCGACAAGAACACCAGCGTGGTGCGCAGCCTGCTGGACCGGCAGGGCACGACGTACGCGGCCGAGGCCGGTATCACCCTGCGGAACACCCCCGGCTCCCTCTACCAGCTGCTGGTGCTGGCCCATCTGCTGTCCGCCCGGATCAAGGCGGACATCGCGGTGGCCTCCGCCCGCGCCCTCTTCGACGCCGGGATGCGCGATCCGCGGAAGATGGCCGACGCCACCTGGCAGCAGCGGGTCGACGCGCTGGGCGAGGGCGGCTACCGCCGTTACGACGAGCGGACCGCGACCCAGCTCGGCGAGGCGGCCGAGCTGGTGCTGCGCGAGTACGACGGGGATCTGCGGCGGATGCGCGAGGCCGGGGACCCGAAGAAGCTGTTGCGGGAGATCACCGGCATCGGGCCGTCCGGCGTCGACATCTTCCTGCGGGAGGCGCAGGGTGTCTGGCCGGAGTTCGCGCCGTACTTCGACCGCAAGGCGCAGGAGGGCGCCGAGCGCGTCGGCCTGCCGAAGAGCGCCGCGTCCCTGGAGAAGCTGGTGTCCGCCAAGGACCTCCCCCGGCTCGCCGCGGCCCTGGTCCGGGTGGCGCTCCACGCCGACGCCGCCCAGGAGGTGCGCGCCGCCGCGTGACCCGCCGGTCAGTAGCCGACGGTGAAGCGGCGGTTGAGGCGCCTGCCGGGTCGCCGACCACTGGTCCGGACCGAGCTGCCGCCGGCTGGGGACCGGCGGTGACCGGGCGTGCCGTAGCGCCGCAGCAGCCACACCCCGAACGCGGCGTAGAAGACGTACACGATCGCGTCCCACCAGTCCGGGGCCGAGCCCGGCGAGCGGATCTGGAAGAAGTCGTCCAGCGCGTGGACGACGACCAGGGGCCAGATCGAGCCGATCGCGTAACGCAGCCCGGCGCAGGCGAAGCCGAAGAGCCCGGCGGACAGCATCTGCCACAGCGTGTCGTCCAACGCGGCGCCGAAGAACAGGTAGTTCTGGACGTGGCCCACGCCGAACAGGACGCCGACGGCGACGGCCGCCCGCATCACCCCGAGCGGACCGAGCACCTGCTGCACCAGACCCCGGCTGTACGCCTCCTCGTTGACGGCCACCCACAGCAATGACACCAGCGAGCCGACGATCACGCGCGCGCCGCCCTCGAGGCCCGCGACGGCGTAGGAACACGCGACCGCGAGCATGGGCACGGCCAGCCACCAGCGCCGCACCCGGCCGTGCGTGGCGGCCCCCGACGCCCGCAGCCACCCCCACCGCCACAGCACGCACCAGACGCCCGCGAAACAGACCGCGTTGACCACGACAGCGCCGAGGTCGGGAAACCAGGACGGAGCCAGCGGAGGCAGAATCACCTTGGCGAACAACACCAGCACCACGTGCCACGCGAGCGTCAACGCGACGGCGCCCCACAGCGGATGGCGCGTGGCATGGCCTTTCCACCGGCTCTCCACGGTCCGAGGATAGCGGCGGTCCGCTTGTCTGCGGCCGCCTACGACCGCTGGGGTCTCAGGAAAACCGCGCGCCCGTGTCCGCGGTACGGGTCGGCGTAACGACACGTGGACGGTCCCCCGGCGTCCGGGGCGCACCCGACACGATAACGATCACTCCGCCGACCTGGGGTTTTTGCGCTGGTTGGCATGGAAGCGCGCCTTCTTCTGGCGATTCCCGCACGTGTTCATGTCACACCATTTGCGCGTGCGGCTTTGACTGGTGTCGAAGAAGGCGGCTCGGCAGGTCGGCGATGCACACAGGGCCAATTTGCCGTCCCGCTCCCCCGCGATGATGCTGATCGCGTCGGCGGCGATCACGCCGAGGGCATCGTCCACACCGGAGTCCGAGCCGAGCCGCCATCGCCGCTTGCCCTCGGGCGTCAGGACCGCCGCGGCCCGGCCCTGGGCGCTGCGGTCATTGATGACCTGGACAGCGGAGGCGGGGAGAGCGTCCTGGACCGCAGCCGCTGTCGCGGCGGCGTGAATCGACTCCCTCAGCTCCCGGGCGAGGTCGAGCTGGGCAGTGGTGCAGGAGTCCACGGCGAGGCCGTTCACCGCCAGCCAGTCGACGAGCCGGTGCGGGGCGGGAATGCGCTCCACAGCGTTGCCATGACGCTCCGACAGAGTCCCCGTGAAGCTGGTCGCCAGCACGCTGCCGAGACGGAAGTCAGGAAACCCAGCACGCATGGAACCACCTTAGCAGGTTGCAGTGTGGCCCGGAGAGCTGCTAGAACCGCCTTAGCCGGTTCCACGATGGCCAGGAGGTCTCATGCCCCGCCCAACCAGCGACGTGCAAGCATGTGAAGCCCACGCGACTGACGCCGACCTCGACGATCTGCGCGCACGACTGGCCGCGGCGCGGCTGCCGGAGGCCGAGACGGTCTATCGCCCCGCGCCCGACCCTCGTCGATGGGATCAGGGCGTTCCCCTCGCCGACCTCGTCGATGTCGTGGCCTACTGGCGCACCGGGTACGACTGGCGGTCGTTCGAAGAGCGCCTTAACCGCCTCGGCCAGTTCCGCACGACCATTGATGGTCTGGGAATCCACTTCCTGCACCGCCGATCCGCGCGCGCGGATGCCACTCCCCTGATCCTGACGCACGGCTGGCCGGGCAGCATTGCCGAGTTCGTCGATGTCATGGACGAACTGGCGGATCCGAAGGACGCGGACGCGCCGGCGTTCCACGTCGTGGCCCCGTCGCTGCCTGGATTTGGCTACAGCGACAAGCCGGCCACCACCGGGTGGGGAACCGAAAAGATCGCGGCCGCCTGGGTGGAACTGATGGGAAGGCTCGGCTACCACACGTTCGTGGCCCACGGCGGCGACTGGGGCGGCAATATCACCACGGTTCTCGGCGGCAGGTTCCCGGCGCACGTTCTCGGCATCCACACAACGTTCGCGGAGGCACCGCCCGGGTTGACAACGGACGGGCTGACGGCGGCCGAGCGCACATGGACCGAGGACACCCGCGATTTCTGGCGCCACCGCGCGGCGTACGCGAAACAGCAGGCGACCCGGCCGCAGACCATCGGCTACTCGCTCGTCGACTCGCCGGTCGGGCTTCTCGCCTGGATCCTGGACAAGTTCGCCGAGTGGACGGACACCGAAGACAGCCCGTTCGAGACGATTTCCATGGACAGGGTTCTCGACAACGTCACCCTGTATTGGCTGACGCGGACCGGCGCATCGTCGGCCCGCATCTACTACGAAAGCCACAACTCCCTGGCCCCCGAACTCCGGGTCGACGTCCCGTCGGCGATCAGCATGTATCCCCGCGACATCGAGAAGTGTCCGCGCCCCTGGGCACAGGAGCGCTACCGGCACATCGTCCGATGGCGGTCACCCGAACGCGGGGGACACTTCCCGTCGCTGGAGGTCCCCGGGTATTTCGTCGAAGATCTGCGAGAGGGCCTCGCCGCGGTGCTGGCCGCGCGCCGGTGAAGAGATCACGCAGGGCCGAGGGCGGCATGGAGTCGTCGACCGGATCCCGGTTCCCCGCTTTGCCTAACCGGCCACCTCGTACTGCCCCACCTCACGGAAGTAGCGCAGGGTTTCCGGGGAGCCGTCGTCGAGGGCAGCATTGGCTGCGGCACGCAGGGCGTCACTGATGTCCGGAGCCGCGAGCATGCGAGCTATGTACACGGCGTCGTCCTCGGCTTGGGCCAGCCGGTAGCCGGTCTCCAGCCAGGCGCGCATCTCCTCCGGGGAGTTGTCGTCGAGGAGCTTGTTGGCCTCCTGGATGACTCGCTTGTCCTTGTTCTGCGTCGCTACGTGGAGGATGCGGGCGATGGCGACCCGGTCGTCCTCCGACATCTCGTCCACCGGCGTGTCGGACGAGGTCGCCGCAGCGGTGGCGACGACCGGGGCCCCCGAACCGTTGGCGAACGCCGGGGCGGTGAAGAGGAGGGCAGGGGCCAGGGCGGTGGCCACGACGAGCAGAACGGCTCGCGTCGGTCTCATGAAGGTATGCCTCCGTGATCGGACTTCAGGTATGCAGATGATCACCTATACGCCTCAACATCGCACCAGGAATCGTCGAGTCCGGAAAAGAGCGCTGCGGGTGAGGCGCTCCCCCACCCCAGGCAAGGCGCCGATGGCGGTGGAGACGGGGGCGGGGCCGGTCACAGAACCCACTGATGTGTCGCGCTCGTGGCCCCGCCCAACCACGGACGCGACCGCACTCCCGCCTCACGCGGTGTTGAAGCGGGAGTGCGATCTCCAGGCACCAACAGGCGCTGCACCTGCAGAATGTGGTCTGCCCGGTGGTCCAAACGAAGCCGCCTAATAGCTGTCGTAGCTGGGCTTACCGTTTGGCCGGTAGACGGCGACGATGGTGCCGCCCTTCGTCGTCGAGACGCTGACCGGCTCCAGCGCGGTGGGGATCGCTCCGTCGGCGAACAGCCGCTTGCCGGTGCCGATGATCACCGGATGGATGGTCAGCCGGTACTTGTCGACGAGGCCGTGCCGCATGAGGGTCTGGGCGAGGTCGCCACTGCCCACGACGTTGATATTGCCGCCGTCGGACGCTCTCAGCTTGCGTACGGCATCGACGATGTCGCCCTCCAGCAGCGTGGAGTTCTGCCACTCGACGGATGTTAGGGTCCGAGACGCCACGTACTTGTGCATGCCGTTCATCCGATGGGTGAACGGGTTGTCGGGATCGGCGGTCGGCCAGTACGACGCGAAGATCTCGTACGTCTTGCGGCCGAGCAGCATCGCGTCGGAGGACTCGTACCAACCAGCGATGGCCGCGCCGACCTCGTCGTCGTCCACCGGCTTCTGCCAGCCGCCGTACTCGAAGCCGCCCTGAGCGTCCTCGTCCGGACCGCCCGGCGCCTGCATGACACCGTCCAGCGTCAGGAACGTGCAAACGATGATCTCGCGCATGGTGCGCTCCCTTCGTCGACAGGTAGACCGCACAACCACCGGAAACTCATCGGCGGAACTTCCGCGGCGCAGCACCAGGGCCGTCGTCCGGATCAGGCCGGCTGTTAGTGCGGTACCTCTTCGACCCGAGGAGGCTGGTCCGCAGATGCGCACCAGAGACCCCGCACCGCCGGGGCACCGCGCGCACCCCCCACATGTGCGATGACGCTGCCAGCCAGCACGATCGCCTGCCCACGTATTGGACCAATTCAGCCCCTCGCACCGTCCAGCACCAGTGGCACCAGACAGCACATGTGGCACCGCCGGAAAATCGAGCTACAACATCACTCCCGGCGGGAAAGTTCATGGGACCGTGCGATCAAGCAGCTCGGACTTCCCGCGTACACGCCGCACGATCTTCGGCATAAGTGGGCGACCGTGACCTTGACGAACGGGGTGTCCATCCACGAGGTGTCCCGATGGCTCGGACACCGGTCGATCAAGGTCACAGTCGACCGTTACGGTCACCTCACCAAAGACGGGCGGGAACGCTGCCGTCAGGTGGTGGAGTCGACCTTCGGCGGCTATCTGCCGCCGGAGCGGGATGCGGGTCCGGTCACAGGACTCCCAGCTCCCGCAGAACGCGGTGCTGAGTTGGTGCCGGCTTAGCCGGGAAGTACAGATAGCACACGCCACCCGAACCGCCCTTGACCTGGCCGTTTGCGTCGTACCGCTTGGTGCGCAGCCAGATGTTCTCCCACTGCCTGCGCTTGTAGACCCGGCGGACGGACGGGTTGTCCGGTGAAGCCGGGTCGTTCGCGATGACGTCGCCGGTGGGAGTGAAGCCGATGACGGTCATGAGGTGGCCTGCGGTGCCGTAACCCGCCCCGTCCAGTTCGTCCTTGAGGAAGGACTGCGAGGTGATCACGGGGATGCCCGCGGCGATCAGCTTCTCGACATCGTTGAGGGAACCGAGCCGGGTGACCACGCCCTGCATGTCGCGGTAGGTGGCGGCGTAGGCGGCGTTGAAGGGCCAGTTGCCGCAGCCGTCGTACTGGTAGTCGAAGGTGGATCGGGCCGCGTGGCAGATCTGCGGGTCGGCGTAGTCGGGGTTGACCCAGGCCAGGTCCTCGGGCGTGGGCTTGCGGCCCCAGAACTCGATGATCATCTGCGAGGAGGTGGGGCTGCACCAGGCCTCGCCGCCGTTGTCGTACTCCGGGTACTGGCCCTTGTGGATCTCCTGCGAGTAGCGCGGTACGGAGAGTTCGCGGCCCCCCGGCAGGCCGGGCTCGGAGGCTGGCACCTCGAAGCGGTCGGGGACGTCCGAGCCCATCGCGCCGACCCGCCACACGGTGGGGGTGCGGGTGGTGCCGGGCTTGCGGTAGAGGGTCAGGCGCAGCTGGTACGCCGTCAGCCGGAGCCCGCTCGCCGGGTCGTCGATGGCGAGGGTGTCGGTCCACACCGCGCTCTTGTCGTCGCTCTGGTCGTCCACCGAGGTGCGCCGGATGGAGTCCGGGCCGTCGCCGGAGGTCCAGCGGCCCATCACGTACCAGGGGGTGGCCGTGCCGTCGGAGTAGGTGCCCTTCAGCTCGGCCTGGATCCAGGTGCCCGCCGGGGTGCGGGCGTTCCAGGAGACGATGGCCTCGGTCGCGGGGACGGAGAGTTCGCGCACCGGTGAGGTCCAGGTGGCGTACTCCCAGGCGGCCTTGGTGCCGGTGTGCGGGTCGGTGTAGTCGACGGTGCCGGCCGGGCGGGAGATCACGATGCCGGGGCGGGCGCCGGCCTCGGCGCGGACACCCTTGGCGGAGCCGGTCAGCCAGTCGGTGTGGCTGGTCCAGCCGTGGTACTCGGCGGTCGCCTTCTTCGCGGCCGAACCGGCCGCACCGACGGCACCGACGGCACCGACGGCACCGGCCGAACCCGCCGAAGCCACCGTCTGTACGGCGGCCGCGCCCGCGACGCCGAGGGCGGCGGCGAGCACGGAGCGGCGGGGCGTGAATCCGGAAGTGGTCATACGGGGCTCCCCCAGTCGTCGTCCAGCGGCGGCGGATGCGCGACAGTCGCACAACTATGGCCGCTGCGAGTGGTGTCAGGCCAGTGCTTCCCGTCCCGCCCGCATACCAATATTGGTGTGGACCAATGGAGTGAATACCGCCGGGTAGCCGTAGAGTGCCCTTCATGGAGACCGCCGACCGCCCCGCCGAGACGCTTCGCGCGTTCGCCCGGTGGCTGCGCGCCCTGCCCCCGTCCTGCGGGCCGGTCCGGCTCGTCGCCGTCGACGGACACGCCGGCTCCGGGAAGACCACGTTCGCCGGGCGGCTGGCCGAGGCTCTGGGCGGCGCGCCCGTCGTCCATACGGACGATCTCGCCACGCACGAGGAGCCGTTCGGGTGGGCCGGGCGGCTGCAGGAGCGCATCCTGGCCCCGCTGAGCCGTGGCGAAGCCGCCCGGTACGCCCCGTACGACTGGGTCGAGCGCCGCTTCGCGGCCACCCGGCGGCGGCTGGACCCGGCCCCCGTCGTCCTTCTCGAAGGCGTCGGCGCCGGGCGCCGCGCCGTGCGGCCGCGACTGGCCCATCTGGCGTGGATGGAGCTGCCCGACCGGGACGCCTGGCGGCGCGGGAGGCTGCGCGACGGCCCCGGACTGTCCACATTCTGGGACGGCTGGCAACCTGCCGAGCGCGCGCATTTCGCCGCCGACCCCTCCCGCCCGCATGCGGAAACCCTGATAGCGCAGCGAAATGAGGGGTACGGGTTACTCACGGGACCCGCGGCGACCACCCGATTCACCCATGGGCGTCACTCAGCGTGAGCGGCCGGAGCGGACGGCGCGGACCCTGGTCCCGGCCCGCCGGGCACGCCCCAACTCGGCTTGACCTGGGGCCCATACAGGTCTTACGTTCTCAATGTGCGACTCGTACGAGTCGCCCCAGTACGCGAAGCCCCCGGTTGTTCCCCCGTGATCGGGGGCTTCGTCCTGTCCCCACCCGGTTCGACACCGTTTTCCGGCTGCGGTACGGCGCGGTATCGTCACCCTCGGTCACTCACCCCTCCGGACCGTGTGCGCCCCTTACACGCCCCCGCGCACGCCCGCCGAGCCTTGTGCGATTGCGACGAACAACAGTGCGGCGCCCTCGGCCGGTGCGGCCTGCGCAGGTACGATGCGAAAGGGCAGCCGCCCCGGCGGCATCCACGGGGGCAGGGGTTGTGGGGGACGTGATGGATTTCGGCACGCAGGGTTCGCAGACCCCGGCCGATCTCGCCTGGCTGCGTGCCGTGGACGCCTACACGATGGGCGCCTACGCACAGGCCGAGGAGGAGTTCCGGGCGGCGGTGCGGCACGATCCGGGCATGGCCGACGCGTGGCTGGGCCTGCACGCGCTGCGCGCCGACACGGCGACCGCGCTGTTACGGATGTACCGGCACCGCGATCGCTTCGGCGAACAGCGCACCCGCCACCGCCGCACCCTCAACTCCTGGTATTGGCTGGGCTGGTGGGTCCAGCCCGTGCTGGAGACCAGCCGGGACCTGCTGCTGGCGCACGCCTCGCACTGGCTCGACGGCCGCCACGTCCCCGAGCTGGACCGGGCGCTGGCCGGCTGCCCGCCCGTGGAGGCCGATCCGCAGGCCCGTTTCCTGCACGCCTGCCGCGCGTATCTGGTCAAGGACTGGGAGCAGCTGGTCCGCCACACCGAACCGCTGCTGGACGACGCGTTCCTCGGCATCGAGGCCGGGCTCTTCGGCGGCATGGCCCGGGTCCGGCTGGAGATGTACGGCCAGGCGGAACCGCTGCTGGCCGCCGCCCTGATGCGTTGCCGCAGCGAACAGCCCCAGCGCAAGGAGCTGCGCTACTGGCTGGCCCGCGCCCATGAGGGCACCGGGCGCAGCGCCGCGGCCCTCCCCCTCTACCGCGCGGTGCACCGTATCGACCCCACGTTCATGGACACCTCGGCGCGGCTGGCCGCCATAGCGGAGTCCGACGGCCTGGACGAGACCGCCGACCTCGCGACCGTGCCGCTGTCCGGGGTCAGCAGCCAGGACGCCACCGACGGCAGCGTCGGGGACCCCGCCGACACCCTGTCGGCCGCCGCCGACCCGGCCGACGGCCGGGATCTGCGCACCGGCGGGGACGGCGCCGAGGGCCCGCCGCTCATGACCGGTCCCGTGACCGGCGCCGGCACCACCCGCGACCGGGGCGGTGTGCCCGCCCAGCCCGGGCCCTCCGACCCCGCCCTGCTGGAGAGCGCGCTGCAGGAGCTGGAGCGCATGGTCGGCCTGGAGCCGGTCAAGCGGCAGGTGCGGGCGCTGTCGGCGCAGCTCCACATGGCCCGGCTGCGCGCCGGGCAGGGCCTGCCGGTCCAGCCGCCGAAGCGGCACTTCGTCTTCTCCGGCCCCTCCGGCACCGGCAAGACCACCGTCGCCCGCATCCTCGGCCGGGTCTTCTACGCGCTCGGGCTGCTCGGCGGCGACCATCTGGTCGAGGCCGGGCGGGCCGATCTGGTCGGCGAATACCTCGGGCAGACCGCGGTCAAGGCCAACGAGCTGATCGACTCGGCGCTCGGCGGGGTCCTCTTCGTCGACGAGGCCTACAGCCTGTCCAACTCCGGCTACAGCAAGGGCGACGCGTACGGCGACGAGGCGCTCCAGGTGCTCCTCAAGCGCGCGGAGGACAACCGCGACCGGCTGGTGGTCATACTCGCGGGCTATCCCGAGGGCATGGACCGCCTCCTGGCCGCCAACCCCGGCCTCGGCTCCCGCTTCACGACGCGCGTCGACTTCCCCAGCTACCGTCCGCTCGAACTCACCCGTATCGGTGAGGTGCTGGCCGCGGAGAACGGCGATGTGTGGGACGAGGAGTCCCTGGAGGAGCTGCGCAGTATCAGCGGGCACGTCGTCGACCAGGGGTGGATCGACGAGCTGGGGAACGGGCGCTTCCTGCGCACCCTGTACGAGAAGAGCTGCGCGTACCGGGATCTGCGGCTGTCGGGGTGGACGGGCATCCCGACCCGGGACGACCTGGCGACGCTGCGGCTGCCGGATCTGATGCAGGCGTACGGAGAGGTCCTGTCGGGTCGCGGTCCGATGTACCGCGACCCGGAGGACCCCCCGCTGTAGTCCCTCAGGCCCAGTCCGGCGGATCTTCGTGGATCAGCCTGCGGCGTCTGGTGCAGGGGGCACCTCCCAGCGGTAGCCGGGGGAGCATCGCAAGGCGGAGGATCGCCCTCGTACCGGGTCGTACGCGGGCGATCCCGACAACGCGGCGAGGTGCCGCGCCAGGCGTCGCGGGCCCGCGAAGATCCGCCGGACAGGGCCT
>NZ_BBUZ01000042.1 GCF_001417735.1 Streptomyces sp. NBRC 110028
CACGTGGTTCACATCCGGATGCCGTCAACTTGCTTTACTGGGTGAAAGTTCAGGATTGGCGGGCTACGGAGAGGGGTGGCGGTGGGTCAGCAGTCATCCCGTCTGCCCCAGCCCCTGGGTGATGGGGCGTGGGCTCTGGCGGGCAGTGAACCAACCCCTTCGGTCAGTCCTCTCGTGGCGCCTCTGGCGCCGTTCACGGGCGACCATACCCCCTGTACCCCTTTCGTGTCCACTCCTGTCGAACCTGATGCATCACTCCGTTATGCCGGGTAGAGTCTGTGAAAATACAGCACCACCGCTCGGGGCTACCTCGGAATGATCTGGGACGGGTCGCCGCGTGGAACGATAGGCCCACAACCATTGGCGAAAACACGGGACACCTCACCCGAACGGGATGGAAGCGAGGATGACGAATTGAATTCGTTGAGCTTCGAAATGCGCCTTCAGGCGCGGGAAGAAATCCACCGTGAGGTCGCTGGATTGACAGCGGATCAGGTCCACGAACGGCTGGTGGCCGCGGGCGGGCTGGAGGGCCACGGGGACCAGACGAAGCCGCTCAGTACGGAGGAGCGGCTGGCCGCAGTCCGGCGGAACGAGCTTGGGCGCATCTGGAACCTGATGACCGGCGAGGGTTGGGAGACCTACTCCCCTGAGCACGACCCGGACGCGCACCGCTGGCACCAGGCGCAGCGGGAGGGTCAGGAGCGCGAGAGCGGTGCAGCTTCGGGGCCGGACCCGGAGCTGATCCGCTATCGGATCGTGGCGCAGCGGACTGATCCGGCGCACCCTGGCGCCGCCTTGCTGACGAACTACGCCTACGGGCGGTCGGTCGAGGAGGCCGTCGCCAAGGCCCGGAAGGCGTTGGAGGGGCCGGGCGGTCTGTACGGGGACCAGGGTATGTACCGCGTGGTGGAGGTGGTCGAGGAGAGCTGGGACAGCGAGCTCCGGCAGCAGGAGGAGGCGCGCCGGCGGTACCTCACCATCATCCTGGAGGCCGCCATCACCACCGTGCGTGGCCGTGAGCCGGACGACCCGGATGCGGACCTGCTGAACCGCCTGGACGACTTCTTCACCCGCGCCGTCGTCTTCCCCGACCCGCACAACGGCGGCGTACATCCGCGGTCCCACCAGGCCACGTTCGGCTGGACCAGCGAGCCGCCCGGGATCGAGCACGCCAGCGACCCCGGTCGGGCACTGGCCCTGTTCCTCCTGGCCTACCTGGACCACCACGGCCTGGCGAGGACCGAGCGGTGACCGGGCATCAGGACGCTCCCGCGTCTGGAGAAAGGGCGCAAGGAAACCCCGCTGAAACGATTTCAGAAGGCGTGCAAATACGGCATGGGCGAAAAAGAAAACCGGTGATCGGTAATCAGCATGCCGCTACTCAGCGCAGGAGGTCGTGAAATTGAGTGGTATTAAGCTTCGGCCTCATCAAGTAGAGGCTGTGGACGCGATCATTCAGGGACTTTCGGCCCCTGCCGACGGGGCTGTGCCTGCCCGGGGCTTGCGTGGACAACTCGTCTCGTCTACGGGGTCGGGCAAGACGATCACCGCGGGTGTGGCGGCGTTGCGGATGGTGCCACGGGGGCTGGTGGGGGTCGTGGTGCCGACGCTGGATCTGTTGACCCAGAGCGTCGAGGCGTGGCGTGCGGTGGGGCATTCGGGCCCGGCGGTGGCGGTGTGCAGTCTGGGTTCTGACTCGCTGCTGGAGGCGCTGGACGTGCGGTGCACGACCGATCCCGCGCAGTTGGCGCTGTGGGCGCAGGGCGGGCCGATGGTGGTCTTCGCGACGTACGCGAGCCTTTCGCCGCAGGGGTCGGAGGACGACCAGGGCGAGGAGGGCGCGGCCGCGCGGGGGGTGCTGGAGCGGGCCATGCGCGGAGTGTCCGGGAAGCGTATGGGTGCGTTCGACCTGCTGGTGGTCGATGAGGCGCACCGGAGTTCGGGTGATCTGGGGAAGGCGTGGGCGGCTGTTCACGATCAGGAGCGGATCCCGGCGGTGCGGCGGCTGTACATGACGGCCACACCGCGCCTGTGGGAAGCCGTTCCCGGTGCCGCTGGGGCCATGGGCTCGAAGGGCGGGCAGAGCGGCTCTGAGGACGGTTCAGAGGGCTTGGGTGGGCGTCTGGTGGCGTCGATGGATGACGTTGAGCTGTACGGGCCGGTTCTGTACGAACTCGGACTGATGGAGAGCATCGAGCGCGGCATTCTCGCCCGTTTCGAGGTGGATGTGCTGGAGATCCGGGATCCCGAGGCGCCGGGGCCGGACGCGTTGGTGGAGGAGCAGCGGGGCCGGCGTCTGGCCGCGTTGCAGGCGGCGTTGCTCAAGCACGCGGACACCACCGGTGCCCGGTCGTTGATGACGTTCCACAGCCGCACCCTGGATGCGATGGCGTTCGCTCGCGCGTTGCCGGAGACCGCGGCCGAGCTGTACGAGACGGATCCGGTGGCCTATCCGAAGCGGGTGGGGGCGGAGTGGCTGTGCGGGGAGCACCCGGCGAGCCATCGGCGGGCGGTGCTGGACCGGTTCGGCGACGGTCTGGACGCCGAGGGGTGGGTGACCGACATGGGGCTCCTGGCGTCCTGCCGGGTGCTGGGCGAGGGCGTCGACATCCGCGGCAAGCGCGGGGTCGGCGGTGTCGTCTTCGCCGATACCCGCAGTTCTCCGGTGGAGATCGTGCAGATCACCGGCCGAGGTCTGCGCCAGCATCCGGGCGAGGGGAAGGTCGCGCGGCTGATCGTGCCCATCTTTCTCCAGCCCGGGGAGGACCCTGAGGACATGATGGCCTCCGCGAGCTACCGCCCGCTGGTCGCCGTGCTGCAAGGGCTCCGTGCGCACGATGACCGGATCATCGAGCGCATGGCCCTGCGGACCAGCACCTCCAGCGGGCAGGCCACCTCCGTGGTGGCACTTGACCCGCAGCACGAGGACACCGACGAAGACGAAGGCGAGCAGGCCGCAGAGGGGGCAGTCGACAGCGCCAGCGCCGCCGAGGACCACGGCGAAGACCACCTGGAAGAGAGCGCCGAGAGCACAGCGGCCGCCAGCGGCCGCCAGGAGGAAGAAGAAGCCGGGGCGGAGGCGGCGGGAGTGCCGTTGCTGCGGTTCTCCCTGCCGCGCAACCCCGACGTCATCGCCGCGTTCCTGCGCACCCGCGTGCTGCGGCCCGACTCCGAGGTCTGGCTGACCGGCTACAACGCCCTGCGCAAGTGGGTCCAAGCCCAGGGCGACGCGCAGGTGCCGCTGGACGCGGTCGTCCCCATCAGCACGACCGAAAGCGATGGAGGTGACGGCGACGGCGGGACCTATGCGCTGGGGGCCTGGGTCAGCGAGCAGCGGCGTCAGTTCCGCCTGGGCACGCTGAAGCCGTGGCGCGCCGAGTTGCTGGATGAGCTGGGCATGGTCTGGTCGGTCACGGACGCCCGGTTCTGGAAGAACCTGGCCGCGGCGCGGGTGTATCACGCGGTCCACGGGACGCTCGCCGCGCCCAAGGACGCGGTCGTGGATGGGGTAGCGGTGGGCCAGTGGCTGGCCAATCTCCGCAAAGCCGGGGGCTTGGGCCGGGACGAAGAACGGGCGGCCGACCGCCGCAGGGCGCTGGAGGCCATCGACCCGGACTGGAACCCGGACTGGCCCATCGACTGGCAACGCCGGTACGCGGCGCTGGCCAGCCTGATCGCGGACCAGGCGACGCTGGCCGAGCTCCTGCCCGGCGTCACCTTCGGCGACCAGGACGTCGGCGCGTGGCTGACGGCGCAGCGCGAGGGCTGGGAGCAGCTGAGCGACGGGCAGCGCGAGCGCTTGAGCGGCCTCGGTGTCACGCCGCTGTCCGCGCCGGAGGAACCGCCTGCCAAGGCCCGTAAGGGCGTCTCCGGGGCCTTCGAGCGGGGCCTTGCGGCCTTGGCGCAGTACAAGGCCCGTACGGGCTCTGTGAAGGTCTCCAGGGCCCACGTAGAGACGATCGTGCTCGACGGTCAGGAATGCGCTGTGAAGCTCGGGGTGTGGCGCAGCAACATGCGTAGTCGGCAGGCGTCGCTGTCCGACGTGCAGCGGCAGCTGCTGGCGGATCTGGGGCTGTTTGATTGACCCGCGCGTGTGTGATGCCCGGGGGCGGGGAGAGAGTGTTGCTGGCTGCTGGTGCTTTTCGCGTCGCTCCGCTGCAGGGTGAGATGACGCTGTCGTTCCTGGGGCGAGTCGCGGACGAATATGGCCTGGCGGTGAGGAGTCTGCTGTCGGCGGTAACCGAGGTGGCCGGTCAGCAGAATGTCGACGGGGTCCTCAGGGCCGACAGTGAAGTGTTCTTGAACGCGGCGGCCCGGGAACGGGTTTCCGGGCTGTGCCGTGTGCGGCAGGAGGACTTGCGTCGGGCACTGCCGGCCTGGGAGCAGGAGGAGCCACAGGGCCGTTACGGAGAAGGGCCGGCGGCCCGGCTCCATGCGGGGGTGGAGACGGTCGGCGCCTGGGGTCCGGCGTGTCCGGGCTGCGTCGCCGCACGGACCGGGCGGCCTGTATCGGCCCGCGCGTACCTGGCGGCGCATCAGCGAGTGTGCCCTCGGCACCGGTACTGGCTGATGGCCGTGCCAGACAGCGGCGGCCGAGTCGTGAGACTGTCCGAGTGTCCTGAGGTGGTACGCGCGCAGGCTGATCACCGGCTGCTACTGCGGCGCTCCCCCGCCGGCGGTGAGGCATTCGAAGTCGCTGAGGCGGTCACCGCCTGGTGGTGGACACAGGACTGGTCGGAAGAACAGGCGTGGCCGGCGCGCCTACGCGCGACTGCGCCTGATGATGAGGAGCCGGGGCTGTGGCGTGTGCTGGGCCGCCGCTTGGTCACCTACCCCGAGACAGTGACGGTGGCTGAGGTACTCGCTGACGAGGCGGTGCAGCGCCGGATCGCAGCCGAGGCTCGTGGCCAGCTTCCCTTCCTCCTTGCTGACGTCGCTGGGCTCGTCGGTGAGCTGGCGAGCCATCTCGGGCGGCCCTGGCTCACCGATCGCCTGGCGTCATGTACTTACGGCCCGCTGTTTACGTGGGCGTACCAGTGCAGCAAGATCAGCGGTCGGTCGGGGCAAAGCGGCCAGCCGCTGTTGTGGACGGTCCACTCCGGGCACCGCCCCCGTCTTGTGGCGGATGAGCTCGCCGCATACCGGCAGCAGACCGCCCACGGCGATACCGCAGACGCTCCGGCACCCAAACGGCGACGCGGCCACAGCCACCAAGCCGACGAAGCCTTCGAAGCCGGCCTGGCGCATGCCCAGGCGTATGCGGCTGTGCACGGGCACCTGGCGACTCGGGCCGACACTTTCCAGGACGGCTTTGCGCTGGGGCAGTGGATGTCCAACCAGCGCATGCACGGTCTCGACATGCCGGTCTGGCGCGGTGCCGCGCTGCGTGCGCTGGATCCGTGGTGGAACACGCCATGGCCGACTCTGTGGCAGCGCACCTACCACCAGGCAAGGCGCCACGTTGAAGAACACGGGCTACTGGATGCGCGGGCCGGATTTCCCGGTACCAGCATCGGCCTGGGTGAGTGGCTGTATCTGCAGTGCAGTCGGTACCCGGATCTGCATCCCGAGCAACAGCGGCTGCTTACGCGATTGGGCATCGACGCCGCGGCGGCCCGGGCTGCCCGTCCCCGGCGCCGCAATCTACGCGCCGGGGAGCAAGAGGCCCTTGCTCACGCCCGGGCCTGGGCAGCGGAACATGGAAGCCTGGCGGGAGTCGGTACCGGAACGGTCCACGAGGGATATCCACTGGGGAGGTGGCTGGCGGGGCGACGCAGCCAGATGGGGCGTGGGGTGCTGTCAGGGGACCGTGCCGAGGCCCTGGCCCGGATCGATCCGTGGTGGCGGCCGCCGTGGCACCTGTGCTGGCAACGTTCCTACGAGCACGCGCGCCGGCAGCTTCAGGCCGCGGGCGGCGGGGAGCTCGCGACGTGCTTTCCCCGGATGGACAAGGCGGCGCGGGAGTGGCTGCTCATCCAGCAGCGCCAGTACGACTCGCTCGGGGCCGCACAGCAGGATCTCCTTGCCGAACTCGGTCTGAGGCTTGAGGCAGCCGTTACTGAAACGCCGGCCGACATGGCTAGCGCCTCTGTTGCTCGTGCACGCGCACCACGACCGGGCGACCGGTCCATCCGTCCGGATACCGCCGCAACGGCTCTGGGACAGCGCCACCGTCTCCAGGGGCACGATGGCCGGGAAGACGGGGAGGTGGCGCCTGAACACCTTCCTGTGTTCGCAGCGCTGGGTTTGTTGGGAGTGCGGCGGTCACGGCTCGGGCAGCGTCCCGACCAGCGTGCCCGGTTCGAACGCGCGCTGGTGCATGCCCGGGCCTGGGCAGCCACTCACGGGCACCTGGCCGTTCCGCGGGAGGTGCAGCTGGACGGGTTCGCGTTGGGCATGTGGCTGTTCGGCCAGCGCAATCGCGCCAAGCAGCGTGCCCGGCAGGGCGAGCCGCCCTCGCCCCACCTTCAGGAGTTGGCCGCGCTCGATCCGTGGTGGAACCCGCCGTGGAACCTGCACTGGCAGCGCAACTACTACCGCGCCCGCGACTACATGCACGCCGTCCGCCGAACCGACGCGGCAGGCGGTCTTCCGGTGCGGAAGGACGCGCTGGGTAAATGGGTCAGACGACAGTGCACGCTCTACGGCACCCTCCACCCCGACCAGCAGCGCCTGCTCTGCGCCATCGGCATCACCGCCGAGGCGGCCCGGGCCCGGTTGGGGCCGCGTGGCCGCACCTGAAAGTGGCATCGCAAGTCTGAGATTCCACCGAGAATCACCTGTTCGAGTGAGAAGAGACTGTTCGCTCGCCGCGCAGCGTCCCCTACGTAATTGGCTGTTGGGCTATCGCACGGTGCGTGCGTCGTGCGTGCTTTGAGGCAGCGGCGGTACGGAAGGACAGTTCGGGCGTGGAAGCAGCCTTCGCCAGCGTCGATGGGCACCTGGCGCACCTGCCGTGGGAGCAGGCGATCGGATCGGTGCGGTTCGAGGATCTGGCACCGGTGTCGGCGTTCCCGGTGGTGCCGGGCCGCCGGTGGGGGCCTGGTTGGTGGTGGTCGGCGACCACTGGACGGCACGTGGTGCACGGGTCCGCCGCGATGCGTACCCAGCTGATGATGCTGGACCGGCACCCGGAAGTGACTGGTCTGTCCGCACGTCCGGTACGCCTGCGGTGGCGGGACCCAGCCGACGGGCGGGTGCGTTCATGGGTGCCCCAGCTCTTCGCCCGGTACACGGACGGCACCGGCCTCCTGGCCGACTGCCCCTCAAGCCTGGCTGCCGGTGGAGACCGGGCACAGGGAGCGCGGGTGGTCCTGGAGGCCGCGTGTGCGCGCGTGGGCTGGGTATACCGGCAGCTGGAGCCGCCTGATCCGGTGATGGCTGCGAACCTGCGATGGCTGGCCGGCTACCGCCATCTCCGCTATGAGGGGCCGCCCGGGCTGCAGGATGCGGTAGCGGAGGCGTTTACGGTGCCCCGGCCTCTGGCCGACGGAACAGTGTCGGTGGGTGATCCGCTGCGCGTCTTGCCGACTGTCTACCACGCCCTGTGGTCAGGGCGGTTGGTAGCGCGGCTCGACGAGCCGCTCAGTGAGCAGGCACTGGTGTGCGCACACCGGACCGACGGCGAGCAGGACATCACGGCGGCGGGCGCCGCCGGGTTGGGGAGGGGATGAGCGCGGTGGGCGATCAGCTGGGCCAACGGCGGCCCGTGGTGGAGGTCGGCGCGCACATCGCCTACCAGGGGCAGACCTGGCAGGTCGCCGCCTTGCAGGGCCAGCGGGTGTACCTGTTGCAGGAGAACGGCACCGAGAAAACCTTGCTGTTGGGACGGTTGTTCGCAGATCCGGGTTTCGAGGTGGTGGGAGCGCGGGCGCCGGACGTGGTGCCGCAGTGGGGGCTGTTCGAGACCGTGCCGCTGGCGGCCCAGCAGCGGGCGCTGGCGTGGCTGCCCCACATCCGGGAGGTCGAGACGGGGTGGCCGCACCCTGAGGGCAGCCGCGAGGGGCAGGCGATGCGGCCGGAGTACGACCCCGAGCGGTGGACGCTGGCGCAGCGGGAGGCCTCGAAGGCACGAGAGATGACGTCGCTCGGCTTCACCCGGGTGACGCGTACGACGGTGCAGCGGATGCGGTTCATGTATCGCAAGCAGGGGTTGTGGGGGCTGGTCGACAAACGCACGGTGCCGACACGTGGCCGGTGTCCGACGGGGTATGCCGACGAGCGGGTCGTGGCCGCGGTGCTGGAGGGGCTGCGGCGCCAGCGGGGCCGGTCGAAGGGGACGGTGAAGGGACTGCAGGTGCTGGTCGGGCAGATCCTTGAGGATGCGCACGGGCGGGGGGTGGTGGAGCTGCCGTCACGGTCGTCGTTCTACCGGCTGGTGAACGTGCTGGCCGACCCGGCCGATCGTGCGGGACGTCCCGCACGCACCGCCACCGCACCCGCCCGCGCTTCGACGGCGCCGGTGGTGCTGCGGCCTGGTGAGCAGGTGCAGATCGACACCACCCGCCTGGACATCATGGCCGTCTTGGAGGACGGCACGCTGGGGCGGCCGGAGCTGACCATCGCCGTCGACGTCGCCACCCGCTCCATCCTGGCCGCCGTCCTGCGCCCGCACAGCACCAAAGCCGTCGACGCGGCCCTGCTTCTCGCGGAGATGGCCGTCCCCCAGCCCGCCCGGCCGACCTGGCCCAAGTCACTGCATCTGTCGCGGGCCGAGGTGCCCTATGACCGGATGCTGTCGCTGGACGAGCGGCTGGAGGGCGCGGCCGCACGCCCGGTGATCGTGCCCGAGACGATCGTCGTCGACCGCGGGAAGATCTATCTCTCCGAAGGCTTCATCGCCGCGTGCGAGACGCTCGGGGTGAGCGTGCAGCCCGCCCCTCCGAGGCGGCCGCAGGCCAAGGCCGTGGTGGAGCGGACCTTCGGCTCGGTCAACGACCTGTTCTGTCAGCACGTCGCCGGCCACACCGGCTCCAACCCCCAGCGCCGCGGCTCCGCGACGGCGGCCGAGGCGCGGTGGACGATCCCGCAGCTGCAGGACTTCCTCGACGAATGGATCACCTGCGGGTGGCAGAACAGGCGCCACGACGGCCTGCGCCACCCGGTTCTGCCCAAAACTGCCCTCACGCCGAACCAGATGTGGGCCGCGCTGATCACCATCAGCGGCTACGTGCCGGTGCCACTGACTGGGGCCGACTACCTTGAACTGCTGCCCGTGCGCTGGCAGCCCATCACCGAACGCGGCATCCGCCTCGACTACCGCACCTACAACCACCCCGTCCTCGACCCTCATCGCGGCCAGCGCTCCGGTATCGCGAGCAAGGACGGCAAATGGGAGGTCCACCACAACCCCCACGACGCCCGCCAGATCTGGGTTCGCCTCACCGACGGACAGCTCCACGAAGTCCCGTGGATCCACCGCGACCACGTCCACCGGCCCTTCAACGATCAGATCTGGCGCCACATCCAGACCGAGGTCGAACAACGCGGTGACCGCGACCAGCACGAAGCCGACCTCGCCGACGCCCTCGACCAGCTCCTGCGCCGCACCCGCCACCCCGCCGGGACCGAGCACAACACTCGCCGCCGGAGAACCCCCCGCTCCGGAAGTACGGAAGCACAGCTGCCCGATCTGCCAGGCCAGCGGCGCCCCCTCGATACGGAGAACACACCGGCCCCGGCCCCAGACTGGAGCGAGAGCCTGGACGACCTCATCACCGTCGACGCTGCGGCCGAGACCGACACGAGCGAGCCGGAGGGCGCGGGCGTACTGCCGGCCGAAGCAGGCGGATACGGACTGTGGGACGCCGAAGCAGAGGCCGAGCAATGGTGAACACGACGGCTGGCAGTTCCCCGTCAGCAGCCGACCAGCCGCCCGGCACCGCAGCGAGCCCTGCCGGTGCCGGCACCCCAGAGGCGCAGCAGCAGTCCGTGACCACCTGGGACGGTTTCCATGCCTTCGCCACCACGCCCGTGGCAGCTCCTCCCCCACGCGAAGCGCCACCTCGCAGCCTGGAGGAACGCCTGGCCTACCACTCACGGTTCGTCACCGTGCGCACCCCGGCCATCGACGCGCTCGCCAAGAACGTACGCACCCTGATGATTCTCGGCCGCCACCAGACGGTCACCGCACGGCCGTCCCTGATCGTCACCGGGCCCGCCGGCGCCGGGAAAACCACCGCCCTGCTCCAGGTCGGCCGCGCCTGCCACCTCGCCCACACCCGACGCCACGGCCCCACAGCCACAGCTGGACAGGTCCCCGTCGCCTACGTCCTGGTCCCGCCCGCCGCCAGCGCCAAGACCCTGGCCACCGAGTTCGCCCGCTACCTCGGCATCCCCGTCGCCGCCGGCATGTCCCAGGCCCAGATCACCAACTCTGTCTGTCACACCTACACCGCCGCCAAAGTCCAGCTCGTGATGATCGACGAAGTCCACCGGCTCAACCCCCGTACCACCACCGGCGCACAGAGTGCCGACCTGATCAAAGACCTCACCGAACGCATCGGCGCCACCTTCGTCTACGCCGGCATCGACGTCACCGCCACACCCCTGTTCACCGGGGTGCGCGGCGCCCAGCTCGCCGGACGCGCCTCCCTCATCGACTGCGCCGCCTTCCCCGCCCGCCTCGGCGACCAAGAGCCCTTCCGCGACCTCATCACCGCGATGGAAGCCGCACTCGACCTGCGCCACCACAAGCCCGGCACCCTCCCCCGGCTGAGTCCGTACCTGCACCAGCGCACCGCCGGCCGCATCGGCAGCCTCGCCCGCCTCATCCGCCAGGCCGCCATCACCACCCTCATCGACGGCACCGAACGCATCACCAAAACCACCCTCGAAACCATCCGCCTGGACCACCTCGCCGAACAGCACTACCGACCCCACAACCGCCCCCGGAGGAGCACCAGCACCCCGTGAGCCGGACAGACGTCACGGCCCGCGATGCGGCCACAGCTGTCCCCGCGCAGCGCAGCGCCGTCACCACAGGGGCATGGCGGCAGATCCCGTCAGCAGCACCGGGCGTGTTCGGTGTACGGCCGCTGCCTGGGGAAGCGACTGCCTCATACGTACAACGCCTCGCCGGGGCATACCGGCTGACGCTGCCCCAGCTCCTCGATGGTGCCGACATCACCCTCCACCCCCACGGCACGCCACCGACCGCCGAACTCATCCTCACTCCGGGTGCAGCCCGGCACCTCGCCGCCCTGGCCCGCATCCCACTCCCCCACCTGACACGTGCCCTGCCCCACCTCAGCGACGCCGCCCACTCCACCGCGGCGACCGCACGCTGGAAACGACTCGAAGCAGAACAGCAGCCCGTACTTGCCTGCACCCTGTGCACCCGCCACCAAAGCCACGGCGCAACCCACACTGCCTGGATACACCCACCGCCGTACCGGCTGGTGTGCCCCCGCCATCACCAAGCCGCTCCCGACCCGAGGCTCACCTCCACCATTCACACCTGGGCCGTGCCCGAACTCGCCGCCGCGCACCACACCCACCAGCGCCTGCTGCGACACCCCCGCGCCAGCACCGCCTGGACCACGGCACGCGCCATCACCACCCGCTGGTACGACCACCAGCAACACCTCACCCACCGCTGGCACACCCGCCTGGGCCAGCTGATCGCCACCAACGACCACCTGACCACCACGGGCAGCGCCTCCCCCGCCCTACTCACCCGCGACCTGGTGATCTATCCCGAAACCGGTGCCCTCGCCCGCGCACTCGCCACCCTGCCCCACCAACCACGCCACACCACCGACGACGCCCTCGCACTCATCGCCCGTCGCCTCGGCCTGGCCCACCTGACCCCCGCCGTCCACGACCCACTCCGCGCCTACCTCACCCACACACGCCGCTGACCAGCACAAACGACCCCTGAAACCGCCAGAAAGCGCAGTCGCCTACAGACGCACCACCACACCTACCGAAAAACCAAGATCATTCCCACACAACTACAAAACCGCAGACCAACCAGCCGAACAACCAAACCGAACACGCCACCAGACCCCGCCCATCACACCAGAAACACAACCCGACCCCAGCCCCAAATCCCAACCGAAAGACGAAACACCAGACCAGAACAGCCACACCACCTGAACATCACTGCCCCGTCACACCAGCAGCTCGCCAACCTCGGGCTCGGCTGGGCAGCGGCATAGCGAAGGCGGGGAGCTTGGGTATGGGGAACGCGGCACGGCACGCCGCCGAGTACGCACCGTCCCCAGCGACGTGCCGACCTCGCCCCGCTTGGTATGCATGGGGAGAAGGGCGTTACCTATCGTTCCGCCTTGCTCTCGGCGTCGGCCGTAGCCTGTCGCTTCTTCCAGGCCCGGATGGCAGCGGCGGTGGCAGCTGTCACCGCCGCTGTGATGAGCTGGGCGGGAAGCTCCGTGAGCAAGCCGTGGATAGCGAGATTGAAGGCGTGCTGAAGGGTGTTCATTGAGTTGGGCTCCTGCATTGGCTCGGGCCGAGAGGCCAGATGCGGTGTGATGACGCCTTAACGCTCCTGGGGTGAATGGGACCTGGTCTACTTGTTCGGACCCTGGTCTGGACAAGCCCGGACAAGGGCAGGTTGTTCGTTGGACAGGGGGGTTGCGTGATCAGTGGGGGCAGGCGGACTCGTCCATGGGGGCCGTTGAAAGGGCCATCTGACGAAGCCAACGCTGTCGCTCAGGTGCTGAGGCAGTGGCTGGATCGGGCGGGCATGCGGGTGGATGACGTGCTAAGGCGACTGACGCCAGAGCACTTCACTGACGCACGCGTCCCTAGCCGATCCACGATGTCTGAGCGTCTGGCGGGCGTCGGGTTGCGGGAGGACTTTGTCCAGGCCATAGCAGACATCTGCTCACGGGACGTAGCTGACAGGGATCGGCTTCTTGCCCAGGCCGACGCTGCCCGGCAGGGCGCGGCCAGCGCTGCGAACGGCACAGGAGCTGGTAGCTCCGCTGCTGAAGCGGAACTTGTGATCGTGCAGCAAAGGTCGCTTGCGGTCTCCGACAAGCTGGTGCGGGCGATGGAACGTGCAGCGCAGCTGGAGCGCGAGCGCAATGATGCCAACCAGATGGTGCTGGTGCTGTTGGCCATGGTGGACAAGCTGCACCGCGACATCGACGCGCTGGCCCGGGAACGGGACCGTGTACGCGCCCCCCGTTCCGTGGACACTGAGTTGGAACAAGTGCATGAGCGTCTGGCACGGAGTGAGCAGCAGCGGGTCACGGCGGAGTCGGAGCTGGAGCGCGCTCGTGCTGAGCGTCAGAAAGCTGATCGGCTCGCCGAAGAGGCTGCCGAGCAAGTACGCCTGCTGGCCGAGGAACTCGAACGCCTTCGCGGTGAGGTTCCCGGCCCAGCCCTGGGTGAAGCTGCCCGGTTGCCGGCCTCGACATCCGGTTCACAGGACGCGTTGATTAGCGCGGCCGATGACATTGATGTGGCGCTCGTCATGGCCGCTCGTCACCTCGACGACCGTGCCGACCGTCTCGATCAGCTGGCCGACGAACTTAACCTGGACAACCAGCCGGACAACGCCCCTACCTCGGGCGATGCGTCGGACAACTTCTCGGACAATGCTCCGGACTCTGCAGCAGAGGACGTCACGCTGACGCCGGAAGAGGTCTTCTCCAACCTCCAGTCACTGGTGAACATGGGTGGGGGCCAGAGTCACGTTGAGAGCCTTCTCCGACGGGCAGGTCGGGCGCTGTCCACCGCAGAGGCCCTGCGGACAGTTGCCCTGATACACGAGGGGGGCCTGACCAGTCATGCCACCCAGCTGATCTTTGATGTGGCAGCCAACACCTCGGCTGGCGACATGCCCGCACTGATTGGCGGACTACGCAGCCTTGAACGCGATGCTGAGCTCTACCACATCTTGAATCAGGTGGCCCGCACTTGGGTGGCATCGGCAATCGTTGACGCTGTGATATCCCTGCGTGATGCGGAGCAGCACTCTGACGCATACCAGGTTCTCAGCGCCGTGGGACGGGACTGTCCCCCGGTGGAGGTGCTTGAGGTCCTCGCACGAGTGGACGAGCATGACGCTCAATGGATCCTGGATGCAGCCTGTCGAGACCGGCCCCTGGACGAACTGCCGCTCCTGGCGGAAGCACTCCGCCACCTCCGGCGCGCCGACGCCGAAACAATCGAGCGCGCACATCGCCAGCGAGAGAAAACTGCAACTCGCGAGGTCGCCCTTACCGCGCGTCCACGACCGGCAGGCTTGCTGACCAGTGACGGTCAGGACGAAACCAGCGAAGGCACGGATGATGCCAACTGGTACACGGCGGAGGACAGGAACTTCGTACGCCCGTTCGCAATGACCGGCGGACGTGCGGCACCACCGCGCTACGCCCTTCCGATCGAAACCGTCGTCCGTACGACAGCGGACGCCTCACACATCGCCGGGCTGTTGCCCGAACATCAACGCATCTGCCACCTCTGCCGCGAGCCACACGACATCAGCCAAGTAGCTGATCAGCTTTCCCTTCCTCTCGGGGTCGCCAGGATCCTGGTAGCGGATCTCTTAGAAGCCGGTCTTGTGGCTGTTCAATCAGATGCAGTGCTCGCGTCGCTCGACAAGGGCGGCAGCATCGAGTTGACACCAGAGGCATCTGGGATCACGCTCAGTGTCGGCCTGGGCTGGGAGGTCCCTGACTGCAACGGCACAGACTTCGATCTGGACGCGGCCGCGATCGGAGCGAAGGAGGGGCAGGTGTACTCGGACCAGTACTTCGTCTTCTTCAACAATCTGCGAGCCCCGGACAACTCAATCGTCCACACCGGCAACGAGGCAGGAGTGGACGGCGACAAAGAGACGATCCTCCCGAAAAACCAAGATCATTCCCACACAACTACAAAACCGCAGACCAACCAGCCGAACAACCAAACCGAACACGCCACCAGACCCCGCCCATCACACCAGAAACACAACCCGACCCCAGCCCCAAATCCCAACCGAAAGACGAAACACCAGACCAGAACAGCCACACCACCTGAACATCACTGCCCCGTCACAGCCGCCCTTGTCGAGCTGGGAGTTGAGTGGGCATGAACGACGTCACCACCGCGATGGGCGGCACCCCTACCTGCCCGCGGATGCCGAGCACGACGGGCCCGGCGCGCAGCCCACTCCCCTGGTGTCCGAAGCCCGGGCGGCACGGCGCAGCGCCCAACGCGCGATGCAGGCACTTCACAGCGATCCTGACCCGACCGCCCGGTACAACAAGCTGGTTGTGGGCAAGTACAGCTGGGTACCCGACGACCACCCCGGCGGCACCGCCACAGCAGCTTTGAGGCTCAAGGACTGGCCCCTGTGCCTGGACGTCGAATGCGAGCCCCGGCCCGACACCGCCCTGCGCCGCCTATGCGGCACCGTGACCTCCCTCGAACCCGGCACCGGCGACCTGGGGTTCTCCCCCACCGGCGGCCACCCGTCCATCGCGGTACCGGTCCGCCGGATCGTCGCGCTCACCGGCGACCGTCAGCGGCGCCATGCCGTCGAGGTCCCTTTCCACGAACCGTACGAACGCGATGGATGTCCTTGACGTCGAAACCTGGTGTCAGAGCGTGTCGTCCGGTGCCACGCTGGTGGGAAGTGAGCGCACGGTCGGGGCGTCGCCGGTGGGCGGCGGTGCGCCCCCCGCGCGGCCGCCCCGACGGCATCGCCGCCACCGTAGTGTTCCTCACGAGCCCCACCGCGTCCTTCAGGCGGCCCAGCCGATGGAAGAGACGTGGGTGTAGGCGTCCCAGTCGGTGCCGAGGCTGCTTTGGATGATGTCGTCCCAGATGGCTTCGAGTCCCTGCGTGTCGTGGGCGATCCAGGCGTCGACAACACGGTCCCATACGACACCGCGTACGTTGATGTTGCGGGTCTCCAGATCGCGCTGGTGTCTGCGTTCGACGGCGGTCTGGTCGACCGGGTCGATCTCGATGCGGGTTCCGCGGCCGCGGTTGTCGAGCCGGCGCTTGAGGTCGGCGGCCACGTTGCGGCGGCGCAGGTCCCAGTACGCGGCGTCCAGGCGGGCGAGGTTGGCCTTGCTGGGGGTCTGTTCTTCGGCCAGCCAGGCGATGAGGGTGCGGGGCCGGACGTGGACGCCCGCACGGTCCATGGCCTCGTAGCCGGCGTCGCTGGCGGTGAGGTAGCGCAGGCGGGCGGCCAGGCCGCGCTCGGAGCCGACGGGGGACTCGATGCCGGTGACCATCCGGTCGATGCCTTCGGCCAGGGCCTCCCACCCCGGGACGCCTCGGGCACGGAAGGTGCCGAGGTCCCTCCAGCGGCCGCCGGTGCGGGCCATCAGCGGGCCGCCTTGCCGATGGTGTACTCAGCGGACGCCTTGGCGTCGCTGTACTTGATCTTCATCTGGGCGACCCCCCGTCCCTCGGAGAAGACCTGCCGCCAGTCGCCGGTGACGTGCAGTTCGTCGGTGCCCACCATGGCGATGACGTCCAGACCGGCCTGGTGGGCCTTGTACGCCTTGCCCCAGAGGTTGGCGTACGCCTGGCTGTGAATGATGTGCATCCAGTCCGGGCGCATCATCTCGCGGTTGTGGATTGATTCACCCATCGTGGAGATGAACTTCGAATACATCGCCTTGATGTATTCCAGGGTGATGGTGTCGTCCTCGGCGATAGCCGTCTCCCGCGCCGCGGTCAGCGTCTTGCGCAGGGCGTCCAGGAAATTCTCGGTCGCTCCGGACGTCCACGACTCGTGAACAACCGGTGGGTCGAGAAGCCCGTGCTTCGGGGTGGAGAGGCGCAGCAGGAGGCGCAGGGTGGCGTTGGTGATCCAGAGGGGGCCGGGTTGGTCGCGGTCGCCGAGGGGGTCGGGCAGGTGCGGGTGGTCCCATGGTGAGGGGGTGATCAGGTGGACGCCGGAGCGCTTGGGGTCCACGCCGCCGGTGCCGGTGGAGTGCTCCAGCTTCCCGATCGGCAGCCAGGTCTTCAGCGCGGAGAGGTAGGCGGCGTTGACGTCCAGGGCGGTGACCCCGATACTCCCGGCGATCTTGAGGGAGTAGTCGGGGTGGTGGAAGTTGGGGCGGGCCTCCCAGATCTGGTCCGGCTCCTTCTTCGAGGGCTTCTTGAGGATGTCGGGCAGGGCCGGGTAGGCGGTGTAGGTGTAGCGGGCGGTGGCCCGGGTCTCCTCGAACAGGCGCATGACGTCGGGGATGGCGCGCTTGATCAGGGCCTTCATGGCGGCGTCGGTGTCACCTTCGGCGCGCTCCAGCTCTTCGTGCACAGCCCGGCCGATGAGGCCGGCGGTCTCCGCCTGGGCACGGGCCGCGGACTTCGCCCGGCGCTGCGGCCGCGAGGGCACCGGCGCCGGAACCGGTGACGGCGCAGTGGCCGGAGCGGGTGCGGGCGCGCTGGCCGGGGCGGGCGCGGGCGTGGCGGCGGCCTGGGGCGCCGCGGCGGCGGGGGGCTGGCACATGGCACCGGGGTGCAGGGAACGGCCGTCGGTGGCCTTGTAGGGCGTCGTGACACCACAGCGGACGCAGGGGCCGGGCTCGCCCTGGACGGCTCGCCCGCTGGGGCCCCACGCGGTCTCAGGGACGGCGAACTCTGCAGCTGGGGCGCTGTCCGGGGCGGCGGTCTCGGCAGGTGCTTGGGCCGGGGCGGGGTGGATCCGGGCCAGGCCCTCCAGCAGTCGCAGGTACTTGAAGCGCCCTGGCGGCTGCGGATCGGTGGTGCCGTCCTCCCAATTGGCGACCGTCTGCCGCCCGACACCCACCGCTGCGGCGACCTGGGCGCGGGAGAGGCCGGCGGCCTGCCGCAGCCGCAGCCGCTCGGCCGGCTCCGGCATCCGCGCCGTCAGCCGCGCCTCCTCCAACAGCGCCTCCACGCTGTCGAATTGCTCATCGCTCATACCTCAACACTACACTTCACTAGGCATATATCGCCAATTGATTAGGCATTCATTAGGCATCTATTTGCATGGAGCGGTACGCCGAGCCTGCGATGATCAGCATCTGGGCGCAACCCGACTCGACCCGGTGAGTTACGGCAGGGCGGGGTCAGAGGACGGTGCCACGCAGGGCGCGCCAGCCACCGGCGAGGGCGAGGACGCGGGCGATATCGATCAGCCGGTACGCCTGGGCGCGGCTGATACCGAACTCGGCTTCGGCTTACGACGCCCACGATTTGTAGCCGAGAGACAGCCACGCCCGGGCGATGTGCGCAGCACGGACCCAGTCGGTAAGGGCGGCGACCGAGCGACGAACATCAGCGATCGCGCCCCGGAGGCCAGCGGTCATCGCCCGAGCGGTCGCCTCATCCAGTCGACGGGTTCGCCGTCATGGAGGGCTATCGAGGGCACCGACGACTGGGAGGCAACGCCATGATCGGGGTGCTGTAGCCCGGCTCCTGACACACGCCGTGCCAAAGCCGGTATTGTTGTTCCCGTTGGCTGCCAATGGCAGCCAACGGCGGACACCTCTCCTCGGAGAAACACCCCGCCCGAATCAGCGAAGACGCCTGACGCCAGGGCCGTGAACCCGTAAGCGCCAGACGTCTTCAGACTTTCTGTTTAACTGCAGTGCACTACGGCCCGGCTCTCGTCGGGCCGTTCTGCTGTATAGACACAGCAGAGTCGCACGGAGTCGCCGCCTTCAGACCCCTGAAATGGGACCGCCAGCTGGATCCCCACGCCCACCGCGCCCGAGATGGCCGCGGTAGCGACGACGATCCCGGCCCGCCTGGCAGCCCGGATGATCCGACTGAACGTGCGGGGTGCTGACTGCACCCCTCCCCGGCCCTCGTCAGCTAGCTGACTGCCAGCCTCATGTCCGACTAATGGATCCGGCACTTTGTCTCCTCTCTGTCGAGCGAATCGGGGCAGGGTGTGCACGAAACGCTGACTCGTGCACACCCCGCCCCGATCCGGCCGTCGGAGGTGGCGACAGGGATCAGACTAGCGGGCCAGTGAGCTGCCATGACGTGGCGTCAGCACCTCCACCTCGGTGGTGGCCGAGTGGATCGAGATGGAACCGCTCACCACCTCGGTGAAGCCGTTCGGCCACCATTTCGGAACCCCCAGGTCAGACAGGAAAAGAGACTGGAGGCCGCCCATAAGCGGAGAAGGAAGATGATTTTCTGTGACTCCAGACACATTGCGACGGGGTTCGCTGGCGGCGACTTACGGCGCACCCGTACCAACGTCGGACGATGACCTGCCCTCGCGCCAGCATGCTCTCCCCCACCCTCGATAGCAGGCTCAGCAGGCGCCGTAGGAGCAGGCTCCGCTGCCTGCAGCTCGGCGGTACGGGTGGGTCAGCAAATGCTCCGCGACCCGTTGCCGCGCTTGCTCGCCAGCCTTCGACGACCGCCTCAGTCTCCGCTCGGGGGCCATAACGGTGCCGACTACGCATTGCCGTCTGGTACGCCTGCCGCGCCTCGGCCTCCGCCGCCTCCGTACGACGCAGCAAGGCAAGCCCTGACCGCCGGTCCTCGCTGCGTGGCGCCGACGCGGCCTCCGGCGAGCCGACTGGCTGTGCCAGCGGCGCCGCGAGGACGGCTTCGAGAGCCTGCCGGGGTCTGCAGGGCATCGAGTTCACACACGTCACAACAGACACGATCGGTCGCCCTGCCGCGAGTCAGGTTCAGGCAGCCGCGGCGACCACATCGCGCCAGCGTCATGCCACCGGGCGTGTAGGGCAGGCCCCCACTCACCGCCGCAAGGCGGAGCGGCAGATTCCCGGGCCGCGCCAGCCAACCGGCTGGGTCCTGCAGAAGCTGGACGGCGGCCGCGGGCCCGGCCAGGGCGTCGTCCGCGCCGTCGACTGCACCGAGGTACCTGCCCGGCGCCCCAGCGATGGTTCACCCCGCACCAGCGTCTCTCCTCCTGTGAGGAAGGAGAGGCAGCGTGTTCAGGTGAGCTTGGGCACTGGCGCCTTCCTGCGTGCCGCAGCAGTCCTACGGGCCTGGGCTCGTGCCGCATGGTGGTGCTCGAGTGCTTCTCGGGTGCGTTTGGGGATGACCAGTTTCATCTTGGTGGCCGGCGCGACGAAGGTGCTGGCGCCGGTGCCGTAGCGGCCCCGCAGGGTGTCGCTGTTGGTCTTGTAGAGCAGGACGTCGACGATGCCGATGGCCCGCAGGCTGGTCAGAACGCGTTGGACGTCGTCGATGTCGCGCCAGTCGCGGGTGTAGACGCAGATGGGGCGGCGTGTGTCATCGCTCTTGGTGCGGGTGTTGATGAGCGTGGCTGTCTTGCTGCGGTGGCCAAGGAGGCCGTCTTCGGTTGCGGCGCGGATTGTGGTCCAGGAGTGGTCAAGGAGGCTGAGCGGTGTGAACCAGATCCACTTTCCACTCCGGGGGTGGCCGCCCTCGGCCAGGGGGGTGCCTGGGGAGGCGGCCCACAGCCAGTGCTCGGCGGCCTCGCGTGAGGGGCTGGTGCCGGTGAGGGGTTCGGGCTGGGCCGATGGGGCGGTCTTGACGTCCACGATCGGCACCGTACACGACATTCGTTACCTTTTTGGCTTATTTACCCGTTATGGGACTCGCGGAGCGGAACACTCCCCGATGGCGCCGTGACCTGGCGCTCACCGCCTGCTGCGCTGCCGCCGTAGCGGAAGCGGATCGCACAGGCGATCCGGGCCAGCGAGCCGCCCGGCTCATCGACTGCCTCGGGGTCCTGCGCTCGACACACCGCGCCGGTGCAGCCGCCGCCTTGGACATGGGCGCGCTGCGGCGCGGTCTGCGCCTCGGGCTCGCGCCCCTCCTGCCCGCCGACGGCGAGTACGGTGACCCGCTCGGCGAGATGAGGCTGCTGGACCAGGACGGCCTGCTGTGCGATGCGGTGGAGGACCTGGGCCGCGAACATCTCGTGCCGCAGCAGGCGTTGATGGAGTACTGGCCCTGGGCGCGCTTGCGCGCCGAGCAGGAGGAGCAGCAGCTGTACGCGGAGATCCGGCGCCTTCCGCCGGAGGACTACGCGAAGGTGCGCGAGTTGCTGGCGAGTGATCCGGTGGCGGAGCAAGACGTGCTGTGGGAGAAGTGGGGTGGCTTGTGGGGGCGGTTCGGGTTCTTCGAGCCGGTCTCGTCCTGGCCGTGGTGCAACGTGGCGGGCTGGTGCTTCCCGTGCCCTGCCTGCGCCTGGCCGATGCGTGCTCAGTCCGCCGGCGGTGGTGTTTTCGTTGTGTCGTGCGACGCTCATCTCCTGGAGGGGGTGCAGTACACCTGCCGCCAGGTACGGCGCGGCAGTGGGCCCCCGGCTCTGGAGGGCGGTGGCTGGTCGGCCGATCGGGTGAAGGGCTTCCCGGCTGCCGGTGACTATCTGGCGGTCTCCCGGACGGTGTGGCGGTATCTGACTCTGCCGGGGCGTATGGAGTTCGCGATCCGGGACGCGTTAACAGGCATCCCCGGGCTTGACATCTTCATGTACCCGGACGGTGACCGCTACGACCTGCGCATCACGGCCGCCGACCCGTTGGTGGCCAAACAGTGGCGGGTGGATGCCAAGGCGTGGCGGTCCTTCACAGCCCTGGCCGATGCGTTGCTCGAGCGTCCCGTGCTGGGCGGAGCGGTGCCGCTGACGATCGTGGTCCCCCATCGGCAGCGGTCCGACCTTCCGCTGCTGGAATCCTGCCTTGCGGGGCGGCCGGACCTTGAAGTGATGACCGACGAAGACATTGTCGGCGAGGTTCGTCGCTGGTGCCGGGGTGAGTCATGAAGACCGGTGATGTCCGTGAGGCGTTGCAGCGCTGTGCCATCGCGGCGTACCTCGCCCTGTCCGAGCAGTACTTCGCGTTCGGCACCCTCGACGGTCGGCGCGGTGTGCCACTGGATTTCGCGCAGATGCTCGCCGCGCGGCGCACCGATGTGTGGGGGGCGTGGCTGTCCCTGCCGCGCGCCGAGTACGAGCTGGTGGGGCGGTTGTGGCAGGCGATCAAGCAGGCGGGGGACCTGGCGCAGCCGGAGACGTTCCGCGAGGCGGCCTTGGAGTACGCGGTGGCGCCCACGGCGCTGTTTCGGATTCCGGAGCATTCGAACCCGGACGACGCCCGCTGGCTGGTGGCCTGCCACGCACAAGAGCCTCTGGCCCTGGCCGAGCATCTCGTTCAGGAGTCCGAGGGCTACCGGGCCATGCTTCAGAGGGCGCGGCCGACGGCCGGCGAGGGCCTGTGGTCCTTCGGCCGCGACCGGCTGTACACGGTGGGGATTCCCGCCAGCGAGAAGGGATCGTTCGTTTCCCCGGTCCGGCTGCGCACCGAGCCGTTCCTCAAGGAGGTGGTATTGCCGCGCGAGGCGGTGATGGACCACGTGGTGGGCCAGGCAAGGGCTCAGCCGGAGAAGTTCGGGTGGAAGCCCGGTCTGCTCCAGGGGTTCTTCGAGCAGCTCACCGACGCCTACGGCCGCACGGCGGCAGAGCTGCGGCTGCCCGCCGGGGCGATGGCGCTGCTGAATGCGCCCACCGGGGTGGGCAAGAGCGTGCTGATGCGGGATGCGGCGCGCCTGTTGGCGGCGAGCGGCCAGGGTCCGGTCCTGGTGGTGGTGGGCCGCATCCGTGAAGGACTGGGGACTGCCGAGCAGTTGGCCGCGGACAACGCTCTGGTAGAGGAGACATGCGCGGCTGTGCAGGACGCCGCCGAGCGGGCAGCCGAGCCGCTGCGGGTAGTGCCTTGGGTGGCGTCCTCACGCCACGACGACCAGGCGGAGCTCGCGTTCGCCCAGGGTCGTGAGGACCGGTTCGAGCGGTTCGCGGGCGGCTGCGAGATGACCGGCTGGCAGGTGGACGGTCCACGGCTGGACCGTGCCAAGCTCCCCTGCACCCAGTTGGAGTGGGTCAACGGTCCCGCCGAGCCCAAAAGCGGTGGGAAGCACCTGTGCCCGCGTATGGGGATCTGCGGGCGCTTCGAACACATCCGGCGGGCCGCCGAGGCCGACATCATCGTCACCAACCATCACAACCTGATCCGCGGGCGCTGCAAGGTGCCCGTCGAGGTGGACGGCGAGCGGATCGTCGACGACATGAGCGTGCTGGAGTTCGTGCTGCGCCGCTGCCGCGTCGTGATCATTGATGAGGTCGACGCCTTCCAGTCCACCTGGTGCACCAACGGCGCACAGGAGTTCACCCTCATCAGCCGCGGCCGCGGCCGGGCGGGACGGCTGGAAGAGGTCGACCGGCACCGAGGTGGTCTGTCGGCACTGGAGAACCTGCTGGTGACAGGCCCGCTGATGGAGGCACGTCGGCTGAGTGAGACCTTCCTGGACAACGTCCTGACCGGGCATCTGTATCTGAAGTCCGAACAAGAACGCCACAACCGTCCCGGGTCCGGCTGGTACATGGTGGGCAAGAAGGACGCCGAGCTATGCCGTGCCCTGACCGGGGCCTGTGCGGATGCCGAGATCACCGACGGAGTCCACCAGGCGTACCTGGCCCTTTTCCCTGGTGAGCGGACCAGCGCCGAGTTGCCGCAGGACTGGCATCCGCTCGCCGATCAGATCCGCCAGGCCCTGGCCGGCAAGGTCCAAGGAACCCACCGCAGCAGAAAGCTCGCAGTCTTCAAGGACTCCATCGCCCGCGTCCTGGCTGGCGCTCCCTTCAACGTGCCCGCCTCCCGGCGCGCCGCACTGGTCAACGATCTCCTCGTGCGGGCCTGGCTCGGCGCACTCCACAACGAGCTGCACGCCCTGAAGTGGTCCGTCCTGCCGCTGCTCGGGCAGCTGAACGCGGCCACCGACCTGGTCTCCACGATGGGGCTGATCCCCCGCGATGAGCCGATCCCCTACGGGCCGCTCGGGCAGAACTTGTACGGATTCAAGCTCGACAAGAACGCCGGCGGGTCCGGATGGCTGTCGCTGCAGTCCCTGGGCGGCGATCCGCACACCTCCACCGTCCGGCTGGGCGACACCGTCGCACTGGCGACCGCCGGGGTACGGCGCAGCGTCTTGGGCCTGTCCGCTACCGCGTTCTTCCCCAAGGCTGCTCTGCAGCATGTGCACACTCTGCCCGCCTATGTGATGACCGACGCTGCCCCCGGCGCGGTCACCGCCCATGCCGGGCACGTGTCCTCCACGGATATCGGCTGGCAGCCCATCTCGATCGGCGGTGTGGAGGAAAAGCGCAAACCCTCCGAGCTGCGCAAGCTCGCCGAGCGGCTCTGGCACACCCAGATGTCGTCGCATCTGGAGAAGGTCGCCCGCGACGACCCGCTGCGGGAGCTGGCGCTGCTGGCCGGGAATTCCTATTTCCATGCGGAGGTGATGGCTGCCGGGATCGCGGCCGCGCGCGGCCGCCCCGAGTGGGTCGCGGTCCTCGTCAGCAACACCCGAACCCCCTCCAAAGCGGCCGTGAACCTGCCCGAGGGCGTGGTGCGGGTGACCATCGACGAACTCGAAGATCTGCCCGCCACCCACCCCCGGGTGAAGGTGATCTGCGCACCGCTGTCGGTGGTCTCCCGCGGCCTGAACATCCTCATCCCCCACACCGACCGCTCGGCGCTCGCCTCGGTGTGGGTAGGGGTGCGCCCCCTCACACACCTGCACGAGCCTGCCGTCATGTACGCGAGCATCAACGCCTGCGGCATCGCCGCCGGCACCCTCAGTGCAGATCCCGCCGGCATACTCGCCTCACAGCGCACCGCCGCCATCCGCCACCGGGAGCTGCTGCTGCGCACCGACCCGCGGTTCTCCCGCATGCCGAAGTTCCTCAAGACCGAGGTTCTGGCGGGCATTCTTGTCGAGCTCATCCAGCTGGCCGGGCGCGCGCGCCGCGGCGGCACCCCGGTTGAGCTCTACCTGGTCGACCACGCCTTCTTCAACCAGCAGCTGGGCTGCGACTTCCCCCGGCTGCTGCGCTCCTACTACAGCCAGCTGGACACGGACGAGCAGGACATCCTGCGCCGCATCTACGGCTCCACCCTCACCGCCTGGCTCGACCTCGCCCACAGCGAGGACCTGCTGCCAGGCCCCGTCACCCTCATCCCCGCCCCGACCCTGGATACCCAAGGACCCCAGTGATGCCGTCGAATGACACCCGCATGTCCATGCTGGCCGCGCCGTTGACCAGCACGCTGATGGGCACCGCGTGGCTGTACCGGCTTCCCGAAAAGATCGAGCACGAGTGGAACAAGCTGCGCGCCATCTACCGCGGAAAGACGGGATCACGGGCGAACTTGCCCTATGCCGGGCTGCTGATGGTGCTGCGCGCCAGCGGCGCCACCAGCGCCTCCCTGTCCCCCACCAGCAAGAAGAACCCGCCGGAGTTCCTCGCCCTGTCCAGGAGACCGCCAACAGCGCAGCTGCGCGCCGCGGTGGCCCTGTGGGAGCAGGCCCTGCTCCAGACGCCGTCGGACGAGATCTCCCTCGCCTACAGCAGCCCGCTGGCCGACCTGTTCGCCTCCGTGGAGCCCGAACAGGTAGCCATCTGGGACCACGTCCGCTTCGGACCGCATGCCGTGGACGCGGACGGCTGGGCGTGGGACGCAGCCGGCTGGAACCTCGCCTCCCTGGTTGCCAAGACCGACTTGAGGGTCGATGGCCGCACCGTCCCGCTGCGCCCGGACACCGCCAACAACGTCATGGTCTGGGACACCGAGCACCTGTGGTCGAACAACTGGCTCGACGTCCGCACCGCCAAGGACAAGAAGAACGACAGCCTCAAGAGCACAGCTGAGGAGCCCCCAGAGCCGGAGGAGTGGAAGATCCGGCGGCACTACGCCGCATTGCGGGTGGAAGTAGCGATGAAGTCGCTACACTCGCTGCCCGTGCCGCTGGTGGTCATGACGCCCCGCGTCTCCCGGCTGAGCAACCAGATCAACGGCGCCCGCACCGCCTGGTGGGCGCCGCGCTCCCCCAGCCGGCCGCTGCTCTGTGTGAACTTGGGCGGCAAGGGCAAGTACACGCACCTCGAGCACACCAGCCGTCTGGCACTAGATGCGTGGGTGCGGCTGATGGACGAGCCCGTCTTCCCCCGCGCCCCCGAGGACACCGAGTTCCTGCCCGTGGGCGCCCTGGACCTGTCCGGCGAGCCCGGCAACTTCCGAGCGCTCATCCCCTTCTCGAAGTCGTTCCCCATCGGCAAGGGCGTCGGCCTGCACACCGTCACCGCCCTGGCCGACCACCTGTCCACCGTCACCGGCCAGGACCTCGTCCACGGCACCCAAGTCGCCAAGGTCCTCTCTGTGGCCGCCCGCAAGACCGAGCACGGACGTGATGCCACTCTGCTCGACGACACCGACCTCAGGGGCATCATGGCCGCCGCGGGCTGTTCGAAGCTGCGCGTCCTGGCCCTGTACGAACACCAGGAGATGCGCACCCGCATGCAGCGTCTGCTGGCCTACCACTTCAACCGGCCCGACCTCGCCGACGGCATGCCCGAGGACGAGGTCGTTCAGCTCGGCTGCCACGCCGAGGTGTTGCTGCACCGGGCCCCGCAGCTGCTGTCCCACGGCGACCACCACGACCTGCGCGGTGCACTCGCCGACTCCCTGCCCGGGCTCGAAGCGAAGGACACCGGGGTCCTGGCCCTGGTCGAGACCGAATACGACGCCAAGGAGTGGGGCCGCCAGCGCCGCGCCGCCCGCCGCGAAGAGGACGGCGCCGTCGACCCCTATGTGCTGGACGCCAAACCTGAGGTCTCCCGGCATCTCGCACGGCACGGGATGATCGCCCAGTTCCTCACCCCCGAAACCAGAAAGCGGCGCTCGAAGAAGAAGGAGCGCGAGCCCGCATCCCCGCTGGAGGCCCTTGGCATGGAACTTGCCGCGGACTTCCCCGGGCACAACGCCATCGGCGACATGCTGCGCTCCGTCGGCATGGTCCATCCGCGCCTGACCCGTACCATCTCCACCGGCAACGGTCTGAAGGACCGCGTCGCCCACCTCGGTCTGCACATGCGCGCCCAGCTCGGCGAGAAGCACGTCAACCGTACGGAGGAGCCCAAGCTCATGTGGGTCCTCACCGCGTTCGTGCCGGTCGGCGAACACTGGAAGGCCCTCGCCTACCTGCCCGCCGGCCGTAGCGGCAGCGGCGGCTGGTTCAACTACGCCCGCGGCCAAAGCCTGTCCCGCAGCCGCCCCATTCCCGAGGGCAGCCGAGGCGACGACATGCTGCCCCGCCGCATCGACCACGCCCTGTACGAATTGAGCCGGCACCTCGAGTGCGGCTACGTCCTCTACGTCTCCGGTGACTCCACCCGGCCCGTCTGGCCGCTGCTGGCGAACAAGAACGCCGACCTGCACCCCGACGACAACTGCCTTGCCCATGGCAGGCCCGCACTGCCCGGCGCCACACTCGCGCCCGAGCACCGACCGCAAGCGGTCATCCGCACCACCTCCAGCGCCGACCCGAGCATCCCCCTGCCCGCGCTCTTCCACGAGATCGACGAGGACGGCAACGTCAGTGACGGGGACAAGACCAGCAACGCACTGTTCCAGCTCGACGGCACCAAGACCACGTTCGTCATGAGCCGCCGGCCCCAGCAGATGGACGGCAAGACCCCATCTGCCAAGTCCGGTCGCATGCAGGGGCGTTGGGCGTGTAACGACAAGGAGCAGCAGGCAGAGACCTGGTACAACCTCACCGCCACCGAGATCGCCGTCATTCAGCACCCCGACAGCGAGGACGCCCTCCCCTACGCCCTGACCACCGCGCGGCTGTGCAACCACGCCCTGGCCTGGGAACACCGCACCCGCCACCCCCTGCCCATCCACGCCGCCATCCAGATGGACAAAGACCACCCCGAATACCGCCGCACCATCGACTGGGACACCGACGAAACCGCCGGCTGACCCACCGGAAGGCTCCCCCATTGCCGTCTTCGTAGCCCTGTCGCAGGGCTACGAAGACGGCAATGGGGCCGGGAAGGTGCATCAGCTGCGGCGGTTCCAGACGGTGTGCTGCCCGTATGGGCAAGTCTGCTGCCACACCGCCACGAACGCGTCCGCCGGGTAGCACGGCTGCGGGTCGAGGCAGGGCGAGGCCGAGGCTGCACGGCGTCGCATCACCGTGCAGCTGGCCGGGTCCGCCCTGCTCCTCGCGACCGCGGTGGCGCTGGTACTGGGTGTCCTCTCGGCGCTGTCTCACTCAGCTTCCTCGGATGGCTCAGCGTCGGTCTGTGGTGAGGGCAGCGCGTCGACATCCAAGTCTGTTCCGACAGCCTTGTGGCGAAGATCGTTGACCAATTGTGTGGTTGCGACTGCGCGGTCGGGGTGGCGGGCGGCGATCTCCTGGTCGAGGTGCCGATCACCGACGGCGGTGTGAAGTTCGGCAACAGCGTGGTCCCGGTGAACCGGGAGGCGCTGGGCGCCGCGGCCGACAAGGGCGACCGTACGGTCACCGTGGGTGTCCGGCCCGAGCACTTCGACGTGATCGAGGCGAACGGCGGCACTGCGGCCTCGCTCAGCAAGGACTCCGCCAACGCCCCGGCAGGTCTCGCGGTCTCCGTGAACGTCGTCGAGGAACTGGGAGCCGACGGCTACGTCTACGGCAGCGCCAAGCTCGGCGGCGAACACAAGGACCTCGTGGTCCGCATCAACGGCCGCTCAGTGCCGGAGAAGGGCGCCACCCTGCACGTCGTGCCACGGCCGGGCGAGACCCACGTACTCTCCACCTCCACCAGTGAACGCCTCTCCGGCTGACCCATCGCTGAACGGGCAACCAGCTGGATGCGTTACCTCGAGTGCTGAAGGGGTGTCCTGCGGGACTACTGCAGGACACCCCCTCTTGCCGACGCCTTCCCCGGCAAGGCCTGCGGCAACGCCATCGGACTGGCTCTACCCGGTATTGGCGGGCTTACTGTAGCTACGTTTACTCGGCGAGAGCAAGTGAATCTTCCCTTTTCCCCTTCTTGTCGTGCTGGTCCTTCTGATATCTGGCTACGACGATCTGCCTCTCACGCCAAAGATGGTACAGCGATAGCGCGAGAATCGCAGTGCCGATAAGGTTTGCGACGAAGTGCCACCATACTCGGTAAGTGGTCAGCGCCGGTCCCGGGTCGATTGTGCCGAACCAGGTGGACAGCCCAATGGCACGGCTTGCACCCAGTGCGACGGACGCAGTCAGCACGATGTGTTCAACACCGTGGATACCTTGCATCCAGACCCCCATCTTGGCCCACTTCTGGGACTTGAGGTTCCCGGCCACCCGCTTCGCGATCAGCATGATGCCCACCAAGCCAGCAAGGAAGATGAAGTTGCCGGTGAGGTGCAAGATCTCCATACCGAGTGACGGCTTTGTCGTATCAATCTGGCCCATTCCCCGGGACAGGCTGTTGGCCCACGGAGTCATCCATGCCGGTGAGTTCGGATGCGCGATCCAGTAACCGGCCTGGGATACGTGCTCTTGGAAGTGCCCGACCTGACCAATTACTCCCAGCCCGATCAAACCGACGGACGTCTTGAAGAGCCAAGGCCGCGCTGGCCGTCGGTTGGCGTATGCGAGGACCGCGACGGCAAACCACATCGCAATGGCCCAGGCGATAAGAAGCAGGGCGCCGATCGTGTCCACAGACGACGCGGGGGTCACCATCGAGGGCATTTCTGGCATGCCAGGCGGATGATTCAAATGGACTCCTTTGGGTTTCTGATAATGCTCACTTCTTCCGCGGCCTAACCCGTGCACCCTTCGGGTTGCGGGGCACCGGGTCACCATCGCTGCCATCGTGGCGAAGGCGACCCTCTGCGCCCTCTTTCAGTGCCGTTGGAGCAGGAGTCTCAGGAAACCCGGCTACCGGAAATGCCATGGCTATCCAGCTCGTCGGCCCACACAGCCAGCTTCTCCGCTATCCCCCTCACGTGGGCGGCCAGCGACGACGGTCCCCGCATGGGTACGACTGGCAGTACGTCCTCTCTGCGTACCGCCTCGTCGACCTCACGCTCAATCCGCTCAAGAATCACGTCCCGTTCCAAATTCGGCAGGGCTTGGAACGTCACGTGAAGAGAATGCTGCTCGGCCGTATCCGCGTAGTGAATCCAGCCGCGCGGCAGATAGAGGAGATCTCCGGGCTCAACGGTGAACCGTTGAGTCAGCGCCTCATCAGGTTCCCACCCAATCGGCGGATGGCTGCCTTGGATCGGAAGCGGATCGGTGAGCGGCGGGTGCAAGGTCCAGTGCTTAGTTCCCTCCAGTTGCAGGAGAAATCCGGGCTCACCGTCGAAATGGGGAGCCAGACCGTGGGTATGAGCTGGGGTGTGGAAGGCGTGTGCTTCCACCGTGCAGCCCATGGAGTTCGACAGCCGCTCGGCAAATTCTGCTATTTTTCGGGAATACAGGTGGAGGGAGGCAAGGATGACCGTCCCCCCTTGATCACGATAGGGAGTCAGCTTCTGCGGATCGATGAGATCGTCGTGTTCGATGCCGCCCACTTCTTGGAGCTCATGGCAGAGCAACTCGGCCGCCACCGGCCTTCCTTGGTAGATGACGGTCACAAACCCCGAGCGCAGCGCTCCGAAAGCCAGCAGCTCTTCGAAGGAGGAACTGTCGAAGAGTTCGCTGAATCCCTCAGAGGCTGCTTCGCGCACATGAAGCGGACCGCGCTCCCAGTGGCGGGTGTAGAAGGCGTCGGACAGCTCCAGTTCCGGCGGTGACGTCTGGTACCTCACAGGTGTGCTCCCTTCGCGTTCTCCTCTTGGGTGTAGCTGTCGAACTCTTCACGGCGGATCATGGCCACGGCTAGCAGCACCACCAGCGCATCATCGGCAGGCAAGCCGAGCTCGGTGGCGATAGCCTGACCGAAGCGTGCGAGATTTTCCCTGGGAGCTCCGTTGCGGCGGGCGTCTTCCAGCCCAGCAGCGGTGAACCGAGGCCGCAGCGCCGCCCAGGCGCGGGTGCCATGGCGTACCGCCTCGTGCCAGCTAAAGGACCAGGAGCCGATGTGCTGAGCGTATTCCGTAGAGACCATCACTCGGGCGACGTCCCTGCTGTGGTAGGCCATGCCCAAGGCAGCGAGGATCCGTTCGGTCTCGGTTCCAAGAACGATCAGCTGGGGTTCGAGGGTTGATTCCGCTCCGCTGTAGTTGGTGATGATCACGTGCTCGCCTCGCTAGGTGTCTGATCCACGGGATTGTCCGGCTTGGGCAACGCTGACTGCAGAGCGGCCGTGATACGGGCCGCGGCTACTCGATGGCCATCGATGTTGCGCGCCGCCGGCCCCAGCGCACACGACGCCAGTGCCCCGATCGCGTAAAGGCCCGGTGCCCCTGCCAGTTCCATGGTGCTGTCGGAGACAAGGGGGAGTCCGCGGTGTATGCGGATCTGGGCGCCCCGGACTCCTGGCGAGAAGTGCATCTGGGTCCCCAGAGCGAGATGGACCCGGTCGGCCTGCACAGTGTCTCCGTCAGCGATAGCGATCTCGACGTGTGCACCGCAGTCCTTGAGCGCGCTGACTTCGGTCTCGCGGAGCACGCTTAGCTGTCCGGATTCTTCCCAGGCCTGCAGCCTCGGCCGGAACTCGAACATGATGGAGGGTCGGCGCTCTGCGGTGAGCATCCGGGCCCGGTGTTCCAACGACCGCTGGCTGAACATGGCCCTGCCCTCGGGCCGGAAGAAGGCGGCATTCACGTCGGCGCACTGGTAGTGCTCCTTGCCGCGGAAGATCCATCGTACGCGGTGACCGCGGGTGCACAGGTCGTGGACGATGTGAGCGGAGCTGAGACCTGATCCAATGACGGCGTGTGTCGCGTTGCGGGAATCGATGTTGCGGTCCTGCGGCTCATCCCAAAATCGCACCCGCGGGGAGTGCGTGTCCCAGGTGTCAGGTGCCGGACGTCTGGGTTCTCCCACTGCCCACACCACTGCGCTCGCGCGTACGCTTCCGCGGTCGGTGACGACTTGCCATCTGTCGCCTGCCCTGACTACTTCACGGACTGCGGCGCTTCTCGCTCGTTTGGTCACATCGTGGGAGGCAGCGACATGAGAACAGTAGGACTCGAATAAGTCGATGGGGGCGACGCCTCGCTGCCCTGACTGCGCCATGCGGACCTCGTGTTGTTCGACTTCTGTCAGCCAGGACCAGTGCAGTCGGGCGAAATCCAGCATCTCGCAGTCACGGTGGCCTTCGGCACCGGGATGGTGTTCGTATGGGCTGCGGAGTACACGTTGGCTGACGTTGTCGACCCGTGTGAAGAAGCGCCCAGTGAGCTTCGGTTCGCGCTCAAGGATGAGGTAGTCGCGAATGTCGTGGTGCCACAGCTGCGCAGCGAGAGTGAGCGCTGCCAGGCCTCCGCCGATGATGACTACAGGAGCCTCAGCCGGCAGTGGGGTTCCTGGGATGGTGAGTGCCTGGGGTGCAGCGTCTGTGAACCGGCGTCCTCGTGGACTGTCGAGGATCTCCGGGGCAGGGAGAAAAGTACTAGGCACGGGTGCCTCCTACTCTGCTGGAACGTGCGAGGTCGGGACTCGAGCCGGGTCGCCTGCGACGGGGTGGCGCGCCGAGCGGGCCATCAGCAGCGGTACGGCGCAAACCAGACCGATGATGCCGAGGACGGCGGCAGTCATGCGGGCGCCTAGCCATGCCACTACGGCACCGCTACCCAGAACGCCGATGGCGCGTACTGCCGCATTGACCAGCCCAGTGGCGGCGGTGAGTCGTCCGAGAAGCAGGGTGGGGGTGAACACCTGGCGTACGGATCCAGCCGTGATGAACGCGAAGGCGGAACAGGCGTCCATGCACAGCACAGCGAAGAAGGCGCTGAAGAATCCTTGTGCCGCGGCCAGCCAAAAGAAGCTACCTGCTAGCCCGCAGAGCGCCACCCCTAGGAGCGGCCCCCAGAGAAGGTGCTCGACAAACCGTACGACCAGCAAAGTCACGAGGAGCCCTCCCACCCCCGCTGCGGAGAGAATCAGCCCTACGCGGAGGGGCGAGAGGTGCAGCTTCTGCACAGACAGGGCAACGGTGAGGAGGACGCAGGTCGCGGCGGATAGGTGCATGTACAGGCAGGCGAGTTGTAGCAGTCGTTGAGCCCGTTCCGTAACGAGGAGACGGAAGCCCGCGAGCACGTCGCGCTGGTTTGATGCGGGTGCGGCTTCACTTCTCTGGTTGTGGGCACGAGCCGCGACTGCTGTGGGCAACCGGGTCAGTAAAGCCGCTGAGACGACGAAGGAACCGGCGTTGACCGTCAGTGCTACAGGGTTGGGAAACCGGGAGACCAGGACGCCAGCGAGTGCTGGTCCAGTGAGGGTGGCCGCTGCGTCTCCTGCCTCTATGGCGGTATTGGCGCGCATGATCCGGGTCGAAGGTACGAGGGCAGGCAGGTAAGCCTGGGCGGACACGGAAAAGAGAACATCGCCGCAGCCCATGAGGAAAGTGATACCCACCAGCAGCACGATCGATGGCTCAGGCGCAAGAAGCGCCAGCGCGAGACCGAACCCCAGAATCGCCCGCCAGACATCTGCGGTGATCATGAGCCTGCGGCGTTCCCGTGTATCGACGAGGTGGCCGATCGGCAGGGAAAAGAGCAGGGTGGGAAGAATGTTGGAAGCGGTGACGAGGCTGGCTACCAGGGGGCTGTCGGTGACCAACAGCAGGATGATCGGCAGCGCGGTCTCGGCAGCGCGGTCGCCGAGCATGGAAATGGTTCGAGCGGCGACGAAGCGGTGGAGCTCAGCAGTCTTCATTCACGTCCTCGATCAGCTCTTTGGGGGCGGCATTTTTACGTGCCGCCCCCAAAGAGCGCCAGCCCTCAGCCCTTGATCGACGTCACCGGAATGTACAGCTCGATCGCGGGACGCGGCGGCATTCCGTTCTCGACGATCGCCTGGATCTGCTCCTCCAACTGCTGCTTGATCGGTCGCGGCTGGGTGGGCTGCTCAGGTCGCTGCGGGCTCGCGCCGGGCACATCGCTGGGCGGCGGCACGAACCGTGAGTGGGACACCGATGTCCTTCGGCGGGCAGCTTCGATGGTGAACATCTTCAGTACCGCTTCGCCGGGGCGGACTTCGCCGTCGTAGAACGTGATGCGGTCCTGGTCAGGACTCATGAAGGTCTTGGCGAACTGGCGTGAGACGATCACGGCGTCGCTGTCGGCACAGAAGCGGGTGTGTTCGTCGCAGGTCATCTGCCAAGTGAGCCAGGGCAGGTCGGTCAGGTTCGATTCGCTCTTGACGACCTGCCACTTGCCGGGCTCCGGCAGTTCGAAGGTCACGACGATGTCGTGCGTATTGACATCGATCGCTCCGCTGATGAGCAGAACATGCCGTTCCAGGTCGGCGGTGGCCGCCATCTGGATGTCCTTGGCCCTCAGCGCTCCTGTAAGCAGCGGGTTTTCGTGGACGGTAGTCACTCGATTCCTCCGCTTTTCTGTTGATGACTGGGCCATCTTGTGTCAGCTAGCAGAGAGTCAAGAGTGTCAGATGCATGCGCGTTGGCCTGAAGCCTGATGGAGGCGAACACCGTGAGTAGCGAAATCGAGAGGCTGAAGCTTGACAACGGTCTACGAGTGCTATTGGACCCGTACGACGCACACGGTTTGGCCGGCGTGGCCGTCCACTATGACGTCGGATTCCGCACGGAGCCCAGGGACTGCAATGGCATCGCGCATCTGTTCGAGCATGTGCTGTGGGACGGGTTACCGAAGTCGCAGGTCGATGGCGTACTCCGGGTCGGCGGCATGATGAACGCGACTACCCAGGCGGACTACACGAACTACTACGGACTGCTGCCCACATCTGAGATCCAGGCACTGCTCCGGCTCGAAGCGGAACGAATGGCTGTCACAACAGTGCCACGCGATGCCTTAGAAAGAGAAATCAAATTGTCAAGGATGAAGTTCGAGCCAACATCGATGGCCAGCCGTTCGGAGGGTTCCCCTGGATGTGGATCTCGGAGGTGGCCTTCCGTGCACCGGAGAACGCGCACAACGGCTACGGAGCCGACCGTGTGGAAACCATCTCTCACCAAGATCTGGACAGCTTTCTGCAAGACTTCTATGCACCTGCGAACGCACTGCTCACCGTCAGTGGATCTTTCGACCGTGCGTATGTCGTCGAGCAGATCTACGAAGCGTTCGCAGGCATTGACAAGCCACTCGCAAGCGCTGGACCAGTCCTCACGGCCGAACCCGATCTGACCGAGGATCGCCTGCTGCGCCGACACGACCCGCACGCGCCACATCCGGCTACGGCCATCGCCTTCCGCGCGCCTTCAGCCACCGGCCTGACCCGCGAGCTGCTTGCCACGACCATGCTCGCCGACAACCTCGTCGACGATCCGCTGGGCCGCCTGGATCGCCGGCTCGGCCCGTCAACCGGAGTAACAGATCTGGGAAGCTACGTAGGCCTGTTCGCCAATCCCTTCGGTGGCAGAGCCCCGTTGCCATGGATCGTGGAAGCCCTGCACTCCAGCACCCTCACCGCCGACCAGTTGGTCGCCGAGATACGCGACGAGTTGACCGCCATCGCCCAGGCCGGTCCGACTCAAGACGAAGTGAACCACACGGCCCGGCGCACCGCCGCCCAGATGTGGCGTGCGCAGGATCAGACGCTAGGACGTCTATTGCTCTTAGGCGCGGTGGAACTGCTGCACGGCACCTGCGAGACAGCTCTGAATCTTCCAGCCCAAATCTTGACGATCACGCCTGACGAAGTGCGTGCGGCTGCATCTTTCCTCGCCCAACAGCATGTCGCCGTACTCACCCTGGAGGAAAAGCAGTGATCACAGGTGTCCCCACCATTCCTCTAGCATCTCTCGTCACTAGTCAGCCAGCACTCGCACAGTCCCTCACCTCCGTACGCTACGGAGAGGTCCCTCTTGTGGAGATCAGCGGCTTTACACCACTGATCCCCGGCCCCGGCACAGTTGAGTCAGTGTCAGCACGCGCGGGCCTTGTGTCTGAAGCCTTGCCGACGCTCGACAGCGCGCGTGGCGGTCTGGCCCTCGCCGTTGCCCGACAGGGCGGACGCTTCCGAATAGTCCCGCACAACCAGGGACTGCTCTGGACGCTGACCTGCCTCACAGACGGTTGGACCGGCTTACTATGCCACCTCTCCGAGACCATGGCTCACGCGACCGGTGACCCGGACGGGCTCGCCAGGCATGCCGAGGTCATCACCGCCCGTGCGGCAGAGGATCAATATGATCACAGCGCAGTAGCTGCAGCCGCAGTCCGTCGGATGCTGAGCAACAACCAGGCAGCAGACTTCGCTCCATCGCTAACCCACTCCGATACAGAGCTCGCCGTACAGCTCCTGAACGGTGAGCGACTGATCACTGCCCTGGACATGCGCCGCGCGTGCTTCACAGCGGTGGGCTCAATCGATGCCCACTCGGCGATGTCCGCACTGACCGATTTCACCACTGCCCTCACCAAGACCGACACCGATATGACAGCGCAGTGCAGCACACCGGAGTCTTTGCGTGCATCCGGACGGTGGCAGCGGATCAACGTTGGAGGGGGCGAAAGCACATGTGTCAGAGCGGCTTGGGCGGTTCCTGGTCGCTCCGCCGCTGAGCACGCGGCCCTCTACGCAGCCCATCTGGTTCTCGGCGGCGGATACGGTGCGCGCCTCATGCAACGCTTCCGGGAATCCCTCCGCTGGAGCTACTCGCCCTGGAGCAACTTTCACCACTATGCCGCATACTCCTTACTCGAAGTGAACATCGACGTTCCTACGCGCCACCGCCAGGCCGCCGAGCAGATCCTCATGGAGGAGGTCGAACGGCTGCGAACCGAACGAGTACCGGATGCCGAACTGCGTCGCGTGGTGGCCCATGCCTGCGGCACACTAGCTGCGTCCCTCGCTTCGCAAAGTGGTTTAGCTGCCATGCTCACTCACGTCCAGTCGCTCGGCCTGCCGTACGACTGGCTGTGGAACTGGCCCGGCAACCTGCGTGCCGTCACCCCTGCCCAAGTCCTACAGGTGGCGCAAGATTGGCTGCATCCCGACAGGGCAGCCGGAGCGACGGTGGGACCGGTCACATCGTGATGGTTGTGCCACTGACTTCCGAGTTTGGTGAATGCTGCCCTCGTGGTAACCCAGTGGCGCGGCATCGCCCTCTCCGAGGAACCGTACCCACCGCGGTTTCCATCGATCTGCCCCTCACAGAGCCAGCACCGTGGGACTCCGCAAGATGATCGGCTAACTCCGATGCCAGGGCGCAGGCAGGATCCGCCCGGCCCTGGCATCGTTCACAGAGATCGGGCGGCGCTCCACTCGTGAGCTTGGTCGCCGCGCCACTCCCCCACCGCGGATCGTCCAGGATGCCCTCGGGTCGGCGACGCCCGCACTTTCGAGAGCTGCGGCATGGCTCTGCCCCCGGCGTCGGACTGCCCTAGCTGGGTTTGCAGCGCGACGCCGGTGTCGAGCTCCTCCTGTGCTGCGTCCGCGCGGGCACTCGGCAACCGCCACCGACGGCGCGTCACCCTGCGAGGTGGCGCGTCACCATGGTGAGCGGTGTGCCGGTAGTGGGCCCTGGCTACCGGGGCAGCAATGTGCTGTAAGTGGTGTCCACTGAGCTGATGCTGGTTCCAAGGGTTGGTCGTCGATGAAGCGGCCGCGGTCGTGGCGGTGTCGGAGCGGTTGCCCGCCTGCGTAGCCGGGTGTCTCAGCAGCCGTGTGAAGTGGAGCGGCCGACGCGCCGCTTTGTGGCTTGCCGGGAGTGTTTTCCGGCACGTTCGGTTCGCCTGACGTGGTCCCTAACTCAAGGCAAGTTGTCCAACGGTTTGGATGGCGCGAGAGCGGGGGGTGGCTGTGGTGTGGTGGCGGATGCGGTGTTCGAGTGCGGTGAATCGGCGGCGTGTGTGGGTGTTGGCGAGGGCCTGGTGGACGGCGGAGGGCTGGCCGATGAGCATGACGCCTTGGCGTGCTCGGGTGACGGCGGTGTAGAGCAGGTTGCGTTGGAGGAGTTGGCCGGCGGAGGTGGTCATGGGGATGATGACGTAGGGGTATTCGCTGCCTTGGGATCGGTGGACGGTCAGGGCGTAGGCGTGGAGGAGTTCGTCGAGGTCGGTGAACAGGTAGGGGACGGGTTCGCCGTCGGTGAGGGTGACGGTGAGTTGGTGGGCGTCGGTGTCGATGGCGGTGATGGTGCCGGTGGAGCCGTTGAAGACGCCGTTGGTTCCGCGGTGGGGCTGGTTGCGGATCTGCAGGACGCGGTCGCCGAGGCGGAAGATGTGTCCTTCGTGGTGGTGCTGGGGTTTGTCGGGTGCGGGTGGGTTGAGGCGGGCCTGCAGGCGGGCGTTGAGGGCGAGGGTGCCGGTGGCGTGGCGCCGGGCTGGGCACAGGACTTGGATGTCCTCGGGTGCGGTGTTGAAGTGGTGCGGGATGTGGGTGGCGACGAGTTCTGTGACGTGTTCGGCGATGGTCTCGGGGTTTTCGAGGGGTCGGCAGCCGAAGACGCGGTCGGCGGGCTGGGGTGGCAGGCCGCGCAGGATGCGGTGGGCGTTGTCGATGATGGCTGCGCTGCCATCGTCTTGGCGGAAGATGTGGGTGAGCTGGGTGCGGGGAATGTCGGGTACGGCGAGGAGGTCGCGCAGGACGCGGCCGGGGCCGACGCTGGGGAGTTGGTCGGTGTCGCCGACCAGGAGCAGGTGGCAGCCGGTGCGGATGGCCGCGGTGAGTCGGGCGGCCAGTTGGATGTCGAGCATGGAGGCTTCGTCGATGACGATGAGGTCTGCCGCTTCCAGTCTCGTCTGTGCGTTGGGCTGATCGGAGGGGTTGGGTGGGAGGTGGATCAGGCGGTGAACGGTCATGGCCGGATGTCCGGTGGCCTCCTCCATACGCTTGGCAGCTTTGCCGGTGGGGGCGGCCAGCGCGATGGTGATGCCCGCTTGCTCGGTGAGAGCGACGAGAGTGCGAAGGGTGTGGGTCTTACCGCAGCCAGGTCCCCCGGTCAGGACCGACACCGGTGTGGTGAGCGCGGTCAGGACAGACTTCTGCTGCTCCTCGGTCAGCCCCGTGAGGGCGGTTAGGGCTAAAAGGCTGGACCAGTCGGCGCGGTCGGCCAGGGTGGGCGGGGCGTGGTGCAGGCGGAGGATGTCTTCGGCCAGTCCGGTCTCGGCGCGGTACATGGAGGTGAGGCTGACGGCGGTGACGGCGTGGTAGACGTCGGCGTCTTCGAGGACGGGTGTCGGCAGGGCTTCGATGACGGTCTCGCCGTCGGCGCGGAGGGCGTCCAGGGCCTGGCGCAGGATCGGGTCTTCGAGGATGTCGGCGGTGGCAGGGTCGTTGTCGGTGAGGAGGTGGCGGGTGCGGGCGAGGAGGGTGCGTTCGGGGAGGTGGCAGTCGCCTCGGGCGCGGGCCTGGGTGAGGGTGTGGAGGAGGGCTGCTTGGAGGCGTTGGTCGCTGTGTTTGGGGATGCCGACGGCGAGGGCGATGCGGTCGGCGGTTTCGAAGCCGATGCCGTGGATGTCGCGGCACAGCTGGTAGGGGGTTTGGCGGACGACCTCCATGGGGTTTTGGTCGTCGTCGGTGTAGGTCTGGTGGATCTTCACGGCCAGGTGGGCGGAGATGCCCAGGCCCTGGAGGAAGACCATGATTTCGGCGATGGCCTTCTGGGTGTGCCAGGCCTGGGTGATGCGGTTCAGGCGGGTGGGGCCGATGCCGTGGACTTCCAGGAGGCGGTGGGGTTCGGTGTCGATGATGTGGAGGGTCTGGTCGCCGAACTGGTCGACGATCGCGGTGGCGAGTGTTTCGCCGATGCCGTGGATCAGTCCGGAGGCGAGGTAGAGGCGGGTTGCGCGCCGGGTGGCGGGCAGAGTTCGCTCGCACATCTCGGTCTTGAACTGGCGCCCGTAGCGGGGGTGGTGGATCCAGGTGCCGGTCAGGCACAGGCTCTCCCCCGGTTGCGTGCCGAACAGTGCCTTGCCGACCGCGGTGATGGTCTGGGGCCTGGGGGTGTCGTCGGCGCTGGTCAGGCGGAGCACGGTGTGGTGGTCGTAGGTGACGTGGACGAGGTGGTCGACGACTCCGTCGATGCGGTCGCGAGGTGGCAGCGGGGTCACGGGCGGTGTCTTCTCATAGTGTGAGCCGGGGTGAGGCGGGTGGTGTCGGCGTACACCTGAACGTGGCTCTGGCAAGATTTTCGTAGCCGGAGATCATCTCAGTGACACGGTCGGCCGGTCCGCACAGCGGCGGCGGAGGTGGGCGATCAGAACGACGCGGTGGCGGAGGAGGGAGACGCCGGCGCGACCGGCCATCAGGCGTTTCTGCAGCTTGACATCGGTAATGCGGCCTTCGTTGACCCCGGAGTTGTAAGGGGTGGTGATCCCATGGGCGACGGCATGCCGATCTTCGCGCAGGGCTCCGGCGAGGCCGACGAGAGGAGCCAGTCCACTGTGTGCGAGGTCGTTCAGCCAGTCTGGCAAGGGTGTCGCGTCGCGGTTGTCGAGCATGGTGGCGAACCGGCGGACCAAGTCGTGGGTGAGCCTGAGTTCAGGGCACTGGTCGAGGAGGCGGGGCAGGCGCTCGTTGATGTGCGGGCTGCGGCGGCTCGGGTGGGCGGTGATCCAGCGGGCGGCTTCGCGTGGTGAGGGCGGTCGCTCGCGTGGCTCGTCCAGGGGCAGGCCCCGTCGCAGGGGTGCGACGGCCATTTTCACGCGCTGGTAGTGGCCGAGGTAGCCCTTGGTCTGGAGTTCCTCGTGCAGGATCTTCGCGCTGTGCTGTCCCTCGTACCAGCGTTGTCGCAGGTAGTCGAGGTAGGGGTCCAGGGTGGAGGGCTTGCGGGGTGGGCGGCGCATCACTTCCTGCCAGGTGCGGGCTCGGGCGTACTTGCTTACGGTGCGGCGGTCCAGGCCGAGTTCCCGAGCCACGGAGCTGTGGCTCCGGCCGGTCTGGGTCAGAGCGTGCACGGCTTCGAACAGCCTTCGGGCATGCCGCCCGGCCCGGGTGTCCGCGGCGGTGTTCTCGCTCGTCTCCTCGACCGGTGCGGCATCGGTCTCGCTGACCGGGGGCAGTGCTGCGGGCAGGCATCCGCGGTGGGCGGAGGCGATGTCCTGGACACGGCGGGAGAGCCCCTGCCAGAGGTGGAAGCGGTCGCTGACCTGCACGGCATCGGGGGCTCCGGCGAAGATGCCCTGCCGGAAGGTGAGGGAGCCGTCGCGGCAGGCGACCTCGACACCGGGGTGCTCGCGAAGCCAGCGGCTGAGCTGTTCCGCGTCGCGTCCCTCCCAGAGTGTGAGCGGGAGCCGGGTGGTGGCGTCGACCAGGAGAGTGCCGTAGGTGTCGCCGTAGAGCGCGAAATCGTCCACCCCCAGCACTCGAGGTGTCTCCAGTGGCGGAAGAGGCACCCGCATCAGCTGGGACAGGACGGTGCACCGCGAGAGGGTGACGTTCAAAATTCGCAGCATCCGGGAACCGCCTCGGCCTGCCAGCACCACACCGACGGCCTCTACCAGGCGCTGCAACTGTGGTGTGCGCCGCTGATAGCGCACGGTCAGCCCCGCCACTTGCTCGGCGAAGGTCACCTTCGGGCAGGCCGGGTTTTCGCAGTACAGGCGGCGTACGGACAAGTCGATGCGCAGAGGCCGGCCCGCGAGAGTAACGTCGGCGAGGCGACGTACATAGCGGCTATGGCACCACGCGCTGAACTGGCCGCATCCCGTGCATCCCGCTGGAACACCGGATCTCGTGCGGGCGCGGACCGTCACCACAACATCAGAGACATCGGCCGAGACCACCAGCACATTGGCCAACTGTGGTAGTAGCTTTGCCAGTTCAATAGTGCACTGCCACAGGCTGCCCGCTGTGCGGACCGGCCGACCGTGTCACTGAGATGATCCCCGGCTACGAAAATCTTGCCAGAGCCACGTTCAGGTGTACGCCGACACGGACACCGCCGTCGACTGGATCGTCGCGAGCGTCGAGCTGTTCATCGAGCGCCTCAGCGGCCGCCCCTTCATCTCCTCCACCAGCACACCTCCCGGAGCCGCCACGTGATCGAGAAACTGCAGGCCCACTACGGTTTCGAGCGGATGCCGTTCGGCCGTAACCTCAGCCCCGGCATGCTCCACCGGCACCAGGCCCACAACGAGGCCGTCGCCCGGATCTCCTGATGCATCTCCGAACGGTCGATCGGCGTGGTCACCGGCGAAGTCGGCGCCGGCAAGACGGTCTCCGTCCGCACCTGCCTCGACGCCCTCGACCCGTCGAAGTACACCGTCATCTATCTGCCGAACCCGGTGATCGGCGTCCGCGGCATCCACGAAGAGATCGTCAACTCCTTCGGGTAGACGCCCTCCCACCTGGGCTCCCGCCTCGCCGTCCAGACCTCCAAGGCCCTGATGTCCGAACGCGAGGAACGCGGACGCACCCCCGTCCTCGTCCTGGACGAGGCCCACCTGCTGTCCTACGAGCAGCTGGAGGCCGTCCGGATGATGACGAACCAGGGCATGGACCAGGACTCTCCGCTGTCCTGCCTGCTGGTCGGGCAGCCTACCCTGCGGCGGACCATGAAGCTGGCCGTCCTGGCGGCCCTCGAACAGCGGACCGCCCTGCGTTACACCATGCCGGGCATGTCCTCCACCGAGACCACCAGCTACATCGCCCACCACCTCAAGCTCGTCGGCCGGCCCGACCAGCTGTTCACCGAGGACGCACTCTCGCTGATCCACACGACCTCGCGCGGCTACCCGCGGGCGGTCAACAACCTCGCCCTGCAATCCCTGGTCGCCGCCTTCGCTACCGGCAAGAACCTCGTCGACGACGCCTCCGCTCGCGCAGCCGTCAGCGAGGTGGTCGACTGAAAACTCAGTCGGGGATGCTGCGCAGCAACTGGGTGAGTGTCCTGCCGGGGATCGATCCCGAGGGAACAACGCCAACAGGCATTGCACCCATGGCCTCATAGAAGGGCTCAGCGTTCGGGTCCGCGTCGATGGTGAACTGGGTGAACCCCAGGTTCCGAGCAGTCGCAACAGCGTGCTGGAACAGCAGACGGCCGACGCCCTTCCCGATGACACCGGGATCGACGAACATCATGCCCAGCACGCCCTGCGGCGGATCGCCCTCCAAGGTCGTGAAGCCCACAATGCCGCCGTCCTGTTCTGCCACAGTGGCTCGGCGGACGGAGAGCTCACCTTCTCTGAGCGTGAGTTCTTCACGACACGACTCAAGAAACTGAGCGTCATACCCCCAATACGCTTTCGAACGAAGCGCCAGGTCAGTCAAAACGCTCGCTTCGTCCAGCCGCGCAGGCCGGATCGAAATCCCCACCGAACACCCCCACAGGCTCGCCATCGTCGAACCTCAATGATCCACATGAGCGGTGGCGAACGACAGGCCGCCCAAGGCATGACCTTGCAGATCTCAAATACTCACTGACCAACCGGCACCTTACCGACGACAGCGACACCTTGCCGACGATCGCCCCGCCTGGAACCCCGCCGGCGGGGCGTCGTTGTCACAGAACATCGGCACCGTGAACGCCGCCGTCATCGGCATTTTGAGTGTCGGGCAACACACCGGCCAACCCGGCGGCAAGTGGGAGGTCCACCTCAACCCACACGACGTGCGACAGATCTACATCCGCCTGCCCGACGGGCACCTGCACGAGGTCCCGTGGATCCACCGCGACCACGTCCACGCCCCCATGGGCGAGACCATCTGGCGTCACATCCGCGCCACCCTGAACCGGCGCGGCGACCGCGAGGCACACGAGGCCGCCCTCGCGGAGGCCGCCGACCATGTCCTGCGCCGCGCCCGCCCCCTGCCCGGCCACGGCACACCCGCCCCAGCGGCGGCGGGAGCGGCGAGCCCGCAGACGGCGGATGACGGCGCGGAGGCCGAGGACAGTCCCGACGCCGTCGACGCCCACGCCCCTGACGCTGACGCTGACGCTGACGGCAATCTTGCCGACAGCGATGAACTCTCCCCGCCCGCAGGCCGATACGCGCTGTACAACGCCTTCGAGGAGGCCGAACACTGGTGAGAAGCCCCGACACCACGCCCCCCGCCGAGGAGACATCCGCAGGGACAGTCACCACCTTCGACGCCTTCGCCCGGTTCGCCGCCACCGCCCCGCCCACACCACCGAAGCCGGGCCAAGCACCCCGCTCGCCGGAAGAACGCCTGGCCTACCACTCCCAGTTCGTCACCGTGCGCACCCCGGCCATCGAAACCCTCTCACGCAGTGTGCGCACCCTGATGATCCTCGGCCGCCACCAGAGCGTCACCGCACGCCCGTCCCTGATCGTTACCGGGCCGGCCACGACCGGCAAGACGACCGCGCTGCTCGAAGTGGGCCGAACCTGCCACCTGGCCCACACCCGCCGCGCCGCGCCCGGCGACGACAGCGTGCCCGTCGCCTACGTGCTGGTGCCGCCCGGCGCCACCGCCAAGACCCTGACCGGGGAGTTCGCCCGCTACCTCGGCATCCCCGTCACCACCCGCATGACCACCACGCAGATCACCACCGCCGTCTGCCGCACCTACGCCGCGGCCGGCATCAAGCTCGTGCTGATCGACGAGATCCACCGGCTCAACCCGCGCACCTCCAGCGGCTCCGAGGCTGCCGACTGGCTCAAAGACCTCACCGAACGCGTGCGGGCCACGTTCGTCTACGCGGGCATCGACGTCACCGACAGCGCCGTATTCACCGGGGTCCGCGGCGCGCAGCTGGCCGGACGCGCCTCCCTGATCGACTGCGGGGCGCTGCCCGCCCGCGCCGGATCGCGCGAACCGTTCCGGGAACTGATCGCCTCCCTCGAGCAGGCCCTCGACCTTCACGCCCACCGCGCGGGCAGCCTGCCGAAGCTGGCCCCCTACCTGCACGAGCGGACCGCCGGACGGATCGGCAGCCTCTCCCGCCTGATCCGCCAAGCCGCCATCGAAGCCATCCTCGACAGCAGCGAACGCATCGCCAAGACACTCTTGGACGGCTTCGCGCTCGACCACATCGCCGAAGAGCACTACCGGCCCCGCAACCCCACCCGCCGCCGCACCCGCCGCCGCACCCGCCCCAGCAGCCGGTGGCCTCCCCGGCCCCAACCAGGCCCCCGGTGCGGGCCGCCGCCATATGGCCGTCCGTGCCCGGCCCGCTGCACGTACGGCCGCTGCCCGGCGAGGCCACCGCCTCCTACCTCACCCGCCTCGCCGCCACCTACCGCCTCAGCCCCGCCCAGCTCCTCGACGGACTCGCAACCACCGTCACCGGCACCGAGCACGCCCCGCCCGCCGCCGAGATCCACCTCAGCGCCGAAACCGCCCGCCGCCTGTCCGGCTTCACACGCATCCCCCTCACACACCTCACCCGCGCCCTACCCCACCTGCGCCCGCCCGCACCCTCGTCGGCCAACACCGGTGCGCACGACACCGCCACCGCCCACTGGCATGTGGCCGAGCCCGCCCTGCAGCCGCTGCCGGCGTGCACCGCCTGCACCATCCGCCGCAGCCCGCACACGGCAGCCCCCGCGTGGATCCACCCGCCGCCACACCTGCCCCGGATCATGATCTGCACCCGCCACCAACAGGCCTCAAGCGACCCCCGGCACCCCGCGCCCCTCAACATCCAAGCTGTCCCCGAACTCACCCAAGCCCACCTTCGCGCGCGGCACCCGGCGACACCGGTCTCCCTGAGCTGGGCATCGACGATCACCACACGCTGGTACGACCACCACCAACACCTGCACCAGCGCTGGCGAACGCGCCTGCACCAGCTCACCGCCGCCAACCCCCACATCCCCCCAGGCCCGGCCTCGCCCGCCCTGACCTGCCGGGAACTGATCACCTATCCCGAGACCCTCACCCTCGCCACGGCCCTCGACCGCCTGCCCCCGCACCCCCTGACACGCACACAGCAGACCGCCTTCCTCCACCAACTCGCCGGCCGCCTCCACCTGCCCCGCCTCGCACCCGCCGACCACGACCTGCTCCGGCAACGCCTCGCCACCCGCTGAACCAACAACGTCCCTCGCTGCCCAGCCCTGACAGAACAGGCCGACAACTCCCGTACCAAAAGACGCGCCAACTACCCTGCGCAAAAACCGCCACCACGCTCAACTCACTGCGCAGCCATAAACGCCCAGCTCAGCCCACATACCGCCCGTCGCCGACGCCACGGCCCCGCATAAGCCTCCCCCCACGGAACAGACCCACCGCTCAGAACAACTGAGCAACAACAGGCCACAACCAAGATCGATAAGCAGGCGCAACAGTTACGCCACAGCTGTAGCCGACGGCTGCCGGTGTTGTCCTGAAGACAGCGGAACCGGTGGGAAGAGGGGGCCCGTCCGCCCGGGCAAGGTCGTCCGGGTCCGCCTCCGCCCACACGGGATGGAACAGAGTCAGCGTCTGGGGCAATTGGGACGCCTCAAGCCGCCCGACCTGATGCCAGGTCAGCACTCGTGAGCGCAGTGCCGAAGCGCGAGCGAGGGCCCGTTCGCTTCCGGCCCCGCACAGCACCAGCGCCGCCCCACAGCCCGGCGCGTCCCACAACTGCCGCAGATAATCCAGCAATGGCGGCGTCAGACGCTGGGCGTCATCGACAAACAGCACACCCGGCTCGACCAGTGCACGCATCAGAGCCTGGCTGGCCGGCCCGGCCCGGTGCGTCAGCGCCCCCGACGGCAGCCCGAACGCTTCACACAGCGAGGCCCGCAGCTGCGGCAGACCGTCCGCCACACCGGCCACCGTCCGCCACACCGGCACCCGGCCGGGAAGGAGATGCAAAGCCTGCTCGACGGCGACCGTCTTCCCCAGGCCCGTGTCCCCGTACACGCAGCACATCCCGCGGGCCGCGACCGTATGCCCCACGGCCTCCACCACACCTGCCGGGTCGACACCAGCCGGGCCACCGGCACGTACAATCGAACACCGCCGCCCCGCACCCCCGCATCCGCGGTGCCCTCCGGTACCGGCACCTCGGCGGGCGGACCGTCGACAACAAGCGGACCACCCGCCCCGTCCACGAGCCCCAAATCCGCCAGTGCCCGGTCATACCGACTCGGCTCCAGCCCGGCCCGGGCCCCAGCCGGACGAGCCACTTCAAGAACCCGGCCCGCTTCCAGATCCCGCTTGATCACGCGGTGCAACGTCGGCAGCGAGGGCACACACTCCGCGCCCCATCCCTCCAACGCCCCCTCCTCCTGGGCCCGGAGCATCCTGCGCCGCAACTCCGCGACGTTCCCGCCCGCCTCCGCGAGGACCTCCCACAACGCGTCACTCAGCGAAACCCCGTCCTGCCGCGGCCGCGCGTCGACATGGCCCCGACGCCCATCGGCCAGCCACCGCCACACCGTCCGCTCCGACACACCCGCCAGCTCCGCCGCGATCCGCACATGCAGATCCGCACATGCAACCGCGACAGCGTCTCCTCCCCATCCACCGCAAGAAGCCGCCGTACCACCACACCCCGCGCCAACGGCGCACCCCCGGCCGGCACACCACCAGCCGATCCCGCCTCGGCCCACCCGCCGAAACCCCCTGAACCGTCATACGGCCCAGCCCACCCGACCCCGCCAGCCCCTCACACAGGAACAGCGAAAGCCATGACAGCCAGGCAACCAACCTGCTACTGAGGTTGAACTCGTGACGCAGGGAGACCGTCGCGGGGAGCACCGCCGCCGGGCTCACCGCCGGACGGCACGCAGTCCGTCCAGGAGCAGCCGCAGCCCGAACTCGAAGTGTGCCGTGAAGTCCGTACTGGTTAGCACCGGCAGGGTGGCGGCGAGGTGCGGATACGTCCCTGCCTCCACCACCGCCTCGTGCAGGGCCCCCGCGTTGATGGGCCCCCCGTCCTCCGGCCGGAGGGCGGCCTGTTCCTCCAGGGTGTGGCCGACGGTGAAGTGGGACACCGCGTAGAGCGCCCGCGCCGCCTCACCGTCGCTGAAGCCCGCCGCACGCAGCACCCCGATGAGGCCGTCGGCGAAGCCCAGGGTGTTCGGGCCGGTCGAGTGCGTACCGGCGTAAACGCGGGCGCCGTCGCGATGGGCGAGCAGGGCCGTGCGCAGTGCGCGGGCCAGGCGCGCCACTCCCTCGCTCCAGTCGCCGTCCCCGGCCGGGCCGGTGGCGCCGGCGACGCCGCCGACCATGTGCTCGGCCATGGCGGTGAGCAGGTCCTGTTTAGTCGCGAAGTAGCGGTACAGCGCACCGGCTTGGACACCCATCGCATCGGCGAGCCTACGCATGGTCAGCGCGTCGAGCCCGGACTCGTTCAGCAGGTCGAGGGCGGTCCGGACGGTGCGGGCCTGGTTGAGCCGGGCTGGGCGGCCCCTGGCCGGGCTTGACGGTGCGCTCATGGACCCCACTATACTGAACACCGTTCACGTGAACATCGTTCACTAAATAAAGGAGGCCATCTCCGATGAACACCGACGTGATCGTCGTAGGCGCCGGCCCGACCGGGCTGATGCTCGCCTGCGAGCTGGCACTGGCGGGCATACGGACCCGGGTCCTGGAGCGCCGCACCGAACCGCAGCGCCATTCGCGGGCGCTGAGCCTGCACCCGCGCAGCGTGGAACTGATGGACCAGCGGGGACTGCTCGACCGTTTCCTCCCGCTCGGCCGGACCGTGCCGGGCTGGCACTTCGCGGGGTTGCCCACCCAGCTAGACTTCGGTGCCCTCGACTCCCGGCACGGCTACACCCTCTTCCTGGCCCAAGCGCGCACCGAGGCGATCCTCGAGGAGCGGGCACACGAGCTGGGGGTGGAGATCAGCCGGGGACACGAGATCCTCGGCGTGAGCCAGGACGGCGACGGGGTCGAGGTGGAGACCCGCGTCCCCGGCGGTGGCACCGAGACCGTACGTGCCCTGTACGCGGTCGGGTGCGACGGCGGGCGCAGCCTCGTACGGCGGACTGCAGGGATCGGCTTCCCCGGCACCGACGAGACCCTGACCGGGATACTCGGGGACTTCGCGGTCGTCGACCCGCGGCCCGGCGCCCTCGATGCGGCACGGGCCCGTGGCGTGATCGTCGCGCCGCTGGAGGGCGGGCTCACCCGGTTCGTCTGCCTGGATCCGGAGCGGATGCGGGTCCCGTCCCGGGAGCCCGTCACCCTGGAGGAGTTCCGTACGTCGCTCACCCGGATCACCGGCTCCGACTGCGGGGTCGCCGAGCCCGACTGGCTGTCGCGTTTCGGCAATGCCACGCGGCTCGCGGAGAGCTACCGCTCGGGACGGATCCTGCTGGCGGGCGACGCCGCCCACATCCACTTCCCCGCGGCGGGCCAGGGGCTCAACACCGGGCTCCAGGACGCCATGAACCTGGGGTGGAAACTGGCCGCCGCGGTGCACGGCTGGGCCCCGCCCGGGCTGCTGGACAGTTACGACGCGGAGCGCCGGCCGGCCGGCCGGTCGGTGACCGAGAACACCGAGGTCCAGACGCTGCTGGCGGAGCTGACGCTGATCTCGGGGTACCAGCGCCCGGCCGCGGCCCTGCGGTCGCTTCTCGACCAGCTGCTGGGCATCGCGGAGGTCAACCGCCGGCTCGCCGATCAGGTCTCCGCGCTCGGCACCCACTACCCGCCGGCGGACCCGGGCGCCGACCCGCTGGTGGGGCGGCGTATGCCCGATGTGGGACTGACCGCCGCCGGTTCGGCGGCGACACGGGTGTACGAACTCCTCACCCGGGGCCGCTTCGTTCTGCTCGCTCTGGCGAAGGACCCGTCCCTGCGGGAGGCCGTCGACACGGACCGGGCCCCCCGGGTCACGGCCGTATCCGTCGATAAGTACGACGAGCACGCCGACCTCGACGGGGTCACCGAGGTGCTCGTACGCCCCGACGGCCACGTCGCGTGGGCCACCCGTACCGCCGACCACGCCACGCGCCGCGACGAGCGGGTCCAGGCGCTGACCGCCTGGGCGGGTACGCCCTCCTCAAGGAGCTGATCATGTCGGTGACCCGCGTCAGCCCACCGTCCGTGCACAACCCGTCCGACCAGATCACCCAGGTCGTCACCGTCGACGGAAGGCGGCTCGTGCAACTCTCCGGGCAGGTCGCCTGGGATGAGCGAGGACGGCCCGTGGGACTCGGTGACCACGGGGCCCAGGCGGCACAGATCGCCCATAACCTCGACGCCGCGCTCGCCGCGGTCGGCGCCACCCGTGACGACATCGTCGACGAGACCATCTACGTCGTCGACTACACCCCGGAGCTGCTGCCCGCGATCTTCGGGCCGCTGCGGGCCGGTGTCGCGGAAGCACCCGCGAGCACGCTGGTGGGCGTGTCCGCGCTCTTCGCACCGGGGTTCCTCCTGGAGGTCAAGGTGGTCGCCGCGCTCCCCGGACAGGGGAGCCAGGACCGGGCCGTACCGGCCGACGCCGGCACCGAGGCGGGCGAGCCCGCCAGGGCACACGAGACGGACGGGGACCAGGATCTCGAAACGGCACTCACCCGCCGGGCCTGAAAAAACCCGTCCTTCGCCGCGCGACTGGAACGCGAGCCCCTGGAGGCCCTGGCGTCGATGGGGGTGCGGGTGGCCCCGGGGGTCAAGGTGCAGGTCAGGCTGCAAAGACGCGACACCCTGTACTACGTCCTCCCACCCGCGAAACGGCCGGACGAGCCGGCCTCCCGTTCAGCCACGCGACGCCGCTCCTCCTCCGCTTCGCCGCGCTGCCAAGCGCCGACGCGGGCGAGCCGGGTGAAGACACCTTCGCCCTGGAAGCCCTCGGGTCTGTCAAACGAGTGGCCCTGTCTCACATTCGGTGGTAACGGAGCGTGCTGCTATCCGAGGAGGATGCGGTGCCGGAGCAAGGTGAAGCCTGCTCGTCCGTGTATCTGGCGCGCGATCCGTTTGGTCTTCGTGTTGACGCCCTCGGTGGGGCCGTTGCTGTACGGAAGGGTGAGCCCCGCGATCACGGCGTCGAGGTCTCGGTCCAGGCCCCGGGTGAAGGTGCGCAGATGAGGCAGGTCGGCCTCTCGGACTTGGGCGATCCAGCGCGTGAGTGCGTCGGCGTTGTCGGCGTGCGGCGTAAGGAGCGGGGCGAAGTCTCTGATACCGGCTGCGAGTTGGGTCATCTCGGGGCAGGAGGCGGTGAGTTTGGCCAGGAGTTCGTGCTGCTCGGTCTTGAGGTTGTCGGGCCTGGTCAGCAGCATCCGGGCGAGCCGCCGCGGGGAGATGTGGCTGCGGTCGGCGTCTGCGCGGCCTTGGTTGATGTACTTGTGCAGAAGGTTGAGGCATCCCGTGAAGCCGAGGGCTTTGATCTCTTCGAAGAGGTGCTTGACGGGGGCGGCGGGGTCCTCGGCTCGGCGTTTGCGCAGGTGCTCGCGGTAGGGGTCGACGAGACTGGCGCGGTATTTGGGGACGCGGAGCATCCGTTCGGGCTGGTCGGCGCGGGCGTAGCGTTTGACGGTGTTCAGGGCGAGTTGCAGGCGGCGGGCGCATTCCAGCAGGCCGGCGCCTTGGTCGAGGAGGTCGTGGACCTGATGCCAGCGTTCGAGGGTGGTCTGTGCGCGGGGCCCGTCGTAGATGGGTGCGTCCAGTACGGTGGCCCAGCAGGTGCTGTGGGCCTTCACCTCGCTGAGGGTGGCGTCGCACAGGTTGTGCCACAGATGCCAGCGATCTCCGACCTGCACCGCGTCGGGCAGGGCGCGGCGGATGGCCTCGGCATAGGTCGCCGAGCCGTCACGACACACGACCTCGATACCCGGGTGCTTGCGCAGCCACGCCTCAAGGGTGTCGGCGGTGCGGTCGGGGAGTACGTCGATCCGTTCATGGGTCTCGGCGTCGATCACCACGGTGGCATAGCGGTGCCGCCGGCGCAGGGCGAAGTCGTCGACGCCGATCACACGGGGTGTCCGCCCGGTGGGCAGTGGGATGCGCAGCAGGGTGCGCAGGGTCGTGTGACGCGACAGGCCCACCGCGAGTATCGCCAGCAAACGTGATCCCGCCCGGCCCGCTAACTCTTTGACCACCGCCTTGACCTGCCTGGTCAGACGAGCGGTTCGTCGCTGGTATCGCTCCAGCACCCCGGGCACCTGTTCGCGGAAGGTGTGGCGGCACCCTCGCGTGGGGCACACCAGACGCCGCACCCGCACACGGACCACCACCCGTCGCCCGTCGACCGGAACGTCGGCCACCGTCCGCCAGTGATAGCCGTGCACCCGTCCCGACGACGCCCCGCACACCAAACAGACCGCGGTGTCCAGCGGCGTCCGGGCCCGCACCACGATCCGCTCACCCTCGTCGGCCACATCCTCCATGACCAGCGGCGACAGACCCGAAAACACCATCTGCACAAGCTTGTTGACATCCATCACATGAAGGGCAACGAGCCCCACGACTCTCCATCACCACCGAATGTGAGACAGGGCCGAACGTTTTACGTCCCCCGCCATGGGCAACCTGCCCCAGCCCGTCGACAGCGCCATCCAGTGGCTCGATGACGCACACACCGTCCGCGAGCGCTGGCGCGCCCTGGTCACTGCCCGGCGAGACCACCTGCGCGGCACCCGGTAGACGACACGGACACCGCCACCCACATGTCCGGGTCGCTAGCTGCATAGGCTCGACACGAATGCGGCTGAGACCACGAGCTACCTCCGTAGGGGATCCCCAAGGTCGACACTGGTGCCTGCTTTGGGTTTCTGGCCCGTACCTCCCGGCCAGCCGGGCTGAGTGAGAGGACAAAGATCTGCTGTGAAGGCGTGCGGAGTGTCCGGGGCCGAGAAGGAAGTCGCCTTGCTGGAGTTGCCCGAACCGTCATCTCCGGGGCCCGGTCAGATCCTGGTGGCGGTTGAGGCGGCCGGGGTTGGCCCGTGGGACGAACTGCTGAACGGCGCTGGTTGGGACGTGGGGCTGCGTCCCCCGGCGGCGCTGGGAGTGGAGGGCGCGGGCAAGGTGCTGGCCTTCGGCGCGGGTGTCACCGGGTTTGCCGTAGGCGACCGGGTGCTCGCACACGAGGCTCCGCTGCCCGGGGGCAGCGGCTTCTGGGCCGAACGCGTTCTGATCAACGCGGATCACGCGGCAGCCTGCCCACGCGGGCTGGACGCCGTGCACGCGGCGGCGCTGCCGGTCAACGGACTCACCGCGTTGCAGGCTCTGGAGAAGCTGGACCTCAGCCGAGGACAGCGGCTCCTCATCACCAACGGAGGCGGGGCCACCGGAGCCCTGGCCATCCAGCTTGCCGCGGCCAAGGGCATCGAGGTGACCGCGACCGCGTCTGCTGCCGCCGCAGAGCGCCTGCTCGGGCTGGGAGCGATGGAGGTTGTCGACTACCACGACCCGAACTGGTCGGCCAAGGTACGCGGTGGGTTCGACGCCGCCCTCACCATCGCCACCAGCACGGCGGACACCGTCCTGCCTTTGGTGCGGGACGGCGGCCGACTGTGCTCCCTGACCTCGGACGCGCCTCCGGAGGAACGAGGCATCACGAGTTGGGACCTCTACGTCGAGCCCAACGCCGCGCAGCTTGTCCAGCTGGCGGACCAGGCCGCCGCGGGAACCTTGAAACTCGCACCGGAACCCCTGCCGCTGAGCGAGGGGCCGGCTGCGTTCGCCCGGGTGGTTACCGGACGGGCCGGCGGTAAGAAGATCGTGCTTACCCGAGCATGACCCGCCCGGATACCGCCCGATCCCGATGCTGAGCCACCGTGCCCGCCAGGCCCGATCGAGAAGTCGTTGATCACACCGCGGCCGCCTGCCTGAAGATTTCTTTCCCCAGAGCTTGAAGGGGCGGCGTCCGCCACTGTCCGGCGGGCGCGGCCCCTTCATCTCGTTGGGCCGGGCAGATGAGTTACGGCGCTTGGAGGGGGCTACAGGTCCGCGAACGGCGGGCAGATGTACGTGATGGCGATCAGCTGTAAGCGGGGCAGCGGCAGCGCCAGCATGAAACCGTCCTCAAGGAGGGGAAGGCGCCGCACGCCGCCGGCGCCCCCTGGACGCGGGCCTTCTCCGATGTCCGTGACGTCGATCCCCATCTCGGCCAGGTCGACGAGCTGTCCGGCGAGCCTCTCCACTTCAGCGACCACGCGTTCAGGCAGTCCCTTCGCCATGTGCTCGAAGCCGGGCTCGTACTCCCACTGCCATCCACTCCCGCCGGTCACCCGCCAGCCCGCCGGTCGATACCCGCCTCGTCCGCCGCCTCGGTCTGGATGGCGGACACCTCGGCGGCGATGGCGCGGGCCTCCGTCAGGTCCTCCACTTGCGCGGCGCGTGTCTCCAGCTCGCGCAGGCGTGCTGCGCGAGCGGGGTGGCGCTCGATCGCCACGGTCAACGCCCACTGCCGCAGGAACCGCCGCATCGGCGCCGCGTCCACATGCTCACGAGCAGCCGCCATCGCCTTCGTCCGGTCAGCGTCGAAGACGGCCACCTGGCTCGGCGCGATCCGCACCAGCGCGGCACGCAGCTCCTCCGCGGTCGCCTTGGGCTGCGGGATCAGGGGGCCGTGTCCGTCGGCTACTGACTCGCTCATGCTGCCTCGCTCCGTGTCATGCTCACCGGGGCCGCGACGACTATCTGCGGCCCGTGAGCAGCTTGACGATCTGCGCCTGGTTCCGGTTTAACCTCTGCCCGAGGTCTTCGAGACGGGCTTGCAGTCGGTCGGCCTTCTGGCCGAGGTTTCCGGCCTGGGGACGCACCGCGGTCATGTCGCTCTTGATGATCTCGAACTCGCGGTCGTTCTTCTCCGTGGCCTCTTCGAAACGCCAGGAGAGGGCGGCGAGTCGGTGGTGGGCTATGGGGTCCTCGGGCACGCGGGACGCTCCTGCCAGGTCAGGGATACGAACAGACATCAGGCTCTCCACGATATCGCGCTCGCCATCCGTCGAGCCCGGCCCCGGTCCGGGACGACTGTCCGGACCGAGGCCGGATTCGTGCGGCCGCTTACGCTCGGACTCATGGAACCGTTGTGGGGTGTAGGCGGCCTTGCTCGCGAGGCCCGCGACCTTGCCGTTTCTGCGCGCACTGGGGGGCGGCCATATCGGCTCCGGTGAGGGCGCAGTGTGACGGGTGATTCGAGCGCCTAGCCGCACCTCCTCTTACTGGGTATCGGCTTGAATGGCCCTCCCGAGGCTCCGTCTGCTAGGGCCATTTGATGGCTGGGATGTTGTGATGTCGCGGGGTACGCGGTCGGTGTCGGGAAGTAACGCAGTGAGCATCGATCCATTCAGCGTGGATGTGTCAAAGTCAGCTCCGATGTGTTGGCCGATCGCATGCAAGGCAGCATGGATTGACAGGACGGGTCTGCCATTGTTGTCTGCTGGCTGCCTGGCTATTTGAATGGCTTGCCAGAAGTGCTGGGGGTCGTCGCCGTCGATCGTATGGGGGCGCCCCGGCTCGAATTGTGCAGCGCGGTTGCCGTCGTGGAAATGAGTGAAGGTGACCAGGCCGTCTCCGCCTTTGAAGAGAGCGAGTGTATCGGTTCCCTGCGACAGTCGGTGCAGAACCTGTGTCTTGATGCCTTCAGGGACCCCGTCTTCATAGCAGAAGGTCCACCTGCCCAAGGGGCCCGTCCTGAGCAGTGTTCCTTCTGATGTCTCCTCGTATTTATCGGCAGACTCGTACAAGGTATGCAAGGCCGCGCGGCCAGGGTCGGCGCCGTAGCATGCCAGCACCTCGTGCGGGGTTTTGCCGTGGGTGAACGTGACGCAGAATCCTGTGCCACCGATGGTGGATGTCCACTCCCATGGTGAGGACGGCGTACTCATAGTGTGCTCCGAGAACCGGAGCCGCGCCTCTGGCTTAGCCGGAGGCGCGGCGGTGTCATGGCCGATGGTGCAGGGATAGAGCAGTGCTGTGGAGGATTCAGGACCTGAATGTCCGGAACTGGGTGCTCAGGCTGTACGTTTACAGAGTCTACGGCTCACTGGAATTTGATGTCGGGTACGTCCACGTTGTACTTTTCCAGGTCGAGGACTCGTTGCAAACTAGCGAAGCTTCCAAGCTTTCCACCTGCCGCACCGTTCTCTGGCCGGGGAACGTGGCCCCGTGCGCATTTCTCTGTAAATTTGACGGGCCTGCCGGGATCGGCATCGCGAACTTCCCACATGCCGGGACTGATCTGCCCGGGTATGACTTCCGCGCACAGCAAACCGGGAGTGCCACCCTCATAGGATTTTGCGAAGGGGAACTCATCACACGAGTCATCGGGGATGACATCGGGCATCCGCTCGAATGACGCGCCACAGATGCTATCACGGTTAGCTTCAGAAGCCTTATCGTCCGCCAATCGCCGCAGGGGGGTTCCTGCGCCCCACTGGTCCGGGAGTTTGACCTGTGCCCACTTGTACAGAACTGCCGCGGCGCCGTACTTACTGGCTGGCAGTAACGCGAGATCCTTCGGAAGGCGACGAAGTATTTCGCCCGAGAGACGCGTTGGTGAACCGCTTCTGGTTCGTCGCCGACTACCAGGGCAAATTATGGCGTGAAGCGGCTGTGCAGCGTCCTCGGCGTCACCCGCTCCAGCTTCTACTACTGGCGCGCGACGGCTGCGGAACGGCCTGACCGGCAGGCAGCCGACGCCCTTCTCACCGCCCGATACGGGCCGTAGAGTATGACGAGTGCGAGAGGTCTGGGTGCGCCTCAGTAGCATGCAGACAGAAAGTGCCTTCCTGCTAGAACGAGCTTGTAGACAGCCGCGCCAGTCAAGAAGGCACTTTCTCTTTCCCAGGGTTCAGAACACCCGCAGCTGACTAACGGATGAGTTAGTTGGACATTTAAGTTCGTCCGGAAGTCGCCGAGGGGCTATCGAAGATCCATCCCAGGCGTCCTCGAACAAAGGGCAGGGTTGCATCGGCCCACGTGGTGACCTGGAAGACCCCAGGGCATTGCACGAACCGGCGTAGTAAAACCCGCCAGCGGGATGGGTAGCCAATCGTGGGCGTGAGGCGCTGGTCGCTGTTCATGTCGTACCCCTGCCGTAGCTGCTGGCTGAATCCCACGTCTTTTTACTTATGGACGTGGGCCTTGGGGGTTGTCCCGAAACCGTCTGTCCATGCGACGTTCACGTAGGTGTTGCCGTTGAAGGTCACGGGGCCGACGTTCGCCGAGTCCCACCTGATGTAACCGTTCGGCGGAGCGGTCTTGCAGCCCCTGAACTTGGCGACCTCCCACACGCCCGGATGCAAGATGGTCACGTTGTACTTGAACGTCGCCAGGATGTCACATACTCGACCGTGGCGGGGGAACCGATAGGCGAGACTCGTCCAGGAATCGAGCTTCAGCTTTCTTCCCTTGAGGACCTGGCAGGTGTCGTTGCTGGGGGCCGTGCACTTGGTAGCGCTTTCGACAGCGGATCCTCCGCTGCCGTCGCCATCGCCGATGACCGGGGGCTCGGCCGCTGCGTCTTCGACGACGTGCGGGATCAGCTCGCCTTCCAGCTCCGGCTGTTCCTCTACCGGGGTAGCCGGGACATCTTCCGAGCCAGGATCATCCGACTGAGGGTCCTCACCGAAGAGGCCCGCGCTCGGTCTGACAACATTGCTTGTGTCGCTATCCGCCTGCGCGGAATGCAGCATTCCTATTAACGGCACCGCCGCCAAAGAGCATGCGAGCAGCAAGCCTTGCTCTTGATGCCGATCTTCATGGTGCTTCCCTTCTCTTAAAGCCTGCTAGGTACACCTTGTTCGGTACCAGGTAGGCCGCTGTGCGGCACTGAGGTAGTGCCTGAGTGGTGTACGGCGATCAAAGTACGAGAAGTGTTCCTGGTTACGGCAGGCGGCGTTGGGCAGTCCACGGGAAGTTGGCCAGAGATCAAAAGCCGTTATTGCTGCACCTGCCATGTGTGCAGAGTGTGAGCGAAGCGGCTTGGCTGGTTCCGCCGCCAACCTCGCCTACTGATGTGGCTTTCGGCGGCTATCCCGATAGGCCTAGGCGAGGGGCGGCCTCGTCGAGCAGCTGACGGAACCTGGTCCGGCGCGTTGGCTGGTACGCCACTGATGTACCTCGTGTTCCACATCTACGGTCTGGTGTTGCCCAAGGCCCGGCTGATGGTCAGTTGGGCGCCGTACAGCGAAGAGGAGACTACTTCGTGCGATTAAGAAACCATTGCGAGTGCATTCGCCGTCGGTTTGGCGTTGGTCGCCACCAGCCCTCAGACGGCGCTGGCGGACCCGCCGCCGAATGCGGAACCGCCTGAGGTCGCGGTGACCGCGCAGGACACATCGGGAGCAGCGGCCACCTGTCTTACCTACGCGTCGAAGCCCAACCACAGCGGCTCCCGGATGACGGGTACCGGGGGCTTCAGTTCATGCTCAGGTGGGCCTGTGGCCTGCACCAGCGAGGCGGACCTCGAGTTCTACAACAACTTCTCGAACATGTGGATGACGGCAGCAACCTCACGTCAGTCCAAGTGCGCGCCACCGCTGCGGTCGTCGACCGCAGCGGCAACCTGCGTGAACCACCCCAATGACCCGAAGGTTGGCTGGCGTACCACTACGGTCGGGGCCATCGTGAGCTCGAGCGGCACTACGGGCCATGGCACGGCAAACAGCTCCGTTCTGTACGTGCCCTGCGCGTAGTGGGAAATTGGGGGGCTTGTGGCAGTCGGGCTGATCCTCGCCTCAGGCCTTCCACTCGCCGTAGAGAGGATCGACCGTGACCTCGGACCACGACATGCTTTGGGCCCGCTGTGCGCGCCTGGGCCGTGTTCTGCTGCCACTGATGGACCAGGAGCCATGACGGCAGGCTCGTCGTCACGAGAACCTGCGGACCTGGGGCATCGGCACAGTCGAAGGCGAGCATTTGATCGAGGTTTTCGCGGCCCTGGCTGCCCACGCCGTCGCGGCTGAAGCTTCCGTGTCTGCCGCAGAATTCGACGCGCTGCCTCTCAGCGCCGTGGCGGATGCGGCGACTGGCAAGCGTGACATCGACCTGCTCGCGGGGCTCCCGGATACCTTCGCCGATGGTTGTGACGGACAGACCGTCGGCCTCTTCCGCTTGTACGCCTACAAGGGTGGGCAGTCCAGCCGCTGGCTCTTCCATCTGAGCAGGGAACTGCGCCATACGCTGATCGTCCTCGCCGAACGCTCACCGGTGCCGTCCCCCACGTGCGGGGACGTGTTCCGCCTGGCAGCCCAGGCCGGCCTGCCGCAGTGATCGCGGAGGCCAGAGGAATTACCGAGGGCTGACAGACTCGGACGGCGTGCGCGCACTGAGGTTCCCCCGGGATGCGGGGAAGGGTGACAGGGGGTCAGATGGGTCTCATGAGAGGAGCCCAGACGATGCCTGTCCCGGGCGCCGCCACGCGGCCGGGATACCCGAGACGGTGCAGTTCGCGACCAAGCCCCGCCTGGCCCAAGAGATGATCGCCGCCGCACTGGACGCCGGCATCACCGCCTCCTGGGCGACCGGCGACGAAGCCTACGGCCAAGATCCCCAGCTCCGCGCCGCTCTGGAGGCACGGGGCCTGGGCTACGTGCTGGCCGTCGCCTGCTCCACCCGGGTCCGGATCAACCACGGCCGCACCCCCGTCCGCGCCGACGTCCTCGTCCGCCGCCTGCCCGCCACGGCCTGGCAGCGACACAGCGCCGGGGCAGGGGCGAAGGGCCCGCGCTACTACGACTGGGCCTGGATCCACATCGGCAGCGACGCCCACCGCCACCTGCTGGTCCGCCGCAACCCGACCACCGGCGAACTCGCCTTCTACCTGTGCTGGTCACCCACCAAGGTGCCCCTGGCGGAGCTGGTCCGCGTCGCAGGTGTCCGCTGGAGCGTGGAGGAGTGTTTCCAGGCCGCCAAGGGCCAAGTCGGCCTCGACCACTACCAGGTCCGGAACTGGACCGCATGGCACCGGCACATCACGCTCGCCATGCTCGCCCTGGCCTTCCTGACCGCCGTCGCCGCCAGCGCGGCCCCGGACCGGCCCACCGACTCGACCCACCCCGCCCACTGCAGCGATCCGATCATGTTGACCGTCCCGGCACTGGCCGAGGCGGATGCGCCCGTAGCGGTGGCCGAGGCGGTGTCGCAGAGGAAGCCGGTGGGGCCGCGCAGGGCTGTGCCTCACCGCCAGGACGCGGCCGGAACCGAGGTGTAAGCACGGTCCGGCGTAGAAGAGCCGCGCCGCGGTGCCGGGCTGCCCCGCTTCGCGGACCATGCGGCCGTAGGCGGCCGATCCGCCGAGGTCGCACACCGAGGTGATGCCCGCCTTCAGGTAGTCGGCCAGCTGCTGGCGCACGTGCGGAACGCGCTCGGCCTCCGGCAGGGCCATCGCGTGGCCGGTCAGGTGAGTGTGGCTCTCCCACAGGCCCGGGGCGAGGTAGCGGCCGCGCCCGTCGATCACCTGGTCGTCGGCGTGGCCGCCGGGAGCGGCCGGAGTTTCCGCAGCAGTGGGGCGGATGTCGGTGAAGCGTCCGTCGGCGATGGTGACGTCCATACCGAGGCGGGGCGCGCTGCCGGTGCCGTCGATGACGGTCACGTTCTTGATGATCACTTGTGGTTCCCTTCGGAGATCTGTTTGTCCGGTGCCGCCGGCTACCGGGGTGGCGTGCCCGGTGGCGGGGGTCGGGTGTCAGGGGTTCAGGCGAGGCGGGGGAAGAGGCGCAGGGCGTTGTCGCGCTCGACGGCTTGCAGGTCCGGGCCGGTCAGTGTCGAGGTGAGTTCGCTGATGGCGTCGGCGATGAGCGGTTCGGGGGCGGCTGCCGCGTCGGTGCCGAACAGGATGTGGTCGATGCCGGTGACCTGCAGGGCGGGCAGGAGGGAGTGCGGGCCGCCGGCCATGGCGGTGTCGTAGTACAGGCCCCGCAGCTCGTCGTGCACGTGCTGCGGTGTGAGGGGGGTGTCCTGGGGGCCGGTGGAGACCGCGGTGCACGCCGCGATGCGCCAGGCCAGCGCGGGCAGCGGGCCGCCGAGATGCGACAGGATCAGCCTGAGACCGGGGTGGCGCAGGAACACCCCGCGGTAGAGGGCGTTGGTGATGTTGCGGGCGGTGTCGAAGGAAAACTCGACCAGCGAGGCGGGGCGGCCGAGAGCGAGTTCGGCGGCGTGTGCGCAGTCGGCGGGGTGGATGTGGACCGGCATGCGGCGGCGGTCGAGTTCGGCGAGCACCGGTTCGAGCATCGGTGACCCCAGGTAGTGCCCTGCGACGTTCGAGGTGAGTGACACGCCGTCCAGGTGCAGGGTGTCCAGCGCGTAGGCGAGCTCGTCGAGCATCGTCTCGGTGTCGTCACCGGGCAAGGAGGCGAATGCACCGAACCGGCCGGGGTGCTGCTCGGTCAGTTCGGCCAGCTCCTCGTTGATACGACGGCACAGCGTCCGCGCGAAGCCGGCGTCCTGCCCCTTGGAGGTCGCGGTGAACGGGACGGAGAGCACCTGCGTGGCCACCTGGTGCCGGTCCATGGCCGCCAGCGCGCCCTGGGGCGTCCACGACGCCGCGGCGAGAGCCGTCGGCAGCCCCTTGGCTCTGGTAAGGGCGGCCACGCTCCCGCCGAAGTAGTGGGCGTCGACATCAATGCGCTGGGCGGACATGTCGAGCACCTGTCAGTCGTGGGGTGGAGACGGCGGTCAGCGCGCACCGGGCGTCGTGCGACTGACCGCACCGCAGCAAATTACATACCTAATGCTATGCACATTTCATCCAGCATGTGCAACCCGCAAGGTATGCAAATCGCCTAGGATGCTTGACATGAGCAACCCGACACCGCCCGGACCCGACGACGAGACCCTTTTCGACCAGGTCGGGCCCGCCCTGTCGCGTCTGCGCCGCCGCTCACCCACGGGACGCCGGGACCTGACCCGCAACCTCGTGCTGAACGTGGTCGCTGACGCACCAGGAGAGATGACCGTCGGCGGCATCGCCGCTGAGATGGGTGTCACCCAGCCCGTCGCCAGCCGTACCGTCGCCGCCTGCATCGCCGACGGCCTGCTGCGCCGCGCCGCCTCCCAGGCCGACGGCCGCCGCACCGTCCTGGAACTCACCGAGGCCGGCGAAGCCGAACGACGCCGCCTGGCCTGCGAGCAACGCGATACCTTCGAACGCATCACCGCGGCATGGGATCCCGACGAACGCCGCCAATTCGCCCACTACCTCGTCCGCTACAGCCAGGACAGCGCCAACTGGTCAACACGGCGACACAACGCGACCTGAACCCGTTCACCGGCCAAAATCTGTGCGCGCAGACCTGGGGCCTGGCGGGTGGCCGGTCTCGGCGCGATCACCTGCCGGTGTTCGTCGGACTCGACGAGGGCGGTCCGGGCGCAGGCCCGGCGCACCAGCTCCCAGGCCGCCCCGAACTGGCCCCTGGCCCGTGGTCAGGAACTGTCCGGCAACGCACTGCCGATCGGCCGGGCTGGACGAGCCGGGTCTCGTAGGCGAAGACCACCGCCTCGACCCGGTCCCGCCCCCCGCGCACACCGCTGCCGGCCCCGGTCTGCGTCAGGTCTCCGTGAGCTTGGCGCCGAGGGGTGCCACGAAGCCGTGGCCCGCTTGCCACCGCTCGATGGTCGTCTCCAGGAGGGCGCGCACAAACCCGACGAGGTCCAACTCGGGGTTGAGCAGCCACTGGATCTCGATGCCGTCGAGGAGTGCGACGAGTGCTCGGGCCTCTTGTTCGACCCGTTCCTCGGGAAGGGCGACCTGACCGGCCTCCTGAGCCTCGCGCAGGTGCGTGGCAAACTCGGCCACCACCTTGTTGTACCTGGCGACGAAGAATTCCCGTGCGGGATGCTCGGGATTCGACGCCTCCGTGGCAAGGGTCAGGAAGAGTTCGATGAAGCCACGGTGAGTGGTGTGGTACTCCATCAGCGTGCAGATGGAGCGAAAGTACTCCAGGCCCGTTCCGCTGAGCACCACCGCTTCGCGGTCCCAGTAGTCGAGGACAGCGGTGAGCAGCCCTTCCTTGTCCCCGAAGTGCTTGATCAGCGCCGCGTTGGTCACGCCGACCTCCGCCGCGATGTGGCGCAGGGACCCTGCCGCGTAGCCGTACTGGGCGAAGATTTTTGCAGCCGCCTCCACGATCTGCCGTCTGCGTTCGATGCCCTTGCGGTAGGGGCCTCGTGATGACTCCGAAGCCTGTTCTGCCATAGCCAGTTGGCCCTTCCTCGTTGTGGTCCGATGGCGCAGTCCCAGCGCAGTTGGTCTTGGACGCGGTTCGCTCCTTCAGGTCCGGCATCCCGGGTCGGCTTGCCGAGCAGGCATCCGCACGGCTCCCCTTCGCAGCAGCCCCGCTGCCGATGCGTCCGTCGACCCGGCAATGTGGCTCGCGGCCCGGCGAGGATGAATCCGTCTCGGCGTCGGCAGGCGGGCGGCAGCGGCCGCGGGCCTGGCCTCATCGCACGCCGCCTCCCGCGACCTGTCCGCAACAAGGCGATCTGCCGCCCTCCACGCGGTGGGACACGTGTCGGCATCCGGCATGTCCCCTCCCCGCAGCACTCTGTCGCCGTGCCAGATCTGAACATCGTTCGCCGAACCGGGCGAAAGGGAACGGTGTCAGATCCTGTCGTTCATCCCCTTGCCCAAAAGCTACCACTCGCTTACTGTTCCGAAAAGTAAGCGGGTGGTTTCCATGTGATGCCCGCCACGTCAACCGTCTGCCTCGCGCCGTCAGCGCCGCCGGTTCAAGATCACACAGGAGTTCTCCAGGTGCCCTCATCGACTCCGACCGACACAGTCCAAGCCGCGAACTCCCGTCTCGGCGTGGGGTTCCTGGGCGCGGGCCCGGTGACGCAGGCGATCCATCTGCCGACACTCTCTCGACTCACCGAGTTGTTCACCGTCGCCCATGTCATGGACGTCGACGCCGATGTCGCCTCTGCGGTCGCCGCCCGAGTCGGTGCCCGGCACACCCCCTCGGTGGAAGCCCTCCTCGCGGACCCGGGCGTGGATGTCGTCGCGGTCTGCAGCCCGCACCGGTTTCACGCGGAGCAGGTCATCGCCGCCTGCCGGGCGGGAAAGAAGGCCGTGCTGTGCGAGAAGCCCTTCGCGGTCTCGGTCGAGGAGGCCGCCCAGATCTCCGCGGTGTCCGCGGAGACAGGGGTGCCGATCGTCGTCGGGGCCATGCACGCGTTCGATCCAGGGTGGCTCGCAGCCGAGCAGCTGTGGGGCGACCTGCCCAAGACGGCCCACACCCTGCGCTCCTCGATCGTGCTGCCGCCGAACGCCCGCTTCGAGGACTTCGCGACCGAGGTCATCGCCCGCCCCAGCGCCAATGAGCCCGACACCACCGACCCGACGGTCATCGCGGCCACGCTCGCGGGCGGCATCCTCGGCCTGGCGATCCACGACCTGCCCCTCGCGCGGCGCTTCGTGCCCTGCTTCGACGACCTCGCGGTCCTGCGCGCGGAGGTCGTCGAACCCGTGGGCTACATCTTCCTCCTCCGGGCCGGCGGCCGAACTGTCGAGCTCACCGCCCAGATGTCCTCCGGCGCGAGCGCCGCATGGAAGCCCGACTGGACGTTCGAGGCCATCGGCCCGGATTCGTCGCTCAAGGTGACGTTCACGCCGTCGTACGTTCAAGCCGGCTCCGCTGTCGCCGAACTCACGGCACGCGGCCGTACCACCATCGCGGGTCCGTTCGGCCACAACGGCTACGAGGGCGAGTGGCGGCGTATCGCCGGAATCCTCCGGGGCACTGATCCGGCGCCCGGCGCGCCAGCACTCATCGACGACCTGAGCTTCGCCCTCGCCATCGCCGAGGGCGCCCGGACTCACATCCTGGAGGCTGCAGCATGACCGTCGCACTCACCGTCGACACGACGCAGGTCCCGGGACTGGCCGAGGTCACCGCCTCGCTTCCCCTCTCACTCGCCCCTGCTTCCTCGCCTGCGCAGCTCGCCGCCGTCACAGGCGCGCCCGGGTGGGCCGAGCGCGCCGAGGAGGCGTTGGCCGGCGGGGCCGTGGCCGTCGTCGTGGAGTCACCCTCCGCGGACAACGGAGCCGCACGGCTCGGGGTGGAAGCCGCCGCCCACACCGTGCTGGGCTGGGCCTTCGCTGCCAACCCCGGCGTGCTGGCAGCCGGCGACGCCGCCGGTCCGCTGCGGGAGCGAGCCGTTTTCGCCGACGCGCAGCTGCGTGTGCCTGCGGGCACCGATCTCGACGCCGCGATGCTCGACCTGCTCACCGCGACATCCCGCGTGGCCGGCGCCTTCGGCCTCCGCCGGACGCTCCACCGGGACCGCGACGGATGGCATGCTGCAGGCCGCCTCGACACGGGTGCCCCGTTGAGCCTCTCCGTCGTCGTGAGCAACGCCGCGCCCGCCTCGTTGCGGCTACGGCTGCTGACGGCGGACGGCGGTCTCACCGCCGCCGTTCCGGCACCGGACACGGCCGCACCGGCCGAAGTCCGGATCCTCACACCTGACGGTGAACGCCTCCTGCCCACTCTGTGGGAAACATCCCGCCGCGCAAGCTGGCGGCGGGCCGTGGCAATCGCCACGGGGGCCACCGTCTGCAGCGACGTCGCCGAACTCCACCGCATCACCGCACTGGCCGTCGCACTGCGGGGCTGAGGTCACGCCGTTCCACCGCCGCCACTCTCCATGACGAAGGACCAGCCATGAACCCATCCCGAACCGCGTTCACCCGCCGCGGCTTCCTCGGACTCGCCGCTGCCGCTGCGGCCGCGCCCACCCTTTCCGCCTGCGGCGGCTCCTCGTCCTCCAGCAGGAACAGCATCGAGTTCTGGGACATGCCGTGGGCCACGCCCGCGTACAACACCGCAGCGAAGAAGATCACGCAGTCGTACGTCCCCGCCTCGGGCGACCTCAGAACGAACTACCAGATCATCCAGTGGAACAACTTCTACCAGACCTTCTCCTCGGCCATCGCCTCCAAGACAGGCCCGGCGGTCTCCACCGGCGCCGGCTTCCAGGCGTTCCAGTTCGAGCAGCAGGGGGCGATCGCGCACGCGGACAACGTCATCGATGCCCTGAAGAAGAACGGCCAGTACGACGACTTCCTCCCGGGCGTCCTCGAACCGTTCAAGTCGGACAACGGCTACGTCGCCGTGCCGTGGCAGATGGACATGCGCGTGTTCTGGTACCGCAAGTCCCTGCTGGACAAGGCCGACGCCGCTGTCCCGACCGACTGGCCCTCACTGCTCCAGGCAGGCAAGGCCCTCAAGAAGGCGGGCGCGATCGGGTTCTGCACCGGCTCCGGCGCAGGCAACAACATCGGCAACCACTTCCTCATCGCCATGATGCTCAACAACGGCGGCGGGGTCTGGACCCCCGACGGGCACGTGGACCTGCTGAACGACCGCAACGTCGAGGCCGTCGAGTTCGTCCGCGAACTGGTCTCGAACGGCGTCATCGATCCCGGGGCCGTGAGCTACACGACGAACAACATGGACGCCCAGTGGAAGGACAAGCAGGCGGGCTTCGGGCTGTACGTGCTGGGCCTGCCGCAGCGCGTGGGCGACACCTCGGGGGACATCATCGCCGCGAGCCCACTGACAGGACCGCACGGCGACAAGGCGGCCCTCGTCTTCCTGAACAACATCATGATGTACAAGAACACCCCGTCCCAGTCCTCGTCCGAGGCGTTCCTCGTCTACTACCTGGGCCGTATCAAGCAGCTGTGGCAGCAGAACCTCATGAACTCACTGCCGGTGTTCAAGTCCATCACCGCACTGCCCGAGTTCACCAAGGACGCGAACAACGTCAGGATCCTCAAGGAGTACCAGCCGATCGCCAAGACGTCCGCCGCCCGCGGCACGGCCCTCAGCGCCAACCTCGCCGTCCTCGACGGCGGCCAGGCGATCAACCAGTTCACCCAGACGGTCCTGGGCGGCAAGACGGACGCGAAGAGCGCACTGCGCACGTTCCAGTCCGGCCTGCAGTCCGTCATCACCTCCTGACGGGAGCCCCTTCCATGACCACCACGACGAACGGGCTGGCCAAGGCCCGCCGCGGTGTGGCCCCCGGCGGTCCTGGCTGCGCCCCGGCGAAGCGTCATCCCACCAGCCCGCTCAGGGCACAGGCGACCAGAACGTTCTTCTGGCTCCTGCTGCCCTCGGTACTCCTGCTGGTTCTGATCAACGGCTACCCGCTGGTCTACGCCGCGATCCAGGCCACCCACAGCGGCTCGCTCATCGACGCCGGCCGCTTCGTCGGCCTGGAGAACTTCACACACGTCCTGACCTCTGCGGCGTTCTGGAAGGCTGCGGAGTTCACCGTGGTGTTCACGATCGTGGGCGTGTTCGGCTCGTGGCTCGTCGGCCTCGGCCTCGCCCTCCTCCTGCGCACCCGCATCCCTGCCCGCGGCGTGTTCAAGATCCTGCTGCTCCTGCCGTGGGTCGTGCCGATCGTGGTCTCCTCGACCGCGTGGAACTGGCTCGTCGCCACCCCGCAGAGCCCCGTCCCCGCCCTGTTGCACTCCCTCGGCCTGGGCACACCGCTCTTCCTCGCCGACCCCACCCTCGCTGCCGTCACGGTCTGCGTCTTCAAGGTCTGGGTCAGCTTCCCGTTCATGATGATGATGTCCGCCTCCGCGTTGGCCGCCGTCGACCCCAGCGTCTACGAGGCGGCGAGCATGGACGGAGCCGGCCGCTGGCAGCAGTTCACCAGGATCACGCTTCCGCTCATCGCACGCTCCACGTACATCTCGTGGATCCTCATGACGATCTTCTGCGTCAACGACTTCCCGACCATCTACCTGCTCACCGGTGGCGGCCCGGCCGACGCGACCAACTCACTCGTCGTGTTCGCCTATCGCACCGTGTTCCAGAACTTCCAGACCGGCCCCGGTGTGGCTGTCGCGTTCCTCATGACCGTCACCCTCGTGGTCGTCTCCGCCGTCCTGTACCGCCAGATCCGAAAGTCGAGCGTCGAATGAGCACCGTCCTGCACACCCAAGCCGCTGAAGCGGCCGACGGGGCCGCCGCAGGCGGCTCCCCCAGGCGCCGCACCGTCTTTGAGGCCGAAGTGCGCGGGCGCTGGTGGCGCTTCGCCCTGATGTTCGTGATCACCGCCGTCGTCCTCGTCCCCATCGCCGTCGTGGCCGTGCTCGCCTTCACCCCCGGCGCCACGAGCACGACCACCGGTTTCACATTCGAGAACTTCACCAACGTCTTCACCCAGACCCTGGCATCCACCTGGCTCGGCAACAGCCTCCTCGTCACGCTGGTCACCGTCGTCGTCTCCGTCGCGGTCGCCGCCCCGGCCGGGTATGTCCTGTCCCGCGGACGCTCAAAGGCCGTCTCGGGCTACTCCCTCCTGCTGTTCGTCATGCAGTCCCTGCCGGTCATCACCTCAGTGGTGCCCCTGTTCATCCTGTTCGCCGACCTCGGCCTGGCGGACCACCTGCTCGGCGTCATCATCGTCTACGTCGCCTCGACCATGGCCGTCGCAACCTGGATGATGGCCGCCTACTACGACTCGATCCCCGTCAGTCTGGAGGAGGCTTCCTGGATCGACGGCTGCTCGGTGTTCGGCTCCTTCCTGAGGATCGTTCTGCGCAACAGCCTCCCAGGGGTGCTCTCCACCGCGATCTTCGCCTTCCTCCTCGCCTGGAACGACTACCTCGTCGCCATCGTGTTCCTGCGCACCGACGTCAACTTCACCCTGCCCATCGGCGTCGAGTCCTTCTTCCAGCAGAACACCACCGACTGGGGCTCCGTCATGGCCCTCGCCGTGGTCATGATGCTCCCGCCCGTCGCCGTGTTCGCCACCCTCAACAGGTACTTCAGCGTCGGCGGCATCGGCGGCTCCCTCGCCGGCCGCTGATCCCGAGCCCGCACGAACCTTCTCTGCGCACCACCACTGCCGAAGGAACACTTCCCCATGGCCTGTTCAGTCCAGCTCTACACCGTCCGCAACGCCATCGCCGACGACCTTCCCGGGACCATCCGGCGCCTGGCCGAGATCGGCTACACCCAGGTCGAGCCCTACGACTTCGCACGCCTTGCCGACGCGCTGGCCGACGCGCTCACCGAGAACGGCATCAGCGCCCCGACCGGCCACGCCCCCCTGCTGTCCGGGAACCAGGACGAGATCTTCGCAGCCGCTCAGCGCCTCGGCATCGGTACCGTGATCGAGCCCTACGTCCCGGCCGAACACTGGCAGGATGCCGAGACCATCCGGCACACGGCCGCCGGGCTCAACCAAGCCGCCAGGAAGGCCGCCGAGCACGGCATCCGCGTCGGCTACCACAACCACGACTGGGAACTCTCCTCGAAGATCGAGGGCAGCACGGCGCTCGAGTTCTTCGCCGCTCTGCTCGACCCCGAGCTCGTTCTCGAGATCGACACCTACTGGGCCGCGGTCGGCGGCGAAGACCCCGCCGCACTGCTGGAGCGGCTCGGCGGACGGGTCGTTGCGCTCCACATCAAGGACGGGCCCGTCAACACCGACGTCCGAGCCCAGCTTCCCGCAGGCCAGGGCTCGATGGACATCTGGGATGTGATCGCCGCGGCGAAGTCCCTAAAGGTCCGCGTCGTCGAGTTCGACGACTACGCGGGCGACATCTTCGACGGCGTCACCGCCTCGCTGCGCTACCTCCAGGCCGGCGCCCCGGCGGTGCAGGGGGCCGCGAAGTGAGCCGCCGCACGCTCGGTGTCGCAGTCATCGGGTACGCGTTCATGGGCAAGGCCCACTCGCAGGCCTGGCGGAACGTCCGCGCGTTCTTCGACATCCCGGCCGCCGAACAGAAAGTGCTCGTCGGCCGGGACGCCGAGCAGGTCTCAAAGGCCGCGGAGCACTACGGGTGGGCGGAATCCGCAACCGACTGGCAACAGGTCATCGGCCGCGACGACATCGACATCGTGGACATCTGCGCCCCGGGCGCGCTGCACGCCGAGATCGCGATCGCGGCCCTCAAGGCCGGCAAACACGTGCTCGTGGAGAAGCCCCTGGCGAACACCATCGCCGAGTCCCAGGCCATGGCCGCGGCCGCAGGGGCCGCACGGAACAACGGGATCCAGTCGATGGTCGGGTTCAACTACCGACGCGTGCCGGCCCTCGCCCACGCCCGCCGGCTCATCGCCGCCGGCCGTCTCGGCACCGTCCGCGAGGTCCACGCGTCGTACCTGCAGGACTGGCTCGCCGACGAAGCCGCACCCATGACCTGGCGGCTTCGCAAGGAGACAGCCGGATCCGGAGCCCTGGGGGACATCGCCTCCCACGCGATCGACCAGGTCCAGTTCCTCCTCCGCGACACCGTCACCGATGTCTCAGCACGCCTGCACACCTTCACCCGCCGACGCCCCGGTCCCGACGGGGTCGAGGACGTCACGGTCGACGACGCCGCCTGGGCCACGCTGAGCCTGGCCGGCGGAGCCGTCGCCTCCGTCCACGCCTCACGGGTGGCCCTCGGACGCAAGAACTCGCTGCGGATCGAGATCTACGGCTCCAAGGGGTCCCTGGCATTCGACCTCGAACGGCTCAACGAACTCCAGTTCCTCGACGCGACAGCGGGTCCGGCCGAAGAACAGGGCCTCCGGCGGATCCTCGTCACCGAGCCCGGGCACCCCTACATGGACGCATGGTGGCCTGCCGGCCACACGATCGGCTGGGAGCACACCTTCACCCACCAGGCCCGTGACTTCCTCACGGCCATCCGCGACGGCATCCCGCCCTCACCCTCGTTCGAAGACGGGCTGCAGGTCCAGCGCATCCTCGCCGCGATCGAGGCATCCGCTGCCACACCCGCCACCGTGCACCTGTAGAGCACGCGAAACACCCCCCTTCCAGCCGCTGCCTCCCCCGCAGTCCCGCTTTCGGCGAAGACCGACCACGCGAGCCGACAACCCCCCGGAGAGCACCCATGCCCCGCCCCTTCACCCTCTTCACCGGCCAATGGACCGACCTGACACTCGAGGAGGTGGCCCGGTACGCCTCCGACTGGGGCTACGACGGTCTCGAGATCGCCGTCTCCGGCGAGCACCTGGACGCCTGGCGATGGGACGACGACACCTACATCGCCGAACGCCTGGACATCCTCGAACGCCACGGCCTCAAACTCTGGGCGATCTCCAACCACCTCAAGGGCCAGGCGGTGTGCGACGACCCGATCGACTTCCGCCACCGGACCATCGTCGGCTCCCGGGTGTGGGGTGACGGCGACCCCGAGGGCGTCCGGACCCGCGCCGCGGAGGAGATGAAGAACACCGCCCGCCTCGCCCGCGCGCTCGGGGCGAAAACCGTGGTCGGTTTCACCGGATCGAGCATCTGGCACTATCTGGCGATGTTCCCGCCCGTACCGGCCGAAACCATCGAGGCCGGCTACCAGGACTTCGCCGAGCGGTGGAACCCGATCCTGGACGTCTTCGACGAATGCGGCATCCGGTTCGCCCACGAGGTCCACCCGTCCGAGATCGCCTACGACTACTGGTCCACCCAGCGCGCACTGGAAGCCATAGGACACCGGGAGGCATTCGGCCTGAACTGGGACCCCTCCCACATGATCTGGCAGGGCATCGACCCCGTCGCCTTCATCACCGACTTCGCCGACCGGATCTACCACGTCGACTGCAAGGACACCCGCATCCGCATGGGCAACGGCCGCGCGGGAATCCTCTCCTCCCACCTGCCCTGGGGAGATCCCCGCCGCGGCTGGGACTTCGTCTCCGCCGGCCGCGGTGACGTCCCTTGGGAAGACGCCTTCCGCGCCTTGGCCGCCATCGGCTACCAAGGACCGATCAGCATCGAGTGGGAGGACGCCGGCATGGACCGTCTCTACGGCGCGCCCGAAGCCCTCACCGCCCTCAAGAAGTACGACTTCGCCCCCGCCAGCGCCGCCTTCGACGCCGCCTTCGGCAAGCAGAGCTGACCTCCTGCGCGGCTGCAACAGATGCCGGCGGCTGGTGGAAGGAGTCAACCGCCGCCGGCAAACAGTGCTCCGACTCCCGGCTGGCCGCCGAGGTCATCTTCAACCGCGGCTGGGCGACCTGTTCGTGACGCGTCGGGAGGGCCCGGTGGATGAGTCACGCGGTCTGGGCATCGGGCTTGGCTGAAGCAGCAGCCCCGGACTTGCCGCGGAGGGGTACTTCCTCGATCAGTACGGAGGCGATCAGTGCGGCAATTCCGATACAGGCGCCAGTGAGGAAGATCAGGTGGGTGGCGTGGGCGACGTCGTGGATGTAGATGAGGCCGCGGGCTGTCTGGGTGGGGTGGGCGGTGGCGGCGCTTGAGCCGGTTCCCTCTGCGGGGGTTGCTGCTGTGCCGGCGGTGACGGTGCCGGTGAACAGGGAGGCGAAGATGGCGATGCCGATGGAGCCACCGAGGTTGCGGAAGAGGTTGGTGGCGGCGGAGACGGAGCCGATGTCGCGTAGTTCGACGGCGTTCTGGGCGATGGTGCTGGACATCTGCATGCACAATCCGGTGCCTGCGCCGAGGACCACCATGTAGAGGGAGGTCAGGGTGCGGGGAGTGTCGGTGTTCATGGTGGACAGCAGTCCCATGCCGACGACCATGAGCAGGGTGCCCAGTACGGGGAAGATCTTGTAGCGGCCGGTCGCGGTCATGACCTTGCCGGCGATGCTGGAGGTGATCAGTGTGGCGATCATCAGGGGTAGCAGCAGGAGACCGGAGTTGGCGGCCGAGGCTCCTTGGACGACCTGCTGGTAGAGCGGCAGGTAGAGGGTCGCTCCGAACAGGGTGACGCCGCTGACGGTCAGCAGGATCGCGGCGATCGGGAAGTTGCGGTGCCCGCTGTAGATGCGCAGGGGCATCAGCGGCTCGGTGGCGCGCCGTTCGGTGACGATGAACGCGGCGAGCAGGGTGAGGGCGAGGACGGCCAGGCCGGTGGTCTGCCACGAGAGCCAGGCGTATGTGCTGCCGGCCCAGGTCGCGGCGAGCACGAACGCGGATATCGCGCCGGTCAGGAACATGATGCCGAGCCAGTCGATGGTGATCTTCGCGCGGCGCTGCGCGGGCGGCAGGCGGAGCAGCAGCCAGCACCAGGCGATGCAGATGACGCCGACGGGCACGTTGATGTAAAACGCCCAGTGCCAGCTCAGGTGACTGGTGACGAACCCGCCGACCAGGGGGCCGCCGAGCTGTCCGACGGCCATTACACCGGCGGTCATGCCCTGGTACTTGCCGCGCTCTCGCGGCGGCAGCAGCGCGCCGATCAGGGAGAAGGCGCCTGCGCCCATGCCGCCCGCGCCCAGGCCCTGAATGATCCGGAAGATGATCAGCTCGGTCATCGAGCCGGCCGTGCCGCACAGCACGGAGGCCGCGATGAAGAGGGCGACCGAGGTGAGGAAGACCCTCTTGCGGTTGAACAGGTCGCCGAGCTTGCCCCAGACCGGGGTGGAGCAGGCGGTGGCCAGGGTGTAGCCGGTCACCACCCAGGACATGTGGTCCAGGCCGCCGAGGTCGGCGACGACGGTGGGCATCGCGGTGCCGACGATCAGGCCGTCGAGCATCGACAGCAGCAGGGCGAGCATGACGCCGAGCAGGACCCAGCGGATGTTCTTGGGGACGGTGACGCTGTCGCCAGTGCCGGCCGGTATGGAAGGGGCCGCCATGACAGATCACCCCTTTCTGTGGATCTGGGGGACGGCGTGACGAGACGCTTGAAGCGGCCCGACCACCAACGAACGAGTTCGCTACGAACGAGTTTGAGCGAGGTGTGCAGTAGGGCGGGCGTAGAGGTAGTTCGCGGTGCGGCAGCGCATCGGCGGCCTGCATGATGCGCCTGTGCAGGCCGCCGGGAAGTGAGTGTGGGCGGGTGCTACGCGTCCGCGCTGGATGCCGATTTCGCGGTGTCGTGTACGGAGAAACGCAGCGGGTTCCCGGAGGGATCGTGTGTGGTCAGGCTGGTTCCCGTGCGCTGGTGCGGGTGGTCGGCGGCAGTGAGGCGTTCGGCCAGTCGCTCGATCGCCTCCGAGTTGGTGAGGAGCAGGTCGACGCAGGTGAGCCGGGCAGTGTCGGGTCCTGCGGGCGTGCCTCCCTGCGGGCTGAACCGGGTGGTGAGGACGAGGAGGCTGCGGTAGTCACTCACGCCGACGCCGATGAACCCGTCTCCCAGGCGGGCGTAGATCTCCAGGCCCAGCAGGTCGCGGTAGAACGGCGTGGTGCGGGTGAGGGCGGCGTCGGTCGCCTTGAGTTGGACGTGCCCCATCTGTGTCCCGGCCGGCAGGTGTGCGGGCGTGCTCGCACCGGGCTCGTCGAGAAGGTCCTGCACAGCGATCGGGGTGGAGACCACGACGGGCAGGCCCTCGTTGGTCCACTGCCATTGCTCCTGCGGGCAGGCCCAGGTCACCTCGATCGTGTGGCCGTCGGGATCGGTGACGTAGCACGACTGGCTCACGACGTGGTCGCGCGGATCGACGTCGAATCCTGCGTCGAGGTGCCGCTGGGTGAAGCGGGCCACGTCCGCCCTGGTGGGCACGAGCGGGGCGAAGTGGCTGAGCCCGGGGCTGGAGGGCGGCGGCGCGATGGCCCCGGCGACCTCGTGCAGGTCGACCAGCGCCTGTCCCTCCACGCCCAGTTGTGCTCGCTGTGTTTGACGGTCGAGGAGGCGGAAGCCTGCGACCTGCGTGTAGTAGGGCACGCTGCGTTCCAGGTCGGCCACCGTCAGCGTGACGGGTCCGAGGGTGAGTGTCTGGTCCATCCGGTAGTCGGTCATGGTCGACCTTTCATCCGTGCTGCGGCTCCCCGGGGGCGGAGCACCTGTGTGAGCCGCAGCGTGGCCGGTGTCGCGGCCCTGCTCGCAGGCAAAGCGCAGCTCTTGACTGGCGCGTGAAGTGGGCTGCGGGCCGGGGCCGTCGTGTGAGAGGAGGTCGTGCGAAGGGGCTTCAGGAAGCTGCCGGGGCTGCGCTGTTGCGGGTCTGGGCGAGGGCGTTGCTCCAGGACAGGAGCTGGTCGAGCATCGCCGTCAGGGCGGGGCCCTGGTGGTCGCCGGGGGTGAAGGTGGCGCCAAAGTCGGCGAAGTCGGTGCGCATGTTCAAGGTGACGGTCGCGGAGACGTCCGCGAGCTGCAGGGCGCCCAGGACCGGGCGCAGGGCTTCGACGGCACGCACGCCGCCGTCGAAGCCGTAGGAGACGAGGCCGGCGGCCTTGTTGTTCCACTCGGCGTGGACGCGGTCGAGGGCGTTCTTCAGGACGCCGGGGAAGGAGTGGTTGTACTCGGGGGTGACGAGGACGTAGCCGTCGTAGGCGGCGACGGTCGTGGCCCACTGCTGGGTGTGCGGGTGGGTGTAGCGGCCCATGGCGGGCGGGAACGGTTCGTCGATCTGCGGCAGGTCGACCTCGGCGAGGTCGATCAGGTCGTAGTCGGCGTCGCCGCGCTTTCGGGCCTGCTCCAGGACCCACTGTGCGACGCGTTCGCCGGCACGTCCGGTGCGGGTGCTGCCGAGAATAATCGCGATCTTCGTCATCGTGCCTCCGGTGGATGAAAGGGACGGTCGGTTCCCCGCCCCCGCGCGGTCGGTCTGCGACCGCGCGTGATGAGTCCCATGGGCGCCCGCTTGCCGAAGGGCGATGCCGGCGCCGGCCCGCAGACGGGGAACCAAGGGCAGGGTTCAGTGGCCGGCGGCCGAGGCCCGGGGGGTGAGGAAGGGGTCCAGAGCGGTGAAGACCGCCTCGGGCTCCTCGCGGATGGGCAGGTGTCCTGCGCCGGGGATAAGTTCGAACCGCGCGTGGGGGAACGCCGCGGCGTAGGCGCGGCCGAAGTCCGGGGTGACGACTGGGTCGTCGGCGCCCCAGATCACCAGGACCGGGCAGGTGACGGTGGAAAGGCGGGGCAGCATGCCGGCATCTCCCATGGCCGGCCCGGCGTAGACGCGCATGGCGGCCATCGACTGCGCGGACGGTCCGCCCTGCGGCGCCGGTCCTGCGGCCGCCGGAGCCGGTGGCCCGGCGGGCACGGTGATCTGCTGGCCGGGTATGACGGGGCCGATGGCGTCCATGAGGACGAGCCGGGAGATCCGGCCCTCGCGGTCGTCCAGGACGGTCTGGGTGGCGACCCAGCCACCGAAGGACGTGCCGATCACCGTCACGTCGTTCAGCGAGAGGTGGCCGAGCAGGTCCAGGTAGGCAGCGGCGAGTGCGGGCACGCAGTCCAGGTCGTCGGGCCGTACGGTGCCCTCCCAGCCCGGATGGGTGGGCGCGACCACTCTGTGCTCCGGTGCGAGGTGGTCGACCAGGGGCGAGATACTGGACGGGCCGGGGCCGCCGTGCAGGACGAGGACCGGGCTGCCGCTGGTGCCGGCCTCGCGCACGTCGAGATCGAGGCCGGGCCGTACAGGAATGGTGCGCTGCGGGGGTGCGGTCATGAGGTCCTCCTCCTGGATGCGGGGTGCTCGGTGGCTGAGGGCGCGGCGGCCGTAAGCGCGGGCCTCACTGGGCTGCCGGGCCAGAGGTGAAGAAGGCGACCATCTGCGCCAGGCCCTTCTCGCTGAACATCGTGTCCAGGTTGGCGGCGGACTCGGCGGCGGATGCCTCGCTGCGCGGGAAGAGTGCCTCCTCGTACGCGGCCAGGGCGGCCTCGGTGTCGCCGGGGTGGGCGGCGATGGCCAAGGCGACTTCGGCGCCGTCGAGCATGGCCAGGTTGGCGCCCTCCCCGGCGAAGGGCGACATCACGTGGGCGGCGTCACCGAGCAGCGTCACGCCCGGGACGCGGTCCCAGCGGTGGCCGACAGGCAGGGCGTGGATACGGCGCGGGGTGATCGTGTCCGCGTCGGCGACCAAGCCGCGCAGACCCTCGTCCCAGTCCTCGAAGTGGGCGAGGACCGCGGCCTTGGCGGCGGCCTGGTCGGTGAAGTCGACGGTGTCCAGCCAGCCCTCGTCAGCCTTGAGGGCCGTGTAGACGTGAAGGCTGCCGTCGGTCTCCCGGTGAGCGAGGACACCGCGTTCGCCCCCGAGGGCGATGAAGAACCCGCCGCCGATGACCGCGGCGCTGCGCGGGTGGCGGGTGTCGGCGTCGAACAGGTCGGTCTCGACGAAGGAGATGCCGGTGTAGGCGGGCCAGGCGCTGGAGACCAGCGGCCGTATCCGGGACCAGGCGCCGTCCGCGCCGATCAGGAGATCGGTGGTGATGGCCGAGCCGTCGGCGAACGTCACCTCATGGCGTCCGTCACCCAGCGTCCGGGCTCCGGCGACCTTGCGGCCCCAGTGGATCGTGCCGTCGGGCAGGGAGTCGAGCAGCAGGTCCCGCAGGTCGCCGCGGTCCACCTCCGGCCGGCCGCCGGTGCCGTCGTCCTCCTCGGCCACGTGCACGGTGCCGTCGGGGCCGAGCAGGCGCATGGCCTGACCGCCCTCGTGGACGATCTTGAGGAAGTCGTCGTGCAGGCCGGCGGCGTGCAGGGCCTTCTGCCCGTTGTTCTCGTGGATGTCGAGCATCCCGCCCTGAGTGCGGGCCGCCGCCGACGCCTCCAGCTCGAAGATCGGCGCCTCGACGCCGTTGACGTGCAGGACGCGGGCGGCGGTCAGGCCGCCGAGACCTGCGCCGATGATCGCGATCGGGAAATGACTGGTGCTCATGGGGGCCTCCGGAAGCAGTAGGGGAAACGTCTCGGTGTGCCGAGTCATCGCCGCCGACGCCGTAAAGCTCCTCGCAGGAGCGGCGTGCGCGACGGGGCGGCAAGGGATGCCTCGGCCACCCCCCCACCGTACCGAACATGTTCGTTGCGAACAAGTTCGGCACGAGGAGCGGCGGGCGGCGCGGAGACCTTCCGTTCCCCCGGGTGGCGTCCGCCCCCAGGGCGGGCCGCCCCGTCCCGGACTCAGTCCACTGCGCCCGGGACGGGTGTGCGGGTGATGCCGTTGACGAGGACGTCGAAGCTCCAGCGCATCCTGTCCGGCACCGAGCCGCCGATCAGGGCGGGCATGTGCGCGGTGATCGCCGGATGCGTGGCGGCGTCCACGGCGCGCAGGGCGCGCACGGTGGCGTCCCAGTCGCCCTCGGCGGCGGGATCGTGCTCCCGCGTCGAGTGCTCGGCGGCGGTGGCTGTCGCGTCCTGGAGCAGTTTGTCCACCCCCCAGGCGACCTGCTCGCGACCGGCCCCGCTCTGCGCAAGGAGGTCGAGGATGCGCTCCACCAGGCGCAGGTAGTTCTCGCCGCTCGGGCGGGCGACGAGCGCGGCCCGCGCGAGCTGCGGGTACTCGAACAGCACCTGGGTGTACGACGTCATGACGGCACGCAGCTGCTCGCGCCAGTCCTCACCGCCGTCCCGTCCGGTCAGGTCGACCTCGCCGAGCAGGGAATCCAGGACGGCCGCATGCAGCTCGGCGGTGTTGGCGACGTAGACGTACAGTGACGCCGGACCGGTGTCCAGCTCCTGCGCCAAGCGGCGCATCGTGACCTTCCCCAGCCCCTCCGCCCGCATGATCCGCACAGCGGTGTCCACAATCCAGCGCCGGGACAGGGCGGGCTTCGCCGGACGCTCCCGGCGGCTGATCGGCTCTCTTCTCGCAGTCATAATCCGATCGTAACGAACATGTTCGAAACGCGGGGTTGCCCGGTTCGCCTTCGGCCCTCACGGATGCTGCTTCTGGCTCGCCCAGGGCCAGTGGGGTTGCCCAGGCCCCCGTACAGCGCTAGGACGGCCTCTCGCTCGTTCCGCCCGCCGCGCCCCAACGGCCGATGAAGTCGTCCAGGGCGCGGCGTTGCTGTTCCTCGCGGGCGATCTGCTGGGCGAGCACGGTTCGGTCGACGTACGGTTCGACGGCGGCGAGGACCAGGCGCTGGAGTTCGGCCGGTTCGAGGGCTTCGACCTCCCACTGCACGGGGTGCTCGAGGTCGAAGCCGTCGGTTTTCCCAGTTCAGGCCGAGTTTCATAGCGACGGCATGGGCAACAGTGGTGTTACCCATGCCGCAGCTGCAGTCCGTGTCAGTTCTACAGGATCTCGTCGAAGGGCCGATCTCCTGAAGTTTCCCCGTGATCCTGGACACTCCTCTTCTACGCTGCGGTCCACCCTGCCGAGACCTCCGACCCGCCGAGGCCCCGAGACCGGCGAGAGCACGATGCCGCCGACCGGGCCGTGCGCGGTCATGCGGAGGCGCGCCGCACCACCTCATGCGCGAGGACGATCTCGCGGGCCGGTCCGGTGTAACCGTCGAGGCGGTCGATCAGCAGCCGGGCCGCGCTGCGGCCGATCTCCCGCGCCGGATTGAGCACCGTCGTCAGAGCCGGGGCGACCATCGACGCCGCGTCGATGTCGTCGTACCCGGCGACGGCCAGCCGGCCCGGCACGTCCAGGCCGCGCGCCCGGGCCACGTCCAGTGCCCCGATCGCGATGAGGTCGTTGGCGCACACCACGGCGTCCGGCGGCTCGGCGGCATCGAGCAGGTGGGCCGCGCCGACGCGCCCGCCCTCCCGGGTGAAGCCGGTCCACACAGTCAGCTCCTCGGGCACGGGGCGGCCCGCCTCCCCGAGGGCCTGGTGGTAGCCCTCGTACCGTTCGCCGCCCGGCTCGACGCCCTGCTCGCCGCCGATGAATCCGATCCTCCGGTAGCCGCGCTTGACGGCCAGGTACCGGACCAGGTCGCGCATGCCCTCGGTCTCGGCGCCACGCACCACGTCGCCGGGGCCGTCGGCGATCCGGGTGCCGAGCCTGACGAGCCGCGCGCCGGAACCGGCGATCAGGTCGAGGTCCACGCGTCGCGCGCCGAACCGCCCGAGCACGATGCCGTCCAGTCGACGGGCCGCCAACTGTTTGAGTACGGAGGGAAGTTGGGGGCCACCCGTCATGGGTGCCTCGCAGACCACGGTGAGCAGGTCGCGCGCGTACGCGACGGCCTGGATGCCCGCCGCCAACTCGGTGTTGAACGGGTTGGTGATGTCCGGTACCACGAGCCCGATGGTGTCGGTTCGCTGGGTGCGCAGCCCGCGCGCCGATGGATCCGCCTGGTAGCCCAGGCGCCGCACCGCGTCCTCGACCCGGGCCCGGGTGGCCGCCGAGACGGGACGCCGCCCGCTGATCACGTGCGACACCGTCGTGACGCTGACTCCGGCGGCGGCCGCCACGTCCACGATCTTGACGCGGCCCGAGCCGTGCACATCCGCCTCCCGAAGGTTCGTGGCGCACCGGCGGCGCCGTGTTCGGCTTCACTCTACCCAGAACGCAAAACGTTTTGTAGTGTGCTCGGCGTCGAGGCGCTATGCACATGGTTCTGCCTCTCTCTGCCATACAAAACGATTTGGATCCATGATGGTCACAGCTCTCGTTCCAGGGGCACTTCGCGATGCACAGTGGGCGCCATGAACCGTGCCCCGAGGCCCGCGCGCTCCCTCAGCCGCAGAAGGCTGCTCGGCACCGCCCTCGCCGCCGCGTCCGGCGGGGTCCTCACCGGGTGTTCCTCGTCAGGTACCTCCGGCGCCTCCGGTCCCTCCAGGGGAACGGTGCGATTCCTCGGGCCCGAGACCCCCGCGACGTTCGCGCCGGTGATCCACGGTTTCGAGAGGGCCCACCCCGGAGTGCGCGTGGCGTACACCGCCGTACCGCCCGCCCAGCTCAACGACGTCCTCCAGCTTCGCCTGTCCGCCAAGGACTCGGCCATCGACGTCTACTGCGTCGACCAGCCGCGCATCCCCGCGCTGAGCGCCCGCGGCTTCCTCACCAACCTCACCCCGGTGAGCCGACGGGCCCGCGCGGCCGTCACCGAGGAGCAGTACGAGATCAGCTCCTGGAACGGCACCCTGCGTTCGTTGCCGGTATGGACGTCCACCCAGTACCTCTTCTACAACGCGGACCTGCTGAGGAAGGTGGGCGTGGACGTCCCTTCCGCCGACCCCGCCGAGCGCTGGACCTGGGAGAAGACCCTTGACGTGGGGCGCCGCGCGATGAAGCGGGCGGGTTGCGACTACGCCCTGGTCCTGGAGCAGACGGACGCCTACTACGGCCTGCAGCCGCTGGTCGAGGGCCTCGGCGGCGGATCCGGCATCACCGGCAGGGACATGCTCACCCCCGCCGTCACCACGGACGGCTGGCAGCGCGCCATGCGCTGGTACGGCAAGCTCTTCGCCGACGGCCTCTCTCCGCGCGGCATCACGTCCTTCCAACTGTCCTCCCTGTTCACCGCCGGCCGGGTGCCGTTCTTCGTCGGCGGCCCCTGGAACCTGGGCTCGTTCGCCGCCCTCAAGAACCTCACCTGGGGGACGGCCCCGCAGCCGTACTTCGAGGGCGGTCGCCCCGTCACCCCGACCGACTCCTGGTCATGGGGCATCAACCCGTACAGCAGCCGCCAGAACCTGGGCCTGCGCTTCATGGAGTACGCGACACTGACCACCCCCGGAAGCCTCGCCACGGTCGCCGCCTCGCCGCTCATCCCCTCCCACCGCACCGCTTTCGAGCAGTACGCGGCCGGCTTGGAGAAGAAGGCCACGCGGTCCACCGAGGGCGTCGCCGCGATCATGCGATACGAGCTGGAGCACACGGCCGTCAGCCGCCCACGCTCCATCGGCTACACCCAGTTCGAGACCGTACTGGCATCGGCCTTCTCCGACATCCGCAACGGTTCACCGGTCGAAGCCCGCCTCGCCAAGGCCTCGGACGAGCTCGTACGCACCTGGGAGAGACTGCGATGACCACCACCACCGCCAAGGCCGGCGAGGATTCGGCAGCCCCTGCCGCCGAGATCCAGAGCTCGGCCCGCCGCCGACGGCCCCGGTCCCAGGCCCGCACCGCGCTCGCCTTCCTGGCCCCCGCACTGCTCACGCTTCTCGCGCTGCGCCTGCTGCCCGCAGGGCTGGCGGTCGTCGACAGCCTGCGCCACCACAGTCTCGTCGACGGCGTCACCCGCTTCGTCGGCCTCGCCAACTACCGCGACTTGTTCGGCGATCCGCAGTTCTGGCAGAGCGTGCGCGTCACGCTGTTGTTCAGCCTGATCGTCAACCCGCTCCAAGTGCTGTGCGCACTCGGCCTCGCCGCCCTGTTCAACCGGCGCTTCGCGGGTGCACGTCTGTGGCGCTCCCTCGTCTTCGCGCCGATCGCGGTGCCGCCCGCGGTCTCCGCCGTGATCTGGGGCATCCTCTATCGGCCCGAAGGCCCGCTCAACGCGGTCCTCGGCGTTCTCGGCCTCCCCTCCCAGCCGTTCCTGACCAGCCCCTCCCAAGCGCTCTACGCACTGATCGTGCTGATGTCGTGGGTCGGTGTCGGGTACTGGATGACGTTCCTCATCGCCGGCCTGCAGGACATTCCGCAGGAGTGCTACGACGCCGCCGCCATGGACGGCACCAACGCCTGGCAGCGTTTCGTCCACGTCACACTGCCCCTGCTGCGCCGACCGCTCGCCTTCGTGCTCGTCGCCGACACCGTCTCCAACTTCCTGGTGTTCGCGCCGGTGCAACTGCTCACCGGCGGCGGCCCCGAGGGCTCCACCAACCTGCTCATGTACGACGTCTTCCGCCGCGCCTACAGCGTCGGCGACATCCACTACGCCCAGGCCGAGGTGGTGCTGCTCGTCGCGCTCACCCTCGCAATCGTCGCCGTGCAATACCGGCTGATGCAGGGCAAGGGCGAGGAGTAGCCATGACGACCCTCCACCGTTCCGCCCCGGGTACGCCGAGGCGACTCTCGCCGGCCCGGCACATGCCGATGATCGCCGCCGTGGTGATCGGCGTGCTCTTCGCGCTGCCGTTGCTGTGGGTGCTCGCGGGCTCCCTGCGCCCCGGCTCCCAGGTCCTCGCGAGCCTCGACGACCTGTCCTGGCGCAGCCTGATCCCCACCGACGCCACGTTCGACAACTACGTCACCCTCTTCCAGGGCGCCTTCGGCCGGGCCGTCCTCAACTCCGTGCTGGTCGCCGCCGTCACCGTCGCGCTGGGCCTGCTGGTCTCGGCCAGCGCCGCGTTCGGACTGTCCGTCTTCGCGTTCCGGGGCAGAGGTCTGGTCTTCGCGGTGATCCTGCTCACTTTCATGATCCCGTTTGACGCGATCGCGATCCCCCTGTCCTCGCTGTTCCGTTCCTGGGAACTGCAGAACACGTACGCGGGTCTCACCCTGCCCGGCATAGGAAACGGCCTGGCCATCTTCCTGCTGCGCCAGTTCTTCCTCGCCGTCCCGAGGGAACTCGTCGAAGCGTCCCGCATCGACGGCCTCAGCTGGTGGGGCGTCTTCACCCGCGTCTACCTTCCGCTGTCACGGCCCGCGCTCGTCGGCGCCGGACTCACCCTGTTCACCTTCCAGTGGCAGTCGTACATGTGGCCCCTGCTCATCGGCACCGAACCCGCCAAACAGCTCGGCCCCATCGCGCTCGGCACCCTGCAGGGGCAGATGGTCGTCGACTACGGACAGGTCTTCGCGGCCGCCGTCGTCCTCACTCTCATCCCGCTCGTCGTACTGCTGCGGCTGCAGCGCCACTTCACTCAGTCCATCGCGAGCAGCGGCCTCAAGTAGCCACCGCCCACCGACCCCCGCCGTCCGTCCTCCCGCAGGCCGCCGGCCCACGGCCCACGGGTCCCGCACACGTACAAGGACACACATGACTTTCCACCACCTCCTCCTGGACACTGACATCGGCAGCGACGTCGACGACGCCCTCGCGCTCGGCGTCCTGCTCGGCTCGCCCGAGCAGGTCCGCGTCGAGGCCGTCACCACCGTCTACGGCGACACCCTGCTGCGCGCCCGCCTCGCCCACCGTCTCGCCGCCTTCGCGGGGCACGACCTGACCGTGGTGCCCGGAGCGGAGGAGACCCTGTCCGGAAAGGAGGTCTGGTGGGCCGGACACGAGGGCCGGGCCTTCACCAACCTGGAGACCGAGCCCGTACGCGACGACGTCCCCGCTCACCGCTTCCTCGCCGACGCCGTCCTCGCCCGGCCCGGCGAACTCGACATCATGGGCATCGCCCCGCAGGCCAACCTCGCCCGCGCCATCACCCACGAACCGGGCTTCGCCCCGGCGGTGCGCACGCTCTATCTCATGGGCGGCCATTTCACGCCCGACGCCGGGCCCGAGCACAACATCGTCAGTGACATCACGGCCGCCCGCACCGTCTTCGCCTCCGGCATCCCGACCGTCATCACCGGCCTGGAGATCACCCGCAGGGTCCGCATCGGCCGCGACGGCATCGAACGCATCCGCGCCGCCGGCGTCTACGGTGCTGCCCTCGCCCGCGAAATCGATGCCTGGACAAGGTTCACAGGCGAGGGCTGGAGCGTCCCGCACGACCCGATCACCGCCCTGTCGATGCTCTGCCCAGAGCTGTACGGGACCGAGCGCGGTACGGTCACGGTCGACGACGAGGGCCGTACCGCCTTCCACCGCGACTCCGAGGGCCCGGTCCGCCTTGTCGTCGACGTCGACCTGGACGCGGTCGCCGAGGAGATCGTAACCCGTATCGAGAGGGCCGGAACCGAGTCCGCCATCTCCTACTGAGGTTTTCGTTGGTTCTGTGGTGGTTGAGCATGGATCGCCAGACCCGAGTGGGTGAGGAAGGGCCACGGGAGTTGTTCATCGGAGGAGACCGGTGGATGCCACGTTCAGCGGTGTCGGCGAGGTTGGCCAGCTCGCGTGTTCTGGTCGCCGACCACAGCAGTTCCACCGGGTTGAGCTTCCCCGAGACGCGGGGAGAGGTGACAGCAGGTCAGATGGGTCTCACGAGAGGAGAGCAGACGATGTCTGCCCCGAGAAAATATACCCGCTGGAGTTGCGTGACCGTGCGGTCCGCATGTATCGCGCCGCCGAACCGAAGCCCGTCATCCGCCGCATGGCCTAGGAACTCGGGGTGCACCACGAGGCCCTGCGCAACTGGATCCGGCAGCCGGAGGCCGACGCCGGCGAACGGGAAGACCTGCTGACCACCGCCGAGCGCGAGGAGCTGGTGGCTGATACCGCGTGTGGCTCCGGCGACACCTCCGGCCCAGGCCACCCCACACGATCCGCTCCTCTCCGACACGCCCCGTCTTCGCCTGATCCACCGGCACCCGGACCGATCACCACCGCCCAGATCTTGGGTGAGCTGGTCTCACCAGGGACGGTTCCGCTCGGAAGCCGCCTTCGCCACCTTCGCCGGTGTTTCGCCGATCCCTGCCTCGTCCGGGCTGACCAACCGACACCGTCTCAACCGCAGCGGCGACCGGCAGCTCAACCGGGCCATGCACACGATCACCCTGATCCGGATGCGACTCGCCCCCTCTACGAAGACGTACGTCGCACGCAAGATCACCGAAGGGAAGACCTCCCGTGACGCCCAGCGATGCCTCAAGCGGGTGGTCTGCCGCCAGATCTTCAAGATCCTGGAGCGCGGCGACCGAAACACTTCGAAGAACTCACTCAAGCGGCTTGACACGACATAGCAGCCTGGGCGGACAACCACACGGGCATCCTGGAGGGACCGGACGACCCGAGCCGGGACATCGACAACAAGATCACCGGCCCGGCCGACTCGTTCGGCTTCCAGTCGATCGCCGGGGAGAACACCGGCGCGGGCGCGTGGATGTACCACTGCCACGTGCAGAACCATTCCGACATGGGGATGGCGGGGCTGTTCCTGGTGGCCAAGGCGGACGGCAGCATCCCGGGCTATGACCCGGGCCACCATGGCGGCACGGGGCACGGGTCATAGCCCGTCCGGCGGGGGCCTGGGCCGGACGATCCGGCGGTCAGGCGGTGTGCAGCCGCAGGCCGTACGTCGACAGGATCTCGTTGATGGGCTGGAACCAGATCTCGCCGCCGCTGGTGCAGTTGCCGTAGCCGCCCGAGGTCACACCTTGGGCCTGGTCACCGCTGATGAACGAGCCACCGGAGTCACCGCCCTCGGCGCACACATTGGTCCTGGTCATCTGGTACACGGCGCCCTGCGCGTAGTTCACCGTCTCGTTCTTGGCCAGGACTGTGCCGCAGTGCCACTTGGTGGTGGAACCGGACCGGCAGATGGAGGCGCCGACCGGCGCCTCCGCGGAGCCGCGGACCAGCGCGTCCGGGACGGTGCCCCAGCCGAGCACCACGGGGACGGTCCACCAGCCGCTGCCCACGCTCACCCACGCGTAGTCGTTGCCGGGGAAGGACGATCCCCGAAACGTGCCGATGTACGAGCCGTCCCAGCCGTTCACCCCGGCCCCGCTGGTGCCGCAGTGCCCGGCCGTGACGAAGCCGCCCTGCACCGAGAAGCCTATGGAGCAGCGGACGTTGCCGGTGTAGTACGGGTCGCCGCCGACCGTGCCCGCGGCGAGGGTCTTCGGCGCCCGGGCAGGGGCCTTCTCGACGGTAACCGGGACCGTGGCGGCGCGCTCGGCGGCGCCGAGGAAGGTGCGTACGGCCGCGTCGTCCTCGGCTCCGGCCCGCACCCGGACCACCACACTGCCCGACCGGGGGTCGACGCCCCAGCTGCTCACCGCGGCCGGGGCGGCGTGCTTCTTCGCCTGTCGGTCGAGTCTCGCCTTGGCCGCGTCGAGTGCGGCCGCGCTGCGGGCGACGGTCCGGACCGTGGCGCCGGTGGCCCGTACCGCCGCGGCCTTCTCCGCGCTGGTGACGCCAACGACCAGCTTGCCGGTGGCAGCGTCGAACCAGGATCCGCCGTAGGCCGCGCCCGCGGCGCGCTTGGCCTTCGGCTCGGTCTTCATGGCCGCGGCCTCCTGGCTCAGCCGGGTCCGCGCCTGCTCCGCGGTGAGGCCGAGGTCCTGGCCGAGGGCGCGCACGAACTTCGCGGACAGCGCGTCCGCGGTCCCGGGGGCAGGCGCCGCCGAGGCGGACGAGAGCGCGCCACCGGCGCCGGACACTGTGCAGAGAACGAGAAGTGCGGACAGAGCCGCACGGACAACGTGCTTACGTCGCATAGCTGTTCCCCTTCAGCTGTGGAGTGAGAGCACTCTCTCCCCTTCAATCGCGGGGAGCCTATCGATCCACCGGGAAAAGTCCAGACCAAGCTGAGAAGTCCACCGAGTACCTGACGGCACCTGGTTGTGCCAGCAGGGGGTCTGTCAAACGAGTGGCTCTGCCCCATAGTCGGTGGTGACGCGGAGTAAGCGGTCAGGGCAGAAGGATGCGGTGGCGGAGGAGGTCGAATCCGGCGCGGCCGAGTATCTGTCGCATGATCCTCTTGGTGCGGGTGTTGATGCCTTCGGTGCGACCGTTGTGGTAGGGCAAGGTGAGGTCGGCGTTCACCGCGGATCGGTCGATTTCGAGACCGTTGGTGAAGCTGCGCAGGTGAGGCAGGTCGATGGCCCGGGCGGTCGTGATCCACTCGGTGAGTTTCACGTCGTTGTCGCTTCCCTCGGGCAGGATGGCCATCCCGCGGTGGGCCAAGGTGCGGGCGGCGTCGGCGAGGATGCGGCGGCGCCGGGGCGAGGCGGCCAGGCTGGAGTCGCCCGCGTCGGCGGCGCCCGCCAGCGCGTCGAAGTCGACGCGCTGGCGGGGCTGTCGGGCGAGGAACGCGGCCATGTGATCGGCGGCGGTCACACGGCGTCCTGCTCGGGGGCTTGAGTGTCTGGTTCTGCCTCGGTGCGCAGGACGGTTCGGCGCAGGAGATGGGCAGAGGTGATGCCGTCGTCTTGGGCGCGGGCGACGCCGGCAGTGACGGCGTCGCCGTACCGGTCGAGGATCTGGACGTAGCGCCGTTCAGTGCGCACGTCCACGCCGTTGCGCATGCGGATGATGACGGGGAAGCGGCCCAGGGCAGGCAGATCGTTGGATCCGGTGGTGTGGACGAGCTGGATACCGTGGGCGGCGGCGCGGCGCTGCAGGTCGACGAAGGGCCTGTAGTCGGCCTTCCCGAAGGGATTGTCCAGCACCAGTGTGCCCACTCCGGCGGGGATGCGCCGGTCCCGCTGTACTGCACGCATCCGGGCAAGTGTGCAGTACAGCAGCACGGACACGGTCAGCAGTTCGCCGCCGCTGAATTTCTGGATCTCGGTGACGGATTCACGTTCGACGTTGTCCAGGCTCTGCGTCGGCTTGATGATTTTCGCGACGATGTTGCCGTGGCAGCCAAGGGCTGCCAGGAACAGTGGTTTGGCCAGGTCAATCGCCTCAGGCAGGGCGCTGGCCCGTCCGGCGGCCTTGGCCGGCAGGTTGGTGATGAGACGGTCGACCTCGGCGGACAGTCTCCGAGCCAGTTCGTCGCCTCTGGCGCGCTGGCGCAGCTCCAGCGACAGGAACCGCCGGCTGGACCAACTCCCCAGATACTTGGGAAGACGGGAGTGGTGGGCGACTTCTTCCACGCTGTCCAGGACCGCTTCGACTGTGCTCGTACAGGCGTCCACGACGCGGGCCTGGTCCTCGGCGGACTCGGCCAGCAGCGCGACCACCTGCCGTTCGCGCTCCTCGATGTCCTCCAGGAGTGCGGCCAGCCGGGCGGGGGTGGTGAGGTCTTCCCGCAGGCGCTCGCGCAGCCGTCCGTCGACGATCTGCAGGTACTCCGGCTGTTGTGCGAGCCGTCCCACCTTCCGCACGTCCTTGCACAGGGCGGTTCTGGCTCTCTCCAGGGCGCGGTCGGCCTGAGTGACCTCGCGGACGAGGGCGTCCTTGATCTGCTCGGCGTCGTGCGGCTGCAGCGACTGCGCGGTCACGGCGGAGAGCCCGTGCTGTTCGAGCAGGAGCGCGTCCACAGTCATCTCCGCGGCGCCGTCAGCACCCTGGCCAAGGGCTGGATAGTCGCTTGCCGCACTGAGGGCGCTGACCGAGTGCCGAAGCTGCGCGGCGTGGCTGGCCGCCTGGTCGGCGCGCCGGTGGATCTTCTCGGCGTCCAGATGCCGCACCTGGGCGAGGACGCGGTCCTGTTCCAGCAGGTGCTGGGCTTCCTGCAGCTGCTTCTGCGCTTCCTGGGTGCTGTCGATGGCCGGCACCGTGACACCGGAGAAGTCATCGAGGGCGGTGGCCGCCTCTTCGTGGTCCTTGGTGGCCTGCCGCACTAGCAGCCCCGCTTCCGCCTCCGCACGCTCAGCGTCTTTCAGAGTTCTGTCGGCAACGGCGATGCGGGCAGCAAGGTGCTCGGCGTCCATCGTCTCGGCTTGGTCCAAGAGTTCGGTGGCCTGAGCGCGTGCGGCAGAGCCAGCCTCGGCCAGCTTCTGCTTGAGATTCTTGATGGCGGTTTCGGCAGTGGTGAGCCGCTGTTGCAGGGCGGTGTCGCTGATGCCGTTGAGCCAGTCCCGCCGGGTCTGTGCCCAGCGCTCGCGCAGGGCCTGCACGCTGCCCTCGGGCACGACAGCCGGACGGGCGGCGGCGAGGACCTCGTCGGACAGGTCCTGCCGGATCTCGTGCGTCCATCCCTTCCAGCGCTCCGCGCGGTCCTGGCTGAGCTGCTTGTGCGCCCCGCTCCTGCTCCAGGGCGGCCTGCCAGCGGTTTTGCATGCCTGAGCCGCCACACGGTACTCCCGGGCCTCGGCCTGAGCATGACGAGGTCCGGTTCGGCGATGACGTTCTGGAGGAGAGCGCAGTCAGTGACCGTGCGGGCCATCGGCCCGTCCTGACAGTAGGTGTCGAGACTGGTAGGCGGCAGCGATGGCACCCGTCCGTAGGGGGCCGGAACCCGATGACGCCGCACAGAGCCGACGGAACCCGGATGGAGCCCGCGTTGTCGGAGCCGGTGGCCAGTGGGGCGAGTCCGGCAGCCAGTGCCGCACCCGAGCCGCCCGACGAACCGCCGGGGCTGTAGTCGAGGTTCCATGGATTGCGTGTGACGCCCCACAGCTCGGGGCGGGTGGTCACGGCGATCGAGAACTCCGGCGTCATGGTCCGCAGATGCAGGACCGCACCGGCGTCGATCAGTCGCTGGACCATCGGCTGCGTCTGCGTCGCGACGTTGCCTTCGGCCAGCAGGGAGCCGAAGCGATGGGACCTGCCGGCGATCGGCATCTCCTCCTTCACCGCGACCGGGATGCCTTCGAGCGCCCGGGGCGCCGGGCCTTCCCCGCGTACCTGGCCTCGGCGGCCCGCGCGACATCGTGGGCCTCGTCGAACATCTCCTCGGCGACCGCGTTGACCTCGCTGGTCTTGGCGACCCGTTCGATCAGCGAGTCCAGTACCTCCACCGGGGACAGCTCGCCCCGCCGAAACGCCCCCGGCATCTCGTCGGCCGACAGCTGCACCGGCGCGTCGACCGCAGTCCCGGCCACGCCGAGCTGATGACCTCACTCTTCGCCAGGGAGGTCGCTCTCGTCGCGAGCGCGCACGACCTGGCACACGGGCTGGTCGCCCTCGAAGACGGGGGCGCGAAGGGGCGGCGGGCCGTCTTCGTGGTAGGGCGGAGCCCGGCTCAGGCCGTGGCGTGGCAGGCGGCGATCTCCCTCAGCAGATCCATCACCGCGCGGGCGCGGACGGTCTGGGTCATGTCCTTCACCGAGGCGATCTTGACTTCGAGCGGTGGGCTTTCGTCCCGCAGCTCGAGTTCCGCGATCTCGCCGCCGCCATAGGTCTGTGTGGTCGCCGGCCGCTGGTTCAGCACGGAGTATCCGACTCCACGGGCCACCAGGGAACGTACGGTTTCGTAGCTCCGGGTCCGGTAGCGGACATCGGGTGCGGTGCCGGTGGCGGCCACCAGCGAGCGGAAGTAATCGCGACTGTGCGGCAGGTCGAGCAGGACGAGGGGTTCCGCGGACAGCTCGACCAGCGCCACGGTGGACTGCCGGGCCAGCGGGTGATCGGCCGGGACGATGACGTAGGCCGGAGCCTGCGCGATGGTCTCGCTGCGCAGGGTCGGCTCGGTCGGCAGACCGAGGCCGTAGGTGACGGCGAAGTCGATACGCCCTGCGCCCAAGGCCTGGACGAGTTGATCCGTCTCCGCTTCCACCACATCGATCTCGATGCCCGGGTAGCGGCGGGTGCACTCGCTGAACAAGGGTGGCAGGTAGTACGGGGCCAGCGTCACGAAGCAGCCGATGGCCACCGGCCCGGAGATCGTCTCACCGTCTCCCCGGGCCTCCCGCTCGACCTCGCGCGCACGGGCCAGCAGCTCACGCGCGTGCTGTTTAAGCCTCTCCCCCGCGGGCGTAAGGGTCAGTCCCCGGCCCCTGCGGCGGATGAACAGCTGCACCCGCAGGTCGCGCTCGAGGTTCTGGATGGCCGCGGACACGGCGGACTGCGCGACGTGAAGCGCCCCCGATGCCTCCGTCATCGAACCGCGCTCGGCGGCGACGAGGAAGTAACGGAGCTGGAGGAGGGTGAAACCCACCGGTGGCGTCATGCGTGCCCCTCGCGCCTGGTGATACGTGACCGTGCCGGCGTCGACCTTACGCGGCCGTGCCCAGGTGTGCTGTCCCGGCACGTTGGTGACGGGCGACTCGCCCTGAAAGTGCTTGAACGAGGCGAGGGCCTCTGGTTTCGGTGTGGATTGCGACATCTACCACCGGCACGCAGGAGGCCCTCGTTGATCCACCGTAACGCCCCGCTGCCCCCGACCGGCAGGCTACGTCCGGCCCGGTGTGTCATCGACGACGGGTGGCCGCTGCGCCGGGCGGCCGAACGGTTCCAGGTCAGTCACACCACCGCCGCCCGCTGGGCCCACCGCTACCGCCACCACGGGGCTGCGGGTCTGCACGACCGCTCCAGCCGCCCCCACCACTCACCACGCCGGACACCCGCCGTGGTGGAGGCGCGGGTGCTGCGGATGCGCCGTGAACACCGCATCGGCCCGCTGCGGCTGGCCGCCCGTGTCTCGGTCGCCACCTCCACCGCCCACCGCATCCTCCAGCGCCATGGCACGCCGCCCCTGGCTGCCTGCGACCGGGCTACTGGCGAGCCCGTCCGCCGCTACGAACGCTCCCCGCCGGGCGAGCTGGTCCACATCGACGTCAAGAACCTCGGCCGTATCCCCGAAGGTCGAACGCTTCCATCGCACCCTGCTCGGGGAGTGGGCCTACCAGCGGCCCTACACCTCAGAAAACGAGCGACAGGCCGCGTTCCCCAACTGGCTGGACTGGTAACCACCGACCCCACACCGGAACCAGCGGCCGCAGCCCAGCCAGCCGCGTCACCAACCTCTCCGCACAGCACACCTAGCGGCGCTCGGCGGACATGTCGGAGACATCCTCGGGGCGCAGCAGGGCGGAACCGGCGGTCTCCTCCAGGGACAGAGCGGCGATGAGGCCCCCGACGGCGAACACCATCAGGTAGGGGGCGGGCAGCAGGGTACTGCCGGTCGCGGAGATGAGCACGGTCATCAGGTACGGCACCGTACCGGCGAACAGGGCGGCGGTGAGGTTGTAAGGAATGGACAGGCCGCTCTGACGCCTGCGGGTGGGGAAGATCTCCGCAGACCACACCGCGTAGGTGCCGAGGATCGCAGCGAGGATCACACCGAGCAGCAGACCGGCGATCCAGGTTCCGACGAGCCCGGTTCGCATGAGGAGGAACGCGGGGGTGGAGAGGACCAGGAGGGACGCGGTGGCGCCGACAAAGACCGGTTTGCGCCCCACGCGGTCGGACAGCAGCCCGAACACCGGGACCAGCACCAACGCCAGCAGCGAGATCACCGTGGACAGCAGGGCGGCGCTGCCCGCCGAGTGCCCGAGGTGGTCGGTCTCGTAGGTGACCAGGTACGTCAGCACCGTGTAGAAGGGCACGTGCATGGCCGCCATCAGGCCCGCCGCCTGGAGCAGTCGCCGCTTGTCGCGGCGCAGCAGCTCCCGCACCGGGCTGCGCGGCAGGGTGTTGTTGGCCTCGAGTGTCCGGTACTCGGGGGTGTCCTCGATCTTGTTGCGGATGATGAAGCCGATGACGCCCAGCGGCGCGGAGATGAGGAACGGGATGCGCCAGCCCCAGGAGGTCAGCTGGTTCTCGTCCAGCCCCGTGGACAGCAGCAGGTAGACGAACGAACCGGCGAGGAAGCCCAGCAGGGAGCCGACCTCCAGCCAGCTCACCCCGAATCCGCGACGGCGCCGGGGGGCGCTCTCGGCGAGGAAGCTCGCCGCGCTGCCGAACTCGCCACCCGCCGCGAATCCCTGGATCAGGCGCAGGATCACCAGGAGCACCGGGGCGGCGACCCCGATCGCGGCGTAACCGGGGAGCAGGCCGATCGTCATGGTCGCGCCGGACATCATGAAGATGACCAGCGACAGCGTGCGCTTGCGGCCGATCCTGTCACCGAGCGGTCCGAACACCATGGCGCCGATCGGCCGGATACCGAAGGACACGGCGAATACGCCGAACACGGCGAGCAGTCCGGTGGTGCTGTTCTCGTCCGGGAAGAACACGGTCGCGACGGTTCCGGCGAGATAGGCGTACGCCGCCCAGTCGAACCAGTGCACGAACACGCCGACGGCTCCCGCGGCAACGCTCCTGCGCAGTGCGACGACATCGGTGGCCACCTGGGACTCGGTCGTCGTGACGGCGGTGTGAGGACTGGACATGTGTGCGCCTCCTTGGGGATGGGGTGGAAGAAGCCGGAGCTGTAGGGGTGCCGCCTCGGTCAGTGGCTCGCGTCTCGGGCCGGGCTCCGGTCGACACCGGTCCAGGCCAGGGCCCTCGCCCCGTCGAGCAGGGCCCGCTGGGCCTCCCCGCCCACGCAGAACGTGGCGAACTCGTGCTGGTGGTTGGTGGCGGGCAGCGAGCCGATGCCGATGTAGGGGTGGATGGCGGGCACCACCTGCGAGACGTTGCCCATGTCGGTGGAGGCGCGGTTCATCCGGGCGGCCTGCCCGGGCGGCGCGAACTGCCGCCCCAGAGCGAGGGCGTTCGCACGGTAGTGCCCGAGAGCGGTCTCGTCGTTACGGAACTCCGCGTACGGCTTGCTCTCCGGCTCGATCTCCAGCTCGCACCCAGTGGCGAGGGCGCCCGCCTCGAAGGCCCGCATGACCCGCGGTTCCAGCCCGGCCAGTTCGGCGAGGGTTTCCGCCCTGACGTACCAGCGGCCGGTGGCCCGCTCCGGGATGGCGTTCGGGGCGTCCCCGGCGTGGGTCACCACGCCGTGCACCCGGGCGGAGGCCGGCAGCTGCTGTCGGAGCAGCCCGATCGCGACCTGGGCCACGGTGAAGGCGTCGGCCGCGTTGATCCCGGCCTCGGGATAGGCCGCGGCGTGCGCGGACCTGCCGGTGTAGGAGACCTTGGAGTGGCTGACCGCGAACGGGCGGGCCTCGGCGACGTCGACCGGCGCCGGGTGCACCATCATCGCGAGGTCCACCCCGGCGAAGGCGCCCCGGTCGAGCATCTCGATCTTGCCGCCGCCGCCCTCCTCCGCCGGGGTGCCGTAGACCTCGACGGTGAGGCCGGCGTCGTCGGCGACGGCGGCCAGGCCGAGCGCGGCACCGACCGAGCTCGCCGCGATGAGATTGTGCCCACACGCATGACCGAGGCCGGGCAACGCGTCGTACTCGGCGCACAACGCGATCCGGACCGGCCCGCTGCCGAACCGGGCATGGAAGGCGGTGTCCAGGCCCAGGTAGGACGAAGTGACGTCGAATCCGGCGCGGTCCAACAGCTCGGGTACGGCGGCCGCCGCCCGGTGTTCTTCCCAGGCGGTCTCCGGGTCGGCGTGCAGCCGCTCGGACAGCCGGATCAGCTCCTCGGCGTGCCGGTCGATCTCGTGCCGAGCGGCCTCTTTCAGCGCCCCCATCACCGATCGCCCGGCACGCCGTACGAGGGGGCGGAGGCGGGATCGAGCCCACGGCGCACGTAGTCGTCCCGCTGCGGCAGCCAGACGGCGAGGAGTTCGGCGAGCCGGTCGACAGGGTCGTCGGCCCAGTCCACGCGCAGATCGGTCACCCGCCAGTCCACGTCCGCGACGACTGCGAGGCCCGCGGAGTACACCGGCCCCTCCTCGCCACCGGCCGCGACGGCCGCCTGCAGGGCGATGACCAGCCGCTCCTCCAGCTCCCCCGAGGCACCGGAGTACGCGTCGAGGAGGACGCCGGGGATGTGCTCACCGCACAGCATGTTGCCGGCCGCCACCGCGCCCTCGGCGGTGGCCGAGGCGTACCTGCCCAGGGTGTGCGAGCCGCTGTAGGCGAACCCGGGCCCGGAGCGGCCCACAACGGTCAGCTGGCGGTAGGCGATGGACTTCGCGTTCCGCGCCGCGCCGGTGACACCGACCAGCGCGCGTTCCGCGTCGCCGTGGTCCGCCAGCCCCTCCAGCAGGCTCGTGCCGAGCGTGGGGTCGGTGATGTTCTGCGAAGCAGCCGCGCCGACCCCGGGTCGCAGATGGGCGACCCGGGCGGCGACCGCCGGACTGGACGAGCTGGCCACCATGCCGAACCGCTCGCCGTCACGGACCACCAGTGAGAACGTCATGCCTGCTCCTCCTCGGGGATCACGGCGACGGCGTCGATTTCGCACAGCCACTCCGGACGGGCCAGGGCCGACACCACCAGGCCGGTGGAGATCGGGTGGACGCCCTTGGTCCAGCGGCCCACGGTGCGGTACACCACCTCGCGGTAGCGCGGGTCGATCAGATAGATGGTCAGCTTGACCAGGTGCTCCATCCGGCTGCCCGCCTCTTCGAGCAGCATCTGGATGTTCGCCATGGCCTGTTCGGCCTGCGCCTCGGCGTCGCCGATGCCCACGGACTCGCTGGTGTCGAGGTTCTGGCCGATCTGGCCCCGTACGTACACGGTGTCGCCTGCGACGACGGCCTGACAGAGGTCGTTGTCGAGGTTCTGCTCGGGATAGGTGTCGCGGGTGTTGAACGGGCGGATCCGGGTGTGCCCGCCGGCGACGATCGGGGCCTTCACCTGGCGGCCCTCGCTCGTGGAGGTCATCTTCTGCTCCTCAGTTCTGCCGGCTCGCCGGCGCGGCGCCGGGCCGGTCGGTGGTGCCGTACGCGAGGTATCCCCGCTGAGTCGTGATGTGGTCGGCGACGTACCTGGCGTCATGCCAGACGCCCCAGATGAAGCTCGATCCGCGGCGGGACAGCCAGGGCAGGCCCAGAAAGTAGACCCCGGGCTCGGAGGACACGCCGCGTCGCTGGTCCGGCCTGCCGTGCTCGTCGAACGCGTCGACCTCGAGCCAGCTGTAGTCGGTGGCGAAGCCCGTCGCCCAGACGATCGAGGTCACGCCGGCCCCGGCCAGGTCGAGCTCCAGACGGGGGTCGGCCACGCCTTCCGGGTCCGGCCCGAGGACGTGGGCCTCCGGCTCCTCGGGGAGGTCGAACCCATTGCGCTCGACGTACTCGTCGGCCGCCCGGAGGAGTTCGAGGTACTTGGCGTCGCCGAGCGCGATGTTCGTGGCGAGATCCGGCGCGAAGTGCAGCACGCCGTCGTCGTAGGACGCGGTCAGACCGACGAGTTCGATGCCGTCGGCGGCCAGGGCACGGAAGTCCACGGTGTGGCCGCCACGGGCGCCGCTGACCGCGATGGTGACGTGTTCGGCACCTCGCGGAGGCGTCTCCTCGTCCCAGCGCCCGAGCACACCGAGCCACCAGCAGAAGTCACGTCCGCGGTACTCGCGGGCGGGACGGTCGTGCGGACCGACGGAGAGGAGGACCCGGCGACCGGACCGACGCAGCTCGTCGGCGATCTGGACTCCCGAGGAGCCGGCACCGACCACGAGGACCGCGCCCTCGGGAAGCTGTTCCGGGTTGCGGTACCCGCTGGAGTGGATCTGCACGGGGACGGCACCGTCCGGGACGATGGGCGGGATCACGGGTCGCTGGAACGGTCCCGTCGCGGCCACAACGAAGCGCGCGTCGATGGAGCCCTCCGACGTCTCGACCCGGAAGCCGGGCCGAGCGGAGTGTTTACGCACCGAGGTCACCTCGACACCGCACCGGATCGGGGCACCGATCTTCTCGGCGTAGGTGACGAAGTAGTCCGCGACCTGCTCCTTTGAGGCGAAGGCATCGGGGGCGAGGCCAGGGAACTCCATCCCTGGGAACCGGTCGTGCCACGCGGGGCCGTTCGCCACCAGGGAATCCCAGCGCTCCGAGCGCCAGCGCTCGGCGATACGGTGCCGCTCCAGGACGATGTGTGGCACACCGTGGGCTCCCAGGTGCTCGCTCATCGCCACACCCGCCTGGCCCGCCCCGACGACGACTACCTCAGTCTCTTCACTCAACTTTCAGCCTCCACTCCATGCGGCAGTCCATTGGTTGTCGCGTTGACTGTGCTACCGCACGAGGAATCCTCCGACCCGGGCTATAAATCTGTCCAACAGATGTTTCCGCCGTAAGCGATCTGATTTATAGAAGAAGAACGGGCGCAGACCGAGGAAGCCGTCGCCGTGGTCCGCCGCGGCCGTCTGGTGATGCTGGGCATGCCCCGCGTCGGCCAGTCACTCCCCGACGTCCGGCCCTGGAGGCTGCCATGACCCCCGCCCAGGCGTGACGGCCGCCAGGCGGGCACCGAGCGTCGCCGCCAGCGGGGGGCCACATCGGTCAGGAGCGCCGCGAAGAGCGGCACCCCGATCAGTGTCTCGGCCATCGCCGGCAAGCCGGAGTCGACCGCAGCTTCCTCTACCGTCACCGCGACCTGCTTGCACTCGTCCATGCCGCCGAACTCGAACCGGCAGCCCAGGACCCGGCCGGCGGATCGCCGGTGAGCCGGGCCTCGCTCCAGGCCGACCTCGCCAACGCCCAGGCCCGCAACACCCGCCTGGCCGCCCGCGTTCAACAGCCGGAGAAGCGCCTCTCGCAGACGCCGGGAGCTCAGGCATGGCGGAAGTCGGGGCCAGGAGCCTCAACAGACATCGACGAGCTCCAACGGAAGATCACGAGGCTGGAGCAGCACAACGTCGCACTGACCTCCGCGTTGGAGGAGACCCGTTCCGATCTCGATGCCGCAAGGGCAGCCAACCGGGACCTGACCAGCGTGCTGAACCAACGCGGCTGGGTCGGACCCAGCCGACTGCCAGGACCGTTGCGAGGCCAGGTCTGGGTGGTTGACGAGATCCCGCCCGATCGGATTGATCGGGCGGGATCCCGGCGCTTCAGGGACTTGCCCAAGAGCGGCATCCGAACGCGAGCGCCGGCTGCAGCGATTGCTCGGCAGATCCCGGCTATCTCTTCCGGCTACAGGGCGGCCTGATTCGAAGTGGCGTGGATGGAACCGAGTAGGTTGAGGGCCTGGGCGCTGGGGCTGCCGGGTTCGGCCTGGTAGATGACAAGTTGCTGGCCCGGAGCGTCGCGTACGTCAAAGGCCTGGAAGGTGAGCGTCAGGGGCCCGACGTCCGGGTGGAGGAAGTGCTTGGCGTCCTGGGTCTTGCCACGCACGGCGTGGGAGTTCCACAAGCGGGTGAAGTCCGCGCTGTGCTCGGTGAGGGATCGGACGAGTTCCCCCAGCCGTGGGTTGTCCGGGTCGAGGCCGGCCGCCTGACGCAGGTGGCTCACGGTGGCCTGCGCCGTGCGGCTCCACCGGGTGTAGAACTGTCGGCCTGCCGGATCGAGGAAGGTCATGCGGGCCAGATTGTCCGCTTGCCGGAAGGGTGAGTGCAGGGCCCCGGCCAGGGCGTTGCCCGCCAGGACGTCCAAGGTCCGGTTGATGACGAACGCCGGGGCGCCCGGGTAGCCGTCCATCAGCTGGCGAAGGGCGGGACTGACGCGGTCCGTGGTGTGGGTGAACTGGTTACTCGGCGCTGTCCCGGCCAACTGGTGCAGGTGTGCGTGTGCGTCGGGGTCCAGTCGCAAGGCGCGGCCGAGCGCGTCGAGTACTTGGGCCGAGGGGTGGCGTTCGCGCCCCTGTTCCAGGCGGGTGTAGTAATCCGCGTTCACCCCGGCCAGGACCGCGACCTCTTCACGGCGCAGTCCAGTGACCCTGCGCACGCCGTAGCTCGCCATGCCGACGTCCTGCGGCCGTAGGCCCGCCCTGCGTGCGCGTAGGAACTCTCCCAGGAGGTTGTCGGTCATGTCCTCAGGCTAGGGCGCAGGGGCGGTGTGCTGCCTGGGTGCGGTGCACCCAGGCAGCACACGTCCTGGTCGGCGGTCTCCGACCTGTCCAGACTCGGTCGGGCAGGACAGATCCGCACCCATGGACGAGGGGAGTCCGTCATGACAGGGAACACGGAGGAGAGCCATGCCGACGTGGTTGGCATGTGGGTGACCGCGGACGGTCACATCCGCCAGGAGCTGCGGGCGGACGGCCGGTACGACGAGGCCCGCGGTAACCGGCGCAGCGCGTACACGGGCCGCTACACGGTGACCGGCAGCCATATCGATTACGTCGACGACTCCGGGTTCCACGCGACGGGCGACATCCGCGATGGCGTGCTCTACCACGAGCACCTCGTGCTCTACCGAGAGGAAAAGCAGGCATGACAGACACAGCCAAGGTCGTGGCAGTCACCGGAGCGAGCAGCGGGATCGGCGAGGCGACCGCCCGCCGACTTGCCACAGACGGCCACCGTTTGCTCCTTGGAGCGCGGCGCACCGATCGTCTCGATGCGCTGACCAGGGAGATCACTGCCGCAGGCGGCACTGCGGCGTTCCAGCGGCTGGACGTCACGGATGCCGACGATGTCCGGGCCTTCGTGTCCGCCGCCCGCGAGCGCTACGGCCGAGTGGACGTGGTGGTCAACAACGCCGGAGTGATGCCGCTCTCGCCGCTGGAAGCGCTGAAGACCGAGGAGTGGGACCGCATGATCGACGTGAACGTGCGGGGAGTCCTGCACGGTATCGCCGCCGCCCTGCCCGCGATGCGCGCTCAGGGCGGCGGGCACTTTGTGAACATCGCCTCTGTCGGCGCCTACGAGGTCTCGCCCACCGCCGCCGTCTACTGCGCCACCAAATTCGCCGTCCGCGCGATCTCCGAGGGACTGCGCCAGGAGTCCATCGGGAACATCCGGGTCACCCTCGTGTCCCCGGGCGTGACCGAGTCCGAACTCGCCGACAGCATCTCCGACCCTGCTGCCAGGGAGGCCATGAAGACCTACCGCGCCGTGGCACTGCCCGCCTCCGCCATCGCGGAGGCCATCGCCTACGCCATCTCCCAGCCTTCGCAGGTCGACGTCAACGAGATCGTCGTCCGTCCCACCGCAAGCGCCCAATAGCCCGCGGTAGCGCCACACGCGTTGCACGCGAAACTGTCGATCACACCGGAGCTGAGCTGCACAAAGTGGTCTCCACTCGCCTCGCGCCACACGGTTACCCCCAGAAGAAGGCGGCAGTCGTCCGGGGAGAACTCGTAGGGCGCGAGGGACGGGGGTGTCGACCACCGGTGGCTGACGTTGCCCTGCGGGCAGGTGGCCTCCTTCACGTCCCAGTTGATCGTGAAGGCTTCGCGGTGGAAGACGGTGCCCTTGCGGGACTGCCGGGTGCTCCTGGCCCGGATCGGTCCGACCAGGCCGAGGGTCTGTCAAACGAGTGGTGTAACTGGGGCTGATGGGTTACTGACGGGCTGCGGAGAGGCGGCCGTCGAAGGTGATGTCGAAGGCGTTCAGCGCGGTCTTCCAACGCATGGTCCAGCGTGCCTGGCCCTTGCCGGTGGGGTCGAGGGACATGATCGCCATGTAGACGCACTTCAGGGCGGCCTGCTCGTTGGGGAAGTGGCCGCGGGCCTTGACCGCCCGGCGGATGCGGGCGTTGACCGACTCGATCGCGTTGGTGGTGCAGACGATGCGGCGGATCTCGGTGTCGAACCGCAGGAACGGGATGAACTCCTCCCAGGCGTTCTCCCACAGCTTCACGATCGCCGGATACTTCCGGCCCCAGGCGTCGGCGAACTCGGCGAACCGCTCCAGGGCGGCCTCTTCGGCCGGCGCCGTGTAG
>NZ_BBUZ01000043.1 GCF_001417735.1 Streptomyces sp. NBRC 110028
TTTCCGGCCCCCTGTTGGAGCGGGGTGTTTCGCGCCTTCCGGCGTGTCCACCACTTTAGCGGATTCCCCCGGATGCTCATAATCGAGCTTTTCGGTCCGGATTTCGGCATGCCGAAGTCGTTCCCGATGGGAGGTCGTGCGGAGTGGTTTGCCGCCGGTGCGGCTCGAGTGGCTGTCCCGTTTCCCTGCGGGCTCCGTGACAACTCGAAGAACACTACACGACGCCCCGGCGGCGTTCAAACCCGTGCCGGAGCGCTCGGGCAGGCGTACTCTCTGTGGCATGACGAAGCATGCGCACATCGCACAGTGGTGGCCCGCCTGACGGCGGCCGCCCCCAGCGCATGCACCTCCACGGCCGCCGCTCCGGCGGCCGTTTCCGTATCTCCTCCCTCTCGCGGAGCCGGCCGTACGGTCCGGCGGTCCCGGGACAACGGGAGAGAGCACACCCATGGCACACACCACGACGGCACGGCCCAGGATCTTCAGTGGGGTCAAGCCGACCGGGCATCTGACCCTCGGCAACTACCTCGGCGCCGTGCGCCGGTGGGTCGAGGAGGACCAGTACCGGGCCGACGCGCTGTTCTGCGTCGTCGATCTGCACGCGCTGACCGTGGAGCACGATCCGGCGCGGGTGCGACGGCTGACCCGGCAGGCGGCCACGCTGTTCCTCGCCGCCGGTCTGGATCCGGCGCAGTGCACCCTGTTCGTCCAGAGCCATGTGGACGAACACGCACGGCTGTCCTATCTGATGGAGTGCACGGCCGCCGACGGTGAGATGCGGCGGATGATCCAGTACAAGGAGAAGGTCGCGCAGGAGTCGGCACGCGGCAGGAGCGTACGGCTGTCGCTGCTCACCTATCCGGCGCTGATGGCGGCCGACATCCTGGCGTACGGGACGGACGAGGTGCCGGTCGGTGACGACCAGACGCAGCACGTGGAGCTGACCCGGGATCTGGCGCGGCGGTTCAACCAGCGGTACGGGCCGGTCTTCACCGTTCCCCGGGCGACGGCTCCGCCGGTGGCGGCGCGGGTGATGGATCTGCAGGACCCGCTGTCGAAGATGGGCAAGTCGCACGGCGAGGGCAGGGGCATCGTCTATCTCCTGGACGAGACCGATGCCGTGCGCAAGAAGATCATGCGGGCGGTCACGGACAGCGGCAGCGATGTCCGGTACGACCGGGAGGAGCGGCCCGGGGTGGCGAATCTGCTGGATGTGCTCGCGGCGTGCACCGGGGGCAAGCCGGAGGTGCTGGCCGAGGAGTACACCTCGTACGGGGCGTTGAAGGGGGCGGTGGCCGAGGCGGTGGTGGAGCTGCTGCGGCCGCTCCGGGCGCGGCATGCCGAGCTGAGCGCGGATCCGGGTCATGTGGACGGGGTGCTGCGGGCCGGGGCCGAGCGGGCCCGGGCGCTGGCCCGGCCGCGGGTCGACGCCGCCTATGCGGCGGTGGGGCTGCTCCCGTCGGCCTGAGCCGCCTCAATCCGGGCCGGGGCCGTCGGGCCCCGGCCCGGGTAGGCGGGCGGGTCAGCTGTTGCCGGAGGCCAGCTCGCGGCTGCGGTCGCGGGCCGCCTCCAGGGCGGCGATCAGGGCCGCGCGTACGCCGTGGCTCTCCAGTTCGCGGATGGCGCTGATGGTCGTACCCGCGGGGGAGGTCACGGCCTCGCGCAGCGAGACCGGGTGCTGGCCGCTGTCGCGCAGCATCGTCGCGGCGCCGATCGCCGCCTGGACGATCAGGTCGTGGGCCTTGTCGCGGGGCAGCCCGAGCAGGATTCCGGCGTCCGTCATGGCCTCGACGAGAAAGTAGAAGTACGCGGGACCGGAACCGGAGAGGGCGGTCGCGGCGTCCTGCTGGCTCTCCGGGACGCGGAGCGTCTTGCCGACGCCGCCGAAGATCGCCTCGGCGTGGACGAGGTGCTCCTCCTTGGCGTGGCTGCCCGCCGAGATGACGGACATGGCCTCGTCGACGAGGGCCGGGGTGTTGGTCATGACGCGCACCACGGGCGTGCCGACGGCCAGGCGGGCCTCGAAGAAGGAGGTGGGGATGCCCGCGGCGCCGGAGATGACCAGCCGGTCGGCGGGCACATGCGGGGCCAGTTCGTCCAGCAGCGTGCTCATGTCCTGCGGCTTGACGGTGAGGATGAGGGTGTCGGCGGCCTTGGCGGCCTCGGCATTGGTGACGGCCTCGACGCCGTAGCGCGACCGCAGCTCCTGGGCGCGCTCCGGGCGGCGGGCGGTGACCAGCAGATCGGTCGGTTTCCAGCCACCGCGGATCATTCCGCTGAGAAGGGCTTCGCCGATCTTTCCCGTGCCGAGCACGGCGACCGTCTCCGTCATAGTGCGGCTCACCTCGTGCGTTGCTGCGATGGATGGACGTCTCTCATCCTCGCACCGGGCAGCCGGGTGACACGCCCCGCGTTATTCATTGTTCGATGAACAATAGTTTCCACCACCCTCTCGGCTACCCGGCGTGGCCCGATCGCTGGTGAGCGCTGGCGCCCGCCGGAGCGACCGGAAGGAATCCGTCCTGTTCGATGCCTCTCCGTTCACAAGTTGGTTACATAGCAACTTGCAAATAGTCACGGGGTTCTGGACACAATGGAGTTGAGTGTCGATACGTACAGGAGGGAGGCGATGGTGAGGACGGTCCGGCATACCGCCCGTGGGCTACTGGCCGTGGTATCCGTACTGCTCGCCCTCTTCATCGCCGTAGACTGCACGTCCGCGCAGGTCACCCACCCTGAAACGATCGCCTCGACGGCGTCCGCCGACCCTAAGCCGATCATCAAGGCTCTCTCCACCCATCATGGTGACGGGGTCAAGGACTGCAATGGGCTCCGTAACGGACGAGCCCCGCTGACCGCGCCCACACCGAGCGGCAAATACGGATGTGTGTGCGGATGCGACGCGGGTGTGCCGATGCCGCGCACCGCGATCACCACCTCCCGCACGGGCCGAGAGGCCGTGCCGGTTTCGAGATCGGGCGAGCTGCCCGTCACTCTCCAGATCTTCCGCTGCTGAGGGTTGCGCCGTCATATGCCGACGGCTCATGACGGCTTATTCCGTGCGCCCTCGCGCGTCACGTTTCACGCTTCCTCACGCTTCGTGTGAGCAAGCGAGCTTCACCGCCAGCGACCGATTCCATCGATCCCACTGACGAAGTGCTATGCCATGCCCCCGCCTGCCCAGAGCCGGTGACGGGGCGCACTGGAGGCAACCCTCATGCGAAACTCTCTACTCGACCGTTTCCGCGGCGCCGGCGGCGCCGGGACATTCCGCGCAGACTTCACCGCTTCCCTCGTCGTCTTCCTGGTGGCCGTGCCCCTGTGCGTGGGTGTGGCCGTCGCCTCCGGCGTCCCGGCCGAGCTGGGGCTGATCACCGGCATCGTCGGCGGTCTGATCACCGGTTGCCTGCCGGGCAGCAGCCTGCAGGTCTCCGGCCCCGCCGCCGGTCTGACGGTGCTGGTCTACGAGGCGGTCCAGGAATACGGCGTCGCGGCGCTGGGCGTCCTCGTCCTGATCTCCGGACTGCTCCAGCTGGCCATGGGCGCCCTGGGCTTCGGCCGCTGGTTCCGGGCGATCTCGCTCGCCGTGGTGCAGGGCATGCTGGCCGGTATCGGCCTCGTACTGATCGCCGGGCAGCTCTACGCGCTCGGCGACATGAAGGCCCCGAGCAGCGGGCTCGACAAGATCTTCGGTATCCCCGGGCTGATCGGTGACGTGGCCGGGTCGAGCGACTCTCTCACGGCCGTGGCCATCGGCGTCGGAACCATCCTGGTCCTGGTCTTCTGGCCGCGCTTCAAGCAGGGCGCCAAGATCCTGCCCGCACCGCTGGCCGCGGTCATGCTCGCGACGATCGCGACGGTCAGCCTCGATCTGCCGGTCGCCCGGGTCGAGGTCAAGGGTCTGCTGGAGGCCGTCCAGCCCCCCGGCCTCGGTGAGTTCACCCAGCTGGCCGAAGTGGGCATGATCGGCACCGTCCTCGCGTTCACGCTGATCGCGTCGGCGGAGAGCCTGTTCAGCGCGGCGGCCGTGGACCGGCTGCACGACGGTCCGCGCACCCAGTACGACAAGGAACTGATGGCGCAGGGCGCCGGTAACGCGGTGTGCGGTGCGCTCGGCGCGCTGCCGATGACCGCGGTGATCGTGCGCAGCTCGGCCAATGTGTTCGCCGGCGCCAAGACGAAGCTCTCGCGCATCCTGCACGGTGTGTGGCTGCTGGTCTTCGCGGTCCTCTTCCCCTCCGCGCTGGGCATCATCCCGATCGCGACGCTCGCCGGTGTGCTGGTGCACGCGGGCTGGAAGCTGATCCCGACCAAGGATCTGCTGCCGCTGTGGCGGGAGCGCCGGGGTGAGGCGATCATCCTGATCGTGACCGCCGGGGCCATCGTCACCACCGACATGTTCGAGGGCGTCATCATCGGTCTGCTGCTGTCGGTCATCAAGACCGCCTGGGAGACCTCGCACGTCCACATCGACGTCACGGGGCGCGACGCCGACGAGGACCAGCCCATCAAGGTGCGGGTGCTCGGCAACGCGACCTTCCTGCGGCTGCCCAAGCTGCTGGACGAGCTGGAGGGGCTGCCCCGTGAGCGGGTCGTGGAGCTGGACCTGAGGGGTCTGCGCCATGTGGACCACGCCTGCGAGATGGCGCTGGCCACGTGGACCGAGCGGCACAACGCGGTCGTGCGCCATGCGGAACCCGTCGAAGAGGACACGAAAGTACCCGCGTAACACCTGAACGGCACAGCCCGGCCCCGGGCCCTCGGCGCTTTCTCGCGCCGGGGGTCCGGGGCTTTTCGCCGGGCGCGCGGTTCAGCCGCAGGCGACGGTGACGAAGCCGTCGCTTCCGGTCTTCACATACGCGTCGGAGACGTACTGCCCCGGCGCGACGCAGTCCCAGATGTCCGTCGAGCCGTACGGGCCGGACACCCGCTGGCCGTGCGTCTGGCAGCGGATCGGCACCCGGGTGCCGACCGGCAGCTTCTTGACCAGCGCGTAGCCCGTGCCAGGACCGCTGCGGACGTTCACCTGGTAGCCGGGCGCGGTCGGATAGGTGACGGCTTGCGCGACGGCTTCTTCCATGGCCATGTGGCCCTCCCCCGTGGAATCTTCGTTTCCGCACTCGTGCGAGTGGTGCACATGTCGGATGTCGGATCAAGTGACACGACATGCGGAGGTTAACAACGCTCGTACACATCATCGACTAGGCTCGCCGAGTCGCTTAGCGGGCCGATGACACGGGGGTGGGGCATGCCGCCGGGGCGCGGAGCCGGGACGGGGCCAGAAGCGGAAGACATGGAGTACGCCGGGCAGTACCGGCTGGAGGCACGCCTGGGCTCGGGGGGCATGGGCGTGGTCCACCTCGCCCGCTCGGCGTCGGGCCGACGGCTCGCGGTGAAGGTCGTCCATGCCGAGTTCGCCGAAGACCCCGAGTTCAGGGCGCGGTTCCGGCAGGAGGTGGCGGCCGCGCGGCGGGTCAGCGGGGCGTTCACGGCGCCCGTCGTGGACGCCGATCCGGAAGGGCCGCGGCCCTGGATGGCCACCACCTACATCCCCGGCCCGACCCTGGCCGAACACGTCAAGCGGAACGGCTCGTTGGCGCCGGACGAGGTGGTGGCGCTGGCGGCCGGGCTCGCGGAGGCGCTGCGCGACATCCACCGGGTGGGGGTCGTCCACCGCGATCTGAAGCCGAGCAATGTGCTGCTCGCGGCGGACGGCCCGAAAGTCATCGACTTCGGGATCTCCCGGCCGTCCGACAGCGAACTGCGCACCGAGACGGGCAAGTTGATCGGCACGCCGCCGTTCATGGCGCCCGAGCAGTTCCAGCGGCCGCGGGCGGTGGGCCCGGCGGCGGACGTGTTCGCGCTGGGGTCGCTGCTGGTGCACGCGGCGACGGGGCGGGGTCCGTTCGAGTCCGAGAGCCCGTACATCGTGGCGTACCAAGTGGTGCACGACGAGGCGGATCTGGCGGGGGTGCCGGACGAACTGCTGCCGCTGATCGAGCGCTGTCTCGCCAAGAACCCGGCGGAACGGCCCACCCCGGATGCCCTGATGACCGTGTTGCGGGCGGTCCGCGGGCCGCAGCCGCCGGAGGCGCGGGGGCCCGCCGCTCCCGTGGTGCTCCCGGCGCAGCGGGTGGCGTCCGAGCCGGTGGTTCCGTCTGAGCTTGAGGCGGAGTCCGAGCCCGAGGCGGCGCCCGGGTCCGAGGTGGCCGCGTCCGGGGTGGCCGGGGTGGCCGCGCCGGGTGGGCGCCGGGGTGTGCGGCGGTGGGTCCCGGCGGCGCTCGCCGCGCTCGTCCTGCTGGGCGCGGGCACGGTCGTGGGGCTGCGTCAGCTGGACGAGCGGGAGCCCGCCGCGGAGCGGCACCCGCGCGACAGCGCCGCGACCACCACCGCGTGGCGGCCGTGGGAGCGGGAGCTGCGCGGCGGAGCGGCCAAGGCGAAGGCCAAGGGCGCCCGGCCCGCGTCCTGTTCGTACGGGGACGGCGCGCTGTACTGCGCGGCGCGCGGCGTCCAGGCCGCCCGGATCGACCCCGCCGACGGCCGGGTGGTGTGGTCGCGCCCGGCGACCACGAGCCGCCCCGGCGGGACGGCCGCGGACGCGCCGGTCCCGGCGGGCGGTCTGGTGCGGATGGTGTCGCCGGACGGGACGCGGCTGGAGGCACTGGACCGGCGTACCCACGCGGTCCGCTGGAGCCGCGAGGTGTCCGCGTACGGCGGCCGGGTGTACTCCGCGGGCGAAACGGTGCTGCTGGTCGCTGCGGACGGCACCGTCACGGCGGTGAACGGGGCGACGAACCGGGAGCGTTGGAGCCATCGCCTGGCCGGGCACCCGGAGCCGAGCTTCTTCGCCTACGGCGACGGCCGCACCGCGTACGCCCTCACCACCGCCCCCGACGGGCGGCACACACAGGTCACGGCGATCGACACGGTGCGCGGTACGACGCGCTGGCAGCGCTCGCTCTCCGGCACCCTCACCCCCGTGGGGGCGGGCCCGGACGGCGTCCTCCACCTGACGGAGGCCGACGAGCAGAGCCGTACCGTCGCCGTCGTCCGCTACGACCCGGCGCGGCGGGCGGAGCGGCGGTCCGAGCTGACCGTCCCGGTGTCCCTCAGCAGCGCCGCCGCCCGGGGCGACCGGGTGTATCTGCTGGGCGAGGACGGCGGGCTGGTGGCCGTCGACACCGCGCGCGGGGCGCAGCGGTGGCGGATGGAGACCTCGGTGGCCAACGCGTCGCCGCTGGTGGTCTCGGGTGAGCGGCTGTACTTCTCGTCGGCGGACGGCCGGCTGCTGGCGGTGGACACGCGGCGGGCCCGGCTGCTCGGCCAGACCCGCCCCCGCGCGGACCGCCCCGGCGGCCAGGGCTTCCTGGCCCTGATGCCCGCGCCGGTGGCGGCGGCGGGCAAGGTCTTCGCGACGGTCCCGGACGGCACGGTGTTCGCCGTGGACGCCCGGGATCCGGCGCGCTGGTGAACCATCCCGGGCTCATCCCAGCCGGGTGACGTCCCGGACGGCGCCCTTGTCCGCGCTGAGGGCCATGGCCGCGTAGGCGCGCAGGGCGGTGGACACCTTGCGCTCGCGGTTCTTCGGGGCGTAGACGCCGCCGAGGGCCTCGCGGCGGGCGGCCAGCTCCTCGTCGGTCACGAGGAGTTCCATCGTGCGGGCCGGGATGTCGATGCGGATCCGGTCGCCGTCCTCGACGAGGGCGATGGTGCCGCCGGAGGCCGCCTCGGGGGAGGCGTGGCCGATGGACAGGCCCGAGGTGCCGCCGGAGAAACGGCCGTCGGTGATCAGCGCGCAGGCCTTGCCCAGGCCCCGGCCCTTGAGGAAGGAGGTGGGGTAGAGCATTTCCTGCATGCCGGGGCCGCCCTTGGGGCCCTCGTAGCGGATGACGACGACGTCACCCTCCTTGACCTGCTTGTTCAGGATCCGCTCGACGGCTTCCTCCTGCGACTCGCAGACGACGGCCGGGCCTTCGAAGGTCCAGATCGACTCGTCGACGCCCGCGGTCTTCACGACGCAGCCGTCCTCGGCGAGGTTGCCGTAGAGGACGGCGAGGCCGCCCTCGGTGGAGTAGGCGTGCGCGACGTCGCGGATGCAGCCGCCTGAAGCGTCGGTGTCCAGGGTGTCCCAGCGCTCGGACTGGGAGAAGGCGGTCGCGGAGCGGACGCAGCCGGGCGCGGCGTGGAACAGCTCGACGGCCTCGGCGGACGGCGAACCGCCGCGGATGTCCCACTGCTTGAGCCAGTCGGCGAGCGAATCGGAGTGCACCGAGTGCACGTCCTCGTTGAGGAGGCCCGCGCGGTACAGCTCGCCGAGGATGGCGGGGATGCCGCCGGCCCGGTGGACGTCCTCCATGTAGTAGACGCCGCCGGGGGCGATGTTGGGCGCGACCTTGGACAGGCAGGGCAGCCGGCGGGAGATCTCGTCGATCGCCTGCATGTCGAAGTCGAGCCCGGCCTCCTGGGCGGCGGCCAGCAGGTGGAGGATCGTGTTGGTGGAGCCGCCCATGGCGATGTCGAGGGCCATGGCGTTCTCGAAGGCGGCGCGGGAGCCGATGTTGCGCGGCAGGACGGTCTGGTCGTCCTGCTCGTAGTGGCGCTTGGTGATCTCCACGACCGTGCGCCCGGCCGTCTCGTACAGCTCCTTGCGGGCGGTGTGGGTGGCCAGCACCGAGCCGTTCCCCGGCAGGGCGAGGCCCATCGCCTCGGTGAGGCAGTTCATCGAGTTGGCGGTGAACATGCCGGAGCAGGAGCCGCAGGTCGGACAGGCGTTGTCCTCGATGAGGGCGATGTCCTCGTCGGAGACCTCGTCGTTGACGGCCTCGGAGATCGCGGTGATCAGGTCGAGCTTGCGGACCGTGCCGTCGACGAGGGTCGCGCGGCCGGACTCCATGGGGCCGCCGGAGACGAAGACGGTCGGGATGTTGAGCCGCATCGCGGCCATCAGCATCCCGGGCGTGATCTTGTCACAGTTGGAGATGCAGATCAGCGCGTCCGCGCAGTGCGCCTCGACCATGTACTCGACGGAGTCGGCGATCAGGTCGCGGGAGGGGAGGCTGTAGAGCATCCCGCCGTGGCCCATCGCGATGCCGTCGTCGACGGCGATGGTGTTGAACTCGCGCGGGATGCCGCCCGCCGCGTGGACCGCCTCGCTGACGATCCGGCCGACCGGCTGGAGGTGGGTGTGGCCGGGCACGAACTCGGTGAAGCTGTTGGCCACGGCGACGATCGGCTTGCCGAAGTCCTCACGCGCTACGCCGGAAGCCTGCATAAGGGCGCGGGCGCCCGCCATGTTGCGGCCGTGGGTGACGGTGCGAGACCTCAGCTCGGGCACGGTGCTCGGCTCCCTCGTAAGTGCGTCCTGTGAAACGGACCAGCGAAATCGGTTCGGAGTCTTCTGACTCTACGCCTGTGGGGCGCGAATCCCGATGCGGTGTCCGGATCCAGAGACGGGCGGCTCACCGTACGGAACCAGGCGTCACTTCTCGGTGAGGTACCGCTGGAGCGTCGGGCCCACCATGGCGATGATCTCGTCCACGGTCGCCGAGGCCACCGGCTCCATCTTGATCACGTACCGCAGCATCGCGACCCCGAGGATCTGGGCGGCCGCGAGCTGGGCCCGGAACTCCGGGTCCGGCACGTCCAGGTCGCGCGCCATCCGCGTCAGCAGCCGCCGCTCGATCATCCCGCGCAGTACGGCGGCGGCCGCCTCGTTGGTGAGCGCGGAGCGCATGACCGCCAGCAGGGGCAGCCGGGTAACCGGGTTCTCCCAGGTGGCGAAGAAGTAGCGGGCCATCCGCTCGCCCGCGCCCTCCGGGCTGCCGCCGTGCACCGCGTCCGGGGCGCCCATGGCGGGCGCCAGGATCAGCTCGATCGCCGCGCCGAAGACCTGCTCCTTGGTGCCGAAGTAGTGGTGGACCAGGGCCGGGTCCACCTCGGCGGCCTTGGCGATGCCGCGGATCGAGGCCTTGTCGTAGCCGCGCTCGGCGAACTCGTTGCGCGCCGCGGTCAGGATCCGGTCGCGGGCCCCGGGCCCTTCGGCCACGCTGCCGCGGGCCGGACGGCCGCGGCCGCGGCGGGGCCCGGCGGCGGACGGCGGGGGTGTGGGCGGGGGTGTCCCGGGGGTCACTTCCGGCGCACCGCCCTGCCCGGCCGGGAGGCCGGGGTCGGGGAGGCCAGATGGAGCCGGGTGAAGGCCAGCGCCTCCGCGAGATCCGCCTCGCGCTCGGCCTGGGACATGGCCCGCCGGGTGTTCACCTCGACCACCACATGGCCGTCGAAGCCGGTCGTGGCGAGACGTTCCAGCAGCTCGGCGCAGGGCTGGGTGCCGCGCCCGGGCACCAGGTGCTCGTCCTTGTTGGAGCCGTGGCCGTCGGCGAGGTGGAGATGGGCGAGCCGGTCGCCCATCCGGTCCACCATGTCCAGGGCGTCGGTGCGGGAGGTCGCGGTGTGCGACAGGTCGATCGTGAAGTGCCGGTAGTCGTCCTTGGTGACGTCCCAGTCCGGCGCGTACGCGAGCATCTCCCGGTCGCGGTAGCGCCACGGGAACATGTTCTCCACCGCGAATCGCACGTCGGTCTCGTCCGCCATCCGCCAGATTCCGCGTACGAACTCGCGGGCGTAATTGCGCTGCCACCGGAACGGCGGGTGGACGACGACGGTGGACGCGCCCAGCCGCTCGGCCGCCGCCTTGGCCCGCTGCAGCTTGACCCACGGATCGGTGGACCACACCCGCTGAGTGATCAGCAGACATGGCGCGTGCACGGCAAGAATCGGCACCCCGTGATACTCCGAGAGGCGGCGCAGCGACTCGATGTCCTGGCTGACCGGATCGGTCCACACCATGACCTCGACACCGTCGTAGCCCAGCCGCGCGGCGATCTCGAAGGCCGTCGCCGTCGACTCCGGATAGACCGAGGCGGTGGACAGGGCGACCTTCGCATCCGGGATGCGCACCACTGGCTCTGTCACGAGGGACAGCGTACGGCCGCTGCTCTGTGCGACTAAACCGCGACCGCCGATCACGTCACGCGGGCGTCATGCGGGCAGCCGCTCAGGCGTCATGTGGGCAGGTGGTCGAGGCGGCGCAGAATGACCCCCTCGCGCAGCGCCCACGGGCAGATCTCCAGCACGTCGACGCCGAACAAATCCATGGCGGCCTCGGCGACCAGCGCCCCCGCCAGCAGCTGCGGGGCCCGCCCCTCGGACACCCCCGGCAGCTCGGCGCGCTCCGCGACGGGCATGGCCGCCAGCCGGGGCACCCATTCCTCCAGCGCCTTGGCGGTCAGCCTGCGCTCGACGTACAGGCCCTCGGCGGAGCGTGCCGCGCCCGCGATGCGGGCCAGCTGCTTGAAGGTCTTGGAGGTGGCGACCACCTGATCCGGTGTGCTGTGGCGGCTGAAGTCGCCGACGATGCGGGCTATCTCGGTCCGCACATGCCGGCGCAGGGCGCGGACGTCCTCCGGGCCGGGCGGGTCGCCGGGCAGCCACGCGGCGGTGAGCCGGCCGGCGCCCAGCGGCAGCGAGACGGCCGCGTCGGGTTCCTCGTCGAGTCCGTACGCGATCTCCAGCGAGCCGCCGCCGATGTCCACCAGCAGCAGCCGCCCCGACGACCAGCCGCACCAGCGGCGGGCGGCCAGGAAGGTGAGCCGGGCCTCGTCCTCGCCGCTGAGCACGCGCAGCCGTACGCCGGTCTCCTCGGCGACCCGGGCGAGGACGCCGTCGGCGTTGGCGGCCTCCCGCACCGCGGAGGTCGCGAACGGCAGGACCTCCTCGGCGCCCTTGTCCTCGGCCGCCTGCAGCGCATCCTTGATCACCGCGATCAGGCGGTCGACGCCTTCGGAGCCGATCGCCCCGTCGCCGTCGAGGAGTTCGGCCAGCCGCAGTTCCGCCTTGTGGGAGTGGGCGGGCAGCGGGCGGGCGCCCTGATGCGCGTCCACCACCAGCAGATGGACCGTATTCGAACCCACGTCGAGGACACCGAGTCTCATGGCCAGAACGCTACTGTGCGCCTGGCGTGGTCATGCACGGGATCCCTCCCGGGCCCGTGTGGTCCCCGTCCCCGGCGCCTCCATGGCGGGGGCATACCCTTGCACCGTGGCAAAGACGAAAAAGGCGAAGCAGGACAAAGGCCGAGAGAACGCCCCGGAGCGGGAGCAGAGCCCGGAGCAGGCGCCGGTCCCCTCCCCGGCGGCCCCGCCCGCGGACGAGGTCGGCCTGGACTTCGCCCGCGCCTGGATCGAATTCCCCGACCCCGCCGACGAGGAACAGGTCTTCCGCTGCGACCTGACCTGGCTGACCTCCCGCTGGAGCTGCGTTTTCGGCCAGGGCTGCCAGGGCATCCAGGCCGGTCGCGCGAGCGACGGCTGCTGCACGCTGGGCGCGCACTTCTCGGACGAGGAGGACGAGGAGCGGGTCGGCCGCCACATGGCCCGGCTGACCCCGGAGATCTGGCAGTTCCACGACGAGGGGCACGCCCGGGGCTGGGTGCAGGAGGACGAGGACGACGGCGACCGCCAGACGCGCCGCTACGAGGGCTCGTGCATCTTCCAGAACCGCCCCGGCTTCGCGGGCGGCGCGGGCTGCGCGCTGCACATCCTGGCGCTCCGGGAGGGGCGCGAACCGCTGGAGACCAAGCCGGACGTCTGCTGGCAGCTGCCGGTGCGGCGGTCGTACGAGTGGGTCGACCGGCCGGACGACACGCAGGTGCTGCAGATCACGATCGGCGAATACGACCGCCGGGGGTGGGGCCCGGGCGGGCACGACCTGCACTGGTGGTGCACCTCGGCGGTGTCGGCGCACGGCGCCGGGGAGCCGGTGTACGTGTCGTACCGGCCGGAGCTGACGGAGCTGATGGGCAAGGCGGGGTACGACCGGCTGGCGGAGCTGTGCGAGGCGCGGCTGGCGGCCTCCCTGCCCCTGGTGGCCCCCCACCCGGCGGACCCGGTGGGCTGAGGGGGCCCATTCCCCGACCCCGCCCCTTCCCGTAACCAGGGGCTGCGCCCCCTGGACCCCCCGCTCGCGCGGGACCGGGGGCCGGGCCTACGGAACCGCGGGCCGACCCGGTACGGCCGTGCGGCATCGGCGCCACCCTCCCGACACGACGGACTCGGCGCACGGCGAGACCCGCGCCTCGGCCAGGCCCCGGTGCCGGGGCCCGGGCAGGGGCGGGCCGCCCCGGTACGGCCGTGCGGCATCGGCGCCCGCCCAAACCGACGGACTCGGCATCAGGGCGTGGGAACGCGGCACGCTCGCGGGCGCTGTCCCCGCCCCCGCTACCCCTTCGGCGTCGGCGGGTCCGAGGGCGGTGGGGTGGACGGGGGTGAGGTGGTGCCGGGAGGCGTGGGGGTCGGGGTCGGGGCGGGACCCTGGCCCTCGATCACCACCATCGCGCCCGACGGCGCGACCATCACCCGCGCCCGCCACCGGCCCGGTGGCTCGCGCTCCTCGTCGACCGACACCGTGATCGTCACCGACTCGCCGGGGCGCAGCTCACCGGCGGTGCGGCTCAGCTGGAGCCAGGGGGCGCCGCCCGACGCCGAGGCCGACCAGCGCACCGGGGCGCCACCCGAGGCGGCCAGGGTGATGACCGTCACATCGCCGCTCGGCTGGGCCTCCACGGTGAGCCGCCCGGGCCCGGGGGCGGGGCGGGGCGGGGCGGATTCGCCGCCGTGGCGGCCGCCGCTCGGGCGGCGGGACCGCCCGGCGCTCGGGCCGAGCCGGTCCCGGTCGCCGTCCGCGCCGATGACCTCGACCGTCACCTCGGCGGCCCCCGGCGCACCGGCCCGGGTTCGCAGCCGGGCCGCGCCGGAACGGTCCTGCGCGCTGCCCGCCCGCTCGTACGCACGTCCGGCGGACCGATCCTGCTCACCGGCCGGAGCCTTGCCCGCGCCGCCCGTCCCCTCCGCACTGTCCGCGTTGGCCGCGGCCACCGAATCCGTGTCGTGCTCGTCACCGGCGAGCGGCGCGCCCCGGTAGGCGGCCCACAGGGCGAGCACCGGGGCGGCGATGACCGTGGCGACCACGGTCGTGGTCAGGACGCGGCTACGCAGCCTGCTGCGGCGGGCGGCCCGGTCCTGGGGGTCCAGTGGGAAGCCGCGCCGGTCGAAGCGCGGACCGGCCGCGGCACGCACAGGGCGGGCGCTCAGGGCGCACAGCATCGCGGCGTGCACATCGGGGCGGGGGGCCTCCAGCACCGGCAGCGCGGCGGGGGCGGCGGCCGTACCGGGCCAGGGTCCGTCCGCCGTGGCCCGCTCCGCCATCCGGCGGCATTCGCGGCAGTCGTCGACATGGCGCACCAGCTCGCGGCGGAGAGCGGCGGAGAGCAGCACCTGGGTGTCGCCCGCGAGGCGGGCGACGACGGGGCAGTGGCCCAGCTCGACGACGGCGAGCGCGGCGCGGGTCCGCTCCACCTCGCAGGCGGCGCTGGAGAGCAGGGCGCGGGTCTCGTCGGGCTCCTTGCCGAGCGCGGCGGCGACCTCGGCGGGGGTGAGCTGGTGGCGGACGTGGAGTTCGAGCGCCTCGCGCTGGGCGGCGGTGGTCCCGGCGGCCTCGGGCCAGGCGAGCGCGGCCAGTTCGCGGCGGCGCAGGTCGGCGACGGGCTCGGGCGGCGCGGTGTCCGGGCCGCCCCGCCCGGCCCTCGGATCCCGCTGATCCCGCAGCTCGGCGAGCTTGCGCAGACAGGCCCAGCGGGCGACCGCGTAGAGCCACGGACGGCTCGGCTCCTCCTCGGCCTCAGCGCGCCCCCGCCCCCGCCCGAGCCGCCGCTCGGCGACGGCCAGCACATCGCCGAGCGTGACGGCCGCGGCGTCGTGCTCGCACAGGACCGACAGGCAGTAGGTGAACAGACCGTCCAGATACGGCTCGTAGCGCGCGGGGGGCCGCTGGGGGCGCGTGGTGGCGACGCGGGGCGCGCGGCGCTGCGCCCGGTGTGCGCCGGCGGCGTGTGTCGAGTGCTCGGACCTGCTGCTCATCACCCGGTGACCGTAGGCGGATGATGCAGACTTACTCGCCTTACTTGGGCAGTTTTAACCCTTACGGGTGACCATCTCCCTCATAAGGGGACAGGTGTCCCTCTCCCGTGCCCCGGAACTGCTATGCGCACCGGGCCGGGCAAGCACTGCCGGACAAGCACTGCCGGGCGCACCGCTGTCGGTGGGCGACGCTAGCGTTGATGCCATGGCTGCCCGTAGCTCCTCCCGTTCATCCGCCAAGGACCGCCCTTCCTACCGCTGCACCGAGTGCGGCTGGACCACGGCCAAGTGGCTCGGCCGCTGCCCGGAGTGCCAGGCGTGGGGCACGGTCGAGGAGTTCGGCGCGCCCGCCGTACGGACCACCGCGCCCGGCCGGGTCACCTCGGCCGCGCTGCCCATCGGGCAGGTCGACGGCCGCCAGGCCGCCGCCCGCTCCACCGGCGTGGACGAGCTGGACCGGGTGCTCGGCGGCGGCCTGGTCCCCGGCGCCGTGGCGTTGCTGGCCGGGGAGCCGGGGGTCGGCAAGTCGACGCTGCTGCTGGACGTCGCGGCCAAGGCGGCCACCGAGGACCACCGGACGCTGTACGTCACCGGGGAGGAGTCGGCGAGCCAGGTCCGGCTGCGAGCCGACCGCATCGGGGCGCTGAGCGAGCATCTGTATCTCGCGGCCGAGACCGATCTGTCCGCCGTGCTCGGCCATCTCGACTCGGTGAAGCCGTCGCTGCTGATCATGGACTCCGTGCAGACCGTCGCCTCCCCCGAGATCGACGGCGCGCCCGGCGGCATGGCCCAGGTGCGCGAGGTGGCCGGGGCGCTGATCCGGGCGTCCAAGGAGCGGGGCATGTCCACGCTGCTGGTCGGCCATGTGACCAAGGACGGCGCGATCGCGGGCCCCCGGCTGCTGGAGCACCTGGTCGACGTGGTGCTGCACTTCGAGGGCGACCGGCACGCCCGGCTGCGGCTGGTCCGCGGCGTCAAGAACCGTTACGGGGCGACGGACGAGGTGGGCTGCTTCGAGCTGCACGACGAGGGCATCACCGGCCTCGCCGACCCGTCGGGGCTGTTCCTCACCCGGCGCGCCGAGCCGGTGCCCGGCACCTGTCTGACCGTCACCCTGGAGGGCCGCCGGCCGCTGGTGGCCGAGGTGCAGGCGCTCACCGTCGACTCGCAGATCCCCTCCCCCCGCCGTACCACCTCCGGCCTGGAGACCTCCCGTGTCTCGATGATGCTGGCCGTCCTGGAGCAGCGCGGCCGGATCAACGCGCTGGGCAAGCGCGACATCTACAGCGCCACGGTGGGCGGGGTGAAGCTGTCGGAGCCGGCGGCGGACCTGGCGGTGGCGCTGGCGCTGGCGAGCGCCGCGAGCGACACCCCGCTGCCCAAGAACCTGGTGGCGATCGGCGAGGTGGGGCTCGCGGGCGAGGTCCGGCGGGTCACGGGGGTGCAGCGGCGGCTGTCCGAGGCCGCCCGCCTGGGCTTCACCCACGCCCTGGTGCCCTCCGACCCGGGGCGCGTCCCCGACGGCATGCGGGTGCTGGAGGTGGCGGACATAGGGGACGCACTGCGCGTATTGCCCCGGCGTGAGCGCGCCGACCGGGCCCGCGAGGACGCCCCCGAGCAGGGCTGATCAAGAGGGCGAACGCGGTGGTGAGCGGGGCGGTCCGGCCCGCGGTGAGGGCCGCGCTCCGGCGTCCCCCCGCGGGCGTACGCCGGGAGACCCCACGGGAGGCCGGGCACCGCCGGTAGACTTTGCCCTGGTCTCGCCCCTACGTAGCCTCGTACACCGCCGCCGGGGGGCGACTCGCGGCACCGATTCAGACCTTGTGACGGAGGAGTGCAGTGGCAGCAGGCGACCGGGCATCGAATCCCGGCAAAGCCGACGGTCTGATGCGTGCCACTCTGAGCGCTGTCGCGCCGGGCACGGCGCTGCGCGACGGCCTTGAGCGCGTCCTCCGTGGAAACACGGGCGGGCTCATCGTGCTCGGCACCGACAAGACCGTCGAGTCGCTGTGTACCGGCGGCTTCGTCATCGACGTCGAGTTCACCGCCACCCGGCTGCGCGAACTGTGCAAGCTGGACGGGGCGCTGGTGCTCGACAAGGACATCAGCAAGATCGTGCGGGCGGGGGTGCAGCTCGTCCCGGACGCGGCGATCGCCACCGAGGAGACCGGCACCCGGCACCGCACCGCGCAGCGCGTCTCCATCCAGACCGGGTTCCCGGTCGTGTCCGTCAGCCAGTCCATGCGGCTGATCGCGCTGTACGTGGGCGGGCAGCGGCGGGTCCTGGAGGATTCGGCCGCCATCCTCTCGCGCGCCAACCAGGCGCTGGCCACCCTCGAGCGGTACAAGCTGCGGCTGGACGAGGTCGCGGGCACGCTCTCCGCGCTGGAGATCGAGGACCTGGTCACCGTCCGGGACGTCAGCGCGGTCGCGCAGCGGCTGGAGATGGTGCGGCGCATCGCCACCGAGATCGCCGAGTACGTGGTGGAGCTGGGCACGGACGGCCGGCTGCTGTCGCTGCAGCTGGACGAGCTGATCGCGGGCGTCGAGCCGGAGCGGGAGCTGGTCGTACGGGACTACGTGCCCGAGCCGACCGCCAAGCGCACCCGCACCGTGGCCGACGCGCTCGCCGAGCTGGACCGGCTCACCCACACCGAGCTGCTCGAACTCCCCATCGTGGCCCGCGCCCTGGGGTACACGGGCTCCCCCGAGACCCTGGACTCGGCGGTCTCCCCGCGCGGCTTCCGGCTGCTGGCCAAGGTGCCGAGGCTGCCGGGGGCGATCATCGAGCGTCTGGTGGAGCACTTCGGCGGGCTGCAGAAGCTGCTGGCCGCCAGCGTGGACGATCTGCAGATGGTCGACGGCGTGGGCGAGGCCCGGGCCCGCTCGGTCCGCGAGGGCCTGTCGCGGCTGGCGGAGTCGTCGATCCTGGAGCGGTACGTGTAACTCCGCGCGAGGACCCGGGGCAGGCGCGCGGGGGCGGAACCCGCTGGTCCCGCCCCCGCGCGCCACACGCTTCGTCACATCCAGGCAGTCGAGCCGTCAGGGCGTACCGGCACCTTTCGCTTCCAGGTGACCCAGTCGTCCGCGGCGAGCGCGGACTCGTCGATCTCGATGCCCCACCCCGGGCGATCCGGGCGCAGGTCGAGGTGCCCGTCGGCGGGGAGATAGGGGTCGGGGCACCACGGCACGTCGTCCGGCTTGTACTCGAGGATGGAGAAGTTGGTCGTCGCGGCCGCGAAGTGCACGTTCGCCGCGGTCGCGAGCGGGCCCAGCGGGTTGTGCGGTGCGAGCGGGACGTAGTGCGCGTCGGCGATGGCGGCGATCTTCACCATCTGGGTGAGGCCCCCGACGACGCAGATGTCCGGCTGCACGATGTCGGCGCCGCCGGCGCTCAGCAGCGCGAGGAACTCATGGGGGGAGTACAGGCACTCCCCTGTGGCCAGCGGCACCGCGATCTCGGAGCGGAGCCGGCCCCAGGCGGGGATGTGCTCGGGCCGTATCGGTTCTTCGAGGAAGAGCGGCTGGCCGGGGGCGAGCGCGGCGCCAAGGTCGACCGCTTGTCGCGGTTCCCACAGGCAGGCGTGCGCGTCGAACGCGAATTCCCACTCCGCCGGGTGTTTGTCGCGGACCTCGCCGAAGTACTCGCCCAGTTCGCGGACCAGGAGCCCGAACCGGGTGCGGTGCGGTCGCACCCGGTAGGGGCTCAGCTTGAAGGCGGTGAAGCCGAACCGCTCGTGCAACGCGGCGGTGATGTCGGTCAGTTCACCGATGTCCGGCGCGGAGTACACCCCGGCGTAGACCGGCACCCGGTCGCGTACGGCGCCGCCCAGCAGCTGGTAGACCGGCGCCCCCACGGCCTTGGCCGCGATGTCCCACAGGGCGTGGTCGATGGCGGCGACGGCGGCCAGGCCCAGTGCGCCCTGGGGAAAGCGCCCGGACTGCAGGAGGAACTGGTTGATCCGGCCCGGGGACCGGGCGTCCATACCCTTGATTTGCTCGAACAGATAGTCGAGCAGCGGCGGGTAGGCCAGGTCGGGTCCGTGGTTGTACACCTCCGACCATCCGTCGATCCCGTCCTCGGTGGTGATCTTGACCAGTACCCGGGGCCGGTCGCCCACCCGCTGCCGGAAGGTCCGCAGGGAGTCGATCCTCACGCCACACGCTCCCCGGCCGTCTCGGGCACCAGGGAGTGCCACTGCTCCATGGACTCGGCGACCTCGCGGGCGAGTGCCCCGGACAGCGGGTGGCTGGGGGGACGCACATCCCGCCGGCACAGTCCGATCCGGTGCATGGCTTCTTTCACCACCGCCACGTTGTTGGCCGAGGCGTCGCGGGCCCGCAACTCCTCGAAGTGGCGGATCCGCCGCCACACCCGGGCGGCGGTGCCGTAGTCCTCGTCGCGGAGCGCGGTGAGCATCTCCAGGGACACCGCCGGAGCAATGTTGACCAGGCCGGAGGTGAAGGCCCGCGCCCCCGCCTGCCAGTAGGCCGGGGCGTAGGACTCGGCCAGGCCCGCGATCCACAGCAGTCCGTCGGAGGCCTCCGTCCGTGTGGCGGCGAACAGGACCGGATCGGGAACCGAGTACTTCAGCCCGACGACGTTCGGCGCCCGTTCCACCAGACGGGTGATGTGCGCACCGGTGACCGCGCGCTTGGTCAGATAGGGCAGCACCCCGATGTCCGGTACGGCCCGGGCGATCCGTGCGTTGTACTCGACCCAGCCGTCGGCCGCGAGGTAGGGCAGGACGGGCTCATGGATCATGATCGCGTCCGCGCCCGCATCGCGGGCGAACCGTGCGTCGGAGATGGCCGTCTCGATGTCGAATCCCACTCCGGCGACGATCACCGTGGCGTTCGGCGCGGCGCCGTCGTGGGTCTCGCGGGCCGTCAGGACACACCTCAGCACCTGACGGCGTTCGTCCGGGGAGAGGGCGTAGAACTCGCCGGTATTGCCGTTCGGCGTCAGCACGGAGACTCCGTTGCGGATCAGTCGCGCCGTCAGCGAGATGGTGAGGTCGTGGTCGACCGCACCTTCCTCGTCGTACGGGACGACGGGAATACCGATGACGGTACCGAGCCGTTCGACCAGGTGGGCGGTGTTGAGCGAGGCGTTCACGCGGTGGTCCCTTCGTGCTGTCCGGCGGGGCCCGCGAGGTCGTCGCGGGTCTGGGTGACGGGCTTGACGCGCACCCAGAACAGGTAGATCGCGGCGCTGGCCAGGCAGCTCACCGCCGCGCCGAGCAGCGGGCCGACATAGGACCCGCCGCTGGACGCCAGGAACAGTCCGATGGCGATGGGGCTGAGGAGGTTGCCCACCTGGGAGCCGAAGTTCTGGAAGCCGGCCACCGCGCCGACGCACTCCGAGGAGCGCGCCACTTCCGCCGGGAGGCTCAGAATCGCCGCGCCGGCGAAGGAGTGGGCGGCGCTGCTGACGGTCAGGACCACCATCAGCATCACATTGCTCTGGATGAACGGGGCGAAGCCGATACAGGCGCTCAGGCCGAGCCCGGCGACGATGGGGACCTTCCGGGCCAGGTTCGGGGAGACTCCGGAGGCCAGCATCCGGTCGGACACGATGCCGCCGAGCACGGTGGAGCCGATCGCGATGAGTGACGGGATCCACCCCACCATGCCGAAGTCCGCTTCGGAGAATCCGCGGTCGTCGAGCAGATAGCTGGGGTACCAGGTGAGGAAGAACGCCCCGGCGAGCGAGCGGAACACATAGCCGACCGTCAGCGCCCACACCTGGGAGTCGCTGAGCAGGTCACGCCACGGCACGGTGACGCCGACCGCCGGTTCCGCGGACGTCTGCCCGCCCCGGTCGGACCGGATGTGGGCCAGTTCCGCCGCGGAAACGCGCGGATGGACCTCGGGTTCCCGGTAGACGACGGCCCACCCCACGAGCCACAGGAGACCGGCCGCACCGATCACGACGAAGGACAGGCGCCAGCCACCGAACAGGGTCAGCGCCGTCACGACCGGGATCGACAGCGCGGTGCCGATCTGCTGGCCCATATCGAACAGGCTGGACGCGAAGGCGCGTTCCCGGCGCGGGAACCACCGCGAGACGATTTTGACGTTCGCCGGCTGCACCGGCGCCTCACCGATACCGAGGCCGAGGCGGAAGACCACGACCGATCCAACCCCTCGCGCGAAGGCCATCAGCGCCGTCCAGATCGACCACCAGCCGACCGCGACCGGGTAGACGACCCTCGGACCGAAGCGGTCCAGCAGCCAGCCGGAGGGGATCTGGAAAAGGGCGTAGGTCCAGAAGAACGCCGAGAGCAACACCCCCTGCACGGCGGAACTGATGTGGAACTCGTCCGACATGTGGGGCATCGCCACGCTCAGCGCGGCGCGGTCGAGATAGGCGATCGTGAGGCCGAGCGCCGAGAAGCCGACGATCGTCCACCGCATGCTGCTGCGTTGCCGGGACGGTGACGCCGGGGACCTCCCGGCCTTGGAAAGAGGCATGCTGGACAGGGGCACCATCGCTCCCGAAGTTGGATAGGCTCCCCATAGAGGGAGCATGCTGACTCTCTGTCGCGGCCCGGGATCTTGGCGGTGAACGGGCCGCATCTCACATCGTCAGTGGATGAGCGGCTGCTGCCTGATCAGCTCAGGCGGCCCAGCTGCTGGCCGAGGCGGCCTATGCACCCGAGGCGACCCCGTAGCGCAACGGACATGGAGTCTCCGATCTGGGCATTGCGCCTCTCATATATGACGTACGATGCACGACGCGATGAACGTAGAAGCGCCCAGGTGCATTCGTCAACGCTTTTGACAAACTCCCGCGCTGAAGATCCGTCACTGCATCGAGCGGCGCGCAGCAGCACCGTCGCCCCCGGTCAAAGCGACCGGGGGCGGGTTCAGCGGGTTCAGTCCTTGGCGAGGACGAACGACACCTTGGCCGTGCCCAGGCCGTCGAGCTTCGCCTCGACCAGGTAGGTGCCCGCGGCGGCGGTCTTGGCGCCCTTCGGGGTCGCGCAGTGGGCGGCGGTGCGCTCGCGGTCCCATTCCACGGTGCGCTTGGTCTCGCCGGAGGCGGGCACCTCGACGAGGGCGGTGGCGGTGCCCTCGGGGCAGTCGTCCGAGGCCCAGACGTGCTCGTTGTCCGCGTCCGTGATGGTCAGTGAGGCGGCCGCCCGGCCGAAGTCCACCGCGCAGGAGCTGTTCGAGGAGTTCTTCACGGTGATTTCGAACGTCGGCTTCTCATCCGGCTCGTACGTGTTCTTCACCTTCGCGTCCTTGACGCTGCGCACCGTCAGGTCGATGTCGCCGCGCTTGCACTCCGGCAGGCTGGACCCGACCGGCAGCCCCTGGCCGTCCCCGTCGCCGAGTCCGTCGCCGGTGCCGCCGGCGGCTCCGGTGCCGCCCGTGCCCTCCGCGCCGCCGGACCCGGTGCCCGCGCCGCCACCGCCGCCGCTCTCACCGGAACCGGAACCGGAGCCCGTGCCGGAACCGGAACCGGGGCCCGTGCCGCCGGTGTCCGACTCGTCGCGCCCGCCCGGCCGTTCGCTGTTCACCGGCCCGGAGGAGGTCGGCCCGGGGGTGATCGTGCGCGCGGGTCCGCCGCCCGGCCCCTTGCCCTCGTCGCCTCCGCCGCCGCCCGAACCACCCCAGCCGAAGGCCCAGATGACGAGCAGCACGATGAGGGCGAGCAGGGCCAGCGCAACAGCCCTCCGCCGCCAGTAGATGGAGGAGGGAAGCGGCCCGATCGGATTGCGCAGAGATCCCACGCGGAAACTCTACGAGAGAACGGCGCCCACACCCGCCAATAACCGCGGCCAGCCTCCCTACTTTTCTCATCATCCGACCGGATCGGCCACCTGGGCGGCAACAGTCCGGGCGATTCCCGGCCGCCCACCGCGCAACCGGGCCTGAATTGCACCGTTTCGAGCAGATCTGCCCCAGCTCGACCCGAACGCCCGCGCCCACGGCTCCCATCGGGCCTTCCGTCGTGTCAGGATCGGATGTGATGACTGCCATTTCCGCCGCCCCGGCCGCCGCTACCCCCACCCCCGACGGTGCCGAGCTCCACCGGCCCGTCATCGACTGGTTCGACGCTCACGCCCGCGACCTCCCCTGGCGCCGCCCGGAGGCCGGAGCGTGGGGTGTGATGGTGAGCGAGTTCATGCTCCAGCAGACTCCGGTGAGCCGTGTGCTGCCGGTGTACGAGCAGTGGCTCGCCCGCTGGCCCCGCCCCGCCGACCTGGCCGCCGAGCCGCCCGGTGAGGCGGTCCGCGCCTGGGGCCGGCTCGGCTATCCGCGCCGCGCGCTGCGGCTGCACGGCGCGGCGGCGGCCATAAGGGAGCGGCACGGCGGCGATGTGCCGGGGGACCACGCGCAGCTGCTCGCGCTGCCGGGGGTCGGTGAGTACACGGCGGCGGCCGTGGCCTCGTTCGCGTACGGGCAGCGCCATCCGGTGCTGGACACCAACGTCCGCCGGGTGTTCGCCCGGGCGATCAGCGGCGTCCAGTACCCGCCGAACGCCACCACCGCCGCCGAGCGCAAGCTCGCCCGCGCCCTGCTGCCGGACGACGAGCGGACGGCGGCACGCTGGGCGGCGGCCACGATGGAGCTGGGCGCGCTGGTCTGCACGGCCCGCACCCCCGACTGCGCGCGCTGTCCCATCGCGGCGTCCTGCGCCTGGCGCGGGGCCGGTTCGCCGGAGCACGACGGGCCGCCGCGGCGCGGCCAGACGTACGCCGGGACGGACCGTCAGGTGCGCGGCAAGCTGCTGGCGGTGTTGCGGGAGGCGGTCGCGCCGGTGCCACAGGCGGCGCTGGACCAGGTGTGGCACGAGCCGGTGCAGCGGGCCCGGGCGCTGGACGGGCTGGTCTCCGACGGTCTGGTCGAACCGCTCGCGGGCGGCCTCTACCGGCTGCCGCTGACGTGATGTCGGCCTGACCGAATTCACGGTCTCACCAGGCATCCTGTGACAGAGCTGTGACACTCCCAGGACCCGGTTCTGACACGCCGTCGAACCGGGTTCCGCTGTTACACAACCTATGGGTAGCTGTGCGTTTGCCGAGGTGCTGACGCACATGGCGTCGCAACAGCGCCTCCGTAGCGTCCTTCTCGTTCCGGCCGAGCGGTCGGAATCCAACGTGGGGAAGACGCGGGATGGAGGGCTGCACGATGACCGGCAGCAGCGGCAAGGTTCTGGACTTCGAGGAGTACGTGCGCAACCGGCAGGACGCGCTGCTGCGCAGCGCCCGGCGGCTGGTTCCGGACCCGATCGAGGCACAGGACCTCCTGCAGACCGCGCTCGTGCGCACCTACGGCCGCTGGGACGGGATAGCCGACAAGTCCCTCGCCGACGCCTATCTCCGCCGCGTCATGATCAACACCCGTACCGAGTGGTGGCGCGCCCGCAAGCTGGAGGAGGTGCCCACCGAGCAGCTGCCGGAGGCCAGCGTCGAGGACGGCACCGAGCAGCACGCCGACCGGGCCCTGCTGATGGACATCCTCGGATGCCTGGCTCCCAAGCAGCGCAGCGTCGTGGTGCTGCGACACTGGGAGCAGATGACGACGGAGGAGACGGCGGAGGCGCTCGGTATGTCGACCGGCACGGTCAAGAGCACGCTGCACCGGGCGCTCGCGCGGCTGCGGCAGGAGCTGGAGAACCGCGAGCTGGACGCCCGCGCGCTCGGCCGCGAGCCGGCGGGCACGCCCGCCGCCGCGAAGCCGCTCCGGAGGGGGAACCAGGTCCGGCGTGACCGCCAGGAGCGGGGGCAGGAACGGTGCGCGGCCTGATCAGGGCCTCTCCTGGCAGAACTGCCATGATCAGCGGTGGCGCGGTGGTGGGACTCGCGGCCGCCGGGGGCTGGCTGCTGGCCGGGTGCACCGGCGACAGCCAGGGCGTGCGTACGGAAGGCCCGGCGCGCACCCAGTGGACCGCGCCCTCGGCGCAGGACCACGGCTCGTACGCGGGCGGCGGGGCGACCAAGCCGCCGGCCGTGCAGAAGGCCGACGCGGTGCGGCTGATCAAGGACGACCCGAAGGTCGCCCAGGACCTGAAGACCCACCTCCAGCCGTGCACGGCGCCGGGTAAGGGCAAGCCGGTCAAGGGCTACCCGGTGGAGGTGGCACGGGGGAAGCTGACCGGACCCACCGCGTCCGATCTCGTCATCAACGTCACGACCTGCGACGACGGCTTCGGCATCGGCTCGTATGTGTACCGCAAGGCGGGGCGCGGTTACGAGAACGTGTTCAGCGACGAGCAGCCGCCGGTCTACGCCGACGTCGTCAAGGGCGATCTGAGCGTCACCAAGCTCAGTTACGCCTCCGGGGACACCGTCTGCTGCCCCTCGCGCGAGGACGTCATCACCTACCGTTGGGCGTCGAGCAGGCAGGCTTTCACCGTGGTCCGGCACAAGCACACCGACTACAGCAAGGGCAGCCCCACGGAAGAGCCCGCCCCCAGCGCCTCCGCGACGGACGGCGGCGAGGACGACGGAACGGAAGGCTGAACCGAGGCTGTGGCCGAAACCCATGTGCTCTTCGTCGAGGACGACGACGTCATCCGCGAGGCCACCCAGCTCGCCCTGGAGCGCGACGGCTTCCTGGTGACCGCCGCGCCCGACGGGCTGACCGGTCTTGAGCGGTTCCGCGCCGACCGGCCCGATATCGCGCTGCTGGACGTGATGGTGCCGGGCCTGGACGGGGTCAGCCTGTGCCGCCGGATCCGCGACGAGTCCACCGTGCCCGTGATCATGCTGTCGGCCCGCGCCGACTCGATCGACGTGGTGCTGGGCCTGGAGGCCGGGGCCGACGACTACGTCACCAAGCCCTTCGACGGCGCCGTGCTGGTCGCCCGCATCCGCGCCGTGCTGCGCCGCTTCGGCCACGCCAGCGGCCCCGGCGGCCGCGGCGGCGAGCGGCCCGGTGCCGAGGAGCCCGAGGGCGGGGTGCTGCGCTTCGGCGACCTGGAGGTGGACCCGGAGGGCATGGAGGTCCGCAAGGGCGGCGAGCAGGTCGCGCTGACGCCGACCGAGATGCGGCTGCTGCTGGAGTTCTCCACCGCGCCCGGCACTGTGCTCTCCCGCGACCGGCTGCTGGAGCGGGTGTGGGAGTACGGCTGGGGCGGGGACACCCGGGTCGTGGACGTCCACGTCCAGCGGCTGCGCGGCAAGATAGGCCAGGACCGCATCGAGACGGTCCGCGGCTTCGGCTACAAGCTCAGGGGCTGACGCGGGACCATGGTGCGACTCGCGCTCCGCTCCGGACTGCGCTGGAAGGTCAGCCTGGCCATCGCCGCGGTGAGCGCGCTGGTCGCCGTAGCACTGAGCCTCGTCGTCCACAACGCGGCCCGGGTCTCCATGCTCGACAACAGCCGCACGGTGATGGACGAGCGGGTGAAGGTCGCCCAGAAGTGGTACGAGGAGTCCCGGGTGCTGGGCTTCGGCGCCAAGCTGGACGACCCGCGGCTGCCCGAGGACCTGCGGAAGTTCGCGGCGCGCGGGCAGCGCGCCACCTTCCTGGAGGACTCCGGCACCGGCAGCCCGGAGGTGTGGGCGTCGGTGCCGCTGCGCGACGGCAAGGTGCTGTCGGTCCACACCCGCTTCCAGGACCGCTTCGCCGTCCTGGACGACCTGGACCGGGTGCTCATCCTCGGCTCGGTCTCCGTGGTGCTGGGCGGGATCGCGCTCGGCGTGCTCATCGGCGACCAGCTCTCGCGGCGGCTGCGCAAGGCCGCCACCGCGGCCCGCAAGCTCGCCGAGGGCGACTCCGAGGTGCGGGTACGGGACGCCATCGGCGGCCGGGTGCGCGACGAGACCGACGACCTGGCGCGCGCCGTCGACGGCATGGCCGAGGCGCTCCAGGAGCGGCTGGAGGCGGAGCGGCGGGTCACCGCCGATATCGCGCACGAGCTGCGCACCCCGGTCACCGGGCTGCTCACCGCCGCCGAGCTGCTGCCCCCGGGCCGCCCCACCGAGCTGGTACGGGACCGGGCGCAGGCGATGCGCACGCTGGTGGAGGACGTGCTGGAGGTGGCCCGGCTGGACGGCTTCGCCGAGCGGGCCGAACTCCAGGAGATCGACCTCGCCGAATTCATCGTCCGCCGGGTGCGCGTGGTGGCCCCGGACGCCGTGATCACGGTGGACCGTGACGCCCATGTCTCCACCGATCCGCGCCGCCTGGAGCGCATCCTGGGCAATCTGCTGGCCAACGCCGCCCGGCACGGCAAACCGCCGTTCGAGGTCACCGTGGAGGGCCGGGTGCTGCGGGTCCGCGACCACGGGCCCGGTTTCCCGGAGTCGCTGCTGAAGGACGGGCCGAGCCGGTTCCGCACCGGCAGCAAGGACCGGGCGGGCAAGGGCCACGGGCTGGGCCTGACCATCGCCGCCGGCCAGGCCCGGGTCCTGGGCGCCCGGCTGACGTTCCGTAACGCGGACCCGGCGGTGGAGGGCGAGGAGGGCGCGGTGGCGGTGCTCTGGCTGCCGGAGTCGGCGCCCACCAACACCGGCAGCTTCCCTGTCATCGACGTCCCGGACTGAGACGTCCCGGACTGAGACGTGACGACTGAGACGTGACGGAGCCGCCCGCCCCTCGGACGAGGGCGGGCGGCTCGCGGTGGGGCTCGTAGGCGTCAGACGGGTTCGGCGACCGGCGTCACATCGGCCGGGGTCTCGCCGTCGGCGGACTTGGTGACGGAGGCGCGCAGCGGGACCTCCTTGATGAACCAGGCCGCCAGGAAGCCGACGACGCTGATCACCGCGCCCCACAGGAACACCTGGTGGGCGCCGTCGGCCACGGCGTGGAGGTAGGCGTCCTTGATGGCCGGGGGCAGTTTCGCGATGCTGCCCGGGTCGAGCTGGGCGCTGCCGGAGGTGGCGGCCGCGGCCTTGGCGCCGCCGCGCTCGGCCATGGTCTCCCCCACCTGGTTGGTGAACAGGGCACCGAGGATCGCGACGCCGAAGGAGCCGCCCAGGGTGCGGAAGAGGGTGGCGGAGGAGCTGCCGACGCCCATGTCCTTCATCTCGACGCTGTTCTGCGCGATCAGCATGGTCGTCTGCATGAGGAAGCCCATGCCCGCGCCGAGCACCGTCATGTAGATGCCGGAGGTGAGGCGGGTGGTCCCGGTGTCCATCTGCGCCAGCAGGAACATGCCCGTGGTGATCAGGAGGCCGCCCAGGATCGGGAAGATCTTGTACTTGCCGGTCTGGGTGGTGACCCGGCCCGCGACCAGCGACACGGCCATCATGCCGAGCAGCATCGGGAGCAGCAGCAGGCCGGAGTTGGTGGCGCTGGCGCCCTGCACGGTCTGCTGGAAGAGCGGCAGGAAGGTCATGGAGCCGAACATCACGAAACCGGTGAGGAAGCCGATGACCGTGACCAGCGAGAAGTTGCCGATCCGGAAGATGTGCAGCGGCAGTACGGGCTCGGCGACCCGCTTCTCGACGAACAGGAACGCGGCGAGCGCCACGACACCGAGCACCCCGAGCCCGATGATCTCGACCGAGCCCCAGGCGTACTCGTTGCCACCCCAGGTGGTGAGCAGCACGAGCGCGGTGATGCCCACGGTCAGCAGGGCGGCGCCGGTGTAGTCGATGCGGCCCTCGAAGCGCTTCTTGGGCAGGTGCAGCACCGCGCTGATCGCGAAGAGGGCGATCGCGCCGAGCGGGATGTTGATGTAGAAGATCCAGCGCCAGCCGAGGTGGTCGGTGAGGGTGCCGCCGACCAGCGGGCCACCGATCATGGCCACGGCCATCACACCGGCCATCATGCCCTGGTAGCGGCCGCGCTCCCGGGGCGGCACCAGGTCACCGATGATCGCCATCACGCCGACCATCAGACCGCCCGCGCCCAGTCCCTGGACGGCCCGGAAGCCGATCAGCTGACCCATCGTCTGGGCCATGCCGGACAGGGCCGAGCCGGCGAGGAAGAGGGCGATGGAGGAGAGGAAGATGCCCTTGCGCCCGTACATGTCGCCGAGCTTGCCCCAGATGGGGGTCGAGGCGGCGGTCGCCAGGGTGTACGCGGTCACCACCCAGGAGAGGTGGTCGAGCCCGCCCAGCTCGCCGACGATGGTCGGCATCGCGGTGCCGACGATCATGTTGTCGAGCATCGCGAGCAGCATCGCGATCATGAGCGCCAGGATCACCACGCCGGTGCTGTGGGTCTTGGGCTCCTTGGCCTGCTTGCCCGGGGCGTCCTGGGCGGTGCCCTGTGCGGGCAGGGAAGCGGGTGGCGCTTCACCTTCTGATTTCTTCTGGGACATGATCTCCACTCCCCCTGGTTACGACGAGCTCCGGTGACGCGCCACTTACTTGCCGCCCGGCTAGTTGAGTACAGTGGGAAAGGTAAGACGTCTACTAGCCGGGCGTCAAGTAAGTTTTGTTCGGCCTGCTCAGAGGGCTGGCCCCACCCCCACAGGAGAGCACCTTGGGCAGCACACCGCGCCGGGGCGACACCCGTCAGCGCATCCAGGACGTGGCCCTGGACCTCTTCGCCAGGCAGGGGTACGAGAAGACCTCGCTGCGCGAGATCGCCGAACATCTCGACGTCACCAAGGCCGCGCTCTACTACCACTTCAAGACCAAAGAGGACATCGTCCTCAGCCTCTTCCAGGACCTCAGCAAGCCCCTCGACGAGCTGATCGCCTGGGGTGAGCGGCAGCCCCGCACCCTGGAGACCAAACAGGAGCTGCTGCGCCGCTACAGCGCCGCCCTGGCGGGCGTCGAACCGCTGCTGCGCTTCATGCAGGAGAACCAGGCGACGGTGCGCGAGCTGAGCATCGGCCAGATCTTCAAGGACCGGATGATCGCGATGTCCGGCCTGATCCGCGACCCCGACGCCGGGCTGACCGAACAGGTCCGCTGCACGACCGCGCTCTTCAGCATGCACGCCGGGGCCTTCGCGATGCAGACGATCGAGGGCGACCCCGAGGAGAAGCGGCAAGCCGTCCTCGAAGTCGCCCTCGACCTGCTGACCCAGGCGCACGCGCCAGCGGGGCGCCTGGGTGACCGGTAGGCCCGTCGGGGCCGGGCGTCGGTCAGACCTTGACGCCGTGGGCCCGCAGGAAGGTCAGCGGCCCCACGGCCGAGCCGTAGTTCGGCGTCGTACGGATCTCGAAGTGCAGATGCGGGCCGGTCGTGTTGCCGGTATTGCCGGACAGCCCAATGTGCTGACCGGTGGTCACCCTCTGACCTATGCGCACGTCGATCCGGGAGAGGTGCGCGTACTGCGAGTACGTCTGGTCGTCGTGCTTGATCACGATGGCGTTGCCGTACGCCGGACCGTCGCCGCCGCCGTACGGGCCCGCCTTGACGACGACACCGGTGTGCACGGCCCGCACCGAGGTGCCGGACGGCACCACGAAGTCCTGGCCGCTGTGGTTGTGCGCCCACAGGTTGCCCGCCAGGCCGAAGGGCGCGCCCAGGACGTACTTGGCGACCGGGGTCTCCCAGGTGTCGGCCTTCTTGGCCTCGACGGCATGCGCCGGGGCGGCGGCGGACGCGTGCGCGTTCGCCGCGAACGTCACACCGGCGCCGAGTACGAGCGAGGCACCCACGCCCACGGCGATCACGGCGGCGCGGGCCCGCGCGAGGGATGAATGCGAACGCGGATAACGACGGGTGGTGACGCGCGGGGCCATAGGGGACTACCTCCGGGGAATGCGTGAAGTCGACGCCCCTTGTTATCCCGTTCGCGCGATATGGCCAAGATGCGCTTCTACTAAGCGGGTGCGTAGTTCTTGCACCTTCGGCGCCCTTTTCCGTGCGGAATTCCACGCCACCTGACCTGCCCGGACGTCCGTTATCCGCACGGTTCCTATTTTCCGTAGTAGGCCCCGGACACCCTGTGCCACATATCACCCCGCCTACGTTTCGCCGGGACTTTCGGATGTCCGTTTCAGGACCAAAGTCCCGACCCCGCCGCTATGCTGTCCGGCCAGGAGCCACCACACCTGAGGGGAATGGGACGTGGATCCCGCAGTCATCGGCGCGCGCCTGGCGTCCAGCGCCGTCGCGCCGCTCATCAAGAGGCTGTTCGTGCGGGAGGGGCCGGGCGCCGGGCTGGTGGACCAGCCGGTCCGTATCTCGTCCCTCGTCTCCTTCCGGGGCGAGAAACGCACGCTCGAAATCAACGACCTGCACAAGCTGGCCGCCGAACTGGTCGCCCGCGCCACCCGGCACGCCGGTCCGGGCGAGCGGCCCTGCCCCGCCGACGAGGACGAGCTGATCGCCCGGCATCTGGCGACGACCCTGAACGCCCTGGGCGACCTGACCATGGATGACGTACAGGCCGTACGGTTCGGCCACCGGATGCTGGCCAAGGATCTCCAGCACCGGGCGCGACTCGCCGACCTCCGGCTCTCGCTGGACGGCTCCCGGCTCTACCGGAACCTCCTGGACACCGCCTGCCTGCACATCCTGCACTTCTTCACCCAGCGCTCGACCTTCGTCGCCCGCACCCTGGTCGAGCAGAGCGGTCAGCTCACCGAACTCATCACCAAGATCGACATCCTGATCGAGCGGCTGCCGTCCCAGTCCGCGCAGGACGCCGCGTTCGAGCGCCGGTACGCCGACTACACGACCCTGAAGCACGGCACGCTGACCATCGTCGGCATCGACCTCAGCCACTCCGAGGCCACCTGGCCGCTGGACGCCGCGTACCTCAGCCTGGAGGCCGTCTCCCAGGACGAACGCCCTCTCGGCCTCGAAGGCGGCGCCCAGCTCACCACGCTCCCCGCCGACCGGGCCCTCGCCGGCCACGAGCGCGTCCTGCTGCGCGGCGTCGCGGGCTCCGGCAAGACCACCCTCGTCCAGTGGCTCGCCGTCTCCGCCGCCCGGCAGGAACCGCCGCGCGGACTGGAGCAGCTGATCGGCCGCGTCCCCTTCGTCCTGCCCTTGCGCACCATCGCCCGCCAGGACGCCCTGCCCTCCCCCGCCCGCTTCCTCGGCGCCGTCCACTGCCCCCTGGACGGCGCCCAGCCGGACGGCTGGGCCGACCGCGTCCTGACCGCCGGGCGCGGACTGCTCCTCATCGACGGCATCGACGAGATCCCCGAACGCGACCGGGAGCGCACCCGCGCCTGGCTGGCCGACCTGCTCCTCGCCTACCCCGGCAACCTCTGGCTCGTCACCTCCCGCCCCTCCGCCGTCGCCGACGACTGGCTGGCCGCCCAGCACTTCAGCGAGTTCGCGCTGTCCCCCATGCGCCGCGAGGACATGGCCGCGTTCATCGACCGCTGGCACGCCGCGGCGCGCCAGACCTGCCGCACGGACGACGAGCGCGCGCCCCTCGACGCGTACCGGATGGCCCTCCACACGGCCGTCCGCACCAAGCAGGACCTCAGCCGCCTCGCCACCAACCCGCTGATGTGCGGCCTCATCTGCGCCCTCCACCGCGCCCGCCGCGGCTACCTCCCACCCGGCCGCAAGGCCCTCTACGACGCGGCCCTGTCCATGCTGCTGACCCGTCGCGACACCGAACGCCGGGTCTACGCCCCGGGCGACATCCAGCTGGACGAGGAGCCGCAGATCCAGCTCCTCCAGCGACTGGCGTACTACCTGATCCGCAACGGCGAGGCCGAACTCGACCGCGACCGGGCGGAGCGCATCATCGCCGAGGCCCTGCCGTCCGTACCTGCCGCGCAGGCGCTGGGCGGCGCCCCGCGCATCCTGAACCATCTGCTGCTGCGCACCGGGCTGTTGCGGGAGCCTTCCGTGGGCACCGTGGAGTTCGTCCACCGCACGTTCCAGGACTACCTGGGCGCGAAGGCGGCCGTGGAGGCGTGGGACGTGGGCCTGCTGGTCAGCCATGCCGACGACACCCAGTGGGAAGACGTGTTCCGCATGTCGGTCGCCCATGCCCGCCCGCGCGAGCGGGTCGACCTGCTCACCAAGCTGCTGGAGCGCGGCAGGTCGCACCCCGCCGTACGGGCCCGGCTCCACCTCCTCGCGATGGCCTGCCTGGAGCACGCGGCCGACCTCGACCCCCAGGTGCGGGACCAGGTGAAGCGGCACGCCGACGATCTCATCCCGCCCCGCAGCTCCAGCGCCGCCCGCGACCTCGCCAACGTGGGCCCGCTGGTGCTCCCCCTGCTCCCCGGGCCGGAAGGGCTCTCGGACAGCGAAGCGGAAGCCTGCGTGATCACGGCGTCGGTCGTCGGCACGGATGCCGCGATCCCCTATCTGCGGCAGTTCTGCACCCACCCGTCCCTGCCGGTGCGCGCCCAACTCGCCTCCGGCTGGAAGCGGTTCGACACCGAGCGCTACTTCACCGAGGTGATCTCCCAGCTCGCCCCGGACGGTCTGTACTTCGTCGCCGAGTCGACGGAGCACCTGCGCATCCTCCAAGACACCGGACCGCGCCCGATGCTGCTCCTGCGTGGTGGCTTCACCGAGGACGAACTGCGCACCGCCCTCGACCCCGGCCCCCTCACCCATCTGCGGCTGGACGACAACGTCGAGCTGTCCGACCTCGGCTGCCTCCGGCACCTCACGCGGCTGCGCGTGCTCACCCTCACCAGCTGCCCGCGCGTCATCGATCTGCTGCCGCTGGCGGATCTGACGCTCACCACGCTGGATATCGTCTCGCGCCATAACCGCTGGCACTTCGACAACCTGGGGCGGCTCACCACTCTGGACCACCTGAGGCTCATGGTTCTCGACCCGGAGACCCCGCCGGAGACATACCGGCTGCCCCGGCTCTCCCGGCTCACCCTCGTCCCGCATCGGCAGGACGTGCCGCTGGACTGGATCGCCGAATGCTTCCCCGGCCTCCGCCAGCTCCGCATCGAGGCCCAGAAGCCCGGCCTCCACCCCATCGACCTCGCCCCGCTGCGCGCCCTGCGCCACCTGGAGACCGTCACCCTCCGCGCCGTACGCGCCGTGGACGACGACGCGTTGCCCGGGGTCACGGTCCGGCCGCTCCCCCTCGCCCGCCGCGTGGGCGTCCCCGCCGAGCCTGCGGATCCTGTCCCCGGGGCGGGCCCGGACGCTCACGGTCCCGCCTGATGCGCTCGGCCTTCAGCAGGCGCCGGTAGTCCATGAGCAGGCGCAGCAGCGCGAAGCCGGTGCCGAGGGGGACGGTGCCGATCACCAGGTTCGGCTGATGCGGGTCGGCGAGGTCGGCCCGTATCTCCGGCAGCCGTACGCCGTGTTCGGCGAGTTCGTCGCGGAGGATTTCGGCGACCCGCTCGGCGGGGCCGGGGCTCACGCGGCGCTCTCGGGCGGGACGTTCAGCTCGAACCAGACGGCCTTGCCCGTGCCGTCCGACGGTTCGTCGATGGTCAGGCCGACAACGTCCGACAGGGCCGTGACCAGGAACAACCCGCGCCCGTTGGTGTCATCGCCGGCCGCGCGGCGGGGCGAGGGGAGGGCGGGGCCGTCGTCGTGAACCGTCACCCGCACCCAGGTGCGCTCAATGGTGGCGGCGAGCCGTACGTCGCCCTTGCCGTGGCGATGGACGTTGGTGACTAACTCCGACGTGCACAGGGCCGCCGTATCGGCGAGTTGGCCCAGGCCGGAGGCCGTGAGGACGGCGCGTACGAAGTCGCGGCACAGGCGCGGGGCGGTCGGGAGGGCGGGGGCGGTGAGGGTGTAGTGGAGCGGGAGTTCGGCGTGTGCGCCCATGAGACGCCTCCGTGGCGTTCGGTAGCTCAATACCTTGTGTGATCGAGGCAACACCGAAAGTACGACATAGCTCAGCAATATTGCAACCACTTCCGTGAAGATGGTTGGACCGCCCCACCCGCCCGGGGCACACTGTGACCGATTCCCCTGGAGGACCGTCCGTGGCGCTGCGCACGCTCATCACCGAACGACAACGCCGACTTGGCGCCGAACTCAAGAAGTTGCGGCTGCAGGCAGGATTGTCGATCGCCGACGGCGGCAAGCTGATCGGCATGGGCGCGCCACACCTGAGCCATATCGAGGCCGGGCGGACGGCCATCCCTGCCGACAGACTGCGCCAGCTCGTTGACGCTTACGGGTGCAAGAATGCGCCGTACGTTGACGCACTCGTCAGCATGGCCGAGAGCAGTGGCAAGGGCTGGTGGTCGGCCCACCGGAAGTCCTTCCCACAGTCCACGCTTGACCTCGCCGAGCTGGAATCGCGCGCAACTGCGATCCGGACGTATGAAACCTTGCTGATCCCTGGACTGCTGCAGACCGAGTCGTACATGCGCGCACTGTTCCGCAGCGGCCTACCCCACGCCTCCACCGAGGAGATTGAGGATCTCGTCCGCTTCCGACAGGCCCGGCAACGCTTCATGGATGCCGACCCCCCTGTCACCTTCGAGGCCGTCATCCATGAGGCAGCCCTTCGCATGGAGGTGGGTGGTCCACAGGTCATGCGGGAGCAGCTGACTCACCTCATCCGAGCGGCAATGCACCCTCACGTGACGATTCAGGTGTTGCCGTTCAAGGTCGGTGTGCGCTTCTGGCAGAGCACGCCGTTCCTCATCCTCGGCGTCGGAGTTCCCGGCCTTGAGACCGTGGTCGCGGATCACCCGTCCGCGATCCTGAGACTTGGGGACCCCGAGTCCATCGCGCGATACGAATCAACGTTCAGCGATCTGAGCCAGAGTGCGCTACCACCGGTAGTCGCCAATGAGGCGCCCGAACTGCACGAGAAGCGTGATTCATGGGGCCTCCTCCAACACATCCTTTACACCCACTAGAGAAGGCAGCATGTCCGACCTCAACTGGCACAAGTCTTCGTTCAGTGAAGCGGGAGCGGCCAACTGCGTGGAACTCGCCACCGCGCCCGACGGCATACGCATACGCGAGAGCGACGAGCCCGACGCCGTGATCCACACCGGTCCGGCCGCCCTCCGCGCCTTCATACGGGCCGCCAAGGCCGGTCACCTCGACCCTCGGTGACCTGCGGTTCGGCCGTGTTCACGAGCTGCGGCAGCGCCGTTGCCGATACTCAGTGGCGGTAGGCGGCTGTCGCGATCTCGATGAATGATCGGGTCAAAGGGTTGGTGTCTCCTTCGTTGCACACCGCCACCACTCGGCTCGGCGCCATGTCGATCAGCGGCACCATGGTGAACTCCGCGGGCAGGTCGTGTCCGAACGGGGCCAGGCCGACCGTGCCGTTCCACAGCACAGCCTGCAGGCATTCCTGGACGGCACGCACCACTGGTCCCTCGCGCGGCCTGTCGCCGTTCCAGTACGACTGCCAGATGGGGTCGGTGCCCTGCGGGAACTGGAACCAGCGGCGGTCGCGCAGCTCGGCCAGGCGCAGCTCATCGCGGCGGGCCAGCGGATCGTCGGCGCGCAGGACCACGCCGACCGGATCGGTCCGCAGCGCACGCACGGTCAGGGCGGTCTCGTCGAACGGTGCTCGGGTGAGGGCGACGTCGACCAGTCCAGCGCGCAGTCCGCACGTCGGGTCGGTCAGATCGGTGTCGCGGATGCGGATGTCGACGCCGGGGTGTTTTCGGCGGTAGTACGCGGCCAGCCTGGCCAATCCCGGGTCGGTGCTGTCGCCCAAGATGCCGACGGTGATGGTCGCGACGCCGGCTGCTGCGCTCACCCGTACCCGGACGCGGTCGGCGTGGTCGAGGAGGGCTCGCGCCTCGTCGAGCAGCACCGCGCCCACCGGAGTGAGCGTGACGCCGGTGGTCGAGCGGGCGAAGAGCAGGGCCCCGGCCTCGGCTTCCAACTGCTTGATCGCCCGGCTCAGCGGCGGCTGGCTCATATGCAGTCGGGTGGCGGCCCGGCCGAAGTGGAGTTCCTCGGCGACCGCCACGAAGTAGCGCAAGGTTCGTAGCTCCACGCTGCAACGATACCGATGAGGTATCGGCTCTGCCGAATGGGTCTTGGACACCGGCGAGGTCTCGGCGGTGCACTTGTGGACATGACCGAAGAAGCGAAGACCAGCGAGCCGCAGACCGACCCCGCCGTATCGGTGGTGGGTCCCCGCGACGGCGAGATGATCGTTCTGGGCACCACGCGCATGCGCGTTCTGGAGGACGGCAGCCACACCGGGCACCGCCTCGCGATCGCCGAGTCCGTCCTCGCCCCGCAGACGCAGGGTCCGCCGCAGCACCGCCATGGCCAGCACGACGAGGGCTTCTACATTCTCTCCGGCACCGTGCGGTTCACCGTCGGGGACGAGGACTACGACGCCACCGCGGGGACGCTCGTCATGGTTCCGCCCGGCACCCCGCACACCTTCGCCAACCTGACCGACCAGCCCGCCGTCATGCTCAGCACCTTCACACCCGACCTGTACCTGCAGTACTTCCGAGACCTTCAGGAGGTGATGGCCAGCGGTCGGCCGCTGACGCCACAGGCCAACATCGACGCGATGAGCCGCTACGCCACACAGCCCGCCACCGACCTCGCCTGAAGCCCTCCGGCGACGGACCGGCCGTCTCCAGGGGCTATCCCGGCAATCGACGCAATCGACAGGCCCCCGTGAAACGGGGCCCTCGTGAACGGGAACCATGAACATCGCCTATTGGATCGTCGCGGGACTGCTCGCGCTCTTCTACCTCTACACAGGCACTCAGAAGGTGATCCGCAGCCGTGATCAACTCCGGCCGATGATGGCTTGGGTCGACCGCATCCCGTTGCCTGCCCTCAGGGCGCTGGGGGCGGTCGAAGTACTCGGCGCGGTCGGTCTGATCCTGCCACCGCTGGCCGGCACCGCTCCCTGGCTGGCGCCGGCCGCGGCCATCGGCTTCGTACTTCTGCAGATCGGTGCGATCGCCGTTCACCTGACCGGCGAAGACCGCCGGATCACACTCAATGCCGGACTCACCGCCGCCGCGGCCGTGACCGTCTGGTTGGCCACCAGGCCGTGATCTCGGATCGACACCGAAGAAGTCGCCTGACCGGTCTACGGGTGGTTCTCGGATTCGTCCACCGGGCCGTCTCCGGGACCGTTCCCGCCCTGGCCGCGTCCGCCGCGGACCGCGCGGGCGATGACGGCCGCCACGGCGGCCGTTCGTGAGGCAGCCCGCGGCCAGCCGGGCGGCCTCGCGGGGGCCGAGATGCACGGCGCCGGCCGAGTCGGCCAGGAAGGCGCCGGCGAGGAAGAACAGGAGGAGGCCCGAAGAGGGCGTCGACGCGCCTGCCTGCGGGCCAGGGCCCGCCTGGGGCTCAGGGTGGGCCGGGCTCGGGCCGGGCCCGGCCGTACGGATGGGCACGCTCGGCGGCGTCCAGGCGCGGCGCCGGCCACGGCCTCCAGTACGGCGTCGCAGGGCCCGACCCGCATACCCCTGCTCCAGGCGGGTGCACCTGGCGGCTCGGGCCGGCAACGGAACACCGGGCCGTCAAGGGGACATGCTCTGGGCCCCGTCGGCCATGGCGAGGCGGGCGAGCAGCTCCGGATGGTCTGCCAGGCCTTTCTCGGCCGCCGACCTGATCCAGGACTCCATGAACCCGCGGTCCACGCGATCCCAGTCGATCGGGCCGAACGGCGGCTGCGGGTCGTACTCGATGGTCGCCTGAATCATCCGGGCGGCATCCTCGCCCACCAGTTCGCCGGCCAGGTGCAGGGCCATGTCGATGCCCGCCGCGACTCCGGCGGCCGTGAGCACGCGCCCGTCCACGACCCAGCGCCGGGACACGGGTGTCGCACCGAAGGCGCGCAGGATCGGCATGGCAGCCCAGTGGGTGGTCGCCTCACGGCCCTCGAGCAGACCGGCGGACCCGAGGATCAGCGAGCCGGTGCAGACCGAAGCCACCACCTCGGCGCTGCGGGCCGCCTGTCGGACGTAGTCGGTCAGCTGTTCGTCCGCGAGGGCGGTGAAGGTCGGGACACCGCCGCCCGGGACGATCAGGCCGTATGGCGCGGGCACCTGCTCGAAGGTGTGGGAGGCGGTTACGGACAGCGAGGTGTCCGTCTGCAGCGGCTCCCGGGCCGCTGCCACCGTGACGGCCTCGAAGCCGAGTCCGAATTCCTTCAAGGCGCTGATGACCTGGAGCGGCCCGACGAAGTCGAGGGCGGTCAGGCCGGGGTAGAGCACGAAGGCGATGGTCCTGGTCTCTGTCATGCCACCAGCTTTGCCGGTGCGTGCGGGCGTCGGGCCGACCGTGTCTAGAATCCTGTGATCCCTGTCTTTCGGACACCAGGAGTGGCTGATGCGCCGCGTGGTCGTGATCGGTTACCCGGACACCGAGCTGCTCGACATCTCCTGCCCGGCAGACGTGTTCGACGGGGCCACGCGCTTGGGCGCGGCACCTGGATACCGGGTCGAGCTGGTCTCGCTCCGTGGCCTGCCAGTGCGGACGAGCTGCGGCCTGACCCTGGCCGCCGGCGCCCTGGAGCGGGTCGGCGGCCGACTGGACAGCGTGGTGGTGGCGGGCGGGCCGGGGCATGAGGCCGCTGCCGAGGACGCCCGGCTGCTCGTCCACCTGCGCCGGCTGGCCGGGCTCAGCCGTCGGGTGGTCTCGGTGTGCACGGGCGCCACCCTGCTGGCCGCGGCCGGGCTGCTGGACCGGCGTCGGGCGACCACGCACTGGATGTGGGCGGCGGAACTGGCCGCCCGGTACCCGGCCGTCACCGTGGACCCTGCGCCGCTGTTCGTCTCTGATGGCAACGTCCATACCTCAGCGGGCGTCACCAGCGCGATCGACCTCTCGCTTGCCCTGGTGGAGCAGGACCACGGCTCGGCCCTGGCCCGCAAGGTGGCCCGGTCGCTGGTCGCGTACCTGCAGCGGCCGGGCAATCAGGCGCAGGTGAGCATGCACCTGGCGGCGCCGCCTCCCGAGCACCGGCTGATTCGGAAGGTCTGCGGACACATCACCGCCCATCTGGACGCCGACCTCGACGCTGCCACACTGGCGCGAATCGCCGGGGTGAGCCCGCGTCATCTCATCCGGCTGTTCGCCGCGGAGCTTGGCACCACGCCCGCCCGGCACGTGCGCGCCGTGCGCACCGAAGCCGCCGCCCAGCTGCTGACGGCCACCAGCCTGCCGCTCACCACCATCGCCCGCCAGTGCGGACTGGGAACCGCCGAGACGCTGCGGCAGGCCTTCGCCGATCTGTTGGCAACCACGCCGTCGGCGTACCGGCGGGCGGCCCGGCACGGCTGAAGTCCTGTGGCGCAAGGCGATGAGTGAGCAGACGGGTTGGGCGGCCGGCCCAGTCACCGGCTCCGGGGAGCCCGCGCCCCGCCGACCGGGACCCGCGTCTGTCGGGGGCGGGCGCCGGGCGCGGAAAATCCGGATGAGATCCGGAAGGGACACCCACTACCGTCCGGGCCATGACGGACGACTGGCTACGGCGCAACCGCGCGAACTGGGACGACCGGGTCCGGGTCCACGCCGACAGTGACTTCTACGATCTGCCCGGGTTCCGCGACGGCGCCTGCACCCTGCGCGGCTTCGAGCTGGACGAGCTGGGGGACGTCAGCGGCAAGCGGCTCGTCCATCTCCAGTGCCACATGGGTCAGGACACGCTGTCCTGGGCCCGCCGCGGGGCGGCGCATGTGACCGGGCTGGACTTCTCCGAAGCGGCCATACGGACGGCGCGCCAGCTGGCCGAGGACCTGGCGCTCGATGGGCAGTCGCGGTTCGTCACCGCGGATGTGTACGACGCGGCGGAAGCCCTGCGCGGCGAGCGGTTCGACGTCGTGTACACCGGGCTCGGCGCGCTGTGCTGGCTGCCCGACCTCCCGCGCTGGGCGCGCGTCGTGGCCGGGCTGCTGGACGACGGCGGGGTGCTGTACCTCGCGGAGTTCCATCCGTTCACCGAGGTGCTGGGGGACGACGGCAAGAGCGTCGAGGTGGACTACTTCGACGAGCGGGGCACGACGTGGGACGAGCCGCACACGTACACCGATGGCCCGCCGCTCGCCCACACCGTCTCCGTCCAGTGGCAGCATCCGCTGGGGGCCGTGGTGACCGCCCTCGCCCAAGCCGGGCTGCGGATCGAGTTCCTGCACGAGCACGCCACCACCCTCTTCCAGCGCTACCCGGTGCTGGAACGGACCGGCCCCGCCCAGAACCCCGTGTTCCGCTTTCCGGCGGGGCACCCCCGGCTGCCGCTGATGTACTCGATCCGCGCGACGAGGTGGTGACGCTGCGGGTACTCACGGCGGACGACTGGCCGCTGTGGCGGGAGGTGCGGCTCGCCGCCCTCACCGACGCGCCGCACGCGTTCACGTCCACGCTCGCGGGCTGGCACCGGGGCGGCGAGGAGCGGTGGCGGGCCCGTCTGGAGATGCCGGGCGCGTTTCACGTCGTCGCCCTGCTGGACGACCGGGCCGTCGGCGTGGCGGGCGGGGTGCCCGGGGAGGGCGGGGTGCGGGAGCTGCGATCGGTGTGGGCCGGCCCCCGAGGCGCGCGACGGCGCGACCGGGCAACGGGTGATGGTCAAGGCGCTTCGCCCGGCTGCGGCCGGACCGTGAGGATCTGCTGGGCGTGGCCCACCGGGCCGCTCAGGTCGTGCAGGACGGTGCTGGTGATGCCCTGGCCGGTGGCGCCGAAGGCGACCGTGGTGTCCAGACCCGTCCAGCGGCCCTCGGGCCGGCGGTGGAGGTGGATGGTCAGGTCGACGTTGGGGAACATCCAGGCGGTGGGCGGCTGGCGGACGGCGATGCCGTTGGCGGTGTCGACGAGGGCGACGTAGGACGCCAGCGGGCTCGCCGGCTCCCCGGCGACGAGGTCCAGCCCGGTGGAGAGCCAGACGGTGGCGCGGCCCGGCTGCGGCGGGGTGACCGGGCGGGTGTCCAGGGAGGCGATGTAACCGCCGGGCCAGACGCTGGACATGGCCCAGGGCGCGAGCGCGTCGGGCGGGGTGAGGCGGTCGGCGCCGCCGCCCGCGACCGCGGTGGTGTCCAGGGTGGTCAGGAGCCAGGCGCGGGCCCGGACCACCGCGCGGTCCGCTATGAGCACGGTGGCTTCGATGAGTTCGATGGTGCGGCCGGGCCGGATGGTCTCCACCCGGATCTCGCACTCCTCGAGGGCGAGGCGTCCGAGGATGTCGAAGCTGATGCGGCTCAGCACCATGCCGGAGGCGTCCGGACGGCGCCCGGCCAGGTGGCGGTCGATGGCGTGGACGATGAGGCCGCCGAGCGGGCTGAAGTGCTGTTCGTCGGTGGCCCACGCACCGCCGACGTGGCCGGTGGGCTTGTAGCGGTGTGCGTCGGTGCGCTCGAAGTAGCTGTCCAACGGGTCCCTCCTCGGCGGTCGTTGACGGATACAACCATAGGCGTACGGCGCGCGGCCGCGGCATCAGGCCAGGCGTTCCACCAGCAGGAACCCACCGATGACGATCACCAGGACAGACGATCACCAGGACACCGGAGGCCCGGGTGACCGCGCGGACCGCCGACGGCCGGGGCCTCGGCACGGTGCGGGCCAGGACGCCGACGGACGCAGCGGCTGTTCGGCGACCCCGGTCACCTGCCGCGCGTCGTCACCCGCGAACTGTCCGCCTTCCAGCGGCCGTACGACGAACGGCCGGCCACGCTCCCCGGTGTGCAGCCGCTCGGCTCGGCCCTGGTCATGAAGGCGGTCGTGGAGGACCGGGCACTCCCTTTGTGACTGCTCGGGCCTGGTGACTACCCGGGCGCGCAGGCGTGGATCTTCGTGTTGGTGATGACGGCGTCGAGCCGGTCGCGGGCCTCGGCCAGGGCGCCGATCTGGCGCTCGATGCGTTCGCGCTCGGCCAGCAGCAGTTCCATCATCTCCGGGGTCGCCGCTCCCGTGTCGACGCACGGCATGAGCTGCACGATCGTCCGGCTCGGCAGGCCCGCCGCGAACATCTGCCGGATCAGGCGGACGCGGCCGACCGCGCTGTCCGGGTAGTGCCGCTGACCGCTGGCGCTGCGCTTCGAGTGGAGCAGGCCCTGTTCCTCGTAGTAGCGCAGTGCCCGTACGCTCACGCCTGCCTTGGCGGCGAGTTCACCGATGCGCACCCGCGGCTCCTCCCTGCGATATTTGCCCCTGACGTCAACGTCAGGTTTTAGCTTAGCTCCGCGAACCAAAAGGTCCTGCTTCGAGGAGCATTCACGTGTCTGCCAACAGCACCGCCGCCGACCGCGCGGCTCAGACCCTGTCCCGCCCGTTCACCCTGGGCGGGCTCACCGTGCCGAACCGGATCGCGATGGCGCCGATGACGCGAGCGTTCTCGCCGGACGGCGTCCCCGGCGCCGATGTGGCGCAGTACTACGCGCGCCGGGCGGCCGGTGGAGTCGGGTTGATCATCACCGAGGGGACGTACGTCGGTCACCCCTCGGCGGGGGACAACGACCGGGTGCCGCGCTTCCACGGGGAGGACGCGCTGGCGGGCTGGAAGGACGTGGTGGACGAGGTGCACCGCGCGGGCGGCCGGATCATGCCGCAACTCTGGCACGTGGGGGCGACCCGCGCCGAGGGCTCGGGCCCGGTCCCGGACGCCCCGACGGTCGGCCCGTCGGGCATCGGCCTGGACGGCGGCCCGGCCGGCCGGGCCATGACCCAGGACGACCTGGACGCCGTGATCGCCGCCTTCGCCGAGGCCGCGGCCGCCGCCGAGCGCACCGGCTTCGACGGCATCGAACTCCACGGCGCCCACGGCTATCTGATCGACCAGTTCCTGTGGGAGCGCACCAACCGCCGCACCGACGGCTACGGCGGCGATCCGGTCGCCCGTGCCCGGTTCGCCGCCGAGATCGTGGCCGCGTGCCGGAAGGCCGTCTCCGCCGGCTTCCCCGTAGTCCTGCGCACCTCGCAGTGGAAGGCGTTCCACTACGACGCGCGGCTCGCCGGGACCCCGCAGGAGCTGGAGGCGATCCTCGCCCCGCTCGCGGAGGCCGGGGTGGACGCCTTCCACTCCTCCACCCGCCGGTACTGGGTACCGGAGTTCGAGGACTCCGACCTCAACCTCGCGGGCTGGACGAAGAAGCTCACCGGCAAGGCCACCATCAGCGTCGGATCCGTCGGCCTGGACAAGGAGTTCGACCCCGCGATGTTCGAGGGCGGGGCCGCTCGGAGCGGGGTGGCGGGCATCGAGAAGCTGCTGGACCGGATGGAGCGGGACGAGTTCGACCTCATCGCGATCGGCCGCGCCCTGATCGCCGACCCGGAGTGGGCCCGGAAGGTCCTCACCGGGGACACCGGGGCGCTCGTCCCCTTCGCCACCGAACAGCTCCAGACCCTGCACTGAGCCCGGGCGGGTAACCGGTTCGGCCCAAGCGCGATGGCCCGCTTTCCACCTCGCTGCGACGATTGACCCGATTGGCGCCACCTTGACGGCGTCCCGGATCAGGCAGGAGAGCGGGTCATGTCGAAGCGGCTGCATGTGGGCAATCTGAGCTACCAGACCACGAAGGAGGACCTGGAGAAGCTGTTCGGGCAGTTCGGCGAGGTGATGGACGCGACCGTCATCACCGACCGGGACACCGGGCGCTCACGGGGGTTCGGATTCGTGGAGATGGCGGACATGGAGGCCGAGAAGGCCATGGCCCAGCTGGATGGACAGCAGATGAACGGACGGGCCGTCACCGTCACCGAGGCACGGGCGGTTTCGCGCGGCGGGCGGTGAACGGGGCGGGGGACGACGGGCGAACGGTACGGCGGCGGACGCCGCGTGAGCGTGCCGTTCGCCACGTATCGCCGCTAGGACTTGCGGGCGGAGCAGTGTGGCGTGGTGGTATTGACCGATGCGATCCCCCACACGCATATCTTCACCTCGTCCCCAGAATTCCCACAACGACTCGGGTCGCGATGACGCGCGGAAGCGCCCCGGCGACGCGCACGACGACGGCGTACGCGACGACGCGCACCGCGACGTGCACCCCGTCCCGTACAGCAACCCGTACGAGGAACTCGCCGAGCTGGCCGACCCGTACGACCCGGAGGACCCGCTCGGCCTCGGGATGAAGCCGGACGACGACGACACCTCCGACCTCGGCGGCGGGGGCGGCGGCCCGGGCGGAGACGGCGGCGAGCCGTGGTCTCCGCCCGACCACGGCCGCTCCCGGCGCGGCCGGCGGCGCGGGCGCGGGCGCTTCAAGGCGGTGCCGCTCACCGTGAAGCTGGTCATCGGCGTGCTGGTGCTCGCTGCGCTGGCGGTGCTGGCCGACCGGTGCGCCGTGATGTACGTGGAGCGCAAGGCGGAGGCCGCGCTGCAGAAGAAGCTCAAGCTGGCCACCGCCCCCAACGTGACCATCCACGGCTTCCCGTTCCTCACCCAGGTGCTGGACAAGAAGCTGGAGAAGGTCGACGTGGCCGTGCCCGACGTGGCGGCCGACCGGGTCTCGCTCGCCAAGGTGAACGTCCAGGCCGAGGGCATCCGGCTGAACGCCGACCTGCCCACCTCGATCAAGGGCGCCGTGGTGGAGCGCATGAAGGGCAACGTCCTGCTGGCCTTCGAGGACCTGGACCGGGAACTGGGCGCCTCCCAGGTGCGGTTCCGGGCGTACGGCCCCAACTCGGTGCGCGCGGACGGCAAGCTGCCGGTCGCCGGGCAGAACGTGTCGCTGCACGCGATGGCCCACATCCAGCGCCAGGGAGACCGGGGGATCTCCACCGAGGTGACGGACATGCGGCTGGACATTCCCGGGATCGCCACCTACCGGCCGGGCAAGGACGCCGGGCTGCGGCTGCACCCCAAGGCGGCCAAGCAGATCAGCGAGGACACCGCGAAGGCGAGGGCGCTGCTTCAGGTGCCGTCGGTGGCGGAGCGGCTGGGGATCGCTCCCGAACCGGCCGGCCGGGCGCGGACCGACGACCGGCAGCTGGACAAGATCACCGGGTCGCCGGAGTTCGTGCCCGCGCTGACGAAGGTCAACCTCGTCGACGTGACGAACGAGCACCCGGAGCTGGTCAAGAAGCTCGGCATCGATCCGACCGTGGCCGCCGCGCTGACCAAGTACAAGCTGCCGGAGTTGTCGGAGAAGCTGTCGCTCTCCTTCCAGCTTCCGGAGAAGGCCAAGGGCATCAAGATTCAGAACATCGGTGTGGAACCGGACGGGATCGTGGCCGATCTGACCGGCACCAAGATGGGATTCGGCAAGAGGCCGTAATTCCCCTGGCGAGGTGACCCGTCGAAGGGGCCGGTGGCGACATGCCACCGGCCCCTTCGTCATGGACGCACCCGGCCGCGCGGCGGTTCCGGCGATCGCCTGAGAAATCCGTCAGACGGTTCTGGGCAAACACACAGTCGAGTCCGAACTGGTCCACGGAAAGCGTTCCTAATGTTTTCCGTGTCGAAGCCGAACGGCCCAGAAAAGAGGGCCGAATGGCATCGGCACAGGAAACCGAGAATTCCCGAGAGGAAAACATCATGAGCTTCAAGAAGATCGCCCCGGTCAAGCCCGCCCGCAAGCCCGAGCCGGGCAAGAAGCACCACCCGAAGCCGGGCGCCCCGAAGCCCCCGCACAAGAAGCAGCCCCGTCGCCCCATCGGCGGCTGAACCACCCCCTGAAGGCGGGCCCGTGGCAATCGCGCCACGGGCCCGCCTCGGCCGTTTCCGGACCCGGGAGACCTCCATGACCTCACCACCACCCCCGTACGACGACCAGGCCACCATGCGGCTGCGCATGGTCGTGACCGATCCCGTCACCGGCAGCGGCCGGCACCGGCTTCCCGGGCGGCCCCGCCCGTACGGCCGCCACCAGCGGGCGGTGCAGCCGCTGCCCGAGGAGTACGCGTACGTCCCCGCCCCCCTCTCCGTCCCCGCCCCCGCCCACGCCCCCGTACCCGTCTCCGCGACGGCGGACGGCGAGGAGGCGGAGCAGGCCACTCCGCAGCTTCCGGCGCGGCTGGCGTTCCGCCGGTTCTGGCCGCTCACCAAGGGCGACCGCCGCTGGATCGTGCTGATCTGCGTCTGTGTGATCGCCGCGGCGCTCGCCGAGACCGCCGCGATCCTGCTCTTCTCCGACCTCACCGACAACGCCCTGCGGCAGGGGTCGCTCGGCGCGTTCTGGAGCCCCGCGGCGCAGTGGCTCGCGGTCGCCGTCCTCGGCGCGGGCGTCGGCTACGCCGGTAACTCGCTCGCCGTCTGGACCGCCGAGCGCTTCGTGATGCGGTTGCGGGCCCGGGTCTTCGGGCACGTCCAGGATCTGCCGCCGCACTTCTTCGCCCGCCACCGCCAGGGCGATCTGCTGGAACGGCTCACCGGGGACATCGACGCCATCGAGCAGATGGTGGTGTCCGGGGCGGTGGGCACCGTATCGGCGATCTTCAGCACCGTCTTCTTCTCCGTCGCCGCCCTCACCCTGCGCTGGGACCTGGCGCTGGCCACCTTCGTCCTCGCGCCGCTGTTCTGGCTGGCCGCCCGGCGCTTCTCCGGCCGCGTCAAGTCGGTCGCCCGGGAGGAGCGGGTCGCCGACGGCGCCATCACCTCGGTGGTCGAGGAGTCCCTTGGACACGTCGTGCTCACCCAGGCCTACAACCGCAAGGCCGCCGAGGAGGACCGGCTGCGGCGTGAGGCGTCGGCGTGGATGCGGGCCTCGGTGTCCGGGGCGCGGATGAGCGAGCTGTACGAGCAGCTGGTGGAGGTCATCGAGACGCTGTGCGTGCTCGCCGTCATCGGACTCGGTGCCTGGGAGATCTCCCAGGACCGGATGACGATCGGCCAGATGCTCGCCTTCGCCGCCTTCCTCGGCTACCTCTACCCGCCGGTCCGCAACCTCGGACAGCTGGGCCTGACCCTCACCGCCGCGACCGCGGGCGCCGAACGGCTGCTGGAGGTCCTGGACGCCGAACCGGCCGTACGCGACCCCGCGCCGGGCGCGGCCGTCGCGCCGTGGCGGGTGCACGGCACGGTGGAGTTCGACCGGGTCGGCTTCCGGTACCCGGGCGCCGAACGGCCGACCCTGGCCGGGGTGTCGCTGACCGCGCGGCCGGGTGAGTTCGTGCTGATCACGGGGGCGAGCGGGGCGGGCAAGTCGACCGTCTCCAAGCTGCTGCTGCGCTTCTACGACCCGGACGAGGGCTACGTACGGCTGGACGGCGTGCCGCTGCGCGCCCTGCCGCTCGGCTTCCTGCGCGAGCACGTGACCCTGCTGCCGCAGGAGACGCTGATCCTGCACGACACGATCCGCGAGAACATCGCGTGCGGGCGCCCCGGGGCGAGCGGCCACGACATCGTCCGGGCCGCGCGGGACGCGGCCGCGGACGACTTCATCCGCGCCCTGCCGCAGGGCTACGACACCCGGATCGACCCGCATACGGCCCAGCTCTCCGGCGGTCAGCTGCAACGGATCGCGATCGCGCGGGCGATGCTGCGCAACGCGCCGGTACTGGTCCTGGACGAGCCCACCACCGGCCTCGACGCGCTGGCCGCACGGCGCGTGGTGCGGCCGCTGCGGCGGCTGATGGCGGGCCGTACGACGATCATGATCACCCACGACCTCAACCTGGCCCCGGACGCCGACCGCGTCCTGGTCCTCGACCACGGCCGCCTGGTGGAGACCGGCACCCACCACGAACTGCTCGCCCGAGGCGGCGTCTACGCCCGCCTCCACGGCTCCCAGAACGGCTCCCCGGCCGACACCGGCTCCCACCCCACGGCCCATCTCGGCCCGTCCCTCTGACGGGCGCCGGCGTCCCTAGTGCCGCGTCAGCCAAGGTTCACCCCGCTCGCCGCCCTGGCACGGCCATCTGCGGCGTTGCCGAATCGACCGAGTAGGCCCACTACGAGGCCGATCCGGCGCCTTGCATCTGACCGCACCAGGACGCCTCGCTACCGGGCAAACCCTGACTGACGCGGCACTAGTCCGCGCGCAGCATGTACCCCACGCCCCGCACCGTGTGGACCACGCGCGGCTCGCCGCCCGCCTCCGTCTTGCGGCGCAGGTACATCACGTACACGTCCAGCGTGTTGGACGACGGCTCGAAGTCGAAGCCCCAGACGTCGCGGAGGATCGCGGCGCGGCTGAGGACCTGGCGGGGGCGGGACAGGAAGAGCTTCAGCAGGGCGAATTCGGTTCGGGTGAGGTCCAGGCGGCGGCCGGAGCGGGTGACCTGGCGGGTGAGGGTGTCCAGGGTCATGTCCTCGAAGGCCAGTCGCGCGCCCGGCTCCGGGCGCGCCGGGGCCCGCCAGGGAGAGGGCACAGCGGCGGGCGGAGCGGACGGGGCGGTGCGGCCGCGGCGCAGCAGGGCGCGGACGCGGGCCAGCAGTTCCTCCACCGCGTAGGGCTTGACGAGGTAGTCGTCGGCGCCGTTGTCGAGGCCGACGATGCGGTCGCCCACGGAGCCCCGCCCGGTGACCATCATGATCGGTACGGTGCGGCCGGAGGCCCGGAGGCGGCGGGCGACGGCCAGCCCGTCCAGGCCGGGCATCATCACGTCGAGCAGCACCAGGTCGGGCGGCTCCTCATCGACGCGGCGCAACGCCGCCGGGCCGTCCTCCGCCGAGTCGACCTCGTAGCCCTCGAACCGCAGGGCTCTGCCGGTGGCTTCGCGTACCGAGGGCTCGTCGTCCACGACCAGGATCCGGGAAGTCTCGCGCATGGGCGTAAACCTGATGCCCGTTGCTGTGCGTCCGCTGGGTCCGGCATGTCCGCGGGCTGAGAAGGGCCCGCGGAGGGCGGCGGAGGGCCACGGAGGGCCGAGAACGTCAGGGACCGAGTTCGGGCGGGGCGGTGGGGGCGCCGGGGAGGCGGAGCCAGGCGACGGTGCCGCCGCCGGGCGCGGGCCGCAGGCCCACCTGGCCGCCGCAGCTCTGGACGGTACGGGCCACGATCGACAGCCCGAGCCCGGAGCCGGGCAGGCTGCGGGCGGACGGGGAACGCCAGAACCGCTCGAAGACGTGCGGGAGTTCATCGTCGGGAATGCCGGGGCCATGGTCCCGCACCGTCAACTCGCCCGCTCTGAGCGCGACGTCGATGACACCACCCGAAGGGCTGAACTTCACGGCGTTGTCGAGGAGGTTGACCAGGGCCCGTTCCAGGGCGGCGGCCTCGCCGCGTACGTACCAGGGCTCGATCGAGGCGTCGAGGGTCAGCCCGGTACCCCGCAGCCGGGCCCGCCGCAGGGCGGTGTCCGCGATCTCGTGCAGCGCGACCACCTGGAGCGGCCCGCTGCCGGGCAGCGCGTCCGGGCGGGACAGCTCCTGCAGATCGCCGATGAGCGCCGCCAGTTCGGTCATCTGCGCCTTGACGCTGCTCATGAGCGCCTTGCGGTCCTCCGGCGGCAGGGCGCGGCCGGTCTCGTCGCTGCGGGCGAGGAGTTCGACGTTGGTGCGCAGCGAGGTGAGCGGGGTGCGCAGCTCGTGGCCCGCGTCGGCGATCAGCTGCTGCTGGCGGTCGCGGGAGGAGGCGAGGGCGGCGGTCATGGCGTTGAACGAGCGGGACAGCCGGGCGATCTCGTCGTCGCCCTCGGCGGGGATGCGGACGGCCAGGTCCTCGGTGCGGGCCACGTGCTCCACGGCGTGGGTCAGCCGGTCCACCGGTTTCAGCCCGGTCCGGGCGATCCACAGCCCGGCCGCCCCGGCGCCGACGACGCCGATACCGGCGACGAGGGCGAGGACGAGCGCGAGCGTGTTCAGGGGGTCCTGGATCTCGCTGAGCGGGCGGGCCATGGAGACGGCGATACCGCGCGGCAGCGGGCTGTCGGGGCCGCCGGAGGGCCGGTAGGTGAAGACGCGCATGCCGCGGCCGTCCGCGGCGGTCGCGTCGTGCAGCGCGGCCGGCCGCTGTCCGGTGGCGACCGCCACGTCGTCGGCGCTGACCGGCAGCTCCGTCGCCCCGGGCTGGGGGCAGCGGTTGCCGTCGGGCAGGACGATCTGCACGGAGTACGAGCCGAGGGCGCGCGGGGTGTGGCCGTCGGCGCCGTCGGGGTTCTGGCACGCGTCGAGGATGCTCACCACGTTGCGCTCGTCGACCTTGACGTTGCGCAGCGACGAGTCGAGCTGGGCGCTGAGCTGTTCGCGCACGATCAGCCAGCACGCGAACGCCGACGCCGCGACCGCGACCGCCACCGCCACCGCGGTCAGCAGGGCCAGCCGCGAACGCAGCGGGAGCCCGCGGAACCTCACGACGGCTCGCCCTCCGCCGACCGCAGGACGTACCCCACGCCGCGCACCGTGTGGACGAGCCGCGGCTCCCCGGCCGCCTCGGTCTTGCGGCGCAGGTACATCACGTACACGTCGAGCGAGTTGGACGACGGCTCGAAGTCGAAGCCCCATACGGCCTTCAGGATCTGTTCGCGGGTGAGGACCTGGCGCGGATGCGCGAGGAACATCTCCAGCAGGGTGAACTCGGTGCGGGTCAGCTCCACGCGCCGCCCGCCCCGGGTGACCTCGCGCGTCGCCAGGTCCATCCGCAGGTCGCCGAAGGACATCGTGTCGTCGTCGGCGACCGGCGCGCCCGCCGCGGCCGCGTACGAGCTGCGGCGCAGCAGGGCGCGGATGCGGGCCAGCAGCTCGTCCAGCTCGAACGGCTTGACGAGGTAGTCGTCCGCGCCCGCGTCGAGGCCGGTGACCCGGTCGCCGACCGTGTCGCGTGCGGTGAGCATCAGGATGGGCACGGTCACGCCGGTGGCGCGCAGCCGCCGGGCGGCGGTGAGCCCGTCCATGCGGGGCATCAGCACGTCGAGCACGATCAGCTCCGGGTCGTACGTACCGGCCTTCTCCAGGGCGTCCACTCCGTCGACGGCGGTGCCGGTCGCGTAGCCCTCGAAGGCGAGGCTGCGCCGCAGCGCCTCGCGGACGGCCGGCTCGTCGTCGACGATCAGGATGCGGGCGGGCTGATCGCCGTGGTCGGCGGGGCTCATGGATCGGTTTCCTTAAACGGTGGGCGGGGCGGGGAGCGATGCTGTCAGCCTCGCACGGCCGGCCGCTGCCGGGGCGGCTCAGCTGTTGCCGGTGCCGCCGCTGCCGCCGTCGCGCAGGGCGGAGAGGTCGGACTTGACGGTGTCGACCGGGATCGAGAAGCCGAGCCCGATGCTGCCCGTGCTGCTGCTCTGGCCGGAGGCCGGGGCGTACATGGCGGAGTTGATCCCGATGACCTGGCCCTTCATGTTGATCAGCGCGCCGCCGGAGTTGCCGGGGTTGAGCGAGGCGTCGGTCTGGATGGCCTTGTACGTGGTCGTCGACCGGCCGACGTCGCCGTTGTAGCGGCCGCCGCCGAACTCGAAGGGCCACTGGCCGCCGCCGTCCTGCTGCTGCCCCTGGCCCTCGTCGGTGGAGACGGTGACGTCGCGGTCGAGCGCGGAGACGATGCCGCTGGTCACGGTGCCGGTCAGCCCCTCGGGCGAGCCGATGGCCACGACCTGGTCGCCGACCTTGACCTGGCTGGAGTCGCCGAGGGACGCGGCCTTGAGGCCGTGTCCGCCCCGCACCTTGATCAGGGCCAGGTCCTTGCCGCTGTCGGTGCCGACGACCGACGCGCTCTTGGTGCTGCCGTCGCTGAACCTCACCTTGATCGAATCGGCGCCGGAGACCACGTGGTTGTTGGTGATGATCTCGCCGCCGCTGGTGACGATCACGCCGGAGCCGGTGGACTCGCCCTGGGCGGACGTCGCGCTGATCTCCACGATGCTGGGGCTCACGGCGGCCGCCACGGCGGACACGCCGCTGCCGGCGCTGCTGGAGCCCGCGTTGACCACCGGGGTCGAGACGGTCGTGTCCCCCCGGTCCGCCACCTGGCCGACCAGGGTCGCCGTACCGCCGCCCACCAGCGCCGAGACCACCGCCACGGCGGCGATGAGCCCGGCCGGCCGGGAGAGCCGCCGCCTGCGGCGGCCACCACCGCCACCGGGGTGCGGTATCGCCGCGGTGTCCCCGCCACCGGGGCCGCCGGGGCCATCGGGGCCGCCCGGGTCGCCGGTTCCGCCGCCCGGCCACACGGTGACCCCGGACGGGGTGGTCACCGGCGTCCGCGGCTCATGGGTGGGCGGCGGCGGGTAGGCCGCCGCGCCGCCGAACGCGTAGGGAAAGGGCTCGTGGTCGCCGCTACGGCGTGGGCTGTCGGTCATGTCTATGACTGTGCGGCGGAAGTATGAGAACAGGCTGAGGACCTGCTGAGAAGCAGGGCAGAAGTCGGTATGCCCGGTATAAGGAAGCCCGGTGCCGGCGCTACGAACAGCCGCAGGAGCGCCGCACCACCAGCGCGGAGGGGAACTGCCGCATCCGCTCCCGGCGCGAGACCGCCAGCCGAGGCCCGTCCTCCAGCACCAGGTCGACCGCGGCGCGCGCCATCGCGGGCCGGTCGGAGCCGACCGTGGTCAGCGGCGGATCGGTCAGCCCCGCCTCCTTGACGTCGTCGAAGCCCGCGACCGCCAGCTCCCCGGGGACGTCGATGCGCAGCTCACGCGCCGCCCGCAGCACCCCGAACGCCTGGTCGTCGGTGGCGCAGAAGATCGCCGGGGGCCGGTCGGGGCCGGCCAGCAGGCCGAGGGCCACCTGGTAGGCGTCGTACCGGTTGTACGGGGCCTGGAACAGCCGCCCCTCCGTGGACCGCCCGGCCTCCCGCATCGCCCGGCGCCACCCCTCGACGTGGTCGGTCACCGGGTCGCCGACGGTCGGGGTTATCTCGGTGCCGCCGAGGCAGGCCACATAGGGGTGGCCGTGCTCCAGCAGATGGCGCACCGCGAGCTGGGCTCCGCCGACGTCGTCCAGCACCACGGCCACGTCGTCGATCGCCTCGGGCCGCTCGTGCAGCAGCACCACCCGGGCGTCCCACGCCTCGATCTCGGCGGCGGCGTTCTCGCTGGGGCCCTGGCTGATGAGGATCAGCCCGGACACCCGCATCCCCAGGAAGGCGCGCAGATAGTGCACCTCGCGCTCGTCCAGGTAGTCGGAGTTGCCGACCAGCACCATCTTGCCGCGCTCGGCGGCGGCCTGTTCGACGGCGTGCGCCATCTCGGCGAAGAACGGCTGGCGGGCGTCCGGCACGATCAGCCCTATGAGGTCGGTCCGCCGGCTCGCCATCGCCTGGGCGACCCGGTCGGGCCGGTAGCCCAGCTCCTTGATCGCGGCGAGTACCCGCTCGCGCGTGGCCGGGGCGACCGGCCGGGGTCCGTCGTTGATGACGTAACTGACGACCGCGGTCGAGGTCCCCGCCAGCCTTGCCACATCATCCCGCGTCACCTTGGCCACGCGCGAATTCTACGCGGGTCCAGCTAGGTCTTGACCGGTCGTGCGGGCCCCGCTTCGCCGGCGGACCGCGCACCGCCTCCGGACGGACCGGACGGACCTGAGCCGGTGGCCTCCCGGGACGCGGGTCCGGTCTCCCGGGACGCCGTCCGGGCGCGGTCCTCCGCGGCGGCCCGCTCGGCCCGCTCGACCTTCTCCGGGGTGACGAAGCGGTAGCCGACGTTACGGACGGTCCCGATCAGCGACTCGTGCTCCGGGCCCAGCTTGGCCCGCAGCCGCCGTACGTGCACGTCGACCGTGCGCGTACCGCCGAAGTAGTCGTAGCCCCAGACCTCCTGCAGCAGCTGCGCCCGGGTGAAGACCCGGCCGGGGTGCTGGGCGAGGTACTTCAGCAGCTCGAACTCCTTGAAGGTGAGGTCGAGCACCCGCCCCTTCAGCTTGGCGCTGTAGGTGGCCTCGTCCACCGACAGATCGCCGTTGCGGATCTCCATCGGGCTGTCGTCCGTGGTGATCTGCTGGCGGCCCATGGCCAGCCGCAGCCGGGCCTCGACCTCGGCCGGGCCCGCGGTGTCCAGCAGCACGTCGTCGATGCCCCAGTCGGCGGTGACGGCGGCGAGCCCGCCCTCGGTCACCACCAGGACCAGCGGACAGCCGGGGCCGGTCGACCGCAGCAGCTGGCACAGGCTGCGCACCTGCGGCAGATCACGGCGGCCGTCGATCAGGATGACGTCGGCACCGGGGGTGTCCACCAGGGCCGGGCCCTCCGCCGGGGCGACCCGCACGCTGTGCAGCAGCAGGCCGAGAGCGGGGAGCACCTCCGTCGAGGGCTGCAGTGCGTTGGTCAGCAGCAGGAGGGAACTCATCGTCCACCACCCGCCCCGGCCGTGATGGTGATGATGTGCACGCTTCGCTCGCCCATTGCCTCGGTTTCCTCCTCGGTCCCTGCGAGAGGGGGGCACCTCCCAGGCTCCGGCCTGGGGGAGTCTGCGGCTACTACTTCGTACGGTTCTGCTCGCCCCCCGGGGCAAACGCGCGTCTCAGTGCTCAAACGCGCGCGGTGCCCCTGAAAGCACAAAAGGACCCGGGGGCGACATTGCCCGGATCCTTCACCCAGCAGAATAACCCACATGACACCCGGTGGAGAGGCTGAATCCGCTCGTCGTTTCCTTCCCCCGGCCGCCGCGGGCGCTCGGAGAGCCACGCTGCTCACCGAGGACGGGGTCCCGATCGAGACCCGCTACGAGCCTTCCCCGGCGGGCGGCGGTCCATCCGCCGGGGCGCCTGTGATCGTGGTCGCGCACGGTTTCACCGGCGCCCTGGAGCGGCCCGCGCTGCGCCGGGTGGCGTCGGCGTTCACGCAGCGTACGGCCGTGATCACGTTCTCCTTCCGGGGTCACGGCCGGTCCGGCGGGCGGTCCACGGTCGGCGACCGGGAGGTGCTGGACCTGGCGGCCGCGGTGCGCTGGGCCCGGGAGCTGGGCCACCGGCGGGTGATCACGGTCGGCTTCTCGATGGGCGGCTCCGTGGTGCTCCGCCATGCGGCGCTGTACGCACGGAACAAGCCCGATCCGGATGAGGAGCGCGAGGGGCGCACGGGGGCGCACGCCTCGGGGGCGGACGCGGTCGTCGCCGTGAGCGCGCCCGCGCGCTGGTACTACCGGGGGACGGCCCCGATGCGCCGCGTCCACTGGGCGATCACCCGGCCCACCGGCCGGCTGGTCTCCCGCTACGGGCTGCGGACCCGGATCGACGCCCGCGGCTGGAACCCGGAGCCGCTGCCGCCGGTGGCGGCGGTCCCCCGGATCGCGCCGACGCCGCTGCTGATCGTGCACGGCGACCGGGACCCGTACTTCCCGCTGGACCATCCACGGATGCTGATGGCGGCGGCGGACCGGGCGTCCACGGAGCTGTGGATCGAGCCGGGCTTCGGCCACGCGGAGACGGCGGCCCCGGCGGAGCTGCTGGACCGGGTCGCGGGATGGGCGCTGGCCCACACCTGACCCGGCCCAGGGCCGTCACTCCGGTTCGGCCACCGGCTCCGCGAACTGGGCCGCGTACAGCCGGGCGTACGCGCCCTGGGCCGCCACCAGGGAGTCGTGGCTGCCCTGCTCCACGATGCGGCCCGCCTCCATCACCAGGATCACGTCCGCGTCCCGGATCGTGGAGAGCCGGTGGGCGATCACGAAGCTGGTGCGGCCGGTGCGCAGCGAGGCCATGGCGTGCTGGATGAGGACCTCGGTGCGGGTGTCGACGGAGCTGGTCGCCTCGTCCAGGACCAGGATCGACGGCCCGGAGAGGAAGGCGCGGGCGATGGTGATCAGCTGCTTCTCGCCGACGCTGACGTTGGAACCCTCCTCGTCGATCACCGTGTCGTAGCCGTCGGGCAGGGTGCGTACGAAGCGGTCCACATGGGTGGCCTTCGCCGCCGCCACGATCGCCTCGTGGGAGGCGCCCTCCGAGCCGTAGGCGATGTTGTCCGCGATGGTGCCGCCGAACAGCCAGGTGTCCTGGAGGACCATGCCGATGTGGGAGCGCAGCTCCTCGCGCGGCATGGTGGCGATGTCGACGCCGTCGAGCGTGATGCGGCCGCCGCTGACCTCGTAGAACCGCATCAGCAGATTGACCAGGGTGGTCTTGCCCGCGCCGGTCGGGCCGACGATGGCCACGGTCTGGCCGGGGCTCACCGACAGCGAGAGCCCGTCGATGAGGGGCGTGTCGGGCTGGTAGCGGAAGGAGACGTCCTCGAACTCGACCTGGCCGAGCACGGTGCGCGGCCCCACCGGCCCCTCCGGGTCCGGGGTCTGCTCCTCCGCGTCCAGCAGTTCGAAGACCCGCTCGGCGGAGGCGACGCCCGACTGGACCATGTTGGCCATGGACGCCACCTGGGTGAGCGGCTGGCTGAACTGCCGGGAGTACTGGACGAACGCCTGGACGTCGCCGATCGACAGCGCCCCGCTCGCCACCCGCAGCCCGCCGACCACGGCGACCAGGACGTAGTTGAGGTTGCCGATGAACGTCATCGCGGGCTGGATGAGCCCGGAGATGAACTGGGCGCGGAAGCCCGCCTCGTACAGCTTCTCGTTCTGCGCGCGGAAGATCGCGGCGGACTCCCGCTCCCGCCCGAACACCTTCACCAGCGCGTGGCCGGTGTACATCTCCTCGATATGGGCGTTGAGCCGGCCCGTGGTCTTCCACTGCTGCACGAACTGGGGCTGGGCGCGCTTGCCGACGCGCGTCGCGACCAGCACCGACACCGGGACGGTGACCAGCGCGACCAGCGCCAGCAGCGGCGAGATCCAGAACATCATGGCCAGCACGCCGACCAGGGTCAGAGTCGAGGCCATGATCTGGCTGAGGGTCTGCTGCAGCGTCTGCTGGATGTTGTCGATGTCGTTGGTGGCGCGCGACAGCACCTCGCCGCGCGACTGCCGGTCGAAGTACGACAGCGGCAGCCGCGCCAGCTTGTGCTCGACGTCCTCGCGCAGCCGGAAGACCGCGCGCTGGACGATGTTCGTGGCGACCCGGGCCTGGACCAGGTTGAGGAGCGAGGCCACGACGTACAGGCCCAGCGCCCACAGCAGGACGGTGCCGACGGCGCCGAAGTCGATGCCCTGGCCGGGCGTCACGTTCATCGAGGCGACCATGTCGGCCACCGTGCCCTGGCCGCTGTCGCGCAGGTGCTGGACGGCCTCGGCCTTGGTGAGGCCGTCGGGCAGCCGCCGTCCGATGATGCCCGCGAAGATCAGGTCGGTGGCGTGGCCGAGCACCTTGGGGCCCAGCACCGACAGCGAGATGCTGACCGTGCACAGGGCGAGGACGGCGAAGGCGATACCGCGCTCGGGGCGCAGGGCGGCCAGCAGACGGCGGCCGGAACCGCGGAAGTCCATGGACCGCTCGACGGGCTGGCCGCCCATGAAGCGGCCGGGCCCGGCGGCGGGCGCGGGGCCCCTGCGGGGTGCCGGGGTACTCATACGCTGCCCTTCCATCGAGGCGATCGGGACGAGCGGCTCATGCGGCTTCCTGCTCGGTGAGCTGGGAGAGCACGATCTCCCGGTAGGTCTGGTTGCCGTCCATCAGCTCGCCATGGGTGCCGCTGCCGACGACGCGCCCCTCGTCGAGGACCACGATCCGGTCCGCGCCGCGGATGGTCGACACCCGCTGGGCGACGATGACGACGGTCGCCTCCCCCGTCTCGTCCGTCAGCGCCGCCCGCAGCCGGGCGTCGGTGGCGTAGTCGAGCGCCGAGAAGGAGTCGTCGAAGAGGTAGACGGACGGCTTGAGGACCAGGGCGCGGGCGATCGCCAGCCGCTGCCGCTGCCCGCCGGAGACATTGGAGCCGCCCTGGGCGATGGGCGCTTCCAGGCCGCCCTCCATGGCCTCGACGAAGTCCCGCGCCTGGGCGGTCTCCAGGGCCCGCCACAGCTCCTCGTCGGTGGCGTCCGGGTTTCCGTACCGCAGGTTGGAGGCGACGGTGCCGGAGAAGAGGTACGGCTTCTGCGGTACGAGGCCGATGGACCGGGACATCACCGCGGGGTCGAGGTCGCGGACGTCCACGCCGTCGAGGTGGACGCTGCCGTCGGTCACGTCGAACAGCCGGGGCACCAGCCCGAGGAGGGTGGACTTGCCGCTGCCGGTGGAGCCGATGACGGCGGTGGTCCGGCCGGGATGGGCGGTCAGCGAGATGTCGCGCAGCACGGGCTCCTCGGCGCCCGGGTAGCGGAACTCCACGCCCCGCAGCTCCAGCAGCCCGCGGCCGCCGCCGGCGGGGAGCGCGACCGGCTTCAGGGGCGGGACGACGCTGGTCCCGGTGTCCAGCACCTCCTGGACGCGCTCGGCGCACACCTCGGCGCGCGGCACCATCATGAACATGAAGGTGGCCATCATCACCGACGTCAGGATCTGCATGAGGTAGCTGATGAAGGCGGTCAGCGCGCCGATCTGCATCCCGCCGCTGTCGATGCGGTGGCCACCGGCCCACACCACGGCGACGCTGGACAGGTTCACCACCAGCATCACGGTGGGGAACATCAGCGACATCAGCCGCCCGGCCCGCAGCGAGACGTCCATCAGCGCGGCGTTGGCGCCGGTGAACCGGGTCCGCTCATGGCCGTCGCGGACGAAGGCCCGGATCACCCGGATGCCGGTGATCTGCTCGCGCAGCACCCGGTTGACGGTGTCGATGCGCTCCTGGACGTGCCGGAACAGCGGGCGCATCCGGCGGACGATGAGGGTGACGGTGATGCCCAGCACCGGCACGATCAGCAGCAGCAGCCCGGAGAGCGGCACGTCCTGATTGAGCGCCATGGCGATGCCGCCGACGCACATGATGGGCGCCGACACCATCAGCGTGAAGGACATCAGGCACAGCATCTGCACCTGCTGCACGTCGTTGGTGGTGCGGGTGATCAGCGAGGGAGCCCCGAACCGGCCCATCTCACGGGCGGAGAAGGACTGCACCCGGTCGAAGACATCGGCCCGGATGTCCCGGCCGAGCGCCATGGCGGTGCGGGCGCCGAAGTAGACGGCGCAGATCGCGCACACGATCTGCACCAGCGTGACGGCGACCATCAGACCGCCGGTGGTGAGGATGTAGCCGGTGTCGCCCTTGACGACGCCGTCGTCGATGATGTCGGCGTTGAGGGTGGGCAGATAGAGGGTCGCCAGTGTCTGCACGAGCTGCAATAGCACGATCAAAGTGATCGTTCGGGTATAGGGCCTCAGATACGCCCGTATGAGTCGGACCAGCACAACCGAAACCCTAAGCGAGCAGGCCCGGGTACGGCCCGGGTTTTGCCCGGGGCGTACCGCGTCCACGGGGCCCTCCCGCACCCGTCATCATGGAGGGCGGCAGATGACGGGAGAGGGACACGCGATGGCGCTGAAGAAAACGCCCGCCGGAACCATCCGGTACTGGGCCGCGGCCCGGGCGGCGGCAGGCACCGCCGAGGAGCCGTACGCCGCGGCGACGCTGGCCGACGCGCTCGACGCGGCACGCGAGCGGCACGCCCTGCGTCCGGAGTTCTCCCGGGTCCTGCTGCGCTGTTCGTTCCTGGTCGACGGCGCGCCCGTCGGCACCCGTGATCACACGACGGTCCAACTGGCCGAGGGCGGCACGGTCGAGGTGCTTCCGCCGTTCGCAGGAGGGTGACCTACGACGTCATGAGCAACCAGCCGCACGATCCACAGCAACCGTACGAGCCGCATGGGCCGTACGGGTCCTACCAGCCGCCGCACGAGGGACAGCAGCAGCCGCCCGCCGACCCCTACGGCGCGTACGCCCAGGAGCAGCCCGGGTACGGCTACCCGCAGCAGCAGGCGTACGCACAGCAGCAGTACCCGCAGCAGCAATATCCCCAGCAACAGCAACAACAACAACCACAACAGCCGTACCAGCAGCCGTACGCGGATCCGTACGCCGCGCAGCAGCAGTACGCGGCGGGCTGGGACCAGCAGCGGCACTACGCGCAGCAGCACCAACAACAGCAGCAGTACCAGCAGGCCGCGCACCCCCGCCCGCAGGCGCAGCGGCCCGCCGCGCCCGCGCCCACCGCACCCGGGCCCGCGCCCGCCGCGCCGGAGCCCGCCCGGCCGATGACCGCCGCCGAGAAGGCGCGCGCCGAGGGCCGCCCCCAGATCATCGACCCCGGGCTGCGGCCGGCCGCCCTCACGGCCGTGCTGGCCGCCCTGCTCGCGGCCACCGCGCCGCTCGGCGAATTCGGGGTCGCCGTCGCCGTGGCGCTGCTGCAGGCGGTCACGGCGGCGGGCTGGTTCCGGCTGAACGGCATGTGGCCCGCCCGGCAGGGCATCGCGCTCGCCTTCGCGGGCGGCCTGGCGGCCGACGCCGGGCTGCTCGCCACCGAGCGCGTCCACGCCCCGACGGTGCTCATCGGCACGATCGGCGTCTGGCTGCTGCTGGTGATCGTCCTCCAACTGCGCAGCCACGCCTCGGCGGACGAGCGGCTGTACGGGCTGACCGCGGCGGTCGTCTCGAGCGCCCTCACCGTGATCGCGGCCGGGTATCTGGCCGCCGTCGACGAGTCCTCGGACGCCGTGGTGGTGGGCACCGCCGCGGTCGCCGTGGGCACCCTGGCCCGCGCGCTGCCGCTGCCGACGCCCGCCGCCGTCGCCCTCGGGCTGCTCGCGGCCGCCGGGGCGGGCGCCGGGGCCGGGCAGCTCACCGGCACCGGGACCGCCGCGGCCGCCGTGCTGGGGCTCGCGGCCGGGGCGTGTGCGCTGGTGGGGCTGCGGGTCGCGGCGTACGACTACCCGTCCCGCTTCGTCCACATGACGGCCGGGGTGGCCCTGCCGCTCGCGGCCGCCGCGCCGGCCGTCTACGTGCTGGGCCGCACCCTGGTCTGATGCGCTGGTCTGAGGTGGTAGGTCCCCAGGTGTCCACCCCCTATAGGCTCGCTGCATCAGGCGAGGGCCTGAGCGAGAGCCTGGGGGATCTACGGATATGCGCGCACTACGCATCACACTGATCGTCGCCGTCATCCTCGGCGGTCTCTTCGTCGGCGCCGACCGGCTGGCGGTCTCCATGGCGGAGTCCAAGGCCGCCGACAAGATCAAGAGTTCACAGGGGCTGACCACCGCCCCCAGCGTCTCGATCAAGGGCTTCCCGTTCCTGACCCAGGTCGTGGGCAAGGAGCTGGACGAGGTGGACGTCGGCGTGGACGGGCTGACGACGGACGCGGGCGGCGGGACCACCGTCCGCGTCTCCGAGCTGGACGCCCAGTTGCACGACGTCCGCATCGGGGGGAACTTCTCCACGGCCACCGCGGACCGGGCCAGCGGCTCGGCCCATATCTCCTACGCGGACCTCTCCCGGGCCGCGGGCCCGGGGGTGACGGTGAGCTACGACCCGTCGGGGGCCAACCAGGTCAAGATCACCGGGAATCTGCTGGGCTTCAGCCTCAGCGCCCGCTCCAGGGTGACGATCGTCAACGGAGACACGATCAAGCTGCACGCCGAGCGCATCCCGGGCGGCTCCATCCCGCGGTGGGAGGACAAGGTGCGCGAGCGCACCGACATGGAGCGGAAAATCGACGGCATGCCGCGGGGCATGCGGCTGGAGACGGTGAAGACCGGCAAGGACGGCATAGACGTCTCGGTCGCGGGTAATAACGTCGCGTTGACGGGCTGACCCGCCCGGCACGGACCGTCTCGCGTCCACCTGACGAGACGATCATGTCCGCGATGACAGACACCGACGGCCGCCGGGCACCCCGGCGGCCGTTCCCCGTAGCCCTCCGCACCCCGCCGTGTCCACATCGCGGACATAAGCGTCTCACCATGCGACACGCCGGTGACATGCCCACCCGTCCGTCCTTACGATCGGACCCATGAAGCGACAGGCGGATCTCACGAAGCGGCGGGCAGTCGACCTGTGCCGCGTCGCCGCCATGCTCTGTCGCACCGTCTGAAACCGAGGGCGCGCACGGCCACCGCAGCTTCGGCCCCGCCCCCTCCGGCCCGTCCACCGGGCCGTCCCGCACTCCGCTCGTACGCTCGCGACCAGGCTCCGCGCAGCGCCGCGCGTCGAGCGCCCGTACCGCCGCAACTGCCCCGGAGGAGAGATACATGAGCCGCAGTGACGTCCTGGTGGACGCCGACTGGGTACAGGCCCGCATCGATGACCCCAAGACGGTCATCGTGGAGGTCGACGAGGACACGTCCGCCTACGACAAGAACCACATCAAGAACGCCATCCGGATCGACTGGAAGCAGGACCTCCAGGACCCGGTGCGCCGTGACTTCGTGGACCAGGCGGGCTTCGAGAAGCTGCTGTCCGAGAAGGGCATCGCCAACGACGACACCGTCGTCCTCTACGGCGGCAACAACAACTGGTTCGCGTCGTACGCCTACTGGTACTTCAAGCTCTACGGCCACCAGGACGTGAAGCTCCTCGACGGCGGCCGCAAGAAGTGGGAGCTGGACTCGCGCGACCTGGTCGCCGAGGTCCCGACCCGTGCGAAGACCGAGTACAAGGCCAAGCCGCAGGACACCTCGATCCGCGCCTTCCGCGACGACGTCGTGGCGGCCATCGACAACCTGAACCTGGTCGACGTCCGCTCGCCCGACGAGTTCTCCGGCAAGCTGCTCGCGCCGGCGCACCTCCCGCAGGAGCAGTCGCAGCGCGCGGGCCACGTCCCGAGCGCCCGCAACATCCCGTGGTCGAAGTCGGCCAACGACGACGGCACCTTCAAGTCCGACGACCAGCTCAAGGAGCTGTACGAGGGCGAGGGCGTCGACCTGTCGAAGGACACCATCGCCTACTGCCGCATCGGTGAGCGCTCCGCGCACACCTGGTTCGTGCTGCACGAGCTGCTCGGCCAGACCAACGTCAAGAACTACGACGGTTCCTGGACCGAGTACGGCTCGCTGGTGGGCGTGCCGATCGAGCTCGGCTCCGGCAGCTGACCCCCTCTCCTCCCCGAAACACGTAAGGACAGACACATGTGTGGAGCGCAGGCAGGCGGCCCCGACGCCTCGACCATCAAGCCCGGTGAGACCACGATCCAGGGCCAGGTGACCCGCGACGGCGAGCCCGTCACCGGCTACGTGCGTCTCCTGGACAGCACGGGCGAGTTCACCGCCGAGGTCCCCACCTCCGCGACCGGACAGTTCCGGTTCTACGCCGCCGAGGGCACCTGGACGCTGCGCGCCCTGGTCCCGGGTGGCACCGCCGACCGTACGGTCGTCGCCCAGAAGGGCGGTCTGGCGGAGGTCGCCATCACCGTCTGACGCCCCCACGCGTCGTACCGCGGAAGGGCCGCATCCCGGGGTTGGACGCCTCGGCGGGATGCGGCCCTTCCGTCTGTCGGCGCGGGAGCCCCGGACGTATCCTGGCCATATGTACGCGCGACGCCGCCACGCATACTTCTTCCTGATGGGCGCGTGTCTGACGCTCTTCATCTCGGCCTGGGCCTTCGTGCGTCTGTGGTCCGTGCCCGCCGCCGTCGCGATGTGCATCGTCGCGATGGTCATCCCGCCGCTGGCGGCCATCGTCGCCAACCGCCGGGGCCCGCAGGACCGCTGGTGGGACGAGTCGGGGGATCCGGAGTCCGACCGGTGGTGGCGGGAGCTGGACGAGCACCACCACCGGCACTGATCGGCGGTCCGGGACGGGGTCAGTAGACGAGCGCCCGCACGCCGTCCGGCATGATCTCGCTCACGAAGACCTGCGCCCCCGCGATCCGCGCGCCCTCGATCAGATCCGCCTCGTCGATCTCCCGCCGCGCCGCGCACTGGCTGCACACGGTGATCGTCCCGCCCGCCAGGATGCCGCTGATCAGCTCCGGCAGCGGCGCCGCGTGCGGCAGCGAGAAGTCCGCCGCCCGGCCCGGCAGCGCGAACCACGTCGACTCACCGGTCAGCCACAGCGAGACCTCGACCCCACTCGCCACGGCCACCGCCGCCACCGTGAACGCCTGCGAGCACCGCTCGGGCGCGTCCGCGCCCGCCGTCACCTTGATCACGAGCTTGTTCGCCATGCCGTACAGCCTAGGCTTGCCGCCGCGCGGCACGGCGCGGAGCCGCCCGCCGGACCGGCGGCCGGAACCGGCTACTAGACTCGGGTCCGGTCCGTCATCCTTTATGAGGAGCAGCTCGTGCTTGAGGCAGTCTTCACCACCCTGTTGATCCTGGTCATCGTGGCCAGCCTCGGTTTCGTCGGGCTGACCTGGAAGAAGCTCTACCAGGGCCAGCGCTGAGCGCTCCCGCCCCTCGCCCCAGCCCGCCTAGCGACGGATCGTCTGAACCCATGATCGAGATTCCCTCCGACCTCCACCCGGACCTGGTGCCGCTGGCCTTCCTCCTCGGCAACTGGGAAGGCGCCGGCGTATCGGACTTCCCCGGCGCCGAGAAGTGCAACTTCGGGCAGGAAGCGACCTTCACCCACGACGGCCGCGACTTCATCGAGTACATCTCGCACACCTGGGTGCTGGACTCCGAGGGCAAGAAGGTCCGCCCGCTGGAATCCGAGTCCGGATACTGGCGGATCGACAAGGACCGCAAGGTCGAGGTCGTGATGATCCGCGACCAGGGCGTCGTCGAGGTCTGGTACGGCGAGCTGGCCGACGGCAAGCCGCAGATCGACCTGGCGACCGACGCCGTGGCGCGCACCTCCGCCTCGGGCCCGTACTCGGGCGGCAAGCGGCTGTACGGCTACGTCAACAGCGATCTGATGTGGGTCGGCGAGAAGGCCACCCCCGAGGTCGAGCTGCGCCCGTACATGTCCGCGCACCTGAAGAAGGTCGTCGACCCGCGCGAGTGGGCCAAGGACCTCAAGGACCTGCCGGACGACGGGATCGCCTTCTTCCGCTGAGGCCCCCGCTCCCCGGCCGCTCCAACCGAGCACGACCGCGCACCGGTGCCTCGCCGCCTACACTGGCACCGTGGCGACCACCGACTGGAAGACCGATCTGCGGGAGCGCGGCTACCGGCTGACCCCGCAGCGCCAGCTCGTGCTCGAAGCCGTCGACCGCCTGGAGCACGCCACTCCGGACGACATCCTCACCGAGGTGCGCCGTACCGCGAGCGGGGTGAACATCTCCACCGTCTACCGCACGCTGGAGCTGCTGGAGGAGCTGGGCCTGGTCAGCCATGCCCATCTCGGGCACGGCGCCCCCACCTACCACCTGGCCGACCGGCACCACCACCTCCATCTGGTGTGCCGGGACTGCACGGAGGTCATCGAGGCCGACGTCTCGGTCGCCGAGTCCTTCACCCGGCAGCTGCGGGCGTCCTTCGGCTTCGACACCGACATGAAGCATTTCGCCATCTTCGGCCGCTGCGCCCGGTGTTCCGCCGCCGACCCCGCGGAGGACGCCGCCGGGGGCCGGGCGGCCACGTCGTAGGGTGAAGCACATGAAGAGCCCTTTGCTGTCGCTGCCCGGCGCCGTCCCCGGCGAGGGCCCCGACGAAGGTGTCGCCGCCCACTACGGCGACCTGTTCCGCGAGCAGCGCGCGCTCGCCGACGGCACCGGCTTCGTGGACCTCTCGCACCGCGGAGTGGTCACGGTCACCGGTGCCGACCGGCTGAGCTGGCTGCATCTGCTGCTCACCCAGCACGTCAGCGAGCTTCCCGCCGGCGAGGCCACCGAGGCGCTGATCCTGTCCGCGCACGGCCACATCGAGCACGCGCTCTACCTCGTCGACGACGGCGAGACCACCTGGGCCCATGTGGAGCCCGGCAGCCAGGGCGATCTGATCGCGTACCTGGAGAGCATGAAGTTCTTCTACCGGGTCGAGATCGCCGACCGCACCGAGAGTCACGCGGTCGTCCACCTCCCGGCGGGCAGCATCGCCGAGACCCCCGAGGGCGCCGTCGCCCGCGAGACCGCGCACGGCCGCGACCTGTTCCTGCCGCGCACCGACCTGGAGTCCTTCGCGGCGGCGAGCGGCCCGCCGATCGGCGTCCTGGCGTACGAGGCGCTGCGCGTCGAGGCGCACCGGCCGCGGCTCGGCCTGGAGACCGACCACCGCACGATCCCGCACGAGCTGGGCTGGATCGGCACCGCCGTCCATCTGCAGAAGGGCTGCTACCGCGGCCAGGAGACGGTCGCCCGGGTGCACAACCTGGGCAAGCCGCCGCGGCGGCTGGTCTTCCTGCACCTCGACGGCAGCGAGGTGAAGCTGCCGGGCCACGGCGCGCCCATACGGCTCGCGGCGGACGGCGAGGAGGGCCGCCAGCTCGGCTTCGTCACCTCCTCGGCCCGCCACCACGAGCTGGGCCCGATCGCGCTCGCGCTGGTGAAGCGCAACGTACCGGTGGACGCGGCGCTGATCGCGGACACCACGGCCGCCTCGCAGGAGACGGTCGTCGAGCCGTAGCGCCTGCCTGCTGTCACACCTCGACGATCACCGTGAACGGGCCGTCGTTCGTGAGCGAGACCTTCATGTCCGCTCCGAACCGGCCCGTCTCCACCTGGGCGCCCAGCTCCCGCAGCCGCGCCACCACCTCGTCCACCAGCGGTTCGGCGACCTCGCCGGGCGCCGCCGCGTTCCAGGTGGGGCGGCGGCCCTTGCGGGCGTCCCCGTACAGCGTGAACTGGCTGATGACCAGCAGCGGGGCGCCCAGGTCCGAGCAGGACTTCTCGCCGGGCAGGATGCGCACCGACCACAGCTTGCGGGCCAGCTGGGCCGCCTTCTCCGGGGTGTCGTCGTGCGTCACCCCGACCAGGACGCACAGCCCCTGACCGACGATCTCCCCGGTCGTCTCGCCGTCCACGACGACGCTCGCCCCGTCCACTCTCTGTACCACAGCACGCATACGCACCATCATGCCCCGCGCCCATCGGGGCCGATCGGGTGGACGGCCGCTGCACAGGGGCCATTCGGAGTGGCACGATGCGTGCAGGCGGTGCAGGTGGGCAGGAACTGCGGGAATGACGCATCGCTGGAGGGGACGGACAAGCATGATCACACCGGGCACCGAGCGGCCCATGGCCACCGAGAGCCCGCTGCCGGCGCGGCCGCCGAGCCAGCGCGGCGGGCGGCTGGCCGACGCCGAGGCCGTGCCGTCGGCGGCGGGGGCGGCGGCAGGGGCGGGGGCGGCTCCGGCCGCGATGGGCGGGCTGCGGCTGGCGGAGCTGCGCGCGCTGCGCCGCTCCGCGCAGCGCGAGGAGGCGGACCTGAGCTACGTACGCAGACTGCTGCACGGCCGGATCGACATCCTCCGCGCCGAGCTGGCCCGCCGCCGCGCGCCGGGGGCGCCGATGGCGGCGGACGGCCCGTCGGCGCCGCCCGCGGAGTTGGTGGAGCTGCTGCCCGAGATCCTGGCGGACGTACCGTCCCGGCACCGCACCTCCGCCCGCCATGTGACGCTCGGCACCCCGCACAGCGCGGAGTGCGAGCGGCTGGCCGAGGAGATGCTGGCCGAGGTCGGCCTGTCGGATCTTCCGGCGCGTACGGACGAGGAGCTGCGCGGCGCGATGGGCCGCCTGGAGGGGTTCGAGCAGCAGGTGTCCCGGCGGCGGCAGGGGCTCCAGCGGACCGCCGACCGGTGCGGTGCCGAGATCGCCCGCCGGTACCGCGAGGGCGAGGCCCAGGTCGACGACCTGCTCTCGTAGCACTCCTTTCCTGGAACGCGCGCCGGATATCCACAGGCTGGGGATAAATATTCGCGTGCGGCCTGTTCCGCGGCCGCCTAGCGTGGCCGCATGGCCGCCCGCATCCGTACCTCCCTCGATGCCTCCGACGTCCCCGCCTGGATCCGCGCGAAGCACGTGGGCTTTCTGGTGTCGCCGGAGGTCTCCAAGGAAGAGCTGGAGGTGCGGCGGGCGGGCATCGACCTGGACCGCACCCAGGGGGCGTTCGAGGGGGACCGCTGCGTCGCCACGTTCCGCAGCTTCGCGCAGCGGCTGACGGCGGTCGGCGGGGCCGACGTACCGGCCGATGCGGTCACCAATGTCACCGTGTCGCCCACCCACCGCCGCCGGGGCCTGCTCAGCCGCATGATGGAGCACGACCTGCGTGCGGCCAAGGAGCGGGGGGACGCGGTCGCCTCGCTGCTCGCCGCCGAGTACCCGATCTACGGGCGGTACGGCTTCGGCCCTGCCACCTGGGTCACCGAGTGGATGGTGGACGTCGCCCGCGCCGGTCTCGATCCGCACTACGCCGGACCCACGGACGGCGGCCGGGTCGACTACGCCGACGCCGACGAGATACGGGAGCTGGGCCCCGCCCTGCACGAGCGGCTGCGCGCCCGGCAACACGGCGCCGTCGACCGCACCGAGCGCTGGTGGCGGCTCACCACCGGCCGGCTCCGCTTCCCGGGCGACGGCTGGACCGCCGAACCGTTCTACGCCCTCTACCGCTCCCCCGACGGCTCGGTCGACGGCCTGCTCGCCTTCACCGTCGACGACCGCTGGGAGGGCAACAAGCGGCCGCACAACACCGCCACCGTCCTCGACCTGTTCGGCGTCAGCCCGGCCGCCGAGCGGGCGCTGTGGCACTTCCTGTGCTCCATCGACTGGGTCCTGTACATCGCCGCCGGCCGACGCGCCCCGGACGATCTGCTCCCCCTGCTCCTCGCCGACCCGCGGGCGGCCCGCCCCACCACCTACGCCGACTACCTGTGGCTGCGCCCGCTGGACGTCCCCGCGCTGCTGGAGACCCGTACGTACCCGGTCTCCGGCTCCCTCGTCCTCGACCTGCGCGACCCGGCCGGGCTGGCGGGCGGCCGCTTCCTGCTGGACGCGAGCCCGGACGGCGCCACCTGCGCCCCCACCACCCGCCCGGCCGATCTGACCATGGGCATCGGCGAGTTGGGCACCGTCTGGCTGGGCGACGAGTCGCCGGTCCGCCTCACCGCCCTGGGCCGCGCCGAGGAGGAGCGCCCCGGCGCCGCCGCCCTGGCCGACACCCTGCTGCGCACCCCGCGCCGCCCGTGGTGCCCCGACATGTTCTGAAGGGCCCGACGAAGCCCTCAGCAGCTGGACTTGAGCAGCCGGCGGGCGCCCGCGCCCTGCTCGCCCAGCTTGTCGTAGGGGTTGGCCAGCGCGCACTTGTCGATCGACAGACAGCCGCAGCCGATGCAGTCGGTCAGATGGTCGCGGAGGTTCTCCAGCTGCTCGATGCGCTCGGTGAGGTCCGTGCGCCAGCACTCGGAGATCCGCGCCCAGTCCTCCTTGGTCAGGACGTGGTCCTCGGGGAAGAGCGACAGCACCTCCCGGATCCTCGACAGCGGGATGCCGACCCGCTGCGAGGAGCGCACGAAGGCCACCCGGCGGAGCGTGTCGCGGGTGTAGCGGCGCTGGTTGCCGGAGGTGCGGCGGCTGTGGATGAGCCCCTCGCGCTCGTAGAACCGCAGCGCGGAGGCGGGGACTCCGCTGCGCTCGGCCAGCTCGCCGACCGTCAGTTCATGGGTTTTCCAGGTGAGGTGCGTCATGCTGCCGAGAGTAGCTTGACTTCAACCTTTGTTTAAGTCCGAGTCTTTTCCCATGACTACCGCTACCGCCGCCTCCACCGGCGCCCCCATCCGTCTCGCCGTCATCGTCGGCAGCACCCGCGAGGGCCGCTTCGGACCCAAGGTCGCGAACTGGTTCACCGGCCGCGCCGCGCTGCGCGAGGACATGAGTGTGGACGTCGTCGACCTGGCCGACACCCCGCTCCCGGCCTCCCTCACCCACCGCCCCGGCCCCGAGGACGCCAAGGCCCTGGAGGCCGTGACGCCCCGCCTGGACGCGGCGGACGCGTTCGCCGTCGTCACCCCCGAGTACAACCACAGCTATCCCGCCCCGCTGAAGAACGCGATCGACTGGCACCACAGCCAGTGGCAGGCCAAGCCCGTCGGCTTCGTCTCCTACGGCGGCATCTCGGGCGGTCTGCGCGCGGTCGAGCATCTGCGGCCCGTCTTCGCCGAGGTCCACGCCGTCACCGTGCGCGACACGGTCAGCTTCCACGGCGCCTGGGACGCCTTCGGCCCGGACGGCCGCCCCACCGACCCCAGGGGCCCCGACACCGCCGCAACGGCCATGCTCGACCAGCTCGCCTGGTGGGCCGAAGCCCTCCGCACCGCCCGCGCGGCCCGCCCCTACGGAGCCTGAGCCCCGGGGCCCTGGAGCGCGGCGGCCGGATCCTCGATGGCCAGATCCGTTGGCCAGATCCTCACACATCCTGGCCATCCGGCCACTCGTCGCCCGGCGGGCGCGTTGCGACGCTGACCGGTATGAACGTGCTGTGGATATTCGCCCACCCCGAACCGCGCTCGCTGAGCGGCTCCCTGCGCGACGAGGGCCTGCGCGCCCTGCGGGAGCTGGGCCATGAGTGCCGGGTGTCCGACCTCTACGCCATGCGCTGGAACCCGGTCGTGGACAGCGCCGACTTCCGGCATGACGACGGCGAACGCCTGGTCGTCGGCGCCTCCTCGCACGACGCCTACGCCGCCGGGACGCTGAGCGAGGACATCCGCGCCGAGCAGGAGAAGATCGCCTGGGCGGACGCGCTGATCGTGCAGTTCCCGCTGTGGTGGTACGGGATGCCCGCCATCCTCAAGGGCTGGTTCGACCGCGTCTTCGTGAAGGGCTTCGCCTTCGGCGTCACCGGCCCCGACGGCCGTACCCTGCGCTACGGGGACGGCAAGCTGGCCGGGAAGCGCGCCATGGTCCTGCTCACCGCCGGGGCCCGCGAACCGGGGCTCGGGCCGCGCGGCGTCAACGGCGACATCGAGCATCTGCTGTTCCCGCTCCAGCACGGCACGCTCTGGTACAGCGGCATGTCCGTCCTGCCGCCGCAGGTCGTCTACGGCGCGGACCGGCTCTCCGCCGAGGAGTACCAGGACCACGCCGCCGCGCTGCGGGAACGGCTCGCCGCCCTGCCGACCGCCGCCCCGATCCCCTTCCGCCGCCAGAACGGCGGGGACTACGACGAGAACCTGGTGCTGCGCCCCGACGTCATGCCCGGCCACTGTGGCCTGGCGGTGCACTACGCGGCTCCGGCCGCCAGTCGCCGCACGGCGTGAAGGAGGCCGCACGGCGTGAAGCAGCCGGGCGGGTGGCACGCACCACTTTTGCAAGCAGTTTGCTTGCAAAAGTTAGCACTCCTGGTGCAGCATCGAAGGCATGGCATCACTGAACGTCGGCAACCTCGGCGACTTCCTGCGGGAGCAGCGGCGCAGCGCCCAGCTCTCGCTGCGGCAGCTGGCCGACGCCGCCGGGGTGTCCAATCCGTACCTCAGCCAGATCGAGCGCGGGCTGCGCAAGCCGAGCGCCGAGATCCTGCAGCAGCTCGCGAAGGCGCTGCGGATATCCGCCGAGACCCTGTACGTCCAGGCGGGGATCCTCGACGAGCGCGATCGGGAGGAAACCGAGGTGCGCAGCGTGATACTCGCCGATCCCACGATCAACGAGCGGCAGAAGCAGGTGCTGCTCCAGATCTACGAGTCCTTCCGCAAGGAGAACGGACACGGGACCGACGCGGACGGGACCGACGCGGACGACACCCTCACCGCCGACGCCGACGTCGCCACACCCTCGAACTGATCCGGGAGGACCAGCAGCCATGGCCATCACCGACGACGTACGCAAGACCCTCACCGACCCGACCCCGCTCTACTTCGTGGCGGGCACGGCCGACCTCGCGGCCCAGAAGCTCAAGGAGGTGCCGACGCTGGTCGAGAAGATCGTCGCGGAGGCCCCCGAGCGCTTCAACGCGGTGCGCAACACCGACCCGAAGGCCGTCCAGGACCGGGTCACCCAGCAGGCGAAGGGCGCCCAGGGCAAGCTCAACGAGGTGCTGGGTTCCCTGGACACCGACCTCAAGCGGCTCCGTGACTCGGCGCAGGACCTCGCCCTGCAGGGCGTCGGCCGCGCCGCCGAGCTGGCCGTCAAGGCGCGGGAGCGGTACGACGAGGTCGCCGAGCACGGCCAGGAGGTCGTGAAGACCTGGCGCGGCGAGGCGGCCGACGAGGTCGTCGACATCGCCTCCGCGATCGAGCCCCACGAGGGGAAGAGCGCGCCGAAGGCACCGTCGCAGCCGGTCGCGGTGGACTCCGCCAAGGAGTCGCCGAAGGCCTCGGCCAAGCCGGCCACCCCGGCGAAGAAGGCCCCGGCCCGCAAGCCCGCCCCCACGAAGAAGCCCGACTCGAAGCCGAACAGCTGACGGACGGGCGCCATCGCGAGCGCAGGGGCCGGGTACGCGACGGGCGTGCCCGGCCCCGTCAGCGGGTACGGTGGCCCGTAACGCTCATCCCTCTACTCTCTAAGCGTCTCTTCTAGGCGGTGGACAGCGTGCTGGTGCAAGGTTTCGGCGAGTTGCTGTACTGGGTCTCCTGGGGCCTTCTCCTCTTCAGCCTGTTCGCCTTCGTCGACTCCGCGATCCGCCGCGAGGCCGCCTACCGGGCCGCGGACAAGCAGACCAAGCCCTTCTGGATGATCATCCTGGGGCTCGCGGCCGTGGTGAACTTCTTCATGGGCATCATGAGCTTCCTGCCGATCATCGGGCTGATCGCGACGATCGTGTACATGGTCGACGTACGCCCGGCGGTGCGGCAGATCTCCGGCGGCGGCCGTGGCTGGCCGCGGGGGCGCGGCTCCAGCTCCGACGGTCCGTACGGGCCCTACAACGGCGGCCGGTAGCGCGCCCGGGGGCGCGAGCGGCGCCCCTCGGCGGCCCTCGGCGGCCTCAGCAGCGGTCGAGCAGGAGCACCGCGAGGTCGTCCGTCAGCTCGCCGCCGTTCAGCGCCCGCACCTCGGTGACCGTGGCGTCCAGCAGCTCCTCGCCGCGCAGCCCGGTCGCCATCTGGCGGGCGACGATCTCGACCATCCCCTCCTGGCCGAGCCGCTGCACCCCGGCCCCGACGCGGCCCTCGATCAGCCCGTCGGTGTACATCATCAGGCTCCAGGCGCCGCCCAGCTCGACCTGGCGGCGCGGCCAGCGGGCGTTCGGCAGCAGGCCGAGCGCGGGGCCGTTCTCGTCCGTGGGCAGCAGCCGGGGCGCCATTCCGGGCCGTACCGCCAGCGGTGAGGGGTGCCCGGCGAGGCAGACCCCGGCCCGGCGGCCGTCCGGGGCGATGTCGACGGTGCACAGGGTCGCGAAGATCTCGTCGTCCGGGCGCTCGTTCTCCAGCACCTGCTGGAGGGTGCCGAGCAGCTGGTCGCCGCAGAGCCCGGCGAAGGTCAGGGCGCGCCAGGCGATCCGCAGCTCCACGCCGAGGGCGGCCTCGTCGGGGCCGTGGCCGCAGACGTCGCCGATCATCGCGTGCACCGTGCCGTCCGGGGTGCGGACGGTGTCGTAGAAGTCGCCGCCGAGCAGGGCCCGGCTGCGGCCGGGCCGGTAGCGGGCGGCGAAGTGCAGTCCGGAGCCCTGGAGCAGCGGGGTGGGCAGGAGTCCGCGCTCCAGCCGGGCGTTCTCCTGGGCGCGCAGCCGGGACTCGGTGAGCTGGCGCTGGGCGAGGTCGGAGCGTTTTCGCTCGACCGCGTACCGGATGGCGCGGCTGAGGATGCGGCCGTCCAGCTCGTCGCGGAAGAGGAAGTCCTGCGCCCCGACCCGGACGGCCTCGGCGGCGCGCTCGGCGTCGTCCTCGGCGGTGAGGACCAGGACGGCCTGGGTGGGGGCGAGCTTCAGTACGGAGCGCAGCGTGTCGAGCGCGTCCTCCGCCTCGTGCTCGGGGCCGGGCAGGGCCAGGTCGAGCAGGATGCACTGCACCCCGTCGGTGAGCAGCCGGGCGGCCTCGGTGAGGTTGCGGGCCGTACGGATACGGACCCGGTTGCCCTCGGTGTCCAGCATCTCGGGGACGTTGAAGGCGCCGGCCGGATCGTCCTCGATCACCAGCAGGGTGAGCCCGCTGTCGGGCAGGGCGGCCGGCCGGGCCTCGGTGGCCACTGCCTCCCGCTGCCTCGGCACGGGTACGGACATCGCTCGATTCCTTCCCTCCCCCCGAGGGCGCGGCGCCCGCCGCCGACCGGCGGACCGCACGAACGGCTCGCACCTCCTGGTCGGTTCAGGGCGTGGAAGCCGGATACTGCCCGCCGACTTTAGCGCTCGGTCCGGGCCCCGTGGAATGACCTCTCGGACGCCACTTTCGTCATATGCCCCACGCTCTGGGCGACTTGGCAGAATCCGGACAGGGGCCCGAATGACAAAGGTCACGCGAACTCGTCGCCCTTTTGTGGAACCGAACACGGATGGCACGGCACACGCCCCAACCACACCGGGGCGAGGCGGACATATCGCCTGAATCACCCCTCAGTATGAAATCAGCCCGCATCAGGAGGCGTCCGGGCGCACCACGCCCAGGATCGGCATCGAACCCGCCCCGGCCAGGGTGATCTGACGGCCCGGGCGCGGGGCGTGGACGATCGCGCCGTCGCCCACGTAGATCCCCACATGGCTGGCGTCCTTGAAGTAGATGACCAGGTCACCGGGGCGCATGCGCGCGGTGTCCACCTTCGGCAGCAGCCGCCACTGCTCCTGCGAGGTCCGCGGGATGGCCCGCCCGGCCGAGGCCCAGGCCCGCTGGGTCAGCCCCGAGCAGTCGTAGGCGTCCGGGCCCACGGCGCCCCATACGTAGGCCTTGCCGATCTGGGCCGTCGCGAAGTCGATCGCACGCCGCCCCACCGAGCTGGAGCGTCCGCCGGCCTCCCGCAGTATGCCGGTCTTGAGCCACTTCGCCTGGGACGCCCGGTCCCGCTCCTCCTGGAGCCGCCGCAGCCGGTCCCGCTCCGTGACCTCCAGCCGCGATTCCAGCCGCCGGGCCCGGGCGAGCTTTTCGGTGATCTCCTTCTTGGCGGCCGCCTTGCGCGCCCGGCTGCGGTCGAGCCGTTCCCACTCACGGGAGGCGGAGTCGGCGTAGCGGTCGAGCACCGTCCGGGTGTGCTCCAGCCGGTTCATCAGCCCGCGGACCGCCTTCTCGCCCTTGCGCGCGAGGGCGAAGTCCTCGAGGAAGCCATCGGGGTCGCCGCCCAGCAGCAGCCGCGCCTCGGCCGGCATCCCGCCGCCGCGGTACTGGGCCCGCGCCAGCGCCCCGGCGCGCTCCCGCAGCCCGGCCATCTCCTTCCGCGTCTTCACCACGGCCCGCGCGATCCTCAGGATCGACTTCTCCTGGCGCGTCTGTTTCTCCCGCGCGAGGTTGTACGCGTCGGTGGCTGATTCCGCTTGCCGGTAGAGGCCGTCCACGCGCGAGCGGACCTCCTCCAGCCGCCCGGCGCGTAACGCGGTGCCGCCGGAGCCGCCCCGGGTCGGCTCCGGTTCGCCGGGCGCCGCGTACGCCGGGCCGGGCGCGGCCGACGTTCCCAGCGCGCAGACGAGCGCGGCGGCCGCGGCGACGCCCGCGCCCCTCCCTCTTCCGTCCCGCCTCACCCGACCGGCCTCCTCTCCTCGAAGTAGGGACGGATAGTGACATGCCGTACCGCAATCCGACAGAGCCACGCGCCGGTCGGCCGTACACCCGACGCGATCCGGGGGCATGAGAGGACAGAAGTGGACGAGAGCGAGCGGGAGCGGCCTGAAGCGGATGTAAGGCGCGATGAAGGGGAGAAGCGGGCGCAAACCGGACCGCGACCGCGCTGTGACCCAGCCGTTATCCGGCCACCACACTGACGGCCGAGGTTCACCACTCGTTCACTCGCGCCCATCGGTCGCTTCATCTGATCTGCCTAATTTCAGCCCTACTGAGGCGCAGACCGAGCCCCCGTGCCCGGCCTCGCGCCGTCCGGCGCACCACCACCCCTGCGCTCCATTACGTCCCGCGCCGTCCCCCACCGGCGGCTTCTGGAAGGAATCCCTGAAAGTGAAGCTTCAGCGCAACAACCGGCTTCGCGCCATCGCCGCCGGTGCCCTCGCCCTGTCCGGCGCCTTCGTCCTCACCGCCTGCGGTTCGGACAACAACTCCGGCGGCGGCAGCAGCGCCAAAGCCACCGGCGACATCACGTGCGAAGGCAAGGGCCAGCTCCTGGCCTCCGGCTCGTCCGCGCAGAAGAACGCCATGGACCTGTGGACGAAGAACTACGGCGGGGCGTGCAAGGACGTCAAGCTCAACTACAAGGCCACCGGCTCGGGCGCGGGCATCCAGGAGTGGCTGCAGGGCAAGACCGCCTTCGCGGGCTCGGACTCGGCGCTCAAGCCCGAGGAGGTCGCCTCCTCGAAGAAGATGTGCAAGGGCGGCCAGGGCATCAACCTGCCGATGGTCGGCGGCCCGATCGCGGTCGGCTTCAACGTCCCCGGCGTGGACAAGCTGACCCTCAACGCCGATGTCCTCGCCAAGATCTTCAACTCGGACATCACCAAGTGGGACGACCCCGCGATCAAGGCGCTCAACAAGGGCGTGAAGCTTCCGAGCCTCAAGATCCAGGCGTTCCACCGCTCGGACGAGTCCGGCACCACCGACAACTTCACCAAGTACCTCAAGGCCGCCGCCCCGAAGGCGTGGCCGCACGAGCCGGGCAAGGCGTGGGAGGGCAAGGGCGGCCAGTCCGCCGACGGGTCCTCCGGTGTCTCCTCGCAGGTCAAGCAGGTCTCCGGGGCGATCTCGTACTTCGAGCTGTCGTACGCGACCGCCAACAGCATCAAGACCGTCGACCTGGACACCGGCGCCTCGGCCCCGGTCCAGGCCACCGTCGAGAACGCCTCCAAGGCCATCGCCGAGGCCAAGCCCGCGGGCACCGGCAAGGACCAGGCCCTGGACCTGGCGTACGACACCAAGGCGGCCGGCGCCTACCCGATCACGCTGGTCACCTACGAGATCGCCTGCGACAAGGGCAACAAGGCCGGCACGCTCAAGGCCACCAAGTCCTTCCTGAACTACGCGGCGAGCGAGGGCGGCCAGTCCGCGCTGAAGGAACTGGGCTACGCCCCGCTGCCCGACTCGATCGCCAAGAAGGTCCGCGAGAGCATTTCCAGCCTCTCCTGACCTGACGTGTGCGGCCTGTTCCGCTCCGGCCGACCGCCGGGGCGGAGCAGGCCGTATGTCCGGTGCACCGCCGCACCAGGAGCCTCACCCCCATCCGGCTCCGCAGACCGGAGAACCCATGAAAACGGATATAGAACCCACTTCCACATCCGCCGGGTCACAGCCCAAGGTCCCGACCCGCTCCACCGGCCGGGCCGGTGACAAGATCTTCCTCGGCCTCTCCCGGGGCTCCGGGATCGCCCTCCTGGTGATCATGGCGGCCATCGCGGTCTTCCTCGCGTACCGCGCCGCCATCGCGATCTCCAAGGACGAGGCCAACTTCCTCACCGCCTTCGAGTGGAGCACCGGCTCGACCCCGATGCGCTTCGGCATCGCGGTCCTCGCCTTCGGCACGGTCGTCAGCTCGATCATCGCGATGGTGCTCGCGGTCCCGATCGCCGTCGGCATCGCGCTCTTCATCTCGCACTACGCCCCGCGGCGGCTGGCCACCCCGGTCGCATACGTGATCGACCTGCTCGCCGCGGTCCCCAGCATCGTCTACGGCCTGTGGGGCGCGCTCTTCCTGGTGCCGCATCTGACGGGTCTGTACACCTGGATGGACGACACCCTGGGCTGGACCAAGGTCCTGTCGTACCAGGGCGGCGCCGCGCGGTCGCTGTTCACCGTCGGCATCCTGCTGGCGATCATGATCCTGCCGATCGTCACCAGCGTGACCCGCGAGGTGTTCCGGCAGGTCCCGAAGACGCACGAGGAGGCCGCGCTGGCGCTCGGCGCGACCCGCTGGGAAGTCGTCCGGATGTCGGTCCTCCCCTTCGGCCGCTCCGGCATCATCAGCGCCTCGATGCTGGGCCTCGGCCGCGCGCTGGGCGAGACCATGGCGGTCGCCACCGTGCTGTCCCCCAGCTACCTGATCAACGCCAGCCTGCTGGACCCGGGCGGCGGCACCTTCGCGCAGAACATCGCCAGCCACTTCAAGGAGGCCAACGGCAACGGGCGTGACGCGCTCATCGCCTCCGGTCTGGTCCTGTTCGTCATCACCCTGCTGGTGAACGGCGCCGCGCGCATGATCATCGCCCGCCGCAAGGAGTACTCGGGGACCGCAGCATGAGCGACACGACCATCGACACCAGCACGCCGCGCGCGTCCGCCCTCGCCCAGGCACGACTGCCCCGCTGGGCCCCGCTGGGGCTGGCCGCGGTCTCGATCGCCGCGGGCGTCGGCATCGGCAGCGCGGCGGGCATGAGCAACCCCTTGCAGTGGGGGCTGATCGCGGCCCTGCTCTTCGTCGTCCTCTCCTACGGCGTCACGGCCTCGGTCGAGGGCGGCCGGCAGGCCAGGAACCAGCTGGCCACCAGCCTGGTGTGGCTCTGCTTCCTGATCGCGGTCGTCCCGCTGTTCTCGCTGCTCTTCGAGACCATCAACCGCGGCAAGACCGTGCTCGACGGCTACTTCCTCAGCCACTCCATGGACGGCGTCCAGACCATCCTGCCCGGCGGCGGCGCGTACCACGCGATCCTCGGCACCCTGGAGCAGGTCGGCATCGCCACCGTCATCGCGGCCCCCATCGGCCTGCTGACCGCCATCTACCTGGTCGAGTACGGGCGCGGGCGGCTCGCGAAGGCCGTGACCTTCTTCGTCGACGTCATGACCGGCATCCCGTCCATCGTGGCCGGTCTGTTCATCCTCAGCTTCTGGATCATCATCCTGGGCTTCGACTACTCCGGATTCGCCGGTGCCATGGCGCTGGCCATCCTGATGATGCCGGTCGTGGTCCGCTCCACCGAGGAGATGCTCAAGCTCGTCCCGGACGAGCTGCGCGAGGCGTCGCTCGCGCTGGGCGTGCCCAAGTGGCGCACCATCCTCAAGGTGGTGCTGCCCACCTCGATCGGCGGGATCACCACGGGTGTGATGCTCGCGGTCGCCCGTATCGCCGGTGAGTCCGCCCCCATCGTGCTGCTGGTCTTCGGCTCCCAGGCGATCAACCCGAACCCCTTCGAAGGCGCCCAGTCGTCGCTGCCGTACTACATCTACGAGCAGTGGCAGCTCGGCAACGAGGCGTCGTTCAACCGCGCCTGGGCCGCGGCGCTCGTACTCATCGCCTTCGTCATGATCCTGAACCTGGTGGCCCGCGGCATCGCCCGCTGGAAGGCCCCGAAGACCGGCCGCTGAGGCCACAAAGAAGAGAAGTGATTCACATGGCCAAGCGCATCGACGTCAGCGGGCTGACCGCCTACTACGGCAGCCACAAGGCCATCGAGGACATCTCGATGACCGTCGAACCCCGCTCGGTGACCGCCTTCATCGGCCCCTCCGGCTGCGGCAAGTCGACCTTCCTGCGCACCCTCAACCGGATGCACGAGGTCACCCCCGGCGGCCGGGTCGAGGGCAAGGTGATGCTCGACGACGAGAACCTGTACGCCTCCGGCATCGACCCCGTCTCCGTGCGGCGCACGGTCGGCATGGTCTTCCAGCGCCCCAACCCCTTCCCGACGATGTCGATCTTCGAGAACGTCGCGGCCGGGCTGAAGCTCAACGGCTCGTACAAGAAGAGCGAGCTGCAGGACGTCGTCGAGAAGTCCCTCAAGGGCGCCAACCTGTGGAACGAGGTCAAGGACCGGCTGAACAAGCCGGGTGCCGGGCTCTCCGGCGGTCAGCAGCAGCGGCTGTGCATCGCCCGCGCCATCGCGGTAGCGCCCGACGTGCTGCTGATGGACGAGCCCTGCTCGGCGCTGGACCCGATCTCGACCCTCGCCATCGAGGACCTGATCGGTGAGCTGAAGGAGCGGTTCACGATCGTCATCGTGACCCACAACATGCAGCAGGCGGCGCGCGTCTCGGACCGTACGGCCTTCTTCAACCTGGCCGGTGTCGGCCAGCCCGGCAAGCTCATCGAGATCGACGAGACCGAGCGGATCTTCTCCAACCCGTCCGTCCAGGCCACCGAGGACTACATCTCCGGTCGCTTCGGCTGACGGACAAGCCCCTCGCCCCCGGGCGAGGACGAGCGTCCTGCGGTGCTGCATGGCGGTGCCACCGCATGACGAAAGGGCCCGCCCCCGGCTCCCGGGGGCGGGCCCGCTTTCCGTATCCGCGCCGCGCGGGTCAGCCGAAGGCCAGGTCGACGATCCAGTAGCTGAGGGCGGCGACTCCGGCCGCCGCGGGCATGGTGATGAACCAGCCGAGGATGATGTTCTTCGCGACCCCCCAGCGCACCGCGTTCACGCGCTTGGTCGCCCCCACACCCATGATCGCCGAGGTGATGACATGGGTCGTCGAGATCGGCGCCTGGAACATGAACGACGCGGTGTACATGACCGAGGCCGCCGTCGTCTCGGCGGCGAAGCCCTGCGGCGGGTCCAGTTCGATGATCCGGCGGCCCAGGGTGCGCATGATGCGCCAGCCACCCGCGTACGTGCCGAGCGAGAGCATCGCGGCGCAGGCGATCTTCACCCACACCGGGATCGCGTCCCCCTGATCCTCGACACCGCCGATGACCAGGGCCATCACGACCACACCCATGGTCTTCTGGGCATCTTGCAGACCGTGTCCGAGCGCCATGGCGGCGGCCGACACGGTCTGTGCTATCCGGAAGCCGCGCTTGGCCTTGTGCGGGTTGGACTTACGGAACATCCAGAGGATGGCCACCATGACGAAGTAGCCCAGCACCAGGCCGACGACGGGCGAGATGACCATCGGGAGGACGACCTTCTCCACCACCCCGCTCCAGTGAACGGTGCTGGCACCGGCGAGCGCGGCGCCCACCAGGCCGCCGAACAGGGCGTGCGAGGAGGACGACGGCAGCCCGTAGTACCAGGTGACCATGTTCCAGGTGATCGCGCCGATCAACGCGGAAAACAGGATGATCATGCCCTGTTTGCCGGTCGGGGTGGCGATCAGGCCCTCACTGACCGTCTTGGCGACCCCGCTGCCCAGGAAGGCACCCGCGAGGTTCATCACCGCGGCCATCGCGAGGGCGGCCCGCGGGGTCAGGGCCCGGGTGGAGACCGAGGTGGCGATGGCGTTCGCCGAGTCGTGGAAGCCGTTGGTGTAGGTGAAGAAGAGCGCGACCGCGATGGTCACGACGAGCGCGAAGGTGTCCATGCCGGGGCTCAGGACTCCTTGACGGCGATGGTCTCGACCGTGTTGGCCACATGCTCGAAGGCGTCGGCCGCCTCTTCCAGCACATCCACGATCTGCTTGAGCTTGAGCACCTCCATCGCGTCGTACTTGCCGTTGAAGAGGTGGGCCAGCAGCTTGCGGTGGATCTGGTCGGCCTGGTTCTCCAGCCGGTTGACCTCGATCCAGTACTCCGTGAGGTTCGTCATGGTGCGCAGGTTCGGCATGGCCTCGGCGGTCAGCTCGGCCGCCCGCGCCAGCACCTCGATCTGCTGCTCGACACCCTTGGGCAGCTCATCGACCTGATAGAGGACGACCAGGTCGACGGCCTCCTCCATGAAGTCCATGATGTCGTCGAGGGACGAAGCGAGGGAGTAGATGTCCTCGCGGTCGAACGGCGTGATGAAGGAGGAGTTCAGCTGATGGAAGATCGCGTGCGTGGCGTCGTCCCCCGCATGCTCCGCGGCCCTCATCCGCTCGGCGATCTCGGAACGAGCGGCGGAGTCCGCCCCGAGCAGTTCCATCAGGAGCTTGGAGCCGGTCACGATGTTGTCCGCGGAGGCGGCGAACATGTCGTAGAAGCTCGTCTCCCTGGGGGTCAGACGAAAGCGCACTGGGGATCCTCGGGATGCGGCGGATGGGGACTCGACGATGCTAGGCGCATCTTCCGGCCACGGTAACCGGCGTCCCCAGTGTCGCCCATCGGGCAGGGTGCTCTTCACAGGGGCCTTGTTTGGCCGGAAAAGCCGTTACCATATACCCACCAGGGGTATATGCGCACCGATAGTGAACAACGGGAGGACGCCATGACCACCACGGCAGCCGGCACCACCACGCCCACCGGCGACCAGCGGGGCCAGGCGTCCGGCCAGGCTTCGTCTACCCACGGCGGCCACGGGTACGCCCACCAGAAGGACCAGCACCTGAAGCGGCTGCGCCGGATCGAAGGCCAGATCCGGGGTCTGCAACGGATGGTCGAGGAGGATGTCTACTGCATCGACATACTCACCCAGGTCTCAGCGAGCACCAAGGCCCTGCAGTCCTTCGCCCTCCAACTGCTCGAAGAGCACCTGCGGCACTGCGTCGCCAGCGCGGCCGTCGAGAGCGCCGCCAAGGAGGGCGGCGAAGGAGGGGACGAGGTGGACGCCAAGGTCGCCGAGGCGACGGCGGCCATCGCCCGGCTGCTGCGCACCTGAGGACGTCCGCGGATCCGGGGTTCACCCCCGGGCCCGACACCGCTCCGGGGGACGGGCCTATCGGGCGTCCGGAGCGCCGGCTTCGGGCAGGCCGGTTTCCGGCAGGCCGGTTTCCGGACGGTCGGTTTCCGGACGGTCGGTTTCCGGACGGTCGGCCTTCCGCGCCTTCGAGTGGTCGGCCGAATCTGATCGCTCTGATGACCGGTCCGACGATCGCCCTGATGACCGGTCGGATGACCGGTCGGATGACCGGCGGGCTGATCGGTCGGTCTCCACCCGGAGCACTTCGTCGATGCGGTCCGGACTGAGCCTGTCCTCGACCGCGCTCGCCGCAGCGATCATCAGTTCACCGTAGAGATCGATCTCGACGAGGGCCACGGGGTCCGGGCCCGGAGAGCCGCGACGCGCAACCACGTGTTTCACCTCCTCCTGCGAGCACCTTCGAGCAGCAGCTTCCCAGCGTAGGGATCGGTACACACTCCGCGCATGGCACGGATGGGCCATTTCGAAGGACAGAGCGGGCCCCTCCGACTACTTCTGAGGCGATCCGACCTTTCCTGCGTAGATATCCGCGGGCTTGGGGAGCCGAACGGCGGCCGCCACCCCGAAGTCGTACAGCTCCGTCGTCGAGGCGACCCCCACCGCCCGCCGCCCGTCCGCGCCCCCGGGGGGCCGGGTACCGCTCGCCCGGCTGGTCACCGTGAAGCGGTGCCGCACCTCGCGCAGCCGCCCCAGCCCGTCCAGATACGCGTCGAACGGCACCAGCGGGTCGGTGAACCCCTTCGCCGCGGCCCGCAACGGCCCCCGTACGCCGGGGGAGGCCACCTGGGCGGCCCGGCCGATGTCCGTGGTGCCGCGGTAGTGCCGCACCAGGGCGCCGTCCAGCCCCTCCTGTCCGACCAGGCTCGCCCGCCGTACGCCGCGCAGCAGTTCGGCGGCGGTCAGCGGATCGGTCGCCCCACCGGTGACCAGATTGCCGTCCGGAATGCCCGCCGTGTCCACCCGTACCCATTTGTCGCTGGGGATGCCCGCGCCGCGGTTGCGCATGAAGAGGGCACCGGACGCCAGCAGTTCGGTGATCGGCCCGTGCTCGGCCGCGCCCGTCGCGTCCCTCGGCAGCACCAGCCGCAGCCGCCCCCGCCGCTGCTCGAAGTCGTACGCCCCGCGGCCCTCGATCGACACCCGGGTGCCGCCGGTCGCCGTCTCCAGGGTCGTCCGCACCCGTGAACTCCCCGAGCTCACCAGCACATCCGCGGCCTGCCGCAGCACGGCGACCGCGGCCGCCGCCCCGGGGGCACCGCCCGGGCGCTCGTCCGCCACCGTCTGGGACGAGCAGCCGCTGACGGTCGCCAGCAGCCCGGCCAGCAGACCACCCGCCACGCACCCGGCGACCGCCCTCGCCCGTCTCCTTCCACCGCGTCGCTGAACCACCATCGACCGTCGACCCCCTGGCCACGCTCGTCCACGCCTTGATACTTGTTCGTTTAACGACCCGTTCCGGCCGCCCGTCACGGCCCGGTAGCGTGGTCATGTGCTCGACTCAGGTGACACAGGCCCCGGCCAAGCCCGCACCACCACCGTGGAGAAGGGGGCCTTCTGCCTCGCCCGATGCACCTGCGGCTGGACCGGTCCGGCCCGCCGCGCCCGGTCCATGGCCCGCGACGACGCCAGTGCCCATACGACGGACCGTCATTCTTCCGCCACAGACGGAACCCCGCCGCCCGGCATGCCCTCTGACCAGGAGACCGGGCGGCGAACGCGGTAACGGCGGTGGCCCGGTCGACCGGAGGGGCAAGGTCGACAGGGAGGGGACACCGTCATGGACCGGCGGAAACTGCTGGCAGCGAGCGCGGGGCTGGCGTCCACGGCCACCTGGGCCGCGGCATGCGGCAGCAACAGCACGACGGGTCACGCCGCCGGCGGCGTGACCTCCCTCGACGCCGTCTCGACCAGCCGGTTCACGGCGCGCGACGGCAAGCCGAAGGCCGCGGACTGGACCGCGCTCGGCACGGCGCTGCACGGCGACCTGGTGCGCCCCGGCGACGCCGACTACACCTCCGCCAGCCGCCTGTACAACACCCGCTTCGACCGTCTGCGGCCCGCCGGTGTCGCCTATATAGGCAATACGTCCGACATCGTCGCATGCCTGGACTTCGCCCGGCGCCATGGCACCCCCGTCGCCATCCGCAACGGCGGCCACAGCTACGCGGGTTATTCCAGCGGCGACGGCCGCCTGGTCATCGACGTCTCCGCACTCGACTCCATCCGCACCACCACGGGCGAAGCCCGCATCGGCGGCGGCGCCAAGCTCATCGACGTCTACACCCGGCTCGGCGCCCACGGCGTCACCGTCCCCGGTGGCTCCTGCCCGACCGTCGGCATCTCCGGGCTCACCCTCGGCGGCGGCCACGGCGTGGTCTCCCGGGCGTACGGGCTCACCTCCGACCACCTCACCGGCGCGACCCTCGTCACCGCCGCGGGCAAGACCCTCCAGGTCTCCAAGGACCGCGAACCCGACCTCTTCTGGGCGCTGCGCGGCGCGGGCGGCGGCAACTTCGGCGTCGTCACCGAGCTGCGCTTCCGTACCCGCAAGCCCGGCGACGGCGTCACCGCCTATATGTCCTGGCCCTGGTCGAAGGCGGCCAAGGTGCTTCAGTCCTGGCAGAAGTGGGGCCCCGACCAGCCCGACGAGATCTGGTCGGCGCTGCACCTGTCGGCCGCCCCCGGCCACACCCCCACCGTCTCCATCAGCTGCTTCTCGCTCGGCACCTACGGCGACCTGCAGAACGCGGTGGACCGGCTCGCCGACGGCCCCGGCGGCCCCGGCCCCGCCTCCCGGGTGACCCTGCGCCGCCGGGGGTACGTCGACGCGATGCGCATGTACGCGGGATGCGGCGACACCTCGGCCACCCGCTGCCATCTGCCCGGCGACAAGCCCGGCCGCAGCGCCGACGGGGTGCTGACGCGGGAGACGTACGCGGCCCGGTCCGACTTCTTCGACCGCTCGCTGAGCCAGGCGGGGGTGCGCGCGATGCTCGACCAGGTCGAGCGCTTCGGGCGGCGCACCAGCGGCGGCGGCGCGGTCAGCGTCGCGCTCACCGCGCTCGGCGGCGCCGTGAACCGCGTCGACCCGAAGGCCACCGCGTTCGTCCACCGCCGCTCGCGGTTCCTCGCGCAGTACACCGCGTCCTGGGCGGCGGGCGGCGCGGGCGCCCCGCAGAACGCCTGGCTGGACCAGGCGCACACGGCGATGCGGCGCTACGCCTCCGGGGCGGCGTACCAGAACTACACCGACGCCACGCTCAAGGACTGGCGCTCGGCGTACTACGGATCCGGCGCGGACCGGCTGGCGGCGCTGAAGAAGCGTTACGACCCGAACCGGCTCTTCGACTTCCCACAGGCGCTGTGACCGGGCGGGGCTGTGACGGGCGGGCGCTGTGACGGGCGGGCCCGCCGGCGCGCCCCGTCCCTCCGTCCCCCCGTCCCCTTTGACGCCACCTTCTATGAACGACGGGCGGCCCGGCCTGATGCCGTGCCGCCCGTCGACAGGTGTGTCAGGCCGCGAGGTCCTTGCTGCCGCGCTCCGAGCCCGGCGACCGGGCCTCGGGGAACTCCGGGACCTCCTCGCCCGCCGCGGCGGCCGGAGCGGGGCGCCCGGCCCGTATCAGCCAGGAGGCCCGCGACCCGGCGATCGTCGTGGTGAGCGGCGTCAGCAGCATCATCGCGAGCGGCGCGAGCAGCAGCGCGACCGCCGTTCCCAGCGCGAACCCGCCGACCACGTCGGTCGGATAGTGCACGCCCATGTAGACGCGGCAGAAGCCCTCGAGCAGCGCGAGCCCGATCGCGGCCAGCCCGTACCGCCGGTGGGCCATGAAGATGCCCACGGCGAGCCCCATGGTCAGCGTCGCGTGATCGCTGACGAAGGAGAAGTCGGTCTTGCCCGCCACCAGGACGTCGAGCCCCTGATGGTCCCGGAACGGCCGCGGGCGCTGGACGAAGCCGCGGATCGGGATGTTGGCGATCAGCGCGAGCCCGGCGGCCAGCGGCGCCCACATCAGCCCGGCGACCGCCGACGGCGCGTCCTGCGGCCGCTTGCGCACGCTCCACCAGGCGCCGAGGCCCACCAGGGCGAGCCCGATGACGATCCCGTACTCGCCGACGAACTCCATCACGCGGTCGAACCAGTGCGGGGCGTCCTTGGCGAGCCCGTTGATGTCGTAGAGAAGGCTGACATCGGGGTTCGACCCGTCCAGTGCGAGTCCAGCCATGTGCCGCGGCCCCTTATCTCTCACCTGTCGCTACGTACAGCTGCCGACCCCCGTGATTCCCCACGACCGACGGTCCCGGCGTGCGATCGCCGAGCGGTGTGCGCCGGTCCACTTCCAGGAAACGCCCTTATTCCGCCAGGCGTTCCGTTCGCTACCCAACGATCACCGGGACGTTATCGAAGGGTGACCCATCGCCGCAGCTCAGAGGGAATCCTCAGGCCGTGCCGGGATCGGGCAGCGCTTTTGCGCCATCCTGCGTCACCCGCGTCGCCCCGATGTAGTCCGGGGAGTCGATGGGGTCGAAACGGATCACCGCACCAGTGTAGGGCGCGTTGATCATCTTCCCGCCGCCCACGTAGATCCCCACGTGGTGAATGGATCTCGGGTCGTTCAGGTCGTACGCGAAGAAGACCAGATCCCCGGGGAGCAGCTCGTCGCGCTTGGGATGCGGCCCGGCGTTCCACTGGTCGTTGGCGACGCGCGGCAGCTCGATCCCCACCGTCTTGTACGCCGCCTTCGTCAGCCCCGAGCAGTCGAACCGCCCGTCCTGGTCCGGGGTGCCGTTACCGCCCCACAGATAGGGCTTCCCGAGCTGCTTCTGCGCGAAGTAGATCGCCGCCGCCGACTGCCGCGACGGCTGCACGGTCCGCGTGGGTGCCTCGAAGCTCTTGGCCAGCGTGGTGATGGTCTTCACGTAGTTCTGGGTCTCGCGGTACGGCGGCACGCCGTTGTACTTGAGCACGGCGTACGCGCCCGCGTTGTAGGACGCCAGCATGTTGTGCGTCAGATTGCCCGGTACGTCCTTCACGTACTTCGCGAGGGAGCAGTCGTAGGCGGCCGCGGACGGAATCGCGTCGTTCGGATTCCAGATGTCCCGCTTGCCGTCCTTGTCGCCGTCCACCCCGTGCGACGCCCAGGTGGCGGGAATGAACTGGGCCAGCCCCTTGGCGTTGGCCGGGCTCTGCGCCTTCGCGTTCCAGCCGCTCTCCTGGTAGAGCTGCGCGGCGAGCAGGGCCGGGTTGAGCGCGGGGCAGGAGTTCCCGTACCGCTGGATCAGCGGCGCGTACGAGGCCGGGACAGCACCCTTCGCCAGACCGACGCTGGTGCCCCCGCCACCGCCCGCGAGATTCGCGGCGACCAAGTAGGTGCCGAGAACGAGCAGGACGACGAAGGAAAAACAGACTCCGATACCGACACTGACACCCAGCCAGACCTTACGCACCCGGCCATCCTCCCCCATCAGCCCGCAGTACGAACGCGTTTCCGTACGCACGGCGAAAATCAGCCGCTCGCCAGCCGAAATCCTACGGCCAACCGCCGCCGCGTGCTCCCTGCGCCCCCTCCGCGCGCCCCGTGGAACGCGTAAAGTCCGGCCCGTCCGAGCACCTGACACCCCATGAACCCCGAGGAACACGGATGACGCAGCTGGACTGGCAGCGGGCCTCGACCGGCGAGGACGAGGAGGCGGGCGCCTACCTGGAGGTGGCCGCGGGTCCCGACGGCCGGATCTACATGCGCGAGAGCAACGACCCGGAGACCGTCGTCGTCACCACCCAGGCCAAGTGGGAGGCGTTCCTCAAGGGGGTCAAGGCGGGTGAGTTCGACGACTTCGCGGAGGAGCCCGCGGAGGAATGAGGGGTTCGGCTACCGATCGTTGCCCGGCGCCCACCCGCGTGATACACAGAGTAACCAAAGGGCGCCTGATGGACACGGCTCGCCCTCCTGCCAGGTCACCGTGGTCCACAACACGTACGAGATCCGCCAAGAAATGCCGCCCAGTCGGCATGCGGAAGCGGATTCGTCAGCGAAGATAGAGACTGACCCACGCCGACCGGCGGGGCACATAACTACCCATAAGGGGCGGTGAGTTCACTATGTTTCTAGCGGCCGAAAAGGGCGACATCAACACCATCATCGGCGGAATCGCCCCAGACTGGGGCCCCTTCGGAAGCCTGGGCAGCGAGGCCCGCGTCATGATCGAGGTCGTCATGGCCGTCGCGCTGCTGCTGTGCTTCGGCATCGCGATCTGGGGCGCGGCCAAGCAGCGCATCGGCGCGACCGCGCTGCGCGACACCTTCAGCGCGGAGCAGGGCAAGGGCCTGATCGTCGCGGGGCTGACCGGTGTGTTCATCATCGGCTCGCTGGGCACGCTCTTCACGATCGTGTACGGCATGGCCGTCTAGCCACGCCCCCGCACCGCCCCGGCCCGCGCCCCCGCACACCGGAGCCGCCCCCCGCGCGCCGCGCGCGCCCCCACCCCCGAGCCTCCGCCCCCGATCCCCCCTACCGGCCCCACCCTCCGTACCCGAGGCTGCTTCCTGATGCCCGCTATGCCCGCTCCCGTCGCTCCCGTCGCCGAGGTCGTGTCAGTCTGATGTCCACTCACACCACCACGCCCACACCTCGGTCCACGCCGCTACCGTCGTACCAGCGTGGCGGAAGAGCGACCACGGACGGCGGCAGGGTCGGCACGGTTGAAGGGGCGAGCACACGATGAGTCTCGGCGGCGACGGCGGCTACGGCGGTGACTACGACTACGACGGCCACGACACCGGCCGCACCCGCGGCACGGCCTCCGGCGGCCACCTGACGCGCACGCGCCTACCGGAAGGCGACGAGGACCCCTACGGCCCGCCCCGCCGCGGCCCCGGCCGGGCGGGCAAGCCGAGCCGCAACCTGATCACGGTCGTCGGGGTCGTCGTCCTGCTCCTCGCCGCCATCGCCTTCGTCAACCGCGGCGGCCAGGACGACGGCGGCTCGTCCGACGCGGACTCCGGCGGCTCCAACGCCAACGCCCAGCCCACCGCCCCCACCGGCACCCGCCCGGTCACCGGCAAGAACGGCACGACGGGCATCGCGTCGGGCTTCGCGAGGTCCCAGCAGGGGGCGCAGAGCGCGGCGGCGAACTACGCGGTGGCGCTGAGCTCGGCCGACATGTTCAACCGCGACAGTCGCCACGACCTCCTGCCCCAGATCTTCACCAGCGCGGCAGCGGCCCCGCTCCAGACCAAGCTCGACAAGGCGTACTCCGCCGACTCCCTCGAGAAGATCGGCCTGGACGCGAACGGCAAGGCACCCGACGGCATGACCTACATCTCGCGTACCGCCCCCATGGGAACGAAGGTCTCAAAGTTCACGAACACCACGGCGACGGTGGCGGTGTGGTGCACAGGGGTGTTCGGTACGGCGGGGGAAGGTTCGAAGAATCCGGTCACCAATGACTGGTTCACCCTGACGCTCAAGCTCCGCTGGGCGAAGAACGACTGGAAGACCGAGGCCTACTCGCAGAAGGACGGCCCAGCACCCGTCAACAGCGACCGCACCGCGTCCACGGCCGATGAGATCGCCAAGGCAGTCGAGCAGTACGGAGCGTTCACCTATGCCCGCTAGCCTCCGCCGTTGCGCTCTCGTGCTCACCGGTGCCGTCGCGTCCGTACAGACGGCGATCATTCTCCTGGCCAGTCGTGCTGTCGCCGCGCCGTCGCCCACTCCCAGCCCGGCGGAAGACGGTCATTGTGGCGACATCATCGGCCCTGCCCCATGCGGGGACGGGTCCGGCGGCTCAGGCGCCCCTTCCGACCCGTCGAACCCCCTCGACCCCGCCGCCTCCCTCGCCCGCGGCTGCGCCGATGCCGCCTCATGGCTCGTCGGCAAGCTCTCGAAGCTCGTCAAGGAGACGGCGAACGTCGACTTCACCAACGAGGCCTTCCTCCGCCAGTACGCCGTCGTCTTCGCCGCCTCGACCGTCCTGACCCTCGTCCTCTGGCTCCTCGCCGTCGCCAAGCGCGCCATCCGCGGCGTCCCGCTCGGCGAGGCGCTCTCCGAGGCCATCGGCTTCCTGTGGCTGACGGTCCTGGCCTCCGCCTTCACCCCGCTCATCCTCTATACGGTCGTCACCGCCACCGACGCCGTCACGGACGCCATCGCCTCCGGCACCGGTGCCGACAACGACGCCTTCTTCGGATCGTTCGCCCAGGCCCTCAAGCGGGACGAGGACATCGGCGGCGGCCCCATCATGCTCATCGTCGTGTCGCTCGTGACGATCCTCGCCGCCGGTGTGCTCTGTCTGGAGCTGGTCATCCGCGCGGCCCTGCTCTACGTCGGCGCCCTGCTCGGTACGGCCGTCTACGCGGGCCTCGTCGACAAGAACATGTGGGGGCACGTCCGCCGCTGGGCCGGGATCATGATCGCGGTGATTCTCGTCAAGCCGGTCATCGTGATAGTCCTCGCCCTGGCTGGCGCGCTCTCCACCTCCGGTAACGAGCCCGAAGCCTTCTCGGCCGTCGTCTCCGGCCTCTCGATCATCATCCTCGCCATCTTCGCCAGCGCGATGATCTACCGCTTCGTGCCCGGTTTCGGCGACGAGATCGTCAAGGCCCGCAGCGCCAGCGCCGATCCCGCCTCCCGCCAGGCCGCCGCCGTCATCAGCTCGCCCGCGGCCCTGGTGAAGCAGGGCATCAACACCCACAGTGCCCGCGGCGGGGGCGACGGCGGAGGCGGCGGTGCCCGCCCGGGTCAGGCCAAGCCCGCCAACCCCGTATCCGGCGGCGTCGCCGCGCACAGCTCCCGCGGCGGCGGGGGCGGCAGCGGCGGGGGCGCCTCCGGCGCCAGCCGCACCGGCAACTCCGGAGGCGGCGGGTCCGCTCCCACCCCTCGTTCGCAGAACAACAGCTCAGGCAACAACCCGGGAGGTGACCAGCGGTGACGGTCGATGCCCAGTCCCACGCCATCGCACCGCGCCGCACATATCTGATCGGCCGTGCCCGCCCCAACGCGATCGTCGGCAAGAACCGCGAGACCGGTGAGATCGCGCTGATCATCGCGGGCGCGTTCATCGGGATGATGTGCGGGCTGCTGGTGCCGATGCTGACGCTGCGCATCGTCGCCCTGGTCGGCTTCCCGACCCTCGCGCTGGCCGCCGTGTACGTGCCGTACAACGGGCGCACGTTCTACCGCTGGTTCGAGATCAACCGTTCGTACCGGCGCAGCGTCCGCAAGGGCACCACCGGCTATCGCTCCGCTGCCGCCGAGGCCGGCACCCGGCTCGACGGCCGCGAGGTGGAGGTCGGGCCGCCCCCCGGCATCGGCCGGATCAACTGGCTGGCCGCGCCGTTCGGCCCGGACGAGATCGCCGTCCTGCTGCACGCCGACCGCCGCACGGTCACCGCCGCGATCGAGATCGAGGGCCCGGGCGTGGGCCTGCGGGACAGCGAGGACCAGGAGGCCCTGGTCGACCGGTTCGGCACGCTGCTCAAGCATGTGGCCAACGGCGACGGCTTCGTGACCCGGCTGCAGATGCTGGCCCGCACCCTCCCCGCCGACCCGGACGCGCACGCCAAGGACGTCGAGCGGCGCGGCGACACCGGCGCCCCGGGCTGGCTCAAGGACTCGTACGACCAGCTGCAGTCGATGGTGTCCACCTCCTCCGAGCAGCACCGCGCCTACCTCGTCGCCTGCATGCACTACACCCGCGACCTGGCTGCCGAGGCGCAGGCCATCGCGCGCGCCACCCGGCGCAGCGGCGGCGGCCGCCGGATCGACAAGGACGCCGGCCTGGCCGTGATCATGGCGCGTGAGCTGACCGACATCTGCGCGCGGCTCGCCGAGGCCGACATCCGGGTGCGTCAGCCCCTCGGGCAGGGGCGGCTGGCCTCGCTCATCCACTCCATGTACGACCCGGACCACCCCATCGACCACATCCAGGCGATGACCAAGCGCAACGCCTGGCCCGCCGAGCTGGACGCGATGGAGCCCACCTACCTCCAGGCGAAGACCCGCGAGTCCAGCACCCGCGAGCCCTGGTGCCACGCCACCGCATGGGTGAAGGAATGGCCCATGACGCCGGTCGGGGTGAACTTCCTCGCCCCGCTGCTCGTCCACACCCCCGATGTCATCCGTACGGTCGCCGTCTGCATGGACCTGGAGCCCACGGAGATCGCGATCGAGCGGATGCTGACCGAAAAGGTCAACGACGAGGCCGAGGCCAGCCGCGCCGCGAAGATGAACCGTACGGTGGACCCGCGCGACATCGCCGCGCACGGCCGGCTCGACCAGCGGGGCGAGGACCTGGCCAGCGGTGCCGCGGGCGTCAACCTGGTCGGCTACATCACCGTCTCCTCCCGCTCGCCGGAGGGGCTCGCCCGCGACAAGCGGACCATCCGGGCCTCGGCGGGGAAGAGCTATCTCAAGCTGGAGTGGTGCGACCGTGAGCACCACCGCGCTTTTGTGAACACGCTGCCGTTCGCGACCGGTATCCGCCGTTAGCCGACCGCAGCTGATCAGCTGATCGATAGCCGTCAAAGACGACCTTGAGACGACTGGGACTGGGACGATAGGGGCTCCGCCGTGGCCGATCCGATGACCGCCGTCACCGACGCGTTCACCAGCTTTCTGTTCGGGAAGGTGGAGACGATTCGGCTGCCGGTCCGTACGTCCACGGGGCAGGCGCAGGCCGTCTACCTCCCGACAGCGGCCCCCGGCCTCGGCGACTCGGGCGTCATCATCGGGCGCGAGGTGTACTCCGGGAAGGGCTACATCTACGACCCGTTCCAGCTGTACGGCCAGCAGCTGCCCGCCCCGCACTGGCTGGTGCTCGGGGAGTCCGGCAATGGCAAGTCGGCCCTGGAGAAGACGTACGTACTGCGTCAGCTCCGGTTCCGCGACCGCCAGGTGGTGGTGCTGGACGCGCAGGGCGAGGACGGCGTCGGCGAGTGGAACCTGATCGCCCAGGAGCTGGGGATAACGCCCATCCGGCTCGACCCGATGGCGGCCCTGGACGGCGGCATCCGGCTCAACCCCCTGGACCCGTCGATCACGACGACCGGTCAGCTGGCCCTGCTCCGCACGATCATCGAGGTCGCGATGGGGCACGGGCTCGACGAGCGCTCCGGATTCGCCCTCAAGGTCTCGCACGCCTACGTCAACGAGACCATCACCGACCGCCAGCCCGTACTGACCGACATCGTCGAGCAGCTGCGCCACCCGGAGCCGGAGTCGGCCGAGGCGATGAACGTCGACCTGGACGACGTACGGGCCTGGGGCCTGGACGTCGCCCTGGTGCTGGACCGGCTGGTCGACGGTGACCTGCGCGGCATGTTCGACGGTCCGACCACGGCCGGAATCGATCTCGACGCGCCGCTCATCGTCTTCGACCTGTCCCATATCGACCGCAACTCGATCGCGATGCCCATCCTCATGGCCATCGTGGGTGTCTGGCTGGAGCACACCTGGATCCGGCCCGACCGCAAGAAGCGCATCTTCCTGGTCGAAGAGGCCTGGCACATCATCAACTCGCCCTTCGTCGCCCAGCTCTTCCAGCGGCTGCTGAAGTTCGGCCGACGGCTCGGACTGTCCTTCGTCGCCGTCGTCCACCATCTGTCCGACGTCGTCGACGGCGCGGCGGCGCGCGAGGCCGCGGCGATCCTCAAGATGGCCTCGACCCGGACGATCTACGCCCAGAAGGCGGACGAGGCCCGGGCCACCGGGCGGGTGCTGGGCCTGCCCCGCTGGGCGGTCGAGATCATTCCGACGCTCTCGCCCGGTATCGCGGTCTGGGACGTCAACGGCAACGTACAGGTCGTCAAACACCTGATCACCGAGGCCGAGCGCCCCCTCGTCTACACCGACCGGGCAATGACCGAGGACGGGATCGCCGTCCAGCTGGCCGCCGAGGCAGAGGCCGAGGAGCGAGCGGCAGCGGCGGTCGAGGCCGCGGCGGAGGCGGAGCCCTACGGCGGTCCGTCGTACGGCTCCACGGTGGCCTGACATGACGGCGGGGCACTACCGCGGCGGACCCGCGGAGCACGGCGATCACGGAGGCCACGGAAGTCACGGAAGACCGCCGTCCCCCCAGGGCGGCATTCCGGACGGGCTGCTGCTCGGGCTCATCGCCTTTCTGCTGGGGCTGACCGTACTGATCTGGTCGGCGACCGGCCTGTCCGCACTCTTCGCGCACGGCGCCTGGCCGGACGGCCTCAGCTTCCTGCACACGCCCCTGGCGCTGCGCCACCTGGTGGAGGAGCCGCACAACCTGGCGGCGGCCTGGCCCGCCACACCGAAGACCCAGCTGTCCGGGTACGGACTGTTCTGGGGCGTCTTCATCAGCGAACTGATGGTGCTGATCGTGCTCGCGGTCTTCGCGATCGGCACGCTGACCCGCTACCGGCTGGTCCGCGCCAAGCGCCGCGCCGCCCGGACCCGGCCCCAGGCCCAGGCCACACCCGGCATCGCCGACGCTACGGACGCCGCCGACGGCACGGGTACGGAGCGGGCTCACGGCCCCGCGTACGCCCCCGAAGGCACCGCGTACCGGACGGCGCCCCCGGAAGCCCCCCACCCACCCGTCCACGGGACGGTGACGGGCCACGGCGGACCGGGGCACGGCGGACCCGGGCACGACCACATTCCGGCCGCCCGGCCCGAGGGGACCCCCGCGCCCGGCGCCCCCGGCGCTCGCGACGCGGTCACGGCGTATGGCAACGGCGCCCACCACCGCGGAACCCCGGTCGAGGCCATCGCCCCCGGCGCCGAGGGGCCGGTCGGCCTCCCAGCCCCCGCGTACGAGACGGCCGCCGGCCCCGGCCCGGTCACCCCGGAACCCACCGAGCCGGCCGCCCCGGCGCCCGCCCCCGGCGGCCTCCGGGGCCCCGCCTCGCCGCCACAGCCCGCCTCCGCCCCCGGCGCCGGCCTCGCCGCCGGACTGTTCGGCCCCGGCGGGGAACCGGCCCGGTCCCGCGTCCTCTTCGGCACCGAGCGCGGCGAAGCCGCCGCCCAGGCCATCCTGGAAGCGGTCGGCCCGGTTGTCGCCGTCACCAGCGATCCCGGCCTGTGGGCCGCGACGAAGGACGCCCGCGCCAAGTTCGGGCCCACCCACGTCTTCGACCCGTCCCACCTCCTCGACACCCCTGCCCGGCTGCGCTGGAACCCGGCGGACGACTGCGCTTCCCGCGAGGTCGCGGCCGCCCGTGCCGCCGCCCTGCTGGCCCCCGTACGCCCCGCGCACGCGATGGACCAGCCCATGGCACAGGCCGCGGAGACGATGCTGCGCTGCTGGCTGCACGCGGCCGCGGTGGACGGCCGTCCCTTCCGCCACGTACACCGCTGGGCACAGGGCAACTCGGCGCATGAGCCGGTACGGATCCTCCGTACGCATCCCAAGGCGGCGGGCGGCATGGCAGGCGAGCTGGAAGCCACCCTCACCGCGCACCCCGAACGCCGCGATACGGCCCAGGAACTCACAGCACGTGCGCTGGGCGCACTCTCGTCGATCCACATTCGGGACGCGTGCAATCCGGGGCGAGCCGACGCGCTCGCTCTGGAGTCATTCATCGGTGAAGGGGGAACCCTCTATCTGATGGGGGAATCCATCGAGGATCCCCGAACCCATCCGGGTGCGATGCCCTTGTTGACCGCACTCGCCTCGCACGTGGTCGAGCACGGCCGGCGCATGGCCGAACGGTCATCCTCCGGTCGGCTCGACCCACCACTGACCCTGGTGCTGGACGACGTGGCCGCCGTTGCGCCGCTGCCCGCCCTGCCGGACCTGCTGACCCAGGGCGCAGCCCTGGGCCTGCCCACGCTGGCCCTGATGCGCTCGCAGGAGCAGGCACGAGCCCGTTGGCCGCGCCACACCCTGACCGCCGGGCAGGAGCTGGGATAGCCGCACACCGCACCTGAGGCGATGGCCAGGGCCCGGGACAGGGACAGGGACAGGGACAGGGACAGGGAGAGCGCTGAACACGGAAGTGTTCC
>NZ_BBUZ01000044.1:0-28182 GCF_001417735.1 Streptomyces sp. NBRC 110028
TGAACACCGCCTGGCCGGTCAGACCCCCCGGCCCTACGCCGAGAACGTCGGAGGGCTCCCGAAGGCTCCGCGCCCGTGGTCCACAACGGCCGTCCCACACCTCCCGAGCTGGGAGACGTTAAACGCCAAGCTCAAGCGCCCAAGGTGATCCGCCCGGCGACCGGCAGGTGGTCGCTGCCGGTGGCGGGCAGGGTGCGGATGTGGGCGACGGTGGCCGAGCGGGCCATGACCTGGTCGATCCGGGCCACCGGGAAACCGGCCGGGAAGCTGAAGGCGAAGCCCCGCTCGGCCACGTTCATCCGGGAGGTCAGCGGGGCCAGCCCACGGTCCTCGACCGTGCCGTTGAGGTCGCCCATCAGGATCACCCGCTTCCGCTGCTCGGCGGCGACGGCCTCGCCCAGCCGACCGGCGCTCTCGTCGCGCCACGACGATGCGAGACCGCTCGCCCCGACCCGTACCGAGGGCAGGTGCGCGACGTACGCGGCGATCTCACCGCGCGGCGTACGCACCCCGGCCCGCAGCCCGCGCCTCCAATCCTCCGTGATCCCCGGGGGCTTGATGTCCACCAGCCGGACGCCGCTGAGCGGATGCTTCGACCAGAGTCCTGCGGTGCCCCGGACCGCGTGGTACGGGTACTCCGGCGCCAGGGTCTTCTCGTACGCCGGTAGCGCCGTGGGCACCAGCTCCTCCAGCGCGATGAGATCGGGCCCGGCGTCGGCGAGCGCGCGGGCGGTACCCGCTGGGTCGGCGTTCTCGTCGCTGACGTTGTGCTGCACGACGAGCAGGTCGCCTTCCGGCTCCCCGGGCAGGAGCAGCCCGCCGAAGAGGTACGTCCAGGCCGCCACCGGCAACAGCAGCGCCACCAGCGCGGTGGCCGAACGCCGCAGCAGCGCCAGGCCCAGCAGCACGACGGCCACCAGCCCGAGCCACGGCAGGAACGCCTCCAGCAGACTGCCCAGCCGCCCCACGGAGTTGGGCACCGCCCGGTGGAACGCCAGCACCCCGGTCGTCAGCACCGCCACCCCGGCGAGCACCCGCCCCCGCGTCCAGGCCGACCGCCCCTCGCCCGTCCCCCAGCGCCGCACCCGCCGCAGTGTTTCCGCCTTCACCGTCGCTCGCTTCCATCCGTTCGGGCCTACTCTCGGAGACGATCGCCCGGGCGAATCGGTTTCTGGCGGGCACCGCCGGGCTGGTTGCCGGATGCGAATCGCGCCCATACGCACTTTCCGCACCCCCGGTTCCGGTACCCCCATGTGTGCGCCAACTGCTCAACCATGTAGAGACCGCGGCCGCCCTCTTCGTCGGCGTCGGCGATGCGGAGTCGCGGCAGCCTGTCCCCGTCGGGGTCGGACACCTCCAGCATGACGTCCTCGCCCTGGACGGAGACGCTGATCTCGATCTGGGCGAAGCTCACACGGCAGTGCCGGATGGCGTTGGACACCAACTCGCCGGCCGACAGGATCACGTCGTCGGCGACGCCGCCGCTGATACCCCAGTCCGCCAGGGCTTTGCTCACCCGCGCCCGCGCTCCCGGGACGTTCCTTATGTGCTTGGCGATCCGGAAGGTGTCCCGGCTCGACTCGTCCGTGATGACTTCGGGCATGGCAGACGTACCCCCTGACTGTTCGTCAAGACTGCGCTCTGTAGCGGCGCATGCGCTTGAGGTTACGTCCGAATGAACCACTACCGCAACACAGACAACCGCATACATGCGGCCGTTCGATTAGACTCAATGCCCTAAAGTGGTCCGCACATCACACTGGGTAGCCAAGAAGGGGGAGCCAATGCCCGCAGGGGGACGGCCGACCGTGCGCAGCAGGCGGCTCGGAGCAGCACTCAGGAGGCACCGGCAAGCCGCCAAGTTCGACCAGCCGCAGGCCGCTGAAATCATCGCCTCGTCTCAGACCAGGATCAGCCGCATGGAGAGCGGCCACGTGAGCGCCCGCCTCCTCGAAGTGCGCCTCTTGCTGGACGCGTACGGCGTCGAAGACGAGAAAGCGCGGGCCAGGCTGGAGGAGTTGGCAAAGGGTTCGAACAAGCGGGGCTGGTGGCTTGAGCACGCGGCGCACCTGCGAGCGGACTACCTTGACCACATCGCGCTGGAGGATGACGCGACGTACATCCGGGAGTGGCAACTGGCGGTCTTCCCGGGACTTTTGCAAACGCCAACGTACGCCGAGGCGGTCATCACCGCAGGCCCCGATTACGTTGACCCCGATCGAGTGGCGCAATTGATGAAGGTGCGCCAAGCGCGGCAAGCGAAGATCGACCCTGGAGGAACGTCGTACGCGGTCATTCTCTGGGAACCGGTGATCAGGCACCCGTTGGTGAACTCCGAGGTCCACCGCGAACAGCTCTCCTCCATCCTCGAAGTGGGGAAAAGGCAGAACGTAACCCTTCAAGTCCTCCCGTTCACCGCAGGAGTGCTTGCGGGAGCGACACCCGCCTTCTCCTCCTTCAGCTTCGATTCCGATCCAACCGTTGAGGCTGTGACCATGGAGAACCTTCGAGGCACGTCGGTGCTTGAGGACCCCCGGGATCTGACCGCTTACGCCAACGGGTTCGACCTACTACGATCGGCAGCACTTGCACCGGACGAAAGCGCACGCCTCATCCGGCGCGTCCTGCGAAGCAGCGAGGAAGAACAAGGTGACCTCTGAGGTTATAGGCCCTTACCAAAAGTCGTCATACTCCCTCCAAGAGGGCAACTGCGTAGAGATCGCGCTCACGGCCGACGGTGGCCGGGCCGTACGGGACAGCAAGGACCTCAGCCGACCGCCCCTGCACTTCGCCGGCGCGGGGTGGCAGGGATTCCTCCTGGGCATCAAGCACGGCACGTTCGACGCCTAGGACGGCGCCCCCGCCGCTATCCCCAGGTGAGCGGATCCAGATAGAGGTAGAACCGCTCCCGGTCACGGTCGAGGGCGGTGCCATAGCGGCGGGCGAACATCTCCTCCGCGTCGTCGGCCTGCCGGTCGTCGGCCCATGTCTCCCGGGCGGTGGCGAGCAGGAGGGCGAGGTCGGCGTAGGGGTCGGCGCGGCCGAGGCGGCCGAGGTCGATGAAGCCCGCCACCGTCCAAGTCGTCGGGTCGAGGACGATATTGGGCAGGCACAAATCCCCGTGGCAGACGACCGCCTGGGCGGCTTCCTGGGCGAGACGGCCCTCGACCTGCGGGGCAAGACGCGCGAGCAGTTCCTCGGGCGGGGTGTCCTGCTGCTCGACGGGCAGGAACTCCGGGTTGACCGCGCCCCGCGCCACGACCTCGCGTGCGGTGGCGAACGTCTGACGGAGGTCGCGGCTGAAGGGGCACGGCTGGAGCGGCAGGTCGTGCAGTCGCCGCACGGCGTCGGCGATCGGCTCCCACGCCGCGTGGAGCGTGGCGGCCGGAACCCGGTCCGCGGGGACGCCTTCCACGGTGCTGGTCACCAGGCAGGCGCCGGCATCGGTGACGCGCCAGTCGAGGACTTGGGCGCCCGGCGCACCCTGCGCATGAAGCCACTCGACCCGGTCCCGCTCCGCCTCCAGCGAGGCCACCTGCCGCGCGGGCACGCACTTCGCGTACCGGGAACCGTCATCGGAACGGAAGACAGCGGCCCCGGACTCCCCCGCGGTGACGGGCTCCCACCCGTCGCCGTCACGGCCCAGGGGCACCAGCGTTCGCAATGCGCTCGAATCGTTCACAGCCCCAGGCTACGAGGGCGCCACGCCCAAGGTGACGCGAGCCGCGACCGGCAGGTGGTCGCTGCAAGCGGCGGGCAGCGGGGCCTCGGACTCTCGCCTCGGGCGTGGAGGCACCGCCGGTGATTGCCCAGAGTTGACAGATATATTTCGTAGCTCGATATATAGTCGACGTGTGACAAGACGGAACCCGTCCTTGACGGAACCGCAGTACTTCATCCTTGCCGCGCTCATGGACGGGCCGTTGCACGGTTACGGCATCATCAAGGCGGCCGAGCAGGCCACCGAAGGGCGGCTCCGGATCGCTGTCGGCACCCTCTACGGCGCGCTGGAGCGGATGGAGCGGGCCGGACTGGTGGCCGCCGACCATGAGGAGATCGTGGACGGGCGGGCGCGGCGCTACTACAAGCTCACCGAGGACGGCACCGCGATACTCAGCCGGGAGGCATTGCGGATGCAGCAGGCGGCGGCCGTCGTCATCGGCCGCTCGCGGAATGCCGGAGCGGCCCCGGCATGAACCGTCTGCTGCTCGCGGCCTATCCGAAGCCCTACCGTTCCCGGCATGGAGAGGAGTTGCTGACCTGCCTGGCCGAGGCGTACCCCGGCCGCTCCTGGCCCCCGCCGCGCGAAGTCGCCGCCTTGGTGCGCGCCGGGGTGCAGGCCCGCGCCCGTGCCACCGCCCACGACACCACTCGGCCGTGGTGGCTGGACGGCATCCACCTGGCCGCCCTGGCCCTCGCCGCGCTGGCGCTCATTCCGTACTTGCAGGATGTGTGGCACTGGGCACTGCGCATCGACCCCGGACAGCACGCCATGGCCTTCCACTTCTCCGGCTGGTACCCGTGGGCCGAAGGTCCCACGCGGATACGGCTGCTGCCCTACGGGCTGCTCCCGCTGGTCTGCCTGATCGCTCTGCTGCGTGGCAGACCGTGGATCGCGCTGCCGGTCGCGGCAGCCATGATCTGGGCCGGCGCCACGTCCCACGGCCGCACCCTCTTCGGCGACGAGGGCAAGGCGGGCCTGGGCTACTACGGTCTTGGCACCCCGATAACGGCCCGTGACCTGGTGCTCTCGGGGACACTGTGCGCCGCGTGCGCCGTGCTGACGGCCTGCCGTCCCAGCCGTCTGCGGCGCCGCTCGTACCGCTGGCTGGCGCCCGTCGTGCTCGCCATGTACATGGCCGGTGGCCTGCACATCATCTCCGTCAGTCCAACCTTCCAGCGCGGCCTGTTCGCCCTCGAAGTCACCGCGCTGATCGCCGCGTGGGCGGCGACGGCCTCCACCGGGGATTACCGGTGGCTGATCCCCGTCGCGGCGGTCGCGTTCATCCGCACGCAGGCGATCGTGATCCAGCCGCAGGAGTTCATGCAGTCCCTGCCGGACCTGGTCGTCCTCGTCCTCCTGATCGCCCCCCTCCCGGTCCTGGCGATCGCCGCCCAGCGCCGACAGGGGCAGGCACTCGCCCCATAGGAGCGGACCCCCGGTGGGCCGACCGAGCCCGGCGGCCCACGTCGTGCCGCAAGACCTGCGTGACCGAACTCCCCCCCAACGGAAGAAACAGAGCGATGACAGAGCACGATTCCCAGTCCCTGCCCGCGCACCGTCCGGTTGCCTCAAGGCAGGCCCCCGAGGCCCCCGACGACTCCAGCCCGTCGCGTACGACACGGCCGTGGATGCCGGCCCTGCTGTACACCCTGGGGTTCCTGACGGTCTACCTGCTCGCCATCTGCACCCCGTGGGGGCAACGAGCTGAGAACCCCTGGTTCTATCTCGGTGAACAGGGCGGCGAAGCGGCATGGCTCTACCCCCTGTCAGGAGCGGAATACGGCTCGACGCCCCTGCCGCCGCTGGAACTGAGCGCCAAGCCCACCCTGATGGTGGGCCTGGCCGTCATCGTGGTCCTCACCCTGGTGCGGCGGTGCTGGCGGCAGGGGTGCGCGGCACTCGGGGTCGTCATTCTCACGGCCGGAGGCAACGATGTGCTCAAATCGACCATCCTGCCCCGCCCCGATCTGGTGGGCGCGCCCGAGAATCTCCTTGATCAGGGTTTCCCCAGCGGGCACTCGGCCATCCCCGCCGCGCTGACCCTCGCCGCCGTCCTCGTGGTTTCCCCCCGCATCCGCCCCTACGTCGCCTCGGCCGGTGTGCTGTGGCTCGCCTGCATCGCCGCCTACAGCGCGACCAACGGCGGCCACCGGCCCAGCGAAGTGCTGGGGGCCACACTGTTGGCCTGTGCCTGTTACGGCCTCGCAACCTGGCTGCTGCCGTCGGCCGCCGTGCCAGGCGCCACGCGGAGCCCCCGTGCGCTGCCCGTCATCACCCTGACGCTGGCACTGGCCGTCGCCCTCGTTTCCGGCGCACGGGACGACACCCTCACAAGGTCACTGGTCTCCGGGGCGATGGGCTTCATATGTGCGGCCCTGGTCTGGTACGCCGCGGTCGGGCGGCCCGCACTCACCGCACGCCGCACACGCCCCGCACTGGGCTGACCACCCGCCGGCGCGGCAACCGACCACAATGCCCTTGCGGTAGGCGGTGATGACACCGGTCTTCTGGCCAAGGCCGGCACCGTACCGTCGGTCTGATGTCTGCCGCGCGTACTGGGCGATGACGACGATCTTTTACGCGGGGCGGTAGGCCGCGCGGACGCGGCGGCCGCCGTCGACCACCAGGTCGGTGCCGGTGATCCAGGACGACTCGTCGGAGACCAGCCAGCGGACGGCGCTCGCCACGTCCTCCGGTTCGCCGATGCGGGCCAGGGGGAAGGTGGCGGCGATGGCGGATTCGTCGCGGTCCCAGACGAAGCGGGCCATCTCGGTGCGGACCAGGCCCGGGGAGACGGCGTTGACGCGGACGGACGGGGCGAGTTCGGCGGCGAGCTGGCGGGTGAGGCGGAGGAGGGCGGTCTTGCTGGCGCCGTAGGCGCCGACGCCGGGGCCCACGCCGTGGGTGCCCTCGGTACAGATGTTGACGATCGCGCCGCCGTGGTCGCGCATCCAGGCGTGCCAGGCCGCCTGGGTCAGGCGGAGCGGGGCCTCCACGTTGACGGTGAAGGCCGCGCGCCAGGCGAGCGGGTCGGCGTCGATGAGCGGGCCGAGCGGGGCGTTGGTCGCGGCGTTGTTGACGAGGATGTCGAGGCGGCCGAATTCCTCAACCGTGCGGGCGACGGCCTCGTCGAGGTGGGCCGGGTCCGCCACGTCGCCCTGGCAGGCGAGGGCGTCAGGGCCCAGCTCGCCTACGGCCGCGTCCAGTTCGGCCGCGCCACGTGCGGTCACGCACACCGCCGTGCCGTCGGCGGCCAGCGCCTTCGCCACCGCCAGGCCGATACCGCGCGAGGCGCCGGTGACGAGGGCCACGCGGGGCATCGGCACCCTCACCCCCGCGTGGACACGCTGTGGGTGTCGCGGCCCGAGCGCAGCACCCTCCCCGGGATCGCGCCGGTGATCTCGTCGTCGCGGATGGTCTCGACGCCGCCGACGCGGACGCTCACCATGCCCGCCGCCCGGGAGTCCAGGCGGGGGCTGTCACCGGGGAGGTCGTGGACGAGCGTCGCCGGACCTGCGTCGATGCGGTCGGGGTCGAAGAGGACGAGGTCGGCGTGGTAGCCCTCGGCGATCCGGCCGCGCATCCGCAGGCCGAGCAGCCGCGCCGGGTCGTCGGTCAGCATCCACACGGCGCGCTCCAGGCCGACCAGCTTCCGGCCGCGCAGGCAGTCGCCGATGAAGCGCGTGGTGTACGGGGCGCCGCACATCCGGTCCAGGTGGGCGCCCGCGTCGGAGCCGCCCAGCATGACGTCCTCGTGGTCCCAGGTCTGCCGCCGCAGCTCCCAGCTGGCCGGGTCGTTGTCGGTCGGCATCGGCCACAGGACCGTACGCATCTCGTCGGCGGCGCAGATCTCCACCAGGGTGTGGAAGGCGTCCTGTCCGCGCTCGGCGGCGATGTCGCGGACGACACGGCCGGTGAGTCCGGCGTTGGCCTCGCTGTAGGTGTCGCCGATGACGTACCGCTCGAAGTCGGCGAGCCGCCGGAAGACCCCGGCCTCGGGGCTGTTCGCGCGGCGCAGCATCTCCGCCCGCACAGCCGGGTCGCGGAGCCTCGCGATGCGCTCGGGGACGGGCAGGCCGAGGATGTCCCCCCAGCCCGGAATGAGGTTGAGCGCGCAGAACGTGCCGAGCGACATGTTCATGGGGGTGAGGATGGGCATGGTGAGGGCGACGATGCGGCCGCCCGCCGCACGGGCCCGCTCGCTCGCCAGGAGCTGGCGCGGGACGCGCTCGGGGACGGCGGCGTCGATGGTGAGCACGTTCCAGTTGAGGGGGCGGCCGGCGGCGGCGCTCATCTCCACCAGCAGGTCGATCTCCTCGTCGGCGAACCGGTCGAGGCAGCCCGCCACGATGGCCTCGATCTGGGTGCCCTCGTGTTCGCCGACGGCCCGGGACAGGGCAAGAAGCTCCTCGGGCTTCGCGTGCCGGGAGGCGACGGGCTGCCCGTCGCCGTCGGCGTGGGTGGAGGACTGGGTGGTGGAAAGACCCCACGCCCCCGCGTCCATCGCCTCGTGGAGGAGCCGCAGCATCGCCTCCATCTGGCCGGGGGTGGGCTGTCCGCCGATCGCGTCCGGGCCCATGACGTGGCGGCGCAGCGCGCAGTGGCCCACCATGAAGCCCGCGTTGACGGCGGTCCGGCCCTCCAGGGCGTCGAGGTATTCGCCGAAGCCGTGCCAGTTCCAGGGCGCGCCCTCCTCCAGGGCGACGAGCGACATGCCCTCGACCCGGCTCATCATCCGCCGCGTGTAGTCGGCGTCGCCGGGGCGCTCGGGGTTGAGCGGGGCGAGGGTGAAGCCGCAGTTGCCGCCCGCGATGGTGGTGACGCCGTGGTTCATGGAAGGGGTGGCGTACGGGTCCCAGAAGAGCTGGGCGTCGTAGTGGGTGTGCGGGTCGACGAAGCCGGGCGCGAGGACGAGCCCGGTGGCGTCCTCGGTGGTGCGGGCCGGTTCGCCGACGGTGCCCGGCTCGGCGACGGTGACGATCCGGCCGTCGCGCAGGCCGACGTCGGCGGTGTGCGAGGGCGCGCCCGTGCCGTCCACGACGGTCGCGCCCTTGATGAGGTGGTCGAGCACGGGTGGGGTCCCTTCTGGCGTCAGCCGTTATCTGTATGACATCAGCTGATATCTGTCAGCTGTCATCCGCCTGCTGTCAGCTGTCATCCGTTCACTGTCCGGCGGAAGCGGGTCGTGCGGTGCACCGGATCGGTGTCGATCTTCGGGATGACGTGCTCGCCGATGAGCTTGATGGTGTTCATGGTGTCCTCGTAGCCGATGCCGATCGGCAGCCCGAACGAGAGCTGGTCGGCCCCGGCCTGTTCCCACCGCTTGCACTGCCGGAAGACCTCGTCCGGGTCGCCGCAGATCATCAGCTCCTCGGCGATGAGCAGTTCGATGATCTCCTCGGTGTATTCGGGGAGGAGTTCGGGCCACTCCGGGATGCCGTCCGGGCGGGGAAAGGTGTCGTGGTAGCGGAAGAGGAGGGACTGGAGGTAGTTGAGGCCGCCGCCGAGCGCGATCTCGACCGCCTTGGCGTGGGTCTCGGCGCAGATCGCGGTCGAGGTCACCATGACGTTGTCGTTGACGAAGCCGCCGACCGGGTCGGCGTCCTTGACGGCGTTCTTGTAGGAGTCGAGGACCCACTCCATGTCGGACACCTTCTGGATGGAGAAGCCGAGGACGCCGAGGCCCTTGCGGCCCGCCATCGCGTACGAGGACGGGGAGCCGGCCGCGTACCACATGGCCGGGTGGCCCGCTCCGTACGGCTTGGGCAGCACCTTGCGGGGCGGGAGCGACCAGTGCTTGCCCTGGAAGCCCGGGTACTCGTCCCGCAGCCACATCTTGGCGAACTCGCCGATGGTCTCTTCCCAGATCTCCTTGGTGTGGTTCATGTCCGTGACGCCCGGGATGAACCCCAGGATCTCGTGGCTGCCCGCCCCGCGCCCCGAGCCGAACTCGAACCGGCCGCCGGAGAGGTGGTCGAGCATGGCCACCTTCTCGGCGACCTTCACCGGGTGGTTGACCTGCGGGAGGGGGTTGAAGATGCCGGATCCGAGGTGGATGCGCTCGGTGGCGTGGGCGAGGTAGCCGAGGAAGACGTCGTTCGCGGAGAGGTGGGAGTACTCCTCCAGGAAGTGGTGCTCGGAGGCCCACGCGTATTTGAAGCCGGATCGGTCGGCCTGGATGACGTACTCGGTCTCCTCGATGAGGGCGTGGTGCTCGGCCTCGGGGTCGGCGCGGCGTCGGCGCTCCGGCACGTATCCCTGTACGAACAGTCCGAATTCCAAGGGGGTCACCGCCTCTGCTCTATCTGACGTACCGTCAGATTTGGGTTCGACCATGGCACCGGCGGGGTTGGGCGTCAAGGGGCACGCCCGGCCCCCGGGGAGCCGTCAGAAGACCGAGACGCCGCACAGCCAGCCGCCGTCGGCGACGAGCGGCTGGCCGGTGATGTACGAGGAGTCGTCCGAGGTGAGGAAGAGCGCCAGGCGGGCGACCTCCTCGGGGCGGCCGATGCGGCCCATCGGGACCAGCTTGCGGTAGAGGCCGTCGACCGCCTCCGATGCCTCGGCCACCTGGGCCGGGTCCGCCGCCGGGTCGAGCCGGGCCGGGTTGCTCATGGGGGTGTCGATCGCGCCGGGGCACACCGCGTTGACCCGGATGCCCTTTCCCGCCAGCTCCATCGCGGCCACCCGGGTCATCCCGACGACGGCCGCCTTGGTGGCGGCGTACGAGGTCAGCAGGGCCATGCCGGAGAGGGCGACGTACGAGGCGGTGTTGACGATCGTGCCGCCGCCCGCCGCCGCCAGCTCCGGGGCGACGGTGCGCATGCCGAGGAAGGCGCCGACCTGGTTGACCTGGACGACGGCCAGGTACTCCTCCAGCGGGGTGCTGGTCAGCTCGTTGAAGCGGAGGATGCCCGCGTTGTTGACCAGCCCGTTCACCGCGCCGAAGGCGTCTTTCGCGAACGCCACGGCGGCCGCCCAGTCGTCCTCGCGGCTCACGTCCAGGTGGACGTAAGCGGCGGACTCCTCCCCCAGCTCCTTCGCCACGGCGCCGCCCTGGTCGTCGAGGACGTCCGCGAGCACCACCTTCGCGCCCTCGGCGGCGAACAGCCGCGCCTCCTGTTCGCCCTGCCCGCGCGCCGCACCCGTGATGATCACGACGCGTCCGTCCAGCTTGCCCACGATGGCCTCCTCAAGGGTTGAGTTGCGGGGCGACGTCGGCCGCGAAGGCCGCCATCTGGTCGGTCAGTTCGGCGCGGCTCCGGCTGCGGAACCGCACCTGGATCTGGTCCACCCCCATGGCCGCGTACGCGCGCAGGGACTCGGCCAGCCGCTCCGGTTTCCCGGTGAGCGTGCGGCGCCCCACGCGCCACGACGGCTCGCCCACGTACAGCGGCTCGGCGATGGCGCCGATCTCGGCGGGCTCCTCGACACCCGCCGCCTCGCGCAGCGCGCGCAGCCGGGCGATCTGGGCGGGGAGCCGGTCGCGCGGGTCGCCCTGCGGCAGCCAGCCGTCGCCCCGGACGGCGGCCCGGCGCAGCGCGGCGGGCGAGGAGCCGCCCACCCACAGCGGGGGGCGCGGCGTCTGGGCGGGGCGCGGGGCCTGGCCGAGGTCTCGATACGTGAAGCGCTCACCGTGGAAGTCGGCGAACTCCTCCGGCCCCAGCGCGGTCTTCAGCGCGTCGACCGTCTCGTCGAGCAGCGGCCCGCGCGCGTCGAAGTCGACGCCGAGCGCGTCGAACTCCTCGCGTACGTGCCCGGCGCCGACCCCGAGGATGAGCCGCCCGCCGGAGAGGTGGTCGAGCGTCGCGTACTGCTTGGCGGTGAGCAGGGGGTGCCGGAGCGCGGCGACCGCGACATGGCTGAGCAGCCGCACCCGCTCGGTGGCCGCGGCCAGATAGCCGAGGGTGGCGACCGGGTCGTACCAGACGGTGCCCATCGCGGCGGCCAGCCGCCGCGGGATCGCCACGTGGTCGCAGACGGCGACGTAGGCGAAGCCGGAGCGGTCGGCGGCGCGGGCGAGGGCGACGAGGTCGTCCGGACCGGCGGCCGCCTCCCACGGTTCGGCGTAGAGGGTGCTCTGTGACTGGATCGGCAGCTGTATGCCGTAGCTCAACCGGCCCCGGGGCAGGACGCGCATGCCGGGCCTCCTTGTCGGTGGACCGAAGTGGAGTGGACCGTGTGGACCGTGTGGACCGAGGTGGACCGAGGTGGACCGTGGGAGACCACGGCGGGACCGCTATCGTCGTATCTGACGGTCCATCAGACAAGGGCGGTGCTAGCGTACGAGGCATGTGCGCCCCTCAGGCCGCGCCCGTCTCTCACGAGGGCACGTGATGATCGAGACGGTGTTCCGGTGCGACGAACTCCCCCGAGCCGACCGGTTCGACTTCTGGCGCGAGCAGATGGCGAAGCTCATCGCCCCCATGGAGATGAGCACCGAACACACCGGCGACTTCCGGGGACAGGTCCGCATCCTGGAGGTCGGCCCGGCCCACGTATGGCCCACGAAGTTCGACCCGATGACCTTCCGGCGGACACCGAAGCTCATCCGGCAGTCGGACCCCGAGCTGTACCACTTCTCCTTCCTCGAAGGCGCGAACCTCCAGGTCTCCCAGGCCCGCGAGGAGGCGGCGCACTCCGCCGGCGGCCTGTACGTCGTCGACACCTCGCGCCCCTACGACTGCGTGGCCTTCGGCGGCCCTCCCCAGGGCGTGGGCCTGGAGATCCCCAAGGCGCTGATTCCGGTCCCCCACGACCGGATCGACCGGCTGCTCGCCCGGCCCATCCCGGGGCGCGAGGGGGTCGGCGCCCTGCTGACCGGGTTCCTCAGCCGGCTGTCCGCGGACAGCGGCTCGTACCGCCCTGCCGACGGGCCGCGACTGGGGGCCGTGCTGGTCGACCTGGCCACGGCGGTGCTCGCGCACGCCGCCGAGTCCGACGACGCCGTACCTCCCGAGACGCGGCAGCGGACCCTGTTCCTGCGCGTGCAGAACTTCATCCAGCGGAACCTGCACGACCCACAGCTGACCCCGGCCGCCGTCGCCGCCGCGCACCACATCTCCGTCAGCTATCTGCACCGGCTGTTCCGGGCCGAGGACACCACCGTCTCCGCCTGGATACGTCGGCAGCGCCTGGACCGCGTACGGCGGGACCTCGACGACCCCGGGCTGTCCGCCGTCCCCCTGCACGAACTCGCCGCGCGCCGTGGCTTCTCCCATCCCGCCGTCTTCAGCCGCGTGTTCCGCGCCGCGTACGGGATGCCGCCGAGCGACTACCGGCAGCTGGCCCTCAGATCGCGCGCACCGGACGCACCCCCGTGGCGTCCGGCACGCGGCGAACCCCGGCGCCAGACCCCCCAGCCTGCCGGAGCGCCGGGCGGGTGTCATTGACCGGCAGTGGACGCTTCCTTGCTCCTGGGTGAACCGGCGCGCACCCGCTACGCCCCGGGCCCGGCCCAGAGCCCGTCGACGGTCAGCCCCAGCAGCTCGATCGCGTTGCCCCGTACGATCCGCTCCACCACGTCCGGCGCGAGGTGGCCCATCTGCGCCTCGCCGACCTCCCGGGACTTCGGCCAGGTCGAGTCGGAGTGCGGATAGTCCGTCTCGTACAGGACGTTGCCCACGCCGATCGCGTCGAGGTTCCGCAGCCCGAAGGCGTCGTCGAAGAAGCAGCCGTGGACGTGCTCGGCGAACAGCTCGGACGGCGGCCGCAGCACCTTGTCGGCGACGCCGCCCCAGCCGCGGTTCTCCTCCCACACCACGTCGGCGCGCTCCAGGATGTACGGGATCCAGCCGATCTGGCCCTCCGCGTACATGATCTTGAGGTTGGGGAAGCGTTCGAACGTGCCGCTCATCAGCCAGTCGACCATCGAGAAGCAGCAGTTGGCGAAGGTGATGGTGGAACCCACCGCCGGGGGCGCGTCGGCGGAGGTCGAGGGCATGCGGGAGGACGAGCCGATGTGCATGGCGATGACCGTGCCGGTCTCGTCGCACGCCGCGAAGAAGGGATCCCAGGCGTCGGTGTGGATGGAGGGGAGCTGGAGGTTCGGCGGGATCTCGGAGAAGCAGACGGCGCGCACCCCGCGCGCGGCGTTGCGCCGTACCTCGGCGGCGGCCAGCTCCGCGTCCCACAGCGGGATGATGATCAGCGGGATGAGGCGGCCCCGCGCCTCGGGGCCGCACCACTCCTCCACCATCCAGTCGTTGTACGCGCGCACCCCGAGCAGCCCCAGCTCGCGGTCGCCCGCCTCGGTGAAGGTCTGCCCGCAGAAGCGCGGGAAGGTCGGGAAGCACAGCGCGGACTGGACGTGGTTGACGTCCATGTCGGCGAGCCGGTCGGGCACCGCGTAGGACCCGGGCCGCATCTGCTCGTAGGTGATGGCCTCCAGCCGGACCTCGTCGCGGGCGCAGCCGACGGCGGTGTCCAGCCGGGTGAGCGGCCGGCGCAGGTCCTCGTACACCCACCAGTCGGCGATCGGCCCGTCGTCGCCGGGCGCGCCCATCGTCGGGGCGAACTTGCCGCCGACGAAGGTCATCTCCTTCAGCGGCGCCCGGACGATGCGCGGGCCGGTGTCGCGGTACTTCGACGGGAGGCGGTCCCGCCAGACGTGAGGGGGCTCAACCGTGTGGTCGTCCACCGAGATGATCTTCGGGAAGCTCTCCATGCCGTTCACGGTAGCGCCGATCTGACGGGGGTGTCAGTTATCGGGTGCGGGTTCCCTCCGGGTGCACCGCGCGTTCCCCGCGTCCCCTCCCCGCCCCCGGCAGGCCCCTCCCGGCGCAAGCGTCGCGCCACGCACCATGGCCACTTCGGCCAACTATGGCGGGCTTGTGGAGGACGTGGGGGCCCTACTGACGCGGAAGGCGTTGACAAGGCAAACTGGCCCGTGCGAACGGGGAAGGACAGGCGAGGGGGAGACCATGGACGGCGAAAGGGAGCGGGTGCCGGGACAGCACTTGTACTTCACCGTGCTGGGCCCCGTCCGGGCCTGGCGGGGCGAAGAGGCGATCAACACCGGGTCGCCGCAGCAGCGCGCGCTGCTGGCCGCGCTGCTGCTGCGCGGCGGGCGCACCGCGACCGCGCCCGAGCTGGTCGACGGCCTGTGGGGCACCGAGCCGCCGGAAGCGGCGATCGCCGCGCTGCGCACGTACGCCTCGCGGCTGCGCAAGGCGTTCGGGCCGGACTCCGAGATCCTGGTGAGCGAATCGGGCGGCTACGCGATCCGGATCGGCCTGGGCGCCCTGGACACCGACGTGGCCGAGCAGCTGACGGCCGAGGCGGAGAAGGCGCAGCACTCCGGGGACCGCACGCGGGCGCGCGAGCTGTTCAACAAGGTGCTCGACCTGTGGGACGGCGAACCGCTGGCCGGAGTGCCGGGTCCGTACGCGGAGACCCAGCGCACCCGGCTGGACGAGTGGTACCGCTCCCTGATCGAGACCCGGCTCGACCTGGACCTGGAGCTGGGCCACCACTCCGAGGCGGTCTCCGAACTGACCGCGCTGACCGCCTCGTACCCGCTGCGCGAGCGGCTGCGGGAGCTGCTGATGCTGGCGCTGTACCGCAGCGGACGGCAGGCGGAGGCCCTGGCCGTCTACGCCGACACCCGGCGGCTGCTCGCCGACGAGCTGGGCGTGGACCCGCGCCCCGAGCTGTCCGCGCTGCACCAGCGGATCCTGGAGGCCGACGCGGAGCTGGCGGTCTCCGCGCACGCCGCCGAGGAGCCGAGCGGCGGCGCCGCGAGCTTCGTACGCCCCGCCCAGCTGCCCGCGACGGTCTCGGACTTCACCGGGCGGGCGCCCTTCATCAAGGAGCTGAGCGATCAACTCGCCACCGCCGAAGGGCGTGTCATGGCCGTGTCAGCGGTCGCGGGCATCGGAGGCGTCGGCAAGACCACCCTGGCCGTGCACGTCGCCCACGCCGCACGCCACCAGTTCCCCGACGGCCAGCTCTACGTCGACCTGCAGGGCTCGGGCCCCCTGGTCGCCGACCCCGGCGCCGTGCTGGGCTCCTTCCTGCGCGCCCTGGGCACCGCCGACAACGCCATCCCCGACGGCGTCGAGGAGCGCGCCGCGCTCTTCCGCTCCCTCCTGGACGGCCGCCGCGTCCTGACGCTGCTGGACAACGCCCGCGACGCCGCGCAGGTGCGCCCCCTGCTGCCCGGCACCCCGGGCTGCGCGGCGCTGATCACCAGCCGCCACCGGATGGTCGACCTGGAGAGCGCCCACCTGGTCGACCTCGATGTGATGAGCCCCGACGAGGCGCTGGTCCTCTTCACCCGCATCGTCGGCGAGGAGCGGGTCGCCTCCGAGCGCGACGCCGCGATGGACGTCGTGGCGGCCTGTGGCTTCCTGCCGCTGGCCATCCGCATCGCCGCCTCCCGTCTCGCCTCGCGCCGCACCTGGACGGTCTCCGCCCTGGCCGGCAAGCTCGGCGACGAGCGCCGGCGGCTGGACGAGCTGCGCGCCGGTGACCTCGCGGTCAAGGCCACCTTCGAACTCGGCTACGGCCAGCTCGAACCGCGACAGGCCCGCGCCTTCCGGCTGCTGGGCCTGGCCGACGGCCCCGACATCTCGCTCGCCGCGGCGGCGGCCGTGCTGGACATGGACGTCGACGACGCGGAGGACCTGCTGGAGAGCCTGGTCGACACCAGCCTCCTGGAGTCCGCCTCCCCCGGCCGCTACCGCTTCCACGACCTCGTGCGGCTCTACGCGCGTGCGTGCGCGGAGCGGGACGAGATGCCGCCGTCCGAGCGGGACGCCGCGCTGTCCCGGCTGCTGGACTTCTACCTCGTCTCCGCCGCCCGGGTCTTCGCCCTGGCCCGCCCCGGGGACCGGCTGGTGGACCACCTGGAGCCGACGCGGTATCCGGGGCTGGACTTCCAGGACTCGGCCGCCGCGCTCGACTGGATGTTCGCCGAGGCGCACTGCCTGCTGGCCTGCGTCCAGCAGCTGGCGACCGGCGCCACGCTGCGCCGCGCGGCCGACCTCCTGGTGGCGGCGAAGGACCTCGGCGAGTCGGGCGCCAACTCCCGGCAGTACGAGGCGGCGGCCCAGACCGTGCGCGACGCGGGGGAACTCGCCGGCGATCCGCGCGCGGAGGGGCGCGCCCGCTTCACCCTCTCCCATCTGCACTGGATGGCCAGCCGGTACGAGCAGGGCGAATACGAGGGCCGTCAGGCCATGCGGCTGGCCCTGGCGGCCGAGGACCCGGTGCCCGGCTGCGAGGTGCCCAACGAGCGCGGCATCATCGCGCTCTACCAGAAGCGGTACGAGGACGCCGAGGCGTACTTCCGCCAGGCGCTCGAATCCTTCCGCGCCGATGACAACCGGCCGGGCATCGCCGGCGCGCTGTGCAACATCTCGCGGGCCCACTCGGCGATGGGCCGCACCGACAGCGCCATCGAACTCGCCGCCGAAGGCGTCGAGATCTACAGCGGCCTGGGGCTCGCCCTGCGGGTCGCCAACGGACGATTCGCCCTCGGCATCGCGCTCCACCAGGCCGGGCGGTACGACGAGGCGCTCGACCAGCTGACGCAGGCGCTCACCTTGTTCCGCGAGAACCGGCAGCGCCTCTGGGAAGGCTCCACCCACGCCCGGCTGGCCGAGGTCCACCTCGCGGCGGGCCGTCCGCCGGAGGCGGCCACCCACGCCGAACAGGCCCTCGCGCTGCGCTTCGTGGGCGGTGAGTTCCGTCGCGGCACCGTGCTGAAGGTCTTGGGCCAGGCCCTGGACCTGATGGGCCAGACGGACCGGGCCCGGGCCTGCTGGCAGGAGGCCCTGTCCATCTACGAGCAGCTGGACAACCCCGCGGAGGCGGAGGAAGTACGGGCCCTGATGGCGCCCATGGCGACCGCATAGCAGGGCTCGCGCGGCACGTTCATCAATCGTTTATCCCGGACCGGCAGTCTTAGTGCTGTCGATCCGTCCCCGCGGGGGGCAGACGGGTCGGTGAAGAGGCCACTTCCTGCCTCGTTCCAGGGTGAGCGGCCTTGTGCCCGTCCGGCGACCCACGGGGGAGTCGCCGGACGGGCGTTGTGCGCCCCAACCGACCGAGTTCAATGGAGTTGATCCTGGTGAGTCAGGACAAGAAGCCCACGTCGGACGCCTACCGGCCACTCGACAGCCACCCGGACAGCCCGTCGCCGCTCAAGGCCGACAGCCACCCGGACGGGGTGGGCATCGGCACACTGGACAGCCACCCGGACGGGGTGGGCATCGGCACGCTGGACAGCCACCCGGACAGCCCGGGCATCGGCACCGAGGACAGCCACCCGGACGGCCCGAAGCCGCTCCAGGCCGACAGCCACCCGGATGGCGCCGCCCAGATCACGACGCTCGACAGCCACCCGGACAGCACGACCACGTAGGGTCCGTCGGCGGCCGCCGACGGAGCACGGCATGGCGGGACCGGTGTTGGTGGGCCGGAGGGGAGGCCACCAGCACCGGTCCTCGCCATGGTGAGCCGCACATGAGTCGCACATATCACCGCTTGCGCCATTTATCGATGATTTCAAGACAGTCTCATCGAACACTTATCCACGTGCCAATAATCTTGCGTTTCACTTAGCAAACGCCCGCGCAGCTTCAGGAGTTGGTATGACCTACTCGAAGAAGGCCCTCGTCTCCTTCGCCTTCGCAGCAGCGATAGCCGCCGGAACCGCGGCCCCGGCCCTGGCCGACGCCCATCCGGACCATGTGGGCGTCACGACGCAGGACGCCCACCCGGACTCGCCCCAGCCCGTCTCCGGCGCCCAGGCGGACAGCACCGACGGCTGACCACGCGCCGCCGAGCATTCCAGGCGTGGGGCCGAGCCGCTGCGGCTGGGCCCCACGCCGTCGTTTCAGGCCGGGCGGCCCCGGAGCCGGTGCTTGAGCACCTTGCCGCTCGCGTTGCGCGGCAGTTCCGGCACGAACTCCACGTGGCGCGGCACCTTGTAGTTGGCCATTTCGCGGCGGGACCAGGCGATCAGGTCGTCGGCGGTCAGGGTGGCGGCCGGGCGGCGGACCGCGAAGGCCTTGGCGACCTCGCCGAGGCGCGCGTCCGGGACGCCGACGACGGCGACATCGGCGAGGTCGGGGTGGCGGGCGAGGAGCCGCTCGATCTCGGCGGGATAGGCGTTGAAGCCGCCGACGATGAACATGTCCTTGATCCGGTCGGTGATCCGCAGATTGCCCTCCGCGTCGAGGACGCCGATGTCGCCCGTCCGCAGCCAGCCGTCCGGCGTGATGGCGCGGGCGGTGGCGACCGGGTCCTCGAAGTAGCCGCGCGTCACGTGGTAGCCGCGGACCCAGACCTCGCCGGGGGCGCCCGGCGGACGCGGATCGCCCAGCGGGTTCACGATCCTGATCTCGGTGTCCGGGATGGCGCGGCCCGAGGTGGCGGCGATGGTCTCCGGCGGATCACCACCGCGGCACATGGTGACGGTGCCGGACGCCTCGGTCAGGCCGTACGCCGTCAGCACGGTGGCGACGCGCAGTTCGGAGCGCAGCCGCTCCACCAGCTCCAGCGGGACGACGGCGGCACCGGTGACGACCAGACGCAGCGTGGACAGGTCGTGGGCGTCGCGCGCCGGGTGGTCGAGGATCGCCTGGTGCAGGGTGGGCGGGCCGGGCAGGACGCTGATGCGCTCGGCGGCGATGCGGGTGAGCGCGCTGTCCGCGTCGAAGACGGACTGCGGCACCATCGTCGCGCCGCGCATCAGGCAGGCGATGATCCCCGCCTTGTAACCGAAGGTGTGAAAGAAGGGGTTGACGATGAGATAGCGGTCGCCGCGCCTCAGCCCCGTCACCTCGCTCCAGGTGTCGTAGACCCGCAGGGTCTGCCCGTGGGTGATCTCCACGCCCTTGGGGTCGCCCGTGGTGCCGGAGGTGAAGGTGATGTCGGACGGGTCGCCCGGTCGTACGGAGTCGGCCCGCTCCCGTACGGCGTCCGGCGGCACGGACTCGCCCGCCGTCAGGAAGTCCTTCCAGGTGCGGAAGTTCTCGGGGGCGTCCCCGGCGAGGACGATCACCTCGCGCAGATAGGGCAGCCCCGGCAGCGGAACCCCCTGGCCCGGCCCGCGTTCCGCCGCCCGGCGCAGTGACGCCACGTAGGAGGCGCCCAGGAAGGTGCCGGTGATGAACAGGTGGGTGGCCCGGGTGCGCCGCAGGATGTACGCCGCCTCGGCCCCCTTGAAGCGGGTGTTGACCGGGACCAGGACGCCGCCCGCGGTGACCGCGCCGAGGGCCGCCACGATCCAGTCGGCGGTGTTGGGCGCCCAGATCGCGACCCGGTCGCCCCGCTCGACGCCGGAGGCGACGCACGCGGCCGCGGCCCGTTCGACGCGGGTGCCGAGGTCGGCGTAGGAGATCCGGGCGCGGCCCTCGACGACGGCCTCGGTCGCGTCCCCGTACGTCCGCGCCGCGGCCCGTATCAGCGCCGGGATGGTCCGCCACTTGGCCATGTCCCGCCTCCAGCACAGCGACTCCCACTAGCTGACTACCCGTCAGATTAGCGGTAGCCTTCCCCGCTGTCAGCACGGTGACCGCGACGTACGGAGGTGGCCATGGGCCTGAAGGACGCGACGGCGATCGTCGGCATCGGCCAGACCGCGTTCGCCAAACGCCTCCCCGCATCCGAGAAGACGCTCGCCTGCCGGGCGATCCTGGCCGCGCTCGACGACGCCGGGATCGCCCCCTCCGAGGTGGACGCCTTCGCCTCGTACACCATGGAGGAGACCGACGAGGTCGAGGTCGCCAAGGCGATCGGCGCGGGCGACGTGACCTTCTTCAGCAAGGTCGGCTACGGAGGAGGCGGTTCCTGCGCGACCGTCGCGCATCTGGCCGCCGCCATCGCCACCGGGCAGGCGGGCGTCGGCGTGGCCTGGCGCTCCCGCAAACGCGGCAGCGGGCCCCGGCCCTGGACCAACACCCGCGTCCAGCTGCCCACCCCCGCCCAGTGGACCCGGCCGTACGGGCTGCTGCGGCCCGCCGACGAGATCGGGCTGCTGGCCCGCCGCTACATGCACGAGTACGGCGCCACCCGCGACCACTTCTTCAACGTCGCGCTGGCCTGCCGCAACCGCGCCAACCAGAACCCCGCCGCGATGATGTACGAACGACCGCTGACCCGCGAGATGTACATGACCGCCCGCTGGATCAGCGAACCGCTGTGCCTGTTCGACAACTGCCTGGAGACGGACGGCGCGCTGGCCTGCGTCATCGTCTCCGCCGAGCGGGCGCGCGACTGCGCCCGGCGGCCGGTCTACGTCCACTCCGCCGCCCAGGGGCTGCCCGCGCAAGCCCACGGGATGGTCAACTACTGGAACGACGACCCGCTCACCGGCCCCTCCTGGACCGCCGCCCGCCGCCTGTGGAAAGGCGCCGACTTCGGGCCGCAGGACGTGGACGTGGCGCAGATCTACGACGCGTTCACCCCGCTGATCCCGCTGTCCCTGGAGGGCTACGGCTTCTGCGGGCGCGGCGAGGGCGCCGCGTTCACCGAGGGCGGCGCGCTGGAGCTGGGCGGGCGGCTGCCGCTCAACACCGGCGGGGGCGGGCTGAGCGAGGCGTATGTGCACGGCTTCAACCTCATCACCGAGGGGGTCAGACAGTTGCGCGGCACCAGCACCGCCCAGGTCCCCGACGCCGCGACCTGCCTGGTCACGGCGGGCGAGGGGGTTCCCACATCGGCCCTGCTGCTGAGGAGTTGACGACACCCCATGACCGCGGACATGACGGAACCGCTGCGGCCGGTGCCCGACGAGGACGGCGCGCCCTTCTTCGAGTACGCCGCCCGCGGCGAGCTGCGCGTCCAGACCTGCGCCGGCTGCGGCGAACCGCGCTTCCCGCCCCGGCCCTGCTGCCCGCACTGCCAGTCCTTCGACAGCCGGTGGACGAAGACGAGCGGGCGTGGCCGGATCTGGTCGTACGTCCTGCCGCATCCGCCGCTGCTGCCCGCCTACGCGGCGCAGGCCCCGTACAACGTGATCCTCGTCGAACTGGCGGAGACCCCGCGGATCCGGCTGGTGGGCAACCTGGTCGCGTCCGCCGGTGCCGCGCTGAACTCCGTCGACCCGGCGCGGATACGGATCGGGGCGCCGGTGCGGGCCGTCTTCCACCCCCTGCCGGACGGGCCCACCGTGGTGCGCTGGCTGCTGGAGCGGCCATGACGGTCGCGGTGGAGCCCCGGGACGACGGGGTCGCGGTGGTCACCCTGGACCGGCCCGAGCGCCACAACGCCATCGACCTGGCGACCGCCGCCGAACTGGCCTCCGCATGGCGGGACCTGCGCCGGGACGAGTCGGTGCGGGCCGTGGTCCTCACCGGGGCGGGCGAGCGGGCGTTCTGCACCGGGATCGACCGCTCGGTCACGGTGCCGCAGCCGCCGTCCCCGTACGCGATGGACGATCCGCTGCGGGACATCGGCCCCAAGGCGAACGACCTGTGGAAGCCGGTCGTGGCGGCCGTGGGCGGGATGGCCTGCGGCGGGGCGTTCTATCTGCTGGGCGAGGCCGAGTTCATCGTCGCCGACGAGACCGCGACCTTCTTCGACCCGCACACCTCCTACGGGATGGTCAGCGCGTACGAGGCCGTCTACATGGCGCAGCGCATGCCCGCCGGGGAGGTCGCGCGGATGGCGCTGATGGGCACGGCCGAGCGGGTCTCGGCGCGGCGGGCCTATGAGACGGGGCTGGTCAGCGAGGTGGTGCCGCGCGGTGAGGCGGTGGCGGCGGCGGTGCGGGCCGCCGCCGTCATCGCCTCGTATCCGACGGAGGCGGTCCAGGGCACCGTACGGGCGGTGTGGGCGGCGAAGGAGGCGGCGCTGGCGCAGGCACTCGCCCGGGCCCCGCAGCTGATCGCCCTGGGGAACCGGCCGCCGGACGCGCAGGCCGCGCTCTTCGCGGCTCGCGGGCCCGGCTTCCGCACCCGGTGACCCGGACGCGCGTCAGCTGCTCGTGGGCGACTTGCTGGCCAGGCTGATCTGGCAGGTGTACTGGGTGCGCTCGGTGATGGTGTAGCTCGCGGTGGCCGTGAACTTCTCGCTCTGCCCGGGCAGCACGGTCACGTCCTGGCTGTCGTAGCCGAGCAGCCCCTCGTCCTCGTAGTCGTTCCACTTGGTGCTGATCGAGTAGCGGAAGCTGCGGGTGGTGTCGGTGTTGGTGACCGTCACGTCGTACTTGAACTGGCTGGTCGACTGGTCGTAGCGGCAGTTGGTGCCGCTCGTCTCGCTGGTCGCGTCCGGGTTGTAGGTGGGCGGCGCGGAGTAGGAGTAGGGGTCCGAGGGCGTCGGGGCGCCGTACGAGGGCAGGTCCGAGGACCCGCTCGGCAGGTCGGTGGGGATGTCGCTGGACAGTCCGCTGGGGCCGGAGGCGGGCTCGTCGCCGCCGGTGCCGCCGGAGACGAATCCGCCGTTGCCCCCTCCGAGTCCGTGGCTCTTCTTCTTTCCGCATCCGGTGAGCGATCCGGTGAGCGCGAGAAGTCCGACCAGGGCGATGGCAGGCAGGCGCAAGGAACGGCGTTGCATGGAATTACCCCCGTGGAAAAGCTGCTTTCAAGCCAACCTGTGGATGATTGACAAGTGCACGCCACCCTAGCAACGCCGTCCCGTACCCCATAGTCACTTCGGGGGGCACAGGACCTTTGGGTACACGCCTGTTACGGACGGGGCGCGGGGCGGGACTGGCCGGTGCCCTTGACCGCGTCCAACGCGTACACGCAGCGGTCCTTGCTGCACGCGTACACCACACCGCCCGCCGCCACCGGCGAACCGGTGATCTCACCACCCGTGGCCAGCTTCCAGCGCAGCTGACCGCCTGCCGCGTCGACCGTGTAGAGGCAGTGGTCGGCCGAGCCGAAGTGGACGCGGCCGTCGGCGACGACCGGGGAGCCGATGACTTCGCCGCCCGCCGCGAAGCGCCACTTGGGGGTGCCCGTGACCGCGTCGAGCGTGTACAGGGCGCTGCCGCTGCCCAGGTGGACGGAGCCGTCGGCCACCAGGACCGGTTCGACCGAACCGCGCGCCTCGGTGGCGATGCGCCAGCGGTCGCGGCCATTGGCGGCGTCGAGCGCGTAGACCGTGCCCAGGTAGTCGGCGATGTAGACACCGCCGCCGGTCACCGCGGGCCCCGGCGCGTACGCCGGGGCGCTCAGGAAGACGGCGGGCGCCTCGAAACGCCACCGCACCTCCCCGCGGGCGATGTCGATCGCCAGCACCCGGGTACCGGCCGAGACGTACACGACCCCGTCGGGCGCCGGGAGCAGCCGCAGCGGCACCCCGCCGCAGGAGGCCGTGTCGCCGACCGGGTACGACCAGCGCTCCGCGCCCGTACGCGCCTCCAGGGCGCGCAGCCGGGCGTCCGACCACACGAAGACCGTGCCGTCGTGCACGACCGGGCCGGACTCGGGCGTCTCGAAGTCGGTCTGGACGCCCTGCATCTCCCACAGCAGCTCGCCGTTGGCCGCCTCCCAGGCCTGGACGCCGCCGCCGCGGGTGCCGGTGACGACCGTGCCGCGGTCGACCTTGAGCGAGTAGACCCAGCCGTCCGTGGACAGCCGCCACCGCTCGGAGCCGTCCGTCGCGTCCAGCGCGTACAGAGTGGGGCCGTCGGAGGCGTGGATACGGCCGCCCTCCACGGCCATCGCCCAGGCCACGTCGCGGGTCTTGAACTGCCGCCGCCCGGTGCCCACGTCCAGCGCGTGCACCTCGAACGAGGTCACATAGAGCAGGTCACCGGCGACCGCCGGGGTGCCCCACACATCGTTCGACATGCGGAACCGCCAGGGGCGCCAGCGGCCGTGGCCCGCCGCGCCCGGCGGCTCGGCCGCGTCGGTGGACGGGGAGTGGGTGGGCGGCGGGACCGCGCCCGTGGCGGCGGCCTCGCCCCCGCCCGGCCCGCCGTGGGTCATCCCCGGCGGCCGCACCCAGCCCGTGGCGGGGCCGGTGTCGTGCCGTGCGTGCGGGTCGCGCGTGTCGGCGGCACGCAGCCCGGGGCCGATGGCCACCTGGGAGTTGTGCAGCCGGACCGGCCCGTCGGCCCCGGTGGTCGGCGGGGCGGGCGCGCTCGCGGACGGGACCGGCGCGGACGGGGCGGACGGGGACGGGGCGGACGGCGCGGCCGCGGAGGGGGCGGCGTGCCGCCCGGGGCCGATGGAGCTGAGCGCGTTCGACGGGCCGGGCGCGCGCAGACCGCCGCGCGGATCGCCCGTGCCCACCGGCTCCCAGCCGCCCGCTCCGGCGGGCGCCCCGTGCCGGCCGCCGCCGCGCCCGTCGGCCCCGGCCGGGGCGTACGACGGCGGTGCGGGCGGCAGCTCGGGCGGCAGCGGCGCGGAGGCCGGGCTTCCGCTCCCGCCGCTCCCGGAGGGGTGGGAGGAGCCGGACGCGGGCCGCGAGGAGCGGGCCACCTGGTTGCGCCCGCTGCGCTTGCGTTCGATGAGGGCGACCGCGCCGCCCGGCAGCCACGCCGAGGCCGTACCGCTGTCGTCGGCGTTGGAGGCGAACAGATGCGGGGCGAGCTGCGACTGCAGATCGGCCGGGGACGGCCGCCGGTCGGCCTCCATCTGCATGCACGACTCGATGAGGGGGCGCAGCTCGTCCGGCAGCCCGGTCAGGTCCGGCCCCTCGCGCAGCAGCATGAACACGGTCTCGACCGGGTTCGCGCCGTGGAAGGGGGCGTGCCCGGTGGCCGCGAAGGTCAGGGTGGAGCCGAGCGAGAAGATGTCGCTGGCGCCCGTCACACTGCGCGAGTCGCGCGCCTGCTCGGGCGACATGTAGGCGGGCGTGCCCACGGCGACGTTGGTCATCGTCAGCCGGGTGTTGGAGACGCCCGAGGCGATACCGAAGTCGATCACGCGCGGGCCGTCCTCGACGACCAGCACGTTCGACGGCTTCAGGTCCCGGTGGACCAGGCCCGCACCATGGATGGACTGCAGCGCCTCGGCGACCCCGGCCGCCAGCCAGCGCACCGCCTGGGCCGGCATCGGCCCGCACTCATTGACTATTTCCTCGAGCGACGGCGCGGGGACGTAGGCCGTGGCGAGCCAGGGCACCGCGGCGCGCGGATCGGCGTCCACGACCGCGGCCGTGTAGAAACCGCTGACCGCGCGGGCCGCCTCCACCTCGCGGGTGAAGCGGACGCGGAACAACTGGTCCTCGGCCAGCTCGGTCCGGACCGTCTTGATCGCGACCCGTCGGCCGGACGCCGAACGTGCCAGATAGACGAGCCCCATGCCGCCCGCGCCAAGCCGGCCCAGCACCTCGAAGGGACCGATCCGCCTCGGATCGTGCTGCGTCAGCTGCTCCACCACTTGCCTGCCACCTCCCCGTGGGGGCCCCAAAAAATACAGCCCCGTGCAGCGTCTCACCGACAAACCAACCGGCGGCACGCATCCTGCATTCTCTCTGGCGAAGGCGGCGGTTGCGAACCCGGGGGCGATTCGTCGTGTCATCGGGCGATACGGAGCCGGAGCCCCTCCGGTTCGGCCACCCGGCCGCCGGACCGCCCTCAGCCCCGTCCCGCCCTGTTCTCCCTTGCTCCTTCGGTCCCCCGCGAGGTGTCGATGACCGCGAAATGCGCGCCCTGATTGTCCGCAAGGACCGCGAAACGCCCGTACGGCGTATCTTCGGGCTCATTGAGAACCCGCCCGCCCAGCCGTCGGGCCGTACGCGACGCATGATCGCAGTCCGCCACCACAAAGTACGTCAGGAAGTGCGCGGGCATTTCGGCCGGGTGCGGTTCGCCGAGCACGACCCGTCCGGCGACGGCGTGGCCGGGTCCGGCGGGCTCGCCGCGCGGTGACCACAGCAGGACGTCGGCGGGGCGCTTCGGCCCGGGTCCGGCGGATTCCGCGGGCCGCGCCTCGTATCCGAAGACCGTCCGGTAGAAGGCGTCCACCACCCTCGGCTCCCGGGTGTGGACCTCGGTCCAGCCGTAGGCGCCGGGTTCGCCCCGGCGGGCGAAGCCGGGGTGGGTGCCCGTCTGCCAGAGCCCGAAGACCGCGCCGCCGGGGTCGGCGGCGGTGGCCATGACGCCGAGGTCGTCGATCCACCGGGGCGCGACGATCACCCGGCCGCCCGCCTCGCGGATCCGGGCGGTGGCCGCGGCGGCGTCCTCGGTGGCCAGGTAGACGTTCCAGACGGTGGGCATCCGGCCGTCGGACTTGGGCACCAGGGCCGCGACGTCCTCGCCCCCGAGCCGGGCCCAGGTGTGCGGGCGGTAGCCCGCGCCGCCCTCGGCGAAGGTCCAGCCGAACAGCTCGCCGTAGAAGCGGCGGCCCGCCGCGACGTCGGGCAGCATCGCGTCCGCCCAGCAGGGCACGCCTTCCACGTACTGGACCATGACCCGAGTCCTCCCGCGTCCTCCTGGCTCGCGGCTTTTACCGCGATTGCCACGCTAACGGGGGATCATCCCGGATGCCCGCTCCGGAAGTCGAAATATTTGGCCAATCCTTGGTCCGCGCCGCCGGGCCCCCGCCCGGTCATCCACGCTTCTTATCCACAGCCTGTTGATAACGCCATTCACCCGCATGGTGGAGCGGCGAGAAGCGGCTTGACGGCGTACGAGAGGCCATCGGATGGGGCCGGAATCAGCCATTCCAAGCCGCCGAGGAGGGCTCACAAACCCTCTCATCCCGTACGAACCCCATTTGCACGCAGTCGAATCGCGCTTCGATCACCCCTCGGTAAGCTGACGGCATGACAGGACAAGTACGCACCGTCGACGGTCGGGTGGCCGGTCGTCGCGGGCAGGCGACGCGGCAGAAGCTGCTCGACTGCCTCGGCGAGATGCTCAGCACATCCCCGTACCGAGACGTCAAAGTCATCGATGTCGCCCGTAAGGCAGGCACCTCACCGGCGACGTTCTACCAGTACTTCCCCGATGTGGAGGGCGCCGTCCTCGAGATCGCCGAGGAGATGGCGAAGGAGGGCGCGGGCCTGACCGAACTGGTCGCCGGGCGCTCCTGGGCCGGCAAGTCCGGCGCCACGGCGGCCGACGAGCTGGTCGACGGCTTCCTCTCGTTTTGGCGCAAACACGACGCCATTCTGCGCGTGGTCGATCTCGGCGCGGCCGAGGGAGACAAGCGGTTCTACAAGATCCGCATGAAGATCCTCAACTCCGTCACCAACTCCCTGACGGACGCGATCAAGGAGCTTCAGTCCAAGGGCCGGTACGACAAGGACGTCCAGCCCGCCGCCGTGGCGGGCTCGCTCGTCGCGATGCTGGCGGCCGTCTCCGCCCACCAGAAGGGGTTCCAGAGCTGGGGCGTCAAGCAGGGCGACCTGAAGCCGAGCCTGGCACTGCTCGTGCATCTGGGGATCACCGGCCGCAAGCCGCCGAAATAGCGCCGCGGCGCTCACTTCGGCGCCCGCGCGCCCGTGCGCGCCCCCGCGCACATCCGCGCGCCGACGCCGGGCCGGGCCCGGTCGGCGGGCCAGCACGTCCTGTCATGTCACGGCGGGCCACTCGACACGAGTGGCCC
>NZ_BBUZ01000044.1:28761-96100 GCF_001417735.1 Streptomyces sp. NBRC 110028
ACTCGACACGAGTGGCCCGCCGCGGCCGTTTCGGTCCCGGGTTTCCGGTGCCCCCCTGGCCGCCTCACGATTCCGGCCCGGACCACGGCTCCTCCGGCCCCACCGGCTCCAGGCGGAACAGCCGGATCCGGCGCTCCACCCGCGCCTGATAGCCGGCATACGGCGGCCAGAAGGCCACCACCGCCGACCAGGTCCGCTCCCGCTCCGGGCCCTCCAGCAGACGGGCCCGGACCCGGATGTCGCGGCCCCGCCAGCTGATCTCCGCGTCCGGGTGGCGCAGCAGATTGGCCGTCCAGGCGGGATGGCCGGGACGGCCGAAGTTGCTGCCGATCAGGATCCAGCCGCCGCCCTCCTCCGGCATGCAGGCCAGCGGCGTACGGCGGGGCAGCCCGGACTTCGCGCCGCGCGCCGTGAGGATCACGCTGGGCAGCATCCGCGCGCTCGGCAGCACCCGGCCTCGGGTCAGCCGGTGGACGGCCCGGTCGAGGGCCGGAACGACGCGCGGGGCGAGCCGCGCGAAGGCGCGCCCCGACGACACCTTCTGTACGAGCCGCGTCATCCGCGCCCCCGGCGGCATCAGACGCCCGCCGCCCCGGCGGCGGCCGGTGCGAACAGCCCGCCCCGGTCGGCAGCCCGCGCCCGCAGCCGGTGGGCGGGGCCGAAGAGCAGTTCGTCGGAGGCGGCCCGCTTGAGGTACAGATGCACGTCGTGCTCCCAGGTGATGCCGATGCCGCCGTGCAGCTGCACGGCCTCGCCCGCGGCCGCCCGCTGCGCGTCCAGCGCCGACGCGAGCGCCAGCGGGCCCGCGACCGGGGCCTCCGGCCCGTCCGCCGCCCACGCCGCGTAGTACGCCGCCGAGCGGGCCGCCCGCACCGCGACGTACACATCGGCCAGCCGGTGCTTGACCGCCTGGAAGGAGCCGATCGGGCGGCCGAACTGCTCCCGCGTCCGTACATGGTCGACCGTACGGGCCAGGGCCGCGCCCGCCGCGCCCACCGCCTCCGCCGCCAGGACGGCCGCCGCCGGACCGCCCAGCCCGGCCAGCGCGCCCGCCACGTCCGCGCCGTCCTCGCCCAGCAGCTCGGCCGGGACGTCCCGCAGCTCGACACGGGCCTGCGGCCGGGTCTCGTCCAGCGCGGTCAGCCGGGCGCGGACCAGCCCGGCCGCCCCCGCCCGCACGGCGAAGACCAGGGTGCGGCCGCGCGTATAGCCCCCGGCGCGGGCGGCGACCAGCAGCAGCTGGGCGCTGTGCCCGTCGAGCACCTGCTCCACCTGCCCGTACAGCCGCCAGCCGCCGTCCCGGGCCCGGGCCTGGACCCCGCCCGCGCGCCCGCCGCCCGCCCAGTCCGCCTCGCCGCGGCCGCCGGACTCCCCGTCGAGCCCCAGCGCCCGGGACAGCGCCCGGCCCGGCACCGCGAGCGCCGCCGTCAGCTCGCCGCCCGCGATCCGCGGCAGCAGCTCGGCGCGCTGCGCGCCGGTCCCGAGGGCCGTGATCAGGGGCGCGGCGAGCACGGCGGTGGCCAGCAGCGGCGAGGGCAGCAGCGCCCGCCCGGTCTCCTCGCAGGCGAGCGCCAGCTCGAGGGGCCCGCAGCCGACGCCGCCGTACGCCGTGGGCAGGGCGAGCCCGGGGAGGCCCAGCCGCCGCGCGAGTCGCCCCCACAGCGCCTCGTCGTATCCGGCGGCGGTGCGGACCGCGGCCTTGACCTCCACGCCGCCGCACCGCCCCCGCAGCAGCTCCCGCAGGGTGCGCCGGATCTCCTCCTGCTCCTCGCTGAACGCGGCATCCATCGGACGACCCACCTCCCGTTCCTGACGACCAGTCATACTAGCTCAGCGAACTGATGTACCGTCAGATTCATGACGCCTGCCCCTCGTAAGGTCGCCGTCGTCGGCGTCGCCCTCGCCGACTGCGGTCGCGTCGACGGCCCCACCCCGTACACCCTGCACGCCCAGGCCGCCCGCCGGGCGCTCGCCGACTCCGGCCTCGACCGCTCGGTGGTGGACGGCTTCGCCTCGGCGGGGCTCGGCATCCTGGCGCCCGTGGAGGTGGCCGAGTACCTGGGGCTGCGGCCCGGCTGGACCGACTCGACCGCCGTCGGCGGGGCCACCTGGGAGGTCATGGCGGCGCACGCGGCGGACGCCATCGCCGCCGGTCACGCCCGTGCCGTCCTCCTCGTCTACGGCTCGACCGCCCGCGCCGACATCCGGGCGGGCCGCCGGACCGCGAACCTCTCCTTCGGGGCGCGCGGACCGCTCCAGTTCGAGGTCGCGTACGGCCACACCCTCGTCGCCAAATACGCGATGGCCGCCCGCCGCCATATGCACGAGTACGGCACCACCCTCGAACAGCTCGCGGACATCGCCGTGCAGGCGCGCGCCAACGCCGCGCACAATCCGGACGCGATGTTCCGTGAACCGATCACGGTCGAGGACGTGCTGAGCGGGCCGATGATCGCCGACCCCTTCACCAAGCTGCACTGCTGCATCCGGTCGGACGGCGGCTGCGCGGTGCTGCTGGCGGCCGAGGACCTTGTGGCGGACACGGCCAAGGCCCCGGTGTGGGTGCTGGGCTCGGGCACCGCCGTCTCCCACTCCGCCCTGTCCGAGTGGGACGACTTCACCGTCTCGCCCGCGGCGGCCTCCGGGCGCGACGCCTTCGCGCGGGCGGGGGTGCGGCCGGAGGAGATCGATGTGGCGGAGCTGTACGACGCGTTCACCTATATGACGCTGGTGACGCTGGAGGACCTGGGTTTCTGCGCCAAGGGCGAGGGGGGCGCGTTCGCCTCCGGTGGGCGGCTGACGCTCGGCGGCGCGCTGCCGGTCAACACCGACGGCGGCGGCCTGTCCGCCTGCCACCCCGGGATGCGCGGGCTGTTCCTGCTGGTCGAGGCGGTACGGCAGCTGCGCGGCGAGGCGGGGGCGCGGCAGGTGCGCAAGGCGGGCGGGCGGCTGCCGGAACTGGCCGTGGCCTCGGGGACCGGCGGCTGGTTCTGCTCCTCCGGCACGGTCGTGCTCGGCCGCGGCTGAGCCGGGGGGGTCCTCCCCTTGCCCGGACCGGCGGCGGGTGATCGGATGGGGACCCCATGAGCGACGTACGTGATGAGGCGGCCGACGACCGGGCCGAGGCCCAGGCCTTCCGGGAGCTGCTGCGCGGCTTGCGCGTCCCGCACGGGGCCGAGCTGCCCGTGTTCGACCCGGCGCGGGCTCCGGGCGCGCCGCTTCCGCTGTTCCGGCGGTGGCTGCGCGAGGCCGCCGAAGGCGGCGAACCGGGCCCGCACACGATGATGCTCGCCACCGCCGGCGCGGACGGCCGCCCGTCCCTGCGCACGGTGATGCTGCACGACGCCGACGCCCGCGGCTGGCACTTCGGCACCCATCGCACCAGCCGCAAGGGCCGCGAGCTGGCCGAGCACCCGTACGCGTCGCTGGGCTTCCACTGGATGCTCCCCGGACGCCAGGTCCGGATCAGCGGGCGCGTCACGGAGGCCGGAGCCGAGGCGAGCGCGGCCGATCTGCGCGGCCGCTCCCCCGCCGCGCTGGCGGCGGCGCTGGCCGGGGCGGGACGGCAGAGCGCGGTGCTCGGTTCGTACGAGGAGCTGGAACGGGCCTTCGCGGACGCGCGACAGCGGGCCGGGCGCGAACCGGACGCCACCGCGCCCACCTGGACGCTGTACGTCCTGGAGCCGGACGAGGTGGAGTTCTACCAGGAGGAGGCGCGGCGCCGGCACGTCCGGCTCCGCTACCGCCGCGCCCCGGAGGAACGCGGCGGCTGGCGGCGCGAGTTGCTGTGGCCCTGAACGCCCCCGGCTCTGAACGGCCCCCGCCCTGAACACCCCCGGCTCTGAACGGCCCCCGCCCTGAACACCCCCGGCTCTGAACGGCCCCTGATCAGGCCAGCCGCACCGGCAGCGCCCGGTGGCCGTTGACGATGACCGACGGGGAGCGCTCCAGCGGCCTGTCCGGGTCGGCGAGCCGCAGGCGGGGGAAGCGGGCGAAGAGTTCCCGCAGCGCGATGGTGGTCTCCAGGCGGGCGAGCGCGGAGCCCGGGCAGCTGTGCGGGCCGTGGCCGAAGGAGGTGTGCCGGGGGCGGCGGGCGATGTCGAAACGGTCGGCGTCCGCGCCGTGCTGGGCGCGGTCGCGGCCCATGCCGCCGTAGGAGATGACCACGCCCTCCCCCTCGCGGATCAGCGTTCCGGCGACGTCGATGTCCTCGGTGGCGAAGCGGAAGAGGAAGTTCAGCGCCGGGGCGTCCAGCCGCAGGCTCTCCTCGACCACGTCGTCCCAGTCGTAGCGGCCGCTGTGGACGAGGTCGAGCTGTGCGGGGTCGTCCAGCAGCGAACGTACGGCGTTCACGACCGCGTGGACGCTGGTCTCGTGCCCGGCGGTGATCATGACCTGGATGGTGGCGATCAGCTCCTCGACGGCCTCCTCCGACGGGTCGTCGCCGAGTTCCGACAGCAGCGCGCTGGTGAGGTCGGCGCCGGGCTCGTCGCGCTTGAGCCGGACCAGCCGGGCAATGTAGTCGTACAGCCCCTGCAGGGTGGCGTGGACGGTCTCGGGGGCGGCGTTGTCGTCGAAGAAGCTGTCGTACAGCTTCCGCAGCGGCCGGTGCCACTCGACCGGCATGCCGAACAGCTCGCCGACCACGGTGATGGGCAGCGGGAACGCGAAGGTGTCCTTGAGGTCCACCACCCCGCCGGAGCCCTCCGCCGCGGCGGCCTCCGCCGTCCGGTCGAGCAGCTCGCGGGTGATCTCCTCGACACGGCCGCGGAGCGCCTCCACCCGCTGCGGGGTGAACTCCCGGGCCACCGGGCGGCGCAGCCGCCGGTGCTCGGCGCCGTCCGTGCTGACCAGCGAGGTCCCCAGGTCGACCAGGCCGATCAGCGGCCAGTCCGCGGGGATCTCACCGCGCGTCCAGGGACCCCACTGGCCGATGTCCTTCACGAAGCGGCTGTCGCGCATCACCTCGCGCGCGGGCGCGTCATGGGTGACGGCCCAGGCGGACACCCCGCCCGGCAGCTCGACCCGGACCACGGGCCCGGCGGCGTAGAGGAGTTCGCTCTCCTCGGCGGAGCTGCGGATCGTCGGGTCGAGCAGGAGGGGTCGTTCCCCGGTCGGTCCCATCGTTTCCTCGGTCAGTCCCATCCGAAGCCTCCGGTGTATGAGTGGGCGGGCGTGTAGGTGACGGGCAGCGAGGTCAGGCCGCGCAGCCAGGGCGAGGGGCGCCAGCGCAGCTCGTCCGCAGGCACGGCCAGCTCCACGTCCGGCAGATGCTCCAGCAGCGTCTCGACGGCCGTGTGGGCGACGACCTCGGCGATCCACTGCCCCGCGTACGGGCACCGGTGTTCGCCGTGGCTGTACGACATATAGGCGTTGTGGCCCTCCGGCCCGGCCATCACCCCGGCCGCATGCGGACGGATATAGGGGTCGGTGTTGGCCCCCGCGAGCCCGAGCAGCACCAGGTCCCCGGCCGGGACGCGGGTCGCGCCCAGCACGGTGTCCTGGGTGGTGAAACGGCCCGCGAAGATCTGCACCGGGGTGTGGTCGCGCAGCACCTGGTGCATGGCCTGGCGGACCGAGCGGCGGCCGCCGCCCATGCCGGCCGCGTATTCGTGGTCGGTGAGCAGCAGCCACAGGGTCATGCCGATCCAGTCCGTGCAGGGCTGGTGTCCGGCGAGGGTGAGCACCATCAGGTCCTCGATCACCTCCTGGTCGGTGAGACCGGCGTGGTCGGCGAGCATCCGGGAGGTGGTGTCCGGCCCGGGGTCCCGGCGTTTGCGGGCCACCAGCCGCTCCATGGTGTCGCGCACCTCGATCTGCCCGCGCAGGGCGTCGGGGCCGCCGTCGACCATGTCGTTGATCGCCTTCACCAGGGTGACGCCCTCGGAGTCGGACAGGCCGAGGACGCGGCTGAGGGCGAGCACCGGCAGCGGATGGGCGTAGTCGGCGATCAGATCGGCCCGGCTGCCCTCGCTCAGCTTCTCGATCAGGCCCTGAGCGAACGACTGGGTCGCGTCCTGCATCTGATTGAGATCGACCGCTTCGAGGGCGGATCCGACCGCTCCGGCGCGCCTGCGGTGGTCGTCGCCCTCCCGGTACAGCAGCGACCCGTTGTCCTCGACCATCGGACGCAGCGGCCAGTCCGGCGGGATCTGCGGCCACAGCCGCCAGCGGGCCGAACCGCGCCCGAACACCTTGGTGTCCTCGGTGACGCGCAGCAGTTCGCGGTAGCCGAGGACCAGCCAGGCGGGGACGCCGCCGGGGAGCAGCACGGGGGCGACCGGGCCGTAGGTGTTCCGCAGCTCCCGGTAGACCTCGGCGGGCGTGTCCTGGAAGCGCGGGCCGAACAGCAGGGCGGCGTCCTCGTGGGACGCGGGCCGTTCGATGGGAGGCGGGCCGGGCTCCGTTGGGACGGACTGCGGTGGGACGGGCTCCGGCGGGGCGGGTTCGCCGCGCGGGCCCGGCTCGTCCGGTGCGCCGGGTGCGCCGGGTGCGCCGGGTTCGTCGGATGGTGAGGTCGGCTGGGTCACGAAGCGGCCTCCTGGGCGGCGGACAGGGTGTGGAGATGGTCGAGCAGCGCCACCAGGACGTCCTTGCCCGAGGTGTGGGAGCGGGCGTCGCAGGCGACCAGCGGTATCCCGTCCGCGAGGTCGAGCGCGCCGCGTATGGCGTCCAGGGTGTGGTCCGGACTGTCGTCGAAGCGGTTGTGGGCGACGACGAACGGCATCCCCTTGCGCTCCAGGTGGTCGATGACGGGGAACGAGTCCGCCAGCCGCCGGTTGTCCACCAGGACCACCGCGCCCCAGGCGCCCAGGAACAGGTTGTCCCACAGGAACCGGAAGCGGCTCTGCCCGGGGGCGCCGAACAGATACGTCACGATCCGCTCGGTGACGCTGATCCGGCCGAAGTCGAAGGCGACCGTGGTGGCCGACTTGCCCTCCACCCCGGCCACCTCGTCGATCCCCACGCCCTTCTCGGTCATCACGGCCTCGGTCGTCAGCGGGTCGATCTCGCTGACGGCCCGGACGAAGGTCGTCTTGCCGACGCCGAAGCCGCCGCAGATCACGATCTTCACCGCCTCGTGGGCCGTATCGCTCAGCGGGGCCTCGACATCGACCGTCTCGTCGACCGTCTCAGAGATTTTTGAGTGCAACGAGCACCTCTCGGACCAAGCCGGTATCGGGCAGCCGGGGCCGTGCCGGGGCGGCGGCCCCGGCGCCCCGCGGGGCCGGCCGCCCGGCGCCACCGGCCCCGCTGCTGGGATGGCGGACCGAGATCCGGCCCTCGGCGAGCAGATCGGACAGCAGGATCGCGACGACGCCCACGGGCATGCGCAACCGCGCGGAGACCTCCACCAGCGCCATCGGATGGCGGCACAGCCGCAGGATCTGAACCGCCTCCGGGGCCATGCCCGCGGCCGGTTCGGACTCGCTGACGACCAGTGACACCAGATCGAACTCCGTGTACGCGCGGCTACGTCCCCCTGTCGCGGCGAACAGCCGGTCCGGCTGTTCATGGACGTCCCAGCGCATCATGCCGTCGCGCCGCCCTCCTCCCCGGGCACGCGCTGCGGCGAGGTGATGTACGTGAGGAGCCCGTCGACCAGGACGGACATGCTGTTGCCGACGATCCCCGGGTCGGCGTCCTCCCGGGCGAGCACCGCGAGATGGGCGCCCTCGCCCGCCTCGACGGTCATCAGCACCGCACCGCCGACCGCGACCAGGGAGTGCTCCACGCTGCCGGTGCCGTCGCCGAACTTGGTCGACACCGTTCTGGCCAGGCTCTGGATCCCGGAGGCGATGGCGGCCAGCGTCTCCGCGTCCGACCGGCTCAGATCGGAGGACTGGGTGATCACCAGTCCGTCGTTGGACACCGCGAGCGCGTGCCGCGCCCCGGGCGTCTTCGCCAGCAGGGCATCGAGCTTCCAGTCGAGATCAGCCGGGTTCATGAGGTCGTGCCTTCCGAGCGTGGTGTCGTGCGAGTGCGGTCCTGCTTGACGGCGGTGTGGAACGAACCGAACCGGTCCCCCGCCTCCGCGGGCTTCTTGCGTACGGGAGATGGCGGCGCCGGTGGCTCGGCGCCCCGCTCGGTGCCGGTCTCGACCTGCTTGCGCCGGCGCCTCGGCAGCCCCTCGGGGGTGAGCGGATGCGCACCGGACCGCTCCTCCGACCCCTTTCCGGGCCGCTCGTCGGACGGCTCCTCGGGCGGCGACCACGGCCGTGACGGCGGCCTGCGGGAGGGGAGCGGGGGCGCGGCGGTGTGGTGACCCGGGGCGTCGTGACCGGACGTCTCGTGACCGGACGCCTCGTGGCCGGGGGCGTCGTGCTCGGCGCGGGGCTCGGTGAGCAGCTGCTGCGGGATCAGCACGGTGACCGCCGTACCGCCGGTCGCGGACGACTGATACCGCACGAGCAGCCCGAACTTACGGGCGATCATGCCCACCACCAGCAGACCCTGCCGGGTGCCGGACAGCTTCAGCATGCTCGACGGGTCGTCGGTGACCGCCTGCTGCGCCCGGGCGAGCATGTCGGGCCGCATGGCGAGGCCGCTGTCCGCGATCTCGACGGCGAGCCCGCGCGGAACCTCCTGGACGTAGACGTTCACGAGGGTGGAGGGCGGCGAGAAGCTCACGGCGTTGTCGATCAGCTCGGCGAGGAGCGTGATCACCTTCTCGGCGGCGGCGCCGACCACGGCCTGTTCGCTGGTACAACGGATCTCGACCCGCTCCAGCCCCTCGATACGGGAGGTGGCGGCGCGCAGCACCCGCCAGATCACGATGGGCCTGGGCCAGTGCTTGCCGGACAGCGCGCCGGTGAGAACGGCGATGCGGTCGGCCATCCGGCCGGTCTGGGAGGTGGTGCTGTCGAGCTGGAAGAGGTCGTCGAGGGCGTCGGCCTCGTAGCGGTCCTGCATCTCCCGCAGCCGGGCGAGGTTCCCGGCGACCAGCGCCTGGAGGCGACCGGCGATGCTGCGGAACGCGGCCACCATCTCGGTGCGCTTCTGCCGCTCCCGGGACAGTTCGCCGCCCACGGTCCGCAGCAGGTCGCGCAGCGGGCCGGTGGCGGGCTGCCCGATCCCGGTCAGCGCCTCCTCCACCGGGACCCGGCCACGCAGCTGCTCGACGAGGGCGGGCAGCGCGGTGCCGACGGTGTGGCCGAGGTCCCGCTCGGCCGCGGCGGCCTGCTGTTCCGCGGCGGCGGCCCGTCGCTCGGAGGCGGCGGCCCGCTCCCTCAGCTCGCGGACCTCGGCTTCGGCGCGCTCGGCGGCCAGCCGGTTCGTTTCCGCGATGGCCCCGGCCTCGGCGGCCCGTGACTCGGCCTGCGCCGCCCGGAACTCCAGCGCCCGTACGGCCATCGCGGCCCGCGCGAGGGCCGCGCCGCGGTGCGCCGCCGCCGCGACCGCGGCGCCCACCAGCACCCCGGCCACGACCGCGCATCCGATCACCGCGGGTCTCGCCGCGTCGGGCGCGGCTGCCGCCGCCGCCCACCCGGCGATGCCGAGCACGGGGACCGTCACCAGAAGGCCGAGAACGGCCCTCCTGGCGGGTGAGTCCCACCGGTGGACACGCGACCGCTCGCGCTGATCGGGGTGTATCGGAGTCATCGATTCCTCGCGGCCGGGAGGTGAAGCAGGCAACAGCCGCCGGGCGCCTTGGGCATGGCTCGAAAGAGTAAGTCCTCGGTAAAAGGCGGAAGTTAGGCGGTCAGTCTAGGCACCTGGCCGAGTGATTGTTCAAGATCGATCATCAAATTATTCTGCTCGCAGATGAGAATTCGGCCTGATCATTCAGACAGTGGCCGGAAGACGGGGACGGCCGGGGCTCCGTCGGCGAGCGACCGGAAGGCGACACGCAGCCGCATACCGGCGCGCAGCCCGTCCGCCGGGTGGTCGACGATCCGGGTCATCATCCGCGGCCCCTCGGCGAGATCCACGACGGCGGCGGTGTACGGGACCTGGGCGCCGAACGGCGGGAGGTCGTTGCGGTGCACCTCGGACCAGGCGTAGAGGGTGGCGGCGCCGCTCGCGTCCTCCCAGGCGACGTCCTCGCCCCAGCAGTGCGGGCAGAACTCGCGGGGGTAGTGGTGGGCCCGGCCGCAGCCGGCGCAGCGGCGGATCAGCAGCCGCCCTTCGGCGGCGGCGTCCCAGTAGGTCCGGGTGAAGGGGTCGGTTTCGGGCAGGTCGAAGCGGGGGGCCGCGGGGGCACCGGAGGCGTCGGGGCCGCTCATGGGCACACTCCTTCCGGCCGCCGCACGGCGGCGCACCGCTCTTTTCTGACGGCACATCAGTTTCAGGCGGCCAGGAGGGCCCGCGCAAGGGGCGGTCCGCGGGCGGGGAGCACCCGGCCCGCCGTGCCCGTGACCGATCCGCAACCGATTCGGAATTCCTTTGACCGAAACCCGTCAAGCAGCCGACTACGCTCGCCACCATGGCCGACAGTCTCCCCACGAGATCCCCCTCACCCGTCTATGTGATCGGCGGCGGACCGGGCGGGCTCGCCACCGCCGCCGCGCTGGGCGCGCGCGGCATCCACGCCGTGGTCCTGGAGAAGTCCGATACGGTCGCCGCCTCCTGGCGGAGCCACTACGACCGGCTGCGCCTGCACACCACCCGCCGCCTCTCCGCGCTGCCCGGGCTGCCGATTCCGCGCGCGTACGGGCGCTGGGTCGCCCGGGACGACGTGGTGCGCTATCTGGAGCGGTACGCGGAGCACCACCGGCTGGAGATCGCCACGGGCGTGGAGGTGACCCGGATCGACCGGGCCGGCGACGACACCGGCTGGGTGCTGCGGGCCGGCGGCGGGCGCGAGCTGCGCTCACCGGTGGCCGTGGTCGCGACCGGCTACAACCACACGCCGCGGCTGCCGGACTGGCCGGGCCGGGACACCTTCACCGGCGAGCTGCTGCACGCCCACCGCTACCGCGACGCCCGCCCGTACGAGGGCCGGGACGTGCTGGTGGTCGGGGTCGGCAACACCGGCGCGGAGATCGCGGTCGACCTGGTCGAGGGCGGCGCGGCGCGGGTGCGGCTGGCGGTTCGCACCGTGCCGCACATTCTGCGCCGCTCGACGGCGGGCTGGCCCGCGCAGCGCACCGGCATCCTGGTGCGGCGGCTGCCGCGGGGCGCGGTGGACCGGGCGGCGCGGGTGATGTGCCGCCTGAGCATGCCGGATCTGTCCGCGCACGGACTGCCGTGGCCGGACACCGGGCTCTACACCCGGGTGCGGCAGGGCGCGATCCCGGTGCAGGACGTGGGGCTGGTGGACGCGGTGCGGACGGGGCGGGTGGAGGTGGTCGCCGCGGTCGAGTCCCTGGATCAGGACAAGGTGGTGCTGGCCGACGGCTCGCGCATCGGCCCGGAGGCGGTGATCGCGGCGACCGGCTACCGGCGCGGGCTGGAGGACCTGGTCGGACACTTGGGCGTGCTGGACGACCGCGGGCATCCGCTCACCCACGGCAGGCGGACCCTGCGCACCGCACCGGGCCTGTATTTCACGGGCTATACGAACCCGATCAGCGGCATGCTGCGCGAACTGGCCCTGGACGCGAAGAAGATCGCCGGGGCGGTGTCCCGCACGACGGCTTGATTTCGCCGCCCGCCCGGCGGCGTGAGCACCCCGCCGGGCGGGCACGCTCTTGTTGCCGTCGCGCCGTACCGCCGGTAACGGCACAGCGTCACCCTGCGTGTTCTCCGCGCACCGAGCATTCCTGACAGCCCGTCACCTCTGTAGCCTGACTACTCAGTAATGTGACTGGGCGTCAGTTACCTGGTTATTGGCCAACGAGCAGGAGTGGCGGATACCCAATGCTTGGATCGACTCACGGCACCCTCACCACCAACTCCCGTCACGCCCGCGCCGTCGCCTGCGGGCGGCCCCCCGGCCCCGCCGTCCACGTCCACAGCAGCGCCTCGGCCCCCGACGACGCCGAGGACCTGGACGTCAGCGGCCGGCCGCTGCACTCCGACGTCCCCGACCTGGACCGCTTCTTCCGCCCCGAGGCGGTGGCCCTCATCGGCGCGTCCGACACCGAAGGCCGCCCGGGCACCGGCATCACCCGGCAGCTCCTCGCCTGGGCGACACGCGTAGGCGCCCGGCTGCACCCCGTCCATCCCTCCCGTCCGGCCGTCTTCGGCCTCCCCTGCGTCCCCTCCGTCGCCGAACTGCCCGAACCCGTCGACCTCGCCGTCCTCCTCGTCCGCGACCCCCTCCCGGTCATCGAGGAACTGGCCCAGGTCAAGGTCAAGTTCGCCGTCGTCTTCGCCTCCGGCTTCGCCGAGACCGGCGCCGAGGGCGCCGCCGCCCAGGCCCGGCTGACCGCCGCAGCCCGCCGCGCCGGGCTGCGGCTGCTGGGCCCCAACACCAACCTCAACGCCTTCGAGGAGTTCCGCGACGACCTCGAAGGGCCCGCCATCGCCCTCATCACCCAGTCAGGCCACCAGGGGCGCCCCCTCTACACCCTCCAGGAACTGGGCATCCGGCTCAGCCACTGGGCCCCCACCGGCAACGAGGCAGACCTGGAGAGCGCCGACTTCCTCTCGTACTTCACCACCCGGCCCGAGGTCGGCGCCATCGCCCTGTACGCGGAAGGGCTCAAGGACGGCCGCGGCTTCCTCCTCGCCGCCGACCGGGCCGCCCGCGCCAAGGTGCCCGTCGTCGCCGTCAAGGTCGGCCGCACCGAGACCGGCGCCCGCACCGCCGCCTCCCACACCGGCAAACTGACCGGCGCGGACACCGTCGTGGACGCGGCCATGCGCCAGTTCGGCGTGATCCGGGTGGACGGCCTGGACGAACTCCAGGACACCGCCGCGCTGCTCGCCCGCGCCCGGCCCCCGCGCGCCGAGGGCGTCGTGGTGTATTCGATCTCCGGGGGCACCGGCGCCCACGTCGCCGACCTCGCCACCGCGGCCGGGCTCCCGATGCCCGTCCTCTCCGCCGAGAAGCAGGCCGAACTCCACCAGTGGATACCCGACGACCTCGGCGTCGCCAACCCGGTCGACAACGGCGGCCACCCCGTGGGCGACTGGCGCGGCCCGAAAATCATCGACGCGATCCTCGCCGACCCGGCCGTGGGCGTGCTGATCTGCCCCATCACCGGTCCCTTCCCGCCGATGAGCGACAAGCTCGCCCAGGACCTGGTGGACGCCGCGGAACGCACCGACAAACTCGTCTGCGTGGTGTGGGGCTCCCCCGTCGGCACCGAGGACGCCTACCGCACCACCCTCCTCGGCTCCTCCCGCGTCGCCACCTTCCGCACCGTCGGCAACTGCCTCACCGCCGTCCGCGCCTATCTGGGCCACCACCGCTTCACCGCCTCCTACCGCTCCCCCTTCGACGACGCCCCGCGCACCCCCTCCCCGTCGATGCGCAAGGCGAGCGGACTGCTGCGCCCCGGCGAGCGGCTGAGCGAACACGCCGCCAAGCAGCTGCTGCGCGCCTACGGCATCCGGGTGCCGCGCGAACAGCTCGTCACCAGCGCCGCCGCGGCCGTCCGCGCCGCCGGGCTCGTCGGCTACCCCGTCGTCATGAAGGCGTCCGCGCCCCAGCTCGCCCACAAGACCGAACTCGGCCTGGTCCGCCTCGGCCTGACCTCCGCCAGCCAGGTCCGCGACACCTACCGCGAACTCACCGACATCGCCCGCTACGAAGGCGTCGAACTCGACGGCGTCCTGGTGTGCCAGATGGTCGAGCGCGGCGTCGAAATGGTCGTCGGCGTCACCCACGACAGCCTCTTCGGGCCCACCGTGACCGTCGGCATCGGCGGCGTGCTCGTGGAGGTGCTGCGCGACACCGCCGTCCGCGTCCCCCCGTTCGGCGAGGACCAGGCCCGCGCCATGCTCGCCGAACTGCGCGGCCACGCCCTCCTCGACGGCGTACGCGGCGCGCCCCCGTGCGATGTGGACGCCCTGGTCGAGGTCGTGCTGCGGGTGCAGCGCATGGCCCTGGAACTCGGCGACCAGCTCGCCGAACTCGACGTCAACCCCCTGATGGTGCTGCCCCGCGGCCAGGGCGCGGTGGCCCTCGACGCGCTGGCGGTCTGCCGCTGAGCGCCCGCACGCCGCCGAGCGCACGCGCCGCGCCCACAGCCTGAGGAGCCTTCCCATGACGTCTCCCTCCCCCGAAGAAGTGCTCGATTCCGTTGTACGGCACGCCACTGACAACGGGGTCGCCTGGATCACCCTGGACCGCCCCTCCGCCCTCAACGCCCTCACTCCCGACCAGCGCGAACGCCTGATTCTCCGGCTCGATCAGGCCTCCGCCGACCCGGAGTTACGGGCCGTCGTGCTCACCGCCACCGGCAAGGGCTTCTGCGCGGGCGCCGATCTGCGCGGCGCCCCGTCCGCCCCGGCCGAGCGGATCGCCGGCGACGTGGCCCGGCTGATCCGCGGCGGGGCGCAGCGGCTCATCACCGCCGTACTCGACTGCGAGAAGCCCGTCATCGCCGCCGTCAACGGCACCGCCGCGGGGCTCGGCGCCCATCTCGCGCTCGCCTGCGATCTGGTCCTGGCCGCCGAATCGGCCACCTTCACCGAGGTCTTCGTGCGCCGCGGACTCGTCCCCGACGGCGGCGGCGCCTACCTCCTCCCCCGGCTGATCGGCCCCCAGCGGGCGAAGGAGCTGCTGTTCTTCGGCGACGCGCTGCCCGCCGCCGAGGCCGAACGGCTGGGGCTGGTCAACCGCGTCGTACCGGACGGCGAACTGGCCAAGACCGCCCGCGCCTGGGCCGAACGCCTGGCAGCGGGCCCCACCCGCGCCCTCGCGGCCACCAAGGCGCTGGTCAACGCCTCGTTGGAGTCCGGCCGTGCGGCCGCCTTCGCCGCCGAGGCGGCCGCCCAGGAGACCAACATGACCACGGCCGACGCGAACGAGGGCGTCCGCGCCTTCGTCGAACGCCGCGCGCCGGTCTACCGGGGCCGCTGAGCGGTCCGCCGGAAGAGAGAAGAGAGACGGAACGACGAGGAGATGCGAAAACCATGATGGGACACGCCGGAATGGCCGCCACCGCCGTCCGCTATCTGCGCTCGGCCGGTTCGCCCACCACCGCCGGGCCACCGCTGCCGCCCCGGCCCAGCGCGCGCCGCGCGCTGCGCGCCGTACAGGAGGATGAGCGCCCGCCCCTGGCCCCGGCGGAATTCCGCCGGGTCCTGGGCCACTTCGCGAGCGGCGTCACCGTGATCGCGACCACCGACGAGGCGGGTCCGACTGGCTTCGCGTGCCAGTCGTTCACGTCGCTGTCCCTCGACCCGCCGCTGATCGCCTTCATGGTGGCCCGTACGTCCACGACCTGGCCCCGCATCGCCCGCAGCGGCGTCTTCTGCGTCAGCGTCCTGGGCGCGGCGCAGGCCGAGCTGTGCCGGTCGTTCGCGGTCAGCTCCGCGGACCGGCCGGACAAGTTCGCCGGTGTCCCCTACACCCCGTGCCCCGTCACCGGTTCCCCCCGGCTCACGGGCGCCCCGGCCTGGATCGACTGCACCGTCCACACGGTCCACACCGGCGGCGACCATCTGGTGGTGGTGGGCCGGGTGTGCGCCCTGGACACCGACGAACAGGCGGCGGCCGACGGCCCCCTGCTCTTCCACCGCGGCTCGTTCACAGGGCTGGCGCCGGGGCGGTAGCGGCACCGCGCCGGATCACCAGCGCCATCAGCGCCGCCACCGCGCACAGCCCGCCCGCGCCGTACCAGACCAGGTCGTACGACCCGAACGCGTCCCGCGCCATGCCCCCGGCGAACGCCACGAGCCCCGCGCCCACCTGGTGCGACGCCAGCACCCACCCGAACACGATGGCGCTGTCCTCCCCGAACCACTCCCGGCACAGCGCGATCGTCGGCGGCACCGTGGCCACCCAGTCGAGCCCGTAGAAGACGATGAAGAAGATCATCGGCGGGCGCACCGCGTCGTCCAGGAGCAGCGGCAGGACCATCAGGGACAGCCCGCGCAGCGCGTAGTACACGGCCAGCAGCCGCCGCGCGTCGAACCGGTCGGTGAACCAGCCGGAGCCGATCGTCCCCACGATGTCGAAGACGCCGATCACCGCGAGCAGCCCCGCGGCCGCCGTCACGGGCATGCCGTGGTCGTGCGCTGCGGGCACGAAGTGGGTCTTGACCAGGCCGTTGGTGGAGGCGCCGCAGACCGCGAACGTCCCGGCGAGGAGCCAGAACGTCCCCGTCCGCGAGGCCGAGACGAGGGCCGTCACCGCGCGCCGGGCGGCGCCCCGCCGGGGGGCGGGCCTGGGGGTGGGCGGGCCGTCGGCCCCGTACGCGGTGAGCCCGACGTCGGACGGGTAATCGCGCAGGAGCAGCACCACGCACGGCACGATGGTGAGGGCGGCGACCGTGACGACCATGGCGGCGGGCCGCCAGTCGTGCTGCCGCTCCACGATCCAGGAGAGCAGCGGCAGGAAGACGAGCTGGCCGGACGCCCCGCCCGCGGTGAGGACGCCGGTGACCAGGCCGCGCCGCGCGACGAACCACCGGTTGGTGATGGTCGCGGCGAAGGCGAGCGCCATGGCCCCGCTGCCGAGGCCGACGAGCACGCCCCAGCACAGGATCAGCTGCCAGGGGGATGTCATGAAAACCGTCAGACCGCCACCGACGGCGATGACCGTCAGCGCGACGGCGACGACCTGACGGACGCCGAAGCGGTCCATCAGGGCGGCGGCGAATGGCGCCGTGAGCCCGTACAGCGCGAGGTTGACGGAAACGGCGAAGCCGATGGTGCCGCGCGACCAGCCGAACTCCTCGTGCAGCGGGTCGATCAGCAGTCCGGGCAGGGAGGCGAATCCGGCCGCCATGGTGATCGTCATGAAGGTGACGGCGGCGACCAGCCAGGCCCGGTGCGGGCGGCGCAGGCGGGACCGGCCCGGTTTCTCGTTCTGTCCGGGGGCCTGGGGACGTTCGGTTGTCTGCGTCACCGGACCAGCATCGGGTGGCGCCTCCCCACGATCGAGTGGCCCGTGGGACAGTATTCGCTAGGATCGGGCCATACCACCGCGACAGGAGGCCGGAGCCATGGGCGAGCCCGGGATGACCGGAAAGCTCCATCGCGTCGTCGTGCTCGCCCTGCCCGGCGTGATCCCCTTCGAACTGGGCATCCCCTACCGGATCTTCGGCAGGGCCCGCTCCGCCGCCGGGCGGCCGCTGTACGAGGTGGTGACCTGCACCCCCGTGCCCGGCCCCGTGACCACCGACGCCGACTTCCCGATCATGGTCGAGCGGGGTCCGGAAGCCCTGGCCGAGGCGGACACCATCGTGGTTCCGGCCTCGCACGGGCTCGGGCCGGTCCAGGAGGAGGGCCGGCTGACCGCACCGCTCGCCGCCGCCCTCGCCCACGCCCGCCCCGGCGTCCGCTGGGTGTCCATCTGCACCGGCTCGTACGTGCTCGCCGCCGCCGGACTGCTCGACGGCCGCCCCGCCACCACCCACTGGAGCAGCGCCGACCACTTCCAGCGGCTCTTTCCGGCCATCGCGGTCGATCCGGATGTGCTGTTCGTGGACGACGGCGACGTCCTCACCTCCGCCGGGGTCGCCTCCGGCATCGACCTGTGCCTGCACCTCGTGCGGCGCGACCACGGCACCGCCGTCGCCAACGAGGTCGCCCGCAGCAGCCTGGTGCCGCCGCACCGCGACGGCGGCCAGGCCCAGTACGTCCGGCGCCCGGTGCCCGCGCCGCAGCAGGCCACCACCACCGCGGCCCGCGCCTGGGCGCTGGGCCGCCTCGACCGTCCCCTCACCCTGCGCGACCTGGCCGCCCAGGAGTCGATGAGCGTCCGCACCTTCACCCGCCGCTTCCGCGAGGAGGTCGGCGTCAGCCCCGGCCAGTGGCTGACGCGGCAGCGGGTGGAGCGGGCCAGGCAGCTGCTGGAGGACACGGACCTGTCGGTGGACCAGGTGGCGCGCGACGCGGGCTTCGGCACGCCCGCGTCGATGCGGCAGCATCTGCAGGCGGCGCTCGGGGTCTCCCCCACCGCGTACCGGCGCACCTTCCGGGCCTCCGCCTTGGCGGACGGGCCCGATCAGAAGGTGAGGACGGCCCGTGCGACCCGCCCGCCGCGGGCGTCGGCCACGGCCGCGGCGAAGTCCTCCACCGGGTAGACGCGGGTGACCAGCTCGTCCAGCAGTAGCCGCCCCTGCCGGTACAGCTCCGCGTACAGGGCGATGTCGCGCTGCGGGCGCGCGGAGCCGTAGCGGCAGCCCAGGATCGACTTGTCCAGATAGAGGGAGGAGACCCGGAAGGCCGCCTCGGCGTCCGCGGGCGGTACCCCGAGCAGCACCGCCTGACCGTGCCGGTCGAGGAGGTCGACGGCCTGCCGGATGAGCCGGATGGAGCCGACGCATTCGAAGGCGTGGTCGGCGCCGGTGGGCAGGATCTCCCGTACGGCCTCGGGCGAGCCGGCGAAGTGGGTGGCGCCGAAGCGCCGGGCCGGCGGCTCCTTGGCCGGGTTGTTGTCGACGGCGACGACGGTGGTCGCCCCGGCGATCCGGGCCCCCTGCAGGACGTTGAGCCCGATGCCGCCGGTGCCGATGACGACGACCGACTCGCCGCGGTCCACCCGCGCCCGGTTGAGGACGGCGCCGACGCCGGTGAGGACGCCGCAGCCGATGAGGGCGGCCGAGGTGAGCGGGATCTCGTCCGGGATCTTCACCGCCTGGACGGCCGTGACCAGCGTGCGCTGCGCGAACGCCGAATTGGAGGCGAAGTTGAACAGCCGCTCACCGTTTCCCCGGTGGAACGGGCGGCTCGGCCTGCCGATCGCGGCGCGGCACATGGTGGGGCGGCCACGGTCGCAGTCGGCGCAGGTACCGCAGTTGGCGAGGGTGGAGAGGGCGACGTGGTCACCGGGCGCGACGTGGGTGACGCCGGGCCCCACCGACTCGACCACGCCCGCGCCCTCGTGGCCGAGCACCACCGGCACCGGAAACGGAATGGTGCCGTCGATGACGGACAGATCGCTGTGGCACAGCCCGGCGGCGGCCACGGCCACCAGCACCTCGCCCGGTCCCGGGCCGCGCACCTCCAGGTCGTCGACCACCCGGGGCGCCTTGCCGTCGAAAACTACGCCTCTCACGCCTGATCTCCCCCACCTGTTGGGGCCCTCAGGAGGCCCAGACCACCGACTGGAGTTCGCTGTACGCGTGCAGTCCGAACGAGCCGCCGTCGCGGCCGACACCGCTGTGCTTGAAGCCGCCGAACGGGGTCTCGGGGTGGCGCTGAACCGTGTTGATGCCGACGTTTCCGCTGCGCAGCCGGGCGGCCAGCGCCCAGGCGCGGCCCGCGTCGGCGCTGAAGACGTAGTCGTAGAGGCCGTACGAGGTGCCGTTGGCGATCCGCACCGCCTCGTCCTCGTCGTCGAAGGGCAGGGCCACGACGACCGGGCCGAACAGCTCCTCGCGGGCCACGGTCATGCCGGGGTCGGCGTCGGCTATGAGGGTCGGCGCGACGTAGAACCCTGGCCCCAGGGCCGGGCGTTCACCGCCGGCGACGATGCGGGCGCCCTGCTCACGGGCCCCGGCGAGGTACGCCTCGACCCGATCGCGCTGGGCCGCGGAGATCAGCGGACCCACGATCGTGGAGTTATCCACAGGGTCCCCCACGCTCAGTGACTTTGCGTAATCTGTGAGTGCGGCGACCACCCGCTCGTACAGCGATCGATGGACGAGCACCCGAGTCGGCGCCGTGCAGATCTGCCCGCTGTGGAAGGAGAAGGTCGAACCGACCGCCCCGACCGCCGACGCGATCACTCGCTTGTCGGCGTCCCCAAGGACGATGGCCGCACCCTTGCCCCCCAGTTCCATCAGGGTGCGCTTCATCGAGTGGCCTGCGGATTCGGCGATCTTCTTCCCCACGGCGGTGGATCCGGTGAAGCTGACCATGTCGACACCGGGGTGCGCGACCAGCGCCTCGCCCGCGGCCGCGCGCGAGCCGGTGACGACATTGAAGACACCGTCCGGGAGCCCGGCCTCGGTCAGCAGCGGGCCGAGTTCGAGACAGGCCAGCGGGTCCTGCGGGGCCGGTTTGGCGACGACCGTATTGCCCATGGCGAGCGCCGGGGCGACCTTGCCCGCGAGATTGGCGAGGGGAAAGTTGTAGGAGGTGATACAGGCGACGACACCCACCGGACGGCGGACCGCCGCCGCGCCGATCAGCCCGCCGGGCGCCAGCGGGCTGGCGGCGACCGGCAGCGGGGCGAGCGGGACGGTGTCCGGTTCCATCGCGCCGCGCGCGTAGCGGCGGAAGCGGTCGGCCGCGGGGGGCACTTGGAGGGCCGCGGTCACCCGCAGGGTCGCGCCCGTCTCCGCCTGGACGAGGGGCACCAGGCCGGGGGCGCGCTCGGCGAGCAGGTCGGCCGCGCGGTCGAGTACGGCGGCGCGCTCCCGGGGGGCGGTGCGCGACCAGCCGTCGTACGCGTCCCGCGCGGCCCGCACCGCCGCGTCCACATCGGCATCGTCGGCCTCGGGCGCCCGGCCGACAATCTCCTCGGTGGCCGGGTTGAGGACCGCGTAGTGCCCGGCCCCGGGCGTCCGCCAGGAGCCGCCGATCCAATGCCCGTACGTTGTCATCGATCCTCCTTGGGGAGGTGGAGTACGCGCTCGGCGATGATGTTGCGCTGGATCTCGTCCGAGCCGCCGTAGATGGTGTCGGCGCGGGAGAAGAGGAAGAGGCGCTGCGCGGCGTCGAGTTCATACGGCCGGTCCTCGGTCCAGCGCACCGGTCCGAGCGCGGCGGCGGCGCCCCGCACGCGCACGGCCAGCTCGCCGAGCCGCCGATGCCAGCCGCCCCACAGCAGCTTGGCCACACTGGGAGCCCCGGCATCGTGCGCCGTGGGGCGAGGGGGCGCGGGCAGATGGGGAGCGGAGGCGGAGGGGGTGGGGGTGGGGCCCCCGGAGGGGGGATTCCCCGCGCCGCTCAGGGTGCGCAGGGCGTTCCAGCGCATGACCTTCAGCTCGGTCCACTGCTGTATCAGCTGGTCGCGCAGTACGGGTTCGCGGGCGGCGCCGGTCTCCAGGGCCTGTCGGATGACGCGGTCGAGTTCCTGGGCGAAGCCGATCTGCTGGACCAGGGTGGAGACTCCGCGTTCCACGGCGAGCAGGCTCATGGCCACGGTCCAGCCCCGGCCCGGGCCGCCGACGAGGTGGTCGGGGTGGGCGAGGGCCCCGTCGAAGAACACCTCGTTGAACTCAGCGGTGCCGGTGAGCTGCCGGATGGGCCGGACCTCGACGCGTCCCGGCTGGTCCATGGGCACCAGGAGGAAGGACAGCCCGTGGTGGCGTTGTGATCCCTCCTCGGTGCGGGCCAGGACGAAGCACCAGTCGGCTTCGCGGGCGTGGGAGGTCCAGATCTTCTGGCCGGTGACGCGGTAGGTCCCGTCGCCCGGGTCACGGACGGCGCGGGTGCGCACTCCGGCGAGGTCCGAGCCGGCGTCGGGTTCGCTGTAGCCCTGGCACCACAGCTCCTCGCCGCGGGCGATGGGGGGCAGGAAGCGGGCGCGTTGGGCCTGGTCGCCGTGTGCGAGCAGGGTGGGGGCGAGCAGGTTCTCGCCGATGTGCCCGAGTCGGCCGGGGGCTCCGGCGCGGGCGTATTCCTCGGCCCAGACGACCTGTTGGGTCAGGGTGGCGGGCCGGTTTCCGTAGGTCCCGTGGGTGCGGTCCCAGCCGAGCCCGATCCAGCCGCCGCCGCCCAGTTCGCGTTCCCAGGCGCGTTGCGCGGCGGCAGTGGCGGCAGCGGTGGTGGCGGCGGCAGCGGTGGTGGCCGTGTCGGTGGGACGGGTGAACCGGCCGGTCAGGTGGGTGTCGAGCCAGGCGCGTGCCTCGTCGCGGAAGTGTTCGTCCCCGGGCCCGAAGGCGAAGTCCACGGCCTCTCCTCTTCCTCACATCGCACGGTGGGCGCGCGGGTCACGCGTTGGGGCGCTGGTGGGTGGCGGCGGCCTGGGCCATGGCTTCGAGTTGGGCCAGCAGCGGCATGGGGTCGGTGCCGACCGTGCCGGGCAGGAAGTCCGCGATCTTCTCCGGGGTCCAGGCGCCCTCGGCGTATCCGGCGCGCAGTTCCCTCGGCTGGGCCCAGACCGCGATCTTGGGGCCCGCGATCGTATAGACCTGTCCGGTGATCTTCTCCTCGCGGGCCCGTTCGCTCAGCAGGTAGACGACCAGGGCCGCGACGTCCTCCGGTTCGCCGATCTCCTTCAGTTCCATCGGCACGTTGGCGGACATGCGGGTACGGGCGACCGGGGCGACGCAGTTGGCGGTGACGCCGTATTTGTGCAGGCCCAGGGCCGCGCTGCGGACCAGCGAGATGATGCCGCCCTTGGCCGAGGCGTAGTTGGCCTGGGCGACGCTGCCCTGGTGGTTGCCGCTGGTGAAGCCGATCAGGGTGCCGGAGCGCTGTCGCCTCATCACCGCGGACGCGGCGCGGAAGACGGTGAAGGTGCCCTTGAGGTGGGTGGCGACGACGAGGTCCCACTCCTCCTCGCTCATGTTGAAGAGCATTCGTTCGCGGAGGATCCCGGCCACGCACACCACGCCGTCGAGCCGCCCGAACCGTTCGACGGCGGTGTCCACGATCCGCCGGCCGCCGGCCATGGTGGAGACGTCGTCGGCGACCGCGACCGCCTCTCCGCCCGCCGCCGCGATCTCCTCGACCGCCGCTTCGGCGATCTGGCTGGTGGGTTCGCCGCCCTCGATCGAGACCCCGTAGTCGTTGACGACGACCTTCGCGCCCTCGGCCGCGCAGGCGAGGGCCACGGCTCGTCCGATGCCGCGCCCGGCCCCGGTGACGGCGATGACCTTGCCGTCCAAGAAGTTGCCCACGTCGCGTCCCCTCCCACAGTTTCTGACGGACCGTTAGATTTTTGAGCAGACCCGCCCCGAGTACAAGCCCTGGAACGGAACCGACCGAAGGAGGCACCATGCCGCTGCCACCCGAGTTCCACGACATCGCCCAGCGCGTCAACAACTGGGGACGGTGGGGCGCCGACGACGAGATCGGCACACTCAACCTGATCACCGACGCGGTGGTCCGGGACGCGGCCGCGGCGGTGCGCACCGGCCGCCGCGTCCCGCTCGCGGTTGCGCTGCGGCAGGACGGCATCCAGACCGGGATGATCCCGGGGCGGGTCAATCCGCTGCACACCATGGTCGCGGTGAACGCCGAGGTGTTCGGCCCGGGTACGGTCGCCACCAGCGACGACGCCGTGACGATGGGGCTGCAGGCCGGTACCCACTGGGACGGGCTGGCCCATGTCTCGCACTCCGGCACGCTCTACAACGGCCGTCCCGCCACATCCGTCACCGCCCATGACCGCGCGGCCTTCAGCGGCATCCATACGGCGCGGCACATCGTCTCGCGCGGAGTGCTGCTCGACGTCGCGCGCGCCCGGGGCGCGGACCGGCTGTCCGAGGGGCATGCCGTCACCCCCGAAGACCTCACCGCCGCCGAGGAGCTGGCTCAGGTCCCGGTACGGCCCGGCGACATCGTGCTCGTACGGACGGGGCAGATCCAGCGGTATCTCGCGGGCGAGAGGGAGGCGTACGCGTATCCGTCGCCGGGCCTGTCGCTCCGTACGCCCGAGTGGTTCCATGCCCGTGACGTGGCCGCGGTCGCCAATGACACGCTCACCTTCGAGATCTTCCCGCCGGAGATCGACGACCTGTGGCTGCCCGTCCACGCCCTCGACCTGGTCGAGATGGGCATGCCACAGGGCCAGAACTGGAATCTGGAGGAGCTGTCGGCGGCCTGCGCCGAGGAGGGGCGCTACGCCTTCCTGCTGTCGGCCACGCCCGAGCCGTTCACCGGTGGGACCGGCGCCCCGGTCGCGCCGGTGGCGATCCTCTGAGGCCGGTGCCGCAAGGAGCGCGAAGAGCGCGAGGGGACGGGCGGGTGGGGCCTATCGGGCGGCGGTGCGCTCATGCACACCCCGAGCACGGCATCGCGCACCGCCACCCGGCTCCGGCGTCGAGCCCTGATCAGACGCCGGGCCGCGACCCGCACTCGCCAAGGAACGGCCCCGCGAACACACGGTTCACAGGGGCCACATAGCCCTCGGCGTCCCCTCGCGACGAATCGCTGATCCTAGAGTGATCACTCGGCCACGTCACGTCAACACCTGGTCTGGACTTTGTGGGGTCCGCCCCGGATGCGATGACGCGCGGGAGGCGCCACGCCCCGTCAGAAGCGCCTCGCCACGCCCCCCGTGATCGCCGTCTTCGACGCGCTCCGCGCCGTCCGCGCGCTCTTCCCGCCGACCACGGTCGATTTCGCACCAGATGCGCTTGCCCGCACCCTCGGGCTGCCAGCCCCAGCGGTCCGCGAGCCCGTCGACCAGCTCCAGCCCGCGGCCGTTGGTGGACTCCTCGTCGGCGCGGCGCTGACGCGGCGCGCGGGCGCTGGCGTCGGCGACCTCGACCCGGACGGTGCCCAGTTCGGGCCCCTTGCCGGCGGAGGGTTCCACGGATCCGTCGCTACCGCCGCTCCCACCGCCGGTGCCGGCCTGCGCGGGGAAGCGCATCCGCAGCACCGCGGGACAGCCGGTGTGCACCACGGCGTTGGTGACCAGCTCGGAGATGAGCAGGATCAAAGTCTCGGCAAGCGGCTCGTCGGCCCCGATACCGGATCCGGCGAGCCGCGAACGCGCCCACCGACGGGCACGGCTCACCTCCGCGGGATCGGGTCGGACCTCCATCTGCATCTGAAGCACCTGCACCGCTCACACCATCCGAACCGGCGGACACATCGCCTCATACCTCCAAGAGGTCACGGAACGCGACTCTCTCCCGGCTGCGGCCGGGAGGTACCCCCGTGCGAGAGAGCATGGTTGACGTACAGTCACCCCAACAAGCGCTTCGGTCATATTCCAGCGCCAAGGAGTATGCGTGGGGCATACTGTGCGACGCACGCCCCGATGACTCGAACAGCGAGGCATGACCGGAGCGCACCCCGTGCGAGCGGGGCACATCGGCGTGCCCGGAGTCGCCCCACGGGCCACGCCGGGTTCGTTGCACCCCAAAACCGCTCGCACCCCACGGAGAGTACCCGAGCCGGAGCCCGACTCCCCCCTGTGACGAGTCACGCCTAGGAAACAACCCGATATCAACGCTCGGTCACCTCAAAGCCTCCGGGGATCTCCCCAGAGAATGCGACATCCCAACAATTCAGGCGTATCCATGGGGCCCGGTTACAAACCTGTTTCAGCGGTCAACAAAAGCCCGGCGGCCAGTTCCTCCTCGGCCCCGGCCGCCGTCTGCCACTGCCCGGCGCGCACCCAGGCCCGCTTGAGGTGCAGATGGACATCCGCTTCCCAGGTGAAACCCATCCCTCCGTGCACCTGAAGACAATCGCGGGCATTACGGACGGCCGCCTCGTCGGCGAGCAGTTTGGCGGCGGCGATGTCACCCGCGTCTTCTGTGACCGCGGCGGCGTACACCACACTTCTGGCTGATTCGGCGCGTACGAGCATCCCCGCGCACAGATGCTGTACGGCCTGGAAGGCGCCGATCGGGCGGCCGAACTGCGTGCGCGCCATGGCGTGGTCGACCGCCATCCGGACCGTACGGGAAGCGCTGCCGAGCTGTTGGGCGGCGGTCAGCAGGGCCGCCTCGCGGCGCAGCCGCCGGGCGGCGGCCGCGCCGACGGCCCCGACCGCCCCCGGGGGCGGGGCCGATGGCCGCGCACGGTGCAGCGGGGTGGCAGGGTCGACGGAGCGTATCGGCCGGGCCGAGTCCGCGAGCGCTCCCGCCGGAACCACCCCGGCGTCCTCGCCGCTCAGCACCAGCACGGCGTCGGCCGAGGCCAGATGCTCCACCAGCGGGTCCGCCACGGCCCCGGCGCCGAGGTCCAGCGCGGTGACCACGGCCGCCCCCTCGGCGGCGCCCGCGGCACCGGCCGCCGCCAGTCCCGCCGCGAGCTGGGTGGCGACCAGCGGCCCCGGGAGCAGCGCCCGGCCCGCCTCCTCCATGGCCAGCACCGCCTCCGGCAGTCCGAGCCCGACCCCGCCCGCCGACTCGGGCAGCCGCAGCGCGAAGAATCCGGCGGCGCCCAGTTCCCGCCACAGGGCACGGTCCAGCGTCATGGCACCGCGTTCGGGGCCGTCCACGGCCGTCCGTAACCGGGCGCGGGGGAAGCGCCGCTCCAGCAGCTCGCGCATGCCGTCCCGCAGCGCCCGCTGGTCGTCGTCGAGCTGGAAGTCCATGCCTCCGGTCACCGCCCTTTCGGCAGGCCGAGGATGCGCTCGGCGACGATGTTCCGCTGGATCTGTGAGGTTCCGGCCGCGATGGTGTACGAGAGCGACGACAGCCGATCCGCTACCCACTCGTGCCCGGCGTCCAGCGCGTCCGGGCCCAGCACTTCGGCGGCGGCGTCGTACAGCTCCTGCCGCACCTGAGAGAAGCGGAGCTTGAAGACCGAGCCGCCGACGCCCGGCACCCCGCCGGTGCGCTGCGCCTCGCTCACGTTCCACTGGGTGAGCCGCCACAGCGCCGCGCAGTGGGCGGCCAGCCGCCCGAGCCGCCGTCGCAGTACGGGGTCGTCCCAGCGGCCGTTGGCCTTGGCCGTACGGGCCAGGGCCTCCAGCACCCGCCGGCAGGCGACGACCTCGCCGACGAAGGCCGTGCCCCGTTCGAAGGAGAGGGTCACCATGGTCACCCGCCAGCCGTCGTTCTCGGCCCCGATCCGGTGCCCCGCGGGCACCCGCACCTCGTCCAGGAAGACCTCGGCGAACTCGGCGGTCCCGGCGAGGGTGCGCAGCGGCCGTACCGTCACGCCGGGCGCGTCCATGGGCAGCGCGAGCCAGGTGATGCCCCGGTGCTTCGGCGTGTCGGGGTTTGTCGGCGCGGTGCGCACCAACAGTTCGCACCAGTCGGCGATCTCGGCGTGCGAGGTCCAGATCTTGCTGCCGCTGACGATGTAGTGGTCGCCGTCCCGTACGGCCCGGGTGCGCAAGGAGGCCAGGTCGGATCCGGCGTCGGGTTCGGAGAAGCCCTGGCACCAGACCTGGTCGCCGCGGAGGATCGGCGGCAGCCAGCGGGCCCGCTGGGCGGGGGTGCCCTCGGCGGCGATGGTGGGGCCCGCGTGCAGCAGGCCGACGAAGTTGGCGCCGACGTAGGGCGCGCCCGCGCGTTCGGTCTCCTCCAGGAAGATCAGGTGCTGGGTGGGGGTGGCGCCGCGGCCTCCGGCGTCCTCGGGCCAGTGGAGTCCGGCGTATCCGGCGTCGTACAGCCTGCGCTGCCAGCCGCAGTCGTAGGCGCGGCGGGCGGGCCAGTCGGCGGGGTCGGGGCGGTCGGGCAGGGTGGGGAGGACGTCCGCGAGCCAGGCGCGCAGTCCGTGCCGGAACTCCTCCTCGTCCTCCGTGAAGGCGAGATCCATCGGCGGCCGTCCTCCCTTTTCTGATGGCTCGTCAGATCAGGCGGCAGGGGAAGGCTAATCCGCGCCCTCTGGACCGACAAGACGGACAGCCTTACGCTTCCCGCAATAACTGACTACCCGTCAGGTCTATGGATTCGGCCACGGGAGGCCGGAATGACCGACACCGCACACACCCTCGGCGCGTCGGCGACGCTGTGGGAACTGCTGGAGCGGCGCGCCGCGCTCACCCCGGACGCCCCGGCGCTGGTCCAGGCCGCCGCCAGCGGGCGGCACGACCGGCGGCTGACCTTCCACGCCCTGCGCACCCGCGCGGAGCGCACGGCGGCGGGGCTGCACGCGATGGGGGTGGGCCCCGGCAGCCGGGTCGCCTGGCAGCTGCCCACCCGGCTGGAGACGGTGGTGCTGACCCTGGCGCTGGCCCGGCTGGGCGCCGTACAGACCCCGCTCATCCCGTACTACCGCGACCGCGAGGTGGGGTACGCGCTCCGCGCCTCGGGCGCGCGGTTCTTCGCCGTCCCCGGGACGTGGCGCGGCTTCGACCACACGGCGATGGCGCACCGGCTGGCCGCGCGGCTGCCGCGGTCGCCGCTGGTCTTCGAGGCGTACGACGCGCTCCCGGTCGCCGACCCGAAGGCGCCGCCGCATCTGCCGCCGCCGCCCACCGACGGCACGGCCGTCCGCTGGATCTACTGGACCTCGGGCACCACCTCCGACCCCAAGGGTGTGCTGCACACCGACCGCAGCCTCATCGCCGCCGGTTCCTGTCTCGCCCACGCGCTGCGGCTCACCGCGGACGACATCGGGTCGATGGCCTTCCCCTACGCGCATGTCGCCGGGCCCGACTACACGGTGATGCTGCTGCTGTACGGCTTCCCCGCCGTGCTGCTGGAGCACTTCGCGCTGCCGGAGTCGCTGTCCGCGTACCGGCGGCACGGGGTGACGGTCGCGGGCGGCAGCACCGCCTTCTACTCCATGTTCCTGGCGGAGCAGCGCAAGGACCCCGCGCGCCCGCTCATTCCGACGCTGCGGCTGCTGGCCGGTGGCGGCGCGCCCAAACCGCCCGAGCTGTACTACGAGGTGGTTCGGGAGCTGGGCTGCCAACTCACCCACGGCTACGGGATGACCGAGGTTCCCATGATCACGATGGGGTCGCCGGACGACACCGCCGAGCTGCTGGCGACGACGGAGGGGCGTCCGCCCGCGGAGATGGAGATCCGCGTCGTGGACGGGGAGGTGAGGCTGCGCGGCGAGGCGGTGTGCGCCGGGTATCTGGACGCGGAGCAGACCCGGGAGGCGTTCGACGCCGATGGCTTCTTCCGCACCGGCGACCTCGGTCATCTGACGGAAAGCGGTCATCTCGTGCTCACGGGGCGCGCCAAGGACATCATCATCCGTAAGGGCGAGAACATTTCCGCGAAGGAGATCGAGCAGCTGCTGTACCGGCATCCGGATGTGGGGGATGTGGCGGTGATCGGGCTGCCGGACGCGGAGCGGGGGGAGGTGGTGTGCGCCGTGGTGGAGCAGCCGGTGGGGGCCGCGCCGCTGACCGTGGAGGGGGTGGGGTCCTATCTGCGCGGGGTGGGGCTGTCGGTGCACAAGGTGCCCGAGAGGGTGGAGGTGGTGGACGCGCTGCCGCGGAACGACACGCTGCGGAAGGTGCTGAAGTACCGGCTGCGGGAGCGGTTCGGGGGCGCGGCGGCGGCGCCTCGGTCCGGGCGCTGAGTCAGCCCGTCGTGCTGTACGTGGCCGTCGCCTGCTCGAAGTGGCGGTTGACCGTGCGGCGCTCGTCGGCGGGGCCGATCGCCAGGACCACGTGGTAGCGGCCGCCGATCAGCATCGCCAGGTTGCGCGCGTACACATTGCGGCCGCTGCTGTCCCGCCAGCTGAACTGGCCCTCGGCCATCGCCGTCTTCCCCACGTCGATCCGTTTCAGCCCCGAGGACGACGCCCACGCCGAGTCGCGGAAGGCGGCCAGTTCGGCCTCCCGGTTCTGCTGGTACGCCATCGGGTCGCCGCCGAACTCGGACACCTTGTCGCGTCCCGCCACGATCACCAGCTCGATGTCGCCGCCGATGTAGCGGATCTGGCCGCGCGCGTTCTCGCCGCGCCGGGTCCAGCCCTCGTGGACGGCGACGGAGAAGCCCTTGGGGTCCTTGCGGACCGCGAAGCCCTTCGCGAGACCGGCCGGTTCGGTGGACTGGGGCTCGTCGGAGCCCGGGTCCGCCGAGCCGTCGTCCTCGCTGCCCTCACCGGACGGTGACGCCGGGTCGTGGGCGCTGGTGGGCGCCGGGCTCCCCGCGCCCGCCGACCCCGTACGGCCCTGGCCGCCGCTGTTGTCGGCGCGCGGCATGAACATCATCGCGTACAGCACCGCCGCCGCCAGGCCCAGCAGGATCAGCAGGAGCAGCACCCGCCCCAGCCTGCGCGGCTTGCGGCCCGTGGCCTGCTCCCGCCGCGGGGCCGGGGCCGCTTCGCGCGCCGCCTGCTTCGCCCGCTTGTGCCGCCCGTGCGCGGCCGTCGATCGGTCCGGGCGACCCCGGCCCCTGCGCACCAGCCAGCCCCGGCGGCGCACGATCGGCAGCCGCTTCGGGTCGGACGCGCCGCCCGGCCCGATCGACGGCACGGTGACCGTGCTGCTGCCGACGTCCGGCTCCGGCGCCGACCTGATGAGCGACCGCAGCCAGCCGCGCAGCTCCTCGAAGTCGGGCCGCTCGGTGGGGTCCTGGCGCATCAGCGACTCGACCACGGGGCGCAGCGGACCGCACTCCTCCGCGTACGCCGGTGCCTCGGCGCACACCATCTGCACCAGCTCTGCGGCGTTCTCCTCCGGGTACGGGGCGTGGCCCTGGACGGCGCGGAAGAGCAGCACGCCCAGCGCCCACAGGTCGGCGGCGGGGCCGACGGGCGGGGCCAGCCGCCAGTTCTCGTGGACGGGTCCGGCCTGCTCGGGCGCCCAGCGCTCGGTGACGGCGCCGACCACGACGATCCGCGCCTGGCGGGCCCGTTCGGCGGCGAGCGCGGTGGTGGGGCCGCGCGGCGGGCCGCCGTCCGTCGTGCCGCCGCCGTCCCAGGAACCGCCGCCGTCCCCACCGCTCGGCTGCCGGGGCACGGTGGCGCCTTCCGGTGAGGGGGACCCGGAACCAGAAACGGAACCGGAAACGGAACGGGAGACGGAATCGGGCCAGGGCGCGCCGCCCGTGAGCGGGCCCGGCTCCTGGGCGGGCGACCGGGGGGCGTCGGCGCCGGCCCGGGCGGCGGCCGCGCGGGCTCCCGCCGCGTACGCGGCGATGGCCTTCGCCCGGGCGGCGCGCGCGGTCGCGCCCTGCGCGTCGTCCCCCGCGCCCGGTGGATCGTCCCCCGCGCCCTGCGCCGGAATGCGACCGGAGCCGCCGGCGGCCCATTCGGCTGCCGGTCCTGCCGGCTCCGGATATCCGTGCGCCCCGGGCCCCTGGGCACCGCCGCCCGCGCCGCGCGGGGCGGGGAAGCCCCCCGGGGCGCCCTGGTCGCGGTAGACCGGTCCGTGCGCGCCGGGCCGCGGCTCCGGCCACCCCTCCGGGCGCTCCCCGCCGGGCCGCTGGTCGGGCGCGGCGCTCTCGTAGCCGTGCGGAAGGGCCGGGGTGGGCGCGCCGGCGATGGGAGTGCCTGCGGGCGGCGTGGGGGTGTACCCGTCGTCCGCGGCGCGCGCGTCCGGCGGCGACGCGGGCCCGGGGACGGGGCCGGGAGCGGCGGGAGGGGAAGCCGGGCCGGCCGTGTCCTCGTCCGGCGGCCTCGGCACCGGGTCGTAGCCGCACAGCGCCTCCTCCGCCGCGCCCGCCGCCAGGCCCGTCAGCATCGCGCGGCCGTCGTCGCACAACAGCACCGTGCGGGTGGTGATGTTGCGGTGCGTCCAGCCGTGGGCGTGCAGCGCGCGGAGCGCCGTCAGCACGTCGTTGGCGACCTCGGCGGCGCGGTGCGGGGACAGGTTCCGCTCGGTGAGCAGCGCGGCGAGCGGGCGCCCGGCGACGAGTTCGCTGACGATCCACAGGCTTCCGGCCTCCGCGAAGACGTGGAAGACCTGGCCGAGCCTCGGATGGTCGGGGACCTGCGCCGCCGCGGTCGCCGCGTCCAGGGCGCGCCGTACGGCGGGGTCGCCGCCGCCCCGGGCCGCACCGGACGCCCCGTTCGGCCCTGCGCCGGGGTGGCCGTCGTCGTCGACGACTTCGGCGTCGACGACCTCCGGAAGCGGTATCTGCCGCAGATGGACCTGCTGGCCGCTGTAGGTGTCGAAGGCGCGGGTCTCGACGAACTCGTACTCGTCGGCGGGCGGCAGGGGCAGGCGATAGCGGTCGGCCAGTACCCGGCCCGCGTACTCGTCCACGACACCTCCCCTGGCGCACGATCAGGCGCGGTCAACGTCCCTGTATGCGATCAGCGCAGTGCCAGGCCGTCAATTGTGGTCGTTTTGGCGGGTTCATGCGACTGCGCACGGTCTACGGGCACTCACGATACGGGCCCGCGCGACGCTTCGCCGACAGGAGTGTTCAGTCCGTGATGTCGAAGGTTTTGAACGCGGTGTCGCGCAGCGTCCTGCACTCCTTGTCGTCCCACTTGCTCGCCTCGCAAGTGATCATGATGGAGAAGCCGTGGCTGCCGTCCGCCTTGAAGCCGCGGTTGAGCACCCGTACGTGCTTGCCGTCCTGGTCACGCTCGAACTTCCAGTCCGCGACGCTCGGGTAGCCCCGCCAGGAGACGGTCTTGATGCCGAGGCTCTTGTAGCCGGACATGCTGCTCCGCGCGGCGGCCTCGCCCTTGCGCCACTCGGCCGCCGCGTCCGGCTTCGGGGAGGAGGTGAAGTCGATCTGGATACGCGGGATGCTGGAGCCGCCGTAGTACTTTCGGCTGCCGCTGTAGCTCCCGTCGTGCACCGACCAGCCCTTGGGCATCGCCATGGTGAACGGGAAGTCGGAGCTCTTGACGGTCTCGTAGCCGCCGGGCAGGGAGCCGCCCTTGCCCTTCCCCTTGCCGCCGCTCCCGCCCTCGTCGCCGCTGCCGCTCCCGCCCTTGCCCTTGCCGCCGTCGTCCGTGTCGCCGCCCTTGGACGTGTCCGAGCCGGCCTGCTCGGTCGAGCCGCCGGACGTCTTGCCGTCCGGGGACTGGGTGTTCGCCCCGCCGGACGCGCCGGTGTCCTTGCCGTCCCGCCGATCGTCCGACGCCCCGGCCGACGCCGACGCCTTGGCGCCGCCCGTGCCCTTGGCCTTGTCGTCGTCACCGCCGCCGCTGAAGGCGACGGCGAGCACGGTGGCCACGACGGCGAGCACGACGACCGCGATGATGATCAGCGTCCGCCTGGAGACCACATCGGTGATCGGGGCGCGGGGCGGCACCGGGCGGTCCGGACCGGACGCGTCCTCGGGCTTGCCCGAACCGGAGGAGGAAGCGGAGGCCGAGGAGGAAGCCGAACCAGCGGCCGGCTCCCCCTTCTTCGTGAGGTCGGCCTTCTTCGAGGACTGCGCGCCCGCCGCGCCCGCCGCGGACTTCGACGCCTTCGCGGAATCGGCCTTCTTCGACGTCTCCGGCTTCTTCGCCGGGTCCGCCTTCTGCTCGGTCTTCGCGTTCCGTACGGCTTTCAGCGCACCCCGGGCGCGCTCCGCGACCGCCGCCGCGGACTTGGCCTCCGCGGCCGCCTCGTCCTCGGCCGAGGGGGCGGGCGGCAGGCTCATCGTGCGGGTCGCGTCGGCGGGGGCCTTCTTCGACGCGGTGTCCTCCGGTGCGCTCAGGGCGTGCTCCAGCAGCGCCCGCGCCCCCGCGTCGTCCAGCCGCTGGTCGGGGTCCTTGACCAGCAGACCGTAGATGACCTCTTCCAGCGGGCCCGCGTTCTTCGGCGGCTCGACCGGCTCGGTCATGACCGCGGTGAGGGTCGCTATGGCCGTGCTCTTGTCGTACGGCGGTACGCCCTCGACCGCCGCGTACAGCAGGCCGCCCAGCGACCACAGGTCGGACGGCGGGCCGGGCTTGTGGCCGCGGGCGCGCTCCGGGGAGATGTAGGAGGGCGCACCGACGAGCATGCCGGTGGAGGTGACGGACGGATCGCCCTCGACCTGGGCGATGCCGAAGTCGGTGAGGACGACGCGGCCGTCGGGTTCCGAGATCAGCACGTTGGACGGCTTCACGTCGCGATGCAGGATGCCCGCCTGGTGGGCCGCGCGCAGCACGTCGAGGACGGCGAGGCCGACCTCGGCGGCGCGCCGGGGGGTGAGCGGCCCGTCGTCCCGGACGACGTCGGCGAGCGAGCGGCCCTCGATCAGCTCCATGACGATCCAGGGGCGGTCGTCCTCGTCGACCACGTCATAGACGGTGACGGCGCCGTTGCTGCGGATCCGGGCGATCGCCTTCGCCTCGCGCAGCGTGCGGGTGATGAGCCGTCTCTTCTCGTCCTCCTCGACGCTGGACGGGAAGCGCAGCTCCTTGACCGCGACCGTACGGCCGAGGGTCTGGTCGGCGGCGCGCCAGACGGTGCCCATGCCGCCCTGACCGAGAATCTCCCCCAGCCGGTATCGCCCGGCGAGGAGGCGCCCAGTCGAGCCCTGCGTCTTCTCAGCCTCCGACATGCGACCCCTCTGCGAATCAACCCACCCTGAACCCACCCTGGGAGAGCGTCCATTGTCTCTCATCCGCGACCCCGGGAAAGCCCGGGGTCCGGGCGGTGGAGCGGGCACGTGCGGCGGCCGTCCGGTGCACCTGCGAACATCGGGGGTCCGCAGGAAACGAAAGGCCCGTGTCATGCCCATCTCCGCCATACGATGGCACAGGCGAGGCCGTATGCCGACCGTCGTGGCGCTGGTCGCGGCCATGGCCGTCGCCCTGGCGGGCTGTACGGCGGACGCGGACGCCCGCGCGAGCGTGGCCGGCGGGGGCCGGAAGGCCGCCGAGCGGGAGGAGCGCGGCGCCGTGAGGACGACCCTGCGGAGGCTGGTGACCGACGGCACGGCGCCCGGGGCCGCGGCGCTCGTCCGGGACGGGGGCGGGACCCGGTTCACGGCGGCGGGGGTCGCGGACACCCACAGCGGGCGGCGCATCGAGCGGGACGATCGCTTCCGGGCGGGCAGCGTCACCAAGACCGTCATCGCGGCGCTGACGCTGCGGCTGGCCGGCGAGGGCAGGCTCGGCCTGGGCGACACCGTCGAGCAGCATCTGCCGGGGCTGGTGCGCGGCCAGGGCAACAATGGCCGAAAAATCACCGTCGGTCAGCTCCTCACCCACACCAGCGGGCTGTTCGACTACACCGCCGACCCGGTGCTGGCGCGTCAGCTGTCGGCCACAGAGGGCACGGACGGCACGGACGGCACGGACGGCACGGACGGCATCAATGACGCAGAGGGCATGGACGGCACCGGCCGTACGGAGGCGCACAGCCCCGCCTCGCTGGTGCGCACCGCCCTCACCCACCGCCCCGCCTTCGCGCCCGGGGCGAAGTGGCATTACTCCAACACCAACTACGTCCTGCTGGGCATGATCGTCGAGCGGGTCACCGGACGCTCGTACGCGGCCGGGGCCGAGCGCCGGATCCTCGGTCCGCTCGCCCTGCGCGGCACCTCGTTCCCCGGCGTCCGCACCACCCTCCCGGCCCCGCACGGCCGCGCGTACGACTCCCGGGGCGGCCACTGGCGCGATGTCACCGACCTCGACCCGTCCTCCGCCGGAGCCGCGGGCGAGATGATCTCCACGCTGGGCGATCTGTCCCGTCTGCTCGGCGGGCTGCTGCGCGGCCAGGTGGTGCCGAGGGCCCAGCTGCGGCGGATGAAGGACACCTCGGCGTCCGGCGGCCGGTACGGGATGGGCCTGTTCCCGGTGCGGCTGCCGTGCGGGACGACGGTCTGGGGGCACAACGGCGAGGTCAGCGGCTCGTACGCGCTGGCCGTGGCCACCCGCGACGGCCGCCGCACCCTCGTCTACCGCCTCAACAGCGCCGGGCCGCCGGACCCGGAGGCGGAGACCGCCCTGCTCACGGCGGTGTTCTGCCCGAAGCGATAGCCCAGCGGGGCTCGCCGCCTACAGCGGCACGATGTCCGGGGCGCCCAGCCGGGCCGCGTCCGCCGTCAGGTCGTCCGGCTGCCGCTGCGATTCGCGCTCCGCCTCCACCCGCTTCTCGTAGTGCTCGACCTCCTTGTCGATCTGCTCCGGCCCCCAGCCCAGCACCGGCGCCATCAGCTCGGCCGCCTCGCGGGCGCCGCGGGCGCCCCGGTCGAAGGTCTCGATGGAGATGCGGGTGCGCCGGGTGAGGACGTCGTCCAGGTGGCGGGCGCCCTCGTGGGAGGCGGCGTAGACGACCTCGGCGCGCAGATAGTCGTCGGCGGCGGTGAGCGGTTCGCCGAGCGACGGATCGGCGGCGATCAGCTCCAGCACCTCCTCGGTCAGCGCGCCGTACCGGTTCAGCAGGTGTTCGACGCGGGCGACGTGCAGCCCGGTGCGGCGGGCCATGCGCGCCCGCGCGTTCCACAGCGCCTGGTAGCCGACGGCGCCGACCAGCGGCACGTCCTCGGTGACGCAGGGCCCGACCCGCTGGTCGAGGCCGTGCACCGCCTCGTCCACGGCGTCCTTGGCCATGACCCGGTACGTCGTGTACTTGCCGCCCGCGACCACCACCAGGCCCGGCACCGGATGGGCGACCGTGTGCTCGCGCGAGAGCTTGCTGGTCGCGTCCGACTCCCCGGCCAGCAGCGGGCGCAAGCCCGCGTAGACGCCCTCGACGTCGTCGCGGGTCAGCGGCACCGCGAGGACCTCGTTGACGTGCTCCAGCAGGTAGTCGATGTCGGCGCTGGAGGCGGCCGGATGCGCCTTGTCCAGGTCCCAGCCGGTGTCGGTGGTGCCGATGATCCAGTGCCTCCCCCACGGGATCACGAACAGCACGCTCTTCTCGGTGCGCAGGATCAGCCCGGTCGTGGAGTGGATGCGGTCCCTGGGCACCACGAGGTGGATGCCCTTGGACGCGCGGACGTGGAACTGGCCGCGCTCCCCGATCAGCGCCTGCGTCTCGTCCGTCCACACCCCGCTGGCGTTCACCACCTGGCGGGCCCGGACCTCGAACTCACCCCCCTGCTCCAGATCATGCACCCGGGCACCGACAACGCGCGCTCCCTCGCGCAGGAACCCGACCACCCTGGCCCGGTTGGCGACCTGTGCGCCGTACCGGGCGGCGGTGCGCACCAGGGAGGTGACGAAGCGGGCGTCGTCCACCTGGGCGTCGTAGTACTGGAGCGCTCCGATCAGGGCGTCCTTGCGGAGGCAGGGGGCGACGCGCAGGGCGCGGGTGCGCGTCAGGTGGCGGTGGACGGGCAGCCCGCGGCCGTGCCCGGAGGAGATCGACATCGCGTCGTAGAGCGCGACGCCCGCCCCGGCGTACGCCCGCTCCCAGCCCCGGTGCTTGAGCGGATAGAGGAACGGGACGGGCTTGACCAGGTGCGGGGCGATCCGCTCCAGCAGCAGTCCGCGCTCCTTCAGGGCCTCTCTGACGAGGGCGAAGTCGAGCATCTCCAGGTAGCGCAGGCCGCCGTGGACCAGCTTGCTGGAGCGGCTGGAGGTGCCGGAGGCCCAGTCCCTGGACTCGACCAGTCCGGTCTCCAGGCCGCGGGTCGCGGCGTCGAGCGCGGTGCCCGCGCCGACCACGCCGCCGCCCACGACCAGCACGTCCAGCTCACGGTCCGCCATCCGGGCCAGCGCCTCGCCGCGCTCGGCCGGTCCCAGTGCCGGTGTCTTCACCGCTGCCTCCCGTTGTGGTCGACGTCACGACGCTCGCGTGATGATTTTCCTGGCTTTCTCCCTGCCGTGCCATGCCGGGGCGCGGCCCTTGACGGGCCGCCGCGCGGGCCGTTCCCCGCTGGTGACCGCAACACCGCGTCGCCACCCTCCGTCAATACTGAATACGAGTCATATTTCCGCTTAGTCTGCCTTTGCGCCATCCGGAATCGCCTCGGGAAGGACGGCATGAAGTCATGCCCGCAGATCTCGCCGTCATCGGACTCGGCCATCTCGGCCTCCCGCTCGCCCAGGCCGCCACCGCCGCCGGTGTCCGTACGGTCGGCTACGACCCGGACTCCCGAGCCGCCGACGAGCTGCGGGCCGGGCGGCTGCCCACCGGGGCGGGCGACGGCTCGCTGACCGCCGCCGAGCTGCGCCGGATGATCTCCGGCGGCTTCCGGACCACCACCGACCCGGCCGATCTGGGCCGGGTCCGCACCGCCGTGATCTGCTCGCCCACCCCGCTCGGCGAGGACCGCCGGCTGGATCTGTCCGCGGTCGGCGAGGCGGCGCGCACGCTGGCGGGGTGGCTGCGCCCGCACACCACTGTTCTGCTGGAATCCACCGTGTACCCCGGCACCACCGAGGAATTCCTGCGTCCGCTCCTGGAGGAGGGGTCCGGGCTGCGGGCCGGCCGCGACTTCCACCTCGCCTACTCCCCCGGCCGCCTCGACCCCGGCAACCGCGCCTACGGCTACGCCAACACCCCCAAGGTCATCGGCGGCCTCACCGCCGCCTGCACCGAGGCGGCCGCCGCGTTCTACGGACGCCTCACCGAGAAGGTCGTGCGCGCCCGCGGGCCGCGCGAGGCCGAGACGGTGAAGGTCCTGGAGACCAACTACCGGCACGTCAACATCGCCCTGGTCAACGAGATGGCGGCGTTCTGCCACGACAACGGCGTCGACCTGTGGGACGTGGTGCGCTGCGCCGAGACCAAGCCGTTCGGCTTCCAGTCCTTCCGCCCGGGCCCCGGCGTCGGCGGCCACGGCGCGCCGATCGAATGCGACCGGATGACACACCCGCAGCGCGGACTCGGCCTGCCGCTGCGCATGGTCGAGCTGGCGCAGCAGGTCAACGGGCGGATGCCGGGCTATGTCACCCAGCGCTGTACGGCGCTCCTCAACGAGCACGGCAAGTCGGCGCGCGGCGCCCACGTCCTGCTGCTCGGCGTCAGCTACAAGCCGGACGTGGCGGACGAGGAGGGCTCCCCGGCGCGCGAGATCGCCGCCCGGCTGATGGAGCTGGGCGCCCAGGTGGGCTACCACGATCCGTATGTGCCGGGCTGGCGGGTGCTCGGCCGCCCGGTGCCGCGCGCGGACGCGCTGTACGAGGCGGCGGCCGAGGCCGACCTGACCGTCCTGCTGCAGCACCACCGCACCTACGACCTGCAGGGTCTGGCGGCCAAGGCCCAGCTGCTGCTGGACACCCGAGGGGCGAGCCCGGCGGGCACCGCCCACCGCCTCTGAGGGGCCCTTCACCTCCGGGCGCCCCGCCGCCGCGCGCTGCGCAGCCGCAGGGTCGCCGCCAGCACCATCAGCCCCACCCCGCCCGCGACGAACGCGACCGCGCCCGACGGCACCGAGCGCACCTCGGCGGTGAACGCCATCGGCGCCCCCCACGGCCGCCCGTCGGCGCGGGTGTAGAGCTGGGCGGTGAGCCGCACCGGCCCGTTCGCGTGGGCGCTCACCCGGACCCGTACCGTACGGCTCACCGCGCGCGAGGCGGTGACGTCCACGGCGCGATCGACCGCGCGGGCCCGCTCCGGGCGGCTGGAGAACACTCGCAGCTCGACCCCGGTGAGGTCCTGCTGCAGCCCGTTGGCGACCGTGACCGGGATCGTCGCCGATCCCCCGGTCACCACCACCCTCGACTTGGGCACCAGCCGCACCGAGGCGATCGACGCGGTCAGATAGCGGGCCACGCCCTCCTGGTACGCGCGCGCCCCCGCCGCGTCGCCCCGCCACCCCGTCGAGACCGACCGGGCCAGCGCCGCCCGTACCGACGCCACCGTGGCCTGCGCGTCGGACAGCACCATGGCCAGCGCGCGCAGCCGCCGCCGGTCCCGGGCCACCGCCGCCAGCCGCTCCGGCGGCAGTTCGGTGGCGCGCAGCCCGGCCGGACGGCCGCCGTCCCGCAACTCCCCCGCCTCCGGCGCCCGCAGGCCGTCCCCGAACCGCGACGGCTCCAGCCAGCCCGCCTCCTGCCCCGCGGCCAGCGCCGAGAGCAGCGCCCGCCCGACCCCGACCGGCATCCGGCGCGGCGGTACGAGCACCAGATCGCGCGCCGCGTACGGCAGCTCCCGTACCGCCGTCAGGGTCTCGGCCAGCAGCCGCTGCCGCAGCGCGAGCCGGGCGGGCGCCCCGGCGGCGCCCCCGGCCGGGTGGCTGCGGAACAGCAGGGAGGCGAGGGTCGCGTCGTACGTCAGCGCGGTGCCGCCGTCGTCGAGCGCCACCGCCCCGTCGTCCGTGGCGCCCCCGGCGACGAGCGCCGCGCCGTAGGGGTCGGGGCCCTCGCCGGAGGCGAGCATCGTGTCCAGGCCGAGCCGCCGCGCGTAGCCGGCGGTCCCGGCGTCCAGCATGCCGCCCGCGGGCCAGGCCACCCCCGCGCGGGCGCGGACGCCCAGGGCCCGGTTCACCACGGCGGTGCCGGTGGCGGACGCGCGGCGCAGCAGGGCGGCCAGCGCCGGGTCGCCGGCGCGGGCGAGCGAGGCCAGATCGGGGTCCGCGTACGGCAGGGCGATGACGTCCCGGCCGCGCACCGCCTTGCGCAGCGCGGCCAGCCAGCCGGCCGCCGCCTTGCCGCCCCCACCCGGCCCGGCCTCCTGCGGATCGCTGCTGCCGGGAGTGCGGGCGACCCGGTAGCCGCGCGTCATGGCCTGCGCCTGGACGATCAGATCGGGGTCGACGGCCCAGGTCACCGGCTCGTCCTCGCCCAGTTCGACCAGCCGCCGCAGCCGCCCGCCGGGGCCGAACGCGGCGGTCAGCGCGTCGTCGCGGAAGACCGGCAGCACACTGCCGTCGCCGGTGCGCCTGGTCAGCGCCTCCATGTGGGGGACGTCGGTGAGGGGCCACAGGACGGTGGTGCGCAGCCGCTCCAGGCCGGTGCCGTCGGGGTAGGCGGGCAGATAGCCGCGGGTCAGGCCGAGCACCCGGCCGTCCGCGGCGGTCGCGGTCACGGTGAGCGGGTACGCGCCCGCGCCGTCCAGCCCGAGGCCGGAGACGGGCACGGTCAACTCGAAGCGGCGCCCGGCGTGGGCGCCGAGCCGGGCGAGGCGGGCGGTGTGGGCGGCGACCTCGGCGCCGTCGGCTCGGGTCAGGGTGGTGCGCGCGGCGTGGTCGGCGAGCGCGCCGCGGGTGTCGGCGGACCCGGCCGCGCCGATGCGCACGCCGATGTGGGCGCCGGTGACGCGGTGCCCGGAGGTGTTCTTGACGGTGCCGCTGATCCTGAGGTCGCCGTCGTGGCGGACCACGGTGGGGCTCAGCGACCGCAGTTCGACGGTGAGCGGGTACGGGTGCGAGGCACGCGCGGGCGTGGCGGGGGCGTCGGCGAACGCGGCCGGGGCGGCGGTGGCGGGCCCGCCGGGCAGGAGCAGCGCGACCGCCACGGCGATCGTCCACCCGTACGCCCGTGCTCCCGCCGTCACCTCGCCGCCGTACCTCCCGCCTGACGAACCCCGGTCCGGTCCGGTCACCAGCCCACCACGGCGGCTGCCGGGCCGCACGCGGGGCGGCCCGATGGGGTGGGGCGCGGCCGGGGCGTCAGACCCGCACGGTGTCCGAGCGGCGGGGGCTGGCGTCCATCGCGGCCCGCAGCGAAGCGAAGTCCTCGACGCAGCGGCCGGTGCCGACGGCGACGCAGTCCAGCGGGTCGTCGGCGACCAGCACCGGGATGTCCAGCTCACGGCCGAGCCGTACGTCCAGGCCGCGCAGCAGCGCGCCGCCGCCGGTGAGCACGATGCCACGGTCCATGATGTCGCCCGCCAGCTCCGGCGGGGTCTCGTCCAGCGTGGACCGGACGGCGGCGACGATGCTGTCCACCGGCTCGGCGAGCGCGTGCCGCACCTCGTCCGCGGTGAGTTCGAGGACCTTGGGCAGCCCGGTGGCCTGGTCCCGGCCGCGGATGGTGCAGCGGTCGGGCGGCAGCAGGGCCTGGGTGTCCTCGTTGTCACCGTTGTCGAGCACCTCGACGTTGCGCTCCGCCTGCCGTACGGCCATCGCCCGCGGCGCGGACCAGGAGCCGGTCGGCGAGGCGGACCCGATCGACACCTTGATCTCCTCGGCGGTCCGCTCGCCGATGGCCAGCGCGTACTGCTTCTTGACGTACGTGCTGATCGCGACGTCCATCGCGTCGCCCGCCGTGCGCACCGAGCGCGCGGTGACGATGCCGCCCAGCGAGACGACGGCGACCTCCGTCGTACCGCCGCCGATGTCGACGACCATCGAACCGGTGGGCTCGCCCACCGGCAGGCCCGCGCCGATCGCCGCCGCGATCGGCTCCTCGACCAGATGCACCTGCCGCGCCCCGGCCTGGGTCGCGGCCTCCATCACCGCGCGACGCTCGACACCGGTGATGCCGGACGGCACACAGACGACGACGCGCGGGCGGGCCAGCCGCCGACTGCCCATCACCTTCTTGATGAAGTACCGCAGCATGCGCTCGGCGACCTCGAAATCGGCGATGACCCCATCACGGAGCGGTCGGACGGCGACAATGTTCGTCGGGGTCCGCCCCATGGTCTCCTTTGCCGCCGAACCCACCGACAGCACACTGCCGTCGGCCGTGTTGACCGCCACGACCGACGGTTCGTTGAGCACGATGCCCTTGCCCCGCAGGTACACCAGCGTATTCGCGGTGCCGAGGTCGATGCCCATGTCTCGCCCAGTGAACGACTTGTTCTGCGCCATAAGTTGACATTATTGCTTATGCCGGATTCTGTCCTGCCACCGCGGATATTCGCTCCACCGCGCACAACTCCCCGCCCCACTGGCGCGCGACTGGTCCGCGTCCCGGGCGCCCGGCGCGTCACCGAATAGCGGATCAATGTCCGTCTTTACCGGGACACCATGTCTCTGTCTGGTCCCAGGCGTGTCACGGACCCCAGAAGTGACTTGTCTGATTGTCATGCACTCCTGCTACTTTATGGCTTGAATCTTTCGCGTTCCCCGCCGCCGCCGCATTTCGGCCACGGCTGTCCCCGAACGCGAATCACCTTCATCCCCGGGGGATTTCATGAGCCAGAACTGGCAGCAGCCGCAGCAGCCAGGCGGTTACGCGCAGCAGCAGGGTGGTTACCCGCAGCAGCCCGCCCCGCCGCAGCCCGGCTACGGCTACCCGCAGGCGCAGCACCCGCAGCCCGGCGCGCCCCAGCCGCAGTTCGGCGGCGGATTCCCGCCGCCCGCGCCGCAGGTGGGCCGCCAGGGCAACCCGCTCGCCGCGGTCGGTGCCGCCATCGTGGCCGCTGTCGTCGGTGCGCTGGCGTACGCGTTCCTGCTGAGCTCGCTCGCGGACACCGACTCCAATCCGCCGGAGGTCCGGAAGTTCGCCTACGCCGGCGTCGCCCTCGGCGCGCTCGTCGGCCTGGTGGTCGCCAAGCTCGGCGGCCGCAACGTCGCGCTGTGGGTGGTCGGCGCGGTTCTGGCGCTCGTCGCCATCTTCCTCGGCGAGCTGTACGGCTACGCGATGATCCTCAACGACGCGACCACCAACTACGTGGACAAGATCGGTGGCGCCGCCGCGGCATCCGCCGACATCCCGTCGGCGAACGAGATCTTCTTCGACCACTTCGGCGACCTGTTCGACACCTGGAAGGAGGACGCCGACGCGATCACCTGGATCTTCATGATCCTCTCCCCGATCGCCGCCGCCGGTACCGCCTTCCGGATCAGCAACCGCTAGCACAGCGTGCGGAAGGCCCCGGCCGCGATGCGGCCGGGGCCTTCCGCATGTCCCGCGCGTGCGCTCAGCGCTTGTCGTTCGACGGGGCCACCGTCACCTCGACGCGCTGGAATTCCTTCAGCTCCGAGTAGCCGGTGGTCGCCATCGCCCGGCGCAGCGCGCCGAAGAAGTTCATCGAACCGTCCGGGGTGTGCGAGGGGCCGAGCAGGACCTCCTCGGTGGTGCCGACCACGCCCAGGTTCATGCGCTTGCCGCGCGGCACCTCGTCGTGCACGGCCTCCATGCCCCAGTGATGGCCACGGCCCGGCGAGTCGGTGGCCCGGGCCAGCGGCGAACCGATCATCACCGAGTCGGCGCCGCACGCGATCGCCTTCGGCAGATCGCCGCTCCAGCCGACCCCGCCATCGGCGATCACATGCACATAGCGGCCGCCGGACTCGTCCATGTAGTCCCGGCGGGCGGCGGCGACATCGGCCACCGCCGTGGCCATCGGCACCTGGATGCCCAGCACATTGCGGGTGGTGTGGGCGGCGCCGCCGCCGAACCCGACGAGCACCCCGGCCGCGCCGGTGCGCATCAGGTGCAGCGCGGCGGTGTACGTGGCGCAGCCGCCCACGATGACCGGGACGTCCAGCTCGTAGATGAACTGCTTGAGGTTCAGCGGCTCGGCGGCGCCCGAGACGTGCTCGGCCGAGACGGTGGTGCCCCGGATGACGAAGATGTCGACCCCGGCGTCCACCACGGCCTTGGAGAACTGGGCGGTGCGCTGCGGCGACAGGGCGGCGGCGGTGACCACGCCCGCGTCGCGCACCTCCTTCAGCCGCTGCCCGATCAGCTCTTCCTTGATCGGCTCGGCGTAGATCTCCTGGAGGCGGCGGGTCGCGGTGCGCTCGTCCAGCTCGGCGATCTCGGCGAGCAGCGGCTCGGGGTCCTCGTACCGGGTCCACAGGCCCTCGAGGTTGAGCACCCCGAGGCCGCCCAGCTCGCCGATGCGGATCGCGGTCTGCGGGGAGACCACCGAGTCCATCGGGGCGGCCAGGAACGGCAGCTCGAAGCGGTAGGCGTCGATCTGCCAGGCGATCGAGACCTCCTTCGGGTCCCGGGTGCGACGACTCGGCACGACGGCGATGTCGTCGAACGCGTACGCCCTGCGGCCGCGCTTGCCGCGCCCGATCTCGATCTCAGTCACGTGGGGTGCCTTTCGCTGGCTTGTTCTGCCGTACCAGTATCGCCATCCCCCGCGCGCGGCCCGTCGCGCGGGGGTCACGCGGGGGACGCGCGCGTCAACGGCCGGAGTAGTTCGGCGCCTCGGAGACCATCTGGACGTCGTGCGGGTGGCTCTCCTTGAGGCCGGCGGAGGTGATCCGCACGAAGCGGCCCTTCTCCTTCAGCTCCGCCACGGACGCCGAGCCGACATACCCCATGGAGGCGCGCAGGCCGCCGACCAGCTGATGGGCGACCGAGGCCAGCGGGCCGCGGTAGGGCACCTGGCCCTCGATGCCCTCGGGGACGAGCTTGTCCTCGGAGAGCACGTTGTCCTGGAAGTAGCGGTCCTTGGAGAACGAGCGGGCCTGGCCGCGGGTCTGCATCGCGCCCAGCGAGCCCATGCCCCGGTAGGACTTGAACTGCTTGCCGTTGATGAAGACCATCTCGCCCGGCGACTCCTCGCACCCGGCGAGCAGGCTGCCCAGCATCACCGTGTCCGCGCCGGCCGCGATCGCCTTGGCGATGTCGCCGGAGAACTGCAGGCCGCCGTCGCCGATCAGCGGCACATCGGCCGCGTGGCACGCGCGGGCCGCCTCGTAGATCGCGGTCACCTGCGGCACGCCGATGCCCGCGACCACCCGGGTGGTGCAGATGGAGCCCGGGCCGACACCGACCTTCACCCCGTCCACGCCCGCGTCGATCAGCGCCTGCGCGCCGTCGCGGGTGGCGACATTGCCGCCGACCACGTCGACCGAGACATTGGACTTCACCTTGGCGATCATGTCGAGAATGCCCCGGCTGTGCCCATGGGCGCTGTCGACCACCAGGAAGTCGGCCCCGGCCTCGACGAGCGCCTGCGCCCGGTCGAACGCCTCGTCGCCGACGCCGACGGCCGCGCCGACGACCAGCCGGCCCTCGTCGTCCTTCGCCGCGTTCGGATACTGCTCGGCCTTCACGAAGTCCTTGACCGTGATCAGGCCCTTGAGCACGCCCGCGTCGTCGACCAGCGGCAGCTTCTCGATCTTGTGGCGGCGCAGCAGCTGCATCGCGTCGTCACCGGAGATGCCGACCTTGCCGGTGACCAGCGGCATCGGGGTCATGACCTCGCGGACCTGACGGCCCCGGTCCACCTCGAAGGCCATGTCCCGGTTGGTGACGATGCCCAGCAGCTTGCCCGCGGCGTCGGTGACCGGGACGCCGCTGATGCGGAACTTCGCGCACAGCGCGTCCGCCTCGTGCAGCGTGGCGTCCGGCCGGACCGTGATCGGGTCGGTGACCATGCCGGACTCGGACCGCTTCACCAGGTCGACCTGGTTCGCCTGGTCCTCGATGGACAGATTGCGGTGCAGCACGCCCACGCCGCCCTGACGGGCCATGGCGATGGCCATCCGGGCCTCGGTGACCTTGTCCATCGCGGCCGACAGCAGCGGCACGTTCACCCGCACGTTCCGGGAGACCCTGGACGAGGTGTCGACCGCGTTCGGCAGCACCTCGGAGGCGCCCGGCAGCAGCAGCACGTCGTCGTACGTCAGCCCGAGCATCGCAAACTTCTCAGGCACTCCGTCGACGTTGTCAGTCATGACACCCTTCCAAATGGTCTTGCCCCAGCGCGGACTCCCATGCTAACGGCCATCCCCGGTGTCACATTCCGCCCTGTGGACAACCGACGAATACCGCTGGTGACGCCGCCTGGAACGACCGCTCGCGCTACTGTTCGGCCAGCGCGCGCAGCCGGCTCAGCGCCCGGTGCTGAGCGACCCGCACCGCGCCCGGCGACATGCCGAGCATCTGCCCGGTCTCCTCCGCCGTAAGCCCGACCGCCACGCGCAGCAGCACCAGCTCGCGCTGATTCTCCGGAAGGTTCGCCAGCAGCTTCTTGGCCCATTCCGCGTCGCTGCTCAGCAGCGCCCGCTCCTCGGGGCCCAGCGAATCGTCCGGCTGCTCCGGCATCTCGTCCGAGGGCACCGCCGTGGAACCGGGGTGGCGCATGGCCGCCCGCTGCAGATCGGCGACCTTGTGGGAGGCGATGGCCACCACGAACGCCTCGAAGGGTTTGCCGGTGTCGCGGTAGCGCGGCAGCGCGCACAGCACCGCGAGGCAGACCTCCTGCGCCAGGTCGTCCACGAAATGACGAGCGTCACCCGGCAGTCGGGACAGCCGGGTGCGGCAGTAGCGCAGGGCCAGCGGATGGACATGGGCCAGCAGATCGTGGGTGGCCTGCTCATCCCCTTCGACCGCGCGCCCGACGAGGGCACCGATCGCCCCATGCGTCCCCGGGCTGCCCGCCTTGGGGGGCCCTGGACTCTCGTCGTCGCGCATCCGTCCATGGTGCCTTGGGCCCGGCGGCTCCGTGGCACCGCGTCCATAGTTGTGCGCTGAAGCGTTATGAGCAGGTGCGCCGGTAGTCGTCACGTCCTGCGCTCTCCCCTCACGCCCGGCCGACTCGTCCCCGAGGAACTCCACGCCTTCAAGGATGCGGCATCGCGCGGGGAACCGGTACAAGCCGCCGTCACGGCCGGTGTCGCGCACGCTCCCGCCCCGCCCGCCGCTTGGCGGGCGGGGGTAGCGCCCCCGCTGCGCAGCATGTCGATTCGGACCGATCGATGGGCCCCGGCTCCGCTAGCGGACCAGGCCCCAGCGGAATCCGAGGGCCACCGCATGGGCCCGGTCGGACGCGCCGAGCTTCTTGAACAGCCGGCGGGCGTGCGTCTTGACCGTGTCCTCGGAGAGGAACAGCTCACGGCCGATCTCCGCGTTGGACCGGCCGTGGCTCATGCCCTCAAGCACCTGGATCTCCCGCGCCGTGAGCGTGGGCGCGGCGCCCATCTCGGCGGAGCGCAGCCGGCGCGGGGCGAGCCGCCAGGTCGGGTCGGCGAGGGCCTGCGTCACGGTCGCGCGCAGCTCGGCGCGCGAGGCGTCCTTGTGCAGATAGCCGCGGGCACCGGCGGCCACGGCCAGCGCGACCCCGTCGAGGTCCTCGGCGACCGTGAGCATGATGATCCGGGCGCCGGGATCGGCGGAGAGCAGCCGGCGCACGGTCTCGACTCCGCCGAGGCCGGGCATGCGCACGTCCATCAGAATCAGATCCGAGCGGTCGGCGCCCCATCGGCGGAGGACTTCCTCGCCGTTGGCCGCCGTCGTCACCCGCTCGACGCCGGGCACCGTCGCCACCGCGCGGCGCAGCGCTTCTCGGGCGAGCGGGGAGTCGTCGCAGACGAGGACGGATGTCATGGCCGCCCTCCGCAGATGATGCGCGTCACCTTGAGCCTCCAGGCTGGTACATATCGTCACCTGAGCGATTGACAGCCCCGGATATGTGTCCGAGAGCTTTACCCATCAACCGCCTCCGCACTCTCAACGACGGTCACCCGAAAGAGTTACGGGGTTCGGCGGCCACCTTCGACACTCTACGTGAGCCCTCGGATACGGAGGCGCTTCCCCGCGCAGGTCGCGCCCTGTCACGTCTCCCCCAAAGGTCATCCCCTTCGGTGGCATTTGGCGACCTTGCTTCCAATTTGCCGGTCTATGTGGCTAGATTCGCAATGAGTCATATTTACATCTACTTACACAGTAGGTGTGCGACCCGGGACACAGCGTCCGCAGCCGATCGCTTCGAGGAGACAAGGCAATGGCAGATTTCTCCCGTCTTCCCGGTCCGAACGCCGATCTGTGGGACTGGCAGCTCCTGGCCGCGTGCCGTGGTGTCGACAGCTCGCTCTTCTTCCACCCCGAGGGGGAGCGCGGCGCCGCCCGCAGCGCGCGCGAGATGTCGGCGAAAGAGGTGTGCATGCGCTGCCCGGTACGGGCGCAGTGCGCGGCTCACGCCCTGGCGGTACGCGAGCCGTACGGGGTGTGGGGTGGACTGACCGAGGACGAGCGCGAGGAGCTGATGGGGCGGGCCCGCCATCGCACGGTGGCCTCCTCGGGAGCCCCGGGGTCCTGACCGGGATCCCGGCCCTCATCCGCCCTGAAGAAACGTTCCATCAGCAACCATCGCCCCACCACCGCCGACCGTTCCCACCGACGATCGGCGGGTTTTCGCACGTCGCGGCGGGTTTTCCGCGGGTCGGCGGCGGGCTTTCCGCAGGTCGGCGGCGGGCTTTTCGCAGGTCAGCGGCGCGCCGCCAGTTCCAGCCGGTCCAGGGTCGCCGCCACCGCGGGCACCCGCGCCAGGTCCGGCAGCGTCAGCGCCACCACCTCGCGCCGCACCTCGGGCGTGACCTCCAGCGTGGCCGTCCCCTTGGCCGTCACGCACTCCACCGCCAGCTCCGGCAGCACCGCGACCCCGAGCCCGGCCCCCACCAGCCCGACCACCGCCGGGTAGTCGTCCGTCGCGAAGTCGATGCGCGGGGTGAAGCCCTCGGCCTGGCACACCTCCACCAGATGGCGGCGGCACCGCGGACAGCCCGCGATCCACGGCTCCCCGGCCAGCTCCCCGATGCCCACCGTCCCGGCCCCGGCCAGCCGGTGGTCGTGCGGGACCATGACCACCAGCCGGTCCCGCAGCAGCGGCCGCACCACCAGGTCGTCCCATCCCGCGGCCGGGTCCGCGTCCGTACCGGCCGCGGGCCCCGCGTGGGGGTACCGGAAGGCGAGCGCGATCTCGCAGTCGCCGCCGCGCAGCATCTCCACCGACCGCGGCGGCTCGGCCTCCACCAGGGAGACCCGCGTCCCCGGATGGGCGGCGCGCATCCCGGCGAGCGCGGTCGGGACCAGCGTGGAGCTGCCGCTGGGGAACGACACCAGCCGCACCCGTCCGGCCCGCAGCCCGGCGAGCGCCGCGACCTCCTCCTCCGCGGCGGTCAGCCCGGCCAGGATGCCCGCCGCGTGCCGGACCAGCGCCTCGCCCGCCTCGGTCAGCCGCATCTCCCGCCCGGTACGGATCAGCAGCGGCGTCCCCGCGGACTGCTCCAGGGCCTTCATCTGCTGGCTGACGGCGGGCTGGGTGCAGCCCAGCTCGCGGGCGGCGGCAGAGAAGGAACCGGTGGTGGCCACCGCGCGCAGCACTTTCAGATGACGGGCCTCGATCATGCCCCCGAGCATAAGACGCGCTTGGGTGCGGACCGGAATATCGCGCCGCTGCTTTGGCGGCGTACTCCGGCGCGGGCCGCGGCGCCCGGGCACGCGATGATCGTCCGGCCGATACCGTGCGCGTATGACGACTGCATTGATTACCGGAACCACGGCCGGCATCGGCTCCGCCTTCGCGAGCCGGCTCGCGGCGGACGGGCACAACCTGGTGCTGGTCTCCCGCGACGAGAAGCGTCTGCGGGACCAGGCCGCCGACCTCCACGACCGGCACGGAGTCGAGGCGGAGGTCCTGCGGGCCGACCTGTCCGAGGACGCCGGTATCGCCGCGGTCGAGGAGCGCTTGGGGGACCGTACACATCCGGTCGATCTGCTCGTCAACAACGCCGGGTTCGGCAACAAGGGCCGCTATCTGGAGGCGCCGCTCGCCGATGAGCTGCGGATGCTGAAGCTGCACTGCGAGGCGGTGCTGCGGCTGACCAGCGCCGCCGCCGGGACCATGCGGGCGCGGGGGCGCGGCGGGGTGATCAACGTGGCCTCGGTGGCCGCCTTCTTCCCGCGCGGGACGTACGGGGCGAGCAAGGCGTGGGTCGTGCAGTTCACGCAGGGCGCGGCGAAGGACCTGGCGCGGTCGGGGGTGCGGCTGATGGCGCTGTGCCCGGGGCTGGTGCGGACGGAGTTCCACGCCCGGGCGGGGATCAAGCCGGAGAAGGCGCCGGACTGGATGTGGCTGGACGCGGACCGGCTGGTCGCGGCGGCCCTGAAGGACTTCGCGCGGGGGAAGTCGCTGTCGATTCCGGATCCCCGGTACAAGGCGTTGACCGGGCTGGCGAAGCTGGTGCCGAGGGCGGCGGTGGCGGGCGTGTCCTCGAAGGTGGGCCGGGCCCCGGTCAAGGGGTGAGCGGGCCGGTACCGGACGCGCGCCCCGCCGCCGGGCGCGCGGACGCGCGAAGGCGCGGCCACCCCGTGCGGGGTGGCCGCGCCTTCGCGTGGCGCTCGGTTCGCGTCAGTGCGCGTGGCCGTGACCGTGGCCGCCGGCCTCGGCCTCTTCCTCGGCCGGCTTCTCGACCACCAGGGTCTCGGTGGTGAGCAGCAGCGAGGCGATGGACGCGGCGTTCTCCAGCGCGGAGCGGGTGACCTTGACCGGGTCGATGACGCCGGCCTTCACCAGGTCGCCGTACTCCTCGGTCGCGGCGTTGTAGCCGTGGCCCTTCTCCAGCTCGGCGACCTTCGAGGTGATGACGTAGCCCTCCAGGCCCGCGTTCTCCGCGATCCAGCGCAGCGGCTCGACGACGGCGCGGCGGACGACGGCGACACCGGTGGCCTCGTCGCCCTCCTTGCCCAGGCCGCCCTCGAGCACCTTGGCGGCGTGGACCAGCGCGGAGCCACCACCGGAGACGATGCCCTCCTCGACCGCGGCGCGGGTCGCGGAGATGGCGTCCTCCAGACGGTGCTTCTTCTCCTTGAGCTCGACCTCGGTGGCCGCGCCCACGCGGATCACGCACACGCCGCCGGCCAGCTTCGCGAGGCGCTCCTGCAGCTTCTCGCGGTCCCAGTCGGAGTCCGTGGTCTCGATCTCGGCCTTGATCTGGGCGATGCGGCCGGCCACGTCGTCGGCGTTGCCGCCGCCGTCGACGATGGTGGTGTCGTCCTTGGTGACGGTCACGCGGCGGGCGGTGCCCAGCACGTCCAGACCGGCCTGGTCGAGCTTGAGGCCGACCTCCTCGGCGATGACGGTGGCACCGGTGAGGGTGGCCATGTCGCCGAGCATCGCCTTGCGGCGGTCACCGAAGCCGGGGGCCTTCACGGCGACGGCGTTGAAGGTGCCGCGGATCTTGTTGACGACGAGGGTGGACAGGGCCTCGCCCTCCACGTCCTCGGCGATGATCAGCAGCGGCTTGCTGGCGCCGGCCTGGATGACCTTCTCCAGCAGCGGCAGCAGGTCCTGGATGGAGGAAATCTTGCCCTGGTGGATCAGGATGTACGGGTCGTCGAGGACGGCCTCCATACGCTCCTGGTCGGTCACCATGTACGGCGAGAGGTAGCCCTTGTCGAAGGCCATGCCCTCGGTGAAGTCCAGCTCCAGGCCGAAGGTGTTGGACTCCTCGACGGTGATGACACCGTCCTTGCCGACCTTGTCCATCGCCTCGGCGATCAGCTCGCCGACCTGCTTGTCCTGGGCGGACAGCGCGGCCACGGCGGCGATGTCGGACTTGGAGTCGATCGGGCTGGCGGTGGCCAGCAGGTCGTCGGAGACGGCCTTGACCGCGGCGTCGATGCCCTTCTTCAGGGCGGCCGGGGAGGCGCCGGCGGCCACGTTGCGCAGGCCCTCGCGGACCAGCGCCTGGGCCAGCACGGTGGCGGTGGTGGTGCCGTCACCCGCGATGTCGTTGGTCTTGGTCGCCACCTCCTTGACGAGCTGGGCGCCCAGGTTCTCGTACGGGTCCTCGACCTCGACCTCGCGGGCGATCGTGACACCGTCGTTGGTGATGGTCGGAGCACCGAACTTCTTGTCGATGACGACGTTGCGGCCGCGGGGGCCGATCGTCACCTTGACGGTGTCCGCAAGCTTGTTCACGCCGCGCTCAAGGGCGCGACGGGCGTCCTCGTCGAACTTCAGGATCTTCGCCATGGTTGCGTATGTCCTCTCATTGCGATCCTCGGCCGCCGTAACGAGGCAGCCGCCGTCGCGTCAAAAAAACGAACCGCGCCCCGACCCCGGGTATCTGTGACACGGGCACCGGGGCGCGGCTCAAGGCAAGACTTCGGTGATTACTTCTCGACGATCGCGAGGACGTCGCGAGCCGAGAGGACGAGGTACTCCTCGCCGCTGTACTTCACCTCGGTGCCGCCGTACTTGCTGTAGAGCACGACGTCGCCGACGGAAACGTCGAGCGGAAGCCGCTTGCCGTCCTCGAAACGGCCCGGGCCGACGGCCAGGACGACGCCCTCCTGGGGCTTCTCCTTGGCGGTGTCCGGGATGACCAGGCCCGAGGCCGTGGTCTGCTCGGCCTCGACGGCCTGGACCACGATGCGGTCCTCAAGCGGCTTGATGGCAACCTTGGAGCTGGCGGTCGTCACGATCCGACCTCCCCCTTCGGAGATCTCACGGGGTTAACTGTCTGAGGTGGCGACCAGGTGGATCCGTCGTCGCGGGTGCCGGACCTGCCCGTCGCTGTGTGGCTGGCACTCCGCAGTGCCGAGTGCCAGCCCTGACATTATGACGCGGTTAGCACTCCGTCAACCAGAGTGCCAAGCGAGGCGGCGACGGACCGCACGGACGTCCGGTCGCGGACGCCCCCGCGAGCGGCCTTCGGAGGCGGTCAGATGTAGTCCTCCAGGCGCGCCACGGTGAATCCCTGCGCCTGGACCTCCCGCACCAGCTCGGTGATCATGTCGGTCATGGTGTGCCCGTGCAGCTGCTCGGGGCCGCGGAAGTGCGCGAGCACGATGTCCCCCGGCCGCAGCCCGCTCCCGGAGCGGTAGACCAGCCCCTGCGGCTCCATCTCGGCGCGCCACAGCACCGCCTTGCTCAGCCCGCACTCCGCCGCCGCCCGCAGCGTGTTCCGGTCGTAGTTCCCGTACGGCGGACGGAAGAGGCGGGGCTGAAGCCCGAGGCGTTCGCCGAGGACCTCCTGCTGGCCGCAGATCTCGTGGAGCTGGGTCTGGTAGTCCTTGCCCGCCAGGCTGGGGTGGGTGAGCGTGTGGTTGCCGATCCGGTTGCCGAGTTCGCGCAGCGCGCGGAAGTAGTCGTAGTGGGTGCCGATCACCTCGTCCTCCAGGAACTGGGTGAACGGCAGACCGAGGTCCCGGGCCTGGTCGATGAAGTCCGGGTCCTTCTCGATCCCGTCGTCGAGCGTCAGGAAAACCACCCGATCGGTCGTCGCCACCCGGCGGATGACCGTCGCCAGCCCCGGCGCCGGCGGCCACACCGGCGCGAGCGCGGGTTTGACGGCGGGCGGGGGCGGCGGGTCCAGCGGGCGGTCGAGCCCCCAGCGGCGGTAGCCGTCCGGCGGCGGATGCGGACCGTCCTGGCGCCCGCTCCCGGGCGGTGGCGCGCCGGAGGCCCGGGACGCGGAGGACGGGGAGGCCGAGGCCGACCGCGTGAGGCCGGCCGCCTTCCCCGTCCCGGGGCGCGGCTCGGGGCCCGTGCCCCCGCAGCCGGTGAGCAGGGCCGCCGCGGCGGCGAGAACCAGACACCCGGATACACCAGTCTTGAGCATCATCACAAAAGTGATCTTCGGTTCCATGGTGCGCGCCCGCACGCCGTACGGGTGCGAATGCCCTCCCGGGAGCGGGGAGAATGGGCCATGTGGACGTTGACGCCTTCGACTCACTGCTCGGCGACGAGGGGCAGGCGCTGCTCTCCGCGCTACGGGACTACGACCCGGCGCGGGAGCTGGCCACCGCGACCCGGCTGCGCCGCGACCATCCGGCCGCCCTGGTCTCGGCGGCCCTGACCCAGGCGCGGCTGCGGCAGCGGGCCGTGCCCAAGTTCGGGGCCGAGGACGCCCATCGGATGTATTTCACGCCGAACGGCGTCGAACAGTCCACGCGTACCTCCGTCGCCGCCTACCGCGCCGACCGGCTGGCCGGATTCGGGGTGCGCACCGTGGCCGATCTGTGCTGCGGCATCGGCGGTGACGCGATCGCGATGGCGCGGGCCGGGCTCAGCGTCCTGGCCGTCGACCGCGATCCGCTGACCTGCGCCGTCGCCCGGGCCAACGCCGACGCGCTGGGCCTGTCGCGGCTGATCGAGGTGCGCTGCGCCGATGTCACCGAGGTCGACACCTCGCGCCACGACGCGCTCTTCGTGGACCCCGCCCGGCGCGGCGGCCGGGGCCGGGTCTTCGACCCCGAGGCGTACTCCCCGCCGCTGTCGTGGGCCATCGAGGCCGCCCGTACCGCCCCGCGCGCCGCCCTCAAGATCGCGCCTGGGGTTCCGCACGAGGCGGTGCCGGAGGACGCGGAGGCCGAGTGGATCTCGGACCAGGGGAACGTGAAGGAGGCCGTCCTGTGGTTCGGCACCGCCCGCCCCGGCATGCGCCGCGCCACCCTGCTGCCCTCCGGCCACTCCCTGCTCGGCGCCCAGCTCCCGGACCCCGAGCCCGGCCCGGTCGGCCGCTGGCTGTACGAACCGGACGGCGCCGTCATCCGTGCCCACCTCGTGGCGGACGTCGCGGCCCGGATCGGCGGCCGCCTCATCGATCCGACGATCGCCTACATCACGGCGGACGAGCTGCGCCCGACGCCGTACGCCACCGCGTACGAGATCACCGATGTGCTGCCGTTCAACCTGAAGAGGCTCAGGGCGCTGCTGCGGGAGCGCGAGGTCGGCGTCGCGACCATCAAGAAGCGCGGTTCGGCGATCGAGCCGGAGCATCTGCGCAAGAAGCTGCGGCTCGAAGGGGGCAACGCCTGCACGATCCTCCTCACCCGCTCGGCGGGCGCCCCCACGATGCTCCTGGGGCACCCTGCCTAGGGCGTGTCCGGCTCCGCGAGGAGTTCGAACCACACCGCCTTCGCGTACATCCCCACCGGGTCCGCGTCCGCCGTGCCCCAGGCGTCGGCGAGAGCCGCGACCAGGCCGAGGCCGCGGCCGTGGAGGCGGTCGCCCTCGGGCAGGCGTGCCGCGGCGGGGAGTTGGGCGGAGGCGTCGTAGACGAGGACGCGGAAGCGGGGAGGCTCGATCACCACGCGCAGCGTCAGGCAGTCGCCCTCGGCGTGCAGAAAGGCGTTGGTGGCCAGCTCGGAGGTGCACAGGGTGGCCACCTCGACCAGCGCCTCCTGCCCCACGGAGCCCAGCACGACGGCGACGAAGTCCCGGCAGACCTTGGCGGAGGTGGCGTGGCGGCTGTTCTGGAGCGTGTAGGCGTACGGGTCCTTGGAGGGAGCGGGCGGGCGGCGCGGTGGACGGTCGTCGGACTCGTAGTCGGACTCCATGGATCAACTCCCTGCGAAAGGGCCGATATCGCGCGTACCGTTACAGCGATCAACGCGCAGTAGCGGCGACGGCACCCAAGGTAGGGCAGCGACACAAACAACTGCTACGGCCTCGTTGAATCTCCCCGACAATTACTCCTTAAGGGTTACGGAGGGCCATGCCACCCAGAAGCGTCCCGACCGCGCGTCAAGTCCGGCTCGGAACAGAACTGAGGAGGATGCGCGAGGGCGCCGGACTCAGCATCCAGGAGGCCGCCGACCGGCTGGGCATCAACCGCACCCACATCACCAACCTGGAGCTGGCCCGGTTCGGTGTGAGCGAGGAGCGGGTGCGCGCCCTCGCCGCCATCTACACCTGTCCGGACCACGCGTACGTCGACGCGCTCGTCGCCATGACCCGCGAGCGCAAGGGCGGTTGGTGGGAGGAGTACCGGGGCCATATCGCCACCGGCGGGCTCGACCTCGCCGAGCTGGAGTACTACGCCACGAGCCTGCGCGTAGTCGAGCTGATGTTCCTGCCGGGGCTGTTGCAGACCGAGGAGTACGCACGGGCCGTGCTCGCCGAGGCCGTTCCGGCGTGGTCGCCGGCCGAGATGAGGCGCAGGCTGTCCCACCGGATGAAGCGCCGGGACATCCTCGACCGGGACGATCCCCCGCCGTGCACCTTCATCATCCACGAGGCCTGTCTGCGCATGCGGCTCGGCGGACCGGAGCTCATGCGCAGACAGCTGGACAGCCTGCTGGAGGCCTCGACGCGGAAGAATGTCACCGTGCGGGTCATCCCGTTCGAGGCGGGCGGGTTCCCGGTCTCCGGCGTATCGGTCACCTACGCCTCGGGCCCGGTGCCGCAGCTGGACACCGTGCAGCTCGACGCCGCACATGGCCCCATGTTCCTGGACGCCGGGACCCAGCTGACCAACCACCGGGCGGTGCTGGCCCGGACCATGAAAGTGACCCTCCCCCAGAAGGAGTCACGTGACATGATCCACGGCATCGCCCAACGTCTCTGAAGGCAAGACACCCTCTGAAGGCAAAGACATGTCTGAGATCAACTGGCAGAAGTCCTCGTACTCCACGCAAGGCGACGGCAACTCCTGCGTAGAGCTGGCCGCCCTGGGGCCCGGCGCCATAGCGCTGCGCGAGAGCGACGAGCCCGGCACCGTGATGACCACCACCCCCGCCAAGCTGCGGCCCCTTCTGGATGCCATCAAGGCGGGCGAGTTCGACCACCTTGCGGGCTAACCCTCCGGACCGGCCCCGGTCATGGCACGATCATCCCGCTGAGGGGCCGGACCGGAGGTGGCAGGGGTATGGAACATGAGTGACGAGAAGCGACCAGTATCGGATCAGGAACTGTCCGATCTCCTTCAGGATGTGGAGGAGATGCTGCGTTACCTGGAGGAGACGGTCGAAGGCCTCGACCAGTTGGCGAAGACGGTCGGCGACGACTGGAAGGGCCCCGCGGCGACCGCGCACAAGAAGCTCCAGCGGGACGCCTACCGGGACGCGGCCCGCGTCCGGCAGATGCTGCTGCACGTCGAGGACGCGACGAAGCGGCGCGGCGAGAGCCTGGGCGAGCGGTATCTGGACCTGCTGCACCGCTTCCAGTCGATGCAGCGGTCGTCCGACTGAGCCGGTACTGAGCCGGTACTGAGCCGGTACTGGACCGGCCTTACGTCAGTCGGTTCCCTCGGCGTCGTCGGGGCTGAGTTCGCGGTTGACCAGACGGTAGTAGCCGATCGCCTTGACCAGGCCCAGGCCGCCCGCCGCCGCGAAGACGACGGCGATCCCCATCGCCACCCGGAACGTCTCCGCCCCGAGGTCCGACACCGCCGTGGACGCCCCCAGCACCAGCCCGAGGCAGCACAGCAGCAGCGACGGCAGCAGCCACAGCAGCGCGCTGCCCGACACCCTCCAGTGCGGCAGCGTCTGCGGATCGCGCCCCAGCTCCGCCCAGTCCCGCAGCCGCGCGCCGACGAACACGTCGCGCCGGATGCCCGAGGCCAGGCCCAGGCTGGACGGGACGGTGGCGCCCAGGGCCAGCCCGAGGAAGATCACGCCGAGGATGTGCTCGACGATCTGGCCGGTCACCAGGAACTGGAACCCCGACACCGCCAGCGTCCACCCCAGCGCGATCACCAGCGTCAGCAGCCACAGCAGCAGCGCCCGGTGCGGCGCCATGTACCACCGCGCCAGCGTCCCCATCGCCCGCGCCCGGTCGGCGAGCAGCCCGGCGCGGTCGGGCCACGGACGCAGGTCCGGGGCGGGCGGGGGCGGTGGCAGGGTGTCGGGCGGGGTCATGGGACGCAGTCTCTCAGTTCTGGCGGAGGCGTGAACTCCATTCCTCCGCGGCGCACAGGAACCCGGCCGGTACGTCACCACCGGCGACGCGAAAGGCGCTACCCGGCCGACTCGAAGCGCCACCGGTGGACCGCCCGGCGCGCCAGGTCCGGTCCCGGCTCGGGGAGTTCGGGCAGGCCCGGGGTGTCGTACGTGCCGTCCCACCACGTGATCACGAGCACCCGGTCCTCGGGCGCGCGGAAGGTCTCGCGGCGCAGCGGCGCGGGGTTCAGGGGCTGCCCCGCGGCCCAGGCGAGCAGGTCCTCGCCCCGGCCCTCGACGGCGCGGGCCTCCCACATCAGGGCGACGGTCATGCGTACAGGTTCTTCCGGCTCAGCTCGTGCACGTGGTCGTGGGAGTGGGGCGCGGGCGCCGGGACGTGGGGGTCCGTCACCGGGAGGGAGGAGTCGGCCGACAGGTCCCAGGCGGAGGCGGACCGGCCGCGCGCGACCATCTCCGCGCCGAGGGCGGCGACCATCGCGCCGTTGTCCGTGCACAGCTTGGGGCGCGGCACGCGCAGGGTGATGCCCGCGTCCTCGCAGCGGCGCTCGGCCATGGCCCGCAGCCGGGAGTTGGCGGCGACGCCGCCGCCGATCATCAGGTGGTCGACGCCCTCGTCCTTGCAGGCGCGGACGGCCTTGCGGGTCAGGACGTCGGCCACCGCCTCCTGGAAGGAGGCCGAGACGTCGGCGACCGGAACCTCTTCGCCCGCCGCCCGCTTGGCCTCGATCCAGCGGGCGACGGCCGTCTTGAGGCCGGAGAAGGAGAAGTCGTACGCGGCGTCGCGCGGGCCGGTGAGCCCGCGCGGGAAGGCGATCGCGTCGGGGTCGCCGTCGCGGGCGATGCGGTCGATGACGGGGCCGCCGGGGAAGCCGAGGTTCAGCACCCGGGCGATCTTGTCGAACGCCTCGCCGGCCGCGTCGTCGATGGTCGAGCCCAGCGGCCGTACGTCGGCGGTGATGTCGGGGGCGAGGAGCAGCGAGGAGTGGCCGCCGCTGACCAGCAGCGCCATGGTCGGCTCGGGCAGCGCGCCGTGTTCGAGCTGGTCGACGCAGATGTGGGAGGCGAGGTGGTTGACGCCGTACAGCGGCTTGCCGAGGGCGTACGCGTACGCCTTGGCGGCCGAGACGCCGACGAGCAGGGCGCCCGCGAGGCCGGGACCGGCGGTGACGGCGATGCCGTCGAGGTCGGAGGCGGCGACTCCCGCGTCCTTCAGGGCGCGCTGGATGGTCGGGACCATCGCCTCCAGGTGGGCGCGGCTGGCGACCTCGGGGACGACGCCGCCGAAGCGGGCGTGTTCGTCGACGCTGGAGGCGATCGCGTCGGCGAGCAGGGTGTGGCCGCGGACGATCCCGACGCCGGTCTCGTCGCAGGAGGTCTCGATGCCGAGAACGAGCGGTTCGTCAGCCATGGGTCTTCGTTCCTTGTACGGGTGAGGGGGTCGCGAGGGTCGCCGCCGGGCCGGTCAGGCGCATGACCAGCGCGTCGACGTTGCCGGGCTGGTAGTAGCCCTTGCGGATGCCGATGGGCTCGAAGCCGAAGCGCTCGTAGAGGCGCTGGGCGCGGGTGTTGCCGACGCGCACTTCGAGGAGCACTTCGCGGCATTCGAAGGCGGTCGCGGCGGCGAGCAGATCGGTGAGGAGGCGGGCGCCGAGGCCGGTGCCCCAGTGGTCGCGGGCGGTGGCGATGGTCTGGACGTCGCCGGTGCGGTCGAAGACGGCCAGCCCGGCGTAGCCGACTATGGCCCCGCCGTCCTCGGCGACCGTGTAGTGGCGGGTAGCGCCGCCGCCGCGGGCGTGCGCCAGCTCGGACCAGAACATGCCGGGCGACCAGGCGTCCTCGGGGAACAGGTCCTCTTCCAGCGCCAGCACCCGGTCGATGTCCCACCAGCGCATCTCGCGCAGCACGGGGGTCGTGTCCGTCACTTGGGGGTGACCACCTTGTAGTTGGCGGGCACCTGGGCGTCGGGGCGGCGCAGATAGAGCGGCCGGTCGGGCAGCAGCTCCTCGCCGCGCGCCAGTTTCCCGGCGGCGACGGAGGCCAGCGCGCCCGCCGACTGATGCTCGGGCATGCCCGGCGGGACGGTGGCGAAGGCGTCCGGGTAGAGCAGGGCGCCCGCGCCGACGGCCGGGAGCCCGGCGACGCCGGGCCGCTCGGTGAGGTCGGCGGGGTGGTCCACGGCGGGGTCGGTGACGCGGGTCAGCGGGTCGTCGTACCGCGCCCAGTACACCTCTTTGCGGCGGGCGTCGGTGGCCACCACGAAGGGGCCGGTGAGCCCGGCCCGCCCGGCGGCGTACGCGATCCCGTCCAGCGTGCACAGCCCGTGCACGGGTACGTTCAGCGCGGCCCCGAAGGTGGCGGCCGTGACCAGCCCGACGCGCAGCCCGGTGTACGGGCCCGGGCCGACGCCGACGACGATCTCCGTCACGGCGCCCAGCTCCACGCCCGCCGTCCGCAGGGTCCGGTCGACGGCGGGCAGCAACAGCTCGCCGTGGCGCCGGGCGTCGACCTCGGCGGTCTCGGCGAGGACTTCGGCGCCGTCGTGAAGCGCGACGGTGACGGCGGGGGTGGCGGTATCAAGCGCGAGCAACAGCACGAGGACAGCCTACGGCGCCCCGGGAGGCGGTCGCGGTGGACCCGGTCGCGGCCGTCCACCGGTGCTACCGTCGTCGGGAAGTGCGTACGAGCGGTCAGCACGTACTGACCGCAGGAGAGGGTGGCCACCGTGCCAAGGAGCAGCACCGGGCCCGCCGTGGCCGTTCTGACCGCGGCCGCGCTGGGGGTCGTCGGCTTTCTCGGCTACCAGGCCAAGGCCACCGCACCCGACCACCGCACCCAGGAGCGGCGCGGCTCGCACGCCGACGACGCCAAGGGCAGGACGAAGGACAAGGCGGCGCAGAAGTCCACCGCGCTGCCCGGGGGCTCCGGCACCGGTGAGCGCATCGTCTACGCCCTGGGCGACAGCCGGGTCTGGCTGGTCGGCGCCGACGGCAAGGCCACCCGCACCTTCCCGGTGGGCGCCAGCTCGGCGAGCCCCGACCCCGGCACGTACCAGGTCACCTCCCGCAACCCGAGCGGTGTCGGATCGGACGGGGTGCAGGTGGAGCACATCGTGGTGTTTCACCAGGACGGGGGAGTCACGTTCGGTTTCAGTGCGGCCATGGACGGGGCGATGCCCGACCCTCAGGCGCAGAAGAAGACCGGCGCGGTGCGGGAGTCCCGGGCGGACGGCACGGCGCTGTGGGAGTTCGCGCAGCCGGGCACGAAGGTCGTCGTGATCAAGTAATCCCTCGCCCGAGCAACCCCTCGGCACCCCCTCGCGGGGCCGGCTACGCCGCGTCGCGCTCCGGGCCGTCCTGCCGTGTCTCCACGGTGGAGGGGGCGTCGGCGGGGGCGTCCGCCGGCGGGGTGGAGACGGCGCTCGCCGCCGCGCAGGCCGCCAGCAGGTCCCTCATCGACGGTGACCGGTCATCGCGCCGGGGGTCGTCCAGGGCGGTGGGTTCGTGGGCCGGCATGGATGCCTCCTGGGGGTCCTGGGGGCAGGCGGTTAGGCACGCCTAACCACGCTTCCCTTTCCATGTGACCACGTCCGATGCCCGGAGTGCAACATCATGCCGACGGCCTGTCGGAAACTCTTCCCGAATCTCCCCGGGGCTCAGCCCGCCAGCGACGCCAGGTCCTCGTCCGCCCAGCGCGGCCCCACGCCGGTCACGGCGACGCCGCGGACGTCGCAGTCCTGCGCGTCCGTCCCGGCCGTCCGCTCGATCACCACGTGCAGCCGGTCCTCGGACAGCCCCTCGACCTTGCCCTCGCCCCACTCCACCGCGATCACCGAATCCGGCAGCGAGACGTCCAGGTCCAGGTCCTCCATCTCCTCCAGGCCCCCGCCCAGCCGGTAGGCGTCGACGTGCACCAGCGGCGGGCCGTCGGACAGGGAGGGGTGGACGCGGGCGATCACGAAGGTGGGCGAGGTGACCGCGCCCCGTACGCCCAGGCCCTCGCCCAGGCCCCGGGTCAGCGTGGTCTTGCCCGCGCCCAGCTCCCCGGTGAGGAGCACCAGGTCGCCGGGGCGCAGCAGCTTGGCGAGCCGGCGGCCCAGGTCCCGCATCTGCTCGGGCGAGGTTACGGTCATGCGCGTGCCTACGTCCATACCGGCGATGGTACGGGCCCCGGGGAACGCGGTACGTGCCGCCTCGGCCCCGGCCGAACAGCCGCCGCCGCGGCGGCCGGGGTGGCCGCTACCCCCGGGCCGAGCGGCGGCCCGCGCCGTCCCCGGGGACGCCCCCGGCGCCGCCCACCACCTGGGTCAGCAGCTCGGCCAGATGCCCGTTGACCACCTCGGGATGCTCCAGGATCACCAGATGGCCGCCGTCCTCCACGATCACCAGCTCCGCGCCGGGCAGCAGCTCCGCGATGGCCTCGCTGTGCTCCATCGGCGTGATCAGGTCCTTGTCCCCGGCCAGCACCAGCACCGGCACCCCGTCGAAGGACGGCAGCGCCGCCGCCTTGTCGTGGGCGATGAACGCCGGATAGAACTCGGCGACCACATCGATCGGCGTCGCCTCGATCAGCCGCTCCGCGAACCGGGCCACCCCCGGGTCCACGTCCTTCGTCCCGAACGAATAGCGCTTGATCAGCCCCGCGAAGAGGTCCGCGGTCGCCCGGCGGCCCCGCTCCACCAGCTCCACCTGCCAGCCGAGCGCCTTGAGCAGCCCGGGCAGCACCCGCCGCACCGCGTTCATGCCGACCACCGGGAGGCCGAAGCTGACCTCGCCGAGCCGCCCCGCCGACGTACCGACGAACGCCGCGCCGATCACCCGCTCGCGGATCAGCTCCGGGTACTGGGCGGCCAGCGCCATCATCGTCATGCCGCCCATGGAGTGGCCGACCAGCACCAGCGGCCCCTCGGGCGCCGCCGCGTCGATCACGGCCTTCAGATCGCGGCCCAGCTGGTCGATCGTGACCTGGGTGCCGTTCGTCTGGGAGCAGCCGCGCGCGGACCGGCCGTGGCAGCGCTGGTCCCAGTAGACGGTGCGGACCACATCGCGCAGCGCGGACCGCTGGAAGTGCCAGGAGTCCTGGCCGAGGCAGTAGCCATGGCTGAAGATCACGGTCACCGGCGCGGTGGCCGCCCGGCGCGCGAACCTGCGCTTGCGGCGGGCGGGCGCGGCCGGCTCACGTATCTCCTCGACCTCGTAGTACAGCTCCGTGCCGTCGTCGGCGACCGCCCGGCCGGGGACGCCGCGCAGGGTGCCGTACGGGCCCTCCGCGTCCAGCGCGAGACGCGCCTTGCGCCGTACGCCGCGGCCGACCGTCAGCCGCTCCAGGGCGACGCCCATCGCGGCGCCCGCCGCGACCACGCCGATCGCGGCTCCCGCGAACCCGGCGCCCCTGCGCCAGCCCACGGCTGTGGCCCCCGCCGCGACCTTCGTCGCCGTCTCCACCGTGCTGTCCTCGACCATGGTCAGATCCCTGTGCCCCCGAGGTTACCCACATAAACGCGCGGGACCCGCGCGCTGATTCGGGTGACGATCTCATACGCGATCGACCCCACGGCCCGCGCCCAGTCCTCCGCGGTCGGCTCCCCGTGGTCACCGGGGCCGAACAGCACCGCCTCGTCCCCCGGCTCCGCGCTGTCGCCGCCGAGGTCGACCACGAACTGGTCCATCGCCACGGTGCCCGCGATGGTCCGCCACTTGCCCGCGACCAGCACAGGGCCGGTGCCCGAGGCGTGCCGCGGAATGCCGTCGCCGTAGCCGAGCGGCACCAGCGCGAGGGTGGTCTCCCCCGGGGTGACGTAACGGTGCCCGTAGGAGACGCCGTGCCCGCCCGGCACCCGCTTCACCGCGGCCAGCGAGGCCTTCAGCGTCATCGCCGGGCGCAACCCGAAGTCGGCGGGCACGCCCAGCTGCGGGCTGGGCGAGATCCCGTACAGGGCGATTCCGGTGCGCACCAGGTCGAAGTGCGACTCGGGCACGGTCAGGGTCGCCGGGGAGTTCGCCAGGTGCCGCACCTCCGGCCGCAGTCCCGCCCGCTCCGCCTGGTCCAGCATCTCGCGGAAGACGGTCAGCTGGGCGGCGATCGACGGGTGGCCCGGCTCGTCCGCGCACGCGAAGTGCGACCACAGCCCGGTCACCCGGATCGCGCCCTCCGCCTCCGCGGCCCGGGCCTCGGCGATCAGATCCGGCCAGTCGGCCGGCGGGCAGCCGTTGCGGCCGAGCCCGGTGTCGGCCTTGAGCTGGACGCGCGCGGTGCGCCCGCACGCGCGGGCCGCCACGACGGCCTCGCGCAGCGCCCACGCCCCGCCGGCCGACACGTCGATGTCCGCCTCGATCGCCTGCCGCCACGGCCCGCCGGGCGTCCACAGCCAGCACATCAACCGGCCCTGGTCGCCCGCCGCGCGCAGCGCCAGCGCCTCCTCCGGCGTGGCCGTACCCAGCCAGCCCGCGCCCGCCGCGCGGGCGGCGCGCGCGCACGGCACCGCGCCGTGGCCATAGCCGTCCGACTTGACCACGGCCATCAGCTCGGCGGTGGGCGCCGCTTCGCGCAGCGCCCGAACGTTGTCCCGCAGGGTGGTCAGATCGACCACGGCACGGGCGCGCATCGGTGTCTCGTCCATCTCCGTCAGTGTCTCAGGCCGATCGGCGCGCCGGAGGAGGTACCGGAATATGTGCTTCCGGTACGGACCGGAGTGCGCGCTTCCAAGCGCGGAGTGCCCGGCGTTCGGGAGACTATGGCCATGAGGATCGCCTACAGCGTCGAGACCGTACGAGCCGCTGAACAGGACCTGATGGCGCGGCTGCCCGAAGGAACACTCATGCGGCGCGCGGCAGCCGGGCTGGCCGCCGCCTGCGCCGATCTGCTGCACCGGGTCTACGGGGCCCGCGTCGCCCTGCTGACCGGCAGCGGCGACAACGGCGGTGACGCGCTCTACGCCGGCGCCCGGCTCGCCCGGCGCGGCGCCGGCGTCACCGCCGTCCTGCTCGCCCCCGACCGCGCCCACCCCGGGGGCCTGCGCGCCCTGCGCGCGGCGGGCGGCCGCGCGGTGACCGCCGACTCCGGCGCTCTCGCCGAGCGCGCCCTGACCGAGGCCGACCTCGTCCTCGACGGCATCGTCGGCATCGGCGGCAAGGGCGGCCTGCGGGAGGAAGCCGAGCGGCTGGTCCGGCTGGTGCGCGGCACCGTCGTCGCCGTCGACCTCCCCAGCGGCGTCGACGCCGACACCGGCGAGGTACGGGGCACGGCGGTGCGCGCCGACGCCACCGTCACCTTCGGTACGTACAAGCCCGGGCTGCTCATCGACCCCGCGCACGAGCACGCGGGCGCCCTCCGCCTCGTCGACATCGGTCTGGGGCCGTATCTCCCCTCCACCCCTGACGCGGAAGCCCTCCAGCACGAGGACGTGGCCGCCCTCCTCCCCCACCCCACCGCCGAGAGCGACAAGTACCGGCGCGGCGTCGTCGGCGTCGTCGCGGGCTCCGCCCGCTACCCCGGCGCCGCCGTCCTCGCCGTCGCCGGCGCCCTGCGCGGCGGGGCGGGCGCCGTACGGTACGTCGGCCCCGGCGCCGACACCGTCATCGCGCGCTTCCCCGAAACCCTCGTCCACACCGGGCCGCCCGCCAAGGCGGGCCGCGTCCAGTCCTGGGTCGTCGGCCCCGGCCTCGGCGACGGCGCCGCCGCCCGGCACTCCCTGGACGACGTCCTCGGCTCCGACGTCCCCGTCCTCGTCGACGCCGACGGCCTCCACCTCCTCCCCTCCGGCGGCCTCCACGGCCGCACCGCGGCCACCGTCCTCACCCCGCACGCGGGCGAGGCCGCCGCGCTGCTCGGGACGAGCCGCGAGGAGGTCGAGTCCGGCCGGCTCGCCGCCGTACGGGCCCTGGCCGACAAGTACGGCGCCACCGTGCTGCTCAAGGGCTCCACCACCCTCATCGCCTCCCCCGGCCACCCCGTGCGCGTCAACCCCACCGGCACCGGCTGGCTCGCCACCGCGGGCAGCGGCGACGTCCTCTCCGGCCTCACCGGCTCCCTCCTCGCCACCGGCCTCCCCGCCCGCGACGCGGCCTCCACCGGCGCCTACCTCCACGGCCTGGCCGCCCGCCGCACCACCGCCCCGGCGGGCGCCCCCATCGCGGCGTACGACGTCGCGGCGGCCGTCCCGGAGGCGTGGCGGGACGTGCTGGGCGGATAGCCGGGACCGAAAACGGGTCGGCCCGAGGTGGGACATGGTCAGTAGCCTTGCGGCGTGACTCTCCTGGGCTTCGACCGCTACCGCGCCGAAATCGTCGAGCAGACCGACCTGTTGAGGGCGTATCTGGGCGGGGCCGCCCCGGCGGCCCCCGTGCCGTCCTGCCCGGGCTGGAACCTCGGCCAGCTCGTGCGCCACCTCGGCGGCGCCCACGGGTGGGCCGAGATGGTCGTACGGACCCGGTCGACCGAGCCCGTCCCGGACGATCCGGTCAACGATGTCCCCCGCCGCACCGGCGAGGACCCCGCCACCCTGAGCACCCGCCTCGGCGACGGTGCCAGGCGCCTGGCCGACGCGCTGCGCAAGGCAGGGCCCGACAGGCCGGTATGGACCCCGGGGCCCGGCGAAACCGCGCTGTGGTGGGCGCGGCGGATGACGCACGAGACGGTCGTGCACCGGGCGGACGCCGCGCTGGCGGTCGGCGCCGCGTTCCACCTGGACGAGGACGTCGCCCTCGACGCCCTCGACGAGTGGCTGACGTACAGCACGCTGCCCGAGGCGTACGAGGGCGAGCCCGCGCTGCTGGGCCCCGGCCGTACCGTGTGTTTGCAGGCCACCGACGCGGACGCCCGGTGGCTGGCCGACCTCACCGGCGACGCCCCCGTCCTGCGCGACACCGGCCGGCAGGCCGCCGTCGAGGTCCGGGGCACCCTGGCGGACCTGCTCCTGCTGGTCTACGGGCGGCCTGTCCCCGGCGTGAGGGTCACGGGCGACACTTCGCTGCTCGACCTGTGGCTGAAGCGCTCGGGGTTCTGGCTTCGGTGACGGTCGAGCACCATCACGTCATGCAGGTCGGCACCCTCCCGGGGCGTTACTGGAGGTAACTCCAGGCACCGCCCTGAGGGCAGCCGGATGGGCCGATCCCCTCTCCGCTGATGGGATGGTCACCGACCGCCGGCTCCGGGTGGGGCGGAACAGCCGCGAGCCACAGCCTGAGCGGTCCCGGAGCGCACGGGAATCCCGAACAGGAAGGTGACCATCATGCATGTGCCATTAGGACATCGGCGCGGCCTGCTCGCCCTGACCAGCCTGGCCGCGGTCCTCCTCACCGCATCGACCGGGGTGACGGCGGCGGCGAAGCCGCAGCAGGCTGGTCCGCTCCAACAACAGGTGAACGCGATCCACGACACCGGGGCCGTCGGTGTGCTCGCCGAGGTGACGTCACCGGACACACGGGACAGCGCGCGCGCCGGGACGGCCGAGAGGGGCACCAAGAGGCCGATGCCGCGGAATGGCAGGTTCCGAATCGGCAGCGCCGCCAAGACCTTCACCGCCACGGTCGTGCTGCAACTCGTCGGCGAGAGGCGCATGGCCCTGGAGGACACCGTCGAACGCTGGCTGCCGGGAATGGTCCAGGGCCACGGCAACCACGGCAGCAAGATCACCGTGCGGCAGCTGCTGCAGCACACCAGCGGCATCCGGGACGTCCGGCCGGAGATACCCGCGATGAACAGCGCGGACGGCTATCGAGCCGAGCGGTTCCGCACCTACACGCCCAAGGAATTAGTGAGGCTGGCGATGCGGCACCCTCCCAAGTTCCCCCCAGGCACCGACTGG
>NZ_BBUZ01000045.1 GCF_001417735.1 Streptomyces sp. NBRC 110028
CACGTGACGGAGGGTCACGTGACCGAGCCCTGACCCGCCGAAGACGGCCCGGGCCCACCCCCGGCCCACCGAGGCCCGCAACCCGGGCCGCCGCCCCGCTCCGCGCCCGAAGACGGGATCCTGGGCCGGTGGCCCATCACCGTGCCCACCCGCGCGGTGTCCGATGCCCGCAACCCGGGCCGCCGCCCCGCTCCGCGCCCGGGGACGGCCCCAGTTGGTTCGGCTTGCGGTGCCTCGGAACCGGGTCCGGGCGGGCACCGCTGCTCGGCCCGTCCGGCGGTGCCTCAGCTTCGAACCGCTCCGGCGTGGAAGCCCGCCGCCCCACCGCTCCCCCCGTCCAGGGACTGGGCCGGGCGGCAGCGCGGCCCGTCCCGCGCTCGGTGGGCGCGGTCGGGGCCGCGGGTCTCGTCGGCGACCGGCCCTGCGGCCTGGCGTCATCGATCCGCTCAGCCGTGGGACAGGGCGGAGCGCCACCCGGGCTGCCGCTCTACGGCTCGGCCCGTCCTGTTCGTAGGGCGGGATTCGCCGCTCGCCCCGCGCACGGGTGGTCGCGGTCGGGGCCGCGGATCCCCGCTTCAGCCGGTCCTGCGGCTCGTGCCGCCCGTCTCCCGGGCCCTGAGGCCGGGCGAAGCGCGTCACCCGCCGGGGTCCGGGGCGGAGCACCGGCGGGGGTGTGGGGGCGGAGCCCCCACTGCCGGGAGGCCGGGGGCTCGCCCCCGGTTCGGGAAGGGGCGGGGTGGGGGAAAACCCGCCCCCGCCCCCGGCAACGGCTACCGCTTCTTGGGATCCAGCAGCCCCGCCCGCCGCAGCGCGTCCGCCATCGCCCCGTTGGCGGGAGCCGCGTCGCGCCCGCCTCCGCCGCGCTGGCCGCCGCGCGAGCCGCGGCCGCCGCCGCTCTGGCGCTGCTTGGGGGCGGAACGGCGGGGCCCACCGCCCTGCTCGGAGCGGTCCGAGCGGTCCGAGCGGTCGGAACGGCCGCCCCCACCGGCAGTGGCCTCGTCATCCAGCCGCAGCGTCAGCGAGATCCTCTTGCGCGGAATGTCCACGTCGAGGACCTTTACCCGCACGATGTCACCCGGCTTCACCACATCCCGTGGATCCTTGACGAACGTCTTGGACATCGCGGAGACGTGCACCAGCCCATCCTGGTGGACCCCGACGTCCACGAACGCCCCGAACGCGGCCACGTTCGTGACGACGCCTTCCAGGATCATTCCGGACGCCAGGTCGCCGATCTTCTCGACGCCGTCCTTGAAGGCCGCCGTCTTGAAGGCGGGTCGCGGGTCGCGTCCGGGCTTCTCCAGCTCCTTCAGGATGTCGGTGACGGTCGGCAGACCGAAGGCGTCGTCCACGAAGTCGTCCGGCCGCAAAGACCGCAGCGTGGCCGTGTTGCCGATGAGCGAGGCCACATCGCCACCGGCGGAGGTGACCATGCGGCGCACCACCGGGTAGGCCTCGGGGTGGACGCTGGAGGCGTCCAGCGGGTCGTCGCCGCCGCGGATGCGGAGGAAGCCCGCGCACTGCTCGTACGCCTTGGGGCCGAGCCGGGCCACGTCCTTGAGGGCCTTGCGGCTGCGGAAGGGCCCGTTGCTGTCGCGGTGGGCGACGATGTTCTCCGCGAGCCCGGCGCCGATGCCGGAGACCCGGCTGAGGAGCGGGGCGGAGGCGGTGTTGACGTCCACCCCGACACCGTTCACGCAGTCCTCGACCACCGCGTCGAGCGAGCGTGACAGCTTCACCTCGGACAGATCGTGCTGGTACTGACCGACCCCGATCGACCTCGGATCGATCTTGACCAGCTCGGCCAGCGGGTCCTGGAGCCGCCGCGCGATCGACACCGCACCGCGCAGCGAGACGTCGAGGTCGGGCAGCTCCTGGGAGGCGAAGGCGGAGGCGGAGTACACCGAGGCGCCCGCCTCGGAGACCATCACCTTGGTCAGCTTCAGCTCCGGGTGCTTGCCGCACAGCTCGCCCGCGAGCTTGTCGGTCTCCCGGGACGCCGTGCCGTTGCCGATGGCGATCAGCTCGACGTCGTGCTCACGGGCCAGCTTGGCGAGCCGGTCCAGCGACTCGTCCCACTTGTTGCGCGGGACGTGCGGATAGATCGTGTCGGTCGCGGCCACCTTCCCGGTCGCGTCGACGACGGCCACCTTCACGCCGGTGCGGAAGCCGGGGTCGAGACCCATCGTGGCGCGCGTGCCGGCCGGGGCGGCGAGCAGCAGATCGCGGAGGTTGGCGGCGAAGACGCGCACCGCCTCGTCCTCGGCGGCCTGCCGCAGCCGCAGCCGCAGGTCGATGCCGAGGTGGACCAGGACGCGGGTGCGCCAGGCCCAGCGCACGGTGTCGGCCAGCCACTTGTCGCCCGGGCGGCCGCGGTCGGCGATGCCGAAGCGCTGCGCGATGGACCGCTCGTACGAGGTGGGGCCGGGGTCCTCGGAGGGCTCCTCCGGCTCCAGGGTGAGGTCCAGGACCTCTTCCTTCTCGCCGCGGAACATCGCCAGCACCCGGTGCGAGGGCAGCTCGGTGAAGGGCTCGGCGAAATCGAAGTAGTCGGCGAACTTGGCGCCGGCCTCCTCCTTGCCCTCCCGCACCTTGGTGGCGACCCGGCCGCGCGACCACATGCGCTCGCGCAGCTCACCGATGAGGTCGGCGTCCTCCCCGAACCGCTCGGTGAGGATCGCCCGCGCGCCCTCCAGCGCGGCGGCGGCGTCCGCGACGCCCTTCTCGGCGTCCACGAACGCGGCGGCCGCCGCCGTGGGCTCCACGGTCGGGTCGCCGAGCAGCCCGTCGGCGAGCGGTTCGAGACCGGCCTCGCGCGCGATCTGCGCCTTCGTGCGGCGCTTCGGCTTGAAGGGGAGGTAGATGTCCTCCAGCCGGGCCTTGGAGTCGGCGGCGAGGATCTGCGCCTCCAGCGCCTCGTCCAGCTTTCCCTGTGACCGCACCGATTCGAGGATCGCGGCGCGCCGCTCCTCCAGCTCGCGCAGATAGCGCAGCCGCTCCTCCAGGGAGCGCAGCTGCGCGTCGTCGAGCATTTCCGTCGCTTCCTTGCGGTAGCGCGCGATGAACGGCACGGTGGAGCCGCCGTCGAGCAGCTCGACGGCGGCCTTGACCTGCCGTTCCCGTACGCCGAGTTCCTCGGCGATCCTGCCTTCGATGGACGTCGTCACGATCACGCTCCGCTTTCGGTCTGCACTGCATCTGCATTGTGGCAGGTGCCACTGACGAAGCGGTCACGGACGACGTGTCCGGCGGGCCCCGGAAGGGGTCCGAGGGCTCGTACGGGGGCTCAGATGTGCCTGCGGCGGCCCGCGCCGCCCGCCGTGTCGGCGGCCCCGCCGAACAGCCGGGCAAGGGCACGGAACGGCAGCGTCACCACCGTGGCGATCGCGGATCCGATGGCGCGGAGTACATCGGCGACAGCACGCGACACTTCAGGCCCCCCATCGGGTCGGGAGCGGTTCGGCAGCCGCCTCCGGGCGCCGCACGTACGCGGAGCACGGGCACTCGCCGGCGTGCGCGGCGCGCGGTTGGGCGCCCGGTGAAAGGGCGGCCGATCACACATCGATCGGGTATCCCCCCTCGCCCCGCGCAAACCCGCGTCCCGGACGCCGTCAGCGCTTGCCGAGGAGGTCCGCCGGGAAGGCGCCCGCCTCCAGGGCCCGCGTGGTGAACGCCCCGGCCAGTTCCGTCAGCCGGGCCACCCCCGCCGCGCCCAGGTGCTCGTACGGGGCGGCGTCGAGGCGGTCCGTGTCGTCCTCCAGGGACTCGCGCAGCTCGACGCCCGCCCGCGTCAGTTCGCCCTCCTCGTCGAGCAGCCCGCGCTCGCGCAGCCGGTCCCGTCCGGCGGCCAGCTCCTCGGCCGTCCAGCCACGGGTGGCCAGGAGCCACTTCGGGGACATGCCCTTGCCGGTCGCCGCGTGGCTGACCATGGCCTCCACCCCGTCCAGCCCGGCGGCGACGAGGGTCAGCAGATGGGTGTCGCCGCGGTGCTCGCGCAGCAGCGTGGCGGCGTGCCACAGGGCCAGGTGCGGGGCCTCGGGCACCGGGAGGTCGGCGTGGGCGGCGTACAGGGGACGCGCGGAGCGGGAACACGCCTCGGTGGCGCGCAGCGCCAGCTCGGCCGCCTCGGCCATCTCCTTCGACGCCGGCGCGTCGTCCCCCAGCAGCCGCCGCAGCACGGAGTCGGCGGCCCGCAGCCGGGCCTCCAGCGCGGCCTCGGGGGAGACCACGTCCCAGGCCCGCGGTATGTGGCGGGCTACCAGGTCGTGCTTGAAGTTGTAGAAGGTCGCGGTGACGGTCCCCGCGCCGACCCGGCCGAACGCCGCCGCACGGCCCACGAAGTAGACGGCGCCGCGCTCCTCCAGGCCCAGTTCGGCCAGCTCGTTGGCGTAGTCCGGAGCGAAGTAGACGCAGGAGTGCAGCGGATTGACGACGGAGTGGCAGCGCCGTACGGCGTGCTGGGGAAGTGTGGTCATGGACCGCACGCTACCGGCTGGTAGGGCAGGCCGGCAGCCGGGGTTGGAAGCCGGGCCGGGCGGCCGGTCCCGGCGTGGTCAGGAGACCGGCGGGGACCAGCCGAAGCGGGGTGCCCGGCGCTCCAGGAAGGCGGCGATGCCCTCCCCGGCCTCCCCGCTGACCCGCGCCTGCTCGCGCCAGTACGCGACCCGCTCCGCGTCGGCGGGCCCGGCCGCGAACTCCTTGGCCGCCGCCTGCGTCAGCCGCGAGCGGGACACCAGCACCCGGGTGAACTCCTCGACCCGCTTGTCGAGCCCGCCGGCCGGCAGCACCTCGTCGACCAGCCCGGTGCGCAGCGCCCGCGCGGTGTCGATCAGCTCGCCCGAGAACAGCAGGTATTTGGCGCCGGCCGGTCCGATCAGCTCCACCAGCCGCCGGGTGGAGCCGGGGGAGTAGACGATCCCGAGCTTGGCCGGGGTGATCCCGAAGAGCGCGCCCTCCTCCGCGAACCGCAGGTCGCAGGCGGCCGCCAGCTGGCAGCCGCCGCCCACGCAGTAGCCGCGCACCGCGGCCAGCGTCGGTTTGGGGAAGGCCGCCAGGGCCTCCTCGGCGGGCAGCGCGAGGCCGGTGCTCTCCTCGTACGTCGCGTTCAGCGAGCCGATGTCGGCGCCCGCGCAGAAGGTGTCCCCGTGGCCGGTGAGCACGAGCGCCCGTACGGCGGGGTCGGCCGCGAGCCCGTCGAGCAGCGGGGGCAGCGCCCGCCACATGGCGGGGGTGAGCGCGTTGCGCTTGGCGGGATTGCGGATGACGACGGTCGCTATGCCGTCCGTGACCTCGTACCGCAGACAGGGCTCCATGCGGCGGATCGTATCCGGGCGGTACGCGCCCTCCCGGCCGGGGCACCAGGCCGGGGCACCAGGCCGGGGTCGAGCCATAGGCACCAGGGGGCGTCATCCAGACGGGCAGGAACAGTCGAGCGAGTGACCCTGGCATACGCCAACGAATAAAAGCGGTCGATAACTGAACAGTTGTGGTCACTCCCTCGGCCCGTACCAGACCATTCCCAACACTCGATCCGAGAGTCGAGCCGTGGCGATGGGTGGGTGTCGGGCATGGAGATCGTCGGGAGAGTCCCCTCCGAACCGGGGCACCCCCCGCCGCGCGGACCGGCGGTCGGCGAGGGGGCGTGGCGGTTCACCGCTCCGGCCCTGGAGTCCTCCGTACCGCAGGCCCGGCACGCGGTGCGCGAACTGCTGGCCCATCAGGGGGTGTGCGGGCACGGCGATCTGGTGCCGAATCTGCTGCTGATCGTCTCCGAGCTGGTCACCAACGCGGTGCGGCACGCGGCGCTGCTCTCCCCGCAGATCGCCGTCGAGGTGTCGATCGGCCGGGGCTGGGTGCGGGTCGCCGTGGAGGACAACCATCCCTACCGGCCCAGGCCCCTGGAGCTGGAGACGGACCAGGGGCGGACCGGCGGCCGCGGGCTGCAGCTGGTGCGGGCGATCGCGGAGGAGTCGGGGGGCGGATACGACGTGGACCACACGGCGAGCGGTGGCAAGGCGGTCTGGGCCGCCCTGCCGCTGGCTCCCACCGCTCCCGGCCCGGTGTCCGGCTCCGTGTCCGGACCGGTGGCCGGCCGGCCGCTCACCAGCCTGCGGCCGCCCCGGTCAGCTCCCGGATCGCCGGCCGGGCCGCGTCCAGCACGGTCATGAACCACGCGGAGAACGGGCCCTCCGCGTGCAGCTTCGTCAGCTCGTCCGGTGTGACGAAGGCGGTCTCGCCGATCTCCTGCGGATCGGGCCGCGGCGTCTCCTTGAGCAGCCCGACGAACAGGTGGTTGTACTCCTGCTCGACCAGACCCGAGGCCGGGTCCGGGTGGTTGTAGCGGACCGTGCCCGCCTCGCCGAGCAGCGCGGGCGCGATGCCCAGCTCCTCGCCGGTGCGGCGGGCCGCGGCCACGAACGGCGGCTCACCGGGGTACGGATGGCCGCAGCAGGTGTTCGACCAGACGCCGGGGGAGTGGTACTTGCCCAGGGCGCGCCGCTGGAGCAGCAGCCGCCCCTGCTCGTCGAAGAGGAAGACGGAGAACGCCCGGTGCAGCTGCCCGGGCGCCTGATGTGCCGTGAGCTTCTCCTCGGTGCCGATCGTGGTGCCGTCCTCATCGACCAGTTCGAGCATGATCGATTCCGTCGAGCCGTTCGGCGCGGAGGGCGCGGTGGTCTCGGCGGAAGGGCCGTTGGCGGGTGTGATCGGCATGACCGTCCTCATAGTTACGACGTGGGCCCTCAAGTCTGCCGCACGCAGGCACGTGTCACTGGCACAGCCGGGCTTCGTGATCAGCATGTCCACCCGGTTCCAGCTGAAACGTGCAGTGCGCGACGTCGAAATGTGTCCCCAGACATCCCTGGAGATCGTGCAACAGCCGCTCATGGCCCACCGCGTCGAGCACCGGCCGGCCGACCACCACATGCGCGGAGAGCACCGGCATCCCCGAGGTGATCGTCCACACATGGAGATCGTGCAGCCCCTCCACACCGGGCAGGGCGAGGATGTGGGCGCGCACCGCGGCCATGTCGACATCCCGTGGCGCCGCCTCCAGGAGGACGTTCAGGGTCTCCCGGAGCAGGGTGTACGTACGCGGCACGATCATGAGCGCGATCCCGAGCGAGGCGATCGGATCGGCCGCCTGCCACCCCGTGGCCAGGATGATCCCCGCCGACACCAGCACCGCGACCGACCCCAGGGCGTCCGCCACCACCTCCAGGAACGCGCCCCGCACATTCAGGCTCTCCCGCTGCCCGCCGCGCAGCAGGGCCAGCGACACCAGGTTCGCGGCCAGCCCGACCGCCCCGAAGACGATCACCAGGCGGCCCTGGGTGGCGGCGGGGTGGAGGAAGCGCAGCACCGCCTCGCAGAGGATGTAGCCGCCGACCCCGAACAGCAGCAGACAGTTCCCCAGCGCCGCCAGGATCTCGGCGCGCGCGTATCCGTACGTACGCCACGGGCTGGGCGGGCGCCCCGCGAAGTGGATCGCCAGCAGCGACATGGCGAGACCGAGCGCGTCGGTGGCCATGTGCCCGGCGTCCGCCAGCAGCGCGAGCGAGTCGGCGAGCAGCCCGCCGACGATCTCCACGACCATCACGGTGAGGGTGACGACGAGCGCGATCCACAGCCGCCACCGATGCCCGGCGCCCGCGGTGCGGTGGTCATGACCTGCGCCCATGTCGGTACGGCCCTCCTGCCCGGGGCGGCCCCTGTCCCCAGTGAACTACGCCGGGGCCATGGCCCGGGCGGGTCGTACCGCCGTCCGGGGCCGCCCGTGGCGGGGGCCCGGGGCCAGTCCCGGCACCCCCTACGGGTGGTGGAGGCACCAGCCCTCCCAGGCGGACTCCACCATCGCGCGCACGTCGTGCCGGGCGGTCCAGCCCAGTTCCTTGGTGATCAGTTCGGTCGATCCGACGACCCGGGCCGGGTCGCCCGGACGGCGGGGCCCGACCACGGGCGTGAGCTCGGGGTGGCCGGTGACCTCGGCGATCAGGTCGGCCATCTCGCGTACCGAGACGCCCTGACCGGTGCCGATGTTCACCGTCAGATCGCCCGCGCCCGGCCGCGCGGCCAGGCGGCGGGCCACGGCGAGATGGGCGGAGGCCAGGTCCTCGACGTGGATGTAGTCGCGGACGCAGGTGCCGTCCGGCGTCGCATAGTCATCACCGAAGATCCTCGGGGCCTCCCCATGGGTGATCCGATCGAACATCATCGGGATGATGTTGAACACTCCGGTGTCGGCCAGCTCCGGTCCCGTGGCGCCCGCCACATTGAAGTAGCGCAGACAGGCCGTCGACACCGAATGCGCCGCCCCCACGGCCCTGACCAGCCATTCTCCGGTGAGCTTGGTCTCTCCGTACGGGTTGATCGGCACACACGGGGTGTCCTCGGTGACCAGTTCCACATCCGGCATGCCGTAGACGGCGGCGGAGGAGGAGAAGAGGAAGCTCCCGATCCCGGCGGCGGTCACGGCCTCCAGCAGCACCGTGAGGCCGTGCACATTCTCCCGGTAGTACCGCAGCGGCTGCTCGACGGACTCCCCGACCTGCTTCTTCGCGGCGAGATGCACCACACCGGTGATGTCCAGCTCCGCGAACGTACAGTCCAGCAGCTCACGGTCCAGGGTGGAGCCGCGCACGAGCGGAACGTCCTCGGGCAGCCGCCCGGGGATCCCGCTGGAGATGTCGTCGAGCACGGCCACCCGCTCGCCCGCCCGGGCCATGGCCCGTACGACATGCGACCCGATATATCCGGCACCACCTGTGATCAGCCACGTCATGACGGCACCCTATCCACAGGTCAGGGCGGCGCCCGTTTGTCGAGGGGACACGCCATCCACCATGATGATCGGCGGCGCGCGGAAGCGGTCGTTCCCCCGATCGTGTGGTGAATGCGCGGTGAACTGTCGCTTCCATCGATCCGATAGCCTCTGCCGACACGCCGCCCGCCCCACCCGGGACCGGGATGCGCGATGCCCCGATTTTCGCGGGCTCCAGGCCTGTGCCAGAGCGGCGCGGTCACCATGTCAGCTGCCAAGGAGTGAGTTCGTCTGTCGACCGCGATTCTCACCGGTGCCCCGGTCGCCGGCTCGTCTCTCCAGGACGACCTGCGGTCGCTGGGTTTCGACGTGCGCACGGCGACCGACCCGGCCGGGGTGGCGACGGAGCTGGCCGCCGTCCCGCCGCGTGAGCGGGTGGCCCTCGTCGACCCCCGTTTCGTCGGCCACGGCCACGCCCTCCGCCTGGCGCTGACCGACCCCCGCTTCCCCGCGGCCGCCGTGCCCGGCGCGCTGACGGCGCAGCCGGAGGCCCGGGCCGCGCTGACCCGAGCGGTGACGGCCGCCGCGGCCGCCCCCGGCGCCGCCGGGCAGGCCGAGCGCACGCCGGCGCCCGCGGGCGCCGCGGCCACGGCCGCCGGGCAGCTGGCCACGGTCGGCAGCGCGGAGGAAACGGACACCGGGGAAGCGGCAGAGGCCCGTACGCCCTCCCTCGTGGACGACATCGCCGCCGCCCTCGACACCGAAGGCGTCCCCCCGCACCGGCCCGAGCTGGGCGTGCTCGTCGCCACCGTGCCCGCGGACGAGGAGCGGCGGACGGCGGCGCTGGCGCGGACCGCGGCCGTGGACGAGGAGCGGGTGCGGCTGCGCAGCGCCGTGAAGGCGCGGGACGGCTTCTTCACGACCTTCTGCGTCAGCCCCTACTCCCGCTACATCGCCCGCTGGTGCGCCCGCCGCGGACTGACGCCCAACCAGGTCACCACCGCCTCCCTCCTCACCGCCCTCATCGCGGCGGGCTGCGCCGCCACCGGCACCCGGCCCGGGTTCGTCGCGGCCGGGGTGCTGCTGATCGCCTCGTTCGTCCTCGACTGCACCGACGGCCAGCTGGCCCGCTACTCGCTGCAGTACTCCACTCTCGGCGCCTGGCTGGACGCCACGTTCGACCGGGCCAAGGAGTACGCGTACTACGCGGGCCTCGCCCTCGGCGCGGCCAACGCCGGAGGCGGTCACGGCGGCGACGACGTATGGGCGCTGGCGCTGGGCGCGATGGTGCTGCAGACCTGCCGCCATGTCGTGGACTTCTCCTTCAACGAGGCCAACCACGACGCCACCGGCAACAGCAGCCCCACCGCCGCCCTCTCCGACCGCCTCAACAGCGTCGGCTGGACGGTCTGGGTGCGGCGCATGATCGTGCTGCCGATCGGCGAGCGCTGGGCGATGATCGCCGTGCTGACCGCGCTCACCACGCCCCGCATCACCTTCTGCGTCCTGCTCATCGGCTGCGCCCTGGCCGCCTGCTACACCACCGCCGGGCGGGTGCTGCGCTCGCTCACCCGCAAGGCGCGGCGCACCGACCGGGCCGCGCGGGCGCTCGCCGACCTCGCGGACTCCGGCCCGCTCGCCGAGCTGGTCGCCAAGGCGGCCGCCCGTAGCTCCCGCGGCTATCTGGCCCCGGCCGCGGCCGCCCTCGGCGCCGCGCTGCTCGTCGCCGGTGCCGCCGCGCTGCCGTACGGCTCCTGGCTCGCCGTCGCGGGCGCCGCGCTCTACGGCGTCCTCGCGGGCTGCGCCGTCGCCGCGCCGCTGAAGGGCCCCCTCGACTGGCTGGTGCCGCCGCTGTTCCGGGCCGCCGAGTACGGGACCGTCCTCATCCTCGCCGCCCGCTCGCAGATGAACGGAGCATTGCCCGCTGCTTTCGGGCTGGTGGCGGCCGTCGCCTACCATCACTACGACACGGTGTACCGCATCCGCGGCGGCACCGGGGCGCCACCGCACGGGCTGGTGCGGGTGATCGGCGGGCACGAGGGGCGGATCCTGGTGGTCACGGCCATCGCCGCGCTGCTGCACGGCCGGAGCCAGGGCGGCCCGAACCAAGGTTTCACCATCGCGCTGACCGCGCTCGCCGTGGTCATCGCGCTGACGGTGCTCATCGAGAGCATCCGCTTCTGGGTGTCCTCCGGAGCACCCGCTGTCCACGACGAAACAGGAGAACCCGCATGATCGGCCTCGTGCTGGCGGCCGGCGCCGGACGGCGTCTGCGCCCCTACACCGACACCCTCCCCAAGGCCCTGGTGCCGGTCGACGGTGAGACCACCGTCCTGGACCTGACCCTCGGCAACTTCGCGGAGGTCGGCCTGACCGAGGTCGCGATCGTGGTCGGCTACCGCAAGGAGGCGGTGTACGAGCGCAAGGAGGCCCTGGAGCAGAAGTACGGCCTCAAGCTCACCCTGATCGACAACGACAAGGCCGAGGAGTGGAACAACGCCTACTCCCTGTGGTGCGCGCGTGACGCGATCAAGCACAGCGTGATCCTCGCCAACGGCGACACCGTGCACCCGGTCTCCGTCGAGAAGACCCTGCTCGCCGCGCGCGGCGACGGCCAGAAGATCATCCTCGCCCTCGACACGGTGAAGCAGCTCGCCGACGAGGAGATGAAGGTCGTCACGGACCCGGCCAAGGGCGTCCAGAAGATCACCAAGCTGATGGACCCGGCCGAGGCGACCGGCGAGTACATCGGCGTCACCCTCATCGAGGGCGAGGCCGCGGCCGACCTCGCCGACGCGCTGAAGACCACCTTCGAGCGCGACCCCGACCTCTACTACGAGGACGGCTACCAGGAGCTGGTCAACCGCGGCTTCAAGGTCGACGTCGCGCCCATCGGCGACATCAAGTGGGTCGAGATCGACAACCACGACGACCTGGCGAAGGGCCGTGAGATCGCGTGCCAGTACTGACGAGGCTCATCCCCTCGCCGCTCGTCGTCGACATCCGCGCGGGCGCCCTGGACGACCTGGCGGACGTCCTGGCCGACCAGCGGATCTCGTCCTCCGGCAAGCTCGCCGTCGCGATCAGCGGCGGCTCCGGGGCCCTGCTGCGCGAGCGGCTGGCCCCGGCGCTGCCGGGTGCGAGCTGGTACGAGGTGGGCGGCGGCACCCTCGATGACGCGATCAAGCTCGCCGACCGGATGAAGTCCGGGCACTACGACGCGGTCGTGGGGCTCGGCGGCGGCAAGATCATCGACTGTGCGAAGTTCGCCGCGGCGCGCATCGGCCTCCCGCTGGTGGCCGTCGCCACGAACCTCTCGCACGACGGACTGTGCTCACCGGTCGCGACCCTCGACAACGACGCGGGCCGCGGCTCGTACGGCGTGCCGAACCCGATCGCCGTGGTCATCGACCTCGATGTGATCCGCGAGGCCCCGGTCCGCTTCGTCCGCGCCGGCATCGGCGACGCGCTCTCCAACATCTCCGCGGTCGCGGACTGGGAGCTGTCCCACCGCGAGACCGGCGAGCAGATCGACGGACTCGCCGCCGCCATGGCACGCCAGGCGGGCGAGGCCGTGCTGCGCCACCCCGGCGGCGTCGGCGACGACAGCTTCCTGCAGGTGCTGGCCGAGGGCCTGGTCCTCACCGGCATCTCGATGTCGGTCGCGGGCGACTCCCGTCCGGCGTCCGGCGCCTGCCACGAGATCAACCACGCCTTCGACCTCATGTTCCCCAAGCGCGCGGCGAGCCACGGCGAGCAGTGCGGTCTTGGCGGGGCGTTCGCGATGTACCTGCGCGGGGAGCACGAGCAGTCGGCGTTCATGGGCGAAGTGCTGCGCCGGCACGGTCTTCCGGTGCTGCCCGAGGAGATCGGCTTCACCGTGGACGAGTTCGTCCAGGTCGTGGAGTACGCGCCGAAGACCCGCCCCGGGCGCTACACGATCCTCGAACACCTCGACCTCTCATCCGACGCGATCAGGGACGCATACGCCGACTATGCCAAAGCAGTCAGTCAAGCCATCAGTGGCTGAACTCCGCCCGGTCGTTCACCCCGCTGGGGTGAAGGACCGGCGGAGCGGTGAGCACTGGGCCGGGCGCCTGTACATGCGGGAGATCTCGCTGCGCTGCGACCGGTACCTGGTGAACACCCGGGTCACGCCCAACCAGCTGACGTATCTGATGACCGTCTTCGGCGTCCTCGCCGCCCCGGCCCTGCTGGTGCCGGGGATCGCGGGAGCCGTGCTCGGGGTGCTGATGGTCCAGCTCTACCTGCTGCTGGACTGCGTCGACGGCGAGATAGCCCGTTGGAAGAAGCAGTTCTCGCTGGGCGGTGTGTATCTGGACCGGGTCGGCGCCTACCTGTGCGACGCCGCGGTGCTCGTCGGCTTCGGTCTGCGCGCCGCCGACCTGTGGGGCTCGGGGCGGATCGACTGGCTGTGGGCGTTCCTGGGCACGCTCGCCGCGCTCGGCGCCATCCTGATCAAGGCCGAGACCGACCTGGTCGGGGTCGCCCGGCACCAGGGCGGTCTGCCGCCGGTCAAGGAGGCGGCCTCCGAGCCGCGCTCGTCCGGTATGGCGCTGGCCCGCAAGGCGGCCGGGGCGCTGAAGTTCCACCGGCTGATCCTCGGCATCGAGGCGTCGCTGCTCATCCTCGTGCTGGCGGTCGTGGACCAGGTGCGCGGCGACCTGTTCTTCACCCGGCTGGGCGTAGCGGTACTGGCCGGTATCGCCGTGCTGCAAACCCTGCTTCACCTCGTGTCCATCCTCGCGTCGAGCAGGCTCAAGTGACGGGCGGCACGATGAGGGTCGGAGCGGTTGTCCTGACGATGGGCAACCGCCCCGAGGAACTGCGCGCGCTGCTCGACTCGGTAGCCAAGCAGGACGGCGATCCGATCGAGGTGGTCGTCGTGGGCAACGGCTCGCCCCTTCCGGCGCTCCCCGAGGGCGTACGGACCATCGAGCTGCCCGAGAACGTGGGCATCCCGGCGGGGCGCAACGTCGGCATCGAGGCGTTCGGACCGGGCGGCCGCGACGTCGACGTCCTGCTGTTCCTGGACGACGACGGGCTGCTGCCGGGCACCGACACGGCCGAGCTGTGCCGTGCGGCGTTCGCCGCCGACCCGGAGCTGGGCATCATCTCCTTCCGTATCGCCGACCCCGACACGGGCGTCACCCAGCGCCGCCATGTGCCCCGGCTGCGCGCCGCCGACCCGATGCGGTCCTCGCGGGTCACCACCTTCCTCGGTGGTGCCAACGCGGTCCGCACCGTGGTGTTCCAGCAGGTCGGCGGTTTGCCGGACGACTTCTTCTACGCCCATGAGGAGACCGATCTGGCCTGGCGGGCGCTGGACGCCGGATGGATGATCGACTACCGGTCGGACATGGTCCTGTACCACCCGACCACCGCGCCCAGCAGGCACGCGGTCTACCACCGGATGGTCGCGCGCAACCGGGTCTGGCTGGCCCGGCGTAACCTTCCGGCCCTGCTCGTACCCGTGTACCTGGGCGTCTGGCTGCTGCTCACACTGGCCAGGCGTCCCTCCAGGACCGCGCTGCGCGCCTGGTTGGGAGGGTTCCGGGAAGGCTGGAAGACCCCTTGTGGTCCACGACGGCCCATGAAGTGGCGTACGGTATGGCGCCTGACCCGACTGGGCCGACCTCCTGTCATCTGACAAGCTCGTATCAGATACGCATCGAGCGCGACCCGGGGCGCGGCCCCGCTCAGCGCACCCTGAAGACGAAAGTGTCAACTGTGAGCGAGACTACGCACGACAGTGCGGTCGCCGTGAGCGCCCCGCCATCACCCGACGACGGCCTGTCCCCGGCCGAGCTGGCGAAGAAGTACGGGCTGTCGGTCAGCGGAGCCCGGGTGGGCCTCGGCGAGTACATCCGCCAGATGTGGGGCCGGCGTCACTTCATCCTGGCCTTTTCGCAGGCCAAGCTCACTGCCCAGTACAGCCAGGCGAAGCTGGGTCAGCTGTGGCAGGTGGCGACGCCGCTGCTGAACGCGGCGGTGTACTTCTTCATCTTCGGCCTGCTGCTGGGCGGCAGGGGCGGCATGGGGAACGAGCAGTACATCCCGTTCCTGGTGACGGGGGTGTTCGTCTTCACCTTCTCGCAGAACTCCGCCATGGCCGGGGTGCGGGCGATTTCCGGGAACCTGGGTCTGGTGCGGGCCCTGCACTTCCCGCGGGCCTCGCTCCCGATCTCCTTCTCGCTCCAGCAGCTCCAGCAGCTGCTGTTCTCGATGATCGTTCTGGTCGTGGTCCTGCTGGGCTTCGGACACTTCCCGGACTTCTCGTGGCTCCTGGTCATCCCGGCCCTGGCGCTCCAGTTCGTCTTCAACACCGGTCTCGCCCTGATCATGGCCCGGATGGGCGCCAAGACTCCGGACCTGGCACAGTTGCTGCCGTTCATCCTGCGCACGTGGATGTACGCCTCCGGCGTGATGTACCCGTTGGAGCACATGCTCCAGAAGGCGGGAGCGCACTCCTGGGTCTCCGACGTTCTGCTGGCGAACCCGGCGGCGGTCTACATGGATCTGATGCGGTACGCGCTGATCGACGGCATGCCCGAGGCCCTGCCGCCGCACGTCTGGTCGTTCGCCCTGGGCTGGGCGGTGCTCTTCGGCGTCGGGGGTTTCGTGTACTTCTGGAAGGCAGAGGAGCAGTACGGCCGTGGCTGAGCAGACACTCGAAACCGTCGAGCGGGCCGCGCCCGCCGAGGCCCGCGTGCCCACCGTCATCGCCGACGACGTGCACATCGTCTACCGCGTCAACGGCGGTCCCAGGGGCCGTGGCAGCGCCACCGCCGCGCTGAGCCGCATCCTGCGCCGCAAGGGCGCCCCCGGTATGCGTGAGGTGCACGCCGTACGCGGCGTCACCTTCGTGGCCTACAAGGGTGAGTCGATCGGCCTCATCGGTTCCAACGGATCCGGCAAGTCGACCCTCCTCAAGGCCGTGGCGGGCCTCCTGCCCACCGAGCGCGGCAGCGTCTACACCGACGGCCAGCCGTCGCTGCTCGGCGTCAACGCGGCCCTGATGAACGACCTCACCGGTGAGCGGAACGTCATTCTGGGCGGTCTGGCCATGGGGATGTCGCGCGAGCAGGTCCGCGAGCGGTATGCGGACATCGTGGACTTCTCGGGCATCAATGAGAAGGGTGACTTCATCACCCTCCCGATGCGCACCTACTCCTCCGGCATGGCGGCCCGCCTCCGCTTCTCCATCGCGGCGGCCAAGGACCACGACGTCCTGATGATCGACGAGGCCCTGGCCACCGGTGACCGGAAGTTCCAGAAGCGCTCCGAGGCCCGCATCCGGGAGCTGCGCAAGGACGCCGGAACGGTCTTCCTCGTCAGCCACAACAACAAGTCCATCCGGGACACCTGCGACCGGGTGCTGTGGCTGGAGAAGGGCGAGCTGCTGATGGACGGGCCGACGGACGAGGTCATCAAGGCCTACGAGAAGGAAACCGGCAAGTAGCCGAAAACCGGGAGGGGCCGGGGCCGCGGGGCGGGTCCGGCCCTTCCGCGCGCACCCGTCCTGTGGAAAAGCTCACGCACTGTCACCCCTCCCCACTAAGGTGGTGGTCAGAATGGTCCATCGGGCTTACGGGGGGTGACGCGTGCGACTGCTGCCGGGAATTGAGCACCATGGCGATCCGGTCGATCGGCGCAGGAGAAGCGGAAGCGGTGTTCCGTATCGAGGGAGGGACCTGGTGAACACATGTCCACCAGGTGGAATTTCGCCCTGTCGCCAGGGCGCGTGCGGGCCGCCCGGGGCGTCCCCGGGCGCGGCGGCAGGCCGCCGACCGGCCGTCCCTCGGTTCCGGCCGCGGTCGCGCGGTCTCCCGGTGGGCCGTGCGCGAGCCGGAGGTGACGCAGTGGTACCGCCGCTGCCGCTGTTCACTAAACGGAGGCGCTGTATCGTGTGCGTGTACGCCGGGTTGCCGAGCGGCGGGGTATGAGGGAGGGGGACGCGTGTCGCCAGGGGAAGCGCACGTCGCACCGTACTCACGGCGTGAGCGGTTGCGCATTGCGACCATCCGCGAAATCAAGGACGTCGCCCGGACGCTCCTGGTTCAGGAGGGCCCGGAAAATGTGACCATCCGGGCCATCGCGCGGGAGATGGGCATGACCGCGCCGGCCGTCTACCGCTACTTCAGCAGCCGGGACGCGCTGATCCTGCAGCTGCGGGTGGACATCTTCGCGGAAATGGCCCGCTACATGCGCGGGGTCATCGGGCAGCTCCCCGAGGGCGAGCCCGGTCGCAGACTGATCGGCGGCGCCCGGGCGTTGCGCGTCTGGGCCATCAAGCACCCGCATGAGTTCGGCCTCATCCTCGGACCCTGGGCCCCGGGCCTCGGGCGCGAGGAGACCAAGCCGGAGCGCACCATGGGCTGGGTCTTCGGCTCCGTCTTCTCCGACCTGGTCTCCGACCTGTGGCGGGTGCGGGGCTTCCCGGCCCCCGAGGAGCAGGAGCTGGACCCGGCGCTGGCCCGTCAGCTCGGGGCGCTCAGCGAGGACCAGGGTGTGGACATGCCGCCGGGCGCCATCGCCGTCATGCTGCGCTGCTGGGCGCGGCTGTACGGGGTGATCTCCATGGAGGCGCTGGGACACATGTCGTTCGGGCTCTCGGAGGGGCAGTCGTTCTTCGAGTTCGAGCTGCGCGACCTGTGCACCATGCTGGACATCACCGAGTTCTACGACGAGGCCGCCTGACCCGGTCGGCGGGCGGGCCTCGGGGCGTCGCCCGGGGTATGGCCCCGCACGCGTGTGCGTCGAGGGCGTAAGCTGTGGCAATGCCCAACCGGATCATCTCGGACGTGTGCGGCTGTCACCTGTTCGGGGGTGTCCGGCCGGACACCCTTGACATGTCGGCGCGGCGTGTCCGGATCGTGCCGACCCTGGCAACCGGTGTAGAACGGGGGATGTGACGGCATTGGCTCCACGGCCCATCTCCAGTACGCCCACGGGCCCCGGTCACCGGGATCCGCGCGGCGTCCTGGCCCTCGCCCGTACGCCTGGCTGTCCACGGTGACCGTGGAGGACGAGCGCAGCGGGTCCTCCACCACGTCGGGCAGCCTGAGCGGCGGGCAGGAAGCCGCGCGCGCCGTGCTCGACAAGGCCGCGCACGAGAACTTCCCCGTGGCCCCCTTCTTCGTCCCCCGCGCCTGGCGCGCCGATCTCATGGCCGTCTACGGCTACGCCCGGCTGGTGGACGACATCGGCGACGGCGATCTCCCCCCCGGCGGCGCCGACGCCGAGCTGCTGGGCCTGGACCGGTCCCTCGCCGACGACCCGCTCGCGATGCTCGACGCCTTCGAGGCCGACCTCGACCGGGTCTTCGACGACACCTCGCGCGCGGCGCCCCGCCATCCGCTGCTGCGCGCGCTGCGCCCCACCGTCCGCCGCCACGGCCTCACCCCGGACCCCTTCCGCGGCCTGATCGAGGCCAACCGGCAGGACCAGCGGGTTGGGCGGTACACCACCTTCCAGGAGCTGCTGGACTACTGCGAGCTGTCCGCCAACCCGGTGGGCCGGCTCGTCCTCGGCATCACCGGCACCACCACCCCCGAGCGGGTCCGCCGCTCCGACGCGATCTGCACCGCCCTGCAGATCATCGAGCACCTGCAGGACGTCTCCGAGGACCTTCGCAGGGACCGCGTCTACCTCCCGGCGGAGGACATGAAACGCTTCGGGGTGACCGAGGCCGACCTCGCCGCCCCGAAGGGCGGTGCATCGGTGTGTGCCCTGGTCGCGTACGAGGCGGAACGCGCCCGAGACCTGCTGAATGAAGGCACCCCACTGGTGGGTAGCGTCCACGGCAGGCTGAAGGTGCTGCTCGCCGGATTCGTGGCCGGGGGGCGGGCCGCCTTGCGGGCGGTCGCGGCCGCGGGCCATGACGTACTCCCTGGACCGCCCAGGCCCACCAAGCTCAGCCTGCTGCGCGAGGTGGGGGCGACACTGCGAAGAGAGGGGTGAGCCGGACCGTGGACGGTTCTCCGCACGCGTCCGCGCCAGTGCTCGCGGCATACCGCTACTGCGAGGCCGTGACCGGGCACCAGGCCCGCAACTTCGCCTACGGCATCAGGCTGCTGCCCACCGAGAAGCGCCACGCGATGTCGGCGCTCTACGCCTTCTCGCGTCGCATCGACGACATCGGCGACGGCGCGCTGGCCGCCGACGCCAAGCGGACCCGGCTGGCCGAGACCCGCGGGCTGCTCGACCGGATCCGGGCCGGTGCGATCGAGGAGGACGACACCGACCCGGTGGCCGTCGCGCTCAGCCACGCCGCCCGGCGCTTCCCGATCCCGCTCGGCGGGCTCGACGAGTTGATCGACGGCGTGCTGAAGGACGTGGCCGGGCAGTCGTACGAGACCTGGGACGACCTCAAGGACTACTGCCGCTGTGTGGCGGGCGCCATCGGGCGGCTCTCCCTCGGCGTGTTCGGCACCGTACCCGGCGCGCGCGACGCCGACCGCGCCCCCGAGTACGCCGATACGCTCGGTCTCGCGCTCCAGCTGACCAACATCCTGCGCGACGTCCGCGAGGACGCCACGACCGGACGCACCTATCTGCCCGCCGAGGACCTCGCCAAGTTCGGCTGCGCCGACGCCTTCCACACCTCGGCCGCCCCGCCCGACGCCGACTTCACCGGTCTGGTGCAGTTCGAGGTCCGGCGGGCCAAGGCGCTCTTCGCCGAGGGCTACCGGCTGCTGCCGATGCTGGACCGGCGCAGCGGGGCGTGCGTGGCCGCCATGGCGGGCATCTACCGCAGACTCCTGGAACGGATCGCCCAGGACCCCGCGGCCGTCCTGCGCGGCCGCGTTTCGCTGCCGGGCCACGAAAAGGCGTACGTCGCCGTGCGCGGCCTCGCCGGGCTCGACGCCCGCGCCGCCGTCCGCCGCGGGGCGGGGGGGATTCGGTGACTCAGGCAACCTCGCGGGCCCGCGCCGCGTCGTGTTCACCCGAGGGGGGTGAACCCATGACAGCCCGCACCGCACACCCCGCCGACCGCCCGGAACCGGACCCGGCAGGCCGCCCGGAGGGGGCGGCCGCGCTCGTCCGCGACCCGTGCGCACAGGTGAGCGAGCACGGCCGTGAGCACACCGGAGGAGCCCGGACGGCGGTGGTGATCGGCGGCGGGATCGCCGGGACCACCGCGGCCCTCGCGCTCGCCGACGCCGGTGTGCGCGTCACGCTGCTCGAAGGGCGCCCCCGGCTCGGCGGGCTCGCCTTCTCCTTCCGCCGCTCCTCACCGGCCGGTGAGCTGAGCGTCGACAACGGGCAGCACGTCTACCTGCGCTGCTGCACCGCCTACCAGTGGTTCCTGGACCGGGTCGGCGCCACCCGGCTCGCCCCGCTCCAGGGCCGGCTGGACGTACCCGTCGTGGACGCCGCCGCGCGGCCCGGGCGGCGGCTGGGCCGGCTGCGCCGCACCGCCCTGCCGGTGCCGCTGCACCTGGCCGCGAGCCTCGCCACCTATCCGCACCTCTCGCTTGCCGAGCGCGCCCGGGTGGGCCGCGCCGCGCTGGCCCTGGGGCGGCTGGACCCGCTGGATCCGGCGCTGGACGCGGAGGACTTCGCGGGCTGGCTGCGCCGCCACGGCCAGTCGCCGCGCGCCGTCGAGGCGCTGTGGGACCTGGTGGGCGTGGCCACGCTCAACGCCACCGCCCGGGACGCCTCGCTGGGCCTGGCCGCGATGGTGTTCAAGACCGGGCTGCTCTCCGAGGCCGGTGCCGCCGACATCGGCTGGGCCCGCGCCCCGCTCGGCGAGCTGCACGACACCCTCACCCGCGCCGCCCTGGACGCGGCGGGCGTGACGACCGAGCTGCGCACCCGCGTCACCGCCGTCACCGCCGCCGAGGACCGCTGGACCGCGCACACCGACCGCGGCCCGCTCCACGAGCCGGTGGACACGGTCGTCCTCGCCGTACCGCAGCGGGACGCGCACGCCCTGCTGCCCGACGGCGCCCTCGACGACCCGGACCGGCTGCTGCGGATCGGCACCGCGCCCATCCTCAACCTGCACGTCGTCTACGACCGCACCGTGCTGCGCCGCCCGTTCTTCGCCGCGCTCGGCAGCCCCGTCCAGTGGGTCTTCGACCGCACGGACGCCTCGGGGCTGCGGGACGCGCCGGGGGCCGGGGAGAGCCAGTACCTGGCGGTGTCCCAGTCCGCCGCGAGGGACGACATCGACCGCCCGGTCGCCGAACTGCGCGCCCGCTACCTGCCGGAGCTGGAGCGGCTGCTGCCGGGCGCCCGCGGCGCGCGGGTACGGGACTTCTTCGTCACCCGGGAGCGCACCGCGACGTTCGCCCCGGTCCCCGGTGTCGGACGGCTGCGGCCCGGCGCCCCCACCCACGCGCCCGGCCTGTACCTGGCCGGCGCGTGGACCGCCACCGGCTGGCCCGCGACCATGGAGGGCGCCGTGCGCAGCGGGCTCACCGCGGCCCGCGCGGCGCTCTCGGAAACCGGCCGCCCGCACGTGATTCCGCTTCCCGCCGTCGGCGGGGGGACGCCCAAGGAGGCGGCATGAGCACCACCACAGAAACCAGAGGAGAGACCGTGACCCCGGCGACCCCAGCTGTCGACTCCGCAGGCGTCATCGCGCTGCTGGAGCGCGGCCGTACGCTTGCCACGCCGGTGCTGCGCTCGGCGGTGGACCGGCTGGCCCCGCCCATGGACACCGTCGCCGCCTACCACTTCGGCTGGATCGACGCCGACGGCCGCCCCGCCGCGGGGGATGGCGGCAAGGCGGTGCGCCCGGCGCTCGCGCTGCTGTCCGCGCAGGCGGCCGGCGCCGACCCGGAGGTCGGGGTGCCCGGCGCGGTCGCGGTCGAGCTGGTGCACAACTTCTCGCTGCTGCACGACGACCTGATGGACGGTGACGAGCAGCGCCGCCACCGCGACACCGTGTGGAAGGTCCACGGACCGGCCCAGGCGATCCTGGTCGGGGACGCGCTCTTCGCCCTCGCCGGGGAAATACTGCTGGAGCTGGGCACCGTGGAGGCGGGGCGGGCCACCCGCCGGCTCACCTCCGCGACCCGCAAGCTGATCGACGGCCAGGCGCAGGACATCTCCTACGAGCACCGGGAGCGGGTCACCGTCGAGGAGTGCCTGGAGATGGAGGGCAACAAGACCGGCGCCCTGCTCGCCTGCGCCGCCTCCATCGGCGCCGTCCTCGGCGGCGCCGACGACCGCGCCGCCGACACCCTGGAGCGCTACGGCTACCACCTGGGCCTGGCCTTCCAGGCCGTGGACGACGTGCTGGGCATCTGGGGCGACCCGGTCGCGACCGGCAAGCAGACCTGGAGCGACCTGCGGCAGCGCAAGAAGTCGCTGCCGGTGGTCGCGGCCCTCGCCGCCGGGGGCCGGGCCTCCGAGGACCTGGCCCAGATCCTCGCGGCCGACGCGCACAAGCCGGAGGACGAGTTCGCCGACTTCAGCGAGGCGGAGTTCGCGACCCGCGCCGCGCTGATCGAGGAGGCCGGCGGCCGGGACTGGACCTCGCAGGAGGCCCGCCGGCAGTACGCGAAGGCCATCGAGGCCCTCGACGAGGTGGACATGCCCGGCGAGGTACGAGATCAGTTCGTGGCGCTCGCGGACTTCGTCGTCGTCCGGGAGAGATGATCACAACCGACCGCGCCAGGCCCTGAGCCCGTAGGACCAGGCTCGCAGTCGCCGGCCGGCACCAGCCCGGTGCCGGCCGACGGAAGCCCCAACGACGGCAGATCACACTGCAGAGGGGAAGCCATGACAGCGACAACCGTCCAACCGTCCGAGTCATCCGAATCCGAGACATTAACCCTCGCCCGTGAGGCGACGGCCCGCGCGGTCCGGCATCTGCTCTCCCGCCAGGACGAGCAGGGCTGGTGGAAGGGCGACCTGGAGACCAACGTCACCATGGACGCCGAGGACCTGATGCTCCGGCAGTTCCTCGGCATCCAGAACCCCGGCGTGCTCGACGCCGCCGCCCGCCACATCCGCTCCCAGCAGGGCGCGGACGGCACCTGGGCCACCTTCCACGGCGGTCCGCCGGAGCTGTCCGCCACCATCGAGGCGTACGTCGCCCTCCGGCTGGCCGGTGACGCCCCCGACGCGCCCCATATGGCGGCCGCCTCGGCGTGGGTGCGCGACCACGGCGGAGTGGCCGCGAGCCGCGTCTTCACCCGCATCTGGCTGGCGCTCTTCGGCTGGTGGCGGTGGGAGGACCTGCCCGAGCTGCCACCGGAGATCATCTACTTCCCGGCGTGGCTGCCGCTCAACCTCTACGACTTCGGCTGCTGGGCGCGGCAGACCATCGTGCCGCTCACCATCGTCTCCGCGAAGCGCCCGGTGCGCCCCGCCCCGTTCTCCCTCGACGAACTCCACGCCGACCCGCGCAGGCCGAACCCGCCCCGCCCCGCCGCCCCCCTCGCCTCCTGGGACGGCGCCTTCCAGCGGCTGGACCGGGCCCTGCACCTGTACCGCAAGGTGGCCCTGCGGCCGCTGCGCCGGGCCGCGCTGCGCTCCTGCGCCCGCTGGATCGTGGAGCGGCAGGAGAACGACGGCTGCTGGGGCGGCATCCAGCCGCCCGCCGTCTACTCCGTGATCGCGCTCCACCTCCTCGGCTACGACCTCGACCACCCGGTGATGCGCGCCGGGCTGGAGTCGCTGGACCGCTTCGCCGTCTGGCGCGAGGACGGCAGCCGCATGATCGAGGCGTGCCAGTCCCCGGTCTGGGACACCTGCCTGGCCGTCATCGCGCTCGCCGACGCCGGACTCGCCCCCGACCACCCCGCCCTGGTCAAGAGCGCCGACTGGATGCTCGCCGAGCAGATCGACCGGCCCGGCGACTGGTCGGTCAAGCGGCCCCGGCTCGCCTCCGGCGGATGGGCGTTCGAGTTCCACAACGACAACTATCCCGACACCGACGACACCGCCGAGGTCATCCTCGCGCTGCGCCGCGTCGACCACCCCCAGCCGGACCGGGTCCAGGCCGCCGTGCGGCGCGGGGTGCGCTGGACGCTGGGCATGCAGTGCCGCAACGGGGCGTGGGGCGCGTTCGACGTCGACAACACCAGCCCGCTGCCCAACCGGCTGCCGTTCTGTGACTTCGGTGAGGTCATCGATCCGCCGTCGGCCGATGTCACCGCCCATGTCGTGGAGATGCTGGCCCACGAGGGCGGCGCCCGCGATCCGCGCACCCGGCGCGCCGTCAGCTGGCTGCTGGCCGAGCAGGAGCCGGGCGGCGCCTGGTTCGGCCGCTGGGGCACCAACTATGTGTACGGGACCGGCTCCGTCGTCCCCGCCCTGGTCGCCGCCGGGGTCCCGGGCTCCCACCCGGCCATCCGGCGGGCCGTGCGCTGGCTGGAGAGCGTGCAGAACGAGGACGGCGGCTGGGGCGAGGACCAGCGCTCGTATCCCGACCCCGAGTGGATGGGGCGCGGCGCCTCCACCGCCTCCCAGACCGCGTGGGCGCTGCTGGCGCTGCTGGCGGCGGGGGAGCGGGAGAGCAAGGCGGTCGAGCGCGCGGTCGGCTGGCTCGCGGCCACACAGGAGCAGGACGGCTCCTGGGACGAGCCGTACTTCACCGGCACCGGCTTCCCCTGGGACTTCTCCATCAACTACCACCTGTACCGGCTGGTCTTCCCGCTCACCGCGCTCGGGCGCTATGTGAGCGGCGAGGCCACCGGCGCGCGGCCGCGGAGGACGTGATGGCCTCCGGACCGGCCCCGGACACCGGCGGCGCCCCGCTGCTGATCGCCTGCGCGCTCGGCATCGAGCGGTTCGCGCTGCGAGGGGCCGGTCTCGGCGCCGCCGCCGGGCCGGTGACAGTGCTGCGCACCGGCATGGGACCGCAGGCGGCCGAGCGGGCGGTGCGCCGCGCGCTGGCCGAGGGGCGGGACCGGGCCCGGCCGGTCCCCACCGCCGTCGTCGCCACCGGTTTCTGCGCCGGTCTCGCTCCGGGGATGCACCCGGGGGACCTGGTGGTGGCCGACGAGACCCGCGACCCGGCCGGCCGCACCCCGTGCCACGGCAGCGGCCTGCTCGCCGAGGCGCTGGCCCGCCATGCCCGGCGGGCCGGCGGGGGCGCCGGGCGCACCGTGCACATCGGGCCCGTCGTCGGCTCCAACCATGTGGTGCGGGGTGCGGAGCGGGCCGGTCTGCACGCCACCGGCGCCATCGCGGTGGACATGGAGTCCGCCGCCACCCTGCGCAGCGCGGTGCGCGGTGGCGCACGCCCGGTTGCGGCCGTCCGGGTGATCGTGGACGCTCCTGAACATGAGCTGGTCCGCATCGGGACACTGCGCGGTGGAATATCGGCTTTCCGGGTACTACGAACTGTTCTTCCCGCTTTTTTCGATTGGCACCGTTCCTCTTTGCTCCCAGGAGGTGAGCTAGATGGCCATGCCGCTCCGCCAGACCATCCGGGTCGCGACGTATCTCTTTGACCAGAAGGTGCTCAAGCGCCGGGACAAGTTCCCGCTGATCGTGGAATTGGAGCCGCTGTTCGCCTGCAACCTCAAGTGCGAGGGCTGCGGCAAGATCCAGCATCCGGCGGGGGTGCTCAAGCAGCGCATGCCGGTGGCGCAGGCGGTCGGCGCGGTGCTGGAGTCGGGCGCCCCGATGGTCTCCATCGCCGGCGGTGAGCCCCTGATGCATCCGCAGATCGACGAGATCGTCCGGCAGCTGGTGCAACGGAAGAAGTACGTCTTCCTGTGCACCAACGCGATGCTGCTGCGGAAGAAGATGGACAACTTCACCCCCTCCCCGTACTTCGCGTTCGCCGTGCACATCGACGGGCTGCGCGAGCGGCATGACGCGTCGGTGGCGAAGGAGGGGGTGTTCGACGAGGCGGTGGCGGCGATCAGAGAGGCCAAGCGGCGCGGCTTCCGGGTCACCACCAATTCCACCTTCTTCAATACCGACACCCCGCAGACCATCGTCGAGGTGCTCGACTTCCTCAATGACGACCTCAAAGTGGACGAGATGATGATCTCGCCCGCCTACGCGTACGAGAAGGCGCCCGACCAGGAGCACTTCCTGGGGGTCGAGCAGACCCGCGAGCTGTTCCGGAAGGCGTTCGCGGGCGGCAACCGCAGGCGCTGGCGGCTCAACCACAGCCCGCTCTTCCTGGACTTCCTGGAGGGCAGGACCGACTTCCCGTGCACCGCCTGGGGCATCCCCAACTACTCGCTCTTCGGCTGGCAGCGGCCCTGCTACCTGATGAGCGACGGCTACGTGCCCACCTACCGCCAGCTGATCGAGGAGACCGACTGGGACAAGTACGGCCGGGGCAAGGACCCGCGCTGCGACAACTGCATGGCCCACTGCGGCTACGAGCCCACCGCCGTCCTGGCCACCATGGGCTCGCTCAAGGAGTCGCTGCGCGCGGCCCGCGAGAGCGCCGTGGGCTGACACCCGAGGAGGGGAACCGAGCATGCCGCTGCTGGAGAACATCCGGGGCCCGCACGACCTCAAAGCACTGACCACGGAGGAGCTTGCCGCACTCGCCCAGGAGATCAGGGACTTCCTGATCGAAGCCGTCGCCAGGACCGGTGGGCATCTGGGCCCCAACCTGGGCGTCGTCGAGCTGTCCATAGCCCTGCACCGCGTCTTCGACTCGCCGGTGGACCGCATCCTGTGGGACACCGGCCACCAGTCCTACGTCCACAAACTCCTCACCGGCCGCCAGGACTTCTCCAAGCTGCGCGGCAAGGGCGGGCTCTCCGGGTATCCGTCGCGCGCCGAGTCAAGCCACGACGTCATCGAGAACAGCCACGCCTCCACCGTGCTGGGCTGGGCCGACGGCCTCGCCAAGGCGGGCGAGATCCGCGGCCGCACCGACCATGTGGTCGCGGTCATCGGCGACGGCGCGCTCACCGGCGGCATGGCCTGGGAGGCGCTCAACAACATCGCCGCCGCCCGCGACCGCCCGCTGATCATCGTCGTCAACGACAACGAACGCTCCTACGCCCCCACCATCGGCGGCCTCGCCGGCCATCTCGCCACCCTCCGCACCACCGACGGCTACGAACGCTTCCTCGCCTGGGGCAAGGACGTCCTCCAGCGCACCCCCGTCGTCGGACAGCCGCTGTACGGATCGCTGCACGGCGCGAAGAAGGGGTTCAAGGACGCCTTCGCGCCGCAGGGCATGTTCGAGGACCTGGGGCTGAAGTACGTGGGGCCGATCGACGGGCACGACACGGAGGCCGTCGAGGCGGCGCTGCGCCGCGCCAAGCGGTTCCACGGCCCCGTCCTGGTGCACTGCATCACCGAGAAGGGCCACGGCTACCGGCCCGCCCTGGAGGACGAGGCCGACCGGTTCCACACCGTCGCCGCGATGGACCCGCTCACCTGCGCCCCCCTCATCCCCTCCCGGGGCCGGTCGTGGACGTCGGTGTTCGGCGAGGAGATGGTGCGGATCGGGGCCGAGCGCCCCGACGTGGTGGCCCTCACCGCCGCGATGCTCGACCCCGTCGGCCTCGCGGACTTCGCCGAGGCGTACCCGGACCGGGTATGGGACGTCGGCATCGCCGAGCAGCACGCGGCGGTCTCCGCGGCCGGGCTCGCCACCGGCGGGCTGCATCCGGTCATCGCCGTCTACGCCACTTTTCTGAACCGCGCCGTCGACCAGCTGCTGATGGACATCGCCATGCACAAGTGCGGGGTGACGTTCGTCCTGGACCGGGCCGGCGTCACCGGCACCGACGGGCCCAGCCACAACGGCATGTGGGACATGTCCGTCCTCCAGGTGGTGCCGGGCCTGCGGATCGCCGCCCCGCGCGACGCGGACCAGTTGCGCGCCCAGCTGAGGGAGGCGATCGACGTGGACGACGCGCCGACCGTCGTCCGCTTCCCCAAAGAGTCGGTGGGGCCGCCCATTCCGGCCCTCGACCGCGTCGGCGGGATGGACGTGCTGCGCCGCGGCGACGACGTACTGCTGGTGGTGGCCGGGGTCATGGCGCCGGTGGGCCTGCGCGCCGCCGAGCTGCTGGCCGAGCGCGGCATCGGCTGCACCGTGGTCGATCCGCGCTGGGTCAAGCCCGTCGACCCCGAGCTGCCCGCGCTCGCGGCCCGCCACCGCGCGGTGGCCGTCGTCGAGGACAACGTGCGCAGCGCCGGGGTGGGCGCGGCCATCGGCCAGGCGCTGCGGGACGCCGGCGTCGACCTGCCGCTGCGGACCTTCGGCATCCCCGAGGCGTTCCTGCCGCACGCCAAGCGCGGCGAAGTGCTCGCCGACATCGGACTCACCCCCGCCGAGATCGCGGGCCGGATCGGCGCGGCCCTGGCCCGTATCGATGGGCGCGCCGCCGCCGGGGAGGCCGCCGCCAAGGAGAGGGACGCATGACAGCAGCCGAGCAGCGCTCGGGTTTCGACCTGGGCAAGCTCCTGGCCGGGCGCGGGTCCGAGCGCTATGACCTGCACACCCGGTACCTCAACCACCAACTGCCGCGGATGCTGCACACCATCGGCTTCGACAAGGTCTACGAGCGGGCCGAGGGCGCGTACTTCTGGGACGACGAGGGCCAGGACTACCTGGACATGCTCGCCGGTTTCGGGGTGATGGGCCTGGGCCGCCACCATCCGGTCGTCCGCAAGGCGCTGCACGACGTCCTGGACGCCTCGCTGGCCGATCTGACCCGCTTCGACTGCCAGCCGCTGCCCGGGCTGCTCGCCGAGCGGCTGCTCGGCCACGCCCCGCACCTGGACCGGGTGTTCTTCGGCAACAGCGGTACGGAGGCCGTCGAGACCGCCCTCAAGTTCGCCCGCTGCGCGACCCGTAAGCCGCGTGTCCTGTATTGCACGCACGCCTTCCACGGGCTCACCACCGGCTCGCTGTCGGTCAACGGCGAGACGGGCTTCCGCGACGGCTTCGCGCCGCTGCTGCCCGACACCGCGATCCCGATGGGCGATCTGGGCGCGCTGGAGCGGGAGCTGAAGCGCGGGGACGTCGCCGGGTTCGTCGTGGAGCCGATCCAGGGCAAGGGGGTGCACGAGGCGCCCCCGGGCTTCCTGCGCGCCGCGCAGGAGCTGCTGCACCGCCACAAGGCGCTGCTCATCGCCGACGAGGTGCAGACGGGGCTCGGCCGCACCGGGGACTTCTTCGCCTACAGCCACGAGGACGGCGTCGAACCGGACCTGGTGTGCGTGGCCAAGGCGCTGTCCGGCGGCTACGTGCCGGTGGGCGCGACCCTCGGCAAGGACTGGATCTTCAAGCGGGTCTACTCCTCCATGGACCGGGTGCTGGTGCACTCGGCCAGCTTCGGGGCCAACGCCCAGGCCATGGCGGCGGGGCTCGCCGTCCTCGCCGTCATGGAGGACGAGCAGATCGTCGCGAACGCCCGCCGCACCGGCGAGCTGCTGCGCGACCGGCTCACCGCGCTCATCGACCGCTATGAGCTGCTGCACGACGTCCGAGGCCGCGGGCTGATGATCGGCATCGAGTTCGGCAAGCCGGTCTCGCTGGGGCTGCGCGGCCGCTGGTCGATGCTGCAGGCCGCGCGCAAGGGGCTGTTCGCGCAGATGGTCGTGGCGCCGCTGCTCCAGCGCCATCGCATCCTCACCCAGGTCTCCGGCGACCATCTGGAGGTGATTAAGCTGATTCCACCGTTGATCATCGGCGAGCGGGAAGTGGACCGCTTCGTCGAGGCGTTCACAGCGGTCATGGATGACGCACACGGGGGCGGCGGCCTGATGTGGGAGTTCGGCCGGACCCTCGTCAAGCAGGCGGTGGCCCACCGCTGACCGGATGGGGGACCGGCGATGACCGACGCGACCGCCGTGGGGGCCGTCAACGCGCTGACCGGACGATGGGCGCGGGCCGCCGTGAGCGGCGCGGAGTCCACCGTCCTCACCGGCGCCGGGGCCTGGCCGCTGCTCGCCCTGCTCGCGGGCGCGGCCGGCGGCCCGGCCCGCGGCGAGCTGGAGGACGCGCTCGGCGTCGGCGCGGGAGGCGCGGCCGGCGCGACGGCGCTCGGCCGCGAGGCCGTCGAGGCGATGGCCGCGATGGACGGCGTCGCGGCGGCCACCGGACTGTGGACCCGCCACGACCTGCCGGTGCGGCCCGAGTGGGAGGCGGAGCTGCCGCGGGGCGTCCGCGGTGTGCTCAGCGGCGACACCGAGCGCGACGGCAAGGAGCTGGACGCGTGGGCCTCCCGGTGCACCGATGGCGCGATCGATCGGATGCCGGTGCCGCTGACGCCCGTCACCCAGCTGGTGCTGGCCGGGGCGCTCACGGTGCGGACGGCCTGGCAGCAGCCGTTCCAGCCGGGGTTCCTGCGGCCGGGACACGGCCCGTGGCGGGATCGGTCGCTGGCCGGGCTCACCCGGAAGACCGGCGACCTCGACGGGGTGCTGCGGGTCGTGCCCGACACCCCGGCCGGGCCGCTCACCCTGTCGGGGGTCGCGGGCGGCAACGGCATCGACGTCCACCTGGTCCTCGGCGCCGAGGACGTACCGGGCGGCCGGGTCCTGGAGGCCGGGATCGGCGCGGTGGCCGGGGAGTACTCGGGGCGGGGAGGCTCGGCGCTGGCGTGGGGCGAGGCGGGGCCCGGCGTCACGGTCATGGAGGCCGTCAGCTGGGACGCCACCCCCTCGCTCGTCCTCACCACCCCGCAGTTCACCGTGACCGCACGGCACGATCTGCTGCGGCACGCGGAGCTGTTCGGGCTGCGCACCGCGCAGGACACCTCCCGCGGCCACTTCCCGGGGATCAGCCCGAGCCCGCTGGCGCTGTCCTCCGGTCAGCAGTCCATGACCGCGTCGTTCAGCGCCGAGGGCTTCTGGGCGGCGGCCGTGACCGCGTTCGCCATGGCTCCGGGTTCGGCCCCGCCGCAGCGGAAGGCCAGGCTGGTCAAGGTCGTCTACGACCGCCCGTTCGGCTTCCTGGCCGTGCACCGGGCCACCGGTCTGGTGCTGACAGCCGGCTGGGTCACCGAGCCCGAGGCCGCCCAGGGCGTGTTTCGAAAGTAGCGCCGGCCGCCCGGAGGGCGGGCCCCGCGGCGTCTGGTGCGTGCGATCGCAAGGCGGAGGGGCGTCCTCGTAGTGGGCTACTCGGACGATCCCGACAACGCAGCGAGCGTGCGTGCCAGGCGTCGTGGGGCAGGCGGGACTTTCGAAACACGCCCCAGGACCGCGTCAGGCGGTGAGCAGCCGGTCCCGCAGCCGCTCGCGCTGCGGGGCGGTCAGCCCCAGCCCCTCGGTGAGATAGCGCTCGGTGCCGCCCCAGGTGTCCTCTATCGTCTCGAACGCCTCCGCCAGATAGGCGGGGCGCGCGTCGAAGAGCGGACTCAGCAGCGACAGCACCTCCGGGGACATGGGGTCGGACCCGTCCGCCGGATTGCCCTTGCGCCAGATCTTGTAGCGCCGGTGGGCGGCGGCCGACTCCAGGTAGTCGGCCTCGATCGCGTCCCGCTCGACCCCGAGCGCGAGCAGCGTCACCGCGACCGAGAGCCCGGCCCGGTCCTTGCCCGCGGAACAGTGCATCAGCACCGGGGAGCTGTCCTCCGCCATGGCGCCCAGCACCCGGCCGTGCTCGACGACGCGGCCGGTGATGATGGCCCGGTACGCGTTGATCATCCGCCGCTCGGCGCGCCCGTCGTCCAGCAGCTCGCGCAGGGTGTTGAGGTCGCCCTCGCGCACCATGGTCCAGAACCCGGCGCCGTCGGCCGGGTCGGACAGCGGAAGGTTCACGTTCCGCACGCCGGTCAGCGAGACGTCCGGGCCCTCCAGCTTGATGTCGGCCGCGTTGCGGAAGTCGAAGACCGTGTGCAGGCCGAGCGAGTCGAGGAAGGCCGCGTCGCTGTCGGTGGCATGGGCGAGGTGGCCGCTGCGGAACAGCACGCCGGGCCGTACGCGTCGGCCGTCGGCGGTCGGCAGACCGCCGACGTCGCGGAAGTTGCGTACCCCCACCAGCTCGGGTTCGGCCTGCGGGACCTGCGGCGACGGCTGCGTCACGGGCGCTCCTCACGATCGGCCGCCGCGCCGCTCGTCGACGAGGCGGGCTCTGCTGACCATACGACATTGCGTTCCTGCTGCAATCAGTTCTGCCGACCGTGAGCGGGGTCATTGCCGTGCGCCGAACGCTGCCCGATGATGTTGACACCTGTGGGGAATTGGGGATGCGTGATGATTGAAATCGGCGGAAACGGTCGGCTCTGGCTGCTTTCGGGGCGCTACAGCAGCTACGCGCTGCACCTCACCGACGAGGACACCCTGCTCCATCTCCACTGGGGCCCGCGCCTCACGGTCCCGGACGCCGAGGCCCTCGCCGCCGAGCCCCTGCCCGCTGAGCGAGGGTTCGAATCACCGCTGGACGGGCGCGAGGAGTACCCGGTGGAAGGCGGCCCGCGCTTCGTGCGCCCCGCCCTGTCCGTCCGCGCGGCGGGCGTGCGGGGCACGGAGTGGCGCTTCGAGGACGCGAGCGTCGACAGTACGAGCGGCGACGAGCTGCGGCTGCGCTTCCACGACCCGCTCCACCACCTCGACATCACCCTCCACTACCGGATGCGGGACGACGGCGACGTCATCGAACGCTGGACCACCCTCACGCACACCGGCACCCCGGACGACGCCCCGCTGGAACTGCTGCGGGCCGACTCCGCCGCCTGGTCGCTGCCGGCCGGCGACCGCCGGCGGCTGAGCCATCTGCACGGGCGGTGGGCCGCCGAGAGCCGGCTCGCCCGCACCGACCTCACCCCCGGCGAGAAGGTCATCGGCAGCCGCCGCGGCCACACCAGCCATCAGCATCTGCCGTGGATCGCGATCGACGACGGCACGGCCACCGAGGAGAGCGGCGAGGTGCACAGCTGCGCGCTCGCCTGGTCCGGGTCCTGGCGGATCGCCGTCCAGCGGCTCGCCGACGGCACCGTACAGACCGTCGGCGGCGCCGGGTACGACGACTCGGGGCTGCTGCTCCTCGCCCCCGGCGAGTCGTTCACCACCCCCGTCTTCGCGGGCCTGTGGACGCGACGCGGCTTCGGGGCCGCGAGCCGCGGCTGGCACGCCTGGCAGCTCGCCCACGTCATCCCCGGCGCCGACCGGGAGCGGCCCGTCCTCTACAACTCCTGGGAGGCCACCGAGTTCGAGGTGAGCGAGGAGCAGCAGCGCTCGCTCGCCCGGCTCGCCGCCGGTCTCGGTGTCGAGCTGTTCGTCGTGGACGACGGCTGGTTCGGGGCCCGCACCAGCGACCGGGCCGGGCTCGGTGACTGGACGCCCAACCCGGACCGCTTCCCGCACGGGCTGAAGCCGCTGGCCGACGAGGTGCACGGCTTGGGCATGCGGTTCGGCATCTGGGTCGAACCGGAGATGGTCAACGCCGACAGCGACCTGTACCGCGCCCACCCCGACTGGGTGCAGCACCACCCCGGCCGCACCCGCACCGAGTTCCGCAACCAGCTGGTGCTCAACCTCGCCCGGCCCGACGTCCGCGCCCACCTGTGGGAACGGCTGGACACGCTGCTGAGCAGCGCCCCCATCGACTATGTGAAGTGGGACTTCAACCGCTCCTTCACCGACCCCGGCTGGCCCGGCGACCCGTATCCGCAGCGGCTGGGCGTCGAGCACGTCCGCGGGCTGTACGACCTGCTGGGGCGGCTGCGCGCCGCCCACCCGGGGGTCGCCTTCGAATCCTGCTCGGGCGGCGGCGGCCGGATCGACCTGGGCATCCTCGGCCTCACCGACCAGGTGTGGACCTCGGACAACACCGACCCGCTGGACCGCCTCGCCATCCAGCACGGCTTCAGCCAGCTGCACCCGGCCCGGGTGATGGCCGCCTGGGTCACCGACAGCCCCAACGTGACGGGCAACCAGCGCCGCAGCGGGCTCGGCTTCCGCTTCGTCAGCGCCATGGCCGGGGTGCTGGGCGTCGGCGGCGACCTGACGAAGTGGAGCGAGGCCGAACTCACCGAGGCCCGCGACTGGGTGGCGCTCTACAAGCGGATCCGGCCCGTCGTGCAGCACGGTGAGCAGTACCGGCTGCGGCCACCGGGCGGCGGCGGGCTCAGCGCGGTGCAGTACGTGCGCGGCGGGGAGACCGTGGTGCTGGCGTGGCTGCACGCGCAGGGCTACGGCGAACCCCAGCCCCCGTTGCGGCTGCGCGGCCTGGACCCGGCCGCGGCGTACGAGGACCTGGCCACCGGAACCGTCCACCGCGGCGCCGTGCTCGGCCATCGGGGCCTGCGCACCGGGCTGCGCGGCGACCTGGACGCCGCCGTATTCCACCTCCGCCGAACTGACCAGGTGGGATAACTCACCCCTGGTCAAGGCCTGGTTACGGTGGCGTAGGTCACGTGTCGGGGTGAATGATGTCCGGATGTGGCAGACGATTCGCAAAGACTCAAGCGCGGCGTGATCGGGTCGTACGCAGCCATCGGGGACAGTTTCACCGAGGGCGTCGGCGACCCGGGCCCGGACGGCGTCTACATCGGATGGGCCGACCGGCTCGCCGTGCTCCTCTCCGACCAGCGGCCCGAACACGACTTCCGCTACGCCAACCTCGCCGTGCGCGGCCGGCTCCTGGACCAGATCGTCGAGGAGCAGGTGCCGCGCGCGATCGACCTCGGTCCGGACCTGGTCACCTTCTGCGCGGGCGGCAACGACATCCTGCGGCCCGGCAGCGACCCCGACGATGTCGCCCGGCGCTACGAGGCCGCCGTCGCCGACCTCACCTCCCGGGTGCCCGTCGTGCTGTTGTGCACCGGCTTCGACACCCGCGGGATCCCGGTGCTCCGCCATCTGCGGGGCAAGATCGCCACGTACACGGCGCATGTGCGGGCGATCGCCGACCGCTACGACTGCCCGGTGCTCGACCTGTGGTCGCTGCGCTCGGTGCAGGACCGGCGGGCCTGGGACGACGACCGGCTCCATCTGTCGGCCGACGGACACACCCGGGTCGCGCTGCGGGCCGGTCAGGTGCTCGGCCTCAAGGTGCCCGCCGACCCCGACCAGCCGTGGCCGGGCGAGGGGCAGCGCACTCCCGCCGAGGTGCGCCGGGACAACGTCCACTGGGCGCGGGAGTATCTGGTGCCCTGGATCGGGCGGCGGCTGCGCGGGGTGTCCTCGGGGGACCATGTGGAGCCCAAGCGCCCGGATCTGCTGCCGCTGCGCTGAGGGGCTGGTCTTCCGGTCCTTCGGCCCGTCAGGCCAGGTAGGCCCACACGGCGCGGCCGGTGCCGCCCGTGTGGGGCCGTACGCCCCACGCCTGGGACAGGGCCTCCACCAGCATCAGCCCGCGTCCGCCCTCCTGATCCACGCTCACCGACGACCGCGCCTGCGGCACCGTACGGGCACAGCCCTGGTCGGCCACTTCGAGGCGCAGCCGGGTCCCCATCAGCTGCAAGGAGCAGCGCACCTCATCGCTGGAGGTGTGGCGGACCGCGTTGGTGAACAGCTCGGAGACCACGAGTTCGGCGCTGTCGCGGGTGTCCTGGTCGACACCCCACGAGCGCAGCCGCAGGACGACATGCCTTCTCGCCTCCGCGACGGACGTGCTCAGCGCCGGGAGACGAAACGCGTCCTGAAGGCACGCAGCGACCGTCGAGCCGCTGTGCCCTAACCGGAGAGCCTCGTAGGAAGGAGCCACGCTCACACTATGCTCTGTCACGATCGCTTGTGGCAAGGTTCAGTCTGTAAATTGCAGAATCGCAAGGACAGACTGTTCCGAAAGCTGAGCCCGTGCCAGACTGCTGTGCTGTGACAGTAAGTGGAGGGGGACGATAGTGGCGGATGCGCGGTCGGGTGGTGCCCCGACCGTCCTGCGGGTCGTGCTCGGCAAGCGGCTCCAGGACCTTCGCGAGAAGTCCGGGCTGTCCTTCGAACAGGCCGGGCGGGCCCTCGACGTCACCCATGCCACGATCCGGCGCATGGAGAAGGCCGAGGTCGGCCTGAAGCTCCCCTACGTCGAGAAGCTGCTGCGCACCTACGGCGTCACCGACCCCGAAGAAGTCGAGGCCTTCCTCTCCCTTGCCAAGGAGGCCAACAAGAACGGCTGGTGGCACCGGTTCCGGGACGTCCTGCCCGACTGGTTCAACACGTTCGTGAGCCTTGAGGTGGAAGCCAACCTCATCCGCGCCTACGAGCCGCACTACATCCCCGGGCTGCTGCAGACCGAGGACTACGCCCGCGCGGTGCTCCGCGCGGGCATGGCGCACGCCCCCGAGACCGAGATCGAGCGCAACGTCGCGCTGCGGATGGAGCGGCAGGCCCTGCTGCGCCGCCCCGATCCGCCGATGCTGTGGGTCGTGATGGACGAGACGGTGCTGCGCCGCCCCATCGGCGGGCCCGAGACCATGCGGGCCCAGATCGGCCGGCTGCTCGAGGTCGCCGACTCACCCCAGGTCAGGCTGCAGGTCATGCCGTTCGACGCCGGCCCGCACCCGGCGATGTACGGCCCCTTCCATATCTTCCGGTTCCCGATCCCGGAGCTGCCCGATATCGCGTATACGGAGACGCTCGTGAGCGGCTCCTACTTCGACCAGCGCGATGATGTCTCGGCGTTCCTGGAGGCCCTGGACCGGATGTGCGCGCAGGCCGCGCCTGCACAGACCACTCAGGCCATTCTGAGTGGCATTCGCAAGGAGATCTGAACGATGGATCGCATATGCGGGAGCCGCGTCTACAGCGGCATGCCGGCCAGAGACCTCGGTTCCGAGGGCTGGCACAAGCCGTGGAGCGGTGGCAATGGGGGAAGCTGCGTCGAGGCGATGAGGCTGAAGGACGGGCGGGTGGCGCTGCGCCAGTCGACCGATCCGGATGGACCGGCCCTGATCTACACGAATCTGGAGATGAAACGCTTCATCCAGGGGGCGAAGGCGGGCGAGGCCGACTTTCTGCTCCTGTGACGCCCGTGCGACCGAAGGGCAACGAGGGGGACCGACAAGGGGAAATGGTGTGACCGACCAGAGATCGGCAGAGCAGAGATCAGCCGGCCGGCGATTATCCGCCTCGCACATACCCGGCGCCCGGATATCCGGCCAGGACATCGACACCAGCAAACCGCATCCGGCCCGGATGTACGACTACTACCTGGGAGGAAAGGACAACTACGAGATCGACCGCGAGGCCGCCGAGCACATCATCGGGCAGTCCCCGAACATCCTCGACAGCGCCCGCGCCAACCGCGAGTTCCTCCTGCGCGCCGTCCGTACGGTGGTGGCAAGCGGCATACGGCAGATCATCGACCTCGGTACGGGCGTCCCGACCTCGCCCAACACCCATGAGGTGGCCCGGGAGATCGCCCCGGAGACCCGGGTGGTGTACATCGACAACGACCCGATCGTCGCCGCGCACGCAGACGCCAGACTGACCAGCACCCCCGGCACCGACTTCGCGCTGGCCGACGCGCGCAGGCCCGCCGACATCCTGGCGCATCCGGCGGTGCGCGACCGCATCGACTTCGCCGAACCCGTGGCGCTGCTGCTGGTCGCGGTCCTCCACTTCGTCTCGGACGAGGAGGACCCGGCGGGGATCATCACCACCCTGACCGAACCGATGGTCCCCGGAAGCCATCTGGTCATCAGCCACGGCACCCTGGACTTCCACGGCCCCGAGGAGGTGGCCGCCGAGGTGTACCGGAAGTCCACCGCCGCGCTGAGACTGCGCGGCCACGCCGAGATCGTCCCGTTCTTCGACGGGTTCACGATGCTCGAACCGGGGCTGGTGCGGGTGCCGCTGTGGCGGCCGGACGGACCGCCGCCCGACGCCGGGGCGCTCGCGCCCGTCGGCGTCTACGGCGGGGTGGGCCGCAAGACCTCCTGACCGCGCGCGGCGGGGATCCGCTCCAGGACCCCGCCCGCGAACACGTCGTACAGCGGCAGCGACTCCAGATGGACGTAGCCGATGTGGCAGTCGCACACCGCGAGCGGACAGGCCCGGGGCCGCAGCGCCGCGCGGTACGAACCGTCGTACAGATTGCCCAGCTCCGTGGCGACGAAGTGGCAGCGGCGCACCGTGCCGTCACCGTCCACCGAGATCACCGAGGCGCCGGTCCGGCACGGCAGACCGGCGCTTCGGTGCGGATGGCGGCTGTAGCCGAAGAGCGGATCGATCGCCGTCCAGTCGGCGGCCTCGGCGTCCGTGTAGGTGTGGCCCTCCGCCGCGTTCACCCACAGATAGACCTGCTCGGGCAGCTCGGCGCGCAGCCTGCGGGCCTGGTCGAGATGGCCGGGCAGACCGACGATCCCCACGCTGTGGCGCACCCCGCGCGCGGCCAGCTCCCCGCACTTGGCCAGGAACCGGTCGTACGGCGTCTGGCCCGGGTGGTACGTGCACCACAGCGCGAGCGTGTCGCGGTCGGCCTCGGCCGTCCAGTCGGTGCGGCAGCTCAGATTGGTCTGGATCGCCACCCGCTCGATGTGCGGAAGACGGCTCAGCTCGATGAGCGCGCGGCGGTACCAGGAGCGCGTCAGCCCCTCGCCCCACGGCGTGAACAGCACCGACAGCCGGTCGCCCGACTGCTCCCGGGCCCATGCCGTGAAGCGCTCCAGTGCGGCCCGGTCGGCGCGCAGCGCCTCCCGGCTGTCGCGCCGCTTGGCGAACGGGCAGTACGGACAGTCGTAGTCGCACGAGGCCAGCGGGCCCCGGTACAGGATCGTCAGGTCCACGGCGCCGCCCCCGCGCTCACTTCGCCTCGTACGCGGCCATCGCGGCGCGCACGGCGGGGGAGAACAGCTCGGGGCCGAGCGCGTCGGAGTGCGCCAGGCCCTCCGCCGACAGCCTCAGCCGCCCGGGGCCCGCGGCCGGATCCAGCCAGCCGCGCGCGGCGAACCGGGACAGCTCCTCGGGGAAGTCCCCGGCCGGATCGGCGGCGAACCGCGCCCGGTACGCGGCCACGTCCAGGCCCTCGGCCTGCAGCACGGACTGCAGCAGATGGCGGCGGCGGGCCTCGTCGCCGGTGATCGCCCGGCCGTGCTCGGCGCGGGCGAAGTCGGCCGCGGGGCGGGACACGTAGTCGTCGATGATGCCGCGTATCTCCCGCATGTCGACCGCGTAGTCGAAGGAGTAGTGCAGCCCGGAGGTGTAGGAGCGGGCGCCGCAGCCCAGGCCGATCATGCCGTCCGTCTGGCAGGCGTGGTCCTCGCCGCCGGTCGCGGGCGCGTCCGCGCGGCGGAACATGCGCATCGAGACCTGCTCATAGCCGCGCCCGAGCAGATGGTCCCGGCCCAGCCGGTACAGCCGCAGCCGCCGCGCGTCCCACTCCGCCTCGCTCTCCGCCGCTCCCTTGCGGCCGAGGCCGGTCAGCGGGCGGACGTAGAGGGGGTAGAGATACAGCTCCTCGGGGCGCCAGGCGAGGGCCGCGTCCAGGGAGCGCAGCCAACTGTGCTCACTCTGGCCGTCGATGCCGTAGATCAGATCGATGTTGAGGACGGGGATGCCCGCCTCCCGGATCCGGGCCAGCGCGGCCTCGACATCGGCCCGGCGCTGCGGCCGGACCGCCGAACGCGCCTCCGCGTCCACGAAGCTCTGCACGCCCAGGCTCAGCCGGGTCGTACCGCGCGCGGCGAGCACGGCGAGCCGGTCGGCGGTGGCGGTGGCCGGGGACGCCTCGACGGAGAGCGGCACGGCGGCCAGGTCCGCGCCCATCCGCTTCTCGGCGATGTCGCACAGCCGCTCCAGCTCGGCCGCCTCCAGGAACGTCGGGGTGCCGCCGCCGAAGGCCGCGGCGGCGAACCGGGCACCGTCCCCGATCGCCTCGGACACCGCGTCCGCCTGCCGCTCCAGCGCGTCCAGATAGGCCGTGGTGAGGCCGTCCGGGGCGCCGATCCGGGTGAAGAGATTGCAGAAGCCGCAGCGCACCTCGCAGAACGGGATGTGCAGATACAGCGACAGTGCGTCCTTCGGCTCGTCCGCCCACAGCGCGCGCAGTGGGGGCCGGTCCGTCAGCGCGTGGTACGCGGTCTTGTGCGGATAGGCGTAGACGTACGACTGGTACGGGCGGACGGCCGGGGCACTGGTGGCGGGGGTGATCGCGGTGTTCATCGGGTCCCAAGGAAGAAGTGGGTGTACGGCACGGTCCAGACGGATTCATGGCCGAGCCGGTGGCCCGTGTAGCCGTCGTCGCCGTACGCCGTGCCGTGGTCGGAGCAGACGATCGCGAAGCCGGGGCCGCGGCCGCCCATCGCGGTGAAGAGGCGGCCGATGTGGCGGTCGACGTACTCCAGCGCGGCGGCGTGGGAGGCGCGCGAGTCACCGCTGTCGCGGGTCGCGCCCGGCAGGTGGAACCAGTTGGGCTGGTGCAGCGCGGACACGTTCACGAACAGGAACAGCCGCCGGTCCGGGGCGAGGCCCCCGATCACCCGCTCCGCGCACGCGATCTGCGCCTCGAAGGAGGTGGGGGAGGGGACGCCGAACTCCGGCTCCCAGTGGCTCTCCTGGAAGTAGCCGGGCAGCACCGAACCCATCGGGCTCCGCTTGGTGAAGAAGCCGACGCCGCCGATGCACACCGTGTGGTACCCGGCCGCCGCGAGCCCGGTCACCAGATCCGGGGTGTCGTAGACGTACGTGCCCTCGGCCGTGGTCTCGCTGCCCGCGAAGCGTGCCGCGAACAGCCGCCGGTGCGGGCCCGGCCGGGCCGGGGTGGGCAGAAAGCCGGCGAACATGGCCTGGTGGGAGGCGTAGGTGAAGCTGCCGGGCGCGTGCCGCTCCTCCCAGACCCCGCCGGGCATCCGGGCGGTCAGATTCGGGATGCGGCCGGCGGCGGCGAGTTCGGCGGCGACGTCGTGGCGCAGGGTGTCGAGGGTGATCAGCAGCAGATCATGGCTGCCCACGATCGCGTTCATGTCCGGTTCGGCCAGTACTCGTTCGGGCAGCGTGGGCTCAGAGAAGGGCATCGTGCCGGGCCTCCTCGTGTGCGCGGACCACGGCGGCGACCTGCGCCGCGTAGGTGTCCTGGCCCTCGGCGCCGCTGCCGGTCAGCCCGGTCAGCCGGGGCAGCAGATCGCCGAACGCGTTGACCTCGCCGACCACGAACCGCCGCCACCCGGTGCCGGGCAGCAGATCCACCCCGACGCACAGGGTGCCCGGGAAGCGGGCCGCCGCCCGCTCGGCCGTGCCCAGCACCGTGCTCCACGCCACTCCGGCCGCCTCCGCGGCCGCGCGGGCGGCAGCCAGATCGCCGCGCACGCCCCCGAGGTGGAGATTGGTCATGGGGGAGCGGCTGGTCCGCACGACCGCGTGGGTCGCCCGGCCGCCGATCACCACCACCCGCAGATCGGCGGCGCGCCTGGCCTGCGACGCCTTGGGCACCCAGCGCTCGATGTGCAGCCCGTCCGGGGCCAGGGTGTCCACGATCGAGGCGATCTCCCGCTCCGCGTCATACCGCCGCACCCGCAGCGAGTTGAAGAGCGAGCCGTCCTCCGCGCGCTCCACCGAGGTGGTGGCGCGGATGCGGCCGGGGCCCGCGTACTCGACGGCGAGCACCCCGGAGGCGGACGAGCCGTGCGCGAGCTTGACGAACGCACGGTGCATCCCGTCCTCGCCGAGCGCCGCCCGCACATCGTCCCAGCCGCGCACCTCAAGGGCCTGCGGGCCGGAGGTCGGCGAATACGGCACGGGGACACCGGCCGCGTCCAGCACCCCGTGGCACAGCCGCTTGTCGAACTGGACGGCCAGCTCGCCGGGGTCGTCCAGCAGGGTCGCGCCCGCCGTGCGCGCGGCCTTCGCGACGCCCCGTACGGCCTCGGTGAACCGCGCGTACCAGCGGGCGGTGCCCTCGACCCGGGCCGGGTCCCCGGCGCCCCGCAGCAGCTCGTCCACCTCGTGGTCCTCGCCGGGCGACTCGATCCGCACGGTCTCGCCCGGCTCGAACTCCGCGCCCCCGCACAGCACATCGCGCCAGGCCAGCAGCCGGGGCGCGGCCAGCCCGGCGGCCAGGGCGGCGTCGGTGAACAGCTCCACCCGGCGGTGGCCGGGGTTGCCGACCACCGCGAGGCGCGGGCCGTCCGGGCCGCCCGGGCCGTCCGGGCCGCCCGGGCCGTCCGGTCCGTGTGGACTATTCGGAGACGGCGACATAGCGGTATTCCTCCTCACCGTCATTGCCCCCGTCCCACTCCGGCTCCTCCTGCTCCGCCACGTTCACCTCGACGCCGGACGGCTCCAGCGCGTCGCACACCCGCCGCATCATCGCGTCGGACAGATAGTGGTGGTGCAGGTCCAGCGCGCGCAGATGGGTCAGCGGCTGGCCGGTGAGCAGGGACTCGGCGCCCGCGTCGCCGAGCGTGCCCAAGGACAGGGCGAGCGAGGTGAGCTGGGCGACGACCGGCGCGGAGGCGACGGCGGCGGCGATCTCGTCCTGGATCTCGCTGTCCTGGAGCCCGAGATGGGTCAGCCGGGGGAAGCGGGCACCGGACAGGACCGGTGCCAGATCGGCGACCGTGGCATCCCCGCCGTACTCCTCCACCCCCAGCCACAGCGCGAGGTGCTCCAGCCGGGGCAGCTCGCTGGCGCCCACCGCGCGGACGATCTCGCCCGGCAGCCCGCCGGACTCGAACCGCAGCGCCCGCAGCCGCTCGTGGCGCACCGGCCGGAAGGCGAGACCTCCCGAGCCGCAGCCGCGCACCGCGAACTCCTCCAGCAGCGGGTAAGCCTCCAGGACGGGCGTGACGTCGTCCATCCGCAGCCAGGACAGCTCGCACTCCTCGGGCATCACATCGGCGAGGAACAGCCCGCGCAGCGCGGGCAGCCGGTCCGCGGACGCGATCAGGGCGTCGAGCACCGGACGCACCTCGGAGTAGTCGCCGTCGCCCCACCAGCTGCCGATGACCACCGCGCGGAGGCGGTCGGCCGCCACGGTGTCCAGGAACTTCGCCCACAGTTCGGCGAAGGGGCGGTCGTCACAGGCGCTGATCCGCCAGGCGACGGCATCGGCGGGCGGCAGATCGGAGGCGTCGGCCCCGGTGTCCGCGCCGGTGTAGTCGGTGACGGGCAGACCTGCGAAGGATTCCAGATAGTCGTCGATCACGGCCGGGCGCTCCTCGTATGGGTCCTGATGTCTGGTGTTGCCGGATGTGCGACGGTCATCACTCGGCGACGGCCGTGTAGCGCTGCACGTCGCCGTCCTCCCATTGGTGCTCGTCGCCCTTCTCGGACAGCGCGAGCGTCACCCCGGACGGCTCCAGGGCCTCGCGCAGCCGCTGCTCCATCGGCTCCGAGAAGTAGTTGTGGTCCAGGTCGAGCCGGTCGAGGTGGGTGAGCGGCTGACCGTCGAGCAGCGCCGCCGCGCCCTCGTCGGTGAGCACGCCCATGGACAGATCGAGGGAGGTCAGCTGGGCGACGACCGGTGCGGAGGCGACGGCGGCGGCGATCTCGTCCTGGATCTCGCTGTTCTGCAGGCCGAGATGGCGCAGCGCGGGGAAGCGGCCACCGGACAGCAGCGGCGCGAGGTCGCCGGCGGTGGCATTGCCTCCGTACGCCTCGACGCCGAACCACATCTCCAGGTGTTCGAGGGCGGGCAGGTCGCTTTCGGCGACTCCGCGCACCACCTCGCCGGGCAGCCCGCCGGTCTCGAAACGGAGCCTGCGCAGGTTCTGGTGCTTGGTGGCGGGGAACCGCAGGCTCGCGTTGCCACGGGTGCTCAGCTCCCGCAGCCCGGGGTAGGCGTCCAGAACCGGTGTCACATCGGCCTGCTCGATCCAGGAGATCTCGGCCTCCTCCGCCTCCAGATCGCCGATGAAGACCGCTTCGAGGGAGGTCAGCCGGTCCTTGGCGGCCACCAGCTGATCGACGATCTCCCCGGCGTCGTCCTCGTACGGCTCGCCCCACTGACCGATGACCAGCGCCCGCACCCGGGAGGCGTCGACCGTGGTCAGGAACCGCTCCAAGCGGCCTTCGAAATTCTCGCCCGACTCATCGGAGTAGGGGTCGTAGGAGATGCGCCAGGCCACCGAGTCCGCCTCGGGCAGCCGCGGGTCCTGCTCGTCGGGCAGCGGGAAGTCGTACACCGGAAGGCCGTGCAGTTCCGTCAGGTGTTCGGGGTAGTTCATGGCGCGGGTTCTCCCAGTGGCTTCGAGTGGAGGTGCCGGTCTTCGAACGGCGTGCGAAGAGTTGTACCAAGCCCCACCGACAGCCGCTCCAGGGGCCGTTGTCGGACCCCCTGCGTAACGTCAGGACCATCGACGGCCGCCGGGTGATCCGGTGGGCCGATGACGGGCTGTGGCCGCGTTGAGAGCGGCCGGGGAAGGGGAGCGCATGTACCGACAGGGTGACGTTCTGATCGTGCCGGTGGCGCGGGAGTCGCTGCCGCCGGGCGCCGAGGCGCTGCCGCGGCAGCCCCGGGACGGGCGGGGGCGGCTGGTGCTGGCCCTCGGCGAGGTGACCGGGCACGCGCACGCGGTGGTCGGGCCGGGCACGCTGGTGCGCGAGTCGGGGCCGTTCGGCGCCTCGTACCTCCATCTCCCCGACGGCGGACGGGTGGTGCACGAGGAGCACGCGGCGATACCGCTCCCCAAGGGGTGGTACCGGGTGGTGCGCCAGCGGGAGTACGTGCCGGGCGCCGTGCGCGTCGTGGCGGACTGAGAGCGGGGACGAGGACGGATGACGACGGCTACGGCAGTGGAGACGACGAGCATGACCACAGGCGCCATGGAGACGACCCCCATGACCACCGAACGCTGGCGCGCGGTGGCCGCGGCGACCGGTCCCGCGGACCGCGAGGCGGCCGGGGCGGGTATCCGGCTGGCGTACGAGGCGGCGGGGCTGGCGCCGCCGGAGCGGATCGTGTGGACCGGCTCGCCGCTCGCGGGCACGGCGGCCGCGCTGCTGCTCACCGGGCGGGCGGAGGGGCTGCCGGGCGAGGTCGCCGAGCGGGCCGCCGACGCGCTGGCGGCCGCCGGGGTCGAGCCGGTGGCGGGCGCCGCGGGCTCCTCGGTGCGCGAAGCGGTGCGCACCCGTCCCTGGGCGCGCGCCCGGCAGCGGGCGCACACCGCGCTGGGCCCGGCCGGGTGGGCCCAGCGCTGGGCGCTGACGGGGGCGCCGCTGTGGGACGTCACCCGGGCGCTGACCGAGCGCATCCGCACCGGGGTCATCGAGACCCTGACGGAAGGGGCGGCCACGGAGCGGGCGGATCAGGAGACGGCCGTCCGGCTGACCCTGCTGGACGCGGTGCTGGGGCAGCATGACGCGCCCTGGCTGGCCTCCGTGGCCGAGGGGGGTCCGGACGATTCCGGCGACGGGCTCGCCGGACCGGCCGCGGTCGCCCGCGCCGCGGGCTGGTGGTGGCCGTACGAGAAGGTCGTGGTGGTCGCGGAGCGTCCGGTCGGGCTGCACCGTGACGAGGCCGGCCGCCTCGACCGCGGCGACGGCCCCGCGCTCGCCTTCCCCGACGGCTTCGCGCTGTACGCCTGGCGCGGTATGCCGGTGCCCCCGGACTTCCTCGACCAGCTGGGCGAGCTGACCCCGGACCGGATCCGCGCCGAGGAGAACGCGGAGCTGCGCCGGGTGATGCTGGAGCATTACGGCTACGACCGCTATCTCGACGAGTCCGGGGCGCAGCCCGTGCACCGGGACGAGACGGGTGTGCTGTGGCGCATCGACCTCGCCGACGACGAGCCGGTGGTGATGGTCGAGGTGGTCAACTCCACGCCCGAGCCGGACGGTACGCACCGCACGTACTGGCTGCGCGTACCGCCCCGCACCCGGACCGCCCGTGAGGGCGTGGCCTGGACCTTCGGTCTGGACGCCGCGACCTATGTGCCGGAGCGCGAGACCTGATTTTCCGGACGTACACCCCACATCGACTTGGTCTGGACCTTGACTGGTATAGACCAAGTCGATTGAGTGTCCTCCGACAACACGAGGATTGGGGTGGTCCCATGTGGAGTAGACGCGTCATGGCCTGGTTCGCCGCGCCGGCAGCGGCGTGCGCCTTATTGTTTGGCATGCCCATGGCTTCCGCATCGGCCGATGCGGCGGGCGCGGCCCCGCGCGCGGCCTGCAACTACCCGGACTGGGTCGCGGGCAAGTGGTACGCGACCGGTGACATCGTCCGGTACACCGACGGCAGGTACTACCGGGCCGAGCACGACAACCCGGGCTACGACCCGGTGATCAGCACCTGGTACTGGGAGCCGTACGACTGCGGCGGGAGCGGAACCTCCGGCTTCGTCGTCAGCGAGGCGCAGTTCAACCAGATGTTCCCGAACCGGAACGGCTTCTACAGCTACCAGGGCCTGACCGCCGCCCTGAGCGCCTACCCCGGCTTCGCGAACACCGGCAGCGACACCGTGAAGAGGCAGGAGGCCGCCGCCTTCCTCGCCAACGTCAGCCATGAGACCGGCGGTCTCGTCCACATCGTCGAGCAGAACACGGCGAACTACCCGCACTACTGCGACGGGAGCCGGCCCTACGGCTGCCCCGCGGGCCAGGCGGCGTACTACGGCCGCGGACCGATCCAGCTCAGCTGGAACTTCAACTACAAGGCCGCGGGCGACGCGCTCGGCATCGACCTGCTGAACAACCCCTGGCTGGTGCAGAACGACTCCGCGGTGTCCTGGAAGACCGCCCTGTGGTACTGGAACACCCAGACCGGCCCGGGCACCATGACCCCGCACAACGCCATGGTCAACCAGCGCGGCTTCGGCGAGACCATCCGCAGCATCAACGGCAGCCTGGAGTGCAACGGCGGCAACCCGGGCCAGGTGCAGAGCCGGATCGACGCGTACCAGCGGTTCGTCCAGATACTCGGCACCACCCCCGGCTCGAACCTCAGCTGCTGAGGACCCCCTCCGCATAAATGAGATGCGCCGGGCGGGCCACACGCGCCAGCCTGGAACGCATGGCGTGGACGACGACGTACGACCTCGACGCGTTCCAGGCCGCCGCGGGCGCGTTCCTGCGCGCCCGCCCGGTCCGGCACACCGTGCTCCTCACCGTCGTCTCCTCGCTGGCGGCGGCGGGCAGCGGCCGCTACGGCGACCAGCCGCCGCTCTACGGCTGGTGGCGGGCGCCCTCGGGCGCGATCGAGGGCGCGTACATCCGCACCCCGCCCCATCCGCCGCTGCTCTCCGCCATGCCGGCGGAGGCGGCGGACGCGCTGGCCCGCACCCTCGCCGACGCGGACCGGCCGGCCGGGGCGGACCGATCGCGGGTCACCGGGGTGAACGGCGCGCGCCCGGTCGCCGAGGCCTTCGCCGACGCCTGGGAGCGGCGCACCGGGGAGACCCGCGGGGTGGACCACGTCCAGCGGCTGTACCGGCTCGCCACCCCGACCCCGTCCGGGCCCGTACTACGGGGGCGGGCCCGGACGGCCACCACCGCCGACCGCGATCTGCTGCTGCGCTGGTACGAGGCGTTCGGCCGCGACACCGGGGCGCTGCCCGGGGACGAGGCCGCCCGCGCGGTGGACGACCGGCTCAGCCACCACGGCGCCACGCTGTGGGAGGTGGACGGCGAGCCGGTGGCCACCGCCGCGGTGAGCCGCGCGGTCGCGGCCACCGTCCGCGTCTCGCTCGTCTACACCCCGCCCCGCTTGCGCGGACAGGGGTACGCCGGCGCGGTCACGGCCGCCGTGAGCCGGGCGGCGCGTACCGCGGGAGCCGAGCGGGTGCTGCTCTTCGCCGACCTCGCCAACCCCACCAGCAACGCCCTCTATCAGCGGATCGGCTACCGCCCGGTCGAGGATCACCTGCGGCTGACGTTCACCCCCTGAGAACGGCCCGAGCAGATCCGGAGCCCCCTTTACGGAACAAGGCCGCCGGTCGCGGGAGTTGTCACAGTGCAGCAACACAACTGCACAGGCCATGGGGTGCCCCGTCGCTCCCCTTCACCCAGGAGGTGCCGTGACCGGTTCCAGCCATCGGCGTGCCCGGCTCGCCACAGCCCTGCGCCCCGCCGCCTTCGGCGCGGACCCGGCCGGGGAGCGGATGGAGCGCATCCGGCGGTCCCCGAACTTCGCGAACGGTGTGTTCACCAACCCCGGCGGCGGCAGCACCGCCCCCTCCGGGTCCATGCTGAAGTTCCTGCCCACGTACTTCCGCAAGGAGAACCGGATACGCCGGGCCCCGGCCGGGACCGTGCCGGTGTACCCCACCACCCTCGCCGACCTGGCCACCGCGCCCGCCTCCGGGCTGCGGCTGACGTGGATGGGCCACTCCAGCGTGCTCGCCGAGATCGACGGGGGGCGGGTGCTGTTCGACCCGGTGTGGGGTCAGCGCTGTTCCCCCTTCGCGTCCGTCGGGCCCAAGCGGCTGCACCCGGTCCCGGTACCGCTGCGGGAGCTGGGGCCGGTGGACGCGGTGGTCATCTCCCATGACCACTACGACCACCTGGACATGCCCACGATCCGCGCGCTGGTGCGCACCGGCACCCAGTTCGTCGTTCCGCTCGGGGTCGGCGCGCACCTGGAGCACTGGGGCGTACCGGCGGACCGGGTGACGGAGCTGGACTGGCACGAGTCCACCGAGGTGGCCGGGCTGCTGCTCACCGCCACCCCCGCCCGGCACTTCTGCGGCCGCGCGCTGCGCAACACCCAGCACACCCTGTGGGCCTCCTGGGTGGTGGCCGGGCCCGAGCACCGGGTCTACCACAGCGGGGACACCGGGTACTTCTCCGGCTTCGCGGAGATCGGGAAGTCGTACGGGCCGTTCGACGCGACCATGATCCAGATCGGCGCGTACAGCGAGTTCTGGCCGGACATCCACATGACCCCCGGGGAGGGCATGCGCGCCCACCTCGACCTCCAGGGCGGTGAGCCCACCCAGGGGATCATGCTGCCGATCCACTGGGGCACCTTCAATCTGGCGCCGCACCCGTGGGAGGAGCCCGCCGAGGGCACCGTCACCGCGGCCCGGGCGGCGGGGGCGAGCGTGGCCGTGCCGCGCCCGGGGCAGCCCTTCGAGCCGGGCGGTGGGCTGCCGCTGGAGACGTGGTGGCGTGCGGTGGCGGCGCCGGGCGCCGCGCCGCCGGCCGTCGAGACCGCCGCCGAGCCCGGGGGCACGGCCGGTACGGTCGGTACGGTCGGTACGGTCGGCACGGCCGGTGCGGCCGACGGGACCGACGCGGCGGTGCCCATTCCGCAGCCGTAGCACGCCAGTTGCGCCGAAAGCCTTGTGGGCGGCGCGGTGCGCTCGCTTGAATGGTTAGGAAAGCTTCCTAACGGACCGCCTCAAGCGAATGGAGTCCCCCATGTCCAAAAGGATCGGCCTCACGGCGGCGGCCGTGGCGTTACCCGCCGCGCTCGTGTTCACCGGCGCCGGAGTCGGCGTGGGCCAGGCGGCCGCGCCCCCGGCCGCCGCCCCCGTACAGTCCCCGGCTCACCGGGCGGGCGCGGCGGCCAACCTGGACGATCCGGCCAAGAAGGAGATCGCCATGAAGCTGGTCTCCAGCGCCGAGAACTCCTCCCTGGACTGGCGCGGCCAGTTCACGTACATCGAGGACATCGGCGACGGCCGTGGCTACACCGCGGGCATCATCGGCTTCTGTTCCGGCACCGGCGACATGCTGGAACTCGTCGAGTACTACACCGACCAGAAGCCGGACAACGTCCTCGCCAAGTACCTCCCCGCCCTGCGCAAGGTCAACGGCAGCGACTCCCACAGCGGCCTGGACCCCAACTTCACCAAGGACTGGAAGAAGGCCGCCGCCGACAAGGCGTTCCAGGACGCCCAGGAGCACGAGCGCGACCGCGTCTACTTCAACCCGTCCGTCAAGCAGGGCAAGGACGACGGCCTCGGCGCGCTCGGCCAGTTCATCTACTACGACGCGATCGTCATGCACGGCCCCGGCGACAGCAAGTACAGCTTCGGCGGCATCCGCAAGACGGCCATGTCCAAGGCCAGGACCCCGGCGCAGGGCGGCGACCGGAGCACGTATCTGAACGCCTTCCTCGACGCCCGCAAGAAGGCCATGCAGAGCGAGGAGGCGCACAGCGACACCAGCCGGGTCGACACCGCGCAGCGTGTCTTCCTCAACGCGAAGAACTTCGACCTGAACCCGCCGCTGAAGTGGAAGGTCTACGGCGAGTCCTTCGAGATCAACTCCTGACCGCCGCTGTCGGTCGATGTCGGTGCCCCTTCGTGGTCCGCCTCGTCCCGGACGCGGTGCGCCGCGTCCGGGACGAGGTGTTCGCGTATCTCGAACCGGAGGTCAGCCCCGGCCAGCCGCCGCAACCAGCGCCCGCATGACCCGCAGGTCGTCGCCCGCCTCCGGGTGCCACTGCACGCCCAGCACGAAGCCCTCCGCGGACGGCATCTCCACCGCCTCCACCGTCCCGTCCTCGGACGCGTACGCGCCGGGGATCAGGTCGTCTGCCAGGCGGTCCACCGCCTGGTGGTGGAAGGTCGGCACGGACACCGGCTCCGGGAGCACCGTGCCCAGCAGCGTGCCGGGGACCGGCTTCACCTCGTGCCAGTCGAAGACACCGGGCGCGCCCGCGTGGCCGTCCAGGTGCTGGACGAGGGTGCCGCCGAGGGCGACGTTCAGCAGCTGCATGCCGCGGCAGATGCCCAGCAGGGGGACGCCCGAGGACAACGCGGCCTCGATCAGGGCCAGTTCCCAGGCGTCGCGCTCCCGGGCGGGCGGGCCCGTACGCGGATCGACGGAGGCGCCGTAGCGGATCGGCTCCACGTCCGGGCCGCCGGAGATCACCAGGCCGTCGAGGCGGGAGACGACGGCCGCCGCCGATCCCGGGGCGGTGTCCGGGGGCAGCATCGCGGCCAGGCCCCCGGCGCGCTGGACGAGGCGGTGGTACCCGGCCGGGAGCAGGGCGGCGGGGAGGTTCCAGACGCCCCAGTGCGCCGTGGCCTCGAGGTAGGTGCTGACGCCGATCAGTGGCAGAGGGGGCACGGACAGGTCCAATCTCTCAGTCGCGGGACAACTCCGCCTCGGCCTCCGCCAGCGCCGCGAACTCCTCCTCCGGCGCTGACGCGACCAGCCGGTGGCGGCTGTAGAAGGCGAAGTAGGCGAGCGCCACGGCGTAGACGCCGAGGGCGATGAAGGCGGCGTCCTTGTCCACCAGGAAGGTGGCCACCAGTGCCGAGCAGGCCAGGACGAAGGCGGTGGACGAGGTCACGATGCCGCCGGGGGTGCGGTAGGGGCGGTCGAGTCCCGGCTCCCGGCGGCGCAGGACGATGTGGGAGAGCGACATCAGGGCGTACGAGATGGTGGCGCCGAAGACCGCGACGTTCAGCATCCGCGCGCCGTCGCCGGACCAGGCGGCGAGGCCGAAACCGATGGCGCCGGGGACGAGGAGGCCCAGGTAGGGGGCCTTGCGGCGGCTGGTCAGGGAGAGGAAGCGGGGCAGGTACCCGGCCCGGGAGAGGGCGAACAGCTGCCGCGAACCGGCGAAGATCAGGGAGAAGAAGGAGGCGACGAGACCGGCGAGCCCCGCGTAGTTGACGACGCGGGACAGCGCCGTGGCCTCACCGTCCGGCTGCAGCGCCTCGACCAGCGGGTTGCCCGCGTCCCGTACGGCGTCCGGGCCGCGGGCGCCGGTGGCGGCGAGGAAGGTGAGCAGGGCCAGGAGCAGCAGGATGCCCATCGAACAGGCCATGGCCTTGGGCAGGGTGCGGGCCGGCTCGCGGGTCTCCTCGGCCGCGAGCGGGACACCCTCCACGCCCAGGAAGAACCACATGCCGAAGGGGAACGCCGCCCAGATGCCCAGCACGCCGAACGGCAGCCAGGAGTTGGCGCCGAAGGCCGAGTGGTCGACCGCGATGTCGTTCAGCGAGCCCGAGTCGAAGTCGGTGAAGGCGGCGACCGCGAAGATCAGCAGCGCGGTGACGGCGACGGCGGTCACGGCGAGGCTGAACCGCAGGGCCTCGCCCACGCCCCACAGATGGATCCCGATGAAGATCACGAAGCAGGCGAGATAGACGGGCCAGCCGGACTCCAGGCCGAAGAGGCCGAGCGATTCGACGTAGTCGCCGATGAAGATGGAGATGGCGGCGGGCGCGAGGACGTACTCGATGAGGATCGCCGTGCCGGTGAGGAACCCGCCCCAGGGGCCGAGCGCGCGCCGCGCGAAGCCGTAGCCGCCGCCCGCCGTGGGGAGGATCGCGGCCAGTTCGGCGAGGGCGAAGACCATGCAGGTGTACATCAGGCCCATGAGCACGGCGGCGATGGCCAGGCCACCGAAACCGCCCTCCGCGAGGCCGAAGTTCCAGCCGGAGAAGTCGCCGGAGACCACATAGGCGACGCCGAGGCCGGTCAGCAGCAGCGGACCCGCGCTGCCGCGCCGCAGGGTGCGCCGCTCCAGATAGCCGGGATCACCGGGTTCACCGGGATCGGGGGAGGTACGGGCGGTCTCGGTTCCTTCGGCCATGTCAGCCATGGGCGCTCCTGGCTTCGCACGAGGGGGACAGCGGTGGGGAGGGGATTGGTGTGGGGGCATACCTTTGCCGTAGGGGGAGGCTCCGCGCAAGACCCTCCGCGTAAAAACAGGGCTGGGGCGCCCTACGGCAGGAATCCGCGCAGCAGCGCCGCCGTGCCCTCGCAGTGCTCCCGCATCACCTCGCGCGCCCCGTCCGCGTCCCCGTCGAGCACCGCCTCGACCAGCGCCGCGTGCTGCGCCTGGGAGTGCTCCAGGTTCCGTACCAGCAGCGGGATGCAGTCCAGCAGGTCGTTGACGGTGGCGCGGACGGCCGCGTACTGGGCGGCCAGCGAGGGGGAGCCCGCCAGCTCGGCCAGGGTCAGATGCAGCATCGTGTCCAGGCGCCGGTAGTCGGCCGGCGGCGCGTCCCGCGTCGCGTCGAGGGCGGCGCGCAGCCGCGCGGCCCGGCCGCCGTCCAGGCCGTGCGCCGCGCACAGCCCGGCCGCGCCGACCTCCAGGACCTCCCGGAAGCGCAGCGTGTCCTCGACGTCCACCGCCCCGATCCGCCGCCGCAGCTCGTCCTCGTCACCCGCGGCGGGCTCCGGCCGGGCCCGTACGAAGGTGCCGCCGTACCGGCCGCGGCGGCTCTCCACGATCCCCTGGTCCTGGAGGACCTTCAGCACCTCGCGCAGGGTCACCCGGCTGATCCGCAGCCGCTCCGCCAGATCGCGCTCGGCCGGGAGGCGGCCGCCGTCGGGGACCAGCCCCAGCCGTACGACCTGGAGTATCTGCTCCAGCGCCTCCTCGAAGCCGTTTCCGGCGCGCACCGGGCGCAGCACCGGCGCCAGCCGGTCCCCACTGCCATGGGTCTCGTCCATCGAACCGTCCACACCTCCTTCCCAATCAATGGTCTGCGGTATTACCTTAAGGCCACTTCGCGCCCCCACACCCGTCCGAAAGTCCGGAAGCCAGGAGGCACCACCGTGGCAGACCGCACGCCCCCGCTCTCGGTCGACGAGCTGACCAGGCTCGTCGCCGCCGGGGAGATCGACACCGTCGTCCTGGCCTTCACCGATATGCAGGGCAGACTGCAGGGCAAGCGGTTCGCCGCCCGCTTCTTCCTCGACGATGCCCTGGAGCACGGCACCGAGGGCTGCAACTACCTCCTCGCCGTCGACGCCGACATGAACACCGTCGGCGGCTACGCCATGTCCTCCTGGGAGCGCGGCTACGGCGACTTCGCCCTCCACGGCGACACCCGCACCCTGCGCCGCACCCCCTGGAACCCGGGCACCGCGATGCTCACCGCGGACCTCTCGTGGCACGACGGCTCGCCCGTGGCCGCCTCCCCGCGGCAGATCCTGCGCCGCCAGCTCGACCGGCTCGCGGAGCGCGGCTGGACCGCGTACGCCGGGACCGAGCTGGAGTTCATGGTCTTCCGGGACACCTACGAGCAGGCGTGGGACAGCGGCTACCGCGGGCTGACCCCGGCCAACCAGTACAACGTCGACTACTCCATCCTCGGCACCGGCCGCGTCGAGCCCCTGCTGCGCCGCATCCGCAACGAGATGGGCGCCGCCGGGATGACCGTGGAGTCGGCCAAGGGAGAGTGCAATCTCGGCCAGCACGAGATCGCCTTCCGCTACGACGACGCGCTGACCACCTGCGACCAGCACGTCATCTACAAGACCGGCGCCAAGGAGATCGCCGCCCAGGAGGGCACGGCGCTCACCTTCATGGCCAAGTACGACGAGCGCGAGGGCAACTCCTGCCACATCCACCTCTCGCTGCGCGACGAGGCCGGACGGCCCGTGCTCGCGGACGACGACGGCCCGTACGGCATGTCGAAGACCATGCGCCACTTCCTGGCCGGGCAGATCGCCGCGATGCGCGACTTCACCCTCCTCTACGCACCCAACATCAACTCCTACAAGCGCTTCCGCCCCGGTTCCTTCGCGCCCACCGCCGTCGCCTGGGGCCCGGACAACCGCACCTGCGCGCTGCGCGTCATCGGCCACGGCCAGGCGCACCGGCTGGAGAACCGGCTGCCCGGCGGGGACGTCAACCCGTACCTCGCCGTCGCCGGGATGGTGGCCGCCGGGCTGTACGGGGTCGAGCGGGAACTGGAGCTGCCCGAGGCCTGCACCGGCAACGCCTACACCGGCGACGCCGACCACGTGCCGACCTCGCTGCGCGACGCCGCCGAGCTGTGGCAGGCCAGCCCCATAGCGCGGGCCGCGTTCGGCGACGAGGTGGTCGAGCACTACCTCAACATGGCCCGCGTCGAGCAGGAGGCGTACGACACCGCCGTCACCGACTGGGAACGCTTCCGGTCCTTCGAGCGCATGTGAGGAACCACCGAGTGAGCACCGAACACCCCCACGAGCACCCCACCGAGCACCACATCCTCAACCCGGCGACCGAGGAGGTCATCGCCACCGTCCCGGCCGCCACGCCCGCCGACGTGGACGCCGCCGTCGCCCGCGCCACCGCCGCCCAGCGCGGCTGGGCCGCCCTCGCCCCCGCCGACCGGGCCCGGCTGCTGCGCCGCTTCGCCGCCACCGTGGACGACCACATCGAGGAACTGGCCGCGCTGGAGGTCCGCGAGGCGGGCCACCCCATCGGCAACGCCCGCTGGGAGGCGGGCAACGTCCGCGATCTGCTGGAGTACGCGGCCGGGGGCGTGGAGCGGCTGAGCGGCGCCCAGATCCCGGTCGCCGGCGGCCTGAACATCACCTTCCATGAACCGCTCGGCGTGGTCGCCGTCATCGCGCCGTGGAACTTCCCGATGCCGATCGCGGGCTGGGGCACCGCGCCCGCCCTCGCCGCGGGCAACGCCGTCCTCCTCAAGCCCGCCGAGACCACCCCGCTCACCGCCCTCCGGCTCGCCGAACTCGCCCTCGCCGCCGGGCTGCCCGAGGGGCTGTTCCAGGTGCTGCCCGGCGCCGGTCCGGTGGCCGGGGCCGCGCTCGTCGAGCACAGGGACGTGGCCAAGGTCGTCTTCACCGGGTCGACGGCCGTCGGCAAGGAGATCATGGCCAAGTGCGCGGCGGGCGTGAAGCGCGTGACGCTCGAACTCGGCGGCAAGAGCCCCAACATCGTCTTCGCCGACGCCGACCTCGAGGCGGCGGCGAGCGCCGCGCCCGGCTCGTTCCTGGACAACACCGGCCAGGACTGCTGCGCCCGCAGCCGGATCCTGGTCCAGCGCGGCGTCTACGACCGGTTCATGGAGCTGCTGGAACCCGCCGTCAAGGGCTTCACGGCCGGCGACCCGGCCGACCCCGCCACCGCCATGGGCCCGCTGATCTCGGCCGCGCAACGGGAGCGCGTGCGGTCCTACGTACCCGAGGACGCGCCCGCCGCGATCCGCGGCGAGGCCCCCGGCGGCAAGGGGTTCTGGTACCCGGCGACCGTCCTGGAGGCCACCGCGCCCGGCGACCGCGCGGCCGTGGAGGAGATCTTCGGACCCGTCGCCGTCGTCCTCCCCTTCGACGACGAGGCCGACGCCGTGCGGCTGGCGAACGCGACCGACTACGGCCTCTCCGGCTCGATCTGGACCCGCGACGTGGGCCGCGCGGTGCGCGTCTCGCGCGCCGTCGCCGCCGGGAACCTGTCCGTCAACTCGCACAGCAGCGTGCGCTACGCGACCCCGTTCGGCGGCTACAAGCAGTCCGGTCTCGGCCGGGAGCTGGGTCCCGACGCCCTGACCGCCTTCACCGAGACCAAGAACGTGTTCATCAGCACCGAGGAGCAATGACGTGAGCGAGACCGTGACCGAGACCCCCGTGTGCCGCCGCCTGGTGGGCCGTACCGCCGTCATCACCGGAGCGGGCAGCGGCATCGGCCTGGCCACCGCGCGCCGCTTCGCCTCCGAGGGCGCGCGCGTGGTGTGCGCCGACATCGACGAGTCCGCGGGCAAGGCCGCCGCCGACGAGGTCGGCGGGCTCTGCGTCCGGGTGGACGTCACCGACCCCGAGCAGGTCGAGGCGCTGTTCAAGACCGCGTACGACACCTACGGCTCGGTCGACGTGGCGTTCAACAACGCGGGCATCTCGCCGCCCGACGACGACTCGATCCTCACCACCGGTCTGGACGCCTGGAAGCGGGTCCAGGAGGTCAACCTCACCTCCGTCTATCTGTGCTGCAAGGCCGCGCTGCCCTATATGCGGCGGCAGGGCCGGGGCTCCATCATCAACACGGCGTCCTTCGTGGCCGTCATGGGCGCCGCGACCTCGCAGATCAGCTACACCGCGTCCAAGGGCGGGGTGCTGGCGATGTCGCGCGAGCTGGGCGTGCAGTTCGCGCGCGAGGGCATCCGGGTCAACGCGCTGTGCCCGGGGCCGGTCAACACCCCGCTGCTGAAGGAGCTGTTCGCCAAGGACCCGGAGCGGGCGGCGCGGCGGCTGGTGCACGTCCCGGTCGGGCGGTTCGCCGAGCCGGAGGAGATCGCGTCCGCGGTCGCCTTCCTGGCCAGCGACGACTCGTCGTTCGTCAACGCGGCCGAGTTCCTGGTGGACGGCGGCATCGCGGGGGCGTACGTCACCCCGCTGTAGACCGGGCCACAGGACTCGTCGCGGGCCCGGTTGTCGCCGGGCGCGCAGTCCACGTGACCCCGGTGCGCGGAGCCGACCCGTGGCCATAAGGTGACGGCGTGAGCATGAACACGCCCCCGGGCTGGTATCCCGATCCCGGTTACACAGGTCACGGCCCCGCCCTGCATCGGTGGTGGGACGGGTCCGCCTGGACCGAGTACACGCGCGACGCCACCGCCCCCGCGGACTCGCCCTTCGGCCCGCCGCCCGCGCCCGGCTATCCGCCCGGCCCGGACGGCGGGCGGGGGCTCGGCCGCGGCCCCCGGGTCGCGGTGCTCGCGCTGTCGGTGGGGGCCGTGGTCGCCGCGATCATCGGCGGCATCGTGCTGCTGGGTGACAGCGGGGACAGCGGTGACGGCGATCGTGCGAATCCGCTGCCCACCGCCCCCGCCCCTCCCGGAGGCGGCGGCGACACCCCCTCGGACGGCCCGTCCGGCCTGCCCACCGACGGCCCCAGCGCGCCGCCCACCGACGATCCGAGCATCGCCCCGGACACCGCGAGCGGCATCAGCCTGCCCGTGCTGACGGGCTGGCAGGCGGGCCGCAGCAGCTCCGGCGGCGCGGGCGTGACCACCTCGCGCTACCCGTGCCCGGGCGACCCCTCCACCGACTGCGTGCGCGGCGGCGCCTTCTCCGGGACCGCCAGCGGCTTCAAGGCGGACACCGCCAAGGGCATCGCCGAGGAGGACATAGCCAAGAACGCCGAGGAGTCCTACGGCACGGACGAGGACACCGACCGCAAGGCGTACGGCGGGATCGAGTCGCACAAGCGGATCAAGGAGGAGGCGGTCGACGTCGCGGGGGAGAAGGGCTACCTGGTGCGCTGGAAGGTGATGACGAAGAAGGGCGACGACGGATACGTCCAGTCCCTCGCCTTCCCGTCGCCCACCGTCCCCGACACCATGGTCCTGGTGCGCTTCGGCTTCGACGTGAGCGACAAGGCACCGCCGCTCGGCGACATGGACAAGATCGTGGACGGCATCGAGGCCCTGGCGGGCGACGGCCGGTCCATATAGGCCCGCCCGCACTCCGCTACAGGAACGTGCGGCCCTCGCCCCGGTACGTCGGCACCGACTCCACCACCCGGTCGTCCTCGACCAGATGGAGCGTCGCGAACCGCTCGCACAGCTCACCGGCCTTGGCGTGCCGGAACCACACCTTGTCGCCGATCAGCAGATCGTCGGCGGCCGTGCCCAGCAGCGGGGTCTGCACCTCGCCCGGGCCCTCCTGCGGGTCGTAACGCAGCCCCTCCGGCAGATACGGCACCGGCAGCCGGTCCCGGCCCGCCGCCCCGGACGCCGGATATCCGCCGCCCAGTACGGTCACCACACCCACACCCGGCCGGCGCACCACCGGCTGGGCGAAGAGGGCGGCCGGGCGGCCGCGGAAGGACGTGTAGTTGTCGAACAGCCGCGGCTGGTAGAGCCCGGACCCGGCGGCGATCTCGGTCACCGCGTCCTCGGCGGCGGTGTGCTGCACGCTGCCCGTGCCGCCGCCGTTGACGAATTCGAGGTCCGCCACCTCCCGGACCGCCCGGACCGCCGCCGCCCGGCGGGCCGCCAGCTCCCGGCGCGCCGTGCTCTGCATCAGCCGGATCGCGCGGGAGCGCAGCGGATGGCCGGTCACCGCGTCCCCCACCCCCGCGACATGGCCCTCGTAGCCCATGAGCCCGACCACCCGGAAGCCGGGGCGGCGCTCGATCGCCCGCGCCAGCCCGGCCAGCTGCTCGGGGGTGCGCAGCGGGGAGCGCAGGGCGCCGACGCGGACCCGGCCGCCCAGCAGCCGCAGCGAGGTGTCCAACTCCAGGCAGACCCGGACCTCTTCGGTCCCGGCGCGCACCCTGTCGATCAGGTCGAGCTGGCCGATGTCGTCCACCATGACGGTCACGGCGGCGGCGAGCTTGGGGTCGCCGGTCAGGGTGGCGTAGCCGTCCCGGTCGGTGGACGGGTAGGCGAGCAGGACGTCGTCGAAGCCCTCGCGGGCCAGCCACAGGGACTCGGAGAGGGTGAAGCTCATGATGCCCGCGAAGCCGTCCCGCGCCAGGGCCCGTTCCAGCAGCGCCCGGCACCGCACCGACTTGCTGGCCACCCGGATCGGCTTGCCTCCCGCCCGGCGTACCAGATCGCGTGCGTTGTCGTCGAAGGCCCTCAGGTCGACAATCGCCATGGGTGCCTCGAGATGGGCGGTGGCCCGGTCGTAACGAGCCCGGTCAGCGGCGGAAGGGGACATGTCGTGAAGCTTGCCAGACCGCCATTACCGCTGGGTAGAGGGCGGCCGATGCGGAGGGTGCCCGGCGCCCCGTAGAGTGTCGCGCACGCCACGACCGGCAGGTCAGCGGCGTGATGTCCGTATTCGGGCCGCCTGCCCGAAAGGTGGTGGGGCGGCGCGGCGAACCGGACGGAGCGACGTGGAGCAGGTCTCGATGGGCGCGAGGGGGTGCCGGTGAGCGCGGACGCGGAACAGGCGCACTCTTCTCGTCGTACGCCCCCACCTCGCCCTGCACACCCCCCGCGCACCGCGCCCACGCCCCGGTCCGCGCCCCCGCCGCGCACCGTCGCCCCGCCCAGTGCCCCGCCCGGTTTCGGCCCGCCGGGTTTCGGCCCGCCGGGTTTCGGCCCGCCGGGTTTCGGTCCGCCCGGCTTCGTCCCCGACCCGGACACCCCCGTCCTCGGCGTCCCGGCGAAGGTCCCCTTCCCCCGGGGCGCCTTCCGCGGCGTACGGCACACCGGCCGCGGCGCCTTCACCGCCGACAGCCCGCGCGTACCGCCCCACCCCGGTGCCCCGCCGCGCCCGGCCGCCCCGCCGGGCGCCGGAACCGGCCACCACCGCGCGCGCGGCCGCACCGTGGCCGCCGCCGTCTCCCTCGTCCTCGGCCTCGGACTGCTCGGCGGCGCGGCGGCCGGCAGCTGGCTGGGCGACAGCCCCGGCGCGACGGCCTCGGCCGCCGACGACTACGCCACGGCGCGCGCCGCCTGGCACAGCGTCCCGGCGGACGACCTCTTCCCCCGCACCCTGCGCGGCAAGGGCGAAGGACCCGGCGGCGCCGACCGGCTCTGGACCCGGATCGCGGTCGCCCCCGACAGCAGCTGCGGCGGCGGCTTCGATCCGCTGCTCACCAAGGCGCTCTCCCCGGTGGGCTGCGAACGGCTGCTGCGCGCCACCTACACCGACGCCACCAGCACCAGCGTGACCACCGTCGGCCTGCTGATCACCTCGGCCGACCCCGCCGGGATGAAGGCCCTGCGGCAGCGCTTCACCGAGGACAAGCTGGACGGACGCGCCGATCTGATGCCCCGTCCGTACGCCGCGAAGGGCACCGCCGCGGCCCGCTTCGGCGACGATCAGCGCGCGAGCTGGCGCATCCGGATCCTCACCGACGCGCCCGCCGTCATCTACGCCGTCTCCGGCTTCGCCGACGGCCGCGAGGTCACCGACCCGCAGCCGGCGTACGAGGCCACCCGGCGCGGCGCGACCACCGCCCCCGCCCAGTCCGGCCTCGGCAACGACGCCCGCGGCATCGCCGACGCCACCGAGGACGCCTTCCGCCGCGCCCTGTCCAAGGCCCCGGCGGCGCCGGACGAGCCGGAGAAGCGGGGAAGCGCCTCATGAAGACCGCGCGGCGCATCACCGTGAGCCTCGCCGCCGCCGGGCTGACCCTGGTGCCCGTCGCCCCCGCCCGGGCCGACGGCATCCAGGCCCAGGAGTGGGCGCTCGACGCCGTCCACACCCGCCAGGCGTGGCAGACCACCAAGGGCGCGGGGACGACCGTCGCCGTCCTGGACACCGGCGTCGACGACCAGCACCCCGACCTCGCGGGGCAGGTGCTGCCGGGCAAGGACCTCATCGGCTTCGGCGCCCGGCGCGGCGACCGCCCCTGGGCCCGGCACGGCACCGCGATGGCGGGCATCATCGCGGGCAGCGGACATGGCCCCGGTGGCGGCGACGGCGTGCTGGGCGTCGCGCCCAAGGCCAGGATCCTGCCGGTGCGGGTGATCCTGGAGGACGGCGACCCGAAGCGCGCCAAGGCGCGCGGCTCCCGGGGCGGCGCGCTCGCCCAGGGCATCCGCTGGGCCGCCGACCACGGCGCCGACGTGATCAACCTGTCCCTGGGCGACGACAGCGCCTCCGCCCACCCCGAACCCGCCGAGGACGCCGCCGTCCAGTACGCGCTGGGCAAGGGCGCCGTCGTGGTCGCCTCCGCGGGCAACGGAGGCGACAAGGGCGACCGCGTCTCCTACCCGGCCGCCTACCCCGGCGTGATCGCGGTGACCGCCGTCGACCGCTACGGCAACCGCGCCGGCTTCTCCACCCGCCGCTGGTACGCCGGCATCTCCGCGCCCGGTGTCGACGTGGTCATAGCCGACCCCGACAAGCGCTACTACGAGGGCTGGGGCACCAGCGCGGCGGCCGCCTTCGTCTCCGGCGCCGCCGCCCTCGTCCGCTCCGCCCACCCCGACCTGAGCCCGCGCCAGGTCCGGCAGGCGCTGGAGCGGACCGCCCGGAACCGCCCGTCCGGCGGCCACAGCGATGAGCTGGGCTCGGGCGTGGTGGACGCGGCGGCCGCCCTCAAGGCGGCGGCGGCCATGAAACCCGAGCCCCAGCAGCCCGCCGCCGCGGTGTCGCCGCGACGCTACTTCGGCAGCGGCCCCGGCCGGACCCGGGCCTCCGGCGGCGAGGGCGGGGTCAACGAGACGGCGCTGATCGCCGCCGTCGCCGGGGCGGGCCTGGTGGCCGCCGCGATCGTCCTGTGGCGCGGCTCGGGACCGCTGCGCGCCCCGCGCTTCCTGCGGCGCCCGACCACGCCCCGCACGCCACCGCCCAACTGACGGCGCTCACGCCCGCAGCGCGGTGGCCGCCCCCACGGCCGCCCGGGCGGCCTGCTCCACCAGGGCCACCCCGGTGTTCATGTTCTTGCTGCCGTCGGACAGCACCGCCACCAGATAGCTCCGCCCGCTCGCCGTGACCTGGCCGATGCTGTTGACGTCCCACAGCCCGGTGGTGCTGCGCGGCAGCCAGCCGTTCTTCAGCCGCGTGCCCGCGCCCGCGTCGGCGGCGGCCGAGACACCCCAGTCCTGGCCGGTGGTGATCCGCCCCATCAGGCTCCGGATGTACGCCCGGGAGTCCGCGTTCAGCGCCGAGCCGTCCCCGAACACCGCGCGCAGCAGCTTCAGCTGGTCGGCGGCGGTGGTCCGGGTCAGGCCCCACAGCCCGGCCCGGCCGCCCCGGGTACGCGTGAGCCCCAGCCGGTGCTGCGCCGCGTCGAACCCGTCCGCGCCGCCCACCACCTTCCACAGCGCCGTCGCCGCGTCGTTGTCGCTGCGCTCGATCATCACGGTGGCGGCGTCGCCCTCCTTCGCGGTCAGCCCGCGCCGCTCGTCCTGCGCCTTGAGCAGCAGCGCCGCGAGGATGCCGACCTTGACGACGCTCGCCGTGTCGTACAGCCGGTTGCCGTACGTCGCGCTCGCCCCCGACCGGGTGTCCAGGAGCGCCACCGCGAACTCCCCGTCGCACGCGCGCGTCACCGGGGCCAGCGCGTTCGTCAGCGCCGTGCGCAGCGTACGGGCCGATGTGGCGGGCGGTGCCGCCGATGCCGTCGAGGACGCCCCGACCCCGGTCACCTGTCCCACGCCGCCTCCCTGGATGTCGCCCGCCGCGCACCGCGGGCCGACGCTCGGCCGCAGCCGGGCGTTCGTCGGCGCACTGGTGGCACTGGTGGCCGCCCCGCACCCCAGCAGGGTCAGCGCGAGCGCCGCCACGGTCGCGATCACGGCCGGGCGGCGCGCTCTGTGACCGGGGCCGCGGCCCCGGTCCATCCCCCCTGACGTGTCGGTGCTCATGGAGGGGGAGGCTAGACTGCTCCGCCGCGGGACGGGACACAAGGTGATGAACAACCCATGAGAGAGACCTCACGGCGGCCCCGATACCCTCGTGGAGTGGCGCTCAAGAACATTCCCGACCCCGGCTTCTCCGACGACGACGGCACCGCCGACGCCCGTCTGACCGCGGCGCTCGCCGCCTGGGCCGACGACCGCACCGCCGAACCCGAGGTGCTGGCCGCGCTCACCGGGGCGCGGCTCCTCGTCCCGGTGGTGGCTCTGCTCGGCGAGGTGGAGGAGGCGCCCGAAGGGCTGCGCGAAGCGTCCGCTGAGGGTGGTGGTGGGCGACGGGCAGGGGGGCTGCGCGAAGCGTCCGCTGAGGGTGGTGGTGGGCGACGGGCGGGCGGGCTGCGTCGCGAGAAGACGAGCGACATGGCCGTGCCCACCCTGGAGGCGCCCGGCGGCCGGCGCGCCCTGCCCGCCTTCACCTCCCTGGAGACCCTGGCCCGCTGGCGCCCGGACGCCCGGCCCGTCGCCGTACCGCTGCGGCAGGCGCTGGAGGCGGCCGCGCACGAGAAGGCGGACACCCTGGTGCTCGACCTGGCCGGGCCCGTGCCGTACCAGCTCACCGGGCCCGCCCTGCTCGCCCTCGCCGAGGGCCGGACCAGCGCCGATCCGCTGGCCGACCCCGCGGTCGCCGAGGCGGTGCGTACCGTGCTGGCCGCCGAACCGGGCGTGGTGCGCGCCCATCTGACCCCGGCGGCGGACGCCGACGGCATGCTGGCCCTCGCCCTGGACCCGCATGCCCCGGCGCGCGAGACGGCGCGGCGGGTGGCCGGCGCGCTGGCGGCCGATGAGACGTTGCGGGCCAGGCTGGTGCGCGGGCTGACGCTGGCGCTGCTGCCGCCGGACGCGACCGTGCCCGGGGAGCCCCTCTTCAGCCGCTGACCCCGGCCCCCACCGCTGCCACCGGCCCCTGGAAACCGCCGCTGACCTGCGGCGGAACGGCCACCGGCAGGCGAAATCCACCGATACGTCCCACAATGCATAAGGACAGCCGGCGATCCGAGCTATGCGAGGAGAACGCCATGGAGACGAGAACGGTCGTATCGGAGTTCACCGGAACCGCGCTGTTGGTCCTCTTCGGAGTCGGTTCCCTGGTCCTGGCGGGCGACTACATCAACGCCGTCGGCATCTCGCTCGCCTTCGGCTTCCTCTTCATCGCGATCGCCTACGCGTTCGGCCGCATCTCGGGCTGCCACATCAACCCCGCGGTCACCCTGGGGATGCTGCTGGCCGGGCGGATCGACGTCCGCAGGGCCGTCCAGTACTGGATCGCGCAGCTGGTCGGCGGAATCGTGGGCGCCGCGGTGCTCTATCTGCTGGCCAAGCAGGTGCCGAGACTGCGCACGGACGACGCGTTCGGCAGCAACGGCTACGGCGGCCGGTCACCGCTGGGCATCGGCGCGGGCGGGGCCTTCCTCGCCGAGGTCCTGCTGACGTTCCTGCTGGTCTTCGTCTTCCTCACGGTGACCCGGAAGCCGGAGACGGCCGGGGTCGAACCGGTGCCGGTGGGGCTCGCGCTCGCCGCTGTCAACCTGGTCGGCATCCCGCTGACCTGGACCTCCGTGAACCCGGCGCGCAGCCTGGGCCCGGCGCTGTTCGCGGGCGGCGGGGCGCTCTCCCAGCTGTGGCTGTTCCTGGTCGCGCCCATGGTCGGCGGGGTGCTCGCGGCCGTCGCCCACCGGTTCACCCACCTCCACCCGGCGGGTCAGGCCGAGGAGGAGCAGGCCGCGCAGCCGCGGCCCGGCCCGTGGGGGCGGATGCGCGGCGGGCGCCGCCCCGAGACGGGCGGCCCCGAGACGAGGGGACCGGAGGCGGCGTGACCCCGGTCCTCCGACCGGGGGCGCCGCCCCCGCCCCCGGCCCGGTCAGAAGACCGGGCCGGTGAACTTCTCGCCGGGCCCCTGGCCCGGCTCGTCCGGGACGGCCGACGCCTCACGGAAGGCGAGCTGCAGCGATTTGAGGCCGTCCCGCAGCGGGGCCGCGTGGAAGGAGCTGATCTCGGTGGCGCTCGCCGTGATCAGACCGGCGAGCGCGTTGATCAGCTTCCGTGCCTCGTCCAGGTCCTTGTGCTGCGGGCCCTCCTCGGCCAGTCCGAGGTTCACCGCCGCGGCGCTCATCAGGTGCACCGCGACCGTCGTGATCACCTCGACCGCGGGAACGTCCGCGATGTCACGGGTCATACGGTCGAAGTCGGGGGCCGGCTGCCCGCTGTTGGCGTCGCTCATGGTGGTCGAAGGCTCGCTTCCTGGTGGATGATGGCCTCCACCCTAGGACGCCGCCCGGCGGCCGCTCGTACCGGTCGGGGGAACCGGCCGTGTGACATGGGTGACGGGCCCCGACGGCCCTCGTCCGGCCCTCCCGCGCGACCGCCCGGTGAGCGTCCCGCGCGGGTCCTGGTATCGTAGGTAAACGACCGGCCGGTCACTCGCGTGTCCGGCCCACAAGTGGAGGCTCCGAACTCCCACCTCTCGGCTCACGGCCGGCAGGTCATCGGTCAGGCTGCGCCCCGCGGTGACATCGCGGCGGTGCTCCCGGTCAGTGAGGAGCCCCGCCTGTGTACCGTCCCGGGGCGTTTTGTGCTTCTCGGCTCGGTGGTCTCAAAACAGACGTTACGCGGCAGTCCGCCAGGCGGTCGCGTGGTGCAACCGAGGAGGATCCATCAGCGCCGAGCCCCGCATCAACGACCGGATTCGCGTCCCCGAGGTGCGACTCGTCGGTCCCAGTGGCGAGCAGGTCGGCATTGTGCCGCTTGCCAAGGCCCTGGAGCTTGCGCAGGAGTACGACCTCGACCTCGTCGAGGTGGCGGCGAACGCTCGCCCGCCGGTCTGCAAGCTCATGGACTACGGAAAGTTCAAATACGAGTCGGCCATGAAGGCCCGTGAAGCGCGCAAGAACCAGGCGCACACGGTCATCAAGGAGATGAAGCTCCGGCCGAAGATCGACCCGCACGACTATGACACCAAGAAGGGTCACGTCGTCCGGTTCCTCAAGCAGGGCGACAAGGTCAAGATCACGATCATGTTCCGTGGCCGTGAGCAGTCCCGGCCGGAGCTCGGCTTCCGGCTGTTGCAGCGGCTCGCCGAGGACGTCCAGGACCTGGGCTTCGTGGAGTCCAACCCCAAGCAGGACGGCCGAAACATGATCATGGTTCTCGGTCCGCACAAGAAGAAGACCGAGGCGATGGCCGAAGCCCGTGAGGCGCAGGCCGCCCGCAAGGCCGAGCGCCAGGGCGCCGGCCACGCGGAGGAGCCCGCCGAGGAGCCCGCCGAGGCGTGACCGTGAGGCGTGAGCCTCGACCGCCCGCCCCGCCCGGGACCCCCGCCGGTTCCGGACACCAACCGAAACACATGACGCTTCCGTACGCCGGATCGTGGTAACCGCCGCGCCTCGGCCGCCCGGACGGCGTCCCCGACGAGGAGTGAACGGCGACATGCCGAAGAACAAGACGCACAGCGGTGCCAGCAAGCGTTTCAAGATCACCGGCTCCGGCAAGGTCATGCGCCAGCGCGCCGGTCGCCGCCACCTTCTCGAGCACAAGCCGTCCACGCTGACGCGCCGCCTGGAGGGCAAGGTCGAGATGGCCCCGGCCGACGCCAAGAAGATCAAGAAGCTTCTCGGCAAGTGACGCACCCGCCCCGCCCGACCGGCGGGGCGCGCGTCAGGCCGACCGGGACCTATTCGTTTCCGGGCCGTGTGAGTCACCCGCGGCCCCGTACAAGGAGTTAAACAAGTGGCACGCGTCAAGCGGGCAGTCAACGCCCACAAGAAGCGCCGGGCGATCCTCGAGCAGGCCAGCGGCTACCGGGGCCAGCGCTCCCGCCTGTACCGCAAGGCCAAGGAGCAGGTCACCCACTCTCTGGTCTACAACTACAACGACCGCAAGAAGCGCAAGGGCGACTTCCGGCAGCTGTGGATCCAGCGCATCAACGCCGCTGCCCGCGCCAACGGCATGACGTACAACCGCTTCATCCAGGGTCTGAAGGCCGCCAACATCGAGGTGGACCGCAAGATCCTCGCCGACCTCGCGGTCAACGACGCCAACGCGTTCGCCGCGCTGGTCGAGGCGGCGCAGAAGGCGCTGCCGAGCGACGTCAACGCGCCGAAGGCCGCCTGACCCTCGCGCCACCGGGCCCGCAGGTGATCCCTCACCTGCGGGCCCGCCCACGTCGGCGCCCCGCCGCCGGTTCCGTAACCGGGTGCGGCCCGGTGGCCCGCTCGGCGCCCGCCGGTGCCCCTGGGGCTCGCTCCCGGGTTCGGGAAGGGGCGGGGTGGGGACGACCCACGCCGCGCCACCACCACACCGCACGAGAAAGCGCGCAGCCCATGGCGACCCCCGAGCTGACGTCCCTGCGATCGCCGCGCGTCACCGCGGCCAGACGGCTCGCCAAGCGCAGCTTCCGCGGCAAGGAGCGCCGGTTCATCGTGGAGGGCCCGCAGGCCGTCCGCGAGGCGATCGCGCACCTGGTCGAGGTGTACGCGACGCCCGACGCCGCCGCCCGGCACACCGGCATCGTCGAGGCCGCCCGCGCCGCCCGCGTCCCGGTCCTCACCGCGTCCGAGGACGTGATCGCGGAGATGTCCGACACGGTCACCCCCCAGGGCATCGTGGGCCTCTGCCGCTTCCTGGACGCGCCGTTCGAGGAGATCCTGCGGGCCCGCCCCCGGCTGGTCGCGGTCCTGGCGAACGTGCGGGACCCCGGCAACGCCGGGACCGTGCTGCGGTGCGCGGACGCGGCCGGGGCGGACGCGGTCGTGTTCACGGACGCCTCCGTGGACCCGTACAACCCCAAGGCGGTGCGCGCCTCCGTGGGGTCGCTCTTCCACCTCCCGGTGGCCACCGGCGTGCCCGTCGAGGAGGCCGTCGGCGGTCTGAAGGAGGCCGGGGCGCGGGTGCTGGCCGCGGACGGGGCGGGGGAGCGCGACCTGGACGCGGAGCTGGACGACGACAGCCTCGGCGCGCCCACCGCCTGGATCTTCGGCAACGAGGCCTGGGGCCTGCCGGAGGCTACCCGCGCACTCGCGGACGAGGTGGTGCGCGTTCCGATCCACGGCAGAGCCGAAAGCCTCAACCTCGCGACGGCCGCCGCCGTGTGCCTCTACGCCTCCGCTCGTGCGCAGCGCGCTCCCGCAGGGTGCCGTTCCGTGACCGGGACCTAGTAGGGTTTGCCCCCACACGAGGCCCAGGAGGGGGTGTGGGGATGGACGTCAGGACCTCCGGCGCCAGGGCGGCTGCGGCCGATGCCCACGCGCCCGGACGGACGCTGCCGGGCCCCGGCGGACACGACCGCCGGGAGCCGGGGACGGTGCACGGCGCGCACGATCCGTACGAGGCGCTGGGCGCGCTCGGCCTGCACCCGGACGATCTGCCCGACGGCCTGGTCGTGGCCGACGAGACGGGCCGGGTCATCTGCTTCAACGCGGCGGCGGGCCGCATCACCGCCATCCGCCCCGCCGACGCGATCGGTCAGCGGCTGGAGCGCGCGCTCCCGTTAGAGGACCTGGACGGCCGGCGCTGGTGGGCGCTGACCGATCCGTACGGAGGGCTGGCCACCCGCGTCGGCCAGCCCGAGCGCAATCTGCTGTTGCCCGGCGGCCACGAGGTCCTGGTCTCGGCCCGCTACGTGCGCGAGCGGCCGACCGGACCCGTGCGCCGCCTCGTCGTCTCGCTGCGCGGCACCGAGGCCCGGCGGCGCACCGAGCGCAGCCACGCCGAGCTGATCGCGACCGTGGCGCACGAGCTGCGCTCCCCGCTGACCTCAGTGAAAGGCTTCACGGCGACGCTGCTGGCGAAGTGGGAGCGGTTCACCGACGACCAGAAGCGGCTGATGCTGGAGACGGTCGACTCCGACGCCAACCGGGTCACCCGGCTGATCGCCGAGCTGCTGGACATCTCCCGGATCGACTCCGGCCGGCTGGAGGTGCGCCGCCAGCCGGTGGACGTCGCGGCCGCCGTGCGCCGCCATGTGCAGGCGCTCACCACGGCCGGGCACACCGCCGAACGCTTCATGATCAAGGTGCGGGGCCCGCTGCCCGGTCTGTGGGCCGATCCGGACAAGATCGACCAGGTGCTGGGCAACCTGCTGGAAAACGCGGTGCGCCACGGCGAGGGAACCGTCACCATCGAGGTGGCCCCCGCACCGCACCGGCCCGCGGCGGGCGGCCCCGTCGTCGAAAGGACCGCCATCACCGTGAGCGACGAAGGCTCGGGCATCCCGGAGGAGTCGATGAGCCGCGTCTTCACCCGCTTCTGGCGGGGCAGCAAGCGCGGCGGCACCGGGCTGGGGCTGTACATCGTCAAGGGCATCGTCGAGGCGCACGGTGGGACGATCACCGTCGGACGGGCCGCCGGGGGCGGCGCCGAGTTCCGATTTACGCTGCCCGTGGGCACCCCGGCCTACCTGGCCTGAGCGTCCCCACGGGCTTCCCGGGGAACAGCAGACCCTCCGCGCCCCTTAGACTCGGGCCCTGGCACCTTTGGCGTCCCTCTGTGGTCGCTCATGTGGTCGCAAGCGTCGCAGCCGTCGAGCGGGGCCGCGCAGCCTCAGGGCCCCTCCCAGCGGTAGCTGGGGGACAATCGGAAGCACAGGAAGAGATGTCGGCACCGAATAAGTCGTACGACCCTGTCGAGGTCGAGGCACTGAAACCGGAAGAGATCGCCCGGATGCGGGACGAGGCGCTGGACGCCATCGCCGCCGCGGGGGATCTCGAAGCGCTGCGCGAGGTGAAGGTCGCCCACACCGGAGACCGCTCGCCGCTCGCCCTCGCCAACCGCGAGATCGGCGCCCTGCCGCCGCACGCCAAGGCGGACGCGGGCAAGCGCGTCGGCCAGGCCCGCGGCCAGGTCACCCAGGCCCTGAAGGCCCGGCAGACGGAGCTGGAGGCGGAGCGCGACGCCCGGGTGCTGGTCGAGGAGGCGGTGGACGTCACCCTGCCGTACGACCGCACCCCGGCCGGCGCCCGCCACCCCATCACCACGCTCTCCGAGCGCATCGAGGACGTCTTCGTGGCCATGGGCTACGAGGTGGCCGAGGGCCCGGAGGTCGAGGCCGAGTGGTTCAACTTCGACGCCCTCAACTTCCCGCCGGACCACCCCGCCCGGGAGATGCAGGACACCTTCTTCGTGCGGGGCGCCAACGAGGGGGAGCCCTCCGGGGTGGTGCTGCGCACCCACACCTCGCCGGTGCAGATCCGGTCGATGATCGAGCGCACGCCGCCGATCTATGTGATCTGCCCGGGGCGTACCTTCCGCACCGACGAGCTGGACGCCACCCACACCCCCGTCTTCAGCCAGGTCGAACTGCTGGCCATCGACGAGGGCCTGACCATGGCCGACCTCAAGGGCACCCTCGACCACATGGTGCGGGCGCTGTTCGGCGAGGGCATGACCACCCGGCTGCGGCCGAACTTCTTCCCGTTCACCGAGCCGTCCGCCGAGATGGACATGCGGTGCTACGTGTGCCGCGGCGAGTCCGTCGGCAACCCGGACCGCCCGTGCCGCACCTGCTCCAGCGAGGGCTGGATCGAGCTGGGCGGCTGCGGCATGGTCAACCCGCGGGTGCTCATCGCCTGCGGCGTCGACCCGGAGAAGTACAGCGGGTTCGCCTTCGGCTTCGGCATCGAGCGGATGCTGATGTTCCGGCACAACGTGGAAGACATGCGAGACATGGTCGAGGGTGACGTGCGCTTCACCCGGCCCTTCGGGATGGAGATCTGATGCGGGTCCCGCTTTCGTGGCTGCGGGAATACGTCGACCTGCCGGCCGGTGAGACCGGCCGCGACGTGCAGGCCAAACTCGTCGCCGCCGGCCTGGAGGTCGAGACGGTCGAGCAGCTCGGCGCCGGTCTCAAGGGCCCCCTGGTGGTCGGCCAGGTGCTGGCCATCGAGGAGCTGGAGGGTTTCAAGAAGCCCATCCGCTACTGCCAGGTCGACGTCGGCCAGGCCAACGGCACCGGTGAGCCGCAGAACATCGTCTGCGGCGCCCGGAACTTCCGCGAGGGCGACAAGGTCGTCGTCGTGCTGCCCGGCGCCGAACTGCCCGGCGGCTTCGCGATCTCCGCGCGCAAGACCTACGGCAAGACCTCCGAAGGCATGATCTGCTCCGCCGGCGAGCTGGGCATGTCCGACGACCACGACGGCATCATCGTGCTGCCGCCGGAGCACGAGGTCGGCACCGACGCGATCGAGCTGCTGCAGCTCGTCGACGAGGTCCTGGACATCGCGGTCACCCCCGACCGCAGCTACTGCCTGTCGATGCGCGGCATCGCCCGGGAGACCGGCATCGCCTACGAGCTGCCGCTGCGCGACCCGGCCCTGCTGGACGTGCCCGCGCCCAACAGCCACGGCTACCCGGTCAAGGTCGCCGACCCGGTCGGCTGCGACCGCTTCACCGCCCGTACGGTCACCGGGCTCGACCCCGAGGCGCACTCCCCGATCTGGCTGCGGCGCCGGCTCCAGAAGGCGGGCCTGCGGCCCGTCTCGCTCGCCGTCGACGTCACCAACTACGTGATGCTGGAGATCGGCCAGCCGCTGCACGCCTACGACCGCTCCCGGGTCACGGGCGCGATCGGCGTACGCCGCGCCGAGCCGGGCGAGAAGCTCACCACCCTCGACGGCACCCAGCGCGTCCTGGACGCCGAGGACCTGGTCATCACCGACGACAGCGGGCCGATCGGCCTCGCCGGGGTCATGGGCGGCGCCAACACCGAGATCGCCGACGCCGTCGCCGATCCCGGGACCGGCCGGGTCCAGGGCACCACCGACGTCGTCATCGAGGCCGCGCACTTCGCCCCGGTCCCGATCGCCCGCACCGCCCGCCGCCACAAGCTGTCCTCCGAGGCGTCCCGGCGGTTCGAGCGCGGTGTCGACCCCGAGGCCGCCTCCGCGGCCGCCCAGCGCGCCGTCGACCTGCTGGTGCTGCTCGCGGGCGGCAGCGCCGAGGCGGGCGTCACCGAGATCATCTCGCCCGGCGCCCCGCACACCATCACGCTGCGCGCCGACCACCCGGACCGGGTCGCGGGCGTGGCGTACGGCCGCGAGACCGTGGTGCGGCGCCTCCAGCAGATCGGCTGCGACGTCTACGGCGCGGACGACCTCACCGTCACCGTGCCCAGCTGGCGGCCCGACCTGCGTGACCCGAACGACCTCGCCGAGGAGGTCATCCGGCTGGAGGGCTACGAGAACCTGCCCTCCACCCTGCCGCAGCCGCCCTCCGGCCGCGGACTGACCGAGCGTCAGCGGCTGCACCGCCGGGTCGGCCGGGCGCTGGCCGGGGCCGGTTACGTCGAGGCGCTGAACTACCCGTTCATCGGCGAGGAGGTGCTGGACCAGCTCGGCCTCGCCGCCGACGACCCGCGGCGCGACCTGGTCCGCCTGGTCAACCCGCTCTCCGACGCCGAGCCCGCGCTGCGCACCACCCTGCTGCCCGGGCTGCTCGCCGCGCTGCGCCGCAACGCCGGACGCGGTGAGCTGGACCTCGCGCTCTTCGAAACCGGCCTGGTCTTCCGCGCCACCGGCGACGAGCCCCCGGCCGTCCGCCTCCCCGTCGACCACCGGCCGACGGACGAGGAGATCGCCCGGCTCGACGCCGCCCTCCCGAGCCAGCCGCGGCGCGCCGCCGTCGTCCTCGCGGGCGACCGGCAGCAGGCCGGCTGGTGGGGCAAGGGCACCCCGGTCAGCTGGGCCGACGCCGTCGAGGCGGGCCGTACCGTGGCGCGCGAGGCGGGCGTCGAACTGATCGTCCGCCAGGACCAGCAGGACCCCTGGCACCCGGGCCGCTGCGCCGCGCTGCTCGCCGTCGTCGACGGCGAGGAGATCCTCGTCGGCAACGCCGGTGAGCTGCACCCGCGCGTGACCAAGGCGCTCGGCCTCCCGGAGCGCACCTGCGCGATGGAGATCGAGCTGGACCGCCTGCAGCGGGCGGGCACCGGCCCGGTGACGTCCCCGCACGTGTCCGCCTTCCCGGTGGCCACCCAGGACGTCGCCCTGGTGGTCGACGACTCGGCCGCCGCGGCCGACGTCGAGAAGGCGCTGCGCGAGGGCGCGGGCGAACTGCTCGAATCGCTGCGGCTGTTCGACGTCTTCACCGGCGAGCAGCTGGGCGAGGGCAAGAAGTCCCTGGCGTACGCGCTTCGCTTCCGCGCCCCGGACCGCACCCTGACCGCCGACGAGGTCGCGGTGGCCCGCGACGCCGCGGTGGCCGTGGCGGCCGAGCGCACCGGCGCCACCCTGCGCGGCGCCTGACGCCGTACCCCCCGAAGGGGCGCACCCCGCTACGGGGTGCGTCCCTTCGGCGTTTCGTTGGAGGGTTCACACGATCGGGTGGGAATCGGAGGGGGGTGGTCCTTTTGGCAGTCGCTGTCGCGAGAATCGTTCCGGTGGCTGCGAGTGGGGGCGACGCATGATCGGGACCAGGGCGGTGTGCGGCGGGAAGCTCGGGCTCGTGCCGGCGGGGGTGTGGCTGCTCTGCTGTGTGCTCGTATCGCGGTGGCACGGGCTCTGCGGTTCGCTGCTCGCCGCCGTCCTCCCCCTCGCGTACGCGGTCCGGGCCCGCCGCTCCCGGCTGGTCCGCGAGCTGGAGCGGGCCCGCGAAGTGGCCGCCGCCGCACAAGGGGTGGTGCTGCGGCCGCTGCCGTCCCGGCTGGAGGGGATCGAGCTGGCGGGCGGCTGTCTGTCGGCCAGCCGCGGCGCCGCGCTCGGCGGCGATCTGTACGAGGTGCTGGCCACCGCGCACGGCGTCCGCGCCGTCATCGGGGACGTACGCGGCCACGGCCTCGCCGCCATCGGCACCGTCGCCGCCGTGCTCGGCAGCTTCCGCGAGGCGGCCCACGAGGAGCCCGAACTCGCCGGTGTCCTCAGGAGGCTGGACCGGGCGCTGCGGCGCCACCTCGGCGACGACCGCGGCGAGGAGTTCGTGACCGTCCTGCTGCTGGAGATCGGCCCCGGCGGCGAGGTGACCGCGCTCAACTGCGGCCACCCCTGGCCCTACCGGCTCTACGAGCAGCCCTTGGGCCCGGCGTTGGCCCGGCAGACCACGCCCGGTGAGGTCCTGCCCCCGCTCGGCCTCTTCCCGCTGCCCGCCGAACTGCCCCTGGCCCGCTGCACCGCGCTGCGCCCCGGGGACGCACTGGTCCTGCACACCGACGGGGCCGAGGACGCGCGCGACGCGCACGGCACGTTCTTCCCGCTGCGCCACGCCCTCGGCGAGGCCGCGGGCAGCGGCCCCATCATCCCCGCGGCCGTCGTCGCGGCGGTGCGGACGGCGGTGCTGCGCCACACCGGCGGCCGGCTCGCCGACGACATCGCCCTGGTGGCGCTGCGCAACGACCGCTGCCCGCTGCCCGCGAGCTTCACACCCCGTGTGAAACGGACTTCACTACGCTGAGAGGCGCGTAAGTCCACCGGGAGGGCGACATGGAGCCCAACACACTGCTCGACTCCGTACTCGACGAGGCCGGAATCTCCCACGCCGGTCTGGCCGCGCACATCAACGAGGCGGGCCGGGCCCGCGGCATGAAGCTGCGGTACGAACACACCGCGGTCGCCCGCTGGCTGAAGGGCCAGCGGCCGCGCGGCCACGTGCCGGACCTCATCTGCGAGGTGCTCGGCGAGCGGCTGCACCGCGCCCTCACCCTCGACGACATCGGACTCGGCACACCCGGCACCCCGCGCGCCCCCGCCACCCCGCTGTCCGGCTTCGTCGAGCGCGCCACCGCGCTGTGGCGCTCCGACGAACAGCAGCGCCCGCACGTCATAGGAGCCCCCGCGGTCACCGGCACGCCCGCCGTGATCCCGGTGTGGGAGTGGGAGAACCCGCCCGAGGACTCCGACGTCTCCCGCCACGGCCTCACCCGCGTGTCCATGACCGACATCGAGATGCTGCGCGCCGGCCGCGCCCACTACGAGCAGATGTACCGCAAGGCCGGCGGCGTCGCGACCAGAGCCCGCGTCGTCGGCTTCCTCAACTCCGAGACCGCGCCCCTGCTGCGCGGCGCCTACGCCGACGACATGGGCCGTCAACTGCACCGGGCGACCGGCGGACTGGTCGCCATCGCCGGGATCTGCGCGTACGACTCCAACGCCCACGGCCTGGCCCAGCGCTACTTCCACCAGGCGCTGCGGCTCGCCAAGGCCAGCGGCGACCGGGGACTCGGCGCGTATGTGATAGCGCTGCTCGTCACCCAGTCCCTGTTCATGAAGGAGTACCGGCAGGCCGTCGCCTTCGCCGAATCGGCGCTGCGCGCCGCGGGGGCCCAGATCACCCCGGCGCTCGCCGCCGACCTGTACGCGATGCAGGCCAAGTCCTACGCGCGGCTCGGCGACGGGCACAGCGCGCTGGCCTGCATCCGGCGTGCCGAGACGGCCGCCGACCGGATCAGACCCGGCCAGGAGCCCGACGAGACCGGCTATGTGCAGCCGGGCCTGGTCAACATCCAGGTGGCGGAGGCGCTGCTCAGCCTCGGTGACCTCGGCGCCGCCCGGGAACACGCCGCCGCGGCGGTCGGCACGCCGACCCACGACCGGGGCCGGGTGCACCGGCTCGCCATGCTCACCCACATCGAACTGCGGCAGGGAGACGCGGACCGGGCGGGCGCCACCGCGGTCGAGATGACCGAAAGGGCCCGGGGCATGGAATCCCAGAGGTTACGCGACCGGCTCCGCGCGGTACGTGAACACCTGGCCGCCAGCGAGTGCGCCGCGACGCACGAGGCCGCCGAACTCATCGACGGGGCCCTGCGCGTTCCGCTCTGACCGTGGCCGCCGCGGCCCCTTCCCGTGGCCGCGCTCTCGCCAGCGGTTGGCCGCGAGGATTGCCATCTCTCCGACGGAAGGTGGCCGACCAGTGCGATGGAAGAATCTCACGGAGCAGACCGTGTACGAGAACCGATGGTTCCGGGTCAACCTCGCCGACGTCAGACTCCCCGACGGCCGTCATCTGGATCACTATCTGATCCGGCTGCGGCCGGTGGCCGTGGCGACGGTCGTCAACGAGGCGAACGAAGTACTGCTGCTGTGGCGGCACCGTTTCATCACCGACAACTGGGGCTGGGAACTGGCCGCGGGGGTCGTCGAGGACGGTGAGGACATCGAGATCGCGGCGGCGCGCGAGATGGAGGAGGAGACCGGCTGGCGCCCCGGCCCGCTGCGCCATCTGCTGTCCGTGGAGCCCTCCAACGGGCTCACCGACGCCCGGCACCACATCTACTGGGCCGAGGAGGCCGAGTACGTCGGACCCCCGGAGGACGACTTCGAGTCGGACCGCCGCGAATGGGTTCCGCTGAAGCTGGTGCCCGATCTGGTCGCGCGCGGTGAGGTGCCCGCGGCGAACATGGCGGCTGCCCTGCTGCTGCTCCACCACATCCGCCTGGGCTGAGCCCCACCGCGCGGACCACGGCAGGCCGCGGGGTACTGGCCGGGAACGGCTAGTGTCCCGCCGCCTGCCACACCGCCAGCGCCAGCGCGGATACCCCCGTCAGAGCGGCGATGGAGGGCAACGGCCAGCGTCCGTGCTCCAGGACGCGCATGCGCACGGCCAACTGGTCCAGCTCCTCCTCCGTCTGCTCTCCGCGGTGGTCGTGCAGGATGAGCCGGCCGTCGACGCGGGCGAAGCCCACTTCGACGCTCCGGCGGAGTTCCGCGAGCTCCACGGCTAACGCGGTCTGCTCGGGCTCGGTGGTCACGGGTTTGCTCCCCTTCCGGATGTACGTCCGTGCTGCACTGTTCACGCTCCGAGTCAACCGCGTGACCGGGCGGCGCGGGAGAGTGTGTGGGGATTGTGTGTGAGTCACCGGCGCACACCCCGTGCGAACGGCGTCGCCACCGGTGTGCGTACGCCTACGCCTACGCCTACGCCTACGCCTACGCCTACGCCTACGCGTACTCGTAGAAGCCCGAGCCCGTCTTGCGGCCCAGCCGGCCCGCGTCGACCATGCGCAGCAGCAGCGGGGGAGCGGCGTACAGCGGCTCCTTGTATTCGGAGTACATCGAGTCGGCGATGGCCGCGATGGTGTCCAGACCGATCAGGTCGGACAGCTTGAGCGGGCCCATCGGATGGGCGCAGCCCATCTCCATGCCGTTGTCGATGTCCTCGCGGGTGGCGACACCGGAGGAGAACATCCGGATGGCGGACAGCAGATACGGGATCAGCAGCGCGTTGACGACGAAACCGGCCCGGTCCAGGGCGTGGATCGCGTGCTTGCCGAGCATGCCCTCGACCAGCGCCTCGGATCGCTTGATGGTCTCCTCACCGGTGGTGAGCGCCGGGATCAGCTCGACCAGCGACTGCACCGGGGCCGGGTTGAAGAAGTGGATGCCGATGACCTGGTCCGGGCGCGAGGTCGCGACGGCCAGCTTGACCAGCGGGATGGACGAGGTGTTCGAGGCGAGGATGGCGTCCGGGCGGGTCACCACCTGGTCCAGGACCTGGAAGATCTGCGTCTTGATCTGCTCGCTCTCGACGACGGCCTCGATGACCAGATCGCGGTCGGCGAACTCCCCGAGGTCCGTGGTGAAGCTCAGCCGCTCCAGCGTCGCGTCCCGCTCCTCCTCGGTGATCTTGCCGCGGGCGGCGGCCTTGTCGAGAGAGGTGGTCAGGCGGGTGCGGCCGATCTCCAGAGCCTCGCCGGTGGTCTCGGCGACCTTGACCTCCAGGCCGGATCGCGCACACACCTCCGCGATGCCCGCTCCCATCTGGCCGCAGCCCACTACTCCGACGCGTTCGATGTCGGTCACATCGTGCCTTTCGCTGAGCTAGCTGTCGTGTGTTGCTCCCCCTGCCGACCAGACGTTACCTCCCGGTTGGGCGCGGCGGACGGGCCGGGGCCGCATTGGCAAGCCCCGGCCCGCCCGTGTTCACGGTGTGCTGATGGCTCCGTTACGAGATGTCTCCGCGCAGGATCCCGCGGCCGTTCGTGCCGACGTAGACCCGGCCGTAGACCCGTGGGTCGCCGGTGATGGTGGCGCCGGTCCAGCCCCACTGACGCGTGTCGTCGTTGATCCGGGTCCAGCTCTTCCCGGCGTCGGTGGAGCGGAAGATGCCGCGTACCCCGCCGATCTTCGCGCTGGTGTAGAGCGTCTGGTACGAGGCGCCGGGGGCGGCCTTGCCGAAGCCGATGGTGTCGGCCTGCTGGACGCTCGGCAGCTTGGTGAAGGTCGCGCCGGAGTCCGTGGAGTGCCACAGCCCGTACGCGCCGTTCGCGGTGCCGCCCGCGAGCCAGATGTCGCCCTCCGCGCCCGGTACCGCCTTGAAGCGCACGCTCTCGGCGGGCAGCCCGGACGACGTCCTGGCGGCGAAGGTGGCACCGCCGTCGGTGCTCACGTAGAAGGTGCCGGACTTGTAGCCGTAGAACTTCTTCGGGTTCTTGCGGTCGGACTCGACCACCGCCCCGGCCGGGATGCCGCTGGAGGCCGTCCAGGAGTTGCCGAAGCCGGTGGTGCGGTAGACGGCCGACGCGCCGTCGGGGCTCCAGACGAAGCCGCTGCCGTCCGCCGCAGCGGCCACCGTGCCGCCGCCGGTGACGCCGGGCGGCTCGGTGCCCTGGAACCAGTTGGCGCCGTTGTCGGTGGAGAAGGCGACGCGTGGGGCGGTGTCGTTGTTGCCCACCCGCACCACGGTGTTCGGGCTGCTCTCGGCGTAGTCCAGGCTGGTGGTCGTGGTGAACGACGGTGAGGCGTACATCTTCGCGGGCACCGCGTCGAGATCGGTGTGGCGGAAGCCGCCGATGTCGCCGAGCGCGCTCAGCAGCGGAGCGCCGGACGGCGGGCTGGCCAGGTCGTTGACCGCGGTCTCCTCCAGGCCCTTCACCATCGGCGTGATCTTCGCCTGGCCGCCGGAGTCCCACGCGGTCAGGTTCTCGGTGCCGTAGACCGTCGCGCCGGTGCCGTACATCATGCGGTTGGAGTCGAACGGGTCGATCTCCAGCGCCTCGGTCATCCAGCCCAGCTTCGGGGTGACCTCGGGCGGCGTCGGGTTGGTGCCGAAGGACAGCCAGGGGACGGACGAGATGTCCTGGGTGTAGCGGAAGGACCGGTTCGGGTAGTTGGTGTAGTCCCAGGCGCGGGTCCAGGTGGCGCCGGAGTCGGTGGAGCGGAAGATCTGGGTGTCCGGCCACCAGGAGCTGTAGCCGGTCACCATGAGGGTGCCGGGCTTCTGGCGGTCCACGGTGAGCCCGCTGTAGCCGAAGGAGGTGTCGGCGTCCGCCATGGGGCTGATGTTCTTCCACTCGCCGGTGGCGGTCGCATACCGCCACACCTGGCCCTTGTCGCCGTCGTACGGGCCGCCCTTGTCGCTCGTGGTGAGGTACAGGTAGCCGTTCTTCGCGTCCAGGACGCCTTTGTGGGACAGGTAGCCGGTGGGCTGCCCGGCCAGCCGCGACCAGGTGGCGCCCGCGTCGGTCGAGCGGTAGACCGTGTTGTCCTTGTCGGCCACGCCCACGTAGATGGTCTTCGTGGCGCTGCCGGAGGAGCCGGTGCGCTCGTCGAACGTCACCCACACCACGCCCTGGTTGTCGCTCGCGTAGCCGCTGGTGTCGTTCGGGTCCTGGACGTAATTGCCGGGGTTGGGGAAGGCGGTCACCTTCGACCAGCTGACCCCGGAGTCGGTGGAGCGCCACAGGCCGTTGCCGCTGGGCGCGCCGAGGTACAGCACGCTGTTGCGGTTCGGGTCGACCGCCAGCCGTTCGCCCATGCCACGGCCCGGCATGTTGCCGCCGAGCTTGAAGGGGAGCGTGGCCGCCTGCCACGTGGCGCCCCGGTCGGAGGAGCGCAGGACCGCGCCGTTGCCCGGGTCCCAGCTGTTGGTGTACGTACCGGCCGCCGCGTACACCTTGTCCGGCGCGACCGGGTCGCTGGCCAGGCTGACCACGCCGGTCCAGCCCCAGTGGTCCCAGCCCACCGAGTCCAGCAGCGGCACCCACCGCTTTCCGGACTGGTCCCAGCGGTACGCGCCGCCGATGTCGGTGCGGGCGTAGGCCAGGTTCTTCTCCTTGCGGTTGAAGACGATGCCGGGGACGAATCCGCCGCCGTCGATGCGGACGTTCTTCCAGCTGTAGCTGTCGGCCGCGCTTCCGGCCGCGGTGGTGGGGGAGTCGTCGGGGCGGGCCGCCGCGGGGGCGGCGGCCGCGGTGAGTAATCCGCCGACGAGTGCCAGCGCGGCGACGAGCGCGCCGAGCGGGGTTCTCCTGCCTCTGCTGCGCACGGGAACTTCCTCTCCGGGCGTGGGGGTGTGAGGGGGTGATGTGGGAGCGCTCCCATGCGTGCGTGTCTTGATGTTAACGGCCGGATGGCCGTGCGAGAAGAGTGAAGTCACGGGGTACCCATTGCCGCCCGCCCTCAAGGCGCCCATCATCGGCTGGAGTTGCGCCTCAGTGAGGAGTGGGCATGGGTCGGATCACGGGCATCACACGACGAAGCCTGACGGCCGCGGCCGCCGGGGCGCTGACCACGGCCGCCCGGCCGGGCGAGGCGGCGGCGGCCGGGCGGGGGCACAGACGTGAGTTCCGCGGGATGTGGCTGGCCACGGTCGCGAACCGCGACTGGCCCGCCCGCCCCGGGCTCCCCGCCGCCGAACAGCGGGCCTCGCTGCTGGCCTTCCTCGACACCGCCGTCGAGCGGCGGCTCAACGCGGTCGTCTTCCAGGTCCGGCCCACCGCCGACGCGCTGTGGCCGTCCCCGTACGAGCCCTGGTCGGAGTGGCTGACCGGGACGCAGGGCCAGGACCCGGGCTGGGACCCGCTGGGCACCGCGGTGCGCGAGGCGCACCGGCGCGGCCTGGAGTTGCACGCCTGGTTCAACCCGTACCGCGTCGCGAACCACGCCGACCCCGGCAGGCTGCTGCCCACCCATCCGGCCCGGGTGCACCCGGAGTGGGTCGTGGGTTACGGCGGCAAGCTCTACTACAACCCCGGGCTGCCCGAGGTCCGCCGCTTCGTCCAGGACGCGATGCTGCACGCGGTCGCGCGCTACGACATCGACGCCGTCCACTGGGACGACTACTTCTACCCCTATCCGGTGGCGGGCCAGGTCTTCGACGACGACGCGGCGTACGCGCGCCACGGCGCGGGCTTCCCCGACCGGGCCGCCTGGCGGCGGAACAACATCGACCTGCTGGTGCGGGAGACCGCCGTACGCATCAAGCGGCTGCGGCGGGGCGTGCGGTTCGGCATCAGCCCCTTCGGCGTGTGGCGCAACCGCGCCGCCGATCCGCTCGGCTCCGACACCCGGGCCGGGGTGCAGACCTACGACGACCTGTACGCGGACACCCGGCGATGGGTGCGGGAGGGCTGGATCGATTACGTCGTCCCGCAGGTGTACTGGAACATCGGCTTCGCCGCCGCCGACTACGCCACCCTCGTGCCCTGGTGGGCGGAGGTGGTGCGGGGCACCGGCGTCGGCCTCTTCATCGGCGAGGCGCTGTACAAGGCGGGCGATCCCGCGCAGCCCGCACCCTGGCAGGACCCGGCGGAACTGTCCCGCCACCTCACGCTCTGCGCGGAGTATCCGCAGGTGCGGGGGAACGTGTACTTCTCGGCGAAGGAAGTGGCCGCCGACCGCAACGGCGCCATGGCGCGCGTGGTCGCCGACCACTATCCGTCCCGCGTACGTCCGCCCCGCTGAGCCCGGCCCGCGGCCGGGCCGCCCTCGGCACCGTTACCGCTACCGCGGCCGCTGTCCGGCGGGCAGGTGGCGTACGACGGAGTCGGGTCCGGGGGAGAACAGACATTCGTGACCGTCGTCCTCGTAACGGACGCGGTACGGCGGTTCACCGTGGTCCCCGAGCACTTCGATGATCTCTGCGGTCCGGTCGTGAACTCCGACAACCCTGCCGTGCACCAGCAGCTTGTCGCCTACGGTCGCCTCCATCTGCGTGACCTCCTGTAGTACGGCTACCCGGAGGGCGATGCGATCCCTGTGGCCAGTCTATGGCCGGTCCACCCGGATCGCGCCCGCCGGATTTCGCCGGGCCCGCGCGGGTCACCCCCGTTGGGTCACGCCGATGCACACCAGGACCGCGACGGCGGCGATCGGCGCGGCGGGGCCGATGTGTTCGCCGAGCAGCAGCACCGACCACACCAGGGTCAGCAGCGGCTGGGCCAGCTGCAGCTGGCTGGCCCGGGCCACGCCGATGGCGGCCATGCCGCGGTACCAGACGACCAGCCCCACGAACTGCGAGCCCACCGCCAGCCACAGCAGCCCGGCGACGGCGTGGCCGCCGAGCCGCACGTCCTCAACGGACAGCGCGACCGCCGCGCCCGGGAGCGCCACCGGAACGCAGGCCACCAGCGCCCAGCCGATCACCTGCCAGCCCGGCATGTCGCGGGCCAGCCGCCCGCCCTCCGCGTAGCCCGCGGCGCACACCAGCAGCGCGCCGAAGAGATACAGATCGCCGGTGGCCGGCGCGCCGCCGCTCTGCTGCACCGCGAATCCGATCACCACCGCGGCCCCGGTGAGCGCCGCCGCCCAGAACCGGCGCGAGGGCCGCGCCCCGGTGCGTACGGCGGACACGGTGGCCGTGGTCAGCGGCAGCAGCCCCACGACCACGGCGGCGTGGGAGGTGGTGGAGGTCTGCAGCGCGAGCGTGGTCAGCAGCGGGAACCCGACCACCACCCCGGCCGCGACCACCAGCAGCCCGGGCCAATGGCGCCGCTGCGGCGGCGCCACCCGCCGCGCCGCGAGCGCGCCCCCGGCCACCAGCGCGGCGAGCACCACCCGGCAGGTGGTCACCGACCAGGGGCCGAGCCCTTCCAGGGCCCAGGCGGTGCCGGGGAAGGTGAGGGAGAAGGCGACCACCCCGAGGGCGGCCGACAGCGTCCCGCTCCGGGTGGGAGCGGTTGCCGCGACGGTGTCGGGGGCACCGCTCACCGCTATCGTGCCGTGGGCAGTAGCGCTATCCTGTGTTCTCATGCACGAGCGTAGCAGTGTCGCTGAACTGGCAGAAGCTCTGCGGCATGAGCTGAATCGCTACTCTCCCGGTGAGAAGCTGCCGTCCAGTCGTGCCCTGGTCGAACGCCACCGGGTGAGCCCCGTCACCGTCTCCCGCGCGCTGGCCGCGCTTGCCGCCGAGGGGCTGGTCGTCACCCGGCCCGGCGCCGGTGCCTTCCGCGCCGCGCCGCGGGTCGAGGTGCCGCGGGCCGGGGACACCTCCTGGCAGGAGGTCGCGCTGAGCGTCGAGACGCCCGGTGAATCGGTCCCGCGATCGGTCGACGCCTCGGGCGTCCTGGCCACCCTCGCCGTCCCGCCGCCCGGAATCCTGGAGCTGAACAGCGGCTATCCGCACCCCTCGCTCCAGCCCGAGCGGGCGCTGGCCGCCGCCCTCGCCCGGGCCGGGCGCCGGCCCGGCGCCTGGGGCCGCCCGCCCATGGAGGGCCTGCCCGAGCTGCGCGCCTGGTTCGCCCACCAGATCGGCGGCCGCGGCGGCGCCGTCACCGCCGCCGACGTCCTGGTCACCGCGGGCGGCCAGTCCGCGCTGACCTGTGCGCTGCGCGCCCTCGCCCCGCCCGGCGCGCCCATCCTGGTCGAGTCGCCCACCTATCCCGGCATGCTCGCCACCGCCCGCGCCTCCGGGCTGCGCCCGGTCCCCGTCCCGGCCGACGCCGACGGCATCCGTACCGATCTGCTCGCCGAGGCGCTGCGGGCGGGCGGCGCCCGCGTCGTCGTCTGCCAGCCGCTGTTCCAGAACCCGACCGGCGCGGTGCTCTCCGCCGAACGGCGCCGCGAGGTGATCCGGATCGCGCGCGAGGCGGGCGCGTTCGTGATCGAGGACGACTTCGCGCGCTACCTCGTCCACGAGGACGCGCCCCCGCTGCCCGCGGCCCTCGCCGCGGACGACCCCGACGGGGTGGTGGTCCACGTCCGCTCCCTCACCAAGGCCACCTCGCCCAGCCTCCGGGTCGGCGCGCTCGCCGCCCGCGGCCCGGCGCTGGAGCGGCTGCGCGCGATCCAGGTCGTGGACAGCTTCTTCGTCCCGCGCCCGCTGCAGGAAGCCGCGCTGGAACTGGTCGGCGCGCCGTCCTGGACGCGCCATCTGCGGACCGTCGCCGCCGGACTGCGCACCCGCCGCGAGGCGCTGGTCACCGCGGTCCGCCGCGAGCTGCCCGGCCTGCCGTCCCCGCACGTCCCGCCCGGCGGCTTCCACCTGTGGCTGCGTCTGCCGCACGGCACCGACGAGGGCGCGCTCGCCTCCGCCGCGCTGCGCGCCGGAGTCGCGGTGGCCTCCGGCCGCCCGTACTTCAGCGCCGAGCCGCCCGCGCCGCACGTCCGGCTGAGCTTCGCCTCGGTCGCGGGCACCGGCGACCTCGCCGAGGGCGCGCGGAGGTTGCGCACCGCGTGCGACGAGGTGCTGGAGTAGAACACGGCGGGACGACGCGGTGGACCCGGACCTCTCACTTCTCGCACAGGACCGCTCCCGCGCGGCCGCCGAACCGTACGATGCGCGAATGACGTTTCGGCTGACGCTGGTCGCCGCCGCCTCGACCTCCTCGCGGCTCGGGGAACGCTTCGGCGACGACCGGCCGCTGGATCCGGAGGGGCGCCGCGCCGCCGAGCGCGCGGCGCCTCTCCTCCTGCCGCTGGCCGCGGCCGAGCTGCGCTACTGCTCGCCGTCGCCGCGCAGCCGGGAGACCGGCCTCGTGCTCGGGTTCACCCCGCTCGTCCAACTCGCCCTGCGCGACTGGGACATGGGCCGCTGGAGCGGCCGTACCCTCGCCGATGTGATGGCGCGTGAGCCGCGCGCTGTCGACGTGTGGCTCGCCGACCCCCGCTCCGCGCCGTACGGCGGCGAATCGCTGCTGGCGTTCATCACCCGGGTCGGCGGCTGGCTGGACACCCGGCCGGTCGAGGAGCACGTCAAGGTGCTCGCGGTGGCCGACCCCGGGGTGATACGCGCCGCCCTGACGTACGCCATCAAGGCGCCGCCGCACTGCTACTGGAACGTCGAGGTGACCCCGCTGTCCACGGTCACCCTCACCGGCCGCGCCGGGCAGTGGCGGCTGCGGGTGGAGGGCGGCGCGCCGGGCTGAGCGCCGCTACCGCACCGCCCACGGATTCGTCCACGTCGTCGGCGTCACCGCGATGGACACCAACCTCACCGTGCACCTCATCCTCTGACGCCCCACGGACACGCTCAGGCCGCGCCGTGGAAGCGGCGGTGCAGCGTACGGACCTCCTCGGCGAGCACGGGATACGGGCCCGCCACCACCGCGCCGGGCACGACCTCCCGGATCGGCAGGGCCCGGACCGGCGGCGCCGGCACGCCGAGTTCGGCGAGCCAGCCCGCCAGCTGCTCCGAGGAGCTGGCGTACACGATGCGGCCGAGCCCGACCCAGCCGTGCGCGGCGGCGCACATCGGGCAGTGCTCGCCCGAGGTGTAGACGGTGGCCGCGGCCCGCTCCGCGGGCGTCAGCCGCCCCGCCGCCCAGCGCGCCAGGGCGAACTCCGGGTGGCGGGTGTGATCACCGCCCGCCACCCGGTTGTGGTCCTCGGCCAGGACGGTCCCGTCGGCGGCGACGAGCACCGAGCCGAAGGGTTCGTCGCCCGACTCCAGGGCCTCGGTCGCCAGCTCCACGCAGCGGCGCAGATGCCGCAGGTCGTCCTCGGTCGTGTTGTCGGCCACGATGCCTCCCCCTGGTGGTGATCCAAGGACAGCATGTCAAAAGGACAGCATGTCAATCCGCCAGTTCCTCGGCCAGCAGATCCATCAGCAGACCGTCGTGCCAGGTGCCGTCGGGCCCGCGCTCGTAGCGGCGCATCACGCCGACCGGACGGAACCCGGCCTTGCCGTAGGCGCGGATGGCGGCGGCGTTGTCCGCGGCCGGATCGATCACGATGCGGTGGTGGCCGTGGTCGCGGACGAGGTGCCGGGCCAGGGTGCGCACGGCGTCGGTGCCGAGCCCACGGCCGTGTACCGCCGGGTCCAGATAGATGTCGATGCTCGCGTGCCGGTAGTCGGGGTCCGTTTCGGCCGACCACTGGATCATGCCGACCACGGCCCCCTCGTACACCACGGCCAGGGTCTCGGTGTCCGGCTCGGCCAGGTCCTCCGTCACCGCCGCCACCAGGTCCTCGCCGCCCCGCCAGCGCGCGTACACCTCGGGCTTCGCGCGGATGGCGGCGAGCGTGGGGATGTCGGCGGGGACGGTGGGCCGCAAGCCCACCCGCGCGCCGTGCAGAGTCGTCCGCATGGACGCCGACGATGTCAGGAAGCGGGGGTGAGCACCAGCGGGGCGAACGCGTTTCAGACCCGCTCGGCCCTCTCCCGCAGCAGCCGGCGCTCGGGAGCGTTGCGGGTGAGGGAGGCGGCGCGCTCGAACTCGGCGCGGGCCTCCGCCCGCCGCCCCAGGCGCTCCAGCAGATCGCCTCGGACGCTCGGCAGCAGGTGGTAGTCGCGCAGCGCGGGGTCCGCGACCAGGGCGTCGACCAGTTCCAGCGCGGCCGCCGGGCCTTCTGCCATCGAGACGGCCACCGCCCGGTTCAGTTCCACCACCGGGGACGGGGTGAGCGCGGCCAGCCGGTCGTAGAGGGTGGTGATGGTTCCCCAGTCGGTGTCCTCGTAGCGGACCGCCCGCGCGTGGCACGCGGCGATCGCGGCCTGGAGGGCGTACGGGCCGTGGCCCGCCCGGTGCAGGGCCTCGACGCCGCGGTGGATGAGCAACCGGTTCCACCTGGCCCGGTTCTGGTCGGCGAGCAGCACCGGCGCGCCGTCCGGACCGGTGCGGGCCGGGATGCGGGAGGCCTGGAACTCCAGGAGCGCGGCCAGCCCGTGCACCTCGGGTTCCTTGGGCATGAGCCCCGCCAGCACCCGGGCCAGGCGCAGCGCGTCCTCGCACAGGGCGGGGCGCACCAGGTCGTCCCCGGCCGTCGCCGAGTAGCCCTCGTTGAAGATCAGGTAGATGACCTCCAGGACCGAGGAGAGCCGGGCGGTCCGGTCCTCGCCGTACGGCACCTCGAAGGGCACCCCGGCCTTGGCCAGAGACCGTTTCGCCCGCACGATCCGCTGGGCGACGGCCCCCTCGGAGGCCAGGAACGCGCGGGCGATCTCCTCCGTGGTCAGCCCGCCCAGCAGCCGCAGGGTCAGGGCGATCCGGGCCTCCGGCGACAGCACCGGATGGCAGGCGGTGAAGATCAGCCGCAGCAGGTCGTCGTCGATGCCGTCGGGGTCGTCGAGGGCCGCCGGATCGGGTGGCGGCACGTCCTCCAGGGCCCGCCCGACCTCGGCCAGCTTCCGCGCGTACGTCTCCTTGCGGCGTACGAGGTCGATCGCGCGGTGCTTGGCGGTGGCCATGAGCCAGGCTCCCGGCTTGTCCGGGACGCCCGACTCCGGCCACTGTTCCAGCGCGGCGATCAGGGCATCCTGCGCGAGTTCCTCGGCGATGCCGACGTCCCGCACGATGCGGGCGACACCTGCGATGATGCGCGCGGATTCGATCCTGAAGACCGCTTCGACCGTTTCGGTCGCGTTCGCTGCCGTCACGGCCACCCATCAGAGCAGCCGCCCGGTGGTGCGGCAAGCGGAACCGGATCGGTCCGGGAGCCTGATCAGCCCTCGTCGATCTGGCGGACCTCGGCGGTGACGGTCCAGTAGTCCTCGTGGGTCTCCAGGAACCGCTTGGTCCACTCCAGAGCCTCGGCCTTGTCCTTGGCCTGGATGAGGGAGTAGCCGCCGATGACCTCCTTGCTCTCGGTGAACGGCCCGTCGGTGTAGCTGATCTTGCCGCCGGACCAGGTGACCCGGGTGCCCTCGGAGGTGGGCTTGAGCCCGGCCGTGTCGAGCATGACGCCGGCCTTGGTGATCTCCTCCAGCAGGGCGCCCATGCGCTCCATCAGCTCGGGGCTGGGGCCCTCGGCGGGGGCGTTCTTCTCGTCGATGCGGATCAGGGTCAGAAAGCGCGGCATGGTGTCTCCTCGGTCGCCGGGGCGGGGCCACTCCCCGCCTCTCACCCTGACGTCGAACGGGAGACACCCGGATCGACAGCTCCCCGGAAAAAACTTCCGGCGATTTCTCCGGGGCGCCGTCGGCCCCTCGACGCTTGAGGGAACCGGCCTCGTCCGGGCGGTGTCCGGGTGAGCATGGCGAGCTTTGTGTTGCTGGTCCTGGTCTTCGCGCCGCTCCTGATGCCGCTCGTGTGCGCGGGCGCCGCCCTGGGGCTCGCGCTGCGGGCCTCCAGGCGGCTGCCGGGCAGCGGGTGGCATCTGCCGAGCGTCACGACATGCGTGCTGGTGATGGTCATGGCGGGCGCGGCGGCGTTCGGCGCGTACGCCTGGGGGGTGATGTCGGGGTTTTATGTCCTGGATCCGGATCAGGTGTGCGCGGTGCGGGGGCTGCCGGGAGATCGCATCGTGACGCGGGCGACGCTGCCGATCAGCGCGCAGTGCGTCACGGAGGGCGGCTTGGCGGCCGAGCTGGTGCCCGGCTGGGTGAATCCGGTGATCATCGGCGGACTGGCGCTTTTCGTGCTCGCCCTCATGGCGGGAATCCTCGCGGTGACGCGTCGGCGAGCACGCGGTCACCACGGGGACGTGACGGGGTCTTCAACTGCTGCTCTTCAAAGTCGAGTGAGTGAGCGTAACCATGTGTGAGTGAGTGTCGTTGTCAGAGCATGAATCTCACGGAATGGGCGAAGGCTCAGGGTGTGCATCCGCAGACCGCGTATCGCTGGTTCCGTGAGGGGACGCTGCCGGTACCGGCTCAGCGGGTCGGCCCGCGCACGATCCTCG
>NZ_BBUZ01000046.1:0-64971 GCF_001417735.1 Streptomyces sp. NBRC 110028
CTTGCCCCGCGCCCACACCCCCAAACACATTCGGAATGGGCCGTCTTCAGCGCGTGTCCACGACTCCACCCCTCACCGCGATCACCTCGCCCACCGTGTGGCTCGCGTCCGCGCCGGAGGCCAAGTACGGCCGGGCGGGGCGCCAGGTGGCGACGAGGGCGCCGGCGAGCAGCAGCTCAGCGATGTCACCGCCGTAGTACATGATTTCCGCCGCCCCCCGGACCTCGGCGGCGGGCGCGGGGATGTCGATCCCGAACCCGCCGTACATCAGCTGCGACACCCCGGCGTGGAGGGCGATGGCGCAGCCGAGCCACACCAGGCGGACCCGCACACCGGGCCGTCCGGCGGCGGGGTCGGGACCGGCGATGACGTGGGCGAAGAGGCAGCCGGACAGCAGGAAGTGGGCATGCAGCAGCCAGTGCCCGGGCGGCCAGGTGGTGGTGGCGCGGTAGAGCGGGGTGAAGTAGAGCGCCACGAGGCTGCCGGAGGCCAGCAGCAGTGCGGTGGCCGGGTGGGTCAGGACCCGGACGGGGCGGCTGTGCAGGGCCGTGGTCAGCCGTCGGCCGTGGGTGGCGGGCAGGTTCCGCAGGAGCAGGGTGACGGGGGCGCCGAGGACGAGGGCGAGCGGAGCGTACATGCCGATGAGCATGTGCTGGGCCATGTGGCCGCGGAAGTCGGCGTGGGCGAACGGGGCCAGGGGCGGCAGCAGCGCCACGGCCAGCAGGGTGGCCCCGGTCGCGAAGGAGGCCGACCGCCGCCGGCTCCAGCCCCGCGCCGGGTTGCGGCGCCCGGCCCGATGGGCCAGCCGGAGGTAGCCGCAGACGCACAGGAGCATGGCGATGGCGGGCAGCGCGGCCGCCAGGACGCCGCTGCCCGCACCGTGGCCGGTGTGCGGGTGGCCGCCGCCCATCAGCCGGCCCGTCCGCTCCGCCGGGCGTCCCCGGCTTCGGGGTCGAAGGGCCGCCCGCTCCGCTGGATCCCGTAGCCGGCGACGGCCAGCAGGGCCCCCAGCACCAGGAAGCCGATGTCCCACCACAGCTGCCACGGTCCGCCGTGCACATGGTGGATGCCGAGAAGGTGGTGGTCCAGCACGCCTTCGACCAGGTTGAACATCCCCCAGCCCGCCAGGATCCACCCCCACAGCACCCGGGAGGCCCATACCCGGCGGCGATGACGGGTGACACGGGAGTACAGGACCGCGAGCCCCGTCAGGACGGCGAGCCAGCACACGGTGTGGAAGACGCCGTCCCAGACCGTGTTCATCCGCAGACCGGAGACGGAGTGCGGGCTGTAGTACTTCACTCCGATGTGGTCGTGGTCGGTGCCGCTGAGCATGTGGTGCCACTGGAGGAGCTGGTGCAGCAGGATCCCGTCGACGAATCCTCCGAGCCCGACTCCCAGGACGATCCCCGGCAGTCGCAGTCCGCAGATCCCCTTCCCCTCGGTCGAAGTCCCGTCAGCAGTGGTCGCCATCGGCTGTCTCCGTCCTTCACATGGTGAGCGGATCACCGCAACTGTGCGTTTCCCGCCGCGGACGCCGGTGTCACGCCGCGACGGAAGTTCCCCCTCCTTCGTGTGTCCGTCTTCCCATCGGGCACTCGGCCGGAGCGCGGAGGAAACGCTGAGTCAACTCTCGTGCAGCACTGACGGATCACCGGCGAGGAGACGTGATGAAAGCCCTGACATGGCATGGCGAGGCGGACGTGCGGGTCGACACCGTTCCCGATCCAGTGATCGAGGAGCCGACCGATGTCATCGTCAAGGTGACCACCACCGGGCTGTGCGGCTCCGACCTGCACCTCTACGAGGTCTTCGGCCCCTTCATCGAGGCGGGCGACATCCTGGGCCACGAACCGATGGGCGTCGTGCAGGAGGTCGGTCCCGAAGTCACCGCCGTACGGCCGGGCGACCGGGTCGTGGTGCCCTTCAACGTCTCCTGCGGCACCTGCTTCATGTGCGCCCAGGGGCTGCAGTCGCAGTGCGAGACGACGCAGGTGCACGAGCACGGGAAGGGCGCGTCCCTCTTCGGCTACACCAAGCTCTACGGCCAGGTGCCCGGCGGGCAGGCCGAGTACCTGCGGGTGCCCTTCGGCAACACCCTCCCCATCAAGGTGCCCGACGGCCCGCCGGACGACCGGTTCGTCTACCTCTCCGATGTCCTGCCGACGGCCTGGCAGGCCGTCGAGTACGCCGCCGTGCCGCCGGGTGGGAGCCTCGCCGTCCTGGGGCTGGGCCCCATCGGTGACATGTGCGCCCGCATCGCCGCCCACCGCGGCGTGGACAGGGTGATCGGCGTCGACCTCGTACCGGAGCGCCTGGAACGGGCCCGCGCGCACGGCGTCCACGTGCTCGACCTCAACCAGCACGACGTCGTAGCGGCCGCCCGCGAGCTCACCGGAGGCCGTGGACCCGACTCCGTCATCGACGCGGTGGGCCTGGAAGCCCATGGCACTCCGCTGGCCGCCGGCGCCCAGAAACTGACCGGGCTCCTGCCGGACGCGCTGTCGGCCCCCATGATGAAGCGCTTCGGAGTGGACCGGCTCTCCGCCCTGCACCTGGCGATCGACCTGGTCCGGCGCGGAGGCACCATCTCGCTCTCCGGCGTCTACGGCGGCATGGCGGACCCGATGCCGATGCTGACCCTGTTCGACAAGCAGATCCAGCTGCGCATGGGCCAGGCCAACGTATGGCGCTGGGTCGATGACCTGCTGCCCCTGGTCACCGACGGCGACCCGCTGGGCGTCGAGACCTTCGCCACCCACCGGGTCCCCCTGGACAAGGCGCCGGACGCCTACGACATGTTCCAGAAGAAGCACGACGGCGCGATCAAGGTGCTGTTCACCCCCTGACACCGGACCTGTCCGGCGTCCGCCTCGGCCGCCACCTGGCGGAGGGTCCGCCGCGTACGCACGGACCGGGCCCTCGCCGGGTCGGGGGTACCGTGCCGGGAGCCGCGGGGGTCCAGGCCGGGCAGGCACCCGGCGGCCGTCGCGCTAGTCGGGACGCTGCGGGACCCCCGCGAGTCTGGCGGCCTGTCCAGTGGGCGTGGGGATGGGGCTGATCCATTCGCAGAACAGGATCGTGGCGTCGTCCTCCAGTTCCCCGCCGTGGTGGTCCAGGACGGTGTGGATCACCCGGCGCAGGGTCTCGGGCACCGGCAGGCCCGCCGCGTGGTGGCGGATGAGCAGATCGGTGAAGCGGTCCACCCCGAATTCCCGTTCACCGGGGCGGCGCGCCTCGGTGATGCCATCGGTGTACAGGACGATACGGTCCCCCGGCTCCAGCCGCTCGTGGCACACGGTGGCCTCGGGCCCCAGGCCGATCCCCATGGGCGGCGCGGGCGGACACTCCAGGCAGGCCGAACCGCCCGCCTCCCGGCGGATGACGATCGGCGGCGGATGACCGCGGTTGATCCAGGTCAGAGCGCCACTGCGGGTGTCCAGGCAGCACAGGACACCGGTGACGTAGCGGGCCTGCGGGGACTGGCCGAGCAGCGCGTCGTCCACCGCCCGCCCGATCTCCACCAGCCCGGCCCCCTGCCGGCGCGCGTTGCGGCAGGCGCCCATCGCCAGGGCCACGGCCAGTCCGGCGGTGGTGTCGTGCCCCATGGCATCGAAGATCGCCAGATGTACCAACGGCCCGTCGGTGGCGTACTCATAGGCATCCCCGCTCGCCTGGTACGCGGGCTCCAGGACGCCGGAGATCGCCACCCTGCCGTCCACGAAGGTGCGCTCCGGCATCAGGTTCCACTGCATCTCGGCGGCGATCCCCATCGCCCTGGTCCGTGTCAGGCGCGCGTAGGTGTCGCTGGTGTCCGCCTTACGGACGATCAGCAGGGCCAGCAGCGCGGCCAGCGCCTCCATGTCCTCCGCGGTGTGCGCGTCGTCGGTGTCGACGGTCACCCGCATCACCCCGACCCGCTCGGTGCCGTCCAGCAGCGGCACCCAGCGCCGGAGGGCGGCGTGCGGCATGTCGTCGGCGGTGATCTGCCCCAGCTGGTACGACCGGCCGGCCATGGTCTCCTCGATCGCCAGCTCCTCCGGGGCCTCCGGCTCCGCGGGGGGCGTGGTGAGTCCCGCGCCGGAGAGCCTGCGCAGCACGTGGCCCTGCAGATCGCGCAGATAGATCACCACCTCGGTGAGACCGGCGAGCGCCGCGTATGCGCGGGTTCTGGCGGGCAGCATCTCCAGCGGCATCAAGTGGCTTTCGGCCAGCAGCCCGGCCAGCATTCGCCGCCCCCTGGCGCCCCGGTCACTCAGCGACGAAGACATCGCCGTGGCGCCTCCTCGGTTCCGGTCGTCAGCACAGGACTATCAATACCGCCGCGATGTGCCACGGGATGTCACGACACGAAAGCCGGCCGTGTTCAGGGGGCCAGTCCTTGGCGCTGGAGCGCGACCCACAGCACCGCCGACGCGACCGCCGATGTCACGGTGACCGTCAGCAGCCGCTTCCTCAGCGACCGGTAGCGGTGGGTGTATTCGGCCTTGAGTTCCTCGCTGCGGCTGATGACGGTGCGCAGTATCTCCTTGGCGAGCGCCATGTGCCGGTCGGTGTAGAGGCGCGCGACCTCCGTGTGCTGCGGAGGAGTGAGCCAGGGCATGCGGCGGGCGAACGCCTCGCCCTCCTCGCGGGCCCTGCGCCGGTGGTGGGCGGCCAGCAGCAGGCCCTCGATCTCGACCAGCCCCGCGGCCACCTCCCGGTCGTGGTCCGTCTCCGGGCTCATGGCCTCTCACCCCGGTCGCCCGGAGGGGTGGCGCCCTCCTCCGGTTCGACGATGTCACGCTGATCCGTGTGCCGGGCCTGATCGAGCACGGCGATCGCGGGGTGGTGCAAGTCGAACGCGGGCGAGTCGGACCGGATCCTCGGCAGGGTGGAGAAGTTGTGGCGCGGGGGCGGGCAGGAGGTGGCCCATTCCAGGGACCGGCCGTAGCCCCAGGGGTCGTCCACCGTCACGCGCTGCCCGAAGTTGGCGGTCTTCCAGACGTTGTAGAGGAAGGGCAGCGTCGAGAGACCGAGCAGGAAGGCGCCGATGGTGGAGACGGTGTTGAGCGCCGTGAAGCCGTCCGCGGCCAGGTAGTCGGCGTAGCGGCGGGGCATGCCTTCCGCTCCCAGCCAGTGCTGGACGAGGAAGGTGGTGTGGAAACCGACGAAGAGCGTCCAGAAGTGAATCTTTCCCAGCGGTTCGTCCAGCATGGTGCCGGTCATTTTCGGCCACCAGTAGTAGAAGCCCGCGAAAGTGGCGAAGACAACGGTGCCGAAGACGACGTAATGGAAATGCGCCACCACGAAGTAGCTGTCGGTGACGTGGAAGTCCATGGGAGGGGAGGCGAGGATGACTCCCGTCAAGCCGCCGAAGAGAAAGGTGACCAGGAATCCGATGGACCACAGCATCGGGGTTTCGAAGCTGAGGGACCCTCGCCACATGGTTCCGACCCAGTTGAAGAATTTGACGCCGGTCGGCACGGCGATCAGAAAGGTCACGAAGGAAAAGAACGGCAGCAGCACGGCCCCGGTGGCGAACATGTGATGTGCCCACACCATGATGGACAGACCGGTGATGGCGATGGTCGCGCCGACGAGCCCGGCATATCCGAAGATCGGCTTACGGGAGAACACCGGGATGATTTCGGTGACGATGCCGAAGAACGGCAGAGCGATGATGTAGACCTCGGGGTGCCCGAAGAACCAGAACAGGTGCTGCCACAGAAGCGGTCCCCCGTTCGCCGCCTCGAACACCACCGAGCCGAACCGCCGGTCGGCCTCCAGGACGAGGAGCGCCGCGGCCAGGACGGGGAACGCGAACAGCACTAGCACCGAGGTGAACAGGATGTTCCAGGTGAAGATGGGCAGGCGGAACATGGTCATGCCGGGGGCCCGCATGCACAGGATCGTGGTGACGAAGTTGACCGCACCGAGGATCGTGCCGAACCCCGCCAGCGCCAGTCCCATGATCCAGAGGTCGGCGCCGACGGTCGGTGTCCGTTCCGCGCTGTTGAGGGGGGCGTAGGCGGTCCAGCCGAAGTCCGCGGTCCCCGCGGGAATGAGCAGCATGCTGCTGACCACCATCAGCCCGCCGAAGAGAAACAGCCAGAAGGACAGCATGTTGAGGCGGGGAAAGGCGACGTCCGGGGACCCGATCTGCAGGGGCATGACCGCGTTGGCGAAACCGGCGAAGGTCGGTGTGGCGAACAGCAGCAGCATGACCGTGCCGTGCATGGTGAAAGCCTGATTGTACTGCTCGTTGGAGAGGATCTGAATTCCGGGGCGGGCCAGTTCGGCTCGCATCACAAGGGCGAGCACCCCACCGAACAGAAAGAAGATGAACGAGGAAATCAGATAGAGATGTCCGATCTTCTTATGATCCGTAGTCGTCATCCAGGTGACCAGCACGGTGCCCACCGTGGGTCTCGAAGCGGGCGCCGGGGCCCCGGATTCGATCGCCGTCGCCATGCAATCGCCTTGTCTGTCGGGGGCAGAACGCGCACGCGCCCGCCTTTACGGAGAGGTCAGGCACCTGTGTAGCCCCACCGGGGCCCGGCGCACCTCTCATCAAGCAGCGCGTACGGGTGATCCGTGGGTATCCGTCCGTACGCGCGGTGCCGCCGTCGCGGGGCCATTCGGTGGACGCGACCTCCGCGACCAGTTCGGAACGCGCCCAGTGCGTCCCGGCGCCGATGGGCGGCTCGCCGCGGGTGAAGGAGCTGACAGCCGGGCCCGCCCGGGCGGGAGGAGCGCTTCGAAGCGCCGGTTCGGCGCGTGATTCGATGGACTCCTGCCTTACGGGAGGTCCAGGGCGAGCCATGATCCGACGTGTACTCGCGGCCGTCGTGGGCCTGGCCGCGGTGATGACCGTCCCCTCGGCCGAGCCCACGGTCTCACGGCCCCTGACGGTGGCCACCGACAAGGGCGTGGTCGAGGGCGCCGCGGCGGACGGGGTCGGCCGGTTCCTCGGCATCCCGTACGCCGCGCCACCGGTCGGCAGCCTGCGCTGGCGGCCGCCCGCGGCCGCGTGGCCGGGTGTCCGGTCGGCGGACCGTCCCGGTGCGCGCTGTGAGCAAACGGCGGGCGGCGGCCCGGGCACGAGTGAGGACTGCCTCCACCTCAACGTCTACGCCCCCGAACGGCGCACGGACCACCCGCTGCCGGTGCTGTTCTGGATCCACGGCGGGGGCTTCATGAGCGGTTCGGGCGACCTCTACGACGGCTCGCTGCTCGCGCGGACCAACAACATCGTGGTCGTCACGATCAACTACCGGCTCGGCGTGTTCGGCTTCCTCGACCTGCCCGGGCTGAGCGAGCGGGGTGCGGGCAACTACGGCCTGCTCGACCAGCAGGCGGCGCTGCGCTGGACCCAGCGGAACATCGCCGCGTTCGGTGGGGATCCCGGCCGCGTGACGCTCTCGGGCGAGTCGGCCGGTGGCCAGTCGGTGTGCGCCCTCCTGGCCTCGCCCCCGGCCCGCGGTCTGTTCGACCGCGCCATCATCCAGAGCGGCGGGTGCCCGAGTCTCACGGCCGCGCAGGCCAGAGCGCGGGGCACGAGCTACGCCACCGCCGCGGGCTGCCGTGACTCCGCGACCGCCGTGGCCTGTCTGCGGGCCAAGCGGCCAAAGGAGGTGCTGGCCGCCGGGCGCGACTTCGGTGGCATCCTGAACGGTCCGCTGCCCGTGTCCGGCGTCCCCGAACTGCCGGTCGCGCCGGGCGTCGCGGTGCGCACCGGAAGGTTCGCCGACGTCCCCGTCCTCATCGGCACCAACCGCGACGAGACACGCAAGTGGGCGCTGCCGTTCGCGAACGCGCCCCGGGAGCGGTACGAGCGCGTGGTCAGGCGGCAGTTCGGCCCCCACGCCGACGGGGTGCTCGCCCGCTATCCGTACGGCGCCGGCGGCGGGCCGTACAGCGCGGCGTACGCCCTCGGCGCGGTGTGGACCGACAGCAGCGTGTTCTACGGGATGGGCGGGTGCCAATACCAGCGCCTCGCTGAGCGCTTCGCGTCCCATCAGCCCAGGACCTACTTCTACGAATTCGGCGACCGCGACCCAGCGCCCTCGCGCGGCCCCACTCCCCCGGGCTTCGCACCGGGCGCGGCCCACTCCGCCGAGCTTCCCTACCTGTGGCCCGGCATGGCCGCGAAACCACTGACACCGGAGCAGCGGCGGCTGTCGCGGACGATGCTGCGCTACTGGGGCGCGTTCGTACGCGACGCCGACCCCACGGTGGAAGGGCAGGCGGCGTGGCCGTCGTACCGCGGTGCCACGCTCATGTCGCTGCTGCCCGGCGGCCGCGGCCGGGCCGCCGGCTCCGGGGCGTACGCGGCGCGGCACCGGTGCTCCTTCTGGAACGGGATCGGCTACGACTGGCTCACCACCGATCCGGCTCAGCTCGCGAGCTCACTGCGCGACCGCCGGAAGTGCCCCCCTTACCCGGGAAGTAATCGCCGTGGACGGTCGACGCCGACCAGAATGACGATCTCCGCGTCAGAACACGCGGGTTATCGAACGGAGAGGATCAGCCATGGCGACATCCGCGCCCACGACCACGCGCGATGTGGTCGAGGAGTTGCTGCGCCGGATCGGCGAGGGCGACCCCGAGCACATCGCCGAGCTGTACGCCGAGCGAGGCGACTGGAAGCTGGACTGGCCGGAGGACGAACACGGCCGCACCGCCACCCCGTGGATCCGCCACCGCACCACCCGCGCCGAGGCCGCCGCCCACTACCGCGAGCTCGCCGATCACCATGTGCCCGGGGCGGCGGCCACCGAGATCGAGCGCATCCTCATAGACGGCGACGACGCGGTCGTACTCGGCGAGATCCGCCAAACCGCCCGCCCCACCGGCCGCCCCTACCGCGCACGGTTCGCCCTGCACCTGACGGTCGAACACGGCCTCGTCACCCGGCACCACGTCTACGAGGACAGTCTCGCGGTGGCCCGGGCGTTCGAGGTCTGAACGGCCTCGTCCGGCGCCGACGGCGGGCGCCGGGCGAGGGGTGGCCGATTCCATCAAGTGGCGGCTGGACGAGACGGCCCGGCCACAGCGGACCACCGTGCTGCTGGGCGTGTCCACAGGCGTCCACGCCGGGCGAACGGGTGGCGAGGGGGCCGTTTGATGTCCCGGCCCCCTCGCCCCCGCCGCGTCGGATCCCTATTCCCGCAGGCCGATGGCGTTCACCGGCGCCGTACGCAGCGCCCAGCGGGTGGGCAGCAGGATCGCCAGCGCGCCGATCGCGGCCGTCGCCGCGACGATCCCCAGGTACAGCAGCGGGGGGATGTACGGCACGGGCGATCCGGTCAGCCCGAGGCTGACGGTGACCAGCGGAAGCAGGGGCACCACGCTGCCGATGACCACCGCGGTGATCACCACGATGACCGTCTCCACCCTCATCATGCGCATCACCTGCCGGGCGGGCGCGCCCACGAGCCGGAGCAGGGCGAACTCCCGTACCCGGCTGAGGGTGGCCATCACCAGCGTGTTGGCCACCGAGATGGCCAGGTAGCCGAAGACCAGGGCCAGTGGCAGGGCGCTGGTGAGCACGCTGGACGTCGCCTGGTCCTCCTGGGCGGCCGACAGGCCCGCGTCGTCGAGGACATCGGTTCCGGGGTAGCGCTTGCCGAGGTTTTCCAGCGCCGCCTTGACCTTGTCCTTGTCGGCGTCGGGCGCCGCCTTGACGAACACGGTGTCGTCCAGCCGCCGGTTGCTGTGGTCGAGAACGGTCCGCTGCGGCAGGGTGACGTCGCCGAACCCCAGTCCCCGCTTGTAGACCGCCACCACGACCGGTTTGGCCTCGACACCGTCGGGCAGATGCAGCCGGGCCCGCTCCCCCACGCCCACGCCCAGCGTGCCGGCGGCGCCGGTGCTGAGGGCCACGGTCCCGTCGCGCAGCCGGCTCACGCTGCCGTCGGTCACCTCCAGGTCCATGTTCTTCTCCAGCCCCTTGGGCGTGACCCCCTGGCCCTGGTATTCGAAGATTTCCGGCGAGTCCAGCACCGCACGCGAGGCGGCCAGATCCACCCGGATGACGCCGGTGGCGGCGGCCACCCCGGGCAGCCGGGCCGCGTCCTGAACGGCGGGCATGGGGACGCCGCCCGCCTGGCCGCCCAGGGTGAAGTCGGCCACGATGCCCTGCTCCGCCTGGTCCTGCGCGGCCTCGGCGGTGGTGGTGGGGATGACCAGCTGCACCATCGCGAAGCCGATCGCCAGCGTCAGCGGGCCGATCCCGGCGGCCAGCCGGCGGGCGTTGGCCCGGGTGTTGGCCACCGCCAGCCAGCCGTGCGGGCCGGTGCGCCTGCGGACCGGCCGGGCCAGCAGACGGGTCGACAGGCCCACCACCGGGGGGCTCAGGAGCAGCACCGCGATCACCATCACCAGGCCGCCGGAGCCCGCTCCGGCCACGGCGAAGATGCTGCCGAAGAACAGCGGCAGCAGGGAGGCGGCGGCGCCGAGCAGGAACAGCATCACTCCCGAGAACACCCGCCACCGGCCCAGTTTCGGCTTGTCCACGGCCGCCTCGCCCATGGCCTCCACCGGACGGATGGCCACCGCCTTCCGGGCGACACCGAGGGCCGCCACCTCGGCGGCGACGATTCCGGCGAACACGGCGACCAGCATGGGGAGCGGCCCGTAGGAGAACGTGAAGTCGTCGGGCACCATGCCGATGGTGGTCAGCGCCGCCCGCATCAGCTGGGCGACCAGGATTCCGGGGAAGCAGCCGAGCACCGACGCCACGCCGGAGACGAGTAACGCCTCGGCGGCCATCATCTTGTAGATCTGCCGGGGAGTGGCGGCGACGGCGCGCAGCAGGGCCAGCTCGCGGCGGCGCTGGTGCACGCTGAGCGCCAGGGTGCTGGACACCACGATCATCGCGATGAGGATGACCGTGGCTCCGAGCGAACCGGCCATTTCCTGCAGGTCGCTCCGGGCGGTGGCCACATCCGGGTTCTCGATCTGGCTGCGGTCCGAGCCGGTACGGGTGGTGATCTCCTGCCCGTGCAGCTTGTCCTCGATCCGGTCCTGAAGCTCGCCGGTGTCGGTTCCCGGCGCGGCGATGACCCCAACCGCCCGCACCCGGCCGGGGTCGCCGGACAGCCGCGCCGCGTCGGACTCGGTGAAGAACAGGGGGGCGGAGCGCAGCTCCTCGTCCGTGGACGCGAGCGTGGCCAGGCCCACGACCTTGAACGAGGCGGCGGCCTCGGTGGTCGCCAGCCTCACCCGCTGTCCAGGGGTGATCTTCGCCCGTTCGGCGAGGTGGGCGTCGAGCACGACCTCACCGTCGTGCTCCGGCGCCCGTCCGCCGCTCAGCTCGAAGGGGCCCAGGGCCGCGCTGTCCCAGCCGTGTCCGGTGGACGGCCGCCCGTTGCCGGCCTCCACCAGATCGCCGGAGCCGTCCACCACCTGGGCGGGGAAGCTGACGTCGCCGACGGCCTTGCGGACGCCCGGCACCCGGGCGATCCTCCCCACCAGATCGCGGTCCAGCGCGGCGGGTTCGGCCAGCGGCTTCTCCTTGGTCTTGCCGTCATGGACCTTGAAGGACTGTTTGCCGCTGACGACGACGGCGGCGCCCGCGTAACGCTGGGTCGGGACACCGGACCCGATGCCCGACTGCAGGAGGATGCCGAACGCGGTGACCAGGGCGGACGCACCGACCAGGGCGACGAAGGCGCCGACGAGCCCCGCCTTGCGCTCCCTGAGCGTCATGCGTACGAGTCGGAAGATCACCGGTCACCACTCCCCGAGGCGTGTCATGCGCTCCGCCACGCGCTCGGGGGTCGGGGACTCCATCACCTCGGCGAAGCGGCCGTCGGCGAGGAAGACCACCCGGTGCGCGTGGGAGGCCGCGACGGGGTCGTGGGTGACCATCACCACCGTGTGGCCGGTGGTGTCCACCACGTGCCGCAGGAGCTGGAGGACCTGCCGACCGGTGCGGGTGTCCAGGGCTCCGGTCGGTTCGTCGGCGAAGATGACCTCCGGACGGGTGATCAGGGCCCTGGCGATGGCCACCCGCTGCTGCTGGCCGCCGGACAGCTGGGAGGGCCGGTGGCCCATGCGGTCGGCCAGCCCGACCTGGTGCACGACCTGCTCGAACCAGGCGGGCTCCGGCGACTGCCCGGCGAGCATCATGGGCAGGGTGATGTTCTCCGCCACCGTCAGCGAGGCCAGCAGGTTGTACGCCTGGAAGATGAACCCGACCCGTTCCCGGCGGAGCATCGTCAGCTCGGCCTCGGTCAGCCTCGCCAGGTCCGTGCCGCCCAGCTGCACCGAACCGGAGGTGGGCCGGTCGAGCCCCGCCGCGCAGTGCAGGAAGGTGCTCTTGCCAGCCCCGGAGGGGCCCATGACGGCGGTGAAGCTGCCCCGGTCGAAATCGATGGTCAGATCGCGCAGGGCCGAGACCTGCCCGGCGCCCCGGCCGTAGGTCTTGCTCACGCCCTGCAGCTGGACAGCCCAGCGGCTTGCGGGTCCCGGCATGCCGGTCCCCATGGTCACGTCCCGAGTCCCGCCGCCGGCCGCCCGGCCGGCACCCCCACGTTGAGCCACCGCCGCGTCCCCCTTGGAGAAGAGTTCCTGTGCTGTCCGCACTCACGCTAGAGGCGCGGCGCGCCGCGCGACACGGCGTGCACTGGTAGATAAAAGGTGCAGCTGACTGCCCCTTCTCCGGCGGTACGCGCAGACCCGGCGGTGGGCGGAATTCCGGTGATAAAGTGCGCTCGACCTATGCGAGGGGCGGGGCGGGAGATGACTGTGGATTCCCACAGAACGATCTACATGGGATCCGTCCGCATGATGACCTGGCAGGCCTTCGTGTCCCGGTTCGTCGCGTCCGTACCGTACGTCCTGGTCAGCGGCGGCACCGCGGTGGTCTGCCTGTTCGCTCTCTACGCGCTGCTCTTCGTCCTGGCGCTGAGCCTGCTGGGCCCGGGGCTGCTGCTGTTACCGGCCTCCCTGATGCGATTACGCCGCAGCGCCGACGCCCATCGCCGGCGGGCGGGGGCGGTGCTGGGCACCGAGATCCGGTCGGACTACCGCACACCCAAGGGCGGTGTGCTGATCCGCGCCCACACCATGCTGACCGACCGGGCCACCTACGCCGATCTCCTCTGGCTGCCGCTGCACGCGCTCTTCGGCCTGTTCACCTGTGCTCTGACGCTCAGTCTGTGCGTGGGAGCGGTGAGCTGGATGACCACCCCGCTGTGGTGGGCCCTGGTCCCGAAGGCGCAGTTCCTCTTCTGGGAGATCAACTCCTGGGCGGATTCCCTGGGCGCGGTGATCGTCGGCCTGGCCTACGCCGCGCTGGCCGCGTTCATCGTTCCGTCGCTGGCGCGGTCCCACGCGCGGATGACCCGGTTCATGCTCAAGGCACGGCGCCGGAAGGTGACGCTCGCCCGGCGGATCGAGGAGCTGACCGCGTCACGCGCCGAAGCGCTCGACGCCCATGCCGCCGAGTTGCGCCGCATCGAGCGCGATCTGCACGACGGAGCACAGGCCGGGCTGGTGAGCATCTCGCTGCGGCTGGGCCTGATCAAACAGGCGGTGGCACAGCGGCCGGAACAGCTGCCGGAAATGATCGACCGCACCCACGAGCTGGCCGAGCAGGCCCTGACCCAGCTGCGTCAGGCCGTGCGCGCCATCTACCCGCCGATCCTCGTCGACCGCGGGCTGGCCGAGGCGGTGCGGTCGCTCGTTGCCGCCTGCCAGGTGCCCACCGAGCTGGACGTCGACATGGCCGCGGTGGGCGGCCGCGCTCCGGTCGCCGTCGAGTCCGCCGCGTACTTCGTGATTTCCGAAGCCCTGACGAACGTCGCCAAACACAGCGGCGCCGACCAGGCCCAGGTCCGGCTGCACACCACGGGGAACAGCATCCTGATCACCGTGTGGGACAACGGCCGGGGCGGTGTGTCGGAGGACGCCGGAAGCGGGATCCGGGGCATCAGGCGCCGCGTCGCGGCGTTCGACGGGACCACCGAGCTGACCAGCCCCGAGAAGGGGCCGACCACCCTTCGAGTGGAGCTGCCGTGCGGATCGTGATCGCCGAGGACAACACCCTGCTGAGGGAGGGGCTTTCGCTGCTGCTGACCAACGCCGGGCATGAGATCTGCGCGATGGTGGCGGACGGCGACAGCCTGCTGCCCACGCTGCTGGAACACCGCCCGGACATCGCCGTCCTGGACGTCCGGCTGCCGCCGACCTTCCGGGACGAGGGGTTGCGGGCCGCGATGGCCGCCCGGGCGGAGATCCCCGGTCTGCCGGTGCTGGTGCTGTCCCAGTACGTCGAGCAGGCGTACGCGTCCAAGCTGCTCGCCCAGGGCGCCTCCGGGGTGGGGTATCTCCTGAAGGACCGGGTCGGCCGCATCGAGGAGTTCCTCCAGGCGCTGGACCGGGTCGCGGACGGCGGTGTGGCGATGGACCCCGAGGCAATCTCGCAGCTCATGGTCCGCAGGACGCGCAACGATCCGCTGGCCGCCCTCAGCGCGCGGGAGCGCGAGGTGCTGTCGCTGATGGCCGAGGGGCATGGCAACACCGCCATCGGAGAGCTGCTGTTCATCGCCGAGACCTCGGTGAACAAGCACATCGGGAACATCTTCAGCAAGCTCGGCCTGCCCACCACCGACGGCGGCCACCGGCGGGTGCGCGCCGTGCTCACCTACCTCAACGCCAGCAACGCGTGATGCGAGGGGTGTGACCGGCGGTCGCCGGTCACACCCCGCAACTCCGTTATGCCTTGTGATACTTGACGCGCGGGCTCAGCTCACGGCGGCCCGAATGGCGGCCCCGGCCTCACCGGTGGTGAGCGTGCCGCCGAGGTCGGGGGTGCACCGGCGGGCGGCCAGGGTGGCGCGCACGGCGTCGCGCAGCGCGTCGGCCTCGGCGGTGAACCCCCGGTCGCGCAGCATCAGGGCGGCGCTCAGCACCGCGCCGGCGGGGTTGGCCAGCCCCTTGCCGACGATGTCCGGGGCGCTGCCGTGCACCGGCTCGTACAGCCCCGCCCCGGTCACCGGGTTGATGTTCGCCGACGCCGCCGTGCCCAGGCCACCCGCCAGCTCGGCGGTCAGATCGCTGAGGATGTCGCCGTAGGAGTTGTTGGTGACGATCACATCGAAGGACGGGGCGTCGGTGACCAGCCGCATCGCGGCCGCGTCCACGTACAGGTGGCTGGAATCCAGGTCGGGGTGGCGCTCCCGGGCCTCCCGCCAGCAGCGCTGCCAGAGCCGTCCGCCGGAGCGCACCGCGTTGGACTTGTCCACCATGCACACCGAACGGCGGGCGATGGAGTAGGCGTACTCGATCACCCGGGAGACCCCCAGGTAGGTGCTCACGTCCTGGTCGATGGCGACCTCGTCCGTGGTGCCCGCGCGCAGCGTGCCACCGATGCCGGAGTAGAGGCCCTCGGTGTTCTCGCGCACGACGGCGCAGTCGATGGCCCGCTTGGACTCGGTGCGCAGCGGGCTGAGCCGCTCGTCGAGCAGGACGGCCGGCCGGTAGTTGACGAACAGGTCCAGCTCGGTGCGCATCCTGAGCAGCACGCCGCGGGCATACTCCGTCGAGGTGACCCGGGGGTCCCCCACCGCGCCGAACAGCACGGTGCCCGCCGTGCGGATCCGTTCGAGTTCGTCGTCCGTCATGGCCACGCCGCTCTCCAGGAAGCGGCCGCCGTTGATGTCCTCCATGAAGGTGAACTCCAGGCCGAGACCGAGCTCCTGGAGGACCTTGACGGCTTCCTCGGTCACTTCGGGGCCGATGCCGTCCCCGGGTATCACAACGATGTTCTGCACAGTCCGTCCGTCCTCAGGTTCGATCGTGATCCTCGGTACCGGCACGCTGCGCCCAGCCTCCCGCCCCGGCGGGGGTGGTCACCATGTCTTTAAGGAGGCGGCAAATATGGCAGGTTGGCCCCGGGCGGCGCGGTTTCCGCAGCAGTGCGGTCGACCCGGAAGATGCAGTTCTCTGCACCTCGGAACGGGAGATCACACTCCTCCGCGGGCCCCGGACCGTGCGTACAGTTCCAGATGTCGGCGCAGCCGCGCCCGACACCCACCTCGTACCGCACGGGAATCGGCGATGACACAGACCTCGGGTTGGAAGCCAGGCAAGGAACGGCCGTTGTGGCCGTGGATACTGCTGGTCATCATCGCGGTGGGCGCCTGCATCAACGTCGCCCTCACCGTCTGAGCTGTGCCGGGGCACGCCGCGCGGAGGGGTCCTCCCCTCCGCGCGGTCACGGACCCTCAGATGCCGCTCGGCGAAATCCGATCAGGCGGCCACATCGTGATAGAGCAAGGCACTTCCCAGCGGTGTCAGTGAATGCTGGACTTTGTTCAATGTGCGTATCGTGGTGATCAGCCCCGCCTTTCGCAGCACACCGGTGTGCTGACTGGCAGCCGCCGCGGAGATTCCCACCCTTTCCCCGAGTTCCGTCGTGGTGCAGCTGTCGGTCAGGGCCCTGAGGACGGCCGCTCTCGTCCGGCCCAGCAAGGCGCCCAGCGCGTTTTCGTTGCTGTACGCGTGCTCGGTGCTGTCACCGGAGTCCCACAGCGGGGCGGCCCACGTCTGCTTCACCGGTATCGGGTAGACCAGCATCGGCCGGTCCGCGTCTTCGTGGTCGGCGAAGAGGACGGGCTGTCTGGAGTGCAGGAAAAGGGCGGGCACGAGCAGCAGTCCGTCCTTTTCAAGCAGCACGTCCGCACCGGTCCCCGGCACCTCCAGCACCGGTGACTCCCAGCGGAGGGAGGGGTGGAGGGTGCTCATCAGCCTGTCCACGCCCCCGCTGAGCAGGAGTTGACCGCGGGCCGCGCGGTCGACCTCGAGCCGGCCGGCGATGCGCTTCCAGTACGGAGCGATGGCGGACCGGTAGAACGCCCCCAGGTCCTTGACGACCTGCGGCCTGCCGTCGGCGCTCACGGGATCGGTGACGGTATCCGATGCCTGGCGCACAAGACGGTAGATGTCCGGAAAGGGGCGGATCGTCTGGGCTAACGCGACCAGTTCGCGCGCACGAGGGACGGTGAGTGCCTTCTTTCGCCATCCGTCGAACATGGCTCCGCCCCGGCCCGTACAGAGCAGGTCCAGGGCAAAAAGAGCTTCGACGAGTTTTTCTGGACTCGCCGACATTCGTGTCCTCGCGAGACTTTCGTGCGTAAAACTGATGCGCCGCATACCCCCACCTCGACGACGACCTGCTGCCGCACAAGCGATTACTCGCCCGCGACGCTACCACGGCCTTCGGCCCACCGGCGATCTCTGCTCCAGGACCGACTCCGCCGCGCAACCGGCAGGTCATTTACGGGCATCCAGACAGGGAGTGATTGCCCGTCATACCCGGGAAGCCGCCTAGGCAAGCCGGTTAATTCGCGCGAGGCAAGCATGGATCAGACCGGGATCGGCGCCCGCGGCCATGTCGACGATCTCGCCCCGGCGCAAGAAGATCACACTGTCCGCGCGGGCCGCCGCGACCGGATCGTCGGTGACCATTACCGCGGTGAGCCTGCAGGAATCCACAATTCCGCGTAACCCGGCGGACAGCGCATTCATCTCCCGCACCGCACGGGAGCCCGGCTCGTGCGCGGCCAGCAGGAGCGCGGGGGCGGTGGCGGCCTCCCGTGCCACCGCCAACCGCTGCCGCGCCGCCGCCGACAGGGCGGCCACCCGCCTCCGCCGGCTCCACCACAACCCCGCGCCGTGATATACCCGCGACAGCACCGATGCGTCGGCATGTGACCCGCTCTGCTCCACGACCTCCCGGACCCGAGCCTGCCGGGGCAATTCTTCCACCGGCCCGACGAAGGCCGCTTCCGGTTTTTCTCCCGTACCCCAGCGCACACTTCCGGAGGTCGGCTTCACCATTCCCGCGATGACATTCAGCAACGCTGATTTCCCGGACCGGGGCGGGCCCATGACCGCGACGAATCGTCCGGGCCGGACGCCCAGTGTCACATTCCGCAGAACTCCGCTCCCCATCGCATCCCGACCGTTTATCATCGACATGCCGTCAAGAGGCAGAGCATCAAGGGACACATCGTCAAGAGCGAATGCCATGTCCGGGCGGCCGACAGGGTCCGGGTATTCCACGTGCCCCGCCATCTATGCACCTTAACCAGTAGAACGGCATGCTTCCGAAACCCCCGGAAAAGAAGCGGCTGACGAGGAGAATCTACTGTCTTTCGAGGGTTCTGAACATGGTGCAGGCACCCCGCTGCGGGTGCAGCCAACAGTACCCCGGCGGGGTGAGCGAGGCCTCTCTCGGCCTCCGGCCGTCAGCGGCGGGCCGCTCCGGGCGGATAGACATGGAAGCCGCGGCCGGTCTTGCGTCCCAAGTGGCCCTGGGCGGTCAGGCCGACCAGCAGGTCACAGGGTTCGAAGCGGGCGTCGCCGGTGCATTCGAGAAGGACGTGCAGGGAGTCCACCACCGTGTCCAGGCCGATGAGGTCGGCCGTGCGGAGCGGGCCCATGGCATGGCCGAAACACTCCTGGAAGATCTGGTCCACCGAGGCCGCGTCCGCCGTGCCTTCCTGCACGACTCCCGCGGCGTCGTTGACCGTGGCCATCAGCACCCGGTTGGACACGAACCCGGGCGCGTCCGCGACCACGATCCCCTTCTTCCCCATGGCCGCGAGCAGTTCCCGGGTGCGGCGCACGGTCCCGGGCTCCGTCTCCGGGCCCCTGATCACCTCGACGGCGTCCTTCAGCGGCGCCGGGTTCATGAAGTGCGTGCCGATGACGAGACCGGGCCGCTTCGTGCAGGAGGCCAGGTGGGACACCGGAATGGCCGAGGTGCAGGTCGCGAGGACGGCATCGGGTGCGCAGACCGCGTCCAGATCCCGGAAGACGCTCTCCTTGACCGGGATGCTCTCCCGGGTGCACTCGATCACGAAGCGCGCGTCGCGGAGTTCTTCCAGCCGGCCCGCCCAGCTCACCCGCTCCTCCGCGGGCGGCCGGGAAGCGGCCGGGGGCCGTCGGCGCAGCATGCGGGTGAGCCGGAGCCCGTCCCGGAGCCGGGTGGGGCCGCTGGTCACGGCCCTGGGGTCGGCGTCCACGACCACCACCTCGTAACCGGCCTCGGCCGCGCACTGGGCCACGCCGACCCCCATCGTTCCCGCGCCCACGACTCCCACCACGAAGGGCGGGGACACGGTCTGGTGCTCGGTCATCGAAGAACGTCCTTTCCTGTGGTGACGACGCGTACCGGACCGTCCGTGGCGGGCGGTGCCCCACCGCCCGCGTACCCCAGGAGCATCCCGTCGGCGGTCCGCTCGACCACCTCGAATCCGCTGAATCTGAGGGTGACGAGCATGACGCGGTTGACGTCGGTGGGGATGAACTCGGCGGTGGGACGACGGCCCGCGGCCAGGGCGTCGCGCACGAAGTGACCGAGCAGGGCGGGTCCCACGCCGCGTGACATCACCCGGCAGGACAGCAGCAGCAGCTTGAGCGTGCTGGTCCCCTCGCCCAGTTCGGTGAGCGCGAGCCCGATGGTCCCGTACGAGCCGAAGCGGTCCGTCAGATCGGCGACGAGCACCTCATGGCGGGGCGAGGCGCACAGGCTCCGCAGCTCCTCCATGCCGTAGGTGCGGCCGGTGGTGTTGAGCTGATGGGTGCGCACGGTCAATTCGCCGGCTCGTACGAGGTCGTCCTCGATGGCCCGGCGTACGGTCAGCACGAGGTCGAGCGAGGCCAGGAACCGCGCGGGTGGGCCGGTGTGGCTCTCCTGGGCCTGGCGGCGGCGCGTTTCGCGGCGGTAGAGCAGACGGCGCTCGCGGGACTCCGCCGTCACCGACGGAACCTGGAATTCCGGCAGTTCGGGCAGGGTGCCCGCGTCCCGCGCGGGGTAGTGGCGCACCATGGGCAGCGCCGCGGCGACCTCGGCGCGCTCCAGTGGGTCGTTGTCGATGAAGGCGAGGGTGTCGACGCCGATGCCCAGGGTGTCGGCGATCCTGCGCACCGCCCGGGACTTCGCTCCCCAGCCGATCTCCAGGACGGTGAAGAGCTCGTCCAGTCCGTGAGCGGCCAGATGCGCGGTGGCGAGGTCGTGGTCGCCGCGGCTGGCCACCGCGTGCAGGATGCCGCGCTCGTCCAGGGCGCGCAGGGTGGCGACCGCGCCGGGGAAGGGCGCGGGCTGGTCGCCTTCCAGTACCGCGCCCTCCCACAGGGTGTCGTCCAGGTCCCAGACCAGGCACTTCACCGTCGCTGCCGGGGCCGATGGCGCGGTGGGGTCCGGTGCCTCGGGGGTCCCTGCCGTGGGGTCCGGTGTCATGGGGCGGTCTCCTGGGGCTCGCGGGTGGGGGCGGTCTGGCCGGGGCGGAATCCGTAGCGGCGCAGCAGCCGGTCGGCGATGTGCAGCTCCGCGACGTCCTCGGAGCCTTCGATGATCTGCATGACCTTGGCGTCCCGGTAGAAGCGCCCGGCGACGCTGTCGGGGGCGCAGCCGGCCGCGCCGAGGCTCTGGACCGCGCCGTGGCTCACCGAACTCGCCGCGCGGGCCGCCGCGTACTTGGCCGTGATGGTGCCGACCACGGCCTCCGGCGACCGGCTCGCCCGGAGCCGTGCGGCGCGCAGGCACAGTTCGCGGGCGGCCGTGGTCTCCACGGCGGCTCGTGCCAGCCTCGACCGGACCAGCTGGTGTTCCGCGAGCCGGACTCCGCCCTGCGTCCGGTGCACGATGTGCCGGGCGACCGTCTCCAGACAGGTTTCCGCCATCCCGAGGCATCCCCAGGCGACGGTGAAGCGGCCGTGGTCCAGTGCGGTCGCCGTGACGTGCGAGAGCCCGAGGCCGAAGGGGGCCACGAGGTTGCCCCGGGGCACCCGCACGCGGTCGAGGCGCAGATGGGCGATCTCCGCGGCCCGCATGCCGAGTTGGCCTTCGACGGGCTCCCTGGAGACGCCGGGGCGGTCCGCCTCGACCAGCACGGTGGTGGGACGGCCCGCCGCCGTTCCGAGCACCAGGAAGACATCGGCGGTCCGGCCGAAGGTGACCCATCTCTTGCGGCCGGTCACCACCAGCTGGTCGCCGTCCTCCTCGATCAGGGTGCCCACGGAGGCGAGGTCGGTGCCCGCCTCGGCCTCGGTGGCGGCGAATCCGGCGATCTCCCGTCCGGTGGCCCAGCGCGGCAGCCAGCGGGCGCGCTGCTGGTCGGTGCCCCAGCGGGAGAGGGCAGCGGAGACCATTCCCTGGACGGTGACCAGGCCGCGCAGGGCGCTGCACACGCCGCCGACCACCGCGCACAGTTCGCCCAGTTCGGTGGGGGTGCCTCCGAGCCCGCCGTGGCGGGCGGGGAGGTCGGCGCCCAACAGGCCGGTCTGCCCCAGGCGTTGCCGCACCTCGGCGGGCAGTGCTCCGTGGCGGTCCCAGTCGGCTGCCCGGTCCCGTACGGACTCCGCGAAGACCGCGGCCGCCCCGGTGATTCCGGCCGGGCCCGCGGGGGTCGCCGGGGCGGCCGGGGCCGCGGTGGCGGGCGGGGCGCTAGCGGCTCGTCTCATGGCTCGCCTCCGGGCAGCCGGACCCGTTTTTCCGCCGTATGAATGCGGCGATGCGGGCCGCGGTCCGAAAGTTGTCCAGATTCAGGTCGTCGACATCGACCGCGAGGTCAAATTTTTGTTCGGCGAAGGTCACCAGCTCCAGTGCGAACAGTGAGTCCGTCAGCCCCGTCGCGAAGTAGTCCTCATCGGGGCCTACCTCCTGACCGATAACGGAGGTGAGAAATCCCTGGATTTCTTCGGTCACAGTTGTCATGCCGCTTTTCTCCGCTCTTCAGAGATAGTGGACCCGATCTCCGTCATCACCGATCTCCACGAGCAGCAGGCTCCACGCCGCCACCGGGCTCATGTTGATGAGCACCGCTCGCTCGCCCTCGGCCAGTTCTTTGCTTTCCAGGCCCGAATAGAGGTTCAGAAGCACGTCTCCCGGACCCAGATGCCCGTAGTTTCGAAGGTTCTCGTGACAGGCCGGGATCAGCTCCGCGCCCAGCACGTCCGCCATGAAGGCGTGCCCGCCCGCGGAGAGGTTCTGCCCGATGTAGCCGCGGACGTCCCGCGGCCGCATTCCGTTGCGGTCCAGCAGGCGCCGCAGCAGGTCCCGGAGGCGGTTGCGCGACTCCACGGCCAGCCGGAAGGAGTACGCGGTGAGGTCCCGGCACTCCTCGCGCCAGTCGCCGGCCGGCCGGTCCCGGTAGGCGACGCGGAAGAGGTCCCAGTAGGCGCCGTTCGTCTCCTGGACCACGTCGAGGACCCGGACCAATCCGGTGCGGCCCAGCACGAGCGCCTGGCCGCCGTCCCCGTTGAGCGTGACGGGATGTCGGTAGCGGCCGGGCGTCGCCGGTTTGCTGCCGTGCGCGATGAGGATGTGCGTCAGCTCCTCGTCGGCGGCGAGCAGTCCGCGGGCCGCGAGCAGCGCCGGGGTGAGGGTGGCGCAGCCCAGTCCGCCCACCGAGAAGGCGAGCGCGCCGCTGACTTTCAGGGCCTCCTGGAGCCGGGTCGCCTCGGACGTCACCAGTTCCTCCGGGGCGCGCGGTTCGACCACGATCAGCGCGTCGACGTCCGCCGGACCGAGCCCGGCCCGTGCCATGACCTCCCGGGTGGCCCGGAGGGCGAGGTCATGGGCGCTCAGCTCGTCGTCCAGGCGCAGCCTCTCGATGCCGAGCGCGTCGTAGGTTTCGCGCTCCTGGTGGCTCAGGGTGGCGCGTTCGGGGAGGTCCGCGGTCTCCACGCGGCGCTCCGGCAGGTGCCAGGCGGCGGCCCGGATCGCGAGGGGTGCCGCCATGTCAGTCCTCCCCGGCGGCGAGTTCGGTGAACGCGTCGGCGAGGTGGTCGGCGAACTCCTCCATGCGGTCGCCGCGCAGTCGCCCGTCGTGCACCAGGTAGATGACCAGCTCGCCGTCCTGGACCATGCTGGACACCGCGACCGGCACATGGGCCAGCAGCGAGCGCTGCTCCACGACGAGCGGTACGGAGCGGATCCACGCCGGTCCCGCACCGATCTTCAGCGCTTCGCCACCGGTCGCGGTGTGCTCGACGAGGACCGGCGGCTCGGGCAGGGAGCAGATCCGGTCCGTGGCCGGGCTCCGGGGGCTGAGCTTGCGCAGGATGCCGTAGCCGACACCGTCGTGGGGCACCGCGCGCAGCTGCTCGGCGACCGCCGGAAGGGCCTCGGCGGAGCGCTGTCCCTCCGCGACCGGGAGCAGCACGGGGAAGGCGTTGGTGAACCAGCCGATCGAGCGTGACCGGCCGGTCGGCCGGTAGGCGTTCGGGGTCCCCTCCCCCACCGCCATCAGATAGGCGTCGGGGCGCCCCCGCCAGCGGCTCCACGCGCAGGCCACCGCGGCCATCGCCGCCTCGCGGCCCGCGCTGTTGCCCTCGCGCAGTGCGGTGGCGACCCGGTCGGCCGGGATGACGCGGCGCCATACGCCCTGGCCCGCGCCGGGACGGGGCGGCTGTTCGGCGTCCTCCGGCAGGCCGCCCGCGGTCCGGCCCGCCTCCATGACGACGGTCCAGTAGGTGGCTTCGCCCGCCAGTTCGTCGCCGGTCGCCATGGCCGTGAGATGGCGGCTCCAGGCGCTCCATCCGTCGCGCCCGCCGCTGTCGGGCGGCGGGATCTCCCCGGGCGTTCCCAGCGCGGAGTTGACGTCCTCCAGCAGCGGCACGAGTGAGATGTGGTCGTACGCGAAGTGGTGGACGACCAGGAGCAGCAGCCCGGTGCGGTCCGGGCCGCGGTCGTAGAAGCGGGCCCGCAGCATCGCTCCCCGGGCGGGGTCGACGTCCTTGATGAGGGCGTCCTTGTCGCCCTCCAGCACGGCGAGTTCGGCGTTTTCGCCCATCGCGGGCAGCACCTTGACGTCCATGACGTCGGGCGGTGCGGCGTCGGCGCGTTCGATCCAGCGGCTGATCGCGTTGTGGCGGAGGCGGAACCTGAGCGGTTCGTGCAGTTCCAGCAGTCGCGCGACCGCTCGGCGCACCAGGTCGGCCCGGATTCCGGCGGATGTCTCCAGGACCTCCGCCACGACGAAGTCCCGGGCGCCGTCGTCGGCGTGCTCCAGGAGGCTGTGCATGAGCGGGGTCAGCGGAATGGCCGCGTCGGCGGGCGGCTCGGGTGCGGTGCGGGTGCCGCCCGGCGGGGCGGGGGCCGTACCGGCGGCGAGGGCCCGCAGGGTGGGCCGGCGGAGGACGTCGTGCGGGGTGAGGGACAGTCCGGCGGTCTCCGCCCGGGCGGCGACGGCCACGCTCAGGATGGAGTCCCCGCCGATCTCGAAGAAGTTGTCGTCCGGGCCCACCGAGTCCCGGCCGAGGAGGTCGGCCCAGATCCGGCCGAGTATCCGCTCGGCGTCACCGTCCCCGGCCGGGGCGGCGGCCCCGGTTGCCGGTTCCGGCGCGTTCACCGATGTCGTCATCTCCACCATCCTCTTGCGGTCGGTCTTGCCGTTCGCCGTGCGTGGCAGGCGGGCGTACGTGGCGATCCGGGCGGGGACCATGTAGCCGGGGAGCCGTTCGGCCGCCCAGGCGGTCAGGGCGTCGGGGGCCGGGAGCCGGTCGCCCGCGAGGTGTGCGACGAGCTGGGTGGCGTCGGCGGCCCGGCCGTCGGGAAGCACCACCGCCTCCCGCACCGCGGGGTGTCCGAGCAGGACACGTTCGATCTCGGCCGGTTCGACGCGGTGGCCCCGGATCTCCACCTGCTGGTCGGCGCGGCCGAGGAACGCGAGGGAGCCGTCCGCCGCGAGGCGGGCGAGGTCGCCCGTCCGGTACATCCGGGCCCCGGGACCGGCGGCGAAGGGGTCGGGCAGGAAGCGGGCCGTGGTGTGGTCCGGCAGCCGGTGATAGCCGCGGCCCACGGCCGCCCCGCCCACGTATAGCTCGCCCTGCTCGCCCACGGCGCAGGGCTGTCCGTCCGGGCGCAGGACGCGGGCGGTGGCGTTGTCGATGGGGCGCCCGATCGCGGGCAGGCCGGCGTCCGGCCCGGGTGTCACCTCGGCCCAGGTGGAGACGACCGCGCACTCCGTCGGCCCGTACAGGTTCAGCGTGCGGAAGGGCGCCCCCGCCGGAGGGCGTACGCGCAGCCGGTCGCCGCCCACGCCCACCACCCGCAGCCGCACCCCGGGGACGTCGGGATACTCGCGCAGCACCACCTCGGCGAGCGGGGTCGGCAGGAAGGTGACGGTGATCCGCTGGTGTGCCATCCAGCGGAGCAGTTCCACCGGGGTCCGCATGGTGTCGTGCAGGACGTGGAGGGCCGCTCCGTGGGACAGGGCCGAGAGCGTCTCCAGGATGGCGCCGTCGAATCCGGGCGCGAAGACCTGCGCCACCCGGTCCCCGGGACCCAGCCCGGCTTCGGCGCCCCACCAGGTCGCCACGTTGAGCAGGGCGCGGTGGGTGATCTCGCAGCCGTGCGGGCGTCCGGTGGAACCGGAGGTGTAGGCGATGTACGCCAGATCACCGGGTGCGGTGTCGGGGTGGCCGGGGTGGCCGGGGTGATCGGCCTGCCCGTCGGGGGGCCGTACCTCGATACGGAGGAGGGGCGTGTCCGCGAGCGGCGGCTCCTGGCCCTCGCCCGCCACGATCAGGGGGCACTCCAGCCCGGCCAGCAGATCGGCCACGCGCTCGGCCGGGAGGGCCGGGTCCACCGGTACGAAGGCGCCGCCCGCCTTGAGCACACCGAGCCAGCCCGTCACCAGTTCCACCCCGCGCGCGGCGATGACCGGGACGGTGGCCCCCGTGGTGACACCGGCGGCGGCGAGCCGCCGGGCGAGCCGGTCGGCCAGCGCGTTCAGCTCGCGGTAGGTGTGGGTCCGGCCGGTGGCGGGGTCGACGACGGCGGGCCGGTCGGGGGCGGTCGCCGCCCAGTGCGCCACCGCCCGGTGCACCGGGCACGCCTCGCCGAGCGGCCGTTCGGGCCCGCTGAGCACGGCGGTGCCGGGCCCGCGGTGCGGCGCGTCCAGCAGCTCGGGCAGCGTGCGGTCCGGGCCGTCCATCGCGGCGCCCACCAGGTCCTGGAAGAGCCCGGCGAGCCGTTCCATCGTCGCCCGGTCGAACAGGTCGACGGCGTACTCCAGATAGCCGGTCATCGGGCCGTCGATCTCGTCGTTCACGCCGAGCGTGAGGTCGAGCTTGGCGGTCCCGGGAGCGATGCCGCCGAACGAACCACCGCCCGGGGCCACGGTGAGTCCGTCCGGCGCCTCGGAGTGGCTCGCGGTGTTCTGGTGGGTGTAGCCGACCGTGAACAGGGGGTGGCGGGAGGCGTCCCGCTCGGGCCCGAGGGCGGAGACGATCTTCCCGAAGGGGATCTCCTCGTGGTCCAGGGCGCCGGCCACCGTCTCGGCGCAGCGGCGCACCAGCTCGCGGAAGGTCATCCCGCCGTCGACCCTGGTGCGGAACGGCAGCAGGTTGTTGAAGTAGCCGATCAGCTCGTGGGTGTCGGGGTGGTACCGGCCGGAGGCCGCGGCCCCGACCACCACGTCCTCCTGGCCCGCCCACAGGTGCAGCAGGGCGTCGACGACGGCCAGCAGGGTGACGAAGGTGGTCACCCCCTCGTGCTTGCTGAACTCGCGCAGCGCGTGGGCGCGTTCCGGGCCGAGCGTGAACTCCAGCAGGTCGCCGTCGTGGGATTCGACGGACGGGCGCGGCCGGTCCAGGGGAAGCTCGGTGGCCTCCAGTCCGGCCAGCTGTCCGCGCCAGTAGCGCAGGCCCCGCTCCATCCGCTCCCCGTCGAGCCAGGACCGCTGCCAGCGGGCGAAGTCTCCGTATCCGACGGCCAGTTGGGGCAGCTGTGCGGGCCGGTTCGCCAGCCGGGCGGCGTAGCACTCGCCGAGGTCGCGGAAGAACACCGCGGGCGACCAGCCGTCGAAGACGATGTGGTGCCAGGTGCAGAGCAGGAGGTGGTCGTCCTCGGCCAGCTTCAGCAGCGTGGTGCGCATCAGGGGGCCGGTCGCCAGGTCGAAGGGGTGGCGGGCCTCCGCGTGGGCGATCCGCCGCGCCTCCGCCTCCCGCTCCGGCTCCGGCAGATGGCTGAGGTCGTCGATGATCAGCCCGGGGCCGGACGCGTCGAACCGCACGTACGGGCGGCCGTCCTCGTGCGGGATCCGGGTCCGCAGTACGTCGTGCCGCCGCACCACATCGCGCAGCGCCGCCCGGAGGGCGTCGTGGTCGAGCGGGCCGGTGTAGCGCAGATCACCGGGGATGTTGTACAGCGGGCCGGGCGGTGACAGCTTGTCGAGGTACCACAGCTGTTCCTGGTTGTAGGTGAGCGGGACGCGGTCCCCCGACGGTACGGGGACGATCGTCCAGTCGGCTCCGGGCGAACCGCCCCGGCGGCGCCCGGCGATCAGGGCGGCCGTCTCCTGGACCGTACGGTGCTCGTACAGGTCGGCGAAGGTGAGCCGGACGCCGAACCGGGCCTCGACCTGACGCAGCAGGGTGATGCCCGCGATGGACGTGCCGCCCAGCTCGAAGTAGTCGGACGTGGCGTCGATGCCGGGGGCGCCCAGGATGTCGCTCCAGATGGCGGCCACGGCCTGCCGGATCTCCGCCTCGTCCGCCTCGGGCGCGGGCGGCGCGGGGGCGGGTGCGGCGGCGGGGCGGGGCGGGGGCGCGTCCGCCCGCCGGCTTCCGTACCAGCAGGAGACGGGCTCGAACGGGTAGGTGGGCACCTCCGCGCGGAGGATGCGTCTGCCGTCGTAGTGGCGGTTCCAGTCGAGGTCCGCGCCCGCCTCGTAGAGGTGCGCGAGGGCGCCCAGGACGTCGTCGCGGCCCGCGTCGCCGATGAGCGGGACGATGGTGAGTTCGGGCGCGAGCTTTCCGATGCGCCGGGAGAGGGTGCCCTCGCGCCCGAGTTCGACGAGGAGGGCTCCGTCCCGGACGAAGTCCTTGACCGCCTTGCGGAGTCCGGCCTCGTCGACCTCGTCGGTGAGGGTGGCCTCGGCCGCTGCCGCCAGGGCACGGGCTGCCGGGAGCCGCCCGCGGGCGACCTGGACCGCGAGGTTCCCCGGGCCCGAGCCCACCAGCCGTCCCGTGTCCAGCCCCAGGGATTCCGCGAGGCGGTACAGCGCGTAGTGGTGGGTCAGCGGCGTCACCGCCCCGCCGCCGGGGCCGCCGGGGGTGCGCGCGCCGAAGGAGTCCTCGGCGTCGGCGAGTACGGGGAACTCCGTGCGCAGTGCCCGCCAGTACGCCCGGTCCGGGACACCTACGCCGCTGTCGCTGTCGCCGCCGCCGTCGCCGTCGCCGGAGAACAGCAGCACCACCGGCGGGTTCGCGGGTGCCTCGCGCTCGGGGAGGGTGGCGGTCCGCAGGGCGGTGGCCAGTCGGCCGATGTCGTCGGTGGCGCAGGCCCAGCGCCAGCGGTGGTCGTCCCGTCCGCGGTTGAGGGCGTGGGCCACGGTGGCCAGGTCGTGGTCCGTGCCGTCCAGGAAGTCGCTCAGGCCGCGGACGCGGCGGGCGAGCGCCGTGCGGGACGCCGCCGACACGGTGACCAGCTCGGTGGTGGCCGGGCCGGTCGCGGGGTCCGTGCCCCGGCGGGCGGGGGGTTCCTCGATGACGGCGTGGACATTGGTTCCGGTCAGGCCGAAGGAACTCAGCCCGGCGCGGCGCGGGAGCCCGTCCCCGGCCGGTGTCCAGGGCAGGGTCCGCGCGCTGACCCGGATCGGTCCCCCGGAGTCCACCAGGGCGTGGGCGTCCCGGAAGCGGGCGGTCGGGTACAGCGTCGTATGCCGCAGCCCGGCCAGCACCTTGAACAGACCGGCCATGCCCGCGGCGTGGTCCAGGTGTCCCACGTTGCCCTTGACGCTGCCGATCGGGAAGGGGGCCTCGGGGTGTTCCGGGACCCCGGCCGCCAGGAGGGCCTGGCGCACCCCGCTCACCTCGGCCAGATCGCCGAGCGGGGTGGCGGAGCCGTGGCCTTCGAGGTAGCCGGCGGTGGTCAGCGGCAGGCCCGCGTCCTGCCAGGCTGCGGTGATCAGTTCGGCCTGGGCGTCCTGGCTGGGTGCGCTCATGCTGGTGGCGCGGTAGCCGTTGTGGTTCACCGCGATGCCGCGCAGTACGGCGTGGATGTGATCGTCGTCGGCGAGGGCGTCGGTCAGCCGTTTGAGGACGACGAAGCCACCGCCCTCGCCGCCGACCCCGCCATTGGCCGCCGCGTCGAACGGACGGCACATCCCGTCGGGCGACTCGACGCCGGGCAGCGGTTCGTGGGTGGCCGAAGGCTGCGGCAGCGACTGGACGCTGACACCGCCCGCGATGGCCAACTCCGCTGTGTGTGCTCGTAGTTGATTGACAGCCAGGGCCAGTGCCGCCAGGCTTCCGCTGCACGCGGTGTCCACGGCGAGGACGGGCCCCGACAGGTCGAGGAGATAGGCGACGCGCGCCGCGACGGCGGAGGGGAGCGTGCCGAGGATCTGCTGCGGGTCGTCGTCGCGGAACAGCGTGGCGTAGGCGGGGTCCGGGGCGCTGAACACCACGGCCGTCGCCGTCCCCTTCAGGGAGCCGGGCGCGTAGCAGGCGTTCTCGACGGCCTGGTGCACCAGGTGGAGGGTGAGCCGCTGATGGGGGTCCATCAGCTCCGCCTCCCGGCGGGAGAGGCCGAAGAAGCGGTGGTCGAAGAGGTCGACGCGGTCGAGATAGCCCGAGGGCGCGTAGCCGGTGTCCGGGTCGCCGCCCGCGTACCGGACCCGGTCCGCGGTGGGCGCGCCCACGCTGACCCGGCCTTCGCGCAGGTTCTCGTGCAGGGTGTCGAAGTCTCCGGCCCCGGGCAGGGTGAACGCCGCCCCGATGATCGCGACCGCTTCCTGGTCCACGTGGTCTCCTCGCATCACAGTACGTAGTCACCTCGGTCGTCGGCTTCCGCGGTTTCCGGCCGGCCCTCCAGCAGCCGCGCCATCGACTCGACGGTCGAGTGCTCCAGCAGCGCGGCCACCGGCACCGGATCGCCGCCGAGGGCCGTCAGCTCCCCGGCGAGTTCCATCAGGGTCAGGGACGAGCCTCCGGCTTCGAAGAACTTCTCCCGTACGCCGATCCCCTCCGCGTCGCGGTCCAGCAGCCGCGCCCACAGCCCGGCCACGGTGCGCTCGGCCTCGTCGCGCGGCGCGGACCGCGTGTTCCGCGCGGGTGGCGCGGGTTCCGCGGCTTCCAGCGCCCGGCGGTCGGTCTTGCCGTTCACCGTCAGGGGCAGTGACGTGTGGAAGCCGAAGGCGGAGGGGACCAGTTGCGGGGGCAGCCGGCGCGCCAGGTGATCGCGCAGTTCCGTGGCGGTGGGGGTACGGCCCTCGGCGGGCACGATATGGGCCGTCAGCCGGCGTCGCTGTTCCCGGCCCACCGCCACCACCACGGCCTGCGCCACATCGGGGTGCCGGGTCAGCTCCCGTTCGATCTCGCCGGGTTCGGCCCGGAAACCGCGGACCTTGACCTGGTGGTCGGCCCGGCCGACGAAGCGCAAGTCCCCGCCGGGTGTTCTGCGGACCAGGTCCCCGGTCCGGTACATGCGCTCCCCGGCGGGGCCGTGGGGGCAGGCCACGAACCGCTCGGCGGTCAGCGCCGCCCGGCCGTGGTAGCCCCGCGCCAGGCCCTGCCCGACGAGATACAGCTCGCCCGTCACCCCGTCGGGGACCGGCCGCAGCCCGGCGTCGAGCACCAGCGCGCCGGTGCCGGGGACCGGTGTGCCGATCGCGGGTTCCCCGGCGCCGTCCAGGCGCTCGCTGACCGTGGAGCAGACGGTCGCCTCGGTGGGTCCGTACGCGTTGAACATCAGCCGGTCCGGCGCCCAGCGGGCGGCGAGTTCCGCCGGGCACTCCTCCCCGGCGGTGAACAGCACCAGCCCGCTCGGCAGACCGCCGTCCGGCAGCACGGCCAGTACGGCGGGTGGCAGTGTCACATGGGTGATCCCGTGGTCGGCGATGGTCCGCGTCAGCGCCGGGCCGGGCAGCAGTTGTTCCGGCGGGGCGAGCACCAGGGTGGCCCCGTTGCACAGCGCCATGGCGGTCTCCCAGAAGGCCGCGTCGAAGCCGGCCGAGGCGAACTGCAGCACCCGGTGGCCCGGCCCGGTGGCGGCGGCGCGGTGGATTCCGGCGAGCATGCCGGTGACGCCCCGGTGGGTGACGACGGTGCCCTTGGGGCGGCCCGTCGACCCGGAGGTGTAGATGACGTACGCGGCGTTCCCGGGCCGTACGGGCACGCGCGGCGCGGTCGCGGGGTGGTGTGCGAGACCGCCGGCGGCCTGGTCGAGGAGGACGGTCGGGACGGTGTCCGGGCACCAGGGGGCACGCGTCGCGGTGTTGGTGACGAGTACCGCCGCGCCCGCGTCCGCCAGCATCCAGCCGAGCCGTTCCGGGGGGTAGGCGGGGTCGAGGGGCAGGTGGGCGCCACCGGCCTTGAGGATCGCCAGCAGCGCGACGATCTGGTCGGTGCCCCGTGGCAGTGACAGGCCGACGGATGTCTCGGGGCCGACGCCGTGCTCGATGAGGTGGTGGGCCAGGCGGTTGGCGCGGGCGTCCAGTTCGGCGTAGGTGAGGAGGTGTCCGTCCGCCCGCAGCGCCGGTGCGCCGGGGGTCCGTGCCACCTGGTCCGCGAACAGTTCGTGCGCGCAGCGCGGTGCCGGTGCGGGTTCTTCCCCGGCGGGGGCCGCGGTGTCCACGGGCAGGGCCACGGCGGCCACCGGGCGGTCGGGGTCGGCGACCAACTCGACCAGCAATGAGTGGAGTTGATGGAGAATCCGCCCGGCGGTCCGCTCGTCGAACAGCCCGGCGTCATAGCTCACTTCGAGGACGAGGGCGCCGGTGGTGTGGACGAGGAGGGACAGGGGGTAGTTGGTGGCGTTGCCGGTGTCCAGCGTGGTGACGCGCAGCCCGCCGGCCGCGGTGGTGGCGGGGTCGAGGGGGATGTTGTCGAAGGCCACCGCGGTGTCGAAGAGGGCCGCTCCCTGGGGGACCGCGCTGTTGGCCCGCTGCTCGGACAGCGGGAAGGTGTCGTACTGGCGGGCCTCGGCCTGCTGGGCCTGCACACCGCGCAGCCAGTCGGCCACCGGGGCGCCCTCGTCGATCCGCACCCGCACCGGCAGCGTGTTGATCAGCAGGCCGATGATGGACTCCACGCCCGGCGGTCCGTCGCCGCGATGGGCGACCGTGGCACCGAAGACCACGTCCGAGCCACCGCTGTGCCGGGCCAGCAGCAGCGCCCAGGCGGCCTGGACCAGGGTGTTGACGGTGAGCCGGTGGCGGCGTGCGAAACCGCGCAGCCGGTCGTAGTCCGCTCCGCCCAGTTCGGTCACCCGTGCGGCGTGGTGGCGCACCTGGTGGCCGGGCGGCGGGGTACCGGCGTACGGCAGTGGCGTGGCGGCCGGGAAACCGGCGAGCGCCGCGCGCCAGTACGCGCGCGCCGCGGTTTCGTCGCGTGCGGCGAGCCAGCGCACATAGTCGCTGAAGGCGCCGCGCGGGGCGAGGGCGGGTGGGCGTCCGGCGGACAGGGCGGCGTAGGCGGTGAAGACGTCCGTGAGGACTTCCGTGACGCTCCATCCGTCGAGGAACAGATGGTGGCACGTCCACAGCAGCAGGACCTCGTCGTCCGCCACGCGGACGACGGCCAGCCGCGTCGGCACCTCGTGGCGCGGGTCGAGCCGGGCCGCGCGGTCCCGCTCCCTGAGCCGTTCCAGGGACTCCTGCCGGAGTTCGGGGGGCAGCCGGCGCCAGTCGTGGTGGTCGACCGGGAGGGTGAAGTCCGCTCGCGGGATCTGCACGGGCGGGGCGCCGGGCTCGGTGGCGACGGTGCTCCGCAGGGCGGGCGTGCGGTCGACGACATGCTGCCAGGCCCGGGCCAGGACACCGGGCTCGGTGACGCCCGCGACGGTCATGCCGAGACTCCGGGCGTAGACATCCGGGCCGCCGGTGGCGAGGGAGTGGTAGAGCAGGCCGGTCTGGAGCGGGGTGAGGGGGTACGGCCCGGAGCCGGGGGCCGCTGTGGGGCCCACCCGCTCCGGAGCGGCGGTGGCGGTGGTGTTCCCCGCCTGCTCGGCGAGGGCGCGGATCGTGAGCCGGGTGAAGACGTCCTTGGGGGTCAGGGCCAGGCCCGCCGCCCGGGCGCGGGTGGCGAGCCGCACACTGGTGATGGAGTCCCCGCCGAGGTCGAAGAAGTCGTCGTCCACCCCGACCCGTTCGACATCGAGCACCTCCGACCACACGGCCGCGAGGGCCCGTTCGGCGGGGTTCGCCGGGGCGACGTACGCGGCCTCGGTGTCCGGCCGCCCCTCCGGCCGGGGCAGGGCGCGCTGGTCGACCTTCCCGCTGGAGTTCAGCGGGAGGGCGTCGAGCGCCACGAACGCCGACGGGATCATGTAGCCGGGCAGCAGGGTGGCGAGGTGGCGGCGCAGCGCCGTCGTGGTGGGTGCCGGACGTCCCGGCCGGGGGACGGCGTAGGCGACGAGCCGCCGCTCCGCCCGGCCGTCGGACGGCCCGTCGACGCGCGCGGTCACGACCGCCTCGGACACGTCCGGGTGGGCGGTCAGGGCCGCTTCCACCTCGGCGGTCTCCACCCGGTAGCCACGGATCTTCACCTGGTCGTCGGCGCGGCCGAGGAAGTCGAGCACGCCTTCCGCGCGCCATCGCACCACATCTCCGGTGCGGTACATCCGGCTGCCCGGCGCGCCCCACGGGTCGGGGACGAAACGCCCGGCGGTTTCCGCGGGCCGGGACTGGTAGCCCCGGGCGAGCCCGGCGCCCGCGATGTACAGCTCGCCCGCCACCCCGATGGGTGCCGGTCGCAGCGCGCCGTCCAGGACGTAGTGCCGTACGCCCGTCACCGGTCCGCCGATGGGGACACGGCGCTCCTCCGGCAGGGTGTCGCCGTGTGCCATGAGGTGGGCGGTCGAGCACATGGTGGTCTCGGTCGGGCCGTAGAGGTTGGCGAACGGGTGCGCCGTCAGCCACCGGCGGGCCGTTTCCACGGAACACACGTCGGCCGCCGAGCACACCAGTTCCAGCCCGGGCAGCGCCGTGGGGTCGAGCACGCCGAGCAGCGCCGGGGGGAGCATCAGGTGGGTGACCGCGTCCCGGCGGATCCGCTCGGCGAGCCGCGCCGGGTCGTCGTCCTCGCCGGGTCGGCTCAGGCACAGGGTCGCGCCGGTCAGCAGGGGCATCAGGGCCTGCCAGATGCCGCCGTCGAAGCTGAACGACAGATGCTGCAGCATCCGGGAGCCGGGCCGCAGCCCGAGGGTGCGGCGGCTGTCGGCCGCCAGGTTGCACACCGCGCCGTGCTGGATCAGGACGCCCTTGGGGCGCCCCGTGGAGCCCGAGGTGTAGACGGCGTAGGCGAGGTTCGCGGGGCGGACGTGTGTCCGGGGCGGGGTCGCGGGGCGGCGGGCGATGGCCGTGCGGTCCGGTTCCCGGTCGAGGCACACGATGTCGGCGGGGACGTCGGGCAGCGAGGGGAGCTGGTGGCGGTGGGCGATCAGCACCCGTGGCGCGGCTCCGGCGGCGATGTGCGCCAGCCGGTCCCTGGGCTGCCCCAGGTCCAGGGGGACGAACGCGCCGCCCGCCTTGAGCACGGCGAGCGCGGCGACGATCAGGTCGGGGCCGCGGTCCGGGCACAGCCCGACCAGGGTCTCCGGGCCGACGCCGCGCGCGGCCAGGTGGTGGGCGAGCCGGTTGGCCCGCGCGTCCAGTTCGCCGTAGCCGATCCGGTGGTCGCCGCGGACCACGGCGGGCCGGTCCGGGTCGTGCCGGGCCCGGGCCGCGAAGACCTCGTGCACGCAGTGGCCGTCCGCGGGCTCGCCGGTGGCGTTCCACTCGGTGAGCACCTGGTGTTCCTCCGCGCCGGTGAGGAGGGAGAGCCGGGCGGCGGGGCCGGGGTCGTGCGCGATGTGGGTGAGGAGCGTGCGCAGCCGCCCGGCCATCCGCTCGGCCGTCGCCCGGTCGAACAGGGCGCTGTTGTAGAGGAAGCCGGCGCGCAGCCCGTCACCGGTCTCCTCGAATTCCACGGTGAGGTCGAAGACGGCGGACACCACCGGAACCGGGACCTCGGTGACGGCCAGTCCGCTGAACCGCCGTTCCCGGGCCGGGGCGTTGCGCATGACGACGAGCGCCTGGACCAGCGGGGTGCGGTCCGCGGCGCGGGCCGGGGCCAGCGCCTCGACCAGCCGGTCGAAGGGCAGTTCGCCGTGGGCGACGGCGTCGAGCAGGGTGTCGCGGACATCGCCGAGCGTTTCGGTGAAGGGCCGGTCGCCGTCCACCTCCGTGCGCAGGACGAGCGTGTTGACGAAGAAGCCGACCAGGTCGTCGAGCGCCTCGTGGTCCCGCCCCGAGGTCACCACCCCGACCGCGATGTCCCGCTGTCCGGTGTGCCGGGCCAAGAAGATCTGGGTCGCCGCGAGAAGGGTGCTGAACAGGGTCGTGCCGTGCTCGTGGCCGAGCTGCCGCAACCGGTCCACGACCGGGCCCGGGATCCGGACCGCGACGGCCGCCCCGGCGGTGCCGGTTTCCGGGGTCCGGGGCCGGTCGGTGGCCAGGTCCAGGGGCTCCGTTCCGGCGAGCCGGTCACGCCAGTACGCCAGTTGCCGGGCCTCGAGGCCGTCGGCGAGCCGCCGCCGGTGCCAGACGGTGTAGTCGGCGTAGCGCACCGGCAGTTCGGGGAGGCGCGCCGGGGTGCCGGTCACGGCGGCCGTGTAGTGCGCGCCCAGCTCGGCCAGCAGCACCTCGTAGGACCAGTCGTCGCTGATGAGGTGGTGCGAGGTCAGGGTGAGGACGTGGTCCGCCGGGGACAGCCGGATCAGCCGGGGGCGCAGCAGCGGCCCCCGGGCGAGGTCGAACGGGGTCAGCAGGTCCTCGCGCATCAGGCGGTCGAGCGCCCGTTCCCGGTCGGCTTCTGGCAGCGGGGTGAGGTCGATGTGTTCCGCCGTCAGCGGGCCCGGCGGGTGCACGATCTGCGCTCCCCGGCCGTCCCTGGTCTCGAAGGTCGTGCGCAGCGACTCCTGGCGTGCGGCGAGCCGGGTGAGCGCCCGGTCGAGCGCCCCGGGGTCCAGGGGGCCGGTGAGGCGGACGGCGCCGCCGACGTTGTAGTCGGGCCCCGGCGCGTAAGCGTGCAGGAACCACAGCCGCCGCTGCACCGGGGACAGGGGCAGGACGCGGTCCTGCCCGGCGGCTCCGGCGATCCGCGCACCGGGCGGGGCGGCGCCGGGCGCCGGGGTACGGAGGTGTTCGGCCAGCGCGGCGATGGTGCGGCGGTCGAGGAGCGTACGGACGGACAGCTCGGCGCCGAGGGCGGACCGGGTCCGGGCGACGGCCCGCATGGCGAGGACCGAGTCTCCGCCCAGGGCGAAGAAGTCCTCGTCCACGCCCACCCGGTCCGCGCCCAGCACCTGCGCCCAGATGCCGGCCAGGGCCCGTTCGGTGGCGGTGCGGGGCGGTGTCCGGGGGCCGTCGGCCGCCGGGGACGGCGGCACGTCGGGCAGGGAGCGGCGGTCGACCTTGCCGTTCGGCAGCGTGGGCAGCCGGTCGAGGGCGACGAGCGCCGCGGGGACCATGTGCTCGGGCAGCCGCTCGGCGAGGAAGGCGCGCAGCGCCCCGGGGCCGGGCTTCCGCGGGCCCGCGGGCACCACGTAGCCGACCAGGCGGCGCGGGCCCCGGTCCCCGCCGCCCCGCACGGCCACGGCGGCGGCCGCCACGTCCGGGTGGCCCACCAGCGCGTTCTCGATCTCCCCGGTCTCGACCCGGAAGCCGTGGATCTGCACCTGGTCGTCGCCGCGGCCGAGGAATTCCAGGACCCCGTCCGCGCGCCGCCGCACCAGGTCGCCGGTGCGGTAGAGGCGCCCGCCCGCCGTCCACGGGTCGGGGACGAACCGGTCGGCGGTGGCCTCCGGCCGCCGGTGGTAGCCGCGTACGACGCCGGGGCCGCCGATCCACAGCTCCCCGGTCTCCCCCTCGGGCACCGGGCGCAGCCGGTCGTCCAGGATGTGGGCGTCGGTGCCGGGGACCGGGCGGCCGATGGGGACCAGGGCGCTGTCCCCGAGCCCTTCGGCGGCGGGGAAGAACAGGCAGGAGTCCACGGTGGTCTCGGTGGCGCCGTAGGCGTTGACCACGGTGGTGCCGGGGTGGACGAGGGACAGCAGCTCCCGGCAGTCCTCGGTCAGCCAGCCCTCCGAGCCGACGGACAGCAGCCGCAGCGGGGGCAGGGTCCGGCCACGGGCCGCCGCCTCCCGCCCCAGCTCCTTGGCCAGGATCGGCACCAGCTCGATGGCGTCTCCCCCGCCGCTCTCCAGCAGGTCGAGCAGCCGGGCGGGGTCGGTGACGGTGTCCTGGGGCGCGATCACGACGGATCCGCCCGCGAAGACCGAGCGGAGCAGATCGGCGAGGAACAGGTCGACCGACAGGCTGGTGACGGACACGAAGCGCGGCGGGGATTCGCGCAGCTTGTACAGGCCGTCCCAGACCGCGAACACGCTGAGCAGATTGCGGTGTTCGACCAGGACGCCCTTGGGGACTCCCGTCGAACCGGAGGTGTGGATCAGATAGGCCGCGGACTTAGGTGCGGGCCGCGGGAGTGGCCCCGCGGTCTCTTCGCGGTCGTCGTGGACCTCGTCGAGCAGCAGCCTCCGGGGGCCGTCGGCGGGCAGCAGACGCGCGAGACGGGCCCGGGTGAGGACGAGCGGGGTGCCGGAGTCGGCGACCGACCAGGCCAGCCGCCGCCGCGGGTAGGCGGGGTCGAGCGGTACGTACGCCCCGCCGGCCTTGAGGATGCCGAGGACACCGGCGACCATGTCCGGCCCGCGGTCCACGCACAGCCCGACCAGCACCTCCGGGCCCACGCCGTGCCGGATCAGCCGGTGGGCGATCCGGTCGGTGCGCCGGTCGAGTTCGGCGAACGTCAGCCGGTGTCCGTCGTGGAGGACGGCCGTCGCGTCGGGGGTGCGGCCGACGTGCTCCGCGAAGAGGTCGAGCACGGTCATGCGGACTCCCGCTCCCGCATCATCTCCGCCACCAGGAACGCCAGGTCCAGGGACTGGGCGTGGTTGAGCCGCGGATCGCACGCGGACTCGTAGCGCAGCGGCAGGTCGTCGACGCCGACCGGGGCACCACCGCCGACGCATTCGGTGACGTCGTCGCCGGTGAGTTCGACGTGGATGCCCCCGGCGTGGGTGCCGAGCGCCTGGTGGACCTCGAAGAAGCCGCGCACCTCGGCGAGGATGGCGTCGAAGTCGCGGGTCTTGTGGCCGCCGGCCGTCTGATAGGTGTTCCCGTGCATCGGATCGCACACCCAGGCGACCTCGGCCCCCTCCGCGACGACCTTCTCCACCAGCGTCGGCAGCCGGTCGCGGACCTGTTCCGCGCCCATCCGGACGATGAACGTGAGCCTGCCGGGCTCGCGGTCGGGGGCGAGCCGGTCGATGTAGCGAAGGACGGTGTCCGGGTCGGTGCCGGGGCCGAGCTTCACCGCGATCGGGTTGCGGACGCGGGAGAAGTACTCGATGTGCGCGCCGTCCAGGTCCCGGGTGCGCTCTCCGATCCACAACAGGTGTCCGCTGGCCGCGTAAGCGTGTCCGGTGCGCTCGTCCCCGCGGGTGAGCGCCTGCTCGTAGTCGAGCAGCAGCCCCTCGTGGCTCGCGAAGAGTTCGGCGGTCTGCACCTCCTTGGGGTCGGCGCCGCAGGCGTGCATGAAGTTCAGGGCCCGCTCGATGTCGTCGGCGAGCCGCTCGTATCGCCTGCGGGCGGGCGAGTCGGTGACGAAGCCCCGGTTCCAGTCCTGCACCTGGTGCAGATCGGCGAAGCCACCGGTGGCGAAGGCCCGGACGAGGTTGAGCGTGGCCGCGGACACGTCGTACATCCGCCGCAGGCGCCGCGCGTCGGGGCGGCGGGCCTCGGCGGTGAACTCCGGTGCGTTCACCGCGTCTCCGCGGTACGAGGGCAGGGTGAGGCCGTCGCGCGTCTCGGTGGGCCGCGAACGCGGCTTGGCGAACTGGCCCGCGATCCGGCCGATCTTGACGACGGGCAGTGAGGCCCCGTAGGTGAGCACGACCGCCATCTGCAGCAGCGTCCTCAGCTTGCGGCCGATCACCTCGCGGGAGGACCCGTCGAAGGTCTCGGCGCAGTCGCCGCCCTGGAGGACGAACGCCTTGCCACGGGCGACGGCGGCGAGCCGGTCGCGCAGCCGGTCGCACTCCTCGGCGAACACCAGCGGGGGCGCGGCGGCCAGGCCGTCGGTGACCTCGCGGAGCAGTTCCCCGTCGGGCCACGCGGGCTGCTGGGCGGCCGGCAGCGAACGCCAGGATGCGCGGTGCGCGGTCTGCGGAGATGAATTCATCACGGCCCCCCGAAAAGTCAAAAGACGGTACGGCCGCGTCCGGTATTGGGCAGCCAAAGGCGTGCGGTTCTCGCGAGGAAAAAGCGAGCTGTTGTTCCTCGGCCGGAATTCCAGCCGACGCCGCCGACCGTCGTCAAGATTCGCCGGAGTGGCCCGCATCGGCGTTCCCCAAGTGGTCTGGTACGCCCGGCGGCCTGCTGATTGGGTTTGGCGCACCGGGGACGCCGGAATGGACCGGCCCAGGAAAAGAGAGGACATGAGATGCCAGCTACGACGACCGTCGGCGAGGCCGCGCGTCCGGCCGTGGACGGGCCACCGGCCGTCGACGGGCCGCCACCGGTCCGGGCCGGGTCGCCGTCGTTCACCGTGCGGGTCGGCCGGACGGCGCTTCCCCCGCACGAGCCGCTGCGGCTGTACGCGGAACTCGGCGCCGAACTGGGGCAGGACCAGGTCTTCCTCTTCGAGAGCCGGAACGGGCCCGAGGCGGACTGCCGCTCCGCGGTGGTGGGCTGCGGCCGGCTGGCCGAGGTGCGGGTCTTCGCCCGGCACATCGAGGTCGACGGTGCGGAGCCACTGCGGGACGCCCTGCTGGCCGTCTCCGAGCAGAGCGGGATGACCGCGCCGGACGGCCCCCGGGGCACCGCGCACCGGAGGGACTTCGACCGCTCCGGGCAGGTGTGGGAGCTGATGCGCCGGGCGCAGCGGCTGTTCGCCGTGGAGACGGACGTCCCCGGGGAGGCGTACGCCTTCGGCTTCCTCACCACCCTGGGCTACGGGGCCGCCTGGCACATGGAACGGCTGCCGGAGCGCGACGCCGCCCGGGGCGGCCCCGACGCGACGTTCACCCTCTTCCGGGACACCGTCTGGTACGAGCTGGACGGGTCGGGAGCGAGCCTGCTGAGCGCCGGCTGCGCGGACTTCCCCGCCTCCGGCGCGCCCGCGGTCGCGGCGGCGGCCCGGGCGGCCGCCGCACCGGCCGGCGAGGGCCCGGTGTGCCCTCCGGCTCCGGCGCCGCGCGCGGTACGGGACAGCGTCTCGCGCGACACCTTCCTCGGCTGGGTGCGACGGTGCCTGGAGCACATCAGGGTCGGGGACATCTACCAGATCCAGGTCGGCCACCGCATCGACGTGGAGACGGCGCTCACGCCGCTGGAGGTGTACCGCAGGCTGCGGTTCCGGAACCCTTCGCCTTATATGTACCTGTGTCCGCGGGCCGGGGGCATGCTGATCGGGGCCAGCCCCGAGCTGCTGTTCCGGACGGCAGGGGACGAGGTCGTCATGCGGCCCATCGCCGGGACGACGCGGCGCGGGCCGGTGCCGGAGGAGAACGAGCGGCGCGTCGTGGAGCTGCTGGCCAGCGTCAAGGAGCAGGCCGAGCACATCATGCTCGTCGACCTGTGCCGGAACGACATCGCCAGGGTGAGCAGCCCGGGCTCGCTGGCCGTGGAGGGCGTGATGACGGTGGAGGCGTTCTCGCACGTCTTCCATCTCGTCTCGACCGTGACGGGCCGCCTGGAGCCGGACGCGGACGTGTGGCGGACGCTGTGCGCGACCTTCCCGGCGGGCACGATGACCGGCGCCCCGAAGCTGCGCGCCATGGAGATCATCGACGGTCTGGAGGAAGAGCCCCGGGGGATCTACGCCGGGGCGGTCGGCCTCGTCGACGTGCGCGGCTGGAGCGAACTCGCCCTGTGCATCCGCACGATCACCTACGACGGGCGCGGCTTCGCCACGCAGAGTTCGGCGGGCATCGTCGCCCAGTCGACGGCCGAGGCGGAGTGGGACGAGACCCTGGCCAAGATGGGAGCCGCCTACTGGGCGCTGACCGGTGAGGAACTGGTGCCGTGAACGTCCTGCTGATCGACGCGTATGACAGTTTCGTCCACATCATCGACGCCTATCTGCGCACCCTGGGTGTCCATACGCAGGTGGTCCGCTCCGGTACCCGCACCCCCGAGGAGCTGGAGGCGCTCCGCCCGGACGCGGTCGTCCTGGGCCCCGGACCCGGGCATCCGGCGGCGTCAGGTCACGTCGAACTCGTCCATCAGTTCGCGGGCCGGGTCCCGCTGCTCGGCGTCTGCCTGGGCCATCAGGCGATCGGCCTGGCCTTCGGCGGCCGGGTCGAGACGGCCGACCACCTGATGCACGGCAGGACCAGCATGGTGCGGCACGACGGCGAAGGGGTCTTCCGGGGCCTGACCGGTACGACGGTGGCGACCCGGTACCACTCCCTGGTCGTCTCCCAGCCGCTGCCGGACGAGCTGGTGGTGACGGCCACCGCCACCGACGACGGCTATGTCATGGGGCTGCGGCATCGCACGCTGCCGGTCGAGGGGGTCCAGTTCCACCCGGAGAGCATCGCCACGGAGGGCGGTATGGACCTGTTCGGGAACTTCCTGTCGGTCGCCGCCCACTGACGGCACGTACGGGGGTCAGACGGCGCCCGCCGGCACCGGCCAGGCGTTCCGTACCTCGGCGTAGGCGTCGCCCAGCTCCCGCATCGCCTCCGCGATGCCCGACCGGGGCGGCGCCGTGTACCCCACGGCCAGGGCGGGGCCCGTCGGCCACGACGGGTCGTTGTACCGGCGCCCGCCCCTGACCAGGACGGATCTTCGCAGCGCCGCCGCGACCAGCGCGCCCTCGTCGACATGGCGGGGCAGCCGCAGCCACACGTGGAGGCCGCCCGGGGACCCGGCGATCCGCGCCTCGGGCAGATGGCGGCGCACGGCCTGTTCCAGGGTGTCCCGGCGCCCCCGCAGCCGGGAGCGCTCGCGCCGCAGATGCCGGTCGAACAGCCCGGTGCGCAGCAGGTCGGCGAAGGTGAGCTGGGTCAGGGTGTCGGAGCCCAGGTCCCGCTGGGCACGGGCCCGCTCCAGCGGGGCGACCAGCGGGGCCGGTACCGCGAGCCAGCCCAGCCGCAGACCGGGGGCGAGGGATTTGCTGGCGGTACCGGCGTAGACGACGCGCTCCGGCGCCAGGTGCTGCAGCGCCCCCGGGCGGGGGCCGTGGGCCAGCCAGAGGTCTCCGTCGTAGTCGTCCTCGATCACCCAGCCGTCCACGTCCTCGGCCCAGCGCACGAGCGCCGCACGCCGCTCGGGGCCGAGGGTGACACCCGTGGGGAACTGGTGGGACGGGGTCACCAGGACCGCGCGCACCCCGGTCCTGGCCAGCGCGGCCACGTCGATGCCGTGTTCGTCCACGGGGACGGCGCACGGCATCAGCCCGGCCTCCCGCACGAACGTGCGCTGCCTGTGGTGGCAGGGCGACTCCACGCCGAGCCGGTCGATGCCCAGGCGTGGCAGCACGGCGCACAGCAGGCCGAGCGCCTGGGCGAATCCGGAGACGACCATGACCTGGTCGGGTGTGGTCCATACGCCGTGCACCCGGCCGAGGTAGCGGGCCAGTTCGAGGCGCAGCTCGGCGACGCCGGAGAGCGGCGGGTAGTCCAGGCCCCGGCGCCCGGCGGTCCGCAGGGCGCTCTGGTACGAGGAGAGCCACTCGCGGTGCGGGAAGTTCGCGGTGCCGGCGGCGCTGGGGCGCAGGTCCCAGCGCACCGCGGGGATGTGCCCGTCGTCGGCGAGGGTGGCGCTCGTGGTGCCCCGGGCGGCGTGCGGAACCACCCGGGTGCCCGAGCCCTGCACCGCCTCCAGATAGCCCTCGGCGATGAGCTGGCCGTAGGCCTCCACCACCACGCTGCGGGACACGCCGAGGTCTTCGGCGAGGCGGCGGCTGGAGGGCAGCCGGGTGCCCGGGTGCAGAACGCCCGCCCCGATCTCCTTTCGTATTCTCCACTGGATCTGGACCGTCAGGGGGACCTCGGATTCCCGGGACACATCGATCAGGGCGTGCAGTGCCATCTGGTTTCTTTCTCCCGTGAAGTGGTCTGGATTCACTCGCGCCTACTGGTCTGGCAGGTCCTTCTCGCCGGCCCGCACACTGATTCCGGGAATACGCGGGCCAGTTGTCCGGAGGGAAGCCTCCGAAGGGAAGCGTCGGAAGGGAATCGACAGTGACTGCGGAAAAGCACAGACGCACCTGGTCCGGGCTGCTGGCGGCGCTTTTGGCCGGCGAGGATCTGACGACGGCGGACTCCGCCTGGGCGCTGGATCAGGTGATGCGCGGGCTGACGACTCCCGCGCAACTGGCGGGCCTGCTGGTCGGCTTGCGCGCCAAGGGCGAGACGGCCGACGAGATCGCGGGGTTCGTCCGGACCATGGAGGCGCACGCCGTCCCCCTGGACGTTCCCGGCCCCGCCCTGGACATCGTGGGCACCGGTGGCGACGGGGCGAACACCGTCAACATCTCCACCATGGCGGCCATCGTCGCGGCGGGCGCCGGGGCGCGGGTGGTCAAGCACGGCAACCGCTCGGCGTCCTCGGCCTGTGGCTCCGCCGATGTGCTCGAACGGCTCGGTGTCCGGCTCGACCTGCCGGTCGACCAGGTGGCCCAGCCGGCCGAGGAGGTCGGCATCACGTTCTGCTTCGCCCCGCTGTTCCACCCGGCCATGCGGCAGGCGTCGGCCACCCGGCGCGAGCTGGGGGTCCCGACCGTCTTCAACGCGCTCGGCCCGCTGACCAATCCCGCGTCGCCCGCCGCCCGGGCGGTCGGGGTGGCCGATCCCCGGCTGGCCCCGCTGGTGGCCGAGGTGCTGGCCCGGCGCGGTGTCTCCGCCCTCGTCTTCCGGGGCGACGACGGGCTCGACGAGCTGACGGTCACCACTACCTCCAAGGTCTGGTCGGTCGTCGACGGACGGGTCAGGGCCGAGGAGTTCGACCCCGCCGACATCGGCATCGGCCACGCGGCACCGGACGCGCTGCGCGGCGGTGACGCCGCGCACAACGCCGAGGTGGCACGCGAGGTGTTCGCGGGCGCCCGCGGCCCGGTCCGGGACGCGGTGCTGCTGTCGGCCGCCGCGGGTCTCGCGGCGCTCGACCCCGGAGACCGGCCGGTGGCGGAACGGCTGGTCGCCGGGGTCGGGCTGGGCGCCCGGGCCATCGACTCGGGAGCGGCCGCACACGTCCTGGAACGCTGGGCCGCCGTCACCGCGAAGCTGGCCGGGACGCCCTGACGGGCGGCGGTGGTCAGCCCTGGGCGGCCCGGCCCGCGCGGACCATGCGGGCCACCGCGTCCGCCGGGCTGCCGTCCTTGACGAGCGTCTCCCCCACCAGGACGGCGTCCGCGCCCCAGCCGGCACAGGCCGCCACGTCCTCGGGGCCCCGGATGCCGGACTCCGCGACCCGGACCAGATCGTCGGGGACGCGGTGGGCCAGCCGCGGAAAGAGGGCGCGGTCGATGGTCAGGGTCCTCAGGTCGCGCGCGTTGATCCCGATCACCGGGGCGCCGGCGGCCACCGCCCGGTCGGCCTCCTCGGCGTCGTGCACCTCGACCAGCGGGGTCAGGCCCACCTCACCGGCCAGCTTCACCAGGGAGACGAGGTCCCGCTGGTGCAGGGCGGCCACGATGAGCAGCAGCAGATCCGCCCCGTGCGCGCGGGCCTCCCACACCTGGTAGGGCGTGACGACGAAATCCTTGCGCAGCACCGGCACCCGGACCCGGGCCCGTACCGCGTCGAGGTCCGCGAGCGAACCGCCGAACCGCCGCTCCTCGGTGAGCACGCTGATCGCCGCCGCGCCACCGGCCTCGTACCCGGCGGCGAGTCCGGCCGGGTCCCCGATCTCGGCCAGCCTGCCCTTGGACGGGCTGGCCCGCTTGATCTCGGCGATGACCCGCACTCCCGCCGGGTGGCGCAGCGCCGCGACGCCGTCCAGGGCGGGCGGCGCGGATGCCACCCGGTCGCGCAGCGCGTCGAGGCTCACCCGGGCCCTGCGCGCCTCGACGTCCGCGCGCACCCCCCGGACGATGCCCTGGAGCACGTTCTTCCCCGTCACCGCTTCTCTCCCGTTCCTCATCCGCGGCGGCGTCATACGAGCGTCGAGGGCCGAAGGCCGCGGGCGCGGACGTCGCCTCCGGCGCCCGGGAGCAGCCGGGGTTCGCCGTCCCGCGCGTAGTCGCGCATGCGGTGGACGGCGGAGCGTACGGCGGCCCGTACCGCCTGGTCCTGTGCCGTGTCGATGCCCACCCCCCAGAAGGCGCGGGGGCCGCAGCCGATCTCGCAGTAGGCGGCGCGTTCGTCGCGGCCGCCCATCGGGCCCTGGACGGTCACCTCCTGAACGTGGCCTTCGAGGCCATGGGCGTCGAGGGCCGTGCGCGCGAGGGCGAACCACTCCTCGACGCCGCCCGTCGCGGTCGCGGCGGCCGACGGCGGGCAGGGGTCCGGCAGGGACTCGGCGCGCCCGGGCAGGACGTACCGCTCCTGGAAGGCCGCCCACAGCTCCGGCGCCGTGATCTCGCCGCCCGTGCGCTCGCAGATCTTCTGCATGACGGCGGCGAAGTCGATCTGCAGCCGGCGGGGCAGCTCCAGGCCGTGCCCGGTGCGCAGGAGATGGACGATGCCGCCCTTGCCGGACTGGGTGTTGATCCGGATCAGCGCCTGATAGTCCCGGCCGATGTCGCGGGGGTCGATGGGCAGGTACGGCACGTCCCACCGCACCTGGGACGACTCCTGGCGGGCCTTGAGCCCCTTGGCGATGGCGTCCTGGTGGGTGCCGGCGAACGAGGTGTAGACGAAGTCGCCGGCCCACGGGTGGCGGGCGGGTACGGGCATGCGGGTGCACTCCTCGGCCACCCGGCGGATCCCGTCGATGTCGCTGAGGTCCACCATCGGATCGACGCCCTGCGAGAACAGGTTCATGGCGAGGGTGACGAGGCAGACGTTGCCGGTGCGCTCGCCGTTGCCGAAGAGGGTGCCCTCCACACGGTCGGCGCCCGCCAGGACCGCCATCTCGGCGGCGGCGACGCCGGAGCCCCGGTCGTTGTGCGGATGGGCGGAGAGCAGGGTCCGGTCGCGGTGGGCGAGGTTGCGGCTCATGTATTCGATGCGGTCGGCGTACTCCTGGGGCGGGAAGACCTCGACCGTCGCCGGCAGATTGATCCGGAAGGTGTGCCGGGCCCGCGGTGCCCAGAAGTCGAGCACGCTGTTGCAGACGTCGAGCGCGAAGTCGGGCTCCGTCTGGGTGTAGGACTCCGGCGCGTACTGGAGGAACAACTCGGTACCGGGCAGGGACTCCTGGAACGCCAGCAGCTGTTCGGCCCCGTCGAGGGCCATCCGGCGCGTCTGCTCGCGGTCGGCGCGGAACACGACCCGGCGCTGGACCTCCGAGGTCGGGTTGAAGATCTGGACGACGGCGCGGGGCGCGCCTTCCAGGGCCTTGACGGTGCGCGCGATGAAGTCGCCGCGGATGGGCGCCATCACCTGGATGACGACGTCGTCGGGGATGGCGTCGGTGTCGATGAGATGCCGGAGGAAGTCGTGGTCGTCCTGCGAGGACGTCGGATATCCCACCTCGATCTCTTTGAAGCCGAGGGACACCAGCAGGTCGAACATCCGGCGCTTGCGGACGACGTCCATGGGCTCGATGAGGGCCTGGTTCCCGTCCCGCAGATCGACGCTGCACCACAGTGGGGCACGCTCCGCACGGCGTCCGGGCCAGGTACGGTCCTCCAGCCCGATCGGCTCGTACGGGAGGTACTTCCCCAGCGGCATCCGGCTCGGCCGTTGCAGACCACGGTCCGCTCCGGCCGGACGGTGCCCTGCGTCCGTCGGTGATGCGTCCATTGCTCCTCCGTACCCGTCCGCGCGGACGAGCCGCCAGGACGATGGGATGTGGGTGGCTGAATGCGGGATGTGAGTGGCTGAATGCCAGGAAGAAGAGCCTGACTTCTGGGCGTCGGCCAGCGATCAATTCGCCCCGGGACCACGCTCCAGAAATGCTCCGGAGGGATGTCAGAACGGGTACAGATTGCCGCTCAGCGGGCGGGGGTTGCCAGACGTTTAAGGCGACACGAAATGAGCCTGGCCGGGCGGCCGGTTCCTTCTCGGCAGCGGGCTGCCCTCACGCGGTGCAGTGAACTGCACCGCCCTTGGGGTGCCTGCCCCACTGCCGGCGCCGGCCGCGGTGCGCACAATGGAATCCATCGAACGAACGAGTCCGCCGATGGACCAGGGCCGTGCGAGGGGGCGATCAGATGCGTTCAGCCAAGGAAAAAGGACACACCATCCGACGGATCGGCAGAATGCGCGGCGCGGCCATGCTGTCCCTATCGGCCGTCGGGGCCATGATTCTCACCACCGCGGCCTGCGACTCGACACAGAAGGCGGCGGATCGCGGGGAATTGTGCGTGAAGATTGTGAAGCTCACGCTCTTCAATCCGTTTCCGAAGGACGCCGAGAAGGCCGAGCGCGATGTCCAGAAGCGTGCCGACGAGCTCGACCGGCTCGGTGACGACGCGACGGACGACACGCTGCGGAAGGTCATCGAGTCCACCGCCGATTCGCTGCGCGAGGCCAAACCGAAGGACCATGGCCCGCGTACCGTGGTCGGTTATCTGAAAGAGCAGAACGACCGGCTGTCGGACCTGCGGAAGACCTGCCTCGACTCCAAAGACTTCTGATGTCCCGGCCATCCTGACAACGTGGCCGTCCGCCGTCCGGGCGGGCTCTCCCAAGCTGGACGCCTCGGGTCAATCCCCCGTCTCCCGAGGCGTCCTGCTCACTTCAGGAAAGCTGGGCGGCCATGCGCCGAGCGGTCACGGCGTCCTCGCCGGCATCCGCCAGCCGCGCTCCGGGGTCACGGGGTAGAACAGGGTGGGGATTCCGTCGTCCGGGGACGGGCCCAGGACCCGCGGAGAGCGGGATGTGAGGAAGAGCGAGGGGGAGAGCAGCAGCCCCCGGGTGTCGAGCTCCAGGTCCTCATCGTGCGGCGTGGGGACCTCCAGCACCGGGAACGACCAGCGAATCGACGGGTGCAGGGTGCTGAGCAGCCCCTCCGGCCCGTGCGTGAGCGCGATGTCCCGGCGCGTGGCCCGGTCGGCCTCCAGGAACCGGTCGATGTGATCACGGTACGGAGCCACCGCGATCCGGTGGAACTCACGGACGTCCGCGACCAATTGGGGCTCGGGGCCACACCCGTCGGCGTCACCGCCCAGAGGGGAACAGGCGCGCTGCACGATCTGGTCCATGTCCGGAAAGGGCCGTACGGTTCTGGCCATGGTGACGAGATCCCTCACCGCACGGTGGCGGGCCACTCTCTTGCGCCATCGCCTGAAGGTCCACCCGCCGGCATCGCGCCCCAGCATCTCCAGGGCAAACAGAGCCTCACGAAATTGGTCTGATTCGGTCAGTATGCGCGTCACCGGCACACCACCGGACGCAAAACGGATACGCCGCATTTTTCCCCCATCGAAACCTGCTCAGCCGCCCGGTTTCCCTCGGCCGCCACGTCCCATCAGGCGCATCGGGTGCAGGGCAATGCCACGAGGCGGCTTGAAGACGAGTGGCCCCTCTGAGGCGCTTGCGGCTCCTCCAGTTTCAGGGGTCACTCAACTACCCCTACCTTACGGCGCGTTCGCGCCCTCGAATAGTGGAGTCCCCGCCCACAGCCGGGTGCAGCTAGCTGCACCCGGCAGGTCGGCGGGGCCATTGTCCGCGGAATGTTCACGCCGGTGAGGTGGTCGCGAGGCATGCGCCGATCCGCTCGGGAGTGGCTCCGGCGAGTGCGTCGACGATGAGGCCACCCTGCAGGAGGATCACCGCGTCGGCCTGGGCCGCGGCGACGTTGTCGACCGTCACCATCACGACAGCGGTCCCCATGGAGTCCGACACGCGGCGCAGCAGCTGGGCCAGCTCCCTCGACTCATCGGCCGGGCGGAGCCCCGCGGGCTCGTCGACCAGGAGCAGATCCGGGTCGTGGGCGAGCGACCGCGCGATGACGAGGTGACGGGCCTGCGCGGCGGGCAGTTCCCCGATCGCCGCGCGGCGGTGCGTCCACAGGCCGGTCGTCTTGTAGAGCCTCCGCAGCCTGGCGGCGCCGAGGCACCCGGCGTTCCCCTCCACGTAGTCGGCCACCCGGCCGGTGGGCCGGGGCTCGTCGGCGGCGCCGGTGGGGTGGGCGAGGTCGGCCAGAATCGCGGCGCCGCGCTCCCCGGCGCCGCGCCGCACCGTTCCGGAGGTGGGATCGATGTCCCCGGCCAGGCAGCGCAGCAACGTGGTCTTCCCGGAGCCGGGCCTTCCCATGACCGCGAGGAAGCGGCCGGGCCGCACGCCGAGGCTCACCCCCCGCAGCGCGTGCACACGGTCGGCCCCCTCGCCGAAGCTCATCGCGACGTCGTCCAGAGAGAGAACCATGGGCTCGGGACGCATGCCCTCGGCTGATTCCACGTCAAACATGTCTCACACTTCCCCAGAACAGCCAAGTGCCGTCCCTGAGGGAGCGTAGCCGCAGAAGTGTCCTCATCTCACCAGTGACGCGGGGCGCGTCGGTACTGGTGCGGGTGTGCTACGGAAAAAGAGGGGTCGCCGAGCGGACGCGGTGCCGACCAGGCGTCGCATCCGGTGAGCGCCCTGGGACAGCACACAGGCGGCCGCCCGCGAAGGAGGACAGTGGCTGGGGGATCACCACTGCCTCGTACGCGACGTGCCGCCTGAGGAGGGGGCGCCCGGGGTCGGCTGGGGAGTCGCCGGCCCCGACGGGGTGACGGGAGCTACGTCAGGCTGAGCGTCACGTTGATGACGACGCCCACAGCCACGATGGCCAGCAACACCCATGGCCACAACCGACGTTCCTTTTGGGGCTGCCATTGAGACATCGTGTTTCCTGTTCGCCGTGAGGAATGAAGAGCCGCACGACCCGATGGTTGGGCCAGCTGCTCAGCGAGCCTAACGCCGGGGAAGTCGCGCCGTCAGTCAAGCTCCCTGCAGTCCACGGGTGCAGTTCTCTGCACCCGCCCCCGCCACTCTCCCGCCCGCGCACCGGGCTTCGACCAGGGCTATTTGGCGCCCGCGAAAAGACGTAGCGAACCCGGTCGCGGCCCGGCAGGGTAACCCTCACCAAGGAGAGCGCGCTCAGGGAGATGGGGAGTTTCCCCGAGTGCCCCCGGACAAGTCGGCATGCCGGATTCCGTTTTTGACGGCTCCGGCACGTCACCAAGTCACCGTTTGCCGCCGAGACGGCGAAGAGCCGCCGATGACGGTATTGGGGGAAGGTTTCGCAGATGAGCACCACATCAGAACCCCGCAGAATATCCGTATTCGACACCACGCTCCGGGACGGCGAGCAGGCACCCGGAAATGCCATGACGGCGGAGCAGAAGCTCGAAGTGGCGCTGGCGATCGAGAGCCTGGGCGTCGACGTCATCGAAACCGGGTTCCCGGCCGCCTCGCACACGGACTTCAAGGCGACCCGGATGATGTCCGAGCGGCTGAAGGGCGCCCGGCTCGCCTCGTTCTGCCGGTCGGTGCCCAAGGACGTGGAGGTCGCCGTCGAGGCGGGCGGCACCGAGCGGCACCAGATCCAGCTCCTGGTCACCGGCAGCGACCTGCACCTGGAGCACAAGCGCGGCATCACCCGCGAGCAGGCGTACTCCGAGGTGCGGGCGGCCGTCAAGGTCGCCAAGGAGCTCGGCGTCACCGACATCTCCATCGGCATCGAGGACGCCAGCCGGGGCGAGCACGACCTGCTGCGCGGCTACTGCGAGATCGCCGTGGAAGCGGGTGCCACCACGCTCGCGCTGGGCGAGACCTCCGGGTGCATGGTGCCCGGCGAGTTCGCCGACCTCACGCACGCCGTGCGCCAGTGGATCCCCGCGAGCACCACGCTGTCCATCCACTGCCACGACGACTTCGGCCTCGCCGTCGCCAACACGCTCGCGGGCCTCGAGGCCGGTGCCGACGAGATGCAGGTGACGCTCGGCGGGATCGGCGAGCGCGCCGGAAACGCGGCCCTGGAGGAGCTCGCCGCCGTCCTGGTGTACAAGGCGGAGCACTACGGCTTCACGACCGCGATCAGGACCGAGCGGCTGTACGCGGCGTACCAGGTGCTGACGCGGGCGATTTCGATGCCGACGCCGCGCAACAAGGCCATCTTCGGCGAGTACTCCTTCGCCACCCAGGCCGGGATCCACCAGGCCGGGATGCTGGCGCGCCCGGAGACGTACGAATACCTCGAGCCCACCCGGGTGGGCCGTGAGCGTTCGATGCTGGTCGGCCGCCACTCCGGCCGTGGCATCCTGGCGCATCTGCTCGACCAGCTCGACGTGCCCGCCACGCCCGAGCTGCTGGACGAGCTGTACCACGAGTACATCGCCAGCCGCTCCGGTGGCGAGTGCGACGAGCTGCACGTCGTACGGGCGAGCCTCGCCGAACGCTTCGCCCAGCCGGCCGGGGCGGGCGCACGATGACCACCACCCCGGACGGCGCCCTCACCACCCTCGCCGAAAAGCTGTGGGACAGCCATGTCGTGCACCGTGCCGATGGCGAGCCCGACCTGCTCTACATCGATCTGCACCTGACCCACGAGGCCACCTCCCCGCAGGCGTTCGACGGCCTCCGGCTCGCGGAGCGCACCGTACGGCGCCCGGAGCTGACCGTCGCGCTGGAGGACCACAACGTCCCCACGGACTCGACGGTGATCGCGGACCCGGTCAGCCGCACCCAGATCGACACCCTGCGGCGCAACTGCGAGACCTACGGGGTGGAGCTGTACCAGCTCGGCCACCGGCGGCAGGGCATCGTGCACGTGGTCGGCCCGCAGCTGGGGCTCGTACAACCCGGCATGGCGATCGTCTGCGGCGACAGCCACACCTCCACGCACGGTGCGTTCGGGGCGCTCGCCTTCGGCATCGGCACCAGCGATGTCGAGCACGTGCTGGCCACCCAGTGCCTGTCCATCGGGCGGCCCAGGACCATGGCGGTGGAGTTCAGCGGCGAACTGCCCGCGGGCGTGGGCGCCAAGGACCTGATCCTCGCCCTGATCGCGCAGATCGGCGCCAACGGCGCCCAGGGCCACATCATCGAATACCGCGGCGCGGCGGTCCGGGCGCTGTCCATGGAAGCCCGCATGACGCTGTGCAACATGAGCATCGAGGCGGGCGCCCGGGCCGGTCTGGTGGCTCCCGACGAGACCACCTTCGCCTATCTCGAAGGGCGTCCGCACGCACCGCGCGGCGCCGACCGGGAAGCCGCCCTCGCCCACTGGCGGACGCTGCGCACCGACGACGGCGCCACCTTCGACCGGACCGTCGAACTGGATGTGTCGGGTCTGAGCCCGCTGGTGACCTGGGGCACCAACCCCAGCCAGACGGTGCCGCTGAGCGAGCGGGTACCCGCGCCCGAGGCCTTCACCGACCAAGTGGAGCGGGCGGCGGCCGAGCAGGCCCTGGCGTACATGGACCTGAAGCCGGGCACCCCGCTGCGCGAAGTCCCCATCGACGTGGTCTTCCTCGGCTCGTGCACCAACGGCCGCATCGAGGACCTGCGCGCCGCCGCCGATGTGCTGCGCGGCCGCAAGGTGGCCGACTCCACCCGGCTGCTCGTCGTCCCCGGCTCCATGCAGGTGCGCGAGCAGGCCGAGGAGGAGGGCCTGCACAAGGTGTTCGCCGACGCGGGCGCCGAGTGGCGGCTGCCGGGCTGCTCGATGTGCCTGGGCATGAACACCGACCGCCTCACCGGGCCGCAGCGGTCGGCTTCCACCTCCAACCGCAACTACGAAGGCCGGCAGGGCGCCACCGCCCGCACCCACTTGGTGTCGCCGGTGGTCGCCGCCGCGACGGCGGTGACCGGACGTCTGTCGGCCCCCGCCGACCTGGGATGAGAGAAGGTCCATGCAACCCCTGATCACACACACCGGGCGGGCGGTGGCCCTGCGCCGCGACGACATCGACACCGACCAGATCGTCCCGGCCGAGTACTGCAAGCGGGTCGTGAAGAGCGGCTACGAGGACGCCCTGTTCGCCCGCTGGCGCGAGGACCCCGCCTTCTTCCTCAACCGTCCGGAGCACTCGGGCGCGACCGTCCTGCTCGCGGGCCGCAACTTCGGCATCGGCAGCTCGCGGGAGCACGCGGTGTGGGCCCTGAAGGACGGCGGCTTCGTCGCCGTCGTGGCCACCGGCTTCGGTGACATCTTCCGCCGCAACGCCATGAACAACGGCCTGGTCCCGGTCGACCAGCCGCTGGAGGTGGTCCAGGAGCTGATGCGGGAGGCCGAGCGCGACCCGTCGTTCACGGTCACCGTCGACCTTCAGGAGCTGCGGCTGCGGGCCGGTGACCGCGCTTTCGACTTCGAGGTCGATCAGCGCGCCCGCGAACTGCTGCTGCAGGGCCTGGACACCATCGAGCTGACGCTGCGGCGCGGCACCCTGATCGACGCGTACGAACGGCGGCGCCCGTCGTGGCTGCCGACGATCCCCCGCGGGTCGGCGGCCGAGTTCGCCGTCGCCGAGGGAGCACGATGACCGCGGTGCCACCGCCCGCCGCCGGCCCGGCCGGCCACCCGCTCGGCGCGGAACGTGTGCGCCAACTGCCCGCGGGTGGCCTGGCCGGGCTGCTCATGGAGGCCACCGGCGGCGATGTGGTGAACCTCGCCGTCGGCACCCCCGGGTGGCCCGCCACGCCGCCCGAGCTGGTCAAGCAGGCCGTCCACGCCCTTCAGGAGGGCGTCCACCAGTACGAGGACCCGGCGGGGAACACGCGGCTGCGCGAGTGGATCGCCCACTCCCTGCCCGGCCGCCCCGACCCCCGTACGGAGCTGACGGTCACCGCGGGCGCCAGCGAGGCGCTCGCGGTGGCCCTGCTGGCCTGTGTCGACCCCGGTGACGAGGTGATCGTCCTGGAGCCGTTCTACGAGAACTTCCTCAGCGCCATCGCGCTGGCCGGCGGCGTTCCCCGGGTCGTGTCGGCCGACGGCCCCGGCTGGGCCCCGGACCCGGCGGCGCTCACCGCCGCGTTCGGCCCGCGCACCAGGGCCATCGTCATCAACAGCCCGTCCAACCCCACCGGGCGGCTGCTGACCGGCGAGGAACTGGGCCTGATCGCCGAGTTGTGCGCGAGGTGGGACGTGGTCGCCGTCTCCGACGAGGTCTACGCGAGTTACGTCTACGACGGCGCACCGCACCGTTCGGCGGCCGAGGTCCCGGGCCTCGCCGACCGGAGCATCGTGCTGGGCAGCTTCTCCAAGAGCCATTCCGTCAGCGGATGGCGCCTGGGGTACATGCGCGCCCCCGAACCGTGGACGCGGCTGCTGCGCCAGGTGCACGTCGCCACCACCGGCGGGGCCGCGTCGCCCCTGCAGCACGCCCTCGCGCACGGCGGCCCGGCCCTGGCGGACGGCTGGGACCCGGCCGGGTCGATGCGGCCCCTGCGCGACCACGCGGTGCGGATGCTCACCGCGGCGGGCTTCGACTGCGCCGTGCCCGAGGGCGGGGTCTATGTGATGGCCGGGATCGGTGGCCTCACCCGGGCGCCGAGTCCCCGGTTCGTCCGCGAGCTGGCCCAGCGGACCGGGGTGCTCCTGGCCCCGGCCACCCCGTTCTTCGCCGAGGGCCGGCGCGGTACCCGGTATGTGCGAGTCGCCTTCAACCGCCCCGAGGCCACCCTCCTCGAAGCCCACCGGCGCCTGAACGGCGGCCCGGCACCATCCGCGAAACAGAGGAGTACGTTCCCATGACCGCTGCGATCCACCTGGACACCGAGCCCCGGCACGGCGGCCTGGTGTGCGAGGTGTCCAGCCCGGACCGCCCCGCGCTGACCGAACTGGGGGTCCAGCACGGCCCGTTCATCCGCGAACGTGTCGTCGAGCACGGCGCCGCGCTCTTGAGCGGATACCAGTGGGCCGGCTGGGACGACCTGGACGCCTTCGTCAAGCACGTCGTGAGCGCGCCGCTGGACTACACCGAGCGCTCCTCACCCCGCACCGAGCTGCACCCCGGTGTGTTCACTGCGACGGACCACCCGCCGACCGAGGAGATCTTCCTTCACACCGAGCAGTCCTACAACCTCAACGTCCCGCGCTATCTGTTCTTCTTCTGCAAGCAGGGCGCCCCCGAGGGCGGGGCGAGCCGGCTCGCCGACTGCCGGGCCATCCACGACGCCCTGCCGCGCGAGATCGTCGAGCGGTTCGACAAGGAGGGCTACCTCCTGGTGCGCAACTTCCTGCCCGGTCTCGGCCTGTCCTGGCAGGAGGCGTTCGCCACCGAGGACCGGGACCAGGTGCGCCGCTACTGCGCGGACAACGGCATCGAGGTCCAGTGGCTGGCCGAGGACCACCTCCAGACCCGGCAGCTGCGCTGGGCGGTGGCCACGCATCCGGAGACCGGGGTGAAGTCCTGGTTCAACCACATGACGTTCTTCAACTCCAGCGCGCTGAAGAAGGACCTCGCCGAGCTGCTGCTGGAGGAGTACGGCCCCTGGGGAATCCCGACGAACACCTTCCACGCCGACGGCTCGGAGATCGGGCAGGACGTCATGGAGGCGCTGCACGCCGCCTACCGCGGGCACGAACTGGACGTGCACGCCCGGACCGGTGACGTGCTGATCGTGGACAACCTGAGCGTGGCGCACGGCAGGGCCCCGTTCGTGCCGCCCCGCGAGCTGTTCGTGAGCATGGCCGACGCGCTGTCCTGGGCGCGGCTGCGCCCCGTGGAGCGGACCGCGCTGCCCGGTGGCGGCTCGGCAGTGCGCGGTGACTGAGCGGGCCGGGGCGGGTACGGCGCGGGACAGCGGACGGACGGCCGAGGCTCCGCTCCGTCCGCTGTCCCGCAACCGTGCGTACAACCTGCTGTGGAGCAGCAACGTGCTCTCGCAGCTGGGCTCCCAGGCCACGTTGTTCGCCTATCCGCTGCTGGTACTGGCCATGACGGGGTCGGTGTTCCAGGCCTCGCTGGTGGAGTTCGCCGTCGCCGCCTCCCGGATGGCGGCGGGGCTGCCCGCCGGCGCGCTGACGGACCGTATGCCGCGCAAGCGGGTGCTGCTGGTCTCCGAGATCGCCCGGGCCCTGGCGCTGGGGGCGCTGGCGGTCGCCATCGCCACCGGGTGGGCCCCGCTCGCCCTGATCCTGGCGGTGGCCGTGGTCGAGGGCGTGGCCACCGCGCTGTTCAGCGCCGCCGACCAGGCGTTGTTGCCCCAGGTCGTGCCCCGGTCCCAGCTGTCGTCGGCGGTGGCGCGCAACACCGCGCGCTACCACGTCGCCACGATCGTGGGCCCCGGCCTCGGCGGGGTGCTCTACAACGTGGCGCGGGTGCTGCCGTTCGGCGCGCAGGCGGTGACCTCGCTGGCCGCGTTCGGCACACTGCTGTTCCTGCGGACCCCCGAGGAGCGGGAGCGGAGCACCCCCGACGGCGCCCAGGGGCTGTGGCGCAGCACGGTGACGGGCCTGCGCTGGCTGTGCGCGAACCGTCTGCTGCGGGTCACGGTCGGTCTCACCATGGGCTTCAACGCGGTCTTCAGCGGGCTGCTGCTGGTGGCCATCGGCCTGGCGCAGCAGGACGGAGCCGGGTCCCAGGTCGGGGCGATCGGGGCGCTGACGGGCGCCGGTGGCGTGCTGGGCGCCCTTGCCGCGCCCCGGCTGCGGCTGCGGCTGTCGACGTACTCCGCGGTGACGCTGCTGACGTGGGGGGCGACCGTACTGGTACCGCTCCTCGCGGTGCTGCCCGCCGGGTACGTGCACGGGGCGGTGCTCGGCTGTGTGGTCTTCCTCGCGCCGACCGCGTCGGCGATCATCACCACGCACCAGATGCTGATCACGCCGGATGAGATGCGCGGCAGGCTGGCCGGTGCGATCGGGGTGAGCCTGGGCGCGGCCTCCGCCCTGGGGCCGGTGGCGGGCGGGGCGCTGCTGGAGTTCTCCGGGGCGACGGTCACGGTGCTGGCGGCCACGGCGGTCCTGGCGCTGCTGGCCCTGCGGGCCACCGTCAGCGGTGCCATCCGCGCCCACTCCGACGGCGGCGCGGGCGGAGCCCAGGGCGAATGAGCGTCAACCAGCGCTTTTCGTGGTCGGCTTAAGGACGCTGCCCTCCCGAAATCGCTGATGCTAGTTTCAGGCTGTCCGCCACTCGTCACGGAAAGAAAAGCGGAGGGGGATTCCGTGGTGTCATCAGAGCTTGTCGCCCATTTTCACCGTACAGCCATGGAATTCGGCGTCTCCCGCGCCCAGTTCGCCCTGTTCGACGGCTCGGAAATACAGGTGGCGCATGTCGGCGGACCGCAGACGGCGGCGCTGCGCTTTCCCTTCGCCTCCGTCACCAAGCTGTTCACCGCGACCGTGGCCCTGCAGCTCGTCGGCGACGGCGATGTCGAACTGGACGCTCCGCTGGGCCGGTACGGCGAGGAGTTCGCCGCCGCGCCGAACGGGCTGGGGGCCGTGGTGACCGCGCGGCACCTCCTGAGCCACACCGGCGGTCTGGTGTGCGACCTGGACGACGGGGAGCTGAGCCCGCGCGGTTACGCGGCCGCCGCCGGAAAGCCGGCCCTGCTGTTCCCGCCCGGCAGCGCCTTCTCCTACTCCAACACCGGCTTCGCGCTCGCCGGCCGGCTGATCGAGTCGGTGACCGGCACGCCCTGGCGCGAGGCCATGGACTCCTTCCTGCTGCACCCGCTCGGCATCACCCCCGCCTATGTGCCGGGCCCGGGGCCGTCGGTGCCCGGCCCGGCGATCGCCTCCGGCCACGCGGTCACCGCCGCGGGGGCCGTACCGCTGGAGCCCCGGGTGCCCGCGGCCCTGGCCCCGGCGGCGGCGCTGGCCGGGACCGCCGAGGACCTGGTGGCCTTCGCCCGGCTGCACACCGAGGCGCGCGACCGGGCGCTCGGCGCGCTGCTCGACGACGACGGCGTGGCGCAGATGCGGCGCCCGGTGCCGGGCGCCGAGCCGTACGGGCTCGCCGACGGCTGGGGGCTGGGCTGGGCCCGTTACGGCCGCGGGGACCGGCCCTGGCTCGGGCTGGACGCCATGGGCGCGGGCACCACCTGCAACCTGCGGGTGCGTCCGCGGGACGGCACCGTCCTGGCCCTGGTCACCGACTCCACGGCGGGGCTGGCGCTGTGGCGCGGCCTCACCGACCGGCTCCGCGCCGAGGGCACGGACGTCGGCCCGGCCCCGGCCCCGGAAGCGGCCCCGGAAGCCCGGCCGCGTCCGGCGGCGGTCCCCGCGGCCGCCGGGGACCGGGTGGGCACCTGGGTCAACGGCACCCTGGAGTACCGCGTCACCGGCGGCGAGGCCGGCGCGCCGCTCCATCTCGAAGACGACACCGGGGCGCGCTACCGCCTCGACGTCGACGGCCACGGCGTCTTCCGCGCCCATCGCACCGATATCCCCGAAGCCCCGTACGCGGGCCGGTTCCTGAGCCGCCCGGATCCCGCAAACGGCTCCCTCATGCAATTCGCCGGACGCGTGCTGCGCAAAGAGATGCCGTAACAGGAACGGCCCGGTCAATTCTCGGCAACGGACCGCCGAGTTTCCCCATACGGAGGCTGCCCGCCTTCTCGGACGACTTTTCGCTGGAGTATGGAAGTGACAGGAACAGGCGGCATCCGGCGGGTTTCCTCCCCGTCGCAGTCACTGGATTCACCGGATTCACCGAAAACTCCGGTAGCGGCCACGGAAGGCGACGGGCTGTCACCGGTCCAGCGTCGGCTGTGGTTCCTGAACCGTCTCCAGGAGTCCGGTGCCGGGGAGACCCTCGCCCGCGCCACGCGGCTGACCGGGGCCCTCGACCCCGCCGCGCTCAGGGACGCGCTGGGCGACCTGCTGGCCCGGCACGATCTGCTGCGTACGGTCCTCACCGAGCACGAAGGCCGCTGCCGTCCCGAACGGCGCCCCGCGCACGAGCCGTTCGCCGGGCTGGCCGTCCGCGCCACCGACGCGGACACGCTCGACGAGGAGCTGGCCGGGGCGGCGGGCCGCCGCTTCGACCTGACCCGTGACATCCCGCTGCGCGCCGAGGTGTTCTCCATCGCCCCCGACGCCCACGTCCTGCTGCTGGTGCTGCACCGGGTGGCGGGGGACGAGGCGTCCTGGCGGCCCCTGCTGGGCGACCTGGCCGCCGCCTACGCCGTACGCGCCCGTGGCGGGCGTCCGGCGGACGGGGACCGGCCCGCGCAGTACGCGCGGTCGGCGGCCCGGCAGGCCGGTGTCCTCGGCACCGCCGAGCGCCCCTCCGCGGTGGCCGCGTCCGAACTGGAGTTCTGGCGCGACACACTGGCCGGGGCGCCGGAACAGCTCCAGCTCCCGGCGGACCGCACCCGTCCGGCCGTCGCCACGTACGCCGGTGCCCGGCTCCGGCTGCGCCTGGACACCCGGCGCCACCGGGCCGTCGCGGCATTGGCCGAGCGCACCGGCACCGATGTGTTCGCCGTGCTGCACGCCGCGCTCGCCGCCGCCCTCGGCCGCTTCGCCGCGACCCGGGACCTCACGCTGGGCACCACCGTCAGCACCCGCGCACGCTCCGAACCGGACGTGGTGGGCCCGCTGGAGAACACCGTGGTGCTGCGCACCGCCGTACCGGACGGGGTGAACTTCACGGAGCTGGTGGGCTCCTGCGCGGCCACGGCCGCCGCCGCCCGCGCCCACGGCGAACTGCCGTTCCCGTGGCTGCTGGAGGCGGTGCGGCCGGACCGGGCGCTGAACCGGCACCCGTTGTGCCAGGTCGTCCTCGATGTCGCCGCGCCGGTGCCCGCCCCGGACACCTTCGGCGATCTGGCGGCGCACACCTGGGACGTGCCCGCCACCCGCTCGCCGTACGACCTGCACGTGCGGGCGGTGCCGGAGGAGCGGGACGGCGCCCCGCGCGGCATGGACATCCTGGTCGACTACAGCCGCGAGCTGTTCGACGAGCCGACCGCGCGCCGCATGGCCGAGGCCGTCCTGCGGCTGCTGGCCGACGCCACCGACGCCCCCGAGCGGGCGCTCGACGCCTTCGACATCCTGGACGACGCCGAGCGCGACCGTCTGCTGACGCGGTGGAACGCGACCGCGCGGCCGATACCGGACAGCACGGTCGCCGACCTCTTCGAGGCCCGGGCGCGCGCCTGCCCCGACGCACCGGCCGTGGTGTACGCGGGCCGCACCACCAGCTACGCGGAGCTGGACGCCCGCGCCAACCGCATCGCCCGGGCGCTGGCGCTGCGGGGCGCGGCCCCCGGCGCGTTCGTCGGCCTCGTCCTCCCCCGCGGCACCGATCTGGTGGCCTGCCTGCTCGCGGTCGCCAAGACCGGAGCGGCGTATCTGCCCATCGACCCGGAGTACCCGGCCGAGCGCATCACCTACGCCCTGTCGGACACCGGACCCGTCACCGTCGTCACCGACACCCGCACCGCCGGACGGCTGTCCGCGAGCGGGGCCGCCACCCTCGTACTGGACGACGCGGACACCGCGCGGGAACTGGCCGCGCTGCCGGACACCGCGCCGGTCGAGACGGCGCGCCGCACCCTGGGCGGCGCCGACCAGGCCGCGTACGTCATCTACACCTCCGGCTCGACCGGCAGGCCCAAGGGCGTGGTCGTCGGCAGGCGAGCGCTGGCCAACTTCCTGTCCTCGATGGGCGAACTGCTGCCGCTCACCCCCGCCGACGTGTGGACGGCGGTCACCACGATCGCCTTCGACATCGCCGCCCTGGAGCTGTACCTCCCGCTGACCCGCGGGGCCACCCTGGTCCTCGCCGACCAGGACACCGTCCGCGACCCACAGGCCCTCGCGGAGCTGATCACCACCACCGGCACCACCGTCATGCAGGCCACCCCCAGCCTGTGGCACGCGCTGTGCGAGCAGCAGCCGCAGGCCGTACGGGGACTGCGGATGGCCGTCGGCGGTGAGGCGCTGCCCAGCGCGCTTGCCGCAACCATGCGGGAGCTGGGCGCCGAGGCCGTCAACCTCTACGGCCCGACGGAGACCACGATCTGGTCCACCGCCGCGCGGCTGGAGCGCCGACCGGGCGCTCCGGCCATCGGCAGGCCCATCGCCAACACCCGGATCTACGTGCTGGACGCCGCGCTGCGGCCGGTGCCCACCGGCGTGGCCGGTGACCTCTACATCGGCGGGGCCGGGCTCGCCCACGGCTACCAGGGCCGCCCCGGCCTCACCGCCGAGCGCTTCGTGGCCGACCCCTGGTCGGGCGAGCCGGGGGCGCGGCTGTACCGCACGGGCGACGTGGCCCGCTGGGCCGCCGACGGCAACCTGGAGTTCCTGGGCCGCGGTGACCACCAGGTCAAGGTCCGCGGCTTCCGCATCGAACTCGGCGAGATCGAGACGGTGCTGGAGCGCCACGCCGACGTGGCCAAGGCCGTGGTGGTGGCCAAGGAGATCCGTCCGGGCGATGTGCGGCTGCTGGCGTACACCGTCCCGGCCGCCGGCCGGCGGCCGGAACCCTCGCGGCTGCGGGAGCACGTCGCGGCCACGCTGCCCGACTACATGGTCCCGGCCGTGGTCGTGCCCCTGGCGGAGCTGCCGCTGACCCCGAACGGCAAGGCCGACCGCGCCGCGCTGCCGGTGCCCGCCCTGGCACCGGCCACCGCCCGGCGCGCGCCCCGCGTGGCCCGCGAGGAGCAGCTGCACGACCTGTTCTGCGAGGTGCTGGGCGTCGACCGGATCGGCATCGACGACAGCTTCTTCGACCTGGGCGGGCACTCCCTGCTCGCCACCCGCCTGGTCAGCCGCGTCCGGGCGGTCCTGGACGGCGAGGTGTCGGTACGGACGCTGTTCGAGGCCCCCACCGTGGCCGCGCTCGCCCAGCGCCTGGGCGGTCCCCCCGCCGGGTCCGCCCCGCGCCGGGCGGACCACGACGGGCCGCTGCCCCTGTCGTACGGACAGCGACGGCTGTGGTTCCTGCACGAGTACGAGCCCGGCGGCACCGAGTACAACTCGCCCCTGGCGCTGCGGCTGACCGGCGAGCTGGACCCCGGGGCGGCCGAGCGCGCGCTGCGGGCGCTGGTGGAGCGCCACGAGGCGCTGCGCACCACCTTCGACGTCGTGGACGGCCAGGGCACCCAGCGGGTGCACGCCCCCGGGCCGGTTCCGGTGCGCCACCTGGACCTGTCCGGGCGCCCGGCGGCCGAGCGCGGCCCGGAGCTGGAGCGGACGCTGCGCGAACACGCGGCCGCCTCCTTCGACCTGCGCCACGGGCCGCTGCTGCGGGTGGCGCTGGTGCGCCTGGCCGAGCGGGAACACGTCCTGCTGCTGGACATGCACCACATCATCACCGACGGCTGGTCCAAGGACGTGCTGGCGCGGGAGTTCTGCGCCCTGTACGAGGAGGCCGCGACGGGCACGGCGGCGGGCCTGGACCCGCTGCCGGTGAGCTACGCGGACTACGCCGGGTGGCAGCGGGCCGAGGAGGAGCGGCGCAGCGGCGCCGGGCCGCGCGAGGATCTGGAGTACTGGCGGCAGCGGCTGGCCGGGGTGAGCCCGCTGGAGCTGCCGACCGACCGTCCCCGTCCGCCCGTCCGTACCTCGGCGGGCGACGAGCACGTCTTCCCCGTCCCCGCCGAACTGGCGCATCGAATAGCCGAGTTGAGCCGGGAGCAGCAGACCACGCTGTTCGGCACGCTGGTGGCGGCGGTGCAGCTGCTGCTGTCCCGCTACGGCCGTCAGTCGGACGTGGCGGTGGGCACGATCGTCTCCGGGCGCGACCGCGTCGAGCTGGAGAACGTGCTGGGCTACTTCGTCAACACCCTCGTCCTGCGCGGCGAGGTCCGTCCGGAGATGACGGTCGCGGAGTTCCTGGCCGAGACCCGGCGCACCGTCCTGGAGGCGCTCACCCACCAGGAGCTGCCCTTCGACCGCCTGGTCGAGGAGCTTCAGCCGGAGCGGGATCCCAGCCGCACCCCGCTGTTCCAGGTGGCGGTGACCCTCAAGCGGGTGCAGACCGTCGGCTCCGCCCGGCTGCGGGCCGAGGAGATCACCGTCCCCAGGGCCACCGCCATGTTCGACCTGGGCCTGGAGTTCGAGGACCGGAACGGCGCGTTGTCCTGCCGGATGGAGTACAACACCGACCTGTTCGACCGCTCCACCGTCGAGCGGATGGCGGAACACCTGCTGGTGCTGCTGGCCGCGATGTCCTCCGGGGCGGAGCGCGCCCTGGGCGGGCTGCCGCTGATGACGGAGCGGGAACGGCGGCTGGTCACCGAGGAGTGGAGCCACCCCGCCGCGTCCCCGGCCGACACCGGCCACCGGAGCGTGCACGCGCTCCTCGCCGAGCAGGCGCGCCGGGCGCCGCGGGCGTCCGCCGTGGTCTGCGCCGACCGGGAGCTGACCTTCGGCGAGCTGCACGCGTGGGCCGACGCGCTGGCCCACCGTCTCGTGGCGTGCGGGGTGCGTCCGGGCACGGTGGTGGCCGTACGGGCCGCGCGCGGCATGGAGATGACCGTGGGGCAGCTCGCCGTCCTCAAGGCGGGCGGCGCCTGTCTGCCGCTGGACCCGGCGCTCCCCGCGGACCGGGCCGCGTACATGCTGCGCGACGCCGGGGTGCCCGTCGTGGTCACCCAGCGGCACCTGGCGGACGGCCCGGTCCCCGAGGGCGGCCGGACGCTGTACGTGGAGGACGCCGAGGGGGAGGCCGTGGACGGCCCGCCCGGCGTGGAAACCGGCCGCCACGATCTGGCGTACGTGTTCTACACCTCGGGTTCCACGGGTCAGCCCAAGGGTGTGCAGATCGAGCACGGCAATGTGCTGAACCTCCTGTGGTGGTACCGCGACTACTACCAGGTGGGCCCGGCGGACCGGGCCTCGCAGCTGGTGGCGCCGGGCTTCGACCCGACCGTGCTGGAGCAGTGGGGCAACCTCGCCGCCGGGGCGAGCCTGTGGTTCGTCCCCGACGCGCAGCTCGACGACCCGTACCTGCTCACCGAGTGGATCGCCGACCACGGCATCACGCTCGCCGTGGTCCCGGCGCCACGGCTGGAATCCGTACTGGACCAGCCCGGTGTCCACAAGGGCCGGCTGCGCTACATGCTCACCGGCGCCGACGTGGTCCGCCGCAGGCTGCCCGCGGACGCCCCCTTCACCCTCGTCAACCACTACGGCCCGACCGAGGCCACGGTGCTGACCACGGCGGCCGTGCTGCGGATGCGCGGTGACGCCTCCGACGACCGGCTGCCGTCGATCGGCACGGCCATCACCGGGACCCGTACGTACGTGCTCGACGAGCGGCGCAACCCGGTGCCGATCGGCGTGCCCGGCGAGCTGTACGTCGGCGGCCGGGGGCTGGCCCGCGGCTATCTGGGCCGTCCGGAGCTGACCGCGGAGCGCTTCGTCCCCAACCCCTTCGCCCCGCGGGAGCGGCTGTACCGTACGGGCGACCTCGTACGGTGGCTGCCCGACGGCGACCTGGACTTCCTGGGGCGGCTGGACAACCAGGTCAAGGTCCGCGGCTACCGCATCGAGCTGGGCGAGGTGGAGAACGCCCTGCTGCGGCTGCCCGGCGTGGCCAAGGCCGCGGTGGTCGCGGACGGGGGCGGCTCCGGGTCCGCGGTGCTGACCGGGTATGTGGTGCCCGACGGCGACGGCGAACCGGACCCGGAGCGGCTGCGCGCACGGCTCGGCGCCGATCTGCCCGAGTACATGGTCCCGTCGCACATCCTGGTGCTGGACACCTTCCCGGAGACCAGCAGCGGCAAGATCGACCGCAACGCCCTGCCGAAGCCCCCGGCCCGGCCGGACGGCCGGCGCGCCTACACCGCGCCCCGCAACGCCGTGGAGAAGGCCCTGGCCCGCATCTGGGAACAGGTCCTGGGCATCGAGCGGATCGGCGTCCTGGACGACCTGGCGGCCCTGGGCGCCAGTTCCGTCCTCACCCTGCAGACCGTCTCCCGTATCCGCGAGGACATCGGCGTCACCGTCTCGGTGCGCGCGGTCTTCACCG
>NZ_BBUZ01000046.1:65241-87132 GCF_001417735.1 Streptomyces sp. NBRC 110028
GCGGTCTTCACCGCGCGCACCGTCTCCGAACTGGCCGGCGTGGTCCGCGCCCATGCCCGCACACAGCTGCGCCGCCCGGAGCCGGGCGCCACCACGCGCACCAGCGCACGAGGGGAATGACATGAACGACCAGATCTCCGGCGCACCCGGGCCGAACAACTTCGACGACTTGGACGACACCGCCCTCGACGCGCTGCTCGAACAGCGGCTGAACGACCGGGCCGCGGGCGGAACGGAAGCCGCCATCCAGCCGGTCGACGACGGCGTGCCCGCTCCCCTGTCCTTCGGCCAGGAGCGGCTGTGGTTCCTCGACCAGTACGAGTCCGGGGGCATCGAGTACACCTCTTCCGTCGGGCTGCGGCTGACCGGCGAGCTGAACACCGGCGCGCTCGCCGACGCGCTCGGCCGGCTCGTCGCCCGCCACGAACCGCTGCGCACCACCTTCGCCACCGCCGAGGGCCGGGCGCACCAGGTCGTGCGCCCGGCCACCCCGGTGGACCCGGACACCACGGACCTCGGCGGCCTGCCCGAGGAGGCCCGGCAGGCGCGGGTGGACGAACTGCTGCGGGCCGAGCTGAGCCGCCCCTTCGACCTCGCCGAGGGACCGCTGCTGCGGGCGGTGCTGCTGCGTCTGGGCGCCGCCCGGCACACGCTGCTGCTCACCATGCACCACATCGCGGCCGACGGCTGGTCCAAGGGCGTGATCGCCCACGAGCTGGGCGAGCTGTACGCGGCCGCGCTGGAGGGCCGCGAGCACCGGCTGCCGCCGCTGCCGGTGCGCTACCGCGACTACGCCGCCTGGCAGCGCGAACACCTCACCGACGACCGATGGCAGTCCCAACTGGACTTCTGGAAGCACACGCTGACCGGGGTGGAGCCGCTGGAGCTGCCCACCGACCGGCCCCGGCCCGCCGTCCGCACCACCAACGGGGCCCTGGCGCCCTTCAGCGTCCCCGCCGAGGTCACCCGGCGCCTGACCGAGCTGGGGCAGCGGCACGGCGGCACGCTGTTCTCGGTGCTCGTGGCCGCCTCCCAGGTGCTGCTGGCGCGCTACTCCCGCCAGCGGGACGTGGCGGTGGGCACCGTGACCGTCGGCCGGGACCGCAGCGAACTGGAGCCGCTGGTCGGCTTCTTCGTCAACACCCTCGTGGTGCGCTCGGAGGTGGACACCGACCTGCCGTTCACCGACTTCCTCGGGCGGGTCACCGACACCGTGTGGGACGCCCTGGCCCACCAGGACATCCCCTTCGACCGGCTGGTGGACGCGCTGCACATCGAGCGGGACCCCGGCCGCACCCCGCTGGTGCAGGCCGCGGTGGTCCTGCAGAACACCCCCGGCGGCGAGATCGGTCTGCCGGGCCTGGAGGTCACCGAGTTCCGCCCGCCGTCGGTGTCCTCGATCTTCGACCTGACGCTGGAGTTCACCGAGACGGCGTCGGGGGAGCTGACCGGCACCGTCGAGTACAACACCGACCTGTTCGACGCCGCCACCATGGCCCGCCTCACCGGCCACCTGGGCGTGCTGCTCGAGGGCATCGTGGCCGACCCGCACCGCCCGGTCGGCGGCCTGCCGCTGCTGACCGAGGCCGAACTGCACACCCTCACCCGCGAGTGGGGCCACAACCGCGTCCCCTACCCGGCCGACGCCACCGTGCACGGACTGGTCGCCGACCGGGCCGAGCGCGGACCGGACGCCATCGCGGTCGACGGCGGAACGGACCGGCTCACCTACCGCGAGCTGGACGAGCGCGCCAACCGGCTCGCCCACCACCTCATCGCCCGGGGCGCCGAGCCCGGCGGCTACGTCGCGGTCTGCCTGCCGCGCGGCGCCGACTTCTACCTGGCCCTGCTCGCCGTGCTCAAGGCGGGATGCGCCTACGTGCCGCTGGACCAGGACCATCCGGCCGAGCGGCTGGCGTACATCCTGGACGACACCGGGGCGCGGCTGTGCCTGACCGACCGGGAGCACAGCGCCCGGCTGCCCTCCGGCCGGGCCCGTACGATCCTGCTGGACGAGGACGCCGACGCCGTCGCCGCCTGCCCACCGCAGGCCCCCCAGGTGGCCGTCGGGCCGGGCGACGCCGCGTACGTGCTGTACACCTCCGGCTCCACCGGCACACCGAAGGGCGTCGTCGTCGAGCACCGCTCGATCGTCCGCCTGGTCACCGAGGTCGACTACGCGCCACTGCGCGAGGACGACGTGGTGGCCCAGGCCGCGGACGTCACCTTCGACGCCGCCACCTTCGAGATCTGGGGCGCTCTGGCGGCCGGGGCGCGCGTGGTGCCGATGGGACGGGAGACGCTGCTCGACGCGCGGGCGCTGCGGGAGGCCGTCGAACGGCTGGGCATCACCACCATGTGGCTGACCGCCGGGGTGTTCGACCAGGTCGCGGCCGTCGACCCGACCGCGTTCGGCAGCCTGCGCAACCTGCTGTTCGGCGGGGACGCGGTGAACCCGCGCCGGGCCGCGCAGGTCCTGGCGGCCGCGCCGCCGGGGCGCCTGGTCAACGGCTACGGCCCCACCGAGACCACCACCTTCGCCACCTGGCACCACGTCCGCGAGGCCGATGGGACCACCCCGGTCCCCATCGGCCGCCCCATCGTCAACACCTCGGTGTACGTCCTCGACGAGCGCCGGGGGCCGGTCCCCACGGGCGTCCCCGGCGAGCTGTACATCGGCGGCCCCGGCGTGGCCCGCGGCTATCTGGGCCGGCCCGAGCTGACCGAGGAACGCTTCGTCGCCGACCCGTTCACCGACGCCCCGGGCGCCCGGCTGTACCGCACCGGCGATCTGGTGCGGTGGCGGGACGACGGCACCCTGGAGTTCCTGGGCCGCACCGACAACCAGGTCAAGATGCGCGGCTACCGCATCGAACCGGGCGAGATCGAGTCCGTACTCGAACAGCACCCCGAAGTGGCCGCCGCCGCGGTGGTGGCGCGCCGGGACGGCGACCGCAAGCAACTCGTGGGCTACGTACGCCACCGCGGGCAGACGCCTCCCGAACCCGCCGAGCTGCGCGCCTTCACCGAGGCCCGGCTGCCCGGCTATCTGGTCCCGTCCGCCTTCGTGGCGCTCGCCGAGTTCCCCCTCACCGCCAGCGGCAAGCTGGACCGGCGCGCCCTGCCCGCCCCCGCCGCGCGGCACACCCCGGACACCGACCACGCCGCTCCGCGCGGCGAGGCCGAAGAGGCCCTGGCGAAGGTGTGGTCCGATGTGCTCGGCATCGAGCGCGTGGGCACCCGCGACAACTTCTTCGACCTCGGCGGGGACTCCATCCTCAGCATCCAGGTCGTCGCCAGGGCCCGGCAGGCGGGCTGGGCCCTGACCTCCAAGGACGTCTTCGCCCGGCAGACCGTGGCGGAACTGGCGCGGGCGGCGGTGCCCGTCACCTCCGCCGCCGACACCGGCCCGGTCACCGGCGAGGCACCGCTCACCCCCGTACAGCGCTGGTTCTTCGCCCACCACACCCGCGCGCCGCACCACTTCAACCAGTCCGTGCTGCTCACCCTCGCCCCGGACACCGACGAACAGGCGCTGGCGGCGGCGCTGCGCGCCGTGGTGCGGCACCACGACGCGCTGCGGATGCGCTTCAGCGGCCAGGGGGACGACGTCCGCCAGGTCAATCTGCCCACGGAGGAGGACACCCCGCTGGAGCGGGTCGATCTGGGCCACCTCGACGACGAGGAGCGGCGGCGCGCCACGGCCGCGCTGGCCGAACGGGCCCAGGCCGGGCTCGACCTCGCCGACGGCCCGCTGCTGCGCGCCCTGCTCTTCACCGGAGCCCCCGGCAGCCCCTCCCAGCTGTTCCTGACCGTCCACCACCTGGTCGTGGACGGGGTGTCGTGGCGGATCCTGCTGGAGGACCTGGAGCGGGCCTGCCGGCAGACGGCGGCGGGCCGCCCGGTGGAACTGGGCGCCAAGACCACGTCCTTCCGCGACTGGGCCCACCGCCTGGCCGGGCACACCGAGGCCGGTGGCTTCGACGCCGAGCTGGACCACTGGCGGGAGGTGGCCGCCCACCCGGCCGCGCCGCTGCCCGCCGACCGGGCCGGCGAGAACACCATGGCGTCGGTGCGCCACGTGAGCGCCGGGCTGGACGCCGAGGCGACGGACGCCCTGCTGCACAAGGTCCCGGCCGTCTACCGCACCCAGGTCAACGACATCCTGCTCACCGCGCTCGGCCAGGCCCTGTGCCGCTGGACCGGCGACGAGCGGGTGGTCGTCGACCTGGAGGGACACGGCCGCGAGGAGATCCTGGACGGGGTCGATCTCTCGCGGACCGTGGGCTGGTTCACCTCGATCTTCCCCGTGCTGCTGACCGTCCCCGCGGGGACGGCGGCGGGCGACCTGATCAAAGCGATGAAGGAGAGCCTGCGCGCGGTTCCGCGGCGCGGCATCGGCTACGGCGCCCTGCGGTACCTGGCCGGTGACCGGTCCGCGCTGCCCGAGGGTTCCCCCGCCGTCAGCTTCAACTACCTGGGCCAGTGGCAGGACGACGGCGGCGACGGGCTCTACGCGGCCCGCGCGTTCGACTTCGGCCGCGACCACAGCCCGCTGGAGGCGCGCCCGCACCTGCTGGACATCGTCGGCGAAGTACGCTGCGGGCGACTGGAGTTCACCCTCCACTACTCGCGTGACATCCACGACGAGAAGACCGTGCGCGCCCTGGCCGAGAGCCTGGTCGGCGCGGTGCGCGCCCTGATCGACCACTGCCTGTCGCCGGGCACCGGCGGCGCCACCCCGTCCGACTTCCCGCTGGCCGGTCTCGACCAGGCCGCCGTCGACCGGCTGGCCGGGCCCGGCACCCGGGTCGAGGACATCTACCCGCTCACCCCCATGCAGAGCGGCATGCTCTTCCACGCGCTGACCGAGCCGCACGGCGCCTACCTCGACCACGTCTCCTTCCTCCTGGAGGGCGCGGGCGACGCCGACGCGCTGGAGACCGCGTGGCGGCGGGTCGCCGACGCGACCCCGGCGCTGCGCAGCCACCTGGTGTGGGAAGGCGTCGAACGCCCCCTGCAGGTCGTACGGCGCGACGCCCGGCCGGACATCAGCACCCTGGACTGGCGCGGCCACGACGAGGACGAGCGGGCCCGGCTGCTCACCGAGCTGGTGGCCCGGGAGCGCGGCGCGGGCATGGACCTGGCCGCCGGGCCGCTGACCCGGCTGGTGCTGGCGCGGGAGCGGGACGACACCGTACGCGTGGTGTGGACCTTCCACCACATCGTCCTCGACGGCTGGAGCACCTCCGGGATCCTCGCCGACGTCTTCGCCCACTACCGCGCCCTCGCCGACGGGACGGGGGCCGAGCCCGTCCCGGCCCGGCCCCCGTTCCGGGACTACGTCCAGTGGCTCGGCCGCCAGGACGCCGCCCGGGCGGAGGAGTACTGGCGGGGCGCGCTGGCCGGGCTGCACTCGCCCACCCCGCTCCCCTACGACCGCCGCCCCGCCCCGGGACACGAGTCGGAGGCCGCCGAGCGGGTCACCGTGGAGCTGTCGGCGGAGGACTCCACCGCGCTCACCGAGCACGCCCGCGGCCACCGGCTCACCCTCAACACCGTGGTCCAGGGAGCCTGGGCCCTGCTGCTGTCCCGCTACAGCGGCGAGGAGGACGTGTGCTTCGGCGCCACCGTCTCCGGACGCCCGGCCGACCTGCCGGGGGTGGCGGCGATGGTCGGCAACTTCCTCAACACCCTGCCGGTGCGCACCCGGGTGGCCGAGGACCACAACCTGCTGGCCTGGCTGCGGGGACTGCAGGAGGAGCAGATCGAGGCCCGGCGCCACGAGTACGCGCCGCTGCCCCAGGTGCAGGCCGTCTCACAACTCCCGCGCGGTGTGCGGCTCTTCGACAGCATCGTGGTCTTCGAGAACTATCCGGGCAACGAGGAGGCGGCGGCCGCGCACGGGCTGGCGGTCACCGGTGTCACCGCGGTGGACACCACCAGCTATCCGCTGGACCTGACCGTCTACCTCGACGGTGACCGACTGGCCATCCAACTCGCCTACGAACCGGCCCTGTTCGACCGGGCCCGGGTGGCGCGCATGACCGGGCACCTGGAAGCGCTGCTGTGCGGCATGGCCGGTGGCCTCGACCGGCCGCTCGCGGAGCTGGCCATGCTCCCCGGGCACGAGCGGGCGCGGGCGCTCGGCGAATGGAGCGGCCGGCCCCTCCCGTTCGACGAGAACACCTGTCTGCACGAGCTGATCACCCGGCAGGCCCGGCGCACCCCGGACGCCGAGGCGGTGGTCTACGGCACGGCCTCGCTGACCTACGCCGAACTGGACGAGGCGGCCGACCGGCTGGCGCAGGAACTGGCCGCGCACGGCGTGGGCCCGGATTCGGTGGTGGCCATCTGCGTGGAGCGCGGGCCGCACATGGTCGTGGCCCTGCTGGGGGTGCTCAAGGCCGGTGGCGCCTATCTCCCGCTGGACCCGGCACACCCGGCCGAGCGGATCGCGTACCTGCTGACCGACAGCGCCGCCGAGCTGGTCCTCACCCAGGCCGCGGTGGCCGGGCGGCTGCCCGGTGGGGTGCCGGTCCTCCGGCTGGACGAGGAGTGGCCGCGGATCGCCGAGCTGCCCGCGCGGACCCCGGAGTCCGGGGTCACGCCCGGTCATCTGGCCTACGTCATCTACACCTCCGGCTCCACCGGACGGCCCAAGGGCGTCATGGTCGAGCACCGCAGTGTCGTCTTCGCCGCCGCGTCCTGGGGACAGGTGTACCGGCTGGCGGAGGAGCCGCCGGCCCGGCAGCTCAACGTGGCCAGCATGTCGTTCGACGTGTTCGTCTCCGACCTGGCGCACGCGCTGTGCCACGGCGGCGCCCTGGTCATCGCGCCCTCCGAGGCCACCACCGACCCCGGGCTGCTGCTGGACCTGATGCGCGGGGCCCGCGTGACCCACATGGAGACCGTGCCGTCGCTGGCGGCCGCGGTGGCCGAGGAGGCGGAGCGGCGGGGCACCGGGCTTCCCCCGCTGCGGGTCCTCGCCGTCGGCTCCGACAACTGGCGGACACACGACTGCCGCAGGCTCCTGGCGCAGGCGTCCGAGGGCACCGTGTTCCTCAACTCCTACGGGGTCACCGAGGCCACCGTCGAGTCGTGTGTGTACCCGGTGCGCGCGGACCGGCTGCCGGAGGGCGCCGGGGTGCCCGTGGGGCAGGCCATTCCCGGCGCGCGCACCTATGTGCTGGACGAGGCGCGGCGGCCGGTCCCGGTGGGCGTCGTGGGCGAGCTGTACCTCGGCGGCCCCGGCGTGGCCCGGGGCTATCTGAACCGGCCCGAGCTGACCGGGGAACGGTTCGTGCCCGACCCGTTCGCCACCGCGCCCGGAGCCCGGCTGTACCGGACGGGCGACCTGGTACGCCGGCGGGCCGACGGTGACATCGAGTTCGCCGGGCGGGCCGACGACCAGGTCAAGATCAGGGGCTTCCGGATCGAACTGGCCGAGGTCGAGGCCGCCATGCGGCGGCATCCGTCGGTGGCCGACGCGGTGGTCGCCGCACGGCAGGACGACGGAGCCCCCGCCCGCCTGGTCGGCTACGCCGTGCCCGCGCCGGGGCGGCCGTTCGCCGCCGTGGAGCTGCGCGCCCACCTCAAGGACACGCTGCCGGGGTACATGGTGCCCGCGGCGTTCGTCGAGCTGCCCGGGCTGCCGCTGAACGCCAACGGCAAGGTCGACCGCCGCGCCCTGCCCGCCCCGGACACCGGGGGCCGGCACACCACCGGCCATGTGCCGCCGCGCGACCGGATGGAGGAGGCCCTCGCCGAGGTGTGGGCCGATGTCCTGCGGGTCGACCGGGTGGGGGTCGAGGACAACTTCTTCGACCTCGGCGGGGACTCCATCTTGAGCATCCAAGTCGTGACCCGAGCACGGCAGAAGGGGATTACGTTGTCGTCCAAGGACATATTCGCCCACCAGACCGTCGCCGAGCTGGCGTTCGCGACGACCGCCGCCGAGACGGCGGAGCAGGCCGCCGGCACCGGGCGCGCCGAGCCGGTGGTGGGCCGGGCGCCGCTGACGCCGATCCAGCGCACCTTCTTCGGCCGTCACACGGCCGCACCCCACCACTACGACATGTCGGTGCTGGTGGAGCTGGACCGGATGCCCGACACCGCGGCGCTGCGCCGTGCCCTCGACGCCCTGCTCGACCACCACGACCAGCTGCGGGCCCGCTACACCTCCAGTTACGGACGCTGGCAGCAGGAGGTGACACCGGCGGGCGCCACCTGGCCACTGGAGGAGGTGGACCTGGCCGGGCAGGACGCGCCCGAGGAGGCGATGCGGCAGGCCGCGGCGCGCGCCCAGGCCGGGTTCGACCTCACGGCCGGGCGGCCGGTGGCCGCGCTGCTGTTCCACCTGGGCGACGGCGCCGGCCGGCTCTTCCTGACGGCCCACCACCTCGTCGTCGACGCGGTGTCCTGGCATCTGCTGCTCACCGATCTGGAGACCGCGTACGCGCAGGCGGCCACCGGGCGGACGGTGGACCTGGGTGAGAAGACCACCTCCTTCCGCGACTGGGCGCTGCGGCTGTCCGAACACACCGCGGCGGGCGGCTTCGACGCCGAGCTGGACCACTGGGTGGCCACCGGCCGCCGGGCCGAACCGGACCTGCCGGTCGATCGCCGCGGCGAGGCGACGGTCGCCTCGGCGGACGAGGTACGGGTGGTGCTCGGCGAGGAGGACACCCGGGCGCTGCTGCACGACGTCCCCGCCACGTACCGCACGCAGGTCAACGACGTCCTGCTCACGGCGCTGGGCGCCGCGCTGGCCGGCTGGACCGGCCGGGAGAGCGTGCTGTTCGACCTGGAGGGCCACGGCCGCGAGGACCTGTTCGACGGCGTCGACACCAGCCGTACCGTCGGCTGGTTCACCAGTGGCTTCCCCGTGTCCCTGACCCCGTTCGGCGAGGACTGGGGCGAGCGGCTGAAGTCGGTCAAGGAGCAGCTGCGCACGGTGCCGCGACGTGGCATCGGCTACGGCGCGCTGCGCCATCTGAGCCCGGCGGGCTCGCCCGCCGAGATCCTCGCCGAGGCTCCGCGCGCCCAGGTGTGCTTCAACTACCTGGGCCAGGCCGATGACGCGGCGTTCGGCGACGGGCTGGTCCGCGGGGTCCGGCTGGGCTTCGGCACGGAGCAGGCGGCCGAGGAGTCGCTGGAATACCTGCTGGACATCGTGGCCCAGGTCCGGGGCGGCCGGCTGGAGATCACCCTGTTCCACTCCTCGGCGGTGCACGACACGGCGACCGTCGAGGGGTTCGGGACACGGCTCGCGGACGCGCTGCGCGGCATCGTCGCGCACTGCGCGACGGCCGGGCCCGGCGGCGCCACGCCCTCGGACTTCCCGCTGGCGCGGGTGGACCAGCACACGCTGGACCAGCTCACCGAGCACGGCGGCCGCATCGACGACCTCTACCCGCTGACGCCCATGCAGAGCGGGCTGCTGTTCCACAGCCTGGACGAGTCCGGCGACGGCGAGGGCATCTACCTGGGGCATCTGTCGTTCGTCCTGGACGGCGTCGACGACCTGCCGGCCCTGGCCGAGGCGTGGCAGCTGCTGACCGACCGCACACCGATCCTGCGCACCGCCGTCGTGTGGGAGAACGTGGACGACCCGCTGCAGGTGGTGCACCACGGGGTGCGGATGCCGGTGGAGGTGCTGGACTGGACCGGGCTCGGCGAGTCCGAGCGCGCCGCGCGCTTCGAAAGGCTGCTGGACGAGGAGCGGGCACGGAGCATGGACCTGACGGTCGCGCCGCTGTCCCGGGTCACCCTGATCGCCGAGACGGACCGCAGCGTCCGCACCGTGTGGACCTCGCACCACGTCCTGCTCGACGGCTGGAGCAGCGCCGATCTGCTGGCCGAGCTGCTGGAGCACTATCTGCGGGTGCGCGGCCTCAAGGAGGGCCCGCTGCCGGCCCGGCGGCCGTTCCGCGACTACGTGGCCTGGCTGGACCGCCAGGACCCGCAGGCCGCCGAGCAGCACTGGCGCCGGGTGCTGGAGGGCCACACCGAGCCGACCCCGCTGCCCGTCGACCACGACCTGCCCGGCACCGAGTGGACCGGCTCGCGGGCCCGGGTGTCCTTCCAGCTCCCAAGGGACGTCTCCGACCGGCTCGGCGAGCTGGTCAAGCGCCACCGGCTCACGGTCAACACCCTCGCGCAGGGCGCCTGGGCGCTGCTGCTGTCGCGCTACTCTGGGAACGCGGACGTGTGCTTCGGTTCGGCGGTGTCCGGGCGGCCCGCCGACCTTCCGGGCGTGGAGTCGATCGCGGGCATCTTCATCAACAACATCCCCGTGCGCACCCGCGTCGACGGTGAGCGGCGGCTGCTGGACTGGCTGGCCGACCTGCAGCGGGAGCAGACCGAGGCGCGCAGCTACGAATTCGTGTCGCTGTCGCAGATCCGCGGCTGGGCGCAGGTGCCGGCGGGCACCAGCCTGTACGACAGCTACATCGTGGTCGAGAACTATCCGTACGAGGGCGAGATGGGCGCCGAGTACGGGGTGAGCCTGCGCGACCCGCAGGCGCTGGAGTTCACCAACTTCCCCATGGTGCTGGCCGTGTTCCCGGCCGGGCGGCTGGGTCTGCGGCTCGCCTACGACCCGGTGCTGTTCGAGCCGGAGACGGCCGAGCGCGTCATGGCCGAGCTGCGCGCGCTGCTGGAGGAGATCGCCGAGGCCCCGGAGCGCACGGTGGCCCAGCTCGGCGAGCTGAGCACCGAGCACCGGCGCGAGGTGCTCACCGCCCACCAGGGCCCGCGGGTCACCTTCGACGACCGTCCGGTGCACCAGCTGTTCGCCGAGCAGGCGGTGCGCACCCCGGAGGCCGTCGCCGTGGTCGGCGAGGACGGCCGGCTCACCTTCGCCGAACTGGACACGGCCGCCAACCGGCTGGCGCACCACCTGGCCGAGCGGGGCGTCGGCTCCCAGACGCCGGTGGCGGTCCTCCTGGAGCGCGGCACCGACATGATCACGGCGCTGCTGGCGGTGCTCAAGGCGGGCGGCATCTACGTCCCCGTCGACGCGGCGGCGCCCGCCGAGCGGCTGTCGCTGCTCCTGGAGGACACCGCGGCACCCGTGGTGGTGACCCACGGCGGTCTGCGCGAACGGATCCCGCAGGGCCCGGCCGTCGTCGCCCTGGACGAGGAGCGGGAGCGGATCGCGGCCCGCCCCAACGCCGCGCCCGGGATCGCGGTCTCCCCCGACGCGGCGGCGTACATCATCCACACCTCCGGTTCGACCGGGCGCCCCAAGGGCGTGGTGGTCGAACACCGCGGTCTGGCCAACCTGTTCGACAGCCATCGGCGCACCGTGTTCGGCCCGGTCCGGGCCACCGCGGACGGCCGGCCGCTGCGGGTGGCGCACCTGGCCCCGGCATCCTTCGACGCCTCGTGGAACCCGGTGCTGTGGATGGTCGACGGCAACGAGCTGCACATCGTCGACGACCGCACCCGCCGGGACGCCCAGGCCCTGGCCGACCACGTGGCCGGCCAGGGCATCGAGTTCCTGCAGACCACGCCGTCGTACCTCCAGCAGCTGGCCGACACCGGGCTGCTGGAGCGTCCCGGGCTGCGGCTGCGCGGTCTGGCGCTGGGCGGCGAGCCGGTGGGCCAGGAGCTGTGGGAGCGGCTGCGGGCCCGCCCGGAGCTGATGAGCTTCAACTTCTACGGCCCCACCGAGTGCACGGTGGACACCGTGATGACGCGGCTGGCCGACAGCGACCGCCCGGTGATCGGCCGCCCGGTGCAGAACACCCGGGCCCACGTCCTCGACGAGGCGCTGCGCGTCCTGCCGGTCGGTGCCCCCGGCGAGCTGTGCCTGTCCGGTGCCGGGTTGGCCCGGGAATACCTCAACCAGCCCGAGCAGACCGCGCGTTCCTTCGTGGCGGCGCCGTTCGGCTCCGGTGAACGCCTCTACCGCACCGGAGACCGGGTGCGCCGGCTGCCCGACGGGACGCTGGAGTACCTGGGCCGCCTGGACCACCAGATCAAGCTGCGCGGCTACCGCATCGAGCCGGGCGAGATCGAGCACGCGCTGACCGGCCACCCGGACATCGCGGAGGCGGTGGTCCTGGTGCGCGGCGAAGCGGAGGCCCGGCGGCTGGTCGGGTACGTCCGGGTGGCCGAGCCGGACTCCTTCGACGCCACCGCGCTGACCGGCTACCTCGCGAACCGGCTGCCGGACTACATGGTGCCGCCCGCGCTGGTGCCGCTGGCGGAGTTCCCCCTGAACCCCAACGGCAAGGTGGACCGCGAGGCCCTGCCCGTGGAGGGGGCCCCTCGGGCCGCCGACGGCGGGTTCGTCGAGCCGCGGACCGACACCGAGAAGGCGCTCGCGAAGATCTGGGCCGATGTGCTGGAGGTGGAGCGGGTCGGCGCCCACGACAACTTCTTCAACCTCGGCGGGCACTCGATCCTCAGCCTCAAGACCCTCTCCCAGATCAAGCGCGCCTTCGGCGTCCGGCCCTCGTTCCGGGAACTGCTCGGCACGCCCACCCTCTCCGGCTTCGCCGAGCTGATCGAAGAGGCGCTGGTACGGGAGCTGGAGCGGGCCGCGGCCGAGGAGACCGCGGCGGACGGCGCCGCCGGCGCGGAACGGAAGGCGTGAGGACATGTCCCCATCACTCGAGGACAGGATCGCCGCGCTGCCGGCGCACCTGCGCGAGCAACTGCTGCGCCGCATGGCCGGAGCGTCCGCTCCGGGCGAGGACGGCGGCCCCGCCGAGGACGACGCGGCCACCGAACCGGCCATCGCCACCGTGCCCCGCACCGGTCCGCTGCCGATGTCCTTCTCCCAGCAACGCCTGTGGTTCCTGCACGAGTTGGAGCCCGACGCGGTCGGCTACAACTCCTGCTTCGGACTGCGGCTGACCGGTGAGCCGGACGCCGGGGCCCTGCGGCGCGCCGTCACCGGCGTGGTGCGGCGGCACGAGGCCCTGCGCACCACTTTCGACACGGTCGGCGGAACGCCGGTGCAGATCCCGCACGACACGTTCGACGTCCCCTTCGAACGCGTCGACCTGAGCGGCCTCGCCGGCCCCGAGCGGTCCGCGGAGCTGGACCGGGTGGTGGCGCGGGACGTGGCCCGGCCGTTCGACCTGCGCACCGGACCGCTGCTGCGGGTGCTGCTGGTGCGCCTGGCGGAGCGCGAGCACATCCTCGTCCTGACGCTGCACCACATCAACCACGACGGCTGGTCGATGAGCGTCTTCACCCGCGAGTTCGGTGAGCTGTACCGGGCGGAGCGGGAGGGCCGCGAGGCCGCCCTGGCGCCGGTGCCGCTGCAGTACGCCGACTTCGCGGTGTGGCAGCGCGCGCGGCTGTCGCGGGACGCGCTGGCCCGGTCGCTGGAGTACTGGAAGGAGCGGCTGGCCGGCCTGACGCCGCTGGAGCTGCCGACCGACCGCCCCCGGCCGCCGGTGCGCACCTCGGCGGGCGACGTGGAGTCCTTCGACGTGGCGGCCGGTGTGGCGGACGAGCTGCGCGCGGTGTCACAGCGGTGCGGGGCCACTCTGTTCATGACGCTGACCACGGCGGTCCAGGCGCTGCTGGCCCGCTGGACCGGGCAGTCCGACATCGCCGTCGCCACGCCGGTGGCCGGACGCAAGCACCCCGGCCTGGAGGAGGTGGTCGGCTTCTTCCTGAACACCCTGGTGCTGCGCGCCCAGGTCGAGCCCGGCCTGTCGTTCGCCGAGCTGCTGAGGCGGGGCAGCGAGTCCGTGCTCGACGCCTTCGAGCACGAGGACGTGCCCTTCGAGCAGGTCGTGGACGCGGTACAGCCCCAGCGGGACGCCGGGCGGATGCCCTTGGCGCAGGTCCTGGTCGTCCTGCAGAACGCCCCGGAGGCGCGGCTGGAGCTGAGCGGGCTGAACGTCGAACAGCACCGGCTCCCCCAGGCCAGCACGGGTTTCGACCTCGTCCTCGGCTTCGAGGAGCGGGCCGACGGATCGCTGGGCGTGGACGTGGAGTACAGCGGCGACCTGTTCGAGGCCGCCACGGTACGGCGGCTGTGCGGACACCTCGTGACGCTGCTCGGCTCGATCGCGGCCGCTCCCGACCGGCCCGTCGCGGAGCTGGCGCTGCTGACCGATGACGAGCACCGGCGGCTGACCACCGAGTGGTCGCGCACCCCCGCGCCCGATGTGGACGAGGTGTGCGTGCACGAACTGGTCGCCCGGCGCGCGGCCGAGCACCCCGGCGCGGTCGCCGTGGAGTGCGGCGGCCGGGAGCTGACGTACGGCGAACTCGACGCGCGTGCGGACGAGTTGGCGCGAAGGCTGACGGGTCTGGGGGTCACCCCCGGTTCCGTGGTGGGCGTCTGTCTCGACCGCGGCCCGGACCTGGTGGTGGCCACTCTCGCCGCGCTCAAGGCGGGCGCCGCGTTCCTCCCGCTGAACGTGACCTCCCCGCCCGCCCGGCGTGCGCTGATGCTCACCGAGACCGAGGCGCCGGTGGTGCTGACCCAGCGCTCCCTGCTCGGGGAGTTCGCGGATACGGCGAGCCGTACGGTCGCCGTGGACGAGCCGTGGCCCGGCAGCGGGGCCGGGGATGCCACCGGTGCGCCGCGGGTGACGCCGGAGGCGCTGGCGTACGTCATCTACACCTCCGGGTCCACCGGCGTCCCCAAGGGCGTGCTGCTCGGCCATCGCGGACTGGTCAACATGGTCACCGCGTGCGCCCGCCGGTTCCGGCTCGGCGTGGGCAGCCGGGTCCTCCAGCTGTCCTCGCTCAGCTTCGACGGCGCCGTATGGGAGACCTTCGTCGCCCTCACCTCCGGCGCCACCCTGTGCCTGCCCGAGAGCGGCGCCGACGCCATCGGCCCGGAGCTGGTCGCGGGCCTGGCCAAGGGCGGCCCGGTGCTGATGAGCCTGCCGCCGGCGGCCCTCGCGGCGCTGGAACCGGCCGGCCTCGCCGCCGGCTCGACCGTGCTGGCGGTCGGCGACCGCTGCCCGGTCGAACTGGCCCGCGCCTGGTCGGCCCGGCACCGCTTCGTCAACGGCTACGGGCCCACCGAGGCGACCATCGGCGCCACCTTCTTCGAGGGCGAGATCCCCGCGGACGCGGTCCGGCTGCCCATCGGCAAGCCGATCGCGGGCGTGGAGGTGTACGTCCTGGACGAGGCGCTGCGGCCGGCGCCCGTGGGCGTGACCGGTGAGCTGTACATCGGCGGACGCGGCGTGGCCCAGGGCTACCTCGGCCGCCCCGACCTGACCGATCAGCGCTTCGTACGCCACCCCTTCACCGACGATCCCGCAGCCAGGCTGTACCGCACCGGCGACGTGGGCGCCTGGCTCCCCGGCGGGGACATCGACTTCCGGGGGCGCACCGACGACCAGGTCAAGATCCGGGGATTCAGGATCGAGCTGGGCGAGATCGAGACCGCGCTGGCGCGGGTGCCCGGTGTGGACCAGGCGTGTGTCCTGGCGCTGGACCACGGGCGGCGCAAGCAGCTGGTCGGCTATGTGGTGCCCGCCGCGGGCACCGAGGCCGAGCCCGGCCGCCTGCGCGACGAACTGGCCGCCGTGCTGCCCGAGTTCATGGTCCCGTCCGCCTTCGCCGTACTGGACCGGCTGCCGCTGACCACACACGGCAAGGTGGACCGGGCCGCCCTCGCCACGGTGCCGGTGACCGCCCGCCAGGAGCATGTGGCGCCACGCACCGAGACGGAGAAGTCCCTGGCCGAGATCTTCCGCACGGTCCTGGGCGTGGAACGCGTCGGCATGTACGACGGCTTCTTCGACCTGGGCGGCGACTCCATCCTGTCCACCCAGGTGGTCTCCCGCGCCCGGCGCGCTGGACTGGACCTGACCGTCAAGGAGCTGTTCCAGCACAAGACGGTGGCCCAGCTCGCGGCGGTGGTGCGCACCCTGGACGGCGCCGGGGCGGGCGAGGACGAGCGGCAGGAGACGGGGCCGGTGCCGCTGACCCCGGTGCAGCACTGGTTCTTCGGCACCCACACCGTCAATCCGCACCACTTCAACCAGTCCGTCATGCTCGTACTTTCGCCGGACACCGACGCCACCGCACTGCGCGCCGCCCTGGAAGCCATCGTCGGCCACCACGACGCGCTGCGGCTGCGCTTCACCCGTGACGACGGCGGGTGGGCGCAGGAGGTCACCGCGTCCGCGGAGGGCCGCTGGCACTTCGCGCGGCTCGACCTGTTCGACCTCCCGGACGAGCAGGTGCGGGACCGCGTCGACGAGGCGGTGCTGGCCTGCCAGAGGAGCCTGGACATCACCGAAGGGCCGCTGCTGCGCGCGCTGCTGATCGACCCGGGCAAGGGCCGTCCGCCGCAGCTGTTCCTCACGGCGCACCACCTCGTCGTGGACGGTGTCTCCTGGCGCGTCCTGCTCGACGATCTGCGGATCGCGTACGGGCAGCTGGCGGCCGGGAAGCCGGCCGACCTCGGCCCGCGCAGCACCTCCTTCGCCCAGTGGGCGCGGCGGCTGAACGAGTTCACCGCGACGGGCGGCTTCGACGGCGAGGCCGACCACTGGCGGGCCGCCACCGCGCACACCGCCCCGGTCCCCGAGCCGGGCCCGGCGGGGGACGTGCGGACGGTGCGGGGGCAGCTGAGCACCGAGGACACCGACGCCTTGCTGCGCCGCGTCCCGGGTGTGTACCGCGCCCGTATCAACGAGGTGCTGCTGGCCGCGCTCGGCCGCGCGCTGACCGCGTGGACCGGCCAGGAGCGCACCCTGATCGACCTGGAGGGCCACGGCCGGGAGGACCTCTTCGAGGGCGTCGACCTGTCCCGTACGGTCGGGTGGTTCACCGCCGCCCACCCGGTGGCGCTGGCCGTCCCGGCCGACGCGCCGATGCCCGCGGCGGTCCGCACGGTCAAGCGGCAGCTGCGCGCCGTGCCCCGCAACGGCATCGGCTACGGCGCGCTGCGCCATCTCGGCGCCGACCGGCCCGGCGGCGCGCCGATGGAGCCGGTGCGGCCGCTGGCCGGCTTCAACTACCTGGGGCAGTGGGGTTCCGGCTTCACCGGGAACGAGCTGGTGACGGGCTACCTGCCGCACGGCGGACGGGAACACGAGCCCGCGGAGCGACGGGTGTACCCGCTGGACGTCGTGGGCTCCGTGGAGAACGGGCGACTGGAGTTCGGCTGCGCCTACTCCCCCGGCCAGTACTCCGGGGAATCCATCACCGCACTGCTGGCCGGGATGCTGGACGGCTTGCGTGAGCTGGTGCGCGAGGCCACCTGAACGCCGCCCTTCCGCCCCGCCTTCGACACCGTTTCAGGAGAGACATGACGCACCGAGCCCAGTCCGCCGCCCCCGCCCGTGAGGCCCGTCGGCGCCGCTATCTGATGTGCCGGCCCACGCACTTCGACGTCACCTATCGCATCAACCCGTGGATGGACCCGGCCAAGCCCGTGGACACCGACCTGGCCATCACCCAGTGGGAGAAGCTGCGGACGCTCTATCTGGAGCTGGGCCACCGGGTGGAGCTGATCGACCCGCTCCCGGGCCACCCCGACATGGTCTACGCGGCCAACGGCGCCACGGTGATCGACGGCAAGGTCCTGGGCGCCCGCTTCCGCAACACCGAACGGGCCGCCGAGGGACCGGCCTACCTCGCGTGGTTCCGGGACAACGGCTTCGCGGAACTGCTCGACCCCGCACACGTCAACGAGGGCGAAGGCGACTTCCTGGTCACGGGGAGCCGGGTGCTGGCCGGGACCGGCTTCCGCAGCACGCCCCAGTCGCACGCCGAGGCCGAGGAGTTCTTCGGCCGCCCCGTCGTCAGCCTGGAGCTGATCGACGAGCGCTACTACCACCTGGACACCGCCCTGGCGGTGCTCTCCGACGACGAGGTGATGTACAACCCGGAGGCCTTCTCGCCCGGTAGCCGCGCCGTGCTGGAGCGACTGTTCCCCGGCGCGGTGCTCGCCTCACCGGAGGACGCGGCGGTGTTCGGGCTCAACGCGGTCGGCGACGGGCGCCACGTGGTGCTGCCCGAGGCGGCCACCGGCTTGGCGCGGCAATTGCGCGAGCGCGGCTTCGAGCCGATCGGCATGGACTTGAGCGAACTCCTCAAGGGGGGCGGCAGCGTCAAGTGCTGCACCCTCGAAGTGCGCGAGCCCACCGCCTGACCCTCCTCTCCTCTCCTTCACCTACCGCCCGACCGGAGACCCTTCATGACCCAGCTCAACGCCGCACCCGACGCGGTGACGGCCCTCGCCGACGACCGGGTGGTAACGGCCCCCGTGAGCCCCGAGCCCTTCCTGTTGCGCATCGAGTCCACCGACCCGGGGCTGCGCCTGGACCAATGGATCGGCGCCCATCACGCGGCCCTCACCGACGCGCTCCGGCGCCACGGCGCCCTGCTCTTCCGCGGTTTCGCGGTCGACGGCCCCGAGGCGTTCGGGAGCGCGGCCCGCGCGTACTCGCCCCATCTGCTGGACTACCTGGAACGGGCCGCGCCGCGCACCGAGATCGTCGACAAGGTCTTCACCTCCACCGAGCTGGCCGCCGACCGGTGGATCAGCTTTCACCACGAGATGTCCTACTCCCACAACTGGCCCAGCACGCTGTACTTCTACGGAGACCGCCCCTCCGCGCACGGCGGCGCCACCCCGGTGGCCAGCGAGCGCGCGGTCTTCCCGAGGATCCCCGCCGGGATCCGCGAGCGCTTCCGGCGCCACGGCGTCGCTTACGTGCGCAACTACAACCCCGGACTCGACATCCCCTGGCAGGACGTCTTCCAGACCACGGACCGGGCGGAGGTGGAGGCGTACTGCCGTGCCTCGCACACCGAGTTCACCTGGGTCGGCGAGGACGGGCTGCGCACCCGCTCGGTGCGCCAGGCCGTGGCCCGGCATCCGCACACGGGCGAGACCGTGTGGTTCAACCACGCCCACCTGTGGCACATCTCCACCCTCCCCGACGAGGTGGCGGACTATCTGCTGGACGAATACGGCCCGGAGGGCGTGCCCCGCAACGCGTTCTACGGGGACGGCAGCCCCATCGAGGACGAAGCGGTGGAGCTGATCGGCAACCTCTACCAGGAGGCCGCGGTGTCGCTGCCGTGGCAGCGCGGGGACGTCCTCGTGGTCGACAACTTCCTGGCCACCCACGCCCGCGAGCCGTTCAGCGGCGACCGCCGCATCCTCGTGGCCATGTCCGACCTGTATGTGAACGAAGACCTCTGAGCCGTTCCCGGCGGCCGCCGGACAGGGGCCCGTGGTGGCGTTTGCCCCGGCATCCCGTAGGGCACCTGGGGTCGGACGATTCCGTCCGACCCCAGCGGCCGGGAGGTGCCCCGTGAACCAGCACGAACAGCGTCATCCGGTGGAGCGGCAACCACAGCCGGAGTTCCCCCAGCAGGACCAGGCGCACCCCGGTGAGACCGAACCCATGGAGCCCAGGCCCGACCACGGCGAGGACAGCTACGAGGGCCACGGGCTGCTGGAGAACCGGCGCACGGTGATCACCGGGGGCCAGGGACTGGCCGGCAACCTCGCCGAGCGCGGGGCCCGGGTCAACGCCGTCGCCCCGGGCCCCATGTGGACCCCGCTGATCCCCGCCACGCTGCCCGACACCTCCGAGTTCGGCGCGCAGAGGCCCCTGAACCGCCCGGCCCAGCCCGCCGAGATGGCCCCCGCGTATGTGTTCCTGGCATCGCAGCAGGCCGGCTACATCACGGCGGAGATCGTCAATGCCACCGGGGGCACGCCGCTGCCCTAGGTGTCTTGCGCCAAACGGGCGTCCCGGCGTGGTGCGGGATGCCGGGACGATGCGCAGTGTGTAGATCTTGGTACGGGCCCCGCGCTCCCCCGCACGCCATGACGAGAGGAAGACTTGTGTCACTCAAAGTGTCCGACTACATCCTCCAGCGCCTGCGTGAGTGGGACGTCGAACACGTCTTCGCCTACGCGGGCGACGGCATCAACGGCCTGCTCGCCGCCTGGGAGCGGGCCGGCAACAAGCCCCGGTTCGTCCAGGCCCGGCACGAGGAAATGGCCGCCTTCGAGGCCGTCGGCTACGCCAAGTTCTCCGGACGCGTGGGGGTGTGCGCGGCGACGTCGGGCCCCGGCGCCATCCACCTGCTGAACGGCCTGTACGACGCCAAGCTCGACCACGTGCCGGTGGTGGCGATCGTCGGCCAGACCAACCGCAGCGCCATGGGCGGCTCCTACCAGCAGGAAGTCGACCTGCTGAATCTCTACAAGGACGTGGCCGCCGAATTCTGCGAGATGGTCACCGTCCCCGAGCAGCTCCCCAACGTCCTGGACCGCGCCATGCGCACGGCCCGCGCCAAGCGCACGGTGACCGCCGTCGTCATCCCGGCCGATGTGCAGGAGCTCGACTACTCCCCGCCGACCCACGCGTTCAAGATGGTGCCCTCCAGCCTGGGCATGGCCTCCTACGCGCCCATCCCGGCCGCCGCCGACCTGGACCGCGCCGCCGACGTGCTCAACGCCGGGGAGAAGGTGGCGATCCTCATCGGCCAGGGCGCCCGAGGAGCCCGCGCCGAAGTCGAGGAACTCGCCGATGTGCTCGGCGCCGGGGTGGCCAAGGCCCTCCTGGGCAAGGACGCCCTCCCCGACGACCTGCCGTACGTCACCGGTGCCATCGGGCTGCTGGGCACCCGGCCCTCCTATGAACTGATGCGGGAGTGCGACACCCTGCTCGTCATCGGCTCCAGCTTCCCCTACACCCAGTTCATGCCGGACCTCGACCAGGCCCGTGCCGTGCAGATCGACATCGACCCCTTCATGGTCGGCCTGCGGTACCCCTTCGAGGTCAACCTCGTCGGGGACTCCCGGGAGACGGTCAAGGCCCTGCTTCCGAAGCTGAAGCGCAAGAAGCACGGCTCGTGGCGCAAGAAGATCGAGAAGAACACCGCCCGCTGGTGGAAGGTCATGGAACGGCGCGCCGCCGTGGACGCCGACCCCATCAACCCCGAATACGTCGTCCACGCGCTCGACGCCCTGCTCCCCCACGATGTGATCCTGGCCGCCGACTCCGGCTCGGCCGCCAACTGGTACGCACGCCACCTGCGCATCCGTGGGGAGATGCGCGGCTCGCTGTCCGGCACGCTCGCCACCATGGGCCCCGGCGTCCCGTACGTCATCGGCGCCAAGTTCGCGCACCCCGACCGGCCGACGCTGGCCATCGTGGGCGACGGCGCCATGCAGATGAACGGCATGGCCGAGCTGATCACCGCGGCCAAGTACTGGCCCGAGTGGCAGGACCCCCGGCTGATCGTCGCCGTGCTCAACAACCAGGACCTCAACCAGGTCACCTGGGAGATGCGCGCGATGTCCGGCGCCCCGCAGTTCCTGCCCTCCCAAGCGCTGCCCGACGTGCCGTACGCGGACTTCGCCCGCTCCATCGGTCTGGACGGGGTGCAGGTGGAGACTCCGGACGGGGTGGAATCCGCCTGGCACAAGGCGCTGGGCGCCGACCGCCCCTTCGTCATCGACTTCCGCACCGATCCCGCCGTGCCCCCGATTCCCCCGCACGCCAGTCTCGACCAGATCGAGGCCGCGGCCTCGGCCATCGCCAAGGGCGACAGCGACCGCGCGGACATGGTCCGCCAGGGCGTCAAGGCCAAGATCCAGGAGTTCCTGCCGGGCAAGAGCCACCGTCAGGAACGGAAGGACTGACCGGGATCCTCGTCGGCGCCGAGCCGCACCGCCGCCTCCAGCAGTTGGGCGTGGACGAACGCCTGGGGCAGGTTGCCGCGGAGCTGGCGCCGGCGGACGTCGTACTCCTCGGCGAACAGCCCCGGCGGGCCGCAGGCGGCCCGGGTGCGTTCGAACCAGCGGAAGGCGCTGACGGGATCGCGCTGGCGGTGGGCGGCGAGCGCCATCATGAAACCGCACAGCAGGAAGGCTCCCTCGGCCTCCTCCAGGGGCTGGTCGTCGTGGCGGAAACG
>NZ_BBUZ01000047.1 GCF_001417735.1 Streptomyces sp. NBRC 110028
GAGGGACGTCCGGGCCTTCGGTTCAGGCCGTGGCAACCAGGTCCTTACAGACCGGCCGCCGCGCGGAGGGCGTCGACGCGGTCGGTGCGCTCCCAGGTGAAGTCGGACTCCTCACGGCCGAAGTGGCCGTAGGCCGCCGTCTGGGCGTAGATCGGGCGGAGCAGGTCCAGGTCGCGGATGATCGCGGCCGGACGCAGGTCGAAGACCTCGGAGATGGCCTTCTCGATCTTCTCGACGTCGATCGTGGCGGTGCCGAAGGTCTCGACGAAGAGACCGACCGGCTCGGCCTTGCCGATGGCGTAGGCGACCTGGACCTCGCACCGCTGGGCGAGGCCCGCGGCGACGACGTTCTTGGCGACCCAGCGCATCGCGTACGCGGCGGAGCGGTCGACCTTGGACGGGTCCTTGCCGGAGAAGGCGCCGCCGCCGTGGCGGGACATGCCGCCGTAGGTGTCGATGATGATCTTGCGGCCGGTGAGGCCGGCGTCGCCCATCGGGCCGCCGATCTCGAAGCGGCCGGTCGGGTTGACCAGCAGCCGGTAGCCCTCGGTGTCCAGCTTGATGCCGTCCTCGACCAGCTGGTTCAGCACGTGCTCGACCACGAACTCCCGGATGTCCGGAGCCAGCAGCGAGTCCAGGTCGATGTCGGAGGCGTGCTGCGAGGAGACGACGACGGTGTCCAGGCGGACCGCCTTGTGGCCGTCGTACTCGATGGTGACCTGGGTCTTGCCGTCCGGGCGCAGGTACGGGATGGTCCCGTTCTTCCGGACCTCGGACAGCCGGCGGGAGAGCCGGTGCGCCAGGTTGATCGGCAGCGGCATCAGCTCGGGCGTCTCGTCGCACGCGTAGCCGAACATCAGGCCCTGGTCGCCCGCACCCTGCTTGTCCAGCTCGTCCCCCCGGTCGCCCTCGGCGGCACCCTCGACCCGCAGCTCGTAGGCGGAGTCGACGCCCTGGGCGATGTCGGGGGACTGCGAGCCGATCGACACCGAGACGCCGCAGGAGGCGCCGTCGAAGCCCTTCTTCGACGAGTCGTAGCCGATGTCGAGGACCTTGTTGCGGACGAGCGTCGCGATATCGGCGTACGCCTTGGTGGTCACCTCACCGGCGACATGGACCAGGCCGGTGGTGATCAGGGTCTCGACGGCGACCCGGGAGGTCGGGTCCTCCTTGAGGAGAGCGTCGAGGATGGAATCGCTGATCTGGTCAGCGATCTTGTCGGGGTGACCCTCGGTCACGGATTCCGAGGTGAACAGGCGGCGGGACACATCGCTCCCTGGGGTTGCAGCGGCTGCTGGCTGATCATGGGCGGGACCGCCCGGGGGCTGCGCCCGATGCGGTTCCTGGGCCAGTTTATCCGGCTCTTCCGCCGGTCGAGCATTCCCGTCTCACAAGACGGGCAGGCCATGACCTGGAACATACCTCGCCTCGAGCCGAAATACAGCAAGGCCCCCATGACAGAAAACCGTCATGGTCCGAACGGGCGCTCCCGCCCTGGATCAACCCACGGTGGCGGCAATGCCTACCCACGTACGGCCGAAGGTCACGCGAAGGTCTTGTGAAGATCGCGCGAAGACGGTCGCGGGCTCAGCCGAAACGGGCTGCCACCAGATCCCACACGGTCTCGGCCAGGGCGTCCTTCGGGCCGTACGGGACGGGCGTCTCGGTGCCGTCCGCGCCGAGCACCACCGCCTCGTTCTCCTCCGAGCCGAAGGTCTTGTGCTCCCCCACCTCGTTCACCACGAGCAGATCGCAGCCCTTGCGGGCGAGCTTCGCCCGGCCGTTGACGAGGACGTCGTCGGTCTCGGCGGCGAACCCGACGACGACCTGGCCGGGGCGGGCGCGCTCGGCGGAGATTTCCGCGAGGACGTCCGGGTTGCGCACCAGAGCGACCGGTTCGGGCTCCTGCCCGTCCCGCTTCTTGATCTTTCCCGGGGCGTAGCGGGCGGGCCGGAAGTCGGCGACCGCGGCGGCCATCACCACCGCGTCGGCGTCCGCGGCGGCCTTCAGGACCGCCTCCCGCAGCTGGACCGCGGTCCCCACCCGCACCACATCGGCACCGGCCGGGGCGGGCAGCTCGCTGTTGGCCGAGACAAGAGTCACCCGGGCGCCCCGGGCCACAGCGGCCCGGGCCAGCGCGTACCCCTGCTTGCCGGTGGAGCGGTTGCCCAGGTAGCGCACCGGGTCCAGCGGCTCGCGAGTGCCTCCGGCGCTGATCACCACATGGCGTCCGGCCAGGTCGGCGCGCACCGCCTCGGGGCCGCGGGCCAGCACCCGGCGGCAGACCTCGAAGATCTCCTGGGGGTCCGGCAGCCGCCCCTTGCCGGTGTCCACCCCGGTCAGCCGCCCGACGGCGGGCTCGATGACCACGGCGCCGCGGCGGCGCAGGGTCGCCACGTTCTCCTGGGTCGCGGGGTGCTCCCACATCTCGGTGTGCATGGCGGGGGCGAAGAGGACCGGACATCGGGCGGTCAGCAGCGTATTGGTCAGCAGGTCGTCGGCGAGGCCATGGGCGGCCTTGGCGAGCAGATCGGCGGTGGCGGGGGCGACCACGACCAGGTCCGCGGACTGGCCGATGCGCACGTGCGGCACCTCGTGGACGGACTCCCACACCTCGGTGCCCGCCGGATTCCCGGAGAGCGCCGACCAGGTGGCCTCGCCGACGAAGTGCAGCGCCGAGGTGGTCGGCACGACGCGCACGTCATGCCCGGACTCCGTCAGCCGCCGCAGCAGCTCGCACGCCTTGTAGGCGGCGATCCCGCCGCCGACCCCCAGCACGACCCTGGGCCTGTCCGCCATGGCCATCGCTCGCCTCTTCCCCGCCGTTTACGAACCGATACGTACCCATGACACACCACAAGCCCGGCAGCGAGGCCGCCGGGCCGGTGATGAGCGATGTGCCGGACCTACTGAGCCGGGCCCTCGATGGCCTCGGAGGTCAGCAGACCCGCGTTGATCTCGCGGAGCGCGATCGACAGCGGCTTCTCGTGGACGTGGGTGTCCACCAGGGGGCCGACGTACTCGAGCAGACCCTCACCGAGCTGCGAGTAGTACGCGTTGATCTGACGGGCACGCTTGGCCGCGTAGATCACGAGGCTGTACTTCGAGTCGGTCGCCTCGAGCAGCTCATCAATCGGAGGGTTGATGATGCCCTCGGGCGCGGTCATGGGAGAGGACACTCTCTAGCCTTCCTTATTACGCCTCATGGCAAGAATGAATTGAAGATCAAGCCACTCGCATCAAGGCTAGCAGCTCACTCGCCACGTCCTCGACGGAGGTGTTGACCAGGGTCGTATCGAACTCGGATTCGGCGGCCAGCTCGACGCGGGCCGCTTCCAGCCGCCGCTCGATGACCTCGGGCGCCTCGGTCCCCCGGCCGGTGAGCCGGCGGACCAGCTCCTCCCAGCTGGGTGGGGCGAGGAAGACCAGCTGGGCCTCCGGCATGGACTCGCGGATCTGCCGCGCGCCCTGCAGGTCGATCTCCAGCAGCACCGGCTCGCCCGCGTCGAGCCGGTCGATGACCGCCTCACGGGGGGTGCCGTAGCGGTTGCCGGCGAACTCGGCCCACTCCAGCAGCTCACCGTTGGCGATCAGCTTGTCGAACTCACCGTCGTCCACGAAGAAGTACTGGACACCGTGCCGCTCACCGGGGCGGGGCCTGCGGGTCGTGGCGGAGACCGAGAGCCAGACCTGGGGGTGTGCCTTGCGCATATGCGCGACGACCGTGCTCTTACCGACCCCGGAGGGGCCGGAGAGCACGGTCAGCCGCGGGCGTACTGGATGTGCTGCCATGCAGCAGATTATCCAGGTTCCCGAGCGTGCCGGGAAACGTCAGCCGGCCGCGCCGCCGAACTCACGCTCGAGGGATGCGATCTGGTTGGAGCCGAGCCCGCGCACACGACGGCTCTCGGAGATGCCGAGCCGCTCCATGATCTGCTTGGCGCGGACCTTGCCGACGCCCGGCAGGGACTCCAGGAGGGCGGAGACCTTCATCTTGCCGATGACATCGTTCTCCTGGCCCTGCTTGATGACCTCGTGCAAGGACGCGCCGGAGTGCTTGAGCCGATTCTTGACCTCGGCGCGCTCCCGGCGAGCCGCGGCGGCCTTTTCGAGCGCGGCTGCGCGCTGTTCAGGGGTAAGGGGCGGAAGAGCCACGCCTACGTCACCTCGGATGTCGAACTGTCGGATAGGGACCGGTGAGGAACCTAGTCGGCCCTCACCTGCGGAGCAACGCGCAACGCAACAGCGCGTTCGCTCTCGTCGGAGACTAGCGGCCGATCCCGCTCCAGTCAGCGAGAACAGACGAAAAGTCCTGGTCAGACTCTCTCGACTGGGATATTTAGGGACAAAATAGCTCGGTTATTCGGCCACGGCACGCACGTCATCAGCCATTCGGGCCGCCGCCTCGACCAGCGCGGCAGCGTCCGGACCGTGCTTGAGGACCCCGCGGCTGACGCTCGGGACGACGTTCCGGACCGCCGCGCCGAAGACCTCCGGAAGGTCCGCCGGGGTCGCGCCCTGGGCGCCGATGCCGGGAGCCAGCAGCGGCCCGTCGATCGCCAGGTCCGCGCCGATCCGGTCCGCCGTGCCGCCGAGGGTCGCGCCGACGACCGCGCCGTACGAGCCGAGCGCGCCCCGCTCGGCCTCATCGGCGTTCTCCGCCTTCAGGTGTGCCAGCACCGAGGCGGCGACGGCCGTCCCGCCGGGCCCCGCCGCGTGCTGCACCTCGGCGCCCTCCGGGTTGGACGTCAGCGCCAGCACGAAGACCCCCGCGCCGCTCGCCCGCGCGGTGTCCAGCGCGGGGCGCAGCGAGCCGAAGCCGAGGTAGGGGCTGACGGTGACCGCGTCCGAGAACAGCGGGCTGCCGGGGTCGAGGTAGGCGGCGGCGTACGCGGCCATCGTGGACCCGATGTCGCCGCGCTTGGCGTCCATCAGGACCAGCGCCCCGGCGTCCCGGGCGTCCGCCACGGCCCGCTCCAGCACGGCGATGCCGCGCGAGCCGAAGCGCTCGAAGAAGGCCGACTGCGGCTTGAGGACGGCGACGCGCCCGGCGAGCGCGTCCACGACGGTCCGCGTGAACCGCTCGAGCCCCGCGACATCGTCGCCGAGGCCCCAGTCGGCGAGCAGGGAGGCGTGCGGGTCGATGCCGACGCAGAGCGGCCCGCGCTCGTCCATGGCCCGTCGCAGGCGCGTACCGAAGGGGGTGGGCGGGGTCATGGTTCTCTCCTCGAAGAAGGGGCACTCCCAGCCCCTCCGGCGCTTGAGGAGCGGGGTCCGGGGGCGGCGCCCCGGCGGGGGTGTGGGGGGCGGAAGCCCCCGCCCACTACGCGGCGGGGGCCTCGGCGCCCACGGCGTCGGCCAGGGTCTGGTACGGGGACGCGGCGAGCCGGGCGGCCAGCCCGCGATGGATCTCGCGGGCCCAGAACGGCCCGCGGTAGATGAACGCGCTGTAGCCCTGCACCAGCGTCGCCCCCGCGAGGATCCGCTCCCACGCGTCGTCGGCCGTCTCGATCCCGCCCACGCCCACGAGCGTGAGCCGGTCCCCCACCCGGGCGTGCAGGCGGCGCAGGACCTCCAGCGAGCGCGCCTTGAGCGGGGCGCCGGACAGGCCGCCGGTCTCGGCGGTGAGCTGCGCCGGGGAGGTGAGGCCCAGCCCCTCCCGCGCGATCGTCGTGTTCGTGGCGATGATGCCGTCCAGGCCCAGTTCGACGGCGAGGTCGGCGACCGCGTCCACGTCCGCGTCGGCCAGATCCGGCGCGATCTTCACCAGCAGCGGCACCCGGCGCCCGGTGACCGTGCGGTCGGCGGCCTCGCGCACCGCGGTCAGCAGCGGCCGCAGCTGGTCGACGGCCTGGAGGTTCCGCAGTCCGGGGGTGTTGGGCGAGGAGACGTTGACGACGAGGTAATCCGCGTGGGCGGCCAGTCGCTCGGTCGAGGTCACATAGTCGGCGACCGCTTCCGCCTCCGGGACGACCTTGGTCTTGCCGATGTTGACGCCGACCGTCGTACGGAAGGCGGCGCGGCGGGCCGCGAGCCGGTCGGCGACGGCGGCCGAGCCGTCGTTGTTGAAGCCCATGCGGTTGATCAGCGCGCGGTCGCCGACCAGCCGGAAGAGCCGCTTCTTGGGGTTGCCGGGCTGCGGCTGACCGGTGACGGTGCCGATCTCGACATGGTCGAAGCCGAGCATGGCCATGCCGTCGATCCCGGCGGCGTTCTTGTCGAACCCGGCGGCGAGCCCGAACGGCCCGTGCATCCGCAGGCCCAGCGCCTCGGTGCGCAGCGCCGTGTCGCGGGGGGCGAGGACTGCCGCGAGACACGTGCGCAGGACGGGGACGCGGGCGGCCAGCCGGATCCAGCCGAAGGCCAGGTGGTGGGCCGCTTCCGGGTCCATGCGCCGGAAGATCAGGTTGAAGAGCAGCGAGTACATGAGGGGCTTTCTGCGCGCGGGAAGCGGGAAAAGCGGGACGGGAAAAAGGGGGGCTCGCCAAGAGGGGGACACCGGCCGGTGTCCCCCTCTCTCGCCTCACTCCCCGCGGGCGGCGGTCAGATGTTCCGCGTGTTCCTGGAGCGACCGGACGCCGACCGTGCCCCGGCCCAGGGACTCGATGCCCTGGACGGCGGCGGCGAGGGCCTGGACGGTGGTCAGGCACGGGACGCCGCGGGCGACGGCCGCCGTACGGATGTCGTAGCCGTCGAGCCGGCCGCCGGTGCCGTACGGGGTGTTGACGATCAGGTCGACCTGGCCGTCGTGGATGAGCTGGACGATGGTCTTCGTACCGTCCGGCCCCTCCCCCTCGCTGTGCTTGCGGACGACGGTGGCGTTGATCCCGTTGCGCTTGAGCACCTCCGCCGTGCCCGAGGTGGCCAGCAGCTCGAAGCCGAGGCCGACCAGCTCCCGGGCCGGGAAGATCATCGAGCGCTTGTCGCGGTTGGCGACGGAGACGAAGGCGCGCCCCTTGGTGGGCAGCGCGCCGTACGCCCCGGCCTGCGACTTGGCGTACGCCGCGCCGAAGACCGAGTCGATGCCCATGACCTCACCGGTCGAGCGCATCTCCGGGCCGAGGATGGTGTCCACCCCGCGCCCCGAGGCGTCGCGGAACCGCGACCAGGGCATCACGGCCTCCTTGACGGAGATCGGCGCGTCCAGCGGCAGGGTGCCGCCGTCGCCGGTCGCGGGCAGCAGGCCCTCCGCGCGCAGCTCGGCGATGGTCGCGCCCAGCGAGATCCGGGCGGCGGCCTTGGCCAGCGGTACGGCGGTGGCCTTGGAGGTGAAGGGGACCGTACGCGAGGCGCGCGGGTTCGCCTCCAGGACGTACAGGATGTCCCCGGCCATCGCGAACTGGATGTTGATCAGTCCGCGGACGCCGACGCCGCGCGCGATGGCCTCGGTGGAGGCGCGCAGCCGCTTGATGTCGAAGCCGCCGAGGGTGATCGGGGGCAGCGCGCAGGCCGAGTCGCCGGAGTGGATGCCGGCCTCCTCGATGTGCTCCATGACGCCGCCGAGGTACAGCTCCTGGCCGTCGTAGAGCGCGTCGACGTCGATCTCGATCGCGTCGTCGAGGAAGCGGTCGATCAGCACCGGGTGCTCGGAGATGAGGCCCGCGTGGCGCTCCAGGTACGCGGCGAGCGAGGGCTCGTCGTAGACGATCTCCATGCCGCGGCCGCCCAGGACGTACGAGGGGCGGACCATGACCGGGTAGCCGATCTCGGCGGCGATGCCCTTGGCCTGTTCGAAGGAGAACGCGGTGCCGTACTTGGGGGCGGGCAGCCCGGCCTCGGTCAGCACCCGGCCGAAGGCGCCGCGCTCCTCGGCGAGGTTGATCGCCTCGGGCGAGGTGCCGACGATGGGCACGCCGTTGTCCTTGAGGGCCTGGGCGAGGCCGAGCGGGGTCTGGCCGCCGAGCTGGACGACGACGCCCGCGACCGGGCCCGCCTGCTGTTCGGCGTGGACGATCTCCAGGACGTCCTCCAGGGTGAGCGGCTCGAAGTAGAGCCGGTCGGAGGTGTCGTAGTCGGTGGAGACGGTCTCCGGGTTGCAGTTGACCATGACGGTCTCGTAGCCCGCGTCGTGCAGCGCGAAGGAGGCGTGGACGCACGAGTAGTCGAACTCGATGCCCTGGCCGATGCGGTTGGGCCCGGAGCCGAGGATGATCACGGCCGGGGTCTCGCGCGGCGCGACCTCGCTCTCCTCGTCGTAGGAGGAGTAGAAGTACGGGGTCCTGGCGGCGAACTCGGCGGCGCAGGTGTCGACCGTCTTGTAGACGGGCCGGATGCCGAGCGCGTGCCGCACCTCGCGGACCACGTCCTCGCGCAGCGAGCGGATCCCGGCGATCTGGGCGTCGGAGAAGCCGTGCCGCTTGGCCTCGGCGAGCAGCTCGGGGCCGAGCTTGTCGGCGGCCGCCAGCTCGTCCGCGATCTCCTTGATCAGGAACAGCTGGTCCACGAACCAGGGGTCGATCTTCGTGGCGTCGAAGACCTCCTGCGGGGTGGCCCCGGCGCGGATCGCCGCCATGACGGTGTTGATCCGGCCGTCGGTGGGGATGTCGGCCCGCTCCAGCAGCGCGGACTTCTCTCCGGGGTCGCCGGTGAAGTCGAACTGGCTGCCCTTCTTCTCCATCGAGCGCAGCGCCTTCTGCAGCGCCTCGGTGAAGTTGCGGCCGATGGCCATGGCCTCGCCGACCGACTTCATGGTGGTGGTGAGGCGGGCGTCGGCGGCGGGGAACTTCTCGAACGCGAACCGCGGCACCTTGACCACGACGTAGTCGAGCGTGGGCTCGAAGGACGCCGGGGTCTTCTCGGTGATGTCGTTGGGGATCTCGTCCAGTGTGTAGCCGACGGCCAGCCGGGCGGCGATCTTCGCGATCGGGAAGCCGGTGGCCTTGGAGGCCAGCGCGGAGGACCGGGAGACGCGCGGGTTCATCTCGATGACGATGACCCGGCCGTCCTCGGGGTTGACCGCGAACTGGATGTTGCAGCCGCCGGTGTCGACGCCGACCTCGCGGATGACGGCGATGCCGATGTCCCGCAGCACCTGGTACTCGCGGTCGGTCAGCGTCATCGCCGGGGCGACGGTGATCGAGTCGCCGGTGTGGACGCCCATGGGGTCGAAGTTCTCGATGGAGCAGACGACCACGACGTTGTCGTGCTTGTCGCGCATCAGCTCCAGCTCGTACTCCTTCCAGCCCAGGATCGACTCCTCCAGCAGCACCTCGGTGGTCGGGGAGAGCGTCAGGCCCGTGCCCGCGATGCGGCGCAGCTCCTCCTCGTCGTGCGCGAAGCCGGAGCCGGCGCCGCCCATGGTGAAGGAGGGGCGGACGACGACGGGGTAGCCGCCGAGGTGCTCGACACCCGCGAGGACCTCGTCCATGGAGTGGCAGATGTACGAGCGGGCGGACTCGCCGTGGCCGATCTTGGCGTTGACGGCCTCGACGACCTCCTTGAACCGGTCGCGGTCCTCGCCCTTGTGGATCGCCTCGACGTTGGCGCCGATCAGCTCGACGCCGTACTCGTCGAGGGTGCCCGCCTCGTGCAGGGAGATGGCGGTGTTCAGGGCGGTCTGGCCGCCGAGGGTCGGCAGCAGCGCGTCGGGGCGCTCCTTGGCGATGATCTTCTCGACGTACTCCGGGGTGATCGGCTCGACGTACGTGGCGTCGGCGATCTCCGGGTCGGTCATGATCGTGGCCGGGTTGGAGTTGACCAGAATGACCCGCAGGCCCTCGGCCTTCAGCACCCGGCAGGCCTGGGTGCCGGAGTAGTCGAACTCGGCGGCCTGGCCGATGACGATCGGGCCGGAGCCGATGACCAGGACGGACTGGATGTCGGTGCGCTTAGGCACGCTGGCCCTCCATCAGGGTGACGAAGCGGTCGAACAGGTACCCGGCGTCGTGCGGGCCCGCGGCGGCTTCGGGGTGGTACTGGACGCTGAACGCTGGGCGGTCGAGCAGGCGCAGCCCCTCGACCACGTTGTCGTTGAGGCAGACGTGGGAGACCTCGGCCCGCCCGTAGGGGGTGTCGCTGGGCGCGTCGAGCGGGGCGTCCACGGCGAAGCCGTGGTTGTGCGCGGTGACCTCCACCTTGCCGGTGGTGCGGTCCTGCACCGGCTGGTTGATGCCGCGGTGGCCGTACTTCAGTTTGAAGGTGCCGAAGCCGAGCGCGCGGCCCAGGATCTGGTTGCCGAAGCAGATGCCGAACAGCGGGGTGGACCGCTCCAGGACGGCGCGCATGAGGGAGACGGGGTGCTCGGCGGTGGCCGGGTCGCCCGGGCCGTTGGAGAAGAACACGCCGTCGGGGTTCACCGCGTAGAGGTCGTCCACGGTGGCGGTGGCGGGCAGGACGTGCACCTCGATGCCGCGCTCGGCCATCCGGTGCGGGGTCATGCCCTTGATGCCGAGGTCGACGGCGGCGACGGTGAACCGCTTGGTGCCGATCGCGGGGACGACGTACGTCTCCCGCGTCGCCACCTCGCCGCTCAGGTCGGCGCCCTTCATCTGCGGGGCGGCCTGCACCCGGGCGAGCAGCGCGGCCTCGTCCGCGAGCGCCTCGCCGGAGAAGATGCCCACGCGCATGGCGCCGCGCTCGCGCAGATGGCGGGTGAGGGCGCGGGTGTCGACACCGCTGATGCCGACGACGCCCTGGGCGGTCAGCTCCTCGTCCAGCGAGCGGCGGGAGCGCCAGTTGGACGGCGTACGGGCCGGATCGCGCACCACATAGCCGGAGACCCAGATGCGGCCGGACTCGGGGTCCTCGTCGTTGACGCCCGTGTTGCCGATGTGCGGGGCGGTCATGACGACGACCTGGCGGTGGTAGGACGGGTCGGTCAGGGTCTCCTGGTAGCCGGTCATCCCGGTGGAGAACACGGCCTCGCCGAAGGTCTCCCCCACGGCCCCGTAGGCGCGGCCACGGAAGGTGCGGCCGTCCTCCAGGACGAGAACGGCGGGGGTCTGGGCCCCCCTGGTGGAGGTCGTCATCGTGCGCCTTCCTGGTTGTGCTCGGTGTGCTTGACGTCGTCGGTGACATCGGGGGCGTCGGCATCGGGGGCGTCGAGGGCTTCGACCCAGGCCGCGTGCTCGGCGGCGTGGTCGGAGCGGAAGCCGGAGTCGATCCGCCGGTCGCCGTGGCTCCAGGTGATGATCAGCAGCCCGCCCTCGGCGAGGACCTTGCCCGCGATGCCCTTGTCGAGCCGCGCGCCGCGCAGGCTCGCCGCCGGGATGAAGAAGTCCTGGGCGCCGGGCCGTACGACGCTCACGCCCTCCTCGGTGAGGGTCAGCTCGACGCGGCTGCGGGTGCCGAGACCGTGGGCCACGATGCGGTCGAGCCACTGTCCGGCGGTGGTGGAGCCGTGGTAGCGGCCGGTGAGCGCCAGCTTCGCGGGGCCCGGTTCGGCCGGAGCCTCGGGCAGCTCGGGCAGATCGCCCTGGAGGGTGCCGCGCCAGTTCCAGCCCTCGCGCATCAGCCAGTAGACCAGCGCGATGACGAGCAGCAGGCCGACGACCCAGCCGATGCGGGCGGCCCAGTCGGTGACGTCCTGGGACCGCTGCTCAGCTGCCAGATGGGTCAGAGTTATCACGCCAGTTTCCCGTCCACGACCGTTGCCCGGCCCCGCAGGAAGGTGTGCGTCACCCGGCCCGGCAGTTCCCGGCCCTCGTAGGGGGTGTTGCGGCTGCGGGAGGCGAAGCCCGCGGGGTTCACCTCACCACGGTATGCGGAGTCCAGCAGGGTGAGGTTGGCGGGTTCCCCGGCGGCGATCGGCCGGCCCTGGCCGGTGAGCCGGCCGATGGCGGAGGGGCGGGTGGACATCCGGTCGGCGACGCCCGCCCAGTCCAGCAGCCCGGTGTCGACCATGGTGTGCTGGACGACGGACAGTGCGGTCTCCAGGCCGACCATGCCCATGGCCGCCGCGCCCCACTCGCAGTCCTTGTCCTCGTGCGGGTGCGGGGCGTGGTCGGTGGCGACGCAGTCGATGGTGCCGTCGGCCAGCGCCTCGCGCAGCGCCATGACGTCGGCCTCGGTGCGCAGCGGCGGGTTCACCTTGTAGACGGGGTTGTAGGAGCGGACCAGCTCGTCGGTGAGCAGCAGGTGGTGCGGGGTGACCTCGGCGGTGACGTTCCAGCCCTTGGACTTGGCCCAGCGGACGATCTCGACCGAGCCCGCGGTGGACAGATGGCAGATGTGCACACGGGAGCGGACGTGCGCGGCAAGCAGCACGTCGCGGGCGATGATCGACTCCTCGGCGACGGCCGGCCAGCCGCCCAGGCCCAGTTCGGCGGAGACGATGCCCTCGTTCATCTGGGCGCCCTCGGTGAGCCGCGGCTCCTGGGCGTGCTGGGCGATGACGCCGTCGAACGCCTTCACGTACTCCAGGGCGCGGCGCATGATCACGGCGTCGTCGACGCACTTGCCGTCGTCGGAGAAGACCCGGACCCCGGCGGCGGAGTCGTGCATGGCGCCCAGTTCGGCGAGCTTCTTGCCCTCCAGGCCGACGGTGACGGCGCCGACGGGCTGCACGTCGCAGTAGCCGGACTCCTTGCCGAGCCGCCACACCTGTTCCACGACGCCCGCGGTGTCGGCGACGGGGAAGGTGTTGGCCATGGCGTGGACGGCGGTGAAGCCGCCGACCGCGGCGGCCTTGGTGCCGGTGAGGACCGTCTCGGAGTCCTCCCGGCCGGGCTCGCGCAGATGGGTGTGGAGGTCGACCAGGCCCGGCAGCAGGATCTGCCCGGCGGCGTCGATCACGGTGGCGCCGTCCGCGCCGAGGCCAGTGCCGACGGCGGCGATGCGCTCGCCCTCGATCAGCACGTCCCGCGGCTCGCCGCCGAGCACCTGCGCGCCGCGCAGCAGCGTCTTGTTCGTGTCGCTCATGGTTACTGGTTCTCCTCGGTGCGGGCGGCGGCGACGGCGGGCTCGTTACCGCCGAGCAGCAGGTACAGGACGGCCATGCGGATCGAGACGCCGTTGGCGACCTGCTCGACGGCGGTGCAGCGGTCGGAGTCGGCGACCTCGGCGGTGATCTCCATGCCGCGGTTCATGGGGCCGGGGTGCATCACGATGGCGTGCTCGGGCATCCGGGCCATGCGGTCGGCGTCCAGGCCGTAGCGGCGCGCGTACTCGCGCTCGGTGGGGAAGAAGGCGGCGTTCATGCGCTCGCGCTGGACCCGCAGCATCATCACGGCGTCGGACTTGCCCACCACCGCGTCCAGGTCGTACGAGACGTCACAGGGCCAGCTCTCGACGCCGAAGGGGACGAGCGTGGGCGGGGCGACCAGGGTGACGTCGGCGCCGAGGGTGGACAGCAGGTGGACGTTGGAGCGGGCGACCCGGCTGTGCAGCACGTCGCCGACGATGGTGATCCGGCGGCCGGACAGGTCCTGGCCCACGCCGGAGGCCCCGGAGGCCAGCCGGCGGCGCATGGTGAACGCGTCGAGCAGCGCCTGGGTGGGGTGCTCATGGGTGCCGTCGCCCGCGTTGACGACGGAGCCCTTGATCCAGCCGGAGGTGGCGAGCCGGTGCGGGGCGCCGGAGGAGTGGTGCCGGATGACGACGGCGTCGGCGCCCATCGCCTCCAGGGTGAGCGCGGTGTCCTTCAGGGACTCGCCCTTGGAGACCGAGGAGCCCTTGGCGGAGAAGTTGATGACGTCGGCGGACAGCCGCTTGGCGGCCGCCTCGAAGGAGATGCGGGTGCGGGTCGAGTCCTCGAAGAAGAGGTTCACGACGGTGCGGCCGCGCAGGGTGGGCAGCTTCTTGATCGGCCGGTCGGCGAGCCGGGCCAGCTCCTCGGCGGTGTCGAGGATCAGGACGGCGTCGTCGCGCGAGAGGTCGGCGGCCGAGATGAGGTGACGCTTCATCCGGGTGCTCCGTGGGTGAGGAGGTGTGCGGGCGTGCGGGCGTGCGGGCGCCTGGTCCGGTGCCGGGCCGTGGGGCCCTCGCACCGGTCGTCCGACGGGCCGGGTACCCCGGGATCGCCGGGAGCCGTCGCCGTCGGTTCCCGGGGCGCTACTGTCCGTCCGCGGGGGTGGTCCCGCGCAGGCCGAGGAGCACGCTGTCGCGCCCGTCCTCCTCGGTGAGCTGGACCTTGACCGTCTCCCGCAGCGACGTGGGGAGGTTCTTGCCGACGTAGTCGGCCCGGATCGGCAGTTCCCGGTGGCCGCGGTCGACGAGGACCGCGAGCTGGACGGCGCGCGGCCGGCCGATGTCACCGAGGGCGTCGAGCGCGGCGCGGATGGTGCGGCCGGAGAAGAGCACGTCGTCGACGAGGACGACCAGACGGCCGTCGACGCCGTCGCCGGGGATGTCGGTGCGGGCCAGCGCGCGGGCGGGCCGCAGGCGCAGGTCGTCGCGGTACATCGTGATGTCGAGCGAGCCGACCGGCAGCTCACCGGGCGACCTGCCGGTGATCTCCTCCAGCCGGGCGGCCAGCCGCCGGGCGAGGAAGACACCGCGGGTGGGGATGCCGAGCAGCACCACGTCGTCGGCGCCCTTGGCGCGCTCGACGATCTCGTGGGCGATGCGGGTCAGGACACGCGCGATGTCCGGTGCTTCCAGCACGGAACGCGCGGCGTCCGAGGTACGAGCGTCCATGGGATACGGACCTCCTTCTCCGCCTCACGGGACGGACCTTAAAGGACGTCGGATTTGCGCCATTCACAGTAGCAGGGGCGCACGGGGCGCTCGCCAACACCCCTGGCGAGAGCCCCTCCGCACCATTCGGCTTGACGAATGGAGATTACGCTACGTAACCTTCACAGTGAGTTACCAGCCGCGCGGCGGAGCCGCACGTCGATTCAGTGTCCGGGGAGCTTTATGTCCAGCGAATACGCCAAACAGCTCGGGGCCAAGCTCCGCGCCATCCGCACCCAGCAGGGCCTCTCCCTTCACGGCGTCGAGGAGAAGTCCCAGGGCCGGTGGAAGGCCGTGGTGGTGGGATCGTACGAGCGCGGGGACCGCGCCGTGACCGTCCAGCGTCTCGCCGAACTGGCCGACTTCTACGGCGTCCCGGTGCAGGAGCTGCTGCCGGGCACCAGCCCGGCCGGGGCGGCCGAGCCGCCGCCGAAGCTGGTGCTTGACCTGGAGCGGCTGGCCCATGTGCCGGTCGAGAAGGCGGGCCCGCTCCAGCGGTACGCCGCCACGATCCAGAGCCAGCGCGGTGACTACAACGGCAAGGTGCTCTCGATCCGCCAGGACGATCTGCGCACCCTCGCCGTGATCTACGACCAGTCGCCTTCCGTGCTGACCGAACAGCTGATCAGCTGGGGAGTGCTGGGCGCCGACGCGCGCCGCGCGGTCCAGCACGAGGATGTGTGAGGCGCGCCCTTCGCGCTCTCGCACCCCTCTCCACCAGCAGAAACGTGCCGCCGGGGGCGGTGGAGGTGCCATCTGGCCTCCACCGCCCCCGGCGGCTTTGTGACGTCCTGCTTCCTTAACCCTGGGTCTCTCCCGAGGCCTGGGTCTCCGAGTCGCGGCGCAGTCCCGGCTTCAGCTCCTTGAGCCGGCCCAGCAGGCCGTTGACGAACGACGGCGAGTCGTCGGTGGAGAACTCCTTGGCGAGCTGCACCGCCTCGTCGATCACCACCGCGTCCGGAGTCGCGTCCTCCCACACCAGCTCATAGGCGCCGAGCCGCAGGATGTTCCGGTCGACGACCGGCATCCGGTCCAGCGTCCAGCCCACCGCGTAGGTGGCGAGCAGTTCGTCGATCCGGGCGGTGTGCTCCGCGTACCCCTCGACGAGCTGCATCGTGTATTCGCTGACCGGCGGCTGCCGATCGTCGGTCCGGGCGTGCCGTATCCAGTCCGCGAGGACGGTCTGCACGGAGCTGCCACGCTGATCGGCCTCGAAAAGGATCTGAAAGGCACGCTTACGGGCCTTGTTGCGGGCAGCCACGGTTAGTTGTTCACCCGACCGAGGTACTCACCGGAACGGGTGTCGACCTTGATCTTCTCACCGGTGGTGATGAAGAGCGGGACGCCGATCTCGTAGCCGGTCTCGAGCTTGGCGGGCTTGGAGCCACCGGTCGAGCGGTCACCCTGGACGCCGGGCTCGGTGTACTCGATCACCAGCTCGACGGCGGCGGGCAGCTCGACATACAGAGGGTTGCCCTCGTACATCGCCACGACCGCCTCGAAACCCTCGAGCAGATACCGGGCGTTGTCGCCGACGACCTCGGGGGTGACATAGATCTGGTCGAACGTGTCCATGTCCATGAACACGAAGCTCTCGCCGTCCTTGTACGAGAACTGCATGCCGCGCTTGTCGACATTGGCCGTCTCGACCTTCACGCCGGCGTTGAAGGTCTTGTCGACCACCTTGCCGGACAGCACGTTCTTGAGCTTGGTGCGCACGAAAGCGGGGCCCTTGCCGGGCTTGACGTGCTGGAACTCGACGACGGACCAGAGCTGGCCGCCGTCTAGCTTGAGCACCATGCCGTTCTTGAGGTCGTTCGTGGATGCCACGGTTGCGGGATCTCCTGGACTGCAGCTGGTGGAGACCAAAAGGCCGCGACGCGCCGTTATCAGCCAGGGCCGCCAGCGGAAAACTGTCAGCCAGGACTACAGCGCGAGCAGCTCTTTGGTCGTGATGGTGAGTAGCTCGGGTCCGCCGTCCGCCTCGGGGCGGACGACGAGCGTGTCGTCGATCCGGACACCGCCCCGTCCCGGGAGGTGGACCCCCGGTTCGACGGTGACCGGCACACAAGCGTCCAGTTTACCCATGGCCGACGGCGACAGCCGAGGGTCCTCGTCGTTTTCCAGGCCCACACCGTGTCCGGTACGCGCCTCGAGCCCCTCCCCGTACCCCGCGGCGTCCAGCACCTGACGGGTCACCCGGTCCACGTCCCGGTACGCCATTCCCGGCAGCAGGGCCTCCCGTCCGGCCCGCTGAGCGGCGAAGACGATGTCGTACAGCTCGACCTGCCAGTCCGCGGGCGAGGGGCCGACGACGAACGTACGGCCCACCTGGCAGCGGTACCCCCGGTAGTCGGCGCCCAGGCAGATGGTGAGGAAATCGCCCTCCTCCACCCGGCGGTCGGTGGGCAGATGCCCGGCCCGGCCCGCGTGCGGCCCCGCGGCGACCACGGTGGGGAAGGCCGGTCCGTCCGCGCCGTGATCCACCAGCCGCCGCTCCAGCTCCAGCGCGAGATGGCGCTCGGTACGGCCCACCAGGATCGACTCCAGCAGCTCGCCGAGGGCCTGGTCGGCCAGCTCCCCGGCGATCCGCATGCACGAGATCTCCTCGTCGTCCTTGACGATCCGCAGCTGCTCGACGGCCCGCCCCAGGTCGGCGAGGCGCAGCCGCGGCACGGCGGAGCCGACCGCCCGGTGGCGGGCCACGGTCAGATCGTGCTCCTCGACGGCCAGCGACTCGGCGCCGTCCGCCGCCGCCAGGTCGGCCGCGGCCACGGCCGGGTCGCCGTCCGCCCCGCGCCCGGACAGCACGAGGACCCGCAGATCCTCCGGATGCGGCCCCGGCACCGGCCCCCACGAGGACGCCTCGGGCGCCACCAGGACGTCCTGGACGGGTCCGAGGAGCAGTGCGGCGCCCGGGGGCGCGTCGCCGCACAGATAGCGCACATTGGCGGGCCGGGAGACCAGGGCGGCCTCGCTCCCTGCCGCCGCGTACTGGTCGTGCAGGCGGGCACGTCGGGCCGCGTACACCTGGGACATGCCCCGAGCGTACGCACTCCGCCCCGCCCCGGCCGTCCGGAAGGGGCCGGACGGGGGCCCGGCCCGGTACTCGGGATGCCCCGGGCTGTCGTCAGAAGGCGGGCGGGCTGGCGATGGAGCGGGCCACCACCTCGTCCAGCATGCGGGCGGTGGTCTCCACGTCGTACGTCGAGTTGTCGATGATCGGCAGGCCCGAGCCGTACCAGCCCGCCATCCGGCCGTGGATCCGGGCGACCTCCTCGTCGCTGAGGCGGCGGTTGCCGCTGCGGGCCGCGTTCCGCTCCAGGACGATTTCGAGGCCGGGCAGCACCACCACGGGCAGCAGGCCCGGGCCGACGTGCCGCTTCCAGCCGCCGAGGCCGACGACGGGGCGGTCGGGGAAGACGGCGTCGTCGAGGATGCAGGAGATGCCGTTGGCCAGGAAGTTCCGGGCGGCGAAGCCGCAGGTGCGGCGGGCGAGGCGGTACTGCGCCTCGGAGTTCTCGTTCCAGCCCGACTGGGGGTTGGCGAAGCCCGACCTGACCCATTCGCGGACGTCGTCGAGGCTGATGTGGGCGGTGGGCACCCGGCGGCGGTCGGCCCAGTGGCGGGCGACGGTGGTCTTGCCCGCCCCGGCCGGTCCGATGAGCAGCACGGCGACGGCGGCCTGCGAGGCGTCGGCCATCGCCGGGTCGGCGGGCGGGTGGGGCAGCGGGACGGGCCCGCCGGGCGGCAGCTGGATGTGGCCGGTGGTGCCGGGGTGGTCGACGGGCGGTCCGGGGGGCGGCTGCGGGGTGGGGTGCCCGGCGGTCTGCGGATGGCCCGCCACCGGGGGTGCGGGCGCGGGCGGTGCGGGGGCCGGGGGCACGAACCCCGGCGGCATGGGCGCCGAGGGGTGCGCGGGCGGGACCGGTGGAGCGGGCGCCGGGGGTACGGGCGGGGCCGGGGGGTGCTGCTGGGAACCGGGGGGCTGACTCGCGCTCTGGGCCCAGCCTGCGCCCTGCGGCCCGGGCCCCTGCCCCGCCGGCCGGTGGGACGGTGGCAGCGGAGCTCCCACTGCGTGCTGCATCCGGTGGCACTCCGTCTCGTACGGGCGGCAGTCGTGGCGGACAACTGTCGCGTGGTGACGCGGCGCTGAGGCCGCTCCTACCGAACGGTACCTGCCCCGTGCGCCGCTGTGTGAACGCCCCGGAAACCCGATGAGTGCCCGTCTCGACGCGTCAGCCAGGCAATTCGTCCGCGGGGGCCCGCAACTGCGGGCAAACTCCGCGGTGTTCGAAAGCCCGCGGCGGGGCCGCGGGCTTCGATGGCGATGACACAGTTGTGACCGGATCCGGTCAGCTCCGGGAGGTCTCCCCGGAGACCTCGCCGTACGCGGCGAGCAGCACCGCCGGGTCCGGCCCTTCCAGCACGGTCGGCTTGGCGATGCCGTCCAGCACGATGAAGCGCAGCAGGTCACCGCGGGTCTTCTTGTCGACCTTCATGGTCTCCAGCAGCTTGGGCCACTGGTCGCCGCGGTAGGTGAGCGGCAGGCCGACGGACTCCAGGACGGCGCGGTGCCGGTCGGCGGTGGCGTCGTCCAGACGGCCCGCGAGGCGGCCCAGTTCGGCGGCGAAGACCATGCCGACGGAGACGGCGGCGCCGTGCCGCCAGTTGTAGCGCTCGTTCTTCTCGATGGCGTGCGCGAGGGTGTGCCCGTAGTTGAGGATCTCGCGCAGCCCGGATTCCCTGAGGTCGCTGGAGACGACCTCGGCCTTGACCCGGATGGACCGCTCGATCAGCTCGGCGGTGTGCGCCCCGCCGGGGGTGCGGGCCGCGGCCGGGTCCTGCTCGATCAGCTCCAGGATGGCCGGGTCGGCGATGAATCCGGCCTTGATGATCTCGGCGAGGCCGCTGATGTAGTCGTTGACCGGAAGCGAGTCCAGCGCGGCCAGGTCGCACAGCACCCCGGCCGGGGGGTGGAAGGCGCCGACGAGGTTCTTGCCCTCGGCGGTGTTGATGCCGGTCTTGCCGCCGACCGCCGCGTCGACCATGCCGAGCACGGTCGTCGGGACGGCGATCCAGCGCACCCCGCGCAGCCAGGTCGCGGCGACGAAGCCCGCGAGGTCGGTGGTCGCGCCGCCGCCGACGCCGACGATGACGTCGCTGCGGGTGAAGCCGGTCTGGCCCAGCGCCTTCCAGCAGTACGCGGCGACCTCGGCGGTCTTGGCCTCCTCCGCGTTCGGCAGCTGGATCGCGATGGCCTCGTACCCCTGGTCGGCGAGGTCCTGGCGGATCGCCTCACCGGTCTCGGCCAGCGCCTCGGGGTGCAGGACGGCGACGCGCTGACGATTGCCGTGGCGCGCGGCGCCTCCGTCGAGGGTGGTGGTGGGAGACGGGCGGGCATCGCCGATCAGCCCGGGCAGCTCGCCCAGGAGCTGCCGGCCGACCAGGACCTCGTACGGCGCGGTGCCCGCCGTGCCGCCGACCTGGATGCGCGTGGGGGTGTCGGTGCTCATGCCTTCTTCAGCTCCAGTGCGTCCATGACGGCGTCGGCGACCTCGTCGGGGGTGCGGCCCTCGGTCGTCACGACGGCTCGGGCGACTTCGGTGTACAGCGGGCGGCGCTGCTCCATCAGCTCGCGCCAGCGCTGGCGCGGGTTGACGGCGAGCAGCGGGCGGGGGGCGTCCAGGCCGGTGCGCTTGACGGCCTCGGCGACGCCCATCTCCAGGAAGACCACCGGCAGGCCGGTGAGCAGGGCGCGGGTGTCCGGGTCGAGGATCGCGCCGCCGCCGAGCGCCAGCACGCCCGGGTGCCCGGTGACGGCGGCCCGTACGGCCTGCCGCTCCAGCTCACGGAAGTGGGGCTCGCCCTCGTCGATGAAGATCTCGGAGATCTCCTTGCCCGCGGTCGCCACGATGTCGGTGTCGGTGTCGCGGAACGTGGTGTCCAGCCGCTCGGCGAGCACCCGTCCGACGGTGCTCTTACCGACGCCCATGGGCCCGACCAGCACCGCGGCGGGCCCCTCCGGTGCGCTGGGCGCGGTCACCGGATGGCCAGGCTGTCGAGGAAGCCCCGGACGTTGCGGCGGGTCTCGGTGACCGAGTCGCCGCCGAACTTCTCGGCGACCGCTTCGGCCAGGACCAGGGCGACCATGGCCTCGGCGACGATACCGGCGGCCGGTACCGCGCACACGTCCGAGCGCTGGTGGTGGGCCTTGGTGGCCTCGCCGGTGGTGACGTCGACGGTGGCCAGCGCCCGGGGCACGGTCGCGATCGGCTTCATCGCGGCCCGTACTCGCAGCAGTTCGCCCGTGCTCAGCCCGCCCTCGGTGCCGCCGGAGCGGCCGGAGGAGCGCCTGATGCCCTCGTCGGTCGACACGATCTCGTCGTGCGCCTGGGAGCCGGGCACCCGGGCGAGGTCGAAGCCGTCGCCGACCTCGACGCCCTTGATGGCCTGGATGCCCATCAGCGCGGCGGCCAGCCGCGCGTCCAGCCGGCGGTCCCAGTGCACATGCGAGCCGAGGCCCACCGGCACGCCGTACGCCAGCACCTCGACGACGCCGCCGAGGGTGTCGCCGTCCTTGTGGGCCTGGTCGATCTCGGCCACCATCGCCTTGCTCGCGTCGGCGTCCAGGCAGCGCACCGGGTCGGCGTCGAGCCGCTCGACGTCGGACGGCTCGGGGTAGACCCCGTACGGGGCCTTGGCCGAGGCCAGCTCGGTCACATGGGAGACGATCTCGATCCCGGCCGTCTCCTTGAGGTAGGAGCGGGCGACGGTGCCGAGGGCGACGCGGGCGGCGGTCTCGCGGGCGCTGGCGCGCTCCAGGATGGGCCGGGCGTCCGCCACACCGTACTTCTGCATGCCGGCGAGGTCGGCGTGGCCGGGACGGGGGCGGGTCAGCGGCGCGTTACGGGCCAGTCCCTCCAGGACCTCGGGGTCGACCGGGTCGGCCGACATGACCTGCTCCCACTTGGGCCACTCGGTATTGCCGATCATGATCGCGACCGGGGAGCCGAGGGTCAGACCGTGCCGGACGCCGCCGAGGAAGGTGACCTCGTCACGCTCGAACTTCATCCGCGCCCCGCGGCCGTAACCGAGCCGGCGCCGCGCGAGGGCGTCCGCCACCATCTCGGTGGTGACCGGCACCCCTGCGGGCAGTCCTTCCAGCGTCGCCACAAGCGCGGGGCCGTGCGACTCCCCCGCGGTCAGCCAGCGCAACCTGCTCAACGGTGCTCCCTCATGCTCATGCTCGCGCCTCGACGTCCAGGGGCTCGGCCCGGTGCGCGGCTCGGGCCGGCCACCTCCGATCCTCCCACGGCGCGGATTCCGCCGAGGGCCCACGTCCAGCGTACGGACGTGCGACGCGATAGGGGCGGCAGGCGCTGCGCCTGCCGCCCCTTCCTCACTGAGCGGAGCACCACGCGGAACTGGCCGGAATCCAGAAGTACGGCGGACCACCCCCGCTGTGGCGGGGAGCGCGTGGCTCACCAGGAGAACGATCCCGACTGCGCCTGGTTACACTCCGCGGGCGGCGAGGGCCGCCTCGCCTGCCTCGCGCATCACGGCGAGCGGCGCCGGGGCGCGCCCGGTGATTTGCTCGACCTGCGGCACGGCCTGGTGGACCAGCAGGTCGAGACCGCCGACCACGACGCCGCCGCGCACGGACCAGGCGGCGGCCAGCGCGGTCGGCCAGGGGTCGTAGAGGACGTCGAAGAGCGTGCCGGGGCGCTCGGGGACGGACGCCGCGAGCGCGTCGGTCGTCCCGGCGGGGGTGGTGGCGATCACCAGCGGGGCGTCGAAAGCCTCGGCCGCGGCGCCCCAGTCCGCCGTGCGCACCGGCACGCCCAGCCGCTCGCCCCACTGCCGCATCTCGGCCGCCCGGGCGTCGCTGCGGACGTACGCGGTGACCTCGCCGTCGCAGACGCGGGCGAGCGCGGCCAGCGCGGAGGAGGCGGTGGCCCCGGCGCCCAGGACGGCGGCCCGCTCCACCCGCTGGACGCCGCGCTCGGCGAGCGCCGCCACCATGCCGGGGATGTCGGTGTTGTCGCCGAGCCGTCGTCCGTCGTCGGTCAGGACGACGGTGTTGACCGCCTCCACCGAGGCCGCCGTGTCGCTGACGCGGTCCAGCAGCGGGATGACCGCGCGCTTGAGCGGCATGGTGACGGAGAACCCCGCCCAGTCCGGCTCGCCCGGTCCGCCGAGCCGCTCGAAGAAGCCCGGCAGCGCCGCCTCGTCCAGCTCGACGGTGCCGTAGTGCCAGCCGTCGAGCCCCAGCTTCCGGTACGCGGCGTTGTGCAGCGCCGGGGAGAGGGAGTGGGAGACCGGCGAGCCGAGCACGGCTGCCCTGCGGTTGTGCGACATCTTTCCTCAGCCGTTGTTCTCGCGCTGCTGCTTGTTGAACTTCTCGACCCACTTCTGGTGTTCCGCGTAGGTCTTGGAGAACTGGCTCTTGTTGCCGATCGCCACGAAGTAGTACCAGCCGTCGCTGGTCGGGTTCATCGACGCCTTGAGCGCGTCCGCGCCGGGGTTCCCGATCGGGCCCGGCGGCAGGCCCTTGTAGAAGTAGGTGTTGTACGGGTTGTCGTAGCCCTTGATCTCGCTGACCGAGATGTCGAGCTTGCTCTGGTTCTTGATGTAGTTGTACGTCGAGTCGAATTCCAGCTTGCCGTTGGTCTGGCTGTTGCCGGGTTCGAGCCGGTTGTAGACCACCTCGGCCATCTTGCGGAAGTCATCGTGTGTGATGCCCTCGGCCTGGACCAGGCTCGCCACGGTGATGAGTTGCAGGGGACTCTTGAGACCCAGCTCCCTGGCTTTGCCCTCCAGATCCTGCCGCGCGTAGTTCCGCTTGGCCTCGGCGACCATCTTGCGCAGCACGTCCGCGGGCTCGGCGTTCTTGCCCACGCTGTAGCGGGAGGGGTAGAGGAATCCTTCCAGCGGGTCCTTGATCTTGGCATTGTCGTTCGCCCAGGAAGGCAGGCCGAGGTTCTCGGCTTCCTTCTTGGCGATGCCCGCGGTGGTGCCCGTCTTTGCGCCGGTCTTCTTGTCGATCGCCGCGTAGACCGCCGCGCCGCGCATGCCCTCGGTGACGATCAGGGCGTTGCTGCTGGCGGGGCTGAGCATCAGCTTCACCGCGGCCGCGCCGGACATTTCCTTACGGAGGGTGTAGCTGCCCGGCTGGACGAACTTGCCGCTGTCCTCGACGGCTTCCACGAAGGCGCCGCTGCTCTTGATCACGCCCTTTTCGGCGAGGATGCTGCCGATTTCGGCGTTGCCCGAGCCGTCGGGCACCTCCACCTCGACCTGGCCGGAGCCCTGGCCCTCGTAGTCCGGCGCCGGGCCGAAGCGGGTCTGCCAGAAGTCGTAGGCGAAGTAGCCGCCTCCGCCGACGGCACCCACCAGGACGACGGTGACGAAGAGGCAGGCGACCCCGCTGCGGCGCTTGGGCCCGGCCTTCCCTTTCGCCTTGGGCTTCCTGCCCTTCTGGGAGCGGCCCTCGGAGTCGTCGGCGTCGTGCCCCGCGTCGTCGTCGGAGGCGAAGAACGGGTGGTCATCCTTCGGGGCGTCCTGCCGGGATACCTGGGGCTCGGGCTCCTGTGCCTCCTGCGGCACCTGGGGCATCTGCTGGGTCTCCCCCGGCGTCTGCGCGTCCTGCTGCCGCGGCGGCTCGTGCGCCGCCTGCTGCGGGTAGCCCTCCTGGGCGCCGCCCTGGGCCGCGTAGCCGTACGGATCGTTCGGGTCCGTCCCGGCGCTGTAGGAGCCGTCCCAGCCGGGGTTGCCGCCGGGGTCGTACCCCTGCTGGCTGCCTTGCTGCCCGTACTGCTCCCATGACGGCTGCTGTTGCTGCTGCGGGAACGGCTGGGCGTCCTGCGGGTATCCGTGCGGGTACTGCTGGTGTCCGTAGGGGTCCTGCCCGTAGACGTCCTGGCCGGGGGCGCCCTGGGCGTATCCGTTCTGGGCGTAGGCATCCTGCGCGTAGGCGTCCTGGGCGTAGCCGTCGTGCGGGTAACCGGCCTGCGCGTAGGGACCCTGTCCGTAGGGGTCGTTCGGGTCCGGCGGGTACGGCTCCTGCCCGGTCACCGCCTGATGCCCGCCCCATCCCTGGTCCCCGTACAACGGGTCCTCGGAATGCCACGGTTGGGAGCCGGGTCCCCGGCCGTACTCAGTCATCGAACCCCTAGCGACGGCGGTGGCAGCCACCGAGTGCGCTCGCGGCACAAGAGATGGCTGCCATGTCGCGCGGAACGTTACCGTATCGCGATCAGATGACCACTTCGACGGCCTCGCCCGGCGCCCGGCCGGAGGCCCGCTCGGTCTCCAGCGCGCTCTGCAGAATGACCACCGCGGCTGCCTGGTCAACGACCGAACGGCCCTTCTTGGACGACACCCCGGAAGCCCGGAGTCCGTGCGCCGCTGTGACGGTCGTCATACGCTCGTCGACCAGCCTTACGGACACCGGCTGGACCCGCCGCGCCAGCTCCCGGGCGAAGGTGCGCACCTTGGCCGCGGCCGGCCCCTCGCGCCCGTTGAGCGAGCGCGGGAGGCCGATCACCACCTCGATGGGCTCATACTCCTCGACGAGGGCCGCAAGCCGCTTGTGGGCGGCCGGGATGTCACGTCCCGGCACGGTCTCCACCGGGGTGGCGAGGATCCCGTCGGGGTCGCACGAGGCGACCCCGATCCGGGCGTCCCCGACGTCGATGGCGATGCGCCGGCCGCGTCGCACGGCTACTGGCCCGCTTCCGCGACGAGCCGCTCGACGGCCTCGATGGCGTCGCCGACGGCGTCCGGGTTCTGGCCGCCGCCCTGGGCGACGTCCGGCTTGCCGCCGCCTCCGCCGCCGAGCGTCTTGGCGGCGGTACGGACCAGGTCACCGGCCTTGAGTCCGCGCTCGCGCGCCGCCTCGTTGGTGGCGATGACGGTCAGCGGGCGGCCGCCTCCCACGGTGAACAGGGCGACGACGGCGGGCCGGTCGAGGGCCCCCGCCTTGTGGTCCAGCCGTCCGCGCACGTCCAGCACCAGCTTGCGCAGGTCGTCGGCGGTCGTGCCGTCCGGCACCCGGCCGGTGGCCAGGGTGACGCCCCGGACGTCCTTGGCGCCCTCGGCGAGCCCGGCGGCGGCCTGCAGCACCTTCTCGGCGCGGAACCGGTCGATCTCCTTCTCCGCGTCCCGGAGCTTGGTGATCATTCCGGAGATCTTCTCCGGAAGCTCCTCGGGGCGCCCCTTGACCAGGTCGGTGAGCTGGGAGACGACCGTGTGCTCACGGGCGAGGAAGTTGTACGCGTCCACGCCCACCAGGGCCTCCACGCGGCGCACGCCGGAGCCGATGGAGGACTCGCCGAGCAGCTTCACCAGGCCCAGCTGGGCGGTGTTGCGGACGTGCGTACCGCCGCACAGCTCCTTGGAGAAGTCGCCGATGGTCACCACGCGCACCCGGTCGCCGTACTTCTCGCCGAACTCGGCGATGGCGCCCTGCTTCTTGGCGTCGTCCATGCTCATCACCTCGGCGGTGACGTCGAGTTCGCGGGAGAGCACCTCGTTGATCTTCTGCTCGACGTCGGTGAGCACCGTGCCGGGGACGGCGGTCGGCGAGCCGAAGTCGAAGCGGAAGCGGCCGGGCGAGTTCTCCGAACCGGCCTGGGCGGCGGTCGGGCCGAGCGCGTCGCGCAGCGCCTGGTGGGTGAGGTGGGTGGCGCTGTGGGCGCGGGCGATGGCGCGGCGGCGCCTGACGTCGATCTCGGCGTACGCGGCGGAGCCGACCGTCACCTCGCCGACCTGGACGACGCCCTTGTGCACGCTGACGCCGGGCACCGGCTGCTGGACGTCCCGCACCTCGACGACGGCGCCGGAGGCCAGCTTGATCTTGCCGGTGTCGGCGAGCTGGCCGCCGCCCTCGGCGTAGAACGGGGTGCGGTCCAGGACGACCTCGACGTCGTCGCCCTCGGAGGCGGCGGGCGAGGAGACCCCGTCGACCAGCAGGCCGACGACAGTGGACTCACCGGAGGTGTCGCTGTAGCCGGTGAAGACGGTCGAGCCGGAGGTGTCGGCGACCTCGCGGTAGGCGGACAGGTCGGCGTGGCCGGTCTTCTTGGCCTTGGCGTCGGCCTTGGCGCGCTCCCGCTGCTCCCGCATCAGGCGGCGGAAGCCGTCCTCGTCCACCGAGAGGCCCTGTTCGGCGGCCATCTCCAGGGTGAGGTCGATCGGGAAACCCCAGGTGTCGTGGAGCAGGAACGCCTTGTCGCCGGGGAGGACGGTGGAGCCGGCGGCCTTGGTGTCGGTGACGGCGGTGTCGAGGATGTTGGTGCCGGCCTTGAGCGTCTTCAGGAAGGCCGACTCCTCGGCGAGCGCGACGGTCTCGATGCGCTTGCGGTCGGTCAGCAGCTCCGGGTACTGCTCGCCCATGGTCGTGAGGACGGTGTCCACCAGCTCGGCGACGACCGGCTCGGCGGCGCCGAGGATGCGCATGTTGCGGATGGCGCGGCGCATGATGCGGCGCAGCACATAGCCGCGGCCCTCGTTGCCGGGGGTGACTCCGTCGCCGATGAGCATGACGGAGGTGCGCATGTGGTCGGCGACCACGCGCAGCGATACGTCGGAGTCATGGGCGGCGCCGTAGGCGACCCCGGTCAGCTCGGTGGCCTTGTCGATCACGACGCGCAGGGTGTCGGTCTCGTACATGTTCTGCACGCCCTGCAGGATCATCGCGAGGCGTTCGAGGCCGAGGCCGGTGTCGATGTTCTTGCTGGGCAGCTCGCCGAGGATGGGGAAGTTCTCCTTGCCCTCGCCCGGGCCGCGCTCGTACTGCATGAAGACCAGGTTCCAGATCTCCACGTAGCGCTCGTCGTTGACGGCCGGGCCGCCCTCCACGCCGAACTCCGGACCACGGTCGTAGTTGATCTCGGAGCAGGGGCCGCAGGGGCCGGGGACGCCCATGGACCAGTAGTTGGGGCCCATGCCCAGGCGCTGGATGCGCTCTGCGGGGACGCCGACGACGTCGCGCCAGATGCGCTCGGCCTCGTCGTCCTGCTCGTAGACGGTGATCCAGAGGCGCTCGGGGTCAAGACCGTAGCCACCGTCCGCCACGGAGCCGGTCAGCAGCTCCCAGGCGTAGGTGATGGCGCCTTCCTTGAAGTAGTCGCCGAACGAGAAGTTGCCGCACATCTGGAAGAACGTGCCGTGCCGGGTGGTCTTGCCGACCTCTTCGATGTCCGGCGTGCGCACGCACTTCTGCACGCTCACGGCGCGCTTGTAGGGCGGCTGGACCTCACCCAGGAAGAACGGCTTGAAGGGGACCATGCCCGCGTTGACGAGCAGCAGGGTCGGGTCGTCCGCGATGAGCGACGCCGACGGCACGACGGTGTGCCCGCGCTCCTCGAAGAAGCGCAGCCAGCGGCGGCGGATTTCAGCCGACTCCATCAGTGGTCCTCATTTCGGGCGTTCGGGTTGGGGTAGGGGGACATGTGCGTGAGCTGGGCCCGGCCGCGCTGGGCCGGCAGCTGGGTGAGGTCATTGGCGGGCGCCGAGGTCAGGCCCAGCGCGTCCTTGAGGGCCGCCTCGCGGTCGGCCATGCCGTCGCGCACATCGAGCGCGAAGACCTTGATCCGCCGTCCGGCGAGCACCGCCCGGTCGGCGGCCTGCGCCGCCAGACTCTCGGGGGTGAGCTGGTTGAGCTTGCGCTGGACCTTGGTGGTGGCCCACACACCGGCTGCGACGCCGGTGGTGAACCAGAAAGTGCGGCGGAACATCCGGTCTCTCAGCCCTTCGATCCACGGTTGCGGCGGCCGCCCCGGCGGGCGGACGGCAAGGTCTTGCCGATGACGACGGTGGGCGCGGGATCGCTCTCGGGCCGGCCCTTGCGGCCGATCGCGCGCCGGACGCCGTAGCCGAACGCCGCCACCTTGACCAGCGGTCCACCGAAGGCGGAGGAGACGGTCGAGGACAGCGCGGAGGCGTTCGAGGTGACCTCCTGGACGTCGGAGGCGATCGAGTCCACGCGCGCGAGCTGGGTGTTCGCCTCGCGCACGGTCGCCGACGCCTCACTGAGCAGCGGCACCGCCTGTTCGGTGACCTCCGCCACCAGCCGGGTGGCCGCCTTGAGCGTCTGGGCGAGTCTCACCAGGGCGAGGGCGAGGAAGGACACCAGAATCGCCCAGAAGACGGCCACGAGGATCCCGGCCACCTCTCCACCGGACACGTTGCACCGCTCCCTGCTGCCGATCACGTCGGTCGTCGTCGTTCAGGTCGTCCGTCGTCTCAGTCGTCCGTCGCCCGCCGGTCTCGGGCGGGTCGTCCGGGCGCGGGCGGCAGGTAACGACCCTATCGCGCCGGGCACGCCCGGCCGAAACGCATTCCGCTCGGCCAAACAGCCCGCGGGTTCCCCTCGACACACCGGTCGATGGGGAACCCGCGGGCTGGATGGCGAGTGGGCCACAGGGGCGCGCCGCTGCCGAAAGGGAGAGCACGGTCGACCGCCGACAGAGGCTGAGGCGCCCCGGAGGCGAACCGAGCCTCGATGCGGAGCGCGTACGGTCCGCTGGGTCAGCGGGCGTAGTACTCGACGACGAGCTGCTCGTCGCAGATCACCGGGACCTCCTTGCGGTTCGGGTCCCGGTCGAGCCGGAACGCGAGCGCCTTGAGGTTGACCTGGAGGTAGCGCGGGGTCTCGCCGTCGGGGGCGTAGCCACCCTCGCGGGCCACCTGGAAGGGGTGCTTCTCGCGGCTGCGCTCGCGGACCATCACCACGTCGTCCGGGCTGACCCGGAAGGAGGGCTTGTCGACCTTGCGGCCGTTGACCTCGATGTGACCGTGGACCACCATCTGGCGGGCCTGGTAGATCGTGCGGGCGATTCCCGACCGCAGGACGAGCGCGTCCAGACGGCGCTCAAGCTCGATGATCAGGGCTTCGCCCGTCTTGCCATCGACCTTCCGAGCGCGGTCGTAGGCACGGGCCATCTGGCGCTCGCTGATGTCGTACTGAGCGCGCAGACGCTGCTTCTCCAGCAGCCGGACCTTGTAGTCACTGGTCTGCTTGCGGCCACGGCCGTGCTCGCCGGGCGGGTAGGGACGGGCCTCGAAGTACTTGACGGCCTTCGGCGTCAGCGCGATGCCGAGCGCCCTCGACTTCTTGACCTTGGGACGCGACTGGTTCACGTGGAACGAACCTCCATGTAAGTTAGGTGAGCCTTACCTTAGCCGAGGAAAACGCATGTTTCGACCTGGGATCCCCCTGCCCAGCACTGCTCAGAGTCTTGAGGAGGGTCAGCCGCGTCCCAAGGAAGACGCCCTGCGGCCGACGGCGGCAGAGCGTGTACGGACTCTCGTGGAAAACAAGGCTACGGCGTCGTTGACGATTCCCGGAATCGAGGTCACCGACGATCTCGGCATGGACGGACCGGCCGCTCGCGCCGTCACCCCGGACGGGGATGTGCTGTTACTGCTCCCCGGCGGCTCACCCGCGGCCCGCGCGGCGGCCCACGCGCAGGACGACGATCTGACCTGCGTGATGGAGATCACGGACGTCGCCCCGGTCGCGGTGCCCCAGCGGATCCGCGGCCGCGCCTGGGTGGCCGGCTGGCTCACTCCCGTACGCGGCGGCGACCGCGCCGCGAACGCGGCCCTGCTGGCAGAGCACCATCCGGTCGGAGAGCTGCTGGGCCTCGGGGAGGCCCTTCGGCCCGACCCGTCCGCCGGGCCGCGCGGCCGGGCCGCCGCGTGGACGCTGCTGCGGCTGGAGGTCGCCGAGGCGTGCGTGGACGACCTGTGGGGCGCGGACGGCGTCGAGCCGGACGACTTCGCGCAGGCCGCCCCCGACCCGCTCGCCCCGCACGAGGCCGAGCTGCTGCAGCATCTGCACGCCGCCCACAGCGACCAGGTGCGCGGGCTGTGCGTCCTGCTGGGCGAGCGCTCGTCCATGGTGTGCACCCGCGGCCCCGCGATCCCCGTGGCCCTGGACCGCTTCGGCCTGCGCGTCCGCTTCACGGACGACGCCGACCGGCCGTTCGACGCGCGCTTCGACTTCCCGGAGCCGGTGCGGAGCGTCTCCGAACTGCGCCGCGCGATGCACACCCTGTTCGAGGCGGCCGCCGACTAGGGGGTGTCTACGAGGACTCCGGCGGCGGGTCGCCGCGCAGCCGCGCCCGGACCCGCTCGACCACATCGGCGTAGCGGGCCTCCGCCCCGTACCGCGTCGGCTCGTAGTAGCGCTTTCCGTGGATCTTGTCCGGCGCGTACTGCTGCGCCGCGATGCCGCCCGGCAGATCGTGCGGATACAGATACCCCTGGGCGTGGCCGAGCTTTTCGGCGCCCTTGTAGTGCCCGTCCCGCAGATGCGGCGGCACCGGGCCCGCGAGCCCCGCCCGGACGTCCGCCAGCGCCGCCCCGATCGCCGTCGTGGCCGCGTTGGACTTGGGCGCGAGCGCCAGCGCGATCGTGGCGTGGCTCAGCGTCAGGGCGGCCTCGGGAAAGCCGATCAGCGCGACCGCCTGCGCCGCCGCCACGGCGGTGGGCAGGGCGGTCGGGTCCGCCAGCCCGATGTCCTCGCTCGCCGAGATCATCAGCCGCCGCGCGATGAACCGGGGGTCCTCCCCCGCCTCGATCATCCGCGCCAGATAGTGCAGCGCGGCGTCCACGTCCGAGCCGCGGATCGACTTGATGAGAGCGCTTGCCACGTCATAGTGCTGATCACCGGCCCGGTCGTAGGTGACCGCGGCCCGGTCGACCGCCTCCTCCAGCGTGGTCAGCGTGATCTCCGCCTCGCCCTTGGCCATCGCCGACCCGGCCCCCGCCTCCAGCGCGGTGAGCGCCCGCCGGGCGTCGCCGCCCGCGATCCGCAGCAGATGCCCTTCGGCCTCCTCGGAGAGGGTGACCGCGCCGCCGAGCCCCCGCTCGTCGGTCAGCGCGCGGCGCACCAGCCCGCGCAGATCGTCATCGGTGAGCGACTCCAGGGTGAGCAGCAGCGAGCGGGACAGGAGCGGGGAGATCACCGAGAAGTACGGGTTCTCCGTGGTGGCCGCGATCAGGGTGACCCAGCGGTTCTCCACGGCGGGCAGCAGCGAATCCTGCTGCGCCTTGCTGAAGCGGTGGATCTCGTCCAGGAAGAGCACGGTCTCCCGGCCGTACGCCCCCGAGGAGCGGCGCGCCCCGTCGATGACGGCCCGCACCTCCTTGACCCCCGCGGTGATCGCCGACAGCTCCACGAACCGCTTCTGGGTGGCCTGGCTGACCACGTACGCGAGCGTGGTCTTCCCGATCCCGGGCGGGCCCCACAGCAGGACCGAGGACGGCCCGGCCGGCCCCCCGCTGCCCTCGCCGACCAGTCTCCGCAACGGCGATCCGGGACGCAGCAGATGCTGCTGGCCCACGACCTCGTCCAGCGTGCGCGGGCGCATGCGCACGGCCAGCGGGCTGCTGGCCGGGTCCTTCTCCTGGCGGTCCTCGGCGGCGGCGGTGAACAGGTCTGGCTCCACCCCGAAAGCCTATGGCACCGCACCGACAGCACCGGCTTCCAGGGGGTTCGGCCTAGTCTCTAGCTCGTCCAGAAGTCCCACCAGCGCGTCAGGATCAGCATCCCGATCACGCCGATCCACATCACCGGCACCACCCAGTGGAACTCCAGCAGCCCGCGCCGCAGCCCGTCCGGCGCCGGCAGGTATCCGTGCTTGATGTTGTGGCCGGTGACGTAGCAGAACATCACGATGGTGGCGACCCAGGCGAGGCAGCACCACAGGCACAGCGAGCCGATGACGTACAGCGACTCGTACTGGAGCCAGGTCACGAAGCCGGCGCCGAAGAGGGTGCCCGCGTTGAACGTCAGCCAGTACCAGCGCGGGAAGCGGGCCCCGGCCAGCAGGGACATGCCCACGCAGATGACGATGCCGTAGGCGACCAGGCCGAGCATCGGGTTCGGGAAGCCGAACGCCGCGGCCTGCTTGCTCTCCATGATGTTGCCGCAGGAGACCACCGGGTTGAGGCTGCAGCCGGGGGTGAAGACCTTGCCGTCGGCCTTGTACTCGAGGATCTTGTTCTTGTCGAGCGTGATGACCCAGGCCGCCAGCAGCCCCAGCGCGCCGGTGATCACGAGCAGGAGCGCGAAGGCGCGGCCGCCTCCCGTTCCGGTCCGCGCGCCGCCCCGCGCCTCGTCGGACTCCACGTCGTCCATCAGTGTCGTCGCCATATCGCCGTCCGTCGCTCTCCACACTGTCCGGCCCCGTCGGGCACGGCCATTGTGCCCCAACCCATCGCCCCGTCATGCCCTGTTGTCAGGGCCCGACCATCTTCGCGGGTCCCCCGTTCGACGGGCATAAGCGCGGGCCGAGGCGGCCGGGCCCCGCCCCGGGAGGGGCGGGGCCGGGGAGCGGAGGGCGGTCTCGATTGGCAGGATGAACCGGCCCCCACGGCGTTGACGCCGCGGAGGCGGTCAGCCCAGCTTCGCCTGGAGGGTGGTCACGATCTTGGACAGCGGAACGGCCTCCTGCTCGCCCGATTCCATGTCCTTCAGCTGGACGACGCCCTCGGCGAAGTCCCGCTCGCCCGCCACGATCGCGTACCGCGCGCCGCTGCGGTTCGCGGCCTTCATCGCGGCCTTGAGCCCCTTGCCGCCGTACGCGAAGTCCGTCGCCACGCCTTCCCTGCGCAGCTCGCCGACCACGCCGAAGAGGACCTTGCGGGCCTCCTCCCCCAGCGGCACGGCGAAGACGCTCGTCGCGTCGGGCAGGTCCAGCCGGACGCCCTCGGCCTCCAGCGCGAGCACCGTACGGTCGACGCCGAGCGCCCAGCCCACCGACGGCAGGGCCGGGCCGCCGATCATCTCGGACAGGCCGTCGTACCGGCCGCCGCCGCCGACCGCGGACTGCGAGCCGAGGCCGTCGTGGACGAACTCGAACGTGGTGCGGGTGTAGTAGTCCAGGCCGCGGACCAGCTTGGCGTCGTCCTCGAACTCCACGCCCTGCGCGGTGATCAGCTCACGCACCCGCGCGTGGTACTCCCGGCAGGCGTCGCACAGGTAGTCGCGCAGCAGCGGCGCTCCGGCCAGCTGCTTCTGGACGGCCTCGCGCTTGTCGTCGAGCACCCGCAGCGGGTTGATGTCGATGCGCCGCCGGGTGTCCTCGTCCAGGTCGAGCCCGCGCAGGAAGTCCTGGAGGGCGGCCCGGTAGACGGGACGGCACTCGGCGTCGCCGAGCGAGTTCAGCAGGATCCGGAAGTTCCGCAGCCCCAGCGACCGGTAGGCGTCGTGCGCGAGGATGATCAGCTCGGCGTCCAGGGCCGGGTCCTCGGCGCCGATCGCCTCCGCGCCGACCTGCGAGAAGTGGCGGTAGCGGCCCTTCTGGGGCCGCTCGTAGCGGTAGTACGAACCGGAGTACCAGAGCTTGACCGGCAGGCTGCCGGCCTTGTGCAGATTGGCCTCCAGCGCGGCGCGCAGCACCGAGGCGGTCCCCTCGGGGCGCAGCGCCAGTTCGTCGCCGCCCTTGGTGGTGAGGGTGTACATCTCCTTGGTGACGATGTCGGTGGACTCGCCGACGCCGCGCGCGAAGAGTTCGACGTTCTCGAAGCCGGGGGTCTCGATGTAGCCGTAGCCGGACCGCCGCAGCGGGGTGGCGATGGCGTCCCGCACCGCGAGGTAGGTCGCGGAGACCGGCGGGATCAGGTCGTAGGTGCCCTTGGGGGCCTTGAAGGTGCTCACCGTGGGTTCTCTCGTCACATTCCTCGTCGCGGAGGAGCCGCGTCCGTGGCGGCGTCTCCGGGGCCGGCGGCCACCTGCCGCAGGAAGGGGTTGGTGGCGCGCTCGTGGCCGATGCTGGTCTGGGGGCCGTGGCCGGACAGCACCACGGTCGAGTCGTCGAGCGGCAGGCACACACGGGCCAGCGACTGGAGCATCTCGGCGTGGTCGCCGCCGGGCAGATCGGTGCGTCCGATGGAGCCGGCGAAGAGCAGGTCGCCCGAGAAGAACACCGGGGGGATGTCCGGCTGTTCGGGCAGCCTGAAGGTCACCGACCCCTTGGTATGGCCCGGCGCGTGCGCGACGGTGAACTCCATTCCGGCCAGCTTCAGTTCGGAGCCGTCGGACAGCTCCTTGACGTCGTCCGGCTCGCCGACGGTCAGCTCGCCCATCAGCTGCGTGCCGATGGACCGTCCGAGCGCCTTGGCCGGATCGCTCATCATGTAGCGGTCGGCGGGGTGGATCCAGGCCGGTACGTCATGGGCGCCGCAGACCGGAACGACCGAGGCGACGTGGTCGATGTGGCCGTGGGTCAGGATGACGGCGACGGGCTTGAGCCGGTGTTTGGCGACGGCCTCCTCGACGCCTTGGGCCGCCTGGTGGCCCGGGTCGATGATCACGCACTCCTCACCGGCGGCGGGGGCGACCAGGTAGCAGTTGGTCCCCCAGGCCCCGGCGGGGAACCCGGCAATGAGCACGATCGTCCTTAAATGTCGTCCGGAAGAGTCGGCCGGCGGAAGAATGTCGGCAGCTCCAGAGCCTACCGGCGGCGGGCCCGGCACAGCGAACCCGTATACGGTACGGCCGAGCCCTCCGGCAGGACACCGATGACATACGGCGTGAGGAGACGACCCGGTGGTCAGTAGCGAGCAGCGGCGGCGGCAGCTTGCCCGGGAGAAGTACCTGCGGCAGCAGCAGCGGCGCGAGACGGCACGGCGCAAGGCCCGCCAGCGCAATGTGGTGATCGCCTCCGTACTGGCCGTGGTACTGGCCGGCGGCGGGGCGGTGGCGGCCGCGGGCGCCTTCTCCGGCGACGACAAGGACAAGAAGAAGGACGACGCCGCGTCCACCCCTTCGGCCCCCGCCACCAGCAAGGCGCCGGACCCGTGCGCCAAGGAGGCGAAGGCGGTCGCCGGCGAGAAGCCGAAGAAGATGTCGTTCAAGAAGGAGCCGGCGGTCTCCATCGACAAGTCGGCCACCTACACCATGAAGCTGGAGACCACCTGCGGGGACATCTCCTTCGACATGGACGCCGCCAAGGCGCCGCACACGGTCAACTCGTTCGACTTCCTGGCCGGCAAGGGGTACTTCGACCACACCAAGTGCCACCGGCTGGTGAACCAGGGGATCTACGTGCTGCAGTGCGGTGACCCGCAGGGCACCGGCGCGGGCGGCCCCGGCTACACCCTGCCGGACGAGAACCTGAAGGACCCCTCGCTGAAGGGGAACACGTACCCGGCCGGCACGGTCGCGATGGCGAACCAGTACAACGCGCAGACCAAGAAGGGCCGGAACAGCGGCGGCAGCCAGTTCTTCCTCGTCTACAAGGACAGCCCGCTGCCGCCGGACTACACCCCCTTCGGGAAGGTCTCCGAGGACGGCATGAAGGTCCTGCAGAAGATCGCCAAGGCCGGGGCGGCTCCCCCGGACCAGATGCAGAACACCGCCCCGAACGCCAGCGTGGTGATCAACAAGGCGACGGTCGGCAAGTCCTGAGGTCGCCGGGTGTGCGTACCGCGAAATTTCGGTCGCGCAGGATACGGACAGCCGGGGCACCGTTCGCCTATGTTGGCGTTGTGCAGGGTGTCTGCCGTGATGGCCGCACCACCCTGCTGGGAGACCGGCCCGGGCGTCGCTGCCCGGCCGGAAGAAACTGTGGACGATGCCCGCGGGCCGCATGCCCGCCCCGGCATCATGTGGAGGAGGCGCTGTGAGCAGCGAGCCTTGGGGCCGCGTCGACGAGGCGGGGACCGTGTACGTGCGTACGGCCGACGGTGAGCAGGTCGTCGGGTCGTGGCAGGCGGGATCGCCGGACGAGGCCCTCGCCTACTTCGAGCGCAAGTACGACGGTCTGGTCGTCGAAATCGACCTTCTCGAGCGCCGGGTCAAGACCACCGACCTGTCGGCCAAGGACGCGACGGCGGCCATCGAGCACATCCGGCACCAGGTCGACGAGCACCATGTGGTCGGCGATCTGGAAGCGCTGCGCAAGCGGCTCGACCAGCTCGCCAAGGTCGTCGAGACGCGCCGTGAGGAGCGCCGGGCGGCCAAGGCGGTGCAGGCCGACGAGGCCCGCCAGGCCAAGGAGGCGCTGGTCGCCGAGGCCGAGGAGCTGGCGGCCAGCGAGCAGTGGCGGGCGGCCGGGGAGCGGCTGCGCGCCCTGGTCGACATCTGGAAGGGCCTGCCGCGGCTGGACCGCAAGACGGACGACCAGCTGTGGCACCGCTTCTCGCACGCCCGCTCGGCGTTCTCCAAGCGGCGCAAGGCGCACTTCGCCGCGCTGGACGCGCAGCGCGAGGAGGCCCGGCAGACCAAGGAGAAGCTGGTCGCCGAGGCGGAGGCGCTGTCCGGCTCCACCGACTGGGGTCCGACCGCGGCCCGCTACCGCGAGCTGATGGCCGACTGGAAGGCCGCGGGCCGCGCGCAGCGCGAGCACGAGGACGACCTGTGGAACCGGTTCCGCGGCGCCCAGGACGTCTTCTTCCAGGCCCGCGGCGAGGTCTTCGCGGAGCGGGACGCCGAGCAGCGGGAGAACCTGACCCGCAAGGAGGAGCTGGTCGTCGAGGCCGAGAAGCTGCTGCCGATCTCGGACCTGAAGGCGTCCCGCGCGGCGTTCCGGTCGATCAACGAGCGGTGGGAGGCCGTCGGCCATGTGCCGAGGGACGCCCGCGCCCGCATCGAGGGCCGGCTGCACGCGGTCGAGCGCGCCTTCCAGGAGGCCGAGGAGGCCGAGTGGCGGCGTACGAACCCCGAGGCGCGGGCGCGCGCCCAGGGGCTGACCGGCCAGCTGCAGGACGCCGTGGACAAGCTGCGTTCCCAGATCGACGCGGCCCGCGCGGCGGGGAACAACGCGAAGGCCGACAAGCTCTCCAAGGAGCTGGAGGGCCGGCAGGCACTGCTGGACCAGGCGCTCAAGGGCCTGGAGGAGTTCGGCGGCTGAGCCCGTCGCGCTGAAACGGCACGCGAAGGGCGGCCCCGGGAGACCGGGGCCGCCCTTCGCGTTCTGCGGGGCTTTCTCAGCGTGCGCGGGCCGAGGTGACCCGGTACACGTCGTAGACGCCCTCGACGCCGCGCACGGCCTTCAGGACGTGTCCCAGATGCTTGGGGTCGCCCATCTCGAAGGTGAAGCGCGAGGTGGCCACCCGGTCGCGGGAGGTCTGGACGGCCGCGGAGAGGATGTTGACGTGCTGGTCGGACAGGACGCGGGTGACGTCCGACAGCAGCCGGGACCGGTCCAGCGCCTCGACCTGGATGGCGACCAGGAAGACCGACGACTGGGTGGGTGCCCACTCGACGTCGAGGATGCGCTCGGGCTGCTGGGACAGCGAGTCCACGTTGACGCAGTCGGCGCGGTGGACGGAGACGCCGCTGCCGCGGGTCACGAAGCCGATGATGGGGTCGCCCGGCACCGGCGTGCAGCAGCGGGCCAGCTTGACCCATACGTCCTCGACGCCCTTGACCACCACGCCCGGGTCGGCGCTGGAGCGGCGCTTGGAGCGCCGGATGGGCGGGGCGGTCTCGGCGATGTCCTCGTTGGCGGCCTCCTCGCCGCCGAGGGCCGAGACGAGCTTGCCGACCACGTTCTGCGCGGAGACATGGCCCTCGCCGATGGCCGCGTAGAGCGAGGAGATGTCCGGGTAGCGCATCTCGTGGGCGAGGGTGACCAGCGAGTCGCCGGTCAGGATCCGCTGGATCGGCAGGTTCTGCTTGCGCATCGCCCGGACGATCGCGTCCTTGCCCTGTTCGATGGCCTCGTCGCGGCGCTCCTTGGAGAACCAGCCACGGATCTTGTTACGGGCCCGCGGTGACTTGACGAAGCCCAGCCAGTCGCGGGACGGCCCCGCTCCGGCCGCCTTGGAGGTGAAGACCTCCACCAGGTCACCGTTGTCGAGGGTCGACTCCAGCGGCACCAGCCGCCCGTTGACCCGGGCCCCGATGGTGCGGTGGCCGACCTCGGTGTGGACGGCGTACGCGAAGTCCACCGGGGTGGCCCCGGCGGGCAGCGCTATGACGTCGCCCTTGGGCGTGAAGACGAAGACCTCGTTGCGGGAGAGGTCGAAGCGCAGCGACTCCAGGAACTCGCCGGGGTCCTCGGTCTCCTTCTGCCAGTCCAGGAGCTGCCGCAGCCACGCCATGTCGTTGACGGCGTCGTCCTTGCCGGCCTTGCCCCGGGGCACGTCGGTGCGGACCTTGGAGGTGCCGGCGACCGCCTCCTGCTTGTACTTCCAGTGCGCGGCGATGCCGTATTCGGCGCGGCGGTGCATGTCGAAGGTGCGGATCTGCAGCTCGACCGGCTTGCCGCTGGGCCCGATGACCGTCGTGTGCAGCGACTGGTACATGTTGAACTTGGGCATCGCGATGTAGTCCTTGAACCGCCCGGGCACCGGGTTCCACCGCGCGTGGATGGTCCCCAGCGCCGCGTAGCAGTCGCGGACGGTGTCGACAAGCACCCTGATGCCCACCAGGTCGTAGATCTCGGCGAAGTCCCGGCCCCGCACGATCATCTTCTGGTAGACGGAGTAGTAGTGCTTGGGGCGGCCGGTGACGGTCGCCTTGATCCTCGCGGCCCGCAGATCGCCCTGGACCTGGTCGGTGACGACGGCCAGGTACTCGTCGCGCTTGGGCGCGCGCTCGGCGACCAGCCGGACGATCTCGTCGTACATCTTGGGGTAGAGGATCGCGAAGGCGAGGTCCTCCAGCTCCCACTTGATGGTGTTCATGCCCAGCCGGTGGGCGAGCGGGGCGTAGATCTCCAGCGTCTCGCGGGCCTTCTTCTCCTGCTTCTCCCGCTTCAGGTAGCGCATGGTGCGCATGTTGTGCAGCCGGTCGGCGAGCTTGATCACCAGGACCCGGGGGTCCTTGGCCATCGCGACGACCATCTTGCGCACGGTCTCGGCCTGGGCCGCCTCGCCGAACTTGACCTTGTCCAGCTTGGTGACGCCGTCGACGAGCAGGGCGACCTGATCGCCGAAGTCGCGGCGCAGGGTGTCCAGGCCGTATTCGGTGTCCTCGACGGTGTCGTGCAGCAGTCCGGCCATCAGCGTGGCCGAATCCATACCCAGCTCGGCGAGGATCGTGGTCACCGCGAGCGGGTGGGTGATGTACGGATCGCCGCTCTTGCGCTTCTGGCCGCGGTGCCAGCGCTCGGCCACCTGGTACGCGCGCTCGATCTGGCGCAGCGTGGCGCCGTCCGCCTTGGGGTCGTTGCCGCGCACGATGCGCAGCAGGGGCTCCAGCACCGGGTTGTACGGGCTGGAGCGCTGCACGCCGAGGCGGGCGAGGCGGGCGCGCACGCGGTTGGAGGAGCCGGAGCGCGGGGCGGGGCTCTGGCTCTGAGTGGTGCGGGGCGCGGCCGGGGCGGGCCGCAGCTCGCCCGCGGGGCCCGCCGCGGCGGGCCCCGGCCGGGTCTGCTCGGGGGTGCCGGCTGCCGGTGAGGGGCGGTCCGCGCCGTTTCCGGGCGTGGCTGAGGACGCCGTCGTCTGCTCGGCGGCGGCGGTCGCGTCCGGAGCGGGACGGACTCCGGGGGAGAGCGGCTGGGCCTCGTCTGGCAAGAGAGCACTCCTCAAGCGGTCCGGACCCCGGGGGGTCGGGGTCCCAATGGTATCGATCCCGCCACTCCGCTTGCCTCCCGGCCGCGAGAGCCGGGCAACGACGGAGGGCGGGGACCTGTTCCTTGCGCAGGTCCCCGCCCTCCGGCGGTGGTGTCGGCGGATTCCGGTCAGACCGTGATCAGGGCCTCCAGCGGGGCGCTGTCCAGCGCGCCCAGCAGACGTCTGCGGCCGTCCAGGAAGCCCAGCTCCATGAGCACGGCGACCCCGGCGACCTGGGCGCCGGCCCGCCGGATGAGCTGGAGCGACGCCTCGGCGGTGCCGCCGGTGGCGAGCACGTCGTCGATGACCAGGACCCGGTCGCCGGGCTCCAGCGCGTCGGCGTGTATCTCGATCTCCGCGGTGCCGTACTCCAGCTCGTACGCCTGCCCCAGGGTCGCCCCGGGGAGCTTGCCCGCCTTGCGGACCGGTACGAAGCCGATCCCGGCGCGCACGGCGGCCGGGGCGGCGAGGATGAAGCCGCGCGCCTCCAGGCCCACGACCTTGTCCGCCCGGTGCCGCACGCACAGCTCGGCGAGCGCGTCGGTCAGCGCGGAGAAGGCCGCGGCGTCGGCGAGCAGCGGGGTGATGTCCTTGAACATCACGCCCGGCTGCGGGTAGTCCGGCACGTCCTGGATACGGCTGAGCAGCAGCCCGCGCAGCTCTTCGGTGCCCGGCTCCCCGGACACGCTCGTCCCACTCATCGGCGCTTCCCCGACGGCCGGCCGCGGCCCCGGCTGCGGGACGCGGGCTGGCGGCGCTGGCCGACGACTCCGGCCGGGGCCGCGTCCTCCAGGTCCGGTTCGCCGCCCTCGGCCGGCTCGCCGTCGTTCGGCTCGGTCTCGGCCTTGGCGGCCGCGGCGCGCTTGGCGCGCACCCGCTTGGCCAGCGCCTTCATCTGCGGGTCGCGGCTCTTGAAGTCGGAGACCAGCGGGGTGGCGATGAAGATCGAGGAGTACGCGCCGGCGGCGAGGCCGACGAACAGGGCCAGCGAGATGTCGTTGAGCATGCCCGCGCCGAGCAGACCGCCCCCGATGAAGAGCAGCGCCCCGACCGGCAGCAGCGCCACGACCGTGGTGTTGATGGACCGCACCAGGGTCGAGTTGAGGCTGCGGTTGGCGATCTCCGGGTAGGTGAAGCGGGTCTGCTTGGTGATGTCCTTGGCTCCTTCCTTGAGACCGTCGAAGACCACGACGGTGTCGTAGAGGGAGTAACCGAGGATCGTCAGCAAACCGATCACGGTGCCCGGGGTGACCTCGAAGCCGACCAGCGCGTAGACACCGACGGTGATGGTGAGGTCGTGGACCAGGGCGATCAGGGCGGCCAGCGCCATCCGCCATTCGAAGGCGATGGCAAGGTAGATCACCACCAGGACCATGAAGATCGCGAGGCCTTGCCAGGCCTTGGAGGCGATCTGCTCGCCCCAGCTCGGGCCGACCAGCTGGGTGTCGATCTTGTTGGTCTTGACGTCCAGTTTCTGGGCGAGCTTCTCCTGGACCGGGACGGCCTCCTTGGTGCCCAGCTCGCTGATCTGGATCCGCAGGCCACCGCGGCCCAGCTCCTGGACGACCGCGGTGTGGCCGCCGGACGCCTTCTCCGCCACCTCCTGGGCCTGGGGGGCCGAGACCGTGGTGTTGGGAGTGGTGAAGACCGCGCCGCCGGAGAACTCGATGCCCATGTTGAGGCCGCGCACCGCCAGGCCCGCGATGGCCGTGATGGTGATCAGGATCGAGATGGCGTACCAGATCTTCCGCTTGGCGACGAAGTCGTAGCCGACCTCGCCTCGGTAGAGCCTGGCGCCGAGACTGCCGAGTCGCGACATCTCACGCCTCCTTCGGGGTGTCGGCGGGGCCGGGGGCGGCGGGACGACGGCGGCGCAGCGGCGGTTTGGCCCCGAGGCGCTTGGGGTCCAGACCGGACCACGGATGGCCGTTCCCGAAGAACGGGCGGCGGGCGAGGATCGTCATCAGCGGCTTGGTGAACAGGAACACCACGACGACGTCGAGCAGGGTGGTCAGCCCCAGGGTGAAGGCGAAGCCCTGCACCTTGCCGACGGTCACGATGAAGAGCACGGCGGCGGCGAGGAACGACACGAAGTCGGAGACCAGGATGGTGCGCCGGGCCCGCGGCCAGCCGCGCTCGACGGCCGGGCGCAGCGAGCGGCCCTCACGGATCTCGTCACGGATCCGCTCGAAGTAGACGATGAACGAGTCGGCGGTGATACCGATCGCCACGATCGCACCGCAGACCGCCGGAAGGTTCAGTGCGAAGCCGATGGCCGGGCCGAGCAGCACCATGATCGTGTACGTCAGTATGGCGGACGCGGCGAGGGACGCCATGGCCACCAGGGACAGACCGCGGTAGTAGACGACCAGGTAGATCACCACGAGTGCGAGACCGATGGCGCCGGCGATCAGACCGGCCTGCAGCTGCTCGCCGCCGAGGGCCGCGGAGACGGTGGTCTCGTCCGCGATGTCGAAGGACAGCGGCAGCGCACCGAAGGACAGCACGTTGGCCAGGTCCGCGGAGCTCTGCTGGGTGAAGCCACCGGAGATGGTGGCCCGGCCGCCGGTGATGGCGCCCTGGGTGACCTCGGGGTCGGAGACGACCTCGCCGTCCAGGACGATCGCGAAGCGGTTCTGCGGGGACTGCTGCTTGGTCAGCTCGCCGGTCACCTTGGCGAACTTCTTGGCGCCCTTGTTGTTGAAGTCGAGCTGCACGATCCAGCCCGAGGCGTTCTGGCTCTCGAAGACGGACGAGGCATCGTCGACGTCGGTGCCCTCGACCTCGGAGGGGCCGAGGACGAACTTGGAGTCACCCTTCTGGCTGCACGCCAGGACGGGATCGCTCGGCTTGGTGTTGGCCGCCTTCTCGGCCGCCGCGGCACGCCCCGCCCGGGTGGTGCAGTCCAGTGCTGCGAAGTCCTTGGCCAGCTTCTCCTGGCCGGAGGTGTCCGAGGGCTTGCCCGTCTCGCCGCCCTTGGGGGTCTTGGACGGGGTGGGCGTCGGCGTCTTGTCGGCCTTCAGCGCCTCGGGGACGGCACGGCCCTGGGTGGTGGCGGTGGGGCTGGGCTTGCCGCTGCCGCCCTGGTCGCCCTTGTCCGGCTTGCCCTGGGACGCGCTGGAGGAGGGGCTGGGAGTGCTGCTGGGCGCCTTGGTCTTGCCGCCGGAGGTGGTGGTCATCACCGGCCGGAAGTACAGCTGGGCGGTGGTGCCCACCTGCTGCCGGGCCTGTTTCGCGTTCGTCCCCTTGGGGATGTTCACGATGATGTGCTTGGGGCCCTGCGTCTGGACCTCGGCCTCGGACACACCCAGGCCGTTGACCCGCCGCTCGATGATGCTGACGGCGGTGTTCATGTTGGCCGTGTTGATCGCGTTGGGCTTGCCCGGCTGGTTCTTGGCCTCCAGCGTGAAGCTGGTGCCGCCCGCGAGATCGATTCCCAGCCGCGGTGTGGTGTGACCGGAGATGAACATCCCCCCGATGAGCGCCACCATGGCGATCACGATCACGGCCAGCGCGCGCCCGGGCCTGCCCTGTGACCCGGGGGACCTGCGGCCCTTCTTCGGTGCTGCCACCTTGTCGTATCTCCCTGTCCAACCGCCCCGCAGCGGGTGTGCGCGGGGCGGCCACGAAGTCTTGTGGGGGTGTGCCCCCGCCGGAGCCTAGACCGTCCATGAACCACGGCGCGCCGAGCGGTGGCACGCCGTGGTTCACAGTGCAGGACTACTTCGCGTCGGCGCCGCCGTCCCGCTTTTCGCCCTCGGGCGCGTCGGCCGCGGCGGCGTCGTCCTTGCCGAGGTCGATCTTCTTGGCGTCGGCCTTCCCGGCCTCCGGCTCGGAGGCCGGCGCCTTCTCGGCGGAGGAGTCGTCGGCGCCGCCCGCGGGGGTGGTCAGCGAGGAGGCGTCGTCGGGGACGACAGGGGTGTCGGCGCTGTCGACGCCGTCGGCACCGTCCTCATCGGGGTCGATGCCGTGGACGATGTGGTTGTACTCCGCGTCGGAGAGGACGGCTCCGATCGCGTTCTTCGCGTAGATCGCGTGAACGGCGGGGGCCACCTCGAGGAGGACCGTGTCGTCGTGGACCTCCTTGACCGTCGCGTACATGCCGCCGATGGTCCGCACGCCGGTGCCCGGCTGCATGGTGTCCCGCATCTGGGCGGCCTGGCGCTGCTTGTTCTTGGCCGACCGAGTCATCAGGAACATGGCCCCGATGAGCACGATGAACGGCAGGAGAGTCACGATATTCACGGGACGGAGATCCTTCACACGACCGCTGGGGCGCGGCCTGGTCTACGGGGGTGGGTATGCCATACGGAAGAACAGACGGCATACGGACGGCATCGGCGGAGTCTAAGCGAGCCCGCGCCTATGGAACAACGCCCGGCGCGGCACCGGGGTTCCTGACCCCACCATTATTCGCTCTTCACGCCATGATGCCGGACAGTACGCGCCTTCACGCCTCGAACAAGCCGCTCTGGCCGCCCCCGGCGCCGCGCTGCGGCGGGGTGAGGCCCAGATGCTCCCAGGCCGCGGGGGTCCCGATCCGGCCCCGGGGCGTACGGGCCAGCAGGCCCTCGCGCACCAGGAACGGCTCGGCGACCTCTTCCACGGTCTCACGCTCCTCCCCCACCGCGACCGCCAGGGTCGACAGGCCCACCGGGCCGCCGCCGAACAGCTTGAGCAGGGCGCTGAGCACCGCCCGGTCCAGCCGGTCCAGGCCCCGGCCGTCCACGTCGTAGACCGCCAGGGCGCTGGCGGCGATCTCCCGGGTGATGAGGCCGTCCGCCTTGACCTGGGCGTAGTCGCGCACCCGGCGCAGCAGCCGGTTGGCGATACGGGGCGTGCCGCGGGAGCGCCCGGCGATCTCGGCCGCGCCCTCGGCCTCTATGGTCACCTCCAGGAGCCGGGCGGAGCGGTCGATCACCCGCTCCAGCTCGGCGGGGGCGTAGAACTCCATGTGGCCGGTGAAGCCGAAGCGGTCGCGCAGCGGGGGCGGCAGCAGTCCGGCCCGGGTGGTCGCGCCGACCAGGGTGAACGGCGGCAGCTCCAGCGGGATGGCGGTGGCCCCGGGCCCCTTGCCGACGATGACGTCGACCCGGAAGTCCTCCATCGCCATGTACAGCATCTCCTCGGCGGGCCGGGACATGCGGTGGATCTCGTCCAGGAACAGCACCTCGCCCTCGGTGAGCGAGGAGAGGATCGCGGCGAGATCGCCCGCGTGCTGGATGGCCGGGCCGGAGGTGATGCGGATGGGGGCGCCCATCTCGGCCGCGATGATCATCGAGAGGGTGGTCTTGCCGAGCCCGGGCGCGCCGGAGAGCAGCACGTGGTCGGCGGTGCCGCCGCGCTGCCGGGCCGCCTTGAGGACCAGGTCCAGCTGCTCGCGGACCCGCTCCTGGCCGACGAACTCCCCCAGGTCCTTGGGGCGGAGGGCGGCCTCGACCGCCTGGTCGTCCCCGTCGGCGTCGGCGCCCACCAGCCGGCTGCCCGCGCCGCCGGGCAGGTCGCCGGACAGGGCGTCGTCGGCGTCGGCCGGTTCGGTCTCGTCCCAGTTCACTGCGTTTCGCCTCGCGAGATCGTGTCGAGCGGTCCGGCCGGTCGCGGCATGCGCGCGCCGGCGGCCGGTCAGCGGGTGCGGTTCAGGGTCTGCAGGGCGGCCCGCAGCAGCTGCGCCACCTGCGGCGCACCGCCCTCGGCCAGGGCCACCTCGGCCTGCGGGGTGACGGCGGCGACCGCCTCGTCGGCCTCCCGGGTGGCGTAGCCGAGGCCGACCAGGGCGGTGTGCAGCTGATCGCTCCAGCCCGCGGCCGCGGGCGGGCGGGCGGCGGGCACGGCCCTGCCGACCGGCGCGCCGAGCCGGTCCTTCAGCTCCAGCAGCAGCTTCTGCGCTCCCTTCTTGCCGATGCCGGGGACGGCGGTGAGCGCCTTCTCGTCACCGGTGGAGACGGCGAGCCGCAGGGCGTCCGGCGTGTGCACCGCCAGCATGGCCTGGGCGAGCCGGGGGCCGACCCCGCTGGCGGTCTGGAGCAGCTCGAAGACCTGGCGCTCGTCGTCGTCCGCGAAGCCGTAGAGCGTCAGGGAGTCCTCGCGGACCACGAGCGAGGTCGCGAGCCGGGCGGGCTCGCCGACCCGCAGCCCGGACAGGGTGCCCGGGGTGCAGTGGACCGCCATCCCGACGCCGCCGACCTCGATGACGGCGGTGTCCGGGGCGAGGGCCGCGACCGGACCGGAGACGAACGCGATCATGTAATACGGCCTTCCGTGGAGCGAGGGGAACGCGGGGTGCGGTGGGCGGCGACGGCCTGCTGCAGCCGGTTGGCCGCGGGGGCGCGCCAGATGTGGCAGATGGCGAGCGCCAGGGCGTCGGCGGCGTCGGCCGGTTTGGGCGGGGCGTCCAGCCGCAGCAGCCGGGTGACCATCGCGCCGACCTGCGCCTTCTCGGCGCGCCCGGAGCCGGTGACGGCCGCCTTGACCTCGCTGGGGGTGTGCAGCGCGACCGGCAGCCCGCGGCGCGCGGCGCAGAGCATGGCGACCGCGCTGGCCTGGGCGGTGCCCATGACGGTCCGCACATTGTGCTGGCTGAACACCCGCTCCACCGCGACGCGTTCGGGCCGGTGCGTGTCCAGCCACTCCTCGATGCCGCGCTCGACGAGGACGAGACGGTCGCCGATCCCGGCGTCCGCAGGGGTCCGTATGACGCCGACGCCCAGCATCCGCAGCGGGCGGCCCGCGACCCCGTCGACCACGCCGATGCCACACCGGGTCAGCCCCGGATCCACGCCCAGCACCCGCACCGCGCCCCTCCCCTCGTCGCCCTGATCACGCTTCGGTCATCTGTTCCTGCAGGCTAGCGGCTGCCACCGACAGCACCGGCCGACAACGCCGACGGGCCGGTGGGGTGTGTCCCCGCCGACCCGCCCGCCACGCGTGTGCTGATGTGTCCTCAGGCGATCCGCCGTCAGGCGTCGACCTTGGCCATGACCTCGTCGGAGACGTCGAAGTTGGCGAAGACGTTCTGCACGTCGTCGCTGTCCTCCAGCGCGTCGATCAGCTTGAAGATCTTGCGCGCGCCGTCCTCCTCCAGCTCCACCTGCATGGTGGGCACGAAGTTGGTGTCGGCCGAGTCGTAGTCGATGCCCTCCTTCTGGAGCGCGGTGCGGACCGCGACCAGGTCGGTGGCCTCGCTGAGGACCTCGAAGGACTCGCCGAGGTCGTTGACCTCCTCGGCGCCCGCGTCGAGCACCGCGGCCAGCACGTCGTCCTCGGACAGCTCGCCCTTGGGGACGATCACGACACCCTTGCGGTTGAACAGGTACGACACCGAGCCCGGGTCGGCCATCGAGCCGCCGTTGCGGGTCATGGCGACGCGGACGTCGGAGGCGGCACGGTTGCGGTTGTCGGTGAGGCACTCGATGAGCACCGCGACACCGTTGGGACCGTAGCCCTCGTACATGATCGTCTCGTACTGGGCGCCGCCCGCCTCGAGACCGGCACCGCGCTTGACCGCGCTGTCGATGTTCTTGTTCGGAACGGACTGCTTCTTGGCCTTCTGGATGGCGTCGTAGAGCGTCGGGTTGCCGTCGACGTCGGGCCCGCCCATCCGGGCCGCCACCTCGATATTCTTGATCAGCTTCGCGAAGAGCTTGCCGCGCTTGGCATCGATCACGGCCTTCTTGTGCTTCGTCGTAGCCCATTTAGAGTGGCCGGACATCCGCCTGTCTCCTTCGCGTTACCCAATGCTGTACGAACGCCTGAGATCCTACCGGGATCGCCGCTCAGCGCGCGGTCCCCGCCCTCCCGTCGCCCACCGCCACCCTCAACGGAGCGCTACGCGCGCCGAGCCATCTCCCGTCGCCCACCGCCACCCTCAACGGAGCGCTACGCGCGCCGAGCCATCTCCCGTCGCCCACCGCCACCCTCGACGGAGCGCTACGCGCGCCGAGCCATCTCCCGTCGCCCACCGCCACCCTCGACGGAGCGCTACGCGCGCCGAGCCATCTCCACGAACAGGGCGTGCACCCGGTGGTCACCGGTCAGCTCCGGGTGGAACGACGTCGCGAGGACGTTGCCCTGCCGGACCGCGACCGTATGGCCCTCGTACGTCGCCAGCACCTCGGCACCGGCGCCCACCGACTCGACCCACGGCGCGCGGATGAAGACGCCCTCCACGGGGCCGCCCTCGATGCCCTCGATGTCGACCGCGGCCTCGAAGGACTCGTTCTGGCGGCCGAAGGCGTTACGGCGCACGATCATGTCGATGCCGCCCAGGGTCTCCTGATCCTCCCGGCCGTCGAGGATCTTGTCCGCGACCATGATCATACCGGCGCAGGTTCCGTACACCGGCAAGCCCGCCCGGATGCGCTCGCGCAGCGGCTCCAGCAGCCCGAAGACGACCGCGAGCTTGGACATGGTGGTGGACTCGCCGCCGGGGATCACCAGCCCGGCTACCTCGGCCAGTTCCTCGGGGCGGCGCACCGGCCGGGCCTGCGCGCCGGCCGCGGTGAGCGCGGCCAGATGCTCGCGGACGTCGCCCTGGAGAGCGAGCACGCCGATGAGGGGGGTCTCGGACGTCGTCTCGGACACGGTGCGGGGACCTCTCGGATGTCAGAGTGAACGCGTGACGGTGGACGGCCCGCGGGCGGCGCGGACCGTCCACCGGACGCGTGGTGCGGGGCCTGCCGGCCCGTGATTACCAGCCGCGGTTGGCGTACCGCTCGGCCTCGGGGAGGGTGTCGCAGTTGATGCCGACCATGGCCTCGCCCAGGTCGCGGGACGCGTCCGCGATGACCTTCGGGTCGTCGTAGAAGGTGGTCGCCTTCACGATCGCCGCGGCGCGCTTCGCCGGGTCACCGGACTTGAAGATGCCCGAGCCCACGAAGACGCCCTCGGCGCCGAGCTGACGCATCAGCGCGGCGTCGGCCGGGGTGGCGACACCACCGGCGGAGAACAGCACGACCGGCAGCTTGCCGGTCCGCGCGATCTCCGCGACCAGCTCGTACGGGGCGCGCAGCTCCTTGGCCGCCGCGTACAGCTCGTGGTTGTCCAGGCCGCGCAGCCGGGCGATCTCGCCCTTGATCTGGCGCAGGTGACGGACCGCCTCCACGACGTTGCCGGTGCCCGCCTCGCCCTTGGAACGGATCATCGCCGCGCCCTCGGCGATCCGGCGCAGCGCCTCGCCCAGGTTGGTGGCACCGCACACGAACGGGGTGGTGAAGGACCACTTGTCGCTGTGGTTGACCTCGTCGGCCGGGGTCAGCACCTCGGACTCGTCGATGTAGTCGACGCCCAGGGACTGCAGCACCTGCGCCTCGACGAAGTGGCCGATCCGGGACTTGGCCATGACCGGGATGGAGACCGCGTTGATGATGCCGTCGATCATGTCCGGGTCGGACATCCGGGCCACGCCGCCGTCCTTGCGGATGTCGGCCGGAACCCGCTCCAGCGCCATGACCGCGACGGCACCGGCGTCCTCGGCGATCTTGGCTTCCTCCGGCGTGACGACGTCCATGATCACGCCGCCCTTGAGCTGCTCGGCCATGCCCCGCTTGACGCGGGCGGTGCCGGTCGCGGGAGCCGCCGGATTCTCTGCGGACGGGGACGTGCTGGCGGACGTGGTGGACACGGTTTGACCTCACTCGATAGTGAAAAGTGCGATGAACCCATCGTAGGGCCGTTCGATACCTGTTCATGACCCGGCCATCCGGCCCGGGTCATGGACATGTGTGATACACGGATGAACGAAACCCGGTCCGGAGGACCCTCGGCAAGGGCCAATCGAAGGCCGGTGGCTCCGACGCCCTCAAAGGTCCTGTCCGCACGCCCTCAGTGCTCCGCGCGCGCCACCAGGGCCGCCGGAGGCTCGTCGTCCATCTCGAACGCCAGCGGAAACGGGGCATGGCCCGCCAGCCGGAACCAGCGCACCTTGCGGTGCCGGCGCAGCGCCCGCGCCGCCCGCACCGCGTCGTTGTGGAACCGACGCGCCATCGGCACCCGGCGCACCGCCTCCGCCAGCTCCCCCAGCGCCGCCTCACCGCCCGGCGCCTCCCGCACCGCCTCGACCTGCGCGGGCTCCTCGAAAACGGCCCGCAGCGCCTGGCTCAGCTCGCTCTCGGCCACCTCACGGTGCTCCTCCTCGGCCTGCCGGGCGGCGTGCGCGGCCTGGTAGAGCACCATCGACGAGGCGGGGTCGAGCACTCCGGCGGTACCCAGCTCCTGGGTGACCGAGGCGCGGCGCAGCAACTGCGCGTCCAGCGCCGCCCGCGCCGCGTCCAGACGGCTGTGCAGCCGGTCCAGACGCCCCGCGGTCCAGCTCAGATAGACGGCGACGACCACCAGCGCGATCGCGACCCAGATCAGTGTGCTCACGCCGCGCCACGCTACCGCCTACGGCCCCCCGGGCCCGACCCAGTGCCGCGTCAGCCAAGGTTCACCCCGGGCAAACCTTGACTGACGCGGCACTAGTCACGGGTCAGGCCCAGGCGGCCGAGCAGGCCCACGCGGTCGTCGGCGTCGACGGAGGACGTACCGTCCGTCACCGTCTCGTAGACCGCCAGCACGTCCGCGCCCACGGTCGACCAGTCGAAGCGCCGCACATGGCGGCTGCCCCGCTCGCGCAGCTCGGCGAGCCGGTCCGGGTCGCCGAGCAGCCGTAGCGCGGCGGCCGCCAGCGCGTCCGCGTCCTCGTTCGCGAACAGCTCACCGGCCGCTCCCCCGTCCAGGACCTGGGCGAAGGCGTCCAGGTCGCTGGCGAGGACCGGGGCGCCCGCGGACATGGCCTCGACCAGGATGATGCCGAAGCTCTCACCGCCCGTGTTGGGCGCGACGTACACGTCCACGCTGCGCAGGAAGCGCGCCTTGTCCTCGTCGCTGACCATCCCCAGGAACTCGACCCGGTCCCGCAGCCGCTCCGGGAGCCCGGCCACCGCCTCCTTCTCGTCGCCGCGCCCGGCGACCAGCAGCCGGGTCCGGGGACGCTCGGCGAGGATCTTCGGCAGGGCGCGCATCAGCACCGGAAGCCCCTTACGGGGCTCGTCGATGCGGCCGATGAACCCGATCGTGTCGCCCTGCCACTCCTGTTTCGGCTCGGCGTCGGCGAAGAAGCCCACGTCGACGCCGTTGGGGATGACGACGGCGTCGCCGCCCAGATGCTCGACCAGGGTCCGCCGCGCGTACTCGCTGACCGCGATCCGCGCGCTGATCTTCTCCAGGGCGGGCTGCAGGATCGGATACGCGGCGATCATGGCCCGCGAGCGGGGGTTGGAGGTGTGGAAGGTGGCGACGATCGGCCCCTGCGCCGCCCAGCAGGCCAGCAGCCCGAGAGAGGGCGAGGTCGGCTCGTGGATGTGGATGACGTCGAAGGCGCCGTCGTGCAGCCAGCGCCGCACCCGGGCGGCGGACAGGAAGCCGAAGTTGAGGCGGGCGACGGAGCCGTTGTACGGCACCGGGACCGCGCGCCCCGCGGAGACGACGTAGGGCGGCAGCGGGGTCTCGTCGTCCGCGGGCGCGAGGACGGAGACCTCGTGGCCGCGCCGGATGAGGTGCTCCGCCAGGTCGCGGATGTGGAACTGCACCCCGCCCGGGACGTCCCAGGAGTAGGGGCAGACGATCCCGATCCTCACGGCGTCTCCCTTCCGGGACCGCGGTCCAGGTCGGCGAGCCACAGCCGCTGCAGCATGTGCCAGTCCTCCGGGTGTTCGGCGATCCCCGAGGCGAAGGCGTCGGCGACCTGCTGGGCCATGACGGCGGTCTGCTCGGCGCGCGTGCCGCCCTCCGGCACCTCGACGGGCGGATGGACGCGGCCCTGCATGACCGGGGACGCGTCGTACCAGAGGGTGACCGGCAGCAGCAGCGCGCCGGTCTGCGCCGCGAGCCGGGCCGGGCCGGCGGGCATCTTCGCGGACTCGCCGAAGAAGGACACCTCCACCCCGGAGGCGGACAGGTCCCGGTCGGCCACCAGACAGACCAGGCCGCCCGCCCGCAGCCGCCGCGCCAGCGTGCCGAAGGCGGCTCCGCCCTGGTGCGGCAGCACCTCCATGCCCAGGCCCTCGCGGTAGGCGACGAACCGGTCGTACAGCGACTCCGGCTTCAGCCGCTCCGCGACCGTGGTGAACGGCACCCCCAGCCTGGTGGTGACCCAGGCCCCGGCGAGGTCGTAGTTGCCCATGTGGGGCAGCGCGAGGACCACGCCGCGGCCACTGGCCAGCCCGTCGACCAGGTAGTGCACGTCCTTGATCTCGACGCCGCTCCGGATGCGCTCCGCGCTCCACGTCGGAAGCCGGAAGGACTCCATCCAGTAGCGCATGTACGAGCGCATGCCCGCCCGGGACAGCTCGGCCAGCCGCCGCGGCGAGGCCTCGGGGACGACGCGCGCGAGATTGGCCTCCAGCCGCAGCACGCCCTTGCCTCGCCGCTTCCACGTCTGATCGGCGATGCGCTGCCCGAGCGCCACGGCGACCGGCTCCGGGAGCTTCTTGACCGCGCTCCAGCCGAGCCCGTACAGCGCGTCGGTCAGCCTGTCCTTCACCGTGTCTCGCCCCCCTGGGGCACCGCGCGCTCCGCGGCGTCCGCCTCGGCGGCCTCCCGGCGCACGGTGACCACGCGCTGTACGAGCGTCACGGCGCTGCCCACGGCGACGATCCACAGCGCGATCGGCAGCAGGACTTGGATGTGCGGCACACCGAACATGTGCAGGCCCGAGAGCCCGCAGGCGACCAGCGAGATCACCAGCCGCTCGGCGCGCTCCACCAGCCCGTTGACGTTCACCGGCAGCCCAATGCTCTCGCCGCGCGCCTTGGTGTACGAGACCACCTGGCCGCTGGCGAGACAGAAGATCGTCACCGCACACAACACATTGTCGTCGCCCCCGCCCGCGTACCACAACGCCAGACCGCCGAAGATCGCCCCGTCGGCGACCCGGTCCAGCGTCGAGTCGAGGAACGCGCCCCAGCGGCTGGAGCGGCCCAGCTGCCGCGCCATATTGCCGTCGATCAGGTCCGAGAAGACGAAGAGCGTGATGACGACGGTGCCCCAGAAGAACTCCCCCCGGGGGTAGAAGACCAGCGCTCCCGCGATCACACCACCGGTTCCGGTGAGGGTCACCGCGTCCGGGCTGACGCCGAGACGGATGAGCAGGGCGGCGAATGGTGTGAGAACACGCGTGAAGAAAGCACGCGCGTACTTGTTCAGCATGGCCTTCCCGGTGGGTCGATGCGGGCCGGATGGCCAAGAGGCCACCGGCGGGCCCATCGTAGCCAGGCGCTACCAGGCCGCCGCGCACCTGCCGGACCGCTCCCCCGCCCCTCCCGTGCGGTGCCCGGATGTGCGACGTATGGACGCACCGTGACCTCGGTGGAAAGCTCGAAGTATCGCAAGGTGTCGACCGGGAGGCGAGACACATGGGCGAGAAGACGAACACACACCCCGGGGCCGCCGGAAGGGCAGCGGCGGCCGACCGCCCCAGCTCCCTGCGGAATGTGGTGCTGGTCGGCCACAGCGGGTCCGGGAAGACGACACTCGTGGAGGCCCTCGCGCTGGCCACCGGCGCGATCAACCGGGCCGGCCGGGTCGAGGACGGCGGCTGTCTCTCCGACCACGACGAGATCGAGCACCGGCAGCAGCGCTCGGTACAGCTGTCCCTGGTCCCCGTCGAATGGGGCGGGATGAAGATCAATCTCCTCGATACCCCGGGCTACGCCGACTTCGTCGGGGAGCTGAGGGCCGGTCTGCGGGCAGCGGACGCGGCCCTCTTCGTCGTCTCGGCGGCCCAGGACGCGGTGGGCATCGCGGGCGCCACCCGCATGGTGTGGGAGGAGTGCGCCGCGGTCGGGATGCCGCGCGCCATCGTGATCACGCACCTGGAGGCGGCCCGCGCCAGCTTCGAGGAGATGACCGAGATCTGCCGCCGCACCTTCGGCGGCGACGACCCCGACGCCGTCCTGCCGCTGTACCTGCCGCTGCGCGGCGAACCGGCCCCGGACGGGCACGCCCCCGTGACCGGGCTGATCGGCCTGCTCTCCCAGCGGGTGTACGACTACTCCTCGGGGTCACGGACCGAGACCCCGCCCACCGACGGCCAGGCCCCCCTGGTCTCGGAGGCCCGCGACCGGCTCATCGAGGGGATCATCTCCGAGAGCGAGGACGAGACCCTCATGGACCGCTATCTGGGCGGCGAGGAGATCGACGTCAAGACGCTGATCGACGACCTGGAGAAGGCCGTCGCCCGCGGCAGCTTCCACCCCGTGCTGGCCGCCGCGCCCGCCGCCGACGGCTCCCGGCAGGGCCTGGGCACCACCGAGCTGCTGGAGCTGATCACCCGCGGCTTCCCGACCCCGCTGGAGCGCGAGGCCCCCGCGGTCACCACCCCGCAGGGCGCCGCGTGCCCGGCACTGGTCTGCGACCCGGACGGCCCGCTGGCCGCCGAGGTCGTCAAGACCTCCTCCGACCCCTACGTCGGCCGGATATCGCTGGTCCGGGTCTTCTCCGGGACGCTGCGCCCGGACGAGACGGTGCACGTCTCGGGGCACGGCATGGAGGACCGCGGCCATGAGGACCACGACGTGGACGAGCGGGTCGGTGCCCTGTCCACGCCGTTCGGCAAACAGCAGCGCACGCTGTCCCAGGCCATCGCGGGCGATCTGGCGTGCGTCGCCAAGCTGACCCGCGCCGAGACCGGGGACACGCTTTCGGCCAAGGACCGGCCGCTGCTCATGGAGCCGTGGCAGATGCCCGACCCGCTGCTGCCCGTCGCCATCGAGGCGCACAGCAAGGCGGACGAGGACAAGCTGTCGCTGGGCCTGTCGCGGCTGGTGGCCGAGGACCCGACGATGCGGCTGGAGCAGAACCCGGACACCCACCAGGTGGTGCTGTGGTGCCTGGGCGAGGCCCATGTGGACGTCGCCCTGGAGCGGCTGCGCGCCCGGTACGGGGTACAGGTGGACGCCGTGCCGTACAAGGTGGCACTCCGCGAGACGTTCGGAAGCAAATCCAGCGGGCGCGGGCGGCACGTCAAGCAGTCCGGCGGGCACGGCCAGTACGCGATCTGCGAGATCGAGGTGGAGCCGCTGCCCGGCGGCTCGGGCATCGAGTTCGTGGACAAGGTCGTCGGCGGCGCGGTGCCCCGGCAGTTCATCCCGTCCGTCGAGAAGGGGGTACGGGCCCAGGCGGCGCGCGGTGTCTCCACCGGAAACCCGCTGGTCGACGTGCGGATCACCCTGCTGGACGGCAAGGCGCACTCGGTGGACTCCTCCGATGCCGCGTTCCAGACGGCGGGCGCGCTCGCGCTGCGCGAGGCGGCCGCCGACAGCTGGATCGAGCTGCTGGAGCCGGTGGTCAAGGTCGGCGTCCTGATCGCCGACGACTACGTCGGCGCCGTCATGAGCGATCTGTCCGGGCGGCGCGGCCGGGTCGTGGGCACCGAGCAGTCCGGCGGCGGCCAGACCCTGATCCAGGCGGAGGTCCCGGAACTCGAGATCGGCCGGTACGCGGTCGACCTGCGGTCGCTGTCACACGGCACCGGGCGGTTCAGCCGCTCGTACGCCCGGCACGAGCCGATGCCCCCGCAGGTGGCCGAGCGGTTGCGCGGCGAACGGACCGGGGCCGGGACGTAGTTCACCGGCCGCCATGGCGCCGCCCGCCCCAACTCGCCCGGGGCGGGCGGCCGTCGACGGGCACGGAGACCGGGAAGTTTTCCACAGGCTCCCACGCCCTGGCGACAGGTGGTACGCACCCCGGATACGCTGAGGTCGCAGCGCAATCGGCGTGCGGTATTGGGGGCGTTGGTGACGGACGGATTCGATTTCAGTCCCGGGGCACAGGTGCCCCTGTCCGGGTCGGCGGGCGAGACGGCGGCGACGCAGGCACTCGCCTCGGCCGCCTATCGCGACGACCCGGTGGCGAAGCTGCTGGACGCCAATTCCGAGTGGACGGTCTCGGAGGTGAAGCCGCCCAAGATCTCGCTGTTCGAGCCGAACCTCGGCGAGGCGTTCTCGCGCGCGGTGCAGCTGCGCATGCTCGGCGGCGGCCGCAACCAGGTGATCCAGTCCTTCGGCACCGAGCCGCAGACGATCGTCGAGCACTGCCTGGCCGCCAACCGGATCCGCAAGGTCCGCGACGCCCGCCTCACCGTCGTCATGGTGATATTCGGGCTGCTGTTCCTCCCCGGCGCGCTGCTCTGGCTCGGCGCCTTCCAGCTGCGCCGCTCGGTGGCCGGCGCCCAGGACAAGCGGATGGGGGCGCTGGGCACCGCCCTGATGGCGGCGCTCGGCATCTTCGTCGTCATCTTTCTGATCAAGCTGCCGTTCAGTGGCTTCTGGGGCATATATCTGCGCGGCGTGGTGGTCGCCCCGGTGATCGGCTGGTATATCGCCAAGCAGATCTGCGAGCGCACCGCCAAGGAGCTGCGGGACTACTGGGGCGGGCTGCTCTCGGGCACCGGCGTCGGCGCCAAGGTGCCCGACTCGGTGCCCAACCACCCGGGCCAGACCTCCGCCGAGGTGCTGCGCAAGTCGCTGCACAAGCTCACCGCCGAGCAGTACAGCAACGTGGTCTTCTACGCCGGCCCCAAGGGCATACTCGGCATGGGCACCCGCTGGGGCAGCTGGCAGCTCGCCGAGGACCTGGTGTCGGCCGACCCCGACAAGGAGATCGACCCCTTCCGCAGCTGGGACGTCATACGGGCGATCCACGACCAGCTGCGCCTGCTGGAGCGCACCCCGCTGCACACCGGCGGCTTCCCCCCGCCCCAGGTGCGCCACTGGGTGGTCTCCCCCATCGGCGAGGGCGCCAAGTCGGTCGAGCGCGGCGGCACCTCGGAGGGGGAAGGCTTCCAGATAAAGGGCGTCGATCTGCAGAAGATCTGCGACGAGCAGCAGTTCGGCTCCGGCGACCGGCACTATCTGGGCGTGCAGTTCGTGCTGTGGGACGGCCAGCTGGTGATCACCTTCATGATCACGGTGACCCTGCTGCACAAGACGCTGCGCATCGAGGTCACCGGACATGCGCTGGGCCCGGTGCACCCGCTGTTCTTCGGCAAGCCCTCGGCTCCCTCGAAGACGGTCGCCAAGACCTTCCGGTTCTGGGAGACCAAGTCGGTCCCGCTGCCGCTCGTGAAGCCCGCGGAGGTCGTGCGGCTCGCCGCGCGCGCCCCCTTCACCTGGTACCCGCCCGTCCTGGATCACCTCGGCGGCAAGCTCGTGCTGCCCGAGCCGTTCGGGCTGCGCCACGCCTGGGCCGACAAACCCTGGCGGCACCGCTTCATGGCGGACGACGCGCTGCGGACGGCCACCCCCGTGCTGCGGGTGGTCCACGAGGCGGCGATCGGCGTGCTCAAGCACCACGGCGTGGACACCGAGCGCTTCGGTAACCGCTCGCTGGCCCTCAGCGGCCAGGTCCAGGACGTCACCCCGAAGAAGGTCGACCTGTACGACGCGTAGGGCCCGGCGCACGACAGGGGCGTGGCCCCCGGCGGTCTGCCGGGGGCCACGCCCCTGTCGTACCCGGTGCTGCGGGAGGCGCCGCCGCTCAGCCCTTCGGCCAGGCGTCGGCGAGCAACCGTCGGGTGTCGGCGAGGAGTTGCGGCAGCACCTTGGTGCGGCCGATGACCGGCATGAAGTTGCTGTCGCCGCCCCAGCGCGGCACCACATGCTGGTGCAGATGGGCGGCGATCCCGGCCCCGGCGACGGTGCCCTGGTTGAGCCCGATGTTGAAGCCGTGCGCGCCCGAGGCGGTGCGCAGCGTGGTCATGGCGGTCTTGGTGAACTCCGCCAGCTCGATCGTTTCCTCGGCGTCCAGCTCGGTGTAGTCGGCGAGGTGCCGGAACGGGACGATCATGAGGTGCCCGCCGGTGTACGGGTACAGGTTGAGCACGGCGTAGACGCGCTCCCCCCGGGCGATGATCAAGCCGTCCTCGTCGGACTTGTCCGGGATGGAGCAGAACGGACAGCCATCGCCCGCCCCCGGGCCGGTGGGCTTGTTCTCGCCCTGGATGTACGCCATCCGGTGGGGCGTCCACAGGCGCTGGAACGCGTCCGGCGTTCCCACTCCGATCTGCTGCTCCGGCTCACTCGTCATGCGGGCCAGCATATTCGTCCCGGGCGGCGGAGTATGCGGCGAGGGGCGGCCCGGACGGACCGCCCCTCATCACCTCCCCGCCCGAGCGGGGCCGCGTCACACCTGGATCCGGCGCTCCACGGCGTCGACGATCTCGGCGATCGCTTGGTCGACCGGGATGCCGTTCTTCTGCGAGCCGTCGCGGTAGCGGAAGCTGACCGCCCCGGCCGCCACGTCCTCGTCACCGGCGATGACCATGAACGGGACCTTGGACTTCTGCGCGTTCCTGATCTTCTTCTGCATCCGGTCCGAGGACGAGTCGACCTCCACCCGCAGGCCCTTCGCCCGCGCCTGGGCGGCGAACTCCTCCAGGTACGGCACATGGCCGTCGCCGATCGGGATGCCGACCGCCTGGACGGGGGCGAGCCAGGCCGGGAAGGCGCCCGCGTAGTGCTCCAGCAGGACCGCGAAGAAGCGCTCGATCGACCCGAACAGCGCCCGGTGGATCATGACCGGCTGCCGGCGCGAGCCGTCGGCCGCGGTGTACTCCAGGTTGAAGCGCTCCGGCTGGTTGAAGTCGACCTGGATGGTCGACATCTGCCAGGTACGGCCGATCGCGTCCCGCGCCTGGACCGAGATCTTCGGCCCGTAGAAGGCCGCGCCGCCCGGGTCCATGACCAGTTCCAGGCCCTGCTTCTCGGCGGCCTTGCGCAGCTCCTCGGTGGCCTCCTCCCACTGCTCCGGCCCACCGATGAACTTGTCCGAGTCGTCGCGGGTGGACAGCTCCAGGTAGAAGTCGCTCAGGCCGTAGTCGCGGAGCAGATCCAGCACGAAGGTGAGCAGCGAGTCCAGCTCATCCGGCATCTGCTCCTTGGTGCAGTAGATGTGCGAGTCGTCCTGGGTGAAGCCCCGGGCCCGGGTCAGGCCGTGGACGACGCCGGACTTCTCGTACCGGTAGACCGTGCCGAACTCGAACAGCCGCAGCGGCAGCTCACGGTAGGACCGCCCGCGCGCCCTGAAGATCAGGTTGTGCATCGGGCAGTTCATGGCCTTGAGGTAGTAGTCCTGCCCCTCGAACTCCATGGGCGGGAACATGCCCTCCATGTAGTGCGGCAGGTGGCCCGAGGTCTCGAAGAGCTTGGCCTTGGTGATGTGCGGGGTGTTGACGAACTCGTACCCCGACTCCTCGTGCCGTTTCCGCGAGTACTCCTCCATCTCCTTGCGGATCACGCCACCGCGCGGGTGGAAGACCGCCAGGCCCGAGCCCAGCTCGTCCGGGAAGGAGAACAGGTCCAGCTCGGCACCCAGCTTGCGGTGGTCGCGCTTCTCGGCCTCCGCCAGGAAGTCCAGGTACGCCTTCAGCTCGTCCTTGGTCGGCCAGGCGGTGCCGTAGATCCGCTGGAGCTGCGGGTTCTTCTCGCTCCCCCGCCAGTACGCGGCGGCGCTGCGCATCAGCTTGAAGGCCGGGATGTTCCGGGTGGTCGGCAGGTGCGGACCACGGCACAGATCGCGCCAGCACAGCTCGCCGGACTTCGCGTCGAGGTTGTCGTAGATGGTCAGCTCGCCCGCGCCGACCTCGGCGGAGGCACCCTCGGCGGCGTCCGCGGCCGACCCCTTGAGCCCGATCAGCTCCAGCTTGTACGGCTCGGCGGCCAGCTCCTCGCGGGCGGCCTCGTCGGTGACGGCACGGCGCGAGAACCTCTGGCCCCTCTTCTGGATCTCCTGCATCTTCTTCTCGATGCGCTTGAGATCGTCCGGCTGGAACGGGGTCTCGACGTCGAAGTCGTAGTAGAAGCCGTCCTTGATCGGCGGGCCGATGCCGAGCTTGGCCTCCGGGAACAGCTCCTGCACGGCCTGCGCCATCACATGCGCGGTCGAGTGGCGCAGGATGTCCAGACCGTCCTGGCTGGTGATCTCCACCGGCTCGATCTCTTCGCCGTCGGCGGGCTCGTACGCCAGGTCCTTCAGCTGCCCGCCCACGCGCGCGGCGACGATCGAGCGGTCACCGGCGAAGAGGTCGGCCGCCGTAGTGCCCGTCGTCACCACGCGCTCTTCCCGCTCGGAATCGCGTTGGATGATCACACGGACGTCTGACACCGGTCTCTCCTGACTGAAGGATCACTACTCACGGCGAATGCCGCGCAGCGAGAATCGTACCGAGCCGACCGGCCCGACCGCGAAACGGTTATCCGCGCCGGCCCCGCGAGAGGGCTCCGCCCCGGCGCGCTCAGTCCTCGCCGCACGCCTCCTCGAAGAAGTCGAGGTTCTCGTGGGGCGGCTTGAGCAGCCGGCCCCGCTCCGCGTCGTCCACCCGCACCGGGGCCAGCGACGGGGTGTGGCGCCGGGCCGCGGTCGCGGTCCATCAGGGTCTGCCTCCCGCCCCGGCCCGGGTCATGATCTCGCAGAGCGCGCGGTCGTCGAAGATCCGCGAGGTCGGGATCCGCACGGTGGGCCGGCGGCGGCCCGTCACCGGGTGGCCCGCCAGGTTGATCCAGTAGCAGCGGTGCCGCAGCGCCAGACGGTCGTGGCCGGCCCGTCTCCAGTCGTCCCGCTCACGCGGCACGATCATCACCAGGATCTTGTGCACCGAGACCGGGCCGCGGGCGAGCTTGACCAGATGGTCGTTGTCGAGGGTGAAGCCGAAGACCGGGCCGGGCGGATGCGGTGCCGGCTGGTACGTGGCCTTGAGCTGCGCCTTGATCGTCACTTCGTCGTCCACGGCGTGGGACAGCAGACCGCTCGCCGACGGGGCCGGTTCGGGCTGCGCGAGCGCCATGTGCGTGACGTCTTCCGGTCGTCCCCGGTGTCCGTACGCCTGTGTTGTCTTCCCGTCAGATGCCCTGCAATCAGTGGTGGTTCGGGCACCACCCTCCGGGTATCACCAGGTCGGGGCGGGATCCGCAGGCCATGGGGTATGTACGCACGAGGAGTTGAGGCCATGTCGTCCTGGTTCGAGGGGCCGCTCGCCGCGTTCGACACGGAGACGACCGGGATCGACGTCGAGCACGACCGGATCGTGTCGGCCGCTCTCGTCGTCCAGCGCGGCGCCGGAGTGCTGCCGGAGGTGCGGCGCTGGCTGGTGAGCCCGGGCATACCGGTGCCGCGGGCAGCGACCGAGATACACGGGCTGACCGACACGCATCTGCAGCGGCACGGGCGGTGGCCCGCGCCGGTGATGGACGAGGTGGCGCGGGCCCTCGCCGAGCAGACGGCGCGGGGCACCCCGGTGGTGGTGATGAACGCGCCGTTCGATCTGACGCTGCTGGACCGCGAGTTGAAGCGGCATCGCAACGCCACCCTGGCGACCTATCTGTCGCTGCGCGCGCTGTGCGTCCTCGACCCCCGGGTGCTGGACAAGCATCTGGACCGCTACCGCAAGGGCCGCCGCACGCTCACCGATCTGTGCGCGCACTACGGCGTCGAGCTGACGGGCGCGCATGACGCGGCGGCGGACGCGATGGCCTCCCTGGAGGTCGTCCGGGCGGTGGGCCGCCGCTTCTCGGCACGGCTGGAGAAGCTGACGCCCAGTGAGCTGCACGCCCGCCAGACGGTCTGGTACGCGGCGCAGGCGCGCGGCCTGCAGGCGTGGTTCGCGCTCAACGGCTCGGACGAGGTCTGCGACCCGGCCTGGCCGCTGCGGCCGGACCTTCCGGCGGCGGCGTAGCCCCGAGCGCCTACTGTTCCCGGATGACCTCTTCCGGAGGCGTGGCGAGCCTCAGCCGGAACGGGTGCCCGGCGGGGTCGGAGTAGAGGCGGACGTCGTTCGGGCCGCCGTTGTCCTTGGTGTCCAGCGGCCGCGCCCCCAGGTCGACGACCTGGCGTTCGGCGGCGTCCATGTCGTCGACCAGGAGTTCCAGGTGGGCCTGCTGGGAGTCGTCCGGCCGGGGCCAGCTCGGCGGGGCGTAGCCGTGGTCGCGGAGGAAGGACATGCGCGTCCCGCCGGGGGCGACGATATCGATCCGGTCGAGGCTGGTCACCGGCGTGATCTCGGCGCCGAACACGGTGGCGTAGAACTCGGCCAGCTGTTCGGGCTCGGCGCAGTCCAGGGACAGGACGGCTGTGGTGGCGACGGTCATGGGCTCCCCTCCGATTCATCCGCGATGTGGACGCGGGTACCCCTGTCCGGCGGTGACACGCCCGGAAAACGCCGGGGCCGGACCGCCTGCTGGCGGCCCGGCCCCGGAAGGGTGGGCGATACTGGGTTCGAACCAGTGACCTCTTCGGTGTGAACGAAGCGCTCTCCCGCTGAGCTAATCGCCCGGGTCGTTCTTCCGGGGTCTGCCCCGGTGGAACGACCTGAACAATACAGGTCGGGCGAGGTGGGGTTCAAACCGGATTCCGGCCGGGCCTCCGGGTGAGCAAGTGGGACCGCAGTCCCCGGCGCCCGGCGCGCATCATCAGGGCGTGGTTGGCGCGGAACAGCGGCCGCCCGAGCACCGCGAAGCGCCGCAGCAGCGGTTTGCGCGCCACCACGTCCTGCTCGAACAGGGCGCGGGTGCCCGCGCCGCGCGCGGTGACCGTCCAGCGGGCCCAGCCCTCCAGGTCGCCGGAGAGGAGGATCCGCAGCGTGCCGCGGTCCGGGTCCCGGTGCGCCTCGGTGACGGTGAGGCGCAGGTCGTACGGGACGAGGGAGCGGAAGCGGGCGGTGCCGGTGCGGTCGTCGACGCGCCGCACCTCACGGACCTGGCGCCACCACCGCGGGTAGCCGTCGCCGTCCGCCAGCGCCGCGAAGACGGCGGCGGGCGGCGCGTCGAGGTCCCAGCGGCTGTGGAAGCGGTAGTGGCACCAGTCCATGTCCTTCAGTGTGCGGCAGCGGGGCGGAAGACGGCGGCGGCTACCCGGGCAGCTTGTCGCCGATCAGCGCCAGGTTCTGGATGGCGGCGAGGCCGTACTGCGCGGTGGCGTTGGTGCTCACCCAGGGCGCCTCGACGCCGGGCACCAGCGCGTCCGGGCCTTCGACCTTGGCCGTCTTCCAGCTGACGGAGGCGTCCGGGTAGCCGTCGCCCTCGTGGAACTCGGTGAACTTCTGCCAGGCGCGGGCGGCCAGCTTCTCGTCCTTCAGCTGTACGGCGGCGTAGGCGTCGAGCCGTGAGTGGCCCTGGATCAGGATCAGCGAGCCGAAGTCGGCGCCGTAGCGGGCCTTCTGCTCGGCCTTGGTGGCGTTGAAGTAGCGGCAGTAGTCGAGCCAGGCCTCCTTGAACTCCGGCATGTCGATCAGGTCGATGACCTCGGCGCACACCTCGACCAGGCCGAAGACGGCGGACAGGTGGGAGACGCTGACCTTGGGCTTGTCGTCGATGGCGTACTTGCCGGTGTCGAGGTCGTACAGCGCGGCGCCCTGGACGAAGCCGTTGGTCTGGGCGGCGATGGTCTCCATGGTACTGCGCAGCCGGGCCTCGGCCTTCTCGGCCTGCGGGCCGCGCCGTTCCCATTCGGTGAGCCAGGCCCCGGCCAGTCCGCTCCAGTCGGTGCCGAAGCCGATGGACAGGGCGTGCCGGTCGGGCTTGTAGTCGGGGTCGGGGCGGACCTTGCGCTGAGGGTCGAGGACGAGGAAGGACTCGTCGGAGTCGACGAGGGCGTGCATGATGTCGCCGATCCGCTCGTCGGCGGTGAGGAAGTAGAGGTAGCGGCGGTAGAGGGCGGTGGAGATGCGCTGCTGCTTGGCGCTGTCGGCGAAGTGCTGGACGCCGTGGCGGGTGCCAAGGCCGGTCCATTTGCCCAGGTGGTAGGCGTCGACCTCGCCGGTGTGCCGGGTCATGGCCTCGGCGAAGCGGTAGATGTCGGCGCGCCCGGAGCGCAGATACGCGAGCCAGAGCCACAGGTCGGGCGAGAGTTCGGAGTTGTCCCAGGCGTAGCCGCCGACGTCGTACCGCCACTGGTGCCGGTCCTCGTCGTAGGTGTGCATGATGTCGCCGTAGTCCCAGAACCCGTACCAGCGGCGCTGTTCGACCTGGCCCTTGTGGTAGGTGAAGAGGAAGTCGAGACGGTCCTCGATCTTCGCTTTCGCGGCGGTGGAGCGGTCGACGGGCGCGAAGAGACCGCCGAAGACCTTGGCGCGGACCAGGTCGGCGGGTCGGGCGACGAGTTGCGGCGGGGTGCGCAGGGCGGCGGCCTGCTGGACGAGGGTGCCGGCGCTCGGGGTGGCGGCGTTGGCCCAGAAGGTCAGCTCGCTGGTGCGGGCGATGCCGTACGGGGTGCCGAACTTCGGCTCATAGTCCTCGTACGTGATGTTGAGGCCCTCCAGCTGCTCGGCGTAGGTGTCCTGGCCCAGGCCGTCGTGGTAGAAGCGCAGGTCCATGGGCTGGGCCTCGGGCGACCAGAGCCACAGGGTGACCTCGGCCTCGTCGCCCGCCGCGCCGCGGATGTCGAGCTGGGCGGGGAACTTCTCCCAGAAGTCGCGCAGTCCGAAGGAGAGCCCGCCGCTGACCCCGCCGACATAGCCGAAGCCGGACGCCCGGCCGCCGCCGCCCGCGGCGATCCAGCCGTGGCCCGGCTTGCTGCGCTTGCGCAGGGTGAAGCCGTCGGCGGAGAGCTGGGAGAGGGTGTAGTCGCCCCAGGTGGGGATGAGGTGCAGCCGGCTGGTGACCCGCTGGTCCCAGGTGGCGGGGTCGGCCAGCTTCTCGCCCTTGAACTGGGCCTTGCGGACGCTCGGGCCGGGGTCGCGGCGCAGTCCGGTGATGCCCTTGACGGCCTCGGTGAGGAATCCCTCGCCCTCGCCCGCGATGCGGATGTGGCGGTCGTACGCCTCGTCGCGCATGGGGACGGAGAAGCGGACGCCGAGGCCGCGGATGAAGTCCCCAGACTCATGACCGGCGGTCTGATCGCCGTCGTAGGTGATGGTGTGCACCATGCGGAACGAGTCGGCGCCCGCGTAGAAGTAGAGGCGGACGCTGAAGGGGAGCCAGCCGCGGCCGCCCTTGCGGTGCTTGCCGTCGATGCGGACGACGGCGCGGACGGGGCCCTTCTGCTCGACCTTGGCGGCGCTGATCTCGCCGTCGAACCGGTCCCACGTGGCGCTGCCGTGGTCGCCGTCGTCGATGTCGCCCTGGCGGAGCAGGACGAGGCGGCCGTCGCGGGCGATCTCGGTGGTGCCGCGGGTGACGGACCGTACGAGCTTTTCGCCGTCCTTGGAGATCACGGCCTTGATCACGCCGGTGTCGACGGTGATCCTGCCGCCCTTCTCGGTAACGGTGACCCTTTTGGCGGGCGCTGCGGGCTCACCGGGGCCGAGCCGGTAGGCGGTGCCGTCGCCCAGCCCCTCCCCCGCCGCGTGGGCGGTCCACTTGAGCGAGCCGTCGGGCCAGTAGGCGGTGGCCCAGGTCTGCAGGGGGACGTCCTTGCCGTCGGCCGTGGTGAGCGCGAACGTCCGGTCGGCGGGGTGGGCGCCCTTGGGCCAGGGGACGCCGAAGGTGCTGCCGGCGGCGGCGCCGAGACCGCCCTCCTCCAGCCAGGTGATCTTCACGGGTTCGTCGGCGGCCTTCTGCTCGGCGGCCCGGTCGGCGGCGGCCGCCCGCGGGGCGTTCGGCGCGAGCATCCAGGAGAACGGAACAGCGGCGCCGGTGGCGGCCGCGGCCTTGAGGAGGTTGCGCCGGGGGATCGGGGGCATGTCGCTCTCACCTTTCGTGCGGGTGCTACGAGGGCTGCGGGGCAGGTGCATGACATGGGCGGACGTACGGCGGCGACGACGGACCGGGTGCCGCCGGGTCAGACGCGGGCGCGGCGCTCGACCGCGACCGCACAGGCCGCGAGGGCGCCCACCGCCGGGGCGGCCAGCGGCAGCAGCTGCCAGGCGGCGACGGTGACCACCGCCAGTCCGCCGGCCAGCAGCAGCGATCCGCCGGGGTCGGCGGCCAGGCCATGGCGTACGGCGGTACGGGCCACCGCGGCCCAGCCGTCACCCGGCCGCCACGCGGCGGCCGTCCGCAGCCCCAGGACGATCACCGCGAGCGTGCCCGCCACGCTCACGGCGATCAGGGCGGGCCCGCCCGGCAGGGCTCCGGTGCGGGCCACGCGCAGATCGAAGGCGAGCAGCGCGAGCGCCGCCCACCACAGCAGGGAGAACCGCCAGCCGCCGCGGGTGGCCTCCCGCACGCCGCAGACGAAGTCCCGCAGCGTGGAGCGCTCGCCGTCCAGATGGCGGCGCAGATGCGCGCATCCGGCGGCGAACGACGGGAGCAGGGTGAGGAGCGGCAGCGCGGCGAGCACCACCCAGACCCCGATCAGCAGGCACTCGGCGAACAGCGAGAAGCGCACCAGCCGCCGCGCGGGCCGCTCCGGCCTCCGTGTCGCTCGCTCCATGGCGGGCCCCTCAGCCCTTCAGCCCGGAGGTCGAGGCGCCCTCGACCAGATAGCGCTGGAAGGCGAGGAAGAACAGCAGCACCGGCAGCAGCGCCACCAGCGACATGGCGACCATGCCTCCGTAGTCGGCGACGCTGTCCTGGTCGATGAAGAGCTTGAGCCCCATCGAGACCGTGTACTTGTCGGGCTCGTTGAGATACAGCAGCGGGCCGATGAAGTCGTTCCAGGACCAGATGAAGGTGAAGATCGCGCTGGTGATCAGGGCCGGGCGGCACAGCGGCAGCACGATGCTCCAGTAGATGCGGAAGTGACCGCAGCCGTCCAGCCGCGCCGCCTCGTCCAGCTCGCGGGGCAGGCCCCGCATGAACTGCACCATCAGGAAGACGAAGAAGGCGTCCGCCGCTAGGTACTTGCCGAGCAGCAGCGGGACATAGGTGTTGATCAGCTCCATCTTCTGGAACAGGATGTACTGCGGAATGATCAGCACCTGGAAGGGCAGCAGCAGGGTGGAGATCATGAGCGTGAACAGCACGTTCCGCCCGGCGAACCGGATCCTGGCGAAGGCGTACGCCGCCAGCGAGCAGGAGAAGAGCACTCCGATCACCGAACCGACCGCCAGGAACAGCGAATTGGCGAAGAAGCTGGAGACGGGGACGTCCGCGATGCCGTCGCCGAGCCTCCGGTAGTTCTCGGTGATCGGATCGGTGGGCAGCAGCTGAAGACTGCCGATGATCTTGTCGCCGGGCTTGAACGAACCGCCGATCACCCACACCACGGGATAGAGGATCACGGCCAGCACGGCGAGCGCGCCCACGTGCCAGGCCACCGAGCGGATCCGCGCCCGCCCCGCGCCCGCGCCGGTCGGGGAATCCGCGCCCGTCAGGGAGGTCGAGGGAGTGGTCACCGGGCGTCCTCCTCGTAGTGCACCCAGCCGCGCTGGGTCTTGAACAGCACCGCGGTCACCAGGCCGATGCCGAGCATCAGCATCCAGGCCATGGCGGCGGCGTAGCCCATGCGCAGGTTCCGGAAGCCCTGCTCGTACAGGTACCAGCCGTAGACCAGCAGCGAGTCGCCCGGGCCGCCGGTGTTGGTGCCGGAGCCCGCGAGCACCACGGCCGAGGTGAAGACCTGGAAGGAGTGGATGAGTTCCAGCAGCAGGTTGAAGAAGAGCACCGGGGAGATCATCGGCAGGGTGATGGAGCGGAACCGCCGCCACGCCCCCGCGCCGTCCATCTCGGCCGCCTCGTACAGCTCGCGCGGCACCTGCTTCAGCCCGGCCAGGAAGATCACCATCGGGGCGCCGAACTGCCAGACGGTCAGGGTGATCAGGGTGGGCAGGGCCCAGTCCGGGTCCCCGATCCAGCCGCCGACGTCCCAGCCGAACAGACTCATCGACGTGTCGACGATCGCGTCGTCGTTGAAGATCGCCCGCCAGACGATGCCGATGCTCACGCTCGCGCCGATGAGCGAGGGCGCGTAGAACGCCGAGCGGTAGAAGCCCTGCCCCTTGCGCGGCTTGACCAGCAGCAGCGCCACGCCGAGCGCGGCCAGCAGCTTCAGCGGGGTGCCGATGAGGACGTACTTCAGCGTCACCTCGACCGATGTCCACCACCGGTCGTCCTCGAACATCTCCTGGAAGTTCTTGAACCCGACCCACCGGGGCGAGTCGAAGAGGTTGTAGTCGGTGAACGCCAGGTAGAGCGAGACCAGCATCGGGCCGAGGGTGAGCAGCAGCAGCCCGATGCACCAGGGCGTCAGGAAGAGATAGCCCGCCAGGGTCTCCCGGCGGCCGGACCGCCGCCCGGCCGCCGCGCCCGCGGCATCCGGCGCGGGGCCCTTGGCGGCCCCGGGCCGGGGCCGGGCGGCCGGGCGCTCCGCCGCCTCGGCCGCCGCGCGCGTCGTGGTTCGTGTCACGGAAGCTCTCCTCACGAGCCGAGCGCGGATTCCGCCTCGTCGAAGAACTGGTCCACGGCCTTGTCCACCGAGCTCTGGCCCACCGCGACATCGGCGTAGGTGCGCAGGAAGGCGGCCTCGGCGACATCGGTACCGGCCGGATGCGGAGTGATCGGCTCCAGCTTGTCGGCCACGCTCTTCTCATACGCGGCGATCTTGGCGTCGACGCCGGTGGGCTGGTACGCCTCGTACTGGGCGGTGGTCGCCGGGATGCCGCGGTTGTAGCCCATGATCTTGCCGACCTCGGGATCGTGCGTCATGAAGTCGATGAGCTGGGCGACTTCCTTGGGGTGCTGGGTGCGGGCGGAGCCGCTGAGCATCAGTGAGGAGAGGTACTGCGCGGTCCTCTTGCCGTCCGTGGTCGGCAGCGGCCCGAGTTCGAGCGGGGTGTCGGTCTCGGCCGCGAAGCGGACCATGAAGTTGTCCCAGGTGAACTCGGCGGCCGACAGGTCGGCGCTGATCGTCGCCTTGGGCTTGGCCTGCTCGGTCTTCTTGCCCGGCACCAGCTCACCGGCCTTGGCGTGCTGCTGCCAGGTGTTCCACCACTGCTTGAGGTCGTCCTTGGTGAAGCCGAGCTTCTTGTCCTCAGTGAAGAACGCCTTGCCGTGCTGACGCAGATACAGGTCGTACAGGTACATCACACCGGCGTTGTCGCTGGCGCCGTAGAGCGTGCCGTCGGACTTCTTCACCTTCTTGGCGGCGGCGAAGAAATCGTCCCAGGTCCATCCGTCCTTGACGGCGATTCCCGCCTTCTTGAAGGCGGCCGGGTTGTAGAAGAAGCCAAAGGTATTGGCGCCGACGGGCACGCCGTAGAGCTTTCCGTCGATGTCCCCGGATTTCTCCAGGCCGTTCCGGAAACCCTTCAGGTTGAGATTTCCCTCCTCGACCTGCTTGTTGAGATCGAGGAGAAGATTCTTCTCACCGTACTTGCGCAGGAAGGCGTACGAGTTCTGGAAGACGTCCGGTGCGTTGCCGCCGGCGGCCTGGGTGTTGAACTTGCTCCAGAAGTCCGCGTATTCGGCGAAGTCCGTCTTCACGATGATGTCCGGGTGCTTCTTCTCGAAGAGCCGCACCGTCTTCTTGATCATGACGGACCGGTCCTTGGCACCCCACCAGGCGTAACGGATGGTCACCTTCCCGCCGGACGTACTGCCGCCGTCGCCGCCACAGCCGGTGGCCAGCAGCCCCAGCGCGACCACCCCCGCCGCGGCCCCCCGAAGCCCTCTCGTCCTGGCCGTCCATCCCCGAGCACGCATGACACCGCCCTTCCCGGGCAGGTCTGTCCGACTGCCCCAGAACCAAGCTTGAAACGTTTTAGGCAAGCGCTTGCCGGGCCAAGGTAGGGATCGGCGTCGCGTACGTCAACGGTTCGGACAGGATCGATGCGCAAGCGCCTCGACGACGGCGGCGCGAGCGGTGAAAACGCCGAGGGCCCGGAGGCAGGAAGCCTCCGGACCCTCGGTCCGGGGTGGGCGATACTGGGTTCGAACCAGTGACCTCTTCGGTGTGAACGAAGCGCTCTCCCACTGAGCTAATCGCCCGGGCGCACGGCCAACATTAGCGTATGCCGGACCGTGCTCATGACCATCACGGTCACTCCTTGATCTTCCAGGGCATGACCAGGCCGAACTTCCACACGTACACCGTCATGGCCACGGCGCAGATCACCACGCCGATCGAGGTCAGGATGATGTTCCGCTTGCGCACCTTCGGATCCAGGGCGCGATGGGCCGCCTCGGTGACCTTGCGCTTGGTCCAGCGCAGCACCAGTTGCGCCCAGACGAACTCGGTCGCCCAGATCGCCATACCGCCGAAGATCACCAGCCATCCGGGGCCGGGCAGCGGCAGCATGATGATGCCCCCGGCCACGACCGCGAGCCCCACGACGAAGACCCCGACCTGCCAGCTCAGGTGCAGGGTGCGCGACCGCTTGATGAACCGCGGCGCCCGGGACCCGAAAACCGGCTCCTCCGATCCACCGTCCCCCGTCGCGACCGCGGGCGCCGACGGCACGGCGCCCGAGGGTCGCTCGTCACTCTCCGCATTCATGTGACCCAACCTACCCGATCGGCCGAAGTCACTGTACTGGCGGCGCCGGCGGGCCCGTGGCTCGGCCGCTTGAGCTATCGGAAGACCCGCAAAACGGTCAGAGGGGTTTACAACGGCACCGTAGGTGGCATGTCGATTTCGCCGACGTGCGAATCCCCGAGCGCACACTGAGCGAAAGGCCCTGGCGCTTATGAACACCACGGTCAGCTGCGAGCTGCACCTGCGCCTCGTTGTGTCGAGCGAGTCCTCACTGCCTGTACCCGCGGGACTGCGGTATGACACGGCCGATCCTTACGCCGTGCACGCCACCTTCCACACCGGAGCCGAAGAGACGGTCGAATGGGTTTTCGCCCGCGACCTTCTCGCCGAGGGCCTGCACCGGCCCACCGGCACCGGCGACGTCAGAGTGTGGCCATCCCGTAGCCACGGCCAGGGCGTCGTCTGCATCGCCCTGAGCTCCCCGGAGGGGGAGGCTCTGCTCGAGGCCCCGGCGCGGGCCCTGGAGTCGTTCCTGAAGCGGACCGACGCCGCTGTGCCACCTGGCACCGAACACCGCCACTTCGACCTCGACACAGAGCTCTCCCACATCCTGGCGGAGAGCTGAGACCCGACGAGAGCTGAGCGCGACCGTCCGACTCGGGGAGACGGCGCGAGCCGGGACGCGAGATTCCGGTAGTGAACATTCCGGCACGACATCCCGGCACGACATCCCGGCAGTGACATCCCGGCAGTGACATCCCGAAGCAGTGACATCCCACAAAGTGGCAGAGGCAGGCGGCGGTGCCGCCGCCGTGGCACCGTCCGCGGCGGCGGCACCGCCGTGTCACGCTCCGCGTCCGGCGCCGCTAGAGTCGAGCGCATTCGAGGGGCAGTCGAGGACCACCGCCGACCCAGCGGGCCAGGGAGCCAATCGTGCTGATCAACCACGACACCCGGTGTGCGCTCGACGCGGTCGTCGACCTGGTGAACACCGCGCCCGGAAACGGAGGCGAGGACCGCCTCGCGGACGTCGCCGCGCTGCGCCGGTTCGTCGAGCGCAACGCCGTCAGCGACATCGGCGCGCTCGGTGAGCGCGACCTGGCCGCCGTACGGGCCGTACGGGCCCGGTTCGCCGAGGTCTTCGCCACGGCCGGCAGCGGCACCCGGCACACCGCCGAACTGCTCAACACCATGATCGCGGCCGCCGGGACCACTCCCCGGCTGACCGACCACGACGGCTACGACTGGCATGTGCACTACTTCGCCCCGGGAGCGTCCCTGGCCGACCATCTCGCGGCCGACGGCGGCATGGCCCTGGCGTTCCTCGTGGTGGCGGGCGAACACGAGCGGCTGCGGCGCTGTGAGGCCCCGGACTGCCGGTTCGCCTTCGTGGACCTCTCGCGCAACCGCTCCCGGCGCTACTGCGACAGCCGCACCTGCGGCAACCGCCTGCATGTCGCCGCGTATCGCGCGCGGCGCAAGGAAGCCGCGAGCTGACGTCGCGCGGGCGGCGGGTCGCGTCACCACCGGTAGAGGTCATGGAGCGCGGTGCCGAAGAGCAGCATGCCTATGAAGGCGAGGAAAAGCATCAGCGGCGGCTGGGACAGGGCGAACAGGCAGCCGCGCGGCTCGTCGCTCGGTGGTACAGGGGGTCTTTCGATAGGGGATTGCTCCCCGGGTGATTGCAGCATCTCGCCGGAGATCATGACGCAGCCAGAACCGCCGCTGCGACCAGCGAGCGTTTTTTGATCGGGAGCTGGTCAGATCCCGTGCTTTTTGAGAATGGCCTCGATGTCTGAGAAATCTTCTGGACCAGAGCTGCCAGAGCTGCCAGAGCCGCCGGATGCGCCGGGGCCGCTCGCGGCGCTTCCGGCCGGGGGCTTCCGCCTGCCCGCCGCCTTCGCTCCGGTGGCCCCGCGGCCGGGCCCCAGGGCGAGGTCCGGGGACCCGGGGACCGGTGTCCCGCCCCGCTCCGCGGCGGCCGCCGCGCGCCGCTCCTCACGGGTGCCGCCGGACCGGCGCTCGGCCGCCCGGCTCACCAGGAACAGCAGCCAGGAGAGCCCCAGCACGCCGAAACCCGCCCATACGGTCGGGTTGAGGACCAGGTCGGCCAGCCAGTCCAGGATCCCGGTCAGGGCCAGGCCCACCGGCAGCAGCGCGTAGGCCGCTATCCGGACCGCGGCCCGGAAACGCTTGCGGTACGCGGTCAGACCGGCGATGCCCAGACCGGCCGCGGACAGCGCCGCGCAGATCGTGTCGGTCAGCATCGGTTCCTCCCGCCGATGGGTTGCGCGATATGTCCATCGTGCACCCCGCCGGCCGGCACAGGCCACAGCCGGGGCCCGGGATCAGGGTCATCTCCGGGTTCGGAGGAGCCCGTGGGGGCTGGAAGACTGGCCCCCATGAGCGACACCGATCCCGCCCGACCCGTACTCGACGTGTGGTGCGAACTCCAGTGCCCCGACTGCCGTACCGCGCTGACGGATCTGCGCGCCCTGCGCGAGCGCTTCGGCGACGCCCTGGAGATCCGGCTGCGGCACTTTCCGCTGGAGCGCCACCGGCACGCCCACGCGGCGGCGCAGGCCGCCGAGGAGGCCGTCGCGCAGGGGCGGGGCTGGCGTTACGTCGAAGCCGTGCTGGAGCGCACCGACGAGCTGGGCGCCCGGGGTGAGCTGCTGCTCGTCGACGTGGCGCGCGAAGTCGGCCTGGACGCCGAGGAGATGGACACCGCGCTGATCGACGGGCGGCACATCCTGATCGTCGACGCTGACCAGGCCGAGGGCAAGGCGATCGGGGTGACCGGCACCCCGACGTATGTGATCGGCGGCGAGCGGCTGGACGGCGGGAAGAGCCAGGAGGGGCTGCGGGAGCGGATCGAGGAGATCGCGGCCCGGCTGCTGGCCGACCGCGCCTAGAGCGGCGGCCGAGCACGCCTGGAGCGATGCTTGGAGCGCGCCTAGAGCAGCTGCTTGATGAGGTTGTACTCCACCACCGCGTAGCCCAGCGACTCGTACAGCCGCAGCGCCGGGGTGTTGCCGCCGAAGACGTGCAGGCCGAGGCTGCGTGCCCCGGCGGCCAGGCTGTCGCGCTCGGCGGCCAGCATCAGGGTGCGGCCGTGGCCGCGCCCGCGGTGCTCCTCGGCGACCTCGACGGAGTAGACGTACGCCTCGCCCCGCTCCTGCGCGTCCGGCTCCCCGGCGCGCAGCGCGACCCAGAGGGTGCCCACGTCCGTGCCGTCGTGGGCGAGGACCCGCAGCACGGTGCCGGGAGTGGCGGGGCCGTGCGGCAGGAGCGTCGCGTAGTCGGTGTCCGCCTTGGCCTCGGCCTGCTCCCGGGCGAGCCCGCTGTCCCGCACGCTGCGGGCGTACCGGGCGCGCGCCTGGGCGTGCCAGGCCGGGTAGTCGGCCTCCGCCATGGCCCGAAGCGCGGCGCCCGGGGGCAGCTCGGGCGGCTCCGTCAGCGGTTTGATCATTCTGCGGCCGCGCTCGTGGTAGCCGAGCGCGGCCGCCAGCCCGAGGGCGGTCGCCGCCTGGGCGGGGACGCTCACCACCAGCCGGGAGCAGTTCCAGCGGCGCAACACCTCCTCGGCGGCGAGCGCGGCGACCGTACCGCGGCCGCGGTGGCGGTCGGCGACGTCGACGTGGAGGTGCTCGATCCGCCCGACGGACGGGCCCAGCCGGGTGTCGGTGGTGAGCCGCACGGCGCCGACGGGACGGCCGTTGACGCACACCTCGTACGAGCGCGCGCGCCCGCCGTCGTCGGTGTGCCGCTCGGGCGTGGTGGGCCGCAGGGTGGTGGTCACGATGGTGTTGTACCGGGCGCCGGGGCGCACGTCACCAGGTTTACGGGGGAAGGTTTCCGTTCCGCTTGCCCGCGCCGGTGCCCGTCACGGGTCGATGTCGGCGGCCGCCCGCTCGGTGAAGATCCGCATGGCCTTGGCGGTGACCGGCCCGGGCGTGCCGGGCACGATCCGGTCGTCCACCTGCCGTACGGCCTGTACGTCCCGGGTGGTGGAGGTCAGAAAGACCTCGTCGGCCCGCTCCAGGACGTCGAACGGCAACTCGGTCTCCCGGGCCCCCACCCACTCCAGGACGAGGGCGCGGGTGATGCCCGCGAGGCAGCCGGAGGCGAGCGGCGGGGTGTGGAGTTCGCCGTCCAGGACGACGAAGACGTTGGAGCCGGTGCCCTCGCAGAGCCCGCCGACGGTGTTGGCGAACAGGGCCTCGGTGGCGTCGCGTTCCCGGGCGCGGGCGAGCGCGACCACGTTCTCGCCGTACGAGGTGGTCTTGAGGCCGGTCAGCGCGCCCCGCTCGTTGCGGGTCCAGGGGACGGTGACCACGGAGGTGGTGTCCGCCCGGCGGTGGGTCTCGACGAGCGCGACGACGAGCGTGGGGCCCGCCGTGCCCCGGTCGGAGCCCAGCGGCGAGACCCCTCCGGTGTAGGTGATCCGCAGCCGCCCCAGCGGCATGGGGTTGCCGGCGAGGACCGCCTCGCAGGCCCGCCGCACCTCGTCGAGGTCCGGCTCCGGCAGGCCCAGGCCGTGCGCGGAGCGGGCCAGCCGGTGGAGATGGCGGGTGAGCGCGAAGGCGCGGCCGTCCACCGCCTTGACCGTCTCGAAGACGCCGTCGCCGACCGTCAGCCCGTGGTCGAAGACCGACACCTGGGCGCTGTCGGCTTCGCGCAGGGATCCGTCGAGCCAGATCGTCACCGCATGGTCCTTCCCGTCGGCTGTTGTACCTCCGACGCTACCGCGAGCAGTCGCGCCGCCTTGAGTTCGGTTTCGTCCCACTCGCGGTCCGGGTCGGAACCCCAGGTGATCCCGGCTCCGGTGCCGAACCGCAGCACGGCGGCGCCGGGGGACGGCCGGTCGATCCAGAAGGTCCGTATCCCCACGGCCAGCTCGCCGGTGCCCCGGTCCGCGTCCACCCAGCCGATACCGCCGCAGTACGGGCCCCGGGGCGCGGTCTCCAGCTCCCCGATGAGGCGCAGGGCGCTGGACTTGGGCGCCCCCGTCACCGACCCGGGCGGAAAGGCCGCCGTGAACAGCTCCACCCAGCCCGCCCCCGGCGCCAGCTCGCCGCGCACCGTGGAGACCAGGTGCACCAGGCCGGGGTGCGGCTCGACCGCGCAGAGCGCGGGGACGGTCACCGAGCCGGTGGCGCAGACCCGTCCCAGGTCGTTGCGGACCAGGTCCACGATCATCACGTTCTCGGCGTGGTCCTTCTCCAGCAGGTCCTCCGCCCGGCGGCCGGTGCCCTTGATCGGCCCGGACTCCACGGTCCGGCCGGAGCGGCGCAGAAACAGCTCGGGCGAGGCCGTGGCGACCTCCACCCCGTGCCCGGGAAGCCGCACGGTGCCCGCGTACGGGGCCGGGTTGCCGCGGGCCAGCAGGGCGGTCAGCGCGTCCACGTCCGCCGCGTGCGGGTCGGGCAGCGGCGCGGAGAGCACGCGGCACAGATTGGCCTGGTAGACCTCCCCCGCCGCGATGCGGTCGCGGACGCGGCGGACCCCCTCGGTGTACCCGGCCCGGTCCAGCGAGGACGACCAGTCGGTGGGCCGGGGCCCGCGCCAGGAGCCGGGCACCGCACCGGGGACGGGTTCGGGGCGTACGTCACCGAAGCGGGCACAGACCACACGCCCTTCGAAGTCCGCGACAACAGCCCAGAAACCCTCGGTGTCGAGAGCCGAGGGATCGCTGGTCACATCGCGAAGATCGGTGGCGAGCAGGCCGCCGAAGCGGGCGAGAGGGAGCGGGTCGTGCACGCTTGCGAGTCTATGGCGCCTGGTCACGGGGGCCGCGGGAGGGACCGCGGCGGGCGAGCAGGGCAGCACGCTGCGGAAACGGAATTTGAGCTGGCTCCGGAATCCGCTAGAGTTCAACACGTCGCCGGGACGCGGAAGCGCCCCGGGAAACGACACCTGCGGACGTGGCTCAGTTGGTAGAGCATCACCTTGCCAAGGTGAGGGTCGCGAGTTCGAATCTCGTCGTCCGCTCGGAGTGGGGGTTCATGCCTCCACGTCTGGTGGAGTGGCCGAGAGGCGAGGCAACGGCCTGCAAAGCCGTCTACACGGGTTCAAATCCCGTCTCCACCTCGGACGATTAGCTCAGCGGGAGAGCGCTTCCCTGACACGGAAGAGGTCACTGGTTCAATCCCAGTATCGTCCACTCGGGACCCTGCGGTCCCACCCCTGGGGTCCTCGCGGCCCCACACCCGCGCGATTAGCTCAGCGGGAGAGCGCTTCCCTGACACGGAAGAGGTCACTGGTTCAATCCCAGTATCGCGCACGCAGTCCCCGGGACGATTAGCTCAGCGGGAGAGCGCTTCCCTGACACGGAAGAGGTCACTGGTTCAATCCCAGTATCGTCCACACCGATCGGCGAAGGGCCGGAGCGAGAAGCTCCGGCCCTTCGCCGTGTGTCCTGTGCGCCGTTCGGCGCGTCAACGGCGCGAGCCCGGACAGCTCCCCAGCTGTCCGGGCCTCGTGCCGTCCGCCGCACCCCCGTCCCCACGGGGCTGATGGCCGGAAGTCCCCGGCCCGGGCCGCTCTCCCGGACCTGGGGCGCTCAGCGCCCCAGCATTCCCGCCACGGACGACGCCTGTGTGACGACGGCTTCCCAGCCGCCGAACGCGATGCTCAGCAGGACGGCCAGCGGCAGCACCATGGCCGCCGCGACCAGGGGATGGCGCGTGCCGGCCTGCGGGCTGCCGAACGCGTCAAGCGCGCGGCGCCCGCGTGCCCTGACGACCGTACGTCCCACCGTGTCCGCCATCGTCCTTCCTCCGTCACATCTGCAGCGGCGAGCGTCTGACCTCGGGGGACGAGTGCTGCACCCGCCGCTTGACCTCAACATTAGGCGCGCGGCCCGGTGCGCGGCGTCATGCCCTCGTACCGCTTGCCGGGCCTCCCGGAGGATGACGCCGGGCCGGGCCTCGTACTCCCCTGGGTGGAGAAATCCGTCCGGGACTTGGGGTCTTCCCTGAGAGGGCCGCCGGAGCGGGCCCTTCCGGGGGGCCTCCCAGGGATGGAACGGCCGGTGGGCGGCTCCTACTCACGGTCCCCGTCCGCGCCCCGCGGCACCGGCTGCTCCACCAGCGCCAGGACCCGGTTCGCCATGAAGCGGGCCGTCCGCACCACGGACCCGTTTCGGGTGACTTCGCTCACTTCCACCACCCCGCGCCGCACCGCCGTCTCGACCCGCCGCCCCGCCCTCCCGGCCACCACTTCGTACGTACGCGTCGTGTCGCCCGCGTCCACCACTATCTCCACACGATCACCCTTCACGGCCTCAATCCCCCTTCTGAGACGGTCTTTTGAGATCACGCACGCGCAGACCGGGGCACGGATTGCCACGATTGCGACCCACTTCTCCAGAGTCCCAGGCACCACTGACAATCCATAGGCCGACGCATGCGCGGCCTCTCAGCGCGCGGGGCCGTCAATCCGTAAGCTGTGCACGTCAGACGGACGGCAGTGGACCGGCAGCAGACGGCAGCGGATGGGGCTCCCCACCAAGGGGTGAGGGAAGGGCTCCCCACCGGAGGTAGGGGACGGACATGGCGATGATGCGGCTCCGGCGCGAGGACCCGCGTGTCGTCGGCTCCTTCCGGCTTCACCGGCGGCTCGGCGCGGGCGGTATGGGGGTCGTCTACCTCGGGTCCGACCGGCGCGGGCAGCGGGTGGCGCTGAAGGTCATCCGGCCGGATCTGGCGGAGGACCGGGAGTTCCGGTCGCGGTTCGCCCGCGAGGTGTCCGCCGCGCGGCGGATCCGCGGCGGCTGTACGGCGCGGCTGGTGGCCGCGGACCTGGAGGCCGACCGGCCCTGGTTCGCCACCCAGTACGTGCCCGGCCCCTCCCTGCACGACAAGGTCAACGAGGAGGGCCCGCTGCCGGCCGCGCACGTCGCGTCCATCGGGTCCGCGCTGGCCGAGGGGCTGTTGGCGGTGCACGAGGCGGGGGTCGTCCACCGCGACCTCAAGCCGTCCAACATCCTCCTCTCCCCCAAGGGCCCCCGCATCATCGACTTCGGCATCGCCTGGGCCACCGGGGCCAGCACGCTGACCCACGTCGGTACGGCCGTCGGCTCCCCCGGCTTCCTCGCGCCCGAGCAGGTGCGGGGCGCGGCCGTCACCCCGGCGACCGACGTCTTCGCGCTGGGCGCCACACTCGCGTACGCCTCCACTGCGGATTCGCCGTTCGGGCACGGGAGTTCCGAGGTGATGCTGTACCGCGTCGTGCACGAGGAGCCGCAGCTGCTCGGGGTGCCGGACGCGCTGGCCCCTCTGCTGCACGCGTGCCTCGCGAAGGACCCGGAGGACCGGCCGACGACGCTGCAGCTGTCGCTGCGACTCAAGGAGATCGCGGCGCGGGAGGCCCACGGACACGGGGCGCCCCCTGGGCATGCCCCGGACGGGCGTCCTGTGGGGCGGCGGGCCGACGCGTACGCGGACCAGCACACGGAGCGCCGGCCGGGACCGGGCACGCCGCCCCGGAGCACGCCCTCCCGGGGTACGCCGCCCCGGGGCACCCCGCCCCGGGGTACCCCGTCCCGGGGCGCGGCGGCGCCGCGGGCGTCGTCGCCGCGGTCCGCGCCGCCCGGCGCGGGCCCGGCGCGGCCGACGGGGCGCAACACCCCGGCGCGGCCGCCCGCGCCGCGCCGCGGCACCGGCCAGCGCCCCGCGCCCCGTACGAACGGCCGCCGGCCCGGCGGCCCGGACCGGGTCCGGCTGCTGCGGCAGCGGCTGACGGTCTTCGTGGTGGTGACGCTGCTGGTCGCGCTGGGCATCGCGGCGGCCCAGGGCTGCCAGGGTCCGGCGCGCGGCCTGGGCATCCCGACCGCGCCGACGGCGCCGGGGGCACCGGAGGCACCGGGGGCAGGCCCGGAGGCCGGGCTCTGACCTGGCGGCTTGAGTGATGGTCGCGGTGCGCGTGCGGGTGCGGGTGCGGGTGCGTGGTGGGTGCGCGGGCGCTGGGGTGGTGGGTGCCGGGTGCGGGGCCTCCGGGGCAGGGCCCTGGACCGTATATTTACGGCGCCGCTGACGCAGAGCATGTCGTGAACGTCGAGCGATCGGCGCCACAAATACACGTCAGCGTCCAGGACCCCACCCCTGCGACCCCGCCCCCTTCCGCCGAGTCGCGACCGCCCACCAGTGGCCCGCCCCCTTCCGGCTCCGGTACACCCCGGCGGCCAGGCGCAGGGCGGGGGTGGGAGCGGTCCCGCCTCTCGTGGCGACGGCCGCCGGGCGACCCGGGGTCCGGGGGCGGAGCCCCCGCTGTCCTAGTGTGATGCGCCACAAATTTCGAGGTTAAGTCTGCTGCTGGTTTTCGGTAGAGGGGGCGATTCTGGCGAGGTAGTCGGCGAGGGAGTTGAGGATCTCGTCGGCGGTCTTGGTCCAGGTGAAGGGTTTCGGGTCCTCGTTCCAGGTGTCGATCCAGGCCCGGATGTCGTCCTCCAGGGATTTCACCGAGGTGTGTACGCCGCGGCGGACGAGTTTTTCGGTCAGCAGGCCGAACCATCGCTCGACCTGGTTGATCCAGGAGGAGCCGGTCGGGGTGAAGTGGACGTGGAAGCGGGGGTGCTTGCCCAGCCAGGTTTTGATCTCGGCGGTGTTGTGTGTGGCGTAGTTGTCGCAGACCAGGTGGACGTCGAGTCCGCTCGGCACAGCCTTGTCTATGGTGACCAGGAACTTCTTGAACTCAATCGCCCGGTGGCGGCGGTGGAGTTCACTGATGACGGTGCCGTCGGCGATGTTGAACGCGGCGAACAGGCTGGTGATGCCATGCCGCAGGTAGTCGTGGGTGCGGCGTTCGGGCATGCCCGGCATCATCGGCAGCACCGGCTGGGAGCGGTCCAGTGCCTGGATCTGGCTCTTCTCGTCCACGCACAGCACTACCGCCTTCTCCGGCGGGTTGTGGTACAGACCCACGACATCGACGACCTTCTCGATGAACTGCGGATCAGTCGAAAGCTTGAAGGAATCCTGCAGATGAGGCTTGAGATCGAATCTCTTCCAGATCCGTCCGATAGTGGACTTCGACAGCCCGGTACGGGCCGCCATCGAGGCCCGCGACCAGTGAGTGTCCTTACCCGGCGTGGACTCCAGCGTCGCCACGACCACTTCCTCGACCTGGTCGAGGAGAATCGAGGGTGGCCGGCCCGGCCGGGGCTCGTCATGCAGGCCGTCGAGGCGTTCGGAGACGAAACGAGCACGCCAGCGATCCACGGTCGACGCGTCAACCCCCAGATCCGCAGCGGCCTGCCTGTTCGTCCCGCCCTCCGCACACCGCAGCACGATCCTCGCACGCAACGCGAGATACTGAGCGGTCTTCGCTCGCCGGGCCCACCGGGTCAGCTGGGCCCGTTCGGCCTCACTCAGGACCAGGTCGGCCTTCGGCCGACCGATACGAAAGGCATCCTCCAGCCCAGGCAAGCGCTCAGCGGCGAACTTCCCCCGCCACTTTCTCACCGTCGCTACCGTTACGCCGACCTCTGCAGCAACACGCGCATTCGGCGCCCCGTCCGCGCACGCCAGCACGATGCGCGCCCGTTCAGCAAACCGGGGCGCCACCGCCCCACTTGCCCAACGGGACAATTCCACCCGCTCCTCATCGGACAGAACGACTTCAACAGCACGAGGCCCCGGCGACATACCAACAGACTACTGACTTAACCTCGAAATTTGTGGCGCATCACACT
>NZ_BBUZ01000048.1 GCF_001417735.1 Streptomyces sp. NBRC 110028
ACTCCGCACTCGGAGCAGACTTGCGAGGTCGGCTCGAAGCGTCCGATCTTCCCGAAGTACCTGCCGTGCTTGATGGCCTTGTACTCCAGCATGTTCACGAACGCCGACCATCCGGCGTCGTGCACGGACTTGGCCAGCCGGGTGCGTGCGAGGCCGGACACTGCGAGGTCTTCCACATACACCGCTTGGTTGTCGCGGATGATCTGTGTGGAGGCCCTGTGGTGCCAGTCCCGGCGGCGGTCGGCCACCCGGGCATGCTGCCGCGCGACCCGGACACGGGCCTTGGCCCGGTTCTTCGATCCCCGGGCCTTGCGGGAGAGATCCTTCTGCAACCGTTTGAGCTTCTTCTCAGCACGCCGCAGGAACTTCGGGGAGTGGATGCGGGTGCCGTCGGAGAGGACGGCGAAGGTGGTCAGGCCCAGGTCGATGCCGACTTCGGTCTCCAGCTCGGGGAGGATATGTGGTTCGGTGTTCACCACGAAGCTCATGAAGTACCGGCCCGCGCAGTCCTTGGTGACCGTCACAGAGGTGGGCGTGGCTGGAAGTGGCCTGGACCACGTGACCTTGATTGCGCCGACCTTGGCTACATACACCGTGCCGTTGTCCTGGAGAGAGAAGGCGTCGGCGGTCAGGCGGATGGACTGCCGCGTGTCCTTCTTCGACTTGTACCGAGGCGGTGCGACCTTGCGGCCTTTGCGTCTGCCTTTGAGGGAGTCGAAGAAGTTCCTGTAGGCGGTATCCAAGTCCCGCAGCGACTGCTGAAGCGCGACCGCCGATACCTCGGCGAGCCAGGCGCGCTCGGTGGTGCGCTTGGCCTGGGTGATGCGGTGCCGGGACAGCTCGGCCGACGTCACATACGGCCGCCCTGCCGCATGTGCTTCCTGCCGGTCGCGCAGGCAGTCGTTCCACACCACACGCACACACCCGAACGCCTGCGCCAGCGCGCGGCGCTGCGGGGCGTCCGGGTAGACCCGGTAGTTATAGCGGAGCTGCACGAACACGAACATATGTCGGCCTCATGGACAGCGAGGACGAATGTTGCCATGACAAGCATATGGTTTCGGCGATGCACGTTCACTTGATCGTTGTGACCAATTACCAGCGTGGAGTGTTCACCAATGAGATGCTGACACGCTGCGAAAAGATCATGCGGAACGTGTGCCAGGACTTCGAGGCGGACCAGTACACCAGAGCACCGCGGCGTCTTGCACGGACATCTACAGTCGCCGTCCTACTTCTCCGCCTCCTGCGGAGGCGCGCCGCTGACGATCCTCCGCCAACCCATCGAGCAGCAACAACGTCGGCTCTGACTTCCAGGCCAGAGTAGTCCAGAGATGCGGTTCATCCTCGGCCTGAAGGCCAGGGCATCCACGCAAGGTGATCGGTAGGCCTTTGAGAACCGCCATCTCACCGAATTCTCAGCGACCTTGACTACAGTCCGCGTTCGATGGCCTGAGACGTCGAGGAGGTCGGCAGATGGGACGCGGGGCGTATGCGCTGATACGGGTCGCCGTGGTCGTACGGGCACCCGCCGGATGGCTGTGGTGGTTGGGCGTTCTGGCCGGGGGCATCGGGACGCTGCTCCCCGGCCTCACCGGCCGCCGCATCGGCCTGCTGGCCGGGGCGGCGCTCTTCCTGATCGCGGCCCTTGTGGTGTTTGTCGTACGGCGCGGCCGGTATCTGACCCTGGCCCAGGAGGCCACCCGCGCGGGCGTGTCGGTGTTCCTCCAGGACCGCGCGGTGACCCTGCGGACCCGCCGCCGCGCCCTGCGGTGGTGGCTGCTCCTGGCCTTCCTGGCCGCTGTCGGCTCGTCCTTCGCCGTCCCCGCGGCGGGCGGCCTGCTGCTGGCGGGCCTCGGCGCGGGGCTGTGGGCGAAGGCGCTGTGGCTGGGCCGCTGGGAGCATGCGCACGACGCGCTGCTGTGGGTCCGTACGGACTGGGTCCCCCGTGGCCGACCGGCGGGCCGCGACGTCCGCGGCTACCAGACGACGGGCCCCGCGGCGGGCGACGCGGGGCCGGGCGGCGCGAAGCGGTGACTCCTGGCGGGGTGCGGGGTGCGGGCGCGGGCGCGGGTGTGCGGTGGGGGCGCGGTGCGTTCGGTGGGTGGTGGTGCCGCCGTTGGCGGCTTCCCGCTCTACAGGGCCGTCAGACCCTCGGCCTCGGCGCCGCCGCTCTCGGCCACGATCTCCGCCATCGTCTGCGGCTTCCGGACCTCCGCGAAGCGGACGCCGTCGTCGCCGGGCGCGAATCCGTACACGCCCGGCCTGGGCAGGCTGTTGTAGGCGAAGTGGTTCGAGAAGTAGTACGCGCCGGTGTCCAGCAGGCCCACCAGGTCCCCCGCCGCCAGCTCCGGCAGGGCCCGGTTCTCGGCCACCAGGTCGCCCGCGAAGCAGCAGGGGCCCGCGATGTCCTGGGTGACCGGGCCGTCGGGGCCCGTGCGCTTGGGGCGCCCGTTCGCGTCGTACGTGGCGACCCGCAGGGGCCAGGAGGTGGGGGCGAAGACCGTACGGGTGGCGAGCTGCGCGCCCGCGTGCGTCACGGCGATCGGTCGGCCGCCGGCCCACTTCGCGTATTCGACGCGCGCCAGCACCACTCCTGATTTGGCGAGGAGTGACCGCCCGAACTCGGTGACCAGGCCGTACCGCCCGTCGAGGAGACCGGGGACGGTGGTTTTCAGGAGTCGCGCGTACTCGTGGTAGCTGGGTGTCACCTCGTCGGAGGTGAAGTTCACGGGGAGGCCGCCGCCGATGTCGAGGGTGTCGATCTGGCGGCGGCCGACCGTCTGGTTGATCTCCTCGGCGAGTTCGTACGCGGCCCGGACGCCCGCCGCCATCAGCTCCAGCGGGCACCCCTGCGAGCCGACGTGGGCGTGCAGCCGGGTCAGCCAGGGGCGCTCGGCGAAGGCGCGTACGACCCAGTCGCGCGCCCCTACGTCGCGCAGCGCGACCCCGAACTTGGAGGTCTCCGTGGCGGTGCTGAGCGCGCCGATGCTGCCGCCGCCCACCTGCGGATTGACCCGCAGGCCCAGCGGGGACCGAGTGGGGACGGCGCCCACGAGCGCGTCGAGCCGGGCCAGCTCCTGCGGGTTGTCGGCGTTGACGGCGATGCCCAGGTCGAGGGCTTCGCGCAGCTCGGCGTGGGTCTTGGCGGGCGAGTCGAGGACGATGCGGCCGGGGTCCGCCCCGGCGGCCCGGGCGAGGGCCAGCTCACCGGGGCTGGCCACCTCGCAGCCCAGCCCCTCGTCGGTCAGCAGCCGCAGGACGGGGACGAGCGCGGCGGCCTTCACGGCGAAGGCGTGCAGAACGGGCGTGCCGGGCGCCGTGACCTCGTCGAAGGCGGCCCGCAGCTCGGCCGCGGCGGCGCGGATGCCGGTGACGTCGAGCAGTCCGACGACGGGCTGCTCGGGGCCGATCAGCCCCTGCTCGACGGCGGCACGCACGGCCCGCTCACGCCGCTCGACGGCGCTGGCCGGGACCGGGGTCGGGTTCGCAGTCATGCCCTCAGCCAACCACCCGACCGGGGCCACAGGCCAGGCCGGCGGGTGTGCGGGGCGCCGTGGCACCGATGCCGGGCCGGGTCCACGACCCGACTCATAGCTCCACCAGCACCGCCCCCAGGTGGCGTCCCTCCAGCAACTCCACCAGCGCGCGCGGGGCTTGGGCGATGCCGGTCAGGCGGGTGTGGGGGTAGGTGATGGCGCCCGCGCGCAGCGCGCGGCCGAATTCGCGCAGGTACGTCGGGGCCGCGTCCGGGTGGTCGTAGGCGCTGATGCCGCGCAGGGTGACGCCGCGGGTGATGAGGGCGAGGGTGCTGATCGGGGTGGTGGCGAGGGCGTCGTCGGACAGCTGGGCGGCGAGCGCGCCGACGAGGGCGAAGCGGGCCCTGCGGCGGGCCAGGGCGAGGGCGGCGCGCAGTTGCTCGCCGCCGACGGTGTCGAACAGGACGTCGATGCCGTCCGGCGCCGCCGCGCGCAGTTGCTCCTCGATGGGGGCCGCGCCGCGGATGACGACCGCGTCGTAGCCCAGCTCCTCGATGAGCCGGTCGGCCTTCGCACGGGAACCGGTGGAGCCGATGACCCGCGCGGCGCCGTGGAGCCGCGCGAACTGCCCGGCCAGGGTGCCGACCCCGCCCGCGGCCCCGGTGACGAACACCGTGTCGCCGCGCCGCACCCCGGCGCCGCGCACCACGCCCAGCCAGGCGGTGAAGCCCTGGGAGAGGTGGGCGGCGGGGTCGGGCAGCGCGTCGGGGTCGAGCGGGGGCGCCTCGGCCGCGTCGAGGACGGCGTACTCGCGCCAGCCGGAGTGGTGGCGGACGAGGGCGCCGCGGGTCAGGCCGGTGTCCGGCGGGGCGCTGACCACTTCGCCGATGGCGGGGCCCCGCATGACGTCGCCGACCCGGTTGCGCAGCTGCGGCAGGCCGAGGGTGCCGGGGTCGGCCGAGGTGAGCGGGCGCATGGCGGCGGCGACGCTCATCAGCCGGTTCCGCACCAGCACCTGGCCCCGGCCGGGGGTGGGCAGCGGGGCGTGGACGACCTCGAAGTGGTCGGTGGTGAGCGGCCCTTCGGGCCGGGCGGCGAGGCGCACCTCGCGATGGGTGACGGGCAGGGACACGGCGGGCTCCGGGACGGGCGGCGGCTGGGGGCGCCATGACGCCGACGAGATCGCCTCAGGGAATCTCGCAGGTCGCGCCTCAGCGGCCGAACGGGCGTCGGCGGCCGGCCGGCCGAACCGGCGGGCCGCCGAGGAGGAGGGATCAGGTGAAGTGGATACACCTGACGGTTTTCGCGGGGGTGATGTTCCTCCAGTGGTCGGCGTCGACGCTCCTATACAGGCCGGTGCACCTGCCCCGCGAAGGCGCGCCCGAGTAGAGGAAGACCTTGCCGGTGGTGGTGTTCTTGACCGATCGCATCGTGAAGGTCGCGATCGACACGTCCTTGAGCGGCGAGGGCCGGAGGAACGTCTTGCAGGTCCCCCTCAGATTCTCCTGCGAGCACAGCGTGACGCCGGCCGCCGTGGAGGACCGCGCCTGCGCAGCTTCGGCGACGGGGACGGTGACCAGCCCGGCGACAAGCGTGGCCACCGCAAGGGTCGTTACCTGCTTGAACATGTCGAGACTCCTGTCTGCGAGCGCGTGACCTGCCGACCGGCAGAGGCTGATTCCTGAATTCCACCCAGAAGACTGAAAGAACCCCGGTATTCGATATTTGCCAGGAAGTGCCCTGTCTAGTCGGTTTTGTGTGCCGTTTGTTCGGGGAACCGCCCGGGTGTATACCGCAGCCGCCCCTATTGACTAGCTATATTCATCAAAGACAAGATGTGAATAACTCGATCCAGTCGATGGCAGGGAGGCACGGCCCATGTCAGGACCGCGACCCGTACGGGCCCCGCGTGGTACGGAGCTGAGCGCCCGGGGGTGGCAGCAGGAAGCCGCCCTGCGGATGCTGCAGAACAACCTCGACCCGGAGGTCGCCGAGCACCCCGACAAGCTCGTCGTCTACGGCGGCACCGGCAAGGCGGCCCGCGACTGGCGTTCGTTCGACGCCATGGTCCGTACGCTGCGCACGCTGAAGCAGGACGAGACGATGCTCGTCCAGTCGGGCCGTCCGGTCGGCGTCATGCAGACCCACGAATGGGCGCCCCGCGTCCTGATCGCCAACTCCAACCTGGTCGGCGACTGGGCGAACTGGGAGGAGTTCCGCCGCCTGGAGGCGCTGGGCCTGACCATGTACGGCCAGATGACCGCGGGCTCGTGGATCTACATCGGCACCCAGGGCATCCTCCAGGGCACGTACGAGACGTTCGCGGCCGTCGCGGAGAAGCTGCATTCAATGGGTAAAGGGGTCCACGGCACCCTCGCCGGGACGATCACGCTCACGGCCGGTCTCGGCGGCATGGGCGGCGCCCAGCCGCTCGCGGTCACCATGAACGACGGCGTCGCGATCTGTATCGACTGCGACCCACGCGCCATCGAGCGCCGTATCGAGCACCGCTACCTGGACGTGCGCGCCGACAGCCTGGACCACGCGCTCCAGCTCGCGGTCGAGGCGCGCGACGCCCGCCGCCCGCTGTCCATCGGCGTGCTGGGGAACGCGGCCGAGCTGGTCCCGCGGCTGCTCGCGATGAACGCGCCGATCGACATCGTCACCGACCAGACCAGCGCCCACGACCCGCTGTCGTACCTGCCGATCGGCGTGGACTTCGACGAGATGGCGTCGTACGCCGCCGAGAAGCCCGCCGACTTCACCCAGCGGGCGCGCGAGGCGATGGCCCGGCACGTGGAGGCCATGGTCGGCTTCATGGACGCGGGCGCCGAGGTCTTCGACTACGGCAACTCGATCCGCGGCGAGGCCAAGCTCGCGGGCTTCGAGCGCGCCTTCGCCTTCCCCGGCTTCGTGCCCGCGTACATCCGGCCGCTGTTCTGCGAGGGCAAGGGCCCGTTCCGCTGGGCGGCGCTGTCCGGCGACCCGAAGGACATCGCGGCCACGGACAAGGCGATCCTCGACCTCTTCCCGGAGAACGAGTCCCTGGCCCGCTGGATCAAGATGGCGGGGGAGCGGGTCCACTTCCAGGGGCTGCCCGCCCGCATCTGCTGGCTCGGCTACGGTGAGCGCGACCGGGCGGGGGAGCGGTTCAACGAGATGGTGGCCGACGGGACGCTCGCCGCGCCGCTGGCCATCGGCCGCGACCACCTGGACTGCGGCTCGGTGGCCTCCCCGTACCGCGAGACCGAGGCCATGCTGGACGGCTCGGACGCGATCGCCGACTGGCCGCTGCTGAACGCCATGGTCAACGTGGCCTCGGGCGCCTCCTGGGTCTCGGTCCACCACGGCGGCGGGGTCGGCATGGGCCGCTCGATCCACGCGGGCCAGGTGACGGTCGCCGACGGTACGCCGCTGGCTGCCGAGAAGATCCGCCGCGTCCTGACGAACGACCCGGGGATGGGCGTGATCCGCCACGTGGACGCGGGCTACGACCGCGCCGACGAGGTGGCCGCCGAGCGCGACGTCCGCATCCCCATGAGGGAGTCGGAGTGACCGTGGTGCCCACCCCCCGGCCCGCATCCGCTCACCCAACGGAGGCTGAGACCACAGTGGGCACACCCCCCACGACCGGCGCGTCGTTCCACGAGATGTGGCGCGACCTCGCCCCCATCGGCCGCCACGCGGAAACCGGCGGCTACCGCCGCTACGCCTGGACCGGCGCCGACACCGACTGCCGGGCCTGGTTCCAGGCGCAGGCGGAGGCCCGCGGCCTCACCTACGAGCTGGACCGCAACGGCAACCAGTGGGCCTGGCTGGGCGACCCCACCGCGGGCGACGCCGTGGTCACCGGCTCCCACCTGGACTCCGTCCCCGACGGCGGCGCCTTCGACGGCCCCCTCGGCGTCGTCTCGTCCTTCGCCGCCCTGGACCAGCTCCGGGCACGCGGCGCCGCGCCCACCAAACCCCTCGCCATCGTCAACTTCGGCGACGAGGAGGGCGCCCGCTTCGGCCTGGCCTGCGTCGGGTCCCGGCTCACCGCGGGGCAGCTCGGCCCGGAGCAGGCGCACGCCCTCCGGGACGCGGACGGCGTCACGCTGCCGCGGGCCATGGAGCGCGCCGGGTACGACCCGGAGGCCATCGGGCCGGACCCGGAGCGGCTGGCCCGCATCGGCGCCTTCGTGGAGCTGCACATCGAGCAGGGCCGCGGCCTGAACGACACGAGCCACCCCGTGGGCGTCGCCTCCGCGATCTGGCCGCACGGCCGCTGGCGGTTCGACTTCCACGGCGAGGCCAATCACGCCGGGACGACCCGGCTGGACGACCGCCGCGACCCGATGCTCACCTACGCGAACACCGTCCTCGCGGCCCGCAAGAAGGCCCGCCTGGCGGGGGCGCTGGCGACCTTCGGCAAGGTGGGCGTCGAGCCGAACGGGGTGAACGCGATCGCCGGCCTGGTGCGCGGCTGGCTGGACTCGCGGGCCCCCGACGAGGAGACCCTGGCCGCCGTCGTCGGCGAGATCGAGCGCGCCGCGGTCGAGCGCGGGCGGCGCGACGGGGTGGACGTCCGCGTCACCCGGGAGTCCTTCACCCCCATCGTGGAATTCGCCCACGACCTGCGTGACCAGCTGTCGGGCCTGCTCGGCGGCGTTCCGGTCCTGCCCACCGGGGCCGGGCACGACGCGGGCATTTTGTCCGCGTCGGTTCCGACCGCCATGCTGTTTGTAAGGAACCCCACCGGCGTCTCGCACTCACCCGCGGAGACGGCGGGCGAGGACGACTGCCTCGCCGGTGTGGCCGCGCTCGCACAGGTACTGGAGGGGTTGGCGTGTCACTGACGGCGCAGACCTACTGGGCGGAGTACGCCTGGCTGGACGGGCAGGTGGTGCCGGACGTGGTCATCGTGGTGGCCACGGACGGGCGGATCAAGGCCGTGCGGCCCGGGAGCCCCCTGCATCCGGCCGGTTCCGTCACCCTGCGCGGTCTGACCGTCCCCGGCCTGGCCAACGCGCACAGCCACGCCTTCCACCGGGCGCTGCGCGGCATCGTGCAGGCGGGCGCCTCGGCGCGCCCGCCGGACGGGGCGGCGCCGGACTCCTTCTGGACCTGGCGCAAGGTGATGTACGAGGTGGCCGGCCGGCTCACCCCGGACAGCTACTTCGATCTCGCCCGCGCCGTGTACGCCGAGATGGCCATGGCGGGCATCACCTGCGTCGGCGAGTTCCACTATGTGCACCACGCGCCCGGCGGCGGCCGCTACGCCGACCCCAACGCCATGGGGGAGGCCCTGATCGCGGCCGCGGCCGAGGCCGGTATCCGCATCACCCTCCTCGACACCTGCTATCTCTCCTCCGGCTTCGGCAAGGAGCCCGACCAGCACCAGCTCCGCTTCTCGGACGGCACCGCGGACGCCTGGGCCGAGCGGGTCTCCGCGCTGAAGAGCGACGGCAACACCCGCGTCGGCGCCGCCATCCACTCGGTGCGGGCCGTGCCCGTCGATCAGCTCGCGACCGTGTCCGGCTGGGCCGAGGGGCAGGCGGCGCCCCTCCACGTCCACCTCTCCGAGCAGACCGCCGAGAACGACGCCTGCGTGGAGGCGCACGGCTTCACCCCCACCCGGCTGCTCGCCGACCACGGGGTGCTGGGCCCGCGCACGACCGCCGTGCACGCGACCCACCTCACCCCCGGCGACATCCGGCTGCTGGGCCACTCGGCCACCGGTGTGTGCATGTGCCCGACCACCGAGCGGGACCTCGCCGACGGCATCGGCCCGGCCGCCCAGCTGAGCCAGGCGGGCTCACCGCTGTCCCTGGGCAGCGACAGCCACGCCGTGATCGACATCCTCGAAGAGGCCCGCGCCATGGAGCTGGACGAGCGGCTGCACACCCGCACCCGCGGCCACTGGACCGCCGCCCAGCTGCTGCGCGCCGCCACCGCCGACGGTCACGCGGCGCTCGGCTGGGGCGCGGACACCGGCCGGATCGAGGTGGGCGCGCTCGCCGACCTCACCACGATCGCGCTGGATTCGGTCCGCACGGCGGGGCCGCCGGCCCGGCTGGGCGCCGAGACGGCGATATTCGCGGCGACCAACGCGGACGTCCGGCACACCGTGGTCGGCGGCCGCCACGTCGTACGGGACGGGGCGCACCAGCTCGTCCCGCGCGTCCCCGAAGCGCTGGCCGGAGCCATCGCGGCCCTGCACGGCTGACCAGCCCGACCAGGCTGACCACGCCGATCACATTGACCAGGCCGACCAGGCCCAGCCGGCTGATCAAGGAGAAGGCCCCCACCATGACCACCGCCACGGACACGGTCGCGACCCCCACCACGACCGCCCTCACCCACATCTCCAGCCTCGTCACCAACGACCCCTCCCTCGGCGAAGGCCCCCTCGGTCTGATCCAGGACGCGGCGGTCGTCATCGACGGTGACCGCATCGCCTGGGTCGGTGAGACAAGCAAAGCACCCGCCACCGACAACCGGGTCGACGCGGCGGGCCGGGCCGCCGTCCCGGGCTTCGTCGACTCCCACTCCCACCTGGTCTTCGCGGGCGACCGCACCGAGGAGTTCAACGCCCGGATGTCCGGCCGGGCCTACAGCGCGGGCGGCATCCGCACCACCGTGGCCGCCACCCGCGCCGCCTCGAACAACGTGCTCAACGCCAACGTCGCCCGCTATGTGGTGGAGGCCCTGCACCAGGGCACCACCACCCTGGAGATCAAGTCCGGCTACGGCCTCACGTCGGAGGACGAGGCCCGCGCCCTGTCCATCGCCGCCGCCCACACCGACGAGGTGACCTTCCTCGGCGCGCACATCGTCGCCCCCGAGTTCGCCGACGACCCCGCCGCGTACGTCGACCTCGTCACCGGCCCGATGCTCGACATGTGCGCCCCGCACGCCCGCTGGGTCGACGTCTTCTGCGAACAGGGCGCCTTCGACGGCGACCAGGCCCGGGCCGTCCTCACCGCCGGGAAGGAGCGCGGGCTCATTCCGCGCGTCCACGCCAACCAGCTGTCGTACGGCCCCGGTGTGCGGCTGGCCGTCGAGCTGGGCGCGGCCTCCGCCGACCACTGCACCCATCTCACCGACGCCGATGTGGACGCCCTGGCGCAGGGCGACACCGTCGCCACCCTGCTGCCCGGGGCGGAGTTCTCCACCCGCTCCACCTATCCGGACGCGCGCCGGCTGCTGGACGCGGGCGCCACGGTCGCGCTGTCGCCGGACTGCAACCCCGGCTCGTCCTTCACCAGCTCGATGCCGTTCTGCGTCGCCCTGGCCGTACGGGAGATGGGGATGACCCCCGACGAGGCGGTCTGGGCGGCCACCGCGGGCGGGGCGCGGGCGCTGCGCCGCGACGACGTGGGGCGGATCGCCCCCGGCGCCCGGGCCGACCTCGCGCTGCTGGACGCGCCCTCCCACGTCCACCTCGCCTACCGCCCCGGCGTGCCGCTGGTCTCGGCGGTCTGGCGCGCCGGCACGCTCGTCTGACCGCACTTCAGAGGCACCGGGCACGCATAAGGGCCCGTCCCGAACGAGCGGGGACGGGCCCTCATCCGTCAGCGGAAGCGTTACTCCTCGATCATCAGTCCCTTGCGGAGCCGACGGAGGGTGCGCGACAGCAGCCTGGAGACGTGCATCTGGGAGATGCCCAGTTCCTCACCGATCTCCGACTGCGTCATGTTGGCGACGAAGCGCAGGGAGAGGATCTGGCGGTCCCGGGCGGGCAGATCGGCGATCAGGGGCTTCAGGGACTCGACGTACTCGATGCCTTCGAGCCCGTGGTCCTCGTACCCGATGCGGTCCGCCAGCGCGCCCTCGGAGTCGTCCTCCTCGGGCTGGGCGTCCAGCGAGCTGGCGGTGTACGCGTTGCTCGCGGCCATGCCCTCGACGACCTCGGCGGTGGTGATGTCCAGACGCTCGGCCAATTCGCCGACGGTCGGTGCGCGGTCGAGCCGCTGGGCCAGTTCGTCGCCGGCCTTGGCCAGGTCCAGCCGCAGCTCCTGCAGCCGCCGGGGGACGCGCACGGACCAACTGGTGTCCCGGAAGAAGCGCTTGATCTCGCCGACGATGGTCGGCATCGCGAAGGTGGGGAACTCGACACCCCGACCCGGTTCGAACCGGTCGATGGCCTTGATGAGGCCGATGGTGCCGACCTGGACGATGTCCTCCATCGGCTCGCTGCGGGAGCGGAAGCGGGAGGCGGCGAACTTGACCAGTGCCAGGTTCAGCTCGACCAGGGTGTTGCGGACGTAGGCGTACTCGTGGGTGCCCTCTTCGAGCACCTCGATCCGCTCGAAGAGCGTCTTCGAGAGGGCCCTCGCGTCGACCGGGCTCACCGTCTCAAACGACGGGATTTCCGGCAGATCGGACAGTTCGGTCAATTCATCGAGGGAATATCCGGCGATCGTCTGGGCACCCGCATCAGGGACGAACTGTTCGGGTACGTGAGCCGACGAGACGGTGGCCCTGGTACTCCAAGACGGGTCGGTACGCGAGTCGTCGAGCTGGGGTGACATAGTCTCCTCCGTCGTTCTCGGCATATGGCTGCCGATGCCATGACGTGCTGCTCCGGTGAGCGGCGCCTCCAAAGCCGGGCCGTGTTCGGATGTGTTCTTACTACGCCTACCCGTATTCGCTGGTGCGTGGCAAGTCCACGTTGTCCATATTTGCCGAACTATGCGAAATGTTCGGCTACCGGAGGACCGGTCAAAGGCGTAAGGTTCATTGCGCGCAATCGAAAGCAACGAGACGCCAGAAGAGGTGCGCACATGGACCGCGGGATGGTCGGCAGCGCCAGCAAGGGCCGGCTCCAGGTCGAGGTTCGGCACCACGGGGCGAGCGCGGTCGTGACACCGACGGGTGAGTTGGACCACCACACCGCCGAGGTGCTGCGGGAGCCGCTGGAGAAGTGCGTGGAGGGGGGACGCGTGCGACTGGTGGTGGACTGCTCGCATCTGGAGTTCTGCGATTCCACCGGGCTGAACGTGCTGCTCGGCGCCCGCCTGAAGGCCGAGGCCGAAGGCGGGGCCGTCCATCTGGCCGGTATGCAGCCGGTCGTTGCCCGTGTGTTCGAGATCACAGGTGCGGAGGCCGTCTTCACGGTCCATGAATCCCTTGACGCGGCGCTGGTCGAGTGATCTCCGCCACTCCTGTTTCCGGTGTGTCGGCAGGGTGTCATCGAGGCGTTGTCCGCGTCACATGAGCCGTACCGGAGAAGTGGGTGTTCTCACGCTTTGGCCGGGCAGGAGACAGGCTGAAACTGTTGAAGAGATCAGGTGTCCCTTGTCCCTGAATCGGTGAATCGGTGAGGTGAAGCGCTGATGAGCACCACCCGGCCGTACCCGCCGGGCGACCGCGGCCCGGATCCGGACGGCCCTGCCGCTTCGGCTGCCCCACCGGCCACTCCTCCCCCCGGGCCATCCCCCGGGCGGATCCGTCAGCTCCGCAGGCTCCATCTGATCGGGGCCAGCGGAGCGGTGCCGCGCGCCCGGGACTTCACGCGCGAGGCGCTGCGTGACTGGGGCTGGCTTCCGGCCGCGACCGCCGATCAGCGGGCCGCCGCGGAGGATGTGCTGCTCGTCGTCTCCGAGCTGGTCACCAATGCCTGCCTGCACGCCGACGGCCCCGAGGAGCTGCGGGTCAGCTGCAACGCGAAGGTGCTCCGCCTCGAAGTCGTGGATCTCGGCACCGGTACGCCCGCACCCCGCACCCCGCACCGCGCCGGGCGGCCGGGCGGCCATGGCATGTTCATCGTGCAGCGGCTGTGCCTCGACTGGGGGGTCGTGCGGAACGCGGAGGGATCCGGCAAGACCGTCTGGGCCGAGCTGGCCGCGCCCGCCTGAAGAGCACGGCCCCGGTCCCTCTCCGCCCGGGTGCCGAGCGCCCTCCGGTCCGGCCCTCCGGGGCCGTCTTCCGGCCCGTCGTCCGGCCGGTCTCGGCCCTGTGTCGCAGTGCCGCACCCAGTTCATCCATGACACGCCGATTCGGCGTGCTCTTTGTCTTCCCTCGGCAAGGTCCCCGGCGTACTGTCGGCGCCCGATCTGATGTGCCGTCAGTTAGCTTGCGGCTGCGGCGCTTGGCGAGAGGGGATCTCAGGTGTCCCGACCACAACGCCGTACGGCCAGTCGCGGCGGTGCCCTCACGTTGGCCGCGGCCGTGGCCGGTTCGGCGGTACTGCTCACCGCTCCGGCCGCCCACGCGGCCACGGTGGACGTCAACTATCAGTGCAAGACGCCGATCGGCGACAAAAGCGCCGTATCGCCCATCGATATCAAGGGCGCTCCGAGCGGCAGCGCCTACAAGCTCACCATGTCCTTCGAGAAGGGCGTCTCCTCCAGCCCGGTGGAACTGGGCAAGGGGGCCATGCATCCGAGCGCGCTCATCAAGCTGGGCGGCGCGGAGACCGGCACCGTGCCGGTGTCGGGTCCCCCCAACTCGCAGGCCGTCCCCGCCAATACGCCCATCAAGATCAGCACGCTGACGGGCACGTACACCCCCAAGAAGAGCGGAAAGGTCACCTTCACCGCCTCGACCCTGACCATCAAGGCGCTGGGCACGACCACGACCTGTACGCCGGGCAACAGCCCCAAGCCTTCGCTGACCCTGGACGTCACGGCCGCGGGCGGCTCATCCGGCGGCTCCGACTCCACCGGGGGCACGGGCGACAGCGGCGGTACGGGCGGCACCGGCGGCACCGGCGGTACGGGCGGCACCGGCGGCGGACAGCTGCCGCAGACCGGACCCGCCGACTCCGCCATCGCGCTCGGCACCCTCGGCGGCACGGTGCTCCTCACCGGGGCGGCCGGGGCGCTCTGGCTGACCCGCCGCCGGCGGGCCGCGCGCTAGAAGCGGGCGATGCCGTCCCGTACCGGCGCCGCGTTCCGCGCGTGCGCCGCCGCACTGACCGTGGCCGCGGCGCCGCTGGGCGCGGTCGCGACGCCCGCCGCTGCCGCCGGGCCCGGGTGGTCGGCGGCGCCCGCGCCCGGCGCGGGCAGCGCGCCGGACGCCGCCGACCGACCGTACTTCTACCTGGAGGGACGGCCCGGCACCGTACTCCGGGACAAGCTCTCGGTCACCAACGAGGACCAGCGCCCCCACACCCTCCGGCTCCGGGGGGAGGGAGCCGAGGGAACGTGGATCGCGTTCGCCGCCCGCACGGTCAGCGTCCCGGCCCGCACCCGCGCCGACGTCCCCTTCACCGTCACCCTTCCGCCCGACGCGGCGCCCGGTGACCGCTCCGGCGCGCTCGTCGTCACCGGCGACGGCCACCGGACCGGCGTACGGATGCGTCTGCGGATCAGCGGGGCCACGCTGTCCGCGCTCTCCGTCGAGGACGTAACGGTCGTACGGACCGGGGACGGCGGCGGGGCGGCCATCCGCTACGCGGTCGTCAACCGCGGCAACACCGCGCTGACGCCACGGCTGGCCGTACGCGCCGACGGCCTCTTCGGCGCGGTGCTGCGCCGGGACGCCCGCACCCTCCCCGTCCAGGTGCCGCCGGGCAAGCGGGTACGGCTCACCGAGCGCTGGCCGGACGCCCCCGCCCTCGACGCGGTGGACGTGAAGCTCACCGTCACCGCGGGCGGCGGCGCGCACGCGGCGGCCTCCGCCACGTACACCGCCGCCCCCGGATGGCTGCTCGCCGCCGCGGCGGCCACGGCGCTGGGCGCGGCGGGCGGCGGCACCTGGCTGCTCCGCAGACGCACACGCACAAGCAGTCGGAGCCGGAGCCGGATGGACGGTACGGAGTCAGGAGCGAGCGCGTGAACGCCGGTACGCACCACCGTCGGTACGCCGGGCTGCTGGCCGCCCTGCTCACCGGGCTCGCCCTCGTCATCCCCACCCCCGGGCCCGCCGCCGCGGCGGCCGACGACGGCCCGGCCGCGACGGTGTCCCGGGAACAGGCGGGCGCGGGCGGCACGATCACCGTGAGCGGCACCGGCTGGCGGCCGCGCGCCCTGCTCACCCTGCTCATCTGCGGTCAGAACATGATCGGCGGCACCAACTCCTGCGCCAACGCCGACGGCAGGGCGGTCACCACCGGAGCGGACGGCACGTTCCGCCGGAAGCTGCCGGTCACCGAACCGCCCAAGCCCTGCCCCTGCGTCGTCCACGTCGCGACCGTGACCGGCGAAGCCGCCGCCGCGGACGTGGCGTTCAAGGTCGCCGGACATCCCGTCGCGCCCTTGCCCGAGCAGCGCACCGGAGGCGAACGGCTCAGCGTGCTCTCCGCGCGGCTCGACGGGTCGAGCGGGCTGCTGACCTGGTTCGGCGCGCCCCCGCAGCGACGACTCGTCGTCACCGTCGGCAATCTCGGCTCGACCCCCGCCCGCGACCCGGTCTTCAAGGTGGGCACCGCGCACGGTGTCTTCGCCCCGGACTGGGAGGAGCAGCAGTGGCGGGGCACGATCCAGCCGGGTAAGAAGGCCCAGGTCAAGCTGCCGGTCGAGTTGTCGGCGGGCGCGCACGGCGACTACCGGGTGTCGCTCGAGTACGGGCGCAAGGTGCTCGTCGAACAGCCGTGGGGCGTGGGGCGGCCCTGGGGCGTGACCCTCTTCTGGATCCTGCTGTGCGTCGTCGTCCCGGCGGCGGTCTTCCGTATCGGCATGGCCGTCGTGGACAAGGTCCGGCCGCGCACACCCCCGGGCGGCGAGGCGGACAAGGCCAACAAGGCCAACAAGGCCAACAAGGCCAACCAGGCCGACCAGGCCGACAAGGACGCCTCGGCCTCCCCGGCCACCGCTCTGCCCTGGTTCACCCCGGACACGCTGCCGGGGACACCGACGCACCACCTTTCCGCACCGTCCGAGGAGAACCGACCGAACCCGAAGGGAACGACGTGAGGACGCAACGAAGAGTGAGTGCGGCCGCCGTCGCACTGCTGCTCGGCGGTGCGGGCGTGCTGCTCGGCGCGAGCACCGCATACGGCGCCGAGGTCTCGTACGAGACCGAATGCCTGCCGCCGCCCATCTCCGGGCTGCCCCCGGTGGAGGGCACCACGACCGTGGACGTCCAGGCCCCGGCGACGGCCAAGGTCGGCGACGAGGTCGAGGTGGTGTGGAAGACGGTCCAGGCCGCCTCCAAGAACCCGCCCATCCTCGACATCGAGGAGAACACCGTGCAGCCCACCGGCACGCTCACGGTGGGCGGCGCGCAGACCGGCGAACTGGCCATGCAGGGGCCGCGGGAGAATCCGCCGATCCCCAAGGACAGCCCGATGAAGCTGCCGGACATGAAGGCCAAGCTGAAGCTGACGAAGGCCGGTGAGGTCACGCTGACGCCCGGCGCGTACAACATCAACGTCAGCAAGCCGCTGTCGACCGACACCAAGTGCACGGCGAAGGAGACCGTGAAGGCGGCCGCCACCATCAAGGTGACGGAGGGCAGCACGTCGGGCGGCACCACCTCCGGTACGACGTCCGGAACCACTTCCGGTACGACGTCCGGGACCACGTCCGGCACCACCTCCGGTACGACGTCCGGAACCACGTCCGGCACCACCAGCGGCACCACCGCCGGTGGCGGCGGCGGGGGCGACTCGTACACCGGCAAGGAGGTGCAGGTCGAGTACGCCTGCAAGACGCCCATCGGCGACAAGACCGCGACCTCCCCGGTCCGTATCGACGCCAAGAAGAGCGGCGGCGGCTTCGCCCTGACCGTGAAGTTCGGCAAGTCCGTGATGGACAGCCCGGCCGACATCCCCGCGAACTCGGTCAAGCCCTCCATGGCGGTCAAGGTCGGCGGCGCGGACAAGGGCACCGTCGCGGTGCAGGGTCCGGCCAACAAGGACCCCATCAAGTCCGGTGCCCCGATCGAGATCCCGGACCTGACCGGCACCTACAAGCCGGGTGCGAGCGGCAAGTCGACGCTCACCCCGGGCGTGCTGACCGTCAAGGCGCTCGGTACGACCACCACCTGTACCCCCGCCAAGGACCCCGGCGCCTCGCTGGAGCTGGACACCACGGCCCAGCCCGGCGGCACCACGGGAGGCACCACCACCTCCGGCGGCACCGGCACCTCGGGCAGCGGCACCAGCGGCGGCCTCGCCGAGACCGGGTCGAACGACCACGGCGGCCTCACGGCGCTCGGCCTGATCGCCGGTACGACGATCCTGCTCGGCGGCGCGATCTTCACCCTCACCCCGTGGCGCAAGCTGCGCGGCACCCGCTGAACGAGCAACGGCTGCTGGGCGTGACAACGCTCAAGGGCCCGGCCGCTGGTTTCAGCGGCCAGGCCCTCGTCGCCTCCGTCAGTGCACGTCGGCCATGAGCGCCTCGACCTTCTTGCGGTACGTGAAGACCGCGAGGCCCGCGAGCGCCGCCGCGGTCGCCTCCAGCGCGATGACGCCCGGACCGCTCAGGTCGACCCCGGCGATGGACAGCAGCCCGGTGACGCAGTCGCCGGCGGTGACGGCGAGGAACCACACGCCCATCAGCTGGCTGGCGTACTTCGCGGGCGCCATCTTGGTGGTCACCGAGAGGCCGACCGGAGAGAGGCACAGCTCGCCGGTGGTCTGGAGCAGGTAGATCGACACCAGCCACAGGGGGCTGACCTTCGTCCCGTCCGAGGCCATCTGCATCGGCAGCACGAAGACGAAGAACGAGGCGCCGATCATGACCAGGCCGAAGGCGAACTTCAGCGTGGTGTTCGGCTCCCGGTCACGCCGGGCGAGCCACAGCCACAGCCAGGCGAAGACCGGGGCCAGCGCCATGATCAGCAGCGGGTTGACGGACTGGAACCACGAGGACGGGAACTGCAGCCCGAAGATCGTGTCCGCGGTCTTGACCTCGGCGAAGGCGGACATCGTCGAACCGCCCTGATCGAAGATCATCCAGAACACGGCGGCGGCCGCGAAGAACCAGATGTAGCCGCTGACCTTGGTCTGCTCGACCGCCGACAGCTCCCGGTCGCGCTTGATCCGCACCAGCACCCCGATCGGGATGATGAGGCCGAGCAGGGTGATCGGGACCAGCGCCCAGTTGATCGTCCAGCTGCCGCTGAACACCACGCCGGTGTAGAAGACGGCGGCGACGGCCAGCCAGATCAGGCCCTTGCGCAGCCAGGACCGGCGCTCCTCGGCCGCCAGCGGCGTCGGCACGGTGTTGCTCGCGGGGCTCAAGTGGCGGGTGCCGACCAGGAACTGGACCAGGCCCAGCGCCATGCCGAGCGCCGCGAGCGCGAAGCCCAGGTGCCAGTTGTACGACTGGCCGACGGTGCCGATCACCAGCGGGGCGGCGAAAGCGCCGAGGTTGATGCCGATGTAGAAGATGGTGAAGCCGCCGTCGCGGCGCGGGTCCTGCGGCCCGTCGTAGAGCTGGCCGACCATCGTGGAGATGTTCGCCTTGATCAGCCCGGAGCCGAGCGCCACCAGCAGGAGGCCGAGGAAGAAGGTCGGCTCACCGGGGACGGCGAGCGCCAGGTGCCCGGCCATCACGATCCCGGAGGCCACCACGACGGTCTTGCGCGGCCCCCAGACCCGGTCGCCGAACCAGCCGCCCGGCATGGCCAGCAGATAGACCATGGCCAGGTAGACCGAGTAGATGGCCACCGCGTTGCCCTCGGTCATCCCGAGGCCGCCGCCCTGACCGCCGTCCTTGGCGTCCGGGCCGCCGGAGATCAGATAGACGACGAGGAGCGCTCTCATGCCGTAGAAGCTGAAGCGCTCCCACATTTCGATCATGAAGAGCGTGGCGAGGCCGCGCGGGTGGCCGAAGAAGGTCTTGCCGCCGCTGGCAGGGGTCTCCTGCGCGGTCGCGCCCTTCGACATGCTGGACGCCATGTGGGGGTTCCTTACAAAACTTGAGGGTGCACTGCCGCGCGTCGACACGCGTAGAAACGCCCGTGGGGGTGGCTGAGCGCCGGGCGTCCCACCCCTGTTCGAGGCTCGGTCAGGTCGTCGCCGGCTCCGTCCGTTCCGCTGACTCCCGATGCCCGGACCGGACATGACAGAGACCTTCGGCGCGTCGAACCACCAAAGGCCCCGGAGGAGTGCTACAGACGTTGTTTCACCCTACGACACGCACTTGACGATCCCGGGTGAGACATAGCTCACGGAATCGGTGTGCGACCGGTCGTGCTCCCAGCGTCGCCACCTGCGCGCCCCGTGGGTGAACTCAAGCGGACTACCATCACCTCATGACCCGAGTTTTGCTCGCCGAGGATGACGCATCGATCTCGGAGCCCCTGGCCCGCGCCCTGCGCCGTGAGGGGTACGAGGTGGAGGTGCGGGAGGACGGACCCACCGCGCTCGACGCCGGTCTGCAAGGAGGCGTCGATCTGCTCGTCCTCGACCTCGGGCTGCCCGGGATGGACGGGCTGGAGGTCTGCCGCCGGCTGCGCACCGAGGGCCACGGCTTCCCGGTGCTGGTGCTCACCGCCCGCGCCGACGAGGTGGACACCGTGGTCGGCCTCGACGCCGGTGCCGATGACTACGTCACCAAGCCCTTCCGCCTCGCCGAACTGCTCGCCCGCGTCCGGGCCCTGCTGCGCCGCGGCGCCGTCGAGACCCAGGCCCAGGCGCCCGCCACCCACGGCGTGCGCATCGACGTCGAGTCGCACCGCGCGTGGATGGGCGAGGAGGAGCTGCAGCTGACCGCGAAGGAATTCGACCTGCTGCGGGTCCTGGTGCGGGACGCGGGCCGGGTCGTCACCCGCGACCAGCTGATGCGCGAGGTGTGGGACACCACTTGGTGGTCCTCCACCAAGACGCTCGACATGCACATCTCCTGGCTGCGCAAGAAGCTCGGGGACGACGCCGCCAACCCCCGCTACATCGCCACCGTCCGGGGTGTCGGCTTCAGGTTCGAGAAAAGCTGACGGTGGCTGACACGGTGGGACCATGCGCCGTCGTTTGATCAACTCCACGCTCGCCGTGGTGCTCGTCGTCATCGCCGTCTTCGGTGTCTCCCTGGTCATCGTCGAGACCCGGACCATCGAGAACAGCGCCCAGGAGAGCGTCAGCTCGGACACGGTGCGGCTGGTCAGCATCGTCGACAGCAGGCTGCTCGGTGGCGAGGGCGTCACCCACAAGGTGCTGCGCGAACAGATCGAGCCCGGGCGCTACGCCCTGATCACGATCCCGCACCACCCGGACGTCGAGATCGGCAAGCGCCCCGAGGGCAGCGTCATCTCCTCCGAGGAGCGCGGCGAGCAGGGCGAGACGGTACGGGTCGAGGCGTCCCGTACGACGGTGAGCCGCGAGATCGGCCGCACCATGCTGATCATCCTGGCGGTGGCGCTGCTCGCGGTCCTCGCCGCCGTCTTCCTCGCCGTACGGCAGGCGCACCGGCTCTCCGCGCCGCTCACCGACCTCGCCGAGACGGCCGAGCGGCTGGGCTCCGGTGATCCGCGGCCGCGCCACCGCCGCTACGGGGTGCCCGAACTGGACCGGGTCGCCGACGTCCTGGACGCGAGTGCCGAGCGCATCGCCCGGATGCTCACCGCCGAGCGGCGGCTGGCGGCGGACGCCTCGCACCAGCTGCGGACGCCGCTGACCGCGCTGTCCATGCGGCTGGAGGAGATCACGCTCACCGACGACCCGGACATCGTCAAGGAGGAGGCGTCGATCGCGCTGGGCCAGGTCGAGCGGCTGACCGACGTCGTCCAGCGGCTGCTGACGAACTCGCGCGACCCGCGCAGCGGCTCCGCGGTCGCCTTCGACCTGGACGAGGTCGTCAAGCAGCAGATCGAGGAGTGGCGCCCGGCCTCCCGCAGCGAGGGGCGCGCGATCGTGCGCTCCGGCAAGAAGGGGCTGCGGGCGGTCGGCACCCCGGGCGCGGTCGCCCAGGTGCTCGCGACGCTCATCGAGAACTCGCTGATGCACGGCGACGGTACGGTCGCGCTGCGCACCCGCGTCACCGGCAACCAGGCGGTGGTCGAGGTCACCGACGAGGGCCCGGGCGTACCGCCCGACCTCGGCGCGCGGGTCTTCGAACGGACGGTCAGCGGACGGAACTCCACCGGCCTCGGCCTCGCCGTCGCCCGCGACCTGGCGGAGGCGGACGGCGGCCGGCTGGAGCTGCTGCAGCCGTACCCGCCGGTGTTCGCGCTCTTCCTGAGCCGCGTGGCGGAGGACGTCCGGCCCTCCTAGGGCCGTGGGCGGCTTACTTGCGGATCGGCTGCTCGGCGGTGCGGCGGGCGCCCCGGGCGGGCTGCGCATCCGACAGGAACGCCTCCGCGCGCTCCACCGCCTCCCGCGCGGGCAGCGTCCGGAACACCCAGGTCCGGTAGGACCAGAAGCGGAAGAGGGTGGCGATGCCGATGCCGAGGAACTTGAACACGTTGCTCGCGAGCGAGCTGTCCCAGCCGAAGCCGTACGTCGCGGTGTAGAGCACACCGTTTTCGATGATCAGGCCGATCGCGCTGAACAGCAGGAACAGGCTGAGTTCCTTGGTGCGCCGCTGCTTGTCCCGGTCGCGGTAGGTGAAATACCGGTAGCCCACGTAGTTGAAGCAGGTCGCGGCCACCGTCGCCACGATGCTGGCCCGGACCACGGGCAGCTCGGTGACGCTGCGGACCAGGTTGAAGACGGCGAGGTTGACGAAGACGCCGGCGCCGCCGACCACACCGAACTTCGCGATCTCCCGGGCGAGCCGCCCCACCTGGGTGCTCAGCCCGCCGAGCATGCGTCGTTCACTCATGGTGATCGCTCAGCCCCGTTTCGTCCGCTTCGACAACATCTCCCCATGCTAACCAGGGCCGGGGACGCTCGCCCGGAGGCTGTGGACAAGAGTCCGGTAGGAATATGTGGAGGATCATCCAAGCGCAGGTCAGGGGCGGTCGTGGCGAGAAGTTACCCTTGCAAGGTGACATTTCCGGTAGTCGGCATGGTCGGCGGCGGCCAGCTCGCCCGCATGACCCACGAGGCGGGTATCCCCCTCGGCATCAGGTTCAAGCTGCTCAGTGACACTCCCCAGGACTCGGCGGCCCAAGTGGTCAGCGATGTCGTCATCGGCGACTATCGCGACCTGGAAACGCTTCGTGCGTTCGCACAAGGCTGTGATGTGGTCACGTTCGACCACGAACACGTCCCGGCCGAGCATCTGCGGGCACTGGAGGCGGACGGTGTCGTCATCCGCCCCGGCGTCGAGGCCCTGCTGCACGCGCAGGACAAGGGCGTGATGCGGGAGCGGCTGCGCGCGGCCGGAGTGCCGTGCCCGCGCCACCGCATCGTGACGGACCCGGAGGACGTCGCGCGGTTCGCCGAGGAGGGCGACGGCTTCCCGGTCGTCCTCAAGACGGTGCGCGGCGGCTACGACGGCAAGGGCGTGTGGGTCGTCCACGGTACGGACGACGCCGCCGACCCGTTCCGGGCCGGGGTCCCCGTCCTCGCCGAGGAGCTGGTCGACTTCGCGCGCGAGCTGGCCGCCAACGTCGTGCGCTCCCCGCACGGCCAGGCCGTCGCCTACCCCGTCGTGGAGTCCATACAGGTGAACGGCGTCTGCGACACCGTCATCGCTCCCGCCCCCGATCTCTCCGAGGCCCTGTCCGCGCAGGCGCAGGAGCTGGCGCTGAAGATCGCGGCGGAGCTGGGTGTGGTCGGCCATCTCGCGGTCGAGCTGTTCGAGACCCGCGACGGCCGGATCCTCGTCAACGAGCTGGCGATGCGCCCCCACAACTCCGGCCACTGGACCCAGGACGGCGCCGTCACCTCCCAGTTCGCCAACCATGTGCGCGCGGTGCTCGACCTGCCGCTCGGCGACCCGCGCACCCGGGCGACCTGGACCGTCATGACCAACGTCCTCGGCGGCGACTACCCCGACATGTACGCGGCGTACCTCCACTGCATGGCCCGGGACCCCGCGCTGAAGATCCACATGTACGGCAAGGGCGTGAAGCCCGGCCGCAAGGTCGGCCACGTCAACACCTACGGCGACGACCTGGCCGACGTCCGCGAGCGCGGCCGCCACGCCGCCGACTACCTCCGAGGGACCATCACCGAATGAGCGCTCCTGTGCCCGCGATCGGCATCGTCATGGGCTCCGACTCCGACTGGCCGGTCATGGAAGAAGCGGCCAAGGCCCTCGACGAGTTCGAGATCCCGTACGAGGTGGACGTCGTCTCCGCGCACCGGATGCCGCGCGAGATGGTCGCGTACGGCGAGAGCGCCGCGCAGCGGGGCCTGAAGGCCATCATCGCGGGCGCCGGCGGCGCGGCCCATCTCCCGGGCATGCTCGCCTCGGTCACCCCGCTGCCGGTGATCGGCGTGCCGGTGCCGCTGAAGTACCTGGACGGCATGGACTCGCTCCTCTCCATCGTCCAGATGCCCGCGGGCGTCCCCGTCGCCACGGTCTCCATCGGCGGCGCCCGCAACGCGGGCCTCCTCGCCGCGCGCATCCTCGCCGCCCACGACGCGGAGCTGCAGGGCCGCATGCGGGAGTTCCAGGACGAGCTGAACGAACAGGCCACGGAAAAGGGCAAGCGCCTCCGCGCCAAGGTGGACGGCGCGCCGTCGTTCGGCTTCGGTCACTGAGCGGACCCCGCCAGCGGCGGCGCAGCCCCACCCCGCCTCGACCCACCAGCCTTGTGGGCTGGGGCCCGCGACCGGTTGTTGTTCCCCACCCCGCCCCTTCCCGAACCGGCGGCAAGCCTCCGGGCCTCCGGGGCCGCGCTCTTGCCGGGTGCCTGGCTCGGCTTGAAGGTGGGGGCCCCGGGCCTCACCGTGGGCCCGGGCGAGGTGGATTGTGTTCCCGTCCCGCTCCTTCCCTAGCCGCGGGCACACCGCGGGCCCCCGCCGGCCTTGTGGGCTGGGCCCGCGGGGGCTTGTTCCCCACCCCTTCCCGCACCGGGGCGGGCCCCGGCCCCCGGGGCTGCCGCCCCCGGCCTGAGGCTGGAGCGTTCCGGCCCCTCCGGCGTTTGAGGAGCGGGGTCCGGGGGCGGAGCCCTGGTGGGGGTGTGGGGGCGGAGCCCCCAGCCGGGGGACGGGGCCTGCCCCCGGCTGGGGAAGGGGCGGGGTGGGGGAGGGCCCGCCGCAGGCGCGTCGCTGCCGTGACTTCGCCGACCCCCCGTACGAAAATGCCCGGATGACCGATCACCTCGCGCACGCCCGTGACCTGCTGGCCACCCACCCCGTCGTGGACGGCCACAACGACCTTCCCTGGGCCCTGCGCGAGCAGGTCCGTTACGACCTCGACCGCCTCGACATCGCCGTCGACCAGAGGGCCCGCACCCACACCGACATCCCCCGCCTCCGCGAGGGCGGCGTCGGCGCCCAGTTCTGGTCGGTGTTCGTACGATCGGACTTCTCCGGGGACACGGCCGTCAGCGCGACCCTCGAACAGATCGACGTCGTGCGCCGTTTGACCGAGCGTTACGCCGATGACCTCCGGCTGTCGCTCACGGCGGACGACATGGAGGCGGCCCGCGCCGAGGGCCGGATCGCGTCGCTCATGGGCGCCGAGGGCGGCCACAGCATCAACTGCTCACTGGCCACCCTCCGCGCCCTGTACGACCTCGGGGTGCGCTATATGACGCTCACCCACAACGACAACATCCCGTGGGCGGACTCGGCGACGGACGAGCCGAGGGCGCACGGCCTGACCCGCTTCGGCGAGGAGGTCGTCCGCGAGATGAACCGGCTCGGCATGCTCGTCGACCTGTCCCACGTGTCGGCCGACACGATGCGCGACGCGCTCCGGGTGAGCGAGGCGCCGGTGGTCTTCTCGCACTCCTCCGCCCGCGCCGTCTGCGACCATCCGCGCAACGTCCCGGACGACGTCCTGGCGGCGCTGGCGGCGGGCGGCGGGGTGGCGATGGTCACCTTCGTGCCGAAGTTCGTGCTGCCGGAGGCGGTCGAGTGGACGAAGGCGGCGGACGAGAACATGCGCGCGCACGGGCTGCATCCGCTGGAGCTGACGGAGGCCGCGAAGAAGGTGCAGCGCGCCTTCGAGGAGGCCCATCCGCGCCCGATGGCAACCGCGGCCACCGTCGCCGACCACCTCGACCATATGCGCGAGGTGGCGGGTGTCGACCACATCGGCATCGGCGGCGACTTCGACGGCGCCGCCTTCACCCCGTCCGGCCTGGACGATGTCGCGGGCTATCCGAACCTCATCGCGGAACTCCTGGACCGCCACTGGTCCGAGGCCGAACTCGCCAAACTGACCTGGCACAACGCCGTCCGGGCGCTGCGCGGCGCCGAGGACGTGGCGCGCGGGCTGCGCGCGGTCCGGGGGCCGTCCATCGCGACCATCGACCAGCTGGACGGCGCCCCGGAGGCCTGATCTCCGGCACCACCCCAACGGCCCCTTTACCAGGGCTTGGTGGCTTTGCGATGTGTTGATGCATCGTTCACGTAATGCGTCTCTTCCCCGTCGCCGGCATGGCGAGAGAGTCGTCAGCGGTCTGACGATCGCTCATGCGTGAACACGGGAAAGAGGCGTTATGCCCGACTTCACCCGCCGTAGACTCCTTGGCGCCGCCGCCGGTTCGCTCGGCGCGGGCGCGGCCATGACGCTCCTGCCGCCGAGCGTGCAGCAGGCGATAGCCGCCGGGCCGCCGAAGGGCGGCTCGCTCGACGACATCGAGCACGTCGTCCTGCTGATGCAGGAAAACCGCTCGTTCGACCACTACTTCGGCACCCTCAAGGGAGTGCGCGGCTTCGCCGACCCGGACGCCCTGACCCTCTCCACCGGCAAGTCGGTGTTCCACCAGCCGGACGCGGTCAACCCGGACGGCTATCTGCTCCCGTTCCACCTGGACACCCACTCCACGAGCGCCCAGGCGATCCCGTCCACCAGCCACGCCTGGTCGGTGCAGCACGAGGCGTGGAACAACGGCCGGATGGACAAGTGGCTTCCGGCCCACCGCAAGGCCGACGGGGAGAACGGGCCGTACGTCATGGGCTACCACACCCGTGAGGACATCCCGTTCCAGTTCGCCCTGGCCGAGGCGTTCACCATCTGCGACAACTACTTCTGCTCGGTCTTCGGCCCCACCTGGCCCAACCGGCTGTACTGGATGACGGGCACCATCGACCCGGCCGGGGTGAAGGGCGGCCCGGTCCTGGAGAACAAGGCACCCAAGCCGTACCGCTGGACGACCTACGCCGAGCGCCTGCAGAAGGCGGGCGTGAGCTGGAAGGTCTACCAGGAGGAGGACAACTACGGCTGCAACATGCTGGAGGAGTTCCAGCGGTTCCAGGACGCGCGGCCGGGCGACCCGCTGTACGACCGCGGCATGGTGCACAGCCCCGCCGGGACGTTCGAGGAGGACGCCCGCAACGACCGGCTGCCGGCCGTCTCCTGGATCATCCCGACCGCCGAGGTCTCCGAGCACCCGGACTACCTTCCGGCGGCCGGCGCCGACTACGTGGCCTCCAAGATCGAGGCCATCGCGTCCAACCCCGAGGTGTGGCGCAAGACCGTCTTCATCCTCAACTACGACGAGAACGACGGGCTGTTCGACCATGTACCGCCGCCCATCCCGAAGGCCGGGACCGTGGACGAGTTCGTGGGCGGCCTGCCCATCGGCGGCGGCTTCCGCGTGCCCTGCCTCATCGTCTCGCCGTGGACGGTGGGCGGCTGGGCCGCGGGCGAGGCGTTCGACCACACCTCGGTGCTCCAGTTCCTGGAGCGGCTGACGGGGGTCGAGGAGCCCAACATCAGCGAATGGCGCCGCCGTACGTTCGGCGACCTCACCTCGGCCTTCGGCTTCGGCCACGCCGCGCCGAGGCCGCCGAAGCTGCCCGACGACACGGCGAAGCAGTTGGAGAAGGCCAAGGAGGAGGTCGCGAACCTCCCCGAGCCCACCCTTCCGGGAGCCGGCCAGAAGCCCCCGCAGCAGGAGAAGGGCCGCCGCCCGCGCCGCTGAACCCCCTCTCCGCCGCCCCCTCTTCCGCTCCCACCGGCCGCCCTGACGGTGGGAGCGGAAGGTCTCAGGGGTGGAGCAGGCAGAAGGGGTGCCCCGCCGGGTCGGCGAAGACGCGGAAGTCCCGCTTGCCGCCGTCGTCGTCGAGGTCCAGCGGCCGCGCGCCCAGCGCCAGCACCCGCTCCTGCGCCTCCGCCATGTCGGTCACCCGCAGATCGAGGTGCAGCTGCTGCGCCCCGTCCGGCGACGGCCAGCTGGGCGCGACGTGGCCCGGCGCCTCCTGGAACGCCAGCCTGTCCCCGTCGGGCAGGTACAGGTCGACCCAGTCCTTCCCCTCTCCCTTGAGCTCGCCGCCCAGCACCTGCTGGTAGAAGCGGGCGAGCGCGGTGGGGTCGGGGCAGTCGACGACGGTGACGGTCAGCTTGGCGATGGCCATGGCTCCTCCTTGGGTCCCGGACCGGGTTGACCGGGCCGGGGCCCGCCAAACAGGCAGCCGAAGAGGGGGGGGAGAGCCGAAGAGGGGGCCTGAGAAGGGAGCGGAGAGGGCAGCCGGAGGGCGCCGGGCTACGCCATCGGGCGGCCCAGCGCGCGGTACGTCCACCCGGCGTCGCGCCAGTAGTCGGGGTCCAGCGCGTTGCGGCCGTCCAGGATGCGGCGCTCGGCGACCATCTCGCCCAGGCCCACCGGGTCCAGCTCGCGGAACTCGCGCCATTCGGTGAGGTGCAGCACCGCATGGGCGCCCCGGGCCGCCTCCAGGGCGGTGGGGGCGTAGGCGAGGGTCGGGAAGAGGGCGCGGGCGTTCTCCATGCCCTTGGGGTCGAAGACGGTCACCTGGGCGCCCTGGAGCTGTATCTGCCCGGCCACATTGAGCGCGGGGGAGTCCCGGACGTCGTCGGAGTCCGGCTTGAACGTGGCGCCCAGCACCGCCACCCGCTTGCCGAGGAAGCTGCCGCCGACCGCGTCGCGGGCCAGCTCGACCATGTGGCCGCGGCGCCGCATGTTGATCGAGTCGACCTCGCGGAGGAAGGTCAGGGCCTGGTCCGCGCCGAGTTCACCGGCGCGGGCCATGAAGGCGCGGATGTCCTTGGGCAGGCAGCCGCCGCCGAAGCCGATCCCGGCCCGCAGGAACTTCTTCCCGATCCGCTCGTCGTAGCCGATGGCCTCGGCGAGCTTGACCACGTCGCCGCCCGCCGCCTCGCAGACCTCGGCCATGGCGTTGATGAACGAGATCTTCGTGGCCAGGAAGGAGTTCGCCGAGGTCTTCACCAGCTCGGCGGTCGGGAAGTCGGTCACCACGAACGGCGACCCCTCCGCGACCGGCGTCGCGTACACCTCCCGCAGCACCTTCTCCGACTTGTCGCTGGTGACCCCGATCACGATCCGGTCCGGGTGCAGGGTGTCCTCGACGGCGAAGCCCTCGCGCAGGAACTCCGGGTTCCACGCCAGCTCGGCATCCGCACCGGCCGGGGCCAGCTCGGCGAGCCGCGCCGCGAGCCGGTCCGCGCTGCCGACCGGGACGGTGGACTTGCCGACGACCAGCGCCGGGCGGCGCAGATGCGGGGCGAGCGATTCCACCGCGTTGTCCACGTGGCGCATGTCACACGCGTACTCGCCGTGCTTCTGCGGGGTGTTCACGCAGATGAAGTGGACGTCGCCGAACTGCCCGGCCTCCTCGTAGGAGCTGGTGAAGCGCAGCCGCCCGGTCGCGCCGGGGACGCCCGCCACATGCCGCTTCAGCAGATCTTCCAGACCTGGTTCGTACATCGGCACCCGGCCCTCGGAGAGCATCGCGATCTTCTCGGGCACGATGTCCAGGCCCAGCACCTCGAAGCCCAGCTCGGCCATGGCCGCGGCGTGGGTCGCGCCCAGGTAGCCGGTGCCGATCACGGTGATCTTGAGGGCCATGTGGTGCTCCAGAAGCGTCGGTCTCAGATGCGCTGCCTGAGCATAGTCGGCACCCAGGGCAGGGCTCAGCGGCTTGCTGTCGGGTAGCTCACGTATACGGGGCGGGGCAGCGGCCCTAGAATTCTGTTACTTAACGGTAGTTAGCATCACAAGGGAGTGAGAAGACCTTGGCGTCCTCGGGAAACGCAGACTTCGACCTGTACCGGCCGTCCGAGGAGCACGACATGCTCCGAGATTCGGTCCGCTCGCTCGCCGAGGCGAAAATAGCCCCCTTCGCGGCCGAGGTCGACGAGGAAGGCCGCTTCCCACAGGAAGCGCTGGACTCCCTGGTCGCCAATGATCTGCACGCGGTGCACGTCCCCGAGTCGTACGGCGGCGCCGGCGCCGACGCGCTCGCGACCGTGATCGTCATCGAGGAGGTCGCCCGGGTGTGCGCCTCCTCCTCCCTGATCCCCGCGGTCAACAAGCTGGGCTCGCTGCCCGTCATCCTCTCCGGCTCCGAGGAGCTGAAGAAGCGGTACCTGGGCCCGCTCGCCAAGGGCGACGCGATGTTCTCGTACTGCCTCTCCGAGCCCGACGCGGGCTCCGACGCGGTCGGCATGAAGACCAAGGCGGTGCGCGACGGCGACTCTTTCGTCCTCAACGGCGTCAAGCGCTGGATCACCAACGCCGGGGTCTCCGACTACTACACGGTGATGGCCGTCACCGACCCCGAGAAGCGTTCCAAGGGCATCTCCGCCTTCGTCGTGGAGAAGTCCGACGAGGGCGTCTCCTTCGGCGCCCCGGAGAAGAAGCTCGGCATCAAGGGCTCCCCGACGCGCGAGGTCTACCTCGACAACGTGCGCATCCCCGCCGACCGCATGATCGGCGCCGAGGGCACCGGCTTCGCCACCGCGATGAAGACCCTCGACCACACCCGCATCACCATCGCCGCCCAGGCCCTCGGTATCGCCCAGGGCGCCCTCGACTACGCCAAGGGCTACGTCAAGGAGCGCAAGCAGTTCGGCAAGCCGATCGCCGACTTCCAGGGCATCCAGTTCATGCTCGCCGACATGGCCATGAAGATCTCCGCCGCGCGCGCCCTGACCTACCAGGCGGCCGCCGCCTCCGAGCGCGGCGACGCCGACCTCACCTACCAGGGCGCCGCCGCCAAGTGCTTCGCCTCGGACGTGGCGATGGAGGTCACCACGGACGCCGTCCAGCTCCTCGGCGGCTACGGCTACACCCGCGACTACCCGGTCGAGCGCATGATGCGCGACGCCAAGATCACCCAGATTTATGAGGGTACGAACCAAGTCCAGCGGATTGTGATGGCCAGGAACCTCCCCTAGCAGGGTTTTCGCAGCTCAGGCACTGTTTCGACGGCCCGGCGAGTCGGTCACGGCTTCCTGTCCGTTGCGGCCCGATCAGGCCCGTTCCTGGGCGTCATGCTGGGGAAATCCTGGGCAGATGCCGGGCCAGAAACGGCCTCTGACCTGTGTAAACAGCGCAGCCCCCGGCGCAAAGCCGGGGGCTGTTGTCGTACGCGGATCAGGCGACCTCTGATGCCTCCGTGGGATCGTCAGCGCCGGGCGTCAGCATCGTTGCGATGGCGGCCCGGCCGCGCTGCTCGGCCCCTTCGAAGATGTAGTGGTAGTGCTCCCTCAGCACGTCCGTACTGCTGTGGCCCATCCAGTCGGCCACATCGTTCTCGGGGACTCCGGCGTACAGAAGCCGTGACCCGTAGTAGTGCCGGAGTGAGTGAGCCTTGCAGTACTCCACCTGTCCCTTGCTCAGAGCCTGCATCCAGATCTTCGGGTAGAAGTACGACGCGTAGAGGTAGCCAGTCCGCGTCACGTTAGGGAAGAGAAGCCTCTCAGGCCCCCATACGCCGTGGTTCTTTATGTGCCGTCGAAGCTCGAAGGCGACGTTCGGCGGGAGGGGGACGGTACGCCCTGGCTCGCCTTCGTCCCGAGCCTTGATATGACGACGCTGGATCGCGCTGTTCCTCCCCGACTCGGTGTCTCCGTCCTCTGCAATCTGGAAGTCGACGCGAAGCGTCTCGCCCTTGAAGTCGACCTGGTCGCGGGACACTGCCATCGCCTCACCCAGCCGCAGGCCGCATCCGGCCATGAGCCACAGCATCGCGCGGTAACGCGAAGGGGCGGCATCCAGCATCGCCAGGACTTCCCGCGTCGTAAGCCGTCGAGCGGTGCTCTTGTGCTCCCGGATCTCCCTGGCGCGACTGCCCGCGCCCTTGACTTTCTTGCACGGGTTCCGGCCGATGATCTCGTTGGCGACAGCCCAGTCCATCATCCCGGAGAAGAACGAAAACCGCTGACGCCGTGTGCGAGCGGACAGCTTCCGGTCCTGCTCCATCCACAAGAGCCACTGCTCAACGTCAGCGACCTTGAGGGATACGATGGAACGCGCCTTGAAGAACGGCTCAATGGTCGTGTTGAGGATCGACCGGTACTGCTTCTTGGTGCTGTTCTCCAGCTTCCTCTGATTCGTCCACTGCTCCCATACCGCCGTCACCGGCTGCTTACCCAGCCTGTCGTCCAGGTAGGTCCCGGCGTCGAGTTCTTGTTCCTTGCGCTTGCGCTGGTCGTCGGCTCGCTTCTTGGTCTCGAACGTCTTCTGCCGCTGCTTGCCGTCCGGGTCGTACCAGTAAGTAGTCCACTTCTTCGGGTCGTCCGTAGACCGTGCAACCCATGCCCTTGCCACTTGCCCTCCCCTTGGCTGTTATTACTGTTCGTCCATCAAGTGAGCAGTCACTCTGTCCAGGTACTCACCGTTCGTGATCTCTCTTGCCTTCGCGGTGAGCTGACCCCCGGCCTTGCCGGGCACGGTGGTGAGCAGATCTCGCTTCCTGGCCTCCTTGAGGTGACCTCGGAGCGTTTCGGGACGCTTCTGGGTTAGTTCGGCCAAGTACGCCGTCACGTTGGGCACGGCCCGCGAAACGGCCCTGACGTAGGACTCCGCGAGGAACGCCAGGTAGGCATCCGAGATGCCCTCAGAGCCCAGCAGCCACCGAAGAGCCTCCGCCTCCGCGTCCTGCGTGACCTGCTGCTCAGGGTCGGCCGACCGGGTGGCGCGGAACTGGTCGCCCGCCTTCTTGAAGTCGACCTGCCGCAGCACCGTGGACGACACGCCACCCTGCGTGGCAGCAGGCTCGACGTCTGGGCGCGGGGTGATCAGTACGCGGGTGGGGCCGCTGGCTGGGTCGGCGTCAGCAGCCCACCGCATGAGTACGTGCCACGGGCCTACGTCTTGAGTGATCTCGATGTCTTCGCTCACACACCAACCTTAGCACCCCGGGTGGTCACGCCTAGGTTTGTCGGTGAGGGTTGGTGGGTGTACTTCTGAGATTAGGCCGGACAGTAACGGGCGGGAGGTGCCGCCCACCGGCAACAGAGGAGACGTGTTGACCAAGCTCATGACCGTTGATGACGTGGCGGCCTATCTGGGCAAGCCGCGTTCATGGGTGTATGGCAACTGGCGGCGAGAGCAGATCCGTTCCGGAAGCCTTGGCACACACACCACGTCCGGCATCACCTCCGGGGCAAGCCTCGTTTCCTACCTTTGGGATCAGCAGGAAGCGACCACCGAAACCGAGCGGGGGGGCGCGACGTTCGCGCCCTGGTGGTGGAAGAGGAATGGACGGAGGTGCTGAAGCGGGTCAAGCGTGATCCATCGTTCACTACGAAACTTCGTGCAGCGTGGGACGGGGCAACGCTCAGGAACACCACCAAGGAAGAGGCTCAAGAGGTGAAAGAGCCTGCCATGGTGGTGCACTCACACATCACGCCTTCCGACTGGGCCAAGTACGTGGGCGATTCTGATGCTGCCGGAGGCTCGTATAACCGCATCCTGCCCTTCCTTCTCGGGTCGGTTCCGATGCTGGACGACGACCGGCTGAGCTTGCCCAATGTGGATGGCGGAGAACTGTCTGACGCCTACGGCTGGGCTACCGCCCGGCCTCGTGTGATCACGCTCAGGGAGGACGCGCGGCCGTTGTGGCGCATCGTCCGGCGGTACGCCCGCATCCTGGGTGAATCCCTGCCCGAAACTCAAGCGGTGTTCATCGAACGGACTGCGGAACAGACACTCAGGGGCGCAGCTTCTCTCGCCGCTTCTGAGTGTTCAGAGGTCATCACGGAAGAGGTGTTGTCGGCCGCTTGACCAAGGGAGTCAACGCATCGAAGGCGAAGCGTCAGCCGCTCAGCCTCGCTGAGAAGGTCCGGACCCGCATCGAACTGCACGGCGGTCGCGCCACTTCCTCACAGATCCTGCCCTACGTCGGAGCAACCGCAGCAGAGGTCAAGGCACTGCCCGGAATCGTTGTCACCCAAGATCGCTCCGGAGTCGGCCGCCCAGCGACCATCTTTACTCTCGCGCAGCGCGATATTCCAACTCCCTCCGTAGCGGAAACCAGCAGCCGGCCGGGGGTTGCCGAACAGTTTTCATCGACGCACCGTGACGCTAACCATCCCACAGTTGTGCAGCTTGATGCCTACCGTCCGGAACCGGCGCAGGCCCGCAAGCCCGCGCCGGAACAGCGGCGGTCGGAACCGCTCGGAGATTCGAATCCGTTCCTCACGCTGCTCTAACAAATCAACACCACTGAAAGAGATAATGGCCGCGTACTCGAAAGAGGGCGCGGCCGTTCCCCTTGTTACGCCGGAATCAACCTCGGGGCGACCAGCCGTGCGCGCTCGTATAGATCACGTGCGGCCCGATTCTTGAGGTGAGGCCGAATTAGCTGCGACATCCTCGCCATATGCTTATCAACTTGCCCAGATTGGATTGCAGGGTAGCCATCCACTACCTTGCCCCACGTAGCGCAAGCCTCATCCAAATGGCCGATTGTTAGTTGACGCTCAGCCAACATTGCACTGAACCGCATCCCGCTTCGATTAGATTCGTTTTCCGGTTCTCGCAAACGGAAATGGAGCTGAAGATTGTCAATGCTTCCGCCCACATCTCCTAGCGCATATCTGACTTGCGCGGTGTGGTACGCCAGCGTAGCCAGACTGTAGCCGCCAAATGTTTGGTGCTGGCTCTCCGCTTTGCTCATGGCTGTCTCAGTTTCTCGGATGCTTCGGAGTGCATTGAAGCGATCTCCTGCAACGGCATATGAGTGAGCCTGTTGCCCTGCCATGAAAGCTTTCATTCTGGGTGCAGCAGTAGGAGATGCCTCGCTTGCTGCGTTTGCCCAGTTAACTGCCGTCGAACCATGACCCAAATCGACTGATTGAACCGACATCCCTCGGAGAATGTGGCAGTAGGTCATGTAATCGTCGCTGGCGCCAGCAAGCTCTAGACCCCTTACGTAATATCGCTGAGCGGTGCCGTGCAATCCTTCATCTACCGCCATCCAGCCTGTGAGATAACACAAGAAAGATGCCGCAGAAACCATTTCTTTGCGGACTTCACTTGATGCATCTGCCTTCAAGTATGGGGCCACGATGTTGACCAGGAAAGCGGCAGCCATGGGACGCGCGTATCGCCCTCCGAATTCATCGTCAAGGTCTGAAAGCCGGTCTGTCATGGCGGTTACAGTATTAACTTCAGACATGCCGACGTGTTGCGTTTGTCCGGTTTGGATGGCTTCCATCCGGCCTACAACGTCCGGCCAGTTGGGTACCGCCAGCGCGACAGAGAAGAGGCCCGCGCCAAGGATGCTGCGGCGCGAAGGGTCCATGTCCTGCCTCCCCAAGTCGATCAACGCTTCAACGGTACTCAGGCGTGCGTTCGACTCGTTGGCAGGCAGGGGGAACCCTGCCTCAGCGTGCGTGATCGGTCGGCCCAGCTTCCGGGCGAACGCCTCCAAGATCAGCGGTCGGGCAGCCTCTTTCGGCATGTGGCCCTTGAGCCACTGATGGGCGGACGGCTCCCGGTACTTCTGTGGCGTTCCGCGTTCGGTGCCAATGCGGTTGACCTCCTGGACGAGCTGCCGCAGCGTCCACCCGGTCTCTCGGAACAGCCGTTCCAGGCCCTCGTTCGGCTCCCGCTCACTCACTCGGCGCTCAACTCCCCCGCTAAAGCAGGCGCTTAAAGCTCTTAAAAACTGCCGCTCTTGCCACGGTACCGCGATGCGTAGTGGAGCGGTTGCCTAGAGCGAGAAGGACCCCCGCAACCGTGCGACCGGTCCGGGGGCATGGCCAACGCTGCGAAGGAGCGTCAACATGAGAGAGCGTATCGCCCGATCCATGAGGCCGTGGCTGCGGAGGTTATTCCCCGCCACCGGTCGCCATCGGACAGTCGATACCTCAAGGTTCGCACCGGCACCCGCTGCCGTGCCCCTACCCGCCCCGGCCTGCGTGCCTGTCTGTAACGCAGACACGCCCACGCTTCAGCTCCCGCGCATCGCGGCCGGAGAACGTTTCCCGATCGTTTGGGACACCGACCCCGTGCCGTTGTACGTCCTCCGGCACGAGCGGCAGCGAGCCTCGGGGATCTCGCGGTGAGCGCGATCGAGCCTCCAGCCCAACCGCAGGAGGCACAGCAAGACGCGCCCAAGCCCCCGACTCAGCAGGAGTTGGACGAGCGTGCGGACGCCCTGAATCAGAGGATTGACAAGCACCTTGGGCGCGGGGGGCTGACCCGATGACCTCGTGTGCCACGTGCACCCGGCTGAAGCAGGAGAAGGCCAAAGCCATGGAAGCCGGTGACTATCGGCTGGCCGCCGATCTTGAACTGAAGATCCGGCACCATCCGGACGGTCACAAGATGCCTCCGTTCGGACCTCGATGGGGGTGGATCGGGTGAACGAGCCGACGCTGTACAACGGGCCCCAGCCGGGCGAGGAGGCTTACGACGCCGCCACGGGACGTCTGGGCGTTCTTCAAGCCGTCTGTGACATCGATGAACTCATCTTCGATCACCAGATGCCGGGCCCACTCGTCGCGTTCCTCCGCCCCCAGAGGGGCGGACAGGAGTGGATGACTGACTCCAGGAACGTCCAGTTCCCCAACGAGGCACGACCGCATCCCGACTCCAGCGACGCGCAGCCCTGACGCATCCCATGACTCCACCCGCCAGACGGTGTTGATTCCCGCCTGGTGGGTGGGTGAGCCCCCGCCCCGATCGTGCGCAACAGGAAGGGCTAGCGGTCGGGGCGGGTCAGCAAGTGCCGTGCACCACTCCAACCAGGGAGGGATCCAGCAATGACAGCAGTGGTGAACGACCAGCGGACCGGCCGCTCACTGGTCAGCGAAGAGTTATTCGGTAGCCTCGTTCACTTCGTGGCCACCCACAACGGGCAGACCCCGGAGCGGGCCGAGCGCATCGCCGACCAGGCGGTTGCGTTCCTCGCGACCGTGGCCACCGCCACCGTGCCCATGGTCCCGTCGGACGACGTGGACATGGGTCTGCACGCCTTCATCCTGCACACCAAGGCGTACGGGGAGTTCTGCGCCCAGTACGCCGGGCGCTTCCTGCACCACAACCCCGCCCCCGGTGGTGGCGGGCGCACCCTGGAAGCGGTCACGGCCAGCGCGCACGCCATGAAGGCGGCGGGTTTCATGGTCTTCGATGACCTGTGGACCGTGAACGGGGAGAACGCCGCGCAGTGCGATTCCGACTGCGGACGGCCGTACGGACGGGCGGAGTAGTCTCCGGCCGGTGATGTGAGACAGGGCCGCTCCTCGGCACATGCTGAGGGGCGGTTCGCTCTTCTAGAGAGGATCAGATTTCGTGGCCGAAGCAGCGTCGTACGAGATCCCCACCAGTGTCTTAGAGACGCTGGTGGCTTCAGGGAGGCGGCTCGTACTCGACCGGCGCGGGTCAACTGTTTGGGAGGTCGAGACGCAGCAGGGCCTGTATGCCGTGAAGCTCGGCTATCCAATCAAAGCAACAAGCGAATGGGAGGCCCAGGAATGGACGGCCCTGGCCCCCGCCCGCGAGGGTGCGATCTTGCAGCAGCTCGACAGGGGCAACGTCAGCTACGGCGAATGGGAACACGGCACCTGGAACGTCCAGCCCTGGCACCAGGGCAACAGCCTGTACGACCTGTGGCAGCCGCACCGCGCCGAAGGGGCCTCATCAGAGCCCGACCTAAGTGAAGCGCTGTCGTGCGCGGAAGCCGTGGCCGCGTTGCACGCGACAGGGTGGGCGCACGGGGACATCCAGCCCGCACATCTGATCATCAGCGATGAGGGAACGGCGCTCATTGATCTCGCGCTGGCCCAGGGCGGAGACATCCCCACCGCCTACGACTTCAGCTATCGGGGCTGTCTCGTCCACTACGAGAGCCCAGAGATCTCCCGGAGCGTTCTGGAGACCGGCACGGCCACCCCGACCATGACAGCGGACGTCTACGCCCTTGGTGCCTCACTCTTCATCAGCGCGACCGGACTGCGCCACGTCGAGTACCCCGACGACGTCAGCCGCAAGGATCAACGGCAAGCCATCGTGGACGGACCGCACCGCCCGGTGAACGTGCCCGGAGTGCTCGGCAAACTCATCGACGCCATGCTCAGCTCCGAGCCTGCCGACCGGCCCACGAGTGCAGAAGTCTGTAAGGAACTGAGCAACGGGCGCTGAGCCCCCTTGATGGCCCCGCCCGTCTGATCCGCCCCGGGACGGATGGGCGGGGCTCGCCGCAGTTCAGGCAGGTTGGTCACGTGACCAACGCATGACCAACAGCGGCCCCGGGAGCCCAGTGATCCTGGGGAGACTCCCTCTGAAGGGGTCGTTCATGCAGGTCACAGCCCCTACAGCCTGTAAAGCTCGCCGGGGGCGGGGGCGTCGTATGCGATGCCCCCGCCCTCGTCGTGCCGAGCGCGCACCGTCCCGCCGCTCTCCGGTTCGGCGGCCGTGGCGGCGGCGAAGGTGCGGCCGCCCTGACAGACGACCGCCGCCGGGCGCTCGGGCCCGGCGGCGGTCGTCATGCGGACGGCGTGGTGGTCAGTTGCCGGAGACGGTGACCTTCTCGTCGTTCTTCAGCTCGCCCACCAGCTGCTTGACCTTGGGCATGTCCCACTGGACGGCGCTGCCCTTGGAAGTGGGGAGACCGGGGTTGGAGACGGGCATGTTCATCTGCTTGCCCTCACCGTTGGAGACGCTCTTCATCGCGAAGAACATGTCCTTCAGGTCCCACAGGCTCATGTCCTTGTCGACGATCAGGCTGTCCAGGCCGGCGCCCATCATCGGGTAGAGCTTGAAGGGGTTCATGACCGTGCTCGGCGTCGCCGCCTTGTTGGCGAGTGCCGCCAGGAACCGCTGCTGGTTCTTGGTGCGGTCCAGGTCACCGCCGGCCAGGCCGTGGCGCTGGCGGACGAAGGCGAGCGCCTGCTGGCCGTTGAGCGTCTGCTCGCCCTTCTTGAAGTCGGCCCCGGAGAACTTGTCGTTCATGTCCTGGGGGATGTTGATGTCGACCCCGCCGACCCCGTCGACGATCTTGGCGAAGCCGTCGAAGCCGATCTCCGCGTAGTGGTCGATCTTCAGGCCGGTGTTGTACTCGATGGTCCGGGTGAGCAGCTGCGGGCCCTCCGAGGAGTAGGAGGCGTTCAGCTTGTTCTGGCTCGCCGGGATCCGGTTGCCGCTCGACGAGCCGGTGAAGGCCGGGATGGTGACCCAGGAGTCACGCGGGAGGCTGACCATGGTGTTCCCGTTCTCACCGACGTGGAGCAGGATCATGGAGTCGGTGCGGCGGCCCTCGGCGGAGCCGGTGTGCAGCTTCTTCTTGTCCTCCGCGGACATGCCCTCACGGCTGTCCGAACCGACGATCAGGTAGTTGGTGCCCTTGCCGCCGGTCGGCCGGTCCTCGACCTTGCTGAGGTCGACCTCGCGCTTGAGCTTGCCGTCGGCCCAGAAGTAGGTGCCGATACCGACCGCGAGCAGCAGCACGACCAGGGTGACCAGTCCGATGGTTATCCGACGCCGCCAGTTCACCGGTCCGCCCCTCCGCGCGCCGCCGCCGGGACGGCCGGGACCGCCCGGCCCGCCGGGGCCGCGGCCGCCGCCGTATACCTGGCCTGTGTTGTAACCGTCGCCACCGTGGCCGCCGTACTCGTCATGGCTCGGCGAGGGCCGCGGCACGCTCCCCCGCGGTGACAGCTCCGGGGGCAGCGGCGGCTCGGCGGGCTGCTGCCCGCCGCCCGGCGCCGCCCGCCGTACCTGCGGCATGGAGCGGGCCCCCTCTGGCTGGGGGCTACCGCTGCCGCGTCCGTACCGGTCGTTGCGGTCACCGGTCCAACCCTGGGGCCATTCGCTCATGCATGGCAGTGTGCCTGGTCGGACCTGCTGTCTTACAGGGCGGGTGCCGTATCGCGGCATGGCTGTTGCAGAGCTGATAAGAATCCGGCCCGCATAGGGTGGACGGCATGACCAAACCGGCCCACGACGTGGATACGGACCTTCCGGGCAAGCCCACGTCCGCCTCCCGCACCACGCTGTCGCACATCATGACCGGCAACGACACCAATCTCCTCGGCACCGTCCACGGCGGCGTGATCATGAAGCTCGTCGACGACGCCGCCGGGGCGGTCGCGGGACGGCACTCCGAGGGTCCCGCGGTCACCGCGTCGATGGACGAGATGGCCTTCCTGGAGCCGGTCCGCGTCGGCGATCTCGTCCATGTGAAGGCCCAGGTCAACTGGACCGGACGGTCCTCCATGGAGGTCGGGGTGCGGGTGCTGGCCGAGCGCTGGAACGAGTCCACTCCCGCCACCCAGGTCGGCAGCGCCTATCTGGTCTTCGCCGCGGTCGACGCCGACGGCAAGCCCCGGCCCGTGCCGCCGGTCATACCGGAGACCGAGCGCGACAAGCGGCGCTACCAGGAGGCCGAGATCCGCCGCACCCACCGGCTGGCCCGCCGCCGCGCGATCAAGGAGCTGCGCGCCCGGCGCGTCGCGGAGGGCGCCGAGGAGCTGTGAGCGGCAAAGGCGACCGCGGCAGCCGTCACACCGCCACGGGCCGGCACCGCTACGCGCAGCCGACCTCGTCGCCGGTGACGGCCTCGATGCCGGGGCGGTCCTTGCGCGGGTCCTCGGTGCGTACCGGGTGGACGTCCTTGTAGTCCGCGCCGACCGTGACCTGGATGACCCCGCCCTGGCCCGGTACCGGCTTCAGCTGCGCTCCGGGCAGTGCGGCGGCCAGGGTGCGCACCGAGCGGTCCCAGACCGGGTCGTAACGGATGACCGTGCGCGCCAGGTCCTTGGTGGCCGCGTCGGCGGGGGAGCCGGTGGTGGCGAAGCCGGTGGCGTGCAGCGCCCGGTCCGCGCGGCGGGCGAGCCCGGTCGTCCCGGTGCCGTTGAGCACGTGGACCCGGACCTGCCGCGGGGCCACGTCGACGATGGTGGCCGCGGACCGCGCGTGGTGCCGGGTCAGCGGCTGGTCCCGGCGGATGGCGTCGAACAGCCGCTTCGCCCTGGGCCGGTCCCAGTGCAGTGTGGAGCCGACGCCCCCCAGCGGCCGCCCCGGCAGGATCACCGGGACCGAGGCGAACTCGGAGGACGCCGGGGTGAGGCCGTTCATGGCCCGGCCCAGGGCCATCAGGTCCTCCGCGCCGAAGCCGTGGTCGGCGCGGACGGAGCCGAGCAGGGTGGTGGCGACGGCGTTGAACCGCACCGGGTTCAGCAGGACGCCGCCCGCCGCCGTCTGGTGGAGCACCGAGGCCAGGAAGCGCTGTTGGCGCTGGATGCGGCCGAGGTCGGAGGTGCCGTCGGTGTGGCGGGAGCGGACGTACTGCAGCGCCTGGCCGCCGCCCAGGACATGGCTGCCGGGCGGCAGGTCGAGGCCGGTGTGGTCGTCCTTGAGCCGCCGGGCCGTGCACACCTTCACCCCGCCGACCATGTCGACGGTCTTCATGAAGCTGGTGAAGTCGACCTCCAGATAGTGGTCGATGTGCACGCCGGTCGCGTGCTCGACGGTGCGCACGGTGAGGCTGGGCCCGCCCTCGGCGTAGGCGGCGTTGAGCCGCTGCGGATGGGCGGGGTGCCGTTTCCCGGCGCGGTCGGTGTAGGCGGGGATCACGGCGTACGAGTCGCGGGGCAGGCTGACCACGGAGGCCCGGCGGCGGTCCGCCGACAGGTGGATCAGGATGACCGTGTCGGTGCAGTGGCAGGGCGCCCCGCCGAGCCGGTACAGCACCTTCTCCTGCCGGGTGATCCGGTCCCGGCCGTCGGTGCCGACGACCAGGAAGTTGACCCCGCCCCCGGCGTTCTCCGGCCGGTTGTCCAGGCCGCCGAAGGCGTCCACCCGGTGGATGCCGGATTCCAGCTCCCGGACCAGCAGGTGCCCGATCGCGCTGACCGCCAGCACCAGGCACGCGAGGCACAGGGCGATCCGCAGACCCCAGCGGCGGCGCCGCCCGGAGCGGGGCCGGGGGCGTGGCGGGCGCGTCGATCGGGCCGGTGCACTCACCGAAGGAGACCTCCGTGAACGGGCCCGGGCGGGGCGCTGGCGGGTCGGAACCGCTGTCACGGTAGGGCCATACGATGAGCACCCCGGCGCCCCACGCCGCTGGTGCCGACCGCTGCCACCCGGGCGGCGCGTTCCGGTGCCCCCATTCGCGGTAACGTGGGCCCGCTACTGCAGTCTCCCGGGGGCCAGACCCCCCGAACCCCGAGGTGCCATGCCCCCGCGTCAGCTCCCGGCCGTCTCCGTGATCATGCCGGTGCTCAATGAGGAACGCCATCTGCGCAATGCCGTGCGGCACATCCTGGAGCAGGAGTACGACGGTGAGATGGAGGTGGTGATCGCGGTCGGCCCGTCCGCGGACCGCACCGAAGAGATCGCCGCCGAGCTGGCCGCCGAGGATCCGCGGGTGAACACCGTGCCCAACCCCACGGGCCGCACTCCCGCCGCGCTGAACGTCGCGATCAAGGCGTCCCGCCACCCGGTGGTGGTGCGGGTCGACGGGCACGGCATGCTCTCGCCGGACTACATCGCGACCGCCGTGCGGCTGCTGGAGGAGACCGGCGCGCAGAACGTCGGCGGCATCATGCACGCCGAGGGCGAGAACGACTGGGAGCGGGCCGTGGCCGCCGCCATGACCTCGAAGATCGGCGTCGGCAACGCCGCCTTCCACACCGGTGGCGAGGCGGCCCCCGCCGACACCGTCTACCTGGGCGTCTTCCGCCGTGAGGCGCTGGAGCAGCAGGGCGGCTACAACGAGGAATTCATCCGCGCCCAGGACTGGGAGCTGAACTTCCGCATCCGTGAGGCGGGCGGGCTGGTCTGGTTCTCGCCCGAGCTGAAGGTCTCGTACCGGCCGCGGCCGAACGTGCGGGAGCTGGCCAAGCAGTACCGGAACTACGGGCGCTGGCGCCATGTCGTGGCCCGCTTCCACCAGGGTTCGATCAATATGCGCTACCTCGCCCCGCCGGCCGCCGTGGTGGCCATCGCGGCGGGCGCCGTGGTGGGCGCGGCCGTCACCCCGTGGGGGTTCCTGGTCCCGGGCGGCTATCTGGCGGCCATCGTCGCGGGCTCGGTCCCGGCCGGGAAGGGGCTTCCGGTGGGGGCCCGGGTGCGGATCCCGCTCGCGCTGGCGACCATGCACATGTCGTGGGGCTGGGGCTTCCTGACCAGCCCCCGGGCGCTCGCCAAGAAGGTCATCGCCAGCCGCCGCCCGGCGGTCGTGGCGCAGAGCGGGTGAGCCCGGCGTACGGATGACGTGAGGGGCCGGACCAGGTGCGGGCGGGTCCGGCCCCTTCGGTCGCGTCTGGCGGAAGGCGCCGTCAGAAGGTGTAGTTCGGGTTGACCGACATGCACGCCTTCTCGTCCTCGCCGTTGAGGGCGTCGGCGCTCTCCGGCGTCTTGTCGTCGTCGGCCGACCCGGTCTTCGGGTAGGTCGTGCCCGAACGCCAGTCGTTGCCGACGACCACGGTCACGTTCTGCACCGACTTCGAGGACTTCACCGCGCTCTTGGGCAGCCCCAGCGCCTTGGCCACGGCGAGGGCGTCGCCCTGCTCGGCCTCGTTCGGGTAGGCCACGGTGGTGTCGGCCTGCGAGATGAGCGCCGTGTTCGCGGTGGCCTTGGTGTAGCCGAGCTGCACCAGCTGGTCGGTGAGCACCCGGGCGCGGCCGGAGACGGGCCCGTACACCGTGGAGGCGGTGCCGTTCTGCACGGTGACCGGGACCTCGCCCTTGGGCGCGGTGGGGGCCGGGGTCCTGTCGGGCTTCTTCTTGTCCTTGCCGTCCAGCGCCGTGTCGTTGCGCAGCAGCGAGAAGGTCTGCTCGGCGTCGCCGGGCTTGGGCTCCACGAACTGCTCGTCCGCGCTGTACTGCCACGGCATGGTGACCATCGTGGTGCGCTCGGTCGGCACCCGCTTCAGGTCGTTGCCCAGGTTGTACAGCTTCTTGACGTCGCCGAGGCCGTGGTCGACGGTCAGCGCGTCGGTGGCCGCCTCCGCCAGGTCCATCAGCTTGCCCGGGTCGCTGAGCTTGGTGCCCTTGTTCAGCTGGCGGATCATCGAGCTCATGTACATGTGCTGGGCCTTGGCCCGGCCGATGTCGGAGTTGTCCTCGAAGCCGTAGCGGGTCCGCAGCCACTGGAGGGCCTGGATCCCCTTGACCGGGTGGGTGCCCTTGGTCAGCCGCAGCCCCGAGCCGTGGCCCTTGCTGTCGTGCGAGTAGACGTTGTCCTTCACGCACACCGGGACGCCGCCGACGGCGTCCGCCATGGAGACCACACCGGTGAAGTCGATCATCATGAAGTGATCGATGTAGACGCCGGTCAGTTCCTTCCAGGTGGCCACCGTGCAGCCCGGGCCGCCGTGCTGCAGCGACTGGTTGATCGCCGCCTGGGTCTTCGGGTAGACGCGCCCGTCGTCCGGGTCGGTGCACCGGGGGATGGTCACCCGGGTGTCGCGCGGGATGCTGACCACCGACATGTTGCTGCGGTCGGCCGAGACGTGCACCAGCATCTGCACATCGGCCAGCGGCTTGCGGTCGGCGTCCTGCTTGGCACCGCCGAGCTTCACGTTCTCCGCGGTGTTACGGCTGTCCGAACCGATCAGCAGGATGTTCAGCGGGGTCTGGCCCGCCGCGTTCGGCTCGGGCTTGCCCAGCTTGCTGTCGCCGAGGTCGAGGGCTTCCTTCCGCAGATTGCCGTTCAGGTGGTTGTAGTACAGATAGCCACCGGCTGCCGCGGCCAGTACCAGCACGGCCACCGTCAGCGCGCTCCACCGCACCACCCGTAACCCCCGGCTGCCGCGCTTGGCCGCCGGGCCACCCCGGCCGTCGCCGCGGCGGCCCGCGTCACCGGACGCGGGGCCTTCCGCTCCGGGCGGTCTGGCATCCTCACCGGTGCCGCGCGGTTCGGGCACGGCTTGCCGCCGTCCCTCCCCCCGCACACTGCTCTGCCGCATCGGGCCCCTCCCCGTACTTCTGTACTCGTCCGGACCGATGGGCGAGGGTGCTCCGACGGTCGGGGGTGGTCACTTGGCGCAGACGTTCTTGTCGTCGGCCTCGACCTTCTGAATGTCCTTCGGTGCCTTCGCCGGAGCGGAGATGGGGGTCCCCGCGCCCTTGTAGTCGGCGCCGAGCGTCAGCGTCATCTCCGCCCTGGGGGCGGCGTCCTTCGTGCCTTCCTTCATCGCGGACGCGGGCAGGCCCATGCTGTCGGCCAGCCGACGCGCCTGGTCCGCCTGGTTGGGAGCGTACTCCAGAGTGGTCTTCTCAAGATCTGCCGGAGCGTTTCCGCCGTTGCTGGTGAGCGGCATCCCCTCGATGTTCTGCATCCAGTCCAGGGTCTCCTGGGCGGCCCCCGTCTGCCCGCTGCCGTTCAGCACCTTGGCCCGGACCTCCGCCGCGTCGGCCTTCGGCCCCTTGAGCCGCGCCGCCTGCTTGTCCTTGGCCGCCTTCTCCTGCTTCTTCACATCGGTCAGCGACACGTCCTGCCGGACCATGGCGAACAGCGGCTCGGCCTTGGTCTGGTCGAGCAGCACGGTCGCGCCGTCGGTGTTGTCGACGACCGGGACCGTCGTGAAGGTCATGTTCTTCAGATCGACCTTGCCGAGCGCCTGGCCCAGCGAGACCAGCTTGTCGACGGTGCCGATGCCGGTGTCCACGGTGAGCGCCTTGGTGGCGGTGTTGGCCAGGCCCCACATCTTGCTGGGGCTGCTGAGCGTCCCGTTCCCCTTCATCTTGCGCATCATGGAGCTGAGGAACTGCTGCTGCAGCTTGATCCGGTCCAGGTCGCCGCCGAAGCCCACCGAGTGCCGGGTCCGGACGAACGCCAGCGCCTGCTCGCCCTTGATGTTGTGCTTGCCGGCCTTCAGTTTCAGATGCGACTTGGGGTCGTCGATGTCCTTGGCGAGACAGACGTCGACCCCGCCGACCGCCGTGGACATCGACTTGACGGCGTTGAAGTCGGCCATCATGAAGTGGGTGATGTTCAGCCCGGTGATCTTCTCGGCCGTCTTCATGGTGCAGCCGGGGTCGCGCCCCTCCTGCCCGAGGCTGGTGTTGAAGCGCGCCTCCTGCTCGCCCCGGATGATCTTCTTCGTCCCGTCCTTCTGCACGGTCGGGCAGTCCGGGATGTCCGTGATCATGTCGCGGGGAATGGACAGCACCGTGGCGTTGGTCCGGTCCCCGGAGACGTGCATGACGAGCGTGGTGTCGGCGTGGCCGACGCTACCCGCGTCACCGTAGCCCGTGTTCCCCTTGCCATCACGCCGGTCGGTGCCGATGAGCAGGATGTTCATCGGTCCGTCGGTGACAGCGGCGTTGTTCTCGCCGATGTCCACCTTGCTGATGTTCCCGTTGAGGTGCTGATAGACGAAGTACGCCGCGGCCGAGCCGCCGACCAGCACGAAGGCCAGGGTGCCACTGCCCCAGTACAGCGCCTTCTTCGTCTTCGACTTCTTCGGCTTCGGCTTTCTCCTGCTCGCGGGTGCCGCCGCCTTCTCCGGCTCCTGCTTGCCCGCCGCCCGCCTGCGTCCCCGCGGCTCGGGCTCGGGGGCGCGGCGGCGGCCCGTGCTTCTGGGGGCAGCGTCGTGGGGCCCGGCGGCAGCGGCCGTCTCCCCAGCGGGGTCCAGCCGCAGCTCATAGTTGCCGGTGTTCGGGTCGAACACCCACTGATCGGCGGGGTCGATGTCACCGTCCCGCCCATGGCCTTGCGCGTCCACGGTCGCCTGTGTCCTCCGTCGGTGCCACGCGGGCGCCTCCCCCTCAAGGCGCTCGGTCCGTCTTCATATACAGTGCGCGGTCACATCTCGGAGCGCACCGGATCGCTCACACTATCCGCCCGGATCCGCGTCAAGCGACGCCGGTGACACATTCCACTTCCCTACAACTGGGCAATCTGCCCAATCCTTTCGAGATTCTTCACGAGTCGGGGCCTCGCTTTTACCGGCCTTTACTCGCAGATGTCACGGGCCGCCGTGGTCCCCTGGTACGGAGCGCGGTCCACGCCCTTGGGGTCCTCGCCACGGGTGGCCGTGACGGCGCGGGTCACCGACACCGGGCGGTCCAGACGCAGTTGCCGGAACAGCCGGTCGGCATCGGGCTGGACGAGTTCATCACGGTTCTTGTTGTACGTATACGGCTGTCGCGGAATCGTAAGAAAACGGATCTTCTCGCGCGGGATGTCCCGCACCCCGCGCACCAGCCCGTAGAGGTCCTTGAGGGTGTCCAGCCCCGGATCGGTGGTCAGCGCGGACGTCGCCGCGTTGAGCACCGGATACAGCTTCGCCGGATTGAGCAGTACACCATTGCTCTGCACTTTCTTCACAAGGGAGCTGAGGAACTCCTGCTGGCGGGCGATGCGCTCGGTGTCGCTGCCGTTGCCGATGGAGTAGCGGGCGCGGACATAGCCGAGGGCCTTCTCCCCGTGCAGGACCTGACGGCCCGCCGGCAGCTTCAGGTGCGCGTCGTCGTCGTCGACCGGCTCCGTCAGGCACACCTCGACGCCCCCGACCGCGTTCACCAGCTTCTTGAAGCCGCTGAAGTCCACGATCACATGGTGGTCCACCCGGATCCCGGTGAGCTTCTCCACGGTACGGATCGTGCAGGCCGCGCCGCCGAACTCGAACGCCCAGTTGAACTGGGCGAACCGGGCCGCCAGCGGGCCGCCGTCCTTCGGCCGGTCGCAGTCCGGCACGTCCACCATCAGGTCGCGCGGGATGGAGACGGCGGTCGCGCTCTTCCCCCCGGCCTGGAGGTGCAGCAGGATCGTGGTGTCCGAACGCTGGGTGCCGGTGTCCCGGCCGTACTTGCCGTTCCCCTTGCCGCCCCGGTTGTCGGAGCCGATCACCAGGATGTTCTGCGCGTCGCGGACCATCGACACCGGCCGCTCGGCCTCGTACTTCCGCAGCTCGTCGGCGGTCCGGGTATCGGTGCGGATGTTGCGGTCGAGGCGCTCGTAGAACCACCACCCCGTCCCGGCGACCGACAGCACCAGCAGGGTCGCGCCCAGCGCGACCACGCGCAGCCAGCGGCGCCCGGGTCTCGGCGCCGGCTCTTGGCCGTCAGTCGTCACGTCCGCGTCCTCCCACCCCGCCTCCCGCCCGGCGGCGGACGGGAGCGGTATCGCGTGCTGGGCCGATCATTGGGACAGACATGCGAACCCCGCACATGGTTGTACGTATCCGTCGATCATCGCGCGGGGTGTACGCCGGGGCGCGCGGGCTCGGCCCGGCGATCCGCCGTACGGGTGAGACGGACCGCCGGGCCGTGGGCCCGCGTGGGTTTCCGTGGGGCTAGACGGTGACGCGCTCGCTCTCCCGGCGCTCGGCGAGCCCCTTCTCGTCCAGCTGGTCCAGATGGCGGCACAGCACCACCGAGCCGCCCGCCGCCAGCGGCGCGTACAGCCCGTACGACAGTCCCTCCCAGCCGTCGTACGGCAATCCCGACAGCACCCGGGAGCCCGGCTCCAGCCCGTGCGCGGCCGCGTCCGCGCGCGCCCGCTCCACCAGCTCCGCGCCGGTCAGCTCCCGTCCGCCGACGGCCAGCGCGGGCGCGGCCGGGTCCACCGGGGCGTACGGCGCGAAGCGGTCGCCCTGGCTCGGCACCTCCACGGCGTAGTCGGCGAAGCCCTGCGGCGGCTGCGGGAACCGGCCGCCCAGGGGCCGCAGGGCGAGCGCCATCCGCTCCCCGGAGCACGCGCGCGCCTCCTCCAGGGTGTCCGGCCCGCTCACCACCACATCGGCCGCGGCCGGGTCGCCGCCGACGTCCGCGAGGACTCCGGCCGACGAACAGGCCAGCAGCCACACCGCGGTCTGCCAGTGCGCGGGCAGCAGCAGCGCGACCCGGTCGCCGGGGGCGACGGCCAGATCGTCCTGCAGCAGGTTGGCGGTTTTGGCCACCCAATTGGCGAACGTGGCCACGGAGAGTTCGACGCGCTCGCCCGTCGCATCGTCGTAGAAGGTCACGAGGGGGCGCGCGGGATCCGCGGCGAGCGCGGATCGCAGCAGGTCGGCGGGGGTGCGATCGGTGGCGTTCATCCGCGCAAGGGTACGCGCCCCACCCGTTCCGGCGGAGCGGGAGCCGGAGGCCGGGCGACTGGTCCGTCGGCCCCTGACCGCGCGTCCGAATAGACAGTTGTGTCACGATATGCACAGGATTTTCATCATGCGTGGATTCCTTGCATCCTCGGTCGGCGTCGTGTGCACCGCCGCCCTCGCCCTCCCGTCCGCCCTGGGCACCGCACATGCCCGGGCCGACCACGCCGACCGCGCCGCCCTCAGGGGCGGCACCCAGTCGCTGCCCCTGCTCCCGCCCGACCGGGGGCGCCCGCTCGACCGGGGCATGGCCGCCCCCGGCGCCGAACGGCGGTTCGCCGCCCGCGACGTATCCCCCTTCTCCCTCGTCGGGGTCGTCTGGAACGACGCCTCCGCCGACCTCCCCGGCCACGTCCAGGTGCGCACCCGCGCCGCCCGCACCGGCGCGTGGTCCGCCTGGCGCGACCTCCGGGCGTACGAGGACGACGCGCCCGACCCTGTCCCCGGTGCCGCGGGCGGCGCCTCCGACGGCGGCGCCGGGCATCCGCGCGGCGGCACCGCCCCGCTGTGGGTCGGCGACTCCGACGGCGTCCAGGCCCGGATCCGCGCCGCCCGGCCCGCCGGCGCGGTTCCGGCCGGGCTCCCCGCCGGGCTGCGGCTCGAACTCGTCAACCCCGGCGCGGCCCCCGCCCCGCCCCCGGCCCACCCCACCCCCGCGCAGCCGGCCGTCCCGCACCCCACCGCCGTCCCGCACCCGCACGCACACCCCCACCCCACCGCCGCCGCGCGGCCGCGCCAGGAGCCGCGTCCCACCGGTGGTGCCGCGTCCCCCACCGCCCGGCCCGCCACCCCGACCCCGACCCCGCGCCCGTCCGGGTCGGCCGGGCTCCCCGCCGGCCAGTCCGAGGCCGGCGCCGCACGCCACACCGCGCCCCGGCCGCGCATCATCACCCGCGCCGGATGGGGCGCCGACGAGACGATCCGCGAGAGCGGCTACGTCTACAGCAAGACCGTCAAAGTCGCCTTCGTCCACCACACGGTGACCGGCAACAGCTACACCTGCGCCCAGGTTCCCTCCGTTTTGCGCAGTATCTACCGATACCACGTTCAGAGCATGGGCTGGCGCGACTACGGCTACAACTTCACCGTCGACAAGTGCGGGAACATCTACGAAGGCCGCTCAGGAGGCGTGGCCAAAGCCGTACTCGGGGCGCACACCCTCGGCTTCAACGAGAACAGCATGGGCATCGCCGTCCTCGGTACGTACTCCACCACGAACCCCTCCGCCAAGGCCATGAAGGCCCTCTCCCAACTCACCGCATGGAAACTCGGCCTCTTCAACCGGAATCCTCGCGGCACCACCCATCTGGTGTCCGGCGGCGGAGACAGGTACGAAAAGGGCACCAGGGTGAAGCTGCGCGTCATCTCCGGACACCGTGACGGCTTCGCCACCGAATGCCCAGGAGAGCGCCTGTACCGCAAGCTCGGCTCCGTACGCAGCACAGCCGCCCGGCTCCAGGGGCGCTGACAAGGCGCGGTCCGGGCTTTTGCATACACTGGCCGCCGACCATGGGGAGCCAGAGCAGGAAGCAGAGACTACGTGACCAAAGCGCCAGCAACGCCGGAAGCGATCCTCCTGGTCGGCGGCAAGGGAACGCGGCTGCGCCCGATGACGGTGCACACTCCCAAGCCGATGGTCCCGGCGGCCGGCGTTCCCTTCCTGACGCACCAACTCGCCCGCGCCCGCGCCGCCGGGGTCGAGCACATCGTGCTCGCCACCTCCTACCTGGCCGAGGTCTTCGAACCGTACTTCGGTGACGGCTCCTCCCTCGGACTCCACCTGGAGTACGTCACGGAGGAGGAGCCGCTCGGCACCGGCGGCGCCATCCGCAACGTCGCCTCCCGGCTGCGCTCGGGGCCCGGCGACCCGGTGCTCATCTTCAACGGCGACATCCTCACCGGCCTCGACATCCGCGCCCTCGTCGAGACCCACTGCCGGACCGGGGCCGATGTCTCCCTCCACCTCACCCGGGTCAGCGACCCCCGCGTCTACGGCCTCGTGCCCACCGACGAACAGGGCCGGGTCACCGCCTTCCTGGAGAAGCCGCAGACCCCCGAGGAGATCGTCACCGACCAGATCAACGCGGGCGCGTACGTCTTCAACCGCTCCGTGATCGACGCCATACCGGCCGACCGGCCCGTCTCCGTCGAACGCGAGACCTTCCCCGGGCTCCTCGCCGAGGGCGCCCACCTCCAGGGCATGGTCGACTCCACGTACTGGCTCGACCTCGGCACCCCGCAGGCCTTCGTCCGCGGCTCCGCCGACCTCGTCCTCGGCCGCGTCCCCTCCCCGGCCGTCCCGGGCCGCTGCGGCGACCGCCTCATCCTGGAGACCGCCACCGTCGCGGGCGACGCCAAGCTCACCGGCGGCACGGTCATCGGGCCGCGGGCCCGGGTGGGCGCGGGCGCGCGCATCGACGGCAGCACGGTGCTGGAGGGGGCCGTCGTCGAAGAGGGCGCCGAGGTGCGCGACTCGCTGATCGGCGCGGGGGCGCGGGTCGGCGCCCGTACGGTGCTGCACGGCGCGGTGGTCGGGGACGGCGCGCTGGTGGGCCCGGACAACGAACTGCGCGACGGGCTGCGGGTGTGGTGCGGGGTGGACATCCCGCCGGGCGCGGTGCGGTTCTCCTCCGACCAGTAACGCCGGCCGGCGACCACGCGCTACATCGCCCGGAAGTCCCGTACGGCGAAACGCGGCGCGCGGCGGGGCGGCGTACGGCCCGACAGCAGGATCAGGCGGGCCGCCCGATGCCGCTGCCCGGCGTAGGGCGCGAGGAGTTCCAGCATCGCCGCGTCGTCCGTACCGCGTTCACCCGTGAGCGCGTAGCCGACGATACGGGGCAGATGCAGATCCCCGACCGTGATCGCGTCCGGGGTGCCGTTGCTGCGCTGCAGGGTCTCCGCCGCCGTCCAGGGGCCGATGCCCGGAATCAGCTGGAGACGCTGCGAGGCGGCGTCGAGATCCATGGCCGCGGCCTCCTCCAGCCGCCGGGCGACCCGCACGGCCCGCAGGATCGTCGCCGAACGCTTGCCGTCCACGCCCGCCCGGTGCCACTCCCACGACGGGATCAGCGCCCAGGCACGCGGATCGGGCATCACCCGCATGCGCTCCACCGGCCCCGGCGCGGGCTCACCGTGGCGCTGCAGCAGCAACCGCCAGGCCCGGTACGCCTCGTCGCTGGTGACCTTCTGCTCCAGGATCGAGGGGATCAGCGACTCCAGCACCAGCCCGGTCCGGATCAGCCGCAGCCCGGGGTTGCGGCGGTGCGCCTCGTGGACGAGCCGGTGCCGCGGGGTGAACGCGGACGGATCGTCGTCGTCGCCGAGGAGCGCGGGCAGCCGGTCCAGCAGCCATTCGGCCCCCGGCCCCCAGGCCCGGGCCTCGACGCCCTTGCCGTCCCGCGCGATCCGAACGGTCCCGGGCCCCTCCGGGGTCCGGCTGGCCCGCCAGAACGCCCCGTCCGCGTCGACGCGGAACGCCGGGTCTCCCGGGCCCCGCCGCAGCACTCCGAGGTTCCGCGCGAGGTCGTACGCGCAGGAAGGCACCCACACACGACGTCCCACCACGCCGCCACCCTAAGCCCCGTCCGGAAGGCCGGTGGACGGCGGCCGCCCCGCCCGGAAGGCCGGTGGACGGCGGCCGGGCCTGCCCCCGCCCACCGCGACCGCCCCGCACACACCCGCACACCCACAACGCACCCGCACCACCCCCGCACCGGCGCGCACCCCCGCCCCGCGCGCCGGTGAAGCGCAACCGAGACCGAGACCCGCGCCCCGCAGCGCTACCGGACCGCCACGAACCCGTCCACGCCGCGCTCCGGCCGGGCCGCGGGGGCCGCCGCCGGGTGGCCCACGGCGACCGCGCCCATCGGATCCCAGTCCTCCGGCAGGTCCAGCACCTCCCGCACCACCGGTCGGCAGAACATCGTCGACGACACCCACGCCGACCCCAGCCGCTCGCCCGCCAGCGCGACCAGCAGGTTCTGCACCCCGGCCCCGGCCGCGACCACGAACATCTCCCGCTCCGCCGCGTTCCGCCGGGGGTCCGGATAGGTGTGGGCCCCGTCCGCGACCAGGCACGGCACCACCAGATACGGCGCCTTGCGCAGCACGTCCCCGCGCCGCACCCGCTTGGCGATGGACTCCTCCGAGAAGCCGTCCCCCCGCAGATCGGCGATCCAGGCGTCCCGCATGGCGTCGAGCAGCCGCACCCGCGACTCCTCCGACTCCAGCAGCACGAACCGCCACGGCGTCGTGTGGTGCGGCGCGGGCGCGGTGACGGCGGCGGCCACGGCGCGCCGCACCGCCGCGCCGTCCACCGGCTCGTCGGTGAACTCCCGGACCGTACGGCGCAGGGTCACCGCTTCCCGTACGGCCTCGGAGGTGCCCAGCCGGAACATGTCGTCGGCGGCGCCGCGCACCAGCGGCCGCGCCCCCGGATCGGGCTCCCCGCCTGCGTCCACCACGTGCGGCAGCCCCCGCAGCACCGCCACCGGCAGCCCGTCCGCCTTGCCCTTGACCAGCTCCCCGGCGGCGGCCAGCTCGTCGGCGGTGGCGACGACGGTGACGCTCAGCGCGTTCCCGTGGGTGTCGGTGCCGCCCCGCAGGTCGTCCAGGACACGCACCCCGGCCGCGCCGATGGCGACATCGGTGACCCCGGTGCGCCAGGGCCGCCCGAAGGTGTCGGTGACGATGACGCCGACGTCGACGCCGAGCGCGTCCCGCAGCCCGGCCCGGATGGCCCGGGCGGACGCGTCGGGGTCCTCGGGGAGCAACAGGATGGTCCCGGTGGGGGTGTTGGAGGCGTCGACCCCGGCGGCGGCCATGACCAGGCCCTGCCGGGTCTCGACGATCCGGGTGCGCCCGCGCCGAGCGACGACCCGGACGGTCTCGGCGTCTATGGCCGCCTCGCGGTCGTCGCCCGCGACGACGCGCCCCTCCGCCTTGCTGACGATCTTCGAGGTGACGAGCAGGACGTCGCCGTGCGCGAGCCCCGGCAGACCGCCGGCGGTCGCGGCGTCGGCGATGAGCTTGGCGAGGTCGTCGCCGGGCCGCACCTCGGGCAGCCCGGGGAGGGCCCAGACCTGGTACGAGGGTGTCTTCGGGGAGGGCGGTCCGCTCATGCCCGGACCTCCTCGGCCAGCGCCAGCGCCTCGGTGGCCATGCGCGCGGTGGCCTCGGTGTCGGCCATCATGAGCGGGACGGCACGGCAGCGGATCCCGGCGGCCTCGACCTCGTCGACCGCCCCGGCGTCCACGGTGTCGACGAGCCAGCCGTCGAGCAGCCCGGAGCCGTAGTGCTTGGCGACGGCGGCGGCGGTGGATTCGACGCCGACGGCGGCGAGCACCTTGTCGGCCATGCCGCGCACGGGCGCGTCGCCGACGATGGGGGAGAGGCCGACGACGGGCACCCCGGCATCGGCGATGGCCTCGCGCACTCCGGGGACGGCCAGGATGGTGCCGACGCTGACGACGGGGTTGGACGGCGGGAAGAGGACGACGTCGGCGTCGGCGATGGCCTCCAGGACGCCGGGCGCGGGCTTGGCCTGGTCGGCGCCGACGGGCACCACCGCGTGGGCGGGCACGGAGGCGCGCATCCGGACCCAGTACTCCTGGAAGTGGACGGCCTTGCGGCCCTCGCCTTCAGGGTCGTCGATGAGGACGTGCGTCTCGACGCGGTCGTCCGTCATCGGCAGCAGCCGCACCCCCGGCTGCCACCGCGCGCACAGCGCCTCGGTGACGGCGCTGAGCGAATAGCCGGCGCCCATCATCTGCGTGCGGACGATGTGGGTGGCGAAGTCCCGGTCGCCGAGGCCGAACCACTCGGGCCCCACGCCGTACGCCGCCAGCTCCTCCTTGACGGCGAAGGTCTCCTCGGCCCGGCCCCAGCCCTGCTCCTCATGGATGCCACCGCCGAGGGTGTACATCACGGTGTCCAGGTCGGGGCAGACCTTGAGGCCGAAGAGATGGATGTCATCGCCGGTGTTGCCGATGACCGTGATGTCGGCGTCGGGAACCGCCGACATCAGACCACGGAGGAAACGGGCACCGCCGATGCCGCCTGCCAGAACCACAATGCGCATGGAGGACAGTCTGTCAGCCGAAGGCTGATCCGTTGAGGGCGGTGGTGGGTGACGGGAGGGCAGTCTGTCAGCCGAAGGCTGATCCGTTGAGGGTGGTGGTGGGTGACGGCTCAGCGCAGGACGTCCAGGGCGCCGGGGGCCGCCGTATCGGCGGGCGTACCGGTGGTCCGGGCGGGATGCGGCGGCATCTCGGTGAGGCCGGGGAAGTAGATGTGCAGGCTGACGGCGGGTTCGAGCGCGTCGTTGACGACATCGTGCACGTATCCGGGCGCGAAGACGCGCTGCGCTCCGGCGCGCAGCGTATGCCGTGCGCCGCCGTCCTCCCCCACGCGCTCGGTCAACTCGCCCTGGAGGACGGTGAGTACGCCGGAGGAGCGCCCGTGGTCATGTGCTCCGCTGCCCTGGCCGGGCACCCAGCTGAGCAGCCACACCTCATAGCCGGGGCCGGTGCGCAGCCGGTGGTACCAGCGGGTGGTGGCGTCGTACCGGACGAGCGGCGCCCAGCCGTCGCGGTCGGCGGCGATGTCGCGGGCCAGTCCGGCGAAGCCGGAGACGGTGGTGGGGTGCGCGGGTGCGGGCGGCAGCAGATGCGGGATGGCGAGCGGGTCACCGGCGATCTGGACGTCGCTGTTCATGTGGGGGTTCCTCGACGGGAAGCGCGGCGGGGCGCGAAGCGGAGCTGTGCGGGGTGACGCAGGGAGACGCGAAGGAAACGCGAGGGAGAAAGCCGGAGCCTCGGATGGGCATCAACAGCTGGAACAGCGACAGCGAGCCTGCACGGCGCAGCGGAACCCGTGGTCACGGGTCGACTGGGGCGCGTGGGTCACTGACATGGGGACAAGCACAGCGGGTCCTCGCCGTCCTGTCAACTTGATCACCGGTCTGGCGGAAAACGTCACCACTTCCGGTCGATGTGGAGGCAGAAAGGTTTGTGCCGGCGTTAGCAGGACACATGGCGCAGCACCCGCTGCCGAGTGCAACGGGAACGGCGTCCACGGCGTCCTCCACGGTGAGTGCGAGGAGGAGGAACCGGGGTAGCGGAGGAAAACGTGTCGAGTTTAGGCCGATTTGAACACTTTCCGCGCAGCCTTGGTTCCGCAGAGTGAATAAGAGGCCCAATAGCAGATCTCGGCTTGACTGGCCCGGATCGGCGCACTTGTAATTTCACACGTGTCGTTCTGCCGGTCGACCGACGGCACCAGGGCACGGGGACGGCACCGGGGACGCAAAAACAGACGAGGGGCGCACATGACCGAGTTGTTCCAGCAACTGCTGGTCGAAGAGGCGGACGAGGAGCTCGGTTGGCAGGAGCGCGCGCTGTGCGCCCAGACCGATCCCGAATCGTTCTTCCCGGAAAAGGGCGGTTCCACGCGCGAAGCGAAGAAGGTCTGCCTGGCCTGTGAGGTTCGTTCCGAATGCCTCGAGTACGCCCTCGCCAACGACGAACGCTTCGGCATCTGGGGCGGTCTCTCCGAGCGGGAGCGCCGCCGGCTGAAGAAGGCGGCGGTCTGACAGATCCGCACAGCTCACGGCTTGCTACGCGCGAAGCGTCTCCGTGAGGGGCGGTGGTCGGGTGACGGACGGGCCAGCGACGCGAAGCGTCTCCGTGAGGGGCGGTGGTCGGGTGACGGGTGGGCCAGTGACGCGAAGCGTCTCCGTGAGGGGCGGTGGTCGGGTGACGGACGGGCCAGCGACGCGAAGCGTCTCCGTGAGGGGCGGTGGTCGGGTGACGGGTGGGCGGACGACCGCGTACGCAGCCGTTAGTGTGGGGGCCCGTCCGAGGCGCGCCAACGTCCCCCTGGGGCGGGCTCGTCCACCGCAGTCCAGCGAACCGGGGCCCGTACCTCGATGTCCGTGCACAGCCACTCGGAGGCCCCATACCCGGCCGCCTCCGCCGGATTTGCCGCCGCGCAACCGGCACCTGAGTTTCCGCGCCACGTCGTCACCGCCGTGCTGGTCGCCCACGACGGCGCCCGCTGGCTGCCCGACGCGCTCACCGGCCTGCTCGGCCAGGAGCGGCCCGTGCAGAGCGTCGTCGCCGCCGACACCGGCAGCGCCGACGAATCGGCCCGGCTGCTGACCGAAGCCCTCGGCGAGGACCGGGTCCTGCACCTGGCGCGCCGCAGCGGCTTCGGTACGGCCGTCGCCGAGGCCGTCCGCGGCGCCCCGGTGCTGGGCCCCGAGGAGTTGCCGTACCTCAAGCGCCCCAGCGGCTGGGATCCCGTCAACCGCGCCTGGCGCGATGACGCGTACGACATGCCGGAGCTGCCGCACGGCGAGCCCGTCCAGTGGCTGTGGCTGCTGCACGACGACTGCGCGCCCGCCCCGGACGCGCTCCACGAGCTGCTGCGGGTCGCCGACGCCGAGCTGCTGGCGGGCCGCGAGGCCGCGATCATCGGCCCCAAGCTGCGCGGCTGGTACGACGGTAAGCAGCTGCTCGAAGTGGGCGTCAGCATCGCCCGCAGCGGCCGCCGCTGGACCGGTCTGGAGCGGCGCGAACAGGACCAGGGCCAGCACGACCAGGTGCGGCCGGTGCTCTCGGTCTCCACCGCGGGCATGCTGGTGCGCCGCGACGTATGGGAGGAGCTGGGCGGCTTCGACCCCCGGCTGCCGCTCATGCGGGACGACGTCGACCTGTGCTGGCGCGCCCATGCCGCCGGGCACCAGGTGCTGATCGCGCCGGACGCCTCCCTGCGGCACGCCGAGGCGTCGGCGCGCGAGCGGCGCCCCATCGACTGCGTCGGCCGCTCGGTGGCCAGCCCGCACCGCGTCGACAAGGCCGGTGCCGTCTACACCCTGCTGGTCAACACCCGGGGCGCGCTGCTGCCCTATGTGATGCTGCGGGTCGTCCTCGGCACTCTGCTGCGCACCCTCGCCTATCTGGTGGGCAAGGTGCCCGGCCAGGCGCTGGACGAGGTCACGGGCCTGTCGGGCACGCTGCTGCGGCCCGGGAGGATCAGCGCCGCGCGCAAGCGGCGCGGCCGCCCGGCGACCGAGGCGAGCGAGCTGCGGCCGCTTTTCCCGCCCTCCGGCGCGACCGTGCGGGCGACGGTCGAGCAGATCGCCAGCAACATCGGCGGACGGTCGGAGCCCGAGCTGTCCTCGGGCGGCCGGCACGGTGCCGTCGAGTCCGGGCCGTCCGGCGACGACGCCGACTTCCTGGAGATCGAGCAGTTCGCGCGGCTCAAGCGGATCGCGCGCAAACCGGGCCCGATGCTGTTCGCCGTGCTGCTGCTCGTCTCGCTGGTCGCCTGCCGTGAGCTGCTGGGCACCGGCGCGCTCGCGGGCGGTGACCTGCTGCCCGTCCCCGGGCACGTCTCCGACCTCTGGGCGAGCTACGTCGACGGCTGGCACCCGGTCGGCACCGGCGGCACCCAGAGCGCGCCGCCGTATCTCGCCGCCCTCGCCGCACTGGCCACGCTCTTCCTGGGCAGCACCGGATTCACCCTGACCCTGCTGCTGGTCTGCTCGGTGCCGCTGGCCGGGGTCACGGCGTACTTCGCCTCCCGGCCGCTCGTCGAGTCCCGGCTGCTGCGCGCGTGGGGGAGCGTCGCGTACGCCTTCCTCCCGGCCACGACCGGCGCGCTCGCGGGCGGGCGGCTGGGCACCGCCGTCCTGGCCGTCCTGCTGCCGCTGATGGCGCGGGCGGCGGCGGCCGCGGGCGGTTTCCGCGCGGGCGGTACGAAGGGCAGGCTGCCGAGCTGGCGCGCGGCGTGGGCGTATGCCCTGCTGCTGACGTTCACGATGGCCTTCACCCCGGTCGTCTGGCCGATCGCGCTGCTGCTGTCGGCCGGTGTGCTCGTCCTGCGGTGGCGGCAGGGCGAGCCGCTGGTGGCGTACGGGATGCGCTTCCTGGCCGTTGTCCTCACCCCGCTCCTCGTGCTCGCCCCCTGGTCGGTGGATCTGCTCACCGATCCGGTCCGCTTCCTGAAGGAGGCCGGACTCGACAGCGGCGGCGGCTCCGCGTCCGCCCTGGACCTGCTCGCGCTCAGCCCGGGCGGCCCCAAGGGCGGCGGCACGCTGCTGCTCATCGGCTTCGTGCTGGCCGCGCTCGCCGCGCTGATGCGCGCCGAACGGCAGCTGACGGTGCGTACGGCATGGGCCGCGGCCCTCACCGGCTTCCTCTTCGCGGCGATCGGCAACGGCACCGCCTGGGCCGGGCCCGCGACCCTCGTCTACGGGCTGGCGCTGCTGACCGCCGCCGTGGTCGGCGCCGAGGGCGCACGGGAGCGCGTGGCGGCGCAGAGCTTCGGCTGGCGCCAGCCCGTCGCGCTGATCATCGCCGTCGCCTCGGCCGCCGCCCCGCTGTACGCCGTCGTCACCTGGATGGCCAGCGGCGCGGACGGGCCGCTGTCACGGCGCGACCCCTCGCAGGTCCCGGCGTTCGTGGCGGCCGAGAGCGACACCCGGGACCAGGCCCGCACCCTGGTGCTCACCGGCGGTGACTCCCGCACCGACTACGCCCTGGTGCGTGGCTCCGGCGCCCGGCTCGGCGACGGCGAACTCGCCGCCGCGGGCGGCGCCGACACCCGCCTCGACGACGTCGTGGCCCATCTGGTCGCGGGCTCCGGCGCCGACCAGACCACCCGGCTGGGCGCCTACGCGGTGCGCTACGTGTACGTACAGCAGGGCGCCTCGCGCGACATGACGCGCGTGCTGAACGCGACGCCCGGCCTCACCCAGCTCAGCAGGGAGGACGACGGCACCCTGTGGCGGCTGGACCAGCGGGTCTCCCGGGTCTCCATCGTCCCGCCCGGCTCCAGGAGCGGCGGCGCCGCGGGCACGGCGGCCGCGCCGGTGCCGGTGGCGGCCGGTCCCGTCGAGGCGCACACCACCATCCCGGACGGCGCGGACGGGCGCGTGCTGCGGCTCGCCGACCGGGCCACCGACGACTGGACGGCCACCCTCGACGGCAAGCCGCTGACGCCGAAGACCCTCGACGGCTGGGCCCAGGGCTTCGAACTCCCCGCGAACGGCGGGCGGCTCGACCTCACCTACGACACCCCGATCACCCACACCGCCTGGGTCTGGGCGCAGGGGCTGCTCGCGGTCGTCCTGCTGGTGCTCGCGCTGCCGGGCCGCCGCCGCGACGTGGACGACGACCTGCCGGAGGCGGAGGGCACGGCCGCCGCCACCGCCGTCACCGCCGAGGACCTGGCGGGCGACGGCCGCCGGGCGCGGCGGCTGCGGGCCGCCGCCGAGGCGGCGCAGGCCGCGGAGGCGCCGCGGGACGCTCCGGCGGACGGCGGTGGCGCGGAGACGGGCGCGGCCCCGCAGCCCGCACCGCCCGCCGAGCCGCCGGTGTTCATCCCGGAGCCGTTCGTACCGGAGCAGCCGGACCAGCCGGACCAGCAGCCGCAGCCGCAGCCGCAGCCGTACGGGCAGTGGGACGCGCAGCAGCCGTACGCCGACGCCGGATACGGGCAGTACCCCGCCGACCAGTACCAGGGCGACCAGTACCAGGGCGGCTATCCGTATCCGCAGGGGCAGTACCAGGACGCCGCCGCCTACCCGGCGGACCCGTACGCGGGTGGCGGGTACGCCGATCCGTACGCCGCCGGTCAGGCCGGTCAGGCCGGTCAGGCCGGTCAGTACGCCGATCCGTACGCCTACGACCAGCAGCAGCCCTACCCCGACGGCACGTACCCGGACGGCACCTACCCCGACGGCACCTACCCCGCCCAGGGCGACACGACGTACGGCGGCGACGCCCCCGAGGGCCGCCGCGACGGGAGCGATCAGCAGCGATGAACCGCACCACCCTGTCCCTGATCGGCGCGGCCACGGCACTGGCCGCCGTCACCGGCGTGGCCTCCCTCACCGGCGGCTCCGACGACGCGGGCACGGCGGCCAAGGCCGCCGCCCTGCTGCCCGTCCAGCGCTCCACGCTGTTGTGCCCGGCGCCCAGCTCCTCCGACGTGAGCAGCACGACGTACACCGCGTACACCCCCAAGCGGAGCGGCGGCGGCGCGGGCGGCGGCAGCGGAGCGGCCGAACTGCTGCCCGCCGACAGCGCCTCTGACGGGGTGCCGGACGAGGGGGGCGGCGCCACCACGGGCGGGGGGAAGGGCGAGAACGAGCCCGTCCTGCCGCTGAAGCGCCCCGGCGCGCCGGTCACCACCGACACCGACCGCTCGGGCGCCCCCGCGCTCATCGGCACCGCCGACGGCCCGCTCGCGCCCGGCTGGACCGTACAGCAGACCACCGAGATCGACGCCGGCAGCGGGCGCGGCCTCATGGGCACCGCGTGCACCGCCCCGGACACCGACTTCTGGTTCCCGGGCGCGTCCACCGGCAAGGACCGGCAGGACTTCGTCCACCTGACCAACCCGGACGAGCGGGCGGCCGAGGTGGACCTCACGCTGTTCGGCCCGAACGGCCGCCTCAAGCCCACGAGCGACGACGAGTCGATCACGGTCCCGGGCCGGTCCACCGTGCCGGTGCTGCTCTCCACCCTCACCGACCAGCGGGCCACCGATGTGTCCCTCCATGTGACGGCCCGCAGCGGACGGGTCGGCGCCGCCGTCCAGGCCGCCGACGAGAAGCGCGGCGGCGACTGGATCCCGGCCTCCGCCGCGCCCGCCACGAGCGTCGCGATCCCCGGCATACCGGCCGACGCCACCTCGGCGCGCCTGGTGGTCTTCGCGCCCGGCGCCGACGACGCGGACCTCAAGGTGCGGCTCGCCGGGCCCACCAGCTCGATCACCCCGGCCGGACACGAGTCGCTGCACATCAAGAGCGGAATGACGTCGGCGATCGACCTCGGCGACGTCACCAAGGGCGAACCGGGCTCGCTGCTGCTCACCCCCGAGGGCGGCGGGGGCCCGGCCACCCCCGTGGTCGCCGGGCTGCAGGTCACCCGCGGCAAGGGGAGCGACCAGGAGACGGCGTTCATCCCCGGCACCGGCGCCATCGAACGCTCCGCCACCGCCGCCGACAACCGTGCCAAGGGCTCCATCCTCTCCCTGGTCGCCCCGGGTGCCACCGCGAAGGTCCGCGTCACCGCCTCGGCGGGCACCGGGGGCGGCACCCCGGCCAGTGAGACCTACACGGTCAAGGCGGGCACCACGAAGTCCGTCACCCCGCCGAAGCCGTCCGGCGCCAAGGGCCAGTACGCCGTCACCGTGGAACGGCTCTCGGGCGGCCCGGTGCACGCCTCCCGCATGCTGTCCCTCCCGCAGGGCGGCGTCCCGGCCTTCACGATCCAGCCCCTCCCGGACGACCGGGGGACGGTGGAGGTGCCGCGGGCGACGCAGGACCTGTCCGTCCTGAACCGTTAGGGAGCGTGACGGGGCGGGGGAGCGCCCCCGCCCCCTACTCCTGCCCGTACCGCGGGTCCACCGACTCCGGTTCCAGCCCCAGCAGCTCCGCCACCTGCTCGACCACGACCTCGTGCACCAGCAGGGCGCGCTCGTCGCGGTTCTTCGTACGGATCTCCACCGGGCGCCGGTAGATCACGATCCGGTCGGGCGCGTCGCCGCGCGCCGCGATGAAGCGCCCCAGCGGTACGGACTCGCCGTCCCATCCGTCGGTGAGGCCGGAGCCGTGCGACGGATGTCCGTCGAGCCCGTGCCCGGACGGCCCGTCGGAGCCGCCGCCGATCCCGGTGACCGGAACCTCCAGCACCGTGAAGTCGACTCCCGACAGCTGTGGCCACCGTCTCTCCAGCCGCTCCGCCGAGTCCTGCACGAGATCGACGAAGGACTCGGCGCGGCTGACCGACAGCGGCACCTGGGGCGGCGCGATCGGACCGCGCATGCCCCGGCCGTGCCGGTCGCGGCGGCGGGGGCGCGGTTCGGGCTGGTCGGAGGGTACGGGCCTGGTCATCACTCACGAGGGTAGCCGTCGCCCCGCCCCGGCACGTGACTTACGGGACAGCCATGTCCAATGTCGCTTAATGAACATTTCGGCCATGCTTACGTCCATAAACGGACGTCTCTAAGGCCGTTTCCATGCCTCAGCGTGACCCCTCTCGGTTCGACCGCTGACCGGAATCATCCTCGACGGCTGTCGGCCGCCCCGGTGTCCGCGCTGGTCAGCCGGGAAGTGCACGTTTCGGGTGCACGGGGCGAACCGGGACGACACGGCGGAGTGAGCTGGTGGAGAGTCGTCGCGGCCCGCTCAAGAGTGCGGTACCGTCCAACGTCGTGAGCCCTGTACGTCGCTGTTCGCGCACCGCCTGCGGCCGCCCCGCCGTCGCGACGCTGACGTACGTCTACGCGGACTCGACCGCGGTTCTCGGACCCCTGGCCACCTACGCCGAGCCCCACTGCTACGACCTGTGCTCGGAGCACTCGGAGCGGCTGACCGCCCCGCGCGGCTGGGAGGTCGTGCGGCTGGCCGTCGACACCGGACCGGCCCGGCCGAGCAGCGACGATCTGGAAGCCCTGGCCAACGCGGTGCGTGAGGCGGCCCGCCCGCAGGAGCGCGCGGCCGGGGCCGGAGGCGGCCCCGGGGCGCCCGGTTCCGCGGGCGGGGGCGGGCAGAGCGGCCGGGAGGCCGATCCCCGGGGGGTCGCGCGCCGCGGCCATCTGCGCGTCCTGCGCTCACCGGAATCCTGACCGCTCCCGCTGGAGCGTGAGAATCCCGCCGTCGAGCGGACAATTCCCGGTGTCAGTCGATCACTTCGTTCCAAAGCATTGACGCGAACTCGCCATGGACCTGACCATGCGTGGACCCCGAGCCCTCCGTTTCCGCATCACGGACGCGAACTTCCGTCGGATACGGCCGGGAATGCCGTCCCCCACGCCGGGAGGCCCCTGTGTTCGTGCAGCAGTTGGAGCCCGTCGCCGATTCACTGACCCTCTCCGCCCTCGTCGCCACCCTCCCCCTCCTCACCGTCCTCGCCCTGCTCGGCGGGGTGCGGATGCGCGCCCACTACGCGGGGCCCTTGGGCCTCGCCGTCGCCGTCCTCGTCGCCTGGCTCCCGTACGGAATGCCCATCGGCCAGACCCTCTCCAGCGCCGCACAGGGCGCGCTGTTCGGTCTCTTCCCCATCATGTGGATCGTCGTCAACGCCCTGTGGGTGTACCGGATGACGGTCCGCACCGACCATTTCGACGTCCTGCGCCGCTCGTTCGGGCGGCTCTCCGACGACCCCCGCGTCCAAGCCCTGGTCATCGCCTTCTGCTTCGGGGCGCTGCTGGAGGCGCTGGCCGGATTCGGCGCCCCGGTGGCCATCTGCGCGGTCATGCTCGTCGCGCTCGGCTTCGACCCGGTGCGCGCCGCCGTCGTCGCGCTCGTCGCCAACACCGCGCCCGTCGCCTTCGGCGCCATGGCCACCCCCGTGGTGACGCTCGCTCAAGTCACCGGGCTGCCGCTGGACTCCGTCGCCTCCGTCGTCGGACGGCAGACCCCGCTGCTCGCCCTCACCGTCCCCCTGCTGCTGGTCGCGCTGGTCGACGGGCGGCGCGGACTGCGCGAGACCTGGGCCCCGGCGCTCGCCTGCGGAACCGCCTTCGCCGCCGCCCAGTTCACCGTCTCCAACTACCTCTCCGTCCAGCTCGCCGACATCGCCGCCGCGCTCATCGGCGCCGCCGTGCTCGTCGCCGTACCGTCCGCCCGGCGGCCCGCCGAGGAGCCGGTTCGCGCCGCCGTCCTCACCGGCGTGCGCAGCGACGACCTGGACCACGCGGACCCGCGCCCCGAGGTGTTGCGCGCCTACGCCCCGTACACGCTCATCGTCGCGATCTTCTCCTTCGCCCAGATCGGCCCGGTCAAGGACCTGTTGGCCAAGGCGACCCGCACCATCGACTGGCCGTTCCTGGACGTCGCCGCCCCCGACGGGAAGCCGGTCGGGGGCAATCTCTTCGCGCTGCCCCTGGTCGCCACCGGCGGCACCCTCGTCCTGCTCGCGGGGATCGCCACCGCCGCCGTCCTGCGGGTCGCCGCGCGCGACGCCCTGGGGGAGTGGGCGGCCACCGTACGCGAACTGCGCCACGCGATCCTCACGGTCACCTCGGTGCTCGCCCTCGCCTACGTCATGAACCTCTCCGGACAGGCCGCCACCATCGGCCACTTCGTCGCCGCGGCCGGCGCCGGACTCGCCTTCCTCTCCCCGGTGCTCGGCTGGTTCGGCGTCGCCGTCTCCGGCTCGGACACCTCCGCCAACGCCCTCTTCGGCGCCCTCCAGGTCACCGCCGCCCGCGAGTCCGGGCTCTCGCCCGACCTGCTCGCCGCCGCCAACAGCTCGGGCGGCGTCCTCGGCAAGATGATCTCCCCGCAGAACCTCACCATCGCGTGCGCCGCGGTGGGCCTGAAGGGGCGTGAGGGGGATCTGCTGCGCAAGGTGCTGCCGTGGAGCCTGGGACTGCTGCTGTTGATGTGCCTGATCGTCGTCGCACAGTCGTCCTTCCTGCTTGGCTGGATGCTGCCGTAATCCGCCACGTGACCGCGCCGCGCGAAGGCCCTCACAGCCGCCACCCAGCCCGGAAGGGTAAGTTTTGAGATCCGTGGAGACTCTCCAAGAATGACCTCGAGTAAGGGGTTGGCTGTGCCCGACTTGTCGCAGATCGTGAAGGCGTACGACGTCCGTGGTGTGGTCCCGGACCAGTGGGACGAACCGCTCTCCGAGCTGTTCGGTGCCGCCTTCGCCCGGGTGACCGGCGCGGCCGCCCTCGTCGTCGGCCATGACATGCGCCCCTCCTCGCCGGGCCTGTCGCGCGCCTTCGCCCGCGGGGCCGCCTCCCTCGGGGTGGACGTCACCGAGATCGGCCTCTGCTCGACCGACCAGCTCTACTTCGCCAGCGGCCATCTCGGCCTGCCGGGCGCGATGTTCACGGCCAGCCACAACCCCGCCCAGTACAACGGCATCAAGATGTGCCGGGCCGGCGCCGCGCCCGTCGGCCAGGACACCGGCCTCGCCGACATCCGCGCCCTGGTGGAGGAGTGGGCCGAGACCGGTGCCCCCGAGCCCGCCGCCGACCCCGGCACCATCACCCAGCGCGACGTCCTCACCGACTACGCCGCCCATCTGCGCTCCCTCGTGGACCTCACCGCCATCCGGCCGCTGAAGGTCGTCGTGGACGCGGGCAACGGCATGGGCGGCCACACCGTCCCCACCGTCTTCGACGGGCTCCCCCTGGAGCTGGACGCCCTCTACTTCGAGCTGGACGGCACCTTCCCCCACCACGAGGCCAACCCGCTCGACCCCAAGAACATCGTCGACCTCCAGGCCCGCGTCCGCGAGACCGGCGCCGACCTCGGCCTCGCCTTCGACGGCGACGCCGACCGCTGCTTCGTCGTCGACGAGCGCGGCGAGCCGGTGGCCCCCTCCGCGATCACCGCCCTGGTCGCCGCCCGCGAACTGGCCAAGCACCCGGGCGGGACGATCATCCACAACTGCATCACCTCCTGGTCCGTCCCCGAGGTCGTCAAGGAGAACGGCGGCACCCCCATCCGCACCCGCGTCGGCCACTCCTTCATCAAGGCCGAGATGGCCCGCACCGGCGCCATCTTCGGCGGCGAGCACTCCGCGCACTACTACTTCCGCGACTTCTGGAACGCCGACACCGGCATGCTCGCCGCCCTCCACGTCCTGGCCGCCCTCGGCGGCCAGCAGCAGCCCCTGTCGCACCTGGTCGAGAGTTACGACCGCTACGCCGCCTCCGGCGAGATCAACAGCACCGTCGCCGACCAGACCGGCCGCATGGAGGCCGTCAAGGCCGCGTACGAGGGCCGCAAGGACGAGGGCATCGAACTGGACGAGCTGGACGGCCTGACGATCACCAGCGCCGACTGGTGGTTCAACCTCCGCCCCTCCAACACCGAGCCCCTGCTGCGCCTGAACGTAGAAGCCCGCGACCGCCAGACCGCCGACCGAGTCCGCGACGAGGTCCTGGCCCAGGTCCGCGCCTAGCCCCCGGCCCGGCCCGCACCGGGGTGCCGGGGGAGCCCAGACGTCCGTCCTCGGGCGCGGAGCGGCAGCCGGCGTGGGGGCCCCGCCCGCCCCTCACCCAGCACCGCTGGGAGGTGCCCCGGCGGGACGCATGCCCGCGACCGGGGGGCCACATCCACCCCTCCGGGCGCACCTCCCAGCCCCTCCGGCTTCCGAGGCGCGGGGGCCGGGGCGGGTGCCCCACTCCCAGCCTCTTCGGCGTTTGAGGAGCGGGGGCCGGGGGTGGAGCCCTCGGTTTCGGGAAGGGGCGGGGTGGGGGAAAACGGCCCCCGCTCAGCCCGGCGGCCACACCCCGCGCCCAACGGGCCCCGGGGTGGAGCCCCGGGACCGGGGCCGGGGCGGCCACCGGCCGCGCACGGGGCGGCCCCGGCGGTACGCTGACCACGCCGGACCCACGTCCGGCTGGACCACATCCGAAGGGACAGCCCATGCCGCTCGAAGCCGGTCTTCTGGAGATCCTCGCCTGCCCGGCGTGCCACGCCCCGCTCCGCGAGGAGGAGGCCGAGGAGACCCCCGAGCTGGTGTGCACGGACGGCAAGGGATGCGGTCTGGCGTACCCCGTCCGCGACGGCATCCCGGTCCTGCTCGTCGACGAGGCACGCCGCCCGGCCTGACGAGGGCCAAGGCCCAAGGCTCAAGGCCCGAGGCCCGACGACGTACGCCGCATCCCGCCCACGGCGATCGGAGGCCGTAGCTCCATGCTCGACGAATCCCTCCTCGACGCCCCCGAGGCCCTTGCCCGGGTCGATACCCGCGGGCTGCTGCGCGGGGCCGCCGAATCCGGCGCCAGGGTCCGTACGGCCGCCCGCCACGCCGCCGAGGCGGGCGTCGCGGACCTCAAGCCGGACGGACGCCCCCGCTCCGTCCTGGTCGCGGGCCCGGGCGCGGCGGGAAGCTGTACCGCGGATCTCCTCGGCGCGCTCAGCGGCGGCAACCTCCCGGTGAGCCTGATCGGCCCCACCGGCGTCGCGCCCGCCCCCGGCGCCCTGCGCTGGACGCTGCCCGGCTGGGTGGGCCCACTGGACCTGCTGGTCATCGCGACGCCGGACGGTACGGAGCCGGGGCTGCCACGCCTCGTTGAGCAGGCGTACCGCCGGGGCTGCGCGCTGGTCGCGGTGGCCCCGGGGCATTCGCCCCTGGCGGGCGCGGTGGCGCAGGCACGCGGCCTGATGGTGCCGATGGCCACGTCCGCGTACGACCCGCCCGGCAGCGGCCCGTCGCCGTACGCGACCGCCCGCCCCGACGAGGCCGCCCCGGCCCCCGGGACCGCGCACCCCGGGACCGCGCACCCCGAGGCCCGGCCCGAGGCCCATCCCGAGGGCGCTCTGGACGAGCCCGCCCCCTCCGGGGCGCAGCCGCGCCACACCACCCCGCCGCACATAGAGCCGCCCGGCACCGGACCGGACGAGGTCACCGGCCCCGCCCTGCCCGGCACGCTGTGGGCGCTGCTCACCCCGCTGCTCATGCTCGTCGACCGGATCGGCCTGGTCGCCGCGCCGCCCGCCGTGCTGCAGCAGGTGGCCGACCGGCTGGACCGGGTCGCCGAGCGGTGCGGGCCGGCCATCGCCACGTACACCAACCCCGCCAAGACGCTCGCGGCCGAGCTGGCCGGGTCGCTGCCGCTGCTGTGGACCGAGGGCCCGGTGGCCGCCGCGACCGGACGGCGCTTCGCGGGGCTGCTCGCGACGCTCGCCGGGCGGCCGGCACTCGCCGCCGAGCTGCCGGGCGCGCTGGCCGCGCACGGCACGCTGCTGGCGGGGTCGTTCGCGGGCGGGGCCGACCCGGATGACTTCTTCCGCGACCGGGTGGAGGAACCGGAGGCGCTGCGCGCCCGGATCGTGCTGCTGCACGACGAGCCGGTGGGCCCCGTCTCGGCCGTCCCGTCGGCCCGCGAACTCGCGCTCGCGCACGAGACGGCGTTCAGCGAGCTGGAACCGGACGAGGGGAGCCCGCTGGAGCGCGCGGCCGAGCTTCTCGCCATCACGGATTTCGCCGCCGTTTACCTCGCGCTTGCTTCGGCGGATAGAACTTGAGTCCGTACGCGAGGCCATGAACGGCCCGCGCCGGACATCGGCATCCCTTCGCCCGGACAGTCAGGAACCGCACCGCATGGACCGCCTCGTCAACACCGTGCGCCCCTACGCCTGGGGCTCCCGCACCGCCATCCCCGAGCTGCTGGGCGTCGAACCGACCGGCGAACCGCAGGCCGAGATGTGGATGGGCGCACACCCCGGTGCGCCGTCCCGCCTCGACCGGGGCGAGGGCTCCGCCGCGCTGTCCGACGTGATCGCGGCCGATCCGGAGCGCGAGCTGGGCGCGGGCGCCGTACGGGCCTTCGGGCCGCGGCTCCCGTTCCTGCTCAAGGTGCTCGCCGCGGCCTCGCCGCTCTCCCTCCAGGTGCACCCGGACCTCGCGCAGGCGAAGGAGGGCTTCGCGGACGAGGAGGCCCGCGGCGTCCCGGTGGACGCCCCGCACCGCAACTACAAGGACGCCAACCACAAGCCCGAGCTGATCTGCGCCCTCACCCCGTTCGACGGGCTGTGCGGCTTCCGCGACCCCGACGAGGCCGCCGCGCTGCTGGCGGCCCTTGAGGTCGACTCGCTCAAGCCGTACGTCGACATCCTGCACGCCCACCCCGAGTCGCATGCCCTGCGCGAGGTGCTGACGGCCGTCCTGACCGCCGACCGCGAGGCGATCGCCGACACCGTGCACCGGGCCGCGGCCGCCGCCGAACGGCTGGGCGCGCTGGACGGCCCGCACGCCCCGGCGTACGCGGCGTACGCGGCCATAGCCCGGCACTACCCGGGCGACCCCGGCGTGATCGCCGCGATGCTGCTCAACTTCGTGACGCTGCGGCCCGGCGAGGCGCTGTACCTGGGCGCGGGCGTCCCGCACGCCTACCTCGACGGCCTCGGCGTCGAGATCATGGCCAACTCCGACAACGTGCTGCGCTGCGGCCTGACCCCCAAGCACGTCGACGTCCCCGAGCTGCTCCGCGTCGTCCGCTTCGAGAGCGGCGCCCCGGCGGTCCTGCGCCCCGAGGCGGACGCCTCCGGCGAGGAGCTGTACGCCACCCCCATCGACGAGTTCCGGCTCTCCCGGTACGTCCTGTCGGAGGGCGCCGCACCGCGCCGGCTGCCTTCCTCGGGCCCGCAGATCCTGCTGTGCGCCGCGGGCGGGGTTTCGCTCCGCGGTGACGGTGAACTCCGTCTGTCCCGGGGCGAATCGGCCTTCGTCAGGGCGGGCGAGGAGGTCACCGTGACCGGCGACGGCACTGTGTTCAGGGCCACACTGACCGCCTGACGTCAGGCTCCCACGGAGGGCTGGAACAATGGCCCGCCGTAACGGCAGTAAAGCTCAAGCAAAACTGCCATGAGCTGGAAGGGACATTCGGCACATATGAGTGCATCAGGCGGAACCAAGGCGATTGTTGCCGCACTGGGCGCCAACTTGGCCATCGCCGCAGCCAAGTTCGTGGCGTTCGCCTTCAGCGGCTCGTCGTCCATGCTCGCCGAAGGCGTGCACTCGCTCGCCGACTCGGGCAACCAGGGACTGCTGCTCCTCGGCGGCAAACAGGCCAAGCGCGCCGCGACCCCCGAGCACCCCTTCGGCTACGGCCGCGAGCGCTACATCTACGGCTTCCTCGTCTCCATCGTGCTGTTCACCATCGGTGGCGTCTTCGCGCTGTACGAGGGCTACGAAAAGATCAAGCACCCGCACGACCTGGAGGCCTGGTACTGGCCGGTGGGCGTGCTCCTCTTCGCGATCATCGCCGAGGGCTTCTCGTTCCGTACGGCCGTCAAGGAATCCAACGAGACCCGCGGCAAGCTCACCTGGGCCCAGTTCGTCCGCCGCGCCAAGGCCCCCGAGCTGCCGGTCGTCCTCCTGGAGGACCTCGGCGCCCTGGTCGGTCTCGTCCTCGCCCTCGGCGGCGTCGGCCTCTCCCTCCTGACCGGCGACGGCATCTGGGACGGCATCGGCACCATGTGCATCGGTGCCCTGCTGGTCCTGATCGCCCTCGTCCTCGCGGCCGAGACGAAGTCCCTCCTGCTGGGCGAGGCGGCCGACGTCGACCAGGTCGCCAAGATCCGCGCGGCGGTCGTCGACGGCGAGACCGTCACCGGCTTGATCCACATGCGTACCCTCCACCTGGGCCCCGAGGAACTCCTGGTCGCCGCCAAGATCGCGGTCCAGCACGACGACAGCGCGGCCGATGTCGCCCGCGCGATCGACGAAGCGGAAGCCCGCATCCGCGCGGCGGTCCCGATCGCCCGAGTGATCTACCTGGAGCCGGACATCCTCCGGACCTCCGCGGCCTGACCCACCCCCGATCGCCCCGACCCTCGCGGCCGGGGCGATCGCGCACCCACCCACCCGGCCGCGACGTCCACCCCACCCCGCCCCCGAGCCCCAGCCGGGGCCCGCTGCGCCGGCGCGGGACCGGGGCGTAGCTGCCGGGCGACGCGCCCCCGGGCCTCAGGCGCAGCCCCGGTGGGGGCCGGGGCGGAGCCCCGGATTCGGGAAGGGGCGGGGTGGGGAAAAACCCACCCCACCACCACCTACGCGATCTCGCCCAACACCCGCAAGATCGCCCCCACATCCCTCGCCCCCACCAACCGCTCCCGAAACTCCGCGACCATCAGCTTCCGCGACAGCAGCGCCAGAATCCGCAGGTGCTCATCCCCCGTCGCGGCCTCCGGCACCGCGATCATGAAGATCAGCCGGGCCTTCGTACCGTCCGGCGCTCCCCATTCGATGCCCTCGGCGGACCGGGCGAAGCCGACGACCGGCGCGGTCACCGCGTCCGTCTTGGCGTGCGGGATGGCGATCTCCTCGCCGAGACCGGTGGTGCCCTGCTCCTCGCGGGCGAACGCGGCCCGCACCAGTCGCGCGGCGTCCGCGACCTTGCCGCTCGCGCCCAGCAGTTCGGCCATCTCGCGGATGGCGTCGTCCTTGCGGTCGGCGGTCAGCTGCTCCTTGACGGTCTGTTCGGTCAGATACCCGGACAGCACCGAACCCTCGACGGGCTCCGCGGGTTCCGGGGGCTCCACGTCAGCGGTACGAGCGGCAGGCACGGCCCCCGACGAAGCCCCCGAGACGCCGCCCGCACCACTCCCCACCAGCACCGGCTCGGCCACATCAACGGAAGCCGGAGCCGGAGCCGGAGCCGACGCGGAAGCCGAAGCCGAAGCCTTCCCCACCGACATCAACCCGACCGTAGCCACCGCCGTGACCGCCGTACCGACCACCACCGCCACGAAGAACATCGGCACGCCACCCACCGCACCGAGCACCGCCACGATGGGCCCCCCGTGCGGCACGCTGTCCTCGACCGAGGCCAGCCCGGCGATGGCCCCGGCCACCGCACCGCCGAGCATGTTCGCGGGGATCACCATCGCGGGCCGCGCCGCGGCGAACGGAATCGCACCCTCCGTGATGCCGAAGAAGCCCATGAAGAGGGCGGCGAGCCCCGTCTCGCGCTCCTGATCGTCGAATATCCGGCGACGGATCAGCGTGGCCAGCCCCTGCCCCAGCGGCGGCACCGGAATGGCCGCCGCGCACGCGCCCATGACCTCGGGGTTCTTGGACACCAGCCCGGCACCGAAGAGGAACGCTGTCTTGTTGACCGGTCCGCCCATGTCGAACGCGATCATCAGCCCGAGGATGATGCCGAGCAGCGCCGCACTGGTCCCGGTCAGCCCGCCGAGCCAGTCGGTGAGGTTCTCGAAGACCCACGCGATGGGCCGGCCGAGCACGTAGATGAAGAAGAGGCCGAGCGCCGAGGTCGCCACGATCGGGATCACGATGATCGGCATGATCGGCTGGACGAACTTCGGTACCCGGACCTTCTTGATCGCCTGCACCAGATACCCGGCCAGGAAGCCGGTGACGATCGCCCCGATGAACCCGGCGCCCGCCTCACTGTCGTACAGCTCGCCATGGGCCGCGATCCAGCCGCCGACCATGCCGGGCACCAGCCCGGGCCGGTCGGCGATGGCGTAGGCGATATAGCCGGACAGGGCGGGGATCATCAGCTGGAAGCCGATGGTGCCGATGTCGTTGACGGTCTTCCAGAAGGAGTCGTCGGGGATGACGATCCCCTTGGACGTCGTATCGCCGCCCAGCGCGAGCGAGACGGCGATCAGCAGACCGCCGACCACCACGAACGGGATCATGTACGAGACGCCATTCATGAGCGCCTTATAGGTGACGCCGCGCCCCGTACGGCCATCGCCACCACCTGCACCGCCGCCACCACCACCCGCCGCGCCGCCGTCACCCCGGCCACCGCCCCCGTACACCGGCGCGTCCCGCACGCGCTCGATCAGCCGCTCCGGCTGGTGGATCCCCTCGGCCACCCCGACGACGAGCACCTTCTTGCCCACGAACCGGCTGCGGTCGACGTCCGTGTCGGCGGCGATGATGATGCCGTCCGCCTCGCTGACATCGTTGTCGGACAGCACGTTCTCGGCCCCGATCGAGCCCTGGGTTTCCACCTTCATGCGATGACCGAGCGATTCCGCGGCCTGCGCCAGCTTTTCGGCGGCCATGTAGGTGTGGGCGATGCCCGTCGGGCAGGCGGTCACCGCGAGCAGTTTGAGCCCCGGCCCGCCGGTCTCCGCACTGTCGCTGGCCCCCGCACCGTTGGGGGGATCGGCTGGACTGGTCACGTGGTTCTCCTTGTCAGGATCGGCTTCGTCGGCAGCGTCGACAGCGCCGTCAACACGCCGAACAGCGCGCGGGATGTGCAAGCGTCCCCGTGCCGGCGGCATCCTGCAATACCCGTGGACGGGATCACAGCGGTCCGCCCCGCGCCCAGGCCCCGACCCCGCCCCGGGGGCCGAAGAACACCCCCGCGGGCTGGGGCTCACCCCACCCCGCGGTGTAGATTCGTGATCGAGCCAGACGTCGCTGCTGATGGCGGTCGGGCGGCCCGTCAGCGGGTCGGCCGAGGGAGAGAGGGCCTCCGACGGACTGCGCACTGCGAGCAAAGGGGACACGTGTGTCCGCTTTACGTGTGTCCGGATCCGGACACACGCCGGACGCGCCGTGCCCGCTGCCCGCAGGCCAGCCGAACAACTCTCGCTCGCCAACCGATCCATGAGGAGCAGCACCCATGACGACAGCCGACTCCGGTCAGGACTTCAAGGTCGCCGACCTCTCCCTGGCCGATTTCGGTCGTAAGGAGATCACCCTCGCCGAGCACGAGATGCCCGGCCTGATGGCGCTTCGCAAGGAGTACGCCGCATCCCAGCCGCTGGCCGGTGCCCGGGTCACCGGCTCGCTGCACATGACGGTGCAGACCGCGGTCCTGATCGAGACCCTGACCGCGCTCGGCGCGCAGGTCCGCTGGGCGTCCTGCAACATCTTCTCCACCCAGGACCACGCGGCCGCCGCGATCGCCGTCGGCCCGAACGGCACCCCGGAGAACCCGCAGGGCGTCCCGGTCTTCGCCTGGAAGGGCGAGACCCTGGAGGAGTACTGGTGGTGCACCGAGCAGGCGCTGACCTGGCCAGGTACCGCCACCGGCGGCCCCAACATGATCCTGGACGACGGTGGCGACGCCACCCTGCTCGTCCACAAGGGCGTCGAGTACGAGAAGGCCGGCGCCGCCCCTGACGTCTCCACCGCCGAGAACGACGAGCACCGCGTCATCCTCGAGCTGCTGAACCGCACCCTCGCGGAGAGCCCGCAGAAGTGGACGCAGCTCGCCTCCGAGATCCGCGGTGTCACGGAGGAGACCACCACCGGCGTCCACCGTCTGTACGAGATGCACCGGGACGGCACCCTGCTCTTCCCGGCGATCAACGTCAACGACGCGGTGACGAAGTCGAAGTTCGACAACAAGTACGGCTGCCGCCACTCCCTGGTCGACGGCATCAACCGCGCCACCGATGTCCTGATCGGCGGCAAGGTCGCGGTCATCTGCGGCTACGGTGACGTCGGCAAGGGCTGCGCGGAGTCGCTGCGCGGCCAGGGCGCCCGGGTCGTCGTCACCGAGATCGACCCGATCTGCGCGCTGCAGGCGGCGATGGACGGCTACCAGGTCGCCACCCTGGACGACGTGGTGGAGACCGCGGACATCTTCATCACCACGACCGGCAACAAGGACATCATCATGGCCACCGACATGGCCAAGATGAAGCACCAGGCGATCGTCGGGAACATCGGCCATTTCGACAACGAGATCGACATGGCCGGTCTCGCGGCGATCCCCGGCATCGTCAAGGACGAGGTCAAGCCGCAGGTCCACACCTGGACGTTCCCCGACGGCAAGAAGATCATCGTGCTCTCCGAGGGCCGTCTGCTGAACCTCGGCAACGCGACCGGTCACCCGTCGTTCGTGATGTCCAACTCCTTCGCGGACCAGACCATCGCCCAGATCGAGCTGTTCACCAAGCCCGAGTCCTACCCGACCGACGTGTACGTGCTGCCCAAGCACCTGGACGAGAAGGTCGCCCGGCTCCACCTGGAAGCGCTCGGCGCCAAGCTGACCACGCTCCGCCCGGAGCAGGCCGACTACATCGGCGTCCCGGTCGAGGGCCCGTACAAGCCCGACCACTACCGCTACTGATCGCCCCGGCCGGTGCTCGGCACCGGTCCACCGGCCCCGCCGCCCCGGCGGGGCCCCAGGGCCCGTCCGCGCCGTTCCGGCCGGGCGGGCCCCAGTTCGTCAAGGACCTCACCATGCCTCGCGGCCGCTACTCCCTCCACGACACCCACGACCACGCGCCCCTCGGCGAAGAGCACTTCCACTGCGCGCCGGGCCCCAGTGGCTGGCGATACGTCGCACAGCGCACCTCACCCTCCGGTGAGCACACCGGTTCCGTGGACCTCACCCTCGATGAACTCGGCCGCCCCCTCCGCCTGGAGCTGCACGCCGCGAGCTGGCGGGTCCGCGGCGGCGCGATGGAGGGCGTGACCTGGGTCCGCACGGATCCGACCGGTGAGCACGCGACCGAGGGCAACACCCAGGCCCACGCGTTCACGGGCACCTCCCCGGCCTTCCTGATCGCCCTCTCCCGCATGCTCCGGCTCGACCCCGGCACGGGACCGGTACGCGTCCGCCTCGTCGCGTTCACCGACCCGGTCCTCGCGCCGCGCACCCTCGACCAGTCCTGGGCGCTGCTCGGCAGCACGGCGCACTCCACCGACAGCGGCCCGCTCACCGTGGACGAATACCAGGTCAGCGAGCTGGACACGGGTGAGCAGCACACGGTCCACATCGCGGGCGACGTGGTGCTCGCGGCCCCGGGCATCGAGCTGGAGGAGCTGGAGACCCCGCCGTCGTCCTTCGGGTGATGTGCGGAGCGCCCCGCCGAGCTGGTACGGTGTTCATCTCCCCGAAACCCGTTGACACGGGCCATATGGGGAGGTAGATTTTAACGGTTGCGGTGAGCGGCGTGGTACGTTGCTCAGCAGCCGTTGGCATCTGAACCGCTCCGTTCGTGAAGGCAATTCCAGCGGAGCACTTTGACCCCGTAGGTAATCGCAAAGCCGATTAGGTCGGCAGATGTGACTCTGCTAAAGTCGAAGACAGCCGAAAGGCAAAGGCCGCCAACAGGCCACCGGAAA
>NZ_BBUZ01000049.1 GCF_001417735.1 Streptomyces sp. NBRC 110028
TTAAGGACGGCCCCAAACCCCTCCACGTCCGCCAATGGACATGCGCAGGGTGCGGGGCCGTCCACGACCGCGACGACAATGCATCCAAGAACACCCTGGCCGCTGGACGGGCGGACAGGTTAAACGCCTCGCAGAGCGCAGGTAAGACCAGGACGAAAGTCCCGGCGCAGCGCGTTGAAGCAGGAAGCCACCCAGACGGTCACCCGACCGTGGCAAGAACCCCCGGACTTTAGACCGGGGAGCACGTCAATCGACGAACAATCCGCGCGCGGCCGCCCTCGCGTCGAACTCCTCCAGCCGCGCCTGCGCCTCCGGCAGCGCGTCGCACATGGCCTCCAGCAGCACCCGGCCCAGCAGCATCGGCGCGCAGGCGGTGTCGAAGGCCAGCCCGGTCCCGACGGCGGCGGGCAGCAGCAGGTCGCTGTGGCGGGCGACCGGGGCGAAGGCGCTGTCGGCGACGGTGACGACGGTCAGGCCGGTGTCGCGCGCGTACTCCAGACCCTCCACGACCTCGCGCGGATGGCGCGGCAGCGCGAAGCACAGCAGGGCGGTGGCGCCCGCGCGATGGGCGGCGTCGACGCGGTCGGCGAGCATCGTGCCGCCCTCGTCCAGCAGCCGGACGTCGGGGTGGACCTTGCGCGCGAAGTAGGTGAAGCCGCGCGCCTGGGCGGAGGCGGCGCGCAGGCCGAGGACCGGCAGCGGGCGGGACGCGGCGAGCAGCCGGCCGGCGCGGACGACGGGTTCGGGGTCGGCGAGCAGGGCGGCGAGGTGGCGCAGGTTGTCGATCTCGGACTGCACGGCCTGCTGGTACTCGTTGTACGTCCCGTCCCCGGCGGCCCGTTCCTCGGCGGCGGGGGCGACGTCGCGCAGGTGCTTGCGCAGCGCGGGGTAGCCGTCGAAGCCGAGGGCGACGGCGAAGCGGGTCACGGAGGGCTGGCTGACCCCGGCGAGTTCGGCGAGTTCGACGCTGGAGAGGAACGGGGCGTCGGCCGCCCGCCGCACCATGCAGTGGGCGATGCGGCGCTGGGTGGGGGTGAGGCGGTGGCCCTCGAACAGGGCCTGGAGGCGGGCGGTGCTGCCCGAAACCGTCCCGTTCCCGTTGGCCACCCCCGTCGCCCCGGCCGCATCCGCTTCCGTACCGGCCATGCCCGCTTCCGTACCGGCCGCATCCGCTCCGGCCATGTCCGCCACCCCGTTGTCCGTACTCATCATTCCTCCTGGCCCTCGGCACTTTCACGAACCACGGCAAGCTCAACGGCCTCGCACACGTCGGCCAGTGGGTCCAGCAGACCCACCGCGTCCGCCACATCCTCCGTCAACGGCCGGTCCTCCATCCGCGGATCGAGAACTTCCGCCGCCAGCGCGTAGGCGGTGGCCGCCGGTACCCCGGGCTCCGGTTCCATGCCGCGCTGCCGCAGCGCCCGTACCGCCGCGACCAGTTCGCAGGCCAGCACCTGCCGGTAGTGGTCGGCCACCCGCAGCGTCTGTCGGGCGCCGAGCGAGGCGAAACTGGCCTGTTCCTCGACGCCGCGGGAGAGCACGGCGTGGCCGAGGGAGGCGGGGTGGGAGACGGCCCGCATCTCGCCGAGGGCCGCGCCCGCCGCGTACTCCAGGATCATCACGCCGGAGCTGGCGGGCGCGGGGTCGCCGAGGAAGGGCCGCAGCCGGGTGAAGTCGGGTTCGCTGAGCGCGGCGAGCCGGGCGGTGGACAGCCGGGCGGTCTGCAGGGCGGCGAGCCGGAAGTGGTCGAGGGCGAGGGCGGCGTGCGCGGCGTAGAAGTTGCCGTGGTGGTAAGCGGCCTCGTCCTCGGCGCTGATCAGCGGGTTCTCTGCGGCGGCGTTGATGTCGACGTTCAGCACCCGCTCCAGCGCGTCGGCGGCGTCCAGCGCCGGGCCGTGGATCTGCGGCAGACAGCGGAAGCCGTACGGGTCCTGGATGCGGCCGAGCGGCGGGGTGGGCCGGGCGGGGGCGCCGAGGAGGGCGCGTATGTGGGCGGCGGCGCGGATGGACCCGGGGTGCGGGCGGGCGAGCTGGACGGGTTCGGCGTACGCCTCGTACGAGCCGCCGACCGCGATCAGCGAGAGCGCGGCGACGGCGAGCGAGGCGGACAGCAGCCGCCGCAGGTCGTCCAGCGCGAGGGCGGACTGGCCGAGGGTGAGGGCGTTGCTGCTGATGAGTGCGAGGGCGTCGTTGCTGTCGAGGGCGATGGGGTCGGGTGCGCGGCCGCCGGGGGCGGCGTCGGTGAGGTCCCAGGGGTGCTCGCCGACGAGGGCGAGCCCGGCCTGGGCGAGGGCGGCGAGGTCGCCGGTGCCGACGGCGCCGAATTCGTTGACCACGGGGTGGACACCGGCGTCCAGTGCCTGGACGAGGGAGGTGACGACGGAAGGGCGCAGCCCGGCGCCGCCCGCGAGCACCTGGTTGGCGCGGACGGCCATCATGGCGCGCACCTCGCGGCCGGGCAGCGGGGCGCCGATGGCCCCGGCGTGGCTGCGCAGCAGCCGCAGGCCGTGGTCGGCGTCGGGGCCGACGTCCTCGGTGCGGTTGGCGCCGACGCCGGTGGAACGGCCGTAGACCCGTCCGGTGGCGGCGAGCCGGTCGGCGGTCTCCCAGGCGCGTTCGGTGAGGGCGAGGGCGGCGGGGTCGGGGGCGGCGGGCAGGTTCCGGCGGTCGGCCAGGCGTACGACGTCGGCGACGCGCAGGCCGCGGCCGTCAAGCGTGATCCGCGGCGCGGCGGCAGCAGCGGTGCGGTCCGCCGTCGTGGCCGGTGCGGCAGTCGCCGCGCCGGTGGCCGTCGAATCCAGCATGTGAGACACCATCCAGGGCAACCCCTTCCGAACGCACCCTTATCGGGCTAGCCGCCAAGCGCTTCGTCCCATATTGCGAGCAGAAGTAACCGTCGATTAACGCAGACCTCTTGACTTCTATTCACTCGACTATGACTGTGCATGACTATATGCAGACAGGGCAAGGGGAAGCGGATGATCAGCTTCAAGCACGTCAGCAAGCACTACCCGAACGGCACCACCGCCGTCGACGATCTGAGTCTTGAACTACCCGAGGGCGACATCACCGTCCTGGTCGGCACCTCGGGCTGCGGTAAGACCACCACCCTCCGGATGGTCAACCGCATGGTGGAGCCGAGCAGCGGCACGGTCAGCGTCGGCGGACGTAACGTCCTCCAGGCCGACGCCGCCGAGCTGCGGCGCGGCATCGGCTATGTGATCCAGCAGGCGGGACTCTTCCCGCACCGCACGATCCTGGACAACATCGCCACCGTCCCGCTGCTGCTGGGCTGGGGCCGCCGCAAGGCGCGGGCGCGCGCCGCCGAGCTGCTGGAGCTGGTCGGGCTGCCCGCCGGATCCGGCAAGCGCTATCCGCACCAGCTCTCCGGCGGTCAGCAGCAGCGCGTCGGCGTGGCCCGCGCGCTGGCCGCCGATCCGCCGGTGCTGCTCATGGACGAGCCGTTCGGCGCGGTCGACCCGGTCGTCCGCACCCAGCTCCAGAACGAGCTGCTGCGGCTGCAGAGCGAGCTGCGCAAGACGGTCGTCTTCGTCACCCACGACATCGACGAGGCGGTCCGGCTCGGCGACCGGATAGCGATCTTCCGCACCGGTGGCCACCTCGTGCAGTGCGCGCCCCCGGCCGAGCTGCTGGCCGCCCCCGCCGACGACTTCGTCGCGGGCTTCCTCGGCGCGGAGCGCGGGCTCAAGCTGCTCTCGCTGTCCACCCTCGCCGGCGTTCCGCAGGAGCCCGCCCCCGCCGCCGGCACCGACCGCTGGCGGCTGGTCACCTCCGGCCGCGGCGAACCGCTGGGCTGGCGCGACACCGAGGGCCCGGACGGCGACCAGGCCCCGCTGCTGCCGGTGCGCCCGCTGCGCGACACCGACACCCTGCTGGCCGCCCTCGACGAGTCGCTGGCCTCCCCCGCCGGGCTGATCGCCCGGGTGGACGCGGACGGCGTGCTGACCGGGGTCACCGGGCGCGACCGGATCCACGAGCACGCGGGCCGCCGCCACGCGGAGGCGGGCCGTACCCCACAGGCCGCGGACACCCTGGACCCCGGCGCGAGCGTGACCGCATGACCGTCGACTGGGGCTGGTTCCCCGACCACCTGGACGACCTCACCACGCTCACCCTCGACCACCTCTCCACCGCCGTTCCGGCCGTCCTCTTCGGTCTGCTGATAGCGGTACCGCTGGCGGTCATCGCACACCGCGTACGGCCGCTGCGCGGCGTCCTCCTCGGCATGTCGAACGTCCTCTTCACCATCCCCTCCATCGCGATCTTCGTGCTGCTGCTGCCGATCACCGGCCTCACCCGCACCACCGCGATCACCGGCCTCACGATCTACACCCTGACCGTGCTGCTCCGGAACACCGTCGAGGGCCTGGACAGCGTCCCCGCCAAGGCGCGCGAGGCGTCCACCGCCATGGGCGCGCGCCCGCTGCGCACCCTGCTCACCGTCGAGCTGCCGCTCGCCTTCCCGGTGATCATGGCGGGCGTACGGGTCTCCACCGTGATGGCGATCTCCCTGGTCAGCGTGGCCAGCTACATCGGATACGGCGGCCTCGGCCAGCTGTTCACCGACGGCTTCCAGCGCGACTACCCCACCCCGGTCGTCGCCGGAGTCGTCCTGTCCCTGCTGCTCGCCCTGGTCGCGGACGCCGTCCTGGTCGCCATCCAGTGGCTGTGCACCCCCTGGCTGAGGAGGCGTGCCTGACATGCTCGAACTGCTGAAGAACCTCGGCCGCTGGCTGACCAGCGGCGCCCAGTGGTCCGGGCCGGACGGCATCACGACCCGGCTCCTGGAACACCTCCAGTACTCGGTCCTCGCCACCGTCGTCGCCGCCCTGATCGCCCTCCCCGTCGGGCTGCTCATCGGCCACACCGGGCGCGGCGCGTTCCTCGCGATCAACCTCTCCGGCTTCGGCCGCGCGCTGCCCACCGTCGGCCTGGTCACCCTCGTCTTCCTGGCCAGCGGCCTGAGCATGTGGCCGGTCTACATCTCCCTGGTCGCCCTCGCGGTCCCGGTCATCGTCACCAACACCTACGCGGGCATGGCCGCCGTCGACCCCGAGGTCAGGGACGCGGCACGCGGCCAGGGCATGCGCCGGCACCAGGTCCTCCTCCAGGTCGAACTGCCCCTCGCCCTCCCCCTGATCATGACCGGGCTGCGGCTGGCCTGCACCCAGGTCGTCGCCACCGCCACCATCGCCGCGTACGTCAGCTTCGGCGGACTCGGCCGCTACGTCTTCGACGGGCTCGCCCAGCGCGACCTGGTGCAGGTCCTGGGCGGCGCGGTCCTGGTCGCCGTCCTCGCCATCGCCCTGGATCTGGCCCTGGCCTCCGTACAACGCCTGCTCTTCCGCAACCGCCCCGCCCCCTCCCGAGCGCGCTGACGCCTGCCCGCACCGACCCGCCCCAAGGAGACTCATGAACCGCAGGAAACTGCTCGGCGGCCTGCTCGCCGGTGCCTCCGTGCCTACCCTCGCCGCCTGCAGCGGCGGCATCACCTCGCTGAAGGGCGACGGCTCCGGCGGCGAGGGCGGCGGCAGCAGCGCGGGCGGCCTCGTCATCGGCACCGCCAACTTCACCGAGAACCAGCTCCTCGGCTACCTCTACGCCGAGGTCCTGCGCGGCGCGGGGGTCAAGGCGAGCGTGCGCCCCAACCTCGGCTCCCGCGAAATCGTCATCCCCGCCCTCCGCCAGGGCGACATCGACCTGCTCCCCGAATACCAGGGCAACCTGCTCCTCCACTTCGACGACAAGGCCCCCCAGACCCAGGCGGGCGACCTGCAGAACGCCCTCACGGTCGCCCTCCCCACCGGCCTCGAAGCCCTCTCGTACGCGGCCGCCGAGGACAAGGACGTCTTCTGCGTCACCCGCGCGACCGCCGCCACGTACGGCCTGCGCAGCTTCTCCGACCTGAAGAAGCAGAACGACAAGCTCGTCTTCGGCGGCCCCGCCGAGGACAAGAACCGCGTCGTCGGCCTGGTCGGCCTCAAGTCCCGCTACGGCGTCACCTTCAAGGAGTTCAAGGCCCTCGACGCGTCCGGCCCCCTCGTCAAGGGCGCCCTGAAGAAGGGCGACATCGACGTCGCCAACCTCTTCTCCACCGACCCCGACATCGAGGCCAACGGCTGGGTCGTCCTCGCCGACCCCAAGGCCCTCATCCCCGCCCAGCACATCGTCCCCGTCGTGCGCGGCGCCAAGGCCGACACCAAGGTCCGCAAGGCCCTGGCCGAACTCGGCATCGCCCTGACCACCCACGAGCTGGCCCGCCTCAACAAGCTCGTCGACAAGGAGAAGAAGGACCCGGACGAGGTGGCCGCGCGGTGGTCCGCCGACCACGGCCTGACCAAGCAGTAGCGGCGTATGCCCGCCCCCCCTGGTCGAGCATCGTGGTGGGACAGCAGAACAACAAAGCTGCCCCACCACGGTGTTGTTGCGGGACCCGGTATCCCCTTCATGGGCCCCCGAGGCGTCACCGCGTCCGAGTGAGGCGGTCCAAGCCACCGCGCTTGGCGGTGCGTATGAAGACCCCGAGCGAGGCGGGGGTGACGGTGACGACCACTGCGGGGTCGTCACTCTCGCGTAGCGAGACCTTGCCGTCCTGGGCGGCGAGTTCCACGCAGTTGTTGTCGGCGTGCCCCGAGAACGTCGACTTCCGCCAGTTCACCTGCTGCATCATGACCACACCTTTCACAGTTCCTCGGCGACACGCCGGATGAAGTCTCGGGACTCGCCGGTTCCGAGGGAGAAGGTCACAGCCCGCTTGTAGAGCGCTCGGTACCGAACGAGCTGTGACTCCGCATCCAGCAGAAACAAGCCGTGCAGCGCGTCGATCTGCACGGTGTCGAGTTTGGGCACGGGACCGTCCGCATAGAGCATGGAGTCGCCCGCACCGCCGAAACCGTCGATACCGAAGGGGATCACGCGGATGTCGACATTGGGCCGCTCCGACTGTTCCAGCAGATACGCGAGTTGCTGACGCGCGGTCGCCCGGTCGGCAACCCGCGTGCGGAGGGCCGACTCGTGAATGACCGCCTCAAAGCCAGGAACGGGCTCGCGCTCCAGCACCTCGGCCCGCCGCACACGAAAGGCGGTCAGGGCTTCGATGTGTCGTTCCGGCGGCGTGGGAAGCCGATAGGACAGCAGGCCCCGAATGTATGCCTCGGTTTGCAGCACGCCTGGAACATAGGCCGTCTGAAGGGTACGCATCCGCGTGGCGAAATGCTCCAACTCCGCGAGGTCAAGCGCCCCGTGCGAGAGAGTGCCCCGGTACTCCTCCCACCACCCGCCACCGCGTTCACCAGCCATGGCGACCAACGCATCGATCAACGCGTCGTCCAGGCAGGCGTATTGGCTCGCCATGTGCCGCAGGCGCGCCTCGCTCACACCGGCCTTGCCTGCCTCCATGTGGCTCATCTGGATCGGGTTGGTCCCGATCAGTTCGGCCGCATCGCGGGCGGTCATGCCAGCCGCCTCGCGCATCTTCCTCAGTTCAGCACCCAGGCGCCGCCGTCGCGCCGTCGGCTGAGTTCTCGGCGGCACGCACCCCTCCCTCCAGGCTGTCGCAGGGTTCGCTGAACAGCCATCACACAGATCCAATCCGGCCGAGAGAATCCTAAACATAAGGTTGTGCCACCCCAACCTTATGTCCACTCTAAGTGATGCGCTCATCACCCAAGGATGACCGGCCAAGCCGGAAGCGTACCGCCCCTCCATGCCGCCTGCTCTGGCCCCGGCATGCCCGAAGGGGCGGCAAGCACCTCTCGGAGGCTCATATGGAGACGCCCGACACCCCCGACACCTTCGACAAGGAACTGTGCGACCTCGTCATCGACTTCGCACCGAGACTCTTCGCCGTGGTCCAGGAGTACGACGTGGAACCAGGGCTACGAGACGGCGTGATCGCCGCCTGGGGCTTAGCCTTCGACGACGGTGCCGTGCGCGTGGCCAGTGTGGACGGCACTCGGCAGCTCACTCTCAACTCGCCCGAGCGGGCAATCCGGTATTTCGGCCCCCGGGCTGACGGCTCCCTCCAGGCCGCGCGGCTCGTCTGGCTGACTCCCTCCAGAACCGCCACGTTGCTCCGCGCCGAGCACTCCTGACGGGCGGCGTTGCGCGAGGGCGGCGGCGATGCGTTCACGCGGAGCGGCCGCCCGCAGGCCGGGGCCGATACGCTTCGTTGCCCGAAGGGTGCTTCTTCCTTGCGAAGGCGAGGACTTGGGAACGTCTCAAGGCGTGGAAGCGAGAAGTCGAGGAGTGTTGTCCGTGGCCACGGTCGAGGCGCGGCGCGTGATGGCCGCCGATCCCCAGGACGTGTACGAGCTGATCGCCGACGTGACCCGGATCGGAGAGTGGAGCCCCGAGGCGACCGGAGCCGAGTGGCTGAAGGGCGAACCGGGCGCGGTCGGGTCGACGTTCCGCGGACACAACCGGCGGCCCTGGGTGAAGTGGAGCACGATCTGCACCGTCACCGCGGCCGATCCCGGGAAGCGTTTCGCGTTCGACGTCAGGGCGGCTGGTCGGCCGGTCGCGGCCTGGGAGTTCGAGATCGTCCCGCGCGAGGGCGGGTGCGAGGTCACACAGCGGACTTTCGATCAGCGCAGCTTGTTCTACAAGGTGACCTCGGTGGTCACGACCGGATTGGGCCGACGCTCGGCTCGCAATCGTTGGACGATGGAACGGACCCTGGAGGCGCTGGCGAACACCGTGGAGCGCTGAGTCCTCAACCCGACGGAGCGGGCGACCCGGTACTTCAAAGCATTCCTGGCGGGCCGCGTCACGCGAGGGCGAGCGCCGTGTGCCACAGGTCGTCCAGCTCGCGGTGGACCTCCGCGGCGCGGCGGTGGAAGTCGGAGGTCGGCGGGGGGACGCCTTCCGTCGTTTCTGGAGCGCGGCACCTGACCGGACGACAGGGTAGGACCCGGGCAGGGTGCAAGTTTACGCAAGTCCGTGGCCCTGCGGGCTGACACCGGGGCAATCTCGTGCATGACCCGTCCGACCCCGGTCCCTGGAGGAAACCATGTCGCTGAGGTTCGTCGGCATCGACCCGGACACACCCAACGGGGGCTCGCCCACAGTCTGACTCGAAGACGAGAAAGCGGAGATCGTCATTCAAGGGTGGCTGCTCGACCCGGAGATGTACACCGAGATCGCCGGAACCGAGTGGGTAGAGGGACACCCGATCGGCATTCCGGGCCATGAGGGCGTGGTCCGTGTCCCCGTCAGGATGATCCCCTATCTGAGGAAGGTGTGCGATGACGCAGAGCGTGCCGGACTTTGCCGCCCTGCTGAGGAGCGCTGAGCACTCCGCGTGTCACCTGGAGATGCGCGACTCCTACATGGATGACCCGGTGTTCGCCGACTGGCGGGCAGGCAAGCCTGTCGACCAGCCCGAGGAATACCAGCTCCCGCAGGAATACCGGGAGTGGGCCGGTCTGGTCCGCGAGACCGTCGCCCGGGGCGTCGTCATGCGCCGGGCGCGAGTCGTCTCCGAACCGGTGACCGACTACATCCGTTGGGAGCGTGCGATCACCGAGCGGCACAATGTCGCGCTCGGTGAGCGGGTTCGCTGGCTGCCTCGGCGTCTCGCCTCTGATCTCGCCCTCCCGGGTAACGACCTGTGGCTGATCGATGAACGCCGTGTCCTGTTCCACTGGTTCACTGGCGACGGCGAGTGGGCAGGACACGAATTCGACGAGGACCCGGCCACCGTGGAGATGGTGACGACTGCCTTCGAGGCGGTGTGGGACCGGGGCATTCCACACTCCGAGTACGTTGTCTAATCCCTGTCCGCCCGTAGCAAGTAGAGCTCTATGCCCTCGTCTCCATCCTCCAGCGTCATCGAGGCTCGGAAGGCCCTCGCGAACCGGCTGGTCGAGATCCGCAAGGATGCCGGGCTCACGGGGGCCGAGCTGTCCGCCCGCTGCGGATGGCACGAGAGCAAGACGTCCCTCATCCAAAGCGGCAGGACCGCCCCATCAGAGGAAGACCTGCGCGCCTGGTGCGCGGCTTGTGGCGCCGACGACCAAGTGCCCGACCTGATCGCCACCTCGCGCGCCGTCGACTCGATGTACACCGAGTGGCGGCGTACCGAGCACTCCGGACTTCGGGCCGAGCAAGAGTCGGTTGCCCCGCTGTACCAGCGCACGAGCCTTTTCCGGGTCTACGCCAGTCGTGTTCTGCCCGGGATGGTGCAGACGCCGGAGTACACCACCGCGGTACTGCGATCCATCCAGCGGCACCGCGTTCCGGTCGACGATGTCGAGGACGCCGTCAATGCGCGGATGGACCGGCAACGCATGTTGTTCTCGGGCCGGCACCGCTTCGGCCTGCTCATCGAGGAGTACGTGCTGTACGCCGCCGTGTGCGATTCCGGCACCATGGCCGGACAGCTCGGCCAGCTCATCACCGCGGCCTCAAGTCCGTTCGTCAGCCTCGGCATCATCCCGATGGGCGCTGAGCGGCCGCATCTCCCGGTCGAAGACTTCTACATGTTCGATGAGGCAGAGGTCGCGGTCGAGTTGACCTCTGGTTATCTGCGGATCACCCGGCCCCCGGAGATCGCCGAGTACGTGCGAACCTTCGCCTCGTTCGCTGCCATGGCCGCGCGTGGTCCCCACGCGCGATTGTTGATCACCAAGGCGATTAACGCTCTCAGGTGAAGGGGCGCAAGAAGGCGCAAGATCCTCGCGCCCGCCGGATGTGACTTCCTAGCTTCGAAGCATGCCCCCACCGAGCTCCTCCCGACCCCGGCATTCGTTCGCCACACAGCGGCACCTACCGAACGGAGACACATGACGGGCATCGAATTCGAAGCAAAGGCCCTGGACATCGGCCCGACGAAGATGGGGCAGCTCATCATCGAGGCGGGCGGAGTGCGCCAGGCTGAACCACGGCTGATGCGCCGGTACGTCTACGACACCATCCCGGCCGCCCCCGGCCGGTGGGTGCGCCTGCGCGACACCGGGGCCGTAACGACCCTGTGTGTCAAGCAGATCTCAACCGACGCGGTCGATGGCACCCACGAGACCGAACCGGCACCGTCGCCCCGTACGCCGCCGCCCACCCGGGCGACAAGTGGGTCAAGCCCATCGTCGCCCAGCTCAACTCCATCGAGTCCACCCTCGACCTCATCAACAGCTCCTGACCTGCGGTGGGACCGCCTGGAAGGGCGGTCCCACCGCACAGCCCGAAGGCCCTCGTCATGCGTTCTCGCCGCTATCCCTCGGACACCACGAATGCCGAATGGGCCTTGCTCGAAGGGCTGCTGCCCACCGCGGCCTGCGAGACCAGCAGGGGCGGCCGGCCTGAGAAACATCCCCGTCGCGAGATCGTCGATGCGATCCGCTACGTCGTGGACACGGGATGCAAGTGGCGAGCCCTACCTGCAGATTTTCCGCCCTGGCGCACAGTTTGGGGGTTCATGGCCCGTTGGGCAGCCGCCGGGATCGTCGGCCAGATCCGGGACCATCTGGCCGGCCGGATCCGCCGGGACATGGGCAAAGGGCCCCGTGCGGTCGCCACCCTGATCGACTCCCAGAGCGTCAAGGCAGCCGAGACGGTCTCCAAGGCCACCCGCGGCTACGACGCGGGCAAGAAGATAAACGGGCGCAAGCGTCACCTGGTCGTCGATACTCGCGGACTTCCCCTCATGGTCATGGTCACACCCGCCGACCTGCACGACGCCGCTGCCGCGAAGGAAGTCCTCTTTCGGCTCCGCCTTATGCACCCCGAGATCACGATCGTGTGGGCCGACTCTGCCTACGCCGGAAAGCTGGTCGACTGGGCCAAACGACACCTCAACCTCACGATCAAGCCCGTCAGCCGCCCCAAGGACGCCTCCGGCTTCGTCGTCCTGCCCCGCCGCTGGGTCGTAGAGAGGTCGCTCGCCTGGATGATGCACGCCCGCCGCCACGCCAGGGACTACGAACGGCTCATCCAGCACTCCGAGACCCTGATCACCTGGGCCGCCATCACCCTCATGACCAGGCGCCTCGCCCGGAAAGGCGCCACCCCCAGCTGGCCGAGGAGGCCAGCCTGATCCACGCGGCCTGCCTTATGAGGCCCAGCCGGGTAGTCCGCCGCGATCGCGTCGTCCTCCGGATCCCGCTCTGCGGGCCCGCTGACAGCTGCCGGTGAGGCCGCAGCCTTGATGCAGGGCTGCGGCCTCACTGTTTGCCGACTCCCTTATCACATGCCCCAGTCATGGTCTTCCTCGTCGTCCACGGGGGCAGCGGAGCGTGACCCGGGCGGAGCCATGCGAACGATGACTCGGCCGCTGTTGCCTGGAAGGGTTTCAACAGCGTGGTACAGCTTCTTGATGTGCTTCTGCGCGAGGAACGTCAGTACCCGCTGCTTAAGCTGCCCCGATCCTTTGCCCGGAATGAACTGAACATCCTCGCCCGCCTGCGCCGCCCTGAAGATCGTCTGTCGCAGCGTCAGCTCGATATCACGGTTGTTCTGGAAAATCGGATGCAGATCTACAGTGATCACTCTTACCTGTCTCCTTGAACCATGCTTAAGGGCCCATCATCCCCGCTAGGGAAGACGGGATGATCGCGGCCGCGGTCCGAACTACCGCACGCCAACCTACCTGGGCTGGGAGATCGTTCGCTGGCGCGGCCAACTGAGGGACACTCACCGCACCGGCTACCGGGAGGGTGCCGACAGGAGCGGAGAAGATCGGACCCAGGCAGTTTGCTTGGACAATCGGATACCAGGTACAGACCGAGAGATTGGAGGCCGCGAGGATCAGAAACACGCACTCAGGAGAACCGGCGCACCTCCTACACGCTCGGCGCCGTGCGCCTGGAGATCGACGAGTGGCCCCTCATCCCGCCGTATCTGGAGATCGAGGCGGACGACGAGCCGCAGGTGTGGGCCGCGGCCGAAGCGCTGGGGTTCGACCGCGAGCGCCTCACGTCGATCAACACGACCAAGGTCTACGACCTGTACGGCATCGACCTGTACGCGATCACCGACCTGCGGTTCGAGTAGCCGAGGCCCCAGTCGGCGGAACGTCGGCCGGGACATTGGAGGGGGCACGATGCACGACACGAACAACCTGCCGGTCGAGGTCCGACCGGACCGCACCTTACGCGTGAAGATCATCGACGCGTGCGGGCTCGCTTGCTCGTTCTGCCACAACGAGGGCACCCCCGTGGTCACTGACAACGGCGGCCGGGCAGCAGGTGAGTTCACCGGCACGCCCGGGCGATCCGGCCGGGTGTCCATCTACCTGAAGTCCAATGGCGCCGGCTTCCTTCCGGCCCGCATCCCGGCCGACTCAGACTTCGCCTTGGCGCTGGCCGCCGTCCGTGGCAGCCTGCCTACCAACGAAGTCCACTTCACCGGCGGGGAACCCACCCTGCATCCGGAGCTGCCCGGGTTGATCCGCATCGCCCGGCGCCTCGGGCTGACCGTCGGACTGACCTCGAACGGTGAGAACGGCGCGGCCGTCCTCCCGGAAGCCGCAGCAGCCGGCCTGGACCGCATCAACCTGTCAGTGTTCGGCACCACCCCCGAAGAACTCGCCGCCGTGCAGGGCCCGCGCCTGGCCTCGCCAAAGCTCGCCGCGCGCAAGCTCGACGCGCTGGCAAAGACGATCGAGAGTGCTCGTACCTACGGCATCAAGGTGTCGGCCAACATCGTGATCCCGAACGACGACCATGTGGAACGCGTGCTGCGCATCATTGAGCGGCACGGTCGGTCGGTGGTGGTGCGCATGCTCGTGTCGCTGGAGGACGACGGGGCGTCGCTGGCCGCCATGCAGGAGGTCGTCGACCACCTCGACGCCGTGCCGGTCCGGAGGATCGTCACAGCGGGTGCGTCGGATCAGCGGGTACGGTACCGGCTGCCGGACGGGCGGACTTTATACGCGAAGAGCATCCGGCCCGTGCGCCTCCCGGAGACGTGCGCCGAGTGCAAATTCACCAGGTCCGACGACTGCCAAGAGGGCTACTACGGCGTCCGGATGTACCGGGCCACGGGCGGGCCGTTCATGGTCGGCGTGTGCATTCAGCGGATGGACCTGTGCCTACCGCTCGGTGAGTTCATCATGAGCCAGCGCTGCCGAGAGGTCGCCGCATTCCGAGACGACGAAGCGGCGAGACTCACGAAGCTGTACGCGGCCCGCACGCCGTCGCCCCAGCATCGGGCATAGCGCCCCCAAGTGAGCCCCGGCCGTCAGCGCCGTTGGTTCTAGTGGTCGTCGCAACACCCCAGCTCAAGAGGTGCGCCGAGCGTTCCTGACGGGCCGTGTTACGCGAGGGCGGCGGTGATGCGGTCACGCAGTGCCGCCGCCCGGGGGTCGTCGTAGGAGGCGAGCGCGCGCAGGGCTTCGGCCCAGTGCGGTCGCGCCTCCTCCGCTTCGTCCGCCTCGCGCAGCGCACCGGCGAGGCCGTCGAGCGCGAGCGCCGTGGGCCACTGGTCGTCCAGCTCCCGGTGGACCACCGCCGCGCGGCGGTGGAAGTCGGCCGCCTCCGCCGGGCGTCCGAGCCGCCGGTACGTCTCCCCCGCGCCGTCCCACGCCCGCGCCTCCCGCGCCCGGTCGCCGAGGCGGCGTTGAAGCGAGGCGGCGCGCTGGAACGAGACCAGGGCGTCGTGCGGTTCATCGTTCGCCAGCTGCGCCCGGCCCAGCTCCAGCAGCCAGTAGCCCTCCCACATGTGGTTGCCGTGAGTGAGGGCGATGTCCAGCGCGTCCTGTGCGGACCGCAGCGCCTCCTCCGGCCGGTCACTCTCCCGCTGTACGGCGCTCAGGATGCGCAGCGCGTTGCCCTCGCCGCCCTGGTTGCCCAGCTCACGGTGCGTCTCCAGGGCGCGGTGGACGAAGGCCGACGCCTCCTCCAGTTGGGCCAGTTCGTACGTCACCTCGGCGAGGTTCGCCAGTACGACGGCCTCCCAGTGGACGGCCTCCAGTTCCCGGAACAGGGTTACGGCCTGCTCGAAGTGGTCCTTCGCCGTCTCCAGCCGACGTCCCCGCAGGTGGATCAGCCCGATGTCGTTGAGCGACAGCGCCTCCCCGAGCCGGTCCCCCGTCTCCCGGCGGGCGGCCAGGGCACCCTGGTGGTACTCGGCGGCCTCGGCCAGGCGATGGGACTGCGTACAGGCCATCCCCAGGCTTTCCAACAGTTCGGCCTCCGCCGTGCGGTCGCCCACCCGGCGCGCCGCGCCCAGCCCGATCCGGCTCATGGTGAGCCATTCCTCGAACGGGTTCAGGATCATGTGCACGCTCCGCAGCACCGCCGGAAGCTGCCAGGCGATCACATCGAGACCGGCCTCCTCGGCGGCGCGCGTGGCGGCCAGCAGATTGCCGCGCTCCGCCTCGTACCACCGCATGGCCTCGTCGTAGTCCGCGAAAGAGGCGGGGGTGACGCCCTCACTCAGCGGTTCGAGCGGGATATGGGCCTCCTGCGGGTTGATCCAGGTCTGGGCCGCGTCCGCGGAGTGCAGATACCACAGCAGTACCAGGCGCAATTCGTAGCGGTTCACTGGGCCGTTCCGCCCGTGAATCGGTCGGGCGCCGCACCTGGGCCGACCGCACAGCGTAAGCATCGGCACGGTGGCCACACCGAGCTGAGCAGAGGAGCCAGCGGATCACTGGCGATGACCACCACTTCGGCGCCCCACGTCCGGCCACTGTCACGGGACACACGCATGCTCATGAGCCGCTGCCCTCTTGCCGCCCTGTCCATCACGATCCGCCTTTCTGCCGCGTTCGGTCGTGATGGTGCCGTCGGCGGCCAGACCATCGCGACGACAGAAAGGGCGTTGTTCGGGTGTCCCCCAAAGGGCGTCATTTAGGTGTCATGGGCGGGTTTCCAGGGCTAGCGTGGACGTCATGACGACCGAGGTGCACGCACCGAACGACGCCCTGCGGGCCGTGCGGATCGGCCTGCGGATGAGCCAGGACGACCTGGCGAAGGCACTCCGCCTGGCAGGTGTGGAGCTGGGCGAGCCGAACGAGGCCAGCAAACGGCTGGTCCAACGCTGGGAGTCCGGTATCAGCAGATCACCGAGGCCCGTCTACATCCGCGCGCTGGAGAAGGTCACAGGGGTGCCGGTCGAGTCGTTGGGCTTCGCCCCGCAGGTGCCCATGGCGCGAGTGCGGGGCGATGGGACGGGAGGCCATGACATGGCACCGAGTACGGAGGACACCATGGGCATCGCCCCCGCGTCCGCCGACACCCGGGCGGGCGGGCAGACGACGGGAGACAACTTCAGCGGCGTCTGGCTCTCCCGCTACGAGTACTACTCGTCAGGCCGTGAGGACGTCTACGAGGGCAGGCATTACGTCGTGCTCGTCCAGCACGGCAACCGCCTGACGGGGCGGTCGCTGAACGGGGCCTCCGTGAACCCGGATTCGCCGCTCTCCCTGGACCTCACCGTCGACCGCAGCGTGGTCACGGGCACCTGGACCGAGCAGACGGCCACGAATGGCTACTACCAGGGGGCGTGTTACCACGGCGCGATCCAGATGCTCGTGGAGCCCACCGGTCGCCGCATGGCCGGCAAGTGGGTCGGGTTCGGCAAAGACTTCGACGTCAACACCGGGCCCTGGGAACTGCGGTTGATGGACACCTCGACGTCCAAGGCAACCCTGGAGCGGTACAGCGTCCCACCGGAGTGACCCACTCGCGGCGGAGGCGGTCAGGCCCGGGCGTCGGGTATGTCCGGCTTCGCGGCGCTCAGGGTGGCGCCCGGGATGACGACCAGGCGCTCGTCCGGGGCGATGCTGGCGTCCTCGGGGAGTTTCGCCCGGTAGGCGTCGGTCAGGTCGCGGCCGATGACCGCGATGTCACCGTTGTCGAGCTGCCAGATGTCGGGGCATCCGTCGCGCCCTCCGGTCTTTCCGAGTTCGCGCGCCGATTTTCCCAATCGGCGCGCGAACGAGGCGGACGGGTTGGCTTCCCAGGCGCGGGCCATCGGTTCCTCCACTGATCCGTCTGTCCGGAATGGCCAACGGTAGACAGGGAGTTCATGGGTGGCAATGGCGCCTGGACCCCGACCGGGGGTTCTGCCCCGGTCAGGCCGGGGGCAGGAGCTTCTTCTGGGGCTTGCCCATGGCGTTGCGGGGGAGGGCGTCCAGGAAGCGGACCTTGCGGGGGCGCTTGTGGACGGAGAGCTGGGTGGCGACGAAGTCGATCAGGTCCTGTTCGCCGATGCCGTCGGCGACGACGTAGGCGACGATCTGCTGGCCGAGGTCGTCGTGCGGGGCGCCGACGACCGCGGCCTCGCGGACGGCGGGGTGGTCCAGGAGGGCGTTCTCGACCTCGCCCGCGCCGATGCGGTAGCCACCGGACTTGATCATGTCGGTGGAGGCGCGGCCGACGATGCGGTGGAAGCCGTCTGGGTCGACCGCGGCGATGTCGCCGGTGCGGAACCAGCCGTCGTCGGTGTACGAACCGGCCGTGGCCTCGGGGCGGCCCAGGTAGCCGTCGAAGAGGGTGGGGCCGGTGAGCTGGAGTTCGCCGATCTCGGCGCCCTCCTCGGCGACGATCCGGGTGCGGACGCCGTTGATCGGGGTGCCGACGGAGCCGGGGCGGCGTTCGCCGTTCGCGCGGGTGGAGATGGTGATGAGGGTTTCGGTCATGCCGTAGCGCTCGACCGGGCGCTGGCCGGTGAGCTGCTCCAGGTCGCGGAAGACCGGGGCGGGCAGCGGCGCCGAGCCGGAGACCAGGAGGCGGGCGGCGGAGAGGGCGCGGGCGGACTCGGGGTCCTGGACGACGCGGTTCCACACCGTCGGTACGCCGAAGTAGAGGCTGCCGCCCGCCGCCGCGTACGCCGCCGGGGTCGGCTTGCCGGTGTGGACGAGGCGGCTGCCCGTCCGCAGCGCGCCCAGGACGCCCAGCACCAGGCCGTGGACGTGGAACAGCGGCAGCCCGTGGACCAGGGTGTCGTCCGGCGTCCAGGCCCAGGCCTCGGCCAGCCCGTCCAGGTCGGCGGCGACCGCGCGGCGCGAGATCAGGGCGCCCTTGGGCGCGCCCGTGGTGCCGGATGTGTAGAGGATCAGCGCCGTCGACTCCGGGTCGGGCTCCGGCTTCGTCCACGCCGCCCGCTCGGTCAGGTCCACCGGGATCGTCTCGATCGGCGCCTCCACACCGGCGTCACCGGTCAGCAGCAGGGTGGCGCCCGAGTCGCGCAGGATGTGGTCGCGTTCGGCGGGCCCGGAGTCCGGCGGTACGGGGACCACGGGCACCCCGGCGAGCAGCGCGCCGACGACCGCCGTCACCGTCTCCGCGGTCGCGGTCGCCCGGACCGCGACGACCGGCGCCCCGGCCACCCGGGCGGCCACCACGCCCGCGGCGCCCAGCAGTTCCTCGCGCGAGAGGGCACGGCCGCCGACGGTGAGCGCGTCGGGGCGGTCACCGTCCGGTGCGGCGAGCGAGGTGAGGAGAGGTGCGGTCACGGAACTGACTCCTTTCGGGCCCCCTGTGCCTTTCGGGGGCTGGCCCTACCGACACAGCGTCCCCGTGACCGTACCTTCGTACCCATGAATGCCCGTGACCCGGAGCTGAAAAGGGAACTCGACGCGACCCTGCAGGCCCGCAAGGAGCTGGGCGCGGAGTACGAGTCGGAACTGATCGACGCCTTCCTGGAGAAGGTCCAGCAGCGCTTCGACGCCACGTCGGACCGGGAGTTGCGACGGCAGCAGGCGGAACGCCAGATGGCCGCCGCGCGCGGCGCGCGCCCGTACGCGGGCGGGGACGGGGAGGCGGCGGGGGTGGGGCTCGGCGAGCGGTTCGCGTTCGTCGGGGTGTCCCTGGTGCTCGCGGTGCCGCTGTCGGCGATCGGCGCGGTCAACGCCGGGGAGAGCGGGCTGTTGATCACCTGGGCCGGGATCGTCGGCGTCAACGCGGTCCACGCGCTGGGCCTGTTCTCCCGGTTCCGCCGGGAGAAGAGCTGAAGAGTAAGCGCGGGAACCGCCGCACCCCGGCAGCGTGTGCCGAGGGCGGGACGACGGCGGTTCCCGCGTGGACGCGGTGGCCGCGTCCTGGGCGACTGTGGAGGTCCGGGAGCCGCTCCGGATGTCCTGGTCGCCGCATTCAGGGTGTCGGTGTCGTCCGTTCCGACATCCCCTAATCTGCCGGAGCGGTGTTAACGCTGTGCTGCGGGCGCGTGACGCTCACGTACCACTTCGCCGAAGCGCCGACCCGGGGCTCACTTCGCGCCGTTGGCCAGGTAGGCGAGCAGGTCCTGCCGGCTCACCACGCCCTTGGGCTTGCCCTCCACCAGCACGACCGCCGCGTCCGCCCGGCCCAGGACGGCCATCAGGTCCTCGACCGCCTCGCCCGAGCCGACGTGCGGCAGGGGCGGGCTCATGTGCTTCTCCAGCGGGTCGTCGAGGGAGGCGCGCTGGGCGAACAGGGCGTCCAGCAGTTCGCGTTCCACGACGGAGCCGATGACCTCGGCGGCCATCACGTCGGGGTGTCCGGCGCCGGGCTTCACGATGGGCATCTGCGAGACGCCGTACTCCCGCAGGACCTCGATCGCCTCCCCGACGGTCTCCTCGGGGTGCATGTGGACGAGCGACGGCAGCCCGCCCGCCTTGCCCTGGAGGACGTCACCGACGCGCACGGCCGGGCCGTCCTCCTCCAGGAAGCCGTAGTCGGCCATCCACTCGTCGTTGAAGATCTTGGAGAGGTAGCCGCGGCCGCTGTCCGGGAGCAGCACGACGACCACGTCGTCCGGGCCGAGCCCCTCGGCGATCTTGAGCGCGCCGACGACCGCCATACCGCAGGAGCCGCCGACCAGCAGCCCCTCCTCCTTGGCGAGCCGCCGGGTCATCTGGAAGGCGTCCTTGTCGGATACGGCGACGATCTCGTCGGCGATGGTCCGGTCGTACGCGGTGGGCCAGAAGTCCTCGCCGACGCCCTCGATCAGGTACGGGCGCCCGGTGCCGCCGGAGTAGACGGAGCCCTCGGGGTCGGCGCCGATGACCTTGACCCGGCCCTCGCTCGCTTCCTTCAGATAACGGCCGGTGCCGCTGATCGTCCCGCCGGTGCCGACGCCCGCCACGAAGTGGGTGATCTTGCCTTCGGTCTGTTCCCACAGCTCGGGGCCGGTGCTCTCGTAGTGGGAGCGCGGGTTGTCGGGGTTGCTGTACTGGTCGGGCTTCCAGGCGCCGGGGGTCTCGCGCACCAGGCGGTCGGAGACGTTGTAGTACGAGTCGGGGTGCTCGGGGTCGACGGCGGTCGGGCAGACGACGACCTCGGCGCCGTACGCCCGCAGCACGTTGATCTTGTCGGTGGAGACCTTGTCCGGGCAGACGAACACGCACTTGTAGCCCTTGCGCTGGGCGACCATCGCCAGACCCACACCGGTGTTGCCGGAGGTCGGCTCGACGATCGTGCCTCCGGGCTTCAGCGCGCCGGACGCCTCCGCCGCCTCGATCATGCGTACCGCGATGCGGTCCTTCACCGAGCCGCCGGGGTTGAAGTATTCGACCTTGGCCAGAACGGTCGCCCGGATGCCCTCGGTCACGGTGTTGAGCTTGACCAGCGGGGTGTTGCCGACCAGCTCAATCATCGATTCGTAGTACTGCACGCCAGCTCCTGGTCCGGAATCCGCGGGATCTCCGCGTCGGGACGGCCGCGTCGCGGGCCCTTGGAGCCAGCTTATTGCGCGGAACCGCCCGGCGGCCCGGGTGGTTGTGGACGAGCACGTGGGGGGCACCAACTGGTCAGCAAGGCGTACAAAGGTACAGAAGGCGTTCGGACGGAGGTGGGCTGGACCCATGTCGATGTCGAGGGCGAGGGTTGCGCGGCGGATCGCGGCCGCGGCGGCGTACGGGGGCGGCGGGATCGGCCTGCTGGGCGGGGTGACCGCCGTGCTGTTGCTCACCGAGGTGTCACTCGCGAAACGGATCGTGGGCGGATCGGAGGAGGCTCCGCCGCGCGCGGACGGCCGCTACGGCTTCGCCTTCGCCCGAAGGACCGGCCAGCCCCCGCTGCGGCTGGCCTTTCTCGGCGACTCCACGGCCGCCGGACAGGGCGTCCACCGCCCCAGTCAGACGCCGGGAGCGCTGCTGGCCTCGGGGCTCGCGGCGGTGGCGGAACGCCCGGTGGACCTGCGGAACGTGGCGCTTCCCGGCGCGCAGTCCAGCGACCTGGAGCGGCAGGTCACGCTGGTGCTGGACGATCCGGAGCAGCTGCCGGACGTCTGCGTCATCATGATCGGCGCGAATGACGTCACCGGCCGGATGCCACCCGCCCAGTCCGTGCGGCTGCTGGCGGAGGCGGTGCGGCGGCTGCGCGAGGCGGGGTGCGAGGTCGTGGTCGGTACCTGCCCCGACCTGGGCACCATCGAGCCCGTCTACCAGCCCCTGCGCTTCGTCGCCCGCCGTCTCAGCCGCCAGCTGGCGGCGGCGCAGACGATCGGGGTGGTCGAGCAGGGCGGCCGTACGGTGTCGCTGGGCGATCTGCTGGGGCCGGAGTTCGCGGCCAATCCGCGGGAGCTGTTCGGGCCGGACAACTACCACCCCTCGGCGGAGGGGTACGCCACGGCCGCGATGGCCGTGCTGCCCACGCTGTGCGACACGCTCGGGCTGTGGCCGGAGGAGGCGCCGGAGACGCGCGACGAGGGCATCCTGCCGGTGGCCAAGGCGGCGGCCGAGGCCGCGGCGGAGGGCGGCACCGAGGTGACGGCGGCCCGTGGGCCGTGGGCCCGGCTGCTACGCCGCGGCCGGCCCGCCGGCGAGGACACGGCCCCGGCCCCCTCGCCCCCACCGGTCACCCACTGAGCGGCGCTTTCCCCCACCCCCGCCGCCGGGCGGGGGCTCCGCCCCCACACCCCCGCTCCTCAATCGCCGGAGGAGGCTGGGGTGCTGCGTCTGCTCCGCGATCGCACCCCGGTGGGGCGGGTCCCACAACACACCCCGGAGGCCCGGACGCGCTCCCGACCGGCACGCCCGGTCGGGGCAGGGCGATGGGCCTCTGTCCCGGGCTCACGGCCCGGTTCGGCCGGACAGCGGCCTCTTTCCGTCCCGAACCGGCCGCCCCGGCCCGGGCGACGGGCCGGGGGGCTCCCGGAAGCGCTGGGCGACGGGCCTCCGGCCCGGACCACGCCCCGGAGGGGCCAGCGCCTCCGCCCGGCCGCCGCGCCCCTGGCGGGGCCGGGTGCCGGGCCCCGAACCCGCAGTCCCGACGGCCGGATGGCGGCCCCCTCCGGCCCCGCCCCCAGGCCGGAACCGGCGACATCCCGGGCCGGCGCCCCTGGGCCGGACAGCGGCCTCTCTGTCCCGGGCCGGCCGCCCCGGGCGCTGCGCCTCGCCGTCCGCGCGGAGCCCCGGCAGGGCACCGGGGCGCAGCCCCGGGGCCGGGGAGGGGCGGGGTGGGGGACGAGGCCCCGGGCCAGGCGGCTGAGCGTACGCTTGGAAAAAAGAGTTCCGCGTCACAGCACGCGCCCCGTGACCCCCGCTCTACGTCCGGGTAACTTCCCTCACAGTCCCAGTCGCTCCCCCGATCCGCCCCATGGAGCCGTGATGCCCGAAGCCGTGATCGTCTCTGCCGCCCGTTCGCCCATCGGCCGTGCCTTCAAGGGGTCGCTCAAGGATCTGCGCCCCGACGACCTGACCGCCGAGATCATTCAGGCCGCGCTCGCCAAGGTTCCGCAGCTGGATCCGCGGGAGATCGACGACCTGATGCTCGGCTGTGGGCTGCCGGGTGGGGAGCAGGGGCACAACCTGGGGCGGATCGTGGCCGTGCAGATGGGGATGGACCATCTGCCCGGGTGCACGATCACCCGGTACTGCTCCTCGTCCCTGCAGACCTCGCGGATGGCGCTGCACGCCATCAAGGCGGGTGAGGGGGACGTGTTCATCTCGGCGGGCGTCGAGATGGTCTCGCGCAGCGTCAAGGGCACCTCGGACGGGCTGCCGGACACCCACAACCCGCTGTTCGCCGACGCCGAGGCCCGGACGGCCGCGCGGGCCGAGCAGGCGGGCACCGACTGGCACGATCCGCGCGAGGACGGGCTGATCCCGGACGCGTACATCGCGATGGGGCAGACCGCCGAGAACCTGGCCCGGCTCAAGGGGATCACCCGCGAGGACATGGACGCGTTCGGCGTGCGGTCCCAGAACCTCGCCGAGGAGGCCATCAAGAAGGGCTTCTGGGAGCGCGAGATCACCCCTGTGACGACCCCCGACGGCACCGTGGTGGCCACGGACGACGGGCCGCGCGCGGGGACCACACTGGAGGGCGTACAGGGCCTGAAGCCGGTGTTCCGCCCCGACGGCCTGGTCACCGCGGGCAACTGCTGCCCGCTGAACGACGGCGCCGCCGCGCTGGTGATCATGTCCGACACCAAGGCGCGTGAGCTGGGCATCACCCCGCTGGCCCGGATCGTGTCCACCGGTGTCTCCGGCCTCTCCCCCGAGATCATGGGGTACGGACCGGTCGAGGCGTCCAAGCAGGCGCTGGCCCGGGCCGGGATGGCGATCGGCGACATCGACCTGGTGGAGATCAACGAGGCGTTCGCCGCCCAGGTCATCCCGTCCTACCGGGACCTCGGCATCGACCTGGACCGGCTCAATGTCAACGGTGGCGCGATCGCGGTGGGCCACCCGTTCGGCATGACCGGCGCCCGGATCACCGGCACGCTGATCAACTCGCTGCAGTTCCACGACAAGCAGTTCGGTCTGGAGACCATGTGCGTCGGCGGCGGGCAGGGCATGGCGATGGTCATCGAGCGCCTGAGCTGATCCGGGCGGCCGGGCCGGACTCCGGCGGATACACGGCCCGAGCGCGAGTTGTGACCCAATCTCCCCCAGGATGTGACCAACGTCCTGGGGGAGCCGCGTCTGCCCAGGTCAGCGGCGGTGGACGGGCCCTTCCCCGGCATGGACTTCGGTCCGCTGGACGACGTCACGGCCTGACGTCGAGAGGCGATCCGGGTCAAGCTGAGGTAGGAATTCGGGGGATCGACAGCAATCGGGAGTTACGTCAGTGAGCCCCATGACCCTTGCCCTCCTGCTGGCCGCGGCGGCCGCCACGGCCACCGGCGCCGCAGCCCTGCACACCGCGCGCGGAGTGCGGCGGCAGATCACCGAGCTGCGCGCCGAACTGGCCGCCACGGTCGCCGCCGCCACCGCTGCCGGCCGGGCGGACCGGTCCGGGGAGGACGCCGTCGCGGTGCCCGCCGCCCGCGCCACTCCGGCCGCCGAGATACGGGCGGCCGTCGCCGACGCGCTCGCCGAGGAGCGGGAGCGCGAGCTGGCCGAGGCCCGGGCGTTCTGGGCCGCCCAGGAGGCGCGGGACTCGGCCGGGTCGTCCGACGCCCCCTCGCTGCTCGGCGGGCTGGCCGGGCTCGTCGAGGACGACCGGCACGACGCGCCGCACGACGCGCAGCTCTTCGTGCCCCGCCAGGCCGACCTGGCGGGCCTTGAGCCCCTGCTCGGGCTGGACGCGCTGGGGCCGGACGCCCGCGACCGCGCCCGCGACTCCGCGGCGGAGCAGGAGCCGGAGGACCCGATGGAGCTGGAGGTGGGCGCCGAGGTCGGCGCGGAGCTGGGCGCCGAGGCGGAGCAGGAGGCCGAGGCGGTCGAGTCGCCCGAGCTGGCCGCCGCCCGCCGCCGCCACCCCTCGCACCCCGACTTCGCGCCCTCGTCGCCGATCGCCGACCACGACCGGACGGTGGCCCGGCTGACCGAGCTGGCGGAGGCCCGTACGCCGCTGGCGGACGTACGCCCCGGGCCGCTCGGCACGCTCGACGTGTACGTCTTCGCCGACGGCACCACGATCTGCATGACCCCCGGCCACCGGGAGACGGCCGAGCGGCTGGCGGACGCCCTGCGCGAGGGCACCGCCCCGGTGCTGCTCGGCGGCTCGGGCGTCTCGGGCGCGTACGCGCTCACCTTCGGCTGCGGGGACGAGAACGTGTACGTCCTCGCCGACCGCGTCATCGCCTCGCTGTGACGCCGTGAAGCGGCCTCAGAGGCCGCAGCGCCCGGCTGTCGCCTCGACCAGCGCGACCGCTTCGGATATGCGCCCGCTTCCCGTGTCCGCGGCGCCACCCGGCGCGTGCTCCAGCGCGTGCACCAAATCATGACCGGCCACCGCGAGCTGGTCGGCGATCACGAAGACCCCCGCGTCCGGCATGATCCGCGGCGGGTTCCCGGGTTCCTCCAGACACTGGGCCCGCACCGACAATTCCCTCGCCAGGGCCAGTCCTTCGGCCGCCGCTCCCTGGTGCAGCCGGGACTGCGGGAGGGCGCGCAGCCGGTCGGCGAGACGGTCCACGGCACGGAGCAACGGGGTCGCATCATCCACGACGAGAGCGTATGCGCCACCCACGGACTGTTGCCAACGGCCGAACACTCAGGCACGGTGAGCTGAAGGACCCCACCCGGGTGATTGAACCCGGGTCCGGAATGGACGCGTCCGGAGGCGCCGATGTCCCAGATCTTCTCCGACGAGACTCACCGGAACCTACTCTCCCGCATCCCCCAATGCACCGGCCGTGACGTTGCCGACTGGCTGCGCACCGTAGACGAAGGTCCCGCCTTCTTCCGCTTCGAGGAGAAGGTCAGCTGGCTGCGGGGCGAGCACCAGCTCGCCTATGGGCACGCCAAAGCGATCATCCATGAACACGACCTGAGGCGCGCGGCCCGCAAGCTGCTGTAGCCCGCTGCCCGGAGGCTTCCAGCGTGTACCACAGAGGGGCACGAGACGAGAGCGGCTTAGGGGGTGGCTTGTGGGTCAGGCCGGATCAGCGAGCGGCGTCTGGTGCGGTGGCTCGCAACCCGCGTGAGGAGAGCGCAGCGGCGCTGCGTGCGACGAGCGCGGGGCCGCGAGGTGCCGTGCCGGGCGTCGGGAGCCCGGCATGATCCATAAGCCACCCCCTGGGGCCGCGGAAGACCGCGAAGGGCCCGTGGAGGCGATCGCCTCCACGGGCCCTTCGGCGTTGATCGGCTGGGGGCCGCCGGCCCCGGGCGCTAGTCCCTGAAGATGGAGATCAGCCGGAGCAGCTCCAGGTAGATCCACACCAGCGACAGCGTCAGACCGAACGCGGCCAGCCAGGACTCCTCGCGCGGAGCGCCGTACCGGACGCCGTCCTCGACCTGCTTGAAGTCCATCGCCAGGAACGCGGCGCCGAGCACGACGCCGATGATCCCGAAGACGATGCCCAGCGGGCCGCTGCGGAAGCCCATGCCGTCACCGCCGGCGAAGACGGTGAACAGCAGGTTGACCGCCATCAGCAGCAGGAAGCCGATGGCCGCCGCGAGCACGAAGCGCTGGAAGCGCGCGTTCACCCGGATGAGCCGGGTCTTGTACGCGGCGAGCACACCCACGAAGACGGCCATCGTGCCGAGGACCGCCTGCATCGGGGCGCCGGACCAGCGCTCGTTGTACGCCTGGCTGATGACGCCGAGGAAGAGCCCCTCGAACAGGGCGTACCCCATGATGAGCGCGGGCGAGGGCGCGCGCTTGAACGACTGCACCAGGCCGAGCACCATCGCGACCAGCGCGGCGCCGATGCCCACGCCGAGGGGAAGGTGCGCGATCCAGGCGACGGCCGCGGCGACGATGACGGTGCCCAGCGTCATACCGGTGCGCATGACGACGTCGTCCATCGTCATCCGGCCGGTCTGCGGACCGGCCGGGGGCGCTCCGTACATCTGCTGGAGCTGCTCGGGCGTCAGGTTCTGCTGGCCACCGGCCGCGTAGGGATTGGCCGGTGCGGCTTGCGTCTGCGCGTACGGGTTGCCGCCCGCGTAGGGGTTGCCCTGGGCTGCGGCGGGGCCCCCGGCCTGCTGGGCCGCGCCGAAGCCGGCGTAGCCGCCGCTGCGGCTGAACCCCCGTCGCGAGAAGACCGGGTTGCTGCTCCTCATCTCACTCCTCCATGGCCGCCCTGCGCGACCTTGACCTAAGAGTAATGGGTAAGCAAAGAAAGCACCCTAGTGCCCAAGGAGGATCTTTTCACGCGCGCGCGGACAGCGCGAGGCCCCGGGGGAGCCGGTGCGGGGCCGGATAGAGGCCCTGGTCGTACGGTGGGCGACCGGCCACGCACACAGCGTGCGCCCACGAGATCTGGAGGTGCCCGGAACCGGACTTGAACCGGTACGCCCGCGAGGGGCAGCGAGGTTTAAGCTCGCCGTGTCTGCATTCCACCATCCGGGCAGCGGCTCACCCTGGGACGTACGTCCTTGCGTACCTCCCTCCCCACGGGAGAGCAGCACGAGCCTATCCGGGCCGATGAACCCGAACAGCGAATCACCGGACCGAGGTTGTCTTATTTTATTGGCAACTGAGGGCCCATCAGCAGTGGGGCAGGGTACCCGCCGATGCCGGCGCCCGACCGGACCTGCTTATATGCCCTGTGACCCCTTTGACGGCGGATTGACGCAATCTCGATGCCCCCGTTCGGGGGTCCTCTCCTACCCAAGGAGGACTCCGGGCCGCGCGCCTACGACCCGAGTCGCGCGCAGAACCGGAGGAGCGACGGATCCCGTCCTTCCTCAGGGCAAGGACGATGGAAGGACGTCCCGGACGACCCGACCGCACGACAGGAGCCCCGCACCGTGACCACCACCACTTCCGGCGTCGAGACCGCCGCCCGTTCCACGACGGCGGCGGCCCGAGCAACGGACCTCTCCAAGGTCTACGGACAGGGCGAGACCCAGGTCGTCGCCCTGGACTCCGTCTCCGTCGAGTTCCGGCAGGCCGAGTTCACCGCGATCATGGGCCCGTCGGGTTCGGGCAAGTCGACGCTCATGCACTGCATGGCGGGCCTGGACTCCGTCTCCCATGGCTCGGCCCGCATCGGCGACGTCGAGCTGACGGCCCTCAAGGACAAGAAGCTCACCCAACTGCGCCGCGACAAGATCGGGTTCATCTTCCAGGCGTTCAACCTGCTGCCGACGCTGAACGCGCTGGAGAACATCACCCTGCCGATGGACATAGCGGGCCGCAAGGCCGACCAGAAGTGGCTGGACCAGGTCGTGGAGACGGTCGGTCTGGCCGGGCGGCTCAAGCACCGCCCGAGCCAGCTCTCCGGCGGTCAGCAGCAGCGGGTGGCCGTCGCCCGCGCGCTGGCCGGCAAGCCCGAGATCATCTTCGCGGACGAGCCCACCGGAAACCTCGACTCCCGCTCCGGCGCCGAGGTGCTGGGCTTCCTGCGCAACTCGGTGCGCGAACTGGGCCAGACCGTGGTCATGGTGACCCACGACCCGGTCGCCGCGGCCTACGCCGACCGGGTGGTCTTCCTCGCCGACGGCCAGATCGTGGACGAGCTGCTGGCCCCGACCGCCGACTCGGTGCTGGACCGCATGAAGCGGTTCGACGCCAAGGGCCGTACGAGCTGACGCGAGGCGCGCGCCGGTCACCGCACGACGCTTCCAAGCCTCCGCACGTCTCCCTTCCTCCCAGGACTGACTTCCATGCTCCGTACCGCCTTGCGCAATGTGCTCGCGCACAAGGCCCGGCTGCTGATGACCGTCCTCGCCGTCATGCTCGGCGTGGCCTTCGTCTCCGGCACCCTGGTCTTCACCAACACCATCTCCGCCGCCTACCAGAAGAGCTCCGAGAAGGGCTTCGACGGCGTCGACGTCGCCATCACCCCGCACAAGTCCGACTCCGGCTCGGGCGTCCCCGGCTCCACGCCGCGGCTCGGCCAGCAGGTGCTCGACAAGGCGGCCAAGGTGCCCGGCGCCGCCTCCGCCACCGGGGTCGTCAAGGGCTTCACCGCCCTCTCCGACCGCGAGGGCGACCTGCTCGGCGGCGGCTTCTCCACCCTCGGCGGGAACTACTACCCGGGCCCCGACGGCAAGGACCCGCGGTACACGATGACCGAGGGCCGCGCGCCCAAGGCCCCGGGCGAGATCGCGCTCGACTCCGAGTCCGCCGCGAAGGGCCACTACAAGGCCGGTGACACCATCCGGGTGTCCGTGAACGGCCCGGTGCGCACCGAGAAGATCTCCGGCGTCTTCACCACCGACGACGGCAATGTGGCGGCGGGCGGCAGCCTCGCGCTGTACGACAACGCCACCGCGCAGAAGCTGTTCGCCAAGCCCGGCCAGTTCGACGAGATCGATGTGAAGGCCGCCGCCGGGACCTCGCAGGCCGCGCTGAAGTCCGCGGTCGACAAGATCCTGCCGCCGGATGCCAGGGCCGCCACCGGCCAGAAGCTCGCCGACGACCAGGCCGAGCAGATCAAGCAGGGCATGAGCAGCATGCAGACCGCCATGCTGGTGTTCGCCGGGATCGCGCTCTTCGTCGGCATCTTCATCATCGCCAACACCTTCACCATGCTGGTCGCCCAGCGCACCAAGGAGCTGGCCCTGATGCGGGCGGTCGGCGCGAGCCGCCGTCAGGTGACCCGCTCGGTGCTGATCGAGGCCACCGCCGTCGGCGCCGTCGCGGCCGTGGTGGGCATGGCCGCCGGTGTCGGCATCGGCGCCGGGCTGCGCTCGCTGCTGTCCTCCACCGGGGCCACCGTCCCGGACGGGCCGCTGGTCGTCCAGCCGACGACCGTTGCGGTCTCGCTGCTCGTCGGCGTCGTGGTGACCGTGCTCGCCGCCTGGCTGCCGGGCCGCCGCGCCGCGAAGATCCCGCCGGTCGCCGCGATGAGCAGCGTGCACGCCGCGCCGACGACCCGCGGTCTGGTGGTACGGAACACGATCGGCGGGCTGCTCGCCGCCGCCGGTGTCGCGCTGGTGCTGTACGGCTCCGGCCAGGGCATGGACGGCAAGGGCCCGATGGCGTTCGGCGCGGCGGTCCTGGTGATCGGCGTGTTCGTACTCACCCCGCTGCTGTCCCGGCCGCTGATCGCCGCGGCCGCTCCGGGCTTGCGGCTCTTCGGGATGTCCGGCAAGCTCGCCCGGCAGAACGCGGTGCGCAACCCGCGCCGTACCGCCGCCACCGCCTCCGCGCTGATGGTCGGCCTCACCCTGATCACCGGCATGACGGTCATCGCGGGCAGCGTCCAGAAGGGCATCGACCAGATGGCCTCGGACGGGCTGAAGTCCGACTACGTCGTCAGCATGGGCGGCGCCGGCGGGGCGCCGCGGCCGCTGTCCCCGGACGTGGCCAAGAAGCTTCAGAAGCAGCCCGAGGTCACCGCGGTCAGCCCGCTGCGCAACACCCCGGCCAAGGTCGGCGGCGAGACCGACTCCCTGACGGGTGTGAACCCGAAGGCCATCAGGCAGCTGGTCGGCGTGGACTTCGTCCACGGGTCGTTCTCCGGCTTCGGCGGCCAGAAGGTCGTCGTCGACGACAAGACCGCCGACAGCAACGGCTGGAAGGTCGGCTCGGCCTTCCCGGTGACGTACCAGGACGGCCGCAGCGGGAAGCTGACCGTGGGCGGCGTGTACGAGGGCAACCAGATGATCCGCGGGGTCATGGTCGACGCCGCCACCATCACCCCGCACATGGCCACCGTCACCGACTTCCAGGTGATGGTGAAGACCAAGGGCGGGGCGACCGAGGCCAACAAGGACGCGCTGACCAAGGCACTCGGCAACAACCCGGCCCTCCAGGTCCAGAACAAGCAGGACATCTCCGACAGCATCGCCAAGCTCTTCACGCTGATGCTGAACATGCTCTACGGCCTGCTGGCCATGGCCGTGATCGTCGCGGTGCTCGGGGTCATCAACACCCTGGCCATGTCGGTCTTCGAGCGGTCGCAGGAGATCGGCATGCTGCGGGCCATCGGCCTGGACCGGCGCGGCATCAAGCGGATGGTGCGGCTGGAGTCGCTGGTCATCTCGCTCTTCGGCGGCGTGCTCGGGATCGGCCTCGGCGTCTTCTTCGGCTGGGCGGCCGGTGAGCTGATCTCCACCGGTCTGACGACCTACGAACTGGTCCTGCCGTGGGGCCGGATGGGCCTGTTCCTGGCGATGGCCGCGGTCGTGGGCGTGCTGGCGGCCCTGTGGCCCGCGCGCCGGGCCGCCAAGCTCAACATGCTGGAGGCCATCAAGGCCGAGTAGCGGCCCCGGACGACGGTGAACGGGCTCGGTGCGCCGCGCGGCGCGCCGAGCCCGTTCACCGTTCCCGGCGCCTGTCAGCCGCGCCAGTCGCGGGCCCGCAGCGGCAGCCCGGACGCGCCGCTGTCCGGCGTACGGACGGCGAGGACCTGGTTGACGCCGATCCGGTTGCGCTCGAACGACAGGGCGGAGGCGGCCATGTACAGCCGCCAGACCCGGGCCCGGCCCGGGGAGGTCAGCCGGACGGCCTGCGGCCAGGACCGCTCCAGGTTGGCGACCCAGCGGCGCAGGGTGAGCGCGTAGTGCTCACGGATCGCCTCCACGTCGCGCACCTCGAAACCGGCCTCCTCCAGCTGGGTCACGGTCCGGCCGACGGGGGCCAGTTCGCCGTCGGGAAAGACGTAGCGGTCGATGAACTCGTCCACGTGGTACGCCTCCTCGTCCGGTTCGGGGCGCCGCGCGATCTGGTGGTTCAGCAGCCGCCCGCCGGGGACCAGCAGCCGGTGCAGGATGCGGGTGTACTCGGCGTACCGTACGGAACCCACGTGCTCGGCCATGCCGATCGAGGAGATCGCGTCGTAGGGGCCGTCGTCGATCTCGCGGTAGTCCTGCACCCGGATCTCGATCCGCTCGGTCAGCCCGGCGTCCGCGATGCGCTTGCGCGCGTACGCCGCCTGCTCCTCGGAGAGCGTGATGCCGACCGCCCGCACCCCGTACTCGCGCGCCGCGTGCAGCACCATCGAGCCCCAGCCGCACCCCACGTCCAGCAGCCGCCGGCCGGGCTCCAGCGCGAGCTTGCGGCAGACCAGGTCGAGCTTGGCCCGCTGGGCCTCCTCCAGCGTGGTGTCGGCTCTCTCCCAGTAGGCGCAGGAGTAGACCATCGAGGGGCCGAGCACCAGCTCGTAGAAGTCGTTGCCGACGTCGTAGTGGTGGCTGATGGCCCGCTTGTCACGGCGCAGCGTGTGCAGCGGTCCACGGCCCGTCCCGGCCTCCTCGCGCGGCGGGGCGGGCGGCAGTCCGGGGCCGGCGAGGGCGACCAGATCGCGGACGGCATTGCGCGTCCCCGGGTCGCGCAGGGCCTTCCACGCCGCGGCGAGGCGGGCCGAGCGCGAGGCGGTGGGCTCGTCCTTCTCCCACAGCAGCCCGGCCAGCCGCTCCAGCGCCTCGTAGAGGTCGCCCTCGATGTCGAGGTCGCCCGCCACCCAGGCCCGGGCCAGGCCGAGTTCGCCCGGCTTCCACAGCATCCTGCGCAACGCCCGCCGGCGCCGCAGGATCAGGACCGGGGCGCCGGGCGGCCCGGCCTCACTGCGGTCCCAGGCCCGGATGCGGAGCGGGAGCGGGGCTCCCATCACCTCCTCGGCCAGGGCGGCCAGCCGCGCGGCGGCGTGGGTCATGTCGGCACACCTCCATGATGGCGAGTCAGGAAGATTCACTCCCCACGTAAACACCATGGAACCGCCCGTACAGTCCCGCCGACACGTCTGGAATCGGTAAAAAGCGCGCACGCGAAGGGCGCCCGCCCCACGGATGGCGGACGCCCTCGGCGCTTGCTCGATGTTCAGATGTGCTGGATGTCCAGTTGCACGGGTGCCCGTGTGCCCGGTGTGCCCGGTGTCGCCGGTCCGGCGTCAGGACGCCTTGGCCTTCTCCGCGGTGACCTCGGCTGCGGGCTTCTTCGCGGCGGCGGCCGCGGAGACCGGGGCGGCGGCCTCGTAGAACTCCTCGCGGGGGTTCTCCATGGCGCCGAGCGAGACGACCTCGCGCTTGAGGAACATGCCCAGCGTCCAGTCGGCGATGACCCGGATCTTGCGGTTGAAGGTCGGCATCGCCAGGCCGTGGTAGCCACGGTGCATGTACCAGGCCAGCCGGCCCTTGAGCTTGATCTTCATCTTGCCCATGACGATCATCGCGACGCCCTTGTGGAGGCCGAGACCCGCGACGGCGCCCTTGTTGGCGTGCTTGTACTCGCCCTGCGGGAAGCCCCGCATGCCCGAGATCACGTTGTCGCCGAGGACCTTGGCCTGACGCAGCGCGTGCTGGGCGTTCGGCGGGCACCAGGCGCCCTCGCCGGAGGCGAGGTCCGGCACCTGGGCGTTGTCGCCAGCGGCCCAGATGTAGTCGGTGCCCTTCACCTGGAGGGTGGCTCCGGTGTCCACGTGGCCGCGCGGGCCGAGCGGGAGGCCGAACCGGGCGAGCGCCGGGTTGGGCTTGACGCCCGCGGTCCACACGATGGTGTTGGAGTCGACCTCGAGCCCGTTCTTGAGCACCACATGGCCGTCGACGCAGGAGTTCATCGAGGTGTTGAGGTAGACCTCGACACCGCGCTTCTGCAGGTGCTCCAGGCCCCACTGGCCGAGCTTCGGGCCCACCTCGGGGAGGATCTTGTCGGCCGCGTCGACGAGCACGAAGCGCATGTCCTCGCGCTTCACGTTCGGGTAGTACTTGGCCGCGTCTCGGGCCATGTCCTCGACCTCGCCGATGGTCTCCGCGCCCGCGAAGCCACCGCCGACGAAGACGAAGGTGAGCGCCTTGCGGCGGATGTCCTCATCCGTGGTGGAGTCGGCCTTGTCGAGCTGCTCGAGGACGTGGTTGCGCAGGCCGATGGCCTCTTCGATGCCCTTCATCCCGATGCCGTTCTCGGCCAGGCCGGGGATCGGGAAGGTGCGGGAGACCGCGCCCATCGCAATGACCAGGTAGTCGAAGGGCAGCTCGTACGACTCGCCGACGAGCGGCTGGACGACGGCGACCTTGCGGTCCTGGTCGATGTTCGACACCCGGCCGGTGAGGACCTCCGCCTTGGGGAGCACACGCCGCAGCGGAACCACGACGTGGCGCGGAGAGATGCTGCCGGCCGCAGCTTCGGGGAGGAAGGGCTGGTACGTCATGTACGAGCGAGGGTCGACGACCGTGACAGTCGCCTCGCCGTACCGCATCTTCTTGAGGATGCGGCGCGCCGCGTACAGGCCTACGTACCCACCGCCTACAACGAGGATCCTGGGACGCTCCGTGGTGCTCATGATTCGAGTATCCAGCACCCCCCGAGGGGGACCTCGTGAGCCCCTTCACAAGCAATGTCGGGGTATCTGCTACACTCCGCCGCCCCCGTGATGGACGCCATAGCGGTCCGGGGGAACCGGCGAGCGGATCAAGACGTTCCCAGCCCCGCTGAGCAGCGATAGCCGTTGAACGCTGGAGTAGACCACAAGGTTCCCGGGCGGTCCGCGGCGATGGCCGATCGGCCCGTATTCCGGCCGACTTGATGAACACCGTCACCAATAGCGGCCCCGAGGCGACCCAGAAGGCGGCCACCAGGCACCTTTTTCATGTGAAGAGTTTCACGAACTCTTTTGGCGGCGGTCCGCGGAACGCCCCGGAAGAGCCCTCCGCGGCCGCTCAGACGATAGTGCGCCCGCTCAGGCGATGCTCCAGGCGATGCCGTCGAGGATGTCGTGCTCGCTCACGACGACCTCCTCGGCACCGGTCCGATCCATGATCGACAGCAGCACCAGGGCGCCCGCGGTGATCACGTCGACCCGGCCCGGATGCATCGCGCCGATCGCCGCCCGCTCCGCGTGGGTCGAGGTCAGCAGCTTGGCCGTGATCTCGCCGACCTGACCGGCGTGGACCCGGGTGTGGTGGATCGCGGCCGAGTCGTACTCCGCCAGGCCCAGCGCGATGGCGGCGACGGTGGTGACCGTGCCGGCCAGCCCGACCAGGGTGTGGCCGCCCTCGCCCGGGCGGCAGGCGCCGGTGAGCGGCACCGTCTCCTCGGCGAGGTCCAGCGCCCGCCCGATATCCGCCCTGATGGCCGAGATCTGATCCTCCGTCGGCCTCTCGGCGATACTCGTGGCTCGGTTCGCCTCCGGGGCGCCCGAGTCGCTGTCGACAGCGCCGCGCCCCTTCGGCACCTCGCGGGCCTGACCGTCCACGACCAGATGCCGCTCCGTCAGCCGCACACAGCCGATGTCCACGCTGCGGGCCGCCCGCACCCTCTCGTCACCGCTGACGAACTCGGTCGAGCCGCCGCCGAGGTCCACCACCAGGAACGGACCGCTCAGATGCGCGTGTCCGGTCAGCTCCTTGGTCGCGCCGGTGAAGGAGAACTCCGCCTCCTGATCGCCGGTGATCACCTCGGGCTCGACGCCGAGGATGTCCACGACGCCGCGCACGAACTCCTCGCGGTTCTCGGCGTCCCGCGAGGCCGAGGTGGCGACGAAGCGGACGCGCTCGGCGCCCAGCTCGCGTATGACCTCCGCGTACTCCCGGCACGCGGCGAAGGTGCGCTCCAGCGCCTCGGGGGCCAGCCGGCCGGTGCGGTCCACACCCTGGCCCAGCCGGACGATCTTCATCCGGCGGTCCAGCTCGGTCAGCCCGCCCGTGGCCGGGTCGGCGTCGGCGACCAGCAGCCGGATCGAATTGGTGCCGCAGTCCACGGCCGCCACGCGGGTCATGCGCTCTCCCCCTCGGCCGGTCCGGCACAGGGCGCGACGCACGGGCCCTTGCGCCACCACTCGGGCAGCAGCGCGATCGCCTCGTCACCGAGCGGGTTGACCCCGGGGCCGGCCGCGAGGGAGTGGCCGACCAGGACGTGCAGGCACTTCACCCGGTCCGGCATGCCGCCCGCGCTCGGGAAGCCCTTCAGCTCCTCGATGGCGTCGCGGCGGGCGATGTAGTCCTCGTGGGCGGCGCGGTAGGCGGCGGCCAGCTCGGGGTCGCTGCCGAGCCGGGCCGTCATCTCCTTCATCACGCCCTCCGCCTCCAGCGTGCCGATCGCGGACGCGGCGCGCGGGCAGGTCAGGTAGTAGAGGGTGGGGAACGGGGTCCCGTCCTCGAGGCGCGGCGCGGTCTCGACGACATCGGGGTTGCCGCAGGGGCAGCGGTGCGCGACGGCGCGCAGACCCCGCGGTACGCGGTTCAGCTGCTCCTTGACGGCGGCGATGTCCGCGTCGGTGGGCGCGGTGGGCTCCGTCTGCGGAGGGGGCGTGTCCATGAGGGGAAAAGTTCTCTTCGCTCGGTGTCGGACCGGGTGTGACCGTGACGGGCGCCGGCGCGGCGCGTCAGCGGTCCGCGGCGGCCGCCTTCGGCTCGTCCGCCGTGTCCACGGTGTCCCAGAGGTTGGTGTACCAGGGGCGGTCGGCCGCGCCCTGGTCGGTGGAGCGCTCGGCGTTGGCGCCGGGGTCCACCATGCTGAAGCCGGTCTCGCCCGGCATCAGGTAGTGCAGGTGCTCGCGGGCCCGCCGCTCGATGTACGCGGGGTCGCGCAGCCGGGCCTTCTGCTCGCGCAGCTTGGCCACCTCGGCGCGTTCGCGCTGGGCCTGGCGCCGCTGGTCGGCGATCTCCGAGCGCTGGGAGATGTACTGCCGCATGGGGTAGGCCAGGGCGACCACGAGGGAGCAGACGACCAGCGCGAGGAGGGCGGCCCGGCCGGTGAGCCGGCTGCGGCGCTTGATCCGGGCGCGGTAGACCCGGGCGGCGGCGTGTTCGCCGAGCGCCTTGAGCCTGGTCGCGGTGGAGAACCGGTCCGCCGGCACGTCGCCTCCCCGGTGATGACTTCGCTTGAGCAGTGCCCGCTCGAGTAGCGGCTGTCCCCGGCCACGGTACGGGACCGCGGCCGGGGACAGGTGTCAGACGTGTCCGCTGTCAGCCCTTGAAGCGCGGGAAGGCGGAGCGGCCCGCGTACACCGCGGCGTCGTCCAGGATCTCCTCGATGCGCAGCAGCTGGTTGTACTTGGCCACCCGCTCGGAGCGGGCCGGGGCGCCGGTCTTGATCTGGCCGCAGTTGGTGGCGACGGCCAGGTCGGCGATGGTGACGTCCTCGGTCTCACCGGAGCGGTGCGACATCATGCACTTGAAGCCGCTGCGCTGGGCCAGCTCGACGGCGTCGAGGGTCTCGGTGAGCGAGCCGATCTGGTTGACCTTGACCAGCAGGGCGTTCGCGGTGTCGTTCTCGATGCCGCGGGCCAGCCGCTCGGGGTTGGTGACGAAGAGGTCGTCGCCGACCAGCTGGACCTTGTCACCCAGCTGCTCGGTGATCGTCTTCCAGCCGTCCCAGTCCTCCTCGTTCAGCGGGTCCTCGATGGAGACCAGCGGGTACGCCTCGACCAGCTCGGCGTAGTACGCGGTCATCTCGGACGCGGTGCGGTCCTTGCCCTCGAACTGGTAGACGCCGTCCTTGTGGAACTCGGAGGCGGCGACGTCGAGCGCGAGCGCGATGTCCTGGCCCGGCTGGTAGCCGGCCTTCTTGATGGCCTCGACGATCAGGTCCAGGGCGTCCCGGTTGGAGTCGAGGTTCGGCGCGAAGCCGCCCTCGTCGCCGAGGCCGGTGGACAGGCCCCGCTCCTTCAGCACGCCCTTCAGGGTGTGGTAGACCTCGGCACCCCAGCGCAGGGCCTCGGAGAAGGACTCCGCGCCGACCGGCGCGATCATGAACTCCTGGATGTCCACGTTGGAGTCGGCGTGCGAACCGCCGTTCAGGATGTTCATCATCGGGACCGGCAGCAGATGCGCGTTCGGGCCGCCGAGGTAACGGAAGAGGGGCAGGTCGGATGCCTCGGAGGCGGCGTGCGCCACGGCGAGGGAGACGCCGAGGATGGCGTTGGCGCCGAGCGAGGACTTGTCCGGGGTGGCGTCCAGGTCGAACATCGCCTGGTCGATCAGGCGCTGCTCGGTGGCGTCGTAACCGACCAGCTCGGGGCCGATCTGCTCGATGACGGCGAGGACCGCCTTCTCCACGCCCTTGCCGCCGTAGCGGTTCTTGTCGCCGTCACGGAGTTCGAGGGCCTCGAAGGCGCCGGTGGAGGCGCCGGACGGGACGGCGGCACGGCCGGTGCTGCCGTCGTCGAGGCCGACCTCGACCTCGACCGTGGGGTTGCCTCGCGAGTCGAGGATCTCGCGAGCTACGACGACGTCGATGGACGGCACGAGGATCTCCTTCGTATGGGTCTTCGGTAGCAGCATGAGCCTAACCGCACCGGAGCCCCGGCGGGGTGCACCGTGGGGGCGGCGCACCCGGCCGGGGCTCGTTGGCCAGTGCCGCGTCAGTCGGGGTTTGCCCGGCAGCGAGGCGTCCTGGTGCGGTCAGCCGCAAGGCGCCGGATCGGCCTCGTAGGGGGCCTACTCGGCTGATTCGGCAACGCCGCGGATGGCCGTGCCAGGGCGGCGAGCGGGGTGAACCTCGGCTGACGCGGCACTCCGGTGGTGCGGCTCAGCTCAGGTGGAGCTGCTGGCCGGGGAAGATCAGGTCGGCCTGCTGGATGACGTTCTTGTTCAGCTCGAAGAGCTTCTTCCAGCCTCCCTTGACGTGCTCCGTCTTGGCGATCTTGCCGAGGGTGTCACCGGACTTGACCTTGTACTCGCCGTCGCCCTTCTTGACGGGGCCGCGGACCTCGGAGCGCGCGGCGTGCTCGGGCGCGTTGCGCGGCGCGGCCTTCGGCTTGGCGGACGGGGCCGGCTGCGTGGAGTCGGACTGGCTCTGCTGCGGGGCGGACGACGCGGGGGCGGGGGCGCCGCCGCTGGTCAGGCCCTTGCCGCAGACCGGCCAGGCGCCCTTGCCCTGGCTGGCGAGGACCTTCTCGGCCACCTGGATCTGCTGGGACTTGCCCGCCCTGTCGGCGGTGGGTGCGAACGCGGTACCGCCGTAGGCGGCCCAGGTGGAGGAGGAGAACTGCAGGCCGCCGTAGTACCCGTTGCCGGAGTTGATCGACCAGTTGCCGCCGGACTCGCACTGCGCGACCTGGTCCCACTGGGAGCTGGTGGCGGCAGAGGCGGACGTCGCACCGATGAGCGGAGTGGCCACGGCGGCTCCGGCGAGGCCGACGAGCGCGGTGATGCGGGTGGCCTTGGAAGGACGACGGTGCTTGCCCTGAGCGTTGGACATGTTCGTTCGTTTCCTCACCGACGCCTACGAGGTGAGCTGTCGGGTTCGGGCGTGAGTTGCCCGGCCCGGTGCGGGGTTCGCACCGGGCTTCACCCCTAGCCGTTCGGCCGATTCCGCCGGCCTCGCGGCACTTACCTTGGGTCCCCCGCTCCTGCCTTCGGCGCTGGCGCGTCGGTACCGGACGACCGCCGGCAGGACTCGGCGTGACGGTCGACGGTGCTCGCGGTGGCGAGCGGAAAGACGTTAAACACACGTCCGGGAAACGTTCAAACACCCTTATCCCAGCGAAGAGGGCTGTTATCGATCTCACTCGGGCCACATCGGCGCAGGTGGGGCCGGGTATGGAGAGACCGGACACCAGGGACGGCCCGGGAAATGTGACGAGAGGTATGTCTCACCGGTGCCAGATCGGGCAAATCACCCCGGACTACTGGCCCCTGATGGTCAGGTCAAGTCGCTGACCAGGGAGGATGAGATCCGGGTCGGTTCCAATGAGGTTCTCGTTGCCTTCGTAGATCCGACGCCAGTCGCCGCCCGATTCCTGCTTTTCGGCGATTGCTGAAAGATTGTCACCCGGACGCACCGTGTAGCCGCCATCCGTGGGGTTTTCGGCACGATGCGCTCCGCCACGCGAGGCACGGTCGCCCGGTCGCGCGTCCCTCTCCGGCTCGCCCCGGTGCTTACCGGAGGGCGTGGAGGCGTCGGCCGGGTCCGAGGCGTCCGCGGAGGGGGTCGCGGCGGGTCCTTCGGAGGCGTTCTCGCCGGAGGAAGACGACGAGGACGGAGAAGAGGACGAAGAAGAGGACGGGGACGGCGAGGGCTCCGGGCCGTCATTAGAAGGGGACGGGGCGGGCGCGTCGTCGTCCAGCCCGTCGGGGGCCTTGGAGACGTGGGGCCGCTCCGGCTCTCCGGCGTCCCGGCCCGAGTCGCCGCGCTGCGGGGGCTGCTGGGAGGGGCGCGCCGTGCTGCCCGGGTTCACGTCCGGGGCGTCGCCGTCGTCGGTCAGCTCGGCGTTGAGCGCGCAGCTGGGCCAGGCGTCCGGTCCTCGGTCGCCGAGTATCGCCTCGGCGACGGCTATCTGCTGGGAGCGGCTGGCGAGGTCGGGGCGCGGGGCGTAGCCGGTGCCGCCGTACTTCTTCCACATGTCGAGGGTCAGCTGGAGACCGCCGTAGAAGCCGTTGCCCTCGTTGGCGCTCCACATCCCGGCGCTCTCGCACTCGGCGACCCGGTCCCAGGTGGAGGCCGGGGCGGCCTGGGCGCCGGTCGCTCCGAGGAGCGGGATGGCGATGCTCGCACCGGTCACCCCCGCCGCGACGACGATGGCCGGAGCCTGGCGGGGGCGGCGGTGACGTCCGTTCCCGGAAAGCATGCGAATCGCCTCTCGTGTGGGGGTCGTTTGCCGGTTGAACATAGCGACGTCACACGATCATCACAAGCCGGTGTATCCCAGGTCACGCCGCGGTCACATGCCTGACCGGCAGTCACTTCCCCCAGGTCACCGGGAGGGTGCGCAGCCCGCGCATGATGAGCCCGCCGCGCCAGCGCAGGTCGTCCGGCTCCGCCGCGAGTTGGAGGTCGGGGATCCGGCGCAGCAGGGTGGCGAGCGCGGTCCGTGCCTCCAGGCGGGCCAGCGGGGCGCCCAGGCAGTAGTGGATGCCGTGGCCGTAGCCGAGGTGCTGGTTGTCGGTGCGGGACAGATCGAGGACGTCGGGGTCGGCGAAGCGCTCGGGGTCGCGGTCGGCGGCGGCGAGCACCACCAGCACCGGCTCGCCCTCGGCGATGTGCTGCCCGCCGATGGTGACCGGCTCGGTGGCGAACCGCCAGGTGGCCATCTCCACCGGGCCGTCGTAGCGCAGCAGTTCCTCCACGCCGGTGGCGAGCAGCCCCTCGTCCCCTTCTTCCGCTTCTTCCAGGTGTCGCTGCAGCCGGGCGCGCTGCCCGGGGTTGCGCAGCAGCGCGTAGAGGCCGTTGCCGATCAGATTGACGGTGGTCTCGAAGCCCGCGAAGAGAAGGATGAAGGCCATCGCCGCGGCCTCGTTCTCGGTGAGGTGGTCGCCGTGGTCACTGGCCCGGATCAGATCGGAGATCAGGTCGTCGCCGAGGGCGGCGCGCTTACGGTGGATCAGCTCGGCCAGGTACGCGCGGATCCGCTTCACCGCGCGGGCCACTCCGCCGCGCGGGCCCCCGCCGTGCCGGATCATCGTTCCGGCCCAGTCCCGGAAGTCGTCCTGGTCCTCCCGGGGGACGCCGAGCAGATCGCAGATCGCGTAGATGGGGAGAGGAAAGGCGAACTCGTGGATGAGGTCCGCCTCCCCCCGGGCCGCGAAGGCGTCGATGAGGTCGTCGGTCAACTCGCGCACCCGCGGGGCGAAGGCGGCGACGCGGCGCGGGGTGAACGCCTTGGACACCAGCCGCCGCAGCCGGGTGTGGTCGGGGGGATCGATATTGAGCAGATGTGTCATCAGGTCCGCGCGCTGCTCGCCCGGGATGCCCACCTTGCCCCGGGCGTGAGCGGATTCACTGTGCCGCTGGGGGTTCTTCGACAGCCGGTTGTCGGCGAGGGTCTGCCGGGCGTCGGCGTAGCGGGTCACCAGCCAGGCCTCGACCCCGCTGGGCAGCGTGGTCCGGTGCACCGGGGCGTGCTCGCGTAGCCAGGCGTACGCGGGGTAGGGATCGGTGGCGAACTCCCAGGTGAAGAGGGTGGGAGCGGAGGCGGGGCAGGGCTGTTCGGACACGTCCCGACGATACCGGCCACGGCCCGCGGATTCCGATACGTCACTTATCGGAAGTAAATCCATAACGCGAAAGTAAAGCCAATTAATGTCGATACAATTCGACGACCATCTCCACACACCCTCCACGATGCGCTCACAGCACGCACCGAATGCCCGATATCTGATGGCTGGAACCATCACCCGGAGCAGCCTGCGGCGAACGTCACCCGGCTCCACGGAACACGCGCTGACGTCGACCAATGGGGCAAAATGCGGGGGTGGCTGAATCGGCGTCAGGTGGTTGAATGAGACACCGGCACATGCACGGGGCCTCCTGCCCCTGGTGATACGATCACCGCGCTTGCCAGGCGAGCCAAGGGCCCGTAAGACACACGGCGATCCGGTGAATCAGCCGAGAGGGTTACCACTTCCGAGGAGCACTATGCCGCGAGTTGGGCATATGGGGCCGTACCGGCGCACCCGAGCCCGTGCGCTGCCGGCGGCAGGACGAGTGCGGTGCACCGCGTCCCCTCGGCCGCCGTACGGGCGCTGACTTACCGCCGCCCCTCCGAAACCCCCGGATTTTTATTAACGCAGCAAACCCTTCAGTCCCTGGCGGTCTAGTCGTTTAAAGAGAGTCTTATGACGCATTACATGCAGGATCCCGCGCTCTGGGCCCTGATCGCTGGCACGCCTCTCACCGCAACCGCCATCATTCGCGGGCGGAAAGCGAGAGCGAAGCTCAGCGCCGAGAAGGCGGAACTGGGGAACCGCAACGCCGAACTCGAGAACAACTACGCGTCCGCGGTCCAAGACGCTCACGTACGCGCCGAGGAAGCCACCAAGAGCGCGCTGAAGTCCGCCATGCGGACGCTTCAGGGTCTCGCCAACGAACAGCAGCTGGCCATCTCGAAGCTGCAGGACCGCTACGGCGAGCACCACATTCTCCAGGACCTGCTGGAGATCGACCACATGAACTCGCAGTTCGGCCGACGCGCGCAGTCGATCGCCGTGCTGTGTGACGGCTGGCTGGGCCGTCAGCGGGCCGTCGCCTCCGTCTATGACGTGGTGCGCAGCGCGAAGGGCCGCATCCGCCACTACACGCGCGTCGAGATTCGCTCCCAGAGCAATTTCGCCCTGGTCAGCCGGGCCGTCGAACCGGTCGCACTGGCCCTGGCCGAGCTGCTGGACAACGCGACCAGCTACTCCGCCCCCGATTCCCCCATCGACATCACGATCCGCACCGTTCCCAAGGGCGTCTGCATCATCATCGACGACGCCGGTGTCGGTATGAACGAGGAGGAGAAGAACCGGGCCGACGAACTGCTCTCCGCGCAGCGCGCGACGGGCGTCACGGGCCTGGGCAATCCGCCGCAGTTCGGCTTCGCGGTCATCGGTGTGCTCGCCTCCCGTTACGGCTTCACCGTCTCCGTCGATTCGGCCTCTCCCTACGGTGGTGTGCGCGCCGTAGTGCTTCTTCCCGAGGACCTTCTGACCAACATGCCCGAGCCGGAAGAGCAGCCCGCACCCCGTCAGTCCACGGCGCCCGCCCCGGAAGAGAGCGGTTCCACGGCGGGTGGCCTGCCCAAACGCCGCCGCAAGGGGTCCATCTCCATCGTGCCGCAGTCGGACGCGGCGAACGCCCCCGCCCGGACGAGCGAGGAAACCGCCTCGATCATGGGCGCCTTCCAGCGCGGCACACAGTCCGGTCGCTCCGCAAACCCGAACAGGGAAGGGCATGATCCTCAGTGAACAACGACCTGTCATGGATGCTTGACAGCGCCCTGGAGGTACCCGGGGCGCGCCACGCGATCCTGGTTTCCGCCGACGGTCTGCTGATGGCCCGATCTCAAGAGGTCAGGAAGGACGAGGCCGACACCGTCGCCGCCGCGATGAGCGGCATCCAGTCGCTGAGCCGCACCATGGCCGGCTTCTGTGGCGGTCCGCACATGAACTGGCGCCAGACGCTGGTCGAGTTCGACGGCGGCTGGGTCTTCCTCATATCGGCCGGTGAGGGCGCCTATCTGGCCGTCTCCTCCGCGCCCGACGTCGACATGGCCGACATCACCTTCCGCATGCAGCAGCTCGTCGGTCAGCTCGGCAAGGCGCTGACCACTCCACCCCGTGAATCGGGCGTTCAGGCATGACTGCCCCGGAGGAGCAAGAGCCCGAGTCCGCCGGATTAGTGCGACCGTACGTCATCACCAACGGCCGCGGACTCCCGGACAGCGACCAGTTCAACCTGATCACCCTGGTGACCGCCTCCGAACAGAGACGTTCCCCGACGCTCGACCCGGAGAAGCGGAGCCTGCTGGACCTGTGTTCAGGAGGCTATCTCTCGGTTGCCGAGATCGCGGGCCATATGGGGCTTCCGATCGGCATCGTCAAGGTTCTGCTGTCCGACCTGTCGGCGGACGGCTATCTGGTCACGCGCGCCCCCGCGCCTCCCGCCCAGCTCGTCGACGTTTCACTCCTTCAGGAGGTACTGGATGGTCTCCAGGCCCGCTTCGGATGAGGACGTCTATCTGGACGACGCGGTGCAGATCGCGGCCAAGATCCTGGTCGTGGGACACTTCGCGGTCGGAAAGACGACGTTCATCGGCACCATGTCGGAAATCCCGCCGCTGCGCACCGAGGAACGGATGACGCAGGCCGGTGCGCACGTAGACGATCTGATGGGCACCCGGGGCAAGACCACGACCACCGTGGCCATGGACTTCGGCCGCCTCACGCTCAGCGAGCGCCTCGTCCTCTATCTCTTCGGCACACCGGGACAGGAACGTTTCGTCCAGGTGTGGGAAGACATGACCCGGGGCGCCCTCGGGGCATTGATCCTCGTCGATCCGGAACGACTCAAGGAGTCCTTCCCCGTGATCGACCTGGTGGAACAGTACGGACTTCCCTACGCGATTTCCGTCAATCACTTCGACGGCACGCCGGCCCGGCCCGACGCGGAGTTGCGCGAGGCGCTCGATCTGCTGCCCGAGACACCCATCGTCACCTGTGACGCGCGTGACGAGAAGTCATCGGCCAATGCCCTGATGGCACTTGTCCGCTATCTACAGGAACGTACCCGCTAGGAGCAAGAATGGACACACAATCGGACTTTCCGGCTCCGCCGCCGGGTTGCCCTGCCCATGGGCGGGTGCCCCTGCACGGACCGGAGTTCCAGGCGGACCCGGAGGCGTACTACGACTGGATGCGCCGTTTCGGTGCCGCCGCTCCGGTGGAATTGGCTCCCGGCGTCGAAGCCACCCTCGTCACGGACTACTCGGCCGCACTCCAGCTGCTGCAGAACTCCGACACGTTCCGCAAGGACGCACGCCGCTGGCGCGATCTGAACGAGGGCAAGATCAACCCCAGCAGTCCGGTTGTGCCCCTGCTCGCATACCGCCCGAACTGCATGTTCACCGACGGCGCCGAGCACATGCGGCTGCGCCAGGCGGTCACCGACAGCCTGGCCAAGATGGACACCCACAGACTGAGCCGGCACGTCGACGGTATTTCCCGCTACCTCATCGAGCAGTTCAGCGAGCGCGGTTCGGCCGACCTGCTGAACGACTACGCCAAGCTGCTGCCGCTCTTCATGCTCAGCGAGCTGTTCGGCTGCCCCGCGGAAATCGGCGACCGGGTCATCTTCGGCATCTCCGGCATTTTCGACGGCATCAACGCCGAAAAGGCCAACGAGGTACTGACCCAGAGCGTCGCCGAGCTGGTCGCACTGAAGCGGTCCAACCCCGGGAACGATGTCACGTCCTGGCTCATACAGCACCCCGCACAGCTGACCGACGAGGAACTCGCGCATCAGCTGGTATTGCTGCTGGGATCCGGTGCGGAACCGCTGCGGAACCTCATTGCCAATTGCCTCCACCTGCTGCTCTCCGACGACCGGTATTCGGGAGGCGGACTGCTGGTCGAGGACGCCATTGACGATGTGCTGTGGAACAGCCCGCCCATGGCGAATTACTCACCGCATTACCCGGTGGCCGACGTCGAATTCGCCGGGACCAATCTGCGGGCGGGTGATCTCGTGCTGGTCAGCTACGCCGCGGCCAACTCCGATCCGGCGCTCGCCGTCTCCCGTGAGCAGCAGAGCAGGCGTGCCCACCTCGCCTGGAGCGCCGGCCCGCACGCCTGCCCGGCGAAGGATCCGGCCCTGCTCATCACGGTGTCGGCCATCGAGACCCTGCTCAACCAGCTGCCCGACATCGAGCTGGCGGTGCCCAGCGAAAGCCTGAGCTGGCGTCCTGGGCCCTTCAACCGCGGGCTGACGGCGCTGCCCGCCCGTTTCACTCCGGTACGGATAGATAAACACCCGACTCAACAGCAACAGCCTGTTACGTCCGGGGATCAGGGCCGACCGAACACCAAGCAGCAAAAGGGCGGCTTGTGGAGTTCGTTCCTCACCTGGTGGAGGGTGTGACCCACGCAACACCACCCACTTTTCCCGTACCGCATGCTTAATCAATCGATCGGGTAGGCCGTATCGCGAAAAATTTCTTGGTTAAATCAGAACAAGGAGCTGTCGTGCAGCCTATCGCCGACCACCCCGGCGTTGATCGAAGTTCCACGGTTTCACTCATACCCCTTTTGGGCCGCCGAAGTGTGACACCACACTACGTTTTCGCTCCTCCGCAACCCGGGTTTCTTCACTCCACCGCGCCCCGGGAGGTTCGGTGAAGCTCTTCCGCTTCGGGGGAGGAAAACGTGTGGGGGCGCGCGAAACCCGTACGCACCCCACACGGCTCGGCGACCTCGTCACCGGCCAGCTCACCCGGCTGGGCGAGGTGGCGGGGCTGAGCGAAGCCGACACCACGGCTTACGCGCAGATCATGACCGAGGCCCTGGGGCCGGTGGCCGACCGCTCGCTGGAGCTGCCGCCGCCGTCCCCCAGCTTCCTGTCCGACGACCACACCCCGGTCGAGTACTCCCTGGCCTTCACCCCGGACCGGCTTCCGGCGCTCAGGGTGCTGCTGGAGCCGGGGTGCGAAGCCGAGGACCTCAAGGAGAACGGCCGCATCGGCCTGCGCACGATCCGCGCCATGGCCGACCGCTGGGCGTTCTCCACCGACCGGCTCGACCGGCTCGAGGACCTGTTCTTCCCTGACTCCCCCGCCGGACCGCTGGCCCTGTGGTGCGCCCTGGAGCTGCGCCCCGGCGGCGTCCCCGCGGTCAAGGTGTACCTCAACCCCTCGGCGAACGGCCCGGACCGGGCCGCGGAAACCGTCGGTGAGGCATTGGACCGGCTCGGCTGCCGCCAGGCGTTCGACACCCTGCCGACGGCCGACGGCTACCCGTTCCTGGCCCTGGACCTCGGCGAGTGGTCCGCGCCACGGCTGAAGGTCTACCTCTCCCACCACGGCCTGACCCCCGACCGGGCCGCCACCCTCTCCCGGATGGCGCCCCACCCCGGCCGGGAACGGCTGGAGGAGTTCTTCCGCACCGCCGCGGGCCTCCCGCCCGGGACCGGCAAGGGGCTGCACGACCGGCCCGCCATCTCCTGCCACTCCATCACGGAGACGCGCACCGGCCTGCCCAGCGGCTTCACCTCCCATGTGCCCGTCCGGAACTACGTGCGCGACGACGCCCAGGCACGGGAGCGGGCCATGGCCGTCCTGCGCCGCCACGGCATGGACGCCACGGCGCTGGACCGGGCGCTGGGCGCGATCACCTCGCGCCCCCTGGAGGACGGCTCGGGTCTGATCGCGTATCTGGCCCTGGTCCACGAACGCGGCAAGCCGACGCGGGTGACCACGTACCTCTCCGCGGAGGCGTACGAGGTCCGGCCGCCCCGGGAGACGGAACCGGTCTACGAGCCGGGACCGGCCCACGAGGCGGCACCGGAGCACCGGAGCCCGGTGGTCCGCGACCTCGCGCGGGCCCGGAGCCACATCGAGAACAACGATGAGACAGGAGACAAGGTCAGCGTGGAGCCCTACCGGATCAAGGTCGTCGAACCGATCCCCATGACGACGCGGAAGCAGCGCGAAGAGGCGCTCAAGCGCGTCCACTACAACCTGTTCGACCTGCGGGCCGAGGAGGTGACCATCGACCTGCTGACCGACTCCGGCACCGGCGCCCTCTCGGCGGCGCAGCTCGCCGCGGGAATGGCCGGGGACGAGTCCTACTCCGGCTCGCGCTCCTTCTACCGGTTCCACGACGTGGTGACCGAACTGACCGGATTTCAGCACATCCTCCCGGCCCACCAGGGGCGGGCGGCGGAGCGGGTGCTCTTCTCCTCGCTCCTCCAGCCGGGCTCCCTCGTCCTGGCCAACACCCACTTCGACACCACCCGCGCCAACGTGGAGCTGAACCACTGCGAGGCGCGCGATCTGCCCTGCCCCGAGGCCAAGGACCTGGACAGCACCGAGCCGTTCAAGGGGAACATCGACCTCAAGGCGCTCGAACAGACCCTGACCGGTCCTGACGCCTCCCGGGTCGCCGTGGTGGTCATGACCATCACCAACAACGGCGGCGGCGGCCAGCCCGTCTCCATGGAGAACCTGAAGCAGACCTCGGCCCTGTGCCGCAAGCACCGCGTTCCGCTGTTCCTGGACGCCGCCCGGTTCGCCGAGAACGCCTGGCTCGTCACCCGTCACGAACCCGGATACCGCGACCGCACCCCGCGGCAGGTCGCGGAGGAAACGTTCCGGCTTGCGGACGGCTGCATGATGAGCGCCAAGAAGGACGGCATCGTCCACATCGGCGGCTTCATCGGCCTGAACGACCCCGAGCTGGCCCAGCGGTGCGAACTGCTCCTCATCGCCACCGAGGGCTTCGCCACCTACGGCGGCCTGGCCGGCCGCGACCTCGACATGATGGCGCAGGGCCTCACCGAGGTCACCGACCCCGGCTACCTCGCCGAACGCGCCGACATCGCCGCCCACCTCGCCCAGCGGGTCCGGGCCGCCGGGGTCGACATCGTCGAACCGCCGGGCATGCACGCCCTCTACCTCAACGCCGGGCGGCTGTTCCCGCACATACCGCCGCACCAGTACCCCGGCCACGCGCTGTCCTGCCAGCTGTACCTGGAGGGCGGCATCCGCTCCGCCGAACTGGGCTCCCTCTACCTCGGCGAGGAGGACGAGGCCGGAAACCCGATCAAGAGCGCGCCGTACGAACTCGTACGGCTCGCGCTGCCGCGCCGCGTCTACACCCGCAGCCACTACGACCACATCGGCGAGACCCTGGCGAAGATCGCCAAGAACGCGGACGCGGTGCACGGCTTCCGGATCTTCGACCAGTCCCCGATCCTGCGCCACTTCCGCGCCAAGCTGGAGCCGGTACCGGTCCCGGCGGCGGGCACGGCGCGGGCGGCGGCGCGCACCACCACCGCGGCCCGCTGAGGGAGGGGCGGCTCAGCCGCCGCCGAACGATCCGCTGTTCCCCTCGGTCCAGGTCTTCCGGCCCTCGGCGCCGCCCGTGCCGGAATCCCTGGTCCCGGAGCCGCCCAGCTGGTGCGGGCGGCGCCGGACGCCGTCGGGGGACAGCTCGTCGGGCTCCCGGTTGTGGGTCTGGTAGCCGACCCGGTCCTCATCGTCCTGATGCCCCGGACCGTGGCCCGCCCGCTGCGCCTCCCGCGCGGTCTCGTCCACCTGCTGCCAGGCGCCGGAGCGGCGCTTCGGCTCCTGGGACGGGACCGGCTCGCGGGCCCGGAGCCGGATGCCGTACCAGATCGCGGCGATACAGATCACGACCACCACGATGCCGACGGCGAGCGGGCCCGTTCCGACCAGGAAGTCGTGGGGCACGGCGAGGTCCATGGCGTACGTATCCATGGCGGCCGGGTACCCCGGTCCGCCCGGTTGACCCGTCCCGGATCACCGGGCCGCCGTGGCCTCCACCGCCAGGATCGCGTCCCGGTAGGCACGGGCCGCGGCGCGCAGCGCCGTCTCCGGCTCCACGCCCGCCTCCTTGGCGCGGATCGCCAGCGCGAGCAGTTCGTAGCCGAAGCCCTCGCCGTCCGGCAGGGCGACGGCGAGTCCGGCGGTGCGGGCGCGGGAGGCGAGCTGGGCGGTGAGGGCGAGCGAGGGCTGACCCAACGGCACCCCTTCGGTGACCGATTCGCGCTGCTTCTCGATCGCCTTGGTACGCAGCCAGTGCTCCTTGACGTCCTCGGCGGTCTCCGCGGCCTCCTCGCCGAAGACATGCGGATGGCGCCGGATCAGCTTGTCCACGATGGCGCCGGCCACATCGTCGATCGAGAACGGCTCGTCCTCGTGCTCCTGCGCGATCCGGGCGTGGAAGACGACCTGGAGCAGCACGTCGCCCAGCTCCTCGCGCAGCGCCTCCCGGTCGCCCTCCTCGATGGCCTCGACGAGTTCGTACGCCTCCTCGATGCCGTACTTGACCAGTTCCTCATGGGTCCGCGCCCCGCTCCACGGGCACTCCGCCCGGATCCGGTCCATCACCTGGACCAGGTCCAGCAGCCGGGCGCCCGGCAGGTCGTACGAACCGGGCAGCAGCTCCAGGTCCGGCATCGCCTCGCGCCCCGAACCCGCCAGCCGGGCCAGCCCGTCGGTCAGCGCGGACTCACCGTCGGCCGAGGTGATCACGACGGCGCTGCGGCCGCCCTCCGCGACGCAGTAGTCGACCAGCTCGCGGGCCGCCGGCACCGCGTGCTCGACCTCGATGCCCGCCTCGCGCAGATACGGCAGCTGCGGATGGCTGCCGTCCCCGCACAGCACGCGGTCCGCGCCGCGCAGCGCCTGCCAGGCGGGCCAGGACAGCAGTCCGGGCGCCACCCGGTGGCTGGTGGTGAGGAGAACGACGCGGCCGGTGGCGAGGTCGGCCGCGGGGGCGGCGGAGTCAGGCGTGGTCACCCTTGAAACGTAACCTACGCCGGCGCTTGCGAGGCGGTGGAGGTGCGCAGCCAGGCTTCCTTGGTGAGGACCGCGGTGCCCTTGGTGTCGTCCCAGGTGCCGTAGCGCGGGTTGACCTTGATGTCGAGGTCCTTGGAGGTGCGGGTGAACACCGTGTTGACCTTGGCGACGCCGAGCTTGCGCAGCAGCGCGGTGCGGGTCAGCTCCATGCGGACGGCGTTGTCGATCTGGTCCGGGGCGATGCCCTGCTCCAGGTAGGCGGCGCGCAGCGCGGCGGCCCCGCCGGACTGCTGCTCGGTGGCGGCGCGGGCGCGCTGCACCGCGCGGCGGCTGACGCCGATGCCGTTGTCCTTCCCGGCCCGCTCGATGACCTTGAACTGGATCATGCGGATGAGGGTGTTCTGGGTCAGCTGGCCGCTGCCGGCCACCAGCTGGTCCGCCCTCGGGGAGCCGCGCTGCGCGTCCCGCACGTCCCTCACCTGGGCCTGGAGCTGCGACTCGGTGATCCGGCCGTCGTCCAGGACGGCCGCGGAACCGGCCCGTGGGGAGCCCCCGCAGGCGGTGAGCAGCGGGGCGCAGACCAGCAGGGCGGACGTGGCGGAGACGGAGAGCGCAGTACGGCGGCGGATCATTGAGCCTCCCGGCAGAGATCGTGCGGCGCGACAAACGATCTGGCGTTGATCGATGGTATGAAGTCGGCGCGGCCTAGGCCACTGCTTGGACAACGATTCACCGGGGTCTTGGTCAGCACCTGGCCGCGGACCGGCTCAGCGGCGCGCCCCCGGGGCCGAGGCCGCGGGCAGCTTCGCCCCCGGGCAGGTGCCCAGCACCCGTTTCATCGCGTCCCGCTCGGGGGGCGTCACCCACAGCTCGTACTTCTTCTTCACCGCCGCCTGGCGCGCCACGTACGCGCAGCGGTAGCCCTTGTCGGGCGGCAGCCAGGTCGCCGCGTCGCCGTCGCCCTTGCCGCGGTTGGTGGCGGCGTCCACGGCGATCAGGTTGAGCGGGTCGTTGGCGAACGCGACGCGCTTGTCCCGGTCCCAGGCCCGGGCGCCCTTCTGCCAGGCGTCCGACAGCGCCACCACATGGTCGATGTCGATTTTGCTGTGGCCGCGGACGAACCGCAGGGTGCCGCCCGTGTACGGATCGTGGGTGAGGGTGCCCGAGATCACCTCGCAACGGTCGTCGCGGAGCCGCACGCCGGTCAGATCGCGCCGGAGGATGTCATCGCGGGTGTCGCAGTGGTTGTCGTCCGTGTCGGTCCAGGGACTGCCGAACGCGGCACGCTCGTAACCCGTCTTCGGCGCCCGGCCCTTGACCGTGAGCGAGCCCACGGCGGACAGCGCCGGCCCGGACGGTGTCCCGCTCCCCTGCCCGTCCCCGCCCCTGTCCCCGCCCTTGTCCCCGGGCAGGCAACCGGTGAGGGACAGCAGCGCGGCCAGCACGACGGCCGTAGCCCTTCCCGCCGCCCTCGACTTCGCGCACCGTTTCGACAACCGTACCGCCCCCTTCGCGTATCTTTTCGACAGACCGCCCACCACACGATAGGGATCCTGGATGGACACGGCCGCGACAGCCCCGCCCGGCACCACCGCCGAAGGGGCGACCGCCGCCACCGCACGCCTTCGTACCCGGCTCCCCGCCCGGGCAGTCGCGCTGCGCCATCCTCGGTTCGATCCGTACTGGCTGGCCCTCGGCCTGTTCGCCGCCTACGCGACCCTGTCGGTCTGCCGCTACCGCCGCATGGCGACCATGTCGTGGGACCTGGGCATCTTCGAACAGGCGATACGGGCGTACGCGCACTTCCAGGCCCCGATAGCCGACCTCAAGGGCCCCGGCGCCAACATCCTCGGCGACCACTTCAGCCCCATCACGGCCCTCCTCGCCCCGCTCTACCGGCTCTTCCCCGGCCCGGTCACGCTGCTCCTCGCGCAGGCCGCCCTGTTCGCGCTCTCCGCCGTCCCCGTCGCCCGCACCGGCGCCCGGCTGCTCGGCCGGGCCCGGGGGCTCGCGATCGGCACCGCGTACGGACTGGCCTGGGGCCTCCAGCGGGCCGTGGACTTCGACTTCCACGAGATCTGCTTCGCCCTCCCGCTCATCGCCTTCTCCCTGGAGGCGGTCATACTCCGGCGCTGGTACGCGGCGATGCTGTGGGCCGCCCCGCTGGTCTTCGTCAAGGAGGACATGGGCGCCACGGTCGCCGCTATCGGCGCCGTCATCGTGGTACGCGTATGGCGCGAGCGGGAGACGGGCATCACGCCGCTCGCCGTCGCCCTCATGGGCTTCGGGGTGCTGGTCTCGGCGCTCGCGCTCGGCGTCGTCATCCCGGGCTTCAACGGGGCCGGATCGTACGGCTATTGGGACAAGGTCGGCAGCGGGGGCGGCTCGGACGCCGTCATACCCTTCGCCACCGCGCTGCGCACCCTGCTGTGGACGCTGCTGCCGACCACCGGGCTGCTCGCGCTGCGCTCCCCGCTGCTGCTGGCCGCCCTGCCCACCCTGGGCTGGCGCTTCGTCTCCCACGACGAGCACTACTGGGGCACGGACTGGCACTACAGCGCGGTGCTGATGCCGGTCGTCTTCCTGGCCCTGGTCGACGCGCTCGACCGGATCGGGACCAGCGGCAGCGGCCGACTCGTCCGTTACGCCCGTCAGCTGCCCGCCGCGGTCTGCGCCGCGGCCCTGGCCCTGACCACCTCGCTGCCGCTGGCCGGGCTCGCCGAGGAAGCCACCTACCGCGAGCCGCCCCACGTCCAGGCGGCGGAGCGGCTGCTGGACCGGATACCCGACGGGGCGACCGTCGAGGCCAACGTCGGGCCGATAACCCGCCTCACCAGCCGCTGCCGGGTCTTCTGGGTCGGCTCCACCCAGGGCGTCACCCCGCGGTACCTGGCGCTGGCCGAGCCGCCGGACCGCACGGTGCGGCAGGAGCTGGCGTACGCGAAGCAACTGCACCCCGACGCGCGGTACGAGGCGCTGGCGAGGGCCGGTGGTTACTTCCTGCTGAGGCTCAAGACCCCATCGGCCGCGGGGCGATGACCGCGAACGGGGCGCCCTGCGGGTCCCGCACCAGGGCCATCCGCCCGGCCACCATGTCGAACGGCGGCTTGAGCACCGTCCCGCCCTCCGCCGACAGCTTCGCCACCGTCCGGTCGGTGTTCTCGACCGCGAAGTAGACCAGCCAGTGCGAGGGCGTCCCGGGCGGCACCCCTTCCCGCAGCGGCTGGAGCCCGCCGATCGTGCGGCCGTTCACGGTGAGCCCGAAGTAGTCCTCGGATCCTTCCATGGGGATCGTCTCGATGCCGAGGGCTTCCGCGTAGAACGCGCTCGCCGTGTCGCGGTCGCTGGTGTTCAGCTCGTTCCACACCACCGCGCCGGGCTCGTTGACGATGCCCGCCCCGGAGAACTCCCGCGCCTGCCAGACGCCGAAGACGGCGCCGGTGGGGTCGGCCGCCACCAGCATCTTCCCCAGGTCCATCACGTCCATGACGGGCAGCAGCACGGTGCCGCCGTTGCGGCTGATCGCCTCGGAGGTGGCCTGGGCGTTGGCGGAGCTGAAGTAGGTGGTCCAGACGGTCGGCGGCGCGGGCTGGTCGTCCATCGCCTGCGCGGCCATGACCCCCGCCACCGGCCGGTCCTTGAGCGTGCACACCGTGTAACCGCCGTATTCGGCCGGGCCGATCTCCCCGGACCAGCCGAACAGCCCGGTGTAGAAGTCGAGGGCGGCCTGCTGGTCGGAGGCCGTCAGATCGATCCAGCAGGGGGTGCCGGGCTCGTGGGGAGTGGTGAATGCGGGCATCGGTGCCTCCCAATCAAGGCCTCTGCCCTCAATTCTCCCCCGGTGCGACGGGCGCGCCACTCGGCGGCCCCTCGCCCGGGGCGACGGCACCTGGATGCCGCGGATGCGCGTGGTGCGCGAGAGCGACACCGGGCGGGGTTCTGGCGGCTGGTCCATCGCCGGGCTCCGTAAACGCCGGGCGGCGGCCGGCCCGAAGGCCGACCGCCGCCCGGCGGTGGTGTGCTTCACGCGGCGTCAGGCGCCGGTCGCGCTGCCCGCCACCCACTGGCTCCAGTCCATGTTCCAGCCGTTGAGGCCGTTGTCCGGTGCCACGGTCTTGTCGTTGGAGTTCTTCACCACCACGACGTCACCGATCTGGGAGTTGTTGTAGAACCAGGCGCCGTCCGTGTTCGGGTCGTTCGCGCCCTTGGTGTCCGACAGGCCCACACATCCGTGGCTGGTGTTCTGGCTGCCGAAGATGGACTTGGCGCCCCAGTAGTTGCCGTGGATGAACGTGCCCGAGGTGGACAGCCGCATCGCGTGCGGCACGTCCTTGATGTCGTACTCGCCCTTGCCGTCGTCGTCCGTGAACCCGACCGTGGCACCGTTCATCCGGGTCTCCTTGAACTTCTCGGAGATCACCATCTGACCGTTGTAGGTCGTGTTGTCGGGGCTGCCGGCCGAGATCGGGATGGTCTTGATCAGCTTGCCGTCGCGGACGACCTTCATCGTCTTGGTCTTGGCGTCGACCGTGCTGACCTGGGAGTGGCCGACCTTGAAGGTGACGGTCTTCTCCTGGACGCCCTTCACACCCGACGACGCCTCGACGCCGTCCAGGTCCAGCTTCAGGGTGACGGTGGAGTTGGCCTTCCAGTAGTCCTTCGGGCGCAGGTCCAGGCGGTTGCCGTTGAACCAGTGGCCGACGACCTGCTGGCCGCTGCTGGAGGTGACCTTGATGTGGGACTGGACGTCCTTCTTGTTGGTCACCGCCTTGTCGAAGTTGATCGACACCGGCATGCCCACACCGACCGTCGAGCCGTCCTCCGGCGTGAAGTTGCCGATGAAGCTGTTGGACGGGGAGACGGTGGTGAAGGAGGAGTGCTCCGTGGCCTTGCGGCCGTCGGAGTCCTTGGCCTTGGCGCTGATCTCGTACTGGGTGGACCGCTCCAACTGCCCGTCCGGCTTCCAGGAGGTCCCGTCGGACGATATGGATCCGGCCACGGTGGAGCCGTCGGCCTTGGAGGTCATGGTCACCGAGGTGAGCTTGCCTCCGCTGACGGTGACCTTGGTGTCGCTGTTGATGCCCGCGTTGGTCGCACCGGCCTTCGGCGTGATCTTGATACGGGCGTCGGAGGCGTCCTTGGCCGCCGCCTCGTCCACCTGCGACTGCGACTTGCCGCCGCCCTTGCTGTCGCTGCTGCCGCCATCCCCGCCACAGGCGGCGAGAGTGAGTGCCCCGCTGAGCACGGCGGCCGCGGCCACCAGCCCCCTACGGCGCTTGCCGTACGTCATCACACGCTTCTCCATTTACGACTGGACCCCAGAAACCCAAGACCTATCCAGCAAGACCTATCCAGCAAGAACGCCTGTACCTTTTGGTCGGTTCCACGCCCAGTAAAACTGTGCGCGAGGCCACTTAGCAAAGACGCTGGTCCAGCTTATGACGCAGCACCGTGAATACGGACAAACCATGACAGGCAAGGATTAGTCATACGGTGCGGAGCGGGCCGTCGTCCCGGTTCGCTACCGTCCGCCCCCGGTATGTCACTACGATCGGGCACGCAGGGTCAATTCACCGCACCCTCAAGGAGGATGCCGTTGTGTCCGCACGCCGACCGCTGCTGACCGCCGCCGCAGCCGGTTCGCTGCTGTGCGCCCTGTGGTTCGTCCCCTCCGCCAACGCGACGGTCGAGGACGACGGCCGGCCGTCGTCCGCCGGGAGCCGTGGCGAAGAGCCGTCCCAGCCCCCGCGGACCGAGGCCGTCCCGGACGAAAACCTCGCCGACACCGGCAGCGTGGACGTCACCCCGTATCTCGCCGGAGGCACGGCCTTCCTGGGCCTCGGCGTGACCATGGTGACCGCCTCCGCGCGCCGTACGCGCCCGGAGGCGTCCTGATCACGCCGGGCCGCATCACGCCGGGCTGACGGCCCTCAGGCCAGCGGCCCGGTCACCGATTCGACCGCCTCGGCCAGTCCTCCGGACCGTACGAACGCCTCGGCGGCCGCCAAGTCCGGCGCCAGGTAGCGGTCCCCGCCCGGACCCTCGACCCCCGCCCGGCGCACCGCCGCCAGCACCGCCCGGGTGGCGGGCGCGGGCACCAGGCCCTCCCGCAGCTCGACCGCGCGGGCCGCGGCGACCAGTTCGATCGCGAGGACCCGGGTCAGGTTGTCCACCACCGTGCGCAGCTTGCGCGCCGCCGACCAGCCCATGGAGACGTGGTCCTCCTGCATCGCGGAGGACGGGATCGAGTCGACCGAGGCGGGCACCGCGAGCCGCTTCAGCTCGCTCACCAGCGCCGCCTGCGTGTACTGCGCGATCATCAGCCCCGAGTCCACGCCCGGGTCACCGGCCAGGAAGGGCGGCAGTCCGTGCGAGCGGTTCTTGTCCAGCAGCCGGTCGGTACGGCGCTCCGCGATCGAGGCGAGGTCGGCCGCCGCCACGGCGAGGAAGTCCAGGACGTACGCGACGGGCGCGCCGTGGAAGTTCCCGTTCGACTCCACCCGGCCGTCCGCCAGCACCACCGGGTTGTCCACGGCGGACGCCAGCTCCCGGTCCGCGACCAGACGGGCGTGCGCGAGCGTGTCCCGGCCCGCGCCCGCCACCTGCGGGGCGCAGCGGATCGAGTACGCGTCCTGGACGCGCGGCGCGTCGTCCTGGTGGTGCCCGGTGAGCCCGGAACCGGCGAGCACCCGCACCATGTTGTCCGCGCTGGCCGCCTGGCCGGGGTGGGGGCGGATCGCGTGCAGCTCGGGCGCGAGCACCCGGTCCGTGCCGAGCAGCGCCTCCAGCGACAGCGCGGCCGTCACATCGGCGACGGTGTACAGCCGGGCCAGGTCGGCGCAGGCCATGACCAGCATGCCGAGCATCCCGTCGGTGCCGTTGAGGAGCGCCAGCCCCTCCTTCTCGCGCAGCTCGACCGGCTCGATGCCGTGCGCCGCCAGCAGCTCGGCCGCGGGCCGCAGCCCGCCGTCGGGCCCCTCGGCCTCGCCCTCCCCCATCAGCGCCAGCGCGCAGTGGGACAGCGGCGCGAGGTCGCCGGAGCAGCCGAGGGAGCCGTACTCGTGCACGACGGGCGTGATCCCCGCGTTGAGCAGGGCCGCCATCGTCTCCACGACCACGGGCCGCACCCCGGTGTGGCCGGACGCGAGCGTCTTGAGCCGCAGGAACATCAGCGCCCGCACCACCTCCCGCTCCACCCGCGGGCCCATGCCCGCCGCGTGCGAGCGGACGATGTTGCGCTGCAGCTGGGCGCGCAGCTCGGGGCTGATGTGGCGTACGGCGAGGGCGCCGAAGCCGGTGGAGACCCCGTACACGGGCTCGGGCTTGGCCGCCAGGTCGTCGATGACCCGCCGCGCGGCCCCCACGGCCGCCAGCGCCTCCTCCGCCACCTCGACCCGAGCCCCGCCCCGCGCCACGGCGACAACGTCCTCGGCGGTCGTCCCGGACGTCCCCACCACCACAGTGTGCATATCCATATTCAGGCACCCTAGAGAGTGAATCTCTATCTGTCACCCCGGCCGCCCTTCCGCCCGCCGCCGGACATTCCGCGGTGGCACACCATGCCCGAAGAGATAGATATGTACCTGAATGCGCCTTTTGTGCATCCAGTGGAGGAGACTCATGAACGTCGGGCTGATCAACGGCCTTCCCGGCCACCCTCTCTTCGTTCACGGCGCGGCGGTGCTGGTCCCGCTGACGGCGTTGGCGCTCGCGGTCTGTGCGCTGTGGCCTGCGGTGGCACACAGGCTCGGTCTCGTGCTGCCGGTCATGGGGCTGGTCACTCTTGTCCTGGTCGTGCTGACCACCGAATCCGGTGAGTGGCTGGAGGAACGTGTGCGGGAGAGTTCGCTGGTGGAGGAGCACGCCGAGATGGGCCCCGGTCTCACTCCGTGGGCCATCGCCCTGTTCGTGCTGACGGTCGCCGTATGGCTGCTCGGCCGCGTCGGCCACTACCGGAAACGAGAGCCCGGCGGGCAGGGCGACGGGCCCGCCGCGGGCGGGGCGTCCACGGTGACCCGGGTGGCCTCCGCCCTGCCGGTGCGTGTCGTGGCGCTGGTGATCGCGCTCGTCGTGGCCGTCGGCGCGATCATCCAGGTGTACCGGATCGGTGACTCGGGTGCGAGGGCCGCTTGGCAGGGCCGTTTCTCGACTGGCCGGTCCGGCCCGGGGCGGTAACGCGGCAACAGCCGGCCGGAGACACTCCGGCCGGCCTGGGTGGGCGATCGGCACGACCGGAGCACCTCGCGCGATGTGTACGGTCGGCCGGATGCGGTCGAAGCGGTCAGTGCAGCCGCTTGAGTGCCCGCTGGAAGGCCGCCGCGTGCTTGGCTTCGTCGGCGGCGGTATCGCGGAAGTAACGGGCGGCGGCGGTGTCGCCGACCCTGGTGGCCCGCTCGGCGAAGCCCGGGTAGACGACGGTGGCTTCGTTGCGTTCTCCGGCGATGGCCTTGCGCAGGTTCACCTTCGTGGTGCGGACCAGCCCGGCCAGGACCGCCTCGCCGGCGAAGTGCTCGTGCAGTTCGACACGGGCGGTGCCCGCGAACAGGCGGGCCAGCGCGGTGTTGCCGGTCTGCCGTGCATGCCCGGCGAAGAGCGTGTACTTGGCGTAGGCGAGCGCTTCACCGTGCATCGCGGTGTCGAGGTTGGCCTTCGTCCGGTCGGCCTTCACCTTGGGCGGCCCGGCGGGCACCGGCACCGTGTCCGCCTTCGGCGGCGCCGGAATGGTGCCGTGGCCGGTGGTCACGACCTTGAGCGCGGTGCGGAAGGCATCGCGGTGGCGGCCTTCGTCCGCGGCGATCTCGGTGAACAGCCCGGCAGCCTTCAGGTCTCCGTCCGAACGGGCCTGGGCCGCGAAACGCCGGTACATGACCTGGTGCTCGTAGGTCTCACCGTTGATGGACTGACGCAGGTTGGCCGCGTTCGACCCGACGGTCCCCGCCAGCGCGGCAGCCTCGCGGAAGTGCTCGTTCAGCTCGGTCCGCGCCGTGGCGCGGAAGAGCCTGCCGACGGCTGGGTAGGCCTGGCGATCGGCTTCGGCTGCGAAGAGGTTGTAGGAGGCGTAGGCGAACGCCTCCCCCTTCATGGCGGTGTTCAGATCGGAGAGGGTCTGCGGATGCGGAGTCCGGGTGGCGGCGTGCGTGGCCCGCTGCTGACCGGTCGGCGCTGTCGCGGCCACGGCCGTGACAGCCGGCGCGGCCGCTGTCAGCGCGCACAGGCCGACCACAAGCATGCGGAGCGAGTATCGGAACATGAAGCCCTCCTTCAGGACAATTCCGGATACGAGTGCCCCTCTTCATTCCACCCGCACAGGCGCACCACCACCTTCAGCACCCCATACGAGTGAGCACGCACTGGTCCGCCTCGGCCCGTCAGCCGTGTGGGCCGGAGCCCCCTGGGGCGGTGGGCGGGTCAGGGGCGGCGGCCTCGGAAGCGGCGGCGGTCCCGGCGGCGGTCCGCCGGGGTGTCGGCCAGGCGGATCACCGGGTCGTCCGGCCCACCCTCGCGGCCCGCCACCACCGGCTTCTGGGAACGGGCGGCCTTCGCCCGGTACTGGGCCGCGTCCGCCAGGCGGAACAGGCGGCGGGCCGACGGCACGGGGCCGATCGGGTCGCCGGTCGAGGCGATCCCGCAGGCGACCCCCTCACCCATCTCCAGCTCGGCGGCCCGCCGGCACAGTTCATCGGCCACCCGCACCACCTCGTCCGCCGGCGGCCCCACCCCCAGCAGGCAGAACTCATCCCCGCCCAGCCGCGCCACCAGGGCCCCCGGCAGCATCGCCCCGCACAGCGACAACACCGTGCCGAAACGTTCCAGCAAGCGGTCCCCCACCGCATGCCCCAGCGTGTCGTTGACCCGCTTGAGGCCGTTCAGGTCGCACACCACCAGCGTCACCACGGTGCCGTGCTCGCGGTACGCCTCCAGCGCCTCGTCCAGCCGCATGTCCACCGCCCGCCGGTTGCCCAGCCCGGTCAGGGGGTCGGTGAAGGCCAGGCGGCGGGCCTCCTCCAGTCGTTCGGTCTGGGCCAGCCCGGCGGCCGCCACCGAGGCCAGGACGGTCGCGAAGTCGGCGTCGTCCCGGTCGAACACCGGGCTCCCGGCCGCCCGCGCCACATACAGCTCGCCCCACGCCCGCCCGTGCAGCACCAGCGGCGCGACCACGCACGAGCCGCGCCCGCGCCGCCGCAGGGCGGCCACCCGCTGATGGCAGTACGGGGCCGGGCCCGGCCCGGTGCCCTCCGCGGTCTCCACCCACGCGTGCGGCTCACCGCCCGCGGCCCACCGCTCGTGCAGGAACTCCGCGATCTCCGGGAAGTCGTGCACCGGATACGACTCGTCGTCCGGCACCGGCTCCTCCCCCGGCATCAGCTCGCCCACGTTCACCAGGACCCGCAACCGGCCCCGCTCCCGCTCCCACACCGAAACCGCCGCGAAGGTGCCGTCCAGCGCGCGGCGCGCGCTCTCGGCGACGGCGCCCACCGACTCGCGCGGGGTGGGCGCCGCCGCCACCGCCTGCGCGAGCCCCACCACCGCCCGCAACCGCCGGTCGCCCCCTCGTCCCCCGCCGTCCCCGTTCTCGCTCACGATCGGCCTCGCATTCCTCACCGCACACACCCACCGGGAGCGCGTGCGTCCGCTCTGCACTCAAGAGTAAGAATGTCGAGGACAATCTGCTTTGGCCCGTTCACCCCCGGTATCAACCGGGGCAGCGCTCTCACTCCCCGGGCCAGTCCGGCGTCCGCTTCTCGTTGAAGGCCGCGACCCCCTCGGCCCGGTCCGCGGAGAAGGCGATCGTCCGCCACCCCGCGTCCTCGACCTCCAGCCCGGCCCGGAGGTCCAGGCCGTGCCCGAGCCGAAGGGCCCGCTTGGCGGCGCGCAGGCCGACGGGCGAGTTGGCGGCGATACGCCCGGCCAGCTCCAGCGCGGCCGTACGATCCTCACCCGGTGCGACGAGTTCGTCCACCATCCCCAGCGCGTGGGCCTCCTCGGCGGGCACCCGCCGGGCGGAGAAGATCAGCTCGGCGGCGCGCGCGGCCCCCACCCGGCGGGGCAGCAGCTGCGTACCGCCGCCGCCCGGGATCACGCCGACGGACACCTCGGGCAGCCCCACCACGGCCGTGCGGTCGGCGACGATCACATCGCAGGACAGGGCCAGCTCGTAGCCGCCGCCGAGGGCGAAGCCGTGCACGGCGGCGACGGCGGGCACGGGCAGCTCCAGGACGGCCGTGTAGGCGGCGCGGGAGACCGGCCGGTGGCGCATCATCTCGGCGTCGGAGAAGGAGTTCCGCTCCTTGAGGTCGGCGCCGACGCAGAAGGCCCGCTCGTGGGTGGAGGTGAGCACGACGGCCCGCACCGAACCGTCGTCCGCGAGCGCCGCGCACGCCGCCGCGATGCTCCGGGCCATCTCGGAGGACACCGCGTTCATGGCCTTCGGCCGGTCCAGCACCAGTTCGGCCACGAAGCCGTCCCGCCGGACCGCGACCCACTCCCCGTACCGCTGCTCATCCATCTCGCACCCTCCCGGTTAACGACCGTGAACCGTTGTCTCGGTTACGTTACCGGCGCCGCCGCCACCGCATCAGGTAGCCCAGCATCGACGGCCGGGGGCGTCGGCCGCCGCCGCCGTCGCCCTCCGCCACGGGGGCCTCCTCGCCGGAGCCCTCGGCCCAGGACGGCACCGGGGCAGGGTCGGGTCCCGCCCCCGGGGCCCCGTCCGGCAGCCCGCCCGGGACCGCGTCCGGGACCGCGTCCGCCCCACCCGCCTCCGGGGCCGGGGCCGGGGCCGGGTCTCGGGGGGTGGGCGGGAAGCGGGCCGGGAGGGAGATCAGGCCGCGCTGGTAGATGCCCGGGCGCCAGCACAGTTCCTCCTCCGTAGCCGCGAGTTCCACCTCCGGCAGCCGGTCCAGCAGCTTTTCGAGGGCGACGGAGGCGATGAGGCGGGCCGAGCCGCGGCCGGGGCACATGTGCGGGCCGGCACTGAAGGCCAGGTGGCCGCGGTTGCCGCGGTTGCGGTCGGAGGTCCGCAGCGCCTCCTGGTTGGCGGCGGCGAAGCTGATCACAATCGGCTCGCCCTCCCGCAGCCGCACCCCGGCCAGGGTGACGTCGTGGCGGGGGAAGTGGACCGCGATGTTGGCCAGCGGCGGGTCCGCCCACAGCACCTCGTCCAGGGCGTCGTCGACGAGCGTGCTGCCGCCGGAGACGCCGCCCGCGAAGCGGTCGTCGGTCATCAGCACGCGCAGGGCGTTGCCGATGAGGTTGATCACCGGATCGCTGCCGGAGGCGGTCAGCAGCATCAACTGCTCGACGAGTTCGTCGTCGGCGAGCCGTTCGGGGTGGGCGATCAGCCAGGAGGTGATGTCGGCGGCGGGCCGGGCGCGCTTGAGGGCGACGAGTTCCTGGAGCGCCGCGGTGATCGTACGGTCGGCCTCCGCCACGTCCGTACCGTCGAACAGGTGTGCGAGTCCGGTGAAGAGCCGGTCCGCGATCTCGCGCGGGCAGCCGAAGAGTTCGCCGAGGACGAGCAGCGGCAGCAGTGCGCTGTACTCGCCGATCAGGTCGGCCTCGCCCGCATCGCAGAACTGGTCGATCAGGGAGTCGGCGGTCCGCTCGACGTAGCCGCGCAGCGCGCCCGGGTCGATGCGGCTGGTGGAGTCGTCGATGGCGGCGCGGTACCGCTGGTGCTCCTCGCCGTCCACGGCGGTGGGCTGCGGGCGGTAGCGGATGAGCTGCCCGGCGTGGCTGGTGTCGGGGACCCGGCCCTCGTTCTTCGCCCGCCAGCGCCGCGGGTCCTTGGAGAACGTCTCGGGGCGGCGCAGGATCTCCAGCGCGGTGTCGTAGCCGACGCACAGGGTCGCGGTGACGCCCGGGTCCAGCTCCACCGGCGCCAGTGGTCCGTACGTCTCGCGCAGTCGCCGGTAGACGGCGGACGGGTCCTTGGCGAACTCGGGTGTGTACAGCGGCTCGGCCGCCTCGGCACCCGTTTCAACCGGCTCGTCGATCATGCCGCCGTACGCTAGCGGAACGGTTTTCCGCCTTGTGCCGACTTCAGCGATTGGTGATATTCGTCAACCCCGGCAACCACGGCAACCACGGCAACCCCAACCGACCGCCCCTCAGCTACGGCGGCTCAGCAGCCACGGCTCCACGACCCCGAGCCCACGCACCGGCCGCTGCCACATCGGCTGGAGCGCGAAGCGGTACGAGGGCGGCTCCTCGCCGTCCTTCTCGGCCTTGGCGGCCACCTCCGCGGCCTCCGCCTCCGACACCGGGGCCTCCCCGGTGTGGCTCAGCTCCTCCGCGAACGCGCCGTCCACCAGGACCGCGTTCTTGGGGGCTATGGAGGTCAGCCGGCTCGCCAGGTTCACCGTCGTCCCGAAGACATCGCCCATGCGGGTCGTGACCGTGCCGAAGGCGATCCCGACGCGCAGCTCGGGCATCGTCTCGTCATGGGTCAGGGTCTCGATCAGCCGCAGCCCGATCTCGGCGGCGATGCCCGCGTCGTCGGCCGCGTACAGCACCTCGTCGCCCAGGGTCTTGATCAGCCGGCCGCCGTGCGCGGCCACCAGGTCGGCGGCCGTGGTCTCGAACGCCTCGACCAGTTCGCCCAGCTCCTCCTCCTCCAGCCGCCGGGTCAGCCGGGTGAAGCTCACCAGGTCCGCGAAGCCGACCGCGAGCCGCCGGTCCACCATCTCCGCGTCGTCCGCCGCCTGCACCACGCGGCCGGTCGCGGCCGCGAGCTGCCGCCGGTAGACGTACACCAGGAACTCTTCCAGCTCCGGCAGCAACAGCTCGACCAGCGGATAGGTGATCTCGGTCCGGGTCATCCCGGACTCCTGGGGTTCGGTGAGCCCCTCCAGGAAGGAGTCCATCTGCCAGTCGGCGAGCCGCGCGGTGGTCTGCCCGGTGGAGCGCGCCACCTGGATCGCCATGGGCTCGCTCAGCAGCCCCGCCTCGACGAGGCCGGACAGCCGGCGCAGCGCCAGCACGTCCGCCTCGGTGAGCGCCTTGGCCTGGCCTATGTCGGCGAAGCCCATCGCCCGCCAGAAGCGGGTGGCCAGCTCGACGGAGACGCCCGCGCTGCGGGCGGCCTGGAAGGGGGTGTAGCGCCGCTCGGCGCCGAGGATCAGCTGCTCCAGCCGGAGCGCGATGGGGTCCGGGGCGTCGGCGTCGTCCTCGATGCCGTCCTCCGTACCGTCCTCGGTGGCCTCCGAGGTGGCGTCGGCGGCCGGGCCGCCCGCGCGCGCCCCGGTCTCCCGTACGGCGGTCTCCCGCACGGCGTCCTCCTGCCCGGCAACACCCCGTCCGGCGGCGGCTTCCGCGGCGGCGTCCCGCACACCGCGCCCCTCGGCCGAGCCGGAACCCGCGTTGTCGGCGGTCACCGCCCGCCCCCTGTCCGATCCGTGCGCACTGCCCTTACGTTCCTTCTTCCGGTTCGGCCCACGGCCGCCCCGAACTGGACGGACCGCCACCACGATACGTCAGGTGTGCCCTAGCTCACTCTCCCTCTTCGTTCCACTCCGGCTCACCCTTCCGGCGGCGCCGGACGCAGGTGCACGATGTCCCCGGCGGAGACCGGTTCCTGCACTCCGGTGTCCGAGGCCAGCACGAGCCGTCCGTCGCCGTCGATCGCGACCGCCTCGCCGACGGTCGCCCCGCCGCCCGGAAGTTCCGCGCGGACCCGTCGCCCCAATGTCGCGCAGCCCGCCGCGTACGCCTCCTGGAGGCCGCAGGCCGCCGGGTCGCCCTCGAAGCGGCGCCATTCGCCGTACCACTGCTCGATGGACCGCAGTACGGCCCGCAGCAGCGGATCGCGGTCGGTGGAGATCGCGTCGGCGAGGGCCAGCGAACCGGCCGTCGGCACGGGAAGTTCACCGGCGCGCAGGGAAACGTTCAGGCCGACCCCGATCACCACGGCGTCATCGGCCCGTTCGGCGAGGATGCCGCCGAACTTCCGCTCCTCGCCGCCGACCGTCACCAGCAGGTCGTTCGGCCACTTCAGCGCGGTGTCCACGCCCGCCGCCCGGCTCAGCGCCCCCGCGCTCGCCACCCCGGCGAGCAGCGGCAGCCAGCCCCAGCGGGACGTCGGGACGCCGACGGCGCCGGGCCGCAGCAGAATGGAGAAGAAGAGCCCGGACCGGGCCGGGGCGGTCCAGGTGCGGTCCAGGCGGCCGCGCCCGGCGTTCTGCTCCTCGGCGACGAGGACCACGCCCTCCGGGGCGCCGGCCCCGGCCCGGGCCACCAGGTCGGTGTTGGTCGAGCCGGTCGCCTGCACCACCTCCAGCTCCGTCCACAGCCCGCCGGGGCGCACCAGGGCGCGGCGCAGGGCGGCCGCGCCCAGCGGTGGCCGTTCCAGGTCCGTCCAGCGGCCGCGGGGATCGCGTGGATCTTCCGGGCCCCGGGGGGTGTCAGATGGCGTCATACGGGCCAGCCTATGACCAGGAGGTGTGGCCAACGACGCAGTGCCACCGGGCGATGGCGCCGATACGCTACGGACCGGTAGCCCCAGCCAGCACAAACCCCACCAACCCCGCCTACCCAACGGTTGTGACCCCGATCCCAGCGTCACGGTCCCACCATCCACCCCCAGGACGAGCAGGAGCCGCATCCCGATGTCCGAGCAGCCGGAGATTGCCCCCGAGATTCCAGACCGTCACACGACCGCGGGGAAGCTCGCGGATCTGCGGCGCCGCATCGAAGAAGCGACACACGCGGGCTCCGCGCGGGCGGTCGAGAAGCAGCACGCCAAGGGCAAGCTGACCGCGCGCGAGCGCATCGACCTGCTCCTCGACGAGGGGTCCTTCACCGAGCTGGACGAGTTCGCCCGGCACCGCTCCACCAATTTCGGCATCGAGAAGAACCGGCCCTACGGGGACGGGGTCGTCACCGGTTACGGCACGGTCGACGGGCGCCCGGTGTGCGTCTACTCCCAGGACTTCACGATCTTCGGCGGCTCGCTGGGCGAGGTCTACGGCGAGAAGATCGTGAAGGTGATGGACTTCGCGCTGAAGACCGGCTGCCCCATCATCGGG
>NZ_BBUZ01000050.1 GCF_001417735.1 Streptomyces sp. NBRC 110028
GGGTGACATAATTCCCGGCACCCACAGGCCACACGCAGCAGCACGACAGATCATGATGCCGCCGGGCCCTGCGTAGGTGAAGACCCCGGGGTGAACGTCGAGGGGCTCCGAAGATCCGTGATCAGGCCTCGACCTGCGTGGATGATTTATCGGCACCCGCAATCTCCACACCGCCTCTCACCAGGGCGGATGGGTTTTCCGGCAGGCGCAATGAGCGGACCCTGTCCGGCGCGCGGAGGTATGTGCTCGCGGTGACCTGATTCCTGATAGACCCCTGCCTATCCCTGATAGTGCCAAGGATTAACCAGTTCGACGCCGGTACGGGTCAGGTGTTTGGTGTTGCGGCTTGCGAGGGTCCAGCGGTTGGCCAGGGCTGTGGCGGCGATGAGAGCGTCGAGTGGGTCGATGGGTTGGCCGGTGGACTTCAGGGCCTTGTGGAGGGTGAGGTAGGCGGTCGCCTCTGGTTCGCCGATTGCGGCGATGCGGTGGCGGTACTCGCTCCGTAGCGTGGTCAGGGCTTGGCGGTAGCGGGCTTGGCGGAGTGGATCGGAGGTAGCGGCGACGCCGGCTTCGATCTCGGCCACAGTGACCACGCTGAGGTAGAGGTTCGGGCTGGGCGTGGAGTGGAACCATGCGATGACGTGGGGATCTGGCTTGGGGCGGGTGGTGAGCTCAGCGACGACGTTGGTGTCGAGCAGGTAGATCATTCGGGTCCCTGAGCCTCGTCGTACGATCGAGTGCCGAACTCAAGATCTTCGAAGGGGGCCTGCTGGAGGAAGTCTACAAAGCCGTCGTGTGCGGTCGTGGCCCAGCGGGTGAGCATGGCGGGGAGGTCGTCAAGATCAGTCACGGCCAGTTCGGCGTCGAAGTGGGCGACCTGGTCGGCGGGGAGAGCCTCTCTGATGTCACGGATGGTACGAAGTGGATGGGCTGGCTCGGAGGAAGAAGGTCCCACGGGATGGTCATGTGCTGTGCTCATGGCATCCTCCCAGTTGGTCGCTGCGCCCCCCAATGATATAGATGACTTCGCCGCTACACGCGCCCACACTCTGGTGTGGTTGAACAGTCTGGTACTGCGCTGAATAGCGCAGTACGGCTAGTGATCGGCGTTGCAGGGCTTCTGAGCAGCCTCGATGCGGTGATCGGCGGCATTGCTGGGGGTCAAGGGGTCGCAGGTTCAAATCCTGTCGTCCCGACCAGCGTTTTCGCAGGTCGGAGGCCGTTTCCGCGGGTAGCGGAAGCGGCCTTTGTCGTGTCTGGGCTGGGAGCGATGGGGAGCCCTCTGGGAGCCCTCGTGCTCCCAACTCCCCGCGGTGTCAATCCCGCCCGGTTTGTCCGTCACCCGATCCGGTCGACTTGCCGCGCGGTATGGCGCCACTGTGCACCGTCGTCAACCATAGGCCGCCAAGGTCACCCCGCCGGTATGGATGTCCTCGCCATCGAGAGGCATAAGAACCCCTTGATGGCTCCCGGACCTGTGCCGTTCAGAAACGCGTCACTGCTGGTCATGCCGCGTATCTGTACTCATTGATCAGGCCACCGAGGATACGGGTCTGGAGTAGCCGTCCTGGGGTTTTCAAGTCGCTCAGCGGCGCAGTGTGGTGATCGGCGAGTGGAGGTAGTTGCTCTCGGGCCTGATGCGGTCGATGCCCGTTGTAGTGTCCGGCGTAGGTGCTGAGAACGTGGAGAGCGTGGCGCTCGCTCCAGAGCAACAGGTGGTCGAGGGCCTCGCGCCGTAGCGTCCCGATAACTCTCTCGCAGTGTGCGTTCATCCGCGGGGACTGCGGGGCGGTCTTGAGGGTTTTGATGCCCTCAGCTTCGAAAACCGCGTCGAAGGAGTCGGTGTACTTGTCGTCCCGGTCGCGGATCACAAAGCACAACGACTCCAGGCGCACGCCCACTTCAAGCGCAAGGTTGCGGGCCTGTTGGGTCGTCCACTGTGCGGTCGGATGCGCGGTTACCCCGGCGATGTGGAGGCGGCGTGTGCCGTGCTCGAGGAAGATCAGTGCATAGACGCGGCGAAGATCCACCAGATCGATGTGCAGGAAGTCGCAGGAGATGATGGCCTCGGCCTGGGATGTCAGGAACTCACGCCATGTAGGCCCGCCGCGGCGGGGAGCCGGGTCGACCCCGGCTGCCGTCAAGATCTTCCATACCGTAGACGCGCCGATCCCGTGGCCCAGCCGGGCGAGCTCTCCCTGGATCCTGCGGCAGCCCCAGCGCGGGTTCTCCCGCGCCAGCCGCAGCACCAACTCCTTCACAACTTCCGCCGTCGCTGGCCGGCCCGGCTTGCTCCGGCACGCACTGTAGTCCCATCTGCGTGCAACGAGACGCCGATGCCAGCCGAGCAAGGTCCCCGGTGTCACGCGGAACACCTGCGCCCAGCGACGCCGAGGTATCAGCGAAGACAACGCCGCGAACCACAACCGGTCCGCCCACTCATACCGCACCGGACTCGAAAGTTGCCTGCGCAGCACCGCGTTCTCATGCCGGAGCACGAGCAACACAGCGTCTGTGGCCTCCGCCGACGCAGCAGCACCGCTGGGACCGACAGAAGCTTCCGCGTGACCTGATACACCAATGAGACGATCACCTGCACATGGTCCCAACGAGCCCGCAGATCCCGCCAGACCGCCTACGACCTGCAGCGACGCATTTCTGAAAGGCACAGGTGAACTCACCCTCACCGAGCGGACCGAGAACCGGGCCCTGTCCGCGGCCCGGGCACCTGTCGAACGAGGCATGGCACGGCTGAAGTCCTGGCAGATCTTCCGCAGATCCCGCATCAGCCCCAACCGCATGAGCGTCATCACCAAGGCCGTCCTCACCCTGGAGAAGCACCGCTGAAAACGCTCAGTAACCTCAGAGCAAGGCGGCCTGACGGTCCGTTTCCTGCGCGACATACCGTAGTGCCTGGTCCAGGTCCTCGGGCCCTACCAAAGGGTTGAGCAGTACGGTGCGCAAAACGGTGTTCCCGCCCACCCGGGTCGTGGACAGCAGAAGCCGTCCGGACTGGAACAGAGCCTGCTGCACCCGCTCGTGCAAGAGATCCACGTCCTTCTGTGAGAGACCTGGCCGAACCAGCCTGAAACACACGACGGTGGTGTCCGGCTCCGTGACCAGTTCCACTCCCGGGGTCTTGTGGATGCGTTCGGCAAAGGACATGGTGCGCTCACGCACCCGGCGCAGGATCTGGGTGTATCCGGCAGTCCCGAGATGCCGGATGCACATCCACAGCTTCAGCGCTTCGAGCCTGCGCGAGCCTTCCAGCCGCCGGTCGCCGGCGTCTTGATCCGAGTTTCGCTTGAGCGCGTACTCGGCATGGAAACGCAGCCTGTCGGATTCGTGATCATTTCGCAGGAGCAGGGAACCCACCGCATACGACGCGTACAGCGTTTTGTGCGGGTCCCAGGAAACGGAATCTGCCTCGCACCAGTCAGACGTGGCAGCCGGATCGGTCAGTGTCAGCATGCCTCCCAGGGCCGCGTCCATGTGACACCACGCCCCGTGGCTGCGGGCCGAGGCCAAGAACTCAGGCAGTGGCTCCACCACACCGGCGTTGGCGGTACCCGCAGTGCAGACAAACAGGAACGGATGCAGACCCTCACCCGCCAGTTCGTCGGCCAGCCTGCGGACCGCGCCGTCACGCAGCCGGCCGGTCACATCCGTAGGCACCCGGACAATCGTGTCCTGGCCCAGTCCGGCCAGCGAAGCGGCCTTGTCCAGCGAAACATGAACCTGGTCACTGGCCACGATACGCAGCGCCGTCAGATCCCGGCCCTCTTGCACGGCCCGCTCGCGAGCCAGGTGCAACGCAAGGAGGTTGCTCATGGTGCCGCCAGAGGTGAGCATGCCGCCCGCACCAGCCCCATACCCGACACGGGCACAGAGCCAGTCCACGACCTGCCTTTCCAGCGTGGCAGCAAGCGGTGCTTCCTCGTAGATGAAAGCGCACTGATTCGTGGCACCGATCAACAGGTCCGCAAGCACAGATATACCGAGCGGCGGCGGGACCATATGCGCCATCGAAAGAGGATGCCGCGTATCTACGGCATGCCGCACGAACGTGTCACGCACCTCAGCGAGAACATCATCCAACTTTGCACCCTCATCGCCTGACAGTGCCAGGCTGACCGTCCGGGGCGGCGTGAACGGATTTCTCCGCGGCACCTCAGCCTCAACGGACTCCAGCAGTGTGCGTGACGCCGCCTGGACATCTGGCAGGCCGAAGAGGCCCAAAAGCCAGGGAGCCAGGGGTTCTTCCGGGGGCGCGGTCAGTGCTCCAGCAGCTTCTTGGGTTACAGACATGATTCTCCGTGTGGCCGTGTTTTCTGCACACATGGTCATGGTGCCTTTTCCGGCTGCTTGACCATCCGTCAATGTATCAGGGTCATTGCGTGTAGTCGATCTGTCTGGTTGATCACCTGATCCCGAGGGCTGTCAGGGGTCGTTGTGGGTCGCGTGCGGTGTGGCGGCAGGCGGCGGCGATGTTGGTGTGGTCGTCCTGGCGGAACACACTGATCGCGAGGTTGCGGAGGCTTGCCATCACGCGGGGCAGGCTGCCGGTGTGAGTGGTGGAGGCGTCCTCGGCGAAGGTCGTGTCGCGGACGTGGTGGAGCTGGTTCTCGATCTTCCAATGCCCTCGGATCCAGTCGGCGATCTGTTCGCCGGTGGCGGCTCCGGACGGGAGACTGGTGACGAAGTAGAGCCGTTCGATCGTGATCTTCTTGCTGGTCAGGTTCATGCGCCAGCGCATCACGCGCAGGGCCTGGCGGGCGCCCGGGTAGTCGAGGTGCCGGAAGGCGACGGTCTTAGTACTGCAACGGTGCTTGCCGTGACTGCTGACCAGGTCGGTCGTTGGTGTGGTTATGGGTGGGGACCTTGCTGATGTCAGGCTGTGGGCGAGTGAACTGAACGCTGTGCACGAGCGGTTCGTGCACCGTTTCAACAGGTCGGAGCCGCGTGAGTCGGCACTGGCCTATATGCGGGGACTGATCGCTCCGCTGCAGCCCTAGTCCCGGCGTGGTCCATCGCGGCCAGCAGCCACACCGCTTTCCCGCCGCCCGCTCGCGATCCGCGCAGCTGCTTCCCGTCGACGGCCACCGCCCGCCACCGGCGGGATTCCCCGCTCTGCCGGTTATGGGCTCTGGCCTGCAGGAATGTGCAGATCACGTTGTCGAAGGCGTCGCCGTAGAGACGGCCGAGGAGCCGCATCACCGTGGTGGCGTGCGGGACAGCGACCGATCTGGTGAACGGGTCGACAGTGAACCCGAGGGCGCGTAGGGCCCACGGGGGCGCGTCAGCGGTCCACTCGGCGATCGCGGTCAGGGACCGGGCGCCGGCCAGAACACCAGCGGCCGCGGCCGCAACGAGCGCCGTCAGCGGGAAGCGCCGGCCACGACGGTCACGCGGGTCGGGCAGCCCGGCGAGAAACCGGACAAGGCACACCGCATCGGGCAACGGCTGCGGCGACGGGATACGGGCCAGTTCCTCCAGGCCCGACGGCATGGGAGAGGATGAGACAGCAGGCACGGTCTTCGGCTGTGGTCACGTGAACTCGACACTCACATGATCAACGAGACCGTGCCTGCACCTGCATCCGGACCTGCCTGCCATGACCGGCCATCACCGGGCGATCCCACCCAATCCGCAAACACGCAAGGTCCCTGATCCGGCAGCAGCTTCTTCACGAGCAACTCCGCGTCCTTCGTGGCCTGGCTGCGCAGCAGTACCCGGGGGATGGACAGTAGCTTGCGCACGACCTTGTACACCAGTGAGACGGTCACGCGGACATGCTCTCAGCCGAGGCCGAATACCTGACGTCACCTGCAGCGACGACTTTTCGAGCCCCACAGGTATGGGCTTGGGTGTCGATGTCCGTCACCGTCGCGGTGACGCGACGGACGCCGATCGGGCCAAGGACACGGTCCAAGGGCACCCGCTTGCTCTCCGGGTCGTCCTCGTAGAGACGGGGACGCACCACCAGGTCGTCACCGCCGCTGATCAGGGTCACCTGTAGTTCCTCACCGGCCTTGCCGGACTCACGTGCGGCTCGTACTGCCCCCGCCGCAGCCCACACGCCTGCGAAGCCCCCGCCAACCACCAGGACGCTCCTCATCGTTTCTCCCTCGTCTGATTGCCCCATGCGCTGGAACCGCACGGCGAGGCACATGCAGAGGGCAGCCGTGTGCAACGTCATCGAGTCCCACGCAGTCGCCCGCCCTGTCCATTCCATAGGCCCGTCCTGCCATGAGACCGGCACGCCATCCGGCGAAGGCCGTGTTCGGGCACGCAGGTTCCACAACCGTTTCGCAGTCATGACCGAGTGCACTGTGAATCTGTGACAGGTGCGGCCGACCGCCTGTTCGCTCCTTGAGGGCTCCCTCGGCGCTCAGGGCCGGTCAGGGCCGGTCAACCCAAGGATGGTGCCTTGTCGTCGCGTTCGACCACGCGACGCGCGGGCACCTGTCAGGACCAGTCGTTACGGGCCATCAGGCCTCTTTTTCCTGACTCATGCCGAGCTTCACCTTCCGCCGGGGACAGGCCGGATGAGAGACACGTCACGCCCGACTTCCTGTCACACACAGCCGGTTGTCCCGGTCATCACTGTGTGTCCCCAACACGGCGAGGAGATCACCGTAGAATCGTGTCCCAACACTTTCGGCCACCCCTTCGGGAGAGAGGTGGTGAAGCACATCAACTCGGCAGACAAGGTAGGTTCGGACTCAACCCGACCGACGAGGACCAGTTCATCGCCCTGATCTCCCTCATCAATACCCGCAACCGCATCGACGTCATCAACCGGCAGCCTGCCGGGGCCTGCCAGCGCGGCCAGGCCGGCTGGAACCAGATCACCCGGAAGCGGCCCTGAGCCCGCCATTCCGCATCAGCCAGCGCGGGCGAGCGTGCTCATTAGGCCCCCTCCACCTCGCTACCACGGCCTGAAGGAGAAGACACATGTCTCTGCCCCTCCCGTTCGTCATCGATCCCAACGGTGCCGACCGGCACGCGGAATACCAGGCTCTGCGGGCTCGTGGTCCGGCCACCCGCGTGGACATACTCGGCCTGTCCGCCTGGGCGGTCAGTGACCCTGCCCTCCTCAAGACCCTGCTCACCAGCCCCGATGTCTCCAAGGACGGCCGCGCTCACTACCCAGCTTTCGAGGAGACGACCAAAACGTGGCCGCTCGCCTTGTGGATCGAGGTGCAGAGCATGCTCACGGCGTACGGCGCGGACCACCGCAGGTTACGGCGGATGGTCTCCCCCGCCTTCAGCGCACGTCGCATCGCCAAGCTGAAGCCGACCATAGAGGCCATGGTCACCGAACTGATCGACGACCTTGCCTCGGTGCCCGCCGGCCAGGCGGTAGATCTGCGCGAGCGACTGGCCTACCCGCTGCCCATCAACGTGATGGTCCACCTGATGGGCGTGCCGGAAGACCAGCGGGGCGATTTCCGACAGCTCGTCGACAACGTCTTCGACAGTACGCTCACGGCTGAGCAGGCCCAGGCCAATACCGCGCGTCTTTTCGAGAGTACCGACCAGTTGATCGCCACCAAGCGCAGCAACCCCGGTGACGACATGACCTCTTTCCTCATCGCGGCCCGCGACGAGGAATCGGACGGCTCGGGCTTCACCGATGTGGAACTGCGCGACACGCTGATTCTCATGATCAACGCCGGGTACGAAACGACCGTCAACGTCATCGACCAGGCCGTCTTCGCCTTGCTGACCTCGCCCGGCCAGCTTCACCTCGTCCGCACCGGCCAAGCCACCTGGGATGACGTGGTGGAGGAGACCCTGCGCATCGAGCCCGCCATCAAGTACTTCCCGATGCGCTTCGCCGTGACCGACGTAGACCTGCCCGACGGGCAGACCATCTCCGCGGGGGACCCCATCCTCGCCGCGTACGCCGCCGCCAACCGTCACCCGGAGTGGCACGGGCCCGACGCCGACACCTTCGACGCCACCCGCAAGGTCAAGGACCACCTGGCGTTCGGCCACGGCGTGCACTTCTGCCTCGGCGCTCCCCTGGCCCGTCTCGAAGTCGCAGAAGCCCTGCGACAGCTCTTCGAGCGTTTCCCGACCATGTCGCTCGCGGTACCGGCCGACGGTTTGCGTCCGATACCCACCCTCATCAGCAACGGTCACCAGGAACTCCCCGTGAAGCTGCGCGCCGTCGCCTAGTGAGCCGGTCGTGCGTGAGTGGTGCTCTGTTTCAGATCATGGGTCTGGGTGGTGACAGGGCCTGGTGGTGTGCGGTCTGCTGGTCGGTATGGGGGACAGCAGGCTGGAGCCGCTGGTGTTGTCCGAGGCCGAGCGGCTGACATTGCAGGGGTGGGCCAAGCGCCGGACGACCGCGCAGGGTCTGGCGAAGCGGGCGCGGATCGTGCTGATGTGCGCCCAGGGACTGGGTAATACCGCGGTGGCGGCCCGCCTGGACACCGATCGGGGGACAGTGCGCCGCTGGCGGACCAGATTCCTGCGGGACTGCCTCGACGGGCTGTCCGACGATCCGCGCCCGGGGGTGCCGCGCACCATCACCGACGCCCAGGTGGAGGAGGTGGTGGTGCGCACCCTGGAGGAGACACCCGAGGGGGCCACGCACTGGTCGAAGCGGGAACTGGCCAGGCGGGTGGGTATCTCGCCCACGAGCGTGCTGCGCATCTGGCACGCGTTCGGCCTGCAGCCCTGGCGGACGGAGACCTTCAAGATTTCCCCGGACCCACTGCTGATCGACAAGGTCCGCGACGTGGTGGGCCTGTATCTGGCGCCTGCGGGTGCCGATAAATCATCCACGCAGGTCGGGAGCCTGATCACGGATCTTCGGTTCTCCTCGACATTCGCCCAAGTGCATTCACCCGCAAGGGCCGGGGCGGCATCATAATCTGTCGTGCTGCTGCGCCTGGCCTACGTCGCCGCGACCAACGCCCTGGCGTTCCTACGCCTCCTGCCGATGAGCGACAGAGAAAAGGACGTCGAGATCCTGGTGCTCCGGCACCAACTGCTGGTTCTGCAGCGTCAGGTGGGCAAGCCGAGCTTCACCGACAGCGACCGTGCCGTCCTCGCCGGCCTGCTCCACCACCTCCCCAAAGACAGACTGCGGCACCTTCTGCTGCTGGTCCGCCCCGAGACCGTCTTGCACTGGCATCGCGAACTGCTCAGGCGGCGCCATGCCGCAACCTGCGTACCCAGGCGACGCGGACGCCCGCGCACCCTACGGTCAATCCGCGCCCTGGTCCTGCGCATGGCCAGGGAGAATGCCTCGTGGGGCTATCGCCGGATCCACGGCGCTCTCGCCGCACTGGGGTTCAAGGTCGCCGCCTCCACCGTCTGGGAGATCCTCCGCGAGCACGGCATCCCACCCGCACCCGAACGGCAGAGCACCACCTGGGCCGACTTTCTCCGCAGCCAGGCCAAGGCTCTTCTCGCCTGCGATCTTTTCGAAGTCCGCACGCTGACGGGGGCGCGCCTGTACGTCTTCGCCGTCATCGAGCACACCACCCGTCGTATCAGGGTCCTCGGCGCCACGGCACACCCCACCGGGGACTGGATCGTGCAGCTCGGACGCAACCTCCTCATGGACCTCGAAGACGCGGTCAGCAGGGCACAGTTCCTGATCCGCGACCGCGACTCGAAGTTCACAGCCGCCTTCGACGCCCTCATGACCGACGCCGGTCCCAAGGTCGTCACCACCGGCATTCGGATACCGCGGATGAACTCGCTCGTGGAGCGCTGGATACAGACCTGCCGCAGGGAGCTGCTGGACCGGACCTTGATCTGGAACCAGAGCCACCTTCTCCACGCCCTGCGCGAGTACGAATCCTTCTATAACGAGCACCGCCCGCACAGGGCCCTGGAGCAGGCGGCCCCATGCCGCCCGCTACCCCCACCCATGGCCCAACAAGCCCAACTCGCCCACCTGGCAGTCCGTAGACGAGACCGACTCGGCGGAACCCTCCACGAATACCAGCACGCGGCGTGAACTGCACGGATGATTTATCGGCACCCGCAGTCCTCCGTGTATGCCTGGATCGTCATGCAAATGGGGCCCGTTGCGCGAATCGACACTTAGGGCCCGGAACCGTCCTCTGTTGCGCTGTCCATGTCGAAGTCATCGTTGAAGGGGGTCGCGGGCGCGTCGAAGCGACGTAATAACTCTTCCGCCGTTTCGTTGCGACCTTGGGTGACGAGGATTTCAGCGATCTGCCGAGTGAGGATTCCGCGCCGGACATCGCCAGCATCTAGCCCCATTCCCTGGAGAAACGCGTCGAAGTGGTCTGCCGTGGAGCCTGTATGTCCCAGCGGCTGGTCGGCTGTTCCAAGGCCGTCTGCTTCTTCAGGTTCCGCGTCTTCGGCATTCGGCGGTGAGAGGAGATGCAGGAGGCGCTCAGGAACGTCGGTGTCATTGGCCGCTGAGGTCAGTTGGGCGAGAAGGCCAAGGTCCTCCACGGCCTTGTGCACCTGATCGTCGTTCTTGGCCAGCCACCACACGACGGCGCTGCCGGTGTCCTTGAGCACGTCGTCGCCCAGGTATTCGCGTTTACTCTGCTCGTACTTCCTCTGGTGCTCCCAGACGGCCTTGTCCTTGCGTACCGAGGCAAGACTGCTCAGACGTTCCTGATCGTGTTCGGAGAGAGTGAGGGTGATGGCCTCGGCCATGGCTTGGAGGTTTCCCATGGGCTCCGGTTGCATCCTGCTCAGCGCACCGCTGAGTTCGTGCTGGACGAACGAGGCCCAACCGGGTTCACGATCCTTGGTTATCGCACGGGCGCGCTTGAGGACTGCTTCGACCGCCAGCCCGGCAGGGTTGACGATCGGTTCTTCCGCTGGTTTGCCCGTCGGGCACCAGCGGGCGGTGGCAGAGAACAGGAAGTCGTAGTCATCCCAAGCGCTCGGCAGTGAGACATGCGAGATCTGCTCCTCCCTGCGCTCTACGGGCACCGGCGGGAGGTAGGGCGTCAGCTCGGGGGGTAAGGACCGACGGCGGATGCCTGCGATCTTTGTGATCAGCAGAGGAACACTGAGGAGCAGGGCAACCAGTGCGGACCAGGCCCACCATGGCCAGTTGCCGCATATGGCGACGATGGTGAGCAGCAGGCCGCAGAGGATGGTGAGGAAGACGGTCACTGTCTTGGCGCCGGATGTCATGATGTTGGTTCCTCGGGATTGTGTCGTGGTGGCTGCTGCCGTATGCCCTGAGCTGTGGAGATCTTCCGCAGGAGAAGATCGGTGAGGGCAGAGCCGTGTTTTCTGCCACCGGGAGCCGTGAGTTCTGCCCTTCGTGCGGTCGCGTACAGGGCTCCGAACACCTCTCCTCGACCGGCTGCGCCGCTGACCAGGATGTCGAGGAGTGGGTCTGTGTGATGTTCGTCGGAGCACGCGGTGTGCAGCCAGTGCCGCACATGCTTCTCCCAAGTGGATAACGGGAGTTGGCCGAACACCGTGCCCCATCCCGCGATCAGCTGATCACGGACGACGGTTTCACCGAGGAGAGAGTGGGCGCGTCCGCCCAGGTGCGTCAGGGCTGCGGGATCAGAAGTCTGCAGGAAGAGGTCAATGTCCGCCGACCAGGAGGTGGGCCTGTTGACGAGCCGGTGCAGCATGCGTCGGCGCAAGCGGTGGTCCTCCTGCATCAGTCGGCACAGAGCATCACGTGCGCGAGTGGTGCGGCGCTCCCGCCTGGCCAGGTGATGGAGGCGGACCAGCGCTTGGTCTGGGTGTTGTACCGCGATCACTTCGGCACATACCTCGACGAGGACCTGCGCGAGTGGTTCGCCCAGTCGGCTGTTTCTGGACCAGTCATAGATCTTGTCCCGGAAGGAGCGGCCGTGCCGTTCGTCGAGAAGACCGCGTTCCAGCGCCTGTGTGGCTGACCGCAACCGCCGCGCGGTGGTGGGCACCGCGGTCCACTGCTCCGCGAGTGTCGCCAGCTCCTCACACCGGCCGGTGCGCAAGTATTGGTCCGACAGGTGCTGTACCACGTGGCGGCGGTCGTCCGGGGACAGCACCGGGTCGGTGAGTTCTACGGTCCGTCCCACCCAGGTACGCAGGTGCTCGCGGAGGTCGGGCCTGTGGTCCCAGAAATGGGTTCGGACCGCGGTGTCGTACTCGAGTTCCTTGAAGCGCACCGCCCCGTGCTGGGTGAGTCCGGCGGACACTTCTTCCAGCCGCATGGCCAGGTCCGCGTGTTCCAGCAGCGGGCGGTCGTCCTTGGGATGGTCGACGGCACGCAGCAGGAGGGTGGTGGCGCTGTGTACAGCATCGGCGTGGGCTCCGTGCAGCATGGCCGTGGTCAGCAGCAGTGCCCGCTGCGGTCCTCCGGTCATGGCGGCGACATGCTTCGCGACCTGCGGACCTCGGTCGGCCATGGCTGCGCGGGCGATTTCACACCAGTCGATGAAGCTTTCCCCGGCTGGAGCGGCTGCCCGTGCCCGCACGATCAAGCTGGCGAATTCGGCGATTTCCCTCATCGGTCGTGGTGTGTTCAGGAAGTCGGACACGGCCGGAGCCGAATGGGCCCGGTCGGCATACTGAAGGCCGTCTTGGCGTAGGTGGCGCAGCAGCACCTCCATGCCTCGCGGGCGAAAAATCTCTACGCGGTGCCGATCGAGCTCCACCGGCAAGCGGTCCGTCCGACCCAAGGGCAGGACGACCACGAGGTGAGCGCGGTGGTCGACTACCGTCTTGCGGAAGGACGGAAGCTCCTCTAGCACTTCCGTCCATTGCGATTCGTCCGCGGCTGCCAGGTCCAGCAGCAGTCGGTCCTCGTCCCCGACCAGGCCGGGGTCGAGGAGGGATTCGCCTTCCTCACCGGGCAGCAGCTCGTGGAATGAGCCGACATCGCGGCGTAGCTCGTGAAGAAGGACGCGGGCCGCTGACGTTCTCCCGCTACCGGGGGCGCCATCGAGCAGGACGGTGCTGGTCTCGGCCAGCATGTGGCGTGCCTCGCCGAATCCGTTCGGATAGACGAACCGCTGCCAGAGCCAGAGAAGTTGGTCTTCGGCGAGGCGCCGTGGGTTGCGGCCTTGGCGGTCCTTCCCGAACGCTTCGAAGATGAGGTTGATCTGGTCTCCGAGGCCACTTTGGACCGGGCCGCGTGGGTCGTGGATCTGTGATTCGGCGGAATCGCTCACCGGTCGTCGTCCTCGCGGCGGGAGCCATCACCGACGCGCTGGTGAATGCCTCCCTGATTGTCCCCTTCGAAATACGTCATACCGTCGCCGGAGAAGTGCCGCCCGCCGGAGATGTGGCGTGAGTTGTTGTAGATGTCGCCTTTCCCCGTGTGAACCGGGCCCGAGCTGTCTTTGATCACGGTGCCCACATCCCCGGTGATGTCCCGGCTCTGTATCACCGGGCCGTTGACCTCCCCCGTCGCATTGCTCACCGCGCCGGCGCCAGGGGAGAGCCGTTCGTGGCGCTCGTGTGCCTTGAGTGATGGCACCATGTCGGCGACCACGTCGCCGAGGCGCCTGAGATCTGCCACCGCGTTCTGCATGTCCAGCCGGACGGATTGCACCTCAGCGAGCCGCTCCAGCTCGGGTGGAAGATCGGCTCCATTCAGCCGTTCCGTCTTCCGTCCCTCGAGTACGGGGACGACCGGCACTCCGCACTCGAACGCCTCAAGGATTTCCCTGCGGACCCAGTCGTCCGCCCTACGCAGCTCGGCGAAACGTGTCCACGCGGACCCGACCACAGCCAGCAACAGAGCGCTCTGCGTCGAACGCTTCGGAGCAACTCCTCGGGGTAGCGCGCGCCGGGTGGGATGGATTCCGAGGCACGGAATGCACTGTTCTCCCCGAAGCGGTATGACAGCTCCCTCTTGATCAGGGCAGCCGTTTTCTCCCCGTCTCCCGTACGGTAGTTGATGAATACCTCGGCCATGGTGGCCCCTTTCTCATGGGGTGATGAGACGTAAGGAAGTGCCGAGCTGCGGTGCCAGTGCGCGGACTGATGGATTGCGTGGGTGGCGGCCCAGAGTGTGTGCGAGACGGCGCAGATCGGCTGAGATGGTCGCGGAACTCACCGCGACGGCACCACCGAGCAGTTGGGCTGCCAGGTCACAGGCATGCTCGATGTCACCAGCCGCCGCATGCGCGAGAGCGCGGCGCACCCCGTAGCGGACCTGAGTGCGCAAGGCGTGTGGGGGAACTCGCGCCAGCTGTTGGTCCAGGGCCTCGGCTGCCTCGCGTGGACGCCCCAGGTCGTAAAGACACCAGCCTGTGATCATGCCTACCGGATCGGGTAGATGCATGGTTCCGATGACGGGGGTGCCGGAGTCCGGGGTATGGCGGTCGAGCAGCTCGCGGGCTCGGTCGAGGGCGCGCAGACAAGCGTCTCGGTCGCCGGCGATCGCATGTCCCTGGGCTTCACGTTGGGCGGCAAGCCCCCGAATGCGTGGGGGAAGGCTGCTGTTCTGGGCCTGCCGCGCCAGCGCGATGGTCTCCTTCGCGTCCTCGCGGTACAGCGTGATCAGGGCCCGGCGCACCAGGGCGTACCCGGCCAGATGCCGGTCACCACCAGCGGCCGCCAGGTCGACGGCACGCTGGGTCCACCACAACGCGGCCCGTTCGTTTCCGGACTCCTGCACCAGCCAACCGACGTACTCGGCATACCGGGAGCCGAGCGCGAGCAGCTGCTGGCGGGTCCGAGGGTCGGCGTGGGCGGACGTCTCCCGCAATGTGTGCGTCTGCGCGATGAGACCGGGGAGCAGGAACCCCGGACCGACCGTCTGGCCGAGGCGCCGATAGTGGTCGAACAGCGAACGGGACACCTCCAGCACCTGTGCGCCACCCGGTGTGGCCAAGGCCTCCGAACCGCCCGCACCCAGACTCACCAGCGAGGCGGCGCCCGCGCTCACCACCTGCCTGCGGGGCACGGGCTTGAACCAGCTCCCGCCGTCAGTGGACAGCTGCATCAGCCATACCTCCTCATCGAAACCATCTGGCTCCTCATTAAGGCCGTCGGTGGACGGGTCCGGCAGTAGTGCCACAAGTGCGCCTCCGGCCTCGAGGGCGGCATCGCACAGACGAGCAAGGTCACGACTGGGAGCCTTGATCCCACGCTCGACCTTGCTCAGCTGCCCTTTGCTGTAGTGGACCCTCAGGGCCAGTTCCGTGAGGGTCAGGCCGGCATTGAGGCGTCGCTGCCGGAGTTCTTGAGCGAACGGAATGGACGGCATCTTCACACGCACCTCCGTACCCGTCCGTCCGGCGAGCGTGGATGCCGCACCACAGACTGCGGCAGAGCTCATCGGACGGACAAGGCGAACACGGGTGTTTCCCGTTTCCTCTTCTGGAGGCAAGCGGAAGCGGTCCGGCCTGTCGAGATGGCACCGGTGACTGGGTGGGCTTGCCTGCACGTCCTCCGTGAGCGAGGGCAGTTGCCCATGACTCGATGTGGCAGGCCGGTCGAGCCCGTCTGCCGCTTGAAAAGTCATCACTGCGCAGGTCATCCATATGTCCGTACTGGTTGATGAGGCCGTCGCGTAGCTGCCGGGTGCCGTGCTCGGATCGTCGCGTAGGTCCTGCGGCGCCGCATAACGAACCGGTCGACACCGAGGACCGGGACGGGGACCGGCTCCGGGTCGGATAGTGCGCGGATCAGCCGAAGTAGTGTGTCCTCGCAGGGCGAGATGGACACTCGCCTGGGCGGGCGGCTTTCTGGATGGCAGCCCAGGAATAGCGCCACCTCGGTGAGTAGGACGGTGAGGGACTGCGTCCGGCGGACGTGGCGGCGAGTCAGCCCGTGTCTGTTCAACAAACATCCTGTGGATGCAGGAGGCGTTCTCTCAGACGAGGCGTCGTGCCCGCAGCTTTATCGGCACACGTCGGCTGGCGATGGGACGGTCGGCCGGGCACCGCTCAAAGAGGAGATCAGCCACACGTACCGTTTCGTCCATACCAGGTGGTCCTCGGTTGCCGATCCACGGCTCCCAGATCAGCGACAGACTCAGAAAAGCTTGCAATGCCTATTTTCCGGCACCCACAGGGGCAGGGCTTGTGTGGCGGTATTCAGCCGATACCACCCATTGCCCCGGGTATCGCCCCGCCATGTCGCCGCTCAGTTGCAGCTTTGTCGGTGCGTAGAGGAACGGTTGCAATCGGGCCAGATCATGTCGAATCTGCGCCGCAACCCCGGATAAACGTCACAAGAGTCACGTCCGGCCTGTGACCTAAGGATAGATCGCCCCAGTTCGCGGCCCTTGCCCGTCAGCGACCATCGTAGAAATGTTCCCGATGTAATAGTTCGATGAATTCGATCTATCAGCCCGCCCCGCGACATGAGGCGGGCGGAGGGGGACATATAACGTTGTCTGGGTTATCCAGAACAAGACGCAGACTGTCCATTGCTTTAGGCACTGTGCTGCTGACCACTAGCGGCACGGCCATAGCGATCGTCCCGACGGCGGACGCCGCCCCGTCGGCAACCGACAGGGCATCTGCCCGCGCCGCGGACCCGAGCGAGGCCAAGGTCCGCGCAGCCGATTTCGAGTGGGCGGTCAAACACAGTAAGAGCGGCATCCCCTGGGCCCTGACTCAGGCGAAGAACACGGGGAAGAAGAAGCTCGTCTCCGACGAGACCACGGCGACATCCATCACCCATGCGAACCCCGACGGCACGCTCACCTCCGAGCTCACCGCCGGTCCGGCCCGCATTCAGCAGGACGGCCGGTGGGTGGACGTGAATGCCAGGCTGACGACGGCCGCGGACGGCAGAGTGAAGGCGAAAGCGCACCCGAATGGGCTGGAGCTCAGTGGCGGGGGCGGCACGCCCATGAAGTCGTTGAAGGCCGCCGATGAGGCCACGGCCCGCGACCCTGGTCACTCTCGGTGAGGGCACCGAGCAGGTCACCCTGCAGTGGAAGGGCGGCCTGCCCAAACCCGACCTGGATGGCACCCGTGCCACCTACAGGGATGCGCTGCCCGGCACCGATGTGATCGTCGAGGCCACCCGCACCGGCTTCGAACAGTACGTGAAGCTGGACCAGCGCCCCACCGACGCCTACAGCTACACGATGCCGCTGAAAGCCAAGGGCTTGAAAGCCGCTGCGCGGACGGACGGCTCTGTTCTCTTCACCGACGCGAAGACGGGCGCTGAGCGGGCCGTAATGCCCGCTCCGGTGATGTGGGACGCGTCCGTGGACAAGGTGTCGGGCAAGCATGAAAACCGGCACCCGGTGAACATGAAGGTGGTCGACAGGGGCAACGGCGACGTCGACCTTGTTGTCACCCCCGACAGGGCCTGGCTGGCAGACCCGGCGACCCAGTACCCGGTCACCGTCGACCCCTCGACGGCAAACCTGACGAACGTCTTCGATACCTACGTTCAGCAGGGCGAGACCGGGGACCTGTCCACCGACGTCGAGCTGGACTTCGGCAACCCCGGCACCACCAACAGCGATGGCACGCCGCGTACCGCCAGGTCGTTCATCACCTGGAACACCGCGGCGTTCAAGGACGCCTTGGTCACGAACGCGGACGTCAGCCTGTGGAACTTCCACTCCGGCAACGACGACTGCAAGGCGTACGATTGGACCATCTGGGACACCACCGCCTCCTCCACCGCCTCGCGGTGGACGAAACAGCCGACATGGCAACGGCAGTACCACTCGTCCACCCAGACCAAGGGCAACTCTGCCTGCACCAACGCCCCAGACGGCTGGATCAGCGCGGACGTCACGACTCTGGTGCAGAGTTGGTCCTCTGCTCTGGACGGCAAGGGCCACATGGGGCTGCGCGCGGCCACGGACGACGTCAAGGCATGGAAGCGCGTCAACTCCGCTAACGCCACGTCCAACCCGCCGAAGCTGAACGTCACCTGGAACTACCGCCCTGGGGACGGCACCGCGCAGCAGGGCCGGCCCGCCCTTCAAGTCCTACGCTGGGTTGTGGGCCGTGAACACCACCACCCCCACTCTGCGGGACAAGTTCTCGGATGCGGACGGTGACACCGTCAATGGCACCTTCCAGGTCTACGACGCGGCGACGAACAAGCCCATCACCACCCCGGCCGGAGAGGGCTTGATCGTCTCCGAGTTCGTCAAGCCCGGCGAGTGGGCGAGCGTGAAGGTGCCGGCCGGGCAACTGGTCGACGGCAAGACGTACAAGTTCCGGACGAACGCCTACGACGGTACCCACTACAACCTGAACTTTTCGCCGTGGCGGGAGTTCGTCGTGGACACTACCGCCCCCGGTGTGCCGAAGAGCGTCGTGTCGGAAACGTACCCGGAGAACCTGCCGGGCGGTGCCGTGGGGGAGCAGGGCCGGTTCGACATCGATACCGGCGTCGATGACGCCCGCGACGTGGAGTACCGGATCGGGCCGGCCGACACTGACGACGACGGTAACAGCGGTAACACCAGCACTGATGGATGGCAGCGCACCCCGACGACCAACAACGGCTTCGCCGCCAAGGCCTCGTTCTACGCCGCCCCTGCCGACGACGGCAACCATCAGGCGGAGGTGCGGTCAGTAGACCGGGCAGACAACACGGGCGCGACCCGCGTCTACGGCTTCGCGTCGCCGAGACGCACCGACACGGGCCGCGCCAAGAAGATCGATATCAACCTTCCCAAGCCGAACATCGGCGCGACCGCTCCCGGGTATCACGATGAGCCGCAGCCCGCGTGGGATTGGGCCACCGTGCAGCAAAACGGCATGGTCAGGGGCGGCAAGCCGCAGGTGTACCGCAGTACCGGTCCGAAGAGCCGTTCAACGGTGACATTGAAGCCGCTGGCGGAGTTGAAGCGCAGTCCGGAGGATGCGGCGAGGGCACGGCGGCAGTTGCGACTGCCCGAATACCCGGACCCGATCATCACGGGCGGTTGGTGTGACCCGACGCTGGTGAACATCAAGGCACAGATGACGCGGACGGAGGCGTGTCTGCCGACACAGGTGACCTTTGAGGTTACGGATCTGGCGTCCCAGCCGCCGAAGGTGTACCAGCAGATGTTCGACGTGCTGTACATGCTGAAGACCGATCCGGAGAGTAACAAGATCAAGACGTGGATGCAGATCGACCCGAGGGATTGGGCGATCCCTGCACCCAAGCTGCCGTTCCCCGGCGGAGCGAACGGGATGATTCTGCTTGACGTCCAGTCGTGGTGCCAGTCCGACGGCTGCGACAAGCAGGCCCAGGACTGGGACTTCTACGGAGGTCGGTCCAGGTGGAGCGGCAACCAGGACCAGCACATCATCACCGGAGTCGCCGACTTCGAGTGGAACGGCAGCGTCAACAACTCCTCTGGGAGCAAGGACAAGGACCTCTCCAGGAAACTTCCACTGCGGTGGTGGATGGACTGGGGTACGACTATTCCGGGTGTCCCTGATCCGACTGGCGAGGACGAGATAGTGTCGCCGCCAACGGTGGCCCGCTGCGACAAGGTGATATCTGGCAAGGACCCGGGGTGTGTGCTCCCGTCGTACAAGCCGGGGTACACCATCAACTCCGAGGCGTTCCCGGGCGCGGCGGCGCACATCTGGCTGATCCAGAACAAGCACGCGAAGAAGCTGGGCAAATCCCCGCAGACGCCGCTGCACTATCTGCCGTCCAAGGCGCGCAACGCACCCAGCCAAGAGCCGGAGAACAAGTTGGACAACGGCAAGCCGGGGAACCGTAAGGCGGTGTGCGGGCGCGCGTTCCGCAAGCACAACGACACCGCCACGATCGCGACCCCCAACGGCAACCCCGACCCGATCTCGTGTGACGAGTTCCCGTTCGCGGCGACATACGAGTCTCCCGGATTCCCTGCGGCCGACGGCGGCCTGAACCCGGCCAAGAACTCCGACTACGCCGGTCTGGAGTGCGTGCAGACGGTGGTGGCGAAGGGCGACGGAACGCGTGAGCACCTGTACAACGACACCACCTACGACGACCCCAAGTGGCCCGCGCTGTGCGGCCGGTCGTCGATGTCGAACTACATCAATACTCAGTCGATGCAGCCATTCGGCGTAAGCTTCGCCAAGCAGTTTCGGCTGCTGGACCACGACGAGTACTGGGTCGACCCGGCCAATGGCCGTTTCGCGGACTGCGACCCGTCCAAGGACGAGATCAAGTGCACGATGAAGTGACCGGTCGCTGCATCGTGCAGGTTCGGATGGCCTGACCTGTGCGGTCCGGCAACGCGGGGGCACGCCCACCTGGTGGACATCGGGTAGGCGTGCCCCTCTTTCCCCTCGCCTACGTCAATGGAGGACACGATGAGCGACGTTCTGCTCGCCTGGACCGCCATCACCGACTGGCTGGCGGTGCACGCGCCCGCCTCGCACGCCACCTTACGGCCGGGCGCTGCCGTCGCAGACGTTCGATCCGCCGAGGACGCATTGGGAATGGGCCTGCCCGTCGACCTGGTGACGCTGCTGATGGTGTGCGACGGAACGGTGGATGCTTCAGCCCTTGACCGAGACCCCGACGAGTACGACCCGGGCTTGTTCCTCGCCCAGCATCATCTGCTACCGCTTGAGGAAATCGCGCAAGTCCGGGGCCGCAGAGGGAAGACCGACCCGTTCTGGGGCTTGTGGGTTCCGTTCGCCGTCACCGACTACTCCCTTTCCCCGTGGGGCGGCCTGGCAATCGACGTCGAAGGCCGCCTCGCCATCTTCAGCCAGGACGGCGGTGAGCCGCCGTCGGCACCGCTCACCTCTCCTGGGTACGGATCCCTCAGCGAGTTCCTGGACATTGTTGCTGAAGCCCTCACTCAAGGCACCGGCCCGTTGATGGCCGAGGCTACACCCGGGTTTCACCGGGGCGCACTGGTATGGGGGCCGTTGCCGGGCGAGGGCGCTCCATGGACGTCGGTGCACCCGGAGGACGGCTCCACAGCCTGAGGGCAACGCGATACGGCCATGAGGCAGACCGGGGAGCAAATAGCGAGCGATTGTCAGTCATCCCTGTCCAGCGATGACGCTGCCCTTGCCGGAAACCTCATCCGTGCAGGTCAAGCCGCATTCTGGTATTCGTGGAGGATGCCGCCGAGGCGATCGCGTCGACGTATGTCGAGGCGGGCTAACGTGTCCGGGTCGTCGATCGGTGGGGGGGGGCAGGGGGTGCAGAGGTCTGGCGTTGGCGATGCCCTGGTGTGGTCGGTGTCCGTTGTAGAACTGCTCGAACTCGCGCAGGGTATGGAGTAGGTGTCGCTGGTTCCAGATCAATGTCCGGTCCAGGAGCTCGCGACGACAGGTCTGTATCCGGCGCTCCGTGATCGAGTTCATTCGTGGCATCTGGATGCCGCTGAGGACGACGTCGATCCCCGCGTCCTTGAGGACGGCATCGAAGAGGGCGGGGAACTTCCTGTCCCGGTCCCGGATCATGAACCGTGCGCGGCGGCCGAGGTCTTCGAGGTCCATGGCGAGGTTTTTCGCCGTTTGCGCTACCCAGGATGCGCTCGGATGCGCGGTGGCGCCCAGGACGCGGATCCGGCGACTGCCGTGTTCGATCACCACGAGCACGTACATCCGCATCCCCGACAGCGTGACTGTTTCCATGAAGTCACAGGCCAGCAGGGCATCAGCCTGTGCGCGAAGGAAGGTGGCCCAGGTACGGGAGTTCCGCTCGGGTGCTGGGGCGATGCCAGCCTCTTTCAAGATGTCCCAGACGGTGGACGCGTCCACTTCCACCCCCAGCACGAGCAGCTCACTGTGCAGGCGCCGGTACCCCCCAGCTCGGGTTCTCCTTCGCCAGCCGCAGCACCAGGATGCGGATCGAGCGCACGGTGCGCGGTCGTCCCGGGCGTTTGGGTCGGCAGGAGGAGGCATGGCGGCGTGCGACGAGGTCGCGGTGCCAACGCAGTACCGTGTCGGGGCGTACGAGCAGCCGTAACCGTCGCAGGACGTGCAGGGGCAGCCGGTGCAGCAGCGCTGCCAGGTACGCCCGATCGCTGGGTGTGAACCGGATCTTGTCCTTGCCGAGTTGGCGTTCCAGCACGGTGATCTGGTGGCGCAGGGCGAGGATCTCCGCGTCCTTGTCCCGGTCGGTCATCGGCAGCAGGCGAAGCATCGCGAACGCGTTCGACACACCCAGGTAAGCCAGTCGCAGCAGCACGATCAATCATCATGACGCGCTGACAGCAGCTGCGCCAGAGCGTCGGACCGAGCGACCGCGGCCAAGATTTCGGGAACCCGAAGAAGCGGTCCCCACCAGGGCGGATGAGATTTCCGGCAAGGGCAGTGGCTGTACCGGCCGTCGGCCGATCTGCCGCCCGTTGCGGCGCCGCACCTCAGGGCACGTGCGCGGCCGGGGGCTTCTTCCGTAGCACCTTCCCCGGCCGGTTCACCGAGAACACGCCGTCACGGAGCACTGGACTGCCATTGACGAGGACATGGCGCACACCGCGGGCGTAGGAGAGCGGTGCCTCGTAGGTGGCGGTGTCCGTGATCGTCGCGGGGTCGAAGACCGTGATGTCGGCGACCATGCCCTCGGCCAGTGTGCCGCGGTCGGTGAGGCCGAGGCGTGCGGCAGGGAGTGCGCTCATCTTGCGCACGGCCTGTGACAGAGTGAGGATACCGCGATCCCGCGCATACCGCGCCAGGGCGCGGGCGAAAGCTCCGAAGTGGCGCGGGTGCGGGTGTCCGCCGCCAGTCAGGTCCAGTTCCCATCCGTCGCTGACGACAGCGCTGTTCCGGTGACGCAGCACGGTCTCGACGTCGGCCTCGGACATCGCGTGGTTGACGATCCACACCTCCCCTCCGTGGCCGCGCAGCACGTCGAGGGAGACCTCAGCAGGGTGACGACCCTCGGCGGTGGCGATCTCCCGGATGGAGGAGCCCACCCACTCCGAGTAGCGGCCCGGAACCATGGCGGCGAGGACGGTGCCCTCGGGAAGGAAGGTGCGTCCGATCTTGGCGCGCAGTTCCGCGGCGATCGCCTCGCGTGTTTCCCGGTCCTCCAGTCGTGCGAGCAGCGCTTCCATGCCGCCATCCAGCGCCCAGTCGGGCAGCCGGGAGGTGAGCCGGGTCGAGGACGCCGCGTACGGGTAGACGTCGCACGCCACGTCCAGACCTTCCGCGACTGCGGAGTCGATGAGGGTGAGCGCTTCGTGCACCTTGCCGTGATTGGCCGGTCCCATCGCCTTGAGGTGTGAGATCTGCAGACGAACGCCGCTGCGGCGGGCGGTCTCGAGGGCCTCGACAACGGCCTCGATGAGGTGATCCCCCTCGTCCCGCATGTGGGTGCTGTAGAGCAGTCCAGCCCGTCGCGCCTCGGTGGCGAGCAGCACGATCTCGTCGGTGTCGGCGAACGATCCGGGGGCGTATATCAGTCCGGTGGAGAGGCCGAACACGCCCTGCTCGGCGGCTTCGGCGAGCAGCTTGTGCATGGTGGCCGTCTCTTCGGATGTCGGGGGGCGCAGCTCCGTACCGAGGGCGGCGATGCGGAGGGTCGCGTGGCCGACCAACGCCGCGAGGTTGACGCGCGGGGCGGCCGCCTCCACTTCGCGGGCGAAGCCGTCGAAGTCCTCCCACGGCATCTCGGCGCTGCTGCTGCCTCCGCGGGCGAGCGTCGTGTCGTGTTCGTGGCGCCGCGCGGGGTTGATCGGGAAGGGAGATGTGCCGCAGTTGCCGGTGACGATGGTGGTCACGCCCTGCCGGATGCAGGATTCGGCAGCGGGCGCGTCACGTATCGTGAAGTCGGCATGCGAGTGCAGGTCAATGAAGCCCGGTGTGACCACCTGGCCGGCACAGTCGATCACCTCGCGGGCGGTGGCGCCGGACGGGGCGTCGCCGACGAACACAATCCTGCCGCCCCGGACGCCGACATCCGCGCGCCGTCCGGGCGCTCCGGTGCCGTCCACGACGGTTCCCCCGACGGCGAGCACATCGAGCTCGAGCAACTCTTCTCCTCCATATGCGACGTGTGATGCAGGACTCGGGCAGGTGCGTCTCAGACCAGCAACGTCAGGATCAGGCCGTACATGACCGCGGCGGGGATGAGCACCTGCCAGCCGACCGAGAGCAGTGTCCTGAGGCGGGTGGCTTCGGCGAAGCCGAGGGCGGACATCATGTTGGGGTTGGGGAAAGGGCCGTAGGTGTCGGCTTTGGAACCCCACAGATAGGTCACAGCCCACGTGGCGGGGGTGAGCCCGATGCTGGTGCCGAGTGGACCGAACACGTTGTTCAGCAGCACCACGTGTGCCGCGGTAGCGCCCGGGACGCCCAGCCAACCGAGCAGCGCCACCGCTACGGCGAACGACAGCACCGGCAGGTCGTGCAGCTGCGGGCCGAACGAGTCCAGGAGGACGTCGTACGGCTTGAGTTCGTTGACCATCTGGAAGAACGCGGCGAGTATCCAGAACAGCAGGAAGGTCTCCACCATCCGTCCCGCGCCGCGGCATAGCGCGTCGATGGTGTCCCTCACGGACAACCCGCCGGCCATGGCGGTGACCACGGCCATCACTGGGAGGGCCAACAGGGGGAAGGCGGTGCCTCCCTTGCTCATCGTGGCGTAGGCCACCGAGACCACGAGGACTACCGAGAATGCCCAGGTGGCGCGCACGGTACGGGGCCCAGGGGCTTGCTCGTCCGCTTCGGTCAGGTCGTCTTCGTAGAAGTCGTCGCCGCCAGGTGCCGAGCGGCGCTGCACACGCGGCACGACGACTATGGAGAGCAGCAGGGACAGCAGGGCGAGGGGACCCGCGGCGACGAGGACATAGGTCCCGTACTCCACTCCGGAGGCGTCCAGGATTGCGATGTTCGCCCCGGCGAAGGGGGCCAGCGCCAGCCCCGCACAGCCGCCCAGGAACATCATGCTGGCCGTCGCTGAGCGTGTGAAACCGGCACGTGCTGTGATGGGGATGAGGATCGGTGCGGCGATCGCCAGCGCGCCGGCGAGCGTGCCGAGCGCGAAGACCAGTACCAGGCAGGACATCATCACGCCGAGTTGGATCGCCAGTTGGCTGTCCCGCCGTACGACGCGCATGACGCCGCGGACCAGGAGGTCCGCGGCTCCTGTCTGCCGCAGTACCTCCCCCAGGCCGGAGCCCAGCAGACAGATGACACCGATGACGGTCACCGTGTCACCGAGCGCGCTGCCGAGGAGGATGCCGACGTCCGTGGGCGGACGCTGCGCGAGGACGACCCCGGCCAGCAGGGAGATCACGGTGGCCAGCAGGAGATTCATGCCGCACAGCGAGAGCACCGCGTAAAGGACGATCGGGAGCAGACCCCAGATCGTCGGGGTGTGCACCAGGAAGCCGAGCACGAGCGCGGCGATCAGGCCGGCTCCCGCGATGGCGTACTGCGTGACGGTCAGCAGCGAGCGTCCGCGCCGGGGCGCGGCCGCGGCAGCGAGGGGGTTCTTGGTCATCGACATGGTGCGCTCCGGACCTCGTGGTCATCGCGGTCGTTGATCGTGGGCCCTGGCGGGCTGGGGGGAGCGGTCAAGGAGACGGGTGGGCCGGCGACCGGTGTCGTGGCGTCCGGCCTACCAAGGGAGAGGAGGGCGTCCGCCTGGTCGGCGCCGCTCTCGGCGAGGATCTCCTCGAGGGACTGCTCCGGGCGGACCGTGGCGAACCGTATGGCCGGTCCCTGAGTGGTGAAGCCGTGCACGGCGGGCCGGGCGAGGCTGTTGTACGACCATGGCGTGGAGAAGTAGTAGCCGCCGGTGTCGTGGAGCACCACGAGATCCCCCGGTTCCAGCTCGGGCAGTTCGACTCCGCGGGCCACGAGGTCACCGGCGAAGCAACATGGTCCCGCGACGTCCTGCGCACGCGGCGTCCCGCGTTTGGGCCGCCCTTCGGCGTCGTACACCCCGACCCGCAGTGGCCATGCCTGTGGCATGAAGACGGTGCGGGTCGCGACGTGGGCTCCGGCGTGCGTCAACGCGATCCGGCGGCCGCCGGTGTCCTTGGTGTACTCCACGACCGCGGCGATGAAGCCATTCTTGGCCACGAGCGAGCGCCCGAACTCCGTCACCAGCGAATACCGTCCGTCGAAGAGCCCCGGCACACTGGTCCTCAGCTGCTCGACATAGTCCGCGTAGGAAGGGCGGATCTCGTCGTCGTCGAAGTTGACCGGCAGGCCGCCGCCGATGTCCAGGCTGGTGACCTGCTGCCGACCTGCAGCGGTGTTGATCTCCTCCGCGAGTTCGTACCCAGCGCGCACCCCTTCGCCGATCAGTTCCAGGGAACATCCCTGTGATCCCACGTGCACATGCACTCGGGTGAGCCAGGAGCGCGCGGCGAACGCGTCGAGGATGCGCCGCCGGGCTCCGGTGTCCTGTAGCGGAACACCGAACTTGGAGCTCAGCGACGCGGTGCTCATGGCGTCGATCGACCCGGCGCCGACCTGCGGGTTGATCCGCAAACCGCACACCGAGGAGCTGTCACCTGCCGAGCGCAGTGTCCCGATCCGGTCCAGCTCGGCGAAGTTGTCGGCGTTGACCGCTACGCCCAGGGAGAGCGCGCGCGCCAGCTCGGCTTGTGTCTTGGCGGGTGAGTCCAGAACGATCCGCTCCGGCGAGAAACCCGCGGCAAGGGCTTGCGCCAGCTCACCCGGGCTGGCGACCTCGCATCCCATGCCGGACCGAGCGAGCAGCCGCAGCACGGGGACCAAGGACGCGGCCTTGGCGGCGAAGGTGTGCAGGACGGGGGCATCACCGAACGCCTCCCGCAGATCACGCACGGACTCCCGGACGCCGTCGGCGTCGAAGAAGCCCGCGACCAGGTGATCGGCACCGATCAGACCTGCGCGGACCGCTTCGCGGACGACCCCGTCGCGCCGGCCGGGATCGACCCGGCGGTACGTCCCGGACCCGCCCGTGCTGCTGACTCGTCCTTTCCCGCTGTTCTTGTCGTCGTGCGCATACATGTCGACCGCGACCTCCTGTGAAGCACCCGTGGCATGCACCAGAGTCGAGGAAATCCACGAGAAGTCGTCACATGCGCGGGAAAACGTCACGTCCGCACGTTGAACGTGGGTAGGCGCCCAGGAATCCATGTGGTAGAGACGTGGTGTGGTGCAGGATATCGTCGACGAAAGAGACCTGGCGCTGGTCAACGCGTTGCAGGTCACCCCTCGCGCCTCCTGGGCTCAACTGGGGCAGGCCCTGGACTTGGACCCCATGACGGTCGCGCGCCGCTGGGGGCGCCTGTGCGGCACCGGACTGGCCTGGGTCACCTGTGTCGCCGGGCCGGCACTGCACGGTGATTTCTGCATGGCCTACATCGAGATCGAGTGCGGTCCGGGGCAGCTGGAGGCAGTGGCGGCGACGCTCAGTGCCGAGCATCCTGTCCGTTATGTCCACCACATTACGGGCGCGTACGGCCTACTGGTCGTGATCGCGCTGCGGACGCCCGCGGCGGTGTCCGCCTACTTGCGCCACACGATCGACCGTCTGCCCGGTGTGCGGTCGTCCCGAATGGAGATGCGGACCGTGGGATACAGCGAGGCGAGCCGGTGGCGGCTGCGCAGTCTGGAGCGGTCGCAGCAGCACGTGCTCGAGTCGCTCGGGACGCTGCCCGCGGCAGCGGGCGGGGCGCGGGTGGATGCCACGGATCAGGAGCTGTACCGGCTGCTGCACGAGGACGGCCGCATGCCGTTCACCGTGCTGGCCGACCGTGCCGGGATCAGCGAGCCCACCGCGCGCCGCCGCGTCAAACGGCTGCTCGCGAGTCGGCTGCTGCGGCTACGCTGCGAGGTGGCGCAGTCCATATCGGGCTCGCCGGTGACCGCGGTGTGCTGGGCGAGCGTCCCGCCGCAGCATCTGGAGTCCGCGGCACGCTCGTTGACCGCGCTCCAGGACGTCCGGCTATGTTGCGGCTTGACAGGGCGCCGGAACCTGCTGTTGATGGTCTGGTTGCGGACGCTCGGCGATCTGCCGCGGCTGGAGGCGCTGATCGCCGAACGTTCCCCCCATGTGACCATCGTCGATCGGGCCACCTGCCTTCACACCGTCAAGCAGATGGGTCGACTGCTGAATGCTGAGGGACGAAGCATCGGTAATGTGCCGCCCAATGTCGAGGTGCTGGCGGAGTCCTGACAGGGATGGGCTGCGGTAGGCGTCGGGGGTCCGGTCTTGTGCGGCGGTCGCCCGACCCATTCGGCAGCGGGGCCATGGCGCATTGGCGGAGTCCTCGGTTGCTCCTCTGCGCGGCGCCATCTCGCGGCCGATGTCATCCGTCCTGTGACCGCTTGAGCCTGGCTCGCACATGCATGCGCTCTCCCTGGTGGCCGAAAAGGCTGATGATCTCTGCTTGGGCTCCGTCAGGGCTGCCGAACCAGTGGGGCAGTCGCGTGTCGAACTCCGCCGCCTCACCTGCGGCGAGTACCAGGTCGCGGTCGGCCAGGACCAGCCGCAGACGGCCGGCCAGGACGTACAGCCACTCGTGACCCTCATGGGTTTTGAGCTCGGGGGGCGGTCCGTACCTGTCGTTCGGCCTCGCGGTCGTCGGCATGTTCGGCCTGTTCCTCTTCCTCACGTACTATTTCCAGATCGTCAAGGGATACAGCCTGGTCGTGGCCGGTCTGGCGTTCCTGCCCTTGATGGCCTGCATGATCATCGGCTCCACCCAGATCAGCGGACGGCTGATGTTCCGCGTCCAGCCGCGTCTGCTGATGACCTCGGGCTTCCTGGTGGCCGGCGTCGGCATGCTGATCCGCACGCTGATGGAGCCCGGCAGTTCCTACCTCGCTCTCATCCTTGTGCCGTTCGGAAACTCGTCGCTGCTGGTCAGGCGGCGTATCGGACCTCGCGCCGCAGGGTTCCGATGACCCGTTCGCGTTGCGCGTTCATCCGGGGCGTTCGAGGCGCTGTCGGCACGACCTCGATGTCGTCGGCTGCGAAGACTGCGTCGAAGGACTCGGTGTGCTTCGCGTCCCGGTCGCGAATCAGGAAGCGCAGCGAGTCCACCCGCACACCCAACTCGATGGCGAGGTTTCTCGCCTGTTGCACCGTCCAGGGGCCGGTGGGATGGGCTGTCACGCCGGCGATGTGCAGTCGGCGTGTGTCGTGCTCAAGGAACACCAGCGCGTACACGCGGCGCAGGTCGATCAGGTCGATGTATAGGAAGTCGCAGGCGATGATGGACTCGGCTTGCGCGGTCAGGAACTCGCGCCACGTCGGGCCTCCCCGGCGTGGGGCTGGATCGATGCCCGCCGCTGTGAGGATTTCCCATACTGTCGTCGAGCCGACCGGGTGTCCGAGCCGGATGAGTTCGCCCTGGATCCGTCGGCAGCCCCACCGCGGGTTCTCCTTGGCCAGCCGCAGCACCAGCGCCTTCACCACACGCGTGGTCGGCGGTCTCCCGGGCCTGGCCCGGTGCTTGCTGTTGTCCCATTTCCGAGCGATCAGCCTGCGGTGCCATGCGAGCAGCGTCGCGGGCGTCACCGGGAACGCGTTCGCCCACCGGCACCGGGGGATCAGCGACGACAGCGCCGCGAACCACAGCCGATCCGCCGGCTCGTATCGCACAGGCCTCGTGAGCTGTCTGCGCAGCACCGCGTTCTCGTGTCGCAGCACAAGCAGTTCCGCATCCTTGGCCGCATCCCGACGCAACAGCAACGCCGTGAACGCGAGCAGCTTCCGAGCCACCTGGTACACCAGAGAGACGATCACCCGGACAGGGTTCCAGCAGACCGTGATGGAACGCCAGACCCGCTCCGAGCAGCAGCGATGAGATTCCGAACGGCACAGGCATGGGGCGGCGTTTTTCAGTGCCCGGTGCGGGCGGTGTTCGTTGTAGAAGGCCTCCTACTCGCGCAGGGCGTGGAGAAGGTGGTTCTGGTTCCAGATCAAGGTCCGGTCCAGAAGTTCCCTGCGGCAGGTCTGTATCCAGCGCTCCATGAGTGAGTTGATCCGTGGTATCCGAATGCCGGTGGTGACGACCTTGGGACCGGCATCGGTCATGAGGGCGTCGAAGGCGGCTGTGAACTTCGAGTCGCGGTCGCGGATCAGGAACCGTGCCCTGCTGACCGCGTCTTCGAGGTCCATGAGGAGGTCGTGTCCGAGCTGCACGATCCACTCCGCGGTGGGGTGTGCCGTGGCGCCGAGGACCCTGATACGACGGGTGGTGTGCTCGATGACGGCGAAGACGTACAGGCGCGCCCCCGTCAGCGTGCGGACTTCGAAAAGATCGCAGGCGAGAAGAGCCTTGGCCTGGCTGCGGAGAAAGTCGGCCCAGGTGGTGCTCTGCCGTTCGGGGGCGGGTGGGATGCCGTGATCGCGAAGGATCTCCCAGACCGTGGAGGCAGCGACCTTGATCCCCAGCGCCGCGAGTTCGCCGTGGATCCGGCGATACCCCCACGAGGCATTCTCCCTGGCCAGGCGCAGGACCAGGGCGCGGATCGACCGTAGGGTGCGCGGGTGTCCGCGTCGCCTGGGTACGCAGGTTGCGGCATGGCGCCGCCTGAGCAGGTCGCGATGCCAGCGCAAGACGGTATCGGGGCGGACCAGCAGCAGAAGGTGCCGCAGTCTGTCTTTGGGGAGGTGGTGGAGCAGGCCGGCGAGGATGGCACGGTCGCTGTCGGTGAAGGTCGGCTTGCCGACCTGACGCTGCAGGACCAGCAGTTGGTGCCGGAGGACGAGGATCTCGATGTCCTTGTCTCGGTCGCTCATCGGCAGGAGGCGTAGGAACGCCAGGGCGTTGGTCGTGGCGAGGTAGGCCAGGCGCAGCAGCACGACAGATCATGATGCCGCCCCGGCCCTTTGCGGGTGAAGGCACTTGGGCGAATGTCGAGGAGAACCGAAGATCCGTGATCAGGCCCCCGACCTGCGTGGATGATTTATCGGCACCCGCAGAGTCGGGCAACATCCAGTAGGCGTCCGATAGACGGGCGAATCTTCACCATGGCTGCCGGTCCACGTTGTCGTTGGTTTCCTACATGAAGGCTTCAACCATCTGCGAGTTGGCGGGCGACTGCTGATTTTCAGACGTCGGTTAACGTGTGGAATCGAACAGTTGATTCGAATGTGCCAGCACTGGGCCGTGAATAGTTGCTGCAGCAACGCCGCAGCCTGCGGTGACGATGGGGATCCGAGCGGACAGCACTTCCCATCACTACAGCACGGTGCCGTACCCGGGCAACATTGGCGCTTTCGCCCCTGCACCGGTGATTGGGGGATGGAGATTCAGGAAAACCATGAGCTGTGGCTGAACTTAGTGAGGCAGAGGGCGGTAGGCCCGGTGATGGCGCGAACACGGCGGGGCCGGCCGGCGATGACGAAGGTCGGCGTCGCGCTGACACTGCGGATGTCAGCGACAGGCCATCCGGACCAGCTGCCGATGCCGACGAGCAAGGACGGAGCTCAGGCGGTGAACGGGACGCGGCGGGCTCTGCTCCCGTACGCGGCGGAGGAGAATCGGGGGAGTCGGATGCCTCTTCTGAACCACCAGTGATGGACGTTGCCCGATTGGGAACAATCGTGGGAACACTTATCACCGTCCTCGCAGCTCTCGGCGGCCTGATTCTCGGTATCAGGGCTGAGCAACGGGCCACCAAGGAAGAAAGCCGAGCCGTCAACGAGGAAAAGGAAGCAAGCGTGCGTGACAAGTCGGCGTACGCGCGGCGTGTGGATTTCTATCAACACATGTCAACGCTGACGATCATCAACGGTAGTTCCCGGGTCATGGACATGCGCCTCGTCCTGAGAAAGCCTGACGTGTGGTGGGACCTTCAGGCCCTCCCGCCATGCCAGCAGTTCGACATTCCCACTGGACTGCTCAAGAGCGCGATGTCGGCCAAAGAGCCAAGGGTGGCGAAGCATCTTACGGACGGAGACTTGAGTAGACTACAGCTTGAGCTCCGAGACCCGAATGGCAGAGTCTGGCGCCGGGACAGCGGAGGGCTTGTCGCTCGAGTAGGGGACTGGGGTCGACCACCCAAAGGCTTGCGCGTGGTGAGTAGCGAGCCGTGGAACATGGGGCCCGAGAAGTCTCCGTACTGCGGAGACTGAGGTCTTCGGGGTGACGGTTCGTTGGTCTCGGTCGTCGGCTTCGAGATCGATGGGGTAGTTTGGGGCGATAAACGAACACGACAGGGTTCGTTTGCTGCGGGGCGTCGTGCCCTTGCCGGAAACCTCATCCGTGCAGGTCAAGCAGCATTTCGGTGCTCGTGGAGGATGCCGCCGAGGCGATCGCGTCGACGTATGTTGAGGCGGGCTAACTAATGTGTCCGGGTCGTCGATCGGCGGGGGCAAGGTCTGTAGCGGCGTGGCGTTCGCGATGCCCTGGTGTGGTCGGTGTCCGTTGTAGAACTGTTCGAACTCGTGCAGGGCGTGGAGAAGGTGTCGCTGGTTCCAGATCAATGTCCGGTCCAGGAGCTCGCGGCGACAGGTCTGTATCCAGCGCTCCATGATCGAATTCATCCTCGGTATCTGGATGCCGCTGAGCACGACGTCGATCCCCGCGTCCTTGAGGACGGCATCGAAGAGGCTGGGGAACTTCCCGTCCCTGTCCCGGATCATGAACCGTGCCCTGCGGGGTTCCACAACACGGCCACCTGTGATGACATGCGTTTCTACGCCGCTCGCTCGTATTCGTTGATGAGGCCGCCGAGACGCTGTCGGCGCTTGATCCGCTCGTGAGAAGGGTCGGCGATGGGGTGGTCGGGCCGTGGCGGGTGGAGTTGTTGTCCGCAGTGGGGTCTTCGTCCGTTGTAGTGCTGGATGTACTCGTTCAGCACGGTGCGTAGGTGGCGTCGACCGAAGATGAGGATCTGGTCGGTGACCTCTGAACGGACGGTGCGTCCGAATCTCTCCGCGTACGCATTCGCTTGGGGGCACCGCGGAGGGATCTTTACGACTTTGATGCCCTCGCTGGCGAGGACCATGTCGAACGACCTGCTGAACTGGCTGGCCCGGTCGCGTATGAGGAAGTCGAACTCGGATGCGCGGTGGCCGAGGTCCATCAGGAGCTCGCGGGCCTGTTGCGTGGTCCAGGGGTCGTCCGGATGGCCGGTCACTCCGAGGACGTGCACGTACCGGGTGCCGACTTCCATCGCAAAGAGCACATACAGCCGCCGCAGGGTGACGGCGCAGTCCACGTGGAAGAAGTCGACGGCGAGTGTGGCCTGGGCCTGGGTGCGGAGGAAGTGCCGCCACGTTGTGTCGGACTGCCGTTCAGGTGCCGGGGGTATCTTCCGGCGTTTGAGGACTCTGCGGATGGTGGAGGCGCCCACGCGGTGGCCGAGCTTGAGCAGCTCGCCCTGGATGCGCTGGTATCCCCACGAGGTGTTCTCCCGGGCGAGTTGTTCGATGAGCCTGGCGATCGCCCGGTCGATCGGCGGGCGGCCGGTTCGGTTCGGGTACGTCCACTTCTTCGTCACCAGTCGGCGGTGCCACCGCAGAATCGTGTCGGGTGTGACCAGACGGTGCCGTCGCAGTCGCCGCGGCAGCTGTCGGATCAGCACGGCGAGGTACGCGCGGTCGGCCCAGGTAAAGCGCGGCTTGGGGTTCGTGCGGCGCAGCACCGCTACCTCGTGCCGCAGAACGAGCAGCTCGATGTCCTTGGATGTGGAGGAACGGCAGAGGAGCACGCACCAGCCGAGCAGCCGGGTGAAGATCAAATAGAGCAGGCGAAGCGGCACAATCCGAGTCCTTCCCAGCGAGTGCTACTCCACTCATTACCGCTGGTCATCGCGCCGGGCCGAGTTCTGGAACCCCGCAGGCAGAGTTCCTGGGGTGAACGCCTGCGGTCAGTCAGTCACTCTCCAGGTGGTGGATCGGAAATGCTCATTCCAATCATCTGCGGCCGCTTCTCGTGAGATCCCCAATCCAAGATTGCGCGAAGCTTGTTACGCAGATCTGCATTGGTGGTCCCTGATTCGCGTAGATCTATTTCCACGGGAGTGGGGATTTCAAGAATTTCCGCATCCTCGGCTGTGAATTCTAGGGTGAGTAGTGAATCGGTAAGCCGTACGCTGTGCAGGCATCCATAAACCGTGAAGCCCCGTTCTGTCGAGATGTTGTAGGAGTCCATTCCAGACTGGACTTCCTGTTCGTCAGGCTCGTAGGTGGATCGCTGGATTGAGATTGACCTCCTGGAGCCCGCGTCATCGACCCCGGCGATCGCTACCTCGAGAACCTCCTCGTCCTCGTAGTCCTCGAAGAAGCCGACGTTTGTGGCGGTCAATCTCATTTCCTCATGCCCCCTCGTGCCGCCCAGGTTCCAGCGCCTTTGGCCCCGGACCATTCATATGTAACTGACACTCCCAGTTCCCTGACCATGCGGTTCATCGCTCCCCTGCACCTTGAGCAAGGTGGAAGCTGACCTCGCATCGTAACCACGTCGCCAGGACTCAACGGGTACTGGGTCTGTCAAACGAGTGGTGTAACTGGGGCTGATGGGTTACTGACGGGCTGCGGAGAGGCGGCCGTCGAAGGTGATGTCGAAGGCGTTCAGCGCGGTCTTCCAACGCATGGTCCAGCGTGCCTGGCCCTTGCCGGTGGGGTCGAGGGACGTGATCGCCATGTAGACGCACTTCAGGGCGGCCTGCTCGTTGGGGAAGTGACCGCGGGCCTTGACCGCCCGGCGGATGCGGGCGTTGACCGACTCGATCGCGTTGGTGGTGCAGACGATGCGGCGGATCTCGGTGTCGAACCGCAGGAACGGGATGAACTCCTCCCTGGCGTTCTCCCACAGCTTCACGATCGCCGGATACTTCCGGCCCCAGGCGTCGGCGAACTCGGCGAACCGCTCCAGGGCGGCCTCTTCGGTCGGCGCGGTGTAGACGGGCTTGAGAAGCTTGGCGATCTTGTCCCAGTCCTGGCGGGCGGCATAGCGGAAGGAGTTCCGCAGCAGGTGCACCACGCAGGTCTGCACGATCGTCCGCGGCCAGACGGTCTCCACTGCCTCGGGCAGGCCCTTGAGCCCGTCGCAGACGAGCATGAGCACATCACTGACGCCGCGGTTCTTGATTTCGGTGAGAATGTGCAGCCAGTGCTTGGCGCCCTCGCCGCCGTCGCCGGCCCATAGCCCCAAGATCTCCCGCCGGCCTTCGGCGGTGACGGCCAGGGCCACGTAGATGGGCCGGTTGGCCACCGCGCCATCGCGGATCTTCACGTGGATGGCGTCGATGAAGACCACCGGATAGACGGCGTCGAGGGGGCGACTCTGCCATTCGGCCATGCCCTCCAGGACCTCCAGGACCTTGTCGGTGATGGTGGAGATGGTCTGGCGGGAGACCTCGGCACCATAGACCTCCGCCAGGTGGGCCTGGACCTCGCCGGTGGTCAGGCCCTTCGCAGCCAGCGAGATGACCATCTCATCGACGCCGGTCAGACGCTTCTGCCGCTTCTGCCGCTTCTTGAAACAATCTTCGGCTCGAAGGAGCCGTCGCGGTCGCGGGGCACGGTTATCTCCACAGGTCCGACGTCGGTCAGGACTGTCTTGGAGCGTTTGCCGTTGCGGGAGTTGCCGCCGTTCTTGCCCTCCGGGTCGTGCTTGTCATAGCCGAGGTGGTCGGTGATTTCGCCCTCCAGGGCGGACTCCAGCAGCCGCTTGGTCAGCTGCTGCAGCAACCCGCCCTCACCAGTCAACTGCAGACCCTCGGCCTGAGCCCGGCCCACCAGCTCGTCGATCAACTGGTCGTCCACGGCCTTCGCCGGCACAGCCTCCACGGGCTCGACAGCCTCGGAGCCGGACACGTTCTCACTGGTCATCGATGCATCTTCCATGATCGGGAGTTACACCGAACGTTTTACAGTCCCGGCCCGGCCCTGACCGCTTCCGCCACCTCCACGATCCGCCTCGGCTCCGGAGCCGTACAGCTCGGCCACCGCACCGCTCTGTCCACCGTGGAGGAGTTCGGCCTGATCGACGCCCTGCACCCCGGACGGCTCGACCTGGGGCTCGGCCGCTCCTTCGGGCGCCCCGTCGACCGGAGCGCGGACGCGCCGCCCACCACGACACCCGTCGTCGACGGACGTACCCCCGGCGGCCTGCGCATCCCGCCCAAGTTCTCCTTCCAGCGACTGCTCGGATCGCCGCGTATCGCGCTCCAGCGGCAACTCCTCCAGCAGCCGGGCGCCGAAGCCCAGGACTACGGCGAACAGATCGACGACATCCTCGCCCTGCTGCGCGGCGACTACCGGTCGGCCGACGATGTCGAAGCACACGCGATCCCCGGCGAAGGCGCCGACGTGCAGGTGTGGATCCTCGGTAGCAGCGGCGGGCAGAGCGCGCTGGTCGCGGGCCGGGGCGGCCTGCGCTTCGCCGCCAACTACCACGTCAGCCCGGCCACCGTCCTGGAGGCGGTCGAGGCGTACCGCGCCGCGTTCCAGCCGTCCGAAGTCCTCGACAAGCTGTACGTCAGCGTCTCCGCCGATGTCGTGGTGGCCGAGGACGACGCGACCGCCCGCGAGTTCGCCACGGGCTACGGGTTGTGGGTCCGCAGCATCCGCACCGCCGAGGGAGCCATTCCCTTTCCCACCCCCGAACAGGCCCGCGCCCACGTGTGGTCCGAAGCGGACCGGGAGCTGGTCGCCGACCGCGTGGACACCCAGTTCGTCGGCTCGCCCGCGCGCGTCGCCGACGAACTCGAACGACTCCAGGAAGCCACCGGCGCGGACGAGTTGCTCATCACCACCATCACCCACCGCCACGCCGACCGGGTGCGCTCCTACGAACTGCTCGCCGAGGAGTGGCGACGCCGCTGAGCCGGGTACGACGAGCCGCGCCGTTCCACGGTCACGCGGCGACGGCGTCGGCGGAACCCGGGCCGCTCAGCACCGCCGAGAACTGGTCGACGACCTGTTCGAGTCCTGCACGTGCGACGGCGTCCACCACGACAGCTCCCTCGTCCCGGGCTTCGATGTGCTTGTCCAGCACGAACCAGCCCGGCGTGATGTGTGCCGCCCCCATGGAGGCGAGCACCGGCCGCAGCCCGTAGTCGATGGCCAGCACATGAGCGGTGCTGCCGCCGGTTGCCAGCGGCAGCACGGTCTTGCCTTCCAGCGCGTACTGCGGCAGCAGGTCGAGCAGCGACTTCAGCAGCCCCGAGTACGCGGCCTTGTAGACCGGGGTGCCGATGACGACGGCGTCGGCCCGTGCGACGAGCTGCGTGGCGCGGACGATCTCCGGATGCCCGAAGTCCGCGTGCAGCAGGGCCTCGGCCGGAAGCGTGCGGACGTCCAAGGAAATCACCTGGTGCCCCTGTGCGGCGAGCCGGGAGTCCAGCCCGCGCAGGAGACGGGCGGTGCGGGAGGTGGCGGAGGGGCTTCCGGAGACGGACAGGACGGTGGACATGGAGGGTCACCTCGAAATCGTCGGTGCGGGGTATGGGAAACAGTCAGAGCGCCTTGCCCGGGTTGAGGATGCCGTGCGGATCGAAGGCCGCCTTGATGCGGTGCTGGAGCCGGTGCTGGTCCGGTCCGAGCTCGTCGGCGAGCCATCGCCGTTTGAGGGTGCCCACGCCGTGTTCACCGGTGAGCGTGCCGCCGAGGCGGAGGGCGGCGCTGAAGATGTCACCCGCGGCCCGCCAGACGGCGTCCGGGATGCCAGGGAGAGCCGGGTCGAGAACGAGAATGGGGTGGAGGTTGCCGTCGGCGGCATGGGCGAAGGTGAAGATCCGCACCCCGTGGCGGTCGGCCGCGGCGTCGATCTCGCGCACGGCGGTGGCCAGCCTGTTCCGGGGTACGGCGATGTCCTCGATCAGGACCCGGCCCAGCCGCTCCAGCGAGGGCAGGGCGAGCCGCCGCGCGGCGAGCAGCCGATCCGCCTCGGCCGGATCCCCTGAGACCTCGACCGAAGTCGCCCGTCCGCGCAAGCACCGTACGGCCGCCTCGGCCTCGGCCGCCGCGCCCCGCCCATCGCACTGCAGGAGCAGCAGCGCGCCCCCGCGCGACCGCAGAGCCGTGCCCTGGGCATCGTCCACCGCGCCCAGTACCGGGCCGTCGAGCAGCTCGGCCATGGCGGGCTCGACACGGGCGGCGGTGAGCGCGGAGACGGCCTCGGCGCCTTCAGCGAACGTGGCGAAGTACGCGGCGACCGTGACCGTCTCCTCGGGCACTGGACGCAGCCGCAGGGTAGCGGCGGTGATCACCCCGAGGGTGCCTTCGGAGCCGGTGAGCAGGCCGGTCAGGTCATAGCCGGTGACGCCCTTGACCGTGCGCCGTCCGGTCCGTACGAGTGTCCCGTCCGCGAGCACCGCGTCCAGGCCCAGGAGCGCGTCCCTGGTGACCCCGTACTTGGCGCAGCGTAGCCCGCCCGCGTTGGTCGCGATGTTCCCGCCGATGGTCGAGATCGCCGCGCTCGCCGGGTCGGGTGCGTAGCGCAGCCCGAACTCGCCTGCCGCGCGGTCCAGTTCGGCGGTGATGACGCCCGGTTCGGCGACGGCGATCTGCTCCTCGGGGCTCAGCTCCAGGATGCGGTTCATGCGTGACAGATCGAGGACGACACTGCCCGCCCCCGCGCTCGCCCCTCCGGACAGCCCTGTTCCCGCCCCGCGCGGCACGACCGGTACCCGTAGGTCGTGGGCGTGCCGCAGAGTCGCCTGAATGTGCTCGGTGCGCGTGGCGTGGACGACCGCGAGCGGGACGCCATCCGGCCTGCTGCCGGAGCGGTCGGTGGCGTAACGGCCGGTGGCCTCGGAACCGGTGGCCAGCGCCTCGTCCGGCAGGTCGCGGCGCAGGGCCGTCAGCAGCGCGGCGGAGGCATCCGTATCGGTGGCATGCGTGGGTGCGCCGCCCGCGCGGTCGGCCGTGTCCGGATCGGACAGCGGAACGGTCATGTCGGCCTCTCACTTCCTGTGCCGAGCGCGGCCGCGCCGATGGCGAGCAGCGCCGTGTCTTCCTGTGGGGCGTGTACCGGGGCGCACTGGACGTCCCGGAAGTGGCGCTCCAGGGGGTTGTCGCGGGACAGCCCCGGATTCCCCAGCAGCCGCAACCCCAGGGCGACCGCCTCGGTGGCGTGCCGGTCCGCCAGGACCCGGGCGCCCAGCGCGTGTTCGGGGGCGTACGAACCGTCGGCGCCGTCGACCCGCTCCGCACCCGTGAACACCAGATGTTCGGCCAAGTCCAGCCGCAGAGCGATCTCACCGGCCACGCGCCGGAAGCGCTCGGTACGGGCCACCGGATGGCCGAGGTTGGCGGGGATCCGCTCGTGGGCGAAGCGGTGGACGTAACCCTGGGCGGCGCGCGCCACACCCAGGTAGAGGGCGGCGAGCGGCAGGTGGAGGGCCGCGCCCGCGCGGTTGTCCTGCTCCGCCTCGGCGCCGTGCCCGGCCAGGTCGATGACGTTGCCCTCGGGGATCTCGACGTCGTGCAGCGCGATGTCGTGGCTTCCGCTGGCGCGCAGCCCCAGATGGTCCCAGCGGTGGGTGATCTCGATCCCGGGGGCGGTGCCGGGCACCACGAAGGTGCCGACCCGTGGCGTGGGCTCGTCCGTGGTGGCCCACACCAGCAGCCAGTCCAGCCCTTCCACACCGGTCGCGAAGCGCTTGCGGCCGCTGAGCGACCAGCCGTCGGGGGTGCGCCGGGCCACCGTCGAGGGCAGTCCACCGCGCGCGGGCGAGCCGAGTTCGGGCTCGACACGGACGTGGTTGAGCAGCACCGGCCGCGAAGCGGCCTCGGCCAGCACCTGCCCGTAGAGCTCTTCCGGCCAGTGCGGCCGCATGGCCTGGCGGCGGTGGACGGCGAGGCTCATGGCGGCGATCAGCGCCACCGACGGATCGCCTTCGCCGAGCGCGTGCAGGATGCGCGCGGTGTCCGCCACCCCGAGGGCGGGGCCCCCGTACCGCTCGCCGACGGTGGCGGTGAGCAGCCCGGCCTCGTGCGCTGCGCGGATCCCCTCGGCCGGAAACGTGCCGTCGCGGTCGTACGCGGCCGCGGTCGCGGCGAGCCGTCGCGTCACGGAGGCCAGCGAGGAGAGATCCGGGACGGGAAACGGAAAGTCGCCGGTCATGAGGCGAGTTCCCGGCGCAGCAGCGGAGTCAGACGGTCGCTCCAGAATTCGCTCACCGTCAGCTTCCGCTTCACCGCGCCGAGGTCACCGAAGGCGTCGGCCACCTTCTGCTCGGAGGCGGTGGCCCCAGGGCTCACCGGCCGGATCCCGGTCCCGCGCTGGGCCTGTCCCGCCGTGAACTCCTCCAGCGCCTGATCCACCGGCTGGTGGGTGGCGGCGGCGATGACCTTCGCGTATTCCTTCTGGCGCCCGTCGCGCACATAGGCGTACGCCTTGTCGAGGCGGGCCAGCAGATCCGCCAGCGCTCCGCGCCGGGCCGCGCCGCCGAGGGTGTCGTCCGAGGCCGTCCACAGGAAGTTGCCGGAGAGGATGTCCTTGCCGGAACCGATGGTGCGGGCACCCCGCTGATGGGCGGTGATGACCGCGTTGCCATATCCGGCGAACGCGTCGACGGAACCGCCGTTCAACGCGGCGATCCCCTTGTCGGGATCCAGCGGGGCGGCCTCGATGTCGTCCCAGCCGAGCCCGGCCCGCTTCAGCAGCTCGTAGAGGAAGTAGTGGGCGGTGGTGTTCTTGACGTAGCCGACCCTCTTGCCCCGCAGCTGCGACATCGAGGTGATCGTGGACCCCTTGGGGGCCACGACCTCCTGGTTGAGGGTGTTGCCGCGCTCCACGGCGACGACCTTGAAGTTCGGCTTTCCGCCGCCCGCCGCGAAGACCGGCGGGATCTCGCTGGAACTCGCCACGTCCAGGGCGCCGGCGCGCACCGCCTCCAGTTGCCTGTCGCCGCCCTGGAACAGGCTCCACTTCACCTGGTAAGGGGTGTCGTCCAAGTGCGCGAACTTCAGCAGCGCCTCCTCCTCCTTCCAGCCGGTCGCACCGACTCGGAGGGTGACGGAGGATCCCTTCCCGCCCCCGTCCGCGCCCGCGGTGCCGCCACAGGCGCTCAGCGCACCGGCGGCCAGCGCCACGACGGCGCCGAGAGCGGTACGGGCGCGAGCGCGCCGGGGACGGGAGCGGGCGCGCCGGGGACGGGAGCGGGCCGGTGGCCTGGACATCCGGGTGATGCCTTTCATGAGGAGAACGGTGAGAACGAGGAGAAGGGGTGAAGGGGTGAAGGGGGTGAAGACGGTGGCCGGACGTCAGACGGCCGAGGTGGCGGCGCGGTGCGCCAGCTCCTGACGGACCAGCGGCAGTACATGACGCCCGTAGTCGATGGCGTCGTTGAGCGGGTCGTAGCCACGGATGGACAGCAGCTCACAGCCGATGTCGACGTAGTCGAGCAGCGCCTTGGCGACCGTCTCCGGGGAGCCGACCAGTGCCGTGGAGGCACCGGCGGCGTTGGTGGCCGCGGCGGGTGCGGTCCACAGGCAGCGGTCGTGCACCTCGCCGCGCTCGGCGACGGCCAGCAGCCGCTGCGATCCGACGTTGGACGGGGTGCCCTGGCCGACCGCCGGGTAGTGCCTGCGCTTGGCCCGCTCGGCGTGGTTGGCCTTCACGGCGCCCAGGGTGCGGTGCGCCTTCTCCCATGCCAGCTCGTCGGTGGGGACGATGATCGGCCGGAAGGACACCCAGATGCGCGGCCGGGGCCGGCCCGCGGCGTCCGCGTACGCCTTCACCGAGGCGATCTGCTCGGCGGTCTCCTTCAGCGGCTCGCCCCACAGCCCGAAGATGTCGCCCTGCTGCCCGCCCACCCGGTACGCGTCCCTCGACGAGCCGCCCACCGAGATGGGGATGGTGCCGTGGTACGGGGCGACATCGGAGCGGAAGCCCTCGAAGCGGTAGTACGGGCCCTCGTGGGAGATCGGCCCGTCGGCCTCCCACACCCTGCGCAGGATCCGGATGTACTCGTCCGATCGGGCGTACCGCTCGCTCTTGCTCAGATAGTCGCCCTCGCGGTGCTGCTCCTCGTCGTTGCCGCCGGAGATGATGTGCACCACCAGCCGCCCGGCGCTGATCTGGTCCAACGTGGCCAGTGCGCGGGCCGCGTGGGTGGGGAATACCACCCCGGGGCGGTGGGCGAGCACCGGTTTGACGCGCTCGGTGTGATGGGCGACGAACTGGGCCAGCTGCAGCGCGTCCGGGGCGGCCGAGTGGTAGGTGACCAGGGTGTAGTCGAAGCCGGAGTCGTCCAGAGCCCGGGCGTAGCGGCGGGCGTAGTCCACATCGATCCCGGAACCCGCGGTGGGGTCGCCCTCGGTGGCGGGGTTGGGGTGGACGGCGCTGATGAACTCGACGGGCATGGCTGCGGTCACTCCTTGACGAGGCTGGTGTCGACGTGGTCGGCGAGGGTCGGCTCGGGGGTGAGCACACCGATGCCGTGCATGGTGTCGCCGACCTCCTGCACGGACCGGATCACCGGCTCACTCACCGGCAGCAGTTCGCTGTTGGCCTGGTCGACCAAGTCCTTGGCCACCGTGGCCGAGGCTCCGTTGGTGTGCTGGATGGCCTTGGCGTATTCCGCGGGGTGCCGGCGGGACCAGGCCAGCGCCTTGTCGAGCCGGCGCAGATAGTCGGTGATGGCCTTCTTCTTCGCCGGGACTTCAAGGGCCTGCTCCGAGGCCCCGATGAAGCCGTAGCCGCTGACCCGCCCGTTCGCCCCGTTGACCAGGAGACGGCCCCCGTGCTGCTCGGCCACCGTCTTGTACACGCCGAACGTGGCCCACGCCTCGACCTTGCCGGAGGTGAAGGCGGCCTGTGCGTCGGTGGGTAGCAGGTACTGCACACGGACGTCCGAGTAGCTCAGCCCCGCCTGCTCCAGCGCGTGCGCCAGCAGATACTCGGCGATGGACCCCTTGGCCGAGGAGACGACGACCTTCTTCCCCTTGAGGTCCTTGACGCTCTTCACCGGTGAGTTCTCGCGGACCACGATCCCGGTGTGGGTGCCGTCGTTGTGCAGCGCCCCGACGGCCTTGACGCGTACCCCGCCGGCGAGTGCCTGGAGGGTGGGCAGATCGGCGGCGTACGAGGTGTCGGCGGCCCCGGCCTGCACGGCCTGGAACAGCGGTGCGGCGCCCTCGAATTCGGCCCACTTCACCTTGTACGGCGTTCCCTTGAGGGCGCCGGAGGCGTCGAAGAGCGTCTTCAGGTTCTTGGCCTGGTCACCGAGGGTCAGTGTCACCTTCGACGGATCGGTCTCGGACGCCGCCCGGCTGTCGCCCGCGCACGCGCTGGTGGCGAGGAGGGCGGTGAGCGACAGCGCGGCGCCGAGCGCGCGTGCCGCGACCGAAGCCTTGCGGTTCCCAACGTTCAAGCAGGTCAAGCGGTTCATGCGGTCACCTCTTCCCGATGGTGCGAAAGCGCCGAGGCGTCGTCGACGCCCAGCCGTCGCAGGAGTTCGCCGCGCAATGCCACGAAGTCGGGGGAGCCGAGGTCGCGCGGGCGGTCGAGGCCCACCCGCGCCTCGTAGGCGATGCGCCCGCCGTCCATCACCAGCACCCGGTCGGCCAGCAGCAGCGCCTCCTCGACGTCGTGCGTGACCAGCAGGATCGAGCAGCGGTGCCGCTGCCACAGATCGGCCACCAGCCGCTGCGCCTTGCCGCGGGTGAGCGCGTCCAGCGCGCCGAACGGCTCGTCCAGCAGCAGCAGTTCGGGTTCGTGCACCAGCGCACGGGCCAAGGACACGCGCTGGGACTGACCGCCGGAGAGCGTCCGGGGCCAGGCACCCGCGTACTCCTCGATGCCGACCTCGGCCAGATACCGCTCGGCGAGCGCGCGGTCCCCGCGCGGCAGACCGAGCACGACGTTGTGCCACACCCGCAGCCACGGCATCAGCCGTGGCGACTGGAAGGCCACCGAGCGCCGCTCCGGTACGTCCACTTCGCCCTCGGTCTCGCTGTCCAGCCCGGCGAGGATCCGCAGCAGTGTCGACTTCCCGCAGCCGCTCTGGCCGAGCAGGGCCACGAATTCGCCCTCGCGGATGGTGATGTCGAGCCCGTCGAGCACCGTCTTGTCACCGAAGGCGCGGGTCAGTCCGCGGACCTTCACGCTGTTCGTGCCGTTCACCGCGGTCATGCTCCCTCCCCTTCGAACGAGGCGCGCCAGTCCAGCAGCCGCCGGGACAGCAGCCGCACCGCGAAGTCGCAGAGCAGCCCGAGCACCGCGTACACGGCCAGGCACAGGACGATGACGTCGGTTTGGAAGTACTGCTGGGCGTTGCTCATCAGATAGCCGATACCGGCGTCCGCGTTGACCTGCTCGGCGAAGACCAGGGCCAGCCACGCGGTGGACAGCGCGTATCGCAGCCCGACCAGCGCGCCGGGCAGCGCGGACGGCAGGATCACGTACCGGATCAGTCCGATGCGGCCCAGGCCCACCATCCGCCCGGCCTCGATCAGCTGCGCGTCGGCGGAGCGGATGCCGCCGTAGATGTTGAAGTACAGCGGGTAGGTGACACCGAGCGCCACCAGCGCGATCTTCGGTGTTTCGTCGATGCCGAACCAGACGATGAACAACGGGATCAGGCCCACCCAGGGGATGGCCCGGAACATGCCCATGGAGGCGTCGATGACGTCCTCGCCCAGCCGGAACAGCCCGGCGGTGAGTGACAGGGTGAGCGCCACGGCCGCACCGATGAGGAAGCCGAGGGCCGCGCGACGGCCGGAGGCGGCGATGGCCTGCGGCAGCTCACCGGTGCCGATGAGGTCCGCCCCACGCCGCACGACGTCGATGGGGGAGGCCAGCACGGACTCGGGGAGCACGCCCGTAGCGGCGGCCAGGAACCAGAGCAGCAGCAGCCCGAGGGGCCCGGAGGCCCGCCGGATCCCGCGCGGCACCCGCAAGCGGGGCCGGGACCGGGTGCGCCTGGCGGCGGGGCGGGATGTCCGCGCAACGGCGGGCTCGGCGGGCGGAGTCGAGTCCTCCGCCGCACCGGGGGGTGGGGGTGCGGAGGTGTGCGGGGGCGGTGAGGCCCCGGACACAGGGGAGTGCGGGGAGGGCATGATGCGGCCTCTCGGTCGGGAAGTGTTCACAGGAGATGTGCGGGCGGCGGATCAGCCCGGCGTCGCGCCCACGGCCGCGGGGCGCGCGGTGTCGGCGGACCAAGCGGACCAGGAGCCGGGGTAGAGCGCGGCCGTGATGCCGACGCGGGCCAGGGCCGCGACCGTGTGGGCCGCGGTGACGCCGGAGCCGCAGTAGACACCGACCTTCGTCGTGTCGTCGGCGCCCAGCGCGGCGAAGCGCCGCGCGAGTTCCTCCGCGCTGTGGAATGTGCCGTCCGGCGCCAGGTTGTCGCCCGTCGGTGCGGACAGGGCGCCGGGAATGTGCCCGGCGCGCGGATCGACAGGCTCGGTCTCGCCCCGGTACCGTTCGGCTGCCCGCGCATCCAGCAGTACGCCGGTGCGCGCCACCTCGGCTGCCACGTCGGCATCGAGCACCGGCAGTTGCCCCGTGATGAGCACGACATCCCCCTCGGCCGGCGGGGCGGGCTCGCCCGTCTCGACGGGCAGTCCGGCCGCGCGCCACGCGGCCAGCGCCCCGTCCAGCAGCGAGACCCGCTCGACCCCGGCCCACCGCAGCAGCCACCAGGCGCGAGCGGCGGCGGTGTTGCCGTTGTCGTCGTACACCACCACCGGCCGGCCGGTGGTGAGTCCCCAGCTGCGCGCGGCCCGCTGCAAGGCGACGGGGTCCGGCAGCGGATGGCGGCCGCTCTCCGGGGTGGGAGGAGCGGCGAGTTCGGTATCCAGGTCGACGTACACCGCGCCGGGGATGTGCCCGGCGAGGTAGCGGTCATGGCCGTGCGGATCGCCGAGCCGCCACCGTACGTCCAGGACGACGGGCGCCGGATCACCGTGGAACAGCCGGGAGTACAGCTCGGCCGGAGTGGTGAGGACGGGGGCGCTCATACGAGGTCCTTTGTGACGGCGATGGGTGCCAGACCGGAATCCAGCCGCAGCCGCTCCAGGAAGAGGACCACCGTGGCGGCGGCGGTGCGGTGGGTCACGTCGTTGAGGACGTCGTGCCGCGTGCCGGCCAGGCTCACCAGCTCCGCGCCGGGCTGGCCGCGGAACACATGGCGGACCTCACCGAGGGGGCTGACGGTGTCCTCGGCACCGTGCAGCCCGAGCACCGGAACGGAGATCCCGTCCAGCACCGGCGACTCCGGTGCCGACGAGCCCGCCAGGGCGCCGCGCCGAAAGTCCGCGTCGGCGGTCAGCCTGCCCCGGTGCGTGGGGCAGGCGGTGCGTCGCTCCAGTTCGTCCTCCCAGTCCGAAGCGGCCACCTCGGTGGAGTGCGGCCGGGTCGGCAGTCCGGCGAGGATCAGCGCGTCCAGCCCGGGCGGCTCGAGGGCGGCGAGCCGCGCCGCGTGGGACGCCCCGGTGTCGGAGCCGACCAGTACCCGAGGGCCGGGGAGTGTCTCGTCGCGCAACAGCTTGATGGCCGTCTCGGTGATGGCCTCCGGGTCGGACGAGGCGTCCCCCAGGGCACGGACGCGATAGCCGTCGGCGGAGATCCGGTGGCCGAACCGCTCGTACACACCGCCGTGTTCGCCCCGCCCCGGAAGGAGCACGAGCGTGCCACGCGGGGCGATTCCGGCTGGTTCGTCCCATGAGCGGACAGGCTGAGCAGAGGACATGAGAACTCGATTCATCGACAGCGACGCCCGCCCCAACGAGCGAGGCGGAGCGGCCGTGCGGGTGCGGAGGCGCGGAGGCGCGAATGGGAAAGGGTGAGGCGAAGGCAGGAAGCACATGCCGACGCGCGAGGAGACGCACATGCGACGGCGAACGTGCGACGGCGAACGTGCGGCGGCGAACGTGCGGCGGCGAACGGGCGAAGGCCTGGCGGCGAGCGCCCGGGAAGCCGTCGGTCAGCGACAGCGCATGGCGCCGGTACGGCCGAAGTCGACCACGCGTCGCCGGGTCAGCCAGGCGCACGTGGCGCGGCACACCACCGGTCCGGCGGCCGAAGGCCCGGAACCGGTGCGGTGCGTGCGCGGCCTACGGGCCGCCACGAGCGGTGTGCGTGGCATGACCTCAGAATGCACGAGCCCGGAGTCGGCCGTCCAACGATGATTTGCCATCAAAACCGATCGTGGTTCGCGATCGATCGGTGCTAGCCTGCACACATGCTGCCGGTACTGGACATCGTGGCGTTGCGCAGCCTCATCGCCGTCGCCGAATACGGAGGGTTCCACCGCGCCGCCGGCGCACTCGCCCTCAGCCAATCCACCGTCAGCCAGCACATTCGGCGGCTGGAGAAAACACTCGGACGCCCCATCGTCGAACGCGACGGCAGGAAAACCCGGTTCACCGCCCACGGCACCCGACTGCTGGAAGAAGCCCAGCAGATCGTCGGCGCACACGACGCCGCCCTCCGCCGGCTGATGGGGGAGGACCGGCCCGACGAAGCGCCCGTCGCCATCGGCGCCACCGAGCACGGCGCCGACCAGATCCTTCCCGTACTCACCGCGGCCGTACGCGACACCCGGCCCGGCGCCGAGGTCCGCGTGCGCATAGACCGCTCGGCACGGCTGACGGACGCCGTCGCACGTGGCGAACTCGACCTCGCCGTCTACGTCACCGAGGCGGCACAGGCCCCGGGTACCCCGGTGGGCGAACTCCCCCTGCGCTGGTACGCCGCCCCGGGCTGGAAACCACCCGCCGCCCCCGCCCCCTTGCCGCTGGTCGCCATCAGCGACCCGTGCGTGATCCGCCGCCGCGCACTGACCGCGCTCGCCTCCCACCACACACCCGCCACCGTGGTCGCCGAGGCCGGGTACCTCGCCGGAGTCCTGGACGCGGCCCGCGCCGGACTCGGCGCCGCGCTGCTCGCCATCCCCGGCAGCCCGTACCCCGACGGCCTCACGCCACGCCACGACCTCCCCGCCGTCCCCCCGGTCCGCCTCAGCGCCCGGGCCCGCAGCGGCTTCGACCCTTCCCTGACCCGCGCCACCATCGAGGCGGTACACGCCCTGCTCACCTCCCGCGAGGCGGACACCGCGGGGTGAGCCGACGCCGCATCGGCAGTCTCGTCGTCCGGCGGGACGGTTGCGGACCGGCGCGTGTGCTCAGGCGCTTCGGACGCGGCGGATGAGGAGGTACATCTCGCAACCGAGGCAGTAGCCGAAGGCCGCGTTGAGGAAGGCCGCTGCCAGGGCCAGCCCGGTCGCGGCCATGCCCAGCCAGTGATCATCGGCGAGGTGGCCGACGGTGCCGACGAGGCCGAAGGCGAAGCCGACGCCCTGGGCGGAACGGGGTGGCCTGGCGTCCCTCCAGCTCGTTCGGCGGGGAGAGCCTGGGACGAATGGCGACTTGGTACAGCCAGCCGTACGGAGAGTACAGCAGGCCGGCGAACGCACCGACCGCGAAAATCACGGTTTGCAGGGCGAGCAGCGCACTGCTGCCGGTGATCAGTGCGGAGCACAGGACGATGGTGGTGAGCGCGGCGGCGGACCGGGGGCCGCGCGGGTCGATCTGCATGGATCACGGTAGTCGCGTGGCATCGAGGGGCGATGGCCAGGTGGCGGCAGTCATCGCCCGGGCGACCGGGGCCTCCGTACGCTGTGGCAGGGGGTCGGCGCCGGGGAACAGGACCACCCCGGCAGCTCGACGCGGCGGGGTGGAGGCCCTGATCCCGGAAGAACACCGACTACCCTGCGGCGGCCCTGAGCGCCTCGCCGTCTCCGTTTGCGCGGGCCGCGCGGCGCAGCCGGGCCTCCGCCGGGTCGAGCACGGGGACGGCTGCCAGCAGGGCCTTGGTGTACGGGTCCTGGGGGGAGTCGTAGACCGTGTCCGACGGCCCCTCCTCGACGACGGCGCCCCGGCGCATGACCGCGACCCGGTCGCTGGCCTGCCGCACGACCGCGAGATCATGGGCGATCAGTACCAGAGCGAGCCCGAGGTCGCGCTGGAGCTGTGCCAGGAGGTCCAGGACCTGTGCCTGGGTGCTGACGTCGAGCGCGGAAACCGGCTCGTCGCACACGATGAGCTTGGGTCCGGGCGCGAGTGCCCGGGCGATGCCGACGCGCTGGCGCTGACCGCCGCTGAACTCGTGTGGATAGCGGTGGTACCACCGTGGGTCGAGCCCGACGCGTTCCAGGAGTTCCCGTGCGCGGCGGGTGATCTCCGCGTCGGTGAGAGTTCCGGTGGCGCGCAGCGGGTCGGCGACGGACTCGCCGATGCTGCGGCGCGGATTGAGCGAGGAGACCGGGTCCTGGAACACCATCTGCAGGTCGCTGTGGACGCCGGTCAGCTCGCGCCCCCGGTAGCGGACGATGCCATCACTTGGCTCCAGCAGACGGACCAGCATCCGGCCCAGTGTGGTCTTGCCGCTGCCGGACTCGCCGACGATGCCGAGGGTCTCACCGGGCGCCACGGTCACCGACACACCGTCCACAGCGACCGTTCGGTCCTTCCGGCGTCCGAACTCCCTGCGCACCCGCACCGCTTCCAGCAGCGTGTCTTCGCCGGAAGCCGAGGGGCCACCAGTGGCGAGGGCGGCCATCGGCGCCCGCCGGGTCTCCATGCGGGGGACGGCGGCCAGCAGTTCCCGGGTGTACGACTGCCGCGGGGACGTGAGGACCGTGCCGACCGGGCCGCGCTCGACGGCGCGTCCGTCCTTCATGACCAGCATCTCCTCCACACTGCCCGCCACCACACCCAGGTCGTGGGAGACCAGGACCAGGCCCATGCCGGTCTCCGCGCGAAGGTCGTGCAGCAGGTCGAGGATCTGGGCCTGGACCGTCACGTCCAGGGCGGTGGTCGGCTCGTCGGCCACCAGCACCCGTGGCTCGCAGGCGAGCGCCATCGCGATCAGGGCACGCTGCCGCATGCCGCCGCTGAACTCGTGCGGCCGGGAGCGGGAGCGGCGTGCCGCATCGGGGATGCCGACCCTGTCCAGGACGGTCACCGCGCGATGCCGCGCGGCTCGCCGGGAGACGCCCGGGGCGTGTGTCCGGTGGACCTCGGCGATCTGGTCGCCGATGGCCATATAGGGATCGAGGGAGGACAGCGGGTCCTGGAAGACCATCGCTGCGACGGAGCCGCGCAACCGTCGCAGCTCCCGCACGGGCGCGGTGCCTACGTCGATGCCGCCGACCCGTACGGTGCCGGTCAGGTGTGCTCCGGTGCCGCGGTGGAGGCCCAGCAGCGCCGCGGCGACCGTGCTCTTCCCGGACCCGGATTCGCCCACGATGCCGAGCGCCTGCCCGGCGCCGAGCCGGAAGGAGATGCCGTCGACCGCGCGCACGGACTCCGTACCCGTGGGGAAGCCGACCGTCAGTCCTTGGACGTCGACCAGCGGTTCAGCGGTCTCGGCGGCCGGACCCGCCGGCTGCTCCGGGGTCATGACAGGACCACCCTTCGGTCGGCCAGGGCGTAGAGGATGTCCGCGACGGCGTTGGCGAGGACCACCGCGGCCCCGATCACGAGAACCACACCGACGACCACCGGCAGGTCGACGGAGTGCACGCTGTCGACGAGGAGCCGGCCCAGGCCGGGCAGACCGAAGAGCTGCTCGGTGAGCATCGCGCCGCCCATCATCTGCCCTACGTCCACGGCGGTCAGGGCGATCACCGGGGGCAGCGCCCCGCGCAGCGCGTGCCGGGTGACGACGGCGCGTTCACTCAGTCCGTAGGCGCGGAAGGTGCGGATGTGGTCCTCCGCGAGGACCTCGAGGGTGGAGGAGCGGGTGAGACGGGCGTACTTCGCGCTCTCGAAGAGGCCCAGTGTCAACCAGGGCAGCAGCATGTTCCAGGCCCACTGCTCGGGATCCTGGGCCAGCGGAACGTACGACGGGAACGGCAGCCATTGCAGATAGGCGCACGCGGCCATGAGCAGCAGCAGGCCCAGGATGAAGACCGGGGTGCCGGTTCCGGCCAGCGTGAGGACGGTCAGCACGCGCTCGGTCGCCCCGCCACGGCGCAGCGCGGACAGCAGACCCGTGCCGAGACCCAGTACGAGCCACACCGTCATCGCGCCGAAGGCGAGCGAGGCGGTGGCCGGAAGCCCCGCCACGATCAGCGAGGTGACCTGCTGGTCGTTCTGGTGGGACAGGCCCAGGCAGGGTGCGGCGCAGTGCTGCACAGAAGTGCCCGTCGAGTAGTCGCGTCCCGCGAATATGCCCTGCAGGAAGTGCAGATACTGGGCGTACGCCGACTCGTCCAGTCCCAGTTGCTCGCGCACCTGCGCCACCTGGGCCGGGTTGCAGCGCTCGCCGCAGGCGAGCTGGGCGGGGTCGCCGGGGACGAGATAGAAGAGCGCGTACAGGACGACGGAGAGCACCAGCAGTACGAGTACGGCGCCCAGCAGGCGTTTCGCCGCGAAGCGCAGGCCCGGAAAACGGTCAGTCACGGGTCGTCTCCTTGCGGGTGCCCACCCGAAGGCGGCTCGCCTCACGAGGGTCGAGTGCGGTGCGTACCGCGTCGCCAAGGACCGTGAAGGCGAGGACGGTCACGAACAGCAGCCCGGACGGCAGCAGGACGTACGCCGGGTCGGCGCGGAACCAGGTGGTCGCCGTCGACAGCATCTGGCCCCACGAGGGCGCGGGCGGCTTCACGCCGATGCCGAGGAACGACAGTGAGGCCTCCAGCACGATGTTGGACGGAAGGAGGATGGCCGCGTAGGTGATGACGGGCGCCGCGAGCGACGGCAGCAGCTCCCGCCGCACCACGCGCAAGGGACCCGAGCCGCCCAGCCGGGCCGCGGCGACGAAGTCGAGGCGACGCAGGGCCAGGGTCTGGGCCCGTACCAGGCGGGAGGTGCCGCCCCAGTTGAGGACGCCCATGACGAAGACGAGCAGCAACGGGCGCGGAAAGTCCTCGGGCACCACGGTGGTCAGCGCGATCGCGAGGACCAGCATCGGCAGTGCCACCATCACATCGGTGATCCGGCTGAGGACCCGGTCCGCCCATCTGCTGCCGAGCGCCGCGGCCAGGCCCACGCTCACACCGATCAGCACCTGCAGCAGCGTCGCCCCCGCCGCCACGAGCAGCGAAACCCGGGCGCCGTACAGCAGCCGGGCGAACAGATCGCGGCCGGTGCCCGGTTCGACCCCCAGCCAGTGGGCGCCGCTGACGCCGCCGAAGGAGCCTTGCGGGGCTCCGCCGCTCGCGGAGTCGACCAGCTCGTCGTGGTAGGTGTACGGGTCCTGTCCGCTGAGCGCCGCGAGCAGCGGCGCGGCGAGTGCGGCGAGGATCAGCGTGGCGAGCACCGCCCCCGCGATGACGGCCGAGGGCCGGGTGCGCAGCCTGCGCCACACACCGCGGGCCCCGGCCGCCGGGCCCGGGGCGGCCGGTTCGCCCGCCCCGGTGACCAACGCGTCCTGCACGGCCATTACTTGACCGCCACCTGTGAGATGTCGAGGACGCCGGTCCAGTCGCTGATGACGACGTGTCGGATGTCCTTGCCGACCAGTCGCTGGTAGACCGGGTGGTAGAGCGGCACCGTGAGGGCCTGTTCACCGATCTTCTTGTCCAGCGCGCCCCAGCGCTTGGCCGCGGCGTCCAGGTCGGTGAGTCCGCTGATCTCGTCGATCTCCTTGTTGACCGCGGGGTCGTCGAGCTGGGCGTGGTTGAAGTTGGCGCCGTCCTTGACGATCTGCCGCCCGTCGAAGATCGGGGCGAGGAACGGGTAGCCGGCGGGCCAGTCGGCGCCCCAGCGGGAGAGGAAGAACCCGGGGCTGCCCTTGGCGTCCCAGCGCTTCTCGTTGTAGGCGTTGCCCTCCAGGCCCTTGAGCTTCACCGTGATGCCGGCCTTCGCCAGGGACTGCTGGACGGCCGCGGCGACCTTGGGACCCATCTCGCCCTCCTCGGTGGAGTGGGTGAGGGTCACGGTGAGCCCGTTGCCGTAGCCGGCCTTCTTCAGTACCTCCCTGGCCTTCGCGGGATTGCCGTTCTTACCTGCCGGGAAGTGGTCGTACGGCGTGTAGCCGAAGGCCTTCTGGTTCGGCAGGAAGGTGGTGGCCGGCTCGGCGAGCGAGGAGCCGCCCACGGCGTTGACGACGCTGCTGCGGCCGATCGCGTACGAGATCGCCTGCCGTACCCCTGGCTTGTCGAACGGCTTCACCTTCGGGTTGAACGCCAGGTAGTCGGTGTAGCCGAAGTGGCCGATGCCGACCCGGGACTTCAGTGCCTTGTTCTGGCCGATCTGGGCCAGCTCGGCGGGGCCGAGGTTGGTGTCCGTCGTGATCGCTCTCGCGTCATCGCCCGAGCTGGTCGACAGCCGCTGGTTGATGACCGCCGCGTCGAGCCCGGAGCGTACGTCGATGGTGTCCGGGTAGGCCTTGCGCTGGTCGTCGACCTTCTCCGACCAGTGCGGATTGCGCTCAAGCTGGAGCCGTTCGCCATCGTTGGTGTTCTTGACGACCTTGTACGGCCCGGAGGAGATCGGGTGCTTCTCGTACGCGGTGCCGGTGTCCTTGTCCTTGGGCACCGGCGCGAACTGGGTCTGGGTCGCCAGGTAGGGGAAGTCGCCGACTGGCTTCTTCAGCTTGAAGACGATGGTCCGTTCGTCCGGCGTCTCGATGGAGTCGAGCGTCTTCTTGCCCTTGCCGGACTTGTAGGGGCCCTGATACGTGTCGCCACCTATCAGCCAGTCGCGCAAGTACGGTGCCCCGCCGGACAGTTCGGCGGCGAAGGACCGCTCCACGCCGTACTTGATGTCGGCGGACGTGATGGCGGACCCGTCCTCGTACTTCAGTCCCTTCTTCAGTGTGTACGTCCACACCGTGGCGTTCTTGCTGGGGGTGCCGAGGCCCGTGGCGAGGTCGGGGACCACTTTCGTACCGGCGGCACCGGCTGCTCGTTTGCGGGTGGTCAGCGTACGGAAGACGAGCGAGGGAACATTGCCCCCGCCGGAGGTGTACAGGCGGGCCGGGTCGAAGTTCGCCTGGGTCTCGGAGTTGAGCACGGTGAGCTCGCCGCCCTTGGTGGCCTTCCCACCGCTCTCTGCGGAACTCGCTCCGTTGTCCTTCGGCCCGGAGCACGCCGCGAGCCCTCCGAGAACGACCAGGCTGATGGTCGCCACGCTGGCGCGCTGGAATACCGGTCTGCGTTTACGCATGGTGTGTGGATGCCTTTCGAGGCGGAGGGTGCGTCGGAAGGCATCGAAAGCAGCTGGAGGAGGACGCTGAGCCGCGCGAACCGCACCGACGACACGGGAGAAGTGGTGTGCCGGACCGGGCTCGACGGGTGACAACCTCGACGGGTGACAACCTCGACGGGTGACAACGGAGCTGCGGGCAGCCCCTTTTTCGAGCCCGTGGCTCAGCGACAGTCGACGTCGGACACCGCATGCGCGTGCACACCGATGAGCGCCAGGCGGAAGCCGGCGTGTTCGGAGACGCGGTGACTCGACATGAGGAGAAGACTGGACGATCGGGCCGCACGAGACAACATAGTTTCACTATGCGAGACAAGGTGTCCGTATGGCGGCTGACGTGCTTCAGGGCTCATTCGGAAGCATGGAATATCCGCTCATGGCGAGAACCGCCTTCCGGGGTGGGGTCGCCGGGCTGGGGTTCGGATGTGCGCCGGGCCCCGCGCGGCGCGGTAAGCAGGTGGGATGCGCTCGCTCCGGCGATGGCCACCACGAGCATGAGCAGCGGCTGCGGGTTGGATCAGGCTGACCGCGACGGCGGACAGCAGCGCCGTCACCGCGGGCTGGATCACGGTCGCCGGGATCCGGGCGGACAGGGCCGAGCCGACCAGCACCCCGGGAATCCCGCCGACCAGCACCGAACCGGTCAGCGCGAACTGCACCTCGCCGAAGAGCAGGTGGCCAACCGTGGCGGCGCCCACCAGTGGAATGGCCTGCACCATGGCGGTGCCGATGAGGTGGTTCGGCCGCAGTGTCGGGTAGACCAGCAGCAGCAGGGCGATGATGACCGAGCCCGAGCCGACCGAGGTCGGTCCGACGACGAAGCCGCCGAGGATTCCGATGAGCACGGTGAGCACCGGCCGGACACGCGGGGCGGAGCCGGAGCTCTGCGTCTGGTTCGCGTGACGGTCGAGCCTGTGCCGCTCGAAAAGTCATCGCTGCATGTCATGCCGCGTATCTGTACTCGTTGATGAGGCCGCCGAGGATCCGGGTGCGCAGGACTTTGCCGGTGCTGAGGCCAGGCGCCGCGGCGGGGTGTTCGTGGGCGCCGGGTGGTAGCTGGTTTGGTCGAGGGCTTCGCGTCGGATGCTGCCGATGATGCGCTCGCAGTGCGCGTTCATGCGGGGAGCGCGGGGGGCACTTTCGAGGATCTCCATCTCCTCGGCCTGGAAGACAGCGTCGAAGGCCCCCCGTACTTGCCACCGCGATCGCGTAACAAGAGGCGCAGTGTCTCGATGCGTATGCCCAGGTCGGCGGTAAGATTCCGTGCCTGCTGCACCGCCCGGTCCCGGGTCGGGTGGGCGGTGACCCCGGTGATGTGCAGCCGCCGGGTCCCCTGCTCGAGGAACACCAGCGCGTACAGCCGTCTGCCGAGCGCGGTGTCGATGTGGAAGAAGTCTGCGGCGACGATGCCCTCGGCTTGCGCGGTCAAGAACTCGCGCCAGGTGGGACCTGAACGACGTGGCGCCGGATCGAAGCCCGCTGCGTGCAGGATCTCCCAGACCGTCGAGGCGGCGATCCGATGCCCGAGTCGGGTCAACTCCCCTTGGATCCGTCGGTGCCCCCACCGCGGATTCTCTCGGGCCAGCCGCATGACGAGCGCCTTGATGGCGGCCGGGGCGGGCGGTCGTCCCGCGACGGAGGAGCACCGCTGGAACGGTCAGCAGCTTCCGGGTCACCTTGTACAGCAAGGAAACGATCACGCGGACATGGTCCCAGCGGTCTGGCCACACCTCGCCCGCCTGCGGCGATGACTTTTCGAGCGGCACAGGCTGCGTCCACTTCTGCTTCACCAGACGCCGGTGCCACGCCAGCAGGGTGCGCGGGGAGACGATCCGGCGTTCGCGCAGGGCTTGAGGGATCAGCCGGGTCAGAACGGCGAGCAGCGCGCGGTCCGGCCAGCCGGGCTTGGGCGCGGTGACCTGTCGACGCAGAACCGCGAGCTCGTGCCGAAGGATCAGTATCTCCTCATTCTTGGCCGCAGAAGATCGAGACATCAGGAACAGCCACGCGAAGATTCGCGTGCCGATGAGGTAGACAAGTCGAACCAGCACGAGGACTGATCATGCCGGATACCTGCTGGTCAGTTGCGTTGCCTCAGGTCAAACCCGGTGAAGCCATTTTGGAGCGCTACGGGGCATGGACCACCCACCGCCGGGACGAACGCCCGAACCGCCGCCCATGAGCACCCCTATCCGCGCACCTTATGTCCCGTCGACGTCAGGGCGCGACCTTCCGGTCCTGCATGCACCAGTGTCTGCTTGAGCCCCACGCTATCGCCGCTGCTATGGAGACCGCTGCGAGCGCCACCCAGCCGAGCGCTCGAACTCCGGCGCTGGCAAGCACAGCGCCACCAGCCAGGGCACCTCCACCGATTCCCAGATTGAAGGCGGCGACGTACCAGGACGAGGCTGTGTCGTGAGCTGTGCCGGCGATGCGCAGAACTGTCGCCTGCAAGCACACCGGTGCGGCTGCGAAGGCCATCCCCCAGACGGCGACAGCCGCCACGGTGACGGGTATCAGCGAAGCTCCGAATGCCAACAGGCCGATCGCCAGCGCCATCGCCCCAGTGGTCCCGAATATGGCGGCAGACGGCGCGCGGTCCACCCAGAGACCCGCAAGCCACGTGCCGCCGAGCCCTGTCACACCGTACGTCGCCAGGAGCGCGCTCACTCCGGCGCCGTCCGGTATCCCCGTGCTGTGGAGCAGTGGGGTGACATAGCTGTACAGCGTGAAGTGGCCAAGCACGAGCACCATCGTGGTCATCACCAACGGGAGGAGACCGGGCAGGCGCAGTGCATGAGGGCCTCGGCCGGCTTGTTGTGGATTTCCTGGAACCGGCGGAAGCACCCTCATGGCCACTGTCAGCACCAGCAGCGCGGCGAAGGCCACCAGCCAGAAGGCCGCTCGCCAGCCCACAGTGCCGCCCAGCGCAGCGGTCAGGGGCACGCCGAGGACCAATGCTCCCGAGTTCCCGGCGAAGACGACCGCCGTTGCTCTGCCCGGTCGCTCCGTAGAGGCGAGGGCTGCGGCGTAACCGGCCACGATGGACCAGAACACGCCGTGCGCGGCACCGCAGACGAGCCGGGCAACAGCCAGCAGCGCAAAATTCGTCGCCGCACCGGAGAGGACCGCACCCACGGCGAAGATCCCCACGACCGCGAGAAGGAGGCGCTTCCTCGGCCAGCTCGCGGTCCAAGAGGTCAACGCTGTCGCAGTCATTGCCACCGTGAAGGCATAGGCCGTGAGCAGCATCCCCGTCCGGGACTCGGACACCTCCAGACTCGTGCTGATCGCGGACAGCAACCCAACAGGGAGCATCTCCGTGGTGACCACGATGAAGGTGGCCAGGGCAAGGACCGCCAGGCCGCCGCGGTGCTCTCCCATGGGAACACGCGGAGCTACGGCCTGGCCCTGCACGTCCTTGGTGGTCATGCGGACATAGGGCCAAGAGACGCCACGAAACGGCGTACGTGGCCGAGCCAGAGCGCCCGGTTGTCCGCGTCGAGGATGTGTCCCGCTCCGGGCAGTTCGATCAGCGTGGCCCCCTGGATTCCCGCAGCGAGGCGGCGGGAACTCTCCGGAAGCACCAGACGGTCTCCCGTCGGCGCGAACACGAGGGTGGGGGCCGTCACGCCGGTGAGGTCGCCGCGGACGTCCACGCGGGAGACAAGGTCGAAGTGGTCGAGCATGCCGGGAGGCATCGACGCCTTCACCTGCGCCACCGCCTCCTCCATCTCGGTCGGCGACAGCCCGTTCAACTGGCTCTCGGACAGGCACGCCAGGAAAGCCAGCCGGGCCACCTCCTCCCACTCGCCCGCCTTGCCGAGAAGGGCGATCAGTTGGGAGGCGTGTGCGAGGACCGGATCGGCCACGGGAAACCCTGCCGTGAGCACCAGTCCTGTCACCCGTTCGGGATGGCGGGTCGCGGCGCGCACCGCGATGGCAGTCCCCAGGGACTCTCCGAGGATGACGAACGTCTCGTGCCCGCGCGCCACAGTGGAGGCGACAAGGGCGTCTGCGAGCTCGTCGGGATCGAGCGGTTCCGTTGCGACCGGTGTGCTGCCCGCTCCTGGGTAATGCGGACCGATCAGCGTGTGGTCCCGCGCCAGATCGTCGAGCACCAGCCCGAAGTTGCCTTCGATACCGCCGCCGGCACCGTGCGCCAGCAGCAGGGCAGGGCCGCTGCCCTGCACGTACACATCAAGATTCCGTTCAAGAACGGCCTGTTCAGCACTCATGGACACGACGCTAAACTCCGACACCAATGTCAGAGTCAAGTCGCCGGGAGAGGCAGCACCCCATGCGTATGAAGGAGATGGTCCAGCGGACTGGAGTGCACGAACGACTCCTGCGCTACTACGAACAGCAGGGGCTGCTCGCCCCGACCCGACTTCCCAGCGGATACCGGGAGTACAGCGACGCAGACGTGGAGGCAGTGCGCCGTATCCGTAACCTCCTGACGGCCGGTCTGTCCACCACCGTGATCGCTCAAGTTCTGCCCTGTGTTGCCGACGACAGCGACCGCCTGGTCCCTACGTGTCCGGACCTGGTCCGCCGACTCCAAGGCGAACGGCAGCGGATTACACAGGAGATCGAGGCTCTTCAGACATCGAGGGCCATGCTGGACACGGTGCTCGACGCAGCTCCGTCAGCCTTCGCGAGCGAACAGCCTACGGGGTGTAGCACCCTCCCCGGCAGCCGCTTGATCTGCTCGGAATAGCCGGCCTGCCAGCCCGGATGAACTCCGCCAGGGCCGTGAAGACGTGGAAGACCAGGCGGTCGCCGGGCGTGGTCGTGTCGAGCGCTTCGTACAGCGAGGTGAATCCGATGCCGCGCTTGCGCAGGCCGGACACGATCGCGATGAGGTCCTGGATGGAGCGGCCGAGCCTGTGGGTGCCGGAAACGGTGTCACTCTATGCGACCTGCGTGTATTCGTGGATGAGGCCGTCGAGTCGAAGGACTCGAGTGTTGTCGGTGGCGGTGGGTGGTTCGGGCTCGCTGAGTAGGTCCGGCGCCCGTTGTCCGAGGGATCGGTGTGGCCGGTGTTGGTTGTAATGATCTGTGTACTCACTGACGACGAGGCGTAGGTGGCGCTCTCCCGTGATCAGGATGCGGTCGGTTGCCTCGCGTCGGCATGGGCCGATCCAGCGTTCCGCGATGGCGTTCATCCGGGGTACCTGGGGCAGCGTTGGAAGGACGTGCACGCCGATGGCCTGGAAGATGGCGTCGAAGTTGTCGGTGAAGTATGCGCCGCGATCCCGGATGAGGAACTTGATCGACTCGGCGTGGTCGCCGGGGTCCATGAGGTAGTTCCGGGCTTGCTGGGTGATCCAGGGGCCGGTCGGGTGTCGGGTGATCGAACCAGCGCGTTTTGCTCCTTGTCAGTCGGGGGCGAGGACGCCGGGGCGCCGTTGTTCCGTCCAGATGTACTTGCCTGTTGCGGTGAACCGGGCGCCCCAGCGGTAGGAGAGGGCGGCGACGAGCTGCAATCCCCGGCCGCCCTCGTCGTTGTCGCCGGCGTGCCGGATGCGAGGGGTGGCCGGGCTGCCGTCGGACACTTCGCAGATGAGGGTCCGGCCGCGCAGCATACGCAGATGGACCGGCCCGTCGGCGTGCCGGATCACGTTGCCGACCAGCTCGCTGACGAGCAGCTCGGTGGTCATCGACAGCTCCTCCAGGTCCCAGTCGCCCAACTGAGCGCGCACCAGTTTGCGGGCCTGGCCTGCGGCTAGGGGGTTCTCCGGCAATGACCAGGAGGCCATGTCGCCCGGGTCCAGTGCATGGGTGCACGCCACCAGCAGGGCCGCGTCGTCGAGGTGCGGTTCCCCGAGCGGCAGCAGATTCGCGGTGACTCGGTGACAGAGGTCTTCGAGACGCACGGAGTCGCCGCCCGGGCCCGACGGGTACGGGGTGTGACCCGTCGGCGGGCGGGATGCGGCCGCGGTGACGGAACGGCCGAGCTCTGCCATGCCCGCGTCGATGTCCGTAGCGGGCGACTCGACCAGCCCGTCGGTGTACATCACCACTAGGCTCTCGGGGGGCAGCACGAGTTCCACGGTGTGCAGCGGAGGCTGGACCAGGCCGAGCGGGGGGCTCGGATCAAGGGGCGGGAAGTAGGCGCTCCCGTTCGGGTGGAGGATCGCCGGCGGCGGATGACCGGCGCTGGCGAAGGCGAGCGTGCAGTTCGTCGGGTCGTAGACCGCGTACAGGCATGTGGCGCTGGAGGCGCCGCCGAGGGTGTTGACCAGGCTGTCGAGGCGGGTGAGTAGTTCGTCGGGCGGCACGTCGAGATCAGCCAGGGTACGCACGGCGGCTCGCAGGCGTCCCATGGTGACAGCCTCGGAGACCCCGTGACCCATGACATCGCCGATGACGAGGGCCACGCGTTCGGACGGCAGGGGGATGACGTCGTACCAGTCGCCGCCGACTTCGGCGTCCGGACCGGCCGGGATATATCGGGCCGCCGCGGAGACCGCCGGGAGCACCGGTAGCGTCTGGGGTAGCAGGCCCCGCTGGAGTTCCTGGGCCCGGGAGTGCTCGGCGTCGTAGAGCCGGGCGCGTTCGAAGGCATGGGCGACCAGTCCGGCCAGCGCGACCAGCAGCGTGCGTTCCTCGTCCTTCAGGGTCCGGGGAGTGTCGAAGGCGATGACGCAGTAGCCGACGGACCGGCCCGAGGCGATCAGGGGCAGGAACGCCCACGCCTGTTTGCCGCCCCGGGCGCGTAGGTCGGACAGGTGCGGATATCGTTTGTCGTATTCGCGGGCCGATGAGATGAACATCGGGGTGCGGCTGCGCAGCGCGTCCGTGGCGGGCGACATGGCGTCGAGACCGATGGTGTCGAACAAGTCGATGAACTCCTTCGGATAGCCGAAGGACCCGACCACGTGCAGCCGCCGCCCGTCGATGGCCGCGGTCACCAGGGCGGTCGCGCCGAAAAGCGGGAGGACGGGGACGGCCATCGCCTTCACGACGTCTGAGACGGTGAGTGCCTGGGCAAGTCCTTCGGTGAGTTCGGCGATCCGGGCGGCGCGTTGCTCCATCCTCTGTGCCGCGCTGATCTGCTCCGCCGGGTCCGGTTTCCCGGTGTTCCCAGCCAGGAAGCCGTCAGGCGTGGGCCGCAAGGGTTTTTCCGTGGCGTCGCGCGTGGCCCTGGTCCAAGTGACGTCCCAGACGGTTCCGGCCAGCCGGGCCACGCCGCCTCCGGTGCCGGGTGCGGCGTGGCCGCGGCCTTCGACCCACGCCGTTCCGCCGTCCGGGCGGTGCACCCGGTACTCAGCGACGTAGTCGCCACCGCCCGCCACGGCGTGCTCGGCGGCAGCGCGCGTGACGGGGGCGTCGTCGGGGTGCACGGCGGAGAACCAGGTTTCGGCCCGTTCGTCATAAGTGTCCCGGCTCAGCCCCATGACCCACAGTGCGGTGTCGTCGGCGACAACCCGGTCGGCACCTGGGTCCCAGTCCCAGAGTCCGACGTTCATCTCCCGGATGTTCTCCGGGACGCGTGAGAAGGGGTTCGGTCGCCGTACCGCAGGGAGGGTTCCGGTGGCGACGTGGAGCCAGCGGTCGTCGGTCGCGGCTGCCAGCTCACCGAGAAACCGCTGGTCAGAACCGGACAGCGGCTCCGGCAGCGCCATGAGCACGCTCAGCACACCCTGCGGGTGCCCGGGCCCGGTCAGCGGAACGCCGATCACTCCGGCGGCCAGGGGGAATGCCCTCCAGCGGGGCGGACGCGACGGATCGAGAGGCAACCTGACCAATCGCCCCTCGCGGAGGGCCACCACCGGGCCGTCCCGTGCGGCAGACGGCAGTTCCTCCCGGGCTCCGGCCTCTTCCAGCGGCAGGCCGTCCCGCGCGGCAGCCGCTTGCGGCGGCGAATCCTCCCGCCTGCCTGCCACGTCAAGCGGCAGATCGTCCCAGGCTCGGGCCGCGTCCGGTGACAAGCCGCATGCAGCGACCAACCGGAGCCGGTCGCCTTCACGCACGTGGGCGACGCCGCCGAGGCCACCGAGTCCAGCCACCACCTGATGGAGGACGAAAGGCAGAAGCTCGGCCTCGCTCAGGGCGCCGACGGCCGCCGCCATGCGCAGCCTCGGTGCGTCCGGCTCCACCTCCTGGGACCCCGAGTGCTCTTCGTCCACCACTGACTCCCGGTCCTGTTCTCCGGTTCGCATAGGCATTATATCCGCTGATTTTACAGCAAACAGCTCTTATCATTTCATTCGCTTCAGATGATGTTGGCGCGAAGCAGGAACTCGCAGGCCAGCCGTACCGGCGGATTGAAGGTTCCCCTTGATCGTGGACATCTGGAGACTGGGACGAGGTTCCAGAGGGAGTAGTGCCAGGTGAGACGTCAGTACTCGAAGCGGTATTCGGAGGAGTCCCAAGCGGGACGCGATCGCGTTGGCCCGCTCCTCCAGCAAGACGATCACGGAGGTCGCGCGGGATCTTGGGGTGAGTCCTGAGAGCCTGCGCGGCTGGGTCAAGCGTGACCGGATCGACCGCGGTGAGGGTGGGCCGGGCGAGCTGACCAGCGCCGAGCGTGAAGAGTTCACACGGCTGCGCCGGCAGAACGCCGAGCAGCAGAAGACGATCGAGATCCTGAGAAAAGCCGCGGCCTTCGTGCGTCCTGAACGGAAAGGAACTACCGATGTAGGAAGGTAGCGCCTAAGGGCTGTCCCGCAATCCCCAGCGGGCTCCCGACGCCAGCTACGGCCACTCGCTGCGTTGTGCTGCACAAGTGATGAGGGCCCCTCGGAGTCGCCCGGCGGAGGGGGCTCCAAACCGCCTCCGGTTGCATTGGCTGAAGACCGTCGTGATGAGCGCAGGAGGAAAGGCGTTTCTGTCGGAACGTCAGGTGGGGATCGGGGAGGCGAACGCAAGTGAACCACTGCTGAATGCTTGGACGGCATCAAAACCGAGGCTTGAAGGCGCCGAGGGGTGAGCCTGGCGGGCGATCCGCTTACTGGCCAGGCGGTGTCCGGCGTGAAGGTGGCGCCAGCCCGGTCTGCGGCACTCGTGCGGAACAGGAGAAGGCGTGCTCGTGCACGCTGGCGGACCGGCTCGTAGTAGCGAGGAAGCTCCTGTAATGGGGGTGGAGCGAAGGGGCCGGGGCGCTCGTGGCTCGTTCATTCGATCAACCGGACGTTCTCCGGGAGGAGTCTCATGGATGGGTTGAAGTCACCGGACAAGCCGTTCGAAATCTCGAAGTGGCTGGTAGAGGAGGCGTGGGAGAAGGTCAGGGCAAACAAGGGCGCACCGGGTGTGGATGAGGTGAGCGTGGCGGAATTCGAGAGGGATCTGCGAGGCAACTTGTACAAGATCTGGAATCGGATGTCATCAAGCGGCTATTTCCCGTCGCCGGTGCGCATGGTGGAGATTCTGAAGCCCCAGGGGGGCGTCAGGGTGCTGGGCGTTCCGACTGTGAGGGATCGTGTCGCGCAAACCGTCGTGGCCATGGTGCTGGAAAGGAAGGTCGAGCCGATCTTCCATCCGGACTCCTACGGCTATCGGCCGAGGCGCGGGGCGATAGGCGCGGTAGGGACGTGCAGAATGCGGTGCTCGAAGTACGACTGGGTGATTGATCTCGACATCAAGGCGTTCTTCGATTCGGTACCGTGGCACCTGATGCTCAAGGCGGTGGACTCAGTGTGCGATCTGCCGTGGGTACGGCTGTGTGTCAAGCCATGGCTGGCAGCTCCTTTGGAGAAAGCCGATGGCACCCTCGAAGCGCGCACTCGGGGAACACCTCTGGGCTCGGCGGTCTCACCCGTCCTGGCGGATGCGGCGGAGTTGGTCGGCGACCCTTCGCGCGTGGTGGCACGGAGTGGAAACAGCACCCCGTCTTTTCGCGCACTGGGTTTGGGTGACCGAGCCGTCGCGGATCTGGTGATCAGAGCATGTACGGTTCCGTGGGAGCCCGGGGGAGGTCCCCGGGCCACCCGACTTCGCCAGGGACAGCGACCGGTGAACGGGGTCCACCAGTTCATCGCCGCGGAGAAGGCCGTCTGACCGGTGACCCTGTTGTGCCGTGTCCTGGGCGTGGTCCGCTCCTCCATCTACGCCTGGCCGGAAGCCGAACAGGACCGGCGGGCACGTGAGCGAGCCGATGAGGCCCTGGCCCACGAGATCACCCTGATTCACCTGGCCTCGAAGGGCGCCTACGGTGTTCCGCGGGTGCACGCCGCGCTGCGGCGACTGGGCCGGCCGGTCAACCGCAAACGGGTGGAGCGGATCATGCGTGAACACGGGATCACCGGTGTCACACGCCGAAGACGCCGCTCGCTGACCCGGCCCGACCGGCAGGCCCGGCCGGCGCCCGACCTGATCGGCCGGGACTTCACCGCCACCCGCCCCGGCACCCGGCTGGTCGGAGACATCACCTACCTGCCCACGCATGAGGGCTGGCTGTATCTGGCCTGCTGGCTGGACCTGGCCACCCGCGAGGTCGTCGGCTACGCCATGGCCGACCACCACCGCGCCGAGCTGGTAGTCGACGCGCTGCGGATGGCCCACGGCCGCGGCAGCCTGGAACCCGGCTGCATCACGCACAGCGACCGCGGAAGCGAAGACACCTCAGCTCAATTCGGCGCCGAAACAGGCAGGTTGGGGCTCCGCCAGAGCACGGGCCGGACCGGCTCCTGCTTTGACAACGCCGCAGCCGGAAGCTTCTGGGCCGTGCTCAAGGAAGAGATCGGCACCCGGGTATGGCCGGACCGGGCCACCGCCCGCGCCGAGGTCTTCACCTTCATCGAGACGTTCTATAACCGGCGCCGCCTGCGCAAGCATCCAGTGTTCGGGTACCTCACACCCCTGGAGACACGACAGCGGTTCCGCAACGACCAAACACTCGCAGCGTAGAAGAAGAGTGTCCAGGATCACGGGGGAACTTCGCCTGAAGAAGTGCGGGTCTGTGGCCGAGTTACGCGGAGCGGCCGAATCCTGGTCGGGCGAGAGGTTCGGGGAGACCTGTGAGTCGAATGCCGGCGTGGGTCTTGTAACGCTTGTTGATCCCGATCAGTAGTGCGGTGATCCGTTCGCTGACACCGCTCATGTCCAGCGGGCCGCAGTCGACGGTGCGTAGCCCGGGGATGCGGTTGATGAGGTCTGCGGCCAGGGTCTTGTCGGCGGTGTGATCGCCGCAGAGGAGTACGTCCTCGTCCAGATGGAGGTCGATGTTCTGCAAGGTGGCGGCGCTGACGGTCTGCAGGGCCGAGACCAGGCTTGTGCC
>NZ_BBUZ01000051.1 GCF_001417735.1 Streptomyces sp. NBRC 110028
CGGCTCCGCAGGCGCCTCCTCCACAATCACGTGCGCATTCGTGCCACTGATCCCGAACGACGACACGCCGGCCCGACGCACTCGCTCACCCGGCAGCCACACCACCGGCTCAACCGCCAGCTCCGCTTCACCAGCCGACCAGTCCACGTGCGGTGACGGCTCATCCACATGCAACGTCCGCGGCACCACACCCCGCTCCAGCGCCAGCACCATCTTCATCACACCCGCCACACCAGCCGCAGCCTGCGTATGACCGATGTTCGACTTCACCGACCCCAACACCACCGGACGCCCACCCGCACGCCCCCGCCCATACGTCGCCAGCAACGCCTGCGCCTCGATCGGATCACCCAACCGCGTCCCCGTCCCATGCGCCTCCACCACATCCACATCGACAGGAGCCAGACCGGCGTCAGCCAACGCCGCACGGATCACCCGCTGCTGCGACGGACCATTCGGAGCCGTCAACCCATTCGACGCACCATCCTGATTGACCGCACTCCCCCGCACCACCGCCAACACCCGATGACCCAACCGCCGCGCATCCGACAACCGCTCCACCAACAACACACCCACACCCTCGGCAGCACCAAAACCATCCGCCGAAGCCGCGAACGCCTTGCACCGGCCATCCACCGACAAACCCCGCTGCCGACTGAACGTCGTCAACGTCACCGGCGACGACATCACCGTCACCCCACCCACCAACGCAAGCGAGCACTCACCCCGCCGCAACGCCTGCACCGCCAGATGCAACGCCACCAACGACGACGAACACGCCGTATCCACCGTCACCGCAGGCCCCTCAAGACCGAACGTGTAAGCAACACGCCCCGAAGCGACGCTGGAGATGGAGCCGGTGAGCAGGTAGCCCTCCAGCTCGGACGGCACGTCGCCCGCCTGGGCGGCGTAGTCCTGGTTCGATATGCCGAAGAACACACCGGTCGGGCTGCCCGCCAGCTTCGAAGGTGCGATGCCGGCCCGTTCGAGGGCCTCCCAGGACGTCTCCAGCAGCAACCGCTGCTGCGGGTCCATCGCCAACGCCTCACGCGGCGAGATACCGAAGAAGGCGGCGTCGAACTCCCCCGCCTCGTGCAGGAAACCGCCCTCACGCATGTACGACGTACCGGCCCGGTCCGGATCGGGATCGTACAGGCGCCCCAAGTCCCACCCGCGGTTCTGCGGCAGTCCGGAGACAACGTCCTCACCAGCGGTGAGCACATCCCACAGATCCTCCGGGGAAGCGACGCCTCCCGGAAAACGGCATGCCATTCCCACGATCGCGATCGGCTCGTCGATCGCGCGCTTCTCCATGACGGGCACTGCACCGTGGTCACCATCGTCGTCGATCAGCCTGGAGCGCAGATGGCCGGCCAGCGCCGCGGGCCTCGCGTAGTCGAAGACGGCCGTCACGGGCAGTCTGAGGCCGGTGGCGGTGTTCAGCCGGTTGCGCAGTTCGACCGAGGTCAGCGAGTCGAATCCGAGATCCTTGAACGCTCGGTCCGGAGCCACCGCCTCGGCGCCGGAATGTCCGAGGACGACGGCGGCCTGCTCCCTCACGAGCTGCATCAGAAGGCGTTCCTGCTCGACCGCGGTGAGGCCCGCGAGACGCACGGCAAGCTCGGGTTCGGCACGGTCCGGCATGGCGTCGCCGGGGCCTGAGCCGGACTCCAGCATGCGGCGTACCTCGGCTATCTCTCCGATCAAGGGCCGTGCCCGCAGCGCTGTGTACGCCAGGAAGAACCTGCTCCAGTCGATGTCGGCCACAGCCACTGCGGTTTCGCCATTCGCCAGCGTGTGATCGAGCGCAGCGATGGCCGCCGCGGGTTCCATGGCGAGTACACCGTGCCGCTGGAGCCGTTCGCCCACCGACCCTTCGTGGGCCATGCCGGTGCCGCCGGACCACGGTCCCCAGGCGATGGAGGTCGCCACGAGCCCCTGGGCTCTGCGCCATTCCGCGAAGGCGTCCAAGAACGAGTTTCCCGGCGCGTAGTTGGCCTGCCCGGGAATTCCCAGGGTGGCGGAGATGGACGAGAACAGTACGAAGGCCGAGAGGTCGAGGTCCCGGGTCAGTTCGTGCAGGTTGACGGTGGCCGTGACTTTGGCCCGCAGGGCGTTGTTCATCTGCTCCGGTGTGAGCGCCGCCGTCATGCCGTCGTCCAGAGCACCCGCGGCGTGGATGACGGCCGTCAGCTGCGCCGGATCCGTGCGCAGCGAGTCGAGGAGCGTCTCCAGTCCGTGCCGGTCCGCTGCATCGCACGCGGCCAGGGTCACCCGGACACCTATGTCCGTGAGGCTGTCCCGAAGGGCAGCGGCCCCGGCTGCGTCCGCTCCGCGACGGCTGGTGAGCACCAGATGCTCGGCGCCCTTGCCGGCCAGCCAGCGGGCGACGTGCGCGCCCAGCGCCCCGGTGCCTCCGGTCACCAGGACCGTGCCGCTGGGCGACCACTCGCGCCCGCTCGCCTGGCTCGACATACGGTGACCCGGCGTACGAACGAGGCGTCGGGCGAGGACGGAGGAGGCCCGTACGGCAAGCTGGTCCTCGTCCGCCAGGCCGCCCACGACATCGACCAGCCGTCGGCGCGCGTCCGCGTCCAGGTGTTGCGGGAGGTCGACCAACCCGCCCCACATCTGCGGCTGTTCCAGGGCGACGACCCGTCCCAGCCCCCAGAGCAGCGCCTGCCTGGGTCGCTCCGGTGACTCACCGGGCAGTGCCGCTACGGCGCCTCGGGTCGCGAACCATACGGGCACCTCGGCCGCGGCGTCCGCCATCGCTTGCACGAGCGCCAGCGAAGTGGCCATGCCGACGGGCACGTCGGGGTGGCCGCCGTGCGGGGCTTCGTCGAGGGCCAGAAGGGAGAGCACCCCGGCGAGGTCGTCGTCGCCCAGCCCGTTCCGTAGAGCCTCGCCCAGCGCTTGCCGGTCGTGGTCCCGCTCATCGACCACCACGGACACGGCACGGGCGCCGCCTCGCTCCAGTGCGTCGATGGCGCCGACCACCAGTGAGTCATGGGTCAGACGTGCCGGAATCACCACGGCCCAGACACCGGACAGCCGTGCGGAAGTTCGTGTCGTAACGGGGCGCCACTCGACGTGGTAGCGCCAGTCCTCCAGCCGCTCGCGTTCCTGTTGCGCCGCCTTGTCGAGCAGCCAGTAGCGCTGCCGTTGGAAGGGATACGTGGGCAGGTCGACGATGCGGGGGCTAGCACCCTCGAAGGCGCGGGACCAGTCAACCGGGACACCCTGGACGAAGGCTTCCGCAAGGGACGTGAGGAACCGATCCAAGCCGCCCTCATCACGCCGTAGCGAACCCAGCGCCACAGCATCGGCATCCACCGTGTCGAGGGTCTGCTCGATACCGGGAACGAGGACGGGGTGCGGGCTGCACTCGATGAACGCGCCCATCCCGTGTGCGAGGAGCCCTTCGACGGCTTCTTGGAACCAGACGGTCTCCCGCAGGTTGGTGAACCAGTACCCGGCGTGCAGGGCGGTCGTGTCCAGCCAGTCGGCCGTCACCGTGGAGAAGAACGGCACACTGGAACGCTGCGGAGTGATGTCCGCCAGCGCCTCCAGCAACTCGTCGCGTAACTGATCCATCTGCGCAGAGTGGGAGGCGTAGTCCACCGGGACACGACGAGCCCGGACGTCCTCCCGCTCGCAGCCGGCCAGCAGCTCGTCCAGCGCCTGTGCGTCGCCGGAGACGACGGTCGAGGACGGGCCGTTGACCGCGGCGACCGATATCCGGCCGCCGAACTCCTCCAGCATGGTGCGGACGCGGTCGGCCGGGAGGCTGATGGAGACCATGCCGCCCCCACCAGCGATCCGGGCGATCGCCCGGCTCCGCAGTGCCACCACCCGCGCACCATCGGCCAGACTCAAGCCCCCAGCCACACAGGCCGCAGCGATCTCCCCCTGCGAATGCCCCACGACCGCGGCAGGCTCCACACCGTAATGCCGCCACGTCCGAGCGAGTGACACCATCACCGCCCACAACGCCGGCTGCACCACATCAACACGCCCAAGACCAGCCTCATCACCACCGCGCAGCACCTCGACCAGTGACCAGCCGGTCAACGGATCCAGCACCGCAGCGCACTCCGCCACCGCCTCCGCGAACACCGGGCACGCATCCAGCAACCCAGCCGCCATCCCCACCCACTGCGATCCCTGACCAGGGAAGACAAACACCGCACGACGACCCTCAGCAGGAGCCACACCCCACACCACACCCGGCCCAACCCGACCCACGGCAAAACCGGCCAACGACTCCGTCAAGGATGCGAGTTCGCTGCCGACCATCACCGCCCGGTGCTCGAACACCGACCTGGTGGCCACCAACGACCACCCCACATCGCCCACACTTACACCCGAAACATGCGCAGCCAAGCGTGCCGCCTGCTCACGCAACGCCCCCGCATCCCGACCGGAAACCACCCACGGCACCACACCCACAACAGAACCCGGACCCCGCTCCACCGACGGCTCCGCAGGCGCCTCCTCCACAATCACGTGCGCATTCGTGCCACTGATCCCGAACGACGACACGCCGGCCCGACGCACACGCTCACCCGGCAGCCACACCACCGGCTCAACCGCCAGCTCCGCTTCACCAGCCGACCAGTCCACGTGCGGTGACGGCTCATCCACATGCAACGTCCGCGGCACCACACCCCGCTCCAGCGCCAGCACCATCTTCATCACACCCGCCACACCAGCCGCAGCCTGCGTATGACCGATGTTCGACTTCACCGACCCCAACACCACCGGACGCCCACCCGCACGCCCCCGCCCATACGTCGCCAGCAACGCGTGAGCCTCGATCGGATCACCCAACCGCGTCCCCGTACCGTGTGCTTCGACCACATCCACATCGACAGGAGCCAGACCGGCGTCAGCCAACGCCGCACGGATCACCCGCTGCTGCGACGGACCATTCGGAGCCGTCAACCCATTCGACGCACCATCCTGATTGACCGCACTCCCCCGCACCACCGCCAACACCCGATGACCCAACCGCCGCGCCTCCGACAACCGCTCCACCAACAACACACCCACACCCTCGGCCCAGCCGGTGCCGTCCGCCGTCGCGGCGAACGCCTTGCAGCGGCCGTCCTCGGAGAGGCCCCCTTGCCGTGAGAACTCCACGAACATGCCGGGCGAAGGCATCACCGTGGCTCCGCCGGCCAATGCCAGCGAGCACTCGCCCCGGCGCAGTGCCTGCGCGGCCAGGTGCAGTGCCACCAGCGATGACGAACACGCCGTATCCACCGTGACCGCAGGTCCCTCCAGGCCGAGGGAGTACGCGACGCGGCCGGAGGCCACGCTCACGGTGTTGCCGGTCAGGACGTAGCCGCCCGAGTCGTCGTCGGACTCGTGCAGTCGGGGGCCGTAGTCCTGCGCCGTGGCTCCGATGTACACGGCCGTGTCGCTGCCGCGCAGGCTGCTGGGGTTCACGCCCGCGCGTTCGAGGGCTTCCCAGGACGTCTCCAGCAGCAACCGCTGCTGCGGGTCCATCACCAGCGCCTCACGCGGCGAGATCCCGAAGAAGGCGGCGTCGAACTCCCCGGCGTCGTACAGGAAGCCTCCGCGGCGCGTGGCGGAGTCAGTGACGTTCCAGCTCCGGTCCGTGGGGAAGCCGGACACCGCGTCCTCGCCGGCGGCGAGCAGGCGCCACAGGTCCTCCGGAGAGGTCACGCCACCTGGGAAGCGGCACGCCATGCCGACGATGGCGATCGGCTCGTCGTCCGGGTCCGGGCCCGGCTCCGTGGCGCGCGTGCCGTTCGTCTTCTCCTGTTCGGGGCGCCTCGTACCGTCGTCCTGGAGGAAGCGTGCCAGTGCGCCGGGGCTCGGGTGGTCGAAGAGGATGCTGCTGGGCAGGCGGAGGCCGAGTGCGGTGTCGAGCCGTTCCCGCAGTTCCAGCGCCGTCAGCGAGTCGAAGCCGAGGTCGCGGAACGCGCGGTCGGGGTCGATCCGCTCGGCCCGGGAATGTCCGAGCACAGCCGCCGCGTGGCTGCGCACGAGGTGCAGGACGTCGTGCGGCTGCGGCGGGGACGCCTCGGTCCGTCCCGTGCCGGATTTGGTGTCGTTCGCCGGTCGCGTGTGAGCCTCTCCGGACGGCAGCCAGTGGGATTCGCGTTGGAAGGCGTACGTCGGGAGGGGGACCCGGCTCACGTCGCCACCAAGGACGGAGGTCCAGTCCATCGGTACGCCGTGCAGGTGGAGCCGTGCCACGGCCTCGGTGAGTGATCGCGCCTCGTCCCGTCCTCGGCGCAGGGCGGGCAGCAGCGCCGCGGTGTGGGCGTCGGCACCGGCGCCCGGTTCGCCGCGGTGGCCGGGCTCCGGGGCGGCGGTGACGCATGCGCGCGCCATGGCGGTGAGGACGCCGTCCGGCCCGACTTCCAGGAAGCTGCTGGTGCCCAGTTCCCTGAGTGCCCGGATGCCGTCGCCGAAGCGGACCGCTTCCCGAACGTGCCGGACCCAGTAGGCGGGCGTGGCCATGGTCCGGTCGTCGACTGGTGCGCCGGTGAGGTTGGAGACGAGGGGTGTAGTCGGTGCCCGGAAGGTCAGGCCGGTGACGGCTTCGGCGAACTCCTCCAGCACCGGTTCCATGAGCGGGGAGTGGAAGGCGTGGCTGACGCGCAGGTACCGGCTTTTGCGGCCCCTGTCCCGGAGGGCCTGTTCGATGTCGGCGACGTGGTCGCGCTCGCCGGACACGACCACCGCGTCGGGGCCGTTCACGGCGGCCAGGCCGACGTGGGCCTCGCGGCCGAGCAGCAGGGGTGCGACCTCGGACTCGGGTGCCTGGACCGAGAGCATGACGCCGCCGCCGGGCAGGGAACGCATCAGCGCGCCGCGGGTGGCCACGAGTACGGCCGCGTCGGACAGGTCGAGGATGCCTGCGGCGTGGGCGGCCGCGATCTCGCCGACGGAGTGGCCTGCGAGGTGGTCGGGTCTCAGGCCCCACTGGCCCAGGAGGCGGAAGAGGGCGGTTTCCAGGGCGAAGAGGGCGGCCTGGGTGTAGTGGGTCTCGGAGAGCAGGGCGCTGTGTGCCGTGCCCTGCTCGGCGAACATCACGTCGCGCAGGGGCGGGCCGGCCTCGGGGCCGAGGAGTCGGCCGAGGTGGGTGTCGAGTTCGGCGCAGACCTCGTCCAGGGCGTCCCGGAAGCCGGGGAACGCCTGGTGGAGTCGCTTGCCCATGCCGGGGTGCTGGCTGCCCTGCCCGGAGAAGAGGAAGGCGAGGCCGCCCGGTTCGGGGGTGAGCGTGCGGCCGAGCAGGACCTGGGGGGCCGGGAGGCCGTTCTCCAGGTCCCCCAGGCCGTTGAGCAGGTCCTCGCGGTCGTGTCCGGTGACCACGGCGTGCCGCTCGAAGACCTGGCGGCGGGTCGCCAGGCTGTAGGCGGTGTCCCGCAGGGGCTGTCCGGGGCTGTGCTCCAGGTGGCGGCGGAGCCGTTCCGCCTGTGCGCGCAGGGCCGCATCGCTGCGGGCGGACAGGATCAGCGGCGGGTGGCGGTGGGTGTCCTGGGCGGGATCAAGACCGTTTCCGGCTGCCGGGTCCAGCCTCTTTTCCGCCTCCGCGGAGCCGAGTCGGCCTTCCGTGCCGGTGTACGGCCCTTCTCCTGCGCCGTCGTCTCCCGCGTTCCGTAACTCGGACAGGACGACGTGGCAGTTCGTCCCGCCCATGCCGAAGGAGGAGACGCCCGCCACCAGCGGCCGGCCGAGGCTCGGCCAGGGGCCGTACGTGGTGTGGACGCGCAGGCGCAGGGCGTCAAGGTCGATGCAGGGGTTGGGCGAGGTGAAGTTCAGGCTTGCCGGGAGGTGCCGGTTCTTGATGCTCAGGACCGTCTTCAGAAGGCCCGCGATGCCTGCCGCGCCTTCGAGGTGACCGATGTTCGTCTTGACCGAGCCGACCAGGAGCGGGGCTTCGGCCGGGCGTGCGGTGCCGAGCGCGGTACCGAGGCCCTCGGCCTCGACGGGGTCGCCGGCCGGTGTGCCGGTTCCGTGCAGTTCCACGTACTGGACGTCCGCCGGGTCCACGCGTGCCCGTTCCCAGGCCTGTCGCAGGACGTCCGCCTGGGCGCGGGCGCTGGGGACGGTGAGGCCTTCCGTGGCGCCGTCGTTGTTGAGGGCGCTTCCCAGGATCTCGCAGTAGACGGTGTCGCCGTCCGCGAGCGCGCGGTGGGTGGGCTTGAGGACGACTACGACGCCGCCCTCTCCTCGGGCATAGCCGTTCGCCCGGGAGTCGAAGGTGTAGCACCTGCCGTCCGGTGAGAGCGCTCCGAACCTTTCGACGCCAGTCGTGCCGGCCGGATCGAGGACGAGGTTGACGCCGCCGACGAGGGCGAGGTCGGATTCGCTGCGGGCCAGGCTCTCGCAGGCCATGTGCACGGCGGCGAGGGAGGAGGACTGTCCGGTGTCGACGGTGAGGCTGGGGCCCTGGAGGCCCAGGGCGTAGGAGAGCCGGTTGGCGATCATGCCGCGGTGCGTTCCCGTCAGGGAGTGCCGGGTGAGGGCGGCTTCTCCCCGTGCGTGCGCCAGGTGCGCGTAGTCGTCCCACATGGCGCCCATGAAGACCGAGGTGCGGGTTCCCCTGAGGTGTCGCGGGACGATTCCGGCGTCTTCCAGCGCTTCCCAGCCGAGTTCCAGCGCGAGGCGTTGCTGGGGGTCGAGGACACCGGCTTCTCTGGGCGAGATGTTGAAGAAATCCGCGTCGAAAGTGTCGATGCTGTCGAGGAATCCGCCGTGCGGAGCGGGAGACGAGGATAATAAGCCGGTCGGGGAACGGTCGGCGGGGGGCTCGCCCAATGCGTCCGCGGAGCCGGCCAGGAGTCTCCAGAACTCGTGGTGGGTGGCAGAGCCCGGCAGTCGGCACGCAACTCCGACAATGGCAATGGAACGCCCGTTTTCCCCGCCGGGAATAGACATGGTTTCCCACCTCTCTGCCGACGCTCCCCGCGGCTGCCACAACCATGGAAGCGAATCAAGGGGTCTGCTTTTCGGTCGTCGTTCGCCCGTCATCGGGGACGACCTCTACCGACGCGCTGGGGTGGATATGCCGGTGTTCGCGTGGGTCCGATTCGTGCATCGCGACCGGCCCCCCGCTTCGCCCCTTGGTCTAGGGGCCTCGGTGCCGGGCCGTCGCCATCGGCGGCAGCGATCGGAGAGTTGCGACGGACATGGCGAAGGACCTGCGAGGATGGTCGGCACGGGCGCCTCGGAGGGCGGCTGCGTTCTGCCGCCTGCGGTCCGCTTGACCCTCGTCGACCGTCCGGGCTGCCGTCTGTTCACCCCCCTGAGCGGCAGAGCGTTCGCCTCGCTCACGACTCGTCGTCGTGCGGCAACGCTAGATCAGCGCACGCCCCCCAGGCAAGCCCCTTCTTGAGACGTGCATGACCATCACTTGGGCTGGGCATGATCGCATGCAGAGATCCCCCATGGAGAGGCGCGACCTTATTCACGGGCATTGCTCCGGCTTCGGTGACGGTGCACTGTGGTCGCGACAACCGCCCATGTCATGCGCCCCGCAGAACGAGGGCGCGGAGGATTTGGAAGCCCTTTGAAACTACTTCGGTTACGTCTCGGCGGCCGCGTGCAGCGCAGGAGTCCGGTCCCGCCGCGGGCCCTTGCGGGTACCCTCGGCCTGGCCCTCAGTCTCGCCCTCCTCCCCTCTGTTCCGTCCGTCGCCGAATCGGGCGATCCGTGGGAAACGGGTCGTCTTCTGACGGCTCGGATGACCCTGGAGGAAAAGCTGTCGTTCGTGCACTGGACCTATCACACGAGCGATGAGTCGGCAAAGGTGTATATGCCGGGCGTTCCCCGCCTCGGCATACCCGAGATGCGGGCCACCGACGGTCCCGCCGGGATCACGATCCACCGGCCGTCCCTCGCGCTGCCCGCTCCCGTGGCGCTGGCCTCCACCTTCGACGACGGCCTGGCGCGGTCCTACGGGGCGGTGATCGGCCGGGAGGGGCGCGTCTTCGGGCAGGACGTGGTGTTCGCGCCGATGGTGAACTCCATACGCGTGCCGTACGCCGGGCGGAACTTCGAGACGTTCAGCGAGGACCCCCTGGTCACCTCGCGGATGGCTGCCGCGGAGATCAAGGGCATCCAGAGTCAGGGGCTGATCGCCGCCACCAAGCACTACGCGGCGAACAACCAGGAGAAGAATCGTTTCAGCGTGAATGTGAACGTCGACGAACAGACGTTGCGCGAGCGGGAACTGCCCGGCTTCGAGAGCGCCGTGGCCGCCGGAACCGGCTCGGTGATGTGCGCCTACAACAAGGTCAACGGCCAGCCGGCCTGCGGCAGTGACGAACTGCTGAACAAGGTACTCAAGGAGCAGTGGAAGTTCCATGGCTGGGTGACCTCGGACTGGCTGGCGACGCAGAGCACGGACGCCCTCACCAAGGGGCTCGACCAGGAACTCGGCATCGAGCTGGACCACGAACCCGCCCCGGGCGAGCCGATACCCGGCGGCAAGTTCTTCGGCGACCCGCTCAAGGCGGCGATCCGGGCGGGACGCATCCCCGAGTCGGCCCTCGACGAGGCCGTCACCCGCATCGTGTCGCAGATGGCCCGGTTCCGGCTGCTGGACGAGGATCCGCCCGCCCGCCCGGCGCGCGACCTCGCGGGCGGCTTGAAGGTCGCGCGCCAGGTCGCCGAGGACGGCGCCGTCCTGCTGCGCAACGAGGACGCCGCCCTTCCCCTGACCACGGAGACGGCGGCGGACATCGCCGTGATCGGCCCCACCGCCAAGGTCCCGAAGGTGACGGGGCTGGGCAGTTCGTACATCGTGCCGGACGCCGCGTCTGCCCCTCTGGACACCATCCGCGAACGGGCCGGCGCCGGCAGCACCGTGCGCTACAGCACCGGTGAGGAGACGGTCGGGGTTCCCGTTCCGCAGTCCGCCCTCTCCGCGCCCCGCCCCTCGGGTGAGGTGTTCCCCGCCGGCGAGGGCGGTGTCCTCTACGACGGCACCATCACCGTGCCGGCCACCGGCAGCTACCGCATCGCGGCCCGCGCGCAGGGCGGCAACGCCTATGTCGAACTCGACGGCCAGGAGCCGTTCAGCGCCGGCCTGGTCTACGGCGACGTCAGCAGCCGCCCCATGCGGCTGGCGGCCGGCACGCACAAGCTGCGCATCACCGGCGCGGCCCTGGCGAAGTCGCCCATGACCTTCGAGCTGACGTGGGTCACTCCGCAGGCCGCCCAGGAGGCGATCGACCGGGCCGTGTCGATCGCGCGGACGGCGAGGACCGCGGTCGTCTTCGCGTACGACGACGGCTCGGAGGACGGGGACCGCACGTCGCTGTCCCTGCCCGGCCGCCAGGACGACCTGATCAGCGCCGTGGCCGCGGTCAACCCACGGACCGTGGTGGTGCTCAACACGGGCTCCTCCCTCACCATGCCCTGGCTGAGGAAGACCGCCGCGGTGCTCACCATGTGGTACCCGGGCCAGGCCGGCGCCGAGGCGACCACCGCCCTGCTGTTCGGCGACGCCGACCCGGGAGGCCGGCTGACCCAGACCTTCCCGGCCGACGAGCGGCAGACGCCGTTCGCCGGGGACGCCAGGCGCTACCCGGGAGTCGATGACGAACTGGACTACTCCGAGGGCATCTACTCCGGCTACCGCTGGTACGAACAGCAGGACGCCCAGCCGCTGTTCTCCTTCGGCTACGGGTTGTCGTACACCTCCTTCGACTACCGGGACCTGAAGGTGACGGCGGCGGACGGCGGGCTCGACGTCTGCTTCACGCTGCGCAACACCGGTACGCGCACCGGCAAGGAGGTCCCGCAGGTCTACGTGGGACCGTCCCCGAACGTGCGGGTGCCGCAGGCCAAGCGTGCCCTGGCGGCCTACGGGAAGGTCGAGCTGCGGCCGGGCGAGAGCAGGAGGCTGACCTTGCGCGTCGAGCGCAGGGCTCTCCAGAACTGGGACAGCGGCGCCCACGCCTGGGTGACCGGACCCGGACGGCAGGTCATGGTGGGCCCGTCCCTCGGCCGTCTCCCGCTCCGCGCCACGGCGCCGTGAGCAGCTCCCACGGAGGGCGCATGGACGTTCCGTTCCTGAACCTCCGGGCCGCCTACCTGGAGCTCAAGCGCGACATCGACGCCGCGACCGGCCGCGTCCTGGACTCCGGGCGCTACCTCCTGGGCCCCGAACTCGCCGCGTTCGAGACGGAGTGGGCCGCCTACTGCGGGGCCCGGCACTGCGTGGCGGTGGGCAGCGGGTGCGACGCCCTGGAACTGGCGCTGCGCGCCATGGACATCGGGCCGGGTGACGAGGTGATCGTCCCGGCGCACACCTTCGCCGCGACCTGGCTCGCCGTCTCGGCGACGGGTGCGGAGCCCGTCGCGGTGGAGCCGGAGCCGGCGACGTTCACTCTGGACCCGGAACGCGTCGAGGCTGCGATCACCTCCCGCACCCGGGCGATCCTCCCGGTGCACCTGTACGGGCATCCGGCGGACCTGGCGGCGTTGTCCGAGGTCGCCGAGCGGCACGGCGTGCGGATCCTCGAGGACGCCGCCCAGGCGCACGGTGCGCAGGCGTACGGCCGGCGGGTGGGCGCGTGGTCCACCACCGCCTTCAGCTTCTACCCGGGCAAGAACCTGGGCGGCTTCGGTGACGGCGGCGCCGTGGTGACGGACGACGCGGAGCTGGCGGAGCGGGTGCGCCTGCTGCGCAACTACGGGTCGCGAGAGAAGTACCGGCACGAGATCCGGGCCACCAACTCCCGGCTGGACGAGCTGCAAGCGGCCGTTCTGCGGGTCAAGCTCGCCCACCTGGACGCCTGGACCGAGCGCCGGGCCGCGGTGGCGGCGCGCTATCTCGACGGGCTCTCCGGCCTGGACGGTCCGGACGGGCTCGTGCTGCCGAGGCCGGCGCCGTGGGCGGAGCCCGTGTGGCACCTGTTCGTGATCCGCTCCGCGGACCGGTCCGCGCTGCGGGAGCGGCTGGCGGCAGCCGGCGTCGAGACGCTGATCCACTACCCGGTGCCGGTGCACCGGTCGGAGGCGTACGCCGGCAGCCGGCAGGCCGCCCGCGCACAGCCCGTGGCGGAACGGCTCGCCCGGGAGGTGCTGAGCCTACCCATGGGTCCGCACCTGTCCGACGACGCCGTCACGGCGGTGATCGAGGCGGTACGAAGCGCGGTGGCCCCCTGCTGAGCCCGGGCCCGCGCACGTCGGCCCCCGTACCCGTCGCCGGATATGGGGGCCGACTCTCATGCGGCGGGCCGGGCAGCCCGCCGCACCGTCAGGCAGGGGCGGTCAGCCTGCTTCGGCGAGGATGCCCTCGAGGATGTCGGCGGCCGCCCGGGCGCCGCCCGCCTCACGGATCTCCTGCCGGACGGCCGCGAGCCGTTCGGCGACACCGGGGTCGGAGGCGACGGCGAGCACGGCCTCGCGCAGCTTCTCGGCGGTGACCTCGTCCCGCGGGATGTGCCGGCCGAGGCCCAGCTCGACGATCCGCTCGGCGTTCATGGTCTGCTCCGCGATCTGCGGCACGGCGACCGTGGGCACCGCGTTCGACAGGGCCTCCATGGTGCTGCCCATGCCCGCGTGTGTGATGAACGCGGAGGCTTTGGTCAGGATGTCGAGCTGCGGCACCCACTGGTGCACCTCGACGTTCGGCGGGACCTCGCCGAGGTCCGCGGGGTCGACGAAGCGGCCCACGGAGAGCACCACGTGCCAGTCCAGGCCGTCGACGGCGGCCAGGCAGGTGCGGTAGAAGTCGAGGTGGTCGGTGAACGCCGAGCCCAGGGCGATCAGCAGCACCGGACGCCCGTCCCCGGGACCTTCCCAGGTGCCCTGGTGGGACCGGTCGCCGTAAGTGGGACCGACGAAGGTGTAGTTGTCGCCGACCGTGTCGCCCTTGATCTGGAAGGTGCGGGGCAGTGCGACGATGCAGCGGTTGGGCGCGATGAGGAACTCGGTGGCCGGGGTGTCCACCCCGTGCTCCTGCAGGAAGGCCGAGAGCCGGGTGAAGAAGCGCACCAGGCCGTCTTCGGCCTCGGCCCCCTCCTCGGCGTCCCCGGTCTGCGCGGGGGCGGCGGTCTCCTCGCCGCGGTCGGCCGTGGGGTCCTGCACCGCGGGCACGTCCTCCTCGAAGCCCTCGTAGGCGACGAAGGTCGGGGAGAGCTGGACGAAGGGGATGTCCCACTTCCGGCCGAGCACCGGGGCGGGCCAGGAGGCGATGTCGTAGACGATCAGGTCCGGCCGGTCGTCGGCGTAGGCGTCCTCCAGCTGCGGCAGGACCCGGACGGCTTCGTCGAGGAACAGGCCCATCGCGGACTCCTGGTCCTCCGGCCACGACTCCTCGGGGTTGGACTCCTTCGGCAGGATGGAGTCGTACACCACGGGCGTCGCGCCGGCCGCCTTGACCTGTGCGGCGAACTCCTCGGTGATGGCGTAGCTGACCCGGTGGCCGCGCGCGACCAGTTCCTGGACGATGCCGAGGGACGGGTTCACGTGGCCGTGGCCGGGGATGTTGAAGAAGGAGATGTGACGGGGTGTCACGGAGGCAGAGCGGTACTCGCTCGTCATGGATCTCACTCCGGTGAGGTGTTCCGCCGGGGCACCGGCGCAGGCGTACGGCGGCATGCACACATATGCCTGACACGGGCCGGGCGGAAAGAAACTGATGGTTGACCACCGGCTCGTCCCGTTACGGGAGCCGGTGTTGCGGGCGGGCATGCGGCAGGCGCCGGGCGAAGGCCGTCCAAGTCACCGCACGCGGACCGCGATCAGTGGTAAAGCTCCATGAATGCCATGACGATCACTCTACCAGGAGGGGGGCCGCGGTCCGCAGCGGAATGCCGGATCAGCGCAGGAAACCGCGCTGCTCCGCCCAGCCGTCGGCGATGTCGGTCTCCAGTTGGTTGAGGCGTGCCGTGACGGTCTGGTCGAAGCCGTCGAGGAAGTACTCCTCGCCGGGCCGGGGTGCCACCTGCCGCCCCTCGGTGACAAACCGCCGGACGACCTCCTCCAGTCCCGTGCCGGTGGTCAGCCGGCCGGCGACGTAGCGCTCGGCGCCCTGGAGGCCGGGGAAGCCCGCCTCGCGGTAGAGGTAGACGTCGCCCAGGAGGTCGACCTGGACGGCGACCTGGGGATGGGCCGTGGGCCGCATGGTCTCCGGCCGGATCCTCGGCAGTTCCGCGTCGACGCCCAGGCGCAGGCTCTGGAGGGCGTAGCCGTAGTCGACGTGCAGGGACGGGGCGCGTGTCCTGATCCGTTCCTCGAACGCGGCGAGGCCGTGCTCGAGTTCCCCGCGTTCCTCGGGGGCGAGCTTGCCGTCGAGTCGTCCGCTGTAGTCCTCGCGGAGGGTGAGGAAGTCCACGGGACGGTCGGGGGCGGCGTCGTTGAGGTCGGCGATGTAGTCGGCCAGCCCGATCAGCCGCCCGGCCCGGCCCGGCAGGATGATGTAGTTGAGGCCGAGGCGTACGGGCGCTTCGCGTTCCCGGCGCAGGGCCTGGAAGCGGGTGAGGTTGTCCTTGACGCGCTGGAAGGCGCCCTTCTTCGTGGTCGTGGCGACGTAGTCGTCCTCGCTGAGCCCGTACAGGGAGGTCCGCAGGGCGTACAGGTCCCACAGGCCCGGCTGGCGGTCGAGGGTCTGCCTGGTCAGGGCGAAGGAGTTGGTGTAGAGGGAGAGTTTGAAACCGCGCGCCGCAGCACGGCGGACGAGGTCGCCGGTGCCCGGGTTGGTCAGGGGTTCCAGGCCACCGGAGAGGTACAGGGCGTGGGGGTTGTCGGTGGGCATCCGGTCGATCAGGGACGCGAACATCGCGTTGCCGTCCGTGAGGGCCGACTGCTGGTAGCGGGCGCCGGTGACGCGTACGCAGAAGTGGCAGCGGAACATGCAGCTGGGACCGGGGTAGAGGCCGACGCTGTAGGGGAAGGCGGGCTCGCCCCTTACCGCGGCGTCGAGAACGCCGCGGCGTTCCAGCGGCAGGATGGTGTTGGTCCAGTACATGCCCGCCGGACCCTGCTCGACCGCGGTGCGCAGCGCGGGTGTGCGGTGGAAGGCGGCGAGGACGCGGGAGAAGGTGGCACGGTCCAGGCCGAGTCCGCGGCGGGCGCTCTCCAGGGGCGTGAAGGGTTCGGTGCCGTAGCGGCGAGCCAGGGCTATGAGGTGCTCGGCGAGCCGGTCGGGTTCCAGTCCGGTGCCGGGGGCGTCCTCGTCGAGGAGTGGACGCAGCGCCGCGGCGGCGGCGCTGTCCCCTGCGGGCCATGCGCAGACCGCGATCGGGTCCAGGGGCGTGCGATCGACCTGAAGTGCCACGTGCGTGCGCTCCTTGTCTTCCTTGTCTTCCGTTCGGATCGGGCCGGGTGTCCCTCCGGGAGGTGCGCCCTCCTGCGTCCGCCCCCGGTGCGTCCGCGAGGTACCCGGGGCTTCGACGTGGTGCTAGGGGGTGTCTCGCCGATCATGCCGGGCTCCCGACGTCTGGCACGGCACCTCGCGGCCCCGCGCTCGTCGCGCGCAGCGCCGCTGCGCTCTCCTCACGCGGGTTGCGATGCACCGCACCAGACGCCGCTCGCTGATCCGGCCTGATCGACAAGACACCCCCTAGGCGCCGGCCTGGGCGGTGATCCGCGGTCCGTGCGCGCTGGCGACCCGGATGATGTCGCAGACGCGTCGGATGTCCTCGCGGGAGACCGCGGGACCGGTGGGCAGGGCGATGACCTGCTCGGCGAGGTGTTCGGTGTGCGGCAGGGAGACCGGGTGCTCGGTGCGGTAGGGATCGCGCTGGTGGCATCCGGGGGAGAAATAGGGCTGCGCGACGACGTTCTCCGCGCGCAGGAGGGTGAGCAGGAGGTCCCGGTGGAGTCCGGTGGTGCCGGCGTCGATCAGGGCGATGACGTAGTGGTAGTTGTTGCGTTCCGCCGGGTCGTAGTCGATGAGCCGGATGCCGGGGAGGCCGGTGAGTTCCTGCCGGTAGAGCTCGTAGTTGGCGCGGTTGCTCGCGACCGCGTCGGCGAAGCCCTCCAGGGAGGTCAGGCCCATGGCAGCGGCCGCCTCGCTCATCTTGGCGTTGATGCCGGCGCCGACGCCGTCGTGGCCCAGGCCGAAGTTGTGCAGCGCGCGCAGGCGCTCGGCGCGGGTGTCGTCGTCGGTGACGATGCCGCCGCCCTCGAAGGAGTTGACGACCTTGGTGGCGTGGAAGCTGAAGACCTCGGCGTCGCCGAAGGAGCCGAGCGGGCGCTGCCGCGAGGTACATCCGAGGGCGTGGGCGGCGTCGTAGAAGAGCTTCAGTCCGTGCTCGGCGGCTAAGGCGGCGAGTTCGTCGACCGGGCTGGGCCGGCCCCAGAGGTGGACGCCGAGGATCGCGCCGGTGCGGGGGGTGACGGCGGCTTCGACGAGTTTGGGGTCGAGGCAGCCTGTGCCGGGGTCGATGTCGCAGAAGACGGGGCGCAGTCCGAGCCACCGGACGGCGTGGGCGGTGGCGACGAAGGTCATCGACGGCATGATCACTTCGCCGGTGACCTCCGCTTCGCGCAGCAGCAGTTGGAGTCCCGCGGTGGCGTTGCAGGTGGCGACGCAGTTGCGTACGCCGGCCAGGTCGGCGATGCGCTGCTCGAACTCCCGGACGAGCGGGCCGCCGTTGGTCAGCCACCGGTTGTCCAGGGCCCATTCCAGGCGGTCCAGCAGGCGTTTGCGGTCACCGGTGTTGGGGCGCCCCATGTAGAGGGGCTGGAGGAAGGCCGCGTCGCCGCCGAAGAGGGCGAGGTCGTGCACGCCTCGTTTCATGCTGCTCCTCGCCGGGTCGGTGGGTGTTCCGGGGCGAGGAGGCCGGGGAACGCCTCGCGCAGGGCCGAGCGCCAGTCACGCAGGGGTGCGAGGCCGGTCCCGCGCCAGCGGTCGTGGCCGAGGACACTGTAGGCGGGGCGGGGGGCGGGTCTGCGGTAGGCGGCGCCGGTGGCGGGCCGGACCCGCCCGGGGTCGGCGTCGAGGAGCCGGAAGACTTCTTGTGCGAGGTCGTACCAGGTGGCGGAACCGGCGTTGGTGGCGTGCAGGACGCCGTGGACGCCGGGGAGCCGGCCGATGGCCATGATGCGGTCGGCGAGGTCGCCGGTCCAGGTGGGCTGGCCGCGCTGGTCGGCGACGACGTCGATGGCGCCGCCGCGCGCCTCCCGTTCGATCATCGTGCGGACGAAGCTGCGGCCGGTGCGCCCATACAGCCAGGCGGTGCGCAGCACGGTGGCGGTGGGCAGTGCCTTCAGCACCGCTTGCTCGCCATCCCGTTTGGTGCGTCCGTAGGCGCTGCGGGGAGCCGTGGGGTGGTCCTCGGCGTAGGGGGTGCGGGCGTCGCCGGGGAAGACGTAGTCGGTGGACAGGTGGACGAGGCGTGCGCCGTGGGGGGCGCAGGCCTCGGCCAGCAGCCGGGGCGCCTCGGCGTTGAGGAGGGCAGCGGCGGCCTCGTCCGTCTCGGCGTCGTCGACGGCCGTGTAGGCGGCGCAGTTGACGACGATCCCGGGACGGTGCTCGGCGAGTGCCGCCCGCACGGCCCAGGGGCGGGTGACGTCGAGGTGGTCGTGGCCGAGGGCCGCGACGTCCTCCTCGTTCTCAGCGAGGCGCCGGACGAGTTCCCGGCCCAGCATTCCGGCGGCGCCGGTGATCAGCCATCTCACGGGGCCGCTGCCTCTCGGGGGGCGGCGGGGCTGGCCGGCCGCTTCTTCAGGGGTTCCCACCAGGCGCGGTTGTCGCGGTACCAGTCGATGGTGCGGGCGATGCCCTCGGCGAAGTCCCGGCGCGGCCGGTAGCCCAGTTCGTCCCCGGCCTTGGTGCAGTCGAGGGCATAGCGGCGGTCGTGGCCCTTGCGGTCCGCCACCGGGTCGACGACGTCCCAGCCCACGCCGAACGCGTCCAGCAGGAGGCCCGTGAGGTCCCGGTTGGTCAGTTCGGTGCCGCCGCCGATGTGGTAGACCTCGCCGGGCCGGCCCTGGGTGCGGACCAGGTCGAGGCCCAGGCAGTGGTCGTCCACGTGCAGCCACTCGCGGACGTTGAGGCCGTCGCCGTAGAGGGGGACCCGCAGGCCGTCGAGGAGGTTGGTGACGAACAGCGGGACGATCTTCTCGGGGAACTGGTGCGGCCCGTAGTTGTTGGAGCAGCGGGTGACGCGGACGTCCAGGCCGTGGGTGCGGTGGTAGGACAGCGCGAGCAGGTCGGAGGAGGCCTTGGAGGCGGAGTACGGCGAGTTCGGGCACAACGGCTGGTGCTCCGGCCAGGATCCGTGCTCGATGGAGCCGTAGACCTCGTCGGTGGACACGTGTACGAACGGCCCGACGCCGTGCCGCAGGGCCGCGTCGAGCAGCACCTGGGTGCCGAGGACGTTGGTGCGGACGAAGGTCCCGGGCGAGGTGATGGAGCGGTCCACGTGGGTCTCGGCAGCGAAGTGCACCACCTGGTCGGCTTCGGCCATGAGGGAGTCCACCAGCGGTGCGTCGCCGATGTCACCGCGCACGAAGGTGACGGCGGGGTCGTCGGGGACGTTGCCGAGGATGCCGGCGTAGGTGAGCTTGTCCAGCACCGTGATCACGGGGGCGGGTTCCCCGCCCGCCCGGGCTGCTTCCAGCAGGTGGTGCACGTAGCGGGAGCCGATGAATCCGGCGGCACCGGTGACGAGGAGGTTCATGACTGGATCTCCACCTTGCTGTGGTCTCCGAGGACGAAGCGGTGGGCGTTGGGGGCGTGCAGGCTGTGGGTCACATGGACGTTCCTGCCGATCAGTGATCCCTCGATACGGCGCACGCCGGTGATCGCCGATCCGGCGAGCATGATGGAGAACTCCATCTCGCTGCCGGTGATGCGGCAGTTGTCGCCGACCGAGGTGAACGGGCCGATGTAGGAGTCGGAGATCTCCGCGCCGGCGCCGATGATGGCGGGGCCCATGATGCGCGAGTTCGTCACCCGCGCGCCCTCTCCGACCACGACCCTGCCGATCACGACGGTGTCCTCGTCCACCGTGCCCTCGATGCGGGGCTCCAGGTGCTCCAGTACGGTCCGGTTGACCTCCAGCATGTCGGCGACGTTGCCTGTGTCCTTCCAGTAGCCCTCGATGACCATGGACTGGATGTCGGCGCCGTTGTCGATGAGGTGCTGGATGGCGTGGGTGATCTCCAGTTCGCCGCGCCAGGAGGGTTCGATGGCGCGGACGGCCGCGTGGATGGCGGGGGTGAAGAAGTAGACGCCGGCCAGTGCCAGGTCGCTCCTCGGGTGCCGGGGCTTCTCCTCCAGGCCCACGACCCGGCCGTCGTCGTCGAGTTCGGCGACGCCGAAGGCACTGGGGTCGGACACGCGGGTGAGCAGGATCTGGGCGGCGGGCCGCCTGCCGCTGCGGAAGGTGCGGACCAGGTCGTCGATGCCGCCGACGATGAAGTTGTCGCCCAGGTACATGACGAAGTCGTCGTCGCCGAGGTAGGTGTGGGCGATCAGTACGGCATGGGCGAGGCCCAGGGGGTGGCTCTGCTCGATGTAGGTGACGTCAAGGCCGAACTTGGCGCCGTCGCCGACGGCGGCGCGGACCTCGCCGGCCGTGTCGCCGACGATCAGGCCGACGTCGGTGATCCCGGCGGCCGCGATGGCCTCCAGGCCGTAGAAGAGCACCGGTTTGTTCGCGACGGCGACCAGTTGCTTGGCGGAGGTATGGGTGATCGGCCGCAGCCGGGTGCCGGAACCGCCGGCCAGCACGAGGGCCTTCACCGGGCCGGCCCCACGCCGGCCGCCTCCGCGATGTAGGCGCGGCACTCCTCGTAGTCCGGCAGGATGCCGGTCTCCGCGGCCTGCGCCAGGGACGGTGCGTGGGTGTCCTTCGCCGACAGGACGATGTCGATGTCCGTCGGCCATGCGATGCCGATCGCCGGGTCGAGAGGGTCTACGGCCCGCTCGGCCTCGGCCACGTAGGGCTGTGAGCAGAGGTAGACGACCGTGGCGTTGTCGGTGAGGGCCATGAACGCGTGGCCGAGTCCTTCGGCCAGGTAGAGTCCCTGGTGGCGGGCCGCGTCGAGCCGGACGGCGACCCACCGGCCGAAGGTGGGCGAGCCCCGGCGTACGTCGACGACCACGTCGAGCACGGTGCCGGAGGCGCAGGTGACGTACTTGGCCTGGCCGGGCGGGGCGTCGGCGAAGTGGATGCCGCGCAGGACGCCCTTGCGGGACACCGAGCAGTTGGACTGGGCGAGCGAGAGAGGGTGGCCGATCTTCTCCTGGAATGTCCGCCCGCGGAACCATTCGAGGAATTCTCCCCGTTCGTCCCGCATGATTTCCGGGGTGTATAACCAGGCCCCGTCGACGTCGAGTAACTCCATCGATCCCGATTCTGCCGAATTGGGCACTCGATTTTCCCTTCGGACTCGGAGGGATTCCATCGGGTCCGTACGCCGCGCAGGGCAGCACGCAGTCACACGGTTTTCTCGTCCTGATCGACCGTAGCGCACCCACCGGGGGACATTCAAGCGTTGACAAAGCGAAATCAGCGGATCACACTGTCGTGAGGTAGAAGCTGGGCCACCGCCCCGCCCGATGTATCGAATGTCACGAAATCCCGAGTCGACATCCTTCTGCGAGCGTCTTTCCGAATCCGGTGACCCGCCTCCCGATGGGGCTCGCGGAAGCGGCCGGGTTCGGCGCCGTCCTGGATCACAATGATATGGGGAATTCCCGCGATGAGCGAAGCAATGGGATCGGCACCGACGGCCGGCGGTGGAGTCTCCTCGACCGGCGCGTTGTTGTCCTGGCTGGATGCGCGCCGCCGGGCCAATCGCCTGACGGTGGAACACGTACCCTTCCGGGAGTTATCGGGTTGGCAATTCGACGAGAACACGGGGAACCTCCGACATACCAGCGGTCATTTCTTCTCCGTCGAAGGACTCCGGGTACGCACGGACCACTGCTGGTTCGGAAGCTGGACCCAGCCCATTATCGTGCAACCGGAGATAGGCATTCTCGGCCTCCTGGTCAAGAGGTTCGACGGAATCCTGCACGTCCTGGTGCAGGCCAAGAACGAGCCGGGTAATATCGGCGGTCTTCAGCTCTCCCCCACCGTCCAGGCCACCCGCAGCAATTACACGCGCGTCCACCGCGGCGGCGGTGTCAGATACCTGGAGTACTTCGCGTTCCCCCGCGGGCGCGGCCGGGTCCTCGCGGATGTCCTCCAATCCGAGCAGGGCTCCTGGTTCCTGCACAAGCGGAACCGGAACATGGTGGTCGAGGCCCTGGACGACGTGCCCCTCGACGACGACTTCCACTGGATCAGCCTCCGCGGGCTGCGGAAGCTGCTGCTGAGGCCGCATCTGGTGAACATGGACACCCGCACGGTGCTGTCCTGCCTTCCCCCGGAGCCGGGACCGGCCGGCCGGCGGCCGTCGGCGCCCGCGGCTCCCTTCGCCTCCGCGGTCACGCGGTCTCTCACCCGGGGTGCCACCGCCTTGCACACCATGGGCGAGATCCTCGGCTGGCTGACCGAGGTGCGGTCCCGGCGGGAACTGGTGCAGCAGCGGGTGCCGCTGGAGGAGACCGCGTTCAGCGGCTGGCGGCGTGACGAACACGCCATCGCGCACAAGGGCGGGGACTACTTCCGGATCATCGGGGTGAGCGTCCGGGCCAGCAGCCGGGAGGTGTCCTCGTGGAGCCAGCCGTTGCTGGCCCCCGCCGGCCCCGGTCTGGCCGCCTTCGTCACCAGGCGGATCCGCGGCGTCCTCCACGTCCTGCTGCACGCCCGCACCGAAGCCGGTCTGCTCAACGGCCCGGAGATGGCACCGACCGTGCAGTGCCGCCCGCTCAACTACCGTGCGGTGCCCGCCGAGTACCGGCCCGCCTACCTCGACTACGTGCTGTCGGCCGATCCCGGACGCATCCGCTACGACACCCTCCAGTCGGAGGAGGGCGGCCGCTTCCACCACGCGGAGAACCGCTACGTCGTGGTGGAGGCCGGAGACGACTTCCCGGTCGAGGTGCCGCGCGACTTCCGCTGGCTCACCCTGCACCAGATCCTCGCCTTGCTGCACCACAGCAACTACCTCAACGTGGAGGCGCGCAGCCTCGTCGCCTGCATCCAGGCCCTGAGCTGAGCGCCCCGAAGGAAACCCATGCCCTCCCCCGTCTGCGCTTCGGTGTGCTGGGTGCCGCCGACATCGCCCTGCGCCGCACCGTGCCCGCGCTGCTCGCCCACCCGGACGTCACCGTGGTCGCGGTCTCCAGCCGGGACGCGGCCCGCGCCGCCCGTTTCGCCGCGGCGTTCGGGTGCGAGGCGGTCCCGGGCCACCAGGCGCTGCTGGACCGCGACGACATCGACGCTCTGTACGTCCCGCTGCCGGTGATGGTGCACACGCCCTGGGTGGAGGCGGCGCTGCTGCGGGGCAGGCACGTCCTGGTGGAGAAGCCGCTGACCGCGACCCGCTCCGGAGCCGAGGAACTGATCGCCCTGGCACGCTCCCGCGGCCTGGTCCTGATGGAGAACTTCACGTCACTGCACGACGCACAGCACGGCACCGTCACGGACCTCCTGCGGGACGGGACGATCGGCGAACTGCGCTCGCTGACCGCGGCGTTCACGATCCCGCCGAAGCCGGAGGGCGACATCCGGTACCAGCCCGACGTGGGCGGAGGCGCCCTGCTCGACATCGGGATCTACCCCCTGCGGGCGGCGCTGCACTTCCTGGGCCCCGACCTGCACGCGGCCGGCGCGGTCCTGCGTCGAGAGCGGCGCCGGAACGTGGTGGTCTCCGGCCACGTGCTGCTCACCACACCGCACGGCGTCGTGGCCGGTTCCGGCCGGCTCACGCAGCACCACGCCGAAGCCGTACGCCAAGCCGATCTCGTCGAGCGCGTCATGGCGGTGGCGCGGGTGCGCTGGTGCTGATGCCGGGGCCGTAAGCGGAGGGAGGAGAGAAACGCACCGGAGTTCGGGTCGGGCGCGGGGCGGAAGAAACTTCAGCACTCCTGCGGGGCACCTGGGTCGACACCCGTGAACAAACGTGTGCGGTTTACTCCGGGTGGGATGGCAGAGCCGAAGTCTTCGCCACTCGGCGAGATATGCGAGCTCTCGGAGACACCGTGCGGGAACACCACCCCTCTGCCTCCCCGGAGTTACCACTGAAGCGGAACGTTCGGCGGAGTCGCGGGAAACCCTGCGCTTGCCGATAACTTCATCCGCGCAGGTCATGCGGGCATGCTGGTATTCGTGGAGGAGGCCGCCGAGGCGATCACGTCGTCGTATGTCGAGGCGGGCCAATGTGTCCGGATTGTCGATCGGCGCAGGTAACGGGTGCAGTGGGCGGGCGTTGGCGATGCCCTGGTGTGGTCGGTGTCCGTTGTAGAAATGCTCGAACTCTCGTAGGGCGTGGAGCAGGTGTCGGTGGTTCCAGATCAAAGTGCGGTTCAGGAGTTCTTGTCGGCAGGTCTGCACCCACCGTTCCATGATCGAGTTCATTCTCGGCATCTGAACGCCGCTGAGGACGATCTTGATCCCCGCATCCGCCAGGACGGCATCGAACAGCTCGGGGAACTTCCCGTCCCGGTCCCTGATCATGTAACGCGCCCGGCAGCCCACGTCCTCAAGATCCATGACAAGGTTCTTCGCAGCCTGCGCCACCCACGCTGAATTGGGGTGCGCGGTGGCACCCAGCACCCGGATCCGTCGGCTCGCGTGCTCGATGACGGCAAGTACGTACATCCGAGCCCCGGACAGCGTGAACGTTTAGAAGAAGTCACAGGCCAGCAGGGCTCGGCCTGGGAGCGCAGAAAGTCCGCCCACGTGCTGGAGGACCCCTCGGGTGCCGGATCGATGCCGGCCTCCTGCAAGATCTCCCAGACGGTGGAAGCGGCCACCTTCACGCCCAGGACGAGCAGTTCACCGTGCAGGCGCCGATACCCCCAGCCGGGGTTCTCCCGTGCCAGGCGCATCACCAGGGCCCGCACCGGGTGCACCGTCCGAGGCCGTCCCGGGCGCCTGGGCCCGGAGGCGACAGCATGGCGGCGTGCAAGAAGGTCGCGGTGCCAGCACAGCACCGTATCCGGACGCACCAGCAGCCGCACTCCGCGGAGCACGTCCATGGGGAGCCGGTGCAGCAGCGCCGCCAGAGATGCCCGGTCGCTCGGACTGAACCGCACCCGATCAGCGCCGAGTTGGCGCTCCAGCAACACGGTCGATCATCTTGCCTCGGTAAGCGCCAGCCTCGCGAGAGCGCCCGCTCGGGCGACTACGCCGGTCGACCTCCCGTACACCGCGCACACCGCATCCCACCAGGGCGGATGATATTTTCGGCAAGCGCAGCCTTGATCGCGGCCGGGGAGGCTGACCGCGAACAGCACCGTGACCGAGCCCACCACCTGCTCGCCACCGTCTCTCCGCCTATGCGGAGGTGAGCCGTCGGGGACTCGCAGACCATGAGAACGCGGCCTGCTCTTCACGCGGACTGAGGTGAACCGTGAGTCGACCATCCAAACCCTCGAGTCCGGCAGTGCTCCCCGCGGCAGTAGGTGGTCGGCAGACCTCCCCATGGGGGAGTGACCCGCCGATTCGGCGGGCCACTTCACTCAGGCGCAGGCTGTCACTATTCGCCCTCGCTCGAGCAAAATCCGCTCAGCTTCTCCCAGGCCCCCACCAGCCTGCTCCAGCCATGATCGCCACGGTGGCATCCTCCACGAATACCAACGTGAGGCGTGACCCGCACGGATGAGGTTTCCGGCAAGGGCACGGTCACGCCCCGTGGCACTTCATCGCGCCGCCGCCAGAGGCTCGGGCCCACCGCCATTGGCGCGGGCACAGTCCCGGCAGCCGGAACAGCCGGACGGCCGCGATTCGGCCCGCCCGCGCTGCTCCGGCAACCTCCCCTGAATGGTCTGCATTTCATCGTCACCGGCACACAACAGGGCGAGGCGGCCGGTGTCCACCTTGAGGTAGCGATTGAAGTCCGCGATGCTCAGGCGAGGGTGAGCGGCCAACCACACGGCCGCGATGCGCAGGGCAAGCGGCATGGAGCCGCACCGCATAGCCACACCGGCCAGTGCCGTGGGCTCCGCGTCGGCCCGCTGATCGCCGATCACGGACCGGAGCAGGTCCACTGCGTCCGGGGTCGCCAGCGGGCTGAGCGTAAGGCGCGTCGCCTGCGCGGGCGAGACCAGCAGTCCGGTCAGGTGCTGACGGCTGGTCACCACCACCGCGCAGCCATCGGACCCGGGTACCAGCGGCTGGACCTGCGCCGAAGCCATGGCGTTGTCCAGCACGACGAGGACCGACCGGCCCGACAACAGGGAACGGTACATCGCGGCCCGCTCCTGCTGGTCGTCGGGCATACGGTCCGAGTGGACACCCAGTGCCCGCAGGAAACTTCCCAGGACGTCCCCCGGTTCCAACGGGCGGTCGTCACCGCACAGATTGGCGAACAGGGTCCCATCAGGGAACCGGTGCGCAACGGCGTGGGCGCACCGCAGGGCAAGGGCCGTCTTGCCGACCCCCGGCATGCCGTCGACGCACACCACGGGCACCCTGCCCGGGGCGCCGGACCGCCCCAGCAGCAGCCGCTCCAGGCGCGCCATCGCGTGGGTACGGCCGTGCAGTCGGGGCGGGGCGGCGGGGAGTTGGGCCAGGGGCAATCTGTCGCCCCGGCTCCTGGCCGCCGTGGCACACACGCGCTCGGTCAGTGCGCCCCGGGTGTCCAGGACCTGATCGCACACCTGGGCCAGTTCAATACTCATCGGCTTTCTGCCATTTTCGACCTTGGACAGGTGGCCCTTGTTGTAATGCGTCAGCTCGGCCAGTCTCAGTAAGGACAGACCGGCTTCCTTGCGGATCCGTTGCAATAAACGACCATTAGCCGCTGTGGCGCCTGTCACGTCCGACACGATTCCCCCTCTGTCCATCATGAGCGGCGCCCCGGTCACGTTCCTGGGCGCACGCAGACCGCCAGGACTCAGTGTGGTCACACCCGCGCAGTGGCCCGGATTCGCTGTGCCTCGCCGGTCGGTCATCCGGCTCAGCGGCCACCCAGGTCAGATCGCGCGCCCTAGGAATGATCCCCCGATCATCCATGACCTACAACTGGACAAATCGGATCCTCATTAATTCAAATCTGCACTTATTTCGGATTCGAAGGGAGTCGCTTCACCGACCGTAAATCTCTGGCCATGACACGGGTTCCTCTGGCGGACGCCGCGGCTCGGGCCAGCCGGTGTAGCCCTCAGCGAGGTAGGCGGATCCCGCGCTGGAGCCGACCACCGCCGCCAACTCGCCGAGCTGGCGGCGCACGTCGAAGTCAGTGGAGCCGGGCAGACGGTGCAGCATCGTCGTCATCCAGTACGAGAAGTGCTGGGCCCGCCAGACGCGTCGCAGCGCTCTGGGTCCGTACTCGTCGAGGACTCCGAAGTCCCGCTTGCCGAGGGCGGCTTCCACCACTTCGGCGAGCACCCGCGCATCGGCCAGGGCAAGATTGAGACCCTTGGCACCCGTGGGCGGAACAGTGTGCGCAGCGTCCCCGGCCAGCAGCATGGCGCCGTAGCGCATCGGCTCGCACACGAAGCTGCGGAATCGCAGGACGGAGCGGTCGGTCACCGGCCCCTCATGAAGGCTGAATCCGTCCGCGCCGCTCACCCGTGCCTGAAGCTCCGCCCAGATCCGGTCGTCGGACCAGGCCGCCGCGTCCTCGTCCGGGTCGCACTGGAAGTACATGCGCTGCACCGACTCGGTGCGCTGGCTGATGAGCGCGAAACCCCGCTCGGAATGGGTGTAGACGAGTTCGGCCGCACTGCGCGGCGCTTCGACGAGCACACCGAACCAGGCGAACGGGTAGGTGCGGAGAAAGTGTGTACGCGCCGCCTCGGGCACCGCGGACCGGCACACGCCGTGCGCCCCGTCCGCACCCACCAGGATGTCGCAGCGCACCTCCCACACCACACCGTCGGCATCGGTGAACAAGATCCCCGGCCTCGTGGAGGCCAGGTCCACCACCCGCGTCCCCGAGACGCCGAAGTGAACGCGTCCGCCGTCCCGCTCGCGGGCGTCCGCGAGGTCGGCGAACACGTCCGTCTGGGGATAGAGGCACACGCTCTCCCCTACCAGTCCCTGGAAGTCCACGCGGTGGCTCTCACCGCCGAAGCGCAGCTCGATGCCGGCGTGGGGATGACCGTCGCGGAGTACCCGATCGGACACCCCGGTGCCGGTCAGCAGGCGCACGCTGTCGGCCTCCAGGATGCCCGCGCGGTTCGTGGCCTCGATCTGGGCCCGGGTACGGTGGTCGACCACCACCGAGTCGATCCCCGCGCGGGCCAGCAGGTGCGAGAGCATGAGGCCCGCGGGCCCCGCGCCGACGACGCCGACGGTGGTCCGAGTGAGGACTTGGGGCATGACTCGTCCCTTCTTGTTCGATGGCCTGAACGGAAGAACGGGCGGCCACCGCGAAGGCGTGGCCGTCGCACAGCGGACGGCGGTTCGGATCGCACGGTGCGGCGATGAGGGGGAGCCGCCACCGCATGCCTCCCCCACAGGAGAGTAGAACAGGAACGGCGATTTCCGCCGCCCGTGAGGCGGATCCGGGAAGTGGTAGGTACGGCCTGCGGGTTGCCCGCTGTGCGGACAACCCGGCAACCGCTTGCACATCGTGTTCGAGCTCGCGAAGGTTGGTGTCGGAGAAACGGGTCGGGCAGAAGCGCGGGAAAACGAATCGCCTTTTCTGCGACCGGCGCCGGGACGATGCGAGCAGAGAATGAGACCACACCACCCCCTGGGGGATCATGTCGACCGTTCCTGACCCATCGCATGAGGACCTAGCTGATTACTTCCTCCCACTCCAGCGGTACATCAGTGACCAATGTGTGCTGCTTCCCATCGACTCCCTGCTGCCCGCGGATTCCCCTCGCCTCGAGGGCGAGAACACGAAACATGTGCGAGCCCTGGCAGAACTGGACGACGAACTCCAACCGATCATCGTGCACAAGGGATCCATGCGCGTGATCGACGGCATGCATCGTCTGCGGGCCAGGGCCGAGCGCGGTGACACCACCATCCGGGCCCGCTACTTCTCCGGAAGTGAAAGCGAGGCGTTTCTGTTCGCCGTGCAGTCGAACACGAAGCACGGGCTTCCCCTCACCCGCGAGGACCGCAGGGCCGCCGCGGAGAGAATCATCAAGACCCTTCCGGCGATGTCGGACCGGGCTCTGTCGAAGTTCACCGGACTGGCGCAACAGACGGTCGCCAGGATTCGGCAGCAGTTTCCACCATGCAGGTCCATGCAGTCACGGATCGGGGTGGACGGACGGGCGAGGCCGGTGAATCCCAAGGAGAACCGGAGGATCGCGGAGGAATTCCTCCAAGAGAACCCGCACGCCTCGTTGCGCCAGATCGCGCGAGCGGCGAACATCTCGCCATCGACCGCCCAGGACGTGCGGCGCCGCACCATTCGTCAGCACGGTTCCGGGGAACCCGTTGCACGGCGACCGACGGCCGGCTCGCAGGGTAACGGCCAGGGGCCCGACTCGGGGCTGCTGCACGACCTGGCGCTTCTGGCCCGCGACCCGTCCGTGCGGCACACCGAGGCGGGCCGCATGCTGGTTCAGTGGTTGCGCCTGACCATGGTGGTCGGTACGAACCACACGATAGTGGTGAACAGTATCCCCGAGCACTGCGCCGAAATCGCAGCACGGGCCATGAGAGTGTGCACAACCCATCTGGAGGAGTTCGTCAGGAAGCTCGAACAGCGGTGAGACCGGGTATCCGGGTGGCCCTTCTGCGGTGTCCAACTGCACAAGATTGTGCAATCGAACACTGCTTGACCCATCGCTTCCGGAACTCGCCCCGAGCAAACATCCAGAAATGAGACCACCCGTCAGGAGTCCGAATGCGCCGGTCCGCCGCAGCCCGGGACGGTCATGACATGACAGATCGGCTGAAACAATTCTCCTTGGCTCCGCCCCAAACGAGGATGCTCGTGTGCGCGGACGGATCGACCACCGTGCTGCTCGACGCCCTGATCGGCGAGCGGGTCAGCGTGCGGGTCGACCATCAGCGGCGGGTTCCCGCCGCGCGCGTCCGGCACATCGCGTGCCACATCCTGGGAGCCTCCCCCGGCACCCTGGTGATCGACCGCCAGTCGAGCATCCTCACCTCGGGCAAGGACGTCATCAGCGTGAACCGGGTCGTGATCGCCGGACGGGACAGCCAAAAACTGATACCACCGCCCGAACAACCGCTGGGTCCCTACCTGAAAACGGCGGGATTCACACTGACCCGGGAACCGATCGGCGTGTCACGGGACATCTGGCCGCTGGACAGCGTCGCGCCCGAATGTGTGAGCAAGAAATACATCATCAACTGCGGAAGCGCCGGGCGGGTGTACGTCCACGAGAAGTTCAACCCTGGTTTTGTACCCCTGGGAAGGGACGGTTCATCAGTATGACCTCTGGAATCCACGCGCTAGTGCTGAGCGAATCCCCGTGAAGCGGGCACTGATCACGGGGATTACGGGACAGGACGGCTCCTACCTGGCCGACCTGCTGCTGGACAAGGGATACGAAGTCCATGGCATCGTCCGCCGCAGCTCAACCTTCAATACCCGGCGGCTGGACCACATCTACCGCGACCCGCACGATGTGCGTCGGCGTCTGATCCTCCACTACGGCGACGTCAGCGATGCCAGCCGACTGGTGACGCTACTGGCGCACATCCGGCCGGACGAGGTCTACCACTTGGCCGCACAGTCCCATGTCCGGGTGAGCTTCGATGAACCGGAGAACACCGGTGACATCACGGGGATGGGCACCACCCGGCTACTCGAGGCCATCCGCATGTCCACGATGGACATCCGCTACTACCAGGCGTCGTCCTCGGAGATGTTCGGCGCCGCGCCGCCGCCGCAGAACGAGCGGACCACCTTCCACCCCCGCAGCCCCTACGGCGCCGCCAAGGTCTACAGCTACTGGATGACGCGCAACTACCGGGATGCGTACGGAATGTTCACCGTCAACGGCATCCTGTTCAACCACGAATCGCCCCGGCGTGGCGAGACGTTCGTGACCCGCAAGATCGCCCGTGCGGCCGCGCGCATCAAGGCCGGTTTCGAGAAGCACGTCTTCCTGGGCAACCTCGACGCCGTCCGCGACTGGGGGTACGCCCCGGAGTACGTCGAAGGCATGTGGCGCATGATGCAGCTCGACCAGCCGGACGACTATGTACTGGCCACGGGAATCGGCTCCACCGTGCGGGAGTTCGCGGACCACTGTTTCTCCCACGTCGGCCTCGACTGGCGCGAGCATGTGCGGTACGACGATGTCTATCTGCGTCCGGCGGAGGTGGACACCCTGGTGGGAGACGCCGACAAAGCCCGCGAAGCCTTCGGCTGGACCGCACGGACATCGGTGTACCGCCTGGCCCAGATCATGGTGGATGCGGAACTCGCGCGGCTCGGAACGGACGGCCGGGACACCTGGAGCGCGAGCCCCTTCACCGGCTCTCGAACGCCTGTGGAGCACTCCGGACGGGTGCTCCCCCGCTGAGGCTCCCTCGCCCCGGCCACGACCGTCACCAGCCCGGCCCCATTCCCTTTGCGGCCCCGTACCCCCGGGAGCAGGTTGTGCCATGACCAGAAGTGACCGTACCGCTTGGCGGTCAGCGCTCGACCGTCGCTCCCACACGACTGGGTTCCGAGGGCTTGCGCAGCGCCTGCGCCACCCGATCAGAACGTCGTACCCGAGCACGCGTGCACTTCGGGCGCGTCGGCACCGTGGTGTGGGCCGCCCCTCGACCGCGAAGACCTTCTGGGGTCAGCGAATGTCGATCGCGCTGCCGGAAGAGGTGTCAGTGTCCATCCACCGCTACGGTTTCGTGGACTACGACCTGACCGCTTTCCTCCTCTCCCATCTGCGTCCCGGCTCGACGGTGGTCGACGTCGGCGCCCACATCGGCTACTACACGATGCTGACGAGCGCGCTGGTCGGGCCCGGTGGGAAGGTAATGTCGTTCGAGCCGACGCCCTCCACGCTCGCTGTCCTGCGGACGAACGTCGATCGCCTGCCCAACGCCTCGGTCGTGCCCGCAGCGGTCTGGTCGAAGAAGGAAGAACTCGTCTTCCATGACCACGGACTCGGATACAGCGCCTACAACTCAGCCTTCCAGGCGCGCCTGCCCGATGTCGTACGGGAGCGGATCCCGTCCGAGCCGTTCACCGTGGACGCGGTCAGTCTGGATGAACACGTGCGCGCCGAAGGCATCGACGTCGACTTCGTGAAGATCGATGCCGAGAGCGCGGAGGCGCATGTCCTGGAGGGGATGCGCGGCCTGCTGGCCCGCCGACGACCGGTGATCTCGCTGGAGGTCGGCGATCTCGACGTGGCCGGCGCGCCATCGAGCCGCGAACTCGTCGACACGCTGATGACCGCAGGTTATGAGCCGTGGGAACTGCGGCGCGGCACACCGGTGCCACACCGGCCGCGAACCCGCTACGCCTATCAGAACCTGCTCTTCGCACCGACGGGGCAGTGGCACGCATACGACACAAGGAGGCCGGACCACCATGCATGATCTGATCATTCGAAACGGCTCGCTGTGCGATGGGTCCGGCATTCCCGCGCGCACCGGCGACGTCGCGGTCGACCACGGCGTGATCACCAGGGTGGGGCGGGTCCCCGGACGGGGCCGGACCGAGATCGACGCCGGGGGCCACCTCGTCACGCCCGGATTCGTGGACATCCACACCCACTTCGACGGCCAGGTCAGCTGGGACCCCCAGCTCACCCCGAGCTGCTGGCACGGGGTCACATCGGTGGTGATGGGCAACTGCGGGGTCGGCTTCGCGCCGGCCCAGCCGGACCGCCACGACTGGCTCATCGGCCTCATGGAGGGGGTCGAGGACATCCCCGGCGCGTCGCTGTCCGAGGGCATCACCTGGGAGTGGGAGTCCTTCCCCGAGTACCTCGACGTCGTTGAGCGCCTGCCGAGGGTGATGGACGTCGCCGCGCAGGTACCGCACGGTGCGCTGCGCGCGTATGTGATGGGCGACCGGGGCGCCGCCAACGAGCCGCCGACCGAGGACGACCTGCGGCGGATGTGCGCGCTCGTCCGTCAGGGGCTGGAGGCGGGCGCCATCGGGTTCTCCACCTCCCGCACCGTCACCCATCTCGCCATCACCGGCGATCCGGTGCCCGGCACCTTCGCCGCCGAGGACGAGCTGTTCGCGCTCGGCGGTGTGCTCGGTGAGGTCGGCACCGGCGTGTTCCAGCTCGTGCCGTTGGGGGCGGGCGGCGAGAAGGTGGACGACCCGCTGGGCGAGATCAAGTGGATGCGCAGGCTGTCTGCTGCGGTCGGTCGGCCGATCACCTTCGGGCTGTTCCAGAATGACAACGACCCGGACGGGTGGCGCGAGTTGCTCCAAGTCGCCGAGGACGCGGTGGCAAGCGGCGCGGATCTACACCCCCAAGTGGCGGGCCGGCCCTTCAGTATCATCATCAGCCTGGACTCCACCCACCCGTTCCGCAGGCGGCCGTCCTACAAGAGGATCGCCCATCTGCCCGCGGCCGAGCGGCGCGGGGCGATGCGTGATCCGGCATTGCGGGAGAAGATCCTGGACGAGGCCCCGGATGACGCCGACCCCCGCTCGTCGCTGTTCCCCCAGGGCTACGAGCGCCACTTTCCGATGAAGGCGAACCAACCCGACTACGAGCCCCCGGCCGACAAGTCGTTCGACGCCATCGCCCGGCGCACCGGGCAGGACCCGGAAACACTGATCTACGACTTCCTCACCTCCGAGGACACCAGCGGTATGATCTTCCGTCCGCTGCTCGGCTACTCGGAGTACACCCTCGATCCGATCCGCGAGATGCTGCTGCATCCGCAGGCGGTGCTGGGGCTCAGCGACGCCGGCGCGCACTGTCGGCTCATCTGCGACGCCAGCACGCCGACGTCGATGCTGACGCACTGGGTGCGCGACCGCAGTCGGGGGGCCCGGCTGCCGCTGGAGTTCGTCATCAAGAAGCAGACCTGGGAGCCCGCGCAGCTGTACGGGCTGCGCGACCGCGGGCTGCTGCGCCCCGGGTACCGGGCGGACATCAACATCATCGACCTCGACCGGCTCAGCCTGCGCTCCCCGGAGTTCGTCCACGACCTGCCCGCGGGCGGCGGCCGCCTGATCCAGAAGGCGGACGGCTACGTGGCGACGGTGGTGGCCGGCGAGATCACCTTCCGCGAGGGCGAGGCAACCGGCGCACTGCCCGGCAAGCTCGTCCGCGGGGCCCGGCCCGGGCCGGTCGTCCTGTGACCGCGAGGCGGCCCGCCGCACCGGTGGGGCGTGCGAACAAGGTGAACAGAGGACGTCAAGCCGTAAAGGGGGACCATGCCGTGACCGACCGTACCGGAGCGCTCCGGCTCGACAATTCCATGAAGTTGCTCGCCCGAGGCCGGCTCGTCGACGCAACGCTGTCCGAGAAGGACTACGTGATCGAGCGGGACCGGCTGGTGGAGGGGGCCTATCCCGTCTACGGCGAGCGGGCCCGGGGCGCCCGCATCTGGGACGCCGACGGCAACGAGTACCTCGATTACATCCTGGCCTACGGCACGATCATCCTCGGCCACGCGGATCCGGCCGTGACGAAAGCCGCGCAGCAGGAAATCGAAGAGGGCTTCTCGATCACGCTGCGCAAGCGGACGCACATCGAGCTCGCCGAGCGCCTTGTACGGGTCATCCCGGGCGCGGAGCGGGTGTTCCTGCTCAAGACCGGGTCGGACGCCACCAGTGCGGCGGTGCGGCTGGCCCGGGCGTACACCGGCCGCGACCGGGTGGTGCGCTGGGGCTACAACGGGTGGCACGACTGGGCCGCCCAACGGCCTGGCGGGATCCCCGACACGGTGCGAACCCAGGTCGACACCTTCCGGTACAACGACCTCGACAACCTGCGGGAGGTCTTCCGGCGGCATGCCGGGCAAGTGGCCTGTCTGCTGCTGATGCCGTTCGAACTGGACAGTCCCGAACCCGGTTTCCTGCAAGGCGCCATCGATCTGGCCCATGAGCACGGGGCCCTGGTTGTCTTCGACGAGATGCGCTCCGGGTTCCGGGTGGCCCTGGGTGGCGCGCAGGAGCTGTACGGCGTGCGGGCCGACCTCGCGACGTTCAGCAAGGCGATGGCCAACGGCTGGGCGGTCTCGGCGCTGACCGGCCGGGCCGACGTGATGGCCATGGTCGGGCAGACACACATCTCGTCCACCTTCTACTCCAACACAGTGTCGATGGCGGCGGCGGTAGCGACGATCGACCAACTGGCCGACGGGACCGTACTGGACAGGGTCCGCCGGCTCGGCGTCCGGCTACAGAGCGGCCTGACCGAGCTCGTAGGGCGGCACGGCGTCCCGGCCCGTGTGCACGGTGTGCCACAGATGCCGTTCCTGGGTTTCACCCACCCCGACCCGGGCCGATCACGGGCGATGCAGGACGCGTTCTTCGCGGAAACCACCCGCCGGGGTGTGTTGCTGCACCCGACACATCACTGGTTCATCTGCGCCGCCACCACCGACACCGACCTCGACCACACCCTGGCGGCGTGCGACGCGGCGTTCGAGGTCGCGGCGAAGGTGGCGTAACCGTGGACAGCCACCAGAAGTTGCTGGCGCTCGTGCGGAGCAAGCTCGCACACCAGCTTCACGAAGAGGAGAGTCTGCCGTGGCTGAGCGACACCGAACCGCTGGCGCCCGCCGGGGTCGACTCGGTGCTGCTCATCACGGTGGTCGGGGAGCTGGAGCAGGAGCTGGGCGTGGCCCTGTCGGACGACGCCGTTCTCGAGTCGGCGAGCATCAGCTCGCTGGCCACGGCCCTGAACCGAGGTGATCCGCAATGAGCACCGAGGAGAGCGCGGTCGCCGTCACCGGTCTGGGTGTGTGCGGCCCGGGTGGGGTCGGCGTGGCCGCGCTGTGGGAGGCGTTGTCCACCGGCCAGGCGTACCGTCCGCCCATCACGGCGTTCGACGCCACCGGCGCCACCCTCGGCGCGTCCGGCGAAGTGCCGGGGCCCACCAGCGGGGACGGCACCTGGCGCGCGCTGGACCTCGCCGAGTCCGCCGTATCAGAGGCACTCGACGGGTTCGACGGCGCCTTGCGCGAGCGCGTGGCGCTGGTGCTGGGGACCACCGACCCCGGTGCCGTCCCGCCCCGGCCGGGATACTGCGCGGGGGAGCTGGCCGCAGCCTGCGCCGAGCGGACCGGACTGGGCGGCGAGGCCCTCACCATCGCCAACGCCTCTGCCTCGGGCGCGGCGGCCATCGCGGTGGCCCGGGACCTGGTGGCCGTCGGCGAGGCGGCCACCGCCGTGGTGGGCGGCGCCGACGCCGTAACCGACATGGCCTTCCTGGGCCTGAACTCACTGCGCACCCTCGGCCCGGAGGGGTGCCGGCCCTTCAGCGCCCGGCGGCGGGGTATCGGCCTGTCCGAAGGCGCGGCCGTGCTCAGGCTCGAACCTCTCGACGACACCGGACCCGGCACCGCCGGGCGCCCACTGGCAGTGCTGGCCGGCTGCGGGATGACGAACGCCACCGGCCATCTGGCCGCCCCCGGAGCCGACGGCATCGAGCTGGCCGTACGGCTCGCCCTGGCCGACGCGAGGCTCACACCGGAGGACATCGACTTCGTCAACACCCACGGACCAGGAACCCGACGCGGTGACACCGCGGAGATCGAGGCCCTGCGCGCGGTGTTCGGCCCGCGGCTGTCCTCGGTGCCCGTCAACAGCGTGAAGGGCGTGCTCTGGCACCTACAGGGCGGTGCGGGCGCCGTCGAGGCCCTGACCTGCGTGCTGTCCCTGACTCATCGAGCGGTCACTCCCACCTGGGGCGCCGAGCCGGTCGACCCGGCCTGCGACGACCTCGACCTGGTGCTCGAGGACGCCCCTCGGCCCATGCCGGACCTGCGGACGGCACTGAGCGTGTCCTGTGGCCTGGGCGGGATGAACACCGCGCTCGTCCTGCGGAGGGCCTGATGAACGACCAAGTGGTGATCACTGCTGTGTCCTCGGGTGAGGTCGACACCGAGGACCTGTGGCGCGCGCACACGGCGGGCGCCGACGGCTGGCGTGATGTAAACAAGTGGACACGGGAACTCCCTGAACGCATTGCCGAGTTGGCGGGCTATGCGCTCACCGGTGCCGGTGAGCCGGACCCGGCGGGCACCGGCTGCGTCACCGGCTCGGTGTACGGCTCGGGGCATGTGGCGGAGTCCATCCGCGCCCGGCTGGACGCCGGTGCGCGCTCCTCCCTGGCACCCGAGTCCTTCCTGTACTTCAACGCCCACGGGGTGACGTCGCTGATCTGTCTGCGCCACGGGCTGGGCGGCTACTGCGCCACCGTGCTCGGGCCCGGCGCCGGGATGCAGGCCCTCGCGATCGGGCAGCGCAAGATCCGGCTGGCAGGGGGCGCCCCGGTGCTCTGCGGAGCGTACGAACTGTTCAGCCCCGCCGCCGCCCGTGCCTGCGGCAGCGAACCGGTGACGGGGTGGGCGGCGTTCCTGGTCCTGGAGACGGCCTCGCGGGCACGCGCACGGGGCGCCCGCGTGCTCGCGAGGACCGGCCCGGTCGAGAAGTGCCCACCGTCGGCGGCGCGGTCGACCGATGCGCGCGCGACCGCCCCGCTGGCGGAGCTGGCCGCGGTGGTGGCTGGCGACCGCGAGGCAGCCACGGTCACCGTGGCCGCGGCGGGCAGGCGACACGGCTACCGCTGCACAGCGTACAAGGAGGGATGACCATGATGGACGACACGCTGCTGGACGTCCTCGCCGAGCATCGCCGGGCCGGCCGGGGGAGCCGTCGCGCGCTGGTGGACCGGCAGCGATCGGTGACGTATGCCGAGCTGGAGCGCGAGGTCACGAAGCGTGCGCGGGAACTGCGGTCCTCCGGGGTCGGCCCGGGGGCCCGGGTCGGCGCCGTCCTCACGTCCTCGCTGGACTCGGTGGTCGACTTCGCGGCGGCGACCAGCCTTCACGCGGCGGTGCTGGTCCTCCAGGAGCGTACCGGCGACGCGGAGCGCTCGGCCGCGCTGGCCGATTTCGGCGCGGAGCTGAGCCTCGACCGCGGCCTGGTGACGCGGCTGACGCCGGTCGAGCGGAGCAGAGGGGAGCCGGCCTTCGCGGTGAGCAGTTCGGGCACCAGCGGCCGGCCGAAGGTGATCTCCCGCGAGTGGCCGGGGACCCTGCGCAACTCGGCCGCGTTCGCGCGACAGTTCGGCCTCGACGCCGATGACGTCGTGCTCACCACGAGTCCGCTCGGCCACAGCTACGCGATCGAGGCGGGCACCCTGGCCGTCCTGTCGGCGGGAGCCTGCCAGCTCGTGCCGACCGGCCCGCTGACTCCGGCGCGCGCCGCGCTGCTGGCCGAGCGCCACCGGCCCACCGTTCTGCAAAGCGTTCCGGTGGTCCTGGATTGGTGGGGCCGGGGCGGGGTGCCACGCGCGGGCTCCTGGGACCGGTGCGTCAGCGCGGGCGACATCCTCCCGGCTCAGGCGGTCACAGCCTGGCACGACGCCGGTATCGCCGTGTACGACCACTACGGCAACTCCGAACTCGGTCAGCTGACCCTCACCCCGGCCGGCGGCAGCGGCAGCGTCGGACAGCCGCTCCCCGGGGTCGGGCTGACGGCGGGCTCGGGCGAGCCGGGCCCGGTGGCGGCACGCTTCCCCGGTCTGTCACCCGTCCGGCTGGAGGAGGGGCGTGCGGTGGCCCTCGCCGACGACGAGGGATGGGTCACCACCGGCGACCTCGGGGTGCTCGACGACCGCGGGCTCCGACTGACCGGGCGCGGCGACCTGCTCATCAACATCGCCGGGAACAAGGTCTCCCCCATCGAGGTGGAGACCGTCCTGCGCGGCCTCCCCGGGATCAGCGACTGCGCCGTGGTGGGTCGGCCGGGGCCCTCGGGGGAGCAACAGGTGTGGGCCTTCGTCGAGGCCGACGCCGACGGGTTCGACACCGCGGCACTGCGCCGCCGAGCCGGCGAACAGCTCATGGCGGTGAAGGTGCCCACAGTGATCCAGAGGGTCGACGAGCTGCCCAGAACCGGCAGCGGAAAGGTCCGCAGGGGCCTGCTGATGGAAGGCGGAGATTGACCCACCGCCCCCAGACGGACGCGGACGCACACGCCAACGCACCAACGCACAAGACGAGGAGAGGGACGCGCACATGACCGACAGTGCCAACACCCAGCAGACCGACCGCCGGCTCGCCTTGGAGTTCATCATCACTGTGCTCGCGGAACGGCCCCACCTGCCCGATCAGCTCAGCGAAACCACCACGCTCGACGAGATCGGCATGGATTCGCTGGACCTTATCGTGGTGTTCTCCCGCTTCGAGGAACAGTGGGGAGTGCCCTACAGCGAGGAGGAGACCGACTGGACGGTCTTCAAGAATTTGGGGCACCTGGCCGACACGTTGGTCGCCCGCGCCCGCACCGCAGGCCGTGACCTGCGGTGACCGGCGCGATGGTGCCACGGTTCGATCAGCTGGGGGCGCTGGGGTGGCGGGACCGCGCGCTGGACGGACTGAACTGCGTGCTGCGCTGTGTCGAGGCCGTCCTCCGCTTCCGGGGGCTCGATTCACTGGCCGTCGCCCGCGCTCTCAACGGCCCGCTGGATCCGGTGGGCCGGGATCTGGCGAAGGACTTCGACGGCTGCCGGGTGGACTACCGCACGGAGTTCGACGACGGCAGCCGCAATGTGCCCTTCGTGCTCGAGCGCCTGACCGCCGGTGAGCCGGTCATGGTGTTGCCGGACCGCTTCCACCTGCCCGGCGACGTGTACGAAGGCCGCTACCACTTCCATGACCACGCGGTACTGGCGGTGCGCTGGTCTCCGGACGACAGCTTGATGACCGTACTGGACACCGATGCCGACCTGGACGACGGCTTCCGGCGCCACTGGACACTCACGCCCGAGCTTCAGGCGCTGTTCACCTGGGTGGGCACCGTCACGGTGACCGACGCGCCGGACGTCAGCGACACGGAAGAGTACTTCGCGGAACGGCTGGCCCGGGACACCGCGCTGCTGTCGGTGGGGGTACACGCGCTCGGTGAGCTCCTCGACCAGCTCACCGAGAGCGGTCTCGGGCTGGTGACGGCCCGGGCGCTGCATGTGCTGGTGCTCGGCGACATCCAGCCCCAGCTGTTCATCTACGGCAACGCGCTCGCCGTGCCCTCCGCCTCCGGCGAAAATCCCGTTCTGCCTCCCGAGATCGCGGCGGTCCGGACCGCTGCGCTCGACGCCCGGGTCCGTGCCAAGCGGCTGGGTATCGCCCTGATAGCGGCGCACGAGCAACCGGAACCACTCGCGGTGTACCCGCGCGTCCTGGAGCTGAGCCGTCCGCTGCGGACCTCGCTGAACCGGCTGCGGGAGGCCCTGGTCGCCGCGGGCGGCCAGGAGAGCCCCTTCGACCCCGGGGCGTCCGCCCGGCTGCGCGCGCGGTTCGCGCATATCGAGGACACGTGCTTCCCCCTGCGCCAGGAATCGGTGACGTGAGCGTCCAGGCAGCCCTGGTGACCGGGGGTTCCGGCCCGCTGGGGCAGGCGATAGCCCAGCAGTTGAGCCGATCGGGCTACGCCGTGGGGGTGCACGCGCACCGGAACGAGGAAGCGGCGGCGGCCGTGGCCGACGACCTCCGGACGGCGGGCGCGGCCGCGGTCGCGTTGTCGGCCGACTTGTCCCGCCCGCATAGCGGCAGACAGGTCGTCGGGCGGGTCGTTGAGGAATTCGGCCGTCTGGACGCCCTGGTGGTCAATGCCGGGGTGCACAAGGACCGGCTGCTGCTGGGCGTTCCGGAGGACGAGTGGGACGAGCAGATCGCGGTCAATCTGAGCGGAGCGTTCCGCTGTCTCCAGGCCGGGGTGCGGGCCATGACGCGGCACGCGGGCGGACGCATCGTCCTGGTGTCCTCGGTGGCGGGCCTGCGGGGGCAACCGGGCCAAGCCGCCTATGCGGCCGGCAAGTCCGGTCTGCATGGGCTGGCATGGACGGTGGCCAGGGAGTACGGGCGGTACGGGATCACCTGCAACTGCGTGGCCCCCGGTCTGGTCGCCGACACCCCCGCCTATCACCTACTGCCCGCCAAGGCGCGGCACGAGGTGGTGAACCGGACACCGCTCGGGCGGGCGGGCCGTGTCGAGGAGATCGCCTCGGTCGTGGCCTTCCTGTGCTCCTCTTCGGCCTCGTACGTCACCGGGCAGGTGATCGCGGTGGACGGCGGGATGACGACCTGAACGACCAGGGACGACCGAACGAGCAGGAGGACGCATGACCGAACGAGTGTTGTTCTTCCCCTGGGGCTGGGGAGGCGGCGCGGCCTACACCGGCCGGTGCCTCGTACTGGCCCAGGCGCTGGCCGAGGCGGGCGACAGGGTGGCCTTCGCGGACTGCGGCATCAGCGCCATGGTGCGCGAGGCCGGTTTCCCGGTGCTGGACTCCGCCCTCGAGGCCCCCCGTCCGCCCGACCGGCACCCGATGCCGTCGTATCTGCCGTTCGCCGATGTGGAGCGGGTGTTCGCGGTCGCGGCCACGTACCACCGGATCGAGCGCGTTCGGCAGCGGGTCGCGGCGGACACCCGACTGATCGAGGCTTACCGGCCGACGGTGGTCGTCATCGACATGTGTCCGACCGCGGCCCTCGCTGCGCGGGCCACAGGCATCCCGGTGGTCTCCCTCGCCGACGCGGACTTCATCACCCCGCGGGCAAACGGATGGATGCCGTGGTCGACGGTGTCGCCGCGGGACCTGCTGCCGCACCCGCCGAGCCTCCCGGTCTGGGACCAGATGTCGCGCGAGCTGGGGCTGGGACCGGTGGCCCGAGCGGAGCATCTGCTGTGGGGCGATGTGACCCTGGTGTCCAGCCTGCCCGATTTGGAACCGGTCGAGGGGCCGCCCCACCGGGGCGATCTGCACTACGTGGGACCGATGTACTGGAACCCGGTGGTGGCGACCGGCACCCCCACGCCCCCGGAGACCGGTCGGCCCAAGGTGTACGTCACCATCGGCAGCGGAGGCACCGTGGGCCGCCAAGCCCTGCAAAACGTGCTGGACGCCTGCGCGGAGCAGCCGTGGAGCGTGTACGTCTCCAGCGGCTTCGCCTTCGAGGGCGATCTGGCGGTGCCGGACAATGTCGTCGTGGCGGGCTTCACCGGCCTGGACACCCCGCTGAAGTGGGCCGATGTGGTGCTGAGCCACGGGGGTTCGGCCACGGTGCTGGCCACGCTCGAACACGGCAAGCCCTCGGTCGTCATGCCATTCATGTCCGAACAGGAGATGAACGGAAGGCAGTTGGTCGAGGCCACCGGATCCGGCGTACTGCTGCGGACCAGTGAGACCACCTCTCACGGGCGGCTGTCCTTCAGCGACCGGTACTCCGGCCCGTCCGACCAGTCGTGCGTCCGCGTCGGCGATGTCCGGCAGGGCATTGCCGAGGTCCTCGATGATGCCCGGTTCACCGAGCGGGCCGCGCAGTGGGGCGCCCGCCTGCGTGAGCGCCGCAGGTCGGCGAACCTGGTCGCCCTGGCCCATTCCGCCGTTGCGCAGGCCGCGGGGGTGAGCCGATGAGCGCGAACACGGTCGTCGGCATCGTGGGCTGCGGTCAGATCGGCGCGATGTACGCCGAACACCTCGACGCGCTGGGTTACCAGCGCCTGGTCTTCGTGGACGCGGACCGCGACCGCGCCGAGAAACTGGCGTGGAAGGCCACTTCGGGGAGCGTCGTCGGCTCGGTCGGGGAACTGGTGTCCCGTGGCTGTGACGCGGCGCTGGTCACGGCAGCCACCACGAGCCATCCGGAACTGGTCGGGGCGCTGATCGAGGCCGGGGTGCCAACGCTGTGCGAAAAGCCGCTGGCCACCGACCTCCGGCAGACCGAGACGCTGGGCAGGCTGGCCGAGGCACACGGGGTTCCGCTGTGGGTGGGGTTCCAGAGGCACTTCGACCCCGGTTTCGCCGACCTGCGGGCCCGCACCACCTCCGGAGAGCTGGGCCGTCTCCAGTCCCTCCGGCTGGTGTCGCACGATGTGTCGCCGCCGCCGGTCGCCCGGCTCCGCGAGAGCGGTTCGATCTTCACCGACCTCATGCTGCACGACTTCGACATGGTGCGATGGCTGACCGGGCGCAGGATCGTCCAGGTCGTAGCCGACGGCGCGGCGGTGTCCTGCCCGGAGCTGACGAACATCGGCGACTTCGACACGGTCACGGCGATGATCCGGCTCGACGACGGCACACAGGCCGTGCTCGCCGCGGGCCGGTGGCAGCCTGTGGGCTACGACGTGCGTGCCGAAGTGCTGGGCGAGCGAGGCCATTTGGCGGCGGGGCTGGCCCGCGCGGACGTACCGGGGTCGGGCGAAGCGGAGCTCCCGCGCTTCCGTGGGTACTGGGACCGGTTCGCCACCGCCTACCGGGAACAGGTGCGGGCGTTCCTGGCCTTGGCCGCCGGCGGGGCCGGTGACCCGGCCTCGGGCGGCTGGCGCGACTCCCATGAGGCGCTGCGCTGTGCGCTGGCCGCGGAGCGGTCGGCCAGATCCGGAGCGGCCCCGGTGGAGCCATGACCGGCGGTGTCCTGGCCGGCTATGCGACGGGATGACCGGCCGTCAAGGTCCGGCCTTCGGTCCAGGAGATTTTACGAAGGGAAGAACCATGGACAGGATTCGCGTGGCGATCGCGGGCGTCGGCAACTGTGCCGCCTCGGTCGTGCAGGGAGTGCACTACTACGCCGAGGCGGACCCCGCGACCCGGGTGCCCGGGCTGATGCACGTCGACTTCGGCGGCTACCACGTGCGCGACCTGGAGTTCGTCGCGGCGTTCGACGTGGATGCCAAGAAGGTCGGGCAGGACCTCTCGTACGCCATCTCCCGGTCGGAAAACAACACCATCAAGATCTGCGATGTCCCGCCGACCGGCGTCACGGTGCGGCGAGGGCCCACTCTGGACGGTCTCGGACAGTACTACCGCGAGGCCATCACCGAGTCGGAGCAGGAACCGGTCGACGTGGTGGAGGTGCTCCGGCAGTCGCAGGCCGACGTGCTGATCTCCTATCTGCCCGTCGGCAGCGAGGAAGCGGACCGGTTCTACGCACAGTGCGCGATCGACGCGGGCGTGGCATTCATCAATGCGCTGCCCGTGTTCATCGCCTCCGATCCGGCATGGGCCGCGAAATTCACCGAGGCGGGCGTGCCCATCATCGGCGACGACATCAAGTCGCAGGTGGGCGCGACGATCACGCACCGTGTGCTGGCCCGGCTGTTCGAGGACCGCGGCGTCCACCTCGAGCGCACGATGCAGCTCAACGTCGGCGGGAACATGGACTTCTGCAACATGCTGGAGCGCAAGCGGCTGGCGTCGAAGAAGACGTCGAAGACCCAGGCAGTGACCTCACAGGTCGATCGCGGCATCGAGAAGAAGAACGTGCACATCGGGCCCTCCGACCACGTGCCGTGGCTCGACGACCGCAAATGGGCCTATGTGCGGCTGGAGGGACGCGCGTTCGGCGACGTCCCGCTGTCGCTGGAGTACAAGCTCGAGGTGTGGGATTCGCCGAACTCGGCGGGCGTCGTCATCGACGCCGTGCGGGCGGCCAAGATCGCGCTCGACCGCGGGATAAGTGGCCCGCTGGCGGCACCTTCATCGTATTTCATGAAGTCGCCGCCCGAGCAGTACCGTGACTCGGAGGCATACGATGCCGTCGAGGCGTTCATCGCCGGCTCCCCCGACCAGCGTGCGCGTCCGTGAGCCGCCGGGCATTTCCGAACCGAGATCCGACGCGTGCCGGTAGGAAAGGGGCACCGGTGATGTCCGGTCCCGCGGCCACGGCGCCGGAGTCCGTCCGCGAACGGGACTTCCGTCTGCTGTGGGTCGGCAGCGGCATCAGCCAGTTGTGCGGGATGGCGACGGTGGTCGCTTTCCCCCTGCTCGCGGCCCGGGCCCTCGGGGCGACGGTGGGCGAGGTCGGTCTGATCACCGCGGCGGGCTATCTCCCGTGGCTCATCGTCACCCTGCCAGCCGGGGTGTACAGCACGTGGCTGAGGCCGCGCACCATGCTCCTGCTGACCGACCTCAGCCGCGCAGCGATCGTGACCATGGTGCCGGTCCTGTCCGCGCTCGGACACCTGGCGCTGTGGCATCTGTACCTGTCCAACGTCCTGGTCAGCTGTGCCACGGTGTTCTACGAGATCGTGTACCTGTCCATGCCGCCGCGGATGCTGCCGAAGGACAAGCTCGTCTACGGGAACATCCGGCTACAGATTGCGCGCGCGGTGTCGCTGGCCTTCGGACCAACGGTGGCAGGGTTCACGGTGCAACTGCTCGGCCCCGAGCGCGCCCCCTTGGTCAACACGGCGGGATTCGTCGTGTCCGCGTCGTGCAATCTGCTCATGCGATCTCGCATCGAGTCCACCAGGTCCTCGACTCGTGCCGGTGGCATGTGGACCGAGCTCGCGGAGGCCGTCCGATTCGTTACGCGACAGCGTGTCATCCTGGCCTCGATAGCGGGCTCGGCCGTGGGAAACTGCTGTTTCGCCGCGTACGAGGCCCTCGTTGTCATTTTCCTGGCCGACGACGTCGGAATCGCCCCGGGCACCCTGGGCATGCTGCTGGGGTCGGTGGGCATCGGTGGGCTGATCGGCGCGTTCAGTGCGGGCCGCGTCAGCCGCAGCCTGGGCACCGCGCGCTCGGTCTGGATCCCGGCCACCGTCCTGGCCCCGGCGGGACTGCTTCTCCCCCTGACCCGGCCGGGCCCCGGGCTGTCCCTGTTCGTGATGGGCGCCACGCTCTTCCACGCCGGATACGCCGTATTCACCGTCGGGCAGGCCACGCTCGTACAACTGCTGACACCAGCCGATCTGCTACAGCGGACGGTCGCCTGCGTCCGGTTCGTCAGCCGGGGCATGCTCTTCTTCGGCGGACTCGTCGGCGGCGGCCTGGGAAGCCTGTTCGGCCCGCGGCTCGGACTGGCCATCGTGATGTTCCTCTGGCTCAGCGCCCCGCTCATCACCGCGTCCTCGCGGCTGCGGCACTGGCGGGACATTCCCCCTTTGGAGTGACCACATGTCTGAGACGATCGATATCGTCATGACGACCATCGGTTCGGGGTCGTTCCTGGACCACTACACCGACGCCCTTGCCGAGGATGGTGCCCGGCTCGTCGTCATCCCCGACCGCAAGACGCCCAGCGCGTTCTACGACGCCTGCGAGCGGGCCCGCGCCCGGGGAGCCACGATCGTGGCGCCCGATGTGGAGGAGCAGGACCGGCTGCTGGCGAAGCTCGGGATACCTGATCTCATCCCCTGTGACTCCGACAACCGGCGCAACATCGGCTATCTGCTGTCGTACATGAACGACAGCGCCCTGGCCGTGTCCATGGACGACGACAACCTGCCGGTCGCCAGTCCGTTCCTCGACGAACACCGGATCGTTCTCCGGGGCCCGACGCGCCACCGCGTGGTCTCGGTCGGCAACGGCTGGTTCAACGCCTGCGACCTGCTGACCGTCAGCCCCTGCCGGGTATTCCCACGGGGTTTCCCCTACGCTCCACGAGAGGCTGGCACCGAGGTCACCAGCACGGAGGAGACGGTCGATGTCCGCGTCAACGCCGGGCTGTGGCTGGACGACCCCGATGTGGACGCGGTCACCCGGCTTGCCGTCCGGCCGAGGGTCACCGCCTATGGCGGCGAGGCCGCCGTGCTGGCCGGGGACACCTGGTGCCCGGTCAACTCCCAGAACACCGCAGTGCACCACGACGCCCTGCCCGCCTACTACTTCCTGCGCATGGGCCAGTCCATCGGCGGGGCCACGGTCGAGCGCTTCGGCGACATCTTCAGCGGGTACTTCGTGGCGGCGTGCGCCAAGCATCTGGGGCATGCGGTGCGGTTCGGCGGCCCCCTGGTCAATCACGAGCGCAACGACCACGACCTGCTCAACGACCTCGCCATCGAGCTGCCGGCCATCCGCTTCATGGACGAACTCCTGGACTGGCTGCGGGAGTTCTCGATCGAGGGCAGCGACTACCGTGAGTCCTACGAATCCCTCAGCCACGGCTTGCAGGACTTCGCCGAACAGGCCCGGGGCCGCGGCTGGACCCCCGACGCACGGGCGTTCCTGCACCGCAGCGCCCACCTCATGCGCACCTGGCTGACCGCCATCCGCCGGGTGAACGGCAGCTGATGAGCGACGAGTCCGTGCGCGGGGCCCTGGTAGGGAATCCACCAGGCCCCGCCCGGACCCGTCGCTCGGCGGATCAGTCCTTCGCCAGGATGGCGTCGACCGTCTCCTCCAGGGTCATCCTGGAGCTGTCGAACCACGTCCCCTCGCCCGTGAGTTCGGTGCGCAGTGCCTCATCCAGGAAGGACCAGTCGTCCGCCAGCACCTTATCCCGTTCGGCGACCCGCCGACCGACGACCTCAGCCGACGGTGCGAGGACGATGAGGCGCAACGGCAGGTCCTTCAGGTGCTCGAGGTAGAACTCAAGGTGCGCGCGCCGGACGACGACGTCGTCGATGACCGGGACGACACCGGCGGCGTGGAAGCTGCGCGCCAGCACCGAGGCATTGCGGGCGCGCAGCAGTAGCTGACGGTCCGCCTCCAGGTCCTCCTCCGGCGAGGGCAGGTGGCCCCCCGACACGATCAGATCCTGGAGGTGGTCGCCCTCGATGTGCGCGCCGAGGGGGAACCGACGGGCCAGCTCCGCTGATACCGAACTCTTCCCGGACCCGGGTATGCCGATGACGAGAAATACGTCGGAGGCAGGTGTGGTGTCCACGACCTGGCCCTGGAACGAAGTTTCCGGCATTCTTTTTCTACTCCTTCACCAATTCCCGGACAACGGTCTTGTCGAGCAACGGTCCGAAATGGCCGGCACCGCGATACTAGCAAGAACAAACACCCATCAGATCCGTTTCGATGAAAAGGGGAAGCGCATATGTCAACCAACAGCGCACTGCCCTCTCCCCCACCCTGGTTGCTGGTGCTTTCCGGCACCGATCGGACAGCATTGGCGGACGCGGCGAGAAGGGCTGCGGGGTTACTCGCCCATGGTGCCCGGCCCGAATCCGTGACGCCCGAGCGGCCCGTTTCGGCGGGGGACGACATGGAACGTCTGGCGGTCACCGCCGCAGATCCGGAAGGTCTGGCCGAGGGGCTGTCCTTCTTCGCCGACGGCCTGCCCAGTCCGCGGTGGTTCTCGGGCCGGCCTGATGGCGCCGCCACCCGCACGGCCTGGTGCTTCGGCGGCCACGGCAGCCAGTGGCCGGGCATGGGGCGCGCCCTGGTGGACTGGGCTCCCCCGGCGGCGCGAGTGCTGCACGAGCTCGACGCGCTGCTGCCGGGCGGGGTCATCGAACCGCTGATGACCATGTCCGACGGTGAGACCGGCGGGCCGGAGGCGACGCAGCCGCTCATCTTCGCCGTGCAGGTCGCGACCGCCCACTGGCTGTGGTCGCTGGGCCTGCGGCCGGAGGCGGTGGTGGGGCACAGCCTCGGCGAGGTCGCTGCTGCCCATGTCGCGGGTGCCCTGTCCCTCGCCGAGGCGGCGCGGGTCGTCGCCGTACGCTCCGGCCTGCTCTCGCGGGCGGCGGGCGGCGGGGCGATGGCCACGGTGGGGCTGGACCGGCACACCGTCGAGCAGCGCTGCGCCCGGACGCCGGGGACGGTGGTGGTCGCCGCCCACACCGCGCCGAGGGAGACGGTGGTCACCGGGGAGAGCGAGGCCACGCGTGCACTGGTGGGCACGCTGGAGGCCGAGGGTGTGCGATGCAGGCTGATCCGGATCAACGCTGCGTCACACAGCCCGTTCGTCGACGACGTGCTGCCCGAGATGCGCGCCGCGCTCGCCGACTTGGCCCCCGCCACCCCGCACACCTCCTGGATCTCGACGGTCGATGCCGAGCCGGAGCCGGGCGGGCTCGGCACCTCGGACTACTGGGCGCGCAATCTGCGGCAGCCCGTACGGTTCACCCAGGCGGTGTCCGCCCTGGCGGGACGAGGCGTCCGGGCGTTCGTGGAGATCGGCCCGCACCCGGTGCTGATCCGGCCGATCCGTGACACGCTGCGGGCCGAGGAGATCGGCGAGCCGCTCGTGGTCGCATCCGGCCACCGGGCGACCCCGGAGCCGGTCTCCCTGCTGCGCCTCCTAGGGGCCCTGCACTGCCGGGGGCTGGAGCTCCCGGAACCGTTCGGCGGCGGCCGGGACGTGCTACGGCCGGCCCCGGAAACCACCATAGGCCGAGGATAGGAAGCGACCATGTCCGCGCACCCCCTCCCCCTGGACCGCTCGGCCACTGTGCTGGTGGCCGGTTCGTCCGGTCTCGTGGGCTCGGCCATAGTTCGCCGTCTCCGGGCCCAGGGGTTCACTTCGGTCGCCGGGATCCACTCGGCCGACGTGGACCTCACCGACGGCCGGGCGACGCTCGACTACGTCACCTCCCTCCGGCCCGCCGTGGTGATCGACGCTGCCGCCCGAGTCGGCGGCATCGCCGCCAACGACGCGGAGCCGGTGGAGTTCCTCAACGACAACCTCCGAATTCAGACCAACCTCTTCGCCGCGGCGCACGCGGCGGGGGTGGACCGGCTGCTGTTCCTCGGTTCCTCGTGCATCTATCCCAAACACACCCCGCAGCCGATCCCGGAGTCCGCATTGCTCACCGGGGCGTTGGAGGAGACCAACGACGCCTACGCGATCGCGAAGATCGCGGGTGTGATCGCAGTGAGGTCCTACCGCAGGCAGTACGGTCGGCGATGGATCTCCGTGATGCCGACGAACGTCTACGGCCCCGGGGACAACTTCCACCCGACCCGGTCGCATGTCCTCCCCGCGCTGATCCGCCGGTTCCACGAGGCGGTCCGGTCCGGCACCGAGGAGGTCGTCGTCTGGGGCACGGGCACACCGCGGCGGGAGTTCATCCACGTCGACGATCTGGCAGCGGCATGCATGCACCTACTGGACCACTATGACGATCTGTCGCCGGTCAACATCGGCGTGGGCGAGGACCTCACCATCGCGGACCTGGTCAAGCTCGTGGCCGATGCGGTCGGCTTCACCGGCCGACTCACGTGGAACACCAACAGGCCCGATGGGACCCCGCGCAAGCTGCTGGACGTCTCCCGGCTGCTCGGCACCGGGTGGAGGCCGAGGATCGGGCTGCCGGAGGGGGTGCGGGCGACCGTCCAGTGGTACGCCGATACCCTGGCCGCTTCCGATGGGCGCCGGGGGGCCGGCTGACCCACCGTCGGCGCCCCGGATCACCCCGCCGCGCCAGCGCGCCGATCGAATCTGCCGCAATCCATGACGAGCCTGCCGTTCGAGCGCACCTCGAACAGTGCCGACTCGCCGCGCTCCCAGATCCGCACGACGAGCTCCTGACCGGGCAGCACGGGAGCGGTGAAGCCTGCGGACATGGTGCCGAACGTGGACGTCTCACCCTCGCAGAGCGCGTGCAGCAGCGCCCTACCGGCATACCCGAAGGTGCACAGCCCGTGCAGCAGAGGGCGGCCGAACCCGAGGCGCGCGGCGATCGCGGGATCGGAGTGCAGCGGGTTCAGGTCGCCGTTGAGCCGGTAGAGCAGGGCCTGGTTGGCTGCGGTGCGGTAGCCGACAGCATGGTCGGGCTCCCCCGTCGGGCGTTCCCACGGCTCCTCCTCGCCCGGATCGCCACCGAAGCCGCCCTCACGCCTGATGGTCAGCCCGGTGCGGAGATCGGCGAGAGGCCGACCGGTGCACGCCTCCACGCAGGAGGAGTCGATGACCGCCAGCGCGCCCCGGCCCCGGTCACGCAGCGCGGTCAGGCGGGAGTTCGTGACCGCGGCGCCCGCCACCGGCAGCGGGCCGTGAAGCGTCACCGACTGGTAGGTGTGCAGCAGCTGTGACACCTCGTAGTCGCCGAAGACGGGCTCGGCCCGCCGGGACACCAGGGTGGCCGCGAACGTCGGCAGCACCGCCGGCGTCGCTCCCCCGGAGTCCTGGGTGGTGAACCGCAGCTCGCGGGTTGGGTCCTCGGCGCCCGCCCCGACGCCGATGGCGTAGAGGGCGGTGTCGAAGAAAGTCCAGTGCCGGGTCCCGGAATTCCAGGTGTGCCCGACGAGATCGTGGTAGAGCGTCATGGCATTCCCCCTCTCCGCCGCTTCCACGGCGCGAACCGAGCAGTCCGATCCGGACCACTTCTCCCAAGACCGCGATCGCACATGTCCGATACGACCGAATCGGGGTTGAGTGATGATCAACGCGTTGCTGGTCGACGCAGGCGGCGTCCTGTTCAACAACGTCGCCGAAGAGACCTCCTTCATTCCCACGATCGCGCGCCGATACGCTGTGGACGAACGCAGACTGCTGGCCGGCCTCCTGGCGTCGGCGCACGTCTACGAGAGCGGCGCCGGCCATGTGCACGATGTCCTGCGCGCGCTCCTGGACGAGGCGGGCAGCCCGCGGACGGACGCGTTCAACGGGGACTGGGTGGACCGCCTGTACGCCGACAGTGTCCGGTGCTACGACGCCAACGTCGCGGAACTGGCCGAGTTGCGGCGCGCCCATCCGGAGCTCACCGTCGTTCTGGCCAACAACGAAGCCGAGCACTGGGACCACCTCAAGAACGCCCGGTATGGTCACTACCGGTTGTTCGGCCACCTGTGCTCCTCCTGGCGGGTCGGGCAGGTCAAACCCTCCGCCGAGTACTTCGCCGAGACACTGGACCACTGCCGGATCGAGCCGCGCGAGGCCCTGATGGTGGACGACCGGGCGGCGGTCATCACGGCAGCACACGACCTGGGCATGCGGACGCTGCACATCAGCAGTCCCACAGTGCTACGCACCCGGCTGCGGGCGACGGTCGAGAACCTCGTCCCGTCGGCGAGCGGCTGACCACGGGCGGTACGCAGCTCAGAATTCGCTGACTCCGGCGTCGACGGCCATGGCGTGCGCGGTGACGTGCCGAGATGCGTCGGAGACCAGGAAGAGCACGGCGTTGGTCACGTCCTCCGGCGTAATACCGTCCACCGGCTGCATGTTGACCAACATGCCGCGCAGCCGCGGATCGGCCATGCTCGCCTTGGCGACCTGGGCGAGCATGGCGCGGCTGCCCATCGCGGTGTCCACACCGGTCGGATGCACACTGTTCACGCGGATGCCGAACCGCGCGAGCTCGGCGGCGAACGCCTTCGCCATCCCGCGCACCGCGAACTTGCTGGTGGTGTAGGGAATCATGAACGGCTGCACCTTCAGCCCCGCCGAGGAGCTCATCAGCACGATCGACCCGCCGCCCGCCGTCACCAGGTGCGGCGCGGTCGCCATCACCGTGTTCCAAGTACCGCGCACATTGATGTCCATCGTGTCGCGGAAGATCTCCTCGGTGACCTCGTCCCAGGCGCGGGGGATGCAGATTCCCGCGTTGGCCACCACAGCGTCCAGGCGCCCGAGAGTCTCCACGGCCCGGTCGACCTCGGCCCGCAGACCAGCGAAGTCACGGACATCTGCCACCACGGGCACAACCCTTCGCCCCTTCTTCTCCACCAGGGTGACGGTCTCTTCGAGCTCCGTCGGGGCCGAGGAGCGGTAGGCCACACCGGGCAGCGTCGCGCACAGGTCAATGGCGATCACATCGGCCCCCTCCCCCGCCATCCGCACGGCATGCTCGCGTCCCTGCCCGCGGGCGGCGCCCGTCACGAGAACGACCTTGTCCCGCATCAGTCCACTCATCGCACATGCCCTTTCCTCACGCATCAGGAATGTGACTGGAGGGGTCCTCCAGGTAGTTCGACCCGAGCCACGGTATCGAAGCGCCTGACATTCTTCACTCCTCTCGGTGGCCACCGAAATGGTCCAAGAACAGATATTCATGCGGCGGCGAAGACGATAAAATCGAAACCGTCGGCACGGCCACCGAGGGGAATCGGAGAGGTACTGACTCCGGTTCACCGCGGTAGCGCCTTCTGGCGAGGCCGTTCCCGCTCGACCCACCCCATCACGACGTCGTCGGCTCCATTCACGGTCATGTCGCACTGCATGAGGGGGATCGTTGACCGAAAAAGCGCCTACGGCTCCGCAGTTCGCCCCGGCCCGCCCGTCGCCGCCGCCGCCGAACCGTTTGAGCGCCGCGGTGGACAACGCACTCGCCCGTCCCGCGGCGCAGCAACCGCAGTGGTCCGACGCCGAGGCCGTGCACCGGGTGCGGACCGTACTGGAGAGCGTGGCGCCGGTGGTCCGCGTCGAGGAGGTGGATCGACTGCGGGCCCATCTGGCCGCCGTGGCAGGCGGCCGCGCGTTCCTGCTCCAGGGTGGTGATTGTGCCGAGACCTTCGCGGAGACCACTGAGCGGTACATCGCGGGCACCGTCCACACCCTGTCACGGATGACCGCGGTGCTCACCGCCGCCGGCCGGCTGCCGGTGGTCACACTGGGCCGGATGGCCGGGCAGTACGGGAAACCGCGCTCGGCTCCCCTGGACCCGTCGGGTCTGCCCAGCTATCGGGGCGATATCGTCAACGCGGTCGAGGCGACCGCCGAAGCCCGCGCCCCCGACCCGGACCGGATGGTCCGCGCCTACGTCAACTCCAAAGCCGCGATGGCCGTGGTGAACGCACTGCTCGCCACGGGAGCGGCCGGGCCGACCGAGCGGGCTCTGGCGGGCAGCGGGCTCTTCACCAGCCATGAGGCCCTGTTGCTGGACTACGAGCGCGCCATGCTGCGCGTGGACGGCCGCGACCCGGACGCGCCGAAGCTGTATGACCTGTCCTCACACTTCCTGTGGATCGGCGAGCGGACCCGGCAATTGGACGGGGCACACATCGCCTTCGCCGAGCTGCTGGCCAACCCGGTCGGGATCAAGATAGGCCCGACGACCACGCCGGAGCGGGCCGTCGAATACGTTGAGCGGCTCGACCCGCACAGGGAGGCAGGCAGGCTGACCCTCATCAGCCGGATGGGCAGCGCCCAGGTACACCAGGTGTTACCGCCGATCGTGGAGAAGGTCACCGCGTCCGGCCATACGGTCCTCTGGCAGTGCGACCCGATGCACGGCAACACGGTGACGTCCGGCAGCGGCTACAAGACCCGGCACTTCGACCACATCCTCAGCGAGGTCCGTGCCTTCTTCGAGGTACACCGCGCGCTGGGCACGCACCCCGGGGGGCTGCACGTGGAACTCACCGGTGGCGATGTGACCGAGTGCCTCGGTGGCGCACAGCGGATATCCCCCGCCGATCTGCACCAGCGATACGAGACCGCCTGCGACCCCCGGCTCAATCGGACGCAGTCCCTCGAACTCGCCTCCCTCGTCGCCGAGATGCTGCACCCACGGCCCTGACATTGCGAACGGCCCGCACCGGGACGCGAGAAGCCATCGGGGCCGCCGGGAAACATGAGATACGCCCCTCGGCGGTTAGGATGGGGTGTCTTATGACTGCCACTCTCGTCGCCAAGGGTC
>NZ_BBUZ01000052.1 GCF_001417735.1 Streptomyces sp. NBRC 110028
GCGCCGCGTGCCACCGTGCCGCCCGGCCCCCCGTGACCGCCGAACGGGCCGTGGGTCACGTGGGGAGGCCGTCGATCTTCGGATTCAGCCGAGTTCTCCGGTGGCCTTGAGGTGCTCCATGAACGCGGCAGCGATCCGCGGACGGGGCGCTTCTGGAACGAGGGTGTCCGACAGTTCGGCCTCCAGGCCCCATTCCGTGTTGAAGGCGACGGCCATTCCCGTCGGCAGCACGTTGTTCGAGAGCCAGACGGCGAAGGCGGCCGCTGTGTGCACGGTGCAGTCCATGATGGACACCCCCTCGGGGGCAAGCAGGGCCATACCTTCAAGCTCTTCGTCGTCCAGGGTGATCCCGAAGTGCATGGACGATCCGCTGACCGGGCCGTCGGAGCCATCGTCGATGCGAATGAACTCCTCCGGGTTGCGCTCGCGCAGCAGGGCCTCCAGGCCCTCATAGGACAGGCCCCAGCTCTGCCCCTCCGGCGGGCTGAAGATGTACATGGTGCGAAGTTCGGCGATCTCTTCCGGTTCCATCGTGGCGCTGTGCTTCCTGTGCGGCGGGGCAGCGGTGGTCAGGGTACGTAGCGGGCGTGGCCTTTGACACCGTAGGCGGCCATCATGACGCGCCAGTACTGGACCGACTCCTGGTTGTTCGTGACCGTCTCGACTCCTCGCATCTCCGTGTTCCTCGGATCGTCGAGCGCGGCAGCGTACTTCTTCAGCTCGTTGCGGTCCTTGTAGTAGAGGAAGTCCTTCTTCCCCTTCTCATGGTTCTCACGGAGTTCGTCGAGCGAGCGGTAGCAGCGCTGGTTCGGCTTGTGGACATACTTCGCCTCGACGGCCATCCCGTCGAGGTCACGGAATCCGTCCACCATCAGCGTGTTCCCTACGCTGTGGCCGGGCGGGATAGGGACCTCGTACTCTGGGGAGCCGGACACGCGCTTCTGGTAGGCGACTTCCGCCGGCTTGCCACCCGAGACCTCGCCCGGCCGCAGCGAGCTCAGCCAGGTCTGGAACTTCTTCTGCTCCCCGGGGGTGAGCGGTGGAAAGCGGGGGTCGGGCGGCGTGCCTGGGGGGATCGGCTGGACGCGCGGGCCGCCCTTGGAGGGGCGATAGCCGACCGGAACAAGGGTCGGGACACGGATCAGCGGAGCCAGGAACGGCGGCAGACCTGGTGGCACGAGGCTGTCGTTGTCGGGCTGCGGCATCTTCACCCTGGACTTGGACGTGTCCAAGGCAGCGGGGATCTTGCCGAGGGCGGCGATCCGTGTGTCACCGGCAATGGCCTCGTGAAGGCCGCCATCGTGGCCGTCCCCTCCAAACCTGGGCTGTTCCCAGGGCCAGAGGGACTCTCCGGTGAGGGGCATGGATTCCATGGCCCGGCGATCCTTGGCGGTCTCTATGTGATCGGCGTAAGCGTCACACGCGTTGGCGAGCATCTTGCAGGCGGTGGGAAGGTTCGCCATGAGCGTCTCGTCCTCGCCCACCGCGCTCGGCGGCGCGGTCTTGCCGACGAACTTCTTGAAGAAGTCCTCGACCGCGTCGGCGGTCTCGCCGACCTGGTCGAGGTTGGCGGTCTTCCACGCGGTGTCGGAGTCCCAGTAGGCGTCTTCGAGGATCTTCGCGGCGCTGCGCCAGGTCTTGGCGACGGCGCGGAGTTTGTCCGGCTGGCCGAGGAAGCGCTCGTTGAAGAAATACTGGTCGGTGCCGCTGGTTTCGCCGACCACGTCGGGCAGGTCCTCGGCGTTGTGGCTGGCACGTGGGTTGCAGTCGGGGCCGGATGGCTGGTCACCGATCCCCGGGTCCTGAGGGCTCTTGCCAAGGAGCTCCGCCGCTGTCTTGCTCTCGTTCTTCAGGAACTCCTCGGACGCTTTCAGCAGTGCACCGGCACCGTTGGCCATCACCTGATGGGCAAAGCCGGACTTGTCGAAGACCGTCTTCACGGCCTCCTTGTACACGGCGGCGAAGGCCCGTCCCGCCTCGTCGTCACCCGCCATCCCGCCATGCTCGCTGAGTTCGGTGAAGAGCAGACTCAGCATCTCGAAGATCAGATCACGCAGCCTCACCATCGACCAGGACGCGTTGACGAAGTTCGACGTCTGATGCCGGAGATCCAACGCTCTCCCGCCCTCCCCGCAGATCCACAACGGATGCCCACAGCACCGTACACGGGTGCGAACTGTGCGTGCACGAGCGACGGTTGACGCCCCCGTGTCGCAGACGGCCAGCGAAGCGAACAGCGACGCGCACTGACCAGATCCTGCCACCGGCGCCACCCGGACCTCGCGCCACAGAGCGTCAGCTACGCCTCCCAAACGAACGGCTTCGTGCGTGCGCGGTGCGTGAGCGGACTGTCCGGCACGAGCCGTCATAAGCAGGATCAACCAATCAGCGACCGTGGCGCTGACCAGGTAGAACAGCGCCAGACAACAGCACCGAGCACCCCCCGGCAAGGATTCGATCCCACTCCTAAAGCGGGTGTCGCAGGTTCGAATCCTGCCGGGGGCACCAATCTGATCAAGAGTCTCCGCAGGCCATGGGCGCGAGCACACTGACTCCCGAGTCAGGCCGGGTCCGGTGGGTGCCCGACGGAGGTGTTGAACAGTGCTTCGAGAGGTTGCCGCAGGCCGGGGCGTGGTCGTCTAGCACCCCTTTGAGGTTCACGTCGACCATCCGGTCCCACTCGTCGACCTTGAGTTCGTCGAGCGCGGAGACCGGTCCGACACCGGCGTTGTTCACCAGGACGTCCAGCCCGCCGAACTCGGCTTCGGCGGTCGCGACCAACGCCGCGACGTCTGCTCGGCTGGTCACGTCGGTCGCCACGGCCACGGCCTGTCCGCCGGCGGATCGGATGTCCTCGACCACGTCGTCGAGTGCCTTGTCGCTGCGGGCTCCGAGCACGACCTCCGCGCCACGCGCGGCCAGGCGGAGGGCTGTGACCCGGCCGATCCCGCCGCCGGCACCTGTGGGCGCGTGCCTGCGTGTCGGCGAAGGCGCGTCAGTGGTGGTGGCCGTGGCGGCCGAGGGTCTCCACGGGGGTCGCGCCGGGGCGGGTCCACTGTGGCACGGGGCGGCTGGTCGGGCCCCAGGTGGCGTTCCCGTTGGCGTCCGAGCGCCAGGACCAGCACGGGCTGCCTCCCTCGGGCCGGCCCTCGGGGGTGTCCTCCCACGCCTCGCCGCGGCCGTAGGGCGTCATGTCGAGCAGGCCCAAGGACCCGTTGACCCGCTCGTTGCCACGGCCCGTCGTGGAGTAGGTGAGGAACACGCGGTTGCCGTCGCGCAGGAAGCAGGTGAGGTGACCCATGTCGTCGCCGACCGGCGCGTCCACGTCGCGCACCGAGTACCAGGGCTGGGTGTAGCCCATGAACGCGACGTAGGGGGCCACTTCGTCCCACCGGCCCGTGGTCAGGATGGCGAACGAGACGCCGCGGGCGCCCAGGTAGACGTCGTCCTTCAGGTGCCAGGCCGTGGTGGTGCAGCCCTCGCACTGCCCTTGGTGCGGCGTGTCGTCATACCACATGTGCTTGTAGACCACGAGTTCGTCGCGGCCCTGGAACAGGTTCAGGAACGGGACCGGGCCGTCGGGTCCGACGACCTCGACCGTCCCGTCGAACTCCACCATCGGCAGGCGGCGGCGGGCGGCGGCGATGGCGTCGCCCTCGCGGGTGTGGGCCTTCTCGCGGGCCAGCAGTTCGTCGCGGGCGATCTGCCAGGTGGCCGGGTCGACCACGGGCGGGCGGCCGGGCTGTGGGGTGGTCGGGTCGTCCGGTGTGGTCGTCATGGTGTCCTCCGTGGTGTCTCGTGCCGGGCAGCGTCGTACGACGTTCTACGGCGGTCACCGGAAGAGACTCGCGGCCCGGCCGGAACTCATCGCAGCAGGCGCGTCGCGCTGCCCGGGCGAGCGGCCCTTCCCCGTCGTAGCGCGGCGTCCGATAGCCGCCGGACAGGGCGGGGGCAGGCGGCCAGCCTGTTGGACGTGAACGATTCTTCCGAAGCGCTCGTCGAGCGGTATCTGCTGGCCGGCGCCGAGTTCGAGCAGCGGCTGCGGGCCGTGCGGGCCGGGCAGTGGGCCTGGCCGACGCCCTGCACGGAGTGGAACGTACGCGACCTGGTCCATCACATGACCCGGGGCAACCTCGGCTACACGGGGCTGCTGAACGGTGACACCGGTGAGGACTTCCTGCGCCGACGGGACGCCGACGCCCTGGGCGACGACCCGGTCGGCGCGTATGTCCGGTCCGTGCGGGATTGCGCCAATGCCTTTGCCCGGCCCGGTGCGTTTGAGCGTGTTCTCGACTATCCCCTGGGCCGCGTTACCGGCCGGCAGGCCCTCGCCGTGCGTACCACCGACAGCGTGATCCACACCTGGGACCTCGCACGCGCCCTCGGCGTGGACGACCGCCTGCGCCCGGACCTGGTGGAGTGGGTCGACGGCCATGTGGAGGCGATCTACGCCGGGCTGCCCGAGACGCCCACCGCGACCGAGACGACCCATCGGTTCTTCGCGCCGCCCCTGCCCCCTCTCCGTCACGACGCCGCTCGCCAGGACCGGTTGCTGCGCCGGATGGGCAGGGACCCGGATGGGCTGGGACCCGGAGGGGAGGACGCTACCGGCCTCGGACGCGCTTGAGCCTGGTCCAGCCCGTCCAGCCCCGTTCCCTCAGCAGCTCGATCAGCCGGCGGGCGGGGGGCACGGTGTCGTACGCCAGGGTGTCCATCAGTGCCACGAGCGGGGGGTCGAGGTCGGCGTCGTCGACGTAGTGTTCGCCCCGCTCGTCGGCCAGTCGCGTGAGGTAGGCGGCCAGGTCGTCGGCCAGGCCGGTCAGGCGTGGATCGTCGGCGGCGTGGTCGAGGGCCTGGCTCAGGGTGCGGTAGAAGCCGATGAACCGCGGGTCGGCGATCTGCGCCCGCTTGCGGGCCATCCACTCCGGGACGCGTTCGGGTGAGCGCGCGGCCAGGGGGACCCAGCCGTCGCGGTCGGCCCGGACGATCCGCTCGTCGATGCCGAGAGCACGGAGGTGGTCGAGGAAGGCGACCACCTCCCGGGGCAGTGCCAGATGGTCCCCGGCGGCCAGGCGGGCGAGCTGGTCGCGGTGGTGTTGGCGCTCCTGGATCTCCGTGCGCAGCCGTTTGTCGATGTCCGCGACGGCCGCGGCGAAGTCCGCTTCGTCGGCCTGGAGGAGTTCGCGTACGCGCGCCAGCGGGACCCCGGCCCCGGCGAGGGTGCGGATCTTGATCAGTTCGACCACGGCGCCCGCGTCGTACCTGCGGTATCCGGACTGGTCCCGTTCCGGTTCCGGGAGCAGCCCCTTGGCGTGGTAGTGCCGCACCGCGCGGACCGTCACTCCGGCGTACGAGGCCAGTTCGCCGATGGTCAGCATCCCGGCAGGTTACGGATGATCTCCGCGATGTGCGGGGCGTGGGTGAAGACCAGGCGGTGGTCGGCGTCGAGCCAGGTCGTGGAGGTGTGCGGTCGTGCGCGTACGAGACGTTCGACGCCCGCGCGCCACAGCTGGTTGTGGCGTGGCGCACGGCCCTCGGCGCTGTCGCCGGCGATGTTGGCCGACATGATCAGGCTGATGGGGTGGTCGATCTTCCGGTAGCGGTCGAGGAGCGCGGACCGCACCACGTCGATTTCGAGGTTCAGGTCGTGGATGTCGTGTGCGGTGAGCCGCGTGGAATGCGCCAAGTCGTCTGCCAGTGAGCGGAATTCCGCCAGGTCGGCATCGGTGATGAACGGTTCGGGCAGCGGGTTCGCGCCGTCGATGAGGACGAGCCCCGCGACGGCGTCGGGGCGCTCGGAGGCGTAGTGCACGGCCAGGTCCGCGCCCAGCGAGTAGCCCACGAGCAGGGGCGCCGTGGGCAGGTCGAGCGCCGTCAGTACGGCGACGAGGTCGCTCAGGAACGCGTCGAACGAGTACCGGTCGGAGGCCGAGGCGAGACCGTGGCCCCTGAGGTCGAAGGTGACCACGTCGTGGTCGCGCCGAAGGAGCGCGGTCAGCTCGTGCAGGTCGGCCTGGGTCGAGTTCAGGCCGGGGCACAGGACCAGCGGGCGTCCCCGGCCGCCGCGAATCATCGGGATCGTGACGCCGTCGTGGTGGATCGTTTTCGTCGTCATGCCGGTCATGCTGCGGGGCTGCCCCTGCGGCAGGGTCAAGACGGGGGTGCCGTGAACCGTTCGGCGGCGTCCCGGAGTTCGTCCTCGCGCCGCGGGTCGTACGTCTCCTCCGACGACCGGGCCTCGCGGCCGCGGTCGACGTACGACCCGGTCGGCGCCCGGGTCGTACCGAGGACGACGTCGGCGAGGTAGCGGCCCGCGGTGCCGCGGGTGGTGGCGAACGGGGTGAGGGTCATCGCGGGCAGGACGCGGCGCATCGCGAAGCGGGAGACGGGAGCCGCGTTGCGGGCGAGGCCGGTGCCGGGGACGAATCCGGGGTGGTGGGCCACGACGTCGATCCCGGCCGGGAGGCGGCGCGCGTACAAGGACGCCGTGTCCCGCTGCCCCCGGGATGTCCCGGCTCGGCCGTCCGGTGAGCGAACCGCGCGCCGGGTCCGACGCCTTCGCGCACCATTGGGCCGTGCGGACGGCCGCCGTCCAGCACACCGCCGACCGGTAGCCGTCCTCCCGACTCCGGGGCGACCGGTAAATCTTCGGAAGTTTTCGTGATTCTTTCCGGAATGCTGTTGACTGTTGATGTGAGCAGATCAAAACTGCGAGGCAAACGCCGCATGGTCTCCCCACCGGCCTCATGAGGGCGAGGAGGAATCACGCACATGAAGCACGTATCCGCTCACACACACCCGACAACCGGCAGGCGCGGTCGCTTACGCGCGCTCGGCCGGTTCAGGCTGCTCATCAGCATCGCCTGCACGACGGTGCTGGTCACCGTGGCCGCGATAGCGCTGCCCGGCACCGCGCAGGCCGACACGGTCGTCACCACGAACCAGACCGGCACCAACAACGGCTACTACTACTCGTTCTGGACGGACTCGCAAGGCACCGTCTCCATGAACCTGGCCTCCGGCGGCAGCTACAGCACGTCGTGGCGCAACACCGGGAACTTCGTCGCGGGCAAGGGCTGGAGCAACGGCGGACGCAAGAGCGTGACGTACTCGGGCACGTTCAACCCGTCCGGCAACGCCTACCTGGCGCTCTACGGGTGGACGTCGAACCCGCTGGTGGAGTACTACGTCGTCGACAACTGGGGCACGTACCGGCCCACGGGGACGTACAAGGGCACCGTCACCAGCGACGGCGGTACGTACGACATCTACAAGACCACGCGGTACAACGCACCGTCCGTCGAAGGCACGCGCACCTTCGACCAGTACTGGAGCGTGCGGCAGTCGAAGCGGACGGGCGGAACCATCACCACCGGCAACCACTTCGACGCCTGGGCGCGCGCCGGGATGCCGCTGGGCGACTTCAAGTACTACATGATCCTCGCGACCGAGGGCTACCAGAGCAGCGGCAGCTCCAACATCACCGTGGGCGGCGGCTGATGGGCACCGGAACGCGTCACCCGTCACGTTCCCTGGTCGTGAGGCTGGCCGTCGTCGCGACCGCCGCCGCGGGCACCCTCAGCGCCCACGCCGCCACCCCGGCGCAAGCCGCGGCGCCGGCGGCCTGCAACGGGTACGTCGGGCTCACCTTCGACGACGGCCCGTCCGGCAGCACCTCCGCCCTGCTCGACGCGCTCAAGCAGAACGGGCTGCGGGCCACGATGTTCAACGAGGGCCAGTACGCCGCCGCCAACCCGTCCCAGGTACGGGCCCAGGTCACCGCGGGCATGTGGGTCGCCAACCACAGCTACACCCACCCGCATCTGACCCAGCAGAGCCAGGCGCAGGTCGACTCGGAGATCTCCCGGACGCAAACGGCCATCGCGAACGCGGGCGGCGGCACGCCGAAGCTGTTCCGGCCGCCGTACGGGGAGACCAACGCGACGGTGAAGTCGGTCGCGGCCAAGTATGGCCTGACCCAGATCATCTGGGACGTCGACTCACAGGACTGGAACAACGCCAGCACCGACGCGATCGTGCAGGCCGCAGGACGGCTCACCAACGGCCAGATCATCCTCATGCACGACTGGCCCGCCAACACGCGCGCCGCGATCCCCCGTATCGCACAGGGCTTGGCCGGTCGCGGCCTCTGCGCCGGGATGATCTCACCCCAGACCGGCCGCGCCGTGGCCCCGGCCTGACAGCACCAGCACGCGCACGGCGGACGTTCGGAACAGCGAAAGCGGCGCCACCGGGAGAATCCGGTGGCGCCGCCCTTTCTTTCAGGACTCGGCGGTCAGTCCCTGATCTCTTCGGCGCACTTGGCATACCGCAGCAGCGGTCGGCAGGCCCCCGTCTCCGCGGGGCCTGCCGCCGTGCGCCCCGGCGCCAGAGGTCCGGCGGATCGTCAGGCCGCCGCCTTGGCGATGATGCCGTCCATCTCCTCCCGGCCGAAGGCGCGCAGGGTCGTGGTGCGGACGTTGCCCAAGCTGCTGAGCTGCAAGGATGCCGCGGTGGCGGTTTCGTCGTCGGGTGCCTCGATGGTGAAGACGACGTCGTACGGGCCGACTGTCCAGAGGAAGTCGAGGAGCTTCACCCCTTGCTTGTCCAGCGCCGCCTTGAACGCGTCGTAGCGCTTCGGGGTGTCCCGGTAGGCGCGGACTCCCTGCTCGGTCCAGTTCAGTAGCACGACGAATTTCGGCATGACCTTCACCTCCACGAAGGGGCACATCGCGAGGTCAATCGTCGACGTCAGGGGCGCCGACCGCCCGAGAGGCGCACCCATTCGGGTGGTACGCCGGGGCGCCCGCCGCCACCTCCGCCCGGGCGGGCTCATGGACCGCCGCGTCGGTCCTCCGGGCCCGCCGGATCACCCCGGGCCGATCAGCGGCGCCTCCACCTGAGCCGGTCAGCCGATGGGGTTGACGAAGGTGCCGGGGTGGGTGGCACCGCGCTGGTCGACGAGGCTGTCGTTCTCCCAGGGCCACTCGACCTTGAGGGACTCGGTCTCGTCGGGCGGAGTGATCTCGACCCGGGCCGGCTGGTAGAAGCCCTCTTCCTCCTTGGTGAAGGCGAGGTTCAGGGTGAACTCGGTGCTCTGGCCGGCCTCCACCTCCACGGGGCTCCCCTTCTGCGAGGAGCGGGCCAGGGACCAGCGCTCGCCGCCGTTGATCGAGGTCAGGTCCACACCGGGGAAGCCGCTGAGCTTGCAGGAGCTGGTGCCCTTGTTCATCAGGACGATGGTGGCCGTCGCCGACCCGTCCGCGCCCTCGTCCGGGACCGGGAGCGCGTCCTCGCCCGTGGCGAAGGCGGCTTCCAGGTTTTCGGTGCGGCAGCGCTCGACGCCCGCGTGCGCCCTGCCGCTGCCTTCGGCGGCGCCCTGCCCGCTGCCCGACCCCGCCGGGGCCGTGTCGGCCTGGCCCGCGGACTGCGCGCCGCCGGTCTCCGAGCCGTTGCAGGCCGTCAGGGTCAGGGCGGCGGCCGCGGTCAGGGCCGCGGCGGCGACGCGGAGGGTGCGACGGCGGGCGGTGCGGGCAGTGGTGTCGGAGCGCATTTTCGGGTCCCCCGGAGAGGTCGGTGTCGTGGTCCGTTCGGTACGACAACAACTCTCGCCGGGGCCACTACCGCAACACTGCCACCCGGCTGACTTCCGGCTAACACGCCTGTGCCCAGGGAACGGACGCCAAGGGGAAGCCCTCAGCGCGTGACCAGCACGCTCACTTCCAGGGCGCCCTTGTTGTCGTCCAGGCAGGTGTCGCCGTCGTTGATCCGCAGCTCCAGGGTGCCCGCGTGGGCGGCCCGGAACGTCCACTCGCGGCCCGCGCGGTGGCTCGGCAGGCTCTTGGGATTCCCCGAGAAGCGGCCCAGGAGGGTGCCGAACCGGGATCCGGAGTCGACCTTGCAGCCCCAGGCGCCCCGCAGGGATTCGTCGTCGGCGGCCGTGTGCCCGAGGGGGCCCACCTCCGGCAGGGAGCCGGAGTCCACCGTCCAGGTGCCGGTGGAGTAGCGCACCGTCACCGCGTCGCCCTTGCGGAGCGGGGTCCGCGTCGCGCGCTGCCAGCCCTCGGTCGACTGGACGCTCAGCTTCGTGGTCGTGGTGACCGGGGCGGCCGGGGTGGGCTCATCGGTCGACGCGGCGCTCCCGGGGCCGAACGGCGGCGCGTCCGTCACCACCAGGAAGACCCCGGTGGCCAGGGCGGACACCAGCCCCACCGCCACCGGCCACCACCACCTCACCCCGCGGCGCGGGGGCGCCGCGGCGGGTATGCGGTCCACGACGGTCGGCTCCGCGCCGGCGACGGTCGGCTCCGCGCCGACGAGGGTCGGCTCGGCGCCCAGGGCGCGGATGCTCGTCTGCGTCGCGGCCTCCGCCAGGGAATGGGGCACCCGTACCGTCGTGGCGTGGATGCCCGCGTCGCCGGTGGGCGCCGGGACGGCCGGGCCGGGGGCGGAACCGTCCACGACGCTCCGCAGCGCCTCGCGCAGCTCGGCCACCGAGGGCCGCTGGTCCGGGGACTTGTGCAGCAGCGCCTCGATGACGGGCCGCAGCGGGCCGACCCGGTCCGGGATGTTGGGTGCCGCGAAGGTGACCGCGTGCAGTGCGGCGGCCTGGGTGGTGCGCTGGAACGGCGCCACCCCGGAGGCGACGGCGGACAGGGTCGCGCCCAGCGCCCACAGGTCGGACGGCGGGCCGACCTCGTCGGCGGTCAGCTGCTCGGGGGCCATGTAGCCGATGGAGCCGAGGAGTTCACCGGCCGTGGTGAGCGAGTCGTCGCCTTCCAGGGCGGCGATGCCGAAGTCGGTGAGGACGGCGTTGCCGTCCGGGCGCAGCAGCACGTTGGCGGGCTTGATGTCGCGGTGCAGCGCCCCGACGGCGTGCACGGCTTCGAGGGCGCTCAGCAGCTGGAGGCCGATGGCGGCGGTGCGCTGCGGGGACAGCGGACCGGTGGCCGCGAGGTGACGGTCGAGGGAGGGGCCGTCGATCAGCTCCATCGTGATCCACAACCGGCCGTCGTACTCGACCAGATCGTGCACCCCGATCACATGGGGGTGGTGCACCCGGGCGACGGTGCGCGCCTCCCGCACCGCCCGGCGCAGCCGCCTGTGGTGCTCGTCGCCGTCGCTGTGGACGTGTAACTCCTTGACGGCGACCTCGCGCTCCAGCACCCGGTCCCGGGCACGCCAGACGGTGCCCATGCCGCCCCGGCCGAGCTGGTCCAGGAGCAGATAGCGTTCGGCGATCAGCCGTCCGTCCTCGGCGGATCTCACTCGGTCTCCCCTGTCTCTCCCCCCGGCCCCGGCCGTACGCGCGGGGATCGATGCGGCGAGCATAGCGGGACCGTTGTCGTACTCGTGCGGCTGATCGAACCGGCCGGCGCCTTCGGCGGGTCGCGGGTGTTCAATGGACCGCATGGCGGACGACAACGGGTGGCGCGTCGAGCTGAGCGGGGTCCCGGAGACCCTGCTGTGGAACCTTTACATGCGCGCGCACGAGGCGCGGCGGCCACGGCCGGTGCTGGCGGATCCCAAGGCCGTGGAGCTGGTCGACCGCATCGACTACCCCTTCGAGGAGACCTTCGGGCCACCCGGTCCGCTGCTCGCGCAGGGGCACGCGCTGCGGGTGCGGACCTTCGACGACGCCGTACGGGACTTCCTCGCCTCCCACCCGGACGGCACCGTCGTCGCGCTCGCCGAGGGGTTGGAGACCCAGTACTGGCGGGTGGACAACGGACGGGCCCGCTGGCTGTGCGTCGAGCTGCCGGAGACCGCCGCGGTGCGGCGCGCCCTGCTGCCGGACGACGAGCGGCGGCGCACCCTCGCCCGGTCGGCGCTCGACCTGTCGTGGCGGGAGGAGGTCGATCCCTCCCGCGGGGTGCTGATCACCGCGCAGGGGCTGCTGATGTATCTGCGGCCCACCGAGGTACGGGACCTGATCGCCGGATGCGCGGAGGGGTTCCCGGGCGGGGCGCTGGTCTTCGACGCGGTGCCCCGCTGGTTCAGCGCGCGCACGATGCGCGGCGAGCTGCGCACCGCGCGGGGGTACCGGCCGCCGCCCATGCCGTGGGGCATGGACGCGGGTGAGCTGGCGAAGGTCCGCGGCGCCCATCCGCGCGTGGCCGAGGTGCGGGAGCTGCCGCCGCCGCGCGGGCGGGGGCTGTACCACGGGGCGCTGGTGCCGGTGCTGCGGCGGCTGCCCGCCGTACGGAATCTGCGCCCCACGATGACCGCGATCGCCCGCTTCGGCTGAGTGGCTGGTTTTCTCACCGATCTCCACTGATCGCCGAGTCAGTCCTCATCTCATCACCTGGCGGAAATTCGGGCGCGTAGAGGGCCATAAGGGCGCATACCCCGCCCGCGTCCATTGCGCTTATCTCAACACCTCCGTAGCGTGTCGGCCATGCGGCAAGAGTTCGACGTCGCGGCGCGCGTCCGTCAGGTGATCGACGAAGCGGGCTGCAGCCAGCGGGAGTTCGCGCGGCGTGTGGTGATGGACCCCTCCAAGCTGTCCCGCTCGCTCGGCGGCACCCGCCGTTTCACCGTCGCCGAACTGGCCCGCATCGCCGACGCGGGCCGGGTCGACGCCGGGTGGCTGCTCGGCACCGCCGGACCCGGCGAACCCGCCGCCGGCGCCCCCGAACCGGCCGCCCGCCCCTCACCCCCCGAGGGCGGGCGGCCCCTCCAGATCGTGCGCGAGACGGTCCGGCTCATCGCCGAGCACGGCTTCCACTCCGTACGCGTCGCCGACATCGCCGCCGCCTGCGACACCAGCACCGCCGCCATCCACTACCACTTCCCCGGCCGCGCCGAATTACTGGAAGCCGCCGTGCGCTGGTGCATGGACGAGGACACCATGCGCCGCGCCGCCCGCCTCGCGGACGCCGACGACGCCCTGGAGGAGCTGCGTCAGCTCATCGACCTCCAGGTCCCGGACAGCACCCAGCAGCGCCACCAGTGGCTGGTGTGGATGGACCTGTGGGCCGAGGCCGCGCGCTCGACCGCCATCGGACAACTGCACGCCGCGTTCTACCGGGAGTGGCGGCGCACCATCGCCGAGGTGATCCGGCGCGGTATCGCCCAGGGCGTCTTCCGCGACGTGGACCCGGAGTTCGGCGCCCTGCGGCTCACCGCGCTGATCGACGGCTTCGCCACCCAGGTGGTCGCCACCGCGCCCGGTGAGGGCGGTACGAGCGCGGAGCACATGCGCGCCGCCTGCCTCGCCTACGTCGACACGGAGCTGTCCGCACGGCCCCCTCACCGTCCCGGCGAAACCCGTTCATCCCCGTTCCCGTAGCTACGGAGCAGTCGCAGAAGACGGAGAAACCCCATGCCCATGAATGACAGCGTCATCATCACCTGCGCTCTCACCGGGGCCGGTGACACCGTGGCCCGCAGCCCCCACGTCCCCGTCACCCCCGAGCAGATAGCCCGCTCCGCCGTCGAGGCCGCGGAGGCCGGGGCGGCCGTGGTCCACATCCACGTACGCGACCCCGAGACCGGTGCCCCCGCCCGCGATCCGCGGCTGTACCGCGAGGTCGTGGAGCGGGTGAAGGAGACCGGCACCGACGTCGTGATCAACCTCACCGCGGGCATGGGCGGCGACCTGGTCATCGACCCCGAGGAACCGCTCACCCACCTCCCCGGCACCGACCTGGTCAGCGGCCTGGACCGGCTTCCGCACGTCGAGGACCTGCTCCCCGACATCTGCACCCTGGACTGCGGCTCGCTCAACTTCGGCGACGGCAGCAACCTCTACGTCTCCACCCCCGACATGCTGCGCGCCGGCGCGGCGCGCATCCAGGAGCTGGGCGTCCGCCCGGAACTGGAGATCTTCGACACCGGGCAGCTGTGGTTCGCCAAGCAGCTGCTGGCCGAGGGGCTGCTCGACGACCCGACCGTCTTCCAGCTGTGCATGGGCATCCCGTGGGGCGCCCCCGCCGAGCCGGGCGTCCTGGGGGCCATGGTCGACCTGCTGCCCGAGGGCGCGCAGTGGGCCAGCTTCGCCCTGGGCCGCATGCAGATGCCGTGGGTCGCCCAGTCCATCCTGCTCGGCGGCAACGTACGGGTGGGGCTGGAGGACAACCTGTACCTCAGCCGGGGCGTCAAGGCCACCAACGGCCAGCTGGTCGAGCGCGCCGTCCAGATCACCGAGCTGCTGGGCGCCACCGTCGCCACGCCCGACGAGGCCCGGCGGCGCCTGGGCCTCAAGCCGCGCTCGTAACCCCTCCCGGCCTGCCTGCCCCCCTCCTCACCTCCTTAGGACCCCCATGCCCTCACCCCCTTGCGCCCCCGACCGTGTCCGCCGCGTCGCCTGTATCGGCGCGGGCGTCATCGGCGGCGGCTGGGTCGCCCACTTCCTCGCCCGCGGCTACGACGTCACCGCCTGGGACCCGGCACCGGACGCCGAGGTGAAGCTGCGCCGCCTCGTCGACGCCGCCTGGCCCGCCCTGGAGCAGATCGGCCTCGCCGAGGGCGCCTCACCGGACCGCCTCACCCTCGCCCCGACCCTCGAAGAGGCCGTTGCCGAGGCGGACTTCGTCCAGGAGAGCGCTCCCGAGAAGCTGGAGCTGAAGCGGAGCCTGCTGGCCCAGCTGGACGCGGCGGCCCCGGCGGGCGTCGTCATCGCGTCCTCCACCTCCGGCTATCCGATGACCGACATGCAGACCGAGGCCACCGGCCCCGGCCGCCTCCTCGTCGGCCACCCGTTCAACCCGCCGTACCTGATCCCGCTGGTCGAGGTCGTCGGCGGGGAGAAGACCGACCCGGCCGCCGTGGAATGGGCCTCCGCTTTCTACAAGGCGGCCGCCAAGTCCGTCATCACCATGGACCGCGAACTGCCCGGGTTCATCGCCAACCGCCTCCAGGAGGCGCTGTGGCGCGAGGCCCTGCACATGGTCGCGAACGGTGAGGCCACCGTGAAGGACATCGACGACTCCATCACCGAAGGGCCCGGTCTGCGCTGGGCCTTCATGGGCCCGTGCCTGACGTTCGCCCTCGCGGGAGGCGAGGGCGGCATGGGGCATATGCTCGATCACTTCGGACCGTCACTGAAATCGCCATGGACGCGTCTCGAAGCCCCTGAGCTGGACGACTCGTTGCGTACGGCCATGGTCGACGGATGTGACGAGGCGGCGGCCGGGCGGAGTATCGCCCAGCTCGTCGCGGAAAGGGACCAGGGCGTGATCAACGTCCTGCGGGCGACCGGCCGGTTGCCCGAGCAGCGCAACGAGGGAGGCGACAAGTGAGCGACCAGCTCCCCCACTACCACCAGACCGTCCGACCGGAATGGATCGACTACAACGGTCATATGAGCGAGGCGTTCTACGTCCTCGTCTTCGGACACAGCACGGACGAGATGATGGTCGAGACCGGTCTCGACTCCGGGTACCGGGTGAAGACCGGCTGCTCCCTCTACACCGTCGAGACGCACCTACGCTATCTCCACGAAGTCGAGGAAGGCGCCGAGCTGACCATCCGCACCCGGGTGCTGGGCGTGGACGAGAAGAAGGTGCGGTTCTCCCACGAGATGTACGTGGGCGAGCCGGAGGGCGGCGAGCCGGTGGCCACCACCGAACTGCTCGCCCTCCACATCGACCAGAAGGAGGGCCACGCGGCGCCCTTCCCCGAGGAGATCCGCGAGCGGCTCACCTCCCTGGTCGAAAAGGCCCCCACGTGGGCGGGCCGCTCCATCGGCGCGGTGCCGGCGGCCGCCTAGGCGCGGCGCACGCAGAGACGAGGGGGTCACGGGGCCGCACGGCCCGGTGACCCCCTCGACGCGTTCAGGCCGCCAGATCACCACGGAGCGCGCCACGCTCGAAACGACCACGGCATTCCACCGATAGCCGCGAACCGGCGCCAGGGCCAGGACCAGGAGAACGCCGCTTCCTCTCGCATCGCCTGACCGAGGCGTTACGGGATGCCCTCCGGGTCGCGGAGAGCCGAGGCAGGCGCTTGCCCCGACCCGACGACGACGAGGCTTCCGGACGAGCCCGGACCGGCGGGTCGGGCCCGGGTTCCTAGACTTCCGTCGTGATGCCTCCCGCCGCCCTTCCCTCGCCGCTGACCCCGCTCGCCGATCCGGTCGTGGAGCGTGCGGGGCTGGAGCTGCGGCTGAAGCGGGACGACCTCATCCACCCCACCGTCCCCGGCAACAAGTGGCGCAAGCTCACGCCCAATCTGCGGGCCGCCGCCGAGCAGGGGCATACGCGGCTGCTCACCTTCGGCGGGGCGTACTCCAACCACATCCGCGCCGTCGCCGCCGCCGGGGCCGCGCGGGGCATGTCGACGGTGGGGATCATCCGGGGCGACGAGCTGGCCGACGCGCCGCGCAACTGGTCGCTGGCGCTCGCCGAGTCGTACGGCATGCGGCTGTCCTTCCTCGACCGGTCCGGGTACCGGGAGATGCTGCGCTCCCTGGACGACCCGGGGACCCTGCGGGAGCTGGAGGCGCGGTGGGGGCGCTGCTATGTGCTGCCGGAGGGCGGTTCGAACGCGCTCGCCGCGCACGGGGCGGCCGAGCTGGTCGCGGAGATGCCCGGTCTGGGCGCGCGCGACTTCGTGTGCTGCGCGGTCGGCACCGGCGGCACGCTGGCCGGGATCGCCGCCGCCCTGCCGGAGGGGGCGCGGGCGGTGGGGTTCGCCGTGCTGAAGGGGGCGGACGGGTATCTGGAGGGCGAGGTGGCGGCGCTGCACCGGCTCGGGTGGGGGCGGGAGTTCGGCGATTGGCGCATCGAGCACGGGTGGCACGGGGGCGGGTACGGGCGGGTCCCGGCCGAGCTGGATGCGTTCGCGGCGGGGTTCGAGGAGCGGCACGGGGTGCGGGTGGAGCGGCGGTACGTGGCGAAGATGCTGTGGGGGCTGTACGGGCTGGCGGAGGCCGGGGCGCTGCCCCGGGGCGGCCGGGTGACGGCGGTGGTCACCGGGCCGCCGGATCCTGCGGGTGCGGGGTAGGGGGCTTGTCCCCCGCCCCGCCCCTTCCCGAATCCGGGGGCTCCGCCCCCGGCCCCCCACCGGGGCTCCGCCCCGGACCCCGAGGCCGGGGCGAGGCGGGCAGGCGCGGGACCCCGCGGAGAAAACGAGGCCAATGGTCCGCCCGGCGCGCTCGGGGCTGGGGCTCGGCGCGGGGTCATTCCCCGGCCCGTAGCCGGATGACCGACGTCGCCGCGTGGCGGACCGTGCTTTCCTGGCGCACCTCCACCGTCAGGTCCGGCGCGATCGGCTGGTAGGCGATCCACGCGCCGACCGTGTCGAGCGCCGTGGGCGGGTCCGGGGAGGGGGATTCCACCGGTGGCAGGTCCCGCAGGGCCGGGGCGAGCTGGGCCCGGACCGCCGGGGAGAGGGGGCCGGAGACGACGGGGGTGTCATCGCCCGGCAGGACGAGGGCCAGGGCGCGGGGGCGGAATCGGGGGCCGACGACGCCGACGACCACGGCGTCCCGGGTTTCCGAGTGCCGCAGCTTCCGCCAGTGCCGTCCGGGCCGGTACGGCTGGTCGGGGCTCTTGATGACCAGCCCCTCGACGCCGATGGCCGGGAACGCCTCGTACCAGGTGGCGGCCAGCTCCGGGTCCATCGTCATCGGGACGGCCTGCAGGGGCGGGCCGTACGGTTCGAGGAGCGCGACGAGGCGGGCGCGGCGTTCGGCGTACGGCCGCGGCCGCAGGTCGTCCGGGCCGCTCGCGAGGAGGTCGAACGCGGCGTAGGACGCGGGGAGTTCGCGGGCGAGCCGCGCGGCGCGGGCCTCGGACGCGGCGGTGGCGCGCTTCTGGACGGCGGCGAAGTCGGTGTGGCGCCCGACCCACACCACCACCTCCCCGTCGAGCACGGTGCCCACCGGGAGCCGCAGGGCGGCGGCCGCAAGGTCGGGGAAGGCGCGGGTGACGATGCGGCCGGAGCGGGTCTGCATCCGCACCTCGTCCGCCAGCCGGAAGATCAGCAGCCGGTGGCCGTCGAACTTCGGCTCGTAGGCCAGCTGCCGCCCCGGCACGGCGACCGGCAGGGTCGGAACGGGCCGGGCCAGCGCCACCGGCACGGGTGGCAGCAGGGCGGTCATGACGTGGCGGGCAACGGGTGGGCCCGTGCCGGGTCGAGGAGCGGGGCGAGCAGATCGCCGTGGCGGTCGAGGCGGGCGGGGACGTCGTCGATCCGGAAGACCAGCCGCCCGGGGTCGTCGCACGCCTCCACCTCGTCCCAGGTCACGGGCGTGGAGACGGTCGGCTCCGGGCGGGCGCGGGGCGTGTACGGGGCGGCGGTGGTCTTGGCGGCGGCGTTCTGGCTGAAGTCGACGAACACCTTGCCGGGCCGCAGGGAGCGCGTCATCTTCTGGATGGCCAGCCCCGGCAGCGCGGCGGAGGCCTCCGCCGCGAGCCGCCGGGCGTAGTGGGTGACCTGCCGGGACGGCGCCGGTTCCAGCGGGGTCAGCAGATGCAGCCCCTTGGAGCCGCTGGTCTTGGCGTACGCGGCCAGCCCGTCCGCGGCCAGCCGCTCCCGCAGCCATACGGCGACGGCGCAGCAGTCCACGATCGTGGCGGGCGGGCCGGGGTCGAGGTCGAACACCAGCCGGTTGGCGATGCCCGTTCCCTCGTCGATCCGCCACATGGGTACGTGGAACTCGACCACCAGGTTCGCCGCCCACATCAGCGAGGCCAGGTCCTGCACCAGCACCTGGCGCGCGGTCTCCCCCTCATGGCGGCTGACCTCGGCGGTCGTCACCCACGAGGGGGTGCCGGGGGGCGGGTTCTTGGTGAAGAACGTCTGCCCGTCCGGGCCGTCCGGATAGCGCAGGAACGCGAGGGGGCGCCCCCGCAGATGGCCGAGCATCGGGTCCGCGGCGGACGCCAGATAGTGCAGCAGCTCGCCCTTGGTGGTGCCGGTGGCCGGATGGATGACCTTGTCGAGGTTCCTGAGCGCGATCCGTCGCCCCTCCACCTCCGTGATCGGGGACATACGATAAGAATCTCACGAAAGGGATCAAGCATGCGATCTATCTGGAATGGGAACATTTCGTTCGGCCTGGTGAGCATCCCGATCAAGATGTATCCGGCGACCGAGGACCACTCGGTGTCCTTCCGGCAGATCCACACCGCCGACGGCGGCCGCATCCGCTATCGCAAGGTCTGCGAGCTGGAGGACAAGCAGGTCGATTCGGAGGAGATCGGCAAGGCGTACGAGGATGCCGACGGTGCCCTGATCCCGATCACCGACGAGGACCTGGCCGCCCTTCCGCTGCCGACCACCCGCGCCCTGGAGATCGAGGCGTTCGTGAACGCCTCGGACATCGATCCGCTGCAGATGGGCGACGCCTACTACCTCGGCGCCAACGGCACCGCCGCCGCCAAGCCGTACGCCCTGCTCCGCGAGGCCCTCAAGCGCAGTGAGAAGGTCGCCATCGCCAAGTACGCCCACCGCGGGCGGGAACGGCTCGGCATGCTGCGCGTCGTCGGCGACGCCATCGCCATGCACCGGCTGCTGTGGCCGGACGAGGTGCGCGAGCCCGCGGGTGTGGCGCCCAAGGAGAAGGTCACGGTGAAACCGGCCGAGCTGGATCTCGCCGACACCCTGATGGCCACGCTCGGCGAGGTGAACCTGAGCGAACTGCACGACGAGTACCACGAGGCCCTGGAGTCCCTGGTGGCGGCGAAGGTCTCCGGCGCCACCCCCACCGCCGAACCGGGCCAGCGCCCGACCGGCGCCCAGGTCGTGGACCTGATGGCCGCGCTGAAGGACAGCGTCCGCAGCGCGAAGGAGGCCCGCGGCGAATCGGCCGAGGAGGCGGAGGCGGCCGAGGCAGCCGAATCGGCCGAGGAGAAGGCGACGGTCACCGAACTGACCGGCCGCAAGAAGGCCCCCGCCAAGAAGAAGGAGCCCGGGAAGAAGACGGCCGCGAAGAAGGCCGCGGCCAAGAAGACCGCGGCGAAGAAGCAGACGCCGAAAAAGGCGGCGGCCAAGAAGCAGCCCGGCAAGCGCGGCGCCTGACGCGGGGTGCGGGGTCACGCCCGCCCCACCCGGCCACCCGCCGGTGGCGGGTGGCCGGGTGGGGCGGGCACCCACAGCGCACCCCCGGCGCACCGGCCTATCCGCCGAAGGCACCCCGGTGGTCCGCGACCCACTCCGCGAACGTCCGAGGCGGGCGGCCCGTGATGCGCTCGACCTCCGGGGAGATCGCCTGCGGCCGGTCCACGCAGCCCGCGGAGAACCGCAGCAGCGCATCCGCGATCTCCGGTGTCACGAACCCGCCGATCATCTTCTCGCGCGCCACCTCGTGCGGAATCTCCTCGTACCGCAGGGGCCGCCCGATGGCCTCGCCGATGACGCGCACCTGGTCGGCGAAGGTCAGCGACTCCGGGCCGGTCAGCTCGGGCGTCCGGCCGACCAGGTCGTCGGTGAGGAGCGCGCGGGCGGCGACGGCACCCATGTCGGCCTCGTGGATGGGCGCCACGTGCGCTCCGGCGTACGCGCCGTACACCACGTCCCCGGCCTTGATCTGGTCCGCCCACTGGAAGGCGTTCACGGCGAAGGCACCCGGCCGGACATGGGTCCATTCCAGCCCGGTGCGCTCGACCTGGGCCTCCAGCTCGCGGTGCATGGCACCGATCGGGTTGTCCTTCGGGTCGGCCTCCTCGAGGACGGAGGACGAGGAGAGCGTCACGATGCGCCGCACCCCGCTCTCCTTGGCCCGCTCCAGCAGTTTCTCGACGCCCAGCTGCCACGCCACCGCGCCGTGGAGGAAGAGCCCGGTGGCTCCCTCCAGCGGCAGGTCCTCGGTCCGTGCCCCGCTGACCCCGTCGGGGAAGCGGGTGGCCTCGGGGTCACGGGTGAGCGCGCGGACCTCCGCGCCCGCGGCGGCCAGTTCCTCCACCACATGCGCGCCGACGTTTCCGGTGGCTCCGGTTACCACGATCATGACGTGCCTCCCTGGCTGTCCTCAAGCATTCCCGAAGCCAGGTTCATCCAATCGGATGAAGTTGTCAAACACATAGATGGAGCTAGTCTGGTCCGATCGAGCACGGAATCGAGCACGGAGCAGTGGCACGAGGAGTTGAAGGACATGGAGGGGACGCCGAAGAGGCCCCGCCGCGCCCCCGCGCCCGAGGAGCGCAAGCTGTGCCCGGAGCGCTCCCGGCGGCTGCTGCTGGAGGCCGCGCGGGACGAGTTCGCGCAGAAGGGGTTCGCGGGCGCCCGGGTGCAGGACATCGCGGACCGGGCGGGCGTCAACAAGCAGCTGATCGCGTACCACTTCGGCGGCAAGGAGGGGCTGTACCGGGAGCTGGGCCGTGAGTGGCTGAAGCGTGAGGAGACCTTCAACGACCCCTCGATCCCCCTCGACGAGCTGGTCGAGCGCTACCTCCGGGAGGCCTTCGCCGACCCCCGGGCGACCCGGTTCAACGCCTGGTGCGGCCTGGACGACGCCGTGCCGGAGGAAGGCCCGGAAGACCTCTCCGACCTGCGGCGCCGCCAGGCCGCCGGCGAGATCGCGGAGGACATCGACCCCGCCATGGCGATGCTGCTGTGCGTCAGCCTGGTCGCGGCGCCGATCGCGCTGCCGCACGCCGTGCGGCGGTACTTCGACGCCGATCCGGAGTCACCGGAGTTCCGCGAGCACTACGCGGAGCAGCTGCGCCGGATCATCCGCCACCTGGCGATCTGAAAGCGACGCGGCTACTCCGTCACCCCGTCGATCTGGAACGTCTGCACGGACTGCGCGGCGAACGGAACGCTCAGCCGCTTGCCGTCCAGCACCGTGTCCCGGCGCGCGGTGTACAGGTCGCCGCCGCCCGCCGTCTGTGTCGACCAGCGCGGCACGAGGCCGCCCGTACCGCCGGTGACCTGGCCGAACCGGGACAGGTCGAAGGTCATGGTCTGCGCGGCGCCGGGGTTGACGGCGACGAGCACGAGGCGGCGTGCGGCCGGGTCGTACGCCGCCACCGCGTGGTCCGAGCCGGTGGCCAGGACCCGCATGCCGGGGCGGATGTGCCGGGTGAACTGGGCCAGGACGTAGTACTTGGTCTGCACGGCACCCGGCTGCGCGGTGTTCGGGTCGTAGTGGATGAGCGCCCAGCCCGCGCTGGGGTCCATGACCTGCCAGTAGCACCAGGCGGTCGGGTGCAGCCGGCGGAAGTCCAGGCAGAGGTTGGTGGCGAGGGTGAGGCCCGTGCCGTCCTTGTCGCCGGTCTCGGAGTTCCACAGCTTCTTGCCCGCGGCGCGCACGTCCGCGTACAGCAGGTCGCGGCGGCCGCCCGAGCCCTGGTAGCCGTGCACGTTGACCTGGTCGACGAGGGCGCGGGTCGCGGTGTCGAAGGAGCTCCAGGTGGTGCGGGCCAGGTCGTAGCTGGTCTCGTCCGAGGCCGAGATGCGGGCCCCGGTCAGGCCGCGGCTGTCCAGCTCGGTGCGGAGGTGGCCGAGGACGGTGCGCTGCACCGCCGCGTCGATGTGGCAGCCCTCCTGCGTGCCGTCCGCCTTCCACCACGCGGAGGACGGTTCGTTGAACGGCTCGACGGTGGCGAAGCGGACGCCCCAGTGGTCCTGGGCGTAGCGGGCGGTGGTGGCGAGGTAGACGGCGAACTGCCGGTAGTTCCAGGACTGGAGGTTGTTGCCGCCGTCCGCCGCGCCGGAGGGGTTGTGGTTGAGACACATCCACCACATGGGTGAGTTGGAGAACAGCTCGGTGACGGCGCCGCGCTGCACGGCCTTGGTGAGCGCCGCGCGCTGGACCGCGTCGGAGGCCCAGCGCCAGGCGGAGGAGGCGGGGTCCTCGCTGGACCAGTCGTGCCAGTAGCCCTCGATCTGCTTGAACCGGGGGATGTTGGGCGAGACGGCCATGGACTGGCCGCCCACGCTGGTCCAGGCGCAGCCGCCGAGGTTGTAGCGGGCGATGTTCAGCCCGAGTCCGGGGAGGGTGGTACCGGCGTACGTGGTGTTCCTGGTGGTGAAGAAGAGGTCGGCGAAGTCGTCCCGCTGTCCGAAGAGGTTGGCCCACCAGGCGAGCGAGGTGCCCCAGCCCTCCCAGCCACCGTGGTCGGTGCCCGGGTCGATGGTGACGGCCTCGTCGGCGTGGGCCGTGCCGGTGGTGAGTGCGGTGCCGAGCAGGGTTGCGCTTGCCGCGGTGAGGAGCGTTCTTCGTCGCACCATGTGTCCCTTCTGCCGCTTGGGGCCCCGTGGTGTGAAGGGTCGGGCGCGGAGAGGGAGTTGTCGAGAGGCATGACAGCGCTTTCTGCCGTCGCGGGCCGGTCGCGGGGCGAGGGGGTGTGGGTGTCCCGCCCGTCCGGCGACCGGCCGCTCCCCGGCGGCGCCACGGATGCGATGCCGCCGAAGGTGACCGACTGCGTGGTGTCCGGGTTGGTGCCGGTGATGGTCACCACGGTGCCACCGCCGGTCGACCCCTGGTTCGGAGAGATGGGCATGGCGTTTACTCCCTGCCGCAGACTGAACGGGCCCGGAGGTCCGAAGGCGGCTCAGAGGACGGAACGGGAAGGGACGGAGAGATGGGCCGGGCGGGTCGGACCCGCTCGCGCTCGCAGGAGAATGCGATGTGCGCCGACCGGGTCGTTGGGGACGCCCGCCCGGCCCCCTCGCGCGGCACGCCCGGCGCCCGGGACCGGCGAGGATGCGGGGCCAGCTCGCCGGGAACACCGACGGAGGCCATACCGCACATTTTCAGTAATCCATCGAAAGAGTTCCGTCCACAAGAAGTGTGACGTGGCATCACTCGAATGGCGGGGCGTGCGACCGCCGGGGGTTCCTCACGGCCCTCGCGCCGGGCCCGTGGTGACCGCGCGGGAGCGCGTGCGGCGGGGACTTTCGCCGTCCACTCATCCTTTCCCGTGACCCATCGGACGAAGGGGTCACTTCCGCACCCGGCGGGCGTATCCTCTTGCCACATGGGGGCGGACATGAACATTCCCGTCAATGAGTCCTCCGCCGGGGGGCGTTGGCGGGTTCGGATCCGCGGCATGACCGGCGAGATCCTGGGCGCGGGGATCCTTCTGGGCGGCGACACCGTGCTGACGTGCGCCCATGTCATCCCGGACGACGGGCGGCCGGTGCCCGCCTCACAGGTCCTGGTCGACCTGGTGCAGGTGCCCGACGCCGCCACCGTGACCGCGCGGGTCGCCCCGGGCTGCTGGGTGCCCCGGCGCTCCGACGGATGCGGTGACATCGCGCTGCTCACGCTGGACCGCCCGCAGCCCGCCGAGCACGCCGCGCCCCTGTACCGGCTGTCGCCGGAGCCGCTGGGGCAGGTCCGGAACCTGGGCTTCCCCCGACACAACGACGACGGCACCTGGTTCTACGCGAAGATCGCGGGCGCCGTCGGCCCGCGCGCGGAGTGGCTGGAGCTGATCCCGGACTCCCCCGGGGACGTGGTGCGGCGCGGATGCAGCGGCGCCGGGGTGGAGGACCTGAAGACCGGCCATGTCATCGGAATGATCGTCAACCGCTACGACGACGCCCCCGACATCCCCGCCGACGAGCGCCGGCTGCGGTCGAACATGATCCACATCGAGACGATCCTGCGTCACCTCCCGCTGCTGCGCGACGCCGTGGGCGGCGACCGGGTCGTCGACGCGCGGCTCGTCTCCCGGCTCACCTCCGGCGAACGGGAGGTGCTGGACATCCCGTTCGCGCAGCGGCTCGCCCTGTGGCTGCGCCGCGAGTCCCTGGCCGGGCGGCGCGCGGGCGTCGCGGACGTGGAGACCGTCGTCATCGCGCACGACGACAGCGGCCGCTACGAGGCGCTCAGCCGCGCCGTGACCCTCGCCGACCGCGAGCTGTCCGGGGGCGGCGACGACGAGGCGGTGTCCGCCGCGCCGCACGGCACCGTACCGCCGCTGGGCAGCGTGGACCTGGCCATCGACGTCACCGGCCGCACCGAGACCGAGGTGGCCCTCCGGGTGGCCGACCGGATGGACGTGCGCTCACCCGGCGACACCTCCCCGCTCGGCCGGATCCGGGCCAACGCCGTACCGCTGACCATCGTGGCCGTGGGACTCGACCGGGCGAGCGACCCTGAGGCGCTGATCGGCTTCATGAAGCTCCTCGCCGACCTGGGCGCCCGGCTGATGCTGGTCTTCCGCGATCCGCACGCGCCCGGACTGCGGCTGGCCGAGGAGCTGTTCCGCCCCGAGCCGGAGCGGATCGACGCCTGGCTGGACGAGCTGGCCGCCCTGGTCGCGGAGGCCACCGGGCTGGAGCGGGAGGCCACCGGGGCCGGGGCGCGCGCGTTATCCGATCCGGCAAAGGCCCCGGCGCTGCGCATCAACCTGACCCGGCTGCGCGGCGACCCCGAGCTGCGCACCCATCACATCGTCGCCAAGCTGGCCGCGTTCGAGCACGCCGTACGGGCGGTACGGGAGCGGGCCGAGGCGGCGCTGCGCACGGCCGACGCCCGGCGCGAGGAGGTCAAGGAGCTGAAGGGGCTGCTCAACGCGTACGCGGCGCTGCTCGGGGCGAAGGCCGCTTCGGAGCGCCGGGAGCTGTTCCCGCTCCAGCGCGCCGCCCACCGCGAGCTGACCGCGGTGCCCTGCGACGTGGCGGCCGCGCGGCGCGCCGTCGACCGCTTCGTCCAGGCCGTGCACAGGCCGCCGCACCCGCGGCCGGAGGGGGAGGCGCCATGACGACGGCCGGTGCGGTGTGTGCCCGCGCGGACTGCCCCGGCGGGGGCCGCGGCCGGGTCAACGACCGCGGCTTCTGCGCCGAGTGCGGCCGCAGACCCCGGCCCGCCGCGCCCACCGCCCCCGAGACAGCCGGCACCGGGCCCCGAACGGGGAGCGGAAGCCTGCGGTCCGGGCCGACCACGGCCACCGACCGCGCCCGCCGCCGCGACGCGGCGCGGAAGTTCACCCTGGGGCCCGCCGGGGACGATCTGCTGGACCTGCCGCGCGTCGAACTGCCCTCCCTCACCGACCTCGTGCTCGACGATCCGCGTCCCCCCTCCCGCGGCCAGATCTGCGGCCGCCCGGGCTGCGAGGAGACCGTGGGCGCGCCGTACAACGGGGAGCCCGCGCTGTCGGCGGGCTTCTGCCCCCGCTGCCGCCACCCGTTCGACTTCACCCCGCGGCTGCGCCCGGGGGATCTGCTGGGCGACCAGTACCGGGTGATCGGCTGTGTCGCGTACGGCGGGCTCGGCTGGGTCTATCTCGCCGAGGACACCCAGTTGGAGCGGCAGCCCGTCGCCATCAAGGGCCTGATCAACAACGAGGACGAGGCGGCGCTGCGGGCGGCGGTCGAGGAGCGCCGCTATCTGACGATGCTCGACCACCCCGGCATCGTCCGCATCATCAACTACGTCACCCAGCCCGAGCCCGGCAGCGACCGGCTCACCGGCTACATCGTGATGGAGTTCGTCGGCGGCATGACGCTCGCCCAGATACGGGACCGCATCGCGGACGCGACGCCGCCGTACGACGGGCCCCGGCTGTACGAGCACATCCTGGCGTACGGCTGTCTCATGCTGCGCGCGATCGGCTATCTGCACGGCGAGCGGCTGCTGTACTGCGACCTCAAGCCGAGCAACGTGATGCACTACGAGAGCCGCGTGAAGGTGATCGACCTGGGCGCGGTCCGCCGGCTCGGGCAGCGGGGCGGCGATCCGCCCGTGATCACCAAGAAGTTCGCCTCCCCCGAGTCGCTGCGGGGCGGCCTCCTCACCGAGCGCCACGACCTGTACGGCGTCGGCGCGACCCTGCGGTCGCTGTCCGAGGAGGCGCGGCTGCCCGCCCAGGCGCCGCCGGGGCTGGGCGCCGAGTCGTACCGGCGGGTGCTGGCCCGCGCCACCGCACACGATCCGCGGCGGCGGTTCGGGTCGGCGGGCGAGATGTCCGAGCAGCTGTGGGGCGTGCTCCGGGAGATCCACGCGCTGCGGCTGCGGGAGGAGCAGCCCGAGCCGTCCACGCTGTTCGCCCCGACCGCCGCGCTGCTGGACGCGGGGCTCGGCCGGATCCCGGGGCTCGAGCACTGGCTGGACGGCGATCCGGGCCGGGCCCTCGCCCACGGGCTGCCGTCTCCGGAGCGGGTGCCGCCGGGGCTGCCGGTGCCCTTCCCGGACGCGGCGGACCCGGGCGCCGCCCTGCTCAACACCCCGACCGACAGCAGTCCGCGGCGGCTGATCGAGCAGCTGGGCGCGTTCCCGTACCCCTCGGCCGAGATCCGCTTCCGCATCTGCCGCGCCTATCTGGACCTGGGGCTGCGGGACCGGGCGGAGGCCGAGCTGACGGCCGCCGAGGAGATCATCGGCGGCGCCCCGTACGACTGGCGGCCCGCCTGGCACCGCGCCCTGCTGCGGCTCGCGGGCGGCGCGGTGACCGAGGCACGGGGCGCGTTCGACGAGGTGTACAGCGCGCTGCCCGGTGAGTACGCGCCCAAGCTGGCGCTGGGCCACTGCGCCGAGCACCTGGGCGACCACGAGGCCGCCAAGCGGTTCTACGAGGCGGTGTGGGAGCGCAACCACTCCCAGGGCAGCGCCGCCTTCGGGCTGGCCCGGCTGCGGCTCGCCGCCGGGGACCGGGGCGGGGCGGTCACCGTCCTCGACGGGGTGCCGAAGGTCTCGCGCCACTACGACGCCGCCCGGATCGCGGCCGTCCGGGTGCTCGCCGGCCGGCTCGGCCCCCCGCCGGGCGGGCAGCCCACCGGTGAGGATCTGGTGGAGGTGCTGACCCGGCTGCCGCGGCTGTATCTGGACGACGGGCGCGCCCAGGGGCAGGCGCGGGACCGGCTCACCGCGGAGGTGCTGGAGGCCGCGCTCGGCTGGACGCTGCGTCCGGCGGCCCCGGGCGGGCCGGCCGGCCCCGGGCTGCTGTTCGGCGAGGGCGACGACGAGCTGTCGGTGCGGTCGCGGCTCGAAGCGGTGCTGCGCGATCTCGCCCGGCAGGCCGACACCCCGGAGGCCCTGGGGGTGCTGGTGGACCGCGCCAACGCCATCCGGCCCATGACCGGCGTCTGACAGGGGGAGCACATGAGCCAGGACCAGGACGGGCTGTACGGGGACGATCACGAGGGCGAGGTCGAGGGCGAGGGCCCCGCCATCAGCTTGCGCGTGCACCAGAACAAGTACCTCCCGGCCGCCGGGGGCCGCGCCGAGATGCACGCCGTCATCAGCGTCGAGGCGAAGGGGCTGGGCCCGGCCGCGGCCCGTACCGCCGCCTCCGAGGTCATCGTCATCGACTGCTCCGGATCGATGGGCTGGCCCCCCACGAAGATCGCGGCGGCCCGCCGGGCGACCGCGACCGCCGTCGGCGTGCTCCGCGACGGCACCCACTTCGCGATCATCGAGGGCACCGAACAGGCCCAGGTCGTCTACCCGTATCCGGGAGGCATGGCCGTCGCGGGCCCCGACACCAGGGCCGCCGCCGCCCGCGTCGCGGCCCGGCTGCCCGCCATCGGCGGTACGGCCATCGGCGCCTGGCTGGACCTGGCCCGGCGGCTCCACCTCAGCGGCCCCGCCGCGATCCGGCACACCCTGCTGCTCACCGACGGCCGCAACGAACACGACCCGGCCGGATACCTGGACAAGGTGCTGGACGCCTGCGCCCCGCACTTCACCTGCGACGCGCGCGGCATCGGCGACGGCTGGGACGCCACCGAGCTGAAGGAGATCGTGCGCAGACTGCACGGCCGCGCCGACGCCGTGCTCGACGACTCCGCGCTGGCCGCCGAGTTCGCGGACATGGCCCGCGCCTCCATGGCCAAGGCGCTGGCCGGGGTGCGGATCCGGGTCCGTACCCGGGCGGGCGGCCGGATCGGCTTCGTCAAGCAGGTGCATCCCACCCGGGTCGACCTCACCGGCGAGGGCACCCGGCCCGACGCGCGCACCTGGGAATGCGGCACCGGCGCCTGGGGCGACGAGTCCCGCGAGTTCCATCTGTGTGTCCTCGCCGACCCCGAGGGCGATCCGGTGGGCGAGGACGTCGAACTGGCCACCGTCGACCTCCTGCTGGACGGCGATACGGAGCCCCCGCCGCCCGCCGCGCAGTCCGTGCTCGTCCAGTGGACCGACGACCTGCTGCTGTCCTCCCGCGTCGACCCCCGTCTCGCGCACTACGGCGCCGATTCCGACCTCGGCCTCGCCATCACCGCGGGCTGCGACGCGTACGAGGCGGGCGACCGCGAGGAGGCCCGGCGGCAGTGGGGGCAGGCCGTCCGGCTCGCGCACGGACTGGGCAGCGCCAAGATGCTGGAGCGGCTGCGCGGGCTGGTCCACATCGTCGACGCCGCCACCGGCGAGGTGCGGATCCGGGAGCCCATCCGGCCACTGGACCTCAACTCGGCGATGATCGTCACCGAGGAGAGCGTCCGCTTCACCGGCGCCGCCCTCACCCCGGCCCCCACCGGCCCGGACGTGATCTGCCCCAACCCGTCCTGCCGCCGCACCGCGCCCGCCACCGCCGCGTACTGCCAGAAGTGCCGGACCCCGCTGCGCCCGGAGGAGGCGTCATGAGCGGCACCCGGGCCTTCCTCGTGCGGCGGCTGACCGCGCTGCTCGCCGTCACGGGGGTGGCGGTGACCACGCTGTTCGCCGCGTACTACGGCGTCAGCCGCAACTGCGCGGCGGTCAGCGACCGGTCGACCCCCGCGATCCTGCAGGTGGCCGCCGCGATCGACGCCCTCCACGCCTCCAACGACAAGGCCAGGCGGAGCCTCACCGGCCCCACCACCGACGTCGAGGGACTCGGCGAGGACTACCGCAACGAACTGTCCACGGCCAACCAGAGCCTCGCCCAGGCCGTCAAGAGCACCACGGGGGGCGAGGAGGCCCGTCAGTCGCTGCTCACCATCACCGGGCTGGTCTCCTCGTACAGCGACATCGTCGAGCAGGCATATGTGAACCGCGGCAACGACGCTCTGCGCGACGCCTATCTGAGCTACGCCACCGCCATGCTCACCCGGCACGACGACGGCATCCTGGCCCGGCTGGGCACCGTGCAGAAGGGGCAGCAGAAGGTGCTGCGGACGCAGACCTCGTTCGGCGGGCTGCTGACGTTCGCCTGGTGGGTGCTGGTGCCCGCGCTGTTCCTCACCCTCGCGGCGCTGCTGGTCCTCACCCAGCGATATCTGCGGCACCGTTTCCGCCGGCTGGTCAACCCCTGGCTGATCGCGGCGACCGCGCTGCTGGTCGCGGTGGTGCCGCTGGCCGGCTTCGCGTACCAGACCCAGGAGCGGCTGGCCTCGGCGGGCCGCACCCTGCACCGGACGGACATCGGCTCCAGCGGCGGCGCGACCGCCGAGGAGGTGGCGGCGACCATGCGGGGCACCCACTGGCGGGCCGGGGCCGGGGGCTGGATCCCCCTGGGCGGCGCGGCCCTCGCCGCGCTGATCCTCATCGGGCTCCAGCCGCGCATCAACGAGTACAGGTTCCAGCCGCGATGAGCGCCCGGACGAGCCCCCGCGGCAGCTCCTGGAACGTGAGCGCGGCGATCCTCGGGCTGTGGCTGGTGGTGCTGACCGCGGTCGGTGTGGGCGACACCGGCGGACAGCGGTCGCACGGCAGCGTCAGCGTGCTGGCCACCTGGACCGGACACGAGGGCACGGCCTTCCGCCAACTGCTCCGGTCGTTCACCGCCGAGACCCGCATCCGGGTCGACTACCAGGGCACCACCGCGCTGCGCGAGGTGCTGTCCTCGGACGTGAAGGCGGGCACCCCGCCCGATATCGCCGTTCTGCCCACCCCGGGCGAACTGGCCACCTACTCCGGCGCCCTGGTGCCCCTGCAGAAGCTGCTTCCCGCGAAAACCCTCGCGGCCTACGACGGCCCGCTGTGGAAGCCCGCGCCGCGCGGGGACGGAGCGGTCTACGGGATCGCGGTCAAGGCCGATCTGAAGAGCATCGTCTGGTACGACCGGGACCGCCACGACCCGAGCGAACTGCCCGCCCTCGCCGCCCGGGACGGCCAGTGGTGCGCCGGAATGGGCGGCGACGCGACCTCCGGCTGGCCGGGCACCGACTGGGTCGAGGACATCCTGCTCCAGCAGCAGGGCAAGGCCGTCTACCAGGCGTGGGCGACCGGCCGCCTGGACTGGACGGACCCCCGCGTCAAGCAGGCGTGGCGGACCTGGGGCTCCCTGTTCGGGAAGGGCGCGGCGCGCACCGCGCTGCTCACCGACTTCCGGGCCGCGGGCCGGAAGCTGTTCGCCCCGCGGCCCCCGTGCGCGCTGGAGCACCAGGGCTCGTTCATCCGCGGCGACTACCCGAAGAAGCACCGCGCCCGCGCCGCCTTCGACTTCTCTCGCGGGCTGATCCCCGGCGCCGACCGGCGCACCGCCGCCCGGGAGGTGTCCGCGGACTTCGCGGTGATGTTCCGCAAGACCCCGCAGTCGGAAAAGCTCCTGGCGTACCTCACCCGGGCGGATCACCAGACGGCCTGGGTGGGGAAGACCCCGCGCGACAGGACCCCGCCGTTCTTCGCGAACAGCGAGGTCCCCCTCCGCGTGTGGACCGACGGCGTGGCCCGGCGGATCGCCCGCACGCTCAGGGACTCCGGCTCCCTGTGCCTGGACGCGTCCGACGCCATGCCGACCCGGATGCGGCTGGCCTTCCAGCGCGCCGCGCTCGCCTACCTCAGCGATGTCGGCAAGGGCCCGGACGCGCTGCTGACCAGCCTGGAGAAGGTCCGCACCGATCTGCGCCGGGAGCGCGGACAGCCCTGGCTGCCGACCGTCTGCGGATGACGCGCCCGCGCTACGGGGCCATCTCCTCCGGGCAGGGCGTGCCGCGCGGCAGCTGGTACTTGCCCGCTATCCGGTACGTGCCGGGGCGCGGGGCGTGCAGCACGGTCCACTCGTCCTCCGGCTGCCCCGCCTCGGCGTCCTCGACCTCCTTGGTCAGACAGCCCTGGCGGTTGACCGGCGGCTCATCGCGCCGGTCGGCCTTCGGCGCGTGGACGCTGCGCCCCTCGGAGTCGACCAGGCCCAGCCACGGCGAGTACGGGATGCGGATCAGGACCGGTCCGCGCTCCCGCACCTTCAGCACCAGCTGGTCGGCGTCCGCCCGCTCCACGGTGGCCGGCGGGTCGGCGAGCTGCGTCGGGTCCTTGACCTCGTACAGCTTCCAGTTGGCGTCCGACCACACCTGCCGCAGATACGGCAGCTTGCTGTCCAGCAGCAGCCGGGACTCCTTCTCGGCGCCCTGGTCCGGGTTGTCGGCGGGCAGTACCACGAAGTGCACCGCCCAGCGCTTGAGCCAGTCGTGATAGGTCGTGGGGGTGAGGGTGTTGTCGCCGTAGAAGATCGGGTTGCGGTCCAGGTCCCGCTGCCGGTTCCAGCCGCGCGCCAGGTTGACGTACGGGGCGAGCGCGGAGGACTCGCGGTGGCTGCGCACCGGCACCACCTCGACCCGGCCCCGGCCGGCGTCCACCCGCTTCAGCCGGTCGACCAGCGGCGCCAGCTCCCGCGCCCAGGCCGCCGAGGGGGTGGTGTGGATGACGTCGTCGCCGGTCTTGACCAGCTGCCACACCGTGATCGTCGCGAGCGCCAGCACCAGCGCGGTCCACCGCTGTCCGGGCCGCGTGGTGCGCCACTCGGCGCGGGCGGGCCGGATGCGGCGCTCGCTCAGCGCGGCGATCACCACCACCCCGCCGAAGATCATGCCCAGCCGGGAGATGTTGGTACCGATCTGGGAGGGGATCAGCCAGGTGAGCACCACACCGAGCGAGTACAGCGCCGCGCCGACCCGCACCGTGCGCCAGTCGGCCGGGGACAGCAGCCAGGCAGCGAGTCCGGCGATGAGCGGCAGCACCGCCGAGCCGAACGACATCGGCTGCTCACCGGAGAACGGGAACAGCCACGCGGACAGCGCGACCACCAGCGTCGGGGTGACGCCGAGCGCGTACGCGGCCGGGCGCCGCTTGGTCAGCCACAGCGCGGCCGCCACCATCCCCACGAACAGGCCCGCCACCGGGCTGGCCATGGTCGACACCCCGGACAGCAGGGCGGCCAGCAGGAACCGGCCGGTCCGGTGATGCCAGTGCCGGGACCGCCACCGCACCGGCCACGCGAAGATCACCGCCACCGCGGCGAGCCCGAACATCGCGCCGAGCCCGAAGGTCACCCGGCCCGAGATCGCGTTGCAGACCAGCGCGAACGCGCCGTACAGGGTGGGCCACATCGGCCGCGCCACCGAGCGGCTGCGGACCAGCAGCAGGGCGAGCAGCCCCGCGGACAGCGTCCCGGCGATCACCATGGTCGACCGCACGCCGAGGACCGCCATCAGATACGGCGAGATGACGCTGTACGACACCGGGTGCATGCCGCCGTACCAGGCCAGGTTGTACGCCGAGTCGGGGTGCTGGAGCGCGAACTCCGCCCAGGCGTCCTGCGCGGCCAGATCGCCGCCGCTGTTGGCGAGCAGCGCCACCCACAGCAGGTGCAGCACCGCGGCCGCGGCCAGCGCGGCGGGCACCGGGCGGCGCAGGGCGTACCAGGCGCGCCGGAACAAACCCGTCCGACCGGCCGCCTCACCTCCGCGCTCCGCCTGCGCCGCATGATCGTCCGGTGCGGTGGGCGAGCGCTGCGCGGGCAGGCGTATTCGCGCCGCGGTGCTCTCCTCCGAGTTCCCGTTCTTATCGGCCCGTGTCGGATCCACGGTGGTCACTGCGGCTCTCCCCGTCTCCCCCGAGGTCTGCCCCTGTTCATCTGTTCAACCCCGCACCGGTCCCCCACCGTTCGCCTCGGTCGGGGCGAGTCAGGGTCGTGGGCATCATCCGACGCTAGCACGCGAGGCGGTTCGTCAGCGGCTACGGACACCGGCGCGGCTCCCGCGCCGGTGCCCTTGGTCCAGGTCAGGCAATGCGGGTCAGCTTCGCCCCGAAGGACGGCTCGGACAAGTCGTTTTGCAGCGCCACCGGCGCCTTGACCTGACCGGGCCCGCTGCCCACGGTCACCTGGCCGACGACGGTGCCCGCCTTCGCCGAGTGCGGAATGGTTTTGCCACCGTCACCGATCTCGATGTCGACGTTCAGCCCCGCCCAGCCGACCGCCTTCAGGTCCTTGGTGGCGACGACCGGGGTCGTCCCGCCGAGGCCGTCGTCCACCTGGCCGACGACATCGCCCTTCTTGATGACGGTCGCCGAGGTCAGGGCGTCCTGCACGGTGCTGATCAGCTTGTAGCTCTCCGTCTGCGCCAGCTGGAGGCTGGCGTCCAGCGTGGTGGGCGCGCGCTGCTCGAGCACGACGCCGAGGATCCGCTGCTTCTTGCCGTCGATCGTCCGCACCGCGCCCCACATCAGCGCGCCGCCGGCCGGGGTGGACGAACCGGTCTTGATGCCGATCACGCCCGGCTTCACCAGCAGATTGTTGTTGTTGTAGATCTTGCCGTCGAGGCCGGGGATCTCGGTGTTGGGCGTCGCCACGACCTCGCGGAACGCGTCGGACTCCATCGCCGCCTTCGCCAGCTTGAGCTGGTCGGCCGCGGTGGACTTGGTGGACTCCTTGAGCCCACTGGGGTCCGTGTAGGTGGTGTTCTTCATGCCCAGGCTCTTGGCCGCGTCGTTCATCTTCTTGGTGAACGCGTCCAGCGACCCCGCGTCCCAGCGGGCCAGCAGCCGGGCGATGTTGTTGCTGGAGTTGATCAGCAGCAGCTGGAGCAGCTGGTGCTGGGTGAAGCTCTGCCCCTTCTTCACCGACGCCCGCGACTCGTCGGCGGACTCCGACTCCTTGGCGGCCGTCGCGTCGATCTCGATGCGCGGGCCCTCCGCACCGGCCTTCAGCGGGTGCCCCTTGAGCACCACGTACGCCGTCATCACCTTGGTGACACTGGCGATCGGCACCGGCTTCTGCGCCCCCGACGTACCCAGGCTGCCCACGCCCTGGACCTCGGCCGCGGACTGGCCCTCGCCCGGCCACGGCATGGCCAGCTTGTCGCCCTTGAACGCGTACGACGCCTCGGCCGTCAGCTTCAGCTCCGGGTCCGGCAGCGGCCGCACCGCCTGCGCGATCCCCAGCAGCACGACGAGCAGCAGCACCAACGGCGTCCAGATCTTGACCCGCCGCACCGCCGTCCGGACCGGAGTCTCGGGTTTCGGCGGCTTGTTCGTCAGCTGCGCCAGCAGATCGAGCGGCGCGGGCTGCTTCCCGTCCGGCGTCTGCGGCGGCAGCGGCTGCTGCTTGGTGCGCTCGGCCTCCGGCAGTTCGCCCGGCTTCGCCGGTGCTTTCGCCTGTGCCTTCGACTCTGCTTTCGCCTCGGTCTTCGGCTCGGTCTTCGGCTCGGTCTTCGGCTTCGCCTTCGCGGGAGCGGGATCGTCGGCGGAGCGCAGCGGTACGAACTTGCTGGTGCGCTCGTTCTCGCCCTCGGACCGCTTCTTGGCACCCTTGGCGTCGTCCTTGGCGTCGTCGCCGGGGAGCGCCCTGATGGCGGTGGTCGGCTGGTCGACGCCCTTCTTCTTCTCCGGGAGCACGCCGAACGCGGCGGTGGGCCGGTCGATGGGCTTGTCGTCCACCTTGGGCGCGCGGAAGACGGCGGTCTTCTGGTCGACGGACCGACCGGCCGACGGCTTGTCGTCGCCGTCGTCGGACGCGGCCTTCGTGTCGCCCTCGTCCCCGTCGTCATCGGCCCCGGCCCATGCCGGACGCCGCCCACCGGAAGCGCGCTTGTCGTCGGCCTTGGCGTCGGCCTTGGCGTCCTTGGCGTCGGCGTCCTTGGCGTCCTCATCGCCCGCGTCGCCGGATCCCGCCTTCGCCGGACGGGACGAGCCCGGATCGTCGGCGTCGCCGTCATCATCGGCGCCCGACGTCGCCTCAGCCGTCCCCTCGGCGCCGGAGTCGGCGTTTTCGGCGACGGGGGAGGTCACGTCCTTCGAACGGAACACCGCGGTCTGCCGGTCGACCAGCGACTCCGAAGCGGCGTCGCCGGAGGCGGTCTCCCCGTCTCCCTCGGCCTCGGCCTCGTCGGCCTTGACGCCCGGCGCGTCCGAGTCGCCCTTCACGACGGACGCCGAATCATCGCCGGCGTCCGACGCGCCCGCGTCGCCCCCGGCGTCGTCACCGTCGGCGCCCGACGGCACGTCCGTCGTACGGAGCGACGTCGTCCGCTGGTCGACCGGGGCGTCCGACGGCTTGCCGTCGGACGTACGGCCGGAGTCGACGTCATCGCCCTCGGCCCGCGCGTCCGCGTCGGGTTCCCCGGCCTCACCGGATCCACCGGACTCCGCTTCGACCGATGCACCGCCTTCGCTTTCGCGAACACCAGGCGTATCGCCGTCGCCCACAGCTTCCGGACACTCCGATTCCGGTTCCGCGGGAGCCGACTCGGACACGTCCTCGGCGACGGCGATCGCCGAACGCCCGCCGTCGGCCTCCTCTTCACGGGAGGCCGTGAGCCGCGGATCGCGTGCCCCCCTGGCCGTCTCCCCCGACGACTTCCGCTGATCCGACTTGCCGGGGGACTCGCCCGCCACCGATGCCTCCTCGATACGTCACACGGGGCGCCGGGCGCCTCCTGACGCCGCGTCCCGCATTACAACCATCAACCAGTGTCCTGTGTGTCCGGCGCGCAGCCGCGCAACGCCACCGCCGGAGAGCGCCTCAAGGTGATCACTCACCTGCTAGACGAGAAAGACATACCTACCGGTTCCCACCCAAATCCCTCAGGCACTCTCGACAGACCAATGTGGCAGGGGTCACCCTGTCATTCATCCACGCGGGGAGGCATGGATGGGCAGGAGCCGCAGAACAATTCCGGAGGAGCTTCTGCTGCTCGCCCTGGACCCGACCACGGGTACCACGGCGCAGCCGCAGTCGCTCGACCTCGGTCTGGCCGGGGCACAGCTAGTAGAGCTGGCCTTGGCCGGACGGATAGCCCCTGACGGGGATCGTATCGCCGTGGTGCTGCCACGGCCGACCGGAGATCCAACTCTGGACTCCGCACTGGAACTGCTGCGTCGTCGCGGCAGCCCGGTCCGGGCCGTCCACTGGATCGGCGGGCCCCGGCTGGGGCTGCGCCAGACGTATCTCACGCACCTGGAGCGGTGCGGCATGGTGCATGCCGTGGCGGGCCAGATGTGCGGGGTACTGCCGACGACTCGCTACCAGGCGACGGAGACGGCGATCAGCCGGGAGATCAGGTCCCGGCTGGACAGTGCGATCCGCACCGGCGTACCGCCGGACCCGCGGACCGCGGCGCTCGCCGCCCTGGCCCACGCGGTCGGACTCGGCAAGCACCTGTATCCCGGGAACGAGGGGCGCTCCTCGCGCTCCAGGCTCCGGGATCTGATCAGGCACGACCCGATGGGCGGTCTGGTGGCGCACGCCGTGATGGACGTGCAGAACGGTGTCGCGGCGCAGCCACGGCGCGCACCGGCCCCGGGCCGACAGCCGGCAGCACGCGCCGCGGAGCCCGCGGCCGGGGTTCCGGCTCAGCCGTCCCGCCGCGGGAGCATGGCCCGCGTCGGAGCGCGCTGACCCCTTGACCGGAGGCCCCCAGGGCGCCCCGGGACGCCGCGCAGCGCCGCGAGCGCCCCACCGCACCCCGAGGAGCCCCCGGAGCACCACAGCGCACGACAGGGCACCACAGCGCACCACAGGGCACGTATCCAGGGCACCACAGGGCACCACCCGGGCTCACGAGAGCCCGCAGAACCGATACAGCACCACCGAGCACCAGTCCGCTCCACCGACCGCACCGCAGTCCCCACCGACCCGGTCCGGGAGCCGCTCAAGCGCGGGGTGGTGGGACGGCCGTTCCGGACGACCGGCCGTCCCACCGCCCCGCGCGCGCGTTCGATCGCCCTTAGTGCGGTCTTTGTCGGGCCATTTCCCAGCGCGGCCGGGTCCGGTAGTGGCAGGCTGCTGAACAGGATGTATCAGCAGTACGAAGCCGGAGGTGCACGTCCCGTGACATCGAACGTCGGCCCCACTGTCCGGCGACGCCGGTTGGGCCAGGAACTGCGCAGGCTCCGCCAGGAGAAGGGCATGACGGCGGAGGAGGTGGCGGAGGAGTTGATGGTCTCCCAGTCGAAGATCAGCAGACTGGAGAACGGCCGTCGCAGCATCAGTCAGCGCGATGTGCGCGACCTCTGCCGGACCTACAAGGTCGAGGACAAGGCCCTGGTCGATTCCCTGATGCAAATGGCGAAGGAGTCACGCCAGCAGGGCTGGTGGAACGCCTTCGGCGACGTCCCGTACAGCGTCTACATCGGGTTCGAGACGGACGCGGCGTCGCTGCGGGTCTACGAACCCCAGGTGATGCCGGGGCTGTTGCAGACCCCAAAGTACGCGGAGGCGGTGATCAGCGGGGCGCTGCCGGAGGTCGCCCCGGACCAGATCGCCCAGCGGGTGCAGGTGCGGCTTCGGCGGCAGGAGCGGATCACCGATCCGCTGGCCCCGCTGCGGCTGTGGGCCGTGGTGGACGAGGCGGCGATGCGGCGCGTGGTCGGCAGCCACAAGATCATGAGCGATCAGCTGGAGTATCTGGTCCGCATGAGCCGCGAGCCGCATGTGACGGTGCAGGCGCTGCCGTTCGGCATGGGCTCGCATCCGGGCATGAGCGGGCAGTTCACCATCCTGGAGTTCTCCGACGAGTCGGATACGAGCGTCGTCTATCTGGAGGGCGTGACAAGCGACCTCTATCTGGAGAAGCTCACCGATGTGCAGAGCTACAGCATGATGTATGAGCATCTGCGGGCCCAGGCGCTGAATGTGGACCAGAGCCGCCAGTTCATCACCGAGGTGGCGCAGGACCACGCGCGTCGGCACGGGGAGGGCTGACGACGCCGGTCGGGAGCGAGCGCGGAGCGTACACCTCCGCACTCCACCGCGGAAGGGGCCGGTGGAATATGCCACCCGGTCGAGTGAATGGCCACCTTTCCTGACGATGTTGACGAGTAACGTCGGCCTCGCCTCCAAACGGGGGTGCATCTCGTCAACAAAACGCATCGGAGCAATTGTGTCCATTCAGCAGGGAAAGACGAGTACCTGGGTGAAATCCTCGTACTCCGCAGGAAACGGCGCTTGCGTAGAGGTCGCCTCCCCGGTCGTCGACGAGATCGCCGTGCGCGACTCCAAGGACCCGCACGGACCGACGCTCAGCTTCGCCCCCGCCTCCTGGTCGGCCTTCGTCGCCGACGTTCACGGCGGCGCCTTCGACCTCGGCTGATCCTGCTGTTCGACCGGCCGCGGCAGCGCGGTCCGGCCCCGCAGAACCGCAGGTTCGCAGTAACACGCCACCGGGCCCTCTCGACCGGCCGCCGTCCCTGCCGAGAGGGCTCGCCGCATGCCTTCCCCCGCTTTATCGCCCGCCGTCATCGAAGTTCCGCGACGTACCGGTCCGTCCCGGGAATCGTCGGAATGAACGGCGCGACGAATTCCACCCGGCCCAGACCGGACCGTTCCACATCGGCGTCGAGACCCGTCAGGAATTCCTCCCAGCACATCCGTGGATCGCACTGCAGGAACCACAGCAGCGTCAGCCTGGTGTCGACGCCCTCCACCTGCTTGACGTACGCCATCCGGTCCGACGGCAGCGGGGTGGGGCGGAAGACGGTCACCAGCGCGGCGGGCGAGCCGGCCAGGCGGCGGGGCAGATGGCGGGCCGTGAGCCAGTCGAGCAGCTCCCCGCGCCGCTCGGGGCTCTCGCTCTCGATGACCTCCAGGACCAGTCCGGCGTAGGGGTGGTCGAGGGCGTGGTGGTCGCGCGGCCCGGCCGCCCCGTCCCGGTAGACGGTCGCCTCCCGGTCGTGGAAGGCCGTCAGGACGTGGGTGCGCTCCTGGAACACCCGGCCGTCCCGGTTCAGCCGCTTGTTGATGCCGACCGTCCACCGCATGTGCTCCGCGTAGCGGTCCTCGGTGAGCCAGTAGACGGTGAGGTAGCAGCCCGCGGTGACCGGCTGGGCGACCGCCGACTTCGCCGGGTAGCGCAGCCGCTGGAGGTCGCGGGTGGCGACCCAGCGGCGCCCGGCGTAGATCCACGGCATGGCCATCGCGCCCGCGATGAAGTGGTCGTCCTCGTACCAGCGGTTGTACGCGTACTCATGGCCCGGATGCGGCTCGACCATGGTGATCAGGGCGTGCCCCGGGCGCACCCCGTAGGGGCCGACGGAGGCCAGTTCCCCGTACCGCGCGGCGAATGTGTCCTCCGGCTCGCCGTGTGTGCCCTCGCTCGCGTCGCTCGTCATGCCCAACAGGTGTAGCTGACGTGGCGTCAGCTGGGGAGGGGTGCGGCACGATCCGCGCCGGACGGCATTCGGCGCGAACCGGGTCTGGTCATATCCGGTCCGCGCGCCTAGCCTGACGCGGCGTCAGTCCCGAGGGAGGCCCCATGCTGAGCGGCAGAACGGTCATCGTCTCCGGTGTCGGCCCCGGCCTCGGCCACCGCGTCGCCGCCGCGTGCCTGCGCGAGGGCGCCAACGTCGCCCTCGGCGCGCGGACCGCGGAGCGGCTGGCCGAGACCGCCGCGGAGCTCGACCCGGGCGGCACGCGCACCGCCCACCGGGCCACCGACATCGCGGACGAGGCCCAGTGCGAGGCGCTGGCCGCGCTCGCCCTGGACCGCTTCGGCCGGATCGACGCCGTCGTCAACGTGGCCGCCCTGGACAGCCACTTCGGCGGGCTTGAGGACGCCGACTTCGCGTCCTGGGCGCGCGTGGTGGACGTCAACCTGTTCGGGACGCTCCGGATGACCCGGGCCTGCCTGCCCGCGCTCAAACGGAACGGCGGCGCGGTGGTGCTCATCGGCACGCAGTCGTCGCTCGCCGCCCCCACCGAGGTGCGGCAGGCCGCGTACGCGGCGTCCAAGGGGGCACTCACCTCGGCCATGTACGCGCTCGCGCGGGAGCTGGGCCCGCACCGGATCCGGGTCAACACCGTGCAGCCCGGCTGGATGTGGGGGCCGCCGGTGCGGGCGTACGTCCAGTTCGCCGCGCACACGGAAGGGCTGCCCGAGGCCGAGATCGAGCAGCGGCTCGCGGGCCGGATGGCGCTGCCCGATCTGGCGACGGACGGCGATGTGGCGGAGGCCGCGGTGTTCCTGGCCTCCGACCGGGCCCGGGCGATCACCGGGCAGTCGCTGCTGGTGAACGCCGGTGAACTGATGCGTTAGCGCGACTCCTGTCCGGCCTTTCGGGATCCCGCTCCCGTACCGACCCAATCGATGCGCGGGCGTGCGTCTGACGAAGTGCCCGCTCATCCTGAATTCGCGGACGCGTGCACGACAACGCCTCAGCGGGTCAAGAATCCGTAAAATCGTTCTTTGTTATGACCTGTGTTCACACTCGTGACCTCTCGAACCCTTGACCGGCCGCCCGGACAAGCGGTTCAATCCCGGAAGTACCCCGCTCCCGCTCGGGGGAACCGCCCAAAGGAACGTCGCGGCGAAGTGCGCTCCCGTTCACAAGGCGGACCCCTGGGAGGGGACATGAACAGTCTCGACTGGGCTGTACTCATCGGCTATTTCGGCGTCATGGTCGGCATCGGCGTCTGGTCCCACAAGCGCGTGGACAACGTCAGCGACTTCTTCACCGCCGGCGGCAAGATGCCCTGGTGGCTGTCGGGCATCTCGCACCACATGTCCGGCTACAGCGCCGTGATGTTCACCGGTTACGCGGCCATCGCCTACCAATACGGCATCACCTCTTACGTCACCTGGTCCTTCCCCATCGCCATCGGCATCGCGATCGGCGCGAGCCTCTTCGCGCCGCGCCTCAACCGGGTGCGCAGCAAACTGGGCGTCGCCTCACCCCTCGAATACCTGAAGAACCGTTACAACCTGCCCACCCAGCAGGCCCTCGCCTGGTCCGGGGTGTTACTGAAGATCGTCGACGTGGGCGCCAAGTGGGCGGCCATCGCCACCCTGCTCTCCATCTTCACCGGCGTCTCGCTCAACCAGGGCATCCTGATCACGGGCGCGGTCACCGCCGTCTACTGCACCGTCGGCGGGCTGTGGGCCGACGCGCTCACCGAACTCGGCCAGTTCGTCATCCAGCTGGTGGCGGGCATCGCGATGCTGATCGCCGTGCTCAACGAGCTGGACGGCTTCAGCACCTTCTGGACCGTCTGGGACGACCTGCCCGACAGCCACGCCGAACCGACCGTCGGCCCCTACACGCTGATCTTCCTGCTCTCCTACCTCTTCATCAAGACCTTCGAGTACAACGGCGGCATGTGGAACCAGGCGCAGCGCTACATGGCCACCGACAGCGCCCACTCCGCCAAGCGCTCGGCCCGGCTGTCGGCCGTCCTGTGGTTCGTCTGGCCGCTGGTGCTGTTCTTCCCGATGTGGGTCGCGCCGCTCATCATCAAGACGGACAAGCCCGCCGACTCGTACGCCGAGATGGCCGAACACCTGCTGCCGCACGGTCTGCTGGGGCTGGTCATCGTCGGCTTCTTCTCGCACACCATGGCGATGTGCTCCTCCGACGCCAACGCGATCGCCGCCGTGGTGACCCGCGACATCATGCCCGCGATCTTCAAGTCCGTACGGCAGTGGAGCACCCGCACCGGCCTGCTCGCCGCCCGCTACACCACGCTGCTCTTCCTCGCCCTGTCCATGGGCATCGCCACCCAGGTGAACTCGCCCTTCTTCGGCGACATCATCACCGTCGTCATCAAATGGGTCGCCGGTCTGATGGGGCCGATCGCGATCCCGCTGATGCTCGGCATGCTGCGGGCCTTCCGCAAGTCCGGGCCGACCGCGGCGCTCACCAGCTGGGGCCTCGGCCTGATCGCCTTCTACCTGGTCAACTACCCGATCAACGACGCGATCGACGGCGGCGTCAACCTGGAGTACCAGGTCGCCGTCCCGCTCGCGGTCTCGCTCGTGCTCTTCATCGTCGTCGGCTATCTGAAGCCGGAGGACACCCCCGAGCGCGACGCCATCCTCGCCTCGCTCAACTCGGACGACGACGGTCCGGGTGCGGCGGGCGCCGCGCGCTCGGTTCCGGCACCGGACGCCACCGGCCGTACGACGGTCGCGGGCGCGTCCGACTGACGCCCCGCCGCGCGGCGGCAGCCCCACCGGGCCCCGGTCACCCTCGCTCCTTCGGTGACCGGGGCCCCGCCGTGTGGGCTTGTCGTGTGAAGCGGACCGGTCCGGCCGCCCTGAAGTGGAGCTTTACGGCATCCCCAGGCAACCGTCCCCCCTCTCAGGACCCTCCTCCGGAACGTACTATCGTCGGCCGCCTGTGCCGTTCGCCGCCCTCACGCACCTCTGGAGCGACCCCGTGACCGCGACACAGATGATCGCCCGGCGTCCCGTCCTGTGCGCGGCGGTGTTCTGTCTGCTGTCCTTCACGGGCTTCTGGGCCGCGCAGCGGGCCGCCCAGGTGTCCATGGTCGATCTGCTGGTCTACCAGGCCGAGGGCTGGACCGTACGCAACGCGGCGGACCTGTACGACATGCGGGCGACCGTGCACCATCTGCCCAACACCTACCCGCCGTTCGCGGCCATGCTGTTCACCCCGCTGACCGTCATGGGCACGGGCGTCCTGCGCACCTTCGGCACCGCCGCCAACCTGGCCCTGATGGTCGCCCTCGCCCATCTGTCGCTGCGGCTCGTCGGCCGCCCGCGCCGGGCGCCGCGCGCAGCCGCCGTGCTGGCCCTGGCCGGGGTCGCGGTGTGGTGCGAACCGGTGTGGACGACCCTGCGCTACGGCCAGATCAACCTGGGCATCGCCGTCCTCGTGCTGTGGGACCTGACCCGCCGGCCGGGCCACCGCTGGGCCGGATTCGGCACCGGCGTCGCGACCGGGATCAAGCTGACCCCCGGGCTCTTCGTGGTCTTCCTCGCCGCCGCCGGGCTGATCGACGCCGTCCGGCGGCTGCGGGCCGGGCACGGCTTCGCAAGTGACCACCTGCGGCGGGCGGGTGTCGCCACGGCCGCCTTCGCCTGGACGGTCTGCCTGGCGGCGCTGGCGCTGCCGTACGACTCCAACCGCTTCTGGACCGAGATCGTGTTCGCCACCGACCGGCCCGGCGACGTCGAGGGCTCGGGCAACCAGAACCTGCTCGGCGCCCTCGCCCGCCTCCTGCACACCCCCGACCCCGGCCCGTGGTGGCTCGCCGCCGCCGCGCTGACCGGCTGCGTCGGCCTGGCCACCGCCGTCGCCGCCCAGCTCGCGGACGACCGCGCCCTCCCGCACGCCCGCGCCTGGGCCGCCGTCAGCTGCGCCGTCACCGCCCTGATGGTCAGCCCGGTCTCCTGGTCCCACCACTGGGTGTGGGCGGTCCCGATGGTGCTGCTGCTCGCCGTCGAGACGGTCCGCCGCGCGTCCCGCGCCTGGGCGGGCTGGACGGCGCTGACCGGGCTGCTCTTCTGCTCCTTCATGATCTGGTACGCCCCGCACAGCATGAAACAGCGGGTCGAGCTGCACCAGACCCCGCCCCAGATGCTGATGACGGCCGTCTACCCGATCATCGGCGTCGCCTTCCTGGCGACCGCGGCGTGGGTCACCTTCCGCGCCCTGCGCGGCGGCCTGGGCGCCCCCGCTCAGCCCGTGGCGCCGCGCCGTCCCGAGTCCCGCACGCTCACGCGCGCGGGTAGCGGCTGAGCCAGGCGGGGGCCGAGTTCTCGGGGCCGTGCAGGGCGGGGCCCTGGGTCATCTCCATCGCGAAGTCGTCCGCCAGCTCCAGGATCGTGCCGCGCCCCTCCACCTCGGCGAGCCACGCGGGCGGCAGCGCCGTCTCACCGTGCAGCACGCCCAGCAGATTGCCGCAGATCGCCGCCGTGGAGTCGCTGTCCCCGCCGTGGTTGACGGCCAGCAGCAGACCGTGCCGTACGTCCTCGGCGACCAGGGCGCAGTACAGCCCCATGGCCAGCGCCTCCTCGCCGGTCCAGCCCTCGCCGAGGGATTCGACGCGCTCGGGCGTCGGCAGCCCCTGGCGTACGGCGCCCAGCGCCCGCCGCAGCGCGTCCGTGGTCTCCTCGTGGCCGGGGTGGCCCGCCAGATGGGCCAGGGTGCGCTGAACGGCGCCGTCCAGCGCCTCCCCGCGCGCCAGGCCGTGCACGATGAGGGAGAACGCGCCGGCCGCCAGATAGCCCGTGGGGTGACCGTGGGTCTGCGCCGCGCACTCGATGGCCAGCTGGAACACCAGCTGCGGCTCCCAGCCCACCAGCAGCCCGAACGGCGCGGAGCGCATGACGGCGCCGCAGCCCTTGGAGTCGGGGTTCTTGGGGGCCTCCAGGGTGCCCATGGTCGCGTCCCCGAGCCCGGTCAGACAGGCCCGCCCGGGTGCGCGCTGGGCGTACAGCCACTCCTCGCGGGCCAGCCACCCGTCGCCCTCGCGCCGCTCGTCGGGGCCCCAGTCGCGCTGGGTGGCGTACCAGCGGCGGTGCGCGGCGTGGATGTCGGTGGGCGGATGCCAGGCGCCGGTGTCGCGGCGCACCTGGGCGCGTATCAGGCCGTCCACGGTGAACAGCGTCATCTGGGTGTCGTCGGTGACCGCGCCGCGCCGCCCGTACGCGGGCAGGAAGTCCGTCACGCCGTGCGCGCCGTGGTTCGCCCGGATGTCGGCCAGCGAGGAGAACTCCACCGGCGCCCCCAGGGCGTCCCCGATCGCCCCGCCCAGCAGACAGCCCCGTACCCGGCTGCGGAAGTCCTGCTGTTCGGCGCGGCCCCATACGCCGGTCGCTGCGCTGGCGGTTGCGGTCACGACCTTTCCCCTCTTCTTGGATATATGTATGGCCCTGGAGTGTCTTTGAACTGTAATGGACACTCTTTGATCGAATCCGGGTGCCGTCAATGGGGCGGCGAATGGTGAAGGCGTCATCACGGATAGTGCGACGGACCTCCTCATTCCGAAATGGTGCACCGGATAACGGACAGCACACAGCGCGCAGCGACGTTCCCATCGCGCGGCAGATCTTACGGGGAAGCCCCGGCATTCCCGAGACGGCGGAATGTATCGCGCCGCCGGCACGGATGAGGGCCCCGACCGCACGGCGGTCGGGGCCCTCATCATGCGAGCGTGTCGATCCCGGTCAGGCAGGTTCCGGGGAGCCGAGCAGCGCGGACGCGGTCTCAAGTGGCGTATGGCCCGCGTCGGGTGTGGATACGGGAAGGGAACGGCAGGTGAAACCGAGACGGGTCAGTGCTCGGGTGACCTCGTCGGCGGTGAAGTCACGGCGGTCCTGACGGGTGATGACCGCGCCCACTTGCTTGACGGGGTATTGACGGCGGCCGATGAGCACGGAGTCTCCCGTGACGGTTTCGGGTTTGATACCTGCCATCGCTTGCTCGACCTCACTCTTGATCAGGTCGAACGGGAAGCGGGCGATAACACAGCGCATAATGCCTCAACAGGGTCGAAGAGAGGCCGAAATCGGATGACCGGCCGGAGAGATCAGCGGGGCGACCGAGCGTCCGTCCGGGGCTTACGCGGCCGAGCCGAGGGTGGACCGCCGCTGCGAGGCCCCCGACCCCGTCCGGGTCGATCCGGCGGCGCGGCGGGCCCGGGCCGGCCGGCTACGCCGTCCCCGCGAGGACGAGCCGCCGCGCTTGGCGCGTTCGACGACCGGCACGGCGATGGTGACGGGGATACCGGAGGGGGCCTGGGCACCGGTGATGCGGCTCAGTTCCGCTTCGCCGGAGCGGACCTTGGTGCTGTGCGGGGTGATGCCGGCCGTGCTCATGAGCCGGGCCATGTCGCGGCGCTGACCCGGCAGGACGAGGGTGACGACGCTGCCGGACTCGCCGGCCCGGGCGGTGCGGCCGCCGCGGTGCAGGTAGTCCTTGTGGTCGCTGGGCGGGTCCACGTTGACGACGAGGTCGAGGTTGTCCACGTGAATGCCGCGGGCCGCGACGTTGGTGGCCACCAGTACCGTCACGTCGCCGGTCTTGAACTGGGCGAGCGTGCGGGTGCGCTGGGGCTGGGACTTGCCGCCGTGCAGGGCGGCGGCGCGGACCCCGCTGTTCAGCAGGTGCTGGGTGAGCTTGTCCACCGCGTGCTTGGTGTCGAGGAACATGATCACCCGGCCGTCACGGGCGGCGATCTCGGTGGTGGTGGCGTGCTTGTCGGCGCCGTCGACGTGCAGCAGGTGGTGTTCCATCGTGGTGACGGCGCCCGCCGAGGGATCGACGGAGTGGACCACCGGGTCGGCCAGGTAGCGCCGGACCAGAAGGTCGACGTTGCGGTCCAAGGTGGCCGAGAAGAGCATCCGCTGCCCTTCGGGCCGGACCTGGTTCAGCAGCGCGGTGACCTGAGGCATGAAGCCCATGTCGGCCATCTGGTCCGCCTCGTCCAGCACGGTGACGCCGACCTGGTTCAGCTGGCAGTCACCACGGTCGATGAGGTCCTTCAGCCGCCCGGGGGTCGCGACGACGACTTCGGCTCCGCCGCGCAGAGCGCTGATCTGCCGGCCGATCGCCATGCCGCCGACGACGGTGGCCAGCCGCAGCTTCAGCGACCGGGCGTAGGGGGCGAGCGCGTCGGTGACCTGCTGGGCCAGCTCGCGGGTGGGAACCAGGACCAGCCCCAGGGGCCGGCGGGGCTCGGCGCGCTGTCCGGCGGTACGGGCCAGCAGGGCCAGGCCGAAGGCGAGGGTCTTGCCCGAGCCGGTACGTCCACGGCCCAGGACGTCGCGGCCCGCGAGGGAGTTCGGCAGCGTGGCGCCCTGGATCGGGAACGGCACGGCCATGCCTTCCGCGGCCAGGGCCGCCAGCAGCGCGGGCGGCATGTCCAGTTCGGCGAAGGTCTCGGCCGGAGGCAGAGCGGGGGTACGCGTGACGGGCAGGGCGAACTCTCCCTGCGGCGCCGCGGGACGACGGCCGTTCCCACCGGAGCGGGGGCGGACGGAGCGGTTGTTCGTTCGGGCAGTACGTTTCATGCGGCCTTCCTCGATGCGGCACGTCGAGGAATTCTCGGCAGCAGCGAGCCGCGCAGAAAAGAATCGCAAGAACGAACCGAATAGGTAAACGAAACGAAGTGGGGCGGAAGAGGTGCGCCCATCGCATCGAAAGATGATCGACATACGCCGGCACGGCGGACGCTCAAGATGCCGGATCGTCGGGGAAAACGAGTGGGGCCCGCACCCAAGGTGCGGGCCCCAGCGTCGCTGTTACGCGTCAGCGTCAGGCGGGAACGATGTTCTCGGCCTGCGGGCCCTTCTGGCCCTGCGTGAGGTCGAAGTTCACCTTCTGGCCCTCCTGCAGCTCACGGAAGCCCTGGGCGGCGATGTTCGAGTAGTGGGCGAAGACGTCGGGGCCGCCACCGTCCTGCTCGATGAAGCCGAAGCCCTTTTCCGAGTTGAACCACTTCACGGTGCCAGTAGTCATGCTAAATCTCCTTCGGGCGCAGTGCCCGGAGCCCGCACCTTGCGGACCCCGCGTCGCCGCGATGATCGCCCCTCCGGAAATACACCGGAAAATACAAAAGCATTCCCGCCGTGTACGACGGCGGGGACACTTGAAGTCTGGGAACCACAACTGCAACTGACAACGACGGTAGCACGGCAGGCCGGGTCCCGCACGGCAAATTGACAGTCACACTCGGTGAGGCAAAAACTCCCCACCAATTCAGAGGCTATTTCTGCAGTCGCGGCATTACATATTGAGCATCGGCGGGGAGAACGCCACCGAGGGCCGACGGGCCGCCCGGAAGACGGCCTCACAGTGAACGGCCGAGGTGACACCCGAGGCCCCCGCCGCCGCACGCTCACGTTCACCTCCCCGGCCCCATGGGGGCGGGCCACCCTGGGCCTGTTGCGGCAGTAGAGGTAAATCTGCACCGGCCGAAGTAGACATGCGACGCTCTTGTAGCTACTGTTTCTCGCGTAGCCAACGACGTCAGTCAGGCGCGGCAGAGACGAACTGCCGCGAGCAGGAAACGGCACGACAGCGGAGCGGCGGGGCCGGGAAGTGCAGGAAGGTCCCGCCACTGGCTGCCGGGCCGGGTGGCCCCAGGGCCACCACGCATGACGCACGACAGCAGCTTCAGCAAGAGCAGCGAGAGAAAAAGGAGAGGAGGGAGACGCCATCAGGATCGCCCGAGCACGGACCTGGTCCACTCGGGTACCGCAGGCCCCGGATTGGAAGGTGGTCCCCGGTCACGCAGCCGCGATCCCCGCGCCTCGCCCCCAGGGCAGGCAGCGGAAACAGAAGGCCGGCGCACAGCGCCGGTAGATGGTGTTGAACCCTCGGGGCCCTGGTGCCAAATGGTGCCAGGGCCCCTCGACGCGTCCCACAGAGAGGTGCGATGAATTCGAAGCCCCGAGAGCGAGCCACCGACAAGTTCGACGACGATGATTACCCCGCGTACACCATGGGCCGCGCGGCGGAGATGATCGGCGCCACCCCCGCCTTCCTACGGGCCGTCGGCGAGGCCCGCCTCATCGTCCCCCTGCGATCCGAGGGGGGCCATCGCCGCTACTCCCGTTACCAGCTGCGCATCGCCGCACGCGTTCGCGAACTCGTCGACCAGGGCACTCCGATCGACGCCGCCTGCCGCATCGTCATCCTCGAAGACCAGCTGGAAGAAGCCCGGCGGCTCAACGAAGAGCTGCGGGGACCCGTCGCCGAATCGAACCAGCCCGAGGCCTCCTGACCACAGCCATCGGGCCCCGGTCCCCGCCCCCTGGGGTGATCTGATGTCCTGATGTACCGTCACCCACATGGGAACCGGCGTACTGCGCTGTGGAATATGTGGATCCAGTCGGCTGACCCCGGTCGGGCAGCTCAGGACGCTCGAAGGCCACAACGACCGACTCCGGCTCATGTTCCCCCGCCCGCGCGCCTACAAGCTCCGTCCGGCGTTCGACGTCGACTTCGCCCGCGCCTGCCTCGACTGCGGCGCCCTGCTGCCGTTCCTCAGCGACGTGGACCTCAAGCGGCTCAACGACGACGCCGACGGCCTGACCGGCTACGACACCTAGTGCCGC
>NZ_BBUZ01000053.1 GCF_001417735.1 Streptomyces sp. NBRC 110028
TCCCGCTCACTGATGAGGAACGGTGAGGCTGCCGCGTCCGGCCTCGTTGTCGGCGCTCTGTGTCATTATGCGGACGCGTCCCAGGGGAGTGGGCCGCGTTCTGCTGAGTGCCAGGGGGCTGGGGATGGGTGCGGGTACGGAGCCGGATGGCTCGTCCAGATCTGACGAGGAGTGGGAGCGGTTTCTGCGCGAGTCGGTGGCGGGTACCGCCGACGCGCCCAAGGAGCCGTCGGCGCGGGCCCGCGGCGTGGCGAACCGGCTGCGTGCGGAGCCCGGCCGAGAGATGGAGGGCCGGCGCGGCTACCCGCCCGCGAGGCCCAGGCGGCGCACGGGCTGGTACGTGGCAGGGCTGCTGGCCTCGCTGGTGCTGCTGGTGGTGGCGCTCGCGCCGGGGTGGGCAGTGGATCTGTTCGCAGGTGGAGACTCCCCGCCGTTGGCGGCCGAGACCGCCCGCCCGACCGGGGCACCCCCGGCGGAGGCGGCCCGGCGGCCCACCACGAAGGAGCCGTTCCGCGGCTCGCCGGCGGCGAGCTGGGCGAGCGGAGCGGAGGGGATCACCGTGCCGGAGGCCGGGGCGGTCGGCTGGATGAGCGCGGCCGGGGTCGAGCGGGCCCTCGCCCGCAGCCGGGACTTCCTCGTCGCGTCCGGCCTGGACCGCGGGGTGCTGCGGGGTGAGCGCCCCGACAAGGCGGTCGCACTGATCAACCCGCACCAGAAGGACGTACAGGACCTTCTGAAGACCGCGTTCCGCAGCCCGAACGAGAAGAACGACCCGCTCCTCCTCTTCAGCCGCTTCCAGCCCTCCCGCACCCACCTGGTCGGCGACGTCGTGAAGACCCGGGGCCGGCTCACCTACCGGGAGGGTGAGCGCGGCGCGCTCCGGGTGACCGCCGACGTCACCTTCGTCTACCCGGTCAGCCGCGCGGACGCGGGCGGCGACGACGAGATCGTGCGCACGATCGTCCGGCGCGAGCTGGTTCTGAGCTGGGACGACCCGGACAAGGTGATCACCGAGCCGGGCACGTTCTCGATCGTCTCGTACAAGTACGCCATGACCAACGGCGGCTGCGGCGCCCCCACCGGCTACTTCGTCCCGCCCTTCGGCACGGACCGCCGCGCGGACGAGGCCGGCGCGGAGGTCGACCCGTATGACCGCAGCACGCCGGTCGTCCGCGGCGGGCCCGCCGCGGACGAGTGCGGGAGGGCGACCCGGTCCTAGGGGGCGCCCGGCGCGCTCAGGCAGGTTAAGCCCTGCCTGAATATTCTTTGCATAAAGCTGCCATCGAACGTATAGTCATGCCATCCGTGAGGGAGGATGGCAATGGCGATACGCGCAGCGGTGGCGGGAGCGAGTGGATACGCGGGCGGTGAGCTGCTGCGGCTGCTGCTCGCGCACCCCGAGGCCGAGATCGGCGCGCTGACCGGCAACACCAACGCCGGACAGCCGCTCGGCTCCCTCCAGCCGCACCTGGTCCCGCTGGCCGGCCGGGTGCTGGCGCCGACCGGGGCCGAGGCGCTGGCCGGGCACGACGTGGTGTTCCTCGCGCTGCCGCACGGGCAGTCCGCCGCCGTCGCCGAGCAGCTGGGCGACGAGGTGCTGGTGATCGACTGCGGTGCGGACTTCCGGCTGGAGGACGCGGCCGACTGGGAGAAGTTCTACGGTTCGCCGCACGCCGGCACCTGGCCGTACGGCCTCCCCGAGCTGCCGGGGGCCCGCGCCGCGCTGGAGGGGTCCAAGCGCGTCGCGGTTCCCGGCTGTTACCCCACCGCCGTCTCGCTCGCGCTGTTCCCGGCGTACGCGGCCGGGCTGGCCGGGCCCGACGCCGTGATCGTCGCCGCCACCGGGACCTCGGGCGCGGGCAAGTCGCCCAAGCCGCATCTGCTGGGCAGCGAGGTCATGGGGTCCATGAGCCCGTACGGCGTGGGCGGTGGCCACCGGCACACCCCGGAGATGATCCAGAACCTGTCGGCCGCGGCGGGGGAGCGGGTCTCGGTCTCCTTCACCCCGACCCTCGCCCCCATGTCCCGCGGCATCCTGGCCACCTGCAGCGCCCCGGCGAAGCCCGGCGTGACGGCGGGGACGCTGCGGGCCGCGTACGAGAAGGCGCTGGGCGACGAACCGTTCGTCCACCTCCTGCCGGAGGGGCAGTGGCCCTCCACCGCCGCCGTGTACGGATCCAACACCGCCCTGCTCCAGGTCGCCCTCGACGAGGCGGCGGGCCGGGTCATCGTGATCAGCGCGATCGACAACCTCACCAAGGGCACCGCGGGCGGCGCGGTCCAGAGCATGAACATCGCCCTCGGTCTCCCCGAGGAGCTGGGACTTTCCACGATCGGAGTCGCTCCATGAGTGTGACGGCAGCCAAGGGCTTCACCGCCTCCGGCGTCGCGGCAGGGATCAAGGAGAACGGGAACCCCGATCTCGCTCTCGTCGTCAACAACGGACCACGGCTGGCCGCCGCGGGCGTCTTCACCTCCAACCGCGTCAAGGCCGCCCCGGTGCTCTGGTCCGAGCAGGTCCTGAAGGGTGGCCAGGTCTCCGCCGTCGTCCTCAACTCCGGCGGCGCCAACGCCTGCACCGGCCCGCTCGGCTTCCAGGACACCCACGCGACCGCCGAGAAGACCGCCGACGTCCTCGGGCACAGCGCGGGTGAGATCGCCATCGCCTCCACCGGGCTCATCGGCATCCGGCTGCCCATGGAACGCCTGCTGTCCGGCATCGAGACGGCCGCCGCGGCCCTCGGCGAGCACGGCGGCGAGAAGGCCGCCATCGCCATCAAGACCACCGACAGCGTCCACAAGACGGCCGTCGCCACCGGTCCGGACGGGACGTGGACCGTCGGCGGCATGGCCAAGGGCGCGGGCATGCTGGCCCCGGGCCTGGCCACCATGCTCGTCGTGCTCACCACCGACGCCGACGTGGAGGCCGCCGCGCTGGACACCGCGCTGCGCGCTGCCACCCGCACCACCTTCGACCGGATCGACTCCGACGGCTGCATGTCGACCAACGACACCGTGCTGCTGCTGGCCTCCGGCGCCTCCGGGGTCGCCCCCGCCGCGGACGAGTTCGCCGAGGCGGTCCGCACCGTCTGCGCCGACCTCGCGCGGCAGCTGATCGCGGACGCGGAGGGCGCCTCCAAGGACATCCGCATCGAGGTCATCGGCGCCGCCACCGAGGACGACGCCGTGGAGGTGGGCCGCTCCATCGCCCGCAACAACCTCCTCAAGTGCGCCATCCACGGCGAGGACCCCAACTGGGGCCGGGTGCTCTCCGCGATCGGCACCACCTCCGCCACCTTCGAGCCCGACCAGCTCAACGTCGCCATCAACGACGTCTGGGTCTGCAAGAACGGTTCGGTCGGCGAGGACCGCGAGCTGGTCGACATGCGCTACCGCGAGGTCCGGATCACCGCGGACCTCGCGGCAGGCGGTGAGTCCGTGGTGATCTGGGGCAACGACCTGACGGCCGACTACGTCCATGAGAACAGCGCGTACTCCTCTTGACGTGCCCGCTTGGTTGTCGCGGGTCCCCGCCGTCACCGACGAGGGTTCCTGCTTCAACGGCGACTGCCCGGCTCGGACGCGTCCGAGACAGGTCTTACACCGCCTCCACAGGCCAGCACCGCCCGCCCGGCGGCTGAAACGAGAGTCTTCCGGAAGTCTGATATGACGGTCAATCACTCGCAAGAGCGAAAAAGCCCGGCTCGTAAACACACCGCCCTCCCCAAGGCCCGCATCCTCATCGAGGCGCTGCCGTGGCTGACCCGCCACCACGGCAAGACCGTCGTCATCAAGTTCGGCGGCAACGCCATGGTGGACGAGGAGCTGAAGGCCGCGTTCGCCCAGGACGTCGTCTTCCTCCGGCACGCCGGGCTGCGCCCGGTCGTCGTCCACGGCGGCGGCCCGCAGATCAGCGCCCAGCTCGACCGGCACGGCCTGGTCAGCGAGTTCAAGGCGGGCCTGAGGGTCACCACCGACGACGCGATGGACGTCGTACGGATGGTGCTGGCCGGGCAGGTGCAGCGCGAGCTGGTCGGGCTGCTCAACCAGCACGGTCCGCTCGCCGTCGGCATGACCGGCGAGGACGCCCATCTGATGTCCGCCACCAAGCACTTCGCCGAGATCGACGGCGAACAGGTGGACATCGGGCGGGTCGGCCAGATCACCGAGATCGACACCGGCGCCATCCAGGCGCTGCTGGACGACGGCCGCATCCCCGTCGTCTCCTCCATAGCGCGCAGCGCCGACGACGGCCACGTCTACAACGTCAACGCCGATACGGCGGCGGCCGCGCTGGCCGCCGCGCTGCGCGCCGAGACGCTGATGGTCCTCACCGACGTCGAGGGCCTGTACGCGGACTGGCCGAACAGCGACGAGGTGATCAGCCAGCTCGGTGCGAGCGAGTTGGAGAAGCTGCTGCCGGACCTGGCCAGCGGCATGGTGCCCAAGATGGAGGGCTGTCTGCACGCCGTACGCAACGGCGTCACCACCGCGCGCGTCATCGACGGGCGGGTGCAGCACTCGATCCTGCTGGAGATCTTCACGGACGAGGGCATCGGCACGATGGTCGTGCCGGACGCCGATGACGAGGGGGCGGACCAGTGAGCAACGCGGAGCTGACGCGGCGCTGGCAGGGCGCGATGATGGACAACTACGGGACGCCGCGCGTCCCGCTCACCCACGGCGAGGGCGCCACGGTGTGGGACGCGGACGGCAAGGAATACCTCGACTTCGTCAGCGGTATCGCCGTCAACTCCCTCGGCCACGCCCACCCCGCCGTCGTACGGGCCGTATCCGACCAGGTCGCCACGCTCGGCCACGTCTCGAACCTCTTCGTCGCCGAGCCCCCGCTGGCGCTCGCCGAGCGCCTGCTCCAGCTCTTCGGCCGCAGCGGGCGGGTCTACTTCTCCAACTCCGGCGCGGAGGCCGTCGAGGCCGCCTTCAAGATCGGGCGGCGGACCGGCCGTACCCATATGGTCGCCACCGAGGGCGGCTTCCACGGCCGGACCGTGGGCGCGCTCGCCCTGACCGGCCAGCCCGCCAAGCAGGAACCGTTCCTTCCGCTGCCGGGCGAGGTCACCCATGTGCCGTACGGCGACGCCGAGGCGCTGCGCGCGGCCGTCACCACCGACACCGCTCTGGTCATCGTCGAGCCCATCCAGGGCGAGAACGGCGTCATCGTCCCCCCGGCGGGCTACCTCGCCGCCGCCCGCGAGATCACCCGGGCCACCGGCACGCTGCTCGTGGTCGACGAGGTACAGACCGGAATCGGCCGTACCGGACACTGGTTCGAGCACCAGGCGCAGGGCGTCGAACCCGATGTCGTCACCCTCGCCAAGGGTCTCGGCGGCGGCCTGCCCATCGGCGCCACCGTCGCCTTCGGCCCCGCCGCCGACCTGCTGACCCCAGGTCAGCACGGGTCCACCTTCGGCGGGAACCCCGTCAGCTGCGCCGCCGCCGTCGCCGTCCTCGACACGATCGCGGCCGACGGCATCCTCGACCGCGTCAAGCGGGCGGGGGAGCGGCTGCGTGACGGAATCGAATCGCTCGACCACGCATTGATCGGCCAGGTCCGTGGCGCGGGGCTGCTGCTCGGTATCGTGCTCACAGAGCCCCTCGCGCCGCAGGTGCAGCAGGCGGCTCAGGACGCGGGACTCCTGGTGAACGCGACCGGGCCGGATGTGGTCCGGCTCGCGCCGCCGCTCGTCGTCGGCGACGACGCGGTGGACACCTTGCTCCGGGAGCTGCCCGCCGTCCTGGACGCCGCACACGAGGGCCAAGGGGAACGATGATCCGGAGACTGACGAGACGATGACCGAGGCCCAGCACACCGAGGCGGGGCACGACGCCGACGCGCACCACAACGGACCGTCCGTGCCGCAGACCCGCACCGCCCGCCACCGCCGGATCGTGGACATCCTGAACCGGCAGCCGGTCCGCTCCCAGAGCCAGCTCGCGAAGCTCCTCGCCGACGACGGACTGTCCGTCACCCAGGCGACGCTCTCCCGCGACCTGGACGAACTGGGCGCGGTGAAGATCCGCAACACCGGCGGTGAGCTGATCTACGCGGTGCCGAGCGAAGGCGGCGACCGCACGCCGCGCGCACCGCTCGGCGAGTCGGCGAGCGAGGCGCGGATGGCGCGGCTGGCGGGCGAACTCCTCATCTCCGCGGAGGCGTCGGCCAACCTCGTCGTCCTGCGCACCCCGCCCGGCGCGGCCCAGTTCCTGGCCTCGGCCATCGACTCGGCGGAGTTGCACGTCATCCTCGGCACGATCGCGGGCGACGACACGGTGCTCCTCATCAGCCGCGACCCCGGCGGCGGCCAGGCCCTGGCCGACCACCTCCTCCGCCTGGCCCAGAAGGCCCCCTGAGTCGAGCCGCTCATGTGGTCCCGGCACGTCGGTGACAGACGACGCGCCGGGCCGGTGCGGGCAGACAGGCTCCGCCGTGGCAGGTCCCGGAACGTCGGCATAGTCTGGCTGTAAGGGGAAATCTCCCTTTCGGTCCGGGGGCTGTCGGCCCGCCCACGCGCGTTCAGTGGCGACACCGGGCCCATCCCGCCCGGCCCCCGGCGTACCTGCTTTCCGGAGGTGCACGGATGATGCCTGCGACACGCCCCACGCCGAGGAATCCCATCACTGGCCAGGGGCACCGGGCGACGTCGTTGTGGTGCGCGTGGCCGTGGGAAGCCGGCCGGGCGTGGGAACCGGCCGTGGTGTGACGGCCGTCAACCGGCCGACCTGCGGGCCCGCCGCGCCATCCACGCCGCGACCACGGACCCCGACACGTTGTGCCACACCGAGAAGACGGCCGCGGGCAAAGCGGCGAGGGGGCTGAAGTGGGCAGCGGCAAGAGAGGCCGCCAGCCCGGAGTTCTGCATGCCGACCTCGAACGCCATCGCCCGGCTCGCCGGCGCGCCCAGCCGCGCGGCCTTGCCCGCCGCGTACCCCAGCGCCAGCCCCAGCCCGTTGTGCAGAACGACCGCCAGCAGCACCAGCCCCGCCGCCGACCGGATCGCATCCGCGCTGCCCGCGACGACGACCGCCACGATCACGCCGATCGTCACGGCGGACAGCCACGGCAGCACCCCCAGCACCCGCGCGATGTAACGCCCCGCCACCAGCCGTACGACCAGGCCGCCCACCACCGGCAGCAGCACCGTCTTCAGGATGTCGGTGACCATCGACTGCGCGTCCACCGGCAGGAACTCCCCGGCCAGCAGCAGCGTCAGCGGCGGGGTGACGAGCGGGGCGAGCACCGTGGAGACGGTGGCGACCGAGACGGACAGCGCCACATCACCCCGCGCCAGGTACGTCACCACATTGGACGCCGTACCGCTGGGCGCGCAGCCGACCAGGATGACGCCGGCCGCCAACTGCGGTGACAGCCCGAGGCCGTTGGCGATGAGCCAGCCCAGACCGGGCATGATCACATAGTGGGCGACCAGCCCGAGCGCCACCGCCCAGGGCCGTTTCACCACACCCGTGAAATCGGCAGGGGTCATGGTGAGCCCCATGCAGAACATGATCACGCCGAGCAGATAGGGAACGCTCGGGGCCCAGCCGGTGAAGGTGCCGGGCGTGCTCAGGCCCGCCACTCCGGCGGCGAGGACGAGCAGGGGGAAGACGGTGACGGCCCGCCGGGCCGCCCGGTCGGCGGACCCGGCAGCGGGCTCCGCCGATGACGAGGGGGAGTCCGTTGCGGGGCTCTTGGATTCGGATCGCACGGCGTGATCGAACGCCGCGCGACCCCCACCACGCAAGACCGTCTCGATATCTGGTCGCTACAACGAAAGCGGTTACGACGAAAGCGTCTACAACGAAAGCGGCGGCAACGGCAGCGGCAACCCCGGCAGCCCGTCCAGACTGCTGGCGACATGGTCCTTCCGCTCGCAGTAGGCGGTCAGCTTCTCCTCGTCGTCCTCGCGCCGAAACCGCTGGGCGTGCAGCGTGCGGTCCTCGCGGTAGTCCAGATACGGCACCGCGTACCCACACATGTCCCGGATCAGTTCGGCCGTCACCACGATGACCGCCCGCAGCCCGTGCGCGCGCACATCGACCCCCGGAAAGTGCTTGACCAGCCCGGCGAAGCGCGGATCGTCGCGGAACACCACCTCACCCCGCCCATGCACCCGCACGATGTTCGGCGGCCCGTCAAAGGCGCACCACATCAGCGTGATGCGGCCGTTCTCCCGCAGATGGGCGATGGTCTCCGCGTTGCTCCCGGAGAAGTCCAGGTAGGCCACGGTCAGTTCGTCCAGCACGGCGAACGAACCGGACACCCCTTTGGGCGAGAGGTTCACGGTGCCGTCCCCGGCCAGTGGCGCGGTGGCGGTGAAGAAAATCTTCTGCTGTTCGATAAATGTGCGAAGTCTGCCATCGATGCGTTCGTACACCTTTCCCATGTGGCGCATTATCCGCCGGGGTCGACGCCACAGGGATGATTCGATGGAGACATGGCAGACAAGAACAGTCGGCGGCACCGCCCCGGGATCCGGGTCCGCCGCGTGTACGACACCCCGGAGCCGGACGACGGCACCCGTGTCCTGGTGGACCGGATCTGGCCGCGCGGCCTGGCGAAGGAAGACGCCCGGCTGGACGAATGGGCCAAGGCCGCCGCGCCCTCGACCGAGCTGCGCCGCTGGTACGGACACGAGCCGGAGCGGTTCGCGGAGTTCGCCCGGCGGTATCGCGCGGAGCTGGCCGAACCGGAGCGCCGCGAGGCCGTGGACCACCTCCGCGAGCTGGCCGGGCAGGGCACCCTCACGCTCCTCACGGCCGTGAAGGACCTGAGCCACGGCCACGTGGGCCTCCTGGCGGACGCGGTACGCGGCCACCGCTGACCGCCGGCAGACGCACTCCGGTCACGAGACGCACAGCTCAGCCGAAAAACGCGCGAAACCGCTTGTCTGCCACGTCGTCCCCTCCGCCGTCACCGCGAACGCCTCCGCGCCCGGCTGCCGCTGCAGCCACGGGCGGGCGCGCTCGGCGCCCATCGCGCAGGCCGCCGTCGCCCAGGCGTCCGCCTCCGTCAAGCTGGTGCCGATCACCGTCACCGAGGCGAGGCCGTCCGCCGGGGGGCGGCCGGTGTGGGGGTCCAGGATGTGGCAGCCCCGCTCGGCCGGGCCCGAGGTGGCCACCGCCAGCTCGCCGTGCGCCTCCACCACCGCCAGCAGCTCACCGCGCCGCCTCGGGTCGGCGATGCCCACCCGCCACGGACCGCCGTGGACCTGCACGTCGCCGCCGCCGTTGACGCACACCGAACCGGCGCCCGCCGAGGCCAGCATCCGGGCGGCGCGCTCGACGGCCCAGCCCTTGACCAGGCCGGTCGGATCGGCCCGCTGCCCGGCGTAGCGCGCGGTGAACCAGCCGTCGCTGCGGTACGAGATCTCCTCGCACAGGTCCAGCACGTCCCGTACCTCCGGTTCGCAACTCGACAGCGTCAGCTCCCCGCGTCCCAGACGGCTGATCTGGCTGTCCTGGCGGTACGTGGAGAACAGCTCGTCCACCCGGTGCAGCCCCACCACGGCCCCGTCCAGCGCGGCCAGCACCCGGGGCCGGTCGGCGTCGTGGACCTCGCGCAGGTCGAAGGAGAAGACGGTGCCCATGACGTGTTCGACATGGCGCAGGGACTGGTCATCGCCGTACGTCATTTGGTACCCGCCTTGTCGAGAGCGCTCTGCAAGGACTTGGAGTAGCCCTCGCTGGTGTACGTCGCACCGGAGACGGTGTCGACCTTCGCGGCGGACACCGCCTGCTGGTTGAGCTGGGGGATGGAGTCCTTGGCGATCTGGTCGCTGCGCGGTCCGGAGTTCGGCGTCTTGACGGCCTGCGCGGCGGTGATCTTCCCGCCGCTCATGGTCACGCTGACCTGCACCGGCCCGTACTGCGTGTCGACGACGTCACCGGTGACGGTCTGCCCGCCCCCGCCCGCACCCGGCGCGGTGGCCGCGACGGGCGGCGGGGCCTGCCCGGCCGGGGGCCCGGCGACGTTCTGGCCGCCGGCGGGCTGCTTCAGCGCGAGCAGCGCCACCACACCGGCGACGGTGGCGGCCGTGCCCAGGACGATACGGCGCAGCGGATGTTTCCTCTTCATGGCTCCACCTCAGGTCACAGCTCGAAGGATTCATGATGGATACGGCGGTCGGGGACCCCCGCGTCGTGCAGCGCCTCGTACGCGTGCTCGGTCAGGCCCGGAGGCCCGCACAGATAGACGTCGTGCTCGTCGATGTCGGGCAGCAGCGCCCGCAGCCGCTCCGCGCTGATCTCCGGCCGGGCCCCGTCCGGGCCGTTGACGGCGTACAGCAGCCGGGCGTCGCGCTCGGTCGCGATCTGCTTCAGCTCGCTCCACAGCGCCAAGTCCTCGATGGTCCGGGCGCGGTAGAGCAGGGTCAGGTCGCCGCCCTTGCCGGGCAGCGTCTCGAACAGGGCCCGGATCGGGGTGATGCCCGCCCCACCGGCGATCATCAGCACCTTGCCCTGGCTGCGGCGGGACGCGGTCATCGCCCCGTACGGCCCCTCCGCCCACACCCGGGTCCCCGGCTTCAGCTCGGCGAGCCCCGTGCTGTGCCCGCCCACCGCCTTCACCGTGATCCGCAGCAGGTTGGGCCGGGGCGGGGCGGACAGCGAGTACGGATGGGAGCCCCACCGCAGCCCCGGGGCCAGGAACCGCCACCGGAAGAACTGCCCGGCCTCCGCGCCGATCCGGTGCAGCTTGCGCCCCTTGATCAGCACCGAGACGATCCCGGGCGCCTCCTGGACGACCGCCTCCACCCGCATCCGGTGCCGCAGGTTCAGCCGCAGCGGCACCAGTAGCCGGTACCAGATCGCCAGCGCGCTGACCGCGCCGTACAGCACGTACCACGCGGTCTGCGCCGTCATGTCGCCCACGAACTCGGCGCCGTTGCTGAGCTGGTGCCAGAAGGTCAGGAAGACGGCGGCGTAGGTGAGCAGATGCAGGTAGTACCAGACCTCGTACGGGAGCCTCCGGCGCACCATCCCGGCCGAGACCAGCCCGATCACCACCAGGGTCACCGTGCCGGCCGTCGCTTCGAGCATGTCGGGGAAGGTGAGCACCATCGTCTCGGTCTGCGCGACGAACGAGACGCCGGCCTGGGTCGCGTACCCCGCGATGATCAGGCCCACATGGGCGAGGATCAGGCACAGCGCGTACCGCCCGCTCATCGCGTGCCACCGCGCCACCCGGTCCGACCCCACCCGCCGCTCCAGCGCGGGCACCCGCGCCATCTGCAGCACCACCAGCGCCAGGACGTACCCGGCGAGCAGTCCGCTGAGCCGCCCGGCACCGTTCAGCCAGGCGGCGTTGCCGGTGACGTTCGGGGTGTTCATCCACCACAGCGACAGCACCGCGGCCGCCCCTGCCCAGCTCAGCAGCACCAGCGGCACGGCGGGGGAGCGCCGTGGCCGAATCTGGCGCAGGGCCAGCCGCCGACCGGCCCGGCTGTTCAATAGCGTCGTCACGGCCCGTCCCCTTCCTATGGCTCCGGTGCACAGGGGTACGGCTGGGAGCGGACGATGACTCAAAGGCCGACGGAATTCACAAATTTGCGGTACGCGCCCTCGAACTCCATGGCTTCGAGGGAGCCGATGGACCGGGACACGAACCGGTACGGCTGATCAGCCGAACGTCACGGCGCCCCCCGCAAGACGACTCCTCAGCCACCGGAACACGTACGGCAGGCGTCCCCCCGACCGGGGTCGTAGGGGGCGCCGCACACGCAGCGGGGCCAGCCCAGGCAGGAGGGGCACTGGGTGTGGGGATCGGCGACGGGGCGGCCGCAGGTGCCGCCCCGGCCTTCGCATTCGCGGTGCGGCGGGCGGTAGGCGACCGCTTGGGCCGGGGTGCGGTTGGTGGCCGTGGGCGCGGCCTGCGCCTGGTTCTCGGCCCGGTCGTCATCCTCGTCGGGGCGGCGGTCGGGGCCGTGGCCGGGCAGGAGCCATCCGCCACGGCAGACGCCGCACGGCTGGTCGTCCTCGGTCGGCCGGTCGGCCGGGGCGGGGTGCCAGCCGTCTTCGCACCGCCCCGCACACGAGGTGGCCGCCAGCAGCCACATCGCGACATCGTCGGGCCGGTAACCGTCCTCTCCCGCGTCGGCTTCACGTTCGAGGGGCCGGCCGGCCCACGTGGTCCACCAGCGGCGCTCGATCCGCGCGATCAGCCGGGTGGCGGGCTGCCGGAGCAGCTCCTCGCGCACGGTCTGCACAACGGCCGGGGGCACGCCGCCCCCGCAGGCGCGCAGCAGCTTGCCCGGCAGCGCGGAGAGAACGGCGCGGACGGGGTCGGTGGTGGTGGCCGTGCGCCGGCAGGCATCGCACTGGTCCCAGGCACGGGGGTAGTAGGTGCGCGTCCAGCGGCGGTGCTTGTCCTTGCGCTTGTCGGGCTCGACGCGGGTGGGGGCCTCGGCGGAGGCCGGGCGCTCGGACAGCGGCGCGGAGCAGGTGCGGCAGCGGCCCTGGCAACCGCGGCAGGGCCTGCCCTCCTGGTCGGTGACCGCCTGGCACACCGGGCACTCCCGGCGGCAGACCGTGCACAGATGGTCCTCCGGATGCGGCTGCGGCAGCCAGCGCTGCTCACCCTGACACCGCACGCACTTCCGGGTGTCGATGTCCTCGAGGTGGGTGGGGAGGGTCGGCCGGCCAGGGCACTGGTCGCACTGGACGATGGCCCGGTCGGTGTTGCGGTGCAGGATCACGCGGCGCTCCCGGCGTGGTGGACGGAGGCGAGTCGACCAGCCTAGCGGGTGGCCCGGAAGTCGGCGGATTACGGAGTCGTATGATCGCTGACCACGTCGTTCGTTGTAAGGAATCCCATGTCCATGCCGCCCCCGCCGCAGGGGAACCCGTACGCTTCCGCGCCGCCGCAGGGGAACCCGTACGCCTCCGCCCCGCCCCAGGGGAACCCGTACGCCGCCGCGCCGCCCCAGACCCCGTACGGGCACCCGCAACCGGCACCCGGCTACCCCCAGGCACACCAGATGCCCGGTTACGGCCAGCCGATGGCCGGGGTTCCGCAGCCGCCCACCTGCCGGATCTGCGCGGCGTATCCGGCGGTGGAGGTCACCATCCGCGGCCACGTCGGCATGCTGCTGATGATGCGGTTCCTGAAGTGGCAGGGCCCGTTCTGCCGTACGTGCGGTACGGCGATGCGTCGGCAGGCGACGACCAACACGCTGTGGCAGGGCTGGTGGAGCCCGTTCTCGCTGTTCATCTTCAACCCGTACACGATCATCAACAACCTGGTGGTCCGGGGGAAGCTCAACAAGCTCCCGGAGCCGGGACCCGCCACCCATGTGGCGCGCCCCGACCCCGGAAAGTCCGTGCTTCAGCGCCCGGCGTCGTACGTCGCGCTGGTGCCCATCCTCTGGTTCCTGTTCCTCATCGTCCGAGGCGGCTAGCCGACGCCGGCCGCGCCAGGCCCGCCACGGCGAAGGCCAGTGCCACCAGCAGCGCGCTCACCCAGACCGGCGAGCGGTAGCCCAGCCCCGCGCCCAGCGTGAGCCCGCCGAGAGCCGGACCGACCGCCGCGCCCACATTGAGCGCGGCGGTCGCGAACGCCCCGCCCAGCGCGGGCGCTTCGGCCGCCGCGTACAGCGCCCGCGTGATCAGCGTGGACCCCACACCGAACGACAGCGCGCCCTGCACCAGCACCAACACGATCGCCACCCCCGGCTGGTCCGCGCCCACCGACAGCAGCAGCCAGCCGACGAGCAGGGCCGCCCCGCCCGGCACCAGCACCAGCATCGGCCGGGCGTCCGACCACCGCCCGGCGACCGTCACCCCGGCGAACGACCCGAACCCGAACAGCGCCAGCACGACCGGCACCCAGGACTCGTTCAGGCCGCTCACGTTCGTGATGAGCGGCGTCAGAAAGGTGAAGGTGCAGAACGTCGCCGCGTTCACCAGCATCCCCAGCCCCAGCGTCACCAGCAGCCGGGGACCGCGCAGCGCCCGCAGCTCACCGCGTGCGCTCGGCGCCTTTGTGGCCTGAGGCCGGTGCGGTACGGACCGTACGATCGCGAAGAGAGCCGGTACGGAGACGAGCGCCACCGCCCAGAACGCCGAACGCCACCCCCAGACCTGCCCCAGCACGGCCCCGGCCGGAACCCCGGCCACACACGCGAGCGTGACCCCGCCCAGCAACGCGGACGTGGCCCGCCCCTTGGCACTCGGCTCGACCATCCCGGTCGCCGTCGCGAGCCCCACGGCCAGGAACCCGGCATTGGCCAGCGCCCCCAGCACCCGGGTGGCCAGCAACACGGCGAAGCTGGTGGTGAGGGCACCGACGACATGGACGGCCACGAAGGCCGTCAGAAACACCAGCAGCGCGCGGCGCTGTGGCCACCGCATGCTGAGGAGCGCCATCAACGGCGCCCCCACGATCATCCCCACCGCGAACGCCGACGTCAGCGCGCCCGCGGCGGGGATGGACACATTCAGATCGCTTGCGATGTCCGGTACGAGACCGGACAGCATGAATTCGGATGTCCCTTGGGCGAAGACCGCCAGTCCCAGGACGTAGATGGCATAAGGCATGAAGGCTCCATGCATCGGCTCGAAGAAGAGAAGAGGGCCGATGACCGGATGGTTCGGTGAAGGCGCCACCGAACGAACCGGTGGCTAGAGCCTGGATGCCTCGGGACTGGACATGGCGGCTAGCTTAACCCCGGTCCGCCGCCGTGTGGGTCACGAAGGAAGCCCATGCGGTGGGGGAGAAGGCGAGCTGGGGCCCCTGCTTGTCCTTGGAGTCCCGCACGTGGATGGTGTCCGGGCAGGCGGCTACCTCTACGCATTCGTCGCCGTCGCTTCCGCTGTAAGTGGACTTGTGCCAGGAGAGGGCGACCTCTACGCAGCTGTCGCCGTCGCCGGTGGAGTAGCTGCTTTTGAACCAGGCCAGTTCGCTGCTCATAGCGCTCCTCGGATCTGCTTCAGCAGGCTCACGGAGTCCCCAGAGGTGAGAGCCTGTGAACGCAGTTTCGCATACCGCATCTGGAGCACGCTGACGTCCTTACGGTCAGAAATCAGCAAACCGCCTCGCTGAGCTTCGGAGTATCCGAACCACTCGTTATCCGGGGTCTCCAGCAACCGGATGGGTCCATTCAGCCCCGCGTGCTCCTCGCACACCAGCGGCATGAGCTGGAGCTCGATGTTCCGGAGGGCGGCGTGCTCCAGGAGGTGGTCAACGAGCTCTCGGGTCACGTCCGCACCACCGGTGCGGCGCCGGATCAGCGCCTCCTCGATGATGAAGCTGAACGCGGTGTTGGGCCTCTCACGGAGCAGGCGTTGACGCTCTTGGCGAGCAGCGAGCTGGGCCTCGATCTGCTCGTCGGCGAGCGGCGGCACGCCACTGTCGAAGACCGCACGTGCATACGCCTCCGTCTGCAAGAGCCCAGGGATCGCCCTGCACTCGTACATGCAGATGCTGATCGCCTGTTCCTCCAGCGCGGCCCACTGCCGGAACCACGCCGCCAAGCCCGGCTTCCGCACCAGACACTTCGCCGCCGCCCGCAGCACCCCGAACGCATCGAGCACGTCCTCCGCCCGGTCCACGTACTCCCGTTGCGGGAACCGCCGACCCTGTTCGATCGAGGCCTGTGTCTGGACCGAGTACTGGAGCAGCGGGGCCAGTTGCTCCTGGGTGTAGCCCGCTCGTTCTCGGAAGACCTTGACGATCGCCCCGAACGTCTTGAGGCTGTCCGTGGACTCCGGTTCGTTGTTGCCGCACGAGTTGTCGGCCATCGTCGGCCACCTCCGATGGTGCCTGGTGTACTGAACCTGACTATCTGCCCAACTCGGCCATGGTCACGGTCCGTTATGCGTACAGTCCACCAGCCGCACTCGTACAGTGACGCAGAGTACGAGGAGGTGATCTGGCCTGGTCATTCGCCGAACCGCAACGGTGACGCCATGTCAATCCCAGCGCATCCCGGAACGACTTCCGATCAGATCGCCCAACGCTTCAGCTCCACCCGACGCGGCGCCCGCCTCGCCCGGCTGCTCGTGCTCCAGCAACTCGACGCGTGGGGCTTCCCCTACCGCAGCCAGCCGTCCGACCTCATCGCCGCGATCGTGGCCGAACTCGCCGCCAACGCCGTCACCCACGGTCGCGTGCCCGGCCGGGACTTCGAGGTCCGACTGACCCGCACCGCCGCCACTCTCCGCGTCGAGGTGGCGGACACCCGCACCGAGGGACGGCCGCCCGTCGAGGACGCACCCGCCGCACCCCCGCCGGACTCCGAGACCGGGCGCGGTCTGCTGCTGGTCGCGGGGCTTGCCGCGCGCTGGGGCGTGGCGGAGCGGCGGGGGCCGGGGAAGGTGGTCTGGGCCGAGATCGACCTCACTTGCCGTGGTGGCCGAACTTGATCGGATAGGAGACGGTCGAGCGCGGCACCGGCTTCTTGGTGCCCTTCTTCTTGTCGTCCTTCTTCGCGTCATCCTTCTGGAAGTGGATGGGATACCGCCCCGTCTGGTGCGGCTGGGGCGACTTGCCGCCGTCCTTGTCGTCGCCGTCACCGTGGCCGTTGATCCACAGCACGCCCACCACGACCACGCCGAATATCAGCATCTGGTTCTTCTTGTCCGCCACCGACTCCCCCTCGGTCCGCCGATCGCCCGCCCCCGCCCGTCAGCCATGGTGGCATCACCGCACCGGCGCCGACACCGCTGTCTTTCGGCCATGATTGCCAGATGGGGCTGAGACAGTTTTCAGAAGTGAACGGAGAGTCGTACGGTCTGCACAGCCTGATACACGAAGAGGAGCGGTACTGAGCGATGGATAAGCCCTCCGGTTCCGCCCCTCTTCGCGTCGGTGTTCTCGGCGCGTCATCGATCGCCCGGCGGAGGACACTCCCCGCGTTGCGCGACTGCCCGGACACCACGGTCGTTGCCATCGCCAGCCGCGACCGCAAGAAGGCCGACGACTTCGCCGCCCACTTCGGCTGCGCCGCCGTACAGGGCTATGAGCAGCTGATCGAACGCGAGGACATCGACGCCGTCTACGTCTCGCTGCCCAACGCCCTGCACCACCCATGGGTGCGTGAACTGCTCACCCACGGCAAGCATGTGCTGGCCGAAAAGCCGCTCACCACCAGTCCACAGGACACCGCGGAGCTGGTGCGGCTGGCGGCGGAGCGAAGACTGGTCCTGCGGGAGAACATCGCGTTCGTCCACCACGGGCTGCACCGGCGGGTGGCCGGCATGGTGGCGGACGACCGCATCGGGGAACTCCGGCACGTCCAGGCGTCGTTCTGCATCCCGCCGCTGCCCTCCACCGACGTGCGCTATCGGGCGGACCTCGGCGGTGGGGCCCTCCTCGACACCGGGATCTATCCCGTCCGGCTCGCGCAGTACTTCCTCGGCGACGAGCTGACCGTCGCCGGTTCCGCGCTGCGCGAGGGGCCGGAGGCGGGGGTCGACGTGGCGGGCAGCGCCCTGCTCGTGGCGACGGCCGGGGCGACCGCCGCGCTCGCCTTCGGCTTCGAGCACAGCTACGGCTCGATGTACACGCTGTGGGGCAGCAAGGCGCGACTGATCGTCGACCGGGCGTTCACTCCGCCGCACACCATGTCGCCGGTGATCCGCATCGACGAGCAGGACCACGCCGAGGAGATCGTGCTCCCCGCCGAGCACCAGTTCGCCAACTCGGTGGCCTCCTTCGCCGACGCGGTACGGCGGACGCGGGCCACGGGGGCGGACCCGGGCCACGCCGCATGGGCCGCCACGACAGTGCGTACCGCCGAACTGCTCGCCCGGATCGCCGAGGCAGCCGTCCGCGTCAGCGGGCGGCCAGCATGTTCTCGATGAGGTCGGCGGCGCGCGGGGTGCCGCCCTCGGCCAGGGCGTCGGCCTGCAACTGCTTGGACCGGACGTTACGTTCCGGATCCTTGACCAGGTCGTTCAGCGCCGCCCGAAGGGTCTCGGCGGTGGCGTCGGCGGTGTCCACGCGGCGGGCGACGCCGAGTTCCACGAGCCGGTCGGCGTTCATGAACTGCTCGGCCGCCTGCGGCACGGCGATCATGGCAACACCGGCGAGGAGCCCGATGCCGCAGCTGCCCATGCCGGCGTGGGTGACGAAGGCGTCGGCCTGTTCCAGGATCGCCCGCTGCGGGATCCAGGAGGAGTGCACCTCGACGTTGGGCGGGACGGTGCCGAGTTCGCCGGGGTCGGTGTGCTTGCCGATCTGGAGGACAACGTGCCAGCCGGGCAGGTCGCCGAAGGCGGCGACGCACTGGCGGTAGAACGCCGGCTGGCGCGTGTACGACGAACCGAGCGAGATCAGCATGAGGTTGTCCGCGGCCGCCGGGCGGGTCCAGCCATGCGTGTCCGCTTCGGTGTCGAGGCAGGGACCGACGATGGACACCCTGTCGGTGTCGACCCGGTCGGCGTGCGGCTGCATCGCTCGCGGGATCAGGGCGAGCGCCCGGCCGGGCAGGCCGGAGAACGTGTCCACGTCCGTGGTGGTCGCACCGCAGTCGGCGAGCCACCGCGCGAACCTCTCCCGGTACGCGTCGGCGCCCGGCAGCTTGCGCAGATGCACCGCGACCTCCTCCTGGAAGCCCTCCCATCCGACGAACGTCGGGGACAGCTGCACGAGGGGACGACCCTGCGCCTCCGCGAGGGCACGCGCGGCACTGGCGCCGATGTCGTAGAGGTACAGGTCGGCCGGATCGTCGTCGTAGGCGGCGCGCAGTTGCGGGAGCGCCTGGACGGCGTTGTCCAGGAAGAGGCTCGCCGCGGCGATGGGATCGGCGGGCCAGTCGCCGTGCGCGACGGGCAACGTGGAGGTGCAGGGCACCAGCTCCGCGCCGGTGGACTCGATCCGGTCGGCCACTGACGGGTCGTTGGCGTAGGTGACCCGGTGCCCGCGGGCCACCAGCTCACGGATGAGCGGCAGGCTGGGCAGGATATGGCTGATGGTGGGGACGCCGACCATCGCGATATGGGCGCGGCGACGGGACATGGGCGATCACTCGTTTCTGGCGCGGGACGGGGGCGGGCGTGTGGCGAGGGCATGATAGTCCGTACGCACCTGGTGAAGTGCCCCTGGCGAGGCGGTAGTTGGGGATGTTCGCCGGTGATCGCGGAGCCTTTGCGGAAAACCCGTTGGCGGGCCTCGGCGAGCACTGCTACTTTTCCGGAGGCCGTGCGAGAGAACGAGGAGGTGGTACCCGTGAACGTATCGACATGGGTGCTCCCCTCCGGGGTCACGGTCGGGCGATAGGCAGGTCGTCCGGGAGCGCCGTTCACGCGCACTCCCGAAAGGCACGACCATGCGATTCACTTCTGAGCAGCGCCTCGACGACGGCGTCATCGAGCGCGCATTCACCCTCGGCGAGATCCCCGGCATCCTGTGGACGCCCGGAACCGCATCCGCATCCGCACCGGCGCCGCTGATCCTGCTCGGCCACCCCGGCGGACTGCACAAGATGTACCCCCGACTGGTGGCCCGGGCCCGGCACTGCGCGGCGGAGGGCTTCGCCACGGCCACCATCGAACTCCCCGGAAGCGGTGACCGGCCCCGTTCCGCCGCCGCCGAGCAGGCCCGCGCCGACCTGCACCGGGCCCTGGAGGCCGGCGGGCCGGTCGACGACGGGATCGTGGACCGGCTCGTCCTCCCGCTGGTCGAAAAGTCGGTCCCCGAATGGCAGGCCGCCCTGGACGCCCTGCTTCCGCTGCCCGGGGTCGGCGGCCCGGTCGGGTACTCGGGGGGAGTGATCGCCATCGGGGTCCGGCTGGCGGTGGTCGAGCCGCGCATCTCGGCCGCCGTTCTGTTCGCCGGGAGTTTCGTGCCGCGCACCCTGTTCGAGGAGGCCCGGCAGGTCACCATTCCGCTGCACGTCCTGCTCCAGTGGGACGACGAGGGGAACGACCGGCAGCGGGCCCTGGACCTGTTCGACGCCTTCGGCTCCGAGGACAAGACGCTGAACGCCAACATGGGCGGGCACACCGGCGTCCCGCGGTCCGCGGGGGACGCCGCGGCCCGGTTCTTCACCCGGCACCTCAGCTAGTGCCGCGTCAGCCAAGGTTCACCCCGCTCGCCGCCCTGGCACGGCCATCTGCGGCGTTGCCGAATCGACCGAGTAGGCCCACTACGAGGCCGATCCGGCGCCTTGCATCTGACCGCACCAGGACGCCTCGCTACCGGGCAAACCTTGGCTGACGCGGCACTAGCCACCACAACCGCCCGGACCGCGTCGGCACCGCCGGTGGCCGGTACCGACGCGGTCCGGGCAGCGCCGGGCCCGGAGGCTGAAGCCCAAGCTCAACTCTTGCGCTTGAACTTGTCCGTGGGGATGTCGACCGTGCTGCCGTCCGTCAGGTGGAGGGTGACGGTTTCCCCGTAGGAGTACTCGGTGCGGGAGGCGTACCTGTCGCCCTTGGGGCGGGTCAGCAGGGTGCACTGGCCGAGGAAGGGGTCGATGATCAAGTAGATCGGGACGCCGAATCGTGCGTACTGCCGCACCTTGATCACGTAGTCGTTGTCGTCGTTCTCGGTGGAGACGATCTCCACTGCGGCCAGCACGTCGTCGTAGGAGTACGGCTCCTTCGCTCCGTCTTCGAGGATCGTCACATCAGGAACGCGGGGAGGCTCGCCGGGGAACTGGATCAGCACGTCCGACAGGAGCCGTTCCTCGGCGATGCCCGATGCCTCGGCGGCGTTCTGTACCCGGCGAATGGTCCAGCTCTGGACGTCGCTTTGCGGCGTCATGACGATGTGGCCCCCCACGACCTCGATCTTGAAGCCCTCGAACTGGGCTGCGGCGCGCTCAGCCGCCTGCCAGAGGATGTCGTCTTGCACGCTCACGCCGGTTACCTCCCCTGTCGGGCACCTCTTAGCGGCATCGTAGCGCCGCCCGCCGACAGCCCGCCGGGTCGCCGCGTTGACGAAACATACGGGCCAGTGCATACTTATGCCAGTCAGTGCATGAACCGTAAGGAGAAACCCGTGACCGAGCGCGTCGTACTCGCCTATTCGGGCGGCCTGGACACCTCCGTCGCCATCGGCTGGATCGCCGAGGAGACGGGCGCCGAGGTCATCGCCGTTGCCGTGGACGTCGGCCAGGGCGGCGAGGACCTGGACGTCATCCGCAAGCGCGCGCTCGCCTGCGGGGCGGTCGAGGCGGAGGTCGCGGACGCCAAGGACGAGTTCGCCGACGAGTACTGCCTCCCGGCGATCAAGGCGAACGCGCTGTACATGGACCGCTACCCGCTGGTCTCGGCGCTCTCCCGGCCCACCATCGTCAAGCACCTCGTGGCCGCCGCCCGCAAGCACGGCGCCACCACCGTCGCCCACGGCTGCACCGGCAAGGGCAACGACCAGGTGCGGTTCGAGGCGGGTATCTCCTCCCTCGCGCCCGACCTCAAGTGCATCGCCCCGGTCCGGGACTACGCGATGACGCGGGACAAGGCCATCGCCTTCTGCGAGGCGAAGAACCTGCCGATCGCGACCACCAAGAAGTCCCCGTACTCCATCGACCAGAACGTCTTCGGGCGGGCCGTCGAGACCGGCTTCCTTGAGGACATCTGGAACGCGCCGATCGAGGACGTCTACGAGTACACCTCGAACCCGGCCACCCAGCGGGACGCCGATGAGGTCATCATCTCCTTCAAGGACGGCGTCCCGGTGGCCATCGACGGCCAGCCCGTGACCGTCCTGCAGGCCATCCAGCAGCTCAACGAGCGGGCCGGGGCGCAGGGCATCGGGCGGATCGACATGGTCGAGGACCGGCTGGTGGGCATCAAGTCCCGGGAGATCTACGAGGCCCCCGGCGCCATCGCGCTGATCACCGCCCACCAGGAGCTGGAGAACGTCACCGTCGAGCGCGAGCTGGCCCGCTACAAGCGGCAGGTCGAGCAGCGGTGGAGCGAGCTGGTCTACGACGGTCTGTGGTTCTCGCCGCTCAAGCGGGCCCTGGACGGCTTCATCACCGAGGCGAACCAGCACGTCACCGGCGAGATCCGGATGACCCTGCACGGCGGCCGGGCCGTCGTCACCGGCCGGAAGTCGGAGCAGTCGCTGTACGACTTCAACCTGGCGACCTACGACACGGGCGACACCTTCGACCAGTCGCTGTCCAAGGGCTTCATCGAGCTGTTCGGGATGTCCAGCAAGATCGCCGCGAAGCGCGACCTGGAGCAGTAGGCCGCAGTAGCCTGCGTAAGCGACGTAACGACACCGCCTTCCCGTCCGCGCGGCGGGGAGGCGGTGTCACACCACCCACCACCACAGCCTTGAGGAGCAACAGCGTGAGCAACGGCAACAGCGGCGACGTCCGGCTCTGGGGCGGCCGCTTCGCCGACGGGCCGTCCGAGGCACTGGAGAAGCTCAGCGCGTCGGTGCACTTCGACTGGCGCCTGGCGCCGTACGACATCGCCGGCTCCCGTGCCCACGCCCGGGTGCTCCACGCGGCCGATCTGCTGACCGCCGACGAGCTGGAGCGGATGCTGGCCGGGCTCGACCGGCTGGAGGCCGACGTCGCCGCCGGCGACTTCACCGGCACCATCGCCGACGAGGACGTGCACTCCGCGCTGGAGCGCGGGCTGCTGGAGCGGCTCGGCCCCGACCTCGGCGGCAAGCTGCGTGCCGGGCGGTCCCGGAACGACCAGATCGCCACCCTCTTCCGGATGTACCTGCGCGACCACGCCCGGATCATCGGCGGCCTGATCGCCGACCTCCAGGAGGCCCTGGTCGGGCTCGCCGAGGCGCACCCGGACGTCGCGATGCCCGGCCGCACCCACCTCCAGCACGCCCAGCCGGTGCTCTTCGCCCACCACGTCCTCGCCCATGTCCAGGCGCTGTCGCGGAACGCGGAGCGGCTGCGGCAGTGGGACGAGCGGACGGCCGTCTCGCCGTACGGATCGGGCGCGCTGGCCGGGTCCTCGCTCGGCCTCGACCCGCAGGCCGTCGCCGCCGACCTGGGCTTCGAGCACGGCTCCGTCGCCAACTCGCTCGACGGCACGGCGTCCCGCGACTTCGTCGCCGAGTTCGCCTTCATCACCGCGATGATCGGCGTCGATCTGTCGCGGATCGCGGAGGAGATCATCATCTGGAACACGAAGGAGTTCTCCTTCGTGACCCTCCACGACGCGTTCTCCACCGGCTCGTCGATCATGCCGCAGAAGAAGAACCCGGACATCGCCGAGCTGGCGCGCGGCAAGTCCGGCCGGCTCATCGGCAACCTCACCGGGCTGATGGCCACGCTGAAGGCCCTGCCGCTCGCGTACAACCGTGACCTGCAGGAGGACAAGGAGCCGGTCTTCGACTCCTGCGACCAGCTGGAGGTCCTGCTCCCCGCCTTCACCGGCATGATGGCGACCCTGACCGTCCACCGGGAGCGGATGGAGGAGCTGGCCCCCGCCGGGTTCTCGCTGGCCACCGACATCGCCGAGTGGCTGGTGCGGCAGGGCGTGCCGTTCCGGGTGGCGCACGAGGTCGCGGGCGCGTGCGTCAAGGAGTGCGAGCGGACCGGGATCGAGCTGGACCAGCTGACCGACGAGCAGTTCGCGAAGATCTCCCCGCATCTCACCCCCGAGGTGCGGAGTGTGCTCAACGTGCCGGGCGCGCTGGCCTCGCGCAGCGGGCGCGGCGGTACGGCCCCGTCGGCCGTGGCCGCGCAGCTGGCCGAGGTCAAGGACGATCTGGCCGCGCAGCGCGCGTGGGCGGACGCGAAGCGCTGATGTCCTCCGGCCTTCCTCGTCTCGCCGAGGCCGCCGCCGCCACGCCGGTGTCCCGCATCGGGCTCGGCCTGGCGGCGGTCGGCCGCCCCGGCTACATCAACCTCGGCCGGGACCGGGACCTCCCCGCCGAGCGCACCGTCGAGGCGATGCGGCGCCGCTCGCACGAGCTGCTGGACGCCGCGTACGCGCAGGGCGTGCGCTACCTGGACGCGGCCCGCTCCTACGGGCGGGCCGAGGAATTCCTCGCCGACTGGCTGCGCGCCCGGCCGGACGCGACGCGGGACGTGGTGGTCGGCAGCAAGTGGGGCTACACGTACGTGGCCGACTGGCGCGCGGACGCCGAGACCCATGAGGTCAAGGACCACTCCGTCGCCACGTACGAGCGTCAGCGCGAGGAGAGCCGTGCGCTGCTGGGCGACCACCTGGACCTGTACCAGATCCACTCCGTGACCCCCGACAGCCCCGCCCTCACCGACCCCGCCCTCCACGCCCGGCTGGCCCGGCTCGCGGCGGAGGGCGTCACGGTCGGCATCTCGACGAGCGGGCCCGCGCAGGGCGACGCGATCCGCGCCGCCCTGGAGGTCGAAGCCGACGGGCTTCCGCTCTTCCGTACGGTCCAGAGCACGTACAACCTGCTGGAGCCGTCGGCCGGGCCCGCGCTGGAGGAGGCCCACGCGGCGGGCCGGACCGTGATCGTCAAGGAGGCCATGGCCAACGGCCGCCTGGCCGCCCCCGACCGGGTCCCCACCGCGCTCCGCCGCGCCGCCGAGGAGGTGGGCGCGACGCCGGACGCCCTCGCGCTGGCCGCGGTCCTGCGGTGCCCGTGGGTGACCGTCGCCCTGTCGGGCGCGGCGACGGAGGCCCAACTGCGCTCCAACCTCACGGCGGCGTCGTTCCGCCTCCCGGAGCCGCTGGAAGACGTGGCGGAGCCGCCGGAAGCGTATTGGCGCCACCGCTCGTCCCTCCCCTGGACCTGACGGGGCCGTCTTCCCCCACCCCGCCCCTTCCCGAAACCGGGGCTCCACCCCGGGCCCGGGTGGGGGCTCCGCCCCCACACCCCCACCGGGGCTCCGCCCCTGGACCCCGCTCCTCAATCGCCGGAGGGGCTGGGGTGTGGGGCGTCTCCGCCTCCATGTTCCCGCTCCGCAATTGCCGGAGGGGCTGGGATATGAGGCATCTGCGCCCCCACACCCCCGCTCCGCAAACGCCGGGTGGGGGCTGGAAGGTGCGGCTTCCGCCTATGCGTTCCGGCGGGTGTTGAGGCGGGCGGCCTGGCGGGTGAGGTAGTCGCGTTCGGCGGCGTTGGGGGCCTTCTGGGCGGCCTCGGCGTAGAGGCGGGCCGCCGTCGGCAGGTCGCCGTCGCGTTCGTGGAGGTACGCGGACGCGGCGGTGTGGCGGGGCAGGGAGGCGTCCAGTGTGGCCAGCGCCGCCAGTCCGGCGCGCGGGCCGTCGGCCTCGCCGACGGCCACCGCGCGGTTGAGCCGGACGACCGGGCTGTCGGTCAGGCGCGCCAGCTCGTCGTACCACTCGACGATCTGCACCCAGTCGGTCTCCTCGGCGGTCGGCGCGTCGGCGTGGAGCGCAGCGATGGCGGCCTGGGCCTGGAACTCGCCCAGCCGGTCGCGGGCGAGGGCCCTCTGGAGGATGGCGACGCCCTCGGCGATCGACTCGGTGTCCCAGCGGGCGCGGTCCTGCTCGGCCAGGGGGATCAGACCGCCGTCGGGCGCGGTCCTGGAGGCGCGGCGGGCGTGGTGGAGCAGCATGAGGGCGAGCAGTCCCGCCACCTCGGGGTGGTCGTACGCGGCCGCGAGCTGCCGGGTGAGGCGGATGGCCTCGGCGGCGAGGTCGACGTCGCCGGAGTAGCCCTCGTTGAAGACCAGGTAGAGGACGCGCAGCACGGTGGCGACGTCGCCGGGCCGGCCGAACCTCACGCCGGAGACGGTGCGCTTGGCGCGGCTGATGCGCTGCGCCATGGTCGCCTCGGGCACCAGGTAGGCCTGGGCGATCTGGCGGGTGGTGAGCCCGCCGACGGCGCGCAGGGTGAGCGCGACCGCCGACGACGGCGTCAGCGACGGGTGGGCGCACAGGAAGTAGAGCTGGAGGGTGTCGTCGGCGGTGGGGGTGGGGCCGGGGGCCGGTTCCTCGTCGAGGAGGTCCTCGCGCCGGCGGCGGGCGGCGTCCGCCCGGGTCGCGTCGAGGAACCGGCGCCAGGCCACGGTGACCAGCCAGCCCTTCGGGTCGCGCGGGGGCTCGGCGGGCCAGACGCGGACCGCCTCGACCAGTGCGTCCTGGACGGCGTCCTCGGCCGCCGCGAAGTCGGCTCCGCGGCGGACGAGGATTCCGAGCACGCTCGGCGTGAGGCTCCTCAGCAGGGCCTCGTCCATCGATGAGGTCACTCCGTGATGGTGGGCGGCGCGGTCAGGAACGGGCGCAGTTCGAGCCATTCGTGGATCGGCTCCCCGCCCGCCCCGGGGGCGGCCGACAGCTCCCCGGCCAGCTCGACGGCGCGCTCGTAGCTGTCGACGTCGATCACCATCCAGCCCGCGATGAGGTCCTTGGTCTCGGCGAACGGGCCGTCGGTGACCGGCGGGCGCCCCTCACCGTCGTACCGGACCCACGTCCCCTCGGGGGCGAGTGCCTGACCGTCGACGAACTCGCCGGTCCCCTCCAGCCGGGCCGCGAAGTCCTGCATGTACTTCACGTGCGCGGAGATCTCCTCCGGCTTCCACTGGTCCATGGGCACGTTGTTGGCCGGAGCCGGTGCGCCACGGTAGTGCTTGAGCAGCAGGTACTTGGCCATGGTGGGTCTCCTCGGTGCTGATGCGACCCATTGTGGTCGCGTTCACCCCGGGGACGGAGCCGATCCCGCGTTCTCGACATCGCCGCCGAAGTTTTTTTCGGGAAGGGGCGGGGTGGGGGAAAAGCCCAGCGCACCGGCTACACACCGGCTCCGTACGCGCGCGCTACGCGTCCGCGCCGACCGACCCCAGGAACCGCCCCACCGCCCACGCGTACTCCTTCGGCGCGTCGTCGTGGATCCAGTGCCCGCACCCCGCGAACTCCCGCAGCGTGGTGCGCGGCCGCCGCCGCGCCATCTCGCGGGCGTGGCCGGGCGGCAGCAGGGGGCTGTGTTCGCCGTGCATCAGCAGGGCCGGGCAGGCCGAGCCGAGCCATTCGGACCAGAAGTCGCCCCGCATCGCCTCCTGGGAGGCCATCATGTGGGCCGGTTCGAACAGCAGCCGCCATCCACCCGTCGCCCGGTCCCGCTCGGCGCTGTCGAGGAAGTACGAGGCGTCCGGGATGCCGCGGGACTCGATCTGGTCGCGCAGGCTCTCCCGGTCGGCGGCCCAGGTCGGCCAGCCGGTGACGTCGAGTACGGGGTGGGCGACCACCGGGCGGTCCGTCACGGCGCCGATGTCCTCGACGACGAGGGCGCTCACCAGGTCGGGGTGGCGCGCGGCGAGGGCGTACGCGGCGACCGCGCCCGTGGAGTGGGCGACGACCGGCACCGGACCGGGGCGCAGCTCGTCCAGCAGGGCGGCGGCGTCGGCGACGTACTCGTCCAGGGTGAACGGCCCGCCGCCCCCGGTCAGCCCGTGTCCCCGCTGGTCCAGGGCGATCACCCGGTACGCGGGGGCCAGGGCGGCGGCCAGCGGCGCGTACATCCGGCCGCGGCCGAAGTGCCCGTGCAGGGCGAGGACCGGGGTTCCCGGGCCGCCGAAGTCGGTGAGGGCGAAGCGACGACCCCGGAGGGATATGAAGTCGGGGGAAGGCACGGTCAATGTCGTCACCCGCGGCACGGTAGTGGCCGTCCCGGGCGCGAGACCAGTACGGCGGGGCATCCTACCGACGGCGACAGGACAGTGACCGGAACGGTACGAAGAAGGCGGATGGTGACACTTCGGTGTCGGCGTCCGCCCGTATCGGCCCGGTCGCGGGCCCGTCGGCCACGGCGGGAAGCGTCAGAGCGCGTCAGGCCGCGGCCTTCGTCTCCGCGGCCTTCGCCTTCGTGGCGTAGATGTCCACGTACTCCTGGCCGGACAGCCGCATGACCTCGCTCATGACCTCGTCGGTCACCGCCCGCAGCACATACCGGTCGCGGTCCATGCCCTCGTAGCGGGCGAACTCCAGCGGCTCGCCGAACCGCACCGCCACCCGCCCGGGCCGGGGCAGTCCCTTGCCGCCCGGCTGGAGCCGGTCGGTGCCGATCATCGCGAACGGCACCACCGGCGCGCCGGTCATCAGGGTGAGCCGGGCGATGCCGGTACGGCCGCGGTAGAGGCGGCCGTCGGGGGAGCGGGTGCCCTCGGGGTAGATGCCGAAGATCTTGCCCTCCTCCAGCACCCGGCGGCCGGTCATCAGCGCGGCGACGCCGCCGTGCCCGCCGTCCCGGTCGACCGGGATCATGCCGACGCCGGTGAAGAACCAGGCCATCAGCCGGCCCTTGAGGCCCTTGCCGGTCACGTACTCGTCCTTGCCGATGAAGAAGACCTGGCGGTCGCAGACGAGCGGCAGGATCACCGAGTCGATGAAGGTGAGGTGGTTCCCGGCGAGGATCACCGGGCCGGAGCCGGGAATGCGCTCCGCGCCCTCGACCCGTGGACGGAACATCAGGCGCATCAGCGGACCGAGTACTGCCTTCAGGAACACGAAACGGGACAACGGGCCCTCCGGTCGGCATCAAGGTCGGGGGCGCTTCGCCTACGGCCCGTCAACCCGGTACCGCACAGAAGCGCCGATGAGGACGATACTCGCCGGTCATGTCACGGCGCACACCGGGTTCACCCACCTGATACGCAGTGTTGACACCCGTTTCCCACGCGTTTCGCCGCAGGTCTCCCGCCGATAAGGCGCACCCCCCTACCATCAGCCCGTTCGCTGACAGGAATTGACGGTGCTGGACACCAGAGCGAGGAGTGCTCATGGAGCGCGAACAGCGCGAGCAACAGCCCGGGCGGCGCGCCCTTCTGGGGGCCGCGGCCCTCGGCGCGGGAGCGGTGGCCCTGGGCGGCGCGGGCACGGCCACCGCCGCGGAAGCGGGCACCGCGGCGGCGAGCGGGCCCGTGCGCGGGCTGCCGGTGCCGACGGTCATCGGCCACCGCGGCGCCTCCGGCTACCGCCCCGAGCACACGCTCGGCTCGTACCAGCTCGCGCTGGACATGGGCGCGGACATCGTCGAGCAGGACCTCGTCCCCACCAAGGACGGGCATCTGGTGTGCCGTCACGAGAACGACATCACGGCCACCACCGACGTCTCCGCGCACCCGGAGTTCGCCGACCGCAAGACCACCAAGACGGTCGACGGCACCAAGCTGACCGGCTGGTTCACCGAGGACTTCACCCTCGCCGAGCTGAAGACGCTGCGCGCCAAGGAGCGCATCCCCGGCAACCGCCAGCGCAACACCCTCTACGACGGCCGCTGGGAGGTGCCCACCTTCGAGGAGGTGCTGCAGTGGGCCGAGCGAGAGGGCCGCAAGCGGGGCCGCCGGGTCTGGCTGTACGTCGAGACCAAGCACCCCACCTACTTCCGGGGGATCGGCCTCGGCCTGGAGGAGCGGGTCGCGAAGCTGCTCCGTAAGTACGGACGCCACAAGAAGGACGCGGCGCTCTTCCTCCAGTCCTTCGAGCCGAGCAGCATCCAGCGGCTGCGCAAGCTGGTCGCCACCCCGGCGGTCGTGCTGCTGTCCACCATCAACAGCCGCCCCTGGGACTTCGTCGAGGCGAACGACCCGCGGACGGTCGCGGACCTCGTCAAGCCCGAGGGCCTGAAGTGGATCGCGAGCTACGCCCAGGGCATCGGCCCCGACCTGTCGGTGATCATCCCGCGCACGGCCGACGGCAAGCTCTCCACCCCGACCAGCGTGGTCAAGGACGCGCACGCGGCCGGGCTCGTCCTGCACCCGTACACCGTGCGCAACGAGAACACCTTCCTGCCCGCCGACTTCCGCCGGGGCAGCGACCCCAACGCGTACGGGGACGCCTTCGGCGCCTTCAAGGCGTACTTCGCCACCGGCATCGACGGGATCTTCTCCGACAACCCGGACACCGCCCTCCTCGCCGCGGCGGACTTCCGCAAGCAGTAGGGACGGGGCGGGCCGCGCCACGGGCGTCAAGGCGCGGCCCGCCGTCTCCCCGGACGGGTGAGAGACCCGCGGCCCGGCAACCACCCGCCGAGCGCGTCACGTCCCGCCCGGCATGGAGCTTGTGGAGCAACTGCGTCCGCTGCTCGCCGCCGAGGCGGCGGCCGAGGCGTACGGAGCGTACGGAGCGGGCGTCGAGCCCGCCGAGCTGGAGCAGGCCGTCTGGCTGCGGCTGCTGGAGCGCACCCGGGACAGCGGCCCGCCGCCCCAGCCCGCGCGCTGGCTGCGCCACGCGGTCCGGGCCGAGGTGCGCGGCGCCCGGCGCCGGGCGCGCCGCGAGGTCCCGTACGACCCGGTCGGCGACGGCCCGCCGAGCGGCCCCGAGCCCCGCCCCGCCGAGCACGCCGCGCTCACCGCCGAGACCGGGCGGGTGCTGCGCGCCGCGGTGCGCCGGCTGCCCGGCCGCTGCCCGAGGCTGCTCGGGGCGATGCTGTCCCGGTCGGACCTGACATATCGCGAGATCGCCGTCGAGTTGGGTATCTCACAGGGCAGTCTCGGCCCGGTACGTTCCCGATGTCTGGGTTGCCTGCGCAGAATGCTCACGGCGGAGGTTGCGGCTCCTGAACCGTGGGGAAAGGAGCGTTAGACAATCGGCGCCCGGGAGGCGGCCACAACCATGTGGCGTCTCCTTTCCAGGCAATGAACCCCGGTCGCTCTACCCTCAGGCGGCCGGTGGACCGAAGCAAAGGGGAGGCATGCGCACATGGGCATGAGCGTGACCATCTCCGCGGCGACCGCGGACGACGCCGAGCAGATCCTCAAGCTGCAGTACCTGTGTTATCAGGGTGAGGCCGAGCTCTACGGGGACTACTCCATCGAGCCGCTGACGCAGACGCTCGACGACCTGCGCGCCGAACTGGGCGAGGGCTGTGTGCTGGTGGCCCGGCTCGGCGAGGAGGTCGTCGGCTCGGTCCGGGGCGCCGTCGACGACAAGGGCACGGCCGCCATCGGCAAGCTCATCGTCCACCCGCGGATGCAGCGGCACGGGCTCGGCGGGCGCCTGCTCGCGGCGATCGAGGCCCGGCTGACGGAGGAGCGCGCCGCCAAGCGGTACCGGCTGCTCACCGGTCACCGCAGCGACGGCAACCTCCGTCTGTACCGCAAGTACGGCTACGCGCAGGTCGGCACCGAAGAGGTCAACCGCCGCCTGAGCCTGGTCACCCTGGAGAAGGACGCCTCCATGTCGGCCTTCGCGGCCAGCGCGTAACGCCTGCGACGCGGCGGGGCCCCACCCTGTGCGGGGTGGAGCCCCGCCGCCGGGCGTTTCCCCTCCTCAGCCACCCCGCCGCCGCAGCCACAGCAGACCCGTCACCGGCAGGAGGATCGGGATGAACAGGTACCCCATCCCGTAGTCCGACCACACCGTCTGGTCGGGAAAGGCCGAGGGGTCGGCCAGGGTCCAGGTGCCCACGGTCAGCACACCGACCAGCTCCGCCCCGCAACACACCAGCGCCGCCTTCCGCGCCCCCTCCCCACCCCGCACCAGCGAGACCGTGATGAAGGCGTACACCACGGCGGAGACCGCCGAGAGGACGTACGCGAGCGGCGCCTCGTCGAACTGGGCGATCAGCTGGTAGAGCGAGCGCGACGCCGCGGCCACCGTGAACACCCCGTACAGCATCACCAGCAGCCGCCCGGGCCCCTGCCCGATCCCCGTACGCGCCGACTCAGCCACCCACGCCTCCCCAGATGTCGTACAGCCGTACCTCCAGCACCGCCAGCACCACGGCCGCCGCGGCGACCGTGGCCGAACCCCAGCGGGTCCGCTCCGCCAGCGACATGAACGCCGCGATCGGCACGGCGAGCGCCGAACCGACCAGATACGCGATGAAGATCGCCACACCCTGCTCGGGGTCCTCGCCCCGCGCCAGCCGCACGATCCCGATGATCAGCTGGACGATCGCCAGCAGGGACACCACGGCCATCCCGATGAAGTGCCAGTCCTTGGTGGGCTGGTCGCGGTAGGCGGCGAAACCGCACCACGCGGCGAGCGCGAGGGCGGTCGCACCGAGCACGGCGGTCAGCGGGTCGATCAACGGAACCTCCGCAGGCGGAGCGAACGGAACCTCCGCGCGGTGCGGTCCCGCACACAGGGGGTGACAAGCATGGGACGACTGTAATCGGCCCGAATGACCGCGTTGCGATCGGCCCCGTACGCTGCGCCCCATGAAGATCACCGCTGACGCGCTGCTGTTCGACAACGACGGAACCCTCGTCTCCTCCATGGAGTCCGTGGTCCGCTGCTGGACCCGCTGGGCCGCGGAGTACGGCGTGACGGAGGAGTTCGCCCGGGTCGAGCTGCACGGCCGCCCGGCGGCCGACATCATCGGCGATCTGCTCCCCGCCGACCGCGTCGCGGAGGCCCGCCGCCGCATCGACGAACTGGAGGTCGAGGACGTCCCCGGCGGGGTGCGGCTGCTGCCCGGCACCCTCGATCTGCTGGCCGGGCTGCCCGCGGAGCGCTGGGCGGTGGTGACCTCCGCGGGCCGCGCGCTGGCCGAGGCCCGCCTCGCCGAGGCCGGGATACGCCCCGGGCTGCTGATCACCGCGGACGACATCACCCGCGGCAAGCCGGACCCCGAACCGTTCCTGCTGGCCGCCGGGAAGCTGGGCGCCGACCCGGCCCGATGTGTGGTCTTCGAGGACGCCCCGGCCGGGCTCGCCGCCGCCCGGGCCGCCGGGATGCGGACCGTGGCGTTGACCACGACGACCAGCCGGGCGGAGCTGGAGGCCGACATCGTGGTGGAGGACCTGTCGGCCGTGTCGGCGCGGGCCGTCGACGGGGGAGTGGAGATCGTCGCGGGGGAGTGAGGGGAACAGGGGAGTAGAGGGGGTAAAGGGAAGCGACCGGACCGTGGATGACGCCGCTGTCCACGGACTGGTCATCGACGTCCGACATGCGGACATGCTTGATGGGCCCGTCAGGGTCTCTGGTTTACTGGCGGCCATGACCACGACGAGCTGCCGCACCCCTGCGACCGAGGCGATGATGACGCCCGGTGCTCGTTGTCGGTGTCGAATGTGTGACCGCTGAGGGCCCCCGCCTGAGCCTCGCGCCCCGAAGCGAGACCCGCTGAGCCATGCCCGCGCCGCCGCGCGCGGACCCGGCCCGCCCCGCGTCACCGGCCCCGAGCCGCGCCCGCGCCCACACCCGCGCGCGCACGCCCTCGGCCCGCCCACGCCGCTTCCGTAAGGAATGGAACCGTGCCCGGCGGCACAACCGCCTGCACTCAACAGTGACGGAAACCCTGTGATCACCACTACGGACCTGACGAAGGTCTACCGCTCACGAGGCCGCGAGGTCACCGCCCTCGACGGCGTCGACCTGCATGTCCGCGAGGGTGAGGTGTACGGCGTCGTCGGCCAGAGCGGCGCCGGGAAGTCCACCCTCATCCGCTGCGTCAACCTCCTGGAGCGCCCCACCTCCGGCACGGTCACCGTGGCCGGTCAGGACCTCACCGCGCTCGCCGGACGGGGACAGCGGGCGGGCTCCGCGCTGCGCCAGGCGCGCAGCCGGATCGGCATGGTCTTCCAGCACTTCAACCTGCTCTCCTCGCGCACGGTGCGCGACAACGTGGAGCTGCCGCTGGAGATCCTCGGCGTCTCCGGCAAGGAGCGCACCCGCAAGGCCCTGGAGCTGCTGGACCTGGTCGGCCTCGCCGACAAGGCCAAGGCGTACCCCGCGCAGCTCTCCGGCGGCCAGAAGCAGCGCGTCGGCATCGCCCGCGCGCTCGCGGGCGATCCGAAGGTGCTGCTGTCCGACGAGGCGACCTCCGCGCTCGACCCCGAGACCACCCGCTCGATCCTCCAGCTGCTGCGCGACCTCAACCGGCAGCTGGGCCTGACCGTGCTGCTGATCACGCACGAGATGGACGTCGTCAAGACGATCTGCGACTCGGCCGCGCTGATGAGCGGCGGGCGGATCGTGGAGTCCGGCAGCGTCGGCGAGCTGCTGGCCACCCCCGGCTCGCAGCTGGCCCAGGAGCTGTTCCCGGTCGGCGGGGCGCCCTCGGGCGCGGACCGCACGGTCGTGGACGTGACGTTCCAGGGCGAGGCCGCGGCCAAGCCGGTGATCTCCCAGCTGTCCCGTACGTACAACATCGACATCTCGATCCTCGGCGCCGCGATGGACACCGTCGGCGGCAACCAGGTCGGCCGGATGCGCATCGAGCTGCCCGGCCCCTTCGAGGAGAACGTCGTGCCGATCGGCTTCCTGCGGGAGCAGGGCCTCCAGGTCGAGGTGGCGGACGTGGCGTACGAGGCGGCCGGGACGCAGACCGCCGCCACCGCCGCCACCGCTGACACCACGGACGCCGCGGGCGCCAAGAAGACCGCCGTGCTCAAGGAGGGCGCCAAGTGACCTGGTCCGAGATGCAGCCCCTGTTGCAGCAGGCGTGTCTGGAGACGCTCTGGATGGTTGGCTGGTCGGCGGCCATCGCGATCGTCGGCGGGCTGCCGCTCGGCGTGCTGCTGGTCCTCACCGACCGGGGCGGCGTGCTGCCGAACGTGGTCGTGAACAAGGTCGTCGGCCAGGTGGTCAACATCGCGCGCTCGATGCCGTTCATCATCCTCATGGTCGCGCTGATCTCCTTCACCCGCGCGATCGTGGGCACCACCATCGGCCCCGCCGCCGCGATCGTGCCGTTGGCGATCGGCGCCATCCCCTTCTACGCCCGGCTCGTGGAGACCTCGGTGCGCGAGGTCGACGGCGGGCTGGTGGAGGCCGTGCAGGCGATGGGCGGCTCCACCTGGACCGTCGTACGCAAGGTCCTGCTGCCCGAGTCGCTTCCGTCGCTGATCTCCAGCGCCACCACCACGATCGTCGCGCTCATCGGCTACTCGGCGATGGCCGGCACGGTCGGCGCGGGCGGCCTGGGCGACCTCGCCGTCCGCTACGGCTACCAGCGGTTCGAGACCCAGCTGATGTGGGTCACCGTGGCCATCCTCGCGGTGGTGATCTCCGTGATCCAGTTCGCGGGTGACATCGCGGCCCGCGCGCTGTCGCACCGCAGCCCCGGCTCGGCCGCGCCCCGGCTGGTGCGCTCGCGCTCCCGTACCCGGAGCGCCGGTACCGCCGAAACCCGGGCCGCCGACACGGCCGGAGCCGCCGAGCCCGGCGAGCCCGCCCAGTTGACCAAGACTTCCTGACGCCTCGACACCAGAAAGGCACTTTTCGTGCGTAACGCCCTCAAGACCGCCACCACCCTGCTCGCCGCCGCCGCGCTCGCCGCCGGTGCGTCCGCCTGCGCCCCGCCCAGCTCGGGGAAGGCCGACAAAGACGGCCCGCTGCTCGTCGGCGCGAACCCCGTCCCGCACGCCGAGATACTGAACTACGTCAAGGACCACCTGGCCAAGAAGGCGGGCCTCAAGCTGGAGATCAAGGAGTTCACCGACTACAACTCGCTGAACCCTGCCACCCAGGACGGCTCGGTGGACGCCAACTACTTCCAGAACAAGCCGTTCCTCGACGACTACAACAAGAAGCGCGGCACCGACATCGTGCCTGTCGTCACCGTGCATCTGGAGCCGCTCGGCCTCTACTCGCACAAGGTGAAGAAGGCCGACGACCTCAAGAAGGGCGCCACCGTCGCCGTCCCCAACGACGCGGTGAACGAGGCCCGGGCCCTCCGGCTGCTGGACGCCCACGGCGTCATCAAGCTCAAGAAGGGCGCCGGCACCGAGGCCACCCCCAAGGACATCGCCGACAATCCCAAGGACCTGAAGTTCAAGGAGCTGGAGGCGCCGCAGCTGCCGAGGTCCCTGGACGACGTGGACGCCGCCGTCATCAACGGCAATTACGCCATCCAGGCCCACCTCAAGCCCGCCAAGGAGGCGCTGATCCTGGAGTCCCCGGACAACAGCCCCTACGGCAACTTCCTCGCCGTGAAGAAGGGCAACGAGGACGACCCGCGGGTCAAGAAGCTCGCCAAGCTCCTCACCTCCCCGCAGGTGAAGAAGTTCATCAAGGACAAGTACGACGGATCCGTACTCGCGTCGTTCTGATACACACCATTCTGGAAAACGACCGGCCGAACACGGAAGGCTCCGCATCCGGGCGACAATCCGATGCGGAGCCTTCCGTTTCCGCACCCCGTGCTGCATTTCGCCCGAGCGATGCTGCATGCTGGGCTCTTCGCCTCGACTTTGAAACGACCCGGTTACGGAGCGGCGCATGACATCCACTTTCCCGGACATCTCCATCAGCACGGAACGGCTGGTGCTGCGCCCGTTCGAGGAAGCGGACCTGCCCGCGCTCACGGACATGATGAACGACGAACTCGTCATCACCTGGAGCCGGGCTCCCCACCCGTACACCCACCGCGACGCACGCGACCAGGCGATGCGGCTCGCCCCCGCCGAACGCACCACGGGGCGCGGAATCGTCTTCGCGGTCGCCGAATTCCTCACCCAGCGGCTCGTCGGAATCATCCATCTGTGCAACACCGACTGGAAGGTCCTGGGCACCGAGATCAGCTATATCACCGCCCCCTGGGCGCGCGGCGAGGGCTACGCCGTGGAGTCGGTGCTGGCCGTCGCCCGCTGGCTGTTCCACGACCAGCGGTTCGAGCGGCTGGAGCTGCGGACCGCCGCGGGCAACACCGCCGGTCAGCAGGTCGCCCAGAAGGTCGGCTGCATCAGCGAGGGAGTGCTCCGTAACGCCTGCATAGCCCGCACCCAGACGGAGGACGGCGGCTGGACCGACCTGCGCACCGACCTCATCGTCTGGAGCCTGCTCCCCGAGGACCTGGAGGGCGCGCCCGACCGTACGGCCGGGAACGATGCCTTCAACATCTTCCCCACGTACTCCGAGTACACCGCCGGCGTCGACCGGCGCTGACCGGCGCTCATGTGTGCCGAACCCCGGCGCGCCACGCCTCCCGAGCGCCCCCGGCGCGCCACCTTCGCCCCTGCCCCCGGTCCGGCGGTCCGGACCAGGCGGGGTAATCTCTCCGGGCCGAGCACCTGCGGGCCGGCCCGTCCACAGCCGCGACACGCGCGTCCACGGCACGCGCAGCGCGGCGCACCCGCCACGGCAGGCCCTCCGGGGGCAGGCCATCCGTGGCACCGCCCGCGTGCACCACGCACCGCGACCGCGCGCACCAACCCGCGACCGAACTGCGACACATTGGGGAGACAGACGACGATGGCCGACCGCGTCACGGTGATCGGTTGGGACGGCTCCCCGCTCACGGACGCGGCCCGGTCCGCCCTCGGCGCGGCCACCCTCGTGGCCGGGGCCGCCCACCACCTGGCGCTGCCCGAAGTCCCGCCCGGCGCCGAACGCATCCGGCTCGGCAGCGTGGACCTCGCCGCCCGCCGCATCGCCCAGCACCGCGGCTCGGCCGTGGTCCTGGCCGACGGCGACCCCGGCTTCTTCGGCGTCGTCCGCGCCCTGCGCGCCCCCGAGCACGGCCTGGAGGTCGAGGTCGTGCCCGCCGTCTCCTCCGTCGCCGCCGCCTTCGCCCGGGCCGGGATGCCCTGGGACGACGCCCAGGTGGTCGTCGCCCACAGCCGCGACCTGCGGCGCGCCGTCAACGTCTGCCGCGCCCACACCAAGGTCGCCGTCCTCACCTCACCGGGCGCCGGTCCCGCCGAACTCGCCCTGCTCCTCGGCCCGGTGCACCGCACCTTCGTCATCTGCGAGGCCCTGGGCACCGAACGCGAGCAGGTCACCGTGCTGACCTCCGACAAGGCCGCCGACCACACCTGGCGCGACCCCAACGTCGTCATCGTCATCGGCGGCTCCGGCGCCGCCTCCGTCCGCAGCGGCGCACCCACCGGCGCCGCCCGCGGCGCACTGCAGAGCGGCGGCTGGATCGCCGGCCGCGACCCGGGCCACCCCGGCTCCGTACGCGGCTGGGCACTGCCCGCCCCCGCCTACGCGACCGTGCTCGGTGAGAGCGAGTCGCAGCAGCTGCGCTCCTTCCAACTCGCCCGCCTCGGTCCCCGCGTCGGCGATCTGGTCTGGGACATCGGCGCGGGCAGCGGCGCCGCCGCCGTCGAGACCGCCGGGTTCGGCGCCGCCGTCATCGCCGTCGACCGCGACCCGGACGCCTGCGAGCGCGTCGACACCCTCGCCCGCCGCTTCGGCGTCCAGCTCCAGGTCGTCCACGGCACCGCGCCCGACGTCCTCGAGGACCTGCCCGAGCCGGACGTCGTCCGCGTCGGCGCCGGGGGCGCGCCTGTCGTCGCCGCGTGCGCCGCGCGCCGCCCCGAGCGCATCGTCACCCACGCCGCCACCCGTGACGAGGCGGAGGCCATCGGCGCCGCCCTGGAGGACGGCGGCTACGGGGTCGAGTGCCTGCTGCTGCAATCAGTCGAGTTGGACACCCGGGTGTGGGCCGAACGCGAACGCGCGGTGGCCTTCCTCCTCTGCGGACACCGCCCGCACCAGTGATTTTGTCCCTGTGACGTTCGCCCCGAGCTTCGCCCCGGTGACCTTCCGGAAGCGCCGCGCGGGGTAGGCTGGCGGATCGTTGTACTGCCTGTACCGCTGCCCGGCGTTAGGCGCTTTATCGGCCAAAGGCCGGAATGTGACCCTTTCTTGTCGGGCCGCGGTGGGCAAGCCTCGGGCGTGCTACGTGCCGCGCACGGCGCACGCTCGTTCTTGCTCACGGGGCTTGCTCCCGGCGGTAGGCGGTTGGAAGGAGCACTAGCGATGGGCGAGGGGTACGCATGACCGACACCGGCCAGGTCCCGGGAGAGGGACTGCCGGAGAACGCAGGCGGACGACTCGGACAACCGCACCCGGCGGATGTCCACGCCCCGCCTGCCGACGCCGGTTACACCTTCCTCGACGGCCCCGAAACCGGCGGCGAGGAGGACGACCTGCTGCTGATGCCGGGCGCCCAGGGCGCCTGGAGCGAGCAGCAGGCGCAGTACGAGCAGCAGGCCCAGTACCAGCAGCAACTGCACTACGACCAGCAGGCGCAGTACGACCAGCAGGCGCAGTACGACCAGCAGCTGCAGTACGACCAGCAGCTGCAGTACGAGCAGCAGATGCAGGCCGCGATGCAGCCGCCGTACCCGCAGCAGCAGGGCCAAGGGCTGTACGAGGGCGGAGTGCTGGACCCCGGCATGGCCGCCTACGCCGATGCCCAGATGCCCGAGCCGCAGCCGGTGGCCGAACCCCCGGCCGGTCCGGCCGCCGACCCGGCGCCGGAACAGCCCGCACCGCAGCCGCCCCAAGCCCCCGCCGCGCACGCGGCCCCCGCCCCGCCTCCCCGCCGCCCCCTGCACATGGGCCCGCCCGTGCCCGACACCTCCGGCGGCGTGGTCCGCTCCCTCGCCGACCGCGGCCCGGCCGCCGGCCGGCACACCGCCCCGCCCGTCCAGCAGCCCCAGACGGCGCCCCCGCCCGAACCCGAGTACACCGGTGGCGTCGACTACGCCAGCGCCCCGGAGTACGCCGCCGGGCCGCAGTACTTCACCACCCAGCCCCAGCCCGAGGGCTCCGGCCCGCTCCCGGGCCCGCAGCTCGCCGACATCCCGCAGATCGGCGACGCCCCGCCGCCCGGCGACGCCTGGGATCCCCAGCCGCCCCGGCCCATGCCCGCACCAGCAGAAACGGTCGGTCTGGGCGATCAGCCGGAGGCGCCGGAGACGCCCGAGGGCGGTGCGCAGCCGACGGCGATGGACCTGGGGTACGCGGACCCCGGGTACGCCGACGCTGGTTACGCCGACCCGGCCGTGGCCATCCCGCCCCAGGGCGGGGCGCCCGCCATGGAACCCGGGCACCCGGCCGTCGACATCCCGGCCCAGGTCCAGCCGGGCATCACCCCGGACCAGCTCTACGCGGGCCCCCAGGCCGTCATCCCGGCCCAGATCCCCCACGAGGACGCCGAACCGGCCGCGGTGGACCCGGGCCACGCGATAGTCGCCGACGCGGAGGAGTACTCCCCGACCGCCGCCGACCCGTCTGTGGACCCGTCCGCCCCGGGCGAGGCTCCGGTGCCGGAAGCCGACGCACAGGCCGCGTCCGAGCAGGCCCCCGCCGAGCCGTCCGCGCCGGAAGCCCCGGCCGCCGATCCGGATGCCGCCGATCCCCAGGCGGCATCCGCTGACTCGCAGGTCTCGGCCGACGCGGCTGTCCCGGGTGAGGCCCCGGTGCCGGAGGCTGACGCGCAGGCCCCTGCCGAGGCGCCCGTGGCGGAAGCCCCGGCCGACCCGGCCGTCCCCGCCGAGGCGCAGGCCCCGGCCGATGCGGCTGAGGTCGACGCGCAGGTGCCCGCCGAGCCGTCCGCGGCCGAAGCCCCTGCCCCGGGTGAGGCCCCGGCGGCGGAGGCCGACGCTGACACGCAGGCCCCGGCCGATCCGGCTGCCGCCGTTGAGGCTGCGGCACCGGAGGCTGACGCCCAGGCGGCGCCCGCCGAACCGGAGGCTGACGCCCAGGCGGCGCCCGCCGATGCGCAGGCTCCGGCCGACCCGGCCCCCGTCGAGCCGTCCGTGGCGGAGGCTCCGGACGCCGCCGACCCGGCTGCCGCCGAGGACCAGGCCCCGGAGCCGGAGGCTGCGCAGGCACCCGCCGAAGCCGCTCCCGCCGAGGCCGCTGCCCCCGGAGAGGCTTCGGCCGATCCGTCTGCCCCGGACAAGGGTCCGGCGCCGGAGGCCGATGCGCAGGCGCCAGCCGAACCGGCTGCCGCCGAACCGGCTCCCGCCGAGGACCAGACCCCGGAGCCGGAGGCTGACGTACAGGCCCCGGCCGACGCGGCTGCCCCGGACGAGGGTCCGGCGCCGGAGGCCGATGCGCAGGCCCCCGCCGAACCGGCCCCCGCCGAACCATCCGAGGGGGAGGCCCCGGCCGAGGCCGCTGTCCCCGGTGAGGCTGACGCCGAGACGGCGCCTGCCGATGCGCAGGCTTCGGCCGAGCAGGCCGCGCCCGCGCAGGCGCCCGCCGAGCCGGCCCCCGCTGAGCCGTCGGCGGCGGAAGCCGCTGTACCCGGCGAGGCTCAGGAGCCGGAGCCGGAGCCGGAGGCGGACGCCGACGCGCAGGCTCCGGCGGCAGAGGCTGACGAGCAGGCCGCGCCTGCCGAGTCAGACCCCGCCGAGGCCCCCGCGGCAGAAGCCCCCGTCGAAGAGGGCACCCCCGAGGGCGAGACGCCCGCGGAGGCGGCGGCCCCCGAGCCTGAGGCTGCCGCCGATGCGGCGGCTCAGGACTCCGGCGCGGCGACGCCGGGCGGTGAGACCACCGCGACCGACGCCGCCGCCGAGGCGCAGGCGCCCGAGGCGGATGACGCGGCGGCCGCCGCCGGGGAGACCCCCGACGCCGAGACCACCGCGCCCGAGGGCGAACCGTCCGGCGACGCGGTGGAGGCTCAGGACGAAGCCGCCGAATCCGCTCAGCCGGAGGCCGACGAAGAGATCGAAGAGACCGAAGAGGCCGAACAGGCTGAACAAGCCGAACGGGCCGACGCCGCCGGCCAAAACCCCGACGACCCGGAATCCGAGGCCCCCGAGCCCGCCGCCGTCCCCTTCGGCCCTCGCGCCGACGCGGGATACGACGAAGCCGAGCGCGCCGCCGTCCACCGCGTGATGCGCGAGCGCCGGGACATCCGTAACGGCTTCCGGCCCGACCCCATCCCGCACGAGGTGCTGCTGCGCGTGCTGGAGGCCGCGCACACCGCGCCCAGCGTGGGGCAGTCCCAGCCGTGGGACTTCGTCGTCATCCGCTCCGAGGAAACCCGGCGCACCATGCACGAGCTGGCGGTGCGGCAGCGCGACGCGTACGCCAAGTCCCTCCCCAAGGGCCGGGCCAAGCAGTTCAAGGAACTGAAGATCGAGGCGATCCTCGAGACGCCGATCAACATCGTCGTCACCGCCGACCCGACCCGCGGCGGCCGCCACACCCTCGGGCGGCACACCCAGCCGCAGATGGCGCCGTACTCCTCGGCGCTCGCCGTGGAGAACCTGTGGCTCGCCGCCCGCGCCGAAGGGCTCGGCGTCGGCTGGGTCAGCTTCTTCGACGAGCGCGAGATGGTCCGTACGCTCGGGCTGCCGGATCACCTGGAGGTCGTGGCGTACCTGTGCGTCGGGTACGTGGACGAGTTCCCGGAGGAGCCGGAGCTGCTGCGGTCCGGGTGGTCCAAGCGCCGCCCGCTGTCGTGGGTCGTCCACGAGGAGTCGTACGGGCGGCGCGCGCTGCCCGGCGAGGACCCGCACAGCCTGCTGACCGACACTCTCCAGGGCATCCGCCCGCTGGACGCCAAGGCGCTCGGCGAGGCGTGGGAGCGGCAGAAGCGGATGACCAAGCCGTCCGGGGCGCTCGGCATGCTGGAGATCATCTCCGCGCAGCTCAGCGGACTGTCCCGGCAGTGCCCGCCGCCGATTCCGGAGCCCGCCGCGGTCGCGATCTTCGCGGGCGACCACGGGGTGCACGCCCAGGGCGTCACCGCGTGGCCGCAGGAGGTCACCGCGCAGATGGTCGCCAACTTCCTGGGCGGCGGCGCGGTCTGCAACGCCTTCGCGAGCCAGGTCGGTGCCGAGGTGTGCGTCGTGGACGTGGGCGTGACGAGCGAACTGCCCTCCACCCCCGGGCTGCTGCCGCGCAAGGTACGCGCCGGGACCGGCGACTTCACCACCGGGCCCGCCCTCACCCGCGAAGAGGTGCTGCGCGCCCTCGAAGTGGGCATCGAGACCGCCCGCGACCTGGTCGCCGCCGGGAACAAGGCGCTGCTCACCGGTGAGATGGGCATCGCCAACACCACCACCTCGGCCGCCTTGGTCTCCGTCTACACCGGCGCCGACCCGGCCGAGGTGACCGGTCGCGGCACCGGCATCAACGACGAGATGCACGCGCGCAAGATCGACGTCGTACGGCGCGGTCTGGAGCTGCACCAGCCCGATCCCGCCGACCCCATCGGCGTCCTGTGCGCCTTCGGCGGCCTGGAGCACGCCGCCATGGCCGGGCTGCTGCTGGGCGGCGCCTCCCTGCGTACCCCCGTCATCCTGGACGGGGTCAGCGCGGGCGCCGCCGCCCTGGTCGCCCGCGCCATCGCGCCCGAGGTGCTGGCGGCGTGCATCGCGGGCCACCGCAGCGCCGAGCCGGGCCATGTGGCGGCCCTCAACAAGCTGGGCCTGCGCCCCTTGGTCGACCTGGACCTGCGCCTCGGCGAGGGTACGGGCGCCCTGCTCGCCCTCCCCGTGGTGCAGAGCGCCGCGCGGGCGATGCACGAGGTGGCCACGTTCGACTCCGCGGGAGTCACGGAGAAGAACTGACGTGCGCCCCCGCCACGTAAGGTGTCGGCGGGGGCCACGCCCCACCCGTTGATCAGCCGCTCCAGCGCCGCAGCGGCAGGCATTCTGCATGAGGAGAGCCTCACCGCCATGTCCGAGAACTTCGCATACCCCGTCGGACTGCGCCTCACGGGGCGGCGCGTCGTCGTCCTCGGGGCGGGCCAGGTCGCCCAGCGACGGCTGCCCGCGCTGATCGCCGCGGGCGCGGACATCCTGCTGATCTCGCCCTCCGCGACGCCCTCCGTCGAGGCCATGGCCGAGGCGGGGGAGGTGCGCTGGGAGCGCCGCCGCTACCGGGAAGGCGACTTCGAGGGCGCCTGGTACGCGCTGATCACCACCGACGACCCGGACGCCAACGCCGCCGCCTCCGCCGAGGCCGAAGCGCGCCGGGTCTGGTGCGTCCGCAGCGACGACGCCGAGGCCGCCTCCGCCTGGACCCCGGCCACCGGGCGCAGCGAGGGCGTCACCGTCGCCGTGCTCACCGGGCGGGACCCGCGCCGCTCCGCCGCCGTACGCGACGCCGTGGTCGAGGGCCTGCGCGACGGCACCCTCGCCGCCCCCCGCCACCGCACCCGCGGCCCGCACGTCGCCCTGGTCGGCGGCGGCCCCGGCGACCCGGACCTGATCACCGTCCGTGGCCGCCGACTCCTCGCCGAGGCCGACGTCGTGGTGGCCGACCGGCTCGGCCCCCGCGACCTCCTCGACGAACTTCCGCCGCACGTCGAGGTCATCGACGCCGCGAAGATCCCGTACGGCCGCTTCATGGCCCAGGAAGCGATCAACAACGCGCTGATCGAACACGCCAAGGCGGGCAAGTCCGTCGTCCGGCTCAAGGGCGGCGACCCCTTTGTCTTCGGTCGCGGCATGGAGGAGGCCGAGGCGCTCGCCGAAGCCGGAATCCCGTGCACCGTCGTCCCCGGCATCTCCAGCTCCATCAGCGTCCCCGCCGCCGCCGGAATCCCGGTCACCCACCGCGGGGTCGCCCATGAGTTCACCGTGGTCAGCGGCCACGTCGCCCCCGACGACCCCAGCTCCCTCGTCGACTGGTCCGCGCTCGCCGGCCTGCGCGGCACGCTCGTCCTCCTCATGGCCGTCGAGAAGATCGGCGCCATCGCCGCCGCCCTCATCCGCCACGGCCGGAGCGCGGACACCCCGGTCGCCGTCATCCAGGAGGGCACCACCGCCGCCCAGCGCCGCGTGGACGCCACCCTGGCCACCGTGGCGGACACGGTCGCCGCCGAGGGCATACGGCCTCCGGCCGTCGTGGTCATCGGCGACGTCGTCTCCGTCGGCTCGCGCCGGGCGTAACCACCGGTAACTTCCTCACGTCGCCGCATTGGCACGGCATCCAGGACAAGGCAGTATCACTCAAGTGGCTGATCTCATCACCGTCGATGATCCCGACGACCCGCGGTTGCGCGACTACACGGGTCTGACCGATGTGGAGCTACGGCGCAAGCGCGAGCCCGCCGAAGGTTTGTTCATCGCCGAGGGCGAGAAGGTGATCCGGCGGGCCCGCCTCGCCGGTTACGAGATGCGCTCGATGCTGCTGTCGTCCAAGTGGGTCGACGTCATGCGCGACGTCATCGAGGACGTCCCCGCCCCCGTCTACGCCGTCAGCCCCGAACTGGCCGAACGCGTAACGGGCTACCACGTCCACCGCGGCGCCCTCGCCTCCATGCAGCGCAAACCGCTGCCCGAGGCCGACGAACTCCTCGCCGGCGCCCGACGCGTCGTGATCATGGAATCCGTCAACGACCACACCAACATCGGCGCCATCTTCCGCAGCGCCGCCGCCCTCGGCATGGACGCCGTCCTCCTCTCCCCGGACTGCGCCGACCCCCTCTACCGCCGCTCCGTGAAGGTCTCCATGGGCGCCGTCTTCTCCGTCCCGTACGCCCGCCTGGACACCTGGCCGCGCGGCCTCGAAGCGGTCCGGCACGCGGGCTTCAAGATCCTCGCCCTCACCCCCGACGCGAAGGCGACCTCCCTGGACGACGCCGCCCCCCACCGCCTCGACCGCGTCGCCCTCATGCTGGGCGCCGAGGGCGACGGCCTCTCCACCCAGGCCCTCATGGCCGCCGACGAATGGGTCCGCATCCCCATGGCCCACGGCGTCGACTCCCTCAATGTGGGCGCGGCGGCGGCCGTGGCCTTCTACGCCGTGACAACGGGCCGCCCCACCCTCTAGTGCCGC
>NZ_BBUZ01000054.1 GCF_001417735.1 Streptomyces sp. NBRC 110028
TCGTGGCGTCCGGGCCTTCGTGTGTCCGACTCCTCTGCTAAGACTTGATCTGTGAGCAGGGACGACGAGCGGCGCAAGGCCCCGGAGGGAGAGCCGCAGGGGAGTGAGCAGCTCGCGCTCATCCGGGACAGCGTGCGCAAGGCCAAGGTGCCGCGGGCCAAGCCGCGGACGTGGCGGGGAGCCGCGCTGGCCAAGGAGCGGCCGGTGGCCAAGGTGCTCGTGGACAAGGGCCCGGTGCACCTCGACAAGCTGTGGGACTACGCGGTCCCGGCCGAGATGGACGCCGAGGCCCGGCCCGGGGTGCGGGTGCGGGTGCGGTTCGGGGCCGGGACCGGCAAGGTGCGCGAGGGGCGGCGCGAGGGCGGCGGGCTGCTGGACGGGTACATCGTCGAGCGGGTCGCCGAATCCGACTACCGCGGTCCGCTGGCGGCCATCGCCCAGGTCGTCTCGCCCGAGCCGGTGCTCGGGCCGGGGCTGCTCGCGCTGTGCCGGGCCGTCGCCGACCGGTACGCCGGATCGCTCGCCGACGTCCTCCAGCTGGCCATACCCAAGCGCAACGTCCGCGCCGAGTCCGAGGTGTCCCCGCCACCGCTGCCCCCGCCCGGGCCGCCCGAGCCCGGCGCTTGGGCCCGCTACCCGGCCGGGCCCGGGTTCCTGGACGCGCTCGCGGGCAGCGGCACGCCCCGGGCCGTATGGACCGCGCTGCCCGGACCGCACTGGCCGGACGAGTGGGCCGCCGCGGTCGCCGCCACCCTCGCCTCCGGGCGCGGTGCGCTCGTCGTCGTCCCCGACGGGCGCACCGCCGCCCGGGTCGACGCGGCGCTCACCCGGGCGCTCGGCGGCCCGGGGCGGCATGTGCTGCTCACCGCGGACCTCGGCCCCGAGGAGCGCTACCGGCGGTGGCTGGCCGTCAGCCGCGGCTCGGTGCGGGCCGTGGTCGGCACCCGGGCGGCCATGTTCGCGCCGGTCCGCGACCTCGGCCTGGTGGGCATCTGGGACGACGGCGACCAGAGCCACAGCGACGACCACGCCCCGCAGCCGCACGCCCGCGACGTCCTGCTGCTGCGCGCCGTGCACGAGAAGACGGGCTTCCTGCTGGGCGACCTCGGCCGCACCGTGGAAGCCGCCCAGCTGGTGGAGAACGGCTGGGCCCGGCCCCTGGAGGCCGGCCGCGAGCAGGTGCGGGCGGCGGCCCCGCTGATCCGTACCGTGGACGAGGGCGAGGTGGCCCGGGACGCCGAGGCCCGCGCCGCCCGGCTGCCCACGCTCGCCTGGCAGACCGTGCGGGAGGCGCTGACCCGCGGCCCGGTGCTGGTGCAGGTGCCGCGCCGGGGATACGTACCCCGGCTGGCCTGTGAGCGCTGCCGGGAGCCCGCCCGCTGCCGGCACTGCTCGGGCCCCCTGGAGGCGCGCGACGCGGACCGGCTGGCCTGCGGCTGGTGCGGGCGGGCCGAGACCGCCTGGCACTGCGCCGAGTGCGGGGGCGTACGGCTGCGGGCGAGCGTCGTCGGCGCCCGGCGCACCGCGGAGGAGCTGGGCCGCGCCTTCCCCGCCGTCCCGGTCCGCACCTCGGGCCGGGACCACGTCCTGGACACCGTGCCTGACCGCCCGTCGCTCGTCGTCAGCACCCCGGGCGCCGAACCGGTCGCCGAGGGCGGTTACGCGGCCGCCCTGCTGCTCGACGGCTGGGCGCTGCTCGGCCGCCCCGACCTGCGCGCGGGCGAGGACGCGCTGCGCCGCTGGCTGGAAGCGGCCGCGCTGGTGCGGGGGCATGAGGACGGCGGCCTCGTCGTGGTGACCGCCGAACCGACGCAGCGGCCCGTCCAGGCGCTGGTGCGCTGGGACCCGGCCGGTTACGCGGCGCGCGAACTCGCCGAGCGGTCCCAGCTGGGCTTCCCGCCGGTCTCCCGGATGGCGGCGGTGGCCGGGCCGGGGGAGGCGGTGGCCGAGCTGATCGCCTCGGCGTCGCTGCCGGAGGGGACCGAGACCCTGGGGCCCGTCCCGCTGCCCCCCACCCCGCCGGGCCGCCCGCGCCGCCCCGGCGACCCGCCGCCCGGCGAGCAGTGGGAGCGCGCCCTGCTGCGGGTGCCCCCGGGCCAGGGCCGCGCCCTGGCCGCCGCCGTCAAGGAGGCCAAGGCCCTGCGGCTGGCCCGCGGCGACAAGGACCCGACGGTCCGCGTCGACCCCCTGGACATCGGCTGACGGGCGAGTGAGGCGAAGGGGCGCGCCGGTGTCGAAAGGGAGAGCGCGCGCAGGGAGCGAGGGCTCGTATCGATATGCGGCTCCGCCGCGCGAGCGACCGGGCACGGTCGACCGTCGACGTCGGCCGAGGCGCCCCGGAGGCGAGCCGAGCCAAAAAAAGAGGGGCTTCCCTCAGCCGTTGCGGGGGCCGGGGAAGGCGGTGGGGCGGGGGTCCTCACGCAGCGGCGGGGCGGACTGCGGCGGGACGGAGCGGGCGGCCGGTACGGACGGGACCGGCGGCACCGCGGCGGGCTCGGGGCTGTGCGCCGCCGGGGGCTCGCCGCCCTCCGGGGTGCTCGCCGCGGCGGCGCGGCGCGAGCCGTAGCGGCGGTGCACCGCCTGCTTGGTGACGCCGAGCGCGGAGCCCACCGCGTCCCACGAGAAGCCGAGCGAGCGGTCGAAGTCGACCGCGGCGGTGACCAGGGTCTCGACGCTGTCCCGCAGTTCCTGGGCGAGCCGCACGGTGGGCGCCGGGGCGCGGCCGTAGACGACGAAGCCCGCGGACGGTCCGGTGCGCCGCGGCCGGTAGACGTTGCCGAGCTGGGCGGTGAGGGTGCGCAGCGCGTCCACCTGTCGGCGGACCCGCTCGATGTCCCGGACCAGGAGGTGCAGGCTGGCCCGTGCCTGGGCGTCGTGAGTTGCGTGGTCGGCCATGAACAAGCCTCTCGAACCGGCGGTGAAGGGGGTGGGCGGAACGGGGACCGGGCCGCGGTCGCGGCCCGGCGAGGTCAATCTCTCTTGACCAACGCGGCACCCCGCCCGTCGGTCACGGTCCGGGGCGTGCGGGCGTCGGCCCGTACGCCCCCCGGGGCCGCCGGACCATAGACTGAGGCGGCGTTTCCGCCGTTCTCCGCCCTGTACGCCTTGAATGAGAGGTAGTTCGCCACCCATGAGGCTCGTCTTCGCCGGTACCCCCGAGGTCGCCCTGCCCGCGCTGGACGCGCTGATCGCGTCCGACCGGCATGAGGTGGTGGCCGTCGTGACCCGACCCGACGCGCCCGCCGGGCGCGGCCGCCGGCTGGTGGCCGGCCCGGTCGCGGAGCGGGCCGAGGAGGCGGGCATCGAGGTGCTGAAGCCGGCCAAGCCGCGGGACGCCGACTTCCTCGCCCGGCTCACCGAGATCGCCCCGGACTGCTGCCCGGTGGTGGCCTACGGCGCGCTGCTGCCCAAGGCGGCGTTGGAGATCCCGGCGCACGGCTGGGTCAATCTGCACTTCTCGCTGCTGCCCGCGTGGCGCGGTGCGGCCCCGGTGCAGCACGCGGTGCTGGCGGGCGACGAGGTGACCGGGGCGTCGACGTTCCAGATCGAGGAGGGGCTGGACTCCGGGCCGGTGTACGGGGTGGTGACCGAGGACGTACGGCCCACCGACACCAGCGGCGATCTGCTGACCCGGCTGGCCTTCGCCGGGGCCGGGCTGCTGGTGGCGACGATGGACGGCATCGAGGACGGTTCGCTGCGGGCGGTGCCGCAGTCCGCCGAGGGCGTCTCGCTCGCCCCGAAGATCAATGTCGAGGACGCGGAGATCGACTGGTCGGCGCCCGCCCTGCGGGTCGACCGGCTGGTGCGGGCGTGCGCCCCGGCGCCGGGCGCGTGGACGACGTTCCGCGGGGAGCGGCTGAAGGTGGTCTCGGCGGCGCCGGTGGCGGACCGTACGGACCTGGCCCCCGGCGCGCTCGCCGCGACCAAGAAGGCGGTCTACGTGGGCACGGGCAGCCATGCCGTGGAGCTGAACTGGGTCCGGCCGCAGGGCAAGAAGCCGATGCGCGCGGCGGACTGGGCCCGTGGGGTGCGGATCGCCGAGGGCGAGCGGCTCGGCGGCTGACACGACACAGCGCGCGGGGGCGGCCGGTCGTTGACTTGCACCTTGGTTCAAGTCCTACCGTCCTTGACACGTGCCGCCGGTCCGGACCCACCGGCGTAATCACCGTGGCGGCACCCCGAACCCTTCGGAGGTGCGCGATGAGCATGGAAGTCACCGCGTGGCATTCCCTGTACCAGGCCACACACGCCAACGACGACCGGCGGCCCTTCTCCCGGGCGACCCTGCGCCGCATCGGGGCCTTCGCCCGCCCGCATCGCCGCCCGCTGCTGCTGTTCATCGCCCTGAGCACGGTGGTGGCGGTGACGGCCGTCGCCACCCCGCTGCTCGCGGGCCGGGTGGTGAACGCGATCGACCGCCACGCACACCAGTCCACGGTGCTCGGACTGGCCGGGCTGATCGCCGCGATCGCCGTGGCCGAGGCGGCGCTCGGGCTGCTGACCCGGCGGCTGTCCGCGAACATCGGGGAGGGGCTGATCCTCGATCTGCGCACCGCCGTCTTCGACCATGTGCAGCGGATGCCGGTCGCCTTCTTCACCCGCACCCGCACCGGTGCGCTGGTCAGCCGGCTGAACAACGATGTGATCGGCGCGCAGCGGGCGTTCAGCGACACCCTCTCGGGGGTGGTGAGCAACGCGGTGACGCTGCTGCTCACCTTCGTCGTGATGGTCGGCATCTCCTGGCGGATCACGCTGCTCGCGCTGGTGATCCTGCCGGTCTTCCTGCTGCCCGCCCGCCGGGTCGGCCGTCGGCTCGCCGGTCTGCGGCGCGAGGCGGCGGCGCACAACGCCGCGATGGGCACCCGGATGACCGAGCGGTTCTCCGCGCCCGGCGCGACGCTGGTGAAGCTCTTCGGCCGCCCGGCCGAGGAGTCCGCCGAATTCGCCGCGCGGGCCCGCCGGGTGCGGGACATCGGCGTCCGCACGGCGATGGTCCAGGTCTCGTTCGTCACCGCGCTGACCCTCGTCTCCGCCCTGGCCCTCGCCCTCGTCTACGGCCTCGGCGGCTACTACGCGCTGCGCGGCAGCCTCGACCCCGGCGCCGTCGTCTCCCTCGCGCTGCTGCTCACCCGGCTCTACGCCCCGCTGACCGCGCTGGCCGGGGCGCGGGTGGAGGTGATGAGCGCGCTCGTCAGCTTCGAGCGGGTCTTCGAGGTGCTGGACCTGAAGCCGCTGATCACCGAGAAGCCGGACGCCCGGCGGGTCCCCGACGGGCCGGTGTCGGTGGAGTTCGACCACGTCGACTTCGGCTACCCGTCCGCCGACAAGGTGTCGCTGGCCTCCCTGGAGGAGGTCGCCCAGCTGGACACCCGCGGCGGCGTCCAGGTGCTGCACCAGGTGTCCTTCCGCGCCGAACCCGGCCAGATGGTCGCGCTGGTGGGCTCCTCCGGCGCGGGCAAGTCGACCATCGCGCAGCTGCTGCCGCGCCTGTACGACACCGACGCGGGCGCGGTCCGGATGTCCGGCGTGGACGTCCGCGACCTGACCGCCGCCTCGCTGCGCGAAACCCTCGGCATGGTCACCCAGGACGGCCACCTCTTCCACGACACCATCCGCGCCAACCTGCTGCTGGCCCGCCCGGGGGCGACCGAGGACGAGCTGTGGGAGGTGCTGCGCCGGGCCCGTCTTGACGGGCTGATCGCGTCGCTCGCGGACGGTCTCGACACCGTCGTCGGTGAACGCGGCTACCGCCTCTCCGGGGGTGAGCGCCAGCGGCTGACCATCGCCCGGCTGCTGCTGGCCCGGCCCCGGGTGGTGATCCTCGACGAGGCCACCGCCCATCTGGACTCCACCTCCGAGGCCGCCGTGCAGGAGGCGCTGGCCGAGGCGCTGGACGGGCGGACCGCGGTGGTGATCGCCCACCGGCTGTCCACGGTGCGGGCGGCCGACCTCATCCTCGTCGTGGAGGACGGCCGGATCGTGGAGCGCGGCACCCACCACGCGCTGCTCGCCGCCGAGGGGCGCTACGCGGAGCTGTACCGCACCCAGTTCGAAACCCAGGAGCCCGGGGACCCCGACGAGCCCGACGAGCCCGGGGAGCCCAGGGAGACGGCGGGGGTGCTCGGCTGAGCCGCGTAGGCTGGGGGGCTGATCACCCCATACCTTCCGGAGCACATGTCCCGTGAGCCCCCAGTCCGGCCCTCCCCGTCGCAGCCGCCCCGGCAAGCCCTACCGCCGACCGAAGAAGGACCCCGTACGGATCCTCGCCTTCGAGGCGCTGCGGGCCGTCGACGAACGGGACGCGTACGCCAACCTCGTCCTCCCGCCCCTGCTCCGCAAGGCGCGGGAGGACGGCGGATTCGACGCCCGGGACGCGGCGCTCGCCACCGAACTGGTCTACGGCACCCTGCGTCACCAGGGCACCTACGACGCGATCATCGCCGAATGCGTGGACCGCCCGCTGCGCGAGGTGGACCCGCCCGTCCTCGACGTGCTGACCCTCGGTGCCCACCAGCTGCTGGGCACCCGCATCCCCACCCACGCCGCCGTCTCCGCGAGCGTCGAACTGGCCCGGGTGGTGCTCGGCGACGGGCGCGCCAAGTTCGTCAACGCCGTGCTGCGCAAGATCGCCGCCGCCGATCTCGACGCCTGGCTGGAACGGGTCGCCCCGCCGTACGACGAGGACCCCGAGGACCATCTCGGCGTCGTCCACGCGCATCCGCGCTGGATCGTCTCGGCGCTGTGGGACGCGCTCGGCGGCGGCCGGGCCGGGATCGAGGACCTGCTGGAGGCCGACAACGAACGGCCCGAGGTCACCCTCGTCGCCCGCCCCGGCCGGTCCGACCCGGGCGAACTGGTCGCCGCGGCCGGCGAGGAGTCCGCGCTGCCGGGCCGCTGGTCCCCGTACGCCGTGCGGCTCACCGAGGGCGGCGAACCCGGCGCGCTGGACGCGGTCCGGGAGGGGCGCGCCGGGGTGCAGGACGAGGGCAGCCAGCTCGTCGCCCTCGCGCTCGCGAACGCCCCGCTGGACGGCCCCGACCGGCGCTGGCTGGACGGCTGTGCGGGCCCCGGCGGCAAGGCCGCGCTGCTCGGCGCGCTCGCCGCGGAGCGCGGCGCGGCCCTGCTGGCCGCCGAGAAGCAGCCGCACCGGGCCCGGCTGGTGGAGCGCGCCCTCGCCGGGAACCCCGGCCCGTACCAGGTGATCGCCGCCGACGGGACCCGCCCGCCGTGGCGGCCGGAGAGCTTCGACCGGGTGCTGGTCGACGTGCCGTGCACCGGCCTCGGCGCGCTGCGCCGCCGCCCCGAGGCGCGCTGGCGCCGCCGCCCCGAGGATCTGGCCGGGTTCGCCCCGCTCCAGCGCGGCCTGCTGCGCGAGGCGCTGACCGCGTCACGCGTCGGCGGTGTCGTCGGCTACGCGACCTGCTCCCCGCACCCGGCCGAGACCCGCGCCGTGGTCGAGGACGTGCTGGGGGAGGCGCGCAAGGGCCAGGGGGTGACGGCCGAGTGGATCGACGCCCGCCCCCTGATGCCGGACGTCCCCGCGCTCGGCGAGGGCCCCGACGTCCAGCTGTGGCCGCATCTGCACGGCACCGACGCCATGTACCTGGCCCTGCTGCGTCGCACCGGGTGACGGGAGGCCAGGCCGTCAGCAGCGCTCTGTGGGCCGACCTCGGCCGCCGGCCTGGGGCAGTCGCCCCGGTGTGCGCCGGCGGCCGAGCCGATCAGGCAGGTGTCACCCGGTGGGGCGATACGAATCTCCGAGCACGCGGTTCCCGGTGGAGCACGCGGGGAACAGAAGGTGGCCTGGTAGTCGGCGGGCAGGACCTCTTCTTTGAGCATCCCCAAGGGTGGGCGGCCGGGGCGCGGGGTGCCCGCCCCGGCGCCGCCGGTTCTACCCGAACAGGGCGCTGTAGCCGTTCAGCGCCGGCTGCCCGCCGAGGTGGGCGTAGAGCACCTTGGCGTCCTTGGCGATCTCGCCCCGGGCGACGAGGTCGATGAGGGCCGCCATGGACTTGCCCTCGTACACCGGGTCGGTGACCATGCCCTCGGTCCGCGCGGCCAGCCGCATCGCGTCCATGGTGGACTCGTCCGGGATGCCGTAGGTGCCCGCGTGGTAGCGCTCGTCGAGCAGGATCTCGTCGTGCGTGAGCTCCCGGTCCAGGCCGATGAGCGACGCGGTCCCGCGCGCGATCCGCGCCACCTGGTCCCAGGTCTCCTTCGGCTTGGCCGAGGCGTCGATGCCGAGGATCCGCCGCGGCCGCCCGCCCAGCGCGGCGAATCCGGCGATCATGCCGGCCTGGGTGCTGCCGGTGACCGCGCACACCACGATGGTGTCGAAGAAGACCCCGAGCTGCTTTTCCTGCTCCGCCACCTCGAACGCCCAGTTCGCGAAGCCCAGCCCGCCGAGCCGGTGGTCCGAGGCGCCGGCGGGGATCGCGTACGGCTTGCCGCCCGCCGCCTCGATCTCCGCGATCGCCTGCTCCCAGCTCTCCTTGAACCCGATGCCGAACCCGGCCTTCACCAGCCGCACGTCCGCTCCGGCGAGCCGGGACAGCAGGATGTTGCCGACCTTGTCGTACACCGCGTCAGGCCAGTCGACCCAGCTCTCTTGGATCAGCACGCACTTGAGCCCCGCCCGGGCCGCGACCGCCGCGACCTGGCGGGTGTGGTTGGACTGCACGCCGCCGATCGACACGAGCGTGTCGCAGCCCTGCGCCAGGGCATCGGCCACGAGGTATTCCAGCTTGCGGGTCTTGTTGCCGCCGTAGGCGATGCCGGAGTTGCAGTCCTCGCGCTTGGCCCAGATCTCCGCGCCGCCCAGGTGCGTGGTCAGGCGCTCCAGGCGGTGCACCGGCGACGGGCCGAACAGCAGCGGGTAGCGGTCGAAATCGTTGAGGGACAAGGGATCTCTCCGATCAGTGGATGTCGAGCCTGCGCCGCGCGAACGCCACGCAGGACAGGCTGAGCACGGCCAGGAACATCAGGTAGAAGGTCGGCGCGAGCTTGCTGCCGGTCACGTCGACGAGCCAGACGATGATCAGCGGCGTCGTGCCGCCGAACAGCATCACGGCGATGTTGTAGCTCACCGCCAGGCCGGTGGCCCGGTTGGTGACCGGGAACAGCTCCGCCATCATCGAGGGCAGTGGCGCGAAGTAGCCGGCCTTCAACACGCCGATCAGGAACATCACGCCGAGTATCACCCCGAAGCCCGGGGCGGCGACCAGGAACGCGAGGCTCGGGTACACCAGCGCGAGGATCAGCGTCGCGAAGATCAGCATGATACGGGTGCGGCCGAACCGGTCCGACAGGTGACCCACCACGGGAGTCAGGCCGGTCAGCACGATCCCGGTGACCAGGGTGGACGCGAATCCGGTCGACGCCGGCAGGTCCAGCTCCTTCACCGCGAAGGTGGGCATGTAGGTGATGAAGTAGCTGATCGCGGTGGACACGGCGAGCGCACCCATGGCCACGAACATGCGGTCCTTCTGAGTACGGAACGTCTCCTTCACCGGCGCGCGCTCCTGGTCCGCGGTCTCGACGAACTCACCGGCCTCGCCGACGTAACGCCGGATGTAGTAGCCGACCGGGCCGATCAGCAGACCGAAGAAGAAGGGGATGCGCCACCCCCACGACTCCAGCTGCGCGTCGGACAGCGTGGCCGTGAGCACCGTGCCGAACGCCGACGCGAGGAGCGTCGCGAAGCCCTGGCTCGCGAACTGCCAGCTGGCCATGAAGCCGCGCTTCTCGGGCATGTGCTCGACGAGGAACGCGGTGGCGCTGCCGAACTCCCCGCCCGCGGAGAAGCCCTGGAGGAGCCGGGCGAGCAGGATCGCGATCGGCGCGACGAGCCCGATCTTCGCGTACGGCGGCATGATCGCGATGAGCAGCGTCGCGACCATCATGAGCCGGATCGACACCATGAGCGCACGCTTGCGCCCGGCACGGTCGGCATACCCGCCGAGCACGAGTGCCCCCAGCGGACGGACCACATAGGCCACCGCGAACGTGCCGAGCGTCAGCAGCAGCGACACGGTCTCGTCGGCGGTGGGGAAGAACTGTTTCGAGATCGTCGCGGCGAAGAAGCCGTAGACGAGAATGTCGAACCATTCCAGCGCGTTCCCGATGGACGCGGCGATGATGACGCGGTGCACCTTCACCGGTGCTTCGGGGGCGACTGTCCGTGTGGATGCGGTCATGGGTGACTCCTCATGGGAGAGTCCTCGCCGAGGTCCCAGAACACGCCGGCCATGATGCGCAGGCCCTCCCGCGCCACGGGGGCCAGCAGGTGCTCGTCCGGGGCGTGCTGGGCGCAGGCGGGGTAGGAGTGCGGGATCCAGAGTGTGCACAACCCGAGCTCGCCTGCGAACGCGTCGTTGGGAAGGCTGCCGCCGAGGTTCGGCAGCAGCGCGGGTTCCGTGCCGGTGGTCCGGCTGATCGAGCCGAGTGCCCAGCGCACCCAGGGGTCGTCCGGATCCGTCCGGGTCGGCGGCATGGTCGGGCCGACCTCGACGTCGACCATGGGAAATCCCCGCTCGTCCAGGTGCTTGCGGAGGATGACGCCGAGCTTGTCGACTTCGGTGCCGACCACGGACCGGAGCTGGCAGTGCGCGTGTGCGCTGCCGGGAATGGCATTGACCGGGTTGTCCGGGTTGCCGGCGGCGAGCGACAGCACCTCGACGCTGTTCCAGCCGACGAGGCGCTCGGCCGGGGTGAGACCGGGTTCGCCCCAGCCCTCGTCGACGGGCGGATCGTCCGGTCCGCTGCCGACCGCGATGTCGCGCAGGGCTTCCCGGACGTTCCCGGGGATCTCCCGCGGCCGCAGACCGGGCACGAGGATGCGGCCCCGCCCGTCGACGAGGGTGGCGAGCGCGCCCGCCAGCACGGTCGCCGGATTGCGCAGCAGACCGCCCCAGTTGCCGGAGTGGTACGAGGCCTCGCGCAGGTCGACCCGCAGTGTGAACGGGGTGGAGCCGCGTGAACCGAGGAACAGCGTCGGACGCTCCGCGGCCACGCGCGGCCCGTCGGACGCGATCAGCACGTCGGCGGCCAGCTCGTCCCGCAAATGGGCGCAGACCGCGCGCAGGCCCGGCGAGCCGGACTCCTCCCCGGTCTCGACCAGCACCTTGAGGTTGAAGCCGAGCCGGCCGCGCACGCGGAGCACCTGCTCGAGTGCCGCGAAGTTGATGGTGTGCTGGCCCTTGTTGTCGGCGGTGCCGCGGCCGTACCAGCGGTCGCCCTCGACCACGACCTGCCACGGATCGAGGCCGGTCCGCCACCGCTCCGGCTCGCCGAGCACGACGTCGCCGTGGCCGTAGACCAGCACCGTGGGCAGCGCATCGTCCTCGTGCCGGGTCGCCACGAGCAGCGGGTGGTCACCGGCGGGGTTGTCGACGACGCGCGCCTCACAGCCCAGTCGTCCGGTGAGCGCCGGGGCCAGCTCGTCGGTGAGGTAGGAACGCAAGTCCCGCGCCCGCGCCCGGTCCCGGCTTTCGGTCGCGAACGCGACCCGGCGGCCGAGGTCGGCGAGGAATTCTCCGGAGTCGTAGTATTCGGTGGCACGATCGATCACGTCAGCACGGGTCATCATTGCCCTTAACATCGGAAACGTGCAATTTACAATGCATCCGGCCGGTGCGCAGAGTTTACGGAGCGGCGAGAGGGTGGCGATAGAGGGAGCAATTGCGCGTTTTCGAAAGGTGTATTGCCCTGGCGGCAACGGCAACGGCCGGTCGCATCCCCGTCGTCGCCCGCGACGGCCCCGCTCCGCGCTGCAGTACATTCTCAGAATGCCTCTCCTGCCCACGTCGCTGCGCTACTTCCTGGAGGTCGCGCGCACCGGTTCGATCAGCGAGGCCTCGGAGCGCCTGCACGTGGCCACGTCGGCGATCAGTCGGCAGATCGCGAAGCTGGAGCAGGACGTCGGCGCGCCGCTGTTCGAACGACGGCCGCGGGGGATGGTGCTGTCGGAGGCGGGCGAGATTCTCGCCGCCTACGTCCGGCGCAGTGCGCTCGAGGCCGATCAGGTGCTCGCCGATGTGCACGGCATCGAAGCCCTGCACCGCAGTACCGTCAAACTCGCGAGCTGCGAGGGTTTCGCGCGCGATTTCCTGCCGGCGGCTATCACCGCATTTCGGGAAGAGTATCCAGGGGTGCGGTTCCGGCTAAATGTCACCGGTCCGGCGGCGGCCACGCGACAGGTGATAGACGGCACGGCGGACCTGGCCGTTACTTATAGCCTCGGGCCGGAAGGGGGAATCAAGGTCGAGTATTCGCAGCAGCAGCCGATCTACGCGCTGATGCCCGACGATCACCCGCTGGCGCGCCGGGAGCACGTCGAGCTCGCGGACCTGCTGGAGTACCCGCTCGCGCTGATGGACGAGGGGACCACGATCCGGCAGCTGTTCGACGTCTGCGTCGCGCTGGAAGGGCTGAACTTCGAGCCCGCGCTCGTCAGCAACTACTCCGGTGCGCTGCAGAGTTTTGCGCAGCTACGCGGTGGGGTCACCCTGGTCGGTCCGCTGACGGTGCGGCGGCTCGGCGGCGACCATCTGGCGATCGTTCCCATCCGTAATCCGGAGCTGAGCCGCCGGAGCATGCAGATCCAGTCGATGGCGCGGCGCGCGCTGCCCGCGGCGGTGCGGGCCTTCCTCGCGCACCTGATCGAACAGATCGGTGATGACCTGCCCAGGTAGGCGGATCCCCGGCGGCGACGCGGCTTTACCTGCCCTCGGCTCGGCGAAGGAGTAGCGGGGTGAGGCGGTGCGGCACCAGTTCGCGCATGGCCAGGGCCGTCGCCGTGCGCTCGATGCCGGGAATGGCCAGGATCTGCCCCGCGATCCGGTACAGGTCGTCCGCGTCGGCGGCGACCACCCGTACGAGCAGATCGGTCTCGCCGCTGAGGCCGAAGACCTCCACGACTTCGGCGATGCCCGCCAGCGCCTCGGACACCTCGGCCAGCCGGTGCTGATTGACCTGCGCGGTGACGAACGCGGTGAGCGGGTGGCCCAGGGCGTTCGGGGTGATCCGGCGTTCGAAGGAGCCCAGCGCGCCGCCCTGCTCCATTTTGGCCACCCGGGCCTGGACGGTGTTGCGGGACAGGCTCAGGTGCTCGGCGAGGGCGACGACGGTGGCCCGTGGCTCGGTGGCCAGGGCGAGCAGGATCCGGGCGTCGGTGGCGTCGAGGATTCGTTCACTGGGCACAGGCGCATCTTCTGCGGTCGAAGACTCGTCTGTCCACTGGCGAGGCATCACGCGACTTCACGTCTGTGAGGACGGCTCGCGCCGATATTTCCTGGAGCTCGACCAGCGTGGCAAGACGGGTCACGTTCGGTCACGACCCGAGGCGGCCCGGGGGCGGCCGACAGGACTTTCGGCCGTGGACAGGTGGGTCGACAACCCGCGCCCGGGGCGTGCCGCCGCCCGGCAGCCCCTCCGGTGAAGGCAGCTCCCGCCCATGGCCAGTGCGCAAGGACAGTGAAGTACGGTGCGCGTCCTCGTCCGTCCGGGCGGGGGTCCCGTGGCGGGTGGACCCCGGCAGCGGGGGGCTTTCGAACACGAGCCGGTCACGGGATATCTTGATGTCGAGCAATGTTGCAGACGTGGAGCGGAGCACCCGGTGACTGACTCGACCATCATCTATACGCACACCGACGAGGCCCCGGCCTTGGCGACGTATTCGTTCCTGCCCGTGGTCGAGGCCTACGCCTCGACGGCCGGGGTCTCCGTGGAGCGGCGCGACATCTCCCTGGCCGGGCGCATCATCGCTCAGTTCCCCGAGCGCCTCGAGGCGAGCCAGCGCATCGAGGACGCCCTCGCCGAACTGGGCGAGCTGGCCAAGACGCCCGAGGCCAACATCATCAAGCTGCCGAACATCTCGGCCTCCATCCCGCAGCTGAAGGCGGCCATCGCCGAGCTGCAGGAGCAGGGCTACGCGCTGCCGGACTACCCGGACGACCCGAAGACCGACGAGGAGCGGGACATCCGCGCCCGCTACGACAAGGTCAAGGGCAGCGCCGTCAACCCGGTGCTGCGCGAGGGCAACTCCGACCGCCGCGCCCCGGCGTCGGTCAAGAACTACGTCAAGGCCAACCCGCACCGCATGGGCGCCTGGTCGGCCGATTCCAAGACCAACGTCGCCCACATGACCGGCGACGACTTCCGCTCCACCGAGAAGTCCGCGGTGATCGCCGAGGACGGCACCCTGCGCATCGAGCTGACCGGTGACGACGGCTCCACCACCGTGCTGCGCGAGTCGGTGCCGGTGCTCGCGGGCGAGGTCGTGGACGCGTCCGTGATGCGCGTCGCGGTGCTGCGCGAGTTCCTGAAGGAGCAGGTCGCCCGGGCCAAGGCCGAGGGCGTGCTGTTCTCGGTGCACCTGAAGGCCACGATGATGAAGGTCTCCGACCCGATCATCTTCGGCCATGTCGTACGGGCCTTCTTCCCCAAGACGTTCGCCGCGTACGGCCAGGCGCTGGCGGCGGCCGGGCTCACCCCGAACGACGGGCTCGGCGGCATCCTCAAGGGCCTGGAGTCGCTGCCCGAGGGCGCGAAGATCAAGGAGTCCTTCGAGGCGGAGCTGGCCGAGGGCCCGGAGCTGGCCATGGTCGACTCCGACCGTGGCATCACCAACCTGCACGTCCCGAGCGACGTCATCGTCGACGCCTCCATGCCGGCCATGATCCGCACCTCGGGCCACATGTGGGACACCAAGGGCGAGGAGGCCGACACCCTCGCGGTCATCCCGGACAGCAGCTACGCGGGCATCTACCAGGTCGTCATCGACGACTGCCGCGCCAACGGCGCCTTCGACCCGGCCACCATGGGCTCGGTGCCCAACGTCGGTCTGATGGCGCAGAAGGCCGAGGAGTACGGCAGCCACGACAAGACCTTCGAGATCCCGGCCACCGGCACCGTGCGGGTGACCGACGGCCAGGGCAACCTGGTCCTGGAGCAGACGGTCAGCGAGGGCGACATCTTCCGGATGTGCCAGACCAAGGACGCGCCGATCAGGGACTGGGTCAAGCTCGCGGTCACCCGCGCCCGCGCGACCGGCGACCCGGCGGTGTTCTGGCTGGACGAGGGCCGCGCCCACGACGCCAACCTCATCGCCAAGGTCAAGCGGTACCTCCCGGAGCACGACACCGAGGGGCTGCGCATCGAGATCATGTCGCCGGTGGAGGCGATCGCGTTCTCCCTGGAGCGCATCCGCCGCGGTGAGAACACGATCTCGGTCACCGGCAACGTGCTGCGTGACTACCTGACCGACCTGTTCCCGATCCTGGAGCTGGGCACCAGCGCCAAGATGCTGTCGGTCGTGCCGCTGATGAACGGCGGCGGGCTGTTCGAGACCGGGGCCGGCGGCTCCGCGCCCAAGCACGTGCAGCAGCTGGTCAAGGAGAACTACCTGCGCTGGGACAGCCTGGGCGAGTTCCTCGCGCTCGCGGTCAGCTTCGAGCACCTGGCGCAGACCACGAACAACCCGCGGGCCCAGGTGCTCGCCGACACCCTGGACCGGGCGACCGCCACGTTCCTCCAGGAGAACAAGTCGCCCAGCCGCCGGGTCGGTGGCATCGACAACCGCGGCAGCCACTTCTACCTGGCGCTCTACTGGGCCCAGGAGCTGGCCAAGCAGACCGAGGACACCCAGCTCGCGGAGTCGTTCAAGGCGCTCGCCGCGACGCTGACCGAGCAGGAGCAGACCATCGTGGACGAGCTGCTCGCCGTCCAGGGCTCGCCGTCCGACATCGGCGGCTACTACCAGCCCGACCCGGCCAAGGCGTCGGCCGTGATGCGTCCGTCGAAGACCCTCAACCAGGCGCTGGCCGCCCTGCGCTGACGGTCACCTTCGGTAACGTCCCGCCCCGGCCGGTGCTCCGGCCGGGGCGGTTCCATGTCCGCGTCATCCGCGTACGGCAGTCACGGCACCGCGGGCATCGCTTCCCGCGGGGTGCGGGTCGGGACGTACGGCTCCGCCGTGGCCGCCGACGGATCGAGGTCCTTGTGGACCGCGCGGGCCACGGCCTGGATCGTGCCGACCCCGTCCTGCATGCGGGCGCTGTCCTGGGTGAGCACCGTGAGCGTGTAGTCATGGCCGCGCCCGGTGAACGCGCCGACGCTGTGCACCCGCCAGCCGTGGGTGGCGCGGGACAGCCAGCCGTTCTTCACCTGGATCGTGGTGCCGCGCGGCGCGCCCGCCGGGGTGCCCCAGCGCTGGGACGGGATGACCTCGCGCATCAGCTTCAGGACGTACGCCCGGGACCGGTCGCCGAGCAGCGGGTTGTGGTGGGTCACCAGCTCCAGCAGCCGCTCCTCGTCGTTCGCGGTGATCTGGGTGAGCCCCCAGTAGCCACCGCTGCCGGGCACGGTCCGCGTCATCCCGGCGGCCCGCAGGAACGCCTTCACCCTGGCCGCCGTGAGCTGCCGCCACAGCGCGCTGGTGGCGTCGTTGTCCGACTTCGTGATCATGGCGGTGGCGAGCCGGGACTCGCGCGGGGTCAGCTTCCGGTGGTGCTTCTCGGCGTCCCGCAACAGCGTGGCCAGCACCGTCACCTTCACCACGCTCGCGGAGTCGAACGGCCGGTCCGCGCGCAGCGCGCAGCGGGTGTGCGTGGCCGGGGCGCGGAGACTGACCGCGGTGGTGGCGGACCGGCCGCGCAGCGCCGCGGTGATGTCCCGGGACAGCTTGGCGGCCCGGCCTGCCCGGTCCGAGGCGCACACCGTCCGCGGTGTCGCGGCGGCCGTGGCGGTCTGCCCGCCGGCGAGCGCGGGGGTGAGGAGTCCCGCGGTCAGCGCCAGGGAGAACGCGGCGCGGTGCCGCGGGCGTATCCGCTGTCGGGTCATGGTCGGTCGCCTCTGTCCTTATGCGTTCCCGCCCGTCACACGGGCATCCTTGGTCACTCATCCCTCATGACCCACAACCGACAGTGCGGGTTGCCTTCAGAGGCTCCATGTTCTGATCACCGTCTTGATCACCGTTTTGATCACCCCATCGCGGCTCCCGCACGGCGGCAACCGGGGCGGGCCGAAGGGGCGTCCGGCCGGGCGGCGACCGGATCGTGATCATCCCGGGTCCATGGCCCGGCGGCGGGCGTGGCAGGCTGGTCCCATGGCCGTGCAGATCAATCCCAGCATCCTGTCCGCGGACTTCTCCCGTCTGGCGGACGAAGCCAAGGCCGTCGAGGGTGCCGACTGGCTCCATGTCGACGTCATGGACAACCACTTCGTGCCCAATCTGACCCTCGGCGTGCCGGTGGTGGAGGCGCTGGGCAAGGCGACGGACACACCCATGGACTGCCACCTCATGATCGAGAACCCGGACCGCTGGGCCCCGGCTTACGTCGAGGCGGGGGCGGGCTCGGTCACCTTCCACGCGGAGGCCGCGGCCGCGCCCGTACGGCTGGCGCGCGAGATCCGGGCCAAGGGCGCGCGGGCGGCGATGGCGCTCAAGCCCGCGACCCCCATCGAGCCGTACGAGGACCTGCTGCCCGAGCTGGACATGCTGCTGGTGATGACCGTGGAGCCCGGCTTCGGCGGGCAGGCGTTCCTCGACATCATGCTGCCCAAGATCCGCCGTACCCGTGAGCTGATCTCCCGGCACGGCCTTCAGATGTGGCTCCAGGTGGACGGCGGGGTGTCCGCCTCGACCATCGAGCGGTGCGCGGAGGCGGGCGCCGACGTGTTCGTGGCGGGTTCCGCGGTCTACGGGGCGCAGGACCCGGACAAGGCCGTGCGCGAGCTGCGCGCCCTGGCCGAGAACGCTGCGGGCGCCGGCGGGCTGTGCGGCCACGAAGCCACCGGTCGGTGAACGTCAACGTAAAGCGCGAACCAACTCGGCCGTTTCTGACAGGATGAACGGTGAGGCCGGAACATTGACAAGTGAGGAGACCGCGGTGTCGACGGGCCGTTCAGCCACGCGGATGGGACCCGCCGAACTGGTGCAGGCGGCGGCCATGGCGCGCCGCTTCTACCTCGAGGGCAAGTCCAAGATCCAGATTGCCGAGGAGTTCGGGGTCAGCCGCTTCAAGGTCGCGCGGGTGCTGGAGACCGCGCTCGAACGCGACCTGGTACGGATCGAGATCCGGGTTCCCGCCGAACTCGACGCGGAGCGCTCCGACGCGCTGCGCGCCCGCTACGGGCTGCGCCACGCGGTCGTCGTGGAGTCCCCGGCCGACGCCGAGGCCGACACCCCGGACCCGGAGAACCTGGGCGAGGTCGCCGCCGACCTGCTCGGCGAGCTGGTGAACGAGGGCGATGTGCTCGGGCTGGCCTGGGGCCGTTCCACCATCCACATGGCCGCGGCGCTGCACCGGCTGCCCCCGTGCACCGTCGTCCAGCTCACCGGCGTGTACGACGCGGGCACGGCCGAGCGCGGCTCGGTCGAGGCGGTCCGGCGGGCCGCCGCCGTCTCCGGCGGCGAGGCCCACCCGATCTACGCGCCGATGCTGCTGCCGGACACCGCGACGGCCGACGCGCTGCGCGGGCAGACCGGGATCGCCCGGGCCTTCGAGTACTTCGACAAGGTCACCGTGGCGTGCGTGTCCATCGGCTCCTGGGAAGCCGGGATCTCCACCGTGTACGACATGCTCACCGAGGCGGAGCGGGCCCACTACGAGAGCCTGGGCGCCGCCGCCGAGATGTCGGCCCACCTCTTCGACGCCGAGGGCCGCCGCATCGGCCGCGACCTGGGCGAGCGGTGCATCACCGTGGAGGCCGACCGGCTGCGCCGGATCCCCGAGGTGGTGGCGATCGCGGGCGGCCGCCGCAAGGCGGCGGCGATCGGCGCGGTGCTGCGGTCGGGGCTGGTCACCAGCCTGGTGACGGACACGACGGCCGCCGACCACCTGCTGCTGGAGACGGATCCGGGCCCCCGCCCGGCCCTGGACCGGGCCGACCCCGACGGCGTATAGGGGCGCGCCCCCGGCGCCCGCGAGCGCCGGGGCCCGTGGGCGCACGCTCCGTCCCGCGTTCGTCCCGCGTTCGTCCCACGCTTCGTATCACGGTTTGTATCACGGGTCGCGTGGGACACTGAAGTACGTGCGTTTCCTCAATGATCAGAAGCCGCCGTACGACCTGACGTACGACGATGTGTTCATGGTGCCGAGCCGCTCCGCGGTCGGCTCCCGCCAGGGCGTCGACCTGGCCTCACCCGACGGCACCGGCACCACCATCCCGCTCGTCGTCGCCAACATGACCGCGATCGCGGGCCGCCGGATGGCCGAGACGGTCGCCCGGCGCGGTGGCCTCGTCGTCATTCCGCAGGACATCCCGATCGACGTCGTCGCCGATGTCGTCCGCTGGGTCAAGAGCCGTCACCTGGTCCTGGACACCCCGATCGTGCTGGCCCCCTCCGGCACCGTCGCCGACGCCCTGTCGCTGCTGCCCAAGCGGGCGCACGGCGCGGGCGTCGTGGTGCAGGACGGCCGCCCGGTGGGCGTGGTGACCGAATCCGACCTGGCCGGGGTGGACCGGTTCACGCAGCTGTCCGAGGTGATGTCCCGGGAGCTGCTGCTGGTCGACGCCGGCATCGACCCCCAGGACGCCTTCGGCCGCCTCGACGCGGCGCACCGCAAGTTCGCCCCGGCCGTCGACGCCGACGGCAAGCTGGCCGGGATCCTGACCCGCAAGGGCGCGCTGCGCGCCACGCTCTACCAGCCCGCAGTGGACGGCGAGGGGCGGCTGCGGGTCGCCGCCGCCGTGGGCGTCAACGGCGATGTGGAGGGCCACGCCAAGGCGCTGCTCGACGCCGGGGTGGACACCCTGGTCGTGGACACCGCGCACGGCCACCAGGAGTCGATGATCACCGCGCTCAAGGCGGTCCGCGCGCTCGACCCGCGCGTCCCCGTCGTGGCGGGCAACGTGGTCGCCGCCGCCGGGGTGCGCGATCTGATCGAGGCGGGCGCCGACATCGTGAAGGTCGGCGTCGGACCGGGTGCCATGTGCACCACCCGCATGATGACCGGTGTGGGCCGCCCGCAGTTCTCCGCGGTGCTCGAATGCGCCGCCGAGGCGCGGAAGTTGGGCAAGCACGTCTGGGCGGACGGCGGCATCCGGCACCCGCGCGACGTGGCGATGGCGCTCGCGGCCGGGGCGTCCAACGTCATGGTCGGCTCGTGGTTCGCCGGTACGTACGAGTCCCCGGGTGACCTCCAGCACGCCGCGGACGGGCGGCCGTACAAGGAGAGCTTCGGCATGGCGTCCGCGCGCGCCGTGCGCAACCGCACCAGCGAGGAGTCGCCGTACGAGCGGGCCCGCAAGGGGCTGTTCGAGGAGGGCATCTCGACCTCGCGGATGTTCCTGGACCCGACCCGGCCGGGGGTGGAGGACCTGATCGACTCGATCATCGCGGGGGTGCGCAGCTCCTGCACCTACGCGGGCGCGGGCTCGCTGGAGGAGTTCCACGAGCGCGCGGTGGTCGGCGTGCAGAGCGCCGCGGGCTACGCCGAGGGCAAGCCGCTGCACGCCAGTTGGGAATAGGAACACGCACGTGGCCCCACTCTGCTCGGGTGAGTGGGGCCACGTGTGTGCGCTGGGGTCTTCGTGCGTCACCGCATGACGCCGCCGCGGGGGTCACCGCCCCGCCGGGGCAGGGCGTGGCGCGGCGGGCTGGTGAGGGTGATCTGGCGTACCAGCTGGTGGAACGAGACCAGCGCGGCGACCGGGGGGAGTCCGGCGACGGCCATGCTGGGCGCGTTCTTGGGGGCGTGCGCGACGCACAGGAACACCGCGATGGTGGAGAAGAGCACCACCACCGCCCATGAGTGCGCGGCCCCCCGGCGGTGCAGCGCGGCCCGCAGCACGGACAGCGAGGCGACCAGCCAGGGCCCGTAGACCAGCAGGGGCCACCACGCCGCCATGGACTCCGAGGTGCTGGGGGAGGCCAGGTAGCGCAGCGGGCGGTAGGAGATCATCCCGCCCAGCACGCTCAGCATGGCGACGATCACGGTGGTCATCGCCGCGAAGATCAGGCTGATCAGCTGGAGCCACGGCATGGTCGGCAGCCGGAAGCGGACCCGGCGGCGCTTGCCGCGCCCGCGCACATGGGCGGGGGAGGGGGACCGGACGGGAATGGGACCGGTGGCGTGCACCGGGTCCTCGACGGGGGCGGAGACGGGGGCGGAGGCGGCGACGGGAGGGGGGACGGTGGGGATGGCGGAGCTGGTCTGGAGCAGCCGCGCCAGGTCTCCTTCCAGGTCCCAGCGGCCCTCCAGGGAATCCGGGTCCGGCAGGGGGAAAGGATTCCTCTCGTAGTCGACGCCCATGTCGAACCGCTCGGACGGGTTGGGCGGCGGGTAGTGGCCGGTGGGAGGGGGCCCGTAGCCGCCCGGCCTCGGCTCGGTGTACGTCATGCCTGGACGCCCGCCTGGACGCCCGCCTCGACGCCCGGCTCCGCCGCACCGGAGCGCTGGAGGAAGTCGTCCTCGATCCTGCCCAGGGTCGTGAGGAAGTCCTCCCAGACCCTCGAACAGTATTCGAGGGGGTGGTCGTGCGGGGCTCGCTCCTCCTCCATCCCGTGGTCCCGGGCCCGGAACACGGGTTCGGCCGTAAGCGGAGCGTGGTCAGGGGGCTGCAGCCTGTCAGTCGTCACGTCCCCACCAACGACCGCCAAATTGGTGCCGTATCGCGGCATTCGGGTGAACCGGGGGGTGACGCGTGCACGGGTGTCGCAATGATTCCCTGGCGAGCGCCCCCGCGCGCAATGTTCGGACACGTATGCGCAAGGATGGTGCATTACGTCCGTGGCCGGACGGCTCGTAGGGTCTTGCGCTGACGCTGAGTGGCGAAGACCGACTGCTTGGCGATTCCCACCTGCGGATTTGTCACCGGGCATCCCTATGCCCGCGTTCGGTCGCCACCACCAGTCACCCAAGCCGATGGCAGCGATTAAGGAGCCACCCACGTGTTGGAGCACGGCGCAGCCCCTCCCACCGCCCAGCGACCGGAGGGCAAGCCTCCGGCCGGCGGGCTCGGCGCCCGGCTGATGCGGCGCAAACCGGTGGAGCGGCTGGTCGCCGAGGGCGGCCAGGGTGAGGGCGGGAGCCTGCGGCGCTCCATGGGCGTCTGGCAGCTGACCATGATCAGCATCGGCGCGACGCTGGGCACCGGCATCTTCGTCGTCCTCGGCGAGGCGGTGCCGGACGCGGGCCCCGCGGTGATCGTGTCCTTCGTCATAGCCGGGCTGACCGCGCTGTTCTCCGCGCTGTCGTACGCGGAGCTGGCGGGCACCATCCCGGTCTCCGGGTCCTCGTACTCGTACGCCTACGCCACCATGGGCGAGCTGGTCGCCTGGGTGTGCGGCTGGTGCCTGATCCTGGAGTACGGCGTCTCGGTCGCGGCCGTCGCCGTCGGCTGGGGCCAGTACCTCAACGAGCTGCTGGACGGCACCCTCGGCGTCACCATCCCCGACGCGCTGGCCGCCCCGCCCGGCGACGGCGGCGTCTTCAACCTGCCCGCGCTGCTCGTGGTGCTGCTGGCCATGGCCTTCCTGCTGGGCGGCGCCAAGGAGAGCGCCCGGGCCAACGCGATCATGGTCGGGGTGAAGATCGCCGCGCTGATCCTGTTCTGCGGCGTCGCCTTCACCGGCATCCGGGCCGGGAACTACACGCCGTTCATGCCGCTGGGCATGGCGGGCGTCAGCGCCGCCGGGGCCACCCTCTTCTTCTCCTACATCGGCTTCGACGCCGCCTCCACCGCCGGTGAGGAGGCCAAGAACCCGCAGCGCGACCTGCCCCGCGCGATCATGCTCTCCCTCGTCATCGTGACCGCGCTGTACTGCCTGGTCGCGGCGGTCGCGGTGGGCGCCCTGCCGTGGAAGAAGTTCGCGAGCACCGAGGCCGCGCTCGCCGGGATCATGCAGGACGTCACCGGCCAGAACTTCTGGGCCGTCGTGCTGGCGGCCGGCGCGGTCGTCGCGATCGCCTCCGTGGTGCTGACCGTGCTCTACGGCCAGACCCGCATCCTCTTCGCGATGTCCCGCGACGGGCTGGCGCCCCCGGTCTTCTCCAAGGTCCACCCCACGACCGGGGTGCCGCGCGCCAACACCGTCCTGGTCTCCCTCTTCTGCGGCGTCCTGGCCGCCGCGATCCCGCTCGGCCAGCTAGCCGACGCCACCAGCATCGGCACGCTCTTCGCGTTCGCGCTGGTCAACATCGCCGTGATCGTGCTGCGCCGGACCCGGCCCGAGATGAAGCGGACCTTCCGGGTGCCGCTGTCGCCGCTCTTCCCGCTCATCGGCTTCGGGCTGTGCCTGTGGATGATGAACAGTCTGGAGTTGGTGACCTGGGTGGTCTTCGGCGTCTGGATGGCCATCGGGCTTGTGCTGTACTTCGCATACGGCATGCGCCGATCCCGACTGGCCACAGCAGAGAAGTGACTCCCCCGCAGTGCGACTGAACGACCTCGACGAACGCATCGTCCACGCCCTCGCCGAAGACGCCCGCCGCTCCTACGCCGACATCGGCGAACTGGTCGGCCTGTCCGCCCCCGCCGTCAAACGGCGGGTGGACCGGCTGCGGGCCGACGGCGCCATCACCGGCTTCACCGTACGGGTGGACCCGGCGGCGCTGGGCTGGGAGACCGAGGGGTTCGTCGAGCTGTACTGCCGTCACAACACCTCGCCCGACGACATCCGCCGGGGCCTGTCGCGCTACCCCGAGGTGGCGTCCGCGTCGACCGTCACCGGCGACGCGGACGCCGTCGTGCAGGTCTTCGCCGCCGACATGCGCCACTTCGAGCGAGTGCTGGAGCGGATAGCGGGCGAACCGTTCGTGGAGCGCACCAAGTCGGTGCTGGTGCTGTCGCCGCTGCTGCGCCGCTACACCTCGGGCGCCCCGACGTAGGGGGTGTCTTGTGGATCATGCTGGGCTCCCGCTGATCCGGCCTGATCCGGCCTGATCCGGCCTGATCCACAAGACACCCCTAAGTCCCCCGGCCCCGGGACGGCACCTCGCCGCCCCGGGGCCTTCGCGCAACGAATCGCCGCATCGCGCCGAGAACGCGTAACGGATCCGCGGGGAGCGCGCAACGATCGCGGCTTGTCGGCCGTTCTCGGCGCAACGTACCGTTTTCTGCGTACATCCCGTCTCCCCAGAGGTCTCCATGCCGCCGCTGCGCACCGCCCTGCTCCAGAGCTCCGGCCACCCCGGCGACCCCGCCCGTAACCTCAAGGCCCTCGACGCCGCCGCCGGGCGCGCCGCCGCGGACGGGGCCGGGCTGCTGGTCACGTCCGAGATGTTCCTCACGGGCTACGCCATCGGCGACGGAGTGCACCGGATGGCCGAGCCCGCCGACGGGCCCGCCGGAGCGGCCGTGGCCGAGATCGCCGCCGACCACGGCGTCGCCGTCCTCTACGGCTACCCGGAGCGCGCCGGTGCGGCCGTCCACAACTCCGCCCGTCTGGTCGGCCCCGACGGCACCCCGCTCGCCAACTACCGCAAGACCCACCTCTTCGGCTGCTTCGAGAACCACTGGTTCACCCCCGGCGACACCGCGGTCGTCCAGGCCGAGCTGGGCGGCCTGACCATCGGCATCATGATCTGCTACGACGTGGAATTCCCGGAGAACGTCCGGGCCCACGCCCTGGCCGGGACCGATCTGCTGCTGGTGCCCACCGGGCAGATGCACCCCTTCCAGTTCGTCGCCGAATCCCTCGTCCCGGTACGGGCCTTCGAGAGCCAGATGTACATCGCGTACGTCAACCGCATCGGCCCCGAGGGCGAGTTCGACTTCATCGGGCTGAGCTGCCTGGCCGGGCCCGACGGCACCATGCGCGCCCGGGGCGGACGCTCCGAGGAACTGGTCCTCGGCGACGCCGACCCCAGGCTGCTGGCCGCCTCGCGCCGGATCAACCCCTACCTGCGCGACCGCCGCCCCGGGCTGTACCACTCCCTCGGCTGACCCCGGACCCCCTCCCCCCTCGCCCCCACCCCGCTCGATCCGCAAGGAGTCCGTACCCGATGACGTCCACGGTGCCCACCGCCGTCCACGACGAGCACGAGTCCGAGCACGCCGCCACCCTCCCGCCCGTCACCATGTTCGGCCCGGACTTCCCGTACGCCTACGACGACTTCCTCGCCCACCCCGCGGGGATCGGCCAGATACCGGCGACCGAGCACGGCAGCGAGGTCGCGGTCATCGGTGGCGGACTGTCCGGCATCGTGACCGCGTACGAGCTGATGAAGATGGGCCTGCGGCCGGTCGTCTACGAGGCCGACCGGATCGGCGGGCGGCTGCGCACCGTCGGGTTCGAGGGCTGCGACGGGGAACTGACCGCCGAGATGGGCGCGATGCGCTTCCCGCCCTCCTCCACCGCGCTCCAGCACTACATCGACCTGGTGGGGCTGAAGACCCGGCCGTTCCCCAACCCGCTGGCCCCGGACACCCCCTCCACCGTCGTCGACCTCAAGGGCGAGTCCCACTACGCCCGCACCATCGACGACCTGCCGCAGGTGTACCGCGAGGTCGCGGACGCCTGGAACGCCTGCCTGGAGGAGGGCGCCGACTTCTCCGACATGAACCGCGCCATCCGCGAGCGCGACGTCCCGCGCATCCGCGAGATCTGGGCGCGGCTCGTGGAGAAGCTCGACAACCAGACGTTCTACGGCTTCCTCTGCGACTCCCCGGCCTTCAGGTCCTTCCGGCACCGGGAGATCTTCGGGCAGGTCGGATTCGGCACCGGCGGCTGGGACACCGACTTCCCCAACTCCATCCTGGAGATCCTCCGCGTCGTCTACACCGAGGCCGACGACCACCACCGCGGCATCGTCGGCGGCAGCCAGCAGCTTCCGCTGCGGCTGTGGGAGCGCGAACCGCGGAAGATCGTCCACTGGGCGCCGGGCACCTCGCTGTCCTCCCTGCACGACGGCTCCCCGCGCCCGGCCGTGACCCGGCTGCACCGCGCCGCGGGCGACCGGATCGTGGTGACGGACGCGAGCGGCGACATCCGCTCGTACCAGGCGGTCGTCTTCACCGCGCAGTCCTGGATGCTGCTCTCCAAGATCGACTGCGATGACTCGCTCTTCCCGATCGACCACTGGACGGCGATCGAGCGCACCCACTACATGGAGTCCAGCAAGCTCTTCGTCCCCGTGGACCGGCCCTTCTGGCTGGACCAGGACGAGGAGACGGGCCGGGACACGATGAGCATGACCCTCACCGACCGGATGACCCGCGGTACGTACCTCCTGGACAACGGCCCGGACCGGCCCGCGGTCATCTGCCTCTCGTACACCTGGTGCGACGACAGCCTCAAATGGCTGCCGCTGTCCGCCAACGAGCGGATGGAGGTCATGCTGAAGTCGCTGTCGGAGATCTATCCCAAGGTCGACATCCGCAAGCACATCATCGGCAGCCCGGTCACGGTGTCCTGGGAGAACGAGCCGTACTTCATGGGCGCCTTCAAGGCCAACCTGCCCGGCCACTACCGCTACCAGCGGCGGCTGTTCACCCACTTCATGCAGGACCGGCTGCCCGCCGGACAGCGCGGCGTCTTCCTCGCCGGGGACGACATCTCCTGGACCGCCGGCTGGGCCGAGGGCGCCGTCCAGACCGCGCTCAACGCCGTGTGGGGCGTGATGCACCGCTTCGGCGGCGCCACCGACCCGCACAACCCGGGCCCGGGCGACGTGTACGACGAGATCGCGCCCGTCGAACTCCCCGAGGACTAAAGGGCCCTCACCCGGCGGGCGGCAGGGGAGTGAGCAGACAGCGCCCGACGAGCCCCACGCTCTTGTCGATCCGCTCCGCGAACTCCTGAACCACCTCCGGCAGGGCCCGCAGCCCCCACAAGGCGCGGAACGCCGCCCACGCGGCGTCCCGCGCCGCCTCCAGGCTCCAGGAGCCGACGAGATGGGTGAGCGGATCGGCCGCCTCCAGCAGGTCCGGGCCGGGCATCAGCTCCTCCCGGATCCGCTCCTCCATCCCGGCCAGCAGCGCCCCGACCCGTTCGAAGTCGCCCTCCAGGGCGGCTGGTTCGGCGCCCCGGGCCCGGCAGGTGTCCACCAGCGCGAGCGCCAGGTCATGCCCGATGTGCGCGTTGATCCCGGACAGCGCGAACTGCACCGGGCGGACGGCGGGGTGGGCGCGCAGCTCGAACAGCGGCCGCCAGCAGGCGGGCGGCCGCCGCCCCGCCGCCCCCGCGTCGACCGCCGCCAGATAGCGGGCGGCGAACCGTACGTCCAGCTCCTCGGTGGCGGCCGCGTCCTGGAAGTAGCCGGTGCCGAGGCGGCGGCCGACCTCCTCGGTGACCGACAGATACACCCGGTTGAAGACCGCCACCCCGTCCTCGGGCGGCAGCGCCGCGCCGAGCGCGCTCATGCGCGCCACGACGCTCTGCACGGTACGCGGCGTCTCGATCCGCTGGGCGGGCATCGTCATGGGCAACAGCGTGGCAGCGCCCGCACGGGGGTGGGCGCCGGTGGGCCGTCACATCCCCCGGAAGGAGCAAGGTTTCACAGCGCGCCCGCGTCGCGGGCCGTCCACATCGTCGGATACAGCGGACGCCAGCCCCGTTCCTCGCGCAACCGCAGGTTGGAGGTGCACCCCCACCAGGTGTCGCCGTCCGTCCGCTCGGTCATGCCGCCGGGGAGCGGCGCCCCGAGGATCTGATGCGGCTCGACGGCGGTCGCCGGGGCGGGGGCCGTTCCGGGGACGGGCCCTACGGCTTGCGGTCGTCGTCGTACGTGCTGGTCCCCGCGTCCAGCAACGGCTCACGCGAGGGCTTCAGATGCTCCGGCGCCAGCGCGCGCAGCACGTGATAGCCGACGATCACCACGATCGTCCCGAGCGCGATCCCGCTCAGCTCGAAGTTGTCGCCGATCTTCAGGTTCACGCCGCCGACGCCGATGACCACGCCCGCCGCCACCGGCACCAGGTTCAGCGGGTTCCGCAGGTCCACGTCGTTGTGCACCCAGATCTGCGCGCCGAGCAGCCCGATCATGCCGTAGAGGATCACCGTGATGCCGCCCAGCACCCCGCCCGGCACGGCCGCCACGACCGCGCCGAACTTCGGGCACAGGCCGAAGAGGAGGGCGAATCCGGCGGCGGCCCAGTAGGCGGCGGTGGAGTAGACGCGGGTGGCGGCCATGACGCCGATGTTCTCGGAGTACGTGGTGGTGGCCGGGCCGCCGACCGCGGTCGACAGCACGGTCGCGGCGCCGTCCGCCGCGATCGCCGTGCCGAGCCGGTCGTCGAGCGGATCGCCGATCATCTCGCCGACGGCCTTCACATGCCCGGCGTTCTCCGCGATCAGCGCGATGACGACCGGCAGCGCGACCAATATCGCCGACCAGTGGAACTCGGGCGCGTGCAGGGACGGCAGCCCGACCCAGTCGGCCTTGGCGACGCCGGACAGATCCAGTCGCCAGTGGTCGGTGACCCGTCCGCTGCCCCCGATGGAGTGGATCTTGCCGAAGACCCGGTCGAAGACCCAGGAGACCGCGTAGCCGAAGAGGAGCCCGAGGAAGATCGCGATCCGTGACCAGAAGCCGCGCAGACACACCACGGCCGCGCCGGTGACCAGCATGGTCAGCAGCGCGGTCCACTGGTCGGCGGGCCAGTACGTCGTGGCGGTCACCGGCGCCAGGTTGAAGCCGATCAGCATGACCACCGCGCCGGTCACCACGGGCGGCATCGCCGTGTGGATGATGCGCGCCCCGAACCGCCGTACCGCGAGCCCGCTCAGCAGCAGCGCGGCGCCCACCACCAGGATCGCCCCGGTGACGGCGGCGCTGCCGCCGCCCTGCGCCCGGATCACCGCGGCCACGCCGACGAACGACAGGCTGCAGCCCAGATAGCTGGGCACCCGGCCCCGCGTCGCCAGCAGGAACAGCATGGTCGCGACCCCGGACATCATGATCGCGAGATTGGGGTCAAGGCCCATCAGAACGGGCGCGACGAAGCTGGCCCCGAACATCGCCACGACATGCTGCGCGCCCAGGCCCGCCGTCCTCGGCCACGACAGCCGCTCATCCGGCCGGACGACGGCGCCCGGGGCCGGGGTGCGCCCGTCGCCGTGCAGGGTCCAGCGCATGCCGAGGCCCATGACTGCTCCACTTCGTTTCCGCATACAGGGGAGATCCGCGTGACAGGGGGATCGGAGCAATGTTAGTTGGCCGAAATCGCACCGCCCGGCCCTCGCTCGGGTCCGTGACCCGGCGGTTGGCCGACAACTGGGCAACAGACCTTTCACCGCACTGGAGTTCGCGCCGTACGGGGTGTGAAGGTGGCGCGCATGGCATCTCGATCCATCTCCCACGCCCTCGCCGCCTGCGCCGTCTGCCTGGTCCTCGCCCCGCTCACCGGATGCGGCCCGGACGGCGGTGAACCGTCCTCCGCCAAGGGCGGGACCCCGGCCGCCGGGCAGCCCGGCGCGCCCACCGAGAGCCGGGCGCCGTCCCGGGGGAAGGGCTCGAAGGACCCGGACGACCTCAACGGGGACGGCCACCGTGATCTCGTGGTGCCCCTCTTCGCCAAGCCCGGCCAGGACCCCGCCGAGGGCACCGACGAACGGGTCGGCGTGGTCTACGGCTCGGCGAAGGGCCTCGACCCCGTGACCCGCACCGTCCTGGGCCGCCGCGACCTGGGCCTGCCGGGCCCGCCGGCGAATCTCCCGGCCGGAGCCGTCGGACGCGACTCCGTCTCCGCCGAGGACGTGGTCACCGCCGATCTGGACGGCGACGGCTTCGCGGACGTCGTCACGACCACGCCGTCGGGGGAGGACACGGAGGACCGGAACATCGTCGCCTCGCCGTCCACCCCGTACGTCATGTGGGGCGGCCCCGACGGCCCGCGGAAGGGCGCCGAGGTGACCCGGCTACGGCTGCCGAAGAGCGCGTCGAAGCTGGGCGTGACCTCGGTGGTGCGCGGCGACTTCGACGGCGACGGCCACCACGACCTCGCGGGGCTCGCCCAGAACCAGTCCTCCACGGTGGTGCTGTACGGCCCGTTCACCCGCTCCGGAGAGCCGAAGCGCACCGACACCGCCCTGCCGTACACGGACGGGGACCTGGCCGCGGACGCCATCGACCCGTCCGGCAAGGCCCGCGCGACCTCCCTGCTGGTCCACGGCGTCAGCGACGGCGAGCAGTCCGGCAACACCCTCTACCCGGCCCGCCGCGGCACCGGCCTGTCCGCCGAGGGCAGGAAGCTGCGCGGCGGGAACGCCCACGCCTTCGGGGACTTCGACGGCGACGGACAGCGCGATGTGGCCGTCGGGGACGACGGCGGCCGCAACGACGAGCCCGGCGAGGGGACGGAACCGGAGGACGTCGACGGAAAGCTGACCGTGTACCCGGGCAGCGGCGGCGCACCGGTCGCGCACGAACTGCCCCAGGCGCCCAAGGGCGCGCGCACCGACTACGGCCCCGGCGGTTTCGCGGCCGCCGACCCGGACGGCGACGGCCGCGACGGCGTCCTGGTCGCCACGTACGAGGGCGCCACGCTCATCGACGGAGACCGGCGCACCCCGGTCACGCGGCAGGGGCCCGCGAAGGCCGGCGGCGAGAAGACGCCCAAGAAGTGGCGGCACGCCCGGCCCGCGGGGGCCGCCGACTTCGACGGCGACGGCAAGGACGAGCTGATCCTCAACTGGGGGTCCGGCCCCCTGTTCGGCCTCTACGGCGAGCAGCCCACCCACTGGTGGATCACCGACGGAGCCGGCTCCCGGGACAAGACGTCCTTCACGACCACGAAGTTCGTGACCGGATAAGCCCCGCCGGGCCCCTGGCCTAGGACGACGCCGTATCCGGGGCGCGGTCCGCCCGGCCGGGCGCGGGGGCGCCGCCCGGGGCCGCGGCGGCGGATCCGCGCAGCACTCCGGCCCCGGCCACCAGCCCCAGCGCCAGCGCCGTGACCAGGCCGAACGAGGCGGTCAGCGAGGTCATGTCGGCGATCGAGCCGATCGCCGCCGGGGCGACCAGACCCGAGGTGTACGTGATCGTCGCGACGCCCGCGATCGCCTGGCTCGGTGCCGGGCCGCTGCGCCCGGCGGCGGCGAAGGCGAGGGGGACGACGACCGCGATACCCAGGCCGATGAGGCCGAAACCGGCGATCGCGGCCACCGGGCCCGTGGCCGTGACCACCAGCACCCCGCCGAGTGTGGCCAGCACGCCGCCCGCCCGTACGGTCCGCACCGGGCCGATCCGCCCCACCACCGCGTCACCGGCGAACCGGGCCGCGGCCATCGCGCAGGAGAAGGTCGTGGTGCAGGCGGCGGCGACGCCGGGGGAGGAGCCCAGCACCTCCCGCAGATAGACCGCCGACCAGTCCAGGCTCGCGCCCTCGGCGAAGACCGCGCAGAACCCCACCGCGCCGATGACCAGCGCCGAGCGGGGCGGCAGGGCGAAGCGGGGCGGCGGATGCCCGTCGGGTGCGCCGCGCAGGTCGAGGACCCACCGGCACGCGCCGGTGCCCAGCAGCGTGAGCACCGCGGCGGCGATCCCGAGGTGCACCCGGGCATCGGTGTCCGCGTGGGCGGCCACCGTGCCCGCCGCCGAGCCGAGCAGCGCGCCCGCGCTCCACATGCCGTGCAGCCCGGACATGATCGACCGGCCGAGCCGTTCCTCGATCTCCACGCCGAGGGCGTTCATGGCGACATCGGCCATCCCGGCGCTCGCCCCGTAGACGAAGAGCGCCCCGCACAGCCACACCAGGCCGGGGGAGAGCGGGGGCAGGACCAGGGACAGGCACCACAGGGCGATCAGCCCGCGCAGCGCGGCGCGGGGCCCGAAGCGGTGGCTGATCGCCCCGGCCAGCGGCATCGCACAGGAGGCGCCGATGGCGGGGAAGGCGAGGGCGATCCCGAGCTGACCGGCGCTGATGCCCAACTGCTCCTGCACCCAGGGGATACGGGTGGCGAAGTTGCCGGTGACCGCGCCGTGGACCGCGAACACCGTGGCGACGGCCAGGCGGGCGCGGCGTACGGCACGCGGGGACGGTTCCATGCCGCCGTTCATCGACGCTCATCGCTGCTCATGTCCGTACTCTGCGCATGCCCGGCGGCCCGGCTCAAGGCTATTTCAGCACGATCTCTTGTCGTGGTCATGGCCCGTCTCTACTCTGACGTCCAATCTCGATACTGAATATCGTTCAGCTATCTGATTGGAGTGCTCGATGGTTGCGACTCCGGCGGAGCGCGGGAGCTCCCCTCGCGCGATCGTCGCCCTCGCCGTGCTGCTCGCCCTCCTGACGGCCCTCCCGGCGCCGTCCGCCCATGGGGCCGAGCGCGGCCGATGGGCGGGGCGGGTGCCGGACACGGTGGTGCTCGACGGCTCCAGGCTGGCGCTGACCAAGCTGAAACTCCAGCTAGGGGACCGGGGGCTGAAGCGGACCCTGCGCGATCTGACCACCCAGGCCGACCAGTGGATGACCCAGGGGCCGTGGACCGTCACCGACAAGGACCAGGTGCCGCCCAGCGGTGACAAGCACGACTACTTCAGCCAGGCCCCGTACTGGTGGCCGAGCAGGCCCAGGACCGACGACAATCCGTATGGCTGCCCCTATGTTCAGAAGGATGGCCAACGGAATCCCGATGTGGACAAGATGACGGACCGTCCCGAGGCCGGGAAGGTCTTCGAATCCGCCTACGAGCTGTCCCTCGCCTGGTACTACACCGGCAAGCGCGGCTACGCCGAGCACGCCGCCGACATCCTGCGCACCTGGTTCGTCACCCCGGCGACCCGGATGAACCCCAGCCTGAACCACGCCCAGTTCATCCCCTGCGCGTACGACGGCCGCTCCATCGGCATCATCGACTTCTCCCAGGGCTTCACCAGCCTCCTGGACGCCGCCGCCATCCTCGACACCGGCGCCCCGGGCTGGACCAAGGGCGACCACGCGGGCTTCCGCACCTGGAACAAGCAGTTCCTGGACTGGCTGGTGAACAGCGACTTCGGCAAGGAGGAGAGCGCCGCCGGGAACAACCACGGCACCTTCTCCGACATGCAGGTCGCCGCCCTCGCCGCCGCCGTGGGCGACCGGGACCTCGCCCGCACGGTGCTGCGCGAGGCCCGGACCAAGCGCGTCGACACCCAGATCGCGGCCGACGGCAGCCAGCCCCAGGAACTCGCCCGCACCCGCAGCTTCCACTACTCCACGTTCAACCTCGTCGCCTGCACCCGGATGGCGGCCGTGGGGCGGCACGTCGGCGTCGACCTGTGGCACTACACCGGCCCCACCGGGTCGAACCTGTTCAAGGCCGTCGACTTCCTGCTGCCCGCCGCCACCGGGGCGAAGCCCTGGCCGTACCCCGACCTGGAGTTCAGGGCGTACGCCGCGAGCGACCTGGTGCACGCGGCGGCCGACGCGGGCGACCGCCGGGCCCGCGCGGCCCTCGGCAAGCTCCAGATCCCGCCCGGCGGCGACCTGTGGCCGCTGCGCCCCGCGGTGGAACAGCTCGACAGCATCGCGCAGGGCTAGCCAGGGGCTGGCCAAGGGCTGGCCAGGGGCGGGGTGGGGGAGGGGCGCCCGGGCGCCGGGCCGGGTGAGCCAGCCCACACCGGCCCCACCTCCACCTGCGCTGATTGCCGTGGCACACTGGCCTCGTACCAGTGACGTCAGCGCACTCCGGGGTCGGTGAAAATCCGAACCGGCGGTTACAGTCCGCGACCCGTCCGCCGCCAGCGGCCGGTTGACCAGGTGAAATTCCTGGACCGACGGTGAAAGTCCGGATGGGAGGCAGTGCGCGGCGGTAGCGACATCACCGGTGCGCCGTCATCGTGGCGGCCGCGCTCCCCGCGCGGGCCGTACGCGGCGATCCCGGCGCCCCGGCGGCGGCGTTCCCGCTCCAGTGTCGTTCCGACAGCCCCGGAGTCCGTGCCCGAAGAGGCAGGAGGACCCGGTGGCCCCCGCAGCCGGAGCAGCGGCAACCGCAGCGGCCGAAGCCCGCGCGATGCGCCGCGCCGTGGAGCTCGCCGCCCGAGGCCTCGGCCACACCAGCCCCAACCCGGTCGTCGGCTGCGTCATCCTCGACGCCGGAGGACGGCAGGCCGGCGAGGGCTGGCACCAGCGGGCCGGCGGCCCCCACGCCGAGGTGCACGCCCTGCGCGCGGCGGGGGAGCGGGCCCGCGGCGGCACCGCACTGGTCACCCTCGAACCCTGCAACCACACCGGCCGCACCGGACCCTGCGCCCGGGCGCTCATCGACGCCGGGATCGCCCGCGTCCGCTACGCGGTCGCCGACCCCACCGCCCAGGCGCGCGGCGGCGCCGCGACCCTCGCCGCGGCCGGGGTCGATGTCGCGCCCGGGCCGCTGGCCGACGAGGCGGCGGCCGTCAACGAGGCCTGGCTGACCGCGATGCGCCGCGGCCGTCCCTTCGTGCTGTGGAAGTACGCCGCCACCCTGGACGGCCGCAGCGCGGCGGCCGACGGCACCAGCCGCTGGATCACCTCCGCCCCCGCCCGCGCCGATGTGCACCGGCTGCGCGCCGAGGCGGACGCCGTGCTCGTCGGCTCCGGCACCCTGCGCGCCGACGATCCGCACCTGGCCGTACGCGACCGGGACGGCGTCACCCAGCCGCTGCGGGTCGCCGTCGACACCGACGCGACCGCCCTGAAGCGCCACGCCCGCATCCTGGACGACGCCGCGCCCACGCTGGTGGCCGTGGCCCGGGACGCCGACACCGGGCAGCTGCCGCCCGGGGCGGAAACCCTGCGGCTGCCCCGCGCGGCAGCGGGGCGCGGGCTGGACATCGCCGCGCTCCTCGCCGCCCTCCACGACCGTGGCGTGCGCTCCGTCCTGCTGGAGGGCGGGCCCACCCTGGCCGGGGCGTTCCTCGCCGCGGGCGCCGTCGACAAGGTCGTCGGCTATCTCGCCCCCGTACTGCTCGGCGCGGGCCCCGCCGCCCTCGCCGACGCCGGAATCACCACGATCGCGCGGGCGTTGCGCCTCGAGACGGCCGACGTCACCCGGCTCGGTCCCGATCTGCGCGTCACCGCCGTCCCGGCCGTCCCCACCGCACCCACCACCACCCTCGCCGAGGAGAACTGACGTGTTCACCGGAATTGTCGAAGAACTGGGTGAGATCGTCGCCGTCGAGAACCTGGGCGACGCGTCCCGCTTCCAGGTGCGCGGGCCCGTCGTCACCGAGGGCGCGCGGCACGGCGACTCGATCGCCGTCAACGGCGTCTGTCTCACCGTCGTCGACACCGGGGACGGCCGGTTCAGCGCCGATGTGATGGCCGAGACGCTCAACCGCTCCAGTCTCGGCGCGCTCACCGTCGGCTCCCGCGTCAACCTGGAGCGCCCCATGGCGCTCGGCGGGCGGCTCGGCGGCCATCTCGTCCAGGGCCATGTGGACGGCACCGGCACCCTCATCGAGCGCAAGCCGTCCGAGCACTGGGAGATCGTGAAGATCTCGCTGCCGTCCGGACTCGGCCGCTATGTGGTCGAGAAGGGCTCCATCACGGTCGACGGCATCAGCCTGACCGTCGTGGACGCGGGCCCCGACTACTTCACCGTCAGCCTCATCCCGACGACGCTCGCCCTCACCACCCTCGGCGTCAAGCAGCCCGGCGACGCGGTCAACCTCGAAGTGGACGTCCTCGCCAAATACGTCGAGCGCCTGCTCGCCCACGGCGGCACGGACCAGGGTGCCGGCCGGAGCACGGGCAAGGAAGTGATCGAATGATGTCCCTCGACTGGCTGGGCGCCGAGGCCGGGGAGATATTCGGCCAGCACATCCTGTGGTCGGACGCGATCGGCAACACCATCGGTCTGATCGCCCTCGCCCTCGGCAGCCGCCGCTCCCTGTGGACCTGGCCCGCCCAGCTCGCCTCCGGCGTCGTCCTGGTCGCCGCCTACGCCACCGCACACCTCAGCGGCGGCGTAGGCAAGCAGCTCCTGGTCATCGGCGTCGCCGCCTGGGGCTGGCGGCAGTGGCGGCGCGGCCGCCGCGACGAGGGCGGCGCGGTCGCCGTCCGCTTCGCCACCGGCCGGGAGCGCGCGGCGCTCCTCAGCGGCCTCGCGGCCGGCACGCTCGCCGTCGGCGCCCTGTTCACCGCGGTCCCCGAACTGTCCTGGAACCCCTGGCCCGACGCCTACATCTTCGTCGGCACCCTTGCCGCGATGGTCGCCCAGGCCCGCGGCCTGATCGAATTCTGGTTCGCGTGGATGCTGGTCGACGTGGTCGGCGTCCCGCTCGCCTTCAGCAGCGGACTGGCCTTCTCCGGCCTCGTCTACGTCATCTACTTCGCACTCGTCCTGTGGGGCGCGCGCGACTGGTGGCTGCGCTCCCGTACCGGGAACACCCGGATGTCCCCGAGCGCGCCCACACCCGCAATGGAAGGAGTGTCAGTGTCATGAGCGACGCCTACGCGACGACGCGGCCGCGAGCGGTGGCCGAGGACGAGGACCCCACGGGCACCTGGCCGCCCGACGAACTGGCACTGGACTCCGTCGAGCGGGCGATCGCCGACATCGCGGCGGGCCGCCCCGTCGTGGTCGTGGACGACGAGGACCGGGAGAACGAGGGCGACCTCATCGCCGCCGCCGAGACGATCACCCCCGAGATCGTCGCCTTCATGATGAACGAGTGCCGCGGACTGATCTGCGCGCCCATGGAGGCCGACGACCTCGACCGGCTGCGGCTCCCGCAGATGGTCGAGGAGAACACCGAGTCCATGCGGACCGCCTTCACCGTGAGCGTCGACGCCACCGCCGAACACGGCGTCAGCACCGGCATCTCCGCCGCCGACCGGGCCACCACCCTGCGCCTGCTGGCCGGCCAGGACACCACCCCCGGCGACTTCGTGCGCCCCGGCCACATCTTCCCGCTGCGCGCCCGCCCCGGCGGTGTGCTCGCCCGCGACGGCCACACCGAGGCCGGGGTCGACCTCGCCCGGCTGGCCGGACTGCGTCCGGCGGCCGTGATCTGCGAGATCGCGGGGGAGGACGGGGTGATGCTGCGCCTGCCCGGTCTGGTCGCCTTCGCCCACAAGCACGACCTCGCGATCATCTCCATCGCCGACCTGATCGCGTACCGCAGGGCCGCCGAGCCCGCCGTGCGGCGCGAGGCCACCACCCGGCTGCCCACCGCCTTCGGCGACTTCCAGGCGTACGGCTACCGCGCGACCGACGACGGCGTCGAGCACATCGCGCTCGTCCAGGGCGACATCGGCGACGGCGAGGACGTGCTGGTCCGGGTCCATTCCGAATGCCTGACCGGCGACGTCTTCCACTCGCTGCGCTGCGACTGCGGACCCCAGCTGCACGCCTCCCTGGAGCGGGTGACCGCCGAGGGCCGTGGCGTGGTGCTGTATCTGCGCGGCCACGAGGGGCGCGGCATCGGGCTGCTGTCCAAGCTGCGCGCGTACCAGCTCCAGGAGCTGGGCCGGGACACCCTGGACGCCAACCTGGAGCTGGGCCTGCCCGCCGACGCGCGCGACTACGCGGCGGGCGCCGAGATCCTGGCCGACCTGGGCGTGCGCTCCCTGCGGCTGATGACCAACAACCCCGAGAAGACCACCGCCCTGGTCCGCCACGGGCTGCGGGTCACCGGCCGGGAGCCGATGCCGGTCCAGGCCGGGGAGCACAATCTGCGCTATCTGCGGACCAAGCGGGACCGGATGGGGCACGACCTGCCCTGGCTGGAGGGCGACCCGCGGGCGGAGAGCCCGGAGCCCGTGTCCGCCTGCGGCAGCCAGTAGAACCACCCGCCAGTAGATCCACCCGTACGTACGAAAGACCTGAGGAGTGACGTGAGCGGTAAGGGTGCCCCCGAACTGTCCGTGGAGAACTGCGGGGACCTGCGCGTGGCCGTCATCGCCGCGCAGTGGCACGAGAAGGTGATGGACGGCCTGGTCGACGGCGCCCGGCGGGCCCTCGGCGAGCTGGGCGTCGCCCAGCACACCGTGTTGCGGGTGCCCGGCAGCTTCGAGCTGCCGGTCGTCGCCAAGGTCCTCGCGGACCGCGGCTACGACGCGGTCGTGGCGCTGGGCGTCGTGATCCGCGGCGGCACACCCCACTTCGACTACGTGTGCCAGGGCGTCACCCAGGGCCTCACCCAGGTCAGCGTGGACACCGGCGTCCCCATCGGCTTCGGCGTGCTGACCTGCGACACCGAGGAACAGGCCCTGGACCGCGCCGGAATCGCCGGTTCCAGCGAGGACAAGGGCCATGAGGCGGTCACCGCCGCCGTCGCCACCGCCGTCACCCTCAGGTCGGTCACCTCACCCTGAGGCCGGTGCCCTGCGCGAAGTTGTGCCGTCCGGCACAAGTAGGATGGCGCACACCATGTCCAAGAAGACGTTCGAGGAGCTCTTCGCCGAGCTCCAGCAGAAGGCCGCCACGGCCGACCCCGCCACCTCCCGTACCGCCGAGCTGCTGCAGTCCGGTGTGCACGCGATCGGCAAGAAGGTCGTCGAGGAGGCCGCCGAGGTGTGGATGGCCGCCGAGTACGAGAGCGACGCGGCGGCCGCCGAGGAGATCTCCCAGCTCCTCTACCACCTCCAGGTGATGATGGTCGCCAAGGGGCTCACCCTCGACGACGTCTACGCCCACCTTTAGAACCACCCCGGCTCACCACCCACCCCTCGTACGAAGGAAACATCCCTCATGCTGCGCATCGCCGTCCCCAACAAGGGTTCACTGTCCGAGCCTGCGTCGGCGATGCTCCATGAGGCGGGCTACCGGCAGCGCAAGGACCGCAGGGAACTCGTCCTGGTCGACTCCGACAACGACGTCGAGTTCTTCTTCCTGCGCCCCCGCGACATCGCCGTGTACGTCGGCTCCGGCCGCCTCGACATCGGCATCACCGGCCGTGACCTGCTGCTCGACTCCGGCTCCCAGGCCGAGGAGATCCTGCAGCTCGGCTTCGCCGGGTCGACCTTCCGCTACGCCACCCGGCCCGGCACGGCCACCGACGTGAGCGAGTTCGGCGGGATGACCGTCGCCACCTCCTTCTCCGGCCTGGTCACCAAGCACCTCGCCGACCACGGGGTGGACGCCGCCGTCGTCCACCTGGACGGCGCCGTGGAGACCGCCATCCAGCTCGGCGTCGCCGAGATCATCGCGGATGTCGTGGAGACCGGCACCACCCTGCGCAACGCCGGTCTGGACATCATCGGCGAGCCGATCCTGGAGTCCGAGGCGGTCGTGATCCGCCGCACCGGCGCCCCCTCCGACGACCCCAAGGTGCGCCAGTTCCTCCGCCGGATGCAGGGCGTCCTGGTGGCCCGGCGCTACGTGATGATGGACTACGACATCCGGGTCGACCAGGTCGAGCGGGCCGTGGCGCTCACCCCCGGCCTGGAGTCGCCCACGGTCTCCCCGCTGCACCACGAGGGCTGGGTCGCCGTCCGTTCGATGGTCCCCGCCAAGGACGCACAGCGGATCATGGACGAGCTGTACGAGCTGGGGGCGCGGGCGATCCTCACCACGGGCATCCACGCCTGCCGCCTCTGAGCCCGGCCCTTCCCCCGCCCCCTCGCACTCCGCCTCTCCCGAGAGAGACCCATCACACGTGTCCGCCGCCGCCCAGCCGCCCGCCCTCCCGGTCACCTTCCGGCCGACCCGCACCCGGGTCATCCTGCTGACCATCGGCGCCGCCCTCGTCGTCGCCCTCACGGCGGTCGGGCTGCTCCTGGAGAACCTGTCCCCGGGCGAGCAGCTCAGCTTCGTCGTCACCGGGCTGCTGTTCTTCGCGGGTCTCGCGCTGTTCAGCCGCCCCAAGGTGGTGGCCGACGAGGCCGGGGTGACCGTGGTCAACCTCATCACCACCCGTCGGCTGGAGTGGGCCGAGGTGCTGCGGGTCAATCTGCGGCCCGGCGACGCCTGGGTCTACCTGGACCTCGCCGACGGCACCAGCCTGCCCGCGATGGGCATCCAGGTGGGCATGGCCAAGGCACAGGCCATCGACGACGCCCGTACCCTGCGCGCCCTCGCGGCACACCACGGCACGGGCGGCGGCACGTCCTGACGGTGGGGGCCTGCCCGTAACCGCCCAACCTTGTTTACTCTGTTGCCGGGGCCGAACGATGCCCCGCCCCGTCTCGATCTGCCCGCGCGCCGCGCGCGCAGCCGGCGGGCCTCCCCTGCGACCCGAGGAGTGACTCCCTCCAGAGATGGACGGATCGTCCTGTAGTACCCGCGCCGCCGCTGACCTCAAGGCGGCGGCATGAGCGTCACCCTGTCTCTCCTGCTGCTCTCCGCGGCACTCGTCCTCATCCTCGCCAACGGCTTCTTCGTGGCCGCCGAATTCGGCCTGGTCACGGTCGAGCGGCCGGACGCCGAGCGGGCCGCCGAAGAAGGCGACCGGCGCGCCCGTACCGTCGTCCAGTCGCTGCGCGAGCTGTCCTTCCAGCTCTCCGGCACCCAGCTCGGCATCACCATCACCTCCCTGGTGGTCGGCATGCTCGCCGAGCCCGCGCTCGGCCATCTGCTGACCGTGCCGCTGTCCGCGGTGGGGCTGCCGCACGGCGCCGTCTCCGGCGTCGCCGTCGTCCTCGGCATGCTGGTGGCGTCCGCCGTGCAGATGGTGATCGGCGAGCTGGTGCCCAAGAACTGGGCGGTCTCCCGGCCGCTGCAGGTCGCCCGCTTCGTCGCGGGCCCGCAGTCCGCCTTCGCCCACTTCTTCCGGCCCGTCATCGCCCTGCTCAACACGGTCGCCAACCGGCTGGTGCGGGCGCTGGGCGTCGAGCCCACCGAGGAGCTGGCGTCCGCCCGTACCCCCGGTGAGCTGGTCTCGCTGGCCCGCCACTCGGCGCGGGCCGGGGCGATCGAGCAGGACACCGCGGACCTGTTCGTCCGCACCCTCTCGCTCGGCGACCTCACCGCGCAGCACGTGATGACCCCGCGGGTGCGGGTCAGCGCGCTGCAGTCCACGGCCACCGCCGTGGACGTGCTCAACCTCACCCGGGCCACCGGGCTCTCCCGGTTCCCCGTCTACCGCGACCGCCTGGACGAGGTCATCGGCATGGTCCACCTCAAGGACGCCCTCGCGGTGCCCGCGGGCGAGCGGCTGCGCACCCCCGCCGGGTCCATCGCCCAGCCCCCGCTGCTGGTCCCCGAGACGCTGCCCGTCCAGCCGCTGCTGGAGCGGCTGCGCAGCGAGCAGCCGATAGCCGTGGTCGTCGACGAATACGGCGGCACGGCCGGTGTCGTCACCCTGGAGGACATCGTCGAGGAGCTGGTCGGCGAGGTCCGCGACGAGCACGACGACGAGGCCGCCGACACGCCCGACCTGGCCCAGACCGTCGCCGAGGACGGCCGGCCCGCGTGGGACGCCGACGGCGCCTGCCGCGTCGACACCCTGCGCCGGATCGGTCTGGAGGTACCCGACGGGCCGTACGAGACGGTGGCCGGTCTGATCGCCGATCTCCTCGCCCGGATTCCCGTCCCCGGGGACACCGCCGAGCTGCCCGGCTGGAAGCTGGCCGTCCGGCAGGTCGGCCACCACCGGGCGGAGCGGGTACGGATCGTCCGGACCGGAGCGGGTACGAGTGCCGGTGCCGGGTCCGCTGTTGCCGCCCAAGCCGTAGCCCAACCCGAAGCCGAAGCCGAAGCCGAAGCCCAAGCCGTAGCCGAGAAGGAAGCTGAGCGATGAGCCTCGTCCAACTCCTCTTCGCCGCTCTTCTGGTCCTCGCCAACGGATTCTTCGTCGGCGCCGAGTTCGCCCTGGTCTCCGTGCGCCGCAGCCAGATCGAGCCACGGGCGGCCGAGGGCTCGGCGCGGGCCCGTACCGTGCTCACCGGGCTGGAGAGCCTGCCGCAGATGATGGCCGCCGCGCAGTTCGGCATCACCATCTGCTCGCTGACCCTCGGCGCGGTCGCCGAGCCGACCGTCGCCGAGCTGCTGGAACCGGTCTTCCACGTGGTGCACCTGCCCGAGGGGCTGGTCCATCCGCTCGGCTACGCCATCGCGCTCGCCGTCGTCGTCTGCCTGCACCTGGTGATCGGCGAGATGGTCCCGAAGAATCTGGCCATGGCGGCGCCCGAGAAGACCGCGCTGTGGCTCGCTCCCGGCCTCGTCGGCTTCGCCCGGCTGTGCCGTCCGGTCACCGCGCTGCTCGGCGCCTGTTCCCGGCTGGTGCTGCGACTCTTCCGGGTCGAGCCCAAGGACGAGGTGGAGGCCGTCTTCACGAGCGAGCAGCTGACCCATCTGGTCGAGGACTCCCGGCAGGCCGGGCTCCTCGACGACGGGGAGCACGAACGGCTCGCGGACGCCCTGGAGCTGGGCAGCCGCCCGGTCACCGACGTCCTCCTCGACCCGGCGGGCCTGGTCACCGTCGACCCCTCGGTCACGCCACGGCAGATCGAGGAGCTGACGGTACGGACCGGCTTCTCGCGCTTCCCGGTGCGCGGCGCCGGTGGCGCCTTCATCGGCTACGTGCACGTGAAGGACGTCCTGGACCTGGAGGCCCCCGAGGGGGCCGTCCCCCAGCGGGTCTGGCACCCGATCGAGACCCTGCGCGCCGAGCTGCCGCTGGACGACGCGCTCACCGCGATGCGGCGGGCGGCCTCGCACCTGGCGGCCGTGGCCGACGCGTCCGGCGCGGTGCTGGGGCTCGTCGCGCTGGAGGACGTGCTGGAGATGCTGGTGGGCGAGGTCCGCGACCCGTCCCACCGGGAGGACGGCGGCCGCGTCCGCCGGGCGGCCGAGCCGCGCGGCGTCACACCGGTCCAGGCCCCGGCCCCGGCCACCGAGGAGCCCGCGCCCGCGATGGTCTCCCGCTAGTGCCGC
>NZ_BBUZ01000055.1 GCF_001417735.1 Streptomyces sp. NBRC 110028
CCAGGATCGTGCGCGGGCCGACCCGCTGAGCCGGTACCGGCAGCGTCCCCTCACGGAACCAGCGATACGCGGTCTGCGGATGCACACCCTGAGCCTTCGCCCATTCCGTGAGCTTCATGTTCTGACAACGACACTCACTCACACATGGTTACGCTCACTCACTCGACTTTGAAGAGCAGCAGTTGAAGACCCCCCCCGCCGCCCACTTCTCACCCCGGAGAACTGCCCCGCCTCAGTCCTTGAGGCGGGGCAGCACTCGTTCCGCGAACAGCCGCAAGCACTGCCGGCCCTCCTCGACCGGCATCCCGCCGCACAGCGGATGCAGCACCAGGCTCGTCTGATCGCCGCCCTGCCGCGCGTACGTCACGCACTCCTCGGGCGTGACGATCCGGTAGACGCCCTCGCGGCGCAGCGTCTCCACGTCCGCGGCGTGCGAGCGGACCGCCGAGCGCACCGTGCCCGACTGCCACGACGCGTACATGCGGGCCTCGTGCAGCAGATGCGTCCCGTACAGCGCCCAGGCCCGGTCCGGGTCCTCGGCGACGTGCAGCAGCGGGGTGACCGCGGGGGGCATCAGGCACCAGCCCTCGGTGCCGTACTCCATCCGCCGCGCGTGGTAGTACCCCTCCAGCTCCGGCAGATGAGCGCTCGGGAAGAACGGCAGGCCCAGCCGGGCCGCGCGGCGGGCCGCGGCCTTCGAACTGCCGCCGACCAGCAGCAGCGGATGCGGCTGGGTGTACGGGCGCGGGGTGACCCGCACCGTACGGCCCCGGTACGCGAACGGCTCGCCCGTCCACGCCGCGAGCAGCGTCTCCAGCGCCTCGTCCTGCAGCGCGCCGCGCCCCTGCCAGTCCCGGCCGAGCGCCGCGTACTCCTCGGGCCGGTAGCCGATCCCGGCCACCGTGACCAGCCGGCCGCCGCTCGCCAGATCGAGCACCGCGATGTCCTCGGCCAGCCGCAGCGGGTCGTACAGCGGTGTGATCAGCGCGGAGATGGTCACCGTGATCCGGCGGGTGGCACCGAGCACCGTGCCCGCGAAGACCAGCGGGGCGGGCAGCCAGCCGTTCGCCGCCCCGTGGTGCTCCTCGGTCTGGATGGTGGAGACGCCCATCTCGTCGGCGTAGGCGGCCATCTCGACGGCGGCGCGGTAGCGCTCGGCCAGGACACGCGGAGTGGCGGCGGGATCGACGAGGTTGAGGCGTACGACCGTGACGGCCATGGCGGGGGTCCCCCTTCGTCGTGGAACGGGCGGGAGCGGGCCACCGGACCGTATCTGACGCATCGTCAAATGGCTACGGCCAGGCGCCGGGCGAAACGCGCCGGGCGCAGCCGGGACGGATGACCCATGCGCCTGGGACGCGGGGTGGGGGATCGTCATCCTGGGCCCGGCGAGCCGGGCCCGACACCGCACCATCACTCAGCAGCCAGGGCGCCCCGGAGGGCCGGGCGGCCACTCCTCGGAAGCCACTGCTGGCAAGGACGCATCAGCCACACCCGGCCCTCCCGGGCCACCCAACAACTTACGGAGGGGCGCATGATGATCAGCACGGGGGAGACGCTCATCACCACATCCGACATCGATGACTTGGCCGGCCGGGTCCGGCTGGGCGCGGGCGACACCCGGGAACTGGAGGCCGCGAAGGACACGCTCTTCGCGGGCGGACTCACCCCCGCCGAGGCACAGCGCATCCGCCAGCGGCTGATGGTCACCGCGCTGCGCCACGGCGGCGACCTCCTCGCCAAGGTGCTCGGCCGCCTCACCCCGCGCGAGACCGCCATGGTGCGCCGCTACGCCCACCGGCTCGCCAACTACCTGGACACGCTGGACCTCTGGGCCGCCCAGCCCGTCATGCTCGCCCTGATGCGCTTCGGAATCCCCTACGACGAGGCCGAGTCGATCGCCGTCGCCGTCCTCTTCCAGGTGTGGTGAACCGGACCTGGTGAACCGGAAAGGATGAACGCGCCACCGGAACGCGGGTGCGGGCGGGTCACCGGTTCGAGTGGGGCATGGCGTCCCCGCTGTTCAGAGCCGTGATGCGGGGTAAGGCTCGGGCGAGTACCAGGAGGTTGAAGATGCGACTTTCCCGAATCCGCGCGACCACGGCGCTCGGCCTGCTCGCGGGGACCGTCATGTGGACCGCCAGCGCCTCCCCCGCCACCGCGTCCGGAGGCGGCTGGCGGGAGGAAGGACACTTCGACACCCAGGGCGCCTGCCGGAAGGCAGGGCAGACCGGGGTGGAGAAGAGCAAGTGGGACGAGTACAAATGCCGCCCCGGTCGCAGCGCCAATTACGTGACGCTGTGGGTCCGGGGCGGCGGCGCGCGGTTCGCCGGGCCGACCGCCGGCTGACATGCGGCACGCCCTTCCGAAAGACCGTGCCGTGCAGGCAGCGGGCGGGGTGTCGGCGCTGTTCGTCGTGGTGCTGGCCGGCTGGCTCGCCGGTCTGCTGCGGGTCAACGACCAGTGGCTCGCCCTGTCCTCCACCCGCCTGCGTGGCACCACGGCCCTGACCTCGGTCGCCGTGGGCGTCCCCGTCCTCGGCGTCGGCGTCCTGCTGCTCGCCGAGCGGTCCGCCCGGCGCTACGGCGGTGTGCTGCTGGTGGCGGGCGCCCTGTGGCTGCTGCCCTCGGCCGTCGCCGACCTGCTGGGGCCCGCCGGTCTCGGACCGGCCGGGGCCGCCGTGTCGCTGCTGCTCGCCGTGGCCGGCATGGTCTGCCGCCCGCTGACCGTCCTGCTGCTGCCCCTGTGGCTCTTCCCCCGCGGCGCCAGACGGCGCCGGCCCTGGTGGGCCATGAGCGCGGCCGCCTCCGCCTACTGGCTCGGATACGCCGTGCTGTGGCTCATCAGCGAGCCGCGAGTCGGCGCGGTCACCAACCCCGCCTTCCACACCGCGGGCGGTCAATGGGCCTTCGACCACCTCGACACCTACGCGGAGGCGGAACCCTGGGTGCTGCGCACCGTGGCCGTCGCCGTCACGACCGCCCTGTGCTGCCGCGCCGCCGTCACCGCCGGCGCCGAGCGGCGCGACTGGGCCCTGCTGGCCGCCGCCTACCCGGCCTGCGTCTCCCTCCTGCTCTCGGAGTGGGGCGAGGGCATGCCCACCATCGCGGCCCGCACCCTCGGCAGCGCGGTCTGGGCGGCCGCCATCTGCCTGGGCGTCGCCCGCACCGGGATCTGGCGGCTCGACCGCTCCACCAGCCACCGGCTCGCCCGCGCCTTCGTCCTCACCTCGCTCGCGGCCGTCGTCGTCTGCGCCGCCGTCGCCGTGCAGGCCGGACTCCCCTCCGTGCGCAACGGGACCACCGTCACCGCCGTCGGCGGCGCCCTGCTGCTGGGCTGGGCCGTGCGGCCCGCCGCACGCTGGCTCACCCTCCGCGTCGAGCGCGCCTTCTACGGACCCCGGGCCCGGCCGCACGAGGCCGTCAGCGCCCTGGCCGTACGCCTCCAGCAGGCCCCGCACCCGGGCGAGGTGCCCCAGCAGATCTGCCGCAGCGCCGTCGAGGACCTCGGCGTCTCCGGCGCGGCCGTCAGCGTCGACACCCGGGCCGGGCCCCGCCGGCTGGCCGCCGCCGGGGCACCGCTCACCGGCCGCGTCCAGACCTACCCGCTGCGCCACCACGGCCGCACCGTCGGCCGGCTCGAAGTCTCCCGGGACGGCTCCGGCACCCCCGCCGAGCGCGACAGCGGGCTGCTGTCCCTCCTCGCCGACCAGGCCGCCCCCGCGCTCGCCGCGCTGCGGCTGGCCGAGGAGGCCCAGGCCGCCCGCGAGCGGCTGGTGCTCGCCCGCGAACAGGAGCGGCGCCGGCTGCGCCGGGAGATCCACGACGGCCTCGGACCCCAGCTCGCCGCCGTGCGGCTGCGCCTGGACATCGCCCAGACCTCCTGCCCGCCCGGCCACCCGGCTCGCGTCCAGCTCTGCGAGGCCGCCGAAACGCTCGCCGAGGCCCTGGTCGAGGTGCGCCGCATCACCGCCGGGCTCGCCCCGGCCGCCCTCGCCGAGCGCGGTCTCGCCGGTGCGGTGCGGGACCTGGCGCGGCGGCTGGGTGTGGACGGGCTGCGGGTGAGCGTGGCCAGCCGGCCCGCCGTCCTGCCCCCGCTGTCGCCGGGCGTGGAGACCGCGGCGTACCGGATCGCGGCCGAGTCGCTCACCAACGCCGTACGACACGCCCGGGCGCGCCAGGTCCGGGTCGAACTGGTCACGGACCCCGACACCTTCGAAACCCTCGACATCATGATCACCGACGACGGCAGCGGACTGCCGGAGACCGCGGTGCGCGGCGTGGGGCTGGCCTCGGTCCGGGAGCGGGCCGAGGAGATCGGCGGCTCCTGCTCGGTCACCGGCTCCGCGACCGGCACCGTGGTGCACGCGGTGCTGCCGCTCACCGGCCCGGGGGAGCCCGGGGAGCACGACGACCCGGAAGAACACCTGGAGCACACCGGATGCAGGTCTTGTACGACGCTCATCACCCAGGCCAAGCCCAGGGAGAGGACGCCCGCCCCGTGACCGCGCCGGCGGGCGCCGCGCAGTGGCGGGTCCTGCTCGTCGACGACCATCCCCTCTTCCGCGAGGGACTGGCCGCGGCCCTCAACCTGGACGACGCCTTCACCGTCGTCGGCCAGGCGGCCCGCGCGGACGAGGCGATCGCCGAGGCCGGGCGCGCCGCACCCGATCTGGTGGTCATGGATCTCGGGCTGCCCGGCCGGTCCGGTCTGGAGGCGACCCGGCGGATCCTGTGCGCCCGCCCCGAGGTGCGGGTGATGGTCATGACGATGTCCGAGGACGACGACAGCCTGCTGGCCGCCGTGCGCGCCGGCGCCCGCGGCTATCTCCTCAAGGGCGCGGGCCGGGACGAGATCCTGCGTGCCCTGCACACCGTGGTGCGCGGCGGCGCCGTCTTCAGCCCGCGCATGGCGGAGCGGCTGGGGGCGCTGCTGGGCGCCTTCGGCGCGGCGTCGGCCAAGGAGGCGTTCCCGACCCTCACCGCGCGCGAACGCGAGGTGCTGGACCTGCTCGCGGGCGGGCTCGGCTACCGTCAGATCGCCCAGCGGCTGGTGGTCACGGACAAGACCGTGCGCAACCACGTGGGCTCGATCTTCGCCAAGCTCCAGGTGCACGACCGGGCCCAGGCGATCGTCCGGGCCCGCGAAGCCGGGCTCGGAGGCGAATGACTCGCTCCGCCGTGTGTCTGATACTGGGTGGGTTATGGAATTCGTCATCCTTGCTGTAGTCATCGCTGTGGTCGCGCTCGCCGCGATCAGCGGGCTCGTGATCAGCAGCCGCAAGAAGAAGCGGCTGCCCCCGGCACCGCCGAGCAGCCCGTCCGTCACCGCGCCGCCCGCCGAACCGCACGTCGGCGAGGAGGCCGAAACCCCGCGCGAGGAACCGCGCAGAACCATCGAAGAGGTGGACCTGCCCGGCGCCCAGGCGCCGGCCGCGCCCGCCGAGCCGGAGGCCCCGCCGGTCGAGGTTCCGGAGCCGACCGCCGGCCGGCTGGTCCGGCTGCGCGCCCGGCTGTCCCGGTCCCAGACGACCCTGGGCAAGGGACTGCTGACGCTGCTGTCCCGTGAGCACCTCGACGACGACACGTGGGAGGAGATCGAGGACACCCTGCTGACCGCCGACGTCGGCGTCGCACCGACCCAGGAGCTGGTCGAGCGGCTGCGCGAGCGGGTCAAGGTGCTCGGCACCCGTACCCCCGACGAGCTGCGGGGGCTGCTGCGTGAGGAGCTGCTGAACCTCGTCGGCACCGAGGCCGACCGCACCGTGCACACCGAGAGCGGGGTGGGGGCGAACGGCGAGGAGAAGCCGGGCGTCGTCCTGGTCGTCGGGGTCAACGGCACCGGCAAGACCACCACCACCGGCAAGCTCGCCCGGGTCCTGGTGGCCGACGGCAAGTCGGTCGTGCTGGGCGCGGCGGACACCTTCCGGGCGGCCGCCGCCGACCAGCTGCAGACCTGGGGCGAGCGCGTCGGCGCCCGTACGGTCCGCGGCCCCGAGGGCGGCGACCCGGCGTCGGTCGGCTTCGACGCGGTGAAGGAGGGCATCGCCGAGTCCGCGGACGTCGTCCTCATCGACACCGCGGGGCGGCTGCACACCAAGACCGGCCTGATGGACGAGCTGGGCAAGGTCAAGCGGGTCGTGGAGAAGCACGGCACGGTGGACGAGGTGCTGCTCGTGCTCGACGCCACCACCGGTCAGAACGGGCTGGTGCAGGCGCGGGTCTTCCGCGAGGTGGTGGACATCACCGGCATCGTGCTCACCAAGCTGGACGGCACCGCCAAGGGCGGCATCGTGGTCGCGGTCCAGCGGGAACTGGGCGTACCGGTCAAGCTGATCGGGCTGGGCGAGGGCGCGGACGACCTGGCGCCGTTCGAGCCGGAGGCGTTCGTCGACGCGCTGATCGGCGACTGACCTCGCCGGACCCCGCGGAACCTCATCGCCGGACGGGCTTGAATCCATGGCGGATTCAAGCCCGTCCGGCGTTTCAAGCCCGTCCGGCATGCGGGCGGGGCGTGTCAGACGGCCCCGGCCCGGTGGCTCGCGTAGGCGAGGGTGCCCAGCACCAGCCGGGCGTGCGGCGGCCTGCCCGCCGTGTCGAGGGTCGGCGGGCGCAGCCAGCGCACCGGCCCCAGGCCCCCGAGGTCGGAGGGCGGCGCGGTGATGTGGTCGCCCTTCCCCAGACAGCGAAGATCGAGGTCGGCGTCGTCCCAGCCCATGCGGTAGAGCAGCTCGGGGAGTTCGGCCTCGGTCCCCGGCGCGACGAAGAACTGGGCGCGCCCGTGCGGGGTGACGGCCACCGGGCCCAGCGGCAGGCCCATCCGCTCCAGCCGCACCAGGGCGTGTCGCCCCGCGTACTCGGCCACCTCCAGGACGTCGAACGACCGGCCCACGGGCAGCAGGACGGCCGCGCCCGGGACCTCCTCCCACGCCGCCGCCGCCGCGTCCAGCGTGGCGCCCGCGGGCACGCCGGGCGCGAAGCCGAGCGGATGTGCGCCGGGGGCGGAACAGCCGGCCGCACCGCAGGAGCATTCGTTTCTGCTGCCGCCCGTGCCGCCCGTGCCGCGCGTGGCCCGGGCGCCCGGCACCACGTCCCAGCCCCACAGCCCGGTGTACTCCGCCACCGTGGTGGACTCGGACGCACGGCCCCGGCGCCGTGAGCCGGACCGCATCTCCCGGATGCCGCCGATCGTGAAGCCCATGCCCCCTCCAACGGGTCGCGCTCTCGATGGTTACGAGCCGGAGCGCACTCATGACACTCCGTCGCCGATAAGGTGCGGCGGGTGGTGTGTCGCGGTGTCGCGGGTGGTGCGGAACGGCGCATGCGCCCCGTTGTGCACCTCTTCGCGTTCTTCCGGTCGCCCCGTGTCAAGTGAATCCTGTGAATCCGCGATGGGGTTCATTCAAAGGGGTGGCGAATGGTGGCGTTTTCCCGGTCCGCCTCGCGAAGGGCGTGATCGTAGGATTACTTTCGGTGCACGATCCCCGTTGCCGAGCACTCGCCCGGTCGCGGTCCGGTACTTGCCTCTGGCAAGGGCCTGTTCCCGCGGCGGACGGTTGATGCGCCGTATGGCGGGGACAACTGACCGTGACAGAGGGCATTCTGGTGGCGGTCCGGAGAGATTCGTGGGATGGGGGCGTTCCGGTGGGCGACAGCGGCGGCGGTGCTGACAAGCGACCCAACGCGCAACTGGGGTCGTGGTTCGTGCGCAGCGGCTGGTCGAAGGGGGAGCTGGCGCGCCAAGTGAACCGCAGGGCGCGTCAGTTAGGCGCCCATCACATCAGCACGGACACCTCGCGGGTGCGCCGCTGGCTGGACGGGGAGCAGCCGCGCGAACCGATTCCGCAGATCCTCTCCGAGCTGTTCTCCGAGCGCTTCGGCTGTGTGGTCGGCATCGAGGACCTGGGACTGCGCACCGCCCACCGGTCACCGTCCGTATCCGGAGTGGACCTTCCCTGGGCCGGTCCCGAGACCGTCGCGCTGATCGGCGAGTTCTCCCGCAGCGATCTCATGCTCGCCCGGCGCGGCTTCCTCGGCACCTCCCTCGCCCTCTCCGCGGGCCCCGGCCTCATCGAGCCGATGCAGCGCTGGCTGGTCCCCTCGCCGAGCAGGGCGCCCGGCGGCGCGCGCGCCGCGGACAGCGGCCGCTCGCGGCGCATCTCCCGGCTCTCCGAGCCGGAGCTGGAGCTGCTGGAGTCCACCATCACGATGTTCCGCGCGTGGGACGCCCAGTGCGGCGGCGGGCTGCGCCGCAAGGCGGTGGTCGGCCAGCTGCACGAGGTCACCGACCTGCTCCAGGAGTCGCACACCGAGGCGGTGTCCAAGCGGCTGTTCAAGGTCGCGGGCGAGCTGGCCGAGCTGGCCGGGTGGATGAGCTACGACGTCGGGCTCCAGCCCACCGCCCAGAAGTACTTCGTCCTCGCGCTGCACGCCGCCAAGGAGTCCGGCGACCGGCCGCTCGGGTCGTACATCCTCTCCAGCATGAGCCGCCAGATGATCCACGTCGGGCGGCCCGACGACGCGCTGGAGCTGATCCACCTCGCGCAGTACGGCAGCCGGGAGAGCGCCACCCCGCGCACCCAGGCCATGTTGTACGCGATGGAGGGCCGGGCGTACGCCAACATGGGCCACCCCAGCAAGTGCCACCGCGCCGTCAAGATGGCCGAGGACACCTTCGCCGACTGCGCCGCGGGCGACGGCGACCCGGGCTGGATCGGCTTCTTCTCCGAGGCCGAGCTGAACGCGGAGAACGCCCACTCCTACCGCGACCTCGCCTATGTCGCGGGCCGCAGCCCCACCTACGCGAAGCTCGCCGACCCGGTCATGCGCAACGCCGTGCGCCTCTTCGGCGAGGAGACCGCCGGAGGCGAGGGGAGCGGGCACCAGCGTTCGTATGCGCTCAACCTGATCGGCATGGCCACCGTCCACCTCCTCCAGAAGCAGCCCGAGCAGTGCGTGAAGGTCGCCGAGCAGGCGCTGCCGCTCGCCCGGCGGATCCGCTCGGAGCGGGTGAACAACCGCCTCCGCAAGACCGTGGACACGGCGGTGCGCCACTTCGGGGACGTGCCCGAGGTCGCCGAGCTGAGCGACAAGCTCGTCGCCATGCTGCCCGACTCCCCCGAGGATCCGGGCGCCCCCCGGGCCGTCTGAGACCGCCCGGCGGGGGGTGCCGCACGGTAGCGGAGCGGAAGGACTCCTTACCGTCAATTCATCAGCGCGTAACACGCCAGCGCCCTTCGTCACTGCCGCGAAACATCGAGCGGCATCGACTGAAACGGCGCTGCGCCAATCTCGTGGCGAATACCGGCCCTTTTGTTTATTGCCCGCCCGGGCCGATTCGACAGCGAGGAGACGCCGATGCCAGTGGGCATCACGACGCTTGCCGCGGACAAGGTCACACCCGACGCCGCACTCAGCGCGGCCAATACCGGGTTCATGCTGCTGTGTGCCGCGCTGGTCCTGATCATGACGCCGGGCCTTGCCTTCTTCTACGGCGGCATGGTCCGCGTCAAAAGTGTGCTGAACATGCTGATGATGAGCTTCATCAGCATCGGCATCGTCAGCGTCCTGTGGACGCTCTACGGCTTCAGCGTCGCCTTCGACAAGGGCAACGACCTGTTCGGCGGCTTCGACTGGCTGGGCATGCACAACATCGGGCTGACCGAGCTGTGGCCCGGCTACACCATCCCGGTCTATGTCTTCGCCCTGTTCCAGATGATGTTCGCGATCATCACCCCGGCGCTGATCAGCGGCGCCCTCGCGGATCGCGTCAAATTCACCGCCTGGGCGCTGTTCATCGCCCTGTGGGCGACGGTCGTCTACTTCCCGGTCGCGCACTGGGTGTGGGCCGCCGACGGCTGGGCCTTCAAGCTCGGCGTGATCGACTTCGCCGGTGGTACCGCCGTCCACATCAACGCCGGAGCCGCCGCGCTCGGCGTGATCCTCGTCATCGGCAAGCGGGTCGGCTTCAAGAAGGACCCGATGCGGCCGCACAGCCTGCCGCTGGTCATGCTCGGCGCCGGTCTGCTGTGGTTCGGCTGGTTCGGCTTCAACGGCGGCTCCTGGCTCGGAGCCGACGGCGTCACCGCGGCCGCCTTCACCAACACCCAGGTCGCCACCGCCGCCGCGATGCTCGGCTGGCTCGCGTACGAGAAGATCCGGCACGGCTCCTTCACCACCCTGGGCGCCGCCTCCGGCGCCGTCTCCGGACTCGTCGCGATCACCCCCGCCTGTGGCGCGGTCAGCCCGCTGGGCGCGATCGCGATCGGCGTCATCGCCGGTGTCGTCTGCGCCATGGCGGTCGGCCTGAAGTACCGGTTCGGCTTCGACGACTCGCTCGACGTCGTCGGCGTCCACATGGTCGGCGGCCTCCTCGGCTCCCTGCTCATCGGCCTCTTCGCCACCGGGCGGGTGCAGAGCGACGCCAAGGGCCTGTTCTACGGGGGCGGCCTCGACCAGCTCGGCAAGCAGGCCGCCGGTGCCTTCGCGGTCCTCGCCTACTCCCTGATCGTCTCCGCGATCCTGGCCAAGGTCGTCGACCTGGTGATGGGCTTCCGGGTGGACGAGGACGACGAGGTCGCCGGTATCGACCAGGTCGAGCACGCCGAGACGGCGTACGACTTCGCGGGCGCGGGCGGCGGCACCTCCCTCGGCAGCCTGCACTCGGCGCACCCGGCCGGCCCGGCGAGGAACAAGGACGCGACGAAGGACCCGAAGAAGGTGGACGCGTGAAGCTCATCACGGCGGTAGTGAAGCCGCACCGGCTCGACGAGATCAAGGAAGCCCTCCAGGCGTTCGGCGTGCAGGGCCTGACCGTCACCGAGGCCAGCGGCTACGGGCGCCAGCGCGGCCACACCGAGGTCTACCGGGGCGCGGAGTACACCGTCGACCTGGTGCCCAAGGTCCGCGTCGAGGTGCTGGCCGAGGACGAGGACGCCGATGACCTCATCGACGTCGTCGTCAAGGCCGCCCGCACCGGAAAGATCGGCGACGGAAAGGTGTGGAGCGTCCCCGTCGAGACCGCGGTCCGCGTCCGCACCGGCGAACGGGGCCCGGACGCCCTGTGAGGACGAGCCCCGGAAAGGCGGCCCCCACCGGCCGCACGCCCAGCTGACAGGGAGCAGCCGAGTTGACGGACAGCGCCGAGCCAAGGACAGAGACCACCGACTCGGGCCCCGGCGGCTACGCGGCGGCCCGGCTGCGACTCCTCCAGGAGGAGTCGCGGTCCGGGCCACCGCGCCGCAGCGCGCTCGCCGGGCTCACCGACCAGTGGCTGGCCGCGCTGCTCGCCGGTGGCGCCGAGACCTCCGGCATCACCGGCGGCGTGGCGCTGGTGGCGGTCGGCGGATACGGACGCGGTGAGCTGTCCCCGCGCAGCGACCTCGACGTCGTCCTGCTGCACGACGGCTCCGCCGACCCCTCGGCCCTGGCCGCGCTCGCCGACCACGTCTGGTACCCGGTCTGGGACATGGGACTGGCCCTCGACCACTCCGTACGCACCCCCGACGAGGCCCGCAAGACCGCAGCCGACGACCTCAAGGTCCAGCTCGGCCTGCTGGACGCCCGCCATCTCGCGGGAGACGAGACCCTCACCGCCGGGCTGCGCACCACCGTCCTCGCGGACTGGCGCGCCCAGGCCCCGGCGCGCCTGCCCGAACTGCGCGAGCTGTGCCAGGAGCGCGCCGAGCGCCACGGCGAGCTGCAGTTCCTGCTCGAACCCGACCTGAAGGAGGCCCGCGGCGGGCTGCGCGACGCCACCGCGCTGCGCGCCATCGCCGCCTCCTGGCTCGCCGACGCGCCCCGCGAGGGCCTGGACGAGGCCCGGCGGCGGCTGCTGGACACGCGCGACGCGCTCCACCTGGCCACCGGCCGGGCCGCCGACCGGCTCTCCCTCCAGGAACAGGACCAGATCGCGACCGCGGTCGGCCTGCTGGACGCCGACGCCCTGCTGCGCCAGGTCTACGAATCGGCCCGGACCATCGCGTACGCGAGCGATGTCACCTGGCGCGAGGTCGACCGGGTGCTGCGCGCCCGCTCGGCCGGCCGGCCGCGGCTGCGCGGACTGCTCGGCGGCCGCGGACGCGGCGGTTCCGGCTCCGGCTCCGCGCAGACCGCGGGGGAGCGCAGCCCGCTCGCCGAGGGCGTCGTCGAACAGGACGGCGAGGTGGTGCTCGCCCGCGCCGCGCGCCCCGAGCGCGACCCCGTGCTCCCCCTGCGGGCCGCCGCGGCCGCCGCCCAGGGGGGCCTGCCGCTGTCGCTGCACGCCGTACGGCGGCTGGCCGCCGCCGCGCGCCCGCTGCCGGTGCCCTGGCCGCCCGAGGCCCGGGAAGAGCTGGTCACCCTGCTCGGCGCGGGCGAGTCCACCGTCGGCGTCTGGGAGGCGCTGGAGGCCGAGGGCCTGATCACCCGGCTGCTGCCGGACTGGGAGCGGGTGCGCTGCCGCCCGCAGCGCAACCCCGTGCACCGCTGGACCGTCGACCGCCATCTCGTCGAGACCGCCGTGCGTGCCAGCGCGCTCAGCCGCCGCGTCGGCCGCCCCGACCTGCTGCTGGTCGCCGCGCTGCTGCACGACATCGGCAAGGGCTGGCCCGGCGACCACTCGGTGGTGGGCGAGACGATCGTCCGGGACCTGGCCGCCCGGATCGGCTTCGACCGCGCCGATGTGTCCGTCCTCGCCACCCTCGTACGCCACCATCTGCTGCTCGTCGAGACCGCCACCCGCCGCGACCTGGACGACCCGGCCACCGTGCACGCGGTCGCCGAGGTGGTCCGGGGCCCCGGCACGCTGGAGCTGCTGCACGCCCTCACCGAGGCCGACGCCCTGGCCACCGGGCCCGCGGCGTGGAGCGCCTGGCGCGGCGCGCTCGTCGCCGACCTGGTCAAGCGGGTCGCCGCCGTCCTCGCGGGGGAGCCCGCGGCGGACCCGGACGCCCCGCAGCAGATCACGGCCGAACAGGAACGGCTCGCCATCGAGGCCCGGCGCACCGGCGGCCCCGTACTGGCCCTGCACGCCCGCCCGGAGGCGCTGCCGCCGGGCGACGAGACGGCGGAACCGGAACCGATCGGTGTCGAGCTGCTGATCGCCGTCCCCGACCAGTCCGGCGTACTGGCCGCCGCCGCCGGGGTGCTGGCCCTGCACCGGCTCACGGTCCGGGCGGCCGATCTGCGCGCCGTGGACCTGCCGTCGGAACTGGACGGGGCGGACCGCGGCGTCCTGCTGCTGAGCTGGCGGGTGGCGGCCGAATACGGTTCGCTGCCGCAGGCCGCGCGACTGCGGAACGATCTGCTCCGGGCGCTGGACGGTTCCCTCGACATCGTCGCCCGGCTCGCCGAGCGCGAGGCCGCCTACCGCAAGTACCCGCGCCGCCGAAGCGTCCACGCCCCGCCGCCGCGGGTGACGGTCGCGCCCGGCAGCTCGCAGCTCGCCACCGTGATCGAGGTCCGCGCCCAGGACGTCCCCGGCCTCCTCCACCGCATCGGCCGCGCCCTGGAGGCCGCCGGTGTCACGGTCCGCAGCGCCCACGTCAGCACGCTGGGCGCGAACGCGGTCGACGCGTTCTACGTCACGGACGCCGCCGGCGCCCCCCTCGCCCCGCAGCACGCGGCGGAAGTCGCACACGAGGTCGAGCAGGCCCTCCGCTGACCCCGGCGCCGGCGGGGCGCGGCCCGTTCCGCCCTACGGGGCGATTGCCCACAACCAGGTCACATGCCCAGCCCCTTCGGGCGTACCGCCCAGCCTCTCCGGCGTGTACGGAGCGGGCCCTGGGGCGGAGATGTCCCACCGCCGGCCTCTCCGGCGATTGAGGAGCGGGCGCCGGGGCGGAGCCCCGGTTCGGGACGGGGCGGGGTGGGGAAAGACACGCTCCGTCCGAGCGGCGCCCGCCCGGGGGCAGACCGTTACCGCGGCGTGCGGATACCCTTGGAGGCCGACCGCCGACCCGACATCCGACCGAAGGATTCGCGACCACCGTGTTCGATACCCTCTCCGATCGCCTCGCAGCGACTTTCAAGAACCTCCGGGGCAAGGGCCGCCTCAGCGAGGCGGACATCGACGCGACGGCACGCGAGATCCGGATCGCCTTGCTCGAGGCGGACGTCGCGCTGCCCGCCGTACGGGCGTTCATCAAGCAGGTCAAGGAGCGCAGTCTCGGCGCCGAGGTCTCCCAGGCGCTGAACCCCGCCCAGCAGGTCATCAAGATCGTCAACGAGGAGCTGATCGGCATCCTCGGCGGCGACGCCCGCCGCCTCCGCTTCGCCAAGCAGCCCCCGACGGTCATCATGCTCGCGGGTCTGCAGGGCGCCGGTAAGACGACGCTCGCGGGAAAGCTGGGCCGCTGGCTGAAGGGGCAGGGCCACGCGCCGCTGCTCGTCGCGTGTGACCTCCAGCGCCCCAACGCCGTCAACCAGCTCTCGGTGGTCGCCGAGCGCGCCGGCGTCGCGGTGTTCGCGCCGGAGCCGGGCAACGGCGTCGGCGACCCGGTGAAGGTGGCCCAGGACTCGGTCGAGTTCGCCAGGACCAAGCAGCACGACGTCGTGATCGTCGACACCGCCGGCCGCCTCGGCATCGACGAGGAGCTGATGCGTCAGGCGGCGGACATCCGCGACGCGGTCAGCCCGGACGAGGTCCTGTTCGTCGTCGACGCGATGATCGGCCAGGACGCGGTGAACACCGCCGAGGCGTTCCGCGACGGCGTCGGCTTCGACGGTGTGGTGCTCTCCAAGCTCGACGGCGACGCGCGCGGCGGTGCCGCGCTGTCCATCGCGCACGTCACCGGCCGTCAGATCATGTTCGCCTCCAACGGCGAGAAGCTGGACGACTTCGACGCGTTCCACCCGGACCGCATGGCGTCCCGCATCCTCGGCATGGGCGACATGCTCAGCCTCATCGAGAAGGCCGAGCAGACCTTCAGCCAGCAAGAGGCCGAGAAGATGGCGGCCAAGCTGGCGAAGGGCCCCAAGGAGTTCACGCTCGACGACTTCCTGGCGCAGATGGAGCAGGTCCGCAAGATGGGCTCCATCTCCAAGCTGCTCGGCATGCTGCCGGGCATGGGCCAGATGAAGGACCAGATCAACAATCTGGACGAGCGGGACGTGGACCGTACGGCCGCGATCATCAAGTCGATGACGCCGGGCGAGCGCCAGGACCCGCACATCATCAACGGCTCCCGCCGCGCCCGTATCGCCCGTGGTTCCGGCGTCGAGGTGAGCGCGGTGAAGAACCTGGTGGAGCGGTTCTTCGAGGCGCGCAAGATGATGTCGAAGATGGCCCAGGGCGGCGGCATGCCGGGGATGCCCGGGATGCCGGGCATGCCGGGCGGTGGCAGCGCCAAGCGCAAGGGCAAGCCACAGAAGAAGGCCAAGGGCAAGCAGCGTTCGGGCAACCCGCTCAAGAGGGCACAGCAGGAGCGGGAGGCTGCCGAACGCAGGGCGTCAGGCCAGCAGGGCGGCGCGTTCGGTGCGCCCGGTGCCGGTCAGGGCGCGGAGGACTTCGAGCTGCCGCAGGAGTTCAAGAACTTCCTTCCCCCGAAGTGACGCTCCCGGGGTGGGGCGCGTGTGCACCCCACCCCAGGAAGCCCCCGCAGAGTGGCGGGGAGCGGCGTTTCATCGGGTTGCCGCACCGCTGGCTGCCCGGATCACCTCCGCGACGGCGGAGAGCAAGCCCCCGTTATCACCGGGCATGGGTTCCAACGAGCGTGTGTGCGAGCAGGTTACGCCCGCAGGTCCTCAGGCCCGGGCGATCAGATACCGCAGAACGTTCGGCATCCACACCGTCCCGTCCGCCCGCTGATACGGGTGCAGCGCCTCCGCTATCTCCTTGCGCACCTGCGTCGGGTCGGTCGCCCGCTCCGCCGCGTCGAACAGCCCCGTCGACAGCAGCCCGCGCACCGCGCTGTCCAGGTCGGCGTACCCGAACGGGCAGGCCACCCGCCCCGATCCGTCCGGCCGCAGCCCGGCCCGCTCGGCCAGCGTCTCCAGGTCGTCCCGGCCGGACGGCCGCCAGCGCCCCGGGGCGCACATCGGGTCGGCGAGCCGGGCCCCCACCCGCAGCACCGACGAGGTGGCGCACCGCTCCGGCGGGCCCCACCCGGCCAGCACCACCGCGCCGCCGCGCTCGGCGAGCGCGGCGGCCGCCGTGAGCGTGGACGCCGCCGCGGCCGGCCCGCCGGGGCCGCCCGTCGCCGGGGCGGGCAGCGGCTCGAAGGCGGTCACCACCGTGTAGTTGGACACCGGTGCCGACTCCGGGCCGCCGAGCCCCAGCCGCACCGGGTCGGCCGGGCCCACCGGGTCGCCCAGCCGCTCCCGCGCCAGCGCGAGGCGCGCCTCGTCCGTGTCGGTCCCGCAGACGGACGCGCCGCGCCCGGCCGCCATGAGGAGGGCGAGCCCCGATCCGCAGCCCAGGCCCAGCAGCCGCGTTCCGGTGCCGACGTCCAGCCGTTCGTAGACGGCCTCGTACAGCGGCACCAGCATCCGCTCCTGGATCTCCGCCCAGTCGCGGGCGCGGGCGTGGGGGTCCGCCGTGCTCGGCGTGGAGGGGTGCGGGCGGTGCCGCCGTACGAGCGTAGATGTCATCGAAAGGGCCCCAATCAGCGAAGAGCAGTGCCGTCGTCAGATCCGCCGTTGTGCGCCAGAGGGTGCCGTGTGGATGGTGCAGGCTGTGCAGGGCTGTTCCACAGGGCACCCGCTCTGTCGCGTCCCACCCCCGTATGCCAGGGAACTCCGCATCCGTCCCCGCGTCCAGAGCTTTCACGGCCGTGCTTGCGTGCCCCCTCCGTGCGCCCCCGCGCGACAGCGCATCCGCCCCGCTCCCGCGCCCGCCCCGGGGCGCCGCGACCGCCCCGGGGCGGTATTCGCCGCGGTGGGCCGCGCCGCCGCCGTACGATCGCCGCATGGCCAAAGCCCCCGTTCTCACCCCGCGCGCGAAGGACTTCCCGCGCTGGTACCAGGATGTGATCAACAAGGCCGAACTGGCCGAGAACGGTCCGGTGCGCGGCACCATGGTCATCCGACCGTACGGATACGGGCTGTGGGAGCGGATGCAGGGCGACCTGGACGCCCGGATCAAGGCGGTGGGCGTCCAGAACGCCTACTTCCCCCTCTTCATCCCGCAGTCGTACCTCACCCGGGAGGCCGAGCACGTCGAGGGCTTCGCGCCCGAACTCGCGGTCGTCACCCACGGCGGCGGCAAGGAGCTGGAGGAGCCGGTGGTGGTCCGGCCCACCTCCGAGACGATCGTCAACGAGTACTTCTCCAAGTGGGTGCAGAGCTACCGCGATCTGCCGCTGCTGATCAACCAGTGGGCCAATGTGGTGCGGTGGGAGCTGCGGCCCCGGCTGTTCCTGCGGACGACCGAATTCCTCTGGCAGGAGGGACACACCGCCCACGCCACGTACGAGGACGCCCGGGAGTTCGCCGCCCGCATCCACCGCGACGTCTACGCCGACTTCATGGAGAACGTGCTCGCCATGGACGTCGTCCTGGGACGCAAAACCGCCCGCGAGCGCTTCGCGGGCGCCGTCAACACCCTCACCCTGGAAGGGATGATGGGCGACGGCAAGGCGCTGCAGCTGGGCACCAGCCATGAGCTGGGCCAGAACTTCGCCCGCGCCTTCGGCACCCGCTATCTGTCCAGGGACGGCGAACAGGAGCTGGTCTGGCAGACCTCCTGGGGCAGCACGACCCGCATGGTCGGCGCGCTGGTGATGATGCACGGAGACGACGACGGGCTGCGGCTGCCGCCCCGGCTGGCCCCGGTCCAGGCCGTCGTCCTCGCGGTCAAGGGCGACCCCGCGGTGCTCGCCGCGGTCCGAGAGACGGGCGACCGGCTGGCGGCCGCGGGCGTACGGGTCCATGTCGACGACCGCACCGACCTCCCCTTCGGCCGCCGCGCCGTCGACTGGGAGCTGCGGGGCGTACCGGTGCGCGTCGAGATCGGCCCGCGCGACCTGGAGACCGGCACCGCGACACTCGCCCGGCGGATCCCGGGCGGCAAGGAACCGGTGCGCACCGACCTGCTGGCCGAGGTGGTGCCGAAGGCGCTGGAGGAGGACCAGGCGCTGCTGCTGCGCCAGGCGCGGGAGCGCCGCATGGCGCGCACGGTGGAGGCGCGGACCGTGGAGGAGGCCGCGGAGGCGGCGGCCGCGGGCGGCTGGGCGCGCGTCCGGTGGGCCGACCTGGGCCCGGAGGGCGAGGCCGCGCTCGCCGAGCGGGCGGTGTCCGTACGGTGTCTGGTCACCGAGGACGGGGCGGTGCCGGACGCCGATGACGCGCCGGGTAACGTCGCCTACGTGGCGCGCGCCTACTGAGCGGCGCGGGGCCTGACGAGCCGGTGTCACGGACGGTGTCCGCGGGCCGGTGTCTACGGGCCGGGCCGTACGAGGCGGTACGTACCGCCTTGGTGCGCCGTGGGCGGCTCATCCATGCATGTGCGCACCCGCCCTCGTCGCGACGCATCAGCGCTGAACTGACTGGTACGTGCAAATTATTTGGGATGCCCCGGAATCGGAACACCGGGTGGCTCCCGCTCGTTAGCACGACGTGAGCACGACACCACCTGTACTCGCCGCAGAGCTGGCACAGGCGTGGGCCGACATTCAACGGCACCACCCCGAGCTGCCGGATCTAGCCGCGCCCGAATCGCTGATCGGAGAGTCGTCGTCCGCATGTGGCGCCGAGCTCTCCTTCGAACGGCTGCTGCACGAGGCAGTCCACGGCATCGCCGCCGCCCGCGGTGTCCGTGACACCTCGCGCGCCGGCCGCTACCACAACCGCCGGTTCCTGGCGATCGCCGAGGAGCTGGGGCTCGACCACTCCGAGGAGCCGCATCCCAGCAGCGGCTTCTCGCTGGTCACCCTCAGTCCCGAGGCGAGAAAGCGCTATCGGGCCACCATCGAGCGGCTGCACCGCGCCCTCAAGGCACACACGGTCGCGACCGGGGCCGAGACCTCCCGAGCCTTCCGCGGCCCCGCGGCGCGGCACGGTTCGTCCGGGGGCGGTGTCCGGGTCAAGGCGGTGTGCGACTGCGGGCGCAACGTCCGCGTCGTTCCGTCGGTGCTGGCCCAGGCGCCCATCATGTGCGGCGGCTGCGGGAAGCCGTTCCGCATTCCGGACGCGGTGGCCGCGGTCGGCTGACCGGCCGCGGTGTGGCAGAATGGTCCGCTGTACTCGACAGCCGACCAGGACCCCTCTCTCCTCCGGCTGACGCGTCCATCGGGCACTCGGGTACCGCAACCCCACGCGGCACGTCGCAGTGCTCAACCACGTCAAGACCAGGAGACACCACTCCCGTGGCAGTCAAGATCAAGCTGAAGCGTCTGGGCAAGATTCGTTCGCCTCACTACCGCATCGTCGTCGCCGACTCCCGTACCCGCCGTGACGGCCGGGCCATCGAGGAGATCGGCCTGTACCACCCCGTGCAGAACCCCTCGCGCATCGAGGTCGACTCGGAGCGTGTGCAGCACTGGCTGAAGGTCGGCGCCCAGCCGACCGAGCCGGTGCTCGCCATCCTGAAGGTCACCGGCGACTGGCAGAAGTTCAAGGGTCTGCCCGCCCCGGCTCCGATGAAGGTCGCCGAGCCGAAGGCCGACAAGCGCGCCCTGTTCGAGGCCGCGGCCAAGGACTCTGGTGACGAGCCGAAGGGTGAGGCCATCACCCCGAAGGCGAAGAAGTCCGAGAAGAAGTCGGACGAGGCGGCCGAGGCCGCTGAGTCCACCGCGTCGACCGAGGCCTGAGGATGCTCGAGGAAGCCCTCGAGCACCTGGTGAAGGGCATCGTCGACAACCCCGACGACGTGCAGGTCGCTTCGCGCAACCTGCGTCGCGGACGCGTGCTCGAGGTCCGGGTGCACCCCGATGACCTGGGCAAGGTGATCGGCCGTAACGGCCGCACCGCCCGCGCGCTGCGCACCGTCGTGGGCGCCATCGGCGGCCGTGGGATCCGCGTCGACCTCGTCGACGTGGATCAGGTCAGCTGAGAGGCGATCAATAGGAGCACCGGCACGGGCCGGGGAGGGCTTTGGGCCGTCCCCGGCCCGTGTGCGTGAAAGGGACATGCATCGTGCAGTTGGTTGTCGCGCGGATCGGCCGTGCCCATGGCATCAAGGGCGAGGTCACCGTCGAGGTGCGCACGGACGAGCCCGAGCTGCGGCTCGGCCCCGGCGCCGTGCTGGCCACCGAGCCCGCCTCGGCGGGGCCGCTGATCATCGAGACCGGCCGCGTGCACAGCGGCCGGCTGCTGCTGCGCTTCGAGGGGGTGCGGGACCGTACGGGCGCGGAGGCGCTGCGCAACGTCCTGCTCATCGCGGAGGTCGACCCCGAGGAGGTCCCCGAGGACCCCGAGGAGTTCTACGACCATCAGCTGATCGACCTCGACGTGGTCACCGTGGACGGCACGGCGGTCGGCCGGATCTCCGAGATCTCCCATCTGCCGTACCAGGACCTGCTGATCGTGAAGCGGCCCGACGGCGGCGAGGTGATGATCCCGTTCGTCTCCGAGATGGTGCCGGAGATCGACCTGGAGGAGCAGCGCGCGGTCATCGACCCGCCGCTGGGACTGCTGGACGAGGCCGAGGCGGAGATCGCCACCGGTCGTGAGGAGCCGTCGTCATGAGGCTCGACGTCGTCACGATCTTCCCGGAGTACCTGGAGCCGCTGAACATCTCGCTGGTCGGCAAGGGGCGCGCCCGCGGCGTCCTGGACGTCCGCGTGCACGATCTGCGCTCCTGGGCGCACGACCGGCACAACACGGTGGACGACACCCCGTACGGCGGCGGTCCGGGCATGGTCATGAAGCCCGAGCCCTGGGGCGAGGCACTGGACGAGGTCATCGCGTCCGGCGAGGGCGAGGGGCTGCCCAAGCCGACGCTGGTGGTGCCCACCCCGAGCGGCCGCCCGTTCACCCAGGCCCTCGCGGTGGAGCTCTCCGAGTGCCCCTGGCTGGTCTTCGCCCCGGCGCGCTACGAGGGCATCGACCGGCGGGTGATCGAGGAGTACGGGGAGCGGCTGGAGATCCACGAGGTCTCCATCGGCGACTACGTGCTGGCGGGCGGCGAGGCCGCGGTCCTGGTGATCACCGAGGCCGTCGCCCGGCTGCTGCCCGGGGTGCTGGGCAACGCCGAATCACACAGGGACGACTCCTTCGCCCCGGGTACGATGGCCGATCTGCTGGAGGGGCCCGTCTACACCAAGCCCCCCGAGTGGCGCGGCCGGGGCATCCCGGAGGTGCTGGTCAGCGGCCATCACGGCAAGATCGCCCGGTGGCGCAGGGACGAGGCGTTCCGCCGCACCAGCGCTCACCGCCCCGATCTGATCGAGCGCTGCGACCCGGCGACGCTCGACAAGCACGACCGCGCACTCCTGGCCGAGCTGGGCTGGGAGGAGCTGCCCGGGGCGGTCGAAACCGGGGGACGGGCCCGATTTGGGCGGCCGCACCGGGCCGTGGAAGAATAGGCCGCTGCCGTACGTCCGGGCGTGCGCCCCTGCCACAGGGGGACCGACGCTCGCCCGATGAGGGCGGCACTCCTCATCAACATTCCGATATGCCGCTGATGACCTGTGGCATCAGCGAGGAAAGCAGACGATCATGACTCACCTGCTCGACAACGTCGACTCCGCGTCGCTGCGCAGCGACATCCCGACCTTCCGCCCCGGCGACACGGTCAACGTCCACGTCCGCGTCATCGAGGGCAACCGCTCGCGTGTCCAGCAGTTCAAGGGTGTCGTCATCCGCCGCCAGGGTTCCGGCGTGCGGGAGACCTTCACCGTCCGCAAGGTGAGCTTCAGCGTCGGCGTCGAGCGCACCTTCCCGGTGCACACCCCGATCGTCGAGAAGATCGAGGTCGTCACCCGCGGTGACGTGCGCCGCGCGAAGCTGTACTACCTGCGTGACCTCCGCGGCAAGGCCGCGAAGATCAAGGAGAAGCGCACCCGCTGACTTTTGCGCGACACTTGAGCTCCCGTCGGATGCCCCGGCCGGGCCGGATAGGCTCTGGCCCGATGGACATCGACGGACGGCTCGCGGAGCGCGATCGCTCCTCCTGTTCCGACCCGGAGCACGAAGAGCGATCGCGCTCTTCGCATGCCCCGGAGGAGCCCCCCGCGGAGGAGCCCCCCGCCGGGCACCCGCGGGCCGGGGCGGCCGTCGTCGACCGGCCGTGGCGGCGGGCCGCGCTCCTCGCGGCCGCCTCCATGGCGCTGGTCCTACTGGTGAGCGGGTTCGTGGTGCAGCCGTTCCTGATTCCCAGCGGCTCCATGGAGAACACCCTGCGCCCCGGGGACCGGGTGCTGGTGAACAAGCTCGCCTACCGTTTCGGGGACGATCCGCGCCGTGGCGACGTTGTCGTCTTCGACGGCACCGGCTCCTTCCTCCAGGAGGAGCCGTCCGGGAACCCGGTGACCGGTGTGCTGCGCGAGGCGGCCGCGGCGGTCGGCCTCGCCGAGCCCGCCGAGACCGACTACATCAAGCGTGTGGTGGGCGTCGGCGGTGACCGGGTCACCTGCTGCGACGAGCGGGGGAGGATCGAGGTGAACGGCCGGCCCGTGAACGAGGACTATCTGTACCCCGGGGACAGCCCCTCGCGGGTGCCGTTCGACACCGTCGTGCCCGAAGGGCGGCTGTGGGTGATGGGTGACCATCGCAGCGCCTCCCGGGACTCCCGCGACCACCTCGGCGAGCCGGGCGGCGGCACCGTCCCCGTGGACCAGGTGATCGGGCGGGCCGACTGGATCGGCTGGCCGTTCGGCCGGTGGTCCGCCATCCGGGGCCAGGGAGCCTTCGCGCATGTCCCCGGGCCGGGCGGGACGGGGGGCACGGTCCCGGGCGGTGCGCATGGGTAACCGCGGACGCCCCCGTTCCGGCGCCCGCCGTCCGGGTTTCGGCCCCGCCTCCGCCCCCGCCGCGCCGCCGCGCGAACCGGGGCAGCGGCGGCTCGCCACCCGTGCGGAGCGGCGCCGGGTGCAGCAGCGGATCAAGCGCAGAAGACGCCGGTCCGCCGTGCGGGAGATACCGATCCTGATCGGTGTCGCGCTGGTGATCGCGCTGGTCCTCAAGACCTTCCTGGTGCAGGCCTTCGTGATCCCGTCCGGCTCGATGGAGCAGACGATCAAGATCGGCGACCGGGTGCTGGTCGACAAGTTCACCCCGTGGTTCGGCTCCAAGCCGACGCGCGGGGACGTGGTGGTGTTCAAGGACCCCGGCGGCTGGCTGGAGGACGAGCGGAAGCCGCCCGAGGACGATCCGCCGGTCATCAAGCAGGTCAAGGAGTTCCTGACCTTCATCGGCCTGCTGCCCTCGTCAGACGAACAGGACCTGATCAAGCGGGTGGTCGCGGTCGGCGGGGACACGGTGGCATGCTGTGACACGAACGGCAGGGTCACGGTCAACGGGACGCCGCTGAACGAGTCGTATCTCTACCCGGGCAATCCGCCCTCGCAGCGCAAGTTCAAGGTGACCGTCCCCGCGGGGCGGATGTTCATGATGGGCGACCACCGGTCCAACTCGGCGGACTCCCGGGTGCACCTCGACGAGGCGTACCAGGGCACCGTCGCGGACGCGAGCGTGGTGGGCCGCGCCGTGGTGATCGCGTGGCCGTTCGGTCATATGCGGCAGCTGGACGAGCCCGGAACGTATGCGTCCGTGCGGGACGCGCCGAGTGGGGCGACACAGGCGAGCGGTGCGCCGCATAGGCTGTCCCCCATGGATCAGCAAGGAATGATCCAGCTCCCGACCCCTGCGGAACTCCCGCTCGTTATGGGAGTGGTGGGCCTGCGCCGTTCGTGGAGCAGGCGGCAGCGGCGTGAGGAGTGAATGTGGGGGACTTGGCGGTCGGCGCGCGATCCGGTCACGAAGAGCCCGAAAGGCGGCCCGGCACGAGGGGAGAGGGGACCGCGGACCAGGCACCGGAGGCGCCCGGGGCGTCCCCGGAGGCGGGAGGCGCTCCCACGGCCGGACCGGCTGACGCGCCGCCCTCCGGCCCTCCCGGACCACCCGGGCCCGGGACCGGCGCGGAGCGGGAGACCGGCTCCGAGGAGGACGGCACGGAGTCCGGGACCGGGCGGCGGCCCGCGAAGGGGCGGAAGGTGCGCTCCTTCTGGAAGGAGCTGCCGATCCTGATCTTCATCGCGCTGGTGCTGGCGCTGCTGATCAAGACCTTCCTGGTGCAGGCCTTCTCGATCCCGTCCGACTCGATGCAGAACACGCTGCAGCGGGGCGACCGGGTGCTGGTGGACAAGCTCACTCCCTGGTTCGGGTCGAAGCCGGAGCGCGGCGAGGTGGTCGTCTTCCACGATCCGGGCGGCTGGCTCGGAGAGACCCAGACGCAGGACTCGGGCCCGATCGCCGAGGGCATCCAGGAGGCACTCAGCAAGGTCGGCCTGATGCCGTCCGCCGATGAGAAGGACCTGATCAAGCGAGTCATCGCGGTCGGCGGGGACACGGTCTCGTGCAAGCGCGGCGGCAAGGTGATGGTCAACGGCAAGGCGCTGGACGAGCCGTACATCTTCCCCGGGAACACGCCCTGTGACGAGAAGCCGTTCGGCCCGGTCAAGGTGCCCAAGGACCGGATTTGGGTGATGGGCGACCACCGCCAGGACTCGCTGGACTCCCGCTACCACCAGAACCTGCACAACGGCACCGTCTCGGTGGACGACGTCGTCGGCCGCGCGATCGTGGTGGCCTGGCCGGTCAACCGCTGGTCCACCCTGTCGATTCCGGACACCTTCGACCAGCCGGGGCTGAGCGCGGCGGCCTCCCTGGCCCCCTCGGCGCTCGGGTTCGCGGGCGCGGTGCCGCTCGTGCTGTGGCGTCGTCGCAGGCAGGCGGCGAAGGTGCGGGGGACGGCTGACTGACGCCCCGTACCGCGGGTAAGGTGCGATCTCGTGCCACAGGGCATGCGGAATTTGACCTTCTATGTCTGCGGGACACGGCGGGAGCACTGGAATGAGCGATGCCCGAGGGGCGGGGGGCAGCAGGCTGGGCGCCGTGCTGTCCGGGCTGGCGGTGGCCGTCGGCAGTGTGCTGTTCCTGGGCGGCTTCGCCTGGGGCGCGGTGCTCTACAAGCCGTACAGCGTCCCGACCGATTCGATGTCGCCGACCATCGGCAAGGGCCACCGGGTGCTCGCGGAGCGCATCGACGGGGATGAGGTGCGCCGCGGCGATGTGGTCGTCTTCCAGGACGAGGTCTGGGGCGCTCTGCCGATGGTGAAGCGGGTCATCGGGGTCGGCGGCGACAAGGTCGTCTGCTGCGACAAGCAGAACCGCATCACCGTGGACGGCAAGACACTCGAAGAACCGTATCTTCAGGCCAAGGAACCGGCCTCGATGACCCGGTTCACCACCACGGTGCCCAAGGGGAGCCTGTTCCTCATGGGTGACCACCGCAGTGACTCCCTCGACTCCCGGACGCACCTCACCGACAGCAGCCGTGGAGCCGTGCCCACGGGCGCCGTGACGGCCCGGGTGGACGCCACCGCCTGGCCCCTGGGGTCCTTCGGCATGATGGGGCGCCCGGAGGTGTTCAAGGAACTGCCGGGCGGCGTCTCGCAGCCCGGCCCGCTCCGGCTCGTATTGGTCTCGGTCCTGACCGGCGCCGTGCTCATCCTGGGAGGTGCGGCCCACGGGCCGGTCGCGCGCCGGATGGGAGGCGGCACCGCGCGGCGGGACGAGACGCGGGAGAAGGTGGCGGCCAGTGGCTGACGGGGCCGGCGAGACCGGCACGGACGCGGCGCCGCTGCGGAAGGTCGCCCGGGTGGTCCTGCTCGACCCGCGGGACCGGATCCTTCTGCTGCACGGCTTCGAACCGGACAACCCCTCGCTGACCTGGTGGTTCACCCCGGGCGGCGGGCTGGAGGGCGACGAGAGCCGCGAGCAGGCCGCCCTGCGCGAGCTGGCGGAGGAGACCGGTATCACCGAGGTCCGGCTCGGCCCGCTGATGTGGCGGCGCACCTGCTCGTTCCCGTTCTTCGGCCGTCGCTGGGACCAGGACGAGTGGTATTACCTGGCCCGTACGGAGCAGACCACGACGCGCCCGGAGGGGCTGACGGAGCTGGAGCGGCGCAGCGTGGCGGGGCTGCGCTGGTGGACCGTGGAGGAGCTGGCCGGGGCGGCCGAGCCGGTGTACCCGACCCGGCTCGTGGAACTGTTGCGTACGCTGCTCGACGAGGGACCGCCCAGTACGCCGGTGATCCTGGAGACTGAGCGCGTCTGACGCACAATGGGGGGACGCACGGCTGAAGGGGAACATGCCATGAGCGCCGAGGACCTCGAGAAGTACGAGACCGAGATGGAGCTGAAGCTCTACCGGGAGTACCGCGATGTCGTCGGTCTGTTCAAATATGTGATCGAGACCGAGCGCCGCTTCTATCTCACCAACGACTACGAGATGCAGGTGCACTCCGTCCAGGGTGAGGTCTTCTTCGAGGTGTCGATGGCGGACGCCTGGGTCTGGGACATGTACCGACCGGCGCGGTTCGTCAAGCAGGTACGCGTACTGACGTTCAAGGACGTGAATATCGAGGAGCTGAACAAGAGCGACCTCGACCTTCCGGGAGGCTGACCTGCCGGTCCTCCGGTCCTCCGGGGCTGACTCACTCTTCCGGGTGGCCGGATTGTCCACCGGCGCCGGTTCGTCCACAGAAATCCACCAAGATCCCTGAATTCGGGGCGGGCGCGTCACAGTCGGTGCCGGAGGTGGTGCCGAATGAACGCCCGGGGAGCACTGGGCCGCTACGGCGAGGATCTGGCGGCGCGCCGGCTGGCCGAGGCCGGGATGACCGTCCTGGAGCGCAATTGGCGGTGCCGGGACGGCGAGATCGACATTGTCGCGCTGGATGCCGGGGCGCTGGTCGTCTGCGAGGTCAAGACGCGTCGCGCGGAGGGTTACGAACCGCCGGCGGCGGCGGTCAGGCCCGGCAAGGCCGACCGGCTGCGAAGGCTCGCCGAGCGCTGGCTGGAGCGGCACGGCGGGCCGCCACCGGGAGGCGTGCGGATCGATCTGGTGGGCGTGGTGCTGCCCCGGCGCGGCGCGCCCGTGGTCGAGCATCTGCGGGGGGTGGCCTGAATGGGGTTCGCCCGCACCTGTTCGGTCGCGCTGGTCGGGGTCGAGGGCGTGGTGGTCGAGGTCCAGGCCGACCTGGAGCCCGGTGTGGCCGCCTTCACCCTCGTCGGCCTCCCCGACAAATCCCTGGTCGAAAGCCGGGACCGGGTCCGCGCCGCCGTGGTCAACTCCGATGCCGCCTGGCCCCAGAAGAAGCTCACCGTCGGGCTCAGCCCGGCCTCCGTCCCCAAGGGCGGCAGCGGCTTCGACCTCGCCGTGGCCTGCGCCGTGCTCGGCGCCGCCGAGCGCGTCGACCCACGGGAGATCGCCGATCTGATGATGATCGGGGAGCTGGGCCTGGACGGCCGGGTCCGGCCCGTGCGCGGGGTGCTGCCCGCCGTGCTCGCGGCGGCCGAGGCCGGATACCGGCAGGTCGTCGTCCCCGAGCAGACCGCGGCCGAGGCGTCCCTGGTCCCGGGCGTCTCGGTGCTCGGCGTGCGGAGCCTGCGCCAGCTGATCGCGGTCCTCACCGACGAACCGCTGCCCGAGGAGGACGAGCCGCTGGAGGCCGGGCGGCCCGATCCGATGCTGGCGGGGCTCACCATGCCCGGCGCGGGCATGGGCACCGGGGTGGCCGCGCTCCCCGGCGCCGGGGTGGGGCGGCCCGATCTGGCCGAGGTCGCCGGGCAGCGTGCCGCGCGCACCGCGCTGGAGGTCGCCGCCGCCGGGGGCCACCATCTGTTCCTCATCGGGCCGCCGGGCGCCGGGAAGACCATGCTGGCCGAGCGGCTGCCCGGGCTGCTGCCGCCGCTCACCCAGCAGGAGGCGCTGGAGGTCACCGCCGTCCACTCGGTGGCCGGGGTGCTGCCACCGGGCCAGCCCCTGGTGGATAAGCCCCCGTACTGCGCGCCGCACCATTCGGCGACCATGGCCGCCCTGGTCGGCGGGGGAAACGGGCTGCCGCGGCCGGGCGCGGTCTCCCTCGCCCACCGGGGGCTGCTCTTCCTGGACGAGGCGCCCGAGTTCAGCGGCCGGGCGCTGGACGCCCTGCGCCAGCCCCTGGAATCCGGCCATGTGGTGGTCGCCCGCTCCGCGGGCATGATGCGCATGCCCGCGCGCTTCCTCCTCATGCTGGCCGCCAACCCCTGCCCCTGCGGGCGCCACGGGCTGCTGGGAGACGGCTGCGAATGCTCGCCCTCGACGGTCCGCCGCTACCAGTCGCGGCTCTCCGGCCCGCTGCTGGACCGGGTCGACCTGCGCGTCCACGTCGAGTCGGTGAGCCGGGCCGAGCTGACCGGGGCGGGCGGCCCGGCGGAGAGCACGGCCGCGGTCGCGGCCCGGGTGCGCGAGGCGAGGGAGCGGGCCGCCGCGCGCCTCGCGGACACCCCCTGGCGGCTGAACAGCGAGGTGCCGGGCCATGAGCTGCGCACCCGCTGGCAGGCCTGTCCCGGGGCGCTCCGCGAGGCCGAGCGGGACATGGAGCGCGGGCTGCTCACCGCCCGCGGCCTGGACCGGGTGCTGCGGGTCGCCTGGACCGTCGCCGATCTCGCCGGGCACGACCGGCCACTGGCGCCGGACGTCGCCCGGGCGCTCCAGCTGCGCACCGGAGTGACCCGCGGGGTGCCCGCCGGCGCGGGGGAGTACTGATGGCCGCCGGCCCGGCGGGGATCCCCGCCACGGCGCCCGGGATGCCGCCCGCCGGGGACCCCGGGCCCGGCGTGAACGGTGAGGAGCGGCTCGCCCGCGCGGCCCTCACCCGGCTCGTGGAGCCCGGCGACGAGACGGTGGGGCGCTGGCTGCGGCGGCTGGGGCCGGTGGCCTTGTGGCGGGCGCTCACCGGTGAGGCCCCGCCGCCGCATGGGGCGAGCCCACAGCGGCTGGCCGGATGCGCGCTGCGGGCCGCCGGGCTCGACCCCGCGGCCGACCTCGACCTGATCGCCGCCCGTGGCGGGCGGTTCGTCTGCCCCGGGGACATGGAGTGGCCCGGTCAGCTCGACGACCTCGGGGACGCCCGCCCGGTCGGCTTATGGGTGCGGGGCCCCGCGTCGCTGCGCATGTGGGCGCTGCGCTCGGTCGCGGTCGTCGGGGCGCGCGCCTGCAGCGACTACGGCGCGCATGTCGCGGCGACGATGGGTGCCGGGCTCACCGAGCGGGGCTGGGTGGTGGTCTCCGGAGCGGCCCAGGGCGTGGACGGCGCGGCGCACCGCGGGGCGCTCGCCGCGGGCGGGGCCACCGTCGCCGTGCTCGCCTGCGGGGTGGACACCCCCTATCCGCGGGGGCACGCCGAGTTGATCGAGCGCATCGCGGAACAGGGTCTGGTACTGGCCGAGTTGCCGCCCGGAGCGCATCCCACCCGCGGCCGCTTCGTGCTGCGCAACCGGGTCATCGCCGCGCTCACCCGCGGCACGGTCGTCATCGAGGCCGAATACCGCAGCGGGTCGCTGGTCACCGCGCGCCGGGCACAACAGCTCGGCCGGTCCACCATGGGAGTGCCCGGCCCGGTCACCAGCGGGCTTTCCGCGGGGGTCCACGAACTGCTGCGCGGCGAGGCCGTGCTGGTCACCGACGCCGACGAAGTCGTCGAGCTGATCGGCGGCATCGGGGAGCTCGCCCCTGTCCGGGAAGGGCCCCTCGTCGAGCGGGACCTGCTCCATCCCGTGACGGCACGGGTGCTGGAAGCGTTGTCGGCACAGGGCGGCAACGACGGACGCGAGGTGGCCAGGGATTCCGGGACGAGCTGTGAAGAGGCCGTGAGCCGCCTCTATGAACTGCTCGCCCTGGGTTTCGTCGAACGCCATGGCGACCGCTGGCAGTTGGCGCCGCCCGCGCGCCGGAGTGACGGCACACGGCGAGGCGATCCCCCAAATCGGGGCAATCGGGTGAAAGGGTTGAGGCGATGACCGTATCCGCGCACCGTCGAGCCACTGCCCTTCGCATACCGCGACGTCGCAGTCACGCTACGCTCACAAGGTTTCCGGTGGAAGCGTACGTCCTCACCCATGTCATGGCAGAACGGCTCAAGGCGACGAATGCCCCAGCACATCTCCGGGTCTGACCGCGCGGCGCCGCCCGCTGCCCGCGGCGTGGTGCGCCCCGCGGCACCGTCCTCGCTGGACGAGCTGTGGCGGTCGTACAAAGCCACGGGCGACGGGCGGCTGCGGGAGCAGCTGATCCTGCACTACTCGCCCCTGGTGAAATACGTCGCCGGGCGGGTCAGTGTCGGGCTGCCCTCCAACGTCGAGCAGGCCGACTTCGTCTCGTCCGGGGTCTTCGGACTCATCGACGCCATCGAGAAGTTCGACCCCGAGCGCGCCATCAAGTTCGAGACCTACGCCATCACCCGCATCCGCGGGGCGATGATCGACGAGCTGAGGGCGCTGGACTGGATCCCGCGTTCGGTCCGTCAGAAGGCCAGGGCGGTCGAGCGGGCGTACGCCACGCTGGAGGCGGCGCTGCGGCGCACCCCCACTGAGGTCGAGGTCGCCGCCGAGATGGACATCAGCGTCGACGAACTGCACGGGGTCTTCAGCCAGTTGTCGCTCGCCAACGTGGTCGCCCTGGAAGAGCTGCTGCACGTGGGCGGCGAGGGCGGCGACAGGCTCAGCCTCATGGACACCCTGGAGGACACCGCCGCGGACAACCCGGTCGAGGTGGCCGAGGACCGGGAGCTGCGCAGGCTGCTCGCCCGGGCCATCAACACCCTTCCGGAGCGGGAGAAGACCGTGGTCACGCTCTACTACTACGAGGGGCTCACCCTGGCCGAGATCGGCCAGGTCCTCGGGGTCACCGAGAGCCGGGTCAGCCAGATCCACACCAAGTCCGTGCTCCAGCTGCGCGCCAAACTCGCCGACGTCGGACGCTGAATCGTCCCACCGGGATCACCGTCACGGTGACGTCGTCGTGACGTCTCCGTAGAGTGGTGACGTGCCCAGGATTCGAGCGGCCTCAGTGGCCGAGCACCGGACGATGCAGCGCGGCGCCCTGCTGGAGGCCGCCCGCTCCTTGCTGTCCGAGGGCGGTACGGAGGCGCTGACCTTCCCCGCACTCGCCGAGCGCACGGGCCTCGCCCGCTCGTCCGTCTATGAGTACTTCCGCTCCCGCGCGGCCGTGGTCGAGGAGCTGTGCGCCGTGGACTTCCCGGTCTGGGCCGCCGAGGTCGAGGCCGCCATGGAGGAGGCCGGTACGCCCGAGGCGAAGGTCGAGGCCTATGTGCGCCGCCAGCTCGCCCTCGTCGGGGACCGCCGCCACCGTGCCGTGGTGGCGATCTCGGCCGGCGAGCTGGACGCGGGCGCGCGGGAGAAGATCCGCGCCGCTCACGGCGGGCTGATCTGCATGGTGGTCGATGCCCTCGGCGCGCTCGGCCATCAGCAGCCCCGGCTCGCCGCGGTGCTGCTGCAGGGCGTGGTGGACGCCGCGGTCCGCCGCATCGAGCTGGGGGCCGCAGAGGACCCCGAGCACATCACGGAGGCGGCGGTCGCCATGGCCCTGGGCGGCGTACGGGGCTGATCCCGAGCCCGCCCCGCCGCTCCGGCCCCTCCACCCGGCGGTGGTTCCGGCGAACCCGGCGACCACCCGGGCGCGCCCCCGGGCCGGCTGCGGGTGCGGCGCGTCCGGCCCGCCACTCGGCTCGGTCGCGGAGGCGACGCCCGGCCCAGGCGGCCGCGGCCGCCAGGGCCAGGGGTGCCACCAGGCCCGACGCGCCGGTGGACGAGGCGGTGGCCGCCAGGCGGAGCCGCGCCCCGGCCACCGGCGGTGAAGCAGCCGCCGGCCCCTGGGCGGCGGGCGGCACGCCGAAGACCGGCAGCAGCCGGGACGGCCCGCCCCGCAGCATCGACGACGGCAGCAGCGACAGCGGATCCAGGTAGCGGTCCCCGCGCCGCAGCCCCCAGTGCAGACAACCGGACGGGCAGTGGAACGGCCCCGCCTCCATCACCCCGACCACCTGCCCCGCCGTCACCCGCGCGCCCCTGGCCACCGTGGCCCGCACCGGCTCGTAGGACGTCCGCAGTGGGGGAGCGCCGGTCCCGGACAGCTCGATGGTGAGCACCCCGCGCCCCGCGACCGGGCCCGCGAAGCTCACCCGCCCCGCGGCCGCCGCCCGCACCCGCTGACCCGCGCCCGCCGCCAGATCGACCCCGCGGTGACCCGCCGCCCACGGCGCGGGCGGCGGCCGCCACGCCCTCAGCACCGAGGGCCGTGGCGCCCCCTCCACTCCGGCCACCGGCCACGACCGGCCGTCCGGGCCCGGCGCGGCCACCGCGGCCGGGACCAGGACCGGAAACGTCAGGAAGCACAGGGCAAGAACCCACATCGCACCAAGCCGTCGCATGTCATCCACGGTGACGCCAATCCGCGCATCCGGAGGATCATGGACGCGAACTGGGGACTACCCACGGGTTGTGGATATCGCCGTCACCCGGCACCGCACGGGTCCCGTACACTTCTTATGGCGATCCGGGTCACCGGATCGACTTCGCACGCCCCGCCGCCCGCGCCCCGAGCACGTATCGGCAGCGCGGCGGCCGCGCCCCTCGGTCCTCGGACGAGCCCCTGACAGGGCCCTCGTTCGTGGCAGGCGCGCCGGGGCGTCAGGAGCGGCGGCCGCCCGGCCGCCGTGGAACCGAGTACCTCGAGGAGTACGGCCATGGCCGTCGTCACGATGCGGGAGCTGCTGGAGAGCGGCGTCCACTTCGGGCACCAGACCCGCCGCTGGAACCCGAAGATGAAGCGCTTCATCTTCACCGAGCGCAACGGCATCTACATCATCGACCTGCTCCAGTCGCTGTCGTACATCGACCGCGCCTACGAGTTCGTCAAGGAGACCGTCGCCCACGGCGGCTCCATCATGTTCGTCGGCACGAAGAAGCAGGCGCAGGAGGCGATCGCCGAGCAGGCGACCCGCGTCGGTATGCCGTATGTCAACCAGCGCTGGCTGGGCGGCATGCTGACCAACTTCTCGACTGTCTACAAGCGCCTGCAGCGCCTGAAGGAGCTCGAGCAGATCGACTTCGAGGATGTGGCCGCCTCCGGCCTCACCAAGAAGGAGCTCCTGGTCCTCTCCCGCGAGAAGGCCAAGCTGGAGAAGACCCTCGGCGGTATCCGCGAGATGCAGAAGGTGCCGAGCGCCGTCTGGATCGTGGACACCAAGAAGGAGCACATCGCCGTCGGTGAGGCGCGCAAGCTCCGCATCCCGGTGGTCGCGATCCTCGACACCAACTGCGACCCCGACGAGGTCGACTACAAGATCCCGGGCAACGACGACGCGATCCGCTCCGTCACGCTGCTCACCCGGGTGATCGCCGACGCCGTCGCCGAGGGCCTCATCGCCCGCTCCGGCGTCGCCACCGGCGACGAGAAGGCCGACAAGGGTGCGGGCGAGCCGCTGGCCGAGTGGGAGCGCGACCTGCTCGAGGGCGAGAAGAAGGCCGACGAGTCCGAGGCCAAGCCGGCTGAGGCCGCCGCCGACGCCGCTGCCGAGAAGCCGGCCGAGGCCGCTGCCGACAAGCCCGCCGAGGCCGCCAAGCCCGCCGAGGCCCCGGTCGCGGACGCCGAGCAGGCCTGACCACTCAGACGGTGTACAACGGCGGGGGACGGTGCGATGGCGCCGCCCCCGTCGTTCACCCGTAGAGCTTTCGACTTTCGAGAAGAGATTCACAGATCATGGCGAACTTCACCGCCGCTGACGTCAAGAAGCTCCGCGAGCTCACCGGCGCCGGCATGATGGACTGCAAGAAGGCGCTGGACGAGGCCGAGGGCGGCGTCGACAAGGCCGTCGAGATCCTCCGCGTCAAGGGCCAGAAGGGCGTGGCCAAGCGCGAGAGCCGCAGCGCCGAGAACGGTGCCGTCGTCTCCCTCATCGCCGACGACAACACCTCCGGTGTGCTGGTCGAGCTGAAGTGCGAGACCGACTTCGTGGCCAAGGGCGACAAGTTCATCGCCGTCGCCGACGCCATCGCCGCCCACGTCGCCAAGACCGTTCCGGCCGACCTGGAGGCCCTGCTCGCCTCCGAGATCGAGGCCGGCAAGACCGTCCAGGCGTTCGTGGACGAGGCCAACGCGACCCTCGGCGAGAAGATCGTCCTCGACCGTTTCGCGCAGTTCTCCGGCGGCTACGTCGCCGCGTACATGCACCGCACCAGCCCGGACCTGCCGCCGCAGGTCGGCGTCCTGGTCGAGCTGGACAAGGAGAACGCCGAGGTCGCCAAGGACGTCGCGCAGCACGTCGCGGCCTTCGCGCCGAAGTTCCTGAGCCGTGACGAGATCCCGGCCGAGACGGTCGAGAACGAGCGTCGCGTCGCCGAGGCCACCGCTCGCGAGGAGGGCAAGCCCGAGGCCGCCCTGCCGAAGATCGTCGAAGGTCGCGTCACCGGCTTCTTCAAGGAGAACGTCCTGGTGGACCAGGCGTTCGCCAAGGACAACAAGAAGAGCGTCCAGAAGGTCCTGGACGAGGCCGGCGTCTCCCTGACCCGCTTCGCCCGTTTCCGCGTCGGCGTCTGAGCCGAGCAGCGAAACACCGGCGACACCGATAGGGTCGTAGGCAGCCAACCGTCAACCGGTCGGCCGCAGATGTGACGAGGAGGCCATTGCCGCAGAGGTCGTACCAGGACCCGGCAGTGGCCTTCTTCGTATGTGCACGAGGAGATCTCCAATGAATCACGGCGCGGACGCCAAACAGGCCGCCGACAAGAACGCGGACGGTCCAGTACGACACGGCCGTTTCCTGCTGAAGCTGTCCGGCGAGGCGTTCGCCGGGGGCGGGGGACTCGGGGTCGACCCCGATGTCGTGCACGCCATCGCCCGCGAGGTCGCCGCCGTGGTGCGGGACGGCGCCGAGATCGCCATCGTGATCGGTGGCGGCAACTTCTTCCGCGGGGCGGAGCTGCAGCAGCGCGGCATGGACCGGGCGCGGTCGGACTACATGGGCATGCTCGGCACCGTCATGAACTGCCTCGCCCTCCAGGACTTCCTGGAGAAGGAGGGCATCGACTCCCGCGTCCAGACCGCCATCACCATGGGCCAGGTCGCGGAGCCGTACATTCCGCTGCGCGCGGTGCGCCATCTGGAGAAGGGGCGCGTGGTGATCTTCGGTGCGGGCATGGGCATGCCGTACTTCTCCACGGACACCACCGCCGCCCAGCGTGCCCTGGAGATCGACGCCGAGGCGCTGCTCATGGGTAAGAACGGGGTGGACGGGGTCTACGACTCCGACCCCAAGCGGAACCCGGACGCGGTCAAGTTCGACGCTCTGGAATACGGCGAGGTGATCACCCGGGACCTCAAGGTCGCCGACGCCACCGCGATCACCCTCTGCCGGGACAACAAGCTGCCGATCCTGGTTTTCGAGCTGACCGCCGAAGGAAATATCGCGCGCGCGGTGAAGGGTGAGAAGATCGGCACGCTCGTGAGTGACCAGGACTCACGGGCCTGACGGCTCGTTCGGGGGATGGACAACGGCCTGCCGGTCGGACACCGTGCAGGAGAAGACGCACGCAGGGGCGAGGCTCTGCTTACGGATAACACCAGGAGCAAGTGGTGATCGAAGAAATCCTCCTCGAGGCCGAGGAGAAGATGGAGAAGGCCGTTGTGGTCGCCAAGGAGGACTTCGCGGCGATCCGCACCGGGCGTGCGCATCCGGCCATGTTCAACAAGATCGTGGCGGACTACTACGGTGCGCTGACGCCGATCAACCAGCTCGCGTCGTTCTCGGTGCCCGAGCCGCGCATGGCCGTGATCACCCCGTTCGACAAGAGCGCGCTGCGCAACATCGAGCAGGCGATCCGCGACTCGGACCTGGGCGTCAACCCCAGCAACGACGGCAACATCATCCGAGTGGTGTTCCCCGAGCTGACCGAGCAGCGCCGCAAGGAGTTCATCAAGGTCGCCAAGGGCAAGGGCGAGGACGCGAAGATCTCGATCCGCAGCATCCGGCGCAAGGCCAAGGAGTCGATCGACAAGCTGATCAAGGACGGCGAGGTCGGCGAGGACGAGGGCCGGCGTGCGGAGAAGGAGCTCGACGACCTCACCGCGAAGTACGTCGCGCAGGTGGATGAGCTGCTCAAGCACAAGGAAGCCGAGCTGCTCGAGGTCTGATGAACGACTCTTCCTGGGGGGCCCCACCACGCGCCGGACTCTGGGGACCGACTGATCAGGGCACCTCCCCCGGCTACGGCTGGGAGGTGCCCCCTTCTTCGGCGGGTCCCGCGCACGAGGTGGCCGAAGCGGCGCAGACTCGCCCCATGCCCACCGTGCCGCACGCCGGCGGCGACCCCGGCGACGCCGCCGGCCGTGACCGGGGGGCCGCCCGGCCGGGCGGCCCCTTGTTCCGCGATGAGCAGGAGCCGCGGCCCGGACCCCGGCAGCCCCCCGGGCAGCCGCCGGCATCCCCCGTTTCCGGCCCCGAGTCCGCGGGCGGCGCGCCCGGCGGTAGCGGCGATCAGGGTGCGAAGAAGAAGAGCGCGGGCCGCGATCTGCGGGCCGCGATAGGGGTGGGCGTCGGCCTTGGCGTGATCATCATCGCCTCGCTCTTCATCTACAAGCCGGTGTTCATCGGCGTGATAGCGGTCGCCGTGGTCGTCGGGCTGTGGGAGCTGACCTCCCGGCTGGCCGAGCGGAAGGACATCCGGGTCCCCCTGGTGCCGCTTGCTGTCGGTGGCGTCGCCATGGTCGTCGCGGGCTATGTGCGCGGGGCGCAGGGCGCATGGGTGGCGGTGTCGCTCACGGCGCTCGCCGTGCTCGTGTGGCGGATGACCGAGCCACCCGACAACTACCTCAGAGATGTCACCGCGGGCGTCTTCGCCGCCTTCTACGTGCCGTTCCTCGCCACCTTCGTGGCGCTCATACTGGCCGCGCCCGACGGCGCGCAGCGGGTGCTGACCTTCCTGCTGCTGACGGTGGTCAGCGACACCGGCGCGTACGCGGTCGGCTGGCGCTTCGGCAAGCATCCGCTCGCGCCCCGCATCAGCCCCGGCAAGACCCGCGAGGGGCTGCTGGGCGCGGTGGCGTTCGCGATGGTCGTGGGGGCGCTGTGCATGCAGTACCTCATCGAGGACGGCGTGTGGTGGCAGGGGCTGCTGCTCGGCCTGGCCGTGGCGGTCAGCGCGACCCTGGGGGACCTCGGCGAGTCCATGATCAAGCGTGACCTCGGCATCAAGGACATGGGCAAGCTGCTGCCCGGCCACGGCGGGATCATGGACCGGCTCGACTCGCTGCTGCCCACCGCCCCCGTGGTGTGGCTGCTGTTCGTGATCTTCGTGGGCGGCGGCTGACCCCGTACGGCATCGCTGCCGCTCAAGGCCCCGCACCGCCC
>NZ_BBUZ01000056.1 GCF_001417735.1 Streptomyces sp. NBRC 110028
CGTCGAACGCCTCCGCGAAAACCGGAAAGGTGTCATACAACTCCCGTCCCATACCCAGGCGTTGACTCCCCTGCCCGGTGAACAGAAACGCCAGCTTGCCGCCCTCACCCGCCGCAACACCGCTGATCGTCTCCGACCCGACCAGCACCGCACGATGCTCCAGCCCGGCACGCCCCGTCGCCACCGAGAACGCCACATCAAGCTCATCGTGATCCGCGACGAAGGCGCCGATCCGCTGAATCTGCGCCTGAAGTGCGTCTGCGGTCGCGGCCGAGACGACGATGGGCGCCACCGGCAACGGGCGGCGCTCCGCGGGCTCGTCCCCGGCCGGTGGCGCCTCCTCCACGATCACATGGGCATTCGTGCCACTCATCCCGAAGGAGGAGACACCGGCACGGCGCGGGCGTTCGCCGCGTGGCCACTTCCTCGGCTCGGTCAGCAGCCGGACGTTGCCCGCCGACCAGTCCACCTGCGGCGTCGGCTCGTCCGCGTGCAGCGTCCTCGGCAGCACGCCGTGCCGCATCGCCTGCACCACTTTGATGATCCCGGCCACGCCCGAAGCCGCCTGGGTGTGGCCCATGTTGGACTTGACCGACCCCAGCCACAGCGGCTCGTCCCGCTCCTGCCCGTACGTCGCCAGCAGCGCCTGCGCCTCGATCGGATCGCCCAGCGTCGTCCCCGTACCATGCGCCTCGACAGCGTCCACCTCGGCGGCCGTGAGGCCCGCGTTCGCCAACGCCTGACGGATCACCCGTCGTTGTGACGGTCCGTTCGGGGCCGACATGCCGTTGCTGGCGCCGTCCTGGTTGAGGGCGCTGCCCCGTACGACCGCCAGCACCGGGTGGCCGTGACGCCGCGCCTCCGACAGCCGTTCCAGCAGGAGGACCCCGGCGCCTTCGGAGCAGCCGACGCCGTGAGCGCCCGCGCCGAACGAATGGCAGCGGCCGTCCGTCGCCAGACCGCGTTGTTCGCTGAAGTAGATGAACATCTCAGGGGTCGACATCACCGTCACGCCGCCCGCGAGGGCGAGCGTGCACTCGCCCGAGCGCAGCGACTGTGTCGCCAGGTGCAGGGCGACCAGCGACGACGAGCACGCGGTGTCCACCGTCACGGCGGGCCCTTCGAGGCCGAGCGTGTAGGCCACCCGGCCGGAGACGACGCTGCCCCCGTTGCTGCCCCGCGCGTAGTCGTGGTACATGAGCCCGGCGAACACGCCCGTCGGGCTGCCCTTCAGCGACAGCGGATCGATGCCGGCCCGCTCCAGCACCTCCCACGACACCTCGAGCAGCAACCGCTGCTGGGGGTCGGTTTCGGTCGCCTCGCGCGGGCTGATCCCGAAGAGCTGGGCGTCGAACTCGGCCGCGTCGTGGAGGAATCCGCCCTCGCGGGCGGCTGTCTTCCCGGGCTTGCCGGGCTCGGGGTCGTAGATGTCCTCCACGCCCCAGCCCCGGTCGGCCGGGAACTCCGAGATCGCGTCCACGCCCTCGTCCACCAGCCGCCACAGCCCCTCGGGCGAGTCCACCCCGCCCGGATAGCGGCACGCCATCGCCACGATGGCGATCGGCTCCCGGTCGCGCTGTTCGATCTCCGCGATGCGTTTGCGGGCAGCGCGCAGGTCCGTGGTCGCGCGCTTGAGGTAGTCAAGAAGCTTCTCCTGGTTGCCCACCACAGCCACCCCGGGTCGAAAGGCGCCCGACACTGCGACGCGCGCTTGCCGGGAACGCTACGCAGGGTGATAAGGGCCCCCAACCCCTGATCGCCCCTAACCTCGTAACGCCTCTCCTCCGGTTCGTGGCGCGGCGGATCACCAATCCACACCTGGTCGCCGACATCGCGGCCGAGGTGTTCCTGGCGCCGCGGTGGACTGACCCGCCCTTGAGGTCCTGAGGGGCCTTGAGGCCCGTCCGGCCGGTGGCCGCCGGGCGGGCCTGTCCGCCCGTCCCTTTGTCTGTACGGTCAGGTCGACTTCTGGCCGTCGAGCGTCTCGCGCAGGATGTCCGCGTGTCCGGCGTGCTGGGCGGTCTCGGCGATGATGTGCGTCAGCACCCGGAGGACGCTGTACACCGCTCCCGGCTCGTTCCACGGCGCCTCCGGCAGCGGATGGGTCGCCGACAGGTCGGTTACGGAGGCGATGACCTCCGCGCTGCGGGCGGCGACCCGCTCGTAGTGCTCGACGATCCCGGCCAGCGTCTCGCCGGGCAGCATCCGGAACTCGTTCTGGTGGTCGATCATCCACTGCGGGAACGCGCGCGCGGTACCGGCCGCGATGTCGGCCCAGGTGACACCGTCGGGCAGGTCGTAGCGCATCGCCGACGGGCCCTCGGCCACGAAGCGCAGCCACGTCTCCTCCATGGACGCGACGTGTTTGATCAGCCCGCCCAGGCACAGCGCGCTGGCCGTCGGGTGCCCGGCGGCCTGTTCGTCGCTGAGCCCGCGGGTGGTGCGGATGAGGGCGGATCGCGCGGTGGCGAGCGCGGCGAGCAGGTCGGTCCGCTCGGCATCGAGGGTCACGGGGGGTGTGGTGGTGGCGGTCACGGTGTTCGGGCCTTTCGAGTCGTGGTGGCTATGCCGTACGGGAGAACCGTCGCAGGGGAAGCGGCCAGGACGTGTCCGCTTCTGCGGGCACCATGGGGGTCATGCCGAAGACTTCCGCGCGTCTGCTGTCGTTGCTCTCGCTGCTCCAGGCGCGCCGGGACTGGCCGGGGGCGCTGCTGGCGGAGCGGCTGGGGATCAGCCCGCGCACCGTGCGGCGTGATGTGGACCGGCTGCGCGAACTCGGCTATCCCGTCGTGGCGTTCAAGGGTCCCGACGGCGGGTACCGGCTGGAGGCGGGCACGGCGATGCCCCCGCTGCTGTTCGACGACGAGCAGGCCGTCGCGCTGGCCATCGCCCTCCGGATCGCCACCACCTCGGGTGCCGGTGTCGAGGAGGCCGCGGTGCGCGCGCTGACCACCGTCCGGCAACTCATGCCCGCACGGCTGCGCCACCGGATCGACGCCCTCCAGGTCACCGCCGTCACACGGCCCTCGGCCCGGCCGGATGCGCGGGTCGACGGCGTCGTGCTGAGCGCGCTCGGTGCCGCCGTCCACGCCCGCGAGGTGCTGCGGTTCGACTACGCCCCGGTGTCCCCGCCGGAGGTGGCCGACGGCGGCGTACCGGCTCCGCCGCGCCGGGTGCAGCCCCATCACCTCGTGACCTGGGGTGGGCGCTGGTATCTCGTCGCCTGGGACCTCGACCGCGAGGACTGGCGTACTTTTCGCGCCGACCGGATCACTCCGCGCACCCCTACCGGTCCCCGCTTCGCGCCGCGCGCGCTGCCCGGAGGCGATGTGGCCGCCTTCGTGGCCGCCCGGTTCCGGGGCTCGGACGGCTCCGGCGACTGGCCCTGCCGCGGCGAGGTGATCCTCGGGCTGCCCGCCGCCGACGTGTCCCGGCACCTTCGCGACGGGGTCGTCGAGGCGCTGGGCCCGAACCGCTGCCGGCTCGCCCTGGGCTCGTGGTCATGGGTCGGCCTGGCCGCCGATCTCGGCAGGTTCGACGCCGCTATCGAGGTCGTCGGACCGGCCGAGTTGAAGGACGCCTTCGCGCGGCTGGCGCGCCGCTACGCCGACACCTCTTCCTGACACCGTTCCGTCTCCCCTTTACGTGGACTTTGCTCTTCGGGAACCAGGTCGCCGCCGGGCGCGTTCACCTTGAACAGACCGCGAAGCAGCGCGACCGACGAGCAGAACCGGACAAGCAGCAACAGAAGCCGAGGTGGCACCGATGGCAATGTGGGACCGGCTCAAGGACCAGGCCAAGAACCTCCAGCAGTCCCAGAGCGCCCGTGGCAGGGGCGGGTTCGGGCAGGGGCAGCAGGGGTCCGGCTCGCACGGTGGCCACGGGTCCGGCTCGTCCTCCGGCGGCTCCAAGGCCCAGCTGGTCGGGTTGCTCAAGTCGCAGCTCGCGTCGGTCAAGACCGAGCTGAAGAGCGGCGCCTACCGCGATGCCACCATGGCGATGTGCGCCCTGGTGGCCGCGGCGGACGGACACATCGAGCAGGCGGAGCGGCAGCGCGTCGAGGAGCTGATCACCACCAACGACGTCCTGCAGAACTTCCCGGCGGACCAGCTCCGGCAGCGGTTCAACAAGAACCTGGACCGGCTCGTGGCCAACTTCCAGCTGGGCAAGACCGAGGCGCTGCAGGAGATCGCCAAGGCGGCGAAGAAGCCGGCCGAGGCCCGCGCGGTCATCCAGACCGGCATCGTCATCGCCGGGGCCGACGGCTACATCGAGCCGTCGGAGCAGGCGGCCATCCGCGAGGCCTGCGCCACCCTCGGGATCGCGCCCACGGAGTTCGGCATCTGAGCCTCGCCATGTCGTCAGGCCCCGGGCTGCCCGGGGCCTGTTGGCCTTGGCCTGGGCGGCGATACAGTCCACCCGGGCTCCCGCGACGCCGTGCGCGGCGAACTCCGAGGCCGCCGCGGCGGGAATGCGTTCCTCGGTCGCCGCTGAGTCATATGCCATGAGATGTCGCATCGCACTCGTCGGCCGGGCATGGGCCCGCAGTGCTGGCACGGCAGACACTTCGAACGGCGTGGAACTCCATGCCCAGGCATCCCACCTGATCCCGCAGTTCCTCAACCCCCGTCTCAACCAGCGCACCGACGCCTACGGAGGCAGCGGCGAGAAGCGGGCCCGGTTCCTCCTCGACGTCCTCGACACCGTCAGTGACGTGTGGGGCAGCGACCGCATCGGCGTGAAAATGTCCCCGGGCTGGACCAGCGGAACCGCGTTCACCGCGGACGAGGAGACACTCGCCGACTACGACCAGTTGTTCAAGAAGCTCAACGACAGCAACCTGGCCTACCTGCACCTCCTGGGCACCCCCGGCACCATCGAGGAGCGCATCGCCCTCTTCTCCCGCTACCGCGCCCACTACCAGGGCAACATCATCGCCAACCTCGGCTTCACCCAGGCCCTCGGCAACGAGATCCTCGACCACGGGGTAGTCGACGCGGTCTCCTTCGGCGCCCCCTTCATCGCCAACCCCGACCTGGTCGAGCGCTTCGCGCAAGGCCACCCGCTGGCCGACGGCGACCGGGACACCCACTACGCCGGTCACACCGAGGGCTACACCGACTACCCCGCCTTCACCGCCGACCGAGACAGGAACGAGTGAAGTGCCCGCAGCGTGCCAGACGCGCGTAGTGCTCGGTGTACTGGCCGAGGACGGTGCGCAGGTGTCGTTCACCGGTGATGAGGAGGCGATCGGTGCACTCGGCGCGGGCTGTGCGCATCCATCGTTCCGCGTAGGCAAAGGAGCGCCAGGTCCGCTGGGAGGCGCGCTGCGGTGCGGGCGTCAGGCCGAGCACCGACTGCCCGCGGAAACACGCCGGCCGAGGCCCTCAGCCCACGCCTTCCCCCCTCGCATGGGGAGCACGAGATCGTGTCACGGCTATGACGGTGCTGGAGTCAAACTGGTTGATCGCTGACTGGGTCACGTCATGGGACGTGGAGAAGATACCGGCGTCCTGTTTTGCTGCGGCCGAGGCCAACGTCACGGGCCGACCGATCGGGACATAGTTCGCACCGTCGTAGGAGTACGAGGCTCTGAACGAGGTGCCGGATCGGGTGAGCTTCACCCAGACGGGGCGGAAGACGTCGACAGTGGCGCGGGCGTCGGTGTCCAGGTACCCGTCGCCGTCGGTGTCCCACTGGAACACGACGCCGTTGCGAGCGGTGACCGCGACGACGGCATACCCGGCCGACCCTCCCCCTTCGGTCGCGTTGTTGCGGACCATGACTCCGGACTTGGCCCAGGCGTTGGCGTCGTTGACCGACACCACTCGGGTGGACACGCTCGAGTCGGCCTTGAACGCGCCAGCCCGATAGATCGAGCCGAATTGGTCGTCACGCTGACCGCCGGCGCCCCATACGTCGGCGCCGGCCGCCGCGATCCCGAATCCGTCCCCGCTCTGGCCGAAGTACGACCTGACGGCCGAACCACCGGCAGTCGCGAAGCCGCCTGTCACCGGTGCGTCGACTTCGCAGCCGCTGAAGCCGAACTGGTTCGCGTTGAGCGATGTCCGGTACTGCGGCGCGACACCCGCCTGGCAGATCACGTCGCGTGCGCCCGCGGGCCAGTTGGCACCGGCGACCTTCACGTTGTTGATCAGCTTGTTGTTGTGCGCCTCGGCGTTCGGTGTGGACGCTCCACCCGAGTTGTACCAGTTGTTCTGGATGACGTTGTCACTGGTGTTGTTGCGGAGGCTGTACGCGTTGGTGAAGAGGAAGGAGCCGCCCTGGACCACGTTGTTCTCGTACGTCATCGAGCGCGAGCCCTCGTCGAGATAGAGGCCGACTCCTGAAATGTTGAACAGGTAGTTCTTGGCGACCACGGTTCCCGGGCTGGCGGAGAGGTTGTAGACCGATCCGCCGTCGGCGAAACGTGCCTTCGTGTTGTGCACGAGGTTGCCCTCGATGCGGTTGTTCTTGAGCGTGGTCGGCGTCGAGTACAGCGTGTTCCACTTGTAGTAGCCACGGTCGACGTAGTCGTTCGACCCCCCGGCGTCGTTGATGCCCCAGCCGTAGCCGGTGTCGATGCCGTCATAGGGAACGTCGGAGACCTCGTTGTGCAGGATGCGGACGCCTGTGACGTAGGTGCTGAGGATGCCGCTGTTGTCCTTGTAGTCCACCGCCACGCGATTGATCGTGTTGTTGGCGATCAGGATGTTCTGGTTGGTCATTCTCGGGTTGCTGGGGTGGTGCGCGTCAGGCAGTACGCCGCCGACCGCTATGCCGTGTCCACTGGTCTCCGTGAACCGGTTGCCGACCACGTCGATGTCACCGGCGCCCAGCCCGACGCCGGCCCTGGTGGCGTTGGCGTCGTTCCCGATGCCCAGCGCCGACTGGCCGAGGTTGGTGAACGTGTTGCCGGTGAACGAGATGCGGCTGGCGGCGGAGACCTGAACGGCCGCGGGCTCCTGGTACCAGTTGGTGCGCGCTCGTTCGAACATCTCGCAGCCGCGCGAGCAACTGGTGAAGGCGTCGGCAGGGCGGTACTTGTAGGCGCCCTTGATGAACAGACCGTTCTGCTGATCCGCGTACCCGTCGGTCGAGGGGCCGAGCCAGGAGGTTCCGGAGAACTGGATGCCCTCGAAGGCGAGACCGGTCACAGGCTCGTCGTACGTCCCGCCGATGCTGATCAGTGTCTCCAGGCGGGGCAGCTCGATGTCGAGCCGGTTGGGGTCGGCCCCGTCCGCCGGCTTGTAGTAGAGCTTCCCGGCGCCCGGATCCATGTACCACTGGCCGACCTGGGTGAGGAACTTCAGTGAGTTGTCGAGGTACCAGCTCGGTCCGGCCAGGAAGGAGTTCTGGACGGTGTCCCAGCCCCACGTGTTGTTGTCCCATGCCGGTTGCGCCATCGTGATCTCGGTGGCGCTGATACTCTGAACCGGCGAGTAGCGGTTGGTGAAGTCGCCGAGGGACTCGAACTCGATGCGCCCCTGGTCGGGGAGCGTGGCGAGGTAGCTCAGTGCCGGGTTCTTGATGGTGAGGCCGGTTGCGGTGGGGGTGACGTCCGCGTTGGCCAGGCGGATGGCGGCGCGAGGGGCGATCACGCCGTTCACGTACAGCTGGCGGGTGTCGAGGCCGCGGGGGGTGGCCGCCTCCCAGATGCCTGACCCTGCCTCGGACTTGGACCAGCCGGTGACCTTCGAGGCGCCTGTGATGACGGGGTGGGCCCCCGGGGCGGCGGTCCAGTGGATGGTGTGGTCGCCGCCGTCATCGCCTGGTCCGAACCGGAGAGGCTCGGAAAGGCGATAGGTGCCGTCGGCAAGCTGAACGGTCACGTCACCTTGCTTGGCGTCCGGGCCGGCCACATCCTGAGCGCGCTTGAGCGAGCACGGCTGCGACTGGCTGCAGGGTCCGGAGTCCATGCCCTCCGGTGCTGCGAAGTACACCGTGCGAGGCGCGGCTTGCACCTGGAGGGGAATGAGCGCTGAGGCGATGACGGTACAGGCGCCGAGCGTCGCAAAAAGCCCTGCCCTACGCCTCCACCGCCCGCTCACCGAGCGTGTCGAGTCTGACGTCGATGTCATGTCCGATCGCTTCCTGTGACTGGGGCATTGATGCCCGCCACAGGGTTAGCATACGTATGATGTTTGCTACAAGGTTCGCGTGATGCCTACTTGGACCCCTGGAGCACCAGCTTGTGCGGGCGGGGTCCGGGACGAGTCCTGTGAAGTGCGCCCCCACACAGTGCCTCCGGGATCACCGCCCGATACCGCGCGGCATTACCGCGCACGTGCTCCTCAGTGCGCATCCCTGTCACCACCGAGGTGACCGCGGGATGGCGCAGAAGGTACTGAATGGCGGCAGCGGGAAGCTCCACGCCGTGTCGCTCACATACGGGGGCGATGCGGGCAGCGCGTTCGACGACGGACCGCGGCGCCGCCCCGTCGTCGTGCGCGTCGTGGCCGGTTCCTTGAGCGCGTCCGGTATCGCCCGGCGGCAGGACGCACCCGACTGCTCACCCCGGCCTTGAGTCAGCCGGGCGCCACCGGCAAGCGCGAGGCCACCGTTGACTGCGCACCCCTCAAGATCACACCGACAACCGCCGCTCAGGGCGATAGGCATCGAGCCCGTGACAAACATCATACGTATGCCCTACAGTCCTCGACGCGGAGTCGCCAACGGAGTCGACAAGACAAGGGACATCTCATGGCCGGAATCCACACCGGGGTGCGTTCGCGCCGCAGGGCGTCGACCGTCGCCGTGATGTGCGCCGCGACAGCGCTCCTCACCCTCGCTGGTTGCGGCGGCGGAGAAAGCTCGGCGAACGGGCCACATGGCTTCCCCGAGGCCAAGCAGGAAGCCTCCTCGACGATCACCGTCTGGGTGGACGCGGACCGACAGGCCGCCGCGAAGGCGTTCCAGACAGCGAACCCGGGCACCAAGATCAAGGTCGTCACCTATGACGGGTCGGCCAACGGTTCCAACTCCTTCCGGACGAAGATGCAGCTCTTCGACCGCGCCGGCAGTGGCTGGCCCGACGTCGTCTTCTCCAGCCAGAACAACGACGCGGCATGGGCCAGCCAGAAGAACGGCGGCAAGCAGGCGTTCGCGGCCGTACTGAACAAGGGCCTGGTCCCGAAGGAGACGCTCAGCAACTTCACCAAGGGCTCGCTCGACCCCTGCACGGTGGACGGCCGCGTGTACTGCCTGCGCAACGACCTCGCCCAGGCGGTGCTCTGGTACAACGAGCCCCTGCTGGAGAAGTTCGGCTACGCCCTCCCGGCCACGTGGGAGGAGTACCGGGCGCTCGGGGAGAAGGTCGCCAAGGAGCACCCTGGCTACATCATCGGGACGGCCGGGGATGCCTGGACGCCCGAGGTGTACATGTGGGCGAGTAAGTGCCGGGCCAATGACGTGACCGGTCCCAAGTCCGTCACCGTGAGGACCGATTCGGCCGCATGCAAGCGGGCGGCCTCGATGCTGGACACCCTCCGCCACAACGGGACCGTGCCGGTGGTCAGCGTGTTCACTCCCGAGTTCTTGAAGAAATACTCCGGCAAGGTGCTGATGGTGCCGGGTCCGGCGTGGTACGCCGGCGCGATCTTCAACAACCCTGAGTCACTCGACGTGCAAGCCGGGCAGCTCGGCGTTGCCGCGCTGCCCACGTGGAAGGGCGAGAGCGAGGCCGTGACGGGGAACGTGGGTGGCGGGACCTGGTTCATGTCCAGCCATTCGAAGAACCTGAAGGCTGTCAAGAAGTTCGTAACGTTCGTCACCACAGCCGACGAGTATCAGGTCGATGCCGCACCGGGTTACCCGGCCTACGCCCCCGCCGCAGAGAAGTGGGTCGCCAAGCAGGAGGCGAGCAAGTACTACGCCACCTCGCTGCGGCCGGTGGTGACCGCGGCGTCGCGGGTCTGGTCCGGCTGGGGTTACCCCACATTCAGCCAGGAGGCGATCTGGGCGAAGACGATGACCACGGGGATCACCGGCGGCAGGTCGATCGTGGACCTGCTCTCGACGTGGCAGACGGCGATCGAGAACCAAGCCAAGGTCAACGGATACGTGGTGAACTGAAATGACCCTCGCTCCTTCGAGTGGCCAGATGACCATCGATGCCTCGGAGGGGCGGCGGTCACGCCGGGGCGGCGGCAAGCCGGCCGGCCGCGCCTTCGCCCGCAGTCCGATCGGCTATGTCTTCGTCTCGCCCTACGCTTTGCTCACCATCACCTTTGGGATCGTTCCCTCGCTCTACGCGGTACTGCTGGCCTTCACGGACGCCGACGGTGGATTCGCGGGCTTCGACAACTTCACCAAGGTCATTGACGACTTCCGGTTCTGGCCGGCGGTGTTCCACGTGACCATCTATCTCGTCATCTGGCTCCTCGGGCTGGTCGTCTTCGTCGTCGGCCTGGCGTTGACGGTGCACGCCATCGGCGTCCGGTCGGTGAGCACGACCCTGCGCTTCGTCTACTACCTGCCCGGCGCGCTCGCGGGCGCGTCCAGCGTCCTGTTGTGGCTCTTCGTCCTCGATCCGACGGCGAGCCCGGTCAGTGGTCTGCTCAGCGCGATGGGGTTCGACACCTTCGTACAGGTGATTCAACCGGGCAACCTTCCGGTCATCTTCGCCATCATCGCGTTCTGGACCGGAGCCGGCGGGTGGATCATCATCATGTACGGCGCCCTCAACAACATCAGCACAGAGGTGATCGAGGCCGCCCGCATCGACGGTGCGAACGCCATCCGGATCGCGTTGCGGATCCAGCTTCCGATGCTGCGCAAGTGGGTCGCCTACATGGGCGTCATGTCGCTCGCGGCCGGCACCCAGCTGTTCATCGAGCCACAGCTGCTCAGCCAGGCCAGCAACGCGGTGGTGCCCAATGACTACTCACTCAACCAGCTGGCTTACCAGTACGCGTTCCAGCAGAACGACTTCAACGGCGCGGCCGCGATCTCGTTGATCCTGCTGGTCGTCGCGCTCCTGCTGTCCTGGGTGTTCGTGACCCGTGGCGGCCTCTTCGAGAAGGAATGACCATGGCCGCACTCTCCACCGAACGCCGTCGGTCGAGCCTGAGCGGATGGAGCGGGCGCTCCATCATCGGCGTCCTGCTCATTGTCTTCATCCTGTTCTTCGCCGTCCCGATCGCCTGGCTGCTCCTCGCGGTCACGAAATCCTCGAAATCGCTCGTCGTCGCCCACCCGTTCTCTCCCGGGTCCTGGTCGGACCTCGTCGCCAACTGGCATCAGCTGTTCGATTTCCAGGACGGTGCGGTGACGACATGGATCGGGAACTCGGCCCTGTACGCGATCGGCGCCCTGGTGATCACGCTTCTCGTGAGTATCCCGGCCGGCTACGCACTCGCGCTCACGGAGTTCAGGCTTCGGCAGGCGCTGCTCGTGCTGACCCTCGTCGTCATGCTGATCCCCAGCACCGCATTGGTGCTGCCCATCTTCCTCGAGCTGAACAGTGTCGGTCTGATCGGCAGCCCGCTGTCAGTGATCCTGCCCATGTCGTTCTTCCCGTTCGGCGTCTACCTCACCTACATCTACTTCTCGACCAGCATCCCCCGCGACATCCTCGCCGCCGCGCGCATCGACGGCTGCAGCGCGTTCCAGGTCTTCACGCGGGTCGCCCTTCCGCTGGCCGCCCCGATCGTCGCGCTGGTGGCGTTCTTCAGCTTTGTGCAGAACTGGAACAACTTCTTCCTCCCGTTCGTGATGCTCCCCTCCAGTGACGGCTACCCGATCCAGGTCGGGCTCACCTCGCTTCTGGCCGCAACCCCGGCCTTCAATCCCAGCTCCGCGGGATCCGACTCCGTTCAGCTGCCCACCTTGGCACTGGGGACGATCGTGTCGATCCTGCCCGTCCTGATCGTCTTCCTGTTCTCCCAGCGATTCCTGGTCGCGGGCATGACAGCTGGGGGAACCAAGGAATGACCGCTAGCGCATGCAAGGAGAACCACTGCCGATGAAGATCACTGGGTACCGCAGCCTGAGCACCGTCCATGACTGGGGCAGAATCACCGGGGACGTCAACGGTGTCCAGCCCGATCACGCGACGCCGCTCCCGATCCTCATCATCGAAACCGACACCGGAATCGAGGGGGTCGGCCTCGGGGACCACGCCGACATCGCGCGTGTCTTCCCCGCGATCGAGGGCGATGACCCGCGGTCGGCCGTGGCGCTCTACGACCGGATGCTCGCCTGGGTGTTCAAGGCCGGTCACGCAGGATCCACCTTCGGCACCATCGGGGCCGTCGACATGGCCCTGTGGGACATCAAGGCCAAGGCGGCCGACGAACCGCTTTGGCGGACCCTCGGGGCCCGCTCGCGCTTCGTACCCGGGTACGCGTCCGGTCTCGAGTACGGCCTGACCGATGAAGAGCTCGCCAACCTCTACGGTCGGTTCGCGGACCGCGGCTTCAAGGCCGGCAAGCTCAAAGGTGGCCGCGATCTCGACCGCGACCTGCCTCGGCTGGAGATCATGCGCGACATTCTCAGCCGCAACTCCCGCCGACCGGCGCTCATGTTCGACGCCAACGAGTCGTGGAACCACGCCCAGGCGGCCCGGTATGTCGCGGCCATCGAGCAACGCGTGGATCTCACCTGGGTGGAGGAACCGCTACGCCGGTGGGATGCGGCCGGAATGGCCGCGCTGCGCGGTAAGGTGCGCGCAGCGATCGCAAGCGGCGAGAACCTGACCGGGCTGGAGCAGTACCGCCCACTGCTGGATGCCAACGCGGTCGACATCGTGCAGGTCGGCAACGTGTGGGGGATCACCCACTTCCTCCGTGTCGCGACGCTCGCGCACGCCCACGATCTGCCGGTGAGTCCCGTCGCGTACAACGCGAACCCGGTGGCGCACGCGGCCGCCGCCGTGCCGAACCTTCTGACCCACGAAGTCCAGGATCTCCTCTTTCCCGTCGGTCTCGACGTCGACCAGCAGTTCGACGACGGAGGCATCGTCCTGGGCGATCGCCCGGGGATCGGGATCGTGGTCGACGAGTCCCAGATGTCACCAGTCGGCGCCGCGGCGCCCCAGCCCGCGGCAACCGGACCGCACATCCGGCCCGAACGCGCTGCCCTGCGGCTGGTGGCCGAGCCGGACCTGATGGACGCCCCGTTGCACCCCGGAGACCGGCCCTCGTGACCCGTCGGTCTGAGCGCAGGGCCTTCGTCGTGGGTGTGCGGCCCGAGAAGCGCGAGGAGTACCTGGCGCCGCACCGGGCCGCGCCGGCCGAGCGTCGAGCGGAAGCTCACCGAATGCGACGTGTGCGACTACCAGCATCTTCATATTCGGCGACCTCCCCTTCTCCTCCTACGAGTACGTCGAGGAGGACCACGAGGCGGACATGCGACGGATCGCCGACGACCCGGCTACGCAAGAATGGTGGACGCACACCGACCCGTGTCAGGTGAGGATTGCCGAGGAGCGGGTTCCCCGGGCGCGGTGGCAGCCTGTCGTTGAAGTCTGGCACCTCGCATGAGTGCCGGTCTCGTCGCACGGGCGGACCTCGAGGCGGAGGTCGGACCTCGGCTCGACCGGATCCGCGAGAACGCTGCTGTTCCCGTCGTCGGGGTGCGGCATCTGGCCCACATCGCCCCGGACCCGCAGTGGATGATGCGTGAGGAGATCAGCACAGGCCTCATCGTGCGCGAGTGGCAACTCCCTCAGGCAGCTCACCTGGCCGCGCGCCACAGCGGACTCCGCTTCGTCCCCGATCACCTGGGCGGTCCGCCCGAGCCCGGACAGGACATGAGCAGGTGGGCGTCGCGGCTGCGGCAACTCGCGCGGCAACCGAACGTCGTCGCGAGGGTCTCGGGACTCACATCGGCCCTCGCCCCCGGGTCATGGCGTGCAACCGATCTCGCTGCCCAGGTAACGATCGCCCTGGAATCCTTCGGCTCTGAGCGTCTTCTCCACGGCTCCGACTGGCCGTCGGCCGAGTTCGGCGGGGGAACGGCGCCCTGGAAGTCCGCTGCGGAAGCCCTGCTCGACGGGCTCTCCCCCGCGGCACGCGCGAGGGTGTTCGGCGGCAACGCCGCCGACGTCTACTCGCTTTCCTGACCGAGCGCCCGGCCGCGCGCCCGCGGCGCGTGGTCGGGCAGCCGGCGACGCTCCCACGAAACGTGGATGTGATCATGCATCGCCTTCTGGGCCGCGGCGACGTCCTGCCGTGAGATGGCATCGATGATCGCCGCGTGTTCCTTCAGCGTCAGCGCGAATGCGTCGGGCGGGTCGATGCCCTGGTAGCGGCTGGACTCCACGGCCCGTTTGTACAACTGCTTGGCGATGTTCTCCGCCAGCCGGTTGCCGGAGATCTCCATGAGCGCGTAGTGGAACACCACATCCGCCTGCCGGAAGGAGTCCGTCTCGGACACACTTTCACGCATCGTGGTCAACGCGTTCTCCAGCCTCCTCAACCCTTCCGCACTACGAGATCCGGCAACCGCGCCCGCCATCGCCGACTCAAGGCTCGCCCGCACGATCGTCAGCTCGTCCAGGACGCCGAGCGTCTCATCGTTGTCGATCAACGCGGACAGCACCACCGGATCGAGCATGTTCCAGTAGCCCGGCGCCCGCACCTGAGTGCCGCGCCCCTGGGAAACGATCACCAGCCCCTTCTCCTCGAGCCGCTTCACCGATTCACGCAGGACCGTGCGACTCACGCCGAAGTGTTCGCTCAGCGGACCCTCCGGGGGCAGCAACTCGCCTTCCTTCAGCCGCCCCGTCACGATGAGGTCGACGAGCTCGGAAACGACGGCAACACCCAAGCGGCCGGCGGGAAGACGTCGCGGGAACAGAGGGGCTGCGGGATGCGGCTCGGTTGGCATACGTATGACCTTACCGCTCGATCAATCTGCGGTTGAGGACGTCCCTGGTCCACGACATGTCGTGAACTTCAACGCCCCGGTCGCAGAGTCGTTCACGATGTACGCCCTCGGAGCCGCCGGTAGTGGCATGGCGAATCAGGGCCTGGACCAGAGCGGTTTACCCGTTCGCCTGCGGCGACGGCCTGGCCGGCCGGGTCCGACGCGCGGCCGAACTCCAGGCCGGTCGGCCGCGCAGGACACGGCCGTCATTGGCCTCTGGTTGCTCTGTTTCGCCAACTCGGGTGCCTTACAGATGGTTCACGCAGAAGTGGGTGAGGCGCTCGACGGCAGCGTCGGCGAAGACGTGCAGGCGCGCGCCGGTCAGCGTGCGGACTTCGAAGAGATCGTGGGCGAGTAGGGCCGCCTGGCTCTGCCGCGACCGCGCCATCCTCGCCGGTCTGCTCCGCGGGCGCGGATCCCAGCGGCAGTGGCGACCTGGCCGCGGGCCGTCTCCAGGGCGATGGTGAAGCTCATCCGGTCCGGCTCCAGACGCGGTCGGCTGGCGTCGGCGTCGGCGGTGATCCGTATGAGGGCTTGGTAGACGGTCAGCAGGGCGTACGCCTCCTGGTCGACGGCGTTGCCGAATGCTCATCCGTGCAGGTCACGCGGCCGGGCAGGGCAGCACCGGGCAGGGGACCACACAGGGTCCCCGCCGAGCACATCCGCCGGCCCGGGCGCGCCGGATCCGGAGGGGCCGGTGGTGGGGGGGGCGACGCCTCAGGTGAAGGTTACCGAGACCGGCCCGAGGCCGCTGAAGCGTGCCTCGATCCGCTGGCCCGCGCTGACGAACGGGGCGCCGGTCATGGTGCCGGGCAGCACCAGGTGGCCGGGCTGCGGCGCGGTGCCGAAGTCGGCGAGGGTGTTGGCCAGCCAGGCGACCGCGGCGGCGGGGTGGCCCAGTACCTCGCCGCCGCTGCCCGAGGCGACCCGTTCGCCGTCGACCACCAGGTCGACCAGGACGGCGGCGAGGTCGGGCGCCTCGGCCAGGGGTGTCCAGGCACCGTGGACCAGACCGGCGGAACTGGCGTTGTCGGCCACCGTGTCGGCCAGGGTGATCTTCCAGTCGCGGATCCGGCTGTCGACGATCTCCAGGGCCGGGGCGACCGCCTCCGTGGCGGCGAGGACGTCCTCGACGGTGACGCCCGGTCCGCGCAGCGGCTCGGCGAGCCGGAAGCAGATCTCCGGTTCGATGCGCGGGGCGCAGTAGCGCGCGGCGGGTACGGTGCCGCCGTCGGGGTGGACCATGTCGTCCAGCAGATGGCCGAAGTCCGGCTCGTCCACGCCGAGGAGCTGCTGCATCGCGGCCGCGGTGAGCCCGACCTTGTGGCCGACGACCGTACCGCCCACGGCCAGGCGCCGGGTGATGTTGTCGCGCTGGACGGCGTAGGCGTCGGCCACGGTCAGGCCGGGCATCAGCTCCGACAGCGGGTCGACCGGCGTCACGCGCCGCTCGGCCTCCCGCAACAGCCGGGCGGCTTCCTCGCGCTGTGCGCCGGTCAGGGTCATGCCGTGCTCCTCGTTGCCACGCCGCTCGCCGCGTCGGGGGACCTGACACGGCTCCACCCCGTTCTACACCGAGCGGTCCGCGGCCTGGCGGTGATCGGCTACGGGTCCGCGGCGGTCACGGACCGCCATCAGGTGGCCGTGCAGGCCTGGCCGTTGAGCATGAAGGTACCCGGAGCGCTCGTGGTGCCCGTGTGGTTGGCCTGGTAGCCGATGGTGACGCTCGCGCCCGGGGCGAGGGTGCCGTTGTAGGCGGCGTTGGTGGCGGTCACGGCTCCGCTCGCGGTGCTGTACGTGGCGCCCCAGCCGCCGGTGATGGTCTGGCCGGAGGGCAGGGTGAAGCCCAGCTGCCAGCCGTTCAGCGTGCTCGTGCCGGTGTTGGTGATGGTCACGGAGGTGGTCAGGCCGGTGCTCCAGGTGCTGGTGGTGGCCGACACCCGGCAGGCGCCCGGCTGGGGCTGGGGCCCGGGGCCGCTTGTGTCCAGGCCGAAGAAGGTGATCGCGCGGGCCGCCATTCCGCTGGTGACCAGGTTGTGGCCGACGCCCTGGAGGCTGATGGCCTCGACGGGGGCCTGGTCACCGGTGGAGCCGTACCGGGTGCGGGTCCAGCCGGACTGGGGAGAGTCTGTACGGGCCGGCGTCTGGCTGACCCCCTTCACGTTCGTCCACTGCTTGATCTCCTCCCCGAAGTTGGGGTAGCGCAGGGTGGCGTCCGCGGTCCCGTGCCACAGCTGCATACGTGGCCGGGGCCCGCTGTAACCGGGGTAGGCGCCGCGGACCAGGTCACCCCACTGCTGCGGGGTGCGGGTGATGGCGCCGTTCGCGCAGTCGCTGTTCCACTCCGACCCGTTGGTGGTGGCGAAGCAGGCGAACGGCACCCCCGCGAACGCGGACCCCGCCGCGAAGACATCGGGGTAGTCCCCCAGCAGGACGTTGGTCATCATCGCGCCGGAGGAGGTACCGGTGGCGAAGATCCTGCCGGTGTCGGCGTGATACGTACGGACCGTCCAGTCGACCATGGACTTGATACCCACCGGATCGCTCCCGCCGTCATGGCGCAGCGCCTGCGGTGAGGAGACGTCGAAGCACTTGCTGGCGCGGGTGACGGACGGGTACACGGCGATGAAGCCGTACCGGTCGGCCAGGGAGGCGAACTCGGTGCCGGAGTACATCGCGGGCCCGGAACCCGTGCAGTAGTGCACGACCACCACCACGGCCGGGTTGGGGGCGACCTTGTTCGGGACGTACAGGTACATCTGGAGATTGCTGGGGTTGGTGCCGAAGTTCTTGATCTCGGTCAGCGCCGCGGTGGGGGCCTTGGTCCCGGCGGGGGTCCCGGTGGCGGCCGTAACCGCCGAGGCCGCGGGCGCGCCCAGCAGCAGGGCCGCGAGTAACGAGATCAGCGCTCCGGCGAGGGTGACGGGCACCGAACGCCGTGGTCCTCGCGGGGTGGTGCGGGTCGATGGGGACACGTCCTCATCCCTTTCTGATCGCGGTGACGGATCGATCGTGATCAGGACACGCCGCCGCGGAACGCCCCCCGTACACGGCCTGCCCGCGCAGCATCGTGACATGAACACGACCGTCATGGAAGCGCTCCCACGGCCGGTGGCCGTGGAGGCGGGACGGACGAGAAGGCCGGCGCGCCGGACAGGAGGCCGGCCGAGCCGGCGCCGGCTACGGCCACTCGCCGCGTTGTCGGGATCGCCCGAGTACGACCCGGTACGAGGGCGCCCCTCCGCCTTGCGATAGACCGCATCCGACGCCGCTCGCCGATCCGCTGGGGATGACGGGACAGCCCTCAGCGCCCCTCGCACACCTCCCGGTAGCCGAGTCGCGGGAGATGTTCCCGCCATGTGGCGCGAGTGAGGACGCCTCCGGTTCGGCCGCAGACGGAGGCCGCCGCGCGGTCGGCGTCCAGGGGCCAGATCCGGGCCGTCAGGTCGTAGCCGACGGAGGCGAGGGCGTCGCCCTTCGGGCTGAACGCGACGGAGGTGACGGTGTCGAGATGGCCGGTGAGTTCCTGACCGGCCATCTCGGCGCGGGCCGGGTCGGCCACGTCCCACAGCCGGACCGTGTGGTCGCCGCCGCCGGTGGCCAGCGTCTTGCCGTCCGGGGCGAAGGCCACCGACCTGACCGGCCCGCGGTGCCCGGTCAGCTCCTTCCCCGCCTGCCGTGCGTGGTCCGCCCGTGCCACGTCCCACAGCCGCACGGTGCGGTCGTCGCCGCCCGTCGCCAGGGTCTTGCCGTCCGGCGCGAAGGCCACCGCGTTGACCTGCTCGCCGTGGCCGGTGAGGGCGGCGCCCGCGGGCCGTGCGCGCGCCCCGTCGCCCACGTGCCACAGCCGCACCGTGCTGTCCTCGCTGCCGGTGGCCAGGGTCCGGCCGTCCGGGGCGAAGGCCACCGAGGTGAGGGCGTCCGTGTGACCGCGCAGCGGTGCGCCGAGCGGACGTACGCGGTCAGGCCGCCGTACGTCCCACAGCCGAGCCGTGCCGTCGTCTCCGCCGGTCGCCAGCGTGCGGCCGTCCGGGGAGAACGCCACGGCGGGGACACCGCCGTCGTGCGCGTGCGGGGGGTCGCCGAGCGGGGCGGGACGATCGGGTGCGGACACGTCCCACAGCCGTACGGTGCCGTCCTTCGAACCGCTGGCCACCGTGCCGCCGTCCGGAGAGAACGCCACGGCCAGCACCGCGTCCTCGTGGCCGAGGGTCCGTGGGAGGCGGCGCGGACGGTCCGGACGGCGTACGTCCCACAGGCGGATCAGTCCGTCGTCGGTGCTGGCGGCGGCGAGCAGACGGCCGTCGGGGCTGTAGGCGACGGCGGTCAGCGGGTTCGTGAAGTCGGTGAGGACACCCGGCGGCCGGTGCCAGAGGCGGACACTGCCGTCGCCACCGGTACTGGCGAGGGTACGGCCGTCGGGGCTGAAGGCCACCTCCCATACGGCCTCCGTGTGGCCGGTCAGCGGCTCCCCGAGCGCTTGTGGATAGGCGGGATTGGCCACGTTCCACAGGATGGGCGAGTCGTCCTCCCCCGCGGTCGCCAGGGTCTCGCCGTCGGGGCTGAAGGCCACCGACATGACGGGCGCGGTGTGCGCGGTGAGCGGTTCACCCAGCGGCTGGACGCGGGCCGGGGCGGAGGCGTCCCACAGCCGTACGGTCTCGTCGAAACCGGCCGTGGCCAGGGTCCGGCCGTCCGGGGAGAAGGCCAGGGTCCAGACGGAGGAGGTGTGTTCGCGCAGCGGCTTGCCGAGCGGCGTGAGCCCGGCGTCCTCACCGACCCGCCACATCCGTACGGTCCCGTCGTAGCCGCCCGTGGCCAGGGTCTTCCCGTCCGGGGCGAACGCGACGGCTCGGACGCTGCGTGCCCCGGAGCCGTCGGCCTCGGTGGGCTTGCCCAGTGGCCTGGGGCTGGCCGGGTCGCTCAGGTCCCACAGCCGTACGGTCCCGTCGTCACCCGCGGTGGCAAGCCGCCGGCCGTCGGGGGCGAACGCGACGGACACGACGTTCTCCTCGCCGTGACCGACCAGCGGTCGGCCGAGGGGGCGGGGCCGCGACCGGTCCGTCACGTCCCACAGTTGGATGCCGCCGCCCTCCCCGGTGGCCACCAGCAGGTCGCCGTCCGGCGGGGAGAAGGCCACCGCGCCGACCCGTCCCGTACGCAACCGCAGCGGTTCGCCCAGCGGCCGTTCCCGGCCCGTGTCCCACAGCCGGACCGTGCCGTCGTGGCCGCCGCTGGCGAGGGTGCGGCCATCGGGCGCGTACGCCACGGAGCTGCCGAGACCGCGGTGGCCGGGCAGCCGGGTGGCCAGCACCCGGCCCGCGTCCGAGGCCAGCCGGGTCCTCAGGTCCGGGGTGGTGCGCATGTGGTAGGCGGCGACGTCGAGGCGGGCGGCCAGGCCCGCGTCGGTATCGCGGACGCTGTCGGCCTCGGCGGTGAGGCGGCCGAACACGGCGTCGTCCCGCTCGTTCTGCGCGGTGACGCGCGCCTGGAGCGCGACGACAGCGGTACCGGTGGCGAGCAGCACGAGCGCGGTGAGCACGGCCACGACTGAACGGCGCAGCCGCACGGCCCGGTGCCGCCGCCGGAGCGATGCGCTGAGGAACTGCCGTTCCAGCGGGGTGAGTTCATCACCCCGACGATCCTCCGCCCCGGTGTCGCGCGGGAAGGCGTCGTGGGCCGCCGTCAGGCGGGAGCCCGCGTAGAGCGCGGCGTTCTCCCGGCCGAGCACCTGCCAGGTGCGGGCCGCCTCGGAGAGCGAACGGTGGACGCGCAGCCGGTCGCGTTCGTCGTCGATCCACGCGCACAGCCGGGGCCATGCGGTGATGAGGGCTTCGTGGGCGAGGTCGACCGTGCCGTCGTCGAAGGTGATGAGACGGGCCCGGACCAGGCGTTCCAGCACGACACGGGTGTCGGCGGGGCTGCCGAAGCCGAGTTCCGCGTGCTCGGTGGGGCGACGCGTGTCCGGGGTGCTGTCCCCGGGCGCGACAAGTCTGAGCAGGATACGGCGGGCCAGCTCGGCCTGGGCTTCGGTGAGTTCGCCGTACACCTGCTCGGCCGTACGGACGACGGCGCCGCGCAGCCCGCCCGCCGCCTCGTACGCGCTCTCGGTCAGGGCCCGGCCGCTGCGGTGACGCCAGGTCTCCAGCAGCGCGTGCGACATCATCGGCAGTCCGCCGGGGGCGCCCTCGACCTCGTCCAGCAGGCGTTCGGTCAGGGAGCGTTCCACGATCAGGCCGTCCGCGGCGGCCGGGCGGACGATGGCCTCCCGCAGCTCGGCGCGGCTCATCGGCCCGGCGAGCAGCGTGGCGTCCTGGAGCGCGGCGGTGAGGCCGGGGTGTTCGGCGCAGCGGCCGAGGAAATCGGCCCGCACCGCGATGACCACGCGCAACCGGCTGTCGGGGGCGGTGGCGGCGACGAGGCGGTCGATGAAGGTGTCCCGGTCGGCCGGGTCGGCGCCGAGGGTGTACAGCTCCTCGAACTGGTCGACGATCAGCCACGTGTCGGCGTCGGTGCCGGGCACGGGCAGGAGCCGGTCGGCGTGGGTGCGCAGCGGATCCGCACCGGGCGCGAGGATCCGTACGGCCGCGGGAGGAGCGTCATCGGGGCAGTCCCGCGGGGCCCGCAGCCAGGGGATCAGTCCGGCGCGCAGCAGCGAGGACTTGCCACTGCCGGAGGGGCCGAAGACGGCGGTGAAGCGGTGCTTGCGGTTCAGCTCGGTCAGCCGCTCCACAAGCCGGTCGCGGCCGAAGAACAGTTCGGCGTCGGCCGGTTCGAACCGGGTCAGGCCCCGGTACGGCGGCCGGGAGGTGCCGTCCGCGGCGGCCTCGGCGGCGAGTTCGGCCGACGCCTCGCCCCAGCGCCGCTCCCACTCGCTCACATCGCCGCCGCACGCCTTCACATAGGCGAGCGTCACCGCGCGGCTGGGCAGTTGTTTCCCGGCCGCCGCCTGCGACAGCGTGGTCACCCCGTACCGCGTCCGCCCGGCCATCGCCCGGTACGTGGGCCTGCCCGCGGACTCGCGCAGCGCACGCAGCCCGGCGGCGAACCGCGGCACCGTCCCGGCCTCCGGATCCAGCTCCCCCTCGGTGCGCCCGGGCCCTGGTCGTCCCGCCATGCGCCCGCCCTCCCCTCGCTTACCGTGCCGCCGCCCGGGGCATCACCCGGCGTGGCCGTCCGGGCGCCCACGGTAGGTAGTCGCAGGGGGCGGCCGCAATCGAACTACCGGTGTACCGGCGGGCGGGGCAAGGGGCGTTCACCCGCTCTTCACTCTTCTTCCCGGACCGTTCGTGCGGTTCGTGTCTCGGGGTTGTTCGGTGCGGGGCCGGGGCCTGCTGAACAACCCCGTACGGCGGTCGAATATCCCAGGGACGCGGCCAGGACGGGCCAGGGGCGTCCGAACCCCGCGAGGGGAGGGTTCGGGCCGACCCCTGTCCACGACCTGCCGGAGCCCGACGACGACAGCGACACGAAACCGAAAGCGTGAGGTGATCCGCGATGCAGACCACTCCCTCCCCGCCCGCCACACCTGCTACGGCGCGCATGCCCGGGGCCCTGATCTTCGTTCTCGTGGTCGTCGCCGCGCACGCGCTGGGCTCGGCCTTCGGCGGCTGGGCCATCCTGGAGGAGAACGAGAGCAAGCGGGAGCACGGGCAGGATCTGCTCCTGCCGATGGGAATGGCCTGGTTCGTGGCGCTGCTGTGCTGGGGGCTGGCGGCGCTTCAGGTCGTCTGCGTCGTACTGGCCCGTAAGCGCCGCGCCTGGGTCCGTGTGGTGCTCATCGTGTGCCTGGGCCTCGTGGCACTGTCGACGGGCGCCGGTTTCCTCGGCTCACTGGCCGCCGGGGCGCCCAGCCTCGCGGTGTTCGTGGTCGCGGGCATCGACGTGGCGGCCCTGTGGACGGTGTCCGGCGGGGCCGCCCGCCACTACTTCTCTCTACGGCGTCACCAGGCCACGGGCAGTTCGTGGACTCCGTAGACGAAGGAGTCGTGTTTGAAGGGGATCCGGTCCAGGCCGGTGGCCAGGCGGAGGGTGGGGACGCGCCGGTAGAGCGTGCTGTAGACGACCTGGAGTTCCATGCGGGCCAGCGGCTGGCCCAGGCACTGGTGCACGCCGAAGCTGAAGGTGATGTGACGGCGGGCGTCGCGGTCGAGGTCCAGCCGGTCGGCGTCGGGGAAGATGTCGGGGTCGCGGTTGCCCATCTCGTTGAGCAGCAGCAGCCCTTCGCCGGCGCGGATGGTGTGACCGGCGACCTCGATGTCCTCCAGGGCGACCCGGCGCATCCCGAGGTGCGGGATGTGCAGGTAGCGCAGCAGTTCCTCGACCGCGCCCGCCACCAGCTTCGGGTCGTCGCCGTCCCGGAGGCGGGCCAGCTGGCCGGGGTTCTCCAGCAGGGCCAGGGTGCCCAGGGCGATCATGTTGGCGGTGGTCTCGTGCCCGGCGAACAGCAGGAGCACGGCCATCGAGGTCGCTTCCCGGTGGGTCAGCGCGCCGTCCTCGACCTTCGCGGCCAGGTCGGACAGCACGTCCTCGCCGGGGGTGTGGAGCTTGGTGTCCAGCAGTCCGCCGAGGTAGGCGCTCAGCCGGCCGTTGGCTTCGGCACGCTGCCCGGGCGTCGAGGAGCGGGTGATGATGGCCTTGCTGTTGGCCTGGAAGAACGCGTGGTCGTCGTAGGGCACGCCGAGCAGTTCGCAGATGACCAGGGACGGCACCGGCAGGGCGAATGCCTCGACCAGGTCCGTCGGGTTCGGTCCGGCCAGCAGGTCGTCGATCCGGTCGTCGACGATCTTCTGGACGGCCGGGCGCATGGCCTCCATCCGCTTGATGGCGAACGCCCCGGTGACCATCCGGCGCAGCCGCGCGTGCTCGGGGTCGTCCATGGTGATGAAGCTGAGGCCGGGGGCGTCGGCGGGCGCCTCCTGGTCATCGTCGCAACCCCGCTCCGGGCGCGGGAAACCGGGCAGGGCGGGGACCACGCTGAGCCTGGGGTCCGACAGCAGCGTCCGCTGCTCGGCGTACCGGGTCACCACCCACGGGGTGCTGCCGTCCTGCAGCCGGACCCGGGTGAGCGGGCCCTTCTCCCGCAGCGCGCGGAACGCCGGGGGCGGGTCGAAGGGGCATCCGCGCGCCCTGGGCATGGGGAATTCCGGGAGCCCGGCGCCCTCGGCGCGCTCGTCGCCTTCGGCGCGCACGGTGCCGGTCACGCGTCCTCGCTGACCTGGATCGCGCCCGCGGGGCACACCTGCACACATTCACGCACCGCTTCGTGCTGGTCCTCGGAGGGCGTCGCGTCGAGCAGGATCACGATGCCGTCCTCCTCGCGCTGGTCGAACACCTCCGGCGCGATCATCACGCAGCTGCCCGCGGCGCAGCACTTCTCGTCGTCCACCGTGACCTTCATCGCGGATGTCCCTTCGTCGGTTCGTCCCGCACAGGTAAACCCGGTGACTTAATTCAGTCAAGCGAACGGTTTAAATGATCTTGGGCGACCCTCTTGATCAAGCCACCCCGGCATCGCTGGTGACCGGCGCCCGCCAGAGGGCGACGATGGCATCGATCAGACCGTTCGCCGTCTCCCGCCAACTGGCCCTGAACGTCGGCGCGTTGTTCGCGAGCGCGCGTTCCCGTTCCGCGGTCATCTGCGTGATCAAGTGGCGTGTCATGGCGGCGCGCTCGGCGTGCACCTCGGCCGGAAGGTCGGGCAGACAGCGCTCCAGGCCCTCCTGCAGCGTGCGCATCGACGGCGATCCGGCCGCGAACTCCTCGACGGTGACCGCCCGCAGGGCCGGGTCGGCCGTGACCTGGGCGATGAACCGGGCGTACCAGCTGGGCGTGCCCAGGGCCTCCAGATGCCCGGTGACCGGGCGGACCGCACAGGCCACCCAGTCCCGCAGATCGGTGGAGTCGCCGATCTCGGCCATCATGCGCAGCCGCCCCGCCTCCATCTTCTCGGCGTGCCTGCGGGCAAGGGCGCGCACCAGGTCGGTCTTGGTGCCGAAGTGATAGCTGACCGCGGCGTTGTTGCCCTGCCCGGCGGCCGCGCTGATCTGGCGGTTGGCGACCGCGTGCACCCCGTGTTCGGCGAACAGCCGCTCCGCCGCGTCCAGGAGCGCTTCCCGTGTCGCGCTGACCTGCTCGTCCCGCCGCACCCTGCCGGCCATCGCCACCACCACTTCGGGACATCACACTGGTCCGCGGACGGCCCGTCCCCCAGGCCACCGCGGATCCTCGGCCGGGTCGGCGAGGTCGAACGAGGAAAGCGTACGCAATCAGTACGCGATCACACCGCCGACCCGGACGAGGCGCCGCCCGCGTCCTGCCGTCAGACGGCCGCCCAGGCGTCGTCGACCGGGAGCACGGCGCCGTTGACGAACGAGGCGGCGTCGGAGGCCAGGAAGACGATCGCGGCGGCCTGCTCCTCCGCCGACCCGAACCGGCCCATGGTGGCGCCGCTCAACTGCCCCACCACGGCGGGCCCATGGGCCTCCTCGGCGGCATCCACCCGGATGGCGGTCGCGGTGGGACCGGGAGCGATGGCATTGGCACGGATGCCCTGCCCCCGGTACATGACGGCCAGGCTCTTGACCAGGCCGACGATGCCGTGCTTGGAAGCGGTGTACGCGGCGCCCGCCGTACTGCCGCGCAGGCTCGCCTCCGACGCGGTGAAGACGATCGACCCGCGCCCGGCGGCCAGCATATGCGGCACAACCGCACGGGTCAGCAGGAACGGCGCCGTCAGGTTGATCCGTATGACCCGCTCCCACTCGGCGTCGTCGGTCTCGCCGAGCGCGGACATACGGTCCATGATCCCGGCGTTGTTCACCAGCACGTCCACACCGCCGAAGGCCTCGACGGCCCGCCCGGCCACATCGTCCACCACCCGCTGATCGCTCAGATCGCCGACGACCGCGAGGGCGGTCCCCCCGGCGGCCTCGATCTCCCCGACGACCGCCTCGGTGCCCGTCCGGTCGACATCCGCGACCAGCACCTTCGCACCGCCTTGCGCGAACTTCCACGCCGTGGCCCTGCCGATTCCGGACGCGGCGCCGGTGACGACGACACCGCGCCCTTCAAAACCCTCGGTACTGGTCATGTGACCCACCTTCTCCCTGTGTCAAGGCTTCAGCCGCCATACCGTCCCCTCCCCATTGGCCGACAGCAGGAGGGAGCCGTCCGGGCCGGCGGCGAGTCCGGCGAACGGGCGGGGAGCGCCGACCATGCCGTGGACGAAGAGCGCGGGCGCGGTGCGCGGAGCGGTGCCCGGGGGCTGCCCGACGGGCAGGTCCTCGGCCTCGGTCCGGCGCTCCCCCGTGCTCAGCGAGATCGCGGTCAGCCTGCGCGGCCCGGTCTCCACGGTGAACAGCGTGTCGCCGAGGACCGCCAGCCCCTGGGGTGCGCCGAGCCCGTCCGCGACGACTGCCGTCGTCCCGTCCTCATCGATGCGCAGCACGGCCCCGAGCCGGTCGTCGCTCACATGGCACCGTCCCTCGGCGTCGAAGTCCACGTCCACCGGGTGGCCGAGCCCTTCGGCGAGGACAGTGACGGTGTCGCCGTCGTCGATGGACACGACCCGCCCGGCGCCCGCCTCCGCGACGACGAGTGAGCCGTCCGGTCCCACGGCGATGCCGACCGGCTCGTTCAGGCCGGTCACCCGCTGCCGGGTGGTCCGCTGAACGGGGTCGTGGGTGTGGACGTCGCCGTACTGGGAGGTGGAGTGGACGAGCCCGTCCGCGTTGGTCACGCCATGGACGAAGGGCATCAGGGTGAGTGAGGTGACGCCGCCCTCCTCGCCCGCCGCGTCGGCGGTGACCGGCTCGCCCTCGTCGACCGGCGCCGGGCCGGCCAGCCGGTAGTGGTCGGCCACGTACACCGTGCCGCCGAGGTCGACCGTCACCCCGTACGGGCCGTCGAGGCCGCGCGGGACGATCTCCCGGGTGCGGCCGTCGGGGTGCAGTTCGGTGATGCCGCCACTGGCGTAGCTGGAGACGAACATGCGGTTCTCCGCGTCGAACGCCGCGTTGTCCAGACCCACCAGGCCGCTGGTGACGAGCGTGCGGGAGCCGCTGCCTCGCAGGTCGATCCGGGTGACGATGCCCTCCACCCCGCGTGACAGGACGTGCAGCGTCCCGCCCTGGTCGAAGCGGACCGCGACCGGCTGGTGCACATCCTCGGCGACCACCTCGGGCACACCGCCGTCCGGCGGGATCCGCCAGACCTGGTTCGTCATCATGTGCGGGTAGTACAGCAGGCCGTCCGGGCCGAGCTGCATGGCGTTGCCGAGGGCGAGCCCCTCGGTGAGCACCACGGGCTCGCCGCCGTCCGGGAACAGCTCCAGCAGCCGGCCGCCGGGCCGCATCTCGTTGACGAAGAGCCGGTCCCCGACGCAGGTGATGCCGTTGACCGCCTTCACCTCGTCCGAGACCACGGTGTACGTGCCCTCCGGGCCGCGCCGCCACACGCGGCCGGGGATCAGGTCGGCGATGTACATCGACCCGTCCGCGCCGAAGGCGAGGTCGTCCGGCGACTGCACCGGGCCGTCCATCGGGACGACCACCTCGATGTCCCCGGTGGCCGGGTCGACGGCGCTGATCTGCCCGGCGAGGTACTGGGCGACGTACAGCCGCCCGTCCGGGCCGAAGGCGACACCGTTCGAACCCCACAGCGGGCTCGGGTGGTTGAGCCGCCGGGCGCGCCGGCGCGAGCCGGAGACGTCCGTGCCGTCGCCGGTGCCGCCGAAGCGGTTGTGGCCCCGCGCGCTCACGCTTCCTCCGCCCCGGCCAGGACGTCGTCCATGCCGCCGCCGGCGCGCCAGTGCCGGAGCAGGTCGTGGAAGGCGACGGGCCCGTCGGCGTACGCGTTGCGCTTCTGCGGCATGCCCTCGTTGTTGTAGTAGCCCGGGGTGCACTCCGCCTGGAACGCGTGCAGGTCGGGGGCGTTCTCCCGGAGGGCGGCCAGCCACGCGTCCTGGGCCGCGGAGGTCGGTTCGACGTACCGGGCCCGGCGCTTGCGGGCCTCGGTGACCATCTCGGCGACGTGGTGGGCCTGTTCGTCGAGGATGTGGACGAAGTTCACGGAGGACGCGTTCTGCAGCGGGCCCAGCTGGAAGAGGTTGGGGAAGCCGTGGGTGCAGAAGCCGTGGAGCGTCCTGGGGCCGTCCGCCCAGGCCTCGGAGAGCGGGACGCCGCCCTTGCCGTACACCGGCAGCCGTCCGGAGAGGATCCCGGAGACGCCCACCTCGAAGCCGGTCGCGAAGATGACGCAGTCGACCTCGTACGCGGTGCCGCCGACCACGACGGCGGTCTCCGTCATCCGCTCCACGCCGTGGGTGTCGGCGGTGTCGACGAGGGTGACGTTGGGCCGGTTGAAGGTCTGGAGGTAGTGGTCGCTGAACGTGGGCCGCTTGCACATGTAGCGGTACCAGGGCTTGAGCTTCTCGGCCGTCTCGGGGTCCTCGACCACCGCTTCGACGCGGGCCCGGATCTCGTTCATCTTCTGGAAGTCGGCGATCTCGTACAGCCGTTCCCGGTCCTCGGCCGGAACGTCCGCGTAGGCGTTGGTCGGGATGAGCTTCTCCTGGAGCCGGGCGCTGCTGGTCCAGGAGTCGTTCACCAGGTCCTCGTCCGTCCGGACGCCGGTGACGACCTTGAGGAAGTTCTCCATGCGGTGCCGCTGCCAGCCCGGCCCCAGTGTCTCGGCCCAGTCCGGGTCGGTGGGGCGGTTGTCCCGTACGTCGACGGAGGAGGGCGTGCGCTGGAACACGTAGAGGTGCCGGGCGTCCTCGCCGAGGTGGGGCACGACCTGGATGGCGGTGGCGCCGGTGCCGATGAGGGCGACGCGCTTGTCGGCCAGCTTGCGCAGTCCGCCGTCCGCGTCACCGCCGGTGTAGTCGTAGTCCCAGCGGCTGGTGTGGAAGGTGTGGCCCCGATAGGTCTCGATGCCGGGGATGCCGGGCAGTTTGGCCTGGCTGAGGGTGCCGGTGGCGGTGATGACGTAGCGGGCCCGTATGCGGTCGCCACGGTCGGTGGCGACGGCCCACTCCAACCGGTCCTCGTCCCAGCGGAGTTCGGTCACCTGGGTCTGGAAGCAGGCGTCCTCGTAGAGTCCGAAGTGGCGCGCGACGGCCTGCGCGTGCTGCCGGATCTCCTCCCCCGGCGCGTAGCGCCACTTCGGGACGTAGCCGACCTCCTCCAGCAGGGGCATGTAGATGTAGGACTCGATGTCGCAGTGGATGCCCGGGTAGCGGTTCCAGTACCAGGTGCCGCCGAAGTCCCCGCCCTTGTCGATGACCCGGATCGACTCCACGCCCGCCTGCCGCAGCCGGGCGGCGGCGAGCAGACCGCCGAACCCGCCACCGACGATCGCCACCTCCACCCGGTCGTGCAGCGGCTCCCGCGTGTACTCGGGGTCGGCGTAGGGGTCCTCGGCGTAGTAGCCGAACTCCCCGCCGACGCCCCGGTACTGGGCACGGCCGTCCGGGCGGATCCGGCGCTCGCGTTCGGCGCGGTAGCGGGCGCGCAGGGCCTCCGGGTCGAATTCCAGGTCCTGCGGCGGCCGGGGCGGGGTGGAGGAGGTGTTCGGGGCGGACATCGGCGTCCTCTTCCTCTCTGTGGTCCATCGGCGGACGCCGTGCTCGTCGGCGCGCCACCGGGAGCGGAACGCCGAAAATCTATCACTTAAAAAATTAGCGCGGAGTCAGTACCTCCACGGAGTGGCCGCACGCGGTACTGCTCATCGGTCGCCCGGGGCCGTCTCCTGCCCGGAGGCGTCCGCGGGCACCAGCATCCGGGCGAACGTCTCGGCGATCGCGGCGATGTCCACGGTGGGGTCGTGCATCCACTGGAGCTGCAGACCGTCCATCACCGCCACGACCGCCCTGGCCAGATGGCCGGCCGGTTCGTCGGCGCGGATCTCACCGGCGCGCTGCCCCTTCTCGAGGTTCTGCGTGGCCTCGGCCGCGAGACCCCGGTAGCGCTCGGCGAGGTGACGGTGCACAGGGCTCCCCGGCTCGGTGGCGGCAGCCGAGAGCGTGACGCACAGTTTGGCCACTCCGGGGTGGCCGGTGATGAGGCGGGCACCCGCCACCACCCCGTCGACCACTGTCTCGCCGTCCCCGGCGGCACGGGCGAGCGACTTGCCCAGCACATCGCGCCGCTCCAGGACCGCGAGGAGCAGGTCGTCGCGGGTGGGGAAGTAGTACGTCAGCGCGGGCTGCGTCACTCCGACCCGGTCGGCGATGTCCTGCAGGGAGGCTCGTTCGCCGTGCTCGTCGATGGCCTCATAGGCGGCTTGGAGGATCTGTTCCCGTCGCTCCGCGCTCTTGCGGTACGGGCCCCGTGGCTTTCGCTGGTTCGTCACTCCGCAGACCGTACGTCACCGGTTCGAACCGGGAAGGCGTCGATTGACTCTCGATAGGTACCGATCGAAAATCGATAGATGCATCGACTCTTCATCGCCGCGCTGCGGGCCGGAATCGCCGCCGCGATCCTGCTGGGTCTCTTCGGGCAGATCGTCGTCATCCCGACGACGGCGGCCGACGAGGTCGGCCGGTTCCCTCCGTACGCCCCCTACGCCACGCCCTACGTGACGGTGGCGATCCTCGGCGTCGCCTGCGTCCAAGTCGCCCTCGTCGCCACGTGGATGCTGCTCGACATGGTCCGCCGGGGCGCCATCTTCACCCCGCGGGCGTTCCGCTGGGTCGACATCATCATCGGGTCCTCGGTCGTGGCGACGCTGCTGGCCATCGGGGTCACCGGCCATCTCACCCTGGCGAGCGTCCCCTCCCCCGACGACGGGATGGAGGTCATCAGCACGCTGATCGCCGCGACCGCGAGCGCCGGTGTGGGGGCGGCGTTCGCGATGCTCGTCGTCATCATGCGAGGTCTGCTGCGCCAGGCGACGGATCTGCAGACCGAGATCGCCGAGGTCGTCTGATGGCGATCATCGTCGACCTCGACATCCAGCTCGCCCGGCACCACATGTCCGTCGGCGAGTTCGCCGCCGCCGTCGGTATCACCCCCGCCAACATCGCCGTGCTGAAGAACGGCCGCGCGAAGGCGGTGCGGTTCACGACGCTCGACGCGATCTGCCGCACCCTCGGCTGCCAGCCCGGGGATGTGCTGCGCTACGTACCCGACGAGGCTCAGGACGACGGCTAGTGGATCGGCGCGGTGGGTTCGGGCAGCGAGCGGAACAGCAGCCAGCTCAGGGCGGGCATCACGATCAGCGGGGCCAGGGCCGTTCGCAGCGAGGTCGCGTGGGCGACGCTGCCGATGAGCGGAGTGACCAGGCCGCCGGCACTGACGGTCAGCCCGAGGGTGATTCCGCCGGCGGTGCCGACGCGGGTGGGCAGATAGTCCTGGCCGAGGGTGACCTGCAGCGAGAAGGGGACGTACAGGCCGACGGAGGTCAGCGCCACGAACAGGTAGAGCGCCGGACCGGGTACGAACACGACCCCCGCGACGGCGGCGACCGAGACGAGGTAGGACCAGCGGGCCACGGTGACCCGGCCCCAGCGGTCGGCCAGATGGCCGCCCAGCACGGAGCCCACCGCGCCGCCGAGAGAGAGCACGAACAGCGCCGCGGTGCCCGCCGCCGTGCTGCCGCCCGGACGCGCTCGGGCTGGCGTCCGGAGCCGCCATCGACGCCCACCGCCACGACGACCACCAGATCGTCTACGCGGGGCGGGGAGTGCTGGCCGTGACGACCAGCACCGGCACCTGGATCGCACCGGGCACGCGCGCCATCTGGGTGCCGGCCGGTACCGCGCACGCCCATCAGGCCCACGGCGAACTCGAACTGCACCTGGTGGGCCTGGCCGCGAGCGACAACCCGCTCGGCCTGGACGAGCCGACCGTGCTGGCCGTCGGGCCCCTCCTGCGTGAACTGCTCCTCGCCTACACCCGCGCCCCGCACGACGACAGCCCCGAGCGCGGGCGGCTGCGGGCCGTGTTGCTCGACCAGTTGCGCGCCTCGCCCCAGCAGCCCCTGCGCCTGCCCGCCCCGACCGCCCCCGCGCTGACGGCGGTGTGCGAGATCCTGCGCGCCGATCCGGCCGACGGCCGCACCCTGGCCGCCCTGGGCAGGGAGGTCGGCGCCAGCGACCGCACCCTCTCCCGCCACTTCAAGGCCGACCTCGGCATGACCTTCCCGCAGTGGCGCACCCAACTGCGGCTGTACCACGCGTTGATCCTGCTCGCCGAGGACCACCCGGTGACCACGGTGGCACACCGGTGCGGCTGGTCGTCCGCCAGCGCGTTCATCGATGTGTTCCGCCGTACGTTCGGGCACACGCCCGGAACACATCAGCCCGGTGCCGGCTGACTCCTGAGGATGACGAGCTGCCGCGTCGCCCGGGTCATCGCCACATAGCGGTCCACCGCTCCTTCGATGCCCTCGCCGAACTCCTCCGGGTCGACGAGGACGACCAGGTCGAATTCGAGCCCCTTCGACAGCTCCGGGGTCAGCGACCGGACGCGGGACGTCGCCCGGAACGACGGATCGCCGATGACGCAGGCGATCCCGTCGGCGTGTGCGGCGAGCCATGTGTCGAGGATCGCGCTCAGATCCGCGACGGACCCGTGGACGACGGGAAGGCCGCCGCCGCGGATGGAGGTCGGCACGTTGGCGTCCGGGAGCGCGGCCCGGATGACCGGCTCGGCCTCCGCCATGATGTCCTGCGGCGTCCGGTAGTTGACGCTCAGGGACGCAAGCGTGATCCGGTCCAGCCCGACCCGCTCCAGCCGTTCCCGCCACGACTCCGTGAATCCGTGCCTGGCCTGGGCGCGGTCCCCGACGATGGTGAAGCTGCGGGACGGGCACCGCAGCAGCAGCATCTGCCACTCGGCGTCGGTCAGTTCCTGAGCCTCGTCCACGACGATGTGCGCGAACGGACCGGCGAGCAGATCCGGGTCGGCGCCCGGCAGCGCGGTCTCGTCGACCAGGGCGTCCTGGAAGTCCTCGCCGCGCAGCATCGTCACCAGGCCCACGCCGTACTCGTCGTCCGCGGCCTCCATCAGGTTGTCCACGACGCTGACCATCCGCTCGCGTTCGGCCTCGACGGCGGCCCGGTGGCGGCGCCTGCGCCGGTCCGCCTCCGGGTCGCCGAGCCGCTGCCGCGCCGCGTCCAGCAGCGGCAGGTCGGACACCGTCCAGGCTTGGGGCGCCGCCGTGCGCCGCAGCGCCCGGACGTCCTCGGGGCCGAGCCAGGGAGCGCACATGCGCAGGTAGGCGGGCACCGACCACAGGTCCCCGACGAGGTCGGCCGCCTCGATCAGCGGCCAGGCCCGGTGGAGGGTCCCGACCAGCTCCTCGTCCTGCGCCAGCGACCTCCGGAAGAGGCCGGGCGCGACATCGCCGTCGAGCTTGGCCAGCAGGATCGTGACCAGCTCCGCCCAGATCTGCTCGCGCGCCTCGTTGTGCGGAGTGCCCGGGTCCGGCGCGTCGAACGCCTCGGCCCAGTCGTCGGCGCTCAGCCAGAGGTCGGCCCAGTCGGTCGTGACCGTCATCCCCTCGGCGGGCGGCTCCTCGTAGAACCGGACGGCCTTCTCGATCGCCTTCACCATGTCCGCGGACGACTTCAGCCGGGCCACCTGCGGGTCGTCCTCGACCGCCGCTCCCGCCCCTTCGGCCACGAGGTCCCGCAGGGTGCAGATCCGCACGCCCTCTTCCCCGAGGCTGGGCAGCACATCGGAGACGTACGACAGATACGGCTGGTGCGGGCCGACGAACAGCACACCGCCCCGGCGGTGTCCGAGGCGAGGGTCGGAGTAGAGGAGATAGGCGGAGCGGTGCAGGGCGACCACGGTCTTCCCCGTACCCGGACCGCCGTCCACGACGAGAGCGCCACGGGACCCCGCCCGGATGATGGCGTCCTGGTCGGCCTGGATGGTGCCGAGCACATCGCGCATCCGCGGCGACCGGTTGCCGCCCAGGCTGGCGATGAAGGCGGACTGGTCGTCGAGCGCGGCGTGCCCGGCGAACCCGTCCGGGGTGAACACCTCGTCCCAGTAGTCGCTGACCCGGCCGAGGGTCCAGCGGTACCTACGGCGCCTGGCCAGCCCCATCGGGTTGGCGTGGGTGGCCCCGAAGAACGGCTCGGCCACCGGGGAACGCCAGTCGAGCAGCAGCTGGCGGCCCGCGCTGTCCTTGAGGCCGAGCCGCCCGACGTACACGGGCTCGCCGCCGTCCTCGCCGACCATGTGCCCGAGGCACAGGTCCAGGCCGAAGCGCCGCAATGTGCGCAGCCGGGCGGTCAGCCGGTGGATCTCCGCGTCCCGGTCCATCGCCTGCTGGCCGATGCCGCCGGGCGCCTTGCGCGCGGCGTCGAGACGGCCGGACAGTTCGGCGATCGACTGCTCCAGGCACTCCGCGATGGCCGCGAAGTGCCGCTCGTCACCGGCGATCAGCGCCGGGTCCGCCTTGGCCGAGAGGCGCTCGGGGAGATCGAACGCGCCGATGGGCCCGCTCGCCCCGTGCTCCGGCAACACCACACGCACGTCATGACTCCGTTTCCGCAGGTCCTGGCTTCAGCCCGAGATTTTGCGGCACGATGGGGGCCTTGCCGCAAGGCCCCCGGTGCGCTATACGTTAAGAGTGGCGAGGAGTGGGTGACGTCGTCGACGACGAGCCCGTACCGCCCGATCCGCAGCCCGGATCATCCCGTACCCCATTGGCCCCGCCGCCCCGCGTTGATCCCGTTCCGCGCTGGTCCCGCCCCATGTGATCCTGCTCCGTGATGACCCTGCGCAGACGCCCCCACATAGGCCAGAATCATGGAGACCGTCGTCACAAGGGGGGCTTGGTGCGGATCGACGTAGCGGTGAGTGGCGGCGAGGAGGAGCTGCGATCGCTCCAGGACTGGCTGAGACGGGATCCGGCCGTACGCCGCGGCGCCCGTGTGGAACTGGTCCAGGCCGCGCCGGCGCCGGGCCAGATGGGCGCGCTCACCGAGGTGCTGCAGCTGGTCACCGACAACGCCTGGAGCGCGGCCTCCTTCGCGCTGGCGCTGTCCACCTGGCGGCAGACGCGACCACAGGCCCGTCGGATCACCGTGCGCCGGGGCGACCTCGCGGTCTCCCTCGACGGCGGTGGTGACGAGGACGTGCGGCGCCTGATCGAGGCGCTGGAGCGCCCGGCCGAGCCCGCACCGGAGCGCGAGCGGGACGGGGACCGGGAGGCCGGCACGGGGGAAGGGCGATAGCCGTGGCCGTCCTCCCCGACCCGGCCGCCACGCGCGCGGTGCTCATCGGCACCAGCCGGTACGCCCATCTGCAACAGCTCCCGGCGGTGGCCAACAACCTGAGCGCGCTGGTCGCGCTGTTATGCGCCCCGCATTCATGGGGCCTGGCACCCGAGCACTGCACGGTGGTCGAGGATCCCGCCACCGCGGTGGAGGTCCTCGACGCCGTGCGGACCGCGGCCGAGGAAGCCACGGACACGCTGCTGGTGTACTTCGCCGGACACGGTCTCGTGGAGCCGCGCCGCGGCGAGCTGTTCCTGGGGCTGACCGGGTCGCTGCAGCACCGCTCCTACACCGGGCTGCCCTACGGCACGCTGCGCGATGTCGTGCTCGACGGGCGGACCGGTCGCCAGGTGATGCTGCTCGACTGCTGCTTCAGCGGGCGGGTGCTCGGCTTCATGAGCGCACCGGGCACCGAGACCGTGATCGACCAGGTGGAAGTCGAGGGCACCTATCTGCTGGCGGCCGTCCCCGACACCAGCTTCGCGCTCGCCCCGCCGGGTGAGCCGTACACGGCCTTCACCGGTGAGCTGTTGCGGCTCCTGCGCGAGGGGGCGCCGGGCGGGCCGGAGTTGCTGGACCTGGACACGGTCTACGCACGGGTGTATTCGGCGCTGCGGGCGAAGGGGCGGCCGCTGCCGCAGAAGCGCGACCGCAATACGGCGGGCGGCCTGGCCCTGGCCCGCAACGTGGCCTGGACGCCGCGCGGCTTCGGCCCGCCGCCGCCACCGTACGGCCGCGAACCGGGGCCGGCGCCCACGCCGCCGTACGAACCGCCGCTCACTCCCACGCCATCGGTGTACGAGGACGAAACCGGCCCGGCCCCGGCGCCCGGAGCGCTGACCGCGCTGCCGCCGAAGCCCGCCTGGTCGCCGGTGTCCCTGCCCTCGACCGCCCCGGCCCCCTCCCCCGGCGGTGCCCCACCGGGCGGCCGCCGGGCCCTCCGCTACGGGCTGGCGGGCGGGCTCGCCCTCGCGCTGATCGCCGCGGGCATTCCCCTGGTGATGTCCTGGGTGAAGGACTCCGGCTCCTCCCCGGACGATTCGGGGCAGCCGCGATCCACGTCCTCCAGCACGCCGAAGACGGGCCCCACCTCCGGGTACGACGCCGCGACCAAGGACACGGTGAACGCCTCGCCGAAGAGGGGCGGCACGCTGAAATTCGTCAGCAGCACCACACCGGATTCCTGGGATCCGCAGCGCAGCTATTACGGCTTCGTCTGGAACTTCTCCCGCTATTACGCCCGCCAACTGGTCACCTATGCCTCCAAAGCCGGTAAGGGCGGCGCCGAACTGATTCCGGACCTCGCCGAGAAGAGGGCCGAGGTGACCGACGGCGGCAAGACGTACACCTACACCCTGCGCGACGGCATCACCTGGCAGGACGGCTCGAAGATCACGTCCGAGGACATCAAATACGGCATCGAACGGATCTGGGCCACGGACGTCGTTCCCGGCGGGCCGGTCTATCTGCAACAGGTGCTGGACCCCGATCACACCTACAAGGGACCGTACAAGGACACGTCCGAGGACAAGCTGGGTCTGAGGGCCATCGAGACCCCGAACGACAGGACCATCGTCTTCAGACTGCCGAAGCCCAATGGCGACTTCGAGCGGATGCTCGCGATGCCGGCCGGATCACCCGTCAAGAGGGCGAAGGACACCAAAGCCCGGTATCAGGATGGTCCGTTCTCCTCCGGGCCCTATGAATTCCGTTCCCATCGGCCCGGCAAATCGCTGGAACTGGTCCGCAACGCCCAATGGAACCGGGCGTCCGACCCGATCCGCGCCGCCCTCCCGGACCGGATCACCGTGGACATCGCGTCCGATGAGCAGGCGACCGCACGGGCGCTGTTCTCGGGCCGCTACGACCTCGCCATGGGGTTCACCGGGCTCACCGGGGAGGGCCTCGTCAAGGCCCGGAAGGACTCCGGCCTCAAGGCCCGGCTGGACAATCCGTACAACGGAATCCTCCTGTACGCCGCTCTTCCACGCTCCGTCACACCTCTGGACAACGTCCACTGCCGCAAGGCCGTCATCTATGCGGCGGACAGGGAGAACGTACGGACAGCGGCCGGCGGCCCGCTCAGCGGCGATATCGCGCCCCATATGCTCCCGCCGGCCGTCGCGGGCTCCGACCCCTCCTACGACCCGTACGGGACCCTCAAGGACGATGGGAAACCGAACGCCACCGAGGCCAAAACCAAGGCCAAGGAGGAGCTGGCGGCATGCGAAAAGCCGAACGGCTTCACGACCACCATCGCGACACGTAACCGCCCCGGCGACGTGGATATCGCCATGGCGCTCTCGGAGTCGCTGAAGCGGGTCGGTATCCGCGCCCGGGTCGAGCAGATCGACCTCGCGAACTACGCCGAGACGATGGGGTCGCCGGCGACGGTGAAGAAGAAGGGCTACGGCATCGTCGTCCAGAGATGGGGCGCCGACTTCCCCACCGGCCAGGGCTTTCTCCAGCCGATCGCCGACGGCCGCCTCATCCAGAACAGCGGCAATTTCAATATCTCCGAGCTGAACGACCCCACGGTCGACGATCTCTTCGACGCGGCGATCGCCGAAGAGGACCCGGCGAAGGCCGGGAGGGACTACGCGCGGATCAACCAGAAGATCTCCGACTCCGCCGCGTATCTGCCCCTCCTGTTCCAGCGGAGCACGCTCTGGCGCGGCTCCCGGCTGACCAACGTCCGTACGAGCGAGGCCTGGGACGGCAACTACGACTACGCCTCACTGGGCGTTGACGGCTAGTGCCGC
>NZ_BBUZ01000057.1:0-7422 GCF_001417735.1 Streptomyces sp. NBRC 110028
CTAAGCTCCTGGCCACAGCCAGTTGATCACTGTGTTGCAACGACCCCTGGAATCCGCCCCACTCCGGCGGGGCTTCTGGAGTGTTTGACCGTCGGCGGCCTGGAACTGGCGGGCCGCGATGACAGTGCCGTAGCCGACGCCGAGCACGTCAGGCCCTGGGCTCCCGGCGACGATCCGCGCCACCAGGCCATTTCGTCTAGATCATCTGATCGTTGGCCCGGGTGTGCCGTTGACTGACGCGCAGTGGACGCGAATCGAGCCGTTACTCCCGGACCGGACGCCGAAGCGGGGTGGCCGGTGGTCTGATCACCGGGAGGTGATCGACGCGATCGCCTTCAAATTCCAGAACGCAGTGGTCCACCCGCCGGAGAAGTACGGCAACTGGAGGGGTGTCTACAACCGGCCGCGGATGTGGCCGTCGACGGTACCTGGGAGCGGGTGTTCACCGCGCTGATGGCCCAGGCCGACGCGGATGAGGATCTGAACTGGGCCGTCTCGGTGGACTCCACCATCGTGCGTGCTCACCAGCATGCGGCCGGGGCCCGTGAAAAGGGGCCTCGGCCGGTGAGGCTGCCGACCATGCCATCGGCCGGTCCCGCGGCTGGCTGACCACGAAGATCCATCTCGCGGCCGACGGCAACTGTCGACCCCTGGCGCTCCACCTCACCGCCTGACAGGCCGGCGACGCTCCCGCCTTCACGAAGGTCATGGCACGCTTGCGCGTCCCACGACGGCGAGGTCGGCCCCCTACCAGGCCGGAGGTCGTCCTGACCGACAAGGCGTACTCCTTCGCGCGCGATCCGCCAGCACCTGCGCGGGCGCGGCATCCGCGCGGTGATCCCCGCCCCGGCGGATGAGCAGGGCCACCGGCAGCGGAGGGGCAGCCGACGCGGCAGGCCACCAGCCTTCGATCGTGATGCCTACAAGCAGCGCAATGCCGTCGAGCGGTGCATCAACCGCTTGAAGCAGTGGCGGGTTATTGCCACACGATGCGGGAAGACCGCCACCATCTACGTGGCCGGGCTTCCCGTCATAGGCATCTCCCTCTGGTCCGCCCGGTGATCCAGTGGGGACTACGATCTGGCGATCTCTTGCCGGAGCTGGTGGGTGAAACGACGCAGGAGGTCCAACGTCTCTCGGAACTCGGCCCGGCGGTCGTCCCTGCCCTCGGTGGGCCGGGTGCTCCAGACCCGACGCGCGAGGGCCTCGGCGAGATCGACGGTGTCGTTGGAGCAGAGCAGGTAGAGGGCTGAGCGTGCTTCCTGCAGCCGATTCGCCAACTCGTTGGCTCCCGGACCGTCGTCACTCAGCTGTGTTTCCTTCAGGTAGTCCAACAGCTGAACTACAGCCGTGTTGAAGCCGATCCCGGCTTTGAGCTTCTGTTCGCGCAGCCACATGCGGTCCTGTCGGCGCGCGGTGAACCACGACCCGAACACCACCCCTATGACGCCGATAGCGGCCCCGATGGCCACGGACAGTATGTTCTCCACGGTCAGCTCCCCCCGACGTACAGCGACGCCAGGTTACAGAGGCCGTCGGAGGCGCCGCCTCCGATGAGCGCGCCCACATGCCAAGGGTTCGGTGATCCGAACGAATCGGCCTGGCCCGCCGTGCGCGAGAGAGTCTTCGGCCAGGCGAACGCTGCCGCGCGACCGGACTCCTGGGGGCGCCACTGGCGCGGATGGAGATGCGCATCGCCGTCCACGCCCTGTTGCGACGCTTCCCCGGCCTGGCCCTGGCCGACCCCGGCGTACGGGCCGACTTCAAGATCATCAGTGCGGTGCACGGCTTGAACACCTCGCGGGTGACCTGGTGAGCACCCGGCCTCTGCCGGCGGACGCCGCACGTGACTACGAGCGGACCGTCAGGTACACGATCGAAGCGCGATGAGATCGAGTCCATGACCTCGGTGACACCGGCGATCCCCGGCAGGACCTCGTCGACGCGCTCGCGGCCGTCACCGTCGTGCTCGTCCGGCAGCAGGACGACGAGGACGGGGTCCGGTGGTCGAAACCTGGGGTTCCGTTACGCCAACGCGGCCACATATGAGGCCACGCACGGCTTCGGTGTGGCCAGTGAGGTGACGACGTGGCCGTCGACGGCCACTGGCGGGTCGAACGGCACATGGAGCCACCGCTCGGAACGGAACCCGGTCAGTTGCTCGGCCGGCATCAGCGTCCAGCCCTCGGGATCACGGCCCACCAAAGAGCACGTTGGACAGGTCCCCGGCGGGCGGGCGGAGCGGGGCCACGGGCAGAGCGGCGAGGAGCGCGTCGTGCAGTGGCGGGTCGCTCTCACGGGCGGGGAGCCGCAGCCCACGTGGATCAAGGAGATGCAGGCCGACCGCCAACTCGCCGGCAGCGGGGTGGTCACGCACGAGCACGGCGTGGACCGGCTCGGACCAAGCACGCACCACCGTCATCGCCGATGAGGCGATCGCGCCTCGTACCAGCGCCAGGTCCAGCTCACCGTCGCGGACGGCGGCCAAGCGCGCGGTCACCGGGAGATCGATCAGCTTCGGCTCGGCAGGGCGTTCGCTCACGCGCAGGCGGTCCAACGCGCGGTCGAGCCGCCAGGTGGCAGCCGTCCTTCCTCGCCCCCGAGGACCTCGCCGCGCTCATGGCGGGGGCCCACAACGAGAATCAGCGAAATCAACGATGACTTCGCGGCAACACAAGGATCGAGGAGTGCAGTGGATCTGGGATTGAAGGGCAAGACGGCCATCGTCGGTGGCGCCTCTTCCGGGATGGGCCTAGTGCCGCGTCAGCCAAGGTTCACCCCGCTCGCCGCCCTGGCACGGCCATCTGCGGCGTTGCCGAATCGACCGAGTAGGCCCACTACGAGGCCGATCCGGCGCCTTGCATCTGACCGCACCAGGACGCCTCGCTACCGGGCAAACCTTGGCTGACGCGGCACTAGGTATCGCGGAGGCGTTGGCGGCGGAGGGCGCCAACGTCGTCATGGTCGCGAGGCGTAAGGATCTCCTGAAAGAAAAGGCGGTGCGGATCGGCGCGTTCGCGGTCCCGGCGGACATGACGCTGCCGGACGAGCCGGCGAGAGTCGTCGGCGAAGCGGTGGAGCGTTCGGCGCACTGGACATCGTCCTGTGGAACAGTGGCGGCCCGCGTCCGAGCCCGGCTGTCGGCCTGACGCCCCAGCACATGCTCGAAGCGGTCGACCTCGCCATGCTGCCGCTCATTCGTCTCGTCGAGGCCGGCGTGCCGCACCTGCGCCACAGCTCGAGCGGCCGGATCCTGGCGATAACGACGACCGGGGTCAAGGAGCCCACGCCGGGTATGGCGGCGTCGAACTCGGTCCGGTCAGGGATCCACGGATATCTGAAGACGCTCGCGACCGAGCTGGCCCCGGACGGCATCACGGTCAACATCCTGGCGCCGGGCCGGATCATCACCGCTCGCCGGGACGAGGTGTTCCCGAACGGAGTGCCCCAGCGCCTGACAGACGAGATCCCCATGGGCCGGTGGGGAACCGTCCGGGAGTTCGCCGATGCCGCGGTGTTCCTCGCTTCACCTCGCGCCTCGTACGTGACGGGGACGACGGCCTACATCGACGGCGGCCTGACGAAGGCCGCGTTCTGAACGCTGTGCGCGTTGACGGAAAACTGACGTGAAGGAGCAGTCGAATGAATCTTGATCTGGGCAGCGCCCTTGTGGACGCGGCACGCTCGGAGGCGACGTCGCTGGGCGTCCCCATGGCGATCGCCGTAGTGGACACGGGCGGTGCGCTCGTCGCCTTCGCCCGGATGGACGAGACCCCCTTCCCGCTCGCGGACGTGGCGATCGGGAAGGCGTACACCGCCGCGGCGTTCGCACACCCGTCGGCCGAGGTCGCCGAGGTCTTCGCGGGACGGGTGCAGTTCACCACGTCGATCAGCGTGGCCACCCGTGGCCGAGTGATGTTGGGCAAGGGTGGACTCCCGATATCCGCCGAAGGAACCCACATCGGCGGAATAGCTGCCAGCGGCGGCACCGGAGAACAGGACCTCGCCGTGGTCGAAGCCGCCCTCGCATCACTTCTTTCAGCCGGCGCGGCCTCCTCACACTGACGCACCTCACCGCGTCTCAGAGGAAAGCTGAAGGCATTGGTGGTCCGCACCGTCCGGTGACGCGCACGTTCTACCCGGATGGCGCTGCGGTTCACGTATGCGCGGCGTCGATCTTTCTAAGCTTCGGTGGTACGGGCAACGCGGCCATTCCGGCCCCGGCGCGAACCCATGAACGAGGCATTGCGGATCAGCGGAGTCCCAGCCTCGTCGCCCGCGCCGGTACCGGCGTCAGGCCGAGGCCGCGCACCGGTCCGGACTCTGGGGCATGCCCACGGTCCAGGCCTGACGGCGCCACAACAAGGAACATTCCGATGAAGCACGTCTCTCTGGGTGGGCACGATGGCCGACCGCCCCCGCCGCAGGGCGGGCTGGACGGGATGCCGCGCCCGTGGCGGGGTGGCGGTGACGGCACTCCCGGCCCGGCCGAGCAGCCGGTTCGCCACCGCACCAGGGACGCCCGCGTCGGCGACGTCTGTGCCCTGCGGAATGCCGGCCTTCCGACCGCCCGAGGAGACTTCGGCGCCGACCCGCCGCGCGGCTGCCCCGCCACCCGCGCGGCGGGCCCGGTGTCCCCGGCCGCCGAACCCGGCCGGAGCCGCGGTCGGCGCCGGAACACGGGCGCTGACGCGTTTCCCCGTTCCCGTCCCACCCCCATCGCCGCCGCCCCGTGTCCATGGCCACAGGAGAAGCACATGCCCGATCAGCACAGGACCGCCGGAGAGGCCTCCGCCACCGGAGGATCCACCGCCGCGTCCCCCGACGCCGCGAGCGTCGAGGAACACCTCAGCACAGACAAGACCCCCGCCTCCCGCCCCGCCTCATCCGAATCCGCTCCCGCCAGGACGTCCGGGGCCATCGGCCGGGACCTCTCCGCGAACGAGCGGGACCTCTCCGCGAACGAGGAGGAAACGAGCGCGAACGGTGAGGAGGCGACCAGCGTCATCCGGAGGCGGGCCCCGCGAGGCGGCCTCGTCGCCGGTCCCACCTCAGGGCCGGAGAGCGACGACACCCTCGAAGACTCGACCGGACCGAAGGAACCGGCGGCCTCCGGGGCGTCGGCGGCCCGAGGCGAAGGCAAGGCCGGGGCGGCGACCGGTGAGGAGCCGACGAGCGACGCACGGGCCGCCCACGGTATCCGCAGCCGGGCGTCCCGCCGTGGCAGGGGCGCGGTGACCACAGCGTCCACCGAAGGGAAGGCCGATGGTGCCGCCGCGCCGGCCACCGCTTCGGCGGATGCCGGCGGCAACTCCCCCGGCGCCGGCGGGGGTTTCCCCGGCCGCCCCAACAAGCCCGTGCTCGCCGGCGCCGCCATGACGGGGGCCATCCTGATCGCCGTACCGCTGCTGGTCATGGCCACCTACCAGGATGATGACAAAGGCGAGAAGGTGAACTCTTCCAGCTCCGCCGACACCGTTCTGGGTGATGACGGGGCAAAGCCGGGGGCCTTTGTCGCCGCGTCGCCGAGCCCGGAGAAGCCGAAGGCGGGCAAGGAGAAGAAGGAGCCGCCGAAGAAGTCCGCCTCACCCGCGGCGAAGTCGACCCTCAGCCCGTCGAAGTCGGCGAAGGCAGCCGGGAAGAAGCACACGGCGGCCAAGAAGACGGCGTCCGTCAGCAATCTCCCGTCCGTGATGACACACGTGCTGATCAAGAACAACGAGAACGGCACGTGCGTCGACATCCCCGGCTTCGCCAGTGGCCCCGCCGACGGCCCCATCACTCAGGCGACCTGCAACAGCAACCCGGACGACAACCAACTGTGGAACGTGGAGAAGAAGTACGACACCGCGGGTCCTGGCGGGGCGCCCCTCTTCCAGATCCGCAACGTCGTGGACTCCCACTGCCTCGACCTGGGCGAGAACGGAGGCCGCCCGAGCGGCACGAAGGTGACGGAGTTCCCGTGCAACGGCACGACCTCCGACAACCAGCTCTGGTGGCTGGACAAGCAGGCGGACGGCAAGTTCTGGATCCGCAACTTCGCCAGTAACAACCAGTGTCTGGATTCGTTCGAGCGGGATTCCGAGACACGGGATCTGATGATCTGGCCCTGCGCGCCGGAGGGCCAGAACAACCACGAGTGGATCTTCACCCGCAAGTGAACCACCCCGCATGAGCTTCCATGAGTGGCCCCTGGCGGTTTCCGCCGGGGGCCACCGCCTTGGCATCGTGCAACGGCCGCCGCGCTCGCGGAAGGCTGCGTGCCACGGCGGGGCGGGCGGGTGGGCAACGCCGGGTGGACGGCCACAGAACCATACGATCACGGTGATCGCCGGCATGGTGATCACCCACCGGAGAACGTGAGAGGAACATGGCAATGAGCGAGGACAGCGACTCGAAGGCGTCCGCACCAGGCTCGACGTGGGCACTTGTGACCGGCTCGACGAGTGGGATCGGTCGCGCGACGGCGGTCGGGTTGGCTCAGGACGGGTACTCGGTCATCGTCACGGGACGCGACCGGGACCGGGCCGCCGAGACTCGCCGGTCCATCGAGGCGGCAGGTGGCCGCGCGATTGATCTGATGGCCGACCTGCGCGACCCGCAGCGGTGCGCGATCTGATCGCGCGGATACGGGACGCCGTCGACGGCCCGCTCGAGGTCCTGGTGCACAACGCCGGTGGCGGAGGCTTCGCACCGACCGAGTCCACTCCGGAGGAGATGTTCGACGATGCCTTCAACCTCCACGCCAAGGCACCGTTCATCCTGACGGGCGCCTTCGCCCCGGCCATGGCCGAGCGCGGCCGAGGGGCCATCGTCAACGTAGGGAGCCTGAGCACCTCGATGGCCGCTTCCGGCACATGCGCCTTCCAGGCTTCGAAGGCGGCGTTGTCCATGATGACCAGGTCGTGGACGGCGGAGTACGGTCCCCGGGGGGTGCGGGTCAACTCCTCGATCCCGGCTTCATCCTCACCCGGGTGAACGAGGCAATCCGCGATAGAGAAGGGGGGGCGTATCCGGCCCTCGGGGCCCGCGGTGGCCGCGAGGAACCGTGGCGGTGCGGGCGTGGTCGCCGGGGTACCCAAGGCGGACGAGCCAACCACAGGAAGGCGGTGGGGATGATGGCGCTCCCGCTGGTCGTGGGTGTTGACGGGTCGGATTCCAGTCTTGAGGCGGTGGACTGGGCCGTGGACGAGGCGGCCCGCCACGAGCTGCCCCTGCGCCTGGTCCACGCCTCCCGATGGGAGCAGTACGAGGGGCGTCTCCCCTCGTTCGGTACCAACCGCTCCTCCGGGGAGATCGTGGCCGAGAACATCGCCGCCTCCTGTATGCGGCGCGCGACGGCGCGCAACCCGGAGGTGAAGGTGTCCGCCGAGGCCCTGGCCGAGGACACCGTGTCGGCGCTGCTGCACGAGGGCCGCGAAG
>NZ_BBUZ01000057.1:8207-36034 GCF_001417735.1 Streptomyces sp. NBRC 110028
TGGGTGTGATCGGCACGGGGGTGCTCAGGCCCGCCACCTGCGTGCGGCGCGCAGCCGTCGTAGATAGGGGTCGTATGCGTGGCGGGACAGGACGCGCAGCCGGATGTCCAGGGCCACGACGCCATCGGCCCGTGCGACCACCGGGTTGAGGTCGGTCTCGGCGAGCTGGGGGAGGTCACAGGCCATCCGGGACAGTCGCAGCAGGAGCTGCTCCAGCCCTTCCAGGTCGACGGCCCCGCCACCCCGGTAGCCGAACAGCAGTGGGGCGCAGCGCGGGGCGGTGAGGAGGCTGTGCACGTCGCGATCGGTGAGCGGGGCGAGCCTGGCGGCGTGGTCGGCGAGGAGTTCGGTGGCGGTGCCGCCGAGGCCGAAGAGCACCAGGGGGCCGAACACCTCGTCCTGGACGACGCCCGCGAACAGCTCGATGCCCCGGCGCGCCATGGGCTGGAGGAGGACACCGGTCATCCGGTCCCCGAAGCGCGTCCGCAGCTCCCGGTAGGCGTGGCGCACCTGGTCCGGCCCTTCGAGATCGAGGCGCAGCGCTCCCTGGTCGCTTTTGTGCACCAGCCCGGGCCAGTACGCCTTGATGGCCACCCGGCCGCGCTCGTCCTCGACCAGGTGCCGTACGGCGGCCACGGCGGTGTCCTCGTCCTCGGCCCAGGCCCAGGGCAGCTGGGGGATGCGGTAGCGGTCGAGCAGGGCCGCGCAGTCACGCGGGTCGAGCCAGCCACCGCCGGGGTGACGGGAGAGGAACGTCTCCACGAGGGCCGCCGCACCGGCGCGGTCGATCCCCGACAGCGGGGGGACGCTGCCGGGCGGTTCGGCGCGCCAGCGGGCGTAGCGGACGGCGTGGGCGAGGGCGCGGGCCGCCGAACGGGGTTCGGTGTAGGCCGGTATCGGGCTGTCGTCCGCGGTCGGCAGGAGCCGTACGGGGGCCTCCTGGTCGAGGAGGACCGCGGCCACCGGGCGGGGCCGCCGCCCGGGCGCGCCGGTGAGGGCGAGCAGCGGGTCCTCCCGGGTCCCGGTGGCCAGCGCGGTGGGCACAAGCACCACCAGTACGGCGTCCACGGTTCCGATCGCCGCCAGCCGGTCCAGGCAGGAGCGCATCCGGTCGGCGGTGACCGCGGCCGTGGTGTCCACGGGGTTGGTGGTGGCGGCACCGGACGGCAGCAGTGCCCGCAGCTCGTCCGCCAGGTCCGGGTGCAGGGCGGGGACGGTCAGCCCCGCGTCGGCGCAGGCGTCGGCGGCGAGCACACCGGCTCCCCCGGCGTTGCTCACGACCGCGACGCGGGCACCTGCGGGCAGCGGCTGGGCGTGCAGCAGGGCCGTGGTGTCGACCAGTTCGGCGACGCTCTGGGTGGCGATGATGCCCGCCTGGGTGAACAGGGCCCGTCGGGTCATGGTGGGGGTGGCCGCGGCGGCGGTGTGCGAGGCGGCGGCGCGCCGTCCGGCTTCCGAGCGGCCCGCGTCCACGGTGAGGACGGGCATGGTGCGCGCGACACGGCGGGCGGTGCGGGAGAAGGCCCGAGGATTGCCGAAGGATTCCAGGTGGAGCACGGCGAGCCGGGTCGCGGGGTCCGACTCCCACCACTGGAGCATGTCGTTGCCGCTGACGTCGTACTTGTCGCCGAGCGAGACGAAGCTGGACACGCCGACGCCGAGGCGCCCGTACCGTTCCAGCAGCGCGATGCCGACGCCGCCGGACTGCACTGCGACGCCCACACACCCCGGCAGCGGCGGATGCGCGGCGAACGTGGCGTTGAGGCGCACCTCGTCGAAGGTGTCCGCGATCCCCAGACAGTTGGGGCCCACCAGCCGCATCCCGTGGCGGCGGCAGCAGGTGAACAGCGCCTCCGCCTGACCGGCGTCGAGTCCCGCCGTCAGGACGACCAGCGCCCGCACCCCCACCGCACCGCACTCCTCCGCCACCCCCGGGACCGCGGGTGCCGGTACGGCGAGCACGGCGAGTTCGGGCACGAGGGGCAGGGTGGCCACGGACGGGAACGCCGGTGTTCCCTCGATGACGCGGGCATGGGGGTTGACCGCGTACAGCGCACCGGCGAAGCCCCCGGACCGCACGTTTCCCAGCACCGCGCGCCCCACCGATCCGGGCCGCCGGCCCGCGCCGACGACGGCCACCGAACGCGGCCGCAGCAGGGGCCGCAGGCTGGCCACATCGGCGATCCGGCCCCGCCGGTCCACCGCCGCCAGGTAGTCCTCGTCCTCCTCCAAGTGGACGGTGCAGCGTACATCGGTGCCGTCGAAGTGGCGGGAGGTGCGCAGGCCCAGATCACCGAAAACCTTCAGGACCTCGTGGTTCTCGGCGAGCGCTTCGGCGGTGAAGGCGGAGACGCCCGCCTCCCGGGCCGCGTGCACCAGGTGTTCGAGCAGCAGGGTGCCGATGCCCTGTCCGTGGCGGCCCTCGGCGACGGCCAGGGCGAGGTCGGCGGACACCGGTTCGCCGGGGGCCGCGGGCAGCGTGTCGTACTCGGCCACGCCGATCACCCGGCTCTCGGCCACCGCGACGAGCGCCTGGTATCCGGGGTGTGCCGGTGCGCAGATGCGCTCCGCCGCGGCCCGCGTGTAGCGCGGATTGGCGGCGAAGAAACGCAGCCGCAATGCCTCGGGGGACATTTCACGGTGCATGCGCAGCACCTCGTCCAGGTCCTGCGGTCGTGCGGGACGGATCTCGACGGTGCTGCCGTCCGCGAGCAGCGCGTGGACCGTGCCGGGACGGTGGGTCGTGTCGGTCACCCGTGTCCCCCTTCCAGCAGCCGTGTCGTCAGTCGTGGGGTACGACGGCGACGGGACACGCGGCGTGGTGGAGGAGCGCGTGGGTGACGTGGCCGAGGCGGGGTGCGACGGGGGGCCGGTGGGTGTGGCGTCCGACGACCGCCAGCCCGGCCCCCGGGGCGGCCGCCAGCAGGACATCCGCCGCATGGCCGTGCTCGGCCCGTTCGGTCACCGGCACGTCGGGGTACTTCTCCCGCCACAGTTCCACGGCTTCCGCCAGCAGCCTCCGCTCTTCGTCCCTGATGTCCGCGCCGTGGTCAGGATGTGGCCGGGTTCGCGGACCGTGGGTGAACACCGGCGGTGCCAGTGCTCGTACGGCGCGCACCCCCGTTCCGTGTGCCGCCGCGGTGGCGAAGGCGAACTCGATGGGTGCGGCCGACTCCGGCGGGTCCTGGACGCCCACGACCACCTCACCGGCCCCGGGCCCGGTCCGTTCCGGTTCTCCGGCGCCGCGCACCATCACCACCGGGCTCGTCGAACACGTCAGCACCCGCAGACCCACAGAGCCGAGCAGATAGCCCGCCACGGCGCCCCGTGCGTGCGACCCGAGCACCAGCATCTGGGAGGACGCCCCGTGGCCTGCCAGACCGTCGACGGCCGTCCGTGGGATGAGCTCGACCGAGACCGGCACCTCCGGGTAGCGGTCCGCGATGTGTGCCTTAGCCTCTTCCAGGGCCTCCTGCGCCCGGAGTTTGCGCATCTCGGGAGCCTGGGCGCCACGCGCCGTCTGTGCCGGCGGCATCCAGGCGTGGACCAGCCGCAGCGGCGCGTGTCGGCACCGTGCTTCCCGCGCCGCCCACTCGGCGGCGGCCAGGCTTTCGGGTGAGCCGTCCAGGCCGGCGGTGATGGGATGTGCCATGGGTGGCTCAGCCATCGGACTCGGCCTCCTCGCGGATTCCGGTGCCGTCGCGGACGGGCGATCGCGGTGGCCCCGCGTGTCACTGCCCCCAAGGCACAGGTGTGCGCCGGTCGCCCCTGCGGCCAGTGTGGCACCGATCGGGCGACCACGCCGCCGCACCGCATCGTCCGTGGACGGCCCAGTCCGGCGCGACAGGCTCCCACCCGGTGCGGACACTGGGAGCGAGGACCGAACCATGAGGAGAGGTCGTGGCCGGACTCCGTGACTTTCTGCTGCGGTTCCGCCCGGTCGGCTCGCCGGGCCGGGCGGCGCCCGGCGGCGTGCCCGCGGACCGTACGGCAGAGCTCACAGCCGAGTTGCAGCCGCCCCTGTCGCTCCTGGAAGAAGCCGAGGAGGAAGCCCGGCGCATCCGCGACGGCGCAGCCCGCGAGGCGGCGGAGAGGCGGCGCGCGGCCGAGCGCCGGGCCCGGGAGATCGTGGGCAGCGCCCAGGACCGGGCTCGACAGGCGCGGACGACGAGCGCCGCCAGGATCCGCCGGGACGCCGAGGCCGAGGCGGCGGAACTGCTCGCCACCGCCCAGCGGGAGGCGGTCGCGGTACGCCGCAGGGCCGAGGAGCGAATGCCCCGTCTCCTGGACCGGGTGGCGGACCTGGTGGCCGAGGACATCGAGGTCCCGCCCGCCCCTGCCGGAGACCGGCCCCAGGGCGCCGGGCGGAGGGGCCCGTGATGGGCGCCGGATGGGTGGCCGGGGTGACACGCGCCAGGGCCATGCTCTCGCGCGCCCTCGGCAGGCAGGAGGCGGAGGCGGTGGCGTCGGCACCGGGCCTGGAGCCCGCCGTTCGCCACCTGGGTTCCTCGCCCTACGGTCGGGGACTGCTCCCCGGGACATCGCTCGCCGACGCCCAGCAGGCAGTGGCGGCCACCCTTCTGTGGCATCTGCGGGTGCTCGCCGGCTGGCAGCCGCTCAGCGGCGCGAACACCATCCGTCTGCTCGCCTCCGGGTTCGAGATCGCCGACGTGGAGGACCACCTGCGGACGCTGACGGGCGTCGGCCGGTCCCGGGTGCCGTACCGGCTGGGCGCGCTGGCGACGGCCTGGCCCCGGCTGGCCCGTACCGGATCGCCGCGGGAGCTGCGGGCCGCGCTGGCCGTTTCCGGCTGGGGCGACCCCGGGGCGGCCACTCCCGCGGCGGTGGCCGTGGGGATGCGGGTGTCCGCGGCGGTGCGTACGGCGGCGGCCGTACCGGAGGCCGCGCGCTGGGCGGCGGGGCGGCTCGCCCTGCTGGTCGGGCGGGAGGTGTTCGTCGCCCGCCGCTCCTTGCCCCGGCCGTCCGCGCAACGGGCGGCACGGCTGCTCGGCGCGAAGGCCATGGCCGCGACGTCGTTCGCCGACTACCGGCGCGAGTTGCCGCCCGCCGCCCGCTGGGCCGTGGCCGGGATCGACGACGAGGCCGGTCTGTGGCGGGCGGAGGGCCGGTGGTGGGACCGGCTGGACGAGGGCGGGTGGGCGCTGCTGCGCGGGTCCATCCCCGGTTCGGCACCGGTCGTCGGCGCGGTCGCCGTGCTCTGCGCGGACGCCTGGCGGGTACGCGGCGCGCTGGAGGGCGCCGCGCGGGGCGGCGGACACCTGGAGGCGTTCGATGCGGCGGCCTGAGGCGATGGTGCCGGTCCGCATGCGGCGGGTGGCGATCATCGCCCCGCGGGACACGCTGCGGGACACGCTGGTGCGCGTCGCCGAGGCCGGCTGCGTCGAGATCGACCACACCGAGGGTGGCGGCCCGGGCGTTCCCGGGCAGGGCTCCGCGTCCCATCGGCTGCGGCGTTCGCGGGTGGAGCCCGAGCGCGCGGTGCTCAGCGCCCCGGCCCCCGACCTCGACGCGCTGGAGCGTGCGGGCCGCACCGATCTGCTGGCCGGTGAGGCACAGCTGGAGGAACGCCGGGGCAGTGCGGTGCTGCGCGGAGACATCGCGGCACTCGCCGGGTGGTGCCCCGCCGACGACGTTCCGGCGACCGCGCGACGGCTGGCGACGGCGGGAGGAGCGCTGGTGCCGCTGCGCGCGCCGCGCGGAGTGGAGCCGCCGACGCTGCTCCGCGAAGCCGGTGCGGTGCGGCGTTCGTTCGTGCCCCTGGTGCGGACGTACGGGACGGTCCCGTACCCGGATCTCGACCCCACGCTGCCCGCGGGCATCGCCTACGTGGTGATGTTCGGGGTGATGTTCGGTGACGCCGGGCACGGGGCCCTGCTGCTGCTCGCGGGGCTGGCGCTGCGGCTGGGCCGCCCTCGCCGGGCCGCGTCGCTGCGCCCGCTGTGGCCTTTCATCGCCGGAGCCGGACTGGCCGCGTGTCTGGCGGGGGCCGCGTACGGCGAGTTCTTCGGGCCGACCGATGTGCTGCCGGTGCTCTGGCTGGACCCGTTGCGGGACCCGCTGCGGCTGATCGTCGCGGCGATCGGCTTCGGCGCGCTGCTGCTGGCCCTGGCGTACGCGGCGGGCATCGCGAACCGCTGGCGGGAAGGCGGGCCGGCGAACGCCCTGTTCGCGCTCTCCGGGATCGCCGGGGCGATGCTCTACGCGGGCCTCGCCGTCATGGGTGGCGGCGTCTGGTTCGGCCGCGCCGCCGTCGTGGCGGGCGCCGTGATCGCGGGTGCCGGCCTCCTGCTGGCCGGATCCGGGCTGTCCGCCGTGGCCGGCGGTGGCGCGCAGGGCGCCGTTCAGGTGGGCATCCGGCTCTTCGACGGGGTGCTGCGCATCGGGTCCAACGTCATCTCTTTCGCACGGCTGGCGGCCTTCGGGCTCACGCATGCCGCGCTCGGCGCGATCGTGTGGCGTGGCACCACGGCACTGGCGGACCGGGGCGGGGTGGCGGTGCTCGCGGCCGCGGTGCTCTTCGCCGTCGGCAACGCGCTCGCCTTCGCCCTGGAGGCGCTGGTGGCCGGGGTGCAGGCGCTGCGGCTGGAGTTCTACGAGCTGTTCTCCCGGGTCTTCGAGGCCCAGGGGCGTCCGTTCCGCCCCTGGCGCCTGCCCGTGCTGAACGGTGAGGGGCACGTGTCGGCCGCGCCGCGCGGTGAGGCGACGTACGAGGAGGCCATGTGATCGCCTGGTTCATCGCTCTGCCCGTCGTCGGCGTGGTGCTGGCGCTGGGGCGGCTGCTGCTGCGAAGGTCCCGGCACAGGGCCCTGCGGTGGGTGTTCGCCGCCAACACCCTGCTGTTCGCGGGGGCGGTGGCCCTCCTCGTGGTGGCCATGGGCAACGGGTCCGCACAGGCGGCGGCACCGGCCGCGGCACAGGGCTCGGGCGCCGCCTCGGCCGCCCTCATCGGGGCCGCCATCTCGGTGGCCGGGGCCTCCATCGGCGCGGCGATCGCCGTGGCCTACACCGGCGCCGCCGCGGTGGCGGCGCTCAGCGAGCGCCCGGAGCTCTTCGGCCGGGCCATGGTGATCGTCGGACTGGCCGAGGGCATCGCCATCTACGGGCTGGTGGTCGCCATCATCCTGATCGGGAAGTCGTGACCATGGGGCGGGTGGCGGCCCTCGGGGAGCGGACGCGCGTGGCGGGGCTCGCCCTGGCGGGTGTCACCGTGGTCGCCGCCGAGGAGCCGGAGGCGGTACGCGAAGCCTGGCGTTCCCTTCCGCCCGGGACCGAGCTGGTCATCCTCACACCCGCGGCGGCGGACGCGCTCGGCCCGGGGCCGCTGGAGGGCGCGCGGCCGCTCACGGTGGTGATGCCGTGAGGAGGAAGCCGGTGTCCGACGAGGCGGTGCCCGCTCTCGCGCCGGTGCGCGCGGAGTTGCTGCGCACGGCGCGGGCCGAAGCGCGGGAGGTCCTGGACCGGGCCGACCGGGACGCCGCGGCGCTGATCGGCGAGGCACGGACCAGGGCGCGCGTCCTCGTCGACGAAGCCCACCGGCAGGGCGAACGGGAGGGCACTGCCGCCGCCCGCGACGTCAAGGCGGGTGCTCGGCGAGACGCCCGGACGCGTGAGCTGGCCGCCCGCGAAGCGGCGTACGAGGAGCTGAGCCGCCGGGCCCTGGTACATGTCCGTCAGAAGTGGGACCCGGCCGACGTGGACCGGCTGCGGGAACGCGCCCGAGCCCTGCTGGGACCGGATGCCGAGATCACCGAGGTCCCCGGCGCGGGCGTGGTGGCCCGTGCACCGGGCCGCCGGGCCGACTGCACCCTGGACAGCCTCACGGCACGCGCGCTGGACCGGCTCGGCGCCGAGGTCGAGACGCTGTGGTCGCCGTGAGCGGATCCGACGAAGCGCCCGGGCGGCGCCCCAGCCGCGTTCTGCGGGTCGCCGGACCGCTGGTCGAGACGGAGTACGCGGGTGACACCGCGATGTACGACGTGGTCTCCCTCGGCCCGTCCGGGATCCCCGGCGAGGTGGTGTCGATCAGCGGCGATGTGGTGACCGCCCAGTCCTACGAGTACACGGGCGGCCTGACCCCCGGTGACGAGGCACGGTCCCAGGGGGCGCCGCTGTCCGCGACGCTCGGCCCCGGCCTGCTCGGAGGCGTGTTCGACGGCCTGTTGCGGCCGTTGTCCGGCAGCGGGGACTGGCTGCTGCCCGGGGCCGCCCGGGACCGGGACACCGAGCGCGAGTGGTCCTTCGTTCCGACGACGGGCGAAGGAGAACACGTCGCGGAGGGCGGCGTGCTGGGGGAGATCCGCGACCGGGGGCCGGTACGGCTGCGGGTTCTCGTGCCCCCGGGAGTGAGCGGCGCGGTGGAGCGCATCGCACCGCGGGGTGGCTACCCCCGGGACGCCGTGGTGGCCGTCGTGGGCGGCACGGAGGTCCGCATCGCCACCTCGTGGCCGGTCCGCCGACCGCGCCCGGTGCGGGCACGTGGCGGTGGGCCGGAGGCGCTGCACACCGGCCAGCGGGTGATCGACCTGCTGTTTCCCGTCGCCCACGGCGGCACGGTGGCCGTGCCCGGCGGTTTCGGCACCGGGAAGACCATGCTGCTCCAGCAGATCGCCAAGTGGTGCGACGCCGATGTGATCGTGTACGTCGGCTGCGGGGAGCGCGGCAACGAGATGGCCGACGTCATCGCCGAACTGTCCGCGCTGGAGGACCCGCGCACCGGCGGACGGCTCGCCGAACGGACGGTGACCATCGCCAACACCTCCAACATGCCGCTGATGGCCCGGGAGGCCGGCATCCACACGGGGGCCACCGTCGCCGAGTACTTCCGCGACATGGGGCTGGACACCGTACTGATCGCCGATTCCACCTCGCGCTGGGCCGAGGCCCTGCGCGAATTCGCTTCCCGCACCGGCGCGCTGCCCGCCGAGGAGGGCTACCCGGCCGGGCTGGCGTCCGCGATCGCGGCCTTCTACGAACGCGCGGGAGCGGTGACGACACTGGGCGGCGACCGGGGTTCGGTGACCGTGATCGGGGCGGTGTCCCCGCCCGGCGGCGATCTGACCGAACCGGTCACGGCTCACACCGAACGGTTCGTGCGCTGCGTGTGGTCCCTCGACCGCGACCTCGCCTACGCCCGCCACTACCCGGCCGTGTCCTGGGCGGGGTCGTTCTCCCGGGACGCGGCGCCGCTCGCCGCCCGTCGCGCGGCCGCCGGCGACCCCGCCTGGTCCACCCGGCGCGACCGGCTCTCCGCGGTGCTGGCGGAGGCCGACCGGCTGGCGGATCTGGTCGACCTGGTCGGCATCACGGCCCTGCCCGACTCGGAACGTGTCAGCGTCCTGGCCGGACGGCTGGTGCGCGAAGGGGTGCTGCAGCAGAGCGCACTGTCCGCCAACGACGCCTACTGCGGTCCGGACAAGGCCGCGGCGCTGGCCGACGCCGTCCTCGCGGTCATCGACCGCTGCCGGGAACGCGTCGCTTCCGGCGTCCCGGCGGCAACCGTGGAGGCCACGGACTTCGGGCCGGTGCTGCGGGCGCGCGAGGAAGTGGGCCCGTATGACACGGCGGGAGTGACGGCACGCCGGGAGACCATGCTCGCCCGGCTCGGGGAGCCGCGGTGAACGGCCGCCCTGTGCCCTCCCCCCCGCGGGGCGGGAAACGAGGCGCCGTGACCACGTGGAGCGAGGTCGAGTACACGGCCGTCACGGAACTGCGCGGCCCGCTCGCCATGGTGCGGGGAGTCTCGGGGGTGGGGTGGGACGAGTTCGTACGGATCACCCTGGACTCGGGCGAGCGGCGATACGGCCTGGTGCTGGAGGTTGACCGCGAACTCGCCGTGGTGCAGGTGCTGGAGGACACCGCCGGTATGGACCCGTCACGCCTGCGGGTGTCCTTCGCCGGGGAACCGCTGCGCGTCCCCGTGGGCCCTGGCTGGCTGGGCCGGGTGTGCAACGGCCGTGGTGAGCCCATCGACGGCGGGCCGCCGGTGTTCGGCGAGGCCAGCGCGGCGGTGAGCGGTACCCCGATCAACCCGGTCCGGCGGGAGCCACCGTCCGATCCGGTCCTCACCGGCGTCGGCGCCGTCGACGCCCTGACGACCCTGGTCCGCGGACAGAAACTGCCGGTGTTCTCCGCCGCCGGGCTGCCGCATCTGGAACTGGCGGCCCAGATCGCCGCGCAGGCCACCGCCGGTGGCGAGGCGTTCAGCGTCGTCTTCGCCGGGATGGGCCTGACCCACCCGGACGCCGCCTTCGTACGGGACGCGCTGGAGGAGCGTTCGGCAGCGGGCGAACTGGTGCTGCTGCTCAACACCGCCGACGATCCCGTGATCGAACGAACCCTGACCCCGCGCGTCGCGCTCACCGTGGCCGAACACCTCGCCTTCTCCCTGGGCCGCCACGTGCTGGTGGTGATGACCGACATGACCGCCTACGCCGAGGCGCTGCGCGAGGTCTCCGCGGCCCGGGGCGAGGTTCCGGCGCGCCGCGCCTACCCCGGGTATCTCTACAGCGACCTGGCCTCGCTCTATGAGCGCTGCGGCCGGATCCGCGGCCGCGCGGGCTCGATCACGGTGCTGCCCGTCCTCACCATGCCCGCGGGCGACATCACCCACCCGGTCCCGGACCTGACCGGCTACATCACCGAAGGTCAGATCGTGCTCTCCCGCGAGGTGCACGCCCGGGGGGTGTATCCGCCGGTGGACGCCCTGTCGTCGCTGTCCCGCCTGATGCGCAGGGGAGCGGGCCCCGGGCGCACCCGGCCCGACCACCTGGACCTCGCCGCCCAGACGCTGGCCGCGCTCGCCCGCGCCCGGCAGGTCAGGGAGCTGTCGGACCTGGTGGGCGAGGCGGCCCTGAGCCCGACCGACCGCCGCTACCTCGACTTCGACGAGGCGTTCCTGCGCCGTTTCCTGCACCAGCGGTACGACGAGGCGCGCCCCCTGGACCGGACACTGGACGCCGCCTGGCGGGTTCTGCTCGCCCTCCCCCGCGGTGAGCTGACGATGCTGCCCGCCGCGCTGCTGGACGCGCACGGCGCGCGGGCGGAACGGGACGACGGCGAGCGGGCCGAGCCGGGCGGTGGCGGCGGCGAGCGGAACGGGGACGAACCGTGACGGCCCCGTCCGGCCCTCCGCCCTCCCGCGCCGGGCGGCTGCGCCTTCGGCACAGCCTGGAGGTGGCATGGCGCGGTGCGGAGCTGCTGGAGCGCAAACTGCGCGTCCTGCGGGCGCGGCACGAGGCACTGCTGCGCGCCGAGGAGGCCGGTGCGCGGGCATGGCGGCAGACCGTCCAGGATGCCGAGACGTGGCTGCTGAGAGGACTCCTGCTCGGTGGCGAACACGCCCTGGAAGCGGCGGCGGAGGGGGTCGGTGCCGCGGACTTCACCTGGCATGAGGAGTCGACCGTGGGGGTGCGCCACCCCGCGCTCGCCTCATGCCGTATCCCGGACCGCTCCCCCGACGCCGCCACCCCCGGCAACACCGCCCTGGTGCACGCCGAAGCCGCCTACCGGCAGGTGCTGCCGGCCGGTGCCGAGTACGCCGTCGCACGGCGGGCCGCCCGGGTCGTCGGGGCGGAGGTGGCCGGCACCCGCCAGCGGGTCCGCGCCCTGCGGCGCCATTGGATCCCCCGGCTGGAGGAGGCGCTGGCCCGGGTCGACCTGGCCCTGGAGGAGAGTGAACACGAGGACGCCGTACGCCGCCGCTGGGCGGCCGGCGGGTAGGGCCTGGCAGCGGGCGAGGAGAGCGCGGTGGACCGTGGGGGCGGTGCCGATGGCCAGGACGGGCATGGACGGTTTCCGCCCGGCAGGACACCCTGCGTTTCCGGCTTCCGCGCAGGACCATGGCCATGTGAGGGCTTCGGTGAAGCGAGTTTCGAGGGCCGGGCCATGGAGCGAGAGCAACGCCGCGACGCGCACGGACTCGGCATCCGCGCGTATATGCGCTTGTCGGCGTGCGGCAACCCCTTGCTGCGCCGCTCCGACCGGATCCAGTTCTGGGTGTCCGTCCTGCTGATGGCACTTCTGGCGATCGGTCTTCCCGCCGCCTCGCTGAGCGCCGGATGGGCCGTCTACGGGTCCCAGACGCACACGGCGCGGGTTCAGGCGGCACAGCGCCACCAGGTCACCGCACGTCTGACGGGCGAGCCCACGGACATGGGGACCGGCAAGCAGTTCGGCCGGGTCCGCTGGACCGCCGAGGACGGCACGGAGCGGACAGCCGTCACCCATGTGGAACGCGGCACGCCCCGGGGCGGATACGTGAAGGTCTGGGTGGACCGCCACGGAGGCGTCGTCGAAGCACCCTTGCGACCGGCTGTCGCCCAGGCCACCGGATGGATCGCGGGCACCGTGACGGCGGGAGCGGTGGCCCTCGTCGCCCTCAACGTCCACAGGAGTATCGGCCGTGCGATGGACCGCCGCAGGCGTGCCCAGTGGGGCGCCGAATGGGACCGGATGGAGCCCCGGTGGTCCCGGGGGCTTCCCTGAAGAGGGCGGCTTTACGCCGCCGCGGAAGGATCCTGTGTGTCATCGATGCGGAAGGAGATGCGCTCGGTCACCGAGACCACCCCGTCCACGCCCCGGCACAGCCGGACGATGACCGGAACCAGACTCCTCGCCTCCACCGATCCCCCCAGTGTGACCTCGCCCTCCCGCACCTCGACCGTCACGGCCGAGGGAGCCAGACGCAGAGTCCGGTACAGCACATCAGCGCTGATCTCGTCCCGGATCGCGTCGTCGTGGCGCAGGAAGATCCGCAGCAGGTCACCGCGGCTGACGATGCCCAGGAGTCTGTCGGACTCGTCCACGACGGGAAGCCTTTTGATGTCGTGGACCGCCATCAGCCGGGCGGCCTCGGCGACCGTCCACTCGGGGCGTACGCACACGGCAGGGGCCGACATCAGCTCCTCCGCCCTCGCCCCCTCGGTCTTCGCCCGCTCCCATGCCTCCGGATGCGGCAGCAGTACCCGGCCGGACGGATCGGCCTGGCCCGACACCTTGCGGAGCAGGTCGGCCTCGGACACCACGCCCATCGGGCGGTCGGAAGCGTCCACGACCGGTACCGCGGTGACGTCGTTCTCGGCGAGGAGCGCGACGATTTCCTTGAACGGCATGTCACGTGGCGCCCGGACCACCCCTCGGGTCATGAGCTCTCCGACTGTTCTGTGGTGCATCTGCCGCCTCCTTCCGGGCTCCTGCTGTCCCGGTCGGCCCCGAGTGCCCAGCGTCACCACTCATGGTGGCCTCCGATTGAGCTTCTCGGCCCATCCGGTCGGCCATTCGGCCCAGGACATCCCTCACCCGCCGTGCCATGGTGGGAAGAGAACAACCGAGGGGGACGGGAGGCGGGAAACTGATGCGTGCCCATGTCGGTGACCAACTGATCGTGGAGAGCCCGAGCACGGGTGCGACCAGGCGGGACGGTGAGATCATCGGGCTCCACCATGACGATGGAACGCCTCCTTACGACGTGCGATGGTCGGATTCCGATCGCGTCAGCCTCGTGTTCCCCGGCCCGGACGCGCACATTCACCACATCGAGCACGCGTCGGCCTCGGGGGCCCGTGGCCCCCGGGCATCGGTGAGTGTTCAGCCACCGTCCGACGAGGTCGTCGCGTCCCTGGTACGGGACGCCGCGGCCGCTCCGTCCATGCACAACGCCCAGCCCTGGCGGTTCCAGTACTTCCGGGGCAGGCGCGTCTTCCACGTCCGGGGAGACCTCCGGGGTTCCCTGCCGCATTCCGATCCGGAACAGCGCGCCCTGCACGTCGGATGCGGCGCGGCCCTGATGAATCTGCGCGTCGCGGTCGCACACGAGGGCTGGCAGGCGACAACCCGGTTGCTTCCCGATCCGGCCGACCCGATGCTGATGGCCTCCGTGACGCTGACCGGCCCGCTCGACGGCGGTGACGACGATCCGGCTCCCCTGTATCCGGCCGTGCACGCCCGGCACACCAGCCGTTATCCCTTCACCGAGAGGGAGATCCCCGATCCCGTGCGCACCGCCCTCGCCGACGCGGCGCACCGCGAGCACGTCTCCCTGTCGTTCGCGTCGGGGTGGCACCTGCAGGCCGTCCTGGACCTGGCACTGGAGGCCGAGGCACGCAATCTCACCGATCCCGGTGCCGCGGCGGACCTGGCACGCTTCACGCGCCGAGCGGACGATACGCGTCCCACCACCGAAGGCGTCCCGGAGTACGCCTTCGGGCCCCACCGCCGGACCGGCAAGGCTCCCATGCGGGACTTCGCGGGCGGCAAACCGGTATCCGGCCGCCAGACGGCCGACTTCGAGACCACCCCGCACCTGGCCCTGCTGAGCACCGGACGGGACCGGCCCGAGGACTGGCTGCGCACAGGCCAGGCGCTGGAACGGGTTCTGCTGCGGGCCACCCTCGACGGGCTGGCCACCTCCTTCGTCACCCAGGCCCTGGAATGGCACGACCTGCGCTGGCCACTGCGCGACCCGATGTCGGGCTCGGCGTATGTGCACATGGTGCTGCGGCTGGGATACGGGCGGCCCGGTGCGCAGACCCCCCGGCGGCCGGTCCCCGAGGTGCTGGACATCGAGCCGTAGCCCGCTCACGCTCACGGCCCGCTCACGCCGCCTCGCTCCTCTGCCCGGCGGCCCGGAAGTGGCATTCGACATCCACGACGCCCTCCACGCCCCGGGCGAGGCGCGCGGCCACCGGAATCAGCGTGGTGTCGTGCAACTGCCCGCTGAGCGTGACCACCCCCTCGTCCACCCGCACGTGGAGGGCATGTCCGAGAGCTGGGAAGAGGGGGGAAACCACCGTGCGGCGGACCTCCTCCGCGATGTCCTCGTCCGCCCGGAGGAAGACCTTCAGCAGGTCACCCCGGCTGACGATGCCCTGCAACTTCCCCTCGGCGTCCACCACGGGAAGCCGCTTGACCCGCCTGACGGCCATGATCCGGGCCGCCTCGGCCAACGTGGCGTCCGCGTGCACGGTCACCGCCGGGGTGCTCATCAGCTCCTCCGCCGTCAGCGCCCCCGCTTTCGCGAGGTCGGGCAGGCGGCGCAGCTGCTCGAAGCGGGCCGGATCGCTGTCCCGGAACTCCTCCTTGGGGAGCAGGTCCGCCTCGGAGACGACGCCAACCACACGCCCCTCGCCCTCCAGGACCGGTATGGCACTCACCCGCCACTGGCCCAGCGTCTGCACCAGTTCCTTGAACGGCGCGTCCCGCCCTACAGCGACTACCGTTCGCGTCATCACATCGCTCACGATGTGCGGAGTCTCGGACACGGCCTCCTCCTCTCCTCGGACACCGCCGGTGTCCCCGCTGCGCCACCGGTTCCAGTGTCCGGCGGGTGGGTGCGACCGGCCACAGGGGGACGGTGGCCGGGCCTTGTGACCCCGCGCTCCGCGGGGCTCAGCAGATCCGGGGCAGTTGCTCACCGAGTGGAAGGTCCACGATCCGGGTTCCGCCGAGGCCGGTGCGGGCCACGACCATGCCGGGGTGTTCGGCCACGCACTCGCCGATGACGACTGCCTCCCGTCCACCGGGATGCGCGCGCATCGCGTCCAGGACCGCGTCGGCCCGCTGCCGGGGCACGAACGCCACCAATCGGCCCTCATTGGCCACATACATCGGATCCAGGCCGAGGAAGGTGCACGCGGCCGCCACCGGCTCCGGTACGGGCACCGCCCGCTCGTCCAGGACCACGCCGGTGCCCGACGCCGTCGCGATCTCGCCCAGCGCGGCGGCCAGGCCGCCTCTCGTCGGATCGCGCAGCACATGGATCCCGGGGGTGACGGCGAGCATCGCCCGGACCAGTCCGGCCAGGGGCGCCGTGTCACTGGCCACCTCGGTACCGAAGGTGAGTCCTTCGCGGACGCTGAGGATGGCGATGCCGTGCTGACCGATCGGACCGCTGACGATCACCGCGTCGCCCGGCCGGGCGCGCTGCGGACGGATGTCCACGCCGTCGGGGATCAGCCCGATCCCCGCCGTGTTCACGTACACACCGTCGCCGTGGCCGGAGTCGACCACCTTGGTGTCGCCGGTGACCACGGTGACGCCCGCCGTACGGGCGGCGGCGCCGATGGCCTGCGCGACCCGGCCGACGGTGCTCAGCTCCGTGCCCTCCTCCAGGATGAAGGCGCAGGACAGGTACGCGGGCACGGCGCCGCTCATGGCGAGGTCGTTCACGGTGCCGTTGACGGCGAGATCCCCGATGGAGCCGCCGGGGAAGAACAGCGGGCGGACGACGTAGGAGTCGGTCGTGAAGGCCAGCCGGGCGCCACCGAGCGTGACGGCGGCCGAGTCGGTGAGCCCTCCCCGCGTCACATCGCCGTAGGCGGGGAGGAACAGGTGCCGGATCAGCTCCGCGGAGAGCGCTCCCCCGCCACCGTGGCCCATGACCACCATCGGGTGGTCGCGCAGCGGCGGCGGACAGGACCAGCCGGTGGTCGTGTCAGTCAACGGACGTCGTCTCCTCCGTGCGGGGCGTGGCAATGCGGCGGTACAGGTAGTAGGCGGCGCACGCGCCCTCGCTGGAGACCATGGTGGCCCCCAGGGGTGTGCGCGGAGTGCACGCGGTGCCGAAAGCCGCGCACTCGTACGGCTTGACCAGTCCCTGGAGCACCTCGCCGCTACGGCACACGGCGGGTTCCTCGGCGGCCGGGCCGGTGACGTCGAACCGGTGCTCGGCGTCGTAGTCGCGGTAGGCGTCCGACAGCCGCCAGCCGCTGTCCGCGATGGTGCCGATGCCTCGCCAGGCACGGTCGGTCGTGGTGAACACCTCCTTCAGCACCTCCAGCGCGACCTGGTTGCCCTGCGCCCGCACGGCGCGCGGGTAGGCGTTCTCGACGCGGTGTTCGCCCCGTTCCAGCTGGCGGACCGCCCTGCGGATGCCCTCCAGGATGTCCAGCGGCTCGAAACCGGTGACCACGATGGGCACCCGGTAGGTGTCGGCGAGGCCGGGGTACTCGCCGGTGCCCATCACGCTGCACACGTGTCCGGCGGCGAGGAACGCCTGCACCCGGCAGTCCGGTGACCGCATGATCGCCTCGATGGCCGGTGGCACCCGGACGTGCGAGACCAGCAGGCTGAAGTTTTTGACACCGAGCCGCCTGGCCTGATGGGCCGTCATGGCGATGGCGGGAGCGGTGGTCTCGAAGCCGACACCGAAGAACACCACCTGCCGGTCCGGGGTCTGCCGGGCGATCCGCAGCGCGTCCAAGGGCGAGTAGACGACCCGGACGTCGCCGCCCTCGCTCTTGACGCGGAACAGGTCCCGGTCGGTCCCGGGCACCCGGAGCATGTCACCGAAGGAGCAGAAGATCACGCCCGGACGGGAGGCGATCTCCAGCGCCTTGTCGATCACCTCCAGCGGGGTGACGCAGACGGGGCACCCCGGCCCGTGGATCAGCTCGATGTCCTCGGGCAGCAGTTGGTCGATGCCGTGCCGGATGATCGAGTGGGTCTGACCGCCGCAGACCTCCATCATCGCCCACGGCCGGGTGACGGTCCGGGCGATGTCGTCCAGGAGCCGTCGGGCCAGTTCCGGATCCTGGAACTCGTCGATGTACTTCACCGGTCCTCCTCCTCGGGCGGGCTTTCCGCCTCGGCCGCCGCTCGTGCCCAGGCGTCGCCGAACTCCTCCTCCAGCGCGCCGATCTCCTCGAACAGCCGGAGAGAGGCCAGGGCCGACTCCTCGTCGAGCCGCTGGATCGCGAAGCCGACGTGCACGATCGCGTAGTCGCCCACTTCGATCTCCGGCAGATAGGCCAGACAGACGTCCTTGACCACCCCGCCGAAGTCGACCCGGGCCATCGGTGTGCCGTCCCGTTCCTCGACGCCGACCACGCGGCCGGGTACCGCCAGGCACATGTACTCCTCCTCGATTCCTCAACGCTCGGCCGGACGAGCGGCGACGACCGCCTGTCCCAGGGCCAGGCCGCCGTCGCCGGGCGGGACCACCGTGTGCCCGAGGACGGTGAACCCGTCTTCGGCGAGCCCGGCGGTGCACATGTCGTCCAGGAGGGCGTTGGTGAACACCCCACCGGTGAGGACGACCGTCCGCGACCCCGTGGCCCGGTGTGCGGTGCGGCAGGCCGCGCGCACCGCGCCGGCGACCGCCAGATGGAAGCGGGCCGCGATCAGCGGGGCTCCCGCACCCGCGCGCAGATCGGCCACGATCGCCGCCAGCAGTGGCGCGGGCCGGCCGAGTCCGAAGGCATAGCCCTCCCGTACCCGGCCGGCGGTCACCGCCGCGGCCTCCAGTTCCATGGCGGCCTGGGCCTCGTAGCCCGCCCGGTGGCAGATGCCCACCAGCGAGGACACCGCGTCGAAGAGCCGCCCCACGCTGGATGTGGGCGTGCAGCCGAGGCCACGTGCCAGCTGGACGTCCAGCAGGCGCAGTTCCTCCGGCGGGCAGGCGGTCGTGCAGGGCAGATCGGGCGACCAGGGGATCTGGGCCGCACGCAGATGGGAAAGAGCCATCCGGTACGGATTGCGCACTCCGGCGTCACCGCCGGGCAGGGGTACGTACGCCAGATGCGCCAGGCGGCGGTAGCCCGCGTAGTCGGCCAGCAGCACCTCACCGCCCCAGGCGGCGCCGTCGTCACCGTAACCGGTGCCGTCGAAGGCGACGCCGATGACCGGCTCGTCCAGCCCGTGCTCCGCCATGGCGGAAGCGACGTGGGCGTGGTGGTGCTGGACCGGGGTGAGCGGCCGGCCGTCGCGGCGTGCCCACCGGGTGGACCGGTAGCCGGGGTGGCGGTCGGCGGCGAGGCGGACCGGCTCGACGCCGGTGAGTGCCCGCAGATGGCTCTCGGAGCGCTCGAAGGCCCGCTGGGCGGCCAGGCCGTCCAGGTCGCCGATGTGGGCGGACAGCCATGCGGAGTCGCCCTCGGCCAGGCACAGGGTGTTCTTCAGGTCGCCACCGACCGCGAGGACCGGACGGACCGCCACCGGAAGGCGGATACGCGCCGGGGCGTATCCGCGCGAGCGGCGGACCGGCAGCGGCGAACCATCCGCGCGGACCCGGACCACCGAGTCGTCACAGGCCACCGCGATGGGCCGGTCGTGCCACAGCCACGCGTCCGCCAGCCCGGACAGGCGGAGCATCGCCTCGCGGTCGTCCGTGACCAGTGGCTCGCCGGAGACATTTCCGCTGGTCACAACCAGTGTATCGGGGCCGGGTGGGTCGCCCGGCAGGCCGAACAGCAGCCAGTGCACAGGGGCGTGGGGAAGCATGACCCCGATGTCCGGGCTGCCCGGACAGACCTGCGGCGCGAGCGGGAACGGGTCTCGTCGCCGCAGGAGCACGATGGGGCGGGACCGCCCCATCAGGACGCGGCGCTCCCCCGGGCCCAGGTGACCGAGCCGGGCGGCGGTGCCGGGATCGGGCGCCATGACGGCGAACGGCTTGTCACCACGGTCCTTGCGACGCCGCAGTTCGCCCACGGTCCTCGGGTCGGTGGCGTCGCACACCAGGTGATAGCCGCCGATGCCCTTGACCGCGAGGATGGCTCCGGCGGCCAGCATCCGCCGGGCCTCCGCCGGCGCGGCCTCGCCGTCCCGGCGTACGGCTCCGGTGAGTCTCAGGCCTGGCCCGCAGGCCCAGCAGGCGACCGGCTGGGCGTGGAACCGCCGATCGGACGGGTCCGCGTATTCCGCCGCGCACCGCGGGCACATCGGGAACGCCGCCATGGTGGTCGTGGCCCGGTCGTAGGGCGTCGCGGTGGTGATGGTGAAGCGCGGGCCGCAGTCGGTGCAGGTGATGAACGGGTGCCGGTGGCGGCGGTCGGCCGGATCGGCCAGCTCCGTCAGGCAGGCGTCGCAGGTGGCGGCGTCGGGTGGGACCAGGGCGCGGCCGTGGCCCGTCGTGGAGGGCACGATCGTGAACCCGGTGACGCCGGTCGGGGGCAGCTCGGATGTGGACACCGAGGCGATGTCCGCGAGCGGAGGCGCGTCGGCCGTCAGCCGGTGGCGGAAGGCGGCCACCGCCTCAGGGTGGCCCTCGATCTCGATGCGGGCCCCCGTCGGGTCGTTGGCCACCTGCCCGGACAAACCCAATTCGGTGGCCAGGGCGTGGACGAAGGGACGGAATCCGACACCCTGCACCACGCCGCCGACCGCCACCAGATGTCGGACCGGGGGGTGATGGCCATGGGTGGTGTCCCGCCCCGCCGTGGTGGAGCGGGACACGACACATGGCTGTTCCATGGGCAGGGCACGTCCGTCCGGTGTGGTCATGGGCCTGTGCGGGGTCCCGGCCGTGGCACCAGGGCCGTTCCGGTCAGGCCGTCCGTCATGGTAGGAACCGGACCGGCCGCCGTGGGTGACCATGACCGCGCGGCGGGCCCGACGCACCCCGAACGGCCCAGTCGACGAACGATGTCGGCGAGCGGACGGCCTACGCGGTTCCCCGGCCGTGACTCGGCGCGCTCATGTGCCCGAGCCGCTCGTGCGCCTCCTCGATGGCCGTGGCCACGTGGCGGATCAGCTCGGGCAGCGCGTCGGCCACCGCGGAGCTGAGCCCGCGGCCGAAACCGAAGTCGGCCCCTTCCACCGCGTACACCGTCAGCTCCCGGGGCATCCGGTCGAGCGCGGCTGCCAGGGCGAACGTCTCGCCGAGCCCGAGGGCGTGGGTACTGGCGGAGCGTGCGGCGCATCGCGCGGTCCACTCAGCCGTCAGGGTGTGCAACCTCCCCGGCCGCCCGGGGTGGGCGTGCACCACCTCGACCACGATGACGGCGTCCTGAGGGCCCCACAGGCCGAGCATGCGCCCCGGCTCGCCGTCGCTGTCGGTGAGCAGCGTGTCCTCAAAGGCCCGGGCGCGCAGTGCCTCGATGACGTCCGGACCGGCACCGTCGTCGCGGCGGAAAGCGTTGCCCACGCCGATGACCACCACGCGGCCCGTCATCCGCGCTCCACCGTCAGCTCCAGGAAGTGCGCGGAGCAGGAGATGCACGGGTCGTGGTTGCGGACGGCCCGCTCGCACAGGGCCGTCAGCTCCCCGTCGTCGGCCGGCTCGCCCGGCGCGTCCAGGCGGGACTGCACCTGGCGGCGGAGGTCGTCTTCGATGGCGGCCTGGTTCTGCGCGGTGGGCGGCACGATACGGGCGAGGGTGAGGGTGCCGTCCGCGTCCATGGCGTAGCGGTGGTAGAGCAGCCCGCGTGGTGCCTCGGTGGCCGCGCAGCCGGTCGCGTGGCGGGGTGGTACCTCGACGTACGGCCGTGGCGGCGGCTCGTAGGCGTCGATGACGCGCAGCGCTTCGGCCACGGCGTGGACCACTTCGACGGCGCGGACGATGATGCTGCGGAACGGATTGCGGCACACGGCGCCGGTGGCCGGGTCCCCGAGTCCCGCCTCTCGTGCCGCGTCGAGGGCCGACGGGTGGAGCCAGCGTCCGCTGATCGCGTACCGGGCCAGGCAGCCGGTCAGGTAGGGGTGGCCGTCCAGTCGGGACACCAGGGCGGTCGAGTGCGGGACCTGGTGTTCCACCACGTGGCGCTCGAACTCCTCCACCGGGAACGCCCGTACCGGGCCGGCGCCGGCCGAACCGGCGTCCGCGGAGGCGGGCAGGACGGCCGGGCTCCCGGAGTCGATGGCGTACCGGCCGGGGTCGCGCATCGCCAGCAGCGGGCCGTCGTAGGAGGCGTCGGGGAAGTCGAAGCCGGCCACCCAGCGCACGGTGTCCAGCGCGTCGTCATGGGCCCGGCGCAGCCGCTCGGCCAACGGGACGAGTTCGGACGGGGTGGGTACGCGATAGAAGCCTCCGACCCGGACGTTGATCGGGTGGATGGCGCGGCCGCCGAGCTGCTCCATGATGGCGTTGCCCGCTTGTTTGATCCGCAGGCCGCGTTCCACCGCCGCGCGGTGCTCGCGGGCGAGTTCCACCGCGCTGGGGTGGCCGAGGAAGTCGGGGGCGTGCAGGAGATGGATGTGCAGGGACTGGCTCTCGATCCATTCGCCGCAGTAGAGCAGATGGCGCAGCTTCGCGAGCGGGCCGTCGACCGTCACCCCGCAGGCCCGCTCGACGGCCTGGCAGGACGTCATCTGGTAGGCGACGGGGCAGATCCCGCAGATCCGTGCGGTGATGTCGGGTGGCTCGTGGTGACCGCGGCCGACCAGGAACGCCTCGAAGAAGCGCGGCGGCTCGTAGATCCGCAACCGCGCCTCGGCGACCGTCCCGTCGCTCACGGCCAGGTGGAGGGCCCCTTCCCCCTCCACCCGGGCGAGCGCGTCAAGACGCAGAACACGCGATCCGCGGTGGCTCATCGGGGCCCTTCTTCCGCCGGGGGCTCGGGGGCCTCCCGGGCCGCGAGCCCGGGTACGGGCCCGTATTCGGGCGAGGCCGCGTTGAAGGTGCGGAAGACCCGCACGATGTCCCGTTCGGTCATGCCGTCGTGCCGCAGCTCGCGCACCATGGACTCCAGGTTGGGGTGGGCGACCGGCCCGAAGCAGCCGTAGCAGCCACGTCCGTAGGCGGGGCACAGGGCGCCGCACCCGGCGTGGGTGACGGGCCCCAGACACGGGATGCCCTGTGCCACGGTGATGCAGGTCGTGCCACGCCGCTTGCACTCGAAGCAGACGCAGTGGCCGGGGATGTTCGGCTTTCGCCCGGCCAGGAACGCCGTGATGACTTCCAGCAGCTGGCCTCGGTCGATCGGGCAGCCGCGCAATTCGAAGTCGACGGGCACGTGCGCCGAGATGGGGGTGGAGGTGTCCAGGGTGGCGATGTACTCCGGGCTGGCGTAGACGGCGGCCCGGAACTCCTCGACGTCCGCGAAGTTGCGCAGTGCCTGGACGCCCCCGGCGGTGGCGCAGGCCCCGATGGTGACCAGGCGGCGGGAGATCCGCCGGATGTGGTGGGCGCGCAGGATGTCCTCGGCGGTGGTGACGGACCCCTCCACCAGGGACAGGTCATACGGTCCGGCCCCCGCGAGGACGGCCGGCTCCCGGGAGTCCTCGGCACCGGACATCTCCAGGAAGTGTGCGATGCGTACCCGGCCGGTGAGCGGGAGCAGTTCGTCCTCGCAGTCGAGCAGGGTCAGCTGGCAGCCGTCGCACGAGGCGAACTTCCACACGGCGAGCGAGGGGCGGGGGTCGGGTTCCACGTCACAGCTCCCGGACGGCGAGCAGGGACCGGGTGCGGTCGTAGCCGACCACCGGGCCGTCGCGGCACAGCAGCAGCGGTCCGAGCTGGCAGTGGCCGCAGTGGCCGGTGCCGCAGCGCATGTTCCGCTCCAGCGACACCTGGACGCGATGCGCCGGGACGCCACGGTCGAGCAGCGCCCGGGCGGTGTGCCGGATCATCACCTCGGGCCCGCAGACCATCGCGGTGGTCCGGTCCGGGGCCGTTTCGACCCGGTCCAGCAAGGTGGTGACCACGCCCACGCTCCCCCGCCAGCCGGGACCGGCCCGGTCCACGGTGACTTCCATCTGTGCGGCGGCGCGGCGCCAGTCCTCCAGTTCGTCCCGGTAGAGCAGATCCTCGGGAGTGCGGGCCCCGATCAGCACGTGCAGGCGACCGTAACGCTCCGGGTGGTCGAGCACATGGCGCACCACAGGACGCAGCGGGGCGAGCCCGATGCCGCCCGCGACCACCAGGAGGTCGAATCCGGCCGCGCCGTGGAGGTTCCAGCCGGTGCCGTAGGGGCCGCGCAGTCCCAGCGTGTCCCCCGGCCGGAGTCGGCACAGCGCGCCGGTGACCGCGCCCACGGCGCGCACCGTGTGCACCAGGCGGTGGCCGCCGCGGATGGCGCTGACCGAGATCGGCGCCTCGCCGACGCCGAAGGCGTACATCATGGCGAAGCGCCCCGGGGAGAACCCGGACAGCGCGCGCCCCGCGGGGGCCACTTCCAGCGAGACGCAGTCGGCGTTCTCCGCCGAGACGGCGGTCACCCGGTAGGGCAGGGGCACAGTGGTCACGACGGAAGGTTTCCGTGCGGTGTGTACAGGTCGAGCAGCCGAACCCGGGTGGCCTGGAGCCGGTCGGCGATCATCGCCGCACAGCGCAGCATCAGCTCGTATCCCAGTTTCGGATCGGCCTCGCACAGCTCACGCACCTCGGCCGCGGAGAATTCCCAGGTCCGTAGCGACCCCAATGCCCGGGCGCCCAGATGCCAGCGGTACGGCGGGAAGATCCACGACCAGCCGAGTTGCTGCCGAGGCCCGAGGGTCTCCACCACCTGGGCCCGACGGCCTGGGACGTACACGTCCAGGGCGACTTCGCCGGAGCGGATCAGCCAGAACCGGTCGGCGACGTCGCCCTCGTCGAACAGCCTGCTGTTCGCGTCGAAGTCGCGCTCCTCGGCGAGGCTGAACAGCCGCTCCTGCTGGAGTCGCGGGAGGGTGTCCAGCGGCAGTGGCCACGCGCTCATCGCGACCCGTCCTCCGTACGCCGGGTCCAGTCGTGCAGGGCCGCGGCCTCCTCGGTGATGTCGATGGCGACCGGACACCAGACGATGCACCGGCCGCAGCCCACACACCCCGACGAGCCGAACTGGTCGTACCACGTGCCCAGCTTGTGGGTCAGCCACTGCCGGTAGCGGCTGCGCGACGAGGCGCGCACCGGCCCGCCCCGCAGGTAGGAGAAGTCCAGGTCGAAGCAGACGTCCCAGACGCGCCAGCGTTCGGCGTGGTCCCCGGTCAGGTCGGTGATGTCCTCGGTGGTGGTGCAGAAGCAGGTGGGGCACACCATGGTGCAGTTGCCGCAGGTCAGGCACCGAGAGGCGACATCGTCCCAGCGGGGTGCGTCCAGCGTCTGGGCCATCAGCCGGTGCAGGTCGGTGTCCGGCATCGTGCGGCCCATCCGGTCCGCCGCCGAGGCGACGGCGTCCTCGGCGGCCCGGCAGACGGCCTCGGAAGCCGGATCGCCGGGCAGTTCCGCGAGGATCTCGGCGCCCTCGGGGCTGCCGGCCCGGGCCCAGAACCGGTGCCCCTCGTCATCGGCCAGTTCGGTCAGCACCAGGTCGTAACCGGGACCGGCGGCGGGCCCGGTGCCCATCGAGACGCAGAAGCAGGTACCGCCGGGCTCGGTGCACTCGACCGCCACCAGAAACGCCCCGGACCGCCTGCCCCGGTAGACCGGGTCGGAATGCGGCCCCGCCGTGAGCACCCGGTCCTGGACGGCGATGGCCCGCAGATCGCAGGAGCGGACACCGAGGAACGCGAAACGCGGAGGCGGGGTGTCGTCCGCCTCGACGACCAGCTCACCGCCCGCCCGCGAGGCCGTCCACTGACGCACCCGGGCGGGGTGGAGGAAGGTCTTCCACGACTGGGGACCGGCCGCGTTGGCGAAGGCCGCGCCGTCCGTCCGCGACCGCAGCCGGTACCGCCCGGCTTCGAGGTCCACGCCCCACCCGTACGGCAACTGGGCGGCCGACTCCAGCTCGGCCAGCACGATGGCACCGTCCCGCACCGTGGGGCCGACCACCGTGAACCCGCGCCCCAGCAGCACGTCCACCAAGGCTGCCAGGCCGTCCTTGCCGAACACGGCTCCGTCGGCCGGGGAAGAGATCGACGTGTTCACCCCGGCCCGCACCACCCGTCAGCCGTGTTCGCCAGGCCCTCGCCGCCGGGGCCGGTAACCCTCCACGTCATCGTGTCGACTCTCCTCGCCCGGCCGGATCCGCGTCACGACGCCTCGGCCTCGCCGTTCAACGCCTCGCGCGGCCCATCTGCGCACATCCCGCGTCCGGCACGCGGGAAATCCGCCCTCGACACGGCGGTGATGGACCGAACGGGAAGGCCGGCACCGCCATGCGGGCGTATCCGCTCTCCTCCCCGCACCCGCCGCCGCGGGTCGTCCCCGTCATCACCGCCGACGCCCGCCATGGTCGGACGCGTGCGGGACGGCGATGACCGGGCAGCGCGCGTGATGCAGTACGCCCTGGCTGACGGAACCCAGCAGCATGCCGGTGAAACCACCGTGCCCGCGCGTGCCCACGATCAGACCGAGGGCGTGCTCGGACGCCTCGGTGAGGACCTGTACCGGGTGTCCCCGCACGACCTCATGGTGCAGTTCCACCTCCGGATGGGAGGCGACGCGCCCGGCCACCGTCTCCGACAGCAGTCGACGGCACTCCCGGACGGCCGCGTCCTCGTCCAGGACCCCGAGCATCGGCGGGTGCCACACGTAGAGGGTCCGCAGGACCGCGTTGCGCAGCGCGGCCTCTTCGAAGGCGACGTCCACGGCGGTGGCGGAAGCAGGGCTGCCGTCGACTCCGACCACGAAGTACGGCGGTTGCTGGGTGATGTGCTCCGGCTCCGGTACGACGACCACGGGGCAGGGGGCGTGGGCGATGAGCGGCAGGGTGACGGCGGCCGAGGTGAAGAGCTCGTGGAGAGCGCTCAGGCGCCATGAACCGAGCACGATCTCCGTGGCATTGTCCGCCTGTTCACGCAGCACCCACGCGGGGTGCCCCTCCGCCAGCAGCCCGGACACCCGCACCCGCGGGTGCCGGGACTCGACATAGGCGACCGCCTCGTTCAGCAGACGGTCCCCCGTGGCGTGCAGCGCCTCGTTCCACTCCTCCCAGGACGGGCGCCCGCCCGTCGGCCGGTACCCGGGAGTGGGCAGGTTCTGCGCGAGGACCACCAGCAGCGGGAGGCGGCGTCGGTCCGCGGCGTCGGCTGCCCAGGCGAGCGCCATCCGTTTGTCCGGATCGGGATCGATCCCGACCACGATCGGGGGAGGTCCTGCCATGCGCGTCATCGCCGCCTCCCGCGTTCGTGCCGCGCACGGCGCCTTCGCGCTCGCGCGCCTGCCGCACGACGGCTGATTTCCGGTCGATGTCCATGGTGCGCGCCTCCGCCCCACCCGGCGAATCGAGCATCGAGCCGCGCGGCGAGGACGATCGCGGGATCACCGGGGGAGGTGTGGCCTGCGATGATGCCCCGACGGGGGAGCGCCTGTGGCGGGGTGCCCGGACAGTGCGGAGTTGAGCTGGACGACGTTCACACGTTCCTGGCCGAGGAAGCCGAGGACACGGCCCCGGACGTGTTCGGTGACGAGGTGGCGTACCGTCGCGGGCTTCAGGCGGCGGGCCCTGGCGACCCGGTTCACCTGCTGGTACGCGTATTCCGGCGAGATGTGCGGGTCGAGGCCGGAGCCGGAAGCGGTGATGGCGTCCACCGGTACGTCGTCCGGCTCGACCCCGTCGAACGCGGCGATGGCGGCCCGCCGCCGCTCGACCGTCCTGACCAGCTTCCGGTTGTTGGGGCCGAGGTTGGAGGCGCCGGAGGCCAAGGGGTCGTATCCGCCGGCGGACGGGCGGGGCTGGAACCACGCCGGGTCGGGGCCGGGCCTCTCGTCCGGGTCGGCGGGGTTCTTCCTGGGCAGGGTGAAGTTCTGGCCGAGCAGGCTGGAGCCGACGGTCTTGCCGTGCCACTTCACCCGCGAGCCGTTCGCCTGGTCCGGAAACGCCACTTGGGCGACTCCGGTGACCGCGAGCGGATAGATGATCCCGGTGAGGGCGGTGAACACGAGCAGCATCCGCAAGGCCGACAGGTGGTTGCGGACCACGGGGGAAAGACGGCTGGGCACGGTGAGAGCCTCGTTCCTGGGTCGGTCAGCGCAGTCCCGGCACGAGCTGGACGAGCAGGTCGATGAGTTTGATGCCGATGAACGGCAGCACGAGCCCGCCGATCCCGTAGACCCGGATGTTGCGGCTGAGCAGGGCGGCGGCGGAGGAGGGCCGGTAGCGGACGCCGCGCAGGGCGAGTGGGATCAGGGCGACGATGATCAGCGCGTTGAACACGATCGCGGAGGCGATGGCCGAGGTCGGGCTGTGCAACCGCATGACGTTCAGCTTCTCCAGACCCGGATAGGCCAT
>NZ_BBUZ01000058.1 GCF_001417735.1 Streptomyces sp. NBRC 110028
GATAACCGTCCCTGGCCAGCCGCTCCTCGATGAACCGGCGGGTGCGCGGCCCGCTGGGGTCGTCCGCGGGGAGACAGCCGCGGGCCAGCGGCAGCAGCAGGGCGGCCTCCGGCCCGTCGTCGTCCTCGGCCCGGGCCCAGTGGCCCGCGGGGCCCAGACAGCGGCGGCGGGTCTCGCGCAGGATCGCGTCGGCCAGACCGTCCCAGTCCCGCGCGGCCCGGCCGCGCACATCGCGCGCCACGGCGCGCAGTCCGGCCACCGCGCAGAGCCGTGAGTGGGTCCACCAGCGCTCCTCCAGCTCCCACAGACCCGCGTCGGGGCGCGGCCAATCGCGCTCGACGGCGGCCACGTCCAGGGCGCGGCGGGCGTCCGTATCGAGCCGGTCGAGCCGGGCCGCGGCGGCGTACAGCTGCAGCATCTCGCCGAAGGCGTCCAGCTGGAACTGCCGGCCGGCGCGGTTGCCCACCCGGTCGGTGCCGCCCGGATAGCCCGGCAGCGGCAGGGAGCGTTCCCCGGCCACCGCCTCGCCGGTGACGGTGTACGCGGGGCGCAGATCGCCGCCGTCGGCCAGCAGCCGCTCGGTCACGAAGCCCACGCCCGCGTCCAGGAGAGGGTGCGGGCCGTGCGCCGCCACGGCCAGACCGGCGTAGCACTGGTCCCGGATCCACGCGAACCGGTAGTCGTAGTTGCGTTCGGTGTTGGCCCGCTCCGGCAGCGAGGTGGCGGCGGCCACCATGGCGCCGGAGGCGCTGGTCAGCCCGCCCAGGATGGCGTAGGCGTGGCGGGCGTCGCGCGGGGCGGCCAGCGCGGAGCAGTCCGGTACGGCGCGGGCCCAGTGGCGTGCGGTGGCCTCCCACAGCCGCTCCGGGTCCGGCTCCTCCGTCATCGCCCGGGTGCCGATTTCCAGGACGAGATCGCGTGTTTCGCCGGAGGCCACCGTGAAGCGTGCCTCCAGCGCTCCCTGCGGTCCGGGGGTGGCATCGGCCGCTCCGGGAGGCGCAGACGCAGTCCACCGCCGTGGGCCGACCAGATTCCGCGCTCCTGCCGCAGGCCGGTCATCGGGTGCGCGCCGAAGCCGGGCCGGGCCTCGAGCCTCAGCCGCAGGCGGGCGTCGCCGCGCACCGCCCGGACGCGGCGCAGCAGGACCAGCCGGTCCGGGGCGGCGGGCACGGCCGGCGCCTCCCGGCATTCGAGCACGGCGTCGCCGGTGACCCAGCGGCCGACGTGGATGAGGGTGCCGTCCTCGTAGGAGCCGCCCCAGACGTTCCAGTGGTCCTCGGGGCCCAGAAGGAACTGCCCCGGGCCGCCGATCAGGGCGGAGAACACCGCGTCGCTGTTCCAGCGGGGTGCGCACAGCCACACCATCTCGCCGCGCGGCCCCACCAGGGCGCCGCGTTCGCCGTCGCCGAGGAAGGCGTACGCCCGGAGGGCCCACGGCGACGACGCGGGGGTGTCATTCATCCGCTTCCCTCGCCTTCCCGTGCGCGGCTTCCCCCCGTGCGGCGGCGGTGTCCGCCCGCCCACCGGCCCACGCGAGCAGGGCGGCGCCCGCGATCAGCAGGACCAGCCCGATGAGCATGCCGTACAGGGGCGGACCCGGCCGGGCGATGCCGGAGGAGATCAACAGGGCCGTGGCGGCGGCGGGCGGGTGCTGGGCCTCGATCAGTTCGAGCAGGAGGAGGGTCAGGCCCACGGCGAGGGCCTGGGCGCCGACCTGCGCCCAGGTGTCGTATTTCTGTTCGACCACCGACGGGTGCTGCCAGAGCCCGAAGACCGCCAGGCACGCGAGGCCGCAGGCGATGGCCACCAGGTGTCCCAGCGAGGAGTTGCGCAGCCGGGCCGCCTCACTCTCCGGGTGGACGAGCAGGACCCGCGGTGATTGGGCCCGCCCCTGGTGGCTACCCGGCGCTGAACGCCTCGGAAGGAGGTTCGTCATCATGACCACGCATGGTTCCCGCATCGAAGAGCATCCCGACCTGATGGAGCTCAGGGCCCGCTACGAGCGGGCGGCGACCACCCCGCAGGCCCGGGCGGTCGAGGGACTGACCCTGCTGGCCGGACTGTACCTGGCCGTCTCCCCGTGGGTGGTGGGCTTCTTCGACACCGGGACGGGACTGACCATCAACAACCTCATCACCGGACTGGCGGTCGCGATCCTGGCGCTCGGCTTCGGCTCGGCCTACGAGCGCACCCACGGGCTGGGCTGGGTCGTGGCGGCGATCGGCATCTGGACGATCATCACGCCCTGGGTGGTCTACGGGCCGTCGACCACCACGGGCACGATGATCAGCAATGTGGTCACCGGTGCGGTGATCTTCCTCCTGGGGCTGGCCACCTCGGCTTTCGGGATGAAGGGCGACACCCGAACGCAGCAGCGGTGACCGGCACCGACCCGGGCGGGAGGCCGGGATCCCACGGGCACCAGACCGTCGTCGTCACCGGCGCCAGCGCCGGCATCGGCCGCGCGGCGGCGCACGCCTTCGCCGGGCGGGGCGCCGCGGTCGCCCTGCTGGCGCGTGGCGCCCGCGTGGACTGGAAGCCGCCGCGCGGGAGGTGACGGCGGCCGGTGGCCGTCCGCTGCCCATCAGCGTCGACGTCTCCGACCCCGCGGCCGTCGACGCGGCGGCCACGCGGGTGGAACAGGAGCTGGGGCCGATCGACGTCTGGGTGAACGCCGCCTTCACCACGGTCTTCGCACCCGTCCAGGAGGTCGAGGCGGAGGAGTTCGAGAGGGTCACGCGCGTGGCCTACCTGGGGTTCGTCCACGGCACCCAGGCGGCGCTGCGCCGTATGGTGCCCAGGGACCGGGGCGCGATCGTGCAGGTCGGCTCCGCCCTCGCGCATCGCGGCATCCCCCTGCAGGCCGCCTACTGCGCCGGCACGGCCGCCGGGGCCGCCGTGTGCGCCCTGGCCGTACGGCGCGCCAGACGCGCCTCGGTGTCCCGTTCGAGATCCGCGCGCTCGGCGCGCATGGTCCGGACGAGGTTCTTGCCGTCCGCGAGGGCGTCGTAGGCGCGCCGTTCCGTCGACGAGACCGGCTTGGACTCCGCCCCCGGCATGCCCATCTCCACCTGGGCGGCGGGCAGCGCCAGGGCGCCCAGGCCAGCGACGCACACCACCAGGACGGCCACCGGGAGCCGCCGTTGCCGGCCGGCCGCGCCGCCGGGCCGCCCGTGCGCAGCCTGGCCGGAGAGCCGTCCCGAGGCATCGTGCCGGCGCACCAGGCGGCCACGGCGCTGTCCTCCCCGAGGAGGAGTGCTCGCTACCGTTCGAGGAGGAGACCCGTGCGGCGCCGGGGCGCCTGCCGGGGGGTCAGCGCGCCAGCCGCCCCAGCAGCGAGGAGGCCGCCGCGATACCGGCCGCCGCGGCCAGCACCAGGACGGTGTAGTCGAGCGCGAGGTGGTCCGGAGTGCCCAGCAGCAGTCCGCGCAACGCGTCGACCTGGTAGCTCAGCGGGTTGGCGGTGCTGACGGCCTGGAGCCAGCCGGGCATGAGGGCGACCGGATACAGCGCGTTGGAGCCGAAGAACAGCGGCATGGTGATGGCCTGGCCGATGCCCATCAGCCGGTCGCGGCTCAGCACGATCCCCGCGATGGTCATCGACAGGCAGGAGAAGAAGGCCGAGCCCAGGACCACCGCGAGGGCCACTCCGAGGAGCCGCAGCGGATTCCAGGTCAGCGCCACTCCGAGCGCCGCGGCGATGACGATCACCACGGCCGCCTGGATCAGCGCCTTCACCCCCGCGGCGAAGGCCTTTCCGGTGATCAGGGCGGCTCTCGGGGTCGGGGTGACCAGCAGTTTGGTGAGGATCCCGGCGTCCCGTTCCCAGATGATCTGGATCCCGTAGAAGATGGCGATGAACATCGCGGACTGGGCGATGATGCCGGGCGCGAGATAGTCGATGTACGGCGTGCCGCCGGTCGGTATGGCCTTGAGCCGGGTGAACGTCTCACCGAAGATCAGCAGCCACAGGGCGGGCTGGACGGCCCGCGTGTACAGCTCGGTGCGGTCGTGCCGCAGCTTCTGCAGCTCGACCACGCACATCGCGCCGACCCGCGCGGGCAGTATCCGCCAGCCGGCGCGGGCGCGCGGCGGGGTCAGCAGGGGGTCGGGCAGGCCGTCCGGCGTGGGCGCGGCGGTCTCAGCCGACCCGTGACGCGGTGCGACGGGTGCTTCGGACATCGCGGAAGTCTCCTCCCTGCTCGTCGAGGCCGCTGCCGGCGACGTCCCGGAAGACGTCCTCCAGGGTCGGCCTCGGATCTTGCTCCCCCTCCTCCCGGCGGCGGTCGGCCAGCTCGGAGCGGAGCTGAGCGGGCGTTCCGAGGGCGTGGATCCGGCCTCGGTGCATCAGCGCGACACGGTCGCAGTACTGATCGGCCTCGTCCATGGAGTGCGTGGTGACCAGCACGGTCATCCCGGTGGCGGCCCGTACCGCGTTGATGTGCTCCCACACGCTGGTCCGGGCGATCGGGTCCAGGCCGATGGTCGGCTCGTCCAGCATCAGCAGCCGGGGCGCGCTGACCAGCGCCTGGGCCAGTTCGAGGCGGCGGATCATGCCGCCGGAGTACGTCTTGGCGAGCCGGTCGGCCGCCGGGGTGAGGCCGACCGCCTCCAGCACCCGCGCCACGCGCGCGGCTCGCTCCCGGCGGGTCACGTCGAAGACGCGGGCGAACAGCTCCACGTTCTCCCGGCCGGTGAGCCCGGCGTCGGCGGACAGCTGCTGCGGTACGTAGCCCAGCAGCCGGCGGACCGCCATCCGCTCCTTCGCCGCGTCGTGCCCGAACACCCGCACCATGCCGGCGGGGACCGGCAGCAGGGTGGTGATGCAGCGGATCGCGGTGGTCTTGCCCGCTCCGTTGGGTCCGAGCAGCCCGAAGACCTCGCCCGCCCGGACCGACAGCTCCAGGTCGTCGACCGCCTTGATCTCCCCGAACGCGTACGCCAGGCCGTCGCAGACGAGCGCGGCCGGAGCGGTGCTTCCCCGGGGGTCGGTCATGGCCCTTCCACCTCCTCGTGCAGGTTCTCGGCCAGTCTGCGCAGCGCCGGAACGGCCGCGGCCAGGCTCGCCCGGTCGCTCTCGGACAGCCGCGCCACCTGCTCGCGGACCAGCGCGCCGCGCCGCGCCTGCCACTCCCGCAGCCGGGCCACGGCGGCGGGGGTGGCCGTCAGCAGCGCGGACCGCCGGTCCTCGGGATCGGTCTCGCGGTGCAGATAGCCCGCCTTCACCAGCTGGTTGACCAGGGTGGAGACCGAGTTGCCCGCGAGGTACAGCTCCTTGGCCGCGGCCGACACCCGGATCCCGGGCCGGGCCATGACCAGCCGCAACAGCTCCACCTGGGCGCCCCGCAGCCGCGGCTGCGCCATCCCGGCCCGCAGCCGCCGCCGGATCAGCCGCTGGACCCCGGCCAGCACATCGGCGAACGCGTCGGGGACCTGTTCCGCGGCCATGTCCCCACATTACCTCTCAATGAGAGTTAAATCCCCGGCTGAGGCGCGGGAGCACGCTCTCAGCCGGTGGCGGGCGGCGAGCAGCCGGGACTCCCCGGGGCATGTCACTCACTCCCGCTGGTGAGATGGGATACGGACGACAGCGGTCGGCCTCGCTCGATGGGCACGCACGTGTCGGGAAAGCCGCTGACGATCCCGGCGCCCATCGCGGCCACCCCGTCCAGGAACGCCGGCAGGCGGTCCATGGCTCCGGTGGCGATGTCGTGGAGGACCACGACGGCCCAGTCGGTGCGGGCCACGCCCTCGAGTGCCCGGTCCACCCAGCCCGTGGGGTCGTCCCAGTCGTGCGGCAGGGTGTTCCACAGCACGCACGTGTAGCGGTGCCGCTGGAGGTACCGTACGGCCGCCGGGCTGAAGACCCGATCGTCGAGGACGCCGCCGCCGGCGTACGGCCGGAACAACCGTTCGCCTCCGGTCTCGCCGGTTCCGGCCAACGCGTCGATGTCGGGCTCGATGGCGGTGATCTCCGCGGCCACCGCCGCCTCGGGATCCTCGGCGGCGCCGAGCTGCAGGGTGTGGGTGGCGGTGTGGTGCCCGATACGGTGGCCCTCCGCCACCGCACGCGCCGCCAGGGCCCGGCCGCCCGCCCGTCGCAGCTGGGTGCCGACCACGAAGAACGTGGCGGTGGCGCGGCGATCCGCCAGGACATCCAGTACGCCGTCGGTGACGCCCGGGGGAGGCAGCCGGGCGGGTGGAGTCCCGGCGGAAGCTCATGTGCGACTGGTCAGCCACCCCTCCGCCCCTGTCCATCGCCGGCCGGTCCACCTCGCTTCTGTCGCCCCAACTTCACTATAAGGAACGGCTGTTCGAGCCGAGGGGTCATCGCCTTCAGCTCACGTCGATGCCGATGAGGCAGGTGTCGTCGTCGGTGTCGGAGCGCGCGTGCGTCAGCAGGACGTCGAGGTGCTCGCCGAGTTCCCGGGTGGCGGCGCCGACGGTGGCCAGGAGCTGTTCGAGCGCCTTCTCCACGGAGCGGTCCCGGCGCTCGATCAGCCCGTCGGTGTACATCAGCAGCCGGTCGCCGGGCACCAGGGCGAGCCGGCGCTCCTCGTACGTCGCCTCGGCGACCGCGCCCAGCAGGATGCCGCCGGGCAGTGGCAGGGCGGCGGCGGTGCCCCCGTGGATCAGGACCGGCGGCGGGTGGCCGGCCCGCGCCCAGTCCAGCATCCGGGTCGGCGGGTCGTAGATGCCGCAGACCACGGTGGCCGTGACCTGTTCGGTGAGATGGTGGGCCACGGTGTTCAGCCAGCCCAGGAGCTGGGCCGGGCCCGCCCCGGTCGCGGCGAGACCGCGCAGCGCGTTGCGCAGGACCACCATGCTCGTCGCCGCCTCGATGCCGTGTCCGGCCACGTCGCCGACCGCCAGCAGCACCTTCTTCTGGGGCAGGACGACGACGTCGTACCAGTCGCCGCCCACCAGGTGCCCCTTCTCGGCCGGGCGGTAGCGCACCGCCACGTGCAGGCCGGCGATGTCGACCGGCGCGGGGGACGAGGGCATGATGGCCCGCTGCAACTGGAGGGCCAGCCGGTTGCGTTCCGCGGCCTCCTGCTCGGTGTCGGCGAGCCGGTCCCGCGTGGCCGCGAGCGCCACCTCCGTCCAGTGCTGACTGGAGAAGTCCTGGTAGGCCCCGCGCACCGCGAGCAGGTGCCCGGCCGGGTCGGTGACCGGCTCGGCGACGACGCGGATGTGTCGGACCGCTCCGTCGGCCCGCTGCATGCGGAACGCGGTCGAGGCGGCGTGGCGGTGGTGCAGAAGGGTGCGCAGGAAGCGGCCGATGGCCACGGAGTCATCGGGGTGCGCATGGCGGTGCAGCCGCTCCACCGGCACGGGGGGCGCGGTGGGCGGGAGGTCGAAGAGCGAGAACAGATGACTGTTCCACAGGATCTCGCCGCTGACGGCGTCCTGCTGGAAACCGCCGATCCGGCCCAGCCGCTGGACGTGTTCGAGCAGGGCGGCCAGCCGTGCCGCCTCGTCCTCCAGCCGCCAGCTCAGCAGCACCGCGTCCCCGTAGCGGCCGATGCCCACGGTGATGAGCCCGGCCCGGGGCACATCGTCGGCCAGGACGCGCAGGGACATCCCCTCCGCGCGGAACGGCTCCCCCGTCGCGTGGACCCGCAGCACCCGCTCGTACAGGCCGCCCTCGCGAGCGGTGCGCGGGTACGCCTCCAGCAGCCGCATGCCCGTGAGCGTGGCGCGTGGACGGCCCGCCGGGTCGGTGAAGCGCTGGTTGGCACAGGCGATGACGAAGTCGGTCACCTGGTCGCGGTCATCGAGCACCGGCCGCAGGACCAGCACCGGATCGAGCAGGCCCTCGGCGAGATCCATGGCGGGGCCGACCGGGAGCGCCGGGTCCGCCGCGGCGTCGATCGCCGTCTCCTCGGTGCCGGGCAGCGCGTGGGCGCACAGGCCGGCCAGCGCGTTCAGCTGGCGGTTGACCGGGCCGGACAGCGGGGGCCGCGGATGGGGCCAGCACACCTCCAGCACGCCGAGGACGCGGCCGTTGGCCTCGGCCGGGAGTACGGCACGGGCACCGTCGCCACCCTGGCGTCTGCCGATGCCCGCCGCGTCGGCGGGCATCGCCGGGAACCAGTGCGCCCGCTGTTCGGTCAGGGCGCGCTGCGCGGGCACCCCGAGGCCCGGCGGTACGTACCGCCACCGCTCGCCCTCGCCGCGCGGGAAGCCCGCGTGCCCGGCGAGGACCAGCGCGCCGCCGGAGGCCACGGCCCACAGGGCCACCGCGCTCACCCCGAGAGGGGCGAGCGCCTGCTCCAGCAGCGTGTCCACCACCGTCTGGGCGTCGCCGGTGAGCGATCCGGCCTCGGCCGCCCGCAGCCGCAGGACCTCGGGTGCGTCGTGGCGTGCGCCCACGGACCCCTGCAGCGCGCCGGGCAGGGCCCGGGCGACCGTGTCCCCGGCCGCCCCGTTGACCACGTCGGCGGCGAGTTCCGGAAGCGGTAGCCCGGCGGCCCTGGCCAGCTCCTCCAGATGGCGGGCGGCCTCCGTCGGGCCGCCGTGGCCGCGTTCGACCAGGATTCCGGTGGCGATGCCGATCAGGACCGCCGCGTCCGCCGCCTCCCGCGCGGCGGTCAGTTCGCCGCGCAGCCGCTCCACGGCCGCCGCCAGCGCGTCCAGGCTCGGTTCACCCCCGCTCACCGGTTCAGCCAGCGGCGCACACAGGCCACGAGCTCATCGGCGTCCAGCGGCTTGGTGATGTAATCGCTGGCTCCGGCGGCCAGCGTCTGCTCCCGGTCGCCCGCCATCGCCTTGGCGGTCACCGCGATGATCGGCAGATCGGCGTACTCGGGCATGCCCCTGATCGCCGCGGTGGCGGCGTAACCGTCCATCTCGGGCATCATGATGTCCATCAGCAGCAGCTCGACCGCCTCGTGCCGGGACAGCATCTCCAGCCCCCTGCGCCCGTTCTCGGCGTGCAGGACGCGCATGCCGTACAGCTCCAGGATGCTGGTGAGCGCGTACACGTTACGGGTGTCGTCGTCCACGATCAGCACCACCCGCCCGGCCAGGTCGCTGTCCGCGCCGGTGTGCGCGGGGGCCGGCAGGGTGGCGGCGGGCGGCACCAGGGGCAGGACGTCGGCCGGCCGGTCGGCCGTCAGATGCAGGATGATGCGCTCGCGCAGCTCGTCCAGGCTCGGCAGCAGCTCCCACGGAGCGCCCTGGAAACGGTCCGTCAGCCGCCGGTTCCAGTGCGGGTCCAGCCGCCGGGTGTGGTGGGCCAGGACCGGCACGTGCCGGGCGGCCGGGACGCGGTCCAGCGCGTCGAGGAAGCGCAGGGCCGTCTCGTCGGGCATGTCGAGGCCGAGGACGACGCAGTGGCACGGCTCGTCGGTGAGCGCTGCCGCGACCTCCCCCGGATCGGCCACGGTCCGCATCCGCACCGCGCCGGTGGCCGCGCCGCCGTCCGCGAGCTCGGCCACCGCGCTCTCGGCCAGGAGTGCCAGCAGCCCGTGCGGCTGCTCCTCGACCACCAGCAGGTGGCGCTGCTCCACGGCACCGGCGTCCGGCTGCGCCGCGGCGGGCTCCTGCTCGTCCTCGGCCCGCGGTTCCCGGTCGGGGCTGCCGACGGGCAGGTAGAAGGAGAACGTGCTGCCCTCGCCCAGGGTGCTGGCGGCCTGTACCGCACCGCCCAGCAGATGGGCGATCTCCCGGCTGATGGAAAGACCGAGGCCGGTGCCGCCGTACTTGCGGCTCGTGGTGCCGTCCGCCTGCTGGAACGCCCCGAAGATGGCATCGAGGTGCGGCTCGGCGATTCCTATGCCGGTGTCCACGACCCGGAACGCCAGGACGGGCCCCCGGCCGCGGGCCTCCTGGGGCAGATCGGATTCCGCGGCGGGCGCGATGCGCAGCTCCACGCAGCCGGACTCGGTGAACTTCACCGCGTTGGACAGCAGGTTGCGCAGCACCTGCCGCATCCGGGAGTCGTCCGTGAAGAGTTCGTCGGGGACGGCGGGCGAGACGCTGATGCGGAAGTCGAGGCCCTTCTGCACCGTCATCGGGCGGAAGGTGGCCTCCACGTAGTCGAGCAGCCGCTGCAGCGGCACCCGCTCGGGCTGGATGTCCATCTTGCCGGCCTCGACCTTGGACAGATCCAGGATGTCGTCGATGAGCTGCAGCAGATCGGATCCCGCCGAGTGGATGACGCCCGCGTACTCGACCTGCTTGGGGGTGAGGTTCCGGGACGGGTTCTGCGCCAGGAGCTGGGCGAGGATCAGCAGGCTGTTGAGCGGGGTGCGCAGCTCATGGCTCATGTTGGCCAGGAACTCCGACTTGTACTTGGAGGCCAGCGTGAGCTGCCGGGCCCGTTCCTCCAGCTCCTGGCCGGCCTGTTCGATCTCCCGGGTCTTGGTCTCGATGTCGCGGTTCTGCGCGGCCAGCAGGGCGGCCTTCTCCTCCAGTTCGGCGTTGGAGTTCTGCAGCTCGTCCTGGCGCGCCTGCAGTTCCTGGGAGCGCGCCTGGAGTTCGGCGGTCAGCCGCTGGGACTCCTCCAGCAGCTCATCGGTCCTGGCGTTGGCCACGATGGTGTTGACGTTGACCCCGATGGTCTCCATGAGCTGGTCGAGAAAGTCCCGGTGGACCTGGGTGAACCGGCCGACCGAGGCCACCTCGATGACGCCGAGGACCTGCTCCTCGACCACGATGGGCAGGACGAGGAGGCTGGACGCCTCGGCCGCGCCGAGCCCCGAGGAGACGGTGACGTATCCGGGCGGAAGCTGCTCGACGGCGATGGTGCGGCGGCTGCGGGCCGCCTGTCCGACGAGCGACTCGCCGAGCCCGAACCCCACCGGCCGGTCCCCGGCGTCCGCGGCGTTCCGGGCCGGCAGCCCGTAGGAGCCGAGCAGCCGCAGTTCCACGCCCCGCGGGGTGTCGTGGGCGAGGTAGAAGCCGCCGTACTGGGCGCCGACCAGCGGGGTCAGCCGGTCCATGACCAGTTCGGCGACGACCGCCAGATCGCGCCGGCCCTGCATCAGCCCGGAGATGAGGGCGAGGTTGGTCTTGAGCCAGTCCTGCTCCTGGTTGGTGCGGGTGGTCTCGCGCAGGGACTCCACCATGGCGTTGATGTTGTCCTTGAGCTCGGCGACCTCGCCGGAGGCGTCCACCGTGATGGAGCGCGTCAGGTCCCCCTCGGCCACGGCGCTGGTGACCTCGGCGATGGCCCGGACCTGGCGGGTCAGGTTCCCGGCCAGCTCGTTGACGTTCTCGGTGAGCCGCTTCCAGGTCCCGGACACTCCCTCGACCTCGGCCTGGCCGCCGAGCCGCCCTTCGCTGCCCACCTCGCGGGCCACCCGCGTGACCTCGGCGGCGAACGAGGACAGCTGGTCCACCATCGTGTTGATGGTGGTCTTCAACTCCAGGATCTCGCCGCGGGCGTCGACATCGATCTTGCGCGTCAGATCGCCCTGGGCCACCGCCGTGGTGACCTGCGCGATGTTACGGACCTGATTGGTCAGGTTGTTCGCCATGGAGTTGACGTTGTCCGTCAGGTCCTTCCAGGTGCCGGCCACATGGGGCACCTGGGCCTGACCGCCGAGCATGCCCTCGGTGCCGACCTCGCGGGCCACCCGCGTCACCTCGTCGGCGAACGCCGAGAGGGTGGTCACCATGGTGTTGATCACCCCGGCGAGCGCGGCCACCTCGCCCTTGGCCTCGACGGTGATCTTCTGCGACAGATCGCCCCGGGCCACCGCCGTCGCCACCTGGGCGATGGACCGCACCTGGCTGGTGAGGTTGGACGCCATCACGTTGACGTTGTCGGTCAGGTCCTTCCAGGTGCCCGAGACCCCCCGGACGGTGGCCTGGCCTCCGAGGTTGCCCTCGGTGCCGACCTCGCGGGCCACCCGCGTCACCTCGTCGGCGAACGCCGACAGCTGATCGACCATCGTGTTGATGGTCTCCTTCAGCTCCAGGATCTCCCCGCGCGCGTCCACCCGGATCTTCTGCGACAGATCGCCCTGCGCCACGGCGGTGGTGACCTGGGCGATGGAGCGCACCTGGGCGGTGAGGTTGTCGCCCATCACGTTGACCGACTCGGTGAGGTCCTTCCAGGTGCCGGAGACGCCCTGGACGTCGGCCTGGCCGCCGAGGCGGCCCTCGGTGCCGACATCGCGGGCCACCCGCGTGACCTCGGCGGCGAACGAGGACAGCTGGTCCACCATCGTGTTGATGGTGGTCTTCAACTCCAGGATCTCGCCGCGGGCGTCGACATCGATCTTGCGCGTCAGATCGCCCTGGGCCACCGCCGTGGCCACCCGGGCGATGGAGCGCACCTGGGCGGTGAGGTTGCCGGCCATGGAGTTGACCGAGTCGGTCAGGTCTCGCCAGGTGCCGCCGACACCCGGCACCTGGGCCTGACCGCCGAGGATGCCCTCGGTGCCGACCTCGCGGGCCACCCGCGTCACCTCGTCGGCGAACGAGGACAGTTCGTCGACCATCGTGTTGATGGTGTTCTTCAACTCATGGATCTCGCCCCGGGCCACGACCGTGATCTTCTGCGAGAGATCGCCCTTGGCCACCGCCGTGGCGACCTGGGCGATGTCGCGCACCTGCGTGGTCAGGTTGCCGGCCATGGCGTTGACGGAGTCGGTGAGGTCCTTCCAGGTGCCGTCCACCCCGGGCACCGCGGCCTGGCCGCCGAGCCGGCCCTCGGTGCCCACCTCCCGGGCCACCCGGGTCACTTCGGAGGTGAACAGCGACAGCTGGTCGACCATGCCGTTGAAGACCGTGGCGATCTCCCCCAGGAGGCCGTCCCGGTCGGTCGGCAGATGGGTGCCGAAGTCGCCGTCCCTGACCGCCGTGAGGCCGACCAGCAGCTGCCGCAGCTCCGGCTCCGCGACCGTGCCGGCACCGCGGCCCGCTGCCGTACGCGCCCCCGCACGCTGTCCCGCGCCCGAACTCACCGCCATGCTTCTCCGCCCCTCGAGTAGCGGTCCCGCCCACCGGATGCCCCCGGGCGAGGGGCCGGTGAGCCTTCGGCCCGGGAGTGATCAGGCGCTCTGAGCCGCCATACTGCCACAGTTGCCGCCCGGCAACTATTGACGGACGGGCCCACCCACCCGAAGGCTGACACGTTCGAGCGCCACCGCGACAGCGATGAGCGAATGCCGGACAAATGTGGTACAGCAGGGGATATCCCGGCGCGTCCCGCCCATAACGGGCGATCAAGGTCGCGACGCCGAGCGCCCGCTCCACGCGACCGGGACCCGGAGATAATTGTCGTACGACAATTGTTGTCACCATGGTGCATAGAATGCGCTCGCGGTGATCACGGACATCGCCGCGCCCCCGGCGCGTTTCGAGAAGCAGGACGATGTGGACAAAATTTCTACGGTCGAGCGGGCGCTGCGCACAGCCCCGCCTCACGCTCTGCTCGATGTCGTCACGGCCGCCCTGGCCGAGCAGTGCGGCGCCGAACAGGTGGAGCTCCTCATGGCGGACTACGCCATGCGGTCGCTCCAGGCTGTGAATCCGGGGCTCCACGGCGCCGAGCCGGTGCCCATCCAGGGCAGCCCCCAGGGTCGCGCCTTCGGGTCACAGGAGCCGTGCGTCATCCGGAACGGCCGGGGGGAAGGCGGGCACGACACGGTGACCGCGCACCTGCCGATGACCATCCGCGGCGACCGGATGGGGGTGCTGTCGCTGCGGCTGCCCACCGAACAGGACGCCCGGGCCCAGATGCACTACCTCCAGGCGGTCTGCGAGGCCCTGGGCCATGAGATCCTCGTCGCCGAGCGCGATACGGACCTCTATCTCCTGGCCCGGCGCACCACCCGGCTGACCCTGGCCGCCGAGATGCAGTGGCAGTTGCTGCCCGGCCGCTCGTGCGCGCGTCCCGAGTTCTCGCTCGGGGCGCATCTGGAGCCGGCGTACGCGATCTTCGGCGACAACTTCGACTGGTCCGCCTCGGCCGACCATCTGACGCTCACCATCACCAACGGCATGGGGGAGGGCATCGAGGCGTCGCTGCTGACCAGCCTCGCCGTGAGCGCGCTGCGCAACGCGCGGCGCGCGGGTCTGGGCCTGTGCGATCAGGCGAGCCTGGCCGACCAGGCAGTCTACGCCCATTACCGGGGGGAGGCCCATGTGTCGGCGCTGCTGCTGCGGTTCGGCTTCACGACCGGGGAGGTGGAGGTCGTGGACGCGGGGTCGCCGCGGATGTGGCGCCAGCGGGAGCGCTCGGTGGAGCCCGTACGGTTCGACGCGCAGTTGCCGCTCGGGATGTTCGAGGACACCGTCTATGTCGCCGAGCACTTCACCGCCCAGCCCGGCGACCGCTTCCTGTTCGGGAGCGACGGGGTGTACGAGGCCCTGTCCCCCTCGGGCGAGAGCTACGGGGAGCGGGCGCTGGCCCGCGCGCTGGGCAACACCCAGCTGCTGCCACCGACCCAGGTGCCCCAGGCGGTGCTGCGCCAGCTCGCCGACTTCCGCTTCGACACCCCGCTGGACGACGACGCCCTGGTGGTCTGCCTCGACTGGTACGGGCGGAGGGAACGGGGGGAATCCGCCGAAGAGGCACCGGAAGCGGAATCTCCGGAAATCGTTGTCATTTGACAACCATGCCCGGATGACAAGAATCTAGTGCCCGGATGCACCCTTTCACGGAGCCGCCGGGGTTCCCCGGCGCTCCTCCGGCACCCTCGGCGACGACAGCCGAAGACGGACCGCGGCGACGACAGACGGGGGACGGACCGTGGCACACGGGTCGATCAGGCATGCGGGCCCGCGCCCGGCGGAGGGTTCAGGCGAACCGCACCGCGCCGTCCTCGGTGTCGCCCCGGCGGAGGATCGGCGCCGTCTCGTCCACGGCTTCCTGAAACCCCTTCAGCCCCTCCAGCAGCGCCTTGCGGGCGGTCGGGGTCATGGCGGCGATGGCGGTCAGCAGGGCCTCCTCCCGGCGGGCCCGCAGCTCCAGCAGATACGCCTTGCCGTGGCTGGTCAGCCGCAGTTCGAGCTCCCGGCGGCTGACCGGGCTGGGCGCGCGCTCCACGAATCCGAGCGCCTGCAGCCGGTCGCACAGACGGCTCACGGACGAGGGCGCCGAGCCCAGCAGTTCCCCGAGCGTGCGGAGGTTGATCCCCTCCTCACGGTCCAGGCTGTACAGGACGCGCAGCTGTGACGCCGACACCGGGGACGAGGAGACGGCGTCCCGCCCCCGCTCCCACAGCACCTCGAGCAGTTCGATCACCTCGCACGCCATCCGAGCGGATTCGCGGGACCGGCGGTGAGAGGGTGCCGGATTCACGCCCATAACAGTGCACTCCGAATCAGCGTCTTCGGCCCCTTGGTGCCGACCTTGCGCCTTGCTCCCGCTGCAACCTTATCCCCGGTCCGGCACGCGCCCCCTCTCGGACGTGCGCACGGCCACGCCGGGCACTCCTTGGGTACAGTGGGGCGGTCCTCAGACCACTCCCCCATCCGCTCGCCGGGGGCGGCCCGGGCCGGGTCCTGACTTTCCGCGATCGGGGTGACTTGGTGGTGAGCACCGAAGCCGCCGCCGGTCCCTTCGTCCACCCGGCCCTGTTCTACCGGGACGACGAGGACTATCTGACCGGCACCCTGCCCTTCGTGCTCGACGGTCTGCGCGCCGGCGAGCCGGTGGCGGTGGCCGTCCCCGGCGCCGGCCTCCGGCTCCTGCGGAGCGCGCTCGGACGGGATGGCGCGAAGGTGCGGTTCCTCGACATGACCGTGGCCGGGCGCAACCCCGGGCGGATCATCCCCGCGGTGCTGCGGGACTTCGCCGACCGGCACCCGGGCGGCCGGGTGCGGATCATCGGCGAACCCATCTGGGCCGGCCGCACGGCGGCCGAGTACGGTCCGTGCGTCCAGCACGAGGCGCTGATCAACCTGGCCTTCCGCGGCCGCGAGGTCACCATCCTGTGCCCGTACGACAGCCGGCGGCTGGACGACGGCGCGCTCGCCGACGCGTGGCTGACCCACCCGGTGGTCATCGAGGACGGCCGGGAGCGCCCGAGCCACGTCTACGACCCCGAGCGCGCCACCGCGGCGCACAACGAGCCGCTGCCCCCGCCCGCAGGCGTCCCCGCCTTCTCCTTCGACGCCGAACGTCTGCCCCTCGCCCGCGAGTTCGCGGTCGCGGCCGGTGAGCGGCTCGGCCTCGCCGGGCAGCGCCTTGGCGATCTGGCCCTGGCGACGTCCGAGTTGACCACCAACAGCGTGCTGCACGGCGCCGGTCGCGGCACGGTGCGGGTCTGGGAGCGGGCCGGGCAGGTGCTGTGCCAGGTCGAGGACGGCGGCCGCCTCAGCGATCCGCTCGCCGGGCGGCGACCGGCCGCGCCGGGTCAGGTCGGCGGCCGGGGCCTGCTGCTGGTGCATCGGGTCACCGACCTGGTCCGGGTGCACACCGGTCCGGACGGCACCACCATCCGGTTCCACCTCGGCCGGTAGGCCCGGTCCGGCGACGCGGCGCACCGCTCGTCGCTCCCGTACGCCACAGGGCACCGGCTCGGCCGCCACCCGGGCCCGGCCAACGCCTGACACCGTGCCCCCTCATCGGCCCTGTACGTGTCCGCTGAACGCGGTGATCAGGCTGTGGGGCGCGTCGTCGCCGAACATGAGCTCGTGGAGCTCGGCGCCTTCGGCGGCGGCCGCGGCACCGCGCGGGAACATGGCCTGCTCGTACGCGGTGAGCGCGGTCTCGAGGTCGTCCGGGTGCGCGGCGAGGGCCTTGCCGAGTTCGGCGCCGTCGTACATGGCCAGGTTGGCGCCTTCGCCGTTGGGGGCCGACAGGTGGGCGGCGTCGCCGAGCAGGGTCACCCCCGGCACCCGGTCCCAACGGTGCCCGGCCGGCAGCGCGTTGAGGGGGCGCAGGACCGGTGCAGTGTCGCCGTCGGTGATCAGCGCGGTCAGCTCCGGCGCCCAGCCGGCGAACTCCTCCGCGATCCGCGCGGTGGCCGCGGCGGCGTCGCTGAAGTCGATGGCGGCGAACCAGTCCTGCGGCCCGGTGAGCGCCACGTAGGTGTGCAGGGTGCCGCCGCTCTCGCGGTGCGCCTGGATCCCCTTGCCCGGCGCGAGCGCGAGCAGCGACCCGCCGCCGACCGCTTTCGCGGCGGCGGGGTGCCGGGAGTCGCCGTCGAACAGGCAGGTCTCGACGAACGCCCGGCCGATGTACTCGGGGGCCGCGTCGGAGAGCAGCGGCCGGACCCGTGACCACGCGCCGTCCGCGCCGACCAGCAGGCTCGTGGCCACGGTGGTGCCGTCGGCGAAGGTCACCTCGTGGCGGCCCACGCCGAGCGTCTGGACGCCGCTGACCTTGTGGCCCCACCGGACGGTACCGGCCGGGAGCGCGTCGAGCAGGATCCGGCGCAGCTCGCCGCGTTGGACCTCGGGGCGCCCGCCCGTGCCGTCGTCGGGCTGTTCGAACAGGGCGGTCCCGTTCCGGTCGAGGATCCGCATCGCCTGGCGGCCCTCCAGGATGAGGCCACGGAACTGGTCCATCAGATCCGCCGCCTCAAGGGCGAGTTGGCCGTTGTGGTCGTGGATGTCGAGCATCCCGCCCTGCCCGCGGGCGGTCGGCGACGGCTCCGCCTCGTAGACCGTGGCCGGGATGCCGTGGACGTGCAGGACGCGGGCGAGCGTCAGCCCGCCGAGTCCGGCGCCGATGATCGTGACGTCAGTGGTCATGGTGATTCCTCGCGTGTGGCACGCCCGCCGGGTCGGCACCCGGCGGGATCTCCGCAAAGCTCCCAGGGCCCGCCGACGAGCCGCCGACATCGGACCGACAGATCCCCGACCGCCTCGGCGATGGACGCCCTCCCCACAGGAGCGTTCTACCCAATAACGGCCATCACGCCTATTACCACCCAAGGCCGACATGAACGACAGGTGTCGAGTGTTCACGCCGTCTTCGCCATTCGTGGGACGACATGGTCACCAAGGGGTTGACGCCGACACAACATCGGGGTTGTCATTCCATATGACAGAAACAACTATCCGCATCGCGGAAGTTCTGTCTATCCCGGACCTCCTCCGCACCACTCACCCCACCGATACCGTCGAAAGGTCCCCATCCATGACGCAGGCCACTCATTTCTCCGGAGACGCGCAGCCGTACGGTGGTGGCGACCCCTACGCCGACTACCGCAGCGCCGAGGTCCCCTTCGGCCATCTGGTCGACCTGGCCGACCGTCGGCTGGGGGGCAGTGTCATCGCCGCGAACGATGAGTTCTTCGCCGAGCGGGAGAACCTGCTGATCCCGAGCCCGGCGGTGTTCGACCCCGAGCACTTCGGCCACAAGGGCAAGATCATGGACGGCTGGGAGACCCGGCGCCGCCGTGGCACCGGCGGTGACGCACCGCATCCGGCGGATGACGATCACGACTGGGCGCTGGTCCGGCTGGGGGCGCCAGGGGTGATCCGCGGCCTGATCGTGGACACCGCGCACTTCCGGGGCAACTATCCGCAGGCGGTCAGCGTGCAGGCGACCTCGGCGCCGCCGTCCGCCTCGCCCGCCGAGCTGCTGGCGGACGGCACGGAGTGGACGGAGATCGTGCCGCGCACCCCGGTGGGTGGTCACGCGGCCAACGCCTTCGCGGTCGACGTGGAGCGGCGCTTCACCCACCTGCGCGTCGCCCAGCATCCCGATGGCGGGATCGCCCGTCTGCGGGTGTACGGGGAGGTCACCGCCGATCCGGAGTGGCTGGCCGCGCTGGGCACGTTCGACGTGGTGGCGCTGGAGAACGGCGGTGCGGTCGAGGACGCGTCGGACCGGTTCTACTCGTCGCCGGCCAACACGATTCTGCCCGGCCGGTCGCGCAAGATGGACGACGGCTGGGAGACGCGACGCCGCCGTGACCGCGGCAACGACTGGGTGCGCTACCGGCTCACCGCACAGGCGGTGATCCGGGCCGTCGAGATCGACACCGGCTATCTGAAGGGCAACTCCGCGGGCTGGGCCGCGCTCTACGGACAGGATCAGGAGACGGGCTCGGACGAGTGGTTCGAGATCCTGCCGCGCACCCGGCTCCAGCCCGATACGGTGCACCGCTTCCTCGTGGACGAGCCGACGGCGACACACGTACGGATCGACGTCTTCCCCGACGGCGGCATCTCCCGGCTGCGACTGCACGGCTCGCTGACCGACACCGGCGCCAAGAACCTCGCCGAGCGCACCGCCGAACTGTCCTGACCCATCCGGTCACCGACAGCGAATCCGTCACGAGTAGCAGAAACGGCAGGAATGAGATGACCGGACTGGATCTGGTGTTCCGCGCGCCCCGGGTGATCACAGCCGCCGGAGAGGTGTCCCGGTGCGTGGGCGTCTCCGACGGCAGGATCGTCGCCATCGAACCGCTGGACGCGGCCCTGGAAGGGGAGCGTGTCGTCGAGCTCGGGAGCGACGTGGTGCTGCTGCCGGGCCTGGTGGACACCCACGTACACGTCAACGAGCCGGGCCGCACCGAGTGGGAGGGGTTCGCCAGCGCGACCCGCTCCGCGGCCGCCGGCGGGATCACCACGATCATCGACATGCCGCTCAACAGCATCCCGCCGACGGTCGACGTCGACGCGCTGCAGGTCAAGCGCAAGGCCGCGGAAGGCAGCTCATGGGTCGACGTCGGCTTCTGGGGCGGTGCGGTGCCCGGCAACCTCGACGGGCTGCGCGCACTGCACGACGCGGGGGTGTTCGGCTTCAAGTGTTTCCTGCTCCACTCCGGTGTGGACGAGTTCCCACCGCTGGCGCCGGAGCAGCTGGAGGGGGCGCTGCGTCAGCTCGCCTCCTTCGGCGCCATGATGATCGTGCACGCCGAGGACGCCCACGCCATCGACCGGGCCGCCACCCCGCACGGTGAGAGCTACGGCGATTTCCTGCGCTCACGGCCGCGCGGCGCGGAGAACCTCGCCATCGCGCAAGTGATCGAACTGGCCCGATGGACCGGTTGCCGCGTGCACATCCTCCATCTGTCGAGCTCCGACGCACTGCCGATGATCAGCTCGGCGCGCCGCGAAGGCGTGCGGCTCAGCGTGGAAACCTGCCCCCACTACCTCTCCTTCACCGCGGAGGAGATCCCCGACGGGGCGACGCAGTTCAAATGCTGTCCCCCCATACGGGAAGCCGGCAACCGCGAGCTGCTGTGGCGGGGACTCGGCGACGGGGTGATCGACCAGGTGGTTTCCGACCACTCCCCCTGCACGGAAGAGCTGAAGCGCCTCGACATCGGTGACTTCGGCATCGCGTGGGGCGGCATCGCCTCGCTGCAGCTGGGCCTGCCCGCGGTGTGGACCGAGGCCCGCCGGCGCGGGCATGCGCTGACCGACGTCGTGCGCTGGATGGCGGAGAACCCCGCCAGGCAGGCCGGGCTGATCCACAAGGGACAGATCGCGCTGGGCAGCGCGGCGGACTTCTGCGTCTTCGCCCCGGACGAGGCGTTCGTCGTGGACGTCGCCACCCTCCACCACAAGAACCCCGTATCCGCCTACGTCGGCCGCCCGCTGGCCGGGACGGTGCGCGGCACCTGGCTGAACGGTGAGCCGGTGGACATCGATCAGCCGCCGCGCGGACGGCTGCTGAGGCGAGGAATGGCCTGACGTACGGCCTGATCAAGGCATCGAAACTCTTACGACATACGGAAACCGCGATGAGGAGCGGCCGGTCATGAGTGCAGAAATTCCCGTGGAGCCACTGCGGGCACCACATTCCGAGCGGATCACGGACGTGATCGACGGCGATCCGGACGGTCGCGGAGCCGCACCGGCCGGCCCGCCGGCAGCGGCCCGCAGCACGGTTTCCCCGAGTCCGCGCCTGTACAACAAGGACTTGGCGCCCACGCAGGTGGAAGGGCGCCGCTGGCGGAGCTACAACGTCTTCACCCTCTGGGCCAACGATGTGCACAGCCTCGGCAACTACACGTTCGCCATCGGTCTGTTCGCCCTCGGACTCGGCGCCTGGCAGATTCTGCTCGCGCTGGCGATCGGGGCGGCGCTGCTGTTCGGGATCCTCAATCTCGCCGGCTACATGGGGCACAAGACCGGCGTTCCGTTCCCGGTCATGAGCCGGATCAGTTTCGGCGTCCGCGGCGCCCAGATTCCGGCCCTCATCCGCGGTGTCGTCGCCATCGCGTGGTTCGGCATCCAGACGTATCTGGCATCGCATGTGCTGAATGTCCTGCTGATCGCCGTCTACCGTCCGTTCGCCGGGCTGACCGAGCACTCCTTCCTGGGGCTCTCCGCGCTCGGGTGGATCTCCTTCGGGCTCCTGTGGATCGTGCAGATCGTCATCGTCACGTACGGGCTGGAAATGGTCCGGAAGTACGAGGCGTTCGCCGGCCCGGTCATCCTCGTCACCCTGTGTGCCCTCGCCATCTGGATGTTCGTCAGGGCGGGAGGCTCCATCGCCCTCTCGGCGCCCAACCATCTGGAGGGCGGCCGCATGTGGCGGGAGATATTCGCCGGAGCGTCGCTCTGGGTGTCCATCTACGGGACCTTCGCGCTGAATTTCTGTGATTTCACCCGGTCCTGCACCAGCAAAAGGGCGATTACGGTCGGTAATTTCTGCGGCATTCCGGTCAACATCATGCTGTTCGGCATCATCAGCATCGTCATCTCCGGCGCCCAGTTCCAGATCAACGGCAAAACGATCACCAGCCCGGCGGACGTCATTCAGGACCTGCCCAATACCCTGTTCGTGGCCCTGGCCGGCCTGGCGCTGATCATCCTCACCATCGCGGTGAATCTGATGGCCAACTTCGTGGCCCCCGCCTACGCGCTGGCCAACCTTTTCCCCAAGCACCTGAACTTCAGGCGGGCGGGAGTCGTCAGCGGCGTCATCGGCATCGCGATCCTGCCGTGGAACCTCTACAACAACCCGACCGTCGTCAATTACTTCCTCGGCGGCCTGGGCGCCCTCCTCGGCCCCCTGTTCGGAGTGGTGGCAGCGGACTACTGGCTGATCCGGAAGGGGCGTGTCAACGTGCCCCAGCTCTACACCATGGACGCCTCCGGGCCGTACCACTACACCCGGGGCTTCAACCCCCGCGCGATCGCGGCCTTCGTCCCCGCGGCCGTGCTGGCGGTCCTGCTCGCCCTCCTCCCGGCCTTCGCCCCGGCCGCGCCGTTCGCGTGGTTCATCGGCGCCGGCGTCGCCGCCGTCGCATACTTCCTGGTGTCGAACCGCAAGGAAGACCACGAGGACGTTTCCGGAGCCGAGATCGCCGTCCCGTGCGCGGACTGAGCCCGAACCACCCGTGACGCGAACACCCCCGTCCGATGATCAACCCGGAGGCATTCCGCATGCGCATCCTCGTCGTGAACGTGAACACCACCGAGTCCATGACCGAGGCGATCGCCGCCCGGGCGAGAACGGTGGCTTCGGCCGGCACGGAGATCGTCGGCCTGACGCCGCGCTTCGGTGCCGAGTCCGTGGAGGGGAATTTCGAGAGCTACCTCGCGGCGATCGCCGTGATGGACCGGGTCCAGTCCTACCCGGAGCCCTTCGACGCCGTCATCCAGGCGGGGTACGGCGAACACGGCAGGGAGGGCCTGCAGGAGCTCCTGGACGTACCGGTCGTCGACATCACCGAGGCCGCCGCCACCACGGCGATGTTCCTCGGACACCGCTATTCGGTCGTCACCACGCTGGACCGGACGCTCCCGCTGATCGAGGACCGGCTCACACTGGCCGGTCTGCACACCCGGTGCGCCTCGGTCCGGGCCAGCGACATGGCCGTACTGGACCTCGAAGAGGACCCGGAAGCCGCCGTCGAAGCGATCGTGGCGCAGGCCGAGCGCGCCGTGCGCGAGGACAAGGCCGAGGTGATCTGCCTGGGCTGTGGCGGCATGGCGGGCCTGGACGACCGGATCAGGGAGCGCACCGGCGTCCCCGTCGTCGACGGTGTCAGCGCCGCCGTGACCATCGCGGAGTCGCTGGTCAGGCTCGGGCTGTCCACCTCCAAGGTGCGCACCTACGCGCCGCCCCGGCCGAAGAAGGTGACCGGCTGGCCGTACGCCCCGGGGGCGCACACGGGGCCGCGCCGATGAGCGCGAAGGCTGCCTGACGGCTGTTCTCGGGCCGCTGTACGCCACCCAGGAAGATCGTGGCGGCGGCCTCGGCGGCTTCCTCGGGCGACATCGCCGTCCGCGCCAAGGGGACCCCGGCCGGCCGAACCGCGCGCGGCATCGAGCGCGGGCCGGGGCCGGGACCGGGACCGGTTGCGGTCCCGGCCGCCGACGTCATGGCGCGAGGACGGAGTACACGTGTTCCACCTGCGGCGGAGCCGCGAAGTGCGGTCCGGCCAGGGCCCTCCAGCGGGTGAAGCCATCGGAGCCGCGGAAGGTGACGGTGTGGTGCTCGACCGTCTCCCACCGGACCATCAGCCGGTAGCGCGAGGGGTGTTCGACGCTGCGCTGCAGGTCGACCCCGTCGCAGCCGTCGGCCTCGAGGAAGAAGGGCAGGGCCTTGGTGACGGCCTCCTCGAACTCCTCTTCCTGGCCCGGGTGGATCTCGATCTGGGCGATCTCGGTGATCACGGTGGTGTCCCTGTTCTCGGGTCGCGGCGGTGGTCGGTCGCGGGTCTCGGCGGGCGTGGCGTGCTCGGCGTCGACCCGCGGTGGCGCCCGTCTCGACGAGGGTACGCGTGGCGTCGGCGGAAGCGTAGATCCACAGGACCCGCATGGCCATCCCACGATCACCTGACGCGCGGAGCCGTCACGGTGTGCGGAACCCCCGGAAGGTCACCTGCTTGCGGGTGGTGAAGCCGAGGCGCTCATACAGGGCGATCGCGCCGGTGTTCGCCTCGGCCACGTGCAGGAAGGGGTGTTCGCCGCGGGCCACGATCCGCGCGACGAGCGCGTTGATCAGACGTGCCGCGTGGCCACGTCCGCGTGCCTCGGGAGCGGTGCAGACGGCGCTGATCTCGGTCCAGCCCGGTGGCCGCAGCCGCTCCCCCGCCATCGCCACCAACGTGCCGTTGTCGCGGATGCCGAGGTAGGCGCCGAGTTCGGGGGTGCGCGGCCGGAACGGCCCCGGCTCGGTCCGCGCGACGAGGTCGAGCATCTCGGCCACGCTGTCCGCACCCAGGTCGACGACGCCCTCATCGGTCCCGGTCTCCGCGTGGAAGTGCCGAGCACCGCCGGGCCCGATCATCTGGCGGCCCTGCAGGGAGAAGACCGGCTCCCAGTCCGGCGGCGGAGTGGCGGGACAGCTGAACATGTCGGCGAACGCGCCCGGCCCGAGCAGCCCGGCCAGATCGGCCCATTCCGCCGGGCCCGGGTCGGCGGGCACCGCGGAGAAGGTCGCGACGTCCGGCGGATAGGTGGCGGCCCGGCCGAGCCGGCGGGCGAGATGCGCGTGGTGACCGCCGAGTGATCGCCCCACCGGGTCGTCGAGTGCCGGGGCGTCGCGGTTCACCATGGTGCCGTACCTCTCATGCCGGGCGCGGGTGCGATCATAGGCACCTCATGACGGTGCGTTGTCCCGCCAGGTGCGCCGGTACGCCGATGGGGCGACCCCCGCCTCCGCCGCCAGGTGCCGCCGCAGCGAGGTGGCGGTGGCGAAGCCGACCTCGTGGGCGATCCGTTCCACCGGCAGGTCGCTGGACTCCAGCAGCCGCCGGGCCCGCCGCAGCCGCTGCTGGGTCAGCCACCGGCCGGGGCTCAGACCGGTCTCCTCCCGGAAGCGCCGGGCGAAGGTGCGGGTGCTCATCGCCGCGTGCGCGGCCAACTCGTCCAGCGACAGCGGCAGTTCCAGCCGCCGCAGCGCCCAGTCACGGGTCGGCCCGGTGCCGGTTCCGCCCGACGGCGGCACCGGCCGCTCGATGTACTGCGCCTGCCCGCCGTCGCGGTACGGCGGTACGACGCAGCAACGGGCGACGTGGTTGGCCACCTCGCTGCCGTGGTCCCGGCGCACCAGGTGCAGGCAGACGTCGACACCGCTGGCCGCCCCGGCGGAGGTCAGCACGTCACCGTGGTCGACGAAGAGGACACCGGCGTCGAGTTCGACCCGGGGGAACAGCTCCCGGAAGTGGTCGGTGAGCGCCCAGTGGGTGGTGGCCCGGCGCCCGTCCAGGAGACCGGCGGCGGCCAGCAGGAAGGCGCCGGTGCAGATGGACACCAGACGGGTGCCGGGGCGGGCGCGGGACAGCGCGGTGAGGGCTCGCGGGTCCGGCGCGGTGGCCGAGGCCCGGGAGATGGCGTACGGAGGGATGACCACGGTGTCCGCCTCGTCCAGCACCTCGGGACCGTGCCCGGGGGTGACCGTCAGGTCCGAGTCGGTACGCACGGGCCGCCCGTCCACGCTCGCCGAGCGCACCTCGTAGCGGCCGCCGGCGGACCCCAGCACCCGGTGCGGAATGCCGAGTTCGAAGGGATAGACGCCGTCGAGGGCAAGGACGACGACCTGGTGGGCGCCGGGGACGCGGCGGGCGGCAGGGACGATGGACATGGCAGGAATGTATCGGAGCCTGACCATCCTGCCATCGCCCCGGGCCGGACCCTAGGGCCAGGATCGAGGCATGACTTCGACGGACACCCCTGACCACCTCGGCTCCCCGGCCCCGGCGGCCGCCACGGACTCCCCCGGCCCCGCGGCGCCGGACGGCGCCCCCATGATGCTCGCCCTGCACCAGACGGCCCTCGGCGGCCCCGAGGTCCTGCGGCTGACCGAGCTTCCGCGGCCCGCGCCCGGTCCCGGGGAGATCCTCGTCGCCGTGCACGCGGCCGGGCTCAACCCCACGGACTTCAAGCACCGCGCCCTGAGCGTGTTCCTGCCGCCCCCGCCGCTGACCCTCGGCTGGGACGTCTCCGGCACGGTGGTGGAGACCGGCTTCGGCGTCACCCTCTTCCGGCCCGGTGACGAGGTGTTCGGCATGCTGCCCTATCCGTACGGGGCGGGCTCCCACGCCGAGTACGTGACCGGCCCCACCCGCGCCTTCGTCGCCAAGCCCGCCGGGATCGACCACGTCCAGGCGGCCGCCCTGCCGCTGGCCGCGCTCACCGCCTGGCAAGCCCTCGTCGACACCGCGGACCTCCGGGCCGGGCAGCGGGTGCTGATCCACGCCGCGGCCGGCGGCGTCGGCCATCTCGCCGTGCAGATCGCCAAGGAGCGCGGCGCGCACGTCACCGGGACGGCGAGCGCCCCCAAGCACGACTTCCTGCGCGAGATGGGCGCGGACGCCTGCGTCGACCACCGCTCCGAGGACTTCACCGACACCGACGAGCGCTACGACGTCGTCCTCGACGCCCTCGGCGGGGAGACCGCCACCCGCTCCGTGGGCGTGCTCCGCCCCGGCGGCATCGTCGTCTCCCTGCTGCCGGGCGCCGAGGACACCCCGGCCGCGGCGGAGAAGGCCCAGGTCCGCGCCGTCAGTCTGCTGGTCGAGCACGACCGGGCCGGGATGCGCGCCGTCGCCGAACTCGTCGACCGGGGCAGGCTCCGCGCCCACGTCTCCGCCACCTTCCCCCTCGCCGAAGGCGCCCGCGCCCACGCCCTGGGAGAGACGGGCCGCACCACGGGGAAGCTGGTGATCACCGTGCGCTGAGGCGGGACGGTTCGGGCCGTGCGCCGCCCTCGGTGAGATCGTCGTTCATGCGCTCGTCGTAGCCGGTGGCGGGATCGACGACGCGCCCGGCCGCCCACCAGTTCTCGCGGGCCGTCTCGATGATCGTCATCAGGATGTCCTCTTCGGGGACGTCGGCGGACAACCGGAGGTTGGTGACGATCGCCTGGAACAGTTCGGCCTTCTGCTCGGCGGTGCGGGAGTTGAAGGACAGCTGGATGAGCATGACGCGCTCGCCGCGCCGCAGGCCGAACACGACCGGCTGCATATGGAAGTTGTCCGGCGCGACCTCGTGGAAGACGTGGAACTGGTCGTCCTGGGGGATCTTCAGCACGTCGACCATGGCCTTGTGGAGGCCGAGGGACACATTCCGGCGGTACTCGGGAGTGGTTCCCCGGCGCAGATAGATGGCTGACCAAGCTCCACCTGGTCGCGGCCGGCGCGGGTATCACCACCGCCACGCCGGCGCTGCTGCCCGCCGTTCCGCCCGGCGTGCGTATCGTGTCCGTCGAAGGCGTCGCGGAGGAGGTACGACGCGTCAGCCTGGTCCGCAGGCCGGGCGTCCTCACGGCACCCACGGACGCGCTGGCACGCGCCCTGCGCCGGCAGGCCGCCGACCTCGCCGACCTCACCGACTGATCCCGAACAAAACCGGTTGTCCGCGGGCGATGGTGGTGGATGCAATGTCCGGCACGATCACCAGGCGCGCCCGCCACGGCGGGAGGGGACGACGCACACCGGGCCTCGCCACCCGGCGGCCTGGGCTGGTTGCGAACGAATCGCCATACGGGAGCGGGAGACGCCTACGCATGCCTACGCCACCATCGCCACCTGGGCCGGAGCGGGCGGACCGATCGCCCGTCCGGATCGGCGCTCTCGTTCCGCTGACCCGGCCCGGCTGGGCCGGGGCGGGTCAAAGCCTGCTCGCCGGAATGGAGTTGGCCGCTCACCACGTCAATAAGGCGGGCGGCATCGGAGGAAGACCGCTGGAGCTGGTGGTCCGAGACACCGCGGCTGATCCGCGGAGGGCCGCGGCGGCCGTGGAAGAATGCGCCGGCCTGGGCGTGGCCGCCTTGGCCGGGGAGTATCACAGCGTCGTCGCTCGTGCCGCCGCCACCGGGGCCGACGCCCTCGGCCTGCCGTTCCTCTGCTCGTCGGCGGTTCTCGACACGCTCACCGAACGGCCGACGGAATGGGTCGCGCGCCTCTCCCCGCCGCAGTCCCGCGGCTGGCGGGTCTACGCGGACTTCCTCCTCGACGCCGGCCACCGTCGCATCGCCGTGGCAACCCAGCCGAGCGTCTACTGGGCGACCGGGACCCGCATTCTGCGGGACCACCTCGCCCCTCGCGGCGGCACCGTCACCGAACTCGACATGAGCGCGCTCACCCCCGCGGCCGTGTGCGACGCGCTCGTCGACCGTGGCGCGACAGCCCTCCTCCTTCTGGTCGGCCACCCGGATCCGGCGGTGCCGATCGTCGAATCCGTACGCGGCGACCATCGCCTCGCCGAGATCCTGATCGGTGCTCCGGCCGGGCAACCGGAGTTCGCCGAATGGGCGACGCCACTGGGCGCCGCGATCCCGTTCCTGCGCTACCTCCCCGAGCGCCTCGGCCCACTCGGCGCACAAGTGGAGACGGCCCTTTGCGAGCGGCTGGGCCAAGCGCCGTCCTTCGTCGCCTTCGAGGGCTACGACACGGTCACCGTCCTCGCGGAGATGCTGCGTTCCCACGGCACGGACCGGGCCCGCATCGCCGAATCCTGGCCGCACGTCGCGGTCGAAGGCACCCGTGGGCAGATCCGGTTCTCCCGCACGCCGGGCGTCAGCGTGTGGCAATGGGCCGGGCCGCCGATCCACATCGCCGATCGGGACCCGGCGGAACCCGATCGCTTTCGGATCCGCCACACCGGCTGAGTCCGTGACCGCCGAGGCAGCCGTCTCCGCGCGGGGCGACCTGAACGGGAAAGGGGTCATCATGCGGGTGTCAGGAAGGCGTCGGCGAGGCCGCGCGCGCCGGAACGGCCGAGAGGGGCGCCGAGCATGGCCGTCGGCGCCGACTCGATCATCAGCACCACGCATGACCTGAACCGGTTCTACGCCGCACTGCTCGGCGGCCGGCTGCTGGATACGGCGCAGCTCGACGAGACGACGACCACCGTTGCCCGCGCACCGGTGACGGCGGCCGGGACACGCGGCAGGCCATGAGAGCGCTCATGGGCCAGGAGCTGTACAGGCCCCATTCCCAGGGGGGGTGCCTTTTCGGACAACGCTTGAGGTGAAACGTTCCCTTAACAGGAATTTACTGGTGAGAAACGACACCCGCCGACGTTGGCGGCGGAAGGTAGCGACCCGCCTCCGGAGAGGTAGATGGTTATCCCAGGCAACCGTTTGGCCCCCGATCGAAAGGGTTGATCACCGTGTGTGGCATCACCGGCTGGGTCTCCTACCGCCGCGATCTGACCTCTCACCGACAGCTCCTCGACACCATGACGGAGACGATGGCGTGCCGCGGCCCGGACGCGGCGGGCACCTGGGTGACCGGCAAGGCGGCGCTCGGCCATCGCAGGCTGGCCGTCATCGACCTGCCCGGCGGGGCCCAGCCCATGACCGTCGACACGGCCGACGGCCCCGTCACCATGGTGTACTCCGGCGAGGCGTACAACTTCACCGAGCTGCGCGACGAACTGCGCCGCAGGGGCCACGGCTTCACCACCGACTCCGACACCGAGGTCGTCCTGCGCGGCTATCTGGAGTGGGGGGAATCCCTCACCGAGAAGCTCAACGGCATGTACGCCTTCGCCATCTGGGACTCCCGCGCCGAGAAGCTGGTGATGGTCCGGGACCGGATGGGCATCAAGCCGTTCTATTACTACGAGACCGACGACGGCGTGCTCTTCGGCTCCGAGCCCAAGGCCATCCTCGCCAACCCGCTCGCGGCCCCCGTGGTCGGCATCGACGGGCTGCGGGAGATCTTCTCGTTCGCCAAGACGCCGGGCGAGGCCATATGGAAGGGCATGAGGGAACTGCGCCCCGGCCATCTGGCCGTCGTCGACAGCAACGGGCTGCGCGAGCGGGCCTACTGGCGTCTTGAGGTGTCCGAACACACCGATGACCAGCGGGCGACCGTCGCCCACGTGAGGGAGTTGCTCGAGGACATCATCGCCCGCCAGCTCGTCGCCGACGTACCCCGCTGCACCCTGCTCTCCGGCGGGCTCGACTCCTCCGCCATGACCTCGCTCGCCGCCCGCCGGCTCGCCGAGGACGGCGAGACCGTCCGCAGCTTCGCGGTCGACTTCCCCGACCAGGCGGAGAACTTCCGCGCGATCGATGTCGCGCCCAGCGTCGACACGCCGTATGTGCACGCGGTGGCCGACTATGTGAAGTGCGACCACCAGGACATCGTGCTCGACGGCTCCGCCCTGTCCGACCCGGCCGTCAGGCGGGCCGCCATCGCCGCCCGGGACCTGCCCATCGGGCTCGGCGACCGGGACAACTCGCTCTACCTCCTGTTCAAGGCCGTCCGCGAGCAGTCGACGGTGGCGCTGTCCGGCGAGTCGGCCGACGAGGTCTTCGGCGGCTATCCGTGGTTCCACGACGAGCGGCGCGAGGCCGACACCTTCCCGTGGCTCGCCGGGGGGCCGATGCTCGGCGACACCCAGAGCCTGCTGCCCGACGACCTCGCCGACCGGCTCGATCTGGACACCTACCTCCGCGACCGCTACGTCACCGCGCTGAAGGAAGTCCCCCTCAAGGAGGGCGAGTCCGGCCTGGAGAAGCGCATGCGGCAGGTCTGCTACCTGCACCTGACCCGCATGGTCAACACGCTCCTGGACCGCAAGGACCGGATGAGCATGGCCGTCGGCCTGGAGGTCAGGGTGCCGTTCTGCGACCACCGGCTCGTGAGTTACGTCTTCAACACCCCCTGGTCGCTCAAGACGTTCGACGGGCGGGAGAAGAGCATCCTGCGCGAGGCCACCCGCGATGTGCTGCCCGAGTCGGTCGCGAACCGCAAGAAGAGCGGTTACCCCGGCAGCTTCGACCCCGCCTACCTCGCCGCCATCAAACGGCAGGCGAGCGACCTCGTCACCTCGGGACACCCGGCTCTCGAGCTGTGCCGCCTCAAGACGCTGAACGAGGCCATCGCCGCACCGGGCGAGCACATCACCCCGCAGCAGCGCGCCGTCATCGAACGCGCCCTGGACCTGGCCACATGGCTGGACCTGCGCAAGCCCACCATCACGCTGGACTGAGCCGCGCCGGCGCCCCGCCGCCCGGACCGGAGCGAGGGCATGCGCCCTGCCCCGGCCCGGGCGGCCTCGCGGGGCCGCCGGCCTCAACCCGACGCGACACCGGGTGAGACCTGCTCGGCGTGCGAGACCCCACGCTCCTCCGGCTCCGCGCGGGGTGACTCCGCCGCCCGTGCGCCGTCGTCCTTCATGGCCCTCGTCTCGCTCTTCAGGATCCGCAGTGACTTCCCCAGCGAACGAGCGGTGTCCGGCAGCTTCTTCGAGCCGAACAGCACAATCATCACCACCGCCACGATCAGCAGATGCCAGGGTTCCAAGCCGTTGCGCAGCATCGCCGCACCCCATTTCCTCGATCAACACTTGCCACATTGCGCAACTGTACAACCAGGGGCTCGTACAACGTCTTCCCCCCAGAGCCACGCGCGGACGAAGGAATCGGAACTTTCCCACGGCTGAGCGGATACGGCAGCCGCCGGCCGCCGTCACCGGCGTCGTTCGTAGCGCGCCCCGGCGGCCACCAGGCCGACCGCGTACAGCGTGAGGACGGCGGCGAGCAGGAGGTAGTACCACCCGGTCAGGGTCGTCATGCCCAGCACCGGGCCCAGGGGGGAGAACGGCAGGAGAACGCCTATCACGGCAAGCGAGGCGGCGGCCCAGCGGACCGGGCTCGGGGCACGGCCTTCGGCGGTGCGCCGCCCCGTGCGCAGAAACAACATCACCAGGGCCTGGGTGAGCAGGTTCTCGGTGAACCACCCGGAATGGAACGCCGCCGGATCACCGGAGCCCGTGGAGGCGTGTGCCGCCCGCACCAGAATGGCGAAGGTGGCCAGGTCGGCGATGGCGTTGAGCACTCCGAAGCCGGTGATGAAGCGGAGGAAGTCACGGGGCCGCAGCACCGTGGGCCCCCGGAGCAGGGCGGGCTGGGGCCGGTCGTAGGCGAAGGCGAGCTGGGCCGCGTCGAAGCACAGGTTCTGCACCAGCACCTGGGACGGGAGCATGGGGAGGAAGGGCAGCAGAAGACCCGCCGCGAGCATCGCGATGACGTTGCCGAGGTTGGAGGAGAGCGTGATCCGCAGATAGGTGGCGATGTTGCCGCTGCCGATCCGGCCGGCCCTGATCGCATGGTCGATGGCCGTGAGGTCCTTCTCCGCGAGCACGACATCGGCACTCTCGCGAGCGACATCGACGGCCCCTCGGGGACAGCTGCCGACGTCGGCGGCGCGCAGCGCGGGCAGATCGTTGACCCCGTCGCCGAGGAAGCCCGTGGTGTGCCGGCCGGTGCGCAGCGCGGCGACGATACGGGCCTTGTGCTCGGGCGTGCAGCGTGCGAAGACGGTGGTGCGGCGGGCGGTGTCGGCGAGTTCGCTGTCGCTCAGACCGTCGATGCGGTCGGCGGTGAGCACATCGCCGGGGTGCAGGGCGAGGTCGTGGCAGGCCCGCGCGGCGGTGCCCGGGTGGTCGCCGGTGAGGATCTTGACCGTGACACCGCGGTCCGCGAGGACGTCCAGGGCGTCCCCGGCGGTCGGAGCGAGCGCGTCGCGCAGCGCGACGAAGCCGAGGAAGGTCAGGCCGCGTTCGTCGGCCGGAGTGTAGTCGCGGTGGCGGGCCGGCCGCTCCGCGGAGGCGACAGCGAGCAGCCGCAGGCCGCTGTCCGCCTCGTGCTCGGCGAGCGCGAGCAACCGTGTCAGCTCGCCGTCCTCCAGCGCGCAGCGGCTCAGTACGTCTTCGGCGGCACCCTTGACCACGAGGGTGTGGGTGCCGAGGTGGCCGGGTCGGCGTACGACGGCGGTGGAGAGGCGGCGTACCGGGTCGAAGGGGACCGCGGTGAGGCCTTCGTACCGCAGGAGTTCGTCGTCGTCGGCCGCGTCCAGAAGCGCCTCGTCGAGGGTGTCCGGGGCGGGCAGGTCCGCCAGTTGCAGCGTCCACCAGGCGTTGACGGCGGCCCAGTGCAACACCTCGGGGGCTTCCCTGCCATCGGCGTCCAGCGCGCGGTCCACCACCGGCCGGTCCAGGGTGAGGGTGCCCGTCTTGTCCAGGCAGAGCACATCGACCGCGCCGAGATCGTGCAGCGCGGGGAGCCGTTTGACGATCACCCTGTGCTCACGGGCGAGGAGGGACGCCCCGCGGGCCAGGGCGGTGGTGACGATGACGGGCAGCATCTCCGGGGTGAGCCCGACCGCGACCGCCACGGCGAACGGCAGCGTCTCCAGACCACGCCCGCGCAGGGCCGCGTTGGCCATCAGCACCAGTGGCGGAGTCAGCAGCATGAACCGGATGAGAACCCAGGAGATCCCTTGCACCGACCGGTCGAAAGCACTCGCCGCACGGTGCCGTGTCCGTACGTGGCCCGCGGCGAAGCGTGTACCTGCCCCGGTGGCGACGACCACCGCGGTGCCACTGCCGGATGCCACGCTGCTGCCCTGGAAACACAGCTGGGGCTGGTCGAACACGCCGCCGCGGGGCGGACCGGGTACCTCCACGGGATACTTGGCGACCGGCGCGGACTCGCCCGTCAGCGGCGCCTGGTGCACGCTCAGACCGCTCGCGCGCAGCAGCCTCGCGTCGGCGGGGACCAGGTCGCCGGGGCCGAGACGGATCACATCGCCCGGCACCAACTGGTCGACCGGGATCTCCCGGGCCCGGGGCGGGTCCGCCTCGTCGGCGCGCCGCAGCACGGTCGCCGTGGTGGTGACCAAGTCGCGCAGCGCGGCCATGGACCGGTCGGCCCGGTGTTCCCCGGACGAGCGCAGCACACAGCTCACCGAGACCAGCGACAGGATCACGCATGCGGTGCCCCAGGCCGCCACCGCGGCCGACACCAGCCCGAGGCCCAGCAGCACCGCGGTGAACGGATCCCGCAGACTGCGCGCGAACCGTTGCGGCCAGGACGCCGCGCGCCGGCCCGGCACCGTGTTCTCACCGCATCGCGCCAAGCGCTCCTCGGCCCGCGTCTCCACCAGGCCCAGGGGACCGCTGTCCAGGTGCCGCAGCACCTGGAGGGTGGTGAAGGCGGTGATGTGCTGTGCTGTGCCGTCCGGCGGTCCGTCCCCCGTGAGGGCGGTGGGACCGGCACCGGAGACGGCGGCCGTCTCAGGCACCGAAGCCGCGGGCGCGTCGTATCGGGGTGTGGGCCGCCCGGTCGGTCAACTGGCCGACCATCAGCCGCATCACGGTCACCATGTCCGGGTCGTCGATGAA
>NZ_BBUZ01000059.1 GCF_001417735.1 Streptomyces sp. NBRC 110028
GGGTCGGACTGCCCGCCGTGCCCGGTCACCCAGGCGGCCACCGCCGAGGCGGCGCCCTTGCGGACCTCCCAGCCGTCGATGGTGACCCCGCTCATTCGGGTCTGGGCGGTGAACGGCACGAAAGCGGCGTGCTCCAGCTCGCCCTCGTCCCGGGCGCGCTTTCCGTGTCTCGCTTTCGCCAGGACCACGATCGAACGTCCCTCCGGGGTCTCGTCGGCCAGCGACGACAGCTGGGCGGCGTCCGCGAGCTCGTCGATGTCCACCCCGCCGACGGGCAGGAACTCGGCGGCCTGGCGGTTGCCGAAGGTGATGGTGCCGGTCTTGTCCAGCAGCAGGGTGTTGACGTTCCCCGCGGCCTCGACGGCGCGTCCCGACATCGCCAGGACGTTGCGCTGCACGAGCCGGTCCATGCCCGCGATGCCGATCGCCGACAGCAGCGCCCCGATGGTCGTCGGGATGAGGGCGACCACGAGGGCGACCAGGATGACGATGGTCTGCTCGGCGCCCGCGTAGATCGCGAACGGCTGCAGGGTGACCACCGCCAGCAGGAAGACGACGGTCAGGGACGCGAGGAGGATGTTCAGCGCGATCTCGTTCGGGGTCTTCTGCCGCGCGGCGCCCTCGACCAGGGCGATCATCCGGTCGATGAAGGTCTCCCCCGGCTTGGAGGTGACCTTGATGACGATGCGATCCGACAGCACCTGCGTCCCCCCGGTCACCGCCGAGCGGTCACCGCCGGACTCCCTGATGACCGGCGCCGACTCGCCGGTGATCGCGGACTCGTCGACCGACGCGACGCCCTCGACCACATCACCGTCGCCGGGGATGATGTCGCCCGCCTCGCAGACCACCAGGTCGCCGACGCCCAGCGCGGTGCCCGGCACGTGCTCCTCGGTGCCTTCCGTACCGCCCGTCAGACGGCGTGCGACGGTCTCGGTCCTGGCCTTGCGCAGCGTGTCGGCCTGCGCCTTGCCACGGCCCTCCGCCACGGCCTCGGACAGGTTGGCGAAGACCGCGGTCAGCCACAGCCATGCGGTGATCACCCAGGCGAAGACGCTCGGGTCCTTGATCGCCGAGAGGGTGGTGAGGACCGCGCAGACCTCCACGACGAACATGACCGGGTTCTTGACCATGGCCCGGGGGTCCAGCTTCCTGACCGCGTCGGGCAGGGAGACCAGGAGCTGCCGGGGGTCGAGCAGCCCTGAGGAGACCCGGTGGGACGCGTTCGGGTCGCCCCCGGGCGCGCCCTGGGATTCGAGGGTGGTGGAGGACATCACCGCAGACCTTCCGCGAGCGGCCCCAGCGACAGCGCCGGGAAGTACGTGAGACCGACGACGATGACGACCACGGCCGTCAGCAGGCCGACGAACTGGGGCCGGTGCGTGGGCAGCGTGCCCGCCGTGACCGGCGTCGGTGCCTGCTCGGCGAGCGAGCCGGCGAGCGCGAGGACGAACACCATCGGCAGGAAGCGGCCGAGGAGCATGGCCAGGCCGAGCCCGGTGTTGTACCACTGGGTGTTCACGCTCAGCCCGGCGAACGCGGACCCGTTGTTGTTGGCGGCCGAGGTGAAGGCGTACAGCACCTCGGAGAAGCCGTGCGGCCCCTTGTTGAGCATCCCGGCCCGCTCGCCGGGCAGCGCCATCGCCAGACCCGAGCCGGCCAGCACGATCGCGGGGGTGGTGAGGATGTAGAGGGAGACGAACTTCATCTCCCGGCCGCCGAGCTTCTTGCCCAGGTACTCAGGCGTACGCCCCACCATCAGCCCGGCCACGAAGACCGCGATGAGGGCCAGGATGAGGATGCCGTACAGGCCGGAGCCCGTGCCGCCGGGCGCGATCTCGCCCAGCATCATGTTGAAGAGTGTCATGCCGCCGCCGAACGGCGAGAACGAGTCGTGGAAGGAGTTGACCGCTCCGGTGGAGGTGAGCGTGGTGGACGCGGCGAACAGGGCCGAAGCCCAGATGCCGAACCGCCGCTCCTTGCCCTCCATCATCCCGCCCGCCGCGTGACCCGCCTGGCTGCTGACACTGTGCAGCTCGTTGGCCGTGATGATGGCGACCGAGGAGGCCCAGATCAGGGCCATGACGGCGACGATGGCGTACCCCTGGCGGTTGTCGCCGGCCATCCGGCCGAAGGCGCGCGGCAGTGAGAACGAGATCACCAGCAGCAGATAGATCTCCAGCCAGTTGGTGAAGGCGTTGGGGTTCTCGAAGGGATGGGCGGAGTTGGCGTTGTAGAAGCCGCCGCCGTTGGTGCCCAGCTCCTTGACGACCTCCTGTGAGGCGACCGGGCCTCCGGTGAGGCTCTGGTGGCCACCGGCGATGGTGGAGATCGGCTCGGTGCCGTGGAAGTTCTGGATCACCCCGCCCGCGACCAGCACGAGCGCGAAGACGAAGGCGATGGGGAGGAGGACCCGCAGCACGATCCGCGTCAGGTCCACCCAGAAGTTGCCGACCCGGTCGGTCTTCTCGCGGGTGAAGCCGCGGATCAGGGCGGCGACGACGGCGATGCCCACGGCCGCGGAGACGAAGTTCTGCACCGCCAGGCCCGCCATCTGCACCAGATGCCCCATCGTGGCCTCGCCCGAGTACGACTGCCAGTTGGTGTTGGTGACGAAGGACGCGGCCGTGTTGAAGGACTGGTCCGGTGTCACCGCCTTCATGCCGATCGACAGCAGCAGATGGTTCTGCAGGCGCAGAAACCCGTACAGGAAGACCACCGACACGGCGGAGAACGCGAGCACGCCGCGCAGATACGCCGGCCACCGCTGGTCGGTGTCGCCGTCCACCCCGCCCAGCCGGTATATCAGCCGCTCGGCGCGCAGATGTTCGGGCGCGGTGAGGACGTGGGCGATGTAGTCGCCCAGAGGGCGGTAGGACAGCGCCAGCGCCCCGATCAGTGCGAGGACCTGAAGCCATCCCGCGAGGGTGCCGTTCACTGGAACTTCTCCGGGAAGATCAGGGCCAGCACCAGATAACCGAGGAGAGCCACCGCGACGATGAGACCGATGACATTGTCCGCTCTCACAGCCGTCCGGCCCCTTTCGCGACCAGGCCGAGGACTGCGAACACGGCGATGATCAGGACGATGAACCCCACATCTGACATACGGAAGACACTCCGGCGGCTCGTGGCACGGTCACCGACGATGCCCCTTGTTAGCGTGGCGGCGGCTCCTGTCCGAAGACGCTGACGGTGTCTCGGCACAAATCGGCCCACTTGGCCTACTCCCCGCGACACGCCTGCGCTGAAGGAGCCCCCTGACGGGCGCACCATGGGAACGCGGGTGCATGGTGGCGCTGAATCGGCGGGAGGCCGCCCGTGGCACGTGGACGGTTGCGGATCTACCTCGGGGCGGCGCCGGGGGTCGGGAAGACGTACGCCATGCTCCAGGAGGGGCAGCGGCTGCGCGCGCAGGGCGCCGACGTGGTGGTCGGCCTGGTCGAGCCGCACGCACGGCGGCTGACCGCCGCGCTGGCCGAGGGCCTGGAGACCATCCCCCGGCACACCCTGGTCCACCGGGGTACGGCCTTCACCGAGATGGACGTGGACGCCGTGCTGGCCCGCCGTCCCGGGATCGCCCTGGTCGACGAGCTGGCGCACACCAACGTGCCCGGATCGCGCCACACCAAGCGCTGGCAGGACGTCGACGCGCTCCTCGACGCCGGGATCGACGTCGTCACCACCCTCAACATCCAGCATCTGGAGTCGCTGAACGACGTCGTACGGCAGATCACCGGCGTCGTCCAGCACGAAACCCTGCCGGACGAGGTGGCGCGCCGTGCCGACCAGATCGAGCTGGTCGACCTGCTGCCCGAGACCCTGCGCCGCCGTCTGGTGCACGGCGATGTCTATCCGCAGGACCGCGTCGAGAGCGCCCTCACCCACTACTTCCGGCTGGGCAATCTCACCGCGCTGCGGGAACTGGCCCTGCTGTGGCTGGCCGACCGCGTCGAGGAGGGGCTGCAGCGCTACCGCGCCGAGCACGGCATCACCGCCCCCTGGGAGACCCGGGAACGCATCATGGTCGGCCTGACCGGCGGCCCCGAGGGCGAGACCCTGATCCGCCGCGCCGCCCGGATCACCGCCCGCACACCGGGCAGCGAACTGCTGGCCCTGCACGTCGTGCCCGGTGACGGGCTCGCCCAGCCGACCCCGGGCGCGCTGGCCGGGCAGCGGGGCCTGGTGGAGTCGCTCGGCGGCAGCTACCACCAGACCACCGGCGAGGACGTCCCCGCGGCGCTGCTGCGGTTCGCCGAGGCCGAGAACGTCACCCAGATCGTCCTGGGCGCCAGTCGGCGCGGCCGCCTCTCGCTCCTGCTGCGGGCCGGTGTGGGACAGCGGACGATCCATGGCTCCGGCCCCATCGACGTGCACATCGTCACCCACGAGCAGGTCGGCGGAACCGTGTTCCCCCGGCTGCCGCGGCGACCGTCCCGAGGCACCGGACGGGTGCGGCTGTGGTCCGCGCTGATCGGAGCCGCCCTGCTGCTGCCCCTGCTCACGCTCGTGCTGACCATGCTGCGCGACCGAGTCGGTCTGCCGGGCGTGCTGCTCGGTTACATGCTGGTCGTCGTGTCGACCGCCCTCGTCGGTGGCGTCTGCCCCGCGCTGGCCGCCGCGATCGCTTCGGGGGTGCTCGCCGACTACTACTTCACCGCACCGCCGCACTCCCTGAAGGTCACGCGCCCCATCGACATCGTGGCGCTGGCTGTCTTCGTCGCCGCCGGGTGGCTGGTCGGTGCCGCCGCTGGGGCGGCCGCGCGCCGTACCCATCAAGCCCGGCGGGCGGCCTCCGAGGCCCGGGCGCTGAGCCGGCTGGCGGTCGCCATGACGCGCGGGCAGGACCTGCCGGCGCTCCTGGAACAGGTCCGGGAAAACTTCGCGCTGACCTCGGTCAGCCTGCTGGAGCGCGAACCGGGGCGCGGCTCCGAGCCCCGCTGGTACGTCCTCGCCAGCACCGGTGAGCGGCCCCCCGAGCTGCCCTATGACGGCGACGTGGAAGCCCCCGTCGACGACCGTCTCACCCTGGCGGCCCGCGGTCGTGGGCTGAGCGCGGACGACCAGCGCATCCTCGCCGCGTGCGCCACACAGATCGGCATCGCCCACACCCACGGCAGGCTCACCCGGCACGCCGCCGAAACCGACACCCTCGCCGCCGCCGAACACACCCGCGCCTCCCTGCTCCTCACCGCGAGCAACGACCTGCGCTCACCCCTGCGCACGGCCGAGGAAGCACTCCAGCGCTTGCACCCCCTGCCGCCCGAACTCACCCTCCACCTCGCCGCCGCCCGGTCAGCGGTACACCGCGCCGCCCAGCTCGTCACCGACCTCGAAGACCTGAGCCGACTGCACATCGGAGCCCTGGACCTGTACCTGCGGCCCACCGACCCGGACGAGGCGCTGACCGCCTCGCTCGACGACCTCGGTACCGGCGGCCACACCATCGCCCTCCGCCTACCGGAAGAGCTTCCCTACGTACTGGCCGACGCGGCCCTGCTCACCCGTGTCCTCACGGTGCTCGGAGCCGACGCACTGCGCCACAGCCCGCCCGACGCCCCACCGACCCTCACGGCGGAGGCCCGGCCGGGCCACTTGACCCTGCGTCTCACGGACGGCACCGGCTCCGGACCGGCGGGCGCCCGGACCGGCAGTCTTCCTTTCCGGCTGTCCCGCGACCTCGCCGAGGCGATGGGCGGCGCCCTGGAACCCACGACCACCGGCGGCACCTTCTCGGTGACCCTCACCCTCCCGACCGCGGCGCCCCGCCCGGGAACCGCCGTGGAAGACCCTTCGGACCCCGGCTCCCCGCCGTGATCACCGGCCGGATGGAGACCCCTGCCTATGCGCCGTCGGCGGAGAGGAAACCGACGCAGCCGGACAAGGTGGTGAGCCGTGGTGTGTCCGCGTCGTCGATGCTGACTCCCGTGCGCTCGCCGAGCGTTTCGACGAATCTCAGGAAGTCGAGCGAGTCGAGTTCGAGGACCTCACGGAACGGGTCCTCCGGCCGCAGGGCGGTGAGGTCGGCACCGGGCACGATCCGGGCAAGGGATTCCTCGACGGCGCTCAGGGCTTCGGTGCGGTTCATAGCTCCTCCGGACGCTGCAAGAGGCGGTCGACCGCGGTCAGATAGCGGGCCCCGATGGCTCCGTCGGTCGCCCGGTGGTCCGCGGAGAGGGTGGCGGTGACCGTCGGCCGGACGCCGAGCAGGCCGTCGACGGCACAGGGGCGCTCGACGACCCGCCCGAATCCGACCAGCGCCACCTGCGGTGGGTAGATCACACCGAGGACGGTCTCCACCCCCTGATCGCCGAGGTTGGTCACGGTCAGGGTGGGGTCCGCCACCTCCGATCCGCGCAGTCGGCCCGCGCGGGCACGGGTGACCAGGTCCTTCAGCGCCGTCATCAGCTGCGGCAGGCCCAAGCTGTCGGCGTCGCGCAGGGCGGGGGTGACGAGTCCGCCGCCGCGCAGGGACACGGCGACGCCCAGGTGCACGCCGTCGCCCGCGATGAAGTGGTCCTCGGCCCAGAAGCCGTTGAGCTCGGGTACCTCACGGGCTGCGCGGGCGGCGGCCTTCAGCAGGAGGGCCGCGGGGAGCAGGCGCTCGGCCGCCGGACTGCGCCGGTTGTGGTCTCGCAGCCAGTTTGTCGCGGCGGCCATGTCGACCGTCGTGGCGAGGTAGTAGTGCGGGATTTCGCGTTTGGAGCGGGCCATCAGACCGGCGATCGTCCGGCGCATGGCCGAAGCCTGCTCACCGCTTGTCCGTGTCGGCCGGGCACGGGCGCTCACGGGGCCGGGGGCTTTCGGTGCCGGGGCCGCTGGGCCGGGAGCGGCCCTGCGCACGTCGTCGGCGCGGACTGATCCGTCCTTGCCCGTCCCCCGGGCGGTGCCGAGGTCCACGCCCAGTTCACCGGCCAGGCGCCGGGCGAGCGGGGTGGCCCGTACCCGGGACGGCTGGGCGGCGGCCCGCTCCACGTCGGTGCGGGTGATGCGGCCACCAGGCCCTGAGCCGTGGAGGGTCACCAGGTCGACGCCGTGCTCCCTGGCGAGGTCCCGGACCAGGGGCACTGCCTCGGCCCGCACATGCTCTCGGGGAGGGGCGACGGGCGGCTCCTGGGCACGGGCGGGGGTCGGCTCGACCGGAGCGGGTGGCGCGCTCTCCGCCTTCCGACGCGGCGGCCGTCTCCTCTCCGGCTTCCCGGGGCGCTTCGCCGTCGGCTCGATCAGTGCGAGCGGGGTCCCCACGGGCACCGTCGTACCCGGCTCGACCAGCAGCCGCCCCACCGTCCCGGTGTCGAAGCACTCCACCTCGATCGTGGACTTCGCGGTTTCGACGACCGCGACCGGGTCGCCGCGGCTGACCGGCTGGCCGGGACGCACCAGCCACTCCAGGAGCGTCCCCTCGTCCATGTCCGCGCCCAGCGACGGCATCGTGAACTCGGCCATGATCAGTCCACCGTCCGGTGTGCCGCCGCCACGATGCCGGCGGTCTGGGGCAGTGCCGCCTCTTCCAGCCGCCTGGCGTACGGCATGGGGCACTCGGCGCCGCACACCCGCTCCACGGGCGCGTCCAGCTCGTAGAGCGACTCCTCGGCGATGCGTGCGGACACCTCGGCGGCCAGGCTGCCGGTGCGCCAGCCCTCGTCGACGACGACCGCGCGGTGAGTCCGGGCGACCGATGCGGTGACCGTCTCGATGTCGAGCGGGCGCAGTGTCCGCAGGTCGACCACCTCGGCGCTGATGTCCTCGGCGGCCAGCTCATCGGCCGCGCCGAGCGTCTTGGGCAGCGAACCACCGTACGTGATCAGGGAGACATCGGTACCCGGCCTGCGGACCGCCGCGTGGTCCAGGTCCGCCGGCGCCGCGGCCGGGCCGAGGTCGCCCGAGACGTTGTACAGCCCGCCGTGCTCGAAGATCAGCACCGGATCGGGGTCGGCGAGCGCCGGAGCCAGCATCCCCCGGGCGTCCTCGATGGTGGCCGGGGCGACCACCCGGATCCCGGGGATGTGGGCGTACCAGCCCTCGAGGCTGTGCGAGTGCTGTGCGGCGAGCTGGCGGCCCGCGCCGGTCGTCATGCGAATCACCAGCGGAACGGGAAGCTGTCCGCCCGACATGTGCAGCAGCGTGGCGGCGTTGTTGAGGATCTGGTCCAGGGCGAGCAGGCTGAAGTTCACGGTCATGATCTCGACGATCGGCCGCATCCCGGACAGGGCCGCGCCGATGCCCGCGCCCACGAACGCCGACTCCGACAGCGGGGTGTCGCGGATCCGGTCCGGCCCGAATTCCTCCAGCAGGCCGAGGCTGACGCCGAAGCAGCCGCCGTACCGTCCCACGTCCTCTCCCATCAGGAAGACACGGTCGTCGGCGCGCAAGGCATCGCGGAGTGCCTCGCGCAGCGCTTCCCGGTACGTGGTCTTCGACTCTTTCGCCGGACCGGCTCCCATGGGCTCAGCTCCCCTCCGCGCTCGTGCTCGTGCTCGTGACATGGCGCAGCAAGGTTTCGGTCGGCTCCTCCGGTGCCTTTTCGGCCGTTTCCACGGCGTGGTCGACCTCGTCGACGACTTCGCGTTCGAGGCGGGTCAGCGCCTTGTCCCCGAGTTCACCGCGCTCGCGCATGCGGTCCATGAGCCGCTCGATGGGGTCCTGTGCCTTCCACCGCTCGATCTCGGTTTTGCCGCGGTAGCGGTCGGGGTCGTACATGGAGTGTGCCCGGAAGCGGTAGGTGCGCAGTTCGAGGAAGTACGGCCCGGCTCCCGCCCGGATGCCCTCCGCGGCCCTGTGCGCGGCCGCCTCGACGGCCTCCACGTCCATGCCGTCCACGGCCCAGGCGGCCATGCCGTAGGAGGCCGCGCGCAGGGCGAGGTCGGTCTGTGCCTCGTGGCGTTCCAGCGCCGTGCCCATCGCGTACCGGTTGTTCTCGCAGACGAACAACAGCGGCAGGCCCCATAGGGCGGCGAGGTTCGCTGTCTCGTGGAACGCGCCTTCCGCGAACGCCCCGTCACCGAAGAAGCAGCAGGTGACGCGGTGTGCGGCACGCATGTGGTCGGCCAGCGCGAGCCCCGCGGCCAGCGGGATGCCACCGGCGACGATCGCGTTCCCCCCGTAGAACCGGCGACTCGCGTCGAAAAGGTGCATGGATCCGCCGCGGCCCCCGCTGCATCCGGTCGTCCTGCCGTACATCTCGGCCATGACGGCTTCGGCCGGGATGCCACGGGCGAGTGCGTGCCCGTGTTCGCGGTAGGTGGAGACCACGGCGTCGTCGGGTGTCAGCGCCTCGCTGACACCGACGGCGACGGCCTCCTCTCCGATGTAGAGGTGGACGAAGCCCCGGATCTTCGCGGCGCTGTACAGCTCGACACAGCGCTCCTCGAAGCGGCGGATGCGCAGCATGGCGTGCAGCAGGTCGCCGCGGTGTCCGGCTTCCGCGGTACGGGACGAGGGACGCCGTGCGCGGGTCTGGCGGGCCGGGCTCATGCGGATTCCTCCAGGGTGGACAGGTCGCCGGTGGGCAGACCGAGTTCGCGGGCGCGCAGCAGCCGGCGCATGACCTTGCCGCTGCGGGTCTTGGGCAGGTTCTGGTCGAAGGCGATCTCCCGTGGCGCGACGGCGGGGCCGAGCCTTCGGCGGGCGAAGGCGAGCAGGTCGCGTTCGACGGCCGGTGTCGGCTGGACACCGGGGCGCAGGGAGACGAACGCCTTGACGATGTTCCCGGCGACGGGGTCCGGCCTGCCGATCACCCCCGCCTCGGCCACCGCCCGGTGTTCCATCAGCGCGCTCTCCACCTCGAACGGCCCGATCAGATGCCCCGCCGACTTGATCACGTCGTCGGCACGGCCCACGAACCAGAACCAGCCGTCCGCGTCCCGGCTGACCAGGTCACCCGTGAGGTACCAGCCGTCGGCGAACGCGGCCTCGTACCGCTCCTTGTCGTGCAGATAGCCGCGGAACATCGACGGCCAGTCCGGTCGCAGTGCGAGCTCTCCCTCGGCTCCCGGCCGGTCCTCCACCCGCACCCGGCCATCGGTGACCAGCGCCCGGCCGTTCTCCCCGCACCTCAGCACCGCTGCCTCGACACCCGGCAGCGGCCTGCCCATCGAGCCGGGGCGGATCTCGCAGGCCGCGAAATTCGCGATCATGATGGAGCCGGTTTCGGTCTGCCACCAGTTGTCGTGGACGGGCAGCCCCAGCACCTCCTGCCCCCACACCACCGCCTCGGGGTTGAGCGGCTCGCCGACCGAGGCGATGAACCGCAGACGGGACAGGTCGTAGGAGGCGGGCAGGTCGTGAGGGCCCTGCCGGGGCGTGGCCCGCATCAGCATGCGCAACGCGGTGGGCGCGGTGTACCACACGCTCACGTGCTGTTCCGCGAGGATCCGGTACCAGCGCCCGGTGTCGAATTCGCCCTCGTCGACGACCACGGTCACACCGTGGACGAGCGGGGCGATGACGCCGTACGACATGCCGGTGACCCATCCCGGGTCGGCGGTGCACCAGTACACGTCGCCGGAGTGCAGGTCGAGCGCGGAGGCGGCGGTGGCGTAGTGGGCCAGGACCGCCTCATGGACGTGGACCGCTCCCTTGGGGGTACCGGTGGTGCCACTGGTGAAGTGCAGCAGGGCCATGTCCTCCGGTGAGGTCGGCGGAATGGCGAAGTGGTCGGGGGCACAGGACATCAGCTCGTCGAACGACAGGGTGCCGGGAAGGGCCCCGGCGCCGGGGCCCACGATGAGCACATGGTCCAGTCCGTCGAGCGACGCCCGGCGCTCGGCCACCTTGCGCCGGTAGAGCGCGGCCGTGGTGACCAGTACCCGGGCGTCGCCCAGGCGCAGCCGCTGTGCCACGGGATCGGGGCCGAAGGCAGAGAACAGCGGGCACAGCACGCTGGTGTTCTTGAGCGTGCCCAGCACCACCGTGTACAGCTCGGGGCAGCGGCCGAGCAGGGTGAACACCCGGTCGCCGTGGCCCACTCCCAGCGAGCGCAGCACGTTCGCGAATCGGGCGGTTCGCTTCGCCAGTTCCGCGTAGGTGACGGTGCGGACCGCGCCGTCCCGGCCGACACAGCGCAGCGCGGCCCCGCCACCACGCTCCGGATCCGCGTGCCGGTCCACCGCCTCATGGGCGATGTTCAGCCCTCCGCCGGGGAGCCCGGCCAGCGCGGCGCACGCCCGCGACCAGCTGAACTCCGCACGCGCCCGGTCGTAGTCGGTCAGGTTCGGCATGACCCGCGGCGCGGTTTCCTTACGGATCGTCTCCCAGACCATGAGGTTCCTTCCGCGTATGCCCCGCCCCGGTCACTCGTGGGGGACCACGGCGACCGGACAGGCCGCGTGGTGTACGGCCGCCTGCACCACGGGGCCGAGACGGGGGCCGAGGGCGGGCGGGTGTTTTCGCCGTCCCACCATCAGCAGATCGCTGTCCGCGGCGGCCCGTACGACGGCCCGGGCCGGGCTCTCCAACCGGACCTCGTCGACGACCCGCACCCGGGGGAACTTCTCCCGCCACGGCCGCAGAACCTCTTCCAGCTCCCCTCGCGCCCGCTCCGCCTGGTCCCGGGCCACGTCCGACTCCGCGCCCCGGACGCCGGTGTACGCCCGGTCGGGCTTTCTTCCGTGGACGGCGTGCAGCGGCACGCCACGGGTGAAGGCGGTGACGTAGGCGAACTCCAGGAGGTTGTCCTGGGGACCGTGCAGACTCAGGCCCACGACCACATGCCGTCGGCGTTGCTCCGCCGCCCGCTCCCCGCGGACCAGCACCACGGCCCGCTCCGCCCGACCGACGACATGCAATGCGACATCGCCCAGGAAGAAGCTCGCCACCGGGTCCAGCCCCCGGGAACCGAGCACCAGCATCCGCGACCGCGCGGCCGCGTCGAGCAGGGCCGTCTCGGCCTCGTCCGCGACCAGGTCCTCCACGATGGTCAGTCCCGGGTGGCTGCTGGACAGCTCGGTGTGCGCGTCGTGCACGATCCGCTTCGCCCAGTAGTTCTGCTCGTCCGCCGCGGGACTGTCGGGAGTGGGCGGGGACAGCAGGATCCAGGCGTGCGTCAGTCGCAGCGCCAGTTCGCGCCGCTCCGCCTCGTCGGCGGCCCAGCGGGCCGCGGCCAGGCTCTCGGCCGAACCGTCGAGGCCCACGGTGACCACTTGCTCCATAGCAGTCGCCTCGTCTCGCAAGGAACATTTTTCCTCACGTGGAGTACCCCATGGCGTTCGAACCACCGCCCCGGGCTGCCGGTGTTCCCGAGCGCCGCTGCCCCGGCTCGTGTCCGCCGCCGGATGAGCCTCATGACTCCCTCCGGGCCCGGCCCCGCACCGGCCACAGCTCGCTGCCGCGGCTCGCCGTCTTGTCCCAGTAGTCGCAGCCCTCGCCGTACCGTGCACACATCAGTGGAAGGGAGACCGTCGTGACCGTGATGACCACCCCGGCCGCCGGGACCTCCCCAGAGCGGTTCGAGTTCTGGCGCGCCCTGATCGGCCACGGCTTCGTACCGCTGGAGACCCTGCCCCGCGCGACCCCCGACTTCCGGGCCGCTCTCCGCACCGCCCACCTCGGTCCGGTGCAAGTCCTGTACGACACCCGCTTCCCCTGCACACTGGACTTCGCCACTCAGGTGGAGGCGCTGGAGTCCACCGCCGGTCCGCAGTTCGCGGACACCGCCGTCGACCTGGTCCGGGCGCCCCTACGCTCTCGGGGCGTACACCGGCCGGGCGGCCGCCGTCGTGCAGGCGTTCCACGGGCTCGAGCTGAGCGCCGAGGACATCCCCACCGACGGCGAAGTGGAGATCAGCTGCCTGATCCGCAACACCGGGGACCGCACCGGCGCGGAGATCGTCCAGCTCTACACGGGCGACCCGGTGGCTCAACTCCCCTGCCCCGTCATCCAGTTGAACGCCTTCGTCCGTGTCCTTCTGGCCCCCGACGAGGAACGCCGCACCTCACCGGCCCGGTCCGCCGCGTCGGCCGCGAGCAGGTCCCGCACACACCGGCGCACATCGTTCACCGTGGGCGCCAACCCCATCGGCGTGGCGGTGAACGCCTCACCCAGCCAGGTGCGGGTGACCAACAACAACGACACGGTGAGCGTGCTCACCCCGTCCGTGACGCTCGCGACCACCCTGACCGCCGCCCCGGCCGAGATCAAGCTCAACCCCGTCACCGGCCAGTTCTCCATCCCGCTGCTGACCGCCACTCTCAAGGAGACGGTCAGCAACAACCCCGTGGTGGGCCAGACGGTCACCTTCACCGCCAAGGCCGTCGGCGGCCCGCTGCCGCTCGGCTCGGCGACCACCAACGGCAGCGGCGTCGCCACCCGCACCAATGTGGTCGTCCCGTCCGCCATCGTCACGGCTCCGACCTACACCGCGGCGTTCGCCGGGGCGCCCGGTTTCGGCCCGTCGTCCTCGACCGCCTCGCTGACCTTCACCGGAGTCCGACCCTTCGGCCGGAGGCCGAAGCGCTCCTTCCGGGATGCGGCTTCCCGGAAGGAGCCACGGCGCGTCACTCAGCTGTGGGGCAGTGGCAGGGCGTGGCTCTGGCCGGGGGCGAGGGTGATGGTCCGGTCGGGGAGGACCAGCCGGATCGGCTCGTGATCGGAGTCGGGGACGGTGATGCGCAGCCGGCCGCGGTCCATGCGGAGGCTCACGCCCCAGTGGCCGCGGTAGCGGAGGGAGAAGCGGAAGGCAGGCATCTCCGGCAGCGGGGCCGGGTCCAGGTGGAGGGCCCCGTCGTGGGTGCGCAGCCCGGTCAGTCCGCGCTGGACCAGGTCCAGGGTGCCGGCCATGGCGCCGAGGTGGATGCCTTCGGGGGTGGTTCCGCCCTGGATGTCGGCGACATCGGATTCCAGCGCCTGGCGGCAGTATTCCCAGGCCGCCGAGCGCTTGGTCCGGGCGAGTACCCAGCCGTGCACCAGACCGCTGAGGGTGGAGCCGTGGCTGGTACGGCTCAGGTAGTAGTCCACGGTGCGGCGCCAGACCGTGTCGTCCACGGTGTACCCGAGTGCCCGGAAGAGCGCGGCCAGTTCCTCCGGTGCGAAGAGGTAGCCGAGCATGAGGACATCGGCCTGCTTCGACGCCTGGTAGCGGTTGACCGAGTCGCCCTCGGCCTCGAGGATGCGGTCGAGGCGGCGGATGTCCCCGTACGCGGCGCGGTAGGCGTCCCAGTCCAGCTCGGCCAGCTCCCCGTAGCGGTCGAACTGGCTGATGACCCCGGCGTGGAAGGGCACGTACAGCCGCCGCGAGATCTCCTCCCAGCGGGCGAGTTCGGCGTCGTCCAGGGCCAGCCGCTCCAGCAGCTCCTGCCGCCGCCACACCGGCAGGCCACGGGCGAGATCGAGTGCCCGGCCGAGCACCCAGGCGGCGGTGACGTTGGTGTACGCGTTGTCGTCCAGCCCCGGCCGGGAGCTGCCCGGGTACGCGTCGTGATACTCGTCCGGGCCGACCACACCACGGATCCGGTAGCGGCCGAGCGCGGTGTCCAGATCCGCCAGGCCGCCCCAGAAACGGGCGATCTGCAGGATCATCTCGACGCCCTTGGTGTGCAGGAACTCGGTGTCCCCACTGGCCTCGCAGTACTGCCACACGTCGTACGCCACCGCGGAGTTCACATGGTGCTGGAGCCAGGAGTGGTCCGGAAGCCAGTGGCCCGACAGGGGGTTGAGGTGCAGCCGGGGCGTCTCCTCACGGCCGTCGCTGCCGCTCTGCCAGGGGTACATCGCTCCTCGGTGTCCCGCCTCCCGGGCGGCCCGGCACGCCTGCGGCAGACGCCGGTGGCGGTAGGTGAGCAGACCCCGGGAGACCTCGGGGAAGTGCAGGTTCAGATAGGGCAGGACGAACAGCTCGTCCCAGAACACATGCCCCCGGTACGCCTCACCGTGCAGACCCCGTGCCGGGACACCCACATCCAGATCGGCGGTGTGCGGCGAAAGAGTCTGGAGCACATGGAAAAGATGGAGGCGCAGGATGCGGCCGGGCTCCCCCGGCACATCGAGTTCGGCGCGCCGCCACAGCCCGGCCCAGGCCCCGGTGTGCGAGGCCCGCAGGCCGGGGAAGTCCCCGGCCGTCGTCGCCCGCTCCACCGCCGCCCGCAGCGGGTCGGCGATCGCCAGGTCCCGGGAGGTGTGCAGTGCCACGATCTTGTCGACGACGACTGGACGGCCGGGTTCGACCAGCAGCGTCAGCACGTGCCCGGCCCGCCGCCGTCCCACGCGCGCACGGCACGACACCGGCCCGACCCCCGCCACCCGGGTCCGCGCGGCGAGCGCGATACGGATGTCGGACATCCGGGTACGGCAGCGCAGCCACGCGATGCCCGGGCCCGCCTCACCGGCGCCGAACCCCGTCAGATGACGCTCGTCCAGAACCTCGTAACGCCGCACATTGGCGTTGCGCACATCCCCGTCCAGGGCCGACTCGACCTCGACGCGGCACGGCCGGCCCTCCGCCGTGAGAACGGTCCGCAGGGCGGCCAGATGAGGGTCACCCATGTGGACCAGCCGGTGCTGCTCCAACCCCAGCCGGTGCCCGTCGCGGTCACGGTAGCCCACCGTCCGGGTCAGGATCCCCGCACGCATGTCCAGCACCTGCCGGTAATCGAGCGGCGCACGGGTGTCCGGGGACAGCCACACCCCGGCGGTGCCGTCCTCGGACAGGGTCCGCAGCCGCAGCGGCAGCCAGTTCGGCACATTGACCAGATCCTCGTTCTCCACCTCGCGTCCCGCGAGGTCGGAGCGCAACCGGTCGTAACACCCCGCCACATATGTACCGGGGTAGTGCACCGGCCCGGCGCGGCTCTCGGGCACCGCGCCACGGGTCGCCGTATAACCGTTGCCGAGAGTGCACAGCACCTCCCGCAGCCGTTCGGCTGCCGGGTCATAGCCGCGGTACTCCCAGGTCCACTCCGGCATGGGGCGCTCATCTCCTCGTCCCATCATGGGAACGCCACCCCGACGGCGCACGCCGACCGACCGGGCGGCATTCCCCGGCACAGATGACCTGGTTCACGATTTCCTGAATTCAGGTTTCCGTGTACTGTCGAGTGGTGCTGACTGTTGCCTCCGACATCGAGGTGCTGGCCCGGTTCGGCCGCGCGCTCGCCGACCCGATCCGCTGCCGCATCCTGCTCGCCCTCCGCCAGGCCCCGGCCTACCCCGCCGCCCTCGCCGACGCGCTCGGCGTCTCGCGGACCCGGTTGTCCAACCACCTGGCCTGCCTGCTCGATTGCGGACTGGTGGTCACCGTCCCGGACGGCCGCCGCACCCGGTACGAACTGGCCGACGAACGCCTCGGCCACGCACTCGACGACCTGCGCGCCGCAGTGGTGGCCGTCGCCACCGACCGCACCTGCCCGGACGCCGAGGCGAAGGACTGCTGCTGATGGCCGCCGGGATCCCGATGCCCCTCGGGCCCTCCCCGGCCCGCCGCGACGCGCTCACCCGCCGGATACGCCTGCTGGTCGCCGCGACCATCACCTACAACGTCATCGAGGCGATCGCCGCCGTCACCGCCGGTACGCTCGCCTCGTCCACCGCCCTGATCGGCTTCGGCCTGGACTCCGTCATCGAGGTGTCCTCCGCCACCGCCGTCGCGTGGCAGTTCTCCGCCCGCGACCACCACGCGCGTGCGGCCCGCGAGAAGACGACCCTGCGGATCATCGCCGTTTCCTTCTTCGCACTCGCCGCGTACGTCGCCGCCGACGCCGTCCGCGCGCTGACCGGCACCGGCGAGGCCGAACGCTCCCTCCCCGGCATCGTCATCGCGGCCCTCTCCCTCGCGGTGATGCCCTTCCTGTCCGCCGCCCAGCGCCGCGCGGGCCGCGAACTCGGCTCCGCCTCCGCGGTCGCCGACTCCCGGCAGACCCTCCTGTGCACCTACCTGTCCGCCGTCCTCCTGGCCGGGCTGGTCCTCAACGCCACCGTGGGCTGGTCCTGGGCCGACCCCATCGCCGCGCTGGTCATCGCCGCCATCGCGGTCAAGGAAGGCCGCGACGCCTGGCAGGGCGAGGGATGCTGCGCGGCTCCTGCCGCCGCGATCCCCGCCCAGCGGCAGGAGACGGACGCCTGCGGCTGCCGCCCCGGGTGCGACTGCTGCGGCTGACCGCCGGGGGCCGCCCCGCCCGGGTGTGCAACGAGGCACGGGGACCGGGCGGCACGCCCCGGTACTCGGTGACGACCCGCTCGCTCGGCGGCCGGCCGACCGGCCACCTGGCGTGCCCCCCGAGATCCCGGCGCATGGCCGTCCGCGCGGTCACCGCATGGCGGTTGGAGCGGGGGCGTGGTCCTGCGCGGGGCGCCCGGAGGCGGCGACGCGGGAGGCGGCGGGGCGCCGTTCCAGGCGGCGGGAGACGAGGGCCAGCAGCAGCGCGGCGGCGGCCAGGGCGGCGCCCACGACGTTCGGCGCGGTGTAGCCGAGACCGGCGGAGATCACGAGACCGCCGAGCCAGGCGGACAGGGCGTTGCCCAGGTTGAACGCGCCGATGTTGAGGGCCGAGGCCAGCGTCGGCGCGCCGTGGGCGTGGTCCAGGACCCGCTTCTGCAGCGGCGGGACGGTGGCGAACCCGAGCGCCCCGATCAGGAAGACCGCAGCGACCGTCGTCGCCTTGCCCGAGGCGAGGAAGGTGAACAGGAACAGGACCACCGACAGCCCGCCGAGCGCGGTGAGGAGCATCGGCATGAGCTTGCGGTCCGCGAACCGCCCGCCGATGAGGTTGCCGCCCACCATGCCGAGGCCGAAGACGACCATGAGCCAGGTGAGGGAGGACTCCGCGAAGCCGCCGACCTCGGTGGCCATCGGGGCGATGTAGGTGATCGCGGCGAACACGCCGCCGAAGCCGAGCACGGTCATGGCCATGGCCAGGACGACCTGAGCGTCCTTGAAGGCGGCCAGCTCGTGCCGCAGCCGTACGCCCTCCGGCTTGGGGAGGTCGGGGACCAGCTTGGCGACGCCGGCCAGGCCGAGCACCCCGAGGGCGGCGACGATGAGGAAGGTGACGCGCCAGCCGGCGCTCTGGCCCACGAAGGTGCCCAGGGGAACGCCGATGACGTTGGCCACGGTGAGGCCGGTGAACATCATCGAGATCGCGCCGGCCTTCTTCTCGGGGGCCACCAGTTCGGCGGCCACGACCGCGCCGATGCCGAAGAACGCGCCGTGGGCCAGCGAGGCCACCACCCGCCCGATCAGCATGACGGCGAAGACGGGCGCGAGGGCCGAGATGAGGTTGCCGAGGATGAACAGGCCCATGAGCAGCATGAGCATGTTCTTACGGGAGATCTTGGTGCCGAGGGCGGTCATGACCGGGGCGCCGGCCATGACACCGAGGGCGTATCCGGTGACCAGATAGCCGGCCGTCGGCACGGACACATCGAGGTCCGCGCCGACCTGGGGCAACAGGCCCATGATCACGAACTCGGTGGTGCCGATTCCGAAGGCCCCGATGGCCAGGGCCAGCAGTGCGAGCGGCATGAGAGGGGGTCCTTTGACGTACTCGAGGGGCATGCGCGACGAAAGTAACGCGCAAGGCGACTACACGCTTGGACAATAATTGCACACGCCTACTAATGCAAGCGCGGGTATAGTGGGTGCGAAGACGAGAGCGGTGAACCCGGCCGACACCGGAAAGAGAGCGCTGATCATGACTGCCACCGATCCGGCGATGACCGCCCTGGCGCACAGCTGGTCGGCCCTGTCGCTGCTGCACGGCCGCATCGAAGGGCGCGTCGAGCGTGCCCTGCAGGCCTCCCACGACCTCAGCGCACGCGAGTACTCCCTGCTGGACGTCCTCAGCCGCCAGCACGACGGGGAGGGCGGGCACCTGCAGATGCGCCAGGTCGCCGACTCCGTCGTGCTGAGCCAGAGCGCGACCACACGGCTGGTGACCCGGCTGGAGGACCGCGGCCTGCTCTCGCGCTACCTGTGCCCCACCGACCGCCGCGGCATCTACGTCGACGTCACCGACAAGGGGGCGCGCCTGCTGGAAGAGGCCCGCCCCACCCACAACACCGCACTGCGCGAAGCCCTCGACCAGGCCTCCACCGAAGCGGAGCTCGCCCCCCTCGTCCAGGCCGTCGAGAAGCTGCAGGAAACCACCCTGCTCGCGTGATCGCCCCCCATCAGGCCCCCGAAAGGGACATCGGCATGGGCGCCCCGAGTGGCGCCGGGCCGGCGGGCGTCACGGGTCAGGACTCGGCTGCCCAACACGCTCGGACCCGGGCCGCTGGTCGACCCGGGTACCTCACCGGCCTTTACTGGGGCCTGCGCGCCGAGCGCGACCGCGTCGAGCGGATCCACCCCGAGTCCCAGGGCCGAACGGATGGGAGCCCGACACCATGAAGCAATCCCCGCGGGAGCACCAGGAGCCGCGACCCGCGTGCCCGGTCCGGCTCGTGGAGGGCGGCTCCTCCGGGCACACCGGTTACCTCGTGACCGGATACGCGGAAGCCAGGCAGGCGCTCGGCGACCCACGCCTGTCGAAGAACACCTCCGCCTTCTTCGCCGGCAAGGGCTCCACACGCCGACTGCACCCCGCCGTGACGCGGAACATGCTGGCCAGCGACCCTCCGCGGCACACACGGCTGCGCAAGCTGGTGACCAAGGCGTTCACCACGGGAGCCGTCGCCGCGCTGCGCCCGTTCATCGAGCGGGTGACCGACGCCCTCCTCGCCGAGTGGCCCACACATGGCGAGGTCGACGTCGTCGCCGACCTGGCCCTGCCCCTTCCCGTCACCGTGATCTGCGAACTGCTCGGAGTACCCGAAGACGACCGGCCGGACGTCAGGCGCTGGTCCGCCGACCTGTTCGCGGCAGGACAGTCCCAACGGATCGACGCGGCTTCCCATGCGATGGCCGACTACATGGCGGGCCTCATCGCCGAGAGACGAGACCGGCCCGGCGGCGCCCTTCTGGACCATCTCATCCGGGTCCGCGACGGCGGAGACCGGCTCGGCGAGGAGGAACTGGTGTCCCTCGCCGTCCTCCTCCTCGTCGCCGGGCACGAGACCACCACCAACTTCATCGGCAGCGCGCTCCTCGCGCTCCTGCAACAGCCCACCGAACTGGAACGGTTGCGCCACGCACCGGACCTCGTACCGGGCGCGCTGGACGAGTTGCTCCGCCACAGCTCCCCCGTCAGCACGGCCACGTTCCGGTACACCACCGAGCCCGTCACCCTCGGGGGCACCGAGATCCCCGCCGGCGCTCCGGTGCAGGTGGCCATCGGAGCCGCCAACCGCGATCCCGCCCGCTTCGCCGAACCCGAACGGCTCGACCTGGGACGGGACGCCACCGGACACCTCGGCTTCGGCCACGGTATCCACCGGTGCGTCGGCGCTCCGCTGGCCAGAGCCGAGGCGGAAATCGCCCTCCGGAAAGTCCTGACCCGCTTTCCCGGCCTCCGGCCGGCGGTGCTCCCGGCACAACTGGTCTGGCGCCCGACGCGCCTGGTTCGCGGCCTGACGGCTCTCCCTGTTCTCGTCTGAGGCGGGGAAGTGGCCGACCGGGCGCGGCCGGGCGCCGGTCAGGGCACGGACTCGCCCAGATCGACCATCCCGTGCCCTTCGCGCCGGATCCGCTGAGTGCCCCAGGCGCCGAGCGGCCCGAGGGCTTCGATGAGGGTGTGCCCGTGCTGGGTCAGGGAGTACTCCACCTTGGGCGGCACCTCGGGGTAGACCTCCCGGTGCACGAGGCCGTCCTGCTCCATCTCGCGCAGGTGCTGGGTCAGCATCTTCTCGGTGACGCCCGGCAGGCCGCGACGGAGTTCGGAGAAGCGGCATACGCGATGGGCGTGGAGTTCCCAGAGGATCAGCCCCTTCCACTTGCCGCTCACGACATCGAGGGCGGCGTCGATGCCACAGATGTAGGGCCCGCTTCTCGGCGCTCTCGCCATCGCCAGACTCTCCCTTACAAAAAGGTAAGTACCGCAGTATTAAGTGGGTACTTCCGACGATAGTGGCGCCTTCCGATCATGGAGGGGTGAACGAACAACACACCCCCATTCCACGGCGGGACAGCCCTGTCACCGTCCTCGGGCTCGGGCCGATGGGCCAGGCCATGACCCGCACCTTCCTCACCGCCGGCCATCCGGTCACCGTCTGGAACCGCACCGTCAGCCGGGCCGACGGAGTCGTCGCTGACGGCGCCACCCGCGCGGCCACCCCGGCCGAGGCGGTCGAGGCGAGCGATCTGGTGGTCCTCAGCCTCACCGACTACCGCGCGATGTACGACATCCTGGGCGGCGTCTCCGGTTCGCTCGCCGGCAGGACGCTGGTCAACCTCAGTTCGGACACTCCCGACCGGACCCGCGCGGCAAGCGCCTGGGCGGCGGACCACGGCGCCGCCTTCCTCACCGGCGGCGTCATGGTCCCGGCGCCGATGGTCGGCACGGAGGCGTCCTACGTCTACTACAGCGGCCCCCGGGAGGTGATGGAGCGTCACCGGGCGGCGCTGACCCTGCTCGGCACACCGAACCACCTGGGTGAGGACCCGGGTCTCGCGCAGATGATGTACCAGGCTCAGCTCACGGTGTTCCTCACCGCCCTGTCCGGGCTGATGCACGCGACCGCGATGCTGGGCAGCGTGGGGATGACGGCCCGGGAGGCGCTGCCGGAGCTGCTCTCCCTCGCCGACTCGATCGGCGCGATCGTGCGAGCGGGCGAGGAGACTCCCGGCGCCGCACTGGACGCCGGGGAGCATCCGGGCGGGCTCAGTACCGTCACGATGATGGGCGCGACGTCCGACCACATCGTGGAGACCAGCGCCTCGCTCGGCCTCGACCTCGCTCTCCCGGCGGCCGTGCAGGCCCACTACCGGCGCGCGGTCGACGACGGACACGGTGGCGACAACTGGACCCGCATCATCGACGGCATACGCGCCCCGCGCTGAGGCCGCCGGGGCACGTCGGTGGCATCCCGGCCGTGCCCCGGCCGCCGAAGGCGGCCCGTCCCGTCGAGCAGCAGTCCGCGGCCGGCGGCTACTTCGGCGGTATCCGCAAGCCGTGGCCGGTTCACACCGGCCGCGAGGAACCGGTCCAGCAGGCCGCGCTGGTCCATCAGTTCGACGCCGCGCACATGCGGGCCGCGCCCGCGGGACCGCCCGAAGCCCCACCCCCGTACGCGTTTCGCGCATCACTCATATGCCCCGGTTCCGGGCCGCCGTACGCACCGCGCCCGCGGTCGCCGCGACCACCATCGCGATGGCGGCGCACTGCGACAGCGACAGCCCCTGGTCCAGCACCAGACAGCCCGCCGCCGCGGCGACGGCCGGGGCCAGGCTCGTCAGCACCGCGAACGTCGCCGCGGGCAGCCGGCGCAGGGCGAGCAGTTCCAGGGCGTAGGGCACGCCCGAGCTCATCACCGCGATCGCGAGGCCCAGACCGAGCGCCACCGGGTCCAGGAGCGCCCCGCCCGAAGCGCCGACGCCCAGGAGCAGGCTGACCAGCGCGGCGACGGACATCGCGATCGTCAGACCGTCCAGCCGGGGGAAGCGGGCGCCCGCGCGGGCGCCCAGGACGATGTACGCCGCCCACATCACCCCGGCGCCGAGCGCGAAGGCCACGCCCGGGGCGTTGAGCCGGCCGAAGCCGCCGTGGCCCAGCAGATACACCCCGGCCAGGGCGAGACCGGCCCACAGCAGGCCGGCGGCGCGGCGCGAGGCGACGACCGACAGCAGCAGCGGCCCGAGCACTTCGAGGGTGACCGCGGTGCCCAGGGGAATGCGGTCGATCGCCTGGTAGAAAAGGATGTTCATGCCGCCGAGGGCCAGCCCGAACCCGCAGACCACCGCCCAGTCGGCGCGCGCGTAGCCGCGCGGGCGGGGCCGGGTGATGACCAGCAGCAGCACCGCGGCGATCGTGATCCGCAGCGCGACCGTGCCGAGCGCCCCGGCGCGAGGGAACAGCAGCGCGGCGACCGCCGACCCGAACTGCACGGACACGGTGCCGGTCAGCACCAGGCCGACGCCGCCGAGCATGCCGCGGCCGGGAGGGCGGCGAAGGAGAGCCGGAGGGGGCGTCGTCGCGGTCGTCGCGCGGGAGCTGGGCACCGGGGAAGTCACGCCCTCACGCTAGGAACCCGGACCAGGTCGCGTGAAATGCGCGTTTCCCTGTGGTTATGCTTCCCGGACATGACCATCGAGCTGCGGCATCTGCGGGCCTTCCTCGCCATCGCCGAGGAGGGCAACATCACCCGTGCCGCCGCCCGCCTCCATCTGAGCCAGCCCGCGCTGTCCCGTACCCTGCGCCAGCTGGAGGATCACTTCGGCGCCCGCCTCGTCGACCGCTCCACCCACCACCTGGAGCTGACCTCCGGCGGCCGTATGTTCCGCGACAAGGCCCTCGCCGCCCTGGCCGCCGTCGAGACCGCGCTGGACCCCGGGGCCTTGAGGAGCTGGCCGCTGCGGCTGGGCCACCCGTGGGCGGCGCTCGGCGACCACACCGTCCCGCTGCTGCGCCGCTGGGACGAGACCCACCCCGGCACCCCGCTGGAACTGCTCCGCGTCGACGACCGCACGGCGGGCCTCACCCAGGGGAAGGTCGACGCGGCCCTGCTCCGCGGCGAGGTCACCGCGGCCGGGCTCCGCACGGAGGTGCTGATGTCGGAGGAGCGGTTGGTGGTCATGCCGGCGGACAGCCCACTGGCGACTCTCCCCCGGATCACCCTGGCGGACCTCGCCGCCCATCCGATCGCCGTCAACACCGTCTCCGGCAACACGACGATGGACCTGTGGCCGCCGGCGGCGCGCCCCGCCGCGACCATCGAGGTGGCCAACACCGACGAATGGCTCATCGCCATCGCGGCGGGCCGCGCCGTGGGGATCTCCACCTCGGCGACCCCGAGCCACCACGCGCTCCCCTCGCTGGTCTTCCGTCCGCTCGCGGACGCCCCGGCCGTTCCCGTCGTCCTCGCGTGGCGCGAGGGGGTGGGACATCCGGCCATCCCGAACCTGGTGGCACTCGCCCACCAGGTCGTACGAGGCTGAAACCGCCGGTTCGGACGATCCCCCGCGTCGCCCGAACCGGCGGAGACAACGAGCCATCCTCGAAGATCGCCGGACAGCCGCCTGTCGGCTGAGTATATTGGTTCGCAGCCAGCCAACGCAGGAGTTACAGCATGTCCCCTCGCAGCCCGTCGGTCAATGAGGAATTGCGCCGCCGATCCCAGGACCGCCTGCTGCAGGCGACGGTCGAACTGGTCCGTGAGCGCGGCTACGAGGCGACGACGCTCGCCGACATCGCCGACCGGGCGGGAGCCGCCCGCGGCCTGGTCTCGTACTACTTCCCGGGCAAGCGCCAGCTGCTGCAGACCGCCGTGCACCGGCTGATGCACAGGGAACTGGCCAGGGCGCTGGAGCGCGAGCCGCGCCCGGAGGGTCCGGACGCCGGGCGGGAACTGCTGGCGCGCGCGATCGACGCGATCCTGGGGCTCGCCCGGGACCAACCGCGGCTGATGCGTACGCACATGGCCGGACTCCTCGTGGCGGAGGGGTTCATCCAGTGCCCGGAGCAGCAGCGGCTGGCCGCCCTGCTGCGCGACACGGTCACCCGCTACGGCTCACAGGACCCCGAGGCCGACTACCAGCTGCTGCGCGCGCTGCTGATGGGCGCGGTGGTCGCGGTGCTGCTGCCGGGGGCGCCGATGGACCCGGAGCGGCTGCGGACGGAGCTGTTCCAGCGCTACGGGCTGGACCGGGAGCTGGGGGTCCCGCCGGGCGGGGAGCCGCCCGGCGAGGTCCCGGATCAGCGGTAGTCCGGCTGCGTCTGCACGTTCAGCTCGTGCAGCCGCACCGACCGGGCGCTGTCCGTGCGCCGGTCGTCGATCTTCAGGACGTCGAGGCCCTTGGTGATGTCGTTCGAGTAGATGTAGCCGTTGTAGTAGTACGCGGACCAGGAGCCGCCGGTGATCAGCGTGTCGGCCGAGATCGGCCCGCGCTCGAAGTAGCCGATCTCCTCGGGGTGGTCGGAGTCGGTGAAGTCCCAGATGGACACGCCGCCCTGATACCACGCCTGGACCGCGATGTCGCGGCCCTTGGCGGGGATCAGCGAGGCGTTGTGGGCGACGCAGTTCTCGGTGGCGGCCTGCTGGCGCGGGATCTTGTAGTAGCTGCGGAACACCAGCTTCCGCTTGTTGCCCTTGCCGACGATGTCGTAGACACCGTCGGCGCCGCGGTTCGGACCGGTCGCGTCGTTGCAGGTCGCGGCGCCACCGCCGCCCAGCTCATCGGTGAACACGACCTTGTTTCCGCGCTCGTTGAAGGTCGCCGAGTGCCAGAAGGCGAAGTTGACGTTGTCCTCGACGCGGTCGATGACCCGTGGCTTCGCGGGGTCGGCGATGTCCAGGAGGATGCCGTCGCCCATGCACGCGCCCGCCGCCAGCTTCAGTTCGGGGAACGTGGTGAGGTCATGGCAGCCGGTGGTCTGGCTGACGCCCGGGTTGGCCGGGGCGCCGGGGTTGCCGCCGTCCGGGAAGAGGACGGGGAAGTCGATGACCGCGGCCTTCTCGGGCGCCTCGCGGGGCACCTTGACGACGGAGATGCCGTCGTGCGGCGGCCGGCAGTCCGGGAAGGTCTCGCTGGGCGCGTACGAGGACACGTAGATGTAGACGTTCCGGCGCTCGGGCACCAGGGTGTGGGTGTGCGAACCGCATGAGGTCTCGACGGCGGCGACGTACCGCGGGTTGCGCTTGTCGCTGATGTCGAAGACCTTCATGCCCTCCCAGGAGGACTTCTCGGTGGCGGGCTGCGTGGTGCTGTTGCAGGAGTTGTCGCTGCGCGAGGAGTCGGTGGAGAGGAAGAGCAGATTCCCCGAGACCGAGACGTCGTTCTGCGAACCGGGGCAGAGCACCTGGCTGACGATCTTCGGGCGCTCCGGCCGGCTGATGTCGTAGATGACGAAGCCGTCGTAGTTGCCCGCGAAGGCGTACCCGCCCTGGAACGCGAGGTCCGAATTGGTTCCCTTGAGGTCCTGCTTGGGGATGTTGGTGAGGTGACTGACGTTGTCGCTGTGAACGATCTCGTCCACCCCGGGGATCTCGCCGTTCTCGATGGCGGTCCTGGTGCCGGATGCCTGATCCTTCGTCACCCGCTCGCTGTGCGGCGCGTCACCGGGGTCCGGTGTCGCGGCCGCGGGGCCGGCCGCCAGCAACGAGGCCACCAGGCCGAAGGCTGCGACGGCCGCACCGAGGTATCCGCGCCGCTGCGGGGATCTTTCCCACGGCTTCACTGCGTCCTCCCTTGACGTCCCTTGTGCCCGCCCGGTGTTGAACGGTGCACGGACTCGGGCAGTATCGCGCCTCTCATGTACACCACAACAGACGGCATCATGGTCATGGCGGAAATTCCCGACTCTCCCTGGAGGAAACGGTGTTGCACGGGCGTACGAGGCGTCACGCCGCATCCCTGGCGTTCGCGGCGACGGCCGTCGCCGCGGCACTCGCCCTCACCGGCTGTGAGGCGGAGGGCGGCCGGCAGGACACCGGGGCGGGTCCGCAGGGCGGGAAGCCCTCGGTGATCGCCCCGGGGCGGCCGGGCGAGGCGGCGAAGACCCTGTCGGCCGATGAGGCGGCGAAGGCGGGCGACGACGACTCCCCCAACGCCGCCGACCGCGATTACGTCACCATGATGATCGAGCACCATCGGCAGGCCCTGGTCATGACCGGCCTCGCCCCCGACCGGGCGAGATCGGCCAAGGTCGGACGGATCGCCGAGCGCATCGCGGCGGCGCAGGGGCCGGAGATCGACGCGATGCGGGGGTGGCAGCGGACCAGCGGCGGTCCGGCGGGCGGAGAGCACCATCACGGCGGGTCGGACGCCATGCCCGGCATGGCCACACCGAAGCAGCTGGACGCGCTGCGCGCCGCGAAGGGCGCCGGCTTCGACGCGCTCTTCCTCAAGCTGATGATCGCCCACCACCGGGGCGCGGTCTCCATGGCCACGGACGTCCTCAGCCACGGCAACAACGTGCGGGTGGAGGAGATGGCCACCGATGTGATCGCACAGCAGAGCAGTGAGATCCACCGGATGCGGAAGCTGGAGTGACGCGGTCGGGGTGAGCGGCTCACGGTGAGGGCGCGCCTGAGCGGGCCTCGTAAGCGGCTCGCGCGGGCGGCTCACGTACCCCAGGAGCCCCTTCCGCCGCTTGTCCCCGTCGCCTGGCGCGTGGTGCCGGACGCCGTCGTCCGCCGGGTGCGATGCTGGAGACAGCCTGCGGAAGGAGTTCCTCCGTGCTTCGCGTCGCCGTCGTGGGATCCGGGCCGAGCGGCGTCTACGCCGCCCAGGCGCTCGTCCAGCAGCAGGCCGTCCCCGAGGTGTCGGTGCATGTGCTGGACCGGCTGCCGTGCCCGTACGGGCTGGTGCGCTACGGCGTCGCGCCCGACCACGAGAAGATCAAGTCGCTGCAGAACACCCTGCGCGCGGTCCTGGAGCACCCCCGGGTCAGCTTCCTCGGCAACGTGCACGTGGGTCCCCCGCCGCTGGTGCCGCGGCGGCTGCTCGGGCTCTACCACGCGGTGGTCTACTGCGTGGGCGCGGCGACCGACCGGCGGCTCGGTGTGCCCGGCGAGGAGCTGCCGGGCAGCTGCTCCGCCACCGAGTTCGTCTCCTGGTACAGCGCCCATCCGGACGCCCCCGGCGACACCTTCGCGCTCGGGGCGCGCTCCGCCGTCGTCATCGGGGTCGGCAATGTCGCGGTGGACGTGGCCCGCGTCCTGGCGCGCGGGGCGGAGGAGCTGCGGCCCACCGACGTCCCCCATCTCGCCCTCGGCGCGCTCGCCGACAGCCGGGTCACCGATGTGCACATGGTCGGCCGTCGCGGCCCGTCCCAGGCGAAGTTCACCACCAAGGAGCTGCGCGAGCTGGGCTCGCTGACCGGTGCCGATGTGCTGGTGCGCGACGATGAGCTGGCGCTGGACCCGGCGTACCGCGACCCCTCGGGGCTGCCCGCGGCCGGCCGGCGCAACGTCGAGGTGCTGCGCGACTGGGCGCGGCGCGAGCCCATGGGCCGTCCGCGCCGCATCCAGCTGCGCTTCTTCCTGCGGCCGGCGGCGCTGCTCGGCGAGAGCGCGGTGCGCGCCGTACGGTTCGAGCGGACCGCGCCGGACGGGCGGGGCGGGGTGGCGGGCACGGGCGTCTTCGAGGACATCGACGCGCAGCTGGTGCTGCGGTCGGTGGGCTACCGGGGCGTTCCGCTGCCGGGGCTGCCGTTCGACGAGCGGCGGGGCACCGTGCCGAACGCGGCGGGGCGGGTGCTGCGCGGCGGTGTGCCCGCGCCCGGCGAGTACGTGGCGGGGTGGATCAAGCGCGGGCCGACCGGGGTGATCGGCACCAACCGTCCGTGCGCCAAGGAGACGGTCGCCTCGCTGCTCGCCGACGCGGGAGTCCTGGCGGCGCGGCCGGTGGCGGAGGACCCCCTCGCCGCGCTGCGCGCGGCGGGCGTGGAGCCGGTGGAGTGGACCGGCTGGCTGCGGATCGAGGCGGCGGAGGCGGCGCTCGGGGAGGCGCTGGGGCGTACGAGGGTGAAGATCCCGGACTGGGCGGAGCTGCTGGGCGCGGCCCGCGCGGAGGACTGACGCTCCTCAGCCGTGGTCGCCCGCCCGGTCGTCCTGGAGGGTGATGGCGGTCAGAACGCTGTCGAGCAGCCCGGGGAACAGCGCGTCCAGGTCAGCGCGGCGCAGGCCGTTCATCTTGGCGGTGCCCCGGTAGTTCTGGTGGATCACGCCGCATTCGCGCAGCACCCGGAAGTGGTGGGTGGTGGTCGACTTGCTGACGGGCAGGTCGAACACCGAACAGGACAGGTCGCAGTCCTCCTCGGCCAGCGTCCGCACCACCCGCAGCCGCATGGGGTCGGACAGCGCGTGCAGCACGTCCTCCAGGCGGATGTCCGCGCGCCGCGGATGCTCCAGCGAACGGCCCGTCGGCTGCGTCCCGGGTGCACTGTGCGTCTGCACGACTGCCGCTCCTCGCTCCTCGTCGCGTCGTTCCGGAACCCACATTGTACGAAGCTTCTCGTAGTTTGACACCCACCATACTACGAAGATTTTCGTATTAAGCGTCCCTGGTGGAGGCACGAGACGGAGCCTGCCGTGAGCACCCTTTTCACGCCCCTTTCCCTGCGGTCACCGACCGTCCCGAACCGGATCTGGAGGGCACCGATGTGCCAGTACTCCGCCGGGCCTCCGGACCGGCCACCGGCGCGCCCGGTGACTGGCACTTCTCGCACTACACCTCGCGCGCCGCCGGCGGCACCGGGCTGATCCTCGTCGAGGCCACCGCGGTGAGCCCGGAGGGCCGGATCAGCCCGGCGGACCTGGGGCTCTGGAACGACACCCAGGCCGGGGCATTCCGCCGGATCACCGCGTTCCTCAAGGAGCACGGCACGACACCCGGAATCCAGCTCGCCCACGCCAACTGAAACAACCCTCATGTCATCACCGAGCACAAAGAAGCCCCGCCCGCCGCCACGAGGGCGGACGTCGGACGGGGCGGCTGGCGGAGCCGTCAGCGGCTCGCGAAGGTGTAGGCCAGCAGCGCGACGGGCATAGCGGCGCACAGCGCGAAGCAGAGTAGCCATGCAGGGACTCCGAAGAACCTGGCGCCCTCTCCATCCGGCCACATCTCGCCGTCGTCCCCCTCGATGACCCGATGGGATCTGATCTTCATACTTACCCCCGGCGGATCAGAGCGACGGCCGCCACGAGTAACGCGACCGCTGGCGCCACGACCATACAGCCGGAAATCTGCCCGTTGCCCTGGTCTCCACCCGGGTCGGGCTCTTTACGGCCCTTCTCACTGTCCTTGTCCTGGTATTCGCCGTACTGACCCATAGCGCCTCCATCTGCCTTGACGCAGAAGAGCCCGTTCGCCGTCTGTGACAGTGATGGCGAACGGGCGATGGAGAGGTGAGCCGCCGGAGCCACCCATTAGTTAGGGCGTCCGCCAGTAGGTCATCGGATGCGTGGGTTTCGCGGGCGGGTGTTCCAGCGGTAGAGGGTCCAGGCGCGTCGGATCAGGCAGCGGACCGTGATGACGGTGGCGGCCAGGGCGAGGAAGAACTCGACGGCCTTTCTCCGGCGTTCGGTGCAGCGTCGGAGCTTGCCGAAGTTGTTCATCCAGGAGTTCGTGCGCTCGACGACCCACCGGCCGCCGGTCTGGATCGGGGTCTTCGCGCCGCGCGGGGCGATACGGGCATCGATCCTGCGGCCGGCCAGGTCGTCGTGGACGATCCGGTAGTCGTAGCCGGCGTCCAGGGCGAGATGTGGATGCTCCGGCAGCGGTCCGAGGGCCTGTTCGAGGGCGGTGAAGCGGTCGAGGGTGGCGGGCAGCAGGGTGTGGTCGCGGACGTTGGCCGGTGCTGGCTCGGTGACCAGGGGTATGCCGGTGCCGTCGGTCAACTGCGAGCGTTTCAGACCGAGTTTGGCACGGTCGACCGGGCTCTTCCCGGCGCATTCACCGCCGGAGGGCGCCTTGGTGATGCAGCCGTCGGCGCTCAGGCGGTCGAGTTCGAGGCCGATCATGCGGTCGTAGGCGGCGAGCGCGAGCAGCCGCAGGCTCTCCATCACGCCTTCGGAGATCCACTCGTCCCGGCGTCGGCGCAAGGTGGTGGCCGAGCAGTGTTCGTCGGCGGCGCGTTCGTATCCGCAGCCGAAGACCAGGACCTGCACCAGCCGGTCGAAGACGACGGCGTCGCTGATCCGGGGGTTGTGACAGCCCAGCGGGTGCCGGTCCTCGCGCACGGGCAGGAGCGCGAGGAACTGGTCGCGGATCGGGTCGAGAATGCATGATGGGACGGCAGGCACGGATCCCTTGGTGATCATGAAGCGTAGAGAACTCCATGATCGGGTGAACCGTGCCTGCCCCGCTGCCAGCACCTGCTGCCGGACGCTCGTACAATCGCGCGGAGTGCGAAGCACCCGGCTGAGATTCCGGCACCGGCGTGAGGGAGGGGTCAGGATGTTCGGTTCGAAGAAGAAGCTCACCATCAACATGTTCAGTTCGCAGAAGAAGCTGAACGATGTGATGGCGCAGCTCAGGCCCGACCTGAGTCGGGAATCGCTCGGTGTCGGGCCCGATTTCCCGGGCGTCGCCCCGAACCCGCTCCTGAGCAGTGATGCACGGCAGCGCAATGCGGAACTGCGTACGGGGGCGCTTGCGCTCGGCGTTCTCGTCGACTGGCGGGAGGTCAACAGCAACCCGCGCGTGGTCTTGATGTTCGACGTGGAGACCGCCGGCGGCCGCTCGTTCCGCGGTATCGCAGACGAAGACCTCACGATCACCGAGCTCACCCGACTCGCCCCAGGACAGACGTTGCCCGTGCGCTACCGGCCGGCCGTCAGGGACCACTACGTCGCCCTTGCCCGGGACGCGGACCCCGCCCACGTGCAGCGGCTCTCCGAGGAGATCGCGAGCCGCAAGCGGACCTGACCCGAAGCCATTGGCCGGATCCCTGCACCGTCATCACGGTCCGCTGCCTGATCCGACGCGCCTGGACCCTCTACCGCTGGAACACCCGCCCGCGAAACCCACGCATCCGATGACCTACTGGCGGGCGCCCTTAGTTCGGCCGGGGTAGATCCGAACGAGTCAGCGGCTCACCTCGTTGATTCCGCTCGCCGGCCAGAAGAGGTCATAGCGCACCGACGAGCGGAGATTGAGGGCGGCCCCCGCCCCACCCGATGCGAAACGGGGAAGCGAGGCGGGGGCCACAGCCCGAGAGGGAACCGACCAAAGCTCTCTCGGGCCGTCTTCTCGTCCGCGTGCGATCGTGTGTCTATGCACACGGCTCCGTCAGCGGGTGAGAACATCGCGGTCTTGAGGAAGACGCGCGGAATCAGTCAGGCGGCTCTGGCTCGTCGCATGGGTATCTCGCTCTCGTATCTGAGCAAGATTGAAACCGGCTTGCGAGCGGCCACACCACCGAACGTCGCAGCTGCAGCCAGCGCGCTTCGAGTGACCACCGCGCGCATCTACGGCGATCCTTTCGACGATCCGTCGCAGCAGCACGAGCTACTGGACGGGCTACGCACGGCCGTTCGTCGGCACACGCTTCCGCGAGAGGACGTGCCGCCGCCGGATGAGTTGGCGGCGTCGCTGAAGCTCGCGGCTGATCTCCGCGCGGACACGAGCTACCTGGATCTGCTTCAGCTCCTCCCCACACTGCTCGGACAGGTGACTGCCACCGCGATGTCGTCTGATGGTGACGCTATGGCGTGGGGACAGGTGGCCGACGTGTACAGCTGCGCATACGCCGTGGCACATAGATTCCGTCAACCGGATCTGGCCGACATGATCGTCAGCCGTCAGACGTGGGCAGCACGGCAGACGTGGAACCCATCGGCCGAAGCGGCGGCGGCGTGGAATGAGGCAGGTACGTACCAGAGCGCTGGCGAGTACGCCGACGGCATGGCCATCATTGAGCGCGCCATCGTGCGTTACGAGTCGGCTCCCGGTGACGGTCTAGAGCACGTCGTCCATCTCGGCTCACTTCACCTTCGCGGCATCGTCCTGGCCTCGCGCCACAGGGACCCGAACGCCACCGCGGACCATGTACGACGGGCAACAGCGTTGGCAGAGCAGATCAGCGGCCCCGACGTCCTTAGGCACAACCTGACGTTTGGACAGGGCAACACGGCGCTGTACGAACTGGCTGCTCAGATCGAGCTGAACCACCCCGATAAGGCTGCTGAGGTGGCGGCCCCGCTCCTCAAGACCCCTCCCCCGGGACTCAAGCCTTCACGCGTCGGCCGGCTGGCGATCGACGCTGCGCGTGCTCGATTGGCAACGAAGGATCTTGTGGGCGCGGAGGAGGCATTGAAGCTCGCCTACCGCGTCGCGCCGCAGATGGCGGAGATCCATCCGATGGCGCGAGAGGTGCTGCGGGTGCTGTGGACGCTGCACCAACGGAGTCGGCCGGAGCTGCTGGCCATGGCTAAGCGGTCCGGACTGGCATCCTGATCCAGAATGCAAAAAAGCCCCCGCCGGATGATCCCGACGGAGGCTGCTGTGTTGCGTAGTCAGTCGTTGTCGGCTCGCGTCATCTGCTCCCCCTCTTCCGGCACAGAACCTACGGTCGTCGCAAGTTCCTGCGCAGCGTCCA
>NZ_BBUZ01000060.1 GCF_001417735.1 Streptomyces sp. NBRC 110028
CGGTGGATTGGGGTGCGGTGTTCGCGGGGCGTGGCGCGCGGCGGGTGGAGTTGCCGACGTATGCCTTCCAGCGCAGGCGCTACTGGCTGATCGAGCAGCCCACGACCCTCACGGGGGCCGACTCGCTCGACCATCCGCTACTGGGCGCGCGGGTCGTGCTGCCGGACACCGGTGGGGCCGTGTTCACCGGGCGGCTCTCCCTCGACGCCCAGCCCTGGCTCGCCGATCACGATGTGCTGGGCACCTTGCTGCTGCCCGGCACCGGGCTGGTCGAGCTGGCGTTGCAAGCCGCACACCAGGTGGGATGCGAGGCGATCGACGAGCTGACCCTCGAAGCGCCCCTCGTCGTTCCCGAGAAGGGCGGCGTAGCGGTACGGGTCGTCGTGGGCGGGCCGGAGGCCTCCGGCCCGCGCACCATCGAGATCTACTCCTCCCTCGACGACGAGACATGGACCCGTAACGCCACCGGCGGCATCGTCCCGTCCGCCACACCACCGTCCTCCGATCTCGGCGTCTGGCCGCCGGCCGACGCGACACCGCTTCCGGTGGACGGCGCCTACGAGGCCCTGCTCGCCCGCGGTTATGACTACGGTCCGGCCTTCCAGGGACTCAGGGCGGCCTGGCGGCGCGGCGATGACGTCGTGTTCGCCGAGGTCGCGCTGCCCGAAGGGGCGGAGGCGTCCCGGTTCGGTGTGCATCCGGCGCTGCTGGACGCGGCGATGCACGTCGGGCTGGTCGAAGGCGACGATGACGGGGCCCCGGAGTTGCCGTTCTCCTGGGGCGGCGTCTCGCTCCACCGGGCCGGTGCCTCGGCGCTGCGCGTCCGGCTGTCGCACCGGGACGGGGGCGACGGTACGGAGGTGCTGGTCGCCGACGAGACCGGGGCGCCCGTCCTGTCCGTGGCGAACCTGGCGTCGAGGCCCGTTTCGGCCGAGCAGCTGCGGGGGAGCGGTGGCCACCGCGAGTCGCTGTTCGCGCTCACCTGGACCAAGGCCACGCACCGCCCCCGCCCGGAGGCACCGGTCGAGGTGTACGAGGTCCCGCGCGCGGCGGGGGACGCGCCCGAGGCCGTACGCCTGGTCCTGGGCGAGGTGCTGGCGCGCATCCAGGAGTGGCTGGCCGATCACGGCAAGGACGAGGCGAGGCTCGCGGTCGTCACCCGTCGCGCGGTGGCGGTCGAGGGCGAGGACGTCGATCTGGGCCAGGCGCCCGTGTGGGGTCTGGTGCGGGCGGCCGCGGCGGAGAACCCCGGCCGGTTCCTGCTGCTCGACCTCGACGACGAGGCCACCGTGCCGGACGTGACCGACGTGTTCGACGCGCCCGAGGTGGCGGTCCGGGGCGGTGAGCTTCTGGTTCCCCGGTTCGCCCGCGTGCCCGCCGCCGCGGTGGATGAGGCCCTCACCCCGTGGGATCCGGCGTCCACGGTGCTGATCACCGGTGGGACCAGTGGCCTTGGCGCCCTGGTCGCCCGTCATCTGGTGACGGCACACGGCGTCCGGCGGCTCGTCCTGACCAGCCGCCGGGGCGAGAGCGCGCCGGGCGCGGCGGACCTGCGCGCCGAACTGGCGGCGCAGGGCGCCCAGGTGGCGATCGAGGCGTGTGATGTGGCCGATCGCGCCGCGCTCGCCGGAGTGCTGGCCCGGCATCCGGTCGACGCGGTCGTCCACGCGGCCGGTGTCGTGGACAACGGGCTGGTCCGAGGGCTGACGCCGGAACGCATGGACGCGGTTCTGCGGCCCAAGGTGGACGGGGCCTGGAACCTGCACGAGCTGACGGCCGGCCGCGACCTGTCGGCGTTTGTCCTGTTCTCCTCGCTCGCCGGGCTCGTGCTGGCCGCGGGGCAGGGCAACTACGCCGCGGCGAACGTGTTCCTGGACGCGCTCGCCCGCCATCGCCACCGCGCCGGACTGCCGGTGACCTCACTGGCGTTCGGGCTGTGGGAGGCCGACACCGGGCTCGGCGAGCTGGCCGAGGCCGACCGGAAGCGCATGCTGCGCATGGGACTGCCCGCGCTGTCGCGGGCGGAGGGGCTGGCGCTGCTGGACGACGCGTTGCGTACGCGGGAACCGGCGCTGGCGCCGTTCCGCCTGGACCCGGCCGCCCTGCGGGAACGCCCCGCCGACCGGATTCCGGGGATGCTGCGCGGCCTGGTGCCCAGCCCGCGCCGCCGGGTCGGAGGCCCGGGCGTGGCGGGAGGCGGCGACGATGGCGCGGGGCTGCGGCGGAGGCTGGCGACCCTGACCGACGACGCCGAACGCGACGGCCTGCTGCTGGACCTGGTGCGGACGCAGGTCGCCGCGGTGCTCGGCCACGACGGGGCCGACGCCATCCGGTCCGACCGGGCGTTCAAGGATTTGGGCTTCGACTCGCTCACCGCCGTGGAGCTGCGCAACGGCCTGCGTGCGGCGACCGGGCTGAAGCTGCCCGCCACCTTGGTGTTCGACCACCCGACGCCCGCCGCCGTCGCCGACGAGCTGCGCGACCAGCTGAGCGGCGGCGACCAGGAGCCGACGCCCACCGCGTCCCCGCTGGAGGCGGAACTGGCCCGACTGGAGGCGGCGTTGGCGTCGGCGACACCGGATGAGGAGGTCTACGGCCGCGTCGCCGACCGGCTGCGGGCCCTGACGGCCGGGTGGCTGGAGACCCACCGCCCGGACCGGAGCGAGGAGACCGATCTCGCATCGCTCTCCGCCGACGAACTGTTCGACGTCCTCGACGGCGAACTGGACACGCGGTCCGCGCCGTAGCCACGCGCCGGACCGGAGCGCCACCAGGCACCACACCACGGCACCACACCGAGCATCACACCACGGCACCACACCGAGGAGAGCGACCCCACATGACCACCGAAACGACCCCGGCCGCCCAGCAGGCCGACGAAGCGCTGATCGCGCTGATCTCGCCGCCCTTCCCCACCGACCCCTTCCCCCTCTACGAGACGCTGCAGTCGGTGAACCGGGTCCACAACGCCTCCGCGCTCGGCGTGTGGGTGATGTCCGGGTACGAGGAGGTCACCGAGTTCCTGCGGCTGCCCGACGTCCAGAGCGGCGCCCGCGCCGCCACCCAGATGCGCGAGGACTGGGCCGACCACCTCTCCCTGCGCATGTACCTGAACTCGATGGTCACCCTCAACCAGCCCGACCACGGCCGTATCCGCGGCCTGGCCGCCCGCGTCTTCACCCCCAACAAGATCAAGACGATGCGGCCCGCGGTGGAGCGGCTGACCGCCGGACTCATCGACGGCCTGATCGAACGGTCCGACGGCGGTGAGCCGGTCGACCTCGTGGACCTGCTGGCGGTGCCCTTCCCGGTCGCGGTCATCAGCGACATGCTCGGCCTTCCGTACGAGGACGGCAAACACCTGTGGAAGCTGGCCGACGACTGGTCACACGTCTTCTCCGGCCTCTACACGGACGAAGACCTGGTGCGTGCCGACGCCTCCGCCGAGGAACTGGCCCGGTACTTCCATGAGGTGATCAGGAATCGCCGGGCCGCGCCGCGCGAGGACCTGATGTCCTCGCTCGTCCAGGAGGCCACCAACGGCCGCCTGGACGAGGACGAGCTGATGGCGCTCATCCTGTTCCTGTTCACCGCGGGCTTCGCGGCCACCACCAACCTCGTCGCCACCGGGGTGCTCGCCCTCCTCGACCACCCCGACGAGCTGAACCGCTGGCGCGCCGACAAGAGCATCACACCGTCGGCCGTGGAGGAGTTGCTGCGCCACACCACCCACACCACCGCGGCGAGCCGGGTCACCACCCGGCCGGTCAGCATCGCCGGTGCCGAGATCCCCGAGGGGGTGCTCGTCCTGACCCTGCTCGCCGCCGCCAACCGCGACCCGCGCCGGTTCCCCGACCCGCACCGCCTGGACCTGACCCGCGACAACGGCCCCCACCTGAGCTTCAGCGCCGGGGCCCACTACTGCTTCGGCGGCAGCCTCGCGCGCATCGAGGGTGCCGAACTCTTCCCGAGGCTCATCGACACCTTCGCGAAGATCGAGCCGGCCGGGACGCCCGAGCGCCGCGCCGTCATGGGGCTGACCGGATACACCACGCTCCCCGTGACCCTCGGCGGCTGACCGGGCGGCGCATTTCTGCCGAAAGGGTCCCCGCGCGGCCGTCGCGCGGGGACCCTTTCCGTGCGGACGCGGAGAATCCCCGGGGGCTCACTCCGGGCTGGGGGCGGGTGTGGGCTCGACTGCCGAAGGGGCGGCCGCCGCCGGTGCGCCGGCGGGAGTCGTGACGTGCCGCATGAGCAGCGCGGCGCCCGCGGCGCCCACCAGCATGACGGCCCCGGCGACCACGGCGCTGACGTTCATACCCCGGGTGAACGCCTCCCCGGCGACCTGCAGGAGCGGTTCGCTCGCCCGGTCGGGCAGATGCTTGGCCACCTCCGCGGCGCCGCCGAGCGAACCCTGCGCGGCGTCGGCGGCCTGGTGCGGAAGACCGGCCGTCGCGTCGGAGATGTCGCGGGCGTAGACGGCGGAACCGATGCTGCCCAGGAGGGCCACCCCGAGCGCCCCGCCGAGCTGGTTGCTGGTCTCCGGCAGCGCCGAGGCCGCGCCCACGCGTTCCGGTGGCGCCGCGGAGACGATCAGGTCGGCGGTCAGGGGGATCGCCATGCCGACCCCGGCCGAGATCACCGTGGCGCCGATCACCGCGACCGCCAGGTTCGAATCGGCGCGCAACTGCGTCATGACGACGAATCCGGCCGTGGAGACGACCATGCCGACGCCGATGATGTAGCCGGGGCGGACCGACTTGGCCAGCACGGCGGCGATGGATGTCGTCACCGCCACCGCCACCGGCGCGGGCAGCGTCCACAACCCGGCCTCCAGCGGGCTCAGCCCGTAGACCAGCTGGATCCACTGGGTGGAGAACAGCAGGAAGCCGACCATCGCGAACAGCGCCACCAGGTTGACGCCGATGGACGCGCTGAACCCCCGGTCGCGGAACAGGCTCAGGTCGATCAGCGGATTGGCGGCCGAGCGCTGGCGGAGGTAGAACAGCACGCCGACGACGACCCCGGCGGCCGTGCTGGCCGCGTACTTCCAGGCGAAGCCGTCGTTGGCGAGTTCCTTGATGCCGTAGATGACCGGGAGCACGGTGCCCAGTGACAGCGCGGCGCCCAGGAGGTCGAAGCGGCCGGGCCGCGGGGCGCGGTACTCCGGCAGCAGAAGCGGCCCCAGCAGCAGGATCAGGGCCATGACCGGGATGTTGATCAGGAAGACCGAGCCCCACCAGAACCTCTCCAGCAGGAGCCCCGACACGATCGGGCCCAGCGCGGCGCCGCCGGAGAGCCCGGCGGTCCAGATCGCGATGGCGGTACGGCGCTCGGTGGGGTCGTGGAAGATGTTGCGGATCAGCGCGAGGGTGGACGGCGCGAGCACGGCCCCGGCGATGCCCAGGACGGCACGGGCGGCGATCAGCAGTTCGGCGCTGCCCGCGTAGGCGGCGGCCAGCGACGCCGCGCCGAACACCACGGCGCCGAGCATGAGCAGCAGCCGGCGGCCGATGTGGTCGCCGAGGGTGCCCATGGTGATGAGCAGCCCGGCGAGCATGAACGCGTAGATGTCCACGATCCACAGCTGCTGCGTGGCACTCGGTTCCAGGGACGCGCTGAGGAACGGCAGCGCGAAGTACAGGACGGTCATGTCCATCGACATCAGCACGACCGGAATGACCAGGACGGCAAGGCCGATCCAGTCCTTCCGGCTCGCTCGTCCGGGGCTCACGGAATCGCTTAAGGGCTCACTCATGGGCGGGACTATAGATTTGTGTAAGTAATCTGTCTAGGACGCTTGTCTAAGACGAATCTCAGGTGCGGTGGTTAGACTTCGGCGCATGGGACACCGGGAGGACCTGCTGGTCGGGGCGAAGCGCTGCCTGTACGAGAAGGGCTACGCCCGCACCACCGCGCGGGACATCGTCGAGGCGTCCGGCGCCAACCTGGCCTCGATCGGCTACCACTACGGCACCAAGGAGGCCCTGCTCAACGCCGCCATCATGGAGGCGTTGGAGGAGTGGGCAGCGGAGCTGAAGCGGGCCCTGGCCGATGTGGGGGATCTGCCCGACGATCCGATCGGGCGGTTCGAGCGGGCCTGGACGCGGGTGATCGAGCTGTTCGATCGGCATCGCCCGGTGTGGGCCGCCCAGGTCGACGCGATCTCCCAGATCGAGCATGTGCCCGAGGTCCGCAGCTTCATCGTCGAGGCGCAGCAGCAGGCCCAGAAGGGTCTGGTGGAACTCCTCCTCGGCGGCGAGGACTTGCCCCCGCACACCCGGGCCGCGGTCGGGCAGTTCTACCACGCGCTGCTCAGCGGCGTGATGATGCAGTGGGTCATCGACCCCGAGCACGCCTCGACGGGCGCGTCGCTCGCCGAGGCGCTGCGCACGGTCGTGGAGGACGCCCGGCGCTTCGGGTCGGGGATGGCCGTCTGAGCCCGGCTCAGGACGTGCCGTCCGGCATCGCGGCCGCCTCGCGGGCCAGCCGCCCCCGGTCGACCTTGTGGTTGGCGTTCAGCGGGAACTCCGCCACATGCCGGAACACCTTGGGCACCATGGGCTCGGGCAGGTGCGCCGCCAGCTCGCGGCGCAGCGTCACCGGGTGCACGCGGTCGCCGGTGTAGTAGAGGACGAGTTCCAGTCCGCCGCCCGGGGCCGGGCGGGTCACGGTGGCGGCGTTCCGCACGCCCGCACACCTCCGTACGACGTGGTCCACCTCGGCCAGTTCGACGCGGAAGCCCTGGATCTGCACCTGGGTGTCCAGGCGGCCGAGGTAGGCCAGCTCGCCGTCGTCCAGCCGCCGCACCCGGTCACCCGTCCGGTACCAGCGGCGGCCGTCGCGCTCCAGGAACCGGCCCTCGTCGTCCGCGGCGTCCAGGTAGCCCGGTGTCATCTGCGGCCCGGTGACGCACAGTTCGCCCTCGACCGCCGACTCGGTGTCCCCGTCGAGCAGCAGATGGTCATGGCCGGGATGCACCGTGCCGATGGGGACGACGCCGTTCACCGCCCGTTGCGGTGAGGTCCGCGGCGACCAGCGGTGCCCGGTGATGGTGACGGTCAGCTCGGTCGGCCCGTAGAGATTCTCGATCCGCGAGTTCGGCGCGGCGGCCTGCCAGGCCGCGGCGTCCTCGCACAGCAGCGCCTCGCCCGCGAAGAAGCTCCACCGCAGCGTGGGCATCGCCCCCGGGGTCAGCCCGCCCATCCGCCGGATGAACGACGTGCCGCTCGGGGTGGAGAACCACACGGTCATGCGCCGCTCGGCGAGGAACGCGGGCAGGTCCCGGTGGGCCGCGGGGGGAATGGCGTGCACCGGGGCGCCGCGGCCCCAGGCGCAGAACAGCTCGAACATCGCGCAGTCGAAGTTGAGCCCCACGTTCTGGCAGAACACATCGGCGGGCCCGAAGTCATAGCGCCGGTCCAGCAGGGAGAAGTAGTGGTCGTTGGCGCCGTGCGTCATCGGCACTCCCTTGGGGCGGCCCGTCGACCCCGAGGTGAACAGGACGTACGCGATGTCGGACGGCGCCACGGCCACCGGCGCGTCCAGCGGGGCGGCGGCGGCCTCGTCCAGGACGGGCAGGTCCAGCTCGGTTTCGGCCAGCGCGGCCCGGCCGATCGGATCGGCGATCACCGTCGACACCTCCGCCGCGGTGAGCATGCGACGGGTGCGTTCGGCGGGGAACCGCGGATTGAGCGGCACGATGGTGGCGCCCGAGTACAGCGCCGCCAGCATCCCCGCATAAGCGGTGAGGCTCTTGTCCGCCAGGACGGCGACCCGGTGCGGCCGCCGCGGCCCCCGCGACCCCTGCGGGGCCCGGGCCAGCAGCGCCCCGGCCCGGCGCAGCGCCAGTTCGTGCATCGCCTCGTACGTCAGGGTCTCGTCGTCCACACGGATCGCGACCCGGCGGGGCGACATCGCCAGACCGCGCAGAAACCGTTCGTGCAGACCGTGTCCGGGAGTGGGTGTCTCGATCATTGTCCTTCCTCCGGGGAGAGAAAAGGGGTGGATAGGGGTGCCGACTCACGGGAGGCAGGGCTTACGTTGGCCGCGACGCCGACTATTCGGCAGCCGGATATCAGTAAAGGCCAGCAGAAAACAGGGGAGCGCGCATGTGGGACGAGTCTTTCGGGCAACTGCTCCGCAAACACCTTCCTTTGCTGGAGACGCAGGACGAACTCACCGCGGACCTGAGCCTGCGTGACTTCGGCCTCGATTCCATGGGAATGGTCGCGCTGCTGTCCTCGCTGGAGGACATGTACGGCGTCCGCTTCGTCGACGACGCGCTCAACGACGACAACTTCGCCACCCCCGCCACGCTGTGGAAAACCCTGGCGGCCATGCGCTGACCCGCCTTCGCTTCGCCGGCGCGGTGTCCGTCCGCTTCGTCCGCTCATGCGATCGCGCTGCGCCGGCGCGGTCGCATGGCCGTCTCCGGCCGCACCGCCACCACCTCGAACGCCTCGGTCATCACGTCCACCCGGCCCCACAGCCCGTCCTGCCCGGTGACGTGCACCCGCCGGGTGCCCAGCCCCCGGAGCGTGTCGACGACGGAGGGCCAGCGGACCGTGCGGGTCACCGCGTCCAGCAGCAGCGTCCGCACCCCCGCGGCCGTCCGCACCAGCGAGCCGTCGTGGTCGGACACCACGGGGATCGCGGGGTCGCGGAACGGGACGTTCGCGGCGACCTCCGCCTCGACCTCCTCCCGCAGCGCGCCGAAGACGGCGGAGTGCATCGGCGGCCGCATGACGTACAGCGGCAGGCCGCCCACGGCCTTGAGCCGTCGCTGCAGCCAGTCCACCATCCCCTCGCGCACCGACAGCATGTGGAAGTCGTGGTCGACGTGGCAGGCCACCTCGTTCCACTCGCCGCGCGCGTCCAGCTCGGCCCGGATCTCCTCCAACTCGCCTACGGGTACGCGGGCGAAGGACTGGGCGACGAGGTCGCGGTGCTCGCGCGCGAAGTACGCGTCCACCAGGCGGCCCCACGCCGCCGTCATCGCCACGGCCTCCGCGAACGGCAGCGCTCCGGCGAACACCGCCGCCGCCGTGCCGCCGAAGCTGGCCCCGGCGCACGCCACCGGCGCCAGCTCGTGCTCGGCGACCGTCCATTCGGCCAGCGCCAGGCAGGAGACCAGGAACGCGATCCGGGCCGGTTCGGGGAACGCCCCCTGGTCGCCGCGCGCCTCCGCTTCCCGGTACCGGTCGAGCAGCGAATAGCCCAGGGCCGCGTCCGCCTCGGCGACGAGCCGGCGGGCCACCGGATGGACCGCCAGGAACCGGCCCGAGTCGGCGAACCGCGTCGGGCCGATTCCAGGAAAGACAATCGCCGACATATTCTCGCTCTCCCTTTTGTCACGCTCGTCGCGTGTGCATTCTGAAAGCCCGGCAGTTCGATCCCGCGCACTTCGGACCGAGCGCTTCGATCCGCGCACTTCGATCTTATTGTTTCCGTCAGTCTTGTTGGCCCCTGGTAGCGGCATAACCCCTAACGCCCCCTAGTTCAGGGGTGGGTGGGCGAGAGTTCTTGTGGGCCGTAAAAGCACCCTGTTAGAAACAGCCTGGCATTTGTGGGGAAGGCCCGAATCGGAGGGTGGCGCATGAGCCGGAATGGAGCGCGTCCAGCCCGGGCGCACGCATCGGTGGACAACCTGCGGACATATCTGCTGGCCGCCGCGGGTGAGGACCCCGACCGGCCCGCCGTGATCCAGGCCGCGGCGGACGGCGGTCTGGAGACGGTCACCTACGGCGAACTGCGGCGCCGCACCGACGCTTGCGCCGACGCGCTCGACGCGCTCGGCCTCGACGTCGGCGACCGCGTCATCCTGGAGTCCGACACCGACGCCGACGCCATCGCCGCCCTCCTCGCCTGCGCCACCCTCGGCCTGCCGTTCATCCCGGCCAGCCCCGAGACCCCGGACGAACGGCTCCTGACGATCATCGACAGCGCCCGGCCCGCGCTGTACCTGCAGTCCGTGCGCGGCGGGCGCACCGGCATTCCCGAGACAGTCGGCACGGCCCGGTTCGGCGCGGACGGCCTCACCGTGGAGCGGCCGCCCGCGCCGCGGGTGCGCCGCCGCCGCGTGGTCACCCCCGTCGACACCGCGTACATCACCTTCACCTCGGGCACGACCGGACGGCCCAAGGGCGTGGTCATGAGCCACCGCGGCGTCATCGCGTTCCTGCGGGGCGCGGAGGCCGCGGAGCTGATCACGGCCGAGGACCGGGTGGCGGGCACCGCGCCGCTGCAGTTCGACTTCGCCCTGTTCGACATCGGGTTCGCCCTCAGCCACGGCGCCGCGCTGGTGCCCGTACCGCGTGACCGGCTGGGCTGGCCCCGCCGCTTCCTGTCGTTCCTGCGCGACACCGGCACGACGCAGGTCGACGCCGTTCCGTCGGCGTGGCGTCCGGTGCTGCGCCACGAGCCCGGCCTGCTGGCCGAGCTGGGCGAGCAGGGCGTGCTGCGGCGCATCGCGTTCTCCGGGGAGGACTTCCCCCTGGAGGAACTGCGCGCCCTCCAGGAGCTGTTGCCGAAGGTGCGCTTCACCAACGGCTACGGGGCCACCGAGACGATGGCCGCGTCCATCACCGAGGTGCCCAACCCGCTGCCGCCCGGCACCGAGCGCCTGTCGATCGGCTACGCGGTCGCGGGCGCGGAGATGATGCTCATCGGGCCCGACGGCCGCCTGGTGGACGAGCCCGGGGTGCTCGGCGAGATCTATCTGCGCAGCCCGTCGCTGTTCTCCGGCTACTGGAACGACCCGGAGGCCACCCGCGCCGTCGTCGTCCCCGATCCGCTCGACCCCAGGTCGGGGCAGCGGGTGTTCAAGACCGGCGACCTGGCCACCATGGGAGCGGACGGCGAACTGTACTTCCACGGCCGCGCCGACTCCCAGGTGCAGATCCGCGGCAACCGCGTCGAACTGGGCGAGGTGGAGCGCCGCATCGGCGAGTTCACCGGCGTCACCGGCGCCGTCGCGATGCTCCTGCCGCGCGACGACGGCGACCCGGTGCTGCACGCGTTCGTCACCCACGCGCCCGGCGGCCCCGCGCCGGACGCCAGGGAAGTCATCGCGTTCTGCCGCGCCGCGCTGCCCGCGTACATGATCCCGCAGGGTCTGCACGTGGTGGACGAGTTCCCGCTGACCGTCAACGGCAAGGTCGACCGCGCCGCGCTGGCCGCCCGCGCGGCGGCCTGAGCACCCCTGACCACCCCGAACGCCTCCATGCCTCTTCTTCGTTGCGGAGTATGCACATGACCGAGCAGTCACAGGCCGCGATGCTGGAACTGGTGCTGGCGCAGGCCGCTGCCGTGCTGCGGGCCGCCGACCCCGACACCTACGGGGACGGACCCACCGACGTGGCGGCCGACCGCCCGTTCCTGGCGGAGGGCCTGGACTCGCTCGGCCTGGTCCAGCTGCACCGGCGGCTCACCGCCGAACTAGGGGTGGAGCTGCCCGTCACCATCGGCTTCGACCACCCGACACCGGCCGCCCTCGCCCGCCACCTGGTGGACGTGGTACACGGCACCACCGAGCCGGAAGGCCACCACGAGCCCGCCACCACCACCGCGCCCGTGGCGTCCGACGAGCCGATCGCCATCGTCGGAATCGGCTGCCGCTACCCCGGCGGGGTGACCTCGCCCGAGGACCTGTGGCGGATCCTGGCCGACGGCACCCATGTGCTCACCGACTTCCCCGCCGACCGGGGCTGGGACCTGGACCGCCTCTACGACCCCGACCCCTCCGCCACCGGCACCAGCTATGTGCGGCGCGGCGGATTCCTGCCGGACGCCGCCGACTTCGACGCCGACTTCTTCCAGATCAACCCCAAAGAGGCGCTGGCCATGGACCCCCAGCAGCGGCTGCTGCTGGAGACCACCTGGGAGGCGCTGGAGCGCGCGGGCATCGACCCGGGCCGGCTGCGCGGCACTCCGTCGGGGGTGTTCATCGGTGTCGAGCCGCATGAGTACGGGCCCCGTACGCACGAGGCGCCGGACGGCCTCGACGGCTATGTCCTGGGCGGCAGCCTGCCCAGCGTCGTGTCAGGCCGCGTCGCCTACACGCTCGGCCTCGAAGGGCCCACGCTCACCGTCGACACCGCGTGCTCCGGCTCGCTCACCGCCCTCCACCTGGCCATACGGTCCCTCCAGCGCGGGGAGTGCGGGCTGGCGCTGGCGGGCGGCGTCACCGTCATCTCCAGCCCCGGTACGTTCACCACGTTCAGCCGCCAGCGCGGCCTGGCCCCGGACGGGCGGATCAAGGCGTTCGCCGCGGCGGCGGACGGCACCTCCTTCGCCGAGGGCGCGGGCGTGTTCGTCCTGGCCCGCCTCACCGACGCGCTGCGCGACGGGCACCCGGTGCTGGCCGTGATCCGCGGCACCGCCATCAACCAGGACGGCGCCAGCAACGGCCTCGCCGCGCCCAACGGCCTCGCGCAAGCGCGCGTGATCCGCCAGGCGCTCGCCGACGCGGGCCTCACCCCCGGCGAGGTCGACGCCGTCGAGGCGCACGGCACCGGCACCACCCTCGGCGACCCCATCGAAGGCCAGGCCCTGGTCGCCACCTACGGAGGCGGGCGCACACCCGGCAAGCCCCTGTGGCTGGGATCGGTGAAGTCCAACATCGGGCACACCGGCGCGGCGGCGGGCGCCGCCGGGGTCATCAAGATGGTCCAGGCGATGCGCAACCGTACGCTGCCCCGCACCTTGCACGTGGACGCGCCGACCCCGCACGTCGACTGGTCCGGCGGCACCGTCCGGCTCCTCACCGAACCCGTCCCGTGGGAGGCCACGGACACCCCGCGCCGGGCCGGGATCTCCTCGTTCGGCGCGAGCGGCACCAACGCCCACGTCATCATCGAGGAACCGCCCGCCCCCGCCCCGGAAACCCCCGGCGCCCCCGCGGCGGGCCGCCCCGTCCCCGTCGTCCTGTCCGCGCAGGGCGAGGACGCCCTGCGCGGACAGGCCGCCCGGCTCCTGACGGTCCTGGACGACGCGTCGCCGCTGGACATCGCGTACTCGGCCGCCACCACGCGCGCCGCGCTGCGCCACCGCGCCACGGTCGTCGCCACCGACCGCGACCAGCTGCACCGCGCCCTGACCGCCCTCGCCGAGGGCGGGACCGCGCCCGGGCTGCTCACCGGAACGACGCGGGCGACGGGCCGGACCGCGTTCCTGTTCACCGGCCAGGGCAGCCAGCGCGTCGGCATGGGACGCGAACTGGCGCGGTCCTTCCCGGTGTTCGCGCGAGCCCTCCAGGAGGCCGCCGATCACCTCGACCTCCACCTCGACGAGCCGCTGGGCGAGGTGCTGTTCGCCGCTCCCGGCTCGCCGCGGGCCGAACTCCTCCACCGGACCCGGTACGCGCAGGCCGCGCTCTTCGCCGTCGAGACCGCCCTGTTCCGGCTGCTGGAGTCGTGGGGCGTCACCCCCGGCCTCGTCGCCGGGCACTCCATCGGCGAGATCGCCGCCGCGCACGCCGCCGGGGTCATGACCCTGGCCGACGCGGCCCTGCTGGTCGGCGCGCGCGGCACGCTGATGGACGAACTGCCCCAGGGCGGAGCCATGGTGGCCGTCCAGGCCGAAGAGGCGGAGGTCGCCCCCTGGCTGACCGACCGGGTCGGCCTCGCCGCCGTCAACGGCCCGGCCGCCGTGGTGCTGTCCGGTGAGGCCGACGCCGTGCTGGCCGTCGCCGCCCGATTCGCCGGACAGGGCCGCAAGACGCGACGGCTGCGCGTCTCGCACGCCTTCCACTCGCCGCTGATGGACCCGATGCTCGACGGCTTCCGCCGGATCGCCGAAACCCTCACGTACGCGCCGCCCAGCATCCCCCTGGTATCCGCCCTGACCGGGGAGGTCGGCACCGTATTCGACGCCGGCCACTGGGTGCGCCACGTCCGCGAGCCGGTGCGGTTCGCCGACGCCATGCACCGGCTGGAGGCCCACGGCGTCACCACCTATCTGGAGCCGGGCCCCGACGCCGTGCTGTCGGCGATGGGGCGCGACTGCCTGACCGACGGCGGCCCCGACACCGCGTTCGCCGCGCTGCTGCGCGACGGGCACGACGAGGAGCGGCAGGCCGTCACCGCGCTCGGCACGGCGCACGCCCACGGCGTGGCCGTCGACTGGGACCGCTTCTTCGCGGGCCGCGGGGCCCGCCGGACCGCGCTGCCCACCTACGCGTTCCAGCGCAAACGGTACTGGCTGGACGCCGGGAGCGGCCCGGGCACCATCGGGCATCCGCTGCTGGACACCGCCGTCAGCCTCGCGGGCGTCGACGGGCTGGTCCTGACGGGCCTGCTGTCCACCCGGTCGCAGCCGTGGCTGGCCGACCACGTCATCGCCGGCGTCGTCCTCGTGCCCGGCACCGCTCTGGTCGAGCTGGCCGTGCGGGCCGGGGACGAGGCGGGCTGCGGCGTGGTGGAGGAACTCACCCTGGAGACACCGCTGTCGCTGACCGGGGAGGCGGCGGTGGAGGTCCAGGTCGTCGTCGGCGCGCCCGACGCGGCGGGCCGCCGCACCGTCGAGATCTACTCCCGCCCCGCGCGCAGCGAGGAGAACTGGACCCGGCACGCCAGTGGCGTGCTGGCCGAACACGGTGAGGGCGCGGCCGCCGACGGGGCCGCGTTCGCCCAGTGGCCACCGGACGGCGCGGAGCCCATCGACGTCGACGGCCTCTACGAGCGCCAGGCCGCGCAAGGGTACGGCTACGGGCCCGCGTTCCAGGGCGTGCGCGCCGCGTGGCGCCGCGGCGACGAGGTGTTCGCCGAGGTCGCCGTCGACGAACCGGGCGCCGACCGGTTCGGGCTGCATCCGGCGCTGCTGGACGCCAGCCTGCACGCCGCCGAGGGGCCGGAGGACGACGGTCAGGTGCGGCTCCCGTTCGCCTGGCTCGGCCTGGAACTGCACGCCGCCGGCGCCACGGCCGTACGCGTCCACCTGCTCCGGACCGCCGCGGACGAGGTCGCGGTCGAGCTGGCCGACACCACCGGGGCGCCGGTCGCCACCGTACGCTCCCTCGTCCAGCGGCCCGTGCCGCTGAACGGGGTGCTGTCCGGGGCGCGGGACGGGGCGCTGCTGCGCGTCGAATGGACCGAGGTCCAGGCCCCGCCGCGGCCGGACGCCACGGCCGGGGAATTCCAGCTCGCGTACGTGCCCGCCACCTTCCCCGGCGCCCCCGCCGTGGCGGCGCGGGAAGCCACGCTGTACGGCCTGAAGCTCATCGAGAACGCGCTGCGCGACGACACCCGGCTGGCCATCGTCACCCGGGAGGCGCCGGGCGACCTGACGCTCGCGCCCCTGTGGGCGCTGGTGCGCTCGGCCCAGGCCGAGAACCCCGGCCGGTTCGTCCTCGTCGGCATCGACCGCGAGGCGCCCGAAACCGAACTGCGCGCCGCCCTGGCCACCGGCGAGCCCCAACTCGCCCTGCGCGACGGCGCGGTGCTCGTACCGCGCCTGGCGCGCACCCCCCTGCCGGACGCCCCGCCGCGCGCCGCGTGGGACCCGGACGGCACGGTGCTGATCACCGGCGGCACCGGGGGGCTCGGCGGGCTGGTCGCCCGCCACCTCGTCCGCCGGTACGGGGTGAAGCGCCTGCTGCTCACCGGGCGGCGCGGCCCGGACGGCCCCGGAGCCGCCGAACTCGTAACCGAGCTGGCCGGGTTGGGCGCCCAGGCGACCGTGGCCGCCTGCGATGTGGCCGACCGCGCCGCGCTGGCGGCGCTGCTGGAGGCCGTCCCCGACGAGCATCCGCTGACGGCCGTCGTCCACGCCGCCGGAGTCATCGACGACGGGCTGGCCGGATCGCTCACCGCCGAGCAGGTCCGTACCGTCTTCCACGGCAAGGCGGACGGCGCCTGGCATCTGCACGAGCTGACCCGGGACCGCCCGCTGGCCGCGTTCGTGCTGTTCTCCTCCGCGGCCGGGACCCTGGAGTCCGCCGGGCAGGGCAACTACGCCGCCGCCAACGCCTTCCTCGACGCGCTCGCCGAGCACCGGGCCGCCCACGGCCTCACCGCCACGTCCCTGGCGTGGAACCTGTGGGCGGGCGACGCGGGCATGGGCGCCCGACTGGACGAGGTGACCCTCCGCCGCGCCGCGCGGTCCGGGCTCCCCGCCCTCGGCTCCGAGGAGAACCTCGCCCTCTTCGACCAGGCCCTCACCACCGGCGCACCCGCCCTGGTGCCGCTGCGCCTCGACGTCCCCGCGCTGCGGGCCCGCCCCGACGGCATCCCGCCGATGCTGCGCGGCCTGGTCCGCACCCCCGCCCGCCGTGCCGCCGCCGCGACGGCCACCAGCGCCCCGGGCGGGGCGCTGGCCGACCGGCTGGCCGGGAAACCGGACGCGGAACGGGCCCGGATCGTCCTGGACCTGGTGCGCGCGCAGATCGCCGTCGTCCTCGGCCACGACAGCGGCACCGCCATCGACCCCCGCCGCGCCTTCACCGAGCTGGGCTTCGACTCCCTGGCCGCCGTCGAGCTGCGCAACGCGCTCGGCGAGGCCACCGGGCTCCGGCTCACCTCCACCCTGATCTTCGACCATCCCACCCCGAGCGCCCTGGCCGACCACGTGCTCGACAAGGTGCGCGGCTCTGCCACCTCCACCGCCGCCCCGGCGCGGACCGCCGTGCGGGCCCCGGCCGAGGAGCCCATCGCGATCGTGGCGATGGGCTGCCGCTACCCCGGCGGCGTGACCTCCCCCGAGGAGCTGTGGCGGCTGGTCGCCGACGGCACCGACGCGATCGCCGGCTTCCCCGAGGACCGGGGCTGGAACCTCGAGGAGATCTACCACCCCGAGCCCGGCAGACACGGCACCACCTCCACCCGCGAGGGCGGCTTCCTCTACGACGCCGCCGACTTCGACCCCGCCTTCTTCGGCATCAGCCCGAAGGAGGCCCAGGCGATGGACCCACAGCACCGCCTGCTGCTGGAAACCGCGTGGGAGACGCTGGAGCGCGGTGGCATCGACCCGCTGTCCCTGAAGGGCAGCGCCACCGGTGTGTTCGCCGGGGTCATGTACCACGACTGGGCGCCGCCGTCGGGCTCCGTCCCCGAAGACCTCGCGGGCTTCACCGCGGGCGGCGGCCTCGGCAGCGTCGCCTCCGGCCGCATCGCCTACACCCTCGGCCTCCAGGGCCCGGCGGTCACCATCGACACCGCCTGCTCCTCCTCCCTGGTGGCGATGCACTGGGCGGCGCAGGCGCTGCGGCAGGGCGAGTGCACCCTCGCGCTGGCCGGTGGCGTCACCGTGATGGCCACCCCGGAGACGTTCATCGGGATGAGCCTGCAGCGCGGACTCGCCGCCGACGGCCGCTGCAAGGCGTACGGCGCCTCCGCCGACGGCACCGGATGGGGCGAGGGCGCTGGACTGCTGCTGCTGGAACGGCTGTCGGACGCGCGCCGCGCCGGACACCCCGTGCTCGCCGTGATCCGCGGCTCCGCCGTCAACCAGGACGGCGCCTCCAACGGCCTGTCCGCGCCCAACGGCCCCGCCCAGCAACGGGTGATCCGGCAGGCCGTGGCCGCCGCGGGCCTCACCCCCGCCGACATCGACGCGGTCGAGGGCCACGGCACCGGCACCACCCTCGGCGACCCGATCGAGGCCCAGGCCCTGATGGCCACGTACGGCCAGGAGCGCGCGGACGGCGAACCGCTGTGGCTGGGGTCGGTCAAGTCCAACCTGGGGCACACCCAGGCCGCCGCCGGAGTCGCCGGCGTGATCAAGATGGTGATGGCGATGCGGCACGGGGTGCTGCCCCGCACCCTGCACGCCGACACCCCCTCCCCGCACATCGACTGGACCGAGGGCGCCGTCGAACTCCTCACCGAGGCCAGGCAGTGGCCGGGGAACGGCCGCCCGCGGCGCGCCGCGGTGTCCTCGTTCGGCGTCAGCGGCACCAACGCCCATGTGGTCCTGGAGGAGGCGCCGCCGCACGCCGCGCGCGAACCGCGCGGCGAGCGGCCCCCGGCCGCGCCGCCGGTCGTGCCGCTCACCGTGTCCGCGGCCACCGCCGAGGCGCTGCGCGCCCAGGCCGCCCGTATCGCCGCCCACGTGCGCGAACACGAGGACACCGGCCCCCTCGACGTGGCCGCCTCGCTCGCCCGCGGCCGCGCCGCCCTGGAACACCGGGCCGTGGTCGTGGACGCAGACCGCGACGGACTGCTGGCCGGACTCGACGCGGTGGCGGCCGGGAAGACGCCCGCCTCCGTCGTCCAGGGCGTGCGGCGCGGCGACCCGCGCGCCGTGTTCGTCTTCCCCGGGCAGGGCTCGCAGTGGCCCGGCATGGGCGTGGACCTGCTGGAGCACTCACCGGCCTTCGCGACCCGCCTCGGCGAATGCGCCAAGGCCCTGGAGCGTTACGTCGAATGGGACCTGCTCGACGTGCTGCACGGCGCGCCCGGCGCACCGCCCCTGGAGGCCGTCGACGTCGTACAGCCCGCGCTGTGGGCGCTGATGGTGTCGCTGGCCGAGGCGTGGCGCGCCGCCGGTGTCGAACCGGCCGCCGTCGTCGGCCACTCCCAGGGCGAGATCGCCGCCGCCTGCGTCGCCGGCGCGCTGTCGCTGGAGGACGGCGCCCGCGTCGTCGCCCTGCGCAGCCGGATCATCCGACAGGACCTGGCGGGCCGGGGCGGCATGATGTCGGTGGCCCTGTCCGCCGACCGCACGGCCGGGTACCTGGCCGACTGGGACGGCCGCCTCCAGCTCGCCGTCGTCAACGGGCCCGCCTCCGTCGTCGTCTGCGGCGACCCGCGGGCCCTGGACGAGCTGCGGGACCGGCTGGACGCCGAGGGCGTGCGGACCCGCCGCATCCGCGTGGACTACGCCTCCCACTCGGTGTTCGTGGAGGAGATCCGCGACCGGCTGCTCAGCGAGCTGACCGGTCTGACCCCGCGCACCTCGGCCGTCCCGTTCTACTCCACCGTCACCGCCGGGCAGCTGGACACCGCGGGCCTGGACGCCGCGTACTGGTACACCAACCTGCGGCAGACCGTCCGGTTCGAGGAGACGACGCGCGCGCTGCTGGCCGACGGCTTCGAGATCTTCGTCGAATCCAGCCCGCATCCGGGCCTGCTGGCCGGGCTCGGCGAGACCGCCGAATCGGCCGGGGTGGCCGCCACCCTCGTCGGCACCCTGCGCCGCGAGGCGGGGAGCCCGCGCGAGTTCCTCACTTCGCTGGCCGAGGCGTACGTACGGGGCGCCACCGTCGACTGGGAAACCCAGTTCGCCGGTACCGGAGCCCGCCGCGTCGACCTGCCCACGTACCCCTTCCAGCGCAAGCGGTACTGGCTGCCCGCGCCCGAACACACCGGCGACGCGCGGGGCGTCGGCCAGCTGCCCGCCGACCACCCGCTGCTCGGCGCGGCGGTGCCGGTCGCCGGGGCCGGGGGAGTGCTGCTCACCGGGCGGCTGTCACGCTCCGCCCAGCCGTGGCTGGCCGACCACGCCGTCGCCGGCACGGTCCTCTTCCCCGGCTCGGGCTTCGTGGAACTGGCCGTCCGCGCCGGTGACGAGGTCGGCCGGGGACGCGTGGAGGAGCTGACGCTGGAGGCCCCCCTCGCCCTCCCGGAGCGCGGCGGCGTGGCCATCCAGGTCGTCGTCGGCCCGGACCTGCGCACCGTGTCCATCCACTCGCGGCCCGACGACGCACCCGCCGGCGCCGCCTGGACCCGCCACGCCCAGGGCACCCTCGCCGACGCCGCACCGGAACCGGCGCCCGACCCCGCGCCCTGGCCGCCACCGGGCGCCGAACCGGCCGACCTGACCGGCTTCTACGAGCCGCCCTCCGCCGACGGCCCCGCCTACGGACCCGCGTTCCAGGGGCTGCGCGCCGCCTGGCGGTCCGGCGACGCGGTGTACGCGGACATCGCGCTGCCCGAGCAGGCCGCCGCCGAGGCCCCCCGGTTCGGGCTGCACCCCGCCGCGCTCGACGCGGCCCTGCACGCCACCGCGCTGCTCGCCACCGACGCCGAGCGGGTCACCCTTCCGTTCGCCTGGACGCGGGTCGACCTGCACGCCTCGGGGGCCGCCGCGCTCCGGCTGCGGATGACCCGGCTGGGCGAGGACGAGGTGGCGCTGCGCCTCACCGACACCGCGGGCCGCCCCGTCGCGTCCGTCGACTCGCTCGTACTGCGCCCGATGGCCACCGGCCTCGCACCGGCGGCCGCGTCCCACGACGCGCTGTTCGAACTCGCCTGGGCGCCCGCCGTGCCACATGAGGCCGCCCCTTCGGGGACGGTCGTGCACCGCTGCGCGGGCGGCACGACCACCGAGGCCGTACACGCTCAGGCCGCGGCGGCGCTGGGCGTCCTCCAGTCCTGGCTGGAGGAGGAACGGGACGACGACGCCACGCTGGCCGTCGTCACCCGGGGAGCGGTGTCCGTGGACGGCGAGGACGTCACCGACCTCGCCGGAGCCGCGGTCTGGGGGCTGGTCCGCAGCGCCCAGGCGGAGAACCCGGGGCGTGTCGTCCTCATCGACCTCGACCCGGCCGACACCGGCGCCGAGCCCACCGAGGCCGACCTCGGCGCGGCGGTGGCCACCGGTGAGGCGCAGCTCGCGCTGCGCTCCGGCACCCTCCTCCGGCCGCGTCTGACCCGTGTCACCGTGGACCGACCCGGCGCTCCCGCCACCGTCTTCGGCGGCCGGCCCGGCACCGTGCTGATCACCGGCGGCACCGGCACCCTGGGCGGCCTGGTCGCCCGCCACCTGGTCACCGCCCACGGCGTCACCGACCTGCTGCTCACCAGCCGCCGGGGCCCCGCCGCGCCCGGCGCCGACGCCCTGGCCGCCGACCTCACCGCGCTCGGCGCCCGCGTCGAGGTGGCCGCCTGCGACGCCGCCGACCGCGACGCGCTGGCGGCCGTGCTGGCGGGCCGTGCGCTCGCCGCAGTCGTGCACACCGCGGGCGTCCTCGACGACGGGATCATCTCCTCGCTGACGCCGCAGAAGCTGGCCGCGGTGATGCGCCCCAAGGTCGACGCGGCGCTGAACCTCCATCAACTCACCGCGGGCCAGGACCTCTCGGCGTTCGTGCTGTTCTCGTCCGCCGCGGGCGTGACCGGAGGCGCCGGGCAGGGCAACTACGCCGCCGCCAACGCCTTCCTCGACGGCCTCGCCGCACACCGCCGCGCCCACGGGCTGCCCGCGCAGTCGCTGGCCTGGGGACTGTGGGCGGAGGCCAGCGGCATGACCGGCGCGCTGGACGCCGCCGACATCGCGGGCATGCGGCGTGACGGCGTGCTGCCCATCGCCTCCGGCGACGGCTTGGCGCTGCTGGACGCCGCCGGGGCGCTCGACCGGGCGTTCCTGGCGCCCGTACGGCTCGACCTGAGCGGGCAGCGCCGCTCCGAGGTGCCGTACCTGATGCGCGACCTGGTACGCGGCCCGGCGCGCCGCGCCGTCGACCCCGCCGCGTCCCTGCCCGAACCCGCCGAGAGCCTGCGCGACCGGCTGGCCCGCCTCACGCCCGCCCGCCGGGAACAGGCACTGCTCGACGTGGTCCGCGCCCGGGCCGCCGCCACCCTCGGCTTCGCCGGCGCCGACGAGGTCGACGCCGAGCGGTCGTTCCGCGACATGGGCTTCGACTCCCTCGCCGCCGTGCGGTTCCGCAACGCCCTCGGCGAGGCCGTCGGGGAGCGCCTGTCCGCGACGCTCGTCTTCGACCACCCGACCGCGCTCGTCCTCACCCGCCACCTGCTGGACGAACTGGGCTTCGGCGAGCCGGAATCCACACCGGACGGCCCGGAGCCCGGCCAGGACACCGAGGACCGCACCGAGGCCATCCGGAACATGAGCCTCGCCGACCTCCTCCGCACCGCGCAACGATCAGGAGACCCGACATGACCCGGCTGCTCCACGACCCGCTCGACGACACCGACCAGCGCGTCTACCCCACCGACGAGGAACTGCTGCACCGCGTCCTCACCCCCTACCGGGCCAAGCGGTGCGAATACCTCACCTCGGCCACGGTCACGGTGGCGGGCGACCCCCTCGACGGCGGACGGCTCGGCGCCGCCTGCACCTTCCTGATCCCCGAGTCCTGCTACATCGACGACACCGGGCACTTCAACTCGGTCGAGTTCAACATCTGCTTCAACCAGATGGCCTACTACCTGATGGCCAAGTCGGTGAAGGAATCGCTCGTCGCGCCCTTCTCCCGGTGGACGCTGGAGCAGTTCTGGACCCGGCAGCTCGCGGACGTGTTCATCACCGACTTCAAGAGCACCTTCCGCACCGCCATGAGCGGCCGCCACTTCCGCGGCGAGATCGAGATCGCCGACATCGCCGAATGGGACGCCAACGACCTGCGCGACGCCCTGGTGATGCTGCGGACCCGCTGCCGCTACTGGGACGAGCAGGGCGGCGAGAGCCATGGTGAGATCGCCGCCGCCATCACCAACCCGCCCGAAAACTGACCCGCCCGGCCCCGCGGAGGAAGCGACCATGAGCAACCCGGAACGGCCGGAGCTTCCCCAGGAAGCCCGGCAGGTCGACATCGCACACATCTACCGCCGTCTCGCCGACCGCGGCCTCCCGTACGGGCCCGCCTTCCGGGGCCTGCGCGCCGTGTGGGCGGACGGCGACGAGGTCTACGCCGAGGCCCGGCTCGACGGCGCCGCGTCCGGCAGCGAGGGCGACTACCACCTGCACCCGGCGCTGTTCGACGCCGCCCTGCAGGCCGCGCTGGTGCCCGGCCTCGACCGCGACGACGACACCTTCCTGCCGTTCGCCCTGCGCGGGGTGCGCCTCCACAAGCCGGGCGCGCGGCGGCTGGGCGTCCACGCCCGGCCCGGTGAGGGCGGCGTGTCCCTCGCCCTCACCGGCGACGACGGCGAACCGGTCGTCACGGTCAAGAGCCTCGTCAGACGTCCCGTCACCGCCGACCAGCTCGACGCCGCCGCGCAGCGCACCCAGCTGCTGCGCGTCGCCTGGAAGGCCGTCGAGCAGCCGTCCGCCCCCGCCGACCAGCGGCGCTGGGCGTTCCTGGGCACCGACCACATCGGCGTCACCGGCGCGCTGAAGTCCATCCGCCGCTCCTTCGACTCCTACCCCTCGCTGGCCGCCCTCGACTCCGCGCTCCGCGAAGGCGCCCGCGTCCCCGACGTGGTCGTGGTCTCCTGCACCGACCAGGACTCCCCGGTCCGCTCGGCCGCCCAGCGCGCCCTGATGCTCGTCCAGGAGTGGTCGGCCGACGAACGCCTCGCCGACGCCCGCCTGGTCCTGGTCAGCAGCGGCGCCCTCGCGACCCGCCCCCAGGAAGACCTGTCCGACCTGCCCGGCGCGGCCGTGTGGGGGCTGCTGCGCAGCGCCCAGTCCGAACACCCCGGCCGCTTCGTCCTGATCGACGTCGACGACCCCGAGGACTCGGGCCGCGCCCTCCTCGCCGCCGTCGCCTCCGGCGAACCGCAACTCGCCGTGCGCCACGGCGCCCTGTTCCGGCCGCGTCTCGTCCGCTGCCCGCCACCGCCGGGCCGCAACAGCCTCACGGGCACCGTCGTCATCACCGGCGGCACCGGCGCGCTGGGCCGCCTGATCGCCCGGCACCTGGTCACCCGCCACGCCGTGCGCCACCTGGTGCTGCTCAGCCGCCGCGGCCCGGACGCGCCCGGCGCCGACGGCCTGACCGCCGGCCTCACCGCGCTCGGCGCCCGCGTCGAGGTGATCGCCTGCGACACCGCCGACCGCCCGGCACTGGAACGCGCCCTGGCGGACCTCCCCGCGCCCTCCGCCGTCATCCACACCGCGGGCGTGCTGTCCGACGCCACGGTCGACACCCTGACGCCGCGCAGGCTCGATACGGTCCTGCGCCCCAAGGTCGACGCCGCGCTCCATCTGCACGACCTCGTCCGGGACCCGGACTGCGCGTTCGTGGTGTTCTCCTCCGTCGCCGGGCTGACCGGCAACGCGGGGCAGGGCAACTACGCCGCCGCCAACGCCGTCCTCGACGCGCTCGCCCACCACCGCCGCACCCTCGGCCTGCACGGCGTCTCCCTGGCCTGGGGCCTGTGGGAGAGCGAGGACGGCATGGGCTCCGAGCTGTCCACGGCCGACCTCACCCGCATCAAGCGCTCCGGTTTCGCCCCGCTCGGCCACGACCAGGGCCTGGCCCTCTTCGACGCCGCCCTCGCCGGGGACGAGGCCGTTCTCGCGCCCGTACGGCTGAACGAGTCGGCCCTCACCGGGGACGTTCCGCCCGTCCTGGCCGACCTGGCACCCGCCGCGGTGCCCCGGCCCACCGCGGCGGACACCCTGCGGGCCCGGCTGGCGGACCTGCCCGAGGCCGAACACGACGCCGCCGCCCTGGACTTCGTCCGTAGCGCGGCTGCCGCCGTCCTCGGCTACGACACCCCCGACGACATCGACCCCGGCCGGGAGTTCCACACCGTCGGCCTGGACTCCATCGGCAATCTCGAACTCAGCCGCCGACTGTCCGCCGGCACCGGTCTGCGGCTGCCCGCGACCCTCACCTTCGACCATCCGACACCCGCAGACCTCGCCTCCCATCTGCGGCGACTCCTCCAGGAGAGCGCATCATGAACACCGTTGTCATCGGCGGAGGCATCATCGGCCTCGCCACCGCCTGGCGGACCCTGCGCCACGGCGCCACCGTCACCGTGATCGACCCGGCCCCCGCCACCAAGGCGTCCCACGCGTCGGCGGGCATGCTCCCGCCCAGCAGCGAGCAGATCGACGGCGAGAACGACCTGCTGCGGCTGTGCCTGGCCTCCCGGGACCTCTGGCCGTCCTACGCCGCCGAACTGGAGGAGTTCGCCCCCTCCGGTTTCCGGCGCGACGGCGTCCTGGACGCCGCCTTCGACGACGACGCCCTCCGCGTCCTCGACTTCCAGGAATCCTTCCGGGAGTCGCTGGGCATCCGCTCCGAACGCCTCACGCCCGAGGAGTGCGGCACCGTCCAGCCCGCCTTCGCCCCCGCCCTCGGCGGCCTGCTGGCCCCCGACGACGGCGCCGTCGACCCGCGCACCTTCGACGCGGCGCTGCTCACGGCCATCGAAGCGCTCGGCGGCACCGTCATCCGCCGCCGCGCCATCCGGGTCGCGAACCACACCGTCACCCTCGACAACGGCGACGCGGTCACCTTCGACCGCGTCGTCCTGGCCGCCGGCTGCTGGACCCACCACATCGGGGGCCTCCCCGAGGAGGCCATCCCGGTGATCCGACCCGTCAAGGGCCAGATCCTGCGGCTGCGCTCCGACCCGCCGCTGCTGGGCGTGACATCCCGCGCCCTCTCCAAGGGCTCGTCGCTCTACCTGGTACCCCGGCTGGACGGCGAACTCGTCATCGGCGCCACCTACGAGGAGCGCGGCTACGACGAGACCGTGACCGCCGACGGCGCCCGCGGCCTGCTGGCCCGCGCCGCCGAGGTCATCCCCGGCGTCGGCGCCCTGCGCTTCGCCGAGATCACCGCGGGCCTGCGCCCCGCCTCGCCCGACGAACTCCCCCTCATCGGCCCGACCTCCGTCCCCGATGTCTACCTGGCCGCCGGCCACTTCCGCATGGGTGTCCAGCTCGCTCCCATCACGGCCGAGGTCATGGCCGCCTACCTCACCGACACCGTCCCGCACGCCTCGGCGGCGCCGTTCACCCCGCTCCGCCTGTCCTGACCGGGGCACAGCACGAGGGCCGGACACCTCGCGAGGTGTCCGGCCCTCGTGCTGACCTTGCGCTGAACGTCAGGAGACCGGCACGGGCGCGCTCAGGTGGCCGGTGGCGTTCTCGGTCCAGGAGTGGCCCTCCTCCGAGCGGGACCTGATGGTCAGGGTGCGGCCCGTGGCCGGGTCCTCGGGCCCGACGATGACCTGGAGCAGCGCGGCGCCCCGGGCGCCGAAGGTGACGGGCGCGTTCAGGACGAGTTCCGCTATCTCGTCGAGCCCCACCGTCCGCGCGGCGTGGAACGCCAGCTCGACGAAGGCGGTGCCGGGGAGGATGACGGTCCCCATGACGATGTGGTCGGCGAGCCACGCGTGGTCGGCCAGCGTCACCCGGCCCGTGAACAGATGGCCGCCGTCGGGGAGTTCGGTGGCCGTGGCCAGCAGCGGATGCGCGGCGGGCTCCAGGCCCAGGCCCGCGGGTGAACCGGCGGGGGCGGGGGTGTCGAGCCAGTAGCGGCGCCGCTGGAAGGCGTACGTGGGCAGGGGGACGGCCCGGGCCCCGTGCCCCGCGAGGAACCCCTTCCAGCCGACGGCGACCCCGCAGGCGTGGGCCTGGGCCAGCCCGGTGACCAGGCTGGTCGGCTCGTGGTGGCGGGGGCGCAGCAGGGCGACGGCGGCCGCCTCGGGCAGTGCCTCGCGGGTGAGCGCGGTGAGCACGGCGTCGGGGCCGATCTCCAGATAGGCGGTGACGCCGAGGTCGTGGAGCGCGGTGAGGCCGTCGTGGAAGCGGGTGGTGCCTCGGATGTGCTCGGTCCAGTAGGCGGCGCCGGTGGTGTCGGAGCCGGTGGCGGCGCGGCCGGTGACGGTGGAGACGAGGGGGATGCGGGGTGCGTCGTACCGCAGGGTCTCGGCGACCTGGCGGAAGTCGTCGAGGATGGGCTCCATATGCGGTGAGTGGAACGCGTGGCTGACGGTGAGGCGGCGGGTGCGCCGCCCTTGGCCGGAGAACTCCTCGGCGATGGCCGTGACATCGGCCTCGTCGCCGGAGACGACGACCGCGCGGGGCCCGTTGACGGCCGCGATGCCGACGCGTTCGGTGAGACGGGGAGCGACCTCGTCCTCGGTCGCCTCGACGGCGACCATGGCGCCGCCCGCGGGCAGGGCCTGCATCAGGGTGCCACGGGCCGCCACCAGCCGGCAGGCGTCGTCCAGGGAGAGGACGCCCGCCGTGTGGGCGGCGGCGATCTCACCGATGGAGTGGCCGAGGAGATGGCTGGGGGTGATGCCGAAGTCCTCGGCGAGGAGCCGGGTGAGGGCGGTCTGGAGCGCGAACAGGCCGGGCTGGGTGTAGCGGGTCTGGCTCAGGAGCGTGGGGTCGTCCGCGAAGACGACGTCCCTGAGGGGGCGTTCGGCGCCGAGGTGGCGGTCGAGGGTGGCGCAGACCGCGTCGAACGCCTCGCGGAAGGTGGGATAGGTGTCGTGGAGCTGTCGGCCCATGCCCGGGTGCTGGGCGCCCTGGCCGGTGAAGAGGAAGGCCACCTTCGTGGTGCGGGGCCGGGTGGGGAGGGCGGCGGGGGCGGGGTCCTGGGCGAGGGCGTGGAGATGGGCGAGGAGTTCGTCGCGCGTGGCACCGACCACGGCGGCCTGGTGCTCGAAGGTGGCGCGGGCCGTGGCCAGGGTGCGGGCGATGTCGGTGGGGTGGAGGGTGGGCTGTTCGGTGATGTGGTCGAAGAGGCGCTGGGCCTGGTCGCGGAGGGCCTGTTCGGTCTTGGCGGAGAGCAGCCAGGGGACCGTGGTGGTGTTCGCCGTGGGCTCCGGCGTGGGGGTGGGCGGGGCTTGTTCGAGGATGAGGTGGGCGTTGGTGCCGCTGATGCCGAAGGAGGAGACGGCGGCGCGGCGGGGGTGGCCGTTCTCGGGCCAGGGGCGGGCCTCGGTGAGCAGTCGCACATGGCCGGTGGTCCAGTCGATGTGCGGGCTGGGCTCGTCGACGTGGAGTGTTTTGGGCAGGGTGGCGTGGCGCATGGCCTGGATCATTTTGATGACGCCGCCGATGCCGGCGGCGGCCTGTGCGTGGCCGATGTTGGACTTGAAGGAGCCCAGCCACAGTGGTTCGTCGCGGTTCTGTCCGTAGGTGGCGAGCAGGGCCTGTGCCTCGATGGGGTCGCCGAGGGTGGTGCCGGTGCCGTGGCCCTCCACCGCGTCCACCTGGTCCGGCGTCAGCCCGGCGCTTGCGAGGGCGGCGTGGATGACCCGCTGCTGAGCGGGGCCGTTGGGCGCGCTCAACTGGCTGCTCCTGCCGTCCTGGTTGACCGCCGAGCCCCGTATGACGGCCAGGACGGGGTGGCCGTTGGCCTGGGCGTCGGACAGGCGTTCCAGCAGGATCGTGCCCGCGCCCTCGGCCCAGATGGTGCCGTCGGCGGCGGCCGCGAACGACTTGCACCGGCCGTCGGACGCCAGCCCGCGCTGGCGGCTGAACTCCACGAACATGCCCGGTGTCGGCATCACCGCCGCGCCGCCGGCCAGCGCCATGGCCGACTCGTCGTTGCGCAGCGACTGACAGGCCATGTGGAGTGCCACCAGCGAGGAGGAGCACGCGGTGTCCACGGTGATCGCCGGGCCCTCCAGACCAAGCGTGTACGCGATCCGCCCGGAGGCCACGCTGAGGGTGGTGCCCGTCAGCAGATGACCCTCGACGTCCTCCGGGCCCCGGTGGATGAGCGAGGCGTACTCGTGCCCGGACACCCCGCTGAACACCCCGGTACGGCTGCCGCGCAGCTCACCCGGGGACAGCCCGGCGCTCTCCACGCACTCCCAGCTGGTTTCCAGGAGCAGCCGCTGCTGGGGGTCGAGGGCGAGGGCTTCGCGGGGGCTGATGCCGAAGAACTCGGGGTCGAAGCGGTCGGCGTCGTAGAGGAAGCCGCCCTCGCGGGCGTAGGTCTTCCCCGTGGCGTTGGGATCCGGGTCGTACAGACCGTCCAGATCCCAGCCCCGGTTGTCCGGGAACGGCCCCACCGCGTCACGCCCCTCGGACACCAGCGCCCACAGCCCCTCGGGCGTGGTGGCCCCGCCGGGGAAGCGGCAGGCCATGCCCACGACCGCGATCGGCTCGCGGCTCCGTGACTCCGCCTCGGCCAGCCGCTGACGGGTGCGCTGGAGGTCGGCGGTCACCCGCTTCAGATAGTCGCGCAGCTTGTCCTCGTTCATGAGAGCCCCAGCTCGTTGTCGATGAAGTCGAAGATCTCGTCGTCCGTCGCGGATTCGATCGTCATGCCCTGCGGCCCCGGCTGCTCCGCCTCGGCGCTCTCCGCGCCCAGGCCGTCCAGCTTCAGCAGGAGCGCCTGCATGCGCGCGGCCACCGCCGTACGGACACCCGGGACGACGGTCCGCAGACTGCTCTCCAGCCGGTCCAACTCGGCCACCAGCGACTGCGGGACCTCGTCGGGGGCCCGGTCGGGTGCCAGCTCGGCACGCAGCATGGAAGCCAGCTGAACCGGCGTGGGGTAGTCGAACAGGGTGGTGGGCGGCAGCCGCAGACCGGTGGCGTGGTTGAGGTTGTTGCGGAATTCGACGGTGGTGAGCGAGTCGAGCCCCATCTCCAGGAACCCGCTGTCGGCGTCGACGGCGTCCGGCGAACCGTGCCCGAGGACCGCGGCGACCTGCCCGCGGATGTAGGTGAGGAGGATGTCCAGCTGCGTGGCCTCGTCGTGCGGGGCGAGCCGCTGCCGCAGCGTGTTCGGGTCCGCCGCGCCGCCCGTGGCGGTGGCCCGCCGGTTCCGGGAGCGGACCAGCCCCTGCAACACCGGCGGGACCGGGGCATCGCCCTCGCCCAGCCGCGCCAGGTCCAGCTTCGCGGGCACCAGGAGCGCCCGGGGCGAGCCCAGCGCGAGGTCGAGCAGGCCGAGCGCCTGCGCCGTCGGCATCGCGGCGATGCCACCGCGGCCCAGCCGCGCCCGCCCGACCGGATCCAGCCCCGCGGTCAGCTCGCTGGTCTGCGCCCACAGGCCCCACGCCAGCGACAGGCCCGGCAGTCCCCGCGCCCTGCGGTGGGCGGCGAGCCCGTCCAGGAAGGTGTTCGCGGCGGCGTAGTTGGCCTGTCCGGCATTGCCGATCGCCCCGGCCGCGGAGGAGAACAGCACGAACGCGGCCAGATCCAGGTCCTCCGTCAGCCGGTGCAGATGCCAGGCGGCGTCGACCTTGGGCCGCAGCACCGCCGACAGCCGCTCCGGCGTCAACGAGGCGATGGCGGCGTCGTCCAGCACCCCGGCCGTGTGGAACACCCCGGTCAGCGGATGCGCGCCGGGAACCGACCGCAGCAGCCCGGCCAGCGCGTCGGCGTCCGCGGTGTCGCAGGCCGCGACGGACACGTCGGCGCCCAGCGCCTTCAGCTCCCCGGCCAGCTCCGCCGCGCCGTCCGCCGCCGGTCCGCGCCGACTGGCCAGCAGCAGATGCCGTACGCCGTGCCGCTCCACGAGGTGCCGGGCCAGCAGCCCGCCGAGGGTGCCGGTGCCACCGGTGATGAGCACCGTCCCCTCGGGGTCGAGCCCGGCGCCGTTCCCGTCGTCGTCCGTCTCGGGAGTTTCCGGTGTGGGCAGCGTCGCCCGCACCAGCCGGGGCACGCGCAGCTCACCGCCGCGGATGGCCAGTTGCGGCTCTCCCGTGGCGAGCGCCGCCGGGAGCGCGCGGTACGAGGCGTCCGACTCGTCCAGGTCGACGAGCACGAACCGGCCGGGATACTCCGCGTCCGCAGTGCGCATCAGCCCCCACACCGTGGCCGCCGCCGGATCCGGCACCCGCTCGCCGTCCTCAGCGGCCACCGCCCCCCGGGTCAGCACCACCAACCTGGTGTCGGCGAGGGCGTCGCCGGAGACGAAGTCGCGTACCAGGGAAAGGAGTTCGGTGGCCGCGGTGTGCGCGTCCGCCGCCAGGTCACCGCCATCGGAGCGGGCCGGCCCCGCCACCACGATCTGCGGTGGCTTGCCGCCCTCCGCGCCGAGCGCGGCGAGATGGGGGTGGTCCACCGCGTCGATCCCGGCGGTACGGAGCGCCGAGGCCACCTCCGCCACGCCGACCACCGCCCACGGGCCGCTGATCTGGGACGCGGGCGCGGGCACGGGGAGCCAGCCCGGCTCGTACAGCGCGTCGCTCTGCCGGGCCCGTGCGGCGGCCAGCTGATCCGGGGCCACCTCGCGCATCGCCAGCCCGGCGATGGTGAGCACCGGAGCGCCGGTCGCGTCGGCCACGGAGAGGGACATCATGTCCCGCTCCGAACGGGTCAGCCGCACCCGCAGCCGGGTCGGTCCGACGGCGTGCAACGCCGCACCGCTCCAGGAGAACGGCAGCCGTACCCGCTCCGAGTCGTACCAGAACAGCATCAGCGGGTGCAGCGCCGAGTCCAGCAGCGCGGGGTGAACGCCGTAGCCTTCCGGGTCCGTGCCGTCCGGGAGCGCGATCTCCGCGTAGAGGGTGTCACCGACCCGCCAGCCCGCCCGGAAGCCCCGGAACAGCGGCCCGTACTCGTATCCGCGCCCGAGGAACCCGCGGTAGAACTCCTCGACGTCGACCGGCTCGCCCTCGGCGGGCGGCCAGGCGGTGAGGTCGAACGCCGGCTCGGGTGCCGAATCGGCGAGGAAGCCACTGGCGTGGCGGGTCCACTCGGCCGTCTCCTCGGCCGCTTCGCTCTCCGAGGAGAACAGTGAGAACGACCGCCGTCCCGCCTCGTCCGCGGCGCCCACGGTGAGCCGCAGCTGCCGGGCGCCCCGCTCCGGCACGGCCAGGAAGGCATGGTGGGTCAGCTCTTCGATCTGGTCGCATCCGACATACCCGGCCGCGTGCAGCAGCAGATCCACGAAGGCCACGCCCGGCAGGACGACCGTCCCGTGGACGACGTGATCGCTCAGCCACGGCTGGGCCTTGAGCGACACCTCGCCGGTGAACACCGCGCCTTCCCCGCCGGGGAGGGTGATCGCCGCGGTGAGGAGCGGGTGGGGGGAGGTGTTCGGGGCGCTGGGCTTCGATGTCTCCAGCCAGTAGCGCTGGCGTTGGAAGGGGTAGGTGGGGAGGTGGGCGGCGGGGGCGTTGGTGTCGCCGGTGAGGGGTGTCCAGTCGATGTGGAGGCCGTGGGTGTGTGCGGTGGCGAGTGCGGTGAGGAGGGTGTGGTTGTCGTCCCGGTCGCGGTGGAGGACGGGGATGAGGGTGGTGTCGGTGTC
>NZ_BBUZ01000061.1 GCF_001417735.1 Streptomyces sp. NBRC 110028
TCTGCCGTCGGCCATCCCGGCGCGCCCGCACCAGACCGGCGAGCTTCAGCTTGGTCAGGTGCTGGCTGACGGCGGGCAACGCGCCACCGACCCGTTCGGCGAGCCCGGTCACATCGCATTCGCCCTGCGCCAGCACCCACATGATGTGCAGCCGCGCGGGCGAGGCCAGCAGCCCGAAGGCCCCTGCCGCCTCCGCCAGCACCTGGGCAGGAGGGTCCTCGAAGTCGCCGACGCCTGCCGTCACGGTCGCTCTCCCAGCCGCCTGGGTCACCTCCGCGAACCCAACGCGCACCCAGTGTAGGTGTCGCGAACCGTGCCCCCGGGGCGCCGGGGTTTACGGCATTGCCCCGTTACGTCCGCAGGCGGCCGGCCCCGGTCGGGCCGGGCCGCCTCGCCGCCTGGACGCTTGCGCAACCGAGCAGGTAACTTCGCCGACCGGGCCTTTCCCCCGCGGCACACACAGACGAAGGAGACACGACGTGGGCATCATCGGCTGGATCATCCTGGGGCTGCTCGCCGGAGCCATCGCCAAGGTCCTTCTTCCCGGGCGCGACCCGGGCGGGCTGATCGGCACCACTCTCATCGGCATCGCGGGAGCGTTCGTCGGTGGCTGGATCTCCGCCCAGTTCTTCGACCGCCCCGTGGAGAAGCAGTTCTTCGACCTCACCACCTGGGGCGCGGCGATCGGCGGCTCCTTCGTTCTCCTCGTCCTGTACCGCATCCTGTTCGGCCACTCCCGGGATTGATCACGGGGCGGCGTCGAGATCCACTTCGAGGTTGCCGGTCTCGGTCCAGAATCCTTCGTCCGCCTCGTGCAGCCGGGACGCGGCGTGCCCGCTCGCCCAGGCGGTAGACCGTGCCGCTCGTGGCCTCCAGCACGGGGTCGGCAACCGCGTAGGCGGCGGAGCCCGACGTCATCATGGTCAGCTCACCGGTCTCCGCCCGCGCGGCACCGCCGGAGAGGGGGGCGTCCAGGTAGAGCACCCCCCGCCCGGCCAGGCGCCCCTCCAGCTCGGCGGACCAGCCGGGGTCGACCGTGGAGCACATCACGAAGACGGCCCCCGGCCGAAGCCGGTCGGCGGCCCCGTCGGCGCCGAACAGCATCGATTCGACCTGCGCCGCGTTGACCACGCGCAGGTTGATCACGTCGGGCGAGTATGTCCTCCGACGGGCGGGGTCGGCTGCCGGCACCAACGCGTCCAGGGCATGGCTCGTCACCCACGCGGGGTCGAGCATCACCGGCGGCCACCGGTGCCGCTCGACCTCGGCAAGTGGCGATTGCTCCTGCCACCGGTCGTGGCAGCGCTCGCCCCGCCCCGGGCCGGGCGGCGGACGCATCACGGCCGTTCGTCCGGGCCCCGATCCTCGGGTTCTCCGGCGAGGCCCTCCTCGTCCACGACGTGAACAGCCGCCTCTTCGGCACCAGCGGCACCGGCGTCGATGCCGACGTCGGAAGCCCACAATTCCTTATCGGTGTCCGGGCCGACTCCCTCGTCCGGGGCCACCAGTCGCCCTGCCCGCTCCTCGCCGGCCTCGGGGTCCAGCGACTCTCCCTCGCCGCCGGGCAGGTCGCCGATACCGTCGCCCTCCTCCACCCCGACGTCCGGGGTCTCCTGGTCGAGCCTTTGGTCGAGGGATTCCCCCTCGTGCTGTTCCGCGGCCGTGGTGCCCACCTTGCTCACGCCCAGGGGCTTTTCCGGTGGCGAGTAACCCTCCTCCAGGATGTCGTCGTAGCCGCGTTCGTCCAGCGCGTCCTCGAGGTCCAAAGGCGCCGCGTCCTCCTGCTCCTCGTTGCCGCCGACGGGCTGATAGACGTCGTCCGCCATGCTGTCGTCACTCATGATCGCCTCCATGCTTCCGAGCCTTGGACGTGATCGGCCGAGTACCCCCTCGCGGCCCGGTCAGCTGCCCCTGATCAGGCGATGCCGTGGTTCCTCCGTGGTGTCTCCGTCCAGCGGCGAATGGCTCACCCCCGGCGGCCCTGGCCTTGTGACATCGGGCCGCGCTTGGCACACTTTTCTTCGCAGCGGCCCGCCCGCGCAGAGGCGGGGCCGAAACGGCCTTCCCGGTCCCCGCCGGCAGGGCCGTCAGACAGACGGCCAGCTCCGCAGGGCCATGTCGGCCACCTGTTGCAGGTCATCACGCGTAGCGCGGCTGGCGGCTTGGACGGCGATGCCGTTCGCCACGGTCATGAGATAGCGGGCGAGCATTCCGGGATCGGCACCGGGGGGCAGGTCTCCTTCGTCGACGGCTTGCTCGAACCGGTCGCGGAGAAGGGAAATGGCCTCGTCGCGCCAGGCGATGAGGGCGTCGCGGGCGCTGCGCCCCGGGTCGCCGGCGGCGAGGGACCCTTGGACGCCCAGACACCCGGCGGGGCAGCCGGGGCGCGTGGTGGCGCGAACGGAGCCGTCCAGGAACGCGGTGGCCACCTGCCGGGCGGTCGGCTCCCGCAGGGCCCGGGCCCCGTACGAGGCGGGGCCTTCCGTATATCGCTCCAGGGCCTTGCGGAACAGGTCCTCCTTGTTGCCGAAGGCCGCGTACATGCTGGTGCGGGTGATACCCATGGCCTTGGTCAAGTCGGTGAGGCTGGCGCCTTCGTAGCCCTGCTCCCAGAAGACCCGCATGGCGCGCTCAAGGGCCTCGTCGGCGTCGAATCCCCGTGGGCGGCCGATCGGCGCCTTCTGCCGCGTCTCCATGCCGTCCATCATATCTTTCCGTATCGGTCGGTACAGATGTGCTACGGTCCACTTCAGTACCGATCGGTACCGAAAACTGTGGAGGTCATTTCCGTGGGACAGTTCGAAGGCAAGACCGCCGTCGTCACCGGCGGCAGCACCGGGATCGGCCTGGCAACCGCCATCCGGCTGGCGGCCGAGGGCGCGCACGTGTTCATCACCGGCCGGCGCAAGGCCGCGCTGGACGCGGCCGTGGAGACCATCGGCCCGGCGGGAGCCACCGCCGTGGTGGGTGACATCTCCGACCTGACCGACCTGGATCGCCTCTACGACGCGGTCCGCGCCCGGGGCCGGGGCCTGGACGTGGTCTTCGCGAACGCGGCGAGCGCGTCGTTCGCGACACTGGAGCAGACCACCGAGCAGCACTTCGACCAGACCTTCGGCGTCAACGTGCGCGGCACGCTGTTCACCGTGCAGAAGGCCCTGCCTCTGCTCAACGACGGCGCATCGGTGATCCTGAACTCCTCGGTCCGCGCCGGTGACGGTGTCGCGGCGTTCGGCACCTACGCGGCCTCCAAGGCGGCGATCCGGTCCTACGCCCGGACCTGGGCCAACGAGCTCAAGGACCGCAACATCCGGGTCAACGCGATTTCCCCCGGCACCATTGACACTCCCGGACTCGACGCTGTCGCCGACACGGGGGACGCGCCCGTCACCACGTCACAGTTCGCCGCAGGCGTCCCCCTCGGCCGGATCGGGCACCCGGACGAAGTCGCCAACGTGGTCGCCTTCCTCGCCTCCGAGCAGAGCAGCTTCATCCTCGGGGCCAACCTGTACATCGACGGCGGCGAGGCCCAGCTGTGATTCACCGGCGGTCCGTCAAGACCGAGGACCGTGTCCGCACACCCGAAGAACTCACCGCGCGCGGCCGAGTTGTTCGCGCTCGTCGAGAGAGGCGAGCACGGTTCGAAAGTCAGTAGGCGTCCGGCAGTAGCCGGAAGTCGTCGAAATCGAATCCGGGCGAGACCACGCAACTCACCAGCACCTCTTCATCGCCGGCCGGGAGGGCAGCCTGCCAGTGCCCAGCCGGCACGAGGGCCTGCGGCCGCTGGCCGCTCGCGAGGTCGGGGCCGAGCATGACTTTCTCAGGGTCCCTCTCCGGCCTCTCCCCGGAACCGCCCAGCAAGAGCGACAGGGGACCGCCACGGTGCCACAGCCATAGTTCCGGCGAACGAACGGTGTGCCAGCGGGACTCCTCATCGGGAGGCAAGAGAAAATAGATGGCCGAGCAGAGGGACCTTTGCCCCGGGTAGCCCTCCGGCTGTGTCTCGGTGGCACTGCGCCAGGTTTCCTTGTACCAACCTCCTTCGGGGTGGGCACTCATCTGGAGCAGTCGGGCCGTCTCGGGCATTTTCTCGGTCATGTGAGCTTCCCTTCCTCTCAGCAGGCCACAGCCGCTGTGAGGCAGCATGCCTGTGGTGGTGACATAGCTGACCTACCCGCTTGCCGGCCAAACCTTCCGTTGACCGGCCCGTTCGCGGCGTCCGGCCCCGGTCCCGACCGCCCCCTCCCGCTCGATCGCGCCCAGGCATTACGTCCTGACAGGGGGCCGGAGATCACACCATCCGGATGTTCTGTGGCTCCCTCACGGAACGAGCCGTACGACGACGCACGCTACGAGGTCGACGGTCCGGTCCAGTCGGCCGCCACATGACCGATGCGCACCCGCTGCGGGTGGTCGCCGACCGTCACGGACGCGGTCTTCTCGCCCGTCGCGAAGTCGATCGCGGTGACCCGGTCGGCACCGCTCTCGGAGACGACGCAGGAGGTGCCGTCGCCGCTCACCGTCGCCCAGTACGGCTTCGAGGCCGGCACCAGGGGCCCTTCCTGAAGCGATTCCCGGTCGACGACGGTCGCGTAGTCGTCCATCGTCCCGGCCACGCACAGCTTCTTGCCGTCGGGGCTCATCGACAGCCCGTGGTGGCGGGAGTCGTTGACCCAGGTGGTGCGATCCTCGCTGGTCGCCGGATTCTTCGGGAGGGTTTTCGCGCGGGTGATCTTGTCCTTGGCCACGTCGTACTCCAGGAACCCGTTGAAGAAGGAGACCTGGAAGTAGAGCTTGGACTCGTCGGGGGTGAAGGCGACGGGCCGGACCGCGTCGGACAGGTCCTTGCGGCCGAAGGCGTCGAGCCGTTCGCGCATGTCGATGACCTTGACCTGCCGATACGTGTTCGCGTCGACCACGGTGATGCGCCGGTCACCCTTCGTCCAGTCCATCGAGGGATCGTCCAGGGCGGTGTTGACCTCGCCGATCGACATGTTCCAGAGGTACTTCCCGCCATCGGTGAAGACGTTCTCATGGGGCTTGTCACCGGTGGCGAACGAACCGAGTTGCTCACCGGTCTCGATGTCGAGGACGTGCACCGTATTCGACGTGGAAGCCGACACCGCCACGCGTTTCCCGTCGGGCGACACGGCCATGTGGTCCGCGCGGAACCCCGACACGGGAAAGCGCCAGTTGATTTTGCCCGTCGCGACGTCGATCGAGACCACGTCGGCGAAGCTGGGCCGGGAGACGACGATGGCCGAACCGTCCGGGGTCGAGTACATGTCGTCAACGAACTGGTCGTGCCCCTCCCCCGGCCCCAGCCGGATCCCCAGGAAGAAGGCGAGCTTGATGGGGTTGAGGTAGATCTCGGCGAGCCGCTGGTCCTTGTCCGGTATGACGTTGATCCGGCCGATCCTCGCCAGGTCACCGCTGGACTTGATGACATCGGCGGTGCCGTCCCAGTTGTTACCCACGAACATCACCTCCCGCAGGCCGGTCGCTTTGGCCTGCGCGGAGGCACTCGCCGCCGTGGAACCGGTCACGGCCAGCACCAGGGCAGCGGCGAGAGAGAGAACGATCCGGGTGGAGCCACGGTGCTCGGAAGGCATGGCCACTCCATTCGAAGCGGGGGTCTGTCGTCGTCGGGGCGCCACCTACTGGAAAGTAATGAAGGCGGATGCCTCTCACAAGAGTTCTGACGACAAAAAATGACAGCCACTCAACTTTGCTGGATACCATGACGCCCGCCGCCGACCCGGACCGCCAGGGTCGTGGCCGACGCGTGTTCGGCGCGCACGGCCTGGGGCGTCACCAGTTGGCGGGTTCCGCCAGGCTGTACGACTTCGCGATGCGTGCCTGGTCGCGGAAGACGGCGAGCCCCCGGGGCCCGGCGGGAGGATTCTCGCGCCAGCCGGTGCAGTAGATGCCGGAGGACCAGCGGATCGTGTTGGACGTCCTGGGCAGCACAGGGACTTTGCTCTTGCTGTACGCCGTGACGCCGTTGACCCAGATCTCGATGGCGCCGTTGGCCGCGTCGAACTTCAGGCGCGTGACGATCCGGATCCAGGTGCCGCGCAGATTCGTGACCTTGGCGACGTGCGCACCGAAACCGCCGAAGCCGCCGATGCGCAAGTCGTCGTTCTGGATGTACATCAGCTCCCAGGGGCCCTCCGGATCCTCGGGCGACCATTGCTGGAACGTCACGTTCTGGTTGTGGAAGCGCCAGGTGGGGGCAAGGTAGACGGCCTCCAGAGCATCACCACAGAGAGATCCGATGTCCAGCGGCGCCAAGAGCGACGCCGGCCGCCACGCCCGAGCGGGCCGGCACACACCTTCCCGCACACCCCGCCGTGATCTACGCCATAAGCGCGCCAGAAGCGCCGTTCTCGCCGGGACAGCGAAGTGTCCGGGTGACGCAGATTGTGACCACGGAACTCGCCAGTAGGGCGGCTCGAAGTGACCATGCCGGTCGCGCGGCCGAGACATGTGCCCACCCGTGAAGTTTCCGTGAAGAAGCGGAATGCTAGCGTCCACGGCGCCTTGACGTTGCAAAGAAGAGGGGGAGCTTTGGCACACCTTGATCACTTCAGCGCTGGACGCACTCGTCACCGCCGTGCAGTCCGAACGCTCCGCCAACCTGCGCCGACTCGCCGCACCCAGCCGTGAACGGGCCGACAACGCGGCGGACAAGGAGAGGAACACCGACGCGGCCGTCGCCGCGCTCCGGCACCCGGACCGCCCGACGAGTCCGAACCGTATGAGCAAGCGCGGAAACCGTCCGAGCGCACACCGGAGGAGGCCCGCGCTGTCATGGCGTCCTTCCGGACGGGCTGGACCCGCGGCCAGGCCGTCAGGACGGCGCCGCGCGACCACGACACAGCAGGCGAAGGAGAGCACCGACTGGCTTCTGGAGGAACTCATCACCCAGGTACCGGAGATCAGACACGCGATCGTGCTCTCCGGCGACGGACTGCCGGTCGGCACGTCGAAGACGCTGTCCCGGGACGACACGGAGCGGTTCGCCGCGATCGCCTCCGGCTTCCACAGCCTCGCCAAAGGCACCGGACGCCACTTCAGGGCGGGCAGGGTCGTCCAGACGCTGGTCGAGCTGGAGGAGGGATTCCTGTTCGTCGTCACCGCCGGCGAGGGCTCCTGCCTGGCGGTGTTCAGTGACGCCGGCGGCGATGTCGGCCTGGTCGCCTACGAGATGGCGCGGCTCGTCAAGCGGGTCGGCGCGCACCTCGGCACTCCGGCGCGCGGCGAGGCCGGTGAGACCTCACGCCTCGATGACTGACTCCGATCAGCGCTGGTACGACGACGAGGCGGGGCCCTTGGTACGTCTCTACGCCGTGACGACCGGGCGGGCACACGCCGGCACCGAGCAGCGGCTCGATCTGATGACCGTCATCCACGCGGTGCCGCCGGACCCCGCTCGCGATCTGGTGCTCTCGCCCGAGCAGACGGCGATCCTGCGCCTGTGCGGCACACGACCGCATCCGGTGGCCGACATCGCCTCCGACTCCGGACTGCCACTGACAGTCGTACGAGTGCTCCTCGGCGATCTGCTGACAGCGGGCCTGATCCGCGCCACGCCGCCCGTCCCCCCGGCCCGGCTCCCCGACGCACGCATCCTCAGGAGAGTGATCGATGGACTCCGAACGCTCTGACACGCCGGCATCCTTTCTCGCCCTCAAGATCCTGGTGGCCGGGGGCTTCGGGATCGGCAAGACCACGTTCGTCGGCGCGGTCAGCGAAATCCGGCCGTTGAACACGGAGGAGCTTCTGACGGAGGCGGGCCGGATGGACGACAGCCTGGACGAGGTCGCCGACAAGCGCACCACCACCGTGGCACTGGACTTCGGCCGGATCACCTTCGGCGACGACCTCGCACTGTACGTTTTCGGCACTCCGGGCCAGGACCGGTTCTGGTTTCTGTGGGACGAGCTGGCCACCGGCGCTCTGGGCGCGGTGGTGCTCGCGGACACCCGGAGGCTGCGGGACTCCTTCCCGGCCGTCGACTACTTCGAGCGGCGCCGGCTGCCGTTCGTCGTGGCCGTCAACTGCTTCAACGGCCTCCGGGACTACAGCGCGTGTGAAGTGGCGACGGCACTCGACCTGGACGAGAAGACCCCGGTGGTGCTGTGCGACGCGCGGGACCGGGACTCCGGGAAGGAGGTCCTGATCACGCTGGTCGAGCTGGCGGGCGAAGCCGCCACCACGCCCACCGCGTAACGCTTCGGGACCAGCCGCGACGCCGGTTCCCGAACACGAGCGCTGAACGCCGCCTGACCCGGGCCCGCATCACCTGCCCTCTCAGACCTCCAGCGTGATGCCGTGCCGGCGCAGCCATCCGTCGAGACCGAGGACGAGTTCGGCGCTCGGCCGGACGTCCCCCCGCCCGCCGGCGGCGGTTGCCTGCTTCAGCACCCCGGTGTCCAGCAGCGGACGTACGGGCGCGTCCCGGTCTGCCGCCAGGCGGGCCAGCTCCGTCCGCAGAGCCTCGGCATAGCGGGGGTCCTGGGTGCTGGGGTACGGGCTCTTGACCCGGTCGGCGATGATGTCCGGCAGGATGTCGCGCGTCGCGGCGCGCAGCAGGGATTTCTCGCGCCCGTCGAACGTCTTCATCGCCCAGGGGATGTTGAAGACGTATTCGACCAGCCGGTGGTCGCAGAACGGCACCCGCACCTCCAGGCCGACGGCCATGCTGGCCCGGTCCTTGCGGTCGAGGAGGACCTGCATGAAGCGGGTCAGGTGCAGATAGCCGACCTCGCGCATGCGGCGCTCCAGCCCCTTGTCACCGTCCAGGCGCGGCACTTCGGCCAGTGCCTCGCGATAGCGCTGGTGCTCGTATCCGGGCAGGTCCAGTGTGGACAGCAGCCCGGGATCCAGCAGCGTGGTCTCGTGCCCCCCGTTGCCACCGGAGAACGTCGCGGTCACGTGGGCCGCGATCCACGGGAAGGTGTCGGCGTGCACGGCCTTGGGGAGGTGGAACCATCGGTAGCCGCCGAAGATCTCGTCCGCCGCCTCCCCGGAGAGGGCGACCGTCGAATGTTCGCGGATGGCCTTGAACAGGAGGTAGAGGGAGGTGTCACCGTCACCGAAGGTGTTGGGCAGGTCACGAGCGCGCCGGATGGCGGCCCGGTGGCCGGGGTCCATGAGTTCGGCGGTGTCCAGGACGATGTCGTTGTGGTCGGAGCGCACATGGCCGGCGAGGCCTCCCCGATCTCACCATCGGCCAGCACCCGGCCGGAGTCCGGATCGACGACAAGCAGCTCGTGGCCCTCCGGCGCGCCCCCGCAGCCGACCATGGGCACGCTGTCGCCCTCCGCGCCCACCGCCCGGCCGCGCGACAGCTCCTCCCGGTCCACCCACTCGACGCTGAGGGGCGTCCCGGGCGTCTTGGCCGTCACCAGCAGCGTGGCCTCGGCGAGCCCGTAACACGGGATCAGGGTCTCCTCCCGGTAGCCCCGGGGCGCGAACCGCTCCCGGAAGGCGTTCAGGGTGCCGAGCACGATCGGCTCGGAGCCGCAGAAGACGTGCCGGAGCGACGACAGGTCCACACCGGCCAGATCCTCCTCGTCCACCGTGTCCGCACACAGCTGGAAGGCGAAGTTCGGCGCGACGGTGATGGTCACGCGGTGTTCGGTGATCGCCTGGAGCCAGCGGGCCGGCTGCTGCACGAAGTGCTCCGGCGTCATCATCAGCAACGGCCAGCCGCCGTACAGCGCCAGCATGATGGTCCCGATGAGTCCCATGTCGTGATAGGGCGGTAACCAGGTCAGCCCGACGCGATCGTCCTCCGCACCGATGTGCCGACCGATGGCGTGGCAGTTGCTCATCAGATTGGCGTGCGTCAGCTCCACACCCTTCGGATCGCCCGTCGAGCCGGACGAATACTGGATCAGCGCTGTGTCCGTCGGCCGCACCGGATCGTGCGGCGCCGTCGGGACATGGCTGCCGGCCGCCTTCGGGAGGGGTTCGTCGTCCAGCGGAATCAGCCGCGGCGCCCTGTCCCCACCGGCCGCCATCCCGGCTAATCGCCGCTCATGGCGGGAATCGGCCAGGATCGCACCGGGCACACAGTCCGCCAGGATCGAACGCAGCCGGGCCACGGCCCGCCGGTTGGTCGGAGGAAAGGCCGGGACGGCCGTCGCACCGGCCTGGAGTATCCCCATCAGCCCGGCTACGAACCGCAATCCGGGCTGACCGGCCAACACCACGCGGTCGCCCCCGTGTCCCTGGGACCTCAACCGCGCCGCCACGGCGTCGGAGTACCGCTTCAGGTCGCCGTAGGTCCACGATGCGACGCGGTGACTGGTCCCGTCAGCCAGAAGGCGGAACGCCGGGAGGTGCGGGGTGAGGCGTGCCCGGACAGCGAGGATGCCGGTGAGCGTCGCATCCGGCCGGGACATGTACAGCGCGATCTGTGAGGATGCTCGATCCTGCTGAGGTGTCGCGACCTCCTGCTCCACCGAACCCCTTCCCCGAGCCGACAACAGCCGATCAGAGCGCGGCGGTAGCGTAGCTCTCCACCTTCCGCTTGACCACAGGGCAAATGGCCCACCATCCGCGCGGCGCCGGATGCCGGAAGGGGAGGACGGCGGGTTCTCAGAGAGGGGACAGCGCCCGGCCGGCGCCTCAGTCGCTGTGGGCGAGCGGCTCGGGATCGGCGTCGAGCGCGTCGAGCACCGCGTCGCCGTTCGCCCTCGCCCACTCGGTCAGCATGTGGATCGGCTCGATCAGCGTCGCCCCGAGCGGGGTGAGTTCGTACTCGACGCGGGGCGGCACCTCCGCGTAGGCGTGGCGGCGGATGAGTCCGTGCGCCTGGAGCCGTCGGAGCGTCTGGGTGAGCATCTTGCGGGAGATGCCGCCGATCAGCTCGATCAGCTCACCATGACGCAACGGGCCCTCGCTGAGCCCGTAGAGCACGACCACCGTCCACTTGTCGGCGATCAGCTCGACCGCCAGACGCGCCGGACAGTCGGCGAGAAAGAAGGCACCGCGACCGAAACCGCTCATGGCGCCCAAGGTACCCGCCCCTCGGGTACCTGCTGGTTCCTATCGGAAACCTAGCCTGGGCCTCTCCCCCTCCCGAACCAGGAGAGTCATGCGCGTCATCACCCAGCAGACGCTCGGCGGTCCCGAGGTGCTCACCATCGTGGACGCCCCCGAGCCCCGGCCCCTCCCCACCGAGGTACTCGTCCGCGTCAAGGCGATCGGGCTGAACCCGCTGGAGGCGCGCCTGCGCGCCGGCGAGTTCCCGCTGATCGGCCGGCCGCCGTTCGTCCTCGGCTGGGACATCAGCGGAGTGGTCGAGGAGGCGCCGCAGACGTGGCGGTTCAGGCCCGGCGACGAGGTGTTCGGGATGCCGCTGTTCCCGCGGGCGGCGAGCGCGTACGCCGAGGTCGTGTCGGCGCCGGCGTTGCACCTGGCGCGCAAGCCGGCGTCGCTTACGCACATCGAGGCGTCGGCGCTGCCGGTCGTCGGCCTGACGGCGTGGCAGGGCCTCGTCGACCTCGGCGGCGTGACCGAGGGCGACCGCGTCCTGATCCACGGCGGTGGTGGCGGGGTCGGCCACGTCGCGATCCAGATCGCGAAGGCGCTCGGCGCGCACGTGACCGCGACCGCCGGCGGGAGCAAGCGGACGTTCGTCGAGGAGATCGGCGCCGACGAGGTGATCGACTACACGGCGGTCGACTTCACCGAGGCGGTCCGCGACATCGACGTCGTGCTCGACACGATCGGCGGCGACACCGTCGAGCGGTCGCTCGGCGTGCTCCGCCCGGGCGGTCACCTGGTGACGGCGGTGGCCGAGGAGGATTCGGAGCTGACCGCCAGGTACGAGGCGGCCGGCATGCGCTTCAGCGGCATCGCGGTCGACCCCGATCCGGTCGCCCTGCGAGGTCTGGTCGAACTCGTCGAACAGGGCAGGCTGCGGGTCCATGTGCGGGAGACGTTCCCGTTCGAGCGCGTCGCCGACGCCCACCGGCTGCTCGACGGCGGTCACCTCCAGGGCAAGCTCGTCCTCACCGTCTGACCTCAGCTGCCCGGCGGGACGGAGTCCCGTACAGGTCTCGTATGCGGAGTCGGCCGGGGCGGAGGTGTCGCTAACCCCCCTTCGGGCCCCTGGGGCTGGCCCCCGTACGGCCGGGGTGTTGACGCCATGGCGCCGCATGCTCCCCGGTCCGTACGTTGGGGCAGGTCAGAGCCTTGCCGACCGAATCAGTACCGGAGCCCTCCATGTCTCCTGCCACCGCGCCGTCCGCATCCACCGCACCCGTCGGCGCCACCGCGCGGGAGGGGAGTGACTTCGCTCCCCTGCTGCGGAAGGTCAGGGGACAAGGGCTGCTGGAGCGTCGCAAGGGCTGGTACGCGCGGATGATCACCGTGAACCTCCTCGCCCTGGCCGCCGTGGTGACGGGGCTCGTCCTCGCCGGGGACACCTGGTGGACGCTGCTGCTCGCCGCACCGCTCGCGGTCCTGTCCGCCCGCACCGCCTACGTCGGCCACGACGCCGGGCACGCCCAGATCGCCGTCGGCCGCCGGGCGAACCGCGCCATCGGACTCCTCCACGCCAATGTGCTCCTGGGCATGAGCTGCGCGTGGTGGAACGACAAGCACAACCGGCACCACGCCAACCCCAACCACATCGAGAAGGACCCGGACGTCGGCGCCGGCGCACTGGTGTGGACCGCGGAACAGGCCGCCGAGCGCCGCGGGTTCGCCCGGTGGGTCACCCGCCACCAGGCCTGGCTGTTCTTCCCGATGCTGCTGCTCGAAGGCATCGCCCTGAAGGTGAGCAGCGTCAAGGACCTGCGGCGGCAGCCGGTGCGCGAGCGGGCCGTCGAGGGCACGCTGCTGGCACTGCACATGGCCGGTTACGGCGCCCTGCTGCTCACCTGCCTGCCGGTGGGCAAGGCCATCGCGTTCGCGCTGCTCCATCAGGCGCTCTTCGGGCTCATCCTGGGGATGGCCTTCGCACCCAACCACAAGGGCATGGACATGCCCGACCCGGCGGGCGAGCGCTGGGGCCATCTGCGCCGCCAGGTCCTGACCTCGCGGAACGTCCGGGGCGGGCCGGTCACGGACTGGCTGCTCGGCGGGCTGAACTACCAGATCGAACACCACCTCTTCCCGAACACGCCCCGGCCCCACCTCAGGCTCGTACAGCCTCTGGTCCGCGAACACTGCCACAGCCTCGGGCTCCCTTACGCCGAGACCGGACTGCTCGACTCCTACCGGCAAGGACTGCGGCACATGCACACCGTCGGCGGTGCGGCCCGGCGCGAATGAGAGCGCCGTCGGCCGCCGTGCGGGTCGTCGTCCTCGATGTGGAACGGCTCGTCCGCGCCCATCGAACACACCACGATGTTCACGCGTCGAGTCCTCCGCGCTTGACCAGCTGGCTCGCGATCACGTTCCGCTGGATCTCGTTGGTGCCCTCACCGACGATCATCAGTGGCGCGTCGCGGAAGTAGCGTTCCACGTCGAACTCGGTCGAGTAGCCGTAACCTCCGTGGATGCGGACGGCGTTGAGGGCGATCTCCATGGCCGTCTCGGAGGCGAACAGCTTGGCCATGCCGGCCTCCATGTCCACGCGCCGGCCCGCGTCCGCCTCGCGGGCGGCGTAGAGGGTGAGCTGCCGGGCCGCCGTGAGGGAGGTGGCCATGTCGGCGAGGTGGTTGCCGATGGACTGGTGCTTCCAGATCGGCTTGCCGAACGACTCGCGTTCCCGCGCGTAGGCGAGGGCGTCCTCCAGCGCGGCCCGGCCGACGCCGAGCGCGCGGGCCGCGACCTGGAGACGGCCGGTCTCCAGGCCCTTCATCATCTGGGCGAACCCCTCGCCCTCGACGCCGCCGAGCAGCGCGTCCACCGGCGCGCGGTGGTCCTCGAAGGACAGCTCGCAGCTCTCCACGCCCTTGTAGCCCAGCTTGGGCAGATCGCGGGAGACGGTGAGCCCTGGTCCGTGCTCGACCAGCAGGATGGAGATGCCCTTGTGCGCGGGGGACGCCTGTGGGTCGGTCTTGCACAGCAGGGCGATCAGCTGCGAGCGGCGGGAGTTGGTGATCCAGGTCTTCGCACCGTTGACCACGTACCCCTCGTCGTCCCGGCGGGCGACGGTGCGCATGGCCTGCAGGTCGGAGCCGCCGCCCGGCTCGGTCAGCGCCATGGTGGCCCTGACCGAGCCGGTGGCCATCTTCGGCAGGTACCGCCGCTTCTGGTCCTCCGTGCCGAAGTGCAGCAGCAGCTTGGCGACCACGGTGTGCCCGCCCATGGCCCCGGCCAGGCTCATCCAGCCGCGGGCCAGTTCCTCGGCGACGAGGACGTAGCACGGGGTGGACACCGGCGTGCCGCCGTACTCCTCCGGGATGGCGAGGCCGAAGATCCCGAGTTCCTTCATCCGCTCGATCAGGGCCTCGGGGTAGGTGTTGGTGTGTTCCAGCTCCCGCACAACCGGCTTGACGTCCCTGTCGACGAAGTCGTGCACCGTGCGGACGACGAACCGCTCGTCCTCGGACAGGATGTCGAGAGTGCTCATGAAAGGGCTTCTCCTTGCCGCGGTCTGTGGTCGGGCACCGATGGATCAGACAGCATCGTCGGCCTGCGGGGCGTCGTCCGGGTCCGCGTCGTAGCCGAGCTCGGTCAGGATGCGTTCGGTGTGCTCGCCGAGGGCGGGGACGGGGCCCATGCCCGGGGTGACACCGGCCAGGTCCACCGGTGGCAGCAGGGCCGACACCGCCTCTCCTCCGGGGATCCGCACCTGCCGCCAACGGTTCCGGCCGGTCAGCACGGGATGCTCCAGGAACTGCCTGACGTCGTTGACCGGTGCGTTGGCGATGCCGATGGCGTCGAGCAGCCCCCTCACCTCACCGCTGTCCGACGCCGCGACCCGCTCGGCGAGGATCGCGTCCAGCTCGCCCCGGTGGCTCACCCGGTCGGCCCCGGTGGCGAAGCGCGGGTCGTCGACCAGGCCGGGGGATCGGAGGAAGTGCTCGCACAGGGCGGCCCATTCGCGTTCGTTCTGCACGGACAGCAGCACGTCCTTGCCGTCGGCCGCGGTGAAGGTCCCGTAGGGGGCGATGGTGGCGTGCCGGGTCCCGGCTCGGGGCGGCTGCGTACCGCCGTAGGCCGTGTAGTAGGCGGGCTGGCCCATCCACTCGGCCAGCGCCTCGAACAGCGAGACCTCGACGGCCCGGACGCGGCCCCGGGTCGCCCTGGTGAACAGGGCGGTGAGGATGCCGCTGTAGGCGTACACGCCGGCGGCGATGTCGGCGATCGACACCCCCACCCGGGCCGCCTCCTCGGCGCTGCCGGTCAGCGAGACAAGACCCGTCTGGCACTGCACCAGCAGGTCGTACGCCTTGCGGTCCGCCCACGGCCCGCTCGTGCCGTAACCGGAGATCGAGCACGGGATGAGCGAGGGGAACCGCTCGGCCAGCGCTTCGGCGTCCAGCCCCAGGCGGGCGGCGGCACCGGGGGCCAGATTCTGCACGAACACATCCGCCCGCGCCAGGAGGGCCTCCAGCACCCCGCGCCCCCGCTCCGACTTCAGGTCCAGCGTCACCGACTCCTTCGAGCGGTTGAGCCACACGAAGTAGCTGGACTCGCCGTGCACCGTGGTGTCGTACCGGCGGGCGAAGTCGCCGCCGCCCGGACGCTCCACCTTGATCACCCGCGCTCCGAGATCGGCGAGCTGGCGGGTGGCGAAGGGAGCCGCCACCGCCTGCTCGACGCTCACGACGGTGATACCCGACAAGGGCAGGCCGTCAGCGGTCTCCGTGTGTCCGGCCATGCGTTGACCTCCGTCAGACGTGAGTGACCCGGCCTGGAGTACCATCATGAGCACTCATGAACGGCTAAGTGAAATAGCAATTGATGATGCCGCCATGCGGGCAGTGGATGGCGCGGAAGGGCCCTGATGGACGTCAAGCAGCTCAAGGCGCTCGTCACGGTCGCCGAGGTGGGCAGCGTGACCCGCGCCGCGGAGCTGCTGCATTTGGTGCAGCCCGCCGTCACCCGGCAGATCCGCACCCTGGAGGAGGAGCTGGGCGTCCCCCTCTTCCAGCGCACGAGGCAGGGCATGCGGCCCACCGAAGCGGGCGAGATCATGGTGGACCGGGCGCGCCGGGCCCTGAACGAACTGGAGCGGGCGCGCGCCGAGGTGCAGCCCAGGCCCGGGGAGGTGACCGGCATCGTCACCCTCGGCCTGCTGGAGAGCACCAGCGACCTGCTCGCCGAACCGCTGGTGTCGGCTCTCGGAGAGGCCCATCCGGGCGTGGAGCTGCGTCTGATGACCGGCTACTCCGGCCATCTCCAGCAGTGGCTCGACGACGGCGACCTGGACCTGTCGTTGCTGTACAACCTGGACAGCACCCCGTCCCTCAACGCCCGCCCCCTGGTGCGCGAGCGGCTGTGGGCGGTGGCCCCGCCGGCGGCCCGGCTGCGCGCCGACCACCCGGTGGCCTTCGCGGAGATGGCGGCGCACCCGCTGGTGATGCCCGCCTCCGGCCACGCCCTGCGTGCCCTGATCGACGCCGCGGCGACCCGGTCCGGGATCGCGATGGACGTCAGGGTGCAGACGAACTCCATGCGTGTGCAGAAGCGGCTCGTCCTGGCCGGACACGGCTGGACGGTGCTGCCCGGTCTCGGCATCGCCGACGACATCGCCCATGGCACCCTCAGCGCCGCTCCCCTGTCCGAGCCCGACGTGTGGCGGTCGATCGTCCTGGCGACCCCGCGCTACGGACGCGTACCGCCGGCCGTCGAGGTCGTCGCCCACGAGCTGGTCCGCCGGATCGACGCGGCCGTGCCCCGGGGCCGATGGCCGTCCGCCCAGCCGTACACGACGGACGAACCGGATACCATCCCGCTCCCCCCGCGAGGACTCCTGTGACGCACACCGCAGAACCATTCGATGCCTTCGCCCATACCGACGACGGGGTCGCGGTGGCGTACCAGCGCCGCGGCTCCGGCCGACCGCTCGTCCTGCTGGCAGGGCAGGCGAACAACCATCACTGGTGGGACGGCATACGCGAGGACTTCCACGACACCCATAGCACGATCACGCTGGACTGCCGCGGCACCGGCGCGAGCGGCACACCGCGATCGGGCTACTCCACCCCGCGTTTCGCGGAGGACGTGGTATCCGTCCTCGACGCCCTGGGCATCGAGCGAGCCGATGTGTACGGCACCTCCATGGGCGGCCGGATCGCCCAGTGGGTCGCGGTCCGCCACCCCGAGCGCGTCCGGCGCCTCGTCCTGGGATGCACCTCGCCCGGCGGGCCCCGAGCCGTCGAACGGGACGCCTCGGTGCGGCGGGCGCTGGCCCAGCCCGACCCGGACGCCGCGCGGCAGGCCCTGCTCGACCTGATGTACAGCCCCGCATGGCTCGCCGGGCACTCCGGCCCGTACCGCACCCTCGGCGACCCCCACATGCCCGCGCATGCCCGACGCGGCCACCTGACCGCCAGCAACGGGCACGACGCCTGGGACGCGCTCCCCTCGATCGCCGCACCCACGCTCATCCTCCACGGCGACCAGGACCGGCTCACCCCGCCCGAGAACGTCCCGCTGCTCGCGGACCGCATCCCCGACGCCCGGACCCACCTCTTCCCCGGAGCCCGGCACGCCTACTTCGAGGAGTGCCGGGACCAGGCCGGCGCCCTGGTCCGCGAGTTCCTCGGCTGAGGACCGGGACACCGGGGCCGGCGCCCGGCGAAGCGCGCCTCCACCCGGCCCGAGGCGGGACGGGTCGGCCCCGGCCATGCGGTGGCGTCATGCTGGCATCACGCAATTCTATTGTTCTTCCGGCTCCATCAGCGCCCATGATGTGTGGCACCTCGGCCCCGATGAGAGGGAGTTGCCACCGATGAGCCAGCCCCGCCGGCCCGGAGCAGCCGCACCGCCCTCCTGGCAGGAGGACGTGTTCACAGCCCTGAAGAAACACGGCATCCAGCAGATCGCCTACGTCCCGGACACCGGTCACTCCTACGCCATCCAGGAGGCCCGGCGGGATCCCGCCATCCGCGACGTCGTGCTCACCACCGAGGAGGAGGGCGTCGCCGTCGTCAGCGGCGCGTGGCTCGGCGGGCAGCGCGCCGTGCTGCTGATGCAGAGCAGCGGCGTCGGCAACTGCGTCAACATGTTCTCGCTGCTCCAGATGGGCCAGTTCCCCTTCCTCGCGCTGGTGACGATGCGCGGGGAGTACGCCGAGTTCAACCCCTGGCAGAACCCCATGGGGCGGAACACCGGGCGAACACTGGAGCTCATGGGCATCACCGTCCTGCGCGCCGACGCCCCCGAAGACGTCGGAGAGACCGTCGAGGCCGCCTTGGAGTCGGCCTTCGGGGCCGGTGAACGCGTCGCCGTGCTCCTCGGGCAGAAGCTGATCGGCCGCAAGAAGTGGGAGCGTAACCGATGACCGCCACCGCATCGCCCACCGCGCCGGAACCCCGCCTCGACCGGCGGCGCTTCGTCGCCGACCTGGTCGCCCGCCTTCCCGAGGACGCCCTCGTCGTCACCGGCCTCGGCGCGCCCAGCTACGACGTCTTCGCGGCCGGCGACCGGCCGGGCACCTTCTACCTGTGGGGCGCGATGGGCGCCGCCGCGCCGCTCGCCCTGGGAGTCGCCCTCGCCCGGCCGGACCGTCCGGTCCTCGCCGTCACCGGGGACGGCGAACACCTCATGGGCATCGGCACACTGGCCACCATCGGCGCCCAACTGCCGCCCAACCTCACCGTGGTGGTGCTGGACAACGCCCACTTCGGCGAGACCGGCATGCAGCCCAGCCACACCGGGCTCGGCACCGACCTCGTCGCCGTCGCCCGCGGCTTCGGCATCCGCGAGGCCCTGCGGATCACCGACCCCGCCCAGGCCGACGACCTCGCCACCCGCATCCGGGCGCGCGCGGCGACAACGTACGCCCAGGTGCTCGTCGCCGCCGACGAACCGCCGCGCGCCCTTCCTCCGCGCGACGGCGTCGCCAACAAGAACTCCTTCCGTGCCGCGCTGGGCCTGCACACCTTCTGAGCCGCCCAGCGCGACGGCCGCCTCATCGGGAGTCCCCATGCAGCGCTACGACATGTTCATCGACGGAGCGAGCCATCCGCCCGCCACGGAGAACTGGTTCCCCACCGACAACCCCTACCTGGGCACCCCGTGGGCCGAGATCGCCGAGGGCGGACCGCAGGACATCGACACCGCGGTGCGAGCCGCCCACCGCGCCCTGCGTACCGGACCGTGGGCCGACTTGACGGCCAGTGCACGGGGCGCCCTGCTCCACCGCCTCGGCGACACGGTCACCGCCCATGCCCGGGCCCTGGCCGAGACCGAGGTCCGGGACAACGGCAAGCTCTTCACCGAGATGTACGGGCAGGTGAGCTACCTGGCCCAGTGGTTCCACTACTACGGCGGCCTCGCCGACAAGATCGAGGGGACCGTTCCCCCGATCGACAAGAAGGGCTACTTCGCCTACACGCGGAAGGAGCCCGTCGGTGTCGTCGCCGTCATCACCCCCTGGAACTCCCCGCTGCTGCTCCTGGCCTGGAAGGTCGCACCGGCGCTGGCCGCCGGGTGCACGGTCGTGGTCAAGCCGTCGGAGTTCACCTCCGCCTCCACCCTGGAGCTCGCCCGCCTCTTCCACGAGGCGGGTCTGCCGCCCGGCGTGTTCAACGTCGTCACCGGCTTCGGAGCGGGCGCGGGTGCCGCCCTCGTGGAACACCCACTGGTACGCAAGGTCAGTTTCACGGGCTCCGACGCCACCGGCCGCCGCATCAACCAGGCCGCCGCCCGCGACTTCAAGCGCGTCAGCCTCGAACTGGGCGGCAAGTCGCCCAACATCGTCTTCGCCGACGCGGACCTGGAAGCGGCCGCCAACGGCGCCGTGTCCGGCATCTTCGCCGCCACCGGGCAGACCTGCATCGCCGGCTCCCGGCTCCTGGTCCAGGACAGCGTGCACGACGAGGTGGTCGACCGGCTGCTGTCGCTGGCGGGCACCGCCCGCATGGGCGATCCCATGGACGAAGACACCCAGGTCGGGCCGATCACCACCCCGGCCCAGTACGCCAAGGTGCTGGACTACATCCGTATCGCCCGCGAGGAGGGCGCCGAACTCGCCCTGGGCGGCAAGGCCGCCGCCCGGCCGGAGTGCGGCGACGGCTGGTTCGTGGAGCCGACCGTCTTCACGGGCGTGCGCAACAGCATGCGCATCGCCCAGGAGGAGGTCTTCGGCCCCGTCCTGGCGGTCATCCCCTTCCACGACGAGGAGGAGGCCGTCGCCCTGGCCAACGACAGCCGCTACGGCCTGGGCGCGGGCGTGTGGACGCGCGACATCGGCCGCGCCTTCCGCATGGCCGAACGCGTCCACTCCGGCACCCTCTGGGTCAACACCTACCGCGCGGTGAGCTACCTGGCGCCCTTCGGCGGCGTCAAGGACTCCGGCATCGGCCGTGAGAACGGCATCGGCGCCATCACCGCCTATCTGGAGGACAAGAGCGTCTGGATCAACACCGGCGCCCCCACCGGCAACCCCTTCGTCCTGCGCTGAAGGACCGCCCGGGCCGCACCGCCGAAGACCGCCCCCCTCATCTGAACCGCGAGGTCACCCCCACCATGCAGCCCGCCACCACGCCCCTCAGCTCCTACGTCGCAACGTGGCACCCCGAGCCGGTCACCGCTCACGACCCCATGGACCCGGGCCCGGCCGCCGCCGTGTCCGCCCTCCTGGACCTGCCCGAACCCGCCGCGCGCGCCGGTGACCCGCTCCCTCCGCTGTGGCAGTGGTTCCACTTCCTGCACTGGCCCGCCCAGCACGAGCTGGGCCCCGACGGCCACCTGCGCGACGCCCGCTTCCTGCCGCCGATCCCCGACCGCCGGCGCATGTTCGCGGGCGGACGCTGCGAGATCGCCGAGCCGCTGCGCCTGGGCGAACCGGCCGAGCGGGTCAGCAGCCTGGCCGCGGTGACACCGAAACACGGCCGCACCGGCGCGCTGCTCTTCGTCACCGAGCGCCACGAGTTCCGCCAGTCGGGCCGGGTCCGCCTGGTGGAGGAACAGGACATCGTCTACCGCTCCGGCCACAGCGGCGGCGGACCGCACCCATCCACCATCGACGACCGCTCCGCCCCTGGCCCCGAGGACCCCTGGCACCTGCGCCTCCAGCCCGGCCCGACGCTGCTGTTCCGCCTCAGCGCCCTCACCGCCAACGCCCACCGCATCCACTACGACACCCCGTACTGCCGCGATACGGAGGGCTACCCGGGCCTCGTCGTCCACGGCCCCCTGCTCGCCCTGCTCATGCTCGACCTGGTGCGCCGCGACGCTCCCGGGCGCCGGGTGGGCGCACTGTCCTTCCGGCTGCGGCGGCCGGTGTTCGCGGGCGAACACCTCCTCGCCCAGGGTGCCCCCTCCGGCACCGGCGCCCACCTGCGGACGGCCACCCACCGCGACGCACAACACGCCACCGCCGAGGTGACCTTCGCATGACCACACCCATCGACGACGGCGTGGCGGCCGCCCGGACGCTGCTCTTCGTGCCGGGCCACCGTCCGGACCGCTTCGACAAGGCCGCCCGCTCCGGCGCCGACCTCGTCGTCGTCGACCTGGAGGACGCCGTAGCCGCCGACGACAAGGAGCGGGCCCGGCAGGCCACCGCCGACTGGCCCGGCCTCGGCGTCCGGACCGTCGTACGCGTCAACGCGCCCGGCACCCCGTGGTTCGAGGCGGACCTGCACCTGGCCGCCGACCACGGCTGCCCGGTGATGGTGCCGAAGGCCGAGGACCCCGCCGTCCTCGGGGCCATCGCCGCCCGTACCGCCGGACGCTGCCCCGTGATCGCGCTCATCGAGACGGCCCTCGGCGTCGAACGGGCGTATGAGGTGTGTTCCGTGCCCGGCGTCGTACGCGCCGCGTTCGGCAACGTGGACCTCGCCGCGCAGCTCGGCGTCGCACACGACGACGCCCTCCCCCTGACCCACGCCCGCTCCCGGCTCGTCCTCGCCTCGGCGGCGGCGGGCATCCATCCGCCCGTGGACGGCGTCACCACCGCCCTACGAGACCCACAGGCCCTCGCCGCCGACACCGCCCACGCCCGCCGGCTGGGCTACGCGGGAAAGCTCTGCGTCCACCCGGTGCAGATCGGCCCGGTCGCCGACGGCTTCGGCCCCTCCGCGAGCGAGCTCCGCTGGGCACGAGCCGTTCTGGACGCCGGAGAATCCGTCACCACCGTCGACGGCCACATGGTCGACAGGCCGGTACTCGAACGGGCCCGAGGCATCCTGGCGCGGGCCGCCGAAGACCGGACCGCCCAGTAGACGCACCTCTGCCCCTCAAGACGCCACCGCGGGCGGGCTGAACACCGGCTGAACACCGGCTGCCCCGCGGAACGTTCCGACCCCGGGCGCCCCTCGGCCATGATTCCGGTCTGTGAACAAATTTCAGATGACCGCCCTGTTGACGCAGACACGACACATTCCTAGGGTCTCAGAAAGCGCTTACTCCGCGCGGTATCAGCCTGATCAGTTCAGCATTCCGAACAGCACCGCCCGGCCGGAAGGCCCACCGCCCTGCCCGGCGGACACGGACCACGGCCGCCCCTCCCATCCCCCACAACCGAAGAATCTGGAGACAGGCGATGCAATCGAGAGCCGCAACAGCATCGGTCGGCCTGCTGGCAGGCGCGCTCATCACGCTCTCCGGCGCCACGGCTCAGGCCGTTTCCGTTCACGGCGACCGCGGCGATGCCACGCCCGCGACCGCCGCGCGGGCGGCGAGCACCGTCCTCTACGTCGCGCCGGACGGCAAGGACAGCGCGTCCGGAACACAGTCCGCCCCGACCACGCTCACCTCGGCGATCAGCCGCATCTCAGCCGGCGGGACGATCTACCTGCGCGGCGGGACGTACGCGTACTCCTCCACCGTCACGATCCCCGTCGGCAACAACGGAACCTCCGGCGCCCGCACCACCCTGTCCGCCTACCCGGGCGAGAAGCCGGTGCTGGACTTCTCGGCGCAGAGCGAGAGTTCGTCCAACCGGGGCATCCAGCTGAACGCCGACTACTGGCGCCTGTACGGCCTCACCGTCCAGCACGCCGGGGACAACGGCATCTACGTCGGCGGCAGCAACAACGTCGTCGAGCGCACGGTGACGGCGTACAACCGCGACACCGGGCTGCAACTCGGCCGGATCGCCAGCAGCACCCCCACATCCCAATGGCCGTCCAACAACCTGATCGTGAGCTCGGAGTCACACGACAACAAGGACTCCGGCGGCGAGAACGCCGACGGCTTCGCCGCGAAGCTCACCACCGGCACCGGGAACGTCTTCCGCTACGACGTGGCCCACAACAACATCGACGACGGCTGGGACCTCTACACCAAGACCGACACCGGCGCCATCGGACCGGTGACCATCGAGTACTCCCTCGCCTACAGCAACGGCACCCTCAGCGACGGCACCCAGAACAACAACGGTGACCGCAACGGCTACAAGCTCGGCGGCTCGGACATCAAGGTCAACCACACGGTCCGGCACAACATCGCCTACAAGAACGGCCACCACGGTTTCACCTATAACAGCAACCCCGGCACGATCGCCGTCTCCGACAACGTCGGCATCGACAGCGTTCAGCGCAACTTCTCCTTCGACAAGGGAAGTTCGGTGTTCCGCAACAACACCTCGTGCCGCAGCGGCAGCGGCTCGAACGACAAGGTTACCGGTGACGCCGACACCTCGAACCAGTTCTGGCTCGGCTCGAACGGGTCCCGCTGCTCCTCCTACGCCGGTGCCCTGGGCTGGTCCCTCGCCGGGGACGGCCACCTCGTCGTGACCTTCGGCGGCAAGGTGGTGACCCTGTGAGCGGGCGCGAGATGAAAAGGCCACGCGCGGTGCGACTCCGTGCGGCGCTCGGCATGATGGCCCTCGCGGCCGCGGCCGGTGCGCTTCTGCCAGTGCCCGAGGCATCGGCGGCGGCAGGCGGCGCCACCGGCTACGCCACCCAGAACGGCGGGACCACCGGCGGAGCGGGCGGGCAGACGGTCCGGGCCACCACGGGAACGGCGATCCACACGGCCCTGTGCAACCGCGCCAGCAGCAGCACACCGATCACCATCGAAGTCCAGGGGACCATCAACCACGGCAACACCAAGAAGGTCTCCGGCACCAGCTGCGACACCGCCGACGGAGTGATCGAACTCAAGAAGGTCAGCAACGTCACGATCATCGGAGTCGGCAACGGCGCCGTCTTCGACCAGGTGGGCATCCACCTCCGCGAGGCCGGCAACATCATCGTCCAGAACGTGACCGTCCGGAACGTCAAGAAGTCGGGCTCCCCCACGTCCAACGGCGGTGACGCCATCGGCATGGAGCGCAACGTCCACAACGTCTGGATCGACCACACCACCCTGGAGGCGTCAGGCGGGGAGGCGCAGGGGTACGACGGCCTCTTCGACATCAAGGACAACACCCAGTACGTGACCCTCTCCTACAGCATCCTGCGCAACTCCGGCCGTGGCGGTCTCGTCGGCAACAGCGAGAGCGACCGCTCGAACGGCTTCATCACGTACCACCACAACCGGTACGAGAACATCGACTCCCGCGCGCCCCTGCTGCGCGGCGGAATCGCCCACATGTACAACAACCACTACCTGCGCCTCAACGAATCCGGCATCAACTCCCGCGCCGGAGCCCGCGCCAAGGTGGACAACAACTACTTCGAGGACTCCAAGGACGTCCTGGGCACCTTCTACACCGATGTGGCCGGTTACTGGCAGGTCGGCGGCAACGTCTTCGACAACGTGACCTGGTCCCAGCCCGGCAGCGAGAACCACCCGGCCGGCCCCGACCCGCAGTCCAACACCACGGTCGGCATCCCCTACTCCTACAGCCTCGACACGGCAGGTTGCGTGCCGGACATCGTGAGCCGGACGGCCGGCGCCGACAAGGGCCTGCGGGTGTCGGACGGCAACTGCTCGTCCTAGACACCGGCAATAGAGGGGCCCTGTTGAACAGGGCCCCTCTCGTCAGCGCTCGTAGCGGCTGCGGAAGGGGAAGTAGTTCTCCAGGAAGGTGTGGAGTTCTGCGGTGACGCGCTCCTGTTCGTTCTCCGGCGTATTGACATCGTTCAGGCAGAAGAAGTCGAGGCTGCGGGAGGCGAGCCCGGCGAGAGCGTCGGTGATGTCCGGTCGGGCCACGTCGATGTAGCGCAGCTTGTACTTGGCCGGCACGGCCCGGCCGGTGAGGTAGGCGTAGTGGTGGTGCAGGGATGTGGCCATGGCGATATCGGTGACCGAGCGGAAGCGTGAGCGGCTGGTGCGGGCGATGTCCTCGGCGAAGCGTTCCTCCAGCTCCCGCATGACCGTGCGCCGCTGGGGGTGGGGAGTGTGCATGAACTTGTTGACGGTGAACCGGGCGTGGGTGTTCCGCAGCAGTGCGCGGACGTTCTTGCCCGCGGAGTTCGGCGCGGGGTCGTCGGGGTGTGGTGCTCCCAGGCCGAGTTGGAAGGGTGAGAAGGGGAGCTTGGCGATGCCGTTGCCGTGGAAGAAGTGCCCGGCGGTCACAGGGCGGCCGAGGAAGACATCGTCGTTGAGGTAGAGGTAGTGCTCCGACAGACCGGATATGTGGTGCAGCTGCGTCTCGATGGCGTGGGAGTTGAAGACCGGCAGCACGGCGGGGTCGGAGAAGATGTCTTTGTGATCCACAACCTGGATGCCGGGAGCGTCGGTGTTCAGCCAGGCGGGGGTCTGGCCGTCGGTGACGATGTGGATGTTCCGTATGAACGGGGCGTACATCTCCAGGGAGCGCAGGGAATACTTCAGCTCGTCGTGGCTGGTGTAGCGGGAGACACCGGTCTCGCGGGGATGGATGCTCGACGCCTCGCCGCTTTCGCCTCGGTGTGCCTCACGTCTGGCTCCGAGTTCGGGGTCCGCGCCGTTGACCCAGGTGTAGACGACGTCGATGGGGAAGTCGACGGTGTCGATACGGGACGGGAAGAGATCCGCGTAGGTGGGGTAGGCGCGGCCCTCGATGGTGCGGGAAGCCGGGATGCGCGCCTCCGCCGGCAGGGCGTCGGTGACGGCGTTGGGACGAGGCGCGACCAGGGCGCCGGCGGCGAGCACGGCTGCGGGTGCCTGGCTCCGCAGAGCGGCGATACGTTCGGCCCCCCGCTCGCCGTCGTCGAGCAGCTGCCCTCCGTCGCGCCAGAATTCGACGTCGCACCCGTAGGAGAGGTCCGCGAGTATCTGCTCCGCGGGGCCGACCAGGATCTCGCCGAATCGTATGGCGTCCTGGCGTTTGAGCGAGGCGGGCAGCGCTCCGTCCGCGTACAGAACGGCGTCGGCCGGTATCGGGTCGCTGCCCGGTTCCATGGCGTACAGCGCGGTGGAGCCGTAGAGCTCGCGCAGTGTCTCCAGCAGACGCTTGCGGTCGGTGAGGCGCATGCCGATGACGTGGCGGGTGCGGGAGCGGCCGGGGACCAGGAAGTACGGGATGGCGGAGTGTTCGAGGGCATCGCCGATCAGGGCGAGGTTGCGGGCCGACGCCTCGTCGGCACGGAAGTGGTTTACGCGCCGACCGTAGTACGTCCGCCCCTCGACGGTCACCACCCGCAACTCGGCGTCGGACTCGACAAGGGCCCGGCGACGCGCCTCGATGCGCTCCCGGCGGCTTCGTCGCTCCGCTTCGGCTTCGGCCACTCTGCGTTGCTCTGCGCGCTCTTCACGTAATCGTGCGGGCAGCATGCGCTCCCGCAGTACCTGGATGCGTGACGGCATGTGTGGTCCTCTCTCAGTTGTGAGCCGCGATCCAGGTGAGGATCTTTTGCGGCATGCCGTCGATGTCGAGGAGGGCGCCGCCATGTGCACTGCTGTTCGCCACGTTCTCCACGGTGACCCCGTCCGCCGGCATGTCGTGGGCGGCCTCCTCGGCCTCTTCGAGGTCGAAGGAGTGCTGGACGGGGATGAAGTCCGCCTCGGAGTGGATCAGGTACATGGGGGCGTCGTTGGCACCGGACGCGCGGTTCCTGACGACCATGTCCTTCCACGTGTCCCAGCAGCTCGCGTGCAGGGACGTATCGGTGTCCGCGGAGTCGGGGAAGCAGCGGGCCAGAATCGTCGCGTTGTCACGAACCTTGCGTTCCTTGACCGTGCTGCCGTCGTGGTTGCCGTCGTTCCAAGCACGGTAGGGCGACGCGACGGGGGAAAGCGCCACGACTCCGTTGACCCGTTCGGCGCCCGAGCCATAGGTGGCGAGCGCGGTGGCGATCTGTCCGCCCGCGGAAGAACCGAGGACCACGACGCGGTCGGGATCGAGGTCGAATTTCGACGCATTCGACTTGATCCAGTCAAGTGCTGAAATGGCGTCGTCGCGCTGGGCGGGCCATGCCGCGTCGAAATTCAGCCGATAGTCGACTGAAAACACGGCGTATCCCTTGTCCGCGAAGAACCGGGACCAGGTCGCCCATCCGGAGTCCTCGTACCAGTAGCCGCCGTGCAGGATGACGACGCCGGGTTGCGGGGTGCGTGAGGCGTTCCAGTAAGCGTCGATTTTCTGCCGAGCGTGCGCCCCGTAGGAGTAGCTGGACTCACTGCGCCCGACAGCCACGCTCTCCTGGCTGCCCCACGTCAGAAGGCTCGCGATCAGGACAGCGCAGACCGCAAGGCATGCCCAAAGGCGATTCACAGTTTTCCGTCCTCGTTTCCTGCCATGCGCAGGCCTGTGGCGCCGAAGCGACCCGACTCATCCCGTTTCGAGACGCATCCCCGGGTCATCGGCGCAACGAAAAGACGAACAGCCTGCGAGTACGAAGGAAAGAAACTATGGAGGATTTGCTGAGACTTCGTCAACTACTCACAGCACGCTGGTCCGACTTGACCGATATCAGGAGAGAAGAAGGAGATGCAGCCTTTAATCTGCTTTGACGATGTTTCCCCTGGTTAAGGGGACCATGGTGTTGACATATGCGCCACTACTCCCAGTAGGTTTGCCGCCGTTTGGCCCTGCCGCGACTCGGACGTCGCAGCCTCGCGCTGCACCCGGCCGGCCGGGCTCTCCAGAGAACGTGACGGGTGGCTTGGGTGGGGGCTACGTGCGCCATGGCATGAGGACGGTCGGGCTGACGGCGGTTGCCGCCGCGGTGATCGCAGCAGTGGGAGGGTTAGGTTCGCCGGTGCAGTCGGTGGCGGTGGCCACCACGTGCACCGGCGGAACCAGTGCGGATTTCAACGGGGACGGCACGACCGACACGGTCATCGCCGACCCCCTGGCCACGGTGAACGGTGCGGAACGGGCCGGCCTGGTCCGTGTCGTGCTGGGTGGCGGCAAGGGCACCTTCGAAATCTCCCAGGCCACCGCGGGCATGAATGCCACTCCCGAACGCGCGGACCAGTTCGGTTTCTCCCGCGCCTCCTACGACGTCGACGGCGACGGCTGTACCGACCTGGTGGTGAGTGCCCCGTACGAGGACGTGCCCAAGGGCGGCAGCGATCTCGTCGACGCGGGCGGCATCTGGGTCATCCATGGGACGCCCAACGGGATCGGTTCCGGGAGCACGATCGACAGCTACACCCAGGCGCAGCTGGACGACTCGACGGTGACCGAGGAGTACGACCGGTTCGGATTCGCGCTGAAGGCGGGCGCCACATCAGCCGGCCGGCCCTATCTGGTGGTGGGTGTCCCCGGCGAGAACGTCACGGTGGACGGCAAGGACTACGCGGACGCGGGGTGCGTCCACTATGTCCAGGGCGCCACGAAGACCACAGTGAACCACGACGATCCGGGGGTTCCTGGAGTCGTCGAAGCTCACGACCGCTTCGGCTACTCGCTCGCGGCGACGACTCGGTACTTCGCCGTCGGCGCCCCCGGCGAGGGGATCGGCGACCAGGGCTTCGCCGGCGCGGTGACGGTCTTCAACCACACCATCACAGGCGGTGCTCCCACCCCGCTGGCCGGGCTCGACCAGGGACCGGCGGGCGAAGGACTGTCAGGTGTGGCGGAGGCGGGTGACGGCTTCGGCACATCGATCTCCATGACGGGTTACCGCCCCGGCGACCAGACGTACAACTCGGACACGTTGCTGGCGATCGGCACTCCGGGCGAAGACATCGGCACCGCATCGGACGCGGGAAGCGCCACCGTGGTCCGGATCAAGCCGGACGGCACCTATACGGAGGTTGCCACGATGGACGCGTCGGTCACGGATGTCGAGGGCGATCCGGCCCCTGGAGACTTCCTCGGTCAGCGGGTGACGATCGCCAACACCGACCCCGGCGTGGTCGGCAGTGCCAACACCATCCGTTTGGCCGTGGGCATTCCGGGCCGGGAGGTCGGCTCGGCGCAGGACGCGGGAGCGGTACAGATCTTCCGCCCGCTGGACGCCGCCATCGGGGCGAAGGACAAGATCTTGACCCGCGCCCCGAGCGGGAGCGTGCTACCTGGTGCGGCCACAGCCCGAGACTACGCAGGCATCGCAATGACATCGGGTTCGGCGAACCTGTATCTCGGCGTCCCTTACAGCAAGGCTCCCGACACCCCTCGTGGGGTCCTCTATGCCGTCCCCTGGACCGATGTCGACGGCAGCACCAGCTCCGGCACCACCACATACAAGCCCGGCGCGGACGGCCTGCCCGACACGGGGGCCTCGTTTGGAGTCGTGGGATGATCGGGAGACGGCGACGGAACAAGTGGCGACGGGCCATCACCGCATTGACGGTGGTGCTGGTGGCCGCAGGGCTCAGCGGGCCCTCCCCCACCGCCACCTCACAGCAGGCAGCCGCCGCCACCAGGGCACAGGCAACCGCGAACGGCACCGCGAACGCCAAAGCCGAGGCAGCCAGAACCGGGGAGAAGGTCGAGGTCCTGGCCTTGCGCGGCGAGCGCAGCACCACCGTCGCCAACCCTGACGGCACCTTCACCACGACCGAGTACGTCCAGCCCGTGCGCACCCGCAGGAACGGCATGTGGACAGACATCGACACGACGCTGGTCAGGAGGGACAACGCCACCTACGCTCCGAAGGCGGCACTGGCCTCGATGTCCTTCTCCGGTGGCGGCGGCACGGCTCTCGCCGAGGTCGAGAAGGACGGCCGCTCCTTCTCCCTCGACTGGCCGGGCACGTTGCCGAGGCCTCTCGTCGAGGGCCCCACCGCCACGTACCCGGACGTTCTGCCCGGCGTCGATCTGAAGGTCACCGCCGGCGCCGAGGGCTTCTCTCATGTCCTGGTCGTGAAGAACGCCGAGGCCGCGGAGAACCCGGACCTCGCCGCGCTCGAACTCCCCGTGGACACCCGTTCCCTCACGCTGAAGAAGACCGAGGACGGTGGGCTGGAAGCACGGGACGCCAGCAGTGGCGCCACCGTCTTCGAGGCGCCCGCGCCAATGATGTGGGATTCCCGTCCCAGCGCTCAAGGTTCCGCGGCCCCTTCAGCATCCCCGTCCTCGTCCTTGCCCCCGTCCGGCATGGGCCCCGGCGGCGCGGCGGCACCACCGGACGGCAGCCGGGTCGCCGACGTCACGGTGAAAGTGTCCGACGGCACGATGACCCTGAGACCGGATGCCGGGCTGCTCAAAGGCGAGGACACGGTCTACCCCGTGTACATCGACCCCGTCGTGAGGACAGCGAACCGCACTGGCTGGACCATGGTCTCCTCCTACTACGCGTCCTCGAAGTTCTGGAAGTTCGACGACGACGAAGGCGTGGGCCGCTGCCCGGCGGACGTCTCGTACCGCTGTACCAGCAGCAGTGACGTCAAGCGCCAGTTCTTCGCCCTTCCGACAGGAACGTTCGAGGACAAGGACATCGTTTCCGCCGAGTTCGCGGTCACCATGGTGCACACCTACTCCGAGTCCGCCCGGGAGGTGCAGCTGGGCCGGGTCAACTCGACCGGCGCAAGCGCGATCAGCTCCTCAACGAGCTGGAACAACCAGCCCTCGTTGAAGGAGGCCATCACCGCCCAGTCGCCGACCAATCCCGCGGGCTCGTGCACATCCACGAATCAGAATGTCCGCTTCAGCGTGAAGGGCACGATACAGAGGGCGGCGGACAGCGGCTGGGACACCACGACCTTCCGGCTCAAGGCGGGCGACGAAGGGAGCTACTCGTACTGGAAGCGCTTCTGCGGCAACGCACATCTTGAGGTGACCTACAAGAAGACTATGGAAGAGTGGGACGATGAGCTCAGAGACTTCCTCGAACCCTAGCGGCGGTGAGCCGACGCCATCGAGTAAGCCTGAGAGGCTGTACAAGGTAGCCTTTGACCTCCCCGACGAGACTGCCGATTGGGCCCACGCCTCTTCTGAGCGGCTCTGGACTGGGAAGACATCCGTACAGATGGAGGTCCAGGTTCGGAACACGCCCTTCTACGTGAAGGGAATCGCCTTCGGGGACATTGTGCGAGTCAGAGCTGATCACGAGCGCAGAGAGTTCGTGTTCGAGGAGTTCGTGTCGGAATCCGGTCATTCGACGGTCCGTATCGTCATAAAAGATGACGACGCAAGGGACATGGTTGCCGCCATGCTCCACAGCTTTCAGTGTTCCTGGGAGACTTACTCGACGGGGCACTTGTGGGCAATCGATGTGCCGCCACACGTTGATTATGTATCCATGAGAGCTGCTCTCCTTGGTGTCGCCGATGAAGGGAAAATCGGCATCGAAGAGGGTGCTCTCGCGAGGGCTCATCGCGATGGGCTCGAATTGCCAGAGTCCGATCATTGAATCAGGTTCGCGAGAAGCCCCGCCGGATTCCAC
>NZ_BBUZ01000062.1 GCF_001417735.1 Streptomyces sp. NBRC 110028
CGAAGCGGATCCGCGAGGGGAGGTGGGGGGACCTCGAAGGGCTGGAGAGTTACCTCACCGAACTCAGCTTGATGGTCCCCGGCGACGTCCTGTTCGAGTTCGCCACATCCCGCTACCGGGGGGACGGCTTCGTCTGGGACGGCATCACCTCCGGCATCGCGGTCTACCATCGCAGCCACTTCGAGATCAGGGGACTTCCGCAGACCGAACAGCCCGGCCGACAGCCCGCGCACATCCCCTGAACGGTGATCAGCCCCGTTGCCCGGCGCGGGCAAGGCGGTGAAGTACCGCGCGCGAAGACCGCGACGCCGGGGCGGCGGTGGCCCGTGGACGCGGATGGCCGGCCGCGGCTTCGGCGTAAGGACCCGTGAGGACCTCGGACACCGGTAAGCGCCCGGAGACCGGTGGGCAGGTGACCGGCAGGCTCCACCTGCGGCCCAGGAGGCCGCAGGTCGGGGCCGCGCCACCTTCGTCAGCTGCGGCCGGCTTCCTGCAGTCGCTGGATCGCGAGTGCGAAGAGCTGGTCGAGATAGGTGTTTCCCGTGGGATCCCGCAACGGCCACCAGACATAGTCCTCGTGCGTGGCATCGATCCGTGGCCGGGCACCGTGTTCGGCGAAGGCGAGGAACGTGACGTTCACGGTGTGCGTGGTGGTGTCCCCGTGTGCGGACGCTTCGAAGACTGTGGAGAAGGTTCCCAACAACCCGTGCAGCTCCAGGCGCAACCCGGATTCCTGCTCGGCGGTGCGCAGTGCCGCCTGGGCGAGCTGCTCGGCTTTGCGCATACGGCCCCCCTGCAACCACAAGGCCCCCGCCTGGGGTTCCTGGCGACGGCGGGTGAGCAGGGCCGCACCGTCACGGACGATGAGCGTGTCGACGCAGACCACCGGCAGCCGCTCCAGGGCCGCGCGGTACAACTGCTCGGGAACCCATGCTTCGTCCTCGGGGACATCGCCGTCCCGCCAGTCCAGGACAGGGAACGTACCGGTGTCCTCCGACGGCACCGGGCCGAGCGATTTGGCCGGGTTGACCATTCTCATTCCACCTCTCACATAAATGAACCGCCGCGTCCGAAATTACCTTGCGCGCCCCACCCGCTTCCGGCGGCACTGTGCAGGCGGGGAGCGACGACCGACGTGAAGACCCTTGCCTCAGCAAGGCTTCTCGACGGAGATTTCCGGACCCAACGCTCTTTCAGCACAACATTTGTTTCAATCACCGGAAGGGGGTTGGCGACCCGACGTCGGAGATCTTATGCTCGCCCTACGCAGCCGACAAGGGAGGGACCGGCGGGGGCACTTGACGCTTTACCGGAAATTACCGGTAACGCGGCATTCAAGCGTCACTACGTTATCGACGCCCGGCGCACCGGCCAGTACTCCGATGTGGCCCAGGGACGCAACAGCTCAGCATCAGGAATGGAAGTCACTCATGACTCAACCGGAATTCTGGCGTGGTAAGCGGGTACTGGTCACCGGCGGCTGCTCCTTCATCGGATCGCATCTGGTGGAGCGTCTGGTCGATGCCGGCGCGAGGGTGCGTGTGGCGGACGACCTCAGCTCAGGGCGGCTGGAGAACCTCAGTAAGGTTCCCGCCTCCGACTGGGAGTTCGTCCAGGGCGACCTGTGCGACGCGCGACTGGCCGCCGAAGTGGTGCGCGGCATCGACATCGTCTTCCACCTTGCCGCGATTCACGGTGGCCGGGGATTCATCGAACTGCATCAGGCAGCGTGCTCGCGCAACTTCGTACTGGACGGCGTGATTTCCCAAGCGGCCGTCGAAGCGGGCGTGCAGAACTTCGTCTTCGCTTCCTCCGGCTGTGTCTACCCGGTCGATCTGCAGGCCGATGTCGACAAGGAAGTCCGGCTCACAGAAGCACAGGTCGGGCCGCCCTTCCACGCGGACGGAATCTACGGGTGGGCCAAGCTCATGACGGAGCAGCGGCTCGCCGCGCTGCACGAGGAGGCCGGATTCCCCTCTGTGTCGTGCAGGCTGTTCACGGTCTACGGCGAGCGCTGCCCGGAAAGCCACGCCCTGACGGCCATGGTGGGCCGGGCGTTCCTGCGGCAGCAGCCCTTCGAGGTCTGGGGCGACGGAACCCAGATCCGCAACTGGACGTATGTCACCGACATCGTGCGGGGCCTCCTTCTGGCCGCCGAGCACGTGCGCGACGGCAGCGCGATCAACCTCGGCACCGAGGAACCCATCCAGGTCCGGGAAGCTGCCCAGTTGATCCTGGAATTCACCGGCCAGGGCGGCACGGAGATCAAGCCGCTGCCGGACAAACCCACCGGCCCCTACAACCGGGTGGCGTCCGCGGCCATAGCCCACGAGCGGCTCGGCTGGGCGCCGGAGGTCCCTTTCCGCACCGGTCTGAAGCGACTCACCGAGTGGTATTTCGAGTCCCGTCAGGCGGAGTCGATGTCGGCGGACGAGTTCGCCGACAGGCTGACCACGAGGTAACCGACTCCCGAGTAAGGGCAATTGACGACGAATTCGAGGGCCATGACCGGGAAACGCCCGCATGCGGCGTGGTCGAATTGGAGTGGGGCGGTGCGCGGCACCGCGGACCGCGTCCTCACCCCGCAGACCGTGGAACAGATACATGAAATCGTGCTTGACGAGACCGCACGCGCCCGAGGGGTGAGTGTCGTGGGATCAGGCCATTCCTACACGAGCCTCGTCACGCCGGCCGGGCGGACCCTGGTGGACTTGAGCGGCTATCGCGGTGTCGCCGAGGTGGACCCCGTGAACATGACGGCCACAGTGCGGGCCGGCACCTCGATACGCGAGATGAACCGGCAACTCGCGGCTGAGGGACTCGCGTTGCCGAACCAGAGCGCGATCGACGAACAGACCGTCGCGGGCGCCGTGGCCACCGCCACCCACGGAAGCAGCGCCCGGCAGGGCACGCTTTGCGAGCACGTGGTGTCCGCCCGGGTGATGACCGCGGACGGCCAGGTCCGCACGATCACGCGCGACGACCCGGAAATCGACGGGGTCCGTGTGCACCTGGGTTGTCTCGGCGTGGTCTTGGATCTCACCTTCGCACTCGTACCGGGCCACACACTGCGCAAAGTGGTCCGTCGAAGGCCGCTTGAAGAGGTTCTGGCACGCCTTGAGGAGTTCAGGGAAGCCCACTTCGGCGGCTTCTGGTGGTATCCGCACACCTCGCAGACGATAGTCTGGAGCGCGACGCCGACCGATGAACCACCGACGTCGTCACGCGGGCCGCGCAGTGCGCTGATCGCGGCGCTCTGCAACAACTCGTGCCCGCCGCGGGTGGCGGGCGTGGCGCATCACATCGCCGCGCGGGCCGCCGAGCGGGCCGGAACGCAGGACATGCGCTGCGACGAGGCTCTCTTGCACCATCTCCCGCCGCCGGTGCAAGGGACCGAGTACAGCGTCCCGTTCAACCGGGCGGCCGACGCGATCCGTGAACTGGTCAAGACAGTACGCGAAGGCGGCTTGCGCATCTCCGCTCCCGTGGATGTGCGCTTCACCGCGGCCGACAGCGCGTGGCTCAGTCCGAGCAGGCAGAGCAGCACCTGCCACATCGGGGTGACGTATCCGGTATCGCGTCGGCGGCCCGAGGCGTGGACCCGGCCGCTTCGGACCGTGGACTCGCTGCTGTGGGAGTTCGAGGGACGTCCGCATTGGGCGAAGGTCCACTTCCGGACGGGTGACCAGCTCGCCTCTCGCTATCCGCACTGGGACCGGTTCCAGGAACTGCGAAGGGCCTGGGACCCCGACGGCGTCTTCCTCGGCAGCTATCTCAGGAATATTTTCGAGCGCTGAAGTTCCGACAGACAGAGGATCATGGCGATCAAATTCGGCTATCACACCTGGTCGTACTCCAGCTTCGGCAGCTGGGTCCCGGCCTACACCCTGGACGAAACCATCAAGCGCCTGTCCCGGATGGGCTTCGACGGCATTGAACTGGGTGCCGCCGCGCCCCACGCCTACCCTCCGTACCTGAGCCGGGCCAGGCGGCGTGAGGTGCGCAGCCTGCTGGACGATCACGGTATCGAGGTGTCGGGTATCGGCCCGGCGCCCACCGGCGGGCCCGGGTTCAACCCCAGCTCTCCACTCGTCGAAGAGCGCCGGGCGACGGTGGAGCACTACCGGGCGATCAGCGAGCTGTGCGCCGAGTGGGGTGCCGGATCGCTGGTCTACCTGCCCGGCTGGGTCATCTTCGGCACCCGGCGGCGCCAGGCGTGGGCGTGGTCGCGTGAATGTCTCGCGGAGATCGCCGATGACGCGGCGCAGTACGGCCTGACGGTGGTGATCGAGCCGCTCGCGGAGAACTCGAACCTGTGTGAAAGCGGCGAGGACGCCATGGAGCTGATGGAGGACATCGAGCGTCCCAACGTCAAGGTCATGTTCGATTGCAGCCACGTGCGCTACCGGCGCGAGTCGCTCACCGACTACGTCCACCTGATGGGCGCGGACCTGCGGCAGATTCACATCGCCGACTCGACGTCCACCCAGGTCCGGCTGCCTGCGGGGCAGGGGGACGAAGACTGGGAGGGTCTCATCGACGTCCTGCTCGACACCGGATTCGACGGCTACCTGACAGCCGAGACCGGATTCCACCGCCGCGGGATCAACCCCGACCAGGACGCCCGCACGGGTCTCGAATTCCTCAAGCCCCTCGTCGCACGGAAGTGCGCGGAGCGCACCGGAGCCTCTCCCCGGCAGTAGACGACGGGCCGGATGGCCGGATGAGAGCGATCGGCATCCGTGGCCGGTCACGACGCCACCCCGACTGTGGCCGCTCACCGGCAGGAACCGGCCCGCGACCTCACACGCGACCCGCGACCCCCACCCGTCACCGCTCAAGGACACAACCGGAAAGGCTCGCCACGATGCGGCTGCGCCGTGGGTGTCGCGGGCCGCGCCGGAGCTGTTGCCGTCCGCGCGACCTGCGGTCTCCTGGGCGGCCTCACGCCGGTCGAGGGTGTCGAGCGCGCGGCGGGCGACCGGGTGGACGCGGACGACCTCGGCGAGTGAAGTGGCGCCGCGCGTGAAGCGGGCGAAGACGTTCCAGGCGGGGCGGAATCCGGTGAGGGCCGCGTGGAAGAGCCCCGGGCGGCGGGAGAAGATCCGCAGCATCCGGCGCCCGACGCCCATCTCGACCCCGAGGCCCGCCTTGATGGCGAAGGCGTAGTTGAGGGCCTGCCTGCGGGCGTCCACCGCGTCGTGCGACTCGGCGACACGCACGCCCCACTCTCCCGCGAGGTGCCCCGAGCGGAGTGCGAAGGAGATGCCCTCGCGGGTCCACGGCTCCAGCAGGCCCGCCGCGTCGCCGCACACCAGCACCCGGCCCCGGGAGAGGGGGGAGTCGTCGGTACGGCAGCGGGTCAGGTGCCCGGAGGAGATGCTGGACTCGAAGCCGGCGAGGCCCTGGCGGGCGATGAAGTCGTCCAGGTAGCGCTTGGTGGCCGCGCCCTCACCGCGCGCGGAGATGACACCGACGGTGAGGGTGTCGCCCTGGGGAAGACCCAGCCGTAACTGCCCGGCAGGGGCCCCAGTCCACCAGCACCCGGCCGGCCCAGTCCTCGGCCACGCTCGGCGGGACCGGGATCTCCGCCTCCAGGCCGAGATCGACCTGGTCCATCTTCACTCCGACGTGCTCCCACGGACCGTTGTCGGCGGCAGGGTGCAGACTCTGGTGATGTCGGACACATCCTTCATCACCCTCTTCACCCTCCCCCTCCCGCTACGTCCCTAGGAGTGAGTCCGCCATGGACGATGTTCTGCTCGCCGTCGGCACCCGCAAGGGTCTCTTCCTCGGCCGCCGCCGCACCGGCCCGGACTGGGACTTCACCGGTCCGCACTTCCCCATGCAGGCGGTGTACTCCGTCGGCGTCGACACCCGCCGCTCCGGCGCGCCGCGGCTGCTGGCCGGTGCGGACAGCTCCCACTGGGGCCCGTCGGTCTTCCGCTCCGACGACCTGGGGAAGAGCTGGCACGAGCCCGCCCGGCCCGCGGTGCGGTTCCCGGAGGGGACCGACACCTCGCTGGAGCGGGTGTGGCAGCTGCACCCGGCCGGGCCCGCCGCGCCCGGGGTGGTCTACGCGGGCACCCAGCCGGGCGCGCTGTTCCGCTCCGAGGACTGCGGGGAGACGTTCGTCTTCGTGCGCGGCCTGTGGGACCATCCGCAGCGGCCCGAGTGGGGCGCGGGGTTCGGCGGCCAGGCGGTGCACACGGTGGTCACCGATCCGCGGGACGCCGACGCGGTCACGGTGGCCGTCTCGTCGGGCGGGGTGTACCGGTCGGCGGACGGCGGGGCGAGCTGGGCGCCGTCGAACAGCGGGCTCAAGGCGGAGTTCATGCCCGATCCGTATCCCGAGTTCGGGCAGTGCGTGCACAAGATCGCGCCGGACGCCGTCGATCCGGACCGGCTGTATCTGCAGAACCACGGCGGGGTGTACCGCAGCGACGACCGCGGGGCGCACTGGTCGGAGATCGGCAAGGGGCTGCCCGCCGATTTCGGGTTCGCGATCGCCGCCCATCCGCGGCGCGGCGGAGTCGCCTATCTCTTCCCGGTGTCCGACGGCTCGGACCGCTATCCGCCGGACTACCGCTGCCGGGTCTTCCGCACCCAGGACGCGGGCGCGTCCTGGGAGGAGCGGTCCGCCGGGCTGCCGGGCGAGCCGCACTACGGGGTGGTGCTGCGGGACGCGCTCCGTACGGACGACGCGGACCCGGCCGGGGTGTACTTCGGCAATCGCAACGGCGAGGTGTACGCGAGCGCGGACGAGGGCGAGAGCTGGCGGCAGATCGCCCGGTATCTTCCCGATGTGCTCTGTGTGCGAGCGGCGGTGATCGGATGAGACCGATGAGACCGTGACCGGGTGGGCCGGCACACGGCCACGCGCTGAGCCACTAGAGTGACGCGGTGTGGCTGCACGACCGTTGAAAGACATTGTGGAACCGGGCTGGGCCAAGGCACTTGAGCCCGTGGAAGAGCGCATCGCGGCGATGGGTGACTTCCTGCGGGCCGAGATCGCGGCGGGCCGCACCTATCTGCCCGCCGGAGCGAATGTGCTGCGCGCCTTCCAACAGCCCTTCGACGAGGTGAAGGTCCTCATCGTGGGCCAGGACCCGTATCCGACGCCCGGTCACGCGGTGGGGCTGAGCTTCTCCGTGGCGCCCGAGGTGCGGCCGCTGCCCGGCAGCCTGGAGAACATCTACCGCGAGCTGCACACCGACCTCGGCCTGCCGCGCCCGTCCAACGGCGATCTGACGCCCTGGACCCGGCAGGGCGTACTGCTGCTCAACAAGGCGCTCACCACGGCGCCGCGCCGCCCTGCGGCGCACCGCGGCAAGGGCTGGGAGGAGGTCACCGAGCAGGCCATCCGCGCGCTCGCCGCGCGCGGCCGTCCGATGGTGTCCATCCTGTGGGGCCGCGACGCGCGCAACGTACGGCCGCTGCTGGGGCCGCTTCCCTCGGTCGAGTCCGCGCACCCCTCCCCCATGTCGGCCGACCGGGGCTTCTTCGGTTCGCGCCCGTTCAGCCGGGCCAATGAGCTGCTGGTGCGGCAGGGGGCGCAACCCGTCGACTGGCGCCTTCCCTGAGCACTTCTTTCCAGGTGGGCGAGGGGTAGTCTGCCCGCCATGACGACACATCCGAACACCCCTGCGGGCTGGTACGCCGACCCGCAGGGCATCCCCAACCAGCTGCGCTGGTGGGACGGCGCCCAGTGGACCGAGCACACCCACCCCGGCCAGCAGCCGGGCCAGTTCGCGCCGCAGCAGGCCGGGCAGCCGGGGTACGCGGGGCAGGCCGCCCAGCCGCACCCCAATCCGGCCAAGGTCCAGCACCAGGTGCAGCAGCAGGCGCACGTCGCCCCGGCCGCGGGTGGCGGCGGCACGCTGTTCACCGAGCCGGTGCTGGTGGTGAACCAGAAGGCCAAGCTGATCGAGCTGACCAACGAGTACAGCGTCTTCGACCAGCACGGCCGCACCATCGGATCGGTGGTCCAGGTCGGTCAGAGCACGCTCAAGAAGGTCGCGCGGTTCGTCTCCAGCCTCGACCAGTTCATGACGCACAAGCTGGAGATCCGGGACGCGGCCGGGCAGCCGCATCTGGTGCTCACCCGCCCGGCCAAGTTCATCAAGTCCAAGGTGCTGGTGGAGCGCCCGGACGGGCAGCCGGTCGGCGAGATCGTCCAGCAGAACGCCATCGGCAAGATCAACTTCGGGATACAGGTCAACGGCCAGCAGATCGGCGCCATCAAGGCGGAGAACTGGCGCGCCTGGAACTTCGCCATCGTCGACCACACCGACACCGAGATCGCCCGGATCACCAAGACCTGGGAAGGTCTGGCGAAGACCATGTTCACCACCGCGGACAACTATGTCCTGCAGATCCACCGCCAGCTTCCCGATCCCCTGCTGAGCCTCGTGGTGGCCACCGCGCTGACCGTGGACACCGCGCTCAAGCAGGACGCGCGCGGGTTCGGCTGAGCCGGTGGGCGACGCGACGCATGTGCTCGGGATCGACTCGGGCGGATCGGGCGTACGGGTGGCCGTGGCGCGCGCCGAAGCCCTGCTCAGCGGCTCCGCGGAGACGCCGCTGACCTGGGCCTCAGCCACCCCCGCCGGCGTCGGCGACCGGGGTATCGACGCGGCCGGGCTGCTGGGGCGGGTGCTGCCCGCCGCCCAGGAGCTGCTGCGCCGGGCCGGGGCGCGGCGACCGGCCGCCGTCTGCGTGGGCGCCGCGGGAATGGCCTCGCTCGGCGACGATCTGCGGGCGACGCTGCCGGGCGCGCTCGCGGAGGAGTTCGGGGTGCGCCGCCTCGCGCTCGCTGCGGACGCGGTGACCGGCTATGCCGGGGCGCTCGGCCAGCGGCCCGGCGCGGTGGTCGCCGCGGGCACGGGCCTGATCGCGCTGGGCGCGGTGCCGCTGCCCTTGGCGGAGAGCGCGGCGAGCGACCGTACGACCGGAGGCGCGACCACGGACCCCTCGACCGGCGGCCGCGTGCCCGGGTGGCGGCGGGCCGACGGGTGGGGGCATCTGCTGGGCGACTGCGGCGGCGGGGCGTGGATCGGGCGGGCCGGTCTGGAGGCCGCGATGCGCGCGTACGACGGGCGCGAGGGCGGCTCGGGGCCGCTGCTGGCCCGGCTGGAAGCGGTCTTCGGCCCGGCCGGTGAGCTGCCGGGGAAACTGTACCCGCGGCCCGACCGGCCCGCCGTCCTGGCCTCCTTCGCACCGGAGGTCGGCCGGTGCGCCGCCGGGGGCGATCCGGTCGCCGAGGCGGTCCTGCGGGACGCCGCCCGCCACATCGCCCAGGCCGCCGCGGCGGTCTGTCCCCGGCCTGAGCCCGGTGACATCGCCACCAGTGACATCACGACCGGTGACATCGCGCTGACCGGCGGCCTCTTCCGCATGGGCGCGCCCCTGCTGGCGCCCCTGCGCGCCGAGTTGGCCACGCGGCTGCCGGGGGTACCGGTCACCGAGGCGGCCGGGGACCCGCTGGACGGCGCCCTGTACGTCGCGGCGGCGCTCGCCGCCGGGGAGCTGCGGCTGCCACCGGACGCGGGACTGCTGAGCGTCATCACCGCGTGACGCACGACGGCAACGGCCATGAGCCGGGACGGCGGTTCCGCATTACGGACATCCTATCCGGTGTCCGAGCAGCTCCGTTCGCCCCCCGCACAGCATCGAACAGCGAGGCTCGGCAAAAGGGGACAGAAAACGCCCAGTCGCACCCCTCCCGAACAGCCAACCCTATAGAGCGACTAACATGCGGCGCCATGAGCTCCCCCACAGGGCCCGCGTCCGGCCTGCCAGTACGAATGCCGCGTCCCCGCCAGCCCGGACGGCACCGCCGCCCGGAGCCCGCGGCCGCACCCGTGGGCGCACCGCCGCTGGTGCTGGCCGTTCCGGGGACCCCGGAAGCCGCCACCCGGGGCCTGGCCGAGGAGATCGTGAGCATCGCCCGCTCCGAGCTTCCCGGCCTCGACGCCCAGGTCGGCTATGTGGACGTGGAAGGTGAGAACGCGGAGTTCCCGCAGCTGGAGGCCGTGCTCGCGCGCGCCGCCCAGGACCGCACCGAGCGGCTGCGCCAGGCACGGGAGGCCGCCAAGGCCACCGCCGCGGCCACCGCGGAGGCGATCGCCGCGGCCGAGGCCGCGGGCGAGGAGATCCCGGAGATGCCTCCGCCGCCCTCCGTCCCGGCCGACGGCCCGTCGGCCGTGGTGGTCCCGCTGCTCGCGGGCCCGGACAACGCGCTGCTGCGCCGGATACGCCAGGCCGTCATGAGCAGCGGCTCCGCCGCCGAACTCACCGATGTCCTCGGCCCGCACCCGCTGCTCGCGGAGGGCCTGCACGTCCGGCTGTCGGAAGCGGGCCTCGCCCGCGCCGACCGGGCCCGGCTCTTCACGGTGGCGACCGCCGCGGACGGCATCATCCTGGCCACCGTGGGCGGCGGCGAGGCGGCCGACGCCGGTGGGATCACCGGCATGCTGCTCTCCGCGCGCCTCGCCGTGCCGGTGATGGCCGCCGCGCTGGACGAGGACGGGGCCGTGGTGCGCGTCGCCGAGCAGCTGCGCTCCGCCGGTTCGGCCCGGCTCGCGCTCGCGCCGTACCTCATCGGCCCGGAGGTGTCCGCCGAGCTGACCAAGGCGGCCGCCGAGGAGGCGGGCTGCGCCGCGGCCGAGGCGCTGGGCGCCTACCCGGCCGTGGGCAAGCTGGTGCTGTCGAAGTACGCGGCCGCGCTGGGCATCACGCTCCCGGCGTCCGCCGGGCTGCGCTGAATCGTCTCGGCAGCCGAGGGGCCTGCGAGGCGCGGGGCATCACGCCCCGTGCCCGGCCCGCCCCATGACGCCCCGTACGAGCCCCCGCGATCCGTACGAGCGCCCCTCGCCCCGTACCGGCCCCCGCGGCCCGCGGGGTCCGCGCGGTTCAGCCGAAGATCACGCAGGACGCGGCCGGTGCCTCGATGGAACCGCCGCGGCTCGGCACCCCGGTGGTGGGGTCGAGGCCGAACCAGGTGACGTCGCCCGAGCGCTCGTTCGCGACGTAGAGACGGCCGCCCGAGGGGTCGAGGGTCAGGTCGCGCGGCCAGTGGCCGCCGCAGGGCGTGGTGGTGACCAGCTCCATGCGGTCGCCCGGGGTGTCGAGGGCGAGCGTCGCGACGCTGTCGTGGCCGCGGACGGCGACCCAGACGAAGCGGCCGTCCGGCGAGACCGCCGCCTCGGAGGGGAAGGTGGCGGTTTCCGTGCCGGGCGGGACGACGCGGGTCTCGGTGAACGGTTCGAGCGTGCCGGACGCCGCGTCCCAACGGCACACCGTGACCGTCGGAGCCAGCTCGTTGACGACGTACGCGCGGTCGCCGCGCGGATGGAACGCCAGATGGCGCGGCCCGCTCCCGGCCCGCACCCGCACCTTCCGGTGCGCCCGCGGCCCGGCGGGCTCGTACACCCAGACGGCGTCGGCGCCGAGGTCGACGCTCAGCAGCCAGCCGCCGGACGGGTCCGGCAGCACCTGGTGGGCGTGCGGCCCGCTCTGCCGCTCGTGGTCGGGGCCGCTGCCCTCGTGGCGCAGCACCGCCGTCGGCTCGCCGAGCCCGCCGTCCTCGCCGACCGGCAGCGCGCTGACGCTGCCGGAGCCGTAGCCGGCGGTGAGCAGATGCCCGGCGGCGAGCGCGAGATGGGTGGGTGCCGCGCCGTGGACGGGAACGGGGTCGCCGAGGAGGGTGAGCGGGCGGGCCCGGTCGCCGCCGGTCCGGAAGGCTGCGGCCGCGCCGTCGTCGGTCTCGCTCACCGTGTAGAGGACGTCCCCGCCGGGCGAGAGCGCGAGATACGAGGGGTTGGCGACCTCGTCCGTGGCGTAGCTCGGCGTCAGCGCCCCCGTGGCGCGGTCGACGTCCGCGACGGTGATCCCGGCTCCGCCCGCCTCGGTGAACGACCCGATGTACGCCCTGTACGCCCGTTGCTCCGTGCTCACCGTGCTGCCTCTCCAGCGGTTCCGCTTGCGGCCGACGCTAACAGCACGGCCCGGACCAGGACTCTGGGATGGACGATTCCGTGCTTGACGCGCCGTCAGCGGACTCCGGTTGGCGCCAGCCGCGGCCGGGGTCCTCAGGCCCGCAGCGGTGCGCGCAGCGGGTCGGCGAGGCCGGTCAGGGCGGCCTCCAGGTCGTGCAGATGGGCCAGGGCCCGGTCGGTGGCCGGGTGGGGCGGCGGCCCGGCGGGGGCGGGGGCGGCGCGGGACGGGCCGACGGGGGCGGTCAGGCGGCCCACCGCCGCCTCGACCCGGGCGCACGCCGCGGTCAGGCGGGCGTCGTGGGACGCGACCGGGTCGGCGGCGAGCGCGGCGAGGCCGCGGGCCTGGCGGGCGCAGTCGTCGAGCGCCAGCATGACCTGGCGGGCCCTCGCCCGGCGGGCGCGCAGCGGGCTGAGCGGGTGCAGCAGCGGGGCGATCGACCCCCGTAGGCCCCGCAGCGCCGACTCCAGCTCGGCGACGTGCGGCGCGGGGTCCGCGGCCGGGTCGCCCGCGAGCCGCCGCGCGGCGTCGGCGGCGCAGAGCCGTACGGACTCCAGGGCGCGCCGGATCCACGCGTCCGTCGCGGCGTGGGTGGTCACCGGGAGCACCAGCGCCACGGCCAGGCCCGCCCCGGCCGCGCCGACGGCGGTCTGCTCCAGGCGCAGCGCGAGCAGCCCGGGGTGGAGCACGCCGAGCAGGCCGTAGAGCAGCCCGGCCATCAGCGTCACGAAGAACACCATCCAGCTGTACGACAGCGGCGCGGTGTAGAAGATCCCGAAGACGCAGGCGGCGACGAGGACGGCGGTGGGCGCGGGCGCGCCGTGCAGCGGTACGGCGACGGCGAGCCCGGCCGCGATGCCACCGGCGGTGCCGATGACCCGGCGGAAGCCGCGTACCAGCGTCTCACCGCGTGAGGCGGTGTTGACGAAGATCCACCAGGCGGTGCCGACGGCCCAGTACCACCGCTCCCCGGAGAGCGCCTGGCCGACGGCGAGCGCGAAGCCGCAGGCGGCGGCCGCCTGGAACGCCTGCCGGACGGCGGGCGGCGGGGGCGCGGCGGCGGGCGCCCCGGGGGTGCGCCGCTCGAGGCACCACACGCCGAACCGTACGAGGGCGGCGACCGCCACGCCCATCGGCACCGCCACGGCCAGCACGGGCAGTTCACCGGGCCCGGCGCCCAGGAACTGGGCCGCGAAGAACATCATGAACGCGAAGATGCCGAGGGCGTTGCCGCGCGGTCCCCACCGCCGGGCGGCGACGCCGCAGAAGACCACCGCGAGGAAGGCCGCGTCGCGCCCGGGCGGTACCCGGTGCAGTACGGCGGCCAGCGCCAGCACCGGCAGGCCGACGGCCGGGAGCAGCGCGGTGGTGAGGGCCTGCCGTCGCACGGTCGGGTCGGCCACCGTGAAGAGCGCGAGGAGCGCCGCGAGCCCGCCCACGACCGCGGCCGGCAGGGGCAGCCCGGCCCACGCGACCGCGGCGACCGCCGAGCCGACGCCGAGCACGGCCCGCGCCGAGACCCGCAGCCGCCGCAGCCCCGGATCGGGAGCCGCGAACATCGTCGCGCCGAGCCCCACCCACGTCCGAAAGTCCCGCAGCACCGCTGACCTGTTCCTTTCCCCTGGCGGGCATGACAAAGGCGCTGCGGGGACCCGGATGCGGCTTCCTTGCCGTCCGGCGCAGCCCAGCGCAACGCCATCTGCCCATAAGGGAAGCACTCCACCACCATCGGCTCAAGCGATCACCGTTCGGCTGGGCCATTGGTACAGTCATTCGGCAAAGATTTCGACCATGAGGGAGCCGATGGCCCATGCCCGGCCCGGGGGACGCGGTGGACGCGCTCGACGCGAAGATCCTGCGGCTGCTGCTGGAGCAGCCGCGCACCAGCGTGCGCGAGTACGCCCGGCTCCTGGGCGTCGCCCGCGGCACCGTGCAGGCACGGCTGGACCGGCTGGAGCGGGCGGGCGTGATCACCGGCTACGGGCCGTCGCTCTCCCCCGCCGCGCTCGGCCATCCGGTGCTGGCCTTCGTGCACATCGAGGTCACCCAGGGCCATCTGGACGACGTGGGCGACGCGCTGGCCACCGTCCCGGAGATCATCGAGGTGTTCTCGACCACGGGCGCCGGTGATCTGCTGACGCGGGTCGTGGCGCGGGACAACGAACATCTGGAGGACGTCGTACAGCGGGTGATCCGGCTGCCGGGGGTGGTCCGCACCCGGACCGAGATGGTGCTCCGGGAGCGCGTGCGGCATCGGATGCTGCCGCTGGTCGACGCCGTGGGGCAGACCGCGGGAACCCGCCGTCGGCCTTGATCACGGCCTTGGCATGCTGTCCGTATGAGCATCCGGCGGACCCCTTCTGTGATCTTCGACCTCGACGGCACGCTCGTGGACAGCGAGCCCAACTACTACGAGGCGGGCCGGCGCACCCTCGCCCGGTACGGCATCACCGGCTTCACGTGGGAGGAGCACACCCGGTTCATCGGGATCGGCACCCGCGAGACGCTGGAGACCCTGCGCGAGCGGTACGCGATCGACGCCCCGGTGGAGGAGCTGCTGGCCGTGAAGAACGGCCATTACCTGGAGCTGGTCCGCACCTCCACCACCGTGTTCGGCGAGATGCGGGCGTTCGCCGAGCGGCTGCACGCCGCCGGGCATCCGATCGCCGTGGCGTCCGGTTCCTCCCGGCCCGCGATCGAGGCCGCGCTGACCGCCACCGGTCTGGACGCGCTGCTGCCGCTGTACGTCTCCGCGGAGGACATCGGGCGCGGCAAGCCCGAACCGGATGTCTTCCTGGCGGCCGCGCGGCTGCTGGCCACCGATCCGGCGGACTGTGTGGTGGTCGAGGACGCCGGGCCCGGGGTGGAGGCGGCGCGGCGGGCCGGGATGCGCTGCATCGCCGTGCCGTATCCCGGGGGCGCCGCCGGGGACGGCTCGGCGTACGAGCACGCCGGGCTGATCTTCCGCGGCGGACAGGGGGAGTTCGACGCGCGGGCGGCCTACGACTGGGTGACGGCCGGTGGTCAACACCCCGACACATCGTCATTTTCCCCCCGGTGAGACGATACCGGCGCCCACCCGTCAACAGAGGAGAGCGAGGGCGTATGGGATTACATCGGGGTAACGCGGGCCGCCGCCGGGGAACGGCCGTCATCGCGGCCACGGTGGCGCTGGCGGTCGCCGCGCCGGTCGCGAGCGCGCAGGCGGCACCGGCCGCCCCGGCGGCACAGACCGCCGCCGGTCCGTCCGGCATCCGGGCCAAGGGCGCGTATCTGCTCGACAACAGCGCGAACAAGAAGCTGTGGAGCAAGAGCCCGGACACCAAGCGCCAGATGGCGAGCATCACCAAGCTGATGACGGCGGTCGTGGTGCTCGGCACCCGCGGGGTGAACCTCAACAAGAAGGTCGCCGTCAAGCAGGCGTACCTGGACTACATCAGGACCAGTGGCGGCAGCGCCGCGGACCTGAAGAAGGGCGACAAGCTTAACGTCAGGCAACTGCTGTACGGCATGCTGCTGCCGTCCGGCTGCGACGCCGCGATGGCCCTCGCCGACACCTTCGGCAGCGGGAGCACCACCGCCAAGCGCACGAAGTCGTTCGTCGCGAAGATGAACAAGAAGGCGGCCGCGCTGGGGATGACCAGGACCCGGTACGACTCCTTCGACGGCATCTCCACGCACGGCTCCAACTACACGACCGCCCGCGACCTGGCGAAGCTGGCGCGGCACGCGCTCGGCAACGCCACCCTGCGCACGGTGGTCAAGACCGTCGACACCGAGCAGAAGGCCCCGGCGGCCAACGGCCGGACCAGGTACTACTACTGGAGCAACAGCAACAAGCTGCTGGGCTCGTACAACGGCGCCATCGGGATCAAGACCGGTACGGGCACCGCGGCGGGCAAGTGCATCGTGTTCGCCGCTCTGCGGAGCGGCCGTACGGTCGTCGGGGTGCTCCTCGGCGACAGCAACCGGTATCCGGACGCGAAGAAGATGCTCGACTGGGCGTACCACACCCGCACCACGGTGACCTGGCGCAAGCTCCCCGCGGGCGCCCCGCAGGACTGAGGTGCCCGACGACGCGCCCGGGCTCCGACCGGAGTACCGGGCGCGTGCCGAGGAGTCACGCGGCCACGTGTGCCCCCGCCTCCCCGTCGCGGTGGATGGGTGTCCCCGAGCCGGTCAGCGGCACGCCCGTGCCGCCCCGCCGCGCCGCGACGATCTCCGCCGCGATGGACAGGGCGGTCTCCTCGGGCGTACGGGCGCCGAGGTCGAGGCCGATCGGCGAGCGCAGCCTGGCCAGTTCGCGGTCGGTGAGACCCGCCTCGCGGAGCTTGCGGGTGCGGTCCTCGTGGGTGCGGCGCGACCCCATGGCACCGACGAACGCGACCGGCAGCCGCAGGGCCTCCTCCAGCAGCGGGACGTCGAACTTGGCGTCATGGGTGAGCACGCACAGCACCGTTCGGCCGTCGGTCGCCGTCCGCCGCAGATAGCGGTGCGGCCAGTCGACCACGATCTCGTCGGCCTCGGGGAAGCGGACCCGGGTGGCGAAGACGGGACGGGCGTCGCACACCGTCACGTGGTAGCCGAGGAACTTGCCCGTGCGGGCCAGTGCCGCGGCGAAGTCCACCGCACCGAAGACGATCATCCGGGGCGGCGGCACGCTCGACTCGACGAACACCGTCAGGCCGGACGGGGCGTCCACACCGTTCTCGGGGGGTGCCGGCAGGGTGAACGCGCCGGTGCGGCCCGCCGCCAGCAGGGCGCCCGCCTCGTCCGCCGCCGTACGGTCCAGCTCCGGATCGCCGCCCAGGCCGCCCTCGTACGAGCCGTCGGGGCGGACGAACAGCGCCCGGCCGAGGAGTCCGGCCGGGCCCCGGGACACCCGGGCGACCGCGGCCGTCTCCCCGCGGGCGGCGGCCGACAGGGCCGCCGCGAACACCGCCCGGTCCGGCGCGTCCGCCCGCACCGGCGTGATCATGACCTCCAGCACACCGCCGCAGGTCAGCCCCACCGCGAAGGCGTCCTCGTCGCTGTAGCCGAACCGCTCCAGCACCGTTTCGCCGTCCTCCAGCGCCTGGAGGCAGCGGTCGTACACCGACGCCTCCACGCAGCCGCCGGAGACCGAGCCGATGGCGGTGCCCTCGGAGTCGACGGCGAGGGCGGCGCCGGGACCCCGTGGCGCGCTGCCACCGACGGCCACGACGGTGGCGACGGCGAAGTCCCGGCCCTCCTCGGCCCACCGGTCCAGCTCGGCGGCTATGTCAAGCATCCCCGTCCCCACCCGGCGCGGTGCCCGCCAGCAGGACGCGGTCGGGGCGGATCGGCAGGTGCCGGTGGCGTACGCCGGTCGCGTGCCAGACGGCGTTGGCGACCGCCGCCGCCGCTCCGACGATCCCGACCTCGCCGATGCCCTTGATGCCGACCGGGTCCTCCGGGTCCGGGTCGTCCACCCAGCCCACCTCGATGGGCGGCACGTCGGCGTGCGCGGCGACGTGGTAGCCCGCGAGGTCGGGGCCGACGTGGCCGCCGAAGGCCCGGTCCCTGACCGCCTCCTCGTGCAGCGCCATGGACAGGCCCCAGACCATGCCGCCGCGCAGCTGGCTCTGCGCGGTCAGCGGGTTGACGATCCGGCCCGCCGCGAAGATGCCCAGCATGCGCCGCACCCGGACCTCGCCGGTGGCGGCGTCCACGGCGACCTCGGCGAACTGGGCCCCGTAGGAGTGCCGTTCCTTACTGGCGAGGGCGCCGATGGCCTCGGCGGTGTTCGACCGCGCGGTGATGCCCTCCTCCGGGATGCCGCCGCCGAGGGCCAGCTGCTCGCGCAGCTCCTTGGCCGCGGAGGTGACCGCCCAGGCCCAGGAGCGGGTGCCCATGGAGCCGCCCGCGATCATGGCCGGACCGAAGTCGCTGTCCGCGATGCGCATATGGATACGGCTCGGCTCCACCTCCAGCGCGTCCGCCGCGATCTGGGTCAGCGCGGTCCTGGCACCGGTCCCGATGTCGGCCGCGGTGATCCGTACCGTGAAGGTGCCGTCCGCCTCGGCGGTCACGGCCGCCGTGGACGGCATGGCGTTCGAGGGGAACGTGGCCGACGCCGTGCCCGTCCCGAGCAGCCAGCGGCCCTCGCGGCGCAGCCCGGGGCGCGGGTCGCGGTCCGCCCAGCCGAACCTGCGGGCGCCCTCCTCGAAGCAGTCGATCAGCCGGCGGGTGCTGTACGGCAGCCCGGACACCGGGCCCGCCTCGGGCTCGTTGCGCGCGCGCAGCGCGATCGGGTCCAGGCCGCACTTCTCGGCGAGTTCGTCGAGCGCGGACTCCAGCGCGAACGAGCCCGGTGCCTCGCCCGGCGCGCGCACGTAAGTCGGCGTCGGCACGTCGAGTGCCACCACGCGGTTGACGGTGTGGTGTGCGTCGGCGTCGTACATGGCGCGCCCGTAGTCGGCGCTGCGCTCGATGAATTCGTGCACGGTCGAGGTGAGGTTCTGGGCCTGGTGGTCGAGCGCGCGCAGCCGCCCGTCCGCGTCGGCGCCGAGCCTGACGTGCTGCACCGTGGGGCTGCGGTAGCCGGTGATGGAGAACATCTGGCGGCGCGTCAGCACCACCCGGACCGGGCGGTGCAGGACGGTCGTGGCCATCACGGCCGCCACCTGGTGCGGGCGGACCCCCTTGGATCCGAAGCCGCCGCCGACGTGCTCGGAGAGCACCCGCACCGAGCCGAGGTCGAGGGAGAACATCTTGGCCAGCTCGTCGGCCACCCACATGCTGCCCTGGTTGGAGTCGACGACCTCCAGCCGGCCGCCTTCCCAGCGGGCGGTGGCCGCGTGCGGCTCCATCATGGCGTGGTGCTCTTCCGGAGTCGTGTACTCCGCGTCCACGACGACGGCCGCCGCGGCGAGCCCGGCCTCGATGTCCCCCTTCGCGGTCTCCGCCTGCGAGCCCTCCGGCACGTACGTACCGGGGCGCCCGGCGGAGAACGCGATGTCGTGCGGCTCCTCGTCGTACCGGACGACCAGCGCCTCGGCGGCCTCCCTGGCCTGCTCGGACGTCTCCGCGACGACCAGCGCCACCGGCCAGCCCACGAAGGGCACCCGGTCGGTCTGGAAGAGGGTGATGGTCGGGTCGGGCTTCCCCAGCAGGCCGACGTAACTGCCGTCGATCTGCGGGGCGTTCCCGTGGTGCAGGACGGTGAGGACGCCGGGCATCGCCTCGACGGGTTCGGTCTCCACCGCGCGGATGCGGCCGCGGGCGATGGTGGACACCACCAGCCAGCCGTGGGCCAGGTCGGCGAAGGGGATCTCACCGGCGTAGCGGGCCGCTCCGGTGACCTTCTCGCGGCCCTCCACACGGGTGTGCGCGGTTCCGACGGACGGGGTGACGGCGGCGGTTCCGGTCGTCGTGGTCATCGGACGGCCTCCTCGGAGAGTTCGGTCAACATGGCCACGACGAGGTTGCGCATCAGCGTCACCTTGTATCCGTTCTGGGGCAGCGTCTCGGCGGCCGCCAGTTCGGCGTCCGCGGCGGCGGCGAACGCCTCACCGCTCGCCGGCCCCCCGGTCAGCACCCGCTCGGCCTCGCGGGCGCGCCACGGCCGGGACGCCACCGCGCCGAAGGCCAGGCGCACTTCGTGGACGACACCGTCCCGGACGTCGAGGGCGGCGGCGATCGAGCCGATCGCGAAGGCGTACGAGGCGCGCTCGCGCACCTTCCGGTAGCGCGAGACGGTGGCGACCGGAGCGGGCGGCAGGCTGACGCCGGTGATCAGCGCGCCGGGCGGCAGGGCGGTCTCCAGGTGCGGGGTGTCCCCCACCGGCAGATAGAACGCGGACATGGGCAACTCGCCCGGCCCGTCAGCCGTTTCGTAATGGACCACGGCGTCGAAGGCGGTCAGCGCCACCCCCATGTCCGAGGGGTGGATGGCCACGCAGTGCTCGGAGGCGCCGAGGATGGCGTGGTTGTGGTGCTCGCCCTCGATGGCGGGACAACCGCTGCCGGGGACGCGCTTGTTGCACGGCTTGGACGTGTCGGTGAAGTAGCCGCAGCGGGTGCGCTGCAGCAGGTTTCCGCCGACGGTGGCCATGTTGCGCAGCTGCCCGGAGGCGCCGGCCAGCACGGCCTGGGCCAGTGCCGGGTAGCGGGAGCGCACATCGGGGTGGGCGGCGAGATCGCTGTTGGTGACGGTCGCGCCGATGCGCAAGGCCCCGTCCGGCGTGGCCTCGATCCGGTCCAGGGGCAGCTCGCGCACGTCGATGAGGCGCGCGGGCCGCTCCACCCCGGTCTTCATCAGGTCGACGAGGTTGGTGCCGCCGCCGAGGTAGCGCGCGTCGGGGTCGGCGCCGAGCAGGGCCACCGCCCCGGAGACGTCGTGCACACGCTCGTATCCGAATTCCCTCATACCGCTGCCTCCGCGTCCGTCGTACCCATGCCGTCACCCGAGCCGCCGGACGGCGGCTGCGCGGCCTCCGCCGCCCGCGCGACCGCCTCGACGATCGACACGTACGCGCCGCAGCGGCACAGGTTGCCGCTCATCCGCTCCCGGATCTCCTCCGCGGTGAGCGGCTGCGCCCCCGCTTCGGGCCGCACGTCCTGGGTCGCGGCGCTCGGCCAGCCCGCCGCGTGTTCCTCGATCACGGCGATGGCCGAGCAGATCTGCCCGGGCGTGCAGTAGCCGCACTGGTAGCCGTCGAGGTCGAGGAACGCCTGCTGCACCGGGTGCAGGTCCTCGCCCTCGGCCACGCCTTCGATGGTGGTGATGGCGCGCCCCTCGGCGGCCACCGCCAACTGCAGACAGGAGACGGCTCGGCGTCCGTCGATCAGCACGGTGCAGGCACCGCACTGGCCTTGGTCGCAGCCCTTCTTCGTGCCGGTCAGATCAAGACGCTCGCGCAGGGCGTCGAGCAGGGTGGTGCGGTGGTCGACGGGCAGCGTGTGTTTCTCGCCGTTGATATTCAGCGTGATGGCGCTGGACGTCGGGGAAGGGGCTGGGGCCATGGTCAGCCTTCTTTCGCGTAGCTGGTGCGCGTCGAGCGAGCTCATCCGGGCAGGCGGTACGGGGGCCCGGAAGGGGGGCAGAAGGGTGTCGAGCCGAACCGGCCGGTCGCACCGGCGGCTTCTGCCGCTATCGTAGCCCTAAGCGGACAACTGTCCGGCAGGTTTGAACTTAGTGGACAGTTGTCCGGTCAGCAAGGGCGGCCCGGCGGTTATTCCCGGAACGCGATGCCGGAGAGGAGGACGAGTGCGGGAGCGGAAGGACACCCCCCACGTCCCACTGCGCTCGGACGCGCAACGGAATCGCGAGCGCATCCTGGAAGTGGCCCTGGCGGAGCTGACGCGCTCGGCGTGCGCGCCGCTGAGCACGATCGCGAGGAAGGCGGGCGTCGGGCAGGGGACGTTCTACCGCAACTTCCCCAACCGCGAGGCGCTCGTCCTGGAGGTCTACCGCTACGAGGTGCAGCAGGTCGCCGACGCCGCGGCCCAGCTGCTCCGGACCCGCGCACCGGACCGGGCGCTGCGGGAGTGGATGGACCGCCTCGCCCGGTACGCCATGACCAAGGCGGGCCTGGCGGGCGCGCTGCACAAGGCCACCAGCTCGCACGACAGCCTGATCAAGGTGGCACGCGGGCCGCTGACCTCGGCCGTCGGGCTCCTGCTGACGGCGAACGAGGAGGCGGGCACCATCCGCCCGGGGGTCACCCCCGACGACTTCATGCTCGCCATCGCCGGGCTGTGGCAGATCGATCCGCACGGCGACTGGCAGTCGCGCGCCGCACGGCTGCTGGACCTGGTCATGGACGGACTGCGCGCCGGGGCGCCAGGGGCGCCGGGCACCGAACGCTAGGAGCGGCGGCGAGGCTTGCCGCGCTTGCCGGCCTTGGGCGCCGCGGCACGGCCCCGCGGGTTCTTCCCGGCCGCCGCCTTACCGGACCCCGGCTTGCCCGCCGCCTTCCCTGCCCCCGCCTTCCCCGCCGCCGGCTTGCGCTTCTGCTGCGCCGGGGGCGGGGTGCGGCCCCGGGTGCTGTTGACGGTCCGCCCTCGGACGATCCCGATGAAGTCCTCCACCAGGTCGGTGGTCGCGTCCTCCGGCCAGGACAGCGCGACGCTCGACTGGGGCGCGTCCGTGACCGGCCGGTAGGTGAGGTCCCTGCGGTGGTGCAGCCGGGCGAGCGACTGCGGCACGACCAGCAGCCCCACCCCGGCCGCCACCAGCTCGATGGCGTCCGCCGTCGTGGCGGGGCGCTCGATCGCGGGCCGTCCCGGCAGGCGCTCCCAGCGGATCACGTCGTCGAGCGGATGCAGCACGATGTCCTCGGCCAGATCGTCGGCGGTCACCTCCTCGACCGCCGCCACGACGTGGTCCTTCGGCACCACGACCACCGTCGTCTCGGTGTAGAGGGGGATCGCGCTGAACACCGTGCGGTCGACCGGCAGCCGTACGAGCCCCGCGTCGGCGCCCCCGCCGCGCAGCACCTCGGGCACTTCGGCGGCGGACACCGCGACGAGGTGCAGCGGGACGTCGGGCAGGCGCTCGTTCCAGATCCGCACCCACTTGGCGGGCGTCACCCCCGGGACATACGCGAGCCGGAACGAAGGGGATTCTTCCGAGCCTGTCACCCCGCCAGGCTACCGGTCGCGCGGTCCGAGGCCGTGGTCCGGGGCGGCGTGCGCGGTCGATACCCTTGACACCATGAAGTCGCAGCAGACCACCCAGACGATGAAGCCCGCGACCGCGGCGAAGAAGCTGGGTGTGTACCTCGAGGCCACCCCCGCCGAGTTCCAGGAGGGTGTGGTCTCGCGCGCCGAACTGAACGCCCTCCAGGCCGATCCGCCCGAGTGGCTGCGGGACCTGCGCCGCGACGGCCCGCACCCCCGGCCGGTGGTCGCGGCGAAGCTGGGCACCTCGATCGCGGGTCTCGCGCGCGGTGGCATCACCGAGCCCCTGACCACGGAGCAGATCGAGGCCCTGAAGGCGGAGCGCCCCGAGTGGCTGGAGAAGGAGCGCGCCACCCAGGCCGAGGTACGGAAGGAAGCGGCGCGGATCAAGGAGAAGAGGGCGGAGAAGGCGGAGCGCGCCGACCAGCCCGGCCCGCCGCGCTCCTGACCCTTCCCAGCCCCCCTTCCCATGCCCCTTCCCGGCCCTTGCTCAGCCCTGGAGTGGGTTTCCGGCGAGGGGCCGGACAGCTCAGTCGGGCAGCCCCCACGGCCGCGCGTCGCCGATCGCCGGTACGTCGCGCGGGCCCGGGTCCGGGTGGCTGCCGCGCGGGGCGACGACGGCCGTCTCCGCCCGGCTGAGCGGGATCTCGATGCGGCCCGGCGCCGTCTCCCGGTACGGCAGCCGCCTGCCGCGCTCGTCCGTCACGTCCACGGCGCCGCGGATGCCGTGGTCCAGCACCAGGGGCGCGCCCGCCTCGCTGTGGACGCGCACCCACCGGGTGCGGCCGCCCGAGCGGTCCGCGTCGATCAGGAACGCGCCCTGGGCGCGCAGGGACGCCACGGACGCGTCGGGCCAGCGCCGCGATACGGAGGGGAAGACCCGCACCACGCCGCCGTGGCTCTGCACGGCCATGTCGAGCACCGACTGGGTCGCCGTCAGGGGGCTTTCGGTGCCCAGGTTCCCGCCCTCGACGTACATGGTGTTGGGGGTCATCCAGGCGTTGTTGATGACGTTGCCGCCGGTGAAGTAGGTGAGGAAGTCGAGGGCTTTCCCGGGGCGGTCCGTCCGCGAGGCCATCGACGAGGCGGCGGCGTAGCTTTGACGTGCTCCCTGGCCTAAAGCCCAGGGAGCACGTCAACCGCTGCAGAGGAGAGCGACCACACCCCCGAAGCCGAGACCGCCGAGAGCGGTTCCGGCGACGGCCATCCACAGCCGACCCGCACCGCGCCGGGCGTGGTGGATGCCCATGGCGCCGAGGGCGACGGCGAGGCCCCCGGCGATGGGCACCAGGGAGAGGGTGAAGAACGACAGCAAGGGTGGCACGAAACCGGCGACGGAGAGGATTCCGAGGACAAGCGCGGTGGGGCCCAGCGCGACGGCGGGTGTGTCGGCAGGGTCGGCCGTGGTCGGCGCGGGCATGAGGAGCCTCCCCCGCTAGCGGGCTCATGTGACCTGCCGATCGTACGGGGTATCTCAGCGCACCGGTGGGCAGGGGGGTGCGTCAAGGCCCCTCAGGGAGAGGACATTCCGTGCGAGACATGCGTCGAAGACTCGGTCCGCTGGTGCCGGTTCTCCTCACCGTAGCCTCTACGAGCGGCTGAGCGCGGCAGGGGTGGAGATCATCCGCGAGATCGCCGACCAGCCGTACGGCAGCCGAGAGTTCGCCATCGCCGACCCCGTGGGCGACAAGTGGTCCTTCGGCACCTACCGTGGCGAGCCCCGCCCGGCCGGCTGACCCGACCCGTCCGCCCGGTCGTCCTGCCGGAAGGCGGCTTCCGCCTCGCGGCGCGCCCGGCGCGCGTTGACCACCGCGGCGTGCAGCTTCGGACGGATCTCCGGCAGAAGCCAACCGCTGTGCGCCCACCACAACACGTGCCGGGCGATCTCGCGCACCTTGATGTTGGTGTGCTGGGAGACCTCCCGGAGCACGTTCCAGCCCTCGTCGGACCGCAGGCCTCTCACCGCGATCAGTACGCCGATCGCCTGGTCGATCACGGCGTGCGAGATCACCGCCTGGCGAAGCTGGTCGACTTCTTCCTGAAGGGCCGCCACTTCTTCCTGAAGAGCGGCGACCTTGTCGTCCGGAAAGTCTTCGTCGGTCATGTGTACGGCGGTCATCTCCACTTCCGTCCCGCAGTCACGATGTGCGCGGACGTCAGCACCGTCTCGCTCCGCTCCAGCCTGGTACCGCGGCAACCGCCGGGAACAGACGCGTAACGAACGACATCGGGGGCAGCAGTCCATAAAACGAAACGGACAACACCCCCATGCAGACACTCACCTTCGACAGCGACGACATCGAACGGACCGAGGAATTCCTCAGCCACGCCTACGCCAAGATGAACATCGGCAACGGCACCCCGGAATCCAGCCGCGCCCGCATCTCCCGCAGCGCCATCGAGTCCCTCAGCATCGACGAGCTGGACCTGGACTTCGACATGAGCTACGCGGTCACGCCGCTGGGCCGGATCTGTCTGTGCCTCGTCCACGAAGGCACCATCCAGCAGCACACGTTCCAGGGGGTCGAGGACGCGTTCGGCCCCGGTGACGTGGTGTCGTTCGCCCCGCCGGAGCTGCCGTACGCGGGACGTATCTGCAGCGCCCGCTACAACATCACCATGCTGGACTCCGCCCTGCTCACCCAGGTGGCCGCCAACGCCGACACGGCCGGCTCCGACCCGGTCCGCCTCACCGGACACCGACCGCACTCCCCGGCCGCGGCGCTGAGATTACGAGAGACGATCGTCTACGTACGCGACCACGTCCTGGCCGACCCCGCCGTGGCCGAACAGCCGCTGGTCGCCTCCACCGCGGCGCAGCACCTGGCCGCGAGCGTCCTGGCCACGTTCCCCCACAGCGCCACCGAGCGCACGACATCGGACAGCAGGGACGCGCACCCGGCCATGCTGCGGCGCGCCCTGGCCTACATCGACGACCACGCCGACGGGCCCCTCACCGTCGCCGACATCGCCTCCGCGGCGCGCGTCACCGTGCGCGCGCTGCAGTACGCCTTCCGCCGGCACCTGGGCACCACGCCGCTCGCCCATCTGCGCCAGGTGCGTCTCTCCCGCGCCCACCACGACCTGCTGAACGCCGAGCCCGAAGGGGACGCCACCGTCACGGAGATCGCCGCCCGGTGGGGCTTCTGGCACCCCGGCCGCTTCGCCGCCCTCTACCGGCAGACCTACGGCCGGTCACCGCGCCAGACGCTCCGCGACCCCAGCTGATCGGCCACGACGGCCACGGCCTCTCCGTTCGCCTGCTTCAGGCGGGCGGAGAGGCCGACGGTCACGGCATCGGCATCGGTATCGGCATCAGCCGATGTTGAAATCGAGGTTGGTCACGTACCAGGCACCCTTGATCTTGGTGGACTCCACCTTGACGTCCAGCTGCCCCGGCTTCAGCCCGGTGGAGTTGGACAGGATGACCTTGTCAAGCGCCTGTCCGTCGACGGTGACCTTGTCGGCGGGAACCACCGCCTTGTCGCCGGTGGCCGGTACCCGGGCGACGTCCACCTTCGGGTCGCCCGTGGACTGCTTGGGCGTGAAGGACGTACGGAGCTTCCCGACGTTCTCGCGCATCTTCCGCACCTCGGGCGCGTTGCCGTCGCACCGCGACGGGGTGCCCACCTGTGCGGGCGACGAGCCCTTCGCCGGGTCCGCCATCACCAGGCACGCCTGCTTCGGCTGCCCCTTGATGACCGCGGTCACCCAGGTGGCGACCGCCGCCTCGGCCGTGTCCTGACGGGTGGCCGACGGCTGCGAGGAGGCCTCCCCCTCGCCCTTCTCCGGCCCGGCGGCGGTCGAGCTGTTCGCCGCCGGCTTCTCCCCGGAGCCGGACTCCGCCTCCTTCGAGCAGCCCGTGACACCCACGACGGCCGCCACCACCGCGACCGCGGCGATCCAGCCGACGGTCCTGTTGCTGTGACTCTCCGACACTCTCTCAGAAGCCTTCCATAGACATCATCTGACTCGATGTCACCCCGAGGCGTCCCGCACGGGGACGCCACATCGGCCATGGAGACGTCAGGGGCGGCCGAACGGTTCTCCCAGGGTGCCGGGCCGTCGCGGACGCGGCGGTGGAGAACGCCGGGTGCCCGTCCGGTGCTGCCGTGCCCGGCGGCGCGGGGAGACGGCGTCGGCGACCAGTCGCCGGGCCGGGTCGCTCATCAGGCGACCGGCCTTCCCTGACGGTCGTGTTCATGTCACGATGGGAAAATATGTGGGAGCGCTCCCACTGCTTCACCCACCGAGGAGAAGACATGACCCTGACCCCATCACGCGGCCGACGCCGAGCCTCGATGCTCGGGTTATTGGCGGCCGCCGCGATGACGATGACCGGCCTGGCCGGTACCGCGGGCGCCGCGACCGGCCCCGCTCAGGAACAGGCGGCGACCGGCTCCGCCAAGGCCGTCAAGGCCTCCACCCTGGGCGCGCAGGCCGCCCAGTCCGGGCGGTACTTCGGGGCCGCCGTGGCAGCGGGCAAGCTCAGCGACGGCACGTACTCGGGCATCCTGAACCGTGAGTTCAACATGGTCACGCCCGAGAACGAGATGAAGTGGGACACCATCGAGCGGTCCCGCGGCTCGTTCAACTTCGGCCCCGCCGACCAGATCGTGAGCCAGGCCACCTCACATGGCCAGCGCCTACGGGGACACACCCTGGTCTGGCACTCCCAACTCCCCGGCTGGGTCAGCTCCATCGGCGACGCGAACACCCTGCGCAGCGTGATGAACAACCACATCACCACCACGATGTCCCACTACAAGGGCAAGATCTACGCCTGGGACGTGGTGAACGAGGCGTTCGCCGACGGTGGCAGCGGCCAGCACCGGGCCTCGGTGTTCCAGAACCTGCTGGGCGACGGCTTCATCGAGGAGGCCTTCCGCACCGCCCGGGCGGCCGACCCGGCGGCCAAGCTCTGCTACAACGACTACAACATCGAGAACTGGACCGACGCCAAGACCCAGGGCGTCTACCGCATGGTGCGCGACTTCAAGGCGCGCGGGGTGCCCATCGACTGCGTCGGGCTCCAGTCCCACTTCGGCACCGGCGGACCGCCCAGCAGCTTCCAGACCACCCTGTCCAGCTTCGCCGCCCTCGGCGTGGACGTGCAGATCACCGAACTGGACATCGCGCAGGCACCGGCGGCCGCGTACACGAACACCGTCAGGGCCTGCATGAACGTCGCGCGCTGCACCGGCATCACCGTCTGGGGCATCCGGGACCGCGACTCCTGGCGCTCCGGCGAGAACCCCCTGCTCTTCGACAACAACGGCAACAAGAAGGCGGCGTACAACGCCACGCTGACCGCGCTGGGCGGCACCCCCGCGGTCACCACCAAGGCCGCCCAGGCCCCCGCCTCGCCCGCCGCTTCACTGCCCAGCAGTTCCGGTGGAACTCCAGCGGGATCCTGATGTCCCCGAAGCCGGACGCCCGTCACAACATCGCCGGGCTCAAGGACCCCAACGCCGGCGGCGACTACAACAACCTGCCCTGGCGCCTCGGCCTTCTCACCCGGACCGACTCCACCCGCTGATCCACCGGCAACACACCGCACACAGGCGCGGGACCGGTCCGGTCCCGCGCCCGTACGGGCTATCCGAACCGTCT
>NZ_BBUZ01000063.1 GCF_001417735.1 Streptomyces sp. NBRC 110028
CTCTTCTCGCCTGCGATCTTTTCGAAGTCCGCACGCTGACGGGGGCGCGCCTGTACGTCTTTGCTGTCATCGAGCACGCCACCCGCCGCATCCGGGTCCTCGGCGCCACGGCACACCCCACTGCGGAGTGGATCGTGCAGCTCGGACGCAATCTCCTCATGGACCTCGAGGACGCGGACAGCAAGGCGAAGTTCCTGATCCGCGACCGCGATTCCAAGTTCACAGCCGCCTTCGATGCCCTGATGACCGATGCCGGTCTCAAGGTCGTCACCACCGGCATGCGGATACCACGGATGAACTCGGTCATGGAGCGCTGGATACAGACCTGCCGCAGGGAACTCCTTGACCGGACCCTGATCTGGAACCAGAGCCACCTCCTCCACGCCCTGCGCGAGTACGAATTCTTCTACAACGAGCACCGCCCGCACAGAGCCCTGGAACAAGCCGCCCCATGCCGCCCGCTACCCACACCCCTCACCCAACAAGCCCAGCTCACCCACCTGGAAGTCCACAGACGAGACCGGCTCGGCGGAACGCTCCACCAGTACCAGCACGCCGCCTGAGCTGCGCAGATGATGTATCGGCACCCGCAGACTCCGTCGTCGGGCGGGGCGTCAACGTCGGCGCGTTCTGCTCCACGACGGGGCTGCGCTGCACCGGGCCGGTCATTGAACCGGCGATGGACGAGATCACGGTCACGCTCGACGGTCAGCGGATCGGTTCGGGGCAGACCAAGTTCGGTGCGGTCATCGGGGATGGGGTGGCGCTCCCGGCCGGTACGGTCCTGTCTCCCGGGACGCTGATCGGGCCGGGCTCGTCCGCTTCCTCGGCGCGGACCTGCGGGTCGGCACGGACGAGGCAACCGGCACCTTCACCGCGACGAGCCCCACCGTGCCCGGCCACCCGGTCCATGCCACCGCCCTGATCGAGGCGTACCTGCCGGGCCCGGACCTCGACCGCACCACGGACCCGCTGCTCCGCCACCTGCGCCACGGCGGCGCGCTCTTCGAGGAGGTCATCGCCGACACCGCGCACACCCACCGCTCCGGCCGCCTCACCGTCACGCCGGACGGCGGCCACGTCGTCGACCCCGGCGTCGGCTGTCCCCATCCCCGACGTATCACGCTCGGCGCCCCCACCAACAGCCGTGCCCTCGCCGCCTTCGCCCGGCCCCGTACCAACGCACCCGCCTTCCGGCAGAACGACGCGGGGGCCCGAGCCCTGCTGACGACACTGACCGGGCCGGCCGCGGCCGGCCACCGCCCGGAGCGCCCGGCGGCTCCGGTGGGCCTTGGAGGCTGACGTCCGAAGCCCGGCCGACACCGCACCGGTACATTCCGGAAACTGCCTATTCGGTAGCATTTAGGGGACTGTAACCCCGTAGGGTGGTGCTATGGACGGACGGCTGCGTCTGCTCACCACCGTGGGCGATGACGTCACTGAGAGTGACGCACTGCGTCTGGGTCTGCAACAAGCTGTGGCGGAGCTGAGCGGTCTCGGCGGAATGACGCATCATTTTATCCCGGATTCCGCCCTGATCCTGGTGTCGGTGGCGGGGCTGCCGCAGGCTCTCATCCGGCCCTGGGAGTTGCTCGACGTACATGACACCACGGCCCCGGCCCGCGCGGTCCGGACGGGCAGTGCGGTGTGCGTGCCCGCTGAGTCCCTCGCAGACTTCTGTCCAGGTGCCGGCTTGGCGGCTGTGCCGATTTTCGCCGGCGACCGCGTAATCGGCGCGCTCACCGTCCTGATGGGTGCGAAGTCGGAGCCGACTGGGGAGCAGTGGGACTTCCTGAAGGCTGTGGCGGTGTGGACCGGGAAGCGGATGAGCCAGGCGCCGCCGCTCGCCCAGCCGTCCCAGCATGGACAGCGCAGCAGCCACCTCTGGCAGGCATTGGAGGAGGCCAAGGTCGGCTCGTGGGAATGGAACCTCCGCACCGGCGAGATGTTCTTCGACGAGGCGGCCATGGCCATTTCCGGCTTGGACCCGGAAGAGTTCGTGCCCCATATCGAGAGCTGGGTGCAGATCGTCCACCCCGATGACCTGCCGGGGACGCTGGCCGAGGCCCGCAGGGCGATCCGTGAGCGGGGTGTGTACGACGCCGAGTACCGGATTCTTCGCCCGGACGGCACGTATGGCTGGACGCATGCCCGCGCCGCAGTCGTGCTCGATGACGAGGGCGAGCCGGCCCGGGTGGTCGGCATGTGGTGGGACAGCAGCGCGGTCGGCTCCACCCGGGACGCGCTGAGCCGCACCCTGCGCCACATGAGTGACGGCTTTCTCTCGGTGAGCGATGACTGGCGGATCGCCTTCGTCAACCTGGAGGCGGAGCGCATCCTGGGCTCCTCCGAGGAGGAGCTGATCGGCCGGGTCCTGTGGGAGCTGCCTGCCATACAGCAGATGCCCGGCCTCAAGGACCGTTATCAGAAGGCCGCGGAGGCGTCCGTGCCCACGGGCTTCGACGTCTGGACAAGCGGCACCGATCGCTGTTTCCACCTGCGGGTCGTCCCGCTCCCCGAGGGCACCACCTGCTATTTCACCGACGTGACCGAGAGCCGGAAGCGCGAGGCCGAAGAACAGGCTGCCGAGCGAGCCGCCGCCGAGCGGGCCGCCCGGATCACAGAGCTGACCGCGGCGTTGGCCAAGGCAGTCACGTCCCGGGATGTGGTGGACGCGGTCGCCCGGCGGGTGCTGAGGCCGTTCGGCGCCACCGGACTGCTCGTGCAGGCCGTCGCGGGCAACCGGGCGCACACCGTTGGAGCCGTCGGATACCGCCGGCCAATCCTCGACCAGTTGGAAAGACTGCCCCTCTCGGAACAGACGCCGGTCATGGAGACACTGCTCTCCGGCACGCCGCTGTTCATCTCATCCCCCGAGGAATACGCGGCACGCTACTCGGAGCTGGCCAGCAGGCCCCACGAAGTCGGCAAGCGGTCCTGGGCCTTCCTGCCCCTGACCACGTCCGGGCGCCCCTACGGTGTCTGCGTGATCAGCTTCGACCACACGCGTCGGCTGACCGCTGAGGAGCGCATTCTCCTCAACGCGATCAGCGGCCTGGTCTCGCAGGCCCTGGAACGGGCCCGGCTCTACGATGCCGAGCACAACCGTGCCCAGGAACTGCAGCGCGGACTGCTCCCACGGGAGCTGCCCTCGCTGCCCGCGTGCACCGCTGCGGCTCGGTACCTGCCGGCCGGGCAGAGCATCGATGTGGGCGGTGACTGGTATGACATGGTTCCGCTTTCGGCCGGTCAGGTCGCGCTCGTCATCGGCGATGTGATGGGACACGGCCTGTCCGAGGCGGCCACCATGGGACGGCTGCGCACCGCGGTCCAGACACTCGCCGACCTGGAACTGCCCCCTGAGGAGATCCTCGGGCACCTCAACGAGGTCGTCGGTTCCTTGGGGGAGGACTCGTACGCCACCTGCTTGTACGCCCTCTACGACCCGGCTACCCGGGTCTGCTCCTTCGCGTGCGCGGGACATCCGCCACCGGCGGTGATGCACCCCGACGGCACGGTGCTCTTCCCCGGGCTGCCCTCCAACCCGCCACTGGGTGTGGCCGACCCCCCGTTCGAGACGGTCGAGCTGACGATACCCGACGGCAGCCTCTTGGTCCTGTTCAGCGACGGGCTGGTGGAGTCGGCCGCCCGTGACATCGACGACGGCCTGGCCCAGCTCGCGCAGCTGCTGCGGACGGCCAGTGACACCGCCCAGGACACGGACCTGGAGCGGCTCTGCGACATCCTCACCGCCGGTCTGCTCCCCGCCGAACACCCGACTGATGACGACGCGGCGCTCCTGGTCGGTCGCCTGCACGCCCTGGCCGCCGACGAGGTCGTCTCCTGGCCGCTCCCCGAAGACCCGAAGGCGGCGGGTCTGGCCCGGGCGTACGTCCGGGAGCAGCTCTCCACCTGGAGCCTGGAGGACTTGGCGACGACCACGGAACTGCTGGCCAGCGAGCTGGTGGGGAATGTCGTACGCCACGCGAAGGGCCCAGTGCGGCTGCGGCTGCTCCGCACCGACTGTCTGGTCTGCGAAGTCTCCGACGGCAGCCTGACCACACCCCGGATCCGCCGCGCCCTGGAAACAGACGAGAGCGGCCGGGGCCTGCAACTCATCGCCGCGCTCTCCCACCGGTGGGGCACCCGCTACACGGCGACCGGCAAGTGCATCTGGACCGAGCAGTCGCTGCTCGGCGCTGGAGGCGATGCTCCGGCGGCATGGTGAGCCCGCCCGGCTGACAGCGGGTCCGGGTGTGGCCGGCCAGACGATTTCGCGCGCCGAGAAGACAGCGTGGGGTCGCTTTCCGGCTCAGCTACGGTGCCTGTCGGCCGAGAGGAAGTACTATCGGTCGGCGAAATGCCGAAAGGATGCCGTGGTGACATCTGAGGCATCGCGCTCCGCGACGACTCGTCGGTCTGAGGGTTCCTCCCTGTCCGGCCTGGGCCGAGCGTGCGGCAGCGCGGGCGGCGGGATCCGGTGCCGCGCCGCCCGGATCCCGCCACACCAGCCAAATGAAAACGCTTTTCAAAAGAGCTGGGCGTGTCTCACGGCGCCGAGGGCAGACCGGGCCCCGCACAGCGCACATCCGCCCTCGGCTCCGCCCCGTCGACGAGGTACGTGGCCACGGCGTCGTCCACGCAGGCGTTGCCACGGCTGGCGAACACGCCGTGGGAGTAGTCGTTGTCGAGGGTGATCAGGCGTGAACCCGGCAGGTGATGGCGCATGCGGCGCGCCCCCTCGATGGGCGTGACGGGGTCGTGGGCGGAGGCCACCAGCAGAGCGGGCGGCGCGTCGGGGCTGCCGAGCGGGGTGCGGCGGGCGGGGTGGTGGTGCCAGTAGGCGCAGGTGGACGCCTCCATGCCGGTGAGGACCGGCTGGGGGTCGAGGCGTCGGGTGCGGCGGATGTCCGTCACGATCCGCCGGGGTGTGGGGCCGGGGCCGTCGGCGCATTTGACGATGCGATTGGCCGCTTCGTAGTTGCGTGAGTCCGGGCCGGCGAAGTCCTCGTCGGGACGGAGTCCGGCGGGGCTGCCGTCGCGCAGGTAGCGGCGCAGACCGTCGGCGAGGCCCGCCCAGCGTTCGGTGCGGCCGAGGGCGCGGTACACGGCTCGGTCGAACTCCGCGGGACCGAAAGCGTTCACGGGGGCGGCGGTGAGTCCACCGCGTACGCGCAGGTAGGCCCGGCGTACGGCCTCCACGCTGCCGCCCAGGCGGAAGTGGTCCGGATGGGCGGCCGTCCAGGCGAAGAAGGTGTCGCGCTGCCGCAGCAGTGCCCGGCTCTGGATGACGTCGAAGTCGTACCAGTCCCAGGGCCCTACGACGCTGTCCAGGACCATCCGGCCCGTGCGCTGCGGGAAGGCGGCGGCGTAGGCGGCACCGAGGTAGGTGCCGTAGGAGACACCGAGGAAGTTGGTCTTCCGTTCGCCGAGCGCTGCGCGTATCGCGTCCATGTCGCGTGCGGTCTGGTCGGTGGACAGGTACGGCAGGGTGTCTTCCGCGCCCGCCGCGCAGTCGTCGGCCACACCTCGCAGCGATGCCAGATACTTCTCCTCCGCCGCCGGGCCAACGGGTACGGGATCCGCTCCGGGGCTGCGGAAGAGGCCGCCCATCGGGCCGCAGTCGACGGGTGCGCTCCGGCCGACGCCGCGCGGATCGAAGCCGATGACGTCGTACGAACGGCGCACGCTCCCGGGGAGCTTGGCCCGCTTGGTGACCGCGTAGGGCAGCCCGGAGCCGCCCGGCCCGCCGGGGTTGACCAGCAGGGCGCCGCGCCGCTCGGCGGGGGTGCCGGAGGCACGGACGCGCGAGACGGCTATGTCGATGCGCGGTCCACGGGGGTGGTTCCAGTCCAGCGGCACGCTCAGCCGCCCGCACTCGACGCGCTCCGGGGCGGGCGGCTCGGGTACGGATGCGGGGCAGGCGCCGAAGCGGAGCACGGGTGCCGAACCCGCGGAGGAGACAGGGGCGGCGGACTGGGCGGGCGCGGCGGGGCCGACCGTCGTGGCGATGGCCGTCAGGGCGCACAGCAGTGCCGTGCGGTGCATGGGTGAGGTCACAACGTTTTCTTCCTCGGGACTTCGTTCCATCAGGTGACAATGAAAACGATTATCGATAGCGTGCCCGCGACGGTATCCCACACGACTGGAAAAGGGGAGCTGTGGCTCATCTGTTGGTGGTCGAGAGCTGGGTCGGGTCGATGAGCCGACTGCTGCCACGGGCGATACGCGAGGGTGGGCACGAGTTCACCTTCCTCACCCGCGATCTGCACCACTACCTGCGTTCCGCTCCCGAGGGCGCGGCGCACCCGCTGCTCGGGGCGCGCAACGTGATCACCGCGGACACCAATGACACCGAGGCGCTGCTGCCGGAGGTCGAACGGCTGCACGCGGTGTTCGGCTTCGACGGGGCGATCACCTCCTGCGACTACTACCTGCCGACGGTCGCGCGGATCACCGGGCACCTCGGCCTGCCGGGGTCGAGGCCGGAGGCGGTCGAGAACGCCTGCCGCAAGGACGCCACCCGTCGCGCCCTGTCCGACGCCGGGGTGCCCGGGCCCCGCTTCGCCGTGCACGAGGAGTGGGCGGACATCGCGCGGGCCGCGCGGGAGATCGGCTACCCGCTGGTCGCCAAGCCCGTCGACCTGTGCGCGGGCATGTACGTACGGCGTGTGGACGACGAGGCCCAACTCGCCGCCGCCTTCGCGGCGTTGGACGACTTCCCGGTCAACGCGCGCGGGCAGCGACGCACGCCCACGGTCCTGCTCGAAGAACTGCTGGACGGCCCCGAGGTGAGCGTCGAGACGGTGTCGCACGGGGGTGCGGTCCATGTGGTGGGCGTGACCGACAAGAGCATCGGCGGGGCGCCCGCGTTCATCGAGACCGGACACATGTTTCCCGCCGCGCTGACGGCCGCCGACACGGAGGCCGCCGAGCAGACCGCGTTGAGCGCGCTCAAGGCGCTCGGGCTGGTGGACGGCGTGGTGGCGCACACCGAGGTCAAGCTGACCTCCGCCGGGCCGCGCGTGGTCGAGGTCAACCCGCGCCCCGCCGGGAACCGCATCACCGAACTCGTCCGCCACGTCACCGGCATCGACCTCGCCGCCGCCTGCGTGGACGTCAGCCTCGGCCGCGCCCCCGATCTGCGGCGCACGGACACCGGACTGCGCAGTGCCGCCATCGGCTTCCTCGTGCCGGAGCGCACGGGCACGCTCGCCTCGCTGGACGGCGACCCGTTGCGGGACGCTCCCGGCGTGCTGGAGGTCCAGCTCGCGGAGCCGGGCAGGCAGGTGAAGGCGGCGGGCAGCAACAACGAGTACCTCGGACACGTGATGGCCGGGGACCCGGACGGGGTCGGAGCCCGGAAGCGGGTCGAGGCGCTGCTCGCCGAGGTGCGGTCCGGACTGGTGATCCGATGACCGCCGGCACCTCCGACATATCCGTCGGCAACACCGCCTGGGCCTCTTCCGTGGTCCGCGGGGCGACGTACGACGATCTCGTGAGGCGGGTCCGCTCCGGCGAACTCGGACCCGACCCGCGTACCCGGCGGATCGCCGTGGCCTTCACCACGCGGCAGGCCGTACGGCACGACGGGCGCGGCACCGGCTACCGCAACGAGGTGCTCAGCCTGCGGCTCGCCGAGGCCGTCGGCTCGTGCGCGGTCGAGCCCGGCGCCCTGCCCGACAGCGCCGTGGAGGAGTGCGTCGGCGCCGATGTGGCCGGGCTTCTGGACCATCCGCTGCTTCCGGTGCGGGTGGCCGCGCTCGACGCCTACCTCATGCACATCGCTCCGCACACCCCGGAGCACGGGGCCCGTCCGGTCGCGCTCCCCGCCGGGACGTCGCTGGAGAAGTCCCGGGCGCGGGCGCGGGCCGTCGTCGAACTGCTCGACCAGCCGCCGGGGGCGACGGTGCTCGTGATCGGCGTCGTCAACTCCCTCCTGGAGGCGCTGCGTTCGCACGGAATCGGCTATGTGCCGTGCGACCTCAAGGGTGGGGTTACGGAGTGGGACGAGCCGGTCGTCACCGACGCGCTCGCCGAGGCCGCCCGCTGCGACGCGCTGCTCGTCTCCGGGATGACACTCGGCAACGGAACCTTCGAGCCGCTGCGCGAACACGCGCTGCGGAACGGCAAGCGGCTGGTGCTGTTCGCGCAGACCGGCAGCGCCGTACTGCCCCGGCTCCTGGGGCACGGGGTGAGCGCGGTGTGCGCCGAACCGTACCCGTTCTTCTGGCTGGACGGCGGTCCCGGCACCGTCCACCACTACCGGGCCGACCGCCCCGGAGGTGCCCGGTGACCGCGACAGCCGTCCGTCCCACAGCCCGCCGGGAACTGCTCGCCCTGCTCGGCCGTACGCCCATGGTCCGCATCGCCTCCGACCTGCCGGGGCCACACCCCGGCTTCTGGGCCAAGCTCGAAGGGCTCGCGGCGGGCGGTATGAAGGCGCGGGCCGCCGTGTCCATGCTGCTGGGCGCCAGCGAACGGGGCGAACTGCGCCCCGGCGCACCGGTGGTGGAGTCCACCTCCGGCACCCTCGGCATCGGGCTCGCCTTCGCCGGACAGGCCCTCGGCCACCCCGTGGTGCTGGTCGGCGACAGCGAACTGGAACCGTCCATGCGCCAGTTGCTGCGCGCCCACGGAGTGCGGCTGGAGCTGGTGGACCGTCCGGCGGAGAGGGGCGGCTGGCAGGCCGCCCGCCTCGCCCGGCTGCGGGAGCTGCTCGCCGAACTGCCCGGCGCGTACTGGCCCGACCAGTACAACAACCCCGACAACACCGCCGGCTACGCGTCGCTGGCCGCCGAACTCGCCGCCCAGCTCGACCACCTGGACGTCCTGGTGTGCAGCGTCGGCACCGGTGGCCACAGCGCGGGGATCATCGGCCCGCTGCGGCGGCACTGGCCCGCGCTCCGGCTGGTCGGCGTCGACGCCACCGGCTCCACGATCTTCGGTCAGCCCGCGCGGCCCCGTCTGATGCGCGGGCTGGGCAGCAGCATCCACCCGCGCAACGTCGCCCACGACGCCTTCGACGAGGTCCACTGGGTCGGCCCGGCGGAAGCCGTGGACAGCTGTCGCCGGCTCGCCCGGGGGAGTTTCGTCAGCGGCGGCTGGAGCACCGGCGCGGTCGCGCGGGTCTCCGCCTGGGCCGCCCGCGTCCACCCCGGGGCGGTCGTCGCCACCATCTTCCCCGACGGCCCGCACCGCTACCTCGACACCGTCTACGACGACGACTTCGCTGCCGCCCACGGCCTCGACCCGGCCACGGCGGCCACCCGGCCCGTCGAGATCCCGCACCCCGGCGCGGCCGAGGCCACCGGCTGGACGCGATGTACGAGGGTCACCGACCCGTTGACTGCCGACCTGCTGTGGCCCGCCCCACCGGGGGCCGTCCCCCACCACCCGGAAGAAAACCTGTGAAAGCCAGCCAGCGCACCATCCGTCTGAACCTCACCGAGCCGCTGCGCATCTCACGCTCGACGATGGCCGCCCGCGACGCGGTATGGCTCAGCGTCGAACACGACGGGGTCAGCGGCCACGGCGAGGCCGTCACCAGCGTCTACTACGGCCTCGATGCCGAGACCCTGCGACGACTCCTCGCGGCCGTCGGCACGGACCTGGGCCGCTTTCGCCACCCCGAGAGCGCCCTGGAAGCCCTGCGCACGTGCGAGCTGCCCGGGGCGAGCACTCCTCCGGCCGTGACCGCCGCCCTCGACGCGGCGCTCCTGGACCTGGTCGGCAAGCGCGGGGGCACCCCCATGCACCGCCTCCTCGGCGCCCCCGAACCTCCCGTCGCCGCCACCGCACGCACCATCGGCATCACCTCGCCGGGCCGTGCCGCGGCCGAGGCCCGCCGCCTCGCCGCGCGCGGCTTCGAGGTCCTCAAGGTCAAGGCGGGAACCCCCGACCCCGAGGACGATGTGGAGCGCGTACGCGTCATCCGCGACGCGGCACCCGGTGTCCGGCTGCTCCTCGACCCCAACGGCGCCTGGACCGTGGCGCAGGCCATGGCGCTGCTGCCGCGCTTCGCCGAACTCGGTGTGGAGGCCGTCGAACAGCCCCTCGCACCAGGCCACCCGGACGCACTGGGAACTCTCGCCGAGCGCTCCCCCGTGCCGATCATCGCCGACGAGGACGCCGTGGGCCTGGAGGACGTACGCCGTCTTGCCGGACGTGTCCAGGGCGTCAACGTCAAGCTCGCCAAGTGCGGCGGTGTGCACGCCGCCCTGCGCATCGCCGAGGCGATCGAGGGCAGCGGCACCGCGCTGATGCTGGGCTGTCTGACCGCCAGCAGCCTCGGCCTGGCGCCCGCTGTCCACCTCGCCGACCGCGCCCGCTGGGCCGACCTCGACGGACACCTGCTGCTGGCCCACGACCCGTGGTCGGGCATCGGCGGCGCCGACGGATTCGTCCGCGCGAACACCGCTCCCGGGCTCGGAGTCCAGTTGCGGGAGGTGAGCCGTGAAGACGTGGCATGAGATGCGCCGCTTCCCTGTCGCGATCCAGCTGCTGCTGGTCAACCAGCTCGGCGTCAACACCGGCTTCTACCTGCTCATCCCCTACCTCGCCACCCACCTCGACGAGAACCTGGGCATGTCGGCCGCCGTCGTCGGCATCGTCCTCGGCGTGCGCAACCTGAGCCAGCAGGGCCTGTTCATCATCGGTGGCTCCGCCGCCGACCGGCTCGGCGCCCGCGGCGTCATCATCGCCGGATGCGCCCTGCGCACGGTCGGGTTCGCGCTGTTCGCGCTCGGCGACAGCCTCGCCGTCCTGATCGCCGCGTCCGTGCTCAGCGGGTTCGCCGGGGCGCTGTTCAACCCCGCCGTGCGTGCCTACATCGCGCAGGAGGCGGGAGAGCGCAAGGCCGAGGCGTTCGCCCTGTTCAACGTGTTCGCCACGACGGGCGCGTTGATCGGCCCGCTGCTCGGCAGCGCGCTGCTCCTGGTGGACTTCCGTACCTCGGCGCTCACCGCCGCCGCGATCTTCGCGGTCCTCACCGTGGCGCAGGCCCTGGTGCTGCCCGCGCGCGAGGTGGAGCCGAGCAAGGGCACGGTGCTCGCGGACTGGCGCGAGGTGCTCGGCCACCACGCCTTCCTGGCCTTCGCGCTCGCCATGGTCGGCATGTTCACCCTGGAGAACCAGCTCTATCTGCTGCTGCCCGACGGAGCACGCCGGGCCACCGGCTGGGACGGAGCCGCCGGGCTCGTCTTCCTCGTCGGCACCCTCGCCAACCTCACGCTCCAGCTGCGCATCACCCGCGCCCTGAAGGTGAGCGGCAACCGGGCGCGTTGGATCACCGTAGGGCTCGGCCTGATGGCGCTGGCGTTCCTGCCGCCCGCGCTGGTGGCGGGCGGCTCCGGCGGACCGGACGGCGTCGCCGACGCGGTACTGCGCGCCCTGCCCGTGCTGGTCGGGGCCCTGCTGCTCTACCTCGGGGTGATGGTCGCGCAGCCGTTCGTGATGGAACTCGTCCCCGGCTTCGGACGGCCCGAGCTGACGGGCACGTACTTCGGCATCTTCTACGTGGTCTCGGGCATCGCCGCCGCCCTCGGCAACGCCGTCGTCGGCTGGGCCATGGACGCCGGCGAGCGGGGCGACGCGGACTGGCTGCCCTGGGCATGCTGTGCGCTGTTCGGGCTCGCCTCCGCCCTCGGCGTGGCCTGGCTGCACCGGCTGGGCTCACTGCCGACGACACCGAAGCGCGCCGCACCGGCCGTGGTATCCGGCCACCCCGGACACGGTGTGACGAAGGAGACGAAGGAGACGACATGACGACCACCACGGCGGGCTCGGGCGCGCACAATCTGCTCACCGACAACCCCGAGCTGTACGAGGCAAGGTTTCCCGATCCTGATCGGCTGGCCGCCCGATGGACGGAGGACTGCCTGCGCCGGCACGGCGCCGGACCACGCGTCCTGGACCTGGGCTGCGGCACCGGCCGCGACGCCGCCCACCTCCACGGCGCGGGCCGCGACGTGACCGGGGCCGATCTCTCCGAGACGATGCTCACGCACGCCCGCAGGCACCACCCGGGGCCCGCGTACGTCCGCGCCGACCTGCACGGGTTCGACCTGGGGCAGGGTGTGTCCGACGCGGTGGTGTGCCTGGACAGCGCGCTGCTGTACTGCCACACCAACGCCCAGCTCGACGGCTTCCTGTCGTCCTGCCAGCGCGCCCTCGTCCCGGGCGGGCTGCTCGTCGCGGAGATGCGCAACGGCGCCTACTTCCTCGGCCGTACGGACCTGCTCGACGCACCTGCGGTCGGTGAGTTCACCTGGCAGGGCACCGCTTACCGGTCCACCACCACGCTCACGGTGGACCGCACGGCCCAGCTCCTGCGCCGTACCCGCGTATGGACCGCGGATGACGGATCCGCGCCCGTGGAACAGCACTCCGCGTGGCGGCTGCTCTTCCCGCAGGAACTGCGCCATCTCCTGGCCGCGCACGGCTTCGAGGTCCTGGAGCTGCACGACGGACCGGGCCCGCGCACCGAGCCGCCCTGGCGCGAGGGCCACTCCCCCGGCCGTACGACCGACGCCGACCGGCTGCACGTGGTCGCCCGCGTCACCGAGCCCGCCCCCTCGGCTTCCTGAGGGCCGCCCCCGCGTCTTGTCGCCACTTCTCACACCCCGAGGACTCCCCATGCATGACGAACCCGCCGGCCACCTTCCCCCCGTGGGCGATCAGTTGGACGAGCACCACTTCCCCGGCCTGCGCCGCCGCGGCTTCCTCGCCGCCGCCGGTGCCGCGTCACTCGGCGCGTTCGCGCTCACCGGATGCGGCGGCACCGACGACACCCCGGGAGGGGACGGCAGCGCCGGTCCCCCCCGGCGCGGCGGACGGCTGCGCGCCGCGTTCGCCGGCGGTGGCGCGAGCGAGACCCTCGACCCGCACCTGACCAACCTCTTCGCCGACGCCGCCCGCGCGAAGGCCCTCTACGACAAGCTCGCCGACTACGACGCCGACCTGTCCGCCCAGCCCCGCCTCGCCGAGAAGTGGGAGGCGAACAAGACCCTGGACCGCTGGCAGGTCACCCTCCGCAAGGCCACGTTCCACGACGGCAGGCCGGTCACCGCCAAGGACGTGCTGCACAGCTACCGCCGCATCGCCGATCCCCAGAAGGCGTTCCGCGCCAAGGCGTCTCTGGAACCCATCGACCTCGACGCGAGCCGCGCGACCGGCGAGCGGGGCATCGAGTTCGTCCTCAAGCGGCCCACCGCCGAATTCCCCAACGTCCTGGCCTCGTTCGGCGCGTACATCGTGCCGGAGGGCGCCACCGACTTCGACAAGAAGCCGATCGGTTCCGGCCCGTTCCGTTTCGTGTCCTTCTCTCCTGGCCGGTCGGCCGTCTTCCGCCGCAACGAGGACTACTGGGACGGTGCCCCGCACCTCGACGAGCTGGAGTTCGTCATCGCCAACGAGGAGTCCGCCCGGGTCAACGCCCTGCTCGGCGGGCAGGTCGAGTACGCCCACGAACTCAACCCCACCACCGCCCGCGCCCACGAGGGCAAGGGGCAGATCACCGTCATCCGGCTCCGGGGCAGCGACATGCAGGGCTTCGCGATGAAGACCGACCGGACCCCCTTCGACGACAAGCGGGTGCGCCAGGCGTTCTTCCTGATCGCCGACCGGAAGGAACTGATCGACGGCGCCCTGTCGGGCGCGGGGGTGATCGGCAACGATCTGTTCGGCAAGGGCTACGAGTACTACGCCGACGGCCTCCCGCAGCGCGAACAGGACCTCGGCCGGGCCCGTGCCCTGCTGAAGGCGGCCGGTGCCGAGAAGCTGAAGGTCACCCTCGACACCTCGGCGGTGGCCACCGGGTTCACCGAGGCCGCGAGCATCTTCCGCGACCAAGCCGCGAAGGCGGGCGTCACCATCAAGGTGAAGACGGGCAGCAAGGACTCGTACTGGAGCGACATCCTGGACGGGGGCACCCTGTGCTCCTACCGCTCCGGCGCCATGCCCATCGAGGCCCACATCTCCCAGCGGCTGCTCATCGACTCCAGCACGAACGCCACCAAGTGGCACCACAAGGACTTCGACGCGCTCTACCAGCGGGCCCAGTCCACCCCGGACAAGGCCGACCGCGCCGCCGTCTACGAGCGCATGCAGCGCCGCCTGTACTCCGAGGGCGGCTTCCTGGTGTGGGGCTTCGCCGACTCCATCCTCGGAACCGCGCGTAACGTCAAGGGGGTCGAGTCCAGGGCCCCCGCCAACACCCTCGACTGGGCGCGCTTCGACAAGGTGTGGCTCGCATGAGCCCACTGCGATCCTTCGTCGCCCGGCGGCTGCTTCTCGGCGTCGCGCAGACCGTGGCCGTGGTGCTGCTGGTCTTCGCGCTCACCGAGGCGCTGCCGGGCGACGCCGCGGTCGTCCTGGCCAGCGACCAGCCCGACCCCGCGCGCATCGCCGCCATCCGTGAGTCCCTGCACCTGGACCGGCCCGCCTACGAGCGGCTGGCCGACTGGGCCGTGGGCCTGCTCCACGGCGACCTCGGAACCTCGCTCACCTCGGGCCGCCCGGTCAGTACGTACATCGCCGACGGCTTCGGGCCGACCCTGCTGCTGGCCGCGCTCGCCGTGGCGCTGCTCGTTCCGGCCGGTTTCGGCCTCGGGGTGCTGGCTGCCCGGTACGAAGGCCGCCTGGTCGACCGGCTGATCAGCTCCGTGACGCTCGCCGTGTACGCGGTTCCCGAATTCGCCCTCGGAAGTCTGCTGGTGACCGTCCTCGCGCTCCGGCTGGAATGGCTGCCGCCGACCGCCGTCGGCTACGGCACCGACCTGCTGGGCCACCCCGCCGCGCTCGTGCTGCCCGTGCTCGTCCTGCTGTCCCGGCCGGTATGCTCGCTGTCCCGGCTGGTGCGCGCCGGCATGGTCGACGCGCTCGCCTCCCCGTACGTGGCGCAGGCCCGTCGCTACGGCGTCTCCGGAGCCAAGGTCCGTTACGCCCACGCCCTGCCGGTCGCGCTCGCTCCCGCCGCCCAGCAGTTGGCCCGCACCATCGACTGGCTGCTGTGCGGGGTCGTCGTCGTGGAGGCCCTGTATGTGATCCCGGGCCTCGGGACCGTGCTGCTGAACGCCGTCGCCGAGCGGGACGTGCCCGTGGTGCAGGGTCTCGCCGTCGTCTTCGGCGTCCTGACCGTCGTCCTCAACCTGGGTGCCGATCTGGTGACCCATCGGCTGGCGCCCCGGGCGGGGGTGGCCGCGTGAGCTTCCCTCCCGTCGCGGAGCGCGCTCCGCGTGAAGGCGGCCGCCCCATGCCGGTGCCCGGCCATGAGGCGAAAGGGCGTACGGGCCGTTTCGTGATCGGCCTCGCCGTCATCGCCGTACCCCTCGTACTCGCCCTCCTCGGCCCGCTGTTCGCGGGCGCCCCCGGTCCGCGGGCCGCGTCCCTCACCCTCGGCGACGGCCACTGGCTCGGCACCGACTTCGTCGGGCGGGACGTGTGGCAGCAAGTGCTGCACGGCGGGCGTCCGGTCGTGCTGACCGCGCTCGGCGCGACCGCACTGTCCTATCTGGTCGCCCTCCCGGTGGGCCTGGTCTGCGCGCTCACCCACCACCGCTGGCTGGAGGAGCTGCTGATCCGGCCCCTGGACGTGCTGCTCGCCGTGCCGTCGCTGCTGCTGATCCTGCTCGTCGCCTCGGTGTTCTCCCCCGGCGCCGTCGGCCTCGCCCTGCTGGTCGCGCTGGTCAACGTGCCCGACGCGGTCCGTATCGTGCGGGCCGCCGCGGCCGAGGCTGCCGCCCGCCCGGCGGTCGAGGCCCTGCGCATGCAGGGCGAGACGTGGTGGCGCATGGCCGTCGGCTACGTCGGGCGCTCCATGCTGCGCACCCTGGCCGCCGACGCCGGCACCCGGCTGACCGGCGTGCTGTACCTGGTCGCCACAGCGGCGTTCCTCGGCGTCGGGGTCGCTCCGGACGCCGCCGACTGGGCGGTCATGGTCGACCGCAACCGCACCGGTCTGTTCGTCCAGCCGTGGGCCGTGGTCGTCCCCGCCGTACTGATCGTCGCCCTGACGATGGGCACCAACCTCCTCTTCGACGCCGCGCTCGCGGGCAGCCGACGGCACACCCGAAGCCGGGGCGAGAAGACCAGGACCAACCGGAACCGGGCAGGAGAGCCACGTCCGTGAACCATGACAACGACACCACAGACTCCGCCGCCCCCCTCGGCCTCGGCGCCCGGCCCGCCGCCGAGGTCCGCGGCCTTCGCGTGGAGATCGGCGGCAGGGCGATCGTCGACGGCGTGCATCTCAAGGCCCTGCCCGGCAAGGTCACCGCCCTGGTGGGCGCTTCCGGCAGCGGCAAGACCACCACCGGCCTCGCCCTGCTCGGCGAGTACCCGCCCGGCGCGCGGGTCGGCGGCGACGTCCGCCTGGCCGCCGAGGGTTTGGTCGGCTACATCCCCCAGCACCCGGCGGCCGTCCTCAACCCCGCCCGCCGAGTCTCCGCCCTCCTGACCGACATCGCCCGCTCCCAGGTACACCACCTTCCTCGCGCCCGGCGCCGGGCGGCGGCCCACGAACGTGTCCTGCGGGCCCTGGAGGAAGCCCAGATCCCCGGCGGCGAGGCCCTGCTGCGGCGCTACCCGCATCAGCTGTCCGGCGGCCAGCAGCAGCGCGTCGTCCTCGCCCAGGCGCTTCTGCTCGGAGCCCGCGTCATCGTCGCCGACGAGCCCACCACCGGACAGGACGCCCTGACCAAGCGCCGTATCGTCGACCAGCTGGCGGCCGTCGCCGCACGAGGCATCGCCGTCGTGCTGCTCAGCCACGACCTGGACATGGCCCGCGCCCTCGCCGACGATGTCCTGGTCATGCGCGCCGGGAGGATCGTGGAATCGGGCCCCGCCGAACGCCTGTGGAGCGCACCCCGCCACCCGTGGACACGCGAACTACTCACCGCTCAACCCGAGTTCACGCCCCCCGCCCCCTCAGCCGGAACCGGTGAGCCCGTCCTGCGGATACACGGCCTCACCGCCCGCCACCACGACGGCGGCGCCCATGGCCGCCCGACCACGGTGCTGCGCGTCCCCGAACTCAGCCTGCACCCCGGCGCGTGCCTGGCCGTCGTCGGCCGCTCGGGCAGCGGCAAGACCACGCTCGCCCGCTGCCTGGCCGGACTCCACCGGGACTACGAAGGGGAGATCATCCTCGACGACACCGATCTGCCCCGCACGCTGCGCACCCGCGACCGCGCGCAACTGGCGGCCGTGCAATACGTCTTCCAGGACTCACGCGCCGCCTTCGACGAACACCGGCCCGTCCTGCACCAGGTCGCCCGCACCGCGATACGCCTGCGCGGCACCGACAAGGACACGGCACGGCAGGAGGCCCTGGCCACCCTGACCCGCCTCGACCTGCCGGAGGAACTGGCCGACAGGCACCCCGGTCAGCTCTCCGGCGGCGAACTCCAGCGCGCCGCCCTCGCCCGCGCCCTGCTCGCCCGGCCCCGCGTCCTCATCTGCGACGAGATCACCTCCGGCCTCGACACGCTCAACCGCCGCGCCCTGCTGGAGCTTCTCGCTCAGTTGCTCCAGGGCCGCGAGGACCTTTCGCTGGTCCTCATCACTCACGATCTGGACATCGCGGCCCTCGCCCACCACATCGCCGTCCTCGACGCCGGAGAACTCGTCGAGCAGGGGACGGCCCCCCGCGTACTGACCGCGCCGGAGCACCCCTTCACCGTCTCGCTCATGGAGACCACGGCACGCCGGGAGGCGGGAACGGGACGGTGAGCGGTTCCCGAGAGGTCCAGGCTGCCCAAGAACGGCCGGTCGAGCGGCGGCGGCTCCGGTCGGGGAAACGGGGCCGGGGGACACCAGCGGCCGCCGGCGCACCGTCTCCTCCGTCTCCCAGTTGAGGTGAGCGACATGCCGTGGGGCGGGCGCCGCACGCAACCGGTCCGGAAGCGTGCCGTCCTCCGGCATTCCGGCGCGCAGCCACTCTCCCACGGCCTCCGCGTCGGCCTCGGTGACGAGAGGTCCGATACACACGACCGGCCCGCTGGGCCTACGGTCTGCCGTGCACGGCTGCACGGCTGCACAGCGGCGTGCACCCCACGTTGACGACGGCAGTCCACGAGCCGCTCCAGACACCCGGTCCTGACACGGTGCTGCGCTGGCATCGTGACCTTGCCAGGCGCCGCCATGCCGTCTTATCTCGGCCCAAGCGACCCGGTCGGCCCCGTACCGTGCGCTCCATCCGGATTCTGGTACTGCGCCTGGCGAGGGAGAATCCAAGCTGGGGCTACAGGCGCCTTCACGGCGAGCTGCTCGTGCTGGGAGTGAAGGTGGCCGCCTCGACCGTCTGGAAGATCCTCAAGGATGCCGGCGTCGATCCGGCGCCCGCCCGGAGCTCCAGCACGTGGACCGACTTCCTGCGTTCCCAAGCCGACGCCCTCCTGGCCTGCGACTTCCTTGAGACGGTCACCCTGTCCGGCGCCCGGATGTACGTACTCGCGGTGATCGAACACAGCAGCCGTCGCATCCGGATCCTGGGCGCCACCGCACACCCGACCACCTCCTGGGTCACACAGGCGGCGAAGAACCTGGTCATGGATCTCGAGGATGTCGGATGCCGGGCACGATTCACGATCAGAGACAGGGACGGGAAGTTCCCCGCCCTGTTCGACGCTCTCCTCAATGACACGGGCATCGAGGTCGTCCTCACCGGCATCCAGATGCCGAGAATGAACTCGATCATGGAAAGGTGGGTGCAGACCTGCAGACACGAGCTCCTGGACCGGACCTTGATCTGGAACCAGCGCCACCTCCTCCACGCCCTACGTAAGTTCGAGGAGTTCTACAACTCCCATCGACCACATCAGGGCATCGCGAACGCCCGACCGCTACACCCACTGCCCACACCAATCGACGATCCGGACAAGTTTCGCCACCTCGACATACGACGCCACGACCGCCTTGGCGGCATCCTCCACGAAGACAGACATGCCGCGTGACCTGCACGGACGAGGTATTCGGCAAGCGCACCCGTCAGGCCCGCCTCAGATCGGTGGTCAGCGGGCGGGCCAGCCGGAGCTGGACATAAGCCGCGACCACCAGCCACGTCCACCGATCAGCCGCCTCCGAGTTGCGGAGCCGAGGCTTCGTCCAGCCGAGCGTCTGCTTGAACAGGCGAAACGTGTGCTCCAGATCGATCCGGAGGAAGGACTGCCGATGGCGACGTAAGGCGGGTGGCAGGCGCCGTGCGAGAGCGGAGAGCACGGCACGATCAGCCCATGAGAGCCGCGGACGCTGGACCTGCCGACGAAGCACAGCGACCTCATGACGAAAGGCAAGGATCTCGGCGTTGTTCGCGGCGGTCGATCGGCCCAGCAAGAGGAGGCAGCCCAGCAGTCGGCAGAAGATCAGGTACAGCAGCCGCAGACCCACGATCACTGACATGCCCACACCTGCGCGATCGCAAAGCCCCAGGTCAGCTGCCATACGGCAATAAAGGCATCCTTCAGGGACTACACTGGTCTTCCTCGAGCACGGCACGCGCCGCCTCCACATCGCCGGCGTCACCGCTCATCCGACTGCGCAGTGGACGGCCCAGCAGGCCCGCAACCTCGCTCTTGAGGTGGACGTGCGCCTCGAGTCGTTGCGCTTCTTGATCCGCGACCGGGACAGCAAGTACACAGAATCCTTCGACGCGGTCTTCGAAGCTGAGGGCATCGAAACCGTCAGGACCGCCCCGCGGTCCCCGCGGATGAACGCGCACTGCGAGAGAGTCATCGGGACACTGCGGCGTGAACGCCTCGATCACGTGCTGATCTGGAACGAGACCCACGCTCGCCACGTCCTCGATGTCTACGCCCGGCACTACAACGGCCATCGCCCCCATCAGGCCCGAGGGCAACGTCCGCCCCTTACCGACAGCCGGACCGCACTATTGACCGACTCGAGTACTCCGCGACGGCTGCTCCAGACTCGCGTTCTCGGCGGCCTGATCAACGAGTACAGACATGCGGCCTGACCTGCCGCGACAGATTTCTGAACGGCACAGGGTCGGGGGCCGACAAGGGGTTCTTATGCCTCTTGATGCAGAGAGCATCCGGATCGATGGGGTGACCTCAGGGGCCTACGGTTGACGACAGCGCACAGGGGCGCGGTACGGCGCCGTAGGTCTACCGGGTCGGGTGACGGACGAATCGGACACCATTGACACGTCTGCGAGTTGGGAGCACGAGGGCTCCCCGTTGCTCCCAACCCGGAAACGGTTAAGGCCGCCTCCGCTACCCGCGGAAACGGCCTCCGACCTGCGAAAACGCTGGTCGGGACGACAGGATTTGAACCTGCGCCCCCTTGACCCCCAGCAGCGCGGCAACTCTCCGCGACGATTCGTACCGCACCGTAGCGCTCGGTCCAGAACCGTACCCCGCCCTTGCGCGCGCACGAAGAACACGGCAATCAGCCACTCCTCCACAGGAACAACCACGCCATGCGACGGCATGGAGCGAACAAGGGTCTCCCACGGCTACCGCCCCAGCGCGGTAAGGTACGACGAGCAAACCCTGCACTGGAGGTCATCGTGAGTGCGCAGCCAGACGGCCCGTATGGACCCCTGATCCTCATGCCCGACCTCACCCCTGACGCACTGCGCACGGCTGTCGCCCGGATCGCTCCCAGCAAAGTCCCTGCGCTCACTCAACACCTGTTCGAGGCGACCACAAACGCACAACAGACACAGAGCCTCGCGCCCCTGCGGGCCTTCGTCCACTCATGGACCGTGTTCGTCGCCATCGAGCGGCACCCGGAACGCGCCGCCCGCCTCCGTGAACTCGAGCAGATCGTCGATATGGCCGAACAGGACCCGACGGCGGCCATCCACGAAATTCAGCAGATCCGTAAGGCCGCGGAGGCCGAGGCGGGGCTGTGACCGACTAGACCTGGGAGTACAACCCGAGTGAGGAGTACGTCGCCGACGGACTTGCGCCAGGTGTCGTAGCAGAGGTCGAGCGACTGGCGACCGAACTCACCGCGCTCGGAATCGACGCGGCAAAGGTGGGTCGACCCTTCGACCGAGAAGGCGGACTCCGAGAATTCGACATTCTCGGCGGACGCGGCTTCATCAGCTTCCTCTCAGTACCACGCCATCACTGCATCTATATCTGCAACATCACCTGGTACGGATGACGTTGCTCTCGTTCCAGCGCCGTTGTTGAGGCCGCCGAGGATCCAGGTGGGCTCGATGCCTCGGGTGTGCAGTTCATGCGACTACTCGCCGACGGCTCCGTCAATCGCCTCGCGCAGTAGGTCGGCGTGGCCGTTGTGCCGCGCGTACTCCTCGATCATGTGGGTGAGGTGAAGGGGGTCAATATCTCGATCAGGCGGCTGATCTGGGTGTTTCTTGTGGATGGAGAAGTCGTTGGGGTTGTGGGTGTGGGTGCCGGGAATTATGTCACCCGGGCTGACCTGCTGGTTCGGATCTGCCAGACCTCAGCAGGCCGCGAGCCGTTCTGAAGCGGCATGCCGGTCGTGGTGATACAGCTGATCTACCTGCTCGCCTGCCAGACTTTCCGATGGCTTGCCCTGCTCGCCCGCTCGGATGCCTCGAAGGACACAGAGATTTTGATGCTCCGGCATCAACTCGCCATCGCACGACGCGCCCAGCCACGGCCGCGCTTCTCCTGGAGCGACAGGGCCGTCATGGCGGCACTGCTCCGGATCGTCAGCAAACAGCGGCGTACCCAGGTGGCCTTGCTGGTCTCTCCGCGGTCGGTCCTGCGCTGGCACGCACGGCTCATTGCCTGGAAATGGACCTACCCCTCCCGTCGGCCGGGCCGACCACCGAAACCAGAAGCCCTGCGACAACTGGTCGTGCGTCTGGCGCGGGAGAACCCGGGATGGGGATACCGCCGCATCCACGGTGAGCTCCTCGGCCTTGGACGTGACGTCGCGGCCTCCACCGTCTGGTCCATTCTGAAGCAAGCAGGGATCGACCCGTCGCCGCGGCGTGTGGACTGCTCCTGGACCGCTTTCCTCAAAGCCCAGGCCTCCGCGATCGTAGCCACCGATCTGTTCCACATCGATACGGTGTTCCTGCGGCGCTGGTTCGTGCTGTTCTTCATCGACCACGGCACCCGGCGGGTGCACATCGCCGGCATCACCCGACACCCGACCGGCCCCTGGATCACCCAGCAAGCGCGCAACTACCTCATGGACCTCGGCGACCATGCCAAGTCGATCAAGTTCCTCATCCGGGATCGCGGCGCCTACTTCACCGACAACTTCAACGCCGTCTTCCATGCAATCGGCGTGCACGTCCTTCCCGCACTGCCCCGGGTACCGCGGATGAACGCCATCGCGGAACGCTGGATCGGATCATGCCGACGCGAGGCGACCGACCGCATCCTGATCGCGGGAGAGCGCCACCTACGCCTCGTCGTCAGTGAGTACACAGATCACTACAACCAACACCGGCCACACCGAACCCTCGGACAACGGGCGCCGGACCGGCTCACCGAACCCGAACCGCCCACCGCCACCGACAACACTCGCGTCCTTCGACGCGATCGACTCGGCGGCCTCATCCACGAATACACCCAGGTCGCATAGGGTGACACCGTTTCCGGCACCCACACGCCCCGAACACCCTGGCAGCCGAGAGCGGCACCGCGACCGGGGGCGACCCAGAGAACACCGGCACCCCACCGGCCTCCACGGAGCAGGACGCGGACCCCGGCGAGGAGGCCGGGCCGGCTGCCGCGTGAATGGCCCCAAACAAGCGATCGACGCCTGCAGTGGTGGGCAGCGGATCTACCGGCCTGGCCTCCGGCTCGCGCTCGGCACGCGAGCGATGAACGCCACTGGCGCTGGAAGCATCGAAGCACCCCAATTCCGCGCTGAGACAGGCAGGTGGGGGCTTCGCCAGAGAACGGGCCGGACCGGCTCCTGCTTTGACAACGCCGCAGCCGAAAGCTTCTGGGCCGTGCTCAAGCCTACGATGGCGGCATACTGCTGAAGTCCCGCGCGCTGACGCTCCTTGAAGCGGATGACCGGTGCAAGGCTGTCCACCGCGTCTTGGACGTCTTCGCCGAGGCCGCTGAACTCGACCGTGAACTCGCCCAGCGGTGGGCCCGGTTCCATGCCGTCCAGGCTGCGTTGTCCGCCGTTCAGCCTCTTCCGGCTTCCGACACGGGAAACGCACTCCGCTCGCCGCGGCGCGACTCACTGGGGGAGATTCGCCCGCACCGCTGCGGTGTGCGTCCCCAGTCCCAAGGCAGCGGCCAGGGCGAGGTCTCCGGGTACGTCGATGTCCAGTCGGGCGCCAGGGACCCCGGAGTGCGCGATCTCGTAGGCGCCGTTTGCCGCATGCCGTGCGCGTGAGGCGCCTTCGAAGCCGGGCAGAAGGAATGACGGGTCCTGCGCGGTCAAGATCGTGGACCCATGGCCCCTATGGTCGGCGAGGACGGCACGAGGATGACGGCTGGCCTCGGCCAGAACACTCGCCAGTTCGTGCGGCTTCAACGCCGGGAGGTCTGCCGCGACTACGGCCACCGGGTCGGTACGGACACCGGCACCATGGCCGGCTGCGGCTGCGGCACCCAGGCGAGCGGCGGCGTTGAGACCGCCGACCGAGGCTTCGTGGATCCCTTCGGCACCGGCCCCGGCGGCGAGGGCGTGGGCCTCCGGATCAGCGGTCACGACGATCAGTCTGCACACCTCCGGGGTGTGGAGAATGGCGTCCATCGTGTCCAGGAAGACAGCCCGGGCGATGTCCCGCCTGGCGGCACCCGCCCACGACCCGAGACGGCTCTTGCCCAGGGCGAACGGCTTGACCGGCAACAGCACGGTCCAGCGGCTGCCTGGTGAGCCGGACATCATCACGCGTCCAGGACCGGGAGTAGCTCCGGGAGGTGCCCGTCGGATGCCTCGGCGGCCCGCCTGCGCTCCTCCGGGACCTCCCCGTACAGCGTGGTCCGCGGCCTGGCCGGGCGCCCCGCCGCCTCCGCCACCGAGACCAGGTCCCGGACCGACTTGTAGGAGCCGTAGGAGGACCCCGCCATCCGGGAGATGGTCTCCTCCATCAGGGTGCCGCCCAGGTCGTTGGCGCCGGACCGGAGCATATCGGCCGCGCCCTCTGCGCCCAGTTTGACCCAGCTCGTCTGGATGTTGGGGATGTGAGGGTGGAGCAGCAGCCGGGCCATGGCGGTCACCGCGCGGTTGTCGCGGACGGTGGGGCCGGGGCGGGAGATGCCGGCCAGGTAGACGGGCGCGTTGGTGTGGACGAAGGGGAGGGTGACGAACTCGGTGAAGCCGCCGGTCCGTTCCTGGATGCGGGCCAGGGTGCGCAGGTGGCCGAGCCAATGGCGGGGCTGGTCGACGTGGCCGTACATCATCGTGGACGAGGAGCGGATGCCCACTTCGTGGGCGGTGGTGATGACCTCGATCCAGGTGGCGGCGGGCAGTTTGCCCTTGGTGAGGACCCAGCGGACCTCGTCGTCGAGGATCTCGGCGGCCGTGCCGGGGACGGAGTCCAGGCCGGCCTCCTTAGCGGCGGTCAGCCACTCCCGGATCGACAGGCCGGTGCGGGTGGCGCCGTTGACGACCTCCATCGGTGAGAAGGCGTGCACGTGCATCCCGGGCACCCGGCTCTTCACCGCTCGGGCGATGTCGAAGTACGCGGTGCCCGGTAGGTCCGGGTGGATGCCGCCCTGCATGCACACCTCGACCGCGCCGACCTCCCAAGCCTGCTGGGCGCGGTCGGCGACCTGGTCCAGGGAGAGGGTGTAGGCATCGGCGTCGGTGCGGCGCTGGGCGAAGGCGCAGAAGCGGCAGCCGGTGTAGCAGACGTTGGTGAAGTTGATGTTGCGGGTGACGATGTACGTGACGTCGTCGCCGACCGCTGAGCTGCGTACGTCGTCGGCGACCCGGCACAGCGCGTCCAGCGCGGGCCCGTCGGCGTGCAGCAGGGCCAGCGCCTCGGCGTCGGTGAGCCGGGTCGGGTCTTCGGCGGCGGTGGCCAGCGCCTGGCGGACGTCGGTGTCGATGCGCTGGGGGACCATCCCGGGGGCGGCGGCCTCGCGCAGGGCGCCCCAGTCGCCGTACACCTCGTCGAAGTCGTCGCGGCGGTCGCCGGTGCGGCCCTCAGTGTCGATGGTGCGGTGCAGGTCGGTGCGGCCGGAGGCGGTGAACGCCTCATCGGGCTCCTGCCAGGGCCGCCCCTCCACCACCGCGGCCTCGCGGACGAGTCCGGTCTCCGGGTCGGCGAGGGCGGTGACGTGCGGGAGCAGGCGCGGGTCCAGCCAGGGCTCGCCGCGCCGGACGAACTCCGGGTAGACGCAGAGACGTTCCCGCAACTCGAAGCCGGCCGCGAGGGAACGCCGGGCTAGTTCCTCGACCTTCGGCCAGGGGCGTTCGGGGTTGACGTGGTCGATGGTGAGCGGGGAGACGCCGCCCCAGTCGTCGATGCCGGCACCGATCAGCCGCTCGTACTCGTCGTCCACCAGGTTGGGCGGCGCCTGGAGGCAGGCGGCGGGGCCCATGATGTGCCGGGCGACGGCCACCGTGGCGACCAGCTCGTCCAGTTCCGCGTCGGGCATGGCGCGCATCGCGGTGTCCGGCTTGGCGCGGAAGTTCTGGATGATCAGTTCCTGGACGCCGTGGTAGGCGCGGGCGACCCGGCGCAGTGCGAACAGCGACTCGGCGCGCTCCTCGTACGTCTCGCCGATGCCGATGAGGATGCCCGAGGTGAACGGCACCGAGGAGCGGCCGGCGTCCTCCAGGACCCGCAGCCGTACCGCCGGTTCCTTGTCCGGGGAGCCGTGGTGCGGGCCGCCGGGCTCCGACCACAGCCGGGTCGCCGTCGTCTCCAGCATCATGCCCATTGATGGCGCGACCGGCTTCAGGCGCTGGAAGTCGGTCCAGGTCAGCACGCCGGGGTTGAGGTGCGGCAGCAGGCCGGTCTCCTCCAGGACGCGGACGGAGATCGCCCGTACGTAGGCGAGGGTGTCGTCGTAGCCGTGCGCGTCGAGCCATTCACGGGCCTCGGGCCAGCGGTCCTCCGGCTTGTCGCCGAGGGTGATGAGGGCTTCCTTGCAGCCCAGCGTGGCGCCCTTGCGGGCGATGTCCAGGACCTCGTCCGGGGAGAGGAACATGCCGTGGTCGGCCCGGCGCAGCTTGCCGGGGATGGTGACGAAGGTGCAGTAGTGGCAGGTGTCGCGGCAGAGGCGGGTGAGAGGGATGAAGACGCTCTTGGAGTACGTGATCACGCCGGGGCGGCCGGCCGCTTCGAGACCCGCGTCGCGCACCCGGGCGGCGGAGGCGGCGAGGTCGACCAGGTTCTCGTCGCGCGCTTGGAGCAGCACGGCCGCCTCGGCGACGTCGAGGGCCACTCCGTCCCTGGCTCTTTTCAGCGCCCGGCGCAGGGAGTTCGCAGTAGGGGCCACGATCGGTTCTCCAGATCTCGTACGTGTCCGCGGGGCGAGCGGTTCCGCCTCGCGGGGGTTTTCCTGGTGGTGGGGCGGATCAGACCAGTGCCCGGACCGGCTTGTGGCCGGCGGACGACGCGGACGAGTCGTCCTTCTCGGCCTTGCGCTCGGCGGGTCCAGGGGCCGTGATGCGGCTCGGTGCTCCTGGCCCAGGGTGGGGTGGTGCTTGACCGGCCAGGTGGAGTTCG
>NZ_BBUZ01000064.1 GCF_001417735.1 Streptomyces sp. NBRC 110028
GCACGTGACCGGGCTGCAGGCATCCTTCCTCAGCTACCTCAGGACCTGCCGCGCCCAGTAAGCCCGGACGCCGCAGCTCTGCCTGACCGCCGCGCTGGGCGGCGGCGCTCCTGGCCAGTGCCGCCGCCCCGAACGACTTCCCTCGGTCTTTCGCACATATCGTCCATGAACCGGCTGCCCGGCGGCGTGGTGCCATCTATGGTGCATTCATATGTGCGCCGACCGGGTGGTGACTGATCCGGACATCGTCGCCGGTCTCTCCCACGACCAGGCGGTGGAGTTTGGCCCACACCCTGTGTCAAAGGAAAGGTGGTTCACGCCGATGAAGACCGGCCCGGTACCCTGCAGCGTCGTCGTGTGCCGGGACTGCTGCTGCGGCAGCGCCAAGCTGTCCCGCGTCGATCACGCGGCGCAGGCCGAGCGGCTGCGCGAGGTGGCGCCGGTGCGGATCTCCGAGTGCCTCGACGCCTGCGACCACGCCAACGTCATCGTCGTACAGCCCTCCGCCGAGGGCCGTGCCGCCGGTGCGCGGCCGGTCTGGCTGGGGCTGGTCAACGACCCGGACGCGACCGAGGACATCGCCGCGTGGGTCTCAGCCGGCGGGCCCGGCGTCGCGCCGCGGCCCGAGATCCTGGACCTGTACGCCATCACTCCACGGGCGCGGCGCGAGGCTTCCTCCCGGTAGACCGGCTGCCCGGCTCAGCACACCGGCGCCGTGGACCCCCGGATCACCACGCGGCCCGGCCCCAGCCCTCGGGACCACTCCCCGTACCGCGGTTCGCCGACGAGCGCGAGACCGGCGCCGACGAGCGCGGCCCGCGCCCCCTCGGCCCGGTCCCGCGCCGCGCGGGGCATCGCCCCCAAGGGCGGCCGGCGCGCCCGCGCCAAGGAGCTGATGGAGCGGGTCGGGCTCGACCCCGACCACTCCCAGCGCTACCCCGCGCAGTTCAGCGCGAGAGCGGTTTCGCGTACCTCTTCATCGCCCACGACCTCGCGGTGGTGCGCCGCATCGCGCACCGGGTCGCGGTCATGAGCGAGGGACGCATCGTGGAGACGGGCCCGTGCGAACGGGTCTTCACCGGCCCCCGGGCCCCGTACACCCGCACCCCGCTGGCCGCGATCCCGCGCATCAACCCCGCCTGGGACCGCGCCCGCCGAGCCCGGGCGGCCGTCGGGCCGGGCGACGTTCCAGCGGCGGACCGGCCGGGCAACGATCGTAGGAGCGACCAAGGAGGCACCACCCATGGCTGACCGGACGCCCACGACCCCCGGCCGATCCGGGCCCGTCCCCACCGAACCGGACCCCCGCCTGCCCCGGCTGGGCGACATCCCCGGCTTCGCCGCGTACATGAGCCAGGGCTGGGCCACCCCCGACCGCACGCCGCCCACCACCCCCGGCGCACCGGAGGCGGCCGCCGCGCACCGCGCCCGGCTCGGCGCGCTGTTCCCCGGCCGCGCCCTCGTCGTGGCCGGCGGCAGCGCACCCGTACGCAGCAACGACACCCGCTACGACTTCCGCCCGGACAGCAACTTCGCCTGGCTCACCGGCTGCTCGGCCGAGGACGCCGTCCTCGTCCTGCGGCCCTCGGGCACGGGCCACGACGCGACCCTGTACCTGCCGCCCCCGGCCCGTCCGGGCGAGCCGGGGTTCTTCTCCGACGCCGCTTACGGCGAGCTGTGGGTCGGCGCCGCCCCCGGCCCCGGCGACTGGGCGGACGCGCTCCAGCTGGAGGTGCGCCTGGCCGGTGAGCTGGAGTCCGCGCTGACCCGGCTCACCGACCCGCTGATCACCGGGCCCCTCACCACCGACGACCACAAGCCCTCGGCCGAACTGGAGCGCACCCTCGCCGAACTGCGCATGATCAAGGACGACTGGGAGATCGCCCGGCTCCGCGAGGCCGTCGACCGGACCGTCTCCGGATTCGCCGCCGTGGTCGAGGAGTTCCCCACCGCCCTCGAAGGCCCCGGCGAGCGCTGGCTGCAGGGCACCTTCGAACGCCACGCCCGCACCTACGGCAACGGCCCCGGCTACGCCACGATCGTCGGCAGCGGCGCGCACGCCCCCACCCTCCACTGGGTGCGCTGTGACGGCCCGGTGCGCCCGGAGGACGTGGTCCTCCTCGACATGGGCGTCGAGACCCGCGACCTCTACACCGCCGACGTCACCCGCACCTTCCCTGCCTCCGGCCGCTTCTCCGCCGCACAGACCCAGGTCCACGACCTGGTCGAGAAGGCCCACCGCGCGGCGCTCGCCCAGGTGCGCCCCGGGAAGCGCTTCACCGACTTCCACCAGGCCGCGATGGAGGTCATCGCGCACGGCCTCGACGACTGGGGGCTGCTCCCGGTCTCCGCCGACGAGGCCCTGTCCGACCGCGGCCAGCACCACCGCCGCTGGCTGGTCTGCGGCATCGGCCACCACTTGGGGCTCGACGTGCACGACTGCGCCCAGTCCTCGTACGAGGCGTACCAGGGCGCCGAGATGGCCCCCGGCATGGTGCTCACCGTGGAACCCGGCCTGTACTTCCACGCCCACGACCTGAACGTCCCGCCCGAGCTGCGCGGGGTCGGGATCCGCATCGAGGACGACCTCCTGGTGACCCCCGACGGCGCCGAGGTGCTCTCGGCGGACCTGCCGCTGGACGCCACGGGCCTGGAGCGCTGGATGGAGCGCCGGACCGGTCGCTAGTGCCGCGTCAGCCAAGGTTCACCCCGCTCGCCGCCCTGGCACGGCCGCCCCCAGCTACCGCTGGGAGGTGCCCCCGGCGGCGTTGCCGCATCGACCGAGTAGGCCCCACCACGAGGCCGGTCCGGCGCCTTGCATCCGACCGCACCAGGACGCCTCGCTACCGGGCAAAACCTTGACTGACGCGACTAGGAAGGGTCGGTCAGGGTGAGGTGCTGGACCAGCAGCGCGGCCGCGCCCTCGGCGTCGCGGGCCAGCGCCGCCTCCTCCAGCCGGCGGTGCTCATCGACGCCGCCCCGGCCGGGGGCGCGGTGCGCCGACCAGCGGCGGGCCAGTTCGCTCGCTGTCCACATCCGGTCGAAGGTCTCCAGCAGCGCGGCGTTGCCGCAGCCCTCCAGCAGAGTCCGGTGGAAGACCCGATGGGCCTCGGCCCACGCGCCGCAGGAGTACGTGCCCTCTTCCGGCGCGTACGCCGGGGTGCGGGCCAGGCGGTGGTGGGTGGCCCGTACGCGGGCCTCCCAGTCGATGTCGCCGCGCTCGACGGACATGCGCAGGACGGCCGGCTCGATCGTGCGCCGGGCCTCGATGATCTCCTGCCGGCACCGGTCGGTGAGGGCGGGAACGGCGAAGCCGCGGTTGTGCAACCGGTCGGCGAGGCCGTCGCCGACCACCCGCACCAGCGCCTCGCGCACGACGGCCAGGCTCACACCCTGTTCCCTGGCCAGATCCTGCGGCTTGAGGGCCTCGCCGGGAGCGTAGTCCCCCCGCATGATCGCATCCCGCAGGCAGGCGTAGACCTGCTCGGAGAGCATCTTCTGTGGCATATCCCCAGCATAGACGGCCGGCCCAGATAATCGATTATTGCTGCTATGGTCGATGATCAGCCGTCAGGTTGTGATGACGGTCTGTCAACTTACCTAGGAGAGAAGTCGCATGAGCGACGTTCGCGCGGTCAGCGGCGCCATGAGCGCGGCCCACATGTTCATCTACTTCGTCCCCGAGGCCGCGGAGGAGGCCGCCAAGCTCGGTGTGACCGAGCGCGGACCGGCGTACTTCGCCTTCCGGTCGGCCGCCATGGGGGCGGTCCCGTGGCAGGTCGCGTTCGCGACCTTCTACAGCTTCAGCCCGCGGGTGGTGCGGTCCATGACGGGCGTGTGGGACGCCGCGTCGCCCGAGCAGTGGCAGGCCGCCCGCTTCGCCAGTGCCGACCGCGCGTTACAGCGTGTCGGCGTGAACCTCACAGCCGATCGGATCGCGGAGGCACGGTCGCTGATCGACCCGGTCGTCGCCGGCGCCGATTACGCGGGCAAGACCTTGGCCGCCGCCAACGCGGCGGTCGCGCTCCCGTCCGATCCGCTCGTCGCGCTCTGGCAGCAGATCACGGTGGTGCGCGAGTGGCGCGGCGACGCGCATCTCGCCGTGCTCGCCGCCCACGGCCTCGGGGCGTGCGACTGCAACGTCCTGCAGGCCGCGACGGGCCGCACCCCGGTGGAACTCGCGCGTTCGATCCGCCAGTGGAACGACGAGGAGTGGGCCGCGGCGACGGCGCGTCTCGCCGCGCGCGGCTGGCTCGACGCCGACGGCACCGTGACCGACGAGGGCACCGCGGCGCGCGAGCGGATCGAGGTCGAGACCGACGAACTGTGCGCCCCGCTGTGGGCGCCGATCGGCGACGCGGGCGCCCGTCGCCTCGCCGAGCTCGTCACGCCGATCAACGACGCGTTCACCGCGGCCGGGACATACGACCGACTGCGCTGAGCCGCGACCGTCACCGACTCGTTCCCGACGGCTGGAGGACTGGACAGGACTGAACAGGTACAGCTAGCTTCTGGACATGACTGAACAGGTCCTCAAGCATCAGCGCATCGCCGGTGTCCTGGCGCGTGAGATCCACAGCGGTGCTCTGGAGCCGGGCAGCAGGCTGCCCGGCGAACACGCGCTGACCCGGCGCTTCGCGGTGAGCCGGAACACCGTCCGGCAGGCCCTGGACGAGCTGAACAAGCGAGGGCTGATCTCCACGCACGCCGGAGTCGGCTCGTTCGTCACCTTCGACGGCGGCCTGCTGGACAACCGGCTCGGCTGGACCAGGGCCCTGGCCGACCAGGGCGCCCGGATCACCACCGAGGTACTGCGCCTGGAGGCGGTGCGCGACGCCCCGCTGGCCGGGGAACTGGGCATCGAGGGGACTGAGTTCCTGGCCCTGGACCGGCTGCGCATCCTGCCCGAGGGCACCCCCGTCTCACTGGAGCGCAGCAGGGTCCCGCTGCTCCCGGCGCTCGCCCAGGTGCCGCTGCGCGGCCTGGTGGACGCGTCGCTGACCAAGACCCTCGCCGCGGCGGGGGTCCGCGCCACCCACGGCGACGAGTGGGCGTCCGTGGCCGGGCTCGACGCCGACGACGCGACCCTGCTGCTGCGCGCCGAGGGCGACCTCTTCCTGCGTACCCGCAGGGTCAGCCGCGGGGCCGACGGCCGCGTCGTCGAGCACGTCACCAGCCTGCTGGACCCCGCCCGTTTCCAGCTGCACCTGGGCTTCGGCGAACCGCCCCACTGAACCGCCGTCCGCCCGCCACCCCCTCACCTCGATCGCCCCGATCACTCCGACAGGAAGCCTTGATGAACCACCTGCACGACCGCGCACTCGGAGCCCTGTACGGCCTGGCGATGGGCGACGCCCTCGGCATGCCGACCCAGATCATGCCCCGGCGGTCGATCGTCGCCCGGTTCGGCACCGTGACCGGCTTCGAGCCGGGCCCGGCGGAGAATCCGGTGAGCGCCGGGATGCCCGCCGGGGCGGTCACCGACGACACCGATCAGGCCGTGCTGGTGGGGCGACTACTGGTGGAGGGCGACGGACACATCGACCCGCTGCGGCTCGCCCAGGAACTGCTGGAGTGGGAGCGGGCCATGAAGGCCAAGGGCTCGTTCGACCTGCTCGGCCCCTCCACCAAGGCTGCCCTGGAGGCCGTCTCGCGCGGTGTACCGCCCGAGGAGGCAGGCCGGTCGGGCTCCACCAACGGCGCCGCCATGCGGATCACCCCGGTCGGCGTCGCCTTTCCCGACAAGCCCCTCGAATCCTTCGTCGACCAGGTGGCGGCGGCCTGCCGGGTCACCCATGACACCACCCTCGGTATCGCCTCCGCCGCGGCCGTGGCCGCGGCGGTGAGCCGTGGCGTCGGCGGCGGCGGTCTGGAGGACGCGTTCGCCGCGGCGATCACGGCCGCGGCGGCCGGTGCCGAGCGCGGCCACTGGGTGTACGGCGCGTCCATCGCGGCCCGTATCGAGTGGGCCGTGGAACTCGTCCGAGGCCTGCCCGAGGAGCGGGCCCTGGACCGCGTCAACGACCTCGTGGGCACCAGCGTCGCCAGCCAGGAGTCGGTGCCCGCGGCCTTCGCCGTCCTCGCCCTGGCCGACGGCGAACCGTGGCGCGCCTGCCTCCTGGCGGCGAACCTCGGCGGCGACTGCGACACCATCGGCGCCATCGCCGGTGCGATCGCCGGATCCCTCAGCGGCGCCTCGGCCCTCCCCACCGAGGCGCTCACCACCCTCCGTTCCGTCAACGGCCTCGACCTGGAGCCGCTGGCCACCTCCCTCCTCGAGCTGCGGGCAGCCGCAGCCGGGTGACCACCTGCCGCCCGCGCCACACGCCGGTCCCCGAAGGCGGCGCGGACGGCCCGCAGTCCCGCACAGAAAGACAGGTACGACCATGGCCGCATCGCAGGACGACCGCGTCGGCGCGGTGGAGACACGCGGCATCGAGCCGGTGCCCGACACCGAGCGCCACGGCCACCCCGGGCAGATGTTCTGGACGTGGTTCGCGGCGAACATCAGCATCCTGGGGCTGCCGCTCGGCGCCGCCCTCGTCAGCTTCCGCGGCCTGAACATCTGGCAGGCGGCCCTCGTCGCCGTCATCGGCTCGTTCGGCTCGTTCGCCCTGGTGGGAGCGCTGAGCATCGCGGGCAAGCGCGGTGGCGCGCCCGCCCTCACCCTCTCCCGCGCGGTCTTCGGAGTCCGCGGCAACGCGGGCCCCACCCTCATCACCTGGCTGAGCCGCCTGGGCTGGGAGACGATCAACACCACCACGGCGGCCTTCGCCCTGCTGGCCCTGCTCGATGTCGCGTTCGGCATCCGCCAGAACGCCGTCCTCACCGTGGTCTGCCTGCTCGTCTTCATCGGCTGCACCCTGCTGATCAGCGGTCTCGGGCACGCCACCATCATGTGGATCAACAAGTGGGCCACCTACGCCTTCGGGGTGCTCAACCTCGTCGTCATCGCCTTCCTCGCCGCCACCGTCGCCTGGCACAAGGTCTTCCAGGCCCCCGCCGGACCGGTGAGCGCGATGATCGTGGGCACCGGGATGGTCGCCGCCGGCACCGGTATCGGCTGGGCCAACGCGGGCGCCGACTACGCCCGCTACCTGCCCCGGCGGATCCCCGGCCGCAAGCTGGTGGCCGCCTCCGCGTTCGGCGCGGGCATCCCGCTGGTCGTGCTCATCTCGCTCGGCTCGCTGCTCGCGGCGGGGCAGCCGGACCTGGCCTCGGCCGCCGACCCGGTCTCGGCCATCAACGCGATGCTGCCCTCCTGGATGTCGATCCCGTATCTGATCGCGGCCTTCGGCGGGCTGCTGCTCTCCAACCACCTGTCCGTGTACTCCGCCGGGCTCACCATGATCACCCTGGGGATACGGGTCCGGCGCACCGTGGCCGTAGGACTGGACGTGGTCGTCACCTTCGCGGGCGGCATCTACTTCATCCTGATCGCCAAGGACTTCTACGGACCGTTCATCACCTTCCTCACCCTCCTGGCCGTGCCGATCACCGCCTGGGTGGGAGTCTTCGCGGTCGACCTGATGCTCCGGCGGTCCTACGACCGCGCGGCGCTGATGGACGTGAGTCCCACCAGCCGCTACTGGTTCCGGGGCGGCGTCCGCTGGACCGCGCTGGGCGCGTGGCTGGTGGCCATCGTGGTGGGGCTGCTCTTCACCGAGGCCGCCACCGGCCCGAAGGACGTCTGGTTCGCCGGACCGCTCTCCGGCACCTGGGTCGGCACCAACGGCCTGGGGTGGGTCGTGACCCTCGCCCTCGCCGCCGGCGTCTACGCGGTGCTGCGGCGGCTGGGCGGCGCCGAGACGCTGTCCGACGGCTCCGACGGCTCCGACGGCTCCGACGAGGCCTTCGAGCCGTCCGTCCCCGCGCACACGCTGCCCGAGCCGACCGCACAGGAGTCCGCGTGAGCCGCATGCTGCTCCTCGGCAACGCCATCGTCGACCTGGTCATGCGCGTCCCCGACCTGCCCGAACGCGGTGGCGACGTCGTCTCCACGGATACCACCTTCGTCACCGGCGGCGGCTTCAACGTCCTCGCGGCCGCGCGCCGCCTCGGCCTGCCCGCCGTCTATGCCGGGGCCCATGGCGCGGGGCCGTTCGGGGACCGCGTCCGCGCGGACCTCGCGAGGGAAGGCATCGAGGTGCTGCTGCCCCCGCTGCCGGACACCGACACCGGTTTCTGCGTCGCCCTCGTCGACGACGACGGCGAGCGGACCTTCGCCACCAGCCTCGGAGCGGAGGCCCGGCTGACCGAGACGGACGCGGCGGCGGTGCTCGCCGCGCTGCGCCCCGGCGATCTGGTGCAGATCTCCGGATACGCGCTCGCCCACCCGGCGGGCGGCCCGGTCCTGGCCCGGCTCATCGCGCGGCTGCCCCCGGATGCCCGGGTCTTCCTCGACCCGGGGCCGCTCGTCGCCGACATCCCCGAAGACGTGCTGCGCGTGGCCCTGGCCCGCTGCGACTGGCTCAGCTGCAACCAGCGTGAGGGACGGCTGCTGACCGGACTGGACGACGCCCGGCGCACCGCGGCCGCGCTCGCCGCCCGGCTGGGCCCGGACACCGGGGTGATCCTGCGGGCCGACGCGGCCGGATGCTGGCTCGTACCGCCCGGCGGCGAGGCCGTGCACGTGCCCGGCCGTCAGGTGACCGCTGTCGACAGCAACGGCGCGGGCGACGCCCACGCCGGAGCCCTGCTGGCCCTCCTCGGCGGCGGGCTGGACCCACTGGAGGCCGTACGGGGCGCCAACGCGGCGGCCGCCTTCGCGGTCACCCGGCACGGGCCCGCCACCGGGCCGACCCGCGACGAACTCCTGGGCTTCCTGGACGGCGACGGACCCATCGCCTCGACGGTCCGATCAGCCCTCGGCGCCGGGCTCGGCGCGCTCGGCTGAGGCCGAGGGCAGGTGCGTGAGCAGCAGGACGATCCCGGAGAGCAGGAAGACGCGCGTGGCGGCGTCCAGCCCGTTCCACGACTTCGACTGCCACATGGAGAACCACTCGCCGCCGATGGCGATGAACCCGGCGCCGAACAGCAGCATCAGCATCAACAGCCCCACGGTGCCAGCCCGCCGGGCGCGGCGTATGCCGCCCCCGCCTCCGTCTTCGCGCAGGCTCGCGCACCACATGGCCGTCGCGGCGAGGAGGATGAGGGCGGCGAGGGTTTCCCAGGCGATGATGGCGATGTAGGCGGCGTCCTGGAGCGTGGTCGAGGTGATCGCCCGCCACATCAGGTCGTCGTCCTTGAACGTCGTGTCCATCGCCAGGACGTGCCGCACGAACTGCTGGTTGGTGCCGAAATCGGTGATGTTGCCGAACGCGACGAGCGCGATGTACAGCGCCATCGTCCCGGTGAGCACCGCCGAGACGGAGGCGAGGGTGCGGGGCGAACGCGTCCCGTCCGCTCGTTCGCTCAACCCTCGTTCTCCCACCACGTGTTCTCTCGCCACGGCCGCTGGTCCTCCCCCTGGATCCCCCTGGATCCCGCTTGGTCCCGCTGATCGTGCTGGATCATCCACCATGCGGAGGAGAACAGTCCAGCGGCGGTACGGTTTCCGTGGCCTGACCGCGGGGTGGCGAGGCCACCGGCGCCCACGCGCTGCGCCGATGAGCCCCGGGCTTCGGGGTTGAGGAACCTCGGAACGAAAACCGGCGCCAAGCCTCCGGAGGTCCGGGGTGCCGGTCGAGTTTCTGACGGATGGGCAAGCCGCGAAGCATGCGGCGTACGACGGGGCGCCGTCCCGTACGGAGTTGGAGCGGCGGTTTCTTCTTCCCGGACGACGCGGACCGGGCGTTGATCGAGCCGAAGCGGCGGGCTCACAACCGGCTCGGGTTCGCGGTACAGATGACCACGGTGCGGTTCCTCGGGGTGTTCCTGGACGATCCGACGGACGCCGAACCCCACGTACTTCGGCCGCCGGGGCGGGGCGACCTGGCTGAGCATGATCAACGACCAGGCGGCGGGGCCGGGCGGGATGTGGTGGCCGGCACCCCGCGCGACTCGCTGTACGTGCTGGACGTCCTCTACGACCGCGACGGCGGCAAGCGCCCGGAGATGATCGTCACCGACACCGCGAGCTACAGCGACATAGTCTTCGGGCTGTTCACCCTGGCCGGGTTCGCCTACGCTCCGCAGCTCGCCGACCTGCCCGACCAGAAGATGTGGCGCGTCGACCGCACGACCGACTACCGGGCCTTCCGGTACGCGGCCCGCGGCCGGGTCGACCTCGCCCGCATCGAGCGGCCCTGGGAGGACATCCTGCGGATCATCGGCTCCGTCCACACCGGCGCCGTCCGCGCCTACGACGTGATCCGGATGCTGTACCGCGACGGCCGCCCGACCTGCCCTCGCACCGCGACCGCGCGCTGGTCGCCTTCTACATCTCGGCCGGCCCGCGCGCCTCGGAACTCCTCGGCGTCAGCCGGGACGGGGGCAGCCCTGGTGACCAGACGATCGGCGTCATCCGCAAGGGCTCCCGCGCCCTGCAATGGACCCCCGCCTCCAGCGACGCGTTCGTCTGGCTGCGCCTCTACCAGCAGCAGATCCGTCCGCAGGCCCTCGACGGGCCGGAGGAACCGCTGTGGTGGACCCCTCCGGCGCCCGATCAGGCCGTTGAGCTACGACGCGGCACGCATGGTGTTCACCCGGGCCAACGAGACCTTGGGAGCGAACTGGACCCTGCATGACCTGCGGCACATTGTCTCTGCTTGGTTTCCGTGTGGCGATTGACCCCAACAGGGCTGGTGGCCTGGGAGTTTGGGTTTTCCGCTGAGCCGTGTGGTGTTTCTACTGTCGGCGCTCATGATCCTGAGCTTCTTCTCGTCCCGGGGCTGGGAGTCCTGGGACATCGAGCATCGGCGGTTGATCCCCGAGGGGATGCCCATGCTCGTCGACAACGATCTGCGCTTCGAGGACGGACCCGCCGCGCCGCGCCCGGCGGCGGTGGTGAACCGCTGGCTGCGTGAGCACCCGGCAAGCGGGGCGCCCGCGCCGAACTCGTGGGAGAACTAGGCGCGAGCCCTCAAGGAACCGGATGCCCCGCCTCACCTTGCCACCCCAGGTCATCAACCAGGACCAAGGGCCACTGCACCAGCACCGTCGGCTCGCCATTCTCCGGCGGGCCCTCAACGACGACTCCCTGCCCCTGCGGGCCCGGGTCGCCGCCGCACTCGTTCTCCTCTACGCCCAACCCGTCACCCGCATCGTCCGCCTCACCGTCGATGACGTCATCGACGACGGGACCACCGTCACCGTCCGGCTGGGGGACCCGCCGTCTCCGCTTCCGGAGCCCGTCGCCGACCTCATGCGGGCATACATCCACTCCTGTCGGCACCTGCCCTATGCCAGCAGCAGAAGCTCACGTTGGCTCTTCCCTGGCCGCCAGCTCGGCCAGCCGATGAACCCGGTCAGCCTTCAAGTCCACCTGCGGGAGATCGGCGTCCCGCCGCAGCGCGGCAGGACCTCCGCGATCCGCCAACTCGTCCTCCTGAGAGTTCCTGCCACTGCGATGAGTGTCGTAAGTACCCAGTTCATCCAAGTAGTTGACCACCCTCAACCTGGCTGAGGCGAGACAGCTGCAGGCCCTCGCGCTCACTCGCGGTGACGGGTTCGGCCCGTTGCTCATGGAATAGGCGATACCTCGACATGCGAGCCCACCAGTCTCAACCCCGGCGTCCTGTCACAGGATCATCAACGAGTCGTCACACGCGCCGACTTATTGTCGTATGTTGGGTCAGTGAGCCCACATGACCCCGAGCCCCGATCTTCGTTCACGTCCGTCGGCAAGGTGGACAGAGTGCTGGCGATATTGATCATCATCGGTATCGCCTTCGGGGTGTTCTGGCTGGTCTCAAGCCTCGCCTCGTCCTACATAGGGTTCTTCACCTGACGTGGGCACCGCCGCCCGGGTCGTGGCCGGCGCTGCCGACCGGTCAGTGGCCCGGCGAGACGAAGCCGGACTCGTACGCGGCGATGACCGCCTGGGTGCGGTCCCGCGCACCGAGCTTCGCCAGGACGGAACTCATATGCGACTTGACGGTCTCGGTGCCCACCACCAGGCGCGCCGCGACCTCCGCGTTCGACAGCCCGCGGGCCACCAGCCGCAGCACCTCACCCTCCCGCTCGGTCAGCGCGGCGCGCTCCAGCGCCGCCCGGCCCTCGGTGCTGCCGTGGGTCTCACCGTACGAGGCGGCCAACTGGCGCACCGCCGCCGGGAACAGCAGCGAGTCGCCCTCGGCCACCAGCCGCACGGCGTGCACGATCTCCGCCGGCCGTGCCCGCTTCAGCAGGAACCCGTCGGCTCCCGCGCGCAGCGCCCCGTACACGTACTCGTCGTTCTCGAAGGTCGTCACCACGATGATCTTCGGCGGGTCCGGCACCGTGCGCAGGACGGCCCGGGTGGCCTCGATGCCGTCCATCAGCGGCATCCGTACGTCCATGGCGACGACGTCCGGCCGCAGCCGCCGCACCAGGGGGATCACGGCGGCGCCGTCGGCCGCCTCGCCCACCACCTCGATGTCCGGCTGCGCCTCCAGTACGGCGCGCAGGCCCGCCCTCACCAGAGGCTCGTCGTCGACCAGGAGAACGGTGAGCATCGGCCCAGCCTAGTGCCGCGTCAGCCAAGGTTCACCCCGCTCGCCGCCCTGGCACGGCCATCTGCGGCGTTGCCGAATCGACCGAGTAGGCCCACTACGAGGCCGATCCGGCGCCTTGCATCTGACCGCACCAGGACGCCTCGCTACCGGGCAAACCTTGGCTGACGCGGCACTAGATCACCCCAACGGCAGGTCGACGTGGACCAGCCACTGGCCGCCGTCCCGCTCCGTCCGGGCCTCGCCGCCGAGCAGCGCGGCGCGCTCCCGGATCCCGCGCAGTCCGCTGCCGCCGCCCGTGACGGCCACCGCCGCCGCGGACAGGGGGTTGCGCACCTCCAGCCGCAGCCGTGCCTCGTCCACGGCGACGCGGACGCGCACGGGGACGGGGCCCGCGTGCCGCAGCACATTGGTCAGGGCCTCCTGGAGGATCCGGTAGCCCTCGCGGGACACCGGCCCCGGCACCCGCTCCAGCGGACCGGTCACCTCGGCGTCGATCCGCGCCCCCGAGGACCGGGCGGACTCCAGCAGCCGGTCCGCGTCGCCCAGGGCCGGGCGGGCGCCGGCCGGCGGTGCCGTCTCGCGCAGCACCATCAGGACCCGCTCCAGGTCCTCCAGCGCGGCCCGCCCCGCCTCCTCGATGGTCTCCAGTGCCCGGTCGGTGAAGGCCGGGTCGCCCGCCGCCCGGGCGGCACCCGCCTGCACCACGGCCAGGGTGAGGGCGTGGCCGAGGGAGTCGTGCAACTCCCGGGCGATGCGGTTGCGTTCCAGCAGCCGCTCGGTACGTTCCTCCAACTCGGCCAGCCGCTCCCTGGCCGACGGGCCGAGCAGCCGACGGGCGGCCTCCGCCATGAGGGCGCCCGCCCCGGCGGCCAGGGCCACCAGCACCAGCAGGGGCACCGGGACCAGCAGGGCATACCCCCAGCCCCCGCCGGACACCCGCAACGGCCCGTCGCCCACGCCGGGTTGCCCGGCGGCCGCCCCGGCGAGCGACAGGCACAGGGCCATCAACTGTCCCGTCACCAGTGCGACACCGAGCCCCACTTCCAGGCGCAGCACCAGCCAGGCACCGGTCCTGGCCCGGTCGCTCCACGAGGCGGACGGCGCGGCCGAGACCCCCGGATCCTCGTCACCGCGCACCCGCGCGTGCGGCCCCGGGAACAGCATCAGCCGCGCCTGCAGTCCCTCCGCCCGGCGCACCTCGGGCACCAGGGCCGCCGCCAGGACCAGGGGGACCGGCAGGGCCGCGATCAGCAGCCAGTCGGTCAGGGCGGGACGGGTCAGCCCCGGATGGACGGCGGCGCAGACGAACGGCACGATCGCCCCCACCAGCACATGAAGCCAGCGGGTGTAGGTGACCGCCCGGGTCAGCGGCAGCAGAGGGCCTGGCATGCCGTCATCGTGGCAGAGAGGGCGGGGCGGTGGTTCCCCCGCGCGGGGGAGACGGTCTCCTCCGGCGGGGGAGGCCCGCCACCGGTCCGTACGGCCAGGCTGAAGCCATGACCAGCATCGACGTACACGACCTGACGAAGGAGTACGGCAGCACCCGCGCCGTCGACCGGCTCACCCTGAGCGTCGAACCGGGCCGGGTCACCGGTTTCCTCGGTCCCAACGGCGCGGGCAAGTCCAGCACCATGCGCCTCATCCTCGGCCTCGACCACCCCACCTCCGGCACCGCCACCGTGGCGGGCCGCCCGTACGCGACCCTGCGCGAACCCCTGCGCACGGTCGGCGCCCTGCTCGACGCGCAGGCGGCCCACGGTTCCCGGACCGCCCGCGACCATCTGCGCTGCCTCGCCGTCAGCAACCGCATTCCGGGCCGCCGCGTGGACGAGGTCCTCGAGGAGACCGGTCTCGCCACCGTGGCGGGCCGCCGCGTGAAGACCTTCTCGCTGGGCATGCGCCAGCGCCTCGGCATCGCCACCGCACTGCTCGGGGACCCGCCCGTGCTCCTGCTGGACGAGCCCGCCAACGGCCTCGATCCGGAAGGGATCATCTGGATCCGCGCGTTGCTGCGCCGACTCGCCGAGGAGGGCCGCACGATCCTGGTCTCCAGCCACTTGATGAACGAGACCGCGACCTACGCCGACCACCTCGTCGTCCTCGCCCGGGGCCGTCTCCTCGCGGACGTCTCCATGCCCGACTTCATCGAGCGGCACAGCCGGGCGCGCGTACGGGTGCGCACCAGCGATCCCGCCCGGCTGAGGGCCGCGCTGCTGGCCGGCGGATTCACGGTCCTGGAAGGCGAGGACGGCGGATGGGTGGTGGAAGGCGCCAAGGCCGAGCAGATCGGGGCCATGGCCGCCCGCGAGGGCGTCACCGTGTCCGAACTCGCCGACGAACGCGCCTCGCTGGAGCAGGCCTACTTCGCGCTCACCGCGGACCAGGCGGAGTTCACCGCCGCCACCACCCGCTGAGAAGCCGCCCCACCACCCGAGAAGAGGAGACCCGATCATGTCCGTCACAGCGGTGCTGCACTCCGAGTGGCTGAAGATCAGATCCATCCGGGCGAGCTTCGGCTCCCTCGTCGCGGTCTTCGCCGCCACCCTGGCCATCACCGTCCTGGTCTTCGCCACCGTCGGCCGGGCGGAGGCCGACGGTGGCGAAGACGCCGTCTTCGGCGCCTTCTACGCGATCAACTTCGCGCAGATCGCCGCCATCGCCTTCGGGGCCACCGCCGTCTCCTGCGAGTACGCGGGCGGCGCCCTGCGGATCTCCCTGGCGGCCGTACCGCACCGGAGCCTGTTCTACGCGGCCAAGACGGCGGCCGTGGCCGCCGCCGCCCTCGCCGTGGGGCTCGCGACCGCCTTCGCCACCTTCTTCGCGGGCCAGGCGTTCCTGGGGGAGTACGCCATCGGCCTCGGCGAACCGGGAGCGCTGCGGGCCTGCGTCGGCGCGGGGATCTACCTCGCCCTGATGGCCCTGTTCGCCGCGGGCCTCACCTTCCTGCTGCGCAGCGCGACCGCCGTACTGAGCCTGCTCATCCCGTTCGTCCTGATCGTGGGCTTCGTGGTCGGCGACCTCGCCGGGTCGGCCGCCGGCTATCTGCCGGACCGCGCCGGACAACAAGTGCTGCACCAGGTCCCTGAGGGAGGCCCGGGCCCCTGGGCGGGCCTCGCGGTGCTGGCGCTGTGGGCGGCGGCCGCGCTCCTGGCCGGCTGGCGGGCGGTGTGCCGGCGCGACGCCTGACGTCATCCGCGCGGTGCGCTTTTCACTCCAAAGAGATGTGATGACGGGTGAATTATCCCGGCCGCCCTCGGTAATCTTTTCTGCGCTTCGGAAAATATTCGGAGCGCGGCGAACTGTCGGCACGGGAGGGTGGGGACTCATATGGGCGCGCTACTGGACCAGAAGTACGAAAAGCTGTTCGCCTTGTTGGACGCCAATGGCGACGGCGTGATCGCCGAAGACGATTTCGAACTGATGGGCAGCCGCGTTCTGGCCGCCTTCGGCGAGGAGCGCACGGCGCCCAAGGGCAAGGAATACGCCGACGCGTTGATCACGTACTGGCGCGCGCTGCGCGAGACCGCCGACGCCGACGGCGACGGCCGGATCGACAAGGGCGAGTTCCGGCAGGCCCTGCACCGGGTGAGCGACCAGTTCGACGTGCTGGTCGGCCCGCTCTACCGGGCCGGTTTCCACCTCGCCGACCGGGACGACGACGGCCTGGTCGGACGGGAGGACTTCGTCACGGTCATCTCCGCCGTCGGTGTCCCCGAGGCGGAGGCCGCGGCGGCCTTCGACCGGCTGACCGAGCAGGAGGGGCAGTTGTCGAAGGACCAGCTGATGACGGCCGCCGCGCAGTACTACTGCGACGAGGACCCGGCCAACACCGCGAGCCATCTGCTCTTCGGCGCGCTGTGAACTGAGTCGGCGGGGGTGGGGCGGGGGGAGGGCGCGGAGATGGGCACTGCCGTCCTGGCGGGCCCGGCACGGGTGCCGCTGCTGACCGAGGCGCTTTTCGACGGACGGTTCGACGAGCTGCACCGGCCCTGGACGGATCATTTCCGTCGGGATATTTTTCGTTACCGCGATGGATTGTCACCTGCGGAGCGTTCGGAGCTCGCTTATGAGCGTTTGCGGGCCGTCAATGAAAGAATCGCATCCGTCGAGGACTTGGTCACGTCGACGGACCGGCTGGTGTCGCTGCACGAGTGGCTGGGAATGGTCGACGGCTCGCTGACCACGCTGGCGACCATCCATTACAACCTGTTCCTCGGCAGCCTCCTCCGCCTCGACCCCCACCGCACCGTCGACCTCACACCGTTCACCCGGCTGCGGCGGTGCGGCACCGTCCTGATCACCGAGCTGGGCTACGGGAACAACGCCGCCGAGCTGGAGACCACGGCGGTCCATCAGCCGGGCACCGACACCTTCGTCCTGCACACCCCGTCGGCCGGGGCGCAGAAGTTCATGCCCAACACCGGCCCCGCCGGGGGCAGCAAGAGCGGACTGGTCGCGGCCAGGCTGATCGTCCGCGGCCAGGACTGCGGCGTGTTCCTGTTCCTCGTGCCGCTGCGCGACGAGCGGGGGCCGCTGCCCGGCATCCGGATACGCCCCCTGTCGCAGACCCCCGGTTCGGCGGTCGACCACGCCATCACCTCGTTCGACCAGGTCGTCCTGGACCGTTCGGCCCTGCTGGCCGGTGACCACGCGGACCTGACCGCCGAAGGCGCCTTCCGCAGCGCGATCGGCAGTCGGCGCCGCCGGTTCCTGCGGTCCATCCAGCGCGTCACCACGGGCAAGCTCTGCCTGGCCGCGGCGGCGCTGGGCGGGGCCCGGGCGGGCCTCACCGTCGCCGTGCGGTACGCCCACCGGCGGCACACCTTCGCCCCGGCGAGCCGGACCGGCGTTCCCGTCTTCGCCTACCGCTGCCACCAGACCCGACTCCTCGGTGCGGCGGCCCGCGCCTACGCGGCGACCTTCCTGCTGCGCGAGGTCACCCGCCGCGCGGGCACCGGGCGGGAGGACCCCGCGTCGGCCGAGGCGGAGGTCCTGGTCGCGGCGGCGAAGGGCTGGATCACCTGGCAGGCCCGGGACATCGTGCTCGAATGCCGCGAACGCTGCGGCGCCCAGGGGCTGTTGTCGGCCAACCGCATCGTCGACCTGATCACGCCGATCGAGTCCACCATCACGGCCGAGGGGGACAACCTCGTCATCTGGACGAAGGCCGCCGCCGACATGCTGACCGGGCGGGGTTACAGCCCGCCCGCGGCCCCCGCCGCCCCGGCCGGCCCGCTCACCGGCCGCGCCGCCCTGCTCGACCTGCTCGTGCGGCACGAGCTGTCCTGCCTCCGCTACGCCCGCGGCCGGATCAGCCTGCCCAGCGACAGCCCGCTGGACCGCTGGAACCAGGCGGTGAACCCGGCCCTGGACCTCGTCGACGCGTATGCCACCCGGTGCGCCGCCCAGGCGTTCCTGGCCGCCGCCGACCGGGTCGCCGACGAGGACACGCGGCGCCTGCTGGAGCAGGTCTTCCGGCTGTTCGTCCTGCAGCGCCTCGCCCCCCACGCGGGCCCGCTGCTCGCCGACGGGCACCTCACCGCCGAAGCCGTCCGCGACCTCGCCCCCGCCGTCGACCGCGCCGGTGCCGAACTGGCCCCCCACGCGCTCGCCCTCGTGGAGGCGTTCGCCATCCCGGACGACCTCCTCCAGGCGCCCATCGCCACCGACGGTTACGCCGCCGCCTACGACGACCCGGCGGGACCCTGGCAGCCATGAGCGACGCGTTCACCCGCGAACCGCCGTGGGACCCCCGGCGCTTCCCGCCCGCCTCCCGAGCGCCCCGGCCCGTGCAGACGGCGCGGATGCTCCGGGACCCCTTGGCTTACGCACGCTCCCTGCGCCGCCGGTTCGGACCGGTCTTCTCGCTCCGGACGTACCCCTATCGCGGAGCCCTCGTCTGCGCGGCCGGCGCCGCCGCCAACCGGGCGGTGCTGACCGACCACGAGCGGTTCACCGGCGGCGACGCCGCCGCCCTGCTGGCGCCCGCGATCGGCACCCGGTCGCTGATCTGCACGCCGCCACCCCTGCACCTGACCCACCGCAAGCTTCTGCTGCCCCCCTTCCACGGGGAGCGGATCACCCGCTGGGCGCAGCGGGTGCGGGAACTGGTGCACGGCGGGCTGCCCGAACTGCTGGGCGGTGACGGCGTGCCCGTGCGGCCGTGGGCGCAGCGGCTGACGCTCGACGTCATCCTGCGCGTCGTCCTCGGCCTGACGGACCCGGCCCGCGTCGCCACCTTCCGCCGCGCGCTGAACGCGTACGTCGCCACGGGCAACCTGGCCGTCCTGTTCCTGCCGGGGCCGCTGCGGCGCGACCTCGGGCCGCTCTCACCGGGCGGCCGCTTCCACCGGCTCCGCACGGCCGTATGGGACCTGACCCGCGAGGAGATCGCCGCCCGCCGGGCCGCACCCGACCGCGCCCACCGCGACGACGTGCTGTCCATGCTGCTCGACGCGCGCGACGAACACGGGGCCGGGCTGGACGACGCACAGCTGCTGGACGAGCTGACCGGCCTCGTCCTGGCCGGGTACGAGACCACGGCGACCACGATCGCCTGGACCCTGCATCTGCTCGCCCACCACCCCGCCGCCCGCGACGACCTGATCGCCGACCTCGACGCGGGCTCGGACCGGCTGCTCAAGGCGACCGTCAAGGAGTCGGGGCGGCTGCGCCCCGCCGTCTACAACGCCATGCGCACCGCGGCACACGACACGGAGCTGGGCGGCCATCCGGTGCCGCGGCACGCGTTCGTCGCGGCGCTGTTCCCGCTCACCCACCTCGACCCCGAGCTGTGGCCGGAACCGGATGCCTTCCGGCCCGGGCGTCACCTGGGTCCGGACCCGGGCCCCTACGCGCTGACCCCCTTCGGCGGCGGCGTGCGGCGCTGCATCGGGGTGTCGCTGGCCCAGCTGGAGATCGAGACCGCTCTGCGGGAAATCCTGGCCGCCGCCGTCCCCGAACCGGCCGGGCCCCCGGAACCGGCCCGGCTGGTAGCGGTGACGATCGTCCCCGCCCGGGGCGGACGGGTCCGCCTCCGCGGACGCCAGGAGCGGCGGGCCGCGGCAGCGCATGTCCGTCACTTGTAGAAATTTGGGGGAAACCGTTCCGAACCCCCTCGGGGTGAGCACGGATGACCAGCAGCAACGGACCCGCCGTCTCCCGCGAGCAATTCGACGCGCTCTTCGAGACGGTCCGGACCTGGGGGCGCTGGACCCCGGCCGGTCGCGGCGCCTGGAACCGGGTGACCCCGGAGCATGTGCGGCGGGCCATCGCCCGCGTACGGTCCGGGGCGGTCGTCCCGCTGGCGCGGCCCTGGGACACGCGGCCCGCACCGGACAACCCCAAGCCCGCCCTGCACCACATGACGGACCTCGGCGATGTGGAGGCCCCGGAGCCCGCCGTCCACAAGGACTTCCTCGCCGCCGACTACCACGGCAAGGGCATCACCCATCTCGACGCGCTGTGCCACACCGCCTACCGGGGGCAGCTCTACGGGGGCCGGGCGGCGCACGAGGTGATCGACGCGGCGGGCGCCCACTACGGCGCGGTCGGCCCGCTCGGGCCGCTCGTCACGACGGGCGTTCTGCTCGACCTCCCCGCCGTCCTGGGCGCCGCCTGGCTGGAACCGGGGCAGGCGGTGCACGCCGAGGACATCGACGCCGCCGAACGAGCCTTGGGGGTGACGATCGGCGAGGGGGACGCGGTGCTGCTGCGCTCCGGGAGCCCGCGCCGCCGGGCGGAGCCACCACCGCGGGGCCGCGCGGCTGCCCCGCCGTCCTCGCCCGGGCCGAGGCCGCGGTCAAGCGGGCCGAGCGGACCGACGTGCCCTGGACCGGCCCGACCCGCGGCCCCCGGGCGGTGCCGGGCAAGACCATCGTCTACGTCGCGCAGACCATGACCAATCCCGGAGTCGCGGGCGCCGCGCAGGGGGTACGGGACGCGGCGAAGGCCATCGGCTGGAAGGTCCGGGTGATCGACGGCGGGGGCACCCCCACGGGCATCCAGGCGGCGCTGAGCGAGGCCGTCACCCTCATGCCCTCGGGCATCGTCATCGGCGGCTTCGACCCCAACTCCACCGCGCGGCAGGTCGCGCAGGCGCGGGCGGCGCACATCCCGCTCATCGGCTGGCACGCGGTCGCGTCCCCCGGCCCCAGCCGGAAGCCGAGGCTGTTCACCAACGTCACCACCAGGGTCGAGGAGACCGCCAGGATCAGCGCGGACTGGGTGATCGCGCGGTCCAGGGGCAGGGCCGGGGTCGTCGTCTTCACCGACGCCTCGATCCCGTTCGCCAGGAACAAGTCCGAGCTGATCAGGAAGGCGCTCGCCGACTGCCGGGACGTCAGGCTGCTCGCCTACGAGAACATCCCGATCCCGGACGCGGGCAACCGCACCCCCCAGGAGGTCTCCTCCCTCCTCTCCCGCTTCCGGTACGAGTGGAACTACTCCGTCGCCATCAACGACCTGTACTTCGCCGACGCGGCCCCCGCCCTCCGCGCGGGCGGCAAACCCGGCTCCGGGCCTCCCTTCAACATCGGCGCGGGCGACGGCGACCCCTCCGCCTTCCAGCGCGTCAACCACCGGCAGTACCAGGCCGCCACCGTCCCCGAGCCGCTGTCCCAGCAGGGCTGGCAGATGATCGACGAGTTCAACCGGGCGTTCTCCGGCCGGGGCCCCAGCGGTTACAGCGCCCCGGTCCACATCGCCACGGCCGCCAACACCCGGGGCGCCACGAGCTGGAACCCCCCGGGGTACCGAGCGGCGTATCACGAGATCTGGGGCGTATGACGTCACGACTGGCTTAACCGGGGCAACGGGAGGGTCGGCCGTCCCCGCCGATGTCATGACACCTTGACACCCCCATTGGTCCAGGCCAACATCCTGGTGATCTGTATCAAGCCGTCGAGCCCGCGGCGGCGCGCATCACTCACGCCTCGGAGGCCCCGCCATGGGAGCGAGCAGCGATCCGGAACTGCGGCGGCTCTCGTATGCCGTGCTGCAGCCGGGCTTCGTGGGGACCACCGCTCCGGACTGGGTGCTCCGCGCGATTTCCGACGGCCTCCACTCGGTGGTGCTGTTCGGACGGAACATCGTGGACGGAGAGCAGCTCGCCGCGCTCACCGCGCGACTGCGCGCCGAGAACCCGGACCTGGTCATCGCCATCGACGAGGAGGCGGGGGACGTCACCCGCATCGAGGCGCTGTCCGGCGCCACCCGCCCGGGAAACCTGGCGCTGGGCACCGTGGACGACGCCGACCTGACGGAGCGCGTGGCCCATGACGTCGGCCGTGAACTGCACGCGGCCGGAATCTCGTTGAACTACGCGCCCAGCGCCGACGTCAACTCCAACGCGCTCAACCCCGTCATCGGCGTGCGCTCCTTCGGCGCGCGGACCGACGTCGTCTCCCGGCACACCGCCGCCTGGATCAGCGGTTTGCAGTCCGCGGGGGTGGCCGCGTGTGCGAAGCACTTCCCCGGCCACGGCGACACGGCCGTCGACTCCCACCACGGCCTGCCCACGGTGACCGCCGGGGTGGAGGAGATCGCCTGGACCGCGCTGCCCCCGTTCATCGCCGCCATGGAGGCGGGCGTGCGCGCGGTGATGACGGCACATCTGCTGGTGACGGCGTACGACCCCGAGCTGCCCGCCACGCTCAGCCGCCGCGTCCTGGAGGATCTGCTGCGCCGGGAACTCGGCTACACCGGCCTGGTGGTCACGGATGCCATCGAGATGGCCGCGGTCGCCGACCGCTACGGCCTCGGCGGAGCCACTGTCAAGGCGCTGGCCGCCGGGGCGGACGCGGTGTGCGTGGGCGGTGAGAACGCCGGGCAGGCCGTCGCCGAGGGGCTGGCCGACGCCGTCGTACAGGCCGTACGGGACGGTGCCCTGGCGGAGGAGCGGCTGGCCGAAGCGGCCACGCGGGTACGGCGGTTCGCCGCCTGGTCCGGTGAGCGGGCGCGATCCGTCGCGCCCGACCCCACACGCTCCGACATCGGGCTGACCGCGGCGCGCCGGGCGATCCGGGTGCGCCGCCGCCCGGGCGCCCCCGAGGTGCTGCCGGTGTCCGGTGAGGTCCATGTGGTGGAGTTCTCCCCGGAGATGAGCCTCGCGGTGGACGGCCACACCCCCTGGGGGCTCGCCGCCCCGCTGCGCCGGATGCGGCCCGCGACCACATCGGTCCGCCTCACGGAGACCGACCTCGACCACGCGGGCCGGATGCTGGAGCGCCGGGCACTGGCCCCGGCCGCCGGCCGGGCCCTCATCGTCGTGGTGCGCGACGCGGCCCGGCACCGCTGGGTGTCCGACGCCGTGGCGCGCCTGCTGCGCGGCCGCCCGGACGCCGTCGTCGTGGAGATGGGCTTCCCCCGAGACGGCGCGGACGACGCCGCCGACCTGGTCACCTACGGCGCCACCCGGGTCTCCGGCATCGCCGCCGCCGAGGCGGTGACCGGCGCGGCTGCTCACGCGCTCTTGAGGCGCTGAGCGCCCCCGGGAGGTCAGACCGGCTCCGGGAGCGGGCCCAAGCGCTCGATGACGCGCTCCCGCAGCAGAAGGTACTCCGCCCAGCGGCGCCGCAGGGGGCCCGGCGGACGCGGGAGGACCCGGGCGGCCGTGATGGTCTGCCCGTCCTTGAACTGCTCCCGGGTCAGGTCCAGTTCCACGCCGCTGGGCAGCCGGTTCCACCAGTGGGACCCGCGCCGGGACCCGTCCGCCCGGTACACCTCCCCGACCACGAGATCACCGCCGAAGACATCGGTGACGATCAGGGAGGTGATGTCGCAGTGCCCCCGGGCCGGGTTGCCCGGCTGCCAGTCGGCCAGATCGTCGGGCGAACACGTGTCGGCGGCCCAGCTGGCCCGCAGCGCCTTGTCGAGGTCGAGCAGCGTTAACGGAGTCATGACGGCAGCATCGCAGGCGGCACTGACAACGCCGCCCGCGCGCCCGCCTGTCCGGCCGCTGCTCCACCCAGGCCCGTGTGCCGACGGCCATACCCTCATGCGCATCCATGCGCACAACCTGGCGACGGCTCCCGAGGAGGGTGGGTCAATCGGACACGGGCACGCGGATCACCGGGTCGAACGGGTGCTGGCTGAAGCCGGTCCGCAGGTTGCGGCAGCCCGGGGCCGTGCACATGAAGAATTCCTCGACGCTCTTGCGGCCCGTGCGGTTCTTGAGCCACGTCTTCTCGTCGGCGGTGAGGCGCCGGTGCTGTTCGTCGGATCGGCAGGTGTAGCAGTACATCTTCTGCTCTCGCACGACACCTCCGGTAGCGGGCGGACAGGGCGAACGCGACCCTGTGCGGCATGCTAGGGCACCGAATGGTGCGTAGCGGGACGACTCGCCCCGGACGGCGCGTGCCGCATGACGAGTTCGTACGACCGCAGACGGGCCGCCAGCGCGTACACCGGTGTGACCAGCATCAGTTCGTCCGCGCCGGTCGCGTCCGCCACCTCCGACAGGCGGCGGACGACGGTCTCGGGCGTGCCGTACGCCTGATGGGCCCCGAAGGTCGCCAGTGCCTGCCGCTCCTCCGCCGTGAACGGGTGCGCGGAGGCCTCGGCGGGCGAGGGGAACGGCACCTCGCTGTGGCCCTTCAGCAGTCCGGCCTTGACGACGTTCATCGGGCCGGCCAGCCGCAGCGCCTCCTCCCGTGTCTCGGCGCAGATCGTTTCCACGCACACCAGCACACGGGGCCGCGCACACCATGCGGAGGGGGAGAAGTGGGCACGGTAGTGGCCGAGTGCCGCGAGGGTGTTGTCCGGGCGGATGTGGTGGGCGAAGGCCAGGGGCAGGCCGAGGTCCGCGGCGAGCGCGGCACCGGCGGTGCTGGAGGCCAGCAGCCACGGCTCCGGAAGCGGGCCGAGCGCCACTTCGTCGACCAGGAACCGCAGCGTCGCCGCCACGTCGTCGCGGTACGTGTCGTCCGTCGTCGGCCCGGCGCCGCGCCGCAGCGCCAGGGCGGTGGACTCGTCGAAGGTGCCGGGGCCGCGGCCGATGCCCAGATCGATCCGGTCGGGGTGCAGCGCGGTGAGCGTGCCGAACTGCTCGGCCAGCATGAGGGGGGCGTGGTTGGGCGCGAGCACGCCCCCGGAGCCCAGGCGGATGGCCGACGTCGACGCGGCGGCATGGGCGGTCAGGACGACGGGCGGGAACGCGCCGATGGCGGGGGAGTGGTGGTGTTCGGCGTACCAGAGCCGACGGTAGCCGAGGGCGTCGAGACGCCGGGCGAAGGCGGTGGTGTCACGTAACGTGTCCACGGCCCGCGTCCCGGTCTCGACCATGGCGACTTCCAGCGCGGAGAGCGGCAGGTCGATCATGCGGCCAGCATAGGGAGTTCCGCCCGCCCCGGAATGGCGTTTGCCCGACGTTCCTTCT
>NZ_BBUZ01000065.1 GCF_001417735.1 Streptomyces sp. NBRC 110028
GCGGTCACCGCGAGCGACGGAGGGTATGCGGCGTGTTCGAATGCCTGGAGGGCTTCAGCCCGCTACGAGGACCGCCTCCAGAGTGCGGGGGCCATGGACGCCTTCCACGCGGTCCAACTCGATGTCGCTCGTCGCCGACGGGCCGGAGATCCAGGTCAACGGGCGGGCCGGGTCGAGGCGTTCGAGGGCCTGCGGGACCGAGTCCACGACCTGGGCCGGGACGCGGATCACGCAGATGTGGTGGTCGGGGACGAGGGAGATGCGGCGGCGGCCCTGGTCGGTGTCGGCGTCCAGGACGATGGTGCCGGTCTCGGCGATGGCCACCGCGCAGGCGGTGACCACGCTGGACACGTCGTCCAGGTCGTGCGGGGTCTGGTCGGGGGAGTCCGTCAGCCGTACGACGTCCGTGGCCGACAGCCACTCGGCGGGCAGGCCGGGCGGGGCGACGACGCTCGTCGCGCCGCGTGCGGTGAGCAAGCCCGCGATCAAAGCGGGCAGGTCGGAGGCCGTGGTGCGGTGGACGATCGCGCGGTAGTCGGCGAGGTTCTCCGCGAGGAGGTCGACGGTCTCGGCGCTGGTGCGGTCGCCGTGTACGCGGTGGTACGTACGGTCGACCGCCACGTCGGGCGGTGTCTCGGCGCGCGGAACATCGGCCAGGGCGCGGCGGATACGGGCCATGACGAGGGCACGGGAGCCGGACGGGGATGGGTTCATGGGGTTCACCTCGCATCTCGGCCAGCAGAAGACGTGCCCCGCGTACGTTGCCACCAGTCGCGGAACGACTCCGCCGGCACCTTCGGCAGCTCCCGGGTGTCGCTCCACGCCCGCCCCGGCCCGGGCAGGCGGCGCGGGTGGAAGCGGCGGGTGCGGGCGGCCAGGCGCTGGCCGGTGCGCAGCACGCCGGGGTGGTCCAGGGCCCAGCGCGCGGCCCGCATGGCGGCCCGCTCCGCGGCGTGGCCCTTGGCGGGCTTGACGACCGCGCGGGTGCCGCGCACCGACGCCGGGCCGCCCTCGACCACCCGCTCGCGCAGATGGACCAGGATCTCGGGGATGTCGATGGCCACCGGGCACACCTCGTAGCACGCGCCGCACAGGGACGACGCGTACGGGAGGGAGGCATCCAACTCGCTCTGGGTGCCGCGCAGTTGCGGGGTGAGGATGGCGCCGATGGGGCCCGGGTACGCCGAGCCGTACGCATGGCCGCCCGCCCGCTCGTACACCGGGCACACGTTGAGACAGGCCGAACAGCGGATGCAGCGCAGCGCCTGGCGGCCCACGGTGTCCGCGAGGGTGTCGGTGCGGCCGTTGTCCAGCAGGACGAGATGGAAGGTGCGCGGGCCGTCGCCGTCCGTGGTGCCGGTCCAGGTGGAGGTGTAGGGGTTCATCCGCTCCGCGGTCGAGGAGCGGGGGAGGAGCTGGAGGAACACCTCCAGGTCCTGGAAGGTGGGGACCACTTTCTCGATGCCGACGACGGAGATCAGCGTCTCGGGGAGGGTCAGACACATCCGGCCGTTGCCCTCGGATTCGACGACGACCAGGGTGCCGGTCTCCGCGATCATGAAGTTGGCGCCGGAGATGCCCACCTTGGCGTTCAGGAACTTCTCGCGGAGGTGGAGACGGGCCGCTTCCGCCAGATCGGCGGGCGCGTCGGTCAGCCCCTCCGGGGCCGGGCGGCCCCATCCGGCCATCCGCTCCGTGAAGATGTCGCGGATCTCGCCGCGGTTGCGGTGGATCGCCGGGACCAGGATGTGGGACGGGAGGTCGTCGCCGAGCTGCACGATCAGTTCGGCGAGGTCGGTCTCGTACGCGGTGATCCCGGCGCTGGCGAGGGCGCCGTTCAGCCCGATCTCCTGCGTCACCATCGACTTGACCTTGACGACCTCGCGCTCGCCCGTGGCCCGCACCAGCTCGGTGACGATCCGGTTCGCCTCGTCGGCGTCGGCCGCCCAGTGCACCTGGCCCCCGGCCGCCGTGACCGCGCTCTCCAACTGCTCCAGATAGTGGTCCAGGTGGCGCAGCGTGCGGTCTTTGATGGCCGCGCCCGCGGCGCGCAGCCCCTGCCAGTCGTCCAGTTCGGACACGGCCGTGGCGCGCTTCGCGCGGATGGTGTGGGTGGCGTGGCGCAGGTTGGCGCGCAGCTGGGTGTTGCGGGTGGAGGCGTCGGCCGCCGCCGGGAAGGCGGGCATGCCCAGGTAGGTGGCTTGGTGGGTTCCGCTCACCAGACGTCCCCTTCGGTGCTGGCCAGGATCTCGGCGATGTGCACGGGGCGGACCGCCGAACCCTGGCGGGCGAGTGTGCCGCCGATGTGCATCTGGCAGGAATTGTCGACCGTGCAGACCGCCTCGGCGCCGGTCGAGGTGATGTTGCGGGCCTTGTCCGCGCCCATCGCCGCCGACACGGCCGCGTTCTTGACGGCGAACGTGCCACCGAAACCGCAGCACTCCTCCGCGCCCGGCAGCTCCACCAGGTCCAGGCCCTTGACCGCGGCGAGGAGCGTCCGCGGCCCGTCGCCCAGGCCGAGCATGCGCAGCCCGTGGCAGGTGGGGTGGTACGTCACGGTGTGCGGATAGTACGCGCCGACGTCCGTCACCTTGAGGACACCGGTCAGGAACTCGGTCAGCTCGTACGTCTTCGGGGCGGCCGTCGCGGCCAGGCCGGCCAGCTCCTGGCCCCGGCCCTCGGCGGCGGCCCGCGCCCCCATTCGCGGATAGTTGTCGCGCACCATCGCGGCGCATGATCCGGAGGGCGTGACGATGTAGTCGTAGCCGCGGAAGGCGGTGGCGTAGCGGCGCAGGAGGGGTTCGGTGTCGTGGCGGTAGCCCGTGTTGAACTGCGGCTGGCCGCAGCAGCTCTGTTCGGGTGGGAAGTCCACCTCCACGCCCAGCCGCTCCAGCAGGGTGACCACGGCCTGGCCGGTGCGCGGATACAGCGTGTCGTTGACGCAGGTGATGAAGAGCGCTACCCGCACCGTTCCTCCTCGTGGCCCTGTCCCGCCGCCTCGGTCCCGGTGACCGGTGTGCTGTCCAGGCGGGAAGCCGCTCTGTCCCACGCCGAGTGATCACCTGTGGGCTCATACTGCCTCAGCGGCTGGGTGCTGTGAAGCAGTGCGCGCAAGTCCGGCAGCCCGCCGCTGATCGTTCCGGCCGTGCGCGCCTGTATCAGGACGTTTCCGAACGCCGCCGCCTCGGCCGGGCCCGCCACCACCGGCAGGCCGCAGGCGTCGGCGGTGAGCCGGCACAGCAGCGCGTTGTGCGCGCCCCCGCCCACGATGTGCACCGTGTCGACCGTGCGGCCCGACAGGCGGACGGCGTCCTCGATCGCGCGGCGGTGGGCCAGGGCGAGGGAGTCCAGGACGCAGCGGGTCGTCTCGGCGGGGTTACGAGGGGCGGGCTGGCCGGTGCGGTGGCAGGCGGCGGCGATGCGGCCGGGCATGTCGCCGGGGGCGATGAACGCGGGGTCGCCCGCGTCCACGACGGAGCGGAGGGGGGTGGCCTCGGCCGCCGCCGCGAGGAGGGTGGGGAGATGGTGCTCCGCGCCGGTGTTCTCCCAGGTGCGCAGGGACTCCTGGAGCATCCACAGGCCCATGATGTTGCGCAGATAGCGCACCGTGCCGTCCACACCCAGCTCATTGGTGAAGTTCGCCCGCCGGCTCGCCTCGGTGAGGACCGGTGCGTCCAGCTCAAGACCGGCCAGCGACCAGGTGCCGGTGGCGATGTACGCGAAGCGGGGGCTGGCGGCGGGGACACCCACGACGGCGGACGCGGTGTCGTGCGAGCCGACCGCCGTCACCGGGGTGGGGTGCGGGAGACCGGTCGCGGTGAGGACGTCCGGGCGCAGGGTCCCGGCCGGATCGCCGGGGCGGCGCAGCGGCGGGAAGAGCGACAGGTCGATGCCGAGGGCCTCCGCGACGTCGGCGGACCAGGTGCGGGTGCGCGGGTCGATGAGCTGGGTGGTCGACGCGTTCGTCAGCTCCGTGCCCGCCTCGCCCGTCAGCCAGTACGAGATGAGGTCCGGGATCAGGAGCAGGCGGTGGGCGGCGGCCAGGGCGGGGGTGCCCTGGGCGGCGATGAGCTGGTAGATCGTGTTGAAGGGAAGGTACTGGAGGCCGGTGGCCGCGTAGAGGGCCCGGGGCGGGAGGGCCGCCGCGACCTTGTCCGCCGCGCGGGCGGTGCGGGTGTCGCGGTAGTGGACGGGGTTGGCGAGCAGGGCGCCGGTGGCGTCGAGGAGGCCGTAGTCGACCGCCCAGGTGTCGATGCCGATGCTGGTCAGGGGGGTGGCGGCGGCCGCGGCCGCCGCCTTGAGGCCGTTCAGGACGCCCTGGTGGAGGGACAGGATGTTCCAGTGCAGGGTGCCGGAGAGGCGCACCGGTTCATTGGGGAACCGGTGCGCTTCGTGGAGCGTCAGCGTGTCCGGGGTGACCTGGCCGACCATGACGCGTCCGCTGGACGCACCGAGGTCCACGGCGGCGAAGCGGTGTTCTGTGGGTGGCACGTAAACCTCGTGGTCAGTTGACGTGGGTGCGGTCGGGAAGGTCGCGTCAGCGCAGGAACGCCCCCGCGACCCCCGCGTCGACCGGGATGTGCAGGCCCGTGGTGTGCGACAGGTCGCCGCCGGTGAGCGCGAAGACCGCGTTCGCCACATGGGACGGGAGCACCTCGCGCTTGAGCAGGGTGCGCTGGGCGTAGAACTCGCCCAGCTTCTCCTCGGGCACGCCGTACACCGCGGCGCGCCGCGCGCCCCAGCCGCCCGCGAAGATGCCGCTGCCCTGGACGACGCCATCGGGGTTCACCCCGTTGACGCGGATGCCGTGGCCGCCCAACTCAGCCGCGAGCAGGCGTACTTGATGGGCCTGGTCGGCCTTGGTGGCGGAGTAGGCGATGTTGTTCGGGCCTGCGAACACCGCGTTCTTGGAGGCGATGTAGACGATGTCGCCGCCCATGTTCTGGGCGATGAACACGCGGGCCGCCTCGCGGGAGGCGAGGAAGGAGCCGCGCGCCATGATGTCGTGCTGGAGGTCCCAGTCCTCGGCGGTGGTTTCCAGGAGCGGCTTGGAGACGCTGATCCCGGCGTTGTTCACCAGCAGGTCCACGCCGCCGAAGGCCAGGACCGCCTCGGTGAAGGCCGCCTTGATGTCGTCTTCCCTGGTGACGTCCGCCGTGATGGCGATCGCCTTGTCGGGGCCGCCCAGCTCGGTGGCGACAGCGGTCGCCGAGTCCGCGTTCAGGTCCGCCACCACCACGCAGGCGCCCTCGGCCACCAGCCGGTGGGCGATGGCCTTGCCGATGCCCGAGCCCGCGCCGGTCACCAGGGCGATGCGGGTCGCGAGGGGCTTGGGCCTGGGCATGCGCTGGAGCTTGGCCTCTTCCAGCGCCCAGTACTCGATGCGAAATTTCACCGACTCCTCGATGGGCGTGTACGACGAGACCGCTTCGGCGCCCCGCATCACGTTGATGGCGTTGACGTAGAACTCGCCCGCGACCCGGGCCGTCTGCTTGTCCTTGCCGTAGCTGAACATCCCCACACCCGGGATCAGCACGATCGCCGGGTCGGCGCCGCGCATTGCCGGGGAGTCGGGGGTGGCGTGGCGGTCGTAGTAGGCCGCGTAGTCGGTGCGGTACGCGGCATGGAGCACGCGCAGGCGGTCGATCGCCTCGTCCAGTGGCGCGTCCGGGGGGAGGTCCAGGACCAGGGGGCGGACCTTCGTACGGAGGAAGTGGTCCGGGCACGAGGTGCCCAGCGCCGCCAGGCGGGGGTGTTCGGCGCGGGAGACGAAGTCCAGGACGGTGTCGCTGTCCGTGTAGTGGCCGACCTGCGGGCGGTCGGTGGAGGCCAGGCCGCGGATCACCGGGGCGAGCGCGGCGGCGCGGGCGCGGCGCTCGGCCTCGGGGAGGGTGGTGTGGACGACCGCGCCGAAGGGGTCCGCCTTGCCGCGTGTCGCGAGGAACGCCTCGGCGGTGCGGATGATGCGGAGCGAGTTCGCCTCGCACTCCTCGGAGGTGTCGCCCCAGGCGGTGACGCCGTGGCCGCCGAGGACGCAGCCGATGGCCTGCGGGTTGGCCTCCTTGATGGCGGCGATGTCCAGGCCCAGCTGGAAGCCGGGGCGGCGCCAGGGCACCCAGACCACCTGGTTGCCGAAGCACTCCTTGGTGAGCGCTTCGCCGTCGGCGGCGCAGGCGAGGGCGATGCCGGAGTCGGGGTGGAGGTGGTCCACATGGGCGGCGTCGACCAGGCCGTGCATGGCGGTGTCGATGGACGGCGCCGCGCCGCCCTTGCCGTGGAGGCAGTAGTCGAACGCGGCGACCATCTCGTCCTCGCGCTCCACCCCCGGGTAGACGCCGGTGAGCGCGCGGAGGCGGTCCAGGCGCAGCGCGGCGAGTCCGGCCGGGGCGAGGGTGCCCAGGTCGCCGCCCGAGCCCTTGACCCACATCAGCTCGACGTCCCGGCCGGTGACGGGGTCGGTGTCGGTGCCCTTGGCGGAGGTGTTGCCGCCCGCGTAGTTGGTGTTGCGCGGATCGGCACCGAGGCGGTGGCTCCGCTCCAGCAGCGTGGCCGCCTCGGGGTGGAGTTCTGCGGTCATGTCGTCCTCATGGGTGGGGTGCGGACCTGTGTCAGTGGGTTTCGTGGCGGGATGGGATCAGGCGCCCCAGCCGGCCTGCCGGCCGCCCACGCGCTCCGCGACGATCCGTTCCGCCCAGCCGGAGGCCCGGTACGCGGCCATGGGGTCGGGGTCGACGCCCAGCTCCTCGCGGACCTCGGCGAGGAGGGGGCGCACGTCGGTGTTGTACGCGTCCATCAGGACCGCGTTGGAGCCGAGGACGTCGCCCGACCGCTGGGCGGCGGCGAGGGCGCCGCGGTCGACCAGGAGGGCCTTGGCGGTGGCCTCCTGGACGTTCATCACGGAGCGGATGATCGCCGGGATCTTGGGCTCGATGTTGTGGCACTGGTCGAGCATGAAGGCGATGTCCGAGGTGAGGCCGCCGCCGCGGTGGACCTCGTACATGATGCGGAAGAGCTGGAAGGGGTCGGCGGCGCCGACCATGAGGTCGTCGTCGGCGTAGAAGCGGGAGTTGAAGTCGAAGGCGCCGAGCTTCTTCTCGCGCAGCAGCAGGGCGACGATGAACTCGATGTTGGTGCCCGGGGCGTGGTGGCCGGTGTCCACGCACACCTGGGCCTTGGGGCCGAGCTTCAGGCAGTGGGCGTAGGCGGTGCCCCAGTCCGGGACGTCGGTGGTGTAGAAGGCGGGCTCGAAGAACTTGTACTCCAGCAGCATGCGCTGGTCGTCCCCGAGGCGGTCGTAGACGGTGCTCAGGGCCTCGGCGAGGCGGTCCTGGCGGGCGGCGATGTCGTCCTGGCCGGGGTAGTTGGTGCCGTCGGAGAACCACAGCTTGAGGTCGCGGGAGCCGGTGGCGTCCATGATGTCGACGCATTCCAGGAGGTGGCCCACGGCCTTGCGGCGGACCGCCGGGTCGGGGTGGGTGACCGAGCCCAGCTTGTAGTCGTCGTCCTGGAAGACGTTGGAGTTGATCGCCCCCAGCCTCAGCCCGCGCTCCTGGGCGTGCTTGGCGAGTGCCGCGTAGTCGTCGACCTTGTCCCAGGGGATGTGCAGGGCGACGGTGGGGGCGACACCGGTGAAGGCGTGCACCTGTGCGGCGTCGTCCAGCTTCTCCTGCGGGGTGCGGGGGACGCCCGGCTGGGCGAAGACCTTGAAACGGGTCCCGGAGTTGCCGTACGCCCATGACGGCGTCTCGATCGCCTGGCTCTTGAGGGCCGCCTTCACGGCCGGAACGTCAGACATGGGTCTCCTCGATATGAAACGATTCAAGAAAGCTAATCGCGCAGGTCGGTGCGCGTCAAGAAGCGGTACGCACCCGAGCCCGCGGCGTACACCGCGCAGCCGTCGGACAGCCGCAGGAACCGGGCGCCCCGCTGGGTCACGTCGGATGCGCGGCGTGCGGGCACCCAGATCTCGGCGGTGGTGTTGACCGGTACCGAGACGGAGAGGGTGAACTCCCCGTCCCGCTGCGACCAGCGGGTGGCGATCGGCCCGTAGGGGGAGTCGTGGCGGCCCTCGGCGGAACGCACCTCGCCGCCGGGGCGGGGCCGGATGAGGATCCGGCGGAAGCCGGGGGCGGCGGGGGCGATGCCGGTGATGTGCTGGTACATCCACTCGCCGACCGAGCCGTAGGCGTAGTGGTTGAAGGAGTTCATCCCGACGTCCTGGAAGCCGCCGTCCGGCTTGATGGAGTCCCAGCGCTCCCACATCGTGGTCGCGCCCCGGTCGATCTGGTACCCCCAGGAGGGGAAGGTGCGCTGCTTCAGGAGGCGGTGGGCGAGGTCGGTGTGGCCGGTCGCGGTGAGCGTCGGGAGCAGCCGCGGGGTGCCGAGGAAGCCGGTGGACAGGTGCCCGTCGCGGGCCTCGATCAGGGCGACGAGGCGGTCGGCCGCAGGGCGGCGCAGGGCGGCGGGCAGCAGGTCCATGGAGAGCGCCAGGACGTAGGCCGTCTGGGTGTCGCCCTTGACATGGCCGTCGGCGGAGACGTACGCGGCGGTGAACGCGTCCTTGACGCGGGCCAGCAGGTCCTCGTAGTGGGCGGGGTCCTCGCCGAGGACGTGTGCCGTGCGGGCGACGAGGTCGGTGGCGTGCGCGAAGTAGGCGGTGCCGATGACGTCCTTGGGGGTCTCGGCGTCGATGTTGAGCCAGTCGCCGTAGCCCTCGGCGGGGCGCAGCAGGTCCGAGCTGTGCTTCTCCAGGTACGCGATCCAGCCGCGCATGGCGGTCCAGTTCTCGCGCAGCACCCGGGTGTCGCCGTAACGCTGGTACAGGTTCCAGGGGACGGTCACCCCGGCGTCGCCCCAGCCCGCGGTGCCGCTGCCGAGGCCGCTGACGACCGGTGCCACATCGGGGAAGGCGCCGTCCGCGCCCTGTCCGTCGCGCAGGTCCTGAAGCCACTTGGTGAGGAAGCGGGCCGACTCCATGGTGTACGCGGCCGTGCCGGAGAAGACATTGATGTCCCCGGTCCAGCCGAGCCGTTCGTCGCGGGCCGGGGTGTCGGTGGGGACGGACAGGAAGTTGCCGCGCTGGCCCCAGGTGATGTTGGAGTGGAGCCGGTTGAGCATCGGCACGTCGGTGTGGAAGGACATGGTGAACGGGGCGGCGGTGTGCATGACCCGGCCGGTCACCGCGTCGAGAGGCGGTGTGCCGGGGTAGCCGGTGACCTCGACGTAGCGGAAGCCGTGGAAGGTGAAGCGCGGTGCGTAGGTCTCGGTGCCGCCGCCCTTCAGGGTGTACGTGTCGACGGGGTGGGCGGTGCGCAGATTGGCCGTGTACGCGGTGCCGTCGGGGTTCAGCACCTCGGCGTGGCGGATCCGGACCGTGCGGCCGGCCGGTCCCGAGACCCTGAGGCGGACACTGCCGACCATGTTCTGACCCAGGTCGAAGACGTGGACGCCCGGGGTGGGTTCGGTGCGTTTGACCGGGGTCAGTTCGCGCTCCACCCGGGTCGGCGCGTCGACCTGGGCCACCACCTCGGTGGTGATGTTCTCGGCGGTGGTGGCGGGCCGCCATCCGGTGTCGTCGAAGCCCGGTGCGGTCCAGCCCGGGGTCTCCCCGCGGGCGTCGTACGCCTCGCCCATCAGCAGGTCGGCGGTCACCAACGGGCCGGTGGCGGCGCGCCACTCGGGGTCGGTGGTGACGCGCTCGGTGCTGCCGTCGGTGTACGTGACCTCCAGCTGGGCGAGCAGCGCCGGGCGGGTGCCGTACTGGTGCTGGCCGAGCCAGGCGACGTTTCCGGCGTACCAGCCGGGGGCGAGGGTCACGCCGAGGGCGTTGGCGCCGCGCCGCAGCGCACGGGTGACGTCGTACGTCTGGTACTGCACGCGCCTTCGGTAGTCGGTCCAGCCGGGGGTCAGCTGGTCGTGGCCGACGCGGACGCCGTTGAGGTGGGCCTCGTACAGGCCGAGCGCCGTGGTGTACAGCCGGGCGCGGGCGACGGGCTTGCGGGCGAGCGTGAAGGTGCGGCGCAGCTGGGCGGGCGACGCTTGCGGCAGCACCGTGCCCCACGGCCCGCTGCCCCAGGGGGCCAGTTCCTTGGCGTCCGTCCAGCCGCTGTCGTCGTGGCCGGGGGAGGTCCAGGTGGCGGGTGGCCGCTGGTCGGTGGTGCGCCAGGTCCGGTCCGTGTGGTGGTGGGTGGCGCCGTCCTCGGTGGTCAGCTCCAGGGTGGCCAGCAGACCGGCCGGGCCCTGCTCGGCGTTGGTGGCCGCGATCGCGAGCGTGGCCGCTCCCTGCCGCAGGTGTTCGGTGACGTCGACGGTGACCGGGTGGGCCCACGCCTTGGCCACGCCCAGCGCCTCACGGGTAGCGACCTCGGTGCCGTCCACGTACGCGGTGAAGCCGTCGTCGGCGGCCACCACCAGGCGGGCGCGCCGGACGGTGCCGGTCGCCCGGACGGCTGAGCGGAACCAGCGGGTGGCCACCGGGGCGTCGGCGGCCGGATCGCCCTCGGGGAACCAGATCCAGGTGGCGCCGTCCAGCCGCGGGGGCGCGGTCACCTCGGTGGGCGCGGTGATCCAGCGCGCCTGCCACTGCCCGGAGCCGAGCAGCCCGGTCTCCCACCAGTCGGGGGCGGACCACGGGGAGGGGCGGCCGCGGTCGTCCCAGACGGTCACGGACCAGTGGTAGCGGGTGCGGGGGCGCAGGGCGGGACCGTCGTAGTCGACCAGGACCGACCGGCTCGACGTCCGCTTGCCGCTGTCCCAGACGTCGGGGTCGCCGAGCCGGTCCGGGGAGGTGGCGACCCGGATGCGGTAGGCGCTCTGCGACTGGTCGCGGGCGTCGGATTCGAGGATCCAGCTCAGCCGGGGTCGGGGCGTGTCCAGGCCGAGCGGATGGGTGGCGTACTCGACGGTGGTGCTCCGGATCCGCAGTCCCGCGGTGGGGCGGCTCTCCGCGGCGGCGGTCGGGGTGAGGGCGGGCAGACCCGTGAGGGCCGTACCGGTGGCAGCGGTGGTGGCGAGCAGGTGGCGTCTGCTGATCACGGGCTTCCTCCAGGAACGGCTGGATGAAAACGATTCAATCTACAGGCGCCTGGACCGTAGGGGCGATGGCCGGGGTGCGTCAAGTGGTCGCGCAGGTACGGGATTTACCTGCCACGCACCCCCTTGACGGGTGCATGGCTCGGAGCTAGCTTCCCGGAATCCAGATTGAAACATTTCATTCGTGTGCTTCAGGAGACGCCGTGAGCCAGACTGTTCCGGTCCTCGCCCTCAAGGGGGTGAACAAATCCTTCGGCGCCGTACGGGCCCTCCGGGACGTCTCGCTGGAGCTTCTCGCGGGTGAGGCGCACGCCCTGGCCGGGGAGAACGGCGCGGGCAAGTCGACGCTCATCAAGGCGCTGGCCGGGGTGCACCGGCCGGACTCCGGCGAGGTGCTGCTGGACGGGCGGCCGGTGGTCTTCCACGGTCCCGCCGACGCCCGTGACGTGGGCATCGCCGTGATCTACCAGGAGCCGACGCTCTTCCCCGATCTGTCGATCGCCGAGAACATCTTCATGGGCCGCCAGCCCCGGCGGCCGCTGCGCCGGATCGACCACAAGGCGGTGCGGGCACAGGTCGCCGGTCTGATGGCGCGCCTCGGTGTCGACCTCGACCCGGACCGGCCCGCGCGCGGGCTGTCCATCGCCGACCAGCAGATCGTCGAGATCGCCAAGGCGCTCTCCTTCGACGCCCGCGTACTGATCATGGACGAGCCGACGGCGGCGCTGACCGGCAGCGAGACCGCCCGGCTCTTCTCGGTCGTCGAGGCGCTGCGCGCGGAGGGCGCGGCGGTGCTGTTCATCTCGCACCGGCTGGAGGAGATCTTCGAGCTGTGCCAGCGGGTCACCACCCTCCGGGACGGGCGCTGGGTGGCGTCCGAGCCGCTGGCCGGGCTGACCCAGGACGACCTGGTGCGCCGCATGGTCGGCCGGGACCTGGAGGAGCTGTATCCCAAGCAGCGGACGCGGGTCGGCGAGACGGCGCTGTCGGTGCGCAGGCTGACCCGGGAGGGCGTCTTCCGGGACGTGTCGTTCGACGTGCGGCGCGGGGAGATCGTCGCGCTCGCGGGGCTGGTCGGCGCCGGGCGCAGCGAGGTCGCGCAGGCCGTCTTCGGGGTGGACCGGGCGGACGCGGGCGAGGTGCGGGTGGGCGGCACGGTGCTGCGGCCCGGCTCGCCGACCGCCGCCATGGACGCCGGACTCGCGCTCGTGCCCGAGGACCGGCGCCAGCGCGGCCTGGTCATGGAGATGTCCATCGAACGCAACATCGGGCTGACCGGCCTGGACCGGCTGGGCCGCGCCGGGATGGTCAAGCGCGCGCTGGAGCGCGGGCGGGCGTCGGACTGGGCGGTGCGGCTGCGACTGAAGTACGGCAGCCTCGGCGACCACGTCGCGGTGCTGTCCGGCGGCAACCAGCAGAAGGTCGTACTGGCCAAGTGGCTGGCCACCGATCCGGCGGTGCTCATCGTGGACGAGCCGACGCGCGGCATCGACGTCGGGACGAAGGCCGAGGTGCACCGGCTGCTGTCGTCGCTGGCCGCCGACGGGCTCGCGGTGCTGATGATCTCCTCCGATCTGCCCGAGGTGCTCGGCATGGCCGACCGGGTGCTGGTGATGCACGAGGGCCGCATGGTGGCCGAGATCCCGCGCGCCGAGGCCACCGAGGAGTCGGTGATGGCCGCGGCCACCGGACTCGGGGCGAAGGGAAGGGCGGCATGACGGTCACGGTCGACAAACCCGCACCGGCGCCGGACACCGAACGCTCGGCACGCTCACTGGTCGACGCCGTCTTCCGGGCGCGGGAGATCAGCATCGCGGGCGCGCTGGTGCTGCTGGTGCTGTTCACCTGGGTCGCCGAGCCCCGCTTCCTGAACGACCAGGGCGTCAAGGACCTGGCTCTGAACGCCGCGATCCTGGTGCTGCTCGCGGTCGGGCAGTCCGTCGTGGTCATCACCCGCAACATCGACCTGTCGGTGGGCTCCGTGGTGGGCCTGTCCGCCTTCGCCTGCGGAAAGTTCGTGTCGGGGACGGACCACGGGGTGCTGACGGTGCTGCTGCTCGGCGTCGTCGTCGGCGGGGCTTGCGGCCTGGTCAGCGGATCGCTCGTCAGCTTCGGCCGGGTGCCCGCGCTGGTGGTCACGCTCGGGATGCTCTACATCATCCAGGGCCTGGACTACTGGTGGGCGCAGGGCGAGCAGATCAACGCCGCCGACGTGCCGCAGCCCGTGCTGGACCTGGGCAGCGGCAGCGTGCTGGGCATCCCGTATCTGCCGCTGATCTCCGCGACGGTGCTCGCCGGGACCGCGTACTTCCTGCGGACGTACCGCAGCGGCCGGGAGCTGTACGCCATCGGCTCCAGCCCCGAGGCCGCCCGGCTCGCCGGGGTGCCCATCCGGCGGCGGGTGCTCGGCGCGTACCTCTTCTCCGGCGCCGTCTCGGGCTTCGCGGGCGCGCTGTGGCTGGCCCGCTTCGGGACCGTCGTCGCGGACAACGCCCACGGCTGGGAGCTGACCGTGGTCAGCGCGGTCGTGGTCGGCGGCGTCGCCATCGTCGGCGGCACCGGCACCGTGTGGGGCGCCGCGCTGGGCGCGCTGCTGCTCACCACCATCGGCAGCGCGCTGGCCGTGCTGAAGGTCGACTCCTTCTGGGCGGACGCCATCGCGGGCGCGCTGCTGCTGGCCGCCATCAGCGTGGACCGGATCGTGAACGTGCGCATGACCCGTGCGCTGAGGAAGAGGAGCGCCCGATGAAGCTGAGGTGGGACACCGCGGTCGGGGTGCTGCTGGTGGCCGTCTTCGTCACCGGGCTCGGTACGACGGACGGCTTCGCGAGCCGCGACAACCTCGCCTTCGCCTTCAACGACATCGCCGAGGTCGCGCTGATGGCGCTGCCGATGACGCTGCTGGTGGTGGCCGGGCAGGTCGATCTGTCGGTGGCCTCGATGCTGGGGCTGTCCAGCGCGCTGACCGGTGAACTGTGGGACCAGGGCTGGGCGTTCGAGACCATCGTGCCCCTCGTGCTGCTGGTCGGCGTGGCGGGCGGGCTGCTCAACGGCTGGCTCGTCACCCGGGTCGGGCTGCCGTCGCTCGCCGTCACCATCGGCACGCTCGCGCTGTACCGGGGGCTGGCCTCGGTGGTGCTCGGCTCGAACGCCATCACCGACTTCCCCGAGACGTACGCGAAGTGGGCGGTCGACACCACCACCGTGCCCGGGACCTTCCTCACCTATCCGGTGGCGCTGTTCATCGTGCTGGCCCTCGTCGCCGCCGTGGTGCTGCACTCCACGAGGCTCGGCCGGTCGCTGTTCGCCATCGGCGCCCAGGAGGACGCCGCGTACTTCGCGGGCATCCGCGTCAAACGGATCAAGCTGCTGCTGTTCGTCGTGGCGGGCCTGGTCTCGGCCTTCGCCGGGGTGGTGTTCACCCTGCGGTACGGGAGCGCCCGCGCCGACAACGGCCAGGGCTTCGAGATGCTGGTCATCGCCGCCGTCCTGCTGGGCGGGGTCGACTTCGACGGCGGCAAGGGGACGTTGTTCGGCGCGGTCGCCGGGGTGCTGCTCATCGGCGTGCTGAAGAACCTGCTGACCCTCAACGACGTGGCCAACGAGGTCCAGGTGATCGTCACCGGGCTGCTGCTGGTGGCGTCCGTCCTCGCTCCCCGCATGATCGCCACGGTGAGCGCCTGGCGTCAGCGGCGCGCCGCCGCCCCGACCAGCTGACCCACCCACGCACCGCGAAAGGTCTCTTCATGATTACTCCTGGACGCTGCCGCGTCGTCGCCACCGCCGCCGCGGTCTGTGCCCTCGCCGTCACGCTCGCGGGCTGCGGCGGCACCACCAAGAAGGACACCGACAACAGCGGCCCCGCCAAGAGCGATGCCAAGGCCGACCCGGACGCCCCGCTGAAGAAGGGGCTGAAGCTCGCCTTCCTGCCCAAGCAGATCAACAACCCGTACCTGAAGATCCTGGACACCTCGGGGATCGGCGCCGCCCGGGAGTTCGGTGGCAAGGGCAAGGAGGTCGGCCCGTCCGACGCCAGCGCCTCCTCCCAGGTGTCGTACATCAACACCCTGGTCCAGCAGCGGCAGGACGCCATCCTCATCGCCGCCAACGACCCCAACGCGGTGTGCGGCCCGCTCAAGCAGGCCATGAAGAAGAACATCAAGGTCGTCGCTTACGACTCGGACACCGCCCCGGCGTGCCGCCAGGTGTTCATCAACCAGGCCGGCTCGGAGGAGATCGGCCGCAGCCAGGTGAAGCACCTGGCGAAGCAGCTCGACTACAAGGGCGAGATCGCGATCCTCTCGGCCACCCAGAACGCGACCAACCAGAACACCTGGATCGGGTTCATGAAGGACGAGCTGAAGAAGCCCGCGTACAAGAACATGAAGCTGGTCAAGACGGTGTACGGGGACGACGACGACCAGAAGTCGTTCCAGGAGACCCAGGGCCTGCTGAAGGCGTACCCGGGGCTCAAGGGCATCATCTCGCCCACCACGGTCGGCATCGCCGCGGCCGCCCGCTACATCAGCGACTCCTCCTACAAGGGCAAGGTCGTGCTGAACGGCCTCGGCACGCCGAACCAGATGCGCAAGTACGTCAAGGACGGCACCGTCGAGCAGTTCGCGCTGTGGGACCCCAGGAAGCTGGGGTACCTGGGCTCGTACGCCGCGGCCGCGCTCGCCTCCGGGCAGATCACCGGGGCCGAGGGGGAGAAGTTCAAGGCAGGGAAGCTCGGTGAGTACACGATCGGCAAGCAGGGCGAGGTCATCCTCGGGCCGCCCACCGTCTTCGACAAGTCCAACATCGACAAGTACCACTTCTGAGGCGGCCCGTGATGCGGCGTGTGTGTTTTCTGCTGAAGGTCCGCCAGGAGCGGCTGGCCGAGTACCGCGAGCGGCACGAGGCCGTGTGGCCGGAGATGCTGGAGGCGCTGTCCCGGGCCGGGTGGCACAACTACTCGCTCTTCCTGCGCGAGGACGGGCTGCTGGTCGGCTATCTGGAGACCGAGGACTTCGCGGCGGCACAGGCCGCGATGGCCGCCACCGACGTCAACGCGCGGTGGCAGGCGGAGATGGCTGGCTTCTTCGAAGCGCTGGACGGCGCCAAGCCGGATGAGGCCATGACACCGCTCACCGAAGTGTTCCACCTCGCTTGAGAACACGGAGACATACGCAGATGAGACCCCTGGCCGTCGCCGCGCTGGCCACTGCCCTCCTCACCGCCGCCATTCCGGCCGGAAACGCGACGGCCGCGACCGCCGCGGCCCCCGGCCCGGCGGTCAGCAAGGTCGCCGACACCCAGCTCGACCCGAAGGCCATCTACTTCGAGTCCTACAACGGCCTGGTCAACAACAACGCGTTCCAGAAGAACGGGCTGCTCACCTACAAGGGCTACCAGTACGCCGTCTGGTACACCGCCGACCGCACCGCCGTCATCGGTCGCCGCGCGCTGGGCCGGGCGGACTGGCAGACCGTCCGGCTGGCGCACCAGCTCACCGCCGACGACTCCCACAACGTGATCTCCATGGGGATCTCGCGCGTCGACGGCCGGCTGCACCTCACCATGGACTCGCACAGCAGCGGCTTCTTCTACGTGAAGTCGGTGGCCGGACTGCTGGACGACCCCGCCGGACACGCGTGGAACAGCGCCCAGTTCGGCACGGTGCAGACCACCCTGGACGGGCTCGCGCTCACCTCCCAGTTCACGTACCCGCAGTTCGTGGCCACCCCCGAGGGCCGCCTCCAGCTCAGCTACCGGGTCGGGGTGTCCGGGAACGGCCGCAACGCGCTGGCCGAGTACGACGGCACCAAGTGGACCGCGCTCGGCGAATGGTCCGCGTCCACGGGCACGTACACCAGCGAGCACGGCTCCAGCACCGCCCGCAACATGTATCTGCACGGCATCGACTACGGCTCGGACGGCCGGCTGCACGCCTTCTACACGTGGCGCGAGCAGAACAACGCGGTGATGTGCGATGCCGGTGGCCTCACCAACCACGACACCGGCTATGTCTACAGCACCGACCGCGGCCGCACCTGGCGCAACGCGGCGGGCACCGTGGTCGGCACCACCGGCGGCGCCGACAAGGTGACCGTGAACGACACCGGCACGGTCGTCGATCCGCTGGGCCCCGACCACTCGCTGATGAACCAGGAGAGCCAGGCCACCGACTCCGCCGGGCGCCCGCACGCCGTCATCAGCTACGTCCCCGGCCGCTTCGGCCAGTGCACCACCGACTACGTGACCGACCGCACCGCAGGCGGCCGCGCCTTCCACCTCTTCAAGGACGCCGCGGGCGCCTGGAAGAAGACCGAGATCCCGGAAGCCCTCAACTCCAGCCAGCGCACCCACCTGGCCTTCGACAAGTACGACAACGCCTACGCCGTCATGCCCTACGGCCGCATCGTGGCCGCGTCCAGCGCCTCGGGGTACACCGACTGGAAGACGCTCTTCGACGGCAGCGGGCTGAACGCCTTCGGCGAGGTCGTCGTCGACGACACCCGCCTCGCCCAGGACGGTGTGCTGTCGTTCATGTACCAGCGGAAGTCGAGCGGCACCACGCCCTCGGCCCTCCGCGTCATCGACTTCCGACTGCCGGGCTAGGAGAGGGGGTGGCTTGAGAGCCCATGCGGTAGGGATCAAGGAGGTGGCGAAGGAGGCCGGGGTCTCGGTCGGCACGGTCTCCAACGTCATCAACCGCCCGGATTCGGTGTCCGAGGAGACCCGGGCCCGGGTGCTGTCCACCATCGAGCGGCTGGGGTATGTGCGCAGCGAGTCCGCCCGCCAGCTGCGCGCGGGCCACAGCCGCATCGTCGGGCTGCTGGTGCTCGACATGGCGAACCCCTTCTTCGTGGACGTGGCCGGTGGCGCCGAGCGCGCGGCGCGCGAGGCGGGCCTCGGGGTGATGGTGTGCAACAGCGCGCAGAGCGCCCGGGAGGAGGCCGACTACCTGGGGCTCTTCGCCGAGCAGCGGGTGCGCGGCGTCCTGGTGACCCCCGCCGACGCCACCGGCCGCAACCTGGAGAACTTCCGGCGCCACGGCATCCCGTTCGTCTACGTGGACCGCGAGGTGCCCAGCTCCGAGGGCTGTTCGGTGTCGGTGGACGACATCGAGGGTGGCGCGCTCGCCGCCCGCCACCTCCTCGGCCAGGGGCACCGCTCGGTGGCGTACGTCAGCGGCCCGATGCACCTCGCCCAGTGCCGCGACCGCCGCACCGGCGCGCTGACCGCCCTGCGGGAGGAGGGCGTCGCCGAGGCCGCGCTGCGCCATGTGGAGGTGGAGCGGCTGGACGTGGCGGGCGGCCGGGACGCGGGGGCGCGGCTGCTGGGCATGGCGCCGCGGCCGACGGCGGTGTTCTGCGCGAACGACCTGCTGGCGCTGGGGGTGTTACAGGCGCTGTACGGGGCGGGGGTGTCGGTGCCGGGCGAGGTGGCGTTGGTGGGGTACGACGACATCGAGTTCGCTGCGGCCGCGGCGGTGCCGCTGACCTCGGTGCGCCGCCCCGCGTTCCGGATGGGTCGTACGGCGGCGGAGCTGCTGATCGAGGAGACGGGCGAGGGGTCCGATGACCATCGGCACCAGCGGATCGTCCTGCGACCCGAACTCGTCGTCCGCGGATCGAGCCTGGCCCGTACCGTGCACGGCACGTGACGGCGGCGGGCGGGGTGGAGGAAATCCGTGCCGCTCACGCCATAGCATGGGTCCCGCGGCCGAGGTGGGCCGCGGGAAGGCGGAGGCCGAGGTCGTGGGACGCATGGTGGGGATCAAGGACGTCGCGCGGCAGGCGGGAGTGTCCGTCGGCACCGTCTCGAACGTGATCAACCGGCCGGAGATGGTCGCCGAGGCCACCCGCGACCGGGTGCAGGCCGCGATCGAGCGGCTGGGTTACGTACGCAGCGAATCCGCGCGCCAGCTGCGCGCCGGGCGCAGCCGGATCATCTCGCTGCTGGTGCTCGACATGGCGAACCCCTTCTTCGTGGACGTGGCCAGCGGCGCCGAGCGCGCCGCCCGGGACGCGGGCCTCGGCGTCATGGTGTGCAACAGCGCGCAGAGCCCCGACGAGGAGGCCGACTACCTGGGGCTCTTCGCCGAGCACCGGGTGCGCGGCGTCCTGGTGACCCCCGCCGACGCCACCGGCGGCAACCTGGAGAACTTCCGCCGCCACGACATCCCCTTCGTCCTCGTCGACCGCGAGGTGCCCAGCGCCGACGGCTGTTCGGTGTCGGTCGACGACATCGAGGGCGGCGCGCTCGCCGTCCGCCATCTGATCGCCCAGGGCCACCGGGGGCTGGTGTACGTCAGCGGCCCGACGCACCTGCCGCAGTGCCAGGACCGCCGCGCCGGGGCGCTCGCCGCGCTCACCGAGGAGGGCCTGCCGCCGGAGGCGCTGCTGCACATCGAGGCCGAGCGGCTGGACGTGGCGGCGGGCCGCGACGCCGGGGCGCGGCTGCTGGGCATCTCGCCCCGGCCGACCGCGGTGTTCTGCGCGAACGACCTGCTGGCGCTGGGGGTGCTCCAGGCGCTCTTCGCGGCGGGGATCTCGGTGCCGGGCGAGGTGGCGCTGGTGGGGTACGACGACATCGAGTTCGCGGCGGCCGCGGCGGTGCCGCTCACCTCGGTGCGCCAGCCCGCGTTCCGGATGGGGCGTACGGCGGCGGATCTGCTGATCGAGGAGACCGGCGAGGACGCCGACGCCCACCGCCACCAGCGGATCGTCCTCCAGCCGGAACTGGTCGTACGGGACTCCACGCTGGCGCCGAAGCCGGGCGCGTAGGCCCGGGGCCTACGCGCCCGGACCCGCGCCCACCGGCTGAAGGGCCCCGTCCAGCAGCGCCCGGATCTCCCGTACGGCGGCCCGACCCGCCCGGTTCGCGCCGATCGTGCTCGCCGACGGCCCGTAGCCGACCAGGTGCACCCGCGGGTCCCGCACCGCCCGGGTCCCCTCCACCGCGATCCCGCCGCCCGGCTCGCGCAGCCGCAGCGGGGCCAGGTGGTCGATCGCGGCGCGGAAGCCGGTGGCCCACAGGATGACGTCTGCCGCCACCGTGCGGCCGTCCGCCCAGCTCACCCCGTCCGGGGTGATGCGGTCGAACATCGGCAGCCGGTTCAGCACGCCCCGCGCACGGGCCCGCTCCATCGCCTCTGTCATGGGCAGCCCGGTCACCGACACCACGCTCTGCGGCGGCAGCCCCCGCCGCACCCGCTCCTCCACCAGCGACACCGCCGCCCGCCCCTGGTCCTGGCCGAACGGTCCGCTGCGGAACACCGGCGGGCGGCGGGTGACCCAGGTGGTCGAGGCCGCCACCTCGGCGATCTCCAGCAGATGCTGCACCCCGGACGTCCCGCCCCCGACGACGATCACCCGCTGCCCGGCGAACGCCTCCGGACCCGGGTACTGCGCGGTGTGCAGCTGCCGCCCCCGGAAGGTCTCCTGCCCCGGGTAGCGCGGCCAGAAGGGGCGGTCCCAGGTGCCGGTCGCGTTGATCAGCGCGCGGGCGGACCACGTCCCGGCCGAGGTCTCGACCAGCAGCCTGCCGTCGTCGCCGTCACGTACGGCGGTGACGTGCACGGGTCGTACGATCCGCAGGTCGAAGGCGCGCTCGTAGCGTGCGAAGTACGCGGGGATCACCTCGGACGACGGCCGTTCGGGAGGGGCGTCGTCGCCGGTCAGCCGCATGCCGGGCAGGTCGTACATCCCGTGCACCTTGCCGTACGTCAGCGACGGCCACCGGAACTGCCACGCCCCGCCGGGGGCGGGGGAGTGGTCGAGCACCACGAATCCGGTGCCCGGCTCGTACCCCGCCCGCCGCAAGTGATACGCCCCGGACAGCCCCGCCTGCCCGGCGCCCACGACCACGACGTCCACGTTGTTCATGCTTCCGCTAACCCCGCTCCGGTGCCGGTTCTTCCCGGTCCTCCAGCCGCATGCCCCGGCTCTCGGCCACCCGCAGCGCGTCATGCAGCGCCTCGGCGAGCCGATGCCCCACGAAGCGCAGCTCACCGGTGTGCGCCTTGCGGTCCCGGAGGAGCGGCCGCGCGTGCGCCAGCAGCTCGGCTCCGGTGCGGAGCTGGACGGTCTCCATCTCGTCGGCGAGCCGTGCGATGTAGCCCGCGCCGGAGTCGTCGGAGACGAGGTAGCAGGGCTTGCCGTTCTCCGCGGGCCAGGGCAGGAGGCGGGGGCGTGGGGAGGGCATGGGGCGGCTCCAGGGAAGGGGGTGGTGATGACGGAACCAGCTTTGAGGTTGTGAGAGTTGTCGTGCAAGAGCGATTGAAATTCTCGCTTGAGATGGCATATATGACCGAGTGGGCTGTTGTCAGAACAAAGAGGATTCCCGGTGCCAGACTCTGAACTCCCACCACGGCATGGCAGGCTCAACCCACCGGGAGGCATACTCGTGGCAGCACCAACAGGACCCACCGTCCGTCGCATGCAACTCGGCTGGGAGCTCAAGCGGTTGAGAGATAAAGCCGGATTCACCCTTGCGGAGGCGGTGGACGGGTTGACGTTCTCCCCCTCGAAGCTCCATCGCGTGGAGAACGGGCTGACCGGCCTCAAGACCGCTGCCGAACTGCGAACTCTCCTGGACCGCTACGGAGTCGAGGACGAGGATGACGTGGACTTCCTTATGCAGGTCCACCGTGATTCCCTCAACCGGGGCTGGTGGTCCATCTACCGAAGTGTGCTTCCGTCCGGCATGGGGATGTACATCGGCCTGGAGAGCGGAGCCCGCACCAGCCGGACGTGGCAGCCGAACGTGGTCTTTGGCTTGTTGCAGACGGAACGCTATGCGAGGGAACTGTTCCAGGCCGCCAAGCCGGTTGAGGAGACCACCACGGAGTTCGTTGAGCGCCACATCCAGATCCGTAGTGAGCGGAAGAAGGCCCTCACGCGCAGGGACAACCCGCTGGAACTCTGGGTCATCCAGGACGAAGCCTCACTGCGACGAGTCGTGGGCGGCCCGGATGTCATGCGTGAGCAGTACGAGGAGATCCGGATTCTGGCGCAGCTCGACAACGTCACGGTGCAGATCCTTCCGATGGTCACGGCCACCTACAGGACCGGTGCCAACTTCAACCTCTGGGAGTTCGGCGGTCCGCTTCCAGCGGTGGTGCAGACCGACGCGATCGACGGGTCGGACATCAGCGACAAGGAGACGACCATCTGGTCCTTCTCCCGCAGGTTCGAAGCGCTGCGAGCGGGTGCCCTCGCGCCCGGCGAGACGCCCGCATTCCTACAACAACTAGCACGGGAGATCTGACATGAGTCACCGCATAGCACCTGACGTCGCCCCGGAAAGTGCCTGGTTCAAGTCCTCGTACAGCGAAAACAACGGCACGGGGTGCGTCGAGATCACCCACCTCGACCGCACCGCCGAGATCGGCATTCGCGACTCCAAGGACAAGACCGGCCCCGCCCTGGTGGTCCCGGCCGCCGCGTGGACCGCGTTCGTCAGCGACGTCAGAAGGGCCCATCGGGCATGAGGTTGGTGCGGTGGCGCGTCACCCCACTGCTGCTGATGGCGGTCGTGGCGGGCTGCGGCTCCGGTTCCTCCCCAGCCGGAGGCGGAAAGGTGCCGGAGGTCAAGGAAGCGGAGGATCTGCCGCCGCTGCCCGTCGACCGGTACTAGGTCGGCAAGCGGGCCACCAAGGAGTTCGACACGGCGCGGGACCGCCTCGCGCAGCGCTGCATGGTGGGTCTGGGCTTCACCGACTTGCCCCTGTACCCGAAACCCCCGAAGAGTTTCGGGCCGTCGGGGTCGCCGCTCCTGGCCCTCAGCGTGAGTGGGACGCCGTTGGGGCCGCTCGATCTCGACCAGGCCGAACGGTGGGGATACGGCTGGGCCCCGACGAAAGCCCCGTTGGATGTGGCCGGGCCGAAGGGCCGGGCCATGACGGACAAGGAGTATGCGGCCCTGTACGGCCGGTCCGGCGACGCCCCGAAGGGCGGCTGCGCGGGGCAGGGAGACCGGCAGCTGCTCAAGGGTGTCGCGGACACCACCCGCATGTGGGCGTATCCCAGCCGCCGCGCGGAGCGGCTGGATCCCGCTCCGGCGGCGATGGGGGCGGATCGCGCGGGACGAGCAGGCCTTGTCGGCCAGGACCACGTCCGGCGTAGCTCTAGGGCTGTCAGTGCCCGTTGATAACGTGCTTCGTCCAGTCGGGGAGTTCATGAAGGGACGGGGTACGTGCGCAATGTGACATGCCATCAGGTCGGCGAGCAGCGGTTGGCCGAGGCGCTCGACGACATCGACGGGCGGGCCTACACACGGTGGCACTCGCTGCGGTACGGCAGCATCTCGCCGACGCTGATCCGGGCCATGGCGGACGAGCTGCTCGACCATGTCGCCGCGCGAGCGGTGACGGAGCCGGGGCTCGACGCTGCGGCCGGCACGGTCGCCGTCACCGCCGCGGAGTGTGTGCACGGAGTGCTGAGCGTCATGTGCTTCCCGAACGGGGACCAGGAACTCCGGTTCCCCCTCGTCGGGGAGCGGATCAGCACGGACCCGGACGACGACGAGTTCGGGGACGGGCCCCTCACCTTCCGGGACGTCGTCAAGGAGGCGCCCACCGCGCGGACCTGGCTCGACATGTTCGAGATGTGTGTCGTCAGCGGGCATGTGTGGGACTGGGAGCGGGTCACCGGGCTGCTGCTGCGCGGCGACTACGCCCCCGCCATCCGCGACGGCGTGCCCTACAACCGGTACACCTCCGTCTCCGACCCCGCCGACCTCGCCGCCATGGACGCCCTGTGCCCCTATCTCACCGAGGCGGCCGGGCATCTGCCCCGCGACTGGCCTACGGTTCCGCTGCGCAAGCCGGACGCCGGGGAGCGCACGGAGGCCGCCCGGCGGCTTGACGAGGTCGGCGACGCGCTGAGTGCGGACCAGCGGCTGCTCCGCGTACTTCTCGACGACGATCAGCACGCCTTCGAGGACGCCCTCGTCGCCCGGCTGGTCGCGTACCGGGAGAGCGTCGAGGCCGATGCCGGTGATCCCGCGCCCCGGTCCCTCCTCCCCCTCGGCACCCTCGCCCTGGCCTGCCTCGCCGTCCAGGTCCATGGGTGGGAACTCGGTGTCCGGTCCGGGTATCTGCCGTACGGTCTGCTGGGATCGCCGGACGCGCCGCGCCGGGCGGCGGAGGGGAACCGGAACAATTTGGGCCGCTGGGTCGCCAAGTAGGCCACCCGGGGAGCGGAAGTGGGGGTGGCCCGACATCCAGGACATCGTCGTGGAGACGGACTCGTCCTCATCGAGGCAGCGCGTACGTCTGTGCGATAGCCGAGGACGGAAGGCCACCCTGCCCCACGTCGGCGAACGCCATCTGCCGGATCTCCACGCCCTGCGACCCCGGTAGCCCCGACGGCGCCGAGCCTCAGTCCGTGTCTGGCAATCGTTCGTGAGCGGGTTGGCGGAGCCAAAGGATGAGTGAGGCGCAAGCGGTCGATCGCCTGGAGCGGCACCGCAGCGAGGCTGCCAGCGACGGCGTGTCCTAGTGCCGC
>NZ_BBUZ01000066.1 GCF_001417735.1 Streptomyces sp. NBRC 110028
GCCCGAGCTGCTCGGCACGAAGGGTCTCGGCGTGGCCCGTAAGGGTGCCACCGCCGGCAAGTATGGTCGCCGCCTGCATGAGGCTCGTGAGGCGACGACGGGCAAGGCTCGTAAGAAGGTCGACAGCGAGGGGCCGCACGGCCCTGGGCGCAGGGACGGCGACAAGCCGTGCGACGGTACGGACCCGATCGACCTCGCAACGGGGAAGATGTTCCTGCCGCAGACCGACGTCTCCCTGCCCGGCGCGTTGCCGCTGGTGTTCAGGCGCCGGGTTGAGTCCGGCTACACGGCGGGGTGCTGGTTCGGGCCGTCCTGGACGAGCACGGTGGACCAGCGGCTGGAGATCGACGCCCAAGGTGTCGTCTTCATCGGCGAAGACGGGCTGCTGCTGTCCTACCCGCACCCCGCGCCCGACATTCCGACCCTCCCGGAGGCAGGCCCCCGCTGGCCCCTGGAGCGGGACACTCATGGCGACTACACCCTCACCGACCCCGTCACCGGTCAGGTTCGCCACTTCAACAGTCCGCGGGACGTGGACCCGGGCGGCGACGGGATCGCCCTGCTGGAGCAGATATCCGATCGCTCCGGTCACTGGATCACCTTCGAATACGACGCCGAGGGCACTCCGACCGGCATCGCGCACAGCGCTGGATACGAGCTGAAGCTCAGCAACGCCGAGGGGCGGATCACCGCCCTCCACCTGGCGGGCGCGGCCGAGGACGGTGGCGATCGGGAGCTGATGCGCTACGCGTACACCGACGGCAACCTCACCGGCGTGACGGGCTCCTCCGGCCTCCCCCTGAGCTTCGAATACGACGACGACGGCCGCGTCATCGCCTGGACCGACACCAACGACCGCCGGTACGACTACGTCTACGACCACCGGGACCGCTGCATCGCCGAGGGCGGCGAGGCGGGTCACGTAGCCATCCACATCAGCTACGACGCGGTCGATCAGGCAACCGGCCACCGCGTCACGACGGTCACGACGCCCCAAGGCCACAGCACCCGGTACGTCATCGATGACCTCTGTCAGGTCATCGCCCAAACCGACCCCCTGGGCCACACCACCCGCTCCGCATACGACCGCCACAACCGGCTTCTGTCCCGCACCGACCCCCTGGGCCGGACCACCGCCCTCACCTGCGACGAAGCGGGCCACCTCACCCGGATCACCGCCCCAGACGGCAGCGAGTCCACGGCGACGTACAACGACCTCGGCCTGCCGACGTCCATCACCGGCCCGGACGGCGCCACTTGGACCCAGACGTACGACGAGGCAGGCCGCCGCACTTCGGCCACCGACGCGGCGGGCCACACGACCCGCTACGCGTACGACTCGTACGGCCACCTGTCGTCCGTCACCAACGCGCTGAACGAAACCACCCTGGTCCGCTGCGACAAAGCGGGCCTCCCGGTAGAGATCACCGACCCGCTGGGCGCGGTCACCCGCTACGACCGCGACGCCTTCGGCCGCCCCATCACGATCACCGACGCGCTCGGAGCCACCACCCACCTCACCTGGACGGTGGAAGGCAAACTCACCCGCCGTACCAACCCCGACGGCTCCACGGAGAGCTGGACGTACGACGGCGAAGGCAACTGCACCACCCACACCGACCCCCTCGGCGCCACCAGCGTCTTCGAGTACACCCACTTCGACCTCCTCGCGGCCCGCACCGGCCCGGACGGCGTCCGCTACGAGTTCGAGCACGACGCATCGTTGCGTCTCACGCAGGTCACCAATCCCCAGGGCCTGACCTGGTCCTACACCTACGACCCCGCTGGCCGCCTGACCTCCGAGACGGACTTCGACGACCGCACCGTCACGTACGAACACGATGCGGCCGCCCAGCTGATCCGCCGCACCAACCCCCTGGGTCAAGCCGTCACGTACGAGCACGACACCCTCGGCCAGATCACCCGCAAGACCGCCGAAGACCAGGTGACCACCTTCACCTACGACCCGGCAGGCCGCCTGACCACGGCCACCGGACCGGACACCGAGGTGATCTACCAGCACGACCGCCTGGGCCGAATCAAGTCGGAAATGATCAACGGCCGCGTGCTGGCCCACTCGTACGACCCCCTGGGCCGCCGCACCCGCCGCGTCACCCCAAGCGGCGCGACGACGACGTACGCCTACGACGCGGCAGGCAACCGCACCGCCCTGACCGCCGGCGGCCACGCCCTGACCTCAGAACACGACGAGGTGGGCCGCGAAACAACCCGCCGCATCGGCGACACCCTCACCATCACCAACGCCTGGGACCCCCTGGGCCGCCTGACCGAACAATCCCTGACCGGCACGTCTCTCATCCAGCACCGCGCCTACACCTACCGCGCGGACGGCAATGTCACCGCCATGAAAGACCGCCTGAGCGGCCCAAGCACCTTCGATCTGGACGCGGCAGGCCGTGTGACGACGGTCCGCGCCACTGGCTGGACCGAGACCTACGCCTACGACGAAGCGGGCAACCAAACCCAAGCAACCTGGCCCACCACAGGTGCCGCCCCCGACGCGACGGGCCCCCGCACCTACGCCGGCACCCGCATCACCCGCGCAGGTGCCGTCCGCTACGAACACGACGACGCAGGCCGCCTCACCCTCCGCCAGAAGACCCGCCTCTCGAAGAAGCCCGACACCTGGCACTACACCTGGGACGTCGAAGACCGCCTCACGACCGTCACCACCCCCGACGGCACGATGTGGCGCTACCTCTACGACCCCTTCGGCCGCCGCACCGCCAAACAACGCCTCGCCACCGACGGCGAAACCGTCCTGGAGCAGACCGACTTCACCTGGGACGGCCCCACCCTCATAGAACAAACCACCACCACCCCAGACCTCCCGAACCCGGTCACCCTCACCTGGGACCACGACGGCCTGCGCCCGATAGCCCAGACCGAACGCATCACCGAGGCCACCACCCAGCGCGAGATCGACGCCCGGTTCTTCGCCATCATCACCGACCTCGTCGGCACCCCCACCGAACTCGTCGACGAATCCGGCACCATCGCCTGGCACACCCTCGCCACCCTCTGGGGCATCACCACCTGGGCCACCGACAGCACCGCCTACACGCCCCTCCGCTTCCCGGGCCAATACTTCGACCCGGAAACCGGCCTCCACTACAATTTCCACCGCTACTACGACCCAGATTCCGCCCGCTACCTCTCCCCCGACCCCTTGGGCCTACTTCCCGCCGACAACCCCTCGACCTACATCCACAATCCTCACACCTGGACAGACCCGCTTGGCCTAGCACCGAAATGCCTGAACGAACTTGGCAAAGAAGGGAAAGATGCAAACGAAAATTTCATACCTGGATCCGCCGAAGGGAAGCAACTGGCGGACCGCCTCCGAAGAGAATCCGCCGATTCCCTCTTCAATGAGAACGGATGGCTCACCCCACAGGCGATCGCGGAATCGCGCCGAATCATTTCTGGTGATGACATCGGAAATCCAGCAGTCCGCAATCACATGACGTCAGATGGCAGCAATCTCAGCGATTGGGGGAAATATACTACCAGGACACATCAGTCCCCATACGGAGATTTCCAGGTCCACTACTACTACAACCCCGAGACGGGTAGAATACTGAATTACGACTACAAAGTCATCATGAACAGAAGGTGAAAAATGCGCGCCAGGTACGAGCCACCCCAAATTGCGGACACCAAGCTCCTGCAAGGCGTAGACGCACTCAAAGAAGGCAGAGAATACGTCATTCTCGAACTTTTCGCGGCCCACGGCAAGAGTGCACTGTTCCGAATCGAGTACATTGAAGGAGAAGGACCCGCCCTTTTCGACAGCAGGCTGTTCACCGTAATCTCATCCGTCTTGCCACCAACGTGGCGCTACGTTCAGTTCGAGACAGGATCATTCGCCTTGCGTCCGGAGCCATGGAGTCAGCCAGGGTTCTGGGAATCATATTTCGACCACGAGCCCAAAGCGCTTGAAGTTTTCGAAACAGAGAAGCGAAAGATCTTGGCGTCTTCGTAGTGGAGCGAAATCGACCCCTCGGGTCGCCACGCATCTGTGGGTGCCGAATCCGGACAGATACCAGCGACCTGGAGATTCAAACTCCGCCGCTGATGAGTATTGGAATCTAACAATGCACGGGGAGCCGCAATGGCAAACCGCAAGCCGTTCTTGGTACACCACCTGCGGGCACGCTGGCCTGCGATCAACTAAAATCGGCAGCCACTGAAATCGCCAAGAAGATGCAACACATGCTTCAGCAACTCCTTTAGAAAGGTTGCACAATACAGTCTACCGCTGGAGGAGTACTCGACTGACGTGGTGGAGGTCGATAAAGTCGGACGCATCCGCATCGGGCACGAAGCTGGAAAACATGTCAAGGCCCCGTCCGCTCCGGCGGGTCATGGGTGGCCCCGTTCGTGGTGCAGCTGGTCGGCGAATACGTCTTGGAGATCATGGAAGCAATCCGGCGCGGTGTTCCCGACTTGGCCGCTCCGGGATCTTGTGCCGTTCAGGAATGCGTCGCTGCAGGTCGTAGGTGGTCTGGCGGGGTCTGCGGACGCGCTGGGACCATGTCCAGGTGATCGTCTCACTGGTGTATCAGGTCACACGGAAGCTGGTCTCGGTTCCAGCGGTGTTGCTGCGTCGGCAGACGGCCAGAGACGCTGAATTGCTCGTGCTCCGGCACGAGAACGCGGTGCTGCGCAGGCAACTTGCGAGTCCGGTGCGGTACCAGTGGACCGACCGGTTGTGGTTCGCGGCACTGTCCTCGCTGATACCCCGGCGTCGCTGGGCGCAGGCGTTCCCTGTGACACCAGGGACGTTGCTCCGCTGGCATCGGCGTCTCGTTGCACGCGGGTGGGACTACAGCGAGTGCCGGACCAGGCCGGGCCGGCCGGCGACAGCGGAAGCCGTGAAGGAGCTGGTGCTACGGCTGGCACGCGAGAACCCGCGCTGGGGCTGCCGCAGGTTCCAGGGGGAACTCGCCCGGCTGGGCCACAAGATCGGAGCCTCCACAGTCTGGAAGATCTTGACGGCAGCCGGTGTCGACCCGGCTCCCCGCTGCAGCGGGCCGACATGGCGCGAGTTCCTGACATCCCAGTCCGAGGCCATCATTGCCTGCGACTTCCTGCACATCGACCTGGCACTCCTTCGCCGGGTCTACGCGCTGGTCTTCCTCGAGCACGGCACGCGCCGCCTCCACATCGCCGGCGTCACCGCTCATCCGACTGCGCAGTGGACGGCCCAGCAGGCCCGCAACCTCGCTCTTGAGGTGGGCGTGCGCCTCGAGTCGCTGCGCTTTGTGATCCGCGACCGGGACAGCAAATACACCGAATCCTTCGACGCGGTCTTCGAAGCCGAGGGCATCGAAACCCTGAAGACCGCCCCGCGGTCCCCGCGGATGAACGCGCACTGCGAGAGAGTCATCGGGACACTGCGGCGTGAACTCCTCGATCACGTGCTGATCTGGAACGACACCCACGCTCGCCACGTCCTCGACGTCTACGCCCGGCACTACAACGGCCATCGCCCCCACCAGGCCCGAGAGCAACGTCCGCCCCTTACCGACAGCCGGACCGCACCATTGACCGACTCGAGCACTCCGCGACGACTACTCCAGACTCGCGTCCTCGGCGGCCTGATCAACGAGTACAGACATGCGGCCTGACTAGCCGCGACGGGTTTCTGAACGGCACAGCTTTGCCGCACCTTGACGCAGGCCGTCCACGGCGACCAGGACACCCGCGCGCGAGCTGCCTGCGGAAACCGGCCCGGAGAGATCACCAGTAGTCCACCCCACCCCTGTCGCATGGGGAGCACGGCGCCGTGCTCCCACCCCGAAAGAGGGTCGGGAGCCGACAAGGGGTTCTTATGCCTCTCGATGCAGAGAGCATCCAGATCAATGGGGTGACCTCAGGGGCCTACGGTTGACGACGGCACGCAGGGGCCCGGTACGGCGCAGCAGGTCTACCGGATCGGGTGACGAACGAATCGGACACCATTGACACGTCCGCGAGTTGGGAGCACGAGGGCTCCCAGAGGGCTCCCCATCGCTCCCTGCCCAGACACGACAAAGGCCGCCTCCGCTACCCGCGGAAACGGCCTCCGACCTGCGAAAACGCTGGTCGGGACGACAGGATTTGAACCTGCGACCCCTTGACCCCCAGCCGCGCGACAACTCTCCGCGACGAGTCGTATCACTCTGTAGCAAGAGTGCTCGGGGTCGTACACCGCCGTACGGAGCAAGAGGACACCGCTCCCTGCGCCCCTCCCGAGCAGGCCCATCCTGCTGCCACACTCCGATATTCTGGCTCCTGTCGATTCCGGTGCCCGAAAGCGCTAGGGAGGATGAGCCGTGAGGCCGGCCACCACCGCAAAGCTCCGCGCCAATGCCACGACCATTCGCCAGCTCGGACGTCGGCATGGCCTGCACTCCTTCGCCTTGAGCACCGAGCCCGGGGAACTTGTCGCCACCCTGGACGCCGACCGCTCCTACTTCGACATCACCAGCTTCGAATCAGACCTGTCCAGCATCCTCGGCGCCCTCGTGGAAGTCGTCCCACGCGGCCCCGGAGTGGAAGTCGAAGAAACCGAACCTCTGAACGACCTGCGCGGGGCGGCGTGACCAATACACGCACGGACCGGGAGAACCGGGAGCTGCTACGCCTGACCGACGCAATGGCAGCACTCGACCAAGCGCGCTCAATCCTCCGCGACGGAACACCCAAGCCAGGGAATGAGCGCCTCCTCGCCCTGGCCTACTGCATGCTCACCTTCGGCGAAATGCTCAAACAGGCATCTCACGGCACCGTGGCACAGGCATACAGCGGTCCCATCGCACTGCGCGACAAACTCGCTCACGTGCCGCACCGCAAGCTCAACGCCGAAGTACTCTTCGTCTCCGTCGAACAAGCCACAGCCGAGATCCTCCCCCTGATACAAGCCCGCATCCAGGACCTCAGCAACACCAGCGACTGAGAGAACCACGACCTCACGGTTAGCATTCAGCCGCGGGTCCCCCGTGGGCAGCGTGACGCCGCGCCTGCCAAAGCCACATGACCTGCATGGATGAGGTTTTCGGCAAGGACAGCGTTCGATAGGGCCTACCTCGCAGTAACTGCCGCGCCGGGCATGGGCGCTAGCTTGTCGGCTTCGGCGACGGCGGCGTTCCAACTGAACTCGTTGTTGTCGCTGAAGTAGTAGTAGGTGGCGCCGTTCGGCATCATCGCGACGGTGATGCCGCCGTATCCCGACATGAATGGTACGTAGAAGGGGCTGGTGTAGGCGGGGTTGTCGGCGGAGGTGAACTCGGCGCCCCAAAAGCCGTTCTGGTACTTCATGGGCTTGGTGCCGGTGGTGGTCATGCCCCGGGCCTCCGGTGTGCGTTGCATGGTGGCCGCGAGCAGTGTCGGGTCGAGTATCTGCGTGCCGTTGACGGCGCCGTGGTCGTTGTTGAGGAATTTCGCGAACCGGGCGACGGAGTCCTGCGTCCAGAACATGCCGTAGCCGCCGAAGGGTGCCCCGCCGGGGCTGTTGTCGGTGCGGGAGGAGACGAGGGAGTCGGGCCCGACGCCGATGGGTTCGAGCACGTCGTCACGGAGCATGTCGAAGATGCCGGCGTCCGAACCGACCTTGTCCTGCATGTAGTTGTTCATCGCGCGGGTGGCGAGGAAGGTGTCCGAGGTGTGGTAGACCCACTTGCTGCCGGGGCTGGCCTTACGCGGGAAGGACAGGGCGAGTCGCATCTTGTCGGTGTAGGGCTCGGCTGCGAAGAAGTCCGCCATGGTGCTGCCCGATTCGTCGGTCTCGTAGCCGGGCGAGGTGTAGTTCCCGGTGGCCATGTCGAGGGTGTGGTCGAGGGTGACGCCGCTCCAGGCAGTGTTGCCGGCGGTCTCGGGGATTCGGTCGGAGAGCTTCTCCTGGGCCACGGCCGGGCCGTAGCGCTGCGCCAGACGCAGCATGGCTGTTCCCGCGAACGCCGACTTCGCGGTCGAGTACGAAGGCAGCAGCATCTGGCCGCAGAACGGGTACTCCCCTTGCCGGGTCCGGCAGTTGCCCACGTAGTGGACTCCGCCGAAGTAGAAGCCGAAGGTGCTCAGCGCGGACGGCGTGATGCCGGAGCCGAACTTCGCCACGTCCACCCCACTGTCCGGGTAGTCGGTGGCCAGCGCCGAGATGGGCTTGGTCGGGAGCCGGTCCCCGATCTCGGAGGCGTACGCGTCGCGCAGGTTCTCGGCGCCGTCGACGGGGCCGGGCCGGTAGTCGGCCGGTACCTGGCCCCACATGTCGAACTGGAAGTACTCGCAGGTCTCCGTGGTGATCTGGTAGTGGACTTCGGAGATCGATGTGGCGTCGAAGAGGAACGTCAGGGCGCCGTTGTGCACGCAGTTGGCGTTGCGCTCGACGAGCGCGAACGGCAGTGAGGCGCGCGTGCGTTGGCCGTCGCCGTCCTCGTTCCACGCGCGGCCGGGTCCCACTGCCAGGTTCCACGCCTGGTTCCCCGTGTACTGCAACCCGCGCTTCGCCGGGACGAGGTGGCTGCCGTTCTGCACGAGCGCGATGTCGACCGGTGGCAGGTGCCGGGTTGTCGCCGTGTCTCCGTATCCGTGCGGGTCCTTCAGTGCGCGGAAACCGCCGGCGGTGGAGAGGCCGTCGAGGGTGAGGGTGCCTTCGAAGCTGTGGGTGGGTGGCGCTGCTTGCGCCGGCAGGGCGAAGGCGCTGTCGGGCACGGTGTCCTCGGCGGTACCCCCGGCGAGTTGGCCGGCGGTGAGTTCGGTCCGGTTCACCGCCCCGCTTCCGGTGAGCGGATCACCCGGTATGGGTGCGGTTGCGGCGGGCGCCGCCATCGTCGGTGGCGGGACGGCGAACAGCCCCGCGAGCACGGCGGCGACGGCAGCGGCACGGCGTAGCCGTCGGGTATGGAACAGTCTCGGCATGGTCGGAGGTCCTCTCGGGCTGGCAGCTGATGCGGGATATCGCCGCATGGTGAGGTACGCCGGGGCCGCCGTCCAATGCCTGCCCGATCTGGTCAGGCTGCCCGCCAGGCATACCTCCAGCTCTCGGGGGCCTGCCGGCCGTCGGGCGGCAGAGCGATCACGCTTCGCGTCGTGGTGAGGGCCGTGGTCTGTAGTCGTCGCTGCAGTTCATAGAAGGGCTGCGACCTGTGGCCCGTACCGCTCGACACAAAAGCGTGACAACCCGGCCGCGAATGCCTCGATGCTGCGCAGCGCATAGTGGCCGGCGTCCCACGCCGCGTGCAGGTGGATCTGCAGCGGTTCGCCCGTGCTGTCGAGGATCAGCAGCGGGTGCAGGTCGAAGCGGGGATCGTCGGAGACCACCGCGACACCATGGCCCGAAGCCGCCATGGCCTGTGCGACGTGCGGGGTGTCGCATTCGAGCACGATGTCGTACGAGGCGTCCGCATCCTGCACGGCATGGTCCAGGATGCGGCGGGTGCCGTGCGCCGGGGTGAGGACGATGAGGGGCTCCGCGGCAAGTTCCCTGATGGTGACGCGGTCCCGGTCCGCCCAGGCATGGTCGGCACGGACGTAGGCCCACAGCGGCAGGCGGGCCACCGGGAGCCCGGCGAAACGGCGCCTCGGAGGTGCCGAGGAGATGGCTACATCGGCGCCCCTCGCAAGGGCCTGGTACGCACGTGCCGGACTCTCCGCCTGCACGGTGACGAGCGGATCCTCCGGCCCCCAGGTGGCCAGGAACGGCGCGATCACGTCGGTGATGGTGGTGGGCGGCGCCGCCACGGTGATCCGCATGGCACGACCGGCAGCCAGCGCACCGACTGCGGCCTCGGCGGCATCCGCGCGGGCGACCAGGTCGCGGGCCAGGGGAAGGAAGCGCTGGCCGGCCGCCGTCAGGACCATCTGCTTGCCGCCGCGGTCGAAGAGCGTCATCCCCAAGGCCCCTTCCAGGCCGCGCAGCTGGCGCGACAGCGAGGGCTGGGCGACGCGGACCACCTCGGCAGCCTTGGTGACGGAACCGGTCTCCACGATGGTCAGGAAGTAGCGCAGCACTCGGATTTCCATGGCGGTGGCCCCTTGGGAGACGGAGGAGGCATGACACCTCCATGCCTCAAAGGCATGATAATCAACCCTGCCAAGTATTTGAAGCTATGACTGACTGGCTGCATTCTTGTCCCACCGGAATTTTCGGTTATCGGCGCCCGAATTTCCGTCGACTTCTCCTCGTACAAATAATCCTTTCGATTGGCTGGTTCCCGCATGGCCCGCCCCCTGCCCCTGATCCTCGCCCAGGCGCCCGGCCGCCCGGCCGACGACCTCGCAGGCTTTGCCACCGACGTGGAGCGGCGCGTGAAACTGCGCGCACCCGGCGCCCTCGTCGTCTACCCCGAACTGCACCTCGGCGAGAGCGCCCCCGGCGTCCCGGCCGCCCCGGAGAAGGGGGCCGAGCCGCTCGACGACAAACGCGATGCGGCCTTCGCCGAGCTCGCGGGGGATCTGGGCATCTGGCTGGTACCCGGCAGCGTCTACGAGCGAGGCACCGGCGACCGCGTCCACAACACGACACCGGTCTATTCACCACAGGGTGAGCGCCTCGCCGCGTACCGCAAGATCTGCCCGTGGCGCCCGTACGAGACGACCACACCCGGCAACCGGTTCGAGGTCGTCGACCTCGCCGGGGTCGGCCGCATCGGACTGTCCATCTGCTATGACACCTGGTTCCCGGAGATCTCCCGCCATCTGGCCTGGATGGGCGCAGAGCTGATCGTCAACGTGGTCCGCACGTCGACGAGCGACCGCGCGCAGGAAGTCGTCCTCAGCCGCGCCAACGCCATCACCAATCAGGTCTTCGTCGCCAGCGTCAATTCCGCCGCCCCATCCGGGGTCGGCCGCAGCCTCGTCATCGATCCACAGGGCACGGTGCGCGCCGAAACCGTCGATGCCGGCGACTCCACCCTCACCGACGTGATCGACCTCGACGAGGTCAGCAACGTCCGCCGCTACGGCACCGCCGGTCTCAACCGGATCTGGGACCAGTTCCGCCCCGGCGACCCAGCCCTCGAGCTCCCGCTGTACGGGGGCCGCATCGACCCCGCCACCTGGAACGCCGCCCACACCACCGAGGAGCCACCACGATGAACAGCGAGACAACTGGGAACACCATGAGACTGGAGGGCGACCTGAGCCTCCTCTCCGTCGTCCTGTTCGGCCTGGCCTACATCTCCCCCGGCATCGTCGTCACGATCTTCGGCGTGGTCGCCGCCACCAGCGGCGGCGTGGCCCCGACCGCGTTCGCCGTCGCCACCCTCGCGATGCTGCTCACCGGGCTGAGTTACGCGAGGATGGCGCGCGCCGTGCCCGGCTCGGGGTCGGTCTACACCTACGCCCGCAAGATGCTCGACAGCCGCATCGGTTTCCTGTCCGGCTGGGCGATGCTGCTCGACTACTTCTTCATCCCGATGGTCGGCTGGCTGATCACGGCGATCTACTTCAACGCCCAGTTCCCTGACATACCCAAGTGGGTCTGGCTGATCGTCTCGGTGGGCATCACCACCGGCATCAACGTCTTCGGCATGAAGCTCGCGGACCGCGTCAACAAGGTCCTGATGTTCATCGCTCTGGGGTCGCTGGTCCTCTTCGCCACCCTGTGTGTCGTCTTCCTCGGCAAGCACGGCTCCTCCGCCCCCGCCACGGACGCCCTGTGGAACTCCGGTACTTCGATCGGCGCGGTCACTGCGGCCGCCGCCATCGCCGCGTACTCCTTCCTCGGCTTCGACGCCGTCTCCACGCTCGGTGAGGAGGCCAGGGGCGGGGCAAAGACGATCGGCCGAGGCATCATCGGCTGCGTCATCGCCGCCGGAGCGATCTTCATCGTGCTGTCCTTCGTGATGCAACTGGTCCACCCCGGCGCGAAGTTCGCCGACGTCGACGCGGCCGCCTACCACCTGAAGGTCCAGGTCGGCGGCGAGACGTACGCCGAGATCATCAACTTCGTCACCATCGCCGGATCCATCGCCTCCTGCATCGCCCTGCAAGCCTCCGCCGCTCGCCTCATGTACGTCATGGGACGCGACGGCGCACTGCCCAAGGCCGTCTTCGGCAACCTGTCGAAGAAGACCGGCACGCCCGTCTTGAACCTGCTGCTGACAGCGGCCGCCGGGGTCATCGCCATGAAACTCGACCTGACCACAGCCACCTCGTTCATCAACTTCGGCGCCTTCCTCGGCTTCGTCCTGGTGAACGTCTGCGTGATCGCCCACCTGGTCCGAGAGCGCAGACACGGCCGCACCCCCAACATCTTCTCGTACCTGGTGATGCCGGCCGTCGGCGCCGGCGTTTCCCTCTACCTGCTCACGAGGCTCGGTGACGTCGCACTCCAGATCGGCGGCGTCTGGCTGGCGATCGGCGCCGTCTACCTAGCCGCCATGACCAAGGGCTTCCGCCGGCCCGCACCGGAGATGACCTTCGACGACGACACCGAGGCCAGGGACAAAGTCACCGCGTAGTTCCCCTCCCTCGCCCGGGCTCGTCGTGCGGTATCGCGACGCCGTCACCGGCCGGGTGAGGCGCGGCCGTACCCCCTCCGAGCTGCCCTTTGCCCTGCGTCCAGGGCCGACTGCGAAGTCGACGAAGGGAAGCGCGTCCATCAGCTCGCACACGGCGGAGCGGATGGTGCGGCGGTGGATCAGACCAGCCGCGTTGACACGGGCACCCCTGCCGAGCTGGCCGACCCGGGCGACATACTCCGGGCGCGCTACCGCAGCCGCCTGCCCGCAAGGCTCGAAGACCTGGCGGGTCCCACCCGCGGTGTCGTGGCGCTTCCCCTGCATGTGGCCTGGTCCGGGCTGACGAGCTTCGCCCTGGACCGGTCCAAGGCACGGATGAGCTTGTACCGGACCGTGCTCGCTGAAGGCCAGCACAATGACCTGATCGCGTTCCTCGATCGTGGGCTGTTGATCGAGCAGTGGCCCGTCCTGCGCACGCTGATCAGCCGCCACATCCGCCACGTATGGGAAGAGACCTTCCCTGAACTGGCACAGGCCACCACAACTGCCAGCCCTCCGCCCGGCACTGAACACACGGGGCCGTGACGCGCGCGGAGACGGAAGGTCGTCCAGGGCCCGCCGCCCCGTCAGCCCCCTGCCGAGTCCACATGTGCGCGGAGGCCGACTTCCGCCCCGAGGTGCTCTTCCGCACCGACGACTACAACCTCCCGTTCGACTCGTACGCCGCGGCCTGGGGGTCGCCGTACTGCCCGAACTAGGCATGATCGAATCCCACGAGGTGCGCGTCATCCGGCTCACCCGCCCCTCGCATGTGCGCCGGGTCTTAGCAGTCCGCCGCACCTCGGACCCCAGCCCCTTCCTGAACCAGGCGATCTCCATGCTCCAGACCGCAGCCGCGACGATCGACCACCGCCTCACCCGCTCCGAACTGCCGAGAGCAAGCTGACGCGCCGCCGGCAGCCAGGCAACCGCACCGACCGACGCTCATGTGAGGGCAGTGGCCGAGTGATTTTGCTCCTGCATCCGCACCCGCCGAATCGTTCAACGAGATAGCTTTGCCGGTACCGGTTCACGGCAGGTCAGGCCATCGCCCCTTCCACCCTCGCTCTGTGCTTTCGGGCCGCTACGATGGGAGATCACTGCTAGGGCCACCGGTTATAGTCGTTGGCAGGGAACGTTCCCGGATGGCATTGGCTAACGCGTAGTGGGGAGCTGGAACGGATGACGAGGGCCCGCGGCAAGGCTCCCACGATCTTGGACATCGCCGCGGAAGCAGGGGTCTCCAAGTCTGCCGTGTCGCGCGCCCTGTCGGGGCAGGGCGAGGTAAGCGCAGAGACCCGGGAGAAGGTCGAGCGTGCCGCGCGCAACCTCGGCTACGTGGCCAACGCCATGGCCCGGGGGCTCGTCAGCTCGCAGACGAAGACAGTCGGTGTCCTGCTCAGGGACATGACACGGCCGTTTTATGCTTTGCTGCAGACGGCGATGCAGCGCGCGGCCGAGGACCGCGGCTATCAGGTCGTCACCGCCACGAGCGCCGCCGACCTGGGTGTCGCCGACGCGCTGCGTGCGCTGAGGAATCTCGTCTCGTTGCAGGTGGACGGCTTGGTGGTGTCGTCGGCCCGTCTGCCTTCGGAGGAGATCGTCCCCTTCATCGACCGGGTACCGATCGTGGTGGCGGGCCGGCGCGAGACGAGCCGGGGCATCACCAGCGTGTTCTGTGACGACGCCGACGGCGGCACCGTGCTGGCGGAGCACCTGCTACGGCTCGGACACGAGCGCATCGCGGTCGTCCTGGCCGACGAGGCCTACTCCCTGAGCCAGTACGCCCGCGGCTTCGCCATGGTCGAGCGCATACGCGCCGTAGGGAAAACACCCGTCGTCTGGCAGGTCGCCACCGACCGAGAGGCGACCCGGGCGATCACCGACCAGCTCGACGGCGCCGGAGTGACGGCCATCATGTGCCCCACGGACGGGTCAGCGGTCGATGCCCTGGAGGTCCTGCGACAGCGAGGGCAGTCGGCACCCGAGGACTACACGGTGACCGGTTACGACGGCTTCGGCCCGCTGAACACCCCGTACCTTGGGCTCACCACGTTCCGCCAGCCGGTGGAGGAGATCGGCAGGACCTCGATCAATCTCCTGCTCGACAAGATCGAAGGCAAGACCGAGCAGGACCGCCTGGTCGAGCTTCGGGGCAGTCTCATCGAAGGCCGCACGGCAGGCAGGCTTCCCCGCCTGCCGTGACCCCTGCGCGGCCGGGAGGGCCCGGTCAGTCATCGGTTTCGGCCGGCCACCATCGGCTCGATGTCACCTTCGGGTCCATGCCGATGCGCTGGACGGCGACCTCCAGGCCCTCCGAGTCACCGGCGTGCTGCGCCGACACACCCGCCAGGACCTTGGTCTGCGAACTCTTTCCGGGCCGTATGTTGAGCGAGCGGAGTGTGTATTCCGGCCGGTCGACGGCCTGCAGGACCATCGCCCTGACGCGCGGTTCGCTCTTGTCGGTGGTGACGACCTCGAGCATGTAGTCGGTCGGCTCGTCGTCCTCGTCGCCCGCCTGCTGCGGTGACGCGCCGGAGTTTCGCTGGCGGCCGTTGACGAACCGGCCCAGGGGGCGCAGGAGTGTGTTGGTCGCGATGATCGCCACGCAGCCGATGAGCGCCATGATCTCCATCCCGGCTCCGGCGAGGGAGCCGATCGCTGCGGCACACCACAGGGTCGCGGCCGTGGTCAGTCCGCGGATGTTGAACCCGTCCCGCAGGATGACGCCGGCGCCGAGGAAACCGATGCCGGACACGACCTGCGCCGCCACCCGCGTGGGGTCGGCTCCGGGGTTCTCGCCGAGCCCGACGGCTCCCATGAAGACGAACAGGCACGCACCGACGGAGACCAGGGCGTTGGTGCGGATGCCGGCAGTGCGCAGCTGCCATTGCCGTTCCAGGCCGATCGCCGCGCCCAGCACCATGGCGACGAGGATCCTGAACGAGAGTCCGAATATGAGACCGGGATCGGTCACGGGCGCTCCTTTCCTGGCTGATGGTAGGTGCCCGGCACACCATCGAGCCGGGAGCGTTCCCGGCGGGGCAGGTTACGTGCATCGCCCCCCTCGGGCAAGAACGCCGGTCTATCATTTCGGATTTTTGCGGGCCACTTCACGTTTACGAAAGTGTTGCTTGTTCGCGTCGAACGACCTCTGATACTTTCACGCCATTGCCGGACCGGGAACGTTCCCGTAACTTCGCAGACGTGTGAGGTGCCGGGCGAAGCAGTACATAGGCCTTCCCGTACGTCGTCACTCCGGTGGCCAAGAGGCGTAGGAACGGTCTCGGCCCGTGGCTGACAGTTTCGGTCGCAGAAGGCGCCCCACAGCAGGAGATCGAAGGAGGTCCGGAGAGATGCTCTCGTTCAAGCGCGCCCAAGGTTCCGATTCCGCTGCTGTCGGCGCGGCAGCCCTCAACACCGGCATCGTCGGCTGTTCAGCATCACCGACGCACACCAGCGGTTCCATCAATCTGAGCTTGATGATCTGGGGCCCCACCCAGAAGGCGGGTGTTCAGAAGGCCGTGGATGGACTCAAGGCTGCGAACCCGGACGTCAAGCTTTACCTCCAGCAGGTCCCGGTGGACCAGTACTACCGGCTCGACGTCCCCCTCGGCGCAGGCGAAGGCCTTGACGTCATGTGGCAAAGCTCCACGGCTCCGAACTACGTCGACGGAGGCGCATTGCAGCCGTTGGATGAGTACACCAAGGGAGAGCACTCATGCTGAAGGTTCCCGACGGGTGGGCATGGGACTTCTGGATCGCCCAGGATACGGATCGTTTCCACCTCTACTTCCTGAACGCTCCCCACAGTCTGGGGGATCCACAACGGCGCCACCGCGCCGCCCGTATCGGTCACGCGGTCTCTACGGATCTCCGTACATGGGAGATCGTCGGGCGCGCCTTCGAGGCTGGGGACGAGGGCGCGTTCGACGCCACGGCGACGTGGACGGGCTGCGTTGTCCGCGGAGATGACGGCCTCTGGCGCATGTTCTACACCGGCTCTCGATTCCTGCACCCTGAACCGGAGTACGCCAACATCGAGACAGTCGGGGTCGCCGTGTCTTCGGACCTGACCACCTGGGAGAAACATCCTGGCCCCATCACCCGTGCTGATCCGCGTTGGTACGAGACGTACGTGCCCGGCGAGGGCTGGAAAGAGGAAGCGTGGCGGGACCCGTGGGTCTTCCGTGATCCGAACGGATCTGGGTGGCACATGCTCGTCACCGCCCGTGCCAAGGATGGGCCTCTCGACAACCGCGGAGTGATCGGGCACGCGTACTCACCGGACCTTCAGGAGTGGGAAATCCTCCCGCCGCTGTCCGATCCCGGTGCAGGATTCGCTCACCTTGAGGTGCCGCAGGTCGCGCAAATCGACGGGCAATGGTCGCTCGTGTTCTCGTGCGGACCGAACACGCTTTCAGCCGACAACCCGGCGCGCCAGGGCGACCCGGGCACGTGGGCGCTTCCCATCTCTGCGCCTCATGAGCACATGGATGTGCGGGCCGCGCGCCCGATCACGACATCATTTCACTACTCCGGCCGGCTCGTGGCAGATCGCGACGCCCAATGGTCCCTCATGTGCTTCATCGGCGCCGAACCCGGAAGCGACTTCCGTGGCGTGATCAGCGATCCCCTCCCGGTCAGCCTCGACGCGGACGGTTACCTGGCTGTCGACGATGCCGCTTTCGATTCCTCACCGCTGTAACACAGCACCCTCCAGCTTCGGACCGCCGCGGCAGACACGGCGGACTGAGGCCCCAGCCACCCAACCCGTGATCCCAGCCCCAGCGCACGACAAGAGGAGAATCATGAACATCAAGCGTGCTGCGCGTCGAGGAAGCCTCGCAGCTCTCGCCGCGGTCACCGCCGTCGCTGTCATCACCGGCTGCAGCTCCAGCGAACCCCAGTCCGCGGCCGGCGACGGAACCGGGACGATCCAGATCTGGTCGCACCAGGGTCAGGAAGCTGAGGTCGCCGCGATCAAGGCGGCCGTCAACGGCTTCAACTCGTCCCAGTCGAAGGTCAAGGCGTCGCTCCGGCTGATCCCGGGCGACACGTACACGCAGACCATCACCAACACCCCCGCGGACAAGCTCCCGGATGTGATGGACATCGACGGCCCGACCCTCGCCTCCTTCGCCTACAACAAGCGGATCAGCCCACTCAGCGACTACGTCTCCAAGGCCACCATCGATAACGCGACCGCCGGCTCCATCGCGGAAGGCACCTACGACGACAAGCTCTATGGGCTTGCCCAGTTCGACTCCGCCATCGGCCTGTACGGCAACAAGAAGCTCCTGGCGGCCGCCGGCGTCCCCATCCCGACTTCCAGCGATCAGGCTTGGACAACTAGCCAGTTCGCTGATGTCCTGAAGAAGGTCGCCGCGGTCTCCCCGTCCGGCAAGGCGATCGACCTCAGAGAGTCAGGCCTGTCCGGCGAGTGGGGCACCTACGCGTTCTCCCCCCTGATCTACTCCGCCGGCGGAGGCATCCTCAAGGACAACAAGGCATCCGGCGCCCTCAACTCGGCCGCAAGCGTCAAGGCCCTGAAGACGTTCGCGTCGTGGAAGCCGTACGTAGCCTCCAGCCCCGACGGCAAGGCCTTCCCCGACGGCAAGGTAGGTCTGCAGTGGAGTGGTCACTGGCTGTACCCGGACAACAGCAAGGCCCTCGGCAAGAACCTGGTGGCATTGCCGCTGCCCAACCTCGGTGACGGAGCGAAGTCTGGCGTCGGCTCCTGGACGTGGGGAATCGGCGCCGGCACCAAGAACGGCAAGGCCGCCGGCGCATTCCTCGACTACCTGCTGAGCGACACCAGCGTCAACGCCATGGTCAAGGCAAACGGCGCTCCGCCCGCGACGAAATCCGCGTTCGCCGACGCGAGCCTGTACAAGACCGGAGGCGCCCTGGCGCTGTGGGGTAAGCAGCTGGCAAAGGCCTGCGCGGCTGACAAGGTGACCAGCGACTGCGCCGCCATCTACCGCCCGGTCACCCCGGGATACCCGACCGTCACAGCGAAGTTCGGGAGTGCCCTGTCCGCCATCTACGGCGGCGCCGACCCGAAGACCGAGCTCACCAACGCTGCCAGGGCAATCGACTCGAACTTCGCCGACAACAGCAACTACAAGTAGGAACAACGGGTGTGGGCGCAGGGCACCCACACCCATCTCCCGAAAGAGATCTCATGGCTGAGCCAGGCCTTCCCACCGCTACCACCGCTTCGAGCGCACGCACACGTCGGGCCCGCCGACGGCGACCGAACCGGGACACCGCCACGGGCATCCTCATGGCCCTCCCCGCTGTCGCGGGACTGATCGCGTTCATCGCCGTCCCCTTCATCACCGCAATCGCCCTGTCCCTGTTCAACGTGCAGGTCAATCAAGTTCGGCCAGCCACCTTCGTCGGCCTCGACCAGTACATTCGGCTGTTCACCGACCCCCTGGTCTCAGGAGCGTTCCTCCGTTCCCTGATCAACAACCTCGTCTTCGCGATCGTCGTCATCCCGGCTCAGACGGGACTCGCGCTCCTCCTCGCGGTCCTGCTCAACCGCAAGCTGAGAGGCGTGCGCTTCTTCCGCACGTTGTTCTTCATGCCCGTCGTCTTCCCGATGGCGCTCGTCGCCGTCATCTGGCGGCTGATCCTGGACCGCAGCTCAGACGGTCTGCTCAACGCCTCGGTCCACTTCCTCACGGCGGGTCTTGTCCCCACGCAGGACTGGCTCGGCTCGTCCGCAACCGCGCTCGGGTCTGTCATCCTGCTCTCGGTCTGGCAGGGCGTCGGCTTCCAGATGGTCATCATCCTCGCCGGCCTCCAGGACATTCCCGAAGAACGTTACGAAGCCGCCCGCCTTGACCGCGCCAACGCATGGCAGCAGTTCATTCACGTGACCGTCCCCGGTATCCGCAACACGCTGATCTTCGTCGTGCTCCTGACTACCATCCTGGCGTTCCGCGTCTACGACCAGGTTTACATCCTCATTCGCACCGCAGGCGCGAACGAGAGCGCGACACAAACGGTGCTGTACCAGGCGACGAATTCCCTCTCCTCGGACAATAATCTCGGCCGGGCATCGGCCATCTCCGTATTCCTATTCGTCATCGTAGTGATCATCACTCTGATCCAGCGACGACTGCTTCGACAGAGGAGCGAAGAGTGACACCCCCCACCCTCCGGCCCAGGAACCGCCGACGCACCCTCGCAGATGCTCGCGACTACGTCGTTATGGCGATCGCTGCGATCATCATGGTCGCCCCGATCTACTACCTCGTCATCGGCAGCCTGAAGCCCTCGAACGAGGTCCTCAACGGCTTCAGCGGGTTTCTCCCCGTGCACCTGTCCTTCAACAACTACCTGGCCGCGTTCTCCGCACTGAACTCCGATGCCACCGGATACTTCTGGCGATTCTTCGTCAACTCGTTCGTCATCTCGTTCGTGATCGTCATCGCCGGGCTGATCGTCAACTCGATGGCTGGCTACGCCTTTGCACGGTTGAAATGGGCCGGTCGCGACAAGGTCTTCATTCTCGTCGTCCTGCTGATCATCGTGCCGTTCGAGTCGATCGCGATGCCGCTGCTGTGGCTGATGTCGGGACAACGCGACACTCTGTTCGTGCAGATGATCCCGTTCATCGCCAACGCGTTCTCGGTGTACCTCTTCTACACGTTCTTCCTCAACATCCCCAAGAGCCTGGAAGAGGCTGCCCGCCTGGACGGCCTGAGTTCCTGGGGCGTATACCTCCGCATCGTCGTCCCGAACTCGAAGCCAGCATTCGCAACCGTCGCGATCCTCTCCTTCCTCGACTCATGGGGGAAGTTCCTCTGGCCACTGCTCATGACCTCCGACCCGAATGTGCGGCCCCTGCCACTCGAGATGAGTGTCTTCTCCGCGCAGCAGCCGCCGGACTGGGGCCAGGTGTTCGCGTTTGGAACACTCCTCGTGCTTCCGGTGCTGATCGTCTTCCTCCTCTTCCAGCGATACTTCATCCAGAGCGTCGCCGGCTCCGCGCTCAAAGGATGACCTACGCAACACCAAGCTCACCCTCGCACCAGGCATCGCTTCGCTCCGCGGTGCGTACACAATCGATGGGAACGTGCTGATGCCGGCCGGCGTCCTTGCCGCGCTGCCCATGGTCATCATCTTCCTCATCCTCCGGAAGCGGCTCATCGCCATTCACCCGAAGCGGGTTGAAGTAGCTCGGCCCGTCGATCTCGCAGGAGCACACGTCCCGTGAGCCGTTGTCTGCAGGATCGCTTCACGTGCCGTCCACGGATGTCACGTCCCCGGGCGAACCTGATGCCCGCGCCGGTTGTGGACATCGTCTGCGACACCGCGCAGAAGACCACTGAAAGGACAGCGTCACCGTGACGAACCCCGATCCCCTGGAATTGCTTGATATCGCCCGGAGTATCGCGGCCGAAGCGGGGACGCTGGCCACGACCATGCGGAACGCCGGAATCAGCGTGGAGACAACGAAGTCCAGCCAACTGGACATCGTCACCCAGGCCGACACCGCCGTGGAAGCGCTCATCCGGGAAAAGCTGACCGCAGAGCGACCGCACGACGGATTCTTCGGCGAGGAAACCGGCGAGGTCTCCGGCAGCAGCGGCATCACCTGGATCGTCGACCCGATCGACGGCACCGTGAACTACCTGTACGGCTCCCCGTACTACGCGGTGTCCATTGCCGCAACGGTTAAGGACGAGGACGGCGGACACACCTCCGTCGCGGCCTGCGTCTACGCACCGGCGCGCTCGGCGGAGTACACCGCAGCCGTCAGCCATCCCGCCCGCCTGAACGGAACGCCGCTGCACGTCAACGAGAACGTGCCCCTGGACAAGGCTCTCGTGTCCACGGGCATTCACTACGACCTCGCCAGGCGCGCCCAGATCCTTGAGGACATCAACACACTGACCCCGCGCATCCGCGACTTCCGGCTGATCGGGGCCGCGGCACTGGAGATCTGCGGGGTCGCGGAGGGCCGCACAGACGCCCACATCCAGCGGGGACTTCCGATCTGGGACTACGCGGCGGCGACTCTCATCGCAGTCCAGGCGGGAGCCGACGTGCGCGTCGTCGCCGGCGTGGCGCCCACGGCCGAGCGGCTACTCATCGCCAGCCCCCGGCTCGCCGACGTGCTCGATCCGCTGCTCGACTGACAGCACCCGCCAGCACACCCCCCACGGGATGGAGGACTCCTGATGACAGACTCACGCACCTTTGTGCTCTGCGGACACCGCGGAAACGTTGCGGACACGCCGGAGAACACGTTGTCGTCGTTCGCCAGCGCAGAACGCGTCGGCGTCGACGAAATCGAACTCGACGTTCGTGTGACACGAGACGATGTACTCGTGGTCATCCACGATCGGACAGCCGCCCGAACCGCCGCAACGTCGACCCCCCATCTGCACACCCCCGTCGAGGAGCTCACCTTCAGCGAGCTGCGGAGCGTCGACCTGGGTTCGGGGGAACGGATCCCCACGTTCGACGAAGTACTCGATGCGACGACCGTCCTCCTCCAGGTCGAGATCAAGGCGCCGGCCGCGGCACGCGGCCTCGCGAAGCTGCTGCGTGACCGGCCTGAACGCGATCAGGCACGATGCCTGGTGACGAGCTTCGAACCGCTGTCGCTGAGCGACTACACCGACGAGTGGCCAGACACCCCTCGCGGAACCGCTCTGCACGTCCCCGACATGGACAGCAACTGGCGCGACGACATGCGGCGACTAGACGTCTCGACGATCCTGCTTCCACTGGCGACACTGAAGCGGTCGCTCGTCGATGAGCTGCACGACGCGGGATACGTCGTCGGCGGGTCCCTCATCGAGGGACCCGGTGACGTCCGACGCCTTCTCGAACTCGACGTCGACATGTCGGCCTCGAACGCACCGGAATACGCACGCCGGCTCCTGCTGGCGAGCGACGAGTTCACGTCGCGATTCCCGTCCTTCGCCCGCAACGATGCAGCGTTGACTCCAGAAGCATCCTGACCCGGCGTGGCCGCCACCGGTTTCGGCGGCGGCCACGCGGCGCAACTGGCTGTAGCTGCACTTGCACCTCCTGGCCACCGGCCCGGCACACTGCATGCGACGCGATGCGGAGGACGGCGGGCGGAGGACGACAGGTCCGACAACGACCGCGACCGATGCGTTGCGACGACCGCGCCAGGTGCTGTTCCCGGCGCGGCCCATGCCGTCCACGTACGAAGTACGGGTCGCACGGTGCGGTCGAACACCGTCGTGCGCAACGCCAGCGCTGAGCAATTTCCCACCTCCTTTCCGATCCGGGGAAACGAGAACACGTTCCCCTGGCGGGGCCGATGGTCGAACGCACCATCGGCCCCTGTGCCGCCCGAAGAGTCATCGCCGCAGGTGAGCTGGATGCGGTCAGTTCCGCTGGGATCATGCCTTGCGTGATCGTGTCCTTGCTGTACAAGGTGACCCGGAAGCTGCTCACTGTTCCATCGGTGCTCCTCCGTCGCGGGACGGCGAAGGACGCGGAACTTCTGGTGCTGCGGCACGAGAACGCGGTCCCGCGCCGCCAGTTGACCGGACCGGTCCGCTATGAGCCCGCCGACCGGTTCTGGTTCGCAGCCCTGTCCGGGCTGATACCCCAGCGCCACTGGCTCAAGATCTTCCCTGTCACCCCCGGCACCCTGCTTGCCTGGCACCGCAGATTCATCGCCGCAAAGTGGGACTACACCGCGCGCCGTGGCACCGGCCGCCCACCCACCCGGCAGCGATCAAGAAACTCGTCCTGCAGCTGGCGAGGGAGAATCCCACGTGGGGGCACCGACGGATCCAAGGGGAACTTGCCCAACTCGGGTATCGCATCGCCGCCTCGACGGTGTGGGAGATCCTCAACGCGGCCGGTATCGACCCCGCGCCACGTCGCTCAGGCCCCACCTGGCGCGAGTTCCTGACCGCGCAAGCCGAGGGCATCATCGCGGCAGACTTCTTCCACATAGACACCGCACTCGGCAGGCAGCTGTACGCGCTGGCCTTCCTCGAGCACGGCACCCGGCGGCTGCACATCACCGGGCCCACCACCCGCCCGACCCGGGACCGGGCGGTTCAGCAGGCGCGGAATCTCACCGCCGACCTGGGCATACGCATCGAGACCCTGCACTTCTTGTTACGCGACCGCGATGGCAAGTACGGCGAAGCGTTCGACGCCGTCTTTGCAGCCGAGGAGATGGACATCCTCACAAGCGCGCCGCAGGCTCCCCGCATGAACGCACACTGCGAACGCATCATCGGCAGCATCCGACGCGAAGCCCCCGACCACGCCCTCATCATGAACGAGACCCACGCCCGCCACGCCCTCGCAGCCTACGAACAGCACTACAACGAACACCGACCCCACCAGGCACGCAACCAGCTACCACCCGACGCCCACGAACAACCCGCCGCAGCGCATGGCCTCAGCACCGGCAAAGTCCTACGCACCCGGATCCTCGGCGGCCTCATCAACGAGTACAGATACGCGGCATGACATGCAGCGATGACTTTTCGAGCGGCACAGGGTTATCGGCAGCATGCACTCTGGCTCAGCCCGGCGGAACTGGAGGAACTGATCGGCGAGCTGCGTGCGGCCATCGCTCCAAAACTTGCCAACCAGCCGAGCCCCGAACGAGCGCAATACCTGCTCAGCCCCATCCACTTCCCGCTAGAAGCCCCTCAGGCGGAACCCGAGCGGCCGACGGCAGAAGCCGAGCAGGAGACAGACACATGATCGGCCGGACAGCTCCTAGTCGGCGCGGCCTGTCGCTGCCACGGTCACGCCCAGGCCGATCATTGCGAAGCCGCCCGCCCCGCCGACCATCGAAAGGCGGCGATCCGAGCGGGCGAACCAGGAACGGGCCGCCGAGGCGCCCAGGCCCCACAGGGTGTCCGTAATCATGCCT
>NZ_BBUZ01000067.1 GCF_001417735.1 Streptomyces sp. NBRC 110028
GTCGACCTCGCCGCACTGCCGACCGGCATCGACAAGGTCATTTTCCCCGTCTCCATCTATGACGCCGAGAGCCGGGGCCAGAACTTCAGCCGAGTCCACAGCGCCTACATCCGCGTTGCCGCTCCCGGTGGTCGGGAGATCGCTCGCTACAACCTCTCCGAAGACACGGCCACTGAGACAGCCATAATTGCCGGCGAGCTGTACCGGTACCGCGGGACGTGGAGATTCCGCGCCGTGGGTCACGGCTACGCGTCAGGCCTACGCGGTGTCGCGATGGACTTCGGCATTAACGTCTGACCAGCCGAGAGGAAAGACACCCTTCTCAGATGGCCCCCACCGTGGTCAGCCTGCAGCTGTGCCTACTCGGTAGTGTGGTCGGGGGTCGGGGAGTTCCGGCGGGAAGTGCAGTTCCAGGATCTCCGCCCACCGGCGCAGAACGACGAACCCAGTCGTGTCAGCCTGCGCCTGGACCAGCTCAGCCAACACGTCGATGAAAGCTGCGCGGCTGTGTCCGGCGGTATCGCGGCGGCCTGCTTCAGGCGTTCGTGCGCAGCCGGGAAGGCGCCCTTGGCCCAGTGTGGACGCTTACGAAATTGGCTCTGTCCGCAGTTCCGTGAATCCCCAGGTCAGGGGCGGGAACGGGGGATCGTTTCAGCAGGGTCTTCCCCGCCATGGCGAGCAAGACGGTCGAGGACGTGCTGTTTCCCGGGATCGATGTGCGAGTGGAGCGCGTCATCGACTCCTCCGGCGGCCTGGTGGTGGAGGCGATATCCACCGGTCGCCCGGGCCGGTGCCCGGACTGCCGGAAGCAGGCGCAACGCGTGCACAGCTCGTACCAACGAACCCTGGATGAGCGGCCGTTGGGATCCCGCCGGGTCGTGGTCCGGCTCCGGGTACGCCGGTACTTCTGCGACCGCAGGAGCTGTTCCCGCAGGACGTTCGCCGAGCAGGTCGTCGGGCTGACCGAACGGCACCGCCGCTCCAGCGTCGGGCTGACGGGCTGGCTGCGGTCGATCGCAGTCGAGCTGGGCGGCCGTCCGGCCGCGCGGCTGTGCCACCGGCTGCGGCTGGCCGCCGGCCGAACCCGGCTTCTGCGGCTGCTGAAGGCGCCGACGGTGCCGGACCGCGCCCCGCGGGTGCTGGGGGTGGACGAGTTCGCCTTCCGCAAGGGCTGCACCTACGGCACCGTGCTGGTCGACGTCGAAGCCGGCCGGGTCGTGGACGTGCTGCCCGACCGCACCTCGGAGACCTTCGCGGCCTGGCTGGCCGAACATCCCGGCGCCGAGATCATCTGCCGTGACCGGGCCACCGCCTACACCAAGGCGGTCAAAGAGTCCGCCCCGGACGCCCTCGAAGTCGCTGATCGCTGGCACCTGCCTCAAAACCTGTCCGCCGCGGTGGAGAAGACCTGCCACCAGCACCGCAACGCCTGCGCAAACACGCCGAAGAGGAGGTGGCGGAGACGGGGACCGACGTGCCGGAGCCGCCACCGATGCTGTTACCGCCCGCCGAGCTGCCCCGCACCCAGATCATCGAACGGACCCGTCACCGCTACGAGGACGTCCACCGGCTGCTGGGGAAGGGCTGGACGATCAGCGCCATCGCCCGCAGGCTGAACCTCGACCGCAAGACCGTGCGCCGCTTCCGCGACACCGACCTCGACCAGATGCTGGTCTCCGCCCGCGACCGACGGCCCAACGGCGTCCTGGACCCCTTCAAGGCATACCTCAACGCCCGCTTCACCGAAGCCCAGGGCCAGGTCAGCGGCACCCGCCTCTTCCTGGAAATCCGTGAACGCGGCTACCTCGGCAGCCGCCAGGTCGTCCGCAAGCACCTCGCCGCCCTGCGCGCGGGAACCGCCGAACCGGTCCGGGCCGACACCCCCAGCCCGCGGAAGATCACCTCGTGGATCATGCGCCCGCGCGACACGCTCACCGAGAGCCAGGAGGAGCGGCTGCTTCAGGTCCGGCTCGCCTGCCCGAACATCACCCGCGCCTGCGACCTCGCCCGCGCGTTCGCTGATCTGGTGCGTCACCAGCGCGGACACCTGCTCCAGCAGTGGATCCGCCAGGCCGAGCAGGACGCACCGAAGCCGATGAGCGGATTCGCCGGCTTCCTCCGCCGAGACCTCGACGCCGTCACCGCCGGCCTCATCCTCCCGTGGAGTTCCGGAGTCGTCGAAGGACATGTAAACCGGGTGAAAACGCTCAAGCGAGCCATGTATGGACGGGCCTCATTCGAGCTCCTTCGGACCCGCATCCTCACCCAGCCATGACCTTCACGAAACTGCGGACAGAGCCGATTTCAGAGATCCTCATCAATTCCGAGTTCAGCGCGATGAGGTTGTATGCAACCCCTTGTAGGGAACTGGTTGGCCAGTGATTGCGTCAAGTAGGACACGCTGGTCAAGGGGGTGCTTCAGCGTGACCGTCACCAGCTGCATCTTCGCCTGGTCGGTGCATTTGCCGCTGGCCCCGTGGGGCTTAACAGAAGATGACAGCACCACGCTGCTGCCAGTTTCTACGGCATCGACCACGGGCGGGCCCTCGCAGACACCGTGCAGGGCCATCACGCTCACCGATCGACCGTCCGCAGCAATCTTGACGAGTCGGTTGATGGGGTATCCAGGGATGTCGTGGGCTCGTCCGATAGGTGATCGAGGGAGGTCCGACGGGAGAGCGGCAGCCATCTTGAGGGGGGAGGCGTAGCCGTCCAAGGCGAAGAGCCAGGCAGGAGCTGTAGCTGGCCCTCGGCTGGTGGCCAGCCTCATCTCCCCCAGCTTGACCCCTGTGACGGTGAGGTGCGTTTCTTCGCCAACGGGAGGATCTGCCAGGGTCTCGAACGACGCGTGGGGCCCCACTAGCCGCCGTGTGAGCGATCCTTTCCCGCCCCAGGTAACCCGGCCTTCCTTTGGCCAGGTGACGGGCATTTTGCCTCGCAGAACAAACTTTCGGTCTCGGTACGCCTGCTTGTCGGCCTCACTGCGTAGACCGCCGCGGGGCAGCTGGATCACCTGCCCCATGGGGCGGTAGCCGGCACGCCACACGGCGGCTGCGGTTGACCCGTCCCAGGCTGCGGCGACCTGCCGGGCGCGGTCCGTTGTCTTCGCGCTGTCGTTCGTCTCCTTCTTATTGCCGCAACCCGATGCGCCCGCCAAGCTGGCAGTGAGCAAGGGCACCACAATGAGATGGCCGACGGCACGTGATGCCCTGATACGCATGTGGATCCCCGGAAGAGAAGTAGAAGGACAGACTGTTTTGTTCCTCGGACGCGTAGCACGAAGGTTTAGTTCCCTCAGGTGAAGCGGCGGGGAAGCTGTCAGTAGACGTGCAGGCCGCGCTGGTTCAGCAGCATCTGTAGCGGTGTAGCGTAGGACTTACCGAAGGTGGGCGTGGACGAGGTGCATTCCGTGTCGCCATCGGAGGATCCGGAATGGAGTCCCAGTGCTGTTGATCCGTTCAGCACAGCTCCTCCGCTATCGCCTCCCAGGCCGCAGAGGTTGGACTCGACCATGCCGTACAGTTGGGTTCCTTCGTTATACGTGACAGTCACGCTGGTCTTGGTGACATTGCCCGATGTGTCCTGGCTGTTAACACCAATGCGATCCAGGGATTCGTTTTCCATGGCAAAGCGGGACCTGTCGATTTGCTTGTAGGTGCCGCCCCAGTACCGGACAGTGCCTAGCGGGTTGATGTCGGGGCCGTCAGCCTTGATGCTGGCCCAGTCGCAGGCGCGAGAGGCGCTGTCACACCAACCGCCGGTGCCATAGCCGAAGTTGTACGCGGTCTGGGTGCCGATTTTCGTTCCATTGTGGCTGATGTACCATGTATTACCGGTGCCCGGTACGCAATGCCCGGCGGTAAGCGTATAGATCGTGCCCGCCGAGTTCTTGGTATTGAATCCGGCGCTGCATTGCCAGCCATCGGAACTAATCCCGTTGCCGCCGCGGAGGTCGGTGACGTCGGGAACTAACTTGCCGCTCAGACGGTCGATACGGATCGCATCTGGGTGGGCTGCGGCGACTGTTTCGAGCCGGTCCTGGTTAGCGGCAGACACCCCATCGAAGATTTCGACGTTCACTTGGTTGGTACGCGCCTCGACACCCCAAGCCGTGTTGGGGATGCCCCCCAACTGATCGAGTTCGTCGTGGATATACGCAAGCTCAGCTGCACTGCGGGTCACCAGCTTCGGGATGCCGCCCGCGTCCCGGACGGTCTGCGCGGCTGCCGGGTCGGTGACCGTGACCACGATGCGCCCGTCCTGGTAGTACATGCCGCCGGTCCGGTCGTCACCGAGTTTCTTCGCCAGTGTTGTTGCTTGGTTGGAGTCGGTGAGCGGCTTGGGAATGTCGTTGGCGGATGCCGGGGATGTCGCGGCGGCGATCAGTAGTGCAGCGGTGGATAACTGCGCGAGTCTCTTACCGGCACGTCTCACGTGTGATCTCCAAGTGATCTTCCAACAGTGATGGAACCTGAGTTCGAGTGCGAACTTGTGTGAGCCTAAGCGGAGATACCGCCTCTGACGCCCTGGTGGAACAAAGTGAAAGCCGAGGGTTCCGCTCCTGGTGAGGAACATGGTGCCAATCTGGCCATGAGAGATGGCGGTTCCTGGAGTTCCGTCGCTCGGCCGCAACCCCAGCCCGGACGACTTCGACAGGACTTCCCGGCTCTGCTTGCCCGCACCGCTTGTCCGACCTCACTCCCCAAGAGCGGCACGTCCTGCGGTCGGTCGCCCTGCTGGACGCCTTCGACTTGGACCTGGCCACCTAAGCTGCGGGTCCCACCAGGCCGCGGCGCGTCGGCTCATCGAGCGGCCGATGATTACCGAGGATCCGTACGCGATCTGGCCCTACCACCTGCACGGCGCTCTCCGCACCGCGCTGCGCACCGCTGACGACCGCGCCGAGGATCGCTGGCCCCCCGCCGACTGGCATCGAGCCGCCGACCCCGGGGCGCGCGGTGCTGCGCCAGACCACCGAACTGGGCGGCACCGCCTCATTCGACGAAGTGCAGCAGTACTTCGCCGACCATCCACAACCCCGATCGCGAAGGCGAAGATTGGCGGGATCCTGACCAACATCCAGGCGTTCCAGCTCCGCCTCGGCCCGGCTGCTCCAGCGCGGTCTTGGTGGTCTGCGTTGAGCCGTCCACGAGGCCGATAACACCGTCGTGGGCCAGCGCGCCAATGCGACCGGCAACATCGGTGCCGCGCTCGACGACGTGGTCGGCGCCGAAGCCGCGCGCCAGCTCGGTTTCGTACCGGGCGGCGTCCGCGGTCACAATCAGCCCGTCGGGTACGCGGTCGAGGTGGCCAAGGCCGACGGGCAGGACTGCGTACGCTCAGGGCCGACACAACTGCCGGTAGGGGGCTTCGGGGAGGAACCTTTCCAATCGGCTGGGGACAGCGAAGCTCCGGCGCGTGCGCACACCGTGTCGACGGCTCGGTCCGGATCGATGTCGTACTTCTGCCACGGCACGTGTTCACCCGCGGCGTACAGGGTGCCGCCGTCCGGGCTGAAGGCCAGGGACAGGATGCCGTCGCCCGGGGTGGGCAGGGTGGGGCCGAGGGGTTGTTGGGAGGTCACGTCCCATAGCTGCAGGGTGCCTTGGTTCCCGGCGACGGCGAGGGTGCCTCCGTCCGGGGAGAAGGCCATCGCGGTCGTTTCCTCGCGTGCGCCGTGTGTGGTGCGAGAGAGGGTGCCGAGCAGTGTGCCCAGCGGCGTACGCAGGGTGCCGTCCCACAGGGACACCTTTCCCCGGTACGTCGCCGTGGCGATCCGGCGCGTGTCCGGGCTGAACGCGAACAGGCAGTCACCGCACTCCCCGAGTTCGTCGGGCAGGGTCTTGCCGTCGGACACCCTGATCAGGGCGCCGGTGTCCGTCAGGAGTTTTGTGCCGTCGGCGCTGAGCGCGCCGATTTCCTGGACCTGCTCATCGCGGTTGCCACGGTTCGGTTGGGGCAGGGTGCGCAGCCGCTTTCCGCTGTGGGTGTCCCAGACCTTGACTCTGTTCTCTGTATCGGTGGTCATCACCTCCCGGCCGTCCGGGCTGAGTACCACTGACATGAAGAGGAAGTCCGCATTCCCGGGGGTGAGAGCCGTGACCTGCCGGTTTCTTCTCGTATCCCACACGCGGATCCCGTCTGCGCCGTACGGGATCGGCGACTCGTCGAGGCCGTAGGCAAAGCGGTTCCCGTCGTCGCTCAGCGACATCGGCAGGAAGGGGCCGTTTCCCCCGGCCTGGGCGGCCCGCTCCAGTCCGGGAACGTTCGCCAGGGTCTTGCCGCTGCGTGCGTGGAGCAGGGTGAAGTGGTCGGCGCGGGCGCCTGCGTGGGCCAGGGCCAGCGTGCTGCCGTCCGCGCTGAACGTGGCGTTGTTGACGGGTCGCGCACGCCAGGAGGAGGTGACGGACCGGCCCAGATCGAGCGTGTGCACCACGGGTCGGGTGCCGGCCCTGTTTCCGATGTAGCGGATCGCACGGGAACTCATGTCGATGGCGACCCCGCCGTCGTCCTCGTACTCCTCGGCCAGTGGGTGGCGGAAGACCGGGGCCCGCGGCCGGTCAAGGCGCCAGAGCAGGATCTCGTTCGTGCCCGCGCCCGCCACGAACTCCCCGTCGTCGCTGAAGGTATACCGCTCCAGGGACGTCTGGCGGAGCCTGGGCAGTTCCTTTCCGGAGGAGAGCCGCCAGCGCCGTAGTCCCTGCTCATCCGCTACCGCCAGGGTGTTTCCGTCGGGGGAGAACTGTATGCGCCACGGGGTCGAGCAGGGCACTTTCGTGATCCACTCGCTGGCCAACGACAACAGTCCGGTCTGGATGGTCACCAGGCCGGGGGCTCAAAGGTCCTTTCCCATAAAAACGCACATCGTCTCGTGACGGCGGATCAGCCCGTCAGGTCCTTCCTCGTCCCAGACATCGGGCTCGCGGCCGTACACGGCGTAGCCCAGACGCTCGTACAGGGCGCGAGCTCGAGGGTTGTCCTCCTCCACGGCGAGTTCGGCCCTGCGCAGACCGCGGTTGCGGATCCTCTGCTCGGCGGCCCGGATCAGCAGCGTTCCCAGGCCGCGGGACTGGAGCGCCGGGAGCACGGCAAGCTGCCACAAGGTTCCGGCTTCCTTCGACACCTGATAGTCGATGCCGCCGATCGCCACCGGCAGATCCACCGGGGTGCATACAGCCAGGTAGTCCACCTCCCCGGCCGCGGCGCGCACCAACTCTCGCTCTACGTGGCGCAGGTGGGTGGCCGACCCCGCCCAGGTACACGCCAGCAGGTCTCGGGGCAGCAGGTCGCGCACACTGACGGGTATGACGACGGTGGCCTCGGCGGATTCGTATCCAGTGATCACGGCCGTGAGCATGCCGACCGACACAATGGCACGGCAATGACTTCTCCTGTCAGGGACCACGCGCCCTGTGCCGACCTGGCCCACAGCAGCGTGCGGTCGCTCCTCAGGGGCAGGTGATGGGCACCAAGAAGACAGGGCTACACCTGAATGGCCGCGTCGAGGTCGCTCATCAGCAGATCCCGGTTGATCGTGGCCCCGGCCCGGTAGCCGCCGGCCGCCGCGTTCACGACCTGCTCGGCGAAGCCCATGCGTTGCCCACGGCCCACACACCGGGCACGGTCGTCCGGCCTGTTGAATCGACCACAGGGTACGAGCCGAACGGGGTCTGGTACAGCTCGGCGCCCAGCCGTGCGAGCAGATCCGTCTGCGGGACGGCCCCGGGCGTGGTGAACACGACCTCGCGCGCGAACGTCGTGCCGTCCTTCAGCCGCACGGCGGTGACCCGGTCGCCGGCCACCACCAGCCCGTCGACCTCGCCCGGCACCACGTCGACACCGGCCGCGGCCAACCTGCACAGATCGTCGTCCGGCAGCTCGTCCTGCTCGACTGTATGCAGGAAAAAGGTCACGTCCTTCGACCATTGGGACACCATCAGCGCCTGGTGCACGCTGAGCGGAGTCGTGGCGAGCACGCCGAAGGCCCGGTCGCGGACCTCCCAGCCGTGACAGTACGGGCAGTGCAGGACGTCCTTGCCGAAGCGCTCGGCCACGCCGGGCACGTCCGGGAGCACATCCTTGAGGCCGGTGGCGACGACGAGACGTCGGCCCTGAACGGTCCGTCCGCTCGCCAGCATCACCGTGAAGTCTCGGGTTTCGCGGGTGTCGCGAGTTTCTCGGGTTTCGCGGGTGTCGCGGGTTTCTCGGGTTTCGCGGGTGTCGCGGGTTTCTCGGGTGATGTCCACGGCCGTGTCCCGGACCAGCTCGACACCGTACCGCGCGATCTCCTTGCGGCCGATCTCCAGGAACTCCGCGGGCGGCATACCGTCCCGGGACAGATAGCCCCGCATGTGCGCGGCGGGCGCGTTGCGCGGCTCGCCCGCGTCGACAACCAGGGTACGGCGCCGGGCCCGGCCCAGGACGAGAGCCGCACCCGCACGTCGGGCAGGAGAGCCACAGCCCGTTCCCGCTCGGGAGCGGGGCTTTGCTGTGTTCCACCTTTCGTTCCTGGGCTCGGACCGGCCTGCCTGTGCAGCTGGGGATGTGTCACAGGACGAGGGCACACCGCTCGCAGCGGTGCCAGTAGCGGCCTCCTTGGGGCTGATGTTCCGCTCCATCCATGCCCGAGTCTCCTCGACCGTCATGGCCTGGAAGCGGATGCGCCACCACGGGCCCAGCAGTGCACCTGACCGTGCCCCGTCGGGAGCTGACCGTCGCCTCGCCGACCGGGATCAGGTCTCTCTCAGGTGTCGAGATCGTCTTGAACTCCCAAGGCCTCGCGCAGGCCGGCCTCGACGTCCAGAACATCGTCGAGACTGTCAACGGCGACGTCGTGGTGGTGCTGAAGCAGCACCTCACGAAGGCCTGCCTCAGTGTCCAAGGCATGGCCGAGGTCGTCGACCACCGCTTGGCAGCTATCCGCGAGCCACCGCTCCACTGCTTCGTCGTTGCGGAGCCCGTTGAGCACTCGTTCGAGTAGCGTCGCCTCTGGTGGGCCGCTGGCGTTGCCGTCGCCCGCCTGGTGGACGGCCACCAGGCCAGCCGCAGCGAGTTCGGCGACGAGGAGGCGGGTGGCTCCGAGCGGAATCGACAGGAGCGCCGACACCTCGGCCACCGACTTGACTTCCCGGCACAGGTCGCAGATGCGCTGCTGGCCGGGATGCAGATCTGCGACGTGAGCAGGGTCGGCCGTTGTGCTCACCAGGGCTTCGATAGCGACCTGGTAGCGCCGCCGGGCCCGACCGGTCCTCTCCTTCGGACGTGCCAGCGGCTGATTGCCTTCGCCCTCGAGCTCCGCGTGCAGGTAGACGCGCTGGTTGTCGGTCACCGCTCCTCCTCCTCGAAACGGGCAGCAGCGGCTCGGCGGGCTCTCATCAGGTGGGCGCGGACCGTTCCTGCTTCCAGCTCCAGTTGCTCTGCGATCTCGGCCGGAGTGAATTCTTGAAGGGTCAAGAGCAGGACCTGCCGTTGCCGTGGAGGCAGGGCTTTCAGCACCTGCAGCATCTCGTGCCGCGTTTCGAACTCCGCCAGCGCATCGGGCTTGGGCACCAGGGACGTCGGCTCGGGTATCGCGTCGACGGGCGCTTCCATCCGCACCTTCGCGGCCCGACGGCCCCACATCCGTGCCGCAGCCTTGTAGACGTAGGCCCGCGGATGACTGACGCGCTCCCACCGTTTGAACAGCTCGATCATGCAGTCCTGGGCGATTTCCGCAGCGATCGCCGCAGGCGCGCCGCTGACGATCACATACGCAATCAACGGCTTGGTGTTGTCACGGTAGAACGCAGAAAAGGCCCGGGTGGCCGCTGCCCGCTCGGCAGCACGGTCATGGATACTCACGCCGCGTTCTTCTCCCCCGAGCTCCTGGTGATCTTGATGCGGACGCTGTGCCCGTCGGGCCGCTGCTCCACGACCTCCCCTTGACCACCTTGCACGATCGACCGGGTCAACGAGGTGAGGTGCTCGCGTTGAACATGCTCATGCCGAGTCCGCCACCGCAGACGCAGCCACAGCCCGACCAGCAGACAGACCTTGCCGGTGACGATCGAGGCGATCGTCAGGATGACGGTTGCTGTATCCAACCCGGTTGCCCTCCCAGAAATGTGCCGGACCACCGCAGCCCGGCACATGTTGAGAGACCCGGCGACGCGTCACCGTGTAACCACGTCGGCAGCCTCGTTGAAATACCGTCGGCTTCCGGCAGGCGAACGCCAAGTCAAGGCGGGACGCTCATCCAGGAGCAGCTGGGCGCGTTGCGGGAGCCGGGTATGGAGCAGGTGCCGGGCGCTGACGGGCCGTCGTAGCCAGTGTTTCCCGCCATGCTTCCTGAGGCCGCCGCATCAGCGGGGGCTGACGCTGAAGCGCTGGGCGAGGCCCTTTGCCAGTAGATAGTGGGTGCCGTACTGTTCGGCTACCGCCTCGGGGTCACTCCAGCTGCCCGCGTTGGCGAGTCCGCCTCTGGCGGGTCCCGTATCGCCTATGAGGCGATGCGTGCCCTGCGTCCGGACCAGGCATTCGTCTGCCTCGTACCCTCCGCCTTCGGCTTGTGGCCATTCCACCTGCACGGGCTGATCCGCTCCACCATCCGCACCGCGGATGACTGCACCGACGACCGCTGGTCACCACGCGACTGGGCCCACACCGCCCAGCGGGCCCTCGTCGCGCTGGGCGAGCAGCGGAACACCAGCCCGCCCGGGACCGGCTCCTGCTCATCGGCTCCTGCGCCAGGGCCTGCGTGCCTCGCCCGCGATCACCTTCTCGAGCTCGGCTGGCTCGCGGACGCGGCTTGGTCCTGCGTCAGCGACTCGATCTGGGAACCTATCGCCCACCCGCCCCACACGACCCGGCCGACGCCTTGGTCGAAACGCTCAGCGCACTCGGCCGCCGACAGCCTGAGCACCGCTAGTGCCGCATCAAGCTACGTTCGCCCTGCCGTGATGTGTCGCCCAGTTGCTGCGCCGGGAAGTCCCAGACGGCCAGAATGATCACGTGGCTGAACGCGTGCGGGTCCGGGAAATTGATGACGACGAGGGCCGGCGCCTGCTGCGGATCATCCGCAGAGGCACCGGTTCGGTGGTGACCTGGCGGCGGGCTCAGATGGTGTTGTTATCCGCGCAGGGCATGCCGGTGGCGAAGATCGCCGAGGTGACGTTCACCAGCGCGGACCGGGTCCGCGACGTGCTTCACAACTTCAACGCGGATAGCTTCGACTCGCTCTATCCCAAGTACAAGGGCGGCCGCCCGAAGACCTTCACCCTTCCCGAACGCCGAGAGATCAAGAAGATCGCCAAGTCGAAGCCGGCCGAGCACGGCCTGCCGTTCTCGACCTGGAGCCTGGCCAAGCTGGCCGACTTCCTGGTCGCCGAGGGGGTGGTCGACGACATCAGCCACGAGGGCCTTCGGGTCCTGCTCCGCGAGGAGGGCGTCTCATTTCAACGCGTGAAGACCTGGAAGACCTCCCGCGACCCCGACTACGCGGCCAAGAAGGCCCGCGTCGAATACCTCTACGCGATCGCCGACGGTGAAGTCATACCTGAGGAAGACGAGCCCGAAGTCATCTTCTGCATGGATGAGTTCGGGCCGCTCAACCTCCAGCCGCACCCCGGCCGGCACTGGGCCGACCGCGGCGGCAGCCACAAGGACCCCGACCGCGATCCGAGACCCCGTCGCCGGGCGACTTACACCCGCCCGCACGGTGTCCGCCACCTGTTCGCCGCCTACGACCTGGCCAAAGACCAGCTCTACGGGCACATCAAGAAGACCAAGAACCGCTCGAAGTTCCTGGAGTTCTGCCGCTACCTGCGCTCGCTGCACCCGGTCGACGTGCGCATCGCGATCGTCTGTGACAACTACTCACCGCACCTGACGACGAAGCGGTGCCAGCGGGTCGGGACGTGGGCGGCGGCGAACAACGTGGAGATCGCCTACACCCCGACCAACAGCTCCTGGCTCAACCGGATCGAGGCCCAGTTAACCGCCTTGCGCTACTTCGCTCTCGACGGCACCGACCACGCCAGCCACAAAGAGCAAGGGAGCATGATCCGCCGCTACATCATCTGGCGCAACAAGCACGCTGCCGACGAACGCCTCCGCGCGGTCGTGAACAGGGCGAACGTTGCCTGATGCGGCACTAGCGCAGGTCAGCGGCAACCTGCAGTCGACGAGGCCCTGCGAATGTGGGGCTGTGATGTCGTGGCCGCCTCCGCGTGGAGGAGACATCGCAGGGCCTGTCAAGTGCACCTGGTAAACCATCGAACCGGGGTGTGATCGGCGCGATGTGATGCACCCGCTCACGGCGGCACGGCCCGCTGAGGGTACGTCCTGCGTTCGTCGGGTGGTGGAGGTGCGGGCAGTCTCGGCGCTGGCCTGTGGGTCGTCGGCGCGGGCCGCGTCACTCCGGTGCCCTGGACGTCGTTGTGTCCTGGGCGGGGTCATGTCGGGCCCCGGTGTAGGGAGGGGTTCTGGTGGGTCCGTCGTTCGTGCTCGAGCGTTTTGAGTTCCTGTACAAGAACGAGTGGCGCTACCGCGCCTTCAAAGGGTTGGTGACTTTCCTCACGGGGCCTGCTGGTTCGGGCAAATCCACAGGCGCGGAGTCACTGCTGTACGCGCTGGGGCTGACCAAGAGCAGGGTCATGCCGGAGGTTCGCCAGTGTGATGTGGTCCGGTTGGTGTTCCGCGTGGCCGGCACCCGCTGGCAGGCAAGTCGTAGCGGCCGGTCGTCCGGCGGTCAGGTGATCTTTCAGGACCTGAGCAGTTCCGCGGAGCCGGAGCGGTCCTTCCCTGTCCAGGTGTCGAAGGCGGGTGAGGTGAGCGCGGGGGACTTCATCCTGGAGCTTTTCGGGATCCAGCCGATGCGTAGTGGCGCGGTGACGCTGAATCTGTCGCATGTTTACCGGATCATGGCGCTGGGGCAGGCGACGATCGCCACCGAGTACCTGGGCGGTCTGAGCAAGGCCGAGCGTGTCCTGCTGTTCGAGGTGCTTCTGGGGCTGCGAGATGCTGCGCTGGACCGCCTGGAGAATGCGGCGGACGACGCCGACAACCGTTACAGCAAGGCCAAGCGGGTGCTGAACCAGTTCAATAAGCTGCGTGAGAGTGGAGTGCTGGCCGACCCGGAGGCTGTTCGAGCGCAGCACGCTGCGAAGACGCGGGCTCATCAGGAGGCGGCCCGACAGTGGGATGAGGCGAACGCCGTCTACAGCGACATGGCGGGTGAATGCGGGCGGCTGAAGGCCGTGTACGAGGTGGCGGACAAGGACCTCAGTGGGGCTCGTCGCAAGTCAGAGGAGGCGGTGGCGCTGCTGCGGGCTGCGTCTGAGGCACAGGGCAGGGCGCAGGGGCATCTCAACGGTCTTAATGCCGCTGCGATGAGGAATGAGGGGGCTGTTCGTGGTGCGGGCAGGCTCTGCCTGAGAGGGAGCCGGGCTTGTGTCGGCAGTGCGGGCAGTCTTGTACCGAGGAAGGTGGCCGTGAAGAGCGGCGCCAGGAGGCTCTCGCCCGTGCTCAGGCGGAGCTGGACCGCGCTGTCATGATCCGCACGGCGCGTGAGGAGACTGCCCGTGCCGCCGTTGATGCGGCAGCACGCGCGGAGACGGTGGCGCGGGCTGCGCTAGATGCGCGTGACACTTACGAGCAGCAGGTCCTGGGCCCGCAGCGGACCAAGGTGCATGAGCTTGAGAAGACGGCTCATGGGCTGTTCAAGGAGATCGAACAGCTTGCGGTGCGCTTGGAGGAAGCTGGCTATATCGCGGTGCAGGAGCGCGAGGTGAGGGCCTGTGAGCAGGACCGGAAGGATGCGTTCCGCGACCGGGACGCTGCCCGTGCGGTGCGCGTGCAGCGCCGCAAAGAGTTGTTGCACCGCTGGTCGGAGTTGTTTCTGGCTCGTGTACGCGAGATCGACCCGAGCAAGAATGTCGCGACCATCGATGCCGAGGACTTCACCACGCTGGTGGACGGCAAGGCCTTCGAGGACAGTTCAGTCGCCGGAGGGCCCAAAACGGTTACCAACATCGCGGTCCTGCTCTCCTTGCGGGATCTCGCGCGCGAGGAGCCAACGGTAACCGTGCCGCCGTTCTTGCTCATTGACTCTCCGCTGAGCGGATTCGGTGCCCAGGGCCTGGATGAGCAGACCAGTACGCGGCTCCTCAAGGCTCTGATCACCGCGGCCGACGATCGGTCCCCCGACGGCTTCGCCTGTCAGATCATCACCGTCACCAACGATCCCCTGCCCCAGGCGTACCCCGGGGTCCGCGAGATCCGGTTAAGCGCCGAGCACCGCTACTTCGATCACGCGCCGCTGATCGAGAAGCCGCTCAGCGCGTGACGGCCATGCCAGACCTGCCGATGGTTTGGTCGTCGGCGGTCAGGGGCTCGGCAAGAGGCTGCGGTCGGTAACAGTGACGTGCAGTGCGTGCAGGGGCTGGGCGCGCGTGGGGCGGATGACTTCGATCCACTCGAGGAGGTAGGCGAGGCGCCCGTAGCGCTGCCAGCCCAGCCCGATCCCGAGGACGGGTGAGGTGCGGCGTCCCAGCATCCGTGCAGGGGTTGTCCGTGCAGGTGCACGGCCTCCATGTCGCACCCGCAGCTCTCGGCGTGCGCGAGAGCTGCGGCAGCTGCCCTGCAGAGGGCTCGTGGAAGACCAGCGCTTCAGCGCGCGCTGGGACAACGGGTGTGCCGGCTCGGTTCCGGCGAGTTCCAACTGGCCGATGCTCACCGCATTCCTCTCGACCAGTGCAGCAAGATCTGCACGGACCGGTCGGGGGACCCACCGGTCGATGCCTTCAAGGGCTTCGATCATGTGGTCGCGTTGAGCCCGTCCGGCCGACGGATCGGGAGCGAGGTCGGCCAGGCGGGCTCGTGCGGCTGTCATAGGTTCCCCCTTACGCCACAAGAGCGTCAGAGCGATGCCGTCCTTCTCCAGAGATGCGCGCTCACGCAACTGGAGCTGGATCCCGCGTGATCGGCCTTTCAAGGCACGCTTCATGGATGCCGACGGATCACGCCCATAGGACAAAGCACGGACGAACTCGGCGGTCAGCCGGTCGTCCGTGCGGTGCTCGACACGACATCGACGTCGGCCGGCTCCAGCGCCCCGCGGGCATAGGAACCGAAGACGTAGACCTCATCGACCAGGTCCAGCGGCCAGCCGCTGGCCTCCAGCCGGCCAAGCATGTCCGTCAGAAGCTGCGTCGCACGTTCCCGTTTCATCCCCGCTCCGATGAGGCGACCGTCAAAGAGGATCCGACTGTAGGGCCCTGAGTGACATGCCGGATGCCTTGGCTGGAAGGTGCCGTCGATGGGATGACACTGTCCCAGCTTCCCGGCAGACGAAGCAGCAACCGCTGTAGATGGGGAGGCTGGTTCGTCCGGCGATAAGGAAGGGGGAAGACAGCCTTCGAGGCAGGGGTGCCCGCACGGGCAGTAGAATGAACGCCCGTATCGCCTTATCGCAGGCATGCGGACCTAAAGCAGGACGGCGGGACCCGTTCATGGTGCGGCCTGATGGCCACCAGGGCCGGGGCTGCCGCACAGGCATGGGCGAGGCAGACAGGCGCTCCCGGCATGGGCGAATTTTGGCCAGCAGTCCCAGCTGGAAGCCGCCGGGGCATACTGATGCTTTGCTCATTGGAGGGGTGGCACCGGACAAGTACCGGTGCCATCTGCAAGGGGGGTTGAGATGAGGCCTGCACCGCAGAACACGGTGGAGTTACCGCGTCGTATGAAGCACCTGGCGGTCGACCGTCGTGGCTATCCAGTGATCGCGACGGTGCAACGCAGTCCGCAGGAGGTGAACTTCGGAGCGATCAGCGAACGGCGCAAGCTCGCTCTGGCCACGTTTGACTGGTGCGCCGTGTGCGGTCTGCCTTTCGCCGACGAACTGCGCTGGCAGATGGTGTTCCAGGAAGAAGGGCTATTGCCGAGCGCTGTCAGTGGGGAAGCGCCGGTGCACGAGGTGTGCGCGCTGTACGCAGTCCAGGTGTGCCCCTTCCTGTTTTCTCCGCACTCCCGTCTGGGTGATGAGTACCGCAAGGGGACTGTGCGAGATGCCGTGGTGCGGTTCGTCGGCTTCGAGTCCACAAGCGCCGTGGGCGCCCACGAATCGGGGCTGCAGCCAGGCGTCCACACCCTTCACTTCGAGCACGAGAGGCATCTGGACGAGTTCTCCTACCGCGCTCCTGAGGAGATCCGGGAACGGTTCGCCGACGCTCTGGCAGGCGAACGAGACCTGCCGGTGAGCGACGCGGAGGAGCTGCTGATCCGTCTGTTCAACCGGATCGACGATCAGGGCGAGGGAGACGTCGTCACAGGAGCAGCGCTGATCGCGGGCGCCGCTTTCGCTAAGGACGTTTTCAAGGTCCAGGGCATGAAGGCCTTTGCCGGCAAGCAGTACCCCACTGTTGCCGGACTGCTGCTGAAGGGCAGTGAGCAGGAGATCCTGGAGTTCTCACGCGGCTCCCAGGACGAGGCGTTCAGCGCCGTGGGCCCATGGGTTCTCGAGCGCGCTGGCGCCCTCCCGGTACCACTGCAACGGTGGCGGAAGCGTGGCGAGAGCATGGTTCGCCGCGGCACGCCGCAGCGGCGGGAAGGTCCCGGGCGCAGCGTGGCCAAGAACGCGGCCTGCCCCTGCGGCTCGGGACGCAAAGCTCGCCGGTGCCACCCCGCCGGGGTTCCCGGCGGCTGACCGCCTGACCGGCCTGTACTGAAGCTGGAAACACGCGCACGCCTGCGGTCGGTGTAGCGTGCCCCCCCGACGCGGAAGCCGGGCGGCCCGCTGCACCGGTCGCAGACCAAGCTCCGGCGAAGGCTGAGGATCACATCAGCACACGCCCAGATGCGTGTGGGCTGTCACCGGCCCCGGTCGGCGAAACGGAGGTCGAAGGTGGGCCGCTGCGGCTCCCAATCAGAGGTGCGGGTCGAGCACGGGGTTCCAGGCAAACCAGTCCAGTGCCTCAGCTCCCAGTTCGTATGGGGCATTCAGGAGCGCTCTTTCCCCTTCGGGCCTCCACACGGTCGGGTTCGTGGACCACGCGCTGTTCGACGCGTCCCCGCTCGTACAGCACAAACGCGTCCACCCCTCCCGGGCCCCCACCGGCCCCCTCCGTGGTGTCTTCTGCGCCGGGGAGAATTTCTTCCAGGGACGTGTGGTCGATTAGCGGGACGTCCAGGAGCACGGCGGGGTCCATGTCGTTGTTCGGCGCCCAGCGGCTGACGTGGCCCTGGCCTGGCAAGGAAGCAGAAGGCTGGCCCGTCCTCCAGCACGTTCTCGCCACGCTCACCCGCACCAGCCCGCCCTCGGCCACACCCCACTCCCCCACCAACCCGACGCCTGCCACCGAGGAAAGCAGCACTCGGCGCCTGCTGACGAAGGGAGCCAGCACTGCTCTACAGGCCGAGCCGACCACGGTCCGTATCACCGCCACCGGCGCACCCGTTGATGTGTCCGCCGTGCTTCTTGGTCGCAACGGCAAGGTTCGCAGCGACCACGACCTCATCTTCTACAACCATCCCAGCCATGACGGGGTCCGCGTCGGCGGGGACACCGTCACCGCCGACCTGGGCTTAGTCCCTGACGACGTCGCAACGATCGCCGTCATCGTCAGCATCGACCTCGAGGCCCAATCCGCAGCAGTGTTCGACCAGTACACCCTCTGGCAAGCAGGTATCACCCAGCCGTCCGGAGCCCAGCTGTCCTTCGCTCCGGGCCCCTTCTCCTCGGGTGAGACCGTCACGATCGCGGTAGAGCTCTATCGCCACACGACCGGTTGGAAAGCCCGCGCTGTCGGACAGGGCTACGACACCGGTCTGGCGGGCCTGGCCGCCGACTACGGCATCAACGTCGGGGCCTGACGGCCGGAGGGGCCGCAGCATCCCGTGTGCAGGGAGAACGTCCAGCTGAGGATGCCTTTGCCGAACAGCACTCTGATTCGCCAGGACCATCCCTCTGTCCCCTATTTGCGCTCAGCTTGTCTGGAATCCATTCAGGGAGCGGGCTGGGTGACGGGCGCGGGGTTTCGATGGTCGTGGGCGTGGCTGAGCAGGTACAGCGCTGCCTGGAGGATGAGCGCGACATGGTGCTTGGGTGGGGTGTCGATCAAGCCGTGGCAGATTTTGTTGCGCAGGTTCATGCCGCGGTCGGGGTCGACGAGGAGGAGTTCCAGGGCTCGGCTCCAATCCGCGGGGAACCCGGCGGCCGGCATGCTGCGGATGAGTCCGCCCAGTTGGTCGACGGTGCCGGGGCTCTGCCCCTTGGGCGCAGACACGATCGGGACCCGGGGGCGCAGGAGCTGTCGGAGGATCTGCTCGACCTGGGGCAGGGCGATGCACGCCGCCGCGTCGAGCTCCTCCAGCCAGAAGTACCGGAAGGCATGGGCAAGGGTTCGGGCGCGCGGCTGGGGCAGCACGGTGTCGTGGGCCAGGGCGGAGATCAGCTCGGCCTCGCCGGGTACGAAACGCTCGTGGATGTGGTCAAGTTGATGGGCGGTGAGGTGCCCGAGGATGTCCAGCGCGAGAACCTGCAGTTCGACGGCGTGGTTGTCGTCGGCGTCGACGGGCGGGGTGACCTGGACAGGTCCGGCAGTGTTGATGCGCGTGCGCGGAATCCGCAGCAGACCCTCCTGTACGCGCGCGTCGTCGGCCTGCTCGCGCATCGCCTGATGGACGTCTGCCGTGGTTCGCCACAGGGCGTCTCGCAGGTCTGCGGCGGCGTCGATGTGTGCTCGCCCCCCGTTGAACAGCGCACGCGGGAGAGCGAGTCCGCGACGGATGCGGGTCCATCCCAGGGAGTTAGGATCGGTGTTCTGCAGGGCCATCTCGGCACGCTCCCGCAGCTCGGACAGACCCCGATCCCGTGCTTCTGTCGCGGCCTGGGTCAGCAGGAGGTGGCGACGGAACCCAGCGTTGAAGTCGGCGTCGGCGGCGTCGAGGAGGGCGCTGACGATCTGGGTGTCGATGTCGGTTCGGCGGGGTCCGGGTTCCACCTTCATCAGCTTGAGGAAGCCGACACGGGCGTGTACATCGCTGGCATAGCGACGTGCGGCGCGTTCCGCGAAGTCCTTGATGTCGTACCGCTGAACACGCAGTCCTTCCAGAAGGCCGTCCACGATCCCCGGATCGTCCTCGGTATCGGCCAGTACGCGTTCGACCAGGGCGACCATGTCCTCGGTGACGCGCTTGTGCAGGTCCTTCAGGTTGAAGGTCCGGGCGAGGTCTCCGGCCCAGCGTAGGCACTCACTCGCGCGTCGCAGTCCGGCAAAACGCCTCGGGGCGGCGAGCAGAAGCGGTGCCGCGTCCAGGTATCCGGCGGCCGCGCACCGGGCGTGATCGTGCTTGCGGCCGTGTCCCGCGGCCAACAGCAGATGATGAAGGCGGCCCCGGACGAACGGGGTGTTCACGGCATCGGCGTAGGCGCTCCAGATCTCCAACCGGGCGGCCGTGCCCTCGGGCAGGCTCGCAGAGCGCCCCTTGAGCGGGTCGCCGGGGAACGTCCCGGTGAAGCCCTGCGCCTTCCCGGTCCCGGATAGCCGGAGTCGCAGCGCGGCGAGCAGCGCGTCACGCTGCTGTGCGGCGGCCGTGGTCGTGTCGATGTCCGCGGCCGCGAGCACGACGGCGATGGCCTCATAGGAAACGGTTTCCTTCGCCGCTTCCATGAGGGCGCCGAGAACACTCGGTTCAACCTGCGGCATGGGAACCTCACTTCCGTCGTCGACAGTATCGGCACAGCTCCGGACCGGACCCCACCGATTTTCTCCCGCCTGGTTCTGCTCGGGCCCCCGAGACGCCTTCGACAGCGATGGAGAAGCGTTGAGAAGCGCTGATGCCTCTGCTGGACCCCCACGAAGGTGGGGATCCAGCAGAGGCGTCAGGCAGCGATTCGGGCTTGGTCTACAGGGCAGTGCTGAGACGTTCGATCAGGACCCGTGCGGTCTCCTCACCCCCGGTCACGGCCCCGGCCGTGACCGCGCCTGTGGCGATCGGCGCAAGATAGCCCTTGAGTGCAGCCGCAGCACGCCGGATCACGCCACGGTCCGGCTCGGGCTGTACGACCTCGTTGAGGACCTCCTCGCCGACAGCCGAGGCATCTTCCAGGTCCTCGTCCGACACGCCAAGAATCGGAAGCTGCCTCAGCGTGTCTACCACGGCCTCGGCGATGGCCTCGAAGCCCGGGGCGATCGGATTGCTCTGGTCCTGATTCTAACTCACGGAGTTATTGCCCCAGGCCAGCTGGGAACCGCGGACGTCGCCGTGGATGACCGGACCGTTGAAGACGTTCGTGTCGCCGAAGGACACATCCGAGTCCGCCTGCACTCTGGCGGTGACCGGGTACTTGTCCATCTCCCGCTGGATCTCCCCCATCATCTTCCGGATGCCCTGCCTGTTGATCTTGAAGCCGCTGCTTCGAGCCACGAGGTATCTCCCTTGCTGATCACGCTCCAGGCCAAGTGTCCCAGGGGGCACTGACAACAAGGCGTACTCCGTCGCCCACCCCGCTTCGGGAGCCATCGTCCGAGCGAGGGCTGCCGGGCCCTGAGCTCCTTCGTGTCTCCACAACCAGTGCGCGATGCCGGCGGGCCGGGGGGTATCGCAGGCTCAAGGCCGTTACATCCCAGGACCGGCTTGAGCGGCATCGAACGCTCCCCCGCGGTGTGCCTGGGTGCGTGTGGTCGGGCCGCACGCACCCAGCGGCGGAGCGGTGGCTTGTCCTGTATCCGCGAGGACGCCGGCCACGGTTGATGTGCCGCCTACCGCGCCTCGCCCGCGATTAGGATCGTCCCCGGTGGAATCAGGAGCAGCGGTTGCGCGCACGCGCGAGGAACGGGACGGGGCAGGTCATGAATGAGGCAGCAGAAGGCCCCCCGCCTTCCGCGCATCCGTACCTGCTGGACGGGCGGCGAGTGCGGATCGCAGACCTGCTGGCTGCCGGGCTGCTCACCGATCGGCAACCTCTGACGTTCGCGCGGAAGAAGAAGGGCGAGCGGCACCAGGCAGAGGTGACACACGAACAGGGTGGCGCGATACGGCTCCTGCCCAGCGGGCAGATCTACCGCTCCCCCTCCACCGCCGCGCGCGCTGCCGTCGGGTACGGCAGCTTCGACGGCTGGACCGCGTGGCAGCTCGACGACGGACGGGACCTCGACGCCGTACGCCAGCAGCTCCTTGACCAGGCCGTGGAGGAGAGTGCACAAACGCCGCCCGAGGACGAGGACGCCGGTGATGAGCCCGCCACAGCAGCTCTGAGCGAGAAGGAGCGGCACCTGCGCCTGCAGGCCGCTCGGCAGGCAGCAGCCGAAAACCGGCCGCAGACACTGCTCGTGCGTGAGCTGCTGGGATGGTGGGGCGAGTACGGCCGCGGCATGGTGACGGAGAGGATCGAGACCGCCCTGGCCAACCACAGTCTCGTCACCGTGCCGCCTTTCACACAGGTCAGTCTTGAGACCGCAGTGCGGTTGCAGCGCGCGCCCGTCGAGGAGGAGCCCGGCGTTGATGTACCGGCCCGGGATGATCTGGACGGTGGCGAGGAGCGGCCGGTGAGGGAGCCGGGGCCGACCGTGGGCACGATCGCCTCCGCCATGGGCGAGGTCGTGAGCATCAGCCCTCAGGCAACGCTCGAAAGCGCAGTGACCCTGCTGCTGTTGAACGACTTCTCCCAGCTGCCCGTCATAGCCGGCCACCAGCTGAAGGGGGCGGTGACATGGAAGTCGATCGCCCAAGCCCGCCACCGTAAGGCTGACTGCACACTGACCGACGCGGTGGTCGACGCCCGGGAGGTCCGCTTCGACCACGATCTCGTCGATGTCCTGCCCATCCTGGCAGACACCGATTTCCTCCTCGTGCGCGGCGCCCGAGGCGAGATCGGCATTCTGACCGTCGCCGACGTCGCGCTCGCCTACGGCACGCAAGCCACCCCGTTCCTGCTCATCGGAGAACTTGACCGACGCCTGCGTGCCGTCATCACCGACCGCTTCGACCTGGCCGATGTCACGGCCGTGTGCGACCGCGACAACTCCCGCCGCCTGACCTCGTTCGACCAGCTGACCTTCGGCGACTACCTGAGCGTCCTGGGCAACCGCCAGCGGTGGGAGGAGCTGGGCTGGCCACTGGATCGCGCGGCCTTCACCAAGCGCCTTGATGAGGTCCGTAAAATCCGCAACGACCTGATGCACTTCAACCCCGACCCGCTCCCCCACAATGCCGAGGCCAAGGTCCGCGGGGTCATCTCCATACTCCGGCAGTACGCCGACTGCTGACCCTGTCACCATGGCTCGCGCGAACGGACAGAGCCGATCGAGCAGCCGCAGCGGCCAGCACGCCCCCGCGGGCGCTGCGGGGAACGGGTCAGCCAAGGCTGCCGCAGCTGGGCGGGATCAGCACTCGCTCGACGCCAGGGTGATGGTGATCCAGTGCGGGAACAGGTCCCTGCCGTACCCGTACGGGAATGCTCGGCGGTCACGCTGAGGGAGGCCAGGTAGAAGCGGGCCGTGGCGGCACTGACCGGAGTGCGAAACCGGCGGTCGCGGCGGCCACACAGCAGGCGAGGATGGTACGGCGAGCGTTCTTACGCATGACGTATCGACTCCTGAGCCGAAGCGAGGGTGAACAAGCGCCCCTATCCTGGCAACATCCGGTTCAGCTCAGTGTCGGCTTACTCCTGCCACCAGGCTCACCGGCTTGAGTCCACCCTTGCCCGTGTGGATGCTGAGCACAGATAAGAGGAAGGGAAGTGCAGCTCGTCAGATGCCCTCGTCCAGAAGCGGCGTGGGACAGGCAACGAGCAAGTTCTGCAGAGCGTTTGCGTGTGCCCTGCCGATCTGGCTGTACGGCATCTCAAGATAACCTTTCTTGATCAGTAGCATCGTCAGGGCGCACACGCTCGCCCTGCTGACGCCTCGCCACGCAGAGCATTGCGGAGTCGCCGCAACAGGC
>NZ_BBUZ01000068.1 GCF_001417735.1 Streptomyces sp. NBRC 110028
GGCGCGTCCGGACCCGGTGGCGATCCTGCCGGTCTCGGGCTGGTGTCCGCGGGGCATCCGCTGCTGGGCGCGGCGGTGGAGCTGGCCGACGGCACCACGCGTCTGCTGACCGGACGTGTGTCACCGCGGACCCATCCGTGGCTCTCTGAGCATGTGGTGGCGGGGGCGGCGCTGGCGCCGGGAGCGGTGCTGGTGGAGTGGGCGCTGCGGGCGGCCGATGAGGCGGGCTGCGGTGGCGTGGAGGAACTGGCGCTGCAGCGGCCACTGGTGCTGCCCGCGTCCGGGGGTTTGCGGGTGCAGGTGGTGGTGGGCGCCGCGGCGGAGGACGGGCGGCGTGACGTGGCCGTGTACACGTGCCCGGATGACACGGGGGGTCCCGTGGAGTGGGTGTGCCACGCGACGGGTGTGCTGGCCCCGCCCGCCGACGCCCCCGGGCAGGCGGAGGGGCTGGGAGGCGTATGGCCTCCAGTGGACGCGGAGCCGCTGGACGTCGACGGGTTCTACGAACAGGTGCGGGCGGCCGGTTACGGGTACGGGCCGGCGTTCCAGGGCCTGACCGCCGCCTGGCGGCACGGTGCGGACATCCTCGCCGAGGTGGTGTTGCCCGATGCCGCCGGTGACCGGAGCGGGTTCGGGATCCACCCGGCGCTGCTCGACGCGGCGTTGCATCCGTCGCTGCTCATGGACCGGCCGGAGGGGCAGGAGCACGACGACAGGGTCCGGTTGCCGTTCGCGTGGAACGGCGTGTCCCTGTGGGCGTCCGAGGCGGCCGGCGTGCGGGTGCGGCTGACCCGCGACGAGGAGCGGCAGGCGCTGCGGATGACGGTGGCCGATCCGGTGGGTGCGCCGGTTCTGACGGTGGACTCGCTGGTCACCCGCCCGGCCGGTGCCGATGGGTTGCGGGCGGCCGCGGCGGGGGGCGGGGTGGACGGGCTGTTCACGCTGAGCTGGACTCCGCTTCCGGTGCCCGTCACCGCACCGTCCGCGCGGTCGGTGGTGGGGGACGGCGGCTGGGTGGTTCTGGGCGACGATCCGCTGGACCTGGCGGTCTCGGTGGCACAGGGCGCGGAGAAGGACGGCGCGGACCAGGACGTTGCGCGCTACCCGGACCTGGAGGCGCTGATCGCGGACATCGACGCCGGTGCGCCCGCTCCGTCGGTGGTCCTGACGGCCTGCCACGCACCCGGCGACGTGGCCGACGCCGGGGACGGTCTGCGGGCGGTGGACGGGTTGCTGGGACTGGTGCAGGGGTGGCTGGGGCGGGCGGCCCTGGCCGACGCGCGGCTGGTGGTGGTCACGCGCGGCGCGGTGGCCTCCAGTGAGGACGTGGCGGTGGATCCGGTCGGGGCCGGGGCGTGGGGGCTGGTCCGCAGCGCCCAGTCGGAGAATCCCGAACGGTTCGTTCTGCTCGACCTTGGTCCGGGCGCCGAACCCGACGTCGCCGCAGGGGCGGTCGTCCGCGCGGTGGATCTGCACGAGCCACAGGTGGCGGTGCGTACGGGGCGCGTCCTGGTGCCCCGACTGGGGCGTGCCGGTGCCGGTGATGCGCTTCCCGCTGACGCCGAAGGAGCACCGGGCGCCGGTGGGGTGCTCGATCCGGACGGCACCGTACTGATCACCGGCGGGACGGGCACCCTGGGCGGTCTGGTCGCCGAACACCTGGTGCGCACCTGGGGTGTCAAGCATCTGCTGCTCGCCGGCCGAAGCGGCCCGCATGCCCCTGGTGCCACCGAACTGGCCGATCGACTGGGTGGGTTGGGTGCCCACGTATGCGTCCGCGCCGTCGATGTCAGCGATCCGGCGGAGGTGGCGGGTCTGGTCGCCGGGGTCGACCCGGCGCACCCGCTGACCGGTGTCGTCCACGCCGCCGGTGTGCTGGACGACGCTGTGCTCACCTCCCAGAGCCCGGAGCGGCTGGCCCGGGTCTGGGATCCGAAGGCCACGGCCGCGGCGCATCTGCACACGGCGACGGCGGATCTGCCGCTGGCCCTGTTCGTGGTGTTCTCCTCGACGGCGGCCACCCTGGGCTCGTCGGGGCAGTCCAACTACGCCGCGTCGAACGCGTTCTGCGATGCCCTGGCCGCCCACCGTCGCGCCCTCGGCCTGCCGGGCGTGTCGGTGGCCTGGGGCCTGTGGGCCGACGCCAGTGGCATGACCGGACACCTGGGCGAGGCGGACCGGGCCCGGATGGCGCGCTCCGGCATCGGGGCGATGTCCGGTGAACGGGCGCTGGGGCTGCTGGACGCCGCCGTCCGGCACGGGGCGCCGCATCTCGTCGCCATCGACCTGGACGTACGGGCGCTGGGCGGGCAGCCCGCGCTCACCCTGCCCGCCCCGCTGCGGGCGCTCACCGGTGGCGGTCCGGCGCGGCGCACCGCCGCCACCGGCCGGGCGCACACCGACTGGTCCGGCCATCTTGCGGCGCTTCCCCGGGACGAACAGCACCGGGTGCTGCTCCAGCTGGTGCTCACGCACGCGGCGGCCGCGCTGGGCCACTCCGATCCCGGCCGGATTCCGGCCGAGCGCGGCTTCCTGGACCTGGGCTTCGACTCGCTGACCGCGATCGAGCTGCGGAACCGGCTGACCGCCGTCACCGGGCTGCGGCTGGCCACCACGCTCATCTTCGACCAGCCCAACCCGGCCGCCCTCGCCGCGCATCTGCACACCGAGCTGGCGCCGGGGGACGTGGATCCGCTCACCCCGGTGCTGGGCGCGCTGGAGCGGATGGAGGGCACGCTGCTCACCGCGGCCCGGGACGAGGCGGCGTGGGGCGCACTGCGCAAGCGCCTGCGGAGCACGCTGTCGAAGCTGGACGCCCTGCACGGCGGCCCGGCGGAGGGCGGCCCGGCGGAGGGCGCCGCGCTGAGCGGCCGCATCCATGACGCCAGCGCCGACGAGATCTTCCAGTTCATCGATCAGGACCTTGGCCGCGGAGACAGCGACGGAGAGCACATGGGAGCACACGTTGATTGACGAACGAAGCCGGAAGAGGCTCATCCTCGAACACAGCCGTCGGCTGAACGCCGCAGACGTGGACGGGCTGCTGGAGCTGTACGCGGACGAGGTCACCTTCGAGGATCCGGTCGGTTCGGGTGCGCGGAGCGGGCGCGAGGCGCTGCGGGCGCACTTCGAGGAGCTGGCCGCGGCAGGTATCGCCGAGGTTCCCGGTGAGCCGGTGGCGGGGCAGGACGGTGTGCATGCGCTGGTGCCCGTCACCGCCACCATGGGCTACCTCCCGAAGGGGCCCGGGTTCGCCGACCACGGCTGGCTGACGGCGCCCGACGCTCCCGAGGACGCCCGCATCACCTGGGACTACGTGCTGATGGTGCGCGCGGGCGCCGGTGGCCTCATTCAGGAGCTGCGGAAGTTCTGGGGGAGGTCCGACATCGGCACGACATCGGCATCGGCATCGGCATCGGCATCCCGGAGCGGCACCCCGCGATCTGACGATACGCGGTCGCGGAACGGCACAGGAGGCGGAGGCGTTCATGGCCGATGAGACGACCCTCAAGAAGATGGCCGTGGAGTATGCGCGGCGCATGAACGCCGGTGATGTGGACGACGTCCTCGCACTGTTCTCGGACGACATCGTCTTCGAGGACCCGGTCGGCGCGCCACCGCTGATCGGTAAGGAGGCGCTCCGCGAACACATCGCGTGGTCCATCGAATGCCAGGTGCACGAGACGCCGGGCCGCCCGGTCACCTCGATGGACGGCCGGCGGGCAGCGGTGCCGACCACGGTCACGGTCTACGCGCCGACGAAACTGACCTTCAGCATCATCGGTGTCATTGAGCTCGGTGATGACGGTCTGGTCCATCACGCCCAGGCGTTCTGGGGCATCACGGACACCAAAGTGGGTGATGGCCCCGAACTCACCGGTGTCGCCCACTTCATGGCCGTCACCCAGAACCTCGCTCGGATGGTCCAGGCCAAGGGCAGCCCCAGTCCGATGTAAGTGGTGAAGGGACGAAGCAGAACCATGACCGAACCGAAGCGCGGAATTGTCCTGGGTGGTGGCTGGGCGGGAATGTTGGCCGCGCATGTGCTCGCCCGCCATCTGGAGAGTGTCACCGTCGTGGAGCGCGATGTGCTGCCGGACGGGCCCCGCCACCGCAAGGGTTCGCCCCAGGCGCGCCACGTCCATGTGCTGTGGTCGAGTGGCGCCCGTATCGTCGACGCGCTGCTGCCGGGCACGATCGACCGGCTGCTGGGCGCGGGCGCCCGCCGGGTCGGATTTCACCAGGACCTGGTGACGCTGACCTCGCACGGCTGGCAGCACCGCTTCCCGCCCCGGCAGTACGCCATCATGTGCACCCGGCCGTTCCTGGATTGGATCGTCCGCGACCAGATCCTGGCGGCCGGGCGGATCTCCGTGCGGTCGCGCGCCGAGATCCTCGACCTGGCCGGAGACGGCAAACGAGTCACCGGGGCGCGGGTGCGGGACATGGACACCGGGGCCCTGGAAACGCTGGAAGCGGACCTGGTGGTCGACGCCTCGGGACGCGGATCCCGGCTGCGGCACTGGCTGTCGACGCTGGAACTGCCCCCGGTGGAGGAGGACGTCGTCGACGCGGGCATCGCGTACGCCACCCGGGTGTTCCGGGCGCCGCCGGGGGCCACCACCGGATTCCCCGCCGTCAACGTGGCCGCCGACCACCGGGTGCGCGAGCCCGGCCGCTTCGGCGTGGTCTACCCGCAGGAGGACGGCACCTGGATGGTGACGCTGTCCTGCACCCGTGGCGCCGGGCTGCCCACGCACGACGACGACTTCCTGCCGTACGCCCGGACCCTGCGCCATCCGCTCGTCGCCGACCTCATCGCCCTGGCCGAGCCGCTGACGTCGGTGGCGGTCTCCCACGTCGGCGCCAACCGCCGGCTGTACCCGGAGCGGCTGGACACCTGGCCGGAGGGTCTGCTCGTCCTCGGGGACGCGCTGGCCGCGTTCAACCCGATCTACGGCCATGGGATGAGCGCCGCCGCACGCGGCGCCGCCGCGCTCGACGCGGAGCTGCAACGGTCCGGATACGCCCCGGCACGGACCCGGCGGGTGCAGCAGGCCGTCAGCGCCGTGGTGGACGACCCGTGGATCATGGCCGCGTCCAAGGACGTCGAATACGTCAACTGCCGTACCAGCGTGACGGATCCCCGGCTGACCGGCGGGGCGGTGGCGCGGCAGCGCTTCTCCGACCTCATCTCCGACCGGGCGATTCGCGCCTCCGCGGTGTGTGACGTGGTGACCGATGTGATCAGCCTGGCCGCCCCGCAGTCCGAGCTGGCGACCAGCCGCTTCCTGTCGCTGATGCAGCAGGACCGGCCGCTGCCGGAACTCACCGCGCCGCCGCTGCGCCCCGAAGAACTCGCCCTGGTGGATCTGAATCCGCGCAGCACGGTGGCCGGGCGACCGTCATGACGAACGAGGAAAAGCTCGTCGACTACCTCAAGTGGACCACCGCCGAGCTGCACGAGGCCCGGCGACAGCTGCGGGATCTGCGGTCGGAGCGCGAGGCGGAACGGGAGCCGGAACAGGAGCCGGAACAGGATGAGCCGATCGCGATTGTCGGCATGGCCTGCCGCTTCCCCGGCGGGGTGAGCACACCGGAGCAGCTGTGGGATCTGGTGGCCGGTGAGCGAGACGCCATCTCCGGCCTTCCCACCGACCGCGGGTGGGATCTGGAGCGGCTCCACGACTCCGATCCGGGCGACCGTGGCAGCTCGTACGTGCGGGCGGGTGGCTTCATCCATGACGCGGGCGCGTTCGACGCGGAGTTCTTCGGCATCGGCCCCCGTGAGGCCGCGGCCGTCGAACCGCAGCAGCGGATGCTGCTGGAACTGGCCTGGGAGGCCGCGGAGAGCGCGGGAATCGATCCACTGACGCTGCGCGGCAGCCCCACGGGCGTGTACACGGGCGTGATGTACCACGACTACGCCGCGCGGCTGAGCGAGATCCCGGAAGATCTGCTGGGGCACGTGGGGAACGGCAGCGCCGGGAGCGTGGCATCGGGCCGGATCGCGTTCACCCTGGGGTTGCGGGGCGCGGCCGTCACCCTGGACACGGCGTGTTCGTCGTCGCTGGTGGCGATGCATCTGGCCGCGCGGTCCCTGCGTCAGCGGGAATGTGCCCTGGCGCTGGCCGGTGGAGCCGCCCTCATGTACACCCCGAGCGTGTTCCAGGCGGCCTCCGGCCAGCAGCAGCTCGCCCCCGACGCGCGGTGCAAGTCCTTCGCGGACGCGGCCGACGGCATGGTGTACGGGGAGGGCGCCGGTCTGGTGCTGCTGGAACGGCTGTCCGACGCGCGCCGCCACGGCCACCAGGTGCTGGCGGTGCTCCGCGGGTCGGCGATCAACCAGGATGGCGCCAGTACGGGGATGGCCGCGCCGAACGGCCCGGCCCAGCAGGAACTGATCCGGGACGCGCTGGCGAACGCCGGGCTGTCGGCGGCCGGCGTGGACGCGGTGGAGGCGCACGGCACCGGTACCGCGTTCGGCGATTCCATCGAGGCGCAGGCGCTGCTTGCCACCTACGGTCAGCAACGGCCGGACCACCGGCCCCTGCTGCTGGGGTCGGTGAAGTCGAACATCGGGCACACCCAGGCCGCCGCCGGGCTGGCCGGTGTCATCAAGATGGTGATGGCCATGCGGCACGGGGTGCTGCCGCGTTCCCTGCACATCGACCGGCCCACCCGGCTGGCCGACTGGCGCAGGGGTGCGGTGCGGCTGCTGACCGAGCGGACGGCGTGGCCGGTGCGCGACGAGGGCCCGCGGCGCGCCGGGGTGTCCTCCTTCAGCGCGAGCGGCACCAACGCCCATCTGATCCTGGAGCAGGCGCCCCCCGGTTCTGATGCCGATGGCGGTGAGGTTCCGCCCGGCGGAGTGGTGCCCTGGGTGCTGTCCGCGCGTGGTGCGGCGGCGTTACGTGGCCAGGCGCGGGCTCTGGCCGCGCATACGGCCCAGGATGCGGACGTGTCACCGCGCGATGTGGGGTGGTCGCTGGCCACGACGCGTTCGGTGTTCGACCACCGGGCCGTGGTGGTCGGCGAGGGGCAGGACGAGCTACGGGCGGGGCTGGAGGCGCTGGCAGCGGGTGAGCCGCATCCGGCCGTGGTCGGGCCGGGTGTGGTCCGCAGCGGCCGGGCGACGGGCCCGCCGCTGCGGACGGTGTTCCTGTTCGACGGCGGAAGCGGACGGTGTACGGAGGCGGGCCGCGAACTGTACGACCGTTTCCCGGTGTTCGCCGCCGCCTTCGACGAGGTGTGCACGTTGCTGGGAACGGCGGGGAACCGTCCGCCGCCGGGCTCGGACGCCGGGCTGTTCGCGCTGTACATCGCGCTGGTCCGGCTGCTGGACACCGCCGGGGTACGGCCCGATGCGGTGACGGGTGACTCCGTCGGCGCGATCGCCGCCGCGCATGTCGCCGGTGTCTTCGGCCTCTCCGACGCCTGCCGCCTCGTCGCGGCCGGTCCCGGTGAACTCCCCCGGGCCATCGGCACGGTGTCCCTCCGCCGTCCGGCGATCCCGGTCCTCGACGGCCTCACCGGCCTGCCCGCCGACGAGCGGATCAGCACACCCGGCTACTGGTGCGACCGCGACACCGCCGGCCCGCGCTCCGAGGTCCCGAACCCGGGCGAGGCCGGTGTGGTCTGGGAGTTGGGGCCCTGGCGTGGTCTGCCGGACGAGGCGGCGCCGCTGGTGCTGTCGCCGTTCGGTGGCGACGGCGAGCGGTCGGAGGCGCGTGAGCTGATGTACGCGCTGGCGCGGCTGCACACGACGGGCGCCGCTGTCGACTGGGCCGCCCTCTTCCGCGGCGCCACATCACCGCGTACCGTCCCGTTGCCCACCTACGCCTTCCAGCGGCAGCGGTTCTGGCTGGAGAACGCATCCCACGCGGATCCCGCACCGGTGACCGAGACATGGGTGGACACCGAGTTCTGGGATGCCGTGGAGGACACGGACATGGCGGCCCTCACCCGGACCCTGGATGTGCCCGCGGAGCGGCATGACCTGCTACGGGAGGTCCTGCCCGCGCTGGCCGCCTGGCGGCGGCAGCGGCAGTGGCGGCACCGGATCGTCTGGCAAGCCATGACCGAGGTGGTGGCGCCGAGACTGTCCGGCGCCTGGCTGGTCGCGTCGGCCGGCGGCCCGGCCGCCGACTCCGTTGTCGCCGCGCTGCGTGAGCACGGCGCCGACATCGTCGGACTCGGACCGGACTGCCCGTCGGCCCGTGCCCTCGCCGAGCGGATATCCGTCGCCGCCACCGGGCGGTTCGTCGCGGGTGTGCTCTCCCTGTCGGCCCTGGACGAGACACGGCCCCCGGCCGACGACGGCCGAAACCCGGCGCTCGCCCCGGCCATCTCCCTGGTCGAGGCGGTCGAGCGGGCCGGGATCGAGGCCCCGGTGTGGGTGGCCACGCGCGGCGCGGTGAGCGTCGGTCGCGGGGATCCGCTGACCCGTCCGGAACAGGCCCAGCTCTGGGGCCTGGGCCGCGCGCTCGCGGTGGAACGTCCGCGCTGCTGGGGCGGCCTGGTCGATCTGCCGGACCGGTTCGACGCCCGGGCCGGACGGCGGCTGGCGAGCGCCCTGGCGGGCCTCCACGGCGAGGGCGAAGTGGCCGTACGCGCCGACTGCTGCTTCACGCGACGTCTGGTGCGGGACGCGGCCGGGCGGGCCACCACCGGCAACGGCTCCGCGCCGCGAGGCTGGACCGCCCAGGGTACGGTGCTGATCGCGGGGGCGGCCACCGCGCTGGGCGCGCACACCGCCCGCTGGGTGGCCGGAGCGGGCGCGGACCATCTGCTCCTCCTCGACACCACGGCCCCGGACGACGCTCTGCTCGCCGACCTTGCCGCCTCGGGAGTACAGGTATCCGTTGCCACCGTCGACCCGGCCGATGCGGACGCGCTCGCCGTCGCCGTGGCCGCTCTTCCGGCCGGCGCGCCGCTGACCGCGGTACTGCATCTCGCCGTGCCGCCACCCGATGAGACCGGGCCGCTGGACGCGGCGCGGATCGCGCGCACGTGGCCGACAACGGTGGCGGCGGCCAGGAATCTGTGCGCTCTGAGCCTGAAGAGCGACCTGTCGGCCTTTGTGCTCAGTTCCTCGGCCGTGGGTGTGCTGCCCGGCCCGGGGCTGGGCAACCAGGCCCCGGCCCACGCCTATCTGCACGCGCTCGCGCAGGAGTGCCGGGCGCGGGGCGTCCCGGCGACCTCGGTGTGCTGGGGCACGGGAACGTCCGCACCGTCCCCCCGATCGGCGGCCGCCCTGCTACGGCAGGCGGTCATGGAGAACACGGTGTCCGTGGTCATCGCGGACATCGACGAAGCACCCACCAGGCGGGAGAAACGATGAACGCGTTCACGGCGGTCAATGGCAGCACCCCCGGCGAATCCTCAGAGCCCCAACCGAACGGATCCGATATGCACACGGAACAGAGCGAGACCCATCTCGACGGCACGGCCCTGCACCAGGCGCTGGCCATCGCCACGGCGGAGGAGCGCGAGGACATCCTGCGGGAGACCGTACGGACTCAACTCGCCGACGTCCTCTCCCCCACCCCGGTCGACGACGACAGCAATTTCCTCGAGAACGGGCTCACATCGCTGACCGCGCTCGAACTCACCCGCAAGCTGATGACGCTCACCGACGTGGAAATTCCCCTGGTCGCCATTCTCGAATATCCCACCCCCGCCCGGCTCGGCCACTATCTCGCCGAGGCTTACGAGGCGGTCAACAGCGGGGACGGCGCGACGGCATAAGGCGCCGCGATACGCCGACGCCGGACGGAAGGGGGACCGGCCCCTCCCGCCCGGCGTCTTCCGCGCCCTCACACTCTTAAGTGCCGCTAATGCGCCATCAGTTGACCGCCGCTGGATCTCGAATCACCCATGGCGATCCGGCTAGAATTTCTTCATGGATCTTTCCGTGCCCGTAACCGACGATGTGAAATTGCATTTCCGACACCGGCCTGGAACCGCATCCCCCGCATTCCTCCTGGTGCATGGCATGGCGTCGAACGCCCGCATGTGGGACGAGGTCGCCGACCATCTGGCCGCCGCGGGCCATCCGGTGTACGCGGCCGACCTGCGCGGCCACGGCGAGTCCGACACCCCGGAGAAGGGGTACGACACACAGACCGCCGTCGCGGACCTGGTGGCGGCCTGCGCCGCCCTCGAGCTGTCCGGGGTCGTACTGGCCGGGCACTCCTACGGCGGCAACGTGTCGGTGCGGCTGACCGCCGAGCATCCCGAGCTGGTGGCGGGGCTGGCCCTGGTCGACGGCGGCTGGCTCGAGCCCGCCAAGGCCTTCCCCTCATGGGAGGCGTTCGCCGGCGCGCTGCGCCCGCCCGCGCTGGACGGCGCCACCGTGCAGAGCGTGAGTGACTACTTCCGGGACATTCACCCCGACTGGTCCCCGGCGGCGATCGAAGCGGCCGTGGCCACCATGCGGGAGAACCCGGACGGTTCGCTGTCCCGGCGTATGACCCTCGAACAGCACACGTCGATGCTGCGCAGCATCTGGGACGAGCCGCCGAGCCCCTGGTACCCGGCCATTTCGGTGCCCGCCCTGCTGATGCCCGCCATCCCCAAGGGCGCGGACCGACAGTGGGCCGACCGTATCCGGTCCCGGATCGAGGCCACCACGGCCACGCTGCGCGGTGCGACGATGCGCGCCTACCCGGACTCGGAGCACGATCTGCACGCCCAGCACCCCCAGCGGGTGGCGGAGGACCTGCTCGACCTGGCCCGTACCGTCCGGCAGGCCCTCTGACGTTCGATGACAGTCCTCGTGAGGGACCCCCGTACGGCGTGCCGTACGGGGGTCCCTCACGAGGACTGCCGGGCTCCGGCCGCTCAGGTTCCCCATTCGCGGTCGATGAGGGCGAACACTTCGTCGGCGGTGGCGGCGGCGAGGTCCTGCTCGTCCGCCGGTGCCCCTTCCTCGCCCGCGGTGGCCGTGTACTTCCACAGGAGGCCCTGCAGTCGGTGCACCAGACCGGCGCGCCGCGGGTCTTCGGCCGCCATCCCGGCCAGCGCCGTCTCCAGCGCGTCGAGGTGTCCGAGCCCCGGGTGGGCGGTCGCGGACTCCTCCGGGGCCAGACGAGCCAGCAGCGAGCCCGCCAGGGTCTCCGGTGTCGGATAGTCGAAGACCACCGTCGTCGGCAGGCTCAGCCCGGTGGCGGCACGCAGCCGGTTCCTGAGCTCCACCGCCGCGATCGAGTCGAAACCCAGCTCCTTGAACGGCCGCCCCGGGTCGACCGCCTCCGCCGCCGGGTAGTGCAGTACGGCGGCCACGTGGCCGCGTACCAGGGCGAGCAGCCGCCCGGTCCGCTCGTCCTCGTCCAGCGGGCCCAGCTCCTCGCGCAGCGCCACGGCTCCGTCCTGGCCGGCCTCCCCCTCGGTGGGCTCCCGCGCGGCCTCGATGGCCTGGCGGGCGGCGGGCACCGCGTCGAACAGCCTGCTCGGCCGGGCGAGGGTGAACAGGGGGGCGAAGCGTTCCCAGGTGACATCGGCGATCGTCATCCGCGGATCGTCGTGGTCGAGCACGTGCCGCAGGGCGTTCAGCGCCCGCCGCGGATCCAGTGGGGACAGTCCCTGGCGCCGGGAGCGCTCGGTGTGCGGGGCCACGGGGTGCCGCGTATCGGCGCCGTCCCACAGATCCCACAGCCCCCAGGCGATCGAGACGGCGGCCCGGCCCTCGGCCCTCCGGTGTTGCGCGAGCGCGTCGAGGTGGGCGGTTGCGGCGGCGTACGATCCGTGGTCCTTGCTGCCCCAAGCCGTCGCGACGGTGGAGAAGTAGATCACGGTGGCCTCGGGGCCGAGACCGCACGCCGCCTCAACGTCCTCTTGGGAGTAGCCGAGTTGAGCGGCGATCTCATCGGCCAGCCGCTCCGGTGTCAGCTCCGTCAGCGGTGCCGGCGCACCGGAGATCGGGGTGTGCACGACCGTCCCGATCCGGTGGCCCTCCGCCACCAAGTGTTCGATGGTGCGGATGGCCCCCGCCCGGTCGCCGGAAGCGCGGCCGGCGACCGTCAGCTCGGCGCCGAGCCCGTCCAGCTCGGCGTTCAGCGCGGTGTTCTCATCTCCGTCCTGATGGCCCAGCAGGATCACGTGCTTCGCGCCGTTGGCGGCCACCCATCGGGCGATGTGGGCCGCGGGACCGCTGGTGTCGCCGGTGATGAGCACCGCGTCGCGCGGGGTCCAGGTCCGTGGCGGGGCACCGCCGCCGCTGGGGGCGGGGGCCAGCCGTCGCCCGTACGCGCCCGAAGGGCGCAGAGCCACCTGGTCCTCGCCGGACGCCCCGGTGAGCAGTGCCCGCAGCCGGGCCGGGTCCAGCGCTTCGGGGGTCGCGGGAAGGTCGAGCAATCCGCCCCACGCGGCGGGGTGTTCGAGGGCGGCGACCCGGCCGAGGCCCCAGAGCTGGGCCTGTTCCGGAGCGGTCACGGGGTCGGTGTCGCCGACGGACACCGCCCCTCGGGTGGCGCACCACAGGGGCGCCGTGACGTTCGCGTCCACCAGCGCTTGCAGCAGGGTGAGCGTGCCGGTCAGACCGGTGGCGGCCGCGCCGTGCGGCCCAGGGTGTGCGGAGGTGTCGAGTGCCAGGAGGGACAGGACACCGGCCGGTGGCTCCGCATCGGCGTACCGGTCGTGCAGCAGCTTCGTGAGTCGTGTCCGGTCGGTGTCCTCGGAGACGGTCAGCTCGTACACCTGCCCGCCGCCCACGCTCAGCGCCCGGACGCAGGCGTCCACCCAGCCGTGCGCGCCGTCGGCCGGGCGGACGACGAGCCAGGTGTGCGCGCCGTCCGGAGCGTTGTCGGTGAGGTCGGAGAGGGGCTGCCACTGGATCCGGTAGCGCCAGGAGTCCACGGCGGACCGCTCACGTCGCTCGCGCCGCCACGCGGAGAGCACCGGCAGCACCGTGCCCCACGCGGACCTCGCGCCCTGGTCGTCGGGGAGCCGTAGCGTGGCGGAGACGGCCCGCGGGTCCTCGTCGTCGACGGCGGCCCAGAACCGCTCCTCGTCCTCGTCCGCCTGCGGCGTCGCGGGGGACGGCACCACGTCGGGCAGCCAGTACCGCTCGCGCTGGAAGGCGTAGGTGGGCAGGTCGACGGTGCGCGGGGCCGCCGGGCCGGCCGGGTGGAGGGTCGTCCAGTCGACCGTGGCCCCGGCGGTGAACGCCTGGGCGAGGGACTGGACCAACTGGGCCCTGCCCCCGTGGTCGCGGCGCAGGGTGGGCACGGTGACGGCCTCGACGCCCATGTGCTCGAACGTCTCCTGCATCCCGACGGTCAGCACGGGGTGGGTGCTGGTCTCGATGAACGCCCGGTGGCCATCGGCCAGCAGCGCCTCGATGGCGTCGGCGAACCGTACGGGCTCCCGCAGATTCGTCACCCAGTAGCCGCTGTCCAGGGCTCCGGTGTCGAGCCGTCCGCCGGTGACGGTGGAGTAGAACGCCACTTTCGACGCGCTCGGCCGGATTCCGGCCAGAACCTCGGTCAGGTCACCGGCGATGTCGTCGACCTGCGGGCCGTGTGAGGCGTAGTCCACGTCGATCAGGCGCGCTCGCCCGCCCGTTTCCCGGCAGGCGGCCACCGCGTCGGCCACCTGTGCCGGGGGCCCCGAAATGACGGTGGAGGAAGGGCCGTTGACGGCCGCCAGCCCGACCTCGGCGGCCCGGTCGCCGAGCCCGGCCAGCAGCGTGCCCGCCCGCTCGTGGCCCAGGCCGAGGGACGCCATCGCCCCGCCGCCCGCCAGCCTGCGCAACGCCCGGCTGCGCAGCGCCACGACCTTCGCACCGTCCTCCAGGGACAGCGCCCCCGCCACCACGGCCGCCGCGATCTCGCCCTGGCTGTGGCCCACGACCGCCGCGGGCGTCACCCCGTGCCCGGCCCACACCGCCGCCAGGGAGACCATCACCGCCCAGAGCAAGGGCTGCACCACATCCACCCGGCTCATCCCGGCCGCGCCCTGGGCGCCGCGCAGGACATCGGTCAGCGACCAGTCGACGTACGGTGACAGCGCCCGCTCACACTCCGCCACGCGCGCCGCGAATACCGGCGACGCGTCGAGCAACCCGGCCCCCATGCCCGGCCACTGCGGCCCCTGGCCCGGGAACACCAGCACCGGACCCGGCTCCCCCGCGACGGCGGCGGCACCGGAGTGGACCACGCCCGGGTGCGCCTCCCCGGTGGCGAGCGCCGTGACGGCCGCCAGCAGCGCGTCCCGGTCCTCGCCGAGGGCCACGGCCCGGTGGTCGAACAGCGACCGTGTGGTGGCGAGCGACCAGCCCACATTCGCCACGGGCAGCCGCGGGTCCTCGCCCACCCGTGCCGCCAGCGCCGCCGCCTGCCCCCGCAGGGCCCGCTGGCTGCGGGCGGAGAGCACCCACGCGGTGACACCGTCTGCGGTCGCGTCCGGTACAGACTCCACGGCAGGCTCGGGGGGCTCGGGCGCCTGTTCCAGGATCAGATGGGCGTTGGTGCCGCTGATGCCGAAGGAGGACACCCCCGCCCGGCGCGGTCGCTCGCCCCTCGGCCACGCCACTGGTCCGGTGAGCAGCCGTACCCCGCCGCCCTCCCAGTCCACATGCGGCGTCGGCTCGTCGATGTGCAGGGTGACCGGCAGCGTCTCCTGCCGGAGGGCCATCACCATCTTGATCACACCGGCCACGCCCGCCGCGGCCTGGGCGTGACCGATGTTCGACTTGAGGGAGCCCAGCCACAGGGGCCGGTCCGCGGGCCGGTCGCGGCCGTACGTGGCCAGCAGTGCGTGCGCCTCGATCGGGTCGCCGAGCGAGGTCCCCGTGCCGTGCGCCTCCACCGCGTCCACCTGGTCGGGGGCGAGGCGTGCGTTGGCCAGCGCGTGGCGGATCACCCGCTCCTGCGCCACGTCGTTGGGGGCGGTCAGCCCGTTGCTGGCGCCGTCCTGGTTGACGGCCGAACCGCGGATCACCGCCAGCACCCGGTGGCCGTGGCGGCGTGCGTCCGACAGCCGCTCCAGCAGCACCAGCCCGACGCCCTCGGAGAATCCGGTGCCGTCGGCGGACGCGGCGAAGGACTTGCAGCGCCCGTCCGGAGCCAGTCCGCGCTGCCGGGAGAACTCGGCGAACGCGGTCGGGGTCGTGAGCGCGGTGACCCCGCCCGCGAGCGCCAGGTCGCATTCGCCCTGGCGCAGCGCCTGGCAGGCCAGGTGCATCGCCACCAGGGACGACGAACACGCGGTGTCCACCGTCACCGCCGGCCCCTCAAGACCGAAGGTGTACGCCACCCGGCCGGACACCACGCTGGTGAGGCTGCCGGTGGTGGCGTACCCCTCGAAGCCCTCGGGGATTCCGGGCATCCGGGACAGATAGTCCTGGCTGGACACCCCGGCGTACACACCTGTCGGGCTGCCCTTCAGCGAGGTGGGGTCGATGCCCGCTCGTTCCAGCAGTTCCCAGGACACTTCCAGCAGCAGCCGCTGCTGCGGATCCATCGCCAGTGCCTCGCGCGGGCTGATGCCGAAGAACTCGGCGTCGAAGCGGTCGGCCTCGCGCAGGAATCCACCGTGGCGGACATAGCTGGTACCGGGGTGGTCGGGGTCCGGGTGGTACAGGCCCTCCAGGTCCCAGCCGCGATCGGTGGGGAACTCCTCGATTCCGTCTCCGGCCGAGGACACCAGCTCCCATAACTCCTCGGGCGAGCCCACCCCGCCGGGGTAGCGGCACGCCATGCTCACCAAGGCCACCGGCTCCTGGGAACGCTCCTCCAGGTCCCGAACCCGCTGACGGGCCTGCCCCAGATCCACCGTGACCCGCTTCAGGTAGTGGCGGAGCTTTTCTTCCGTACCCGACATCAGTCCTCACTCACGCTCTGTGTGATCAAGAAGGCAGTTCCCGGTCGATGAACGCGAACAGCTCGTCGTCCGACGCGTCTTCCACGGCCTCGTCGTCCACCGTCTGGCCGACGGCGGCCTCCGGGGTGCCGTCGGCGAGCCGCCACAGCAGCGCCTCCAGGCGCTTCGCCAGCCTGCCGCGGGCCTGGTCGTCGGGGACGAACCGGGCCATCGCCCCTTCCAGCTTCTCCAGCTCGCCGAAGACGGGGAGGGAAGTGTCCGCGGCCGCGGGGCACAGCTGTTCGCGGAGGTCGGCGGCGATGGCCGAGGACGTCGGATGGCGGAAGATGTATGTGGCGGGCAGGCGCAGCCCGGTGGCCGCTGCGAGCCGATTGCGCAGCTCGACGGCGGTCAGCGAATCGAATCCCAGATCCTTGAACGGGGTGTCGCTGTCCACCGCCCCGGCATCGGTGTGCCCCAGCACCGCGGCCGCCTGGGTGCGTACCAGGTGCAGCAGTTCGCGGTGTTGTTCGTCCGGCGTCAGCGCGGTGAGCCGACCGATCAGTCCCGCGGCGGGTACGCCGGTGGCGGCGGTTCGCCGCGCGGTGGCCCCGCGGACGTCCTGGGTGAGGGCGCGCAGCAGGGCCGGGAGGGAGGCTGCGGGCTGTGCGGACAGGGCGCGGATGTCGAGGTCGACGGCCGCCGGCTGAGGATCGCCGTGCCAGCAGGCGGCGTCCAGCAGGCGCAGCGCCTGGTCGCCGGACATCGCGGCGATTCCGGACCGGGCCATCCGGGCCACATCCGCCTCGGCCAGATGGCCGGTCATCCCGCTCGCCTCGGCCCACAGCCCCCACGCCACCGATACACCGGGCAGGCCGAGGTTCTGGCGGTGGGCGGCGAGGGCGTCGCAGAAGGCGTTGGCCGCCGCGTAGTTGGCCTGCCCCGGGCTGCCCATGACTCCGGCGGCCGAGGAGAACATCACGAACACGGCCAGCGGAAGGTGGGCGGTAGCGGTGTGCAGGTTGGCCGCGGCGGTGGCCTTGGCTCCCCAGACCTGGGCCAGCCGCTCCGGCGTTTGCGAGGTGACGAC
>NZ_BBUZ01000069.1 GCF_001417735.1 Streptomyces sp. NBRC 110028
GCGGCACTAGAACGGGGTCAGGGTGAGGGTGATCCCGGTCGGGGCGGTGTCCTGGATGTACGACGCGAAATCGGCCACGTCGTCGAAGGCGAAGCCGTACGCCTTGCCGTCGGCGGTCGCCGCGTGCATCGCCCTGGCGTAGTGGTGGGTGACCGGCTCCCCGTAGAAGGCGGCCGGGTCGGCCGTGGGCTGGGCGGCGGTGTCGTGCAGCGTGGTGCGGTTGAAGCCCGCGCCGAGGATGGCGGCGACCGGCCCCGTCGTACCGTCGTTGGGCGCGGCCAGGGCGCCGTCGCAGAACAGCACGTCCTTGGTGGACGGCTTGTCGAAGGCGACCGCGGCGGGGCCGGTGAAGGAGAGCCTGCCGCCGCTGACGCGGCCGGTGAAGGTGCCCGCGTTGGTGGTGACCTTGAGGTCCTTCGATCCGTAGGTGTCCCAGACCTGGTCGATGTACGACGCGAAGTAGTCCGGTGCGAACAGTCCCGCGCCCATGCCGTGGCCGGGCGCGATGACCCGTAGATCGTCCCCGACGATGAGCTTCTTGAAATCGTCGACGGCGCGGAGGTCGGAGAAGACCTTGGCGCGGGCGCCGTCCTTGAGGGCCCCGGTCGTCTGGTCCTTGGCGCCGGTGAGGCGGATGGCGAGCGGGACGCTGAACATGTCGACCATGGTGGTGTTGCAGAACATCCCGGCGGCGTTGAAGGTGAACTCCGCGCAGTCGTGCATGACCTGGTAGTTCGGGTCGCCGGACACCCAGCCCGCCGGGTACTGCAGCGCGGCCTTGCCCGCCCCGTCCGTCACCACCTTGAACTTGAGCTTGGCGCCCAGCGCGACATAGATCCGGCCGGACATCCGGGGCAGCGTCAGCCTGGTGTCGCCGTTCGCCGCGAGCGGGATGGCGTAGTCGGCGAAGCCGTCGGGGCCGTTGTCGGAGGCCGCGACGGGGGCGAGGGCGCCGTCGGGGGTGACCCGGACCTGCCGGTCGCCGTCGTTGCCGACGATGTAGAGCCACACCGACGCGTTGCCGAACTGGCCGGTCTTGTTGACGACCGTGAGGGGAAGCGTTTCAGCGGCGCTCGTCGGGCCCTGGGCCGCGCCGGCGCGGCCACTGGCGAGCGTGAGGCCGGTGCCCGCGGCAGCGGCGGACGCGGCGATTCCACTCAGCAGCATTCTGCGCGTGATCATGACAAAGCACTCCTCGGCGTAGTGGGGGTTGCCGGGACATGGCACAGCACATGCCATGGGGAAAGACGGAGGTCGCGTCAGCGGAGAGCGCTCTCTCGGTCCACCGCGCAGCACCCTGCCGATCGACGCCGGGGGGCGTCAACCCCCTGTGCGCATAAAGGTCTGCACCAATTCGTCGTAGACGCTGAGGACATGGGCCACCGTGTCGTCCTCCGACGGCCACTCCGCGGTCCGCGCCCGCCCCGCCGCGGTCAGCTCCGCGCGGCGCCCGGGGTCGGCCAGCAACCGGGTCACGGCGCCGGCCAGGGCGCCGGGGTCACCGTACGGGACGAGTTCGGCGGCCTCGCCCACCAGTTCGGGCACCCCGCCCACCGCCGTGGCGACCAGCGGCACCCCCGCGTGCAGCGCCTCCTGGGCCAGCAGCGAGCGCGCCTCCCAGCGGCTGGAGAGCACCGCGACGTCGGCGGCGGCCAGCAGGCCGGGCACATCGTCCCGGCGGCCGAGCAGCCGCACCGGGAGCCCTTCGGCGTCGATCCGGCTCTGCAGCAGCGCACGGTCCGGCCCCTCCCCCGCGATCGCCAGCAGCGGCGGCGGGTCCAGGGAGCTCCAGTGGCGCGCCGCGTCCAGCAGCGGCCCGAGGCCCGCGACGGCGTCCAGACGGCCGACCGCGAGCAGCAGGGCCCGCTCCACCGCGCCCAGTTCCGCGCGCGCCTTCTGGCGGGCACCGTCGTCCGTCTCGGGCGCGCGGGGCGGCGCGGGCACCGCGACCGGCGCGAGCCGGGCGTCGCGCGCCCCGCGGTCGCGGGCCCGGTCCACCAGGTCCGAGGAGACCCCCAGCACGATCGCCGCGGCGCGCGCCACCCGCCGCTCCATCAGCCGCACGACGCGCGCCCGCGGCCCCTCGGCCTCCCGCTTGGTGTGCCAGGTGACGACGAGCGGGACGCCCCGGCCGCGCAGCGCGAGCGCGGCCAGCAGACCGGGCCACAGCCCGTGCGCGTGCACCAGCCCGGCGCCGACGGAGGCGGTACGGATCGACGCGACGCTCCCGGCGTCCGTACGGCCGTCGAGCGGCGCGAACCGGGCGCCCGCCTCCGAAAAGCCGTACCCGTGCTCGGCGCTCCAGGGCCCGCAGACCGTCACCCGCAGCCCGCGCGCCACCAGCCCGGCCGACAGCGACCGCACGTGCACCCCGCTGCCCGAAGTGCCTTCGCCCAGCACCTGAACGGCGTGCAGCGACGGCTGTCCGTGCGGCGGGACCGGGGTGTTGCTCACGGTACTGCTCACTCGGGCGGAGCTCCTGGGGCGATGTCGGAGGTGCGGTGGCGCGCTGCGGGTGCGCCGCGGATGCGGTGCGGACGCGCCGCGGGTGCCTGCGCCAAGAATGCCAGCACTCGCGGTGCGCTCGCCGCAACGTTCCCATGTGACGCCCGCCCAGCGCTCGCCCGTACGTCCGTGGCACCACCCGCACGGGTGAACCTCGCGGGTTCCGCCCGACCGCCGGGGAATCCCGGGGCGCCGAGGTCAGCGGCCGGTGCGCGCCGCCTCCAGCAGTTCCTCCGCGTGCGCCCGGGCCAGCTCCGAATCCTCCTGTCCGGCCAGCATCCGGGACAGCTCCCGGACCCGGTCCTCGCCCTCCATGGCCTTCACGCCGCTGCGCGTCACCGCCCCGTCGTTCGTCTTCTCCACCACCAGGTGCCGGTCCGCGAACGCGGCGACCTGCGGCAGGTGGGTGACGACCACCACCTGGGCGGACCGGGCCAGCCGGGCCAGCCGGCGGCCCACCTCGACCGCGGCCTTGCCGCCGACCCCGGCGTCCACCTCGTCGAAGAGATAGGTCGGTACGGGGTCGGAGCCCGCGAAGACGACCTCGACCGCGAGCATCACCCGGGACAGCTCACCGCCCGAGGCGCCCTTGGCGATGGGGCGCGGCGGGGCGCCGGGGTGGGGGGCGAGCAGCAGCTCGACCTCGTCGGCGCCGTGCGGACCGTACGTCACCGCCCGCCCGTCGACCTCGATCCCGGCCGCCTCGTCCGCGGCCTCGGTCTGCCGGATCGCGAACGTCACCCGGGCGTGCGGCATCGCGAGGGACGCCAGCTCTTCGGTGACGGCCTCGGCGAAGCGCGCCGCGGCCTCGTTGCGGGCGTCGGTGAGCGCCTGGGCCAGCCCGCCCAGGTCGGCGCGGAGCGCGTCGCGTTCGGCCGTCAGCTCGCTGATGCGGTCGTCGTCGCCGTCCAGTTCGGCGAGCCGGGCGGCGCCCTGCTCGGCCCAGGCCAGCACGTCGCTGATGTTCTCGCCGTACTTGCGGGTCAGCTGGGCCAGGGCGGCGCGGCGCTCCTCCACGGCGGCGAGCCGCAGCGGGTCGGCGTCCAGATCGTCGGCGTACCCGGCGAGTTCACCGGCCACGTCGGACAGCAGGATGCCCACCTCGCCGATGCGGTCGGCGAGGGCGGCGAGGGCGGGGTCGTGGGAGCGGACCGCCTCCAGGGCGCGGTGGGCGCCGCCGACGAGGGTGGCGGCGTCCACGCCCTCGGGGTCCTCCGGGTTGCCCGCGAGGGCGGTGTGCGCGAGGGCGGCGGCGGACGCGAGGGCCTCGGCGTGGCCCAGCCGCTCGGCCTCGGCGGCGAGTTCGTCGTCCTCGCCCGCCCGTGGCTCGGCCGCGGCGACCTCCTCCAGGCCGAAGCGGAGCAGATCGGCCTCCTGCTCCCGCTCGCGCGCCCGCGTGGTCAGCTCGTCCAGTTCGGCGGCGACGGCGCGCAGCCGCCGGTAGGCGCCCGCGTACTTCTCCAGCGGCCCGGCGACGGCGGCGCCCGCGTACCGGTCCAGCGCCTGGCGCTGCCGGGCGGGCCGCATCAGACCCTGCTGATCGGTCTGTCCGTGAACGGCCACCAGGTCGTCGGCCAGTTCCCCGAGCAGCCCCACCGGCACGGACCGGCCGCCCACATGGGCGCGGGACCGGCCTTCGGCGGAGAGGGTACGGCTGATCAGCAGCGCCCCGTCGTCGAGTTCGGCCCCCGCCTCCTCGGCCCGTACGGCGACGGCCGAGCGGGCGTCGACCGTGATCCGGCCCTCGACGACCGCCGCCTTGGCGCCGATCCGCACCAGGGCCGCGTCGGCGCGCCCGCCGAGCAGCAGCCCGAGGCTGGTGACGACCATGGTCTTGCCCGCGCCGGTCTCGCCGGTTACCGCGGTGAAGCCCGGTGACAGCTCGACCACGGCATCGTCGATGACACCCAGCGCACGTATCCGCATCTCCTCCAGCACGTGCAAGACCATACGAGGTTTACCGGCCACCTCGCGACGGCCACCCCCGGGGACCGCCGCGCCGTCGCTCCGGGTGATCGCCCGGTGGCCGCACCACCTCGTCTTCCGCGCGGCGGGGAGCGTTTACGGACGTACCCCCTCGAAAGGGTTTTCCCGATCCCCTCCCCCTGCCGGGCGACCCGCCGGGCGGGCGGTCTCCGGGCTAGTGCGGCGCGCCGCGCCAGCCGGCCACCGGCAGCGCGAACTTCGCCACCAGCCGGTCGGTGAACGACGCGTGGTGCAGCCGGGCCAGCCGGACCGGCACCGCTCCCCTGCGCACCTCCACCCGCGCCCCGGCGGGCAGCTCCACGGTGCGCCGCCCGTCGCACCACAGCACCCCGTGCGGGGTCTGCGGCTGCACCTCGACCGCGAGCACCGACTCCGGGGTCGTCACCAGCGGCTTCGCGAACAGGGCGTGCGCGCTGATCGGGACCATCAGCAGCGCCTCGACCTCGGGCCACACCACCGGGCCGCCGGCCGAGAAGGCGTACGCCGTCGAGCCGGTCGGGGTCGCGCACACCACGCCGTCGCCGCCGAAGCGGGAGACCGGCCGGCCGTCGACCTCGGTGACGACCTCCAGCAGCCGCTCGCGCGCCGCCTTCTCCACCGATGCCTCGTTCAGTGCCCAGTCGGTGTGCACGATGTGCCCGTCGTTGCGGACCAGCACATCGATGGTCATGCGCTCCTCGACCTCGTACTGGCGGCTCACCACCCGGTCCACGACCTTGTCCAGGTCGTCCCGCTCGGCCTCGGCCAGGAAGCCGACCCGGCCCAGGTTGACGCCGAGCATCGGCACGCCGGAGATGCGCGAGAACTCCGCGCCGCGCAGCAGCGTCCCGTCCCCGCCGAGCACCACCAGCAGTTCACAGCCGTCGAGCACGTCCCGGTCCGCGTCGACCCGTTCGACGGCGGGCGGCAGCGGCAGGTCCGCGGCCTCGGCGGCGAGCACCCGCACCCCGATGCCGCTGCGCAGCAGCCCCTGGACGACGAGCTCCGCGCTGCGGATGGCCGCCGGGCGGCCGGTGTGCGCGAGGAGGAACACGGTGCGGTCGGCGATCGCCTCGGGCGTCGGCTTGATCTCCGTCTCCGCCGCCGACTCCGCCTTTGCCGCTGCTTCTGAAGTGGTCAACTGGGCCCCTCCGCCACTGCACGGTCAACATCGTCCGGGTCCAGTGCCGGCGCCCCGGCGCGCATCCACAAAAAGTACTCGACGTTCCCCGACGGCCCCGGCAGCGGGCTGGCGGTCACGCCGAGTACGCCCAGCCCCAGGTCCGCCGCCTGATGAGCCACCGTCCGCACCGCCTCGGCGCGCAAGTGTGCGCTGCGGACGACTCCACCGCTGCCGAGCCGCTCCTTGCCGACCTCGAACTGTGGCTTGACCATCAGCACCAGATCGGCGTCGGGAGCGGTGCAGCGCACCAGGGCGGGCAGCACCAGCCCGAGCGGAATGAAGGAGAGATCCCCGACGACAAGGTCCACGGGCTCGCCTCCTATCTGCTCCGGCGTCAGCTCGCGTACGTTCGTACGGTCGAGAACGGTCACGCGTTCATCACTTTGCAAAGACCATGCAAGTTGCCCATAGCCGACGTCCGCGGCGATGACATGGGCGGCGCCCGCGCGCAGCAGGACGTCGGTGAAGCCGCCGGTGGACGCCCCCGCGTCCAGCGCCCGCCGTCCGGCGACGGTCAGCCCGGAACCGGAGACCGGGGTGGGTTCGGTCAGCCGCCCCGCCCCCGCGCGGTACTCCTCGCTGAACGCGTACAGCGCGCCGGCGAGCTTGTGGCCGCCGCGCGAGACATAGTCCGGATCGCTGTCGTCGTCGATCACCACGACCGCGGCACTGGTCTCGACCTGCGTCGCGGCCTTGGTCGCGGTGGCCCCGCCGACGGTCACACGGCCCGCCGCGATCAGCTGGCTCGCGTGCTCACGCGAGCGGGCCAGCTTGCGGCGCACCAGCTCCGCGTCGAGTCGTACGCGTCGTGGGCGGGTCACTGCCACGGGTGGTTCAGCTCCTGGGGTCGGGGCGGATCGTCGTCATGTCGTCATGAGGAGGGGCCGGGCGGGGCCGGGGGCCCGGGCCGCCGGTCGAGTGCCGTCAGCGTGTCCCGCAGGCCCCGGTGCACATCCTCGTACACCTCCAGGTGACCGCTCACGGGGAGGTCGTCCGCGTCGGCCAGCCGGTCGAGCCGGGTGTCGACGTCGGGGACGCCGGTGGGCGTAACGCCGCCCCCGAGCGGAGCCGGACCGGCGGGTCCGGAGGGCGCCGCCACGGGCGCCCCGGAGGGCCCGGGGGCCGCCTCGACGGGCTCCGCCACCGGCCCCGCGACGGGCTCCGGCACCGGCTCTGGCCCGGGCCGCCCGCCCGGCATCGGCTCGTTCATGCACCCGACGCTACCGCGAAGCGCGCGTTCTCCGACGGGGCACGACCTGCGGTACCGTCATCGGCGATGGCCACCGTGGAACAGTGCCGCGACGCACTGGACAAACTGGCGGAGAACCTCGCGGGCGCGGACGGGGACCTCCGCGGCGCCGCCGCGCTCGACCGCTCCGTGAGCTGCTGGATCACCGACCTCGACACGACCTTCCTGGGCCGTCTCGTGGACAGCCGCATCGAGGACGTGACGGCCGCCCCCGGCCCACCGGCCGAGCGCGCCCAGATCCGGCTGACGATGTCCGGCGACGACCTGGTGGCCCTGGTCGGCGGCGAGCTGCACTTCGCCCGCGCCTGGGGCAGCGGCCGGGTCAAACTGGAGGCCGGGCTGCGCGACCTGCTGCGGCTGCGGAAGCTGCTCTAGCCCTACGCCCGGGGTATCGGCGGCTCAGGACTCGCTCGCCGCCGCGGCCGGCGGCTCCACCCCCGCCTCCGCCTCCGTCCCGGCGGCCTCACGGGACCGGCGGGCGGCCGGTATCACCAGCGGCGTCCCCGTCTCCGGATCGTCGATGACCTGGCAGCGCAGCCCGAAGACCCGCTCCACCAGCTCCGCCGTGACGATGTCCCCCGGCGCCCCCTCCGCGACGATCTCCCCGCCCCGCATCGCGATCAGATGCGTGGCGTACCGGGCGGCGTGGTTCAGGTCGTGCAGCACCGCGACGAGGGTGCGGCCCCGCTCCTCGTGGAGCTGGGCGCACAAGTCGAGGACGTCGATCTGGTGCTGGATGTCCAGGTACGTCGTCGGCTCGTCCAGGAGCAGCAGCGGGGTCTGCTGGGCGATGGCCATGGCGATCCACACCCGCTGGCGCTGCCCGCCGGACAGTTCGTCGACATAGCGATCCGCCAGCTCCGCCACGCCGGTCGCCGCCATCGACTCCTGGACGATCCGCTCGTCCGTCTCCGACCACTGCCGCAGCAGCCCCTGGTGCGGATAGCGGCCGCGGGCGACGAGGTCGGCGACGGTGATCCCGTCCGGGGCGATGGAGGACTGCGGCAGCAGGCCGAGGGTGCGGGCGACCTTCTTGGCGGGCAGCGAACCGATCGCCTCGCCGTCCAGCAGCACCGATCCGGCCGTCGGCTTCAGCATCCGGGACAGGGCGCGCAGCAGGGTGGACTTGCCGCAGGCGTTGGGTCCGACGATCACCGTGAAGGAGTGGTCGGGGATGGCGACCGACAGCTCCTCGGCGACGGTGCGCCGGTCGTACGCGAGGGTCAGCCCCTCGGCGGTGAGCCGCTGCCGATCGGTCGTCTTGCTGGTGCTGGTGCTGGTGATGGTGCTGGAAGCCACGGTGTGCCCGGTGTCCTTTTCCCTGTAGCCCTTGATGCCCTCGTCGCCCTTGATGACCTTGTAGCCCTTGATGACCTTGTAGCCCTTGATGCCCTCGTCGCCCTTGATGACCTTGTCGCCCTCGATGGCCTGGCCGGGCTCACGTTCCGTCATATCCGCCCCGCCTTGCGCTCGGTCACCAGCAGCCACAGCAGATAGCAGCCGCCCAGCATCCCGGTCAGCGCCCCGACCGGCAGCTGGTCGGCGCCGAAGGCCCGCTGCGCGGACCAGTCGGCGGTGACCAGCAGGGCCGCGCCCATCCAGGCCGAGGGGAGCAGGTTGGGACCGGCCGAACGGGTCAGCCTGCGGGCCAGCTGCGGGGCGACGAGCGCCACGAAGGCGACGGGCCCGGCGGCGGCCGTGGCGGAGGCGGTCAGCAGGACGCCCGCGAACATCAGCACCAGCCGGGTCCGCTCGACCCGCACCCCTAGGGCGTACGCGCTGTCGTCGCCCATCTCCAGCATCCGCAGACCCCGCGCCTGCCCGAGGACCACGGGCAGCAGGACAGCGCAGACGCAGGCCAGCGGCCAGACCTGGCTCCAGTCGCGCCCGCCCAGCGAGCCGGTCAGCCACACCACCGCGCGGGTGGCGTCGGGCAGGTCGGCCTTGGTGAGCAGATAGCCGTTGACGGCGGCGAGCATCGCGGTGGCGCCGATGCCGACCAGCACCAGCCGGTAGCCGTGGACGCCCCGCCGCCAGGCCAGCGCGTACACCCCGAGGCCGGTCAGCAGACCGCCGCCGATCGCACCGGCGGCGACCTCGGCCGGGTCGCCCTGGAAGAGGACGATCACGGTGAGCGCCCCGGCCGCCGAGCCCTGCCCGAAACCGATCACGTCCGGGCTGCCCAGCGGGTTGCGGGAGATGGACTGGAAGACCGCCCCGGCCAGCCCGAGGGCCGCGCCGACCAGCAGCCCGACCAGGACGCGCGGCAGCCGCAGGTCGTGGACGATGAAGTCCTGGGCCATGGTGCCGTTCCCGGCCAGGCTGCGGAGCACATCGGCGGGGCCCATGGGGAAGTCGCCGGTGCCGATCAGGACCACGCTCATCGCCAGCGCCACGGCGAGCAGCAGCAGCCCCACGACCGCGGCGCGGACGTCCAGGCGCAGCGAGAAGCCACCGGTGCGCAGCGTGACTCCGCCCGCCCTGGGCGTGGTGCGCTTGCTCGCGTTCACAGTTGGGCCATCCTTCGGCGGCGTACGAGGTAGAGGAAGACGGGCCCGCCGACGAGCGAGGTGACGACGCCGACCTGGAGTTCGGCGGGCCGGGCGACGAGCCGCCCGATGACGTCGGAGCCCAGCAGCAGGACGGGCGACAGCACGGCGGCGTACGGCAGCGTCCAGCGCATATCGGGTCCGGTGAGCGCCCGGACCAGGTGCGGAACCATCAGCCCCACGAAGGCGATCGGACCGCAGGCGGCGGTCGCGGCCCCGCACAGCAGGGTGACGGCCAGCATGGACAGCGCCCGGGTGCGGCCCAGGTGGGTGCCGAGCGCGCGCGCCGTTTCGTCGCCGAGCGCCACCGCGTTCAGCGAACGGCCGAGCAGCAGCGCCAGCACCGCGCCGACCAGGAGGAACGGGGCCACCTGGCGGACCACGGCCATATTGGCGGAGGCGAGCGAACCGACCGTCCAGAAGCGCATCTTGTCGAGCGCCGCACTGTCCAGCAGCTGTACGGAGTTGATGTAGCCGTAGAGCGCCGCGTACACGGCCGTACCGGCGAGCGCGAGCCGCACCGGAGTGGCGCCCCGGGTGCCGCCGAGCGCGTACACCAGCACGGAGGCGACGGCGGTGCCGAGGAAGGCGAACCACACATAGCCGGTCAGGGAGGTGACGCCGAGAAAGCTGATCGCGGAGACGACGGAGGCGGACGCGCCCGCGTTCAGCCCCAGCAGCCCGGGGTCGGCGAGCGGGTTGCGGGTGAGGGCCTGGATGACCGCGCCCGCGAGCCCGAGGCCGAGGCCCACGAGCAGCCCGAGGAGGGTGCGTGGCAGCCGTACGTCCTTGATCACCACGTCGGTGTCGCTGCCGGTGTAGTGGAACAGCCCGTGCCAGACGTCCCCCGGCGCGATCGGCTTGGCGCCGATCGCGACACTGGCGGCCGCGACGGCCACCAGCAGGCAGAGGGAGACGACGAGCCCGGCCGCTCGACGCGCGCTGTGCCGACGGGGTGGCGGGGCCCCCGTATCGGTCGCCTCCTCGGGTCCGGTTTTCACCGGACTGACCAGGGTCACGCGGAACTCCACCTCACAGCACGGCCGGTCAAGACTTAGGTTAGGTTACCCTAAGCCGCGCTTGTGGCACCCGGGCGGGCCCCGTCCCGGTCACATCGCCCGGGGCCCTGGCGCTCTCTCACCATCCGAGCCGAGCCAACGCCTTCCCCGCGTCCGCGTCGCTCATGCCCTCCCCCGCCGCGTTCCAGGCCGCCGCGCACAGCGCACGCAGCCCGTCCAGCGGCTCATCGCCGTCCCCCTCCAGCAGCAGCGCGCCGTCGCCCGCCCGCGCGGTCCAACCTCCGCACCGGAAGCCCCCGTCGACCGGTTCGACGACCGGCTGGGGCGTCAGCAGCCCCCGCAAGTCGCGGTCCACATAGGCCGGACGGTGCTTCGGCTCCGCGGCCAGCAGCTGCGCCGGGGTCGTCACCCCGGTCAGCACGAGGAGCGAGTCGACGCCGCCCGCGTACGCCCCCTCGATATCGGTGTCCAGCCGGTCCCCCACCACCAGCGGCCGCCGGGCCCCGGTCCGCAGGATCGTCTCCCGGTGCATCGGCGGCAGCGGCTTGCCCGCGACCTGCGGGTCCCGGCCCGTCACGATCCGTACGACCTCCACCGCCGCGCCGTTGCCCGGCGCGATCCCGCGGCCGCTCGGAATCGTCAGATCCGTATTGGACGCGTACCACGGCACCCCGCGCGCCACCGCGTAGCCCGCCTCCATCAGCCGCGCCCACGGCAGGTCCGGTCCGCCGTACCCCTGGACCACCGCCGCCGGGTCGTCATCGGCGGACTCCACCGGCAGCAGCCCGCGCTCGCGCAGCGCCACCCGCAGCCCCTCCCCGCCGATCACCAGCACCCGCGCGCCCTGCGGCAGCTGCTCGGAGATCAGCCGGGCGACCGCCTGCGCCGAAGTGATCACGTCCTCGGCCCCGGCGGGCACCCCGAGCCGGGTCAGGTGCTCGGCGACGGTCTGCGGCGTACGCAGCGCGTTGTTGGTCACATACGCCAGCCGCATCCCGTCGTCCCGGGCGGTGACGAGCGACTCCACGGCGTGCGCGATGGCCTCGCCACCCGCGTACACCACCCCGTCGAGGTCCAGCAGCGCGGTGTCGTACGCCTCGTTCAGCGACCGCTGGCTGCCCTCGGGCGCGATCCGGACGGTCTGTTTCATGGGGGCACACTCTCCTCGCAGATCCATGCGTTCTCGCCCCGATCATGGCGCACCGACGACCGGGGCATAACATTCTCTAATGAGCACTTCAGGGCCTGGCGGGCAAGGTCTCCAGCTCACCCCCTTCCGGGGGCTGCGCTATGTCGCGGAACAGGTCGGCAGTCTCGCCGCCGTCACCTCACCGCCCTACGACGTGGTCGTACGCCCCGACGGTCTGCGCGAACTCGAGACCGCCGATCCCCACAACATCGTCCGGCTCATCCTCCCGCAGGCCGGCACCCCCGCCGACCGCCACCGGCAGGCCGCGGACACGCTGCGCCGCTGGCAGGCCGACGGCATCCTCGCCCCCGATCCCGAACCGGCCCTGTACGTCTACGAACAGCGCGACAGCCATAGCCTCCAGCGCGGGCTGATCGGCGCCCTGCGGCTGAGCCCGCGCGAGGAGGGCGTCGTCCTCCCGCACGAGGAGGTCATGCCGCACATCGTCGAGGACCGCGCCGACCTGATGCGCGCCACCGCCGCCAACCTCGAACCCCTGCTGCTCGCCTACCGGGGCAACGGGAACGGCGGTGCGGCAGAGGTCATCGAACGCACCATCCGGCACGAGCCGTTGCTCTCCACCACCACCGAGGACGGCTTCGCCCACCATCTGTGGCGGGTCACCGACCCGGCCGACCTGGTCGAGATCGCCGCCGATCTGCGCGGCCACCAGGCCCTCATCGCCGACGGCCACCACCGCTGGGCCACCTATCTGCGGCTGCGCGAGGAGCGGGCCGAGCCCGGCCCCTGGGACTTCGGCCTCGTCCTGCTCGTCGACACCGCCCGCTACCCGCTCCGGGTCCGGGCCATCCACCGGCTGCTGCGCCACCTTCCGGTGGCCAAGGCCCTGGCCACGGCGCGCACCGCCTTCCGGGTACGGACCATCGACGGCCCGCTGCCCCGCGCCCTGGACGCCCTCGCCGAGGCGGCCACCGCACCGGACGGTGGAAACGCGTTCCTGCTCGCGGGCGACGGCGGATTCCATCTGCTCGACCGGCCCGACCCCGGGCTGCTGGCCCGTACGGTCCCCGAGGGGCGGCCGGAGGCCTGGCGCGCGCTGGACGCGACGGTCCTGCACTCGCTGCTCCTGGACCACCTCTGGCAGATCCCGGACACCGCCGAGCACATCGGCTACATCCACGACGCGGAAGCGGCCGTCGAACAGGCGGAGCGGCACGGCGGCACGGCGGTGCTGATGCATCCGGTGCGCGAGGAGGTCGTCCGCGAGCTGGCGCGGCAGGGGGTCGCGATGCCGCGCAAGTCGACGTCCTTCGGCCCGAAGCCCGCCACCGGGCTGGTGCTGCGCAGCCTCACCCTGGGCTGAGCGGCGGACGTCCCGAAGAGGCCCGTTAAAGCGAAGAGGGCGGAGCCCCGGCCGGGGGTGGTGGCCGGGGATCCGCCCTCAGGCATCAGCTGCCGTCGCTGTCCGCCGTGTCCTCGGCGGCGTCCTTCGTGACCTCCGCGGCCTCCACGACCTGCTCGGCCGGCTCGGCCTCCACGGCGGCCTCATCATCGTCCAGCGCGTCCACGAACTCGACACCATCCAGCTCCGCGAGCCGGTCGGAGGCGTCCGTGGTGCCGCCCTGGTCCGCCTCCAGCGCCTTGGCGAACCACTCCCGCGCCTCGTCCTCACGGCCGACGGCCAGCAGCGCGTCGGCGTAGGCGTACCGCAGCCGCGCGGTCCACGGCTGGACGGAGTTCGAAGCCAGCTCCGGGCTCTGCAGGGTGACGACGGCGGCGTCGGTCTGGCCCATGTCGCGCCGGGCACCGGCGGCCACCAGCCGCATCTCGACCTGCCCGGCCCGGTCCAGCTTCTGCACCTCGGGCTCACCGGCCATGGTCAGCGCCCGCTCGGGACGGCCCATGCCGCGCTCGCAGTCGGCCATCACCGGCCACAGGTCGTTGTTGCCGGTCATACGGCGCGCGGCACGGAACTCCGCCAGCGCCTCCGAGTACTTCGCGACGGCGTACGACGCGAACCCCGCCGCCTCACGGACGGCGGCGACGCGGGAAGCGAGCCGCAGCGCGACTCGCGAGTACTGGTAGGCCCGCTCCGGGTCCTCGTCCAGCAGCTTGGCAACCATGACGAGGTTCTTGGCGACGTCCTCGGCGAGGGTCTTCGGCAGGCTCAGCAGCTCCTGCCGCACGTCCTTGTCGATCTCGTCACCGGTCACCTCCTCGGGGATCGGCAGCCGCTTGATCGGCTCGCGGTCGCGGTCCCGGCCGCGCTCGTCGCGGTCACGACGGCCGTAGCCCCCGGACCGGTCGTCCCGCCCGCGCCCCTGGCCGCCGCCGTACGGACGCCGAGACCCACGGTCGTCCCGCCCGCCGCGGAAGCCGCCATCGCGGTCATCACGCCGCGGCCCACGGGGCCGGTCGTCGCGGCGATCGTCGCGACGGTCATCGCGCCGGTCGTCCCTGCGGAACCCACCACGGTCATCACGCCGGTCATCACGGCGGTCATCACGCCGGAACCCACCACGATCGTCACGCCGGTCGTCGCGACGGTCGTCCCGCCGGAACCCACCACGGTCATCACGCCGGTCGTCGCGACGGAACCCACCGCGATCATCGCGGCGGTCATCGCGGCGGTCATCACGGCGGAACCCGCCCTGACCACCCTGACCACCCTGACGGAAGCCACCGTCACGGTCGTCACGACGCGGGCCACGCGGACGGTCGTCGCGCCGGTCGTCACGCCGGAAACCGCCGCGGTCGTCACGCCGATCATCACGGCGGTCATCACGCCGGAACGCGGGCCGGTCGTCCCGGCGGTCGAAGCCACCGCGTGGCCGGTCACCGCGATCGTCACGGTGGCCGAATCCGCCCGGACGTCCGCCACGGTCATCGTCGCGACGCGGCCCACGGGGCCGATCGTCACGCCGGAACCCACCACGGTCATCCCGCCGGTCGTCCCTGCGGTCGTCCCTGCGGAACCCACCACGGTCATCGCGGCGGTCATCACGGCGGAACCCGCCCTGACCACCCTGACGGAAGCCACCGTCACGGTCGTCACGACGCGGGCCACGCGGACGGTCGTCACGCCGGTCGTCACGGCGCTCGTAGCCACCGCCCGGTCGGCCGCCTCGATCGTCACGGCGACCATAGCCGCCGCTGGGGCGTCCACCACGGTCGTCATCGCGACGCGGCCCACGGGGCCGGTCGTCACGCCGGTCATCACGCCGGTCATCCCTGCGGAACCCACCACGATCACGGTCGTCGCGGCGCGGTCCGGAGTCGCGGAAGTCCCTCCGGTCGCCGCCGTCCCGGCGCCGCGGCTCGCGGTCTCCCCGGTCGTCGGAAGAGTTGGTGGACATCTACGTGACTCCTGTCTTCAGGTCAAAACAAAAAGGACCCCTGGTCCCAGCATGAACGCTGGGACCAGGGGTCCTCCAAAGATTGTTCGGCGGCGTCCTACTCTCCCACAGGGTCCCCCCTGCAGTACCATCGGCGCTGAAAGGCTTAGCTTCCGGGTTCGAAATGTAACCGGGCGTTTCCCTAACGCAATGGCCACCGAAACCCTATCGGGTTCTAGCGAACAAGCACACTTTTCAATTAAGTAAGTGGAACTGATTCACCGGTGCGACTGTTCGCAACCCGG
>NZ_BBUZ01000070.1 GCF_001417735.1 Streptomyces sp. NBRC 110028
GCTGGCCCATCCAGGCGCTGCTGCCCACGTACCTCAAGACGGAGCTGGGGTACGCGCCCTCCGAGGTCACCGACGCCATGTTCTCCGCGGGCTTCGGCACGATGGCCGGATGCTGGCTCGCCGGGTTCGCCGGTGACCGGCTCGGCACCCGGCGGGCGTACGCGTACACGCTGCTCGCCTCGCTGTGCTTCGTCTTCCCGGTGTTCGCCGTGCGGGACACACTGGTGGGTCTGGGGGTGCTGCTGTTCTGTCTGCTCGCCCTGAGCCAGGGGATCTCCGGCATCCTGCCGAAGTACATCGCGGGCCACTTCCCCACGGAGAACCGCGCCGCGTCGCTCGGCTTCGTCTACAACACCGGCGCGCTCGGCGGCGCGGTGGCCCCGGTGCTGGGCGCGCGCCTGGCGGAGGGCATGCCGCTCGGGCAGGCCCTGGCGGTGCTGACGTCCGGTCTGACCCTGGTGGTGATCGTGCTGGTGGGAGCCGATGTGCCGCGCCGGCTGGGCCGTCTGGTGGACCCGGGGCTCACCGGCGACCAACTGCTGCGGGAGCGCCCGCTCGCCGCGGACACGCCGGGCTGAACCCCGTGCCCCGGGTGGGGGCTTGTGGAATGAGGGGTGCGTTCTTAGCATCGGCGGTGTTACAGCGGTGGTGTCACAGAGGCTGAGGACGGACCCGGATGGCGGCGGCAGCAGACGTGGGCGGAGCGACGGGGCACGGGCCACTGGCCGGGGTGCGGGTGGTGGAGCTGGCCGGGATCGGCCCCGGGCCGTTCGCGGCCATGGTGCTCGGCGACCTGGGCGCCGATGTCGTACGGGTCGACCGGCCCGGCCGCCCCGGGGGCCTGAAGATCGACCCGGCGTACGACCTCGCCAACCGCAACAAGCGCTCCGTCCTGCTCGACCTGAAGTCCGAGCGCGGCCGGGACGCCGCGCTCGGCCTCGTGGAGCGGGCCGACATCCTCATCGAGGGCTACCGCCCCGGCGTCGCCGAGCGGCTGGGCCTCGGCCCCGACACCTGCCTGGACCGCAACCCCCGGCTCGTCTACGGCCGGATGACCGGCTGGGGGCAGGACGGCCCGCTCGCCGCGACGGCCGGGCACGACATCGGCTACATCGCCATCACCGGCGCCCTCGGCATGACCGGGGAGGCCGACGGCCCGCCGGTGGCGCCCGCGAACCTGCTCGGCGACTACGCGGGCGGCTCGCTCTACCTCGTCATCGGCGTCCTCGCCGCCCTCCAGCACGCCCGCTCCGGCGGCACCGGGCAGGTGGTCGACGCGGCGATCGTGGACGGCACCGCGCATCTGACCGCCGTCCTGCACGGCATGATGGCGGCCGGCGGCTGGCGGGACCGGCGCGGCAGCAACCTCCTCGACGGCGGCAGCCCCTTCTACGGCACCTACGAGACCGCCGACGGCGGCCACATGGCGGTCGGCGCGCTGGAACCCGCCTTCTACGCCGAGTTCACCGACCTGCTGGGCATCGCCGGCCAGGCGCCCGCCCGCGGCGACATCGACAGCTGGGACCGGCTGCGCACCGTCATCGCCGACCGCTTCAAGGAGCGCACCCGCGAGGAGTGGACGGAGGTGTTCGCCGGGTCGGACGCCTGTGTCGCGCCCGTCCTGTCCCTGCGCGAGGCCCCCCGTCACCCGCAGCTCGCCGCCCGCGGCACCTTCGTCGACGAGGCGGGCATCACCCAGCCCGCGCCCGCCCCGCGCTTCTCCGCGACCCCCGGCCGGGTGCGCGGCGGCCCCGCCCGGCCCGGCGCGCACGCCGCCGAGGTGGCCCGCGACTGGGGCGTCCCCGAGGTGCTGCAGACGCCGCCCACCGACGCGGCCTCCTGATCCGCCCACCCCGAAAGGCAGCAGACGTGAGCACCGAAGCGTACGTGTACGACGCCATCCGCACCCCGCGCGGACGCGGCAAGGCCGATGGCGCCCTGCACGGCACCAAGCCCGTCGACCTCGTCGTGGGCCTCATCCACGAGATCCGGCGGCGCTTCCCCGAGCTGGACCCGGCCGCGATCGACGACGTGGTGCTCGGCGTCGTCAGCCCGCTCGGCGACCAGGGCTCCGACATCGCCAAGGTCGCGGCCATCGCGGCCGGGCTTCCGGACACCGTCGCGGGCGTCCAGGAGAACCGCTTCTGCGCCTCAGGTCTGGAGGCCGTCAACCTGGCGGCGGCGAAGGTCCGTTCGGGCTGGGAAGACCTGGTGCTGGCGGGCGGTGTCGAGTCGATGTCGCGCGTGAAGATGGGCTCCGACGGCGGCGCCTGGTTCGCGGACCCGATGACCAACTACGAGACCGGCTTCGTCCCCCAGGGCATCGGCGCCGACCTCATCGCCACCCTCGGCGGCTTCACCCGCCACGACGTGGACACCTTCGCCGCGCTGTCGCAGGAGCGGGCGGCCCTGGCCTGGAAGGAGGGGCGCTTCGACCGCTCCGTGGTCCCGGTCCGCGACCGCGCCGGGCTGACCGTCCTCGACCGCGACGAGCACATCCGCCCCGGCACCACCGCCGAGACCCTGGCCGGGCTCAAGCCGTCGTTCGCCGCGATCGGCGAGGCGGGCGGCTTCGACGCGGTGGCGCTGCAGAAGTACCACTGGGTGGAGGCCATCGACCACGTCCACCACGCGGGCAACTCCTCCGGCATCGTGGACGGCGCGGCCCTCGTCGCCATCGGCAACCGCGAGACCGGCGAGCGCTACGGGCTTAACCCCCGCGCCCGCATCGTCTCCGCCGCCGTCTCCGGCGCCGACCCGACCATCATGCTCACCGGCCCGGCCCCCGCCTCCCGCAAGGCGCTGGCCAAGGCCGGGCTGACCATCGACGACATCGACCTGGTCGAGATCAACGAGGCGTTCGCCGCGGTCGTGCTGCGCTTCGCCGACGACATGGGGCTCGGCCTGGACAAGATCAACGTCAACGGCGGCGCGATCGCCATGGGCCACCCGCTGGGAGCCACCGGGGCGATGATCCTCGGCACGCTGGTGGACGAGCTGGAGCGGCGCGGCGAGCGGTACGGGCTGGCGACGCTGTGCGTGGGCGGCGGCATGGGTATCGCGACGGTGGTCGAGCGGCTGTAGGCCCGGCCCGCCGTAGGGGGTGTCTTCCGGATCATGCCGGGTTCGCGGGCCCTGGCACGCACGCTCGCCGCGTCGTCGTCGCACGCGGCGCCGCCGCGCTCTCCTCCTCCGCCTTGCGATCGCCCGCCCCGGACCCCGCTCCCTGATCCGGCCTGATCGACAGGACACCCCCTGACGCCGCCCCTTCCCGCCACACCCCTGGAGACCGTGAGATGAGCAACCCCGCCACCGCCTCGACCATCCGCTGGGAGCAGGACGACGACGGCGTCGTCACCCTCGTCCTCGACGACCCCGGTCAGTCCGCCAACACGATGAACGCCGCCTTCATCGCCTCCCTCGACGCGATCGCCGACCGGCTGGAGGCGGAGCACGAGTCGATCCGCGGCGTCATCGTCACCTCCGCCAAGAAGACGTTCTTCGCGGGCGGCGACCTCAAGGACATGATCACGCTGGGGCCCGACCAGGCCCAGCGGGCGTTTGAGACGAACCTGCGCATCAAGCGCGGGCTGCGCCGAATCGAAACCCTCGGCAAGCCCGTCGTCGCCGCCATCAACGGCGCGGCGCTCGGCGGTGGTTTCGAGATCGCGCTCGCCTGCCATCACCGGATCGCGCTCGACACCCCCGCCTCCCGGATCGGTTTTCCCGAGGTCACGCTCGGCCTGCTGCCGGGCAGCGGCGGCGTCGTCCGCTCGGTGCGGCTGCTGGGCGTCGCCGACGCGCTGCTCAAGGTGCTGCTCCAGGGCACCCGGTACGCCCCGCGCCGGGCGCTGGAGGCAGGGCTGGTGCACGAGGTCGTGGACACGCCGGAGGAGCTGTCGGCCCGGGCGCGGGCCTTCATCGACGCCCACCCCGAGTCGCGGCAGCCCTGGGACGAGAAGGGGTACCGCATCCCCGGCGGGACCCCGGCGGACCCGAGGTTCGCCGTCAACCTCCCCGCCTTCCCGGCCAATCTCCGCAAGCAGCTGAACGGCGCCCCCTACCCGGCGCCGCGCAACATCCTCGCCGCCGCCGTCGAGGGCGCGCAGGTCGACTTCGAGACGGCGCAGACCATCGAGGCCCGGTACTTCACCGAACTGGTCGTCGGCCAGACCGCCAAGAACATGATCCAGGCGTTCTTCTTCGACCTCCAGGCGGTCAACTCCGGTGCCAACCGGCCGCAGGGGATCGAGCCGCGCACGGTCCGCAAGGTCGCGGTGCTGGGCGCCGGGATGATGGGCGCGGGCATCGCGTACGCGTGCGCCAAGGCGGGCATCGAGGTCGTGCTGAAGGACGTCTCCGAGGAGGCGGCGGCCAAGGGCAAGGCGTACGCGGAGGGGCTGCTGGCCAAGGCGGTCGCCAAGGGCCGTACGACCGGGGCCCGGCGCGACGCGCTGCTGGCGCTCATCACCCCGACCGCCGACCCGCGCGACCTCGCGGGCTGCGACGCGGTCATCGAGGCGGTCTTCGAGGACCCGGCGCTCAAGCACAAGGTGTTCCAGGAGATCGAGTCCATCGTGGCGCCGGACGCCCTGCTGTGCTCCAACACCTCCACCCTGCCGATCACGATGCTGGCGGAGGGGGTGGAGCGCGCCGGTGACTTCATCGGGCTGCACTTCTTCTCGCCCGTCGACAAGATGCCGCTGGTCGAGATCATCAAGGGCGAGCGCACCGGGGAGGAGGCGCTGGCCCGCGCCTTCGACCTGGTGCGGCAGATCAGCAAGACGCCGATCGTCGTCAGCGACTCCCGAGGCTTCTTCACCTCCCGCGTCATCGGCCACTTCATGAACGAGGGCGTGGCGATGGTCGGCGAGGGCATCGACCCGGCGTCGGTCGAACAGGCCGCCGCCCAGGCGGGCTACCCCGCCAAGGTGCTCTCCCTGATGGACGAACTCACCCTGACCCTCCCGCGCAAGATCCGCGAGGAGACGCGGCGCGCGACGCTGGAGGCGGGCGGCGAGTGGCAGCCGCACCCGGCGGACGCCGTCATCGACCGCATGGTGGAGGAGTTCGGGCGCCCGGGGCGCGGCGGGGGAGCGGGCTTCTACGAGTACGACGCCGCCACCGGCAAGCGCCTGGGGCTGTGGCCGGGGCTGCGCGAGCACTTCGGTGCCACCGGCACCCGGATCCCCTTCGAGGACATGAAGGAGCGCATGCTCTTCAGCGAGGCCCTCGACACGGTGCGGCTGCTGGAGGAGGGCGTGCTGACGTCCGTCGCCGACGCCAACATCGGCTCGATCCTGGGCATCGGCTTCCCCGGCTGGACGGGCGGGGTGCTCCAGTACATCAACGGCTACGAGGGCGACGATGGCGGGATATGGCGGTGGATCACGCCGTGCCGAGGGGGTGGACTGTCCCCATGAACAATGATCAATCCGGAACCCTCTACGTCCTGGTCCACGGCGCCTGGCACTCCTCCTGGCAGTGGGCGGCCACCCAGCGCGCCCTGGCCGGGCTCGGCGCGGTGAGCCTCGCCGTCGATCTGCCGGGGCACGGCTTCGACGCGCCGCTGCCCTCGGGCTATCACGACCCCGGCCAGCCGGGCTTCACGACCGAGAAGTCGGCGCTGGCCGGGCTGACCCTGGAGGAGTGCGCCGGGGCCGTCGTCTCGGCGCTGCGCGCGGTGCGCGGGCACCGCAGGGTGGTCCTCGTCTCGCACAGCGCCGGCGGTGTCTCCGCGTCCCTGGCCGCGGAGCGCGCTCCCGAACTCGTCGACGAGCTGGTCTATCTGTCGTCCGTGGTGCTCGCGGGACGACCTCGCTTCAGCGACTACATGGACGCTCCGGAGCAGATGGCGATCGCCCGGGACAGAGGGCTGCTGGTGGGCGACATGAAGTCCATCGGCGCGTGCCGGGTCAATCCGCTGTCCGCGGATCCGGAGTACCTGGAGGAGCTGCGGCTGACCTACTACCAGGACATCCCCGCCGGGTCCTTCGCCCGCTGGCGCCACGCCCTCAGCCCTGATCTGCCGCTGGCCATCCCGACGACCCCGGTCGGCCTCACCCGGGAGCGGTGGGGCGGTATCCCCCGCACCTTCATCCGGTGCGCCGAGGACCGGGCCTTGGCGCCCGCGGTGCAGGACCTGATGATCGCGGAGGCCGACGCGGCGATGCCGGACCACCCCTTCACCGTGCGGACGCTGCCGGGCAGCCATTCGCCGTTCGCCGCCCGCCCCGCCGAGCTGGCCGCCGCGCTCGTGGGGGCCTGAGGGCGCCACGGGGAGGGCGCGCTCAGCCGGCGTCGTCCGTCCCGTACCAGGCCCGCAGCTCCTGCTTCATCGACCGCTGAAAGGCGATCACCAGCGCCTGCACCACCAGCGGCTGCATGTCCGCCGACAGCGACTTCTTCGCCGCCACCCGCTCCGCCCCGCCGCCGGACTCCGGCTCCCGCTCCGGGCCCCACACCTCGTCGCGGAAGAGCCGTCCCAGCTCGCGGGCCACGGAGCGGCTGTGCTCCAGGACGACCGTATGGGCCGCCAGTATCGTCTCCAGGTCGATCGGAACGTCCAGCAGCCGCAGCCCCAGGTGCAGCACTCCGGGGTCGACGCGGAACACATCCGGCCGGTCCGTGCGGTCCAGCGCGTGGAGGGCGGCCAGCCGGTCGACGTCCTCGTCCGACAGCTCGCGCCCGGCCCGCCGGGTCAGTTGCTCGCGGGTCGCCTCCTCGGGCGCCTCGGGGGCCCACGAGGCGACCAGGGCGCGGTGGATGGCGAGGTCGTCCGCGCTCAGGTCCGCCGGGAGCTGCCGCAGATAGCGCTCGATGGCGGACAGGGTCATGCCGTGGTGCTGCAACTCCTCGATGAGGGCGAGCCGCGACAGGTGCCCGGGCCCGTAGTGGCCCACCCGGCGCGGGCCGATAGCGGGCGGCGGAAGCAGGCCGCGGGTGCCGTAGAAGCGGATCGTGCGGACGGTCACCCCGGCCCGGGCCGCCAGCTCGTCGACGGTGAGGGTCGGCCCCTCGCTGGTCGGCCCCTCGTTGTCGGGGGTGGTCATGGGCGCGCCTCGCTCTCCCGTGTGCTGCCCGATCGGGTTCATCAGTATTGCTGTCTCATCATCACTGTGAAACCTTCCCGGCTCATCCGATCGCACAGAGAACCGTCCGCGCCGTTGACGCGCGTCTTCACCGGCACCTCCGATCCGCGCCTGCGCTGGAAGGTGACCGAGGGCGCGAAGACCGTCGCGAGCGGCACCCGGGCCCTGGACGTCGGGCCGGACGCGAGCGAAGAGGTCCAGCTGCCCGCCCCGCCCGCGAACCCCGGCGGCTACGAGCTGCCTCACCGTCCAGGCGGTCACCGCCCACGACACACCCTCCACGCCGTCGGCGACACCCCCAAGCCGGTGCGCGACCAGTACCGGGTCAAGGCCGACAGGCGTTACGACTACACCCTCACGCTCCGCCCGCTCACGGCGGACTGACCGCGAACGCCCCCGTCCGGTGCGCGGGCACCGGACGGGGGCGTCGCCTGACTTCTCGGAGCGTCACTTCTCGGAGCGCGCCGCCTGGATCTTCTGCCAGGACTTCGGCCGCACCGGCGCCTTCGCCGCGCTCAGCTGCGCCCCCTTCGCCCGCGCCGCCGGCTTGGAGGGGGTGAACAGCCAGGTGTCGAAGAACGCGGCCAGCGGCTTGCCGGACACCTTCTCGGCATAGGCCACGAAGTCCTTCACCGAGGCGTTGCCGTACCGGTGCTCCGTCGGCCACCCCTTCAGGATCGCGAAGAAGGCCTTGTCGCCGACGCGGTCGCGCAGCGCCTGCAGCGTCAGCGCGCCCCGGTCGTACACCGCCTCGTGGAACTGGTTCGCCGCCCCCGGGTCGCCCGGCTCGACCTTCCAGAACGGGTCGTCGGCCGGGTAGGAGGCGTACATGTAGTCCGCCAGCTCCTGCGCCGTGCCCTCGCCCTCCTTCTCCGACCACAGCCACTGCGCGTAGCGCGCGAAGCCCTCGTTGATCCAGATGTCGCGCCAGTCCTTCAGCGAGACGCTGTCGCCGAACCACTGGTGCGCCAGCTCGTGCACCACCACCGACACGTTCGAGCCGTTGGCGAACTTCTTCGGGCTGTAGAAGGGTCTGGTCTGGGTCTCTATGGCGAATCCGGCGGACACGTTCGGCACATAGCCGCCCAGCGCCTCGAAGGGGTACGGGCCGAAGACCGTGGACTCCCAGTCGACGACCTCGGCCGTCCGCTCGACGCTGGCCCGCGCCGCGCCCGCGGTGTCGCCGAGGTCCTTGCTGTAGGCGTTGACGACGGGCAGCCCGTTCGCGGTGGTGTCCGTCGTGATGTCGAACTTGCCGACCGCCAGCGTGGCCAGATAGGTGGCCTGGGGCTTGCTGGAGCGCCAGTTGTAGCGGGTCCAGCCCAACTGCGACGTGCTCGATGTCAGCACGCCGTTGCTGATGGCCTGCGTACCGTCCGGCACCGCGACCGAGACGTCGTACGTGGCCTTGTCCAGCGGATGGTCGTTGCTCGGGAACCACCACCACGCCGACTCCGGCTCATTGGCCGCGATCCCGCCGTCCGGCGTCCGCTGCCAGCCGGTGATGCCGCCCACCTCCGCCTTCGACGGGGTGCCGCTGTAGCGCACCACGACGGTGAAGGAACGGCCGGAGTCCAGCGCCGCGGTGGGGGTGATCTCCAGCTCATGGTCGCCGGTCCTGGTGAACGCCGCCTTCTTCCCGCCCACCAGCACCTCGCGCACATCGAGCGCGAAGTCGAGGTTGAAGCGGGACAGATCCTGCTTCGCGGTGGCGACGATCGTCGCCGTGCCCTCCAGGCCGTCCGTCTTCGGCTGGTACTTCAGCCGCAGGTCGTAGTGGGAGACGTCGTAGCCGCCGTTGCCGTACGAGGGGTAGTAGGAGTCCCCGATGCCGGGCGCGCCGGTCCGGCCGCCGAAGCCGGGATCGCCAGCAGCAGGCAGGCCGCGGCCGTGGCCGGGACGATGAGTCTGTGGTGACGCACAAGTCCTCCAACTCGTAGGGGAGAACGATCCGTAAGGGAGAAACGATCACTCGCGACCCTATGTACTCCCTTTGCGTACTTCACGTCCATCCGTCATTTGACATGTAATCGACATCCAGTCGCCACACGCGCCCCGGGGGACCGTCCGCCCTCTTCTGCCCGGGAGTTCACTCGCGCTACCGTCCGGCCGTGCTGCTACGTAGGCGGAAGCCCCGCATCCACCGGGTCAGGCACCTCGTCCCGGCGGTCACCGCACTGGTGGTCGCCACCCTCTTACCGCTGTCTCCCCTCGGCACCTCACCGGCCCACGCGGCCCCGGTGCGGGAGAGCAGACCCGTTTATTCGTACGACGACGCCCTACGCGAATCCGTCTGGGTGGACACCAGGCTCGACGGCGACGCGGACGGCAGGACCGACCGGGTCGCCGTCGACATCGTCCGGCCCCGCGAACCCGCCGGGCAGGGCCGCAAGATCCCCGTGATCATGGATGCCAGTCCGTACTACTCCTGCTGCGGCCGGGGCAACGAGAGCCAGACCAAGACCTACGACGCGGACGGCAAACCGGTCCTGTTCCCGCTCTTCTACGACAACTACTTCGTCCCGCGCGGCTATGCCACCGTCCTCGTCGACCTCGCCGGAACCAACCGTTCCGACGGCTGCGTCGACATCGGCGGCCGCTCCGACATCCAGTCCGCCAAGGCCGTCGTCGACTGGCTGAACGGCCGCGCCACCGGATACAGCGCCGCGACCGGCGGCACGCCCGTCACGGCGTCCTGGAGCAACGGCCGCACCGGCATGATCGGCAAGAGCTACGACGGCACCATCGCGGGCGGCGTCGCCGCCACCGGCGTCAAGGGCCTGAAGACGATCGTGCCCATCGGCGCCATCTCCTCCTGGTACGACTACTACTTCGCCAAGGGCGCCGCGCTCTTCGGCTCGGGCCCCGACGGGCTGGCCGACGCCGTCGAGAGCGACGCCGCCCACGGGCGCTGCGCCGCCGTACGGAAACGTCTCGTCGACGGCGCCCCGCGCACCGGCGACTGGACCGGCCTGTGGAGCGCCCGCGACTACGTGCCCGACGCCCGCAAGGTGCGCGCCAGCGTCTTCGCCGTCCACGGGACGCAGGACCTCAACGTCCGCACCAAGCACCTCGGACAGTGGTGGAACGCGCTCGCCGAGGCGGGCGTGGAGCGCAAGATCTGGCTGTCGCAGACCGGGCACGTCGACCCGTTCGACTTCCGGCGCGGGGAGTGGGTCAGGACCCTGCACCGCTGGTTCGACCACCAGCTCCTCGGCATCGACAACGGCATCGAGCGCGAACCCATGGCCGATGTCGAACGCGCCCCCGACCAGTGGTCCACCGACCGCGTCTGGCCCCCGTCCGGCACCCGGTGGACCACCCTGCGCCCGGCCCCCGGCCGGGCCCCCGGGGTGGGCGTCCTCGGCACCGAGCGGGCCCGGCCCGGCTCGGTCGCGGCCTTCACCGACGACCCCCGGCTGAGCGAGACCGACTGGGCCGCCGACATCGACCGGCCGACCCCCGCCAAGGCGGGCTTCACCACGCCGCCGCTCGCCAAAGACCTGCGGCTGTCCGGCTCCGGCACCGTGACGGTCACCGCCACCCCCTCCACCACCAGCGCCCACCTCTCCGCCGTCCTGGTCGACCTCGGACCCGACACCATCCGCGACTACGGCGGGGCGGGCGAAGGCATCGTCACCCTCGACGACCGCACCTGCTGGGGCAGCAGCACGGCGGGCGACAGCGCCTGCTTCAAGGTGACCGCGGCCGACACCAAGACCGTCGACTCCACGGTCCTCAGCCGCGGCTGGGCCGACCTCGGCCACTGGGCCGACGCCCGCGAGGGCCGCCCGCTGACCCCCGGCAAGCCGTACACCCTCACCCTCGACCTGGCCGCCACCGACCATGTGATCCCGGCGGGCCACCGGCTGGGCCTGATCATCGCCGGTACCGACGCCGGGCTCCTCGAACCGCCCACCACCACCCCCCGGTTGACCCTCGACCTCAGCCGCACCTCGGCCCGCCTCCCGCTCGTCGGCGCCCTGCGGGCCGACGGCGCCGCGCCCGCCCCCGCCCGCGAGCCCCTGCGACGCGGCATCCGCACCCCGCACCTCGACGCACCTCTGCCGCTCCGCTGACCTGCCACGTACGTCCCCGGTGAGGCGCCCGCGCCCGGGGCGCCTCACCCGTCCCCTCACCACAGGAGGCCCGCACGTGTTCTCACCCGCGCCCCTCATCCGCACCGCCGTCACCTGCGGCGCGCTCGGCGCGCTGCTCACCGGATCGCTCCTGACCGCCCCCGCGCGGGCCGAGCCGGGAGCGCCGCCGCGCACCGGATTCGAGACCAGCCGGGGTGCCCGCTGGACGACGCAGGGCCAGGAGGCGGACTTCCTCGCGGCCGTCGACCGGGCCAGCGGGCGCGTCGCCGTCGACACCATCGGCACCACCGCGCAGGGCCGCCCCCTCAACCTGGTGCGGATCGGCGCCCCCGCGGCGCCCGCCGACGCCGCCCGGGCCGCCCGCGGCAACTCCCTGCTGCTCATCTGCTCCCAGCACGGCGACGAGCCGTCGGGCCGCGAGGCCTGCCTGACCACCGTCCGCGACCTCGCCTACGCCAAGGACCCGGGCACCCGCCGCTTCCTGTCGCGGACGAACGTCCTCGTCGTGCCCACCGCCAACCCCGACGGCCGGGCCGCCGACACCCGCGGCAACTCCCAGGGCACGGACATCAACCGCGACCACCTCGCGCTCACCACCGCCGAGTCCCGCGCCATGGCGCGCGTCATCCGCGACTGGCGGCCGGACACCGTCTACGACCTGCACGAGTACGGGGCCACCGTCCCGTACTACAGGAAGGACCTGCTGGCCCTGTGGCCGCGCAACCTCAACACCGCCGCCCCCGTGCACCGCGAGGCGCGCACCCTCTCGGACACCTACGTGCGCCCGCACGCCGAGGCCGCGGGCTTCTCCACCGGCGTCTACGGCATCTGGACCGACCCCGAAACGGGCGAGCCGGTCAAACAGGTCGCGGGCGACGGTCAGGAGCGCATCCTGCGCAACACCGCCGGGGTCAAGAACAGCGTCGGGCTGCTCGTCGAGACCCGTGTCGACCCGCTCACCGACGCCGAGAAGGCCGATGCCGCCGTCAACAACAAGCGGCGGGTGGACTCGCAACTCGCTGCGCTGAAGGGCGCGTTCGGCTTCGTGGAGGAGCGGCGCCCGCGGATCGAGGCCGCCACGACCGCGGCGCGGCTCTCCGGGTACGCGGACCGGGGGCCGGTGTACCTCGGCGGCGCCGACAACGACCCGGCCCAGAAGGGCGACATCCTCCAGGACCCGCCGTGCGGCTACCGGCTGGACGCCGCGCGGTACGACGACGTGCGGGACGAACTGGCCCTGCACGGCATACGGACGCGGACCCTCCCGGGCGCCGGGCACGACGTCCTCGTACCGCTGCGGCAGCCGCTGCGGGCCCTCGTCCCGCTGCTGCTCGACGGCCGCGCGGACTACCACCTCACCGCAGGGCGGCCCGTGAACACGTGCTGAAACCACGGGAGTCGTCCTGACATACGTATCCGACTACTGGGTAGCCGCATCGTCGACCTACTAAACCCAGTGAAAGGTTCATGCGTGACGGAGACACAGAACGGCACGGGGGACGTAAGAAGCGACCCTCCGGTCACGGCGGACCTTCCCGGTAGTCCCGACCCGACTCCGGCTCCCCAGACCGACCGCGTGGTGTTCGGCGTATCCGCCGGACTCACCCTCGCGTTCGTGATCTGGGGAGCGCTGTTCACCGACACTCTCGAGAGCGTCTCGGACAGCATGCTGTCCGGACTGATCCACAACGGTGGCTGGGCGTTCATCCTCGCCGCCACCGGCTTTGTGATCTTCGCGCTGTGGCTGGCGATGAGCCGCTACGGCAAGATCACGCTCGGGAAGGAAGGCGAGGAGCCCGAGTTCAAGACCGTCTCATGGGTCGCGATGATGTTCAGCGCGGGCATGGGCATCGGCCTGATGTTCTACGGGGTGAGTGAGCCGCTGGCGCACTTCGTCACCCCGCCGCCCGGGACCGACCCGGGCACCGCGGCCGAGAAGATGCAGGTCGCCATGTCTACGACGCTGTTCCACTGGACGCTCCACCCGTGGGCGATCTACGCGGTCGTGGGCCTCGCCATCGCGTACAGCACCTTCCGCCGCGGCCGCCGCCAGACCATCAGCGCCGTCTTCACCCCGCTGATCGGCAGCAGGCACGCCAACGGCGCGGGCGGCCGCGTCATCGACATCCTCGCGATCTTCGCCACTCTCTTCGGCTCGGCCGCGTCCCTCGGACTCGGCGCGCTCCAGATCGGCAGCGGTGTCGAGGTGCTGGGCTGGAAGAGCAACGTCGGGACCGGGCTGCTGGTCGCCGTGATCGCGGTCCTCACGGTCGCGTTCATCGCCTCCGCCGTCTCGGGCGTCGCCAAGGGCATCCAGTGGCTGTCCAACATCAACATGGTGCTGGCGCTGTTCCTCGCCGTGTTCGTCTTCGTCGCCGGTCCCACGATCATCATCCTCGACCTGCTGCCCACCTCCATCGGCAGCTACATCGGTGATCTGCCGCAGCTGGTGGGCCGCACCGAGGCGACCGGCGGCCAGACCGTCGCGAGCTGGCTGAGCGACTGGACGGTCTTCTACTGGGCCTGGTGGATCTCCTGGACGCCGTTCGTCGGCATGTTCATCGCGCGGATCAGCCGCGGCCGCACCATCCGGCAGTTCGTCGGCGGCGTCATCCTGGTGCCGAGCACCGTCAGCCTGATCTGGTTCGCGATCTTCGGCGGTTCGTCGATGAAGCTCCAGGCCGCGGGCGAGCTGGGCAAGGAAACCACCCCGGAGGGCCAGCTGTTCGGCGTGCTCGAGCAGTACCCGGTGGCGAGCATCATGAGCGTCATCGTGATGATCCTCGTCGGCATCTTCTTCGTCTCCGGCGCGGACGCCGCCTCGATCGTCATGGGCACCCTCTCGCAGAAGGGCTCCTTCGAGCCGAGCCGTTTCGTCGTCATCTTCTGGGGCGTGGTCACGGGCGCCGTCGCGGCCGTGATGCTGCTCGTCGGCGGCGGCGGTGACGACGCGCTCACCGGCCTGCAGAACCTGACGATCCTGGTGGCCGCACCGTTCACCCTGGTCATGGTCGGGCTGTGCTGGGCCCTGCTGAAGGACCTGCGCCGCGACCCGCTGATCGTGCGCGGCGAGAAGGGCGAGGAAGCGGTCGAGATGGCCGTCATCGCCGGACACGAGAAGTACGACGGCGACTTCGAGATCCGCATCGGCCCGGCCGCCCCCGCCGAGAACATCGACGGAGCCGCCGGTACGGCAGAGGCCGAGGCCGTCCCGACCGCCGACGGCCGGGTCGGCGCGAGCGACACCCGCTGACCCGGCCCGTCCCGGCACCGCCACCCGGGGCGTCGTCGACACCGCACCCGGTGCGACGACGTCTTCTCGCCGGACCCCCGCCGACGCCCCGCGCGTCCCGGCCCGGGGCTCCGGCGAGAGGCGGTACCTTTCCTCCCCCTCCTGAGGGGGTGCCGTGCCGACCATGCCGGGCTCCCGACGGGGGCGGTCTCCGGGCCGTCGCCAACCACGACCGGTGCGGCCCACCGCCCCCGCGGTCAGCCACTCGTGTGGGCCGGGGCGGGGAAAACGCCGAGCCCGCGCCGCACGGCGGCGGTTAGGATCGGGCGCCTGATGACTGCCACTCTCGTCGCCAAGGACC
>NZ_BBUZ01000071.1 GCF_001417735.1 Streptomyces sp. NBRC 110028
GATGCTTCCCGCGCAATCCCCGGAGCGGCTGGCCCGGGCATGGACGGCCAAGGCCACAGCCGCGGCCAATCTGCACGCGGCGACGGCACATCTGCGACTCGCCACCTTCGTCATGTTCTCCTCCTTCGCCTCCGATCTGGGCACTCCCAGCCAGGCCAACTACGCGGCCGCCAATGCCTTCTGCGACGCCCTCGCCGCCCACCGCCAGGCCGCCGGGCTGCCGGGGTTGTCGGTGGCCTGGGGGCTGTGGGCGGCCACCAGCGGACTCACCGCCCGGCTGGACACCGCCAACCTGGCCAGGATCGGCCGCCTGGGGATCACGGCCAACACCACCGAGGAGGGGCTGGCCCTGCTGGACGCGGCGTACCGCCAGGGCCGTTCCCATCTCCTGGCGCTCAAGCTGGACACCCGGGCCCTGGCCGGCCAGGACACCGCTACCCTGCCCACCCCGCTCCGGGCGCTCACGGCCACCGGCGGCAGCGGCCGTGCCCGCCCGACCGCGGCGGCCGGAGGCCGGCCGGTTAACTGGGCCGGCCGACTCCGCGGACTGCCGTCGACCGAACAGCACCGGCTGCTGCTCAACCTCGTACGCGGCCACGCCGCCGCCGTGCTGGGCCACGCCGACCCCGCCACGGTCCACCCCGGCGCCTCGTTCAAGGACCTCGGCTTCGATTCGCTGACCGGGGTCGAACTGCGCAACCGGCTGGCCGCGGCCACCGGGCTGCGGCTGCCCGCGGCGCTCGTCTTCGACCATCCCGAAGCGGCCGCGCTCGCCGAACACCTGCGTCATCAACTCGCCCCGGACGACGCCGGGGGGCGGGACATCCCCCACCCGGTCTTCAACGAGCTGGTCAGGCTGGAGAACAGCCTGTCCGCCGTGGCCGTCGACGATCTGGATTCCGGAGCCGTCACGACCCGGCTGGAGACATTGCTTTCTCGCTGGAAAGCGATGTGTCCCTCGGACGAGGACGACGGCGGCGCCGTGGAGCGGCTGCAGGTCGCGACCGCCGATCAGGTGCTGGATTTCATCGACAAGGAGCTTGGCCTGTCATGACCGACGTGGCGCGCCCTTTCGCGGAAGGCCGGGTGACCCTCTGTGCCGCATGCTGATGAAGAGAAGCTGGTCGACTATCTGAGGCGAGTGGCCGGCGATCTCCACGAGACACGCCGTCGGCTCCGCGCCATGGAGGACCGCTCCCAGGAGCCGGTGGCCGTGGTGAGCATGGCCTGCCGCTATCCGGGCGGTGTACGGACGCCCGAGGACCTGTGGCGGCTCGTCGCCTCCGGCGCCCACGCGATGGGGGAGTTCCCCGCGGACCGCGGCTGGGACCTGGAGAACCTGTTCCACCCGGACCCCGACCACCCCGGCACCAGCCACGCCCGTGAGGGCGGATTCCTCTACGACGCCGACCGGTTCGACCCCGAGTTCTTCGGCATCAGCCCGCGCGAGGCCGTGGCCGTCGACCCCCAGCAGCGGCTGCTGCTGGAGGTGGCCTGGGAACTGCTGGAGCGCGCCGGGATCGACCCCGTCACGCTCAAGGGCAGCCCGACGGGCGTCTACGCCGGGACCGCCCTCCCCGGCTTCGGTACGCCGCACATCGACAGCAGCGCCGAGGGCTATCTGGTGACGGGCAACGCCCCCAGTGTGCTGTCGGGCCGGGTGGCGTACACACTCGGGCTCGAAGGGCCCGCGGTGACGGTGGACACGGCGTGTTCGTCCTCGCTGGTGGCCATGCATCTGGCCTGTCAGGCACTGCGGCAGGGCGAATGCGGGCTGGCCCTGGCCGGTGGCGTGACGGTGATGGCCATCCCGAATGTGTTCACCGAGTTCTCCCGGCAGCGGGGCCTCGCGCCCGACGGCCGGTGCAAGGCGTTCTCCGCGGACGCGGACGGCACCGCCTTCGCCGAGGGCGTCGGCCTGGTGCTGCTGGAGCGGCTGTCCGACGCCCGCCGCCACGGCCATCGGGTACTGGCGGTCATCAGGGGCTCGGCCATCAACCAGGACGGCGCCTCGAACGGCCTGACGGCGCCCAACGGGCCCTCCCAACAGCGCGTCATCACGCACGCGTTGGCGAACGCGCGACTGTCACCGGCCGAGGTGGACGTGGTCGAGGCCCATGGCACCGGCACCCGGCTGGGCGACCCCATCGAGGCGCATGCGCTGCTGACCACGTACGGCCAGGACCGGCCCGATGGAAAGCCCCTGTGGCTGGGGTCGGTCAAGTCGAACATCGGCCACACCCAGGGCGCGGCCGGCGTGGCGGGCGTCATCAAGATGATCATGGCGATGCGGTACGAAACGCTGCCCGCCACCGTGAACGTCAACCGGCCCACCCCCCATGTGAACTGGGACGCGGGCGCCGTACGCCTGCTCACCGAACCCGTCCCCTGGCCATCGGGGGAACGCCCGCGCCGGGCCGCGGTGTCCTCGTTCGGGATCTCGGGAACCAACGCCCACCTCCTCCTCGAATCCGCACTGGCCGACGCACCAAGGCGTACGCCCACCGAGAGCACACCGCCCGGCGGTCGCGCGCTGCCCTGGGTGCTGTCCGCCCGTACCGGCCAGGCGCTGCGTGACCAGGCCGCGGCACTGGCCGCCCATGCCGACGCCCATCCGGGACTGTCCCTGGCCGATGTGGGCTGGTCGCTCGCCAGGACCCGTACCGCCTTCGAACACCGGGCGGTGGTCCTCGGCGACGACCGCGACCAACTGCTGACGGCCGTACGAGCGCTGGCCGATGGCCGGGCCCACCCCGGGGTGACCCGGGCCGGGGCGGCCCGCGCCGGTGCCACGGCATTCATGTTCACCGGCCAGGGCAGCCAACAGCCCGGCATGGGAGCGCAGTTGTACCGGGCCTTCGAGGTGTTCGCGACGGCCCTCGACGAGACCTGCGCCCATTTGGACCCGCTGCTGGGGTGCTCGCTGCGCGACATCCTCTTCGCCGCAGAGGACCCCGCCGAGGACCCCGCCGAGCACACCGTCGAGGACCCCGACGAGGCCCGCTCCCTGCACCGCACCGGACTGACCCAGGCGGCCCTCTTCGCCCTGGAGACCGCCCTCTTCCGGCTGGTGGAGTCCTTCGGGCTCACTCCCGGATATCTGACCGGCCACTCCATCGGCGAAATCGTCGCCGCACATGTGGCGGGCGTTCTGTCACTGCCGGACGCCTGCACGCTCGTCGCCGCCCGGGGGCGCCTCATGCAGGCGCTCCCGGCCGGTGGCGCCATGGCCGCCGTCGAAGCCACCGAGGAACAGGTCGTTCCCCTGCTCAGCGGGCATGCGGACCGTCTCTCCCTGGCCGCTGTCAACGGTCCCACCGCCCTCGTGGTGTCCGGGGCCGCGGACGCCGTCGAGGAGGTGGTGCGCACCCTCAGGGAGCGCGGCCACCGCACCAAGCGGCTGCGCGTCAGCCATGCCTTCCACTCGCCGCTCCTCCAGCCCATGCTGGACGACTTCCGCGAAGTCGCCCGGACCCTCACCTACCACGTGCCGCACATCCCGGTGATCTCCAACCTCACGGGTGAGCCGGCCGACGCCGACCAGCTCCGCGACCCGGAGTACTGGGTACGCCACGTCCGCGAGCCCGTACGGTTCCACGAAGGGCTGCGAACCCTGCGCACCGAGGGCGTGGTGCGCTACCTCGAACTCGGCCCGGACGCCGTCCTCACCACCATGGCCGAGGACGCCCTCGCCACCGAGGGAGCGGCCGATGGGACGGCCGATGGGACGGCTGATGGGACGGCGCCGGTGTTCGCCGCCGTCCTGCGCCACGGCCGCGACGAGCCCCGCACCCTGCTCTCCGCCCTGGCCCGGATCCACATCGACGGCGGCACCGCCGACTTCTCCGCCGCGCTCCCGGACGGCGCGGGCCACGTCGACCTGCCCACCTACCGCTTCCAGCGCGAACGCTACTGGCGACCGGTCCCGAACGGCACCGCCGATGTACGCGCCGCCGGACTCGGCGCCACCGGCCACCCCCTCCTCCAGGCCGTCGTGGAAACACCCGACGGCGAACTGCTCCTCACCGGGCGACTGTCGCTGAACACCCACCCCTGGCTCGCGGACCACACCATCGCGGGCAGCGTGCCGCTGCCCGGGACGGCCCTCCTGGAGCTGGCCCTGCTCGCCGGTGCGCGGACCGGGTGCGACCTGGTCGACGACCTCACCCTCGAGACCCCGCTGCTCCTGCCCGCATCCGGCGCGGTCTGCGTCCAGCTGGCCATCGCCGCCCCCGACGACGCGGGCCGACGGACGCTCAGCTTCTCCTCCCGCCCCGCGGACGAGGACGACCAGCCCCCGGGAACCACGGACACCTGGCGCCGCCACGCCGCAGGGCTCCTCGCCCCCGCCTCCCCGGCAGCGCCCGCCCCGGAGACCCCCCGGGCGTCGTGGCCACCGGCCGACGCCGTCCCGGTCGATGTGGCGGACCTGTACCGGCGCCTCACCGAGCAGGGGTACGCGTACGGCCCCGCCTTCCGCGGACTGCACGCCGCGTGGCGGCACGGCGAGGACCTGCTCGCCGAGGTGCGCCTGGCCACCGAGCAGCGCGGCGGGGCCGAGGGCTTCGGCCTGCACCCCGCCCTCCTCGACAGCGCGCTGCACCCGGTGGAGGAGCTGTTCAACCCCGACCGCGCCCGTAGTGGGCGTACGCCGAGCACCGTCAGGCTGCCGTTCTCCTTCAGCGGGGTACGGCTGTTCGCCACCGGCGCCACCCGGCTTCGGGTCCGCATCACCCCGACCGGCCCCGACACCGTCGCGCTCAGCCTGACCGACGAGCACGGCGCCGTGGCCGCCACCATCGAAACCCTCGGGCTGCGCGAGATCCCCGCCGACCGCTGGCGCGCCCCGCGTACCGACTCCTTGTACCGGCTCGACTGGCAGCCCCAGCCCCAGCCCGAACCGCTGCCCGCGGGCCAGTCGACACCTGCCGAGAGCTGGGCCGTCATCGGCTCCGACCCCCTGGACGTGGACGGCGGCCGCGAACCCGTCCCCGCCCACCCGGACCTGGCCGCGCTGCAGACCGCCATCGGCGCAGGACTGCCCGTTCCGAGCCTCGTCATCCTGAGATGCCCCGGCCGCGACACCACGTCGCCCGATCCCGACCAGACCCCCGCGCGGGTGCGCGCGGCCGCCCACCAGGTGCTGGACACGCTGCGCGCATGGCTGACCGACGAGCGGTTCGGCACGGCCCGGCTGGTGATCACCACCCACGGCGCGATCGCCGCCGTCCCCGAGGACCCGCCCGCCGACCTGACCACCGCCCCCCTGTGGGGCCTGGTCCGCGCCGCACAGGCCGAACACCCCGAGCGGATCCTGCTGCTGGACCTGGACGACGACCCGGCCTCCCGCCACGCCCTGCGCACCGCCCTCCCGGCCGCCGTGGCGGCCGGTGAAACCGAGCTGGCGGTACGGGCCGGGACCGTACGCGTGCCCCGTCTGGCGCGGGTCCACCCCGACCACGAGCCGCCGCTTCCCGCCCTCGACCCGGACGGAACCGTCCTCATCACCGGCGGCACCGGCGCCCTCGGCCGACTGGTCGCCCGGCATCTGGCCACCGGGCACGGCGCCCGGCGTCTGCTGCTGGTCTCCCGGCGCGGCCCGGCCGCACACGACATCGACGCGCTCATCGCCGAACTGGCCGACCTGGGTGCGGAGGTGCGGGTGGCGGCCTGTGACGTCGCCGATCCGGACGCGGTGGCCGGTCTGCTGGCCACGATCCCCGCCGCCCATCCGCTGACGGCCGTCGTCCACGCCGCCGGGGTGCTGGACGACGGGGTGGTCACCTCGCTGACCCCCGAACGGTTCGACGCCGTACTCGCCCCGAAGGCCGACGCGGCATGGCATCTGCACCGGCTGACCCGTGAGATGGCCCCGGCGGCGTTCGTGATGTTCTCCTCCGCCGCCTCCGTCATGGGCAACGGAGGCCAGGCCAACTACGCGGCCGCCAACATGTTCCTCAACGCCCTCGCCGAACACCGCCGCGCCGAGGGCCTGGTGACCCACACGCTGGCCTGGGGGCTGCTGGCCTCGGCCGGTGGCATGACCCATGAGCTCGACGACACCGACCTGGCCAGGATGGCGCGCTCCGGTGTCGCCGCCATCGCGGACGACCAGGTGCCGTTGCTGCTGGACACCGCGCTGACCACCCCGTACCCCGTCCTCGTACCGGCCCGGTTCGATCTGGCCGCGTTGCGTACCCGGGCCGCCGGCGGGCCGCTGCCACCCGTACTGCGGGCCCTGGCGCCCAGGCCCGCCCGGCCGCCCGCCCAGGACACCGGGCCGGTGCCCTGGGCCGAGCGGCTGGCCGGCCTGCCCGCCGCCGAACGGGACCGTGTCCTCGGCGAGCTGGTCCGCGACCAGGTCGCCACCGTGCTCGCCCATCCGGCGCCGGAGGCCATCGAGCTGGGCCGGGCCTTCCAGGAACTCGGTTTCGACTCCCTGACCGCCCTCGACCTGCGCAACCGGCTCAACGCGGCGACCGGGACCCGGATCCCGGCCACCGTCATCTTCGACTATCCGACCCCCGACGCCCTGGTCGGCTTCCTGCGCGACAAGCTGGTCGGGGCCCGCCACGGGGCACCACTCGCCCCCGTGGCCTCGACGGTGGCCACCGATGGCGATCCCATCGCCATCGTCGGCATGGCCTGCCGCTACCCGGGCGGCGCCGGCTCGCCGGACGAGCTGTGGCGGCTGGTGTCCGAGGGCGTCGACGCGATCGGCGCGTTCCCCGCGGACCGGGGCTGGGACCTGGCCGGACTCTTCGACCCGGACCCGGACCACCCCGGCACCAGCTACGCCCGCGAGGGCGGTTTCCTGTACGACGCCGCACGCTTCGACGCGGACTTCTTCGGCATCAGCCCGCGCGAGGCGCTGGCCACCGACCCGCAGCAGCGGCTGCTGCTGGAGACCGCCTGGCAGGCCTTCGAGAACGCGGGCATCGACCCGGTGACCCTGCGCGGCAGCCGGACCGCCGTGATCACCGGCGTCATGTACGACGACTACGGCAGCCGCTTCCTGGGCCGCACGCCGGAGGGCGTCGAGGGCCGCCTGATGACCGGCAGCACCCCGAGCATCGCCTCCGGCCGGGTCGCGTTCACCTTCGGCCTGGAGGGGCCCGCGGTGACGGTGGACACGGCGTGTTCGTCGTCGCTGGTGGCCATGCATCTGGCGGCCCAGGCGCTGCGCCAGGGCGAATGCGCGCTGGCCCTGGCGGGCGGCGTGACCGTGATGGCCACGCCGAACACCTTCGTCGAGTTCTCGCGGCAGCGCGGACTGGCCACGGACGGCCGCTGCAAGCCGTTCTCGGCGGCGGCCGACGGCACGGGCTGGGGCGAGGGCATCGGGCTGCTCGTCCTGGAACGGCTGTCGGACGCCCGGCGCAACGGCCATCAGGTGCTCGCCCTGCTCCGAGGCTCGGCCGTCAACCAGGACGGCGCCTCCAACGGCCTGACCGCCCCCAACGGCCCCGCGCAGCAGCGGGTGATCCGGCAGGCGCTCGCCACCGCACGCCTCACCCCGGCGGACATCGACGCGGTGGAGGCCCACGGCACCGGTACGACGCTGGGCGACCCGATCGAGGCGCAGGCGCTGCTCGCCACCTACGGACAGGAGCGGGCCGGCGGGCGGCCCCTGTGGCTCGGCTCCATCAAGTCGAACATCGGCCACACCCAGGCCGCCGCCGGGGCCGCGGGCGTCATCAAAATGGTGATGGCGATGCGGCACGGACTGCTGCCCGCCTCCCTGCACATCGACGCACCGAGCCCGCATGTGGAGTGGGAGGACGGCGTACGGCTGCTGACCGAGGCGGTGGAGTGGCCACACGACGACCGGCCCCGCCGGGCCGCCGTGTCCTCCTTCGGCATCAGCGGCACCAACGCCCATGTGATCCTCGAACAGGCACCGGAGCCGACCGACACGGCGGAACCCGCCGCCCACCAGGGCGTGGTGCCCTGGGTGCTGTCCGCACGTGGCGCCACGGCGCTGCGCGAGCAGGCCCGGGCCCTGGCCGCCCACCTCGCCACCACCCCCGGGGCCACGCCCGCCGAGGTGGGCTGGTCGCTCATCAGGACCCGCACCCTCTTCGACCACCGGGCCGTGCTCGTCGGCGAAAGCCGGACGGAACTGCTGGCCGCCGTGGAAGCGCTCGCGGCCGATGAAACCCATCCGGGCGTCGTACGGTCTGCTACGGGGCCGGGCCCCCGCCCGGCCGGCCCGGTGCTGGTGTTCCCCGGCCAGGGATCGCAGTGGCAGGGGATGGGCGCCGAACTCCTCGTCGCCTCACCGGTGTTCGCGGAGCGAGTGGCCGCTTGCGAACGGGCCCTGGCCCCCTACGTCGACTGGTCCCTCACCGACGTACTGCGCGGGCGCGGCACGGAAGGCGCCGCCGAGCTGAGCCGCGTCGATGTGGTGCAGCCGGTGCTGTGGGCGGTCATGGTGTCCCTGGCCGCCGTCTGGGCCGGTCATGGCGTGAAACCCGCCGCCGTCGTGGGCCACAGCCAGGGCGAGATCGCCGCCGCCTGCGTGGCCGGGGCGCTCTCCCTCGACGACGGTGCCCGCATCGTGGCCCTGCGCAGCCGCGCCCTGCGGCGACTCGCGGGCGGCGGGGCGATGGCCTCCCTCGGGGTGGGCCGGGAACGGGCCGAACGGCTGCTCACCGACCTGGGCGAGCGTGCCGCCGCGGTGGTGGTGGCGGCCGTCAACGGGCCCGCCTCGACGGTGGTGTCCGGACCGCCCGAGCAGGTGACCGCGGCCGTGGCCGCCTGCCGTGACTCCGGCGAGCGGGCCCGGACGATCGAGGTGGACTACGCCTCCCACAGCCCCCAGGTCGACGAGATCACGGGCGAACTCACCCGGCTGCTGGAAGGCGTTCAGCCCGCACGACAGCCCGGTACGGACGCGGTCTTCTACTCCACCGTGACCGCCGGGCCCGCCGACCCCGCCGGACTCGACACCGCGTACTGGGTGCGCAACCTGCGCGACCAGGTGCGGTTCGCCGACGCCGTACGGGCCGCCCTGGCCGCCGGCCACCGCGTGTTCATCGAGGTCAGCACCCACCCCGTCCTCACCGTCGGCATGCAGGAAACCTTCGAGGAAGCGGGCAGCGATGCCATCGCGGTCCCCACCCTGCGGCGCGATCACGGAGATCTGGCCCAGTTGGTGCGCTCGGTGGCCCAGGCGTTCACCGCCGGGGTCGAGACGGACTGGACCACCCTGTTCCCGGCCGACCCCACGCCCCGTACCGTCCCGTTGCCGACGTACGCCTTCCAGCGCGACCGCTACTGGCTGGACGGGGCGGACGGACGCCGCGGGGACCCCGCCGACCTCGGACTCACCTCCGCCGACCACCCCCTCCTGGGGGCCGCCGTCGAACTCGCCGACGCGGGCAGCCATCTGCTCACCGGCCGCATCGGCACCGGCGGCGGCCACGGCTGGCTGACCGAACACGTGGTGGCCGGGGCACCCCTGGTGCCGGGCGCCGCGCTGGTCGAATGGGCGCTACGGGCCGCCGACGAGGCCGGATGCGCGGTGGTGGACGAACTGACCCTGCGTACCCCACTGATCCTGCCCGAATCCGGCGGGCTGCGCGTCCAGGTGGCGGTGGGCGCGGCCGACGAGGACGGCCGCCGCGAGGTGCGCGTCCACTCCCGTCCGGACACCGGCAGCGACGAGACATGGCAGTGCCACGCCGAGGGCGTCCTCGCCCCGGCCCCCGGCCACCCGGTACCCGAGCCCTGCGGGGCATGGCCGCCACCGGACGCGGAACCGGTGGACGCGGACGGCTTCTACGCCCGGGCCGCCGCCGACGGATACGCGTACGGGCCCGCCTTCCAGGGCGTACGCACGCTCTGGCGGGACGGCGCCGATGTGCTGGCCGAGGTGGCGCTGCCCGAGGCCGCCGGTGACCGCGACGGCTTCGGCATCCACCCCGCGCTGCTGGACGCCGTACTCCACCCGGCCGCCCTGCTCACCGGACGGACGCCCGGGCAGGACGACGACGGCCGGATGTGGCTGCCGTTCACCTGGAACGGAGTGTCGCTGTGGGCCGCCGGGGCGACCACGGTACGGGTCCGGCTGTCGCCGCAGGAGCGGAACGCGGACGGCGAGCGGGCGCTGCGCGTGACCGTGGCCGACGCCCTGGGCGACCCCGTCCTCACGGTCGACTCGCTCGTGCTGCGCGCCGCCCGTACGGACCAGTGGCGCAGCCCGGGCCGAGGCGGCGCGGACGGGCTGTTCACGCTGGACTGGATCCCGCTGCCGGGGGCACCGGAGCCCGTGGCCGGCAGCGGCGACTGGGTGGTGCTGGGCCCGGCGGACTGGGACACCGCGGGCGCCGTACGCCACCCGGATCTGGCGTCGCTGCTCGTGGCGGCCGACGGTGGCGGACCCCTCCCCCCGGTGGCGCTGACCGGTGTCCCGCCCGCCCCGGCCGCCACCCCGGCCGAGGGCATGGCGGCCGTCCAGCGCATGGTGAGCCTGCTCCAGCAGTGGCTGGCCGAACCCCGGCTGGCCGACGCCCGGTTGGTGGTGGTGACGCGAGGCGCCGTCGCGGCCGGTGCGCCGGACGGGGACGGACCCGGAGCCGATGCCGTGGACGCGGCCGGGGCGGCGGTGTGGGGGCTGCTGCGCAGCGCGCAGGCGGAGAACCCCGACCGGTTCGTCCTGCTCGACCTCGACCCCCGTGGCCGCGCGGATGACGCGCCGGGCGCAGGTGTCCTGGACGGTGTGGCGTGCGCGATGGGAATGGCCGAACCGCAGGTGGCGGTGCGGGCAGGCCGGATGTGGGCGCCGCGGCTGACGCGCGCCGGGGCCGCCGGGAGCGGCGGACTGGTGGCGCCCGTGGCGCAACCGGCCTGGCGACTCGCGGTGGAAGGCGCCGCGACCATCGAGAACGTGACCCCGGTGCCCTGCCCCGAGGTGCTGGAACCGCTGGGCCCCGGTGAGGTCCGTATCGCGGTCCACGCGGCAGGAGTCAACTTCCGCGACGCCCTGATCGCGGTGGGGATGTACCCGGGTGGCGGCGTGTTCCGGGGCAGTGAGGGCGCGGGCGTCGTCACGGACATCGGTGCCGGGGTGAGCGGGCTCGCCGTGGGCGACCGCGTGATGGGCCTGTTCGAAGGCGCTTTCGGCCCACTGGCGGTGGCGGACGCGCGGATGGTGGTGCCGATCCCGGACGGCTGGACCTTCCAGCAGGCCGCCGCCGTACCGGTGGTGTTCCTCACCGCCTGGTACGGGCTGGTGGACCTGGCCGGACTGCGGCGCGGAGAGTCGGTGCTCATTCACGCCGCGACCGGCGGCGTCGGCACGGCCGCCGTCCAGATCGCCCGCCACCTGGGCGCCGAGGTGTACGCCACGGCGAGCCCCGGCAAACACGCGGTGCTGGAGGAGATGGGCATCGACCCGGCACACCGGGCCTCGTCCCGCACCCTCGACTTCGAGACCGAACTACGGGAGGCCACCGGCGGCCGCGGCGTGGACGTGGTGCTGAACAGCCTCGCCGGCCCCTTCGTCGACGCCTCCCTGCGACTGCTGGCCGACGGCGGGCGGCTCTCCGAAATGGGCAAGACCGACATCCGCGACCCGCAGCACATCGCCGCCACCTACCCCGGTCTCCGCTACCGCGCCTTCGACCTGGTACCCGACGCCGGACCGGACCGCGTCGGCGAGATGCTGCGCACGCTACGGGAGCTGTTCACCGCCGGGGCGCTGCGGCCCGCACCCGTACGGACATGGCCGCTGAGCAGGGCGCGAGAAGCGCTGCGGCAGCTCAGCCAGGCCCGCCACACCGGCAAGCTGGTCCTCGACGTGCCCGCCGCCGTGGACCCGGACGGCACGGTGCTCATCACGGGCGGCACCGGCACCCTGGGCGGCGTCGTCGCCGAACACCTCGTACGCACCTGGCGGGTCCGCCACCTGGTGCTGGCGAGCAGGCGCGGCCCGGACGCACCGGGCGCCGCCGAACTGGGCACCCGTCTCCGCGAACTGGGCGCCCACGTGCGCGTGGTCGCGGTGGACGTCACGGACGCCGCCGCGGTGAAGGAGCTGGTGGCGGGGATCGATCCGGAACATCCGCTGACCGGCGTCATCCACGCCACGGGCGTGCTCGACGACGCGGTGCTCACCTCCCAGACCCCGGAGCGAGTGACGCGCGTCTGGGACGCCAAGGCCACGGCGGCGGCCCATCTGCACGCGGCGACGGCGCATCTACGGCTCGGCACGTTCGTGATGTTCTCCTCCGCGGCCGGGGTGCTGGGCAGCCCCGGGCAGGCCAACTATGCTGCGGCGAACGCCTTTTGCGACGCCTTGGCCGCCCGCCGCCGGGCCGAAGGGCTGCCGGGCCTGTCGGTGGCCTGGGGGCTGTGGGCCGACGCCAGCGGCATGACCGGCCACCTGGCCGAGGCCGACCTCGCCCGCATGGCCCGTACGGGCGTGGGCGCGCTCGGCACCCAGCAGGGCCTGGCCCTGCTCGACGCCGCAGTCCAGCACGGCGGCGACCTACTGGTGGCGGCCGACGTGAACCCCCGCACCCTGGCCGCCCTGCCCGCCGAGCGCTTGCCCGCCATCCTGCGCGCACTCGCCACCACCAGCGGCGGTGGCGGCACCGGACGGCGTACGGCGGCGGCCGCCGCCGCGGAACAGCCCGTCGACTGGGCCGACAGGCTGGCCGGGCTGTCGGCGACCGAGCGCCATCGGCTGGTGCTGGGCCTGGTCCGCGGTCACGCGGCCACCGTGCTGGGACACACGGACGTGGACGCGGTACAGGCCGAGACCAGCTTCAAGGAACTCGGCTTCGATTCGCTGACCGCCGTGGAACTGCGCAACCGGCTCGCCGCCGCCACCGGGCTGCGGCTGCCCGCCGCGATGGTCTTCGACTACCCCGAGGCCGCGGTGCTCGCCGATTACCTGCTGGAACGGCTCGCACCCGACGACACAACCACCACGGGCCGGGACGGCGTGGACCCCGTTCTGGGCGAGCTGGCCAGGCTGGACCACACCCTGGACTCCCTCGACACGGACGACGAGGGACGACACAGGATCGCCAAACGGCTGAGCGGACTGCTGGTGAAGGTGAACGGCGGATCGACCGAGGCGCCCGGCGCGACGGACTTCGACGCCCTCGAATCCGCTTCGGACGACGAGATGTTCGCGCTCATTGACCGTGAACTGCCCTGATGGAGGAGCGAGAACAGATGTCGGGTACGGGTACGGGTACGGGTACGGAAGAAAAGCTCCGCCAGTATCTCAAGCGAGTGACGGCCGATCTGGGGCAGACCCGTCAGCGCTTGCGCGAGGTGGAGGAGCGGGCGCAGGAACCGGTGGCCATCGTCAGCATGGCCTGCCGCTTCCCGGGCGGGATCGCCTCCCCCGAGGACCTGTGGCACCTCGTCGCCTCCGGCCAGGACGCCATCGGGGACTTCCCGAAGGACCGCGGCTGGGACCTGGACGGCCTGTACCACCCCGACCCGGACCACTCCGGCACCAGCTACGTCCGCCGGGGTGGCTTCCTGCGGGGCGCTGACGGATTCGACGCCACCTTCTTCGGCATCAGCCCGCGCGAGGCACTGGCCGCCGAACCGCAGCAGCGCCAGCTCCTGGAAGTCTCCTGGGAACTGCTCGAACGCGCCGGCATCGACCCCACCTCGCTCAAGGGCACCCCGACCGGCGTGTACGCGGGCGCCGGAATCCTCGGCTTCGGCACTCCCCACATCGAAAGGAGCGCCGAAGGATATCTGCTCACCGGCAACACGCTCAGCGTCGTCTCGGGCCGGGTCGCCTTCACCCTCGGTCTCGAAGGACCCGCGGTGACCGTGGACACCGCGTGCTCCTCGTCCCTGGTCGCCATGCACCTGGCCTGCCAGGCGCTCCGGCAGGACGAATGCACCCTGGCCATGGCCGGTGGCGTCACGGTGATGACCACCCCGCACACCTTCGTGGAATTCTCCCGCCAGCGCGGACTGGCCCCCGACGGCCGCTGCAAGCCCTTCGCGGCGGCCGCCGACGGTACGGGATTCTCCGAAGGCGTCGGCCTGCTGCTCCTGGAACGGCTCTCTGACGCACGACGCAACGGACACCAGGTCCTCGCGGTGCTCCGGGGCTCGGCGATCAACCAGGACGGCGCTTCGAACGGCCTGACCGCCCCGAACGGCCCCTCGCAGCAGCGAGTGATCCGACAGGCCCTCATCAACGCCCAGCTGTCCTCCGCCGAGGTGGACGCCGTCGAAGCT
>NZ_BBUZ01000072.1 GCF_001417735.1 Streptomyces sp. NBRC 110028
AGACCGCGTCCCACACCGCCCTCATGGACGCCGCCGATACGGTCCTGGGCATTGTCGGACAGGCCCGGGACCGCGATCAGTCGCCCCGGCCGGACAGGTGTCCACGCCGCGCAGCGGACCGAGACGTGGCCACCCCCGGCACAGGGGTCCACCGGCCGCGGCGTGCCCGGCGCGGCGGCGGACCGTACGGCGACTGCCAGGCCGGCCGCTCGGTTCGCGCGAGGAGCCAGGAGTTGAGGAGCTTGTGGTTCGCAGTGACGCGGAATGTGCCGTTCGCCCGGAAGCGCTCGTACGCGCACGTGTGGCGACGGCGACGACCGATCGGCAGGCAGGCGGGCACGGCCGCCCAGTTTTTGGACATGGAGTGACACCGGTTCCAGTGAGAAGACCGCAGCGAAAAGGAGCACGGCGCACAGGTGCGACGCGCGACGGATCAGCGCTTGGGGGCGCTCACTTGGTGAGCAACGGCGTGTCCTTGACAGGGTGACGGTGGGCGGGAGCACGATAACGGCACACGGGGGCGCGGTTCCACAGATATTTGTGGTCAGCCCGCCGGGACCGGCCGATGGCGCGGTTCGGCTGGTTCGCCGGGCCCCTTGCCGACAGCGTGATCCCTTTACGCCGAGGCGCTGGAGATCCGCGAGGACGCCCTCGACCGCAGACTGTTGTTCGTCGACGGCGGTCCCTGACCTGTGGGGCCGCGCCCTACCCGACCGCTTCAGGACAGCTCGCTCCAGGAGCGGAAGCTCGCCTCGGTTGACCTGCTCGCGCTGCGTAAGCCGGGAGCGTCGCTCATGACCGGCGCGCGGTCAGGGCACCTGCTGTTCGGTCCAGATGCACTTTCCGTCGGCGGTGTAGCGGGTACCCCAGCGCTGGGAGAGCGCGGCCACCAGCTGCAGCCCGCGCCCGCCCTCGTCCGTCTCCGCGGCGTGGCGGATCCGAGGCGTGGTCAAACTGCCGTCGGACACCTCGCAGATCAGCTCCTCACCGCGCAGCAGCCGCAGCCCGACGGGGCTCTTGGCATGCCGGACGGCGTTCCCGACCAGCTCGCTGACCAGCAGCTCGGCGGTCGTGATCAGCGGGTCGAGGTTCCAGCGGGCCAGCTGGTCGCGGACATGGTCGCGTGCCTCGCTCGCGGCGATCGGCCCGTCGGACAGCGGCCAGGTGGCGATGTTCTCAGGGGCTGTCGCATGGGTGCGGGCGATCAGCAGCGCGGCGTCGTCCTGCGTGAGCTCCTTCTCGGGCAGCATCTCCGCCAGGACGTCGTCGCACAGCCGCTCCAGGGGTTCCCTCCCGGCCTGAACCGTGTCCGCGCCGGACAGTGCTCTCGCCAGGTGCCGCATGCCGCGGTCGATGTCCCGGGTGGGCGATTCGATGAGCCCGTCGGTGTACAGCACCAGCAGACTGCCCTCGGGGAGGGAGACCTCGACCGTCTCGAACGGCGGCCTGGCCGCGCCCAGCGGAGGGTCGGGGGAGCGGTCCGGGAACTGGACGGCGCTCCCGGGGAGGACGATCCCCGGCGGAGGGTGCCCGGCGCGGGCGAAGGAGCAGGTGGTGGTGACGGGGTCGTACACAGCGTAGAGACACGTGGCGTAGAAGTTGTCGCCGAGATCGTTGACCAGGTCGTTGAGGCGGGTGAGGAGTTCGGCGGGCGGGAAATCCAGATCCGCGAGCGTGCGCACGGCGGTGCGCAGCCGCCCCATGGTGGCGGCCTCGGACAGGCCGTGCCCCATCACATCGCCGATCACCAGGGCCACCCGGGAGCCGGACAGCGGGATCACGTCGTACCAGTCGCCGCCGACGTCGATGCCCTCGCTGGCGGGCAGATAGCGCGCGGCGGTGGTGACCGTGCTCAGCGGTGGCAGGGTCCGCGGCAGGAGCCCGCGCTGCAGTTCCTTGGCCCGGTTGTGCTCCGTGTCGTACAGCCTGGCCCGCTCGATGGCCTGCGCCATGAGTCCGCTGAGAGCGGTGAGGAGGGCCCGCTCCTCCCCGTCGAGGTGGCGCGGCTCGGAGAAGGAGATGACCGAGCAGCCGACGCAGCGGCCGGAGACGTTGAGTGGCAGAAAGGCCCAGGCGGCCTTGTCGGCCGCGGCCGGGCGCCAGGCCATCGCCGGATAGCGCGCGATGTACTCCTGCGTCGAGCCGACGAAGGCCGGTGTCCTGCTGTAGTACACCTCCGCGATCGGGGAGATCTCGCCGATCGGGGACCCGTCGATGGAGTCGAGGAAGGGACGTGAATATCCGACGGCGCCGGCGACGCGTATCACCTTCCCCTCGATGAGCTGGACGACGAGGCCGGAGGCACCGAACGGCCGCAGCACCCGCTCGGCGATGGCCTCCACCACGTCCTCCATGGTCAGGGCCTCCGCGAGGGCGTTGGTCAGCTCGGTGATCCGGGCGGTGCGCTCGGCCGCCGCGCGTTCCGCCGCGGCGCGCTCCTCCTCGCGTGACCGGCGCTCGGTGACATCGGTGGCGTAGATCGTCAGTCCTTCCGGCACCGGGACCAGCCGCATGTGGTACCAGCGCTCGTTGGCGGGCCACCGCGCCTCGAAGCCGACGGGTGTGCCGCTGTCGGCGGCCTGTCGGCAGTGTGCCTCGAGGTCCGGTTCCGCGGCGTCGACGCCGAGCCGGGCGAAGGCGTCCCACAGTGTCCGGCCGTGCAGCGTCCGGGGGGTGCCGAACAGCCGCTCCGCCTCGACGTTGACGAACGTGATCCGCCACTCGCTGTCGACCGCGAGGAAAGCGTCGCTCATGTGGCGCAGCGCACGGTTCACCGCGTCGCGGGCGATCCGGCTCTCGGTGGTGTCATACACCGTGCCGACCATGCCGGCAGGCTGACCGTCCTGCCCGAGCAAGACCCGCCCCCGGGCGCTGGCCCAACTCGTGGTCCCGTCGGGTCGGCAGATCCGGTACTCCACGTTGAAGACTCTGCGGTGGCGGATCGCCTGCTCGGCCTCGACGAGCACCGAGGGCAGATCATCGGGGTGGACCCGGCTGGTCCAGTTCTCGAACGGCTGCTTCGGGGTGCCCGGGTCCATGCCGAAGAGGGCCCGGGTCGGCTCGTCCCACACGAGTTCTCCGGTGGCCAGGTCCCACTCCCAGGACCCCACCCTGAGTGCTTTGAGCGCCTGCCGCAGACGGGTGGCGGGCGGCTCCTGCCCCACGTGGCCGTCCCGGTCCTCCCGGCCCGGGTCCTCCCGGCCCGGGTCCTCCCGGTCCGGGGAGGTTTCGGTCGGCCAGGGGGACGGCGAGTGCTCCCGGAGCCGTAGCGCGGCCCACGCGGCGAGTGTCCCGACCGACTCCCGCTGCCGCCGTGTGGGCTCCTGCGCGCGGTCCGTCAGCACGGACAGCACGCCCGCCACCCCGCCCGGGGTGACCAGCGGAACCGCCAGCAGTCCGCAGCCGGCGGGCAGCGACGGGCCGCGAGCGGAGCCGGTAGGGGCGGGCGCCCATACCGGCACCCCCTCGGCCACCGCGCGGGCCGGGGCGGTGACGCCGGACTCATCGATCTTCTCCCAGTGCCGGGCGACCGTACGCGCGAGCCCATGCGTCGCCATCAGCAGCAGCCCCGGGCTGACCGGCCCCCGCAGATGCACCATGCCGCCCAGCCCGTCCGCTTCCGTGACCGCGTGGTCCAGCGCGAAGCCCAGCAGCTCGGCGTCGCCCAGCTCATCGCCCGCCGTGATGATCGTGCGCAGCCGGGCGGTACCGGCCTGGTCCAGGGGGTCCTGCTCGCCCATGGCTCACCTCCCGCCGCGAGCGCGCGCGGAACCGGGGCGGCCCGCCGGGTATGCCCCGGAACATCACTATTCAACATACTCGCGTCCGAGACCTGGGCGAGGACGCCCTTGTCAACGCCCCCCGGCGACCAGCAGCGGCGCGGCGCCCGCGCCCGGGGCCGGGCGGCCGTCCGTGGTGGGCGTGTCCGCCAGCAGGCCGCGCGCGGCCAGCTCCGGGGTCACGCCCTCGCCGAACCAGTACGCCTCCTCCAGATGCGGATAGCCCGACAGCACGAAGTGCTCGATACCGAGCGCGTGGTACTCCTCGATCCGGTCGGCGATCTCGGCGTGGCTGCCGACCAGGGCCGTTCCCGCGCCGCCGCGCACCAGACCGATCCCCGCCCACAGGTTGGGCGAGATCTCCAGCCGGTCGCGTGAGCCGCCGTGCAGCGCCAGCATCCGCTGCTGGCCGACCGACTCACTGCGCCCCAGCGCCCGCTGCGCGGAGGCGACCGTGTCCGGATCGAGCTGGTCGAGCAGCCGGTCGGCGACGGCCCAGGCCTCGCGCGAGGAGTCGCGGGCGATGGTGTGCAGCCGGATGCCGAAACGGACGTCACGGCCCTCCCGCTCCGCCAGGCCCCGGATCCAGTCGATCTTCTCCTTGACCTGGGCGGGCGGTTCGCCCCAGGTCAGATAGACGTCCGTGTGCCGGGCGGCGACCGGACCGGCGGCCGGGGAGGAGCCGCCGAAGAAGATCTGCGGCAGCGGGTCGGGCGGCACCGCGGTCAGCCCGCCCGCGACCTGGTAGTGCTCGCCGTCGAAGTCGTAGGGCCTGCCGCCCCACACGCCCCGTACGACCTCCAGGAACTCCGCCGTGCGCGCGTACCGCTGATCGTGGTCGAGATGGTCGCCGAAGCGCCGCTGCTCGGTGGAGTCGCCGCCGGTGACGATGTTGAGCAGCAGCCGCCCGCGGGTGATCCGCTGGTACGTCGCGGCCATCTGCGCGGCCAGCACCGGTGAGATCAGCCCCGGCCGGAAGGCCACCAGGAACTTCAGCCGCTCGGTGTGCTGGGCGAGCGCGGCCGTCGTCAGCCACGCGTCCTCGCACCAGGTTCCGGTCGGGGTGAGCACCGCCTCGAACCCCAGGTGCTCGGCGGCCTTGGCGATCTGCGTGAGGTAGTCGATGTCCGGCGTCCGGACGCCGGACACGGGGGTGACGGACGAGCGGTCACCGCCGGAGTAGGCGTGCCGGTCGACGAGGGTGCGCCCGTCGCCGCCCGTCGGCAGGAACCAGTGCAGATGGACGGACATCACGAGCCCTTCCCGAAGGTGCGCGGCGCGGTGCTGGACGGCGGCAGACCGTCGTTGAAGCGGGTGTCCACGTAGTCGGCGAAGTCGAAGCGGCGCGGGGTGAGCTTCAGCTGGGCGAAGGTGTCCGCGATCTGCTGCTCGGAGGCGATGGCGGGCTTGTCGACGGCGGTGTACACCCGGGTGCCGTTGGTCCGCTTCACGGCGTCCAGCGCCACCTCGTACGGCAGCCCGGTCTCCTTGCCCCACACCCTGGCCCATGCCTCGGGGTGCTTGAAGACCCACTTCTGGGCACGCCGCAGCCGCTCCAGGTAGTCCTTGATGACCTTCGTCTTCTTCTTGTCGTCGAGGGAGGAGGGGTTGGCGACCTGGAAGTTGAGGCCGTTGGTCACGCCCTTGCCGGTGGTGAGGATCCGCGCGTGGGTCTGGCGCTGCGCCTGGGCGGTGTACGGGTCCCAGATGGCCCAGGCGTCCACCTTGCCGCGGCTGAACGCGGCCAGCGCGTCGGCGGGCTGCAGATAGCTCACCTTGACGTCCTTGATGGACAGGCCGGCCTTACGGAGCGAGGCGACCAGCTGGTAGTTGGCCGAACTGCCCTGTGCCACCGCGACCGTCCTGCCCTTGAGGTCGGCGGTCCTCTTCAGCGGCGAGTCCTTCCTGACCAGGATCGCCTCGCCGTCGGTCGTACCGTGCTTGGCACCGACCACCTTGATGTGGGACTTGGCGGCCGCGGCGAAGACCGGTGGGGTGTTGCCGACCCCGCCGATGTCCACCGCCTTGGCGCTGACCGCCTCCAGGATCGGCGGACCGGAGGTGAACGTCGACCACTTGATCTTGTAGGGCAGGTTCTTCAGTTCACCGGCGGCGCGCAGCACCGCCTCGTCGTTGCCCTTCTGGTCGCCGACGTTGAGGGTCACATCGCCCTTGCCGTCGGTGTTGCCGGCGGCGCCGGACTTGTCGGCCGAGTGCGAGCTGACGCATGCGGACAGCAGCAGCGGGAGGGGGAGGAGCAGGGCGGGGACGATACGCCGTCGCATGGCAGCGGGTTTCCGTTCGTGAGGGACGTACAAAGGGGGTGTGAGGCGCGGTTACGCGGCCTTCTCGACCTCGGCCGGCTCCGCGGCTTCCACGCCCAGCCGGTCCAGCAGTTCGGTGCGCAGACCGGCGAGGTACGGGTCGGCGATGTCACGCGGACGGTCGCGGTCCACCCGGATCTCGTGCGCGATGACACCGCCGTCCATGACCAGCACCCGGTCGGCGAGCAGCAACGCCTCCTCGACGTCGTGCGTCACCAGCAGCACCGCGCAGCCGCGGCTCTGCCACAGGTCGGCCACCAGTCGCTGGGCCGTGATCCGGGTGAGCGCGTCCAGCGCGCCGAACGGCTCGTCGAGCAGCAGCAGATCGGGTTCGCGCACCAGCGCCCGGGCGAGCGAGGCACGCTGCGCCTCGCCACCGGACAGCGTCTTGGGCCAGGCATCGGTACGGTGGCCGAGACCGACCTCCTTGAGCGCCTTCTCGGCGATGTCCCGCCCGGGGCGGCCGGGGAGCCCGAGCAGCACATTGCGCCACACCCGCTTCCACGGCATCAGCCGCGGCGCCTGGAAGGCGACGGCCTTGCGCCGCGGCACCAGCACCTCGCCCGCGATCTCCCGGTCGAGCCCGGCCAGTACGCGCAGCAGCGTCGACTTGCCGCAGCCACTGCGGCCGAGGAGCGCCACGAACTCACCTTTGCGGACGGTCAGTTCGAGGTTGTCGATGACGGCCCGACCGTCGAAGGAGCGGGTGAGCGAGCCGACCCGTACGGCGTCATCAGCCGTTTCGACATGGGTCATGTGCCGGTGAAGGTCGGTCGCCATTGCAGCAGCAGCCTCTCCAGAGTGCGGACGATGAAATCGGCGAGCAGGCCGAGGACGGCGTAGACGATGAGGCAGACCACGATCACGTCGGTCTGGAAGAACTCCCGCGCACGGTTGAGCAGGAAGCCGATTCCGTCGTCCGCGTTGATCGTCTCGCCGAAGACCAGCGCCAGCCAGGCGGTGGCCAGCGAATACCGCAGCCCGGTCATGGCCCCGGGCAGCGCCCCCGGCAGCACCACATGGCGGATCAGCCCCCAGCGCCCGAGCCCGAGGGAGTTCCCGGCCTCGATGAGCTGCGCGTCCACACCGCGGATGCCCGCGTACACGTTCAGATAGAGGTGGAAGGCGACACCGAGCGCGATCAGCGCGATCTTCGGCGCCTCGCCGATGCCCATCCAGATGATGAACAGCGGGATCATCCCGACCCACGGGATGCTGCGCAGCATCTGCACGGTCGCGTCGACCAGGTCCTCACCGAGCCGCGACAGACCGGAGATCAGCGCCAGCCCGACGCCGACGACCCCGCCGATCAACAGCCCGTTCAGCACCCGCTGCACCGACACCAGCATGGCGTGCGGCAGCGTGCCGTCCTGGAACAGGCCGGAGGCGGTACCGGCGATGGTGCCGGGCGAGGCGAGCACGTCGGAGGGCAGCATGCCGGTGGCGCTGCTCACCTGCCACAGCACCAGCAGAAACAAGGGACCGGTCGTGCGGCGCAGCCAGCGGGGTACGGTGCGGCGGCGCGCGGACAGGGGCACGACCGGTTCGAGAAGAACCGGGGACACTTCGGGCTCCAGAAAAGGGGTACGCCTCGGTACCCGCGCGACATCGGCGCGGCACGGCGAGAACGTGAAGGGGAGAGAGGTGAGAGAAGGTCAGCAGGCGCCGGGACACGTGGCGGACGCCACCCGCAGCAGGTCGATGTGACCGCGCGTGGTGAGCAGGGCTGACGTAGACATGCCCCTGAAGCTAGCCAGCGGCTCCGACCCGGGTCAACGCCGTCTTGCCCCTCGGACCTTTGTTGCGGGAGTTTTAAGGGAGCCCGTACCAGGATGGAGTCATGGCTACTTTCCGCACCCACACGCTCGACATCACCACCGGCACCTCCGAGACCGTCGCCGACCTCACCGCCGACTGCGAGGCGTATCTGCGCGAGGTGGCCCGGGGCGCCGACGGCCTGCTCAATGTTTTCGTCCCGCACGCCACCGCCGGTATCGCCATCCTGGAAACGGGCGCGGGCAGTGACACCGACCTCCTGGCCGCCCTGCGCGACCTCCTGCCCGCCGACGACCGCTGGCGCCACCGCCACGGCTCCCCGGGCCACGGCCGCGACCACGTCCTCCCGGCCGTCGTCCCGCCCCACGCCACCCTCCCGGTCCTCGGCGGCAGCCTGGCGCTCGGCACGTGGCAGTCGGTGTGCCTGGTCGACACCAACCGGGACAACCCCCACCGCACGGTCCGGCTCAGCTTCCTGGGCTGACCCAGGGGGTGTCTTAGGCCCCGGGGAAACCGGCCGTGCTCCAGACCTCACCGGTCACGGTGATGCCCAGCGCCTCGTACCCGTCCAGCGCCTCGGTCCAGGCGCGGGCCCCGGCGCCCATGGCGAACGCGGCCGTGGCGTAGGCGTCGGTCCGGGTGAGGCCGGGGCCGGTCAGGGTGAGGGAGGCCAGGGCGGTGGCGGGCTCGCCGGTGTGCGGGTCCGTGACGTGTGCGCCGCGTTCGGCCGTTCCCGAGGTGGCGATGGCCAGGTCGCGGCCGGTGACCACGGCGGCCAGCTCCCCGGGGCGGGTGGGGTGGGCGATGCCGATCCGCCACGGTGTGCCGGGGGCGGCCTCGCCGCGCGCCTGCATGTCGCCGCCGCCGTTGACGCACGTGTTGGGCGCGCCCGCCTCGTACAGCATCCGCGAGGCCCGTTCGATCGCCCAGCCCTTGACCATCCCGGACGGGTCGAGCCGTCCGGCCGGGGTGTGGCTGAACCAGCCGCCGGTGACGCCCGCCGCCTCCTCGCACAGCGCGAACACCTCGGCCACCTCGGGCCGGTACCGCTCCGGAACCGGCTCGCCCCGGCCGAGGCGGCTGATCGCGCTGTCGGGCCGGTAGGTGGAGAACACCTCGTCCACATGGTGCAGCCAGGCCACGGCCTCCTTCAGGGCCCGGTGGACCGGCGGGGTGACCGGGTCGCGGAGGTCGAAGGAGAACACCGTGCCCATGGCGTGCTCGACGTGGCGCAGGCCCCGCTCGGGGGCGGGCGCCTCAGACACCGGCCTTGTCCAGTGCGCTCTGCAGGGACCGGGTGTACCCCTCGCTGGTGTAGGTGGCGCCGGAGACCGCGTCGATGTGCGCGCTCTGGGCGCTCAGCGCCTCACGGGTGAGCTGCGGTACGGCGTCGGCGGCGATCTGCTGGGACCGGGGCCGGTCGGACGGCGTTCGGAGCGCCTTGACCCCGGTGATCTTGCCGTTGGAGAGCGTGACGGACACCTGGACCGGCCCGTACGAGGTGTTGATCACGCTGCCGGTGTACGTGCCGGAGGTGCCGCCCGGGGTGTGGGTGGTGGACGGGGAGGTCGAGGCGGATCCGGTGCTGGACGGCGGTGTCGACGGTGACGGTTCCGCCACGGTCGCGGCGGGACTCTGGTGCGGTTTGAGCGACAGCAGCAGGATCACTCCCGCCACCGTCGAGACGGTGGTCACGGCGGCTTTGCGCACGGCCTGGCTCCTGTTCATCCGGGTCAGAACGAGAACGACTCGTGGTGGATGCGCCGACGCGGCACCCCGGCCCCGCGCAGGGCCGTGACCGCCACCTCGGTCATCGCGGGCGGCCCGCAGAGGTAGACGTCGCGCTCGGCGAGGTCGGGCACCAGACCGCGCAGCGCCTCCGGGGTCAGCGGCGAGGAGTACGCGACGGGCTCGTCGACGACGTAGTGGACGGCCGCCCCGCGCGCGGCGGCGAGCGCGTCGATCTCGCCGCGCAGCGCCAGGTCCTCGGGGCGCCGGGCCCGGTAGATCAGGGCCACCTCGCCGGGCAGCGTCTCGAAGAGTGTGCGCAGCGGGGTGATGCCGACACCGCCGCCGAGCAGCAGGCTCTTGCGGGCACGCCGACGGCGCGCGGTGAAGCCGCCGTACGGGCCCTCGGCCAGTACCCGCGTGCCGGGCCGCAGCCGGGCGAGCGCCGCGCTGTGCCCGCCGGACGCCTTGACGGTGATGCGCAGGTACGCCGGGTGCGGGGCGGCGGACAGGGAGTAGGGGTTGGCCGCCCACCACATGCCCCGGGTCAGGAACCGCCAGCGGAAGAACTGGCCGGGCTCGGCGCGCAGCTCCTCCAGCCCGCTGCCCGACAGGTACACCGACACGATGCCCGGCGCCTCGGGCCGGACCTCGGCGACGTACAGCCGGTGGCGCAGCGCCCGGCGCACGGGTACGGCGAACCGGTACCAGGCCAGCAGCGCCGCCACCCCGAGGTAGAGGGCGTACCAGGCGAGCTGGGCGGGGCGGTTGCCGACGAAGTCGGCGCCGTTGGAGAGCTGGTGCCCGAAGGCCAGGAAGACCGCCAGATAGGTCGCGAAGTGCAGGAAGTGCCAGGTCTCGTACGTCACCCGGCGGCGCACCGCGCGGGCGGACACGATCCCGGTGATCAGGAACAGCAGGAAGCCGATCGTGCCCTTGAGCAGGTCCGGGTAGTGGAGGACCAGGGTGGTGGTCTGATCCACGACACCGGTGTGCGATTCCAGGGAGTAGCCCCAGATGATCAGCAGGACGTGGGCGGACGCGAGGGAGACCGTGTAGCGGCCGCCCATGGCGTGCCAGCGGGCCAGCCGGTCGGTGCCGACGGCGCGGTCCAGCAGCGGTACGCGCGCCATCAGCATCAGCAGCATCGCGCACGCGTACCCGGCCAGCAGCCCGGTGATCCGCCCGGCGCCGGTGACCCAGCCCGCGGCGCCGACCACGGAGGTGGTGTCGCTCCACCACAGCGCCAGGACGGCGGCGGCCCCGCCCCAGATCAGCAGGTGTGCGAGGGCCGGGACGGGGCTGGGCGGGCGCGGTGCCGACCGGGAGGGGCGGGCCATGGCCGGAGCCCGCGGCGGTGTCGTCATGGGTCTGGGAGTCCTCTCGGTGAACAGCTCGGTCAGACTCCCCGGCGAAGCTCTGAGGACCCTATGAACGGGGCGAGGCACCCGGGATTCAGAGGAAACTCAGAGGAAGGGCGGACCTCGGCACGGCGCGGCACGAGGGATGCTTGATTCATCATGGATACGCACACCACCGGCCGTTTCCTGCTGCGGCCCGACGGCGCCCGGGTCCGCGTCCTCGTCGTCGACGACGAGCCCGATCTGACCGAGGTGCTGTCGGGGGCACTGCGCTACGAGGGCTGGGAGGTCCGTACCGCCGCCGACGGCGCGTCCGCGCTGGCCACCGTACAGGCCTTCCACCCGGACGCGGTGGTGCTCGACTGGATGCTGCCGGACACCGACGGGCTCGCGGTGCTGCGCGCGCTGCGGGCGGAGCTGCCGGACGTGTGCGTGCTGTTCCTGACCGCGCGCGACGCGGTGGAGGACCGGATCGCGGGGATCACGGCGGGCGGCGACGACTACGTGACCAAGCCGTTCAGCCTGGAGGAGGTGCTGGCCCGGCTGCGCGGGCTGCTGCGCCGGGCCGGGATGGCCCGGGAGCCCGGCGACGACCGGCTGGTGGTCGGGGATCTGGTGATGGACGAGCAGGCCCGGGAGGTGACCCGCGGGGGAATGGCCGTGGAGCTGTCCCGCACCGAGTTCGAGCTGCTGCGGTTCCTGATGCGCAACCCCCGGCGGGTGCTGTCCAAGGCGCAGATCCTGGACCGGGTGTGGAGCTACGACTTCGGCGGCCAGGCCCATGTGGTGGAGCTGTACATCAGCTATCTGCGCAAGAAGATCGACGCGGGGCGGACGCCGCTGATCCACACCGTGCGCGGGGTCGGCTACGTCCTGAAGGCGGAGGCTCCGTGAGGCGGCCGCTCCTGGCAGGACCGGTCCGGTGGCTTCCCCGTACGCTGCGCGCCCGGCTGACCGCCGGGCTGGTGGTGCTGCTGGCGGTGGCGTCCCTGACGGTCGGGCTGACCACGGTGCTCGCCCTCGAAGGGTTCCTGGTGCGCCGGCTGGACCAGCAGCTCACGGCGACCGCCGGCCGCTTCCCGGCCAGCCTGGAGCGGGGAGAGGCGCAACCGGACGACGACAACCGGCCCGACACCCGTGGCCAGTCGGACAACACCTTCGGGGCCCGGCTGCTGCACGGCACGACGACCGACGCGGCGGTCGTGCGCGACCAGACGGACGGCGCCGTACCGCTGACCGGCGCCGACCGGCGGGTCCTGGCGGGAGTGCCGGTGGACGGCCGCGGCCACACCGTGCATCTGTCCGCGCTCAGCGGCTACCGGGTGGTCGCGGTTCACGGGGACGACGGGGACGTCCTGATCACCGGGCTGCCGCTGCGCCCCGTGGAGGAGACCGTGCACCGGCTGGAGACCGTGGAAGCCGTGGTCTTCGGCAGCGCGCTGCTGGTCACCGGGGTCGCCGGGGCGCTGTGGGTACGGCTGTCGCTGCGGCCGCTGCGGCGGGTGACCACGACCGCCGCCGGAGTGGCCGAGCTGCCGCTCGCCAGCGGTGAGGTGGCCATGCCCCCGCCCGTACCGGACGCCGATCCGCGCACCGAGGTGGGGCAGGTGGGCACCGCGCTGAACCGGATGCTCGGCCACGTCGGGGACGCGCTGGCCCGCCGCCAGGCGAGTGAGGAACGGCTGCGGCACTTCTCCGCGGACGCCAGCCACGAGCTGCGCACCCCGGTGGCCTCCGTCCGTGGCCACGCCGAGCTGGCGCTGCGCCACCCCGGGCCGGTGCCGGAGGAGGTGCGGCACGCGCTGGAGCGGATCCAGGCCGAGTCGGAGCGGATGTCCACGCTCGTCGACGATCTGCTGCTGCTCGCCCGGCTGGACGCGGGGCGGCCACTGGCCCGCCGTCCGGTGGATCTGACCCGGGTGGTGCTGGACGCGACGGGCGACGCGCGGGCCGCCGGGCCCGGCCATCGCTGGACGCTGGAGCTTCCCGAGGAGCCGGTGACGGTGCTCGGCGACGAGCACCGGCTCCAGCAGGTGATCGGCAATCTGCTGGCCAACGCCCGGACCCACACCCCGGCCGGAACCCGGGTCACGGTGCGGCTCGCGGTGGCGGACGGCGACGCCGAGCTGACGGTGGCGGACGACGGTCCGGGCGTCCCGGACGCGCTGCAGGGCGAGGTGTTCGAGCGGTTCGCCCGCGCCGATCCCGGCCGGTCGCGGGCGGGCGGCGGTACGGGTCTGGGGCTGGCGATCGTCCGGGCCGTGGTCGCGGCGCACGGTGGCACGATCACGCTGACCAGCAGGCCGGGGGCCACCGTCTTCCGGGCCCGGCTTCCGAGCCGTACCGCGCCGCCCGATCCGGGCCGCGTCTAGTGCCGC
>NZ_BBUZ01000073.1 GCF_001417735.1 Streptomyces sp. NBRC 110028
CGTCTTCCGTGGCCTCCTGGACGCCCAGTCCCGGACCGTCGACACCGACATGATGCTCGCCGCCGCGAGCGCGCTCGCGGACGTGGTCGCCGAAGCCGAGCTCAACCCGAACTACATCATTCCGAGCGTCTTCAACGACAAGGTCGCGGGAGCGGTCGCCGACGCCGTGCACGACGCCGCCCGGGTGGCGGACATCGGCTGAACTCCCCTCGCTGAGGGGCCAGTCCGCGCTGCCTCGACACATTGCCGTGACCGGGGTCGGTGACACCTGTGCCGATACCCGGAGCACAACACATTGGAGCTCCACACATGCAATCAGGCCAGACCACGGCGCCCCCCACCGGCCACTCCGAGACCGGTCCCGGCGATACCGCCCCGGCAGGGCGCGCGAAGCGCTGGTGGCGGCTGCCACTCGGAGTGCAGTCGGTGCTCGCTGTCGGCCTCGGCGCGCTGATCGGAACGTTCGCGCCGTCCGTCGGTGAGCAGTTGAAGCTCCTCGGTGACATCTTCCTGAACCTGGTGCAGATGGTCGTGCTGCCCCTGGTCTTCCCGCTGATCGTGCTGGGCATCACCCGCATGGAGTCGGTGAAGAAGGTGGGCCGGGTCGCGGGCAAGGCGATCCTCTATTTCGAGGTCGTCACCACGGTGATCCTTCTGATCTCGGTGACGCTGGCCGAGATCACCGGCATCGGCAGGGGCGCCCCGGTCGCCGGCGGTGACACCAAGAGCCTGGAAACGCTGGACAAGGGCGTCGACTTCCACGAGCTCGTCCTGCACTCGATCCCGAAGAACGTCTTCGCCGCGTTCACCGAGGGCAACCTGCTCGCCGCGATCGTCTTCGCGCTCTTCCTCGGCGTCGGGATGGCCGCCGTCGGCGAGAAGTCCGCACCCTTCGCATCGGTCCTGGAGTCCGTCTCCTCGGCCATGTTCAAGGTCGTCGGCTACGTCATCCGCGTCGCTCCCCTGGGCGTCCTCGGCTTCATCAGCTACGACGTGGCGCACTACGGATTCGGCAACCTCAAGAGCCTGGTCGGCTTCATCGCCGTGGTCTACGCGGGCCTGGCCATCGTCCTCGGCGTGGTCTTCCCGGCCATCGCGCTGATCTACCGCATCCGGTACGTGGACCTGCTCAAGCAGATCGGCGGACTCGTCGGGCTCGCCTTCGTCACGCGCAGCTCCGAAGCGGTGCTGGCCCCGCTGATGGGCAAGCTCGAAGCCTTCGGCATCAGCCGCTCGACGTCCTCGTTCGTCGTGCCCCTCGGCTACTCCTTCAACTCCGACGGCTCCGTCCTCTACCAGGCCACCGCCCTGGTGTACCTCGCCCATGCCTACGGGGCGGACACCTCGATACCGTCCCTGCTGCTCATGGTCGGTGTCCTGGTGGTCCTGTCCAAGGGGATGGCGGGCGTCACCTCGGCCTCCATCGTGGTGCTCCTCGCCGCGGGCAAGACGGTGGGCATCCCTCCCGAGGGGGTCGCACTCCTGGTCGGCGTCGACTTCATCGTCGACATGGCGCGTACCGCGGTGAACGTCGTCGGGAACGCGCTGGCCGCCGCCGTCGTGGACCGCTCGGAGGCCAAGCGGGAGGCCCACGTCGGCGCAGCGGACGGTTCGTCGTAGAGCGGTCGCATCCCGGGAGCGCCATGAGCCTCACCGCCGTGATCCGGGATGCTCGGTCCAGTCTTCGGTTCCGGGACCATACCGAGTCGGATGGGGGTGTTTTCACGCGCGTGGAGGTGCGTCCGCGGTACGGAGCGTGCTCGCCGTGCACACCGTCGTCGTCGGAAGCGGGCCTGGCCGAGGTGACCGGGCTCGTGGAGGGGGAGAGCAGGGTCCGCGTCACCTCGGTGCGCGGGGAGTCCGGCCGCCCCGGGCGTGTCGTCTCGTGGGCAGGGTCTCCCTGGAGCCCTCGGACGCCGACGCCCTCGCCGACGATCTCGGCGAGAGGACGCTGGTGAGGTCTACGCGCGGTTCCGTGCCGAGCTGGAGCGCTTCTACGCCACCACCCGCCGTGCCGCCGATTACGCCGAACGTCTCGGCTACGCGGTGAAGACCCTGACCCGTGCGTGTACGGCCGCGACCGGGCAGCCTGTCAAGCACGTCATCGACGGCCGCGTCGCCCTGGGGCCCAGCGGCTGCTCGCGCACACCGACGAGCCGGTGGCGGCCATGAACTTCGGCAAGTTCTTCACCCGCCACACCGGCACGACACCCGGAGCCTTCCGCGGATCGCTCGGCGGTGTCCCCGCCACCTGGGCCGCCGCCGAAGCGGACCAGGTCACCGAACTCGTTTACATCGCCGCCTTCGCCCTGGACCCCGGCACCTCGATGAGGGGATGGATGGGTGGCGACTTACCGCCCACCTGGATCCACTCTCCCGACGGGCTCGCCGTGAAGGCGGGAGACGCGGAAGAGTCCAGCTTCAGCGGGGTCGACCCGGTTCTGGCGGCCGAGGCCGTCAAACGCCTCAACTGGCACGGTCTGCGCGCCTTCACCGAGAAGCTGGGTGCCCGGCCGGGCAACGTTCCCCTGACGTACGTCGTGGTCACCGAGGATCCAGCCCGGCATCCCGCCGTCCAGGAGCAGTGGGCCGTGCGTGGCGCCCACAGCCTGCGCGTTCCCTCAGGGCACTCACCGCTGTCCCATCCCGACGAGATCGCGACCGTCCTCGCGGACGCTGTCGCGCGGGCCACCACCGACGCGTGACCTGGAACCGACGCCCTGCACACTGTGGTCGATGGGCGCGTGGACGGCCGGTCCGGCGGCGTTCGCGTACGTCCCCGCACGGGCGGGCGTGGACGGCATGCCGAGGCGCCTGAGGGCGGTTTGGCCGCGTGTCCGTTGGAAACACGTCTCGCGAGCCGGAAGGAACCGGAAGTAAGGAGATACTTCACCATGGGCATCATCGCGTGGATAGTTATCGGTCTGCTCGCCGGGGCCATCGCCAAGGCGCTCATGCCCGGCAAGGATCCGGGCGGAATCATCATCACCATGCTCATCGGTATCGCCGGAGGCCTGCTCGGAGGCTTCCTCGGCAAGGTGATCTTCGGAGTCGAATCGATCGACGGCTTCTTCGATCTGTCCACGTGGATCGCGGCCATCGTCGGGTCCGTCATTCTCCTCGCGCTGTACCGGCTGATCACCGGTCGCGGACGCGGGCACCGGCGTGGACACGTCCACGCGTAAAGCCCTGGACAGCAGCAGTGGCCGGATGCGGTGACACGCACCACGGGAAGTGAAGTACGCGAGCGGCCTCCCGTCTCCTCACGGGAGGCCGCTCGCGGATCTGGTGGCGGGAGCCTCGCCTCCGGAAAAGGCTCGCCGCCACAGAGCTGAGGGGGTCAGTCCGGCCAGGTGCCGGTCAGCCTGCGGGTGGCGGTGGCACCGGCCCGGTCGACGGCCGCCTTGACCGCGGAGAAGACGGCGCCCTGGAGGGTCGCGGCGAGCAGTACCTCGCCCCAGGTCCGGTCTTCGTCGGTGGCGTCGGGCGCGTCCTGGTCGTTGCCGAGCACTTTCCACGCCTGCCTGAACAGCCTGCTGGCGATCATGCCGCTCACGAATCCCAGCGCCAGCCCGACCGGCTTGTAGGCCACCTTCGATGCCTTCACGTTCCGTTCCATCCTTTCCTGCGGCGACGCTGCGTTGACGGTGCCCTTCCACTTCAGGGCGGGTTCACGGGTACCCACGGCGAACGAGTTCAGAGCACATCGCGACAAGAGCCGCACGCACCAGCCGCCACGGCGCGTGGCCCGCCGCCAAGGGGGTACTTCGCACCCATGGTTGGGCTACCGGAACCGGGACACGAAAGTCACCAGCTGCGTTCGGACCAGGCCGCGGAGGCAGATCCGGGGTCCGCCGCCCACGGGCGACCGGCACACCCGGGGCACTCCTACGGCCCCGACGAGCAGGTGGAGCGGCGCGCGCCGGACACTCCGGCCGATCTGCCGAAGCGGTCCTGGCTCGCGGTGTTCAAGGGCAGCCTGAGGGAATTCAAGGACGACGAGCTCACCGACCGGGCCGCCGCGCTGACCCACTACGGGGTGCTGTCGCTCTTCCCGGCGCTTTTGGTGCTGGTCTCCCTGCTGGGCATCGCCGGCAAGTCCGCTACGGACGAGGTGCTGAACAACCTCAGAAAACTCGCCCCCGGCTCGGCGCGCGACATCATCACCCGGACGGTGGAGCAGCTGCAGGGCAACGCCGGCACCGGCTCCGTCATGGCCATCATCGGCCTGGTGCTGGCGGTCTGGTCGGCGTCCGGGTACGTGGCGGCGTTCATCCGCGCGTCCAACGCCGTCTACGACATGCCCGAGGGGCGCCCGGTATGGAAGATCCTCCCCGTGCGCGTCGGGGTGACCGTCGTGCTCATGTTGCTGGCCGTGGCCAGCGCGCTGATCGTGGTCTTCACCGGTGGCCTGGCCCGCCAGGCCGGGGCAGCCCTGGGGATCGGGGACACCGCACTGTCGGTGTGGTCCATCGCCAAGTGGCCCGTCCTGGTCATCCTGGTCACGATCATGATCGCGATCCTCTACTGGGCCGCTCCGAACGCCAAGGTGAAGAAGCTCAAGTGGATTACGCCCGGCAGTCTTCTGGCTCTGGTGATCTGGATGGTCGTCTCCGGCGGGTTCACGTTCTACGTCGCCAACTTCGCGTCCTACAACAAGACCTACGGCACGATGGCGGGTGTCATCGTGTTCCTGGTCTGGTTGTGGATCAGCAACCTGGCGATTTTGCTGGGCTTGGAGTTTGACGCGGAGACAGCGCGTCAGCGCGCGATCGCCGGCGGCCACCCGCCGTACGCCGAGCCCTACGTCGAGCCCCGCGACACCCGGAAGTGGGATGACCAGGACCTGCGCCGCATGGACAAAACCTGACCGCGGCGGGCTCGGAGTGGCGCCCGCCCGATCAGGCCGCGTCAGCGCTCCGCCGCCCCGGCCCGTTGTCCGCCTCGTTCTCGACCGCCCGGTCGGTGGGACCGGAGCGAGGAACGAGGGACAGATGACGCCTCTGGACATGGCCCGTCGGCCGTACGGGGGCCGGTTGCTTGAGCAACCATTCCTCATAGCGACCCATGGCCAGTGCCAGGCACATCAGTCCGGGCGGAAGCAGGACGGCGATGAAGACCACGACGACTCCTCTGGAAGACCGCTCCTCCTCTTCGGGTAACCCGCCTGGGCAGACGGAAAGCCCGATGAGGTGAAGGCACGGTGACCAATGTGTGCAGACGTTACGCCCGAGGCTGCTCGGTCTGGGGGAGAGGAAAGCACGGGGCGCGGTGGTGCAACCGGGAAGGATGAGGTGTGACATCTACCGTGAGTCGGCGGACGAGCTGAAGCAGGTGGACCGCGGGGCCGCAAACTGCCGGGCCGAAGTGCTGGACCGTCCGAACGAATCCGGCGAGCAGGACTTCTGCCAGGTGCACTTGGACGAGCCGACCACCTGCACCGCACCGGTACCGAGGTGCGCTCGCCGGACGAGCTGCTCAACTCCGCCCTCGACGCCCACCTCGCACGGGTCGGGACCTGGCAGAACGACGACATGCGCCGCATCTCCGCCTGGGCCGCGATCCTTGGCGGCCCGACCCTCATCGACGGTATCTACGGCATGAACTTCGCCCACATGCCGGAACTGGAATGGAGGTCCGGCTATCCCCTCACCCTCACCGTGATGGCCACCGTGGCCGGCCTGCTGCACCGGATTTTCCGCCGCGACGGCTGGCTGTGAACGCTCACGCGGTGTTCGAGGCGATGGCGACGGGGGGAGTGGGAGCCGGCTTCTGCGGTGTGGCAGGAGACGGCGCTGATGCTGTGGAAGTCACCTGCGGCGTGGTTCAGCGTCAACGCCTTCTACGCCCCCGGCAGCGACGGGCACCGGCTGCGGAACTGGTACCCGAACAGTGCCGGCCATGCGTACTTGACGTAGGACCAGAGGTCGTGGGCGCTGTTGTAAGCGTTGTGGCTTTCGGCTGTCCGGGCGTTGTCCGGGACAGCCGCAGGCCCTGCACGACGATGACCGAAGGCGCGGAGGCGTTCAGCGCGGAATCACCCAGCCCGGCACCCAGGTCCCGGCGGCGTCGTGGCCGGCCGCCGTGGCGGTGAGGTGGGCGCGCAGAGTGGCCAGGGCCGGGTGGGGGTTGTCGCGATGCCACAGGAGCGAGTGCGGGTAGACGGGGGTGGGGTCGGTGACCGGGATACGGCGCAGACCGTGGCCGGCGGGCCAGACGAGGCGGGTCTGCTCGCTCATGAAGGTGGCCAGGGCCGGGGTGTCGGCGACGGTGTCGAGGAGCGCGTCGGAGCCGAAGTTGGGGCCGGTCGCCTCGATGGTGAGGTCGAACTCGGCGACGAGGTCGTCGTAGTAGGCGGCCCACTCGGTTCCGGGGACGATGCCGGGCATCCAGATCCGGTGCCCGGTGAGCTGGGCGAGGGGCACCGACCGGGCGTTCGCCAGCGCGTGGGCGGGGCCGGTGACGAGCCGGAGCGGCTCGTCGAGCACCCGGACGGACTCGATGTCCTCGGGAAGGGACCGGCCGGGCGCGGCAACGGCGCGGAAGGACGCATCGATCTCACCGGACCGGATGGCGGCGACGGCCGTCTCGACGTCGAACAGCCACACCACGTCGAGTTCGATCTCGGGGTACGCGCGATGGAAGCCGCGCATCATGCCCGACGGCGCGCCGCGCGAGGCGATGATGTCGACGCGCAGTGGGCGGCGGCCGGTGTGCACGGACGTGACCGCACGCTCGGCGACGCGCAGTAGCTCGCGCGCGTGGGGCAGGAACGCCTGCCCGTCGATGGTGAGCTCGGCGCCCCGCGGCGTGCGGGTGAACAGCCGCGCGCCGAGATGGCGCTCCAGCGCGGCGATGCGCTTGGAGACAGCCTGCTGTGTGATCGACCGATCAGCGGCGGCTTTCTGGAACTGGCCCGCTTCCGCGACGGCGACGAAGGTACGTACTGCTTCGAGGTCCACGCCGATTCACCTTAGTGAACAACGGATGGTTGTGGCCGGTCGGCGGGGCAGTTGTTTGACCTGCCACTGGGCGGCTCGCTTAGCTCTCAGTGGTCAACATCGGTTTGTGTGGGTGGGCATCAAGGGGGCGCGCTGAGCATGGTGGGCAGGAGACGGTTGGGCCGGCAGTTCGGCTGGCTGTGGGCGGCGTACGCGGTAAGCGCCTATGGGTCCGGGCTGGGCTTCGGGGCACTTCCTCTGATCGCCGTGCTGGCGTTGCATGCCGGCCCCGCTGAGGTGTCCGCGCTGTCCGCGGTGGGTCCTGCGGTGGGCGCACTGATCGCGGTGCCACTCGCGCCGTGGGTGGAATTCCGGCGCAAGCGCCCGGTCATGATCGCGATGGACCTGACCCGGTTCGCGGCCATGGCGACGATCCCGGTCGCCTACGCCTTCGGATGGCTCGGTTTCGTCCAGCTGCTCGTGACCTCGGCCGTGGTCGCAGCCGCCAAGATCGCCTTCAACGCGGCCAGCGGTGCCTACCTCAAGGCTCTCGTCCGGCCGGATGACCTCCTCGTGGCCAACGCGCGATTCGAGTCCACGAACTGGAGCTCCATCGCGGTCGGACCACCGCTGGGCGGAGCGGCGATCGGCCTGTTCGGTCCGGTCGCCACCGTGGTGGCCGACGCGCTCAGCTACCTGTTCTCCGCGTTGGGCATCACCGCGATGCGGGGCCGAGAAGACGCACCGCGAACGACCACCCAAAGTCCGGTCCGGGCAGGCGCGTTGTTTGACGGCTGGCGACACATCATGGGCCACCCCGGCTTGCGGGCGCTCTACCTGAACAACATGCTCGTCGCCGGTCTGATCATGGCCACCGAGCCGCTGCTGGCCGTGCTCCTGCTCCGCCAGCTCGGGTTCCCACCCTGGCAGTACGGCCTCGCCTTCGCCGCCCCCTGCGTCGGCGGACTCATCGGCTCCCGGCTGGCCCGCCGTGTCGTGGCACGCCACGGCCAGTACGGGGTCTTCCGGACCGTCGGCACCCTGCGCGCCATCTGGCTGATCGGCCTGGCCTTCGTCCACCCCGGCGTCATCGGCCTCGTCACCGTGATAGCCGTCGAGCTGGCGATCATCATCAACATGAGCCTGTACACCCCGGTACTCGCCACCTACCGGCTCGAGCACACCCCCAAGCATCTCGTCGCCCGCACCCTGTCGGCTTGGTCGATCGGCCAGCAGGCCTCCGTCGCCATCCTCACCGCGCTCGCCGGATTCCTCGCCGACATCACCACCCCACGCACCGCTCTCATGGTCGCGGGACTGCTCATCCTGACCACCCCGCTCCTGCTTCCCCGGCGAGACCACGTCGCGTCCGAGCCGGAACTGGCCAGTAGCCACTCATGACCCACCCCGCAGGCCGTACGCGCGGACGAGGCCGGTATGGACGGCACCGATGATCCACCCCTGCGCTGGTGTATGGACACTCACCGGATGCCCCAGCTGACCACCCCGCACCGCCCGGCATCGCCCGGCTCAGGACTCCGGGGTAGGTGGCCATCGGAGTGGCGCCACCCCGTGGGACGCCGCGGCTGGGCAGCGTTGGTGAGAACGACCTCTGCGGGGCTGCGTCGACCGAGATCAGGTCACCCTTCGCCCGGCACTGCGGGCCGGGCCCCTGGCCCCGGGGCTGCGATGATGTCCCGCGGTGCGGAGATCGAATGCCCCTGGGCACATGTGACGGATGCCGTGACCGCGGCTCCACAGCCGCGGTGCAGCAGCTGGACCGTCGGCCCCTGCTGCCCGACGAGCCAGCGGTCGGCCCAGTCGATCAGGGCAACGAGCACGGGGAGCATGCTGCGCCCCTTGTCGGTGAGACGGTATTCCTCCCTCACGCGCGCGCCCGGCTCGCGGTAAGGGCGCTTCTCCAGCATCCCTTCGTCCACCAGCTCGCGCAGGCGTGCCGCCAGCACGCCGCTGCTGACGTCGACGTGACGCAGGAAGTCCTCGAACCGGCGGGTGCCGTAGAAAGCCTCACGCATGATCATGCCGACCGTGCGCGGGCTCATCACCCGCAGGGTGAGAGCGACCGAGTCCGGATCCAGATTCCACGCGCCTCGATCCCACACCCCCTCATCCTGCCCCTGAGCAAGGGCGGGGTCCGGTCCGTGGTTCACATCGCCTCCGCAGTAAGCGCCTTGTTGTCAGCTTACCGGCCCCTCTACTCTGACTTCGGTAATCCGAAGTCAGGTGGGAGCGAGGCAGCATGAATGCGGGACGCAGTTATCGACGCAGTACGGTGGGGGACTCCTGGGACGCGATCGTCATCGGGTCCGGGGTCGGCGGGCTGACGGCCGCCGCCTTCCTCGCTAGGGCCGGTCGGCAGGTCCTGGTCCTGGAGCGGCACACCACGGCCGGCGGAGCAACCCAGAGCTTCCGCCGCGCCGGCTACGAGTGGGACGCCGGACTGCACTACATGGGCGAGGTGCACCGTCCCAACAGCGGCCTGCGCAGGATCTTCGACCACATCACCGGCGGTCGGCTGGAGTGGGCGCCCATGCCGGAGGTGTACAACCGGATCATCATCGGCGACCGCGAGTACGAGTACCCCGCGGGTGCCGACCGGTTCAAGCAGCGCATGATCGAATACTTCCCCGACGAGGCCGAGGCGATCAGCCGCTACGTGGAACTCGTTTTCGCGGCCAACCGGGCGGCCAAGCCCTTCTTCGCCCAGCACAGCCTGCCCGGGCCCGATGCCGAGGAGCACTATGAGGCGCTGTGCGCACCGTTTCGCGCCTTCTCCGACCGCACGGTCACGGAGGTCCTGACGGATCTCACCGCCAACGCGGAACTCAGGACTGTGCTGTGCGGCCACTTCGGTGACTACTCACTGACACCCGGCCGTGCCTCGTTCGCCATGCACGCCATGCTCATCCGCCACTACATCGACGGCGCCAACTTCCCCATCGGCGGGTCCGGACGGATCGCCGAGACGGTCAGCGACGTGATCCGCGCGGCGGGAGGAGAAGTCCTCATCGCCGCAGAAGTCGATACCGTCCTGCTCGACGAGCATGAGCGTGCCTGCGGGGTGACGATGGCCGACGGCCGCATCTTCCGCGCGCCAGTGGTGATCAGCAATGCCGGCGCCCTCAACACCCTCACCCGCCTGCTCCCCGAGGGCACCGCGCGCGATGAGGGCCTCGTGGACGCCTGCGAGAAGATCGGACCCTCGCTCACGTGGGCCGTCCTCAACATTGGACTCAGGGGGACGGCCGACGAACTCGGACTGCAGGCAAGCAACATCTGGGCCCACCAGGGAGTCGACGTCGACGCCCAGTTCGCAGCCTACGAAGCCGACCCTCACCACCGCCCGATGCCGGCCTACTTCCTGACCGCCGCCTCCGCCAAGGACCCGCAGTGGCAGGACCGCTACCCCGGCCGGAGCACGATCGACATCGCCGGGGTGACGACCTGGTCCCTCTTCGAGCCGTTCACCGGCACGGAATGGATGCGGCGCGGACCGAAGTACGAAGAGCTCAAGCAACGGCTCAGCCAGGAACTCCTCGACCAAGTCCTGAGGTTCTATCCCAAGGCGGAAGACGCGATCGAACATATGGAGCTGGCCACGCCGCTCAGCTTCAACCACTTCCTCGGCCGCACGCACGGCGACTTCATGTCGCTGGCCCACACCCCCGAACGCTTCGCCCAGCGGGGCCTCGGTGCCCGCACCTCCGTACCCGGGCTGTTCCTCTCCGGCCAGGACGTCGCCGCGGCCGGCGTCAGCGGCGCGGTCGTGGGCGGAGCCGTCGCCGCATCCGCCGTCCTCGGACGCGACGCGCTCGCCGACCTGCCCAAGGCCGTCCCCACGGGGGAGCAGAACGCATGACGGTGAAACTCGTGATCCTGTACACGAACCCGACGACATCAACGCCTTCGAGGCCCACTACGGCAACGTCCACATCCCGCTGGTAGAGGCGCTGTCCGGCCTCGAGCGATGGAACTCGGCGCGTGTCACCGACGCCGCCGACGGCGGGGAACACACGCTCCATCGCATCACCGAACTCCACTTCTCCGACCCCGCGTCCATACAGTCCGCGCTGCGATCCCCGCAAGGCCGTGCCACCGGCAGCGACTTCCGGCAGATCGCTCCACCCGGCTCCCGGATGTTCATTGCCACACCCGGCGCCTGACAGAGCGACTCCCCGGCGGCGGAGACATCGAGGCGTCCTCGACGCGGTCCGCATCGAGCGCCGCCCGCCGACTCGCCGTGGCCACCGTCTGTCCAGCTCCGGGCAACGAGGCGGACGCCCATCTGCGCGCGGTTCCGGGCTGTGCCGGAGCCGTACAGGGGAGCCAGCGCGCTCGGCGATGGCGCACCTACATCAACACCGGCCCGTTCGTCCCACACCGCAGACGAACCCGGCTGGCCTCCGCAAGCCGGCGAGGAGGCCGACAAGATGGGGGATCGTCGGCGCCTGCCCGCACATGGCACACCGGAGCTGCCGCTGGGGCGTGGAGGTTGTCCGGTCGTGTGGGAAGCAGGCGGTGCTGAGACGGTCGGCGCCCCTCACGCCTTGCGCGCGTGGCGCGTATTGGTCGGTGAGGGGCTCGGCCATGGTGGTGATCGCCCCACCGCTGGGACATCCGTCCGCCCCATGCGTCAACCGGTTGGCCAGGATCAGTGCGTCAGCTTCAGGCCTGCGACACAGCCGATGATGCCCGCGAGCAGCAGGACTCTCAGCGCGCCGGCGGGCTCACCGTCGAAGACCATCGCGTACGCGGTCGTGAGGACGGCACCGATACCGACCCAGATCGCATAGCTGGTTCCCACCGGCAATGTCCTCAAGGAGTAGGACAGTCCTGCCATGCTCAGTACGAGACCGACGGCGAACACGCCTGTCTGGAGCGGCTGGGTGAAGCCTTCCGATTTGCTCAGCGCTGTCGCCCATACCGCCTCAAGGGCCCCTGACAGCAGCAACACGATCCATGACATGACGAAACTTCCCGCGCCGTCTTGTCGTGTGCTGGGTACGGCGCACTCGTCCAGGAGCCGATCGAGCTCTGGACGTCATCCTTGCACAGCTCGGCCGCATCCCGGTCCGGACCGGGATGCGCGGCGAGGACCAGCCCCTGGGCGCGGTGGTAACGTCGCGGCGGAGGCGCGTGGTGCCTGCCCCGGACGAGATGTGCGCCGTACCCGGGCCGCCAGGACGACGCACCCAAGGAGACGTCATGGGTGCCCGAACCTTCCCGGCCGACTTCGCAGGAGCGACTCCCCAGCCCCGTGTGCTGGACGTCCGGTGGATCCATGGGTCGCCGTCAGCCAAGCACAACACCGATCCGGACATTCAGGTCCACGCCTAGTACTCCAGTCTGGTTTCGCGATCTTGCGGTGGACCCGGCTGGGAACGGGTACGGCCACCGCGTGATCATCGGGGGTTGTGTGGACTCCTGAAGATCGTGCGGTGGCCGCAGGCCATAGCGTAGACCCTGCCCGGTGGCGGGCGATGTTCGACCAGGCCATGGCCCGGATTGCGGGACGATTCGGCCGAGTTGAGCCGCGAGCCACCGCCCGCGCCTATCTGCTCGGGCTGCTGTCGAATGTCGAGCGCAAGAACTGCTGGCAGCTGGCCGAACAGGCCGGTCACGCCCGGCCCGGGCCGATGCAGCGCCTGCTGCGCTACGCCCGCTGGGACGCCGATGCCGTCCGTGACGACCTGCGCGCTTACACCGTCGACCACCTTGGCACCCACGGCGGTGTTCTGGTCGTGGATGAGACCGGCTTTGTGAAGAAAGGCCGGGCCTCGGCGGGGGTGCAGCGGCAGTACACCGGCACCGCAGGACGCATCGAGAACAGCCAGGTCGGCGTGTTCCTCGCATGGGCCACCGAGCGGGGACGGGCGCTGATCGACCGCCGGCTCTACCTGCCCGAGCACTCCTGGTCCACCGA
>NZ_BBUZ01000074.1 GCF_001417735.1 Streptomyces sp. NBRC 110028
CGGCGTCCTCCAGATCACGATCGGCGTCCCGCCACACGGAGCGGTGCGATGACCCGCGACCCGGGGTCCTTGTCCTTCGAGCCGTTGACCCCGACGTCGTATCTGGATCGTGCGGCGGCGGCGCACGGAGATCGGGTCGCGGTGGTGGATGGGCGGTCCCGGTGGACCTACGCGGAGCTGCGTGATCGGTGTCAGCGGTTGGCGGGCGGGCTGGCCTCGTTGGCCGGAGGGCGTCCGGTGGCGGTGCTGGCGCCGAACACGCATGTGTCGCTGGAGGCGCACTACGGGGTGCCGTGGGCGGGGGTGCCGCTGGTCGCGGTGAACACCCGGCTGTCGGTGGGCGAGGTCGCCTACATCCTGGAGCATTCCAAGGCGTCCGTGCTGATCCAGGACCCGTCGTTCGACGCGTTGGTGGACGAGGCCCTCGCCCGGCTGGACGCCCCACCGCACCGGATCAGGGCGGGGCGGGAATACGAGGATCTGCTGGCCGCGGCGGAGCCGCTGCATCTGACCCCGGCCGACGAACGGGCGCTGCTGTCGATCAATTACACCTCGGGGACCACGGGCCGCCCGAAGGGCGTGATGTACCACCACCGGGGCGCGTTCCTCCAGGCCGTGGCGATGGTGGGGCACACCGGACTGACGCCGTCGAGCGTGCACCTGTGGACGCTGCCGATGTTCCACTGCAACGGATGGACGTTCCCGTGGGCGGTGACCGCGGCGGCTGGGACGCACGTCTGTCTGCCGAAGGCGGATCCGGCGGAGATCTGGCGACTGCTCCGGGAGGAGGGCGTCACGCACCTCAACGGGGCGCCGACGGTGCTGTCGATGATCGCCTACGCCCAGGAGGCCGCGCCACTGGACCGCACGGTGCGGATCGCCACCGGTGGGGCGCCGCCGTCGCCGGCGATCCTGCGACGGACGGCGGAGCTGGGGTTCGAGGTCACGCACCTGTACGGGCTGACCGAGACTTACGGCCCAGCGATGCTGTGCGACTGGCGCCCGGAGTGGGACGACCGCGACGCCGCGGCACAAGCGCGGCTCAAGGCGCGCCAGGGCGTCGGGAACATGATCTCGTGCGTGCCGCGGGTGATCGCGGACGACGGCACGGACGTCCCCGCGGACGGTGTCACCACGGGGCAGATCGCGTTGCGCGGCAACAACCTCATGCTCGGCTACCTCGACGATCCGGAGGCCACCCAGGCAGCGGTGCCGGACGGATGGTTCCGGACCGGGGACATCGGCATCCTGCACCCCGACGGGTACGTGGAGCTGCGTGACCGCTCGAAGGACGTGATCATCTCGGGTGGGGAGAACATCGCGTCGGTCGAGGTGGAGCAGGCGATCATGGATCATCCGGCGGTACTGGAGGCGGCGGTGATCGCGGTGCCGGACGAGCGCTGGGGTGAGGTCCCCGCCGCCTATGTGAGCCTGCGGGAAGGCGCTACGGCCACCGAGGCGGAGATCATCGAGCATGTGCGGGGCAGGCTGGCCCGGTTCAAAGCGCCGAAGACGGTCACGTTCACCGAGTTGCCGAAGACCTCCACCGGGAAGATCCAGAAGTTCGTGTTGCGGGACAAGGCATGGGCCGGGAGCGAGAGCCGCATCCGGTGAACGACGCCGAACGGACCGGTGGCACGCGAGGTCGTCGGCAGGGAGTGCCCTGCCGCGTGCTTCCACGCGGCAGGGCGTCCGGCGGGTGTTCGGGAACACCAAGAGCTCCTGCCCGCACGGGGACTTTTCCTTGGCCAGGCCGTCGCATGAAGGAGGCACCAGATGAAGAAGCGCGTCGGGTCCTCCCCGGGTGTCCGTACCGAAGGCGGTGGTCGCGGGGTGGTCTCCCGGGCTTCACCAGGGGCCCAGGCCCCGAAGGAGCCCGGTCGCCCCGGGTCTCAGGGCCCGCGGCAGGTAGTCGCTGTCATTCTCATGTGGCGGGGGCGCATCGGGTTGTTCAAGCGCAGTGGATCTGTCCAGCATGATGCGGGCTTGTGGCACTGCATCACCGGATACCTGGACGCTGACAGCGACCCGGTACGGCAAGCCATTCAGGAGATCTGGGAGGAGACTCTGCTCCCCGCCCGCGCTCTGGAGCAGCTGACTGCGGGCCCCACGCTGCGTCTGGCCGACCCTCGTGGCGGGCCGGACTGGACCGTGCACACTTTTTTGGCCTGCACCAGTCAACGCCGGCTCACTCTCAACTGGGAGCACAAGGCATACCGGTGGGTACGGCCCTGGAAGCTGTCACAGTTCGACGGGCAGGTCGCATGGCTGACAGATGTCCTGCGAGCAGTCGCCTCTCTGCCGTCGGCCAAGGCGTGTGAGGGGGTCGCGTCTTGAGGCCGGTGCGAACCGGCCCAGCGCCCCGGGCCGGCCGACCAGGTGGTCCGAATCCGGGCAGAACGCTCGATCTATAAGAAACATCTTGTGTAGCCGCAGAGATACCCGTCTTCTGGCGGAGCATAACGCGAAATTCCTCAGGCATGGTGCCGAAAGCGGAGGTGGTCTGTGATGAACGCGGAACTGAGGTCGGCCGGCGGCAACGGCGGTCCTGCCCAGGCGGAGGAGCTTGCCGCGCTGGAGTCGGTCGAACAGCGGGTGCTGTGGCTGTCCACCGCGATCATCGACCACGCCAACCGGGTGCGGCCGAACCCTTCGGGGCTGAAGGTGGGCGGTCACCAGGCATCCAGTGCCTCGATGACCTCGATCATGACGGCGCTGTGGTTTCATGCGCTGACTGCCGAGGACCGGGTGTCGGTCAAGCCTCACGCCTCGCCGGTGTTGCATGCGATCAACTACTTGCTGGACGAGCTGGACGAGTCCTATCTGACCACGCTGCGTGCCTTCGGCGGTCTGCAGAGCTACCCCAGTCGTTCCAAGGACCCCGACACGGTCGACTACTCCACCGGTTCGGTCGGTATCGGCGCCACCGCTCCCCTGTGGGGCGCTCTCGCCCGGCGCTACGTGGAGGGGCGCTTCGGTGGTGCCGGGAGGGGGCGCCAGTACTCCCTGCTCGGCGACGCCGAGCTGGACGAAGGCGCGATCTGGGAAGCCATCCAGGATCCGACGGTGCCGGGTCTGGGCGAAGTGGTGTGGGTCGTCGACCTCAACCGGCAGTCTCTCGACCGAGTCATCCCCGGCATCGCCGCGGACAAGCTGCAGGGCATGTTCGCCGCGGCCGGCTGGCAGGTGATCTCCCTCAAGTACGGGCGTCTCCTGCAGGAGTTGTTCACCCGGCCCGGCGGAGAGGCCCTGCGCGCTCGTATCGATGCCATGGGCAACCCCGAATACCAGCGCCTGCTGCGCTGCTCCGCCGACGAGCTGCGCGAGCGCTTGCCCGGCACCGGCTCGACCGCCGGGCCGATCGCCGGCCTCATCGCCCCCCTGGACGACGCCTCGCTCCTGGCGGCGCTGCGCAACCTGGGCGGCCACGACATCGGCGCGCTGTCGGACGCGTTCGCCGGTGTCGACGACACCCGCCCGACCGTGATCTTCGCCTACACGGTCAAGGGCTACGGGCTCCCCACCGAGGGCCACCCGCAAAACCACTCCTCGCTCCTGACGGCCGACCAGATGAGTGCACTGGCCGACCGCCTGGGAACCGATCTCGACCACCCGTGGACGCGTTTCGGTGAGGGTTCGGCGGAAGCGGCCCTGTGCGCGGCGGCCGCCCAGCGGCTGCGCCGCCCCGAACAGGCGCCCCAAGAGCCCCCTGCGGTCCCCGCCGACCTAGCGCGCCCGGCCCCTTCCGGCATCGGGAACACTCAGCAGGCTCTCGGCCGCGTCCTGCTGGATCTCACCCGGCGGGCGCCGGAGGCGGCCGCCCGGATCGTCACCGTCAGCCCGGACGTCAGCTCCTCCACCAACCTGGGCGGCTGGCTCAACAAGGTGGGCGTGTGGTCGCCCACCGAGCGCACCGACTGGTTCGCCGACGACGCCGAGACCATCCTGCACTGGCGCGAGCAGCCGGCCGGTCAGCACGTGGAGCTGGGCATCGCGGAGACCAACCTGGTCGGTCTCCTCGGCGAGCTGGGCGCCACCTGGAGCCGGTGGGGCCAGCCGCTGCTGCCGATCGGCGTCGTCTACGATCCCTTCGTCAACCGGGCACTGGAGCCTTGGTCGTTCGGCATCTATGCCGGTGGCCAGTCGATCCTGGTCGGCACCCCTTCCGGTGTCACCCTCGCCCCGGAAGGCGGTGCGCATCAGTCGATCACCACCCCCTCGCTGGGCATTGAACAGCCCGGCTGCGTCACCTATGAGCCGGCGTTCGCCATCGACACCGAATGGTGCCTGCTCGCCGCACTCGGCAACTTGGCCAGTCCAGGGGGCAGTTCGGCGTATCTGCGGCTGTCGACCCGACCCATCGACCAGTCGACAGCCGCCGTGCCCAGCGACCCGGCCGCTCGCGAACGCCGTCGCCGACAGGTGACCGCCGGGGCCTACCGGCTGCGGCAGCACGAGAAGCCCGTGGTGACACTCGCCGCGATGGGCGCTTTGGTCCCGGAGGCACTGGCCGCCGCCGACCGGCTCGCCGCCCTCGGGTATGGCGCCGACGTTGTGTGCGTGACCAGCCCGGACCTCCTCTTCCGTGCGCTCCAGGCCCGTCGCGGCCTGTCGGACGACCCGGCCTGGATCCTCGACCAGGTCTTCCCCCCAGGCCGGGCCACCCCGCTGGTCACCGTCCTGGACGGGCATCCCCACACCTTGGCTTTCCTGAGCACGATCCAGAACGTTCCCGTCAGCACCCTCGGCGTGACCCGGTTCGGCCAGTCCGGGGCGATCGAGGACGTCTACCGCTACCACCGCATCGACACAGACAGCATCGTCACCACCGCCCTCGACCTCATCGATTGAGGAAGAACCCGGCAGCCCCCGCGTGCAGGGGGCTCGCCTCTCATACCCCGTCCGGCGGCACGCCCCTGTCTTGCCGAAAAGACGTACCGCCGGACGGTCGCAATCAACCTGTCCGCCCTTCCCACGGTGAGCCGAGCAGACGCACCACCCAGACGATTGGACATGTGATGAAGGCTCTGAGCGGAATCGAACGAAAGTGGTCCGGGGCTCCGGCCGTTCCCCGACCAGCCGCACCGTCAGCCAGTCGTCGGTATCTGGCCGTGGGCGGCAGGATCGGCGAGATCATCTCCAAGCCGCCGGCAAGCTCCTCCGCCGCAGATGAACTCCAGCAGCGCAAGCATGAACTCCAGCAGCGCAAGGACGAAGGGTGCCTCCGCTGATGCGCATCGTCCTCGTCGGGCCGCCGGGTGCTGGAAAGGGCACTCAGGCCACACGCCTGGCCGAGAAACTGTCGATCCCGCACATATCCACGGGCGATCTGTTCCGGGCCAACATCAGCCGGCAGACCGAGCTCGGGAAACTCGCGAAAGTCTGCATGGACGCCGGCACCCTCGTCCCCGACGAGCTCACCATCGCGATGGCGAAGGACCGCATGCAACAGCCGGATGCCGAGAACGGCTTCCTGCTCGACGGTTTCCCACGCAACGTCTCGCAGGCCGAGGCGCTCGACGAACTGCTGAAGACCGAGGCCATCACGCTGGACGCGGTCCTTGACCTCGAAGCCCCCGAGGAAGAGGTCATCAAGCGCATCGCCGGCCGACGCATCTGCCGCAGCCGGTCGGCACACGTCTTCCACGTGTCGTACAGCCCGCCGAAGAAGCAGGGCGTGTGCGACGTCTGCGGCGGTGAGCTGTACCAGCGCGACGACGACTCCGAGGAGACCGTCCGCAAGCGGCTCGAGGTCTACCACACGCAGACCGAGCCGATCATCGAGTACTACAAGACGCGGGGCCTGGCGGTCACGATCTCCTCCCTGGGCCCGGTTGACGAGGTTACGCGGCGGGCGCTGGAAGCCCTCGGGCACGAGGACGACGGCAAGTAGCCGCCGGCACGTCTTCCCCCACCACCAACGGCGGCGAAGCCGGTGCCCTCCTCACCGATCATGCGGTCCGCGGGGATCGGACGTTGTCCAGGTGGACCTCGTACGTCGGGGAGCCCTTGATGCCGAGCTTCTTCTCCGGGGCGCCGAAGGAGACGCCCTCGTCGGACTCCTCGACGACGAATGCGCTGATGCCCTTGGAGCGCTTGGTGGGGTCGGTGACGGCCATCACCGTGTAGTGCTCGGACACGTCCGCGCCCGCCCCGCCGTACTCCTCGGGCACGTGCACCGCGTGCAGGTCATTCGCGCAGGAGGCCTCGAGGGCCTCCTGCGCGAAGCGGGCCTCCTGGTCCACCGCGGGCGGAGGGTTTCTGCTGAGCTGCAGCTTTCCCGGACCGCGTTAGTCTGTCTCGCCGTCAGGTCGGGTGCGAACGTGGCGGTCGCGTCCAGCGCCATAACCGGCAGCGGCCATGACCAGGCTCAATGCGGTGAGGAGAAGGAGAGCACCAGTCCAGCTGCCGGTGGTGTCGTGGAGGACGCCCAGAAGAAGGGGTCCGGCCGCGGCGACGAGATAGCCGATGGACTGAGCCATCCCGGCCAGGGCTGTGGTCTCGCTGGCACCAGTGGCACGTTGGCTTTGGAAGCTCAGGGCGAGCACGAGACAGGCACCGGCGCCCAACCCGAGAAGAGTGCACGCCGCGAGTGTGAGCGCTGGAAAGAGGAGCAGAAGCGCGAAGCCTGCGGCGACGATCGCTGAGCCCGCGGCCGCAGCGAAGCGCTGGTCGTGGCGGCCTCGAGTGATCAAAGGCAGCAACATGCTCGTGACCAGTGCGACGAGCTGGTAGTAGAACAGCATCCAGCCGGCAGCTGTGGTGGTCATGCCCTGCTGACTGAGGATGCTGGGCAGCCAAGCGACGGCGGTGTAGAAGGCAAGGGACTGCAAGCCCATGAAGAAGGACACCTGCCACGCCAGCCAGGATCGCCATGGGGTTCGAGCGTGTGTCCCACGAGACCGCACGCCGCCGTCCGGGCGGGACCCGCGTAGCCGAGGCAGCCACACGGCGAGAGCGGCGACGGCGACGACTACTCCCCAGGCCAGGGCGGAATGCCAGGTTCCGGGTAGGACCTCGGCAAGCGGGACGGAGATGCCGGACGACAGAGCGGCGACCACTCCCATAGCGGTGACGTAGAGAGCGCTGACGGTATGAACTCGCGAGCCGGGCACGTGGGTGCGGATCACCGTGGGCAGCAGGACGTTGCCCACTGCGATCGCCACCGAGAGGATCACGGTTCCGGCGAACAAACAGGCAAGCGAAGGCAAGGACCGGATCACGGTGCCCGCGGCCAGCACCGCGAGGGCGGCTACGAGGAGGCGGGTGGTGCCGACCCGGTGCGAGGCGCGCCCGACAAAGGGCGAAGTCACGGCGAACACAAACAGCGGCAGGGTGCTCAGTACGCCACCCCCTGACGCGGTCAACCCGGTGTCGTGCTCGATGGCCGGCAGCAGTGTGCCCACACCCGTCAAGGTCACGCGTAGGTTGGCCGCCACCAAAAGGATCGCGATCAAGAGGCCGGCCGAAAGGGCGGGCGTAGTAACCGGCGTCGTCGGGGTGGTGATCCGGTCGGCCTTCGTAGCCGTGGCGAGGCCGGCGCGGGAGTTCCTCGAGGTGGTCACTTCTGCCGTTCCGTTCCGGTCTCGGTGAGCTTCACGATCTCGGTGGCGCAGTAGCGTGCACCGACCTCGTCCTGGGCGGCGATCGCCTCAACGAGACGCCTGTGCAGAAGGCTGTGCTCTGCGGCCGTCGCGCTGGGCCAGAGCGTGCCGCCGATCTGTTCGGTGACCGCGGTGCGGAGGACGTCGTACACCTCGGTGAGAAGGGTGTTCCCGCTGGCACTCACCACGGCCTGGTGGAAGCGGGTGTCGATCTCCGCGATGGCGGCCATCTCCGCTGAATCCGCTGTCGCCTCGGCCTCGTCGAGGAGGTGCCGCAGGCGATCCAGATCGTCTTCGGTACGCCGCAACGCGGCCAAGCCAGAGGCGTACTCTTCCAGCACTGCGCGCAGTTCCAGCACGTCGCTCGACCTCGAGGTGTTGGCGCGTCTCATCAGTACCGAGTGCATTTCGCTCGATGTTCGGACGTACGTCCCGTCACCCTTCCGAGCCTCCAGCAGGCCCAGATGCACCAGCGCGCCGAGCGCCTCGCGCACCGTTGTACGCCCGACACCGAGTCGCTTGACCAGCTCGTGTTCGGGCGGAATCCGCATCCCCACAGGCCATGCGCCGGATGTGATCTGCTCGCGAAGGGTGTCCACCAGTTGCGCCGACAAGCTCGCGACGCGGCGCGGCGCATCAAGATCGTTCATAAGGTGACCCTAACACCGAATGTCTGACATCTGTACGTGATGTAGGTCGCCACCTGCCTTGGTTCTCCCGTCGCGCCGCGCGGGACGTTACTGCATGTTAACTTTTTTCCCTTCCGCCCATGCCTTGACTGGCCCTATATCGGGACATACGTTGAATGTGATTCATCCATAACGTTAGTCATCAATAACGACGGAAGAGTCGGTACGGACGTCGTCGCCGTATCCCGCCCCACCGGGAACACCCCCCAGGACAGCACCATGACTCACAACCTGCCCGTGAAGCGCAGCAACAGCCTTGAGACAGTCTCATCCGCTCGGACAGATGTGGTCTTCCCTCTGCCTCTCATTCCAGAAGGTCTTGCCGCCGTCCGCCGACGCGCCGCCCGCGCTATGCAACAGTGGCGCATCCCCTCGGAGCTTGCGGACGATGCGCTTCTGGTCGTCTCCGAACTGATCACCAACGCGGTCGTTCATGCCCTTCCCCCCGCGTCGCTCTGCTTGTCCCGGCAGGGTGGCCGGACTGCGTGCGCTGTCCGCATCGAGGTCACGGACGCGGGCCCGGCGCTGCTGCGCCACCACGGCGGCAGTCCTCGGCAGCCCGAGGAGAGCGGCCGCGGGAGCGCCATCGTCGCCGCACTCTCCGCCCGCTCCGGAACCACGACCTACCAAGGCGGGACCACTCGATGGGCGGAAATCCAATAGCCCACGCCCTGACCAGGCCCCGGCGTCCACCCCGCCCGGCGGCGTGCGGTCGGCTCATCCTGCCGAGGACAGCGGAAGCGCCAGTCAAACCTGGGATCCGAGTGGCGCCACAGTGATCATTCTGTCAGTCCTTGATCTCGCAGAGGACCGCGCCCGAGGTGATGGACGCGCCGACCTCGGCGCCCAGGCCCTTGACGGTGCCTGAGCGGTGGGCGTTGATGGGCTGTTCCATCTTCATGGCTTCCAGGACCACGATGAGGTCGCCCTCGGCCACCGTGTCGCCCTCGGCCACGGCGACCTTGACGATGGTGCCCTGCATCGGGGAGGCCAGGGCATCGCCGGAGGCGGCGGACCCGGACTTCTTGACCGCCTTGCGCTTGGGCTTCTTCGAGCCGCCCCCGGGGGCGGTGGCCACGCCCAGGGAGGCGGGCAGCGAGACCTCCAGGCGTTTGCCGCCGACCTCGACGACGACGGTCTCGCGGCCGGTGGGCTCCTCGGCCTCGTCCGTGTCGGTCGGGGTGAACGGGGCGATGGTGTTGTGGAACTCGGTCTCGATCCAGCGGGTGTGGATGGTGAACGGCTCGCTGGTGAATGCCGGGTCCACCACCACCGCCCGGTGGAACGGGATCGCCGTGGCCATCCCCTCGACCTGGAACTCCGCCAGCGCGCGGGCCGCCCGCTGCAGCGCCTGGCTCCGCGTGGCACCGGTGACGACCAGCTTGGCCAGCAGCGAGTCCCACGCCGGACCGATCACACTGCCGGACTCCACCCCCGCGTCCAGCCGCACACCCGGACCGGCCGGCGGCACGAAGGACGTCACCGTGCCCGGAGCGGGCAGGAAGTTACGGCCCGGGTCCTCACCATTGATCCGGAACTCGAAGGAGTGCCCCCGCATCGGCGGGTCGTCATAACCGATGGCCTCCCCGTCGGCGATGCGGAACATCTCCCGCACCAGGTCGATGCCGGTGACCTCCTCGGTGACCGGGTGCTCGACCTGGAGACGGGTGTTGACCTCCAGGAAGGAGATCGTGCCGTCGTCGCCGACCAGGAACTCCACCGTCCCCGCCCCGACATAGCCCGCCTCCTTGAGGATGGCCTTCGACGCCCGGTACAGCTCGGCGTTCTGCTCCTCACTCAGGAACGGGGCAGGGGCTTCTTCGACGAGTTTTTGGTGGCGGCGCTGGAGGGAGCAGTCGCGGGTGGAGACGACGACCACGTTGCCGTGGGTGTCGGCCAGGCACTGGGTCTCCACGTGGCGGGGCTTGTCGAGGTAGCGCTCGACGAAGCATTCGCCGCGGCCGAAGGCGGCGACGGCCTCGCGGACGGCGGAGTCGTAGAGTTCGGGGACTTCTTCGAGGGTGCGGGCGACTTTCAGGCCGCGGCCGCCGCCGCCGAAGGCGGCTTTGATGGCGATCGGGAGGCCGTGCTGCTCGGCGAAGGCGAGGACTTCGTCGGCGCCGGAGACGGGGTCGGGGGTGCCGGCGACCAGGGGGGCGCCGGCGCGCTGGGCGATGTGGCGGGCGGCGACCTTGTCGCCCAGGTCGCGGATGGCGGCGGGTGGGGGGCCGATCCAGGTCAGGCCGGCGTCCAGGACGGCCTGGGCGAAGTCGGCGTTCTCCGAGAGGAAGCCGTAGCCGGGGTGGACGGCGTCGGCGCCGGACTCGGCGGCGGCGGCCAGGACCTTGGCCTGGTCGAGGTAGCTGGCCGCTGGTGTGTCACCGCCCAGCGCGTAGGCTTCGTCGGCCGCGCGCACATGCACGGCGTCCCGGTCCGGATCGGCGTAGACGGCTACGCTCGCGATACCTGCATCCCGGCAGGCACGGGCAACACGGACAGCGATCTCACCACGGTTGGCGATGAGCACCTTCGTCAGCATGTCGGCTCCAGGGTGTGGTTCGGGGTGGCGTCGAGCTGGTCGACGGTTTCGAGGGTCAGGCGACCGCCTGAAGGTACGGAGAGACCCGGGAGTGCCGCGTCCTCGGCGACGACGGTGACGACGGTGACGGCGAACTGTTCCAGGGCCTGGTGCGGGTCGGTGTCGATGACCTCGTAGCCGGTGTCGCGCGGGACCCGGGCGATGACGTTGGCGCCGCGGCCGTGGCCGTCGAGCCCGGGTGCGACGATACGGGTGTCCGGCACCGGCGCGGCACGGGCACGAGCTGTCCGCTGTTGCGGAGTCTTCATGGTCTCTCCGTTCGAATGGTCGACGGGGCGGGAGGACCCCACCGGCCGCCGGGGCCAGGGAGTTCGCGGTCCTTGTGCGACGACGTCGGACGCGGGCCCCATGGGTTCCTCAGCGTGGCCAGTAGGAGCTGCGCCACGCCCCCGGGCCCGGCGGCGGCGTGGCGTTGCACCAGATGTCGCGGGTTTTGACCGTCCACTCGTCCAGTCGCTGCGGCGTCGCAGGGACGGCTGAAGCCGCCGCGGCGCGGGCTTGGATCACCGCGAGCGCGGCGGCCAGCTCCTCTGGGGTCGGATTGCCCCGTACGACCGTGAACACCATTGGCAGCCCTTTCCGGAGCCCGTGAGGTCAGAGGGGGATGTTGCCGTGCTTCTTCGGGGGGAGGCTCTCGCGCTTGTTGCGCAGCGCGCGCAGGCCCCGGACGATGTGGCGGCGGGTGTCGGAGGGCATGATGACCGCGTCGACGTAGCCGCGCTCGGCCGCTGTGTACGGGTTGAGCAGGGTGTCCTCGTAGTCGGCGATCAGTTCGGCGCGGGTGGCCTCGGGGTCGTCGGCGGCCGCGATGGTGCG
>NZ_BBUZ01000075.1 GCF_001417735.1 Streptomyces sp. NBRC 110028
GGCGTGGAGCGCGTCATGTGTCTTCGCGGACACCACGATGGGCGCCACCGGGAGTTCGCGGCGTTCCCCGGGCTGGTCCTCGGCCGTCGGGGCTTCCTCCACGATCACATGGGCGTTCGTCCCACTGATGCCGAAGGAGGAGACGCCCGCCCGGCGCGGGTGCTCGCTGCGCGGCCACTTCCTGGGCTCGGTCAGCAGCCGGACGTTGCCCGCCGACCAGTCCACCTGCGGCGTCGGCTCCTCCACATGCAGCGTCCTCGGCAGCACATCGTGCCGCATCGCCTGCACCATCTTGATGATGCCCGCGACACCGGCCGCCGCCTGGGTGTGGCCCATGTTGGACTTGACCGACCCCAGCCACAGCGGCTCGTCCCGCTCCTGCCCGTACGTCGCCAGCAGCGCCTGCGCCTCGATCGGATCGCCCAGCGTCGTCCCCGTACCATGCGCCTCGACAGCGTCCACCTCGGCGGCCGTGAGGCCCGCGTTCGCCAACGCCTGACGGATCACCCGTCGTTGTGACGGTCCGTTCGGGGCCGACATGCCGTTGCTGGCGCCGTCCTGGTTGAGGGCGCTGCCCCGTACGACCGCCAGCACCGGGTGGCCGTGACGCCGCGCCTCCGACAGCCGCTCGACCAGCAGCATGCCCACACCCTCGCCCCACGCGGTGCCGTCGGTGGAGGAGGAGAAGGACTTGCAGCGGCCGTCGGCGGCCAGACCGCGCTGTTCGCTGAAGTCGATGAACGACTGCGGCGTTCCCATGACGGTCACGCCGCCGACGAGGGCGAGTGAGCATTCGCCGGAACGCAGTGCCTGTGCCGCCCAGTGCAGGGCCACCAGCGACGACGAGCACGCCGTGTCCACCGTCACCGCGGGGCCTTCGAGACCGAGGGTGTAGGCGACGCGGCCGGAGACGAGGCTGCCGCCACCGGTGCCACCCGAGTAGTCGTGGTACATGACCCCGGCGAACACCCCGGTCGGGCTGCCCTTCAACGTGCCCGGGTCGATCCCGGCGCGCTCCAGCGCCTCCCACGACACCTCGAGCAGCAACCGCTGCTGCGGGTCCATGTCGCGGGCCTCTCGGGGGCTGATGCCGAAGAAGTCGGCGTCGAACTCCGCCGCGTCGTGCAGGAATCCGCCGTCGCGCACATAGGTCTTCCCGGGCTTGCCGGGCTCGGGGTCGTAGATGTCCTCCACGCCCCAGCCCCGGTCGGCCGGGAACTCCGAGATCGCGTCCACGCCCTCGTCCACCAGCCGCCACAGCCCCTCGGGCGAGTCCACCCCGCCCGGATAGCGGCACGCCATCGCCACGATGGCGATCGGCTCGTCGTCCGCCCGGACGATGGCGGGCCGGGCCGCCGTGGTCTCCACGGCGCCGGACAGCTCGCCCAGGAGGTGGCGGGCCAGCTCGCCGGGGGTCGGGTAGTCGAAGACGAGGGTGGCGGGCAGCCGGAGCCCGGTGGCGGCGCCCAGGAGATTGCGCAGCTCGATGGCGGTGAGGGAGTCGAAGCCCAGCTCGCGGAAGGCCCGTTCGGGGTCGACGGCCTCGGCCCCGGCAAGGCGGAGGACGGTGGCGGCCTGGGAGCGGACGAGGGCGAGGAGTTCGGCGGCGCGTTCGTCGTCGGTGAGCGCGGCCAGGCGCCGCCGTAGCGCGTCGGTCGCGGTGGCGGTGGTGTCGGCGACGCGGCGCGCCCGGCCCCGTACGAGGCCGCGCAGGAGCGGTGGAGGCGTGTCGAAGGCCGCCAGGTCGAACCGGGCGGGCACCAGCGCGGGTTCCGCGACACCGGTGGCGGCGTCGAGCAGCGCGAGGCCCTCTTGCGGTGCCAGGGTGCGCAGTCCCGCCTGGTCGAGACCGTCTGCCATGCCGTCTCCGGCCCATGGGCCCCAGGCCAGCGCCAGCGCGGGGAGCCCGGCGGTGTGCCGGTGGCGCGCGAGGGCGTCGAGGAAGGTGTTGGCGGCCGCGTAGTTGCCCTGTCCGGGGGCGCCGAGGACACCGGCGACGGACGAGAAGAGCACGAACGCGGTCAGCCCCATGTCGCGGGTGAGCTCATGCAGATGCCATGCCGCGTCCGCCTTCGGGCGCAGTACCAGGTCCACCCGCTCCGGTGTCAGTGACGCGATCACTCCGTCGTCCAGCACGCCCGCCGCGTGCACGACGCCGCCGATGGCCCGGCCGTCGAGCAGCGTGGCCAGGGCGTCGCGGTCGGACGCGTCGCACGCCGCCACCTCGGCCTCGGCGCCCAGCGCGGCCAGCTCCTCCGTCAGCTCGGCCGCTCCCGGCGCCTCCGGGCCGCGGCGGCTGGTCAGCAGCAGCCGCCGTATCCCGTGCCGGGTGACGAGGTGGCGGGCGACGGCGGTGCCGAGGGCGCCGGTCCCGCCGGTGATCAGGACGGTGCGTTCGGTGTCCCAGGTGGGCGCGTCCGGGCCGAGCGGCGCCCTGGCCAGCCGGGGTACCCGCACCTCGCCGTCACGGAGGCACAGCTCGGGCTCGCCGGTCACCAGGACGGAGCGGGGATCGACCGGGGCATCGGTGTCGGTGTCGACGAGGACGACGCGGCCGGGGTTCTCGCTCGCGGCGGCGCGTACCAGCCCCCGGACGGCGGCGTGGCCGAGGTCGGAGCCGTCGATCGCGCCGTGGGTGATGACGACGAGGGTGGCGTCGCCGTCCGCCGCGGTCCGCACGGCCTCGAGCACACCACCCAGCGCCGCGCGCACCGCGCTCGGCGTGTCGCCGGTCGTCGGCGGGCAGTGGTGGACGGCCACCTCGGTGTGGTCGGCCGGTGGCGGCCCGCCGGTGGCCGGGACCCACTCGACGCGGAAGAGGGCGTCCGCCACCCGGGCCGAGGCCAGGGCGAGTCCGTCGGCGGTGACGGGGCGCAGCGTCAGCGAGCCGACCGAGGCGACGGGCTGTCCCATGGCGTCGGCCAGCTCCAGCGCCACCGTGTCGTCGCCCCCGATGCGCAGGCGGACCCGGGCGGCGGTGGCGCCCTCGGTGTGCAGGGTGACGTCCGACCAGGAGAACGGCAGGAGGGTCGGGCCGTCGTCCGTCAGGTCGAGGGCGTGCAGCGCCGAGTCGAGCAGGGCGGGGTGGAGGCCGAAGCGTCCGGCGTCGACACCCGCCGGGAGGGCGATCTCGGCGAACGTATCGTCGCCGCGTCGCCACGCCGCGCGCAGTCCGCGGAACGCGGGCCCGTAGTCCAGCCGCTCGTACAGCCCTTCGGCGGCGAGGGGTTCGGCGTCGCGCGGTGGCCACGCGGCGAGGTCGGTGGCCGGTTCACCGGCGTCGGGCGCCAGGATCCCTCCGGCGTGCTGGACCCATTCACGGTCGATCGGGGCGTCGTCGGCGCGGGAGTAGACGGCCACCGGGCGGCGGCCGGACGCGTCGGGCGCCTCGACGGCGACCTGGAGGTGGATGCCGCCGTGGTCGGGCAGGATCAGGGGCGCGCCCAGGGTGAGTTCCTCGACGCGGTGGCATCCGACCTGGTCCCCGGCCCGTACGGCCAGTTCCACGTACGCGGTGCCGGGCAGCAGCACGGAGCCGAGCACGGTGTGGTCGGCCAGCCAGGGGTGGCCGCCGGTGGCCAGCCGTCCGGTGAACACCACACCGTCCGAGCCGGGCAGCCGCACCATCGCGCCGAGCAGCGGGTGGTCGGGCCGGTCGAGGCCCGCGGAGGTGACGTCGCCGCCCTGGCCGCTCTTGTCGAGCCAGTAGCGGGCGCGCTGGAACGGGTAGGTGGGCAGGTCGACCCGCCGGGCGCCCCGTCCGTCGAACACGCCCGCCCAGTCGACGCGCAGGCCCGCGCCGTGCAGCCGGCCGAGGGCGGTGAGGGCGGCGACCGCCTCGGGGTCGCGGCGGCGCAGCGCCGGGACGAGTACGGCGGTGCCGGCGGAGGTGGTGAGGCACTGCCGGGCCATGGCGGTCAGTACGCCGTCGGGCCCCAACTCCACGTAGCGGGTGACCCCTTCGGCCTCCAGCCGGGCCACCGCGTCGGCGAACCGGACCGTGTCACGGACGTGCCGCACCCAGTGGGCGGCGGTGGTGACGTCGCCGTCCGCCATGACCGGGACGCGTGGCTCGGCGTACGTGACGGTCTCGGCGACGCGGCGGAACTCGTCCAGCATCGGGTCCATCAGGGGCGAGTGGAAGGCGTGCGAAACCGTCAGGCGGTTCGTCCTGCGGGCTCCGAACCGTTCGATGGCCGCCGCGACGGTCGCCTCGACGCCCGCTTCGGTGCCGGAGAGCACGACCGAGGCGGGGCCGTTGACGGCGGCGATGCCGACGCCCTCGCCGAGCAGCGGGGCCACCTCGTCCGGAGTGGCCTCGACGGCCACCATCGCGCCGCCGGGCGGCAGCGCCCCCATCAGCCGGGCCCGCGCGGTGATGAGCCGGGCCGCGTCGGCGAGGGAGAACACCCCGGCCACATGGGCGGCGGCCAGCTCGCCGATCGAGTGCCCGGCGACGAAGTCGGGCCGTACGCCCCACGATTCCAGCAGCCGGAACAGCGCCACCTGCAGCGCGAAGATGGCGGGCTGGGTGTACTCGGTGCGGCCCAGCGCCTCCTCGTCGCCCCACATCACCTCGCGTACGGCGGGGTCCAGCGCGGCGCACACCTCGTCGAAGGCGCGGGCGAAGACGGGGAACGCCGCGTGCAGCTCCCGGCCCATGCCGAGGCGCTGGCTGCCCTGCCCGGTGAACAGGAAGGCGGTCAGCCCGGTGGGCCGGGCGACACCGCCGGGGGCCGTGTCCTCCGTGTCGTCGGCCAGCGCCGTCAGTTCGTTCAGGATCTCCTCGCGGTCGTGGCCGATGACGACGGCGCGACGGGTCAGCGCGGCCCGGCCGGTGGCGAGGGAGAAGGCCAGGTCCACCGGGTCCAGGCCGGGCGTGGCCCGCAGGTGGCCGGCCAGTTGCCGGGCCTGGGCGCGCAGGGCGGCCATGGTGCGGGCGGACAGGGGCAGCGGCACGGGCACGCCCGGGGACGCGGGCCGTTCGGCGTGCCGAGGCTCGGGGGCGGGAGCGGGATCGGCCTGCTCGATGATCACGTGGGCGTTGGTGCCGCTGACGCCGAAGGAGGACACCGCGGCGCGGCGCGGACGGCCGGTGTCGGGCCAGGCGCGGGCCTCGGTGAGGAGACGTACGTTCCCCGCGTCCCAGTCCACCTGCGGCGTCGCTTCGTCGATGTGGAGCGTCTTCGGCAGCGTGCCGTGCCGGATGGCCTCGACCATCTTGATGACGCCCGCGACGCCCGCGGCGGCCTGGGAGTGGCCGATGTTCGACTTGATCGAGCCGAGCCAGAGCGGGCGGTCATCCAAACGGTCCCGGCCGTAGGTGGCGAGCAGCGCCTGCGCCTCGATCGGGTCGCCGAGCGAGGTCCCGGTGCCGTGCCCCTCCAGGGCGTCGACGTCGGCGGGCGTCAGCCCGGCGGCGGCCAGCGCCTGCTGGATCACCCGGCGCTGGGAGGGGCCGTTGGGGGCACTGAAGCCGTTGGACGCGCCGTCCTGGTTGACCGCCGAGCCGCGTACCACGGCGAGCACGGGGTGGCCGTGGCGGCGGGCGTCGGACAGCTTCTCCAGCAGCAGCACGCCCGCGCCCTCGCCCCAGCCGGTGCCGTCGGCGGAGGCGGCGAACGAGCGGCAGCGGCCATCGGGGGAGAGCCCGCGCTGCTCGCTGAACTCGATGAACGTCTCGGGCGTGGCCATCACGCTGACGCCCCCGGCCAGCGCCAGCGTGCACTCCCCCGTGCGCAGGGCCTGCGCCGCCCACTGCATCGCCACCAGCGACGAGGAGCAGGCGGTGTCGACGGTGACCGCCGGGCCCTCGAAGCCGAGGGTGTAGGCGATCCGTCCGGACACCAGGCTGCCGTCGCTGCTGGTGATGCCGTAGTCGTGGTACATCGCCCCGGCGAACACGCCGGTGCGGCTGCCGCGCAGCGACGCCGGGTCGAGGCCCGCCCGTTCCACCGCCTCCCAGCTGATCTCCAGCAGCAGCCGCTGCTGGGGGTCCATGGTCAGGGCCTCGCGCGGGCTGATGCCGAAGAACTCGGGGTCGAAGTCGGCGGCGTCGTACAGGAAACCGCCGTGGCGGACGTAGCTCTTGCCGGGCTTTCCGGGCTCCGGGTCGTACAGGGCGCTCAGGTCCCAGCCACGGTCACCGGGGAACGGGCCGATGGCGTCGCGGCCCTCGGCGACCAGCTCCCACAGCCCCTCCGGGGAGGCGGCACCACCGGGGAAGCGGCAGGCCATGCCGATGATCGCGATGGGTTCGGTGGCGGCATGCGCGGCGGCGCGCAGGCCCTCGTTGTCCTGCCGCAGCCGCTCGTTCTCGACGAGCGAGCCGCGCAGCGCCTCGACGATCTCCTCGACGTTGGCTTCCACCGTCGTCTCAGCCTCCGCTCACCGTCGTGGTCCGCGCGCCGGTGGCGCCGGCCGTGTCAAGGAATGTGCCGAGCACCTCGGTGAAGCGTTCCGGTTCTTCGAGGTGCGGGGCGTGGCTGGAGTCTTCGAAGATCTCCCAGCGGGCGTTCGGGATGAGTTCCTGGTAGGGGCGCACGGTGACCGGGGTGGCCTCGTCGTGGCGGCCGGAGACGACGAGGGTGGGCACATCGATGCGGGGCAGGTGGTCGATCACCGACCAGTCGCGGAGGCTGCCGATGACATGGAACTCGTTGGGGCCGTTCATGGTGCGGTAGACCGTCGGGTCGGTGACGGCCTCCAGGTACGAGGCCATGAGTTCGCCGGGCCACGGGTCGAGGCGGCACACATGGCGGCTGTAGAAGACCAGCATCGCTTCCAGGTATTCGTCGCTGTCGGTGGTGCCGGCGGCCTCGTGTCGCCGCAGCGTGTCGTCCACACCGGGCGGCAGCTGGGCGCGCAGCACGTCCATCTCCGACAGCCACAGCGGGTACGAGGCGGGGGCGTTGGCGACGATCAGACCGCGCAGCCCGGCGGGGCGGGCCGAGGCGTGCCAGGCGGCCAGCATCCCGCCCCACGACTGACCGAACAGGATGTAGTCGTCGGCGATACCGAGCCGGTGGAGGAGGTTGTCCAGTTCGTCGCGGAAGAGCTGGGGAGTCCAGAAACCGGGGTCGGCGTCCGGCAGATGGGTGGAGCCCCCGTTCCCGAGCTGGTCGTAGTGCACGACGGGCCAGCCGTGGTCGGCGAAGTCGGCCAGCCGGATCAGGTAGTCGTGCGTGGATCCGGGGCCACCGTGGACGACGACGAGGGCCGGTCGGCCCGATCCCGGCTGTCCGGTGATGCGGTACCAGGTCTTGTACTCCCGGAAGGGAACGGTTCCTTTGGCCGTGGGCGTGGGCGCCATGTCTCAAACCACCTCGGTTCGGGTCCTGTGCGTCGGTCGCGGTGTCAGTCGAGCGCCGTCAGCCACTCGTCGATGACCCGGGCGGTCGTCGGGGCGTGGTCCTGCCCGAGCGAGAAGTGGTCGCCCGGCACGGTGCGCAGTGTGTGGTCCGGGTCCCAGGGCCGGGCCCGCATCTCGGCCGGGTCGACGCCCTCGGGCGGTGCGACGAACGGCTCGGCCGCCTGGACGAACAGGGTCGGCGCGGCCAGCGGTACGGGGTCGAAGTCCCCCAGCACCCCGAAGTAGTGCGGCATCGCCGACAGCCGCGCCGCGTCGTACGGTCCGAAGGCCGACTCCATCGCCAGCACCTCCCCCATGAGCTGGTCGAACCCGACCTTCATCGCCGTGTCGTCGACGCGGAAGGTATCGATCAGGATCAGCCCGGCGGGCGGGACCTCGGCCACCTCCTCCAGATGCCGGGCGAGGACGTGGCCGATGATGCCGCCGGAGGAGTAGCCGAGCAGCGCGAACGGCTCGCCCTCGGCCGCCTCCAGCACGGCGTCGGCCAGCACCCGCGACAGCGCCTCGGCCGAACCGGGCAGCGGCTCGTCCCGGGTGAATCCGGGCAGCGGCAGCGCGGACACATGGCGGATGTCCCGGAATTCCGCGCCCAGCCGGGCGTGCTGGTGCACACCGCCGACCGCCATGGGCGTGGCCAGGCAGATCAGCCGGGTACGGCGCGGGCCGTCGGCCAGCCGCACCGCCCTCGGGGCGCGGTCGAGGTCGCCGGGCGTGGCGAACCGGGGCCGCAGCGCCGCGACCGCCGACATCAGCGCCAGCGCGCCGGAGGAGTCACCGGCGCGCACGGCCTGCCGGAACAGGCCGGTCACGCTCTCGTCCGTCTCCGTCTCCGTTTCTGTCTCTGTCCCCGTCTCTGTCCCCGTCTCTGTCCCCGTCTCTGTCCCCGTCTCCGTCTCCGCCTCTGTCTGCGTCTGCGGCTCGGTGGCGGGGAGCATGGACAGCTCATCGGTGAGCAGACGGGCCAGCCGGGACGGGTTCTTGCTGTCGAACACCGCCATCGCGGGCAGCTTCAGCCCGGTGGCGGCGTTCAGCGCGGTACGCAGCTCCATCGCGGTGAGCGAGTCGAACCCGGCCTCCAGGAAGTCCCGCTCGGGGTCGACGGCCTCGGGGCCGCTGTGTCCGAGCACGGTGGCGGCCAGGCCCAGCACCAGATCGCGCAGCGCTCCCTCCCGCCGCCCGGCGGGCAGCGCCGCCAGCTCACGCCGCAGCGCCGCCGGATCGGCAGCCGCCGCACGGTGCCCGGTGGCGGGGACCAGGCCGCGCAGCAGCGCCGGGAGTTCGCCACCGGCCCCGCCGCGCAGCACCCGCAGATCCAGCCCCATGGGCACCAGCACCGGTTCGGGGCGGGCGGACGCGGCGTCGAACAGCGCGAGGCCGTCCTCCACCGACAGCGCGGGCATGCCCTGGCGGCGCAGCCGCCGCAGGTCGGCCTCGGTCAGGCCGCCCGCCATTCCGCCGGTGTCCGCCCACAGCCCCCAGGCGAGGGACTGCGCGGGCAGTCCTTCGGCGTGGCGGTGGTGGGCGAGCGCGTCGAGGAAGGTGTTGGCGGCGGCGTAGTTGCCCTGGCCGGGCGCGCCGAGCACCCCCGCAGACGACGAGAACAGCACGAAGGCGCTTAAGGAGTGGCCGCGGGTGAGGTCGTGCAGGTTGAGCGCGCCGTCCACCTTGGGGCGCAGCACCTGATCGAGGCCGTGCGGGGTCAGGTTGGCGATCAGGCCGTCGGCCAGCACCCCGGCCGTGTGCACGACGGCGCCCAGCGGGCGATCGGCGAGCAGCGTCTTCAAAGCTTCCCGGTCCGCCACGTCGCAGGCCGCGATCTCGACCGTCGCGCCGAGGCCGGTCAGCTCCTGGTGGAGGGCGGCCGCGCCCTCGGCGTCGCTGCCGCGACGGCTGGTCAGCAGCAGGTCGCGGACGCCGTGCTCGGCGACCAGGTGGCGGGCGACGAGCGCGCCGAGGCCGCCCGTACCGCCGGTGATGAGCACGGTGCCGAGCCGGTCCCAGGCGGTCGCCCGTTCCGGGGCGGCGGGGGTGCGCGCCAGGCGGGGTACGAGAATGCCGGCGCCCTGGACGCGTAGTTCCGGCTCGCCGGAGGCGATGGCCCGGCCGATGGGTTCCTGGTCGTCGCCGTCCGTCTGGAGCAGCGCGAAGCGCTCCGGTTCCTCCGCGTGCGCGGCGCGGACCAGGCCCCGGGCGGCCGCGTGGGCGAGGTCGTCGCCGCGCGTGACCACCATGAGCCTGCGGTCGGCGAACCGCTCGTCGGTGAGCCAGGTCTGCAGGGCCCGGAGTGTCGCGCCGGTGACCGTTCTGACGTCGTCGGCGATGCCGCCCGTGCCGCCGGGGAGCGTCAGCGCGACGGTGGCGGGCACCCGGTCGGTGAGTTCCGCCAGGTCGGCGACCATCGTCCAGTCGGTTTCGGCGGCGGGGGCGGGAGCGGGCGTCCATGCGAGGTGGAAGAGGGAGTCGGCGGGCGTGGCGGGCGACGGTGCGAGCTGCGCGGCCGACACCTCCCGCGCGATCAGCGACGCCACGGACGCCACGGGCCGCCCCTGGGCGTCGGCGATACGCAGCTCCATGGCGCCCTCGCCCCGGGGCGTGAGCCGGACGCGCGCGGCCGTGACGCCGGGGGCGTGCGGCCGGACTCCCTTCCAGGCGTAGGGCAGCCTCGTCGCGTCGTCGTCGCCCGAGCCGAGCAGCACCGCGTGCAGCGCGGAGTCGAGCAGGGCGGGATGCAGTACGAAACGCCCGGCGCCGGCCGCGTCGCCGAGCGCCACCTCGGCGAAGGTCTCGTCGCCGGCGCGCCAGGCCGCCTTGAGCCCCTGGAACGCCGGGCCGTAGCCGAAACCGGCCTCCCGGAAACGTTCGTACGCGCCGTCGGTGGCGATCCTCACCGCCTCGGGCGGCGGCCACCGCGTCAGGCCGGAAGGCGGCGGCGCGGCGGTGTCCTCGGGCGTCAGCGCGCCCTCCGCGTGCAGGGTCCAGGGCGCCTCCGGGGCGGCGTCCTCGGGCTGCGCGTGGAGGGTGAGGGGCCGTCGGCCCGTGTCGTCGGCCGGCTCGCCGACCGTCAGCCGCAGGCGCACCCCGCCGCCCTCGGGCAGGGTCAGCGGCGCGTGCAGCGTCAGCTCTTCGAGGACGCGGCAGCCGACCCGGTCGCCCGCGCGCAGGGCCAGTTCGACGTACGCGGTCCCGGGCAGCAGCGTCGTGCCGAGCACCGCGTGGTCGGCCAGCCAGGGCTGGGTGTCCGTCGACAGCCGCCCGGTGAACACCACGGTCCCGGATCCCGGCACCGCCACTTCGGCGCTCAGCAAGGGGTGGTCGAGCGCGGTGAGACCCATGGACGCGGCGTTTCCGCCCTCGGTGGCGACCGGCGCCGACAGCCAGTAGCGGCTTCGCTGGAAGGCGTAGGTGGGCAGATCGACGCGGTGTGCTCCCCGTCCCGCGAAGAGGGCCGTCCAGTCGGGAGAGGCGCCCGTGGTGTGCAGTCGCGCGACCGCCGTGAGCAGCGTCGTGGCCTCGGGCCGGTCGCGGCGCAGAGCGGCCGCCGCCGTGGCGTCCGGGGCCGTCTGCCGTGCCATGGCCGTGAGGATGCCGTCGGGTCCGATCTCCAGGAACCGGGACACGCCCTCGCTCTCCAGACGGCGCACATCGTCGGCGAACCGCACCGCTTCCCGCACATGCCGTACCCAGTACT
>NZ_BBUZ01000076.1 GCF_001417735.1 Streptomyces sp. NBRC 110028
ACCGACCCTTCCGTCGAATGTTAGTGAGCGATAACGTAGGACGTGGCTCAGCCCAGGTCAAGGCCCCAGGAAGAGCGACGGGCGTTACTTTGTGATAACAACAGGGGTTGACCGGGCACGCACGGGAGGGGCCGCGACCAGAGCCGCCCCGGCCACATCGCGACCGACAGCCACACAGGGCCGCACAGGCGGCCGCGGACTGACGCGACTCCCGCTTCGTTACTGCGCACTAACGAATTCACCTCTCCATCCGGGGACTTGACCGCGCCCAAGCCACGTCATATGTTATTCGTCAATAACATTCGAGGGAGGATCGACATGGACGTCATCGTCATGACTGAGGGGGACATCCCGACCGGGCTCGCACGTGAGCACCGTTACCGAGGGCCGGTCGAGGAGGCGCCACTCGCGGCGCACGTCGACGTGAATGCCTTCGGCGGCTACCACGACCCCGCAGTCCGAGCTGTCCGCGAGGTGTGGAATGGCTGATCAAGTCCAGGGGCTGGACGCCGCTGCCTTCCGTTCGGCGTTGGCCCAATTCCCTGCCGGCGTGACGATCGTGACGACCCGAAGTGCCGGGGGCACCCCGCATGGGTTCACCGCGAGTTCCTTCGCGTCGCTGTCGCTCGATCCACCACTTGTTCTGGTGTGCCTGGACCAAGGAGCGGACTGCTTCCCAGCTTTCATAGCGGCTGAGCGGTTCGTCGTGAACATCGTGACGCCCGCGCATGCGAAGTTGGCCATGAGGTTCGCCACGAAGGGCGAGGACAAGTTCGCACACGGAAGCTTCGAGTACGACGAGGGCGGGCACCCGATACTGCCCGACGCCGCGGCGGTCATCCGCTGCGAGCTGGAGCAAGCCATCCCCGGCGGAGATCACGTCATTCTCATCGGTCGTGTGCACGACGCGCGCGCTGGCAGCGGCAATCCGGTGATGTGGTACCGCGGTGATTTCCTCCACCTCGGGCAGAGCGTCACATGACTGACATCGGACCCGGCTCGTCAGCTCCGGTGGATCGCACGAGTGGTTCATCCACGCGCGGCGCGCGGTGTGGTGGAACCCTCCGCTCGGGCCGTACTGCGGGGCCGTCCGGTGAGTGATTCCGTGGAGGTCGACCTCGTGAAGATCGGAAACGTGCTGCACCCGGTGGCCGACATCGACGCCGCCGTGCGCTTCTACGCCGACACCTTTGGCCTGGCGACGAAGTTCGTCGATGGCGACCGCTACGCCGCCCTCGACGCCGGCAGCACCACGTTGGCCCTGACCGGCCCGGCCGAGGACGTCACCGGTGGGGTGCCCGCGGCATCGTTCAAGGTCCCCGACGTGGCCTCGGCGCTCACCGCCCTCGTACAAGGCGGCGGATCCGTGGTCCGGGAGGCCGAGCAGGGCCCGCACGAGGTCCGGGCCGTGGCCCGGGACCCATGGGGCAACACCGTAGTGATCTACGGGCCGCGGTAGCGGTCGGTCCGGTAGCGGGTCGGCCTCCGCCGTGTGCCGGACCGAGACGCCGTCTGATGCCCATGAGATTCCTGTTCGTGTCCCTCCCGGCCGTCGGCCAGATCCTCAGCCTTTCGCGCGCCGGAACAAGCCGCGTGTCCGAGGCACCAAAACGCGTCGGCCGAGTCACCCGCCCTCGAAGCCCGGAAGGATTCCGTGCGCCCCGCCTTCTCCTCGCCCTCACCGGATCACCCACCGGCACCGGACCCATCGCTCGACACCCTCCGACCGCGACACGGTGAAGGTCTCCGCGGAAGCACGCGTCGTGCCCGGCGTGCGTTCGTCGCCGCCAACGCCGTCCCTTTTGCCGTCGGCATCGCGCTGTCCTTGCTGACCGCCCTTCCCGCAGTTCATGTGTACGGGCACATCACCCTCGGCCTCGTCTGGGGCATCCTGCAATGCGGCCTCTTCGTCGCCACCGTGTGGGTGTACGAGACGCGATGCACAGCCTGCGATCCCGTCGAGCGGCCCCGGACCTCCGGCGTACCCCAGGCCGAGGCGCCGGGTGCGCCCCCCTTCGATGATCCCTGGCGGTGAAGCGGTGACCGTGCACATCGTGGGAGCAGGTGTACTCGACCCGATCGGTTCAGACGCCAGAGGCCCCGTGATCGTCGCCTTCCTGGTCTTCATCGGGCTGTCTCTGCTGTGGCTTTTCACGCTTGCCTCGAGTCAGGAACACGAGCCGGAGAGGCTCTACCTCGCGGATCGGTCACTCTCTCCGGTCTTCAACGGATTCGCCATGGCGGGCGAGCAGATCACGGTCGTCACCCTGCTGGTGATGTCCGGGTTCATCGCTCTGTACGGCTACGACGGATTCAGCATCGCCATCGACCTCATGCTCGCCCTCGGTGTACTGCTGCTCCTTGCGCAAAAAATACGCGACAGCGGGCTTTATACGCTCGGTGACCTCTTCTCCCTGCGTGCCGCGGGGCGCGCGTCGCGGACTGCCGCGGCTCTGGTGACACTCGCGATCGCCATTCCCCTTCTCATGGTCCAACTGCGGGCCACCGGCGTCAGCGTGGCCCTCCTGATCGGCCGGTCGAACCATGGAACCCAAGTGGTCTGCACGGTGCTGATGGGGCTTCTCGTCGGCTTCTTCGCCGTCGTGGCAGATCTGCGAGGCACCAGTTTCATGCAGGTCGTCAAGGTGGTCGTCACCCTGATCACGCTTTCGCTGATCACGCTGCTGGCCCTCAGCAGATTCGAGTGGAACCCGGGGTATCTGCTCTCCGCGGCGGCGGAGAAGAGCGTGTCGCCGAGTGGATATCTGAGCCCCGGACTCTGGCCGCGCATCGCGAACCTCGGATCGCTCAACGCGATCGGCGAACACATCGTCGTCATCCTCGGTACGGCCGTGCTACCGAACCTGATCCTGCGGGTGAGCGCCTCCCGCACCGGGCGCTCGGCACGCCGGTCCATGAGCATTGCCTCGGGACTGGGTGCAGCCTTTGTCGTCCTCCTGAGCGCGGCGGGCTTCGCGGCCGCGGCCGTGGTGGGAGGCGACGTCATCCGAGCGGTTGACGACGTTGGGCAGGGGTCCCCGATTCTGCTGGCTTCGGAAGTACTCCCGCACGGCTCAGTGGCGCGCGTCGCGCTCATCACGGCCATGGCGTCCGTGGCCTTCCTCACCGCGCTCACGACCGTGTCAAGTGTGGCCTTCGCTGCCGCTGTCACCTTCGCGCGTGATGTGTTCCCTCAGGGCAAGGGCCCGCGCACCCGAACCGGAGAAGCGCGAGTACTGCGTCTGACCCTCGTCGTCCTGGTCGCCGTGAGCCTGTCGCTGTCCACAGCCATCAGCCGGTACCCGGTCGAGTCCCTGGTCATCTTCGCTCTCTGCGTTGCCGCCTCGAGTGTGTTCCCGGCGCTGACCTACACTTTCTTCTGGCCCAAGTTCAATCGCCGGGGGCTTCTCTGGTCCGTCTACGGGGGACTGCTGCTGTCCCTCGTGCTCACGGCCTCCTCACCCGTCGTCACCGGTACCGAGAACTCACTGTGGCCGGAGTTGAGTCTCAACTGGTATCCGTACTACAACGCGGGCATGGTGTCCGTGCCGGCGGCATTCTTCCTCGGGTGGATCGGCAGCCTCACCTCACCAGAGAGTTCTCAACCGGTCGCCGGTGCGGTGCGTACGACGGGAAAGGACGTCGGGCGGAGGAGCACAGCCCGCCCGCGGACAGCACGCGGTCGGCATGCGGGCTGATTCGCCGCGGTCGTGGTATCCGCAGGCTCGACGATCTCCTGCACCCGGGCGGCTTCCGCGCGGGTGCAGGAGATCGTGGATCTGGCCGTCCGCTCAGGCGGGTAGCGGCTTCAACGCGGTCTTCGGCAGTCGCGCGACGGTGATCACTCCGATGAGCGTTACGGCGAGGATCCAGTAGACGGGGCTGGTTCTGCTTCCGGTGCCGGCCACGAGGGCAGCGGCGACGAGTGGCGTGATGCCGCCGATGATCACGCCCAGGTTGTAGCCGATCGCGATACCTGAGTAGCGCACGCTTGCCGGAAACAGCTCGGTGGCCAACGGCCACGTAGGCACCTGCGCCCACCCGGTGAAGAACATGAAGACCAGATAGACGGCCCCGACGGCCCAGAGGTTGGTTGCCGCGATGAGGAGCGCGAAGACCGGCCAGGCGATGACGGCGAAGATGATGTAGGACGCCAGCAGGATGGGCTTGCGGTCGTAGCGATCCGTCAACTTGCCCGCCCATGGGTAGGTGAAGGTGGCCAGGGCGATGCACAACGCCGATGTCCAGGCGACGCCGGTGGCGGAGAATCCTTCCTCCTGCAGGAAGATGGCGAAGTAGGCGACGCCGAAGTAGCCGGTGCCGTTGAACGCGATGGCCAGGCCCGCCACGCGGGCGACCGACAGCGGGTGGCTCCGCAGAGCGGCCAGCATCGGGCTGCGCACGATCGCGGCCTTCTCCTTCAGCTCTTGGAATTGCGGCGACTCCTCGACCCGCAGGCGAGCCCGCAGACACACCACAGTGAGGACCAGCGAGAGGAGGAACGGAATCCGCCAGCCCCACGTTGCCATCTGGTCGGCCGGAACCAGCAGCCGGACCACCCCTACGACGGCGGCGGCCACGGCGAACCCGAGAGTGGACCCCATGGAAACCGTCGATCCGTAGAAGCCCCGCTTGCCGGGCGGCGCCAGTTCGGCGATGTAGGTGGCAGCGCCACCGATCTCACCACCGGCAGCGAACCCCTGGGCGAGTCGCACAACGACGATGGCGATCGTCCCGGCGACTCCGACCTGTCCATAGGTGGGCAGCAGGCCCATCACGCCGCACGCCGCGCCCATCATCACGATCGTCGCGACGAGGGCTGTCCGGCGGCCGCGGCGGTCGCCGAGGCGACTGAAGAACCAGCCACCGAGCGGACGGATGATGTAGGACGACGCGAACACCGCGAGCGCGGACAGGGTTGAGACCGTCGGATTGTCGCTGGGGAAGAACAACGGTCCGATGGTGAGCGTCAGAAACCCATAGACACTGAAGTCGTAGTACTCGATCAGTGTCCCGACGCCGCCCGCCAGCGACGCGCGCCGGGCGGACCTCAAGCTGATCGTCTTTTCGGAATGTTGTGCCGTCGTCATTGACTCTCCTTGTCACACCAGGATGGGAGGCGCGCCGTTCGGCCGCCCTCGTCGCGCGAGGTCGACGCCGTCACGTTGCTCGGCGCGATCAGGGGGTGGGTCCTGGTCGGACCCTTCCGTCGGGTCGGGCTCCGAGGCGCTGTGGCGAGGTGACAGTCGCGGGTGCCCGGTGCTGCCTCAGGGGGCTGAAGCCCCGATCTCTCTGGATTCGAGCGGCGCAGCCGTCAGGGTCCACCTCGTCGGTGACTGCTGATTCGACGACTGCGGGATGGCCATCGGATGATGGGGCGCATCGATGGAGCGCCGCCGATCGCATGCCATACCTCGTGGGTCAGCAGGAACTGCGTACGCACACACTCGATGCACTTCGCATGTGCTGACTCTGACCCGTCGTACACAGACGCGCAATGCACAGATACGACTGGACTAATTCAAATTCCACAAGTATGGATGCAGAAGAGACATGGTCTGGGAGTGGCGCACAAGAATGGAATTACGTCAGCATTGCCGAACGGCTCAAGCCGCGAAGCAGTCCGGGGAAACGAACTGCTCGGGCCAGGGGCTGAAGCCGGAGAGGATCTGTGGCCGTCGTGCCTGTACTTGCCGCCGCTGGCGATGATCACGTCCTTCTTCCGACCGATGAGGCGGATCTCACCGTGCGCGGTACGCTCGATCAGGTCGCCGGTACGGAACCAACCGTCCTGCAGGACGGCAGCTGTCTCCTTGGGGTTGCGCCAGTATTCGCGAAACAACAGTGGTGCGCGGACCAGCATTTCACCATCATGCGCGACCTCGACCTGGAAGCGTGGGTCCGGGAATTTTCGACCAATATATCCCGGGCGCGGAAACGTCTGGCCGAAATGAGCAACGGGGCAGCCGACTGTTTCGGTGAGGCCATAGCATTCGCGGAGATCCAGCCCCCAGATCTGCCACAGCGAGATGACGTTCTCGGGCATCGCGGCAGAGGGTGAAAGCGACGCGCAGGCGGTCCAATCCGACGCTTGCCCGCAACGGCAGGAAGACACGGTGAAGCACTGCGGTGTATGCGAGCCGCAGCGATACCGAGGGATGACCTCTGGATCAACGGCGCTCGGCCATTCGGCGACCGACCCACATCGCGCCTTTGTAGGCGTACTGGCGCGCCCGGGGCCAGGCCTGCGTTCGTGCGATCAGCTCGCCGGCGACCTTCTCGTAGAAGCGCGGGGGCCACAGCAGCGCCGTCGGTCGCACGGTGCGCAACGCGTCCTCGTAGTCCTCGATGCGGCAGTACGTCACCACGAGACGTGAGAGCAGCGGAGTGAAGATCAGCAGCAGCGCCGGCGCCACGTGGGCCAGCGGCAGGAAACCGACGATGTCCAGCTCGCGGCTGTCGAGCTCCGGATAGAGGCCGACGACGGCCTGGACCGAGTGCTGAAGCGTACGGTGCGAGTGTGTGACGCCTTTCGGAGCTCCTGTGGATCCCGACGTGCAGAAGAGAACGACGGGGTCGTCGAGTGTCGTGGCAGCGACCATCTCGACCAGACGGCCGGATACGACGCTCGGATGCCGCGCTCCCTCCGTGCGCAGCTCCTCCCACGTTGTCCCGGTGATTGCCCCAGGCAGCGCCGACGGGGCGGTGTCCATGCCGACGACGAGCCGCAGCTTAAGGTGTGCGGGCCGCGATCTCCGCCACCTTGTCGAGCTCCGTAGCTGTCTCGCCCATAAAGGCCACTGCCTCGCTGTGCGCCAGGATCTGCTCGATCTCGGCGGGCGAGTTAGTGGAGTAGACGCCCACCACCACGCCGCCGACACTCTGCACGGCCAGTGCGACGAAGGCCCATTCGGGGCGTGCGCTGCTCATCACCGCGACGCGATCGCCGTGCCGCACACCGTGGTCGACAAGGCCGAGCGCGATCTCGCGTACTCGATCTCGGTACGTCCGCCACGTGATCGCTCGCATGCACAACCCCATCGCGCCAGTGGCGCAGCGCGACAATGTCGGGCTCGGAGGGCGCACGATCAAGCAACAGCTGCGGACGCGTCCGGATCGGTTCAAAATTCATCAGATCCATCGCGCGGCCTCTCCGCGGATCCACCAGAGCTGACGAGCAGGGCTCGATACGTTTCATGTAACACCCTGCCCGAGGTGGAGGAAATCACCGCGGCACCACATCACCGGCTCGTCCCCGACATCCGGGTCATCCCGAAGCGCCGGGTCGCCTCACGGTCACCAACCCCGGATCAGGTCAGCGGCTACGAGCCGCGCCTTGAATACCCCCACTCCGGTCAGATCGCGTCCGCGGGGACGAGCAGCGCGTTGATCGCGGCGGTGCGGATGGTCGTCGCGACGATGTCGGGATCGAGGCCGCTGTTGAACTGGGGCACCGCGTTGATCATCGAGAAGACGGCGTGTGTGAGAACGCGGGTCTGCGCGTCTGACAGGTCGGGCCGCAGCCGGGTGACCAGTCCGCTCCACTCTTCGGCGTAGAGGCGCATCATGCGCCGCATGCGATGGCGCTCGTCTTCCGGGACGTTGTGTTCGTTCTTCAGGAACACCAGCGTGGACGGAACGTTCTGGAGACTGCGTCTGACGTGGTAATCGATCATCTCCTCGAGTGCCTTGCGGGGATCCGTCACCTCGGCTGCCGTCTTGCGGGCATGAACCAGCAGTTCGTTGAGCGGATCCTCGAGCACCGCGATCAGCAACGCCTGCTTACTCGGGAAGTGCCGGTAGAGCGCGGGGCCGGTCACACCGGCACGCGCGCCGATCATCTCAGTGGTGACCGCATCGAAGGCACGCTCGTTGAACAACTCTCCGGCGACCTTGATCAGCACCTGTCGGCGGGTGGCGCGGGGAGACGCGGTACGGGGGGTAGGTGAACTCGACACACGCAGAGTCTAGTCTAGGTGAGCGGCCGATAACGTGCCCTTGCGTGTTCCGCGAGCAGGTCGGCCACCGCGGTCAGACAGGCGAAGCCCAGCTCGGACGACATGCCGCGCGGATCACCGAGCACCCCGCTGGGTGCGACCGCCTTGACACCGTCAGTGAATACGCGGGCCAGCAACGCGTCATCCATGGCCCCGGTGAAACCTGCGGCGGCGCGATCGTTCCTCACCGCGTCCGGCCGCACGGCCAGCATGATCGAACTTTCGGCGACATCGGCATGGCCTCCGACGTGGTCGGCGAGGCCGGCGACGCGTTGAGCGGCGTCGCGCCATGCGCGGAGGACCGCTGCCGAGTCTGCGAACGCGATGACATCCAGGTCGGAGGGAAGCCGCGCGGCGAGCTTCGGCTCGATGTCACCGAGCACCGGGTAGTTGCCGATATGCGCTGAGAAGATCAGCACCCTGCGGAAGCCGTGCCCGGCAAGGCTCGCACAGCAGTCGGCGCAGATCGCTTCGAGCGTCTCGGCCCGCAGCGAGAGCGTTCCGGCGAAGCCGAGGTGGTGCGACGAGCAGCCGATCCGCACCGTCGGTAGCACGAGCGCGTCGCCAAGCCGCTCGGCGACAAGAACACCCAGTCGATCGGCGTGGTCGCTGTCGACCGACATCGGCAGGTGCGCACCGTGCTGCTCCGTGGCGCCCAGCGGCAAGACCGCCGTACGCATACCGCTCGCGATGGCACTCGCGATGTCAGGCGAGGTCAAACGCTCAATCCGCAACTCGCTCATGTGTGGTCACTCCTCCTGTGCCTGCTCGGCCAGTACCTCGCGGATGCGTCACTACTCGGCGGATGGGGAGAGGCTCGCAGTCGAGGCTTACACACGTTAATCATAATTAACACCTTCACCATCCCTCGTGGCCTTGACCTGGGCTGAGCCACGTCCTACGTTATCGCTCACTAACATTCGACGGAAGGGTCGGC
>NZ_BBUZ01000077.1 GCF_001417735.1 Streptomyces sp. NBRC 110028
AGAGCGCCGCCCCTACGGTTCGCCGGTCAGCCGCTTGAACAGGTGCACGTCCGCGTGGCCGCCGGGGATACCGGGCGTCCTGCCGGTCTCGGCGTAGCCGTGGCGCTCGTAGAAGCCGGGAGCCTGAAAGGTGAACGAGGACACGGCAACGCGATCGCAGCCGCGCCGACGCGCCTCGGTCTCGGCCGCCCGCAGGATTCTGCCGCCCCAGCCGTCCTGACGACTGTCCTCGCGCACCCACAGCAGATCGATGCCGCACAGGCCACCCCACGTCCACGCGGACAGCCCACCGACCAACCCTCCCGCTTGATCGCTGACCTTGACCGAGAACGCGCCACGGTCGGCCGCGCCCGTGGCGGCCGTGTTGAAGGCGACCAGCTCCTCGGTCAGCCGCCTCTCGAGTTCGCTGTCACACCCGCCGGTGGTCAGGGTGGGGCCAGGTCCGTCATCGGTTGTCATGGCGCGCAGCATGGCAGCCCGCCGAGCCGCACGGCACGCGTTTTCTGCCCGCCCGTCGGGCGCGGGCTCAGTCCGTGACGCCCAGGCGGAGGTGTTCGACGTGGTGGAGGGCCTGGTCGAGGAGTTCCGCCACGTGGTTGTCGTGGAGGGAGTAGACGACGGAGCGGCCCTGGCGGGTGCCGGTGACCAGGCCGAGGTTGCGCAGCAGGCGGAGCTGGTGGGAGCAGGCGGACTGCTGCATGCCGACGGCTTCGGCGAGTTCGGTGGCCGGGCAGGGGCCCTCGCGGAGGCGGGCCAGGATCAGCAGGCGTGAGGGGGTGGCGAGGGCCTGGAGGGTGGCGGCGACCGTCGGGGCGTTCTCGGGGGTGAGACGGGCACGCGGGGCGGCGGTGTCGCCGGCGGGGGTTTGTGCTCCATGGCCCATGGGCTCATCCTACGGACCACCCTATGCATGAATACTTGTTCAAGTGTTGCTGGTACGGTGTGCCGCCATGACGTCCACGCTCACCACCCGGTCCGCGCCCCCGACGGCCCGGCCCGCGGCCGTACCCCGCCGCCGTACCCACGTACTCGCCCTGCCGGAGGCCCGCTGGGCGCTGGCGGCGCTCGTGCTGTTCCTGGTCGCGCTGGCGGCGCAGCTCGGCGGGGCGCCCGGCTGGGTGTGGGGGCCGCTGTACGGGGCGGTGTATGTCACCGGCGGCTGGGAGCCGGGGTGGGAGGGGCTGAAGGCCCTCAAGGACAAGACGCTGGACGTGGATCTGCTGATGGTGGTCGCGGCGCTCGGCGCGGCGGCGATCGGGCAGGTGCTGGACGGCGCGCTGCTGATCGTCATCTTCGCGACGTCCGGCGCCCTGGAGGCGGTCGCCACCGCGCGGACCGCCGACTCGGTGCGCGGGCTGCTCGACCTCGCGCCCGCGACCGCCACCCGGCTGCTGCCCGGCGGCGGCGAGGAGACGGTGGACGCCGGTGCGCTGGCGGTCGGGGACACCGTCCTGGTCCGGCCCGGGGAGCGGGTCGGGGCCGATGGGCGCGTCCTGGACGGCGAGAGCGAGGTCGACCAGGCCACCATCACGGGCGAGCCGCTGCCCGTCGCGAAGGCGGCCGGGGACGAGGTGTTCGCCGGGACCGTCAACGGCACCGGGGCGCTGCGGGTACGGGTCGAGCGCGACCCGTCGGACTCGGCGATCGCCCGCATCGTGCGGATGGTCCAGGAGGCGTCGGAGACCAAGGCGCCCACCCAGCTGTTCATCGAGCGAGTCGAACAGCGGTACTCCCTGGTGATGGTGGCCGCCACGCTCGCCCTGTTCGCGGTCCCGCTCGCGCTCGGCGCGGCGCTTCAGCCGACGCTGCTGCGCGCGATGACCTTCATGATCGTCGCCTCCCCCTGCGCGGTGGTGCTGGCCACCATGCCACCGCTGCTGTCGGCGATCGCCAACGCCGGACGCCATGGCGTGCTGGTGAAGTCCGCGGTCGTCATGGAGCGTCTGGGCCAGATGGACGCCGTCGCCCTGGACAAGACCGGGACCCTCACCGAGGGCACGCCCCGGGTGACCGAGGTGCGCCCGCTGCCCGGTGCGGGGCTGGACGAGGACGGGCTGCTGCGGCTCGCGGCCGCGGCCGAGCGGCCCAGCGAACACCCCCTGGCCCGCGCCGTCGTGGAGGCGGCGACGGGGCGCGGGATACAGCTGCCGGACGCCGAGGCGTTCGGCTCCACGCCCGGGCTGGGGGTCACCGCGACCGTGGACGGGCGCGAGGTGCGGGTGGGGGCGCCCGCCCGGGTGCTGCCGGAGGCGTACGAGGAAGTCGCCGGGATGGAGGCGGCAGGCCGCACCGCCGTCGCCGTCCTCGTGGACGGCCGGGCGGCCGGGGTGCTCGGCCTCGCCGACCGGCTCCGCCCCGGCGCGGCGGAAGCCGTCGACGGCCTGGCGGCGCTGGCCGGCTCCCGGCCGGTGCTGCTCACCGGCGACAACCGGCGTGCCGCCGACCGCCTCGCCGCGGAGACCGGCATCGCCGACGTACGCGCCGGGCTGCTGCCGCAGGACAAGGTGGCCGCCGTACGGGAGCTGGCCGGCGCCGGACGCCGCGTCCTGGTCGTCGGGGACGGCGTGAACGACGCGCCCGCCCTGGCGGCCGCCCACACCGGCGTCGCCATGGGCCGGGCGGGCTCCGACCTGGCCCTGGAGACCGCCGACGCCGTCGTCGTACGGGACGAACTGGCCGCCCTGCCCGCCGTCGTACGGCTCTCCCGCACCGCCCGGCGGCTGGTCGTCCAGAACCTGGTCATCGCCGGTGTCTGCATCACCGCGCTGGTCGTCTGGGACCTGGCCGGGCAGCTGCCGCTGCCGCTCGGCGTCGCCGGGCACGAGGGCTCCACGGTCCTCGTCGGCCTCAACGGGCTGCGGCTGCTGCGCGAATCCGCGTGGCGGGGCGGCTCAGTCGCCGAGCACCGGTAGCAGCTCCGGAAGGTGGCCGTCCGAGGCGAGGGCGGCGGTCTGCCGCTCCTGCGGGACGTCCCCGTACGTCGTCGTCCGGGGGCGGGCCGGGCGGCCCGCCAGGTCGGCGATGCCGACGAGGTCCTGGATGGAGCGGTAGGAGCCGTACGAGGAGCCCGCCATGCGGGAGATGGTCTCCTCCATGAGCGTGCCGCCCAGGTCGTTGGCGCCGGAGCGCAGCATCTCGGCCGCGCCCTCGGTGCCGAGCTTGACCCAGCTGGTCTGGATGTTGGGGATGTGCGGGTGGAGGAGGATCCGCGCCATGGCCGTCACGGCGCGGTTGTCGCGGGTGGTGGGGCCGGGGCGGGCGATACCGGCGAGGTAGACGGGAGCGTTGGTGTGGATGAAGGGGAGGGTGACGAACTCGGTGAAGCCGCCCGTCTCCTGCTGGATCTCCGCCAGCAGCCGCAGATGGCCCAGCCAGTGGCGCGGCTGGTCGACATGGCCGTACATCATCGTCGAGGACGAGCGGATGCCCAGCTCATGCGCGGTCTTGATGACCTCCACCCAGGTCGCGGTCGGCAGCTTGCCCTTGGTGAGGATCCAGCGCACCTCGTCGTCGAGGATCTCGGCCGCCGTGCCGGGGATGGTGTCGAGGCCCGCCTCGCGCGCCGCGGTCAGCCATTCGCGGATGGACATCCCGGTGCGGGTGGCGCCGTTGACGACCTCCATCGGGGAGAACGCGTGGACGTGCATCCCGGGGACGCGCTCCTTCACGGCCCGGGCGACGTCGAAGTACGCCGTACCGGGCAGGTCCGGGTGGATGCCGCCCTGCATGCACACCTCCACCGCGCCCACGTCCCACGCCTGCTGGGCGCGGTCGGCGACCTGGTCCAGGGAGAGGGTGTACGCGTCGGCGTCGGTGCGGCGCTGCGCGAAGGCGCAGAAGCGGCAGCCGGTGTAGCAGACGTTGGTGAAGTTGATGTTGCGGGTGACGATGTACGTGACGTCGTCGCCGACGGCCGCGCGCCGCAGGTCGTCGGCGATGCGGGTGAGCGCGTCCAGCGCGGGCCCGTCGGCGTGCAGCAGGGCCAGCGCCTCGGGGTCGGCGAGCCGGGTGGGGTCGTCGGCGGCCTGCGCCAGGGCGGCCTTCACGTCCGTGTCGATCCGGGACGGGACCATGCCGGGGGCGGCGGCCTCGCGCAGCGCCTCCCAGTCGCCGTACACCTCGTCGAAGTCGTCCCGCCGGTCGCCGGTGCGGCCCTCGGTGTCGATGGTGCGGTGCAGATCGGTGCGGCCCGAAGGGCTGAAGGCCTCCTCGGGCTCCTGCCAGGGCAGCCCGGCGGGCCGGGCGTCCGGGCGGGCGAGCCCGGTGGCCGGGTCGGCCAGCGCGCGCACATGCGGCAGCAGCCGCGGGTCCAGCCACGGCTCGCCGCGCTGGATGAACTCGGGGTAGACCGCGAGCCGTTCGCGCAATGCGAACCCGGCGGCCGCGGACCGCTCGGCCAGCTCGTCCACCTGGGGCCAGGGGCGCTCGGGGTTGACGTGGTCGGGGGTGAGCGGGGAGACGCCGCCCCAGTCGTCGATACCGGCGCCGATCAGCCGCTCGTACTCCGCGTCGACCAGGTTCGGCGGCGCCTGGATGCAGCCGGAGGGGCCCAGGATGTGCCGGGCGACCGCGACGGTGGCCACCAGGTCGTCCAGCTCGGCGTCCGGCATGCCGCGCATCGCCGTGTCCGGCTTGGCGCGGAAGTTCTGGACGATGACCTCCTGGACGCCGTGGTACGAGCGGGACACGCGGCGCAGCGCGAACAGCGACTCGGCGCGCTCCTCGTACGTCTCCCCGATGCCGATCAGCAGTCCGCTGGTGAACGGCACGGAGCTGCGGCCCGCGTCCTCCAGGACGCGCAGCCGGACGGCCGGTTCCTTGTCCGGCGAGCCGTAGTGCGGGCCGCCGGGCTCGCTCCACAGCCGCTCGGACGTGGTCTCCAGCATCATGCCCATGGAGGGCGCGACGGGCTTGAGCCGCTGGAAGTCCGTCCAGGTCATGACGCCGGGGTTGAGGTGCGGCAGCAGCCCGGTCTCCTCCAGGATGCGGATCGCCATGGCCCGTACGTACGCGATGGTGTCGTCGTATCCCTCGGCCTCCAGCCATGCGCGCGCCTCGGGCCAGCGGTCCTCGGGGCGGTCGCCGAGCGTGATCAGCGCTTCCTTGCAGCCCATTTCGGCGCCTCGGCGGGCGATGTCCAGCACCTCGTCGGGGGACATGTACATGCCGTGGCCTTCGCGGCGCAGCTTGCCGGGGACGGTGGCGAACGTGCAGTAGTGGCACTTGTCGCGGCACAGCCGGGTGAGCGGGATGAAGACGCTGCGCGAGTAGGTGATGACCCCGGGGCGGCCCGCGGCCTCCAGACCGGCGTCCCGCACGCGCGCGGCGGAAGCGGCCAGGTCCCGCAGGTCGTCCCCGCGCGCCTGGAGCAGCACCGCCGCCTCGGCGGTGTCCAGCGCCACGCCCTCACGGGCGCGCCCCAGCGCGCGGCGCATCGCGTTGGCGGTGGGGGGCTTCGGTTCATTTCCCTGCGCGCTCGTGGTCATCCTCCGAGCATACGAGCGGGGTCCGACATCGCCAGACCGTCCGGGCCTGCGGTTTTGTGGGCCTGATCACGACAATTCGACCCTGGTGCCGGGAATACGATTGCACGCTACAAATACCGCGCGCAGGCGTCCAAGGTGTGCAGGATCTCCGTCTCGTCCCCGGACGGGAGCTGCACGACGACCTCCTCGACGCCGAGGTCGGCGTAGTGGGCGAGCTTGCCGGGCGAGGGGCGCACCGCGTACGGCACCACCTCCAGCGCCGCCGGGTCCCGCCCCGCCTCCGCCCAGACGCGCCGCAGTTCGGGGAGGGCTTCGGTGAGCCCACCGCCGCCGATCGGCAGCCAGCCGTCCGCGTACGCGGCGATGTGCGCGAACAGCCGCGGCCCGGCCGCCCCGCCGATCAGGGTGCGCGGCCCGGTGAGCGGGTCGCCGGGCGGGCGCTCCCGGATCACCGGTTTGGGGTACGCCAGGCTCGCCCGCACCGACGCGTACGGGCCCTGATGGGCCGTGGGCTCCTCCGCCCACAGGGCGCGCATCAGCGCCATCCGGTCGCGGACCAGCTCGCGGCGCTCCGCCCAGACGGTGCCGTGGTCGGCGGCCTCCTCGACGTTCCAGCCGTACCCGATACCGAAGGTGAAGCGTCCCCCCGACAGGAAGTCGAGGGTGGCCACGCTCTTCGCGAGGACGACCGGATCGTGCTGGGCGACCAGGCAGATGCCGGTGCCGAGCCCCAGCCGCTCGGTGACGGCGGCCACCTGGCCGAGGGCCACGAACGGGTCGAGGGTGCGTCCGTACGGGCGCGGCAGCGGCTCGCCCATGGGGGCGGGGGTGTCGCGGCTGACCGGGATGTGGGTGTGCTCGGGCAGATACAGCCCGGCGAACCCGCGCTGCTCCAGCTCGCGCCCGAGCCAGGCGGGGCGGACGGTCTCGTCGGTGAGGAAGACGGTGGTCGCGATGCGCATGAAGGGGCCGCTCCTGCCGCAAGGGACGTGTGTGACGTACGAGAGACGTGTGGGGGGACGTATGTTCCCTCTCCGCCTTCGAGTTATCCACAGGCCTTTCCGCGGATGTCATCGACGCGTACAACGGTGTGACGCGGGTGACACGGCTACGACTCTGGGGGCAGGCATGCAGCGACGGGACGTACTCAGACTCTCCGCGCTCGCGGGCGCGGCGGGGGTGCTCACGCTCGACCCGGTGTCGTTCGCGCAGGCCGACGAGGCGGACGCGGGCGATGAGAAGGCACGCACGATCACCGGCCATCTGCCCACCGGTTCCCCCGACTTCGTCTATCTGCCGGTGGAGGTGCCGTCCGGGGTCCGCGAGATCGCCGTCTCCTATACGTACGACAAACCGGCCGTCCCGGCGGGCACGCAGGGGAACGCGTGCGATATCGGCATCTTCGACGAGCGCGGTACGGAGCTGGGCGGGCGCGGCTTCCGCGGCTGGTCGGGCGGTGCCCGTACGGAGTTCGCGATCAGCGCCGCGGAGGCCACCCCCGGCTACCTCGCCGGACCCGTCCGGGCGGGCACCTGGCATGTCGTCCTCGGTCCGTACACGGTCGCCCCGCAGGGCCTGGACTACAAGGTCACCATCACCCTGCGGTTCGGCCCGCCCGGCACCACCCCCAAGCCCGTGTACCCGCCGCAGCGCGCCAAGGGGCGCGGCCGGGCCTGGTACCGGGGCGACTCCCATCTGCACACCGTGCACTCCGACGGCAAGCGCACCCCGGCCGAACTGGCCGCCGCCGCCCGCGCCGCCGGGCTCGACTTCATCACCACCACCGAGCACAACACCACCTCCTCCCACGGCGCGTTCGAGGGTCTGTGGGGCGACGACCTGCTGATCATCACGGGTGAGGAGATCACCACCCGGAACGGCCATGTGGTCGCCCTCGGCATCACCCCGGGCACCTTCATCGACTGGCGCTACCGCGCCCGGGACAATCGCTTCGGCCAGTTCGCCCGCAAGATCCGGCAGTCGGGCGGCCTGGTGATCCCGGCCCATCCGCACGGCACGTGCGTCGGCTGCAACTGGAAGTTCGGCTTCAACGAGGCCGACGCGGTCGAGGTGTGGAACGCCGACTTCGGCCCGGACGACGAGGCGACGGTCCTGGAATGGGACAACACCCTGGTCGCCGCCGCCGGCGGGGACGGCCGCTGGCTCCCCGCCGTCGGCAACAGCGACTCCCACCGCGAGCCCTCGCCCGTCGGCCTCCCCCAGACGGTCGTCCTCGCCGACGACCTGTCGCGTGACGCCCTCCAGGACGGCATCCGCTCCGGCCGCTGCTGGATCGCCGAGTCCTCCGAGGTCGACCTCACCTTCGAGGCGGTGGACGGCCGCGGCCACCACGCCGGCGTCGCCGACCGGCTGGCGGTCGCCGCCGACGCGGAGGTGACGGTCCGCCTGAAGGTCACGGGCGCGGGCGCAAGTCCCCAGGTCCGCTTCATCACCGACCAGGGCCCGCTGTACACCACCACGCTGTCCGACTCCGGCTCCGGCACCGTGGAGTGGAAGACCACGCCCTCCTACGCGGCCTACGTCCGCGCCGAGATCCGGCACCCGGCGGCGGACGGCGGCGCGTCGGGCATACCGGGCCCGATGGTCGCCCTGACCAACCCGATCTGGCTGGGCGGGCGGTAGAACGAGGCTGCAGGTGAGCGGCTCAGTTCGAGACACCGTTCGAGGCCGGAAGTAAAGAGAACAAGCTCATCGGGCGAGAGGTTCGGGGAGACCTGTGAGCCGAATGCCGGCGTGGGTCTTGTAACGCTTGTTGATCCCGATCAGTAGTGCGGTGATCCGTTCGCTGACACCGCTCATGTCCAGCGGGCCGCAGTCGACGGTGCGCAGCCCGGGGATACGGTTGATGAGGTCCGCGGCCAGGGTCTTGTCGGCCGTGTGGTCACCGCAGATCAGTACGTCCTCGTCCAGCCGGCGCTCGATGTCCTGCAAGGTGGCGGCGCTGACCGTCTGCAGGGCCGAGACCAGGCTTGTGCT
>NZ_BBUZ01000078.1 GCF_001417735.1 Streptomyces sp. NBRC 110028
TGCCCCGTACGACCGCCAGCACCGGGTGGCCGTTGCGGCGCGCGTCCGACAGCCGCTCGACCAGCAGCATGCCCACGCCCTCACCCCAGCCGGAGCCCTCGGCCGCGGCGGCGAAGGACCGGCACCGGCCGTCCCGCGACAGGCCCCGCTGCTCGCTGAACTCGATGAAGTTGTCCGGCGTGGCCATCACGGTGACACCGCCCGCGAGGGCGAGCGTGCACTCGCCCGACCGCAGCGCCTGGGCCGCCAGATGCAGGGCGACCAGGGAGGACGAGCAGGCGGTGTCGACGGTGACGGCCGGGCCCTCCAGGCCGAGGGTGTAGGCCACGCGGCCGGAGACGATGGCGCCCGTGCTGCTGTTCTGGCTGTAGTCGTGGTACATCATCCCGGCGAACACACCGGTCGCGCTGCCCTTGAGCGTCGTCGGATCCATTCCCGCGCGTTCCAGCACCTCCCAGGACGCCTCCAGCAGCAACCGCTGCTGCGGATCCATGACCATCGCCTCGTTCGGCGCGATCCCGAAGAAGCCGGGGTCGAACTCGGCCGCGTCGTACAGGAATCCGCCCATGTCGACGTAGGTGGTGCGCGGCCGGGTGCCGGTGGGGTCGTAGATCCGCTCCAGGTTCCAGCCCCGGTTGTCGGGGAAGGCCGAGATGGCGTCCGTACCATCGTCCACCAGCCGCCACAGGTCCTCCGGCGAGGACACCCCGCCGGGGTAGCGGCAGGCCATGCCGATGATCGCGACGGGATCGCCGTCGACCGGGGCCACGACCGGCTTGACCTGGCGCTCCTGCACGGTGCCCGACACCTCGTCCAGCAGATGGCGCGCGAGGACGGCGGGGGTCGGGTAGTCGAACACCAGGGTGACCGGCAGCCGCAAGCCCGTCGTCTGGCCCAGCGCGTTGCGCAGCTCCATCGCGGCCAGCGAGTCGACCCCCAGATCGCGGAACGCGCGCTCCGGATCGACGGCCTCCGGCCCGGCGTAGCCGAGCGTCGTGGCGGCCTGGGCGCGGACCAGGGTCAGCAGTGTCTCCAGGCGCTGTTCCTCCGACAGGCCCACCAACCGCTGCCGGAGCCCGTCCGCGTCGGCCCGGGTCCGGGCGGTGCCGCGGGTGACGACGGGGACCAGGCCGCGCAGCAGCTCGGGGACGGATCCGCTCGCGCGGACCGCCGCGAGGTCCAGCTTCACGGGGACGACGGCCGCGGGGGTGGCCATACGGGCGGCCGCGTCGAAGAGCGCCAGGCCCTCGCGGTGGGACAGCGGGAGGATGCCACCGCGGGTCATCCGGGACCGGTCGGTGTCGCCCAGGCTCCCGGCCATACCGGCGTCGGTCGCCCACAGGCCCCAGGCCAGGGACTGGGCGGGCAGCCCCTGGGCGCGGCGGTGTGCGGCCAGGGCGTCCAGGAACGCGTTGGCCGCCGCGTAGTTGCCCTGCCCCGGCGAGCCGATCACCCCGGCGGCGGAGGAGAACAGCACGAACGCGCTCAGATCCATCTCGCGTGTCAGCTCGTGCAGATGCAGCGCCGCGTCCACCTTCGGACGCAACACCCGGTCCACCCGCTCCGGCGTCAACGACGCGATCACCCCGTCGTCCAGCACACCCGCCGCGTGCACCACACCCGACAGCTCCCGGCCCGCCAGCAGCGCGGCCACGGACCCCCGATCCGCCACATCACACGCCACCACCTCCACCTCGGCACCCAGCCCGGACAACTCCGCCACCAGTTCCGCCGCGCCCGGCGTGTCCGGCCCCCGGCGACCGGTCAGCAACAGCCGCCGCACGCCGTACTCGGTGACGAGGTGACGGGCCATCAGGCCGCCCAGCACTCCGACCCCGCCCGTGATCAGCACCGTTTCGCCGAACACCGGTGCCGGATCGTCACGTTGGCCGGATGCGGAGGCGGCCAGCCGGGCGAGCCGGGGAGCGTAGAGGGTGTTCCCGCGCACCACGATCCGGGGCTCCCCGGTCGCGCACGCCGACGCGATGGCGGCGTCGTCCGTCGCGTCGGCGGCGTCCGCGTCGGTGGCGTCCAGGTCGACCAGGACGAATCGGCCGGGGTCCTCGGTCTGGGCGCTGCGCACCAGGCCCCAGACCGCCGCCGCGGCCAGATCGGGGGCCTCCTCACCGGTCACGGGGACCGCGCCCCGGGTGACCACCACCAGACGCGATTCGGCGGTCTGCAGCGCCTCCAGCGCCTGGTTCACCGCCGTACGCACATCGGATCCGGCGGCGACGCGCAGCACCTCCGTGTCGGTGGGCGACGGCGCCCCGGTGGCCGTGTCCCCGCCGGCCGGGAGCGGGGTCAACGCGACGTGGAAGAGCGATTCGGTACGGGGCTCGGTCCGCACGGCGGTGAGGGGCCGCAGCACCAAGGACTCGATCGTCGCGACGGGTTGCCCGGTCGCGTCGGCGATCGTCAGCGCCGCGACACCGTCCTGGAGCGGGGTGACGCGCACCCGCAGCGCGCCCGCGCCGGAGGCGTGCAGTTCCACGCCCGACCACGAGAACGGCAGCAGGGCCGCGTCCCCGGACCCCGCCGGGGAGAGGCCGATGGCGTGCAGGCCCGCGTCGAGCAGGGCCGGGTGCAGACCGTACGCGTCCGGCTCGGCGTCGTCCGGCAGGGCGATCTCGGCGTACACCTCGTCGCCCGCCCGCCACGCCGCCCGCAGTCCCCGGAAGGTCGGCCCGTACGCCAGGCCCAGGGCGACCAACTCCCCGTACAGCGTGCCGACATCGAGGTTCAGCGGCTCGGCCCCGGGCGGCGGCCAGACCGTCAGGTCGTCCCCGCCACCGGTCGAGGTGGCCGCGGTCAGCAGACCGGTGGCATGCCGGCTCCAGGGCAGGTCGATGGCGTCCTGGTCACGGGAGTACACCGTGACCGCGCGGCGGCCCGCCTCGTCCGCGGTGCCGACGACGACCTGCACGGCCACCCGGCCGCGCTCGGCGAGGACCAGCGGTTCGTGGAGGGTCAGTTCGTCGATCCGGCCGCAGCCGACCTCGTCGCCCGCGCGCACCGCCAGCTCCACGAATCCGGTGCCGGGGAAGAGGACCGATCCGTCGACGACGTGGTCGGCCAGCCAGGGCCGGGACCCGATCGACAGCCGTCCGGTGAGCACCACCTCGTCCGAGTCCGCGAGGGTGACCGTGGCGCCCAGCAGCGGATGGCCCAGCGCGCCGAGTCCCATCGAGGCCGCGTCGGAGCCCGCCACCGCGTCGGTCAGCCAGTACCGGCGGTGCTGGAAGGGGTACGTCGGCAGCTCCACCTGCCGGGCGCCGGTTCCGGCGAACACCTTCTCCCAGTCGACGTCCACGCCATGGGTGTGGGCCTGGGCCAAGACGGTCAGGAAGCGGTCCAGGCCGCCGTCGTCGCGGCGCAGGGTGCCGATCGCGGTCTGTTCCATGCTGGGTGCCAGCACCGGATGCGCGCTGGCCTCGATGAACACGTCCACGCCCCGCTCGATGAGCAGGCCGATCACCCGGTCGAACTCCACGGTCTGCCGCAGGTTCCGGTACCAGTAGCCCGCGTCCAGCCCCGTGGTGTCCACGAGGTCGCCGGTCACGGTGGAGTAGAAGGGGATCCGCGCGGCGCGGGGCCGGATCGGCGCCAGTACCTCCAGCAGTTCCCGCTCGATCCGCTCGACCTGCGCCGAATGCGAGGCGTAGTCCACCGGAATCCGCCGCGCGCGCACCTCCTCCGCCTCACACGCGGCGATCAGTTCCTCCAGGGCGGCCACCTCGCCCGAGACCACCGTGGAGGCGCCACCGTTCACCGCCGCGATGGACATCCGGTCGCCCCACCGCGCGAGCCGCCGCTCCGCCTCCTCCCGGGGCAGGGCGACGGACACCATCCCGCCCCGCCCGGACAGCGCGGGCAGCGCCTTGCTGCGCAACGCCACCACGCGGGCCCCGTCCCGCAGCGACAGCGCTCCGGCCACGCTCGCCGCGGCGATCTCGCCCTGGGAGTGGCCCACCACCGCGACGGGCTCCACGCCGTAGTGCCGCCACAGCCCCGCCAGCGACACCATCACGGCCCACAGCACGGGCTGCACCACATCGACCCGTTCCAGCATGGCCCCGTCGCCCAGCGCGTCGCGGAGCGACCAGTCCACGAAGGGCGCCAGCGCCTCTTCGCACGCGGCCATGTGTTCCGCGAACACCTCGGACGACGCGATCAGCTCGACCGCCATCCCGACCCACTGTGACCCCTGCCCCGGGAACACCATCACCGGGCCGGTCCCCGGGCGGGCCGGCACCACCGGAGCCTGTCCCTGCGCCACGGCGGCCAGGTCCTGTGCGATCTCCTCCCTCCGGGCGCCCACCACCGCGGCCCGGTACGCGTACGGCGCCCGCCGCGTCGCCAGCGACCAGCCCACGTCCACCGGACGGGCATCCCCCGCCGCCACGTCCCGCAGCCGGGCGGCGTACTCGCGCACCGCGGCCTCGGACTTGCCCGAGATCACCCATGGCACCACCGGGTGCTCCGGGCCGTCCTCCGGCAGTGTGTCGATCGGCGGGGCCTCCTCCAGGACCACATGCGCGTTGGTCCCGCTGGCGCCGAACGACGACACGGCGGCGCGGCGCGGGCTGCCGCCCTCCGGCCAGGCGCGGGCCTCGGTCAGCAGCCGCACGTTCCCCGCCGACCAGTCCACCTGCGGTGTCGGCTCGTCCACGTGCAGCGTCTTCGGCAGCGTCCCGTGCCGCATCGCCTGCACCATCTTGATCACACCGGCCATGCCCGCGGCCGCCTGGGTGTGGCCGACGTTCGACTTGACCGATCCCAGCCACAGCGGCCGGTCGTCGGGGCGCTCCTGCCCGTAGGTGGCCAGCAGCGCCTGCGCCTCGATGGGATCGCCGAGCGTCGTCCCCGTGCCGTGGGCCTCCACCGCGTCCACATCGGCCGCCGTCAGGCCCGCGTTGGTCAGCGCCTGCTGGATGACCCGGCGCTGGGCGGGGCCGTTCGGCGCGGTCAGGCCGTTGCTGGCGCCGTCCTGGTTGGTCGCCGTGCCCCGTACGACCGCCAGCACCCGGTGGCCGTTGCGGCGCGCCTCCGACAGCCGCTCCAGCACCAGCACGCCGACGCCCTCGCCCCAGCCGGTGCCGTCGGCCGCCGCGGCGAACGCCTTGCACCGGCCGTCCACCGAGAGGCCGCGCTGCCGGCTGAACTCCACGAAGGTGACCGGCGTCGACATCACCGTCACCCCGCCCGCCAGCGCCAGCGAACATTCCCCGCCACGCAGCGCCTTGACCGCCATGTCGAGCGCCACCAGCGAGGACGAGCAGGCGGTGTCGACCGTCACCGCCGGGCCCTCAAGACCCAGGGTGTAGGCCACCCGGCCGGACACCAGCGCGCCCGTCACGCTGCTGGCCGGATAGTCGTGGTACACCAGCCCGGCGAACACACCGGTCGCGCTGCCCTTCAGCGACGGCGGGTCGATCCCGGCCCGCTCCACCGCCTCCCAGGAGGTCTCCAGCAGCAGCCGCTGCTGGGGGTCCATCGCCAGCGCCTCCAGCGGGCTGATCCCGAAGAACTCCGGGTCGAAGTCGCCCGCGCCGTCGAGGAAGCTGCCCTGGCTGACGTAGCTGGTGTTCTCGCCCGCCCCGTCCGGGTCGTACAGTCCGTCCAGGTCCCAGCCCCGGTCGGTGGGGAATTCGCCCACCGCGTCCCGGCCGTCGGCGACCAGCTCCCACAGCCCCTCCGGCGTGGCCGCGCCACCGGGAAAACGGCAGGCCATTCCCACGATCGCGATCGGCTCCCGCTCCCGGTCCTCCACCTCGTGCAGACGGCGCCGGGTTTGCTGCAACTCACCGGTAGCGAGCCGCAGATACTCCCGCAGCCGGTCTTCGCCTGAGTCCTTCGACATCGTCATCAACCCATCCGTGAAAGTCCACAAGCAGACGCGGTGTCCGTCAGGACAGTCCCAGTTCCTTGTTCAGCGCCTCGAACAACTCGTCGTCGGAAGCGGGCGCCAGGGCGTCGCCCGGTCCGGCGTCCGCCACCACACCGCTCCGGGCGTCCCGCGCCCGCCGCGACACCGCCTCCAGCCGGGCCGTGACCTTGGCGTGAGCGGCGTCGTCGTCCGCCGCGAGCACGGTCAGGGCGTCCTCCAGCCGGCTCAGTTCGGCCAGCAGTGGCGCGGCGGGGTCGGCCTCGGCCGGTCGCAGCCCGTCGTGCAGCAGAGCGGCGACGGCGAGGGGGGTCGGGTGGTCGAACACCAGGGTCGGGGGCAGTGGGAGACCGGTCTCGGCGTTGAGCGCGTTACGCAGTTCCACGGCGCCCAGCGAGGTGAGGCCCAGCTCGTTCACCGCGCGGTCCGGCGGGACCTCCTCGGCCCCGTCGTGTCCCAGGATCCGCGCGACGTGGCCGCGTACCAGCTCCAGCAGGAGTTGCCGGCGTTCCGCCCCGGTCAGCCCGTCCAGCCGCCGCTCCAGCGACGCCCGTCCGGATGCGGTGTGGCGGGCCGGGGCGCGCACCAGCCCGCGGAACAGCGCGGGAAGTGTTCCGGTGCCGGCCTGTGTGCGCATCACCGTCAGGTCGAAGCGCACCGGAAGCGTCAGGGCCGGCCGCCCGGGCACGGTCGCCGCGTCCAGTAGCGCCAGCCCCTCGTCGGGGGTCAGCGGCGGCATTCCCGTACGCCGCAGCCGCCGCAACTCGGCCTCGTCCATCCGGTCGGCCATGCCGCCGACCTGAGCCCAGGGCCCCCAGCCCAGGCACAGCGCGGGCAGCCCGTGGGCGGCGCGATGCCGGGCGAGCGCGTCCAGCCAAGCGTTCGCGGCGGCGTAGTTGGCCTGCCCGGCGCCACCGAGCGTGCCCGCTACGGACGAGAAGATCACGAACGCCGAGAGGTCATGGCCGCGGGTCAGTTCGTGCAGATGCCAGGCGGCGTCCACCTTCGGCCTCATCACCGCGTCCAGCCGCTCGGGCGTCAACGCGCCGATCAGTACGTCGTCCACGACCCCGGCCGAATGCACGACGCCCGTCAGGGACCGCCCGGACAGCAGCGCGGCCACGGCGTCCCGGTCGGCGACATCGCAGGCGGCCACTTCCACCTCGGCGCCCAGCGCGGTCAGTTCCGCGACGAGTCCGGCCGCGCCCGGTGCGTCCATGCCCCGGCGGCTGGTCAGCAGCAGGCGCCTGACGCCGTGCTCACCGGCCAGGTGGCGGGCGGTCAGGGCGCCGAGTCCGCTCGTGCCACCGGTGATCAGGACCGTGCCGTCCGGGTCCCACGACGGGGCCCCGTCCAGCGCCGGGACACGCGCCAGCCTCGGCACCCGGATCCGGCCGTCGCGCACGGCGATCTCGGGCTCATCGAGGCGCAACACCTCCTCGGGCAGTTCGGCGTCAGCGTCCAGGTCGACCAGGGCGAACCGGCCCGGGTTCTCCCCCTCCGCCGCGCGCACCAGCCCCCATACCGCCGCATGCCCCAGATCGGCTCCGTCGGTCGCGCCACGTGTGACGACCACGAGCCTGGAGGACGCCGTTCGCTCATCGGCCGGCCACTTCTGGACGACGGACAGGACCTCACGGGTCAGCGCGCGGAAACCCTCGGGCGTGGCGTCCGCCACCGGCGGGCACGCGTAGACCACCGCATCAGCGCCGGTCCCGGCGGCGGGTGGTGCAGGTGGCGCGATCCACTCGACGTGGAAGAGCGATTCTCGGCCCCCGGTGTGGGCCCGCACCTCCTCCGTGGAGATCGCACGCGCCCCGGCCGACTCCACCGACAGGGCCGGACGCCCTGCCTCATCGACGCGCACCGAAACCCCGCGCCACGCGTGGACGAGCGTCGGTCCGCCGTCCGTGTGCACGCCTGCCGCCTCTGCGGCGGCGTCGAGCACCTCGGCGTACGTCGCCTCATCGCGCGGCCAGGAGGTGCCGTCGGCCTCGGAGGACAGAACACCGTTGGCGTGCTTCACCCAGACCGTTGCGCCCTCACGCCGCGCGTACACGCTCACGGCCCCCGCGTCGCCGACCACCATGCGCAGCGTCAGGGCGTCCTGGGTATCGGTCATGACCAGCGGCGCGTGGAGATCGAGCTCCTCGACCCGGCCCCGGCCCGTCCGCTCGGCGGCGAACAGGGCCAGCTCCAGGAACACCTGCCCGGGCACCACCACCGCGCCGAACGCGTCGTGGGCGGCGAGCCACGGGTGGGAGTCGAGGGACAGCCGCCCGGTGAACACCGCCCCGCCGTCCTCGGGAAGCTCCACCATCGAGGTCAGCAGCGGATGGTCGACGGAGCCGGTCGAGGTCTTGGGCTGCTCGATCAGCCAGTAGCGCCTGCGCTGGAAGGCATACGTCGGCAACTCCACCCGCCGCGCACCACGCCCCGCGAACACCGCACCCCAATCCACCA
>NZ_BBUZ01000079.1 GCF_001417735.1 Streptomyces sp. NBRC 110028
CGTTGACCGTCCCGGAGATCCGCCACCTGCTCGCCGCCGTCTTCAACTCGCCGGTCGCAACCGTGAGCAGACTGCTGCACTGGTCCACCTGGCGCAGACGCCACCAGGCAACATCTCGCCGCAGTCACTATCGACGGCGGTCCGTCGACGAACCTGCTGGATAGATCACGAAACCGCACTGGAGTATTAGGAGAGCATGTGGTCGAACAAGAGCGCAAGAGCTTCCCTCTGCAATGGATCGTCTGACAAGTTGAAAACGAGGCGGCTGCTCCAGCTGGGTTCGGTCTTCCGCGGCGGCGACCCTTTGCGGTCGTATGAGCTGTCGCGGCACGGATCCCGGGGGCGGGGCCAGCCGGGGGCGGGTGCGGAGGACTTCCCGTCCCCGGGCGTGTCGGGGCTGGGCGCGGAGGTGCCGCCGGTCGGTGTGTCCCCCTTGCCGCGGTGTGGTGTCCGGATCTTGACCGGAGATGCGAAAGTGCCTTCTGAGCTGGGAAGACGAGACTTCGAAGGTCCCTGTCAGCACAGCGGAAGGCACTTTCTGCGGGCACCCGGCCGGTCGCGTCCGGTTGTGTCGGCCGACGGTCACGGGCCCCGAGGCCCGAGCGGCCCGAGGGGGCAGGGCTCGATGACGACCTTCAACTGCGCCGGGTCGGTGAGTGCCGTCCGGAGCGCGTCCGCCGAATGTTCCAGCGGGAAGCGCGCGGTGATCAGCGACTCCAGCTCGACGCGTCCGGTGGCGGCCAAGGACACAGCGGCGGGGAACTCCCCGGCGTAGCGGAAGGCGGTGACCAGGCTGAACTCCTGGCGCTGCATCCAGGCCAGCGGGAGCGTGGTCCCGGGCTGGGGCGGGTTGCCGACGACGACCAGGGTGCCGCCGGGGCGTACCGCGTGGACGGCGGCGGCCAGGGCAGCCTCGATGCCTGAGCAGTCGAGCGCGATGTCGAACAGCGGCTCCTGGGGGAGGGGCCACGGGAGGTGTCCAGGATCCGGTCGGCGCCCAGGCGGCGGGCGTGGGCGAGTCGGCCGGGGCTGATGTCGGTCACCACGGTCTCGCCCGTGCCCACCGCGCGGGCGGCCTGGAGGACCAGCAGGCCGATCGGCCCGGCGCCGGTCCCCGGCCGCGACGCCGCCGCGGCGCACCGCGTGCAGGGCCACCGCGAGGGGTTCGATGAGCGCGCCGGAGGTGAGGGGGAAGTCGTCGGGGAGAGGGTGGGCGAACTTCGCGGGTACGGCCAGGTGTCCGGTCAGGGCGCCATGGGTGGGCGGGGAGCCGAAGCAGCGGCCGTGCGGGCACTGGTTGTAGCGGCCCGCGCGGCAGGCGCGGCAGTGTCCGCAGGGGATGGCGGGCTCGATGGCGACCCGGGTGCCCGCGGGCGCGGGCCGTGGCCCGCCACGACCGCCTCATGGCCGAGCGCGGTGGGGGAACGGAGCACATTGGGGCCGTTCTCGCCGTGGGCGTAGTAGTGCAGATCGGAGCCGGACAGCCCGATCGCGCCGATTTCCACCAGGACCTCGCCGGGGGCGGGCCCGGGAATCGGGTGCCGCTCGATGCGCACATCCTCAGGGCCGTGCAGGATCGCGGCGGTGGCGTCGTTCATCTAGCGGTGGTTTGTTGACGTGGGGTCGGGGCCGCGGTAGAAGGACGAGTAGGGGGTGTGATCACCGCTCGTCGTCCGTGTCCGCCGGCTCCGGGACCGCTGGAGCAGTACGCTGCCGGTTTCGATGGACTCCCTGGCCCGGCGTCGGGGTTTTCGTCAGTACCTCACGGGGCTGCTGGCACCGAGGGAACGGAACAAAACACTGACTGCCTGGCCGGGGCCGAGCCGGTAGCGGGAGCCCAGCACCCCGCAGTACAGCGGCTGCAGTTCTTCCTCTCCGAATCCCCCTGGGAGCACGAGCGGATCAACACCCGTCGCCTTGAGCGGTTACTGGATGATCCGCGCACCGCTGCGCATGCCGGTGGGGTGCTGGTCATCGACGACTCCGGCGACCGGAAGGACGGCACCGCGACCGCGAACGTGGGCCGAGGGTGGCTGGGCCGATACGGCAAGACCGACAACGGGGTCGTCACGGTCACCACATTGTGGGCGGACGAGCGGCTGTACTATCCGCTTCACGCCGTGCCCTACACCCCCGCCCGCCACTTCCCCAAGGGCCGCACCGACCCGGGCTTCGCCACGAAACTGCAGATCGCTGCCGCACTCGCCCGCCGGGCGATGGAAGCCGGAGTTCACTTCCGGGCGGTCGCGGCCGATTGTGCATACGGCGATCAGGACGGTTTCCGCGGCGAACTGGCCACCGTCGGGCTGCCGTTCGTGATGGCCCTCAAACGGCGCCGCGGCACCTGGGCCTACTGTCCCGATGCCCACACACCGGCCGACGCCTCCCGGGAACCGGCCTGGCACGGCCCGGACCGTCCGGGCGACTGGACGGCGGTGACCCGCACCTTCCGCGACGGGCACACCACCACCTGGTGGGCCGCCGACGCGTCCTTGGGCTGGTGGGGACCGGACGGCACCACCCGGCTGGTAGTGGCCACCACCGACCCGGACACCCTGCCGGAGAAGTCCACCTGGTACCTGGCCATCAACCTGCCCCGCCCCGGCTCACCACGCGAGACCGACACCGCCCACCGACCTCGCCGAGATCATGCGGATCCACGGCATCCGCAACTGGATCGAGCAGAGCTACAAACAGGTCAAGGACGAACTGGGCTGGGCCGACTTCCAAGTCCGCACCGACCGTGCCATCCGCCGCCACCAGACCCTGGTCAACCGTGCGTTCTCCTTCTGCTGGGAAACCGGACCGCCACCGACTCCCGCCCACCGGCCGCCCCGGGCAGAGAGGGGGCACCCGAACGCACCACCCGGCACGCACGGTGTGAAGCGGCGGGGGCTGGAAACGGAGCGGAAGCCACCGCGCCAGTCCCCGACGCTACTCAGCGCCATCCGGGGCACGGGGCTCGCAGCGACGGACGTGCGGGGCTGCCGCATACGCAACCCGGTGAACGAGAGTGTCCAGGACAGCACCTGACGTCGTGTGCTGACCGGCTGCGGCAGTGTGCCTTCAGTCGTTGTGGCTCCACTCTTCCCTCAGTTCGGAGATCCGCTTCTTCACCGCGTCAGATGCCTTGGCCAGCGAGCCGGAGTCGAAGGGGGGCTGTGGGTCGTACTCGATCCACAGCTGAAGCGCCTGGGCGGTCACTTCGTCGGTCAGCAAGGCGGCCAGAGCGAGGGCCATGTCGATGCCGGAGGATACGCCGGCCGAGGTGATGACCTTGCCCTGTCGGACCGTACGTTGGGGGGTGTAGACAGCGCCGTACGACGCCAGCGCTTCCGCCGCGCTCCAGTGGGTGGTGGCGGTCAGGCCCTTCAGTAGGCCTGCGGCGCCCAGCACCAGGGACCCGGTGCAGACCGAGGTGGTGAACTTGGTGCGGGTGTGGATGCGGCGCACCCAAGCGAGGAAATCGCCATCGGCCACCATGGCCTCGGCGCTCCTCCCGCCCGGGATCAGCAGGACGTCACAGTGCTTCACCTCGGAGTACGTGGCCGGGACGTACGTCGGCAGGGACCCCAGTGCATCCTTCACCGGGCCTTTCTCGGCCCCGACGAACCGTACGGAGGCGCCGGGCATGTAGGCGAGGACTTCGTAGGGTCCGACCACGTCGAGCGGCTCGTAGGCGTCGTAGAGCGGGATCACGATGTCCAAGGCGGCTTCCTCTTTCCCGGGTGACCCCACGGTGCGGATGTCGGATTGCGGCGCGGACGCTGCCACTGCGCTGGCGGCGAGCGGCAGCGCAGCCGCGGCGGCCATACCGGTCCCGAGGACAGTGCGCCGGGACACGGCGGCTGTTTGAGCGCGCTTGGGTTTGCTTGTCATGGCTAGATAGTCGGCCGCGGCCCCACGTTAGTTCCCGTAGGAATTTGGCTGAGCCTTCGGATCCCCAAAGGTGGAGGGGAACCCGTGGACCACGGTAGTCCGGGCCCCCTCACCGACTACTGGGCCGGGCGACGTCGCAGACAAAAACCGGCACCTTCGCACGCCTGCGAGCCCTCGGGGCTTGCTTGAGCCGTGTGCTCGGATGACGGGCCCGCACGGTTCTGAGGGGGGGACCGCCGCAGCAATGCGGCCGTCCTACCCGACCAGAGCGCAAAGAATGAGTGCGGTCTGAACCAGTACGAGGTCCGTCGCTACGTGGGCTGGTACAAGCACATCACACTCGCCATGCTCGCCTACGCGTTCCTCGCGGTGATGGCCGTGCAGGAGCGCGAAAAAGGGGTGACGCGGCCGACACACCCGACCTCGTGGCCCTCACACCAGCCGAGATCCGTCGTCTGCTGGCAGCTGAACCCCCTCGCCGTCCTCCACGCCGCGACCACGCAGTGAGCTGTTCCCGATGGCGACGCCGCCACCAAGCACGTGCACGCCGCTGTCATTACATGCGGCGCGGGCACACGTTGGTGGGACGACCGGCCCAAGTCCGTCCCACCCATGCCAAACCCCCGCTACACTCCCCACCCCCAGGCCGTTGACCAGGAAAAATGCAGAAGTCCGACTGGACCACCTAGCCTGCGGGGGCGAGGTGGGCGTCCACGGCGGCGACGCCGTCGATGCCCTGGCAGAGGCCCACGACCACTGGGATGAGACGCGGTTCCGGGACGTGGCCCCGAAGGGTGACGTCCCCGTCACGGACCTCGACCGCGACGGTGCCCTCGTCCAGGCCGAGGATGCGCCCCAGGACGTCCTGCTCGACCTCGTCGCGGATCTCGAGGTCGGAGCGGAGGAAGGCGTCGAGGAGGTCGCTGCGGCTGATGATGCCGGTGAGGAGCCCGTCGTCGCCGACCACCGGCAGCTGCTTGACGTGCCGCCTGCGCAGTTCCCGCGCGGCCCGGGGGATCGTCCAGTCGGCGCGGGCGGTGAAGACGGGGCTGCTCATGAGCGCGCCCGCGGCCTGGGCCCGGGCCTTGGCCCAGGCGCGCTCGTCGTTCCCGTCCTGCCCCTGCGGATCGGGCCTGCCGGTCTCGTGCCGCAGTATGTCGGACGCGGATACCATGCCGAGGGGGGCGCCGTTGTCGTCGAGGACCGGGGCGGCGGCGATGTCGTTTGCGTCCAGCAGGGCGGCGACTTCCTGGAACGGCGTGTCGGGGCGGAAGGTGACGACGTCCTGGGTCATCACGTCACCGACTGTGCGGCGGTGCAGCATGGTATCGGCCTCCTCCGCTTCGCGACGGGGCGGCCGCGGCCGGGCCGCCCCGGGCGGGCCACGCGCGGTGCGCCGGCCTCCGCGGCCCTGCCGGCTCGCCCACGAGCGTCTTCTCTACCCATGACAGCACCGTGCCGCTCCGGCGACCACTGACGTTCGGCCTGGCGGGGAAGGTCGGCGGTCCTTACGGCCAGGAGTGCGGCCGAGCGCATGCCCACGGGCACGACCCCCGGAACGGACGAAGGGGCCGCGGCCGCCGGACAGTGGCGGGCGCGGCCCCTTCGGGCTCCGGGGGAGGCTTCAGACAGGCGACCTGGTGCCTGATCATCGTCGCCGTCGTCCTGGTTGTCGTTGTCGTCGTGGTCCACATGCTGGTTGAGGACCTTGCCGCTGGCGGCGTCAACGGTGACGTCGTGGTTCTTGTGGTCCTTGCCGAAGACGTCGACCTCCCAGATGAGGGAGCCGTCGCGGTCGGTGGTGTCGAGTTCGGCGGAGGTCGCGGTGTCGGGCACGGCCTTCGGCGCGGTGGTGGTGGCCTTGTTGTAGCTGACCGTGTCGGCCTTGACCTTGGTGTGGTCCTGCGCGGTGTCGTCCAGCTGTCGCTCGCCCTGGGAGAGCTGGACCGAGGACTTCGGCGTGGGGCCGTGGTCGTCGGCGAAAGCGCTGGCGGCACCCGTGCCACCGATCAGGGCGGCGGCGGCCTGTGTCCAGCCGGTCGTACGGCCATGTGCGGGGGAGGTCTGCGTGACCAGGCCCCCTTCGTTCGCCGTGCCCTGTTGCTTTCGGATTCGAACAAGTAATCTAATCTAGGCATGACCCAGAACGATTTCCCCTCTGACCTCATGGAGGCGCAGACCGCCTGGTACCGCACGTACTGGCAGCTCGCGGAATCCGGCCCGGCGGCCAGCACGACCACGGACCGCCGACGCCTCCAAGAGCTGTCAGCACAGATCGCCGACCACCCTTACTGGCGCGGACCATTGGGCACACCTGCCGCACGCATGGAGCTCAAAGAACTCGCGCGGCGCAGAGTCGGGTGGTGACGCTCACTGGTCCTATGAGCTCAGGAACCGGTGTCTCCCGCGGCTCCGGACAGCACCAGCCGCTGTCGTGGTCGGTCTGCTCGGCAGCGACCTGTTCGACTGCTCGTTGACGCCAGCGGGCAGTCACCGGCGGCGGCACGCTGGCCCGAGCGCTTTGCCGTACTTGTCTGCATGTCCGCCATGCCTGCCGCCGAGCCGTCACCGTCCGCTGGCGAGGTTCTGCGGGAGCGGTACGCCCGCAGGCTGCCCGCCCGGCTCGGCGACCTGGCCGGACCGGTGCACGGCCACGTGCAGCTGCCGCTGCACGTGGCCTGGTCGGGCCTGACCCGGTTCGACCTCGACCGGCCACGGTCGCGGATGAGCATGTACCGCACCGTGCTCGCCGAAGGACAACACGACGACCTCATCA
>NZ_BBUZ01000080.1 GCF_001417735.1 Streptomyces sp. NBRC 110028
CAGTTGGTCCCACCGGCTGCCGTTGTGCGGTCGTGGCCGGTGGGGACCTGGAGGCGGCTCACTGGGGGAGGGGTTGTCCCTTGGTCTCCGGCCCGACGAACCAGACGGTGGCGATGGCGATGAGGTACATCACCACTCCGACGACGGTGGCAGCGGCAGTGATCCCGCCGAGCAGGCTGATGAGCATTCCGGTGCCGAGGGTGACCAGTGCGCCTGCGATGCGCGCGGAGTTGAACACCGTGGAGATCGCTGTGGCGCGACCCGAGGTGGGGAACAGCTCGGGCATGTAGATGGGCATCCAGGCGAACTGGCCCAGGATGAAGAATCCGGCCACGGCTGCCGCGGCCAGTGCCGCCTGTGGGGTGTGGACGGCGAAGAAGAAGATCGGGACGATGGCCGCGGATGCGGCGTAGTAGAGGAGCATGGTGGGTTTTCGGCCCCAGCGGTCGGCCAGGTAACCGAGCAGGAGGTAGCCGGGTACGGAGGCGCCGTTGAACACCAGGCCGGCGTTGGCGCCCCATCGGGTGCCCGTCTGGCCGGTGTCCTTGGCGAGTTGGGCGGTGTATGCGGGGATCCAGGCCGACACGGCGTACAGGCCGATGACCGACACGACGGTCAGCACGAGCAGCCGCAGCCCGCGACGGCGTAGGTGGGCGTGGCTGAAGACGGTGGTGAAGGGGGAGCGCAGGAGTTCCCTGTCTGCGGCTGTGACGGTGTTGCCGGCTTCTTGGGCGGTTTTGGCCTTGCGCCGCCGGTCGCGGACCGAGGTCCACATCTCCGGGTCGCGGACGGCCCGCCGTACGTAGAGGACGATGAGTGCCGGGAGTGTGCCGATCAGGAAGAGGTAGCGCCAGGCGTTGTCGCCCACGGGTTCCAGCAGGTACCAGGCCAGCGCGGCGATGACCGCGCCGACGCCGAAGCCCGACTGGAGTACTGCGGCGGCTCGTCCTCGGGAACGGTCCGGCCAGAGTTCGCCGATCAGGGCGGTGGCACTGCCCCACTCCGCTCCCAGTCCCATGCCGGTGATGAAGCGCAGGGTGAGCAGCCACCAGTAGTCGGGTGCGAGTGCGGTCAGACCGGTGAAGAGGGCGTACCAGAGGATGGAGAGGATGAGGGTGCGGCGTCGGCCGAGTCGGTCGGCCGCGAAGCCGGCGAGGATCCCGCCGAGCGCCCAGCCGGCGAGGGTGGCCGCAAGCAGGCCGCTGACGTAGGTGGGAAGGTCTGCCAGTTGTGCTTTGGTGCCCACCGCGGTGACGGCTGTGGGGCCGACGAGGACGAGGGCGTAGGTCTCGAACCCGTCGAAGGTCCATCCCAGCCAGGAGGCGAACAGCGCACGGCGGCTGCTCTTGTCAATGGTGCGCAGGTCGGACATGGTGCTCTCCTTTGAGCGGTCGCGCGATGTCGCGTGAGCGGTCGCGCGACGTCGCGACGTGTCCGTCGTCAGCCGATGACGTTGACCGGACTGAGGACGGAAACCTCGACCGGTTTGGCGAGGAGGTCGGAGAGCTGGGCGCGGTAGGCCTTGTAGTGGGCCGTCGTGCGGTGCGTCTCCAGGGCTGCGGAGTCCTGGTAGCGCTCCAGGAGGACGAAGTCCGGGGCGTCCGTCTTGGTGGTGTAGAGGTCGTAGGAGCGGCATCCCGGTTCGGAGCGGGTCGGGGCGATCATTCCTTCGAGCAGGGCCCGCAGTTGCGGAGCGCGGTCTGAGGCCGGGGTGAAGCGGGCGATCACGGTCACGTGGTTCTGGTCTGACACGGGGACTCCTTTGATTCCCGGCGGGGCTACTTGCGCCCACCAGATGTAAGACGTTATAAAACGTCTCATGACATGCGTCAAGAGTTCGGTGACCTCGCCGGCCGCGACACCCGAAGGGGTTGTTACGCGTCCGGGCCTGTCGCCGGGTTCAATACGACTTATGACATCTGACATGGGCAACGAGCCCCGCTTCGACCTGTCGGCCGCCGGATTCCGGATCGAACGGGGCCGGACACCGGCGACGACGCAGCTGGCGGAGCAGATCAAGGCACTGATCCTCAAGCAGCAGCTGCCGCCGGGGACGCGGCTGCCCACGGAACGGGAGCTGATCGCCGAGACCGGTCTGAGCCGCATCACGGTCCGTGCCGCCGTGGGTGCGCTGGAGTCGCAGGGCTGGGTGGTACGCAAGCAAGGACTGGGCACCTTCGTCTCCGAACCGGTGGACCAGGAGCTGTCCTCCGGCGTGCGCACCATCACCGAGGTCCTGCTCGAACAGGGCGTCACACCGCACATCGACGTCCTGGGCTTCGGGGTCGAATCCGCCGCTCCCCACGTCGCGCAGGTCCTCGGGGAGTCCGAGGTGCTGACGATCCGGCGCCGGTACGGGGACGGGGAGAAGCCGGTCGCGCTCGTCACGATCCACCTCCCGCCGCGGGTGCTGGAGGCGGCCGGGCCGCTGCGCTCCGGCGAACCCGCGACCGAGACCACGTACACGATGTGGGAGCAGCGCCTGGGGGTGCGGATCGCGCAGGCCCGGCACCAGATCCACGCGGCCGCGGCTTCTCCGGATGTCGCCGCGGCGCTGGAGATCGATGAGTCCGCACCCGTGCTCGTCCTGGAGCGGGTCAGCCTCGGTCACGACGACCGTCCGCTGGAAGTCGTGATCTTCCACTACCGGCCGGAGCGCTACGGGTTCACCGTAATGCTTCCCCGCACCGTCTCCGGCGCCCCGGTCGGCATGACCGACATGACCGACATGAAAGAAAGGCGACGTTCATGAACCACGACGATACCTCCGGCGCGGGTCCCGCCCACGAGCCCGGGCCGCACATCGGGCTGATCCTGGCCCTGACCATCCGCGGCCTCGCCGTGGGCAACTATCCCGGTATGGTCCGCGCCGCGCAGGCGGCCGAGTCCTACGGATTCGACTCCGTGTGGCTGTGCGACCACTTCCTGACCCTCAGCCCCGACGACTACGTCCGGGACGCGGGCATCACCGCCGGACCCGAGAGCGACGGCGACGCCCAGCAGGGCCGCTCGTCGTCGGTCCCGCTGCTCGAATGCTGGACCGCGCTGTCGGCCCTGTCCCGCGACACCACCACGGTGCGTCTGGGCACCAGTGTGCTGTGCAACTCCTACCGCTACCCCGCCGTGCTCGCCAAGATGGCCGCCACCCTCGATGTCATCTCCGGCGGCCGGCTGGACCTGGGCATGGGAGCGGGCTGGTTCCAGCAGGAGTACGAGGCATACGGCATTCCCTTCCCCCCGACCGGGGACCGGGTCACCGCGCTCGGCGAGTCGCTCCAGGTGATGCGCCAGGTGTGGACCGACCCGCACCCGACCTTCCACGGCGACTTCTACAGCATCGACGGGGCGGTCTGCGATCCGCCCCCGCTCCAGCAGCCGCATCCGCCCCTGTGGGTGGGCGGCGAGGGGCTGCGGGTCCATCGCATCGCCGCCCGGCACGCCAACGGCGTCAACGTCCGATGGTGGCCCGCCGAGAAGTGCGCGGAGCGCCGCGCGTTCCTGGACCGTGAGTGCGAGGCGATCGGCCGCGACCCGGCGACCCTGCGCCTGTCGATCACCACCCTGCTCGCACCGACCGACTCCCCGGCGCAGCAGGACGAGCTGCGTACCCGTTTCCAGTCGATTCCCGACACCGGGCTGATCACCGGGACGCCGGAAGCCTGTGTCGAGCGCATCCGCGCCTACCAGGACGCCGGCATCGACCACTTCCTGTTCACCATCCCCGACGTCGCGGACTCGACCTATCTCGACGTCGTCGGGGAGCAGATCCTGCCCCACATCAAGCCCGCACGGCACACGCAACTGACCTGACCCAGCCGCGCGACCACGACACCCACAACTCAACGAAGGGCCTACTCCGTGACTTCCGAGGCGACCGCAGACAACGAGCCCACCACCCTCGACGAGGCGTACCTGAGGCCGACCGCCTACATCGATTCCGACCACCCGCTCGTGGTGTCCACCGCACGAGAGCTGACCGACGGTGCCACCACCGACAGCGAACGACTGGGCCGGATCTACCACTACGTCCGCGACCTGCCCTACGACATCCTCGCCTCCTTCCGCTATCTCGCCGAGGGCGAATCGGCGGCCAGCGACGTCCTCGCCCACGGCGTCGCCTTCTGCATGGGCAAGGCGAGTTCGTTCGTCGCCCTGTCCAGGGCCGCCCGCATCCCTGCCCGCATCGCGTTCCAGGCGCTCCACGCCCCGAAGATGGAATTCCTCTCACCGGAGGTCCGCACCCTGTGGGGAGGGCCGGTGGGACGGCCACTGCCCTGGCACTCGCTCGGCGAAGCCTTCCTGGGCGGCCGGTGGATCAAGCTGGACGCAACCATCGACGCTCCCACAGCGACCCGTCTGGGCAAGCCCTACACCGTCACCTACGACGGCGTCACGGACATCCCGACCGTCGAGGGGCCCGTGCTGCGGGAGAACGGCAGCTACGCCGACTATCCCGCCGAAGTGGCGCGATGGTACGAGCAGGTCGCCGGCGAAGTCCTCGAAGCGCTCCGCTCGCCCGCCGCGCACGAGCGGGTCGCCGGCGACGACGTGCTGTGGAGCGGCCCCGATCCGGAGCTGGTCGGCCGCACTTCCGTCGCCTGATCCGGCCACGCGACGGGTGCCCCGGGACACCGACCGCCGGACATCCCCGCCCTTCGCGGACCATCACCTCAACCCCCAAGGAGTGAGGCCACCATGGCCGTTCACCAGATCAACTCCGTCAACCCGGCCACCGAGGAAGTCATCGCCCAGTTCACCCCCCACTCACCGGCAGCAATCGACGCGGCAGTCGAGCGGGCGTCCCTCGCCGCCAGCAAGTGGCGGACGATACCCGTACCGGAGCGGGCCGAGCACCTCAAGCGGGCCGCCGCGCTACTGCGCGCCGACCGGGACCGACTCGCCGCACTCATCACCGAGGAGATGGGCAAACCCATCGCCGAAGCGGAAGCCGAGGTCGACAAGTCCGCCTGGTGCTGCGAGCACTACGCGAGCCAGGGACCGGAACCACTGGCGCACCAGCCCGTGGCGACCGGGGCCGCCCGCAGCCACGTCGCCTTCGACCCGCTGGGCCTCGTCCTGGCAGTCATGCCCTGGAACTATCCGCTCTGGCAGGTGTTCCGCTTCGCGCCGCCCGCGCTGCTGGCCGGCAACGGTGTCGTGCTCAAACACGCCTCGAACGTGCCGCGTTGTGCCCTGGCCATCGCCGACATCTGGGACCGGGCCGGCTGCCCGCCCGGCCTGTTCACCACGCTGCTCGTCGGTCCCGACGCGGTGCCGGACCTCATCGCCGATCCCCGCATCCACGCCGTGACCCTCACCGGATCGACCGAAGTGGGCTCTGCCGTCGCCGCCATGGCCGCGCACCACCTCAAGCCACAGGTCCTCGAACTCGGCGGCTCGGACCCCTTCATCGTCCTCGCCGACGCGGACATCCCGGCCGCCGCCGCGGCGGCGGTCAGCGCACGCATGCACAACACCGGCCAGAGCTGCATCTCCGCCAAACGGTTCATCGTCGAGGAAGGGGTCGTCGAGGAATTCACCGACGCGTTCGCCGCCGGTGTCTCCGCCCTGACCGTGGGCGACCCGTTCCGCCGAGACGTGACGATCGGCCCGCTCGCCCGGTCCAATCTTCGCTCCGACCTCGTCGACCAGGTCGAGCGCTCCACCGCGGCGGGCGCCCGCGTCGTCACCGGCGGCACCGTCCTCGACGGCCCCGGGTACTTCTACGTGCCCGCCGTCCTCGACCAGGTCACCCCGACGATGGCTGTCGCAGCGGAAGAGACCTTCGGGCCGGTGGCCGCCGTCGTCTCGGCGAAGGACCCGGCCCAGGCCATCGACATCGCCAACGCCACCGAATTCGGCCTCGGCGCCGCGCTGTGGACAACCGACCTGGAGCGCGCCGATCGCCTGATTCCCGGCATCGAGGCCGGCGCGGTATTCGTCAACGGGATCGTCGCCTCCGATCCGCGGCTGCCGTTCGGCGGCATCAAGCGCAGCGGCTACGGACGCGAGCTGGGTGTCTTCGGACTCCGCCAGTTCACCAACGTCAAGAGCGTGTGGATCGGCCCCGCGCGGAACACACAGCACCACCCCCTCAGCGAATGACCGGCATTCTCCCGTACCACAACCAGCCGACCGAAGGCGATCAACCATGACAGTCACTCAGCCGGACCCGTTCCCCGGCACAAGAACACATCACGAGAACACCGTCGCCATCGTCGGCGGCACCGGCGCCCTCGGCCTCGGGCTCGCCACCCGGTGGGCCCACAGCGGCGTCAACGTCCGCATCGGATCCCGACGCGCACAAGCCGCGCAGGACTGCGCCGACAAACTCCCCGGAGCGGTCGGCGGAGACAACACCACCATGATCGAAGGCGCGGCGGCGGTGGTCGTCGCCGTGCCCTTCAACGCACACGTCGAGACGATGCGCGCCATCGCCAAAGCCATCCAGCCCGGACAACTGGTCATCGACACCACCGCGCCCCTTCTGCCCGTCGGCCCCCGCGGCCTGCGCCCCATCGTCCCCTGGGCCGGTTCCGCCGCCGAACAAGCCCAGGCCCTGCTACCGGAC
>NZ_BBUZ01000081.1 GCF_001417735.1 Streptomyces sp. NBRC 110028
CCGGGCACTTGGCGCCGGATCCGCGGGCGTCGGCTGCCGAGGTCGGATGGTCGCTGTTGACGTCCCGGTCGCTGTTCGAGCACCGAGCCGTGGTGCTGGGCAGCGACCGGGAGGACATGGTGGCGGCGGTGGAGGCACTGGCGGTCGGTGAGCAGCACCCGGGCGTAGTGGAACCGCCCTCGGGCGCGGCCCCGTCCGGGAAGACGGTCTGGCTGTTCAGCGGGCAGGGCAGTCAGCGCGTGGGCATGGGCGCCGGGCTGTACGACCGTTTTCCGGTCTTCGCCGCCGCGTTCGACGAGGTCTGCGGCCTGCTCGACCCGCATCTTGAACTCTCGCTGCGACAGGTGGCGTTCACCGGAGCGCCCGAGCGGCCGGGGCTGCTGGACCACACGACCTACGCCCAGGCCGGGCTGTTCGCGCTGCACATCGCGCTCGCCCGGTTGCTGGACTCGCTGGGCTGCCGCCCCGATGTGGTGATCGGCCACTCGATCGGGGAGGTCGCCGCCGCCCATGTGGCCGGCGTCTTCGATCTGCCGGACGCCTGCCGACTGGTGGCCGCCCGCGCCACGCTGATGGGCGCGCTCCCGGAAGGCGGCGGCATGGTCACCATCGCGGCCGCTCCCGACGAGCTTGCCGAGGACCTTGCCGAGCACGGCGGCCACGTGGGTATCGCCGCCCTGAACACGCCCGGCAACACGGTCATCTCCGGTCCCGCTGAGCGGGTGGCCCGGATCGGCGCCGCCTGGGCCGCCAAGGGCCGTAAGACCAAGACCCTGACCGTCAGCCATGCCTTCCACTCCCCGTCGATGGACCCCATCCTGGAGCCGTTCGCCCAGGCCGTCGCGGAGCTGACGTATCACCGGCCCACCCTCCCGGTGCTGAGCAACCTCACCGGAGAGGCCGCCGACGAGCGAATCGCCACACCCGGTTACTGGGCCGAGCACATCCGGCAGCCGGTCCGTTTCCACCCCGCCATCACCGGTATCGCCCCCGAGGCGGGCGTCTTCCTGGAGTTGGGCCCGGATCCGGTCCTGGCCACGGCGACACAGCACACACTCGGCCATGCCGCCCCGGACACCGAACGGCCCAGTCCCCTGGTGGCGGCCACACTCACCCGTAAGCAACCCGATGTCCATGCCTTCGGCCGCGCCCTCGCCCAACTCCACACCTGCGGTGCCGATGTGCGCTGGACCAGTTGGTTCTCCGCCGACCCCGCCCCGAGGACGGTGGAACTGCCGACGTATGCCTTCCAGCGCGAGCGGTACTGGCTGTCCCCGGCCGGTGGAGTCGGTGATGTCGCTGCCGCCGGGTTGCAGCGTGTGGAGCATGCGTTGCTGCCCGCGGCGGTGGGGCTGGCCGACGGCGGGATCGTGCTCACCGGCCGGATCTCGGCCGGTGGCGGCAAGACGTGGCTGGCCGAACACGTGATGGCGGGCGCGGTGCTGGTGCCCGGTGCGGCGCTGGTGGAGTGGGCGCTGCGGGCGGCCGATGAGGCGGGCTGTGGTGGGGTGGAGGAGCTGGCGCTCCAGGTCCCGCTGGTGCTCCCCGCGTCCGGCGGGCTGCGTGTCCAGGTGGTGGCGGGTCCGGCCGGCGAGGACGGGCGGCGCGATGTACGGATCTACTCCCGTCCCGACCGCGATGCCGAACCGGGCACCGACCCGGGGTGGGTGTGCCACGCGGAGGGGGTGATGAGCCCACCGTCCGACGATGGCGGGCCGGAGGAACTGTCCGGGGCGTGGCCTCCCGAGGGGGCGGAGCCGGTGGATGTGACCGGCTTCTACGAGCGCGCGGCGGCGGCCGGATACGCGTACGGCCCGTCCTTCCAGGGCGTACGGGCCGTGTGGCGCGACGGTACGGACGTCCTCGCCGAAGCGGCGCTGCCCGAGCCCGCCGGTGACCGCGACGGCTTCGGCATCCACCCCGCACTGCTGGATGCCGCCCTGCACCCGGCGCTGCTGCTCGACCCCTCCGGCCGGGAACGGGACAGCAGCCGGGTGTGGCTGCCGTTCGCCTGGCGGGGCGTGTCGTTGTGGGCGGGTGGCGCGACGACGGTCCGGGTCCGGCTCTCTCCCCGGCCACGCCAGGCGGACGGTGCGGAGGGTGAGCGGGGCCTGCGGGTGGTCGTGGCCGATGCGGTGGGCGTTCCGGTCCTGACGGTCGATGCGCTGGTCATGCGGTCGGCCGACCCGGATCAGCTGCGGGCAGGTGCGGGGCCCGAGGTGGAGGGGCTGTTCACCCTGGACTGGACACCGTTGCCGACACCAGAGCAAGGCCACGACGCCGACGAGTCACTGACGGCTGCCGACTGGGTGGTGCTGGGGCAGGCGGAACCGCCCCAGGCCGGGGAGGGCGCGGTCTGCCATCCGCGTCTGGAGTCGCTGATCACCGCGCTTGATGGCGGTGCTCCCGCTCCCTCCACGGCGATCGCCTGCCTGTCCGAGTCCTCCCCGGGGCGCGATGTGGCGGACGCGGGCCTGGCCCTGACGGAAGAGGCATTGGAGCTGGTCCAGAGCTGGCTGGCCGAACCGCGGCTGTCCGATGCCCAGTTGGTGGTGGTGACCCGGGGCGCGGTCGCGATCGGCGCACCCGAGGGCGAGGAGAAGAAGGGCGACGACGGGGTGAACGCGGCCGGTGCCGCGGTGTGCGGGCTGGTGCGCAGCGCGCAGGCGGAGAATCCGGGCCGCTTCCTTCTGCTCGACCTCGACCCCGCTGATAACCCGGTCGGCGCGGTGCCCGGCCACAGTGTGGTGGATGCCGTGCGGCGGGCCGTGGCGATGGACGAGCCCCAGGTGGCGCTGCGCGGCGGGCGGATCCTGGTGCCCCGGCTGATGCGCGCCGGTGGGCCGAGCAGCGGGGGAGTGGTGGGACCGGCCGGACAGCCCGCGTGGCGGCTTGAACTGACGGGCGCGGCGACGCTGGACAATGTGAAACCGGTGCCCTGCCCCGAGGTGCTGGAGCCCCTGGGCGTGGGCCGGGTGCGGGTCGCGGTGCACGCGGCGGGCATCAACTTCCGCGACGCGCTGATCAGTCTGGGCATGGTCCCCGGCCAGACCGGACTGGGCGGCGAGGGCGCAGGCGTGGTGGTCGCGGTCGGCCCGGGGGTGACCCAAGTGGCGGTGGGCGATCGGGTCATGGGTGTTTTCGACCGCGCCTTCGGCCCGCTGGCGGTGACGGACGCGCGGATGGTGGCGCCGATCCCCGCCGGGTGGAGTGTCCAGCAGGCGGCCGCGGTGCCGGTGGTGTTCCTCACCGCGTGGTACGGGCTGGTGGAGCTGGGCGGCCTCCGGGCGGGTGAGTCGGTGCTGATCCACGCGGCCGCCGGAGGCGTGGGCATGGCGGCGGTGCGGATCGCCCACCATCTGGGCGCCGAGGTCTATGCCACGGCGGGCCCCGCCAAGCACGCGGTGCTGGAAGCCATGGGCATCGACGCGGCGCATCGGGCCTCCTCGCGTGACCTGGACTTCGAGCACGTCGTACGGGAGGCCACCGGCGGCCGCGGCGTGGACGTGGTGCTGAACAGCCTCACCGGCCCCTTCGTCGACGCTTCGCTGCGGCTGCTGCGTGACGGCGGCCGGCTCCTGGAGATGGGCAAGACGGACATCCGCGATCCGGAGCGGATCGCGGCCGACCACCCCGGTGTGCGCTACCAGGTCTACGACCTGATCGGTGACGCCGGACCGGATCGCATCGGCCGGATGCTGGCCGAGCTGGGCGCGCTCTTCGCTGCCGGGATCCTGGAGCCGCCGCCGCTACGGTCCTGGCCGCTGGACCGGGCGCGCGAGGCGCTGCGCTACCTCAGCCAGGCCAAGCACACCGGCAAACTCGTGCTGGACGTCCCGGCCGCGGTGGACCCGGACGGCACCGTACTGATCACCGGCGGTACCGGCACCTTGGGCGCACTGGTCGCCGAGCATCTGGTGCGCACCTGGCAGATCAGGCATCTGCTGCTGGTCAGCCGCGGCGGCCCCGACGCCCCGGGCGCGAAGGAGCTGAGCGCGAGGCTGCGCGAACTGGGCGCGCGAGTACGGATCGAGGCGGCGGATGTCACCGAGGCCGACGCGGTGGCCGCCCTCGTGGCGGGCGTCGACCCGGAGCACCCGCTGACCGGGGTGATCCACGCGGCCGGTGTCCTGGACGACGCGGTGGTCACCTCGCAGACGCCCGAGCGACTGGCCCGCGTCTGGGCGGCCAAGGCCACGGCGGCGGCCCATCTGCACGCGGCGACGGCAGAACTGCGGCTCGGCATGTTCGTGATGTTCTCCTCCGCGGCCGGGGTGACGGGCAGCCCCGGACAGGCCAACTACGCGGCGGCCAACGCCTTTTGCGATGCGCTGGCCGCCCATCGGCGGGCCCTCGGCCTGCCGGGCGTTTCGGTGGCATGGGGGCTGTGGGCCGAATCCAGCGAGATGACCGGCAACCTCACCGAAGCGGATCTGGCGCGGATGGCCCGCTCCGGCATCGCCGCGATGACGGGCGACCACGCCCTGGCACTGCTCGACGCCGCCGTCCAGCACGGAGGCCACCAGCTGATCGCGGCCGATGTGAACACGCGCGTCCTCGCCGCTCAGCCCCCGGACACCCTGCCCGCCGCGCTCCGCGCCCTGGTCGCCGAGGCCGCCGGCGCGGGCCGTACGACGGAACGGCGTACGGCGGCGGCCGCCGGTGCGCAGCCGGTCGACTGGGCGGGCCGACTGGCGGGAAGGTCCGCCGACGAGCGGCGCCGGGTACTGCTCGACCTGGTCCGTGGCCACGCGACCACCGTGCTGGGCCACGCGGATGCGGAAGCGGTCCGGGCGGACACCAGTTTCAAGGACCTGGGCTTCGATTCGCTGACTGCCGTGGAACTGCGCAACCGGCTTTCCGCCGCCACCGGCCTGCGGCTCCCCGCCGCCCTCGTCTTCGACTACCCCGAAGCGGCCATCCTGGCCGACTACCTGCTGGAGCGCCTCGCCCCCGAGGACGACGGCTCGCCGGGCCGGTCGGGCCTCGAACCGGCACTGGGCGAATTGGCCAAGCTGGAGACCACCTTGGCCCGCCTCGACGTGGCGGACGACGAGTCCGGGGCGGTCACGGCCCGGCTCGAAAGTTTGCTGGCCACGTGGAAGGCGACGCGGAACCTGGCAGAGCACGGGACCGCCGCGGAGCGGCTGGAGTCCGCCTCCGCGGCCCAGGTTCTCGACTTCATCGACAACGAGCTGGGTGTGTCCTGAATGTGCCGGGCGCGACGATCGCTTAAGGCCGGGTGAAACCTCATGGTGAACGTGAACGTGAACGAAGAAAAGCTGGTCGAATACCTCAAGCGCGTGTCCGCGGATCTGCACGACACCCGGCTGCGCCTGCGTGAGGTGGAAGAGCGTGCCCAGGAGCCGGTGGCCGTGGTGAGCGCCGCCTGCCGCTTCCCGGGCGGGGTGGACACGCCAGAGGCACTGTGGCGCCTGGTGTCCGAAGGAGTCGACGCCATCGGCGACTTCCCCACCGACCGCGGCTGGGACCTGGAGGGGCTTTACCACCCGGACCCCGACCACCCCGGCACCACCTATGTCCGCCGGGGCGGATTCCTTGACGGCGCCGACCAATTCGACCCCCAGTTCTTCGGCATCAGCCCGCGCGAGGCACTGGCCACCAGCCCGCAGCAGCGGCTGCTGCTCGAAACCGCGTGGGAAGCCTTCGAGCGGGCCGGTATCGCCCCCCTTTCCCTGAAGGGCTCGCCCACGGGGGTCTACGCCGGCACGGCCACCACCGGTGGCGCCTCGGGCGACCTCCCGGAGACGGCATCGGAGGGGTATGCGGGCAACGCCCCGAGCCTGCTGTCGGGCCGGGTGTCCTACACCTTCGGCCTGGAGGGCCCGGCCGTCACCGTCGAGACGGCGTGCTCGTCCTCGCTGGTGGCCATCCACCTCGCCATGCAGGCCCTGCGGCAGGGTGAATGCACGCTCGCCCTGGCCGGTGGGGTCACGGTGATGGCCACCCCCGAGGTGTTCACCGGATTCTCCCGGCAGCGTGGCCTGTCCCCGGACGGCCGGTGCAAGGCATTCGCCACCACCGCCGACGGCACGGGGTGGGGCGAAGGCGTCGGACTGCTGCTGTTGGAGCGGCTGTCGGATGCCCGGCGCAAGGGCCACAAGGTGATGGCCGTGATCCGGGGATCGGCCATCAACCAGGACGGCGCCAGCAACGGGTTCACCGCCCCGAACGGGCCGTCGCAGCAGCGCGTCATCCGCCAGGCCCTGACCGCAGCCCGGCTTGCCCCGTCCGAGGTGGACGCCATCGAGGCCCATGGCACCGGAACCACGCTCGGCGACCCCATCGAGGCGGATGCGCTGATCGCCACGTATGGCCAGGACCGGCCGCAGGACCGCCCCCTGTGGCTGGGGTCGTTGAAGTCCAACATCGGCCATACGCAGGGCGCGGCGGGTGTGGCCGGTGTGATCAAGATGGTGATGGCGCTGCGGCACGAGATGCTGCCCGCGACCCTGCATGTCGATGAGCCGACCCCCCATGTGGAGTGGGACGGAGGCGGCGTACGGCTGCTGACCGAGCCCGTCGAGTGGCCGCGCGGCGACCGGCCACGGCGGGCGGGGGTGTCCTCGTTCGGGATCAGCGGCACCAACGCGCACGTGATCGTGGAGCAGGCACCGGACGCACCCGAGGCGGAGCCGGTGCCCGCGCACGGTGGTGCGGTGCCGTGGGTGGTATCGGGGCGGAGTGCGGAAGCCCTGCGAGGCCAGGCGCGCGCGTTGGTGGCACGGCTGGCCGAGGACCCCGGGCTGAGGCCGGTGGATGTGGGC
>NZ_BBUZ01000082.1 GCF_001417735.1 Streptomyces sp. NBRC 110028
CGTGGACTGGTCGGCTGGTGAAGCGGAGCTGGCGGTTGAGCCGGTGGTGTGGCTGCCGGGTGAGCGTGTGCGTCGGGCCGGCGTGTCGTCGTTCGGGATCAGTGGCACGAATGCGCACGTGATTGTGGAGGAGGCGCCTGCGGAGCCGTCGGTGGAGCGGGGTCCGGGTTCTGTTGTGGGTGTGGTGCCGTGGGTGGTTTCCGGTCGGGATGCGGGGGCGTTGCGTGAGCAGGCGGCACGCTTGGCTGCGCATGTTTCGGGTGTAAGTGCGTCCGATGTGGGGTGGTCGTTGGTGGCCACCAGGTCGGTGTTCGAGCACCGGGCGGTGATGGTCGGCAGCGAACTCGCATCCTTGACGGAGTCGTTGGCCGGTTTTGCCGTGGGTCGGGTTGTGCCGGGTGTGGTGTGGGGTGTGGCTCCTGCTGAGGGTCGTCGTGCGGTGTTCGTCTTCCCTGGTCAGGGATCGCAGTGGGTGGGGATGGCGGCTGGGCTGCTGGATGCGTGCCCGGTGTTCGCGGAGGCGGTGGCGGAGTGCGCTGCGGTGCTGGATCCGTTGACCGGCTGGTCACTGGTCGAGGTGCTGCGCGGTGGTGATGAGGCTGGTCTTGGGCGTGTTGATGTGGTGCAGCCGGCGTTGTGGGCGGTGATGGTGTCACTCGCTCGGACGTGGCGGCATTACGGTGTGGAGCCTGCCGCGGTCGTGGGGCATTCGCAGGGGGAGATCGCTGCGGCCTGTGTGGCTGGGGGCTTGAGTCTGGCCGATGGTGCGCGGGTGGTGGCCCTGCGGAGCCGGGCGATCGCCCGGATCGCTGGTGGGGGCGGCATGGTCTCCATCAGCCTCCCGGCCGACCGCGTCCGCACCATGCTCGTCCCCCACAGCGGCCGGATGTCGATCGCGGCGGTCAACGGCCCGTCCTCGACCGTCGTCTCCGGCGACGCACAGGCGCTGGACGAGCTGCTGGCCGGCTGCGAGCGGGAGGACGTCCGGGCTCGTCGTGTCCCGGTCGACTACGCTTCCCACTCCGCGCAGATGGACCAGTTACGTAGTGAACTACTGGGGGCGCTGGCGACGATCGTCCCGACATCGGCAAGCGTGCCGTTCTTCTCCACGGTGACGGCCGACTGGCTGGACACCGCGACCTTGGACGCGGAGTACTGGTTCACCAATCTGCGGGAGACCGTCCGGTTCCAAGAAGCCGTCGAAGGCCTTGTCGCACAGGGGATGGGCGCGTTCATCGAGTGCAGCCCACACCCTGTCCTAAGCCCCGGAATCGAGCAGACCCTCGACGCCCTCGACCAGAACGCCGCCGTGCTGGGCTCGCTACGGCGTGACGAAGGCGGCCTGGACCGACTCCTCACATCCCTCGCGGAAGCCTTCGTCCAGGGCGTTACCGTCGACTGGTCCCGCGCCTTCGAAGGCGCGAACCCTCGCACCGTCGACCTCCCCACCTACCCCTTTCAACGACAGCACTACTGGCCCAAGCCCGCACCGGCCCCCGGCGCGAACCTGGGCGACGTGGCGTCCGTGGGCCTCACCGCGGCCAGCCACCCCCTTCTGGGCGCGGTCGTGGAGATGCCCGACTCCGACGGGTTGGTGCTCACCGGGCAGATCTCCCTGCGGACCCATCCCTGGCTCGCCGACCACGAGGTGCTCGGATCGGTGCTCCTGCCGGGAACCGCGTTCGTCGAGCTGGCCGTCCAGGCCGCCGACCGCGCCGGTTGCGACGTACTGGACGAGCTGACGCTCGAGGCGCCCCTCGTGCTCCCCGACAGGGGCGGCCTCCAGGTGCGTCTGGCCCTCGGGCCGTCCGAGGCAGACGGACGCCGGTCCCTCCAGCTGCACAGCAGGCCGGAGGAGGCTGCCGGGGACCACCGCTGGACGAGGCACGCGAGTGGATTCGTCGTTCCCGGCGGTACCGGGATGGCGCGGTCCACCGAGCCGACTGGCGTGTGGCCGCCCGCGGGTGCCGAGCCGGTCGCTCTCGCATCGGACCGGTACGCCCGGCTCGTCGAGCGCGGCTACAGCTACGGCCCCTCCTTCCAGGGGCTGCACACCGCATGGCGCCACGGGGACGACGTGTACGCGGAAGTGGCGCTGCCCGACGGAACACCGGCCGACGGCTACGCCCTGCATCCGGCCCTGCTGGACGCGGCGGTCCAGGCCGTCGGACTCGGCTCGTTCGTCGAGGATCCCGGCCAGGTGTACCTGCCGTTCCTCTGGAGCGACGTGACGCTGCACGCGACCGGGGCCACGTCCCTGCGGGTGAGGGTTTCACCGGCCGGTCCCGACACCGTCGCGCTGGCTCTCGCCGACCCGGCCGGAGCGCCGGTGGCCACGGTGGGCGCCCTCCGTCTGCGTACGACGTCCGCGGCGCAGCTCGCCCGTGCGCGCGGGAGCGCGGAGCAGGCGATGTTCCGCGTGGAGTGGGTGCAGGAGGACGCGCCCGCAGACCGGCGCCGGGGCGGCGCGGGCGGGACGACGTACGAGGAGAAACGCGCCGCCGAGGCCGGGGCCGCCGCCGGTACCTGGGCCGTACTCGGCCCCCGGGTGCCGGCCGCCATCCGGACGATGGGCGTGGATGTCGTCACCGCCCTCGACACGCCGGATCACCCCGCGGACCGGCAGAGCCTCGCGGACCTGGGGGCGCTCGGGGACACCGTTCCCGACGTGCTGGTCGTGACCAGCCTCCTGAGCCCCGCCTCCGGAGCGGATTCCTCCCGGGGGAGCCGGCCCTGGCCGTCCGCCGCCGAGCCGGACCCTGCCATCACGGTCGCCGGCGTCCACAGCGCACTCCACGCGGCCCTGGACCTGGTGCAGGCATGGCTGGCCGACGAACGCCACGCCGCCTCCCGGCTGGTGCTCGTCACCCGGCACGCGATGACCGTCGCCGAGACCGACCCCGAGCCTGACCTGCTCCTCGCCCCGGTGTGGGGACTCGTGCGGTCCGCCCAGGCCGAGAACCCCGGCCGCTTCGTGCTCGCCGACATCGACGGCGACGAGGCATCCTGGGATGCTCTGCCCCGAGCCGTCGCCTCGGCCGAACCGGAGGTGGCGATACGGACCGGCGCCGTGTACGTACCGCGGCTGGCCCGCGCCACGGACGAGGGACTGCTTGTGGTCGACGCGGCTGCGGGGCCCTGGCGGCTGGACGTCACGGAAGCGGGCACCCTGGCGAACCTCGCCCTGGTGCCGTGCCCGGACGCCTCCCGCCCGCTGGGTCCCGACGGGGTACGGATCGCCGTCCGTGCCGCCGGGGTCAACTTCCGGGACGTCCTCCTGGCCCTGGGCATGTACCCGGACAAGGGGCTCATGGGTGCGGAGGCGGCGGGCGTCGTCACCGAGGTCGGCGAGGGGGTCACGACGCTCGCGCCCGGTGACAGGGTGATGGGCCTGGTGACCGGTGGATTCGGGCCGGTGGCCGTGACGCACCACCGGATGCTCGTACGGATGCCGCACGGCTGGTCCTTCGCCGAGGCCGCGTCGGTGCCGGTGGCGTTCCTGACCGCGTACTACGCCCTGCACGACCTGGCAGGCCTGCGCGGCGGCGAGTCGGTGCTGGTGCACTCCGCTGCGGGCGGCGTCGGCATGGCGGCCGTGCAGTTGGCGCGGCACTGGGATGCCGAGGTGTTCGGCACCGCGAGCAAGGGCAAGTGGGACGTTCTCGCGGCGCAGGGCCTCGACGAGGAGCACATCGGCTCGTCCAGGACGACCGAGTTCGAGCAGCGCTTCCGCGCGACCAGTGGTGGGCGCGGGATCGATGTCGTCCTGAACGCCCTCTCGGGTGACTTCGTCGACGCCTCGGCGCGTCTCCTGCGCGAGGGCGGCCGGTTCGTCGAGATGGGCAAGACCGACATCCGTACCGACCTCGGCGTCGTCGGGGCGGACGGCGTCCCGAGCATCCGGTACGTCGCCTTCGACCTCGCCGAGGCGGGTGGCGAGCGGATCGGGCAGATGCTCGACGAGATCATGGCGCTCTTCGACGCAGGTGTCCTGCGGTTGCCGCCGTTGCGCGCCTGGCCGGTGCGGCGCGCCCACGAGGCACTGAGGTTCGTCAGCCAGGCACGTCATGTGGGCAAGGTCGTCCTCACCGTCCCGGCCGCGCTCGACGCCGAGGGAACCGTGCTGATCACCGGGGTGGGCACGCTGGGAGCCCTGGTCGCCCGTCACCTCGTCGCCGAGCACGACGTCCGCCGGCTGCTGCTGGTCAGCCGCAGCGGCGTCGCCCCCGCCCTTGCGGCCGAACTCGGTGCGCTGGGTGCCGAGGTCACGGTGGCGGCCTGCGACGTCGCCAACCGGAAGGCGGTCAAGGCTCTCCTGGAGGACATGCCGTCCGAGCATCCGGTCACGGGCATCGTTCACACGGCCGGCGTGCTCGACGACGGCGTGGTGTCCGCGCTCACCCCTGAACGGGTGGACGCCGTCCTCAAACCCAAGGTGGACGCGGCCCTGACCCTGGAGTCACTGATCGGCGAACTCGACCTCGACCCGGCCCTGTTCGTGATCTTCTCATCGGCAGCGAGCATGCTGGGCGGGCCCGGCCAGGGCAGTTACGCCGCGGCCAATCAGTTCCTGGACACCTTCGCCCGACACCGGGCGCGCCGCGGGCTCACCTCCGTGTCACTCGGCTGGGGGCTGTGGCACGAGGCCAGCGGTCTCACCGGCGGCCTGGCCGACATCGACCGTGACCGGATGAGCCGGGCGGGGATCGCGCCCATGCCGACCGACGAGGCCCTGCACCTGTTCGACAGGGCGACGGAACTCGGCGAGCCGGTTCTCCTGCCGATGCGCCTGAACGACGCCGCGCTGGAGAACCGGGCCGCGGACGGAACACTGCCGCCGCTGCTGAGTGGCCTGGTCCGGGTGCGGCACAGGCCGCCGGCGCGGGCAGGTGCCGCGACCGCCGCCCCTGCCACCGGCCCCGAGGCGTTCGCCCGGGAGCTGGCGGCGGCACCGGACCCACGTCGTGCCCTGCGGGACCTCGTCCGCGGCCACGTCGCCCTGGTGCTCGGACACAGTGGCGCCGAGGCCATCGACGCCGAACAGGCCTTCCGGGACATCGGTTTCGACTCCCTGACCGCTGTCGAACTCAGGAACCGACTGAACGCCGAGACCGGCCTCCGCCTGCCCGGCACGCTCGTGTTCGACTACCCCAACCCGAGGGCGCTCGCCGATCACCTGCTCGAACTCCTCGCTCCCGCGACACAACCCGCCGCAGCCCCGCTGCTCGCCGAACTGGAACGGCTGGAGCAACTCCTGTCGGCGGCCGCGTCACCCGGCGGACCGGCATCCGCGGCGGACGAGGAGACGCGCACGCTCATCGCCACGCGGCTGGCCGCCTACGCCTCGCAGTGGACACACCTCCTGGTCGGTCCGCCGGGCAACGCGGACAACCGTAGCGGCACCGGCGAGTCCGGGCAGGCCCAGGAACCCGAAGCAACTGGGGAGCACACGGCGGCGTGGACGTCGGACGACGATCTCTTCGCCTTCCTCGACAAGCGGTTGGAGACGTGATGGCCGCCGGCCGAGTCAGCGAGTCCTTTCGTCCTTCTGCTGGGGAAAACGACGCACCGGGAGGTTTCGGTGGCTGAGGCGGAGAAGCTGCGCGCATACCTGTGGCGCGCCACGACCGAACTCAAGGAGGTCAGCGATCGACTCCGCGAGACCGAGGAACGCGCCCGAGAGCCGATCGCCATCGTGGGAATGAGCTGCCGGTTTCCCGGCGGCGTCGACGCCACCGTCAACACGCCCGAACAGTTCTGGGACCTGCTGAACAGCGGCGGTGACGGCATCGCGGGTCTACCCGAGGACCGCGGGTGGGACTTGGGGCGCCTGTACGATCCCGATCCGGACCGGGCCGGTACGTCGTACATGCGTGAGGGCGGTTTCCTGCACGAGGCGGGGGAGTTCGACGCCGCCTTCTTCGGTATCTCGCCGCGTGAGGCGTTGGCGATGGACCCGCAGCAGCGGTTGCTGCTGGAGACGTCCTGGGAGGCCTTCGAGAGCGCCGGCATCAAGCGCGCCGATCTGAGGGGCAGCGACACCGGCGTGTACATCGGCGCGTGGAGCACCGGCTACGCAGGCAGCCCCTACCGCATGGTCGAAGGCTTGGAAGGCCAGCTCGCCATCGGCACCACATTGGGGGCCGCTTCGGGGCGTGTTGCTTACACGTTCGGTCTTGAGGGGCCTGCGGTGACGGTGGATACGGCGTGTTCGTCGTCGTTGGTGGCGTTGCATCTGGCGGTGCAGGCGTTGCGGCGGGGTGAGTGCTCGCTTGCGTTGGTGGGTGGGGTGACGGTGATGTCGTCGCCGGTGACGTTGACGACGTTCAGTCGGCAGCGGGGTTTGTCGGTGGATGGCCGGTGCAAGGCGTTCGCGGCTTCGGCGGATGGTTTTGGTGCTGCCGAGGGTGTGGGTGTG
>NZ_BBUZ01000083.1 GCF_001417735.1 Streptomyces sp. NBRC 110028
GTTCGCGGCTTCTTCTACGTCGCCGGACTGGCCGCGTACGCCCCTGAGGACTTCCGTGAGTTTGTGGAGTCGATCGACGACCTGACCGTGATGCTGTCCTCACTCGCGGAGCGCGAAGGGCTCGACACCAAGGAAGCGCGGGATGTGGCCACCGTCACCGTTGCCGCGATGCGCGGCCTCTTCTTGCAGGAAGTCCTGGCTCCCGGAACCCGCTCGGAGGACGCGGTCACCTTGATCCTGCGCATGAGAGAGGACCGATCCGTTCCACGATCACGTCCGGAGAGTTGAGCACGCCCTCGGCCCTTGCCGCCGCCTGAGCGGGAGTGAGTCCTGGTGCCAGGACCCGCGCTCAGCCGGGCGCCCCGAACGGTTGTGGGCACCCTGGTCCCCCGCTTTCGCTCCGCGTCCGGGCCCGGCCGCCTCGGCCGGGAGGTCGCCGCGCTCGCCGTCTCGCGCGTCAAACGGCGTCGTCGCCGTGTTCGCCTGGGCCACCGACTGATGCTCACCCTGGGCGAGCCCCGTCGAGGCGCAGCCCGTACCACCGCTTAAGGAGCGCTCCGCATGACCGCCACCCCCGACCATCCCCTCGTCGCGGCGGCCCGCCGGCTGGCCGCCGACGTCCTCTCCCCCGCCGCCGAGGCGCACGACCGGGAGGGCGTCACTCCCGGGGCCATCGAGGCCGTCAAGGCATCGGGGGTACTGGGGGTCAACGCGCCGGCGGCGTACGGCGGCGCACAGGCCCCGGCGGCCACCGGCCGGGAGATCGCCGAGATCCTGGCGGGCGCCTGCTGTTCGACGTTCTTCGTCCAGGCCCAGCACCACACGCCGGTGCGGACCCTGACCACGGGCGAGGAGGCGGCGCGCGAGCGCTGGCTGCGCCCGCTGAGCGACGGCACGCTGCTGGCGGGAATCGCCTTCTCGCATCTGCGCGCCCACCCGAAGCTGCCCGTGCGGGCCACCCGGGTGGCGGACGGCTGGCGCTTCGACGGGCGTGTGCCCTGGTACACCGGCTGGGGGCTGAACGACCTGTTCCTGCTGGGCGGCGGCACCGAGGACGGCGAGGTGGTCTTCGGTGCCGTCGGCGCCCACGAGCAGCCGGGGCTGACGCCCACCGGCCCGCTCCAGCTCGCCGCGCTCACCGGTTCGCGGACGGTCGGACTGCTGCTCGACGGGCTCGTGGTGCCCGACGAGGCGGTGGCGGTGCGCCTGCCGCACGAACGCTGGGCGACGGAGGACCGCCCGAAGAACACCAACACCAACCCGGCCGTGTTCGGCGTGGCCCGCGCCGCGCTCGACCTCCTCGACGCGTCCGGCGACGCCGAGGCGAAGGACACGGCGGGTGTCCTGCGCGAGCGCCTGGACGCGGCGCGCCGTGACGCCTACGTCCTGGTCGACGAGGTGCCGCCCGCGGAACGGCTGGAGGACCGGCTCGCCGCCAAGACCCGGGCGTACGACCTGATGCGCGCCGCCACCACGGCCGCGATCGCCGCGGGCGGCGGCCGGGCCTTCGGCCTCTCCCACCCGGCCCAGCGCCTCGCCCGGGAGGGTCTGTTCCTGGTCGTCCAGGGCCAGACACCCGAGGTGCGCACGGCCCACCTGGCGGCGCTGCGCGCCGCCCGGGGCTGACGGGAACGGGGCCGGAGGGGACCGGAAAGGGAAGGCCCTCACCGACGGGGGATGCGGTGAGGGCCAGCCACGTTCAGTGTGGCACGAATGAAGGGCGGATGTACCTCTTCGGGCCAACAAACTTGGCATATATCTACCACTTGACTCCCAGTCACCTCATCTGCCACAGCTGTTTCAGCGGGCCGGTGTGGCGGTGTGGCCATGGGGGCGCGGCGTACCTGCCGGGTGACGGTTTGCCGCGGACACTGGCAGGGCACTCGGGCGGCCCGTGATCTTCCCCTGAAGGCTGGAGACGGCATGGCTCTGTCCCACAGTCCGGTGGCCCGCGCATGGCGTCGCTGGCGTCGGCCACGCGATCCGCGGGTGCCCCGGGAGCCGATGGATGTCGAGGACGCCAACCGGCGCTTCCTGATGTACGGGGTGCTGCCGCTGTGGTTCGTACCGGCCGTGGCGGACTGGGCCATGCACCGCAGGACCCGGATCGAGGAGACGTCCGGCACGCGCGAGTCGGCGCTGCACGCGCTCATGATGACGGAGGCGGGCGTTCCGGTGGCGATGGCCCTGCTCGCCCGGGTCAATCCGCTGGTGCTGTCGGTCATGGGCGGCGCGGCCGCGGCCCACGGCGCGACGGCCCTGTGGGACGTCAGCCTGGCCACCGGCGAGCGCGAGGTGCGTCCGGTGGAGCAGCACATCCACAGCTTCCCGGAGGTCCTGCCGCTGTCGGCGCTGGCCTTCACCTCGTGTCCGCACTGGAAGCAGGTGCGCGCCACCCTGCGCGGGGGCGACACGGCGGAGGACTGGAAGCTGCTGCCGAAGGAGCACCCGCTGCCCGCCCGCTACCTGGTGGCGGTCGGCGCGGCCGTCAGCGCCTTCGTCGCCCTGCCCTACGCCGAGGAGATGACCCGGTGCGTCAGGGCGGCCAGGGCACGCGGGGCGGCGTGAGCCCCATGCCACGACGACACCGATCCCCGGCGGCCCCGGCGGACGCCGCGGTAGAGCCACTGCCCCGCCCGCGGATCGTCGCCCGCGACGCGCGGGGGCCCGAGCACGTGGCCCTCGACGACCGGGGCCGGATCCTCACCGGGACCGCGGACGGGGCGATCTGGCGGCTGACCCTGTCGGACACGACGGGGCTCGCCCGCGCCGAGGTGATCGCCGAGACCGGCGGCAGGCCGTTGGGTCTGGTCCCCTCCCCCGACGGCGAACTGCTGGTGTGCGACGCCCGGCGCGGGCTGCTGCGCGTCGACCCGCGCGGCGGAACGGTGCGCGTCCTCGCCGACGAGGTGGCCGGCACCCCGCTGCGGTTCTGCAGCAACGTCGTCACGGCGGCGGACGGCACCCTCTACTTCACCGTCTCCAGCCGCCGCCAGCCCCTGGAGGACTGGCTGAGCGACATCCTGGAGGACACCGCCACCGGGCAGCTCCTGCGGCTGCGGCCGGGTGGCGAGCCGGAGATCCTGCGGGACGGGCTGCGGTTCGCCAACGGCGTCGCGCTGGCCCCCGACGAGTCGTTCCTCGCCGTGGCGGAGAGCGGCGCCCGCCGCATCAGCCGCCACTGGCTGACCGGTCCGCGCCAGGGCGGGCACGACACCCTCGTACGGGACCTGCCGGGCTACCCCGACAACCTCTCCCGGGCGCCGACGGGGTGTTCTGGGTCGCTCTGGCCGGGCCGCGCGAGCCCGCCGTGGACGCGGCTCACCGTGCCCCGCCCGCCGTCAGGAGGGCGGCGGCGGCCACCGCCAAGAGGCTCCGGCCCCGGCCCCGGGCCACCCTGCGCGTGCTGGCGATCCGCCCCGACGGAAGTGTCGCCCGCCATCTGCTGCGCCGCTGGTCCCCGTACCGGATGGCCACGAGCGTGTGCGAACACGGCCACCGGCTGGTACTGGGCAGTTTGCTGGAGCGGGGCATCGCGGTGTGCGCGCTCCCGGCCTCCCACCAGGACACCCCCTGGACAGCCGCGTGGCGCGCCCGGGGCCGGGTACTCGTCGACCGCGCGGCGGTGGTGCGCGGAGAGGAGGACCCATGGTGGTACGGGCCCCGGGAGGCGCTGTGACGACGCCCGCCGTCGGTGTCGTCGTCGCCACCCGCAACCATGCCGACACCCTCGCCACCACCCTCGAACACCTCACGGCCCTGCCCGAGCGGCCGCCCGTCCTGGTGGTCGACAACGGCTCGACCGACCGCACCCGCGCCATGATCGCCGAGCGGTTCCCCGAAGTCGACCTCCTGCCCCATCGCGTCAACCGTGGGGCGCTGGCCCGCAACGACGGGGTGCGCGCGCTGACCACCCCGTACATCGCCTTCAGCGACGACGACTCGTGGTGGCGGCCCGGCGCGCTGCGCCGGGCCGCCCGGCTCCTCGACACCCACCCCAGGCTCGGACTGGTGTCGGCACAGGTGCGGGTCGGCCCCGAGGAGCGGCCCGATCCGCTCAACGCGGTGCTCGCCGCGTCCCCCGCCGGACGGGCACCGGACCTGCCGGGCCCGGAGGTCTTCGGCTTCCTCGCCTGCGCCGCGGTGGTGCGCCGCAGCGCGTTCCTGGGCGTGGGGGGCTTCCATCCGCTGATCTTCTCCGGCGGGGAGGAAACCCTGCTCGCCTACGACCTCACCGCGCACGGCTGGGGCGTTTCGTACTGCGCGGAGATGGTGGCCCACCACCATCCGGCCGTGACGGCGCGCCCGGGCCGCGACGCAGTGATGCGGCGCAACGAGCTGATCGGCCACTGGCTGCGCCGTCCCCTCCCCCTCGCCCTCCGGGGCACCGCCCGGCTCCTCGCCGAGGCGGCCGGCGAACCGGAGGCACGTATCGCGCTCCGCGGGGTGCTGGCACGGCTCCCGGCGGCGCTGCGGCAACGCCGCCCGCTGCCGCCGTGGGTGGAGGAGGCCGTCCGGCGCGTGGCCTCGGTCTGAGGACACGTCGTGGGGAGCCGGATCAGCCGGCGGGCTCCGCGCTGTCCGCACCGCTGGGGGGCGGCCGGACCTCAGTCGCCGCGCCGCCGGGACTTGCGCCGGAGCCGCAGGGGAATGACGTACCAGCAAACGGCGAACCAGAGCATGACAATCCCGACGACCAGTTCGCCCACGACACTGTCGGTGACGACATTGAGGATGAGCAGCAGAGTGCACGCGATCGTGAGCGCCAGCAGCACCATCCCGCACGCCATGAACCGCCCTGCGGCCTCGACGACCTCGTCCTTCATCCGCAGCCCGGACAGAAACCGGTGGATGGACACCGGAGCTATCAGCGCGGCGACCGAGGAGGCGCCTGCCGCCACGGTCACCACATAAAGGACGCGGTCGAAGAGTTCCAGGTCCCGGAACGCCGGAGTGAAGGCGAGGGAAAGCAGGAATCCGAAGAGAATCTGCACCCCGGTCTGTGCGACCCGCGTCTCCTGGAGAATCTCGTTCCATTTCCGGTTGAGGCGTTCGCGGTCGGTCTCCGGCCGCTCATGCGCTTCGGAGGACGGCGCGCTCGTGCAGGACGGGCATGAAGGGTCATGCGCCGACGACGTGAGTTCCGGGCTTGCCATCGTCATGTCTCCTCCGCAGTCCAGAGAATTCTCGAATTCCCTGTCCGGCGAGAGGTATGCGCGATGCGCGCCGACCACCGGGAGAATCGGCGTGCGGTGGCCTCGACGCCACCGGTGGCACGTCCCTTCCTCACCGCCCGAGGGCCTTGGCCAACTGCTCCTTGTTCATGTGCGAGCGCCCCTCGATCCCGCGCTGCTTCGCCTCGTTGTACAGCTGGTCACGGGTCGGGCCCCGGGAGCCGCTGTGCGAGCGCTCGCCGCCGCGCCGGGACGCGGACTTCCGGTCCCGGGTCGAGGTCTTACTGGCCGTCTTGGCCTCTCCCGAGCGGGCGCGCTCCTTGTTCACGGTGCGGGAGGCGATTTCCTTGGCCCGCCCCGTGGAGGTGCCGCGCTTCTCCGCACCTTCCTTGATGTGCTCGTATTGCCGTTCACGCTTGGAATGGGAGCCCGCGGGCATGTCACTGCCTTTCTTTCCGCGCCTTCTCGCATAAGGCGCCCTGTTCCGGCCGGAGCACCCGACAAGCGGCCGCTCCATGGCAGGTGTATTCCACGGCCCGAGTCCCCTCGGCGCCGCACCTCCAACCCGCTGCGATGAGCGTCGGTGAGTGAACGTC
>NZ_BBUZ01000084.1 GCF_001417735.1 Streptomyces sp. NBRC 110028
GCCGGAGCGGGCCCAGTGGCGATCCGGCGGAGCTGGGTCTGGTGTCCGCCGGGCATCCGCTGCTCGGTGCCGCCGTGGAAGTGGCCGAGGGTGGCACCCATCTGCTGACCGGGCGGCTGTCGCCGCAGACCCACCCCTGGCTGAACGACCACCGGGTGCGGGACACCGTGCTGCTGCCCGGGACCGCCTTCGCCGAACTCGCCCTGCACGCCGCCGCCCGGACCGGCTGTGACCAGGTGTCCGAGCTGACTCTGGCCGCGCCCCTGGTCGTACCGGGCGGCGAGGCGGTCGATGTCCAGGTCGTCGTCGGTGCCCCCGGCCACGGCGGTGAGCGCTCCGTCACCATCCATTCCCGTCCCGCCGCCGAGAGCGGTGACACGGCGTGGACGCGGCACGCCACCGGTGTTCTCACCCCCTCGCCCGCCACCACCGCCCTCAGGCTCGACGGTGTGTGGCCGCCGCCGGGAGCCACCTTGCTGCCCGTGCAGGACTTCTACGACCGGCTCGCCGACCACGGCTATGCCTACGGCCCGTCGTTCCAGGGGCTCACCGCCGCATGGCGGCTGGACGACCACCTGTACGCCGAGGTGGCGCTGCCCGAGGGCGAACGCGCCTCCGCCGGCCGGTACGGCGTCCACCCGGCCCTGCTCGACGCCGCCCTGCACGCCCGCGCCCTGAACGTCGCCCCCGATTCCGAGGAGGCGCAGCGGGTCCTCCTGCCCTTCGCGTGGAGCGGTCTGCGGCTGTGCGCCACCGGCGCCGACGCCCTGCGGGTGCGCATCACCCCCACCGCGCCGGACCGGCTCGCGTTGCTGGTCTGCGATCCGGTCGGGACACCGGTCGTGACCGTGGACGATCTGGTTCTGCGGCCCGTGCCGGAGGACGGACGGCTGGGCCGGGGCCGTTCCGTCGGCCGCAACGCGCTGTTCCAGCTCAGCTGGGTGCCGATGCCCCTGCCCGAGGGGGAGGCCGAGGGTGGCCCGGGGCTCCGTACGGCCGTCCTCGGGTCCGCCGCGGAAACGCCGGCCGTCGCCCTGCCCGGCGCCGTTCGTCATCCCGGCCTCGGCGCCGTCCGGGCGGCCACGGCGGATGGCGCACCGGCGCCCGATGTCGTGTTCGCCACCGTCACCACTCCCCCGGGCGCCGACCCGGCCGAGCACACACATCGCATCGGCACGGAAGTGCTCGCCCTGCTGCAGGACTTCCTCGCCGCCCCGGAGTTGGCCGGCTCCCGGCTGGCCGTCGTCACCCGGCGCGCGGTCGCCACCCCCGACCATGACGACATCCATGACCTGCCCGCTTCCGCCGCCTGGGGTCTGGTCCGCAGCGCGCAGTCGGAGAATCCCGGCCGTCTGCTGCTGCTCGATGTGGATGAGCCGGACCCTTCGCCGCGGGCGGTGGCCGGCGCGGTCGCGTCGGGCGAGCCGCAGATCGCTCTGCGCGCCGACGAGGCGTATGTGGCCCGGCTCGCCCATGACGACGCGGCCAGGCGGCTCGCCCCGCCCGATGGCCCGGGGGCGTGGCGGCTGGGGCTCACCGGGCACGGCAGCCTGGATCATCTCGCCCTGGTCGACTGCCCCGACAACACGCGCCCGCTGGGTCCCGGCGAGGTGCGGGTGGCGCTGCACGCGGGCGGGGTGAACTTCCATGACGTCGTCGTGGCGCTGGGCATGGTGGAGGATCCGCGGCCGCTCGGTGGCGACGGCGCGGGCGTGGTGGTCGAGGTGGGTCCGGGTACCGGACGGTTCGCCGTGGGTGACCGGGTGATGGGCCTGTTCAACGGCACCGGGCCGCTGGTCGTCACCGACAGCCGGCTCATCACGCGGATACCGGACGGCTGGTCGTACGCGCAGGCGGCGACCATCCCGTCGGCCTTTCTCACGGCGTACTACGGGCTGGCCGATCTCGCGGGGCTGCGCTCCGGGGAGAAGCTGCTGCTGCACGCGGCCACGGGTGGGGTCGGTCTGGCGGCCGTGCAGCTGGCCCGGCACTGGGGCGCCGAGGTGTACGCCACGGCGAGTCCCGGCAAGTGGCACGCGCTGCGGGCCCGTGGCTTCGACGACCGCCACCTCGCCTCCTCCCGCACGCTGGACTTCGAGGACCGTGTCCGTGAGGCCGCCGGGTCCGTCGATGTGGTGCTCAATTCGCTGGCGGGTGACTTCGTGGACGCGTCGCTGCGGCTGCTGGCGCCCGGTGGTCGCTTCATCGACATGGGCAGGACGGACATCCGTGATCCCGCCCGGGTCGGCGCCGAGCACACCGGGGTCGTCTACCGGGCGTTCGACCTCGTCAGCGGTGCCGGCCCGGACCGTATCCAGCAGATGCTGGCCGAGCTGACGGTGCTGTTCGAGGACGGAACACTGCGGCCACTGCCCACCACGGTGTGGGACATCCGCCGGGCTCCCGAGGCGTTCCGCCATTTCAGCCGGGCACGCCACATCGGCAAGATCGTCTTGACGATTCCGCAGGCCCTCGATCCGGAGGGCACCGTCCTGATCACCGGTGGCACCGGCACCCTGGGCGCCGCCACCGCCCGCCATCTGGTGGCCCGCCACGGCGTACGGAGGCTGCTGCTGGTCAGCCGCCGGGGGCTGGACGCGCCGGGTGCCCCCGAGCTGGCGGCGGAGCTGACCGAACGGGGCGCGCGGGTCACCGTCGCCAGGTGTGACGCCGCGGACCGGACGGCTCTCGCCACGCTGCTGGAGTCCCTTCCGAAGCGCCATCGGCTCACCGCGGTGGTCCATGCCGCCGGGTTGTTGCGCGATGCCACGGTCGAGGCGCTGACCCCCGGCCAGGTCGACGACGTCCTGCGGGCGAAGGCGGACGCGGCGTGGAATCTGCATGAGCTGACCCAGGACCTGGGGCTTTCGGCGTTCGTGCTGTTTTCCGCCGCCGCCGGACTGCTCGGCGCCGCGGGGCAGGGCAACTACGCGGCCGCCAACGCCTTCCTGGACGCCCTGGCCCAGCACCGCCACGCCCAGGGTCTGCCCGCGACCTCCCTGGCCTGGGGCTACTGGGAGCAGGCGACCGGGATGACCGGGGACATGACCGACGCCGACCGGGCCCGGCTGGCGCGGGCGGGCATCCTGGGGCTGGAGACCGAGCAGGGGCTCGCGCTGCTCGACATCGCCCTCGCCAGCGGTCTGCCCACACTGGCGCCCATCCGCCTGGATCTGGCCACCCTGCGCCGTCAGGCCCGGGACGCCGAACCACCGGCCCTCTTCCGCACCCTCGTGCGCGGCGGCGCTCCCCAGGCGGCCGCCAAAGCCACCGGTGCCGACGGGGTGCCCGCCACGGATCCGGCGCGATCGCTCGCGGCGCTCTCCGATGAGGACCGGCAGCAGGCGCTCCTCAAACTGGTACGCGGCCATACCGCGACCGTGCTGGGGCATGACGGGGCGGACTCCATCCATCCCGCGCAGAACTTCCGGGAACTCGGCTTCGACTCCCTGACCGCCGTCGAGCTGCGGAACCGGCTGAGCGCCGCCACCGGGCTGCGGTTGCCCGCCACTTTGGTCTTCGACCATCCCACGCCCACCGCGGTCGTCCGGCTCCTGGACGAGCTGCTGGCCCCGGCCCGTACGGCCCGACCCGGCTCCATCCTCGCCGATCTGGACGCCATCGGCGCGGTCCTGGGCGCGGTGGCCGACGACCGGGAGCAGCGGACGCGGATCGCGGGGCGGCTGCGGGAGTTGCTGCGCAGGGTGGACGACGGCGTGGGGGAGGCCCTGGACGCGCCCGGGGACGATCTGGAATCGGCCACCGACGAGGAGCTGTTCCACGTACTCGACGGCGAACTGAACGCCCCCTTCGACGACAGCCTCCGCTGACCTTCCCCGCCCTCCGATGAATCCAGACGGCCGTGACGATCGGGTTGATGTGACATGACGGACGACGAGAAGCTCCGCAGCTATCTGAAGCGGGCGACGGCCGATCTGCGCCTGGCCAAACGGCAGTTGCGCGAGGCCGGCGAGCGGACCCGGGAGCCCATCGCCATCATCGGGATGGCCTGCCACTTCCCCGGTGACGTGGCCTCTCCGGAGGACCTGTGGCGGGTGGTGAGCGAAGGGGCGGACGTCATCTCGTCCTTTCCCGAGGACCGCGGCTGGGATCTGGACGCCCTCTACGACCCCGATCCCGAGCACGCCGGGACGAGCAGCGCCCGCGAGGGCGGCTTCCTCCGCGATGTGGCCGACTTCGACGCCGACTTCTTCGGGATCAGCCCGCGCGAGGCCGCGGCGATGGACCCGCAACAGCGGCTGCTGCTGGAGACGGCGTGGGAAGCGTTCGAACGCGCCGGTCTCGGCCGCGACGCGCTGAGCGGGAGCGACACCGGAGTGTTCGCGGGGGTGGACTCGTACCACTATCTCTCGCTCATCGGGCAGACGACCGGTGACGCGGCGGGGTATGTCGCCACCGGAAACCTCGGCAGTGTGGTGTCGGGGCGGGTGTCGTACTCCTTCGGTCTGGAGGGCCCGGCGGTGACGGTGGACACCGCGTGTTCGTCATCGCTGGTGGCGACGCACATGGCGGCGCAGGCGCTGCGGCAGGGCGAATGCGGTCTCGCCCTGGCCGGCGGGGTGACGGTGATGGCGACGCCGGGCGGCTTCACCGAGTTCTCCCGTCAGCGCGCGCTGTCGCCGGACGGGCGGTGCAAGGCGTTCGCGGCGGCCGCGGACGGCACCGGCTTCTCGGAGGGTGTCGGTCTGGTGCTGCTGGAGCGGCTGTCGGACGCGCGGCGCCGTAACCACCGGGTGCTGGCGGTGATCCGTGGTTCGGCGGTCAACCAGGACGGGGCGAGCAACGGGCTGACCGCGCCGAACGGGCCCTCCCAGCAGCGGGTCATCAGGCAGGCGCTCGCCAACGGCCGGCTCTCGCCCCGCGAGGTGGACGCGGTGGAGGCGCATGGGACCGGTACGACGCTCGGCGATCCGATCGAGGCGCAGGCGCTGCTGGCCACGTACGGGCAGGACCGGCCGGACAATCGGCCCCTGTGGCTCGGCTCCATCAAGTCCAACATCGGCCACACCCAGGCCGCGGCCGGGGTGGCCAGTGTCATCAAGATGGTGATGGCCATGCGGCACGGGGTGCTGCCGCGTTCCCTGCACATCGACGAGCCGACCCCGCATGTGGACTGGACCACCGGTGACGTACGGCTGCTGACCGAACAGGTCCCCTGGGCGGCGGACGACCGTCCACGCCGCGCGGGGGTGTCCTCCTTCGGGATCAGCGGCACCAACGCCCATCTGATCCTGGAAGAGGCGCCGGAGGAGGCGGAACGGGCCGTCGCACAACCGGACGCGGGCGGCATCGGTGTGGTGCCGTGGGTGGTGTCGGCGCGGAGCGCTCAGGCGTTACGGGATCAGGCGCGGGCCTTGGCCGAACGGGTGGCCGCCGACGCGGACGTCACACCTGCCGAGGTGGGCTGGTCGCTGATCCGCACCCGGTCGGTGTTCGACCACCGCGCGGTGGTCGTGGGCGAGGACCGCGACGAACTGATGGCGGGGCTGACGGCGCTGGCC
>NZ_BBUZ01000085.1 GCF_001417735.1 Streptomyces sp. NBRC 110028
CCGGAGGGAAAAGCCCGGAGAAACCGGTGATACGGTTTCAAAGGAAGCGTCCGTTCCTTGAGAACTCAACAGCGTGCCAAAAGTCAACGCCAGATATGTTGATACCCCGTCCATGCGGTCTTCGGATCGTGGACGAGGTTCCTTTGAAGAAACACACAGCGAGGACGCTGTGAACAGGCTGGATTATTCCTCCGGCTTGTTCCGCTCTCGTGGTGTCACCAGGATTACCTGGAAGCATTCACGGAGAGTTTGATCCTGGCTCAGGACGAACGCTGGCGGCGTGCTTAACACATGCAAGTCGAACGATGAACCCGCTTCGGTGGGGGATTAGTGGCGAACGGGTGAGTAACACGTGGGCAATCTGCCCTGCACTCTGGGACAAGCCCTGGAAACGGGGTCTAATACCGGATATGATCACCGGCCGCATGGTCTGGTGATGGAAAGCTCCGGCGGTGCAGGATGAGCCCGCGGCCTATCAGCTTGTTGGTGGGGTGATGGCCTACCAAGGCGACGACGGGTAGCCGGCCTGAGAGGGCGACCGGCCACACTGGGACTGAGACACGGCCCAGACTCCTACGGGAGGCAGCAGTGGGGAATATTGCACAATGGGCGAAAGCCTGATGCAGCGACGCCGCGTGAGGGATGACGGCCTTCGGGTTGTAAACCTCTTTCAGCAGGGAAGAAGCGAGAGTGACGGTACCTGCAGAAGAAGCGCCGGCTAACTACGTGCCAGCAGCCGCGGTAATACGTAGGGCGCAAGCGTTGTCCGGAATTATTGGGCGTAAAGAGCTCGTAGGCGGCTTGTCGCGTCGGATGTGAAAGCCCGGGGCTTAACCCCGGGTCTGCATTCGATACGGGCAGGCTAGAGTTCGGTAGGGGAGATCGGAATTCCTGGTGTAGCGGTGAAATGCGCAGATATCAGGAGGAACACCGGTGGCGAAGGCGGATCTCTGGGCCGATACTGACGCTGAGGAGCGAAAGCGTGGGGAGCGAACAGGATTAGATACCCTGGTAGTCCACGCCGTAAACGTTGGGAACTAGGTGTGGGCGACATTCCACGTTGTCCGTGCCGCAGCTAACGCATTAAGTTCCCCGCCTGGGGAGTACGGCCGCAAGGCTAAAACTCAAAGGAATTGACGGGGGCCCGCACAAGCAGCGGAGCATGTGGCTTAATTCGACGCAACGCGAAGAACCTTACCAAGGCTTGACATACACCGGAAACGTCTGGAGACAGGCGCCCCCTTGTGGTCGGTGTACAGGTGGTGCATGGCTGTCGTCAGCTCGTGTCGTGAGATGTTGGGTTAAGTCCCGCAACGAGCGCAACCCTTGTTCTGTGTTGCCAGCATGCCTTTCGGGGTGATGGGGACTCACAGGAGACTGCCGGGGTCAACTCGGAGGAAGGTGGGGACGACGTCAAGTCATCATGCCCCTTATGTCTTGGGCTGCACACGTGCTACAATGGCCGGTACAATGAGCTGCGAAGCCGTGAGGTGGAGCGAATCTCAAAAAGCCGGTCTCAGTTCGGATTGGGGTCTGCAACTCGACCCCATGAAGTCGGAGTTGCTAGTAATCGCAGATCAGCATTGCTGCGGTGAATACGTTCCCGGGCCTTGTACACACCGCCCGTCACGTCACGAAAGTCGGTAACACCCGAAGCCGGTGGCCCAACCCCTTGTGGGAGGGAATCGTCGAAGGTGGGACTGGCGATTGGGACGAAGTCGTAACAAGGTAGCCGTACCGGAAGGTGCGGCTGGATCACCTCCTTTCTAAGGAGCGCATAGCCGACTGCGAGCAAATGTCTCGCACGGTTGCTCATGGGTGGAACGTTGACTATTCGGCGCTTTTCGGATTCTTTCTGTTAGTACTGCTTCGGCGTGGAACACAGGGTAAGAGGATGAGGGTGTCGGGCACGCTGTTGGGTGTCTGAGGGAATGAACCCCTCGGAGGCCGGAGTCCATGTGGGTTTGTGGGCGACTGGTCGTTGTTTGAGAACTGCACAGTGGACGCGAGCATCTGTGGCCAAGTTTTTAAGGGCGCACGGTGGATGCCTTGGCACCAGGAACCGATGAAGGACGTGGGAGGCCGCGATAGGCCCCGGGGAGCTGTCAACCGAGCTTTGATCCGGGGGTGTCCGAATGGGGAAACCCGGCAGTCGTCATGGGCTGTCACCCGCTGCTGAACACATAGGCAGTGTGGAGGGAACGCGGGGAAGTGAAACATCTCAGTACCCGCAGGAAGAGAAAACAACCGTGATTCCGGGAGTAGTGGCGAGCGAAACTGGATGAGGCTAAACCGTATGTGTGTGATACCCGGCAGGGGTTGCGCATGCGGGGTTGTGGGATCGTACTTCAGTCGTCTGCCGGCGGCTGGGTGAGTCAGAAATTGTTGATGTAGGCGAAGGGCATGCGAAAGGCCCGGCGTAGAGGGTAAGACCCCCGTAGCTGAAATGTCAGCAACTTGCTTGTACGACACCCAAGTAGCACGGGGCCCGAGAAATCCCGTGTGAATCTGGCGGGACCACCCGCTAAGCCTAAATATTCCCTGGTGACCGATAGCGGATAGTACCGTGAGGGAATGGTGAAAAGTACCGCGGGAGCGGAGTGAAATAGTACCTGAAACCGTGTGCCTACAAGCCGTGGGAGCGTCGCGCAGAGACTTGTCTCTGCGTCGTGACTGCGTGCCTTTTGAAGAATGAGCCTGCGAGTTTGCGGTGTGTTGCGAGGTTAACCCGTGTGGGGAAGCCGTAGCGAAAGCGAGTCCGAATAGGGCGGTTTAGTAGCGCGCTCAAGACCCGAAGCGGAGTGATCTAGCCATGGGCAGGTTGAAGCGGAGGTAAGACTTCGTGGAGGACCGAACCCACCAGGGTTGAAAACCTGGGGGATGACCTGTGGTTAGGGGTGAAAGGCCAATCAAACTCCGTGATAGCTGGTTCTCCCCGAAATGCATTTAGGTGCAGCGTCGTGTGTTTCTTACTGGAGGTAGAGCACTGGATAGGCGATGGGCCCTACCGGGTTACTGACCTTAGCCAAACTCCGAATGCCGGTAAGTGAGAGCGCGGCAGTGAGACTGTGGGGGATAAGCTCCATGGTCGAGAGGGAAACAGCCCAGAGCATCGACTAAGGCCCCTAAGCGTATGCTAAGTGGGAAAGGATGTGGAGTCGCAGAGACAACCAGGAGGTTGGCTTAGAAGCAGCCATCCTTGAAAGAGTGCGTAATAGCTCACTGGTCAAGTGATTCCGCGCCGACAATGTAGCGGGGCTCAAGCGTACCGCCGAAGTCGTGTCACTGCAGCATGAGACCTAACGGTTGTTGTGGTGGGTAGGGGAGCGTCGTGTGCCGGGTGAAGCAGCGCCGGAAGGTAGTTGTGGACGGTTCACGAGTGAGAATGCAGGCATGAGTAGCGATACACACGTGGGAAACGTGTGCGCCGATTGACTAAGGGTTCCTGGGTCAAGCTGATCTGCCCAGGGTAAGTCGGGACCTAAGGCGAGGCCGACAGGCGTAGTCGATGGACAACCGGTTGATATTCCGGTACCCGCTTTGAAGCGCCCAATATCGAATCCTCTGATGCTAAGGCCGTGAAGCCGCCCTGATCTCTTCGGAGTTGAGGGGAGTGGTGGAGCCGCTGATCCAAGGTGGTAGTAGGTAAGTGATGGGGTGACGCAGGAAGGTAGTCCAGCCCGGGCGGTGGTTGTCCCGGGGTAAGGGTGTAGGACGTCACGCAGGTAAATCCGTGTGGCATGTGTCTGAGACCTGATGCCGAGCCGATTGTGGTGAAGTGGATGATCCTATGCTGTCGAGAAAAGCCTCTAGCGAGTTTCATGGCGGCCCGTACCCTAAACCGACTCAGGTGGTCAGGTAGAGAATACCGAGGCGTTCGGGTGAACTATGGTTAAGGAACTCGGCAAAATGCCCCCGTAACTTCGGGAGAAGGGGGGCCATTGCTGGTGATGGGACTTGCTCCTTGAGCTGGTGGTGGCCGCAGAGACCAGCGAGAAGCGACTGTTTACTAAAAACACAGGTCCGTGCGAAGCCGTAAGGCGATGTATACGGACTGACGCCTGCCCGGTGCTGGAACGTTAAGGGGACCGGTTAGCTCTGATTCGTCGGGGCGAAGCTGAGAACTTAAGCGCCAGTAAACGGCGGTGGTAACTATAACCATCCTAAGGTAGCGAAATTCCTTGTCGGGTAAGTTCCGACCTGCACGAATGGCGTAACGACTTCTCGACTGTCTCAACCATAGGCCCGGTGAAATTGCATTACGAGTAAAGATGCTCGTTTCGCGCAGCAGGACGGAAAGACCCCGGGACCTTTACTACAGCTTGATATTGGTGTTCGGTTCGGCTTGTGTAGGATAGGTGGGAGACTGTGAAGCGCTGACGCCAGTCAGTGTGGAGTCATTGTTGAAATACCACTCTGGTCGTGCTGGATGTCTAACCTGGGTCCGTGATCCGGATCAGGGACAGTGTCTGGTGGGTAGTTTAACTGGGGCGGTTGCCTCCTAAAGGGTAACGGAGGCGCCCAAAGGTTCCCTCAGCCTGGTTGGCAATCAGGTGTTGAGTGTAAGTGCACAAGGGAGCTTGACTGTGAGACCGACGGGTCGAGCAGGGACGAAAGTCGGGACTAGTGATCCGGCGGTGGCTTGTGGAAGCGCCGTCGCTCAACGGATAAAAGGTACCCCGGGGATAACAGGCTGATCTTCCCCAAGAGTCCATATCGACGGGATGGTTTGGCACCTCGATGTCGGCTCGTCGCATCCTGGGGCTGGAGTCGGTCCCAAGGGTTGGGCTGTTCGCCCATTAAAGCGGTACGCGAGCTGGGTTTAGAACGTCGTGAGACAGTTCGGTCCCTATCCGCTGTGCGCGTAGGAGTCTTGAGAAGGGCTGTCCCTAGTACGAGAGGACCGGGACGGACGAACCTCTGGTGTGCCAGTTGTCCTGCCAAGGGCATGGCTGGTTGGCTACGTTCGGGAGGGATAACCGCTGAAAGCATCTAAGCGGGAAGCCTGCTTCGAGATGAGGGCTCCCACCCACTTGATGGGGTAAGGCTCCCAGTAGACGACTGGGTTGATAGGCCAGATATGGAAGCCGGGTGACCGGTGGAGTTGACTGGTACTAATAGGCCGAGGGCTTGTCCTCAGTTGCTCGCGTCCACTGTGTTGGTTC
>NZ_BBUZ01000086.1 GCF_001417735.1 Streptomyces sp. NBRC 110028
TGAGCCCGGCGTTCGCCAGGGCGGCGTTGATGACGCGTTGCTGCGACGGTCCGTTCGGCGCGGTCAGGCCGTTGGACGCGCCGTCCTGGTTGACGGCCGAGCCTCGGATGACGGCCAGGACGCGGTGGCCGTTGGCCCGGGCGTCCGACAGGCGTTCCAGCAGGACCATGCCCGCGCCCTCGGCCCAGATGGTGCCGTCGGCACCGGCCGCGAACGACTTGCAGCGGCCGTCGGGCGCCAGCCCGCGCTGGCGGCTGAACTCCAGGAACATCCCGGCGTTGGCCATCACGGTGGCGCCCCCGGCCAGTGCCATGGAGCATTCGTCGCTGCGCAGCGACTGGCAGGCCATGTGGAGTGCCACCAGCGAGGAGGAGCAGGCGGTGTCGACGGTGACCGCGGGGCCCTCGAAGCCGAAGGTGTACGCCACCCGGCCGGACGCCACGCTCGCCGTCGTCCCCGTCAGCAGGAAGCCGTCGACGGGCTCGCTGCCCTGGTGGACGAGGGAGCCGTACTCCTGGGTGACGACTCCGGCGAAGACGCCGGTGGCGCTGCCGTCCAGAGTGTCGGGCCGGAGTCCCGCGTCCTCGAACGTCTCCCAGGCGGTTTCCAGGAGCAGCCGCTGCTGGGGGTCGAGCGCGAGGGCTTCGCGGGGGCTGATGCCGAAGAACTCGGCGTCGAACTCGGCCGCGCCGTAGAGGAAGCCGCCCTCGCGGGCGTAGGTCTTGCCGCGTACATCCGGGTCGGGGTCGTACAGGTCGTCGAGGTCCCAGCCTCGGTTGTCGGGGAACGCCCCCACCGCGTCGCGGCCCTCGGCCACCAGCCGCCACAGCTCCTCCGGTGTGCCGGCGCCACCGGGGAAACGGCACCCCATGCCGATGACCGCGATCGGCTCGTCGTCGTGCGGGGCGGCCGCGGCGGCCCCGGCGGCCCCGGTACCGGCGGCGCGTGGGGGGCTCGCGGTGTCCGCCGCCACGGCGGGGGCCTCCGGCAGCGGGGCGTCACCGGCCAGTTCGTCCCTGAGGTAGGTGATCAGGGCGGCCGGTGTGGGATGGTCGAACAGCATCGTGGACGGCAGATGCAGCCCCAGGGCCTCGCCCAGGACGATGAGCAGTTCGATGCCCGCGAGCGAGTCGAATCCCAGGTCCTTGAACGAGGTTCCGGGGTCGATGGCGGGTGGCGAGCTGTGGCCCAGGACGGTGGCGATGTGCATGCGCAGGACGTCCAGCAGCAGATCCCGCTGTTCGGTCTCGGGCAGCCCGGTGAGCCGCCCGCGCAGGGATGTGTCCTGCCCGGTGTCGCTCTCCCGGCCGGCGGGCGCGACGGCCTGGGCGGGCAGCAGATCGGCGAGCAGCGGGGACAGCGGGCTCGACGCCCGCCGCGCGCGGGCGCCGGTGAGATCGAGCCCGGTGGGCACGAGCACCGTGCGCCCGGCCGCCAGGGCCGTGTCGAAGAGCGCGAGCGCCCGCGCGGTGGGCATCGGCGCCAGTCCCTCGCGGCTCATACGGGCCAGGCCACGCCGGTCCAGGGTGCCGCCCATGCCGCCGTCCTCGGCCCACAGGCCCCAGGCGAGGGAGGTGGCGGGCAGACCGTGCCCGTGGCGGTGGTGGGCGAGCGCGTCGAGGAAGGCGTTGGCGGCGGCGTAGTTGGCCTGCCCGGCGGTGCCCAGGGTGCCGGCCACGGAGGAGAACAGCACGAACGCGCTCAGGTCCGCGTCCCGGGTCGCCAGGTGGAGGTTCCACGCGCCGTCCGCCTTGGGGCGCAGCACCGTAGCCAGCCGGTGCCGGTCGAGTTCGGTGACCACACCGTCGTCCAGGACGCCCGCGCAGTGCACCACCGCGCCGAGCGGGTGTTCCCCGGGCAGGGCCGCCAGCAGCGCGGCCAGGGCCTCGCGGTCGCCGACGTCGCAGGCGGCGACGGTGACCTCGGCGCCGAGAGCGGTCAGTTCCTCGGTGAGGGCGCCCGCCGCGCCGGGTCCGCTCCGGCTGGTCAGCAGCAGCCTCCTGACCCCGTGCCGGGTGACCAGGTGGCGCGCGAGGAGGGCGCCGAGGGCGCCGGTGCCGCCGGTGATGAGCACCGTGCGTCGCGCGTCGAACGCGGTGGCGGGGGAGGCGGACGGTTCCGGTGCCAGACGGGCGAGGCGCGGCACGAGTAACTGTCCCTCGCGCAAAGCCAGTTGTGGTTCCCCGGTGGCCAGGGCCGCCTCGATGGCCTCTTCGGAGGCCCGCGAGCCGTCGAGGTCCAGGAGGGTGAATCGGTCCGGGTGCTCGGTCTGGGCGGAGCGGATCAGGCCCCACACCGACGCGGCGGCCGGATCGGCGCCGGTCCGGTCCGCGTCGGTGGACACCGCGCCCTCGGTGAGGACCACCAGGCGGGTGTCCGGCCCCGCATCGGCCAGGACCGTCCGCAGCAGCTCCAGGGCGTGCTGGGTCGCGGCGTGCGCCGCCTCGGCCGCCTCGGCGCCGTCCTCGGCGGCCCCGCCGCATCGGGCGACGACGGCCTCCGGCCGGGCCGCGCCGGACCGTAGCGCGGTGCGCAGGGCCTCGGCGTCCGGGTACGTCTCGGTCGCGGGGCCGAGCGCGGCCAGGGCCGCGTCGACCAGCCGGTCGCCCGCGTCCCCGACCACGGCCCATCCCGCCCCCCCGGGGGATACGGCGGCGTCCGGTGGCGTGGCCACCGCGCGCCAGGTGACCTCGTGGAGCGCGCCGTCGCGGTCGGGCCGGGCCGCGGCGAGCTGCTCGGGGCCGACGGCGCGCAGGGCGAGGGAGCCGACGGTCAGGACCGGCGCCCCGGCGGTGTCCATGACCCGCAGCGCGACCGCGTCCGGCGCCAGACGCGTGAGCCGGACCCGCAGGGCGCGTGCGCCGGTCGTGTGGAGGGTCACGCCGCTCCAGGAGAACGGCACCTGGAGCGTGCCGTCCTCGGAGTCGCCCGCGGCAAGCGCGATCGGGTGGAGCGCGGAGTCGAGCAGCCCGGGGTGGACGCCGTACTGGCCGGGCGCGGTGCCCGGGGGCAGGGCGACATCGGCGTACAGCGCGTCGCCGTCCCGCCAGGCGGCCTTGAGCCCCTGGAAGACCGGGCCGTAGCCGAAACCGGCGTCGGCGATCCGCCGGTAGAAACCGTCGGTGTCGAGGGGTTCGGCGGAGGCCGGGGGCCAGACCGGGTCGGCCGGCGCGCCGGTGTCCTCCGTGGCGGCGCCGAGCGCGCCGGTGGCGTGGCAGGTCCAGTCGGTGCCCGGCGCGGCGTCCTCGGGCCGTGAGTGGACGGTGAAGGCCCGCCGCCCCGTGTCGTCCGCCGTCCGCACCAGGACCCGCAGCTGGAGGGCGCCGTGCTCGGGGAGGGCCAGGAAGACGTGGTGGGTGAGTTCCTCGACGCGGGCGCACCCGGCCCGCGCCGCGGCGTGCAGCAGCATGTCCACGAACGCCACGCCCGGCATGACGGGCGTGCCGAAGACGGCGTGGTCGGCCGCCCAGCCGGGGGTGGCGGCGTTCACCCGGCCGGTCAGGAGCAGCCCGCCCGGGTCGGGCAGTTCGGCCGCGGTGGTCAGGATCGGGTGGCCGGTCGCGGTCAGCCCCAGGCCGTCGGCGCCCACGGTGGGCTTCGGCGCATCCAGCCAGTAACGCTCGCGCTGGAACGCGTACGTGGGCAGGTCGACAACCGGACGCGTGGCGTCACCGTACAGACGGGTCCAGTCGAGGGCGACACCATGGGTGTGCAGCCGTCCGACGGCGCCCATCAGCTCCCGTGGCTCGTCGCGGTCGCGGTGGAGGGTGGGGACGAGGGTGGCGGCGTCGGGGTCGGTGAGGCTGTGGCGGACCATGGCGGTGAGGACGCGGTCCGGCCCCAACTCCACGTAGTGGGTGGCGCCTTCGGCCTCCATCCGGGTCACCGCGTCGGCGAACCGGACGGTCCCGCGCACATGCCGCACCCAGTACTCCGCGGTGGCCACATCGCCGTCCGCCACCACCGGAACGCGCGGCTCGGCGTACGTCACGCCCTCGGCGACCGCGCGGAAGTCCTCCAGCATCGGGTCCATCAACGGCGAGTGGAACGCGTGGGACACCGTCAGGCGGTTCGTACGGCGCTCACCGAGCCGTTCGAGGACGGCGGCGACTGCGTCCTCGGTACCCGAGAGCACCACGGAGGCGGGGCCGTTGACGGCGGCGAGGGCCACCCGCTCCGTCAGATACGGGGCCACCTCGTCCTCGGTGGCCTCGACCGCCACCATCGCACCGCCGGGCGGCAGCGCCCCCATCAGCCGCCCCCGCGCGGTGACCAGCGCGCCGGCGTCCTCCAGCGAGAACACCCCGGCGACCTGCGCGGCGGCCAGCTCCCCGATCGAGTGACCGGCCACGACATCGGGCTGTACGCCCCAGGACTCCAGCAGCCGGAACAGCGCCACCTCCACCGCGAAGATCGCGGGCTGGGTGAACTCCGTACGGTGAAGCGCCTCCTCGTCGCCCCACATCACCTCGCGCACCGCCGGGTCGAGCACGGCGCACACCGCGTCGAAGGCGCGCGCGAACACCGGGAACGCCTCGTACAGCCCCCGGCCCATCCCCAGCCGCTGGCTGCCCTGGCCGGTGAACAGGAAGGCGGTCCTGCCGGGGCGGGCGGTGCCGCGTACCAGGGCGGGCGACGGTTCGCCGCGGGTGAGGGCGTCCAGGGCTCGGTCGAACGCCTCGCGGTCGGCCGCCACCACCGCGGCCCGGTGGGCGAAGTGGGTGCGGGTGGTGGCCAGGGAGTGGCCGATGGCGGCGGGCATGAGGCCGGGGTGATCGGCCAGGTGGCCGCGCAGCCGCCGGGCCTGGTCGCGGAGGGCCTGCTCGGACTTGGCGGAGAGCACCCACGGGAGCACGGCTCCCTGGGGAACGTCCTGCTCCGGCGATGTCTCCGCGTCC
>NZ_BBUZ01000087.1 GCF_001417735.1 Streptomyces sp. NBRC 110028
TGCCCCGTACGACCGCCAGCACCGGGTGGCCGTTGCGGCGCGCGTCCGACAGCCGCTCGACCAGCAGCATGCCCACGCCCTCACCCCAGCCGGTGCCATCGGCGGCCGCCGCGTACGACTTGCAGCGGCCGTCGGGGGCCAGCCCGCGCTGGTGGCTGAATTCGATGAACGTCTCCGGCGTGGCCATCACCGTGACACCACCCGCGAGCGCGAGCGTGCACTCGCCCGACCGCAGCGCCTGGACCGCCCAGTGCAGGGCGACCAGGGAGGACGAACAGGCGGTGTCGACGGTGACGGCCGGGCCCTCCAGGCCGAGGGCGTAGGCGACACGGCCGGAGGCGATGGCGCCCGTACTGCTGTTGTAGGTGTAGTCGTGGTACATCATCCCGGCGAACACACCGGTCGGGCTGCCCTTGAGCGTCGACGGGTCGATCCCGGCCCGCTCCAGCACCTCCCAGGACGCCTCCAGCAGCAACCGCTGCTGCGGATCCATGACCATCGCCTCGTTCGGCGCGATTCCGAAGAACTCGGGGTCGAACTCGGCCGCGTCGTACAGGAACGCCCCTTCCCGGCTGTACGTCTTGCCGGGGCGTCCGGGCTCGGGGTCGTAGATGCCCGCCTCGTCCCAGCCACGGTCGGTGGGAAACCGCGAGACGGCGTCCGTTCCGTCGGCGACCAGCCGCCACAGCTCCTCGGGCGAGGCCGCGCCGGGATAGCGGCAGCTCATGGCCACGATCGCGATGGGTTCGCGGGAGGCGGCCCGCAGGGCGCGGTTGCTCGCGCGCAGGCTCTCGGTCTCCTTGAGCGACGCGCGCAGCGCCGCCACGAGCTTCTGGTCGGTGTCGGCCATCGTGTCCTCAGGCTTCTCGCGTCGCGTCGTCCAGGGCGGTGTCCTGCAGCGCCATGCTGATGAGGGTGTCGGTGTCCATCGCGTCGATCGCGTCGCGCGGCTCCGCCATGGGCGCGGCCGTGGCGGGGGCGGCACCGGCGAGTTCGAGCAGGGTGTCCATCACGCCCGCGTCGTGCAGCCGGGTGAGCGGGATCGAGGCGAGGAGGCGGCGGATCGTGTCCTCGTCGGCTCCGGTGTCACCGTCGGCGTGGTCGGGCGCCAGTTCCGTGGCGAGGTGTTCGGCCAGCACCCGGGCGTTGGGATAGTCGAAGATCAGGGTGGGTGGCAGCCGCAGCCCGGCGGTGGCGTTGACGGCGTTGCGGAATTCGACCGCGCCCAGCGAGTCGAAGCCGAGGTCGCCGAAGGCCCGCTCGGGTTCGATGGCCTCCGGGCCCGCGTGCCCCAGCACCGCCGCCGCATGGGTACGGACGAGGGCCAGCAGTTCGTCGTACCGCTCGTCGGCGGGCAGTGCGGCCAGCCGCTGCCGCAGCTGGGCCGGCCTCCCCTCGTCGTGCTGCGCCGCTACGGCCCGCCGCGCGGAGCCGCGTACCAGGCCGCGCAGCATCGGGGGTGCCTCGGCCGCGTGCAGCGTCCTGGTGTCCAGGCTCATGGGGACCAGGACGGGGGTGGCGAGGGCGGTGGCCGTGTCGAAGAGCTTCAGCCCCTCGGCGGGCGACAGCCCCGTCAGGCCCGCACGGCCCATCCGCTGCCGGTCCTGGTCCGCCAGTTCCCCGGCCATACCGGCGTCGGTCGCCCACAGGCCCCAGGCCAGGGACTGGGCGGGCAGCCCCTGGGCGCGGCGGTGTGCGGCCAGGGCGTCCAGGAACGCGTTGGCCGCCGCGTAGTTGCCCTGCCCCGGCGAGCCGATCACCCCGGCGGCGGAGGAGAACAGCACGAACGCGCTCAGATCCATCTCGCGTGTCAGCTCGTGCAGATGCAGCGCCGCGTCCACCTTCGGACGCAACACCCGGTCCACCCGCTCCGGCGTCAACGACGCGATCACCCCGTCGTCCAGCACACCCGCCGCGTGCACCACACCCGACAGCTCCCGGCCCGCCAGCAGCGCGGCCACGGACCCCCGATCCGCCACATCACACGCCACCACCTCCACCTCGGCCCCCAGCCCGGACAACTCCGCCACCAGTTCCGCCGCGCCCGGTGCGTCCGGCCCCCGGCGACCGGTCAGCAACAGCCGCCGCACCCCGTGTCCGGTCACCAGATGGCGTGCCACCAGCCCGCCCAGCGCCCCCGACGCGCCCGTGACCAGCACCGAGTCGCCGAAGACGGAGGAGGGTTCGGATTCCGTCACCGAGGCGGCCCGCAGCCGTGGCGTGTAGACCTTGCCGTCCCGGACCGCCGCCTGCGGCTCCCCCGCCGCCAGCGCCAGGGCGATGTCCGCATCGTCCTCCGCACCGGCCACGTCGACCAGGACGACCCGCCCCGGATCCTCCGACTGGGCGCTGCGCACCAGGCCCCACACCGCCGCACCGGCCAGGTCGGTGACGTCCTCACCGGCGACCGACACCGCGCCACGGGTGACCACCGCCAAGGCGCCGGTTCCCGCCTGGAGCGCCGTCAGTACGGAACGCAGCGCGGAGCGGACGTCGTCGCCGTCGGCCCGCCACACCGTCATGTCGCCGGCCGCCCGGCCCTGTGCGGCCACCGGTGTCCACTCCACCTGGAACAGCGAGTCGACGCGGGCGAGCGACGGTGTCGCCATCGGGCGCAAGTTCAGGGAGTCCACCGAGATGACCGGCCGGCCGGTGCCGTCCACGGCGTCCAGGGTGACCTGGTCCCGGCCCGGTGACGTGATCCGTACGCGGAGCGCATCGGCACCGGAGGCGTGCAGTTCCACGCCCGTCCAGGAGAAGGGGAGGACGACGCGGTCGTCGTCCGACAGCAGCGGGACCGCGTGCAGGGCCGCGTCCAGAAGTGCCGGGTGCAGCCCGAACCGGTCCGCCGCGCCGGGCAGTACGACCTCGGCGAACATCTCGTCGCCGCGCCGCCAGGCGGCCTTCAGCCCCTGGAAGACCGGTCCGTACGCCAGTCCGGCGTCCGCCAGCGCCTCGTACAGGCCGGCCACTTCCACCGGTTCCGCCCCGGGCGGCGGCCACTGTGTCATCTCCGTCGCACCGTCGCCGGTGGCCGGGGCCAGGGTTCCGGCGGCGTGGCGGGTCCAGGGGCGGTGGGGCTCGTCCTCGCCGCGCGAGTACACCTCGACCGGCCGGTGGCCGGATCCGTCATCGGGCCCGACCAGCACCTGAAGGGCCACGGCGGCGCGCTCCGCGAGGACCAGCGGCGCCTCGATCGTCAGGTCCTCGATCCGGCCGCATCCCACCTCGTCGCCCGCGCGGACGGCCAGCTCGACGAAGCCCGTACCGGGGAAGATCAGTCCGCCGCCGACGACGTGGCCGGCCAGCCAGGGCTGCGTCCCGGCCGACAGCCGCCCGGTCAGCACGGTCTGATCGGTGCCCGCCACCCCGACCGCCGCGTCCAGCAGCGGATGGTCGGAGCCCTCCGGTCCGCGCCCGGACTCCAGCCAGTACGACTGCCGCTGGAAGGGATAGGTCGGCAGATCGACGCGCCGCGCCCCGCGGCCCCCGAGGACGGCTTCCCAGTCGACCCGGACTCCGGCGGTGAACAGCCGCCCGACCGCCGTGAACAGGCTTTCCGTCTCGGGATGGCCGCGGCGCAGCACCGCTGCCGTCGTGCCCTCGGCGATCTGCTGGACCATCGCCGTCAGCACGGCGTCCGGCCCGATCTCCAGGAACCGGGTGACCCCCTCGTCCCGCAGGACGCGCACATCGTCGGCGAACCGCACGGTGTCCCGCACATGCCGCACCCAGTAGTCCGCCGACGCCATGTCCTTGGTCAGCCGGATGGCCGGTTCGTGGTAGGTGACGCTCTCGGCGATCTCCCGGAAGTCTTCCAGCATCGGGTCCATCAGCGGTGAATGAAACGCGTGCGACACCTTCAGCCGGGTCGTCCTGCGGTCACCGAAACGCTCGGCGAGCGCGGTCACGGCATCCTCGGCGCCGGAGACGACCACGGACGCCGGGCCGTTGACCGCCGCGAGGCCCACCGCTTCGCCGAGGAGCGGCGTGATCTCCTCCTCGGTGGCCTGGATGGCCATCATGGCGCCGCCGGGCGGCAGCGACTGCATCAACTGCCCGCGCGCCGTGATCAACCGGGCCGCGTCGGCGAGCCCGAACACGCCCGCCACATGGGCCGCCGCCACCTCACCGATGGAATGCCCGGTGAGCACGTCCGGTTTGATACCCCACGACTCCAGCAGCCGGAACAGCGCCACTTCGAGCGCGAACACGGCGGGCTGGGTGAACTCGGTACGCCGCAGGGCGACTTCGTCGCCCCACATCACCTCGCGCAACGGCAGGTCGAGCGCGTCGCACACCTCGTCGAACGCCGCCGTGAACGCCGGGAACGTGTCATACAGCTCCCGGCCCATCCCCACCCGCTGGCTGCCCTGCCCGGTGAACAGGAACGCCAGCCTGCCTTCGGTGACCGAGCCGATGACGGTCTCCGACGATCCGATGCGCACCGCGCGGTGCTCCAGCGCGGCCCGGCCCGTCGCGGCCGAGTACGCCACGTCCAGCGCGTCCTGCGCGACGGCGGCCATCCGGTCGAGCTGGGCCTCCAGCGCCGCCCGTGTCCTGGCCGACACCACCAGTGGTACGACCGGCAACTCGCGCCGCTCGGCGGGGGCTTCCTCGACGGGCGGGGCCTCTTCGATGATGGCGTGGGCGTTGGTGCCGCTGATGCCGAAGGACGACACGCCCGCGCGGCGCGGACGTT
>NZ_BBUZ01000088.1 GCF_001417735.1 Streptomyces sp. NBRC 110028
GACGAACAACCAACCACCACCGATCACCTCATCAAGCGCGGCCGGACAAGGCTTCCACTCCACCCGGTAACGCCAGTCCTGAAACCGTTTATGCTCCACCCGACGCCGCCGCCACGACGACAAGGCCGGCAACGCCGTGCGCAAAGCCTCGGCGTCGAGCCCCAACTCCTCGGCTACAGCGACCGAGTCTTCGCGCTCGACCGCATCCCAGAACATGGCGTCTGCCTCACCGTCAACGCCGTTCGAAGACGATGCCGACGAACCGTCCAACCAGAAACGCCGCCGTTGGAAGGGGTAGGTGGGCAGGTCAACGGTACGAGGGGTCACGCCTTCGAAAGCGCGGGGCCAGTCAACGGAGGCACCCTGGACGAAGGCTTCCGCGAGGGATGTGAGGAACCGGCCCAGGGTGCTTTCGTCACGCCGTAGCGAGCCGAGTACGACGGCATCCTGGTCGAGGGCGTCGAGGGTCTGCTCGATTCCGGGGCTTAGGACGGGGTGCGGGCTGCACTCGATGAACGCGCCCATCCCCTGTGCGACAAGGCCTTCGACGGCTTCTTGGAACCGGACGGTCTCCCGCAGATTGGTGAACCAGTACTCCGCGTCCAAGGTCGCGGTGTCCAGCCAGTCGGCCGTCACCGTGGAGAAGAACGGCACGCTTGCCGATGTCGGGACGATCGTCGCCAGCGCCCCCAGTAGTTCACTACGTAACTGGTCCATCTGCGCGGAGTGGGAAGCGTAGTCGACCGGGACACGACGAGCCCGGACGTCCTCCCGCTCGCAGCCGGCCAGCAGCTCGTCCAGGGCCTGTGCGTCGCCGGAGACGACGGTCGAGGACGGGCCGTTGACCGCAGCCACGGATATTCGGCCGCCGTAGATGTCGAGCAGCGTGCGGACGCGGTCGGCCGGGAGGCTGATGGAGACCATGCCGCCCCCACCAGCGATCCGGGCGATCGCCCGGCTCCGCAGTGCCACCACCCGCGCACCATCGGCCAGACTCAAGCCCCCAGCCACACAGGCCGCAGCGATCTCCCCCTGCGAATGCCCCACGACCGCGGCGGGCTCCACACCGTAATGCCGCCACGTCCGAGCGAGTGACACCATCACCGCCCACAACGCCGGCTGCACCACATCAACACGTTCAAGAGCGGTCGCGTCGCCGCCTTGCAGCACCTCGACCAGTGACCAGCCGGTCAACGGATCCAGCACCGCAGCGCACTCCGCCACCGCCTCCGCAAACACCGGGCAGGCATCCAGCAGCCCAGCCGCCATCCCCACCCACTGCGATCCCTGACCAGGGAAGACGAACACCGCACGACGACCCTCAGCAGGAGCCACACCCGACACCACACCCGGCACAACCCGACCCACGGCAAAACCGGCCAACGACTCCGTCAGGGATGTGAGTTCGCTGCCGACCATCACCGCCCGGTGCTCGAACACCGACCTGGTGGTCGCCAACGACCACCCCACATCGCCCACACTTGCACCCGACACATGCGCAGCCAGTCGGGCGGCCTGCTCACGCAACGCCCCCGGATCCCGACCGGACATCACCCACGGCACCGGCAGATTGCCAGCGGCGACCACATCCGGTTCCGGCTCCGCAGGCGCCTCCTCCACGATCACGTGCGCATTCGTGCCACTGACACCGAAGGCGGAAATGCCTGCCCGGCGAAGACGCTCAGCCTCCGGCTCCCACAGTCGCTCTTCAGTCAGCAGTTCCAAGTCACCGGCCGACCAGTCCACATGCGGTGACGGCTCATCCACATGCAGCGTCCGCGGCACCACACCCCGCTCCAGTGCCAGCACCATCTTGATCACACCCGCCACACCGGCCGCAGCCTGCGTATGACCGATGTTCGACTTCACCGACCCCAACAGCACCGGACGCCCACTGGTACGTCCCTGCCCATACGTCGCCAGCAACGCCTGAGCCTCGATCGGATCACCCAACCGCGTCCCCGTACCGTGTGCTTCGACCACATCGACATCGGCAGGGTCGAGACCCGCGTCAGCCAACGCCGCACGGATCACCCGCTGCTGCGACGGACCATTCGGAGCCGCCAGACCATTGGACGCACCATCCTGATTGACCGCACTCCCCCGCACCACCGCCAACACCCGATGACCCAACCGCCGCGCCTCCGACAACCGCTCCAGCAAGAGCAGCGAAACTCCCTCGCCCCATCCCATACCGTCCGCTGCCGCGGCGAATGCCTTACACCGGCCGTCTCTTGCCATGCCCTGTTGGCGGCTGAACTCCACGAAGGCATCCGGTGTCGACATGACGGCCACACCGCCGGCTATGGCGAGCGAGCACTCGCCACGGCGCAACGCCTGCACCGCCAGGTGCAGGGCCACCAGCGATGACGAACACGCCGTATCCACGGTCACCGCAGGCCCCTCAAGACCGAACGTGTAGGAAATACGCCCGGACAGCACAGCCAATGCTGTTCCCGTCAGCAGGTAACCCGCCACGCTCTCCGGAGCCCTCTTGGGATCGGGACCATAGCCCTGATATCCGGCACCGATGAATATCCCCGTCGCCGTTCCCTTGACTGTGTACGGATCGACACCGGCACGCTCGAAAAGCTCCCAGGACGTCTCCAGCAGCAGCCGCTGCTGCGGGTCCATCGCCAACGCCTCACGTGGCGAAATTCCGAAGAACCCCGCATCGAACTGTGCTGCGTCATACCGGAACGCGCCTTCCCGGACGTACGTGGTGCCGGGGTTCTCCGGGTCCGGGTGGTACAAGGCCTCGCGATCCCACCCGCGGTCCTCGGGAAGCCCCGCCACCGCGTCGCGGCCTTCGGCCAGGAAGCGCCAGAGATCTTCGGGCGAGTCGATGTCCCCGCCGAAACGGCAGCTCATCGCCGTGATGGCGATCGCTTCACGGGAGGCGGCGAGAAGCGAGTGATTCTGTTGGCGCAGGCGTTCGTTCTCCTTGAGCGACGCACGGAGCGCTTCCACATATTTGGCGGTGGGGTCAGGCATGTCAGCTCCAGTGGTCAGTGGCTCAGCCGTCGATTTTGCCGAGCGCCAGGCGCAGCAGGCTCTCGCCATCCATCGCGTCGATCGATTCGGTGGTCGGCTCAGGGTTCTGCACCGTGCTGTTGATCTCCCGGAGGCGTGTCAGAGCGAGCAGTGGGTCAAGAAGCCCAGCGCCTTTCAGCTGGTCCAGGGAAAGGGACGCCAATGCCTGGCGGACCTCGTCTTCCAGTGAAGACAGCACGGCCGACTCGCTCTCGGCGTCAGGAAGGAGCTGAGACTGCAGGAAGCGTGCGATGGCGGTGGCGGTGGGGTGATCGAATGCCATGGTGGCCGGCAGCCGGACACCCGTGGCCGCAGCCAGCCCGTTGCGTAGCTCGACGGCGGTGAGTGAGTCGAAGCCCAGCTCCTTGAACGCCCGCTCGGCCGGGACGTCCTGCGCGGAGCCGTGCCCGAGAACAGCGGCGGCCTGAGCACGGACCAACTCCACCAACTCCTCCTCCTGCCGCACGCGAGACAACCCCGACAACCGCTTCAACAACCCTGACGACTCATCCTCGTCAACCAAGTCCTGCTCCTGGTTCTGCAGGGCGGTACGGACTTCCGGCAGGTCGCTGATCAAAGGGCGGGGACGAGCGGAGGCAAAGCCGGTCACAAAGCGTTCCCAGTCCACGGCGGCGATCGCGACGAACGTTTCACCACGACCAACCGCGTCGGCCATCGCGGCGACAGCACGTTCGGGATCCATCGCCCGCACCCCCCGACGGGACAACTCCTGCCCCACACCTTCCACCGACGCCATACCCTGACCGGCCCACATCCCCCACGCCACACTCGTCGCCGGCAAGCCGGCACTCCGACACC
>NZ_BBUZ01000089.1 GCF_001417735.1 Streptomyces sp. NBRC 110028
TGAGCCCGGCGTTCGCCAGGGCGGCGTTGATGACGCGTTGCTGCGACGGTCCGTTCGGCGCGGTCAGGCCGTTGGACGCGCCGTCCTGGTTGACCGCAGATCCACGGACGATGGCCAGGACGGGGTGGCCGTTGGCCCGGGCGTCCGACAGGCGTTCCAGCAGGACCATGCCCGCGCCCTCGGCCCAGATCGTGCCGTCGGCGGCGGCCGAGAACGACTTGCAGCGGCCGTCGGGCGCCAGCCCGCGCTGGCGGCTGAACTCCAGGAACATCCCGGCATTCGCCATGATCGTGGTGCCACCGGCCAGCGCCATGGAGCACTCGCCGCTGCGCAGCGACTGGCAGGCCAAGTGGAGTGCCACCAGCGAGGACGAGCAGGCGGTGTCGACCGTGACCGCCGGGCCCTCGAAGCCGAAGGTGTACGCCACCCGGCCGGACGCCACGCTCGCCGTCGTCCCCGTCAGCAGATAGCCCTCGACGGGTTCACCGCCGTGATGCGTCAGCGAGACGTACTCCTGGGCGGCCACTCCGGCGAAGACGCCCGTGGCGCTGCCGCGCAGGGTCTCGGGCCGGATACCGGCGTCCTCGAACGTCTCCCAGGCCGTCTCCAGGAGGAAACGCTGCTGGGGGTCGAGCGCGAGGGCTTCGCGCGGGGTGATCCCGAAGAACTCGGGGTCGAAGCGGTCGGCGTCGTAGAGGAAGCCGCCCTTTTGGACATAGGTCTTGCCGCGCACATCGGGGTCGGGGTCGTAGAGGTCGTCGACGTCCCAGCCTCGGTTGTCGGGGAAGTCGCCCACCGCGTCACGGCCCTCGGCCACCAGCCGCCACAGCTCCTCCGGCGTACTGGCGCCACCGGGGAAACGGCAGCCCATGCCCACGATGGCGATCGGCTCGGCCGTGTCGGACGGTGCCGGTGCGGTACGGGCGGCGCGCCGGGCCACTTGAGCGGCACCGGCCTCCGCCCGGCCTCCGCCCATCAGCTCGCCGCGGAGGTAGCTCGCGAGCACGGTGGGGGTGGGGTAGTCGAACAACAGGGTGGATGGGAGACGCGTCCCGGACGCCTTGTTGAGCGAGTTGCGCAGTTCCACCGAGCTGAGCGAGTCGAAGCCGAGGTCCTTGAACGAGTGCGCGGGGTCGATCGCGTCGGGCGAGCCGTGTCCGAGGACGGCGGCCACATGACCGCGCAGGAAGTCCAGGACGATCCGGTCCTGCTCGGGCTCGGGGTGTCCCGCGAGCGACTGCCGCAGGCCGCCGGCGTCCCCTCCGGCCGCGACCGTCTGGGCGGCGCTGCGCGGGGGCGTACGGACCAGCCCGCGGAAGATCGGTGCCACGGGGACGGAGGTGGCGCGGGCCCGCAGCCCCGCGAGGTCGAGCTTGGCCGGGACCACCACCGCCGGGTCGGCCCGGAGCGCCGCGTCGAAGTGTGCGAGCGCCTGTTCGGCGGGCATCGGCAGCAGCCCGTTGCGGCTCATGCGCGCCCGGTCCTGCTCATCGAGGGTTCCGGCCATGCCGCCGCCCTGGTCCCACAGCCCCCAGGCGAGTGAGGTGGCGGGCAGTCCGTACGCACGGCGGTGCTGGGCGAGGCCGTCCAGGAAGCTGTTGGCGGCCGCGTAGTTGGCCTGTCCGGGCGAACCGAGGACACCGACCGCCGACGAGAACAGCACGAACGCGTCCAGGTCCAGGTCGCGGGTCAGGAGGTGGAGGTTCCACGCGGCGTCCACCTTCGGGCGAAGCACCCCGTCGAACCGCTCAGGGCTGAGTGCCGTCACGATGCCGTCGTCCAGCGTCCCGGCGCAGTGCACCACCGCGCCGAGCGGATGCTCCTCCGGCAGGCTCGCGAGCAGTGCCCCCAACGACGGCCGGTCGGCGGCGTCGCAGGCCACGATGGTGGCCTCGGCGCCGAGTTCGGCGAGTTCCGTGGCGAGGGTGCTCTCGGCGCGCGGGCCGCTCCGGCTGATGAGCAGCAGCCTCCTGACGCCGTACGTGCCGACCAGGTGGCGGGCGAGGAGCGTGCCCAGGGCGCCGGTGCCACCGGTGATGAGCACCGTCTTGTCCGGATCGAACGACGCCGGAGCGGTGCCCGGCGTATCGGTCCCGGCGGCGGGGCGGGCGAGGCGAGGGGCCAGAAGCGCGCCGTCGCGCACGGCGAGTTGTGGTTCCGTCGTGGCGAGGGCGGCCGGGACGGCGCTCAGTGAGGAATCCGAGCCGTCGAGGTCGATCAGGGTGAACCGGTCCGGGTGCTCCGACTGAGCGGTGCGGATCAGTCCCCAGACCGCCGCTCCGGCCAGATCGGCCGGCTCGTCGCCGGTGCCGGTTCCGGTGGACATCGCGCCCCTGGTGAGGATCACCAGGCGGGAGTCCGGCCGGTCGTCGGACACGACCGCCTGGACGAGACCGAGCACGCGATGGGTGAGGGAGCGGGTCGACCGCACGGGGTCGGCGTCGTTCTCGGAGACGCACCACGTGACGAACACCTCGGGCCCGGTCGTGTCGTCGTCCCGCTGCGCGGTCGGGAGCCTCACCGCGTCCTGCGCGACCTCGACCGTGTCCTGTATCCCGTCCTCGGGTGCCGGGACGGCGAGCCAGTCGACCTCGTACAGCTCTCCGGCGTCGGCCGCACGCGCGGCGGCGAGTTGGTCGGGGCCGACCGACCGCATGATGAGGGCGTCGATCGTCATCACCGGCGCACCCGTCTGGTCCGCGATGACCAGCGACACCGTGTCCGGGGTGGGCCACATGAGGCGGATCCGCAGGGCCCTCGCCCCCGTCGCGTGGAGGGACACACCGCTCCACGAGAACGGCACCCTGATGGTGTCGTCCGCCGCCTCGCGTCCCGCGACGAGCGCCGCGGGCTGGAGGGCCGAGTCGAGCAGACCGGGATGGATGCCGTACGCGCCGGGATCGGCGTCGGCGGGGAGGGACACTTCCGCGTACGTGGTGTCCCCGTCCCGCCAGGCCGCGCGCATCCCCCGGAACAGTGGCCCGTAGCCGAAGCCCGCACCGGTGACCCGCCGGTAGAACTCCTCCGTGTCCATGGGGACCGAGGCGGCCGGGGGCCAGACATCATCCGTCAGCACCCCTGCCGTCGCGGGCGCTTCCCTCTCCTCGGCCGCGAGCACCCCTGTGGCATGGCAGGTCCACTCGTTCTCGGCCGGAGCGTCCTCCGGCCGGGAGTAGACCGCGAGGGAGCGCCGCCCGGAGTCGTCCGCCGCTTCGACGAGGACCCGGAGCTGGAGGGCGCCGCGTTCCGGCACGGCGAAGAACACATGGTGGGTGAGTTCCTCGATGTGGCCGCAGTCGATGTGGCGTGCCGCGTGGAGGAGGAGATCGACGAATGCCACACCGGGCACGATCATCGACCCGAAGATGGCATGTTCGGCCACCCAGGCGGGGTCGGATCCGGAGACCCGGCCGGTGAAGAGGTGTCCGCCCCCATTGGGGAGTTCGGCCATGGTGGTCAGCACCGGATGGCCGGTCGCCGTCAGCCCCAGACCGTCGGCACCCGCGGTGGGCCTGGACCTTTCCAGCCAGTAGCGCTGGCGTTGGAAGGGGTAGGTGGGCAGGGCGGTGGCCGTGCTGGTTTCCCCGATGAGGGGTGTCCAGTCGATGTGGAGGCCGTGGGTGTGTGCGGTGGCGAGTGCCGTGAGGAGGGTGTGGTTGTCGTCCCGGTCGCGGTGGAGGACAGGAATGGAGGTGATCT
>NZ_BBUZ01000090.1 GCF_001417735.1 Streptomyces sp. NBRC 110028
GTGCCGCAGGGCTTGGCGGATGATGTCGCCGTTGCGCGGGTAGTGGCTGCCGTCACGGCCCGGGGTGGCGAGGTCAGTGTCGTGGAGCTCGATCCGACCCGTCCCGACCGCCGGGCTTACGTCGATGCTGTCGCGGGCCGCGGTGTGACCGGGGTCGTGTCGTTCTTGTCCTGGGGTGATCGGCGGCACTCGGAGCATCCTGTTGTTCCCGCGGGGCTGGCTGCGTCGCTGGTGCTGGCCCAGGCGCTGCTCGATTTGGGCTTGGTTGGTGAGGTGCCGCGGTTGTGGCTGGTGACGCGGGGGGCGGTGGTTGCTGGTACTTCGGATATGGGCACGGTGATTGATCCGGTGCAGGCGCAGGTGTGGGGTTTTGGCCGCGTTCTGGGTCTGGAGCATCCGGGGTTGTGGGGCGGGTTGATCGATCTGCCGGTGGAGGCTGATGAGGAGGTGTGCCGCCGGTTTGTGGGTGTTGTGGCGTCGGCTGGTTTTGAGGATCAGGTGGCGGTGCGTGGTTCGGGTGTGTGGGTGCGTCGTTTGGTGCGTGCCGCGGTCGATGGTGGTGGGGGTGGTTGGCGGCCGCATGGGACGGTGCTGGTCACCGGTGGTACCGGTGGTTTGGGTGCGCACACGGCCCGGTGGTTGGTGGCTGGCGGTGTGGATCATGTGGTCCTGGTAAGCCGTCGTGGTGATAGCGCTCCTGGCGCTGGTGAGCTGGTGCGGGAGCTGGAGCATTTGGGTGGAGCGCGGGTGTCGGTGTGGGCCTGTGATGTGGCTGACCGTGCGGCGCTGGAAGCATTGCTGACGGGTCTGGGTGAACCGGTGACGGCGGTGTTCCACGCGGCTGGCGTTCCGCAGTCCACGCCCTTGGCGGAGGTCTCTCTTCAGGAGGCGGCTGATGTGATGGCTGCCAAGGTCGCCGGTGCGGTGAACCTGGATGAGCTGCTGGATGCCTCGACTCTGGAGGCGTTCGTGTTGTTCTCTTCCAATGCCGGTGTGTGGGGTAGCGGGGGGCAGGCGGTGTATGCGGCGGCCAACGCGTTCCTCGATGCGTTGGCGGTGCGGTGTCGGAGTGCCGGCTTGCCGGCGACGAGTGTGGCGTGGGGGATGTGGGCCGGTCAGGGTATGGCGTCGGTGGAAGGTGTGGGGCAGGAGTTGTCCCGTCGGGGGGTGCGGGCGATGGATCCCGAACGTGCTGTCGCCGCGATGGCCGACGCGGTTGGTCGTGGTGAAACGTTCGTCGCGATCGCCGCCGTGGACTGGGAACGCTTTGTGACCGGCTTCGCCTCCGCTCGTCCCCGCCCTTTGATCAGCGACCTGCCGGAAGTCCGTACCGCCCTGCAGAACCGGGAGCAGGACTTGGTTGACGAGGATGAGTCGTCAGGGTTGTTGAAGCGGTTGTCGGGGTTGTCTCGCGTGCGGCAGGAGGAGGAGTTGGTGGAGTTGGTCCGTGCTCAGGCCGCCGCTGTCCTCGGGCACGGCTCCGCGCAGGACGTCCCGGCCGAGCGGGCGTTCAAGGAACTGGGCTTCGACTCACTCACCGCCGTCGAGCTACGCAACGGGCTGGCTGCGGCCACGGGTGTCCGGCTGCCGGCCACCATGGCATTCGATCATCCCACCGCCACCGCCATCGCACGCTTCCTGCAATCCGAACTCGTGGGAAGTGACGACCCGCTGACGCTCATGCGGTCGGCGATCGACCAGTTGGAGACCGGTCTGGCTCTGCTGGAATCGGACGAAGAAGCTCGCTCGGAAATCACCAAGAGATTGCACATTCTCCTGCCCCGCTCCGGAAGCGGGGGCAGTTCGAGAGGCAGGGAAGCAGGTCCAGACGCAGGCGAATATCAGGATGTCGAGGACGCCACCATCGATGAACTCTTCGAGGTGCTCGACAACGAACTCGGCAATTCCTGAAACCTGTCCAACTGCTACCGCGACCTTGACGGGAGAACGTTGTGACGAACGACGAAAAGATCGTCGAGTATCTCAAGCGCGCGACCGTGGACCTGCGCAAGGCCCGGCACCGCATCTGGGAGCTGGAGGACGAGCCCATCGCGATCACGTCGATGGCCTGCCGCTTCCCGGGCGGGATCGAGAGTCCGGAGCAGCTGTGGGAACTCCTGGCCGCCGGAGGCGAGGTACTTACCGAGTTCCCCGACGACCGCGGCTGGGAACTGGACAAAATCTACCATCCTGACCCGGCAAACAGTGGGACGAGCTACGTCCGTCACGGCGGTTTCCTGGATCAGGCGACGCAGTTCGACACGGACTTCTTCGGGATCTCGCCGCGTGAGGCGTTGGCGATGGACCCGCAGCAGCGGCTGCTGCTGGAGACGTCCTGGGAGCTTCTCGAGCGCGCAGGAGTCGATCCTCATACGCTGAAGGGAAGTCGGGCCGGAGTATTCGTCGGCGCCGCCCATATGGGTTATGCGGACAGGGTGGGCACCCCGCCGGCGGAGGCCGAGGGCTACCTGCTGACAGGGAACGCCTCGGCCGTTGTCTCCGGGCGTATCTCCTACACCTTCGGCCTTGAGGGGCCTGCGGTGACGGTGGACACGGCGTGTTCGTCATCGCTGGTGGCCCTGCACTTGGCGGTGCAGGCGCTGCGCCGTGGCGAGTGCTCGCTGGCGGCCGTCGGTGGTGTGGCCGTCATGTCGGACCCGAAGGTCTTCGTCGAGTTCAGTCGGCAGCGTGGACTGGCCAGGGACGGCCGGTCCAAGGCCTTTGCGGCGTCAGCGGATGGTTTTGGCTTTGCCGAGGGAGTTTCGCTGCTCTTGCTGGAGCGGTTGTCGGATGCGCGGCGGCTCGGGCATCGGGTGTTGGCGGTGGTGCGGGGGAGCGCGGTCAATCAGGATGGTGCGTCCAATGGTCTGGCGGCTCCGAATGGTCCGTCGCAGCAGCGGGTGATCCGTGCGGCGTTGGCTGACGCCGGTCTGGCTCCTGTCGATGTGGATGTGGTGGAGGCGCATGGGACGGGGACGCGGTTGGGTGATCCGATCGAGGCGCAGGCGTTGCTTGCGACGTATGGGCAGGGACGTGGTGGCGGGCGTCCGGTGCTGCTGGGGTCGGTGAAGTCGAACATCGGTCATACGCAGGCTGCGGCTGGTGTGGCGGGTGTGATGAAGATGGTGCTGGCGCTGGAGCGGGGTGTGGTGCCGCGGACGTTGCATGTGGATGAGCCGTCACCGCA
>NZ_BBUZ01000091.1 GCF_001417735.1 Streptomyces sp. NBRC 110028
GGACTGGTCGAAGACGCCCATGACCCGGTCTCCGACCGCGACTTCGGTGACTCCGGGGCCGATCTCCACCACCACACCGGCGCCTTCGCCACCCAGCCCGGTCTGCCCCGGGACCATGCCCAGGCTCACCACGACGTCCCGGAAGTTGATGCCGGCCGCGCGGACGGCGATGCGCACCTGGCCCGTCCCCAGCGGTTCCAGCACCTTCGGGCAGGACACCGGCACCACGTTGTCCAGGGTGGGCGTACCGACCGTGTCCAGCCGCCATGCGGCCGGTTGCTCCACCGGGCCCACAAGTCCCGCGCCACCGGCGCCGGCCCGGACGAGACGGGGTACCAGGGCCCGCCCCGCACGGATGGCGAGCTGTGGTTCGTCGCTCGCCACGGCGTGGGTGATGGCGGCCCGTACGGTGTCGGCGTTGGTCTTGTCGTCGAGGTCGAGCAGGAGGAACCGGCCTGGGTTCTCCGACTGGGCGCTGCGTACGAGACCCCACGCAGCTGCGGCGGCCACCTGTACACCGTCTTCGGCGGAGCCGTCAACGGTGACCGCGCCGTGCGTCACGACCACCAACCGGGCGTCGGACAGCTGCGGTTCGGTCAGCCAGCCTTGGAGCAGGGCCAGCATCCGTTCCGTCATGGCCAGGCCCTCGGCCGCCATCGCCTCGCCGACGTCCATGGGCGGTACGTCGGCGAAGACCACCGGCGGGGTCGGCTCCCCGCGATCGAGCGCCTCGCCCAGTGCCGTGAGGTCCGGGAAGTGGCTCATGTCCGGGCGGGCAAGGTTCGGGGCATCGGTGCCCAGCACGGCCCAGCGACTATTGGCGTCCGCCGGTTCCGTGGTGTCCACCGCCAGGGGCAGGGACGTCCAGTCGAGGGTGAACAGGCTGTCCGTACGACGGGTGTCCACTGACCGCAACTGGTCCGCACTCGCCGGGCGCATCGCCACCGAATCCACCGTGAGCACCGGCGCGCCGACCGCGTCGGCCACGGTCACACGCAGCGCCCGCTCGCCGTCCGCGCTCTGCTCGTGGGGGGACAGCCGGACCCGGACCGTGGTCGCCTCGGCCGCCCATAGCGTCACGCCGTTCCACGCGAACGGCAACCACACCTGGCCAGGGGCGGGCTCGGTGTCCGTGCCGGTGGTGAGCCGGTCGATCAGCAGGGCCGGGTGCAGGGCGGCGTCGAGGAGCGCCGGGTGGATGCCGAAGCCATCGTGTTCGCCCGCGGCGTCCGGCAGCACCACCTCGGCCAGGACGTCCGCGCCGTCCTGCCACACCGCCCGCAGCCCCTGGAAGGCGGGCCCGTACGCATATCCGGCGGCCGCGACACGTTCGTAGAATCCCTCGGTCTCGAGTGGTTCCGCGCCCGCCGGGGGCCATGCGCCGCCCAGTCCGGCCACGTCGTCGGCGCGATCGGCGGGCGCGCTCAGTACGCCCTCCGCGTGGCACACCCACCCCGGGTCGGTGCCCGGTTCGGCATCGCGGTCGGGCCGCGAGTACACCTGCACGTCGGCGCGTCCGTCGTCCCCGGACGCGCCGACGACCACCTGGAGCCGCAGCCCGCCGGACGGGGGCAGCACCAGCGGAACCTGGAGCGCCAGCTCCTCCACACCACCGGCGCCGACCTCGTCGGCGGCCCGCAGAACCCACTCCGCCAGGGCCGCGCCCGGCACCAGCACCGCGTCCGCCACCACGTGGTCACCGAGCCACGCAGGCCTTCGCGCCGAGAGCCGGCCCGTCAGCACATGGCCACTGCCATCGGCAAGCTCCACAGCCGCGGCCAGCACAGGATGCCGCGCGGAGAGCAGCCCGAGGTCGGCGGGGTTGCCGCCGCGGCCGGTGTGGCCGTCGAGCCAATACCGCTCACGCTGGAAGGCGTAGGTGGGCAGCTCCACGACCCGGGGTGGGGGCGAGGTGGGATACAGGGTCGTCCAGTCGACGTCGACTCCGGAGATGAACGCCTGGGCGAGGGACCGCAGCAGCTGGGTCCGGTCTCCGTGGCCGCGGCGCAGTGTGGGGACCGTGACGGCCTGCACGCCCGTGCACTCGAAGGTCTCCTGCATGCCGATGGTCAGCACGGGGTGTGTGCTGGTCTCGATGAACGCCCGGTGCCCGTCGGCAAGCGCCGCCTCGAGCGCGTCGGCGAACCGTACGCGCTCCCGCAGGTTCGTCACCCAGTAGGCGGTGTCCAGTCGTGCCGTATCGGCCTGGCCGCCGGTCACCGTGGAGTAGAACGTGATGCCCTTTTGAGAGGTGTCGTTCGGGTGGATACCGTCCAATTCGCGGAACAGCTCGTCGCGGATCTCCTCGATCTGAGGGCCGTGCGAGGCGTAGTCCACGTCGATGAGCCGTGCGCGCTCGCCGTTCTCCTGGCATGCGGCCACCGCGGCGGCCACTTGCTGTGGCGGTCCTGAAATGACCGTCGAAGAAGGCCCGTTGACCGCAGCCACACCCACCGCGGCCGCCTCGTCGCCGAGCCGGGCCAGCAGCTGTCCGGCCTGCTCCTGGCCCACACCCAACGATGCCATCGCTCCGCCACCGGCCAGCCGGCGCAGGGCCCGGCTGCGCAGGGCCACGACCTTCGCGCCATCCTCCAGCGACAGCGCCCCGGCGACGACCGCTGCGGCGATCTCCCCCTGGCTGTGACCGACCACCGCGCCAGGTTTCACGCCGTGTCCGGCCCACACGGCGGCCAGGGACACCATCACCGCCCACAACGCCGGTTGCACCACATCGACCCGGCCCAGATCGCCCGCGTCCTCAGTGCCGCGCAGTACGTCGGTGAGTGTCCAGTCGACGTACGGCGACAGTGCCTGCTCGCACTCCGCCACCCGCGCCGCGAACACCGGCGACGCATCGAGCAGTGCGGCTCCCATCCCGGCCCACTGGGTTCCCTGGCCCGGAAACACCAGCACCGGGCCCACATCCCTCGGCGGTGCCGGGGCGGCCGCACGCACCACACCCGGGTGGGACTCCCCTGCCGCCAGCGCCTCGACCGCCGCCACCAGCTCCGTGTGGTCCTCGCCCAGCACCACGGCATGATGCTCGAACAGCGACCGGGACCTGATCAACGACCAGCCCACGTCCACCGGCCTCAGTCCAGGGTCCTCGGCCAGACGCGCCA
>NZ_BBUZ01000092.1 GCF_001417735.1 Streptomyces sp. NBRC 110028
TCAGCACCAGCGGTTCTGGCTCGCCCCGCCCACCCGTCCCAACGGCCGCGGTGAGCAGCACGACCCGGCCGAGGCACAGCTCTGGGGCGCTATCGAGGCGGAAGATGTGGACGCCCTCACCAGCACGCTCCAGTTGGAGAAGAACAGCCCCGGCATCGACGCACTCCTGCCCGCCCTCCCCCTTCTCTCGGCCTGGCGGCGACGGCACCGGGAGCACGCCACCATCGGCTCGTGGCGCTACCGGGTCGCCTGGGAGCCGCTGCCCGACGCGGTGGCGACTCCGGCCCTCACCGGGACCTGGCTGCTGCTCGTGCCATCCGGCCTGGCCGGGCATCCGGTCGTCCAAGCCGCTGCCCAGGCACTCGATGCCCATGGTGCTGTGCGCGAGACGCTCACCATCGACACCGCTGCCGCCCGCGAGGCCCTTGCCCAGCAGCTCGCCGGTCTCATCGGCGTACGTACCGCACCCGCCGGTGTGCTGAGCCTTCTCGCCCTCGATGAGGGCCACCACCCGGATCATCCGGCCGTTCCCATCGGGCTGGCCGCCACCACGGCCCTCGTCCAGGCCCTGGACGAACTCGGGTGGCCCACGGCCCTGTGGTGCCTGACCCAGGGCGCCGTGGCGGCCTCCTCCACCGATGTGCTCCCTCATCCGTGCCAGGCGCAGATCTGGGGATTCGGCCGGGTCGCCGCGCTGGAATACCCCCGGCTCTGGGGTGGTTTGATCGATCTGCCCGACACGGTCGACGCCCGCGCTCCCGGCCGCATCGCGGGGTTGCTCGTGCCCGGGCAGCCCGAGGACCAGGTGGCGATCCGTTCGGCCGTCCTCGGGCGGCGCCTTGAGCACGCGCCGGCCACCGACGCTCTGGCGGTCCCCTGGCAGCCGAGCGGTACGACACTGATCACCGGCGGCACCGGCGGGCTCGGCGCCCACATCGCACGCTGGCTCGCCCGCAACGGCGCACCACACCTCCACCTCACCAGCCGCACCGGCCCCGACGCCCCCGGGGCCGACCAACTGACCCAAGAACTCACCGACCTCGGCACCACCGTCACCATCACCACCTGCGACGTCTCGAACCGGGACGCGTTGCACCGCCTCATCGAGGCCATCCCCGCCGAACACCCCCTCACCACCGTCATCCACACCGCCGGTATCGCGGAGAACACGCCACTCTCGGAGATCGATCTCCTCCACATCAACGAGGTCCTTCAACCCAAGGCGCTCGCCGCCGCTCATCTCCATGAGCTGACCAAGGACCACGACCTCAGCGCGTTCGTCCTCTTCTCCTCCGGCGCGGCCTCCTGGGGCGGCAGCCGTCAGGCCGCCTACGCCGCCGCCAACACCTACCTCGACGCCCTCGCCCAACACCGCCGCTCCCAAGGACTCCCCGCCACCAGCATCGCCTGGGCGCCCTGGAGCGACGCGGGCATGGCCGCCGACGTGGCCGTCGTCGACTACTACAACCGGCGCGGGATGAATCCGCTCGCCCCGGATCTCGCCGTCGCCTCGCTTCAGCACGCGCTCGACCATGGCGACATCACCGTCACCGTCGCGGACATCGACTGGCAGAAGTTCCCGACCAGTTTTACGGCGCAACGGCCGAGCCCCCTCCTCACCCGCCTCATGCCGACTCCGGAGCCCGACGCCGACGCCCCGGATTCGACGTCGGCTATCAGCTCGCTCCAGCAGCAACTGGCCGACAGCACGCCCGCTCAGCAGCATCAGCTCCTCCTCCACCACCTGCGGACGCACGCGGCCGCCATCCTCGGCCACCCCGGCACGGACGCCATTCCCCCCGCCCAGCCCTTCCAGGAGCTGGGGTTCGACTCCCTCACCGCCGTCGCATTCGGAAACCGGCTCACCGCCACCACCGGTATCGATCTGCCACCCACTCTCATCTTCGACCACCCCACGCCCAACCAGCTGGCTGACTTCCTGCGCGAGCGCCTCGTCGACGCGGAGGTGGCCTCCGAAGGGCGACTGCTGTCGGACCTCGACACATGGGATTCGGTATCGGAGCCGTCCGCGGTGGACGAGGCTGCGCGTCGCCGGATCACCGGCCGACTGCGGCTGCTGCTGGCCAAGTGGAGCGGTACGGAACAGGAAACGGACCGTTCCACGGCTCATGGCGAGCTTGAGACAGCAACGGCGGAAGACATTTTCGATCTCATCTCCGATGAGTTCGGAAAGTCGTGAGCCCGAAGACCTCCATCCTCCGCGCCGCGCCAAGGAGCTTGTGCCAGATGTCCAACGAAGAGAAGCTTCTCGATCACCTCAAGTGGGTCACGGCCGAATTGCGCCAGACCCGCCAGCGTCTGCGCGAGGTCGATTCCGCCGAGCCGGAGCCTGTCGCGATCGTGGGAATGGCGTGCCGCTATCCGGGCGGGGTGCGGTCGCCCGAGGACCTTTGGCAGCTGGTGGCGCGGGGTGATGACGCCGTCTCCGCGTTTCCGACGGACCGGGGCTGGGCGCTCGGCGAACTCTTCGATCCGGATCCCGAGCAGTACGGCACGTCCTATGTGGACCAGGGCGGATTCTGTTACGACGCGACCGAATTCGACGCCGCTTTCTTCGACATCAGCCCGCGCGAGGCGCTGGCCATGGACCCCCAGCAGCGGTTGCTCCTCGAAACGGCGTGGGAGGCGTTCGAGCGGGCGGGATTCCGTCGCGACACCTTGAACGGCAGCAACACCGGTGTGTTCGCCGGGATCGGTTCCCACGACTATCTGTCGGTCATCGGGAACATCACGAGCGAAGTGGAGGGCTACGTCGGGGCCGGAAACCTCGGCAGCGTGGTGTCGGGCCGGGTGGCGTACTCACTGGGTCTGGAAGGGCCCGCGGTCACGGTGGACACGGCGTGCTCGTCGTCGCTGGTGGCCATCCATCTGGCCTGTCAGGCGCTGCGCCACGGCGAATGCGACCTGGCGCTGGCCGGGGGCGTGGCGGTGATGGCCACTCCCGGGGCGTTCATCGAGTTCTCCCGGCAGCGCGGTATGGCCCCCGACGGCCGGTGCAAGCCCTTCGCGGCCGCCGCCGACGGCACCGGCTGGGGTGAGGGCGCCGGGCTCGTCGTACTGGAGCGCCTGGGTGA
>NZ_BBUZ01000093.1 GCF_001417735.1 Streptomyces sp. NBRC 110028
CCCGGTATCGAGCAGACCCTCGACACGGTGGATGCCGATGCTGTGGCGCTGGGCTCGCTACGGCGTGATGAGGGGGGTCTGGATCGGTTCCTCACGTCTCTTGCGGAAGCGTTCGTCCGGGGCGTTTCGGTCGACTGGTCCCGCGCCTTCGAGGGTGCGAGCCCCCGTATCGTAGACCTGCCCACCTACCCCTTCCAACGACAACGTTTCTGGTTGGAGGGCTCGCCGGCGTTGTCTTTGAACGGCGTTGAGGGTGAGGCAGACGTCGCGTTCTGGGATGCGGTCGAGCGCGAGGACTCGGCGGTTGTGGCCGAGGAGTTGGGGCTAGATGCGGAGGCTCTGCACACGACATTGCCGGCCTTGTCGTCGTGGCGGCGGCGTGAGCGGCAGCGTCGGAAGGTGCAGCGCTGGCGTTACCGGGTGGAGTGGAAGCCTCTGCCCAATTCGCGGGCACAGGAGTCGTTGCAGGGCGGCTGGCTGCTCGTCGTCCCGCAGGGCCGTGCCGGCGATGTCCGCGTCACTCAGTCGGTGGCGGCGGTGGCGGCCAAGGGTGGTGAAGTCACGGTCGTAGAGGTCGACGCCGTGCATCCCGACCGCGCAGCATACGCCGAGGCCCTCACCCGGTGGCCGGGCGTGCGGGGTGTGGTGTCGTTCCTGGCGTGGGAGGAGCAGGCCCATGCCGAACACCCCGTTCTGTCTGCGGGTCTGGCCGCATCGTTGACGTTGGCCCAGGCGTTGATCGATGTCGACAGGTCCGGTGAGCCGACGCCGCGTCTGTGGCTGGTCACGCAAGCCGCCGTCGTGGTCGGTGCTGCCGATACCGGTGCGGTGATCGACCCCGTGCACGCGCAGCTATGGGGCTTCGGCCGTGTCCTTGCTCTGGAACACCCCGAATTGTGGGGCGGGTTGATCGACCTGCCCGCTGTGGCAGGCGAGCCTGGTTCGATTCCCGACCACGCGCATGCCGACCTACTGGCCACGGTCCTGGCCACGATGGTGCAGGGAGCTGCCCGAGGCGAGGACCAGATCGCGGTCCGGACGACCGGTACCTACGTACCCAGGCTGGTGCGTGCAGGCGGCAGTGCACACTCGGGTGCGCGGAGGTGGCAGCCGCGTGACACCGTACTGGTCACCGGCGGCATGGGACCGCTGACCGCCCACATCGTTCGTTGGCTGGCTGACAACGGTGCCCACCAGGTAGTACTCCTGGGAGGTCAGGGAGCAGACGGCGAGGCCGAGGCACTGAGGGCCGAGTTCGACGGGCACACGACGAAGATCGAACTCGCGGGCGTGGACACCGATGACAGCGACGCGCTGCGGTCCTTGCTCGACCGCACGACCGGCGAACACCCGCTGCGCGCCGTCATCCATGCGCCGACCGTGGTCGAGTTCGCCTCGGTGGCCGAGTCGGACCTGGTGCAATTCGCCCGCACCATCAGCCGAAAGATCGCCGGCGTCGGGCAGCTCGACGAGGTGCTGAGCGGCATCGACACGGCGCACGACGTGGTCTTCTTCTCCTCCGTCGCGGGCGTCTGGGGAAGCGCGGGGCAGAGCGCCTACGCGGCGGGCAACGCCTTCCTCGACGCCGTCGCCCAGCACCGCCGTCTGCGCGGACTGCCCGGTACGTCGGTGGCCTGGACTCCGTGGAACGACGATCGATCCCTTGCCTCCCTCGGTGACTCCTACCTCGACCGACGAGGACTGCGAGCACTGTCCATACCTGGCGCGCTCGCCTCCCTCCAGGAAGTGCTCGACCAGGACGAGGGCCACGCCGTGGTGGCGGATGTCGACTGGGAGCGGTTCTACGCCGGCTTCAGTGCCGTCCGGCGCACTTCCTTCTTCGACGACGTGGACGACGTCCGCCGGCCGGCCCTGTCCGCGGCTGCGACCAACGACCGACAGGCCCGGGACGAGGACGGCGGTACGGAACTCGTACGACGCCTGCGTCCGCTGACCGAGACGGAGCAACAGCGAGAGCTGGTGTCGCTCGTCCAGAGCGAAGTCGCTGCCGTCCTCGGCCACTCCTCCACCGACTCGGTCCAGCCACAGCGCGCGTTCCGAGAAATCGGGTTCGACTCACTGACAGCGGTCCAGCTCCGGAACCGGCTTACGGCCACCACGGGCATGCGCCTTCCGACAACGCTGATCTTCGACTATCCGACCACCAACGGACTCGCCGAGTACCTGCGCTCCGAACTGTTCGGTGTGTCCGACGCACCAGCTGACCTGTCCGTCGTTCGGAACGCGGATGAGGAGGACGACCCCGTCGTCATCGTGGGGATGGCCTGCCGGTTCCCGGGCGGAATCGATACGCCGGAAGCCCTCTGGAAGTTGCTCCAAGCGGGCGGCGATGTCATCTCCGAACTTCCGGCCAACCGCGGCTGGGACATGGAGCGCCTCCTGAACCCGGATCCCGAGGCGAAGGGCACCAGCGCCACACGCTACGGCGGTTTCCTCCACGACGCCGGGGAGTTCGACGCCGCCTTCTTCGGTATCTCGCCGCGTGAAGCGTTGGCGATGGACCCGCAGCAACGGCTGCTGCTGGAAACCACCTGGGAGCTCATCGAGAGCGCCGGCGTGGCGCCCGACTCGCTCCACCAGAGCCGGACCGGCACGTTTATCGGTAGCAACGGCCAGTTCTACGCACCGCTGCTGTGGAACTCCGGCGGTGATCTGGAGGGCTACCAAGGCGTGGGCAACGCCGGCAGCGTGATATCCGGCCGCGTCGCGTACTCCCTCGGCCTGGAGGGACCTGCGGTCACGGTGGATACGGCGTGTTCGTCATCGCTGGTGGCACTGCACTTGGCGGTGCAGGCGCTGCGCCGGGGCGAGTGCTCACTCGCCATAGCCGGCGGTGTGACGGTGATGTCCACACCGGACAGCTTTGTGGAGTTCTCACGGCAACAGGGCCTCTCCGAGGACGGTCGTTGCAAGGCGTTCGCGAGCACAGCCGATGGTTTCGGCCTCGCCGAGGGCGTTTCGGCGC
>NZ_BBUZ01000094.1 GCF_001417735.1 Streptomyces sp. NBRC 110028
GTCCATGCGTTCGCCAGCGCCCTCGCAGAACTCCACACCAGTGGGGGCGATGTCGACTGGGCACCCTGGTTCCCCGCCAGCCCGGCGCCACGGCTCGTCGCGTTGCCGACGTACGCCTTCCAGCACCAGCGGTTCTGGCTCGCCCCACCCGATGGCCGTAACAGCGGTGCCGGTGTGGGGGCGGACCCTGCCGAGGCACAGCTGTGGCACGCCATCGAGGAGCTGGACGTCGACGCCCTCACCAACGCGCTCCAGTTGGAGAAGGACGGCCCCGGCATCGACGCGCTCCTGCCCGCCCTCCCAATCCTGTCGGCTTGGCGGCGTCAGCACCGCGAGCAGGCGGTCATCGACTCCTGGCGCTACCGGACCGCCTGGCAGCAGCTGCCCGACTCCCCCACGGCGGCCCTGAGCGGTTCCTGGCTGGTGGTTGTCCCCGTCGGTCAGGAGGACCACGCCGCGGTCCAGACCGTCGTGCAGGCGCTTCAGGTCCATGGAGCCACGGCGTCCCTCCATGCACTCCCTTCGGAGGAGTCACGTCGCGATGTTCTCACCGAGCGGCTGACGCAACTCGCCGAAGACGCCCCGGTCTCAGGTGTGCTGAGCCTGCTCGCCCTGGACACGGCGGCGCACATTGGACACTCCGCCGTCCCTACCGGACTCATCGGTACGGTCACACTGCTCCAGGCACTCGGCGACACCGGTAGCACCGCTCCCCTCTGGTGTCTCACGCAGGGCGCGGTCGCCGCCGGCCGTACGGATCCGCTCCCCCACCCGGCCCAGGCCCAGGTCTGGGGGCTGGGCCGGGTCGCCGCTCTTGAACACCCACAACGTTGGGGTGGGCTCATCGATTTGCCCACCACCATGACCCACCACACCGCCGGCCGGCTGGCCGCCCTGCTGGTCCCGGGACAGCCCGAGGACCAGGTCGCGATCCGCACCACCGGCACCTACGCCCGCCGCCTCGGGCATGCCGCTCCCGGACCGTTCGCGAACCCGGCGCCCTGGCAGGCGACTGGTACGACGCTGATCACCGGCGGCACCGGCGGGCTCGGCGCCCACATCGCACGCTGGCTCGCCCGTGAGGGCGCACCGCACCTCCACCTCATCAGCCGGTCCGGCCCCGACGCCCCCGGGGCCGACCAGCTCAGCGAAGAACTCACCGCGCTGGGCGCCTCGGTCACCATCACCGCGTGCGACGTCTCGAACCGGGACGCGTTGCAGCACCTCATCGACTACATCCCCGCCGAACACCCTCTGACCACCGTCATCCACGCCGCCGGAACCATGGATCTCGGCCCGATCGCCGAGCTGGACCCCGAGCGGCTGCAGTACGTGCTGCACTCCAAGGCGCTGGCCGCCACCCATCTGCACGAGATCACCCGGGACCTCGGTCTCGACACCTTCGTACTCTTCTCGTCGAACGCCGCGACCTGGGGCAGTGGGCAGCAGGCCGCCTACGCCGCGGCGAACGCGTACCTCGACGCTCTCGCCGAACACCGCCGTGCCCAGGGGCTCCCCGCCACCAGCATCGCCTGGGGACCCTGGAGCGACGCGGGCATGGCCGCCGATGAGAACACGCTCTCTCACCTCAGGCGGCGCGGCCTCTCTCCGCTGACCATCGATCTCGCCATCAAATCCCTGCACCACGCCCTGACGTACGACGACACCACCGTCACGGTGGCCGATGTCGATTGGGAGAGGTTCTGCAGCGCCTTCACGGCGCAGCGCCCGAGCCCGTTCCTCACCCCGATGATGGCCCCCGCCGTCGAGGACACCACCCCCATCGCTTCCGCCGCCGCTGCCACTCCGCTGCGGCAGCAGCTCACCGCAGCCACGGCGGACCAACAGCAGCAGCTCCTGGTGCGCCACGTCCAGACCCTCGCCGCCACCGTCCTCGGCCATCCCGGCGTCGACGCGGTCACGCCCACACAGCCCTTCCAGGAACTCGGATTCGACTCGCTCACCGCCGTCGAACTGCGCAATCAGCTCGTCGCCACCACCGGTCTGGAACTCGCCCCCGCCCTCGTCTTCGACCACCCCACGCCGAGTGCGCTCGCCACGTACCTACGTGCTGAACTCACCGGCCAGACGCCCACTGTCAGCACCCACACACCCTCCATGGCCGCTGATGACGAACCCATCGCGATCATCGGCATGGCCTGCCGCTACCCCGGCGGGGTGCGCTCCCCGGAGGAGCTGTGGAAGTTGGTCGCCGAGGGCCGGGACGCCGTCGCTGCGATGCCCACCGACCGGCACTGGGACCTTGACACGCTCTTCGATCCCGATCCGGAGCGTCTGGGCACCAGCTACGCGCGGGAGGGCGGTTTCCTGTACGACGCGGCCGCGTTCGATGCGGCGTTCTTCGGCATCAGCCCGCGCGAAGCGCTCGCCATGGACCCCCAGCAGCGACTGCTCCTCGAAACCGCATGGGAGACCTTCGAAAGCGCCGGAATCGACCGTGACGCGCTCAGCGGCAGTAACACCGGCGTCTTCGCGGGGGGCACCTACCAGGGCTATGGCGCGGTCGGAAGTTCGTCGGCCCAGGAGGTCGAGGGTTATCTCCTCGCGGGCGGCACCCCGAGCGTGATGTCCGGGCGGGTGGCGTACACCTTCGGTCTGGAGGGACCGGCGGTGACGGTGGACACGGCGTGCTCGTCGTCGCTGGTGGCGATGCATCTGGCGGCTCAGGCGCTACGGCAGGGCGAGTGCACTCTCGCCCTGGCCGGTGGCGTGACGGTGATGGCCACCCCCACCACCTTCATCGAGTTCTCCCGGCAGCGCGGGCTGGCCGCCGACGGGCGTTGCAAGCCCTTCGCCTCCGCGGCCGACGGCACGGGCTGGGGTGAAGGAGCCGGTCTTCTGCTGCTGGAGCGGTTGTCGGACGCCCGGCGCAACGGCCACCGCGTACTGGCACTCGTACGGGGCTCGGCGGTCAACCAGGACGGCACGAGCAACGGACTGACGGCACCGAACGGCCCCTCCCAGCAACGGGTCATCGGCCAGGCCCTCGCCAACGCCCGGCTGTCGCCCCCCGAGGTCGACGTGGTGGAGGGGCATGGAACCGGGACCACCCTCGGCGACCCGATCGAGGCCCAGGCGCTGCTGGCCACGTACGGACAGAACCGACCGGACGACCAGCCCCTGTGGCTCGGCTCCATCAAGTCCAACATCGGCCACACCCAGGCGGCTGCCGGGGTGGCCGGTGTGATCAAGATGGTGATGGCGATGCGGCACGGGCTGCTGCCCGCCTCGCTGCACATCGACGAGCCGAGTCCGAACGTGGACTGGACGGCTGGTGACGTACGGCTGCTGACCGAGCCCGTCCCCTGGCCGCAGGCCGAACGGTCACGCCGCGCGGGTGTGTCCTCCTTCGGCATCAGCGGCACCAATGCTCACGTGATCGTGGAACAGGCCCCGGACACGCCACAGGCCACAGCACGGGGCGCGGAGGCCGACGGGGTCGTGCCGTGGGTGGTGTCGGCGAGGAGTACGGAGGCACTGCGCGGCCAGGCGGCGGCACTGCTCGACCGGGTGACGGCGGACGACGACGTATCGCCGGTGGAGGTCGGCTGGTCACTGCTGAAGACCCGCTCGCTCTTCGACCACCGAGCCGTCATCGTCGGCGCAAGCCAGGAAGAGCTGACGGCGGGCTTGCAGGCCCTGGCCATCGGTGCACCGCACGCCAGGGTGATGCACTCCGAGGACACCCCGACCGCGCCAGGTCAGACGGTGTTCTTGTTCAGCGGTC
>NZ_BBUZ01000095.1 GCF_001417735.1 Streptomyces sp. NBRC 110028
CCAACGCGAGCACTTCTGGTTGGCCTCCGCCAAGACGGCCACGGATGTCACCGAGACCACGCAAGCTGACCGGGCGTTCTGGGAAGCCGTGGAGCGCGAGGATCTGGAATCTCTCGCCGCGACCCTCCACTCCCCCGCCGAACAGCAGCCCATGTTGGGCACCGTGCTGCCGACGCTGTCGGCCTGGCGGCGACAGCATCGCGAGCAGGCGGTCATCGACTCCTGGCGGTATCGGACCACCTGGACGCAACTTTCCGCGCCCGCTACACCCGCCGCGCTCGCCGGCACCTGGCTGTTGCTCATCCCGTCCGACCACACCGACCACCCGGCCGTAGCAACCGTCGTGCAGGCGCTCACCAGGCACGGCGCCACTCCCCTCCCCCACACGCTCGACCCCCGTCAAGCCCATCGCGATGGTCTGGTGGAAGAACTCACCCGGCTCACCGCCGACGGCGAGCCGTCAGGGGTCGTGAGCCTGCTCGCGCTCACCCAGGAGCCACACCCCGCCTACGCCGCGGTTCCCTCCGGGCTCGTCGCCACCACCGCCCTCGTCCAGGCACTCGGTGACGCCGAGGTCGCCGCGCCCCTGTGGTGTCTCACCCAGGGTGCCGTCGCGATCCATCCCGCCGATCCGCTCCCCAGTCCGTGCCAGGCGCAGACCTGGGGATTCGGCCGCGCGGCCGCGCTGGAACACTCCCGCCGCTGGGGCGGACTGATCGATCTCCCGGCCGTCGTCGATCACCACACCTCCGACCATCTCGCGGCGCTACTCGCGCCCGGACAATCCGAGGATCAGGCCGCGATCCGCACCACCGGCACCTACGCCCGCCGCCTCGGTCGCGCTCCTCTGCCGTCCGCGAGCCGTGTTCCGTGGCAGCCGAGCGGTACGACGCTGATCACCGGCGGCACCGGCGGGCTCGGCGCCCACATCGCACGCTGGCTCGCCCGCAACGGCGCACCACACCTCCACCTCACCAGCCGCACCGGCCCCGACGCCCCCGGGGCCGACCAACTGACCCAAGAACTCACCGACCTCGGCACCACCGTCACCATCACCACCTGCGACGTCTCGAACCGGGACGCGTTGCACCACCTGATCGAAGCCATTCCCGCCGAACACCCCCTCACCACCGTCATCCACGCCGCCGGTGCCTCCGACACCGAGCTGATCGCCGATCTCCAGCCGGAACGCCTCCAGCATGTGCTGGAGCCCAAGGCCCTGGCCGCCAAGCATTTGCATGAGCTCACGAGGGGACTCGACCTCAGCGCGTTCGTCCTCTTCTCCTCCGGCGCGGCCTCCTGGGGCGGCAGCCGTCAGGCCGCCTACGCCGCCGCCAACACCTACCTCGACGCCCTCGCCCAACACCGCCGCTCCCAAGGACTCCCCGCCACCAGCATCGCCTGGGGACCCTGGAGCGACGCGGGCATGGCCGCCGACGAAACGGCGCTCTCCTTCTACGGGCGGCGCGGGCTGGCTCCGCTCAGCCCCGATCTCGCGGTCGCGGCGCTCCACCACGCGCTCAACCATCGCGACACCACCGTCACCATCGCGGACATCGACTGGGAGAAGTTCCCCGCCACTTTCACGGCGCAACGGCCCAGTCCGCTGCTCTCGGACCTGATCGAGCCCGCCGTACAGACCGCGAACCATCGCCGTGCCCCGTCCGCTGTGACCCCACTGCGCCAGCAGCTCGATACAAGCACCCCCGCTCAGCAGCATCAGCTTCTCCTACGCCAGATCCAGTCCCTGGCGGCCGCCATCCTGGGCCACACCGGGCCCGATGCCATTCCACCCACCCAGCCGTTCCAAGAGCTGGGGTTCGACTCCCTCACCGCCGTCGAACTCCGTAACCAGCTCGCCACCCTCACCGGCATCGACCTTCCACCCTCCCTCATCTTCGACCACCCCACACCGCACACCCTCGCGACCCATCTGTGTGCCGACATCACGGGGCAGCAGACGGCTGTCGCCACCCACGCTCCCACCGCGGCCGCGCTCGACGAGCCCATCGCGATCGTCGGAATGGCCTGTCGCTATCCCGGTGGCGCACGTAACCCGAAGGATCTGTGGGAGCTGGTCGTCACACGTCACGACGCCATCAGCGAAATGCCCACAGACCGGCACTGGGACCTGAACACGCTCTTCCACCCCGACCCTGACCACACCGGTACAAGTTACGTCCGCGAGGGCGGCTTCCTTCACGACGCACCCGCGTTCGACGCGGCGTTCTTCGGCATCAGCCCGCGCGAAGCGCTCGCCATGGACCCCCAGCAGCGACTGCTCCTCGAAACCGCATGGGAGACCTTCGAAAGCGCCGGAATCGACCGTGACGCGCTGAGCGGCAGCAACACCGGCGTCTTCGCCGGAGTCACTTCCCAGGACTATCTGTCGCTCACCGGCGATACGGCAAGCGATGTCGAGGGCTACGTCGCCACGGGAAACATCGGCAGCGTCGTGTCCGGCCGGGTGGCGTATTCGTTCGGCTTGGAAGGGCCCGCGGTCACGGTCGACACGGCCTGTTCGTCGTCGCTCGTGGCCATGCACCTGGCCGCCCAGGCGTTACGGCAGGGCGAATGTACCCTTGCCCTGGCCGGTGGGGTGACGGTGATGGCCACCCCGGGCGCGTTCATCGAGTTCTCCCGCCAGCGCGGCCTGGCCCCCGATGCCCGGTGCAAGCCGTTCGCCGCGGCCGCCGACGGCATGGTGTGGGGTGAGGGCGTGGGCCTCGTCCTGCTGGAGCGGCTGTCGGACGCCCGGCGCAACGGCCACCGCGTACTGGCACTCGTACGGGGCTCGGCGGTCAACCAGGACGGCACGAGCAACGGTCTGACGGCGCCGAACGGGCCCTCTCAGCAGCGGGTGATCCGGCAGGCCCTCGCCAACGCCCGCCTGGCCGCCTCCGAGGTGGACGCGGTCGAGGCACATGGAACCGGGACCACCCTCGGCGACCCGATCGAGGCCCAGGCGCTGCTGGCCACGTACGGACAGAACCGACCGGACAACCGGCCATTGTGGCTCGGCTCCATCAAGTCCAACATCGGCCACACCCAGGCCGCGGCCGGGGTGGCCGGTGTGATCAAGATGGTGATGGCGATGCGGCACGGGCTCCTGCCCGCCTCGCTGCACATCGACCAGCCGACGCCCAATGTGAACTGGTCCGAAGGCGATGTACGGCTGCTGACCGAGCCCGTCCCCTGGCCGGAGGGAGAAGAGCCACGCCGGGCGGGCGTGTCGTCGTTCGGCATCTCGGGTACGAACGCGCACCTGATCCTGGAGCAAGCCCCGCATCCGGTGGCGCCGGTTCGCACCGCCGGCGGTGCCGTGCCGTGGCTGGTGTCCGCGCACAACGCAGAGGCGCTTCGCGGGCAGGCGGCGGCCCTGGCCGAGCATGTCTGCGGTGCGGACGACGACGTATCGCCGGTGGAGGTGGGCTGGTCGCTGCTGAAGACCCGCTCGCTCTTCGACCACCGAGCCGTCGTGATCGGGGAAAACCGTGAGGAACTGACGGCGGGCTTGCAGGCCCTGGCCACCGGGGCGGTGCACCCGGCAGTCGTATACCCCGGAGCACCGGCGAGTACTTCGGGACAGACGGTGTTCCTGTTCAGCGGCC
>NZ_BBUZ01000096.1 GCF_001417735.1 Streptomyces sp. NBRC 110028
GTGAGTCTTGGACCCAGACCTGGTCAACTGGTGCATCCCGAACGGTTGTGAATGCACTGGTCGCCCGCGTTCGCGCCGCGTCCGGCGACACGGATCGTGTCCGTGGTCCGGGGATGCGGGGGCGGGTTTCCTCACGCCCGCGGGTTCTGTGTCCGGCCTGGGCGGTCCGATGCCCCACACGATCGCTCTGGTGGTGTGAGGGCGGTGCCGTCCGTCGCCGGACGCGGAACCCGAGAGCGCGTCGTCCGATCGCGACGCCAGCGGCGTCGTGGCGGGTGGTCTTGCGGTTCTTGCTGCTGAGGGGCTTCTGCCAGTGCTCGGCGCCCCAACGGGAGGTGTAGGCGGGGTCGACGACGACGATGCTGATGCCGAGTTCGGCGGCCATGGACACCAGCCGTGCCCGCAGTTTGGCGACGGGCATGCCGGAGATCAGCTTGCGGAACCGCTTCCTGCGGCCGTGTTTCTCCCGCGTCTTGTCCGCGCCGAAGTCCAGGTCCTCGATCGCGATGGAGACGTTTTCGCGTCGTGCCCAGTGAAGGAGGCAGGTGAGGGCGTGCCTCACCTGGGCGTCCCGGTAGGTGGCCGACCCATCGAGGTCATAGAAGAATCGGCGGGGCTCACCCGTCGGGTTGCCGTGTACATCCAGACGCCACGCTGCGAAGTGGTCGGCGTTGGTGTCCACACCGATGAGCCCGTTCGCCCTGGCTACGGCCAGGGGAACAGTCTGAACCGGGGGGATCATCCACGCCGCGGTGAGGTACCAGCGGCCCCGGTCCACGTCCAGGTGGATGCGGTAGGCGACAGCACGGTTCGCCGATACGCGGTCGGCCCACTCCTGGCCGCGGTGCCGGAAGCCGATCCGGCCGTCGAGCACATACCGGCCGCGCGGGGCGTTGGCCAGGTGAGCCAGCGGAGCCGGGAGCTTGATGCCGACCTCGCCGTCGGAGCTGACGCGGATGGTTTCGTTCCCAAAACGCTTCCCCGACTCCCCGTCTGCCTGGAGGAACCAGCGTTCGGCATCCCAGCGCGCGCCACACTCGTACTCGGTGAGCTGGGCAGCTTCCAGACTGTGCCGGTTGCGAGCCAGTCGCTTCCCGCCCCGCACCACGTGCACGACACCGGCCTCACGGTCGGACCGCTCGCGTTCCAGCCGGTCTTCCAGCACATGCAGGCGCCGGGTCTTTTGGAAGTACTCCTGCTGTGTGCGGTAGCCGCCCGGCGTCCGCTTCGTGCCCTTCTCCCCGACCGGCTGGGACAGGCGGTGCGCGATCGTGCGCACCCCGGCCTCAAGGTTGTGTATGTGGGCGAGCTGGGCACGGCGTGAGAGGCCCCACTGGTCATGGGTGGCCTTCGTGATACTCCCGGCCCAGCGGGAGGACGACTCCTCGGTCAGGGCCCGCTTGCGCTGGGCCCACTGGTCGCTGTCGTGATCGGTACCCGCCCGGCAACGGGCCTTGAGGTCGGTGGAAGCCAGCGAACCCAGGTGTGCGCCCACCAGCGGCAGCACCTCACAGTCCCGCTGGGACATGCCCTTGATGCTGGTGCGGATCGCCACCCCCGACGGGCCCAGCGCAACGAACGGCGCCTGGATCGTGCGCAGTGTGGAGTCAGCCATGCTCGGCGGCCTCCAAAGCCTTGCGGGCACGGTTCTTCGCCGACCGGCGACCGTACAGGCGAGCACACAACGAGGTCAGCACCTCCACCATGTCGCGCACCAAGTCGTCTTCGACCTCGCCGTCATCAAGGACCACGAGGCGGCGCCCATGTGCGAAGAGGGCGGCTTCGACAAGTTCGGTGTTCATCCGGCCCAGCCGGTCCTTATGCTCGACCACCACCGTGGTCACATCCGGATCGGTCAGCAGCCGCTTGGCTTTGGGGCGGCCACCGTTCATACCGGATGCGATCTCCGCCTCCACGCGCACCACCCGGTGGCCGGCCTGCGCCGCCCACTGGGACAGCCGGGCGACCTGCCGCTCCAGGTCGGTCTTCTGGTCATGGGAGGAGACACGGGCATACAGGCCCAGCCCGCCGATCGCCTCGGGCACGGCGTTGACCCCAACATTCA